>NZ_JARVHN010000001.1:0-575000 GCF_040459765.1 Bacillus cereus group sp. RP29
TTCCACAGAAATTTCTACAGTTTCTTTAGGCAACTTCTTTACAATTTCACTAAAATATTTAGCCTGTAAAACAATACTTCCTGATTGATTCACTTCTACGATTTCTTTTCCATTCTCTTCAACTGGAATGAAAGATTCAATTGAAATATCAGCATCGCTTCCTGTTAATGTAACTCCTTCTTCTGTAGCGACAACTTTAATCCCCGTAAGGATCGGAATTGTTGTACGAGAAGAAACAGCCTTCATTACATCTTGTACACTTCTTACAAGATAGTCTTTTTGTATTGTAAAACGCATAAAGAAAAACCTCCGGTAAGTATAAGATTTTATTTAATTAATAAAGATAAAAAATAGTAGTAATAGTAATAGGGCTTGTGGATATGTGGATAACCCTGTTAAAGGATGTAAAAACAGTCTATCTACATGTGGATAGACTGTGCGTAAAACAAGGAAAGTTATTCACACTATTCAGCTACTACTTTAAAATATCGTTAATTTCTTCAACTTGCTTTTGTAATTGCGTATCCGTCTTAAGTAGCTTAGAAATTTTTTCATGAGCATGGATAACTGTTGTATGATCACGTCCACCAAATTCTTCACCTATTTTAGGTAAGGAGGAGTCTGTCAGTTCACGTGATAAATACATTGCAATTTGGCGAGGGAAGGCAACTGATTTCGTTCGCTTTTTCGCCTTGAAATCTTCCAATTTTACTTGATAAACATCTCCTACAGCTTTTTGAATATCATAAATGGAGATAATTTTTGGTTTAGAATTTGGAATAATATCTTTAAGTGCTTCGGCTGCTAAATCAGCATTAATATCTTTGTTAATTAAAGATGAATAAGCTACAACTCGGATGAGTGCACCTTCTAGTTCACGAATATTTGAATCGATTTGATTTGCAATATAAAGCATGACCTCATTTGGTATATCAAGTCCTTCAGCCTTTGCCTTTTTGCGCAAAATTGCAATCCGCGTTTCTAAATCTGGTGGCGTAATATCCGTAATGAGTCCCCATTCAAAGCGAGAACGAAGACGATCTTCTAAAGTTGGAATTTCTTTTGGTGGCCGATCACTGGAAATTACAATTTGTTTACTTTCTTCGTGTAATGCATTGAATGTATGGAAAAACTCTTCTTGAGTTTGTTCTTTTCCCGCTAAAAATTGAATATCATCTATCAATAAAACATCCACATTGCGGTATTTATTACGAAAATCGACAGCTTTATTATCACGAATAGAATTAATGAATTCATTTGTAAATTTTTCTGATGATAAATATACAACTTTGGCATTTGGGTTATGTTCAATTACATAATGACCAATTGCATGCATTAAATGGGTCTTTCCAAGTCCAACTCCCCCATAAATAAAGAGGGGATTATATGCTTTAGCTGGCGCTTCGGCTACGGCCAATGAAGCAGCGTGAGCAAAACGGTTACCAGAGCCAATAACAAACGTATCAAACGTATATTTTGGATTTAGCATACTCTGTGGTAAATGATTAGAATCATCTTGTGCTGAATTCGGTTTAGAAGGAGGAAGATCAATCTCCTCTTCGGCTTGACTTTGGGGAATAATAAAGCGAATAGCTAATTTTGCCCCTGTTAAATCATAAAGTGTTTCTGAAATTAGCTCTGAATAATGAGATTCTAGCCAATCGCGGGCGAATTCATTTGGAGCCGTAATTGTTAATACATCTTTCTTTAAATTATGTGCGGTCGTTGATTTTAACCATGTTTCATAACTTGGTTTACTGACCTTTTTTTCTAGTTCTTTTAAGGCGCTGTTCCATAAATCAGAGATGTTTTCCAAAGGTGTCCCTCCTTTACTAAGATGGTAAAAGAATAAGGTTGCGCAACAAATGTACAACCTAAATAAATATAAAATGTATATTTATACGAAACGTATTTTAAAACCTAAAAACGTCGTTTGTATATGAGATAGGGTTTTCGACAAAAAAAGCAAATGTGGATAATCATTTACCCACATGTGATTAAAACTGTCCACATGTTATACACAAATTGTGGATAAGATAATGATGTGGAAAACTTATTCAAAGTGAAAACACAACTATAATATCAAAAAAAAGTAGCTATAGCAATGAAATTAAGAAAGTTATCCACAAAATCAATACCTTGTGGAATAAACTTGTCCACAACACGATATACTGTGTAAAAGTACGAAAAGAGTTTGTGGATATAAAAAACAGAAAAAAACATTTATCCACAAGGAAATATAGCGTCTGTGAAAAAGTATGTGAATAGGTTCAAAATGAATATTTGATGAAAATTTCTAGAACCATTGACATTTTCCTAGTTGATTAACTATAATTTATAAGACTGTCTTTAACAGATATTCCTCAGGGAGGTGTCATATAATGAAAAGAACTTACCAACCAAATAAACGTAAGCGCAGCAAAGTACATGGTTTCCGCAGCCGTATGAGCACAGCGAACGGACGTAAAGTGCTAGCAGCTCGTCGTCGTAAAGGAAGAAAAGTATTATCTGCGTAGACCACTGATCGTTCAGTGGTCTTTTTTTCTAATAATAGTGAATTTCCGCTGATGAACTACAGGAGTGTCAATTGATATGAAGAAAAAACATCGTATAAAAAAGAATGATGAATTCCAGACGGTTTTTCAAAAAGGAAAATCGACTGCGAATCGTCAATTTGTTGTGTATCAACTAGATAAAGAAGAGCAGCCAAACTTTCGTATTGGCCTTTCTGTCAGCAAGAAAATAGGAAATGCAGTAGTGCGTAACCGAATTAAACGTATGATTCGCCAGTCGATCACAGAATTAAAAGATGAGATAGATTCTGGAAAAGATTTTGTTATAATAGCAAGGAAGCCTTGTGCAGAGATGACATATGAAGAAGTAAAGAAAAGCTTAATTCATGTCTTTAAACGCTCTGGTATGAAAAGAATAAAAAAGTAGCGTAAGGAAATGAATTACACTATATACATACCGATACAAGGAGGAGTAGGCTTTGAAAAAGAAATTAGGTTTACTAGCCATGGTTGTTGTATTAATGGCGATTACTGCTGGCTGTAGTGAAGTAAATCAGCCAATTACACCAAAAAGCACTGGAATTTGGAATGAATACTTCGTATACCCGCTTTCTCAGTTAATTACGTATTTTGCCAACTTATTTGGTAGTAATTACGGTTTAGCGATTGTTGTTACAACTCTTATCATTCGTTTTGCATTATTACCATTAATGATTAAACAAACGAAGAGTACGAAAGCAATGCAAGCGTTACAACCAGAAATGGTGAAGTTAAAAGAGAAATATAGCTCTAAAGATCAAGCAACGCAGCAAAAACTACAACAAGAAATGATGCAGTTGTATCAAAAAAATGGTGTAAATCCATTAGCAGGATGTTTACCAATCTTTGTTCAGATGCCTATTTTATTCGCGTTTTACCATGCGATTATGAGAACATCAGAAATTAGTAAGCATACATTCTTATGGTTCGACTTAGGACAAGCAGATCCGTTCTATATCTTACCGGTTGTTGCGGCAATTACGACATTTATTCAGCAAAAACTTGCAATGGCAGGAACTGCTGGTCAAAATCCGCAAATGGCAATGATGATTTGGTTAATGCCAATCATGATTTTAATCTTTGCAATTAACTTCCCAGCTGCATTATCACTTTACTGGGTTGTTGGTAATATCTTTGGTATCGCTCAAATGTACTTGATCAAAGGGCCGGAAATTAAGGCTAGTAAGGCAGGAGGATCAAGCAAGTGAGTATAATTACTGCTAAAGGACAAACAGTCGAGCTGGCAGTACAGGATGCTTTAAGACAATTAAATGTTTCAAAAGACCGAGTAGATATAAATATTATCGATGAGGGTAAGAGAGGGTTCTTAGGTTTATTTGGGAACCGACCTGCAGTAGTAGAAGTTGTATTGAAGAAAGATCCAATTCAAGAATGTGAAGAATATTTAAAAAATGTTATTCACGATATGGGTGTGGAAGCTGAGATTAGTAAAATTGTAAAAGGACGCGAAGTTGAATTTACAATTTACGGCGAAAATGTGGGTGTTTTGATTGGAAAAAGAGGGAATACCCTGAATTCTTTACAGTATTTAACAAAACTTGTGGCGAATCGTAATACGAAGCAGTACATTGGTATCACATTAGATGCTGAAAATTATCGTAGTAAAAGAAAAGCTACGCTAGAAGCACTTTCTTATCGATTAGCCAAACAAGTAGTAAGTACGAAAAAAAGAGTTGTATTGGAGCCTATGCCATCTTTTGAACGAAAGATTATCCACCAAGCATTATCTAATCATCAAAATATCATTACAACTTCTGAAGGAAAAGAACCACATCGACATGTTGTAATATCTTCCAAGTGACCGGTTACTCAATTGAGTGCCGGTTTTTTTGAGGGAAAAATAGGTGTGGATAACTAAAAAACACTAAACTTATCCACTGTGAATAAGTTTAGTGTTTTTTACATGAGGACATAATAAAATGAGTTATTATTCTTTTGTAGATAGGTTCGTTATGGTATTCTAATAATTTAGTGAAGAAAATAATCATGTTGAAATAGAGATAAATAAGCAAGTGAGGTGAAAGGACATGGAATTTGATACAATTGCCGCGATTTCCACAGCGCTTGGAGAGGGTGCAATTGCCATTGTTCGAGTAAGTGGGGATGATGCGGTTGAAAAGGTTAATCGTATTTTTAAAGGGAAGGATTTAACAGAGGTTCCTTCTCACACAATTCATTATGGTCATATTGTTGATTTAGATACAAATCAGGTTATTGAAGAAGTAATGGTGTCTATTATGCGTGCACCGAGGACTTTTACACGTGAAAATATAGTAGAAATTAACTGTCACGGTGGGCTTGTTTCGGTAAATAAAGTATTGCAGCTTATTTTAGCGCAAGGAGTACGATTAGCGGAGCCTGGTGAATTTACAAAACGTGCTTTTTTAAATGGCCGTATTGATTTATCACAAGCAGAAGCTGTTATGGACTTAATCCGTGCAAAAACAGATCGAGCAATGAACGTAGCGATTAATCAAATGGAAGGACGATTATCTAAATTAATCGGCCGTCTGCGTCAGGATATATTAGAAACGTTAGCTCATGTTGAGGTAAACATAGATTACCCGGAATATGATGATGTGGAAGAAATGACACATAATATTTTAATTGAGAAAGCTACACATGTTCGTGCTGAAATTGCAAAAATATTAGAAACATCAAAGCAAGGAAAGATTTTACGTGAAGGTATTGCTACTGCAATCATTGGTAGACCTAATGTTGGGAAATCATCGCTATTAAATAGTCTCGTTCAGGAGAAAAAGGCAATTGTAACTGATATTGCAGGAACAACTCGTGATGTTATTGAAGAGTACGTTAATGTGCGTGGTGTACCACTTAAACTTATAGATACGGCCGGAATTCGTGAAACAGAAGATGTTGTTGAACGAATTGGTGTAGAGCGTTCAAAAGAAATGATGAGTCAAGCTGATTTAGTGTTAGTTGTCGTTAATTATAGCGAAGCTTTAACGAATGAGGATGAAGATCTATTCCGTGCCGTACAAGGAAAAGATTTCATTGTTATTGTAAATAAGACAGATTTACCGCAAGCAATTGATATGGAACGTGTTATAGAATTAGCAGCGGGGAATCGTGTTATTACAACGTCGTTAATTGAGGAACAGGGAATAGATGAGCTTGAAACGGCAATCGCTGATTTATTCTTTGAAGGAACAATTGATTCTGCAGATGTAACATATGTTTCTAACGCGAGACATATTGGATTATTAACACAAGCAGGAAAAACAATTGGAGATGCAATTGAGGCGATAGAAAATGGTGTTCCAATTGATATGGTGCAGATTGATTTAACAAGAACGTGGGAAATACTTGGTGAAATTACTGGTGACACCGTTCATGAGAGCTTAATTGACCAGTTGTTCTCTCAATTTTGTTTAGGAAAATAATATAGTGATGTTTCAGAAAGATAGAGATTATTAGGAGGAATAAACAATGGGATACAATGCCGGTTCATACGATGTCATAGTAATCGGTGCAGGTCATGCAGGATGTGAAGCTGGTCTTGCGGCAGCACGAATGGGCTCCAAAACATTAATGTTAACAATTAACTTAGATATGGTAGCGTTTATGCCATGTAACCCTTCTGTTGGTGGACCAGCAAAAGGGATTGTTGTTCGTGAAATTGATGCATTAGGCGGAGAAATGGGACGCAACATTGATAAAACGCATATTCAAATGCGTATGTTAAATACAGGTAAAGGGCCAGCTGTACGTGCACTTCGAGCACAAGCAGATAAGTTCTCTTACCAGCATGAATTAAAGAAAACAATTGAAGAAACACCAAACTTAACGTTGTTCCAAGGAATGGTAGAACGTTTGATCGTTGAAGATGGCGAATGTAAAGGGGTAATTACGCAAGCTGGTGCTGAATATACAGCAAAAACAGTCGTAATTACGACTGGTACGTTTTTACGTGGTGAGATTATTATGGGAGATTTAAAATATTCGAGTGGTCCAAATAATCAACAACCATCTATTACTTTATCGGAACATTTAGAGGAGCTTGGATTTGATCTTGTTAGATTTAAAACAGGTACACCTCCGCGCGTAAATAGTAATACGATTGATTACAGTAAAACAGAAATTCAGCCAGGTGACGATAAGCCACGCGCTTTCTCTTTTGAAACGACAAAGTTTATTATGGATCAAATTCCATGTTGGTTAACGTATACAAGTACGGAAACACATCGTTTAATAGATGAAAACCTACATCGCTCAGCTATGTATTCTGGTATGATTAAGGGAACAGGTCCTAGATATTGTCCTTCAATTGAAGACAAAGTAGTAAGGTTTAATGATAAACCACGTCATCAAATTTTCTTAGAGCCAGAGGGACGTAACACACAAGAAGTGTACGTACAAGGTTTATCCACAAGCTTACCAGAAGACGTACAGCGTGATATGCTTAGAACAATCCCTGGTCTAGAAAATGTTGAAATGATGCGTACAGGTTATGCAATTGAATATGATGCAATTGTGCCAACGCAACTATGGCCAACACTTGAAACGAAAAAAATTAAAAATTTATATACAGCAGGACAAATTAACGGAACTTCTGGTTACGAAGAGGCAGCAGGACAAGGGCTTATGGCCGGAATTAATGCAGCATGTCGTTCTTTAGGTAAAAAAGAAGTTATTTTAGGTCGTGAGGATGCTTATATTGGTGTCTTAATTGATGATCTTGTAACGAAAGGGACGAATGAACCATATCGTTTATTAACGTCTCGTGCAGAGTATCGTCTATTATTACGCCATGATAATGCGGATCTTCGTTTAACTGAAATTGGTCATGAAATTGGATTAATTAAAGAAGAACGCTATGAGCGATTTACAAATAAAAAATTACAAATTGAACAGGAAAAGGAACGTTTAAGTAGCATTATTATTAAACCACGTCCTGAAGTTCAAGAATTAATTCGCAATATTGGTGGAAGTGAATTGAAAGATGGAATACGTGCAAGTGACTTATTACGTCGTCCAGAGATGACATATGAGCATATCCATCTTTTAGTACCAAGTGAAGTAGAATTAAGTGATGAAGTTACAGAACAAGTTGAAATTCAGATTAAGTACGAAGGATATATCGAAAAATCTTTACAGCAAGTAGAGCGTATGAAGAAGATGGAAAGTAAAAAAATTCCTGTCGATATTGATTATGATGCGATTTCTAGCCTTGCATCAGAAGCTAGACAGAAATTGAAAGATGTTCGTCCACTTTCAGTGGGGCAGGCTTCACGTATATCGGGCGTAAATCCAGCAGACATTTCCATTTTACTTGTGTATATTGAACAAGGAAAAATTGCGCGAGTATCGAACCAATAAATAGTAAGGAGATATTGTTAGATGAACATAGAACAATTTCAATCTATGCTAGAAGAGAAGGGTATCACCCTCTCTTCTAGACAGTTAGAGCAGTTCGAAATCTACTTCGAAACATTAGTAGAATGGAATGAAAAAATGAATTTAACGGCTATTACGGAAAAAGAGGAAGTATATTTAAAACACTTTTTTGATTCCATTACAGCTGCTTTTTATTACGATTTTTCAAAACCATTCTCAATTTGTGATGTTGGCGCAGGAGCTGGATTCCCAAGTATTCCTTTAAAAATCTGTTTCCCGCATTTAAAAGTGACGATTGTAGACTCATTGCAAAAACGTATTAATTTCTTAAATCATTTAGCACAAAAGTTGGAATTGAGTGACGTCGCGTTTTGTCATGATCGTGCTGAAACATTTGGAAAAAAAGAAGGTGTACGTGAAGCGTACGACATTGTAATGGCACGTGCAGTCGCACGTCTTTCAGTATTAAGTGAGCTGTGTTTACCACTTGTAAAAGTTGGGGGAACATTCATTGCAATGAAAGGTGCTGCAGCAAACGAAGAAATTGAAAATGGCAAGTATGCTTTAGAGGTGCTAGGCGGGGATTTAAAAGAAATGTCTACGTTCCAATTACCATTTGAAGAAAGTGAACGTAATATTTTATTAATCGAGAAAAAGCGCAAGACACCAAAGAAATATCCACGCAAACCGGGAACACCCAATAAATTACCTATTGAAAAATAAATCTTATTAGACGTAAGATTAAATTATATAAATGAAAACGTAAATGTTTCATAGGAAACATTTTATGGAGAATAGTCAATAGGCCTAAAGGTGGTGGAATATGTATGAAAAATACGTTTTCTCGTTTATTTGGCTTTGGAGATAAAGAGAGCGAATTCGAATTACAAGACGAAAGCCATGAAGAAATAGATAAAAAGGTATATGAAGAAATACAAGAAATTCCGATAGTAAATATTACCCCTAACCGTTATCAACCACGAACAGTTTTTGATGACGCGCGTATTGAGGAACTAGCATTAACGATTCGTACACACGGACTTATTCAGCCAATTGTTGTGAGGCAATATGAGGATGAGAAGTACGAGATTATTGCTGGAGAAAGGCGTTTCCGTGCAGCAACAAAGTTAGGGTGGGAAAAGGTTCCTGCAATTATAAAAAACTTAAATGATACAGAAACAGCTTCTGTGGCTTTAATTGAAAACTTGCAACGTGAGGAACTAACAGCAATCGAGGAAGCTGTGGCATATCAAAAGCTAATTGAGTTACATAATTTAACGCAAGAAGCATTGGCACAAAGACTCGGAAAAGGACAATCTACAATCGCAAATAAGTTGCGATTGTTAAAGTTGCCTGAAGAAATAAAAAATGCGTTATTAGAAAAAAGTATTACAGAACGCCATGCCCGTGCGCTCATCCCTTTAAAGAATGAGGAATTACAACTGAAGGTTTTACAGGAAATTGTGGAGAAACAACTGAATGTAAAGCAAACAGAGGAACGAATTGCGAAATTACTAGAGGAAGCAAAACCGAAGCGTAAGGCAAAGCAAAAAGCAGTAAGTCGAGATACGAGAATTGCCATGAATACAATTAGGCAGTCATTACAAATGGTTGCTGACAGTGGTTTAAATGTTAATTCTGAGGAAGAAGAGTTTGACGAGTACTATCAAATTACAATTCAAATTCCGAAGAAAAAATAATAATGGTGTGTTAGAGACCTGATCCTATTGGATAGGTCTCTTTTACTATATTTTCTTGTTAGATGAAGAAGGAGTTTACAAATAAATTTTGAAGTTTAATAAGGACGTAAAAGAAAAACTTTTATTTCATGTTACAATAAACGTAATTGTTACTAGAATAAGATAGAAAGGTTGAAAGTAGGTGACATCATGGGAAAAATCATTGCTATAGCCAATCAAAAGGGTGGCGTTGGAAAAACAACAACATCTGTTAATTTAGGGGCTGGATTGGCACAAGTAGGTAAAAAGGTCCTTCTTGTAGATATTGATGCTCAAGGAAATGCAACGACGGGTGTGGGAATTGAAAAATCCGAATTAGATCAATGTATTTACAATGTTCTTGTGGAAGATGCAGATGTTCAAGGGGTTATACAGAAAACCGCAACTGAAAACTTAGATGTTCTACCCGCTACAATTCAATTAGCAGGTGCTGAAATTGAATTGGTACCGACTATTTCCCGGGAAGTACGTTTGCAAAGGGCATTACAGCCAGTTCGAGATGAATATGATTATATTATTATCGACTGTCCCCCGTCCTTAGGGTTATTAACGATTAATGCATTAACTGCAGCAGATTCTGTTATTATTCCTGTTCAATGCGAATATTACGCACTAGAAGGGTTAAGTCAGCTATTAAATACAGTTCGACTTGTGCAAAAGCACTTAAATAAAAATCTAGCAATTCAAGGCGTATTGCTAACAATGTTAGATGCCCGTACAAATTTAGGGATTCAGGTTATAGATGAAGTGAAAAAATACTTTAGAGATAAAGTATACCGTTCGATTATCCCTCGTAATGTTCGTTTGAGTGAAGCACCAAGTCATGGGAAACCAATTATGCAGTATGACGCTAAATCAAGAGGGGCAGAAGTATATATAGATTTAGCAGAGGAAGTGATTGCAGGTGGCTAAAGGATTAGGAAGAGGAATCAATGTGTTTTTTCCTGATTTAGATGTGAAAGAAGAAGAGACAATTCAGGAGATTACGATAACTGAATTAAGACCGAATCCATATCAACCACGTAAACACTTTAATAAAGAGGCGATTCAGGAATTATCGGCCTCTATTAAAGAGCACGGCATATTACAACCATTAATTGCTAGAAAGAGTATTAAAGGATATGAAATTGTTGCAGGTGAAAGAAGATATCGTGCTGCTAAAGAAGCGGGACTCGAAAAAGTACCTGCCGTTGTAAGACAATTAAATGAGCAGCAAATGATGGAGTTTGCATTGCTTGAAAACTTACAACGAGAAGATTTAAATCCAATGGAAGAAGCAATGGCATATCAAATGTTAATGAATGAGCTAAATGTGACGCAAGAACAATTAGCAAAACGTCTTGGTAAGAGTAGACCTTACATTGCAAACTATACGCGATTATTAAGCCTCCCTTCTTTTGTGCAAGATATGATTGCAAACGGTCAACTTTCAATGGCTCATGGGAGAACTTTACTTACGATAAAAGATGAAGAGCAGTTGAAATCTTTACTGAAACGAATTGAAAAAGAAGGATTAAATGTTCGTCAATTAGAGAAAATTGTTCAGGAGATTAATCAACGCGTTTCACGTGAAACAAAACAAGTAAAAAAAGAGAGAAACATATTTTTCGTAGAACGCGAAACGTTCTTAAGAGAAAAGTTTGGCACAGAGGTAAAAATTAAAGAAACAAAAAAGGAAAAAGGTAAAATCGAAATTGAATTTTTCAATAAAGAAGATTTAAATCGTATTTTAGAATTATTAGCGCAGCAAAACTAAAAAGCAAACCATCTTATTATTTATAGATGGTTTGCTTTTTTTAATACAGATAATTTTTGGTCTGTTTCTTTTATGCTTTGTGCAATTACATCAGCCATTTTCATAACTAAACTTAATCTTGTATTTTGCAGGACGAAAAACTCCATAAAACCATTTAGATTTACGATGCCATGAATATGTAAATCACCAACTGCTGGTAATTTCTTGTTCATAGCAGCTCCGGGTTTACTAGGTCCCATTCCGGTAGTGATGGAACCGATACTTTGAGACTTTCCTAAACAGGCATCAACCGCAATTATAAATGAAGTAGGATTATCTTTCTGTATATTCTGAATTTTTTCCTCTAAGTTTAGCGCATGTACTGGATCATCTAGTGTGCCGAACACTTGGAAGTTTGTAATTTCTACTTGTTCTAGTTTCGTACCGACTAACGGACCGAGTGCATCTCCTGTGGAACGATCTGTTCCGATACAAACGAGAATGATTGGTATATGAGTTTTAATAGGGATATGGGAAAGTAAGAAGTTACTAATTGTCTCGGAGGCTTCTAAATCTTGGTGCATAACATTTTGAGTTTCTTTTTCGAAAAAAGGTAAGCGAAAACTTCCAATATTCATGAAGCACCCATCCTTTTAATAAATTTTCAAAATATGTTATATGGTGAGTAAAATGGAAAACTATAAGTGCGTACTTGCTGTAAAACTTAAGTGAGAACGGAAATAATAGTACTAGTATATATATATTCGTTCCATTTTATACCTGCATGGCGGTTAACAAATGGAATTAAAGACATAAAATTTTTTCAGCAATTAGGAGACTTCTGATACAATAAGAAGGATAACTAAAAAGAAATTTTGGCTGGAGAGGTAGAGGTACATGGATGTATTAACGAAGTGGTTTAATGCTACGAAACAGTATTTATTAGATGCTGATCGTTGGGCTCATATTGGAATTGCGACATTAAAAATATGTATCATTTTAACAATTGGTGCAATTGTAGTGCGAATTGCAAGAGCGGTTGTACGAAATGCGTTTCGTATGGGAAGTCGTTCTCCAATTCAAATTTCAGAACGTCGTACAGTTACAGTAGCGAAGTTACTTGAAAATATTGTGGCATACGTTGTTATGTTCATTATGTTAATTGCGATTTTAGGTGTGTTTAATATTAATGCATCAGGTTTATTAGCCGGTGCTGGGGTAATTGGTTTAGCAGTCGGATTTGGTGCTCAAAGTTTAGTGAAAGATGTTATTACAGGGTTATTTATCTTGTTAGAAGATCAATTTTCAGTTGGTGACTATGTGAAAATTGGTCAGTTTGAAGGTGTCGTTTTAGAAATTGGACTTCGTACAACGAAAGTGAAAAGTTGGACAGGTGAAATTCATACTTTACCAAACGGAAGTATTGTTCAGGTTACCAACTATTCAGTTAGTAATAGTGTAGCATTTGTTGACGTATCTATTTCGTATGAGGCTGATATAGCAAAAGCAGAGCAAGTCATTGAAGAATTATTAGAAGAATTACCTGCACAATATGAGCAAATGGTAACAACGCCTCAGTTATTAGGCGTGCAAACATTAGCTGCATCAGAAGTTATATTACGTGTTATTGCAGAAGTAGAGCCGATGCAACATGCAGTTATTGCAAGGGCACTTCGTAAAGAAATTAAAAATCGTCTAGATTTACATGGTATTGAAATTCCATATCCACGTATGGTTTTATATAATCGTGAAGAGTTAGTGAGTGGAAAAGCAATTTAATATGGAGAGGGGTTTGGAGAATGGAGCAAAAGCAGTATAACTTGTACGATGTTGTGGAAATGAAGAAAGCCCACCCATGTGGGGAGAATCGTTGGAAGATTATTCGTATGGGAATGGATATCCGCATTAAGTGCGAGGGATGTGACCATTCAGTAATGATTCCTCGAAGAGAGTTTGATCGTAAGGTGAAAAAAATACTTGTGAAGCACGAAGAATAGAGAGAAAGTAACAGTTACAGTGGGTAGCTGTTACTTTTTTTCGTTTGGAGGAAACTTGTCATTTTTTTCGTTACTATCTATAATGATGAAAGATTGAGACATAGGAGTGAAAAATATGGGATTAACGGCTGGGATTGTTGGATTACCTAACGTAGGGAAGTCCACTTTATTTAATGCAATTACACAAGCAGGAGCAGAATCTGCAAACTATCCATTCTGTACAATTGATCCAAACGTAGGAATTGTAGAAGTACCAGATGAGCGTTTAAATAAATTAACGGAATTAGTAGAACCGAAAAAAACTGTTCCGACTGTATTTGAGTTTACTGATATTGCAGGTATCGTAAAAGGTGCGAGTAAAGGTGAAGGTTTAGGAAATAAATTCTTATCTCACATTCGCCAAGTAGATGCAATTTGCCAAGTTGTTCGTTGTTTTGAAGACGAAAATATTACGCATGTTTCAGGTAAAGTAGACCCAATTGATGATATTGAAACAATCAACTTAGAGCTAATCTTAGCAGACTTAGAATCTGTTGATAAACGTATCGAACGTGTTGCGAAATTAGCAAGACAAAAGGATAAAGAAGCAGTATATGAGCATGAAATTTTAGTACGTTTAAAAGAAGCTTTTGAAGAGGGTAAACCAGCTCGTACTGTTGAATTTACAGAAGAGCAAATGAAGATTGTTAAAGGTCTTCATTTACTGACAACGAAAGAAATGTTATACGTAGCAAACGTAAGCGAGGACGATGTTATCGATCCTTCTGAAAACAAATACGTACAAATGGTAAAAGAATTTGCTGCAAATGAAAATTCTCAAGTAATCGTTGTATGTGCAAAAATCGAATCAGAAATTGCTGAGCTAGACGAGGAAGAGAAAAAAGTCTTCCTTGAAGAACTGGGCATTGAGGAATCTGGTTTAGATCAATTAATTCGTGCTGCATATGATTTATTAGGACTTGCTACTTACTTCACAGCAGGTGTGCAAGAAGTACGTGCATGGACGTTTAAACAAGGTATGAAAGCACCACAATGTGCCGGCGTAATTCATACAGACTTTGAGCGTGGATTTATTCGTGCAGAAACAGTTTCTTACGAAGACCTAATGACAAACGGTTCTATGACAGCTGCAAAAGAAGCTGGTAAAGTTCGTTTAGAAGGAAAAGAGTATATCGTAAAAGACGGAGACGTTATGCATTTCCGTTTCAACGTTTAATTTAATATTTCCTAGGAAAAATAAAGATATGAACTTGGCAAATATATTATGTGTTTGCCAAGTTTTTTATGTATGGGTGAGTTGATTCATCTAACTTACTATGATATAATCTAAACTCGTGAGTAATTACTATAAATTAATTGCTCCTTGCCCATTACGGGCCGTTTAGACCAAAAGGAGGTGAAAGTGTAATGAGAAAGTACGAAATTATGTACATCATTCGTCCTGGCGTTGAAGAAGAAGCTCAAAAAGCTTTAGTTGAACGTTTTGCAGGTGTTTTAACAAACAATGGTGCAGAAATCATTAACACGAAAGAGTGGGGTAAGCGTCGTTTAGCTTACGAAATCAACGACTTACGTGAAGGTTTCTACATGATCTTAAACGTGAATGCTAACGCAGAAGCGATTAACGAATTCGATCGTTTAGCTAAGATCAACGAAGATATCCTTCGTCATATCGTTGTTAAAGAAGAAGAAAAATAATTGATATATAAGGGAGAGTGGTTCGATTGATGAATCGTGTTATCCTCGTTGGTCGTTTAACTAAGGACCCTGACTTACGTTACACGCCCAATGGTGTTGCAGTAGCTACTTTTACGTTAGCTGTGAATCGCGCATTTGCGAATCAACAAGGTGAGCGTGAAGCTGACTTTATTAATTGTGTAATATGGCGTAAACAAGCAGAAAACGTAGCAAATTATTTGAAAAAAGGTAGCTTAGCAGGCGTAGATGGGCGTCTTCAAACTCGTAATTACGAGGGACAAGATGGTAAACGTGTATATGTAACAGAAGTTCTTGCGGAAAGCGTACAATTTTTAGAGCCGCGTAATGGCGGTGGGGAGCAACGTGGTTCATTTAATCAGCAACCATCAGGAGCTGGTTTCGGTAACCAAAGCTCTAACCCATTTGGTCAATCTAGTAATTCAGGCAACCAAGGTAACCAAGGAAACTCTGGATTTACGAAGAATGACGATCCATTTTCAAATGTAGGTCAACCGATCGACATTTCCGACGACGATTTACCGTTCTAATACAGTAAATTTGTTAGTTTTAACAAAGAATGGAGGGAAATAGACATGGCAGGACGCAAAGGTGGACGTGCGAAACGTCGTAAGGTGTGTTTCTTCACAGCTAACGGCATCACTCGCATCGATTATAAAGATGTTGATTTATTAAAACGTTTCGTTTCTGAGCGTGGTAAAATTTTACCTCGTCGTGTAACAGGAACAAGCGCAAAATACCAACGCAAACTTACAGTTGCAATTAAACGTGCTCGTCAAATGGCACTTTTACCATATGTTGGTGAATAATAGCGTATGAAATGCACAGTAGAGTCGGACTCTACTGTGCATTTTGCTATGCTTTTCTTTTTTGAAAGAGAGGTTAGATGATGAGGAATACGAAATTTATTACTGAAGGTGCGGCGTTGTTAGCAATATATGCAATGTTATTGCTTATATCTATGTATGTTCCAATTTTAGGCACAGTTGTAACGTTTGCGTTGCCGTTGCCATTTATATTGTTAACGATAAGATATAAATTATCGAATGCATTTGTAATTTTTACGGCTGCATTTTTAATTGCTGTTTTTGTAAGTCAGCCGATAGGTCTAGTAAAGACGGTCGTATTTGGGTTGATGGGTATTGTTTTAGGGTGCATGTATAAAAAACAAAGAAAGCCATTGGAGATTTTAATAACCGGTTCACTTGCATACTTAATCAGTATTATGCTAATTTATGTTGCCAGTATAAAGTTTTTTAACATAGATTTTATAAAGCAAATACAAAATATGTTTAATAAAAGCATAGTGCAAAGTGAAAAGATAGCAAGTGTTGCTGGTATGCCGATTAGTAAAGAGCAAAAAGAGTTATTTGTACAAATGAATGATATATTACAAGCGGTATTCCCGAGTATACTTGTGATGGTTTCTGTATGTCTTTCTTGGATTACCATAATAATATCAGGTAGTGCTTTAAGAAAGCTAAAGCATGATGTTATACCTTGGCCTAAGTTCAAAGATATACAATTACCAAAGAGTATTGTTTGGTATTACGTTGTATTTATTTTGCTATCAACTTTTATAAAAGTAGAACCGACATCATATTTACATATGGTATTTTCTAACCTATATGTCATATTTGCTTTACTACTCGTGCTGCAAGGTTTGACGTTTATCGCTTTTCTGGCGCATAGCAAAGGTTTTACGAAAGGGGTTCCTATTATTAGTTTTATCGCCTGCATGTTTATCCCGATGCTGTTTCCTCTTGTGACAATCTTAGGTATAATTGATTTAGGGATTTCATTGCGTTCTAAAATAGGAGGATAAAATAATATTCCTTATACTATTTTAATCTGTATTACTAACTGGAAGATAAGTTAGTTTTACTTTATAGGAGTTGTATACATGCCTGAATTTTATAAGAAACAGTGGTTTTTATATCCTGTTTACGTATTGGCATTTTTTGTGTTTGTGCTCATTTCAATCCTCTGTTATTTTCATTTACTAATGGGGATAGTCTCCTTCTTTATTTTTTGTATCGTCCTTTTTGTTGTTGTACGATTTGAACTTACTTTCCAAAAGAATTTTGAAAAACATACGACAGATATGATTACAAGGGTAAAGAAAGTGAGTAATGAGGCATTTAACCAGATGCCGATTGGTATTTTGTTATACAATAAGGATTATGGGATTGATTGGGCAAATCCTTATTTATCTTCATGTCTGGGGCAGCATGCATTAGCTGGATGGCACCTTTATGATGTATCAGAAACGTTACTTCTTTTTATTAAGGGAGAAACATCCGATGATATAGTCTCTTTAAATAATCGAAAGTTTCGTGTCTTTGTAAGGAAAGAAGAAAAGTTAATTTATTTCTTTGATGTAACAGAACAAACAGAGATTGAAAAGATGTACGAGGATCAACGTACTGTTTTAGCTGTCATTTATTTAGATAATTATGATGAAGTTACACAAGGATTAGATGATCAATTACGTACGAATATAACAAGTCTTGTGACATCCCGTCTAAATGAATGGGCCGTTAAGTATGGGGCATATTTAAAACGTGCATCTTCGGAAAGATTCTTCGTTGTACTAAATGAAAGTATTTTAGCGCAGATGGAGAAAGGGAAATTTAGTATTCTAGACCAAGTACGTGAAGAAACATCCAAAAGGAATATACCACTTACATTAAGTGTAGGTGTTGGATCAGGTGATTTACCTTTATCCGAGCTTGGGGCGATGGCTCAATCAGGTCTAGACCTTGCGCTTGGGCGTGGTGGAGATCAAGTAGCTATTAAACAAGCGACAGGTAAAGTTAAGTTTTATGGTGGTAAGACAAATCCGGTGGAAAAACGTACTCGTGTACGTGCCAGAGTGATTTCGCATGCATTAAAGGATTTAGTATTAGAAAGTAGCAATGTCATTATAATGGGGCATAGGGCTCCTGATATGGACGCAATTGGTGCTGCGATTGGTATTTTAAAGGTAGCGCAATTAAATGAGCGCAAAGGATATATTGTGCTCGATGAAAATGATTCTGATAAGGGAATTAAGCGTTTAATGGATAAAGTGAAACAAAATGAAGAGTTATGGTCTCACTTTATTACACCAGAACAAGCGATGGAATTTGCAAATGATGATTCATTACTTGTTGTTGTTGATACGCATAAGCCTTCAATGGTGATGGAAGAAAAGCTGTTACGCAAAATTGAAAATGTAGTTGTTATTGACCATCATCGCCGAGGAGAAGATTTTATTGAAGATCCATTGCTTGTTTACATGGAGCCATACGCTTCTTCCACGGCGGAACTTGTTACGGAATTACTTGAATACCAACCGAAAAATTTAAAAATGACAATGTTAGAAGCAACAGCATTATTAGCAGGTATTATTGTTGATACGAAAAGCTTTACATTCCGGACAGGTGCTCGTACGTTTGATGCTGCTTCTTATTTACGCTCACACGGTGCAGATACTGTACTTGTACAAGAGCTTTTAAAAGAAGATATGGATCAGTATTTACGGGTTGCAAAAGCTATTAAAAATGCGTACATTTATAAAAATGGAATTGCGATTGCAAAAGTTGATAGCGATGATTACTACGATCAAGTGCTTATTGCGCAATCAGCGGACACATTATTAACAATGACAGGAATTATTGCATCATTTGTTATTGCAAAACGTGGCGAGAATTTCATTGGAATTAGCGGCAGGTCTTTAGGTGAAGTGAATGTGCAGCTAATTATGGAAAACTTAGGTGGTGGCGGGCATTTAACGAATGCAGCCACACAAATGAAAAATGTTACAGTAGATGAAGCTGAGGAGAAGCTTCGATTTGTTATTGATGACTATTTACAGGGAGGCACACAATCATGAAAGTAATTTTTCTAAAAGACGTAAAAGGTAAAGGGAAAAAAGGGGAAGTAAAAAACGTACCAGATGGTTATGCAAATAACTTCTTACTAAAACAAGGATTAGCTGCTGAAGCGACGAATAGCAGTATGAAAACTTTAGAAGCTCAAAAGCGCAAAGAAGAAAAAGATGCAGCAGCAGAGCTTGAAAATGCAAAACAATTAAAAGAAACGTTAGAGAAATTAACTGTAGAATTAAAGGCTAAATCTGGAGAAGGTGGCCGTCTCTTCGGTTCAATCACAAGTAAACAAATCGTAGATGCAATGCAAAAATCTCACAATATTAAACTTGATAAGCGTAAATTTGAAATGGATGATGCAATTCGTGCCTTAGGCTATACAAACGTTACTGTGAAATTGCATCCGCAAGTAACAGCAACAGTAAAAGTTCATGTTAGTGAACAATAAAACTAAGTTAAGCAAGGAGGATTGCGTATGAGTGATGTAATGGCTGATCGTACCCCTCCGCATAATATAGAAGCTGAGCAGGCAGTCTTAGGTGCTATATTGATTGATCAGGATGCGTTAACATCGGCATCGGAACTATTAGTACCTGACTCATTTTATCGAACGAAACATCAAAAGATTTTTGAAGTCATGCTTGGGCTATCTGATAAGGGGGAGCCAATTGACTTAGTAATGATGACGTCAGCAATGGCTGATCAAGGATTACTAGAAGAAGTTGGTGGGGTTTCTTACTTAGCAGAATTAGCAGAAGTTGTTCCAACTGCTGCTAACGTAGAGTATTATGCAAGAATCATCGCTGAAAAAGCACTGTTACGTCGTTTAATTCGAACGGCGACTCATATTGTGTCTGATGGATATGAGAGAGAAGATGATGTGGATGGTCTTTTAAATGAGGCTGAGAAAAAAATATTAGAAGTATCTCATCAGACGAATGCGAAAGCATTCCAAAATATTAAAGACGTTCTTGTAGATGCTTACGATAAAATCGAACTTTTGCATAATCAAAAAGGTGAAGTGACCGGGATACCGACTGGATTTACTGAATTAGATAAGATGACGGCAGGATTCCAGCGAAATGATTTAATCATCGTGGCGGCACGTCCGTCGGTAGGTAAAACGGCATTTTCATTAAATATCGCACAAAACGTAGCAACGAAAACGGATGAAAATGTAGCGATTTTTAGTCTAGAGATGGGTGCTGATCAGCTTGTTATGCGTATGCTTTGTGCAGAAGGGAATATTGATGCACAAAGACTTCGTACCGGATCGTTAACTTCTGATGATTGGGCGAAATTAACGATGGCAATGGGTAGCCTTTCTAATGCTGGTATTTATATTGATGATACGCCGGGGATTAAAGTAAATGAGATTCGAGCAAAATGTCGTAGATTAAAACAAGAACAGGGTCTTGGTATGATCTTGATTGACTACTTACAGCTTATTCAAGGAAGTGGGAAATCAGGGGAGAACCGTCAGCAGGAAGTATCTGAGATTTCTCGTACACTAAAAGGGATTGCGCGTGAATTACAAGTTCCTGTTATTGCCTTGTCACAGTTATCTCGTGGTGTAGAATCTCGTCAAGATAAACGTCCGATGATGTCTGATATTCGTGAATCGGGAAGTATCGAGCAGGATGCCGATATCGTAGCCTTCCTATATCGTGAAGATTACTATGACCGAGAAACGGAAAATAAAAATACGATTGAAATTATTATTGCAAAGCAGCGTAATGGTCCAGTAGGCTCAGTAGAGCTCGCATTCGTTAAAGAGTTCAATAAGTTCGTTAACTTAGAACGTCGTTTCGAAGATGGACATGCGCCGCCGGCATAACGATAGTATAAAAAAGAAACGCATTTCTTATAATAAGATGTGTTTCTTTTTTTTTATAGAAAAGATAAGGCTTTCATAGTGTGAAAATATAATTCTTACGAACGAAAAAGTTTTTTGATAAAAAAATGTTCGCTTTTTGGTTGACTTCTTTTTCGGTTTTGGTACAATTATATTGTTTGAATAGATCGTTTGAAAATTGCGGAGGTGCTTTAATAATGTCTTCAGTAGTAGTTGTAGGAACACAATGGGGCGACGAAGGAAAAGGTAAAATCACTGATTTTCTTTCTGAGCATGCGGAAGTAGTTGCAAGATATCAAGGTGGAAATAACGCAGGACATACAATTGTTTTTGGCGGAGTTAAATATAAATTACACTTAATTCCATCTGGTATTTTCTATAAAGAGAAAATTTGTGTAATCGGAAACGGCTTAGTAGTAGATCCGAAAGCATTACTTGAAGAGTTAAAATACTTACACGATCGTGGTGTAAGTACTGATAATTTACGCGTAAGTAACCGTGCGCACGTTATTTTGCCTTATCACTTAAAACAAGATGAGTTAGAAGAAGCAAGTAAAGGTGATAACAAAATCGGTACAACGAAAAAAGGTATCGGTCCTGCATACATGGACAAAGCTGCTCGTATTGGTATTCGTATGGCTGATCTTTTAGACCGTGAAGCATTTAAAGAGAAGCTTGAGCGCAATTTAGCACAAAAAAATCGTTTGTTTGAAAAAATGTACGATACAGAAGGTTTCAGTGTAGAAGAAATCTTCGAAGAGTACTTCGAGTACGGACAACAAATCGCGCAATATGTGTGTGATACGTCTGTTGTATTAAATGATGCATTAGATAATAATCACCGTGTATTATTTGAAGGTGCACAAGGTGTTATGCTTGATATCGACCACGGTACGTATCCGTTCGTTACATCTTCTAACCCAATTGCTGGTGGTGTAACAGTTGGAACTGGAGTTGGCCCTGCAAAAGTTACTCGCGTTGTAGGTGTATGTAAAGCATATACAAGCCGCGTAGGTGATGGTCCGTTCCCTACTGAGCTTCATGATGAAATTGGTCATCAAATTCGTGAAGTTGGTCGTGAGTATGGAACGACAACTGGTCGTCCACGCCGCGTAGGTTGGTTTGATAGCGTTGTTGTAAGACATGCGCGTCGTGTTAGTGGTTTAACAGATTTATCATTAAACTCTATCGACGTTCTAACTGGTATTCCAACTCTTAAGATTTGTGTTGCTTACAAATACAATGGCGAAGTTATCGATGAAGTTCCAGCAAACTTAAACATTTTAGCGAAATGTGAGCCTGTATACGAAGAGCTTCCAGGTTGGACAGAAGATATTACTGGTGTAAGATCATTAGACGAACTTCCTGAGAATGCAAGAAAATACGTAGAACGTGTTTCTGAGTTAACAGGAATTCAATTATCTATGTTCTCAGTTGGACCAGATCGTAACCAAACGAATATCGTTCGTAACGTATACGAAGCTTAATTGATATTTTTAAGAAAAAACTCATGTCCGCATGAGTTTTTTCTTGTTTTTTATAAAAAATAAAAAAAGGTATTGCAAAAAATAAATAAAACATGTTATGATACATCTTGTCGTCACGAAAATATGACGTTGGTGAGTATGAGCCATTAGCTCAGTTGGTAGAGCATCTGACTTTTAATCAGAGGGTCGAAGGTTCGAGTCCTTCATGGCTCACCATTTTATTTTTCGTGGCCCGTTGGTCAAGTGGTTAAGACACCGCCCTTTCACGGCGGTAACACGGGTTCGAATCCCGTACGGGTCATGTTTTTTTATGTTCATTTTTGGTCCCGTGGTGTAGTGGTTAACATGCCTGCCTGTCACGCAGGAGATCGCCGGTTCGACCCCGGTCGGGACCGCCACTTTTGTTTATACCACCATTAGTGGTTTTATATATAGTTTTGGCTCGGTAGCTCAGTCGGTAGAGCAGAGGACTGAAAATCCTCGTGTCGGCGGTTCGATTCCGTCCCGAGCCACTCTCAGGATATTAAGTGGGCCCACTTAATATCCTTTTTATTTGTGTAATTTTACAAAATTGAGTAGTTATTTTAAAATAGAATGAGGAGCCTCTAGCAGTTGAAGCTAGAGGTTTTTCTATAGATCGTATAGGATTCCGTGTAAAAGTGGATTATACATGAGTCTGTGAGAATAGAGTAGAAAGTACTTAAGCAAAAGATGCGGTCATATAGGGACATACTATGTAGACATCAATGTGTTTAAGGATATTGGCCATATTTTTACCCTGTTATTTACCGGGCAGTAAGACCCCCACCTTAAAATTCAGCGAAAGCAAAGAAGTTAGGTGGGAAGCGAGCTGCCCGTAAAAGCCCGATTGGTGAGGGCTGATTAAAGTTTCACTTTATAAGGAGGAAATAGACGATGATGGGAAAGAAAATTTTAGTAGTTGATGATGAAAAGCCGATTGCAGATATTTTGAAGTTCAACCTAGAAAAAGAAGGTTTTGAAATTGTAATGGCGCACGATGGTGATGAAGCAATTGAAAAAGCGACTGAAGAACAGCCAGATATGGTTTTATTAGATATTATGCTACCAGGTAAGGATGGCTTAGAGGTTTGCCGTGAAATACGTAAAAGCTCAGAAATGCCGATTATTATGCTTACAGCGAAGGATTCTGAAATTGATAAAGTATTAGGACTTGAGCTTGGCGCAGATGATTATGTAACGAAGCCATTTAGTACGAGGGAATTACTTGCTCGCGTGAAGGCGAATTTACGTCGTCATCAGCAAGGTGGTGCGGCAGAAAAAGAAGAAAATACGGAAATGGTTATTGGACCAATTGTTATCAATCCAAATGCGTATAGTGTAACGAAACGTGAGGAAAATATTGAGCTTACACACCGTGAATTTGAGCTATTACATTATTTAGCAAAACATTTAGGACAAGTTATGACACGCGAACATTTATTGCAAACAGTTTGGGGTTATGACTATTTTGGAGATGTACGTACAGTGGATGTAACAGTACGTCGTCTGCGTGAAAAAATTGAAGATAATCCAAGTCATCCTACATTAATTGTCACTAGACGTGGAGTAGGGTATTACTTGCGTGACCCAGAGCAGGAATAGTATATGAAGAAAGTCGGTTTTTTTCAATCTATTCATTTAAAATTTGTACTCATATATATGCTATTAATATTGATAGCTATGCAAGTTATTGGGGTATATTTCGTAAGAGAGTTAGAAAAGAGTCTTGTACAAGGTTTTAGAGATTCTTTAACGCAACAAACGAACTTATTATCGTATAACTTGAAACAAGAGTTTAAAAAAAGTTATACAAAAGCAGAGACAGAATCAACAGGTGAAACGATTAAAACTTCCATTCGAAAATTTGCCTCTGATCGAAAGAAGGATATTCAAGAGGTAAGTGTATTTGATGCGAATAGAAAGCTGCTCGCTATTTCAGATGAGTCAAAGCAAAACAAGGTAAATAGAACGTCAACTGATATAGCTGTTCAGCGGGTATTGGTACAAAAAAAACCAGAAGTAAAAATTGAGAAGGATGGTCGTACAGGTCATCGTGTACAAGTTATGATTACTCCTATTATGGATGATAATAACAAAGATGCACTTGGTGCTATTTACGTTGTTGCATCCATGGAAGATGTTTATAAGCAGATGAAGGATATTAATCAAATCTTTGCGACCGGAACCGTTATTGCATTACTCGTAACAGCTGTACTTGGAATTTTGTTAGCTCAAACGATTACGAGACCAATCTCTGATATGCGAAGACAAGCAATTGAAATGGCAAAAGGAAACTATTCAAGAAAAGTAAAAGTGCATAGCCATGATGAAATTGGACAATTAGCATTATCTTTCAATAATTTATCAAAAAAATTACAACAAGCTCGTTCTTCAACAGAAAGTGAAAGACGTAAATTGTCATCCGTATTATCACATATGACAGATGGAGTAATTGCTACTGACCGAAAAGGGGACATTATTTTATTAAATGATCCTGCGGAAAAGATGCTAAATGTTTCGCGTGAAACGGCGCTCGATCAATCTGTTTTAGAAGTATTGGGAATACAAGAAGAATTTACACTCGATCATTTATACGAAGAGCCGGATTCTGTTTTATTAGATTTTAGTACGAGAAATGAGCCATATATTTTACGCGCTAGTTTCTCTGTTATTCAAAAAGAGACAGGGAAAGCAAATGGTTTAATTGCCGTATTATATGATGTGACTGAGCAGGAGCGTATAGAAAGAGAACGCCGCGAGTTTGTAGCAAACGTCTCTCATGAATTAAGAACGCCATTAACGACAATGCGCAGTTACTTAGAGGCACTTACAGACGGTGCGTGGCAAGATCCAAATATTGCACCACAGTTTTTAACAGTTACACAAGAAGAAACAGAAAGAATGATTAGACTTGTAAATGCGTTATTGCAACTATCTAAACTCGATAGTACAGAACATCGTTTAATGAAAGAATGGGTCGACTTTACTGACTTCTTTAATAACATTATTGATCGTTTTGAAATGTCTAAAGAGCAAAACGTAAGCTTCAAACGATCTTTCTCTAAAAAATCTCGATTTATTGATATGGATACGGATAAAATTACGCAAGTATTGTATAACATTATTTCGAATGCATTAAAGTATTCACCAGAAGGTGGAACAGTAACATATCGTTTACGTGATCGCGGAGAATTATTGGAGATTAGTGTAAGTGATCAAGGAATGGGTATTCCGAAAGAAAACGTCGATAAAATCTTTGAACGTTTTTATCGCGTAGATAAAGCACGTTCAAGACAAATGGGCGGTACAGGACTTGGATTAGCAATTGCGAAAGAAATGATTGAGGCACATGGTGGCTCGATTTGGGCAAAGAGTGAGGAAGGAAAAGGGACAACGATTTATTTCACATTGCCTATGGCAGCAGATGAAGAGGACGAATGGGAATGAGTATGGAGAATGTTAAAACGATAGTTTTAATTAATTTAGTTGTAATTAGTCTATTTCTTACTTTTAACTTATGGACGTATGTGCCAGATTCCACATCTATGCAAAACGCAAAATTTGTACAGGGGAATGAGGGAAATACTCAAACGAAAATCGCTGATGTTGTCCGCCCTACTTCTATCATTGTGCATAAAGATAAAAATCATTACGGGAGCAAAAGAGAGGGAGATATAGAATCAATCTATAGAACTTTGGAAGCAGGGGAATTACATGAGTTCAAAGAGATATCGATTGCTAAGGCTGACTTTCTTTCTTATGTGCATGGTGAAGGGAAAATTGAACTTATTTTCCCTACCAACATCCCATTTGATGCAGTTAAATCTATGTTTAGTATGAAAGAAAAGAGTATAGATAAGCCTAAACACTTTAATCGAATTATTCTTGACCCTTCTAGAAGTAGGGATCAAGAAATTAAAATTAATTTTGTTTCCGATGGTGATAACTCTAGAATATATGAAGCAAAATTAAGTGGTGTGTATTTAAAAGATATTGTAAATGTACAAAATCAATTTATAGTATCAGCGAAACCTTATTTTGACTATCAAATTAATGATATGAAAAAGCTATTTTTACCAGATGGAACGACAGAATTAAGTAATATAACATATATTTCATCTAATTTGGCGGTTGATACATTTAAGAATGCTCTTTTTAGTGACCCACGTTATTTAAGCCCTATTATCGAGGGATCGAAAGAAATATTTACAGATGGTATTAGGTCTATGGAGATTGAAAATGATCAGCATATGCTAAAGTATAAAAATTCTTCTGTTTTAAGTGAGAAAAAGCCAGATAATTTAATGCTTTTACAAAAAAGTTTTGATTTTGTAAATGGTCACAGTGGGAGTTTGGATTCATATCGTTTGGACTATATGAATAAAGGACAGACAGTATTCCGCTTACAGGAAGATGGATATCCCGTATTCAATACTGATGGATTAGCTGAATTGAGACAAGTATGGGGATCAGAAGAAGTAATGGAATATGAAAGACCGTTGCTTTCTTTAAATACGAAAGGTATAGAGCAGAAGGTTACTCTTCCGTCAGGTCATGTTGTAATAGCATCCTTAGAAAATAATGCCGCGGTAGATAAAAGATCCATTAAAGACATTGGGATTGGATACAAATTATCACTAGATGGGCAAGTAGCGCGACTACAGCCAATTTGGTATGTAAAGTTTGTTGAAGATGAAGCTGGCAAACAAAAAATATATGAGTGGAATGAGGGGGGACTAAATGGATTGGGATCGGATTAAAACCATATTTATTGTGACCTTTTTTGTTTTGGACCTCTTTCTCATTTTTCAATTCATTCAAAAGCAAGATAGTAATCAATTGGAGCTTATTGCAGAAACAAAGATAGATCAAGAATTAAAAGCAAACAAAATTACTATGGGTAATTTCCCTAAAGAACCGAAAAAAGAGTCATTTATTAGGGCTGAAAACAAGGCATTTAAAGAAGAAGACATACAGTCTTTAAAAAATCAAACGGCGCATATACAAAATATGTACAAGATAGAAAGTAAGCTAAAAGAGCCCTTTTTAAATACAAAATCGTTATCAAAAGATAAGTATAATGATTTTTTGAAGAACTATGTATTGGATGGACAAAAGTATGAGTTTGGAGCGATGAAAGATTCTAAAATTTACTTCTTCCAAAAATATAAAGATAAGCCTATTTTCTATAACGATCAGGCGATGATTGTTGTGGAATTAAATGAGAAAAATGAACTTGTGTCGTACACGCAGACGATGTTAACAGATTTAAAAGAAATGGGCGAAAGTGAAAAAACGAAACAGCAAGAAATTATTACTGCCCAAACCGCTTTAGAAAATCTGTATTTAAAAAATAAAATTCATGGGAATACACATGTAAAAGAAGCGCAAATTGGTTATGCCAACCTTACCGCATCTACTTCTAATAACCAAGTACTTGCTCCAACGTGGAACTTAAAGACGGAGCAGAAGCAGGACTTCTTTGTAAATGCAATTGAAGGACAAGTTATGGAATTAGGGGAAAAGGAAAATCAAGTGGTTGATGAACATACTGGAGTGAGAAAGAATGGGTTTGCATTTTAGCGTACTTGCAAGTGGAAGTACAGGGAATATGCTATATGTAGGAACAGATGAAAAGAAGTTACTTGTCGATGCAGGTTTAAGTGGTAAAGCAACAGAGGCTTTATTTAAACAGGCAGAATTAAATATAAATGATGTATCGGGTATTCTTGTAACACATGAACATAGTGACCATATTAAAGGCTTAGGTGTATTGGCACGTAAATATGATTTACCTGTTTATGCAAATGAGAAAACATGGAATGCAATGGAACACTTAATAGGAAATATCCCAACTGAGCAAAAGTTTATTTTCTCAGTTGGGGATGTGAAAACATTTGGTGATATTGAGGTCGAGTCATTTGGGGTGTCTCATGATGCGGCAGAGCCGATGTTCTATGCTTTTCATAACAATAATAGAAAATTAGCCCTTATTACAGATACAGGGTACGTGAGTGACCGTATGAAAGGTGTTATTAAGGGAGCTAATGCTTTCGTATTTGAAAGTAATCATGACGTAGAAATGCTTCGTATGGGACGTTATCCATGGAGTATTAAACGACGTATTTTAAGTGATGTGGGGCACGTTTGTAATGAAGATGCTGCATTAGCAATGGCGGATGTAATTACAGATGAGACAAAACATATTTATTTAGCCCATTTAAGTTTAGATAATAACATGAAAGAACTAGCGCGTATGTCAGTATCACAAGTATTAGAGGAAAAGGGATTTGGAGTGGGCGAAGCCTTTGAAATTCACGATACAGATCCAAAAATGCCGACAAAAATTCAATACGTATAATTCTTCATTTTAGTAAACAATAAAGGTGAATATAGTTGTTTTCAGGAAGATAGGTGAACAAATATGTCCTTTATTGATGAAGAAAATTATCGTATGAAACGTGCAAGAAAAAAGAAGCATAAAGGTATTGTTATTTCTAGCATAGCAGGAACAATTGTAGGAGCTTCTTTATTTGCATTTGGAGCTCCTTTATTTTCAAATGATACGGACGCGTTTCCGCAAGCTGAAGCAAGTGGAAGTAATATGGCGGAAGCTCAAGGCATTAAACAAATTAGTTTTGTGGATGCTGTTGATCGTGCGTCTGAAGCTGTTGTTGGAGTTATTAATATTCAACGAGATAATTTTTCAGAGGCAGATTCAGAAGCAGGTACGGGATCAGGTGTAATTTATAAGAAGACAGATGGTCAAGCTTACATTGTAACGAATAATCATGTTGTTGCTGGAGCAAATCGTATTGAAGTAAGTTTAAGTGATGGTAAGAAGGTTCCTGGAAAGGTATTAGGAACCGATGTGGTCACAGATTTGGCTGTACTAGAAATAGATGCAAAGCATGTGAAAAAAGTAATTGAGATTGGCGATTCTAATACTGTTCGTAGAGGAGAACCAGTCATTGCGATTGGAAACCCGCTCGGGCTCCAATTTTCTGGAACCGTCACACAAGGTATTATCTCGGCTAATGAGCGTATTGTCCCTGTAGATTTAGATCAAGATGGACATTATGATTGGCAAGTAGAAGTATTGCAAACAGACGCAGCAATTAATCCGGGTAATAGTGGTGGTGCGCTTGTAAACGCAGCAGGCCAATTAATTGGTATTAACTCAATGAAAATTGCGGCAAAAGAAGTAGAAGGAATTGGGCTAGCTATTCCTGTTACTAGAGCTGTTCCAATTATGAATGAATTAGAGAAGTACGGAAAAGTAAGAAGACCGTATGTTGGAATTGAACTGAGATCATTAAATGAAATTCCAAACTACTATTGGTCAAAAACATTGCATTTACCAGGCAATGTAACAGAGGGAGTTTGCATTTTAGATGTGAAAAGCCCTTCGCCAGGTACAGATGCTGGTTTGCGAGAACACGATGTGATTGTAGCAGTAGATGGGAAACCAGTTCGCGATATTATCGGATTCCGTACGGCCTTATATGATAAAAAAATTAATGATAAAATGACTCTTACGTTTTATCGTGGTACAAAACGAGCAACAACAACGGTTAAACTAGGCATTCAAAAGTATTAAAAACAGGAGGGCCTACCTCCTGTTTTCTATTGTAGAAAAGTGAGGTGAAGAATATGAACTTACCTTGTTGTTTAGAACATGTTGAATTAGCTTTAGATATTATTGTGGATGAGTGTGAAGTCGCGCCAGTTATTAACAATGTGGATAACTCAGAAAAAGAGAAAAAAACATGTGAATTTTGTCAAAATGAGGCGACATATGTTGTATCGAACACAGATTCTCACACAATATGTGGGTAACAATTGTGGATATGTGGATAAGTTATGTGGATAACATGTTTGTAAGGTGGGGAATACGTGTGAATATCTCGATTATTTCAATTGGGAAATTAAAAGAAAAATATTTAAAACAAGGTATAGCAGAATACTTAAAACGATTATCTGCATACGCAAAAGTAGAAGTAATTGAATTGCCAGATGAAAAGGCACCAGAAAATTTAAGTGAAGCAGAAATGTTAATTGTAAAAGAAAAAGAAGGTATACGTATACTAGATAAAATTTCTGATGATACGCATGTCATTGCGTTAGCGATAGAAGGAAAGCAAAAATCATCAGAAGAATTTGCAGTAAGCTTAGATCGTCTTGCTACATATGGGAAGAGTAAAGTTGCCTTTGTAATTGGCGGATCACTTGGACTAAGTTCAGAAGTAATGAAGCGTTCAAATGAATCTCTTTCTTTTTCAAAGATGACGTTACCACATCAATTAATGCGATTAGTATTGCTTGAGCAAGTGTATAGGGCGTTTCGGATTAATCGTGGAGAACCGTATCATAAATAGTAATAGTACATTCAAACGGCTACAGATGTGGCCGTTTTCTATATTTCCTAAAATAAGTATGTTTCTATTTCTAAAAAAGTATGCTGTAATATGAAGAGGAAAAAGTATAAGTAGTCATAGAAGTGAGGAGTTAAAGGTGAAGAAGTTTAAGAAATTTTACTTGGAGATTACGAGTGTATGTAATCTTGCGTGCAGCTTTTGTCCGCCGACGGAAAGACAGAAGCAATTCATTTCTGTGGAGGATTTTGCGAAAAGATTAGACCAAATTAAACCACACACAGACTACATTTATTTGCACGTGAAGGGTGAGCCGTTGCTGCATCCAAAAATAGATCAATTGTTAGATTTAAGCCATGAAAAAGGGTTTAAAGTTAATATTACAACGAACGGAACGTTAATTAATAAGAGAAGGCATAGATTGTTAAATAAGCCTGCTTTAAGACAAATGAATTTTTCACTGCATAGTTTTGATGGGCACCCAGGTTCACAAGACAAAGAGGGGTATGTAAGAAGTATACTTTCCTTCATTAGAGAGGCGACAAGTCAATCGGATTTAATCGTTTCACTTAGATTATGGAACTTAACGCAGGATAATAAAACAAATGCTGAAATCCAGAAGAATAGAGAGTTATTATCTATCATTGAAAATGAGTTTAATTTATCTTATCAAATTGAAGAGAAGCTTACACCAGGAAAAGGTATAAAAATTGCGGAACGTGTCTTTATTAATCAAGACTATGAATTCCAGTGGCCAGCATTGCATGAAGAAGAGGATGATGGAAAAGGATTCTGTCATGGGCTTCGAAATCAAGCTGGTATTTTAGCGAACGGAACGGTTATTCCTTGTTGTTTAGATGGTGAAGGGATTATTAACCTTGGAAATATTAATAATGATTCATTCTCTAACATTATAGAAGGCGAAAGAGCAACAAACATTGTTGATGGATTTTCCAGAAGAGTTGCAGTTGAAGAGCTATGTAGAAAATGTGGATACCGTAAAAGATTTGGAAAGTAAACATGAAATAAGCCCTCATAAAGCGAGGGCTTATTTTTTATCCCGCTATTTGCCGGGCAGTAAGATTCCTACCTCAAAATTCAGCGGAAGCAAAGAAGTTAGGTAGGGAATCAACTGTCCGTAAAAGCCCGATTGGTGAGGGCTAATAATCAGTGGGGGATGGCCCCCACTGATTAAAGTTTCACTTTATTCTTGATAAGAGCTTTCTAATTCATCAATTAAGGAACCAACGTAAGAAACAGCTCTGCGGATTGTATCTGGTTTTGACATATCGACTCCAGCATGTTTCATTAATTCCAGTGGTTTCATCGTACCACCAGCGCGAAGTACATCTAACCAGCGATCAACAGCAGGTTGTCCTTCTTCTTTAATCATTTGAGCCACCGCAGTAGATGCAGTGAGGCCTGCGGAATACGTGTAAGAATATAAGCCCATATAATAATGAGGTTGACGCATCCAAGTTAATCCAGCACCTTCATCAATTTTTACGGAATCTCCCCAGAATGTTGAAAGTACATTTGCTTTTATTTCAGTTAAAGTTGTAGCTGTAAGTGCTCCACCTTCTTCTGCTAGGCTGTATACTCTTCTTTGATATTCTCCCTCAAGTAAGTGAGTAACAAAGTTATGATAATATGTGCCGAGTAGTTGCAGGATCACCCATCTACGCATTCTCTTATCGTCATTCGTCGCTAATAAATGCTGGGCTAATAGTAATTCATTCATTGTAGATGGTGCTTCAACGAAGTACATAGATGGACGTACATTCATAATACGCTGGTTTTTATTTGCTAAATAAAAATGACCAGCATGCCCAAATTCATGAGCCAATGTGAAACAGCCGCGCATCGTATTTTGCCATGTAATTAAAATGTACGGATGAGAACCATATGGACTTGAACAAAATGCTCCAGTTGACTTGCCTACGTTATCTGCAAGGTCGACCCATCTTTCTTTGAATCCTTTTTCGATAATGGAACTATATTCATCCCCGAGTACTTGTAAAGAGTCTTGAATAAGTTTTCCAGCTTCTTCGTAAGTAATTGTCGGATTAAATTCGGGATCTAAAGGTGCGTGTAAGTCGCAGAACAGCATTTCATCGAGTCCTAATACTTTCTTTTTTAAATCTGCAAAACGTCGCATATGAGGCGCCAATTCTTTATAAATAATATCGAGTTGATTGTTATACATTTCAAGTGGAACTTTTTGAGGTTCCAAAAGCATATGAGTAACAGATTCAAATTTGCGTAAGCGAGAGAGTGTTACTTGTTTTTTTACTTCAGTCGCATATGTTGTTGCCACTGTATTCTTATATCGTTTCAAGGTGGAAACAAATGATGAGTATGCTTTCCTACGTATGTCTGCGCTTGGAGAAAACTCATATTTGCTTTCCAATAATGCAAACGACACAGGGAGTTCATTTCCTTGTTCATCTTGTATGGAGTTAAAATCCATATCGGCTAATTTAGTCATACCGTAAATTTTGTATGGAGAACTATGTACTTCGCCAAGTGCAGCAAGTGCTTCTTCAGTTTCAGGAGAGAGCGTGTGCGGCCTTTTTTGTAATATGTCTAGTAACGATTTACGGAAAGGTTCAAGTTTTGTTTCTTCCGTTAAATATTTTTCAATTGTGCCTTCTTCTAATGAGAGAATTTCATTATGAATAAAGGATAGCGCCGTATGTACTTTCGTCCATAAAGCGGCAATTTTGGAAGAGTTCGCTTGAATAACTGGATTTGTACGATCAGTAGATTCTTTTAAATTTGCATATGAATATAGTTTTGTTAACTTCATTAAAAGCTCTTCTTCTAAAAGTAGGCAATGTAATAAGGTGGTAGGGCTATTGTGTAATTGTCCTTTAAACGCATCAAGTTTTTTTATATCACCTGTTAATACACGTAATGCAGTTTCCCACTCTTTATCAGATTCGTATAAATCAGAGAGGTCCCATGTTAATTCAGTAGGAACTTCTGCACGAATATAGCGTTTCTCAATTACATCTTTCATATATTATATCCCCCTTATTATAAGTATCTAAAAATATGATACTAGAAAATTCAGTAAAATGAAAATATTTTACATTTCTATATATGAAAAAGGACAAGCATAAAACTGCTTGTCCTTCGAGTTAAGTTTAAAAATTAATATACTTTATCACCGTTGAAAATAGAGTTTTTTACGACTACATAATCTACAGTACGAATGGAGTCTAATTTTGTTCCACCAGCGTAAGAGATAGAAGATTGAAGATCTTGTTCCATTTCGATTAAAGTGTCTTCTAAAGAACCTTTATGCTCAACGAACATTTTCTTACCTTCAACGTTTTTCTTCTCACCTTTTTGGAATTCAGAAGCTGAACCGAAGTACTCTTTATAAAGTTTGCCGTCTTTTTCGATTGTTTCCCCTGGAGACTCTTCATGACCAGCGAATAGAGAACCGATCATAACCATAGTCGCCCCAAATCGAATAGATTTAGCTACGTCGCCATGTGTACGAATACCACCGTCAGCGATAATTGGCTTACTTGCAGCTTTTGCACACCAGCGAAGTGCAGCTAGCTGCCAACCACCAGTTCCAAAGCCTGTTTTAATTTTAGTAATACAAACTTTACCAGGTCCAATACCAACTTTTGTTGCGTCAGCACCAGCGTTTTCTAATTCTCTTACCGCTTCTGGAGTTCCAACGTTTCCAGCGATAACGAAGCTTTCTGGTAAATGCTTTTTAATATGTTGAATCATGTTGATTACAGCATTAGAATGTCCATGTGCGATATCAATCGTGATGTATTCAGGCGTAAGGTGCTCAGCAGCTAATTGTTGTACGAATTCATACTCGTCTTCTTTTACACCAACGCTAATAGAAGCGATTAATCCACGTGATTGCATATCTCTAATGAATGAGATTCGTTTCTCTGGTTGGAAACGATGCATGATATAGAAGTAATTATTTTCAGCTAAATAAGTTGCAATTCTTTCATCAATAATCGTTTGCATATTTGCAGGTACGACAGGTAATTTAAATTTATGTTTACCTAAAGTGACAGTTGTATCACATTCAGAGCGGCTGTTCACAATACATTTTGCAGGAATTAATTGAATATCTTCATAGTCGAATACGTTTTCCATCATTTACACCCCTAAAATACGAATATTTTATTTTTATTAATCAAAAATGTTCGTCCATATGATAATTTACATTGTTTTCATTAAAAAGTCAAAGGATTTCTTAACGTTTTTTTAAAAAGTAGATTTTATATGTAAAAAACAACGTTAAAAACGAATTTAAAATGTTTTTTGTTTTATATTGTTCGTCTATAAAAAAGGTTGAAAAATTAAGATAATTATACAAGGATGTATGTATTCTTTTTATTTTTTTTGAGTGGATGTAGGATTCTATGAAAAGGTTAATGCTAACAATACGAGCAAAAGATGTTATCAAGTAGTTGAACAATATATGAAATGATAAGGTTTATTTCTATGTAAAAAGATGAATCTGGCATAATCCATCTTTTTATGTGAGGTTTCAAGTATAATAAGTAGGGCGATAGTAACGTATACAAAAGATAAAAAAGAAAATAATACAGAATAAAATGAGGTTAATATATGAGTAAAAAAGGGTTTTTTGAGTATAAATTAAGTAAAGAAATTGTAAGGGCACTTACTGGCTTAGGGTATGATCATCCAACAGAAGTACAAGGTAAGGTTATTCCAGTCGCATTACAAAAGAAGGATCTTGTTGTGAAGTCCCAGACGGGAAGTGGAAAAACAGCTTCATTTGGTATTCCACTTTGTGAAATGGTGGAGTGGGCAGAGAATAAACCACAAGCATTAGTTTTAACACCAACGAGAGAGCTTGCGGTACAGGTGAAAGAAGATATTACAAATATAGGGCGATTCAAAAGAATTAAAGCCGCCGCAATTTATGGTAAATCCCCATTTGCACGTCAAAAATTAGAGTTAAAGCAAAAGACGCATATTGTAGTAGGGACTCCAGGGCGTGTATTGGATCATATTGAAAAAGGGACCCTTTCTTTAGAGCGATTAAAATATTTAGTGATTGATGAAGCGGATGAAATGCTAAACATGGGCTTTATCGATCAAGTAGAGGCAATTATTGATGAATTACCTACAAATAGAATGACAATGCTATTTTCAGCAACTTTACCGGAAGATGTTGAAAGGTTATCACGTACATATATGAATGCACCAACTCATATTGAAATTAAAGCGGCTGGGATTACGACGGATAAAATTGAACATACTCTTTTTGAGGCGATAGAAGACGAGAAGCTTTCACTACTTAAAGATGTAACAACGATTGAGAATCCTGATAGCTGTATTATTTTCTGCCGTACACAAGAAAATGTAGATCATGTATATAGACAATTAAAACGAGCTAACTATCCTTGTGACAAAATACATGGTGGTATGGTACAAGAAGATCGTTTTGAAGTCATGGATGATTTTAGAAAAGGAAAATTTCGTTATTTAGTAGCAACAGACGTGGCTGCGAGGGGAATTGATATTGATAATATTACACATGTTATTAATTATGATATTCCACTTGAAAAAGAAAGCTATGTACATCGTACTGGAAGAACGGGACGAGCTGGAAATAGTGGAAAAGCTATTACATTTATAACACCATATGAAAATAGATTTTTAGAAGAGATTGAGGAGTATATTGGCTTTGAAATTCCAAAGGCAATTGGACCTTCAAAAGAAGAAGTTATGAAAGGGAAAGCTGCATTTGAAGAAAAGATACATGCGAAACCAATTATAAAGAAAGATAAAAATGCAGACATCAACAAAGGCATTATGAAGCTTTACTTTAATGGCGGGAAGAAAAAGAAAATTAGGGCGGTAGATTTCGTCGGTACAATCGCTAAAATTAAAGGTATTACAGCAGAAGATATAGGCATTATTACGATACAAGATAATGTTTCTTACGTTGAAATATTAAATGGAAAAGGACCACTTGTCTTGAAAGTCATGAAGACTACAACGATTAAAGGGAAACAACTAAAAGTTCATGAAGCAATTAAGTAAATAAAAACTATCCACTTTAATAGGTGGATAGTTTTTATTTATGATTCTTTTAAATCATCCACTAGTTGCTCCGCTAAACGTCTATACATATTACTCATAGTCACGAAGGATGTTAGTAGTAGAAATTTTTCTAGCTTTGTGTCTTCTAAGGAAGAAATCTCATTTACTTCTGTAACACGGTTATTTACGTCTTGTTTAAAGCTTTCGACATTGCTTTCAGTAAGAGCAAGATAATTTTTGTATAACGTATTTAATTCGAATGAATCATCATTTAATAAGGAGTCATTTATAGTTTCTAATGAACTTTTTATGTCGTTAATGGAAAGAGCACCTTTTAATTGATAAATTAAGCTAATTAAAATCATATGCTCTTTTGAATACTTTTTATTTTTGATAGGGATGAATAGTTTCCCTTTTGCGTAATTATTAATCATCGTTTTTGTTAATACTTTTTCATCATCCGTTCTCGTTGTATCTGCATAAGTATTCTCAAATAGTTGGACAACTTGATCTACATATAAGTCGACATTTGGAATATCCTCAAGTTTAATATTTTTTTCTAAATGCAATGTCTCAAGTAATTCATTTATATTTTCCACGTAGAATCCCTCACTTTTATAACTTAGTGGAACTTAATGTCTAATACATCCTTAAATATGGTATTACGAAACAAATAAATTGTAAATGTTGACCTTAAAAAGAAATGTGTATATAATTACACGTAGTTATTAAAACTACATGTAATTATATGAGGGGTGTTATTATGAATGCTTACGTAAGGGAACCAGTTAATGCATTTACTCACTTAGGTGGAGCGATATTATCATTTATTGCCTTATTAGCTATGCTTGTGAAAGTTTCTATCAAGATGCCATCATTTGCTGCAATTACAGCTGTTATTTTGTTTGGGATTGGAATGATGGTCCTTTATACGGCATCAGCTGTATATCATAGTGTTGTGGCCAATGAACGTGTTATTTACTTCTTTAGGAAGCTAGATCATTCTATGATTTTTATATTAATTGCAGGTACATATGCACCCTTTTGCTTAATTACATTAAATTCAGCAAGTGGTTTGCTATTATTTTGTTTAGTCTATGCAACTGCGATTTGTGGCATTGTGTTTAAAATGTTTTGGTTTAATTGTCCAAGATGGTTATCGACAGCAATTTATATTACGATGGGTTGGTTAATTGTTTTATTCTTTGCACCGTTAGCTGAGAATTTAAGTACAGGAGGCATTGTTTTCTTAGTACTTGGGGGCATTTTTTATACAATTGGTGGATTTATTTATGGAACAAAGCCAAAATGGCTAGAGTTTAAATATATGGGACATCATGAAATTTTTCACGTTTTTGTATTATTAGGTAGTCTTGCACATTTTCTAAGTGTATATTGTTACGTAATTTAATAAGAAAAACGCCACATAACAAAAATTATGTGGCGTTTTTCTTATTACTTGATTGGAATCGTATATGTTATAAAATTATTATGGGATAAAATGTAAGTTTATGTGTTCGCATATTAAACATAGGATAAGAAATATGTGATATACTTTGAGAAGTTTATAATGAATGAAATATGGAGGACTATAATTATGGCAATACTTGTAACAGGTGGAGCAGGGTATATTGGTAGTCATACATGTGTAGAATTACTAAATAGCGGTTACGAAATTATAGTAGTTGATAATCTTTCGAATAGCTCGTTAGAATCTATAAATCGAGTGAAAGAAATAACAGGAAAGCAATTTAAGTTTTATAAAGAAGATGTTTTAAATCAAGAAGCACTTGACGCGATTTTTGAAGAAAATGCAATCGAAGCAGTTATTCACTTTGCAGGATTTAAAGCTGTAGGGGAATCAGTAGCAATTCCATTAACATATTATCATAACAACATTACGAGCACTTTAGTGCTATGTGAAGTAATGCAGAAACATAATGTAAAGAAGATGATTTTTAGTTCATCCGCAACTGTATATGGTATCCCGGAAACGTCACCGATTACAGAGGAGTTTCCATTAAGTGCAACAAATCCATATGGTCAAACGAAATTAATGATTGAGCAAATTATGCGTGATGTAGCATTTGCAGATAGAGAATGGAGTATCGCGTTACTTCGCTATTTCAACCCATTTGGTGCACATGAAAGTGGACGTATTGGAGAGGATCCAAATGGAATTCCAAATAACTTAATGCCATATGTCACACAAGTGGCAGTAGGTAAGCTAAAAGAATTAAGTGTATTTGGAAATGACTACCCAACGAAAGATGGAACAGGCATCCGTGACTACATACATGTTGTAGACTTAGCAAAAGGTCACGTAAAAGCGCTAGAGAAAGTACTGAATACAACAGGAGTAGATGCTTATAATTTGGGCACAGGTACAGGGTATAGTGTACTTGAGATGGTTGAAGCATTTGAAAGGGTTTCAGGAAAAAAGGTTCCTTATAAAATTACAGAGCGTCGTCCTGGCGATGTGGCAATATGTTTTGCAGATGCATCAAAGGCAAAACGTGAACTAGGATGGGAAGCAAAACGTGGATTAGAAGAAATGTGTGCAGATTCTTGGAGATGGCAATCAAATAATAAAAATGGCTATTTGGAAGTTTAATGATAAATAAAAAAATGACCTTTGCATAAAAGCAAGAGGTCATTTTTTATATTCATTTTCTACTAAGTTTATTAGCTAACCTAGAAAAGAACGTTCGCTGTTTTATAGGAATATTTGACTGGCAACACGTGTAGGAATCAATATTTTCAATGTCAGTAAAGATATTGATTATTAAGTATACGCTCTATTTCTCGTCTTAGAACGAAAGTGCATTTAATATAGCCTAGTAGTAAGTGAATGAAGATTGAAAAGTGTTACAAAGGTATTGTTATAAATAAGGAAAATTATTGGAAAGGATATAGGTGGGTAATCAACTACCCGTAAAATGCTACTGATTAAAGTTTCACTTTATGATCAGCCAGCAACATAAGAGCAATTTCAACGAGCATATGTAAATTTATTAAAAGAAATTAAAGGTTTTGATTCAAGCCTATTCCTTATACAAAATTGGGGATTTTGAACAATCAAAAACTGCTAAGGAGTACTATCGCCTTTTAGGTCCGTAATACAATTTTCTCATAAGAAAGAATATATTACGAACCACCACCTATTACATAATAGGAGGAATTAATGAATTCGAACAAGTTGTTTGTGATATACTGTGTTTCCTTCTTGACTTGTATATGGTGGGAGACTTCGTCCGAAATAATTTGCAATAATATTGGAGTGAGCCGGATAAGAAATACGTATTTCATACAAATCAATAGTCTCATCTAAATTAGCATAAAAGACTGCGAGATGATGGCCTTGTAAAACATATGGGAATTCTACTTCTGCATTTTCACCAATTAATACAGGTAACTTTACAGGATTAGAATAATTAGACCAATCCCAAACCTCTAGATTTATGGGGTGTTCGTAATATACATCTAGATTTACAATGTTTACTACTGCAGAAACAGTAGCGGGTTCTCTCGTTAAAACTCCAGTTGAGCAAATAGGAAAGTGAATTGAATAATGAAAAGGCATAAATAACAGACCTTTCTAAATTAATATGATTGTACAATATTTTATGAGAATAAGTAGTAGAATGAGATAGTGAAAATATATTATTCAATACTTGTATCATTGTTAAAGTGCGTTTATAATCAAATAATCCTATTAGCTTTTTGATTGCGTTGCGCATTATTGAAAGCGTTTTTATTATGTGATGCGTTTTGATTAATATCACCACTGTATGACATGTATCGAAGAGATTTTTTTTATTGTTTTTAAGGTAGGAAGTCTGACTTATTTTCGAAAAAACTTTGTATGGAGTTGTAAGTAAGAAGGAGAATAAGGAATAATGTAATTTTTACAAGATAGGGAGGGTACAGTGTGAAAATGTAAGGTTTTCACATGAGGATACATGGGTTATGTAGGATTATTACTTTCTGGTGCAGCTTTATTTTTAAATAGTCTTGTTATATTAGGAAAAGCAGAGATGAAAAGTGCAGGTGTTTTTAATTTATTTGTGGGTGCACTACAAATTATTATTCCGTTCTATTTAATCATGATTTCTGATCAAAGTAATTGGACGGTATATTCATATGCAGCTACTTTCTTATTCGGATTAACCTATTTATATGTAGGTGTTACTTTTATAAAAGGAATGGATAGTAGCGGTTTAGGTTGGTTCTGCATTTGGGTAGCAATTATTGCTTTATTCTATATGGTTGTTTCATTTGTTCAATTCCACGATGTTGTGAATGCGTTAACGTGGTTTATGTGGGCATTACTTTGGTATTTATTCTTTGTATTAAATACACAAAAAAAGAACATCAATCAATATCTTGGAAGGATTGCCTTCGTACAATCATGGGTAACATTGACGTTACCTTCACTCTTTTATTTTATGGGAGTATGGGGAGAGGGATTCGTATATGAATTATGGGTTTATGTATCTGTAATTTCTATTTTATACTTCTGTTATTGTATTTATAAATATCGAGTACGTTAATATATTTTTTGTAGAAAAGCATGGAATCGTTAAACGTGTTCCATGCTTTTTATATGTTAGCATTTATAATAGAGAGGTAGTATTTTACAATTTATCGAAATGGGGATGATAAAGTTGAAAAAAGTATTGGTGCTAGGGGGAACTAGATTTTTTGGTAAACATTTAGTAGAAGCACTTTTGCAAGACGGGCACGATGTAACGATTGCGACGAGAGGAATTACGGAAGATTTTTTTGGGAGTAGAGTAAAAAGACTTATTGTAGATAGAGAAGATGAAAAACAACTAACAGAGCGTCTAACAGATAAAAGTTATGATATTGTATACGATAATTTATGCTATAGCTCGAATGCAGCGAAGATAATATGTGAAGTGTTACGAGGGAAAACGAAGAAGTATGTTATGACATCTTCAATGGCTGTCTATGAACCTGCACTAAGCTTATCAGAAGAAGACTTTAATCCGTACGAGTATGCAATCGCGTATGGAGATAGGAATGACTTCAATTATGGTGAAGGAAAGAGATTAGCCGAAGCCGTTGTATTTCAACAAGCAACATTCCCAGTTGTTGCAGCTCGTTTTCCGGTTGTTATTGGAGAAAACGATTATACGAAAAGGTTACAATTTTACGTTGAACATATTGTGAGAGAAGAACCTGTCGCAGTGAATGATCTAGATGGAAAATTGTCGTTTATACATGAAGAAGAAGCCGGGGAATTTTTAGCTTGGTGTGGGATGAAAGATATAGAAGGGCCAATTAATGCTTGTAGCAACGGGGTAGTTTCTACTCGGGAAATTATTCATTTTATAGAAGAAAATACGGGAATAAAATCACTCATTCAAGAAGTAGGAGATCATGTAGCACCTTATAATGAATTGACTAATTGTACATTACATAATGGAAAAGCTAATGAATTAGGATTCCCGTTCCGAGGGTTGAAAATAGAAATAGAAAAAGTATTACGTTATTACATACATGCAATGAAATGATCATAAATCCCCCGGTGGCAATCCGGGGGATTCTGGAGGATTTCGACAATACTAATTTTACATTACCAAACTTACCTTATACGCACGACTAATGTTTTTGTGATTGAATTGCTTGTAAATATTTTTCATTTACCCGGTCCCAGTTCACTGTATGCCACCAGTTGGTAACAAATTCTGGGCGACGATTTTGGTACTTTAAATAATAGGCATGTTCCCATACATCAATGACAAGTAATGGAATTTTTCCTTCTTGCAAAGGTGTATCTTGATTAGGTGTACTCATTACAGTAAGTTCTTCACCATCAAGGACAAGCCATCCATAACCACTTCCAAAACGGCTAATTGCTGCTTTAGACAGTTGATCTTTTAAGTTGTCAAAGGTATTGAAATAATAATCAATTACTTTTGCAACGTCTCCATTAGGCTCGCCGCCACCCCGTGGGCTCATTACTTCCCAAAAAAGACTATGACAATAATGTCCACCACCGTTATTTCTGACAGCTGTAACAATTTCCTTTGGTAAAGCTTCTAAATTACATAGTAACTCTTCTAAAGATTTATTATGTAATTCCGAATAGTTTTCTAATGCGGCATTCAAATTATTTACGTATGTCGCATGGTGCTTTCCATGATGAATAGAAAGTGTATTGCTATCGATATATGGCTCTAGTTCATCATAGTCATATGAAAGCTTTGGCAATTGAAATGAAGACATGACATTTCCTCCTTTCTCTCTAAAAGTTGGTCTAGGTAAAAATAATTTACCTGAGTAAAAAATACACCTATTTTTCATGAAAGTCAATAGTAATCTCTTAATTTTCTGAAAGATAGTACAATAAAAGTAACACTTCGACTTTCGTTTGTGACTCTTATTCTTTTTGCTTATACTGTAAAGTAGTAACGTTTTGTTGAAATAGAAGGAGATCGCTTATGAGTAAAACGAAGCAATTAATAGAGGAAGCGAGTCATTTTATTACGATTTGCTATAAAGAGCTTAATAAAGAACAATTCATAGAAGAACGCATGAAAGAAATTCGAGTTGAAATAGAGAAGACGGGGACGTATGAACATACATTTGAAGAACTTGTTCACGGATCGCGAATGGCATGGCGCAATAGTAATCGATGTATCGGAAGACTATTTTGGAGTAAGATGCACATATTAGATGCACGTGAAGTAAATGATGAGGAAGGTATATATAATGCATTAATTCATCATATTCAATATGCAACGAACGACGGAAAAGTGAAACCGACCATTACAATTTTTAAGCAATATCAAGGTGAAGAAAATAATATACGAATTTATAATCACCAATTGATTCGGTATGCAGGATATAAAACAGAAATGGGAGTGATTGGTGACTCTCATTCCGCTGTGTTTACAGATTTTTGTCAAGAACTTGGCTGGCAAGGAGAAGGTACGAATTTCGATGTATTGCCACTTGTGTTTTCTATAGATGGAAAAGCGCCGATATATAAAGAAATTCCGAAAGAAGAAGTAAAAGAGGTGCCAATTGAACACCCAGAATACCCAATTTCGTCACTTGGAGTAAAATGGTACGGGGTTCCAATGATTTCAGATATGCGCTTAGAAATTGGCGGTATTTCCTATACAGCAGCTCCGTTTAATGGATGGTATATGGGAACAGAGATTGGGGCACGTAACTTAGCGGATCATGATCGCTATAATTTACTTCCAGCAGTTGCGGAAATGATGGATTTGGATACATCAAGAAACGGTACGTTATGGAAAGATAAGGCATTAGTTGAATTAAACGTGGCTGTTTTACATTCCTTTAAAAAACAAGGAGTCAGTATTGTTGACCATCATACTGCGGCGCAACAATTTCAGCAATTTGAGAAGCAAGAAGCTGCTTCCGGTCGTATTGTAACGGGCAATTGGGTGTGGCTCATTCCGCCATTATCTCCAGCTACTACTCATATTTATCATAAACCGTATCCGAATGAAATTTTGAAGCCGAATTTTTTTCATAAATAGTTTGTAGTATAGGGCATTTTCTGTAAAAATATAATTTTTTTTTAACTACTGTTACGTAGCAAATGGAAGCCTTTACCCTCGGTTATTTTTGGAAGGAGCTTTTTGAACCAAGGAGTTCCTTATGTTATAATCAAATTTCTGTTTCGAAGACCTTATAGAAATATAAGGTCTTTTATTTTGCTTTTTTATGTAAGAGGAATAGAAATTTTCTTTTAAATAAGGGATTTAGCATATTTTTAGGGACAACATAAGTGTGTAGTAAATAGATAAATTATTATGCTTATATAATCATTGTGTTTTGGGTGTAAACAATAAAACATAATAAAGTTGTTTTTTTAGATTGCTGAGGAAGGAGGAAGTGTAAATGAGGATGAAGAGTCGAAAAACGGATTGGCCTGTATTTCTTATTAGTGGTGGTTCGCTTTTATTATTTGTAATTGCGGTTTTTTTAAATAAAAATTATGTAGAGGGAGTCATTAATAGCAGTTTTGCAGCTTCAATTAAATATTTTGGTGCCTTCTGGCAAGTTTTATTAATTGGTACATTTATTGTTGCAATGTGTATGGCGTTCTCGAAATATGGAAGAGTTAAACTTGGGGGATTAGAAAAACCTGAGATTAGTACGGCAAAGTGGCTTGCTATTATTATGTCGACATTACTTGCCGGAGGTGGCGTTTTTTGGGCAGCTGCAGAGCCAATGTACCACTTGATGACGGTGCCGCCGATACATGAAGGTATATCTGCTGGAACGAAAGAAGCAGTAATGCCTGCTTTAGCACAAAGTTATATGCACTGGGGTTTCCTAGCGTGGACGATTTTAGGTACAATCAGTGCGGTAGTTATGATGTATGGGCATTATCATAAAGGTATGCCGTTAAAACCTCGAACGCTTTTATATCCTATTTTTGGTGAGAAATTGCGAAAGAGTTTGCTTGGAACAATGATTGATGCATTTGCCATTATTGCGGTAGCTGCAGGGACGATTGGTCCAATCGGATTTTTAGGGCTACAAGCAAGTTATGGTCTACAAGCGTTGTTTAATATTCCTGATGTGTTTACTACTCAATTAGCAATTATCATTTGTGTAGTTGCGGTTTCTACTATATCTGCAGTAACAGGAATTAATAAAGGGATTCAAATTATAAGCGATTTAAATGTTAAATTAGCGATTTTATTAATGGTATTTGTATTATTATGTGGACCAGGTGGATTTATTATTGATGCATTTGTTTCTTCGTTTGGATTTTATGTAAATGAATTTATTCCAATGAGCACATACCGTGGTGATACAGGTTGGTTAGGGTCGTGGACAATCTTTTTCTGGGGATGGTTTATTGGATATGGACCAATGATGGCAATTTTAGTGAGCCGCATTTCAAGAGGAAGAACGATTCGAGAAATCATCGTTGCAATTGGAATTATTGCACCTATTATTACAACGTTTTGGTTTACGATTTTGGGAGGATCAGGTGTGTTTTATGAGTTAATGAATCCTGGTTCTATATCGACCGCATTAAGTGAATCTGGTATGCCGGCAGCTATGATTGCAATTACAGAGCAACTGCCACTCTCTCATATTATTGGACCGGCATTTCTTTTATTAACAATTTTATTTGTAGTGACAACAGGAGATTCAATGGCTTATTCGATTTCGATGGCAGTGACTGGAGACGGAGATCCTAGAATTAGCTTACGAATTTTTTGGTCGCTTATTATGGGAGCAGTTGCGGCAATTCTTTTATATATGGGTGAGGGAAGTATTAATGCATTGCAATCATTCATCGTAGTAACAGCTGTCCCAGTATCTGTTCTGTTGTTCCCAATGCTATGGCTAGCGCCTAAAGTGGCAGGGGAACTAGCATTAAAACAAGGTATTGTAAAAGAAGAAGAGCAAACTTCTTTCTTGTTCCAAAAAGCTAGTAGATCAAAATAAATAATTGTATATTTTATATCAAAAGAGGAAGCATTTCATTAGAGATGCTTCCTCTTTACTATTTATATAACTATCTTTCTTGAAGGAAGATCGTACACTGTGTAGTTTCAATCTATTCTAATACTTTATCCTTCGTCTCTGGGACAAATAATAGCATTGTAACTAAACCGATTGGATAGATAATGAAGATAAGAGATAATGCTCCCATTACATTACCACCTGCAGCAAGTAATCCGATAATAACAGGTCCAAAGCCAGCTAAACCACGTCCAGTACCGAAAATAAAGTTTTCTGCTGTAGAACGGGCTTCAGCGGGATAGTTTTCAGCTAAAATTGCTCCGAATCCTCCCATCATGCCATTTGCAAAGAATCCAAGCAATGCACTTCCCCATAGCAATAATGTTGAATCTGTGAATAAGAAGAAGTAAATGAGACAGTATATAGTACCACCAACATAATAGATTGTAAAAGTTTTACGGCGACCAATTTTATCGGCTAGAATACCAAAAGTTGCAATTCCAATGAGCATGCCAATCGTAGAGATGAACATCCAACCGCTCGCTTTTGCTAATGTGTAGTTATATTTATTAGCCAAAATAGTTGGCATCCATGTAAAGATTCCATAGTATCCGAAGTTCTGGATGAATGACATAATAATAAGACCAATTGTTGTTAGCGTTACTTTTTTATTTGCAAATAGCTTTCGAAGTGGGAACTTTTTCATTTGCTTTAATTGCTCTGCCTCAGTAGTTGTTAAATTACCTTCAGCTTCTTTTTGTAACAATTCTTTTTTGTATCGTTGTTTTTGTTCCCATATTTTCGGTTCACTTAAACTTTTTCGGACATAGACAGCTAGTAGTGCGGGAATGAGTCCAAATAAGAAAACGGCTCTCCATCCAAAGTGTGGAACGATAAATGCTGGTAGGAGTGAAGCGACTAGTACGCCGAATTGCCATCCAAGTGCCACAACAGATGTTGCCTTTGCGCGCATTTCTTTCGACCATGTTTCAGTTACGATGGCCATCCCAATTCCGAATTCACCACCAACTCCCATTCCTACTAAAAAGCGAAGAATTAATAATTGCCAATAATCTGTTGCGAAATAAATAAGTGCTGTCGCGAGTGAAAATAGTAAGATTGTGAAGGCCATCGTACGGATACGCCCAAATAAGTCAGCAATAAATCCAAATAAATAAGACCCAATTAGCATTCCTATTGTAGTAGCTAAAGTTAAGTTCCCACCTTCAACAGGGCTTAAATGAAATTCTTTTAAAATGTAGACGAGTACGAAAGATAAGAGCAACATATCTAAGCCTTCTGCTGCATATCCTAGCGCAGACCCAAATAATGTTTTATATCTTTTCCCTTTCGTCTCCTCTGTTGTTGATTGTACATCAGTAGTGACGTTCATCATTATTCCTCCTTATTTTCTTCTACAGTCGCTATGGAAGAATAACAAAAGGCCTTCTCACCTGATATGATGAGAAGGCCAAAAAAGCATACGTATTCCTAGAAAAGAACATACGTATATTGTATTCCGACTTCCTTCTCAACCTCACGGGGTTGGGTTAAAGGACTGTATTATATTACTTTATTTTTAGCACTCTTCTATTAGATTGTCAAATAAAGAGGGAATTGTTATGTGTAAAATATTGCAAAAGGTATTTCATTCTTCTTGACGCCCACTTCACTATTTTCCGATAATAAAACTAACTACTATAAAAAGGAATGAATCACAGATGCTAAATTTAGTACTTATGATGATTGAACGCGTCGGACTTATTGTTATTTTAGGATTTTTACTTTCGCATATTAAAACATTTAGGCGCCTCCTTCATAAGCAAGATGGTTATGTAGATAAGCTTAAGCTTATTTGTATTTTTTCGGTGTTTACAATTGTAAGCAATTACACTGGGATTGAAATAGCGGGTAATACGATTATGAATGAAAATTGGCTACAGGGTGTTTCTTCATCGAGCACAATCGCGAATACACGTATTATGGGTGTTGGAATTAGTGGATTGCTTGGCGGACCTATCGTTGGAATTGGAGTAGGATCGATTGCTGGTATTCACCGTTATATGCTTGGCGGGACGACTGCACTAAGTTGTGCAATCTCTTCAATTTTAGCGGGGGTTATAACAGGTTATATTGGATACATTTTCAAAAAGTATAATCGTACAATTACGCCTAAATTTTCAGCGGTTTTAAGTGTGTTTATCGTTTCTTTAGAAATGATTATGATCTTATTGATTGTAGAGGATGGAATGAGTATTGTGAAGACAATTGCGATACCAATGATCCTTGTAAATAGCTTTGGAAGTTTTATTTTACTTTCTATGATACAAGCTATTTTGCGCCAGGAAGAGAATGCAAAGGCACTTCAGACTCATAAGGTATTACGTATTGCAGATAAAACGTTACCGTATTTTCGCCAAGGCTTAACAGAAGAATCGTGTAAGCATGTGGCACAAATTATTCACCGCTTTACAGGAACTGATGCGGTATCCTTAACAGATACAGAGAAAATATTAGCTCATGTTGGATTAGCATCAGATCACCATATTCCTTCACATAGTTTAATAACTGGTTTGTCGAAAGAAGTGTTACACACAGGAAAAATAATGAAAGCAAAATCACGTGAGGTCATTAATTGTCAACATGAAGGATGCCCTTTGCAAGCGGCGATTGTTATTCCACTAACTTCACATGGAAATACGATAGGGACATTAAAACTGTATTTCAAAAATCCTAACCAGTTAAGTCGTGTGGAAGAGGAATTAGCAGAAGGGTTAGCAAAAATATTCTCTACACAACTTGAATTAGGGGAAGCTGAGTTGCAAAGTAAATTATTGCAAGATGCGGAAATAAAGGCATTACAAGCACAAATTAACCCACACTTTTTATTTAATGCGATTAATACAGTATCAGCTTTATGCCGAACAGATGTAGAAAAAGCAAGGAAGTTATTATTACAGCTTAGTGTGTATTTCCGTTGTAATTTACAAGGGGCACGTCAGTTATTGATTCCACTAGAACAAGAATTAAACCATGTCCAAGCATACTTATCGCTAGAACAAGCAAGGTTTCCAAATAAGTATGAAGTAAAGGTGTATATTGAGGATGAGCTAAAGACAACTTTAGTACCACCATTTGTTCTTCAACTATTGGTTGAAAATGCGTTGCGACACGCCTTTCCGAAGAAGCAACCAGTATGCGAAGTGGAAGTGCATGTTTTTGAAAAAGAGGGTATGGTTCATTTTGAAGTAAAAGATAATGGGCAGGGAATTGAGGAAGAACGTTTAGAACAATTAGGAAAGATGGTAGTTTCGTCAAAGAAAGGGACTGGAACAGCTTTATATAATATTAATGAACGTCTTATTGGGTTATTTGGGAAAGAAACGATGCTTCATATTGAAAGTGAATTAAATGAGGGGACAGAGGTTACTTTTGTTATTCCGAAAAAAGTAGGGGAGGAAGAGCAGATTGTTAAAAGTACTAGTAGTTGATGATGAAATGTTAGCACGTGATGAACTAAAGTATTTATTAGAGAGAACGAAGGAAGTTGAGATAATTGGTGAGGCTGATTGTGTAGAGGACGCATTAGAAGAGTTAATGAAAAACAAACCAGATATTGTTTTCCTAGACATTCAGTTATCTGATGATAACGGATTTGAAATCGCGAATATATTAAAGAAGATGAAAAATCCACCTGCAATTGTATTTGCTACTGCATACGATCAGTATGCGCTGCAAGCATTTGAAGTAGATGCGTTAGACTATATTTTAAAGCCATTTGATGAAGAACGTATTGTACAAACATTAAAGAAGTATAAAAAACAAAAGCAGTCGCAAATAGAAACGAAGCAAGAAATAAAAGGGGCAGATGTAACGGCAGATATGCATAAATTAGCATTACCAATTGAAGAATCAATCGTACTTGTGAATATTGAAGATATTATATATGTAGGACTTGTGGATGGAAAAGTAACAGTAAAAACAATGAGGGACACATATATAACACACGATACACTTGTGATTTTGGAAAAGAAGTTGCCGCAAGCAAGTTTTATGCGTGTACATCGTAGCTTCATTGCAAATATTAATCATATTACTGAAATCCAGCCGTGGTTCAATTCTACTTATAATTTAATTATGAAAGAAGGATCAAAAGTACCTGTTAGTCGTACATATGCAAAAGAACTCAAGAAGCTGCTTCGTATTTAAGAAGCAGCTTTTGTATTTCATCCTTTTATATTTGTAACTGATTCTGTATATTTGACGTTCTGTTATGTAAACGCTTACTAAGGCGGTTATATCCTATACAATAAAGGTACCAAATCGAAAGAGGTGGCTAAAATGAGTACGAAAAAAGTATATAGTTTCTTATCACAAGCATTCATATTCTCAGCTATTATGTTAATTTCTAATATTATTGCAACACATTTACCAATTCCGATGCCTTCATCGGTAATCGGATTAGTCATTTTATTTAGTCTACTATGTTTAAAGGTTATTAAATTGGAACAAGTTGAATCACTTGGAACAGCTTTAACAGGTATTATCGGATTTCTTTTCGTCCCATCAGGTATTTCAGTTATTAATTCTCTTGGTGTAATGGGACAATATTTTGTACAAATTTTAACTGTTATTGTTGTTGCAACAGTTATTTTACTCGCTGTAACAGGATTATTTGCACAATTTATTTTAGGAAAAGATAAAAAAGAAACAGAAGATACAAAAGAATTGAAAGTAGTAAATAAAGGACGCAAGCACGGAAAAGTTGCGTAACCATTTTAGTATATATTGTTAGGAGGGAATGAACATGGCAAGCACAATGACTCCATATTTCGGAATCGTCGTTTCATTAATCGCATACGGAATCGGAACATTATTATTCAAGCATTCAAAAGGGTTCTTCTTATTCACACCATTATTCGTAGCGATGGTATTAGGGATTGTCTTTTTAAAAGTAGGTAACTTTACTTTCGAAGAATATAATACTGGTGGAAAAATGATTAGCTTTTTCTTAGAGCCAGCAACAATCGCGTTTGCAATTCCATTATATAAACAAGTGGATAAGTTGAAAAAATATTGGTGGCAAATTTTATCAGCTATCGTGGTTGGATCTATTTGTTCAGTAATTGTCGTGTTCATTGTTGCAAAAGCAATTGGCCTAGATACAGCAGTAATGAATTCAATGTTACCACAAGCGGCAACAACAGCAATTGCATTACCAATCTCTGAAAGTATTGGTGGTATACCAGCAATTACATCATTTGCAGTAATCTTTAACGCAGTCATTGTATACGCATTAGGAGCGTTATTCTTAAAAACATTTAGAGTGAAACATCCAATTGCAAAAGGTTTAGCACTTGGAACAGCAGGTCATGCATTAGGAGTGGCAGTAGGAATTGAAATGGGTGAAGTAGAGGCAGCTATGGCAAGTATTGCTGTAACAGTAGTTGGAGTTGTAACGGTAGTTGTCATACCGATGTTCATGCCATTCATTGGATAGTAAAACTTACTTAAAAAATGAGAAAAGCAAGCTATTTGTAGGACAGATTTCTACTGATAGCTTGCTTTTTATGTTACAGTAGTGGTAAGACCTATTGTGACAAAATGTAAGTTTCCTTAAATCTTCATTAATACTGTGTAGAATACGTTTTGAATTAGGTCATTGTATTGTAAAATAAGAAGTAAGCTACTATAGATCTGCTAAGGTAGGCGTATAATGAGCTTATAAAAATCTTAATATGAATGAATAATTAAAAGTAGAAAAAAGAGAAAAATCTACTTATTAACGTTTTACTTTATAGGACAGGAGAGAGTACTCGTCGATTATGCAAATAAAAAACCTGTTTCAAAGCAAAGGATTTCAGAGGTTACTCGTATTAGTAATACTTGCCCTCGTGTTATACGGGCTGCAAAGTATGTTGAATTTAATTTTAATTACGTTTATTCTTACGTATTTAATGGATCGATTCCAAAAGTTTATTTCCCGCAAATTAGATCATTTCATGCCCATTAATCGAAAACTCATTATAGCATTTCTATATGTCATGTTAATTGGTGGAATTGCTATTACGCTATTTAAATATTTACCAGTATTAACGATACAAATTTCACAATTGATTTATCAATTTAACGTATTTTTAAGAAACCCACCGGACAGTGAATTAATTAAGTATGCAGTTAATGCTGTTAATCATATGGAACTTTCGAAGTATGTAGGACAAGGCGTTGACATTTTGTATAAATCGATTACGAATGTTGGGAAATTTGGCCTTCAAGTGTTACTTTCTTTAATTTTAAGTTTATTTTTCTTATTGGAGAAAGCTCGTATCGTTGCTTTTACTGCAAAATTTAAAGAGAGCAGACTTGCAATTTTCTATACTGAAATCGAGTACTTCGGTAAGAAATTTGCACGTTCATTCGGAAAAGTAATTGAGGCACAATTTTTAATTGCAGTTGTTAACTGCGTTTTATCCGTTATTGCATTATGGATATTAGGATTCCCACAATTATTAGGTTTAGCGTTAATGATCTTCTTACTTGGTTTAATTCCAGTAGCTGGGGTTATCATTTCGTTATTCCCGCTTTGTATGATTGCTTACAATATCGGCGGTATTATGTACGTTGTTTATATTTTAGTTATCGTAACAGTCATTCATGCGCTTGAAAGTTACGTGTTAAATCCGAAGCTTATGTCGCAAAAAACAAACTTACCAATTTTCTATACGTTTATGGTATTAATCTTCTCGGAACACTTCTTAGGTGTATGGGGATTAATTATCGGTATTCCAATCTTCATTTTCTTATTAGATGTCTTAGATGTGACAAGTGATGAAATGGAGAAGGACGCTGGGAAAAAATAAAGTGAAGTAAGAAATGAACTGTACCCTATAAAGTGGATAATTTAACAAAAGAATTCTCCTTTGTATTTCATTAAAAATAATTTTGCTCATTTCCTGTATCTCACTTTTATCATCGTTTCCATTATTAATGAGGAATGAGCGTGAAAATGCACCAACCCCCAAAATCATAGACTTTTTTAGTGTCCATGATTTGGGGGTTTATTTATTATTAACGTAAAGACAATTTAATTAATAATTATATATATTTATATATAATTAAATAAATATGTTTTGTGATCTTAAAACCCTTCTGGAAATGCCCTTGCTGCAAATTTAAATGAATCAACACCACCATGATCAGTATATGCAGAGATGGTATATTTTCCACTTGATACCCAATCTGACCAACTAGTACTAAAGTAAAGAGTTTTTTGCGCCCCTGGACTTATACTTTCTTGATAAAGCGTATGGCCTGCTGAATTTATAAGTTTATAGCGTAAAGTACTTGGCCCTGTGTTTTGAATCCAAAATGTAAGGTCATCTCCAGATTTATTCCAAAAATAACCGGACCCAGAGCCATGATCAAAGGAGACTGTTTGACTCCCTAGTAATATTGATGATGAATACATGATGATTGAATCATCGCCATTTCCTAGCTGAATTTCTGTTACTTCAGGAGTTTTATTCATGTGCGTTTCTGGTACTGATGCTGCAGCTGTCCCTGTTCCAATTAAAGATAAAGCGATTGCTGGTAATACTAGTAACTTTTTCATTTCACAAATTCTCCTTTTAAAGTAAATTAATACACTTTATGATTTTATTTTCAACAAATGTATTTGCAATTCCATATTATTAGAATTAGATTTTAAGGCAAATATATAAATATTTATTTTGCTACTAATAAATAATACTTTTCATTTTCAAGATTCCTTAAAACCTCGTAAATAAAGTCAAACTTTAATCATTGGAGGTTTTACTGTCCGTTACAAAGGAGACAGATTAAAAAAGCATCGATGTTCGATGCTTTTTCTTTTATAACATGATGTTTCTTATGCCATACTGTAAGGAGAAGATAGAATAGGGGTGAAAGAATGGTTGTAAATGAAAAGGTAGAATTAGCTACATTTGCTGGAGGGTGCTTCTGGTGTATGGTTTCGCCATTTGAAGAGATGGAAGGAATTATAAAGGTTGTTTCTGGCTATACAGGTGGTCATAAAGAGAATCCAACATATAAAGAAGTATGTTCAGAAACGACGGGACATTATGAGGCAGTACAAATTACATTTGATGCAAATAAAATGCCGTATGAGGAGTTATTAAATATATATTGGAGACAAATTGATCCGACTGATGTAGGCGGGCAATTCCATGACCGTGGACAGTCTTACGAAACAGTGATTTTTTATCATAATGAAGAACAACATAAAAAAGCAGAGGCTTCAAAAGAAGAGCTTGCAAGGAGTGGGCGCTTTTCAAAGCCGATTGCGACAAAAATATTGCCAGCTGCTACGTTTTATCCCGCAGAGGAATATCACCAAGGATATCATAAGAAAAATGAATTCCGCTACGAGTTATACCGTAAGGGCTCAGGGCGAGATGCGTTTATTAAGCAACATTGGCCAAAGGATAATGCTCATTTAAAGGAAAAACTCAGTGAGATGCAATTTTATGTAACACAGGAAAATGGTACAGAACCACCATTTCGAAATGAGTATTGGAATCATAAAGAAGAAGGTCTTTATGTAGATATCGTTTCAGGTGAACCTTTGTTTACTTCTCTAGATAAATTTGATAGTGGATGTGGATGGCCTAGTTTTACGAAGCCAGTTATGTCAGCTAGTGTGAAGGAAAAAATGGATGTGAGTCATAATATGACGCGTACAGAAGTGAGAAGTAAGGAAGGAGATTCACATCTCGGCCACGTATTTCCAGATGGTCCAGGACCAAATGGACTTCGCTATTGTATAAATTCAGCAGCTCTTCGATTTATTCCAACAGAGGAATTAGAAAAAGAAGGATATGGTGATTTCCTAATCTTGTTTGGAAATAAAAAATAACCTCGCAGTTAGCGAGGTTATTTTTTTGTTACTTTACTTTTTTCTTTTTAAACTTGCTTAATACTTCATAAACGATTGGAACAATAAGAAGTGTTAATAATGTTGAACTTGTTAATCCACCAATTACTGTTACACCAAGTCCTTTAGAAATTAAGCCGCTACCTTCAAATCCTAATGCGAGCGGGATAAGAGCACCGATTGTTGCAATTGCAGTCATTAAAATCGGGCGAAGGCGTGTTGCACCAGCTTCTAATAAAGCTTCACGTGTTGATAGACCTTCATTTTCTTTATGAATAACGCGGTCGATAAGCACGATTGCGTTTGTTACAACGATACCGATTAACATAAGGGCACCGATCATTGCAGAGACACTTAACGTTTCACCAGAGATTAATAAGGCAACAAGGGCTCCAATGATTGTAAATGGTAGCGAGAATAAAATTGCGAATGGTGCAAGAGCACCGCCAAATGTCACGACAAGAACGAAGTATACAATAGCAATCGCAGCTAACATCGCTAAGCCAAGTTGCTTGAATGATTCTTCAATATCTTTTGTAACGCCTCCCATAGAAACATCTACGCCAGAAGGAAGGTCCATTTTATCTACTTCTTTTTGAACCGCGGCGGATGCTTTTGAAACGTCATCAGATGTTAGTTTTGCACTTACTTCCGCATAAACACGGCCATCGCGGTGTTTCACTGTATTCGAAGTTTCTCCTTCTTTTACAGTCATCACATCTTTTACAGCCACTTCACTACCAAGCGGCGTTGTAATTTTACGATTTGTTAAGTCATCGATTGTTTCATAATTTTGTTTTTCAGCTTCTACATATACATTGATATCTTTACCGTCTTTTTTAATTGTTGTCAGAACAGGGCGATCATGTTGATTAGAAAGTCCCATTCCAATTTGTGCAGCCGTTAGACCCATTTTACTTAGCTTTTCCTGATCTGCGACTAAAGTGTATTCTGCGTATGTTTTTGCAATACTAGAGTCTATATCTTTTAAGTCTTTGTTTTTCTTCATTATGTTTTGAATATCTTTTACGACAGGCTTAATGTCTTCTGAGCTATCTCCGTAAACGTATAACTTGATTTCGTTACTACCGCCACTTGCTCCGAAGTCTTGATTTTTCCATTCGCCTTTTCCAGACATTTTCTGTAAATCTTTAACGACTTGTTCTTTCTCTTTTTCGAAGTTTTTCGTGTCGTTATCATATTGTACGAAGAACATTGCCTGATTCGATTGACCAGGACTCATTGGGTTTTCGCCACCTAATGAGAATTGAATTGTTTTGACGTCTTTATTATCTTGGAAGTGCTTTTCAGCTTTCGTTGCAATTTTTTCAACGTCTTCTAACGTTTGACCTGGTTCAGGGTTGTACGTTGTAATAATCATTTTTTCTTCTTCAGATGGTAAGAAACTTACACCGATAATTGGAACAAGTGCAAGACTACCAACTAATAGAAGGACAGCAATACTTGATGTGATGATTTTATGATTTAAAGCCCATGCAAGTATACGTTTATAACCTTTTGCTAATTTACTTGGTTTTTCTTCATGATGTACTTCTTTTTCTCTCATGCTCTCTTTTTTAAATAAAGAATGAGCTAGCATCGGTACGATTGTAACTGCTACTAGTAACGATGCTAATAAAGCGAAGACGATAGTTAAGGCGAATGGTAAGAACATTTCACCAATCATACCTTTTACTAGTCCAAGCGGTAAAAATACAGCAATTGTTACAATGGTAGAAGACATAATCGGAATAAACATTTCTTTCGTAGCTTCACGAATTAAATCTTTCCCGCGTAGTTTCTCTCCTGATAACGACATACGTCGGTAAATATTTTCAATAACAACAATGGAGTCATCCACAACACGCCCGATAGCGACTGTCATTGCTCCAAGCGTCATAATGTTAAGTGTAATATCCATTTGCTTTATGACTAATACAGCAATTAATAAAGAAAGTGGTATGGAAACGACAGAGATTAATGTTGTTCGGATATTTCGTAGGAACAGCATAATAATAACAATCGCAAAAATAGCACCAAAAATGGCTTTGCTCAGCATTGTTTCTACTGATTTCTCAATAGGTGCACCTTGGTCGAATGTTGAAATAATCTCTAAGTCTTTATATTTTTTCTCAAGTTCTTTTACTTTATCTTTCACTGCATTTACAACATCAACTGTGTTGGCGTCAGCAGCTTTGACAATTTGAATTCCAATTGCTTCTTTTCCATTTGTTCGAGAAATAGATTCTGCTTTTCCGACTTCCTTAATGTCAGCAATTTCGTCTAATGTAACTGTCGGAATCCCGTTCATAGCAGCTGGATTCATTTGTGGTATTTGTGCACCAGTTCCAGCAGTTTGACTACCTTGACTGCTTGCTGATGAAGGAACAGCAGGGATTTTTAATTCTTTTAATGCTTTCATTGTTGTAATATTTCCATCTACAACAACTGATTTTTCTGTGCCTTTAAATGTATATAGGCCAAGTGGTAAAGATACGTCCGATCCTTTAATTACATTTTTTACAGTATCTTCACTTAAACCTAATTCTTTCATCTTATCTTTTTTAAAGACAAGTTGTACTTCATCTACTTGTTGACCTGAAATTTGAACAGATGCGACTCCATCAAGTCCTTTTAATCCTGGCACAACATTTTTTTCCACATTTTCAGTTAAGGTAGCTAAAGATTCATTTTTACTTGCTACGCTTAATGAAATAACAGGAAAGGCATTGAAGTTTACACGTGAAACTTTCGGGTCCTTTACGCCTTCTGGCAGTTTCACATTTGCGAGAGCTTCTTTTATTTCTGTTTCAGCCTTTTCCATATTTTTATCAAAATCATATTCTACCTGAATAGAAGATGCATTTTGAAAAGATGATGAACTAACAACGTTTACACCACTTAAATTTTGCAGTTGCTCTTCCATCGGTTTTGAAACTTTATCAGCTACTTCTTCTGGTGTAGCACCAGGATAAACCGTGGTTACTGTTACAACAGGTGTTGTAATATCAGGAATTGTTTCCAGCTTCATATTCAGCCCAGAATAAATACCTGCAATGGTAACGATAATGGTTAGTAGCCAAACTGCGAACTTATTTTTTAACGAAAAATTAATAATTTTGTTCATGTTTGCGCTCCCTTTGTATTATATTGACCAACTGGTCAATCTAATACATAATATAACTGACTGATTGGTCAGCCGTCAATGAAAAGGGATGGTATAATACATTCATAATAAGATGCGAGATTAAATTTAGGAGAGACATGATATGAAAGAAAAAGAGCGCTTAATTATAGAGATGGCTATGAAGTTATTTGCGACTAAGGGTGTAAATGCGACATCGGTGCAGGAAATTGTGACAGCTTGTGGCATATCTAAGGGAGCCTTTTATTTATACTTTAAATCAAAAGAGGAACTTTTATTAGCGACACTTCGATATTACTATGACAAGATTCAAAACAAAATGATGGATATTGAAAAAGAGTCGTTATTGCCACGTGAAAAATTTGCAAAACAATTGCATTGCCAGTTTAATGATATACAAAAGCATAAAGAATTTATTATTATGCATGCAAGGGAAAATGCGATTCCTTTTAATAAAGAAGTAGAAGAATTTATGATGCGGATGAAGTTAGAGTCTCACGCATTTTATCGGAATAGTTTACTGTCTATTTATGGTGATAAGGTTATGCCATATTTATTAGATTTAGTCATTATGGTAGAAGGCATATGCCGTGGATATTTAGAACTAATTATTTTACAAGCACCAGAAATAGACTTATCTTACGTCTCTGCTTTTATTTTGAAAAGAGTGGATCATTTAGTAGATGGATTGGTAGAATCTTCAGAAGAACCTGTATTACATGAAGAAAAGCTTGGAGAATTTCTTTGTAAATCAGAGCTTATTAAGGAACAGGTTAAGGAACATTTTCTAAAAGAAATTATTGTGTTTAAACGTACTTTAGCGGATCAATTAGAAGATGAGGAATTGCTTGTTACATTAGATGTTTTGGAGGCAGAAATGAGGATGCAAAATCCAAGAATTCCGGTTATCCAAGGGATGTTGTTTAATTTAGAGGCATATCCAACTTTAAAAGAATTTCGTTTGAGGCTTATGGGCTATTACAATATAAAAAGGTAACAATGATAGTTTTCATTGTTACCTTTTTATTATGCATTCACTTTTTCTTTTTGCAGTGCTGTCTCTTCTTCATCAATGTTAATTGTTTCTTTTACGATATAAATTGGACGGTTTTTACTTTCGTCATAAATACGAGCAATATACTGGCCAACGATTCCAAGACCAAGTAATTGAATACCACTAAAGAATGTAATAGCAACCATAATGGACGCCCAACCTGTTTGCGTGCCATGTCCAAAGACCTTCACAGTAATTGTATATAGTAAGACAATTATAGAAATAAGAACTGATAATAAACCTAAAGACATAACGATGCGTAATGGCTTTGTCGAAAATGCAATAATGCCGTCAGATGCAAATTTAATCATTTTCTTTAATAGATATTTTGTTTCACCAGCAAAGCGTTCATCACGTTCATACTCAACATATGTTTGGCGGAAGCCAACCCAAGACATCATACCGCGGATGAAGCGATTTCGCTCAGTCATTTGATTGAAAACATCAGCTATTTTACGGTCGATGATTCGGAAATCACCAGTATCTTTTGGGATATCGATATCAGACATATAGTTTAAGAATTTATAGAAATACTTAGCTGTTAAAAGTTTGAACCAAGTTTCACCTTTACGTTGCTTACGTTTTGCATAAACAACTTCATATCCTTCTTCCCATTTTGCAATAAGTTCAGGAATAACTTCAGGTGGATCTTGTAAGTCTGCATCTATAATTACAATAGCGTCACCTTTTGCGGCAGCAATACCAGCTGTAACAGCTACTTGGTGACCAAAGTTACGTGCGAAATTAACAATTTTTGTACGGTAATCATTTGCTGCAATTTCAGATAAGATTTCCATTGTGCGATCTGTACTACCGTCGTTTACAAAGACAAACTCGTAATTAATGTTATTTTGAAGCATAACGGACTTTAAACGGTTATAACATTCTTGTGCTACTTCTTCCTCGAAGTACATAGGAACTACAACCGAAATTAATTTTTGCATGTTGCATCCTCCGTATTTTTAATAAGTTGTTCAAATTTAATTAGTCACTTTTTTAGTTTGGTTGAATGTCCAAATTTTATTAAGGACAAAATTTATAACCATTCCGAAACCAATTGCGAAGATCTGTGCAATTAATGCATTAAAGGTAAGTTTATTTACTAATATAAATAAACATAATGTATTAAAAGCATATACAATTAAATTTACAGTTAGAAATTTAAAGAACATTGACGAGCCTTTATTATTAGGTTTAAATACCCAATTTTTATTCCAATAGTAGCTATTGGCAACACCAATTGAATAGGCAATGGTATTCGCAATAAGGTAGTTCATACCGAATTTTAATAATATCCAAAAGCTAATAATTGTAATGAGTGTATTAAAGATCCCTACTAAGCCAAACTTTAAGAGTTTTTCCATAATAATATCCTCATGTTTATAATAATATATAAGTAAAACAAAAAATATAGAAGTGTTATTCATATACAACAAATAAAAATTATACCATATTTTTAAGTTTCAAATGGAATTAATCATAAAAAAATTGCCCTCAAAATGTAAATTATAAGTAAAATTGAGGGCAATTACAAATATTTTGAAAGGTAGTTTCTTATTTTCTTTTTATGACAATTTCTTTTTCGATATTAGACTATAAAAAATATATATTCCGTAGCCTTGAATTATTGTAAAGCTAGGGATAATGAAGTATCGGTACCTTGTTTGGTATTCGATTAAGAAATGAATAGCTACGTAACCAATTATTAGTAATAAAAATAGAGTATAATGTGTTTTATTTTGTTTAGTTAGGATGAGATAAAGGAGTGATAATGTGCCAAATATCATAGCCGCAGTATACATATACTTTTCATATTTTGTAAGATCCTCTTTTAATGACACCATATCCTTATCTGTCTTTTCCAATGTTACTAGGCTCCATAATGGTGCGGAGTCATAATCTGCCCACATGAGTACAAATTTATCCCCAAATAAAGATAAAACTTTCTGTGGATCAGATAGTCGCTCTTGAATTAGTTTTTTTTGGGCCGCAGTTCGTTCTTCGCCAAGTTTAAGGGACATAATATATTCCGCATCTGCACCAGAATAGCTACCTTTTGTTTCATGATTAAATCCTAACGTGAATTTCCAAAGTGGATCACGATTAGAGAGAGGATATTGTGTAATTCCGGAATATATAAATGAGTAACTTACAATTTGATGTAAAAGGAAAAATACAATCAAAATGCCACTAAGTTTTTTTACAGAAGTAAAAATCTCTTTTCTTGATTTTCCTAATATACCTTGTAAAAAGACATATATAGTTATTGCAATTAAGATTATAGCACCAAGTGGACGCATGATGTCTCCTAAAGCTAGGATAGCCCCTATAAAAATCCACGTATATTTATTGCTTAGGCCTTTTGTAATTAATAAATAGAAGCCTAGATAAAATAAAAATACAGCAAGGTGTTGATTTGTTAGTACAGAACTCAATACAATACTTGGGATATAAAATGCATATAGTAATCCAGCTATTCGTCCAGACCATTCATTAAATATATAAGAAGTTATTTTATAAATTAGTAATGTTGTTCCTGTACAATAGATTATATTTAAAAATTTTAAGAGAAACGTTCCTTCGCCAAATAACTTAATAATAAAGGCTTGGTACATTGTAAAGCCAAGTTGGTAAACCCATGAAGTATAATAAGTATTTTGTGCGAAACTAAAGTCTCCTTTAGCAGCTTGTATAGCGCTATGGTACATCATTGAAAAGTCTGTTTCTACAGGAGTTTGAATATTGAGCATCCAAATTAATCGAATAGAAAAAGCCAAAATGATTAGTGAGATAGAAAATGTTAATTTTGACATATATTTATTAGAAATATAGCCAAAAAGTAAAAATACAAGACCTATTAGAATAAGGACTGGTATTAAAACTAAGAGGCTAGTCTCATCATGTTCTTTAATCACTGCTACCGAATGCCATGTGATAGCACCAGAAATGATTAGACATAGTAATAATAAAATTTTCACAAAAAACGTATTAAGTTTGAGAGAGAACGTACTTTCCATTATATTTCAAAACCCCTTATCAAAATTTATTAAGGATGTAACTTAACTGCCCTTTGTACGTTAAGTTACAGTATAAAGGGCAGGTTAGGTAATTAAGAGTTTTGTTGTGCCCATTCTTCTATGTTCCAAACCTTTGTAACCCAATCTTCATAAAAGTCCGGTTCGTGACATACAAGAAGAATTGTTCCTTTATATGCTTTCATAGCCTTCTTAAGTTCCGCTTTTGCTGTAACATCAAGATGGTTTGTCGGCTCATCAAATAGTAGCCAGTTACTTTCTTCACCCATTAGCTTACATAAACGAACCTTTGCTTGTTCTCCACCACTTAATTGACTTAATGGGCGAGAAATATGTTCATTTTTTAATCCACATTTTGCTAACATCGCACGAATTTGATGCTGGTCTAGGCCAGGGAATGTATTCCATACATCATCAATTGGTGTTATATTATCAGCTTTAACTTCTTGCTCAAAGTATGCTGGCTCTAAGAAGTCACCAAGACTTGTTTTACCACTTAAAGGTTTAATTTTACCTAAAATTGTTTTTAGTAACGTTGATTTACCAACACCATTACATCCAACGATAGCAATTTTTTCACCGCGTTCAATTGTCATTGATAGCTTTGGTAGTAGCGGATGTGTATATCCAATTTCTACATTTTCACCTTCAAAGACGAAGCGACTACTTGCACGACTTTCTTTAAATGAGAATTCAGGTTTAATTGCTGTTTCTGGGCGATCAATAAGTTCCATGCGATCAAGTTGTTTTTGACGACTCTTTGCACGACCTGTTGTTGAATAACGGGCTTTGTTCTTTGCAATGAAATCTTCTTGCTTTTTGATAAACTCGCGCTGCTTTTCATAAGCGTTTATATGTTGATTTTTATTGATTTCTGCTAGTTCTAGGAATTTTTCATATGTCGCTGTATAGCGTGTCATTTTTGTGAATTCTAGATGGAAAATAACATCAACACATTTGTTCATAAATTCCGTATCATGAGAAATTAATAAGAATGCATGTGGGTATTCTTTTAAATAATTTGTTAACCAATGAATATGTTCAACGTCTAAATAGTTAGTAGGTTCATCAAGTAATAACACTTCTGGTTGTTCAAGTAATAGCTTTGCAAGCAATACTTTTGTACGTTGTCCACCGCTTAGTGCTGAAACATCACGATCTAAACCAATTGCATCAATTCCAAGACCACGTGCAGCCTCTTCAATTTTCATATCTAGTAAATAGAAACCACCTGCTTCAAGTGCATCTTGTATTTCTGCCATTTGCTCAAGAAGTTCTTCTAGCTCTTCTGGTGTAGCAGTTCCCATTTTTTCTGTAACTTCATTTAAAGCTTTTTCCTTTTCGAATAACGGTAAAAATGCATCCGCTAGTACGTCACGAATTGTACGTCCAGGCGTTAAAACAGTATGCTGATCTAAGTAGCCGTAATGTGTGCCCGGTGTCCATTCTACACGACCTTGGTCATGAATAAGTTGACCAGTAATGATATTCATAAATGTTGATTTACCAACGCCGTTTGCACCAACTAATCCAACGTGTTCACCTGCTAGTAATCGCATAGATACATCTTTAAATAATGTACGATCGCCAAATGTATGTCCTAATTTTTCAACTGTTAATAAGCTCATAGTATCCTCCGTCCAACTTGAAATAGTACCTTGAATCATGATACTAAATTCTTTCATATAATGCCATCATTTCAAAATGTATATATTTTCAAAATAAGCTAATGTATGAATGTTTATTGCTCATTTCCCAAACTTTTATGGTCCAAATGCAGAAAACACACTTGTCCATCATACATTAAAAGGAATACTTGCAAATAAAATGTCTAGCTTTATTGGAGGTAAAAAGATTGTCCGTGAATATAGTTTTACACCAGATGGTGCAAAAGCAATAGTTGAATTAGCTTCACATGGCGAGGCCTATGGACAAAATTGGAACATATCAGGTTATGGTGACATTACAGGTGAGGAATTGATTTAACACATACGAGAATGAACGGGATATACCAAATGAGTAATAACTGTAAAGAGAGGAATAATCCAGTTCTTTGGTCTGTTTGATAAGCAGATCAATGAATTTGTGGAAATACTATATTTGACGGAAAAACCAGTTGTATTAAGTGGAGAGAAGTGCGAGAAATATATTGGGGTTGTACCTAGAACCTTTTATTATGAAGGGGAATTGTATATAAGTAAAAAAACAAGCTTCTATTTACAATTTAGAAGCTTGCCTTGTTATTGTTTATCTACCTAGCTTTTTATTTACAAACCCTAAAATTAATCCACGTATTTGTGGATCAATTGCAAGGCCAATAATGCCATACAATATACCAGTAAGTACTAAAGCTACTAGTGGTGGTAAGCTAATTAATACTGTGCGATATATTGCATAACTAATTATAAATGCTAGTGTATTGAATATTATTCCTTTGAATAGCAATGAAAATCCTTTACGAACGAATAATGAAAATCCGATTAATAATGTAATCTCAGTAAGGATAGCAGCTACAGCAGCTCCCATCATTCCAAATTGGCTACCTAATATGATGTAACTTATGATAGCAACAGCTAATCCAATTGCCATAGTTGTCGCACGTTTCCATTGTTGACCAGCTGTTGTTAAATTATCAGCAAGCGGATAGTTGATAGATTGTAAAATGACCATAAAGGCTAAAATTGCAAGTGCATTACCAGCTGGCGCATATTTTTCACCTAATAGAGTTACAATCCAAAAACTTGGATCGGCAATAAACGGGATAGAAATTCCCATCCCTAAGAAAGACATAAGCTTTAATTCGAATTGAGATAGCTTTCTATGTTCATCAATATTATTTTCGTTTCCAAAAGCAAACAATTTTGGATAAAAGGCTGCTGCAATTACACCAGGTATTTGGTAAAGTACAGCAGGTATTTTATAGGCGGCCCCAAAGAATCCAACTTGTGCTTTCGTTGAAACTTTTTCTAAGATAATAGGACCTAACTGCGGTAAAAGCATAATGATAACGCCATTGACTGTGAAAATAAGTAATTGATCTAAAATGCCTTTATTCCAACCCTTATGAATTGTTGTATAGCGGATTGTCATTATAAAGGCAATGACTCCTGTTATAAGGCTAGATATTCCATACATAGCAGCAACCATCATAAGTGACCATTTAAATGACATCCCTAGCAGAAGAGCGGCAGCGGCCGTCACACCTTGTAGTACAGAAATAATCGCTGTGAATTGCATACGCTCTGTTACTTGGAAATAGGCCATCCCAACCCCTTGTAAAGTAGCTCCAAACATGGTTGGTAGTACGACCCAATATACCATGGCACGTAAGTAAGCATCAGTGTAGAAGAACTGAGCGAAAATGGCGAAGAGCACAGAAATTACGATAGCTAATACTAAACGAATTCGTAAATAACTGCTTATTAATACGCTAATGTTAGCGTTGCTTCTTGTTCCTTCACGCATAAACGTATGTGTCAAACCTGCATCCGTAAAATAGCAAATGACAGCGGAAACTGCTAATGCAACTGTAAACATCCCGTACTCATCTGGTGAAACATATCTTGCAAAGAGAATTGTTGCAATAGCCAGTACAAAACGAACAGTAATGTTTCCTACAAAGAGGTAGGATGCGTTTTTTAGAATTTTATTTGTTTTCATGAGAAAAGACCTTTCTATTCTTTAGGACCCGGTTAGCTTGTCCTATTTGTAAATTTGATTTGTTCACAGAAAGAGAGAGTATAGTTATATTTTCAGTTTAAGAAAACAGAAATTTAATTCGTACAAACCAAAGCATTGCATATAGTTTTTTACTACGCTTTCCATTCTTTGAATAGATTTTACGGCAATATTTCTTGATATCTTTTTTGATTAATTGAACTTGTGATTTATCTAATTGAGAGTTTCCCTTAATATATATACAAGCGTTATTGATGACTGTATAAGGGAATAAATAAGTCTCAAGAACCTCAATAAGTGACTGAGGGTCTTTTGTAATGAAATCTTGAGACTTATTATGTACCCAGTCCTTCATACGATTGAATACTTCCAGCTCTTTTGCCGTTTTTAATTCATAATCTTTATATTTAGAAGAAAGATTTCCTTCTGATAAGATTCTGTAATATGTTAAATATTCATCGACATAACATACATTTGTCACACTCATAAGTTTAAATAAAAACTCCAAGTCTTCTCCCCAACTACATCCTGGTGTAAAACGAATGTTATGATCTATTACGATAGATTTTTTGAAAATCCAAGTACTTGTTTGAGCAACAACTTGATGTGTTAGGAATGCTTTTGTCATATCACCTTTAATAAAGTTTGTTGTATGTTCAACCTTCTCGCCTGTTTCTTCGTAGAAATTCATATAACCACAATAGCACGCGTCCATTTCGTTTTTATGCATACTTTCGACTTGCTTCTCAATTTTAGTTGGATGCCATAAGTCATCGCTATCAAGGAAAGCGACATATTCTCCGCTAGCATTTTCCATACCTGTATTACGGGCTACTGAAACGCCTTGGTTTTTTTGATGAACGTATTTTACTTGCCCTGGGTATTTTTCAGCAAGATTTTTTACGATAGAAGGTGACTGATCTTTACTCCCATCATCTACAATTACAATTTCGATGTTTTTATATGTTTGATCTAATATTGACTGCATCGTTTCTTCAATATATTTTTCCGTGTTATACAGAGGTATGACAACAGAAACAAGTTGTTTTTGTTCCATCATAGAATTTTTATCTCCTCAAGTTTTTTATGTCTTGCACCATATATACAAGCCTTTTGAAAGGAAGAAGATTACAAGAACATCTGTATAATTTTAACGCATATAAACTTTGTAAATCAACTTTCTATTAAAAAGGTGGTGACTTATGGTTAATTCTCGTATTTCAAACGGCTTTAATATGTTTATTGCATATAAATTCTTATTTATACTATTTTTACAGATTTTCCGAATAGGAAAGCCCACTACGGTGCGATAGTCCCCCCTTTAGGGGTGGGATGATAGTGAGGTCAAATGCGATGTATAGATAAAATACCGAAAGTATGTTCTGTGCATCGAGTATTTTAAATGGTATAAATTTCATAACAGACAAGTGAAAGTCTCTAAAACAATCTTGTTCTCTGAAAACAGAATACATATGAGGTTGGAGTAACAAATTCTTCTGCTCCGTAAAATGTATTGAGTCGTCAAGTACAAGACGCTAAAACACATTTGAGAATTCACAATCTGACGCGTTTGGTAATAGAACGAGTGCCGTATCTGCTAGATGCACTGGATATGGAGTGGTGATGGCACACCGCAATCTTGCACGTCAGCGATACTAGAAATAGACTTCGCCTTTGGTAGCAAGAATCCCACTGACGTTAGTCAGCTTGCGGCTTTAGCCGTGGGAGTGTCAATTAGTTAGTAAGTAGGATATATTTATCGTAACGATTGTGAAGGGGAATAAATTATTATTGAGAATAAAAAACCTCTTAATTTTTGAAATAAATTAAGAGGTTTTTTATATTGGTTTTGAACTATTAGGTTAATCTTTGTCTGGCTCAGTTGCATGTAATTTTTGCTTTAGTAACGCATAATCTTGCGTTAATGTTACAAGTTGATGATGTTGTTTAGAAATTTTTCTTGTTAGATCAAAAATTAAGATGAAACAGAATAATAATCCAAATAAAAATAAAATGGAAGGGGGATATTCTACTTTTAATAGTTTTCCAATCCAGTTTATAATTTTATCGGTAGAACTTAAAATAGCCATTGCAATACAAACAAAAATCCACAAAACAGCATATTTCGTTTCTAAAGTTCCGCGACGAATAGAATTAATAATTAATAATAATAATAATAAAATAAAGATGAATGAAAAGGTAATTATAGGCATTTATTATCAACCTTTCACGATTTTTTGCATCAATATAGCAAGACTTACCTTAATCATGTAATATGCAGATTTAAAAGGTGTGATAGAAGATTGTCCACCTTGTCGCTCTTGCATATTTACAGATATTTCATTAATGCGAAGTTTTTTCTTTTTTAAATGAATAAGAACTTCTGGTTCTGGATAATCTTTTGGATAATTGTGTGCAAAAATTGTAATTACTTCTCGATTGATAGCACGATATCCAGAAGTTGGATCCATAAATGTTTGTTTTGTTAGTACTTTCAATAGGGCAGTAAAATAAAAAATACCGATTCTTCTGGAAATACTACCTTTATATGCTGTTTTTTCTGTAAAACGTGACCCTAGTACCATATCGCATTCATCTTCAGCGATAGGCTTTATAATTTTATATAAATCATCTGGGTTATGTTGTCCATCAGCATCGAACTGAATCGCAATATCATATCCATTCTCATATGCGTATTTATATCCAGTTTGTACAGCTGAGCCAATACCTAGATTATACGGTAAATTCACAAGGTGAACAGGAAATTCTTTTACGATTTGAGCTGTTTTATCGTGTGATCCATCATTAATAACGCAAATGCTTAATCCAATAAAATGCTGTTTTAGTTTTAATAATCTTGTTAATGTATCTGCAATTGCCTCTTCCTCGTTATACGCTGGAATAATAATTAACGTTTTTGGTATTGAAATTGGTACTTCAATAGTCATTACCGCACCATCCCTTATATACTTAATCATATTATGGTTATTTTTAAACGAACTTTCTTTAATATACCATTAACAGTATAACAAAATAAAGGAAAAGCTGGTGCATGATTTAAGAGGACAGATTGAGAATAAAAGGATAAGGGGGAATATTTCGCATAAAAAATACATGCAAGGAAGAAAGAACCTATGCATGTATATGGAAGAGTATCGTATTAAATATTCCAAGGTTTATTTAAAGTTAAAACCTCAGCCATTTCTTTACTTTTTAAACGTCCTTTTTTTCTATTTTCCGCGCGTTCTGAACCGGTTGTGTGTAACCAATGTTCTTCTTCAGTTTCAGGAAGTACTTGTGGTACGGACGAAGGTTTTCCATCTTTTATTGCCACAAATGTAATGAAGCAAGTGGCAGCAATTCTACGCTCGCCTTCTAATAAATTTTCTGCGATTACTTTTACGAAAACTTCCATTGAAGATTTCCCTGTATAACATACAAATGCTTCATAACAAACAGAATCAGCTTGGTGAATTGGAGTTAAAAAATCAACTGAATCAATAGATGCTGTTACGCAATGTTTACGACTATGTCTTGCAGCCGCAATTGAAGCAATACTATCAATTTCTGCTAATAATTTCCCTCCAAAAAGTGTTTGGTGATTATTTAAATCGTTAGGAAAAACACGTGTTGTTTTAATTGCTTTAGATTCTCGCATGAATTTCTTTTCCATATATTCAGCCCCTATAGTCTGTTTTCAATCAGAATAATATGTGTAAGTGGATTACTCATATTAGATATTTAATAAAGTAAAGCGTATTCCAAAAGAGGATTATTTAAACTTCTGTATTTGTATTCATGTAACTGAAAGAAAATTTATTTTATCTAAAATGTAGTGTAAAAGAGGATTCGCTTACATTGCAAGCAAAAAGTAATGACTATGTATTTGTCATAGAAATTCCCTATCAGCCGTGTACCCATTCATGATAGAATCGTTTTGTTATGAATGGAAATAGAGGTGCAATGGACATATGAATCATATACAAACAAATTTTTCATCTTTCTTCAATAAAATTACGATTGGTGCGATGCTTGCATTTTTTGTTTATAGTTGTTGGACAGCATTTGAGACAAGTAAGCAATTTTTTGGGGGAAGTACAACAAGTGTAACAATCATATTGGCAATTTTCGTCATACTCATTTTGTTAGTGGCATCAATTTTACAATATCGTTTTACAGACAAACAATTTCTTATTTTTCTTATAAGTATATCTATAGTTGTGAGGCTTAGTATGCTGTTATTTGTAGACGCTCCAATAATTGGTGATATGAAAGTGATGTATGAGTCTGCAAAGGAGATTGCAATTGGTAATAATATAGGGACTGTAACTCATTTGCCGTTTATTATATATGAGTCAGTAATTATTCGCATATTTGGTGATACATTATTCGCTTTACAACTATTTAATGTGTTATTTTGCGCAGGAACTGCATTTTTTATTTATCGTATTGCGGCAATAGTTTTTGGAGAAGAATGCGGTCGTATTGCTTCCACATTTTATGCTCTGTATATTCCAAATATATTCATGAGTTCCGTATTAACTCCTGAGTCACTTGCAATATTTTTATTTTATTTTGCTTGCTACATACTTTTATATAAAGGATTAGATCATCCTTATATGTGGGTGTTTTCAGCGATTTTATTTGCATGTAGTAATATGATTTTCCCAATGGGATTATTTCTTCCTATTTTTATCACGATATATGTATTATTAATTGAAGTGTTTCAATCAGCAACGAAACAAAAAGTGTTACTAAAGATGATAGGGATACTTATTCTATTTTATAGTGCTCATTTTAGTGTGAATTATGGAATTAAGACAATGGGACTGTCACAATATACGATTACGAATGAGACGTATGTTCAATCTGTCTTAATTGGAAAAACGCAACATGAGGAAAGAGTATCGAAAAATCAAAGTGTAACAGAGCATATTGATCAAAAGTTAAAAGAGATTGAGGGAGAAAGATTTAAACTTTTAGAACCGATGATAAATCAGTTTTCAGATGAGGGAATAAATTCTATTCTTTTTAAATGTGAAAAACTGATATATATAGCCGTAACATTGTTTATGACTATAGCTCTATTACACTTCCTTATTAAGAAACAACAAAATGAGGGATATATGTTGTTCTTATTTTTAACTAGTGGCTACGTATTGTTAAAGCTCTTCCAAGTCGATATGGCATATTATAATCTTATTGTGCCAGCATTGTTTATTTTGCAAAGCTTTGGTGTTTATATGAGTTATGTGTATTGTCAAAAAATATTCTTTAGAAAATAAAAAGAATCCAATTTGGATTCTTTTTTTGATGGAAGATGAATACTAAGAGCTAGTAGAGATAAAGAATCTCTACTGACATAATCGCTCTATCGGTTCAGTTCTAGTTGTAAACTATCAGCTGTTAGAGCCATTTTTGAGGAATCATCTTGAATTCCTTTCATTACTTGTGAAATGGTTTCTAACTCATTTTCAATTTTTTTATTCTGTTCTTTTGAGTTAGACATGTCTTTTACGATTTCTTGGAAGTATTGATCCGTTGCAGACATACTATCAGTTCCTTCAGATACGAGAGAGCTAATTTGTTTCACAGAAGAAGAGACACGAACAATCTGTTCATTTGTTTTTTCAACGAGCTTTGTAACGTTAAATATAGATTCTTTCGTTTGCTCTGATAACTTTCTAATTTCTCCAGCTACAACAGAAAAGCCTTTGCCAAATTCCCCAGCACGCGCAGATTCAATTGCAGCATTTAGTGCGAGTAAATTTGTTTGCTCGGCAATTGATTTTACAATATCTATAATTTCGTTAATTTTGTTAGAAATATCGAGAAGTTCATGCGTATCTGTAATAATCGTTTCCATGTTCGTTTGAATGTATTCCATTCGTTTATTTTGCTCATTTAATTGTTCTTTACCTTTATTTGCTTTTTCTTCTGATGTTGTAGCTAATGACGTACCTGTTTTAGCAATTTCTACAATCGTTTCAGATCTAGCGGTTAACTGCTGAATAGAAGCACTTGTTTTTTCAGATACAGATGCTAGTTCTGTTGCAATGTGCGTAATGGTCATAGCTGTTATTTCTTTTTCTTTTTCAAGTTCTTTTTGCATTCTTTCATATTCAGATTCATAAGCCGCAATAACGAGTTCTTGTTCAAGAGTAAGTAATTTGTTTATTACGTTTATGGAATAAGAAAAATCGTCAATTGTTGTAATTTTCGTTTTTAAAATCTTCATGATAGAGCGGAATAATTCTTGATAAGCGGCAGTATACCATTTTCTATGTAACCCGATTTGTACATGTCTTTTTGCAATTCTAACACGTTGTTCAATAAAGTCTTCATGCATATCTCCGCTAAATAATTCTTTTATATGTGTTTTTAAAGTTTGCTTTAGTTTTGGAATAGAGCTATAACGTTCGATAATCGTAATTAAATTAGGCTGTTTTGTAATATTGGAATAGAATTTTTCAGTAATCCAATCAATTTCTTCATAAATAAAGGGCTGTAGTACCTTTACGATTTGTAAATCTTCTTTTGAAATATGTAGCATATCCATTTGAATTTTCAGTTCAGAATTAGTAGGAACGTTAAAAGTGATTTGTTGATTCTTACTTAATTCAAGTATACTGACGTTTGTTTTATTGTTATGTTTTTTAAAAACCCCAAGCATCGTTCTTCCCCCCTGTTTGTAAAGCGTTTTCATTTTTGGTTCTAATATAATTATATATTTTTATATACAATTACTCTATGTTAGTGTGTAGAATAGTATATAAATTAAGAGAATTCCATATAGAATTCTCTTAATGACCTTTATTAATTTTAGCATGTGTTTTAAAGAAAACTGGGAAATGTACATTATATATGACAGTGACAACACGAATAATGAATGTTACTAGTAAACAAACATAGAAAGCCAATACGTGTGCCCCCATTGCATATGTGATTAGGAAACTAATTGCCCCTAAAATAGAAGCGATGGCGTAAATTTCTTTTCGGAATACGTAGGGGATATCTTGAGCGCAAATGTCACGCAAAATACCGCCTCCAATACCTGTAATGACTCCCATTGAAACAACTAAAAATGAGGCGTCAACATGATGTGACATTGCCGCATTTGCACCAATAGCTGTAAAAACGCCTAAGCCAACAGCATCAGAAAGCATAATAACAACTTGAAGTTTATTGATACGCTCAAAAAACATACAAGTAAATAATGCTGATAATACGCTTACGAAAAAGTAAATGGGTTTAACAAATGCGACGGGAGGCAGGTTACCGATCATAATATCACGAATAATACCGCCGCCGAGCGCAGTAGCTACAGCTAAACAAAGGACACCGAATAAATCTAAATCTTTTTTTAAACCAACTAATGTACCAGAAATGGCAGCGGCGATAATGCCAAGAAACGTAAATATATCGATTAATAACATGGCCTTAATCCCTTCCTCTTAAAGATGTTCCAGAGAAAAAATATACACTAAAGTATTGGAAATAACAATTACTTTTCGCTACATGTAGAAAAACGGATAAAATACATAAAGAAAGCGTTTGAAAATGTTTGGAAAATAGCTATAAAGTAATTTGAAAAAGATATGAAAAGATTAATTTTACATTTTTTGACGCTACCCATTTGGTAAAATGTTACAATGTTAGGTATGCTATTTACATCTGTATAAAATGATAAAAAAATATGTATATACTGACAAAAATAAGGGGATGGTTGTTAGATAGCTTTTGTAAAATAGGGAGTATAGCGAAAGGACAGTAATTTCTATTACTGATTAATACTTGTCCGTGCTAGTTTTAGCCGGAAAAATAGTTCTCGATTTGAATATGAGTTATGTTATAATTGCTAGGTGTGTTTGAATGATAAAAAATTATGATTAAAAGATAATGTTAAGATTTTGTATGGAGGTCTTGGAATGTTAGCAAATCAAGCTAGGGTTAGATTTGAGCGTTTTTTGCTCTTTTTTATTATTTTACAGCCTGTTTTAGATTTATTAACGTCTCTTAGCATCACTTTATTAAAGTCAAGTGCTACCGTTGGAATTTTAGTAAGATTCCTTATTATGGCTGTTGGTGGTATTTACATTTTAATTCAGGCAAAAGAGAAGGAAAATAGAAAGTTTTTAATTTATCTTATATTATTAGCCGGAGTTTTAGGGGTAGGATTTATTAATAATAAACTAGTTAAGGATCCTATTGTACTTAGTGAAGAAGTTAAATTCGTTGCGAAAGCATTATATATATATATCATGCTGGGATCATACATTTTAGCTTTAAAATCATTGAAAAAGAAAGTTAATATTAGTGATAAGGTTCGAAATAGTATTGTATATGCTACATTAATCATTAACGCAATTATGGTTATTTCTATTTCAACATCTACTGATTTTGGTAGTTATGAATGGATGAAGGTAGGTTCTCGAGGTTGGTTCTATGCAGGGAATGAACTAGGTTCAATCTTAGCTATTATTTTCCCTATTGTGGTACTATATTCTATTCAAAAAACAAAGAGCTGGAAACACGTTTTATATTGGATTCCATCGCTTTTAATGATTTACTCATTAATTCAGGTCGGTACGAAAGTAGGAATGGGCTCAATTGGTGCTACGTTAGCGGCAGCAATCGGAATCATTGTACTACAATTATTATTTGATAGAAAAAATCCGAACAAAAAATCTCTTGCGTTTAATGCAGTAATTGCTATTGTCCTATTAGCTGGTGTAGTTGGAACGTTTAAACAAACGCCATTAGCACAAAATATGGGTATTCACAATAACTATTTATCAGAGCAAAATGTGGCACAGCAAGGTCAAAAGGAAAAAGAAATTAAAGAAAAGCTGAAAAAAGAGCAAGAACTTAAAGCAAAAGAAGAAAAGCATCATAAAGTTGAAAAGCCAGAAGAAAAGGCGAAGATAGAAGAGGAAGTTAAGAAAGAGCTTGAGAAAGAGCAAAAGAAAGAAAATCAAGAAAATCTTATTTTCAGCGGACGTCAAGTATATGAAGAAAGACATAAGCAGTTCTTTAAAGAAGCGCCAATGTCACAAAAGTTATTAGGAATGGGTTATGCAGGTAATTTTAAATATAATGAACAAAAGCAGCCAGATCCAAAGCTAATTGAAATGGACTTCCATGATTGGTTTTATGACTTTGGGATTATTGGTTTTGCATTACTAATGATTCCATTTATTTATTACGGCTTAAGAATCCTACTAGTATTTATTACAAGGTTTAAAGAGATATTTAATATAAAATATGGAATGATTGCAGCAAGCTTATTGTTAGCATTAGGTATTGCCTATATTGCAGGACATATTTTAACAGCACCAGGAGTTGGGATCTACTTTGTAGTGGTGTTAGCTTATCTAATTGTAGACTTAGAAATTGAATGATTAAAATAAAAGCTAACTTTTGTTAGCTTTTATTTTTTAGTACAGTAAAATAAAGATAGATGGAAATGTGGCGAGGATTTAAAGGAGGAAAAAATATGAGGATATTGCATATGAATGCAGGAGCAGAAGATGGGGGAGGGAAAACACATATTATTTCACTTCTCGATCAGTTTCCAACTGGTGAAGTAGAATTAGCGGTATTTGAAGATGGAATTGTTGCGAAAGAAGCAAGAGAGTTAGGGATAAAAGTCCATGTGTTTTCACAAAAATCCCGCTATGATTTATCTATTTTAAAGAATATAAGCGAATTCATTAATAATGAAAAATTTGATATAGTTCATACGCATGGTCCTAGGGCTAATTTCTATGTTTCTTTAATGAAAAAGAGAATAACGGCAAAATGGGTAACGACTATTCATAGTGATCCATTTGAAGACTTTACTAAACAAGGCTTAAAAGGTTGGATTTTTACGAAATTGAATTTGAAAGCCTTAAAAAATATAGATTTATTTTTTGTTGTAACAAATAGATTAAAGAAAAGTTTAGCTGCTTTAGGTATTTCTAATGAAAAGATGCATGTTATTTATAATGGAATTGAATACGATAAGGAAAAAGCAGAAGGTTATAATAAAAAAGAAATGTTCAATATTGATGAAGATGTATTTACGGCAATCCAAGTAGCACGATTGCATCCTGTGAAAGGACATGAAGTTCTATTTGATGCGTTACAACGAACAAAATTAGAGAAAATTAAAGTATTGTTAGTTGGCGATGGCCCGTTAGAAGAAAATCTAAAGTCATTGGCTATTGAAAAAGGGATTAATAATAAAGTCGAGTTTTTAGGGCATCGTCAAGATGTAAAACAATTATTTGCGTCGTCACATGTGAATTTATTAACCTCCCATAGTGAAGGGTTCCCACTAGTTTTATTAGAAGCGGCAAATCAACGCGTACCATCAATTGTGACTAGGGCTGGAGAGATTGAACCATTAATTGTAGATGAAACGTATGGATGGATTGTGCCAACAGATGATGGAAGGGCATTAGCATTAGCTTTAGAAGAAGCGTATGATAAGTGGAAAACTGGAGAATTAGCAGCAATGGGGAAACATATTTATGAGCATGCTATTATGAACTTCTCACTTCAAAAACTATATGAAGATACAAAGGAAACATATAAGCAATTAATAGCGAAAAACTTGTAATGATAGAGAGGATAGTTAACTATGGCAGTACAAACAGTTGATATTCTAGGCGTTCCTTTTTCTACAATGACAATGGATGAAACGGTCCAATATTTAAAAGAACAACTAGAAGTGGAGCGAACACATACTTTTCAGGTAGTAACAGCAAATCCTGAAATTGTTATGTGTGCAAAAAAGGATGAAGCATTCCATCAAACATTATTAAATGCAGATTTAATTACACCTGATGGTATTGGAGTCGTAAAAGCAAGTGGTATGTTAGGTACACCTGTAAAGGAACGTGTAGCAGGTTTTGATTTAATGTGTAATTTACTTGCGGCGTTATCAGAAGACAATAAACCAGTATCAGTTTTCTTATTAGGTGCAAAACCGCATGTTGTACAAGCTGCAGCAGATCATTTAACGAAGACGTATTCAGCTGTATCTATTGTGGGTATACAAGATGGGTATTTTAAACAAGAAGAAGAAGAGAATATTGTTTCTCGTATTCAAAAGGCAAAACCAGACCTATTGCTTGTTGCACTTGGCTTCCCGAGACAAGAGAACTTTATCCAAACGAATAAGCATCGTTTAGAAACGAAAATGGCCGTTGGAGTAGGCGGAAGTTTAGATGTATGGGCTGGAGAGGTAAAACGTGCACCAAAATGGATTCAAGCGATCCATTTAGAGTGGTTTTATAGATTGTGTAGCAATCCAACGCGTTGGCGTCGTCAGTTAGTATTAGCGGAATTTTTAAAAGAAGTCATGCGTTCAAAAAAGTAGCGTTCTATCGCTACTTTTTTATTTGTCCATTTTTAATAAAGTGCGTTTTTATTCATCTACTACCGATTGCGGACACTCACTAATCGGGTGTTTAATGGCCATGGTTTTTTTATCTATCGCTCTTTGCTTCAGCTGAATTTTGAGGTGAGGGGTCTTACTGCTCTCAAATAGTCGGATAAGTATTTTACTTTTTGGGAATGATGAAGGAGAATTTTTTACACGAAAGTATTTTACTTATACAATTCACACATGTAAAATGATGTGTAAAGACAGCTGTGTAAGGAGGACTTCTTGTGGGCAAGGTGAAAGAAATTTCGAAGCGAAAGCTACTTGGTATAGCGGGGCTTGGATGGTTATTTGATGCAATGGATGTTGGAATGCTTTCATTTGTAATGGTAGCGCTGCAAAAAGATTGGGGATTAAGTACCCAAGAAATGGGCTGGATAGGCAGTATTAATTCAATTGGTATGGCGGTCGGGGCGCTCGTTTTTGGAATACTATCAGATAAAATAGGGCGGAAATCAGTCTTTATTATTACATTATTATTATTTTCTATCGGTAGTGGTTTAACGGCTTTAACGACGACACTTGCTATGTTCCTTGTTTTACGATTTTTAATTGGTATGGGGCTTGGTGGAGAACTTCCAGTTGCTTCTACATTAGTATCGGAGAGTGTTGAAGCACATGAACGTGGCAAAATAGTTGTGCTATTAGAAAGTTTTTGGGCAGGTGGATGGCTAATCGCAGCTCTTATCTCGTATTTTGTTATACCGAAATATGGTTGGGAAGTTGCGATGATATTGAGTGCGGTTCCGGCACTATATGCTTTATATTTAAGATGGAATTTACCGGATTCTCCAAGATTCCAAAAGGTTGAAAAAAGGCCATCCGTTATCGAAAATATAAAGTCAGTTTGGTCTGGAGAATATCGTAAGGCAACAATTATGTTATGGATTTTATGGTTTTCTGTTGTCTTCTCCTATTATGGCATGTTCCTTTGGTTACCTAGTGTAATGGTATTAAAAGGATTTAGTTTAATAAAAAGTTTCCAATACGTACTTATTATGACGTTAGCTCAATTACCAGGTTATTTCACAGCTGCTTGGTTTATTGAACGTCTTGGTCGTAAGTTTGTTTTAGTTACGTATTTAATTGGTACAGCTTGCAGTGCTTACTTATTTGGAGTGGCAGAGTCATTAACGGTATTAATCGTAGCGGGCATGTTACTATCATTCTTTAATTTAGGTGCTTGGGGTGCATTATATGCTTATACACCTGAACAATACCCAACAGTTATTCGTGGTACAGGTGCAGGGATGGCGGCAGCATTCGGTCGTATTGGTGGTATTCTTGGACCGCTATTAGTAGGATATTTAGTTGCTTTACAGGCTTCACTATCACTAATATTTACGATTTTCTGTGGATCAATTTTAATAGGCGTATTTGCTGTAATTATACTTGGGCAAGAAACGAAACAACGAGAATTAGTATAAGGTAAAACTTTAATCGGTAAGTGATCTCAATTATTGGTCCGTACCAATTATGTTTTAGAGTAGTAAAAATAAGAGCCCATGTTTTCTCATTCAGTGGGTTTTACTGCCTACAAATAACGGAAAAAAGGGCAGGGGGAACCATGATGGTTCCCTTTTTTCTGTTTTTTTAGATAAATAATGGTATAGTAAGAAAAAGGGAATGTTCCTTATAAAAGCGAATGTATACAACAGGACATACGGACAAAAGAATTAGGTGGTTGAAGAAATGAAAATTTTACTGATCATGGAAGATGCAGAAGAGCGAAGAAGTTTAGTTGAAAAATTTACTGAAAATATAAGGAATGTAGAATGTTTTGAAGCAAATACAGGAACAGAATCATTATTTATGATGAAGAAGCATACACCAGATTTTGTTTTTTTAAATTCAAAATTACTAGATGGAACGGGTTTTGAATATGCGAGTTTATTACGGGAAGTAAATTGTTATACGAAATTTATTTTTATGGGTGAAGATATAGAAGAGTCCATTACAGCATTTCGTTTTCAAGCAGTTTATTATTTACTACGCCCATTTCGCGAGGAAGATTTGCAATTCCTTTTATATAGAATGGCTAAAGAGCAAGGTGAGAAAGCAAAGAGCTATTTGCGTAAACTACCGATAGAAGGTCAAGAGGGGATTCGGTATATTTTCCCTGAAGATATTGTATATGTAAGCAAAAATAAGGAAAACAAAACAGTTTCAATTTATACAACAAATAATCAGTATATTTCAACATATACACTCCAGGAGCTAGAAAATAAGCTAAATGCATATGATTTTTTACGTGTGCATAAAAGTTATTTAATTAATATGTCATATGTACAAGAGTTAAAGCCTTACTATAATGGCACATATAATCTGTATTTAGATAAATATGATGAGCAACCGATTCCAGTAAGTCGTAATTATGTGAAACGACTTCGAAATAAAATTGAATTATAGTAGATAGTGCGAATTTTTTAACATGATAAACTAAAAATCCTTCATGATAGGGAGGATTCAAGTTAAATATTCAGAAAATTTAGTACAATCCCACTAAGAAATAGTATTGGGGGGATTGTATGTGAGAACATTGAAGTCGATTTTACTTTGGGGAGTTATTGCAGCAGTAGGAGCCGGGGCTTTTGGTGTAATAGCTTTATCACAAGGTGAAACTATTAATGCTGTATGGCTCTTAGTAGCTGCGGTATGTGTGTATGCAGTTGCTTATCGCTTTTATAGTAGATTTATAGCGAGAAAGGTATTCGGTTTAGATAATAATCGACAAACGCCAGCTCATACATTAAATGATGGAAAAGATTATGTTCCGACAAATAAATGGGTATTATTTGGGCATCATTTTGCAGCAATCGCTGGGGCTGGTCCTTTAGTAGGACCGATTTTGGCGGCACAAATGGGATATTTGCCAGGGACAATATGGATTATTGTAGGGGTAGTTGTCGCTGGAGCTGTGCAAGATTTTGTCATTTTATTTGCTTCGATGAGACGTAATGGTAAATCTCTCGGTGAAATGATTAAAGATGAGATTGGTCCTGTTACAGGACTTATTGCAATGATTGGTATTTTAGGCATTATGATTATTTTATTAGCAGTATTAGCATTAGTAGTAGTAAAGGCGCTTGTCGGAAGCCCTTGGGGAATGTTTACGATAGCAGCAACGATTCCTATTGCTATTTTAATGGGAGTATATATGCGCTACATTAGGCCTGGACGGGTTGGTGAAGGGTCAGTAATTGGAATTATCCTACTTATACTGTCTCTTATTGGAGGGCAGTATGTAGCGGAAAATCCAGCGCTTGCAAGCATGTTCACGTTTAGCGGAGAAACAATTGCTATAATGCTTATTGTATATGGATTTATCGCATCGGCATTACCAGTTTGGATGCTTTTAGCACCACGTGATTATTTAAGTACATTTTTAAAAGTCGGAACAATTGTAGGATTAGCAATCGGTATTTTAATTGTAGCACCAGATTTACAAATGCCAGCAGTTTCGAAATTTATTGATGGAACTGGTCCTGTGTTCTCTGGAAATTTATTCCCGTTCTTATTTATTACTATTGCTTGTGGTGCAGTGTCTGGATTCCATGCTCTTGTTTCATCAGGTACGACGCCGAAGATGATTGAGCAAGAGGGACACGCACAGCCAATCGGTTATGGAGCAATGTTAATGGAGTCGTTTGTAGCAGCCATGGCGATGATTGCAGCTTGTGTATTAACACCGGGAACGTACTTTGCAATTAATAGTCCTGCAGCACTTATCGGTACAGATGTCTCGCAGGCAGCTCAAGTTATTTCCTCATGGGGATTTGCTATTACACCAAATGAACTAAAAGATCTCGCTGTAAACGTTGGAGAGCAAACGATTTTATCACGTACAGGTGGTGCACCAACGTTAGCGATAGGTATGGCATATATTTTCTCAAAAGTAATAGGTGGAACGGCCATGATGGCATTTTGGTACCATTTTGCGATTCTCTTTGAAGCGTTATTCATTTTAACAACGATTGATGCTGGAACGCGCGTAGGTCGATTTATGATTCAAGATATTTTAGGGCATGTATATAAGCCATTTGGGAAAACGGATTCTACATTAGCGAATGTAATAGCTACAACGTTATGTGTGTTAGGATGGGGTTATTTCTTATATCAAGGGGTAGTTGATCCGCTTGGTGGAATTAATACATTATGGCCACTTTTCGGTATTGCAAATCAAATGTTAGCAGGTATTGCGTTATTACTTGGAACGACAATTTTGTTCAAAATGGGAAAAAAGGCATATGTTTGGGTGACGCTTATTCCAACTGTCGGATTGCTTATTGTAACGATGACGGCGGGTTATCAAAAGCTATTTCATGAAAACCCTAAAATAGGATTTCTATCCCACGCAAAGGTGTTTCAAGGAGCATTAGATGAGGGGAAAGTGTTAGCGCCAGCTAAAAATGTGGCTCAAATGAAGCAAATTATTTTCAATGATTATATTGATGCAGCACTTTGTGGAATTTTTATGATCGTTGTAATCGCTGTATTAATTTCTGCAATTCGAATTTGGATTCAAGTATTAAGAAATAAGCCGATGCCGCTAAAAGAGGCACCATATATCCCTAAAGATGAAAGTGAGTCGAGGAACTATGCTTAAAAGACTACGGCAAGTATGGGGACAAAGGAAACACTTTATTAGCTTACTTGTTGGGGTACCAAGCTATGAAACATATGTAGAGCATATGAAAAAGCATCATCCAGAAGAAGAAGTTGTATGTCAAAAACAATTTTTTGCAGAAGCGCAAGAAGCTAGATTTAATGCAAAGGGTGGAAAGATATCGCGCTGTTGTTAGTGAAAAGGACGAATTTTCGTCCTTTTTATTTTTTGCTGTTTCACGTGGAACAGCAAAAAATAAATAAAAATCTTTGGGAATTATAGGGATTTCGTATACAATAAAATAAGGAAAGGGATAGATAGAAAAGTAGGGAGATTATTTTATGTTAAGGGACTTATTTGTAAACACAACCATTATTCTTTCCTTTATTTTTATTGGAGGTCAGCTTTTAAGAGATAAACCGTTAGAAGAAGGGTTTTCTTTTTGGCAGAAATGTGTAGTAGGTATTCTTACTGGAATATTAAGTGTACTGTTGATGTACTTTGGCGTACATATTGGGGATATTATGTTAGATCTACGCTATTTAGCTGTTATTTTGGCAATTATAATTGGAGGTCCGATAGCTAGTAGTATAACAGTTACGATTATTTTAATTACCCGATTATTTTTAACCGAGTACTCTTTAGCCTCTGAATTGGCTTGTTATACTATTGTATTGATAGGTATTGGGGTTACTTTCATTTGGCGGATGAAAGTTTCTATGTTTACAAGATGGATCTGGTTTAATGTATATAGTTTATTTATTTTAGCGGTGCCACTTTCTATGCTGTTTAAGGATATGTCTATAGTAGCATTATATTTAGCTTGTAGTAGTGTTGCAGCATATATCACATTTATAAGCGCGAATTATGTATTGCAATCCAATGAGTTATTTCAAAAGATGAAGCAATATGCAACGATAGATGCATTGACAGGGTTAGGAAACGTAAGGCAGTTTGATTTAGAAATGAATCATCATATTGGTAATAAGCGCATGAAAAATGATTCACTTTGTTTACTACTTATAGATATTGATCATTTTAAGTCTGTAAACGATACGTACGGGCATCCTGCAGGAGATGAAGTATTAAAACAAATAGGGCGTATTTTACGAGAAGTTTCAACGTTTCCAGATTTGGCTTTTCGAAAGGGTGGAGAGGAGTTCGCGCTTCTTATACCACAGAAGGGATTAGCTTACGGAATGCGTATGGGGGAACAAGTTCGCGCAGCTGTTGAAAAACATTCATTCCAATTGTTAGATGGAACAAAAATAAAAATTACAGTTTCAGTAGGAATTTCAGTATATGAACAATCACCAGAGCAATTTATTCAAGCTGCTGATGATGCATTATATTACTCCAAAAGAAATGGTAGAAATCAGGTCAGTTCTGCATCTTAAAGATAAGATGACCAGAAGAGCTTATAAATAAAAACACCCACAGAGAGGGAAAATACACACTCTGTGGGTGTTTTTATTTATAGGTTAGACAAGCTCTTTTGATACAACGAATTTACGATATGCACCGTGATGTGTTGGGCCTACGTATTCGTTGATCTTGAATGAATAACGGATAGCAGCTGTGATAAATTCTTTAGCAGTTTTTACTGCTTCTTTCACAGGTTTTCCTTTTGCAAGTTCTGCTGTAATTGCAGCAGAATATGTGCAACCTGCGCCGTGTGTATTTGTCGTATCAATTTTTTCTGATTCTAGAATGTCGAATGTCTTTCCGTCATATAGGACGTCGATTGCAGTTTCCGTACCAAGCTTGCTACCGCCTTTAATTAGGACATATTTCGCACCTAAAGCATGGATTTTTTTCGCTGCTTCTTTCATGTCTTCAAGAGAATTAATCTTTACGCCACTTAATTGGTAAGCTTCAAATAAGTTTGGTGTGACAACTAATGCCTTTGGAACAAGAACGTCACGTAAGCAATCATTCGTTTCAGGATGTAATGCTTCATCAGCACCTTTACATACCATAACAGGGTCAACTACTACATTTTTGAAATTATGTTTTTCGATTGTTTCAGCAACCATTTCAATAATTTCTACCGATCCAAGCATACCTGTTTTTAAAGCATCTACGCCAACGCCCTCAATTGTCGTTTCTAATTGTGGTTTTAATGTAGAAGCTGGGATTGGGAATACGTTATGTGCCCAACCGTTATGTGGATCCATCGTTACGATTGTCGTAAGAGATGTCATTCCGTACACACCAAGTTCTTGGAATGTTTTTAAATCTGCTTGTATACCAGCACCGCCACTTGTGTCAGAACCAGCGATAGTAAGTGCTTTATTTAATGTCATTATGAAAAGCCCCCTCAGGTGATATAATGAAAACTATGTTTTCACCATTATATCAATGTTACGAATAAGTACAAAGTGAAAAGTAGATGATTTATGTTAGGAACTATGTAAAATCTTGTATGTAGGAGACGAATTATGTTTCAAGAGAATCGTACAAATGAATTAGTTATATTAAAAGAGATTGCAGAAACACTAAATACATCAAATGATACATATCATGTATTGCAAGCAGTACTAGAAAAATTGCTGAGTGTAACAGGTTTAACGACAGGATGGATATTTCTTGCGGATGAAAATGGTAGGTATACAAAATTAATTGATTATCAATTACCAGAGGCACTTACATATGAAAACAAACGTCCGATGTGTGAAGGAGAATGTTGGTGTTTACGTGGCTTTGTGGATGGAAAATTAGAACGAGCTGTTAATATTATTGAATGTAAAAGAATTAATAATGCAATTGAATATAATTGGGGAGATACAGAAGGAATTCTTCATCATGCTACGGTTCCTTTAAAGGCTGGAGGAGAAAAATTTGGTTTGTTAAATGTGGCAAGCCCAGGTAAAACACATTTTTCAGAAGAAGAATTAGTATTGCTTCAATCAGTTGCTTTCCAAATTGGAACGGCTTTAAAACGAGCAAAGTTATATGAAAATGAAAAGCGAAGAGCACATTATTATGTGAAATTAGAACGGTTCATTCAAGTTTTAAGAACGATTCATCAATTTAATATATTGCCTGAAAAAGTTGTAGATCAATTAGGTGAAGTGTTTCAGTGGAATCAAGTCGCATTCTTTATTAGGGAAGAGAAAGAATTATCCTTGCGGGCATCTTATTGCCAGGAAGAATGGCAGGAGGATATAAAAGAAGCAGCGAAAGAAGCGTTAGAAAAAGGTGAACCTATTTTATTAAACGATCAAATCAGTCATAAGATTGCCTCTAATAGGACGGTTATCGCCACCCCAATACAGATTCAAACTCACATATTTGGTGTTTTATGTGTTAGTTCAAATAATGGTGAATTTGATGTAAATACGTTAGATGTACTTCAAGCAATAACAAATCATATTTCTTTCGTGATAGAAAATTTAAGGTTAAATGAGCAACGACGTGAACTCGTACGAATGGAAGAAAGAAATCGATTAGCAAGGGACTTACATGACTCTGTTTCACAAAAGCTATTTTCGTTAACCTTTATGACAAAAGGCGCTGAGGCGGTTTTAAAAGGTCAAAACGAAAAAGTGGATCGATCTTTGCATGATATGCGTGAATTAGCGCAAGGAGCTTTAAAAGAAATGAGGACGTTAATTTGGCAATTACGTCCAGCGGGTTTGGAGAAAGGATTATTACCAGCTTTAAAGCAATATGGTGAAAGTTTGGGTTTGAAAATTCGAGAACAAGTTACAGGTGTCCGTGATTTGCCACGCGTAGTAGAGGAAGCGCTATGGAGAATTGGACAAGAAGCTTTAAATAATGTAAGTAAGCATGCAAATGTTAGAGAAGCGACGATTTATTTCAAAGTGACAGAGAAGAATGTATCATTAGAAATAGTCGATCAAGGGACCGGCTTTGTAGAAAAGGATATAAAAGAGAAGAAATCACTTGGCATGACTACGATGCGGGAAAGAGTAGAATTAGTCGGTGGAACAATTAAAATTGTAAGTGATAAGAAAAGGACAAGTGTAAAAGTAAACGTACCATTATGATGTGAAAATGAGGGAAGTTTGTGAAAATAAAAGTATTGTTAGTTGATGATCATACAGTCGTTTTAAAAGGATTAGCATTTTTCTTAAGTACACAGGAAGATATAGAGTTAGTTGGAGAAGCAAGTAATGGGAAAGAGGCGCTAGTGAAAGTAGGAGAAACGAATCCTGATGTTGTACTAATGGATTTATATATGCCCGAAATGGATGGCGTTGAGGCGACAGCGTGTATTAAAAAAGAATATCCGGATGTGAAAGTAATTGTATTAACTAGCTTTTCTGATCAGGCACATGTGTTACCAGCATTAAGGGCTGGAGCAAGCGGGTATATTTTAAAAGATGTAGAACCGGATCAGCTTGTTGAGGCCATTCGAAGTGCATATAAAGGTAATATTCAATTACATCCGGATATAGCAAACGCTCTTCTCTCTCAAACATTACCTGTAGAAGAAAAGGAAGAAGAGCCCTTTATTCAAGTAGATGTGCTAACAGCGAGAGAAAATGAAGTATTGCAGCTATTAGCGAAAGGGATGAGTAATAAAGAAATCGCTTCTGTTTTAGTTATTACGGAAAAAACGGTAAAAGCTCATGTAAGTAGTATTTTGAGTAAATTACATTTATCTGATCGTACGCAAGCAGCATTATATGCAGTAAAAAATGGAATTGTATAAGACGAAAGTCGTAAGACCTAGTTCGCCTTTAGAAGGTGGACTTTTTTTATGGAAAAATACGTCTATGTGAGGACGAAATTGTCTTGATATAAAGATAAAATATGTTTGTAAGCAACAAAACAACAATTACAAGGGATACCTTTTTTTGAAAGCATATAACAACAGAAGAGTTAGTACTAGGAGGAAAACATAATGACAAAAGTTTTATTCGTAAAAGCAAACAACCGTCCAGCGGAACAAGCAGTTAGTGTAAAATTATATGAAGCGTTTTTAGCAAGTTACAAAGAAGCGCATCCAAACGATACAGTAGTAGAACTTGATTTATATAAAGAAGAATTACCATATGTAGGCGTAGATATGATTAATGGTACATTCAAAGCTGGTAAAGGGTTTGATTTAACTGAAGAGGAAGCAAAAGCAGTAGCAGTTGCTGATAAGTATTTAAATCAATTCCTAGAAGCTGATAAAGTCGTTTTCGGTTTCCCATTATGGAACTTAACGATTCCAGCAGTGTTACACACATATATTGATTATTTAAACCGTGCTGGTAAAACGTTTAAATATACGCCAGAAGGTCCAGTTGGTCTAATTGGAGATAAGAAGATTGCATTATTAAACGCGCGCGGCGGTGTATACTCTGAAGGTCCCGCAGCAGAAGTAGAAATGGCTGTTAAATATGTAGCAAGCATGATGGGCTTCTTCGGCGCAACAAACATGGAAACAGTAGTTATTGAAGGACATAACCAATTCCCAGATAAAGCAGAAGAAATCATTACAGCTGGTCTTGAAGAAGCAGCTAAAGTAGCAAGTAAATTTTAATTGAAAATAGAATCGTCACTCAAAAAAGTAGCATTAACAGATAAACGTTAATGCTACTTTTTTATATTTTAAGTTCGTCAGCTAGTTTTTCTAACTGAATTCGATCTTGTATGTAATAGGTTCTTCCATCTTTCTTTAAGTAATTTTGTTGGCAAAATTGGTTTAATACATATAAAAGGTGACGGTAGCTAACATTTAAGTATTCCGAAACCTCAGTATGTTTTTCTATATAACTGTTATTTTGTTCTGTTAATAGAATAAACGCCGCTAATCGATTTTCGAACGGATAACTATTATTTTTAGCATAACTTTCTGTTCGGGTAATGGTTTTCTCACCGATAAATTTGCATAGTTTCTGTAGAAAGGTAGCATCTTGTAACAAAAGATGCTGACAATCTTTAAGAGGAAGCGCTAAGCATATACAATCTTCCATTACTTCCACCGTTTTCGTAACAGATTCTACGCCAATTAATCCTAATTCCCCAATGAACGAAGGTGCCTGAATAAAGTTAATCAAGGAGACCTTTCCGTTTTTGTGACTCATATATATTTTTGCTTTCCCAGAAATTAAGTAATAAAGATAAGGAACATCGACCCCTTCATTACATATCTTTTCTCTCTTCTGAAAGGAATGTAGTTCAGCATACGGTAAGATATCAAAAGAAAAAAGAGTATGGAAATTGTAAGTTTGTATGTAATGAGAGATTTCTTCGCTATTTCTGCTGACTTTCATGTTTTCACCTCATGTTTAGTATGAGATATCTCCTATTATTTTTACAAGAAAGAATGATACGATTTACGTAAATTTGTTTTTGTAGAAAAGAGAGTGTGAAGGGCTTATGAAAAAATATAAAACATTATTATTCGATGTAGATGATACATTGTTGGATTTTCAAAAGGCAGAAAAATCGGCATTACGTATGCTTTTTGAAGAGAAAGGGATGTCTCTCACTAGCGAGATTGAAGCGCAATATAAAAAAATTAATAAAAGTCTTTGGACTGCTTTTGAAGAAGGTGAAATAAATCGTGATGAAGTTGTAAATACACGATTTTCAATTTTGTTTAAAGAATACGGGGAAGAAGTAGATGGGATATTATTCGAAAATAATTATCGCAGTTACTTAGAAGAAGGAAATCAGCTCATGGAAGGTGCCTTACAATTTATAAATCAAATTCAAAGTGAGTACGATTTATATATAGTGACAAACGGTATTTCTAAGACGCAAGATAAACGATTACGTAATGCAGGGTTACATGCCTTGTTTCAAGATATTTTCGTTTCTGAAGATACAGGTTATCAAAAGCCGATGAAAGAGTATTTTGATTATGTTTTTGAAAGGATTCCTAACTTTGTTCCTGAAGAAGGGCTCATTATTGGGGATTCGTTAAGCGCTGATATGAAAGGTGGATATGTAGCGGGAATTGATACTTGTTGGTTTAATCCAGAAAGGAAATTAAATGATAGTGGGATTATACCGACATATGAAGTGCATAATTTTGAGGAGTTATATGCATTATTGAAGCAACATGTGTAATGAGAATAGGCAGTGGAACTTTTGTCCACACTGCCTATTTTTTTTATTTGTAGTTTCGTTATGTTTTGGAAGTGGAAATGCATTTCCGATAGTAGCTACCCCAAGCATTGGTAATAGTAAATTAAGCGGAGGTTTTAAAAGGTCTTTTTCAAATGGATATAGAATATATTTCTTTTGTTATGTACATTAAGTTCTTTGTATTTAATTTAGAACATTCAGAAAAACTAATTGACATGAGGAAATTATTGCTATAAAATCAACGGTAATTGCATAGTCTTATCAAGAAAAGGTGGAGGGACAGGCCCGATGAAACCTTGGCAACAGCCGTATAACGGAATTGTGCCAAATCCTGCAGGTAATAACCCTGAGAGATAAGAAAGAGCCTTTAGAGCGTGTTTTCAAACTGCTCCTTTCTTGTTTTCAGGAAAGGGGCAGTTTTTTATTTTGTATAAAAGAAAGGAGAATAAGAAATGGGAGAATCATGGGGGAAAGGAACGATTTGTGTGCAAGGTGGCTATACGCCAAAGAATGGTGAACCGCGTGTTTTACCGCTTTATCAAAGTACAACGTATAAATACGATACTTCAGATGATTTAGCAGCGCTATTTAATTTAGAGGCAGAAGGATATATCTACACGCGTATTGGAAATCCTACTTTAGCTGCATTTGAGCAAAAGTTAGCGGATTTAGAGGGTGGTGTAGGTGCTGTTGCAACGGCTTCTGGGCAAGCTGCTATTATGCTTGCTGTTTTAAATATTTGTAGTAGCGGAGACCACTTGCTTTGTTCTTCCACAGTTTATGGCGGGACGTTTAATTTATTTGGAGTGAGTTTGCGTAAACTTGGTATCGATGTTACATTCTTTAATCCGAATTTAACTGCTGATGAAATTGTGGCCCTTGCTAATGATAAGACGAAACTTGTTTATGCAGAATCGCTAGGAAATCCGGCGATGAACGTTTTAAATTTCAAAGAACTTTCAGATGCAGCGAAAGAGTTGGAAGTACCTTTTATCGTGGATAATACATTGGCAACTCCTTATTTATGCCAAGCATTTGAACATGGAGCAAATATTATCGTTCATTCTACGACGAAATATATTGATGGTCATGCAAGTTCGTTAGGTGGCATTGTAATTGACGGAGGGAACTTCGATTGGACAAACGGGAAATATCCTGAACTAGTTGAACCGGATCCAAGTTATCACGGCGTAAGTTACGTTCAAAATTTTGGTGCAGCAGCTTATATTGTGAAGGCACGTGTTCAATTATTAAGAGACTACGGAAACTGTATGAGCCCATTTAATGCGTATATTAGCAATATCGGCTTAGAAACATTGCATTTACGAATGGAGCGTCATAGTGAAAATGCTCTTGCAGTTGCTAAATGGCTTGCTGATCATGAACGTATTGAATGGGTGAATTATCCGGGATTAAATAGTAATGAAAATTATTCGTTAGCACAAAAGTATTTGAAAAAAGGTGCGAGTGGTGTTTTAACATTCGGCATTAAGGGAGGATTAGAAGCAGCAAAAGAATTTATCGCAAATGTAAAACTAGCAACTCTCGTAACGCATGTAGCTGATGCACGAACTTGCGTTATACATCCTGCTAGTACAACGCATAGACAATTAAGTGCCGAAGATCAGCGCTTAGCTGGCGTCACATCAGATTTAATTCGTTTATCAGTTGGTATAGAAGATGTTTCGGATATTATTGCAGATTTAGAAGCAGCGCTAGTCGGAGGCAAACAACATGCCGATCATAATTGATAAAGATTTGCCAGCTCGCAAAGTGTTGCAGGAGGAAAATATTTTTGTAATGACAAAAGAGCGAGCAGAAACACAAGATATTCGGGCATTGAAAATTGCTATATTAAATTTAATGCCTACAAAGCAAGAAACAGAAGCGCAATTACTTCGTTTAATTGGAAATACACCGTTGCAATTAGATGTTCATTTACTTCATATGGAATCGCATTTGTCTCGTAATGTTGCACAGGAACATTTAACGAGTTTCTATAAAACATTCCGTGATATTGAGAATGAGAAATTTGATGGACTCATTATTACAGGAGCACCAGTTGAAACCCTTTCTTTTGAAGAGGTAGATTATTGGGAAGAGCTTAAACGTATTATGGAGTATTCAAAAACGAATGTAACATCTACGCTTCATATTTGCTGGGGGGCACAGGCTGGTTTGTATCATCATTATGGCGTTCCAAAGTATCCTCTTAAGGAAAAAATGTTTGGTGTATTTGAACATGAAGTCCGTGAGCAACATGTGAAACTGTTACAAGGTTTTGATGAATTGTTTTTCGCCCCGCATTCGCGTCATACAGAAGTACGAGAGAGTGATATTAGAGAGGTGAAAGAATTAACATTATTAGCAAACTCTGAGGAAGCAGGTGTTCACCTTGTTATTGGGCAAGAAGGAAGACAAGTGTTTGCGCTCGGGCATAGTGAATATAGTTGTGATACGTTAAAGCAAGAATACGAACGGGACCGCCAAAAAGGGTTAAATATTGATGTGCCGAAAAACTATTTTAAGCATAATAATCCAAATGAGAAGCCGCTTGTAAGGTGGAGAAGCCATGGGAATCTATTATTCTCTAATTGGCTGAATTATTACGTGTATCAAGAAACCCCTTATGTATTATAAAAAAAGATTGTGTCACACGTGGCAACGTTTTCTTTGTAAAGATTAATCTATATTTTTCCGAATGTTCAAAAAACATTGTTTTTCAGATTTTTTATTCATATAATTTCATCTAAACACAATTTTTGAGGGGTGGACAGTATTATGAAAGAAATTCAAGTTGGCTTATTAGGTCTTGGGACAGTTGGTAGCGGAGTAGTTCGTATCATTACAGATCACCAAGAGCGACTTATACACCAAGTAGGTTGTCCTGTAAAAGTAACGAAAGTACTAGTACAAAATATTGAAAAAGAGAGAGAAGTAGAGGTACCTTCTACTCTATTAACACAAGATGCACATGAAATTTTAGACAATCCAAATATCGACGTTGTCATCGAAGTAATGGGTGGCATTGATGATGCAAAAGCATATATTTTGCAAGCTTTACAAAGCGGGAAGCATGTTGTGACTGCCAATAAAGATTTAATGGCGTTACATGGGGCGGAACTCTTAGCGGTAGCAAAAGATAATAAAGCAGATTTGTTTTATGAAGCAAGTGTAGCTGGAGGGATTCCGATTTTACGAAGTATTGTAGAGGGACTTTCTTCAGATCTTATTACGAAAGTAATGGGAATTGTAAATGGAACGACAAATTTTATTTTGACGAAAATGTCAGATGAAGGGAGAGCATATAACGACGTGTTAAAAGAAGCCCAGCAACTTGGATTTGCAGAAGCGGATCCAACATCAGATGTAGAAGGTTTAGATGCAGCAAGAAAAATGACAATTTTGGCTACCCTTGGTTTCTCTACAAATGTAGAGCTTGGAGATGTGAAGGTAAAAGGGATTACTTCTATTACAGAGGAAGATATCGAATACAGTAAGAGTTTAGGTTACACGATTAAACTAATCGGTCTTGCGAAGCGAGATGGTGAAAAATTAGAGGTTACAGTTGAACCGACTTTACTTCCAAATACACATCCTCTTGCGGCCGTGCAAAATGAATATAACGCTGTATATGTGTATGGTGAAGCAGTTGGAGAAACGATGTTTTATGGACCAGGTGCAGGAAGTTTACCGACAGCAACAGCTGTTGTTTCCGATTTAGTAGCTGTAATGCAAAATATTAGATTAGGGGTAACAGGAAATAGTGCTGTAGTCCCACAATATCAAAAAGTATTAAAAGAGCCAGACGAAATTGTTGTGAAGAAATTTTTAAGACTTCATGTGAAAGATGAAATTGGTGTATTTGCAAAAATTACTTCGTTATTCTCTGAGCGTGGCGTTAGCTTTGAAAAAATTATTCAAATGCCACTTGAAGAGAAAGGAAAAGCTGAAATTGTAATTGTAACGCATCGTGCTTCTCTTGCTGATTATGATTATATTCTACATACGTTGCAAGGGTATGAAGAAATAGATTGTTTGAAAGCAAACTATCGAATTGAAGGGGATGCAAAGTAGTATCTCCTCTAAGAAAAAACCTATTAAGCGGCTTGCTTAATAGGTTTTTTTCTATTTAAAATCTTTGTACCAACTTGAATAAATGCTTGGATAATCCAGCCTGTTGTAAAAGATAAGATGATTGTTCCAAAATAGATAGGTCCATCTAATAAAAAGCTTAATGTTAAAAATAAAAACGCTAACGAAATTTCTGTTCTTCTAAATGTCCATTTCTTTTTCTCAGCAACTGTTAAAACGAAAGCTTCTTGCGGTGCTGCACAAAGGTTTGTAGAGACATAAAGACCAATTCCGGCTCCAACGAATAGATTTCCGCAAATAAGTGTTATATATTTTGGAAGAGAACGGACAGCGTCCATAATAGTTGTAATGGAACCAATCCAATCAACAAAAAGAGAGATAAGAACCATTGTTACGATTGTACCGATTGTAATTTGTCTTTTATTCCAAAAGAGGACGATAAGGGTAAAGGCAAAATTAATCATGAAAATCCAAAAACCGATACTTATCCCGAAATTTTGATATAGTGCAATAAAGAAGGAATCATAAGGGCTAAGTCCAAAGGAAGTAATGGTCGTCATCATATTAATACCGATGGCGAGAATGAGTAGACCACCAATGAAAAATATATATTCTAATTTGAATCGAAGCATAGTTGTATATCCTTTCAAAATGTATTTGCTAGGAAAGGATATATTGTGGAAAGCTTACCAGGTCAAGGGAGAATTTTTGCAGGGAAGGGGAAAATGAGATGACGAATATAAGAAAGATTGCTGAACTTGCTGGGGTATCTGTTTCAACTGTTTCACGTGTACTAAATAATCATCCATATGTGAATGAACAGAAGCGAAAAGAAATTTTAGCAATTATAGAAGAATTAAACTATACGCAAAATGTGAATGCAATTCATTTAGTGAAAGGAAAAACGAATGTAATTGGCGTTTTATTACCGCACGTTAATGATCAATATTATAGTGCCATTATTGAGGGAATATCAAAGGAAACAGCAAAGAATAATTATAATATGATGCTTTGCCAGACGAATTATAGTGAAGAAAGAGAACTAGAAATTTTAAATATGTTAAAAATGAAAAAGCTTGATGGGGTTATTATTTGTTCTCGGGCAAATAGTAAGGAGAAGCTTGAAGAATATACGAAATTTGGTCCAATTGTTATGTGTGAAGAAATAGATTCAAAATGCATTTCAAGTGTCCATGTTGATTACTATAAAGTGTTTTCACAAGGGATGAAAAGCTTAATAGATGCTGGTCATACACGTATTGGATATTGCATTGGAAGAAGTAATAGCATTAATAGCCAGAGAAGAAAACAAGCATATGCGGATTCACTTCAACAGATTGCTGAAAAACCGATAGGAACTTGGAAGTTTGAAGGCTGTTTTACGGTGGAAGATGGGCGTAATGTAATTAGGGAGTGGGCCTCTATGTCAGTAAAGCCAACTGCGTTTCTTGTATCTTGTAACCATATTGCAGCGGGAATGGTAACGGAGGCGAAAAAACAAAGAATTCGTATTCCAGAAGATGTTACGATTATCGGTTGTGATGATCAAGATGTAGCAGACATTTTAGGCATTACGACGATTTCATATTCTAGTAAAAATGTTGGCGTGAAGGCATTTGAATTATTATATGAAAAGATTAATGATGAGCAAATAGATGTAAAGCACGTAGAGTTATTGCCAGAATTCGTACAAAGGGAAACAACATAATAGATAAGGTATGAAAATCGCTTTTCAAAATTGCGTTTGGTATAATTATGGACAATCTATGAGGGCTAAAAGGGGTTTTGATATGAGATCAAAAGTAGTAAAAGTAATTCTACTCATTACAATTGCATCTTTCTGTTTATTTGCATATGGCTTTGTTTCAGGTGTAAATGATGTATTAAATCCGAAAGCTTCAAATTTAATTAAAAAGACCGATGTAGTGGCAAAAGAGAAAAAGAAAACAGGAACGTTACAAATCGTCAGTTTAGGTGATTCATTAACGCGTGGCGTTGGTGATAAAGAAGGAATTGGCTATGTGGGGCGAATGAAAGAGGATTTACAAAAAGATTATAAGCAAAAAATTGCATTAACAAATTTAGCAGTTAGTGGTGCAAAAATGCCCGATTTATTAAAACAAATTGAAAGTAATGGCGCTCAATATTCAATTAAACAAGCAGATGTAATCGTTTTAACGATTGGAGGAAATGATTTATTTCCAGGCTGGGAATCGCTTGGAAAGATAGATTTAGAAACATATCGTCCTGATACAGAAACATTCCAAAATGAAGCGAAGAAAATTATAGAAGAAATTCGTAAATTAAATACAGATAGTCCGATTTTTTGGCTTGGCTTATACAATCCTTTTGAAGATGTAGAAGATTTAAAGGGGTCTTCAAACATTGTTGTAGACTGGAATGCATCTTTAGAAAAGTTAGCGATAAATAATAAAAATGTGTATATTACACCGACATTTGATTTATTCCAAAATCGTGGGAAAGATTTATTATACTCTGATCATTTTCATCCGAACGAAGTAGGTTATACGTATATGGCAGAACGTTTAGTTCAAAATGTTGTAAGTAAATTAAAACTAGAACAAGGAGGGGTAAAATGACGACGATACTTTCCGTACGAGACTTGAAGAAGGTAATTGGAAAGAAGACTCTTGTAGAGAATATTTCCTTTGATGTAAAGCAAGGAGAAGTGTTCGGGTTCTTAGGACCAAATGGTGCTGGAAAGACGACTACCATTCGAATGTTAGTCGGATTAATTAAGGCGACAGAAGGTACGATTTCTATCGGTGGTTATTCGATTAAGGAAAATTTTAGAGAAGCGATGCGTCAAATTGGGAGTATCGTTGAAAACCCAGAGTTGTATACATATTTAACGGGATGGGAAAATTTAAAGCAATTTGCTCGTATGTTAGGTGATATATCAGATGAACGTATTATTGAAATTGCTGAAATGGTTCATTTAGATGAAAGAATTCATGACAAGGTAAAAACGTACTCACTTGGTATGAAACAACGGCTTGGAATTGCGCAGGCGCTCCTTGGGAATCCAAAATTGCTCATATTAGATGAGCCAACGAATGGTTTAGATCCAGCAGGGATTAGAGAACTTAGGGAATTTATACATAAGCTTGTAAAAGAAGAAAATATGAGCGTGTTTATTTCAAGTCATTTGCTAAGTGAAGTGCAAATGATATGCGATCGCGTTGCTATTATTCATAAAGGAAAGATGATAACAGTTGCCAAGGTTGAAGAGTTAATTAAAACAGCAAGTGATCGCGTAGAATGGATTGTTACGCCGATTGGGAAGGCAAAAGATATGCTAGAAGATGCTGAGGAAGTAAGAGAAGTGAGTATAGAAGGTGATCGATTACTATGCCGCATGAATATCGCATCTATAAGTAATTGGAATAAACATTTTGTAGAAAACGGGATAGATGTACATAGTGTTAAGGAACTTGTATTTACGCTAGAAGATTTATTTATTGAACTCACAAGGGGTGAGCAGCATGCGTGAATTTGCGAATCTAGTTTTAAACGAATCGGAGAAGATTTATCGTAAGAAGCGTATTTTTGTTGTTATGCTTATTTTAGCAATCTTGATCCCGCTTTTTGTATATGCGCAGTATCGTGAAATAGAAACGACACAAAAAAGACTCGGTACAACTGATTGGAAGGTTTCATTGCAACAGCAAATTGTTGATTCCCAGAACCGGTTGAACAATTCTAGGTTGCCAGAAGAATGGCGTGATTGGTTAAAGGTAAGAGTTGAGCAGCAACAATATTATTTAGATCATGATATTAACCCGATGGCACCGGGCGCACCAACTTTTGTGAGGGCGTTTATTGAGCAAGGAATTACATTATTTATTCCACTTCTCGTAATGATTGTCGCCATTGATATTGTTTCAGGAGAACGAAGTGATGGAACGATGAAGATGTTACTTACGCGGCCGATTAGGCGCTGGAAAATACTCCTTAGTAAATACGTAACGATGTTATTTTTCATTTCGCTCATACTGCTCCTTGTAGGTGTGTTTGCATACATATTATCAGGGCTTGTATTTGGATACTCGGGATGGAATTTACCTGTGTTAACTGGATTTGTTATTGATAAGGAAACGTTAAATACGAATTTTGTACATCTTATTCCGCAATGGCAATATATCTTGATGGCGTATGGATTAGCTTGGTTTGTTGCTATCGTTGTCGGAACTATATCATTTATGGTCTCTGTTTTAATTCGTAATACACCAGCTGGTATGGGCGTTATGCTAGCTGCATTAATTGCAGGCGGTATTTTAAGCTCGTTCGCAACATCTTGGGAAGGTGCGAAATATATTTTTAGTGTGAATTTATCATTAACAGATTATCTATCAGGAAAACTACCTGCATTACAAGGTTTATCGATGGAGTTTTCTTTAATGAATTTAACGGTTTGGGCAGTTGTTTCCCTTATTATTTCGTTCGTAGTATTTACAAAACAGGATATGGTGAATTAATTAGACAGGAAGTGACAGTATGGAAAATGTTTTAAAGAATGATTGGGAGCCGCTATTGGCACCAGAATTTGAGAAAGAATATTATCGTAAGCTAGCTGATTTTTTGAAAGAAGAGTACAGTACACATGTTGTTTACCCAAAGAAAGAAGATATTTTTAACGCTCTAGAGTATACAAGTTATGAAAATACAAAGGTCGTTATTTTAGGACAAGATCCATATCATGGACCGAATCAAGCGCATGGTTTAAGCTTTTCTGTGCAACCCGGTATTAAAACGCCACCATCGTTGTTAAATATGTATAAAGAACTTCGAGATGAATATGGGTATGATATTCCAAATAACGGTTATTTAGTAAAGTGGGCAGAGCAAGGCGTTTTATTATTAAATACTGTATTAACAGTTCGACAAGGTGAAGCAAATTCTCATAAGGGAAAAGGATGGGAGCATTTCACAGATCGCGTAATTGAGCTATTAAATGAACGTGAAAAGCCAGTTATTTTCATATTGTGGGGACGCCATGCACAGGCGAAGAAGAAGTTAATTACAAATTCAAATCATCATATTATCGAATCTGTACATCCAAGCCCACTATCAGCAAGACGAGGTTTCTTTGGGAGTAAGCCATACTCTAAAGTAAATACGATTTTAGCTAATATGGGCGAGAGAGAAATTGATTGGGAAATTCCAAATTTATAAATAGAAAAGGTAGTTAACAGTCGTTAACTACCTTTTCATTATTGTTGCTCGTTCTTTAATTTTGCATCTAGTACAAACGTGCCAAATGGGATAACTGATGAAACGAATGCCCCAAGTGCCCATAAAATTGATTTACGGTGTACGATTGTTACTTGAATTACTGCGAAGATAAATAAAATAAATAAAACACCGTGAGCCATGCCTGTAATTTTAACAGCTGTTGCAAATCCTGCGAAATATTTTAATGGCATTGCTACAAATAATAGTAGTAGAAAAGAAATCCCCTCAATAAGTCCAATTGCTCTTAATCGTCCGATTGGTGTAGATAACATGTAAAATAGCCTCCCTTAACGTATGCTTGTTTATAGTAAATTTGTATTCTTTTTTTAAATAAAATAGTCTATTTTGTTTCATTATATACAAAAAGAAAGTTTACACTACGAGAATAGTGTAAAGTTCAAAATATAGTCACAAAAGCATGGTAATTTAAATAAAAACCTATTTGAAGTGTTTGACTTCAAATAGGTTTTATGAGTGGAAATATTAAACAAGTGCTTCTTTTTTTAGTACGAACTTCTCTATAACCTTTGCTACACCATCGTTCATATTTGTATCTGTTACATAATTTGCAATTTCCTTAATATCATCAGGTGCATTGCCCATTGCGACACCAAGACCGGCGAATTCAATCATCGCTTGATCGTTATAGCTATCGCCCATTGCGATAACTTCTTCGCGCTTAATGCCAAGTTTTTGGATTAATTGGTTTAAGCTCGTTCCTTTTGTAACACCGGCTTCAGTAAATTCTAAGAAGAATGGTTTAGAACGCATAACGCTTAATTGTCCTTCTAGTTGTTTTTGTAATTTCTTTTCTACTTCAACAAGGCGTTCAGCTTCTTTATTCATTAATACTTTTACTACAGGCTCTTTAACAGCAGCTTTAAAGTCATCTACTACAACGATAGGCATCCCAGTAATATCGCCCTCAATTTCAGTGTAAGGATTATTTTCTTCTGTTACGATATCATCGCCAATATAAGTATGAATCCATACATCTTCAGTTTTACTAATTTCAAATAAGTTGTGAACGATTTCAGGAGAAAGCGTACTACTAAAGATTTCTTCGTTTGTTTTACAGTTAATAATTTTTGCACCATTAAAAGATAGAATGAAACTGCCGTATTCTTCTAAACGAAGTTCTTTCGCTACATTGCGCATACCAAACGTTGGACGTCCGGAAGCAAGTACAACTTTTACACCTTGTTCTTGTGCAGTCATTAGAGCTTCTTTCGTACGAGGTGAAATAGTATGGTCGTCACGTAATAAAGTATCATCTAAATCTAAAACAATCATTTTATAAGTCATATTGAAAATTCCCTTCTTTATTTAAATCAAATATATGTTCATGGAGATGTAAGAAATAATAGTAAGACATCGAACCTCTTTAAAAAGAAGTAGATTCATTTTTATGAGTGTTTTTCTCATCATATTAATTAATAATCATTGGGGATGGAGAAAACCCCAATGATTAAATGTTTATTTTATCGTAACAACTCTAAAGGTAGAGTGCAATAATGGAAGTTTTCCAATTTACGATACTTGTTTTATTGTCGAACGAGAAAATAGTATTTCTAGTAAGATTGCCATTACAGCCCCAAGAACGAGACCATTACTTAGGAATGAAGCTAGAAATGGTGGAAGCGTGGAATATGCTCCTGCTGGAACGAACATAACCCCAATTCCTGTGAAGATTGACAGACCTGCTACTTTAAATAATCGTTCTTTATCCTGTACTGTTTCGTATTCTCGAAAGGCGAGACCGATCATGCTTGCAAATACAGGATAAATGGCAGCATAACCAACTGCAACTGGGATTGCCGCAAAGAATGAAGTGATCTTTGGGAATATACTAACGACAATAATAAAGCTTGACCCTAATATAAATGGGAGGCGTTTATAAATATTAGTCGTTGCAATAAAACCTGCTGATCCAGAAATAGCGACAGGTCCGATAGCCGAAAACAGGCCGCCTAGTAATTGATTGATTCCTGTTATAATACCGGCCTGTTTAAAACGATCTGATGCAGCATTTTCTTCATATTTAGAGACAACCTTTTGTACAACGCGAATACTTGCTAACATATTTGTTAGAAGTAAGAGTGTAACGAAAATTACCGTAATTACCATGTTCCATTCAACACGAGGCATTCCGAAAACAAATAAGGATGGAAAACGGATTATGTCTGTCACTGGTGTTATTGGATTGGATAATCCAAAGCATGCGAATAATATCCAGCCGCAAACGATACTGAAAAGAACAGAATATTGTCCGATAATAGGTAGCTTCATGATGAAAAAGGATAGTAAAATAACAATGAGTGAAAGAATAAATACGTTAGGTTGTACTTCTGTATGTTTTCCATCCAGGCCGAACATTCCTTTTAAGAAGGAACCACTAAGTTGTGCAACAAGAAGAAATAAGTACGTTCCAATGACTGTCGGTGTAAAATAGCGAACGAGTTTATCAATAAGTCCAAAAACGCTAAGAATAATACAAATGATACCGCTTAATAAGAAAGCATATTGAAGAACTTTAAGTGTCTCATTGTTTGATCCAAATAATACGACACCTAAACTTGCATATAGGGAGAAAATTCCCCACCAAAGGCCAGCAGGACCTTCTTGAATAGGAAGTTTATGCCCAAATATAGCTTGTAAGAGACCAGCAAAGCCTAGAACAAATAATGTTCTTTGTACGAATGCGATAGCTTCAGCGCCATCAAGACCATAACTAGTTGCGACGCTAATTGGTACAATAAGACTCCCAGCTAAAATAAATAGTGCCCATTGTAAGGCGGAAAGAAATGTTTTCATTATATCAACCTCTTTCATAGATTCCGTATCTAGTATATATGTATTTCATTTCCACTGGCAAAGATTGTAGATAGAGAAAAGAGTTGAAACATGATATGAATGCACGTAAGCAATTATGGATAGCAGTTATATGTATGACTTTTGTTGTAATTCTAGGAACATTAGGATTTATGACAATTGAAGAGATTAGCTTATTTCAAGCATTTTGGATGACGATGATTACCGTATTAACGGTGGGATACGGAGACGCCATTCCTGTAACACATGCAGGAAAAGTTTTTGCGCTCCTTATCATACCGGTTGGAGTCGGTATTGTTACGTATGCAATTGGTGTAGTGGCAGCTATGATTATTGAAGGGAATTTATTTCATGCAGTACGGAGGAAGAAGATGGATAAACAAATAGCACAGTTACAAAATCATATTATCGTATGTGGTTGCGGTAGAGTAGGGTTACAAGTTGTACATGAATTGCAAGAAAAGAAGATCCCATTTGTCGTCGTGGATAAAGATGAAAGCATATTAGAGAAGGAAAAACTTTTATATGTACATGGAGATGCAACAGAAGACAAAGTGTTACAACATGCTGGGATTTCAAAGGCAGCTGGTTTAGTTGCTATCGTAGCAAATGACGCTGAAAATGTATTTATTACGTTAACTGCAAGAGGATTAAACGATGCAATTAAAATTGTGGCAAGAGCAGAAAAACCAGAAACCGAGGACAAATTAAAGAGGGCTGGTGCAAATAAGGTGATTAATCCATCTAGTATGGCAGGGATTCATATTGCAAAAGGTATTGCGAATCCGTTAACAGTTCATTATATTGATACAGTACTGTATGGCGTGGAGCAGTCATTTGTAATTGAAGAAATTGCAGTAGGTAAGGGCTCTATTTTAGCTAATAAATCGTTATTAGAGAGTGATGTTAGAAATCAATTTGATGTAACAATTTTAGCGATTTTGAGAAATGGGAATGTTATACATAATCCAACGGGGCAGGAAAAGTTGCAAGAACATGATATGATAATAGTATTTGGTTCAGTAGAGAAGCTGGGACAATTTGAGAAAGAACTACAAAGTACGAGGTGATAAGGGATGCAAATATCAAGCGATAAGATTTTAAATAAAATGGCGAATGAAATTGCAAATGCAAAAAGTAGTGAAGGACAAAAATCAAAAGAACATGTATTAGTTGTGCGTGCTTTATGTGATTTATTATTAGATGAGCAAGTTGAATCTTCTACGTATAGAGAGCCACAAGTTCAATCACAAATAATTGGATCACAACCAATCACGATGCAACCAATTGCACCGGTTTCTAATGAGCCAGTATATATAAAAGAAAGTGATGCAAACGGTAATTCTTTATTTGATTTTTAGAGGATAAATCGTTTGGCTTATATGAAAAAATTGCTTATGATAAAAGTAAAAAAGGGGAATTAAGATGAAAATTTTCTTTTTACTAGGTTGTATTGCAGCGGGGCTATCTGTTGCGTTAGGGGCTTTCGGAGCACACGGTTTAGAAAATAAAGTTTCTGCAAAAATGTTAGAGGTTTGGAAAACAGGTGTTACATATCAAATGTTTCATGCAGGTGGACTATTTGTAGTTGCTTTATTGATGGATAAAATTCAATCATCACTCTTAACTACTGCTGGTTGGCTTATGGTAGCTGGGATCATTATGTTCTCGGGTAGTCTGTATGCATTAAGTACAACAGGTATTAAGTTCTTTGGTCCAATTACACCTCTTGGTGGTGTAGCGTTTATTGTGGCATGGATCTTAGTTGGAACTGCAGTTGTAAAAGGATTATAAAAAACAAAAGCTGGCATACGCCAGCTTTTTTTATGGTCTTGGAGCATAAGTTGCTTGTTGACTAGGCAAATACGTAATTTCTTCTGGGAATTCTACATAATCTAAGTAAATCATTAATAATAAATAACGTTTCCCTGATTGTGGCTCACTAATTACGATGTGATCACGACCAGCCGCTTCGATAATACCCGTATAGGATTGTGTACCGAGTGAACTACCACGCTCATAAGTCATTACAACTGTGGCTTGCTTGCCCTTGTTCAAGCGAAGAATATTTTCAATATATGACTGTTCTAGAGGTAACATGCCTTGAGAAACAGCATATTGAGCTTGCGCAGCTTGTTGTTGCATTGCTTGCTGCTGTTGCTGTTGTTGTGGGGTCATTTGTTGCGGTTGTACGTAAGTTCCAGATGGTTGATAGAAACCTGTTCCGTAATACGGATTTTGTTGCTGTGCCATTCAAAAATCCCTCCTTGTTTTCATTCCTTAATATATGCTAGGGCAATCCCCAGCATTTGGCTGGAAGAAGCAGTGCTTTTTGAAGCGACCAGAGTTTTGCTGATTATACCAAGTTGGTGGACATGCACCCTCAGGCCTAAAAAACCATAAGGCAAAATTTGCAGGCCAAAAACGTTGTCCTTGAATCGTTCGCCTTGCTAATGCGATATCTTGTTCCCTTGCACGTTGATAAAAATAACCTTTTTGAGTTGCCTCAAAACCACCAGGATTTTGATACACCATTTGACGTAAATTACGAATATTTTTAAAGTCTAAACAATTCCCACGGACACGATTTACTCCAACGTTTCCGACCATTAACATCCCCTGTTGTCCTTCACCTTCAGCTTCAGCACGCATCAGTCTAGCTAATAACTTTACATCTTCTTCGTTATACGCGATAACGCCCATTATGTGTCACCTCTCTTTTTGGAATACCTTGTGGAAAGAGGTTTATGTCTAGATGAAGTGTGTAACAATTACTAGTTCATACGTATGAGAAAAAGGACTCAGATATGACAACCAAACAAAGTTTTACATGGAGAGTGGAAAATAAAAAAAGCTAGCGTGAGCCAGCTTTTTTATTAAAAAACTTTAGACCATAAGTTTGAGAAGAAATCACCGATAGAGCGCATTGTTAATACAAACCAATTTGCTTTTTCAACTTCTTCTGTCGTTTTTGCAGTAACTTTCATACTTTTACTACCGTCTAAGAAACCATATTTATCGGTTGATTCTAAAGTAATCGATCCTACTTTTGCATCTTTCTTAATAGGAGCAATTAAATGACCATCTTCAGCAAGAGATTTATCTACTTCAGTTCCAATTTTATAAGGGTCTTTGCTACCTTTTTTTGCAATTACGGTTATTTCTTTTTCCGGTGCAACAGTTACTTGATCCTCTTTCCCTTGTACTACAGAGAGTGTATTGTTTTTATCGACCTTTAGTTTTTGTTTTTCGAAGTTATTAAACCCGTATTCGATTAACTCACGAGATTCTGTGAAGCGCTCGTCCATTGATTTTGTTTTAATAATAACCGAAATAAGACGTACATCACCACGTTTAGCAGTAATAGTAAATCCGTATCCAGCTGTATCAGAACTTCCGGTTTTTAAACCATCAGCACCTTCATAAGCGAAAGCAGCTCCTGGTAACATCCAGTTCCAGTTTTCCATACGAATTGGTTTCGGATGATTATCTGGGAAGTTTCTAAATCTTTGTTTTGTATCCTCTAGCATTTCTGGATACTTTGTAATCATTGCTTTTGAAAGTATACCCATATCGCGAGCTGACATAGAGTTTTCTGCATTTGGATCAGTACCCTCAGGATGTTTTCCTTTTAAGTCAGCGTTATTTAAACCAGTAGCGTTTACAAATTTATATTTCTTTAACCCTAGTTTTTTTGCATGTTCATTTGCAAGATTTAAGAAGTTTTTCTCACTTCCTGCAAGAAGTTCTGCTAAGGCAATACTAGATCCGTTTGCAGAGAAGATAACGATAGAATGATATAGTTCTCTTACAGTATATTGACGTCCTTTTTCGAACGGCACGTTAGAGAATTCATTATTACGTGAAACTTCATAAGCGTAATCGGAAATATTTACCTTTGTATCCCAAGTGATTTTTCCTTCTTTAATTGCTTCTAACACGGCATAAACAACAATTAATTTTGACATACTAGCGATAGCTAGTAATTCATCTGGATTTTGTTCATGCAGTATTTTTCCTGTATCTGCATCAAATAGAAGTGCAGCAGCTGCCTCAATGTGTATTTTTTCTTCCGCATGGGATGTTGTTACTCCTAAGGAAGAAATTGACAATAGAAACACTAGTAAAATAGAAAAGATTTTCTTCATATACATTATCACCTTCGCATCGTTATTAGCATATAGCTCGTACCATTTTAGCATAAATTTGGATATAGAAAGGTTACAATTTTGTAAGGTATTTAAAAGGATTTGTCGATTTTTGTTCAAATTTGCGGAAAAAAGAAGTTTTTTGAGGAGAAATATAGAGGGGAATAAAAAAAGGAACGAATTTCGTTCCTTTTTCACGATTTATATGTGTAAAAATTTCTCTACCTTTTCGTCTGGTAAAATGTTTCCGACGAAAAATGTTCCGAATTCACCATAACGAGCACTTACTTCATCGAAGCGCATTTCATATATAAGCTTTTTAAATTGAAGAACATCGTCAGCGAATAATGTTACGCCCCACTCAAAATCGTCGAATCCAACAGATCCTGAAATAACTTGGCGTACTTTACCTGCATACTGGCGACCAATTTTACTATGACTGTACATCATTTTCTTACGTTCCTCCATTGGAAGCATGTACCAGTTGTCATCACCTTGTCGACGCTTGTCCATTGGATAGAAGCAAATATGATTTGCTTTCGGTAACTCAGGATATAAGCGAGCTAAGATTTGTGGATTTTGGTATGGATCTTCATCAGCTGGAAGGTAGTTGCTTAGTTCAACAACAGATACGTAAGAGTATGCAGGAACCATATATTCAGCTAAAGTTGTTTTATTCAATTCTGTTTCAATTTCATTTAACTCTTCCATTGTTGGACGTAAAATCATAAGCATAATATCAGCTTTTTGGCCAACAACTGTATACATTGCGTGACTGCCCTTTTTTGCAGCAGCTACGTCGTTCCATTTTTCAACGACATTTAAAAATTCAGACACAGCTTGTCCGCGTTCGTCGCTAGATAATGTTTTCCATGCAGCCCAATCAATAGAACGTAAATCATGTAAACAATACCAGCCATCTAACGTTGTTGTTGCTTCACTCATTCTATTCACCTCAGTTAATGATAGTTTTACACGTTAACTATAGCATATATAGTTTTAAAATCATCTATATAAAACCTTGGCGCATAAAATTGTCACATTTAAGTGTTTAAGCAAGGTGAATTTAACGGCTGAATTTTATGAAAATATAATCATTTTTATTTTATCTATTTTTTGGGAGCTATAAGTTTAAAATATAGAGGAAAAGAAGTATTCTTAAAGATAGAGTTTTTTAACATATGTAGGAGGGTTTATTCGTGAGCAACTTATTTACAACAGTAAAAGAAAAAGTTCAAGGAAAAGGCATTTCTATCGTACTTCCTGAAGGAACTGATGAAAGAATTTTAGGCGCTGCAGAGCGTTTAGCAAAAGAAGAGTTAGTAAAACCAATCTTAGTTGGTAATAAAGAAGAAATTAGCGCAAAAGCTGCTAGCATGAATTTAACATTAGCAGGCGTTGATATTTACGATCCAGCTACATACGAAGAAATGGATGCAATGGTAGCATCTTTCGTTGAACGCCGTAAAGGTAAAGCAACTGAAGAAGACGCTCGCAAAATCCTTAAAGACGAAAACTACTTCGGTACAATGCTTGTATACATGGGTAAAGCACACGGTTTAGTAAGTGGTGCAGCTCACTCTACAGCTGATACAGTTCGTCCAGCACTTCAAATCATTAAAACAAAACCAGGCGTTACAAAAACTTCTGGCGTATTCATTATGGTACGTGAGGAAGAGAAATATGTATTTGCTGATTGTGCAATTAACATTGCACCAAATAGCCAAGATTTAGCTGAAATTGGTATCGAAAGTGCAAAAACTGCTGAATTATTCGGCATTGATCCACGCGTTGCTATGTTAAGCTTCTCTACAAAAGGTTCTGCGAAATCTCCAGAAACAGAAAAAGTTGTAGAAGCAACTCGCATTGCAAAAGAAATGGCTCCAGAATTAGCTCTAGATGGAGAATTCCAATTCGATGCTGCATTCGTACCATCTGTAGCTGAGAAAAAAGCTCCAGGTTCTACAATTAAAGGTGATGCTAACGTATTCGTATTCCCAAGCTTAGAAGCTGGTAATATCGGCTACAAAATCGCTCAACGTTTAGGTAACTTCGAAGCGGTAGGACCAATCTTACAAGGTTTAAACATGCCTGTAAACGACCTATCTCGTGGATGTAACGAAGAAGAAGTGTACAAGTTAGCTTTAATTACAGCAGCTCAAGCACTTTAATTCTATAACGAATTGAAATAAAGACCGTCGCTAAAATAGCGACGGTCTTTATTTTTCTAAGCCAAGTGCTTTATTGTTACGATCAATAATACGTTGTAAATTCGTCTCATATAAAGGTATTTCATCTATTGTTAATTGAGATGGTGTTAACTTTGGAGCGAATTGCTGCAATGTTTTTAAAAGGCGCATCATTAAATCTTGTACTGTAATGGTTTCGCCAAGTAATTCTGAAAGTGAAGCCATCGTACTCGGTACAATTTCAGGATAAGTAAAGCGTGTTTCTTCTCCTTGAATGGCTAGGTTGTAGAAATCACGAACAAGTGCGGCACGTTCAGAGCCACTTCCTGTAGCACAGAGATAAATTTGGACAGCGACACCACCGCGAATACGGCGCTGTGAAATACCAGCAAATTTTTGGTCGCGAATACTTAAATCGTAGCTACCAGGGCAGTAAGAACCAACGATTTCTTTTGCCTCAATTGTAACATCGTAATCCTTTAACATTTCCTGAATTAAATGCCACATTGTATCGTATCCAAGATCAATATCGATACCTTTTTCCGTCTCTTGGAATAAAAGTGATACGTTTAACACACCTTCATCAAGTACGACTGCAAGCCCGCCAGAATTACGAACGATAACATTGAAGTCGTTTTCTTTTAAAAAGGAAATACCTTCTTCTAAGTGTGGTAGGCGTGAATCTTGAATGCCAAGAACAATTGTATTGTGATGAACCCAAGAGCGCATTGTTGCAGCTGATTCGCCCTTTCCAATGCTTGTGCATAATGTATCATCCATTGCGAATGATTGAAGTGCATGGAATGTTGGTCCTAAACTAGACTGATCTACAATACGCCACTCTGGCTGAGATAAAATGGAACGGGAATTGCTCATATAACTAACCCCTTATCTTTAAAATGACAATCTCTATTATAGCAAAAAATAATGAAAGTAGTTTTTAAGAGAAAACCTTACTGAATTGTAAGGTTGTTGTAAGGAAAGCGAATTGGTTAAATGATCTAAGATGGCTAAACTAAGAGATGTAATTATTGATTTTAGGAGGCATACAAATGAAAAATGTTAAATTAGGAATCGTAGCGATTATGTCAGCTGCTGTATTTAGTGGCTGTTCTATTATGGATATGATTGCACCACAAGCAACGGGTGTTGTTATGTACGGAGATGAAACAGGCGTTCAACAAACAATGGATCAATATAAAGATAAAATTGAATCTCAAAATAAATTTGAAGCTAAACTAGGTACTGTTAATGAGAAAAAGGTTTTAATCATGAATAAAACAACGGCTGAGAAGATGGTAAAGGAAAACATGCTGAAAAAAGTAGTGAAAGAAGATGTAGAACCTATTAAAGCATTGCCGGCCATTTCTGATGAAGCTGGAATTGTATTTGCTAAAGAGGAACAAAAAGATGTAGTAATTGATGGAAAGAAAATGAAGTACGAAGGCAATGTAGTAATTGGTGATGCGCGTAAATATACAGATATGTATGCAGTTGTTAGTGATGCAGAATATGCAAAAATAAGTGAACCGGTAAAAACAATTGGTTTAGCATCCTTTAAAGAGAATCCAAAGGAAAAGATTTTCCCAGATATAAAGAGGGATTCTAAAGTAGAAGAAGCACATATGGTTGAAGTGAAATAACAAAAAGGATGCATGTAATGCATCCTTTTTACTCTGCAATTTTTTCTAAATTACCATTTCGATCCATTCGGAAAGATGTTTGAGAACGTTCTTCTTCATCCATGACTGCCAACTTACGAGCGCGGTTCATAATGTTCATAAGTGTTTCGTAATCTTCTTGTACAGTATGAGATTGTTTTTCTAATTTTTCCAGTTTCTTTTCTAGTTCTTCATTTCGAAGGATTTGTGATTTAATTTCTTGTTTCAATCTCGTATTCTCGTTTTCAAGAGCTGTCACTTTTATATTTGAAGATCCGACTGTTTGTAAAAAATAAATAACATCTTGCATTGTCATAGAGCCTTTTGCAGTAGGAACGGTAGTTTCTTGATATGGAGTAGCTTCTTTATATTGTACAATTGATTCCTCTTGTACGAACTCTTCATAATTAGTTATCGAATCTGAAGCTGGTGGTGTATAAAGTAAACGTTTTTTCGCTTGTTCACCACTTGCAGCACGCATTTTATCTTTACGATGTTTTTTTGCTAGTTGAAGAGCTTGTTCATAGCTATAGCGAACAACAGCATTCCAACGGAAACCACAGGCAGCCGATGTACGATTTAATCTGTCTCCTACTTCTTCAAATGCATTTAATTGGGTACTTCCTTCTCGAACGTGACGAAGTACAGTTTCAGCAAGTAATAAATCATCCTCATCCGTCCAAGCATCTTGTCTTACTTTCATAGATTCAACTCCCTTTCTTTTTATGAACTTCCTATTTTTATAATGGGCAAAAAAGTGAGCTTTTATACAAAGCTTTTAAAAATATGGTAGATTTCGATGAGAGGTATAAAGTGAAACTTTCATCAGTGGGGAGGTTCTTCATCCCCTACCTAACTTCTTTGCTTTCGCTGAATTTTAAGGTGGGGATCTTACTGCCCATTAAAGCGGGATAAATTTTGCCAAGAATGACGGAAGCTGCTGTAGGAAAACATATACATATGTAGCATTATATGTGGAAAGAGCGTCGAAAGGAAACTTGCAACGAGCTTCAAAGAGCGGTAAAATACCATTTAGTGTTTATTTTTAAATGTACTTGAGAAAAGTTTAAAATAGAGGAAGTGTTATATAATGGGAAACGAATTTCGTGTGTGTGATGATTGTCAGGCAACGAACGTTAAAACGCTGATTCCAAAGCTAAAAAAAGTAGATTCATGTGCAACGATTGAAGTTGGATGTCAGTCTTACTGTGGCCCTGGCCGTAAAAAATCATTCGCATTTGTAAATAATCGTCCAGTTGCAGCGCCAACAGAAGACGAATTAATTGTAAAAATTGAGGCAAAGTTAAATAAGTAAGGAAAAGAAGAGTGAACAGATTACTCTTCTTTTTTTATGCCCATAAGAGGAAGAATCTATTCTGAGAAAGCTTAACTGGTGATGATAATAGTTCATGACAGATAGGCATTATCTATTTATTAAGGTCTCGGCCTATATGAATTTGTATTTCAAAATAATGGTTGACAGTCTTTTGAAGCGATAGGTAGAATAGAAGGTGTCTGATTCTGAGAATCATTATCAGAAAAGGGCCGATTCATTTAATTTTTTTATTGCTATTTGAGAATAAATTTCATTTCATTAAATTAAACATATGTTGTTGGTTAGGATGGTTGAGGGATGGAAGCGAGCGCAAGGAGTATAGAACAGCAAGATGTGAATGTTAAAGAGATTAAGAGCAGGCCGCTCATTGCCTCTATTATTTTAGTAGCAGGTACAATTTTGTTAGCTTTAAGCATGGCACTGTCTATTTCGTTTGGTGCTGCAGATATTAGTTTAAAGACTGTATGGCAAGCTGTATTTCAGTTTGACGGTTCTATTACGCATCATAATGTAATTCAAGAACTTCGCATGCCTAGAGCAATAGGGGGCGTAGTAGCAGGTGCCTTTTTAGCGGTATCAGGAGCAATTATGCAAGGTATGACGCGAAATCCACTTGCATCACCATCGTTAATGGGGATTACAGATGGGGCTGTGTTTGGAATTGCAATTATGTATGCATTCTTCCCTAATTCACCTTATTTAATGTTCGTTATCGCATCTTTTATTGGTGCTGCGTTTGGAGCGAGCATTGTATATGGAATTGGATCTTCTTCACCAGGTGGATTAACGCCTGTGAAATTAGCTTTAGCGGGTGCCGCGATTAGTGCTTTATTAGGGGCCATTTCATCTGGAATTGCGCTATATTTCAATCTTGCCCAAGAGGTAAGTATGTGGAATGCAGGCGGAGTTGCTGGAGTGAAATGGGAAAGTATTAATATGTTAGTACCGATTGGTCTAGTTTGTCTCTTCATTGCAATTATGATGTCGAGGTATATTACAATTTTAAGCTTCGGTGAAGAAATTGCGATTGGACTTGGTCAAAATACGACATTAATTAAATTTATCGGGACAGTACTTGTTCTTGTGTTAACAGGTTCGGCAGTTTCTATGGCAGGATCGGTTGGATTTGTTGGTCTTGTCATCCCACATATGACTCGTTTCCTTGTAGGCTCAGACTATAGATGGGTTATTCCATGTTCTGCGGTCTTAGGCGGGCTGTTAATTGAATGTGCAGATATGTTATCTCGCGTTATTAATCCGCCGTTTGAAACGCCAATTGGAGCAATTACAGCGCTAATTGGGGTTCCATTCTTCCTCTACTTAGCACGTAACGAAGGGAGAGGAAAAATGTGAGGACAAGTGTCTTAACAAAAAAGAACGTTTCGGTTTTAACAATTTTAGTAGGATTAATCGTTACTGTATTTTTAGTGAGTTTAAATACAGGGACATTTAAAATACCGCCAATGGACGTATTAAAGTCATTGGTTGGACTCGGGGCTGAAGATCAGTCTGTTATTTTATTTGAATTCCGTATGCCGCGTATGGTCATTGCTATATTAGTTGGATCTGCTTTAGCTATGTCAGGTGCGATCTTGCAAGGGTTATCACGAAATCCACTTGCTGATCCAGGTATTATCGGTATTAACGCTGGAGCGGGATTAACAGTTGTTATCTTTGTCTACTTTTTCTTCGGGAAAGTAGGAACTGGTACATTTTTATCTGTATTCATTCTTCCGTTCTTCGCACTAGTTGGAGCGATATTAGCAGCTGTTATTATTTATTTACTAGCATGGAAAGACGGCGTTTCATCTACTCGATTGATACTTGTGGGTATCGCTGTTGCAGCCGGGTTTGGTGCTGTTAGTTTAATTTTTTCTATGAAGATGACATCTAACGATTTCCGCTTTGCTACGATTTGGTTAGCAGGAAGTCTTTGGGGCACAGATTGGAAGTTCGTGCTAAGTGTCCTTCCATGGATGGTTATTTTCTTGCCACTAGCTATTAGTAAAGCACACATACTAAATGTAATGAACCTAGGCGACTCTACAGCAGTTGGTCTTGGTGTAAACGTAGAAAAGGAAAGACGTAAATTATTATTTATTGCAGTTTGTTTAGCAGGTGCATCTGTCGCTGTTGCCGGAGGAATTGGTTTTATCGGTTTAATGGCTCCCCATTTAGCGAGGCGCCTTGTTGGTGGGAAACATCAAATTATGCTGCCTACAGCTGCACTAATAGGAACGTTTTTACTTTTATTCGCAGACGTAATTTCAAGAAGTGTGTTACCAACTTCAGAAATACCGGTCGGTCTTGTTATTTCTGTAATTGGTGCACCGTATTTTATATACTTACTTATGAGGACAAAGTAAAGGGAGGCTTTTTGTATGGCAACTTTAGCAGTTGATGCGGTATCTGTTGGCTATAATGAAGGGTTAATTATTGATGGATTAACAGTTGAAATTCCGGAAGGGAAAATTACAACAATTATTGGACCAAATGGTTGTGGAAAGTCCACATTATTAAAAACGGCTTCTCGTATTTTGAAAGCAAAAAAAGGTACTGTTTATCTTGACGGAAAAGCAATCGAGAAACAACCAACGAAAGAAATCGCAAAGAAAATGGCAATTTTACCACAGACTGCAGAAGTACCAACTGGCCTTACTGTATTTGAACTCGTTTCATATGGACGCTTTCCTCATCAAAAAGGATTTGGAACGTTGAAAGAAGAGGATTATCGCTACATTCATTGGGCACTTGAAGTGACGGGAATGACAGAATTCGCAAATCGTCCAGCAGAGGCATTATCAGGTGGGCAACGTCAACGCGTATGGATTGCGATGGCTCTTGCACAAGGGACAGAATTACTCGTATTAGATGAACCGACAACGTACTTAGATATGGCTCATCAATTAGAAGTATTAAACTTATTGAAAAAGTTAAATGAAGAAGAAGGTAGAACGATTGTTATGGTTATCCATGACTTAAACCATGCTTCTCGTTTCTCAGATCATATGATTGCATTAAAAGCTGGTAAGTTAATGAAACAAGGAACGCCAGATGAAGTGATGACGAGTGAAACACTTCGTAATGTATTTGAGATTGAAGCTCAAATTGTTCCATGTCCAGTAAACTGTAAGCCAATTTGTTTAACGTATGATTTAGCGATGATTAGTAATCAATTGCGTAAAAAAGCATAAGTAGAATCCCCCTCGTAAAGAGGGGGGCTTCTAATGGACGTTGAGCTTCTTATTAGTAAATAGGAAGTTGAACACCCGTTAGAACGGGGGCATAAGCAACAATTAATCAATATATATTTATTAATTGTTAACCTTGTTTCTTATAGTTCACTGTAACTTATAAGAGAAATACAGCTAGAAGGAGTGGGAACATGAAGAATTTTAAAATGGCGTTATTAGCAATGGTACTAGTCGTTACTTCTGTACTATTTGCAGCTTGTTCTAACAAAGAAGAGAAGAAAGCAGATGCGAAGGATGCGAAGACTGAAGAGCGCACTGTACAACATGCAAAAGGGGAAATTAAAATCCCTGCAAATCCCAAGAAAATTGCTGACCTTAGTGGTTCAACAGAAGAATTATTAATCTTTGGTATGAAACCAATTATTACTGCTAATACATCTCAAGAAAAAATTGATGCACATATTGAAAAGAAATTAAAAGACGTAAAACCAGTTGGTTCTGCTTGGGGAGATAAAATTAACATCGAAGCAGTAGCTGCTGCAAAACCAGACTTAATTCTTGTAAATAATCGTCAAGAAAAGATTTATGATCAATTATCTAAAATTGCACCAACAGTTATGTTAAAAACTCCATTAGACCAATGGCGTCCAAAATTCGAAGAAGTAGGTCAAATCTTCGGTAAAGAGAAAGAAACAAAAGAATGGTTCAAACAGTATGACGAAAAAGCAAGCAAATTACATGACAAAATCGTTGCGAAAACTGGCGATGCTAAATTCATGAAAATGGCTGCATATCCAAATGCTTTCCGTGTATACGGTGACTACGGTTACGGTAGTGTAATCTTTAATGATTTAAAATTACCAGCAGTTAAAGGTACACCAACTGATAAACCGTTAGTACAAGTACAAAAAGAAGCTTTAATCGATTACAACCCAGATTACTTATTCGTATTTACGACTGGTGACGGTTCTCAGCGCCTAAAAGAATTCCAAGAAGAATCAATTTGGAAAAATATGAACGCTGTTAAAAACAACCACGTATTTACAATTAAAAACGAAGAATTAAACAAAGGTTACTTCCCACTAGGTAAAGAAATGATCTTAGATGAAGTTGCTGAGTTCGTTTTAGGGAAATAATATATAAAAAGAGATCACTTTTACCCCGGTAAAAGTGATTTTTTCTTTATATAAGGGCAATTAATATAGTCTTTCATTTCTTTCTGTTTCCTATTTCGTTTATAATATATAGTAAGAATGCAGTAAAGAAAGGGGGATGTCGGAAAGTGGTATATTTAAACGACAAACTCAGCGAAACAAAAGTGTTTAAAGACCCGGTACATAAATATGTGCACGTGCGCGATCGTGTTATTTGGGATTTAATCGGAACGAAAGAATTTCAACGCTTGCGCCGTATTAAGCAGCTTGGAACGACATTTTTTACATTTCACGGTGCAGAGCATAGTCGCTTTACTCATTCGTTAGGTGTATATGAAATTATTCGTCGTATGATTGATGATGTGTTTGATGGCAGACCGAATTGGAATGCTGAAGATAGATTGTTATGCTTATGTGCGGCATTACTTCATGATGTCGGTCACGGTCCGTTTTCTCATTCGTTTGAAAAAGTATTTTCATTAGACCATGAGAAATTTACGCAAAAGATTATCGTTGGAGATACGGAAATTAATCGTGTATTAAGTCGTGTGGATAAAGATTTCCCACAAAAGGTAGCCGATGTAATTGCGAAAACATCTACTAATAAATTAGCGATTAGCATGATTTCCAGTCAAATTGATGCAGATCGCATGGACTATTTATTAAGAGATGCGTATTTCACTGGCGTAAAGTATGGAAACTTTGATATGGAACGTATACTGCGCGTTATGCGTCCGTACGGAAATCAAGTAGTTATTAAAAATAGTGGTATGCATGCTGTTGAACATTATATTATGAGTCGTTATCAAATGTACTGGCAAGTATATTTCCATCCAGTAACGCGCAGTGCTGAAGTTATTTTAACGAAGATTTTACACCGTGCAAAATCATTGCACGAGAAGTACTATACATTTAAAAATCATCCGGTTCATTTCTATTCTTTATTTGAAGAAGAAGTAACAGTAGAGGATTATTTAAAGTTAGACGAGAACGTTATGTATTATTACTTCCAAGTATGGCAAGACGAAGAGGATCCAATTTTAAGTGATTTATGCCGTCGTTTTATGAATCGAAACCTATTTAAATATGTAGAGTTTACAGATAAGCACGGTTTAGATAATTGGATGGAATTAAGTAGCTTATTTAAAAAGATTGGACTCGATCCAGAATACTATTTAGTAGTTGATTCAACATCAGACTTACCGTACGACTTTTACCGTGCTGGTGAAGAAGAAGAACGTCTGCCAATCTTACTTCTTATGCCAAATGGAGAGCTTAGAGAGCTTTCACGTGAATCGGATATTGTTGAGGCAATTACTGGTAAGAAGAGAAGGGATCAAAAGCTATTCTACCCGCATGATTTAATCTATGAAGATGGAAGAAAAGGAAAATATAAAGAGAGAATCATCGAGTTACTCGAAGGAAAAAAATAAGAAGCAGCTAAAAGCTGCTTCTTATGAAAGAACTTGAAATTATTTGTCGCTTAAGCGTTTTCCGCCAACTGCATAATGGTTTTTAGACATTTCTTCGATGAAAACAACGATGTTTTCTTCAGGAGCACCAGTTGTTTCGCTTACTGCTGCTGTTACTTTCTCAGCAAGAGCTTTCTTTTGTTCCTCTGTGCGTCCTTCTAGCATTTTCACTGTTACGTATGGCATATATAATCGCTCCTTTTATGTAAGTTACACTCTTATTATAGCGGATTATGTGGAAGAACAATCAAAAAACAAATAATTTCTTTTTTTGACATATTGAAGAGGAGATGAAGCATGGATCAGTTATTTAGATACCCGTTGCACCAAATTCCTTTGGTAGCAATGGCCATTATTATCGCATTATCAGTGCATGAATTTGCGCATGCATATGTAGCATATAAATTTGGAGACGATACAGCAAAGAGACAAGGGCGCTTAACTTTATCGCCGATGGCACATTTAGATCCTATCGGGATGATTGCTGTATTAATTCTTGGTTTTGGTTGGGCGAGACCAGTTCCTGTTAACCCATATAACTTTAAAAGACCTCGTCTTGCAGGTATATTAGTTTCAATTGCAGGACCGATTAGTAACTTAATTTTAAGCGCAATCGGTTTAATTATTTGGTATAGCTTATTAACATTTGGTGTATTAGACTCAATTCCATTTGCAGTAGCAGATACGCTAGCTCAATTTTTCCAGATTTTTATTATGTTGAATATCGTTTTACTTGTCTTTAACTTATTACCAATCCCGCCACTTGATGGATATCGCGTAGTGGAGGATTTAGCACCAACAAATATTCGTGCGAAAATGACACAGTATGAAAAGTACGGGGCAATTGCTTTATTAATTCTAGTTATTACACCGCTTAGCAATTACACAATCCAACCTATTTTTAATGTTGTCATTCCATACGTATTTGCATTTTTAAACAGTATTATTGCGCCTATCTTTGGCCTTTTATAATCATTAAGTGAGGAGGAATTTACATATGACAGAGAAAAAGAAAAAAATCGGTTTTAATATCGTGAAAAATGATTCAACAGATGGACATGGTGGTTTTGGCGTTGGGGCATTAAGTCTAGAAAACATTTCACCTGTATTTGTCGATGTACTAGAGAAAACAGCATTTGTTGATATCGGTGCGATGCATGCACGTAGTACAGTAGAAAAAGGTATTAAATTTTTAACAAATAAAGATGAAGTTCCAAACGGAAAACCATACTGGCTTGTATGGGTAACGATTGAAAGAACAGCAACAGGTGCGTATTACGCAGGTGTAACAGCTTGTGAAATGACAGTTGACCGTGAAATTCGCCGCGGATATAAGTCACTTCCAGAGCACGTAAACAAAATGGATAAATCATTGAAGCGTCACATTATGGTTGAACATATGGACGAATCATCTAAAAAAGTACTTGGTACATTCTTAAAAGAACATAATGAAGCGATTTGGAACGAGTCTAGCGAAGAATTGCGCCGTGCATTATTAAGTGAATAAAAGAAAAGGATGTCTCACTAGTCGATTGTTGACTAGTGAGACATCCTTTTTATTTTGGCTTGTTGTATGAAGATATATCAACGATTCGACTAGGAGGCTATTCCACGTTCAGTGAAATAGCTTGATATTCTACCAAGGAAGATATTTTTTCCACCAACTTGTTTTTTTCTTTTCTTCAGTTGTCTTTTCAAATTCCTCTTTATCATCAACGTGATCCATACAATATTCAGTTGGTTCTGTACCTTTTGCAAAATACATTTTCACTGAAATTGGACAATTTTTTGTAGCGATTTTCCCGTTTTCAGGGTTAATATCGACTGCAACGACGTCACTTGGTTGTTTAAACTCTTTTTTAGGTTGTCCATCTAAGCCTTTCTCCATCGTATCAGTCCATATTCTTTTCGCATAGCCTTGTTCTGCTACGTTTGAAATTGATTTAGGTTGATCATATCCAACCCATACGCCAGTTACGAGTTGCGGGGTAAACCCAATCATCCAACTATCTGTTTCGGTAGAACCAGATTTTCCGGCATAGGTTCTTGATAGTTTAGATAACATTGATTGACCAGTTACAGCAGCATAACTGCTTAGTTTTTTATTAAACATGCCTGTCATCATTTCTTCCATCACAAATGCTTTGCTCTTATCAAGAACTTGTTTACTATCCAAATGAGCATCGTATAAAATATTTCCTTCATGATCCATAATGCGGCGAATGAAAATAGGTTTTACTTCTCTTCCCCCGTTTGCGATCATGCTATAAGCGTTAACCATTTCAATTGGTTTTACAGGAGATGTACCGAGCGCGAGGGAAGGGACATCTTTTAATGCACTTTTAATGCCGAATTGCTTCGCCGTTTTTGTAAGAATGTCTTCGCCTAAAAATAAATTGGTCTTCACGGCATATATGTTATCAGAGACCGCAAGAGCTTGCGCCATTGTTACAAAATCGTCTGCATAATAGTCTTTATAGTTTTTCGGTTTATACTTTGAAACACCGTCACCTAAAGTGAACACGGTGTATTCGCTTTTTAAGCGCGTAGCAGGGGTGAATCCTCGTTCTAATGCCGCATAATATAGAAATGGCTTAAATGTAGATCCAGGCTGGCGAGCGGCCTGTGTAGCCCTGTTAAATTGACTTGTATTATAATCAGTTCCACCAACAAGGGCAGCTACTTCACCTGTTTTTGGATTCATAGAGACGAGCGCAGTTTGTATGTTTGTCGTGTCAGGTATGTGGTCTTTTACAGCTTGTTCTGCAACTGATTGTAATTTTGGGTCTAGCGTTGTATAAATACGCAAGCCGCCTTTTTGTAAGGCTTGCTCATCTAATCCGACATCGCGAAGAAGAGAAGCTTGTACAGCATCTTGGAAATAAGGCGCAACCTCTGCGACTTTTTTCGTATCTAATGAAGCGAAAGTTAGTGATTCTTTCTTTGCTGAAGCTGCTTGTTTCTTCGTAATATAGCCTTGTTCTACCATTTCATCTAATATAAGAGATTGTCGTTCTTTCGCACGATCTTTTTTTAAAAAGGGAGAGTAGACACTAGGTCCTTTTGGTATACCCGCGAGCATACTAGCTTCCGCTAATGTTAATTCTTTTGCTGTTTTATCAAAATATAGACGGGACGCAGCTTCGATTCCATAAGCACCATGCCCGTAATAAATTGTATTTAAATATCCTTCTAAAATATGATTTTTATTATAATTCACTTCAAGACGGATTGTGTACATTGCTTCTAATAGTTTACGTTTCCACGTTTTATCATGATCTAAGTATAGGTTACGGGCATACTGTTGTGTAATCGTACTAGCGCCTTGGACTTTTGCCATCGCTTTTAAATCAGCAACAATGGCACCAGCGATACGCTTCATATCAAAGCCATGATGTTTGTAGAATCTTTGATCTTCGATAGAAAGTGTTGCCTCTTTTACGTAAGGAGAAATTTCATTGAGAGATACATTGTATCGTTTTTGCATCTCATTACTTTGTCCTATAACAGTGTCATCATTAGCATAAAAGACACTTGTTTGCGGGACAGCGACAGGAGGAGGTCCCATAATTTTTGCAACTATAATAATAACAAAAAAGGAAAAAACGAAAAAAAGAACAGAAGAAAACATTACGGTGAAGAAAAGACGTTTATATTTTTTAAGTTTTGGATTCATAGTTTGATCCATCTTTTTCAGCCCCTCATTCATACAAACATTATTGTATTAGTATTGAGGGTTTTCGATTATTTTAAACAATGAAATTTCGAAAATAAAGAGCTCCTTCAATCAAGAAAGGAGCTCAAATGCACGTGCTGGCCAATCGGTAATAATGACATCTACGCCATAATCAATCATAGTTTGTAAATCTTTGTATTCGTTAATTGTATAAGGGCGGAAAACGTACCCTTGTTTTTGCGCGAGTTGAACAAATTCCTTTGTTAGTAGTTGAAAGTTTGGGTGTAAACCAGTTGCATCTCTATTTTTTGCTTCGGCGATAGGATCAGCAAGTGGCTGGTCATATAAAATGGCTCTTGGGATTTCAGGAGCAATTTCTGCTAATAATGAAACAGAGTCGTGATTAAATGAAGAGAATACAATTTGATTAGAAAGATGATATTCTCGAACGAGAGCAACAACTTTTTCTTCAATGTTTGGATAGTGAATGACATCTGTCTTTAACTCAATGTTGAGCTGTAACTTTGTTGTAGATAACCAAATGAATACTTCGCGTAACGTTGGGATTTTTGCTTCATGGAAAGAAGGATCTTTATGGCTGCCGGCATCTAAAGCTTGTAACTCTTTTACCGTTTTTTCAGAGACAAGACCTACATCATTCGTTGTACGATCGACTGTTTCATCGTGAATTACGACAAGTTCACCATCTTTTGATAGGTGGACATCAAGTTCAATGCCATGGGCGCCGATGCGTTCAGCTTCTTGGAAGGCAATCATCGTATTTTCTGGATGTGTTCCTTTTACGCCGCGATGAGCGAAAATAAGTGGTTTACTCATGTGAAATTCTCCTTATGATTTCTTTTCTTTCATTATGAAACTGCTTTTGAAAAAATACAATTTAATATGACAAACATTTACAAAAGTCTAACAGTTGCACAAAAGTTAACGTTAACGTAAAATGTAATAATCGAGTGAAGGGAGGAATAAACATGTATAAGATTGATGAAGTTACAAAGCAAGTTGGTTTAACAAAACGTACACTTCGTTATTATGAGGAAATTGGTTTAATTCATCCCCCAGAACGTAGTGAGGGGAACATTCGCCTGTATACAGACGAAGATATCGCTAGAATTAAAAGAATTGTGGAAGCGAAAGAAGTGTTAGGGATTACGCTTCAAGAAATGCAACATTTTTTATCGTTAAAAGAAAGAATGGAGCAAAGAAGAAATAGTGAGAATCCCCGTGATCGTGAAGTGATTCAAGAAATTAAAGAGATGCTTGAAAAACAAGTGCAAACGCTAGACGAGAAAATGGAGCAAATGCAGCGTGTAAAGGGAGAACTTGAAGACAGCTTACATCGTGCAGTGACATTTTTAGAGAATACAAAAGGAGAGTAATCAAAATGGAGAGCAAACAAAAACTAGGGAGATTGATTACAGTGTTGGCTACTTTCCTTGCCTTTTCAGGTATAGGGGTAGTCGATCCAATTTTGCCAATTATTGCTGAAAAGATTGGTGCATCGCATTGGCAAGTAGAGATGTTATTTACAGCATATATTTTAACGATGGCAATTATGATGTTACCAGCTGGAATATTTGCATCGAGATTTGGTGATAAACGAATGATGACAATCGGTCTTGCCATCGTGACTGTATTTGCGTTTATATGCGGTATATCGCAAACGATTGCTCAGTTATCTCTTTTCCGCGCTGGATGGGGATTAGGGAATGCGATGTTCTTCGCAACGGCGATGACTTTATTGATTGCATTAAGTAAAGAAGTTCATGAAGCAGTAGGGTTATATGAAGCAGCTATCGGTTTAGGAATGGCAGGTGGACCATTATTAGGCGGGATATTAGGTGGACATTCTTGGCGTTACCCATTTTTTGCGACGAGTATTTTAATTTTCTTAGCATTTATTTTAGTTTTCTTCTTTGTGAAAGAACCAGAGCGAAAAGTGAAGCGTAAAGCGGCAGGCGTAGGAGAATTACTTAACCTGGTGAAGTATAAGCCGTTTATGCAAGGCGCCATTTCAGGAATGTTATACTACTACGGATTTTTCGTTGTGTTAGCATATTCACCACTTATTATGCATTTATCTGCTATTCAATTAGGTTTTGTATTTTGTGGATGGGGACTCGCGTTAGCTTACGGTTCTGCAATTTTAGCACATAAGCTAGAAGGGAAATATGAGCCGAAAACATTGTTGAAAGGCAGTTTACTCGTATTTGCGCTGTTCTTAATTGCACTATTCTTCGTGAAAATTATGTGGTTACAAATTGTATTAATTGTTCTATCAGGATTAGCATCAGGATTAAATAATGCATTATTTACAAGTTATGTAATGGATATTTCACCTTATGAAAGATCTGTTACATCTGGTGTTTATAACTTCGTTCGTTGGTTAGGTGGCGCAATTGCCCCCATTTTATCAGGGATTATCGGCCACGCTGTTTCACCGCAAAGTCCATTTTTAGTAGGTGGGATTGTTGTATTAGCTGGTTGTGTAATGATTTTAATTCCGATTCGAAAACAGGTAGAAGTAGAGAGAAAAGCCCTTTCTTAAGAAAGGGTTTTCTTTATATGTATATGTTAGAACGCTCTGACTAAAATATATTTTCGGTATTTTTGTACTTTTAACTATACATTTTGGATGTTTTGTTTTATTTTTGTTAGGGGACATTAATGATGTCCCTATTATAAATTTGCATTGAAAGGCGTGATTGTACGATGGAACTATGGTTCACTGAAAAACAAACAAAACATTTTGGGATTACGGCGCGTATTAACCGCACATTACATACGGAGCAAACAGAATTCCAAAAACTTGATATGGTCGAAACGGAAGAGTTCGGAAACATGCTTATTTTAGATGGCATGGTTATGACAACAGAAAAAGATGAGTTCGTTTATCATGAAATGGTAGCGCACGTACCTTTATTTACACATCCAAACCCTGAAAACGTATTAGTTGTAGGTGGCGGCGATGGCGGTGTTATTCGTGAAGTGTTAAAACACCCAAGCGTAAAGAAAGCAACTCTTGTTGAAATCGATGGAAAAGTAATTGAGTACTCTAAACAGTACTTACCATCAATTGCAGGTGCATTAGATAATGAGCGTGTAGAAGTAAAAGTAGGAGACGGTTTCCTACATATCGCAGAAAGCGAAAATGAATATGACGTAATTATGGTAGATTCTACTGAGCCAGTAGGACCAGCAGTAAACCTATTTACAAAAGGCTTCTACGCTGGAATTTCAAAAGCGTTAAAAGAAGATGGTATTTTCGTTGCACAAACGGACAACCCTTGGTTTACGCCAGAACTAATTACAACTGTGTTTAAAGATGTAAAAGAGATTTTCCCAATTACTCGTTTATACACAGCGAACATTCCAACTTACCCAAGCGGTCTTTGGACGTTCACAATCGGATCTAAAAAACATGATCCATTAGAAGTAAGTGAAGAGCGTTTCCACGAAATCGAAACGAAATACTACACAAAAGAATTACACAATGCAGCATTCGCATTACCGAAATTTGTTGGCGATTTAATTAAGTAAGAGAATCGCACGGAACAAATAAAGTGTAAATAGCTCATTTAAGGTGTTTGTCCAGAAGACTTGAACATGCTAGCTATTTACACTTCTGTAAAGAAAATTGTCTTCTTTGTATGAAATAGAAGACCCGGTAAATCGAGAAAGAGGAGCAACTCGCTCCAAATTTGAGAAATAATGAAAGGTTGGGATACCTTAAGTTCCACATAAGGAGGAAAAGAATATGCGTTTTGATGAAGCTTATTCAGGTAAAGTATTTATTAAAAGTCATCCAAGTTTTGAAGAGTCGAAGGTAGTTATTTATGGGATGCCTATGGATTGGACAGTAAGTTACCGTCCGGGATCTCGCTTTGGCCCTGCACGTATTCGTGAAGTATCAATCGGTCTTGAAGAATATAGTCCGTATTTAGATCGTGAACTAGAAGAGGTAAAATATTTTGATGCGGGTGATATCCCATTACCATTCGGAAACGCACAGCGCAGCTTAGACATGATTGAAGAATATGTATCAAAACTTTTAGATGCCGATAAGTTTCCACTAGGTCTCGGCGGTGAGCACTTAGTGTCTTGGCCAATTTTTAAGGCAATGGCAAAAAAATATCCGGATTTAGCAATCATCCATATGGATGCTCATACTGATTTACGTGAATCGTATGAAGGGGAGCCTTTATCCCACTCTACACCAATTCGTAAAGTGTGTGATTTAATTGGTCCGGAAAACGTATATTCTTTCGGAATTCGTTCTGGAATGAAGGAAGAATTTGAATGGGCGAAAGAAGTAGGTATGAACTTATATAAATTTGACGTATTAGAACCGTTAAAAGAAGTATTACCGAAACTTGCAGGACGCCCAGTCTATGTCACAATCGACATTGATGTATTAGACCCAGCTCACGCTCCAGGAACAGGAACGTTAGAAGCTGGTGGTATCACATCTAAAGAATTATTAGATTCCATCGTAGCAATTGCAAATTCAAATATAAATGTAGTTGGAGCAGACTTAGTAGAAGTAGCTCCTGTCTACGACCATAGTGATCAAACACCAGTCGCAGCAAGCAAATTCGTGCGGGAAATGCTGCTCGGTTGGGTGAAATAAAAGCGGAATCCGCTGTAGCTGGATAAAATAAGAGCCCTCTATATGATTAGGGGCTCTTATTTTGTCGTTATGTGTCGGTAAGTCGATATGTCTTGTCGAATCGTCGATATAATGAAAAAATCGTTGATATATTTTGAGTTGTGATCGATATATTTGAAAAATCGTCGATATAATTTCATTTACCATTACGTAACATTAAAAAGAGCTATTCCTAAACAACGGGAATAGCTCTTTTTCTTATGCAACCTTCTCTTCCGAAGTAATGCCGCGAATGTCATCAGCAGAGCGAATTGGATATTTACGGAACACAATTGATCCGATGTATCCAACAATCGTGGTAACGATTCCACATAATATAGCAGCAATTGTTACTTTTACAACGTCATTAAATCCGAATAAAACAAGAAGTCCTGGGATTGGTGATGCTGTTCCTGGTGCATTATTAACGAGCTGGAACAGAGATGTAATAATACCAGCAAGTGCACCGCCAACGAAGTTTGTCGCATAAATTGGAATTGGATTTGCTGAAACAACATCGGCTTGTGTTAAAGGCTCGATTGCTACAGCAATTGTGTCTTTCTTTGAACAAATCTTTAGTCGTTTAAAGAAAATAAAGTTCATTGGGGCTGAGGCTGCTACGGCAAGACTACCAATTGCCATTGGTAAACCTGTTAATCCAAGCATTGCAGTGAGTGCCATAGAACTCAGTGGAGAGGTAGAAATAACTGTTATTAATCCACCAAGCATAATACCCATGATAATAGGGCTTTCTGTAGTTGCAACTGAAATCATAGAACCAATTTTACCAAGTGTTGCGTTAACGAGCGGATCCATAAGCATTGCCATTCCGCGTGAGATTGGTGCAGCGATAAATAAAATTGCTAAAAACTCTACACCAGCCGGCAATTTCTTTTCGAGAAATTTTACGACGAAGGCACAAACGTATCCAGCGAAAAATCCTGGTAAAATACCAAATCCACTAGTAGCGATACCGATTAAAACAGCATATACGGGGGAAACACCGATTGCTAATGCGACTAAAATCGCTGCTGCGACACCGCTCATACTACCGGAAGCTTCTCCTACTGATTGTAAAAAGTCATTATGAAACATTTCTCCACCTATATAACGATGAAATGCTTCAATAAGAAAACTTGCGATTGCTGCATTAGCTAAAGCACCCATTGCTTTCATGCCGTAAGGAGCACGGTAACTAAAAAGTGTAAATAGACAAAGTACAACAAGTAATAGTGCTAAACCTTGCAAGATAGCCATTTGAAAACTGTCTCCTTTGATTTTTGTAATAAAAATTTGTATCATTCAATAATAATATAAAAGTGTATGAAACGGAAAAATTTTTTCTTGGGAAATTGCTATAAGGTGAAAATGCCTTACAATAATGTAAGGAAAGTGTAAGACTTTTAGATAGAGTATAGTATGCCATTTTTCGTATAATACAAGTATAGATATATGACTAGGGAAAAAGAAGTGCAAACAGGAGGTTCATGTATGAAATTGGTAATTAAAGTTTTAGTTGTATTCGCCATTATTCTAGGTGGAACAGCGTATTATTTGAACACAAAAACAGAAGGTGTACATGCTTTTGTAGACAACTTCTTTTCAAATAAAGAAATACAAGATTATTATGCGGTTATAGATAAAGGTGAGAAAAAAGACGGAGAATACTTGTATACTTTTAAAGGGTATACAGAAGACGGAAAGTTACAGGTTATTAAAAGAATGATGAACCGTGAATTGCATACGGGTGCTTTTATAAAAATTTATGCAAAAGGTATGCAAGGAAAAGGATGGGCTGAAATCCCGAAAGAATCAATTCCGCAAAAAGCGTTGGAGAAAATAGAAAAACGATAAAAGGAGCGACCTATTCGCTCCTTTTTTAGTGCGTTAAAATAGTGATAGATGTTTTTTCTTTGTTAGAAATGATTGTTGCACGTCCGCCAATTGGGAAAGTGAAAATCGGGGTTGTATGACCGAAACTTGCGTTTGCAATGATAGGGATATGTGCAAGCTCAGGCTTTGAAGCAATCATTTCTTGCACGTCTTCTATCGTACATTCTGCGCCTTTTTGCATCTTTCCTATAACGATGCCTTTTACATGTTCAAAATCTTGCTGCTGCATAAGAGAATGTAAATATCGATCAAAAGTTTTAAGAGTAGCTCTCCCAGTTAAACTATCCTCTTCAAGAAATAAAATTTTATCTTTTAAGTTTGGCATATATGGTGTACCTTGCAGTAAGTTCAATGTGCTCATATTACCACCGATAATATCTCCCGTAGCTTCTCCTTCGTGAATCGAAACGTATCCTTCATTCTTAATAAACTCTCGATTTTCCTGATCAATGTACCAAGAATCATCACTCCATGTTTCAGATGGTAGGACTTCAATCGGCTCATTAGAAGTTACGCATTTTAAAAAGTAATCTGTTGTATACTCGAGCCCTTTCTCCATTCCAAATGAAGAGAAATGGGGGCCTGAATATGTAACAAGTCCTGTTTTAGTGTAAATTGCATTATTTAGTGCAGTGATATCCGAATAGCCACAGAAAAATTTCGGGTTTTCTCGAATTAAATCGTAATCGAGATGTTTTAATAAGCCATTAGAATTGTATCCGCCAAGTGTCGTCAAAATGGCTTTTACATTCGGGTCTCTAAATGCTTCGTGAAGGTCTTGAACGCGTGAAGAAATAGAAGAGGAAGCAAATCTGTCTATCTCATCAGCATATGTTGAAAATGTAACGTGAAAGCCCATGTCGGTTAACTTTTTTACAGCAAGCTTCCTGTTTTCAGTTGAGACAATACTTAAACTACAAGATGGTGAAATCACTCTAATTTCATCACCTTTTTTCAATTTTGTTGGTAGCACTTCATTCACCTCTTTAAAAGAAAGAATATTTAGATTTAAGAAATATTTTATCATATGAAATAAAGTGAAAGTGAATTATGTTTTGAAATGGAGTTTTCCTGATTTTTCAGCAGACAGACAGAGGTTTTTTTTGATATGATAGGAAAAGTGATTTATTATATACATTATTTAATATCTATAACAGTTGAAAGGTGTGCAAGACGTGGAGAAACAACTTGCAGGCTTGCCGGTACACGTTCATTTCGTAACAGAAATCCGTGAAGGGGCGAGGAAGGAAACCGTTGCTTTTGAAGCAAATGGTCAATACTATGTAAAAGGTCAAGGTACATACGTAACATTCCAAGAGCCGAACGAACAAGGCGAAGTGAAAACAATTATTAAAATTCAAGATGAACAAGTTCTCATTATGCGTTCAGGTGCTGTTTCTATGCGTCAAACGCATGTGAAAGGTGAATGGACAACTGGTACGTACACGAGTGAACTTGGTACGTTTGCATTGCAAACAAAGACTGATAACGTTCTTTTTAAATGGTCGGATGAAAAGAAAAAAGGACAACTCTTCTTAACGTACGCATTGCTTCTAAGTGAACAAGAAGCTGGCAGATATACAATTACGATTAATTTGAAGGAGGCAAAATAATGAATTCTTTAGAACAAGTAAAAGGATTAATTAAAGAAGAAATTCAAGCTGCTGTATTAAAGGCAGAATTAGCGACAGAAGAACAGATTCCAAATGTAGTATTAGAATCTCCAAAAGATAAAACAAATGGTGACTTCTCTACAAATATGGCAATGCAACTTGCACGTGTTGCGAAAAAAGCACCTCGTATGATTGCAGAAGAATTAGTTGCAAACTTCGATAAAGCAAAAGCTTCTATTGAAAAGATTGAAATCGCAGGTCCTGGTTTCATTAACTTCTACATGGATAATAGCTACTTAACAGACTTAATCCCAACGATCGTTAATGCTGGTGAAGCTTACGGTGAAACGAATACTGGTAAAGGTGAAAAAGTACAAGTTGAGTTCGTATCTGCGAATCCAACAGGTGACCTTCACTTAGGGCATGCACGTGGTGCAGCAGTAGGTGACACGTTATGTAACTTATTAGCAAAAGCAGGATATGATGTATCTCGTGAGTACTACATTAATGATGCTGGTAACCAAATCCATAACTTAGCTCTTTCTGTTGAAGCTCGTTACATGCAAGCTTTAGGCTTAGAGAAAGAAATGCCAGAAGACGGATACCATGGTGCGGACATCATTGCAATTGGTAAGCGTTTAGCTGAAGAGTTTGGCGATCGTTATGCGAAAGCTGATGAAAAAGAAAGTTATGAATTTTACCGTGAGTACGGTTTAAAATATGAGTTAGCAAAACTTCAAAAAGACTTAGAAAGTTTCCGTGTTAAATTTGATGTATGGTTCTCAGAAACATCATTATACAAAAACGGAAAAATCGATCAAGCTCTTGCTGTATTAAAAGAGCGCGACGAAATCTTTGAAGAAGACGGTGCAACTTGGTTCCGTTCAATGACTTACGGTGACGATAAAAACCGTGTGTTAATTAAAAATGATGGTTCTTACACGTACTTAACGCCAGATATCGCGTATCACCGTGATAAATTAGAGCGTGGTTTCGATAAGTTAATCAACATTTGGGGTGCTGACCACCACGGTTACATTCCACGTATGAAAGCTGCTATTCAAGCGCTAGGTTACGATAAAGAAACACTTGAAGTAGAAATCATCCAAATGGTACAACTATACCAAAACGGTGAAAAAATGAAGATGAGTAAACGTACAGGTAAAGCAGTTACACTTCGTGAGCTTATGGAAGAAGTAGGCGTGGACGCAATGCGTTACTTCTTCGCAATGCGTAGTGGCGATTCTCATTTAGATTTCGACATGGACTTAGCTGTATCAAAATCTAATGAAAACCCAGTATATTATGCACAATACGCTCATGCTCGTGTATGCAGTATCCTTCGTCAAGGTGAAGAATTAGGATTAGCTACAGGCGGAGACGTGAACTACAAACTTGTTACTTCTGAGAAAGAAGTAGAATTACTGAAAAAACTTGGTGAATTCCCAGCAGTAGTTGCGGATGCAGCACAAAAACGTTTACCACACCGTATTACAAACTATGCATTTGAATTAGCAGCAACATTACACAGCTTCTACAATGCAGAAAAAGTATTAAACCAAGATAACTTAGAATTAAGTAAAGCTCGCTACGAGTTAATGAAAGCAGTACGCACTACACTTCAAAACGCATTAGCAATCGTAGGAGTATCTGCGCCAGAAAAAATGTAATTAAGAAAAGCGGAGCCGACTGTTTAGTCCCGAAGGCTAAGGTTCTTTCCCACAGAAGATGCATTTTATCTTCTCGTGGGGAAGGTTCTTAGACGGAAGGGGCTAGGAGGCAGAGCTAGACATAAAGAAAAGCGGAAGCGGCTCGTTCAGAATAGGAGGGGGATGGAGCTCCTGACAGAGAGGCGTACTTTGCCTCGGAGGAAGGCGCGAAGCCACCGAGTATTCTAGCCGCTGGAGCTGGACAATAGAGAAAAGCGGAGCCGATTTTTCGCTTTCAGTAAAAGGCAATCACACGATGTTGTGATTGCCTTTTTGTATGGAAATAATAAAAAAATAAAATTTTATCAAACAAAAGGAGAATTTGCGTCGTCTTATATAAATGACAGGAGGTTTATGATGGAAGAAAAGGTAGAAGAATTGATTGACATATATAAGCAGCAAATATATTCCTTATGCTATAAGTTAGCGAAAACGAAAGAAGATGCGGAAGATATTTTTCAAGAGACATGGATAAAAGTTTTTTCATCGCGGCACCAACTTTCTTACGTGGAAAATTATAAAAAGTGGATTACTACGATTTGTATTCGTACGTTTTATGATTTTTATCGTAAAAAGAAAAGATGGAAAGATCGTGTATTGGATTTATTTCATAAAGAAGATGGCGGAGAAATAGAGCATGCAGATGATATGAATATATCAGAAGAGTTTATTCAAAAAGTCGAAGCAGAAATGATACGAGAAGTTATACAGTTATTAAATGAAAAATATAAAACAGTGCTCGTACTCTACTACTATGAACAATATTCTTACAAAGAAATGAGTGAAATATTAAATATACCAATTGGTACGGTGAAATACCGCCTTAATTATGCGAAGAAGCAAATGCGAGAACATTTGGAGGGGTTCGTTTATGAAGGAAGATAAATTTGATCAAAAGATAAAAAGTAGTTTAGCGGGAGAGATGATTCCTAGCGAAGAGCTAATAAATAATACGAAGCAGGGCATGCGAAATGCTCGGAAATTAGAGAAGAGATGGGTTGTTTTCATTCATGCTATTTGGATGATTGTATTAACAGTCACCCTAGAGCAGTTTATTAGTCATTTGGATCATAAAATAACTATCATTATAACGATAGTTATTATGATGCACCTATACATTCCTATATATGTTGTCATACAGTCATTTTTAAAGAAGGAGTATAAATTACATGATAGAGTTCGCTAACCCGTTTGTAATATTTGAAGTAGCTGGAGTGACAATGCTTTTAGCTTTTATAGCACTGTTAATATGTGTTGCATCATGGGTATATACAGATGCGAAAGCACACCAAATGAGTAAAGGGTGGAGTGTTTTAGCGGTTATATTGCCATTCTTTATTGGATTTTTATTATATATGGTAAGAAGAAGTAAAAAGAAAGTTGAAGGAGAATATAAGATGAATTTTGTTAAAAAACAGAAGGTAACATTAGTTGCGATATTGGCAAGTACAATGTTTGTATTACTTAGTGGTTTTACTTTTGCACAAACGTTAGATGATGCGTGGAGAGCAGGAGATATATATTTAGAAAATGAGAAGCAAGGGGAAACAAGTTACGAGGCAAAATTTTCATCATGGGATATTGCTGGGAAGGAAATTGAATTTGAGTATGCAAAAGATACAGAAGTAACATTTTCTTATGAGACGGATGCAAAACGTGGGAATTTATGCTTTAGCTTGTATGAAAGGAAAGGAGAAGGAGAAGGTATAAAGGAGTTAAAAGAAATCTGTGAATCCAAAAAAGGTACTTTTAAAGCTACATTGAAAGCGAATGAAAAGTATGTATTTAGTATAAGTGGTTTAATGGTGAAAGATGGTTTTGTAAAAGTGAATTGGGAAACAAAATAAAGGCCCTTGGGAAGGGCCTTTATTTTATCGGATTGTATACGTAACCGAAAAGCTAACAGGACTATAGTAAACATAAGGTGCATGAAATTGAACGTACATATTCCCATCTGTTTTTGCAGTGAAAATTCGGCCGTAGCCATCAGAATAACGTCCAATAAGGTTATGATTTGAGTCATAAACACTGTAACTAGGGGTTTTGCTGTTAGGTTGAACTGTTAACTCTTGTCCCTTTTGAAGGAAAACAGGTTCTTGTTCAGAACTACTTCCAGTTTGCAAAGAATAAAATTTTGTAAAGCTTTGTTCTTGAGTAGCGGCAGCGGCCTTTGTTTCAGGAATAAACGCGGTAGCACCAGTAATTCCTGCTAAAGTTAATGCACCGGCTAAAATCATTTTTTTCATAGTAAAAAAGCCTCCTTATTAGTTGTAATCATTTTTGTTACAGTTAATATTGTATACGATAATGAGTAGGAGAAAATATGCTTTTATGCATATATATTTTTTCTCAATAAAAGACCACTGATAAAAATCGGTGGTCTTTTAAATGACTAAGCAGCTTTTTGTTCAGTTTGAGCGACAGGTTTTTGAAGTGTATTATAAACTCCTGTTCCAATAACCTCTAATGCCATTTTCATACGTTCAGGTGAAATGTTCTCAAATACGTTATCTTGAGGTGTGTGATATACCTTTTCGATATGATAGATTAATGGATTCCAACTATCGACACCCATCCAAATAAATAGAGCGGCAGGAATCCCAACTTCAGCAAATGGTACGTGATCACTAGAGCCGAATTTTCCTTGCAGTACAAGGTCATTATTTAACTGTTTACCTGCTTGCAAGGCTGCATCTGTTACAAGGTTTGGAGAACCGTTAGGCGTCATAGCATATAAATTCTTTGCTTTATCGTAATTTGTTGCGACCATGTCTGCGTTAAAGACACCTAAAATTCGATCGCGTTCTTTTTGGGATAAACTATTAACGTAATAATCGGAGCCAAGTAAGCCAGTCTCTTCAGAACCGAAAGCAATAAAACGAATTTCTTTATCAGTTTCTACATTTTGAAAAGCACGAGCTAATTCTAATACTAATCCTGTACCAGAAGCATTATCATTTGCTCCAGGTGCTCCAACGACACTATCGTAGTGTGAACTTACAACGACAGCTTTTTCATTACCTGTACTGTTTTTTGGTTTCTTTTTAGCGATGACGTTTAATGATGTTAAATTAGATTCATGTCTCGCTTTTAGGGAAAGAATTGTTGTTCCTTTTTTAGCGATTTCTTCTTTAAATGCATTTCCTTGCGCATAAGCAAGACCGAAGACAGGGATAGATTGCTTTTTCGTTAGGCGGGGATTGAAAGTTTGTCCGTAGTTTCCACGTCCACCAATTAAACTGTATAAAAGAACACCTTTTGCTCCTTTGCTAACGGCATTTTCAACTTGTTTATTATAGTCAGCTACTGTTGTTCCTCTTTCGAATAGAACAATTTTTCCATTTACTTCATTTGGGATATCCTCTAATTTTGTCCCACCTTGAACAAAGATAAGAGGAGCCGTAACAGATTCTGTAGAAATTAGTGCGTTAGGGGCAGCACCAGCTTGCCAATTACGCTTTGTGGATAATGGTGATTCAATAAATCCAACGTATTGATCCGGCACTTGGAATGGTTGATATTCTACTTCGTAGCCCATTGATTTAAGCTGCATACCGACGTAGCGAGAAGCCCATTCTTCTGATTTTGTCCCGCCAGGTCGAGGACCAATTGTTTCGGATAAGAAACGGATGTGTTCGATAGCGCGGCTTGCATCAACTTGTTTTGTAATAGATGAAGTCTGTGTGATTTCTGAAGTGGAATCAGCTTTGGCTTGTCCAATCGGAGCTAAGCTAACAGCGAGTGATACAGCAAGCAAAGAGCTTACTATTTTTTGTTTCAAAGATTTTTTCATTTTTTCCTCTCCTATTCTTCTATTCTCTCTGACTGACAAAAGAAGACGGATAACGACTTCATTTTACCCTTATCTTTATTGTTTTTCAATATTCTGACATTGAGAAATAAAAAACGCTATATGCACATTTGCATATTTTTGACGGAGATATGTATGCTATCATTTTAAACGAAGGTTCGCTTTCTATTTGGAAAGCTCCTACATTGCATGAATCTAGTGTACCCAAACTTTAGATTATGTAGAGAAAAGAATCCACTGTAGGGTTTCTTTTCTCGTGTTTGAATCATGTGATGATAAATATGTTTCCGCATTTCATAATTATCATCAGTGATATATGTAAGGCATCCATATGAAAATACGAGGCTGTTCAAAGGTTTTCCGTACTTTTGGACAGCCTCACCCCGTTAAAAGGACGATACGCTATGTATCGTCCTTTTTTGTATAAAAAAACACCCAATCAAATGTTCACTTGATTGGGTGTGAAAAACTATTAATAATATTTTTTGCGTTTTGTAGCTAAAATACTTAACAAACCAGCTAGTAGAAGTAAGATACCTACTGTTTGAGTAGAATCTTTTTTGTGACCTGTATTTGGAAGTTCTTTCCGCTTATTTTGGTCATCTTGCTGTTTGTTTATTTGTGTTTCAGAGTTACCTTTTTCTAGTTCTTCGGAAGTTCCTTTACCGTGTGCTTCAGGATTTCCCTTTTCTAGTTCTTCAGAAGTTTCTGTACCAGGTGTTTCAGGATTTCCTTTTTCTAGTTCTTCGGAAGTTTCCTTACCTGGTTTCTCTTCTTTATTCGGAGGAGTAATTGATTCATTATCTCCACCTGATGAAGATTCAATCTTTTTATTTGAAACTGTAATTTGTAGTGGTGCAGCTTGGGCTTTTTCAATTGTAAAGCTTATTGGTGATGCATCTAATTGATAGCCTTCAGGAGCTTTTGTTTCCACTAGTTGATAATTGCCAGGTTTCAAATCATTTACGATTAATTTACCATGCCCATCTGTTTTTAAGCCTTCTCGTGCTACTTTTCCATCTTGATCTAAAATATTGAAAATGGCACCCTCAAGTGTTCCATTGTGATCCATATCAACTTTAGTTAATTCTATTGAACCTGTTGTTAAACTATTTAACGCTGTAACAGAAGTAACTTGAGATTGTCCTTTCGTAATAGTGAAAGGAATTGGCTTAGCGTTTAAATCGTACCCAGTAGGAGCTTTCGTTTCAATAAACTGATAGTCACCCGGACGTAAATCAGAAACAGAAATTTTTCCATCTTTATCAGTAGTTAAATCAGAGTGAACGTCATTGCCGTTCACTCTGATTTAACTACTGCACCTTTAAGAGCAGTACCATCGACATCATCTACTTTAGAAAGTTCCACAGCGCCCTTCGTTAAGCTATTTGTAGCAGTAACAGAAGCTGTAGCGGTTTGACTCTTTTCAACAGTAAAGTTGATAGGAGTTTGATTTAAGTCGTAATGAGTAGGAGCCTTTGTTTCAATGAATTGATAGTCACCCGGACGTAAATCAGAAACAGAAATCTTGCCATCTTTATCAGTAGTTAAATCAGAACGAACGTCATTGCCGTTCATATCAACAATTTTAAAGATAGCTCCTTCAAGAGTAGAGCCGTCGATGTCATCGACTTTCGTTAATACCACAGCGCCTTTTGTTAAGCTATTCTTAGCAGTAATGGAAGCTATTTTTTCTTGTCCTTTTTTAACTGTGAACTTAATAGGTGTTTCGTTTAAGTCATAATGGTTAGGAGCTTTTGTTTCGATAAACTCATAGTCTCCTGGCGGTAATTCATCCACAACTAAACGGCCGTTTTTATCAGTAGTTAAATCAGTACGGACGTCGTGTCCATCCTTATTAACAATTTTAAATACCGCACCCTCGAGTGTTGTGTTTTCTTCAACATCATCAACTTTAATTAACTCCACACTACCTTTCGTTAAGCTGTTAGTAGCTGTAACGAAGACATGTTTTGTCTGACTTCTTTCAATTGTGAACTTAATAGGATCTTCATTTAAGTCATAATGTTTCGGAGCTTTCGTTTCAATAAATTGATAGTCTCCAGGTTGTAAGTCTTTAGCGATGATTTTTCCGTCTTTATTGGTAACTAAATTCGTACGAATATCATTACCGTTCATATCAGTAATTTTAAATACCGCACCTTCTAGCGTTTCTTTCGCATCTAAAGAGTCAACTTTCGTTAATTCAACGCCACCCTTAGTTAAGCCATTTTTAGCAGTAACAGAAACGTGAGTTGTTTGGCTTTTCTCGATAGTGAAAGGAATCGGTGTTTGATTTAAATCATAATGTTTCGGAGCTTTCGTTTCCACGAATTGATAATCTCCTGGTCTTAAATTAGAAGCAGAAACTTTCCCGTCTTTATCAGTAGTTAAATTTGTGCGAACAATTTTCCCTTTCGCATCAATGATGTTAAATACTGCATCAGAAAGTTTTGTATCTGGATTTATATCATCCACTTTAATTAACTCTACCGCACCTTCAATTAAGCTGTTCTTAGCAGTGACTTGTAACTTCTCTGCTTGGCTTTTCTCAATTGTAAATTTAATTGGTGTAGCATCTAGTTTATAGTGCTTAGGAGCCGTTGTTTCAATAAATTGATAGTCTCCAGGATGTAAATCGGGAATAGAAACTTTACCTTTCGCATCTGTCGTAATGCCAGTGCGAACGTCATTGCCGTTCATATCAACAATTTTAAATACTGCACCTTCAAGAGCAGTACCGTCGATATCATCCATTTTAGAAAGTTCTACCGCACCTTTTGTTAAACTATTTTTAGCAGTAACAGAAATCGGTTCGGTTTGTCCTTTTTCAATAGTGAAAGGAATCGGTTCTTTATTTAAATCGTAATGTTTCGGAGCCTTTGTCTCGATGAATTGATAATCACCTGGACGTAGGTCAGGAACGCTAATTTTACCTTGTGAATTTGTAGTAAGATTCTCGCGAATTACAGTACCCTTCATATCAACAATGTTAAATACTGCGCCTTCAAGAGTAGCCCCGTCGACGTCATCCACTTTAGAAAGTTCAACGCCGCCTTTTGTTAAACTATTTTTCATAGTAACAGTAGCAATACCTTTTTGGCTTTTTTCAACTGTAACTACAATTGGTTTTTTGTCTAAATCATAATGTTTCGGAGCTGTTGTTTCGACAAATTTATACGTACCAGGACGTAAATTTTCAACAACGATTTTTCCTTCATTATTTGTTTTTAAATCTGTTTTAAGCACTTTCCCGTTTTGGTCTAGTAAATTAAATACCGCATCAGAAAGTTTCATTTGATCGTTTAGATCATCTACTTTAAGTAGTTCAATACTACCTTGTTGTAAGCTATTTTTAGCAGTTAAAGAAATAGCTTTCTTTTGTCCTTTTTCAATAGTGAAAGGGATCGGTGTTTCATCTAAAACGTAATGCTTAGGAGCTTTCGTTTCGATGAATTGATAATTACCTGGACGTAGGTCATCGATTTCGATTTTCCCTTTACTATTTGTAACAAGATCTTTATGGATTACAGTACCCTTCATATCAACAATGTTAAATACTGCACCTTCAAGTTTAGTGCCATCGATGTCATCTACTTTAGAAAGTTCAACGCCACCTTTTGTTAGAGCGTTTTTAGCCGTAATATGAAGAGTTTCAGTTTGGCTTTTCTTAATTGTAAATTCGATCGGTGTTTTATTTAAATCGTAATGTTCAGGAGCTATTGTCTCAACGAATTGATACGTACCAGGACGTAGGTTTTCAACAACAATTTTTCCTTCAGCATTTGTTTTTAAGCCTTCTTCAACTACTTGTCCGTTTTCATCTAATAAATTAAATACAGCATTAGCAAGATTCGTATTAGTATCAATATCATCAATCTTTGTTAGTTCAACGCTACCTTTTTTCAAAGTGTTTTTACCTGTAACGTTGATCTCTTTCGTTTGACTTCTTTCAATTGTAAATGGAATCGGTGTTTCGTCTAATACATAGTGCTCAGGAGCCTTTGTTTCAATGAACTGATAGTCTCCAGGACGTAAATCAGAAACGGAAATTTTTCCATTTTTATCTGTACCAAGGTTTGTGCGAACTTCGTTACCCTTCATATCAACAATTTTAAAGATTGCACCTTTTAGCATTGTACGATCGATGTCATCAATTTTCGTTAATGTGACTGCACCTTTCTTTAAGCTGTTAGTAGCAGTAACAGTAATGTTTTCTTTTTGACTTTTTCCGATAGTGAACGGAATAGGATCGTTGGCTAACGTATAGTCTTTGGGAGCTTTTACTTCAATAAATTGATAGTCACCTGGGCGCAAGTCAGAAGCAGAAACTTTACCCTGCTTATCGGTAGTTAACTCTTTACGAACCACCTTTTTCGTATCATGAGCATCAACAATGATAAATTCTGCGCCTTCAAGAGTAGCGCCATCAACGTCATCAACTTTTGTTAAAGTAACGCCACCTGTAAGTAAACTATTTGTTACAGTGACAGGGACTGGAAGATCATCCTTGCTACCTTTTTTAATTGTGAACTTAATAGGTGTTTGATCTAATTTATAATGTTCAGGAGCTGATGTTTCAATAAATTGATAATCTCCTGGTGCTAAATCAGGAATAACTATTACTCCGTAATCATCTGTTTTTAAATCTTTCGCAATTTCTTTGCCTGTTGCGTCTTGTAATGTGAACACTGCGCCGGCAAGAGCGATACTACTCTCCACATCATCTTCTTTAATAAGTTTAACTTTTCCTTTCGTTAAACTATTTTTAAATGTAAGTGGAAGAAGTTTTTGTTGTCCTTTTTCGATTGTAAATTCAATAGGTTCTACATTTACATCGTAATAAGTTGGAGCCTTTGTTTCGATAAGTTTATAGTTACCAGGACGTAAGTCGTCAACAACTAGCATTCCTTTACTATTCGTAACAAGTTCCGTACGAACATCTTCATTTGTATCTCTATTAACGATTTTAAATACCGCACCTTCAAGTGTTTCCTTTTCATCTGCAGCATTCACTTTTGTTAATTCAATACCGCCTTTTGTTAAGCTGTTTTTAGCAGTAACAGTAGCCGACGTTGTTTGACTTTCTGTAATTGTGAACTTGATTGGATTTGTATTTTTATCGTAATACTTCGGTGCTGTTACTTCGATAAATTTATAATCGCCAGGGCGTAAGCCAGTAGCGATAGCTTTACCATCCGCACCAGTTTTTATATTTTCGCGAATGACTTTCTTTTCATCATTAGCATCGACAATTTTAAATACCGCACCTTCAAGAGCTGTACCATCGATATCATCAACTTTCGTTAATTCAACATCTCCTGGTTTTAAAGCATTTTCAGCTTTCACAAGTAGAGTTTCTTTCTGACTTCTATCGATTGTAAATTCAATAGGTTCTGCTCGTAAAACGTAATGTTCAGGAGCAGCTGTTTCAATAAATTTATACGTACCAGGACGTAGCTTATCAGCTTTTGTTTTTCCATCAGCATCTGTAGTTAAGTCAGTACGAACATCATTATTATTTACATCCACAATTTTAAATACGGCACCTGCAAGAGGTTTTTTATCACCGAATTCATCAACTTTTAATAATTCAACTTCTCCTGTTTTTAAACTGTTTGTTGCCGTAACAGTAGCAAAAGACTGTTGGCTTTTATCGATTGTAAACTCGATAGGCTTTGTATTTAACACATAATCCTTAGGAGCTTCTGTTTCAATAAATTTATACGTACCAGGCTCTAAGTCTTTAACAGTTACTTTACCATCGGCACCAGTTTTTACATTTTCGCGAATGACTTTCTTTTCATCGTTAGCATCGACAATTTTAAATATAGCACCTGCAAGAGCTGTACCATCGATATCATCAGTTTTTGTTAAAGTGACGCCACCTTTAATGAGGTGATTTGTCGCAGTAACAGTAACTGCCTTCTGTTGACTTTTTACAATTGTAAACTCAATTGGTGTTTTATCTATGTCGTAATCTTTAGGAGCCTTTTCTTCAACAAATTGATAGTCTCCAGGACGTAAATTTGTTGCTTCGATTTGTCCCTGATCATTTGTCGTTAATTTTCCATAGCCGGGGATTATTTTGTTTTTTCGGTCCCGTACACTGAACTCCGCACCTGCTAAAGTTTTTCCATCTTTATCGACTTTTGTTAAAATGGCCGAACCTGGAATCAAGCTGTTTGTTGCAGTGCGGTTTATTACTGTTGTTTGATCTTCCGCGATTTTAACCTCAATCAGTCGATCATCTAATTTATAATGCTCAGGAGCCTTTGTTTCTTGTAAGTAGTAAGTTCCTGGTTTTAAATGATCTACAGTAATTTGTCCTTTATCATTTGTTGTTAATTTTTCATGTTCTGAAATTATTTTTTTGTCTTTATCAAGTAGTGTGAAAACGGCACCTTGTAGTGTTACGTTTTTGTTCAGGTCATCAGACTTTGTTAAAACTACTTTCCCGACAAACTTCTTATTTACAAGTTTATATGTTGTAGTCTCTTGTGTACCAAGTTCAACAATTTTCCCTTGTTTTAACTCCCAGCTAATTACATAGCCTTCAGGAGCCTTTGTTTCTTTTAATAAATATTTATCGCGTTTTAAGTTATTAAATTTAGCGATACCATCTTTGTCTGTTGTAATTTTACGGATAACAGTTTTACCTGTACGATCGTATAAAGTGAATTCTGCTCCAGCTAATGGAGTGTTCTTATTGTCGTTATCTACCTTTATAATTTCAAGGTTTCCACGACCTTTAGTAGCAGATCCTCCGCCGGAACCGGAAGACATTCGTACTTCAATCGTTTCGGTAGTTTCTGTATTTGTTACTGTTAACTTATTGCCTGTGATTTTTGCTTTATTACTTACTTTTTCTTTATCGTCTGCATTAATAAATGAACGATATTCTAAAATATAAGCTCGATTAATTTTCTTCAAGAAAGCAATTTCAAAATGTTGCTTTCCGGTATTATTGTCTGTTGTTATTTTGAGTTTATAGTCTGTTCCTTGTTTTAATTCATTTGCTGTATCTTTTGTTACATTTCCATAGTAATCGACAGTTGTAGGATATAAGTGGAATGAATCTTCCACAAGTACTTGATTCTCTGTTGGATCGTCTGTTACAACTGCGTCTGCAATGGTCGATTGGCTTTCATTAATTGCAATACTCCAATTAATATAGTTGTCATCTTGCACAGCTTTTTTAGTAACGAAGCTGCCACCTTTATTTACTTGAGCATCACCTTTAAGCGTGTTTACAATTTTAGAGCCATCTTTTAACTCTGCCTCGTTTTTGTAGATGCCTTGGATAAGTTCACCATCGAGGCTTGTTTTAAAGATAATATAGTAAGGTGAATTAATTGATTGTTTGAAATGAACCTTTAGGGTGTTTTTATTTTTCTCTGTAGGTTCTTCAAGTTCATATTTCTCAGTTGGTACAGCATTACCAGGTTGTGCATTGTCAGGACTTCCATTTAAAATCATATCGCGCACTTCAATGGATCCTGGTACTAACTTTTGTTTATCTTGTATTACGTCTATAACATATGGGTCTTTAATCTCAACATTATTATAATTAAAACCTATTATCCAAGTGATTTCTTTCGTTTGGGCGTTATAAGAACCGTATTTATATCCATTCGCCTTTGTGAAAGTATCAGGATCAAAGTCCGCTTCAACTTTATTTGATTGTGGATTGGACCCTGCGTCTATCCAAGATAGGTTACCTGTATTTTTAAATGAAGTTTTACCACTTTCTAATTTTGTATAGTCAAAGTCTGTCGTATATTTTACGACTAATGTCTTTGTCATATTAGACTGATATGTACCTATAAGGGTAATTTTGAAACCTTTATCTGTTACATCTAAAACATAATCAGTCCCAGCTTGAAGGGTATAATCTCCGTCTTTAATTTCTAGTTTTTTATCTTTTAATTGTAATCCACCATGGTCAAAGGTATCCGTAATGATCGCGTTGTTTAATGGATAGTTGTTATTATTTACCGTAATTGTCCAGGTTGTTGTTTTGTCTTTATAGTTTGTTTCAGCTTTATTATTAGATTTAATAATATTTTGCTGCTTGAAGCCAACTTCATTTTCTTTACTTGAACCATTATCAGCTGTAACTGTATTTTTTATTTTTCCATCTTTTATGACATTACTAGTTGGCTTTGTTTTATAGGAAATTACATAAGCACTATTAATATCCTCATTAAACTGTAAGTCGAATCCATTCTTCTTGTTACTTACAGTGTAATTATTAACAGTATCTCCTGTTACAAGCCTTCCATTATCATCGTAGGAAGCGTTTTTCACAACGATAGAATTTGCATCTAGTTCATGTGTATCGTCAAAAATATCTTTTAAAAGTGCATCAGTTTTTTTGATATTTTTTTGATCACCGTTGTAAGTAATTGTCCATTCAATCGTTTGCGTCTTTGGATCATATTTACTTGTTTTGTTTAAATGTGTACCACGAGAAACCGTTACAGTAGAGCTTGCGTTTTGTTGTTTTTGATTATCACTCGTTATCGTAACGTTATTTCGGAAGTCTTTTATATTTTCATCAGTAATTTTTGTGGCATATTCGATTTGGTATGCTTTACTGATATTCTCCTTAAAAGCAATCTCCAATTTTGAACCATCTGATGAAATAATTTTGTAATCTTCTGGATCGGCTTCTTTACCACGTGTTGCGTTCCCGTTAACATCAACTTCTAAATAATAAACTTTAATAGAATCTTTATTTAAGCTTGTACCTTGTGGGATGTTATCTTTAAAAACGGCGTTTTTAAGGGTGTCTTTCGTTTTATTCATCTCTACTGTCCAATTAATCTCATTTGTATTAATTGGTCTATCAGGTAACCCCTTTTTATTCGTGGCTGTTTTTACATTAGGCTTAAAGTCAACTGTAATAGAAACATCGTTATCTTTAATTGGGAAAGGAATTTCTTGTGTTGTTGTACCTTTAATTTCAGCTTTATTAAATTCTGTCTTTAATTGTAGGTTACCAACAACATCTGGATGTTCTTCAACATAATCGTTAAATGTCATCGTGACTTTTCCATCTTTTGTAACAGTAAAGTTACCAATTGGATTGTTTTCACTATCGTATAAAGGACTGTTAATTGTATTGTAAATCTTAAAGTGTTTAGGAAGATCAAAAATATAGTAATCTCCATTTTTAACATTCATCGATTTTAAAAGTTCCCATGTAAACTCAATATTGGCAGGGGAATCTGTACTTGGACGGTTATCCTCTGTAAATGGTTTTCCGTCTTTATCCGTCAACTTTACACCCGTTAAAATGTTTGTTGTTATTTGCTTTGGACCTGAATTTGTACCCTCAGCAGGATCGCTTGCTAGATTTTGTTCTTGGTTATCAGCAGCAGGTTTAGTTGCTGGATTTTGTTCCGGATTGTCAGTAGCAGGTTTAGCTACTTGATCTGGCACTTGTTTATTAGTATCCTGTTTGGTTCCATCTTCTTTAGAATCTTCTACTTGAATAGGAACTGTTATAGGCTGAACCAGTGTTCCTAAAGGAAAAGCGATTTGAACTGATTTTTCTTCAGTCTTTAAAGTTGGGTTAAACACAGTATCAATTTTAATTTTTCCTTTAGCGTCTTTCGAATTTTCTACTTGATCATTAAATATTAGTTTTAATTTATTATCTTTAGCTGTTATAAAATATTGACCAATATTTTTTTGATCTGTTACTAAATCTCCTTGTAAATCTTTAGATACTTTTAATGCAAGTGGTATTTGAAGTACTGCTGTATCGTTTGCATGTACAACTTGTTGATCCTTTATTGACCAAGCATATTCTACTTGAATGGTTGATCCTATCTTTATTAAGTTGTTAGGATTTTTTGCTTCGTCAATAATCTGATCCGTTGCATCTTTCATCTCAACAGTGTCAAATAATGAAGTTTCCTTTAAAGTCTCAGCTTTTGCCTGATTGTACGGGAAACTAATAAACTGTGAAAATAGTACAAATACAATTAAACATATATTGAAAAGTTTTTTCATTTTGCCTCCTTTGAACATTCATTTGTTCACTGAGGAATATATTCCACATGAACAAATGGAATATAAAAAAAGTTAATTATTATAAAGTATTTGTTGCTACTATCCCTCCGTTTCTATGTACGTTCTCTGACAGAATAGATGTTTAATTAAAGGCATATACAAAGTAACGTAAAAATCTGGAATATACATAATTCGACAAAAAATGTCGAAAGTATGCTGATAAAAGGAACGATATCAGACCTTTATATACAAGAGCATTTTCTTGTGAATGTGTTATGAACTGGATAGTCATAAAGGTAGGTTTTACGATACATGCTAACCAAAGTAATGTATCCCAAGTTAAAAGTTTGTTTTTTGTTTTAAAATTATGTGGAAAAAATCTGAATAGGGTTGATTTTGGTTAGGGTGAAGACAATATGCACTTTGAAAATATTCATTTATGTAATATGAAATTGAGATAATTGTATCTTAAGAATGTCACTTATTACATTTATGAAAATTAACTTTCTGCCTAGAGAGAGTTGTACAATTTGTGGACCGAAGTTAAGATGGTACAGTTCCTTTTCGGATTTAGTGGAATATAAGTTATTTATAATATTCGGCTAAATCATTACTGCGGTCATTTTTGAAGCTGTTTTACATAAGAAAAAAGAAGGTATCCCTTTTGATAATAGTGTTATCTTCTCTTAAAGATGATTATGAATAACCTTCGCTAAAGATTATATACTTAAATGATAAAGAGTTCAACAGCGGTTTAACAAATATTTTCCAAAAATTAAAAATGACCGTTTTAGTAGAAAAATTCTAAAAAACGGTCATTTTTAATTTTATATTTCTGTTAAAATAATCGGTTCGCCGCGTGTTACGACAACTGTATGTTCACATTGTGCAACAAGGCTTTTATCAGGTGTAACGAATGTCCAACCATCATCGCCACGTTCGATAATGTGATCAGCTTTCATAGAAATGAATGGCTCTACAGCGATAACAAGACCGTCTTTTAGAAGCGCATTATCCATTGGATCAAAATAGCTTAAAATGTGGTTTGGTGCTTCATGTAAGCTAAGACCAATACCGTGGCCAGTTAAGTTTTGAATAACATTGTATCCATTTTTATGTGCAAAGTTTGAAACGGCACGACCAATTTGGTTTTGTTTTGAACCAGCTTTCACCTTTTTCATTGCTGCCCAAAAGGCATCAACAGCTGCTTGGCAAAGCTTTTCTTTTGCTTCATCTTCTCCAAGTACAAATGAAATACCTGTATCTGCATAATAACCATCAAGTGCTGCAGATACGTCGACATTTACAAGGTCGCCTTCTTTTAATACACGATCACCTGGAATACCGTGAGCAACTTCTTCATTTACACTGATGCAAGTTACGCCAGGGAAATCATATTCTTTTTCAGGCGCAGAAATAGCACCATGCTCATCTAATACTTTTTTGCCAATCAAATCAAGCTCTTTCGTTGTCATACCTGGCTTCGCTTCTTTTTTCATTTCTTCACGTGCAAGCGCAACGATGCGGCCGATTTTTCGTAAGCCTTCTAAATCTTGTTCATTACGAATAATCATGAAAACCACTGTCCTTCCTCGAATATATATCTTATCCGATTGTATCATGTTTATTTTCGTCCTGCTACTCGCTTGCGGTATGCAGGCTGATTCCTCTCATAAAGAATACATGACAATTGTCATATCGATGTCATGACGCATCATACTGTTTCCTAAGTTTTCCAAGGAATACAATGTAAATATAAGAAACAGCGGGGGTGGAGAGATGGAAAAGATTATTGAAGTAAATAGTGTTTCTAAAACATTTAAACATAAAAAAGCAGTAAATAACGTTTCATTTCATGTGAGTAAAGGAGAAATCGTAGCACTGCTTGGACCGAATGGTGCAGGGAAAACGACGACGATGTCGATGATGCTTGGATTAAAGGATCCGACGGAAGGAATGGTTTCTACATTTGGAAAGAGTCCAAAGCATAGAGATGTTCGTAATAGACTCGGCGCGATGTTACAAGAAGTAAGTGTTATTGATAGCATTACGGTGGAAGAGGCAATTGAGTTATTCCGCAGCTATTATACGAATCCGATAGCGAAAGAAACGTTGCTACAGTTATCGAATTTAAAATCGGAACGAAAGCAAAGATGTGAGAAATTATCAGGTGGTCAAAAGAGAAGGTTAAATTTCGCACTCGCACTTGCAGGAAATCCAGATTTGCTATTTTTAGATGAACCGACAGTTGGAATGGATATTACGTCTCGAAGAACGTTTTGGGAAACGATTCGAAAGTTAGCAAGTGAAGGGAAAACAATTATTTTAACGACGCACTATTTAGAAGAAGCGGATGCATTGGCGAATCGTATTTTATTGTTTGCAAATGGAAAGATTATCGCAGACGGTACACCAGATGAGATGAAAGCGACGATTTCACGAAAAACAATTACATTTTATTCGAAGGAAAGTATTCCTGTAAAATTATTAAAAGGGTTACCAAGCGTAACAGAAGTACAATCAAACGAAGGTCACTTCACTTTAATAACTGAAGATACGGATGCAACCTTAAAAGCAATTTATGAAAAGAACTTACCTGTAACAAATATTTCAGTTGAACGTGGAAGTCTTGATGAAGCATTTGAACAGTTTGTCGCAAATCAGAAGGGGGAAATCGCATGAAAGCTTTATGGATGCAATGCAAAATAGAAATTTTACGTACGTTCCGCAATAAATTATTTATCTTTTTCTCATTATTAATGCCAGTTATGTTTTACTACATTTTCACTAATGTTATTCAAGTGCCACAAAACGGAGATGCGTGGAAAGCGCATTATTTAATCTCAATGGCGACGTTTAGTATTGTAGGGACAGCACTTTTTAGTTTCGGTGTAAGGATTTCTCAGGAAAAAGGGCAAGGGTGGACACATTTGTTGAAAATTACACCACTTCCAGAGGGAGCGTATATAACAGCAAAGATCATCGCTCAAACAGTAGTAAATGCTTTTTCAATCTTAGTTATTTTTATTGCAGGAATATTAATTAATCATGTTGAGTTAACGGTAGGGCAATGGATTGGTGCTGGATTATGGTTGTTGTTAGGTGTAACACCATTTTTAGCATTAGGAACAGTAATAGGTTCTATTAAGAAGGCGGATGCAGCAGCGGGTTTAGCGAATATTTTAAATATGAGTTTAGCTGTAATTGGCGGTCTATGGATGCCAATCGAAGTATTCCCGAAAATATTAAGATCTATCGGTGAATGGACACCAACATATCACTTCGGAAGTGGTGCATGGGATATTGTAGCTGGAAAATCAATTGGTTGGGAAAATATCGCGGTATTAGGAGGTTATTTCCTTATATTTGTTGTAGTATCAATATATATAAGAAAAAGACAGGAAGCGGTATAAATGACAGAGAAGAAGAGGATTGAAATTTTTCCGAAACATATGGGATTCTTTCCGTATATGTGGCTCGTTTACTTGTTATTTCCAATTTATAATTTAACACAAGTATCGGGATGGAAGCTTGTAATAGGAAGCGGTATGTTGATAGTTTTCATGATCACATACCGTCAACTTTATTTTGTTCAGAAGACGTTTATTTTATGGGCTTGTACTCAAATGATACTTACGCTTTTATTTGCTTTATTTTATAATCCCTTCATGATATTCTTTGGCTTTTTCACAGCAAGTGCAATGGGGTTTGCACCAAGTAAGAAAGTATTTCGGATATTACTATGTTTGTTAGTTGTAATGCTTGGAGTATTTGTATTTATAAATATGAATCAACTAACACCGACAAGTTTAGTAAATATCGTTCCGATGTTTATTTTAATGTTACTTACACCATTTGGAATGCGTAATTTTAATCAAAAAAAGATGTTAAGAAATCAATTAAACGAAGCGAATGAGCAAATTAAAGATTTAGTGAAACGTGAAGAACGGCAACGAATTGCAAGAGATCTTCATGATACGCTCGGGCATACGCTATCACTCATTACTTTAAAGAGTCAGCTCGTGGAGAAATTAATTGTAAAAAATCCGGAGCGTGCAAGTGCGGAAGCAAAGGAAATTACACAAACATCTCGTACTGCTTTAAAGCAGCTAAGAGAATTAATTTCGGATATGCGTATGATTACAGTAGAGGAAGAGCTAGAGCAAATAAAGGCGATCTTACAAGCTGCTAATGTTGAATTAGAGATCAAACAAGAAACGAGTGCAAGTTCGCTATCACCCATTGAACAAAATATTTTAGGAATGTGTTTACGTGAAGCTGTTACGAATGTTGTAAAGCATAGTAAGGCAACGCGGTGCATAGTTTCTGTACGAGAATTACAAGGTGAATTGATTTTGACAGTAGAAGATAACGGAATTGGTTTAGCGGATCAAAATCACGATGGGAATGGTATTCGTGGTATGAAGGAGCGAATCGCTCTTATTGATGGATTTGTTGAACTGGGTACGATTAATCCAGGAACACTATTAACAGTAAAAGTTCCAGTTGTTATTAGAACAGGAAAAGATGAGGTGAAGGCATGATTCGAATTATTATTGCAGAAGATCAGCGAATGCTTCGTGGTGCGTTAGGAGCCCTACTCGATCTAGAAGATGATATTGAAGTAATTGGGCAGGCTGCAAACGGGGAAGAGGCGCTAAAACTAATTGAATCGTTAAAGCCTGATGTAAGCATTATGGATATTGAAATGCCAATTCAAAGTGGATTAGATGTTGCGGAAACGTTAAAGAAAGAAAATTCAGCGTGCAAGGTAATGATTTTAACGACATTTGCGCGTCCTGGATATTTTGAACGAGCAATGAAAGCTGGTGTGCACGGATATTTATTAAAAGATAGCCCAAGCGAGGATTTAGCTGCATCGATTCGCAACGTAATGAAAGGTAAACGAGAGATTTCTCAAGATTTAATGTTCGGCTTATGGCAGGAGCAAAATCCGTTATCAGATCGTGAAAAAGAAGTATTGCTACTTGCGAAAGAGGGAAAGACGGCAAATGAAATCGCCAAGGCACTTTATCTTTCGCCAGGTACAGTACGTAATTATATTTCTGAAGTATTAACGAAGCTTGATGCGAAAAATAGAATTGAGGCAATTACAATTGCGGAAGAAAAGGGATGGATATGAAAAGAAGTTTACCTATGAATGGTAAACTTCTTTTTTTCTTATAAACAACGGTTTCACTAGAGAATTACGTCTTAGTTGAATTGCTTGGAAGTTGAAGTGTAGTACATAATGAAGATTTTACTTCATTTTTCGACAAAAAATTTGTTATAGTTAGATTAAGTTGTTGGTCTAAATTTTGGACCAATTTGCCACTAATAGTTGTAATTACTCCATTTTTATCTACTTTTACAATGAAATCTTGACCATATACTTTATAGTTTTTGAAAGATTGTTCAAGATGAAATTCGGTTTGATTTTCTTTATCGGTAGGTTGAAATTCTCCATTTTTTTCAGTTTTTACTTGCTCTTGTTGAGCCTTAGCCCCATTTACCTCACCTTTTAAATAGTTTTTCGCAATATTTTCTTTCGTATCATTTTGGGGTTGTGTTAATTTCTAAATTGTTAAACTAGGCTGAGCAATTTCAACTTTTAATTCATTTTGTCTAATTCTTGGGTGTGGATCGCTTTTGCTGATAAAGGATAAAAAAGACCGAGTGTAATAAAAGCATGGGCAAGTTTTCTATAATTTATCTATAATACTCCTAATCTATTATTGTATATGGGATGGATTGTATGAAAAATTTGCCGAATTTTATATATATATTATGCATTATTTCATATCAAAAATTGTCGAATTCACTTTATTGTAGTGGTATGACAACTCGAAAAATTAGATTGTTATAGTGGGATGGTGAGTAAGTATGCACGCAGAAAAATTAGGAAGTGAAATTAAGAAAATTAGGGTGATGAGAGGATTAACACAAAAACAGTTATCCGAGAATATATGTCACCAATCGGAAGTGAGCCGAATTGAATCGGGCGCGGTATACCCAAGTATGGACATATTACAAGGTATTGCAGCAAAGTTACAAGTTCCCATTATCCATTTTTATGAGGTACTTATCTATTCTGACATTGAAAGGAATAAGCAGCTAAAAGACCGAATTATTACGCTTTGTAAGCAAAAGAAATATAAGGAAATTTATAATAAAGTATGGAATGAGTTGAAAAAGGAAGAATATCATCCTGAGCTTCAGCAGTTTCTTCAATGGCAATATCATGTGGCTGCTTACGTATTGAAAAAAATTGATTACGAATATTGTATTTTAGAATTAAAGAAATTGCTCAATCAACAATTGGTAGGTATAGATGTATACCAGAACCTGTATATTGAAAACGCAATTGCAAACATTTACGCTGAAAATGGCCATTTTAAGAAGAGTATTGAGTTATATGAAAATATATTAAAGCAATTAGAAGTATTGCATGATAATAAAGAGTTTGATGTGAAGGTGAGACATAATTATGCAAAGGCATTATACTTAGACAATCAATACGAAGAAGCACTTTGTCACGCAAATAAAGCCATTGAACTATCGTGTCAAATTAATAGTATGACATTGATTGGACAGTTATACTATCGAAAAGTTGAGTGCCTAGAAAAGCTAGAGTGTGATAGAGCAGAAATTGAAGATGCTTACGAAAAAGCTTACTTCTTTTTCGATATATTAGGAAACCATACATTAAAAGAATCAATTATAAAAAGGATGAAGAAATAAAAAAGATTTAAAAAGAAAATATGCATAATTGCATAAGATGTGGATAAATTTTCATGATATATTTAAAGAAAAAATGTGGGTGATGGAATATGAAAAAACTACTTATTGGTAGTCTGTTAACGTTAGCAATGGCATGGGGTATTTCATTAGGAGATACAGCTTTAGAGAAAAACCAAGTAATTTCTCATAATGATCAAGAAGTACAATTAGCTTCAGATGTACCTTTTGAATATTAAAAAAAACAACCGTCTTACTTAGACGGTTGTTTTTTTGTGGAGTAACCTCCAAACGTCTTTACTAGAAACGGGCTTGCTAATAAAGAATCCTTGAATGTGGTCACAGTTTTGCTCATATAAAAACTTCCATTGTTCTTCAGTTTCTACACCTTCTGCGATAACTTCTAAATTTAGTTCTTTTGATAGTGTAATAATGGAAGAAATAATCGCTTCCTCTAAAGGACTAGTTGTAATTCCGCAAATAAATTCTCGAGCAATTTTTAATGTATTAATTGGATATTTTGTTAAATAAGCTAAAGAACTATAACCAGTTCCAAAGTCATCAATTGAAATTTGAATACCGAGATTTTGAAGTTGTTCTAGTTTTGCAACTACAGATTGATTTTGGTTAATGGCGATACTTTCTGTAATTTCGATATCTAGTGCTTCTGGTTTTAACTCTGTTTCTTCTAAAACTTTTGAAATAGTTGGGATTAAATCTGCATGATTAAATTGAACTACAGATAAATTTACACCGACTTTTAAGTGAGAGAAACCTTGATTATGCCATCTTTTCGCTTCTAAGCAAGCAGTACGTAAAATCCAATTTCCAAGTTCAATAATGAATCCAGTTTCCTCTGCTAGAGGGATAAATTGGGCTGGGGATACGATACCGAGCTTTGGATGTTTCCAACGAATTAATGCTTCAAAACCAATAACTTGTTTTGTTTTTGTGCTTACTTGTGGCTGGTATTCAAGGAAAAATTCATTTTGTTGTAATGCTTTTGAAAGTTCTCCTTCTAAGAAGTTACTCTCATTTTGAGCGATACTCATTTCTTTTGAGAAGAAAACAAATCGGTTTTTTCCATTTGCTTTCGCGCGATACATAGCCATATCAGCATTTTTCATTAATGCTGTTACATCAGTTCCACAATCAGGGTACATTGCAATTCCGATACTTGGTGTAATAGACAGTTCTTCATCTTTAATGAAGAATGGTTTGTTTAAAATATTTAAAATTTGTTCAGCTATAAAGGCCGCACTTTTTTCTGAGTACATATCTGGTAATAGAATTGTAAACTCATCTCCACCTTGGCGAGCAACGACATCTTTTGAACGTAGGCAACTGCGTAATCGTTTTGCTACTTCAATTAATAACAAGTCTCCGACGTCATGACCGAGTCTATCGTTAATTTTTTTGAATCGATCTAAATCCAGAAACATGACGGCAACATCATTTGCGCTAGCCTGAGCGGTATTTAAAATGTTTTTTAAATCTTTTTCAAACTTACGGCGATTTGGTAATCCGGTAAGTGCATCATGAAAGGCTAAATGTTCTACTTGTTTTTGTTTTTCATATAAAGTTGTAATATCACGTGCTATGCCAAACATCCCGACAACTTCCTTGTTTATGAAAGTAGGGATGAGTGTAATGTGAAGGTAATAGTAGTAACCTTCTTTTTCCTTTGTACGAACTTCTAAAGTTTGTGGTCTACCTTCTTTCGTTAGTTGTAAAGCTTTCTTTAGTAAATCATGGTCTTTTGAGTCAATAAAGTGTAAAAGGGAATAGCTTTCTACTTCACAATAGTAGGCAGTAAATAAGCTTTCGCAAGCTGTATTAGACTGCTGGAAAATACCATACATATTTAAAGAGAAAACAGCATCCGGGTGATCTTCGAATAAAGATTTATAACGTTGTTCACTTTTTGATAAAGCAGATGCACCTTCTTCTACTTTATCTTCTAGTTGTGTAGTCAACTGTTCGTATGTATCGATTAGTGCCTGATTATCTTTCCACATATAAAGTTGTCGTAAGAATAATAAGATAAGAGATAATACTAGACCGATCAACATGAACTTATCATCCCAAGGTTGAAAGATAATAAAAGAAAAAGTAATGATTATACTAAAATAAGGTAATATAAAGCGCACATAATCAAACCGATAATATTTTGTTTTCGTTTCATGCTGTATTGGTTTATCTAAAATATATAGTATGGATGACAAACCAATTAATAAAATCGAAGCAGTATGTATTAAGTAAGAGACTTCAGAAGAAGGTTTTATCCCTGCGTTTAATTGAAACAGGTGTATATATCCGTACACGAGTATAATAGTAAAGCCGATAATTAATGAAATTCTGCTAGAAGAATATTCTTCTCTTCTATATAGACTAATTACGGCGTAGATTACTAATGATTGTGCAATAAAATATCCAATTAAAACCCAGGTATCTGTTGTTAACATACGAAAGCTTGAAATGTCCAAAATAAAAGTTAAGGTAAAATAAATATTCATAATAACGATAAAGATGCTATCGAATGAAAATTGAGCTAGTCCTCTAATAGAGTAATGTTTTATGAACTTTATAGCAAAGCCAGAAAAGAGCAAAATATATTGTACGATAAAAAAGGGCAATGCCTTATATGAGAATATGACTTGGTCATATATAGAAAGTGAATGAAGAAATAGAGTTATCTCCATTGTCAATCCACATAGGCAAGTGCATAGTACTAAAACCCAAAATAATTTGTCACCGCGCTTCATTTTCTTAATTGCTTTATATAGGCAATAGCAAGAAAAGAGTGTAGCGAAAAAAAATAAGAAGAGAATTCCAATTTCTTTTATATTTAAGTCCTTAGGGATAAGAAATATCCAAAGAGAAAATATAATTATGTACATCGTGACAAAGTGTACGTATTTTTTTTGATTAATCATATTATGACTCCGTTTCAATAAAGTTGAATCACAGGTGGAAAATGCTAATTCCAATCATAGCATATAAAATAGGATGTTTTTTACTAAAAAAATTACTTTTTTTGAAAAAAATAGCTCAACATTACAATTTACCATTGTAATGTTGAGCTACTTATTCTTTTTACCCCTCTTATAGAGGATAATTCATGTATGAATTGCAGCATCGCTAAATCTTTCTGTTTACTTTCAATCATAATATCGAAATTATGATTGATTTTTTTTGCAACGTGTAAGAAAGGTTTAATAAACTCTAAATCAATATATTCCGCGTGAGCCCTAAATTCTTTTTTTGATTTAGGAGAGGAAATGTGAACTTTAGGAACGATATTTGTATGTGACCAAGTTTCAAAAATTGCAGGAAGTAACTCTTCTAACGGTTCTTCGCAAAGATTTGCCATGTGATGGTGATAATCAAATACGAATGGGATCTTTTCTTTTTGGCAAATAGATAAAGTTTCAGCAGTTGTATATGTTTTATCATCATTTTCAAGTGTCATTTGCCTCTTTATATGTGCAGGAAGTTTTTTTATGTTGTCATGGAAACGTTCAACCGCTTTTTCTTTATTTCCGTAGGCACCACCTACATGGATGTTAATATAAGAAGAATCTGCAATGCCTATTGCATCTAATACTTTATAATGATAGGTCATATCTGTAATAGCGTTAGTCGTAATGTGTGGTTTGTCGCTTGTAAATAGTGTAAATTGATTCGGATGAAAACTTACTCGTAAATTATGTTCTTGAATTAATGCCCCAATTGTACGCCAAAGCGGTGTGAACAATCCGATGTAATCAAACTCGACTTCGGGATGTGTTGCAAGTGGGACGATGGAAGAAGATAAGCGATATAATGGAATTTCATGCGCTATATTGTAATGAAGAATACGTATTGTATGCTCAAGATTCTGCCGCGTAACATCGTATAATTTATCTTCTCGTTCTTGTTTACTAAGCTTTTGAAAGCTTGTAAATGTCATCGTTTTAGCCGGAGAACAGTCCCAGAGTGCCATTGCATGTGAGACATATCCGAAACGCATAATCATAATGAATACATCTCCTTTATGCATTATCTTTCCTATAGGAAGAAAGCAAGTATTGTTCCTATCCATTCTTTGCCTCTATTAATGAGAGAATTCGGACTAACATCTTTCAAGGAAAGTAATGACGCATTTTCTAGATCTTCGTGGAATTTATTTTTTACTGTTTGTATAAAATGTTCATCATATAAAAGGCAGTTGATTTCATGGTTAATATATAAACTTCTCATATCAAAGTTTGCAGTTCCGATATCACAGATATAGTCATCAACTATAATAACTTTAGCGTGAAAAAAACCTTGTTGAAATGCGTAAATATTACAGCCAGCTTGTATTAACTTTCGGCAATATGGGAATTTTGCTTCTCGAACAAGGGGGTGATCCGCTTTTTCTGGAACGAGAATCGTGATTTGAACCCCTCGTTTTCGTGCTTCTAATAATGCGTTCATAATTTTTCTTCCAGGAATGAAATAGGGTGTACCGATAAAGAGTTCCTTTTTTGCACCTTCAATTAAATGTAAAAAAGTATGTTGTAAATAGGCACCATCAGTTGGAATAAATTGATGTTCGATAGTACCGGGTTGCTGTTTCGGAAAATAAAGAGAAGCGTCCAATAAATTTTGGTTTGTATCATCAAACCAGTCATGTAAAAATTGCTTTTGTAAATCTTGTACTCCTTCGCCTGTAAGACGTAAATGATAGTCCCTCCATAATCCTAACCGCTCATTATGTCCCAAATACTCTTCACCAATATTAAATCCCCCAATGTAACCAATTTTCCCGTCGATAACTGTAATTTTTCTATGGTTTCTTTGATTTGCAGAAAAGAAAGGAAAAGGAAACTTTACTTTGTGACAAAATGAAAAAGAGATACCATGTTTTTGTAGGGAGCGAACGGCCTCGTTTGATAAATGATGGCTTCCCAATCTATCGAGTAAAAGTCTTACTTCAATTCCTTCCTTTGCCTTATCAATAAGTAACTTTAAAAATTCTCGGCTGATTGTATCGTTTTTTACAATGAAAAACAAAACGTGCACATGGTGTTTCGCCTGTTTTATATCAGTAAATAGAGTGTCATACAAATCTTTTCCGTATGTATAAAGGTGAAAATCACTTTGACGTAAAGGGAAAGAACGAGAACGTACACGCCTTAAATGAACAATTCTCCCATAAGAAAGATCAATTACAATCCAGAGAGCAATACCTATTAATAAGAGAGATAAGAAGAACATGAGTAAATTCCCTCCTTCACGGTCTTTTCACCATTTGTTTTTTATAAATCAAACATTCATTTTATTCGGTTATTTGTGGGCTAATAATTAGTAGGGAGTAAATAACTTCTAATGATTAAAGTTTCACTTTATAGTTTCACCGAAATAAACAGCTTTATTAAAAAATATGTTGTTGTATAACAAAAAACTGTTGACTGAATGCTCACTCATTATATAATGAAGGTAGGGGATAAAATTCAGAAAATTATATGTTTTTGAAGATTCTAAAAAAGAAAGAGGGCTTACAAAGAGAGGGGTAGCATAAAAATGAATAGCTTACTGATCATGAATTGGCTGGCTGCCATTGCTGTTATTGCTTATGCGGGATATTTGTTTGTGTATCTTATACGAACGAGGATGGCCTACATACAGTTAGGAAAAAAGATTGAATTTGACCGTCGTTTTAAAGAGCGTTGGGATCTCCTTAAGGTCAATGTTTTCGGTCAGAAAAAGCTGCTGAAAGATAAAAAGAGCGGCATTATTCACGTTATGTTCTTTTACGGATTTATTCTTGTCCAATTTGGAGCAATTGACTTCGTTTGGAAAGGACTCGCACCAGGATCACATCTTCCACTTGGACCACTATACCCTGCATTTACATTCTTCCAGGAAATTGTCACACTTGTTATTTTAATTGCAGTCTTTTGGGCTTTTCATCGACGTTATGTTGAGAAGCTAGTTCGTTTAAAACGTAATTTCAAATCAGGCCTTGTTCTTATCTTTATCGGTGGCTTAATGATTTCTGTGCTACTTGGTAATGGGATGGGAATTATATGGCATGGCGAGGAGCTTTCATGGAGTGAGCCAATCGCTTCTGCAATCGCTTACGTTTTCTCAGGGATAAATGAAACCGTAGCCATTTCTGTGTTCTATTTCTCTTGGTGGGTGCATTTACTAATTTTGTTAACATTTTTAGTTTATGTTCCACAATCGAAACACGCGCATTTAATTGCGGGACCAGCTAACGTTTTCTTCGGCCGTCTTTCAAATCCAGGGAAACTTGAAAAGATTGACTTTGAAGATGAAACACAAGAAACATTTGGTGTTGGTAAAATCGAAGATTTTAGACAAAATCAGCTTATTGACTTATACGCTTGCGTAGAGTGTGGTCGTTGTACAAATATGTGTCCGGCAACAGGAACAGGTAAAATGTTATCGCCGATGGATTTAATTTTAAAACTTCGCGATCATTTAACTGATAAAGGAGCGGCAGTAACATCAAAAGCGCCTTGGGTTCCAGTAGTTGCTTTTAATAATACACAAGGAAATCAGTTAGCGATGATGGCAGCTGGGAAAGGGCAACAAGAATCAGCGGCTGCAACACTCGCTTACGATCCAAGTTTAATTGGAGATGTTATTACAGAAGAAGAGATTTGGGCTTGTACAACGTGTCGTAACTGTGAGGATCAGTGTCCAGTTATGAATGAGCACGTTGATAAAATTATTGATTTACGCCGCTATCTCGTTTTAACAGAAGGAAAGATGGATGCGGAAGCACAGCGTGCGATGACAAACATCGAGCGTCAAGGGAATCCGTGGGGTCTAAACCGTAAAGAGCGTGAAACTTGGCGCCAAGGTGATGATGAAGTAACGGTTCCAACTGTAAAAGAAAAATCGAAAGCTGGCGAGGAGTTCGAATATTTATTCTGGGTTGGTTCAATGGGATCATATGATAATCGTAGTCAGAAGATTGCGATATCGTTTGCGAAGTTGATGAACGAAGCAGGCATTTCATTTGCGATACTCGGTAATAAGGAAAAGAACTCTGGAGATACACCGCGCCGTCTTGGAAATGAATTTGTCTTCCAAGAGATGGCGACAAAAAATATCGAGGAATTTGAAAAAGCAGGAGTGAAGAAAATCGTTACGATTGACCCTCATGCTTATAACACATTTAAAAATGAGTATCCGGACTTTGGCTTGCAAGCAGAAGTCTATCATCATACAGAACTGTTAGCTCAGTGGGTGAAAGAAGGACGCTTAAAACCGGTTCACGCTATTGAGGAAACAGTTACGTACCATGATTCCTGCTACTTAGGAAGATACAACGAAGTATACGAAGCCCCGCGTGACATTTTGAAAGCGATTCCTGGTGTGAATCTTGTAGAAATGGCACGTAACCGTGAAACGGGAATGTGCTGTGGAGCAGGTGGTGGCTTAATGTGGATGGAGGAAACAACAGGTTCACGCATTAACGTTGCTCGTACAGAACAAGCATTAGCTGTACAGCCATCCATTATCGGTACAGGATGTCCGTATTGCTTAACGATGATTAGTGATGGGACGAAAGCGAAAGAAGTTGAAGAGAAAGTTCAAACTCTCGATGTAACAGAGATTTTAGAACGCTCAGTGATTGGACAGAAGAAAGAAGCAATCTAGTTTGTAGGAATGCATACAACTTTAGAAAGAGGTGCAATGATTGCACCTCTTCTCAACGTAGGGATACCGAGCGAGCGCTCAGTGTTAAAAAATGAAATGGGGGAAAGAAACATGAGTAAAACAGTTATTTTAAGTGCTGCAAGAACACCAGTTGGAAAATTTGGAGGATCTTTAAAAGATGTAAAAGCAACAGAACTTGGAGGGATTGCAATTAAAGCGGCGCTTGAAAGAGCAAATGTTTCTGCTAGTGATGTTGAGGAAGTTATATTCGGAACGGTTATTCAAGGTGGGCAGGGGCAAATTCCGTCGCGCCAAGCGGCGAGGGCTGCTGGAATCCCTTGGGAAGTGCAGACGGAAACAGTGAATAAAGTTTGTGCATCGGGGCTTCGTGCGGTTACGTTAGCGGATCAAATTATTCGTACTGGCGATCAATCATTGATTGTAGCTGGTGGTATGGAGTCGATGAGTAACAGTCCTTACATTTTACGAGGAGCAAGATGGGGATATAGAATGGGCAACAACGAAGTCGTTGATTTAAACGTTGCTGATGGTTTAACATGCGCATTTTCAGGTATACACATGGGTGTTTATGGCGGAGAAGTTGCGAAGGAAGATGGAATTTCTCGCGAAGCGCAAGATGAATGGGCATATCGTAGCCACCAGCGTGCGGTTTCAGCACATAATGAAGGACGTTTTGAAGAGGAAATCGTGCCAGTAACGATTCCGCAAAGAAAAGGCGATCCTATTGTCGTTGCAAAGGATGAGGCGCCACGCGCGGATACAACAATTGAAAAGTTAGCAAAATTAAAACCTGTATTTGATAAAACAGCGACAGTGACAGCTGGTAATGCACCAGGCTTAAACGATGGTGGTGCTGCACTTGTATTAATGAGCGAAGAAAGAGCAAAGCAAGAAGGAAAAAAGCCGTTAGCGACAATTTTGGCACATACAGCAATTGCAGTGGAGTCTAAAGATTTCCCGAGAACGCCAGGTTATGCAATTAACGCATTGCTTGAAAAAACAGGCAAGACAATTGAAGACATCGATTTATTCGAGATTAATGAAGCATTTGCAGCAGTAGCAATTGCAAGTACAGAAATCGCAGGAATTGACCCAGAAAAATTGAATGTAAATGGCGGCGCAGTAGCGATGGGACATCCGATTGGAGCAAGCGGAGCGCGCATTATCGTTACACTAATCCATGCACTTAAGCAACGCGGCGGTGGAATTGGAATTGCTTCGATTTGTAGTGGTGGCGGTCAAGGCGATGCAGTGATGATTGAAGTTCACTAATTAAGATTAGAAGATATATAGTTTATTAAAAATTAAGGGGGAAGAAGAAATGGGTGTACAAAAAATTGTTGTAATTGGTGCAGGACAAATGGGATCAGGAATTGCGCAAGTATGTGCAATGGCAGGATACGATGTGAAGGTACAAGATTTAAAACAGGAGCAATTAGATAGAGGATTGGCTATTATTACGAAAAACTTAGCACGCCAAGTAGAAAAGGGGCGCATGAAGGAAGAAGAAAAGGAAGCGACATTAAACCGTCTTGCAGTAACGCTTGATTTAGATTGTGTGAAGGAAGCGGATCTTATTATCGAAGCAGCTGTCGAGAAAATGGATATTAAAAAGAAAATCTTTGCGAATTTAGATGAAATTGCTCCAGAACACGCAATTTTAGCGACAAATACGTCATCTTTGCCAATTACAGAAATTGCCGCGGTAACGAAACGTCCGGAAAAAGTAATCGGTATGCACTTTATGAATCCGGTTCCGGTTATGAAACTTGTTGAAATTATTCGTGGTTTGGCTACAGATGATGCGGTATACAAAACAATTGAAGATATTACGAAGAAAATTGGCAAAGTACCAGTTGAAGTAAATGATTTCCCAGGATTTGTATCGAATCGTATTTTATTGCCGATGATTAACGAAGCAATTTATACGTTATATGAAGGTGTAGCGACGAAAGAAGCGATTGATGAAGTAATGAAACTTGGTATGAATCACCCGATGGGTCCTTTAACGCTCGCTGATTTTATCGGTTTAGACACGTGTTTATATATTATGGAAGTGTTGCATGAAGGTTTAGGTGATAGTAAATACCGCCCATGTCCATTACTGCGTAAGTACGTAAATGCAGGATGGTTAGGACGTAAAACAGGTCGTGGTTTCTACGTTTACGAATAAATCCCCCTTTGTTACAAAATAGTGGTCTTACCAAATTATTAAAAGGATTTATAGCAAATGGAGGCGGAGTATATGAACTTTCGTTTTAATGAAGAGCAACAAATGATGAGAAAAATGGTTCGAGATTTTGCACAGAAGGAAATTGCTCCCTTTGTTCCTAGTATGGAACAAGGGGTGTTTCCAAAAGAGATTTTGCAGAAGATGGGTGAGCTTGGATTAATGGGAATTCCAGCGCCTGCAAAATACGGCGGGGCAGAAATGGATTTTATTTCTTACATTTTAGCAATTGAAGAAATTTCAAAGGTAAGCGCAACGGTTGGTGTAATTTTAGCTGTACATACGTCAGTTGGAATGAACCCGATTTTATATTTCGGAACAGAAGAACAGAAAGAGAAATACGTTTCTAAACTTGCGACTGGTGAATATTTAGGTGCATTTGCATTAACAGAACCAAATGCAGGATCGGATGCAGGAAGTTTGAAATCAAGAGCTGTGAAGAAAGGCGATCATTACATTATTAATGGATCGAAGGTGTTCATTACAAATGGTGGTGAAGCAAGTACATATATTGTATTCGCTTCTACAAATCCAGAGGCAGGAAAGAGTGGGATTTCTGCATTCATAGTAGAGAAAGATACACCAGGCTTAATTATCGGTAAAGATGAGCATAAAATGGGACTGCTCGGTTCTCGCACTGTACAACTTACGTTCGAGGATATGAAGGTACCGGCTGAGAATTTACTTGGTGAAGAAGGACAAGGATTTAAGGTAGCAATGGCGAATTTAGATGTTGGAAGAATTGGGATTGGGGCGCAAGCATTAGGGATTGCTGAAGCGGCGCTTGCATGTGCGATTGATTATGCGAAAGAACGTGAGCAATTCGGAAAGCCAATTGCGGCGCAGCAAGGGATTGGCTTCAAACTTGCAGATATGGCAACTAGTGTAGAAGCGGCGCGATTACTCGTATATAGGGCGGCATCGCTAAGAGCGCAAGGATTACCATGTGGTAAGGAAGCATCTATTGCGAAATTATTCGCTTCTAAAACAGCTGTTGAAGTTGCGATTGAAGCGGTGCAAGTATTTGGGGGATACGGTTATACGAAGGACTATCCAGTAGAAAGATTTTTCCGTGATGCGAAAATCACGCAAATATATGAAGGAACGAGCGAAATACAGAAACTTGTTATTAGCCGGGCTTTATAAAAGCATAAGGGGGAGACGGGCATGCATTTTAAACTATCAGAAGAACATGAAATGATAAGAAAAATGGTTCGAGACTTTGCTAAGAATGAAGTAGCACCGACGGCAGCTGAGCGTGATGAAGAAGAGAGGTTTGATCGTGCAATATTTGATCAAATGGCCGAGCTTGGTTTAACTGGTATTCCGTGGCCTGAAGAATACGGCGGAATTGGAAGCGATTACTTAGCGTATGTAATTGCTATTGAAGAATTATCGCGTGTATGTGCTTCTACAGGTGTAACATTGTCTGCACATACTTCGCTTGCTGGTTGGCCAATTTTTAAATTTGGAACAGAAGAGCAAAAGCAAACATTTTTACGACCGATGGCTGAAGGAAAGAAAATTGGTGCGTACGGCTTAACGGAGCCAGGGTCTGGATCGGATGCTGGTGGAATGAAGACGATCGCCAAAAGAGATGGAGACCATTATGTATTAAATGGATCAAAAATATTTATCACTAATGGTGGTATTGCTGATATTTATGTTGTTTTCGCATTAACTGATCCTGAATCGAAGCAGCGTGGCACGAGTGCATTTATAGTGGAAAGTGATACACCAGGATTTTCAGTTGGGAAGAAGGAGAGTAAATTAGGGATTCGCTCTTCACCAACAACTGAAATTATGTTCGAAGATTGCCGTATTCCTGTAGAGAATTTACTTGGTGAAGAAGGACAAGGGTTTAAGATAGCGATGCAAACATTAGATGGTGGCCGTAACGGTATTGCGGCGCAAGCGGTCGGTATTGCACAAGGGGCTTTAGATGCTTCCGTAGAATATGCAAGAGAGCGTCATCAGTTTGGGAAGCCGATTGCGGCGCAACAAGGGATTGGCTTTAAACTTGCAGATATGGCAACGGATGTGGAGGCGGCGCGTCTTCTAACATATCAAGCAGCTTGGCTGGAATCGGAAGGGCTTCCGTATGGGAAAGAGTCAGCGATGTCAAAAGTATTTGCAGGTGATGCAGCGATGAAGGTGACGACGGAAGCGGTACAAGTATTTGGTGGTTACGGTTATACGAAAGATTATCCAGTAGAGCGATACATGCGAGATGCAAAGATTACACAGATATATGAAGGAACACAAGAGATTCAAAGGCTCGTAATTTCTCGTATGTTAACGAAGTAGGATCAAAGGCGTAGGTATTTTCCTACGCTTTTTCCTTCCAAAAAATAATAGAGAGGTGAAGGGGATGGTTAAACATAATGTGCATGCATCAGTGAAAGATGAAAAATTAGTTGCGTTAAGGCGTGAACAAATGATTAAAGGTGCAGTACAACTGTTTAAACAAAAAGGATTTCCGCGTACAACAACGAGAGAGATTGCAAAGGCAGCTGGATTTAGTATTGGAACGCTTTATGAATACATTCGTACAAAAGATGATGTTTTGTATTTAGTTTGTGATAGTATTTATGAACATGTAAAAGAAAGGTTAGAGGAAGTAGTTTGTACGGAAAAAGGAAGTGTAGAAAGTTTAAAGATAGCAATAACGAATTATTTTAAAGTGATGGACGAATTGCAGGAAGAAGTATTAATAATGTATCAAGAGGTACGCTTTTTACCGAAAGAATCACTCCCGTACGTATTAGAAAAGGAGTTTCAAATGGTAGGAATGTTTGAGAATATTTTAGAACAGTGTACGGAAAACGGAACATTTACATTAAATAAAAAAGAAATACAGCTTCTTGCGCATAATATTTTTATACAAGGACAGATGTGGGGATTTCGACGTTGGGCGTTGCAAAAGCTATATACGCTCGAGGAATATACAGACATGCAAATTAGGTATGTATTACAAGGGGCCCATATGCTTCCGAAATAAGGAATGCACAAATTATAATTTTACTACCCTATAAAAGTTTCCCGTTTTTTTTGTAGCATATTTGTGCGACTTTTGTTTATAATGAATAGTATGGATTTTTTTAAGCAGGCCGTTATATATAAGGTTATATTTGATGAAAGGAAGTGCCGCATAAGTGGATTTTAAGCAATATTCACCAGAAGAGCTAAAAGAATGTTCAATGATTGAAGTTGTACATAGCGTTTTAGGGGATAAAAAACAAGCAACGACATTCAACGAGTTGGTTCAAGAAATCGCTCAAGTGCTGGGACTATCTCAAGAGCAAGTTAATGCGAAGATCGCACAATTTTATACAGACTTAAACATCGATGGACGTTTCATTAATTTAGGAGAAAATCGTTGGGGATTACGTAGCTGGTACCCATATGAGCAAATCGATGAAGAAATCTTGCCTCAACCAAAACCGAAGAAGAAACGTAAAGTTGAAGAAGACGGTTTTGACGACTACATTGAAGAAGATGAAGATGACTTTGATGATGTAGACGGAAATGAAGACGAAGATGATGATGTAGAAGATTTGGACAAGGTTCTTGAAGACGAAGACGGAGACGACGATGATCTTGATGATTTAGAGGACGATGAAGATGACTTCGCTGAAGAAGAACTTGAGTATGATGAAACTGAAGAAGAAGAAGAGGAAGAACTGTAGTTCTTGACTTTTCATTATCGTCCATGTAGAATCATTTTTGGGCTCTTTAAAAAAGGACGATAATACTTTTAAAGTGTAAATATAAAAGAAAATTGCTCCCTACTTATTACTTTATGTGATGAGGGGAGCAATTTTCTTTTTTGTTTTTTGTTTAGAAAATAAAAAGAGTCTAACAATAAGATGGATACAGTGTTATCTACATACGTTGCGCTTTGCAACGGTGATTATATAACAGCAAAATAGAAGGGAGCTTTTTCATGACTAAGTATATTTTTGTAACAGGCGGTGTAGTATCGTCTTTAGGTAAAGGTATTACAGCAGCATCTCTTGGAAGACTTTTAAAAAATCGTGGTTTAAACGTAACAATTCAAAAGTTTGATCCATACATTAACGTAGACCCAGGGACTATGAGCCCATACCAACACGGTGAGGTATTCGTAACAGATGATGGTGCAGAAACTGACTTAGACCTTGGTCACTATGAGCGTTTCATCGACATCAACTTAAACAAATACAGCAACGTAACAACAGGTAAAATTTACTCTTCAGTTCTTCAAAAAGAGCGTCGTGGTGAATACCTAGGAGGAACAGTTCAAGTTATTCCTCACATTACTAACGAAATTAAAGAGCGCGTATACCGTTCTGGTCGCGAAACAAACGCGGACGTTGTTATTACAGAAATCGGTGGAACTGTTGGTGACATCGAGTCTCTACCATTCTTAGAAGCAATCCGTCAAATTAAGAGCGACATCGGTCGTGACAATGTAATGTACATTCACTGTACGTTAATCCCGTACTTAAAAGCAGCGGGTGAAATGAAAACAAAACCAACGCAACATAGCGTTAAAGAGCTTCGCAGTTTAGGTATTCAACCAAATATTATCGTTGTTCGTACAGAAATGCCTGTTTCTCAAGATATGAAAGACAAGCTTGCATTATTCTGTGACATTGATACAAAAGCAGTTATTGAAGCACGCGATGCAGATACTTTATATGCAGTTCCATTATCTCTTCAAGAGCAAAATATGGACCAAATCGTTTGCGATCACTTAAAATTAGACAATCCAGCTGCAGATATGACAGAGTGGACTGCGCTAGTTGAAAAAGTGCGTAACCTTTCTAAGAAAACAAAAATCGCTCTTGTTGGTAAATACGTAGAGCTTCAAGATGCATACATTTCTGTTGTAGAAGCACTTCGTCATGCGGGTTACTCTTTCGACACAGATGTAGAAGTGAAATGGGTAAATGCTGAGCACGTAACAGCAGAGAACGTACAAGAATTAGTAGGAGACACAGATGGTATCCTTGTACCAGGTGGCTTCGGTGATCGTGGTGTAGAAGGTAAAATCGTTGCAATTCAATATGCTCGTGAAAACAAAGTTCCATTCCTAGGAATTTGCTTAGGTATGCAACTTGCATCAATCGAATTCGCACGTAACGTATTAGGATTAGAAGGAGCTAACTCTTCTGAAATCAATCCTGACACACCTTATGCAATCATCGACTTATTACCAGAACAAAAAGATGTAGAAGACTTAGGTGGTACACTTCGTCTTGGTCTATATCCATGTAAGCTTGCTGAAGAAACAAATGCATACAATGCTTACAATGAGCCGGTTGTATATGAGCGTCATCGTCATCGTTATGAGTTCAACAATCAATTCCGTCCGGATATGGAAAAAGAAGGATTTGTATTCTCTGGTACAAGCCCAGATGGCCGTCTAGTTGAAATCATTGAATTAAAAGATCACCCTTGGTTCGTGGCAGCACAGTTCCACCCAGAACTTGTTTCTCGTCCAAACCGTCCACAGCCATTGTTCCATGACTTCGTAAAAGCTTCTATTACGAATAAAGAGAGCAAGTAATAAAAAAGCGCCTGAAATAGGGCGCTTTTTTTAATATTCATTTAACATTTCATCGATTGTAAATTTGATTCCGTGATATGCAAATAAAGCTATCATTAAGCTTGGGAATCCGTAGCGATTACCTTCATCGTCTGGAATAAGCCCTTTTAACAGTTTTGTATCAATATGTACGTCTGTATATTGTTCTAGTGATTCATTGCCTTCTTGAATAGCAGAGATGCCGACAATAGAGTGTCCATCTGCTTGCAGTTTTTTTGCTATTGCTACAACTTCTTCATCTGTTGAAAAACGGCTAATAAGAAGCACACGATCTGCAGAAGTTACTTCTACTTCTTTACCATTTTCAAAAAATCGTTTTGCTTGCTTCATTGGTTCAGCACCGAATAGTGCTTCAGCAACAACGCCCTCCATTTCATTTGTACCATGTAAATAAATGAAACCTTCGCCAACTAATGCTTGAGCAAGTAGACGGGCGCTATCTTCTATATTCATTTCCTCTTTTTGAGAAACTCTGGAGAAATAACCGCTTAATTGGGTTGAAAAAATTTTTAACATAATGTTACTCCCTTCGTACGTGTTTACCGGCTTTCATTATAGTTTATTTTTTTAGAAAGGTGAAATCGAAGGTGGCATAACAAAATAGGAAATGGTAAAATAAGAAAGAAATAGGAAGGAATTTGGTAAAGAATAGCGAAAATTAATCGTTAAGATATAAGAAGCTTTAAATCTTGTACTTACACAGAAAGGTTGGGAGTTATGGAAGGGAAAATTTTAATCGTTGATGATCAATATGGCATTCGTGTGTTATTACATGAAGTGTTCCAAAAAGAAGGTTATCAGACATTCCAAGCAGCGAATGGATTTCAAGCTTTAGATATCGTGAAAAAAGATAATCCAGATTTAGTTGTGTTAGATATGAAAATTCCAGGTATGGATGGTATAGAGATTTTAAAGCATGTAAAAGAAATTGATGAGAGTATTAAAGTGATTTTAATGACTGCTTATGGAGAGCTTGATATGATCCAAGAAGCAAAAGATTTAGGTGCTTTAATGCATTTTGCTAAACCATTTGATATTGATGAAATTCGTCAAGCGGTGAGAAATGAACTCGCTGTAGAGGCTTAAAAATGAATTTTTTATAAAAAATATGGAAAAAAGCGTTTACATGGACTATTGTGCAGGTGAATACGGTTGAGTTTTTGAGTACAAGTTGTTATCCTATTGAGTGTAGAAAAAAGTCCGGTATGTAGATATACATATTTTACCTTATTCTGGTCATACTACCAGCGATAAGAACTTATCGGATACAAAAAACGTTTTTTAGGAGGATTCACCATGCCTTTAGTTTCTATGAAAGAAATGCTAAACAAAGCACTAGAAGGAAAATACGCAGTTGGTCAATTCAACATGAACAACTTAGAGTGGACTCAAGCTATCTTAGCTGCTGCGGAAGAAGAAAAATCTCCTGTAATCCTAGGTGTATCTGAGGGTGCAGCTCGTCATATGACTGGTTTCAAAACAGTTGTAGCTATGGTTAAAGCTTTAATCGAAGAAATGAACATCACTGTTCCTGTAGCGATTCACCTTGACCATGGTTCAAGCTTCGAAAAATGTAAAGAAGCAATCGATGCAGGTTTCACATCTGTAATGATCGACGCTTCTCACCACCCATTCGAAGAAAACGTAGAAACTACTAAAAAAGTAGTAGAATACGCACACGCTCGTAACGTATCTGTTGAAGCTGAGCTTGGAACAGTTGGCGGACAAGAAGACGACGTAATCGCTGAAGGCGTAATTTACGCTGACCCAGCTGAGTGTAAGCACCTTGTTGAAGCAACAGGTATCGATTGCCTAGCTCCAGCTTTAGGTTCTGTACACGGTCCTTACAAAGGTGAGCCTAACTTAGGATTCGCTGAAATGGAACAAGTTCGTGACTTCACTGGCGTACCTTTAGTATTACACGGTGGTACTGGTATCCCAACTGCTGATATCGAAAAAGCTATCTCTTTAGGTACTTCAAAAATCAACGTAAACACTGAGAACCAAATTGAGTTTACAAAAGCTGTTCGTGAAGTATTAAACAAAGACCAAGAAGTTTACGATCCTCGTAAATTTATCGGACCTGGCCGCGACGCTATCAAAGCAACTGTTATTGGTAAAATTCGCGAATTCGGTTCTAACGGTAAAGCGTAAGAATAAAATTCCGTTTTGGAAACCGTCTACTCTTTTAGACGGTTTCCTTTCGTTGTATAATGAAAGCGTGAACAAGTCTAAAGATTTTATCATTTTGTTTTTGAAATAGAAAATAATGTGCATAGTCCTATTAATAAATGTGATAATGTATCTAAATTGATAAAGTAAATTCGATAAATAGTTAATCTTTATCTTTTTGTATTACAGGAGAAATGAAGATGATGGTTTCCTATTTATTGAGTGTTAGGGTGGAAAGAGTGATTGAGATTCTTAAGGGGGAGCTTTCTATAAAAATATAGAAAGTAAATACATTCACAAGAAGGGAGCTCAATATGGAAAAATTGCTAATTGAAGGCGGAAGAGCTTTAAATGGAACAATTCGTGTGAGTGGTGCAAAGAACAGCGCCGTTGCACTAATTCCAGCGACAATTTTAGCAGATACTCCAGTAACTATTGGTGGTGTCCCTAATATTTCGGACGTGAAAATGTTAGGAGACTTACTAGAGGAAATTGGAGGAAGAGTAACGTATGGACAGGAGGAAGAGATGGTAGTCGATCCCTCTAACATGGTTGCAATGCCTTTACCAAATGGAAAAGTGAAAAAATTGCGTGCTTCTTATTATTTAATGGGTGCGATGCTTGGCCGTTTTAAAAAAGCTGTTATTGGGCTTCCAGGTGGATGTCACTTAGGACCGAGGCCGATTGATCAGCACATTAAAGGATTTGAAGCGTTAGGTGCACATGTTACGAATGAACAAGGTGCTATCTATTTAAGAGCAGATGAACTACGAGGGGCACGTATTTATTTAGATGTTGTTAGTGTAGGAGCTACGATTAATATTATGCTAGCAGCTGTACGAGCGAAAGGTAGAACTGTTATTGAAAACGCAGCGAAAGAACCAGAGATTATTGATGTAGCTACATTGTTAACTAGCATGGGAGCACGCATTAAAGGTGCTGGTACAGATGTAATCCGAATTGATGGTGTGGATTCATTGCACGGTTGTCATCATACGATCATTCCAGATCGTATTGAAGCGGGTACGTATATGATTTTAGGTGCTGCGTCAGGAGGAGAAGTAACAGTTGATAATGTTATTCCTCAGCATTTGGAGTCAGTTACTGCAAAATTAAGAGAAGCTGGTGTCCAAGTTGAAACGAATGATGACCAGATTACAGTGAACGGTGATAGAAGATTAAAAGTAGTTGATATAAAAACGCTTGTATATCCAGGTTTCCCAACAGATTTACAACAGCCATTTACAACACTTTTAACAAAGGCGCATGGAACGGGTGTTGTAACGGATACGATTTATGGCGCACGTTTTAAACATATTGATGAATTACGTCGCATGAATGCGCAAATTAAAGTAGAAGGTCGGTCAGCTATCGTAACTGGTCCTGTTTTATTACAAGGTGCAAAAGTGAAAGCGAGTGATTTGCGAGCTGGAGCAGCTCTTGTTATTGCAGGATTGATGGCGGATGGAATTACAGAAGTAACCGGACTTGAGCATATTGATCGTGGCTATGAAAATATAGTAGACAAGCTTAAAGGGCTTGGTGCAAACATTTGGCGAGAACAAATGACAAAGCAAGAAATTGAAGAAATGAAGAACGCATAAGTGATACTTCCGCGAGGGGGAAGCGAAGCATCACTACTTGCGGAAGTACACTTTATAGAAAAACACGGTTCACAAAATACGGCAGAAATATAAAGACTTAAAGGAGAGGGATTATCGTGGAAAGAAGTTTATCTATGGAGTTAGTACGTGTAACAGAGGCTGCAGCTTTATCATCAGCGCGTTGGATGGGACGCGGGAAAAAGGATGAGGCAGACGGTGCAGCAACATCAGCTATGCGTGATGTATTTGATACAATTCCGATGAAAGGTACAGTTGTAATTGGTGAAGGTGAAATGGATGAGGCACCAATGCTATATATCGGAGAAAAATTAGGTACAGGATATGGTCCGCGTGTAGACGTTGCAGTTGATCCTTTAGAAGGGACAAACATTGTAGCAGCTGGTGGATGGAATGCTCTTGCTGTTATTGCAATTGCAGATCATGGTAATTTGTTACATGCTCCTGACATGTACATGGATAAAATCGCGGTTGGCCCAGAAGCAGTTGGGGCGGTCGATATTGATGCGCCTATTATCGATAACTTACGTGCAGTTGCGAAAGCGAAAAACAAAGATATTGAAGATGTTGTAGCGACAGTTTTAAACCGTCCACGTCATCAAGCAATTATTGAAGAAATTCGTAAAGCTGGTGCTCGCATTAAATTGATTAATGATGGAGACGTAGCTGGCGCAATCAACACCGCATTTGATCGTACAGGTGTAGATATTTTATTCGGCTCTGGTGGCGCGCCTGAGGGTGTGTTAGCAGCAGTTGCATTAAAATGTTTAGGTGGAGAAATTCACGGGAAATTATTACCACAAAACGAAGCTGAATTGGCGCGTTGCAAAAAGATGGGCATAGAAGACATCAACCGCATCCTTCGCATGGAGGACTTAGTAAAAGGTGACGATGCAATCTTCGCAGCAACAGGCGTAACAGACGGAGAACTACTACGCGGCGTTCAATTTAAAGGTAGCGTAGGAACAACACAATCCCTTGTTATGCGCGCAAAATCAGGCACAGTACGCTTCGTAGACGGACGTCACAGCTTAAATAAAAAACCGAACTTGGTTATTAAGTAAAAAGCGGAGGTGGCTTGCTCAGAGGGGGGAATGACTGATCCTTCTAGCCACCGAACATTCTAGCCGCTGAAGCTGGATTAAATAAAAAGCGAAGACAAATTTTCTTGTCTTCGCTTCTTGTATTTGTGTTTCAACGTATTGATTAAAACTAGATAAAAGGGTTACAATAGTGAATATTACCCTACTTGAACTTATTGCCTTTCATTATTAATTATTTGCCTTCCGTATTTTTTCCCTTTACCCATGTGAAAAGAGAATAACGTTAAAGTGTGGTGTCTGAATGAATTTGTCAATTGCAGCATTAGAAAACATGAAATTAAAAGAGTTATACGAGCTTGCGAAAGAATTTAAAATTTCGTATTATAGCAAATTAACGAAAAAAGAGTTAATCTTCGCCATTTTAAAAGCTCGAGCAGAAAAAGAAGGTTTCTTCTTCATGGAAGGCGTATTAGAAATTATTCAATCAGAAGGATTTGGATTCCTACGTCCTATCAACTACTCTCCAAGCTCAGAAGATATTTATATCTCAGCTTCGCAAATTCGTCGTTTCGATTTACGTAATGGAGATAAGGTTTCTGGTAAAGTACGACCTCCGAAAGAAAATGAACGCTACTTTGGGTTATTACAAGTTGAAGCTGTAAACGGAGATGATCCAGAGTCAGCCAAAGAGCGTGTGCATTTCCCTGCATTAACACCATTATACCCAGATCGCCAAATGAAATTGGAAACGGAACCGAAAAAGTTACCGACACGCATCATGGATTTAATTGCACCAGTTGGATTTGGACAACGTGGTTTAATTGTCGCGCCTCCAAAGGCTGGTAAAACTAGTCTATTAAAAGAAATCGCACACAGTGTTACAACAAATCATCCGGAAGCTGAATTAATTGTCCTTTTAATTGATGAGCGTCCAGAGGAAGTAACAGATATTGAACGTTCTGTTAAAGGAGATGTTGTAAGCTCTACTTTTGATGAAGTACCAGAAAATCATATTAAAGTAGCAGAACTTGTGTTAGAACGTGCAATGCGTCTTGTAGAGCACAAAAAAGATGTTATCATTTTAATGGATAGTATTACCCGTTTAGCGCGAGCTTACAACCTTGTTATTCCGCCAAGTGGTAGAACATTATCGGGTGGTATCGACCCAGCTGCCTTCCATAGACCGAAGCGTTTCTTTGGAGCTGCACGTAATATCGAAGAAGGCGGTAGCTTAACAATTTTAGCAACAGCTCTTGTTGATACAGGATCTCGTATGGACGATGTAATTTACGAAGAATTTAAAGGAACTGGAAATATGGAACTTCATTTAGATCGTTCATTAGCTGAGCGTCGTATCTTCCCGGCAATTGATATTCGCCGTTCTGGTACACGTAAAGAGGATCTATTAATTCCGAAAGAACATTTAGACAAACTATGGGGTATTCGTAAAACAATGCGTGATACACCAGACTTTGTTGAAGGTTTCTTACGTAAACTTCGTCAAACAAAGACAAATGAAGAATTTTTACAAAACATTGTTGCAGATTCGAAAAGATATGTAACAACGAAGTAAAGGGAAAAGATTGGGACTCGCTTATTTTATGGTAAGCGAGTTTTTTATGTTTTTTAGGTGATCTTAAAGAGAGATGAGCGGCCTCCATTTTAAGATAATATCCAGCTTCAGCGGCTAGAATCTCCGGTCATTTCACTCTCTCGCTCGAAGCAAAAAGCGCTTCAAGGTCGAGAGTTCCAAATAGCCTGCGATTCTGAGCGAGCCGCTTCTGCTTTTAAAATTAAAAAGACAAAAACAGGTAGTTGCAAAATGAAGTTAGCCTTGTTATAATTTCATCATATGTGTTTCATCAATATAGTTGTGTATGCAGCTGAAGATGAAAAACTCTGTTTCGAAAATGATTCAGGGCGGAAGGAGATGAAAAGAATGAAAGCAGGAATTCACCCAGATTACAAGAAAGTTGTATTCATGGACACAAACACAGGCTTCAAATTCTTAAGCGGATCTACTAGAGGATCTAACGAAACTGTTGAGTGGGAAGATGGTAACACTTATCCATTACTAAAAGTTGAGATCAGTTCTGATTCTCACCCATTCTACACTGGACGTCAGAAGTTTGCTACTGCAGACGGACGCGTTGACCGCTTCAATAAGAAATACGGTCTTAAGTAATAAAAACATAAAACAGGCAAGTGTATCTATTCGCTTGTCTGTTTTTTTTGCGAAAATATTATACCTTTACCCTACTTTTAATTAAAAAGTAGATGAAAGGAGAGCTTCATGTACTTAATAAATCAGAACGGTTGGATTGAAGTGATTTGCGGTAGTATGTTTTCTGGTAAATCAGAAGAGCTTATCCGCCGTGTGCGTCGTACGCAATTTGCGAAACAACATGCAATTGTATTTAAACCATGTATTGATAATCGCTATAGTGAAGAAGACGTTGTATCACATAACGGATTAAAGGTAAAAGCAGTTCCTGTTTCAGCTTCAAAAGATATATTTGGACATATCACTGAAGAAATGGATGTAATTGCAATCGATGAGGTGCAATTCTTTGATGGGGACATTGTGGAAGTGGTGCAAGTATTGGCAAATCGTGGCTATCGTGTCATTGTAGCTGGTTTAGACCAAGATTTCCGTGGTCTACCATTTGGACAAGTTCCTCAGCTGATGGCGATTGCTGAACATGTAACAAAACTACAAGCAGTATGTTCTGCATGTGGATCTCCGGCAAGTCGTACACAACGATTAATTGATGGAGAACCAGCGGCATTTGATGATCCGATTATTTTAGTTGGTGCTTCAGAATCGTATGAACCACGCTGTCGTCATTGTCATGCAGTTCCTACAAACAAAGATAAGTAAAACTCGCTGCACAAGGCGGGTTTTTTTCAGAATAGAGAGTGTGAGTGGTGTGAGCCACTTGCGCTTTAAGTTGTGATATCTAGCTCCAGCGGCTAGAATCTCCGGCCATTTCACTCTCTCGCTTGAAGCAAAAAGCACTTCAAGGTCGAGAGTTCCAATGGCCTGCGATTCTGAGCAAGCCGCTTACGCTTTTAAATATATCTAGTTCTGGTGGCTAGCTCTTCGCATCTAAGAACCTTCCGCCCGAAAGGTAAAAAGCACCTTTAGGTCGAAAGAACTTTAGCTGGTCAGAGCTGAACGAGCCACCGCCACTTTTAAATATAATTTGCGTTTTTTTGAGTAAGTACCATATACTATTTGTATTAGATACTAGGATGTAGAGGTGAATGATGTGTTAGATCGTTTGCAAGCTGTAGAAAATCGTTATGAGAAGTTAAATGAATTGCTAAGCGACCCAGCAATTATTAGTGATTCAAATAAGCTTCGTGAATATTCAAAGGAACAGTCTGATATACAGGAAACGGTAGAGGTGTATCGTGAGTATAAGGATGTTCGTGAGCAATTAAAAGATGCGAAAGCAATGTTAGAAGATAAGTTAGACGCAGAAATGCGTGAAATGGTAAAAGAAGAGGTTTCTGAGTTAGAATCACAAGAAAAAACATTATCAGAGCGTCTGAAAATTTTACTTGTACCAAAAGACCCTAACGATGATAAGAACGTTATCGTTGAGGTTCGTGGAGCTGCTGGTGGCGACGAGGCCGCTTTATTTGCTGGTGACTTATATCGTATGTATAGCCGTTATGCTGAGGTGCAAGGTTGGAAAACGGAGATTATCGAGGCTAGCTATACAGAGTTAGGTGGATATAAAGAGATTATCTTTATGATTAATGGTAAAGGTGCTTTCGCGAAGCTGAAATTCGAGAATGGCGCTCACCGTGTACAACGTGTTCCTGAAACGGAATCTGGTGGACGTATCCATACATCTACAGCAACTGTAGCTGTATTACCAGAGGCAGAAGAAGTAGAAATTGATATTCATGAGAAAGATGTTCGTGTTGATACATTCGCTTCTAGTGGACCTGGTGGACAGAGCGTTAATACAACGATGTCAGCGGTACGTTTAACGCATTTACCGACTGGTGTAGTTGTATCATGTCAGGATGAGAAATCACAAATTAAGAATAAAGAAAAAGCGATGAAAGTATTACGCGCACGTGTTTATGATAAGTTTAGACAAGAAGCGCAAGCTGAGTATGATCAAAACCGTAAACAAGCTGTTGGTACGGGTGATCGTTCAGAGCGTATTCGTACGTATAACTTCCCGCAAAACCGTGTTACAGACCATCGAATCGGTTTAACGATTCAAAAGTTAGATCAAATCTTACAAGGTAAGTTAGATGATTTCATCAATGCCTTAGTAATGGAAGATCAGGCTCAAAGGATGGAGGCAGCTGAGTAATGCGTGTCTATGAAGCCCTGAAATGGGCTTCTTCTTTTTTACAGGAGAATGGACGAGATGAAAATGCGGGAGAAATTGTCCTTTGTCATGTATTAAAGACGAATAGAACAGGATTATTGATGAACATGCGTGAAGAAATAACTGCGGAACAAGAAAAAAGTTTTACAGAGTTTATCCACAAGCATGTAGAAGGTATTCCTATTCAATATATGATTGGTCATGAAATGTTTTATGGAAGATCGTTCTTTGTGAATGAAGAAGTATTAATACCAAGACCAGAAACAGAAGAGCTTATAGTAGGAGTGTTAGAAAGAATCGAGCGTCATTTTGGTGATGAGAAAATACATGTAGCAGATATTGGTACAGGTAGCGGAGCGATTTCGATTACGCTTGCTTTGGAAAATAAAAATCTTCATGTGTATACGGTAGATATTGCGCAGGAGTCGATTGAAGTTGCAAAAGAAAATGCGAAAACTTTGGGCGCAGAAGTAACGTTCTATCATGGTGATTTATTATCACCATTTTATGAAACGGGTCAAAAGTTAGATGTTGTTGTTTCAAATCCTCCATATATACCGGAAGAAGATTGGCGTGGTCTTTCTCCCGTGGTGAAAGAGCATGAGCCAAAGAGAGCGCTTGTTGGGGGTGAAGACGGATTAGATTTCTATCGCCGCTTTATGGAAGAGTTGCCGAATGTGTTGCAGAAGAAAGCAATTGTCGCATTTGAAATTGGAGTAGGGCAAGGTGAGGACGTGAAAGGGCTGTTACAACAAGCATTTCCACATGCTCATGTTGAGGTTGTTTTTGATATTAATGGAAAAGATCGTATGGTATTTGCGGAGATAGAGTAAGGTTTACACCTTACTCTATTTTTTTGTGGAAAAATTCATATAGATTTTGAATTTAATAGTTTAGAAAGATGAAAGTCTGTCCACACTGTTTGTAGAAGGGACGGTGGAGGAAATGAAAAAACAAGTTATTGCTTATCTTCTTCTATTATTAATTGGTGCACAGTTACTTGTGCAGTTTGGATATATGAAAGCTGATGCGAAAGGGCCTTCAGTTATTCCGAAAGAGGCCGTTCGATTACGGATTTTAGCAAATAGTGATTCAGATAAAGACCAGGCGTTAAAGCGCAAAGTGCGTGATGAAGTAAAAGCACAAATTGATGGATGGGTAGCTGATTTAACTTCATTTGAAGAAGCGCGCAAAGTCATTCAAAGTCATATTCCAGAAATCGAAAAAACAGTAGCAAATACGTTGAAAAAAGAAGGAAGTAAAGATTCATTTCAAGTGAAATTCAGTAAAAATGTAAAGTTTCCTACAAAGGTATATGGGAATTTTATTTATCCGGCAGGGGAATATGAAGCAGTCTTAATTACAATTGGGGAAGGTGAAGGGGCAAACTGGTGGTGTGTACTATTTCCACCAATGTGTTTCTTAGATTTTTCAAGTGGTACAGCTGTAAGGAAAGAAGAACATGTTGTGAAGGCTGAATCTCCTGAAGAGGAGCAAGTGAAACAAATAGATGATGAAGAAGTAGTAAATGCAGAAGAGAAAAAAGAGGATGAGGTGAAAGAAAAGAAAGTTGTAAAGCAAGAAGTCGCAAAAAAAGTAACAGCTTCTGAAAAGAAAGTAGTAAAAAATGAAACGAAAGTAGAAGAACAACCTGTAAGTAAAGAGGAAACAAAAACTGTGGAAAAAGTGGAGAAACCTGTGGAACAAAAACAAGAAAAGCGAAATGAGTATGTAAAAGTAGAGGAGGAAGAAGAAAAGCCGGAAGTTAAGTTATTTATTGTAGAAGCTTTTACATCTTTATTCTCTAAATAGTACTATTCGTAAATCCCTTCTCATATATAAAAAAGAGGAGGGATTTATTATGAAGAAGGTATATTTTGCGACGAAGGCAGATGTGGAAAGATTGCATTCTTTTTTCGGACAAGCTAATAAAAAAGATGATAAAATAAATGAGTTGTACGCACAGTTTATGATTTTGGAAGAGGCGGAAGAAATACGGGCAGTCATTGGATATGAACAAAGTGAAGAAAACGCACTTATTCGTTCTTGTTTATTCACACCTAATGTGGATAAACAGACTTTCTTATATTTTTTTGAAATGTTTTTGCAGTATATGAAAGAAAAAAATATTCGACAATTGTACTTACTAACAAATCATCCACAATCTATAACGATCTTTCAGTTTTTTGACTTTGTTACGATAGAGAAAGAGAACGTACCAGAGGGAATTCGACAGTTAGAACACTTTTGTAAAAATATAAAAGAGCCAAATGCAATAATACTAAATTGTCAGCTATTCACAAAGTTATCCACGGATTAATTAGGTTTATCCACATTTTGTGGATAAACCTTGTTTGTCTTTTGGATAAATCTCATAGTAAACTAAAAATAGACAAGTATTTCAGGGTAGAAAAGGACGTGGGAAAAAATGCATACAAATATGTGGGTTGTGGATAATGTTGTGGAAAGAAAAAAATATTATCCACAGTTACAAGAAGCAGCAAAATTATTAAGGGAAAATGAGGCGATTGCCTTCCCTACAGAAACGGTATATGGACTAGGTGCAAACGCGATGAATGATGAAGCGATTGCGAAAATTTTTGAGGCGAAAGGAAGACCGAGTGATAATCCACTTATTGTCCACATCGGTACAAAATCGCAGTTAGATGGTATTGTGAAGGAAATTCCGCCAGTTGCAGAGAAGTTGATGGAGCATTTTTGGCCAGGTCCGTTAACAATTATTTTACCTAGAAAGGAAGGAATTTCAGAGAAGGTGACGGCAGGACTTCATACAGTTGGAGTGAGGATGCCTGATCATCCGGTAGCTCTTGCTCTTATTGAAGAGGCAAATGTACCTGTTGCAGCACCGAGTGCGAATCGTTCAGGTCGTCCAAGCCCGACGTTAGCATCTCACGTATATGAAGATTTAAATGAGAAAATCGCAGGTATTGTAGATGGTGGTGCAACAGGAGTCGGTGTTGAATCGACTGTAATTGATTGTACGAGCGCTATTCCAACGATTTTACGCCCGGGTGGGATTACGAAAGAACAATTGGAAGCGGTGATTGGCACGGTTTCTTTAGATCCAGCTCTAAAGGATGAGAAGGAAAAACCGAAATCACCTGGAATGAAGTATACACATTATGCACCGAAAGCGCCGCTCAGTATTGTTGAAGGATCACGTGAGTTTATCCAGCGCCTTGTGGATGAGAAGAAGGAAGAAGGATTCAAAGTAGGTGTATTAACGACAGAAGAGTATCACCATATATATAATGCGGATGTTGTATTATCATGTGGTGTTCGAAGTGATTTAGCTAGCGTTGCGACTAAATTATATGATGTACTTAGAACGTTTGATGCAAGTGAAGTGGATGTTATTTTTAGTGAATCGTTCCCGAATGAAGGAATAGGAAACGCGATTATGAATCGCTTAACAAAAGCGGCAGGACATCATATTATTACTGAATGATAAGGTACGATTAGCAAACAGAATATTTCTCCTCGGATAAGCATATTGTGAAGTAGCACGTCCGAGGAGGGACATGAATGACGTTTGAACAGCTAATACCTTTAATAATTATGGCATTCGCCTTAGGGATGGATGCATTTTCGGTGAGTCTTGGTATGGGAATGATGGCCTTAAAGATAAGACAGATCCTGTATATCGGTGTGACGATAGGGATATTTCATATTATCATGCCATTTATTGGGATGGTATTAGGTCGTTTTTTATCAGAGCAGTATGGAGACATTGCACATTTTGCAGGTGCTATTTTATTAATAGGACTAGGATTTTATATTGTGTATTCCTCTATTTTAGAGAATGAAGAGACTAGAACAGCCCCTATTGGAATTAGTTTATTCGTATTTGCATTTGGTGTTAGTATAGATAGTTTTTCAGTAGGGCTTAGTCTTGGTATTTACGGAGCACAGACAGTTATTACGATATTACTCTTTGGATTTATTAGTATGTTATTAGCGTGGACTGGTTTATTCATTGGTAGGCATGCGAAAGGTATGCTCGGTACATATGGTGAGATAGTAGGTGGTATCATTTTGGTTGGATTTGGATTATATCTCCTTTTTCCTATATAATTTTAGGGGGAGGGCGTTATGAACAAATTATTGGAATGGTATATTCGATTTGTAACTTTTTTTCCGAGATGGTTACGACTACTTGTTATTTGGGGTATTATTTTACAAATTTCAATTTTAGGTTGGATTAAATTAATTCGCGAATGGTAAGATAGTTCCTTTCTGTGCATAGTTTTGTTTGTACTATACTGATTGCGCTAAAAAATTAAACATATAGAAAGGATGAGATGGATGACGAGATTGAAGCAAGTTTTTGGTATTATTATTAGTTTTTTTGTTTTTTGGTTTAGTATGCTCGGTGTACAAATGTTTGCTGAGTTTTTAGATATTGAGTCATTGAAGTTTGTTGCGGGGAAAACGGAGGCAGCGCGTGCTTTTTATTCTCCATACCCGTTTTTAATTGTTTTTCTTATTACATTGCTTTCCCTTTACTTCTTCGTAATTAAGCTTGGGAAACCGAAAAAAGAGAAGATACCGGCTTTAGAAGAAAAGAAGGAAGAATTACAATGATAAAAATCCCCTGCTATTTAGCAGGGGATTTTATGTTTGAGTGGTGAAAGTAATTAATTTGCCTCCACTTTTAGATATTATCCAGTTCCAGTGGTCAGCTCTTCGCATCTAAGAACCTCCCGCACGAAAGGTAAAAAGCACCTTTTGTGCGAGAGAACCTTAGCTGGTCAGAGCTAAACGGCCGCTTCCACTTTTAAACATATCCAGCTCCAGCGGCTAGAATGGTCGGTGGCTTCGCGTCTTCCTGCGAGGCAAAAGGCGCCTCTACGTCAGAAGCTCCATCCTCCTCCCATTCTGAACGAGCCGCTTCCGCTTTTAGATTGGCCTCACTAATTCAAATTGTTCTCCTAGTTTTGCGTAGTTGTGTCCTGCTAGGCGGCTTACTGGTTTTAGTCCTTCGGCATGAATGCGTCCTTTTTCGTATAGGTGTTCTGCGACGTGGAAGCGAACGACGCGTCCGATTAGTAAATCGCAAGCTGGTGAGTCTTCTGTTCCGCCAAGGGGGATTGCGCGTTCTAGTACGCATTCCATTCGAATATTTGCTTCTTTTACACCTGGAACGGAGATGACATCACTTTCAATTGGTGTTAATTTTGCTAATTCAATTTCACTTTCATTTGGAGGGAGATTTGCTGCTGTTTCGTTAATTGCCGCTACATATGATTCATCAGAGATATGTACAACAAATTCTCCTTTTTCAATTGCGTTTCGAGAAGTGTCTTTTCTTTCTCCAGCTTTTCGTTGTACAGAAACTGAGATAAGTGGCGGATTAGCAGCAACAATATTGAAATAACTATATGGTGCTCCATTTAATACGCCGTCTTTTGTTACAGAAGTAACGAATGCGACAGGGCGTGGAATAATACTTCCTGTAAGTAATTTGTAATTCTCTTTTTCCGATTGTTCATTTGGATTAATGGATAACATGATTGAAATCCCCTTTCTAAATATGACGACTTATTGTTTGTTTACAAGATGTTAGTGGAAAACTCCTGCTGAAAATAATATTTTTATTACATAAAAAGAACTTACTTCAACCACAATGAAGTAAGTTCCACCTAAATAATCTCGGATTCAAGATAAAAATTATAGTAAAACGTATGCGCCAGGACCGATTAAAGCTACACCGATAGCAACAGCGATTAACATTAAGTTATATTCATATCCATTTTGAGTTACCCAGTAACCGTTTTTTCCATGAACAGTGAAGATCGCCATTAACATTGTTCCAACAATAAATAATGAACCGATTGCAGTGAAAATACCTGATGCGAATAAGAAACCACCTAATAGTTCAGTTGCACCAGCCATAAATGCCATAAATACACCAGGGCGTAAACCGATTGATTCCATCCAGCCACCTGTTCCTTTTAAACCGTAACCGCCGAACCAACCAAATAATTTTTGAGCACCATGACCCATGAATGTAATACCTATAATAAGACGAATAATAAGAAGACCGAAATCCATCATTTTTGAAAACCTCCTAAAAGTTATTAACTTACCTTACGTAAGTAATAATAAAATAGTTACTTACTTTAGTCAAGTGGATTTCGAAAAAAGTTTGAAAAAAATTTTACAAATTAACAACAAAAAATAAAATGTAGTAAAGACCTCTAGACAAGTTAGGTAAAAAAAGAGAAAATATAAGTAGAAGTTAACTTCTTATTGTTATTCAGACAATCAGAATTGACTGGAATTTTGTGAGACGCTACAATAAGAGTCTAGTAGTAATGACGTAATTTATTTCGAAAGCGTTTTTACAGTATAATATTCGAAGTATGAAGTCTTACGTTTATTCTGATCTTTAATAGAGATTGCCCTATAAACTTTTAGGTAAATTATAAGGAGGACTATCCTATGTTTAAAAAATTATTCGGTCTTGGTTCAAAAACAAATGAAGAAACAATTGTAGCTCCATTAACTGGAGCGGTGAAAAATATTGAAGAAGTACCAGATCCAGTATTCGCTGGTCGTATGATGGGTGACGGTGTTGCAATCGATCCTACTGAAGGTGTAGTTGTATCTCCAGTTGATGGCGAAATCGTACAATTATTCCACACGAAACATGCAATTGGAATTAAAGCGAAAAACGGTACAGAAATTTTAATCCACGTTGGATTAGAAACTGTAAAAATGGAAGGCGAAGGTTTTGAAGCTCACGTTTCTGAAGGACAAGCTGTAAAAGCTGGAGATAAATTAATCTCATTCGACTTAGAATTAATTCGTGAAAAAGCGAAAAGCACAATTACTCCAATCGTTATTACAAACACAGATGCAGCTGAGTCTATTAAGACAACTGTAGGTGTAACTGCTACAAAAGGTTCAACAGAAGTAATGAAAGTTACAATGAAATAATTATCACATGAAAGGAATCCGTTTCGTATGAAATGGATTCCTTATTTTGTTTTGTAGTCTGTTCCTTATATATGGTAAAATACTTTGGGCACTTGGAAATAGGGTTTCACATATATGTGGATAAGGCGCATTTTTCTTAGAAAAAATATAAGAGAAATGCGCCTTTCGTATATTCACATTTCTTTTGTTCTATTGTAATGTACGCTATGATAAAAGGAAGGAAATAGAGAAAAGGGGTGGGTTTAGATGAAACGAGTATTATTTGTTTGCACTGGAAATACATGCCGTAGTCCGATGGCTGAGGCGTTACTGCGCCATTATGGAGAAGGTAAGTTTGAAGTGCAATCTGCTGGTGTTTTCGCCTATCCTGGAAGTGATGCGTCGGTACATGCAAAGGAAGCTTTAGCTGAAAAGGGAATTGCAATCGATCATGCTTCGCAGCAGGTAAACGAAGCCTTAATTGATTGGGCAGATATTGTAGTAACAATGACGGAAAACCATAAGGAAATTATCCTTGGGCATTATCCAAGTGTTGAAGGGAAAGTAGATACATTATATGGAGTAACTGAGGGGATGAGTAAGGATATTTCAGATCCGTTCGGCGGATCTCTCTCTATTTATAAAGAAACATTAGAAGAGATGGAAAAACTTGTACAAACTTTACTGAAAAAACATTCAGAAGGTTGATGTTTCGTGTATAATACGATATTGGAGATCACTTCGTCCCATTAAAGGATTAAGTGAGAATGAAGATAATGGATTGAAACTTTGGAGGGGTAAAAATGAAAGTAGTAGTAGCATCTGATCACGGCGGTATGAATATCCGTAAAGAACTTGTAAGTTTATTAGAAGAGTTAAATATTGAATATATTGATTTAGGTTGTGAATGTGAAGCTGGTTCTGTTGATTACCCTGATTTTGCGTTTCCAGCAGCGGAAATGGTAGCAAATGGCGAAGTAGATCGTGGTATTTTAGTTTGTGGGACAGGCATCGGTATGTCAATTGCTGCAAACAAAGTAAATGGTATTCGTTGTGCGTTAGTTCATGATACTTTCAGTGCGAGAGCAACGAGAGAGCATAACGATACAAACATGTTAGCAATGGGCGAGCGTGTAATTGGTGCTGGTCTAGCACGCGACATCGCAAAAATTTGGTTAACAACTGAATTTGAAGGCGGCCGTCACGAAAACCGCGTAGGAAAAATTAAAACATACGAAGCAAAGTAATAGATTCTAACTAGAAGCAGTAGGAAATATAATTTGGTGAACCAACCTGTGAAAGGAAGAGGCGTAATGACAGAAATCGTAAAGGTAAGAGAACAGCTACAAATTTCGCTTTCTGATTTCCAAGAACAAGCTTCATTACAAAGTGGTCAAATTTTTGTAGTGGGGTGTAGTACGAGCGAAGTGCTAGGAGAAAGAATTGGGACATCAGGAACGATGGAAGTAGCAGAGGCGATTTTTTCTGAGTTAAAACAATTTCAAGAACAAACAGGTATTGAGTTGGCGTTTCAATGTTGTGAGCATTTAAACCGTGCTTTAGTAGTTGAGAAAGAGTTGGCGATGAAATATCAATTTGAAATTGTAACAGTTACGCCTGTTAGATCAGCAGGTGGTGCATTAGCAACATATGCTTATCACAATTTGAAAGATCCGGTAGTAATTGAGTTTATTAAAGCAGATGCGGGAATGGATATTGGTGATACATTTATCGGTATGCATTTAAAGCACGTAGCTGTTCCGGTTCGTACTAGTGTGAAGGAAATTGGAAGTGCACATGTAACGATGGCAACAACACGTGGAAAGCTAATTGGTGGAGCACGTGCTGTTTATGCGGCGAAGGAAGAGACTATCACTTGCCGTTAAAGTTATGAATAAGGTATGTTGTCTGACTTTATTATAGAAGAAAGAAAAGACCGATTTTCGGTCTTTTTTTTCTTTTATGATATAGAAAGTCATGTTAGAATGTAGTTGAAAACATGAAGGTTCGAAAGAATTACAACCTGAATTTTCGTTTTTTCTGAATAAATAAGAAAAAACTGTTGGGAATCGATGTAATTCGTTCAGAAAAGGGGGATTTTGGTGGATCATTTAAAACGTCAAGATGAAAAGGTATTTGCTGCAATTGAGGCAGAACTAGGAAGACAGCGTTCGAAGATTGAGTTAATTGCTTCGGAAAATTTCGTAAGTGAAGCAGTAATGGAGGCGCAAGGTTCTGTTTTAACGAATAAGTATGCTGAAGGATATCCTGGGAAACGTTACTATGGTGGTTGTGAACATGTAGACGTAGTAGAAGATATCGCACGTGATCGCGTAAAAGAAATTTTCGGCGCAGAGCACGTAAATGTTCAACCGCATTCTGGTGCACAAGCGAACATGGCAGTATACTTCACGATTTTAGAGCAAGGCGATACAGTACTTGGTATGAATTTATCTCATGGTGGTCACTTAACACACGGAAGCCCTGTTAACTTCAGTGGAGTACAATATAATTTCGTAGAATATGGCGTGGATGCTGAATCTCACCGTATTAATTACGATGATGTATTAGCAAAAGCGAAAGAACATAAACCAAAATTAATCGTTGCAGGTGCAAGTGCATACCCTCGTGTTATCGATTTCAAACGATTCCGTGAGATTGCAGATGAAGTGGGCGCATACTTAATGGTTGATATGGCACATATCGCAGGTTTAGTAGCGGCTGGTTTACATCCAAATCCAGTGCCACATGCACATTTCGTTACAACAACAACACATAAAACATTACGTGGTCCACGTGGTGGTATGATTTTATGTGAAGAGCAATTTGCAAAACAAATTGATAAATCAATCTTCCCTGGTATTCAAGGTGGTCCACTTATGCACGTAATCGCTGCAAAAGCTGTTGCGTTTGGTGAGGCACTTCAAGATGATTTCAAAACATATGCACAAAATATCATTAACAATGCGAACCGCTTAGCTGAAGGTCTTCAAAAAGAAGGACTTACACTTGTTTCTGGTGGAACAGACAATCACTTAATCCTAATTGATGTTCGTAACCTAGAGATCACAGGTAAAGTAGCAGAGCACGTATTAGACGAAGTTGGTATTACAGTGAACAAAAATACAATTCCATTTGAAACAGCAAGCCCATTTGTAACAAGTGGTGTACGTATTGGTACAGCAGCTGTAACATCTCGTGGTTTCGGTTTAGAAGAAATGGATGAAATTGCGTCACTTATTGCTTACACATTAAAAAATCATGAAAATGAAGCTGCATTAGAAGAAGCACGTAAGCGTGTAGAAGCGTTAACGAGCAAATTCCCAATGTATCCAAATCTATAATAGATTGAAGAAGACTGCTGAGACATAATTGTTTTGGCAGTTTTTTTTGTGGACATATATTGTTCTTTAAGTATGTATACAAATGATGAATAAATTTTGGCGATATAATGAAGGATACAGCTCCCATAATTGGTAAAGATACTAGATAGATTCATCGTAAATCATGACTTTTCCAAATTTGCCCTTGAATATTAGTAGCGTTTTCTTTACAATCGTAAATAGTGTAAAAAAGCGTGCAAACGCATGAATATCATCTAAAGGAGAGATTCACATGGGAAAACTGTATGTATTTGATCACCCGTTAATTCAACATAAGATTACATATATTCGCGACAAGAATACAGGTACGAAAGATTTTCGTGAATTAGTGGACGAAGTAGCAAGCTTAATGGCTTTTGAAATTACTCGCGACCTTCCACTTAAAGACATTGAAATTGAGACTCCTGTAAGCAAAGCGACAACAAAAGTGATCGCTGGTAAAAAACTTGGTTTAATTCCGATTTTACGTGCAGGTTTAGGAATGGTTGATGGAATTCTGAAATTAATTCCAGCAGCAAAAGTAGGACACGTTGGCTTATACCGCGACCCTAAAACATTGCAACCGGTAGAATACTATGTGAAACTTCCAACGGATGTAGAAGAGCGTGACTTTATCGTACTAGATCCGATGCTAGCAACAGGTGGTTCTGCAGCTGAAGCAATTAACTCTCTGAAAAAGCGCGGCGCAAAACAAATTAAATTAATGTGTATCGTTGCAGCTCCAGAAGGAGTAAAAGTAGTACAAGAAGAACATCCTGATGTTGATATTTATGTAGCAGCATTAGATGAGAAATTAAATGACCACGGATATGTAGTACCAGGTCTTGGTGATGCCGGTGACCGTTTATTCGGAACGAAGTAAGACAACTGACGAGCAGGGGGATTCCTCAGCTCGTCTTTTTTTGATGTAAGCAAGTAGGGGAGGGGAGAGGATAAATATACATAGTATATACAACATAAGTTGCATACACATCACATATAATATAGAAGTCTTACGTCTAAAGAGCACTATATTATGGAAGGAAAGCGTTATATCGTAAAAATATAATAGTGACAAACTTGTGAACATTTCCTTCTATTATAAAGAGAAAACTGTTAGAAATTGCATATCTCTAACCAGTATTTAGAAGGGGAACGTTTTCATTTTTGGGAGGAAATGACTAATACTCAAATTTTTTGATTTTTTACGATTTCTCGTTGACACTGTTAATACCCTATTGTATGCTAACAACGGGGATAGATGGTAGGGCTTTCAGTGACAAAAATACATCTATTCCGTGACGAAAATGTAAACTTTTTATTTTGTATAGGATTTATGCAAAAAAATGAGTTATTATTAACACATCGTGAATGAGGGTTACATATTGGAGGGATGAATCCTTGCAAAAAAACGATCGCAGCCATATAAAAGCTTATGCTTTAATGTCAGGTATTCTTGCTCAGTTAGTCGGTTCTATTCTTGTTGGGATCTTTGGTGGGCAGTGGATTGATAATAAGGTTGGAACGTTTCCATTGTTTCTTATTATAGGGTTATTACTCGGATTAGGAACAGGGGTATACGCAATGATTCGACTCATTCGACATTACTATTCGGGAGAGCAATGATGATAGACGTACATGGACTTGTCCAAAGACAAAAGAAATATATGTACTACTTGCTTGCGCTTCTAGTGCTAGGATGGGGATTCACCTCTTACAAGGATGTATTTCTTGGACTGATTATCGGAACGATTTTCAGTTTTCTTAGTTTGCGCATCATTGCACGCAGGACAGACAAGCTGTTGGATCGCGTGACAAATGGAGAAAACGTGAAGTTTAAGGCGACAGCGGTAAGTACATATTCAAGATTCGCCACGATTGGGTTATTAATTTTATTTGCAGCCAAATATCAAGAGTTAATTGCGATGTGGGGCTTAGGTGTAGGATTGCTGACAGGATACCTTGTCATGATCATAGATTTTCTTTATTTAGAGTATAAGAGCAGGGAAGAGAGGTGAATTACTAGTGGAACACGGTAAATTAGTTGAATTTCTAGGTTTAACGTTCGATTTGTCATCAGTTATGATGGTTACTGTAGCAGCAGTTATTGTTTTCTTAATCGCTGTTATCGGAACTCGCAGCTTAGCTCTTCGCCCAACAGGAATGCAAAACTTCATGGAATGGGTGTTTGACTTCGTGAAAGGGATTATCAATAGTACGATGGACTGGAAAACAGGTGGACGTTTCTTAACGCTTGGCGTTACGCTTATCATGTTTATCATCGTATCGAACTTCCTTGGTTTACCATTCATGTATTCAGCAACTGAAGCTGGCGAACATATTGCATGGTGGAGATCACCAACGTCTGATCCAGCAGTTACATTAACATTAGCCGTGATGGTAGTTACCCTCACCCATTATTATGGAATTAAGATGAAGGGTACGAAAGAATACGTAAAAGGTTATTTCCAACCTATGAAATTCTTATTCCCATTAAAGGTTATTGAGGAGTTTGCTAACACATTAACGTTAGGTCTTCGTTTATTTGGTAACATTTATGCAGGTGAGATCTTATTAGGATTACTTGCTAAGCTGGGTGGAGCATCATTCCTTGGAGCATTAGGTGCACTTGTGCCGATGTTAGCATGGATGGGATTCAGTGTATTCGTTGGATCAATCCAAGCATTTATTTTCGTTATGTTAACGATGGTTTATATGGCTCATAAAGTAAGTCATGACCATTAATATAATTTAAGTAAGAAAAAATTTATTTTTTTATAATACAAAGGAGGACAAATTAAATGAGTTTAGGTGTAATCGCAGCTGCAATTGCAATTGGTTTATCAGCATTAGGTGCAGGTATTGGTAACGGTCTTATCGTATCACGTACAATCGAAGGTGTTGCTCGTCAACCAGAATTAAAAGGCGCACTTCAAACAATTATGTTCATCGGGGTTGCTTTAGTTGAGGCACTTCCAATCATCGGTGTAGTTATTGCATTCATCGTAATGAACAAATAAGGGAGACTCCCCTTACATAGATGGCGAAGAGTGTTTTTCCGAACTTTCTTCGCCATTGCTTTATGAACGAAACGTATGTCTTTTTTTTTCATATGATCAATTTAGATATTTTGAAGGGAGTGAATCCTTGTGCCAACTTTATTATTAGGGGCTGCCATTCCATTTGGAACGATTGCTTATACATTGTTCATTTTCTTACTTCTATTAGTAATGCTACGCAAATTCGCGTGGGGTCCTTTAATGGGGATTATGAAAGAACGTGAAGAGCATGTTACTAATGAAATCGACGCTGCAGAAAGAAGTAACGCTGAAGCGAAGAAGTTAGTAGAAGAACAACGTGAAATGTTAAAACAATCACGTGTTGAAGCACAAGAGTTAATCGAAAGAGCGAAAAAACAAGCTGTAGATCAAAAAGATGCTATTGTTGCTGCTGCGAAAGAAGAAGCAGAATCAATTAAAGCATCTGCTGTACAAGAAATTCAACGCGAAAAAGAGCAAGCGATTGCTGCTTTACAAGAACAAGTTGCTTCTTTATCTGTTCAAATTGCTTCTAAAGTAATTGAAAAAGAATTAAAAGAAGAAGATCAAGTGAAGTTAATTCGCGATTATATTAAAGAAGTAGGAGAAGCGCGATGAGCAATGGGATTGTAGCAAAACGTTATGCTGTCGCTCTTTTTAAAATTGCTAAAGAAAAACACGTATTAGAAATGTTTGAAGAGGAATTACGCCTTGTACAAAACGTTTATATAAAGAACGGAGAACTACATAGCTTTTTAACGCAACCGAACATTTCAAAGGAACAAAAGAAAACGTTTCTTGCAAACGTATTCGGGTCTGTTTCTGAATCTATTTTAAATACGTTATATATTTTAATTGATAACAAGCGCATTGATATCTTACCTGAAATTGCAGATGAATATGTTGTTCTTGCTAATGAAGAACGTAACGTAGCGGACGCAACTGTATATTCTACTCGTCTTCTATCAGAAGAAGAGAAGCTTAACATTGCAGAAGCATTTGCAAAGAGAACAGGAAAAGATGCAATTCGCGTAAAAAATGTTGTAGATGAAGATTTACTAGGCGGCATTAAAGTACGTATTGGAAATCGCATTTATGACGGAAGTTTACAAGGAAAATTAGCACGTATTCAGCGTGAATTAATGAAGAATAGATAGGGGTGAAGCACATGAGCATCAGAGCTGAAGAAATTAGCGCACTGATAAAGCAACAAATCGAGAACTATCAGTCTGAAATCGAAGTTAGTGATGTTGGTACAGTTATCCAAGTTGGTGACGGTATCGCGCGTGCTCATGGTCTTGATAACGTTATGGCTGGTGAACTTGTAGAGTTCTCTAACGGCGTTATGGGACTAGCACAAAATTTAGAGGAAAACAACGTAGGTATTATCATTTTAGGACCTTACACAGAAATCCGTGAAGGTGACGAAGTTCGTCGTACTGGTCGCATCATGCAAGTACCAGTAGGAAAAGAACTAATTGGTCGTGTTGTAAACCCATTAGGTCAACCAGTTGATGGTTTAGGCCCAATCAATACAACAAACACTCGTCCAATCGAAAGTCCAGCACCAGGTGTAATGGATCGTAAATCTGTTCATGAGCCACTTCAAACAGGTATTAAAGCGATTGACGCTCTTGTACCAATTGGCCGTGGTCAACGTGAGTTAATCATCGGTGACCGTCAAACAGGTAAAACAGCAGTTGCACTAGATACAATCATTAACCAAAAAGATGAAGATATGATTTGTATTTACGTAGCTATCGGACAAAAAGAATCAACTGTACGTAACGTAGTAGAAACACTACGTAAGCATGGTGCATTAGAGTACACAATCGTTGTAACTGCATCTGCTTCTCAACCAGCTCCATTATTATACTTAGCTCCTTACGCTGGTGTAACAATGGGTGAAGAGTTCATGTACAATGGTAAACACGTATTAGTAGTATATGATGACTTATCAAAACAAGCAGCAGCTTACCGTGAGCTGTCATTACTATTACGTCGTCCTCCAGGTCGCGAAGCTTACCCAGGGGATGTATTCTACTTACATTCTCGCTTATTAGAGCGTGCAGCAAAATTAAGTGATGCAAAAGGCGGCGGTTCTTTAACTGCACTACCTTTCATCGAAACACAAGCAGGGGACGTATCAGCTTACATCCCAACAAACGTAATCTCAATTACGGATGGACAAATCTTCTTACAATCTGACCTATTCTTCTCTGGCGTACGTCCAGCGATCGATGCGGGTACTTCTGTATCTCGTGTAGGTGGATCTGCTCAGATTAAAGCAATGAGTAAAGTATCAGGTACACTTCGTCTTGACCTTGCATCTTACCGTGAGTTAGAAGCGTTCGCTCAGTTCGGTTCTGACCTAGATAAAGCAACTCAAGCGAAACTAAACCGTGGTGCTCGTACTGTTGAGGTATTAAAACAAGGATTACACAAACCGTTACGTGTAGAGAAACAAGTTATCATTCTTTACGCTTTAACACGTGGATTCCTAGATGATATCCCAGTAGTAGATATCACTCGTTTCGAAGAAGAATTCCATGCTTGGTTAGATTCTAATGCGACTGACTTATTAGAAGAAATCCGCACAACTAAGAAACTTGCGGATGACGACAAATTTGCAGCAGCAATTAACGGATTTAAAAAAGTATTCGTAGCTTCTGAATAATAAAAAGTGAAGCCGACTGTTTAGCCCCATCGGCTAAGAGGCGGAACTAGATTAATAAAAGCGGAAGCCGCTGGAGCTAGATAATATATAAAGGCATCTCAATTTCTGAGATTGCTGACGGTTATGTAAAGGAAAAGAGTAGGTGCACCTATTCTTTTCCTTCAATCATGAGCAAGAATATCTTGCAACGTAGATTAGGAAGAGGATTCTTACTAATCGTGCCAACTTCCGGAAAAAAGGTGGTGAAAACCTGTGGCATCTTTACGCGATATAAAAGCGAAGATTAACTCGACAAAGAAAACGAGTCAAATTACGAAAGCGATGGAGATGGTATCTGCATCTAAGTTAAACCGTGCAGAGCAAAATGCTAAATCTTTCGTTCCGTATATGGAAAAGATTCAAGAAGTAGTAGCGAGCATTGCGCAAGGAAGTAAAGGAATTAATCATCCAATGCTAAATGCGCGTCCTGTAAAGCGTACAGGATACATCGTTATTACATCTGATCGCGGACTAGCAGGTGGTTATAACAGTAACGTATTACGTACAGTAAGTAACGTAATTCGTGAACGTCATAATATGGATTCAAACCAATATTCAATTATTGTGCTTGGACGACTAGGACGTGATTATTTAAAACGTCGCGGCTTTAACATCATTGATGAAGTAGTTGGATTATCTGATCACCCATCATTTACTGATATTAAAGACCTTGCTTCTCGAGCAATTGCGATGTTCGCAGATGGTGCTTATGATGAGCTGTATATTTACTACAACCATTACGTAAGTAAAATTTCACAAGAAGTAACGGAAAATAAAATTTTACCGCTTACTGATGTGGCGTCTGATAAACCGACGACAGCTTATGAATTCGAACCTTCTGAAGAAGAAATTTTAAAAGTACTATTGCCACAATACGCAGAAAGCTTAGTGTACGGTGCATTACTAGACGGTAAAGCAAGTGAGCACGCAGCGCGTATGACAGCAATGAAGAGTGCTACAGACAACGCAATGGAAGTTATCGATTCACTTACACTTTCATTCAACCGTGCGCGTCAGGCAGCGATTACGCAAGAAATTACGGAAATCGTTGGTGGAGCAGCAGCGTTAGAATAGTAATAAAAAGCGTAGGCGGCTCTGTCAAAAGAGTCGCGTAAGCTATAAACTAATAAAAAATGAAAAGCTAGCTGCTCGTAGAAAGTTAGCTAATTAAAAGAAAGCTAGGAGGGAACCCGATGAATAAAGGGCGCGTTACGCAAATCATGGGTCCGGTTGTAGACGTTAAGTTTGATGGCGGAAAGCTACCAGAAATCTACAACGCCCTTACGGTAAAACAGAGCAACGAAAACGGTGAACTTAACTTAACATTTGAAGTTGCACTTCATTTAGGTGATGATACAGTTCGTACAGTTGCGATGTCTTCCACAGATGGACTTGTTCGTGGCACAGAAGTAGAAGATACTGGTAAAGCAATCTCTGTACCAGTTGGTGATGCAACACTTGGTCGCGTATTTAACGTATTAGGTGATGCTATTGACTTAGATGGTGAGGTTCCTGCGGATGTACGCCGTGATCCAATTCACCGTCAAGCACCTGCATTCGAAGAATTATCTACTAAAGTAGAAATTCTTGAAACTGGTATTAAAGTAGTAGACTTACTTGCTCCTTACATTAAGGGTGGTAAGATCGGCCTATTCGGTGGTGCCGGTGTAGGTAAAACAGTATTAATTCAGGAGTTAATCAACAACATCGCACAAGAGCACGGTGGTATCTCTGTATTCGCTGGTGTAGGTGAGCGTACTCGTGAGGGTAATGACTTATACCACGAAATGAGCGATTCTGGCGTAATTAAGAAAACTGCGATGGTATTCGGACAAATGAACGAGCCACCTGGAGCACGTCAACGTGTTGCATTAACAGGCTTAACAATGGCTGAATATTTCCGTGATGAGCAAGGACAAGACGTACTTCTGTTCATCGATAATATCTTCCGTTTCACGCAAGCAGGTTCTGAAGTATCTGCCCTTCTTGGCCGTATGCCATCTGCGGTAGGTTACCAACCAACACTTGCAACAGAAATGGGGCAATTACAAGAGCGTATTACATCTACAAATAAAGGGTCTATCACGTCTATCCAAGCGGTATATGTACCAGCCGATGACTATACTGACCCAGCACCAGCTACAACGTTCGCTCACTTAGATGCAACAACAAACTTAGAGCGTCGTTTAACACAAATGGGTATTTACCCAGCCGTAGATCCATTAGCATCTACATCTCGTGCACTTTCTCCAGAAATCGTAGGAGAAGAGCATTATGAAGTGGCTCGTCAAGTACAGCAAACTTTACAACGTTACAAAGAGCTTCAAGATATCATTGCTATCTTAGGTATGGATGAGTTATCTGAAGAAGATAAGTTAGTTGTACATCGTGCTCGTCGTATTCAATTCTTCTTATCTCAAAACTTCCACGTAGCGGAGCAGTTTACAGGTCAAAAAGGTTCTTACGTACCTGTAAAAGACACAGTTCGTGGTTTCAAAGAAATTCTAGAAGGAAAATATGATGACCTTCCAGAAGATGCATTCCGCTTAGTTGGTGGCATTGAAGAAGTTATTGAAAACGCGAAGAAAATGATGGCGTAAGGCCTTAGGAGGGACGAAGTATGAAGACATTTCCAGTCAGTATTGTAACTCCTGATGGACCGGTTTACGAAAAAGAAGTAGAAATGGTAAGTGTAAAAGCAGAGAGTGGGGAAATGGGGATTTTACCAGGTCACATTCCAACTGTTGCACCATTAAAAATTAGTGCAGTTCGTCTGAAAAATGGTGGACACACTGATTATGTAGCGGTAAGTGGTGGCTTTATCGAAGTTCGTCCAGATAAAGTAACTGTATTATCATCATCTGCTGAAGAAGCAAACCATATCGATATCCATCGTGCAAATGAAGCGAAGCGTCGTGCTGAGCAACGTCTGCAAGATAAACAAGCACATGTTGACTTTAAACGTGCAGAAATGGCATTACAACGCGCTGTGAACCGTTTAAACGTTTCCGATATGAAATAAAAAAATCCGTAAAGGCAAAGCCTTTACGGATTTTTTTTATGTAGTTAATGGATAATTTTACAAAAATGGTATAATTATATTGGTGCTCGTATAAGTAGAGAATGTACAACAATTTATAAAGGGGATGAATAAATGATCGGTGAAATGAAGCGAGAAGCATTGCACTCTTTAAAAGGAAAATGGGGACTAGGTGTTGGATCAACGATTTTATATCATATTGTAAGTTACGTCGTTTCAATGGCTGTAATGCTTATAGTATTAATTCCAGGAGTTATAATATTTATTTTAGCATCTATTTTAACTGGTTCAATTGAAGAAGAAACAATGGCAATTGGAGCTGCTATTACGTTTGGGGTTTTTTACTGCCTTATGATAATTTTAAGTTATGCGGCTTATGGCATTACCACATATGGTCATACGAATTTGTTTCTACAAATAAGCAAACGAGAAGATGCTAGAGTGGATTATTTATTTGAAGGATTTCGTGGCTTTAAAAGAATGATGAAAACAATGTGGGCTATGCTTGCAATTTTGTTATATACAGGTACATGGGTTCCGATGTTAGGAACGATTGTATTTGGGCTATTAGGTTTTCTTGATGAGAATGCAAATTCATCATTTATAATTGTTTTCTTTATTTTATTAGCTATTTCGTTTATTGTAATGGCTATTTTGTATTTTTCATATTCGATGACATATTATGTGATGGTTGAAAAACCGGAATACAGTGTTTCGCAAGCAATGAAAGAAAGTAAGAATCTGATGAAGGGGCATAAATTAGATCTATTTCTTTTATGGCTAAGCTTTATAGGGTGGGCTATTTTAGCGATTTTTACACTTGGAATAGGTTTTCTATGGCTTAGTCCGTACGTGAGTACAACGACAGCGCATTTTTACCGCTATATTTCAAAAGATGAATTGTAGTAGGAACATGCTATACTAATAGAGTTATTGTGTATAGGAGGTTACGTATGATTGGTGATTTAAAAGGAGAAGCATTAGATTCATTAGAAGGGAAATGGGGATTAGCTGTCGGGGCGACATTACTTATTTCAATTCTAATCATGATTTTTAGTTTTAGTATTGAGTGGGGATTTTCTTCAATTTTTGATTGGAAAGAAACGAAAAATTCAATTTCAATAAATATCCTTACATTTTTTGTTACTGGGCCTTTAACTTTAGGTGGATATTATCTTGCTTTAAATATCCTTCGTGAAAAGCAAGCTAGTATCGGTAATGTGTTCATTTGGTTTTCAGAGGGAAAGAGATTTTTAAAGTCATTTTTATTATATTTATTAGTAAATTTTTATCTTTTCTTATGGACGTTACTGTTCATTATCCCAGGCATTATTAAATCATTTTCTTATGCGATGACGTACTTTATTATAAATGATCACCCGGAGTATTCTATAAATCAAGCGATTACAGAAAGCCGTCGTATGATGGATGGACATAAGATGGAGTATTTCATTTTATGTTTGAGTTTTATTGGTTGGTTTATATTAAGTTGTATTACACTCGGGATTGGATTCTTATGGCTAATTCCATATTTTTATACGACGTCAGCAGCTTTTTATGAAGAGATTGCAGAGGAATATTACGAAAAAAAAATTCCGACATTATAAAGTGAGTCGGACACTCTGCGTCGATGAATAGCTTTGTAGTCCGCAAATAGCATGATAAAAACACCTAGTATGAGTTATTGGTTCATACTAGGTGTTTTTTGTAGAAATTTTATAAATTGATGACTAGTAAGTGGTTTACTGAAATAGTAACCTTGCATATATTTACAGTTGTTCTTTTGTAGAAACTTAAGTTGTTTTTCTGTTTCAATTCCTTCAGCAACGACAGATAGGTTTAACGTATTTGCAAGGGAAAGGATAGTGGACACGATGGCTCTCTCTTCAGGTCGATGATCAGCTAGTTGTGTAAATTCTCTCGGTACTTTTAATGTATCGATAGGGAAAATAGATAAATAAGCGAGAGAAGAATAGCCGGTGCCGAAGTCATCAATGGACGTTTGAATACCATATTCCTTTAATTGTTTTAGCTTGGATAACGTTTCCTTTTCATCGATCATTGCAATTCGTTCTGTTAATTCAAGTGTTACATCTTTTGGATCGACTTTAACGTCTGTTATTATTTGTAAAATGTTCTCGATTAAATTATTTTGCTGGAACTCTTTAGCTGATAAGTTAACACTTATTTTTAAATCTTTGTAGCCAAAAGTATGCCATATTTTTAGCTGACGACAAGATTCATTTAATACCCAATGACCAAGTGGAATGACTTGAGGAGTCTCCTCTACAATTGGAATGAACTCACATGGCGGAATGTCACCAAGGAGTGGGTGTTTCCAGCGTAGTAATGCTTCAGCACCAATAATCTTTTTCGTCGTAATATCAATTTGTGGTTGATAGACGAGATAAAATTCTTCGTTTACTAAAGCGAGTGGTAAATCTTTTTCAATTCGGGCTTTTCGTTCCGTTTTTTTATACAATTCTTTCGTGTACAGAGAGCTACCATTTTTTCCTTTATTTTTTGCTTCGTACATGGCCATATCAGCATGTTGTAAAATTGATAACGGATCTTCACCTGCTTCAGGATATATTGCAATCCCGATGCTCGGTGAGATTTGTAAATGTTGATTTTCAATTTCGAATGGTTCGTTCATGGCTGCTACAATTGTATCAGCTATTTTTTTTACGTCTGGCCTCTTTTTATAATTTTCGATAAGGATTGTGAACTCATCTCCAGCTAATCGGGCAAGCTTCATATTTGGTGTCGCTATACTTTCGAGTCTTTTTGCTACTGCAATTAATAGAAGGTCTCCTACCCTATGACCGAGGGTATCGTTAATAACTTTAAAGCGATCTAGGTCAAGAAACATAACAGCAAAAGGCATTTTTGATATTTTGGATCGCGCAATTGCTTGTTCTACATATTGATGAAATGCACGTCGATTTGCAAGCTCTGTTAGTGTATCATGATATGCTAAAAAATTAATTTGTTCTTGTTGTTGTTTGCTTTCCGTAATATCTTTAATCATTAAATAAACTCCGGAAATATGATCCTTTAAAAAGATAGGAACAGCTGTCACATGCAAGTAGTAAATATCTCTATTTTTATGATATGCCCGTATTTCTAAAGAAATAGATTTCCCCTTTTTTACGCGATGAAAGGCATTAATGATTTCTTCCAAATCTTCTTCATACGTAAGTGAATAGTAAGGCTGATTTAATAATTCATTCGTTTGATAACCGAGTAAAGTCGTACCAGCGTTATTCACGTTAAGAAAATTACCGTATAAATCTAATGTGAAGATTGGATCTGGATGATGCTCGTATAAAGATTTAAACATTTGTTGGTTATGATACAGTTCATTTTTTTGTTCTACTAAATCTTCTGTACGCAGTTCAATTTGTTTTTCGAGTTCTGAGTTGAATTGCATTTGGGCTAATAATAATATTTTATTTTGTTTTCGAACTAAACTATGGCGTATGAGAACGAAGGAGAAAGTTATCATAAGCCCAATTACTACAATAGGCGCGAAAACATATTCGACTAATATGAAAACAATAAGCATTACGACAGAAATATAAGGTAATGATAATCTGATCGCTTCCCCAAATTTAGGTGTTAATAGCACTTGTTCTTGTTTTTCAGGTTCTTTTGTATGGATAATACATGCGATTGCTACTAGTACTAAAGTTACTTGATAAAGAGGAGTAACTGTAAACATAGAATACTCGGGTATGAAGTATTTGATATAAGCATAAATCGCATCTGTAGTAGCATATAAAAGTAAAGCACTGCCAAGAAGTGCGCCAACCTTTTTGGATAATAAAGATAAAGGCTTGAATAACAGATTAATTCCTATGAGGAAAAAGAGTAAATCGGTCATTGGATAAGTAAGTTGAACAAATATGTCGATATAGGATGTTGAAGAAATGTGAATGGTTCTTTCAATAAGTAAGTAGTAACTTAAAGTGAATTGTGCTGTAACAATAATACAAATATCACATATCATAAAAAGCTTTTCTAATAAATCTCGGTTATAAATGATTTCATATAGAAAGGCAAATGCAAAGCTAATTAAAAAAAGTAAATAAAAAAAGTCGGACGGATCAACGAATGTATAGTAGTCCTTTAAAATTAAACGTTGATAGGCAACGACGATATCCCCGATGAAATAAGAGAGAGTTCCAACGCATAATATCGTCCAAAATAAACGAGGTAACCCTTCTTTCATATTTGAAAAATAAAGTATATAACTACAAGCGATAATATCAATGAATAAAGTACTCATTCCAATTAATATTTGAAAAGGAAATGAGTATTCATATAGAAAAGGCATTGCCACGTAATGAATTACTATAGATAGCAATGTAATGCTTATAAGAATACTTACATGTGTTTGTTTTTTCATCTATCTCACCCACGGTATATACATATAAATTCCTCTTTTGTATTTTTTATAGTTTCTTAAAAAACATATATAACCTATATACTTATTTTGCGCAAGTATAGCAAGTTATAAAAACAGATTTTAATAATTCTCGTTTCTGTCCCCAACATATCGACATAGGAATTTGAAGTTTGCTATAATGATTAAAATAGTTTCATTATTTAGAAAAATTTAAAAATAATAATTACTGCAACTAGGACATATTGTTTACTAAGTGAACTTGTTCTTAATTTAGGGGGGAGGGTTTCACAATGGCAAGTGTATATGAAAATAGTTATATGATCGTTTTGATTTTCTTGCTATTAGGTATATTGCTGCCGGTAGTGGCTCTTACATTAGGAAGGATGCTGCGCCCAAATAAACCAAGTGCAGCGAAAGCGACGACGTATGAGAGCGGGATTGAGCCTTTTCATGATGCGAATATTCGGTTTCATGCTCGTTATTATATTTTTGCTTTATTGTTTGTCATCTTTGATGTAGAAACTTTATTTTTATATCCATGGGCTGTTGCATATGACAACCTCGGTTTATTTGCACTGATTGAAATGCTCATCTTTGTTGTAATGTTGCTAGTTGGATTAGCGTATGCTTGGAAAAAGAAGGTGTTACAATGGTTATAAATTTTGAGGAATTACATCCAAATGAGCGAGCAGAATTAGAACGAAATATCTTTTTTTCTACATTGGAACAGTTGAAAGGATGGGCGAGAAGTAATTCTTTATGGCCGATGACATTCGGACTGGCATGCTGTGCAATTGAAATGATGGGAGTAGGTTCATCACATTATGATTTAGATCGATTTGGGTCATTTTTTCGGACTTCACCAAGGCAATCGGACGTTATGATTGTGTCGGGAACGGTAACGAAGAAGATGGCTCCTATTGTTCGGCGCTTATATGACCAAATGCCTGAACCGAAATGGGTTATTGCAATGGGATCTTGTGCGACAGCAGGTGGTCCATATGTAAATTCGTACGCTGTTGTGAAAGGTGTAGATCAAATTGTGCCAGTTGACGTGTATATCCCTGGTTGCCCACCAAATCCTGCAGCTTTAATTTATGGAATTAATAAATTAAAAGAAAAAATTCGTTACGAAGCAAAGACTGGAAAGCAGGTGACGAATAAATGAGTGATCCTAACAAAGACTTAGAGGATTTAAAAAGAGAAGCGGCTAGGCGTGCGAAAGAAGAGGCGAGAAAGCGTCTTGTTGCGAAACATGGTGTGGAAATAAGTAAACTTGAGGAAGAAAATCGCGAAAAAGAGAAAGCGCTACCAAAAAATGACGATATGACTATAGAAGAAGCAAAACGACGTGCAGCCGCGGCGGCAAAAGTAAAAGCAGCGGCGTTAGCGAAACAGAAAAGAGAAGGAATAGAAGAAGTAACGGAAGAGGAAAAGGCCAAAGCGAAGACGAAGGCAGCAGCAGCCTCAAAAGCGAAAGCAGCGGCGTTAGCAAAGCAAAAAAGAGAAGGAACAGAAGAAGTGACGGAAGAGGAAAAGGCAAAAGCAAAGGCGAAGGCAGCAGCGGCTGCAAAAGCAAAAGCAGCGGCGTTAGCGAAACAAAAAAGAGAAGGAACAGAAGAAGTGACGGAAGAAGAAAAGGCAAAAGCAAAAGCGGCGGCGTTAGCGAAACAAAAAAGAGAAGGAACAGAAGAAGGAACAGAAGAAGGAACAGAAGAAGAAAAGGCAAAAGCAAAAGCAGCGGCGTTAGCGAAACAAAAAAGAGAAGGAACAGAAGAAGTGACGGAAGAAGAAAAGGCCAAGGCGAAAGCGAAGGCAGTCGCCGCCGCGAAAGCAAAAGCAGTGGCGTTAGCGAAGCAGAAAGCATCGCAAGGTGATGGGGATTCGGGGGATGAAAAGGCGAAGGCAATTGCAGCAGCGAAGGCAAAAGCGGCAGCGGCTGTAAGGGCGAAGATGAAGGGTGCTGAAGGTAAGAAGGAAGAAGAGACGAAGCAGGAAGAGCCATCTGTGAATCAACCGTATTTAAATCAGTATGTTGAAGTTATTAAGGGAAAAGTAGGAGAGGATGCTTTAGTAGATTGCTACATTAATAAACTTTCCAAAGATGTACCAACTCTTGTAGTGGAGCCCTCAAAATATTATGAAGTAATGGAGTTACTGCGATTCCATGAGGGACTTGCATTTGATTATATGTCAGAGCTACATGCGACGGATTTTATGACACATATGGAAGTGTATGTTCATTTATTTTCATATGGAAAGAAACAGTCAGTAGCGGTGAAGGTGAAGTTGGATAGGGAAGCACCGCAAGTGGAATCGGTGACAGCGCTTTGGAAAGGGGCAGATTGGCCAGAGCGGGAAGCGTATGATTTGCTTGGTATCGTATTTAAGGGGCATCCGAATTTATCACGTATTTTAATGCCTGATGATTGGGTAGGGCACCCGCTTAGGAAAGATTATGAACCGTATGATGTGGAGGTGTAGCTAAATGATCCGTACGGAAGAAATGCTTTTGAATGTAGGTCCTCAGCATCCGAGTACGCACGGTGTGTTCAGGCTCGTTATTAAAATTGACGGGGAAATTATTAAAGAAGCTACACCGGTTATTGGATATTTGCATCGCGGGACCGAAAAGATTGCAGAGAGCTTACAGTATACGCAAATTATCCCTTATACAGATCGGATGGATTATTTATCGGCTATGACGAATAATTACGTCATTTGCCATGCTGTAGAGACGATGATGGGGCTTGAAATCCCGGAGCGTGCCGAATACTTGCGAGTACTTGCAATGGAGCTTGGAAGGATTGCGAGCCACCTCGTTTGGTGGGGGACAAATCTTCTTGATATAGGAGCGGTTAGCCCGTTTTTGTACGCGTTTCGTGAACGAGAGATGATTATAAATTTATTAAACGAATTATGCGGTGCCCGGCTCACTTTTAACTATATGAGAGTCGGCGGTGTAAAGTGGGATGCACCGGATGGTTGGATTGAAAAAGTGGAAGAATTTGTTCCGTATATGAGAGAACAATTGGCAGGGTATCATGATCTTGTTAGCGGCAATGAGATTTTCTTAAATCGTGTAAAAGGCGTTGGTATATATAGCGCGGAGGAAGCGATTTCGTATTCTTTAAGCGGAGCGAATTTGCGGTGCACCGGAGTAAACTGGGATCTTCGCAAGGATGAACCGTACTCCATTTACGACCGTTTTGATTTCGATATTCCTGTTGGGAGCGTGGGGGATGCTTGGGATCGCTACGTTTGCCGCATGAAGGAAATTGAGGAGTCGTTAAAAATTGTCGAGCAAGCAGTCCAGCAGTTCCCGAAAGAAGGAGCAGTACTTGCGAAAGTACCGAAAATTATTAAGGCTCCTAAAGGGGAAGCATTCGTCCGTATAGAGTCGCCGCGAGGAGAGATTGGTTGCTATATTGCTAGTGACGGAAAGAAAGAGCCGTACCGCTTGAAGTTTCGCAGGCCGTCTTTTTACAATTTGCAAATTTTACCGAAGTTATTGAAAGGTGAAAACATCGCCAATTTAATTACGATTTTAGGTGGAGTGGATATTGTACTTGGGGAGGTTGATGGCTAATGATTGAAACGCTCTTACAATCACCTTCTAGCTGGACGAATTTCTTCATTTTTTTCGGATTAGCGGTGCTCCTATTATTTGCAGTCCTTGGCTTCGTTACATATGGTATTTTGGCAGAACGGAAAGTGATGGGTTTTATGCAAGGGCGGATTGGGCCAAACCAAGTCGGGGGCCGGTTTGGTCTGTTGCAAACGGTAGCCGATGTTTTAAAACTATTATTGAAAGAAGATAGTATTCCGAAGGCGGCAGATAAACCGTTGTTTATATTAGCACCTGTCATTGCGTTCGCACCAGCATTTATGGTGCTTGCAGTTATCCCATTTACTGATAAATTTCAGTTCGCGGATATTGGCGTAGGCTTACTGTATTACATTGCTGTTTCTGGCATTACGACGATTGGTGTCGTAACCGGAGGATGGGCATCGAATAATAAATATTCCCTTTTAGGAGGGATGCGTGCAGCGGCGCAAATGATTTCTTATGAAATTCCGCTCGTAATGAGTGTAATTGGGATCGTTTTGTTAGCTGGTAGTTTAAATTTAAATGAAATCGTAGCAGCGCAGGAGAATGTTTGGTACATTTTCGTGCAACCAATCGGTTTCATCGTATTTTTAATCGCAGCAGTAGCAGAGTTAAATAGGACGCCGTTTGATTTACCAGAAGCTGAGTCGGAGCTTGTTTCTGGATATCATACGGAATACTCAGGGTTTCGCTGGGCATTCTTTATGCTTTCAGAGTACGTATATTTCTTCGGGATGGCATCTTTAATTACAGTGCTCTTTTTAGGCGGATGGAATCCAGTTATGTTCCTTGGATTTATCCCAGGTGCCGTATGGTTTGCTTTAAAGTTTAGCAGTGTAGTTTTTCTATTAATTTGGTTCCGCGTTACGTTTCCACGTATAAGAGGTGATCAGTTAATGGAGTTTGGCTGGAAAGTATTATTGCCAATTGCACTTGCAAATATTTTCTTAACGGCATTGATTAAGGAGTTATTCTTCTAATCTATGAAGGGGGTGCCAGTAAGAGATGAAAGGGCTATTTAAAGGATTAAAATATACATTAAGCAATTTGAGTAAGAAGAAAGTGACGTATGATTATCCGAATCAACCGTTGCCATTGCCAGATCGTTTTCGAGGGATTCAAAAGTTTTATCCAGAAAAGTGTATCGTTTGTAACCAGTGCTCCAATATTTGTCCGACAGACTGTATTCAGTTAACGGGGAAAAAACATCCGGATCCTACGAAAAAAGGAAAAATTATCGACACGTACGATATTAATTTTGAAATTTGTATTCTTTGTGATTTATGTACAGAAGTTTGTCCGACAGAGGCGATTGTTATGACAAATAACTTTGAACTCGCGGAATATTCACGGGATGACTTATTTAAAAATTTGCAGTGGCTTGATGAGAACGACGAAAACGTCAGGAAGGAGAATAAAGCATGAATGGCGAGTTTATAGCATTCTTTATACTATCCTTGTCTGCAATTATCGGCGGCGTTCTTATGTTGAATTTAACGAAAGTCATGCATATGATGCTAGCTCTCGTTCTGACATTTCTCAGCATTGCAGGTTTGTACTTTCTTTTATCAGCTGAATTTATCGGGGTTGCACAAATCTTACTTTACTCGGGTGCGATCACCATTATTATGATTTTTGGCATTATGTTAACGAAACATAATGCAGAAAATGAATCTCGTCTTACTCTTCGAAAATGGATTATCTTCTTTGCGGTTGTAGCATTTGGGGCAGTTATGTATTTCGCTGTTAACAATATTGATTTTGCAAATGAAAGCACACAAGGAAGTTTACCTCTCCATGAAAAAAACACACTTCAAATCGGTACACTTCTCTATTCAAAATATATTATTCCATTTGAGCTCACCTCAGTTATTTTACTTGTAGCACTTGTTGGCGCAATTATTCTTGCGAAGAAGGATGAGAAAGAGGAGGATTCCAATGAGTAGCGTTCCTGCTTCTGCATATTTAACGCTTGCGATTATTTTATTTTGCATCGGTTTATTTGGAGCTTTAACGAAGCGAAATACAGTGATTGTATTAGTTTGTATTGAATTAATGCTTAACGCAGCCAATTTAAATTTAGTAGCGTTTAGTAAATTAGGTTTGTTCCCAAATTTAACAGGGCAAATTTTCTCTCTGTTTACGATGGCCGTAGCAGCAGCGGAGGCGGCGGTAGGACTCGCCATTTTAATTGCTTTATATCGTAATCGTACGACAGTTCATGTAGATGAAATGGATACGCTTAAAGGATAACATTGTGACCGAAAAGGGGGAAGGAAACAATGATCGATTATGCATGGCTCATACCGCTTTTCCCGCTTGTTTCGTTTTTGTTATTAATTATATTCGGGAAGAAAATTAGAGAAGGAAGCAGTGTACTTAGTATTTTCTTCGTCTTTCTCTCCTTTATATTTGCGGTACTTGTATTAATAGAAAGATTTTCGACAGTACCAGTGAAGCATAAGTGGGTATGGCTTAGAGCTGGAGATATTGATATATCATTTGGCTTTGAAGTGACAGCATTAGGGGCTTTAATGTTGTTTATCGTTACACTTGTGAGTTTACTTGTACACGTGTATTCGAAAGGTTATATGAAAGGTGAGGAAAGATTACCAACCTTTTATGCCTATTTAGGACTCTTTACATTTGCGATGCTCGGGCTTGTTATATCACCGAATTTATTACAGCTTTATATATTTTGGGAGTTAGTCGGCCTTGGTTCGTTCTTACTCATCGGTTTTTATTTCTTTAAAGAAGAAGCGAAGGCTGCTGCGAAAAAAGCTTTTATTATGACACGTATTGGCGATGTCGGTTTATTTATTGGGATGATCTTAATTTTCTGGCATGCAGGTAGTTTTGAATATGACGCAATTTTTAGAGCGATTCATACGGGTGATCTGACTCCGACAATGATTACAATAACGGCGATATTAATTTTTATCGGGGCGATGGGGAAATCAGGTCAGTTCCCGCTTCATACGTGGTTACCGGATGCGATGGAAGGGCCGACGCCTGTTTCGGCACTTATTCATGCGGCGACAATGGTCGCAGCTGGCGTATATTTAGTGGCAACGATGTTTCCGCTATTTTCAGCAAGTGCGGTGGCGATGCAGACGGTAGCAATTGTTGGCGCCTTTACTGCAATCTTTGCAGCTTCCATCGGTCTTGTACAAACGGATATAAAGAGAGTACTTGCTTATTCTACAGTTAGCCAGCTCGGGTATATGATGCTTGCATTAGGATCTGCCGGTTATGTAGCTGGTGTGTTCCATTTAACGACACACGCTTTTTTTAAAGCGTTGCTATTTTTGGCGGCAGGAAGTGTCATTCATGCCGTGCATACGCAAAACATTAATAAAATGGGCGGCTTACAGAAGAAGATGAAAGTAACTGCTGCGCTATTTTTAATCGGTACCCTTGCAATAAGTGGTGTGCCGCTCCTTTCCGGTTTCTTTAGTAAAGATGAAATTTTGGCGGCGACTTGGATGAACGGCAATTACGTTTTATTCATATTAGCAGTAATTGCAGCATTCCTAACAGCGTTCTACATGTTCCGCTTATACTTTCTCGTCTTTACGGGGGAAGCGAAGACGAAGGAAGATGTGCATGAATCGCCTCGCATCATGACATATCCGATGATTGTCCTTGGCGTCCTTGCAGTCGTGGCAGGTTATATAAATACACCGTGGTTTGGAACGTTTCTCGGAGATTGGCTTACGAAAGATGTAGCATTTAAAGTGCAAGAAGCACACGGCCCAGTTTGGATTATGATTGTTGCGACGCTCGTTTCTTTGGCTGGGATTGCTCTTGCATATTTCATATATGGCAAGAAATCTATTGCTAGAGATTGGGCTGGTGGCGAGGAAGCACCTCTTTATAAAATTTTGAAAGAAAAATATTATGTGGATGAACTATACAATATGACAGTCATTCCTATTACGAAAGGAATCGCTCATGTGCTTCACTTATTTGAAGTGTATGTAGTCGAAGGGATTGCCGTTTTAATAGGGAGTTTAGTTAAAGGGATAAGTGCAATCGGCTCTAGACTCCAAAACGGAAATGTACAAGTGTACGGGACTGTAACAGCTGTTTCACTTGCGGTACTCTTCATTATTTTGCTCTATACGGGAGGGGATTTACGATGAATGATTTGTTATTAACGTTCTTCATTTTTTCCCCGCTTTTAGGAATTCTCTTACTTGCATTAACACCGAAAAAAGAATCGCGTACAGTGCGAGCGCTCGGTTTATTTGGAACGGTGCTTCCATTTGGAATGGCTATCGTCCTCGCTTGTACATATGCTTCTGGAAGGGATTTGTCTCTATTTGATGAAAAAGTGAAATGGATTAAATTCGGGGATTTTGCAGCGGTAGATAAAAGATGGTTTTCCATTTATTACGAACTTGGTATAGATGGTTTATCGCTCGTTATGATGGTGTTGACGGCCCTTCTAGCGATGCTTGCAGCAATTGCAGCATTTACGATTAAAAGGAATTTGAAAGCATTTTATATGCTGTTACTCATGTTAGAAATAGGAATGCTCGGCGTCTTCGCTGCTCAAAATTTAATGTTGTTCTTTATCTTCTTTGAAATTACATTGCCGCCGATGTTTTTATTAATTGGGAAGTGGGGGAAATTGTCGAGTGAAAAGGCTGCTTATAGTTATTTAATATATAACGGTATTGGCTCCGCTATTTTGCTTATCGTTTTCTCGGTTTTATTTGCGAAAACAGGTACAACAAATATTACAGAGCTTAAAGAAATATTAACGAGTGTAGGTGCTGGGGGAGGAATGGTTGTCCCAAGTAGCTTACAGTTCGGCTTGTTTCTTGCCATAATGATTGCTTTCGCAATTAAATTACCCGTTTTCCCGTTACATCGCTGGATGGTCAATGTACATATTGAAGCGCATCCGGCTGTAGTAATGCTTCATGCAGGTGTTTTACTGAAGATTGGAGCATACGGTATAATTCGCTTCGGGCAGGGGCTATTCCCGGAATACTTTCGCGAGTTTGCAACGCTCATTGCGATTTTAGGAGTTATCAATTTATTGTACGGAGCCTTCTTAGCGCTCATTCAAACAGACTTTCGGAAGGTGCTTGCTTACTCTAGTATTTCGCATATGGGTATTGTATTAATGGGCCTTGCGGCGTTAAATGCACCAGGTACACAAGGGGCACTATTCCAAGTTGTGTCGCATGGCTTAATTGCAGCCTTACTCTTTTTCTTACTTGGTGTTATAGAACAGCGTTTTGGAACGTCGGATATTACAGCGCTTGGCGGACTTGCAAAAAGTGTACCAGTACTTAGCGGTTTCTTTTTAGCGGGAGGAATGGCATCGCTTGGATTGCCGGGAATGTCTGGATTTGTTAGCGAGTTTCTTGCCTTTCTCGGTTTATTCCAAGTAGAGCCAGTCATTGCTGCGGCCGGAGTACTTGGTATCATTTTAACAGCTGTATACGTATTAAGAGCGACACTTCAAGTAACATTTGGTAAGAAAGAGTGGGAAGCGAAAGCTGATATACACGGATGGGAGTATGTTCCTATCTTGCTACTTATCTTCTGCATTATTGCAATTGGCGTAATGCCAGAAATACTAGGGGATCCGCTTCAAAATACATTGAAAACATTGGGGGTGAAGTAGGATGGATATGAATACGTTACTTAGCTTATCGTGGCATCTCATGGTGCCAGAATTCATCATTCTCGGGGCTGCCATCCTTCTTTCCATATGTGATTTGTTTTTTAAGCTGAACCATAGGTATGTAGCGCTTGGTGCAATCGCAGCTATCGTATTAGCGATCGTATCATTAATTATGCTATACGGTGAACCAGCGGGAGATATTTTAAATGGCTCGTTTGTGTTAGATGGGTTTTCAAAAGGATTTAAAACGTTGTTATTAGGCGGAGCGGCTCTCATCTTATGCACCGCAATGAGCGATGATAAGAAAAATCCAATTGAAGATAAGGGAGAATATTATTACTTATTTTTAATGGCGCTTCTTGGGGCGATGTTTATGGCTTCTAGTGTCGACTTCATTACACTTTTCGTCGGCCTAGAATTGCTTTCACTTTCTTCTTATATTTTAGTTGGGATACGAAAAAAGAACCGTGCATCAAATGAGGCAGCCATGAAATATGTCATTAATGGAGGAATTGGAACGGCAATTACGCTCTTTGGAATGAGTTATTTGTACGGTATTACAGGGTCAACCAATATCGTGGATATGCAAAAAGTATTTGCCGGGGAACTGGCTGGTGGTATTCAGTTATTGCTAGCTCTCGCATTTCTACTCTTACTCGTTGGGCTCTCATTCAAAATTGCGACAGTGCCGTTTCATATGTGGGCGCCTGATGTGTATGAGGGAGCGGCTACACCTGTTACTGCTTTTCTAGGGACGATTTCTAAAATTGCTGGGTTTTTACTCATTATCCGTCTGTTCCTCATGGTTTTTGCAAGTGTATCGGTGCAAGGAGACATGCAATCTTTATACGGACGTATGAGCATATACATCGCTGTGCTAGCTAGTATTACGATGATTATTGGAAATGTAGTCGCATTAAAGCAATATAACGTAAAACGCTTATTTGCTTATTCAGGAATCGCGCATGCAGGATATTTACTCGTACCGCTTGTAGCATTATCGCCATTTACGATGGATAGCATGTGGTTTTACATGCTTGCGTATATGCTTATGAATATAGGCACGTTTGCAATTATCCACGCCTTAATCTTACAAAGCGACAAAGAAAATATCACCATTTTCACCGGATTATATAAAAGGTCGCCATTTACAGCAATCGTGATGACGATTTTTATTTTATCGCTAGCAGGGATACCAGGAACAGCTGGTTTCATTGGGAAAATTAACATCTTTTTAGGGGCCCTTCATGTAGAGCCAGCTCATTACGTACTAGCTTCTATTATGATGGGGACGACAGTCATTTCATTCGTATATTATTTCCGTATTTTACAGCAAATGTTTTTCCGTACGGGAGAAGTAGAAGAGAAAATTCGCTTGCCACTCAATATAAAGGTTGTGATGAGCCTTTGCGCAATTTCGATTGTAATACTAGGGATTATGCCGATGGTTGGGTACAATTTCTTTTATGAATATTTTCCATTAATGAAAGATTTCTTCTTCTTAGGGAACGTGGTACAATAGTGAAAATAAAAGGTGTGGAGTCGTTACTCTGCGCTTTTTATTTTGTGTGAACTACGATTGAAAATGCATATAAGTATACGCTTTTAAAGAGAAAATTACGATGTAACATGTAAGATGCTTATTTGTATTTGAAAAAGTGTGGCTCCTACTTATTATGGTATCGTTTTTATAGTATTTCGTAAGTAGTGGCTAGGTAAAAAGGAGTCGGTTTTTTGGCACATCTTTTAGGGCAACAAGCACTGATTGCCATCGTTTCGCATTTATTGTTTATTACCATTACGTGGTGGGCCTTACAAGGTATTCACATTGAGCGTTTAATGAAGCCTGGAAAGGTGATGCAGACGAGAGTATTACTCATCTTAATTACAATTGCAATTGGGACATCTGTAAGTAACTTTTTCCTTGATTATTTAGGCTATTCAAAGAGTTTAACGTATTTAGTAAAGTAAGTGTATAGAACCTCATATCTCCGTTAACAATGGGGATAGGAGGGGATGAAATTGAAGCTTAAAGCCATTCTTATTGTTGCACTTAGTGTTGTTTTATTTTTGGTTGGGTATAGAGAGATGAAACCAATCAGTGATGAACAGAAGATGGAGGGCATGATCGCATCCTTAGAGAAAAATGATGCGAAAGTAGAGAAATGGTCATGGTTAGCGCGAGAAACAAAAACAATTTCTAATATACATACGTTTCAAAAGTTGTTAAACGATGTGAAGGAGAAGGCGAATATTCAAAAGTGGGAATTAGAGCAATCTCCAGATGGATATAAAGCTACATCCTATAAAAAATTTTCTTCTTATGAAGAACGAGTAGTAGTAACTTGGAGTAAGGAAAATACTAAAGAAAACACTTTCATTATCTTTGAAGTGAGCGGGGCAAAATGGGACCCGAAGTATATTCAAAAAACGAATAAAATTTTTAGTGAAAAACCTATAATTTACACTTGTGTTCAAGGTGTACTGAATGATAAGATTGAAGGTGTTTTGCAAAATAAAACCAATCAGGTTTTGAAAGATCTTTCAGCAAGAGCGATCGAACAGATAGAAGAAAGAGCATTTGTGTCAGTCTCCGCATACAATAAAAAGTGGGATGACGCTCTTTCAACAAATAGAGAGAAAATAAATGTGCAAATAGCAATACGTTCTACAGACAACAAAGATACAATTGTGGTTGGCACACCGATCATAACTTCTGAGTATTGAGTGAATAGATACTGAAAAAAGGACACGGAGGGGAATAATTTGGAAAAGATCATCGTCCGTGGCGGAAAGCGGTTAAACGGCACAGTGCGTGTTGAGGGCGCAAAAAATGCTGTATTACCTATAATCGCTGCAGCCCTATTAGCGAGTGATGGAAAGAATGTACTATCTGAAGTACCAGTTTTGTCTGATGTATACACAATTAATGAGGTATTACGTCATTTAAATGCTGAAGTCGTATTTGAAAATAACCAAGTAACAATCGATGCTTCTAAAGAGCTAAACATTGAAGCACCATTTGAATATGTACGTAAAATGCGTGCATCTGTTCAAGTAATGGGACCATTATTAGCACGTAACGGTCGTGCTCGTATTGCACTTCCTGGTGGATGTGCAATTGGTTCACGTCCAATTGACCAACATTTAAAAGGCTTCGAAGCAATGGGAGCAAAAGTACAGGTTGGTAACGGTTTTGTTGAGGCATACGTTGAGGGAGAACTAAAAGGAGCTAAAATTTATTTAGACTTCCCAAGCGTGGGCGCGACAGAAAACATTATGTCTGCAGCTACATTAGCAAAAGGGACAACAATCCTTGAAAACGCAGCGAAAGAACCAGAAATCGTTGACTTAGCTAACTTCTTAAATGCGATGGGAGCGAAAGTACGCGGAGCTGGAACTGGAACGATTCGTATCGAAGGCGTTGATAAATTATATGGTGCAAACCACTCTATTATTCCTGACCGTATTGAAGCGGGAACATTCATGGTTGCAGCGGCAATTACTGGTGGAGACATCTTAATTGAAAATGCTGTACCTGAACATTTACGCTCAATTACAGCGAAAATGGAAGAAATGGGTGTTAAAATTATCGAAGAAAATGAAGGTGTACGTGTTATCGGCCCAGATAAGTTAAAAGCGGTTGATATTAAAACTATGCCTCACCCAGGTTTCCCAACAGACATGCAATCACAAATGATGGCATTATTACTACAAGCTGAAGGAACAAGTATGATTACAGAAACGGTATTTGAAAACCGCTTTATGCACGTTGAAGAATTCCGTCGTATGAATGCTGATATTAAAATCGAAGGTCGTTCTGTTATTATGAACGGTCCAAACAGCTTACAAGGTGCTGAAGTAGCAGCAACTGATTTACGTGCTGCAGCTGCATTAATCTTAGCTGGTTTAGTATCAGAAGGTTACACTCGTGTAACTGAGTTAAAACATCTTGACCGTGGCTATGTAAACTTCCATAAGAAATTAGCTGCATTAGGTGCAACTATTGAACGTGTAAACGAAAAAGTAGAAGAAGTGAAAGAACAAGAAGTTTCTGATCTTCACGCTTAATTGAAATAGTCTCTACGTCTTTTGACATAGAGGCTATTTTTTTGGGCTTATTACTGTTATAGTCAAGAAATTCTATACTTATGCACGTACCAGTAAAAATATTTAGAAAATTTTCGTTTTATATGGTTCCCCTTAAGTATGTTCTAAAAGAAAGAGTTGTTCCATAAGAATGAATGGAGTAAAGCTTTTTCATATTGGGGGAAATAAGATGAAATTTTCAAAGCCACTTTTTATTACAGTAGCGCTTCTCATAGCGCTCGTTATCATTGTACCTGCTGCTCTTGTGATTCCGTTTGCGAAAGCAAAAGTAGAGGAAAAAGCAGCTTCTAAAACTCCTCCAGCGATAGAAAGTATACCAGCTCCAGGGAAAGTGGATACAGCGGTTCAAGTTGCTGTATATCGCGAGAAACAGAAAAAGGTAGAGTCATTACCTATGGAGGAGTATGTGACCGGTGTAGTAGCTTCTGAGATGAATGCCAGTTTTGAAATAGAGGCGCTAAAGGCGCAGGCATTAGCAGCGAGAACATTTGTAGTCCAGCGTATGCTAAGCGGAGGTAAGAAAAACAATGCGGACGTGACAGATACGGTGAAAGATCAAGTGTACAAAAGCAAAGAAGAATTGAAAAAACAATGGGGCAATAACTACGAAAATAATTTGAAGAAAATCGAGGAAGCTGTTTCGAAAACCGCAGGACAAGTTTTAACGTATGAGGGAAAACCAATCTCAGCATCCTTCTTCTCAACGAGTAATGGCCGGACAGAAAATGCAGCCGATTATTGGGGAAATGATTATCCGTACTTAAAGAGTGTAGATAGTCCGTGGGATCAAGCTTCTCCGAAATTTACGAGCGAGCAAACCTTTACAGTAGCTGACTTTCAAAAACGTCTCGGCGTGAAAGTGCTAGCAGACGGAAAAGTTGGCGACATTAAAGGGCGTACGGAAGGAAAACGTGTAAAAGATGTAGCATTTCAAGGGAAAACATTAACCGGAAGAGATGTGCGTGACAAATTAGATTTACGCTCCTCTGATTTCACGTGGAAACAAGAGGGAGATAAAATCGTTGTTACGACGAAGGGCTTCGGTCACGGCGTTGGCATGAGTCAATACGGCGCGAATGGTATGGCAGCAGAGGGCAAGAAATATACAGATATCGTCGCTCATTACTATAAAGGCGTTGAAATAAAGACGATGAATGATTATGAAGGTAAGTTGATGGTGAAGAAGTAGGTGTCAGGGTCTCCTGGCACCTGCTTTTTGTTTAAAATATCATAATTTTCCAGTAATTGTTTGGTATAATAAGATAAAAAGTATTTGGGGGAGACAAAATGGCGTTACTGGAGTTGAAACAGTTAGGTAAGACGAACCAGTTACCGGCAGTTGAACTGAAGGTTGAGAAGGGGCAATGTGTTGTTTTGCAATGTAATAACCATACAGCTAAAGTGTTGCACCGCATTATTATTGGTCAGGAAGAAGCTTCAACTGGCAATGTGCTATTTGAAGGTGAAGCGATTGGAAAGAGAAATTATTCTCGCATCGGCTTTTGTTTTTTGAAAGATGAAGCATATGATCGTTTGAAGGTAAAGGAATACTATAAGTTTTTATTAGGGCTGTATGAATCAAATATGAGTATAGAAGAAGTTGTACAATATGTCGGCCTTTTAGATAAATTAAACGTTAAAATAGAAAAACTATCATTTTCAGAGAAACGTCGTCTTCATATTGGGCGAGTTATGATTCATAATCCGGATTTAGTTATTTTGGAAGAACCAGAGCAAAATGTAGATACAGAGAGTACGATTATGATTCGAAAAGCAATTATGAAAATGAAAGAGCAAGGAAAGGCGATTTTTATTACATCATCTTTCCTATCAGATGCCCTTTCGTTAACAGAAGATGTATACATATTAAACAATGATGGTGTGAAAAAAGTAGAGATTGAACAAGAGGAAGCAGAAGAGGTTGATGAAGAAAAAGTCGTTCAAATGATTCCGCAAATGAAGTTAGAAAGAATACCAGCGAAAGTAAACGATAAAATCATCTTATTAGACCCAATGGAAATCCATTTCATTGAAACGCAAAACGGAGTGACCCATATTCACGTTCGTGAAGGTGATTTCGTATGCGTATTAACATTAAGTGAACTAGAAGCGAGATTAACAGGTTTTGGTTTCTTTAGATGTCATCGCTCTTACCTTGTGAATTTACAAAGAGTACGAGAAGTAATTACTTGGACCCGTAACAGTTTCAGCTTAATTTTAGACGACGAAAGAAAAAGTTCAATTCCGCTTTCGAAAGGACGAATGGATGAGTTGAAAGGTGTAATTGGGCTATAAAAAGTGCTCCAATAAGCTCAAAATATGATCCATTCACCGGTAAAAATACTCCTTTTACCGGTATTTTAATGCGTAAACCCTTTGATTTTCATATGATTGAGTCAAGAAAAGCGAAACAAACAAACGAAAAGCGCTAAAGCGACTTTCATCTATAAAAGAAAAAAACAAAGGGGATGACGAGATGACATTGGCAATTGAAATGAAAGATGTAATGAAAAGTTTCAATGAAAAAACGGCACTTCGAAATGTAAATATTGAGGTGAAGCAAGGAGAGATTTTCGGGTTCCTCGGACCGAGTGGATCTGGAAAAACAACAACAGTAAAAATTTTAACTTCTCAATTACTTCATAGTGTTGGAACGGTAAGAGTACTAGGAAAAGATATTACAGGGCCAAGTAGTATCGATTACAAACGAATTGGTATTTTAACAGACAACAGTGGCTTATATGAAAGACTTAGCATTTATGATAACTTACTATTATTTTGTGACTTATACGATTGTAAAAAAGAACGAATCGATGAAGTGCTAGCGCAAGTGAATCTATTAGATGATAAAAAAACATTAGTAAAGAAATTATCAAAAGGAATGAAGCAGCGCGTCACATTAGCTAGAGCAATACTTCATAAACCGGATATCCTCTTCTTAGACGAACCAACATCTGCACTCGATCCAGTTAACGTACAAAACATTCATAAAATCTTAAAAGACTTAAATAAAGAAGGAACGACGATTTTCTTAACGACGCACAACATGGACGAAGCAGAAACGCTTTGTAACCGTATTGCCTTTCTATGTAGCGGAGAAATTGTAGCGCTTGATACACCAGAGAACCTTCGCTTACAGTACGCGAAAGACCAAATACAAGTCGTGTTAAAGGATAAGAAGAAAGAAACGGTACAAAAAGATGAGTTAGGTGCAAAACGCATTTCAGAATGGATGAAAAAAGGAGAACTATTATCCATTCATTCTTATGAGCCAACGTTAGGTGATATCTTTATTGAAGTTACTGGGAGGGGATTATAATGACATTTTCAATGAGACGTGTATCAGCTATTTTTAGAAAAGAAGTACAAGATTTTAAGACAAATTCACAAGTGTTGCTAATGGCATCTTTACCAATTATATTTGCATTCATATTTAGCCGATTTGGAGAAGGACAGGCAGGGGTTGGCATTATTACTTTAATGGCCTTTCTATTTGTTGCTGGGTTTGTTCAATCGATGGTAATCGCAGAAGAAAAAGAAAAACATACATTGCGTGTGTTAATGCTATCGCCAGCTTCTTCTGTTGAAGTTCTTCTTGGGAAAAGTATATTAACAGCATGTTTAACGCTAGGTATCTCTATTGTAAACTTATTCATTTTAGATCAATTAAGTGGAAATTTCTTATTACTAGCATTTGTTTTCTTATGTGGAACAATTTTATTTACTTTAATTGGAACGATGATTGGATTACTAGCTGAGTCTGTCCCACAAACATCACTAATTGGAATGCCGATATTAATGACGATGTATTTAGCTGTGCAATTTGAACCAATGGTTGAGAATAAAGTAATTAAGACAATAATTAGTTATCTTCCAACATCTCATCTTGAAAAAGCAATTAAAAGCTTAGTAGAGGGCGCTGGGTTTAGTAGTATTAGTGGGCATATGATAAATGTTGGAGCTTGGCTTATTATTTCACTTATTGCATGTTTAATCGTATATAAAAAGAAACAATTAGACTAAAAACTGAGCCGAAACGCTCAGTTTTTTCTTTTTTCTATCATTTCCTCGGAAATTTTGCAATTCCTATACATATTTTTACAGATTTTGTCGAAAAGTAATTAGTTATAGGTTGTATAGGATGCGTGAATATTGTTCAAAATGATTGCTGAGGTGATGATGGAATGCGAGGAAGAAATAATAAAAAGTCGCAAAAGGTAGTACATTTATTTCAAAAAAGATGGGTATTTCCGGCACTATACATTGCTTGTGCAGCGGTAATTTTAATGGTTGCGCTATGGTTCCAAGGAGCTAATCCGAAGAAGACTCCGAACCAAGATCAAGCAACGCCGTATACACAAACGGAAGATCCAGCAGTACCAGTAACGAAGTCTTCAGAAGTAGTGAAAATGCCAGCTCCTGCTAATGCGGAAGTAGTTGTACAGAAGAAGTTCTATGAAGATGCAGCAACTGAGGCGGAACAAGAAAAAGCACTTGTCTTTTATAACAACACATATTCCCCGAACAAAGGAATTGACATTGCTGCGAAGAATGGAAAAGAATTCAATGTTACAGCTGCTTTAAGTGGTACAGTAACGAAAGCTGAAAAAGATTCACTTCTTGGTTATGTTGTAACAGTTGATAGTGGAAATGGTGTAGCAGCTTCTTATCAAAGCTTAGGCAGTGTGAAAGTAGAAAAAGGTGCACGAGTTGTACAAGGTGAAGTATTAGGAAAATCCGGTCTAAGTGCAATGAATAAAGAAGCAGGTTCTCACGTTCACTTTGAAGTACGTAAAGACAATGTGGCTGTGAACCCTGAGCGCTACTTAAATAAATCAGTAGCAGAAATTAAAGCTGATGCAGGTGCTGCAAAGGCAACGAACGCTTCTGGTAAAAAAGCTGATGACAAATCTCAAAAAGAAGAAAAGTCAACGAGCACGAAACCAGAAAGTAAAACAGAAGACAAGTCTCAAAAAGAAGAGAAATCAACTAGCGGTTCAACTAGTGACAAAAAAGAAGAACCGAAGAAAGAAGAAAAATCAACAAATGGTTCTACAGAATCATCTAACAGTTCTTCTTCACAAGAATAAGAAAGTGAAAAAATCAGTTCTCAATAGAGAGCTGATTTTTTTATTTCTATATAAAAATACTCAATTTCGAGAAAAAAGTTGCAATAACAAGGAAAAATGACGAGATTCACGAATATATATTACAAAAAGGAGGGGATACTGTGTCATTTTTGTTTGTTCTGTCGACTGCTATTATTTTATTGTTTGTTTTATTTACTTTATATTATTACATTGCCGGTAAGAAAGAGGTTCCCCACCATCAATTGTTAGAAGAAGAGTTAGAACGAGAAGAATGACGCCTTGTATACAAGGTGTCATTTTTTTCGCCAAAATAGTCACTGTTAACGTATTTCTCACAAAAAAACGTAATTTTTCTTAACTTAGTCCGCAAAAATAGTGAACATGTAGCATATATCAGTAGTGCGGGCAATACAATGGTATAAACCAAAGCAAAGAGAGTGTTTGAGGTGAGAAATCGTGAATCATTTCATTATAAATCCAAGAATGTTTAACGCTTACAAACAGCACTCACACTTACTTCTAAGTCGTATGCAGCGAGGCTCATTTCACCCTTCTCACATCCAATTTAGGGAGGCGAGTGGTGTGCACGATTACATCAAAGAGAGAACTATCAAGATTGGTAAGTATATCGTGGAGACAAGAAAGACAGTGCGTGTCATTGCAAAGGAATTTGGGGTATCAAAGAGTACAGTCCATAAAGACTTAACGGAACGTCTACCAGAAATTAATCCAGAGCTCGCAAATGAAGTGAAAGAAATTCTTGATTATCATAAGTCTATTCGTCATTTAAGAGGCGGAGAAGCAACAAAACAAAAGTATAGAAAAGAAGATGTAGAAAAGCCGGTACGTCAATAAATATGCGATCGCAAACATTCCGTTTCAATTCGGTAATATTTTTCAGAAGAATTCTTTTTGCGAATATTACGTTTCTGTTAAATTTATGATAAAATCAGAAATTAGGTGTAAAAGAATTCGGGTGTAACCTGATTTTGAATATCGAGGAGGAAAAGACGGGAATGTTTGCGCGAGATATCGGAATTGACCTAGGTACGGCTAACGTATTAATCCATGTTAAAGGTAAGGGTATTGTATTAAATGAGCCATCTGTTGTTGCTATTGATCGTAACACAGGTAAAGTATTAGCAGTAGGTGAAGAAGCAAGAAGTATGGTGGGACGTACGCCTGGTAATATTGTAGCCATTCGTCCACTAAAAGATGGTGTAATCGCAGATTTCGAAATTACAGAAGCAATGTTAAAGTATTTCATTAACAAATTGGACGTAAAGAGCTTCTTTTCAAAACCTCGCATTTTAATTTGTTGTCCAACAAATATCACATCAGTAGAACAAAAAGCAATTCGTGAGGCTGCTGAACGTTCAGGTGGTAAAACAGTATTTTTAGAAGAAGAACCAAAAGTAGCCGCAGTTGGTGCTGGTATGGAAATCTTCCAACCAAGCGGTAACATGGTTGTTGATATTGGTGGAGGTACAACAGATATCGCTGTACTATCTATGGGTGATATTGTTACCTCTTCCTCTATCAAAATGGCTGGCGATAAGTTTGATATGGAGATCTTAAACTACATTAAACGTAAGTATAAGCTATTAATTGGAGAACGTACTTCAGAAGATATTAAAATTAAAGTTGGTACAGTATTCCCAGGTGCACGTAGCGAAGAACTTGAAATTCGCGGACGTGACATGGTAACAGGTTTACCACGTACAATTACAGTATGCTCAGAAGAAATTACAGAAGCATTAAAAGAAAATGCGGCTGTTATTGTACAAGCTGCAAAAGGCGTACTAGAGCGCACACCACCAGAACTATCAGCGGACATCATCGACCGCGGTGTCATTCTAACAGGCGGTGGAGCTTTACTACACGGTATCGACATGCTTCTAGCAGAAGAACTAAAAGTACCAGTATTAATTGCTGAAAACCCAATGCACTGCGTTGCGGTTGGTACAGGTATTATGTTAGAGAATATCGATAGATTACCAAAGCGTGCTTTACGATAAAGTGAAAGGAACTAAGGTGTAAACCTTAGTTCTTTTTTTGTATTTTTATTTTTTTATTTCGATTTTTTGAGAAAATAGAAGAAAAATAAAGAAAAACGAAGAATATAGGTAAAATATTCATATATATGGTTAAATTTAATATTTCCGTATTTGAAAACGTTTATAATATAATGAGTCGAATACGACATTAAGGCAAATCATGTTTTAATACATATTGCCTTTCCCTAATCTGGGCATACACTCTTTTCTACCTCCGTGTCAGTTGCAAGTATATGCAACTATTTTAAGGGAATAGAGTGTGTGCATTTTTTTGTATATAAAGCTGAAAAGATATTAAAGTTTCACTTTATAATGACAAACAATAAACAAAATGGGATAATAAACAATATGTCCAAGTGGTAAGACCAATATTACAAAAGGGGCGATTGTTATATGCTAAATATAGAACAAATTAAAGAAATCATTCCTCACCGCTATCCATTTTTACTTGTTGATAAAATAGTAGAAGTAGATGAAGGAAAAAGAGCGGTTGGAATTAAAAATGTATCCGCAAACGAAGAATTCTTTAACGGGCACTTTCCTGACTACGCAGTTATGCCCGGTGTACTTATTGTAGAAGCATTAGCACAAGTTGGAGCAGTTGCTGTATTAAAGAAAGAAGAAAACCGCGGAAGACTTGCTTTCTTCGCAGGTATCGACAATTGTCGTTTCAAAAAACAAGTACGTCCAGGTGATCAACTTCGTCTAGAAGTAGAAATGACGCGTGTACGTGGTCCAATCGGAAAAGGAAAAGCAATCGCAACAGTAGATGGTGAAGTTGCATGTGAAGCTGAAATTACATTTGCGATTGGTGATAAAAAAGAATAGAGAGTAATGAAAAATCCTTCTGTGAAGTGCAGAAGGATTTTTTATTACTCTTTTTTGTTCGAAATATTAAAATGCAGATTAATCAGAATTTTTATTGTAAATGAATGGAAATTTGTATATAATGGCGCTATAAATATCTTGAAATTAAGATAAATGATAGCGCGATAAAAATAGAGATATCGTTGTCACATTATAGAAGGTGTGGGATAGGACAAAGATTATTCTGATTCGTTATGATGAAGAGTAGAGGAAAGTAATGGAGAAATTTAACGGTAGAAGTAAATGGAAAATTGGCGTAGCATATCGAGCATAAAAGAGAAAAAGGGGAAAATGTCGTATTCTGAAAAAAGGAGACCATAACATGTTCGGAAGAAAGAAAAGAAAGCCATTAAGACAATTAATTACACATAAAGAGCCTAAATCACGCATTACGGAACAGTACCGTAATATCCGTACAAATATTGAATTTACATCTGTAGATAACCATATTCGCTCTATCATTGTCACTTCGGCAGATCCAGGTGATGGGAAAACAACGACCATTTCTAATCTAGCAGTTGTTTTTGGACAACAAGGTAAAAAAGTATTGTTAATTGGAGCTGACTTACGTAAGCCAACATTGCAAAATTTATTCGCTGCACACAATCCAAATGGATTAACGAATTTATTATCAGGACAAGCATCATTTGTGCAATGTATTCAAAAAACAGACATAGAGAACGTATATGTTATGTCAGCGGGTCCAATCCCACCAAACCCAGCAGAGCTACTTGGGTATCGTAAAATGGACGAATTACTTCTAGAGGCATATAACATGTTTGATATCGTTTTGATTGATACACCACCTGTATTGGCCGTTACAGATGCACAAATACTCGCTAATAAATGTGATGGAGTTATATTAGTAGCACGCAGTGAAAAAACAGAAAAAGATAAACTAATAAAAGCAAAACAAATATTAGATAAAGCATCTGGAAAACTACTTGGTGTTATATTAAACGATAAAAGAGAAGAACAAGAACAATATGGATATTATTAGAAAATAATGTATGAAATAGTATTTTTTAAAGCTAGTAATTTTTTTGCTAGCTTTTTTGAATTGTTATAAAATTTTGTATCGTATTATATAACAAATATGATATAATAGAATTTTTGCCAAATTGATGGAATGTGTTGTCATATTTAAGATTATTTTGTAAGATTATATGTTATAATTTTTGTTATGTGTAAAATTTAGAAAGTTGGAGGAACTTATGGAAGAAACAATTAGTTTGAAAGAGTTATTTCATATTTTAAAAAAACGTTTAGCAATGATCCTCGTAATCGCCTTTGGTGCAGCTATTGTAAGTGCTATCATTAGCTTCTTCTTTATGACACCAATCTATCAATCTTCGACGCAAATTCTTGTTAACCAGAAGAAACAAGAGGGATCGATGTTTCAAGCTGGGGAAGTTCAAACGAATATTCAATTAACGAATACATATAAGGTTATTATTAAAAGTCCAGTAATCTTAGAACAAGTAAATGAAAAATTAAATTTAAATATGACAGCGCAAGCTTTAACGAAGAAGATTAATGTTGCGAATGAAAAAGATTCACAAGTTATTTCTGTTACAGCTGATGATAAAGATCCAAAAGTAGCTCGTGATATTGCAAATGCAACTGCGGATGTATTTAAAGGTGAAGTTGCAAAAATTATGAACGTGGATAACGTAACAGTACTATCTAAAGCAGAAGTTGCAGAAAATCAATCTCCAATTAAACCACGTCCAATGTTAAATGTGGCAATTGCCTTCGTTGTTGGCTTAATGGCCGCAGTTGGTCTTGCATTCTTACTAGAATACTTAGATAACACAGTAAAAAAAGAAGAAGATGTAGAGAACTTACTTGGTTTACCAGTGTTAGGTATTGTAGCTCGTATGGATGAAGAAACAATGAACGTGAAATCACACGCTCCATCATCAAGAAAAGTGAGGGGACAAACAATTGGCTCTTAATTTATTTAAAAAGAAGAAGAATCATCGTCAACGTCGTCAATTAATTGCTCATCAACAACCGAAATCACCAATTTCAGAACAATATCGTAATATTCGAACGAATGTCGAATTTGCAGCCGTTGATACGAATTTACATTCATTAATGGTAACATCTGCGAACCCGAGTGAAGGGAAAACAACAACGACAGCAAATATGGCAGTCGTGTTTGCCCAACAAGGAAAGAAAGTATTATTAATTGATGCAGATATGCGTAAACCAGCGATGCACCAAATGTTTCAAGTAGATAATATTTTCGGATTGACGAACGTATTAACGCATAGTGAACGTTTAGAAAAATGTGTACAAACTACATCTGTAGAGAATTTACACTTTTTAGCGTGTGGGCCAATTCCGCCGAATCCAGCAGAATTGTTAGGCTCAAAATCGATGCAAGAACTACTTGCACAAGCATATAGCCTTTATGATTTAGTTATCTTTGACCTACCACCAATTTTAGCTGTAACTGACGCACAAATTATGGCGAATGTATGTGATGCGTCTATTCTTGTCGTTCGTAGTGAATCGACAGAGAAAGAAACAGCTGTAAAGGCAAAAGGATTATTGGAATCGGCAAAAGGTAAACTGTTAGGCGTTGTTCTGAATGATCGTGAACGTGAACAAGGCTTATATTATTACTATGGTGCAAACTAATTTCAAAGCGAGATATGTTTTTATCATATCTCCTTTTTCCTCTTGAATATGAGATGTCTCATATTCAAGAGGAAAAAGCTTACTATGAGAGAGGGAGGATGACATAAATGATTGATTTACATTGTCACATTTTACCTGGTATCGATGACGGTGCACAGACAGTAACAGATAGTTTAGTGATGGCACAAAAAGCAATAGAGGAAGGTATTCATACAATTGTCGCAACACCACACCATCAAAATGGAAAATACATAAATGAACGTACCTCAATTATTCATCAAGTAAAACAACTAAATGATGAACTGCAAAAACATAATATTCCACTTACCATTTTACCGGGGCAAGAGGTCAGGTTATATGGTGACTTATTAGAAGACTATGAAGCTGGTAAAATCGTTACTTTAAATGAAACAAACAAATACATATTCATTGAATTTCCGTCTAATCATGTACCTCGTTATGCAGAACAACTATTTTATGAACTACGTGTAAAAGGAATGATTCCAATTATCGTTCATCCGGAACGTAATGCCGAGTTAATCGAGCGGCCAGATAAGTTATATAACCTCGTCAATAAAGGTGCATTAACACAAGTGACGGCAGGCAGTCTCCTAGGTAAATTCGGGAAAAAGATTAAAAAATTCTCACTACAACTTGTTGAACACAATTTAACGCATATGATCGCATCAGATGCACATAACACAACATCAAGAGGATTTCATCTAGCAGAAAGCTATGAACTAATAGAGAAAGAATTCGGTACAAGTGTTATGAATGATTTAAGAGAGAATCCGTATTTAATCATTAGCGGGAAAGCAATTTATAAAGAAGATCCAGAACAAATTCGCCGTAAAAAATTGTTCGGTATTTTTTAAATAAAGAACCAGGTGATGTCTCCTAACCGTTATCAACGGAGGCACTCGGTCGTGCTGTGGGTAGAAATTACATTTCAACCTACCTTAGACGCTTGTCGTCGGGAGTATGGCGTGAGGATGGGTTAGATGCCCATAATTTTATTTATGATAGAAACTCTACCTATGGAGTTATAATAATGACTCTATAGGTAGGGTTTTTGTTATTGTTACATATAAATAAAAGGATGTAGGGGGACTAAAATTGAAAAAAGTAAGAAAAGCGATTATTCCAGCAGCTGGTCTAGGGACGAGATTTTTACCAGCGACGAAAGCGATGCCGAAAGAAATGTTACCTATTGTTGATAAACCAACAATTCAATACATAATAGAAGAAGCAATAGAATCAGGAATTGAAGATATTATTATTGTGACTGGAAAAGGAAAGCGCGCGATTGAAGATCATTTTGACCATTCATTCGAACTAGAACAAAACCTTTTAGAAAAAGGAAAGTATGAAATGCTTGAGAAAGTACAAGCATCTTCAAAGATTAACATTCATTACATAAGACAGAAAGAACCAAAAGGTCTAGGACATGCAGTATGGTGTGCACGTAAATTTATTGGAAATGAACCATTTGCGGTATTACTTGGTGATGATATTGTACAAGCAGAAACGCCATGTTTACGTCAATTGATGGATCAATATGAAGGTACACAATCGTCAGTTATTGGTGTACAAACAGTACCTGAAAATGAAACACATCGTTACGGTATTATCGATCCGGTTGAACAAAACGATCGTCGTTATCAAGTGCGTCAATTTGTGGAGAAACCAGCAGAAGGTACAGCACCATCTAATTTAGCGATTATGGGACGTTACATATTAACGCCGGAGATTTTTACGTTTCTTGAGAACCAACAAACAGGTGCGGGTGGAGAGATTCAGTTGACAGATGCAATTCAGCGCTTGAATGAAATTCAACGTGTATTTGCTTATGATTTTGAAGGTACTCGTTATGATGTTGGAGAAAAGTTTGGATTTATTAAGACGACGATTGAAATGGCGCTTCAACATGAAAATTTAAATGAAGAATTAATAAATTACATGAATGAAGTTATAAAAAGAGAAAAGGTAACTGTATAAAGGAAAGGTGATATATTTGGGGAATCGTGAAATAGCAAGTGAGTCATTGGAACAAAGTACGCTGGAAATAAGGGAACCTAGTGTTATATATTTATGTTTAAAAAGGGTAATGGACCTAAGTGGGGCAATAGTTGGATTGATAATCTTTTCTCCAATTTTTCTTTTAATTTCAATTTTATATATGACAGGGGATAATAAAGGACCTGTCTTTTTTAAACAGATTCGTATGGGAAAGAATGGAAAAGAATTCCATATTTATAAATTCAGATCAATGATTGTGAATGCAGAAGAGAAATTAAGAAGTAATGAAGTATTATATAAAAAATATATAGATAATAATTATAAATTAGAACCAAGTGAAGATCCACGTATAACAAAAGTAGGCCAATTTTTAAGAAAGACTAGCTTAGATGAACTTCCACAATTCTTAAATGTTTTAAAAGGTGATATGAGCCTTGTTGGTCCAAGACCAGTAGTACAAGAAGAGTTAATAGAGTATGGTAAAAGAAAAGATGAATTTTTATCTGTAAAACCAGGTCTGACAGGTTATTGGCAAGTAAGTGGTAGAAGTGATGTAGGGTATCCAGAGAGAGTAGAATTGGAACTTCATTATATTTATAATTGCTCTATTTTGTTTGACATGAAAATAATCTTTTTAACAATGGTACATGTAATAATGAGAAAAGGAGCATATTAAATAGATGAATAAAATCTCTGTATTAATACCAACCTATAATGCGGAACCGTACATATATGATTTGTTAACTAGGTTATATAATCAAGATTTAAGAAATAATCAAGAGTTAGAAATTATCATTGTAGATTCTGCATCTAAAGACAGAACGATTTCAATTATAGAGGAAAAATTCCCTGAAACGATTGTAAAATTAATTAATAATCAAGACTTTGATCATGGAGGGACACGCAATTATTTGGCTTCACTGGCGAAAGGGAATATTTTATTGTTTATGACACAGGATGCTATACCTTGTGATAATCAATTAATATCCAAATTGGTAGATTCCTTAGGAGATGAAGAGGTAGTTGTAAGTTATGCAAGGCAAATTCCAAGGGCAGATGCGAATCTTTTGGAAAAATTCGCTAGATCATTTAATTATCCGGAGATTTCGATAGTAAAAAGTAAGGATTTAATTGAAAAAATGGGAGTAAAGGCTTTCTTTAATTCTAATGTATGTAGTGCATATAAGAGGGATTGGTTTTTACAGTTAGGAAAATTTCCAACGAAAGTTATCCTTAATGAGGATATGATTTTTGCAGCTAAATCGATTTTTAGTAATAAAAAAGTTTATTATTGTGCAGAAGCTAAAGTTTTTCATTCCCATAATTATGGGCTTATTCAACAATTTAAAAGATATTTTGATATAGGTATGGCTTTTGAGGAGACGAAATACCTTTTAGAGCATGTTTCTAATGAAAAAGAAGGTATTAAAATGATAAAAAAACAAATGTCTTATTTAATTGATAATAGAAAATATCATTTAATAATATACGCTTTAATAGAATCAGGTATAAAACTGGTAGCATATCGTTTAGGGAAAATTCATAAAATATTTCCATATAAATTAAAGAAAAAGTTATCAGCCTATATGAAATGAATTAGTGAGGGATATAATATTGGAATTACTATTTTATTTAGTTATATCACTAAGTATATTAATGACTATCTTGATCATAGGTTATACAAAAGATTTATTTAATCCAGTGAGTTTAACTTGTTTCTTTTGGATATTACCAGTACTATTCAGTAGTTTTAAATTATCTGGATTACAGCAGGATGAATGGACAGATTTGACATATGTTTTATTAATTTATAGTATGTTAGCATTTGTTATATTACCGTCAATTTTTATATTTGCAAGTTATAAAAAAGACGTATTAAATAATTCAAAAGAAAAATTGGAAAAACTAAGCATGAGAATTAATAAAAATTTTGTATTAGTTCTTATGTTTATTGTTGTTGGTGCGTATTTCTTAGAGAATAAGATTTCTTCAGGGTATATATTCCCTATACTATTAACTAATAGCTCAATAGATATTCATACAGTTTCTGTAAGTGTTTTGTCAATTATTACGAGGAGTTTTGTTCCGGTTGTTAGTTTATTATTGTTCATGGTATACCTTAATGAGAAAAAGAGGTTGTATATATTCTTTATTATTTTAGTAATGTTATTACCAGTTACTAGATTAGCGCGTTTTGATATTGTAATGGCAGTAATACCCTTAATGGGATTGTTATTTACTATTGCCAAAAATAAAAGGAAATTTATGTTTAGATTTGGAATAGTTTTTACCATTATGGTAATATTGGGGGCCGCTATTGGTGAGTTGAGAATGACCCATGGATATAAGTATGATATTAGTTATTCAGAAGGAATTTCTTTTCATGGATACGGAGGACCTTTTGATGTTTTTGCTATATTATATGGATATTTTGCATTGTCTGTAGAAAATTTAGATAGATTTATTAGTGCCAACTATCAATTTGCAGATTTCCAGTATGGAAAGTTTATGTTAAGGCCAGTATTTGTGGGGATTTTAAAATTTAATAATATATTTGCTGATTATCCCTTATATGAATATGTTAATGAAATGCGTAATCCAGTTGCCGGTTTTGCTACAGTTCATACTGCATTAGTTGATTTTAGTATGGACTTTGGATATTATTTAGCAATTATTCCTATGGTTCTGTTTTCGATGATAGGAGTATATATGTATGTTAATTCATATAAGAGTATTAAGAGTAAAATTATGTATCTAGTGTATTCACAAGTTTATATTTTTATGGCATTTCAAAACCTGTTTATAGAGCCTAGATTATGGTATCAGTTGTTATTTTTCTTCTTATTATTTAGGTTTATAAGAAAAGAAAAGAATGGATAGTAAATTATAAAAGTTTAAGGAGTATGTTATGGGGAAAATAGGCATTGTAATTTTAAATTGGAATAATTCTTTGGCAACTATAAATTTAATAGATAATATAATGGATAATATTGGAAGTAAGTTCGTTTATAAATTATATGTAGTTGATAATGGGTCTGAAGATAATTCAGTGAAGATAATAAAAGAACATTTATCAAGGTATCCTGAATCTTTATTCCGAGTAATTGAGAGTGATATTAATTTAGGATATGCACAAGGGAATAACTTAGGAATAGAGGAATGTATAAAGGAAGAATGTGAATATATTACTATATTAAATAACGATATAATTTTAAAAGCTTCAATTTTTGAGGAAATGGCAGATTTTTTATCTCTTAATGATGATATAGGGCTAGTTACTCCCAAAATACTAAATGAAGATCAAAGTATTCAAAAATGGTGTGCTAGAAAAGAAACAAAAATAATACATAGATTTGTTGTGTATAGTCCATTACAACGCTTATTATCAAAAACAAAAACTTATCAAGAATATTTTTATGATGTTCAAATGATGGATAGTCCAACTGAAATAGAATTATTTTCAGGAGCAGCTTTTATGATGAAAAGAGAAATTTTCGAACGGGTTAAAATGTTTGATCCAAATACATTTTTATATGAAGAGGAACTGATTTTAGCGCAAAAAATAAGAGCAATAGATAAAAAGATATATCTATTACCTAACGTTAGTGTTATTCATGAAGATGGTGGAACAACTAGTAGATTAGGCCTAATAAAGTATAAATATATGCTTGAAAGTGAAGATTATTATCTTAATAAATATGCAGAAGAGCGATTTTTATTTTTAAAAAAAGTCACATTAAAATTATTTAGAAATGTGATTTTTTTATTGAAAAAATGTAAGGCTTAATTATTTTGTTGAGGAGAGCGTATCAAATGAAAGTATTATATATGAGTAGGAGTGATTTATTTACCAAAAGGGGAGGGGATACGGTACAAATTGAAAATACTGCAAGGGAATTAAGAGGGAAAAATGTTGAAGTAGAATTTTATTCCGGGCCCATGGATTTGAAGAGTAATAAATATGATATTGTCCATATATTTAACTCATACAACGTGGCTGAAACATTGTGTAATATTAAAATAGCAAAGAATTTGGGGAAGAAAGTGGTTTTAACTCCTATATATCATCCTGATTTTTATTTGAAAAATATGTTGGAAGCTGGTATTGATAAGAAAAAGAAATTTTTATTTTCATTTTTGTCATATCAATTTTATATGACAATTAATAATTTTATTAAAGATTTACTATTAAATAAAAGAATTAATTTGTCTTTATTAGCACAGGGGTATAGGATAAAAAGAAAAAAAATCTTTAATTTAGTAGATGGTATCTTGCCAAATTCTCAAATGGAAAAGGATTATATATTAAAGGAAAATGATTTAAAATCGCCCCCCTTCATCCAAATTATTCCTAATGGTGTAGATAATAATATTTTTAACATAGTTCAAGGTGTGAGGAAACAAAAAGATAAGAAAATAGTATGTATTGGGAGAATAGAACCACTAAAAAATCAAAGTTTAATATTAAAAGCTTTTCAACAATCCGTCTTATATAAGGATGGGTATCAATTATTATTTTTTGGTGCAACTAATAATAATCATCATAATTATGTTGAAGATTTCATTACAAATGTTAATCTGGATCCGCAGGTTCAGTATATAGGTGAGGTAAAACAAGAAGTATTGTTTGAACATTTGTCTAAAGCAAGGGGCCTAGTGCATGCAAGTTGGTTTGAGACAACTGGATTAATAGGATTAGAGGCAGGTATTTTTGAAATACCCGTTGTAATGACTAATTCAGGATTTACTAAAAGTTATTTTAAAGATAATGTTATTTATTGCTCGCCTAATGATGAAGTATCTATAGAGCATGCATTAAATGCATTACAGAATATTAATGAGAAAAAAGTGAGTGAATTAAAGAAAGACATAGATAATTTTTATAACTGGGATTATATTTCGGGTGTAACTTTATCTGCTTATGATACAGTTTTAAATAAAGATTATAAGGAATGTTAGCATGATTAAAGATTCATTATATATGATGGTAACGATGTTTGTTAGGATAATGGCCAATACTTTGCTTTTCATTGTTTTAGCTAGGACATGGGGAGTAGAGGGATTTGGTCAATTTATGTTTTGTTTTACTATTGGTGCAATACTAGTAGTCATTGTAGACTATGGCTTTGGTTTAAAATTAGTTAAAGATATAAGTAAAAAACCAAATAAAATTAAAGAATATGTTAATGAAGCATTTTATTCTAAAGTAATTTTAACCATATTCTTACTGATTTTAAGTTACTTAAGTTTATATACTTTTGAATGGCGCGAAGGAAATTTTAAAATATTCTTTTTATTGCTAGTATCTCACATATTTTGGAGTTTTGGTACATTTTTATGTTTACCTTTGAGAAGCCTCTCTTATTTTAATGTGGAGGCAAAAATTAATCTTTATGGGAATATAGTGCATATATTGGTAGTTATGATATCCCTATATATGAATGCGGATAAAACTATGGTAGCAGTTGCTTTCATATGTTCACGTTTATTCAACTTTGTATATGCGTATAGAGTCTACATTAAATATGTAGGGAAAATAGCGATAAAACATATAAAAATAAAAAAAATAATATTAAATTTAAAGCAAAACTTCCCGTATGCAATTCACTTAGCAATAGGAACATTATATTTTCAAGTAGATACTATTGTTGTACAGTACTATATTGGTAACACGGGACTTGGTTTATATCAAGCTGGTATAAAAATCTTAACAGCAGGTTTAATATTTAGTGATGCCCTAACTAATGTTTATATTACGCGTTTATCTAAAGTAGAATCCAGTGAAAAACTGATTATATTAGGTACTCAAATGAATACTTATATGCTTTTAGTTGGTGGACTCTTATCGATAGGAGTCATTAATTTTGCAGATTTAATTATAAATATTATGTATGGTGAATCATTTATAAGTACAATTCCATTATTATATGGGTTTGCTGTTACATTATTTTTACGTTACTTTGCCGCTACTCATGGTGCAGTTTTGACGATTTCGAACAAGCAGGGGCTAAGGGCGTTAGGAGTAACCTTATCATTGTTGATTAATGTACTTTGTAATGTGCTATTAATACCTAGATTTGGATTGAAGGGTGCCTTGTTGTCAGGAATGATTACAGTCTTTTTCTTAAATATGCTATATTTTGTGGCTGTATATCGATTAATTAGAAGTGTATTTTTGGATAAAAAAAATATACTTCTTTTAATTTTATATGTTGTTTTATTAATTTTATCTTTTGCATATTTAATTCACTATAATATTTTTATACGGATTATTATATGGATAATAGTCGCTACTCCTTTAATGATATTTTTATCGATTAAAATGCGAGGAGTGAAAAGGAGATAATATGAAAAAAAGTAAAATATTGAATTTTTTATCTATTATACTGAAATATCCATTCTTTATGTTATCTTTTTTAGTTCCTAAATCTTCTAAGATATGGGTCATGGGTGCGTGGTATGGTGAAAGATATTCTGATAATAGTAAATATTTATTTGAGTATATAGTTACAAATGAAGATAATATTATACCAATATGGTTAACTCATAATCAAGAAGTCTTAATGGAATTAAGATCTAAGGGACAAAGGGTATATTTAATAAATTCTATTTTGGGATATTGGTATTCTTGTAGAGCATCTGTAGCAATTTTTTCATCAGGGTTAGTAGATGTAAATCCATTAGGGTTATATAGGGCTAAGAAAGTTCAGCTCTGGCATGGTATTCCTTTAAAAAAGATTGGCTATGACGATAAATTTTCTTATCCACAAGGGAAACAAAAAAATTTGGTTGGTCACATTAAAAGCATAGTTTTCCCTTATACTAATGAAAAATGGGATGCTATGATTTCTACAAGTCCTTTAGTATCAAAATATTTTCATTCAGCTTTTAATATAGCAGAAGATAATATATATGTTACTGGATATCCGAGAAATGATATTCTTTTTGAGAAAAATATTCCTGAAATTAAAATGATAAGTGAGTTAAGAGAAAAATATAAATGTAATAAAATAATTGGTTATGTGCCTACTTTTAGAAATGGTCAATTCAATCTATTAAAAAATGAGGATAGGGAAAAATTGGAGCGATTTTTAGAGGAAGAAAATTGCATCCTTTTGGTAAAGTTACATTTTATAGATATGGTTAGAAATAATTTTAAAGTTAATAATTTTAATTCTCGATTGATATTCTTGGGAGAAGAAGTTAGTGATGTCAATATTCTTTTACCGCACCTAGATATTTTATTAACGGATTATTCTAGTGTATATTTTGATTATTTATTATTAGATAGACCTATAGTATTTACACCATTTGATTTACAGGAATATAAAAATAGTAGTCGTGAACTATATGAAGATTATGAGGATGTAACCCCTGGTATAAAATGCAAAAACTGGGAAGAGGTTGAAGTTGCGCTATCGGAATTAATAAATGGTCATGATAATTATAAACTAGAAAGAAGTTTAGTGAGAGCGAAACATTTTAGTTATGTAGATAATAGAAATAGTATGCGAGTTGTAAATATAATTAATAATTTGAAAAATAAAGGTCTGAGAGGGGAAAAGAAGTGAAAGGAATAATTTTAGCAGGTGGTAGTGGTACACGTCTCTACCCATTAACAATGGTAACAAGTAAACAATTATTACCAATATATGATAAACCGATGATTTACTATCCACTATCTACATTGATGTTAGCAGGAATTCGTGAAATCTTAATTATTTCAACACCAGAGGATACGCCACGTTTTGAATCTTTGTTAGGAGATGGATCTCAATTTGGTATTTCTCTTCAATATAAAGTGCAACCAAGTCCAGATGGACTAGCACAAGCATTTATTATTGGTGAAGAGTTTATTGGTGATGATTCTGTAGCGATGGTGTTAGGGGACAACATTTATTATGGTAGTGGAATGAGAAAAATGTTACAACGAGCAGCTCAGAAAGAAAGCGGAGCTACAGTATTTGGTTATCATGTACATGATCCGGAACGTTTTGGTGTAGTTGAATTTGATGAGAACGGAAAAGTATTGAGTGTAGAAGAAAAACCGAAAGAACCAAAATCTAATTATGCAATTACTGGTCTATATTTCTATGATAATCGTGTAGTTGAAATTGCAAAAAATGTTAAACCATCGGCACGTGGAGAATTAGAAATTACATCTATAAATGAAGCATATTTACATAGTGGTGAGTTAGAAGTTGAATTATTAGGTCGTGGTTATACATGGCTAGATACGGGTACGCACCAAAGTCTTGTAGATGCAACAAACTTTGTAAAAACAGTTGAAGAACATCAAGGGATTAAAATTGCAGCACTTGAAGAGATTGGATTTATTAATGGTTGGATTAATAAAGAAACTTTAATTGAATCAGGTGATCAGTGCTCTAAAAATGGCTATGGCCAATATTTATTAAAAGTAGCAAATGGCAGTATTAAATACTAATTTGGAGTGAACATAATGAAAGTTTTAGATACAAACTTATTAGGTGTTAAAGTAATTGAACCGAAAGTGTTTGGAGATCATCGTGGTTGGTTTATGGAAACATATAGTGACCAAGCGATGAAAGAAGCAGGAATTGATCTACAATTTGTACAAGATAATCAATCATTTTCAGCAACAAAGGGAACACTTCGTGGTTTACACTATCAATTAAACCCTAAAGCACAAACTAAGCTTGTACGTTGTACACATGGATCAATATTTGATGTAGCAGTAGATATTCGTAAAGGAAGTCCTACATACGGTCAGTGGTTCGGTATTGAATTAAGTGCTGAAAACAAAAAACAATTACTAATTCCAAAAGGATTTGCACATGGATTTATGACATTAACAGACGATGTTGAAGTTCAGTATAAAGTTGATGAATTATATGCTCCTGAATGTGATCGAGGAATCGTTTGGAACGATGTTGAAGTTGGTGTTGAGTGGCCAATGGAAATTCAACCAGTGTTATCTGAAAAAGATGAAAAAGCACCTTCACTAAAAGAAGCAGAAAATAACTTTATATACGGGGAGTAAAAAAATGAAAATTTTAGTAACCGGTTATAATGGTCAGCTTGGATATGACGTAGTAAAACGTGGAGAGAAGCAAGGGCTAGAAATGCAAGGTATTGGAATAGAAGATTTAGATATTACAAATGAAGCTGCAGTTTATGAATTTGTAGATAAAGTAAAACCAGATGCAATTATTCATTGTGCAGCATATACAGCTGTTGATAAATCTGAAGATGATAAAGAACTTTGTTGGAATGTGAATGTAGAAGGTACAAAGTACCTTGCTACAGCAGCAAAAAAATTAAATGCTAAATTTGTTTATATTAGTACAGATTATGTGTTTGATGGAGAAGGAACTCATGCATTTGTAGAAACTGATGCGCCTAATCCGGTTGGGTACTATGGTTTAACAAAGCATGAGGGAGAAAAAGTAGTTAGAAGCTTAATAGATAACAACTTTATTGTGCGTATTTCATGGGTATTCGGTATTAATGGAAATAACTTCATTAAAACGATGCTTCGTTTAGGTGAAACACGTAATGAACTGAATGTTGTGGGAGACCAAATAGGATCACCAACTTATACGTATGATTTAGCTCGTTTGTTAGTTGATATGGTTGTAACAGAGAAATATGGTACATATCATGCTACAAATGAAGGTTTCTGTAGTTGGGCTGAATTTGCGCAAGAAATTTTTGAAATAGCAGGGCAAGATGTGAAAGTAAATAGCATTACAACGGAAGAATATCCTACTCGTGCAGTACGTCCTAAAAATTCACGTATGTCTAAGAAAAAATTAATTGATAATGGATTTGAGCCATTACAAGATTGGAAGAAAGCGACAAAACATTATATTACACAATTACAGCAAGAGGTGAAATAAGATGAGAAAAAAGAAATTATTAGTAACAGGTGGCGCAGGTTTTATAGGAGGAAACTTTGTACAGTATATGGTAAATAAATACCCAGACTATCATATTGTAAATTTAGATGTATTGACATATGCGGGAGATTTAACAAAGCATAAAGATATTGAGAACAAAGATAACTATTCATTCGCTAAGGTTGATATCGTAGATCGTCAAGCGGTAAACCAACTATTCGAACAAGAAAAATTTGATTATGTTGTGCATTTTGCTGCAGAGAGTCATGTGGATCGTTCTATTGCTGAACCTGAAGTATTTATTAGTACCAATGTATTAGGAACACAAGTATTATTAGATGCAGCAAAGGCGTATGGTATTACTAAATTCGTTCACGTATCAACAGACGAAGTATATGGTGAATTAGATTTTGATCCAACTACATTCTTTACAGAAGATACACCTTTACAACCAAATAGCCCATATAGTGCAAGTAAGGCTTCTTCTGATCTATTAGTTCGAGCGTATCATGAGACATTCGGTTTACCAGTTAACATTACACGTTGCTCAAACAACTATGGACCATTCCATTTCCCTGAAAAATTAATTCCATTAACAATTTCACGTGTATTGAATGATGAAAAGGTTCCTGTATATGGGGACGGTAAAAATATTCGCGACTGGTTACACGTTATTGATCATTGTGCCGCAATTGATCTAGTTATGCATGAGGGTGTAAATGGAGAAGTTTATAATGTTGGTGGACATAATGAGCGTACAAATTTAGAGGTAGTAAAAACTATCATTAGTACGCTTGGTAAATCAGAAGAACTAATTGAGTTTGTTCAAGATCGACTAGGCCACGATAAGCGCTACGCAATTGACCCAACAAAATTAGAGAAATTAGGCTGGAAACCAACTTACACATTTGAAACAGGAATTGCTCAAACAATTCAGTGGTATTTAGATAATGAAGAATGGTGGAAGGCAATTGTATCTGGTGAATATAAGGGGTACTTTGTTAATCAGTATAAAACATTATCAAATGAGTGATGAATTATTTTAATTCTATTATTTTATAAAAATCCTAATTCTAAATATAAGGGGAAATAAGAGGGGTATATTAAATTCTTTTAATAAAAAATCATGCATATAAGAAATTTAGTAATAGGAGTGAAACTTTTATAATGCGAAGAGTTTTGACATATGGAACATTTGATTTACTACATTATGGTCATATAAATTTAGTAAGGCGAGCAAAAGATCTAGGTGATTATTTAATAGTTGGATTATCAACAGATGAATTTAATGCATTAAAAGGAAAAGAATCTTATTTTAAATTTGAAGAGAGAAAAATGCTACTGGAAAGCATTAGATATGTAGACCTAGTAATATCGGAAAATACTTGGGAACAAAAGATTGAAGATATCATAAAGTATGAAATTGATGTATTTGTTATGGGTGATGATTGGGAAGGGAAATTTGATTTTTTAAAAGAACATTGCGAAGTGGTTTATTTACCAAGAACTGAAGATATATCAACTACTCAAATAAAAAGTGAACTTTCGTTACAATCATAAGGAATAAAAAAGCTTTTATTTATAAATGTATTTGTTGTAATATGGTGAATAGCAATAATGCATAATTAGTTATAAATAAAAATTAAAGAAGGTAAAAAATATGAAAAAGAAAATTTTATTTTGGGTTTTAGGTATAATAGGTTTTCTAGTGATCGCAGGGGGGGCATATGCATACTATGTTTATTCTAATGTATCAAATACATTAGATGCAGTACATAAGCCATTAGATCGTGATAAGTCTGAAAAACGTGATAAGAAAGTAGATGTCGCTGATAATAAGCCAATATCTATTTTGTTAATGGGCGTGGATCAAAGAGCGGAAGAGACAGGGCGTTCAGATTCAATGATGCTATTCACACTAAACCCACAAAAAAAGTCTATGAAAATCACTAGTATTCCACGTGATTCATATACAGAAATTGTAGGTAAAGGCAAAAAGGATAAGATTAATCATGCATACGCTTTTGGTGGAATCGATATGGCTGTCAAAACGGTGGAAAACTTCCTTGATGTACCAGTCGATCACTATATTGAAGTGAACATGGCCGGCTTTAAAGATGTTGTCGATGCAGTTGGTGGAGTAGATGTTAATAACGATTTAGCATTCAAATATGAAGGATCACAATTCGCTAAAGGGAATATACATCTTAATGGTACAGAAGCATTAAGATATTCCCGTATGCGTTACGAAGACCCACGTGGTGACTTCGGTCGTCAAATGCGCCAACGCCAAGTCATCCAAGCTGTAATTAAAAAAGGTGCAAGTGTATCTTCTCTAGCTAGTTACGGTGATGTGTTAAAAGCAATTGAGAAAAATGTTAAAACAAGTTTAACTCAGGATCAAATGTTTGATATTCAAAAGAACTATAAAGATTGCATGGAAAATAGTGAAGAAATCCAAATCCCAGGTGACGGCCACAAAGCCGCTGATGGTATTTGGTATTACTATGTTCCAGATGCAGCGAAACAAGATATTACGAATAAGTTAAGATCACATCTTGAAGTGATTAAGTAATTATGGAATAACCCAACTCCTTTGGTAGGAGTTGGGTTTATTTTTGCGTGAATTTATATTAGTATTATATGTTGTGAGAATAATAGATGAGGTGAATCGATGAATAAGAAGGCAGTACTTGTCCTAGTTATTTTTGTATTGTTTGTCGCTTCGGTTGTGAGCGGTAAATTATACTGGAATAAGAAGGTTGCGAATGCAACAGGACAGACGAGTGAAGTAACGAAAACGAAGTCTGAAGTTAAAGATAGTGGAACGAAGAAATCAGAGAAGAAACAAGATGCGAAAGCATCTTTTAATGAAGCATATGCGAAGAATTTACCAGATGAAGTGAAAGAGAAGTTAAAGAAAGCCGCTGAGGATAAAAAGGCAGTAAACCTTGTTATTGTTGGTGATGAAGCTTCTTCATCTGCAAAAGATGCTTGGGCAGCTAAGTTAACGGCTAACCTAGATGCTTCTTATGGTAAAGGTTTATGGAATGTGACGGTAAAAGAATATAAGGGTGAAAGTACAGACGAGTTGATTGCGAATAAACGTGATAAAGAGATTGCGAAAGAAAAGCCAGATGTGATCTTATTTGAGCCACCGTTTATTACTGACAATGGTAAAACTGGTAATGGAAACTCTGTTGCGAGTACACAGAAGTTTGTACAAGCACTTTCTACTAGCGCAAAGGGTGCTACAATTATGATTCAACCACCAAACCCAGTGTATGGTGCGAAGAATTATCCAAAAGCAATTGAGGCGTTAAAGCAATTTGCGACACAAAATGGTTATACATATGTGGATCATTGGGGAGCATGGCCTGATGCATCAACGAAGGCTATCCTGCCGTACTTAACAGAAGAGTTTGGTTTCCCAAGTGCTAAAGGCCACGAAGTTTGGGCACAATATGTAACGGATTATTTCGTTGCTAAGTAAAGGTACACAAAAGGTATACGAGCAATCGTATACCTTTTATAATAAGAGAGTGAATAAGAAATCCTAATATATAGTAGGAGGAAGACAATGAGTTCAATCCTAATTTGCGGCGGAGCTGGATACATCGGTTCTCACGCTGTGAAAAAATTAGTAGACGAAGGTTTATCTGTAGTAGTAGTAGATAACTTACAAACGGGTCATGAAGATGCAATTACGGAAGGTGCAAAGTTTTATAATGGCGACCTTCGTGATAAAGCATTTTTAAGAGATGTGTTTACACAAGAAAATATTGAGGCGGTTATGCATTTCGCGGCTGATTCTTTAGTTGGAGTTAGTATGGAGAAGCCTCTGCAATATTATAATAATAACGTGTATGGTGCACTTTGCTTATTAGAGGTAATGGATGAGTTTAAGGTAGATAAGTTTATTTTCTCTTCTACTGCGGCGACGTATGGTGAGGTAGATGTAGACCTTATTACTGAGGAAACGATGACAAATCCAACGAATACGTATGGAGAGACGAAGTTAGCAATCGAGAAGATGCTTCATTGGTATAGCCAAGCTTCTAATTTACGTTATAAGATTTTCAGGTACTTTAATGTGGCTGGTGCAACTCCAAATGGTATTATTGGGGAAGATCACCGTCCAGAGACGCATTTAATTCCTCTTGTATTGCAAGTGGCGTTAGGTCAACGTGAGAAAATTATGATGTTTGGTGATGATTATCATACACCAGACGGTACTTGTATCCGTGATTATATTCATGTTGAAGATTTAGTAGCGGCTCACTTCTTAGGTCTTAAAGACTTGCAGAACGGCGGAGAAAGTGATTTCTATAACTTAGGAAATGGTAATGGTTTCAGTGTAAAAGAAATCGTTGATGCAGTTCGTGAAGTTACAAATCATGAAATTCCAGCTGAAGTAGCACCGCGCCGTGCGGGAGATCCAGCACGTTTAGTTGCTTCTTCTCAGAAAGCGAAAGAGAAGTTAGGTTGGGATCCTCAGTATGTAAATGTGAAGACAATCATTGAGCATGCTTGGAATTGGCATCAGAAGAAACCTAATGGGTATGATAAGTAAGACTAATAAGTGAAGGAGAGGGTATTGTCGTTCAACATATGTTCGACAATACCCTCTCTTTTTTTATAAGATTTTTGCTATACTAAACTGTACTATAATACAGGATGGAAGGAGGAGAACAATGAAAATACTTGTAGTGGATGATGAGTCGAGTATTCGTAATTTGATTCGGATGCAGCTTGAGATGGAAGGATATGAAGTGCTTACGGCGGCTGACGGGAGAGAAGCTTTAGAGAGATGGAAGGAAGGGCCGGATGTTTTGATTTTGGATGTTATGCTTCCAGATACAGATGGGTATGAGTTACTTCGTTTGTTCCGGGAGAAGGATCGGGATATTCCAGTGCTCATGTTAACTGCGAAGAGTCAGATGAATGATAAATTGCTTGGCTTGCAACTTGGTGCAGATGATTATGTGACGAAGCCGTTTAATTATGCGGAGCTTATTCTTCGGGTTAAGAATATGACGCGCCGCGTGAAGAAGAAAGAGGTAACGGTAAGCCATGAAGTAATCGGGGCGGGAGAGATAACGATTTGTCCTAAGGAAAGAAAAGTGCATGTGAGTGGACAAGAGGTTCAGTTAACGTACAGAGAGTTTAATTTATGTCAGTTGTTTGTTTCAAATCCGCAACGTGTATTTATGAGAGATGAGTTACTTGAGAAAGTATGGGGATTTGAGTATATCGGAAATACGAGAGCGGTTGATATTATGGTACAAAGACTGCGGAAGAAGCTCGGGAAGAGCGGGGAATATATTAAGACGATTTATGGCGTTGGCTATAAACTGGATTGTTAAGTGGTGATGGTATGTCTTTAAAAAGAAATATGGTGTTTGGAATCGTTGGACTATTAATCCCGATTTTTGTTCTTTTGTACGCAGTTGTTTATATTACGTTAGAAAAGAATATGTATCATAATGCGGCAAATTCTTTAGAAAAGTTAAGTGTAGAAGCACAAATTTATACGATGAATTATTTAGAGAAGGAAGCAGAGGTAGAGACGCTCGGTCCGAATTCACTTTTAATTGCTTCGTATTTAGCGAAGCGCATGGATGTCCGTGTACAGATGATTGGGAAGAATGGAGATGTTGTGGCGGATACGCAAAAGGGAGCGCTTCTTCATCGGAATATTGATATCGAGAGTTCCTTGAAGGGAAAGAAATCTTATGTGTTTGAAGAGGGAGACCCAGCTCCAATTCTTTTGTTTTCAAGCCCGGTTTATTATGGAAACGATGTCATTGGTAGTGTTCGTTTTATAAATGAGTTAACGGGTGAGAAGGAAGTTTTAACAAATGTTGGTTGGACGTTTTTAATGACGTCTCTTTGTCTCGTAGCTGCAGGTATTTTCTTTGCAATTCGTTTGGCAAAGTCTCTTCATAAGCCGATTGATCAGTTAAGACAAATGGCGCACCGGCTTGCGAATGGTGATTATAAAAGTAAGATTGAGTTAAATGAATATGTGGAAATTGCGCAGCTTTCAGCGTCTTTTAATGCGATGGCTGATGGGATTGAACTACATATTAAGCAATTGAAGGAAGAGAAAGAGAAGCAGAAAGATTTCTTAGACCGTATTACGCATGAGCTAAAAACACCGCTAACGGCGATTATTGGCTATGTGGATTTAATTCCGAAGTTAAAGGCGAAGGAAGATGTACAGGAGAGCTTGCGTTATGTAGCTGTAGAAAGTGAGCGTTTATTATCACTTGTAGAGGAATTACTTAAGTCTTCAAAGTACGGTACGAGTACGTTTGAAATATCACCTACAGTTGTGAATATAAAGGAGTTAGCCGAAGAAGCAGTTTCAATCGTGAAACCTCGTCTGCAGAAGTTTGAGATTGAAGTTATTAATGAGTTAACAGATGTATATGTTGTTGCCGATTTCGATAAGACGAAACAGATTTTCTTAAATGTGCTTGATAATGCGATAAAATATAGCGATGCTACGCAAATTCGTATGAATGTCATTGTAAATGAGCGTGAGGCGAAGGTGTTTGTTCATGATGATGGCATTGGTATCGATGAAGGGGTGCTGGCAGAGTGGAATGAATCGCCAGAAGGGAAGGTACTTTCTTCTAGTTACGGGAATGGGTATGGTTTGTATATTTGTCAGGAGATTATGAATAAGCAGGGCGGAAGTATGCGGATTGAGAGTAGTGAAGAGGTTGGTACTACCATATTTATTACATTCTTACTTCCGAGACGGATGGAAGACATAAAAAACTTGAAAGCGGTTAAATGATACATTTATGAAACAATTATGCGGTATTTTCGAAACAACGTTTTTTTATCTTGGAGGTAGGCAGAAATGAAAAGGCTATCATTTCAAATTCTTATGTTTGTCTTTTGTATCATTGTTTCTCTTATTTTGTTTTATGTGATGGAGAAGCAAATATATAATCGGATCACAATTGTGAATGACAAACAAGCTGTTTTACAAAGAGTGAATGAATCCCTGCCTACTGAAATGAAGGTTAGGCATGAAAAGTGGGGAGAAATTGTTATAACGGATGAAGTTCGTTTGCATACGATTGTTTCATTCTTTGACCGAATTCAAATCAATCCGAGTGAAGCTAAGAATCAAGAACAAGTATTTACTGGAGAAGTAACGTACTTGAATGGTCAGAAACGTACTTTTGCAGTAGGTGACTTGTTCCAGTACGGGGCTGATATGTACGGAAAGAATGGTACGGATCCAATGATTTCAGTATTGCAAACGTATTTGTTAAGCCTGTATTACACACCGGAACGTATTCATGATTTTTTTGCGTCAGCACAGGATGTCATAGTACGCCAAGGTGATGTAGAACGTGCGGTGAATGTTACGCACATACTTGATTCGATTCGGTATGCAAAGCAAATTACAGATTACGGAGAAATTCAGAAGTTATTACAATCACAGAATGAACCGATCGCTTATGTTACCGCTTATAAATCTGGTAAGCGTATAAAGAATGAGCGTGAAGACATTCTTACTATTTCTGTGTATCCATCGTATTTTGTTGTGCAATATCTCGGTGATAATAATGGGAATGTCATGTATATGAAAAGCTCCCTCGCAAATGTATTTGTAAAGGAGAATGTGTCATGAGAAAGATAGCCTTTTTCTTCTTTTTGCTAGTAATTGGAGGAGCGATGTCTAGTTGCTCTCGAGATACGACCTCTATTAAATATAATAAAAGTGGTCTCCCTATTTTGAATGATCGTCATCTTGTTGCGTATGTAGCGGCTCGCGAGGAAGTTGGGGAAGCGTTGCTTTCATCATTTTGTAAACCACGCGGCTGTACGTATGAATTTATTCGTCTTTCGACAGAAGAGCTTCTTCGGAGGGTAGAAGAGGAAGCTGGAAATCCGAAAGCGGATATTATTATTGGCGGTACGGTAGACGCGCATCAAATGATGAAGCAAAAAAATCTATCTATTCCTGTTACGAGTCAGCATGCGAACCGTATTTCAAAAACTGTGAAAGATAAAGACGGTTATTGGTACGGTTATGAAGTAGAGAAGCTGGCAATTGCAATCAATAAAGAGCGGTGGAACGAAGAAATAGCACCGCTCGGACTTCCTTATCCATCAAGGTGGCAAGATTTATTAAATATAGTATATAAGGGACAGATTGTTATGCCAGATCCAAATGTTTCAGGAACAGCCTATACGTTTTTTCAATCACTTATTGATACTGTAGGTGAAGAGGAAGCAAAAGAATATGTTAAGAACTTTGCAGGGCAAGTTGGTGAAGTAACGGTGAATGGTTACATGCCAGTAGAGCTTGTTGCGAGTGGTGAGTATATGATAGGCATCAATTTCATGGGAGATCAAAGAATGCTTCAAAAACAAGGCTTTCCAGTTGTAAGTATCGTACCTGAGCAAACAGGGCTATCTGTTAATGCGATTTCGAAACTAAAGCGTGCACCGAATGGTATTATTGCGGATTTATTTATTGATTATTGTTTATCAGAAGAAGCGGGTCACATTTTAGAAAAGGTTTCGTTTGGCGTGCCAACGATGTTTGCGAAGAACGAGAAAGAAATAGAAGGACAGCCGGTTAGAAGAACGAACCAACATATATCAAATAGTGGAATAATCGAGATATGGAATAGACAACGTCTCTCTCAGAAGTGAGAAAAGGAGACGAAAGAATATGTTTAAATGGCTCAAGCCAGCACCTGCAATTGAAAGATTGCCAGCGGATATGATCGATCGTGTATATCGATTACTACGTATTCGTGTGTTAATCGGAATTTCAGTTGGATATGCTGCTTATTATTTAGTTCGTAGTAATTTTAATTTATCTACTACATATTTAGTTGATGAGTTCGGATTTAGCACTACACAAATTGGGTTATTGGGTGCAGTAATGGCTGTTGTTTACGGACTTAGTAAATTCTTTATGGGTAATTTATCTGATAAGGCATTTGCTCAACGATTTATTGCAGTAGGTTTATTTTTATCTGGACTTGTTAATATTTGTTTCGGCTATGCATCTTCCTTTGGGATGATTTTAACATTACTTGTTCTAAACGGTATTGTGCAAGGTATGGGTGCACCACCTTGTAGTATCGTTATGACGAAATGGTTTTCAAAGAAAGAACGCGGTACGAAAACAGGTCTTTGGAATATTTCACATAACGTTGGAGCACTACTTGTTCCGCCATTCATTGGAATTGGTGTAGGTATTTTTGGGGAAAGTCATTGGCAAGGTGGCGTATTTATTTTCCCAGCGATTATCGCAATGGTAATTGCAGTTCTTGTTTGGATTAATGCGAAAGATACACCAGAATCAGAAGGTCTTCCGCCAATTGATGAATATCGTAATGACTATGAAGAGCTTGAAAAAGTAGATAACGCTAACAAGATGTCACCAAAAGAAATCTTAATGAAGTATGTAGTGAAAAATAAATTTGTATGGTTCTTATGTATTGCGAATGCATTTGTTTACTTAATTCGTTTCGGTGTTATTAACTGGGTACCAATTTATTTAACAACAGTTAAAGGTTTTACAAAAACAGAGGCGCATTTTGCGTATTCAATATTTGAAACAGCAGCGATTCCAAGTTCTTTAATTGTCGGTTTTTTAAGTGATAAATTATTCAAAGGGAAACGTATGCCGTTATGTGTTATAAGTATGGCTGGGGTTGTTGTTGGAACAATCGTGTATTGGCAAGCAACTAATATTATAGTTGTGAGTATTGCAGTTTCTATTATCGGTTGTTTAATTTATGTACCACAATTCTTAATCGGTTTAAGTGCAATGGAATTAGTACCGAAATTTGCAGTAGGTACGACAGTTGGTATGTGTGGTCTGTTCGGTTATGTTGGAGGAAGTTTCATAGCAAACGCCGCAATTGGTATTATTGTTGATCGTTCTGGCTGGGATGGTTGCTTCATGTTACTGTTAGCAGGTGGTATTTTATCAACAATATTCTTATTGATTGTTCAAATAGGACATGAGAGAAAAGCTTCTAAAGTAGCATAATATTTCATCTTAAAAAGCTATCCAGTTTATATGCTGGATAGCTTTTATATTTTTATACGAGGAAAATCAGTATGTAAAATTGCAGTTTAATATGTAAATGATTTTTATTAATTAATATAATTTTTTTAGATTTAATAAACCAATTACGTACATAGTTAGACCAAAAAATCCCCCGCCACAGATGAAAATTACAACTTTAAATAAAGAAATAGAGATTTCCTCCGAACCTACATAGGGAAGGATATAATTCATAAAAACAAACATTTGAAAGCCCCAAAGCAAACCTGCTTTTAAGCCAGCTTTTCTTAATTTTTTCTTGTGTTGCAAATATTCTTCTTGTGTTGCACATTCAGTATCACTTAAACCTTTTTTCTTAAATTTAAAGGCTAAATAATTAGCATAAATCATATTAGATAGAAAAACTAATATAGTTCCTATAGATATTGTATGGTTCATAGTATCAACAAGTAACATAATAAGCATGACCAACATATTTAACCACCATAAACCAATTCCAGCTACAGATAATTCTTTATTGATTTCTTGTTTTTGATATTCATCTCGCTCACTCATTGTTCCAACAAAACTATTATAAACTCTTTCTTTCCATTCAATTTTCATCATTTAATCTCCCTCCCAAAATAAACTGTTTAAATCTGTTTTTAGTGTTTTTGCTAATTCGATACATAAGGCTAAAGAGGGATTATATTTATTGTTTTCAATTAAGTTTATTGTCTGTCTCGCCACTTTAACTCTTTTAGCTAATTCTAGCTGCGATAGACCTTCAGATTTTCGATATTGTTTAACGTTATTCAAATATAAACCTCCTATTAATAGTTGTAGACCTTGTGTACCAGAATGTCATGTATATGTGACATTTTATAATTGAATAAATTAAATGTCAAATATATATGACAAAAATGACAGTGGTGCAATTAGGAAAATGATTTTAAGAATTTATCTTGGTAAGTAGTTTATTAATAAACGATAGCTTTTCTTATATTACTATAATCTTTCCTTAAATCTATCTTAAAAGACATAATGTCATATTTCTAATCATTGGAATTTTTGTTACAATATAAATGGATGTGTAAAACTTTGTAAAAAGAATGTAATAATATGTAATTCATTTTCAGAAAGTTTTATACAATTTTTATATTAAACTATTAAGTTATAAAAAGGAGCGAGAATATGGTACCAAATACGGTTCGTACTCCAAACAAGAAGAAAAAATGGATTATTATCGGGGTTATTGCACTAATTGTTATTGTAGCAGCAATTAATATTTTTGTAATGCAAGGGAAGAAGAAGGGGGCATCAACATCGGCTGATGCTGTAAGTTTTGAGAAGGTAACGGAGCGTAAGCTGAATAATACGAAGTTAATTTCTGGTCAGGTGAAGCCTGGGAATATTGAAAGTTTTTATGCGGATCCGGCCAAAGGAAAAGTGAAAGATATTGAGGTAAAAGAAGGACAAGAGGTAGAGAAAGGTGCGAAGTTATTCTCTTATGATAATGAAGAGATTAATCTTCAAATGAAGCAAGCTGAGCTTGATCAGAAGATGGCAGATATGCGTTATGATCAAGGGAAAAAGAAGATTGATTCGCTGAAGAAAGAAATTAAGAAAGCGAAAGATAGCGGAGCTGGGAAAGAAGTAACAGATCCGATGGAAGAGCAAGTAAGTGAGTTAGAGATAGCACAAAAGACAACTGATCTTGAGAAAGAAAAAGGGAAGTTGCAGAAAGAAGAGTTAAGTAAAAAGCAGAAAGAGCTTACGATTTATAGTAACTTTGCTGGCGTTGTTCAAAAGTTAGATAAAGATGCAGCACAAAGTTCATCTCAAGCGTTAGGTGGTCAAGGGAAAGCATTTTTACAAGTGGCTTCTAAAGATCCATTCCAAATTCAAGGTACGTTAACTGAGCTTCAAAAGTCACAAATTCAAAAGGATCAAACATTTACTGTTACTGCGAAAGCAAATAATAAGAAGAAGTGGACAGGTAAGATTACAGAAGTAAGTGAATTCCCAACGAGTGCAGAGATGGCGCAAGCTGGAGGTATGGGCGAAGCGACTCAAAATATGTCTCAATATACATATAAAGCAAGTCTTGATAGTCAAGATGGTTTATCTCCAGGTTATCACGTTTCTCTGCAAGTAAATTTAGAGAATAAGAAGATGGTTGCTGTTCCGACTAAGAGCATTGTAGAAAAAGACGGTGATGCATTTGTTTATGTTGAGGATAAAGGAAAGCTTCGTAAACAAAATGTGAAAAAAGGTTCTACTGATGGAGATTGGACAGAGATTACTGAAGGCGTAACAGTGGGGCAAAAGGTGGTTAAAAATCCTTCCGACGATGTGTATGACGGAATGGAAGTGAAAGAGAAATGATTACGTTAAATAATATTGCTAAAACGTATTATCAAGGAAAATTGGCAGTGCCGATTTTGCACGGTATTAGTTTAACGATTCAGAGCGGCGAGTTCGTTTCGATTATGGGACCGTCTGGTTCTGGTAAATCAACGCTTATGAATATTATCGGTTGTTTAGATCGTCCAACAGAAGGCGAATATATGCTGAACGATGTGAATATCTTAACAGCAGACGAGTCAAAGCTTGCTTTAATTCGTAATGAATATATCGGCTTTGTGTTTCAGCACTTTAATTTGCTTCCGCGTCTTTCAGCAGTCGAAAATGTTGAGCTTCCGCTCGTATATGGCGGCGTGAAGAAGGCAGAGCGTCGTAAGCGTGCTTTAGAGGCATTAGGTAAAGTTGGATTAGCAGATCGCGTACATCATTTACCGAACGAATTGTCAGGTGGACAGAAGCAGCGTGTCGCAATTGCAAGAGCGATCGCGAATAATCCAACGTTCATTATGGCCGATGAGCCGACTGGTGCACTTGATACGAAGTCTGGTGAGCAAGTTATGGATATTTTCACGAAGCTTAATGCGGAAGGTACGACGATTGTTATGGTTACGCATGAAGAGGAAGTAGCAGCGTATTCTTCCCGCCGCATTGTACTGCGAGACGGGAAAATTACAGAAGATAGAAGGTGTGCGGTATGAGTTTACTAGATAGTATAAAAATTGCCCTCTCTTCTATTTTAGCTCATAAACTGCGTTCAGCTCTTACGATGCTCGGTATTATTATCGGTGTTGGTTCCATTATTACTGTCGTTGCGATTGGGCAAGGCGGGGAAGCAATGCTGAAGTCGAAATTCGCAGGTTCTGGTGGTAATAATCTTATGCCAATTCAATTTCAACCAGATATTAATGATGAGTTTGCTATGGGTGGATTTGAAATGCCAAAGTTAACGGAAGAGGATATTTTGGAAGTAAAACAAGTCAAAGATGTTTCACACGTTATTACGACAAACCGGAATTCAGAGGTGCTTGATGTAAATGATAAAAAGGCAAATCTGAATGTTATTGGTCTTGATAATGAATATTTTGCCGTTAATAAAGTAAAGGTCGTAAAGGGACGTACTTTAAGTGAATCAGATATTACTCATGCAAATAACGTTGTGATGATTAGCACAAAAACAGAAGAAACGTTATTTAAGGACGTAAACCCAGTTGGACAAATTATTGAGATGAAGGGGCAGCCAATGCAAATTGTTGGTGTGTATACATCTGATAATGAGTTTATGGGATTTGAAATGGAAGAAGCGCTAATCCCTCTTACGTTATGGCCTGTTTTATACGGAACAGATGAGATTCAAAACATCGCAATTCAAACTAAAAATGTAGACGATTTAGAAAAAGCTGGGAAACAAGCTGTTGATGTACTGAATAGTCGTAAGCCAAGTGAAATTCCAGGTAAATACGAACTGGTGAATTTAAAAGAATTACAAGAAAATGTTTCTAAGGTAACTAATATTATGACGATGATTATCGGTGGTATCGCGGGTATTTCATTAGTCGTTGGTGGTATTGGCGTTATGAACATTATGCTCGTATCTGTAACGGAGCGTACGCGCGAAATTGGGATACGTAAAGCACTTGGGGCAACGCGTAGTAAAATTTTATTACAGTTTTTAATTGAAGCAGTTATGTTAACACTTCTAGGTGGTTTGATCGGAATTGGTCTTGGATATGGCGGAGCATATATCGTTTCCACGTTCGCAAAATGGCCACCTCTTGTTTCATGGGAAGTTGTCGTTGGCGGCGTATTATTCTCGATGACACTCGGCATTATTTTCGGATTAATTCCAGCAAACAAAGCTGCGAAATTAGATCCAATTGAAGCATTACGTTATGAGTAATTACTAGTGTAGTAGAACTATACACTACCGTTCTAGTGGGCGGTTCGTAGCCTCTATATGAGGAAGTGAACCGCCCGTTAGAACGGGTTATATAAATAGAAGGAGGCGTTATAATGGAAGCTAATGTGAATACGCAAAAAGCTGGCGGCGAGAAGCCATCACTGTTCGGAATGATTACTTCTCCTGGTTTACAGTTTGAGAGAATGAAGACGACTGAGAAAGTTTGGGGTATGTTCTTCATAGTGGCAATATTACAAGGGCTTGTAGGTGGTTTAAATTCGTATATTACGTATACATCACCTGAAATGATTGAAATGCAAAAGAAATTAGGAGGCGAATTTGCAAATAAGGATTCGCTTGTATCAGATGTAATTTCTGGTACGATATGGGGAATAGTAGGTGTTATGATTGCAACATTAGTTGTTGCAGCTATTTATAAAGTGTTCATGATGTTTTACGGGAATGATACTTCTTATAAAAAAATAGTAATGATTATTGTATACGCAGATATTATTGTTATTATTGGTGGACTTATTAACGGTGTTATAGCTTTAATTTTAGGTGCTGGACCAACTGCGTATACAAGTTTAGGACCACTATTCGATCAAGGTTCACTTGCATATGGAATTGGTAATACAATTGAATTGTTCTATTTATGGAATTTAGTTTTAATTTGGTTAGGATTACAAGTTACAGCCGGATTAAGTAAAGTGAAAGCAGCTATTCCAATTATTGTTTTATTCATTATTAAAGCGGGATTCTTAGCTGCGATTGTTGTATTGATTGCAAAGTTCTTACCTGGTTTGCCTGTATAATAATATGATTGAATTAAAAGGTGGCTCTTCGGAGTCACCTTTTTTATTTTTACCCCTATTTCAAATACCACTAACAGAATTTCAAATTCTACTTCATGTAATTTCAAATTCCGTCGGTAGTATTTGAAATTACCCAAAGTGAAATCCTTTCTTTATTTTTATATTGTGAAGGTACCGCGGAATACGAGAAAGGTATACCTTTTAGAAGTGGGTACTGTGTGAAGCCAGCGACTTTTAAAGAGGCAGTTGTTTTGTATGAGGGAATGATCGTAAATCAAATAAAGAAGTTAGGGATTTATCAAGATTATGAAGAGTATTATCAATGTGGGTTAATAGGTCTTTGGCATGCGTATGAAAAGTTTGATGCGGAGAAAGGGAGTTTTCCTGCATATGCAGTTGTAACGGTACGTGGTTATATATTAGAGAGGTTGAAAAAAGAATTCACAGTGCAAGAAAAGTGTGTATGTGTAGGAGAGTATGAGGATATCTTTCGTTTTGAAGATATTGAAATGAAAGTGAAGGATTTTATGAGTGTATTAGATGAGAAGGAGAAGTATATTATTTTTGAACGTTTTTTTGTAGGAAAGACGATGGGGGAAATCGCTTTAGAGACAGAGATGACCTATTATCAAGTGAGGTGGATATATCGGCAGGCGCTTGAGAAAATGCGAAATAGCTTAAGAGGATAAATAGTATCATAAGAATGGAAGGCAAGGGATATTGCTTTCCATTCTACTTATTTTGTTAAGGTAGTAAATGTAATAAGAGGTTTTTAAATTGTAGTGAATCTTGCATGTTCATACGTGATAATACATATCCAGCTTTTAATAATTGTTGTTTTAACTTATGGGGACTGATATGTATAGTTGTAGTTGTGCCATTTGAAAAATGAATGGTAGCTTTTTTACTTTTTTTGAAAAACTCTATGTCATCTATATGGTTATAAAAAAGCCATATACAGTTTGGAGAAGAAGGAGACTCTGTTGGGAAAGCACAAATATATTCTCGATGATTAATTGGAATCGGGACATTTTGTTTGAAATGAAAGTTTGTTTGAACTGCTTTCCGTCTGCCTTGATAAGTAGAGTGAACATTGGTTAAACAAGATTTTTTTATGAGCTGGAGAGCGGTTTGACAGGAGTAAAGATGGTTCCCACTACTGTCGATCACTTTTGTGTAATAAGAAGGGTGCTTGCAAGGTTCTAACATCATTGTTGAATTAGAAATAATAATAGCATTTTCGTCATTCATAAATTTAATTCCCCCTTTATAAATGATAACAATTCTCAATATAATTATATACGAATTAAGTAAATTAATTGTTAATCTTTTATTTCATATTGTAAATTTTAGCTATTCGTTTACAATCAATAGATGATAGTCTTTCTAATTTGCATCGCTTGTACATATATATGAAAATAGAAAAGAGTAGGCGGTGAGATAGTATGAAGAAAAGGTATATTATTATGGCTCTAGTTGTTGTTCTTCTAGTATATTTAGCAAATAGTAATCCGAGTAAAGGTGAATATACGGATTGGGCAGCGAAGCAGTTTATGAAACGTAATGATGTAAGTAAGAAGCTAGACGAAGTTCAAAAGGAAAATGAAGAGGGGCTCCTTGGCGATTTAGCATCGGCTGGTAAGAAGTTGGCGAAAAAATATGTTGAGCCGCAAGTTGGATTATTAATCGATCATTATACGAAGCGAGATGATTATATATTCTTCTCAACATATAAGACGGAATTTGATATCGGCGGAGAACACTATAAATATGTATGCGTCGGTTTTTCAAAAATCTTTATTCCAATTGAAATGCCGAAGAAAAAAGACGAATCTGCAAAATGATGCAGATTCGTCTTTTTGTCTATAAGGTAATGGGAACTTCAGATACAGTCTTTTCTACGAGACGAGCTCCTTTTTTTCGGGTATTTTCATTAATTGATGAAAATACAGATGAGGCAAGGATCGTATCCATTACTTGATTTACGACTTGTGCATCAATAGGTGTGATCGGCTTCTCGATAGAAAAGACAACTGTTTTTCCATCTTCTTTCGCGAAAATTAATTCTAGTACTTGCATACATTGTTTCCTCCTTTTTATTTATCTTGTAATCAGTGGGGGCATCCCCACTGATTACATTGCCACCTTAAAGGTTAGAAAGATCTGATGTGCTAACAAGTTGTACAGCGTGAAGTGGTGATGCTTGTAAAGAAGCAAGAGCACGTGCTACGTTTTGTACTTTCTCTAAGTTTGCGTTTGTTTTTACGCGCTTAAATTGTTTGTTCTTAAAAACTGTTTTTCCATTCTTATCTAATCCATTGTTTAAGACGAGACGTAAAGTTAAATCCATTACGATTGTTTCGACTGCCATGTTTATCACCCCCTTTCACTATATAAATAGGATGCAAATGTCATGTTTTGGCGTGAAATTTATTCTTTTTTTTGGTACTCTTAAAAGACTAAGAGAGGGGTTTCGGAAGAATGAATCGTAAATGGTTATTTTGGATTCCTGTTTTACTATGGATGGGGCTGATTTTCTATTCCTCGGCACAACCATATAAAAAGCAGGATATGCGTTCGGATATTGAACAATATGTAAATGTGGAGTTTGTGAAAGAGCATTTTTCATGGGTATCTATCGATTACGGTGGTGGTACACCTGTTAGCATTGCAAATAAAGGTGTAGGCGGATTTATTGAGTTTTTCCTTCGTAAAGGTGCTCATTTTATGGTGTTCTTTATGCTCGGTTCATTGACGTATTATGCATTTCATCGATCGGGTTGTTCGAGAAAACGATGTTTCATGTACGCGCTCCTTTTCGTTGCGGGATATGCAACGTTTGATGAAATTCATCAATGGTTTACGGGCGATCGTACACCGATGTGGCAAGATTCATTGCTAGATACGTGCGGCGGATTAACAGGGATTATAATAAGTAATTGGTTTTGGAATAGAAAAAGGAGCTAATCTCGAAAAGATTAGCTCCTTTTGTTTATACACCAAGTAATTCTTTTAGTTCATCTGTAGATAGTTCTGTCATCCAACTATCGCTTGTAATGACGGCGTTGTTTAATGACTGTTTTCTTTCTAACATTTCATCGATTTTCTCTTCAAGTGTCCCCGTTGTAATCAGTTTATGAACGTGAACGAAACGCTTTTGACCAATGCGATATGCACGATCTGTTGCTTGATTTTCTACCGCTGGATTCCACCAACGATCGTAGTGAATGACATGGTTGGCAGCTGTTAAGTTTAACCCTGTACCACCTGCTTTTAACGATAAGATGAAGATGTCATACGTGCCGTTTTGGAACTGTTCGATCATTTTATCACGTTCTTTCTTCGGTACACTACCGTTTAAGAAGAGGACGCGCTGACCGAAATGTTTTTCTAACACATCTTTTAGCATGTTCCCCATACCAATGTATTGCGTGAAGATTAAGCAACTTTCATTTTGATCTTTTATATTTTCAATAAGTTCCATGAGCGTGCTCGTTTTCATGGAACGTTCGATAATGTCTTTCGGTTCTGTTTCTTTTAAATAAAGAGCTGGGTGATTACAAATTTGTTTAAGTTTGTTCAGCATGAGTAATATAAATCCGCGTCGTTCAATTCCGCTTAATCCTTCTACATTTTGCAATGTATCTTGAACAAGTTGTTCATATAAGGAAGCTTGTTCACCAGTTAGTGGACAGTAAGCTTTCTGTTCTTGTTTATCTGGTAAGTTTAATGCGACTGTTTGATCTTTCTTCGTACGACGCAGTAAAAACGGCGAGATAAAACGTTGAACTTGTTGGATTTTTCCTTCGTCACGGTCCTTTTCAATTGGTGAGACGAAGCGGCGCTGGAATTGTCCTAAGCTGCCAAGGTATCCATGATTAATGAAGTCGAAAATAGACCAAAGCTCGGCAAGGCGGTTTTCCATCGGTGTTCCAGTTAATGCGATTTTGTGATTTGCTTGTAAGTTTCGCACTGCTTTAGACTGTTTCGTGTGTGGGTTTTTAATATTTTGTGCTTCATCCAAAATAACAGCATCCCAGCATAACGTACTAAGTTCTTCCTCATCAAGCTGAGCTAATGCATAAGACGTTAATACAACATCTGCTGATTGAAGGAAGTCTTTAAATGATTCTCCTTTCGCCCTATTACTTCCATAATGTAACTGAACGCGTAAATTCGGTGCGAAACGCTCAAATTCTTTTTGCCAATTTCCAAGAACAGATGTCGGTGCCACGATTAAGGCAGGACCTGTTTGGAGATTGTTTTCTTTTATATATAGTAAGTAAGTGATCGTTTGAATACTTTTTCCAAGTCCCATGTCGTCAGCTAATAATGCACCGAATCCAAGCTTTCTTAAATATAATAACCACTCAATGCCATGTTGTTGATACGGACGGAGTGTTGCGTTTAGTGAAGAAGGGACATCTACTTTTGGAATATCTCCAATGTGCAATAGTTTTTGGAATAGATCTTCATAATATCCATCTAGTTCAATTTCAATATCGTTAAATGGACTATCCTCTTCTACAATTTCTGTTTCAGCAGTGTTTGATAAATGTTGCTGAAGGACATCTTTCATTTCAAGTCCATACTTATCAGCACGGTTCATGAGCTTTCGTACTTCTTCAATAAAGGCTGGATCTAGTCGCATCCATTGACCATTTATATTGAATAACCGTTTGTTTTGTTCAACGAGTTCAAAAAATTCGCTTTCTGATAAATCAATGCCGTTCGTTGAAATGCGCCAGTCAAAGTTAACGAGTGTATTCATACCGAAGAAAGATTGCGTTTGCGTAGCATTTTGCTTCAGTTGCACACGTAATTTTGGTTTTGTCGCTTTTAAATTTTGCCACCACGATGGTAATAAGATTGTAATACCTGCGGCGAGTAATTCGTTACTTGCTTCTGTTAAGAAGTTCCACGCTTCTGTTTCAAAGAGTTCACTTCGGAATGTATCCCCTTCTTTTAACCACGGTACGAGCTTACTGAAGCTTTCTTGTGTTTCAAGAATACGTTCTTCATAATCGTGCCATCGTTTGGGTAAAGAATCGATACTTTCATATACATATATGCGATGTGCCCCGCGCTTTGGTGTAACAATTGTTTCAAGCTTCCACATTTCAAATTCTTCTTGCGGCTCTTGTAGTCGTAGTCCGATTGTAAAGGGAAGGTCATCTTCAATGTAACCAATTTTTCGAAGCCAATCTTCTTCATGTAGTGCTGCGTCTAATTGTCTTTTCGTAAAGTCGTAATGTTCATAAAGTCTCTTTGCATCTTCCCATCCGTCATTTGAACGGTTATCTTGTAATATGCTTTCATTTACTGCAGCCGAGAAAAGAGATGCCAATGTTTCATCTTCGATTGGAGTATTTTGAACTTTCCAAGATGGTTGTTTAGGCCAGCGCTCCATATCAGGTACGAAGCTACCGCTTGTGAAGGCATCCCACAATTCGTTCGCATCTTCCGTAAGTGCTGTAATAGGGCCGTTCATTTGAATACGGGCAAAGGAGTTCACCGGTTTATTCGCGATGTATTCAAATGCTTGTGCGTTTGTTAGCATAACACCTTGTCTTCCTTCAAAGCTTGCTTCTTTTAGAAACGTGCCGTAGAAGGAAGTGGAGTGCCATGTAAATGCATTTCGTTTCCAACTTGTTACGGATAATGGAGTACCGCTATCATCTTCTCCCCAAAGGAACCAACCGTGACTAACGTGCTGGAGCCTAATTGTTACTTCAGTTTGATTGATCATCGATTAATTTTCCTTTCCGTAATTCCTCTTGTAGTGCACGCAGACGTGAATGTAAGTTTGCGATATGAATAATGAAAGCATCCCATTCATCGGTACGCTTTAATCGTTTATATAATGTACGTAATTTCTTTAAGTAACGAACTGCACGTCTATATGATTTGCGATTTCGCTCTTCAATAGCTTCGGTAGCAGCAAGGTGATAAAGAGGAAGGGCTGCTTCTGGTGCTTCCTTCTCAATATCTTTCAGCGGTTCTTTCAAAAGTTCAATTGCTTCAAAACCGTGTAAGAGCTGAAGTTCTGCCCATGTGCGATACTGCTTTTTCGCCAGTACGTATTGTTCATAGTTTGCGAAACTATATGGTAATAGCTCTTGCAAAATCATTTCGAGTCCTGCTTGTTCATTTGTATGGGTTGCATATGTTTCATACATGATGACGAATAAGCGAACGATATCTTTTATGAAAATTGTATTTTCGTGCTCATGTATCGTTTTCTTCACTTGTTTATACGTAAAGGAAAGCCAGTTTTTCGCACGATCCCATTTCATTGCATTTAATAATTCCTCTAACCAATAGAAGTACAGACTTACAACAGAAGCAGGTTGTTTTTTTAATAAGTCCATCGCTAATCGATCTTCGTCATTTAAAAAGAGTAGATGAGAAGATGCTAATGCTTTGGAAAGTGGATTCATTTTCGTATCGATTCGTTTTTCTTCTTCTTGTAGTTGCTCGTTATTGTGTAACAGTTCACTCCATATGTGACGATAAATAAAGAACCTCTCTTGCGTATAGGCATCGGTGGAGAAGAATACTTCGTGAACGAGACGAGCTGTTTCTTGCAGAATTGATTTAGACTCTGAAGGAATCGATTCTGATTGTAAGTCCCGAACGATGGATTCCACTTTATCTACAAATAAGCGAACGACGTTAACAGGCTGATGATAAGAATACGTTTTATTTGCTTCAAAGTTCTGAATTTCTTCTAATAATTTTTGAAAGCAATAAAGCGCTGCATGTAGCCTGAACAACTCATGTATTACAACGATACGCGGGGCTTTCCGCTCGAGTTTCGTATAGAAGTCCGTAAAAATACTCATAAGAAAATACATTTGTTTATAAGTAAGCCGAGCTTGTTCTTTTTTAAATGATTCATATTCGTTATCAAAATATGATTGCCAACTTTTATAATCCGTTTCTTCAAAAGCTGATGATTGCAATACTTGTCTTGCAGTTCGAATAGGAGGAAGGGAAGGTTTCGTATTATTTTTGAATAAAGTTAATACATCTCCTACTTGCCCGAAACTAGATGCTGCCGATAGTAACACAGCGAGCATATGCTCACACTGCGTTGGTGCGAAGCAATCGCAATAGCTTTCAGCTACGTTACGAATCGGGATATGGACGCTATATACGCTGCCTTCAGCATCTACAGTTCCTGATAGCGTATAGCCATCAAAGTCAACGTTGTAGACAACACCACTACGATATAGGTGCCGAGCTGTAGCGACATGTTCCTGATCAGCTGTTTGCTGTGGATCTAGTCCTTGAACGAACTCATTCGCAATCATCATAATTTCATCTTTCGTAATTGAGTGTTGCAGCATAATATTCCTCCGTACACATATTTCTTTCCTTTACCATTATAAACAAAAAATGCTCAAAACAGAAAAAATGAAATTTAGATTACATTACTTGAAAATCATGGTAATATATAAAATGTTAATTTTGTATATTACTATATATTTATGGAGGGATTAGGTTTTGTCAGATTTACAATCGAAGTTTGGTAGCGGTATGAACAAATTGCAAGAGGGAATCGAGCAAGGGAAGATGAAATTACAAGTAGCTCAAGAGGTTGCGCAATTAAAGAAAATTACGCAAGAGAAACTACAGGCGAAAACGGAAATTTTGCTGGAACTTGGTCAAATGGCCTATATGCAACTCCGCAATGATGAAGTTCGAGTAGATGTGTTAAAAAATATTATAGAACCAGTACAAGAGCTGGATGTAGCTATTTATAATACGCGTAAGCAAATAGCTAATTTACAGAATCAAGGACAGAAAGGGCAATGTAGCTGTGGCGGTCCCTTATCAGTAAATGATAAGTTTTGTGGACAGTGTGGAAAAGAAAATGAGTTACTCCTTCAATCAAAAAATGATGAAAATGAATCATGTACTTCATGTGGTGAACAAATTGCAACAGAGGCTACATTCTGTCCAGTTTGTGGTATGAAGCAAAGTAAGGAGTGAGGAACATGTATTGTAAAACTTGTGGTTTAGAACAATCGGATGTAGCGAATTATTGTACACATGATGGATCAAGTACAGGTAGTGTAGAAAGTGAAGTTATGTTAGCACCGAAAGACTCAAAGTATTGCCGAACTTGTGGAGTGGAAAGTAAAGGGACCGCTACATATTGTGAGAAATGCGGGGATTCCTTATTAGGTATTATAAAAAAAGAAATGAAAACGAGATTACCAGACGAAGGTTTACAATTGCATGTAAGTCCATCTGGAAGCACTTTGAAAAAGGGTTTACTTGGTGGTGGGCTTGCAATTGCATGTATGTTTATAGCCGGTTGGATTGGTAGTTTAGTTGTCGATGCGGCGATTAACGATCTAGTGAGAACGATGCTCACAAAGATGGACGGTATGCTGAATGAGACTACTGTTAATCAATCTTTCATTGGCATAGCACCATTAATTTTAATGTATCATTTAATAGGCCTTGAAGTTAGTGGGAGCGGAGCATATACGATGTCATTTATCCTTCATTTCCCATTGTTCATCTTGTTAGCAATTCCGGCACTTATATTAGGTGGAATTGGATTCTTTGTAGAGAAAAGCAACCCTTCTGCTATTTGGCGTGAGAAGTTACTAACATCGAGTGTCATCGGTATCGTATATGGAATTTTCTTGTGTATTGTTAGCTTTATTGCAGGTTCTTCTACGACAATTTCTCAATTCTATAAAACGATGACAATCAGTATTGGTTATTCACATGTTAGTAGTTTATTGTATGGCATTATATTTGGTTTATTATTTACCTTTATTGGTATGTGTATTCAAGCCGGGCCACACCGTCTATTATCTTCTATAAGTCGAAGTATTCCATATGCAACATCTATTTATTATAGTGTGGTAACTGTATTAAAAGGATTGCTTATTACATTTGGTATTATACTTATTACAATTTTATTTAGCAGTTCAAAGTCAGTGGGACCAATTGATTTTCCAGAGAAAACATATAAAACATTCATTTCATTAGAAGCAACACCATACATGTGGAATATGGCTCACTTTGCTCCAACAGCAATTGAATGGGGAGATATGGATAGAGAAATGAGAAGATACGCAATGGAAAAAGGGCCATTGCATTTATCTTATACGTCAGGAATATCAATAAATGGTACGTCATTAAAAGATTTGGAAATTGCTAACGGAGCTAATCTTCAACGAGTAAAAGAAATTGATGACTTTAATTCCTATATGCACTGGTGGGGGTTATTAATTTTATTACCATGTATTTTACTATTTAGAGCTGGAATGAAATTGGCTCAATATCCGATGAAAAATATGTACGTAACTATCGCTGTGTTTAGTGTGGTGTATACTGTGATGATGCTTTGTGTAAATGGATTGGCCAAAATTCATGTTGAGGCCTCAGGGAGTAAAGAAGTGATGAAAGAATTTGCTGGGATTTCCGGTCCATTGTTTTCTATTCAAAGTAGCGCGCTGTATTTAATAGTAGGTAGTTTTCTTCTTTCTTACGCATTAACATTCGCCGGTATGAAGTTAGGGAAAAAATAAGGGGGAGAGCCATTTGAAGTTTTGTGGGAAATGTAATAAACAAGTTGCAGATCATTTGAACTTTTGTTCCGAGTGTGGAAGTAAGGTAGATGTAATTGCTGATCAGGCAACTTCTTCTCGTTCAGAAGTACAACGAGAAATAAAGCCAGTGAAAAGTAAGAAAAATATAATGTTACTTATAGGCTTTGTTGTTATCTTTGCTATATTGTTTGGTGCGTATAAATTTGGAGCAAGCAAGTTTTCGAAAGAAAAGCAGGTCAATGCTATGATTGAAGCATTCCAAAAGAAAGATGCGAATGCAATTGATGAGTTTGTAAAAGTAGATGATCCGAGTTTGAAAGTGAAAGTTGACGATATTAAAGGATATATCCGTTATTTAAAAGAAAATCCTTCTTATAATAAAGAACTGCTATCTTATTTACAAAGAGAGACAGTAGATCAAAAACTAGCAAGTGATAAAGCATCATTTAAAGATGGTCAAATTATAGAAGACGGTAAAGAATGGTTCTTATATCCGAAATATAAATTTAATATGAAATCTTATTATATGAATGTAAGCACAACTGCGAAAAGCGCTGAAATATATGTGAATGATAAGAAAGAGACAGAGTTATCGAGTGATAAAACTTCAAAAGAAGTTGGTCCATATTTCCCTGGTTCTTACGTTGTAAAGGCAAAAGCGAAGACAGAACTAACTGAGTTAGAAACAGAAAAAGAAGTGGACTTGGCAGATGAAAAAGAGGCGAAAGTGGATGTGACATTATCATTAGAAGGAAATTATGTAACCATTTCTTCTGATGAAAATGATGCAACTGTATTTGTGAATGGAAAAAAACGTGGAAAATTAAGCTATGGAAGTTATAAGCTTGGTCCTGTATCCACAGATGAAACAGTAGAAGTACATTTAGAGAAAACTACTGATTTTGGTGTGATGAAATCTGAAAGTGTTAAAATTGGAGACCAAAGCACGTATTACTTAAAATTCCCAAAAGAAACATCAAGTTCGGCTGTTGGTGACTTTGTACGAAATCATATTTATGATAATGTACGTGCGATTTCATTAAATGATTTTAGCTTAATTGAAAATAATTATGATAAGAGCGGGAAATCGTATAAGGAAGACCGTGATTATATACAGTATTTACACAAAAAAGGAATTACAGAAGATTTATTAACAATGGAAATTCGTAATGTAGAGCGTCAAAGTGCTACGAAATATAAAGTAACGACATATGAAGAGTATCATATTCGTTACGGTGATGGCTCTGTGAAGTTCAAAAGCTTTAATAATGATCATATCGTTACTGTGAATGGAAATGGAAAGATATTGTACCATTCTCTTGGAGCGAATAATACGTTGAAATCAGAGGAAGTATCTGGTCCAACTCATTAATGCAAAAGACTATCTCATGATTGAGATAGTCTTTTTTCGATTAGAAGCGCGTCTCTTTTAATATCGCTTGTACATACGGATCATGTAATATTTGCTCTATGATTGGTAACATGTTTTGTTCGAATGGAATGTCGATAGGGAATGGCTTTTGTGAGCCGGGTTTGACTCCATATTGGACAAATTTGTAATGTGTATTTTCTTCAGACTTGAGCACAATTAATTTATAGCGATTGTCGTCGCCAGCGAGTGAAAAATCAATAGAAGTAGCGTCATATGTTACTTCATCTTTATATATATACGGTTTTGGTGTACCGATCCAGTCTACTTTTGCTTGTACATTCATGGATATAACCTCCTTATATGTATTATAAAAAAATAAAAGCCAGCTCTCAACAAGGAGAACTGGCTTCAGCAGTCATTGGTTATTTTAAAATTTTCACTTTAACAGTTTTGCGGCCCCATTTTTGAGCAGCGCTATCTGATCCAAGTAGGATGTCGATACGGTTACCTTTAATTGCACCGCCAGTATCTCCAGCGATAGCTTCTCCGTAACCTTCTACCCATACTTTAGATCCTAATGGGATTACTTTCGGATCAACAGCGATCATTTTCATGTTTGGGTTCGCTGTTAAGTCATGACCCATTGCAGTTAATACACGGCCGCCATATGTGCCACCGTTTTCGCTCGGATGAGCTGTATATGCTGTAGCTACAACTGTTAACTCACGACCACCAGAAGGTGTGCTAGTTTCAGCAGCTTTTACAACAGGCTTAGCAGCTTGTTTTGCTTGTGCTGCAGGTGCTTTAGCTGGTGCTACAGCTTTAGCAGGAGCAGGTTGTTCTTGTTTCTCAATAACAGGTGCTGTACCTGTTAAGAAAGGAACGTGAACATAAGCTGTTTTTCCGTTATATTCGAATTGTAACCACTCATTTTGTACTTGGTTCGTTGTTTCAATCATATCATCTTTCTTAAGCGTCCCAAGAATTTCTGAGTTTGTGTTCGCTTCAGCACGTACGTTTAATACGTTAGCTGTTACGTAGTAGATGCTTTTAGTGAACTCTGCACTTACGAATGCGTCTTTACCATCTAAAGTGATTTTTGACCATCCGTTCTCTGTATTTTGAACATCTATTTTATTACCGTTTAGTAATTTACCGACAACTTTTGATTCAGTAGTAGGGTTTTCGCGTACATTTAGTACGTCTGTTGTTACAACAGTTTCTGCATTAGCAGATGATGTGAAAATCCCAAGACCAAAAACTGCTGCTGTTGCTATACCAATTAATTTTTTCATGATAGCCTCCATTGCGTTTGTTTTCGTGTCCTCATTATAGCAACAGATTTTTTCGGATTTGGGGAAAACACACAATTACAAACCATTCGTAATAAGTCGTTAACATGCTGTAATATAACAAAAAATATAGGAAAGCGTTTTTCATTCTATATGATTAGTAGGTTTCTACTTATATTCAAAATATTTAATACAACATATTGTTTTCGACGTAAATAAAAATATTACAGGGGTGTTACATGATGTTTACTAAACGATTACATTCCTTGAGTATTTTACCGTTTTATGGGTAATATAGTTATATAAACATAAACATTTCATTTGTGAAATTATAAACACGTGCTATATACTAGCAAAAAACCGCATAATTGTTACAAAAAGAAAGGGTTGCAAGGAAGAAAAATGCCCTTTTTTACATCTGTAACACACCTTTTTTTGGGGAAATATATTCCCATCCGCATTTTTCTCGCACAATTTGACAGCAGTATTTCGATCTTATAGCTCTTGCAGAGTGAAAAAGGTTATACGGAAGGTAAGGCTGTCCATAAGAATTCGAATTGGTGAAGGTGAAAGTAAGAAAAACACCACAAAAATCATAGTTTTCTATCCGATTTTACATATCGGAATTTATGTTATTTACAAAAGTGAAACCTACGAAGGGGGATTTGATGAGGAAACTGACAAAAACATTCATCGTTTCATTAACATTATGTATTGCATTTACACTTTGGGGGATTATTCCCGAATCTATTATGGGAAAAGGTAGCCTAGGAAATGTAACAACCGCAATTCAAACTGCATTAGTTAGTAAGTTTGGATGGTTCTATATTATTTCTGTTTCTATTATTTTAGGTGTGTCTATCTTTTTAATTGTTTCGAAATACGGTTCTATTCGTTTAGGTAAAGATGATGACGAGCCTGATTATAGTTATATGACATGGTTTGCTATGTTATTTAGTGCTGGTATGGGTATCGGTTTAGTCTTCTGGGGCGTTGCGGAACCATTAAACCATTTGTATGCACCTCCGTTTGGAGAGAGTGCAACTGAGGAAAGTGCACGTCTTGCACTGCGTTTTTCATTTTTCCATTGGGGATTACATCCTTGGGGACTATATGCATTTGTAGCGCTTTGTATTGCTTACTTTACTTTTAGAAAAGGAAAAGCAAGTACAATTAGTGCGACAGTAGGACCGTTATTTAAAGGCGGGGACCATGGACGTATTGCTCATTTATTTGATGTGTTAGCTGTTTTCGCGACTGTGTTTGGCGTGGCAACATCATTAGGTCTTGGTGCAAAACAAATTGCCGGTGGTGTTAGTTATTTAACATCCATCCCGAATTCATTAACGACTCAGTTAGTTATTATTGCAATCGTAACAGTGTTATTTATGTTATCTGCGCAAACAGGTCTTGATAAAGGAATTAAATATTTAAGTAATACGAATATTATTTTGGCATTTGTACTTATGATTATTGTATTATTTGCAGGTCCAACAAACTTTATTATGAATTACTTCACCTCAACAATTGGTGCTTACATTCAGGAATTACCAAGCATGAGTTTCCGATTGAGTCCATTAGATGAAGGTGGAAACCAATGGATTCAATCGTGGACAATTTTCTATTGGGCATGGTGGATTGCATGGTCACCATTCGTAGGTACATTTATTGCTCGTGTTTCACGAGGACGTACCATTCGTGAGTTTGTTATCGGTGTGTTACTCGTACCGACCGTAATTGGTGCCCTTTGGTTCTCTGTTTTCGGCGGAACTGGTATTCATATGGAGCTGTTCGGTGATGCACATATTTTTGAAAAAGTGAAAGAGATGGGAACAGAAGTAGGGTTATTCGCTATGTTTGACCAGATGGGAAGCTTTGGATCGGCTTTATCTGTTCTAGCTATTCTTCTTATTTCTACATTCTTTATTACATCTGCAGATTCAGCGACATTCGTTTTAGGAATGTTAACGACACATGGTAGTTTAAATCCGCCAAACCGCATTAAAATGATCTGGGGTATCGTTTTAGCAGCCTTAGCTTCTATTTTATTATATGTAGGTGGCTTAGAGGCCTTACAAACGGCAGCTATCATTGCAGCATTCCCATTCGTCTTCGTTATTTTCTTTATGATGGCAGCATTATTTAAAGAGTTACAAAAAGAAGGGCGTATGAAGCGTCATAAATAATAGAAGGAAAAAGAGCTGATTATGTATCAGCTCTTTTTTATATAGAAGGAACTTGAACTGCAAGTAAGGGAAATAAAATACTTTACAGATTTTCCGAATAGGAAAGCCCACTACGGTGCGATAGTACCCCCTTTAGGGGGTGGGATGATAGTGAGGTCAAATGCGATGTACAGATAAAATACCGAAAGTATGTTCTGCACATCAAGTATTTGAAATGGTATAATTTTCATAACAGACAAGTAAAAGTCTCTAAAACAATCTTGTTCTCTGAAAACAGAATACATATGAGGTTGGAGTAACAAATTCTTCTGCTCCGTAAAATGTATTGAGTCGTCAAGTACAAGACGCTAAAACACATTTGAGAACTCAAAATCTGACTCGTTTGGTAATAGAACGAGTGCCGTATCTACTAGATGAACTGGATACGGAGTGTTGATGGCACACCGCAATCTTGCACGTCAGCGATACTAGAAATAGACGTCGCCTTTGGTAGCAAGAATCCCACTGACGTTAGTCAGCTTGCGGCTTTAGCCGTGGGAGTGTCAATATATTAGTAGTATGCCTTTTATATGGAGAAAAATCGATACATTTCGACAATGTTCGATATATGGCGGATTCTATTCATATTTTTGACAAAAAATTGTCGGAAATGTGTTGTCACGTTTATATATATGTGCTATATTATTTCCTGTAAGCGATTTCAAATAGTTTTAAAGCGTATTCAAGGGGGACATCTAGAATAATGAAACGTTACGAAAGAAAGTGGAAGCATATTTGTTTGAAACGTGTGGCACATCGTAGTGTCCAAGAAAGCACGGAACCTAAGACTGAAACGCGTAAAGAGCAACAAGAGAAGCAATTGGTTCTACAAAAATAGCAATCACTTTTTCGTATATAAATGAAGGTCGATCGTTCGTTGGGGGATGGACGTGAAATTACTTTCAGCTAAGGGGTATTGTCTGATATATATTTTATACGGCAATAAATAAGCACAGAGCATACGGCGCTCTGTGCTTATTTTTATTATTTATCTTTTTTGAATCGAACAGTTTTATCCCAGCCAATGACTTGTTTCTTGCTTTTTGCACGTAAGTATAAAATTAAGCTACGAATGAATAAGTACGTAAAGAGCTGTGCGTACGTAAAGTACATGATCACACTAATAAAAATATTAGTTGGTGTAAAGGTTCGTTCCACACTCTGGGCACTAAATAATTGAGAAACATATGTAACATATGCGACATACCACATAAATAGTAGTGGAATGCTATATTGAATTTGGAATATCCCGAGTAACCCAATTACAAACCAAACGTTCGAAATGATTAAGAATAACCAAAATACAACATACACTAAAACTTGTTGTAAAGAATGGACGAGCAGTTTTCCTTTAAAGAAACTTAATGAAGAAAACATTTTTTCTAAAATGTACAAGTTCCCTTGAAGCCAACGTGTACGCTGCTTAATAAGGATTTTTAAATGCTCAGGTTCTTGTTCCCATGTAATTGACTCTGGAACGATTGGCAGGAGATAACCTTTTTGTGTAATTCGTAATGTTAATTCAGCATCTTCAGCAATTGCATAAGGGTCATAGCCGCCAAGCTCTTCTAATGCAGCGCGACGAAGAAGCATGTTTGTTCCTGTTAGTGAACCTGTTTGGAATAGTAACCAGCGTCCGGATTGCATAAGGAGCTGGAAGATTTGAAATTCTAACGAAATCATTCGTGTTAGCCAGTTTCTTTTTTCATTTACAGTACGAACATGCCCAACAGCTCCAACAGCATCCTCGGTTGTTTCAGCGTGTTCTACAAGCATTCGCAATGCATGTGGTTCAGGCTGGTTATCTGCATCATAAACACAGAAGTATTCACCATCTGAAATACTAAGGCCATAGTTTAATACACGTGATTTTCCTTTTGGTTCACCAGGGGGAACGCGAATGTGACGAATATGAGCATAAGCTTTGTCAAAATCGTCACCAATTTCAGGTGTCTCATCTTGCGAGTTATCGTTTAATAAATAAACAGTTAGTTTGCCTGGATATTCAATCTTTGCCATCGCCTCTAAAGTATCCTTAATAACGACGCCTTCATTGTGAGCTGGTATTAAAATATCGACGCTTGGGTAATGTTCTAGCGTACGATCTTTTTGTTTCCTACTTCGGTGAACTAAAACTGCGAGTGTTAAGAAAGAATAGTAAACGAGTAAGCCAGAGAATAGAAAGGCTGTAAAAATAAGTACATACTTAATTGAAAATGTGATGCTGATCCAAAAAACGAGTACGCAAAATAGAAGGAATAAAAGAAGTATAACGAGTGTCATCATAATAACTTCGGTCCTTTTGTAGCGATTTGTTCTCGTTTAATCTTGATGTCTTGAATAGCCTCATCTGCAAGCCATTTTTCCATTTTAGGCTGTAGACGGTTCATTACAATATCAGCACCCGCTTCATTTGTATTTTGTAATAAAGTGACTAATGTGTTGTTATCATACTCAGCAACAAGGTCGAAGTCAGCTCTTACCGTTTCAATTAATAAGGAAGCTACACGGTCCATAACACTTTCCTTCGTATATTTACTAAAGGAAGTGAAATCAAAATAAATCATAACGCCTGTTTCATTACGACGATTCATTGCATTGATTAATAATGCTTGTCGTCTCTCAAATTCTTGTCTTGTTAATAATTTCGATTCTCCGATGTATTGTTCTAACGTTCTCACAAGTTCGGTTAATTCTTTATTTTCATGAATAACCTTCTTTAATAGATGAGTGGAGATATATACAATGAAGAAATTTGCTGCCATTAGGAAGTGAGTAATAATGTATTCCCATTGTTCTGATGTACTCCATAAGTAAAGCCATGCTTGGTAGAACAGGTAGAATACCGAAATAATGGTTCCTAATATGAAGAAAACAAATGCAGTTTTATCAGGCAAAAATAGAAATAGTACATTAACAATTACATATATAATTGTAAAAATGAGAGCATGCTCATATTGCGTTACATGTACAGTTGTAAAATAAAATAAAATTTGTAAAATCCACATAGAGAGGACTTTATAGAAGTTATCTTTCACAAAACTTTCCTCCTTAAAGATAATTCATACAAGGATACTTGTAGTATGCGCAATTATTAAGAAATAGACCGGATGACTATATTCTTTTTGAGAGAGCAACAATAAGTAGTATCCCTCTTTTGTAAGAAAAAATAAACAGACTTGATAATTATTGCATCATAATGTTTTTATATTTCGGCATAAAGTATTTAATATATACTAAGAAAATAAAAAGTCCCCTCTTTAGAAAGAGGGGACTTGCTTTATTTTATAAGAACATCATACCTGCAACTGCTGCGTTTAAGAAGTTAGCTAGTGTACCAGCGATAACTGCTTTAATCCCTAATTGTGCAATTTGTTTACGGCGAGTAGGAGCTAATGTTCCTGTTACACCTAATTGAATTGCGATAGAAGAGAAGTTTGCGAATCCACAGATTGCGAATGTTAAAATTAGATTTGTTTTTGCAGAGAACTCTGCCATATGTGGTCCTAAGTTTGCGTATGCAACGAATTCGTTGATTGCAAGTTTTTGACCGATAAAGCTTGCTGCTTGTACGGCTTCACCAGGAGAAACCCCGATTAAAATTGCAAATGGTGATAGTAAGTAACCGAAGATTAAATCAAGGCTAAGTTTAATATCGAACCAAGAGCCAATCCATCCTAATAGGCCATTTAATAAAGCGATTAATGCGATGAAAGCCATTAACATTGCTGCTACGTTAATAACAAGTTGCATACCTTCTGATGCACCACGTGCTGCTGCATCAATAACGTTTGCATCTTCACGCTCTGTAGAAAGTTCAACGTTATTATCTACTTTTTCTGTTTCTGGCATAATTAGTTTTGCAATTAATAGACTTGATGGAGCTGCCATAATTGCTGCTGCTAATAAGTGTTCTAACGGAATACCCATTGCTGCATAGCCGACAAGAACTGATCCAGCAACAGCTGTCATACCGCTTACCATAATAGCGAAGAATTCACTATTTGTTAAACGTGCTAAGTAAGGTTTGATTAAGATTGGAGCTTCAGTTTGTCCTAAAAATACAGTTGTTACTGAGTTTAAACTTTCTGCTTTAGAAGTTCCAAGAAGTTTACTTAACCCGCCACCAATGATACTAACAAATTTCTGCATAATACCGAAATGATATAAGATTGCTACTAATGAACTAATAAATACGATTGGAAGTAGTGCTTGAATAACGAAGATAAATCCCCAAGGTCCTTTTGCGTTGACTAAATCCCCAGCAACGAACTTAATTCCCTCGTAAGAAAAATTAATTAATCCTTGAACGCCATCTGCAGCGTGTTTTAAACCTGCTTTTCCGGCATCCCATCGTAATACGATAAATGAAAATGACATTTGTAATGCTAGCGCGATTAAAATTGTGCGCCAATTAATAGCTTTGCGGTTGGAAGATAGTAAGAAAGCGATTGCTAATACTCCAATCACGCCGCCAATTCCCCATAAAAGATTCATGCAGTGTATGCTCCTTCCTCATAGTAAAAAAATGTATAAAACAGTTGTCTATACTTCTGCAAATATAACATCTTAAGTAACTTATCATAATGGACATCAGAGGTCAAACGTCTAACGAAAAGTTTAAATAAAAAGAAAATTCTTCAAAAAAACACATATAAAATGATTAGACATGAAATAGGTTATGTTTTTTATGTGAAAATATACATTATGATAACGTTATGGATCATTATTGTAGAATATAGTGTATGAAATAGGAAAATAGATACATTATTTTTTGGGGGAAATAGGTTATACACATTAAAAAGAGCCTTCTAGTAATCTAGAAGGCTCTAAAAATATAACTTAAGGTGCTTTCGTATAACCTAAGAAGTGCTTACTCCAATAAGAATTGCTTAATGAAGCGATTGCTACACCTTTGTCTCCAGCTTGGATAAATGATCCGCCCCCAAGGTAAATACCCATGTGAGAAGGACCCGATTTATAAGTGTTTTGGAAATAAATTAAGTCGCCTGGTTGTGGATTTGAAGTTTGTGGTAGGCTACCCCAATATCCCGCAACACTTTGACGGCTAATGTTATGACCAAATTTCTTAAATACGTGGTAGATGTAGCCACTGCAGTCCACACCGTTAGCAGAAGTTCCGCCCCAAACGTATGGTACGCCTTGCATTCCTTTTGCATATGCAAGTATAGAAGAACTGTTGCCGCTATTATTACCTGTATTGTTGTTATTGTTTTGATTGTTATTTTGATTGTTGTTAGGCTTATTATCTACTGCGCCGCCAACTGGTGTTTTAGAAAGGTAACGTGTTCCGATATAACCAGTTTGACCGTTGTAGTTAATTTTGCTCCATCCAGAGTTTTCAGAGATTACTTGAACCTTCTGTCCTTGTGGAAGTGCGCCTATGATTCTATAATTTGTACCTTCACCACTACGTACATTTAAGGCAGAAGCATTAATGTAGTAGTCACCAATTGCACCTTGATTAGGTTGTTCAGGTTGTTTTGGTTGCTCAGGAGTAGTAGTGCCACCTTTAACGAATTTCATGAATTCGCTACTAACGTAGCCTGTTTTTCCTTGATAGTTAACTTTAAACCAGCTACCTTCAGAGCCAATTACGTTTAATGTCGTACCATTTAATACGCCACCAATTACGCTATGGTAAGTAGCAGGGCCTGTACGTACGCGTAGAGATGTTGCGTTAACAACGTAAGTACCGCCAGTTTGAACAGTTACATTATTATTTTGTTCTTGTTTGTTATCTTGGTTGTTTCCTTGTGTAACGTTATCGCTAGAACCACCTTTTGTTACGTAGTCTTTACTTACGTAAGCTGCTTGTCCTGCATAATTGATTTTGAACCAATCTTGAACTTCGCCAACAACTTGTACGACTTGTCCTTTTGTAACAGAACCTACAGTTGTGTGAGAAGTGCTAGGACCTGTACGAACACGAAGGGAAGATACATTTACTGTATAGTTTCCGCTTGTTGGTTTTACAGATTCTTGGTTATTATTATTCGTATTGTTGTTTGAAGAACCTGCATTAGCAGAAACACCAGATACGAATTCGCCACTTACATAGCCAACTTGTCCATTATGGTTGATTTTCACCCAACCATTTTCTTGGCCAATTACGTTTAATGTTTGTCCTGCATATACACGTCCTGAAACAGAACTAGAAGTGTTAGGAGCAGTACGTACACGTAATACATCAGCAGTAACTTTATTGTTTCCGCCTGTTGTACTTACATTGGAATTGCTTGCACCATTTTTTGATACAAATTCGCCACTAACAAAGCCTGTTTGTCCATTCGTGTTAATTTTGAACCAACCATTTTCTTCGCCAATCACGTTTAATGATTGACCGTTATAAACGCGCGAGATGATGTCGTGAGAAGTACTTGATCCTGCACGAACATGTAATACGCTAGCGTTTACCGTATAAGATGAGCTGTTTGATGCAGAAGCTTGGACAGTTGTAGCAGCTTTTTGTGTATTTTGTTCAGGGGCAGCTTGAACACTATCAAGTGTAGGTGCTGCTCCTCCTGCTACAGACACTGCCGCAAGACCGGCAAGGTATTTTTTCATAATTTGTCGATTCCTTTCTGTCTGTAATGTAGTGAAGAAATATTTACCAACTGTTAAAAATTCTAAAGAGCATGTCGATTACTGTCAAGACTTATGCGGGAATCTGAATATGACAAAAAGATTACAAGAAAAAATCAAGGCATAAATCTATACCTTGATTTCCATTTAAATACATATATTGAATGTAGAAAGGATAGAAATTATTCGTGTTTAAGAAGATGACATATTGGATTGTAACAAACTCTGAGAAAATGATCGTTGCAGCATTTTAGTGATAGGGCCAACTTGACCATCTTGGATTGCGGTTCCATCAAGATGAGTCATCGGCAAAATTTCAATCGTTGTTCCTGTAAAAAAGCATTCATCCGCTTGATAAACATCACGAACGCTGAAAAGCTCTTCTTGTACTGGAATACGAAGGGTTTTCGCTAAAGAAAGGACATATTGACGAATAATGCCGTTTAAAATAAGGTGATTAGCTGGATGTGTGTAAAGAGTTCCGTTTTTAATTAGAAAGAAGTTAGAGTGGCTTCCCTCAGTTACAGTACCATTTCGTACGAAAAGGGCCTCTTTACAACCTTTTCGTTCCGCTTTCGTATTAGCTAATATATTTGGTAATAAATTTAATGATTTAATATCACAGCGTAGCCAACGCGTATCCGGTTCTGATATGGCACGTACACCATATTCAATCCATAACGCTGGTCTTTCTTTCTTTGTAATATAGGCATAGATTGTTGGAGGGACGTCATATGAGAACGTATGGGTACGAGCTTGTACACCACGAGATACTTGCAAATAAATCGTTCCATCTTCGTGGAAATTATTATTTTCGATTAGTTTATAAAGTAGGGTAATCAGTTCCGCTTTTGAGAAAGGGAGTGTTAATTCTATTTCTTCCATGGAGCGATATAATCTTGTGATATGCGGATCTAATAAGTGAAAGTTCCCTTTATATAGACGAATAACCTCGTAGACACCATCCCCAAACTGCAAGCCTCTCTCTTCAAGGTCTATGTACGTTTTCTGTTTCGTTGTATCAATAACTGCATCATTCCAAAGTACAAATCTTTCATATGCCAATTTCGATCCCATCCTTTCGTAAGTAAAGAAGTCACAATACTAATTTTTATGTGAGTAATTCTTTACATATGACGTATATGTATTTGTAAATGGTAGAGAAGTGGTAGTGATTTACAGCATTTCGTATATACAAATTCGAAAATAAGAAATAAGAATCCTGCTTTTAAATAAAAAAAAGCAACATTCTTATGGAATGCTGCACAAGGAGGGTAGCTATCTTTCATAGGGACATCGTCTTATTGAATGTTTTGTGTATGGAAACAAAACATATTGAAAGACAATTATAAGAAAGTAGAAATAAACGATTCACATATTTCTTTAAGGGATCTTATTACAGATGAAAGATAAGAAATATATAGAACCTCGTTTACATATTTTATTATAGAGATACTTCATTAATTTTATATGAATATTTGGTAAAGGTTATGTAATGTTAAAGTTAATGAATATAAGTAATTGTATGGAGAAATATAAAAAAAGAGGCTGAGATTACTCAGCGCTCTTCTTTTCTTCTTTAATAGCTGTCTTTACTTCACCAGTTTTGATCTTGTTGCTTTCAGAGAAGCGAAGTAAGTCACCCTCAATGATTTTGTCAGACATGTTCAATTCATTTTGGGCACGATCAATAAGTGGTTGAGATTCCTCTTTTGGCAGTTGTACAACTTCGCCAGTAGCGCGGTCGTAGAATGTACTGTTCGTGTACATGTACTTATCTGTAACGAAGCTACCATCACGAAGAACAACGAAGCCTTTATTATCAGGTGAGAATACGTCATGACCGAATCGAACGTCATTCGTAGAGTCTACACCAAGTAAGTTTAGAATAGTTGGTTTAATGTCAATTTCACCAGTTGGTTTTGAAATTGTTTTACCTTCTTTTTGACCTGGAACGTGAATAAACATCGGTGTTTTTTGTAAGTTCATATGGTCAAATGCAGTAATTTCTTCTTTTCCTAAGAACTGTGCCATTGCACGGTTATGGTTTTCAGAAATACCGTAGTGGTCACCGTAGAATACGATAACTGAGTTATCGTAAATACCTTCTGCTTTTAGACGCTCAATAAAGTGTTTCATTGCTTCGTCTAAGTAGCGAGCTGTTACCATGTAACGGTCAAATACACCATCACCAGAATTGTATTCATCAATTAATTTTGTATTGTCATCATAAGTGAACGGGTAATGGTTTGTTAAAGTAAGGAAGCGAGTATAGAACGGTTGCTTCACTTGTTTTAACATATCGACTGACTGATCAAAGTATTCGATATCTTTTAATCCCCAGTTTAATTTCGTTTCTGGCGTAATCTTGTAGTCAAGCTCGTTGTAGTAACGATCATAACCAAGTGCCGGATACATAATGTTACGGTTCCAGAATGTTGCGTTGTTTGCGTGGAATACTGCAGTGTAGTATCCTTGCTGGCGTAAAATTTCTGGAGTTGCTGTATATTCGTTGTTACCGTGTGTGAAGAATACAGCACCACGGTCTAGTGGATACATTGAAGTATCTACTAAGAATTCAGCATCAGATGTTTTTCCTTGCCCAGTTTGATGGAAGAAGTTATCAAAGTAATAACTTTCTTTCGTAAATTGGTTTAAGAATGGTGTAACTTCTTGTCCGTTAACTGTTGCACCAATTAAGAATGTTTGTAATGACTCAAGAGAGACAACAATTACGTTCTTCCCTTTTGCAGTACCAAACATATTTGGATCTGGTTTGCTTTGCGTTGTTTTTACGTAGTTCTCTGTTTCCTGTAACTTACTACCGTCAGCAAATGCTTTTTGTGAACTTGATTTTGCTTGTAAGCCAAGATCATACACTTGATGTACATATAAACCTAAGTTTTTAACAAGCATAACACGGTCGAATGAACGTGTTAATAGTTCTGGACGCTCAGCTTCTGCCAGTCCTAAGTTTGCGAAGAAAATAGCAATTGTTGACACGAAGTATAGGGAACGCATTGGGCGTGCTACACGTTCTGTCGGTGCAAAATTCTTCATCTTCTTCAATAAAATGAAGAATACGATAATATCAGCAAATGCAAGGATAATTTTGTAGTTAAACAATTCTTTTACACTAGAACCTAAACTTCCGAAGTTGGATGTTTGTCCTAGTACTGGTAAAGTAACGAAGTCATTGTAGAATCCGTAGAACATTACGTTACCAACAAGAACGATTGTTAAAATAAAATTAATTCCAAGTGCTATATAGTTACGTTTTTTCCCTTTTGCAAATAATGCAAGACCAACAAGCAGTAATGATGCTGCTAATGGGCTAAGGAATAAAATGAATTCTTGCATGAAAGATTCAAGTTTTAAATCAAAGCTTGTGCGTGTAATAAGATATGTCTTCAACCATAAGGCTAAAGCTACGAATACAGTGAAACGCACATTTTGAAATTGTGATTTCAAGGTTTCTTTCATTCATTTCCACCCTTTCTCTATCAGGCTTGGTCGATTTTGGAGCGAAAAATGCTAAAATAAAAAATACATAGTTTTCTTGGCCATAATTAGAGGTTCTATATTCACCCATATACGACTATAACTATGCATACCCTTTTAGTTTCTTGTGTTACTCATAAGCATAACGTCATTTCTGTATTATACAACAAAATTCATTTCTGAGAAACACTATAACATTTTACATTTTTTGTATAAGATTTGTCACTACCAGAGAAAACTTTAACATTCGTTTATATGTCCGTCAACTAGAAAATATAACAAAGGTAGAGCAGAATGTTAAGTGAAAGTGAAAAATTTCTTGTTGAGAAATAAGAAATGACAATGGGTAAGTGGTTATCTAGAAACCTATTATATGAAGGGAAGTATGTAAAAATTAACGAACACTTGTTCTTTTTAGGTTTGTTTGTTACAATGAAAGTTCATTGATAGATTATGTGTAATTTTGATGAACTTTTACTGAAAACATATTGTAGCTTATTTCTTTTAAAAAATAGGGAGGCTTTTACATGGAGCAAAAATTTTCAGTTGAAGCATTTTGGAAGAAGGTAAAACATGTCGCAAAGCAGGCAGGACAGTCGGTCATTTATGCAAGTTTATTGCTGTTTTACGTTTTGCAGAAACCAGATGTTCCAAAACGAGTGAAAATTATTGTAATTGGGGCACTTGCTTATTTTATTGCACCGATTGATGCGATTCCAGATTTCGTTGCTGGAATTGGTTATACGGATGATTTAGGGGCGTTAATGGCTGCGTTATTACAAGCGTCGTTATACGTCGATGATGATGTAAAAGATAAAGCACGAGTGAAGTTGGCAGAATGGTTTGGTTCGGATATAGACACATCCTTTATCGATCAGAAATTAGATCAATAGGTGAGAACTGTCACATGGTGACAGGGCAAACGTAAGCGAGGAAGTGCATTATGCCGTCAGGAAGAACGCATACGAAAATAAACTTAATATCCCTTCCGGTTGTTTTGTTTCTGCTCTTTTCGTATGGACTAACAAATTTTGATTTTTTATTAACTTTTGCAATTGGCTTTTTAGTAGGTACTACATTTTTAACACCGGATTTAGATACGTATAGTAATGCGTATAATAAATGGGGATTCCTGCGTATATTTTGGTATCCGTATAAGAAGGTAATGCCGCATCGCTCCTTCTTTACACACACAATTATACTTGGTGATGTGATTCGTATTGCATACATGTTAATTGTGTTTTCTCCGTTTTTATTCCTATTAAATGTAATCGCGCTTGACGGGAATTTAATAGAAATTGCGAAGGAACATGAGGTTGAAATTGTAACGTTCGTAATGGGAATTGTTGTGGCAAGCACGCTTCACATTATAGCGGATAAAGTGAATACGCGCCGCAAGAAAATGATGAGAAAAAAGAAGAAACGCAGAAGATAAAAAAACCGTCCCAAAAAGGTATTTTGGGACGGTTTTTCTTTTTAATCAAACGTTTGTTTAAAAAGAGATTAAGCTTTCAGTACTTTAATACCTTTCACGATGTTCCAAATGAAGTAGTATAAGCTAATGATTCCGCAAATACATAAGACAATCATTGTACCGATGCCCAGTGTTACATCCGGTTGATCAGATCCAAGACCCATAATTCCTAAAATAGTTACGCCAATGAATGTAGCGATACTTGGGATAATGTGTGTCCATAGAGCACGTTTTGCATGTGGTTTCGTTTCAGCATCGCCTACAATCCACACAATAATAGGGAATAAGATAGGGGCAAATAATACACTAAAGTATGATAAAGCTGCTAATATTTTGTTTCCATTCATATATATCACCTCATAAATAATGTCCGTTGTTATACTATTATTATGCAATAGTTTTGGCAAGCTTTCTATCGATGAACATTACAAGAACATGACGGTTTTGTAAGATTTTTTTGTTAAATGATAAAATTTTCAAAAAAATCTTTTTAAATGGAAATTGTTATGGTACAGTATAAATGAAAGTTATTGAAAACGTTTTCTTAAACGTTTTTTATTTTTAGACTTAAAGGTATGATGACCTGATAGTCTATTGATGAGGTTATTCTACTTAAAAGGGGATTCTTTAGGGGGAGAGAACAATGAACACATGGACACAAGTTTATGATCCGTTCGGAAACATTTGGATTTCGGCGGCGGTCGCACTTATTCCGATTATCTTTTTTTTCTTAGCTTTAGCAGTTTTCCGCATGAAGGGGTATGTGGCAGGATTTATTACAGTTGTACTTACAATTTTAGTGGCATTATTCGCTTATAAGATGCCGTTCACGATGGCAATGGCAGCGACTGGATATGGTTTTTTATACGGACTATGGCCAATTGCTTGGATTATCATTATGTCGGTATTTTTATATAAAATATCTGTGAAAACAGGTCAATTCGATGTGATTCGTGCATCTGTATTATCCATTACGAATGACCATCGTTTACTCGTTATTTTAATCGGTTTTTCATTCGGAGCATTTTTAGAAGGGGCAGCGGGATTCGGTGCACCAGTAGCGATTACGGCAGCGCTTCTTGCAGGCCTTGGGCTAAATCCTTTATATGCGGCAGGTCTTTGTTTAATTGCAAACACAGCACCAGTAGCGTTCGGAGCGATGGGTATTCCGATTACAGTTGCTGGACAAGTAACAGGTATTGATCCACATAAAATTGGACAAATGGCTGGACATCAATTACCGTTCTTATCATTATTTGTTCCATTCTTTATCGTATTTTTAATGGACGGGTTGAAAGGAGTAAGACAAACGTGGCCTGCTTTACTTGTAGCAGGTAGCTCATTTGCAATTACGCAGTTCATAACAGCGACATTCTTAGGACCAGAACTTCCGGATATTACGTCGGCACTTGTAAGTTTAGTTAGTTTAGCGCTGTTCTTAAAAGTATGGCAACCAAAAGAAATTTATCAATCAGGGCAAGCAAATAGAGAAGTAGCTGCAACAACAGCGGCATCGATGCCGAAATTAACGTTAGGAAAAGTAGTAAAGGCATGGTCTCCATTTATCGTATTAACGGTTATGGTAGTCATTTGGAGTCAAAGTTTCTTTAAAGCATTATTTGCTCCAGGAGGCGCGTTAGAAAGCCTTGTATTTAAGTTTGAAATTCCAGGCTTGCACAATTTAGTAATGAAAGCAGAGCCTATTGTAAATAAAGCGACGCCTTACGAGGCAATTTTGAAGTTTGATGTATTATCAGCAACGGGAACAGCAATTTTAATTGCTTGTCTCATTTCCATGTTTATTTTGAAAATGAGTGTAAAAGATGCAGTGGTAACATTTAAAGAAACTTTAAGTGAACTTAAAATGCCAATTCTATCTATTGGATTCGTATTAGGATTTGCATTTATCGCAAACTATTCTGGGCTATCTTCTACACTAGCGTTAGCACTAGCAGGAACTGGCGGACTATTCCCGTTCTTCTCACCATTCTTAGGATGGATTGGTGTATTCTTAACAGGGTCTGATACTTCAGCGAATGCATTATTTTCAAATTTACAAGCAATTACAGCGCAGCAAGTCGGTGTATCTGAAGTACTTCTCGTTGCAGCGAATACAACGGGCGGTGTAACCGGGAAAATGATTTCTCCGCAATCGATTGCCATTGCTTGTGCAGCAGTTGGACTTGCTGGAAAAGAATCAGATTTATTCCGGTTTACAGTGAAGCATAGTTTATTCTTCGTAATTATTGTTGGTATTATGACGTATGTACAGGCATATTATTTAACGTGGATGATTCCATAAACAACAAAAGAAATAAACTTTGCATTTTTCAGATTATCGTGTATGATGAGAAAGTATTGAAAATTAAATCAGTGATAAACTAGGGGTGCCTAACGTATGCGTAGGCTGAGAGAGAAGCGCGTGAACTTCTTAACCCTTTGGACCTGATCTGGCTCGTACCAGCGTAGGGAAGTTAACGGCTTTACATAATGATGTCTTTATGAGCCAGGTCCTTATTTTTTTATGGACCTGGCTCTTTTTATTTTGGCATACGCTGGCCATATCTCGTCCTTGTCACGTACAGGGGGGCAACAAAGGTTATGAAACAGTCTGTTTCAGCTGAGCAAATTGAATTGAAATCGAGTTTACCAGGAAGTAAGAAAGTGTATGTGGATGGACCACGAGAAGGTATGAAGGTGCCGATGCGTGAGATTGAACAAAGTGATACAAACGGCGTTCCGAATCCGCCAATTCGCGTATATGATACGAGCGGTCCTTATACGGATCCCGCGTATAAAGTGGAGCTGGAAAAGGGGATTCCAACGCCACGCCACTCTTGGATACTGGAGCGTAATGATGTAGAAGCATACGAAGGGCGCGAAGTGAAACCAGAGGATGACGGTGTGAAGGTGGCTTCGAAACATACACCTGTTTTCCCGCAAATGGATCGTAAACCACTTAGAGCGAAGCAAGGTGCAAATGTTACGCAAATGCATTATGCACGTAATGGCATCATTACGTCTGAGATGGAATATGTTGCGATTCGTGAAGGGGTAGAACCTGAGTTTGTTCGTAAGGAAATTGCGGAAGGTCGCGCTATTTTACCAGCGAATATTAACCATCCCGAAGCAGAGCCGATGATTATTGGACGTAATTTCCACGTGAAGGTGAATGCAAATATCGGAAACTCTGCTGTATCTTCTTCTATTGCAGAAGAAGTAGAGAAGATGACGTGGGCTACTCGCTGGGGTGCAGATACGATTATGGATTTATCTACAGGTAAAAACATTCATACGACGCGTGAGTGGATTATTCGTAATGCGCCTGTACCAGTTGGAACTGTACCGATCTATCAAGCGCTTGAAAAAGTAAACGGAATTGCAGAAGATTTAACGTGGGAAGTGTATCGTGATACGTTAATTGAGCAAGCGGAGCAAGGCGTAGATTACTTTACGATTCACGCTGGCGTATTACTTCGTTACATTCCGATTACTGCAAAGCGTACGACAGGTATCGTTTCGCGCGGTGGTTCAATTATGGCGCAGTGGTGTTTATACCATCATAAAGAAAACTTCCTATACACTCATTTTGAAGAGATTTGTGAAATTATGAAGCAGTATGATGTTTCGTTCTCTCTTGGAGATGGATTACGTCCAGGTTCGATTGCAGATGCAAATGACGAAGCGCAGTTCTCTGAGCTTGAAACACTTGGTGAATTAACGAAGATTGCTTGGAAACATGATGTGCAAGTTATGATTGAAGGGCCTGGGCATGTACCGATGCATTTAATTAAAGAAAATATGGAGAAAGAGCTTGATATTTGCCAGGGCGCACCATTCTATACACTTGGACCGTTAACGACAGATATTGCACCAGGTTATGACCATATTACATCCGCAATTGGAGCTGCGATGATTGGCTGGTTTGGAACAGCGATGCTTTGTTATGTAACGCCGAAAGAACATTTAGGTTTACCGAATAAAGATGATGTACGCGAAGGTGTTATTACGTACAAAATCGCTGCGCATGCAGCTGATCTGGCGAAAGGGCACAAAACGGCTCATCAGCGTGATGATGCACTTTCAAAAGCTCGTTTTGAATTCCGTTGGCGCGATCAATTTAATTTATCTTTAGATCCTGAACGCGCGATGGAGTATCACGATGAAACGTTGCCAGCAGAAGGTGCGAAAACGGCTCATTTCTGTTCCATGTGTGGACCGAAGTTTTGTAGTATGAGAATTTCACATGATATTCGGGAATATGCAAAAGAAAATGATTTAGAAACGACAGAAGCAATTGAAAAAGGAATGAAAGAGAAAGCGAAAGAATTTAAAGAAACAGGTAGTCATTTATACCAATAACACGTTACACCTCTTTACTTGATTGATCACACTGTAGTACCTAACTTAAATATAGAAGAAGCCCGCTTTGCTAAGACGGTAGCAAAGCGGGCTTCTGTTGTTTATTCCGCTATTTGTGGGCAGTAAGACCCCCGCCTCAAAATTCAGCGGAAGCAAAGAAGTTAGGTGGGGGGCAACTGCCCGTAAAAGCCCGATTAGTTAGGGCTGATTAAAGTTTCACTTTATAAGGCGAAGAAGAGATGTACCCAGTAGAATAAGAGGAATAATGTAACGACTGTTGTGAGTGGAATAACGATAAGGGATACACTTAAATAGTCTTTCCATTTTACTTTAATTTTGTTTTGTTTCAGGATATACATCCAAATGAGAGAAGCTAGCGTACCGATTGGTAATAATAGTGAACCGATGTCACTACCAATGATATTTGCGAGATAGATAGTTTTTAATGTGACTGGATCTAATCCCATTTCTGTTAACGTAATGGTCCCAATCATAAGTGCAGGGTGATTATTGAAGACATTGGAGAGGAGAGAAACGAGTCCACCCATTGCAAAGCTAGCATAAAGCAGATGTTGACTTACAACTGGTTCAAGCCATTGGACAAGCGCTGCTGTTAATCCTGCGTTGTGGAGCCCGTAAATAATGACATACATAGAGAAAGCAAAAATCAAAATGTGCCAAGGTGTCTTTTTCAAAATGTCGACAGGGTTCGTTCGTAAGTAGTACCATCTCCAAATAAGAAGAACGAGTGAACCGAGTACGGCAACAATCTCGATTGGGATGGATAAGAAGGATGCAACGAATAGAAGACAGCGCATAAGGAAGACGAAGCCTAATACTTTTAGCATGAACCTTGTCCGTTTTTGTTTCGTATCAACTGAATTTTTTCCTTTTAACGGATGAAAGTTTTTCGTGAAGAATATTTCTTCAATATCATATGAAGAAACAGGCAATTTTTTCGGAAGTTTTTTCTTCAAAACCGTATACATAAGCCATGACATAAACAATAGTCCTAATGTTGCAGGTACAAACATCATAGCAGTATGCATATAAAGAGTCATATTCACGATATTTAATGCGATTAAGTTTACGATATTACTTACACCAATTGGTGCACTAGATGCAGTAGCGATTAAAGCACCGCTTAATAAATAAGGGATTTGTTGATGCGGTTTTAATTGAAGATTTTTTAGGAGAAGAATTAAAATTGGCGTTGTAATTAAAATACTACCGTCGTTATTAAATAAAAGAGTCATAAGAAAACATAATAATTGAATATACCAGTATAAGCGGCGCCCGGAGCCTTTTGCTAGGTTTGCAAGTTTCGCTGCGGACCAGTGGAAGAAGCCGAAGCTTTCTAATATAACCGCCATAACGATGGTCGCTAATATTGTTATGGAGGCACCGCCAATTTTACTAATAATGTCCATGACGTCTGGTTTTGATACAAGTCCAGTAATCAGGATAATGCCAGCGCCAATTGCTGCCGGCCACGCCTCATTTAAACCACGAGGTCGCCAAAAGATAACAATCATTGTTAAGAAGAATACAATAATAGTAATCCATATTTCAATGCTCATATTTTACCTACCTTTCTACTTTTCCTTAAAGTAATGTAGCTTGTCTTAAGGTTTGTATTGGTAGTATATTCAGCAAAAAATAAGAAGAACTAGACGTATAACGGAGTGCAATAAATATGTGTTTTTCAAGTTATGGGACAAGTATCTCTCTTAGTGAAATAACTATTGTGAGAGGAGTCTAGAAATTAAGGGGGCAGTAAGATAGTAAATGAAATTTATATGGGCGATTATGGAGATATATCGGCGCAACTCAAAATATATCAGCGATTATTGAAATATATCGGCGCAACTCAAAATATATCAGCGATTTTTAAATTATATCGACTTATCGACAAAACATGACAAAAGGAGCCCACCCCAAAATACCTTTTGGAACAGGCCCTACAATATTATTTTTCCTTCAAAAAAGTTCGATCCTTCAAGAATAAATTCCAGAAGAAAATAAATCCTGGTAATAAAATTGCAATCCCAATTGCATATAGAATAAGCAATGCATAGAATGTTTCGACCGTTGTAAAGCTTGTAAATACAGTTACATCAGGATAAATAATATACGGTAAATGCGCAACGCCGTAAGCATAACTTGCAAATGCATATTGAGCGACGACTGCTAAAACAGCGATGCGAGGGTATCCTAGTGTGTCATACTTCTTGTTTGTCCACCAAAGAGAAGAGTATCCGATAATGAATAAAACGATAGAAACTGTAAACCATGTGAATTGCTTTATTAGCCCTTGCATAAGCCAGTGTGTTTCCGGATCCATTACAACGAGGGCAATAATCGCCGTAACGAGCGTTGCAGGACCAAGGATAATCGCGTTTCTTCTATAAATTCTATATGCATCTTCTGAACCTTGTTCTCTCGCAAAATCAGCAAGAAAGAGAGAGGAAAGAAATAGTTCCGAAGTTAGTCCGAAGAGCATATAACAATAAATAACAGGACTAGAAAGAAGTTTTCCATATAGGAGTACTTCTTTTCCTTCAGACATTGTAATATAGGCACCTTCTGTAACAGGTAAAACGGTAATTAATAGGGCTGGAATTAAGAGTCCTGTAATACCTGAAATAATACGAAGAAGGTGTTGGTACTTCGGCAGGGAATAAGCAAATACCATAAATGTACTGCGAATTGCCACGAGTACTAGAATTAACATAACGGGTACGAACATTACCGTTGCTAGGGTAAAAGCGGCTTTCGGAAAGAAGCCAAGAAAAGCGACAACGACAAAGACGAGAAATGTATTTGTTACTTCCCAAGTCGGTGATAAGTATCGGTTGGCAAGCTTGGCAGCTAGCGTTGGATGTTTTGCGTATACCATGCCCCAAAAACCTGCTCCAAAATCGATGGACCCTAATATACTGTATACGAAAATAAGAGCCCATAAGATGATGATTGCAATACTTTCCTCATGCACGAGAATCGCCTCCTTCGTGATGTAAATCATTTGTAAGCGGATGTTTCTTAAAGAATGTCCGTAGTACAAAAACTGTTAAAATACCGAGTCCAATATATAAAATGATGAATAGAATAAATAAAGGACCGACAAAATCAGCGCGTGTAGAAGCGTCGACTGTACGTTGCATACCGTAAATGGTCCATGGCTGACGACCGCTACAGCTGAAAATCCACCCAAATTCAATGCCGAGCATCATAACTGGTCCACATGCGGCAGCTCCCCAAAGAAGCCACTTCGGTAGCTCTGTTTCTTTTTTTCGGTAAACAAAGTACCAATATAAGAGGGCAATTGCTGCAACTGCAAAGGTAAAGGCAGCAGTGCCAACCATTAAATTGAACAGTGTATGCGTGTAAAATGGTGGCCATGTTTCTTGTGGAAATTCCTTTAGTCCTTTTACGACAGTGTTAGGGTCTAGTCCTACTAGTAGGCTAAGCATGTTCGGAATTTCTAGTGCATAGTTTAGTTCAAGTGTGTTAGGATCTACAACGCCGCCAATTGATAACGGTGCATGTGATGTCGTTTCAAATAAAGCTTCAGCAGATGCCAGTTTTTCAGGGGAATGCTTATGTAAAGCAATTGCCGATTCGTGTCCCGAAAGCCACATCGTAGCGCCTGTAATAAATGTCACGACGAGTCCTAACAGTAGTCCTTTTTTATGATATGCCACTTCACGTTCACTTACATTCTTCTTTAATAATTTAAATCCGGCGATAGAGGCAATGACGGCAGCTCCAGTTGCGTAGGCTGTAATCACAACGTGGAATGCGCTCGTGCCAAAACTCGGATTAAAGAAAGCTTTCCACGGATCAACGTTAAAAACTGATCCATCTGGTCCCATTGAAAAGCCCGCGGGTGTATTCATCCATGTATTTGCCGATGTAATAAGCACGGCGGATGCCGTGGCACCAATCATGACGAAGAATAGCGAGATTAATCTCATGAATGGAGGTAGTTTGTCAGCTGCATATACATAAATGGACATGAACAAAGCCTCTAAAAAGAAGGCGAAAATCTCAATTTGAAAGGGAACAGAAATAACCTGCCCAACAATTTTGGCAAAACCAGGCCAAAGCAGTGAGATTTGCACACCAACGATTGTTCCAGTTGGAATTGCTACACCGAGAAGGATGGCAAAAGCCTTTGTCCATCTTTTCGCCATAATGGCGTAGTCGGAATCTTTCTTCCAGTGATAGAGTATTTCACTTATAAAAATCATTAATGAAAGTCCGACACCAAGTGTTGCGAAGATAATGTGGAATGCTAGTGAAGAACCGAAAAATGCTCTTGCTAATGTTACCGTATCCATATGTAAACTCCTCTTCTTTTTTGCCATTATTTTCTGATTGAATTGGAAGATTTATTCAAAAAAACTACCAAAAATATATATGTATTTAAAAAGTGGATATGGTAATATAATGTTTGAATATTCTAAATAGAAAGAAGTTAATATTTTGTTTGTTTTTTAGTGAGGAATATTTTATAATCTTTTATGCGAACATAAGTTCTGTTTTTGGAGTGAAGAAGTTTATGTGAAATGGAGAGGATGTTTTATGTATCCTGAAGTCATTAAAAAGATGGCATTTTCAAAAGAGCATAGAGATTTATTATTGAAGCTGTATAATAAAGAGATTACGCGTAGTGAGTATGATCGACTCGTAGAATCGCTATATAGACCTTCTAAAGAGGCTTGTGAGGGATAAAGGAACGGGAGACAATCTATTAGATTGTCTTTTTTACATTTACGTATGTTCTGGTAAAATTAAGGATAGCCTTACTAGGGAGGTGAAAAGTTTGCGGAAACGTATATATATAGTGATTGGCGTTATTCTTTTAATCGCTTTAGGTGGAATTGTATTTTGGTCAGCTTTGCAAGGAAACCGTACGGAACATTTTATTTTAAGACATATGGTGAATGAAAATGGGACGCTTGCTACATATCGTTTAGAGGATACAAAAGCAGGTACTGGTGAAGCGAAAGGCCGTGAAGCTTTATCGGAATCAGCAGGACTATGGCTGCAATATACACTCGATAAAGACGATCAAGCGTTATTCGATGAACAAGTTAAGGTTATTCAAAATAACTTTGTACATAAGAACCAAATTGTTTTATGGAAAATCTCTGAAAAGGGAGAAATGCAGTCAGCTACAAATGCACTTATTGATGATCTTCGTATTATAGAACAGTTATATCGCGCTTATGAAATGTACAAGGAAGAGCGCTATAAAAACTTGGCAGATCAATTGAGTGATGCTGTAATTCGTTATAATAAGAAAGATAATTATTATGTTGATTATTATGATGCAGATGCAAGGAAACAAAATGATTTTGCAACAACGTCATATGTAAATCCGCATGCATTCTCCTATATGAAAAAGTATGGAAAAGTTTCTGCTCAGCAATATGAGGAAGTCGTTCAATTTTTAGCGGATTATCCAAGGCATGGATGGGCATTCCCGAAAGAGTATAAAGCAGATGGTACATTTACGTACGACAAAGAAGTGAATCTGATTGACCAATCATACGTTGCATATCATCGTAGTTTAGGTGGTCTTTCATCAGATGCTTATTTGGAATTTATAAAGAAGAAATTCCAGGAGGATGGAAAGCTATACGGTCGTTACAATTTAGAAACGGGAAAACAAACTGTGAATTATGAATCGCCAGCCGCTTACGGATTAACGATTTTGTACGTACTACAAACAGGTGATACAAATTTCGCAAAGGAATTATATGATCATATGGCCACATTCCGAAATGACAACGTATTTAGTAGATACTACGGTGGATATGTAACAGGCGAAAATAACAATACGCATATTTTTGATAATGTTTTGCCGCTTTTAGCTGAAATAGAATTAGAGAAGAGTGAAAAATAAAAGGTGCCACCCTATGGGGATGGCATCTTTTATTGTTTAATATCATTTTAAGTCCTAATATTGGAGAAGTAATCAATTACGAATTCACGGAATTTCTGAGCAGTTTTCGATAAGTAACGTTTTTTTGACCAGCTTAACCCAATCGTTCGCTCACAATTTGGTTCAATAATACGTAACTTATTTAATGCTAAAGTAGAGTTTTTTAATAAAGTTAAACTTGGGACAAAGGCGATGCCGAGGCCTTGCTTAATCAGGTCGCTAATCACGGTTGGTTCATCTACTTCAAAAGCAATATGTGGAGTGAAGCCAGCTTCTTTACAAAATTCATCTGTTAAGTGCCGAAATCCGTAACCAGTGTTCATACTAATGAACGGTTCGTCTTTTACTTCATGCAAATATACACTTTCACGTTCTGATAAACGGTGCCCTGAAGGGACGACTAAGAAAATTTCTTCTGTAATAAGTGGTTCCCAAATAATCTCTTCGCCTTCAATTGGCACAGAAGAAATGCAAAAGTCAATTTCTATATTATCTAGTTGTCGTTTCATAGAAGGAGTAGATGCGAGAAATTGTTGGAATCGAACGTTAGGATGTTCTAGTAAAAAAGAACCAATTAGTTCGGGTAATATTCTTGGAATAGAAACAGCCAACGTAATAGAGCTTTGTTGTAAGTCAGCTAAATCTTTAATTTCTCGTTCGCCTTCACTTAATTCATGAAAAATGCGCTCTACTCGTTTTAAAAATACTTTCCCGAAAGAGTTTAATGTAATTTGTCGCCCTTGGCGGTCAAATAACGGAACGCCCAAGTCCTTTTCTAATCTAGCAATTGTTTTGCTGAGTGAAGGCTGTGCGATATGCAATTCTTCAGCGGCTTTTGTCATATGCTCTAATCGTGCAACTGTTTGAAAGTATTTTAGTTGAAGAAGTTCCATTTTGACTCTCCTTTCTATAGACCAAAAGGAATGGATTGATAATTAAAGATGTATTATACAGTATGGAAATGGACGTGTATAGTAAATCTGTTAAACCATTCTAATGGTGTGAAATTCGGAGAAGGAGTATGTTTCATGAAAGGAATTCAACTTGTATTTAAAGATTGGAAAGCGATGTGGCACCATAAACATGGGCGTATCGCTTTAATTTTTTTGTTAATCGTTCCTTTAATTTATTCAGGGTTCTTTTTAGCTGGATATTGGGATCCATACGGAAAATTAGATAAATTACCTGTTGCGATTGTAAATTTAGATAAGGGTGCTGCAATGGATGAGAAAACAATTCATGCAGGAGACGATTTTGTAAAAAATTTAAAAGAGAATAAGGAACTGGCTTTTCATTTCGTATCAGAAAAAAATGCTGAGGAAGGGCTAAAAGAAGATAAGTATTATATGGTTGTTACGATTCCAGCCGATTTCTCTAAAAAGGTAAGTACACTTATGGATGAAAAACCAGAACCAGCACAATTGCAGTACAAAGTAAATCCGGGTAAAAACTTTGTAGCAGCGCAAATTGGAACGACAGCTGTTGAAAATATGAAAACAAAAATTTCAAATAGTATTACGAAATCTTATACAGAAGGTGTCTTTTCAAAGTTTCAAGACTTAGCACAAGGGTTGAGTGATGCAAGTAATGGTGCTGGGAAGTTACATGAAGGAACGACAGATGCAAGAAATGGGGCAAATCAGCTTGCAGATGGTATTCATCGTTTAAGTAACGGGACATCAAAAGTGAAAGAGGGAAGTGAAAAACTTGCTTCTAGTCAATCAGCTTTAACTGATGGAGCGAATGAGCTGAGTGAAGGGGCAAAATCCCTTCATAGTGGTATGGAGTTATTAGCACAAGGTGAAAAAAACTTACAATCAGGGGTTAGTGAATTAAGTGCTGGTACAAATGAATGGGTGAACGGAAGTGAGAAACTTGTTGACGGGCAAGTGAAAGCGGACAATGCAGCAAATAGTGTAAAACAACAATTAGAAGAGTACGTGAAAAGTCATCCAGAGGTGCAGCAAGACCCTGCTTTTCAAAAGATTATCGCTACTTCTAATGGATTAGCTCAAGCAACAAACACTTTAAATAATAGTCAGAAACAATTGACACAAGGCGCACAGAAGCTTGCAGATGGTCAGCATAAGGTTGAAGAAGGTATGAATACATTCGGAGTTAAGTTAAATGAAGCTACTGCTGGAACGAAAAAGATAGCAGATGGTGCTACAAATTTAGCTAGTGGATTTACGAAATGGGGAACTGGGTTTACATCATTACAAGAAGGTGTAAATCAACTTGCGAGCGGGGGAACAGAGCTGAATCATGGTGCTGATCAGTTAACGAACGGACTTGTTAAACTTGACGATGGTGCGAAAGAACTTTCTACGAAATTGGGAGAGGGCGCAGAGAAGATAGCGGATGTTCGCAATGATGATGCACGCAATACGATGTTCTCAGAGCCAGTTCAGTTAGTGAAGTCAACAGTTTCTGACGTGCCTAACTACGGTTCAGGCATTGCGCCATATTTCTTATCACTTGCATTTTATGTTGGCGGAATTATGGCATCGAATATTTTACCTCTTGGCCGCAGACAAAATATGAAGGTAAGCGGAACGGTACATTTTATTAATAAACTAGGATTGGTATATTTAATTGGACTTATTCAAGCGCTACTCGTAGATGTAGTTGTGCTAGGTGTTATGAAATTAGAAGTTGCAAGTGTGCCACTCTTTGTTTTATCAAGTATCGTTATTTCCTTTACGTTCATGACGTTTATTCTTATGTTAGTAACGGTATTTGGTCTTGTTGGAAAGTTCTTAGCGGTAACGCTTCTCGTCTTGCAATTAGCGACGAGCGGTGGGACTTTCCCAGGAGAATTAAATATAGCTGTTCTTAGCAAGATTGGACAATTTCTCCCAATGTCCCATTCTCTTAGAGGATTGCAAGATGTGATTTCTTTAGGAGATTGGTCGCAATTACAAATGCAAATTTTAATATTGTTATGCTATCTTGTTGTTGCTGGTGGAATTGCTTGGATCACGAGCCATATACAACATAGGGAAACGAATGCAGAACAAGTTTCTTAAAATGAAAGAAGCTATCCGACTTTTTCGGATAGCTTCTTTTTTATTTGCGTTCCATTACCGCAAAGTAATTGTTTTCATTATCAGCAAAGTTAAAAGCTCTGCCAGTAGGTAAATCTACAACTTGTCCAACAGTAACGTTTTTCTCAGAAAGATCTTTATATAGTTGATCTAAGTTGTTAGAGAAGAACATAAGTGAAGGAGTACCTAAGTTTAATTCAGGTTGCATCTTTGCAATTAACTCTTTATCGTGAAGAACGATGCTTGTTCCTGCTTCTTTTGACGGTGCAATTTCAATCCAGCGAAAACCTTGTTCGTTATTTTCTTCCGCAATAATTTGGAATCCTACTGTCTCAGTCCAAAATTGCATGGCTTCATCTTGATTATTTACATATAGCATAATTTGTCCAATTTGATTAATCATAGGTGTGTCCTACTTTCTTTTCGTGTATGGAATTCTATTATATCAAAGATATGGTTTGAATACCTTTTCGTGATTTTTCCGAAGTGCAATCTTAGCCCATTTCATATTTGCCCTAGGAGAAGGTCCTGTAATCCACGTATGAAATGGTAGTGCACTGCAAATGACCATTGTTGAAATCGAGATTGTGGCTGTTATTGTAAATAATAATAGGCTATATAATATTGTGTTTTCTTGCAGTGTGAATAGAGAAAGAAACTTTGTACATAGTTGCAAGAAGAAAAAGTGAGCTAAATAAGCACCATATGTGTAATTCCCGATAAATCGTAAAGCTTTATATAAGAAACCGCGTCTCTGTACGATTGTAATAGAAAGCACGTAAAGTATGATAATTTCGCATACGATATATAAAAACATAGACGGTTTTAAATAAGTCGAAACGGTTAAATGAATAGAGTTTGCTCCGTAAAAACTAAATAACTCATAATTGATGAATAAAAATAAGATAAAAAATAAGATTGTAATAAGCGGAATATGTTTTATGACAAATGTACGCCACGCTTTTAGTGCGACAGCAGCGATTCCTCCCATGACGAAATAAAATGAGTAGAAGAAGAAGGAACGGTCTGTATAATGTAAAATGGTTGAGCTAGTCAATTTCTCGCCATTAAAAATGTAGTGCGAAGAATACCACATTAAGAGGAAATATAGGCAAGCAAAGACGGTCATATATTTATATATGTCTTTTTTATTTTCTGTTCGTTTTTGAAACCAATAAAATAGTGTGCACAGTAAAGGGAACAGTAGGTGAATTTGAAACATCATAATCACATACCAAAGATGGGGTGCGGCTGTTCCGAGTAATAAACTTTTTATTCCGCTTTGTAGTGTAATCATATCGTTTGTTGTTAATAAGTAAAGAATAGACCAGAAGAGATAAGGAATGAGTAAATGTGCGGCTTTTTCATAAATATATTCTGCGTAGGCAAGTTGCTTTGTATATTGACGAATTAAGTGGAAGCCGACGATAAATATGAATGCAGGTGCTGAAAATTTTGCGAGATTAAATAGCATACCCATAATGAGGGATTGCTCAAGTAAAACATGTCCTTGATTCATTGTATATAATAACGAACTTTGCAAAACGACAGCAAGGAATGCAATGCTTTGCAAAACTTTAAATTCAGGTGCGCTTTGTGTCATTAGGTCCATCTCCTTTTCCATACATGATTATAGTACGGAGAATAGATAAGAGGTGTGGAATATTTGTGAAGTTTTTAACAAATTTGTGGCGGAATAGATTATATCGACGATTTTTCGGATATATCGTTCATAACTTCAAATATATCAACGATTTTTTCAATATATCGACGTTTCGACAAGGGATATCGACTTATCAACAAATAACGACAAAAAGAGGATGCTCAAAACGAGCATCCTCTTTCTAACTATTAAGCAAATTTGTTTTTGATCCAGTTCTTACCTTCTACAAGGCGAGCTGTCATTACGGCACAAGCGTTATCTGCTGTTACGTTTAACATCGTTGCAGGAGGATCAATGATTGTACTGATTGCTGCGATAATTGGCAATGCTTCTGGCGGGAAGCCATATAAAGAAACGATTAACATTTCACCAATCATACCGCCGCCTGGAATAGCGCCCATTACTGTTCCTACTAATAGAGAAACAACAAGTGCGATTGCTAATGTTTTCGGTCCTTCGAATTCCATGTTGAAAATACCGAATAAGAAAGCAATTTTTAATACGCCGCCTAAAACAGAGCCGTCTTTATGAAGTGTAGATCCAAGAAGGACAACTGTTTCACGAACGTCAGAAGAGATACCCATTTTCTTCGTTGCTTCTAAGTTCGCTGGAATACTTGCGGCACTACTACAAGTTGCAAGAGATGTAACTGTAGGAGAGACCATGTTCTTCCAAAATACTTGTACACCTTGCTTGCGACCTGCAAGGTATGCATAGAACGTAAAGAATACAAAGAAGTAAATAAGAGACGCTGGATAGTATACCATTGCTGCTCGGAAGTAAGTTCCAAGAAGCTGTGGTCCGAATTCACCAACTAATGCTGCGAAGTAAGCAGCAAGTCCGATTGGAGCGTAGTACATAATGAAAGATACGACTTTCATTGAAATTTCTGCACCAGCTTGTAAGAATGTAGCGAATGGCTTTCCTTTTTCGCCAACTGCTGAAGTTGCAATCCCCATTAAGATAGAGAAGAAAATAAGAGCTAACATATTTTCACGAGATAGTAACTTCGAGAAGTCAGATACTGTTAAAATACCGACGATTTGATCTGCAACACTAACAGCTTTGCCGGCTTTGTCAGGTTGTGTTAGTTCTAGTACAACACCTTGTGCTGGCGGGAATACTTTCACGACAATAATCATAAAAATAGCAGCTAAAATACTTGTAAATAAGAAAGTCCCAGCCATACTAGACATAATTTTACCGAAACGTTTTAATCCATCCATATTAGCAATAGATGACGCGATGCTAAAGAACACTAACGGTACAACAATCGTAAACATTAAGTTTAAGAAAATGTCACCAAGCGGCTTTAAAGCAACTGCATCGGCACCCATGAAATAACCAATGAAACCACCAATTAGGATAGAAGATAATAAAATAAGTGGAAAGCGATATGCCTTCATAAATATATCCTCCTATCAATTAAAAAAATCATACTGAATTATTATAGCGAGTTAAAGCCCTCTTTACTAGGAGAATACGGATAGATGGAATAGCGTGAAAACCGAGAAATTTTTGTTTTTAAGCTCGGCATACAGCAGGAAATCTAGACATATATATTTGTAACCTAGTTGTGGTAAGGGATGCGCCATCATTTAGGTTGAGAAGAAGGGGGAGGGAAGCGAGATGAATATTTTGCTTTGCTGTGCAGCGGGAATGTCTTCCAGTTTGATTGTTACTAAAATGGAGAAAGCAGCAGAGGCAAGAGGAATAGAGGTAAAGATTTGGGCTGTATCAGGTTCTGAAGTAAATAGCCATATTGATAAAGCTGATGTACTTTTACTTGGGCCACAAGTACGTTATTTATTACCGAAAATGAAGGAATTATGTAAGGAGAAAGGGGTACCTGTTGATGTCATTCAATCCGTTCATTACGGACTTTGTAATGGGGAAGCTATCTTGCAAGCAGCTTTGTCAATGAAACCATGAGGAGAGTGGGATAGATGATACGGTTTTTAGAGAAATATGTAATGCCGGTAGCAGGAAAGGTTGCAGAGCAGAGGCATTTGCTAGCAATTCGTGATGGACTTGTATTGACGATGCCGTTCTTAATTATAGGATCATTTTTCCTCATCATTAGTGCTTTACCAATACCAGGTTATAATGATTTTATGGCAGGTTTGTTTGGGGAGAATTGGCAGAGGGCTTTGGGGTATCCAGTTAGTGCAACTTTTAATATAATGGCTTTAATAGCTGTTTTTGGAATCGCTTACAGACTTGGAGAATATTATAAAGTGGACGCTTTAGCATCCGGGGCATTGTCGCTTGTGACGTTTTTACTTGCGACACCATTTCAAGTTGCATATATTATACCAAGTACAAAAGAGAGTGTACTTGTAGAAGGTGCTATCCCAGCTGTATTAATGGGAAGCCAAGGGTTATTTGTAGCAATGATTATTGCACTTATATCTACTGAACTTTATCGGTTTATTGTACAAAAAAAGATAATTATAAAGATGCCAGAGACAGTTCCGCCAGCTGTGACACGTTCATTTGCCGCGCTTGTTCCAGGATTTATTGTTGTAACGGTTATTTGGCTTTTACGCTTAATTATAGAAAATACTTCTTTTGGCAGTATCCATAATATTGTAGGGCAAATTTTACAGGAACCACTTAGTGTACTTGGTGCTAGTCTTTGGGGCGCAATAATAGCTGTTATTCTCGTTCATGTTCTTTGGTCATGTGGAATTCATGGAGCTACTATTGTTGGTGGTGTAATGAGTCCCGTTTGGTTGTCGTTAATGGATCAAAACCGAATTGCTTACCAAGCAGGGCAAGATATACCAAATACGATTACTGCACAGTTTTTTGATTTATGGATTTATATGGGCGGATCTGGTGCAACGCTTGCTTTAGTTGTAGGAATGTTATTATTTGCCCGCAGTCAGCAATTAAAAAGTATAGGTAGATTGTCAATTGCGCCTGGTATATTTAATATTAATGAGATGGTAACTTTTGGGATGCCAATTGTCATGAATCCAATTTTATTAATTCCATTTATATTGGTTCCAGTTGTGTTAACAATTGTTTCTTACTTTGCAATGGAATGGGGATTAGTTGCTCGTCCGAGCGGTGCTGCTGTTCCTTGGACGACACCAATTCTATTTAGTGGATATTTAGGATCAGGTGGGAAAATTTCAGGTGTTGTTTTACAACTTGTTAACTTTGCGCTTGCATTCTTCATTTATTTACCGTTCTTAAAAATATGGGATAAACAAAAAGTGGCGGAAGAAAAGGGGGAGTAAAGAACTAAAATGGATACGATAGAAACGAAGGCCTTTCACTTAATCTTGCATGGGGGAAATGCGAGAAGTTGTTCAATGGAAGCAATTGATTGCGCGAAGCGTGGGGAGTTTACAGAAGCAGAAGCGAAATTACAAGAAGCGTTAGAGGAATTAAAAGAGGCACACCGTGTACAAACGGATCTCATACAGAAAGAAGCCGGTGGTGAAAAGACCGAAGTTACCCTTCTGATGGTGCACGCACAAGATCATTTAATGAATGCAATTACGGTGAAGGAATTAGCGAGTGAATTTGTAGAATTATATAAGAAGATGTCGGTAGCTGAATGAACCTTGCGTATGCAAGGTTTTTTATGTATGTGTCTGTACCATCAGTGGAATGTCCGTTCCACTGATGGTATTTACAATCCTCCTTTTTTACAAATGAGTAAGAGTGATATTTAATCGACAGTAACAATTTCTCCTATACCACGAATCAGTTTTTTTATATGCATCTCATTTGGTTTCAATATACTTACGATATAATCAATCGCTATTTGCGGTTCAACGGTTGTACCGCACGTATAACAGTCGATGGCTGCAAAGTTTTTTTCTGGATAAGTGTGAATAGAAAGGTGGCTTTCTGATAGTAAAACTAAAACAGTAACGCCATGCGGATGAAATTCTTTTGTACTTACGTTTAAAACGTGGGCACCAGATTGATCAGCAGCGTGAACTAAATGATGTTCTAAAAAGTAAATATCATCTAATAGGGAAAAATCCACTCCCCATAAATCTACTATTATATGCTTACCGAAAGTAGAATATTCCATAAGGTAGCGCTCCTTACTATAATGTTGTTAAAATTCCATTTCCTGTTTGTAACATTGATGTAGGACAAGATTCGATTCTGAGTTTAAAAGAGCGAGATTACGTTGTTCTAAATGTTCTTCTCTAAATTGAAATAAAGGAGAAAGAAGGGAAGGTAATGTTCGAGGCGTTGGCACTACATATAATTGCTCAATTTGATCGAGTACATAGGCAGAATTAGCGGCAATATGAAATCCCCAGTCAGTTCCGAAAGAAGGAACGATTGTATGATAACTTTTCACAGTTAATCCCGCATGTTCAATTGTATTACCGATACTCCAATATACTAGAGGTGCATCAGCAGGTGAATTAGATTGGCAGACGAATGCCCCATCTTCTGTTAAGAATGTAGCTATCCGAGCAAAAAGTTCGCTTGTATATAAAGTACTTAAAATTTCTGTTGCTGGATCAGGAAAATCAATAATAATTACATCGTATAAGGATGAAGGAGAATTTAGAAATTCTTTCGCATCACATACGTGCACATTCACGCGACTATCCAAAAATGCATTGTTGTTTAAAGATACTATTTCTGGAACATTACGTGCCATATTAATCATTGCCTCATCTAAATCAACAAGGTCTACATGTAGCACAGTTTCATATTTCAAAACTTCTCGCAGGGCAAGGCCATCGCCACCACCTAATATGAGAACACGTTTTGGATCAATTACTTTTGACATAATTGGATGTACAAGTGCTTCATGATAAATTTGCTCATCAACGGAACTAAATTGTAATTGCTTGTCCAAATATAAACGGATATCGCTTACTTGTAGCAAATGAATATTTTGATAATTGCTTTTTTCATTCAATAAACTTGTATGTTCACCAGCTTGTATTTCTTTTAAAGAAATTTCATCCCATATATCTAGGTTGTGTGAATCCGTGGGTACTATGACTACATTTTCCGTTTGTGCTTGCTTGTCCTGTTTATCCTGTTTGTCCTGCTTATTTTCTATTTCCTGCTGTTCTAGTTCAAATTTGTTAGAGTCTAATTCAGAACGTTTGTCTTTTTTATAGCTTATTATTCGATAAATCTTTATTTTGCTTTGTTTTCTATGTTTTGGCATAGGAATCCCCTTTCGAATTGTGTTACTTTACTCTATTCTATGTGATTTAGTAGAGTTTGCTTGGACAATAGATAGAGGAGTTTTTTTAATAGATTTTCACGCTAAAAAAATTTTTTAGTGTTTTTTTTGTTTTAAACACAACTAGACAACTAAACACTAATCTATTTTCATACAGTTATGTGTTAAAAGCGTGTTGTTTTATAACACACTGTGTGTTTTTTGATCGACACACTAATTGAAAGCGTTAACACACAAAGAAAATAGTCGAAAAAGTGCTGATTTTAGTGGTTTTAAAAAGTTGGCACGCTAATTGCATTAATAAATAGCGTAAAGAAAAATAAATAAAATATAAATTTTTTATACTACACAAGGGGGATTTTCAAATGAATATTTTATTATGTTGCTCAGCAGGGATGTCTACAAGTTTACTAGTTACAAAAATGGAAGCGGCTGCAAAAGCTCGCGGTCTAGAAGGAAAGATTTGGGCTGTATCTGGGGATGCAGTAAAAACAAATATCGATCAAGCAGATGTATTATTACTAGGACCACAAGTTCGTTACATGCTGTCTTCAATGAAAACGCTTGCTGATGAGAAAAACGTTGGAATCGACGTTATCAATCCAATGCACTACGGCATGATGAATGGAGAAGCAGTTTTAGATCACGCATTAACACTAAAAAAATAATTAGGGGGGAAGCGAAATGCAAAAGTTTATTGCATTTATGGAGAAATATTTAGTTCCTATCGCAGGTAGAATTGGATCGCAGCGCCACTTAGTTGCGATCCGTGATGGATTTATCGCAGTTATGCCTCTTATTTTAGTTGGATCATTTGCAGTACTTATTAATAACTTACCAGTGGATGCATTCCAAAAATTTATGAAAGGTGCATTCGGGGAAGTTTGGAAAGACGTCGGTGGCGGTATGTGGACTGGTTCCTTTGCTATACTTGCCCTCATAGTCGCAGTTGGAATCAGTTATAATTTAGCAAAATCTTACGGCGTAGATGCGTTGTCAGCAGCAATTATTACATTCGGTGCATTAATTATTATTTCTCCGACAACGCCAAAAGAAGGTGGTATTGATTTAGCTTGGACAGGGGCACAAGGTCTATTCGTTTCTATCATAGTGGCTCTTCTTGTAACTGAGGCATTTAGATTCTTTGTTCAAAGAGATATTACAATTAAAATGCCTGATGGTGTTCCACCAGCAGTAATGAAATCATTTGCAGCATTAGTTCCAGCATTCGTTATTTTAATCGTAACAGCAGGCATTCAATTAGCAGTAAAATTAGCAGGAACAAGTATTCATAAATTCGTATTTGAAACAATTCAAGTACCATTACAAGGTTTAGCAGGTACATTGCCAAGTGCCATTATTATAGCGTTGCTTATTCACGTATTATGGTTCTTCGGATTACATGGTCCGAATATTATTGGGGGTATTATTGACCCAATCTATTTGCCAGCGTTAGAAAAAAACATGAAACTATTTGATGGTGGTATGTCTGCATATGATGTACCGCATATTTTCACAAAGCCATTCTTTGATGTATACGTGTACATTGGTGGATCTGGTGCAACATTAGCATTCTTAGTTGCAGTAATGCTTGTTGCAAAAAGTGCGCAGCTTCGCGGTGTAGGTCGCGTATCTATCGGACCTGGTTTCTTCAATATTAACGAACCAGTTATTTTCGGTACACCAATTGTATTAAATCCAGCATTAATTATTCCATTTGTACTTACACCAGTGGTATTAGTTATTACTTCTTATACAGCAATCTCTTTAGGATGGGTACCAAAAACAGTTGCTTTAGTTCCATGGACAATGCCACCAATCTTTAGTGGTTATCTTGTAGCGGGCGGAAGCATTGCTGGTGCAGCATTACAAGTAGTGAACTTTGCAATTGCGGTAGTAATTTACTATCCATTTGTATTAATGTGTGACCGTACTTATGTACAAGCTGCAAAAGCTGAAACAAAAGGAAATGACAATTCAGTATCACTTTAAAAAGTATTGTTCTGACGAGTTTTTATAGCTCGTCAGAACAACTAACTTTTATATCATGTTCAAAAAGATGAAATCCATCTACAAGAACACCAAACTATCATTCATAAATTAATATTTTAATAGAAATGTTCAAACTGAAGGGGTATGTAAGTCGGTTGAACGATAATAGAGAGGGCGGTAATTATGATGACTACAGCAGAACAAATTCCATTCCAATTGATTTTAAATAGTGGTAATGCACGAAGCTTTGCGATGGAGGCACTTCAATTTGCCAAACAGGGGAAAATGGCAGAGGCTGATGAAGCGATGGTAAAGGCGAAAGAAGCGATTAATGAAGCGCATCATTTCCAGACAGAGCTCATACAATCAGAAGCAAGAGGAGAAAAAACAGAGATTAGTGTTCTTTTAATTCACGCACAAGATCATTTAATGAATGCGATTACAGTAAAAGAATTAGCAGCAGAGTTTATCGATCTTTATAAAAAGCTTGAAGCGAAAGGGGAATAAAGCATGACTGGAATTAAAATTGCTACAATCGGCGGTGGATCTAGTTATACACCAGAGTTAATTGAAGGATTTATTAAACGTTATGATGAGCTTCCTGTTCGTGAAATTTGGTTAGTAGATATTGAGGCAGGAAAAGAAAAGTTAGAAATCGTTGGTAACTTAGCGAAACGTATGGTAAAAAAATCTGGTTTACCAATTGAGGTACATTTAACGCTTGATCGTCGCGAAGCATTAAAAGATGCTGACTTCGTAACGACGCAGCTTCGCGTAGGTTTATTAGAAGCTCGTGCAAAAGATGAAGCGATTCCGTTAAAATATGATGTAATCGGTCAGGAAACGAATGGTCCTGGTGGTTTATTCAAAGCATTGAGAACGATTCCTGTTATTTTAGATATTTGTAAGGATATGGAGGAGCTTTGTCCGAATGCATGGTTAATTAACTTTGCAAACCCAGCTGGTATGGTAACAGAAGCTGTTCTTCGTTATACAAATATTCAAAGAGTAGTTGGTCTATGTAACGTTCCAATCGGAATCCGTATGGGTCTTGCAAAATTGCTTGAAGTAGATGCAAGTCGTGTTCACGTTGATTTTGCAGGTTTAAATCACATGGTATATGGATTAGACGTATACTTAGATGGCGTAAGTGTAATGGATCGTGTGTTAGAACTTGTAACAGATCCAGAAAAGCAAATTACGATGGAAAATATCGCTGCGCTTAACTGGGAGCCAGACTTTATTCGCGGCCTTCGTGCAATTCCATGTCCATACCATCGTTACTACTACAAAACACGTGAAATGCTAGAAGAAGAGAAAGAAGCTTCGGTTGAAAAAGGTACACGTGCAGAAGTAGTAAAACAATTAGAAGATGATTTATTCGAGTTATATAAAGACCCGAATTTAGATATTAAACCACCACAATTAGAAAAACGTGGCGGAGCTTATTATAGTGATGCAGCATGTAGCTTAATTACGTCTATTTACAATAATAAAGGTGATATCCAGCCTGTTAATACACGAAACAACGGAACAATTGCAAGCTTACCACATGATTCAGCTGTTGAAGTGAACTGTATTATTACGAAAGAAGGCCCAAAACCAATTGCAGTGGGAGATCTTCCAGTACCAGTTCGCGGTTTAGTACAACAAATTAAATCATTTGAGCGCACAACAATTGAAGCTGCTGTTACAGGGGATTATCATAAGGCGCTGCTTGCTATGACAATCAATCCACTTGTACCATCAGATAAAGTTGCAAAACAAATTTTAGATGAAATGTTGGAAGCACATAAAGAGTATCTTCCGCAGTTCTTCAAAAAGGTAGAGAAGTAAAAGCGGCGCTATTTAGCCCGCTTTTTTTTTATCCTATTAGGAGGTAATACGATGATTAAATTAATTGTAAACGCAGATGATTTCGGTCTTACAGAAGGTACAAATTACGGCATTATTGATGGACATATAAATGGACTTGTAAATTCAACGACGATGATGATGAATATGCCAGGAACAGAGCATGCGGTACGCTTAGCAAAAGAGTATAAAACGTTAGGGGTAGGAGTACATCTCGTATTAACGGCAGGGAAACCGCTTCTTGGAGATGTACCGTCACTTGTAAGTAGCGATGGATTGTTTCATAAACAAAGTGTCGTATGGGAAGGGAAAGTAAATCCAGAGGAAGTTGAGCGAGAGTGGACTGCTCAAATTGAGAAATTCCTATCTTACGGATTAAAACCAACTCATTTAGATAGTCATCATCACGTGCATGGATTGCCAATTTTGCACGATGTTCTTGAAAGGTTAGCTGTTAAATATAATGTTCCAATTCGTCGTTGTGAAGAAGAGCGAGCAGTACGCCCATTTTCTGACGTATTTTACAGTGATTTTTACGCAGATGGTGTGACGGAAGATTACTTTGCGAAGTTAAAAGAAAGAGTACAAGGTGAACAAACGGTAGAAATTATGGTTCATCCAGCTTATATTGACCCAGAGCTTGTGAAGCGTTCTTCTTACGTAATGGATCGCGTGAAAGAATTGCGTATTTTAACAGAGAGTGAGTTGCCTGAAGGAATAGAGCTTGTAAAGTTTTAATAGAAAAAAGACGGCTACATTATGCCGTCTTTTTTTATTTACAAAATGGATAGAATATATCCGCCAAAGGCTCCAAGTATAACGATAACCCAAGGTGGTGTTTTCCAAAAAGCGAGCAAGCAAAATAGAAGAGATGCAAAAACAAAATCTACAGCGTTCTTAATCGTGCTTGTCCAAATAGGGTCATAAAAAGCGGCAATTAAAATACCGACAACGGCCGCATTGACTCCAAGTAGTGCGCCTTGTATGAAAGATATTTTTCTCACACTGTCCCAAAAGGGTAAAACACCAATAACGAGTAAGAAAGCAGGAAGAAAGATCGCAATTGTTGCAAGTATGGCACCAAGCGTCCCGTTTAACACTGCTCCTATATAAGAGGCGAATGTAAATAGTGGTCCTGGCATTGCTTGTGTTAATCCGTATCCAGCTAGGAATTGTTCTTTCGTCATCATTCCGTTTTGTACGAACTCACCTTCAAGAAGGGGGAGGACGACGTGTCCGCCTCCAAATACAAGTGCGCCAGAGCGATAGAAACTATCAAATAAAGCGATGTAATAAGAGAACGGTCTTAATATTGGTAGCAGTAGTAATAGTCCGAAGAATAAGACGAGACAAGAAACTGCTATCTTTTTTGAAATAGGTACTTTTATATGTTGAGATTGACTAATTGGTTGGTTGCGATATAAAAGCCAGCCGATAAAGCCAGATATGATAATGAGAGTGACTTGTGTCCAGCTACTTGGCCATAATAGGGCGATTGAGGCAGTTGCAATTGCAATCGTCGCACGATTTCGGTCTGGCGTTAATTTTTGCGCCATTCCCCATATGGCATGAGCGACAATAGCGACTGCTACAAGTTTTAGTCCATGAATCCAGCCAGTACTTCCAAGGTCGAACTGATTAAGGAATGAGGCGAAGAAAACTAAAACAAGCACAGACGGTAAAGTGAATCCAATCCATGAAATAATAGCTCCTAATAGTCCGCCCCTTAATAATCCAACGCCCATACCGACTTGGCTGCTAGCAGGACCAGGGAGGAATTGACATAGTGCTACTAAATCTCCATAGATTCGTTCATCCATCCATTTTCTTTTTTGTACATATTCATGGTGGAAATAGCCGAGATGGGCGACGGGGCCACCAAACGAAGTAAGTCCTAATTTAAATGAGACGAGAAAAATCTCTAATAATGTGTGAAAAGTGTATTTGTTATTTTCCAAAACGACCTCCTAGAATGTTTTTCTAAGTGCATTATACAAGAGGTAGTAAAGAAAAAGGAACGATTCTAATGTAAAGATTATGTGAATCTTTTCTTCGTAATTAACACTTGAAAAAGTCATAAATGATTATGTATAAACCATAAAGTAGTAGAAGTAGTGCTGGGAAATTTATATAAGGAGAATGCCCGTATGACAACACATTTCTTTGCGAGGTTAACAGGTAAGAGGGAAATACCTCCTGTAAATACAGAAGCTTATGGCGTAGCAGAGTTTATATTTAGTGAGGATTTAAAGAAGTTGCAATATCGGGTCATATTGAAAAACATCGAAAAAGTTACATCATGCCAAATTCATTTAGGGAAAGCAAACCAAATTGGTCCAATTGTTTTAAGTTTATTTGGCCCATTAAAGCAAGGTATTAGTGTCAATGAAGGAGTCGTCACTGGTGTAGTTAATGTGGGGGATTTTGAAGGGCCTTTACAGGGGCGAGCGTTTGATAGCTTACTGCAAGAAATCATTCAGGCGAATGTATATGTAAATGTTTATACGAAGTCCCATAAGAAGGGTGAAATAAGGGGGAGAATTAGGAAGGTAAAGAAGTAGCAAAAAGGCTGTTCATATTGAACAGCCTTTTCTGTTATAAGGTGTGAATTTTAGCGATTATTGACGGTAAATCGATATATTAGAAAAATCGCTGATAAAACTCGAGTTGCGCTGATATATTTTGAAAATCGCCGATAAAACCTGAGTTGCGCTGATATATTTTGAAAATCGCTGATAAAACTCGAGTTGCGCTGATATATTTTGAAAATCGCTGATAAAATCTGAGTTAAGATCGATATACTAAAAAACTGCCACGATTAATTTTTTAGAGGCTGATTTTTAATGAAGAAGTCCATAACATAAAACACTTCGTCATCAGGTATTTGTATTTCAAATGTATTTTCAATTGGCTGCAGTGCTTTTTTTACTTTCATATACATCCAGTATTCATCTTGTCTTCGTTTCTCTTTATCTGGATGAGGGAGAAGGCTTTCTCCCTTTTGAAGACGGTCAACCATACAGCTCATATGCAGAATAACACCCATTAAACTGTCAGGAGTTAGCTGTAAGGAAATTAATTCTTGAATTGTATTTAATGCGTAACGAATTGTTTTGATAAGTAATGCTCCGTCGTTACGCTGCATTTGTTGTTCAAGAATATCAGCCATTTTTGCATATGTTTCTTCATACGTAATTAATTCTTGAATTGGCTGAATCGCTGTGTAGTTTACAATGTCTTGGAAATGATACGTTAAGCATGGCACTTGTACATCAAAATTCGTAACAATACAAATGATATTCCGCTCTTTTTTTATGTTCTCAATCATTTTCGTTAAATCTTTTTCATGGACGATACTAATCGGAATGATTTCAATTAAGTCTTTGTCAAATCGTAAATAGTTCTCCAACATTTTTTGAATAGCTAAAGCACTGCCTTCCCCAGTTAAACAAGCTGTCAAAATAACAGATTTCATTGGTGATAGTGGTTTTTTCTTTTCTTCTTGTACGTTTAAGTAAAACGGTGTTAAGTTCTTCACCGTTTCATATAATGCATCTAACGAGTAGCCAAGCTGAGCTTTTCGAGCCGCTTCTAGTGCATGTGGAGTGCTTGTCATGGAAAGAACACGCACTGGAATTTTGAACTCAGTTTCTAATATATCACCAATATAAGCGAGAGATCCCATATCAACGAGTAAGAGAAGCCCGTTTACATTTTGGAGTGTTTTCATATACACTTTCACACGCTCTAAGAAATCTTTCGGCGATTCATGTAACGGCATATCGATACCGGTTACTTCGTCAATGCCGAGCAGTTCATTTGCGACGTTTGCCATTTCTGTTGCTATGCCGTTGCCGTGCGCTAATATTAATACTTTTACTTCTGTTTGTGAGGCAGGAATTGGATCAACAACGAAGAACATTGTTAAAAAGCCTGCTTCATCGATAGGCATTGTTATTTGTAATTCGTCTTCCAGTAGTTGAATGCATTGCATAGCTACGGAAAAAGCTTCTTTATATTTCGTACGAATTTGATTTAATTGCGGGTGATGAATTTGTTTTCCGGCCTGTAAACGTTGTAGAGTTGTCTGTACATGTAAACTTAAAGCGAGAAATACTTTTTCATCGAACGTTTTGGATAAATGTTTTTCAGCAAGTTCAGCAATTTTTTCACAAACGGAAACGATATTACGATCTACAATTTTAAAAACATTTTCATGACTTGTCTTTTTTGACATTTGGTTAAAATATTGTACGAAAAAGCTTTGAATATCATTTTCTATTAGTAATTCTAATTCTTCCTCTTCAATACCACGAGCTTGAAGTTCTTCATATTTATAGTCAATATAATCGTAAATAGAAGACTGTTTTTCATTTTCTATTTTATGATTACTCCAACCTTCATCACCTGTAAATATAAATGTTTCATTCGGTATTTGGTATAGATGACGGCTCTTTCTTTCAATGAATAGTCCTTCTTTCATATACCAAGGTAAGTCTGTGCTTGAAACATAGACAGAATCACGTTTCTTTGTCACGAAGTCAGAATAGGCTTTCGCACAGGCAATTTGTACATCCGTTTTTAATTGGCCGATGTTATTAGGACAATTGTAAAAGACGAAAGCACGCATTGCATTCGGGCTAACGTGAATTTCTTTTCGCAAGCGAATTGCTTCATTTGTGAAAAATAGTTGCAGTAAAGCAAAACGTTCTTTATGTGTACGCTCACGAAGTGGTGGCAGCGTGACAGTCATTGGTATACGTCTTGTAAATGTTTTTAATAAAAATGAATTTGGTTCTTCTGTTGTTGCAGTAATGATCAATACTTGTGCTTTACGTTCGTTTTCTGTTTCTCCAAGGCGGCGATATACTCCGCGGTCAATAAAGGTGAAAAGCATTTCTTGTCCCTCTGGAGGAAGGCGATGTACCTCATCTAAGAAAAGGATCCCTTCATGTGCTTTTTCAATTAACCCTTTTTGATCACTTGCCCCTGTATACGCTCCTTTTTTAATCCCAAATAATTGCCCGAGTAGTAGCTGTGGGTTGTTTGCATAATCAGCACAGTTAAAGACGATAAATGGTGCATTTTTAGGAAGCTGTTCAACTTCAATTGCATATTCGTGCATTAAAGAAGCAAACATGGATTTTCCGACGCCTGTTTCTCCGAGCAGTAAAGTATGCATACCGTTTGGAGGATAGAGAATAGAAGCTTTCGCTTTTTCGATTGCGATTTTAAGGCTCGTATTTTCAACTGCAAATGTATCTAATGAAGTTGCTTCTTTTGAATGCGTTTCCAACGAAGTGTTCGTTTCTATATAAAAACGAACAGGACGCGTATTTGTTTTTAATAAACGTTTATCTTTTACGAGTTTGTTTAAGTCGCTACTTACATTGGCTCGATCTAGCTGCAACAGGGTAGCGAGTTCTGATGCAGTTACACCTTCTGTATAATTGCTTTTTTGTATTGCGTTAAAAATGAGATCTATTCGTTTCATTTCTATTCACCTCGAAACTTCATCACTATTTAAAATTTTACACAAAAATGGGAAGGGTGGGAAGAGAAAAATAAAACAGCTTTAGCACATAGGCACTAAAGCTGTTACAATCTTGTGTCTTTCCAAAAGTTTACTTCGAGATGAGAAGATGGATTATAGGGAAGAAGCTTGTATCCTTGTGACTGTAAGTAATCAATTACTTGTGGCAGTATTTGTACGGTTACACTCGAATCATGCATTAAAATTACTTCGACTTGTTCATCGCTCTGATTACGTACCCTTTCTAGTATGGCAGAAGGGTTATCATAGCTTTTCCAGTCGTATGTATCGATTGTCCAATCCCACATTTTATACTGGGCTGATACAAGTGCATCACGGTAATTTTTTTTTAAATAAGGCATGCTACCATACGGGACACGAACGAGATGTGAATTTAATTTTGTAACTTGCTGAACGATGCTTTGTGTTTGTTCCATCTCTGTAATTAAAGCAGATGGATCACCGGTGTAAAGGCGTTTTACATCATGTGACATACTGTGAAGCCCGATATAATGTCCGTCTTTAATTAATCGTTGCATTGTCTTTTTATAATGTGGCACTTTTCCACCAATAACAAAGAAAGTTGCTTTTCCGTTCTTTTCTTTTAAGATGTTTAAAATTTGCGTAGTATATTTGTTTGGTCCGTCATCAAATGTTAAGTACGCGATTTTTTTGGTAGAAGAGGTAGTTTCGGTATTTGGATGATGTTCAGCAGGGGGAATGGTAGTCGCTCCTGCATGAGATGACGCGTACATAGTAATCGTTAAAAATAAAATAATGTATTGAAATACTCGCTTGATCATAACATTCACCCTCAGTTTGACAATCAAGATGTAAAAAAGAAAATATAATCTTTTTCTTATTATGTATATCTTTCTCCAATAGTGGAACTCTCAAACAAGCTATATTTTGGAAATGTAAAATAATGAATAAAAAATAGCATCCTCTTATAAGAAAGAGGATGCTATTTGAATATTTCATAATAGTAAAGGCTATACTACAATTAGTCTTCGCGTTTTTTCACTTTTTTATAAAAGGAAATAAGTGGTTTGTAACGTTCATGTACAAGTCCAATTACTTCAGCAATAATTTCTGTAAAGAAGATTAAAACGAAAAGAAGAATAATGGATAACCATAATGTTGCACTAGTAAAAATAATAGCATTTACGCTAAAGAAGATACCAAACGCGTATATAATTAGTACCGTTTTGCGATGTGAGAAGCCCATTGCAAGTAAACGGTGATGTAAATGCGATTTATCTGGTGCTGAAATAGGTTTTTTATTTACGATACGACGGATAATTGCAAATGCCGTATCAAATACAGGTACGCCTAAAATGATAACTGGAACGATAAAGCTGAATAACGTTACACTTTTGTATAATCCAAGTAACGATATAACAGAAATACAGTATCCTAAAAATAGTGCTCCTGTATCTCCCATGAAAATTTTTGCTGGATGGAAGTTGTAGAATAAAAATCCAATTGTACTTGCAAGTGCAATTAGTGCTAGCGGTAAAATGATAGCCGTTCCAGTACCCCATGGGCTAGTGAAGGCCATGTATGCTAGCGTTGCCAGTACGATAGATGAAATACCAGCGGATAATCCATCTAAGCCGTCAATTAAGTTGATTGCATTTGTAATACCTACAATCCAAAATACTGTAATTGGGTAAGCAAGCCATCCAAGTTCAGTATCCCCGAGGATTGGAATATATAATACTTGCACTAATAATCCACTTTTTACAATCATAATGGCAACTAATAGTTGTCCACCGAATTTTACCTTCGCAGATAACTCGTACATATCATCTAAAATACCGATGATTACAATGATAATCGCACCTAGCGTTATCGATAACATTCTTTGTTCATATAAGCCACCGACAACAAATCCAACAGCCACACCAATAAATATTGCTAACCCGCCAAGACGAGGCATAATCTTTTGGTGCACTTTACGCGCGTTTGGCTTATCTGTTGCTCCTATTTTAAAAGCTAACTTAATAACTAAAGGAGTAACGACGAGTACAGTGATGAAAGATGCCAAAATGGCATAAATCACTTGTGAGTCCATTAATACCCCACCCTTTTATAGTCTAACGTAATTTTTTTTAATATATTTATCTGAAAATTATGATGTTTATTTACAGGCTCATAACATATGGTATCACAAAAAGATTAGAATTCAATCTTTTTTTCGTTTTATGGTAAATGGAAGCAGATAGAATATATGACAATGGTATACAGAATGTTGAATCGTTTGAGAAGGTTAATCGTATTGGGCTTTGGAATATGACATTTTCTCTTTCTCTTTAATAGCGAATAATTTTATTTCAATATTATAAGTGTTACACGTAGAAATGAGTAAGTTCCGTGTTAAAATGTGGGAATTTTTCAAGTCTGAACGTGCAGCTTTAATCTCGGTAAAATTTCTATTTGTTTTATGGACAATATTTAATTTTACAAAAACTTAAAAAAGAATGAAGAAAGCAATTCATATAATAAAGAAGTAAAAAAGTTTTCTCATTTTTAATGTGAGAGGGGGAAGCACAGGGGAAATTCTATGTATTCGTATATTTTCTATTGTATATTCCTGTGCGAAAAGGAAATGAAAATTACGATAATAGGTACCGGATACGTTGGATTGATTACAGGAGTAGGATTGGCAGTATTGGGACATTCGGTTACATGTTTTGATATAAATGATGAGAAAATTGAACGGATAAAACAAGGGGATCTGCCTATTTATGAAGTTGGCTTATATGAATTAATACATGATGCGTGTGAGAATAATCGTTTAACTTTTACAACAAGTAAAGAAGAAGCATTTCATGATGCAGAATTTATATTTATTGCAGTTGGAACGCCATCGTTATTAGATGGGACAGCAGATTTAACATATATTCAAAATGCATGTTTTGATATTGGAACATATGCGACTAAAGACATTATTGTTGTTACAAAAAGTACTGTTCCTGTAGGGACGAATGGTGCTATGAGGGGATGGATTGAGGAGACATTACAAAATAGGCATGAATTACATATTGTATCGAATCCCGAATTTTTACGGGAGGGTTCAGGGATTTACGATTTTTTTCAGGGAGATCGTATTGTAATTGGAGCTGATAATGAGGAAGCGGCGCGAAAAGTTGAGAATTTATATAGTAAATTACATTTGCAAACGTATGTTACAGATATAAAAAGTGCAGAGATGATTAAATACGCATCGAATGCCTTTTTAGCGACAAAAATTAGTTTTATCAATGAAATTTCAAATATATGTGAGAAGGTAGGAGCTAATGTATTAGATGTTGCAAAAGGAATGGGAATGGATAAGAGAATTGGGTCGTCTTTTTTAAATGCGGGCATTGGTTACGGGGGATCGTGTTTTCCGAAAGATACGAAAGCGCTTGTGCAAATTGCAGGGAATGTGGCACATGATTTTCGTTTGTTAAAAGCCGTCATTGAAGTAAATAATAAACAACAGCTATTATTGATTGAGAAAGCGAAGAAAGTAATAAATATGAACAAGAAGCGAATTGCAGTGCTGGGAGCAGCATTTAAACCGAATACAGATGATATCAGAGACGCACCGTCCCTTATTATGATACAAGAATTAATGAATATAGGTGCAGACATAGTGCTATATGACCCGAAGGCGATTCAAAATATGAAAAATATCTTTGGAGAGGCTATACAATATAGCGAATGTATAGATGAATCGATTAGAGGAGCGAGTGCGGCTTTTATCGTGACAGAATGGGAGGCTATCCGAACGTATCCGTTAGGAAAGTACGTACAACTTATGAGAGAACCTATTTTATTTGATGGAAGAAATTGTTATACTAATGAGGATGTTAAGAAACAAGGAATAGATTATTATTCTGTTGGAAGAGAAAGTATTCATAAGAGGGATTTTTCCGTTATTCGTTAAAAAGGTATGTATTCATGTATATTCTTATATGTCATAATAGGATTTGTAACTAGTGAAAGAAAAGAGGCAATGAAATGACTGAACGTTTAAAAGTAATGACAATTTTCGGGACACGTCCAGAAGCAATTAAAATGGCACCTCTTGTATTAGAGTTGCAAAAGCATCCAGAGAAAATTGAATCGATTGTGACTGTAACAGCACAACATCGTCAAATGTTAGACCAAGTATTAAGTATCTTTGGAATTACACCAGATTTCGATTTGAATATTATGAAGGATCGCCAAACTTTAATCGATATTACAACGCGTGGTTTAGAAGGTTTGGATAAAGTAATGAAAGAAGCAAAGCCGGATATCGTACTTGTACATGGTGATACGACGACAACGTTTATCGCAAGCTTAGCTGCTTTCTATAATCAAATTCCAGTAGGTCATGTCGAGGCAGGACTTCGTACATGGGATAAATATTCTCCATACCCAGAAGAGATGAATCGTCAATTAACAGGTGTAATGGCAGATCTTCATTTCTCACCTACAGCAAAATCAGCAACGAACTTACAGAAAGAAAATAAAGATGAATCACGTATTTTCATAACAGGAAATACAGCGATTGACGCACTAAAAACGACTGTAAAAGAAACATATAGTCATCCTGTACTAGAGAAACTTGGAAGTGATCGTCTTGTACTTATGACAGCTCACCGTCGTGAAAACCTAGGAGAGCCAATGCGTAATATGTTCCGTGCAATTAAGCGTCTTGTTGATAAGCATGAAGACGTACAAGTTGTGTATCCGGTTCATATGAACCCTGTTGTTCGTGAAACTGCAAATGATATTTTAGGCGATCATGGCCGCATTCATTTAATTGAGCCGCTAGATGTAATTGATTTCCACAATGTTGCAGCTCGTTCATACTTAATGCTAACTGATTCTGGTGGTGTACAAGAGGAAGCTCCGTCATTAGGTGTACCGGTTCTTGTTCTTCGTGATACAACAGAGCGTCCAGAAGGTATTGAAGCAGGTACGTTGAAATTAGCGGGAACAGACGAAGAGACAATCTTTAGTCTTGCTGATGAGTTGTTATCAGACAAAGAAGCTCATGATAAGATGTCAAAAGCATCTAATCCGTACGGTGATGGCCGTGCATCAGAGCGTATTGTAGAAGCAATCTTAAAACATTTTAATAAATAAAAAACAGCCAAATCGCATGCGATTTGGCTGTTTTATTGCTGATTTCTCATAATCCACTCTGCATGAGCATTCGTAGAAGGAGGGGGATCAGTTGGTGTTTTGTTCTGATTCTGATTCGTTTCTTTCTTTGCTTTCTCGTTAGAGTTCGAATTTGAAGAAGGAGTGGATTCCGTTTTTGTTGTTGAATTTTCTTGCGTGGTTACCTTTTCTCCTAGTTCTTTTTTAATTTCGTTACGTACTGCCTCAACACCGTTTGGATCTGGAAGGAAGTAATAAATACCACCTATTTTTTTGTCTTCTCCTTCAAGTTTGAGTGTTTGTATTGTGGAAGGATCAAACCCAGAAAGTTTCTTGTAAAGAGCAAGGCCATCAGAAATAGGAATGTCAGTTTTTATATATTTTCCAACGACTGCTGTCAAATCTTTAATTTTAAATACGGTAGAGGTGGAATTTAGTTTTTGAGCAACAGCAGCTAGTAATTGTCTTTGTCTAGCAGCCCGGCCATAGTCACCATTCGGATCTTGCTTTCGCATACGAACGTAAGCGAGTGCTTCTTCACCATTTAATTCTTGTTGTCCTTGCTTAAATTCGATTTTTTTGTAGTAATCCACGTCTGAACGCTCCCAAAAATCGAAGGGGACATCAACAGTAACACCGCCAACAGCATCAACAATACCTTTAAAGCCTTGGAAATCAATTTTAAGATAATGGTCGACAGGCACTTTTAGAAAACCTTCGACAGTTTTGATTGCCATTTCTTCTCCGCCGTAAGCATGCGCAGCGTTAATTTTGTCCTCTTTATTCTTTCCGACAATTGGAACGCGACTATCCCGAGGAATACTCATAAGCGAAATCTTTTGCGTTTTCGGATTGACTGTCGCAAACATTAATGAATCTGTACGACCGTTTTGGCCGTCTGTTGCATAATCTTCTATACCCATAATAAGGAGTGTAAAAGGCTCCTTTGTAATTTCTACATCTTCGGTTCTCAAATCCGATTTTTCACGAGTAAAACCACTATACATCCCCATGAGAGAAGAGTAGGAATTTAATATATAAAGTCCTACACTACCAAATAAAAATAAGAAAATAAGGAAGTAGAAAAACTTTCTTCTTCGTTTCTTTTTTATTCTGCTATTTTGGAGATGATAATAACGTTCTTCCATATATAATCTCCTTAGTTCATTTGTAGGAAAGTAATTCACTACATTAATCTTTAAAGGCGATACAGTATTTATTCTTAGATAACATCTTGTTCTAAGTACAACATATCTCCTTCTGTAATTGTACATTTCCCATTTGTTAATTCAATCATCCAATCCGTGAATGGTTGTTTTCCATCTTCTTCTACATACGTATCAAATGTGACATTTTCGAGGTAATGTATATCTTTAATGGCATATTTTGAATTGCGTAATTCATTTTCAATTTTACCAAGTAATGTGTAATCAATTTCGGTCTGCATAACACGCATTAATTTTCGCTCGACAACACCGACATGATTAATGCCTTCGCTTGTACATTTTCCATATGCGCGAATTAATCCACCAGCGCCCAGTTTGATGCCACCAAAATAGCGGGTAACGACAACGACGGTATCTTTTAAACCGCGTTTTTTTAGTACCTCTAACATAGGTACGCCAGCTGTACCGCTAGGTTCACCATCATCATTTGCTTTTTGAATTTGATCTTGTTCGCCAATTAAATAAGCAGAACAATTATGTGTTGCATTCCAGTTTTGTTTTTTGATTTTTTGTATGAATTCTTGAGCCTCTTCTTCGGTTGTAGCACGACTAACATAACAGATGAATCTTGATTTTTGAATAACAATTTCGTGTTCACCGTAGTCTTTTATTGTTAAATATTGTAATAACACTTGTATACGCTCCTATCCATCAAAATGACTAGTACTTTACATTTTAAAAGCGGGCGTTTTTATATTCAAACATTTTTTATAAATAAGCTGAAATTTTTGGTGAGTGTTTTACCTTTTTGTTGTAATTTGTCGAGATGATGAGTATAATTTCAAACCCGCATTTTCATGTATGGATGCACCATTTTTAGTTTTCGTGTAAAATTAGGAAATAAAAACTTTTTTATAAGGCAGGTACGAAAATGAAAACAGCTATTGTTACTGATAGTACAGCATATATACCGAAGCATATTCGTGATGAACTCAATATATATATGATTCCATTAAACGTTGTGTTTGGAACGGAATCTTATCAAGAAGAAGCTGAAATTTCAGCAGATGATTTTTATGTAAAAGTACGTGAGCAAGAAGAACTTCCAAAAACTTCTCAACCAGCAATCGGAAAGTTTGTTGAGCTATATGAAGAATTATCTAAGGATTATGATGCAGTTATTAGCATTCATCTTTCAAGTGGGATTAGTGGTACATATCAAACTTCAACGACAGCTGGTCAAATGGTAGAGGGTATTGATGTATATACGTACGACTCTGAAATTAGTTGTGAAGTACAAGGATTCTACGTGCGTGAAGGTGCAAAGCTAGCAAGTGAAGGGAAGGATCCAAAAGAGATTATCGCCCGTTTTGATGAAATGAAGAAAACGATGGACGCTTATTTTGTAGTAGATGATTTACACCATTTACAACGTGGAGGCCGATTAAATAGTGCGCAAGCTTTCATCGGTAGTCTGTTACAAGTAAAGCCGGTTTTATATTTTAGAGACAAAATCATTATCCCGTTTGAAAAGATTCGTACGCGTAAAAAAGCGTTAAAACGTATCATTGAAATTTTTGATGAGCAAGCAAGTAAAGGTGTACCTATGGAAGCAGTTATCATTCATGCACAACGTGAAGAGGAAGCGAATGAATGGAAGGCAGAATTAGAAGCAAAATATCCTCATGTTACAATCCGTACAGGTTATTTCGGTGCTGTAATTGGAACGCATTTAGGTGAAGGTGCACTAGGTCTTGGATGGTATACGAAGTAATAAAGATATAAAAAGCTCTCTTTCGGAAGAGGGTTTTTTTACGGATATTTTACGTGAAGTTGACAAGTTAATATTTGGAAATGGTAAAATGTACGTAAAATAAAATAATGAGGAAAGTTTTATAACTTACTTTTTACAAGAAACTATATTATAATAGAAGAGAGGTGAAACATATGGAGCATAATTCTTGTTTATGTCCAAAGTTTGAGTCAGCTTTTACTTTGCTTAGTAAGAAGTGGACTGGCTTAATTATTAAATCTTTGCTGGAAGAGTCAAAACGTTTTAGAGAAATCGCAGATATTATACCGAATATGAGCGATCGTATGTTATCAGAGCGTTTAAAGGAATTGGAAAGCGAAGGCATTGTAGTTCGTAATGTTTATCCAGAAGTACCAGTTCGAATCGAGTATGGCTTAACGGACAAGGGAAAAGCGTTAGAAAGTGTTATGGATGAAGTCCAAAATTGGGCTGAGAAATGGATGAAATAACGTTTTGATTTCATCCGTATTAGTATATTTAATAAAACGTAAGGGAAACCTTGCGTTTTTTTCTTTGCTTAAAAAACTTTTAAAACTCTACACATATATACAAAAATATGCATATTTTGCGATAGAGTTACATATAATATTACATTTGTTTTACAAAAGCGTAACATTAGCAAAAAAAATCCCGAATTATGGTATAAATTTTATAGGTTATATACGGAAAAAGAAAAAAGAAAGCGGTGTAAAAAATAAAATGAAAAAGCTAAAAATGGCATCTTGCGCATTAGTGGCAGGGTTAATGTTTTCAGGACTAACACCAAATGTATTTGCAGAAGATAAAATTTCTGACGTGAAATCACAAATTAATACACAAAATGACACTTTACATAAACAACAACAAGAACGTGATGAATTACAAAAACAAATGAATGACTTAAACAAAACAATTCAAGGTTTAGATAAGTCTGTTCAAGAGAATGCTGCAAAGCTTGATGAAACAACGAAAAAAGTTGCGGACACTGAGCAATTAATCGAAAAGAAAAATAAAGATATTGCAGAATTACAAACGAAAATTGCAAAACGTGAAGAGTTATTAAGAAAACGTTTAGTTGCACTTCAAGAGCAACCAAACACAAACGTTGTAACAGAAGTTCTTGTAAACTCTAAAAACGTTGCAGATTTAGTTGATCGTTTAACTTCTGTTTCTAAAATTCTTGAGTCTGACGAAGATATCATGAAAACACAACAAGAAGATCAAGCGAACGTGAAAAAAGATGTTGAAACGGTAAAAACAAAGCAAAAAGAATTAAAAGAAGCACAAGCTCAAATTGAAACTGCTAAAAAAGAACTTGACGCTGAAAAAGCGAAAAAAGCAGCAGCAGTAAACGATTTAAGCGGTAAAATGGATACAGTTGTAACTTCAATGACAAGTACGGAAAGTCAATTGAAAGATCTTGAAAAACAAGCATTACAATTACAACGTATTGCTGAACAAGAAGCGCAAGAAAAAGCTGCACAAGAGGCTGCTGCTCAAAAACAAGCAGAGCAAGCTGCTAAAGATGCGCAAGCTCAACCAGCACAAGCGGCACCAGCAAACAACGGTGGACAAGCTCAAAAAGAAGAACCTAAAAAGGAAGAGCCTAAAAAAGAAGCACCTAAAAAAGAAGATAAAAAACCAGAACCGACACCAGGCCCAGCTCCAGCTCCTGGCGTAATTGGTAAAGCGCAACAATACTTAGGCTTACCATATGTTTGGGGAAGTGCATCTCCATCAAACGGTGGTTTTGACTGTAGTGGATTCATTTCTTACGTATTCGGTGTAGGTCGTCAAGATGTTAATGGTTACTGGAATTCAGTTTCTAAAGTAAGTAGCCCACAGCCAGGGGACTTAGTATTCTTCCAAAATACTTATAAAAATGGTCCATCTCACATTGGTATTTACGTTGGCAATGGCCAAATGATTCATGCTGGTGACAAAGGGATTGCTTACTCTAGCTTAAGCAGTAGCTACAACCAAAAACATTTCTTAGGATACGGTAGATTCTAGGATTTATAATCGAATAAAACATGTGTATAAAGTCGATAGCTTATTATTTTATAAGTAGGTTATCGGCTTTTTTGCGTTTTTACGAGATTATAAGAAAGGTTTATAGTAATGCTGGAGGTGAGTGCTAATGCTTGCTGGAAAACAGTTGCTATTAGAAGAACTCTCTTCAGATTTACGGAGAGAATTAAGTGATTTGAAAAAGAAGGGAGAGGTTGTATGTGTACAAGGTATAACGAAGAAGGCTTCTAAATATATATGTCAGCGCTGCGGAAATATAGAGCAGCGGCTATTTGCATCATTTTTATGTAAAAGGTGCGGTAAAGCATGCGCGTATTGCCGGAAGTGTATCACGATGGGGAGAGTTAGTGAATGTGCTGTACTTGTTCGCGGGATTCATGAAAGAAACGGAGACAGGGAGCTAAATCCATTACAGTGGAATGGGGCTTTATCGATTGGTCAGGAGTTGGCGGCGCAAGGAGTTATAGAAGCGATTAAGCAGAAAGAATCTTTTTTTATTTGGGCTGTGTGCGGGGCTGGAAAAACAGAAATGTTATTTTACGGTATAGAAGAGGCGCTCCAAAAAGGAGAAAGAGTTTGTATCGCAACGCCAAGGACTGACGTTGTACTGGAATTAGCGCCGAGATTACAAGAAGTGTTTCCAAGTATAACTGTAGCTGCTTTATACGGAGGGAGTGTAGATCATAAAAAAGATGCAGCGTTAGTCGTTGCAACGACTCACCAACTGTTACGTTACTATAGAGCGTTTCATGTGATGATTGTAGATGAGATTGATGCCTTCCCGTATCATGCAGATCAAATGTTACAGTATGCAGTTAGGCAAGCAATGAAAGAGAAAGCAGCGCGTATTTATTTAACTGCAACCCCTGATGAAAAATGGAAGCGTAATTTCAGAAAGGGGAAACAAAAAGGTGTTATTGTGTCAGGAAGATACCATCGTCACCCGTTACCAGTTCCTCTATTTAGTTGGTGCGGAAATTGGAAGAAAAGCCTCCATCATAAAAAAATTCCTCGTGTGTTACTACAATGGTTAAAAATGAACTTAAACAAAAAGTATCCTATTTTTTTATTTGTTCCTCATGTGCGATATATAGAAGAAATAAGTCAGTTGTTGAAAGGGTTGGATAATAGAATCGATGGCGTGCATGCAGAAGATTCGATGAGAAAAGAAAAAGTAGCATCTTTCAGAAAGGGAGACATTCCGTTATTAGTTACAACGACAATTTTAGAAAGAGGAGTAACTGTGAAGAACTTACAAGTGGCTGTGTTAGGAGCTGAAGAAGAAATTTTTTCAGAGAGTGCGCTCGTACAAATTGCAGGCCGAGCGGGGCGTAGTTTTGAAGAGCCATATGGTGAGGTTATGTATTTTCATTACGGTAAGACAGAGGCAATGGTACGCGCGAAAAAACATATTCAAAGTATGAACAAAAATGCGAAAGAACAAGGATTGATCGATTAATGCATTGTTTACTTTGTGATGAGTATATGGTGGAAACAGTTAGTTGGTACCCCTTTTTTGTAAAGTCCCCCAAAAAATATGTATGTGATAGATGTGAGCAAAAACTTTCCTATATTATAGGAGGAATTTGCATGGATTGTGGTCGTCCTTTAGATGACTTACCTACTCGATATAAAGAAAATGACATTTGCATGGACTGTGTAAGATGGAGGAATGAGGAAGGATATCGTCCTTTTAAAAATCGTTCGTTGTACGTGTACAATGATGATATGAAAGGTATACTAGCGCAATTTAAGTTTCGAGGTGATGCGGAGTTAGTTCGTATTTTTTATCAATCTTTTCGGGAGTTATTTCAAAAGTATTTTACGGACGTTTCAACCGTTATTGCTGTTCCGCTTAGTAGGGAACGGGAATATGAACGAGGTTTTAATCAAGCAGAGTTATTAGCAGCTTGTTTGCCTGTCAAAAATTTTTATTCATCATTAAGAAGGAAGGAAACAGAAAAGCAAAGTAAGAAGTCGCGTAAAGAAAGGCTTTCGGGAAGTAATCCTTTTTATTTTCAGAGAGAAGAGATGTTTCATGGTCAACATATTTTACTTGTTGATGATGTATATACGACAGGAATTACAGTGAGACAAATTGGAAGTCTTTTCTATGATAAAGGAGCAAGCGAAGTTTCTAGTTTGACGCTCTGTAGAAGTTGATCTGTAACTGTCGAAAGAGATAATAAAAAGACGATAAGTCTTCTTTGACTTCGTAAGTTGTCATTCGTTATAGTGAAATTATGGGGCAAATGCCCTGATTTTTAGAGTGAAGGGAATGGAATGAACATGCAAGGAAGAGTAAAATGGTTCAATGCAGAAAAGGGATTTGGGTTTATTGAGCGTGAAGACGGTGATGATGTGTTTGTTCATTTTTCTGCTATTCAACAAGATGGATATAAGTCATTGGAAGAAGGGCAACAAGTTGAGTTTGATATTGTAGAGGGAGCACGTGGACCGCAAGCAGCTAATGTTGTAAAACTGTAGGTATATTGTTTTTGGGAAGAGAAAGCTGCGCTTGTGGCAACGTTATATATATGGTAGAACCTCTTGTTTTTTTGCAAGGGGTTTTTGTTATAAAATGAGTTGTCAAAAAGTTGTTTCTTTTCTGTAACGAATTGTCCACAGTTATATTCGTTATTCACGATGTTAATAGGATAAAATAAAGATAGAAACGATGCATCTTTTCATTTCAACAAAAAACGATAAAAAAATCGCAATTCCACTAATTTTTTTAAAAAAGTTAGAAGGAGTTTTTAAGCCGGTGTCGAAATTATAGTACATAGGCTTGAAAGGAGGAATTCATCTATGAAATTCAACATTCGTGGTGAAAATATTGAAGTAACTCCAGCATTAAAGGAATATGTAGAGAAAAAACTAAGTAAGTTAGAGCGTTATTTTGATACATTCCCAGAGATTAAAGTTAATTTAAAAGTATACTCTGACAAGCAACGTGTCGAGGTAACAATTCCATTTACTGATTTATTACTTCGTGCAGAAGAAACTAATAGCGATATGTACGCTGCTATCGATTTAGTAGTTGATAAACTTGAGCGACAAATTCGTAAACATAAAACAAAAGTAAATCGTAAGTTACGTGAGAAAGGTTCTATGAAAACGAACTTTATCCTTCCAGAAGCAGTAGCTGTTCTGGATGAGGTAGAAGAGGATGAACTAGAACTTGTACGTACAAAACGATTCGATTTAAAACCGATGGACGTTGAAGAGGCAATCCTACAAATGGATATGCTAGGACATAATTTCTTCGTCTTCACAAATGCTGATACAAATGAAACTAACGTTGTATATGGCCGTAAAGATGGGAAATATGGTTTAATTGAAACTAAATAATAATTCAAAAGCGTAGCCGAAATGGCTGCGCTTTTTTTATATTTTAGTTTTTGTTTTTCGAAAGGTGAGTTACTCTTTATGATTTGGAACAGGCATAGGTAAGTAGTTATCTCTATAAGTAATTTTTTGCTAGGAGTGTATTATTATTTTTGTTAATTTGTCAAAATGTTTACCATTATAAATATAACATTAAGTTTTCTGAATGCTATTGAGAGTACATCGAGAGATTGTTATTGTTATATTGCGTTATAGAGATTTTATTTATTCCCTCGGTGAAAAAATAAGATTAGTATAATGCTACAAATTATCGGAGGTGCTTTTAGTGAGTATTAAGAAAAAAAGTCGTTTTATGCTTGGATCTGTTTTATCTTTAGGTATTTTAGCTAGTACTTTCGTTTTAACCGAACCAGCTAATGCTGATACAAGGGATGATCATGTAGAATTTACCTTTAGACTTTGGAGTGCATATGATTTTACTAACGCACGTCCTAAAGAGACACCTACTTCTATGTATATGCGTGTGAAGAGCAGTGAGAAGGGCGGTGGTTCTTTCAATGTTTGGACAGAAGCGGATAAAAATAAAGGTAAAGGTGATAGAGATTGGGTAAATGTTTCAGGTGAGTCAGGTAAGCATGAAGGAACGGTGCGACCAGGTAAAACGTATCTTTTCCAAAATTACGCATATGAAAACTATGGGAAAAATGTACCTGTGAGATTCGGTGGTTATTCTAGAGAAAATAATGCTTATCCTACTGCTTGGAGTCCTGATAGTGTAAGACCTAGTGGACCTTACACTGAATATTGATTTAGAAATTATAAATTAAAATCATTTATTGTGTAACGTTAGAAAAAGTCGTCTAGTTCGTCATCTGGATTATACGACTTTTTCTACTATTTCATTTTTTGAATAGGAGGTGCTGCAATGAAGCTTATTTCAAAATATATTTTATTCTGTTGTTTTATATTGATTATTTGTTTATTAGCTTCTTGCCATAAGAAAGTAGATGAACCTATTGTAAATATTGAAGATACTTTAACGGAAAAAGATAATTTGAAAAGTATTCAGTTGAAAGAAATTAATAAAAATACTGTTTTTGAACAAGTATTTTTGGAAAATGAAACTGGTGATGATTTCTTTCAAGGGCAAATAGATAGAAATGATATTGCAATAAAAGATAGGCTTTTAGATAAAAATTTAAAGTCAGGAGTTATACCAGAAAATTATTATGTTTTTTTAACGGGTGTTACGAACAAGAAAAAACCAGCGTATCTTTTGGGGCGGATTGAACAAACTGATGGAAAAGTAATACAGTGGAAACAAGAAGTTAAGAGTGTAAAAAGAAAAGGTACAAATGATGTTTATCAGTATGAAGTTGAGTTTCCTAAATTTGAAGGTGAGAGAGTAAATGTTTCTTTTCGTTACATCTGGTTAAATAAAGAAAATAAATGTTATGGTGTTGCGGATCAAATGTTCATGTTAAAAAAGATTTAAATTTCATTAATGGTTTATGGAGGAGCTGTAGATGAGTTACTTTTTAGGAAGGATTTTAAAAGGTAGGATGTTTTGGTTGTCTTTATTTATTATGTTAGTAATTGTCATTGCTCAATATATTGCTATGTTTGTTACAACTAAAGGATTTAACGATGCTGGGATTATAAAGGTATCTCCATATTTATCTAACATTTTACATTTTAATAGATTACCATTTTATAGTGAATTTTATCTACTTATATTTCCTGTGATTTCTGCAATGGCTGTAGCTGGGATTTATAGAATTGATAAAAATTATGGATTTATTTATCCTGTCATTTCTAAGATGGGAACGCGTCATTATTTTAGATTACTTTATTTTATTAATTTTATTGTATCTTTTTTTATTATAAGTGTCCCTTTACTATTTCATTTTTATTTATATGTGATGACTTATCCGACAGTTGCTCCGCATCCGATATTAAATTATATGGCTTCTACTGTTTCGCCAACAGCTCAATTTCATATAGTTTATTATAAGTACCCTACTTTATATTTTCTAATGTATGTATTTTTAAATGGTTTATACGGTGCGGTTTTTTCGAGTTTAGCTTTATCAGTTTCGTTTTTTATAAAACGAGTTTATTTTGTTTATTTAGTTCCATTTATTTTACATATTTTTTGGCTTGGTATTGGAAAGGGAATTCTCAATCCTAAAGATTATTTAATTAAAGATTTTGGGTTTTTTGAATTACAAATTTTTCTTAGTGTACTGTTATGTATTTGGTTTTGTTCTGTAGTTCTTTATTTACGGGGGAGTAGGAAGCATGTTCTTTTATAATGTTATGAAAGAAACTATAAGGATGAAATATGTTTGGTTAAGTATTCTCTTTTTACTTAATGCTAGTATCATTGGTTGCTTGTTCAATTATTTTGAATCTGGAATTGTAAAAGAGAAAATGAACGAATTGGAAACCCTGTATAAGGTTATGTCGTTTTATAATTTGTCGACCATATTTATTCCTTTAACAATCGTTTTTTCTGTATATTCTATGTCGAGTTTTTTTAGTATTTATGTAGTTTACCGAGTGAATAATGCATGGAAATTAGTTTCTATATATTATTTGAAACTATTCGTTTTCGTTTGTTTTTTCGCTGGGAGTATGATTTTACAGTTATTTTTGATGTCAAATATGATGGCTGTAAATAGTATTTCTGTGAATTATCCATTATTATTTTGCATTCAATTATTTGCGACTATTTTTATATGTATGATAAGTGCTTTGTTGCAATTATTTTTACCTAGTTTACTTGTAATAATATGTATGATTACTGCCGTTTTATTAGATAGATTTATATTACATGGATTTTTATTTACAAATGCTTTTTATATAAATGTGTTTGAAGATGCTACTGGTTTACTTATACGCTTATTTGGATGTTTTTTTATCTTTTTTATAAGTGTATGGATTTTATCTAAAAAAAGTTATATTGCTATGAATGATGAGACAGAGGTGATCTAGTTTACATTATGATTTTATATCATTTGTTAAAAAGAGATTTACATGTAAGGTTTAGAGATTCCGTCAAGATAATGGCTTTTTTATTCTTAATTTACGCTATGATTGTAGTTACCTTTTTATACAATCAGCCTCTGAGTAATGGTAAAGAACCTGTATTAGTAGATGTTACCTTTTATCGATTTTTTCATGGAGTAGACTTTGTGGATTTATCTTATTTTTATAAGGAGGGGCGATTTTCTATCCCGTTTTATTGGATATTTTTTCAAATTACTCCTTTGTTGCTAGTAGGGAAGTTTGCTTTTTCAGATATTCAGCAGAATGGTGTTTATTTATTTCCTCGTGTTAAGAAGAAGCATTTTCTTTGGTTAACGAAAATACTATCTTTGTTTTTTTACATAATTAGTATTTGGATTGTTATGTATTTGATTTGGTTTACTGTTTATTATTTGCTTACTTTTGGCGGGCATTCTTTTTCAAATGTATATAGTCAATTTTCTTATAAGATAGTAGGTACTATGCTAATTCAAATTATTATAAGCTTTTTATTAGCTTTGATTTTTGAGTTTTTAACATTTTATATACCAATAACTATTGTTTTTGTACTAATGTTGTTATACCTATTTTTGTCTATTTTCTTTCATAGTATTTATTTTTTAGGCTCTTTTGTTATGCCAAATCGTTGGTATTTTGTTGATCACAGCTCAATTCAATTGACTTTAGGTAATAATCAATCTATTCAATGGCATGAGTTACTTTTAATCGGAGTAGTAATTGTTGTTGTAATGATTTTGTTAGGTAGTTTTTGTTTAAAAAAACTAGATGTGATAGGTGAATAATTTATGGACAATTATATTAAATGTGAATGTATGACGAAAAGATTAAAGGGAAATATTGTGTTAGATAATATTAGTTTGTCAGTAAAAAAAGGAGAGTTTTTAGTTTTGAAGGGGCATAATGGTTCTGGTAAAACGATGATTTTACGCGCTATCTCAGGGTTAATGCGTTTGAATTCTGGAGTTGTTTATATAGATAATGAAATAATTGGAAAACAAAAGCAATTTCCTGATTCTATGGGAATATTGATTGAATATCCAAGTTTTATTCCAGGGTATACTGGTTTTCAGAACTTGAAATTTTTATCATCGATTAACAATAAAATCTCCGATGAGGAGATTTATAATATTATTCAAAGGGTTGGACTTGATAAAACAGATAAGAGAAAGTATAAAAGATACTCTTTAGGTATGAAACAACGTTTAGGGATAGCGCAAGCTTTAATGGAACAACCAAAATTACTGTTATTAGACGAGCCAACGAATGCTTTAGATAGTGATGGGATAAAAGATGTTTTGGATATTTTGAAAGTAGAAAAGTCTAAAGGAACGACTATTGTTGTAGCCAGTCATGATGTGCATGTTCTAGATAATGAAATAGTAGATCGTATTGTACATGTTAATAATGGAAAGTTGGTAGATTAAGAGTGGCAAGAAAATATGTCTTAATAAGCGTTGGATTGTGTCTGTTGCTATGTACATTTGCTAGTTTCTTTAGATTTAAAACATTAAATCAAAATAATGAATCTTATAAAGTCATAAAAGGTGAGCTTTTATCTAATAGAACTTTTGAAGATGGTCAAGGGGTTACATTTCATGCACTTAATCCTCTTGATCCTACAAAAGTGTATGATCCCTATGAAGACCGTGAAGTAGTGACGTATGTTTTACCTTTAGATATTACAAATACAACAAATCGAGATATTAACTTGCTTAGTAATAAGTCTATTTCCGATACAATGTTTTATTCTAAAATAGGTGAGTTTTATAATGTAATCCCTTATTCAATGGAATTACCTAAAAAATATCAGTTTGATCCTGTAATACCTGCTGGTAAAACAGTACGAGGGTATATAGGGACAAATTATTTTATAGGAGATGACCCTTATAAAAATTATAAAAACTTTTCAAATGAATCAACTAAAGTGAAATTCATTTCGTGTATAAAGGATAAGGAAGGGAAATATCATGAATTAGAAATACCGATAAATTAATAAAATTTATGATTGATACAGCTATATTTTAATGTTGTTTGTAGATCTTGCAACATAACAATATTTTTTAAAGTCGGAGTTTTTTTGCAGGTGTAAGTACCCATGGATGCTACACCTGCGAAGTTTCCGGCTTTTTGTAATTGTCGATTTAGATTTTATTAAGGAATTTCTGGTAGTCATGTTCTTTAAAAGGAAACTTGAAAGAATAGGACTTAGATTTAATACGAAATTTGTAACGTGAAATTGAAATAGCGAGACAGAGAAAAGGAACGTAACAAATAAAATAAAAACTTTTTTTGAATATAAGGCCCGACATTTTGCCGATTGTTGTCATAGTTATAAGACAAGTGTTACAATTATCATTAGGTATATACATTTTAGTTTTTTTAATTAGGAGAAAAATTGGCATAACATACATTTGATTTTTATAACGACTGATTGTAATAGAGAAAAAGAAAAAACAATCGGAAGTTTTATTTTAATAAAAAGAGGAGCGTATTTCCTATGATCGGTATTTTAAAAAAGGTGTTTGATGTAAATCAACGCCAAATTAAACGTATGCAGAAAACAGTTGAGCAAATTGATGCATTAGAGTCATCTATTAAGCCATTAACTGATGAACAATTAAAAGGGAAGACGCTTGAATTTAAAGAACGTCTAACAAAAGGTGAAACAGTAGATGATCTACTACCTGAAGCTTTTGCGGTTGTTCGTGAAGCTGCGACTCGTGTTCTTGGAATGCGTCCGTATGGTGTACAGTTAATGGGTGGTATTGCCTTACATGAAGGGAATATTTCTGAGATGAAAACGGGTGAAGGTAAAACGTTAACATCTACATTACCTGTATATTTAAATGCTTTAACAGGAAAAGGTGTTCACGTTGTTACAGTCAATGAATACTTAGCACAACGTGATGCGAGCGAAATGGGACAACTTCATGAGTTCCTAGGATTAACAGTAGGAATTAATTTAAACAGTATGTCACGCGAAGAGAAACAAGAGGCTTATGCTGCTGATATTACGTATAGCACAAATAATGAGCTTGGATTCGATTACTTACGTGACAACATGGTTTTATATAAAGAGCAGTGCGTTCAACGCCCACTGCACTTTGCTATTATCGATGAAGTCGATTCTATCTTAGTCGATGAAGCGCGTACGCCACTTATTATTTCTGGACAAGCTCAAAAATCAACAGAGCTGTACATGTTTGCAAATGCATTCGTTCGTACGTTAGAAAATGAAAAAGATTATTCATTTGATGTGAAGACGAAAAATGTAATGTTAACAGAAGATGGTATTACGAAAGCGGAGAAAGCTTTCCATATTGAAAACTTATTTGATTTAAAACATGTAGCGCTTCTTCACCATATTAATCAGGCACTTCGTGCGCACGTTGTTATGCATCGTGATACAGATTATGTTGTACAAGAAGGCGAAATCGTAATTGTAGACCAATTTACTGGTCGTCTTATGAAAGGTCGTCGTTATAGCGAAGGGTTACACCAAGCTATCGAGGCAAAAGAAGGCGTAGAAATTCAAAATGAAAGTATGACGCTTGCGACAATTACATTCCAGAACTACTTCCGTATGTACGAAAAGTTATCTGGTATGACTGGTACAGCGAAAACAGAGGAAGAGGAATTCCGTAACATTTACAATATGAACGTTATCGTAATTCCAACGAACAAACCGATTATTCGTGATGACCGTGCAGATTTAATCTTTAAATCAATGGAAGGTAAATTTAATGCTGTTGTTGAGGATATTGTAAATCGTCATAAACAAGGGCAACCAGTTCTTGTCGGTACAGTTGCAATCGAAACGTCAGAACTTATTTCAAAAATGTTAACGCGTAAAGGTGTACGTCATAACATCTTAAATGCGAAAAACCATGCGCGTGAAGCGGATATCATTGCAGAAGCAGGTATAAAAGGCGCTGTAACGATTGCGACGAACATGGCAGGTCGTGGTACAGATATTAAGCTTGGAGACGATGTGAAAAACGTTGGTTTAGCCGTTATCGGTACAGAGCGTCACGAAAGTCGTCGTATTGATAACCAGTTACGTGGTCGTGCTGGTCGTCAAGGGGACCCAGGTGTTACGCAGTTCTACTTATCAATGGAAGATGAACTAATGCGTCGCTTCGGTTCTGATAATATGAAAGCGATGATGGATCGCCTTGGTATGGATGATTCTCAGCCAATCGAAAGTAAAATGGTTTCTCGTGCAGTAGAATCTGCGCAAAAACGTGTAGAAGGAAATAACTATGATGCACGTAAGCAGTTACTACAATATGATGATGTACTTCGTCAGCAACGTGAAGTTATTTACAAACAGCGTCAAGAGGTAATGGAGTCTGAGAACTTACGCGGTATTATTGAAGGTATGATGAAATCTACAGTAGAGCGTGCGGTTGCACTTCATACACAAGAGGAAATTGAAGAAGATTGGAACATTAAAGGTCTTGTTGACTACTTAAATACAAACCTTCTGCAAGAAGGAGATGTGAAAGAAGAAGAATTACGTCGCCTTGCTCCGGAGGAAATGAGCGAGCCAATTATCGCGAAATTAATAGAGCGTTACAATGACAAGGAAAAGCTTATGCCAGAAGAGCAAATGCGTGAGTTCGAAAAAGTTGTTGTATTCCGTGTTGTAGATACGAAATGGACAGAGCATATCGATGCGATGGATCACCTTCGTGAAGGTATTCATTTACGTGCTTACGGTCAAATTGATCCACTTCGTGAGTATCAAATGGAAGGGTTCGCAATGTTCGAATCAATGATTGCTTCTATTGAAGAGGAAATTTCTCGTTACATTATGAAAGCTGAAATTGAACAAAACTTAGAGCGTCAAGAAGTTGTTCAAGGTGAAGCTGTTCACCCATCTAGCGATGGCGAAGAAGCGAAGAAAAAACCAGTTGTAAAAGGTGACCAAGTGGGCCGCAACGATTTATGTAAATGTGGTAGCGGTAAAAAATATAAAAACTGCTGTGGTATCGGGAAGTAATATAGGGCGGTAGCCCAGGCTGCTTTGCAAACTTTTACATCAAAAATGTATAATTAAGAAGGATTAAACTCTCTCCGTCATAAGTGGAGAGAGTTTCCCTTGTTTTCATACGAAAGTAACAGCAATTACATAGAGGTGAAGGAAATGGAATTAGTAGAAATTAGACAGGAATTAGAGAAAATGGCTAAGAGATTAGCGGCTTTTAGGGGGTCTCTTTGACATCCCTACTAAGGAGAAACAAATTTCAGAATTAGAAGAGAAAATGATGGGCGCAGGATTTTGGGATGATCAACAAGGCGCACAAGCTGTCATTAACGAAGCAAATGCGTTAAAAGATATGGTTGGGAGTTTCCGTCAGTTAGATGAGACATTCGAAAATTTAGAAATAACGCATGAACTTTTAAAAGAAGAGTATGATGAAGATTTACATGAGGAGCTTGAATCAGAAGTAAAAGGCTTAATTCAAGAAATGAATGAGTATGAGCTGCAGTTACTACTTAGCGATCCTTATGATAAAAATAACGCCATTTTAGAATTACACCCAGGTGCTGGTGGAACAGAGTCACAAGACTGGGGTTCTATGTTATTACGTATGTACACACGTTGGGCTGAAAAACGTGGGTTTAAAGTAGAAACTGTTGACTACTTACCAGGTGATGAAGCTGGTATTAAGAGCGTTACTTTATTAATTAAGGGTCATAACGCTTACGGTTACTTAAAAGCTGAGAAAGGTGTACATCGTCTTGTACGTATTTCACCATTCGATTCTTCAGGCCGTCGTCATACATCGTTCGTATCTTGTGAAGTTGTACCTGAATTCAATGATGAAGTTGAAATTGAAATACGTACAGAAGACTTGAAAATTGATACGTATCGTGCAAGTGGAGCGGGTGGACAGCACGTCAATACGACAGATTCAGCAGTTCGTATTACGCATACACCGACAAATACGGTTGTAACGTGTCAGTCAGAGCGTTCTCAAATTAAAAACCGTGAGCACGCGATGAAGATGTTAAAAGCGAAATTATATCAAAAGAAATTAGAAGAGCAACAAGCGGAGTTAGATGAAATTCGCGGAGAACAAAAAGAAATCGGATGGGGTAGCCAAATCCGTTCTTACGTATTCCACCCATATTCTCTTGTGAAAGACCACCGTACAAATACTGAGGTCGGTAATGTGCAAGCAGTTATGGATGGAGAAATTGATCCGTTTATTGATGCTTACTTACGTTCTCGCATCTAATAAGCTAAGTGAAAAAAAGCCAACAAAATTGTTGGCGCACGTTGAGGATATAGAGGACATAAAGAGTGCTATTTTATTTATATGGATGAAGTACAGAGGAAGAGAAGTTGGAAACGACAACTTCTCTTTTTGATGGGATTATATGTAGCATACAATGTTGTATATTGTTTTGTAAAAAGTAGAAAATAGTAAAACAGATTGGCAATAGAGTAAGGTTTTCTACAGAATTTTTCTAAATTCCCGTTCAAAAAGAATCCTTTATAAAAGCTTTATATCATTAGGGTTCTCACTTTATTTTTGAAGAATATGAAATACACCTTAGTTTTTCTATATAAAGATAATGCTTATAATGAAAATGAGTGTGTTAGGAATGAAAAGAATATCAACAATGGGGAGCGATAGAAGTGAAAAAGAAATTATTGGCTATTGCGCTAGGAACATCAGTCGTTTTTGCTTTAGGAGCGTGTGGAAATAAAGAAGAGAGTAAGTCTTCGAACCAGTCTGCAAGTACAGACAGTGCAGAACAAATTTTCCAAAGAAGTTGTGCTGGGTGTCACGCAACAGATTTATCAGGAGCAACTGGACCTGATTTAAGAAAAGTAGGCGGGAAGTACGACGCTGCAGATATCGAAGAAATTATTAAAAAAGGTCGCGGTTCAATGTCGCCAGGACTTATTCAAGGTGAAGATGCGAAAAAAGTAGCTGAGTGGTTAGCTGAACATAAATAAAAAGGGGTAAAATGGACGAGTTGATTCATATAATCAACTCGTTTCCCTTTTTTTGGAATGTAACATAACTGTAACAAAAATGTATCCAAACTGGAAACCGTTTGATGTTACAATGAGGTTTGTAGAATTTTGCTGAAATATATTACATAGAGTAGTATTGCTTAGAAAAAGAGTATAAGTAGACTACCTTCAACAAGAGTGGTTTAAAAGAGAATAAAGGTTTAGCTTTTATTTTCAAATGTACAGAAAAGTATTTCGAAAAAAATCATTAAGTATTGGGTGATAAATAATGATAAAAATGACGAATGTTTATAAGGAGTACCCGAATGGTATGAAAGCCATTGCTGGTCTCACAGTTAACATTAAACAAGGCGAGTTTGTATACGTAGTTGGACCGAGTGGAGCCGGAAAATCTACATTTATTAAAATGATGTATCGTGAAGAGAAGCCATCTACAGGATCAATTAATGTAAATGGTCTTACTATCGAGTCATTAGCAGAAAGAGACGTTCCATATTTCCGTCGTCAATTAGGCGTGATTTTCCAAGACTTTAAATTACTACCTAAATTAACGGTATATGAGAATGTTGCGTTTGCCTTAGAAGTAATTGAAGAAGAGCCAGATGCAATTCGTGAGCGTGTAACAGAAGTGTTAGGTCTTGTAGGTCTTGAAGATCGTGCAGACGCACTTCCAAGCGAACTTTCAGGCGGGGAGCAGCAACGTGTTGCGATTGCGAGAGCAATTGTTAATAGACCAAAGGTTGTAATTGCCGATGAGCCAACAGGTAACTTAGATATTGAAACAGCTCTTGATATTATGAAGATTTTCACGCGCATTAATGAGCGTGGTACAACGATCGTTATGGCGACACATAACGCAGATATCGTAAATACAATCCGTCATCGTGTAATCGCGATTGAAGGCGGAAAAATTGTTCGAGATGAGATGGAGGGAGGATACGGATATGAAGGCTAAGACCCTTAGTCGACATTTGCGAGAAGGTGTAAAGAATCTATCACGTAACGGATGGATGACGTTTGCTTCTGTTAGTGCGGTAACAGTTACATTATTACTTGTAGGTGTCTTTTTAACAGCGATTATGAATATGAACCATTTTGCGACGAAAGTAGAGCAAGATGTAGAAATTCGTGTACACATTGATCCAGCAGCAAAAGAAGCTGACCAAAAGAAATTAGAAGATGATATGAGTAAGATTGCAAAAGTAGACTCTATTAAATATTCTTCTAAAGAAGAAGAGTTAAAACGTTTAATTAAAAGTTTAGGCGATAGCGGAAAGACATTTGAGTTATTTGAACAAGATAACCCACTTAAAAACGTATTCGTTGTAAAAGCAAAAGAACCAACAGATACAGCAACAATTGCGAAAAAGATTGAAAAAATGCAGTTTGTAAGTAATGTTCAGTACGGAAAAGGGCAAGTTGAACGATTATTTGATACTGTAAAAACTGGTCGTAACATCGGGATTGTGTTAATTGCTGGTCTTTTATTCACAGCGATGTTCTTAATCTCTAATACAATTAAAATTACAATTTATGCTCGTAGTACAGAAATCGAAATTATGAAACTTGTAGGTGCAACAAACTGGTTTATTCGTTGGCCGTTCTTATTAGAGGGATTATTCCTAGGAGTATTAGGATCAATTATTCCAATTGGCTTAATTCTAGTTACGTATAATTCGTTGCAAGGTGTGTTTAACGAAAAACTTGGCGGAACAATTTTCGAACTTCTACCATACAGTCCATTCGTATTCCAATTAGCTGGTTTACTAGTGTTAATCGGGGCTTTAATCGGTATGTGGGGAAGTGTAATGTCAATTCGTCGCTTCTTAAAAGTATAAAAAGTTGCAAACATAATTCGTACAAGCTTATCATATAGTAGAAATAGGTAAAGGCATCACACACTGTGTGATGCCTTTTGCTACACCACCTGTGTGTTTTGGAAAGGGGAATTCCGCATTGAAACGTAGAGTTGCAATTATTGGAATGGTTGTTGCATTTTTAATTGGTGCTGGCGGAATGTTTGCGGGTATGTCTTTATTTGGGGTTAACCCAGCAGAAGTAACGCAAACAATTTCGAATGGAAACGCTAGCACTGCGCAAGGGAATTTGGCAAAAATTAATGAGGCGTATGCACTAATTGATTCACGTTATGTGGAAGACGTGAAAGATGAAAAATTAGTCGAAGGTGCAATACAAGGCATGTTGTCTACGCTGAAGGACCCTTATTCCACGTATATGGATAAAGAAACGGCTAAACAGTTTAGTGAATCACTTGATCCCGAGTTAGAAGGGATTGGGGCTGAGGTGAACAAAACGGACGGTAAGCTTATTATCGTATCTCCAATTAAAGGCTCACCAGCAGAAAAGATTGGAATTAAACCGAATGACCAAATTTTATCTGTAGATGGAAATAGTGTGAAAGATTTATCACGTGAAGAAGCAGTATTAAAGATTCGTGGTAAAAAAGGAACGACTGTTGCGATTGAAATTAAGCGTGCAGGAGTAGCTGATCCGATTGTATTTAAAATTAAGCGTGAAAAAATTCCAATCTTCACAGTGTTTAGCTCTGTGAAACAAGAGAGTGGAAAAGATATCGGTTATATGCAAATCACTTCTTTTGCTGAAAATACAGCGAAAGAATTTAAGGATCAGTTAAAAGAGTTAGAGAAGAAAAACATAAAAGGCTTAGTTATTGACGTACGTGGTAATCCAGGTGGCTACTTAAATAGTGTAGAAGAGATACTAGGAGAAATTATGACGGATAAAAAGCCGATGCTACAAGTAGAGCAAAGAAATGGTGAGAAGAAGAAATTCTCTACGGAACTAAAAGAGAGAAAGCCATATCCGATTTCAGTATTAATTGATAATGGAAGTGCTTCTGCTTCAGAGATTTTAGCGGGTGCGCTAAAAGAGGGAGAAGGATACGATTTAATTGGTGAAAAAACGTTTGGCAAAGGTACTGTTCAGCAAGCTGTTCCATTTAAAGATGGCAGCAACATCAAATTAACGATGTTCAAATGGTTAACACCGGATGGAAACTGGATTCATAAAAAAGGAATCAAGCCAACTGTAGAAGTGAAACAACCAGATTATTATCATGCGACACCAATTCAAATTGAAAAGACACTTTCATACAATGCAAATGATGTACAAGTAAAACATGCCCAAGAAATGCTTAAGAGTTTAGGGTATGTACCAGGACGTGAAGATGGCTACTTTAGTAAAGAGACAGAATCAGCACTGAAAGCATTCCAAAATGCGAATAAGATGGAAGCGACAGGACAGCTCGATAAAAAGACAGCTGAGGCGATTCAAACGAAAATTATTGAAAAAATCCGTTCTGGAGAAAATGATCTACAATTACAGTCAGCATTAAAATTAATGGCGAAGTAAAGTGAAACTTTAATCAGTGGGGGGCTTCATCCCCCGCTGATTATTAGTTGAACCAATCGGACTTTTATGGACAGTTGACTCCCCACCTAAATTCTTTGTTTTCGCTGAATTTTGAGGTGGGAGGCTTACTGCCCATTAAAGTGGGATAAAAAGAAATACAGGCGGTTTGCTGCCTGTATTTTTTTGTGTTAAACAAACGTTTGTCCAGTTATGATAATATAAAAAGAAAGAATGATATAAATGGTGGTGAATGGGTTCGTGGAGGCGTGGATTTTTGAAATAATGCGGGCAGTTGGACGTTTTTTCTTACACCCTGCTGTCTATGTATTTCTAATAAGTAGTATCTTCGTTGGATACTTACGTATGTTACGAGAACGAAAAGATTTTTCTTTTAAAGTTTATGATATTTGGTTTGAACTGCGAACATCTTTATTGGCGGGAGTTAAATACGGATTAATCGTATCTATCATTACGATTGGGCTCGGACTTGTTGTTTCTAAGGCGAGCTTATGGGCCATTTTACTTTGGACGTTACTATTTGGATTAACTGCTATGTATCGATATTTATCAGCGGCTTATACGTTTAGTATCGCGATTGTATGTGTTCTATTATCTTCTAAGCTACCAGTTTCTTTCTTACAGCTTGGAGAAGGTGAAGAGAATACAATCGTATCCCTTGCTATTTTGCTAGGCATCATGCTCGTTGTAGAGGGCTTGTTGATTTCTAAAAATGCAGTAGGATATTCGACGCCAAAGATTAGGAAGGGTAAGCGCGGATTAAAGATTGGTTTACACGAATCAAAGCGTTTATGGATCGTTCCTATTTTTATTCTTGTACCAGGTGACGCAGTAACGCAGTTTATTTCATGGTGGCCTGTCGTTTCAATCGGTTCACATACATATTCTCTATTCCTCGTTCCATTTTTAATTGGATTTATGAGAAGGATTAGAAGTTATGAGCCGACGGAAGCTTTATTATTTACAGGAAGACGTGTGTACGGATTAGCAGGACTTGTGCTTGTTTTAGGAATCGCAAGTTATTGGTGGCACGTACTTGCCATTATTGCAATGGGCGTTGCAATGCTTGGACGTTTTACAATTTCCATGCAAGAGAAAATTGCGGATGAAACAAGACCAGCGTACTTCGCTGCACGTAATGATGGACTCGTTGTACTAGATACAATTCCAAATACAATTGGAGCAGAGCTGAATTTACTGCCTGGAGAAATGATTACGAAAGTAAATGGAGTCATTCCAAGAAGTGCTGAGGAATTTTATGATGCGCTTCAAACGAAGACGACAGGAGCATTTTGTAAGTTAGAAGTTTTAGATACAAATGGAGAACTTCGCCTTGCTCAAACGGCATTATACGCTGGTGGACATCACGAATTAGGTATTGTGTTTGTTCAGCAGGAGCATGAGTGGGATTCGGAAGCGATGTAATAGAAGAAAAGGTATCATCTTGTGGTGATGCCTTTTTTGTGTAAGCAGGGCGGTAGTTATAGTACATGAAATTTATATCGGCGATTTTGCAAATATATCAGCGCAACTTGAAATATATCGGCGATTTTGCAAGTATATCAGCGCAACTCGAAATATATCGGCGATTATTCGAATATATCGACTTTCCGGCCAAAAACGACAACTATCGCAAAGCTTATTTTCAGTTTCATAGACGGATAACTTGAATAATTATTTGATAATGGTTATCATTTAGGGAGTCTTTTTAATTTTGGAAAATGGAGGTAAGATATGCTGCGTAAATTTTTTTCTTACTATAAACCGTATAAAGGTTTATTTATACTCGACTTTTCTTGTGCGGTTGTCGCAGGATTATTAGAACTCGGCTTCCCGCTTATCGTAAATCAATTTATTGATAAGTTATTGCCAGGGCAAAACTGGACGCTTATTTTATGGGCTTGTTTCGGTTTACTCGCAGTTTATATGTTAAATGCAGGCTTACAATATGTCGTTACATATTGGGGACATATGCTTGGTGTTAACATTGAAACAGATATGAGGCAGAAATTATTTGATCATATTCAAAAGCTATCATTCAGATTTTTTGATAATAATAAAACAGGTCATTTAATTTCACGCCTTACAAACGATTTAATGGAGATTGGGGAAATTGCTCACCACGGGGCAGAAGATTTATTTATTGCCGTTATGACTTTAGTTGGGGCATTTTCATTTATGATGATGATCAACTGGAAGTTAGCGCTATTAACGTTCTTCGTCATTCCATTCTTATTATGGTTAGCACTTTACTTCAATAAAAAAATGACAGGTACATTTAGACGTTTATTCTCAGATGTTGCTGATTTCAATGCATGTATTGAGAACAACGTTGGTGGTATTCGCGTTGTACAAGCATTCGGAAATGAAAAGTTTGAGAAAGAGCAATTTGCTGTTAATAATGCTCGTTTCCGTACAACGAAATTAATGGCGTATAAAATTATGGCGCTAAATTCGTCAATTAGTTATATGCTTATGCGTCTCGTAACGCTCTTCGTCTTAATATGCGGTACGTGGTTTGTTCTGCAAGGAGAATTAACGTACGGTGGATTTATCGGATTCGTTCTATTAACGAATATTTTCTTCCGTCCAATTGAAAAAATTAATGCGGTAATCGAAAGCTATCCGAAAGGGATCGCCGGTTTTAAAAGGTATGTAGAGCTTCTTGAAACAGAGCCAGATATTGTGGACTCTAAAGATGCAATGGAAGTAAAACATGTACATGGTGATATTCAATATAACAACATTACATTTGGATATGAAAACAAAGAACCGATTTTAAATGATATTAGTTTGAAAATACATGCAGGTGAAACAGTTGCGTTCGTTGGGCCATCTGGAGCTGGAAAAACGACGTTATGTAGTTTATTACCACGCTTTTATGAGCAATCATCTGGATCGATTCAAATTGATGGTATTGATACGAAAGACATGACGTTATCTTCACTCCGTAAGCAAATTGGAATCGTGCAGCAAGATGTGTTCTTATTCTCAGGAACAATTCGTGAAAACATTGCTTACGGAAATTTAAAAGCATCAGAGGCTGAAATTTGGCAGGCGGTAAAGAGAGCTCAATTAGAAGATTTAATTTACTCACAACCAGACGGTTTAGATACTGTTATCGGTGAGCGCGGCGTGAAACTTTCAGGCGGACAGAAGCAGCGTTTAGCGATTGCTCGTATGTTCTTGAAAAATCCGCCAATTTTAATACTAGATGAAGCGACTTCTGCGCTAGATACAGAGACGGAACTTGCAATTCAAAAATCACTTGCTGAACTATCTGTCGGCCGTACAACGTTAGTTATCGCTCACAGACTTGCAACGATTAAAAATGCAGATCGCATCGTCGTTGTAAATAAAGATGGGATTGCAGAACAAGGTTCACATGATGAATTAATTGAACAAGGCGGAGGATACAGTAGGTTATACGAAGCTCAGTTTAGTTCGTAAATATAATTTTTGCCGAATTAGCGCACCATAAGTAAGTGAAAATCTTATATGGGAGGCTATACGGTATGATTGTAACAACAACTTCTACAATTCAAGGGAAAGAAATTATTGATTATGTCGATATCGTCAATGGAGAAGCGATTATGGGCGCGAATATTGTTCGTGACCTTTTTGCCTCTGTTCGTGACGTTGTCGGCGGTCGCTCAGGCGCTTACGAAAGCAAATTGAAAGAAGCACGTGACATTGCAATGGAAGAGATGAAAACTCTCGCAAGGCAAAAAAATGCGAATGCCATCGTTGGTATCGATGTGGATTATGAAGTCGTTCGCGAAGGAATGCTAATGGTTGCTGTGAGCGGGACTGCTGTTCGTATCTGAAGTAAAAAGCCGTGCTGATGCACGGCTTTTTATATGCTATGTCGAAGATTCAATATTTCTTGGGAAATGCGGCAGGTTCCGTCGATATATAGGGAAGACATTAGAGCGCTTCTTTACATTTCCGGATTTGAACTAATAATGTTTCGTATTCTTGTTCGAGAGATGTGATGTCATCGTGATGATTTTGTATGGAAATTCGGCCGATGATTTCTGTTAATTTTGTTTGTAATCGTAACAATTCTTGTTCAGTAACATTTACAGAATCCTCGGTTGTTCTCTTGGTGTATTGCTCGTAATTGCCGTGGAATACTCTAGGTTCACTCTCGTCTACTTGTAGAATATGGTCTGCCACAGAGCGAATAAAGGCACGGTCATGGCTAATGAAAAGTATAGTGCCAGGATATTCTTGTAACATGCTTTCTAATTCTTCTTGCGTTGCTAAGTCTAAATAGTTTGTCGGTTCATCGAGCAGAAGCATATTATAGTTTCCTAAAAATACTTTTGCGAGTGCAACCTTCATTCGCTCACCCCCGCTTAGAACGTGCACAGGCTTATGAACATCTTCACGGCGGAATAGAAGCCTTGCAAGTATTGTGCGAACGAACGATTCTGTATAATTTGTTTCTTCTAGAACATTTTCTAAAATGGTTTTATCTGTTTTTAAAATAGATAGTGTTTGTTCGAAGTATCCAATTTTACAACTCTTTGAGAGCTGAATGCCACGCTCGTTTGCGAGAAGCATGTTGAACAAAGTCGTTTTTCCACTTCCGTTTGCGCCTAAAATAGCAAGCTTTGCACCTGGAGCAATAGTTCCATTCAGATTTTTAAATAGTGTACGATTACCTATTTTCTTTGTCGCTTTATTGAACTGTACTGCCACTTTACTATGAATAGGTGTATGGTATTGCACGTCAAACTGAGCTTGAGAAAGATCCTTTGGCTTTTCCTTCTTTTCTAGTTTTTCGAGACGTGTTTCTAATGCTTTCGCTGCTTTACTAACCTGTTCTTGGCCATGAGCCCCACTTAATTTATAAAGTTTAGATTCAGATGAACTGAACCGTGTTGGGATTTTTGTCATGCTAGAAGCACGTTGCTTTTTTTGTAAAATGGACTGCTCTAAACGATTTTTTTCTTGTACATATTGCTCATATTCTGCTTGTTTTTGTATTCGTTCACGTTCTTTTTGCTTGCGATAGTTTGAATAATTACCTTTATACTCTTGAATCGTACCATCTTCGATTTCGATGATTTTTGTACATATCGCATCTAAAAAGTCACGATCATGTGATATTAAAACAAGTGCCCCTTTATAAGATAAAAGTGCCTTTTCTAATTGTTCTGTACCGGCCATATCTAAGTGGCTTGTTGGTTCATCAGCGAATAAAATGCCTGCATTCTGTTCAAGAGTATGGGCAATCTTTAGACGCATTCGTTCACCGCCGCTCATTGAATTTGAAACGTTTGAAATGCTCCATTTTCCTTTTGCGAGAGAAGAAGTGGTTTCCGGTACTTCCTCGCTAAGCTGAGGAATGATGCTGATAGAACTATGATGAGTTACTATGCCAGTGTCAGCTTCTATTTCTTTACTTAATATTTGTAATAACGTAGATTTACCAGCACCGTTGATTCCAACAATTCCTATGCGATCCTGCGCTTGAATTTCCAGTGATGGTAACGTAAATAGTGTACGATCACCAAAGCTCTTTTCAATATTACGTGCGAATAAAATAGTCATAAAAAAACCTCCCTAGTTTCACTAGAGAGGATAAACGTCGCCCTTGCATGTAAAAATCGTACATAAATAAACGATTTTTCACATGATCGTTTCGAAAGAAAGTATCGACAAATGGACAGACTAATCCTCTGCTAGTTTTCATCATTTTTGTTCACTATTTGTGATGGATGAAATAAATAAGAGAATTAGAACTTCATTGGTCAAAGTACCTTCCTTTCATAATATTACTTTTATTGTATGCGCATACAAATAAGTTTGTCAAACTTATTTCAGCTTGTGATTTTTGAATTCGTTATTATAAATTTGTGCCTTCGCTAGCGCCTCAGCATCATTTTGGATTTCATCTAATCCATTCGCATCCCCAATAATATAACCTTCAAATGATGAACCAACAAAATCAAAGATGTATTGGAACTGGGAGATAAGCGGTAATGCTTTTAGTTTTGGATTATCGCCGCCAACGATAACAACGTACATTTTTTTGCCTTTCATTTTTTCTTTGAAATGAAGGGATGTATTACGCAAGCTTTGTGACCAGCGATCGACGAAGTTTTTCATATGACCGCTCATCCCGTACCAATATAATGGTGTAGCAAAGATAATTGTGTCGTGCTCTAACATGCGTTTCGTTAACTGCTCGTAGTCATCATCTACAGGTTGGAATCCTTCTGCATCATGACGCTGGTCTGTAATAGGGTAGACTGTGTGATCACGTAAATAAATTTGTTCTGTTTCAATTCCATCAACCATCATATGTGTTAAAGCTTCCGTATTTCCATTTTGTCTTGAACTGCCGTGTATAACAAACATGTAATCATTCCTTTTCTTTTGCTTGTTCTAGGAGTGAAACGTGTTTTTGCAAATTCGTTTGAATGTTGGAAAGCAATGAAATTTGCTTTGTTACTTCATTAAGTTTATCTTCATAAAGCGTAAGGATGCTGCTGCACGGATTGTCGTATAAGTGCGGTTCAATTTCAAGGCAGCGCAGCATCCTTGCCGTCTCTTCTAAATTTAAGCCAATTTGTAAGTACATTTGAATAAGCTCCACTTTTTCGATAGCACTTTCGTCAAAATCACGATAGCCATTTGTGAGGCGCTTCGAAGGGAGCAATCCCTTTTCTTCGTAATGTCTTAGTGACCTTTCGCTAACGCCAGTTTCTTTTGATAACTCCCCAATTCGCAATGCGTTTCACTCCTTTTACATGTATTGTAAACCTTCACACTAATGTGAAGGTCAATGCTGTTTTTTCGCAAAAGAATTTACATGATTTAGAAACACTTGAATAGCTTTAGACGGAATAAAATATTTGCCGCGCACGATGGAGAATGGACGGATGAGTTGTTCATCTGGAACTTCGACGTGGAATAGTTCTTTTGCCAGTAGCTCTTTCCGTACAGTCCAATCGGAAAGGATAGCGATGCCAAGCCCGGCAGCAACAGCTTCCTTTACGCTTTGGATACTACTAAAGGTAAAGAATCGTTTCATTTTTAAATGGTGTTGATGAATAAAGCGATCGCTATAAGCACGTGTTCCAGAACCGCTTTCTCTTAATACCCACACTTGATCTTGGAGTGTCCCTTCATTTATTTCATTTGTGCGGAGTAGTGGATGGTTTGGCGGGACGACGAGTTTCATTTCATCTTGCATAAACGTTTCAACGTCAACGTCGGCGTATACAACTTGACCTTCTACTAAGCCGATATCAATTTGATTAGAGCGAAGGCTTTGCAAAACGTCTTCTGTATTTGAAATAAAGGTATGAACTTCGACGCGTGGATTTTCATTGGCATAATTAGCGAGTATTTTTGGAAGTAAGTATTCGCCAATTGTAAAACTAGCACCGATGCGAAGCGTTCCTGTTACAACGTTATGTAGTTCGTTAATTTCTTGTTTGGCATCTTCGTAAAGAGAGAGCATTTGCTTTGCGTGTATATATAATATGTTTCCGGCCTCGGTCACTTGAACGTGCTTCGGGGATCGCTGAATGAGTGTAGTTCCAAATTCGTTTTCTAAGTTGCGAATGTGCATACTTACGCCAGGCTGTGAAAGGTTTAATAATTCTGCTGCACGGGAGAAATGTTTCTGCTCAACGACAGTAACAAAAATTTTTAAAATGTCTACGTTCATATCATCTGCTCCTTTCTTTTTCTATCATCTTATCATAAGTATTTCTGATGATAGAGATTTGGTATTGGTATTAAACTTATTATAGAAACTCTCTTATAATGTAAGTAGAAAGAACATGCATGTTCCAATACGATTATTGGAGTGGTTCAAAGTGGAACAAACACTTGTTATACAAAAGAAGAAGCGTTTTGGATTTTCGCAAGGGATTGGGATTACACTATTAATCGCAATTGTGGCGAAATATTTAGCGGAGCTTCCATTTTTAAATATTATGGGACAATTAGTAATTGCTATTCTAATTGGGATGGTTTGGCGTGCGACAATTGGAGTCCCTCATGAAGCAATTGCGGGGACGAACTTTGCGAGTAAGAAGTTGCTGCGCTTTGGGATCATCTTACTTGGAATGCGATTAAATCTTGTTGATATTGCGAAGGCGGGACCGAAAGTATTGGTCATCGCAGCGGTTGTTATTACATTTACGATTTTCGTTGTATACGGACTAACGAAAGTATTTAAAGTAGAGAAGAAGCTTGGAATTTTAACAGCATGTGGAACAGCAATTTGCGGCGCGGCAGCGGTCGTGGCAATTGCGCCGCAAGTGAAAGCAGAAGATGATGAAACAGCAGTTGGGGCTGCAATCATTGCTATTTTAGGTACGATATTTACGCTTATTTATACGCTATTATATCCAGTGCTTGGCTTTTCTCCGTACGGCTACGGTGTATTCTCGGGTGCGACGCTGCACGAAATCGCTCATGTTATCGCAGCTGCGGCGCCAGGAGGAAGCACGGCTGTAGACATCGCAGTTATCGTGAAGTTAACGCGCGTTGCAATGCTTGTACCAGTAGCGATTTTGATTGGATTATGGTTTGGTAAGAGTGAGGGAAGCAAGGAAAAAAGATCATGGCGCGACCTTCCAATTCCGTGGTTCATTTTCGGATTTTTAGCGATGAGTGCGGTGCATTCTCTTGGCGTGATTCCAGAAGTTGTTGCGGGATATATTGTAGTCATCGCTTATATGCTTATCGCAATGGCGATGGCGGGGCTTGGCTTAAATGTAGAGTTTAAAACGTTCCGGAAGTTAGGAAGTAAAGCATTCGTGGCAGGGCTAATTGGCTCGGTTTGCTTATCGGTGCTTGGATATGTTCTTGTATATGCATTAGGATTTATGTAGTAGGAAGAAGAAGCTGTTCCAAAAGATATTTTGGGACAGCTTCTTTCTTATGTTTATAGTGCTACGGATGTCGGTATTTGTCGGTAAGTCGATATATTGAAAAAATCGCCGATATAAATGGAGTTGCGCTGATATATTTGGGGAATCGCCGATATAATTTCAGTTGCGCTGATATATTTAGGAAATCGCTGATATAAATTTAATTCCCTCTGTACTTTGTTAGAAAAGATGTTCAGTGAAATATTTTTCTAAAATTTGTAAAGATATCTTTACTTATAACTGGAAAATATTTATAATTTAAGTAAAGATATCTTTACTTTTGAAGGTGGAGCCTATGGGTGTGAAAAATAAAATTAAAGAATTAAGAAAGCAACATCATATAACGCAAGTTGAAATGGCAAAGGCGATGCAGGTGACGCGGCAGACAATCGTGGCGATTGAAAACCATCATTACAACCCGAGTCTAGAGTTATCCTTAAAAATTGCCAAATATTTTGGAGTGAAGGTGGAAGAAATATTTACGCTAGAGTAAGGGGAGGAAAAATGAACGATACGAAAAAGCTATTGATCGGTGCGACTTTTGGATTGTTTTTGGGAGACGTTATAGTTCATATTATGAATCCGGCTATACCAATTTTACCGCTCGTATGTAGTAATATTTTAGCGATTGTATTTCTAGTGTTGTATACAAATTACAAAAATCGTAAGTACAGAAAAGAAGAACTTCCCGATATAGATGAGCGAGTAAATGAAAATATAAAAAAATATGTAAATGTTTCATTTGTATTCGCATTTCTGTTGCTTATCGTTTATATTGTTGCGAGCAAGGTGATAGGCAGGACTGTTATACCTGTACAAGAGATATTTATAATATGTAGTTCCTTATTTGCAGGCAGTCTCATCATAGGAGTTATGGTAGGCAAACGAGCATAGTGATAGGAGGAATGAAAAATGCAGGATGAGTTTGAGAGATTTCAGTCAGATAAAGCGTTTAAATATTTAGGGTTGTTTTTAGCGATTAGTTTAGCCATATGGAGTTTGTACAATTTAATTGTTTACGGAAGTGCTGGTATGCCGCTTGTTTTATTTGTACTAGGACAGTGGGTGTATTTTCTTGTGAACTATTGGCCGAAGTGGAAGTATAGAAATCAAAAAGAGGCGGATCATGTATGAGTAAGCAAGATGTTATAAGGTTTATAGGAAGTTTATTTTTAGCGGAGCTTATTTTAAATGCGAGTTTAATAATGTTAAGTATTTCATGGAGAACTATTTTCATATCGAATGTAGCACTAGTCATTTTATATGGCATTGCGGAATATAGAGAACAGAAGCGTTTGAAAGAAGAGGGAATACCGTCGATTGATGAGCGAGTTGTGAATAAGATGAAGTCATATTTTACGATTAGTATGACAAGCTTCGTTTTCTTGTTCATTATGTATCTTTGTGTAAATAAGTATTTAGACAGGCCAGTAGTACATGTAAATGAGTTATTATATATTGCTATTTTTGGTCTATTAATAAGTATGGCATCGACGAGCGTGTTAGCAACAAGGAATAGATAGAAAAAGGGGAACTGGGATGGGATTACCGGTATTATGTGTCGCTACGGCTATTTTTGCTTTGTTTTGGGGAATGCAGAACTTCTCTCATAATCCAGTGCCGAGTATTTGTATTATGCTTGGTACTGTAGGTTTATCGTATTATTTATTAGTTTCAGCTCATTATCATAAAACAGCAACGAGTGTTGTTGTTGGGGCACTTATTTTATTTTGTGGTCGTGCTGTGCAAAAGGGGTTATTTCCGTAAAGGCTGTTTATACGAAGTGTATAAACAGCCTTTTGTATTTTTTTTACAAAACACTTGAAAGTTACGTAACGTCATCTTTTATAATGAAGGAGAAGAGGTGATGGTAGTGATTTCAATTCAACAATTGACGAGAGAAACAGGGGTTACGGTACGTACATTACGTTATTATGATCAAATAGATTTATTAAAGCCGAGTGGTAAAACAGAGGGTGGACATCGGTTATATAGTGAAGCGGACGTTATTCGTTTGCAACAAATTTTGTTTTTAAAGGAAATGGGATTTTCGTTAAAAGAAACTGCGAATATGTTAGTAAAAGGTGAGTTAGATTTAAAAAAATCGCTTGAAAAACAACTTCGGTTTGTACAAGAAGAACAAAAGAAATTTAATCGAATGGAGAGTGTTTTACAAGCAGTTGTTTATTCGGTAGATGTGGAAGGAGAACTCGATTGGAAAGTTATGTTTGAACTGATTCAGCTTTCGAAGCAGTCTTCTCGTATACGTGAAATATTTCAAAATGAAGTATTTTCAAAGGAAGAACAAAAATTGCTTCATAATTTACCAAACATGAGTAAGGAAGATCCGAATGTTTTAGAATGGGTAGATTTATTAAAGCAATTCCGTACTTTTATGAAAGACGGTAAAGAAGTAGCTAGTGATGAGGTACAAGGGGCAACGAAGAGATTAATGCAGAAATGTTTAGAAATGGCTAATGGTGATGAAGCGTTTTTAGATAAGTTATGGGAAGTTAGAAAATCGAAGGAAGATTCACAGAAAATGAGTCTGTATCCGATTGAAGAAGAACTTTTACTATATATGGATGAAGCTTTTCGTATCTATGATGAAAAGGAGAGGGCTAAATGAGTATGCTCGCAGAATATCGTTGGTATTTTTTAATTGGGGCAGAAATTGTATTTTGGTTAGCGGCTATCGGTTTCTTTTTACTCCGTTACGGATTTCGTTTGAAAAAGGCGAGTTTTATTATGGGAATTGTGCTACTCGTAAATGAAGTGTTTATTTTAACTTTAGGGGTAGTGGACTATTATCAAACAGGAAAGTTTTCTAACTTTCAAATCATTACTGTAATCATTTTATTGTATGCAGTCTTTTACGGGAAAAAGGATTTGAAGAAGCTTGATATATTTGCGCAAAAATTAGTTGCGAAATGGCGGAATGAGCCGGCGCCTATTATAGAAGAACAGGTAGAATTAACAGGTATGGCTTATGCGAAGCAGGAAATAAAAAATTGGGTATTGCACCTTAGTTTGTTTGTTGTTGTGCATATTTTCTTTTTCTTTCTGTACGGTCTTGCCCCGGTTGAACAATGGCGTAATTGGTTAGAAACGGGAATTGTTTTAAATAAAGCAGCGAGTCGGGTTAGCCAAGTTTGGGCGATTATACTTTTAGTGGATACAGTTATTTCATTTTCATATGTTCTTTTTCCGAAGAAGGAGAAGGGGAAAGAGAAGCTACTTTCTTAGAGGAAAGTAGCTTTTTTAGTATACCGATAGTTTGTATAGGAGAGGATGACAGTAGGAAAAAGAGCTGATTTTAAATGAAGTGGAATCTTAATCAGTGTGGTGCTTACTGTTTGTTCATGCGGAAGAAGATTTGATAAGGAAGGAAGTGTACTCTCCTTCCTTTTTCTATATATATTGTCGAAAACTTTACCGAATATCTGTTCGTTTTTTTAGGTTTTTTATGGGCATTCGTGGTAAAATAATAATACAGATTTTTATGAGGAGGTCGGATTTTCTTGGAACGTCAATTTGAAATTGTCTCAGCGTATTCCCCACAAGGTGATCAGCCGGTAGCTATAGAGAAGCTTGTAGAGGGAATTAATAGCGGAAAGAAAAAGCAAGTGTTGCTTGGAGCGACAGGAACGGGTAAGACATTTACGATTTCAAATGTCATTAAAGAAGTGCAAAAGCCAACGCTTGTCATGGCTCATAATAAAACGTTAGCAGGACAGTTATATAGTGAGTTGAAAGACTTTTTCCCAAATAATGCAGTTGAATATTTTGTTAGTTATTACGATTATTATCAACCAGAAGCGTATGTGCCGCAAACAGATACGTTTATTGAAAAAGACGCACAGATTAATGATGAAATTGATAAATTGCGTCACTCGGCAACGTCTGCATTATTTGAACGGGATGATGTAATTATCGTTGCGAGTGTTTCGTGTATATATGGTTTAGGTTCTCCAGAAGAATACCGCGAGTTAGTTGTTTCACTTCGAGTTGGTATGGAAAAGGATCGCAATCAATTGCTTCGTGAACTTGTTGATGTGCAATATGGTCGTAATGATATTGATTTCAAGCGTGGTACATTCCGTGTGCGCGGAGATGTAGTTGAAATCTTCCCGGCATCACTTGACGAGCATTGTATTCGAATTGAGTTTTTTGGCGATGAAATTGATCGTATTCGCGAAGTAAATGCTTTAACGGGGGAAGTATTAGCAGAACGTGATCATGTAGCAATCTTCCCAGCATCTCACTTCGTTACACGTGAAGAAAAGATGAAGGTCGCTATTGAAAATATCGAAAAAGAACTAGAAGAGCGTTTAAAGGAATTAAATGATAACGGCAAGTTGTTAGAAGCGCAGCGTATAGAGCAGCGTACACGTTATGATTTAGAAATGATGCGTGAGATGGGCTTTTGTTCAGGTATTGAAAACTATTCCCGTCATTTAACACTTCGTCCAGCGGGGGCAACGCCGTATACGTTATTAGACTATTTCCCGGAAGATTTCTTAATTGTTATGGATGAGTCGCACGTATCAGTGCCGCAAGTAAGAGCGATGTATAACGGGGACCAAGCGCGTAAGCAAGTACTTGTGGATCATGGATTCCGTCTGCCATCAGCTTTAGATAATAGACCGCTCACTTTTGATGAGTTTGAAGAGAAAACGAATCAAGTTATTTACGTTTCAGCAACGCCAGGACCGTATGAATTAGAGCAGTCGCCAGAAGTAATAGAACAAATTATTCGTCCAACAGGGCTTTTAGATCCGCCAATTGATATACGACCAATTGAAGGGCAAATTGACGATTTATTAGGAGAAATTCAAGATCGCATTGCAAAAAATGAACGTGTATTAATTACGACTTTAACGAAGAAGATGTCAGAGGATTTAACAGACTACTTAAAAGATGTAGGAATTAAGGTGAATTACCTGCATTCTGAAGTGAAAACGTTAGAACGTATTGAAATTATACGAGATCTTCGCCTTGGTAAGTTTGATGTTCTCGTTGGTATTAACTTATTGCGAGAAGGATTAGATATTCCAGAAGTATCCCTTGTAGCGATTTTAGATGCTGATAAGGAAGGATTCTTGCGTTCAGAACGTTCATTAATTCAAACAATTGGCCGTGCAGCACGTAATGAAAACGGCCGCGTTATTATGTACGCAGATCGTATAACGAGATCGATGGGAATTGCGATTGAAGAAACGAAGCGTCGTCGTAGTATACAAGAAGCTTACAATGAAGAGCATGGTATTACGCCGAAAACGATTCAAAAAGGTGTGCGTGATGTAATCCGTGCAACGACAGCTGCTGAAGAGCCGGAAACATATGAAGCAACGCCAGCTAAGAAGATGACGAAAAAAGAGCGTGAAAAGACAATTGCGAAGATGGAAGCAGAAATGAAAGAAGCAGCAAAAGCGTTAGACTTCGAGCGTGCAGCTGAATTAAGAGATTTACTATTAGAATTAAAAGCGGAAGGGTGAAAAGAGTGAGTAAGAGCAAGGATTTTATTGTTGTAAAAGGTGCTAGAGCACATAACTTAAAAAATATTGATGTAACCATTCCGAGAAATCAGCTTGTCGTTGTAACGGGATTGTCTGGTTCGGGGAAATCATCATTAGCATTTGATACGATTTATGCAGAAGGGCAGCGCAGATACGTAGAATCGTTATCTGCGTATGCACGCCAATTTTTAGGGCAAATGGATAAACCGGATGTAGATACGATTGAAGGATTGTCACCAGCAATTTCAATTGATCAAAAAACGACGAGTCGTAATCCGCGTTCAACTGTTGGAACGGTAACGGAGATTTATGATTATTTACGTTTATTATTTGCGCGAATTGGTACACCGATTTGTCCGAATCATGGCATTGAAATTACGTCACAAACAGTAGAGCAGATGGTAGACCGTGTACTTGAATATCCTGAACGTACGAAATTACAAGTGCTAGCTCCTATCGTTTCTGGTCGTAAAGGTGCACATGTGAAAGTGCTTGAAGATATTAAGAAGCAAGGATATGTTCGTGTACGTGTTGATGGTGAAATGCTTGATGTGTCTGAAGATATTGCGTTAGATAAAAATAAGAAGCATTCCATTGAAGTTGTAATAGACCGTATTGTTGTAAAAGAAGGGATCGCAAGCCGTCTTGCAGATTCTCTTGAAAGTGCATTAAAGCTTGGCGGGGGACGAGTGCTAATCGATGTTATGGGAGAAGAGGAACTTCTATTTAGTGAACATCATGCTTGTCCGCATTGTGGTTTTTCAATTGGAGAATTAGAACCGCGTATGTTCTCATTCAATAGTCCTTTCGGGGCATGTCCTTCTTGTGATGGGCTTGGTTCAAAGTTAGAGGTAGATTTAGAACTTGTTATTCCGAACTGGGATTTATCATTAAATGAACATGCGATTGCGCCTTGGGAGCCGACAAGTTCACAATATTACCCACAACTTTTACAATCTGTATGTAATCATTACGGCGTTGATATGGATGTGCCTGTGAAAGATATACCGAAAGATTTGTTTGATAAAGTGTTGTACGGAAGCGGAGAAGAGAAAGTTTATTTCCGTTATGTGAATGAATTTGGTCAAGTAAAGGAAAATGAGATTTTATTTGAAGGTGTTATTCCAAATATTGAACGTCGTTATCGTGAAACGAGTTCGGATTACGTTCGTGAGCAAATGGAAAAGTATATGGCAGAGCAAGCTTGTCCGAAGTGTAAAGGTGGACGTTTAAAGCCTGAGAGTTTAGCTGTTTTCGTTGGCGGAAAAACGATTGCTGATGTAACGAAATATTCTGTTCAAGAAGTACAGGAATTCTTCTCAAGTGTGGAGCTAACAGAGAAACAACAAAAAATTGCTCATTTAATTTTAAGAGAAATTCAGGAGCGCGTTGGGTTCTTAGTGAACGTCGGTTTAGATTATTTAACGTTAAGTCGTGCCGCAGGAACTTTATCAGGTGGTGAGGCGCAACGTATTCGTTTAGCAACGCAAATTGGTTCTCGTCTTACTGGCGTACTTTACATTCTTGATGAGCCTTCTATCGGTTTGCATCAGCGCGATAACGATCGTCTTATTCGTACATTGCAAGAAATGCGTGATTTAGGTAATACGTTAATTGTTGTTGAGCATGATGAAGATACGATGATGGCAGCTGATTATTTACTTGATATCGGGCCTGGCGCAGGTATTCACGGTGGACAAGTCGTATCAGCAGGTACACCAGCTGAAGTGATGCAAGACGAGAATTCGCTAACCGGTAAGTATTTAAGCGGTAAAGAGTTTATTCCAGTTCCACTTGAAAGACGTAAAGGTGACGGACGAAAAGTGGAAATCGTCGGTGCAAAGGAGAATAACTTAAAGAACGCGAAAATGTCATTCCCGCTTGGTACGTTTGTAGCGGTAACGGGTGTATCTGGTTCTGGTAAAAGTACGATGATTAATGAAGTACTATATAAATCGTTAGCGCAAAAGTTATATAAAGCGAAAGCGAAGCCGGGTACTCATAAAGAAATTAAAGGTCTTGAGCATTTAGATAAAGTAATCGATATTGATCAATCGCCAATTGGACGTACACCACGTTCTAACCCAGCGACTTATACAGGTGTGTTTGATGATATTCGTGATGTGTTTGCTCAAACGAATGAAGCGAAAGTACGCGGATATCAAAAAGGACGTTTCAGCTTTAATGTAAAAGGTGGACGTTGTGAAGCGTGCCGTGGTGATGGAATTATAAAAATCGAAATGCACTTCTTACCAGACGTATATGTGCCGTGTGAAGTTTGTCATGGTAAACGTTACAACCGTGAAACGTTAGAAGTGAAATATAAAGATAAAAATATTTCTGAAGTGTTGGGGATGACGATTGAAGACGGAGTAGAGTTCTTCGCTAATATCCCAAAAATTAAGCGTAAACTTCAAACGCTTGTAGATGTTGGACTTGGTTATATGAAATTAGGGCAACCAGCTACGACGTTATCTGGTGGTGAAGCACAGCGTGTGAAATTAGCTTCTGAATTGCATCGTCGTTCTACAGGACGTACACTATACATTTTAGACGAGCCAACGACTGGTTTACATGCTCATGATATTGCACGTCTTCTAGAAGTGTTGCAACGTCTTGTTGAGAGTGGTGAGACGGTTCTTGTAATTGAACATAATTTAGATGTGATAAAAACAGCGGATTATATCGTTGACCTTGGACCGGAGGGCGGAGACAAAGGTGGACAAATCGTTGCTTCCGGAACGCCAGAGCAAGTAGTGAAAGAAGAGCGCTCGTATACGGGTAAGTATTTAAAAGAGATTTTAAATCGTGATAAAGCAAGAATGAAAGAGAAGATAAAAGAAGTAGAACTATCACAATAAGGTATTATGAAAAACCGAGTGGCAATGACACTCGGTTTTTCGTTCATAGGGGGAGAACATGGAGTTTATAGATGTTTTAAGAAAGAAAAATATGAAGGTGAGAGAGTTTCAAAGTTGAGGTGTATGTTTTCGCAAGCGCTGGGAGGATAACTTTGAAAATCATGTAAGTGATGAGGAAAAAGAAGTGTTTAGAGGGAGAAGAAGCGGAAAACGCGTTTCATAATGAAGTGAAAAAGGAGTGCTACATCTTCTATCAACACTGTGATGATGTACTACTAATAAAAGATGCAAGTTTATTAAGTATGGATGATATGTATAAAGGCGATATTTACATTGTAGATAGAGAGTTCACTTGGACTTTTGTAAAAACGCATGAACATAGATGGTGTGGGCCTTATTTCGCAAAGAAGTGCTAGTAGGTATACAAGCATGAAGAGTAGAATAAGTTGATATAAGTGTCCGTATCATACTTGCGTTTATTGTCTATTAGCGTATGATGAAAGATATATGTTTAAAAGGATGTGTAAGAAAATGAGATGGATTGTATCACTTCTTGTAAATAGCGTTGTGTTAATCGCTGTATCGGGACTTTTAAAAGGGATTGCACCAGACGCGTTTTACGTAGCAAATATACAAACTGCAATTATTGCGAGTATTATTTTGGCTGTTTTAAATGTGTTCGTAAAACCGTTTTTAATTTTAATTACGCTACCAATTACTGTTGTAACTTTCGGTTTCTTCTTAATTGTTATTAATGCGATTACGTTAAAAATAGCAGATTCATTATTAGGAGACGCATTTAATATATCAGGTTTCGGTGTAGCGATCGTTGCGGCAATTTGTATTTCAATTTTTAATATGATTATTGAAAAGGCAATTGTGGAACCTTTATATGAAAAAAAGAGAAAATGACAAAAAGAAAAACATTTCATGATATGTATGAAATGTTTTTTTCTATTTATTAGAAACCGTATTTCTTGTTTCCAGAAAAAAATGGTACAATATCCGATAGAATGGAATTTTACATCAAATGAGACTGAACCCGCAGCGGAGTGGAGGTTTATACATATGCCGAAAGTAAGGACAAAAGATTTAATTGAACAATTTCAATTGGAGTTAATAAGTGGTGAAGAAGGAATTCATCGTCCGATTGATACAAGTGATTTATCAAGACCTGGAATTGAAATGGCAGGATTTTTTACATATTATCCAGCTGATCGCGTGCAGCTTCTTGGAAAGACGGAGCTGACGTTCTTTGACACGTTAACGTCAGAGCAAAAACAAGAGAGAATGAAAGCGCTTTGTACTGAGGAGACGCCATGTATTATTGTAACTCGTAATCAAGATGTACCAGATGAGTTGCTGCAAGCATCGCGTGAATCGGGCATGCCTTTATTACGCTCTTCTCAAACGACAACGAGATTATCAAGTCGTTTAACAAATTATTTAGAAGGTAAGTTAGCACCAACAACAGCTGTTCATGGTGTGTTAGTAGATATTTACGGCGTTGGTGTTTTAATTACAGGACAAAGTGGTGTCGGTAAAAGTGAGACAGCTCTTGAGCTTGTAAAACGTGGTCATCGCCTTGTTGCGGATGATAGTGTAGAAATTCGCCAAGAAGATGAAGACATGTTAGTCGGAAGCTCACCAGATTTAATTGAGCATTTATTAGAAATTCGTGGTCTAGGCATTATTAACGTTATGACGTTATTCGGTGCAGGCGCAGTGCGAAATTATAAGCGTATTACACTTGTTATTAATCTTGAAATTTGGGATCAAAAGAAAAATTATGATCGCTTAGGTCTTGATGAAGAGAAGATGAAGATTATTGATACAGAACTTACGAAGATTACACTTCCAGTTCGTCCTGGTCGAAACTTAGCTGTTATTATTGAAGTGGCAGCGATGAACTTCCGTTTAAAACGTATGGGAGTCAATGCAGCACAGCAGTTCTCAGAACGATTAATGAGTGCGATTGAGTTAGGAAATCAGGAGTAAACATTGGAGAGGGAGGTCATACATATGCTGTTAGGTTCTGTACCACAGCTTGACCGCGTAGCTATCCAACTTGGACCGTTTCCTGTTTATTGGTACGGGATTATTATCGGTACAGGTGTGCTATTAGGTCTTTGGCTAGCAACTCGCGAAGGAGAAAGGCTAGGTATTCCCAAAGATACATTTGTTGACCTTGTATTAATTGCAGTACCGATCGCTATTCTATTTGCGAGAATGTACTATGTTATTTTTGAATGGGAATATTACGCGCAAAACCCGAGTCAAATTATTAATATTCGTCAAGGTGGCTTGGCGATTCATGGTGGCTTAATCGGGGCTGTTATTACAGGGATTCTTTTTGCGAAACGTCGCGGAGTTTCATTCTGGAAGTTGGCGGATATTGCTGCACCAAGTATTTTACTAGGACAAGCAATTGGCCGATGGGGAAACTTTATGAACCAAGAGGCACATGGTGATGAGGTAACGAGACAGTTTTTAGAAGGCCTTCATTTACCGGATTTCATTATTAATCAAATGTATATTGATGGTGTTTACTATCACCCGACGTTTTTATATGAATCATTATGGAATTTTGCAGGTGTCATTTTATTACTCGCATTACGAAAAGTGAACTTGCGCCGTGGGGAATTATTCTTCACATATTTAATTTGGTATTCAATAGGACGCTTCTTCGTAGAAGGTTTACGTACAGATAGTTTAATGCTAGGGCCACTTCGTATTGCACAAGTAATGTCAATTGGACTTGTTGTTATTTCTATTATTTTCATTATTGTGAGACGAAAAATGGGGCAAGCTGATAAAAGATATTTAGAAAATTAGAGAAAAGTAGCATCTTATTATAAGATGCTGCTTCTTTCATATTCAGGAAAGAGAAAGGACTAAGGCAATGAAAATAAATACAGTGTTATTTGATTTAGATGGAACGTTAATTAATACAAATGAATTTATTATTTCTTCTTTTTTACATACTTTACATACATATTATCCAAATCAATATAAGCGTGAGGATGTATTGCCATTTATCGGTCCATCTTTACATGACACTTTCAGCAAGATTGATGAAAGTAAGGTTGAAGAGTTAATTACGAGCTATCGTCAATTTAACCATGATCATCATGATGAATTAGTAGAAGAATATGAAACTGTATATGAAACAGTTCAAGAGTTGAAGAAGCAAGGTTATAAAGTTGGTATTGTTACAACGAAAGCACGACAAACTGTTGAGATGGGATTAAAGTTATCGAAGCTTGATGAGTTTTTTGATGTTGTTGTGACAATTGATGATGTCGAGCATGTGAGACCACATCCAGAGCCACTTCAAAAAGCGCTTCAGTTATTAGATGCGAAACCGGAAGAAGCATTGATGGTTGGGGATAATCATCATGATATTGTTGGCGGACAAAATGCGGGTACGAAAACAGCTGCGGTTTCATGGACATTGAAAGGTAGAGCGTATTTAGAGGCTTACAAGCCAGACTTTATGCTAGATAAAATGAGTGATTTATTGCCGATTTTGTCCGACATGAATCGTTCGTAAAGATAAGTAGAGGAGCGAGTGAAGTGCGACGGACAACGCGCTATCCTGTTTCAGGAGAAAATTCATTATGGAACGTGTATAAAACAGTGTCTTTTTGGAAGGTAATGAAAAACTTTATGATTATCCAAATTGCACGTTATACACCTTTTTTATCGGTCAAGAATTGGTTATACCGCACCTTTTTGCGGATGAAAGTAGGAAAGAAAACATCGTTTGCGCTTATGGTAATGCCGGATATTATGTTCCCGGAAAAGATAACTGTGGGAGATAATTCGATTATTGGCTATAACACGACGCTTTTAGCGCACGAATATTTAATTCGCGAATATCGACTTGGGGAAATCGTTATTGGAAACGAAGTGATGATCGGGGCAAATACGACTATATTACCAGGTGTGAAAATTGGGGATGGCGCGATTGTTTCAGCTGGCACACTTGTTCATAAAGATGTGCCAGGCGGTGCTTTCGTGGGTGGGAATCCAATGCGTGTTATTTATACGAAAGAGCAAATGGAGGCTAGAGAAGGTTCATACTAGAAATGTAACATTTCTCTTCTTTTTTAATGAATAAAAAGGAAATAATTGAGTATAATATACTGTTTTGTTTTTTACGGAATCGTTTATACTTATAGATAGAAGAATGTGTGAACGAAGAAAACAAAAAACTGGAGGATATATGGGGAAAAATCAAAGAATATATAAGGAGAACGGACAAGTTATCTCTTTTAATCAATTAGCGGACTTCTTTTATAAAAAAGGGATGAGGGCTTACAAAGGACAAAAATTGCAAGATGCAATTAAATATTTTCGAAGAGCGGCACAAAGCGAGAAGGAGCCGTTTATTTTATGTCAATTAGCAACAGTATTATCTGAGGCTGGTGAATATCAAGAGTCGAATCAAACCTTCTTTAAGCTTGTTAGATCTAATCCAGAACTTGAACAGTGTTATTATTTTATTGCAAATAATTATGCGTATATGGGTCTATTTCAGCAGGCGAAGAAGTATGCGGATCGCTATTTAGAAGTTGCAGAAGAGAAGGAATTTGTTGAAGATACATTAGAATTACTTGAAATTATGGAAGAAGAAGCGATGGGTGCGGAAGAGATTGAGGATGAAGATGATTTAATTGTTATGCAGGAAGAAGCCAATCGTTATATTCGTAACGGACAATTGGAAGAAGCAATTGCTACATTAGAAATTGTTACGAAAGACTATCCGGAATTTTGGTCGGGGCATAATAATTTAGCTATTGCGCATTTTCAATCTGGTAATGTAGATAAGGCGCTGAAATTAACGGAAATGATTTTAGAGAAAAATCCTGGTAATATACATGCGCTTTGTAATACACTTATTTTTCTATATTCAATTGGAGAGCATAAACAAGTAGAGGTGTTAGCTGCTCAGTTAGTTTCGGTATATCCGATTTCGTTTGAACATCGTTTGAAACTTGGGACGACACTTGCAACAATTGGTCATTTCGAGCCTGCATATAAATGGTTCAAATTATTAAAGCGTCAAGGATACGAAGGAGACGTTAGTTTCTATTATTGGTTTGCATATTCTGCGTATATGGTGAAAGATCAGCAAGTAGCTGAAAAAATGTGGCAACATGTTGTAGAATTGCACCCTGATAAAAAGGGAAAAGAACCGTGGAATGCATTGAATTTAGCGGATGAAGGACAAAATGTGTTATTTGAAGAATTACGAAAATCATTCCAGCAAAGTGCGACGCTAGAGGAACAAATGCTAGCTTTATATTTAATGAATGAATTATCAACGCCGGAGAAGGTTGGATTCTTCTTTGATGTAACGCAGGCGAAGAATGGTGTTCCAATCGTATCGCAACTTGCAAAGTATTTCTTTTTACTGAATAGCCATAAGAGTATTCCAGCTGATTTACAGCAATTTGAACAGTGCGCGCGAATCGCGGATGCTTTATACAATTATACGAAAAAAGATGATGAATTAATCGAAGAGTGTTTACAATTTTGGTTTTGTACGTTTATACGTTTATATACATCTGGGGCAGTTTTTACAAATGTATACGGCTGGTCAGCTGCGGTTGAATATATCGTACGCAGTGAACAAGGAAATAAGATGACACAGTCGGAGCTCGGAGATGTGTATAATGTATCTGTAGCGACTGTTCGAAAGTATGTGCAAGCTGTTAAGCGTACGCACACATAGATAAGCAAATCATTGGGAAAAAAATGATGCGAACAGTATAATGAGGGTAACTTAATTGTGTAGGAATGGATAGGAGTGAATAGTGTGTCAGAAGAAAAAATTTATGATGTCATTATTATTGGTGCAGGACCAGCTGGTATGACAGCTGCAGTATATACATCTCGTGCGAATTTAAGCACATTAATGCTTGAGCGTGGTATTCCAGGCGGGCAAATGGCAAATACAGAAGATGTAGAAAACTACCCAGGTTATGAGTCTATTTTAGGACCAGACTTATCAAATAAAATGTTCGAGCATGCGAAGAAATTTGGTGCTGAATATGCATACGGTGATGTGAAAGAAGTCATCGATGGTAAAGAATACAAAACAATTATTGCTGGTAAAAAAGAATATAAAGCACGTGCAATTATCGTTGCAAGTGGTGCAGAGTATAAAAAAATTGGTGTACCAGGTGAAACAGAACTTGGCGGCCGCGGTGTATCATATTGTGCGGTATGTGATGGCGCATTCTTTAAAGGGAAAGAACTTGTAGTTATTGGCGGCGGAGATTCTGCTGTTGAAGAGGGTGTGTTCTTAACACGCTTCGCATCAAAAGTAACGATCGTTCACCGTCGTGACACGCTTCGCGCACAGAAAATTTTACAAGATCGTGCTTTCCAAAACGAAAAAGTAGACTTTATTTGGAACCACACGATAAAAGAAATTAACGAAGCAAATGGTAAAGTAGGAAGTGTAACACTTGTAGATGTAAACAGTGGAGAAGAGAAAGAAGTCAAAACTGACGGCGTATTCGTATACATCGGTATGTTACCACTATCAAAACCATTTGTTGAACTAGGTATTACAAATGAAAATGGTTACCTTGAAACAAACGAGCGTATGGAAACGAAAGTTCCTGGTATTTTCGCAGCTGGTGATGTTCGTGAAAAAATGCTACGTCAAATTGTAACTGCAACAGGTGATGGTAGTATTGCAGCACAAAGTGCACAACATTACGTAGAAGAATTATTAGAAGAACTAAAAACTGTATCAGAAAAATAAGGGATAATATACCTTTTGAGAAGAAAGCTACCGATAGGAGCTTTCTTCTTTTTTTGTGTGAAAATGTCAAAGTTTTGTCAAAAAATATTGGGATTATAAGCTTTCTTATTGATATACTGGACTTTACGGAAAAAATCACTATAAGAAATGAGGAATTTATTCAGTATGGAATGGCGTAATATATATCGTGGATTTTGTATGGGCGTTAGTGATTTAATTCCTGGTGTGAGCGGCGGTACAATCGCTGTTGTGTTAGGGATTTATGAACAATTGCTTGCGGCAATTAGCGGATTCTTTAGTCGTGAATGGAAAAAACATTTAGGATTTTTAATTCCACTTGCAGCTGGTGTGGCAGCAGCATTTTTAACGTTAAGTCACATTATTAAATATTTACTTGCAAATCATTATGAACCGACTCAATTTTTCTTCCTCGGTTTAATTATTAGTATATTACCGATGTTAATGAGAGAAGCTGATGCAAAGTCGTCGTTTAAAGGTAAGCACATTGTTTTATTAATCGTTGCAGCAATTCTTGTTGCCATCACAGCTTTCTTTAAACCAGATAAGACAGCAGATCCAATTACGACGTTAACAATTTTAAATGCAATTGGTTTATTTTTCGCAGGATGGATGGCTAGTATGGCGATGTTACTTCCTGGAATTAGCGGATCGTTTATTTTATTAATTATTGGTGTATATCCGACAGCAATTAATGCTTTAACTACACTCAACTTACCTTTAATTGCAGTTATTGGTGCTGGCGTTATGGTAGGGTTCGTTGTAAGTAGTAAAGGAATTAGTTTCTTATTAGATCGATATAAAAGTATGACATTTGCGGCAATTATTGGACTAGTTATCGGTTCGATTGTAATTGTGTTCCCTGGTATTCCAACTGGAGGATTTTCAATTATAAGTTCAATTATTACCTTTATTTTAGGATTTGCGATTGTTACTTATTTCGGTAAGAAATAAGGGCTGGAGTCCCCTTGGCGATAAAAGTCGTTAAGGGGATTTTTCATGCTATATATTGAAAGTCCAGGCATTTACATTGCTTGTTATAAAAAGCTTTTTTAAAATTGTTGAGTAGCAGTGTTTAGCGAAAGGGGGACTGGCTCCTTCGTTGTAGCAAACTGTTTTTGATAGTATAATGAAATGAGTATGCAGTGAGAAATTTGCTGCAAGTAGCTGAGGTGAAGAAACATGCAAAGAGTGACAAACTGTGTGTTAATTAGAGATAATGAAGTACTCTTACTCCAAAAACCTCGCCGGAATTGGTGGGTTGCACCAGGCGGGAAAATGGAGCGTGGTGAGACTGTAAGAGATTCCGTTGTTCGCGAGTATCGTGAAGAAACAGGTATTTATTTAAAGAACCCAGCGTTAAAGGGGGTCTTCACCTTTGTCATCCAAGAAGGTGATAAAGTTGTTTCTGAATGGATGATGTTCTCCTTTTTAGCGACAGATTTTGCAGGAGAAAACAAACTAGAGAGCGAAGAAGGCATCATTGGTTGGCATACATTTGATAAAATTGATGATTTAGCAATGGCACCAGGAGATTATCACATTATTGATTATTTAATTAAAGGAAATGGCATAATCTACGGTACATTTGTATATACCCCAGATTTTGAGTTGCTTTCATATCGATTAGATCCGAGTTAAACCGTCAAGGAGAGGATACGATGACAGAGAATAATGATATAAAAATGGTAATTATTACAGGAATGTCTGGAGCTGGAAAGACAGTAGCTTTACAAAGTTTTGAAGATTTAGGATATTTCTGTGTAGATAATTTACCACCGATGTTATTGCCAAAGTTTATTGAGCTTATGGCGGATTCAAAAGGAAAAATGAATAAAGTAGCACTTGGTATTGATTTACGTGGCCGAGAGTTTTTCGAACATTTATGGGAAGCGCTTGATGATTTATCAGAACGTACATGGATTATTCCTCATATTTTATTCTTAGATGCGAAAGATAGCACACTTGTAACTCGTTATAAAGAAACGAGACGCTCGCATCCACTTGCACCAACTGGTCTGCCGTTAAAGGGAATCGAAGCAGAGCGTAATTTATTAACAGATATGAAGGCACGCGCGAATATTGTGCTTGATACATCTGATTTAAAACCGAAAGAATTACGTGAAAAAATTGTTCACCTATTTTCAACTGAAACTGAGCAAGCATTTCGTGTAAATGTTATGTCATTTGGGTTTAAGTACGGTATTCCAATTGATGCAGATTTAGTATTTGATGTTCGTTTTTTACCAAATCCATATTACATTCCACATATGAAGCCATTAACAGGACTAGATGAGGAAGTTTCATCGTATGTGCTGAAATTTAATGAGACGCATAAGTTTTTAGAGAAATTGACTGATCTTATCACTTTCATGCTGCCTCATTATAAAAGAGAAGGCAAGAGTCAACTTGTAATTGCAATTGGATGTACAGGTGGACAGCATCGTTCTGTTACGCTTACAGAATACCTTGGGAAACATTTGAAACCAGAGTATAGTGTTCATGTATCTCATCGTGATGTGGAGAAGAGAAAGGGCCATTAAGGGATGAAAAAAGAGAGAAAACCTAAAATTGTCATCATGGGAGGCGGAACTGGACTTTCTGTTTTATTACGAGGATTAAAACAATATCCGGTTGATATTACAGCAGTTGTTACAATCGCTGATGATGGTGGCAGTTCAGGTAGATTACGTGATGAGCTAGAAATTCCACCCCCAGGTGACATTCGTAACGTACTTGTTGCGTTATCAGATGTAGAGCCACTGGTGGAAGCTTTATTCCAGCATCGTTTCACAACGGGAGATGGGCTGAAAGGTCATGCGTTAGGAAATTTATTATTGGCAGGTATGACCTCGATTACAGGAGACTTCTTCCATGCTATTACAGAAACGAGTAAAGTTTTAAATGTTAGAGGGCGTGTATTACCAGCAGCGAATCAAAGTGCAGTACTACATGCGGAACTAGAAGACGGAGAAATTGTAACAGGTGAATCAAAGATTCCTTATTTCGGAAAGAAAATTAACCGTGTCTTTTTAACTCCAGAAGATGTAGAGCCGTTACATGAAACGTTGACTGAAATTAAACGAGCTGATTTACTTGTTTTCGGTCCAGGAAGTTTGTATACGAGTATATTACCGAATTTAGTTGTTAACAAAATTGGGGACGCTGTTCTTGCTGCAAAAGCAAAGAAGGTATATGTGTGTAATGTTATGACGCAAGCTGGTGAAACGATGGGATATACTGCGTTTGATCATGTGCAGGCGTTACATGATCATTTAGGTGAACCATTTATCGATACTGCAATTGTAAATAACCGTGATATTCCTTGTGAATTACGTCAGTTATATGAGGAAGAAATGTCAGCACCAGTTGTAGTAGATGAAGAGCGTTTTACTGAAAATAATATTAATGTGATTCAAGATCAATTAGCGAAGTATGATGACCGTGTTGTAAGACACGATACATTAAAACTAGCTTCTATTTTATATTCACTGTTGTAGATGTGCGTTGCCTCGTTTGAGGTAACGCTCCTCATTTCATATAGGACAAGATTTTTGTTCCACAATAATCGTATAAGGAGGTGTTGACTGTGTCATTTGCATCAGAAACAAAGAAAGAGTTGACGAATCTGGAGATGAAGGAATGCTGTGAGAAAGCAGAATTATCAGCGTTACTTCGCATGAACGGATCGCTTTCTTTTTCAAACCGTCGTCTATCAATCGATATTCAAACGGAAAATGCGGCAATTGCAAGAAGGATTTATACGCTTTTGAAAAAAGGATATGACGTGACGGTAGAATTACTTGTTCGTAAAAAAATGCGATTGAAGAAAAACAATGTATATATCGTAAGGCTTGTTGAGAAGTCACGCGAAATATTAGCTGATCTTCATATCGTTCGAGACGACTTTTCATTTATTCGAAATATATCACAAGAATTAATTGAGAAGAAATGTTGTAAACGATCGTATTTACGCGGTGCATTTTTAGCAGGTGGTTCAGTAAATAACCCAGAAACATCATCTTATCATTTAGAGATCTTTTCGTTATATAAGGAACATAATGATGCTATATGTGAACTGATGAACGGATTTGATTTAAATAGTAAGACGTTGGAAAGAAGAAAAGGGTACATTACGTATTTGAAAGAAGCAGAAAAGATTACAGAGTTTTTAAATATTATAGGTGCTCATAATGCACTTTTAAGATTTGAAGACATTCGAATCGTACGTGATATGCGTAATTCTGTAAATCGCTTAGTGAACTGCGAAACAGCTAATTTAAATAAAACAATTGGTGCAGCGCTAAGGCAGATTGAAAATATCCGTTATATTGATGAGACAGTTGGTCTTGATATATTGCCGGATAAATTACGAGAAATTGCGCAATTACGAAGAGATTATCAAGATGTAACATTGAAAGAGTTAGGTGAGATGGTATCCGGGGGGAAAATTAGTAAATCGGGTATTAATCATCGTTTGCGTAAAATTGATGATATTGCAGAGAAATTACGCGCGGGGGAAACGGTAGCAAAAAAATAAGAGGTTAAAGGGGAAATGGAGCTGTGGTTCAAAAAAGAGTTCAGGTTTCATTAAAAAACGGTTTACAAGCACGTCCGGCTGCGTTGTTTGTACAAGAGGCCAATCGCTTTCATGCAGATATTTTCATCGAAAAAGATGGGAAGACAGTAAATGCAAAGAGCATAATGGGGATTATGAGCTTAGCAATTGGAACTGGTAGCATGATAACAATTACAACAGAAGGTTCAGATGCAGAAGAGGCTTTAGAGGCATTAGCTGCATATGTACAATAAGAAGCTATCGCGCATGTGCGATAGCTTTTTTGTTGTTTGGGGCTTGTTGGTGGGGGTATGTGGGATGTGTGTTCTTGTCGAGAATTGTCGGTAAGTCGATAAGTTGTGTCGAAACGTCGATATATTAAAATAATCGCCGATATAATTGGAGTTACGGTCGATATATTTGAAAAATCGCCGATATATTTAGAGGGATACTGAGTGGGGTATGTTCGTGCGGAGATTTAACTATAAAAAAGCGCCCTGTAATAGGCGCTTTTTTATGTATCCAGCTCCAGCGACTCTAAATAAGCCGCTTCCGCTTTAAATATCTATTAACGATTTGTAAAGATCTTATCGATTAAACCGTATTCTAAAGCTTTTTCTGCTGTCATGAAGTTGTCGCGGTCTGTGTCGCGTTGTAGCACTTCAAGTGGTTGACCTGTGCGGTCAGCAAGAATTTGGTTTAGTTTTTCACGTAAGAATAGAATACGTTTAGCAGCGATTTCGATTTCAGTCGCTTGACCTTGTGCACCACCAAGTGGTTGGTGAATCATTACTTCACTGTTTGGAAGTGCATAACGTTTTCCTTTTTCACCTGCTGCAAGTAAGAATGCACCCATAGATGCAGCCATACCGATACAGATTGTTGATACTTGCGGTTTAATAAACTGCATTGTATCGTAAATTGCCATACCTGCTGTGATAGAACCACCAGGGCTGTTGATGTAGATGTGAATATCTTTTTCTGGATCTTGAGATTCCAAGAATAAAAGCTGGGAAACGATTGAGTTAGCTACGTTGTCATCAATTGCGCTACCAAGCATAATGATGCGGTCTTTTAATAGTCGAGAGTAAATATCGTAAGCGCGTTCTCCACGATTTGTTTGTTCAATTACTGTAGGAATTAAATTCATCTGTTATTTCCTCCTTATAAAGCTTTCTTAGTCTTATAATACAATTATGGTCAATAAAGGTCAAACGAAACCACTTTAAATCAAAAAAATATGTAGTTGTACCATGAAATATTCGCTATGTTTTTGAAATTCCCTGCTTATGTATCTTCAACATCATAACCGAATTACATAAATTTAAACGTTATAAAAACTGTAGAAAAAAAGAAAAGAACGCCTTTTGACTGAAGCGTTCTTTCGATATCTATTCTTTTAAAAGATAGGTTACTTTATTTAAAATCTTTTCGATTTGTTTCGCGTTTTTACTATACATTTCGCTCGCTGATTTCGACTTTGTTTCTAAGGAAAATAGTTCAAGATCAGCATGACATTTTTTTAATGATGCTAATAATAAAGGTTTGTTTTGAGGAGAAGGCATTTGTAGTTTGTCATTATAAATGTCGATAGTCAGTTGTCCGTATGAATCAACTTGACCGAGAAAGACATTTTCGATAACAACACCGAGCTTTTCTAGTTCAGCATGTAGCCAAGCGCGGTTATGTCCACTTGCGGATAGCGGTTCATCTAAGACATTGCCATCCATAATAACAGTTTGTGGTTCTTTTTCGTTTGCTACTTTTAAACCGATGTCTTTTGCTGTGAGTGGTTGGCGATCTTTCTTTAATAATACATTTAATTCTCCGCTCGGTTCTAGTACAGCAAATTCAACATCAGCTACGCTGAAAGCATCTTTTCCACGGAGAAGTTCCAGTAATTCGTCACTTGTATATTTTTCTTTCTTTAAGTTGTCTTCGAGTATCTTTCCGTCTTTTATTAATACGGTAGATTTCCCTTCAAAGAAGTCCCGAGCTGTTTTGTTCTTTAAAGAGAGGATTCCTGTTAAAAAAGGTACCACAGCGAAAATGAGTATCGCAAAGACGCCGTGGAAAAATTTTGAATCGAGCCCTGTAGATACTTGGGCAGCGATGTCACCGATTGTCATTCCGGCTATGTATTCAAAAAAGGAGAGCTGAGAGATTTGTCTTTTCCCTAACCATTTCGTAATAGCGAATAAAATAATTAATATGAATACAGAGCGAAGAATGACAAGTGTCCATTCCGGCAGGTGAGACATAGTCATTTCCTCCAGTCTACTTAAAACCCTTTATATTGAGGTTCTTCACGTTCTAATACTGAAACTCTATTCTGTAAATCAGCGATGATGCTGTCCATTTCTAACATACATTCATGAAATACACGTTTTGATTCTTCATCTTGTGAATTTAAAGAAAGGGAGCTTAAACTTGCTTGAGCCCCCCTTACACTAGCAAGGCAGGTTTTAACACTAGCAATAACTGTCATACAAACACCTTATCCTTTCGGTTTGAATAGCAATGCTCCGATGAAGCCGAAAATAATAGCTGCGGATACACCGGCGCTTGTTACTTTAAACATGCCGGTAATAACGCCAACGATGCCATGTTTTGCGGCTTCTTCCATTGCGCCGTGAACGAGGGCATTACCAAAGCTTGTAATAGGTACGGTTGCCCCAGCTCCAGCGAAGTCAATTAATGGTTCATACAAATTGAATCCATCTAATATAGCTCCAGCAACAACGAGTGTTGCCATTGTATGAGCGGGTGTTAGTTTGCCGACATCAAACATAAGTTGGCCAATTACACATATGAGTCCGCCAATGACGAAAGCCCAGAAAAAAATCATTGCGTTGCACCTCCGAATTCAATTGAAACGGCGTGAGCGATGCACGGAATCGTTTCTTCTTGTTGGAATGTAAGTGGAGATAGTAAAGCGCCTGTCGCAACGACAAGTATTTTTTTGAACTCTCCTCTTTTCATTCTGTTTAATAAATGACCGTACACGACTGTTGCGGAACATCCTGGTCCACTAGCCCCAGCTATGACAGGTTGCCCTTCTCTATAAATGAGCAGCCCGCAATCTTGAAACTGTTCGCTCGTTACTTTCGTTCCGTGTTTATGTAATAAGTCATAAGCAATTTCGCGGCCGACATGTCCGAGGTCACCGGTTACGATTAAATCGTAGTAAGAGGCGTCGATTTGGCGTTCGCGTAGGTGGGCCTCAATTGTATCGACGGCGGCTGGAGCCATTGCGCCTCCCATATTAAACGGATCTGTTAATCCCATATCAACCACTTTTCCGATTGTGGCTGATGTTACCCTAGGGCCGTTTCCAGTATCACTTAAAATAGCGGCTCCTGCTCCAGTTACTGTCCACTGTGCAGTAGGTGGCTTTTGTCCGCCGTATTCGGTAGGATAGCGGAATTGTTTTTCTACAGCTGTATTATGACTGGATGCACCAGTTAATAAATATTTTGCGCCTTTTGCATTTACGATACTCGCCCCAAGTGCTAAACCTTCCATAGAAGTAGAACAAGCGCCGAATAGTCCGAGATAAGGAGTACCCAGTGTACGGCAAGCAAAGCTTGTAGGGGTAATTTGATTAATTAAATCTCCTGCGAGTACAAATTGGATATCGTCTTTACGAAGTTCTGCTTTTTCAGTGGCGCGGCTACAAGCTTCTTCGAACAAAATTTTATGTGCTTTTTCATAGGAATCTTGTCCGAGCCATAAATCTTCATGAAGGATATCGAAGTCTTCGGGGATTTTTCCTTTTGCTTCAAACGGCCCGCCGACGACTCCTGTCGAAATAATAACTGGTTTGTTTTCAAATACCCACGTTCGGTGTCCTTGTAACATTTATAGCCCTCCCCATTGAACGAGAATCGTTTTAATAAGTGCGATGACGAAAGCTGAAAATACACCAAATAAAATAACGGAGCCGGCTAATTTAAACATGTTACCGCCAACGCCAAGGACAAACCCTTCCGTCCGGTGCTCGATACATGCGGCGACAACAGAGTTACCAAATCCAGTGACAGGTACAGCTGTCCCAGCACCTGCAAATTGACCGAGACGATCATATACGCCGAATCCAGTTAGTAACATCGAGATGAAAATAAGAGTTGCTACTGTTGGATTCCCTGCTGAGCGTTCAGTGAAATCGAAATACGTAATATAAAAAGTAGAAATGAGTTGCCCAATTAGGCAAATGAAACCACCAACGAAAAAGGCTTTTATACAGTTTTTTAAGACAGGACGCTTCGGTTCGCGTTCTTGCTCGAATTTTTTATATTCCTGTTGCACAGGGGTTAAGTTTTTATCTTTACTAGACATTGCAAACCTTCCTTTTCTTTTAAAAAGCGTTAAGTGTTAGACTCCATTTTTTTACCAATGAATTTTAATTGTTTATTAATTTCATCTTTAGATACTTTCTTTTCCTTAATTTTTCTTTCAAGCTTTTCAAGTAACACAAAGATTTTTTTATCTGTACTTACACGAACATCGAAAGTGGGGTGCTCATCACTTAGCTGCTTTTGGAGCTTCTTACGGAGAGGTTTTAATCCAAATCTTTCGTGATGCTCAGGTGTAACTGCTATGTAGAGATCTAAATTTGAATTTACTGCTGTACTTTTTATAATTTCATCCATAGTGAGAGCTCTTTTCTTGGCTCCTTGTGATATAGATTGATTAAAGGATTCCATACTCGTTTTTGTTAACTTTGGACCTTTCTCTTTCTCCGTTCGTTTTGCTTCTTCTTTCACTTTTTTATCTAAAGGACTATTATCACATCCGGTAAAAGAGCTAAATAGAAGGGCAAATAATACGGTTATGAGTCCGAGTTTTTGCATATTTATCATTCCATTTCTATTGCAATATGTAATGTGATAGAAAAAGGATGACTGCATATCATCCTTTTTCTATTTCACAGCAAGACTGATTCGTTATTGCTGTGAGTATTGTGGTTCTTCTTGTTGGACTTCTTCAACGCGTGGGTTTAAAGAATCGATAATCGTTTGTGTTTGCTGTGCAGCTGTTTGGAAAAGTTGCTTAGCTTGTTGATTATCCGTATCAAGAGCGAATCCCTCTAAGCTAGCTTGTGCACTTTTTAATCCAGAAACAGTTTGTTTTAATTTCGTAATTACAGTCATTGAATGAAGCCCCCTTTGGAATATCAATTCAAAGATTATAATTTGTGAGTTGGGGTGAATTTATGATTGGAAAATTTAGGGGTGGGTGCTTTGTTAATATACTCATAACTAAGCGTCATAAAGGATTACGGGGATATTTTTATTGATTTAGATGGATTTTATTGCTATTATTATGAGAAGAAAATGAAGTGTTTTCTATTATCATGCGCCCATAGCTCAGTCGGATAGAGCGGTGGTTTCCGGTACCACGTCTGCCGGGGGTTCGAATCCCTCTGGGCGCGTCAAAAAGTCCTAACTTACGTTTTGTAGGTTAGGACTTTTTTTATTTCCCTCTTGTTATATCTAATAATAAGATTTACTATTAGTACTTGGTTATAAAATGATTCCGTTATTATTTTCTTTCAATATTATTCAAATTTCGGTTGTAAGTTGTAAATCTCATTAATACATATAAATTAATAATATTTTGGAATGGGTGTCTGTGATAGCATTCTCCTTTTACCAAACTTATTGTACAATAGAAACAAGGGGGAGATTAGTTTGAAGGCAAGTCTTTTACAAGAACAAAGCTTACGTTTGGCAATGACACAAGAGTTAAGGCAAGCGATTACAATGCTCCAGTATAATGTACAAGAATTATCGGAGTTTTTGTATGAGCAATCGTTAGAGAATCCCCTTATTGAGTTAGGTGGTTTTGAGAGGGAGAAGAAAAAGAGCTCTAACAACAGTAAAAGTACCAGCAAACAAGTCGAGAATCAGATGGAAATCTACAGTGTGGATTCTACAACGATTCAGCAACATTTATTAAATCAAATACAGTATTATAAAATAGAGGAAGAAGAGCGAAAAGTAGCTTCTTTCATTATTATGAACATGGATGGAAATGGGTATTTACAAGAAACGAATGAAGAGTTAGCAAATCTTCTTTCCGTACCACTTCATGTAGTCGACCGCTCTGTAGAGCTTGTCCAATCACTGGAGCCAGCAGGGGTAGGAGCGCGTAATATTCAGGAATGTCTAACCTTGCAATTGAAGCGCTTACAAAGGCGGAATGGATTAGCAGAAGAGGTTGTAGAAGACCATTTCGCTTATTTCGTGAAGAAAGATTGGCGAAAGCTCGTTCAAGTGTTGAAGTGTAGTAATGAGGAATTGCAATCGGCGGTGAACTGTATTACGTCATTACAGCCGAAACCAGGTCTTGCGTTTTCTTCTGATAAACCACTTTATATTGTGCCTGATATGGCGGTGAAAAAAGATGGTGATCGTCTCGTTTTACAAATGAATGAGAGAAATATGCCGAGAATTGAAATTCATTCTGAATATAGTGCGCTTCTTAATAATAGTGAAAGTGAAGTAGCATCTTACGTTTCAGAAAAGTATCAGCATGTGCAGTGGATTATGCGTAGTTTGAAACAGAGAAAACAAACGCTTTTGCAAGTAATGACCATTATTATGGAAAAACAACGTGATTTCTTCTGGAAAGGTCCGGAGTATTTAAAGCCACTTGCTTTAAAAGAAGTAGCTGAAGAGTTAAGTGTGCATGAATCGACAATTAGTCGCGCAACGCGAAATAAATATGTGCAAACACCACACGGTTTATTTGAGATGAAATCGTTCTTTAGTAATGCCGTTTCGACTACTGAAGATGAAGCAGTCTCTACAAAGCGTGTAAAACAATTTATTCAAACGCTTGTTGAGGCAGAGAATAAGAAAAAGCCACTTTCAGATCAAAAGATTTCAAAATTGTTAGAAGAAGAGCATGAAATCGTTATTTCTCGAAGAACAGTGGCGAAGTATAGAGAGCAAATGCACATCCCAGCGTCGTCATTACGAAAAACGATCGGATAGGTGAAGAAGATGAAAGTTGTACTGTATACAAAAAATGATTGTGGCCTTTGCGTGAAGGCGAAACAAGTTTTACAGGAAGTACAATGTGAATATTCTTTTCAAATTGAGGAAATAGATATATATGAAGATAATGACCTTTTAGAAAAATATCATCTAATGATTCCGGTTGTAGAAATAGACGGAAAACAAGTAGAATATGGTAACATTCACAAAGGTGTCATAATAAACTATATAAAGAATGCAGTTAAGAGTTGAATAAGTTTCTATCTCCTGTTACAATAATACACGTAGCAGGGATTATTTTTTTAACCTATGTGGGACACAAAATGTCACTACGGGACGTAAAGTGACCATGAGGGAAAATGAACCGATGTAGTGAGGAGAAAAGATATGCGCTCATGGATTCAGAACACAAAAAAATTATTACCTGATCTGCTACCTGTTATGCAAACGAGAATGCAAATTCTTCAATACATTAGGCTTATGCAGCCGATTGGAAGAAGAAATTTATCAGCAAGTCTCGGTATGACAGAACGAGTATTGCGAAGTGAAGTTCAAGTTTTGAAAGAACAAAACTTAGTTCACGTCGCTTCTTCTGGAATGACTTTGACAGAAGAAGGAACAGCTTTAGTTCTTGCTTTGGAAGACTTTATGAAAGAAATTTCCGGGTTAAAGGTTTTAGAAAAGCAACTTAAGGAAACATTAGACTTGGATGAAGTTTTCGTTGTCCCTGGTGATAGTGATGAATCACCTTGGGTCAAACTGGAGATGGGCCGTGCTTGTGTGACTTGTATAAAAGACCGTCTGACAGCGAATAATATCGTTGCTGTGGCTGGAGGAACTACGCTAGCTGCTGTTGCGGACATGATGCAGCTTGATTGCAAAGATTTACATATGCTATTTGTCCCAGCACGTGGTGGAATTGGAGAAGGCGTCGAGTTAGAAGCCAATACCATTTGTGCCAAAATGGCGCAAAATACGATGAGTAATTATCGCTTATTGTATGTTCCAGACCATGTTAGCAGCGAAGCATATGCGTCTATTGTGACAGAGCCTTCCGTGAAAGAAGTTCTTGAGTTGATTCGATCTTCCAATATCGTCATTCATGGAATAGGTGATGCGTTAACAATGGCACGTCGCAGAAATACTTCAGAAGCAGATTGGTTAAAGATTCAGGCAAGCGAAGCAGTTGGCGAAGCTTTCGGTTACTACTTTAATGAACAAGGAAATGTTGTTCATAAAGTAAGAACAGTTGGTATGCAACTAGAGGATTTACAAAATGTATCTCACGTTGTTGCAGTCGCTGGAGGTTCTTCAAAGGCAAAGGCAATACAGGCTGTAATTAAACAAGGGCACACTTCAATTCTAATTACAGATGAAGGTGCAGCAAAACAGTTAACAAAGGGTATTACCCTTTAATATAATCCCCCAAGGAGGAAATTCAAATGACTAAAATTGGTATTAATGGATTTGGACGTATCGGACGTAACGTATTCCGCGCAGCACTTAACAACCCAGAGGTAGAAGTAGTAGCAATCAACGACTTAACAGATGCTAAAACTTTAGCTCACCTTTTAAAATATGACACAGTTCACGGAACTTTAAACGCAGAAGTATCTGCTAACGAAAGCAGCATCGTTGTTAACGGTAAAGAAATTAAAGTTATCGCTGAGCGTGACCCAGCACAATTACCATGGAGCGACTACGGAGTAGAAATCGTAGTAGAATCTACTGGCCGTTTCACTAAAAAAGCAGACGCTGAAAAACACTTAGGTGGATCAGTTAAAAAAGTTATCATCTCAGCTCCAGCTTCTGACGAAGATATCACTGTAGTTATGGGTGTTAACCACGAACAATACGATGCAGCTAGCCACAACGTAGTATCTAACGCTTCTTGTACTACAAACTGCTTAGCTCCATTCGCTAAAGTATTAAACGAAAAATTCGGCGTAAAACGCGGAATGATGACAACAATTCACTCTTACACTAACGACCAACAAATCTTAGACTTACCACACAAAGATTTACGTCGTGCTCGTGCAGCAGCTGAAAACATGATCCCAACATCTACTGGTGCAGCTAAAGCAGTAGCATTAGTATTACCAGAACTTAAAGGTAAATTAAACGGTGGCGCTGTACGTGTTCCAACTGCTAACGTTTCTCTAGTTGACCTAGTTGTTGAACTTGACAAAGAAGTAACAGTTGAAGAAGTAAATGCAGCATTCAAAGCAGCAGCTGAAGGCGAATTAAAAGGTATCCTTGGATACAGCGAAGAGCCATTAGTATCTATCGACTATAACGGATGTACAGCTTCTTCTACAATCGATGCATTATCTACAATGGTAATGGAAGGTAACATGGTTAAAGTACTTTCTTGGTACGATAACGAAACTGGTTACTCTAACCGCGTAGTAGACCTAGCAGCTTACATGACTTCAAAAGGTCTTTAATTCTTAATTATATAAGTTATCAATGACAAAACGAGGGAGAGGGTTTGTTCCCTCTCTCTCTTCTTTCGTTTTAAAAGCAAATGTGTTAAGCTTTTGAGTGGGTTTTGTCAATCCTAACTAGTAGTCGGAGGGAAATCCAATGAACAAAAAATCAATTCGTGACGTAGATTTAAAAGGTAAGCGTGTATTTTGCCGCGTTGACTTCAACGTACCTATGAAAGAAGGCAAAATTACAGATGAAACTCGTATCCGTGCAGCTCTTCCTACAATTCAATATTTAGTAGAGCAAGGTGCGAAAGTTATTTTAGCAAGCCACTTAGGCCGTCCAAAAGGTCAAGTAGTAGAAGAATTACGTCTTACTCCAGTAGCAGCACGTTTAGGCGAGCTTCTTGGTAAAGATGTTAAAAAAGCAGACGAAGCATTCGGACCAGTTGCACAAGAAATGGTTGCAGCAATGAACGAAGGCGACGTATTAGTTCTTGAAAACGTACGTTTCTATGCGGGCGAAGAAAAGAACGATGCAGAACTTGCGAAAGAATTTGCAGCTCTTGCTGACATCTTCGTAAACGATGCATTCGGTGCAGCTCACCGTGCTCACGCTTCTACAGCAGGTATCGCGGACTACCTATCAGCAGTATCTGGTTTACTAATGGAAAAAGAGTTAGATGTTCTTGGAAAAGCACTTTCTAACCCAGATCGTCCATTCACAGCTATCATCGGTGGGGCGAAAGTAAAAGATAAAATCGGTGTAATTCGTCATCTATTAGACAAAGTAGATAACTTAATCATCGGTGGCGGACTTGCTTACACATTCGTTAAAGCTTTAGGTCATGAAATTGGTCTATCTCTATGTGAAGACGACAAGATCGAACTAGCAAAAGAATTTATGCAACTTGCAAAAGAAAAAGGCGTAAACTTCTACATGCCAGTTGATGTTGTAATCACTGAGGAATTCTCTGAAACTGCAACAACTAAAATCGTTGGTATCGACTCTATCCCTTCTAACTGGGAAGGCGTGGACATCGGTCCTAAAACACGTGAAATTTATGCAGATGTAATTAAAAACTCTAAGCTTGTTGTATGGAATGGACCAATGGGTGTATTCGAAATGACTCCATTCTCACAAGGTACAAAAGCAGTAGGACAAGCATTAGCAGATGCAGAAGGTACATACTCTGTTATCGGCGGTGGTGACTCTGCAGCAGCTGTTGAAAAATTCGGTATGGCTGATAAAATGAGCCACATTTCTACTGGCGGCGGTGCGTCATTAGAATTCATGGAAGGTAAAGAGCTTCCAGGTGTAGTTTGTCTTAACGACAAATAAGTAGCAGCCAAAGAAAAAGGACGGTGCAAAGCATGCGTAAACCAATTATCGCAGGTAACTGGAAAATGAATAAAACTCTATCTGAAGCAGTTAGCTTCGTAGAGGAAGTTAAAGGTCAAATCCCAGCAGCTTCAGCTGTTGATGCAGTAGTTTGCTCTCCAGCTCTATTCTTAGAGCGCCTTGTAGCAGCGACTGAAGGAACTGATTTACAAGTAGGTGCACAAAACATGCACTTCGAAAAAAATGGTGCATTCACTGGTGAAATTAGCCCAGTAGCACTTAGCGACTTAAAAGTAGGCTACGTAGTACTTGGCCACTCTGAGCGTCGTGAAATGTTTGCTGAAACAGATGAGTCAGTAAACAAAAAGACTATCGCAGCATTTGAACATGGTTTAACACCAATCGTATGTTGTGGTGAGACTTTAGAAGAGCGCGAAAGCGGAAAAACATTTGATCTAGTAGCAGGTCAAGTGACAAAAGCACTTGCAGGTTTAACTGAAGAGCAAGTTAAAGCAACTGTTATCGCTTATGAGCCAATCTGGGCTATCGGTACAGGTAAATCTTCTTCTTCTGCAGATGCAAACGAAGTATGTGCGCACATCCGTAAAGTTGTTGCAGAAGCTGTTTCTCCAGCTGCTGCAGAAGCTGTTCGTATTCAATACGGCGGTAGCGTAAAACCAGAAAACATTAAAGAGTACATGGCACAATCTGACATCGACGGCGCTTTAGTTGGCGGTGCTAGCTTAGAGCCTGCTTCGTTCTTAGGTCTTCTGGAGGCGGTAAAATGAGAAAGCCAACAGCTCTAATTATTCTTGACGGTTTCGGACTTCGTGAAGAAACTTACGGGAATGCTGTAGCACAAGCTAAGAAACCTAATTTTGATGGTTACTGGAACAAATTCCCTCACACAACGCTTACAGCTTGTGGCGAGGCAGTAGGTCTTCCAGAAGGTCAAATGGGTAACTCTGAGGTTGGTCACTTAAATATCGGTGCTGGCCGCATTGTATATCAAAGCTTAACACGCGTAAACGTTGCAATTCGTGAAGGTGAGTTCGATAAGAACGAAACGTTCCAAAGTGCAATTAAAAGCGTAAAAGAAAAAGGTACTGCACTTCATTTATTCGGTTTACTTTCTGACGGTGGTGTGCACAGTCACATGAACCACATGTTTGCTCTTCTTCGCTTAGCAGCTAAAGAAGGCGTTGAGAAAGTATACATTCATGCATTCTTAGATGGCCGCGATGTTGGACCAAAAACAGCACAAAGCTATATCGATGCAACAAATGAAGTAATTAAAGAAACAGGAGTAGGACAATTCGCGACTATCTCTGGTCGTTATTACTCCATGGACCGTGACAAGCGTTGGGATCGCGTAGAAAAATGTTACCGTGCTATGGTGAATGGTGAAGGACCTACTTATAAATCAGCAGAAGAGTGTGTAGAAGACTCTTATGCAAATGGTATCTACGATGAATTCGTATTGCCGTCTGTAATTGTTAACGAAGATAACACGCCAGTTGCAACAATCAATGATGATGATGCAGTTATCTTCTATAACTTCCGTCCAGACCGTGCAATTCAAATTGCTCGTGTATTTACAAACGAAGACTTCCGTGAGTTCGATCGTGGTGAAAAAGTACCTCACATTCCAGAATTCGTATGTATGACACACTTTAGTGAAACAGTAGATGGTTACGTGGCATTCAAGCCAATGAACCTTGATAACACTTTAGGTGAAGTTGTTGCGCAAGCGGGATTAAAGCAACTTCGCATCGCGGAAACTGAAAAGTATCCGCACGTTACATTCTTCTTTAGCGGTGGTCGTGAGGCTGAATTCCCAGGAGAAGAGCGTATCTTAATTAACTCACCGAAGGTTGCAACGTATGACTTGAAACCTGAAATGAGCATTTACGAAGTAACGGACGCTTTAGTAAATGAAATCGAAAATGATAAACATGATGTTATCATTCTTAACTTTGCGAACTGTGATATGGTTGGCCATTCTGGGATGATGGAACCAACAATTAAAGCAGTAGAAGCAACTGACGAATGTTTAGGAAAAGTTGTAGAAGCGATTCTTGCAAAAGATGGTGTAGCACTTATTACTGCTGACCATGGTAATGCTGACGAAGAATTAACTTCTGACGGAGAGCCAATGACAGCTCATACAACTAACCCGGTTCCTTTCATTGTTACTAAGAACGACGTAGAATTACGTGAAGGTGGTATCTTAGGTGATATCGCTCCAACTATGCTTACACTTCTTGGTGTTGAGCAACCGAAAGAAATGACAGGTAAAACAATTATTAAATAATTTGCTTATATAAAAAGGAGAGAATTTATTATGTCAACAATTATTGATGTTTATGCTCGCGAAGTCCTTGACTCTCGTGGTAACCCAACTGTAGAAGTAGAAGTTTACACAGAAAGCGGCGCTTTCGGACGCGCTATCGTACCAAGTGGTGCATCTACTGGTGAACACGAAGCAGTAGAATTACGTGACGGTGACAAATCTCGTTACCTTGGTAAAGGTGTTGTTAACGCAGTAAACAACGTTAACGAAATTATCGCTCCAGAAATCGTTGGTTTCGACGTAACTGACCAAGCTGGTATCGACCGTGCTATGATCGAATTAGATGGCACTCCAAACAAAGGTAAACTAGGCGCTAACGCTATCCTTGGTGTATCTATGGCAGTAGCTCACGCAGCAGCTGACTTCGTAGGTCTTCCATTATACCGTTACCTTGGTGGATTCAATGCAAAACAATTACCAACTCCAATGATGAACATCATCAACGGTGGTTCTCACGCTGATAACAACGTAGACTTCCAAGAGTTCATGATCTTACCAGTTGGTGCTCCAACATTCAAAGAATCAATCCGTATGGGTGCTGAAGTATTCCATGCACTTAAAGCTGTATTACATGACAAAGGTCTTAACACTGCAGTAGGTGACGAAGGTGGATTCGCTCCAAACCTTGGTTCTAACCGTGAAGCATTAGAAGTAATCATCGAAGCTATCGAAAAAGCTGGTTACAAAGCTGGCGAGAACGTATTCTTAGGAATGGACGTTGCTTCTTCTGAGTTCTACAACAAAGAAACTGGTAAATATGACCTTGCAGGCGAAGGCCGTACTGGCTTAACTTCTGCAGAAATGGTTGATTTCTACGAAGAGCTTTGCAAAGACTTCCCAATCATCTCTATCGAAGATGGTTTAGACGAAAACGACTGGGATGGTCACAAATTATTAACTGAGCGTCTTGGAAGCAAAGTACAATTAGTTGGTGACGATTTATTCGTAACTAACACTCAAAAACTTGCTGAAGGTATCGAAAAAGGTATCTCTAACTCAATCTTAATTAAAGTTAACCAAATCGGTACTTTAACTGAGACTTTCGAAGCTATCGAAATGGCTAAACGTGCTGGTTACACAGCAGTTGTATCTCACCGTTCTGGTGAAACTGAAGATGCTACAATCGCTGACATCGCAGTTGCAACTAACGCTGGCCAAATCAAAACTGGTTCTATGAGCCGTACTGACCGTATTGCTAAGTACAACCAATTATTACGCATCGAAGACGAACTAGGCGAAATCGCTGTTTACGATGGTATCAAATCTTTCTACAACATCAAACGATAATTGTAGAAAATAACGACAGACCGTGAGAAATCACGGTCTGTTTTTTTATGCTAAAATTGTTCCCCCGTCATAAGTGACATGAAATGTTTAAAGAAACTGTTATAATCAAAATCAATTGCAATTTGATGACCCGGCCAATCAATAAATGGCTTTTGGTTCACTAAAGAACGAAATTCCCCTATGCTTGCTCCTTGTGCAGAGGATTCTGTCATGACAACGATAGGGGATTTGTGATACGTAAACATAGAGTTATCAAGTAAAGCGAGTATTGGCATTGTGTCATGGAAGGGGCTACCCTTTAAATGTGGTAGAGCATTTTTATAATAGCCGTAGTAATAATGATCGAATAACGGTTTGACGAGTGGGGCTTTTCCTTTTGCTTCAATATATTCAGCCATTTCTGGTGTAATGATGGAATATTGGGTGACGTTTAATGGATAGATGTACATGTTAGGTGAGGATTGAAGGACTATATTAGCGGCAGTAGGGTCACCATAAAAGTTTGCTTCAGAAATAGGGGTGACATTACCAGGATGTAAAAAGGCACCGCCCATTACGTAGTAAGATTTAATTTGTTTCATTAACTGTTTGCACATGATAAATAAAATTGCTAGAGAGGTAAGTCTTCCTAAACTTACAATAATTAATTCATCTTTATACTGTTCAATAAGAGGAATCACTTCAAAGAAATTCTCCATTTCTCCGTTAGTCACATTCCCATTTGGAATAATTGGCCCAAGTCCTTGTTTCCCGTGTACATCTGTAAAAAAAGCAGGCGGGGCACCAGTAAGAGGGCGTTCTGAACCACCGAATATCTTAATATTTCTATTCCTTGTTTCATTCTTAAGAAAATGAGCATTTTGTACGGCCATCTCTTTTGGAACATTGCCGTAATCAGCAACAATACCGATGATTTCTATTTCATCGATAAAGAATGCTAGGAGGAGAGCCATCGTATCATCAATGCCAGGATCACAAAAAATAAGAACTTTTTTGGGCATATGTTCACCACCTATCTTGTTTATATATATGTAAGCTTAAGGATAAAAAGATTATTTTATTGAAATAACAACCTTTAAAATTCAGAAAATAAAAACTTCTTATATTAGGTCAAGGTTTTTGACTTAATTTTCTTTTAGAAATGTAGTCATATCAAGGTTGTAAGCGTATAACATAGGCGTTTTTTGATGTCAAGTTGATAAATTGCAGCTTTTTACAATTTATACTATGATAAAGATATTAACAGAAGATCGTATAAACAAGAGGGATGATGAACATGAAATTTACAAAGATTCTTGTCCAAATTGCTGCTCTTTACGTTTTTTATATGGTTGGAACTTGGGTACAAGAAATGTTAAATATTCCGATTCCAGGAAGTTTGATTGGAATGTTCCTCTTACTTGTTTTACTTAGCCTAAAAGTTCTTCCAGTGAAATGGTTCGATTTAGGAGCAGAAACACTCGTTGCTATTATGCCGTTTTTATTAATTCCGCCAACGCTTGGCCTAATGAATTACGGTGCTTTTTTTATGAGTAAAGGAATTTCTCTTTTCATTACAGTTGTAGCGAGTACATTTTTAATCATTATTGTCGCAGGACATACAGGACAATATCTTGCGAATAGAAAGGAAAGAGAGTCGCGATGAGTCAAATATTAATCGGGATCGGTTGGGTTCTTTTTACGGTGCTATTATATCAATTATCTAAAAAAATCTATAAATTATTTCCAACACCATTCACCATTCCAATGCTTGTAGCAACAGGATTAATGGCTTTCCTATTTATCGTGCTTGATATACCATATCAACATTATATGGAAAGTGGTGGCGGCTGGATTGCAAAGCTACTTGGACCCGGTGTTGTAGCATTTGCAATTCCTCTTTATAAACAACGTCACGTTCTGCAAAAGTATGTTGTACCGATTGCCGGTGGTGTATTAGTAGGTACAACAGTTGCCATTGCAAGTGACTTTGCTATTGCGTCACTTATGGGAACAGATAAAAGCTTAATTTTATCTTCTTTACCAAAATCGGTGACAATGCCAGTTGCGATGAGTGTTTCGGAGCAAGTTGGTGGTGTACCGTCATTAACAGCAGCTTTCGTTGTTATTGCAGGTATTACGGGAACAATTACCGGCCCGCTTTTATTAAAATGGAGCCGCGTTACAAACTCAGTTGGTAAAGGTATCGGATTTGGATGTGCTTCTCATATTATGGGCGTGATGAGAGCGATGAAAAATAATGAACATGAAGGTGTTATTGGATCGGTAACAATGACATTAACAGCCATTTTAACATGTTTGCTCGGACCGTTATTTGCAATGATGTTTATGTAAGGGAAGAAAAGCGAGAGCGCCTCTATAGCTCTCGCTTTTCTATAGAATTTATGCTACAGTTACAATAACTGAATCTTTGTAGGAGGTACGCCAAGTGCATACGTTATTATCCGTTTTACTTATTATTGTATCGATTTTAATGATTGTTATGGTACTTATGCAGTCTAGTAATAGCTCAGGCCTTTCAGGTGCAATTTCAGGCGGTGCAGAGCAATTATTTGGTAAGCAAAAAGCACGTGGAATTGAAGCGGTATTAAACCGTATTACAATTGTTTTAGCTGTATTGTTCTTCGCATTAACAATTGGTGTTACGTACTTAAACTTATAGAATTGAAAGAAGAAGCGTTAGTAGGATGTACTAATGGTTCTTCTTTTTTTGTTTTGCCATTTGAAAGATGTTTCTAATTAGATTATAGAAATATAAATATGGTACACTAGATATAGAAAGAATACGACTAGATTACAGAAGAGAAAGAGGAGAAGTACATGATGAAATTAGCATCTCCGAAACCATTTACATTTGAGGGTGGAGACCGCGCTGTTTTATTACTACATGGATTCACAGGAAACTCAGCTGATGTACGTATGTTAGGGCGTTTCTTAGAAAAGAAAGGCTACACTTGTCATGCGCCAATTTATAAAGGGCACGGAGTACCGCCAGAAGAGCTTGTTCATACAGGTCCTGAAGATTGGTGGCAAGATGTAACGGAGGCATATCAGCTTTTAAAAGATAAAGGATTTGAGAAAATTGCTGTCGTTGGATTGTCACTTGGCGGAGTATTTTCACTAAAATTAGGTTATACAGTACCGGTTTTAGGTGTAGTACCAATGTGTGCACCAATGTATATTAAGAGTGAAGAAACGATGTACCAAGGTATATTGGCATATGCCCGCGAATATAAAAAGCGTGAGCAAAAATCACCAGAGCAAATCGAACAAGAAATGTTGGAATTCCAAAAGACACCGATGAATACATTAAAAGCATTACAACAATTAATTGCTGACGTACGTAACAATGTGGACATGATTTATGCACCAACATTTGTTGTACAAGCGCGTCATGATGAAATGATTAATACAGATAGTGCGAACATTATTTATAACGGTGTAGAATCAACGTTAAAAGACATTAAATGGTATGAAGACTCTACGCATGTCATTACACTTGATAAGCAGCGTGACGAGCTACATGAGGATGTATATAACTTCTTGGAGCAACTAGATTGGTAAGATCTAGTTGCCTCTTTTTTTCATAAGGAATTTTTTGTGAAAACTGTAAAAATCATAAGGGGAGTATTGAAGTTTCGCTTTATACATCCCCTATCTTTCGGATACACTAAATAATATAAGGTTTTAAAGGAGGTATTTTTGCTTGGAAGAAATCATACAAGAACATATTGATAAGTTATTATTATTTATGAGAGAAGAAGCGTATAAACCGCTAACGATACAAGAGTTAGAAGAGGCATTTGGGATTGAAGGTTCTGAGGGCTTTAAAGATTTTGTAAAGGCGCTTGTAACGATGGAAGAAAAGGGACTCGTTATTCGTACTCGTAGCAACCGTTACGGTCTTCCTGAAAAGATGAATTTAATACGTGGTAAGTTAATTGGACATGCGCGTGGTTTTGCATTTGTTGTACCAGACGAGAAGAAAACAGGAGACGATGATCTTTTCATCCCGCCTACAGAATTAAACGGTGCACTTCACGGCGATACAGTATTAGCACGCCTTAGTTCCCAATCGAGTGGTTCGCGTCAAGAAGGTTCCATTGTACGCATCTTAGAACGCGGAACAAAAGAGTTAGTTGGTACATATACAGAATCGAAAAACTTTGGGTTTGTTATACCTGACAATAAACGCTGGACAAGTGATATTTTTGTATTGAAAAGCGCATCAATGGGCGCTGTAGAAGGTCATAAAGTAGTTGTGAAAATTACGAGCTATCCAGAGAATCGTTTAAGTGCAGAAGGTGAAGTTATTCAAATTCTAGGTCATAAAAATGATCCAGGAGTAGATATTTTATCTGTTATCCATAAACATCATTTGCCTTTAGCATTCCCTGAAGAAGTGATGGAGCACGCAAACAGTGTACCAGAAACGATTTCAGAAGAAGATTTAAAAGATCGCCGTGACCTGCGTGACCAAATGATCGTAACGATTGACGGTGCAGACGCGAAAGATTTAGATGACGCTGTTACAGTAACGAAACTTGAGAACGGTAACTACAAGCTTGGTGTTCACATTGCGGACGTAAGTCATTACGTTCAAGAAGGTTCTCCGATTGATGTAGAAGCAGCGGAAAGAGCGACGAGTGTATATCTTGTTGACCGTGTAATTCCGATGATTCCGCATCGTCTATCTAACGGTATTTGTTCATTAAATCCGAAAGTAGACCGTCTGACGTTATCTTGTGAAATGGAAATCAATAATTTAGGTGACGTTGTTAAACACGAGATTTTCCAAAGTGTAATTAAAACGACAGAGCGTATGACGTATGCTGACGTAAGAAGCATTTTAGAAGATGAGGACGAAGAATTAATTAAACGCTATGAGCCGCTCGTACCGATGTTTAAAGAGATGGGCCAATTGGCACAAATTTTACGTGAAAAACGTATGCGCCGCGGGGCAATCGACTTTGACTTTAAAGAAGCGAAAGTATTAGTAGATGAAGAAGGAAAACCGACAGACGTTGTTATGCGTGATCGTTCTGTATCAGAGAAGTTAATTGAAGAATTTATGCTTGTTGCAAACGAAACAGTAGCAGAGCATTTCCACTGGATGAACGTACCATTTATGTACCGTGTCCATGAAGATCCGAAAGAAGATAAGTTAGAGCGCTTCTTCGAGTTTGTAACGAACTTCGGATATGCAGTAAAAGGACGTGCAAATGAAGTACACCCTCGTGCGCTACAACAAATTCTTGAAATGGTTCAAGGGCAGCCTGAAGAAGTAGTCATTTCAACAGTTATGCTTCGTTCTATGAAGCAAGCGCGTTACGATGCAGAAAGTTTAGGTCACTTTGGTTTATCAACTGAGTTCTACACACATTTCACATCACCAATTCGTCGTTACCCAGATACGATTGTTCATCGATTAATTCGTGAATACATCATTAACGGTAAAGTCGACAATGAAACACAAGCAAAATGGCGTGAAAAATTACCTGAGATTGCAGAGCACTCTTCTAATATGGAGCGTCGTGCAGTTGAAGCAGAACGTGAAACAGACGAGCTGAAAAAAGCAGAATATATGCTTGATAAGATCGGCGAAGAGTATGACGGTATGATTAGCTCTGTAACAAACTTCGGTTTATTCGTAGAGCTTCCAAATACAATTGAAGGTCTTGTACACGTTAGCTACTTAACGGATGATTACTATCGTTATGATGAGCAGCATTTCGCAATGATCGGAGAACGTACAGGTAACGTATTCCGCATCGGTGACGAAATTACAATTCGCGTTATTAACGTAAACAAAGACGAGCGAGCAATCGACTTTGAAATCGTTGGCATGAAAGGTACGCCTCGTCGTAAGTTCAAAGATCGTCCAGTCGTGATTGAACAGCCAAGAACAGGCAGAAAGAAACGCGGCGGACGTAGCGAACGCAGTAATGAGCGCGGCGGAGAACGTGGCACAGGTAGAAAATTTGACCGTGGTGGCAAAGGTAAAGGAAGAGGATCTGCATCCGCGTCCGCTAGCCAACCAGGGAAAAAAGATGGTAACGGCAAGAAGAAAAAAGCATTCTTCGAAAACGTACCAGGATTCAAGAAGAAGAAGAAAAAGCGTAAGTAAGAAAAGGATGGCTTCGCTTTGATAAAAAGCGGGGCTTTTTCTTTTTTCTTAGTGGCTGGAGAACGAGCCACTTTCGCTTTTTATGGAATCCAGCTACAGTGGCTAGAATCTGTTGGCCATTTCACTCCCTCGGACGAAGCAAAAAGCGCTTCTCTGTCGGGAGTTCCAATGTCCAAAGATTCTAAGCGAGCCACTTTCGCTTTTTGTTTACATTTGTTACAATAGTAAAAATAGAGGAGGGACGTTATATGCCAAAAGGTTCAGGTAAGGTTATTGCACAAAATAAAAAAGCTTTTCATGATTATTTCATCGAAGAAACATACGAAGCAGGGCTTGTCCTTCAAGGAACGGAAATTAAGTCAATTCGCGCTGGACGAGTGAACTTGAAAGATGCGTTTGCACGTGTACATAATGGTGAAGTATGGGTTCATAATATGCATATTAGTACGTACGAACAAGGAAATCGTTTCAACCACGATCCGCTTCGTACGAGAAAGTTACTTCTGCATAAAAAAGAAATTGATAAATTAGCAGGAGCTGCAAAAGAAACGGGTTACGCACTAGTTCCACTTAGAATCTATTTGAAAAATGGATTTGCGAAAATGGCACTTGGTTTAGCAAAAGGTAAGAAACAATATGATAAGCGTCACGATTTAAAAGAGAAAGAAGCAAAACGTGAAATTGCACGCGCGTTCCGTGATCGTCAAAAGATGTAATACAGATATTTACATTTGTAAAACGGCGCGCGTATGTTATAATAACTTATGTAAGGTTGTTGCACATTGAAAAACAGCTCTTAGTAGCTATCACGAAATTTTCTTCGTATGCTCCATTTTTATCATGGGGACGTTACGGATTCGACAGGGATAGTTCGAGCTTAGGTTGCGAGTCGAGGGGATCGGCCTCGTTAAAACGTCAAAGCCTATAATTGGCAAACAAAACAATCTTTCTTTAGCTGCTTAATTGCACTAAAGGTTCCTCCCTCCATCGTCCATGTGGTAGGGTAAGGGACTCAAACTAAGTGGACTACGCCGGAGTTCGCCGTCTGAGGACAAAGGAAGAGAACAACCAGACTAGCAACTTGGAAGCCTGTCGATAGGCTGAAGAGTTCGCGAAATGCTAATATATCGACTACACTCGTAGAAGCTTAAGTGCCGATATTTTTGGACGTGGGTTCGACTCCCACCGTCTCCACCAATACATATTTGGTGGTTTTTTATTTTGTATGATATGAACCATAATCTTGCCAGGTTGGTGAGGTTATGGTTCTTTTTGTTTGTGGTAAACTAATGCTTCCAAAAAATAAAAGGAGTAGCTCTTATTTAATAAGAGCTACTCCTTTTATTTTTTTTTGATAATCATCTGTTATTTTATACCTAATTTCTCTTTTGTTTTTGCAGGTAAATCTGATTTCTGTACTTCTTCATAAGATTTAACTTCTGTGTTTGGTATATCTGTTTTCTTTTCATCCTCTTGTTTAATGTAAAGGCGTAAAAATGCATTTTCTTTAAGTTTTTTATCATTTTCTCTCTTTTGGCTACTAAATGTAACTGTTTTTTCATTTCCGTTTTCATCGTAAGTAGGTAAAGTATAAAGGCGTTGATTATCTTCCATTTTACCCTCACCTTGGATTTGAACGTAGTATTCCTTTGAACCCATTTTGATTGGGGAAGATAAATCACAACCAACCGCAAAGCTAGCGAATAGTGCAAAAGTAGCGCATGAAGCAAGTAATTTTTTCATATGAAAACTCCTCTATAAGTTATTTGTGTGTTTAAATTGGACTAACTAGTTATTAGTTTACAAGGAATAAATGTTTGCAAACATCGATGTATCTAACTGGAAACTTACATTTTTGTAAGGAACCCTTATTTTGAAATCTATCTATATAAAAAGTGATTTTTAGTCATCTTGAATGATTTTAAAGTTAAAGTAGTAATGAAGAAATATTACATGAAAAGTTGTTGAGCGATTTTAATAACAGCAGCAACACCAGTTAGTAAAACAAAACCGCCTAAGCAAGAAACAGTAATGATTTGGTTGAATAATAAGTTTTGGTTTTCTTTCATGAGAATTCGCTCCTTTAATTAATTTAGTAATGTATGATTGCAATGAAAGTAAAAGTGTATATTACATGAAAAGTTGTTGAGCGATTTTAGTAATAGCCGCAACACCAGTTAGTAAAACGAAGCCGCCTAAGCAAGAAACAGTAACAATTTGGTTGAATAATAAGTTTTGGTTTTCTTTCATGAGAATTCGCTCCTTTAAAAGTGTTTTTATTGTTGATTGATTATCTACTTTTAGTTTATATGAAATGTAAGATTGGAAACATCGAAGTAACTAACGATTGGCTTACAGTATTGTAAGGAATCTTACAGAAGTATGAAAAAAGGCTATTCTATTGAAAGAATAGCCGAGGCCTGAGATAGATGCTTTTATGGAGTTCTATCATCTAACTTCATGTTTTTTATAAATTGTTTCGTTTCTGGATTCATAAGGAGAAGTAAGCGGAATGATGTCCCACCGTAATAGACACATTTCTTGATTTTAGTGACTATTTTTTGTTTTTGTGTAGGAGAAAGAAGATCGATATCATTTTCTTCTAACAAATAGATAACTTCTAGCATGTTTTTTTCTGCTTTTTGGGCGATATGATTAGATTTAAACTTTATATACATAAAATTAATGGTTGCACCAACTGTATAAGGTAATAAGGCTAATTGAGCTTTCTTTTCTAAATTCGTTTCTCCGCCATTTAGTACAGAAATATCTTGAATAAAAATAACTAGTAATAATAGCGTTGTAGCAATCAGTGAATTGGATATAAAAAAAGCATTTTCTGTACGACTTAGCTGATAAGGAGGGCGTATCCATACAATTCCCATTTGAACAATAATGCCAATGAAAATTGTTAAAATGATGGAAAAGTTATTTAAAAGGTCAAAATGAGTTAAATTGCCTATTGTTGATAATAAACCAGTACTTATTATCGCTCCAGTGATAACAGAAGAGAGTATTAATAGTATTGTCATTAATATATTTGTCCATTGTAGTGCAAGATAAAGGCTGGTTACTGTCACTGCACTTAGAAGTAAAATCATATGCATCACATTAGAGACTAGGTCTGAAATAGACGGTGAGATGGATGCATTAATTTGTAATAAGCTATTGAAGCTCGATGCAGCGATAAGTAAGCTATACAATATTTTTGTATAGCACTTGTAAATATATCTTCGATAAGGTAAATCTTTATTGGAGTCAAAGAGAGAAAAGAAGGTTAGCTCTTTCACTTTTTGATGCTCTTGTTTCATTTCGAAGTAAATATTTTTAGCGAAATATAGATAGAGTGACATGCTTATAAGCCAGCCGATATTAAAGAGCCCTACTCCGTAAGATGTCTTAAGATTAAAGAGTACGGAAATAATTTTGGTTCCTAAATACATATAAATAGCGATACGAATAAATGTATTTGTTTTTTTTCTTAAGTTATAGGTTAGAAACTTTTCAATTTGTTTGCTGAAGAAAAAATATAGAAAATTTCTCAGTAGTTGTTTCACATGTTGCAATAACATAGCTCCTTTCATTTATTCAACTCAGGTGTTGAAAATTAAAAATAGAATCAAGTACATATATTAGCATAGTAGATGGATGATGGATATAGGATATAAAAAAGCTGATGACAGCATGTCACCAGCTTTTTTATTATCTTTCTTTCGGAAGTACAATACCTTTGTACAATTGAACTGTAATTAAGTAGTAAATAGTATAGATCACCGCAAAAATTACGAGTGGAACCCAAATGCGGAAGTATGGATCAATCAAAATGAAAGAGAACATATTCATACCAACAATTACATGGGAGATACCAATGGTAGCTGGGAATAAGAATACTAACAATAACTCTTTATAGATTGATCTTGCTAATAGCTCACGACGAACTCCTATTTTACGTAACATTTGATAGCGCTTTGTATCTTTCGTTGCACCAGATAGGATTTTGAACATTAAGCAACTTGCCATCATAGCTAAGAAAGCAATTCCTAAGAAAAAGCCCATAAAGACTGTACCACTTGTGAAAGTGTACATAATTTCGTAAAAGCTAAATTTACTATTTAATTGATCTTTAGTTATATGTTTATATTTTGCTAATTGTAATTGATCAAGTTCTTTCCATTCTTTCTTATACGCTGCGAAATCATTTGTTTTTCCAATTATAACATTTTGTTCCTTTGTTGTTATTTGATTGTACATTTTTTGGTCTACAATTTTTATATGTTGTTGTTTGTATAAGTATTCAGGTTGTATTTCTTTGAATGCATTCTTCCATTCTTCAGAAAGAGCAAGACCACCAATTGTATCATTTGCACCTTTCTTTACAATTGCTCCGACTGGAAGTTCATTTGCAGTTCGTTCTACTTGACCGACTTTCTTTTGCCCGAAACCATTTTGAACAAGAGGGCGATTTTTTTCTAAGTCTTCTTTCAAGTAATAAACGAATTTTTGATCTACTTTGTAGCGATAGTTCGCTTTTTCTTCAAATTTGATCTTGTTTAATATTTTTTTCTCATCTGCTGTTGGATTATGAACTGATACGTCGTATAGGCTAGCAATATCAGTAGTTAGGCTAATATTGTTTTTAAAAGCCATTCCGCCAGCAATTGCTCCAACTGCAAGTGCAATTAACATTGCTACAGTTGCTAATACCTTTGTTAAATCATTTACGCGGAAGCTTAATTGAGAAAAAGTAAATGAGTTTAATCCTTTTTCATTTAATGGTTTAATTTTTTTCAGTAATCTAATAGTTAGCGGTAATAAAGAGATGAAAATAAGATATGTTCCTAATGTCGTTGCTACTGTAGCGATAGGAAATCCAGCTAATGATAAAGCCTTTATATTTATTAATGCTGCATATCCAATTGCTAATGAACCAGCACCAATTACTGCTACAAAGAATGTTTTAATCCCTTTTACGGAAGGCTTGTCTATTTTCATCTCAGAATGAACGAGTTGTAATATTGTAATGCGAGATAGTTTCGCTATATTCATAATGGCAGCTAAGAAAAACAGGATGAAGAAAAATATTACTGTTACACGAATAGATGGAATATAAAGAGCGTGGTATCCATCGGAAGCAAATTCTAATTCTTTCATAAGAAGTTGTCCAATTCCTTTAGAAAGTCCGATACCGATTCCAATCCCAATAATAAGTGAAGTGATCCCGATAGCTAAAGTTTCCATAAACATGAGTAGCGTAATTTTATATTTTTTCGCACCTAACATCATATACATACCGAACTCTTTTTGTCTTAATGACAGTAAAAATGAATTGGCATATAGGATATAGAAAAACGTGATAGTTGCCAATAAAAATGAACCAACTTGGAAGATGATCCCAATAGAGCTAATCATCGAATTTGCTTTAATAAATGAATCATTCATTGCTAGTGTTTGGAACATGTAAAAGATTGAAATGGACATAACAAGCCCAATTAATAAGACAATGTAGTCTCTTATTTTACTTTTTAGTCCTGACATGGAAAGTTTGAGTAACATGTTGTAAATTCCTTTCTTATGCTTTTTGTGTACCCAAATCAGCAAGTACATTTAAAATTTCTTTATAAAACATTTCACGGTTTGTTGTACGATGTAGTTCCTTATACAGCTCTCCATCCTGAATGAACAAAATACGCTGGCAGTAACTTGCGCTAAATGGATCGTGGGTAACCATCATAATTGAAACATTTTGCTCTTCATTAAGACTTTTCATTGCATCTAAAAGGCTAGTTGCATTTTTAGAATCAAGTGCTCCTGTTGGTTCATCTCCTAAAATAATCGCTGGTTCATGAACGAGTGCACGTGCAGCAGCAGAACGTTGCTTTTGTCCACCAGATACTTCTGAAGGATACTTTTGAAGTAATGATGAAATCCCTAACATCTCTGCTACTTTCGTTACTTTTGGCCCAATCTTTCGAGAAGGAACACCTTGCAAGGAAAGTGGCAATGCAATATTTTCATAGATTGATAAATTTTCTAAAAGGTTAAAGTCTTGAAAAATAAATCCTAATTTTTTGGAGCGGAAATCAGAGAGTGCGCCTTGCTTCATTTTTGTAATATCAGTTCCAGCAATTTCAACTTTTCCGTCCGTTGCATTATCTAATGTAGAAATTACATTTAGTAATGTTGTTTTTCCAGATCCAGATGGTCCCATGATACCGACAAATTCACCTTCTCGGATTGAAAATGATACACCTTTTAAGGCATATGATTGATTTCACCTTTTTTACCATATACTTTCTGAACATTTTTTACGTCTACAACAGGTCTTTGCATTTTTATAGCCTCCTATATGTTATTTCTTACTATTATTTTTTTCGGATAGGCACTAAGTTCCAATAAGTTAAGCAGCGCCAAATCCATTCTATAGGTCCAAAACTAAAATATTTTAGCCAAACGTTGCTAAGCACGATTTGGAGAATCCATGTTAGGAAACACACACTCACCATAGCGAATGCTGATGAAAATACGTTTAGGAATAGTGGTAAAATAAACATCCCCATAATAGTCTGGCCCAAATAATTACTCATTCCCATTCTTCCGTAAGCTTGTAATGGTTTTAACACAGTGCTCCCTATCGTACTCTTCAGTAGAGCTACAAGGATTAAAGTGTAAAGTAATGCCAGAAGAGGTTGTAAAATAATTTTTAGGATAAAATATGCTTTTGCACTAGGTGTTAGAAACTGTATAGCTACTCCAACGATACAAATGCTACTAAGAATCATAATGAGTGCTGTATGAAGCTTAGGACTCTTCTTTAATTTCTTTAGAGCATCAATCTGCATTAATGAGAAACCTTCTATAAAGTATATTAAAGGTGCAAATAATGAGAGAATGAGTTGAAGAATATTGAGTAAAGGTGGCATGTTGGGATGCCCGCCTAGTAAATAATCATAGGATAATGTATTAACGACAATTCCCATTACATGTAAACTTAAAGAAATTCCTAACAACCATTTACCTGGTAATTTATGAAGAGCCAATAATAACAGGCCAATGATTGCATACGAACGTAGTATATCTCCGCCCCAAACATTAGCATGTAATAAACCGATGAGGACTAGTACAACCATGCGGCGTATATATACCAAATATGGTTGACCTTTTGTTTTTGCTCGGGTGAGGAATAGAGATACCCCTGCACCAAATAACAAAGAGAAAATTGCGTAAAATTTGGCATCAACAAGAATGTCAATCCACTTGGCACCAGGTAATCCTTTATTGGAGACACCTGCTTCGGTAAAAAACATATTTATATTCACTAAGAAAATGCCAATTAAGGCAAAACCTCGTATGACATCTAAATCAACAATTCGATTTTTTTGAGGTAAGCTTTGTTTTATTACATTCATAATCTACCTATCCTTTCTATAATGATTTTTAGTGCATGTATTAAATTTGCGATGACAGCAGATTAATGTCGAAGTGTTGCTTGGTTAACTATTGTTAGTGTACAAGTGATTAAATGTTGCAAACATCGATGTATCTAACTGGAATCTTACATTTTTGTAAGGAACCTTCATGTAGATGTTTTTTTGCATACATGAAAAGACCCTAAAGAATTACTGGTAAGTAGTAGTTCTTTAGAGTCCTTTTGATGAGTAATAAGTTAACTTGAAAACTAAATGAATTGAATGAAAAAACAAATAAAACTGAAAATGGAATAAAAAGAAAAATTTGTTATAATAGCGAATGTTGTATATTTTGGAGGTGAAGAACTTGGGTGCTTATTTATTCCCAATTAAAACGGCGATTATTACATTTCCAATCGCTGGTTTTATTTTATTAATTCCTTTTTTAATTTGGCAGTATCGCAAACATGGGTATATTAATTATTTACGTATGCTTGTTTTGTACTCTTTATTATTATTTTCAATGGCGGCCTATTATTTAATTATTTTACCGTTTCCGGCAACGTTTGATACGTGTAGCATGCAACGTCCAGGAACACAGCATTATCAAATAACGCCTTTTACTTCAATTATGGACATCTTGAGAGAAACAAAGGTGAATTTTGCGAACCCGATGTCATACATTGGTATCTTGAAAGAGCGTGCATTTTTACAGGTAGCATTTAATTTTCTTTTATTGTTACCATTAGGCGTTTATTTACGATATTATTTCCGTCGTAATCTGTTACAAACTGTTATTATTACATTCTTTGTTTCCTTATTCTTCGAAGTTACACAATTAACTGGGTTATATGGACTATATAATTGTCCATATCGTTTATTTGATGTTGATGATTTATTCTTAAATACGCTTGGTGGATTTGCTGGATATATGATTGCACCAATATTTACTTATTTCCTACCAGATGTACATGCGATGGATGAAAAAGTTGATTTTGAAAATAAACCAGTTCGTATGACACGACGTTTCCTTGCTCTTTGGATGGATTGGTTTGTTATTGGGATTGTGACTTCTTTAATATTCAATGTGAAAGTTTCCATAGCATTTATATTTAACCCTGCTGAAAAATTGGACGAGCTTTTACTTGGCTTCGTTTGGATATTCGTTTATTTTATTGTTGTTCCTTATTTCACAAATGGGAAAACAATTGGGAAATGGATTCTTCATTTTAGAGTAAAAGGGCAAGGAGAGAGAATTACTTTCATTGAATTATGTAAACGCTATGGCCTGTTATATTACGGGATTGGTGGTATCAATTATATTTTAATTGCTTCTAGAATATTGAATGAGCAATTAGAGATAATTTTCCTTTTATTATTCTTTATTTTCAATGGTTTAATTTTATTGCATTTTGTATTGCATATTTTCAAACGAGATAAGCGTTTATTCTATGAGAAAATGAGTAAAACGTATAATGTGATAACTTTTAAAAAGAACAAATAAATAAAAAAGCATCTGTTGAGATGCTTTTTTATTTATTCACGATATTATTATAGGATTTTACTGTCAGTATATAGTAAGCAAAATAAATCAATGTATAGGCAACTATGGTAGTTAAAACTGGAATGAAAATATCTATGCCAAGTGTATTAGAAAGTGCCTTTAAAACGACAATACTATGCAAGCTACCGACAGTAAGTGGCAAAATGAATATAAAGGCAATTTGTTTTGCAATCGATTTAAAAATGGTTTGCTTACTTACACCTAATTTACGTAAAATGATATATTTGTCTTGATCTATAGTTGCTTCTGTTAATTGTTTAAAGTAAATGATGCTTCCAGTTGCAGCTAAAAAGACGAGTCCTAAAAATACACCAGCGAAGATGACTAATCCTGTGGCTTCCACAGCACTTTTATAAGCACCGTATTTGGATATTAAATTGATATCTTTAAGGAGTATTTGAATTGCTTTCGTTAACTTTTCTGTATTTTTGTCATCGGATACTTTATATGCTTGTAGCATATAAGGTTTTTGTTGTTTGCTCATATCATAAAAAATTTGGTCGGGCACGACGATAGTGAATTCGTGTAATGAATCATTTAGGATGTTGTCTTGAATTTTTCCTACAAATTGCAATGAATAATCATTATTTGAAAGATGCAGGTCTACTTTGCCGTTTTTATATTCAGTTTGAAACGTATGACTTTTATTTGCATCGAGAGCAACCACTTCTGTATTTTGAAGGGATACTTTTATATCCTTATTAGTCTTATCGGCTAGCATATTGAATGTACTCTCAGATAATAAATTTAACTCATTAGGATTTTTTTCAAAATTAATTGGCATGAGACCATTCACCTGTAAATCCGCTTTTACTTTTATTAAAGGAATAGTAATCTTCTCTTTTATTGTATGATTAGAATTTTTTATTGTATTTTCAATTTGTTGATCTACTTGTGAATCTGTTTTTACATACATAAAACTAAACGGTTCTGTTTTATCAATCATTACTTTATTTTTATAATACATACTATAAGAAGCACCGATTCCACACAGTGTGACTGTGCTTAATAGCGCAATGGCAGTTAGTGTTTTTGCGTTTGCTTGAATGCGTGCTAATAGTTGAGATACACTAACCACATTAATCCCACGGTAATAGCGTGTTTTATTCTTCTGTAAGCCAAGTAATAAAAAAACGGTAAAAGAACGAAATATGAAATATGTACCGATTATAGAACCACCTAAAATAATACACATATTCCGTATCTTATGGTCCAGCCATAGAGAAGAGAAAATAGGTTGAAGTGCGAACCAGTAAGAAGAGATAACTAAAATAATTCCTAATAAAGCGGTCCATATGGATCCTTTTGGAATGAGCTCGCCTTGTCTTTCAGCTTGAAGTAATTCAATCAATTTGAACTTGTAAATGATGCTATAACCGTGAAAAGATGTTATTAAAATAATAATGGTAAATACAAGCGTGGTATGTATTATTGCTTCTAAAGAAAAAGAAAATGAAATAGTGGTTGATAATTGCATTACTTTTAAAAGTAACATGGAAAATACCTTTGAGAGTAAAGCCCCGATGCTCATTCCTATAATGAGTGCAATAATTCCTATGATGAGATTTTCATAAAATAACATGGTACCAATTTGCCGTTTTGGAACACCTAGTAAGGAATATAGTGCAATTTCCTTTTTTCTTTTCTTTGTGAAAAATGAGTTTGAATACCAGATGAATATTGCTACAAAAATGATTAGAATAACAGAAGAAGCTTGAAAAACATCTGCAATTCCTTTGGCTGTATTTGTTTGTTCTACGATATAATCGTTATATTGTAAGGATACAAAAATGAAATAAATGACAATACTAAGTATCATAGATGCAAAGTATAGTACATAATTTTTAAGATTTCTTTGTAAGTTTTTTTTGATGATACTAAATGGTGTCATGCCCGCTACCTCCAAGAGCAGAAAGAATATGTAATAGTTTTTGGGAGAATTCTTCTTGTGGCATCTCGCCCTTTACAAGTTCTGTGAAGAGTTTTCCATCTTTAATAAAGAGGATGCGTTTGCAATAACTTGCTACAAAGGGATCATGCGTAACCATCAAAATGGTGGCAAGTTGTTTTTTATTTAACGCTTGTAGGCTGTGTAGTAAATCAGCTGCTGATTTAGAGTCTAGTGCACCTGTAGGTTCATCAGCTAAAATTAATTTCGGTTTTCCTATAATAGCTCTCGCTGCCGCAGTACGCTGTTGTTGTCCACCAGAAATTTGATACGGATATTTATTTAGCAGTTCTTGAATGCCAAACATTGTTGCAACTTCATCTACGCGTGCATCAATTTCTTGTGCATTTATATTTCTTAAAGCAAGTGGTAAAAGTATATTATCCTTTATCGTTAATGTATCAAGTAAATTGTAGTCCTGAAAAATAAAGCCTAATGTGTCAATACGAAATGCAGTAAGTTGTTCATCTTTCATTTTTATAACATCTTTTCCATCAACAATAATTTCTCCAGTGGTTGGTATATCAATTGTCGATAATATATTTAATAAAGTAGATTTTCCAGATCCAGATGGACCCATTATGCCAACGAATTCACCTTCAAAAATTGTTAGATCAATATCATGGAGGGCAGTAAATATGTTACCTCTATTACTAAAGACCTTCCTTACGTGTTTTGCCTGTAATACGGGGTTCAATATGGATCCTCCTCTATTGTATGATAAGCTTATTGTATGGTAATTTTATACCCTAAACCATAGGACAACCTTACAAATTATAATTCAAACCTTACAAACTTGTAAGGTTAAAATAGTGCTAGGAGGCAAACTTTTTATGAAAGTTTTATTAGTTGAAGATGAACCAACCATTCGTGAAACGGTTGCCGATGAGTTAGAGAAATGGGGATTTAAAGTATGGACGAGTACAAACTTTGAACATATTTTAAACGATTTTTTGGCGCAATCTCCGCAACTTGTTTTACTTGATATTAATCTTCCTTATTTTGATGGATTTTATTGGTGTAGAAAAATTCGTGAAGTATCGAAAGTACCAATTATTTTCTTGTCATCTCGTGATAACCCTATGGATATGGTAATGGCTATGAATATGGGGGGAGATGATTTTATGCAGAAACCATTTTATACAGATGTTTTAGTTGCTAAAATTCAGGCTCTCATGAGACGTACATATTCTTATACACAAGCTGAAACTAATGTTGTTGAATATGAAGGTGTCGTATTAAATTTACAGAGCGGGGAAGTAACCTATCATAATCAAATATTGGAATTAACAAAAAATGAGTTTAAAATTTTACAGATATTAATGCAGAATATAGGATCGATTGTAAGTCGAGATAATATTATGCGTAAACTTTGGGAAAATGAAAGTTTTGTTGATGATAATACATTAACAGTAAACGTCGCTCGTGTAAGGAAGAAGCTTGCTGAACTTGGAAAAGAGGAATTTATCCATACGAAGAAAGGGCAAGGTTACATTATTACATGAGTATTTTTCGTTACATAAAAGAACGCCGGTATTTTATGCTTCTTTACTTTTTGATTATGTTATTTATTTCTACCATGATTTATTTAAGTGAGGGATTAAGTAATACAAAAGCAAACCTTATATATATCAATGTTGTAAGTGCAATTTTTATTCTTATCTATCTTATAATCGGGTATTTTTATCATAAAAGATTTTATAAAGAACTTCATATTGCTCTTCATTTAGAGCAGGATACAGTTATTGCAATTCCAAATCCACACACATATGAACAGGAAATGTATACAGATATATTAAAAAAACTGTATTTAGAGCAACAAGAGAAAATGTACGTATTGCATGAGGAAAAGAAAGAATATCATGATTTTATTATGTCTTGGATTCATGAAGTTAAGATACCGATTGCTGCTAGTCAACTATTGATGCGTAGCAACAAACCAGCGGATATTTTAATTGATAAATTAGAAGATGAGTTAGGAAAAATAGATCACTTTGTTGAACAAGCTTTGTATTATTCACGGCTTGATTCCTTCTCAAAAGATTATTTCATTCAAGAAGTTTCTCTAGAGGCGATTACGGGTGCTAGTATGAAGAAATATGCTAAGACATTTATTTCAAAACGCATTCAATTTGAACGCACAAACTTGCAACTTTTAGTAGAGAGTGATACAAAATGGTTATCTTTTATTGTCGATCAGATTGTGGCAAATGCATTGAAGTATACTGATTCGCATGGAGAAATTAAGTTTATTGGGGAAGAAGACAAAGCAGAAAAGCGACTCATTATTCAAGATAATGGAATTGGTATTAAGCTTGAAGATATTGGGCGTGTATTTGAGCGTGGTTTTACAGGAGCGAACGGGAGAGTCCATACGAAGTCAACGGGATTAGGGTTATATTTAGCGAAACGTTTATCTCATAAATTAGGGCATGATATTTCTATCGAATCGAAGGAGAATGAATATACAAAAGTGACTATACATTTCCCTAAAGGAAATCAATATCATACAATCGCGAAAACATAACAAAAGCACTTATTCTATGGATAAGTGCTTTTGTTATATTTTCTTTTATCCTATTATCTGCCGAGATGCCTGTAAAAGTCCGATTGAGATGAATTGAAAATTCATTTTATTCAAATCTTAATATGTTTTGTGTTTCTATCTATACCTATTGTAAGATTATATAGAGTTCTCCTAATAAGCTGTTTTAATGGATTTTTTAGGGGTTTAATATTTATAAATCTTAAATAATTTTTATGTAACTAAGTTATATTGAAGTAGAGGTGAACCATCGGTGAGGCAGGTGTTAGTAATTAAAAATGAACGGTCTTTAGCAAAGAAAATCGTAAGCGGTTTAACGGAAGAAGGCCATTTCATTTTAAAACTTCACAATGAAAACGAAGGTTTAAATATAGCATATGAACAAGATTGGGATATTATTATATTAGATTGGGATTCATTAAGTATATCTGGACCAGAAATTTGCAGGAAAATACGACTTGTTAAAATGACACCCATCATTATTGTGACCGACAATATTTCTAGCAAGGATTGCGTAGCAGGGTTACAAGCTGGAGCTGATGATTATATAAGAAAACCATTTGCGAAAGAAGAATTAGTAGCAAGGGTGCAAGCTATTTTAAGGAGAAGTAACTGTAACCAGCAAAATGAGATAACCTTTTATCAGTTTAAAGATCTCTTTGTTGATGCATCTAGCAATGTTGTGAAAAAAGGTGGTAAAAATCTCTCGCTTACGAAGCGTGAGTACGATTTACTTGTATTTTTAATCAAGAATAAAAATACAATATTGAGCCGTGAAATGCTTTTGAACCAAGTTTGGGGACATAACGTAGTCGTAAATCCAAATGTAGTAGACTTATATATTGGGTATGTAAGAAAAAAGTTAAAGTGTGAGAAGAAAAATAGATATATTCAAACAATACATGGCAGAGGCTATTCAATGGTTGAATGATAAAAATAAGATCATAAAGTAGTTTCTGTGAAATATGAAAAGACAGAAACTATAAAAAGAAGATTGCTATCAGGAAATAGTCATTTTTTTGCAGTAAAAACCATGTTTTATAAGGTGTGGGGGATGGATCTGCTGCGCATTAGTTGAGACCGTATCAAATTTATTTTTAATTTTATTAACTCACACCATTCACAAGATTTTCACATAATTAATGACTATACTTATTTACAGGATATTCAAATGAAAATGATTATCAATATTGATTTAGGTGAATAGCAGTTATTATCTAATTCAATCTTTGGAAGTCATCATTTTCGAAATAAATTACATAATAAGGAGTATACGTATGAAAAAAACTATGCTTTTAAAATTAGTAAGTATTCTAGCAATTTTCACTTTAATGTTAGTAGCTTGCTCAGATTCAAGTAAAGAAACTTCGAAGGCTACTAAAGATAATGGTAGTGATAAGCCAAAAACGGTTGAAATCACTGATGCGCATGGAAAAGTTACTGTTCCTGTAAATCCAAAGAATGTAGTTGCTTTAGATAATAGAACGTTTGAAACTTTAGCTGATTGGGGAATTAAATTAGCGGCTGCTCCAAAGGATATCATGCCTGCTGATTCAGCATATAAAAAGGATGAAAAAGTTCAAAATATTGGGAATCACCGTGAACCAAATCTTGAAATTATTGCCGCTGCAAACCCTGACCTTGTAATTGTTGGTCAAAGATTTGCTAGCCATTACGAAGAAATCAAAAAATTAGTACCAAATGCAGCAGTTATTGATCTTAATGTTGATGTTTCTGAGAAGGCTACTAAGCCTGGAGAAAACTTATTAAAAGGACTTAAAGATTCTACTGTTACTTTAGGAAAAATCTTTGATAAAGAGAAAGAAGCTAAAAAATTAGTAGCTGATTTTGATAAATCTATTGAAAATGCAAAATCTGCTTATAACGGAAAAGATAAAGTTATGAGTGTTATCGTTACTGGTGGTAATATCGGTTTTGCTGCGCCGCACTCTGGCCGTGTTTGGGGACCAATGTATGAAATTTTCGGTTGGACTCCAGCATTAGAAGTTTCTAATTCTACTGCAGGTCATAAAGGTGACGACGTTTCTGTTGAAGCTATTGCACAAACAAATCCTGATTGGCTGTTCGTATTAGATCGTGATGCTGCAACATCTGATGCAGCTAAGTCAGCTCCTGCTCAGGATGTTATTTCTAAATCACCAGCTCTTCAAAACACAACTGCTGTTTCTAAAAAACAAGTTATTTATGCACCAGCAGATACTTACACAAATGAATCAATTCAAACTTATATAGAGTTATTTGGAAATCTTGCAAAAACTTTAGCTAAGTAGTGTAAAGGAGTACGAAGCAGTGTCAAAAAATATAATTTCTAGGGTTGAGAATATTTCTCAACCCCAGTTTTATAATCACAATAAATTATGGACAAAATCTTTTATAATAGCGATTATAGTTGTTATAATTTTAGGGATTATATCACTGTTTACTGGCGTTTATGATATACGTGGACAAGAGGACGGAATGGAGATGTTTTTCATCACTCGTGTTCCGAGAACAGTTGCATTAATGCTTACTGGAGCTGCAATGGCGATGGCAGGGCTCGTCATGCAACTTATTACACAAAATCGATTTGTTGAACCTACTACAACGGGGACTATTGAATGGTCAGGCTTAGGCCTGCTTTTTGTGTATTTACTATTTCCTGCCCCAACTTTAGTTCAAAGAATGACTGGTGCAATCATTTTTTCTTTTATAGGAACTATGATTTTCTTTCTATTTTTAAGAAGAGTTAAGCTCCGTTCGTCTTTAATTGTCCCGATTATTGGATTGATGCTTGGAGCAGTTATTTCTGCAGTGTCTACTTTTTTAGGACTCCTTTTTCAAATGACGCAAAGTATTGAAACTTGGTTTGTAGGTTCATTTGCTAACATTCAGGTGGGAAGATACGAATATTTATGGCTGATTGTTATCGTTACTTTGCTTATTTTTATGTATGCGAATAGATTGACTTTAGCTGGACTAGGAGAAGATGTTGCAACAAGCCTTGGAGTTAATTACAACCGAATTGTTCTTTTTGGAACGGCCCTTATTTCTTTTGCCGTTGGAATTGTTGCAGCTGTTATTGGAAATTTACCTTTCTTAGGGTTAATTGTTCCAAATATTGTTTCCATGTTTAGAGGTGATGATCTTAGAAGTAATTTACCTTGGGTGTGTCTGATCGGAATGGGGACAATAACTGCCTGTGATATCATTTCTCGAACAATTATAAAACCTTTTGAATTACCTGTTTCTTTAATACTTGCATCAGTAGGAGCAGTCGTGTTTATTACTATTTTATTGAGAAAAAGAAAACCAAGGAGGCTACGATGATCACATTAGATTATAGAAATAAAGAAAATGTCGAAGTCGATTCTAGCCTTCATAATGAAAGTAGATCAGCTAGCGCTTTTCGTTCTAAGAAGGAAGCAAGACGTTATTGGATTGTACTGATAACATTGATTGCTTTAGGCCTCCTTTCTTCATATGGACTTTTAGTGTATAACAATCCAGTTCCGATAGATTCACCTTCTTTTATCCCAGTTGTTAAGAGAAGGATTGTAGCTATTGTTGCAATGATTATTGCAGCTGTTTGCCATAGCTTGTCGACAGTTGCTTTCCAATCCATTACGAATAATAAGATTATTACTCCTTCGCTTTTAGGTTTCGAATCACTTTATTCAGCAATTCACACGAGCACAATATTCTTCTTTGGTGCTAGTGCATTGATCAATTTTAATGGAATTGGATCATTTTTATTTCAAGTCGTTGTTATGGTCCTCATGAGTTTGATACTTTATGGATGGCTACTTTCCGGTAAATACGGGAATTTACAACTTATGCTTTTAGTCGGGATTATCATTGGCACTGGACTAAATTCTATGTCAACTTTCATGAGAAAACTACTTGCGCCTTCAGAGTTTGATATTTTGCAAGCGAAATTATTTGGCTCTGTTAATCATGCAGATCCTGCCTATTTTCCTATTGTAATTCCGATGATCATAATTGTAGCAGTATTAATTTTTGCTCATTCTAAGAATTTGAATGTTTTGTCGCTAGGAAAGGATGTTGCTACTTCTTTTGGAGTTAAATATCAACCTAGTGTAATTTATACGCTTGTATTAGTAGCTATTTTAATGTCTATTTCAACAGCTCTAATTGGGCCACTTACTTTCTATGGATTTTTAGTAGCAACTTTGAGTTATCAGGCGGCATCGACGTATGATCACAGATATATTTTCCCAATGGCTTTTGCAATCGGATTTTTAATAATGACGAGCGCATACTTTTTAATGTATCATGTATTCCATGCTCAAGGTGTAGTTTCAGTTATTATTGAATTATTTGGTGGAATTATATTCTTAACTATAGTTTTAAGGAAGAGGGCTTTATGATAAAAATTGATAATGTTAAAAAGTTCTATACGGATAAGGTAAAAATAGGACCTTTAGATATTGAAATACCAAAAGCAGGCTTTACTTCTTTAATCGGACCAAATGGCGCTGGAAAGTCAACGACACTTTTGATGATAGGAAGACTTTTAGATATGGATGAAGGTCAAATCCAAGTAGCAAATATGGATGTTTCTGAATCCAAATCAAAAGACTTAGCAAAAGTTTTGACTATATTGCGACAAGAAAATCATTTTGTAACGAGGCTTACTGTTAGACAATTAGTTGGATTTGGGCGCTTTCCTTATTCAAAGGGAAGATTAACGAAAGAGGATGAAGTTATTATTTCTAAATATATCGACTTCCTAGATTTAACGAATTTAGAGAATAGATATTTAGATGAGCTTTCTGGTGGACAAAGACAAAGGGCATATGTAGCGATGGTATTGTGCCAAGAGACTGAATATGTACTTTTGGACGAGCCGCTAAATAACCTTGATGTTGCTCGTTCTGTTCAAATGATGGAGCATTTGAGACGTGCGGCTAATGAATTTGGAAGAACAATTTTGACTGTTATGCATGACATAAATTTTGCAGCTAAATACTCTGATAAAATTTGTGCGATGAAAGATGGACAAATTGCTGCTTTTGGAACAGTAGAAGAAGTTATGGACTCAACACTTTTGACAGATATTTTTGAAACAAGAATAGAAATTATTAATGGTCCTTATGGGCCGATCGCTGTTTATTAGTTATAAAATGTATACTGTAGCTGCTGTCTATATTTTGTAGGCAGCAGTTTTTTTATCTGAAGAATTAACAAATTTTTTATCAGCGCTTCAAAAACTAACGAAGGTAATTGAAGAGCTGTAGTGGTTGTTACATGTAAAAAGAAGCATAAGCTGACCGTTTTGGTCAGCTTATGCTTCTTCATGTTCTAAATATCAAATATAGATTTTTAATCAAACAAATTAAAAACTAAATTGTGGTTTCATATCACCTGTATAAGGTTCATGTTCAACAAATACAGTGATGTCTTTCCCTGCTTGGTCTTTACCAGTTCTTTTATAAGTAAATTTCTTATTATTTAGTTCAGTAAGTTCAAGAGCCGCACCATATTTATTATTTCCAAGTGAAACATGAGCTCTTATTTTATTTTCGTGCAACACATCGAAGTAGCCATAGTCACCGCGGCTTTGGCCTGTTTCGCTATTGAAGAACTCATATTTATTAGACTTGTCATCGAATTTTGCTAGACTTATAAAATTCGAATTAAACTGTGTCACATCATTACCAGCTTCATCTAATACTTTTGTTCCGTGCCAAAGGGTTCCGCCTAAAATCTTATCTCCATCAACGTTTTTAACGATATCGCCTGTAGTTGTGTTCAGCTGCTTGTCCGGATCAGTGAAAGAAAGCTCTTTTTCTTTATATGGAACATGTTCAACGAAAACTTCTACATCTTTACCGTTAGCATCTTTCCCCATTCGTTTATAAGTAAATATATTCTTATTTAGCTTTGTCATATCAACAACAGCTTGATATTTCATTGATTCTGAAATTAATATTCTCTTCTTCCCATCATTTGTGATAAAGAAAGTTCCTTTATCGCCACGACTTGCACCTGTTTTAGCATCAAAAAATTCATATCTTCCAGACTTTGCATCATATTTTGCAAGACCAATGAAGTTTGCATTTTCTTTTGTTAAGTCATTTTTATCTTTATCTAATACTCGTGTACCTTGCCAATTTGTGTCGCTAAGAATGTTAGCCATTTTTTGGCCTTTCGTTAACTTGTTTTCCTTTTTTGTTTCTTTAGCAGCTTGTTCTTGTTTCGGCTTACTATGATTTTCTTCGGCTTTAGTACCAACGCACCCTGTTAGTGCGATTGTGAGTCCGAGCAATATAGATGATAGTGCTTTCGTTTTTTTATTCATTTTTATCGTCTCCTCATTTTATAAATGTAAGTTGTACGGTTTGTGATTATAGTAATAGTTACTATGTTTATTATGTTAATATTCGAGTATAAACTGCCTCTAAATAAAACATTAAAAAAAGATAAACTAATTCCTAAAAAATTTTCATATTTATAAAAAAATCTTTTACATGAGGTGAATGTAAATCTCTCATTTTGAAAACGACGTAATTAAATGGGCGGATTCATATTATGCTTACAGTGCGATTTTAGATGTGATGCTATACTGTGTATAGGATTTTATGTGTGTATGTTGTGTCGTTTTTTGTCGGTAAGTCGATATTCTATGTCGAATCGTCGATATAATGAAAAAATCGTTGATATATTGTGAGTTATCGTCGATATATTTGAAAAATCGTCGATATATTTTGGGGAGGGCTAAAGATGATTGTGAAAGAACGGCAAATGCCGATTTATTTACGGCAATTAGAAGCGTTATTTAGGCGATTACCAGCTCATCATCCGAAACGAGATATGATTGTAGAAAGTTTAGCGAAGCATAAGGCTGGTTATAAAGGTGAACAAGCTATTAATTATCCGCTAAGTTTTCTCTCGGAGGAAAAATATCGTATTTTGCACGATATAAGGTTGTTTGATCAAAATTACCATTTTCAAATTGATACGATTATCATTTCAGCATATTTTCTTCTTTTCCTCGAAATAAAAAATATAGCAGGTACGTTACTATTTGATTCAAAGTTTAATCAACTTATTAGAATATCAGAGGGAAATTCAGAAGGCTTTCCAGATCCAATTCTACAAGTGAAAAGACAAGAGGAACAGCTTAGGAAATGGTTAAGTCTAAATGGATTTTCTCGTTTTCCAATTGAATCACTTGTTGTGATTAGTAACCCCCGAACTATTATTAAAGCTTCAGATGATAATCTCCTTAATACAATTATCCACAGTGCAAATTTACCTAATAAAATCAAATGGTTTGAGAGTAAATATAAGAAAAAAGCTATAAAAAATGTAGATATTCTTATTCGTCAAATAGTAGCCAACCATGCTCCATTACGGCAAAATATTCTTGAACAATTTAAAATTAAAAAAGAAGAGTTGTTACACGGTGTACAATGTGAGGTATGTTCTGTACTACCAATGTTTAAATTGAAAAAAGGCTGGTATTGTTCGAACTGTAAAGCTATCTCTAAAGTGGCGCATGAATTTGCTTTAAAAGATTACGTACTTCTTATTGGTGACACTTGTACAAATATGCAGTTGAAGAAATTTCTTAACGTTCAATCGAGTGCGACTGTCAAAAGACTCCTCCAAACAATGAACATCCCACACACCGGCACCAACAAAGGACGAACCTATGATTTAACCCACCTCCAATTATAATTTTGCTATAATAAATAAGTACTTATACGAAGGGGAGTTTAATGAGAAAATGAAATTTAATATCGATCATTTTATCGCGAGTGTTTTACAGTGGATATTAAATATAGCACTAATTATATTATCCATTGTCTTATCTATTTTTTTAATTAACGAGACGATTACTTTTATTCAATACATATTTTCAGCGAAGAAGTATACGTCATATAAATTAGTTGAAAGTATCATCGTCTATTTCTTATACTTTGAGTTCATTGCATTAATCATTAAGTATTTTAAATCGAATTATCATTTCCCGTTACGTTATTTCATTTATATCGGAATCACGGCGTTAATTCGATTGATTATTGTGTCTCATGAGGAACCGATGGAGACGTTATTATACGCAGGAGCGATTCTTGTTTTAGTTATTGCTTTATACATATCAAATATGAGAGATTTGAGAAAAGAGTAGTAGTGCAGACATAAGTTTGCACTACTTTTTTACATCTTGACCTTCAAGTTACTTAAAGGTTTACAATAAAATTAGGGCGTTTGAAATTGAAAAAAATTGAGAAATTAAGTGAAGAGGTTTCTTTTATTTGGAGGTTATAGAAATGAATCAGGAATTGAAATTGCGTCCATTAGAGCGAGAAGATTTAAAGTTTGTACATGAACTTAATAATAATGCACATATTATGTCGTATTGGTTTGAAGAACCGTATGAGGCATTTGTGGAGCTACAAGACTTATACGATAAACATATACATGATCAAAGTGAACGCCGATTTATCGTTGAAAAAGACAATGAAATGGTTGGATTAGTCGAATTAGTGGAAATCGATTATATTCACCGTAGAACAGAATTTCAAATTATTATTGATCCAAATTATCAAGGATATGGTTATGCAGCGGAAGCGACGCGTTTAGCGATGGATTATGCTTTTTCTGTATTAAATATGCATAAACTCTATTTAGTTGTTGATAAAGAGAATGAAAAAGCTGTACATGTTTATAAAAAGGTTGGATTTATGGTGGAAGGTGAACTGTTAGACGAGTTTTTCGTTGACGGTAACTATCATAATGCGATAAGAATGTGTATGTTCCAAAAGGCATACTTTGGCACAAAATAACCATTTGGAAGAGCTATAGTAGGGAACTCGTTAATTGGAATGAAACACTCATCATGAAATAGAAACATACGATATGGAAGAAAAATAATAAGTGAGTTGAATCATGATGAATCATTATTTTTATAGTGGTAGACAAGTGGGAGCAGCTATTACGCTCGCTGGGGCGCAGGAGACCATTCATGCTATGAATCAAGCGATTCAAATGCAGCAACAAGCATATTTGGCACAAATGATGCAAGGACAGTATATGCCATACTCACAATTTCCGATGCAAAGTGTGAATTATGATGTGTATCCAGCTAGTTTCTTTTCCATTCCATATGGTGGGACTTATTTCTTATGAAAGAAAGCGACTGATAAGAGTCGCTTTCTTTTTTATATTCCGCCTAGCTGCATTCCAAGGAATGCGAAGAGGATACCAACTATGTAAGTAGCGCTTAAATATAAAAGGAATGTGCTAAAGCTTTTACGATTGAGAAGCTGAACAGATTCTAGTTTAAACGTCGAGAATGTCGTGAAGGCACCCATAAATCCAGTACCTAATAATAATTGCCAACCTGTAGTGACTCCGCTGCCAATTATATATCCGAGTAAAAAGGCTCCTGTTATATTAATGAGAAATGTAGCAATTGGAAAGGAAGTTTTATTTCTTTTTTTAAACCAATTGCTAATTGTAAATCGCGTAATCGCACCGAAAAATCCCCCTGTTGCGACTAATAAAGCTTCCATCATAAGTGATCACCTTCCGTAAGATGTTTCTTAAGTAAGAAATTACCTAGTGTATAGCCAAGTCCAGACATAATGAGGCCACCAAGTATGCTGCATGATACATATAAGAAGGCTATGCTCCACTCAGAACGATTGATCAATTGAATAGTTTCTACACTAAATGTTGAAAACGTCGTAAAAGAACCAATGAATCCTGTCCCGATGCCTGTGATTATATCTGAAGATAAGATGTTGAGCTTAGCGATATACGTAGTCAGCCACGCTAATAAGAAGCAGCCGACTAAGTTAATCAGTAATGTAGCTAGTGGAAATGTATAATGCCAAGATTCATGAATAGTAAGACCTAAATAATAACGAGAAAGGGCCCCTAATATACCGGCAATGCCGACGATAATATAAATCAATTTTCTCACCTCTTTGAATAGCTTGCTCAAAAAAATAGACTCCTACCAGTAGTGATACTGGTAGGAGTCATTAGCTAAGCAGCGTTTATGGCGAACTCCATCGCCTATGATTATTACATATAGTGTACTAAACATTGCGCTTGATTTCCAGTGAAGGAGTTAGGGGATTTTGTATTTTTGATAATGTAAGAGCAAGAGTTATTGTTTATAAACTAAATATAGTGATATAAGGTTTTTGATATGATAAAATATTTCTTATGTCTGTCATTCAGTTTTAGTTAACTGAAAATAAAGATAATTAAGTTATGTGTTTTAGAAAAGGGGCGTTTATTTGAAGAAATTATTAAAAATAGCACTTATATGTATTTTAGTAGCATTGGGAGTTGTAGGTGTTTTTTTAGGGTATATGACACTTACTAAAGAACAGCCTGCGGATATTGTAAGTTTGAAGGTGGAAAATAATAAAGAGCGCGTATTAGCGACAGGAAATGAATTTAAAGTTACAACATTTAATATTGGATATGGTGGATTAGATAAGGAGCAAGATTTCTTTATGGATGGGGGAAAGGGATCTGGTTCAAGTAGTAAAGAGCAAACGGAAGTTAACCTAAAGAATATGCTTTCGTTTTTACAAAATGAGAATAGTGATTTTGCGCTACTACAAGAAGTTGATATAAAATCACTTCGATCATTTGATGTGAATGAACATGAATTTTTGAAAAAAGGATTGCCTGATTATGTTTCGTCATTTGGCAAGAACTACGATACGAAATGGGTTCCAGTGCCAATAACAAATCCAATGGGATATGCGGAGGCTGGATTAAGTACGTTTTCTAAATACACTGTTCAAGAAGCGAAGAGATTCCAGCTTCCTGGAATGGAGCCTTGGCCGAAGCGTTTATTTGATTTAGATCGGGCGATTGTTGAACATACAATCCCTGTTAATAATGGAAAGCATGTTAGACTTGTAAACTTACATTTGTCTGCGTACGATGAAGGCGGGAAAATTAGAAAACAGCAAGTAGAGTTTTTAAAAGAATATATGAACAAGCATTATAAAAATGGTGATTACGTAATAATGGGCGGAGATTGGAATCAATTAGTTTCTGATGTTCAATTAAGTGATCCGAAGTTTGTGAAGGAGCGTCCTGAGTGGTTAGTAGAGTTACCGAAGGACTTTACTGATGGTGGCTTTAAATGGGCTGTAGACCCGTCTGTTATGACAGTGAGAGACGATGTGAAGAAATATGTAGAAGGTGAAAACTTCGTCACGATTATTGATGGCTTTATCGTTTCACCGAATGTTGAGATTGTAAATGTGCAAGGAAAAGATTTAAAGTTTGAAAATAGTGATCATAACCCAGTGAGTGCGGTATTTAAGCTGAAGTAATTAAGTGCAGAAGGTGGGACTATATATGGAATGGTTAAAGAAAACTTGTTTTTCTAACCTTGAGAAAGAATCACAGAAAAATCATTTATTGCTGTTTATTACGATTTGTAGTTTCTTCCTTGGAATCATCGCAATTGGGTATTACGGATATATTTTTACAGAGAGAGCAATCGCGTTTTGGGTTTGTGGCATTTCTGTCGTTGTATTTGGAACACTTCTTACTTTTATAAAAAGCATGGAAACGACGTATAAATATATCATGACATTTATGTTGCTTATGATGTCTTTCATTATGGTACAAGCTTTTAATGAAAGCCCAGCTGTATTTCAAATGGTCTATTTTACACTAGCAGTTTCACTTATTTATTTAAGTGAACGTCTCGTTGTAATTCTAGGCGGAGTGGCAGTTGTAATCACATTTATTCTTTGTAGTTATTGGCCAGAGAAATTTTTTGCTTATACAGCTGCATCTGAAGCTGCAAACTTCGCAAGTTTGTTAGCGATTGTTACGATTGCAATGTGGGGCGTCACGAAGATTGGCTCTAACTTGCTGGCTCGTTTAAGTGATGAGAAGCAAGAAGTAATGAGAAAAGCTCAGGAATTAGAAGAAACGCAAAGACTTATTGAGGAAACGGTTGTGAAACTAGATCGTAATTTCAATTATTTAAGACAAAATATGAATACATCGATGGAGTCGATGAGTGAAATCAATTTTGCTTTTGAAGAGGTAGCAGTTGGCACTCAATCACAATCAGAGATGATGTATCGTTCGGTAGAAGTATTGAATGATATGGAGGGAAATATTGAACAAATCATTTCTCAAGTAAGAAATGCATCGATTCGTATTGATGAAAGCTTAGAAATTTCAAAGGGTAGTGTACATACTTTAAGAAACTTTGAAGTAAATATGAAAAGTTTAAATGATGTTGTTTCACAATCAGGAGTTATATTTAGAGATTTAATGATGCAGTCGAAGCAAATTAATGAGATTGTAGATGTAATAACGAATATTTCAAGTCAGACGAGTTTACTAGCTTTAAATGCAAATATTGAAGCTGCAAGAGCAGGTGAGCATGGGAAAGGATTTGCGATTGTAGCGAATGAAGTATTAAAGCTTGCAGAAGAATCGAATCGTTCTGCGGGAAGAATTCAAGGGATTTTGAAGGATTTTAGTAATCAAGCAAGTAAGGTAGAAGTGCAAGTAGAGAAATCAGAAAGAGTACAAGAAGAATGTAATGAAATGCTAGTAAGTGTTTTAACAAATGTAACGGATTTAGGGAAATTTATTGATGAAATTAATGATGTAATGAGAGAAATCGTCGGTCATCAAGAAAGTTTCCAAGTTAAAACGACGAATATCGTAAAGGATGTTACACATGCTTCCAATGTAATCCAGCAAACTTCTGCGGCTACAGAAGAAGTGTTAGCAAGTGTGGAAGAAGAAAAACATCGAAATGATACATCTGTGAAGACATTACATACTGTTAGCGAGCAAGTGAAATTGTTAGAAGATATTTTAGAAAAGTAATATCACTTAAAAAGGGCACAACGTTTGTGCCCTTTTTTCATTTAAACGAAGACTTGCTCGGATTTTAATTGCTTTTCTGCTCGTTTTCTGCCAAGCTTAAGAAGATGAAATTCAGCTAATAGCGGAATTAAAATACTTCAAAGAAAGAATTAAATAGGTGACGTATATGATCGAAGTTAAGACTTCTGAACTTAGTGATGGAGAATTTAATAGAGGTGTATTTGCAACTCGTGATATTAAAAAAGGTGAGTTGATACACGCAGCGCCAGTTATCTCTTATCCGAATGAACAGCATGAACACATTGAGAAAACATTACTTGCTGACTACGCATTTGAGTATGGGATTAATCATACAGCAATCCTTTTAGGATACGGCATGTTATTCAATCATTCATATACACCGAATGCGACGTATGATATTGTCTTTGAGAATCATACATTTAACTTCTATGCTTATAAAGATATAAAAGCAGGAGAAGAAATCTTAATCAATTATAATGGTGAAGTGGATAACGATGAACTGTTATGGTTTGATAAAGAAAAAGAAGAGAACGAAAAGTAATTTAAAATAAGTAATGAAAAAGATGCCTTTACCTATGTAAAAGCATCTTTTTTGTTGATGAAAATAAAGTAAAGATTACAAAAAAATACCACTTTATTTTCGTGTGGTATAGTAAGATACTGAAGGGTAGTGTTTTGAAAAAGTAATATATTTTACAAATTGTTGTCTTTCTGATGACATGTCAAGTTTAGTAGCCCATTTGGGTTGCTTTATTATGCAATATATATTTTAATATGAGTGGCACCTCTTATAAATTAAGAGGTTAATAGGTGTCTCGAATTGATTTTGGGTACACTGTATCCACCACTTTAAGTTCGTTCATGTATGTGGGGATATTATGGGCCCGTATAACGGGATAAAAAGAATATAGAAATAGAGGAATCGTAAAATGAATATGCAAGAGGTTTATGAATATTTAAGTACGGTATTGCCTGAAGGTCATGTGAAACAAGATGAAATGTTAAAGAATCATACGCATATTAAAGTTGGTGGAAAAGCAGATGTGTTCGTTGCGCCGACAAATTATGATGAAATTCAAGAAGTTATTAAATATGCGAACAAATATAATATTCCAGTTACGTTTTTAGGAAATGGATCGAATGTTATTATTAAAGATGGTGGAATTCGCGGGATTACAGTAAGTTTAATTCATATTACAGGTGTTACTGTAACAGGAACGACGATTGTAGCACAGTGCGGTGCAGCAATTATTGATGTATCACGTATTGCATTAGAACATAACTTAACAGGGCTTGAGTTTGCTTGTGGTATTCCAGGTTCAGTTGGCGGAGCATTATATATGAATGCAGGTGCATACGGCGGTGAAATTTCGTATGTATTAACAGAAGCTGTCGTAATGACAGGTGATGGAGAGCTACGTACTTTGACGAAAGAAGCATTTGAATTTGGATATCGTAAGAGTGTATTTGCGAACAACCATTACATTATTCTTGAAGCGAGATTTGAACTTGAAGAAGGTGTACATGAAGAAATTAAAGCAAAAATGGATGATTTAACGTTTAAACGTGAGTCAAAACAGCCTCTAGAATATCCTTCATGTGGTAGTGTATTTAAACGCCCACCAAATAACTTTGCTGGTAAATTGATTCAAGACTCAGGGTTACAAGGTAAGCGAATTGGTGGAGTGGAAGTTTCTCTAAAACATGCTGGATTTATGGTGAATGTTGATAACGGAACAGCACAAGATTACATCGATTTAATTCACTTCGTACAAAAAACAGTTGAAGAGAAATTTGGCGTGAAGTTAGAGCGTGAAGTAAGGATTATTGGAGAAGATAAAGAATAACATATACGTATGAAACTGCGAATTATTTTAAAATAATATTTGGGTATTGTTGACAATTTGTTTTCAATTCAATATAATGGCTAATAATTTAACAAATAACATACGTTGAAAGAGCCCAGTAGCAGTTTGTCACTGTTAATGAGAGAGCTAGGGGATGCTGGAACCTAGCACAAACAAATTTGCGAATTACACTCTGGAGTATCTTAGGTAATGCTAAGCGGATTGGCAATCGATATTATTGCTAAGAGTGGTATGAGTAGCTATGCTATTTATACAAACTGGGTGGTAACACGGTGAATCATCGTCCCTATGTCATAGACATAGGGATTTTTTGTTTTTAAAAAATAAAGGGGATGACAAAAGATGAACATTATTGATGAATTAGAATGGCGCGGTGCCATTAATCAACAGACTGACGAAGAAGGGTTACGTAAGCTAGTAGAAGAGAAAAAGATTTCGCTATACTGCGGAGTTGATCCGACTGGTGATAGTATGCATATCGGACATTTGATTCCGTTTATGATGATGAAAAGATTCCAGTTAGCTGGCCATCATCCAGTTATTTTAATTGGCGGAGCAACAGGAACAATTGGTGATCCGAGTGGGCGTCAATCAGAGCGCCAACTTCAAACGTTAGAAGTAGTTCAACATAATGTGGATGCGTTAACAGCGCAAATGAAAAAGCTATTTGATTTTGGCGGAAATAGCGAAGTGAAGATGGTAAATAACTACGACTGGACACATGAAATAAATATTATTGAATTTTTACGTGATTACGGGAAAAACTTTAGCATTAATAGCATGTTAGCAAAGGACATCGTAGCAAGTCGTTTAGATACAGGAATTTCTTTCACAGAATTTACGTACCAAATTTTGCAAGCGATGGACTTCCATCATTTATACACGAAAGAAGATGTTCAACTGCAAATTGGCGGTAGTGACCAATGGGGAAATATTACGAGTGGCTTAGATTTAATTCGTAAGTTAGAAGGGCACGAAGCAAAAGTATTTGGATTGACGATTCCGTTATTATTGAAATCAGATGGTACGAAGTTTGGTAAATCAGCAGGTGGTGCAGTTTGGCTTGATCCTGAAAAAACAACACCATTTGAATTTTACCAGTTCTGGGTGAATACAGATGACCGCGATGTCGTTAAATACTTGAAATACTTTACATTCTTAACGAAAGAGCGCATCGATGAATTGGCAGTGAAGGTAGAAACAGAGCCTCATAAACGTGAAGCGCAAAAAGTATTAGCGGAAGAAATGACGAAATTCGTTCATGGAGAAGAAGCATTCCTACAAGCTGTGAAAATTACAGCAGCGTTATTTAGCGGAGATATTAAATCGTTAACAGCCGATGAAATTGAACAAGGTTTTAAAGAAATGCCAACATTCCAGTCTTCAAAAGAGACGAAAAACATCGTAGAATGGCTAGTTGATTTAGGAATTGAACCATCTAGACGACAAGCGCGTGAAGATATTAATAACGGAGCTATTTCTATGAATGGCGAAAAAGTAACGGATGTAGATACGGATGTTACGGTAGAGAATTCCTTTGATGGACGATTTATTATTATTCGTAAAGGGAAGAAGAACTACAGCCTTGTGAAGTTAGGATAATGAAGAAGGTTTAAAAATTATATCGGCGATTTTTTGAATATATCGACCGTAACTCGAAACATATCGGCGATTTTCGAAATATATCAGCGATTTCTCCGATATATCGATTTACCGACAAAAAGCGACAATAAGAGCTGTTCCGAACGGGACAGCTTTCATTATAAAGAGTCAGTATATTTAGATAAATTTAAAGGGTATATAATTTTTTTGCCGAATAAATAAGTTAGAGAAAATTACGGATAAAGTGAAACTTTAATCAGTGGGGGTTTTCCTCATCCCCACTGATTATTAGTTGAACCAATCGGACTTTTATGGGCAGTTGATCCCCCACCTAACTGCTTTGCTTTCGCTGAATTTTGAGGTGGGGGTCTTACTGCCCATTAAAGTGGGATAAAAATAGCCCGAACCATGCAGGGCATGATTCGGGCTTATATTCAGATTAGTAAGCTAAGCTGAATAGACCTTTAATGTGTGATAAGTAACGAACGTTACTTGCTTCTTTCATTAATGATGCTGGTAAGCCTTTAAGTGGAGTATTGCTTGCTCCGATTGTAGCAACAGCATCTTTACGTCCTAGACTAGCAAGTGTTCCAGAGTTTACAGGTGCGAACTCTTCGAATGCTTTGCCTTCTAGTGCTGCGTATAAGTTGTATCCAATTAGCTCACCCATTTGCCAAGCGATTTGTGCAGTTGGTGGGTATGGACGTCCGTCTGGAGCGAAGACAACAGCGCTGTCTCCAGCAACGAATACGTTTTTGTGAGAAGTAGATTGTAGGTATGCATCAACTGTTGCACGACCACGGTTTACTTCAAGACCTGATTCACCGATTAGTGGGTTACCTTGAACGCCGCCCGTCCAAACGAATGTGTTAGCAACAAGTTTTTGACCGTCTTTTAAGTCGATTTCATTGCCAGCAACGTTTGTTACAGGAAGACCAGTTAAGAATGTAACGCCGCGTGCTTCTAGGCTAGTAGTTGCACGTTCGATTAAGTGGTCTGGTAATACTGGAAGGATTTTTGGACCTGCTTCAACAAGAAGAAGTTTAACTTCTTTTGGATTTACGCCGTGGCTTTTTGCAAGTTTAGGCATAATGTCAGCAAGCTCACCAACTAGCTCAACGCCAGTTAATCCGCCACCACCGATTACGATTGTAGCATCAGCTTCGTTTTTCGTTTTCGCGTATTCACGAATACGATCTTCAACGTGTTTGTAGATTTTGTTTGCATCAGCAGCAGATTTTAATACCATGCTGTTTTCTTCTAGTCCTGGAATACCGAAGTAAGCAGTTTTACTTCCTAAAGCAACTACAAGTGCATCGTAAGATAAAGTAGTGCCGCCAGCTAGTTTGATTTCTTTGCTATCAACTGAGAATGACTCAACTGTTGCGATTTTTAGATCGATATCTTTACCTTTGAAAAGCTTTGTAAGTGGCATTGCAACTGCTTGCTCAGACACGTTACCAGCTGCAAGGCGGTGTAGTTCAGTGATGATTTGGTGTGTTGGGTATTGGTTAATCACTGTAACTTGTGCTTCTGATTTGCTGTAATATTTACGTACGTTTAAAGCGGCAAGAAGACCGCCATAACCAGCGCCTAAGATGACAATTTGTTTTGACATAGTATGATATCCCCCGTCTTTACTAATTGTTGTTATAAGTTAACTTATTTATTGTTACGTTCTGCACTAATTTGAAGATATGCGTTCACAAAGCGGAACATTTTTTGTGCTTGTGGATCTTTTAGTAATTTTAAAAGACCGAATAGGCCGATAACTTCGTTGCTTTCGTCAGCACGATCTTTCGCTTCGATTGCAGTAGCAGCCATGCTTTTCACTGTATCTTTTACAGGTTCTACAAGCTCTGTGATTGCACCAACAGTGTCGCTTTTTAATACTTCATCAGTAGCAACAGTTTGAGCGAAGTCATAAGACTTAGTTAAAATGTTAACAAGCTCAGTTAATTTTGGAAGCTGTTCTACTAGTGTTGTTAATGATTCTTGTACCTCAGGTTTTAACAACTGATCAAGTACATCAAGTTGTCCTTGGCTAGCAGAAATTTGTACAGTTTCTTGTTCTGGCTTTGTTTGAGTCATAGTTTCTGGCATCTCCAATTCTCCTTTACGATAGCAATACTCTTATTTTTGATAAGTAAGATAGTAAACGGTTACGAAACTTTATACAAAGTTTCACAAAACACAATAAAATGCCTTTAAATTTATGGCAGCAATTAAGCTGCAAACATAAATCTAAAACCATAACGTCTTACTTATTATTTATGAACTGTCCGATATATGGCTTGTCCGCATAATGGAAAAGCTCCGTTACCGGAAAGTGTATATAATATATATCCTATATTATATACTATATACACCTATGTTAACATAAAAATGATTCCTAATTATTTCATATCGAGCGTATAACGTAGTACTGACAAGGTATGAAAGCGTATAAAATATTTTGTTTCAGTTAGAAATGTACATATATAATAAGAAAAAAAGGAAAAAATGAACAAATTCATGTTCGTTTTTTCCTTTTTCCTATTATTCACCTTCCGCAATTAGCATCGATGTCTTACCTTCTTTTTCAAGATGGCATTCGCCCCAAGAACAAAGAGAATCAAGAATGGATTCTAAAGACCAACCGTAATCAGTAAGAGAATATTCTACTTTTGGCGGGACTTGGTTGTATACTTTTCTTTGAATAACGCCGTCGTCTTCTAATTCACGTAATTGTTGTGTTAACATTTTTTGTGTAATACCAGGCATTGAGCGTTTTAATTCACTCGTTCTCTTTGTACCTTTCGTTAAGTGACAAAGGATAACAACTTTCCATTTGCCGCCGATAACTTCTAAAGTTGCCTCTACAGGAATATTGTATTGCTTCATATGAAACCCTCCCATTGTGAGTAAAATAAGTTAAATCATACAAATGTTACTTTTTAGTACCTATAGCACTTTAAAGTACGTACTTTTTATCATGTTAAATATGTTTCATAATAGCACATGTAAGAGGCAAATGAGTAGTACGGTACTGAAAAGTGACTATGTTACTTTTTGGTGCCTATCGTACTTTAAAGTGCGTTCTTCAAAAAAAGAATGAAACCATTCATAATAGCATTTGTAGAGATTAAATATATTTTTTAGAAGATAAAAGGGCCTTTTTATCGCACTATTATGATTGGATTTCTTGTAATAAGGAGGAATTCAATTGAGTTCATATACAGTACCATCTTCGGAAGTTCAGACGAATCGAAGAAGTATGTTTGCTTTATTAGCACTAGCAATTAGTGCGTTCGGGATTGGTACGACCGAGTTTATTAGTGTCGGTTTATTACCATCTATTTCAAAAGATTTAAATGTTTCTGTTACAACAGCTGGTTTAACTGTTTCCCTATATGCGTTAGGAGCGGCAGTAGGGGCTCCTGTTTTAACAGCGCTAACGGCTAGTATGTCGAGAAAGACATTATTAATGTGGATTATGGTTATTTTCATTATTGGTAATGGGATCGCGGCAGTAGCAACAAGTTTCACTATATTAATTATCGCAAGGGTTGTATCTGCGTTTGCACATGGTGTGTTTATGTCGATAGGATCTACAATTGCGGCCGCAATCGTCCCAGAGAATAAACGTGCTAGCGCCATTGCGATTATGTTTACTGGATTAACAGTTGCGACTATTACAGGTGTACCAATTGGAACGTTTATCGGTCAACAATTTGGCTGGAGAGCGTCATTTATGGCGATTGTCGTAATTGGAATTATTGCTTTTATCGCAAACAGTATACTCGTCCCATCTAATTTAAAAAATGGTGTACCTGTATCGTTTCGTGATCAATTCAAATTAATTAAAAATGGAAGACTGTTACTTGTTTTCATTATTACTGCACTTGGATACGGCGGTACATTCGTAACATTTACGTATTTATCACCCCTATTACAAGAAGTAACAGGATTTGAAGCGAGTACCGTTACGATCATTTTATTAGTGTATGGAATTGCAATTGCGATAGGGAATATGGTTGGCGGAAAATTATCGAATCATAATCCGATTCGAGCGCTATTTTACATGTTCTTAATTCAAGCGATTATATTATTTGTTTTAACATTTACAGCGCCATTTAAAGTAGCTGGATTAATCACAATTATTTTCATGGGACTATTCGCATTTATGAATGTTCCGGGGCTACAAGTATATGTAGTTATATTGGCAGAGCGCTTTGTTCCGAGTGCGGTTGATGTTGCTTCAGCAATTAATATTGCCGCATTTAACGGAGGAATCGCTTTAGGTTCTTATATAGGTGGCCTTGTAACGAATTCGTTAGGATTAATCCATACTGCTTGGGTAGGCGGTCTTATGGTAGTAGCCGCTGTGATTTTAACAGCGTGGAGCATGACATTAGAAAAAAGAGATCAAGTAAAATAAAAGGAGAGAAAATAAAATGAAAAACTTACAAAGTAAAGCAGTATTAAATAACGGTGTAGAAATGCCTTGGTTCGGTTTAGGTGTATTTAAAGTAGAAGAAGGACCAGAACTTGTAGAAGCTGTAAAATCAGCGATTAAAGCAGGATACCGCAGCATCGATACAGCTGCAATTTACGGAAATGAAAAAGCTGTAGGTGAAGGAATCCGTGCAGGTATCGAAGCAACTGGTATTTCAAGAGAAGATTTATTCATCACTTCAAAAGTGTGGAACGCAGACCAAGGATATGAAACAACAATCGCTGCATACGAAGAGAGTCTAAAAAAATTAGGACTAGATTATTTAGATTTATATCTTGTTCACTGGCCTTCAGAAGGAAAATATAAAGATACGTGGAGAGCGTTAGAAACACTTTATAAAGAAAAGCGCGTACGTGCAATTGGTGTAAGTAACTTCCAAATCCATCACTTACAAGATGTAATGAAAGATGCAGAAATTAAACCAATGATTAACCAAGTAGAATACCACCCTCGTTTAACACAAAAAGAACTACAAGCTTTCTGTAAAGAACAAGGTATTCAAATGGAAGCATGGTCACCATTAATGCAAGGTCAATTATTAGATAACGAAACATTACAAGAGATTGCTGAGAAACACGGCAAAACAACAGCGCAAGTTATTTTACGTTGGGATCTTCAAAATGGAGTAATTACAATTCCAAAATCAACGAAAGAACACCGTATCATTGCAAATGCTGATGTATTTAACTTTGAATTAACGAAAGAAGATATGGAAAAAATCGATGCGTTAAACCAAAATCACCGCGTTGGTCCAGATCCTGATAACTTCGATTTCTAAGATTAGGGTAAGAAAGAAGAGTGCGTAAAAGCACTCTTTTTTTTTTGCATAAAAATAGTTTCTAAATAAATACTACTTAGTATCAAGTTTGTTATAAGGGGCTGTAAACATGAATATAAAGCAATCGTTCAAACTTTTAGTTATGTTTTTAAGTGTTTTATTTGTGTTATTCCCGCTTCAAAAAGCATTCGCAGAAGTCATGGACCATACAAAGTATCAAATGGATTGGAGTTACAGTAAGTCTAAGAAGAAACCAATCCGAACAGAGCTTATTAAAACGGCAGATGGCAAAATTGCTTTTTGCTTAAATGTAGATTTAAAATCTCCAAGCGGTCAAGATTTACCGGAAATGGGGAAAGTGGATATTAACGTATACCGTGTATTATTAAATGGATATCCACAAAAGAGCCCGCAAGAATTAGGTGTTTCTGATTGGAGAGAAGCTCATTATGCAACGCAGCTTGCAGTATGGAATGCGTTAAAACAAATCGATATTAATGATTTAGATTTCCGCAATAAAAATGTAGAAAAGGTAACGAAAGATATCGTTGCAAAAGCAAGTGCTAGTGAAGAGTTACAAGAAATTACAATGAGTGTAACTCCTACAGAAGAACAAGAAGCAGTATTGAAAAATGATTTCTTTGAAACAGGCTTATATACAGTAGAAACAAATGCAAAAAGTGGAACGTATAAAGTGCAAGCAACAGGTGCACCAGCGGGAGCGAAATTTGTAAATGAAAAAGGCGAAGCAAAAACGGAATTTAATGTAGGAGAAAAGTTCCGCATTTTAGTTCCGAAACAAACACCAGCTGGTGGATTTAGCTTTAAAGTAATCGGGAAATTAACGAAGCTACAAGGCATTGCGCATAAAGGTACACCAACAATTCAAAATGCAGTTGTATTACTTGAGCGCAGTGAAGAAGAAACAAGTCCGGAGTTATCAGTGAGTTGGAAAAAAGGAAATGGTCATGATAATAATAAACCACATACTCCAAACGAACCGCATAAACCAAATCAATATAAAAGGTAAGATAAAAAGCATTGGTTAACACCAATGCTTTTTATCTATGAAACATGAAATTATATTAAGATAATTATTAACCAAATAAAACATTGTTTTTATGTTGTGAAAGATATTCAAATATAATAAAATCCGAACGTTAAGATTAACTGATTAAATTCACAAAATTGTAACATTATTCTAATTGAAAAGGCTATCAAACAAAGTAGAAAGCATGTACAATTCAGTTGGAAAAACTACCTATAGATGGTCATATATGAAGAAAATGTAAGATTCTATTGCTATTTTTATTTTTAGATGTATAGATGACAATACTATAATGATATCTTTTGCTATTCTCTTTTTATGTACGAATAGAACTCATCACAAATAGAGAGAAGTGAGGAGGACATATTACATAAAAATTTTACAAAGTAAGAAAGCGAATACATGGAGGGAAATGCGGTAGTAATAGATACAGGTGCGCGAGGTATTCGTCTATTTATTACATGTTTTTATAAAAATAATAGGATTTTTCATTAAATAAATATATAGGATGGTTTTTCTAAATAAAGGAACAGGGGACACAGATTATGTCGAAGAAGAAAAAGAGTAGGGTATTAGTAGCTGGTATTTGTTTAGCTACGTTGTTAACGCCATATGGACTTGAATTACCTAAGGTGTATGCAGAGATGGCAGTTGAAGACAAGGAGAAACAGCAAGAAGAGCGAGTGTACCAATTGCTGCCAAAAGGTGATGTAGAAGGGATGCGTGAGTTGCATCAGCGGGGAATGAGTTTTTCTCCTTATGAACCAACGGGCATTTATGTAAAGCCAGATGAAGAAGTAGTTATTCAAGTAGAAGGGACTCAACAGATTAAAGCTTATATTGGTACATATTCTTATGAAAAGGAAGAACCTAAACAATTCAATTTACATCCTGGTGAGAATAAAATTTCTTCTTCAAATGGGGGACTATTATACTTTTACAATTATCACAACACAGGAGAAGTAGTCGCTAAAGTGAAAAAAGGTGGTACACCAAATCCTTTATTTATTTTAGGAAAGCATACGACAAAAGATTGGAAGCGTATGTTGGCAGAAAACCCTGATCCATATGCAATAGAAATGAAGGGAGAAAATAGTTTATTAACTATGCATCCTGAAACTGTGGCGGAACATTTGAAGCAAGAAGATCCAGCTGCGCTATTAAAGAAGCACGATGAAATAATTAATATAGAACATAAGATATCAGGTTTATCAAAAGATGGTGCGGGTGTTGCGAATCAAGGTAAACATTCCATTCATTTTGTTGAAGACTGGTATACAGACGATTATATGTATGCGACTTATTATCGAACAGCTTATAGTAAAGGCAATTTAGGGTCAGTACTAAATCTAGAAGAGTTAACTAATGATGGATGGGGGCCTTGGCATGAAGTTGGACATCAACATCAACAAGAAACTTGGTTATGGGATGGACTTGGAGAAGTAACCGTTAATATTTATTCTTTGGCAGTTCAAACTACATTCGGGCATAAAACAAGGTTAGAGCAAGAGGGGCGCTATGAAGCTGCATTTGCTTATTTAGGTAAACCGGATGCACAAGAAAAGATGAATGAATTTGAGAAATTAGTTATGTTTTGGCAGTTGCATTTAGCCTATGGGGATCAATTCTATCCGAATTTACATCAAATGTATCGTTTGTTACATGATACGGAACGGCCTAAATCGGATGAAGAGAAAAAGCAGATGTTTATTTATATGACGTCAAAAGTGGCAGGACAAAATTTAATTCCTTTCTTTGATAAATGGGGATTAAGTGCAAATGATGCTACAAGAGAAAAAATTGCAAAATTAAATTTACCAAAATTAGAAAAAGAAATTTGGTTATCTACAGATAGTAATCCAATTCGTGAAAAACAAATTGAGTTATACGAAGCTCCATATGGCGAGCCAAATAATGAAAAAATACAAAATATAGTAATCGGTACTACATATGATGAGGAAAAAGCAAAGGAACTTGTACAGAATTTAGGAGAAGGTGTAAAGACAACAGGTGTGATTATGCAAGATAAGCCTGAAGTTGGAGAAAAAACTGTAAAAGTAGAAATTGTAGATGGAAAAGGAAATAAGAATTTCATTCCAGTTGTAGTGAATGTTGGATATGGGGATAGCCTACTTGTATATGGATTGAACTATACCTGGGGGGGAGACTTGAAGTCAACTGTAACTCTACATCATGGTACGAAAACATTTAGTGCAACAGATACAAAAAATTTAATTCACGATTACTTTAAAGATGAAAAGTATTTTGAGTTCACGCTGTACGATAAAGAAGGAAGAGAGAAGAAAAATGTAGCGGTAAAAGGCTTGGAGAATACAGAAGCTTTTGCCAAGGAATTAAATGGGCTAGCATTTGAATATGGTGATGTGGTGAAAGTATATCATGCAGAGTCTTCACGTTTACATTGGTATCAAAAAGGTTTATATGTGGGAGAAGGGAAAAATAAAGAAATAAAAGAATTATTCTTCAAAATTACTGAAAATGGATTTGAAAGAGTAAAATCATTGCAAGAAGTAACAGCAAAGCCACAAACAGTAGTAGTCGGAACAGAAGTAGAAAAGCTAGAAGCGAAAAACTTTGTTGAAGTGAAAGACGGAGAAGTAATTGGCTTTGTAGAAGAACCAACTACATCAAAAGTCGGAAAACAAAAAGTAAAAGTAGAAACGAAAGATCGTTTTGGAAATAAGCAAGTAACAGAAGTAACATTAGACGTGGTTTATGGAGATAGTATTGCATATGCAGGATATGGAGATGATATTGCTTCAATCGTAACTTTAAAGCACGAAGAGAATAAATTCCATGCAACTGATATGGATAGCGAGATTCATGAGTATTTTAATAAAGAGCTATACATGGGGATCACGTTATACGATGGAGCAGGAAAAGAGAAAAAACATGTAACGGCAGAAGGGCAAGAAACTTCAAAGAACTTTGCGAAGCAAGTGAATGGCATGCATTTCGAGTATGGAGATGTAGTGAAAGTATTTCATGCGGAACCAGATCGTTTGAAATGGTATCAAAATAACAATCTTACTGGTCAAGGTGAGAAAAAAGGGACAAAAGAACTATTCTTCAAAGTGACAGAAAAAGGCTTTGAGAAAATGGATATGTTGCAAGAAGTAATAACAGTACCACAAAAAGTAGTAATTGGAACAGCTGTTGAAAAATTAAATGCAAAAAACTTTGTTCAAGTGAAAGATGGAGAAGTAATTGGCTTTGTAGAAAAACCAACTACATCAAAAGTCGGAAAACAAACAGTAAAAGTAGAAACGAAAGATCGTTTTGGAAATAAGCAAGTAACAGAAGTGCCAGTAGAAGTGGTTTATGGAGATAGTATCGCATATGTGGGATATAACAATGACATTGCTTCAATCGTAACTTTAAAGCATGATGATAAGAAATTCCATGCGACTGATATGGATAGTCAAATCCATAAATATTTTAATAAAGAGCTATACATGGGAATGACGTTATACGATGGAGAAGGAAAAGAGAAAAAACATGTAACGGCAGAAGGGCAAGAAACTTCAAAGAACTTTGCGAAGCAAGTGAATGGTATGCAGTTCGAGTATGGAGATGTAGTGAAAGTATTCCACGCAGAACCAGACCGTTTGAAATGGTATCAAAATAACAATCTTACTGGTCAAGGTGAGAAAAAAGGGGCAAAAGAACTATTCTTCAAAGTGAGAGAAACAGGCTTTGAGAGAATGGATATGTTGCAAGAAGTAACAGCGAAACCGCAACAAGTAGTAGTCGGAACAGCTGTTGAAAAGTTAGATCCAAAAGCTTTTGTTGAAGTGAAAGATGGAGAAGTAATTGGCTTTGTAGAGAAACCAAATACAACAAAAATCGGTGAACAAAAAGTAAAAGTAGAAACGAAAGATCGTTTTGGAAATAAGAAAGTGACAGAAGTTCCTGTGGAAGTGATTTACGGAGATAGCATTATGTTCTTCGGTACATGGCACGACGGAACGAATATTAAATCGATTGTTACATTAAATCATGAAGAAAAGAAATTCAGTACAACAGATTCAGAAGGTCCAATGCATACTTCATTTAAAGATGAAAAGTATATGGCGATGGCTGTATATGATAAAGATGGGCAAGAGAAAAAAGAAATAACAGTAAAAGCATCTGAAAATACAAAAGAATTTGCAGCGCAATTCAATGGTATGGCTTTTGAATATGGTGATATAGTAAAAATTTATCAAAAAGAATTTGATCGTTTTAAAGTGTATAAAAAGAATGAATTCATTGATGCGAAGTATGGTGTTAACGAAGTGTTCTTTAAAGTGACAACGCAAGGTTTTGAACAAATGGGAGCGCAGCAAGAAGTAAAAGCGTTGCCACAAAAAGTGGTAATCGGAACAAACAGTGAAACATTAGATGCGAAGAAGTTTGTTGAAGTAAAAGGTGGAGAAGTAGTCGGTTTTGTAGAAAAACTGGATACGGCAAAAATCGGTGAACAAAAAGTAAAAGTAGAAACGAAAGATCGCTTTGGAAATAAGAAAGTGACAGAAGTTCCTGTAGAAGTTACATATGGAGATAGTATAGTATATCAAGGTGTGTCCAATGTAACGCGTTCGATTGTTACGTTAAATCATGATGAAAAGAAATTACATGCAACATTTACAAATGATACAATTCATTATCGTTTTGTAAATGAACAGTATATAGGTCTTACGATTTATGATGGAAATGGAAACGAGAAAAAACATGTAACAGCAGAAGGGCAAGAAACTTCAAAGAATTTTGCTGAGCAAGTAAACGGTACGCCATTCCAGTATGGGGATACGATAAAAGTGTATCATGCAGAATCTGATCGTTTAAGTTGGTATAAAACTGGTGAGTTACTTGGAAAAGGAGATGCGAAGAAATTTAAAGAGATTTCCTTCAAGATTACTCCAAATGGTTTAGAACAAGTACAATAATAAAAAGCTCGTAAAACACTATGTTTTACGAGCTTTTCTTTATTATTCAGCTTCAGAAACAACTGTGAAGCGTTCGTTTACGTGTTTTGGATTTTCGATTTCATCAAGTGCTGCTACTGCGAAGTCTTCGTAACTTACGTAGCTATCACCTTTTGCGTTCACAAGAAGATTGTCTTTGCCAGCTGTATAAGAACCAGTGCGTTTTCCTAATGCGAATAGTGCAGAAGGGCTGATGAATGTCCAAGTAATATCGTTAGTTTGTTGCAGAATTTCTAAGTTTTTACCTTGGTTTTGAGCTGTTGCAAGGTATTCTTTCGGGAAACCTGGCGTTTCAAATACACGTGTTGTTTTCTCTTCGTCTACAAATAAGCTTCCAGCGCCGCCAACTACAAGTAATTTTGTATTTGGTGCACCTTTCATAGCTTCAATAAGTACGTTTCCTGCATCTACGTGAAGGTGTTCTTCGCCTGCTGGAGCGCCGAATGCATTGACAACTACATCGAATGCCTCTAGGTCGTTAGATGTAAGAGAGAATACATCTTTCTCTAAAACTTTTACATTGTCTTCTGTAATTTTTGCAGCGTTTCTTACGATTGCAGTTACTTCATGTCCGCGATCCAATGCTTCTTTTAAAATACGACTTCCTGCTTTACCAGTTGCTCCGATAATTCCGATTTTCATAATAAATCCCTCCAAAGTGTTTTGTTAAAGTGTATATCTGAAAGTGAATGAATGTATTGTAATTAGTTTTGTTACAACCTGTTGTAATCATTATAGTTACAGGTTGGTATTTTTGTCAATGGGTTGTTTAGGAATTTGTTTTTTGTTTTAGTATGTACATTTGCTAAAAAGAGGAGTCATGAAACCTCTAATATTTGGAAATCGAAAATTGTCGAAAAATTTTGATTTTTAAATATTTTTTAAATATAATTCGTTTTATGGAGAAAAGGAGGGGTTAATTGTATGAATATTTTGGAACAATTCGTTTCATCGACGAATACAATTCTTTGGTCGTATATTCTTATTGCAATGTTAATTGGTTTAGGTCTTTATTTTTCTATTAAATTGAAATTCGTACAAATTACTCATTTAGGGGAAATGATTCGATTAATGAGTGATGGATTAACTGGAAAGACGCGTAAAAAAGGTAGTGTATCTTCTTTCCAAGCATTTTGTATGAGTTCAGCAGCCCGTATTGGTATCGGTAACTTAGCTGGGGTAGCTTTAGCGATTTCTATGGGAGGACCTGGAGCAGTATTTTGGATGTGGGTTATTGCGATTATTGGGGCGTCTTCAAGTTTTGTAGAAAGTACGCTTGCCCAAATTTATAAAGTAAAAGACGGCAGTGGCTTCCGTGGTGGTCCTGCTTATTATATGGAAAAAGGTTTAAATAAACGTTGGATGGGAATTTGGTTTTCTATCCTTATTACAGTTAGTTACGGTTTAATTTTCAACTCAGTACAAGCAAATACAGTTACATTAGCGTTTAAAAATGCATTTGGTTTAGAACGTTATATTGTTGGGATTGTATTAGCTGTATTAGTTGCAGTTATTATTTTTGGTGGTGTAAAAAGTATCGCACGTATGTCGGAAATGATTGTTCCGCCAATGGCGCTTATTTATATTGCGGTAGCTATTTTCGTGGTCATTAAAAACTTCTATTTAATACCAGATGTGTTTACAGAAATCTTTAAAGGTGCATTCGGTTTAGATTCAGCTGTAGGTGGCGGTATCGGTGCTGCGATGAAATATGGTATTCAGCGCGGATTATTTGCGAACGAAGCAGGTATGGGTAGTGCGCCGAACGCGGCAGCAACAGCTGATGTAACGCATCCAGCAAAACAAGGTTTTATTCAAACAATTGGCGTATTAGTAGATACATTCTTAGTATGTACATCAACAGCATTTATCGTACTATGTTCTGGTGCATATAAAGCAACGAATTTAGAAGGTATTGAACTAACACAAAATGCATTAAGTTCACAAATTGGCCCATGGGCAAGTAGCTTCTTAGCGATTATTATTTTCTTATTTGCGTTTAGTTCACTTTTAGGAAACTACTATTATGGTGAAACGAATATTGAATTCATTAAACAAAGTAAAACTTGGTTAACAATTTACCGTATTGCGGTAGTGGGAATGGTATTATTCGGTTCTGTTGCGACGCTTCAAGTTGTTTGGAATATGGCAGACTTATTTATGGGTCTAATGGTAATCACAAACTTAATTGCGATTACACTTCTTGGCCGATTTGCGTATGCGGCATTGGCAGACTATGTAAGGCAAAAGAAACAAGGAAAAGATCCAGTCTTCCGTGCAGATTCTATTTCTGGTTTAACGAATACAGAGTGTTGGGATAAGTCAGCGGTAACGGATAAAGAAAAAGCAGTGTAAATGAAAAGGCGAGCATCGAGTTGAATTCGATGCTCGCCTTTTTTGTTGTAGTAAAGGATGAAAAGGGTGAGAGGTAATTGTTAATATAATTTTTGTTTGTTCATTTCTCATATTATTTGTAGGGAACGTACTGTCTTAAAGGTATGGCTGGTCGCATAGGATGAGTGATTTAGTATTGGATAAATGTGCGTACTAGTTATAATTTTGCGTAAAAAAACACATGTGTTAAGTAAGTTAACCTACTTATGTTAGAAAACCTAACATAAAGTTCTTGATTACTAAGAGTTTTTAGAATATAATTTTCTTATTGTTAGGAAGAGGGGGCAATGCAATTATGGATTTTTTAGCTAAGGTAATTGGGGATATAAATAATGTCCTTTGGTCATATATCATTATTGCGATGTTAATTGGGTTAGGACTTTACTTTTCATTTCGTGTGAAATTTGTCCAAGTTCGTTACTTCGGTGAAATGATTCGATTGCTTGGGGATGGGGCGAGTTCGAAAACGAGGAAAGCACAAAAAGAGAAGAGTGGTGTATCATCATTCCAGGCTTTTTGTATGAGTACAGCTTCTCGTGTAGGTACTGGTAACTTAGCTGGTGTAGCTATTGCAATTTCAGCAGGTGGTCCAGGAGCAGTATTTTGGATGTGGTTAATCGCGGTAATTGGGGGTGCTTCTGCATTTGTCGAGAGCACATTAGCGCAAATTTATAAAGTGAAAGATGGGAATACGTTCCGTGGTGGCCCAGCGTATTATATGGAAAAGGGTTTAAATAAGCGCTGGCTTGGAGCTATTTTCTCTGTATTAATAACAGTAAGTTTCGGATTAATTTTTAACGCTGTACAATCTAATACTGTAGCAGCTGCTTTTGATGGGGCATTCAAAACAGATAGTAGATTAGTAGGTCTTGTAATGGCTGGTTTACTTGCAGTTATTATTTTTGGCGGAGTAAAGCGAATTGCACGCGCGGTTGAAATGATTGTTCCAGTAATGGCGATTATTTATGTAGCAGTAGCATTATTCGTTGTTGTAACAAACATTACGGCAATTCCGTATGTATTTAAAGAAATTTTCTTACATGCTTTCGGAATTAAAGAAGTAGTAGGCGGGGGATTAGGTGCTGCGATTTTATTAGGGGTAAAACGCGGATTATTCTCAAATGAAGCAGGTATGGGTAGTGCGCCGAACGCGGCTGCGACTGCAAACGTAACGCACCCAGTTAAACAAGGTTTCATTCAAACTTTAGGGGTATTTACAGATACATTATTAATTTGTAGTTGTACAGCATTTATCATTCTTTTATCAGATGTGCATAATGCAGCTGATTTAAATGGTATTCAATTAACGCAACAAGCGTTAAGTCAACATATCGGTCCATGGGCTTCTATATTTGTAGCAGTTGCAATCTTCTTGTTTGCATTTAGTTCATTAGTAGGTAACTACTACTATGGTGAAACGAATATTGAATTCTTAAATGGAAGTAAAGTGCTATTAACAGCTTACCGCATTGCTGTACTTGGTATGGTTATGTTAGGTTCTGTAGCAACAATTCAAATCGTTTGGGATTTAGCAGATTTATTCATGGGTATTATGGCTGTTATTAACTTAGTGGCAATCGTATTCCTTTCTAAGTACGCTTTTGCGGCATTATCAGATTATGTAAAGCAAAAGAAACAAGGAAAAGATCCAGTCTTCTATGCGAATTCAATTCCAGGTTTGAAAAATACAGAGTGCTGGGAAGAGCAAGTAGCAGATAAAGAAAAAGCGGTATAATGAGGTGAGCATCAAGTGAAACTTGATGCTCATTTTTTGTTTTATCCAGATATTTGTCGGTAGTAAAAGACGAACATTAATGAGTGTTTTATAATAAAATGTAATTTTTTAAAGAAAAGTGCGGATATGAGTTGTGATTTATGTTAGAATGGAAAATGCCTTTGAAACAAGAGGTTTTATGATTTTTCCTATCTGATTGAAGATTTTGGAGGGGAAATGGAAAGTTCGGGTTATTTCTTGTTTTAGTGGTCAGACGTTCAACGTTAATGAAGAGTTAAATGGAGGATTTTATTAATGAAGTTTGTTATGTTTCTTGTAGGATTACTCGTTGTATTTGTACTCGGTTTTCTTATAAGCTCCGATCGAAAGAAGATTAAGTATAAACCAATCGCAATTATGCTTATTATTCAGCTAGCATTATCTTATTTCTTATTAAATACACAAGTTGGTTATATTTTAGTAAAAGGAATTTCAGATGGATTTGGCGCGCTTCTTGGATATGCAGAAGCTGGAATCGTTTTCGTATTTGGTGGCCTTGTTAATAAAGGAGAGGTTTCATTCTTCTTAACAGCGTTATTACCAATCGTATTCTTTGCCGTTTTAATTGGAATTCTGCAACACTTTAAAATTTTACCGATATTTATTCGTGCTATTGGTACGTTGTTAAGTAAAGTAAATGGTCTAGGAAAATTAGAATCATATAACGCAGTAGCAGCTGCCATTGTTGGGCAAGCGGAAGTATTTATTACAGTAAAAGATCAATTAAGTAAAATCCCAAAACACCGTTTATATACATTATGTGCATCTTCTATGTCGACAGTATCGATGTCAATCGTCGGTTCTTACATGAAAATGATCGAACCAAAATATGTAGTAACAGCACTTGTATTAAATTTATTTAGTGGTTTCATTATTATTCATATTATTAACCCGTACGATATTACAGAAGAAGAAGATACACTGAAATTAGAAAATAAGAAAAAACAGTCATTCTTTGAAATGCTAAGCGAATATATTATGCTTGGTTTCACAATCGCGATTACGGTAGCAGCGATGTTACTTGGTTTCGTAGCATTAATTACAGCAATCAATAGCTTGTTTGATTCTATGTTCGGTATTACATTCCAAGCTATTTTAGGATACATTTTCTCACCATTAGCATTCGTAATAGGTATTCCGCAAGCAGAGATGGTAACAGCGGGACAAATTATGGCAACGAAATTAGTATCAAACGAATTTGTTGCGATGCTTGATCTTGGAAAAGTAGCTGGTGATTTATCGGCTCGTACAGTTGGTATTCTTTCTGTATTCCTTGTATCATTTGCGAACTTCTCATCAATCGGAATTATCGCAGGTGCAACGAAAGGTATCGATGAAAATCAATCAAATGTTGTATCATCATTCGGTCTACGCCTTGTGTACGGTGCGACATTAGTAAGTATTTTATCAGCGATTATCGTTGGTGTTATGTTATAAAAAAGATGGTCCTAGCTCATAGCTAGGGCTATTTTTTTATGGTAAATTTGCATAGAAAAACCAATTAATTAGGAATATATTAACATATAAAAATCTTTTTAAATTTATATTGCTTTTCAGTTAGATAACGCTTACAATTTGATTTGTAGGTGGTATCAATTTCAGACTTTCAAGTATGGTAGGAGAGAAGAGGCTACCTTTAATAAATTGCAATTTATGTAAACGCTTACTGATTTTAGATAACAGTTGAATAGTATTTAGAGGTTTTAAATTTTTTAACATCAATGGTCAGACGTCATTCGTTATACGTTATACGTTATACGACCAATAACTCGTGGGAGAAGTGGAGGATTCACATATGAAAATAGTAATGTTTCTAGTCGGTTTACTTGTAGTATTTGTACTAGGGTTCCTTATCAGTTCAGATCGCAAGAAAATTAAATATAAACCAATTGCACTTATGCTTGTCATTCAATTGGTACTTGCATATTTCTTACTGAATACAAAAGTCGGATTTGTATTAGTAAAAGGGATTGCAGATGGGTTTGGCGCTATTTTAAAATTTGCGGAAGCAGGGGTTAATTTCGTATTTGGTGGTCTAGCAAATGATGGACAAGCACCATTCTTCTTAACGGTATTATTACCAATCATTTTCTTAGCAGTATTAATTGGGATCTTACAACATATTAAAATTTTACCGATTATCATTCGTGCAGTCGGTTTCCTATTAAGTAAAGTGAACGGTTTAGGAAAACTAGAATCATATAATGCAGTAGCAGCTGCGATTGTTGGTCAAGGGGAAGTATTCATTACAGTAAAAGATCAATTAAGCAAATTACCGAAAAATCGTTTATACACACTTTGTGCATCTTCCATGTCTACAGTATCGATGTCAATTGTCGGTTCTTATATGAAAATGATTGATCCAAAATATGTAGTAACGGCACTTGTATTAAACTTATTTAGTGGATTCATTATCGTTCATATTATTAATCCATATGACGTGAAAGAAGAAGACGACATTTTAGAATTACAAGAAGATAAAAAGCAAACATTCTTTGAAATGTTAGGCGAATATATTATGCTTGGTTTCTCTATCGCTGTAACAGTAGCGGCGATGTTAATTGGTTTCGTAGCATTAATTACAGCAATTAATGGTGTGTTCGATTCAATTTTCGGAATCACATTCCAAAGCATTTTAGGATACATTTTCTCACCATTAGCATTCGTAATGGGTATCCCAACATCAGAGATGCTAACAGCAGGACAAATTATGGCAACGAAATTAGTAACGAACGAATTCGTTGCAATGCTTGACCTTGGAAAAGTAGCTGGTGATTTATCAGCTCGTACAGTAGGTATTTTATCTATCTTCCTTGTATCATTTGCGAACTTCTCATCAATCGGAATTATCGCAGGTGCAACGAAGAGTATCGATGGCAAACAAGCAAACGTTGTATCATCATTCGGATTAAAACTTGTATACGGTGCAACGTTAGTAAGTATATTATCAGCGGTTATCGTTGGGGTTATGCTTTAATAAATAGTAAAGAGGTCGTTTATCTCTCGCCTAGAGGGATGAACGGCTTTTTTATTTTGGTATGATAAATAGTGTGGAGAGGGGGAATTAGGGTGAAAGAACAGAATAGTTTAAAGGAATTTGATGAGGTTATAGATAACATTAATCGTTTAACTGGAGAAGATGCTAGAGCGTTTTTGAAATTGATACATGGATATTTGAGCATAGTAGAAGAAGGAGATGGAACTTTTACTCATAGTGACTTTGTTGAAAAGGTTTCTGGGCTCTATAAAAAGGATGTGGCGAGGGTTATTCAACTTAGAGAAGAAATAAAAAAATCACCTTAATCCATTCATTAAGGTGATTGAAATACTACTCAGCTGGAGGCGTAAATGTACGTTTCTCTAATTCAGCATCTAGCATAAATAATGCGTTTGAATCGCTTGTAATACGTTTTAATTTTTGGATGATGCTATCGAATGAAGCTTCTTCTTCTACTTGCTCATCGACGAACCATTTTAAGAATGTAATTGTTGCGTGTTCACGCTCATCCCAGGCGATATCAGATAGGTTGTAAATACGTTTCGTTACTTCACGCTCGTGCTCAAGTGCCACTTCAAAAGCGTTCAGTACAGAGTCATATTCGTTATTTGGATTATCAAATCCAGTAATAATAGCGCGCTCACCGCGGTCATTAATGTAGTTGTAAAGCTTCATTGCGTGGAAACGTTCTTCTTCAGCTTGTACAAGGAAAAAGTTAGCGAATCCATCATAGCTCTCCGCCGTACAGTAAGCAGCCATTGCCATATAAGCGTGGGCAGAGTAAAATTCAAAGTTCATTTGATCGTTTAGTGCGTCGTGCAATTTTTTTGATAACATAAAATCCCCCTTAGTATTGTGACAAGAATATTATACCATAATTGATAATATTCTCATTTAGATGTCTCGAACCTTTTCGAAAGCTTTGTGACGTGTGCGTCCATAATGTCTTGTAAGTCCAAATCATATTTTTGCGAAAGAATAATAAGATTAGATAGTACATCACCAAGTTCTTCTTTTAGTTCTTGTTTTAGCTCTTCTTCTGTTTTCACGTTTTCATCAGGACGATCCCGACCGATTTCGATTGCGCGAACAACGCGTGAAACTTCCCCAACTTCCTCTGTTAAGAAATTTAACCGAATAAAGGCATTATACTGTGACCAGCTTCGTTTTTCGTAAAATTCCTCAACCCATCTTTCAAATGCGACAATATCCATTTCTTTCTCATCCCCTCAATATGTTGTACAATGTTCATTGTATCATAACAATATATAGTTTTGGGGTGTAAGGATGAGAAAGATTTGTGTGTTTGCAGGTTCCAATTTAGGGGAGAGACCAGAGTTCAAAGAGCAGGCAATTGAATTAGGTAAAATGTTTGTTGAGAATGATTATGAGCTTGTATACGGTGGTTCTTGCGTCGGATTAATGGGAGAAGTAGCAAACGAAGTTCTTCGCTTAGGTGGTCGTGTAACAGGTGTTATGCCGCGCGGTCTATTCCGAGGAGAGATCGTTCATACAGGGTTAACAGAATTAATTGAAGTAGAAACGATGCATGAACGTAAAGCGAAAATGGCAGAGCTTGCGGATGCTTTTATTGCACTACCAGGCGGATATGGAACGTTTGAAGAGCTATTTGAAGCAGTATGTTGGTCACAAATTGGTATACATAATAAGCCAGTTGGTTTATTGAACATAAAAGATTTTTATGGACCAATTCTGCAAATGGTTGAACGTGCAGCAGAAGAAGGATTCATGAATCCATCAAATAAAGAGTTAATCGTTTCAGCTGAGACAGCCGATAAATTAATTCATGAAATACAGAATTACGAGCGTCCTGTTTTAGGAACGAAGTGGAAGCAATTATTATAATACAATTGTATAGAGATTTTTGGAAACACATGTCATTTTATCTTCAAAAGACATGTGTTTTTAATTTGGTTAAATATGTTAATGTTAAGGTGTAATGTTTTGGGAAAAGGAGAAATAGATGGAAGAATTCGTGTTTTTAAGGCCGGTTTTTAAATGTATTTTAGCAGCATCTATTCTTGTTATGCTAATTGTTTCAATACAGAAGAAAGAACTGATTAATGCGTTTTCGCTTTGGTTTATTTCGATATTGTGTGTTGGTGTTTCGGCGATCACGTTGTTTATGTCTGGGTTTATTGTTGATGAGTATAATTTAGGTGGAGATTCGGTGTCGTTTGATATGTTTATTGGGATAGTTTGTATTAGCGGTTTGAATTTCATTATTTATTATAGGTGGAAATAAAAAGGAGGCATTCCGTATTACTTTGGAATGCCTTTATCATTTTGATTACTTTGTTTTTTATACAAGTACCAGCCACCCCAGCCGCCACCAATTGCTACTACAACGAGGAAAGCGTAGTCTTTCACCTCGATACGTATGTTGAAAATATTAGCTATAAGTAAGACAATCCCAACTGTTATTAATGCAAAAAATGCTCTAATTAAGTAGTCTTTCAACTGAACCACTCCCGCCATTTAAGTAGTAAATGATGAATATGGAAAAGCTTTTTTTGAATCTATGTTACTATATTTTAACATAAAAGAGATTGTAATATATTGATGAAAGTAGGGGATAGGGAGGTGCTAATATTGTCGTGATTTGTCGGTAAGTCGATATCCTATGTCGAATCGTCGATATAATGAAAAAATCGTTGATATATTTGAAAAATCGTCGATATATAGAGAAAATCGTTGATATAAATTTCATGTACCAGCACGCGCGACCATTCCATAGAAAAAAGCGACTCTGAACGAGCCGCTTCCGCTTTTAAGTAATATCCAGCTCCAGCAGCTAGAATCTCCGGTCATTTCGCTCTCTTGCTCGAAGCAAAAAGCGCTTCAAGCAAGAGAGCTTGAAGTGCCCTGCGATTCTGAGCAAGCCGCTTCCGCTTTAAAGTCTATTACTGATTCAAGAACGCACGTAGCATCCAAGCGTGTTTTTCTAGTTCTGTGTAGATGCCTAGTAGTAGGTCAGATGTCATTTCGTCGTCAGAGTTTTGAGCGATTTCCATGCCTTTTTTCAGTTCGACTAGCATCATTTCGTAGTCTTTCATGATTGCTTCGACCATCCCTTCTGCAGTTTCTCCGTATGCTGCTTCTTGAATAGAAGATATTTCTAGGTACTCTTTCATTGTTGCTACTGGTTTGCCACCAATTGCTAAAATACGTTCTGCAATTTCATCGATGTGAGTAGCTGATTCTGTGTAAAGTTCTTCGAATTTCTCATGTAATGTGAAGAATTGAGGTCCTTTTACGTACCAATGGAAGTTGTGTAGTTTTGTGAATAAAACGCTCCAGTCTGCTACTTGTTTGTTTAATACTTCGATTACTTGTTTGTTCATTATGATCAATCTCCTTTTGAGTTGTTATGTGATATCAATTACTAATTTATAATTATTATAATCTAGTAATTCGTATAAATCAACCCTTTTGCTGGAATTAATTTGAACAAATTATGAACTGTGTAAATAAAAATCCCTATTACTGTAGAGTAATAGGGATTTTGTTTGATATATAGCTCTTGTTCTGAACGAGCCGCTTCACCGTTTAGTTGTTATACAGCTTTTTTATTCTCTTCTACATCCTGTCCATCCCAGCACTCTGTATTTTGTAAGCCAGGGATAGAGCTTGCAACGAAAACAGGATCTTTTCCTTGTTTCTTTTGCTTCATATAGTCTACTAATGCTGCGTAGGCGAATTTGCTTAGGAATGAGATGGCAATTAAGTTTGTCAATACCATTAGTCCCATGAATAAATCAGCTAAGCTCCAAACTGTTTGAAGGGCAGCGATTGATCCGAAGAATACCATTCCGACAACTGCAACGCGATAAATCATTAACCAAGTTTTGCTTTCTTTAATAAATGCGATGTTTGTTTCACCATAATAGTAGTTTCCTAGTAAAGAACTGAACGCGAATAGGAAAATAATAATTGCTAAGAAAGTGCTTGCCCATGGTCCGATTTGTGAACTTAATGCATTTTGTGTTAATTCAATACCCTGTAAATTTGTTCCTTTGTAAAGTCCAGAGCATAATACGATAAATGCTGTTGATGTACATACTAAGAATGTGTCTACGAAAACACCTAACGCTTGAACAAGTCCTTGTTTGACAGGGTGAGATACATCTGATGTTGCGGCTGCGTTAGGGGAGCTACCCATACCTGCTTCTGTTGCGAATAGACCGCGCTGAATTCCGAATTTAATTGCTGCTCCAATACCACCAGCGATGGCTTGGTCTAAACCGAATGCGCCATTAAATATTTCCATAAAAATGCTTGGTAACATAGTAAAGTTGTTAATAACAACAAAAATAGCCACACCAATATAAATGATTGCCATTGGAGGAACAATCATTTCCGTAATACGTGAAATGCTCTTAATACCACCGAAAATAATAACTGCAACTAATAAAGCTAATAGAGCTCCTACGATCGTTCGCTCTAGTCCAAAAGCATTTTCAAATGCTATTGTTACTGTGTTTGCTTGTACAGAGTTGAAAATTAATCCGTACGCAACTGTAATAAGAAGTGAGAACCAAACACCCATCCAGCGTTTGTTTAATCCTTTTTCCATATAATATGCTGGGCCACCACGGAATCTGCTTCCATCTTTTACTTTATAAATTTGCGCGAGCGTACATTCTACGAAACTAGTAGCTGCTCCAAGGATAGCGATAAACCACATCCAAAATACTGCGCCAGGTCCGCCCATTGAGATAGCTAATGCTACACCAGCTAAGTTTCCGATACCGATACGTGCAGCTGCACTTAAGCAAAATGCTTGGAACGGGGAGATGCTATCTTTCTTTTTTTCTTTTCGATTAAATCCTTTACTAATTAAACCGACCATCTCACCGAAATGAGTAATTTGGACAAATTTTAATTTAAAAGAGAAATAAAGACCGAAGCCGATTAGCATTGCAATAAGAATATATGACCATAAAATATTATTCGTTACCTCAAGGAATCTGCTAAAGATATCAACCATATAATACACTTCCTTTTTTCCGTAATAAGAAAATTATATGCAAAAAATATACGAGAATCAATTTTTCTAAAAAATCATGTTACTTAAATCTATTTTGTGTTATGATTATGTTACATGATAATATTTTTAGAATTATTTACATTTTAAAAAACTAAATGTAAAGCGAGAAAGAGGGGATGATTTGAAAGAAGAATCTTTATGGAAAGTAAGCCTTGAGAGTTTGAAAATGAGAAGTAATATATGTTTTATCATTACATCTTTTAGTATCTTTTTAGGAGCCACTTATTATTACAATAAAAGATTTCCAAATCACAGGTATCCTGAATGGTTAGAATTTCTAAAATGGATTGGATGAACAAAAGATAGAAAAACAGAAAATTTAAATAAAATTCGAGGAGGAGCTAAAGATGAATATTAGAGAAAGTGAACTTCCGGGTATTGGCTATAAATTTCAAATCGTTACGAAAGGTAATGAAAAGATGGTAATTGTTATTCATGATGACGGACGTAGAGAAATGTATCATTTTGATTCAGACCATGAAGAAAGTATCTCAAGTATTTCATTACGCGACTCAGAGGCAAGACAAATTGCAGCAATATTAGGTGGAATGGTGTATAAACCTAGAGCATTAGAAAATGTTGAAATGGTCTTTGAAGGTTTAGCGATTGAGTGGTTTAAAGTAGAGAATGCTGCGCCAGCAATCGGAAAAACAATCGGCGATCTGGAAATAAGAAAAACATATAGCGTAACGATTATTGCAGTTATGAAAAAGAATATGAAAAAGCTATTTAATCCAGGACCAGACACGGTAATTGAAGAAGGCGATATGCTTGTAGTTTCAGGCGAGAGAGAAGAAATTAAAAAAATTATTAATGAGTTACTTTCGAATAGGGGGACTGACTAGATGGATACGTTAATTTTTGAAGTTGGTACAGCGTTAGTATTAGTTGCAATTGCGGCAGTAATTGCTGGAAAGTTTAAATTCTCAGTCATTCCGTTTCTAATTGTTCTTGGGATGCTAGTGGGACCACATGCGCCGACAATAGGTGTGATCGATTTCAAATTTATTGAAAGTGCAAATGTAATTTCGTTTCTTGGACGGATTGGCGTTCTGTTTCTTCTGTTCTATCTAGGACTAGAGTTTTCAATGAAAAAACTAATTAAATCTGGACGTTCTATTGCGATTGGTGGAACGATCTATATTTTAATTAACTTTTCACTTGGGTTATTATACGGATTTATAATGGGATTCCCTTTACTAGAAATCTTAATTATTGCGGGGATTATTACGATTTCTTCTAGTGCTATCGTTGCAAAGGTGTTAGTGGATTTAAGAAGAACTGGTAATAATGAGACCGAATTAATTTTAGGAATTATCATGTTCGAAGATATATTCCTGGCTGTATATTTATCAGTCGTTTCTGGATTAGTTCTAGGGGATCACGCTTCATTCTTAGGTGCCCTTACTTCAATCGGAATTGCTTTAGGATATATGCTTCTATTCTTTATTGTAGCTAGAAAGGCGACGCCGTTATTAAATAAATTGCTCAATATTAGTTCAGATGAAATTTTCATTATTGTAGTATTTGCTTCATTATTCTTTATTGCAGGATTCTCGGAAACAATTCACGTTGCTGAAGCAATTGGAGCACTTCTTTTAGGGTTAGTTTTCTCTGAGACAGAGCATAGTGACAGAATTGAACATCTCGTTGTTCCATTTAGAGACTTTTTCGGAGCTATTTTCTTCTTCAGTTTCGGATTAAGCATTGATCCGTTCTCACTGGGCGGAGCGATATGGTTAACGTTAGGTGCTGTCCTTCTTACAATCATCGGAAACTTTATAGCAGGGATGATTGCTGGGAGACAAGCTGGATTATCTCATAAAGCATCAACAAATATTGGATTAACAATCGTTTCAAGAGGAGAATTCTCCATCATTATGGCCAATATTGGTATCGCGGGTGGTTTAATGTCAGTCTTGAAGCCATTTTCAGCACTATACGTGCTTATACTATCTATCTTAGGTCCACTTCTGACGAAAGAGTCAAAGAATGTATATAAATTTTTAAATAAAGTCTTTAAGTGGGATACGAAGACTAACTAAATTAAAAAAATGAAAGTAAAAGATATGTATGAAAAATTGATTGCGGAAAAGGAATCTATGTCGATATAGATTCCTTTTTGATTGGCATTTTTTCAAGGATGAAAGAATACGTTTAATATTTACCATATTGTGGCATACATATAGAAAAAGGATGCTTGGAAAGGGGAATAAAGAGAAATGGAACTCCAGTTTCAAAATGTATATCAACAGGTGGAGAATTGGTATGTGTTGGATTCGGAGCTTCCTTGGGATGTCAAAAGGCTTAGAGACGATTTATTTTCACTGATTGAAGTATGTAAAACACCGGTTATTTTTTGTGATACGTGTGATGCGAATCATGTCCTTTTATCATTAGGAGAAGAAGAAGAGGAATTTTTATTCCCGGTAGGTGGTTTTTATCATAAAGAAAAACAATTAATTTTTGTTTGTATGTGGGAAGAGTATGAGCAAGTCCTTAAAACACTACTGCATGAATTTCGTCATGCAATGCAGCATAAGAGCGAAGTATTATATGTGGGAAGTGAATTGTACGAAGATAGATGGATTGAGAAAGATGCGAGAAAGTTCGCGGAGAGGAAGTTAGATGAATATAAAAATAGAAAGTTAATGTAAAGCATAGTGGAGAAATGACGCTGTGCTTTCTTTGTTTCTTACTAAAAATAAGTAATTGACTTTTATAAAGTTTAGTTCTAAACTAATGGTATGAAACGAGCGAGGTGATGAAATGAAAACAGAAGATAGACTAGGTTTACTCCTATGGTTTCGTTTATCACGTTTTTATAACAAAAGTATTCGTGAGACGAATCAGCATTTGAAAGAATGGAATGTATCTGCCGCTCAGTTTGATGTACTAGCTCAAGTTGGAGGGCATGATCGTTTAACGCAGCAAGAGCTTGGAAATAAGCTATTTGTTACGAAGGGAAATATTACGCAGCTTTTAAATAAAATGGAGCAGCTCGAGTGGATTCGTCGTGAACAAGAAGGTACTACAAAATATATTTCATTAACAGAAAAGGGAAGAGCTTTATATGAAGAAATCGTCCCGCCTCAAGAAACATTCCAAGCGGAGCAGTTTCAAAATTTAAATGTAGAAGAACAACATCAATTATTACAATTACTAAAAAAGTTACAGTGAGAAAAATTTTAAAATAAATCTTGAATTCGAGATAATATGAGGTGAACGGTATGTTTAGAAAAGTTGATCATAAAAATATGGGAAGAGCAAATCACGGTTGGTTAAATACACATTTTCATTTTTCCTTTGCCAATTACTATAATCCTAATAACATGAACTTTGGTGCATTACGTGTAATTAATGATGACTTAGTAGCACCGCAAACTGGTTTTGATATGCATCCACACCGCGATATGGAAATCATTTCGTACGTTGTAGACGGTGCTTTAACACATGAAGATAGCATGGGGAACCGCGGAACAATTGAGCGTGGACATGTTCAATATATGAGTGCTGGCACAGGTGTATTTCATAGTGAGCATAATTTAGGAAATGAAACATTACGTTTATTACAAATTTGGATTTTACCAGACCGTGAGGATCATAAGCCAAACTATGGTGAGTTTAAATTTGATTGGAGCAAGCGTGAAAATGAATGGTTTCATATGGTATCTCAAGTAGAAGGCGGGGCACCAATTCAAATTCATCAAGATGCGAATTTATATTCTTTATCGTTAGAAGCAGGAAAAGAAATTCATTTTCCAGTGAAAGAAGGCCGTCAATTGTATGTTGTACAAATTGAAGGTAGTAGTGTAATCAATGGTGAGACACTTGTTATGCGTGATGCAGCAGAAGCGATTGAAGAAGATATTCATATTGAAGCGAAAGAGCAATCACACTATTTAGCAATTGAATTGAAAAAGCAATAAAATGTTTATAAAAAAGAGGACGTCCGATGGGATATCCTCTTTTTTTGAGTGGAATTGTCAGAAAAAACTTTCTCAAATTTTAGGTAAAGGTATCCGCTTGAAAACCAAGAACTGTATAAAAGTGTCAAAAATCTTTAGGGAATGGGGAATGTTATAGTGAAAAAGCAAGTCATTTCATCAGCATTAGCGTTAACTGTTATCGCCGGGGGATTTGGAACATTTGGAGCAACGACAACGAAAGCGGAAGAACAAAAAATTCAATACCATCAAGAATTTAAAACGCCTGCATACATAGGTGAAGAATGGAAAGCACCGGAAGGACTAGATAAAAAAGAAACGGTCTTTCAATATTTAGAGAGTAAGAAAGATATGTTCAAATTAGCAGGAAATATTGATAAACACTTTAATGTCGTTGGGGAAGAAAAAGATGCTGAATCCGGTACAACACACGTGAAGCTAGTTGAGAAACATAATAACATTCCTGTGTACGGTTCAGATCAAACAGTTACACTAGATAAAGAGAATAATGTAAAAGCATTCTTCGGACAAGTTATTCCGAATTTAGAGGATAAAAATATTCCTGCATTTGCAAAGATTAGTGCGGAGCAAGCAGAAACAATTGCAAAGGCAGATATTGAAAAAGAAGTTGGTAAAGTAAAGAATTATGACGGTGTGAAAAAAGATTTATATGTGTATGAAAAAGATGGGAATTACTATCTTGCATACTTAGTGAAAGCGTCGATTTCAAAGCCAGCTCCAGGGTATTGGCATTACTTTGTTGATGCAACGAATGGAAATGTGATTGAGAAATATAACGCTGTAGATCACATTACAGGATTTGGTTACGGAGTACTAGGAGCTAGACAATCATTTGAAATTGCTCAAGATGAGAAAACAGGACAATTCAACTTGTTTGATGGTAAACGAGGACAAGGTATCCATACGTTTGATGCAGAAAATATGGATGAAAACTTGTTTAATTTATTCTCACAATGGCTTGGATATACAGGAGAAGAAGTTGAAAGTAAATCTAAGTTCTTCGAAGATAAAGCTGCAGTTGATGCGCATGTAAACGCAGGAAAAGTATATGATTACTACAAAAAGACATTTAATCGTAACTCTTTCGATGATAAAGGCGCGAAGCTTATTTCGACTGTTCACGTTGGAGAAAGCTGGAATAACGCAGCTTGGAATGGTGTACAAATGATGTATGGTGATGGCGATGGAAAAACATTCATTCCATTATCTGCTGGACTAGATGTTATCGGTCACGAATTAACGCATGCTGTAACGGAACATACAGCAAATCTTGTTTATAAAAATGAGTCAGGTGCGTTAAATGAATCGTTATCTGATATTATGGGTGTCATGGTTGAGAAGAAGAGCTGGGATTTAGGTGCTGACATTTATACACCTGGAAAACCTGGTGATGCACTTCGTTCTCTAAAAGATCCAGCGTCTATTCCAAATCCATTAAAACCAGGTGAAGGTTACCCAGATCATTATAATAAACGCTACACTGGAACAGCTGATAACGGCGGCGTTCATATTAACAGTAGTATTAACAATAAAGCTGCATACTTAGTATCTGAAGGCGGGGAGCATTACGGCGTGAAAGTAACAGGAGTAGGCCGTGAAGCGACAGAAAAAATTTATTACCGTGCTCTTACGAAATATTTAACTGCAAACTCTGACTTTAAGATGATGCGCCAAGCAGCACTTCAGTCAGCTGAAGATTTATATGGTAAAAACTCTAAAGCTGTACAAGCTGTAACGAAAGCTTATGATGCAGTAGGCGTAAAATAATAAGAGAAAAAGACCTGACTAGGATGTCAGGTCTTTCTGTATTTAGTCGCGAATACCTAATGCGATTTTCGCCATACGTGACATACGTTCTTTAGACCAGGGCGGATTCCATACGACATTTACTTCTATTTCATTGACTTCAGGTACGTTCGTTGATAATACTTTTTTTACGTCTGATACAATTTGCCCAGCCATTGGACAACCGATAGAAGTCATAGTCATCGTAATGACAGCATTATTATTTTCATCTGCTGTAACGTCATAAACTAATCCAAGATTAATAATATCAACACCGAGTTCAGGGTCAATAACAGCTTCTAAGTTTGCATATAGCTTTTCTTCAAATGCTTGTTGTGACATGTGTAGCACCCCCTACATATTAATGATATCGATTCTCATTATAACGGATATATGTATAAAGTGCAGGAAATGAGCTCAAAAAAATATTCCTCTTGGAAGAGGAATATCTTTGGAATGGCTATTCAGTTTTAAAATGTGATACGAGTTGATCTAATTCTTCAACTGTTTGTTTCATTTGTTTAGCTGTTTGTGTCATCTCATTCATCGTAACGACTTTTTTCTCAGCAGATTGTGCTGTTGCCGCTGTTTCACTAGATACTTCAGTCGAAATAGAAGCGATGTTATTCAGTGAAGCGTTCATTTCTTCAGCACTTGCAGCCATTTCTTCAGCAGTTGCTGAGATGTCTTGCATTTGAGTAGATACTTTGTTTACTTGTTCTACAATTGTTGTGAAGGAATTTCCAGCTTCACGAATGACATGAATGCCTTCAGATGCTTCCGAACGGCCTTGTGACATCATAGAGCTCGCAGTTTCAGTGTCTTGTTGAATTTGATGTAGTAATTGGTTAATATCTGTTGCAGCAGTTTTAGATTGTTCAGCAAGTTTTCTAACTTCGTCAGCTACGACAGCGAAGCCTTTTCCTTGTTCGCCAGCACGAGCTGCTTCGATAGATGCATTTAAAGCAAGTAAGTTTGTTTGTTCCGCGATATTAGAAATAGATTGTACAGCTGTATCAATATACTTCGTGTGGGTGATTAGACGTTCGACCACTTCTGACGTAGCATTTACAGCGTCGTGTATCGTTGTCATTTGTGAAACAGATTTTTGAATAACAGTATTTCCATCGTTAGCTTGTTCAGATGTAGCTACAGCAAGTTCAGTTACAGATGTGGCAGATTCAGCAATGCGCTGAACACTTACTGCCATATCGTCCATTGCAGTTGAGCTTTCTTCCATGCTAGCGGCTTGTGATTGAATACTCTCATTTAAGTTGGACATTGTGCTTTGAACTTTTATCGTTGCCTCGCGTGATATATTCGTCTTTTCTAGCATGTTTTCAGAAGCGTTTTGTACTTCTACAGATGTTTTTTGAACACGATTAATGATATGTTGTAGGTTTTCTAACATTTTATTAAATGATGTTGCGATCGTACCAATTTCATCATTACTGTTTACTTGTAGGCGGGCTGTTAAGTCACCTTCTTGAGATGATAATTCTTTTAGTTTACTATCAATTTGTTGAATTGGTTTTACAAGTTTACCAGAGAACCACCATGCAAGAGTAATAGCTACGATAATGCAAATAATAAGTGATAAGAAGACAACATATTCAATTTGTAGTGAAGATTGATCAATTTTTTTAATAGATTGATCACGTAATTTAGCCTGTTCATTACTGTAATTTGTGAAGTCACCAATTACTTTATATACAGTATTATTTTCTGCATAAGCTACTTGTAGTGCCTCTTCCCACTTTTGTTCTTTTGCAAGAGGGAAAACTTTCTCTTCAATGAATTTTCTCCAAGTGGATCCTGATTCCATTGTATTTTTTACAGATTCAGAAAGGTTAGGATTTGAAAGAAGTTGCTCTTTCTTATCTTCAAGAAGTTTACTCATCGAGTTAAATTTGTCTAATTCGACCTGATCATGTTGTAATAAATAACCTCTTAAAGCAGAGAGCTGTACTTGATAAGCATCTCCGCGCTCTTTTAATTGTGTTGCAAGAGGAGAGATTTCTTTTTGTAATGCTTCAGTTTGACGAGATTGATCCATGGTAAAAAATAAAATAAAATAAAAGCTAAGGCGATGCCAAATAAAGCGCAAATCGTTCCCATCATAAACATTAGTTTTTTTCGAATGCTAATAAAATTCATATGATAAAAAGCCTCCTTTGTGAAATCTTAGTATTAGAATTAATAAATTTAAAAAATTGAAAGAAAGCTTTACTCCAGATGGAACAAAGCTTTCTTCTTTCCTTTAGGAATTATAGCAGACGGAATGGGAGATAGAAAGAAATATTTTAAAGTGAAAAAGAGAGACTGTAAATCTCTCTTTTTAAAACCTTGGAGCTCATAGAAGTATAAATGAAAATTTTGCTTTAAACGTTTGTCTTGAAATGAGAAACGAGAACTTCAAGTTCTTGCACAGTCGTTTTCATTTCAGATGCTTTTTTAGCGACGACACTCATTTTGTTTACTTGGTCACCAGCTGAAGTTGCTGTTTGTGATGTTTCGGCGGCAACCTCATTTGAAATAGAAGCGATGTTATTTAAAGCTGCGTTCATTTCTTCAGAACTTGCGGCCATTTCTTCAGCAGTTGCAGACACCTCCTGCATTTGTGTAGAAACTTTGTTAATGTGGTTAACAATTTCTGAGAATGAAGATCCAGCAGTACGAATGACTGTAATGCCTTCAGAAGCCTCTGATTGACCTTGCGTCATCATTTCATTTGCTATTTTTGTATCTGCTTGAATTTGATGAAGTAAATGGTTAATATCAGTTGCTGCTAGCTGAGATTGTTCAGCAAGTTTTCGAACTTCATCGGCAACAACAGCGAAGCCTTTTCCATGTTCACCAGCACGTGCGGCTTCAATAGAAGCATTTAAAGCGAGTAAATTCGTTTGTTCTGCGATATTAGAAATGGATTGAAGAGCAGTATCAATATGATTTGTATGTGTAATGAGTCGCTCTACTACTTGCGATGTAGCGTTAACAGCTTCGTTAATGGTATGCATTTGTGTAATAGATTTCTCAATGACTTTATTCCCACTATCTGCTTTTTCTGATGTTGTAACAGCTAGGCTAGCAACAGAAGAGGCGGATTCTGCAATACGCTGAACACTCGTTGCCATATCGTCCATTGCAGTTGAACTTTCTTCGATGCTGGAAACTTGTGAACGAATATTATGCTCAAGAGCATTCATAGTCTCTTCAGTCTTGGCGGTATTTTCCATAGAAGCAGTTGTTTCGATAAACACATTTTCAGATGCTTCTTTTACACTTGTTGATGTTTGTTGCACTTGTTTTATTATACGTTGTAAATTAGCGAGCATTTGATTAAAGGAATTGGCGATATCACCGATTTCATCTTTACTCGTTACATGCAATCTAGCAGTTAAATCACCATCTTGCGAAGCTAATTCTTTTAATTTCTCATCAATTTGTCGTATCGGTTTAACGAGCTTACCAGAGAACCACCATGCTAATAAAATAGATGTTATTGTACATGTAATAAGTGAGAAGAAAATAATATATTGAATAAGAGATGAAGAAGATTCTACGTCAGCAATTAATGCGTCACGTTTATCATTTTCTTCATTTGCATATTTCGTAAAACGACTTAAAAGGTCGTTTACGTAATCAGTTTGAGCTAAAGCGATTTTAGATGCTTCGTCCCATTTTCCTTCGCGAGCGAGAGGGAGGACTTCATTATCTATGACGCTTCGCCATTTTCCGCCCATTAAAATGGCTTCTTTCATTCCTTCCGAAAGTTTTTTATCACTGGTTACTTTTTCTCTCGTATCAGCTAGTTTTTTTCCTTCTCGGTTGAATTTATCCAATCCTTTTTGATCATGTGACAGTAAATATTCTTGTAAACCAGCAACTTGTGCTTGGAACCAATCGCCACGTTCTTTTAAAATGGTTGCTCTTTTGGAAACATCATTTTTTAACGTTTCAATTTCGCTCGCTTGGCTCATAGCGAATGAAAGAATAACAATAAGAGCAATGCTAAATAAAGAAGAAATGCTTAAGAGTGTGAACAGTAGTTTTTTTCGAATACTAACATATTTCATCGTTACCCCTGCCTTTTAAAAACTGTTTATTATAATTTATAAATATTTAGAGCAGAATTAATAAAAACATCATTATGAAGTTATTAATCTGTTCAATAAAAATTATAGCAGATAATGGAATATGGCAGATTCATATGAGTAAATGTTCTTAAAATGTATACATTTGCATATCAAAAAATTCATAAATAAAAATAAGAAATGCTATTGTAATTTGAAATAACATCATGTATACTTCTAATTAGTTGATAACGATTATCAGTATCAACTAAAGACATTACTCTTCGTTATGTTGGTCATACCCCTTTTTGACGACGTAAGTCAGAGACGAAATGTTGAAATATCTTGTGTCCTATTCTACAGAATTATGGTAATCTCCAACCTCAACTTATATGCGTGAGCATGCAAAAAGGATCCTATCCGTGAAGGGATCCTTTTTTGCATGATGTCGCAATTAATGTATAGAGACCCGGTACACGCTCTTCCATTCCTTCCGGTGCAGTAGAAGGGAAGACCCATCTTTGATGAGGCCCGTGTTCTTCAACTAGTTTTTCAATTTTAAAATGTTCTTCTGCAAGTGTTGTAACAATTTCTCCTAGCGTCCAGCGGCGGATGGTTGTTTTAGGTAACGATTCTTTCTGCGCTTCTGTAAGAAGGATGCTATAAGCAACATCCTCTTCAATTAATTCTTTATCAAAATAATTTCCATTGGCCTGAAATGATGGGTGGTCGACTCCTAATAATTTAGTATAAACAGGGTGATAGTCACGAAGGATCAGCATTCCATCTTCTTTAAGTAAAGTAGCAATTTTTTGAAAGAGCGGTTTTAAATCTAAAAAATAATGGAGTACACCGAGTTCCAGCAATACGATATCAAATGATTCGGAGAGCTGCACATGTAATACATCAGAAACGACATATTCGATAGAGACACCGGCTGCGTCCGCAAGTTCATTTGCATATTTTGCATTACTTGCTGAAATATCAACAACTGTTACGTCAGCTCCTAAAAGAGCGAGAGCAACAGCTTTATTTCCTTTTGACCCGAGTAAATTAATAATACGTTTTCCTTTCGGAGATTGTATGTAAGGTAAATAGTGATCTACCTCACGCATAGGGTCTTCTATGATTTTTTTCGCATAATCAGCTGGTGCCCCGTGACGATTCGTCCAAGCTTCATAAGCAGCTGCATTCCAGCTTTTTTCATTACGTGTGCTTAGTTGTTTTTGATTCAATTATATCACTCCTTTTGTGAACGTATAGGTATTCGGCAGGGGGATGGAATTTCCTTTTCTTTCTAGATAAAAGTTTGATTTTTCTGTAATTAAGTCGTACAATACTTGTTATACGTAAAAGCGTTGAAAAGGAAAAGTAGGATGAACACATTCTTTCCAGAGAGCTTCGGTAGCTGAGAAGAAGCAAGAATATTCATTTGAACAATGGCCTTTGAGCTTCGTCCTGAACTTATCAAATGATAATAGTAGGCGGCGACGAGAGTTGGTACTCGTTATCAAAACCACAGTATAAGAGCATATAGCTCCGTACTTGTTAAGGCTAATTATGTGAGTAATTGGCGAAATAAGGTGGTACCGCGACTGTTTATACAGCCCCGCCCTTATCTTTTTTTAGATAAGGGCGGGGCTTTTTATATTTTAAAGGAGGAATGTAAGATGAGTATTTTTATTGGAGGCGCTTGGCCGTATGCAAATGGTTCGTTACATCTTGGACATATTGCGAGTTTGTTACCTGGAGATATTTTAGCACGTTATTATCGGGCAAAAGGTGAGAATGTTTTGTATGTTTCGGGAAGTGATTGTAATGGAACACCAATTGCAATTCGGGCAAAACAAGAAGGTGTGACGGCGAAGGAAATTGCTGATCAGTATCATGAAGAGTTTCAGCGATGTTTCCGTAGCCTTGGTTTTACGTATGATTGCTATACACGTACAGATAGTGAGCACCATCATGAAACGGTTCAAAATGTTTTTTTACGTTTATTAGAAGAGGGACATATTTATAAAAAAACAGTGGAACAAGCATATTGCGAAACGTGTACACAATTTTTACCTGATCGTTATGTGGAAGGGATATGTCCGCATTGCCATGAAGCAGCAAGAGGAGATCAATGCGATGCGTGTTCAGCTATTTTAGATCCACTCGATTTGTTAGAAAAGAAATGTAAGTTATGTGGTAGTACACCATCCGTACAGGAAACAGAGCATTTCTATTTTGCATTGCATACATTTCAGGAGCAAATCAAAACGGCTGTAGAAAACGCCAAACAAACAGGAACATGGCGCGACAATGCGATTCAACTAACAGAGAGATATGTAAAGGAAGGATTACTAGATAGGGCTGTATCACGTGATTTACCAATTGGGGTACCAATTCCAGTAGAAGGGTATGAAGATAAGAAAATTTACGTATGGATTGAAGCAGTGACAGGCTATTATTCAGCGAGTAAACATTGGGCTGAAAAAACAGGGGAAGATGATCAAGAGTTTTGGGATAGCGAAGCGAAAACATATTATGTACACGGAAAGGATAATATTCCGTTTCATTCCGTCATTTGGCCAGCGGTATTGCTTGGAATAGGAGAAGGGGCAATTCCTCGTCATATCGTTTCAAATGAATATTTAACAGTGGAAAAAAGAAAATTATCTACAAGTAAAAACTGGGCGGTATGGGTGCCTGACATATTAGAACGCTATGATCCAGATTCTATTCGTTACTTTTTAACCGTCAACGCACCAGAAAATCGTGATACTGACTTTTCATGGCGGGAATTTATTTACAGTCATAATAGTGAATTGTTAGGGGCATACGGAAACTTTGTAAACCGGACATTAAAATTTATTGAAAAATATTATGGTGGTATCGTGCCGAAGGGAAGTATTGATGTAGAGCTGAAAGATAAAGTAGAAGGATTATATAAACATGTAGGAGAGGCGATTGAGCAAACTAAATTTAAGGTAGCGCTAGAATCAATATTTGATGCAGTACGTTTTGCAAATAAATACTTTGATGAGAGGCAGCCTTGGAAACAAAGGAAGGATGATCCAGTTTTATGCGAAGAAACGATTTATAACTGTGTGTATCTCATCGCTAATTTCGCAAATCTCCTTGAACCGTTTTTACCATTTTCAAGTGAAAGAATTAGAAACACATTATCGATTGTGAACCGAAATTGGGAGCCTCAACATACGTTGCCAAGTAGAATTGATAGCGTGCAACCACTATTTGAACGGATTGATGTGAAACAAATTGAGCGTGAGTTAGAAAAGCTATATGGAGCGGTAAAGTGAGATAGAGAAAAAGACCTTTCAAGTAAATGAAAGGTCTTTTGTTATGCAGTAGGATTCTCTTTCTTATCCTTTAAGAAGAAAAGCATGGCAAGGATTACGAGAATAATAGCTGCAATATCATATGTTATTTTGAATGTGGTATTAAAGTTTAAGTACTCCACCAAAGGGGTTTTGACTGCTCCAGAATATATGCAAATAGGAATGACGAGCACATCGTAAAATTTCTTTTCTTTCATATATCTTATTAGGAAGAAGATACACATAATGGCAAAAAAGGCTACGCTTAAAATAGTCATTTATACCTCCAAATAGATTTGAAATTATACCACATTGTAACTTTATTTCCATTTATAAGCAAGTTAATATTTTTAAGCACTATACACGCGATTACGTTTTTTTTCTTTCCTAGCTGTAAGAAGTTGAGGAGTGAAAATCCCAAGTAATATAACGATAATCCCAATCCACTGCATGAACGTTACGACTTCATGTACAAGTGTAATAGAAGCAATAATGGCTGTTGGTAATTCAGCTGCACCTAGTATTGTACCAAGTCCTGTTCCTACTTTCGGTACGCCAATCGAAAAACAAATGACAGGTACGACAACGCCGAATAATCCGAGGAAGAAAGCATATTTCCATAGGCCAGCTTGCAGGGCACCATCTGTTAAAAAGGTTGGCGGGAAGAATAGGCATACGATAAGCGTAGCGCTTGTTGTCATAAGAAAGCTTTTCGTATAAGGCGGAACTTCTGTAGCAACACGCCCACTGGCGAAAACATAGAATGAAAAAGAGACAGCGGCTAATAGACCAAAGATCATACCTTTCGTGGAAAAGTTTTGTCCGAGACCTTCAAAGACACCGCCTGCAAACAATGTTCCAGCAAATAAAATAATGATAGATATAACTTTCTCACGGCTTGGAAATGTTCGGTTTGCAATTGCTTCAATAACGACACCAATCCATGTGAACTGGAAAAGTAGGACGACAGCGATAGATGCTGGTAGTTCTTCTACAGAAATAGCGTAGAAGATACCGGTCATACTCATCGTTGTGCCAACTGTTAGTAAGGAAAAGAATTGCTTTTTTGTTACTTTATGACGTGAAACGAAAAGAACGAGCAGAAGAAGACCAATCCATCCGAAGACATATTGTCCTCCTAATAGTTGATGTGCTGAAAATCCATTAATGAATCCGAGTTTGAAAATAGTTGAAAGTACGCCGTAGCTACAAGCTCCGAATAAAACGAGTAATGAATACTTAAATTTCTCCATGAAAATCCTCCTTTTACATAATAAAAAACGCCCGCTATCCAAATAAGGATAACGGGCGAACGAAACAGAGTCATATACTCTACAAAATTCCGCCACTCATACGAAGTATGAATTTGGGATATGAAATTGTAGTAGGTTTTTACATTGCTTTTGGGAATACAATAGAACATTTTACACCTTGAGGCGTGTTTTGTATACCATAAGGAAATTGATGTTTATCTAGTATTTGTTTTACAATGTATAACCCAAGACCACTACCTTGTACTAAGCCGTGTTTGTCAGGGTTTGCGCGATAGAATGGCTCAAATAAATGAGCAAGTTTATCCTCATCTATTTGTGAACCTGTATTTAATACTTCTAATGCGTAACCGTTTGGCTTTTCATAAAGCTTTATATATACATGCTGATGGTCAATTGTATAATGAATTGCATTTGAAATAATGTTAAAAATGGCAGTTTGAATAAATTTAGGATCAGCTAAAACTTGTACATCTTGTTTAATGTTAGATTGAACATTTAACTGCTTTACAGATACGAAATAATCTACTTTCTTCATAACATCCTCAATAATATTAGTTAATGAGATAACTTTTAAATCAGGTTTAAATTGAGGGTTTTGTATTTTGGATAATTCCGACATTTTTTCCGTTAATATGTTAATGTCTTGCATCATTTCATAGGAACGTTTTAAATATTTATCTCTATCTTTATAAGCTCCAATTCCGTGAATCATGCCATCTAGTTGTCCCATAACGGCTGCGATTGGTGTTTTTAATTCATGGGAAACCATAGACATAAATTCTTTACGAGATTGTTCTAATTGTTGTTCCTTTTTGAGTTCATTTCTTAAATCTTGATTGCTTGCATGTAAATTCTTCACTATATTTGGTACTTGTGAAGCAGCTACTTGTAAATTAAAATCTGTTTGATCCGTATTTTTGTTGAGTAGCTTTTTATCTGAGAAATCAAGATTCATAATATCTTTTAAAGCATCACTCATATATTGAAAAGGTTTAGCAATTAGTTTTGCATAAATTAAAGATCCGAGCAGAGAGAGTGCAAGCATTGTTGCGCCAATATGTGGAGCTAATTGTTGCAGTACATCTGTTAATTTTGGATTATCTTGTGCATCATTTGCTTTACTTGCTGCATTTTGTTTATGTAAGGCATCATTAGTAGCGACTTGCTTTTCCATTTCTGTAGATGGAGCAGAAGCGCTATTTTCCCCCGAAATATTTTGAGCATGTTCTTTTGCTTTTGCAGTTTGGCTAGGCTGCAAAAGGTGATTGATAGCTGTAGAGAGAGAATTATAATCTATAATAGCAGATTGGAAATTAAACATGTCCCCCTGTGATACAGCTTTATTTTGATTCGTTTTACTTTGATCGTTTTGTTTATCTGAATCCGCTTGTTCTGTAGTATGCGTTCCATTTTCTTTCGCAAAACGTTCTTTATCGTAGTTTGAAGCTAAGAAGTAAATAACTTGATAAAGACAAAGTGATAAAAGAATACAAAATAATAAGGTTTTGATGAAAATATTTTTGGTGATGTTGTCTTTGCTACGATTCGATTTTGTAGCCAATGCCTTTCACCGTTTTAATATAAGGAATTCCTAATTTTTTTCGTAAGTTTTTAATATGTGTATCTATAACTCTTACATCACCATAATGTTCATAGCCCCATACCTTATTCAACAAATCACTTCTTGATAATACTTTTCCTCGATTTTGCAGTAAAGTATAAATAATTTCAAATTCTTTTGTTGTCAATTCAATTTGATTACCATGAACATAAGCGGCGTATGCTGTAGAATTTAACATCAATTCATGGAATTGTAGTATAGTCGCAGCTTCGGCTTCCTTCGTTGCTGCCCTTCTTAATACAGCTTCTACACGTTTAATAAATACGGTGTAATGGAACGGTTTCGTAATATAGTCATCAATACCTAATTCAAATCCTTTAATTTCACTTTCTTCATTATGTAAGCCTGTTAACATAATGATTGGTACATCAGATTGTCCTCGCATAATTTTACAAATACTATAGCCATCTATATCTGGTAACATCACATCAAGGAGGACAAGATCGTATGAATTTTTTTGGAAAAGAAGTATACCTTCTGTTCCAGCACCAACGACATCAACAGTAAAGTTTTGTGCCATTAGAAATTCACGAATTAGTTCTTGTATATCTGGGTTGTCTTCAATCACCAGTATATGCGTCATAGTAACACCTCCTAAATAACGCTTTTTACTGCAATATTCGAATTCATCATTTTTTCGATGACTCAGATTGTTTATACATATAATAAGCCCCCGCCATAAAATAATCATGAAAGTAGCAAGGGGAGTTGTTTAGTGAAACTGAATATTTAAGAATTACAGTAATTCTATTATAGTATGTATTATAAAATTTATAAAATATTATAACTGTATAATTTTAATATCCATGTTTATCAATGTTTGGATGTTACCTAACACAATCTATTCCTATTATATATGTAAATACAGTTGTTTTGCTACTGTAAATGAAGAAATAAAATAAGCCAAGACATAAAATTCTTGGCTACACGTAAATCGCGCTTTGAGGTTATTTTACAGTGACAGTAGCTTGCTGGGGAATACGCTCAAATAACCAGTGTATATCATTGTTATACATACGAATACAACCTAGTGTTGTCCACTTACCAATTGCCTGATTATTGTTCGTACCATGAATCGCATAAGTTGTTCCGTAAGTTCCTGCCATGTTTAGTCCGAGCCAACGGTCACCAAGCGGATTACGTGGATCGCCGCCTTTAATTTTGCCTGTGTAATAAGGACGATTTTTAATTTTATTTACGATTTGGAAAGTACCTTTAGGTGTAGGAGTAGCTGCTTTTCCAGTAGCGACAGTAAAACTCTTTATGAATTTTCCGTTTTGATAATAATCCATTTTATTTAACTGTGTGTTTACAATCAGTTGATCTTTCGTTGTAGCTGCCTCAGCATTTGTGAATGGAATAGTTAAAAATCCTAATGATAATAGTGCGCCTAATAATAGTTTTTTCATTATATTCTCCTTTTTACTATTGTAATAGTCTTACATACAATGAATTTGCAATCCTCGTAATACTTTATTTACATTTTCATCTAATGTTTCAAAGAAAGTAGTAATTTTGGCATTGTGTTTGTTGTTTTTATCAATAAGTAATCTTTCATTTAATAAAAGTTCGCCATGTAGTCCAAAACTTTGAACTTGAATATTTAATTCATCTTCCGTTTCAGAAATAATTGGTAAGAAGTAGTGAAAAGCTTTCGTTGGAATGATGTAGCTTTTGCCAATCATGCTTTCTTGATTTGAATTAATCCATTTTTTCGTAACAATCTTAATGTTCTTTTTTGAAACGATAAAAGACAGTGTTGTAGACTTTGTTAAACTTACGTCAAATTCATTTGTTTCACATATGTGTAAATTAAAAACGGTTTCATTTTGGTGAGATTCAACATTTGTATTAATAAAATCGTGCATCTTATAAGCTTCCATTTCGTATTCACCCTTTTTTCAATTTCGAAAAGCGATTAATATTTATTCAAATTAATGTTTAGTCATATATTAGTTAAATTTTTAAACAAATTCCGATATAATCTTACAATACGTATATGAAGCTAATATGAAGTTCGTATGAGTTTGTAGTGGTTTTTTATTAAGAACAAAATATAACGATTTTTAAGTGTTAAAAAATGCATATTAAGGCCTTGGTTTCTCACGTTATATACTTGTTAAGTTGTCTGAAAATGAAAGTAAATAAAGAACGTAAAAGTTTAGTGAGAGCCTTACAAAAATGTAATAAAAATGTAAGCTATTGTGATAGTTATTTCGACAATTTTTTTATACAATATTAGTAAGAAGTTGCACGTGATCGAAAGGAGAGATGACATGGAATGGATTCATGAATTATTTCAGCAATACGGGTACTATGTTGTACTTGTTGGTTTGCTGTTAGAATATATTGCACTTCCGTTTCCGGGAGAGCCAACGTTAGCATATGCGGGATTTTTAGCACATAAGGGTGATTTAAGTTTACCGATTTTAATTATCCTATCCTTCATTGGGACAAGTGTAGGAATGACGATCCAATACTTTTTAGGAAATAAATTAGGAATGCCCTTTGTTCAAAAGTATGGGAAATACGTATTTTTAACACAAAGAAAAATCGACTTAACAAGAATGTGGTTTGATAAGTATGGATACTTCTTGATTTTTATCGGTTTCTTTATTCCTGGTGTACGTCACTTTACAGGATACTTTGCGGGAATTATTAACTTACCGTTCCGCCGTTTTGCAATTACAATTTACTCAGGTGCTCTATTTTGGGTATCATTCTTCTTAATCGGTGGTTACTGGCTAGGTGGCAATTTACATGATATTTTTGGAGCGCTAGAAGGTCATATCGGTAAAATTATTTTTGGAGTGATTGCGATTGTAGCAATTACGTTAGGAGTTCGTTTCCGTAAACAGTTAAAACGAGCATTATTACAAAACGCAAGTTAATATGGAATCCATTCTATGTCAGAATTTAGGAAGGCAGTGCAGATGCACTGCCTTTTTTATTTTAATAAGTTTTTGTTTACCTGTTTAAAAATTTATAGATTATCTTGTCAATTATTAACGTCAAAATGACAATTATAATTGACAATAATAAGGATATTATTTACAATTTTATTTAAATAAATGAAAAAGAGGGAAGACATGAAGCTTCAAAATCGAGTGAGGGAATTGCGAGCAAAGCATCGTTTATCACAAGGGGATTTGGGGAAAGCGATTGGATCATCGCGGCAAACGATTAGTTTAATTGAGCGCGGGGATTATGCACCATCTATCGTATTGTCGTTAAAAATCGCACAAATTTTCAATGTACCGGTGGAGGAAATATTTACGTTAGTGGAGGGGGAAGATGATGGTGAAGGGTAAAGTAAAGGGGAAAATGTTGGCTATACTGAAGCTGTTAGCAGGAGTGATATGTGGCGGGTTCATAGGGTATGTAGTAGGGGATAGTGCAACAGAGGGAACTAGTAAAATATCCCCTGTTATTAGCATTGGCATGATGAGTTTATTTGGCGTAATAGCTATATATTATATTTGGAAGCGTACAAGAGTACTCGCACAAACGAAAGATGAAGAAGAAAATGTTAAGGGACGAAGGTTAGGGATAGTGCTTATTTATTTTCGAGTAATGGAAATTATTATTCCATCATGGTTTGTTTGCTCAGTTATTGCGTTTTATAGAACGTATACAAAAGAAGGGAGCTTGCTCTTTGTTAGTGTAAGTATTGTGGTATCTACAGTGTGCTTTATTACTATAACTTGGTTAGGGTCTGTAATGAGGAAAAGGTATAACGCTTTATATCCAGAACAGAGTGTTACGTATTCTCAGTCAATGGAAATGTGGGCAAAGAATGCAGATGAAGGACAAAAACAAATTGTTCATGAGGCGGGATATAAGGCATATCAATATACAAATATGACACTTGCCTGTGCATGGTTAGTGGCAATTGCTTATGTACTTTTAGATGGGAAAGATTATTTTATGGTCATTATGATTTCGTTCGTTTGGGTTTTACATGTTGGAACATATATGTACGAAATGCATAGAAAAATGATTTATTAAGGGGAGAAAAAGGTGGATATTTTAAGAAGGCCAGCTGGTACTATGACGGCGGCGTTAGTTTTGTCCATTTTATACGGAGTAATCCGAACTGGGAAATTAGAAGTAATTTTGAACCTATGGGAAATAGTTGGAATTTCATTGTTAGTATTAGCCATTCATGAGCTAGGGCATGTAGTATTCGGTGTAATAGGTGGTTTGAATTTTAAATTTATGACAGTAGGACCCATTACTGTTCAAAAAGAGAAGGGGAAAGTACGCATTCGAGAAAATAAATTATGGGCGTACTTTGGAGGCGTTGCAACACTAGTACCGCCTTCTATAGAGACACCGAACCTTTCGAAAAAGTGGGCATGGCTTACTTTAGGTGGACCGATTACGAGTTTATTATTTGGTATTACTTCAGGTTACATATATATGGTGAGTTATTATCAATATCTTTTATATTTTTCCTTTTTCCATTTTGCAATCTTTGCAGTTACAATTGTGCCGATAAAAGGAACGCTTATGAGTGATGGGATGCAATTTCTTATTTTAATTAAAGATGATGAAAGAGCTAGAAATCATTTATATGAGATTCAAATATCGAGTGAGTTATTTAGTTATAAAAGACCGAGAGATTGGGATGAAAGATTGGTAGAACTGAGTGAGGAAAAAATAAAAGAGAATAAAGGGATAAGAGAGATAATGAGTAGACTTATGCTCGTCTTTTTGGCTCGTGCGGATCAAGAGGGAATGGAAAGAGCTGTACCGTATATAAAACAAATTGTTCAACTACCTGTAACGAAAGAAAATAAGTTTTTCGTTAGTAGTTTTCATAGTTGGTACCTTTTATATAAAGCCCTTTATCAGATTCATAGTCTTTCTTTGCAAGAAGCAAAGGAACATGCAAAAGCTATCACCAAAATGGATTTAAACGGATATTACCGTACACAAGGAATTATTAAATATTTAGAGGGCGATATGGAAGCTTCCAACGTTTATATGAGGAAAGCGGATAAAGAATTGAAGAGCGCCGAGAAGAGTGAAATGGGATATTTACAATTAGAGAGAGAATGGTTTGAGCAGCTGAAAGAGAGGGTATCTTACGATGGGTGAGGTATCCTCTTTTTTCTATGTCGTCTTATGCCGTTCCATAAAAAGTGTGGGGCGAGTAAAATAAGATAAGAAGAGCAAAGCTTGGAGGAATTCTAGATGGAAATTTTAACGATTATTTTAATCGTCTTGCTCATTTATGTTGTTTTTAAAGTGGCATATGTAGCATTAAAAATACTCGCGATCTTATTAATTATCTTTTTAATCGTAGAGTTCGGCAGTAAATTGCTTGGGGGATAGGGTATGTTGAGCGTCTTTAGTGTCGAAAGATGTCGGTAAGTCGATATCCTGTGTCGAATCGTCGATATAATGAAAAAATCGCTGATATAAGTGGAGAAATCGTCGATATATTTGAAAAATCGCTGATATAATCTGGTTGGTACTGGATGGGGTATATGGAAAAGAAGTTGCCGTGAGGGTAACTTCTTTTTATTGTAGTGGCGGGGTATAGAGTATAAATAGATTGCCGAAAATTGTCGGTAAGTCGATATCCTGTGTCGAACCGTCGATATAATGAAAAAATCGCTGATATAAGTGGAGAAATCGTCGATATATTTGAAAAATCGCTGATATAATCTGGTAAATACCAATCAGGGTCTGCAAACCAACATAAAAAAAGCTGGAAGAATCTCTTCCAGCTTACGAGTTACTTTCAATTTGGCGACCGTTTTCTTCTTCGTTGTCTTGTAATAGGTTGAATACATCTGCTAGACAGAAGGCAATGAACCAAGTCCATAGACCGTGGAAGAAAGCTGAGCTTAATTGAAGTGGTAATGTATAGTTAGTCATTGAGTAGGAAATACATCCGCCGACAATTCCGATCATTGTTAATAACATTGTTTTTTGCGCATTTTCTTCTGGATTAAAGAGGAAGAAAATGTATCCACCTAAAATTGAAGCGCTTACAAGTGTTTCGATTCCATTAAAAATGATATTCTCTCCAAGCTGAGTGTTTGTCCAGAAGCAGATTGTTCCGCCGATAATAGCAAACAGGACAGCTATTGTATATCGTATATATTGATTCATATGTTCATCTCCTTATGTAATAAGATGATTTGGAAGTCAAAAAGGTAGGTATAGTATATTGAAGTGAGTTTTAATTGTACGTATCTTTTTATAAAAAGATCATTGAAGAGTAACTAAGATGATCGGTTATTTAAACCGTTACGTGTATGGTGTCTGAAATATACCTGACTGCTCGTTTCTTTTTGTTTGTAAAATATGAGAAACTTCCAAGTCTATATACTCTTTTTTTGTGAGTCTGTTTTCATTATAACATATTTAGAGACATAATAATAGAATTATCTGATTTTGTAATAAGTGTAAAAAATAAAAAACGCAAGGAAATACCATTAACGGTGCGGTTTAGTAGAAGAAGGAGTTTCATTTATTTTGATGAAATATGTAATCAAGGTGAGATCTAAGAAGGCTTAAATACGATAAAAAGTGTTTTATGGCATGCATGTAATGTAAGGGAGGAGAGTTAACTTGGAGTTCACAACAGAAAGATTAATAATTAGACCTTTTAAAAGTACTGATTTACAGGATGTATTTGCTATTTATAATAGTGAGGATACATGTAAGTTCCTATTACATAATAAGTGGACTCATGAAGACATGCAGGAAAGATTTAATAAGAAGCTAGCAAACAATGCACTTACTAAAGACTCAATATTAAGTTTGGCGGTTATATACAAAACTAAGGTAGTTGGTGATTTATCCGTATGGTACACAAATATGAGAGACACTGTTGAGATTGGTTATAGTTTTTCAAATGAAGTAGCTGGGAGAGGTTTGGCAACAGAAGCAGTAAGTCGTTTGGTATTTAAATTATTTCATGAATGTAATGTACACCGTATACAAGCTAATCTTGATGCACGAAATACAGCTTCACAAAAATTGTGTGAACGAATAGGCATGAGAAAGGAAGCACATTTCATACAAGATTTCTGGAATAAAGATGAATGGACAGACAGTATTGTATATGGAATGCTATCCTCCGATTTGTAGTAATAAACGTAGTGATTGTATTATGCTAAAAGGTGCGTGAGTTGAATAACAAAGGGCATCACATATAATATGTGATGCCCTTTCATGTATTGACCTTTTTTATATGCGTTTGAAACGGCCGACAATTTCAACTGTTTCAGTAATGTTCATAAATGCTTTATTATCCACTTGACGGATAATGCGTTTCATTTCGCCTAACTCATAGCGAGTCACGACAGTGTAAATCATTTTTTTCTTATGGTTTGTATAGCCGCCGACAGCATCTACCATTGTCACGCCACGTATGCCGTGATGTAGTAGGGCGCTTTTTATTTCCTCGCCTTTTTCTGTAATTGTCATTATCGTTAATTTAATATGTTTCGTATGCACAGCATCGATCACTTTGCTGACTACAAATCGACTAATTAACGTATAAAGTGTAATATCCCATCCGAAAATAAATCCTGCTACAACAAGTAAGATTAAGTTGAATACAAATATGATTGCTCCAATTGAAACATCTCGATATTTCGCTACAATCAATCCAACAACATCAAAACCACCTGTTGAAGAAGCAAATCGGAATATGATTCCTGAGGCTGCTCCGCAGATTACACCGCCGAATACAGAAGATAGTAAAATATCGTCTGAAACTTGGTGTACAGGGATAATGTTCATCGCTAACGATGATACAGCTACAAAGTACGCTGTTAAAAAGGTTGTCTTCTTGCCTAAGTAAAAGTGACTTAAAATAAGAAGAGGAATGTTTAGTAAAAAGATAAGTGCACCGATATTGTAGTGCATTAAATAACCGATAATCATCCCTACTCCAGCGAATCCACCGCTAATCATGTTATGCGGGATAAAGAACATATTCATAGAAATTGCATACAAAATAGAAGCTACGAAAATAACAACCAACTGTATGATAAATTCTAAGTGAAATGTTTTAGCTGCTGGGAAGGATAAAAAGGCGGTGTCGGGAACGTAATCGGCGTCTCCTAGTTGACCCATAGTATGTTTCATCTCCATATTCATTTTTGATTACAAGAAGAGAATAAAGGTTTTTTCAAAAACTGGCAATAGTTTTATTATAATGCAAAAATTTTATAAATTTCTAATAAATCAAGCCTATTCATTGATGTGTGTGAATATACTAAAGAAAGCGAATACAATGTTTCTTAATTATTATTTTCTTGAGAAAATATGCAAAATACTTTTTTTGACGATAAAAGGAAATAGAGAATGTTTGCCGAATGTGCTAAAATGACCTTATTAAGGATGTGAAGCGATGGAATTTTTATTGCAGGATGCAATTCTATATATATCGTTTGTAACGACAGCACTTTGTTTGTTAGAAGTTTTCTTCCTTGCTAACGTTTCTCGCTTTGTGCGTCAGCAAGCATCGAGCGGTAGACAAAGAGCATTTGCGTTAGTTGATACATGTGAAGATAGTGCGGGGAATGTACCGCTATTTTCTATTTTTTATAAATATGGAATGATTCGTTCTGTACGCAGACAAGAATCAAGTGAAGAGAATGACGAGGTCGGTCCGTATACACCAATGTTTCGCTAAATAATTACGAAACATTGGAGGAATGAACATGTTAAAATCATACCGAGCTGTGCTCGTTAGTTTATCATTATTACTTGTTTTTGTTTTATCTGGTTGCAGTAATGCAGCTCCAATTGATGCACATAGTACGGGAATTTGGGATCATTATTTTGTCTATCCAATCTCGTTTATGATTCAATTTGTTGCTCATCATATACCGGGAGCTAGCTTCGGGATTGCTATCATTATTATGACGCTCGTTATTCGTTCAGCGATGATTCCATTAGCTGTTTCGCAATATCGTAGCCAAGCGAAAATGAAGAAAATGCAACCTGAATTGCAGAAGCTAAAGAAGAAATACGGTGATGTAAGTAAAGATCTTGAAAAACAAAAACAGTATCAAAAAGAAATGTCAGAACTAATGAAATCAGGCGGTTGGAATCCACTTGCTGGTTGCTGGCCTCTATTAATACAAATGCCGATTTTTTCTGCTTTGTATTATGCGATTAGCCGAACAGAAGAGATTCGCACATCTTCGTTTTTATGGGTGAACTTAGGACATGCAGATCCTTATCATATATTACCGATTATTGCAGCGTTAACGACATTTATTCAGATGAAAGTTTTCCAATCTAATATTACACCTGGAGAACAAGTACAGATGCTAAAAATGCAGCAAATTATGATGCCCGCAATGATTTTATTTATGGGATTTGCGGCACCATCAGGACTTGTGTTGTACTGGATAACAGGTAACTTATTTACAATGACACAAACAATCGTATTAAGAAAAATAATGGAACGTGAAGAATTACAATTACAAAAAGCTTAGAAAAACACCGCTCGGGATGAGCGGTGTTTTTTTTGTTAAGTCGTTAAGGAAATGTTAAGAAACCAACATTACTATAGGCGTTGTATACGAAAGTGTACATGCATTAGAAATATGAAGGAGGAAATTTCCTATGAAGAAGAAAACAGTTGGGTATTTAGCGATTGCAGGTGCTTTATCATTCGGAATCATTGGGGGAGTCGGCATCCCGGCATTCGCGGCAACGAATACTCCAGCAGTGGATCAGTCTGCAAAAACGGCGAAAAAAGATTTAGATGACGCTACAAAACAAAAAGTAAAAACGATTATGAATGATACAAAGAAACAGTTGGAGGAGTTAGGTGTAAAGCTTCCAGAGAAAGAAAAACGTAAAGAAATGTTTGCGGGATTAGATGATCAAACGAAAGAAAAAGCGAAATCAATTTTAGAGCAAGAAAAGTCTGGAAAATTAACAAGAGAACAAGCAAAAGAAGAATTGACAAAACTAGGAGTGAAGTTGCCGGAAAAGGGTAAACAGAAAGAAATGTTTGCGGGATTAGATGATCAAACGAAAGAAAAAGCGAAATCAATTTTAGAGCAAGAGAAATCCGGAAAATTAACACGTGAACAAGCGCAAGAAGAATTAACGAAATTAGGCGTGAAAATGCCGGAGAAGGGTAAGCGTAAAGATATGCTTGCTAACTTAGATGAACAGGCGAAAGAAAAAGTGAAGTCAATTTTTGAACAAGTTAAGTCCGGCAAATTAACGCATGAGCAAGCAAAAGAAGAATTAACGAAGTTAGGTGTGAAACTCCCAGAGAAAGAGAAGCATGAAGAAATGTTTGTGGGATTAGATGAGGCAACAAAAACAAAGGCAAAAGAGATTTTAGACAATGAAAAGAAACAATTAGAGGCATTGAATGTTGATTTACCGCACCATAAGTTTTTTATGAAAAAAGATGAGAAATAATTGAATGAATTCGTATCTTTCGTGTGGGCAACCGGAAGGTACGTGCGAGGACCGATTTCTGTCAGCAGAAATCGGTCCCTTTTAATGATTTAATAAAATTTTTTTCATAGTTAGTATGTATCCAAAGACGCAGTAGAAGATTGCAAAACCGATAAATACTTCTGTATATTGATATTTACCTAATACATAGAAGGAAACAGCTGGTATAATAGCTACCGCTAAAATGCTATAACCAGGATACTTGTACCGATGCATGATAGCGAATAGAACAGAAAGAAATGTAGCGATGATACAAAAAACAGCAATCATTATTGGTGCACCTCCTATATGAATTATACCGTTTTTAGGGAATTAGAGAAGTGTCGTAAATTCTGTTATAATATAAGAAGAGAAAAATTTCGTATGTTATATAAAAAATATATTGATTTTTTCTAACAATTCAATATAATGAACAATAACTACAAAATTCGACATCAAGAAGTGATGATGAGGACACGATCAATTTTTTACGATTCTCAGAGAGGGAAGCCTTTGGCTGTGAGCTTCCTAATACGAAAAAATAGATTACCACCTCTGAACTGCAGCAGTGAACGAACATTTAGTAATTGCTTGCCGGCAAAAACCGTTATTTTAGACTTGAGAAATTGGTGAAGTGTGTTACTTTGCGAATTGAAACAAGGGTGGAACCACGAATATAACACTCGTCCCTTTTTTAGGGAGGAGTGTTTTTTTATTTCATTTTTGCATCACACTAGAATTGGAAGGAGGATACGAAGCATGCATCATGATGAGAAGAACAAAATTGGTTTAACGGTAGCACTTTCTATCGTAGTAGGAACGATTATTGGGTCTGGTGTGTTTATGAAACCAGGGAGCGTATTAGATTACTCGGGGAGTTCTAATATGGCGATTCTTGCTTGGATAATTGGTGGTCTGTTGACGTTAGCAAGCGGTTTAACAGTAGCTGAAATAGGAGCGCAAATCCCGAAAAATGGTGGGTTGTATACGTATTTAGAGGAGATTTATGGAAGTTTTTGGGGATATTTATCAGGCTGGATGCAAACAATTGTTTATGGGCCAGCTATTATTGGAACATTAGGGCTATACTTTAGTTCTTTAATGATTAATTTTTTCTATTTAGATAAAGTATGGAATTTACCAATCGCAATTGGAACAGTTGTGTTCCTTGGCGTTGTAAATAGTATGGGAACAAAATACGGAGGTATCGTTCAAACGATCACGACAATCGGGAAGATGATTCCAATCGTATTAATTGTTGTGTTAGGTTTTTGGAAAGGGAATAGCGATATCTTTAACGTAGTTGTGCCGATATCAGAAAATCAAAGTATCGGGATGGCAATTTTAGCAACGTTATTTGCTTATGACGGTTGGATTTTACTTGCTTCGATTGGTGGAGAAATGAAGAATCCAACAAAGCTATTACCGAAAGCAATGACAGTTGGGATTTTAATTGTAACAGCTGCTTACGTATTAATTAATTTGGCGTTATTGAATGTATTACCAGCAACGCAAATTGTAGAACTTGGAGAAAATGCAACAGCGACAGCTGCAGGAATGCTACTTGGAGAATATGGTGGGAAAATTATTAGTATCGGTATTATCGTTTCTATTTTCGGTTGTTTAAATGGAAAGATTTTAACGTTCCCACGTATCCCGATGTCGATGGCAGAACGTGGACAACTTCCATTTGCTAAGTTTATTGCGAAGGAAAGTCCAAGATTTAAAACACCAGCAAATGCGATTACTGTTGAAATCATTTTAGGAATTATTTTAATGATTATTAGCGATCCGAATAAGCTATCTGAGATTTCCGTATTCATTATTTATATTTTCTACGTAATGACGTTTATCGGTGTCTTCATTTTAAGAAAACGTAATAAAAATAAAGAGCGTGCATACAGTGTACCGTTATTCCCAATCGTACCAATCGTTGCGATTTTCGGCTCGCTCTTTGTAATTGGTAGTGCCATTATCAATGATCCGGTAAGTTGTTTCTTATCAATTGGAATTGTGTTTACGGGGCTGCCGGTATATTGGTATTTAAATAAGAAGAATAAAAATGAAGTGTCATGACTGAAGGGTAGGCGTATAATGCGCCTACCTTTTTTACTGTAAAAAAATTGTACTTGTGTTCAACTTCTATTTTGGTTACTATAATCGTAGTAACCAAAATAGAAAGCGTGGGGAAAGACTTGAATTTTCGTGTGTATATTTTAGCTATCGCGGCTTTCGTAGTCGGAACGGTTGAGCTAATTATAGGAGGAACGCTCGATTTAGTTGCCAACGATTTAGGTGTATCTATTAGTGCAGCTGGTCAGCTTATCACAATATTTTCAGTAGTATTTGCTTTATCAGGTCCTGTTTTACTAGCTTTAACAGGGAAATTTGAAAGAAAAACATTGTATGTTGGGGCATTATCAATTTTCTTAATCGGAAATATTATTTCAGCATGTAGTGTGAATTACGGGATGTTAATGTTCTCAAGGGTGATTTGTGCGGCGAGTGGTTCGCTTATTATTGCACTGTCAGTAACACTTGCTTCTAGCGTTGTAGAACCGCATTTTCGTGCGCGTGCAATTGGAATCATTTTCATGGGGATTAGTGGGTCACTTGTACTTGGAGTACCGCTTGGCCTTGTACTCGGAAATGCATACGGATGGCGTGCACCATTTGTACTCATTTCGATCTTAACAGTTATAGCAATCGCTTGTATTTCATTATTCTTAACGAAAGTACCACCGACATCGGTATTATCAATAAGAGAGCAGATTGCTACGTTAAAAGATAAAAAAATCGTCAGTGCACAGTTAACGTCATTCTTATTTTTAACGGGTCATTTAACACTATATGCATATTTAACACCATTTTTAAAAGATGTTATGCATGTGGAAGCGAATTGGATTAGTGTATTTTACTTCATCTTCGGAATCGCAGCAGTAATTGGGGGCGGCTTCGGAGGTTGGCTTGCTGATAAATGGGGATCGAAGAAAAGTATTATTTCAATTATTATCGTATTTGCGTGTGCGATCTTCCTATTGCCGATGATGACATTCTCATTCCCGCTGTTCATTATTATGATGGGACTTTGGAGTATGCTGAGCTGGGCTATTTCGCCAGCACAACAAAATTATTTAATTGAAATTGCACCGGAATCAGCTGGTATTCAGCAAAGTTTAAATAACTCTGCCCTTCACTTAGGAATTGCGCTCGGTTCAACAGTAGGCGGAGTTGTTATTGAGAAATCGTCTGTTATATATAATGCTTGGGTAGGAGGCGGCTTTATTATATTAGCGCTGCTTTGTGCGATTTTCTCGATTACGAGAGGACGTTCTACTCAGTTTGCGAAGGAAGAATCTATCGTTTGATAGGTTCTTTTTTATTTGTAAAAAATTGCAGGTTTTAGTAGAAAGGTAGAGAATTTGTATGTAGCGAGGTGATGTACATGTATACAAATTTTTCAATTATCGGCTTTCTAATTTCAATGCTTCCGTTGTTTCTCGTTATTCTTGCATTTAGATGGGTTCGTTTCATCTATCAAAATTCAGAGAAACAAGTGGAGCAAAATGAGAAGATTATTGAGCTGTTGATGGAGATAAAGGAACAAAATGAAAAGGAGTCTAGGTGAACAGCTAGACTCCTTTTTTGTATGCAATTAATATCTCAACTTCATCAACAAACTCTTAATTTCCTCATCTTCCATAAAGAGGTCATGGTGTTTCTGGGTAATCTTTGCAAGTGCAACGTCGTGATAGAAAAATTCTGTAAAGAACTTTACGAAAGGTTGTGACATTGTTTTCATCGCTTGCCATGACTCTTGCTCTACACCAGCAAATAAAATTTCACGGTCGTCCACGATGAGCAGTAAGTATCGCTCTAGCGCGTTAGGCTCTTCGGCTGGGATTAGAAAATGCATGTTTTCTAAGTCTGTTTTTACTTTTCCAACTATAAGGGATTCGGTTTTGACGCCTTGTTTTGCTTTTTCTTCTAATAACGGAAGATATTCTAAAAGAGTATCGTTCCAAGCTGAAATGCGAATTGATTCTTTTGCATTTTCGATGAGCTCTTTACTTTGAACGCGAATAGAAGATTGCATTTTTAAGCTCCATACACGGTCATCTGTAAATGATTTTTTCGATATAGTTGTCTCTAATTCTTTAATATTGGATTGAAATTCTGTCGTTAATTTTTCAATTGCTAGCTTGAGTGGTAATGCTGTATACATCTTTTTCTTCTCCGAAACAGAATCCATTACCATTCCTTTATCGATTAGACGTGCAAGCACTTCATATATTTTTGCTTTTGGCACGCCAGAATGCTTCACAATCGTTGTAGCATCTAATGGTTCGTTGCTTGATACGACAACTTCGTAAGCTTGGCTTTCATATTGTGAGAAACCGAATTTTTGTAACATAGTTCCCTCCGAACGAATGAGATTATAGTTTAAGGATAATGAACTATTTGTTTTTGCACAAGTGGTAGTCAGTTTTCTAATTGTATTAAGGTGAGAATTAATTTCAATTTTTTAATTTTATCCATTATACTTAATATAGTGATTAATATGATTACAATACAACAAGAAGGGTAATTAACTGTTACGATTTATTTAACAAATTATAACGAAAGTTAATTAAATATATCAGTAAGCCCTGCTAGTCAAGTGATTGGCTAGTAGTGAGGGTTAACTGCGGGCAATCCCTAAAGCTGATTGAACTACAACGTGGCTAGAAATGGCGAGCGTGAATGTCGCGAAAGCAGAAAAAATCAATCAGATGGTGCAAGGTTAAACCCTAAACACTAGAACAATGGGTCTTCCGCATCGAATCATCTAAGTCAAAAGTGATAAGATGAACGTTCAACGACTATCTCGTATAACTGACGAGAGTACACCACAAGCCTATGGTGGTGGAAAAATCCTCTATCTCTAAGTAGATAAACATATAGTCTGCGCTCATGTGAAAACATGAGAAGTTCATAAGAGAACTGGCTAAGGAATTGCGCCCTTAGTTGAACAAGATAAATTTGATTGAATCTATCAAACTTCATTGATTTTATCGAACGTACGTGCTATGTTTGGTTCGATGAGGTGAGAATAATAATGAAATTTTCACGAGTTAGTCAAGTATCAGAATTAACAGGTTTGCATCCGAGTGGTCTCAGGAGAATGCTGGTGGAACACGCTACGATTCAGAAGAACAAATCTTTCATTAAAGGAGTTACATTCTGATGATATTGGCGAAGAAAGTTAGACTGATTCCAACGCCTGAACAAGAAAAAGTGCTTAGAAACCATGCTGGTGCTGCAAGATTTGCTTATAACTATTGTAAAAGAATGAGTGATAGATACTATAAGCTATTTGGAAAATCTGTTTCACAGTTAGCTTTACAGAAACGATTTACAAAGATTAAGAAGCGAAAGAGGTATGAGTGGTTAAAAGAAATCAATGCACAAGTTCCCAAACAGGCTTCAAAAGATTTTGATACGGCGAGAAAACATTCGTTCAAAAAGTACAAAAATGGTTATCACACTTCTTATAAATCCAAGAAAGATTTAATCCAAGGATTTTATGCCAATTATGAAAGACTGGTTATAGGAAAGAAAGTCGTTCATATTCAGTCTATTGGAGAAGTGAAAACAAGCCAACAACTACCAAGGAATAAAAAACCATCCAATCCAAGAGTTACCTTTGATGGTCGTCACTGGTGGATTAGTGTAGGGTTCCAAGAAGACTTTGAATCACAAGAACTAACGAATGAGTCGATTGGTGTGGATGTTGGTTTAAAAGAACTTTTTGTAGCTTCTAATGGTATGAAAGAACGAAATATAAACAAAGATGCTAAGGTTAAAAAACTTTTGAGAAGGAAAAAGTCAGCGCAAAGAGATATGTCTAGGAGATTTAAAAAAGGTGTAAAAATTCAATCTGCCGGATATGAAAAAGCGAAAGCTGAGCACCTGCGGTTATCTAGGAAAATTATGAATATCCGAAATAACCATATCCATCAAGCAACAGCTAAATTGGTGAAAACCAAACCAATGAGGATTGTTGTGGAAGACTTATCTATTTCGAACCTGTTAAAAAACAAAAAACTATCGAAGGCACTTTCCTTTCAAAAATTAAACTTCTTCTTTCAATGTTTATCATACAAGTGCGAGAAGTACGGCATTGCGTATGAAAAAGCTGATAAATGGTTCGCCTCAAGCAAGATTTGCTCATGTTGCGGCGTAAAATACGACCATTCGGTTCAACCAGAAGGACAGTGGAGTTTAAAGATTCGTGAATGGCGTTGTGCTTCATGCAATAGCTATCACGATAGGGATGTAAATGCTGCGATAAATTTATCAAGATGGGTAAAATAAATGCTTGATAATAGGAGGTAACGATACTGCCTCGTGTGGAGTGTTATACCCCTCGTCCCTTCGGGGTTGCGAGAACACGATGAAGCACTAACTCGTGTAAATTTGATTGAATTGTATAGATTTAGTTAAGTTTATCGTATCGGGATGCTTGGGGGAAGATGTTAAGAAGTTTACGTTTAAAAATTGCGGTAGTATTTTCGGTACTTATTTCTATGATGTTCGTAATATTAGGTACAGCTATGTATGAATTACAGAAAGAGAAGGAAGTGCGCTCCTTAGACCAGTATTCTCAAAATACGATGGATCTTGTGACAGAGCAACTTACGACATTTGTTCAAAGAACGGATGAAGATATGGGGTATTATGCGAACAGTGAGATGATTCGTAATATGCTTCAAGACGGAGTTACTCCAGAAGAGGAAGCATTTTTGACGAAAGAGTTTTCGGAGTATAAAAAGAACCATCCAGGCATTTTAGACTTATATATTGGTACGAAAGATAAAAAAACATTAAGTGCCAATCTTGCTGAAGGTGGAAAAGTGCCAGAGGGATATGATCCAACGACAAGACCTTGGTATAAAGACTCAGAAGCTGATGTGAAAACGGTTCACTGGGGACAACCTATGTATGAAATTGCAACAGGTAAGTTAAGCGTGGGAGTTTCTAAAGCAATTACAGCTCAAGATGGATCTGTATTAGGTGTTGTGGCGATGGATGTATCGCTCGGAACAATTCAGAAATTACTTCATAATATTCAATACAATAACGGCGGAGAAATGTTTATTATAAATGATAAAAATATGGCTCTTGTTTACCCGGAAAAGATAGGGAAAGATGTTTCGAAAGAGCCACTTGTGCAGAGTTTAAATAAAGATGTAACAAAATATGCTGTCACTACATTAAAAGGTGAAGAGGTAGTTGCATATAGTCAGTCATTTGATTTGATGAAATGGAAGATAGGAATTTTTTATCCGAAAGAAACAATTGATGGGCTATTACATAGTACGAGAAATACAGTCATTATAATGGCATGTATTAGCTTATTCGTTGGAATCGTAGCTTCATACTTGTTCTCACGAAGATTAGCAAGACCACTGCAATTATTAACGAATCACGTTCAAAAAGTAGCAGAAGGTGATTTAACGTTGCAAATGAAAGTGACAAGTAAGGATGAAGTTGGAGAACTGACGAACCATTTTAATCATATGGTTGAACAAATGAATGAAATGGTAAGCAAAATTAAAAATAGTGTATCAACCGTGCAACAATCAACGAATAATCTACATTATTTAACGAATGAAACTGTAGCAGCTAGTAAAGAAGTGTCAGGTGCAATGGATGACGTGAGCGGAGGAGCTTCTACGCTCGCTAATAGTGTAGATGAAGTTTCAGAGCAGCTCGAGAATATGGCGCAGTCAGTGGAACAAATGAATAACTCTGTTGGTGAAATAAAAGGAGTAGCTGGTAAAGCAGAAGAGGCATCTAAGCAAGGATTAAATACGATGCGAAATTTAGTTCGTACGAGAGAACAATCCTCTTCAATTGTCGTTCATACAGAGGAAGCATCTGGAAAGTTAGAGCAAAGGGTTGGATCGATTCAAAATGTTGTAGAGCTTATAAAAGGTATTTCGGATCAAACGAATTTACTTGCTTTAAATGCTTCAATCGAGGCGGCACGTGCGGGTGAACAAGGTAAAGGCTTTGCTGTTGTTGCGGAAGAGGTTCGAAAATTAGCGGAACAATCAAAAGAAGCAACAGTAGAAATTGCGACGATGATTGGTGATGTACAAGTAGAGGTAAGACGAGTTGTAGAAGTTGTAAGTAAATTAAAAGATATTGCGGATATACAAAATAATGTTACGACAGAAGCAGAGGCGGAGTTCCGTACAATTATGTCAGTTGTAAATACAATTAGTACTTCAGTAGAGCAAATCGTAGAAGAGGTACATAACATCGGTCACGAACAAGGAGAAATTACAGCGGTCATGCATACAATTGCTGGTACGAGTCAAGAAAGCGCAGCTGTTTCGGAAGAAGTAAATGCTGCAACTGAATCACAAGTGAATCATCTAGAAAAGGTAGTTCATACGATGGAAAGCTTGACGGAGCATATGAGAGACTTGGAAAGATTGGTTGAGCAATTTAAAATAGAGGAATAACAAATTAGTAAAATGATGCGTATTTCGGTAAAATAGATAATGGATATATAAGAAGCAATTATAGGAGGAAGACTACTATGGCAATTGTTGACGTATCGATTATTCCAGTAGGAACAGGTAATCCAAGTGTTAGTGAATATGTAGCAGAAGTACAAAAGGTGCTAGAGAAAAATGCAGATCGCGTGAAGTATCAATTAACACCAATGAATACAATTATTGAAGGAGATCTTCCTGTCATTCTAGAAGTAATTCAACAAATGCATGAAGTTCCATATACGAAAGGTGCACAGCGCGTTGCAACAACAATTCGTATCGATGATCGTCGTGATAAAGTAAGCACAATGGAGAAAAAATTAAACTCTGTTCGATCAAAATTATAAAGAAAAGCAGCGATTTTCGCTGCTTTTTTCATATAGGAGGTAATAAGATGAGCGAAAAGTTTAACGAACAGTTTGACGGGTTGTTAGAGAAATACACGGAACTATTACTTGGAGAGAGCAATGAAGAGAGAAAAGAACAGGTACAGAAGTGGGCACTGTATTCTTACATAGCGAAGACGATGCCAGCTTTAGTGAAGCACTGGAATGAGACTTATCCCGATGCGAAAGAAGAGATGGTGCAGTTAATTACTGATATTAAAAGGCTGAATGAAGAAAAGAGAAATGAACAATAAAAAAAACTTGGGATAAATATAATCTCAAGTTTTCTGTATTAATATCCTCATATAATTTACATGGAATATAAAGGATTTTATAAGCATGTCGAATATTTTCGGCATGCTTATTTTGTGCCTATTAAAATCTATTTTTCTAAATGTCGAAAAATATTTCAGGCATATTTATAAGCGAGAATATAGGTTTTTAAATGTTTTTATAGTATTTTATAAATTATCTAAATAATTATTTGTATCCAATAATTTTAAACAATGATATAATTTCGAAGAGGGGTAAAAAACAGATAAATTAAGTCATAGGGGTGAATTACATGGAACAATTAATGCGAAATTCGTTTCTTTTCTTATCTAAAAATAAAGCGCTAACAAAACTGGCTAAAAAGTACGGTTTACGCTTTGGTGCAGGTCGCTTTGTCGCAGGGGAGACAATTGAATTAGCGACAGCAGCTATTAAACAATTAAACAAGCAAGGACTTTGTGTAACAATCGATTATTTAGGGGAGTTCGTTGATAATGAAGCGGAAGCAAATGAAATGGCTAACCAATCGATTGAAGCAATCCGTGCTATTGGAAGAGAAGGTTTGGATTCGCAACTTTCTTTAAAGATGACTTCTATGGGATTAGATATCTCTGATGAAATTGTAATGAACAATATGCGCCGCATTTTAGAAGCTGCAAAAGAAAATGGTGTATTCGTTACAATTGATATGGAAGATTATACACGTTGCGGAAAGACAATCGATATCTTTAAACAATTAAAATCTGAGTACGATAATATCGGTACTGTTATTCAAGCTTACCTATATCGTACAGAAAAAGATATTGAGGATTTAAATGCTTATAATCCTAATTTACGTCTTGTAAAAGGGGCTTATAAAGAACCTGAAGAAGTGGCATTCCCAGACAAGAAAGATGTAGATGAAAATTATAAAAAGATTATTAAAATGCACTTATTAAATGGAAATTATACTGCAATTGCTTCACATGACGAAGCGATTATTGAATATACGAAAAAACTTGCCGAAGAACACAACATTCCAAGGGATCAATTTGAATTCCAGATGTTATATGGTATTCGCAATGAGCGTCAACTTGAGCTAGTAAAAGAAGGTTACAAAATGCGTGTTTACGTACCTTATGGAAACGACTGGTATGGCTACTTCATGCGTCGTCTAGCAGAGCGTCCAGCAAACGTTGCGTTCGTATTAAAAGGTATGGTTAAAAAATAACCAAGGAGAAAATACTCCTTGGTTATTTTAATTGCTGAAATGCGTAATGTGCCATTTTCTTCGTATCAGGATACAGTTGCTTGCGAGTAGAAGATAATACAACATTAATGACGCGTTTACCGTCTTTCTCATCCACTGTTACGACTGTATATTTTCCGAGTGCTGATAGACCGCTTTTACTTCCAATTGCATATGGATCGTCATATAGTTCTTCTCGTCCATAGTTTGCAATCTTTGGAGAGCGTTCTGAAGTATGTAGAGTTGTACGCGTTGAATTCATATATTCTAAAACAACTGGGTACTTTAATGCTTCTTTCGTAATTATAGCAATGTCATATGGTGATACTTTGTTTCCTAGTGCATCAGCACCACTTGCGTTTTTGAAAGTCGCATGCTTTGTACCAAGTTCCTTCGCTCTAGCATTCATCATTTTTACAAATTCATTTTTTGATCCTGCGATATGTTCTGCGATGGATTCAGCTATTGGATCTGCACTAATGATAAGCATCAGTTTTAATGCCTCATCACGTTTTAACTTTTCCCCAGCACGAAGTTTAATTTTCTTACTTTGACTTTCTGTTTTAATTGCGTTTTCTGTAACTGTAATTTCCTCATCCTCTTTTACATTCTCTAGTAAAAGAAGCGTTGTCATCATTTTGGCTATACTAGCCGGATAAGAGCGTTCGTCTTCTCGTTTGCCATACAAAATTTCACCTGTGTCTGCATCGATTGTAATCCCGTATTGCCCAGTGATGCTAGGTTGATCGGCTCTTACAGCTTGTTGTCTTTGTGCGTAAGAGAAGAAAATCATCCCTGTAAATAGTGTGGCAATCATTACAATCATAACTATTGTTCGTTTCATTATAATTCCCTCATTTGTTACAAATAAATTGGGCAGAAAAAGCAGCCATTACCCATTATGCCACGTTCTCTGCCCAAAAATATAGCGTTATTTTTCGCCCATATTATGCTTCTTATATTGTTGGTTATTACCTTGACGTCCTTTTTCCACGCCTCGACCAGTTGGTCCAGCGTTTCCTGTCACACTTGCTGCGCTAATTCCAGCCTTTGAAGGGTTCTTCTTAAGTTTTGCCATATATATTCCTCCAGTTTCGTCAGATTATAAAAAGGGAAAGTGTATTTTAGTGAAGAAAATACATATATAGCATGGGCAAATAAAAGAAAAATATTTATTTCAGAAAATTTTATCAATAAATATATTGCGAAAATTTAAACAGTATCATATATTTATTAGTAGAGGCTCACTCATTGATTGCGACTTATGTCGAAAAATTGAATGAGCATTCATTCAAGAATAGGGGGAGAATTGGATGTTCCAAATTAAAAAGGCTGCTGTTCTAGGTTCAGGCGTAATGGGTTCAGGAATTGCGGCACACTTAGCTAATATTGGTATTCCGACATTATTGCTTGATATTGTACCACCTGCGCTTACGAAAGAAGAAGAAGCGAAGGGACTTACATTAGAACATAAAAGTGTGAGAAATCGTTTTAGTAATACGGCACTACAAAAACTATTAAAGCAAAAACCAGCTCCTCTGACAGTGAAAGGAAATTTAGCACTGATTGAAGCAGGTAACTTAGAAGATGACCTTGAGCGTCTAGCTGATGTAGATTGGATTATTGAAGTAGTAGTTGAAAACTTAGATATTAAAAAGAAACTATTTGAAAAAGTAGATGCTGTTCGTAAACCGGGTTCTATCGTAAGCTCGAATACGTCAGGCATTTCAGTTGAAAAAATGGCAGAAGGTCGTTCAGACGACTTCCAGAAACACTTCTTAGGAACACACTTTTTTAACCCACCACGATATTTAAAACTTCTAGAGGTAATACCGACGAAAGAAACTGATCCACAAGTATTAAGCTTCATGAAACTATTTGGCGAAGACGTTCTTGGAAAAGGCGTTGTTATCGCGAAAGACACACCAAACTTTATTGGAAACCGCATCGGTACGTATGGTTTATTAGTAACTCTTCAAGAGATGGTAAAACGCGGCTATAGCATTGGGGAGGTTGATTCTGTAACAGGCCCACTTATTGGTCGTCCGAAGAGCGCAACGTTCCGTACATTAGATGTTGTCGGTTTAGATACATTTGTACACGTTGCAAATAACGTATATGAAAACGTACAAGAAGAAGAGCGCGATGTATTTAAAGTACCAGCTTTCATGCATGACATGCTTGATAAAAAATGGCTTGGAAGCAAAACAGGTCAAGGCTTCTTCTTAAAACAAGGAAAAGAAATTCTAGAATTAAATCCAGAAACAATGGAGTACGAAGCTCGCAAAAAATTAAAAGCTGCATCGATTGAGTTAAGTAAACAAGAAAAAGGTTTATCGAATAAATTGAAAGCGCTTGTATACGCGAAAGACCGCGCAGGAGAGTTGTTATGGAACATCATTACACCAACTCTTTTATACTCTGCAAAACTTCATAAAGAAATTGCTGACGATATCGTTGCAATTGACCAAGCGATGAAGTGGGGCTTCGGCTGGGAGCAAGGACCGTTTGAAGTTTGGGATGCAATTGGCGTTGAAAAGTCCGTTCAAAAGATGGAAGAAAACGGCGTAGTTGTTCCGACTTGGGTGAAAGAAATGTTAGAGAAAGGTTTCACTACTTTCTACAAACATGATAACGGAGATAGCTACTATTACGATAATGGCGAATATAAGTTAATTGAGCGTAATAAAAAGGCCATTTCTCTTAAACAATTAAAAGCGAAAAACGGCGTATTAAAGAAAAATAGTGGAGCGAGCTTAATCGATTTAGGCGACGGCATCCTTTGTTTAGAATTCCATTCGAAGAGCAATGCAATCGGTATGGATATTACGCAAATGATTAACTACGCTGTTGATGAAGTAGAAAAGAATTATAAAGGTCTTGTTATCGGTAACCAATCGAAGAACTTCTGCGTTGGTGCGAACTTAGCAACGATCTTAATGGAAGCACAAGACGACAACTACTTTGAAATTGAGTTAGTTGTGAAAAACTTCCAAGATGCAATGATGAAAATTAAATACTCTTCTAAGCCAGTTGTAGCAGCGCCATATGGTATGACGCTTGGCGGAGGTACAGAAGTTTGCTTACCAGCAGCGAGCATTCAAGCTTCTAGTGAAACGTATATGGGTTTAGTAGAAGTTGGTGTTGGCTTAATCCCTGGCGGAGGCGGTAATAAAGAGCTATACATTAAACACTTAAATAAAATGGCAAACGGCGTAGAATTTGATCTACAAAAAGTTGCAAATAAAGTGTTCGAAACAGTCGCAATGGCGAAAGTTTCAACTTCAGGACAAGAAGCGGTTTCTCATAACTTCTTAGGTGATAAAGACGGTATTAGTGTGAATGGTGATCACTTACTATACGATGCGAAACAGAAAGCACTTGCTTTATATGAAGCTGGTTATAAAGCACCGATTCGTAAAAAGATACCGGTTGTTGGTGAAACAGGATATGCAACTCTTGCACTTGGTGCAGAAGCAATGCATTTATCTGGTTACATTTCAGAGTACGACCTTCATATTGCGAAGAAACTTGCATATGTCATCGCAGGCGGAAAAGTGCCGTACGGAACAGAAGTTGATGAGCAGTATTTATTAGATGTAGAACGTGAAGCATTTATTAGCTTAGTAAGTGAGATGAAATCACAAGCAAGAATGCAGCACATGCTTGTAAAAGGAAAGCCATTACGTAACTAATAACGAGGGGAGATATCGTTCATGAGAGAAGCTGTCATTGTTGCGGGAGCAAGAACACCAATTGGAAAAGCAAAGAGGGGTTCATTAAAAACAGTTCGTCCTGACGATTTAGGGGCGTTAGTAGTAAAAGAAACGTTAAAGCGTGCGAATTATGAAGGACCAATCGATGATTTAATTTTCGGTTGTGCGATGCCAGAAGCAGAGCAAGGTTTAAATATGGCTCGTAATATCGGCGGATTAGCAGGACTTTCTTACGATGTTCCAGCTATTACAATTAACCGTTACTGTTCTTCAGGTTTACAAAGTATCGCTTACGGAGCAGAGCGCATTATGCTTGGGCACTCGGAAGCGGTATTATCAGGCGGAGCGGAATCAATGAGTTTAGTTCCAATGATGGGACACGTTGTTCGTCCGAATAGTCGCCTTGTAGAAGCAGCTCCAGAATATTATATGGGTATGGGACATACAGCAGAGCAAGTTGCTGTGAAATATGGAATTTCTCGTGAAGAGCAAGATGCATTTGCAGTAAGAAGCCATCAACGTGCTGCGAAAGCATTAGCTGCAGGGAACTTTGCTGATGAAACAGTACCTGTAGATGTAACGTTACGTACTGTTGGAGCAAATAACAAACTGCAAGAAGAAACAATCACTTTCACGCAAGACGAAGGTGTAAGAGCTGAAACGACGCTAGACATTTTAGGGAAATTACGTCCAGCATTTAACGTTCGCGGTTCTGTAACAGCTGGTAACTCTTCACAAATGAGTGACGGGGCAGCATCTGTACTATTAATGGATCGCGAAAAGGCAGTGAGCGATGGCATGAAGCCACTTGCGAAATTCCGTTCATTTGCAGTAGCGGGTGTACCACCAGAAGTAATGGGAATCGGCCCAATCGCTGCCATTCCAAAAGCGTTAAAATTAGCTGGCTTAGAGCTATCTGATATTGGCTTATTCGAACTAAATGAAGCATTCGCTTCTCAATCGATCCAAGTTATTCGTGAACTTGGTTTAGATGAAGAAAAAGTAAACGTAAACGGCGGTGCAATCGCACTTGGACATCCACTTGGCTGTACAGGAGCAAAACTAACACTATCTCTTATTCACGAAATGAAACGCCGCAACGAACAATTCGGTATCGTAACAATGTGTATCGGCGGCGGAATGGGAGCAGCGGGAGTGTTTGAATTACTATAAAAAGTGGAAGCGGCTTGCTCAGAATGTGAGGGGGATGGAGCTTCAGACGTGGAAGCGGCTCGCTCAGAACGAGACGTCACCAATGCAAAGAATGGAAGCAACAAAGGTTTATAAAAAATAAACGGGAGAGCCAGCTTCTTTCAAAATGAGAGAAGCGGCTTATGAAAATATGAAGGAGGAAATTTTCATGGAAAAAACAGTAGGAAATGCGGTTAAAGGCGGTAGCTTTTTAGTAGATGAGATTACGATTGATCAAGTGTTTACGCCAGAAGATTTTTCATCTGAGCATAAAATGATTGCAAAAACGACAGAGGACTTTATCGTAAATGAAGTTCTTCCAGAGCTTGAATATTTAGAGCAACATGAGTTTGATCGTTCTGTTCGTCTTTTAAAAGAAGCTGGGGAACTTGGTTTATTAGGCGCTGACGTACCAGAAGAGTACGGCGGAATTGGTCTTGATAAAGTAAGCTCAGCGTTAATCGCAGAGAAATTCTCTCGCGCTGGTGGCTTTGCAATTACTCACGGTGCTCACGTAGGTATCGGATCTTTACCAATCGTGTTATTCGGTAACGAAGAGCAAAAGAAAAAGTATTTACCATTACTTGCAACTGGTGAAAAATTAGCTGCATACGCATTAACAGAGCCAGGTTCAGGATCTGACGCATTAGGTGCAAAAACAACGGCACGTTTAAATGCAGAAGGTACACATTACGTATTAAATGGTGAAAAACAGTGGATTACAAACTCTGCATTCGCTGACGTATTTATCGTATACGCAAAAATTGATGGAGAGCACTTCTCAGCATTTATCGTAGAGAAAGACTACGCTGGTGTATCTACAAGCCCAGAAGAAAAGAAAATGGGTATTAAATGTTCGTCAACTCGTACGTTAATTTTAGAAGATGCGTTAGTACCGAAAGAAAACTTACTTGGTGAAATCGGTAAAGGTCATATTATCGCATTCAACATTTTAAATATTGGTCGTTATAAATTAGGTGTTGGTACAGTTGGGTCTGCGAAACGTGCAGTAGAAATTTCAGCACAATATGCAAACCAACGTCAACAGTTCAAGCAACCAATCGCTCGTTTCCCATTAATTCAAGAGAAACTTGCGAATATGGCAGCAAAAACATATGCAGCTGAAAGCTCTGTATATCGTACAGTAGGCTTATTCGAAAGCCGAATGAGCACATTATCTGAAGAAGAAGTAAAAGACGGTAAAGCAGTAGCAGCTTCTATCGCTGAATATGCAATCGAGTGCTCTTTAAACAAAGTATTCGGTTCTGAAGTACTAGACTATACAGTAGATGAAGGTGTTCAAATTCACGGTGGTTACGGATTTATGGCAGAGTACGAGATTGAAAGAATGTATCGCGATTCTCGTATTAACCGTATTTTCGAAGGAACGAATGAAATTAACCGCCTAATCGTACCAGGTACGTTCTTACGTAAAGCGATGAAAGGTGAATTACCACTTCTTCAAAAAGCACAAAAATTACAAGAAGAGTTAATGATGATGATGCCAGAAGAAGTAGGCGATGAGCCATTAGCACTTCAAAAATATTTAGTAAATAACGCGAAGAAAATCGGCTTAATGGTAGCTGGATTAGCTGCTCAAAAATACGGTAAAGCATTAGATAAAGAGCAAGAAATTCTTGTGAATATCGCTGACATCGTAAGCAACTTATACGCAATGGAGTCAGCTGTTCTTCGTACAGAAAAAGCAATTAAAACAACTGGTCTTGAAAAGAATAAACAAAAAGTGTTATACACTGAAGTATTCTGCCAAGAAGCGTTCAACGAAATCGAAGCACATGCGAAAGAAACACTTATCGCAGTTGAAAACGGCGACATGTTACGCATGATGTTATCATCATTACGTAAATTAACTCGCCACACACCACTTAACGTAATTCCGAAGAAACGTGAAATCGCTGCGAAAATTTTAGAAGATGAGCGTTATACAGTTTAATATCTTTAAATAACAGTAGTCGTTTATACGACTACTGTTATTTTTTCTGAAAAAAATAAATTTTTAGTGACATAAAACTAATACCATTAGTATAATAAAACTAATGGTATTAGTTTTTGTAAAGAGGGAGATGGGAATATGAGAATGATGCATGAAAAAACGGTATATCAATTGTCATTTTTGCCAAGAGTGTTTCCTGTGAATTGTTACTTTGTGGAGGAAGAAGATGGTTTAACTTTAATTGATGCTGCTTTACCATATAGCGCAAAAGGGATCTTGCAGGCGGCTGAGAAAATAGGGAAACCAATTACTAAGATTGTATTAACACATGCGCATGATGATCACATCGGTGCATTAGACGCATTAAAGGAAGTAATTCCTCATGTTCCAGTCTATATTTCTAAGCGGGACGCAAAGCTGTTAGAAGGAGATACGACGTTACAAAAGGATGAACCAAATACGCCAATAAAAGGCGGTGTACCTAAAAAGATAAAAACGGTACCTGATATTTTATTAGAAGATGGTGACCGAGTTGGATCGCTGCTTGCTATTATGACACCGGGACATACACCGGGCTCCATGTCGTTTCTTGATATAAGAAATAAAGCTCTTATTGTTGGAGATGCATTTCAAACAAGAGGAGGTACGGCTGTTTCGGGACAAATGAAATTTTGGTTTCCGTTTCCTGCGATGGCAACGTGGAGTAAAGAAATATCATTACAAAGTGCAGAGAAGTTAAGAGAATATGAGCCTTCCTTACTTGCGGCAGGACATGGGAAAATGATAAAGGATCCAGGTGCTATTATAGAGCTTGCTATTAAGGAAGCGAAGCGGAATATAGAAAGTAGAAAAGAGGGTTAATTTATGTCACCGAGAATCGGACTTACATTACAGAAAATTGTAGAAACAGCAGCAGAAATTGCAGATACAAATGGAATACAAGAAGTAACGTTAGCTTCATTAGCGCAAACATTAGGGGTACGTTCACCCTCGCTATACAATCATGTGAAAGGTTTACAAGATGTACGGAAACATCTTGGTATTTACGGAATCAAACAGCTGTATAACAAACTGGAAGAAGCGGCCGAGGGTAAACGAATGGATGAAGCAATTCATGCTTTAGGAGAAGCGTATGTAGCATTCGTACGTAAACATCCTGGACTGTATGAAGCAACTTTTTCACGAGATGAAGAAGTAAGAAAAGCAGGTGACGGAATTGTAAAGCTTTGTCTTCAAGTTTTACAACAGTACGGCTTAGAAGGAGAGAATGCACTTCATGCGACACGTGGATTCAGAAGTATTTGTCATGGATTTGCGTCGATTGAACAGCAGGGCGGATTTGGTCTGCCATTAGATTTAGATACAAGTTTACATGTATTGTTGGAAACGTTTATTAAAGGATTACGTGGAATGAGAGAGTGAATAAGAGGAGAAAAACATGAATTTGTCGCTGAGCATGCTTTTTATATAGTAGGCTTTGATTTGCTGGAGGGACAATGACAAAAGGATGTGAAGTGAAATGTTTGCAGGACATTTTGGCTTAGCGGCAGTAGTAAAAGCCAAATCACCTAAATTACCACTTTGGGTTCTCATGTTAAGCTCACAATTGTTGGATGTCATTTTTTTGCCACTTTATATTTTAGGAGTAGAGACAATTGAACCTATTAATAGGAATAGTTATGGTGAAGCAATCATTCATGCGGATTACACACACTCTTTAATAGGAGCACTGTTTATTGCTTTTGTTGCAGGAATAGTCGGTACGAGGCTGTGGGGAAAGCGAAATGGCTTTGTTATTGGAGCTGTAGTTTTTAGTCATTGGATTTTAGATTTACTTGTGCACCGTGCTGATTTGCCGTTACTTCCGGGCAATTACGGGGATTTACCTATGCTTGGTTTTGGATTGTGGAGATTTCCGGCTATTAGTATCATATTGGAATGTATTCTTATTGCGATAGGTGGTATATTATATTTCCGTTTTATCGTTTCAAGTGCGGGCGAACAAAAGAAATTTATAGCAAGAATAATCGGCGGGTTGGTAGTTATATTATTAATTTTTTCGTTGCTCATCAGTATAGTGTCTTGAATATGGATAGCCGGAAACCTTAGAAGCGATTCTAAGGTTTTTTAGTGCGTATGAGTCCAAAAGATTAGATGAGAAAGAGCCTCTAGTGGTTTAGAGGCTCTTTCTTGTTACATGATATTATTTTGCAGGTTTGAAAAATGTGTATATGGCCAAGAAAAAGCAAACGAAACTGAATACGATAGGATCTTGATATGGACTAGGCTCAGAACCCTTCTGGATTTCTGTAAGGAAGTCATGTGTTTTCATGTTTGTTGCTCCTTTAACTAATAGGTTTTATATGATGCGAGGGTTACTGTGGATAGAAAGTGTTTTTTTGAAATTTCATATAATAATTATTGCATAGCGATTCTATTCCTAAAACTATAAAATATAAAGTTTTCATAATATGTAAAATTGCATATTATTCTTTTTGTAAAATTTGTTATATTATCTTTATATTTCAATTTAAGGATTTTAATAAGATAAATGAGAATAACTGGAGGGATACTGTGAGTAAAACAGTGTTAGAAGCGTATAGTGTGGAAAGGAAAATCGAGAATATAACATATAAAAATCTATTTGTAATGATAGCAATGATTATAGGGATTTCACTCCTAGGAGGATTATTCCTTAGTTTAGCCTTTGGGATTTATGGAGAAGCAGTATTAAGTACTAATTTAGAAGGTTATTATTTACTCTTATTCGATGCAATTGTTGTTGCTATCGTTTTATTAGCTTATAAACCGGTTCTTCATTTTATTAAATACATTTGGGATGTATCCGTTTTGAAGAGTGGGAAGACATATTTATATCTATTAATTGGTTTTATTATCATTGCAGTATCACAATATTTAATGTTACATGTGTTTAGTTTTGAAAGCGCAGCAGAACAAAAGGAACAATTAGGGAGTTTAGGGCTTCAAAATAGCATACAAAGTATTATATATGTGTTAAGTGTTGCTATCATTACACCGGTTAAAGAAGAAATTCTATTTCGAGGTATTTTATATCGATTTTTAGAAAAGAAATATAATTTTTTAGTTAGTATCATTATTTCTTCCTTCATTTTTGGAATTCTTCATGGAGGTCTTCTAATTACGGCAACGATTATGGGAATGGTATTTGCAATGTTATACAAAAAGACGCAATCTATTATACCTAGTATTATTTTACACATTGTATGGAACTTACTTGTGAGTATAAGTATGATTGTATCTCTATAAAAATAAATACATAACCAGTATAAAAGATGAATGGCTTAGCTATTCATCTTTTATTTTGTATGCACGTGAAAAAGTTAATTCATGTATACAATCAAAAAATAGCTAAATACTAACAGTGAAAGAATAAAGAAAGGTAGGAGTATCCTATGCAAAATTTAACAGAGCTTGAAGTAGAAAACTTACGTCATTTAATTGGTGGACACGCAACAATTATTAACAAATTGGAGCAGTATGCACAGACGTGTACAGATCCACAACTGAAACAAATGCTACAAAAAGATGCGCAAGATGCACGAAATACGAAGCAACAATTAATGACTTTTCTAGGATAGGAGGAAGCAGAACATGAATGAAAAAGATATGGTAAATGATTATTTAGCAGGATTAAATGCAAGTTTAACAAGTTATGCAAATTATATTGCTCAGTCTGATAATGAACAGTTACACCAAACGTTAATTCAAATTCGTAATCAAGATGAAATGCGCCAACGTAATATGTATGAGTACGCAAAGCAAAAGAGTTATTACAAGCCGGCAGCACCTGCAAATCCGATGATTGTACAACAATTAAAAAGCCAATTAAGTGCGGAATAACAGGGAAAAGAAAACGAGCGAATCTATTTGCTCGTTTTCTTTTTGTATATGTCAATAAATACATAATAAATATTTTTCCAGTTGTAACAAATATGACGAAAATGGAATATGGCAATTCACAAAAAGGACAAAAACTTTGTTCAATATTTCACAAAGTATCCATGGTTTCTATCGTGGGAATCTCTATAATTAAGGGTGTAAAGAACAAAAGAAATAGATTATATGATCAATTAGGAGAGATTGCTATGAAAAGACATACAAGAAAAATTGCAATTATCGGTACTGGATTAGTTGGATCAAGTTGTGCATATTCCATTGTCAATCAAGGCATTTGCGAAGAGCTATTATTAATTGATATAAATCATGAACGTGCAGTTGGGGAAGCAATGGATTTATCACACTGCATTAACTTTACAAATACAAGAACAAAAGTATATGCAGGAAGCTATGAAGACTGCAAAGATATGGACATCGTTATTATTACAGCAGGACCAGCACCAAAGCCAGGACAAAGTCGCTTAGATACTTTAGGAGCAAGCGCAAAGATTATGGAAAGTGTTGTTGGCGGCGTAATGGAAAGTGGATTTGATGGTATTTTCTTACTTGCATCAAACCCAGTTGATATTATTACATATCAAGTGTGGAAATTATCTGGATTACCTAGAAATCGTGTGATCGGTACTGGTACATCACTAGATTCTTCTCGCTTACGAACAATTTTATCTGAAATGTTACATGTAGATCCTCGTAGTATTCATGGGTATTCATTAGGAGAACATGGTGATTCTCAAATGGTTGCTTGGTCACACGTAACTGTTGGTGGAAAACCAATTCTGCAAATATTAGAAGAACAAAAAGAACGATTTGGTGAAATAGATTTAGATGAAATCGTTGAGAAGACTGCGAAAGCCGGATGGGAAATTTATAAACGAAAAGGTACTACTTATTACGGAATCGGAAATTCTCTAGCATATATTGCAAACTCAATCTTTAACGATGATCACCGTGTCATTGCTGTATCAGCTATTTTAGATGGTGAGTATGGTGAATATGATATTTGTACAGGAGTGCCAGCTATTATTACTAGAGATGGTATAAGAGAAATTGTAGAACTAAATTTAACGGAGGATGAAGAATCTCGATTCGCAAAATCAAACGACATTTTACGTGATTATATGAAAACAATTGGCTACTAACTTATAGGAGAAGGTGAAACAAATGAAGGAATATATAATGTCTCGTGTATTTAAAGCATCAGCTGGAATCGCACAAGGTATTTTCGTATCCCTTGGAATTGGTTTACTAATCGAAAATATAGGAAGAATTGTTGATATTCCGTTGCTTATTACAATCGGAGTTGTTGCAAAATCACTTATGGCACCAGCCATTGGTGCTGGAATTGCTTTTATGCTCGGTGCAAACGGTCTTGTAATCTTCTCAGCTATGGTAGCTGGAGCAATTGGTGCCGGATCCATTTCAATTACTGAAGCAGGTCTAATTATTAAAACAGGTGAGCCAATCGGTGCATTATTAACAGCGACTTTAGCTGTATATATTGGTAAACGTTTAAGTGGAAAAACTGCGTTAGATATGATGCTCGTTCCATTTGCGGCAATATTAGGTTCTGGTTTAGTCGGTATTTGGTTATCTCATAATATTACTCCTGTTTTAAATGCAGTTGGAGCATTCATTAAAGATAGTTCAGCTGGTAGCCCGTTTATCGCTTCTATCGTCATTGCAGTCGTTTGGGGACTATTACTTATCTCTCCAGCTTCATCAGCTGCGTTAGCGATCGCACTTAGCTTAGACGGTGTTGCAGGTGGTGCTGCTCTTGCAGGCTGCGTTGCTCAGTTTATCGGATTCTCTGTCATCTCAGCGAAAGAAAATAATTTAGGTGGCATATTAGCTCAAGCACTTTGTACTCCGAAAGTACAGTTGCCAAATATCACTAAAAATCCAATGATTCTCGTCCCAACTGTCGTCGCCAGTGCGATAGTTGGTCCAGTATCCGCATTAATTTTCCAACTGGAAGCAGGAAAAGAAATTGCAGGTCTTGGATTAAGTTCTCTTATCGCACCAATTAATTTAATTTCCAGCGAAGGATGGGAAGTTGTCCCAGCGATGGTAATCACTTATATCGTCATTCCAGTAGCTGTTTCTTATATACTTTACATTGCTCTTAAAAAAGCAGGTCGTATTCACTCTGGTGATATGACTGTACCGCAATCTTAACTTGAAAATCTCCTTTTATATAGAGAAAAGCAGACTGAGAAGCCACAGTCTGCTTTTTACATTTTATGATTTTGTTTTACTGGAACACGTACGGTTTCTTTTGCTAATAAAAGCTGAACGCCGAAGTAGAGTATGCTTGCAAGCGTCATTCCAGAAATGGCGTCTACAAATGCGTGTTGCTTCGTAAATAGCGTTGATAAAATAATAAGCGTACCGAAGAAGGTAAGAATGTAATATTCAAAAGCATGTTGTTCTCTACGTCTAAAGGCAGCTAACATAATGATAAAGGTAGTAAGAACGTGAATGCTAGGGAAACAGTTCACCGGTTGATCGATACTATAAATATAGCGGACTAGTTCGGAAAATACGTCTGTTCCAACGACGGTTGGACGTGGTACAGTTGTTTGCCAAAAATAATAAATAGAAAAACAAGCAAGTTTTCCAAGAATGATACTACTTAAAGTGACATAATATTGTTTTCGATCTGCAAAGCAGTAATAAATAAGTGCGCCGTATAAGTAAGGAAACCAAATTAAATAAGGAATAATAAATGCTTTCACAAATGGAATCCAATCATCTACTACAGTTGTGACATCTACTGCGTGTACAGTCGATTTATTTAATACATCGTAAAGGGGACTTACGAGTACGAGTAGAAGTATATAACTTAACGGAAGAAAAGATGAAAGTTTAAATTTCTTCATGATAATCTCCTATGTTTAGTAATGTAAGTAAATTCAATTGATTATAATATAGAAACGCAATTTGGGCTATCGATTTTACTTACATTTTCTTGAATGAACCTTACGTTTTTGTCACTTGACTGAAAAGAAGGGGAGGGTGCTAAATGAAGCGTTTATCGTATTTCTTAGTTTTTATATTCATATGCCTAGTCGGTGCTGGGTGTGCAAAGGATAAAGAAGGAGAGAAATTAGAATATAACGGAAGAGCACTCGTAATTGGAGTTGTTGGAGAAAAACCGAAAGATACGTTTAGGAATGTAAAGTTTGAGGAAATAAAGTTAGAGGAACTGGAAAAGAAATCTAAGGAAGTAGATGGTTTTCTAATAATGAAAGATCACTTTCAAGAAGCCTCAACAGAGCAATATAAAAATGTATTTTCATCACTAAAGAAACCAGTATTTTTTATCGGTTTACAAGATAAATCATATTCGATTTTTATTACAAAAGGGATAGAGTATAACAGTGCCCGAAAAGATGTAAATGCGATGTATACGCAAGGGTTTGCAAATATCGGAAGTGGTGAAGGACAACAATGGGCAGTTGGTTTATCTAATGGCGGAAATACAGAAGAAAGTATTCATAATATGTATATCGTCGTATTTCAAACAATTGCAGATTATTTGAATAGATGAGGAAGAAGCCTGTAAACAAGGTTTCTCCTTTATTTTGCATTCAGGAATTGGTTATATAATGGTCCAAATGATTCCATTTTTATGAGGTTACTAGTAGGGCTTTTTTATTAACAGTAATTCCTCAATATACACGAAATATGCAAATATGAATATTGTATTTATTTGGAATTTTTGTATGTTAAAATTAAATATAGAGATTTTTATATGTAATGAACTAAAATTAGAAATATCCAATGAATTTTGAGAGGTGTTACATGTTTAAAAATAAGAAATTAATTCGATTCGGTCTAACATTACTTGTATGTTTATTTGTAATTGATTTTACAATCAGTTATTTTCAAACATATCTTGAATCAGCGGCAGGTATTAAATGGGCAGTATCAGAAACTTGGAGAACTATTTTGTTAGATGCCCCTGAAAGTATATTGGTTATTTTAGGCGCAATTGCTTTATATGATTTCACAAAAGAAACATCGCCAAAAGACGCATCTATTTAAATGCGTCTTTTTTATTTCATGCAATTAGCAATTTTGTGGATGGTAGTCTTGCTATCAATGATAGAGCATTATGCCATACAATGAAGATAATATTAGAAATTTATGGGGATGATTACGTTGAGGGAATTTTTAATTAGTTATGCTACAAGCCTGCTTACTTTTACTATTATATGGTTCTTAATACCGTATATTTCGGATCCTAGTTATTCTAACGAGAATGGTTTACCTAACATAGTTGGATTTATTGTAATTCTCATCATATTTGGTAGTGTATTAGATCTTGTAGCTTGCCTAATTGGAGAAGTGTTATACAGGAACATAAAACAATGTAGGAAGTTTCGAGTTGGAATTCCTGTATTTATTGGACTATCTCTTATCTATATATTTATACTCTCTCTTTTTACTATTACTAGTGCATATGCTTCTAGTTTAGTTGCACCTATTATTATGGGTTCCTTAGCTTTTTATGTAGTACGTAGAAAAATATAATTAACCTCAGCTAACGATAATGATGTAAATAAGCTAGTGGCGATTCCGCAAAGAGTTTAAATAAACTACGAAAAAGTAGAAAAGTATACATTTCTGCTTTAATAAAGGATACGTTTACCTTTAGATTGATGATAAAAAAGAAGTGCTCCTGTTTCTAAGCAAGGGCACTTCTTTTTATATTTCAGTCAGTAATTTGAATTTCATATTCTCAGGAGCAGTTACTTTTGCTTTATTGATGATAGGCTTAATAACTTTTTTATGGGCTCACTACTACGGTCAAAATCGTTAGTTCCTTTCATCTGTACGCCTTTGTCATGTAAAGTGTTTCCGGGTTTTGTGACTATAGGCTGAACTGGTTAAATAAACGTTTGTTTAAGATGTATGTTCGGCAGGAAGAAAACGATGCAGCTCAAGGGTTAATAAAGAAAAAAGAAAATTAATCAAACGTTTGTTTAAGATGTATGTTCGGTAGGAAGAAAGCGATACAGCTCAAGGGTTAACAAAGAAAAAAGGGGAGTTAATCAAACGTTTGTTTAAGATATATGTTCGGAGAGTGATAAGAGAAGAATCTAAAAAAATTTGCAGGATTATTAAAAATTATCACGAAATAAGTAAAAGTTTAGCGAATAATCGTTTGAAATAATAAAACGTTTTCTATATGATAAAGGTAAAGGTTAGTAAAAAAGTAGGTGAATTTATGACAGTAACATTTTATTCATATCCAAAGTGTGGCACATGTCAAAAAGCAAAGAAATGGTTTGAGGCAAACGATGTAGCATATGAGATGATTCATATTGTTGAAAATCCACCATCAAAAGAAGATTTACGTAATTTACATGAAAAAAGTGAATTACCATTAAAAAAATTCTTTAATACAAGTGGAATGCGTTACCGTGAACTTGGTCTGAAAGATAAGTTAAAAGATGCAAGTGAAGACGAAATGTACGAGCTTTTAGCATCTGATGGCATGTTGATTAAACGTCCAATTGTAACAGATGGAACGAAGGTAACACTTGGTTTTAACGAAGAGCAGTTTGAAAGTGTGTGGAAAAAGTACCAATAAGGTATTTTTACATAATTAATACATTCACTGGAGGTACAGTCATGAGCATTCCAAATAATTTACGTTACTCTGAAGAACACGAATGGGTAAAAACTGAAGGTAATGAAGTTGTTATCGGTATTACTCACTTTGCACAAAGTGAGCTAGGCGATATCGTATTCGTTGAACTTCCAGAAGTAGGTGCAACAATCGAAGCTGACGAGCCATTCGGAAGCGTAGAATCTGTTAAAACAGTTTCTGAATTATACGCACCTGTAAGCGGTAAAGTTGTAGCAGTAAACGAAGAATTAAGTGACCAACCAGAACTTGTTAACGAATCTCCATACGAGGGTGCATGGATGGTTAAAGTTGAACTTTCTGATGCAAGCCAAGTTGAGAAGTTATTAACTGCTGAAAAATATGCAGAAATGACAAACCAAGACTAATTATAGTCGACTGAAGGACAGCCTTTGTGCTGTCCTTTTTTATTTTGTGTTACATAATGCATTTAAAAACGAGCGCAAATGAATAAGCTATTATGGGAATGAATGTTTTTCGATAAGGTTTCATAGGGCTTTGTAATCTGAACGAGCCGCTTGCGCTTTTCATTATGATCCAGCTCCAGCAGCTAGATAGTTCGGTGGCTTCGCTTCTTCCTGCAAGGCAAAAAGCGCCTTTACGTCAGAAGCTCCATCCCCCTCACAATCTAAACGAGCCGCTTGCGCTTTTCATTGTTTAGCTCCACCTCCTAGCCCTTCATGTCTAAGAACCTTCCGCACGAGAAGACAAAAAGCGTCTTCTGTGCGAAAGAACCTTAGCCAACAGGGCTAAGCAGTCGGTTCCGCTTTTCTTTTGCAAAAATAAACAGGAAACAACATGAAAATAACGAATATACTATATACTAAGTTAAAGGTTGTATAGTATATGGTGATCGGGTGATGACATATGATTTATGTAGAAAAAGTCATTATTGTAGAAGGTACATCAGATAGAAGAAAGATTGAATCTATTATTCGTGAACCGGTGGAAATTGTTTGTACAAATGGTACAATTGGTTTGTCGAAAATGGATGAGCTCGTTGATCAGTTTTTTGATAAGGAAGTGTATGTGCTAGTGGATGCTGATGATGCTGGAGAAAAGTTAAGGAAACAGTTTCGAAAAGAATTTCCGCAAGCAGAGCATATTTATATTGATCGCTCGTACCGGGAAGTGGCAACAGCGCCATCTTCACACTTAGCAAATGTATTATGGGGAGCTGACATTGACGTTTATACAGAATATTTACGGTAAGGAATGATAGAAGTGATTGATTGGACAGGAGCCGAAGCTACAGCCCTAATAGAGAACGAAGAAAAAACAGTGTTATATGTATATACTCCAATGTGTGGAACATGCCAATTAGCAAAAAAGATGTTAACAGTCGTTGAGATGACAATTGAAGATTTGAAAATTGGGATGTTAGATTTAAATTATGCTCCGCATTTCGCGAAAGAGTATGGAATTGAAAGTGTACCGTGTTTACTTGTTTTTGAAAATGGGACACTCATGAAGAAGATATATGCATTTCATTCGGTTGAATATTTATATACGGAATTAAAGTAGGCGGCAAAGTTTTTGCCGCCTCGACATATTTCTTGGGAAATATGTCGAGATGCAGGGTGGTTACAGTATTTGTCGAGCGAAAGTAACAGGATTGCTCTTGAGTGAGAGGGAATGGTATGTAATAGAAAGTGATATGAAGGATGTGATTTAGAGTGGAATTATATTCTTTGCTTCAATCATTTGTAAATTACGCTAATGGTCAATATCATTTAGAGCCGCTTTTAAGACAAGGAGAAAAAACTGTTAATTTCCGCTTTGGAGATGAAAGTTGTTCGTTACAAATTTCAAGAGATTATATAGAACTGTTGAAAGAAGAAAGAGGAACGGAGCAAATCGTTTGTGTAGATGAAGAAGATGTAAAACAATTGGTGAATGGCAATGTACGATTGCAAACGTTAATGAACGATGGACGTATACAATATTCGGGAACGTATCGAACGATGTTATTAATTGAATCGATGTTTCATATATGTAAACCGATGTCAGTGGGAGCTTAAAATTCTGAAGTTTCGTTTTTTACAAAAATTTCTGTTGACATGGTGTGTGGATATTGATACAATTCAATTCATAAAATATAGACAATTTCATAAATTACAAATCAGACGAAAATGTAATCTGATTTCTCTTATCAAGAGAGGTGGAGGGACTGTGCCCTGTGAAGCCCGGCAACCGTCAACTTATGTTGAAATGGTGCCAATTCCTGCAAAGCAAATGCTTTGAGAGATGAGAGAGAGGGATAATGTTGTTATATACGCATATAAACCTTTCTGCTTCTCTAAAGCGGAAAGGTTTTTTTGTTGTTTGAATGTGGAGGACATTCAAATAATAAAAGTAATGAGAACGGTAGACTACACGCATCAAAAATAAAAAATTGCGGAGTCGACCTAAACAAAAAAGGGGTGATACACCATGATTCTATTAGAGAATGTAAAGAAAATATATAAAGCAAAAAGCGGTGATGTCACTGCTGTAGATAATGCCAATTTAAAAATAGAGAAAGGTGAAATATTTGGTGTTATCGGATATAGTGGCGCTGGAAAAAGTTCTTTAATTCGATTATTCAATCAGTTGGAGAAACCAACTTCAGGTCAAATTACAATTGCGAATCGCGTCATTTCAGCGATTACAGGAAGCGAACTTCGTAAGGCAAGACAAGAGATCGGAATGATTTTTCAACACTTCAACTTACTTTGGTCACGAACTGTACGTGAAAATATTGAGTTCCCACTTGAAATTGCAGGTGTTGATAAGGCGAAGAGAAGAAAACGTGTTGATGAGCTAATTCATCTTGTTGGATTAGAAGGAAGAGGAGACGCGTACCCATCTCAGCTGAGCGGAGGACAAAAGCAACGCGTTGGGATTGCAAGAGCGTTAGCTAACAATCCGCAAGTACTTTTATGTGATGAAGCAACGTCAGCTCTTGATCCAGAAACGACAGATCAAATTTTAGATCTATTATTAGATATTAATAAACGTCTCGGTTTAACGATTGTACTCATTACACACGAGATGCACGTAATTCGAAAGATTTGTAATCGCGTTGCGGTAATGGAGAAAGGAAAGATTGTAGAAACAGGTCCAGTACTTGATGTGTTCCGTAATCCGCAGCAAGACATTACGAAACGATTTGTACAGCAGTTAACGGATTCTGAAGATACAAATGAAACGATTGAAAGTTTAATTGAAAAATATCCAGATGGAAAAGTAATTCGTTTGCAGTTTATCGGTGAAGCGGTAGAAAGACCAGTACTTCAAAGGTTAATGCAGCGCAGTGATATAGAAGTTAGCATTTTGCAAGGAAATATTGCACAAACGAATAACGGCTCTTACGGTAGTTTAGTTGTTCATTTAAATGGTGAGGAAACAGCGATTCAGCAAGCAATAGAGGGAATACATCAAGATCAAGTAGAGCTGGAGGTGATTGCACATGGATAAATTACTCACAAATGTTGATTGGAATCAAATGTTAGAAGCAACGGGTGAAACGTTATATATGACGGCAATCGCAGCTCTTGCCACATTTGTTTTAGGACTCATTTTAGGATTGTTACTCTTTATGACAGCGAAAGATAATTTATGGGAAAACAAAGCAGTTAACACGGCGATTGGAGCGTTCGTAAACATTTTCCGCTCGATACCGTTCATTATTTTAATCATTTTATTAATCCCATTCACAAAGATTCTGCTTGGAACAATTCTTGGAGCGAGTGCAGCACTTCCAGCTTTAATTATTGGAGCGGCACCGTTTTACGCGAGAATGGTTGAAATCGCCCTTCGTGAAATTGATAAAGGTGTAATTGAAGCTTCAAAAGCGATGGGAGCAAAAACAAGCACAATTATTTTGAAGGTGTTAATTCCAGAATCGTTACCAGCATTAGTATCTGGTATTACGGTTACGACAATTGCTTTAGTAGGCTATACAGCAATGGCGGGAGTTGTTGGTGCTGGTGGCCTTGGAACACTTGCTTATTTAGAAGGATTCCAACGAGGAAATAACGACGTAACAATCGTTGCGACAATTTGTGTATTACTAGTTGTATTTTTCATTCAATGGATTGGTGATCGTGTAACGACTCGAATAGATAAACGATAATAAAAAACGGGAGGATGTTTCAAATGAAAAAATTATTACTGACAGCACTTATTTCAACTTCAATTTTTGGGTTAGCTGCTTGTGGCGGGAAAGATAACGATGAAAAGAAACTAGTTGTTGGTGCTTCTAACGTACCGCACGCTGAAATTTTAGAAAAGGCAAAACCGTTACTTGAGAAAAAAGGAATTGAATTAGAAGTGAAAAAATTCCAAGACTACGTATTACCAAATAAATCGTTAGCGGATAAGGATTTAGATGCAAACTACTTCCAGCACATTCCGTATTTAGAAAAAGAAATGAAAGATAAAAAATATGATTTTGAAGTAGCAGGAAAGATTCATTTAGAGCCAATTGGTGTATACTCTCAAAAATATAAGAGCTTAAAAGAACTTCCAGACGGAGCGACAATTATTATGAGTAATTCAGTTGCTGATCATGGACGTGGTTTAGCAATTTTACAAAAAGAAGGCATTTTAAAAATTAAAGATGGGGTGGATCCAGTTAAAGCAACTCCAAAAGATATTGCGGATAACCCGAAAAACTTGAAATTCAAAACAGATATTGAGCCTGGTTTATTACCACAGGTGTATAACAATAAAGAAGGCGACGCGGTTTTAATTAACTCGAACTATGCAATTGATGCGAAGTTAAACCCAGAAAAAGATGCAATTGCAATTGAAAGTAATGATTCACCATACGCAAACGTAGTAGCTGTTCGTAAAGGCGATAAAGATAAGAAAGAGATTAAAGCTCTTGTAGAAGTATTACATTCTAAAGAAATCGAAGACTTCATTAATAAAGAATATAAAGGGGCAGTTGTTCCTGTAAAAGAATAATTGCTGTAAAAGGGCTGGTGTATGCCAGCCTTTTTTATAACTACATAATTATACGGGAGAAGGGGACATCATATGAAAAAGATTCTATTGTCAGTTGTTACAGCGTTGTCTGTATTTACATTAGCTGCTTGCGGAGGGAAAGAGGAGAATAAGCTTGTTGTGGGAGCTTCTAACGTGCCGCACGCTGTTATTTTAGAAAAGGCACAGCCAATATTAGAGAAAAAGGGTATTAAATTAGAAATTAAAAAATTCCAAGATTATGTGTTGCCAAATAAAGCGTTAGCGGATAAGGAAATTGATGCGAACTACTTCCAACACATTCCTTATTTAGATAAAGAAATCCAAGAAAAAGGATATAAAATTGTAAACGCGGGAAAAATTCATTTAGAGCCAATGGGTATTTATTCGAAGAAATATAAAAGCTTAAAAGACTTACCAGATGGTGGGACAGTGATTATGAGTAATAACGTAGCGGAGCGTGGCCGTATGCTAGCACTGTTACAAAAAGGCGGCGTTATTAAACTAAAAGACGGTGTAGATGTTGTGAAAGCAACAGTAAAAGATGTTGTAGAAAATCCGAAAAACTTAAAGTTTAAAACAGATGTAGAGCCTGGTCTTTCACCGAAGTTATATGAAAATAATGAAGGTGATGCATTATTTATTAATTCAAACTATGCAATTGACGCAAAATTAAATCCAACAAAGGATGCGATTGCGATTGAAGGATCAGACTCTCCGTATGCAAATATTATTGCAGTTCGTAAAGGTGACGAGAAGAAAAAAGAAATTAAGGAGTTAGTAGAAGTACTGCATTCAAAAGAAATTCAAGATTTTATTAATAAAGAATATAAGGGTGCTGTACTTCCGGTAAGTGAATAAATATAAGGAAAGGGCTGGAAATTTACCAGTCCTTTTTTCTTTATATAAATAAGAAGAAAGGTGTATCATATAAGGATGCAAGTGAAATACTTATATACATTTGTGAAAAAATTGTTACTTTTTTTCATCGTTTGCGATATCATTTTATTTGATATAAAATTAGAATGAGAATAAAATGAGAATATGAACGTTTTAGGAATTTTTAAAATGTATATATAGGATTAATGGAGGTATTGAGATGGCTGGTTCTACATTAACGGTTAAAGACTTACACGTATCAATTGATGGCAAAGAAATTTTAAAAGGTGTAAACCTTGAAGTAAAAGGTGGAGAAATCCACGCAATTATGGGACCTAACGGAACAGGTAAATCAACTTTATCTTCTGCAATTATGGGTCACCCAAAATATGAAGTAACAGAAGGTAGCATCATCATCGACGGTGAAGATGTATTAGAAATGGAAGTAGATGAGCGCGCACAAGCAGGTCTATTCCTAGCAATGCAATATCCAAGTGAAATTAGCGGAGTAACAAACGCTGACTTCTTACGTTCTGCAATTAACGCACGTCGTGAAGAAGGCGATGAAATTTCTCTTATGAAATTTATCCGTAAATTAGATAAAAATATGGAATTCCTAGAAATGGATCCAGAAATGGCACAACGTTACTTAAACGAAGGTTTCTCTGGCGGTGAGAAAAAACGTAACGAAATTCTTCAATTAATGATGATTGAGCCAAAAATCGCAATCTTAGACGAAATTGACTCAGGTCTTGATATCGATGCATTAAAAGTTGTATCTAAAGGTATTAACGAAATGCGCGGCGAAGACTTCGGTTGCCTAATGATTACGCATTACCAACGTTTATTAAACTACATCACTCCAGACTTCGTTCACGTTATGATGAACGGTCGTATCGTTAAATCTGGTGGACCTGAGCTTGCACAACGTCTAGAAGCTGAAGGTTACGACTGGATTAAAAAAGAATTAGGTATTGAAGACGAAACAACAGAGCAAGAAGCGTAAGAGAGGAGCATAAACATGACAATCGGTACATTACCTTTCGATCAAGAAACAATCCGTCAACGCGCAAGCGAAGTAAACGAAGCAGCTTGGTTGACTGAGTTCCGCTTACAAGCTCTTGCACAAGCAACTGAACTTCCAATGCCAACTCCTGATAAAACGAAAATTGACAAATGGGACTTTATCGGAAAAGGCGACGCTGCTAAGCAAGAGCCTGTAAGTTCTTTAACAGAGCTTCCAGAAGCAGTGAAAAACTTAATCGATGAAAATAACAGTGTATTAGTGCAACGTACTGGTACAACTGCATTCGTTTCTTTAGCAGACGAAGCAAAAGAAAAAGGTGTTATTTTCACAGACATCGTAACAGCTGCAACTGAGCATGCTGAACTAGTACAAAAGTACTTAATGAAAGACGGCGTGAAGGTAGACGAGCATCGTCTAACTGCACTTCATGCTGCATTAATCAACGGTGGTGCATTCTTATATGTTCCGAAAAACGTTGTTCTTGAAACTCCACTTCAAGCTGTATTCTTAGTAGACGGCGAAGAAGCTAACGTATATAACCATGTATTATTCGTAGCTGATGCGAACAGTACTGCAACTTATGTAGAAAACTACGTTGCAAATGAAAATGCTAAAGGTATTGCAAATATCGTAGCAGAAGTAATCGTGGAACAAGGCGCACAAGTAAAATTCGGTGCGGTTGATCTATTAGCAAAAGACGTAACAACTTACGTTAACCGCCGCGGTATTGTTGGACGCGACGGCCGCGTTGATTGGGCTCTAGGCCTTATGAATGACGGAAACACAATTTCAGAGAACGTTACAAACTTAATGGGCGACGGTTCATATGCTGATACGAAAACAGTAACAATTGGCCGTGGTAACCAAACACAAAACTTTACAACTAAAGTTGTTCACTTCGGTAAACACTCTGAAGGTTGGATTTTAAAACACGGTGTACAAAAAGATAGTGCAACATCTATCTTTAACGGAATTGGTAAGATTGAACACGGTGCATCTAAGTCAAATGCACAACAATCTTCTCGCGTTCTTATGTTAGATGAGAAAGCACGCGGTGATGCAAACCCAATTCTTTTAATTGACGAAGATGATGTTATGGCAGGTCACGCAGCTTCAGTAGGTCGCGTAGATCCAACTCAACTATACTACTTAATGAGCCGTGGTATTCCAAAACGCGAAGCAGAACGTTTAGTCATCCATGGATTCTTAGCACCTGTAGTTAATGAGCTTCCAATTGAAGGAGTAAAGGCACAGCTTGTTGAGGTAATTGAAAGGAAAGTTCGCTAATGAATATTCATGAAATACGCAAACAGTTTCCAATTCTTGATCAAAAAGTGAACGGCAAACAACTTGTTTATTTCGATAGTGCAGCAACTTCTCAAAAACCAATTCAAGTCATTGAAACGTTAGAACGTTACTATAAAGAATATAACTCTAACGTGCATCGCGGTGTTCATACGCTCGGTACGAAAGCTACCGACGCGTATGAAGGTGCACGCGAGAAAGTTCGCAAGTTTATTAATGCGAAATCCATGGAAGAGATTATTTTCACGCGCGGAACGACAACTGCATTAAATACAGTAGCGGCTAGCTATGGTCTTGAAAATGTAAAAGAAGGCGATGAAATCGTTATTTCTTACATGGAGCACCATAGTAACATCATTCCGTGGCAGCAAGTTGCGAAGAAAACTGGTGCAACTTTAAAATATCTTCCGCTTCAACCAGATGGGACAATTTCAATAGAAGATGCTCGTCAAACAATTACACCGAATACCAAAATCGTTTCTATCATGTATGTTTCTAACGTACTTGGAACGATTAACCCTGTAAAAGAAATCGGAGCAATCGCGCACGAAAATGGCGCAATTATGGTCGTTGACGGTGCACAAAGTACACCTCATATGAAAGTGGATGTACAAGATTTAAACTGTGATTTCTACGCATTATCTGCTCATAAGATGTGCGGCCCTACAGGTATCGGCGTATTATATGGTAAGAAAGAATTGCTAAACAATATGGAGCCAATTGAATTTGGCGGTGAAATGATTGATTTCGTAGATTTACAAGAATCTACTTGGAAAGAGCTTCCGTGGAAGTTCGAAGCAGGTACGCCGATTATCGGTAATGCAATCGGACTTGGTGCGGCAATTGATTTCCTAGAAGAAATCGGTCTTGATAATATTGAAAAGCATGAGCATGAATTAGCGCAATACGCTTTAGAAAGACTATCAGAAGTAGATGGCGTTACAATTTATGGTCCAAAGCATCGCGCTGGTCTTGTTACATTTAATATTGAAGACGTACATCCTCATGATGTAGCGACAGTATTAGATGTAGAAGGTATTGCGGTTCGCGCAGGACATCACTGTGCACAACCGCTTATGAAGTGGCTGAAAGCTTCTTCAACAGCACGTGCAAGCTTCTATTTATATAATACAAAAGAAGAAATTGATACATTTGTTGAATCGCTAATCAAGACAAAGGAGTATTTCACAAATGTCATTTAATAATTTAGATACGTTATATCGTCAAGTTATTATGGATCATTATAAGAATCCTCGTAACCATGGCGTGTTAGAAGATAGTGTTACAGTTAACTTGAACAATCCAACTTGCGGCGATCGTATTCAACTTACGATGAAAGTAGAAGAAGGTATTGTGCAAGAAGCGAAGTTTGAAGGAGAAGGATGTTCTATCTCAATGTCTTCAGCTTCAATGATGACACAAGCAGTAAAAGGTAAGAAAATTGAAGAGGCACTTCAGCTTTCTAAAATTTTCTCTGACATGATGCTAGGAAAAGAGTACGATGACAGCATCGATTTAGGAGATATTGAAGCATTACAAGGCGTATGCAAGTTCCCTGCACGTATTAAATGTGCAACATTAGCGTGGAAAGCGTTAGAAAAGGGCTTAAACGAAGATAAGTAATGTTAAAGGTTCCTAAAAACGAGGTTATCTAAGGAGGGACACACCAACATGGCGAAGCAACTGCCAGATATCGGCGATTATAAATATGGTTTCAAAGACAAAGACGTTTCGATTTTCCGTGCTGGACGCGGTTTAACAAAAGAGATCGTTGAAGAGATTTCACGTATGAAAGAAGAACCACAGTGGATGTTAGACTTCCGTTTAAAATCACTGGATAAGTTCTATGAAATGCCAATGCCACAATGGGGCGGCGACTTAAACGACTTAGATTTCGATGAAATTACGTACTACGTAAAACCATCTGAGAAATCTGAGAAGTCTTGGGATGAAGTACCTGATGAAATTAAAGCGACATTTGATAAATTAGGTATTCCAGAAGCTGAGCAAAAGTATTTAGCTGGTGTATCTGCACAGTACGAATCTGAAGTTGTATACCACAACATGAAAGAAGACCTAGAAGCTCTAGGAATCGTCTTCAAAGATACAGATAGCGCATTAAAAGAGAACGAAGATATTTTCCGTGAGCATTTCGGAAAAGTAATCCCACCAACAGACAACAAATTCGCAGCATTAAACTCTGCAGTTTGGTCTGGTGGATCATTCATCTACGTTCCAAAAGGTGTGAAAGTTGATACACCACTTCAAGCGTATTTCCGTATTAACTCTGAAAATATGGGACAATTCGAGCGTACGCTTATCATCGTAGACGAAGGCGCACACGTACACTACGTAGAAGGTTGTACAGCACCTGTTTATACAACTAACTCACTTCACAGTGCGGTAGTAGAAATCATCATTAAGAAAGATGCATATTGCCGTTATACAACAATCCAAAACTGGGCGAACAACGTATACAACCTAGTTACAAAACGTGCGGTTTGTGAAGAAAACGCAACGATGGAATGGATTGACGGTAACATCGGATCTAAATTAACGATGAAATACCCAGCAGTTATCTTAAAAGGCGAAGGCGCTCGTGGTTTAACATTATCTATCGCGATTGCTGGTAAAGGCCAACACCAAGATGCTGGTGCGAAAATGATTCACTTAGCACCAAACACGTCTTCAACAATCGTTTCTAAATCGATTGCGAAGCATGGTGGTAAAGTAACTTACCGTGGTATCGTACACTTCGGACCAAAAGCGAAAAACTCTCGCTCTAACATCGAGTGTGACACGTTAATCATGGATAACCAATCTACATCTGATACAATTCCTTACAACGAAATCAAAAATGATTACGTTTCACTTGAGCACGAAGCGAAAGTATCGAAAGTATCAGAAGAACAATTATTCTACCTAATGAGCCGCGGTATTTCTGAGCAAGAAGCTACAGAAATGATCGTAATGGGCTTCATCGAGCCATTCACTCGCGAACTTCCAATGGAATACGCAGTTGAAATGAACCGCCTAATCAAGTTTGAGATGGAAGGTTCTATTGGTTAAATAGAAATGCGGAGCCGACTGTTCAGACCCGTTGGCTAAGGTTCTTTCGCACAGAAGATGCTTTTTATCTTCTCGTGCGGAAGGTTCTTAGACATGAGGGTCTAGGAGGCGAAGCTGGACATATTTAAAGTGGAGGCGGCTCGTCCAGAATGTGAGGGGGATGGAGCTTCTGATGTAGAGGCGCTTTTTGCCTCATAGGAAGAAGTGAAGCCACCGAACATTCTAGCCGCTGGAACTGGATAATATATAAAGAAAGCGCTCTGCTGTGCAGGGCGCTTTTTTTATTGTGTGAGCTGGGCTTGGGGTGGGATTAGCCGAGATACCCAGGTGGGTTTCTGGCTAAATATATCAGCGATTTTTCAAATATATCGACGATAACTCCGAATATATCAGCGATTCTTTCAATATATCGACGATTCGACAAGGAATATCGACTTATCAACAAATTACGACATAGCAGAGCGGGCGTATACCCCTCAATATTTAGATGATATGCATGAAGTGGCCGAATGGAAGTAGTTGAGGCTAAGATACTGACAAACCCCACAAGGAAATCCACCAAACTCCTCGTAAAACCACTCAACAAACTTTCTGACAAATCCCCCCTCCCGTTCTATCAATGAATCCAACAACTAAAAAAGAAAGTTTCTCATATGAAAAAGGGCAATCTTTTGCTTTTTCTCACAATGCGAGTACAATGTAAAATAGCAAGAAAAGACGAAAAGTATTTACAGGATTATTGCGTGCGCATAGCGTAAATGGCAGTAAGGAACTGAGAGGAGGTTTTTTCTCTGAATATAAATAAAGAAACAATTATCCACCTTTATCATACAAACGATATACATAGTCATTTTGAAAATTGGCCGCAAATTTCTCGGTTTGTACAAGGAGAGAAAAAGCGAAGACAGGAAGCGGGAGAGACCGTTTTGACTGTAGATATTGGCGATCATGTGGATCGTTTTCATAGTATTTCGGAAGCGACGAATGGGCTTGGCAATACGAAACTTTTAAATGAGGCTTTATATGATTATGTAACGATCGGAAATAATGAAGGAATTACGTTAGCGAAGGAGCATTTGAATCGTCTATATGATGATGCTGGATTTGAGGTGCTTGTCGCAAATTTATTTGAAAAAGAAGGGGTACGTCCAGAGTGGGCAAAGCCTTATAAATTACATACAACGACAGATGGGATTACGATTGCTTTTATCGGATTAACGGTTGCGTATCCAGAGTTTTATCAAATGTTAGATTGGCATATTGAAGATCCAATCGAGCATTTAGAGTCTATTTTAGAAGAAGTGAGAGATGAGGCTCATATAACGGTTGTCCTTTCTCACCTTGGAAAAAGCATGGATGAGCATATGGCGGAGCAGTATGATATAGATGTTATTTTAGGGGCACATACGCATCATTTATTTGAGCGTGGTGTTCTTATGAATCATACGTTACTTTGTTGTTGTGAAAAGTGGGGACGTTACGTTGGGCACGTTCAGCTTACTGTGGATAAAGAGACGAAGAAGCTGTTGAAAAAGGATGGTAGAGCGATTAAGACTGAACGTTTAGGTGCTTATAACAAACCATTATCCACAATTGAAGCGCTGCAGGAAGAAAGTAAACATATTATGGAAGAGCCTGTCGTTCATTTAAAGGAATCATTACCGGTTGATTGGTTTCATGAGACAGCATTTTCGCACATGTTAGCAAATGCGCTGAAAAACTGGTGCGATGCAGAAATTGGCATGGTAAACGCCGGTGTACTTCTTGAAGGATTAGAAGAAGGCGTTGTGACGCGCGGAGATATTCACAGAATTTGTCCACATCCAATTAATCCATGCCTATTAAAAGTGCCGGGGAAAACGTTAAGAGAAGTGATCTTGAAAGCACGTCGCCCGAATATGGAGAACCTTGAGGTAAAAGGGTTTGGATTTCGGGGGAAAGTAATGGGGAAAATGATTTACGCTGGTGTAGAAGTCATTCCAGATACGATTCCCGGGAATAAAATTTTACTCGAAGATGTATTAATTAACGGAGAATCGCTTGAGTTAGATCGTATATATACAGTAGGAACGATTGATATGTTTACATTTGGGTACTTATACCCAGAGCTATCCACACTTTCTAACAAACAATATTATATGCCAGAACTACTTAGGGATGTGTTAGCAGACATGTTAATAACTTATACATCTTCTGTCAAACTATAGGCTAGTTAACTTGTAACACTCATTTTTCTCTTGTCATACAGATAAGAAAGAGAGGAGTGTGAACTATGGTTAATGTAGAGCCGATTATAATCGATAATTATACGTTTATTGCGGTTAGCGTCAAACTTCCAAAGACAAATTTGCTAGCTGTAATGAGCGATAAAGGATATATTATGTGCGGTGCATTAGATGTAGGTCTTTTAAATGAGAAGTTAGGAGATCGTGGTATTATTGCTGGTCGCGCGGTTGGTGTAAGAACGATTGAACAACTTCTTGAAGCACCGCTAGAATCAGTAACGATTGAAGCCGAATCGTTAGGTATTACGGCTGGCACAATCGGAAAAGAAGCATTATTAAAAATGAGATAAGCATATATCGTCCCTCCTTCTTGCATAGAAATGATATAAGAAGGAGGTTTTTTTATGAGTATATTTCGTTCGAAAAATTCGCGGTTTCGAAGGGGACCTATTTCCTTTCGGCACATACTGCTTATGTCGTGTATTCTTTTTGTCATATTACTCGTGCAAGGATTATGGATTGTGAATAGCAGCATTCAGCCGACGTTAATGAAATATGGAGAAGTAGAGACACATAAAATGGCGACAGCGGTTATGACGAAGGCGGTAAAAGATAGAATTGATGAGGGATTCGATGTCGATTCATTAATGAAAGTACAAAATGATAAAAACGGGAAAGTATCCACAATTAATTTAAATACGAAGCAAGTAAATGAAATCGTAACGTCAACGACCACATACATAGAAAAGTATTTACAGCAAGTAGAACAAGGGAATTTGAAGGGACTAGATATTTCTGAAAAAAATGGGGCAACGATGGCAGTTCCGTTTGGCCGTGTAACAAATAATGCGCTTCTTGGAAATATCGGACCCGATATTCCAATTGATTTCACGACGATTGGTCATGTAAATACGGATATTAAACAAAAAATTGAGCCGCACGGAATCAATACGACAGCGATTCAAATTATTATGGAGATGGAAGTTACGTTGCAAGTCATTATTCCATTTCATACGAAAGAAATAAAAGTGAAACAAAATGTTCCAATTGCGACCCGCATCGTTCAAGGGGAAGTGCCTACTTATTACGGAAGCGGAAGTATTGTTGTACCTGATAAAAAGAAAACGGATAGTTAGCCATAAATAAAAAATAACCGTAGCAATGTGCTACGGTTATCGTTTTGTATTTGCGCGTTCTTTTCGCTCCCAAAGACTTAAGTGCATGTAGGGGTCGAAAGCCCATTCTGTATAACCATTGTCTTTATACATGCCGAAATGTAGGTGAGGCGGGAATTTTCCAGCTGTGCCGGGAGGACCGTAACCGGTGCTACCAACAAATCCGATTACTTTTCCGGGTTCGACAATTTGTCCAAGCTGTATCTCTTTTGAGAACCCGCCTAAGTGAGCGTAATAATGATAATTGTTATGAAGGTCACGAATACCGATGCGCCATCCGCCAAGGCGGTTCCAGCCTTTTGTTTCAATAATGCCATAGCAAGTGGATCTTACTGGTACGCCATAGCCTGCGAATATATCGGTTCCTTCATGAACTCTTCTTCCCCCAAAACTTCTTCCAGCGCCAAAAGTACTACGGTAGCTATGGTCACTACGAATCGGAAGAGGGAACGCATTTCCTTCTAAATTAATACGTCCGTAATGTTTATAAATTTGGGCGTATTCGGTAATTAAATCAACTGTTTTTGCACGTCTATAATATTCCCAGAGCATGATTTTAATACGTTCTTCTGACGCTCCTTGTTTCTTTAAAATCGTTGCTGCTGTATGCAAAAGATCACGGTCGTTATTTGCATTTGCAAATCCATCTTTGTCACCATCTAAACCTAACCCGCCAAATAGAGCAATTGTGTGGGGGAGAGTGTCGTTACCATTAACAGGTCCAGCCCATATTTCTGGTTTGAAATAAAGGGAAATGATGGCATCTGGTTTTTTCGGAATATCTTTTCTTACGCTCCGTATATTTCTTTCGTATTGATCCATTGCAGCTAAGTAATACCACGGAATGCCTGAAGATTGCTCGGTTTCTTTATATAGTGCCATGCGCTTTTCGTATATGCTTTGCTGATTATCTTCACCGTAAGCGATGTTTTGGTGGAGAAGAAAGCAAATCGAAAGCAAAAGAGAAATTTTTCGAAGCATGAAATAGACTCCTTTCACATCATCACTCTTTTTAGTGTGGGATATACGGAGTATTTCATTATAGGGAACGATTGGAAAAAATCTTAGAATCTTCATTTGAGCAAATCGCTTTCATACGTTAGAATAGATATGTTACATTGAAAGAAGCGAACACGGTAAACTATTTCATATTGTGCGGAGTTGATAACCATGACAAAACAAACAGAATATAAGCGCAAGCCCGAATGGTTGAAAATTAAGTTAAACACGAATGAAAACTATACAGGCTTAAAGAAAATGATGCGTTCTAAAAATCTTCATACAGTTTGTGAGGAAGCAAAATGTCCGAATATTCATGAATGCTGGGCTGTAAGAAAAACAGCAACATTTATGATTTTAGGTGCGGTTTGTACACGTGCTTGTCGTTTTTGTGCGGTTAAAACAGGCTTACCAACTGAGCTTGATTTACAAGAGCCAGAACGCGTAGCAGATTCTGTAGTACAAATGGGCTTAAAGCACGTTGTTATAACAGCGGTTGCACGTGATGATTTAAAAGATGGTGGAGCAGCTGTTTTTGCTGAAACAGTACGCGCTGTACGTCGTAAAAATCCATTTACGTCAATCGAGGTATTACCATCTGATATGGGTGGAGTAGAAGAAAACTTAAAAATGTTAATGGATGCAAAACCAGATATTTTAAACCATAACATTGAAACAGTACGTCGATTATCTGACCGAGTTCGCGCTAGAGCAAAATATGATCGTTCATTAGAGTTTTTACGTCGAGCAAAAGAAATGCAGCCTGATATTCCAACTAAATCGAGCATTATGGTGGGCTTAGGTGAAACGAGAGAAGATTTAATTGAAGCAATGGATGACTTACGTGCAAACAATGTGGATATTTTAACTCTTGGACAATACCTACAACCATCTAAGAAGCATTTACCAGTTCTTAAATATTACCCACCAGCGGAATTTGCAGAGCTAAAAGAAATTGCACTTAGCAAAGGCTTTAGCCACTGTGAAGCTGGCCCACTTGTGCGTTCTTCTTACCATGCGGACGAGCAAGTTCGTTCTGCAAAAGAAAACACAGCAGAAGCAAAATAATGAAAAAAGGGAGCTAATGATTAGCTCTCTTTTTGTTTGTACTCCAAAACAGTATTTGGGCATGTTAATAAAATCTTTTTTAATTCTTCTGTGGATAATTCAATTGTAAATTCAGGTACACCAGGTGTAATTAAAATTTTATCGTACGTATAAATAGCGTTATCCACAATAATTGTTACATCGTGTGAATACCCGAAAGGAGCTACACATCCTGGCGTACAACCAGTTTTGTCTCGCAGTTCATCAGCGGAACAGAGAGATAAGCGTTCTCCTGTTAGTTCTTTCATCTCTCCGCGGTTAAGCCTTGTGCCCTCTAACGTGAAAAATACGTAATAATCTCCAGCCTTTGATTTTAAAAATAAGCTTTTACTTGGAGTACCTTGTAAGCCAAGCCTCTCGCGTACGATCCGATCTGTCTCATAATCGAGTACCGGTTCGTGTTCGAATTTTTCATAAGAAACATTTGTTTTATGTAGTAAAGCAAGTACATCTTCGTACATATGGAGTGATACCCCTTTCTATTATTGGTACAGTTTCTTCTCGTGGCGTCAACTGAATGTGTTGGAAAGAGATATTACTTGGACGGTGCTTTCCATAATCGTTTTAGGCTACATTGTTCATCAATTGTAATTTCGTACATATCAGGATTCGTTAAAGCTCTCCATTCATGAAAGCCGATCGTATGATCAAAGTGCTTTAAAATGAGCGTAAGTAAGTTTCCATGTGTAACGAGTAATATTGTAGTATGGTTTAATTTTAAAACGTCTTCGATAAGCGATATAACACGGTCCGTTGCTTGTTTCGTTGACTCTCCGCCTGAAAAGGCAATATCTATATTTGTAAAAGTAGATTCTAGTTTTTGCATCCAATCGTCCATTGAAACGTCGCTTAATATGCGTTCAGCTAATCGTTCATCTTCTTGGATAGACAAATTAGCTTGGAGTGCATAGGGCCGAATAGAATCGATAGCTCGCACAAATGGGCTTGAAATAATATGATCTATTTGTAGTTGGTTTTCTAAAAGGAATGTGGCAAGGGTGTTTGCTTGTTTTTTTCCATCGGTCGTTAATTCGGCATGACGTTCTTGTCCAGCGGCTGAACAATGTCGTATGACAATGATTTTCTTCATAATTCATCCCCATCTTTCAAGTTGACGCTATATACTTCGACAAATGCGGAAAAAATTCCTTTTTATTGGAAACGGCATATTGATTTATAGATGTGGAAAAGTAATGTGGATAATGAAAATTGAGGTGCCAGTATGAAAAAAATGATATGTCTCGTATTCATGATTTGTTTTCTTACGCAAATGTCCACAACATATGCACAATCCAATCAAAAGTTAGATTATCCAAGTAATCGAAATAAGTCATTTGTGAGCGAAGATGTGTTTTACGAACAGTTAGATAAGAAAATGTATAAAGAATACAATAATGCAGCGTATAGTGTTCGAAAAAAGATTTTATTTAAAGAAGTACCCGACGAAGAAAATTCCTTTTTACAAAAAACAGCCGCGGGTTGTCGGGGGGAAGTAGTGCTTCAAGATTCTTTTATTCACCCTGATCGCCAAGTTTATTTTTTCGCATCCTTTTCTCAAAATGAAGTAGAAGAGTTACACAAGTACATCGTTATAGATGCAGAAACAAAGAAGGAGCTACAAAGCGGTAAAAGTTATCATCGCTATGATAATCTTTATAAAAAATAACCCACCAACAGGCGGGTTATTTTTACTTTGGCACACTCATTAATTTCTCTTTCATTTTACGAATAAGAATGATAGCGCCAATTGTGAAGAGAAGGGTGATTCCTTCTGCAACAAAGATGTTAATTGTTTTCGTTTGGTAAAGTGCCGCGAAGAAGTCTACAAGTGCGTGGAATAGTATAGCGTACACAAGGAAGATATACTTCTTCTGTTTTACTGCGTATAAAACAAGCATTGTAAAGGCGATTTGCAGCACGAGTGCCATAATTCTTTCTAAGCTGCCAAGGAAGTATAAGTAGGCAGGTTGCTGAATTAACATGTCTTGTAGGCGGCTTAGTTCTGGCATTTTTTCGACCATCTGGGCGAAGCTACCGTTGTTAATTGAATTCGCAAATATAAGTGCTTGGAATGCAGAGAATCCGCCAACTAAAATGGATTCAATTCCGCCGTGACCGATTCCGTAAGCAAAGCCATCTTTATATTCTTGATATTTTTTTAGTAGGAAGAAGAAGGCAACGAAGCGTCCTAATTCTTCAAAAATACCAGCAGTTAGTCCGCCATAAAGTGCGAAAACAAATGGATTTTCTAAAATTGGAGCGATTGCTGGATTACCGCGCATAAATAGGTGGAATGGTGTTTCGAGAATTTGGGTAAATCCGATAAAGATAAGAACACCAACGCCGACCACTTTCCAATTTATATTATATTTTTTACGGAAATAAACGAGTACAATAATTGGGACCAGAATCGAGACAATGAGTTGAAAGATAATGCTGGCAATTACAGTATTTGAAACCATATTTTCACCGCTTTCTAATATATGTACATATCTATTATGCATGAAATATTTTATAAAGAAAATGAATTTACTTATTGACTCTAACGTTGCGTCATACTTTATCGTATGTATTAAGGGGGAGATACACATGGCAATGAAGGTAAAAGAAGTAGCTAATTTAGTTGGAATTAGTGTGCGCACACTGCATCATTACGATGAAATTGGGTTGTTAACTCCAGATGAGACGACAGAGTCTGGATATCGTCTGTATTCCAATGAAAATTTAGAGACGCTGCAGCAAATTTTATTTTTTAAAGAACTAGGCTTCCCTTTGAAGAAAATTAAAGAAATTATCATGAGTCCATCATTTGACCGGAAAGAGGCATTGCAGCTTCATAAGAAAATGCTTCTTGAAAAGCGGGCTAGGTTAGATAAAGTGATTGCGACGATTGATAAAACAATTCAGCATACAAAAGGAGAGATTGAAATGACGAATAAAGAGAAATTTGAAGGCTTCGATTTCAGCCATAATCCGTACGAAGAAGAAGCGCGTGAAAGATGGGGAGACAGAGCTGTAGATAAAGCGAATGAATATGCGAAAGGTATGTCTAAAGAAAACCAAGAAGAGTTTAATACGATTTACAGAAACTTAGCGGCGCTTAGACACGGGGCACCAGATTCTAAAGAGGCACAAGAAGCAATTGGAGTATGGTACAATTACTTGCAAAAATTCGGTGAATATTCATTAGATGCTTTTAAAGGACTTGGTCAAATGTACGTCGCTGATGAGCGCTTTACGAAAAATATCGATAAGTTTGGTGAAGGATTAGCTCAGTTTATGTGTGATGCGATGGAGGTTTACGCAAATCGTAAGAAATAGTAAAAAATAAAGAAGATGGAGGTTTTCTCCACCTTCTTTATTTTTTTATCATATCATTTAAAGTCTGATCCCCTGTATTGTTCAAATGAGGATTTTTACTCATTTCACGTTTTAACATATCGAGGCTTTGCGTATATTCTGTATCATTTAATGCGCCAGATTGAAGCCCTTGAATTTGAGAAATCAACTTTTGGTCTGTTGATACATATGCTTTATAATAGCGAGGGACGATGGACAAAGCAGCTCTATATACTTGATCCGCTACGAGTTTCGGATCCGTTGTGTTTGCACGGTATACAACAAATACTTCATCGTCTGTAACGAGCGTAGCAGCGTTTGTAACGTCAGGAAGTTTGACTGTCATGCTTGTAATCATTTCAGCAACTTTCTCACGGTTAATGGCTCCTACTTGTTTATTAGATACTTCATGCTTTTGTTTAGATGAATAGCCGACTCTCGTTAATCGTGTATTTGTATTTTCCGTATGATACATGTCATTTTTGTTGGAAACAAGAACACGACTTCCTTCTTCACGTTCCATTTCGGCTTTATTCGTTGGTTGGCAGCCTGCGAATAAGGAAAGAGTGAGGAGAGAAAGTATAATTTGTTTTTTCACGATGTATCACCTCCTTCTCCATAGCATGCACTAATTTTCAATTTTTTGTATTTGAAATTGTTGGTTGGTATGCTTTGTGATACGATAAAAAGAAGAATGCTTAGAGAGGAAGTTAATGATGGAGCAAAAGCAGGAGATTCATGCTACGGTGAGCATTAATAATGTGCAGTACGAAGTAATTAAAAACTTTCGTGACGGTTTTAGTGAAGAAGCATTTAAAGAGCGCTATGCAGAAATTTTAAATAAATATGATTACATCGTTGGGGACTGGGGTTATGAGCAACTTAGATTGCGCGGATTCTTTGATGATAGTAACCAGCGTGCGACATATGATACGAAAATTAGTACGTTATCGGAGTATTTATACGAGTACTGTAACTTTGGTTGTGCACACTTCGTATTACGAAAAGTGAAGAAATAAAAAAATCCTCTTACAATTGTAAGAGGATTTTTTGCATATTCTCATTTATAAACAAATCGAGATACGATCGCCTTCAGAAAGTATTGTATTTGGTTTCATTTGTTGTCCGTTCAATTGAATATCCCCGTTTTTAATTTTATCCACAATGCGTGTACGGCTCCAGTCGGAAATATATGTGGATAATGCTTTATCCATCCGGTGAGAACCGAAAACAAGGTCTAATACAATCGTAATTTCAGCTATACCACTTTCTTTATGCTGTGTAATGGAAATGGTAGTAGTAGTTGCTTCTATTTGATCTTCCTGCGTCATATCGACTGTTTCAACGTGGTCAGTATATGATTTATAAATATGCAATTTTTGATTCCACGTATGATCTTTCGGACATTTATAAATGGCAAAGCGGTATATGTTTTTTCCGTTGGCGTTATACCTACGAATATTTGTGTCGGTAAATAGGGTAGTGCGTCTGCAATTTTTACAATACTTTTCGATTGTGTTTTGCTCGTTTTCATATAAACTCCAAGAAAGTTGTACTTTCTGCATTTTCCTTCACCTCTTATAGTAGTGGTAAAGGAACGTAATACAGCTATTTGGATGTCTTGTAGTATGAAGACATGAGAAAAAGACAAAAATAAAAGGAGGTTCCCGTAAAGAGGAACCTCCGTAAACATCATACTACAGATGCAATACGTTCCTTTGTAATGGGAATGGGCAGACTACTCCCTTGAAAAAGCGTGGTGCTTTTTTGAGAGTAATGCTATCCAATTGCTGGTCCATTACAAAGTAAATGTTGGCATACGTAGATAACGTCCTTTCTATCCAAATAGATTTATTTTTCATTATAACATAGAAGTTTGAAAATTCGAAACTCTTGTGACGAAAAAACACCAGCTAAAAGGCTGGTGTTTGAGATAAATTATATAAGTTCAAATAAAAATGAGCGTAGTTCTTCTGCAATTTCTTCAGTCATAGAAAATGCGTGCTCTAAGTAGCCTGGTTCGTTTAAATCGTCAGTGCCGATGATTGCAAATTTATTACGCTGCATATCAAGGACAATTGTTTTACCGTAATGACGATCGGAGTATAGTAGCGCTAAATCATGACGCTCATTTTCTCCCATAAAGCTAACGAAACGAGTTTTTGTAGCGACAGTGTCGTCATACAGAAAGAAACGTTCTTCCATACACATGGCTCCTTTTATTAAATATCTAAGTTTAAGTGTGGCTTATGATCTAAATGGTGATGCGTTTTAATGAATCGTACCGTTCTTGTTTTGTAACGCATTACGATAGAGTATGTTTCAGCTAAATCTCCGCCTAGGAATTTCACGCCGTCTAATAACTCACCAGCAGATACACCAGTTGCTGAGAAGATTGCATCATCACCAGATACTAAATCGTCTAACATAAGAAGTTGACGAGGATCTTCTAATCCCATTTCACGACAACGAGCTTCTTCTTCTTCGTTCATTGGAACTAAGCGAGCTTGCATTTCACCTTCAAGGCATTTTAATGCTGCTGCAGAAATAACGCCTTCTGGAGCTCCGCCAATACCTACGAATAAGTCGATACCTGTTCCAGGTAGTGCTGTTGCGATTGACGCACCAACATCACCGTCACCAAATAATTTTACGCGTGCACCTTTTGCACGAACACGATCAATAATATCTTGATGACGTTCACGTTCTTGAACGATAACTGTTAGATCGCGAATCTTTTTATTGTTAGCTTCCGCTACAATTTCAATTGTTTTTTCAATTGGATCATCTAAGCTAATTTTACCAGCTGCTTTTGGACCAACCGCGATTTTTTCCATGTACATATCAGGAGCATGAAGAAGGTTTCCTTTATCTGCGATTGCGATAACTGCCATTGCATTTGCAAGACCTTTTGCAACGATGTTTGTACCTTCTAATGGGTCAACGGCGATATCTACTTCTGGACCGTTACCTGTTCCTAGTTCTTCACCAATATATAACATCGGTGCTTCATCAAGTTCTCCTTCACCAATTACAACTGTACCTGCCATGTTTACTGAATCGAACATATCACGCATTGCTGTAGTTGCTGCATCATCTGCTTCATTTTTCTTTCCGCGGCCCATCCACTGTGCGGATGCTAATGCTGCTGCTTCTGTTACACGGACAATTTCTAGTGCGAGTTCACGTTCCAAGATTCCATTCCTCCAATTTCAAAAATCATACAAATATAACTATAACAAATTACGGGGAAAAGGTGAATTCGAAAAATTGTCGATTTTTTCAGAAGAAAGCGTTACAATTAAAATGTAAATGCTTTAATTTCCAGGTAGGTGACATTCATGTATTTTGTAGACAGAAAGAAAATAGAACAAATGCTAGTATGTTTAGAACGAGCAACAAGTACATTTCAAGAGAAAAAGATATATGAAACCGAGTTTGAATTTTACGCATTAGAACGCATAGCGCATCTAATGATTGATTCTGTATTAGATGTAGGGAATGCGATGATTGATGGATTTATTATGCGCGATCCAGGAAGCTATGAAGATATTATTGATATTTTAATGGACGAGCGAGTGATAAGTGCAGAAGAAGGACAAGGAATGAAAGAAGTGATTCTTCTTCGAAAAATGCTTACGCAAGATTATATTCAAATGAATCATGATGAATTATATAAGACGATTCAAAAACATATTGCGGTGGTAGGGAAATACCCAGCAAATATTCGCAGTTATTTAGAAAAGGAATTAGGACCTGTATCTGCATTTGTACCAGAATAATTATGCTTATAAGATCCCCAGAGAATGCCTTTTGGGGGTCTTATATTGTATGTGAGGGAGAAGGGTGAAGCATGGGGGAAGCACGTACGACGAAAGATGAAATTGTGCAGTTGTTGAAAGTAAAGGGAGAGCACACCGTAGCGGAACTAGCTGAAGTTTTAGAGATTACAGAAATGGCGATTCGAAGACATTTAAGTAATCTTGAGAAAGATGGTTTCATCTATTCCAAGATGGTAAGGCAACATGTCGGAAGACCAACTTATTTGTATGGATTAAGCGAAAAGGGAGAAGACACATTCCCGAAAGAGTATAAGCAATTTGCGATTGATATGCTAGAAGATTTAGCGCGAATGGGCGATGAAAAAATCCTTCGTTACGTTTTAAAAGAGAGAACGAAGCGAATGGAAGAACAGTTACAAAAGCGCGTAAGTAATCAAAAGAATTTAGCATATAAAGTGCAAGAGATAGCAGCTATGCAAGAGAAAAATGGTTATATGGTTCAAATTAAGAGAGACGGAGAGAACTCTTTCGTAATTGAAAAACAAAACTGTCCGTTAAAGGAAATCGCTGAGAGATTCCCGCAAGTGTGTGAAGATGAAAAAGAGATGTATAATCGTTTATTTGCGAACGCAGATGTAAAAACGCTAGCAAACATGTGCGAGGGCGATTGTAGTTGTTCTTACCAAATAAAAGAGAAAAAATGAACGTTATGGGGCGCTTTAAGGTAAAGCGTTTTTTTCTTTTGGAAAAGCGGGTAATATAAGAGTGGTATGATAAGGTGAGAACGTTAGCATAGAAGGAGAGACATAATCGATGTATAAAGGTTACTTAATTGACTTAGACGGTACAATGTATCGCGGAGAAGAACAAATTGAAGAAGCGAGCGACTTCGTAAAAGCATTAGGAGAGCGCGGCATTCCATATTTATTCGTTACGAATAACTCAACTCGTAAACCAGAACAAGTGGCAGAAAAACTTGTTCGTTTCGATATTCCAGCGAAAGCAGAGCAAGTATTCACAACGAGTATGGCAACAGCAAACTTCATTTACGAACGTAAACAAGACGCAACTGTATATATGATTGGTGAAGAAGGCTTACATGATGCGCTTGTGGAAAAAGGATTTGAACTTGTAGATGAAAATCCTGATTTCGTTGTTGTTGGTTTAGATCGTGACATCACATATGAAAAATTAGCAAAAGCTTGTCTTGCTGTGCGTAACGGCGCAACGTTTATTTCTACAAATGGAGACATTGCCATTCCGACTGAGCGCGGGTTATTACCAGGTAACGGTTCATTAACATCAGTTGTAGCAGTATCAACAGGTGTGGATCCAATCTTTATCGGAAAACCAGAATCAATCATTATGGAACAAGCTTTAAAAGTGCTTGGCATAGAAAAGAATGAAGCCTTAATGGTTGGGGATAACTACGACACAGACATTTTAGCAGGAATCAATGCTGGCATGCATACGCTTCTTGTCCACACTGGAGTAACAACTGTGGAGAAGTTAACAGAATACGAAGTTCAACCGACGCAAGTTGTGCATAACTTGACGGAGTGGATTGAGAAGATGTAATGAAAAAAGCTGTTCCAAACTTTGGAGCAGCTTTTTTTCTAATATTCAGTTGTGAATAGTGTCGGTTTTTGTCTGTAAGTCGATATAATTAGAAAATCGCCGATATAATTTAAGTTGCGCTGATATAATTTTATTTAAAATGCACGATTCACAACATCTTTAACCTCTTCAAGATATTGTTTACGCACACTATCATCTACAGAAGGAACACTTGTATAGAATGTATGCTCAATTGTTTCAATGCCTGTAAATTCAAAAATACCAACATCAGCTGTTTTTTTCATTGCGTCAAACATACCGCCTGCTGTGTATGCCTCTTTCGTATTTCCCATTGTAGATAATAATAATCCTTTTTTACCGCTTAATAACTTCTCGATGCCATTTTCACCGTAAGCATAAGCGAAGCCGTGGCTAAATACACGGTCAACGTATCCTTTTAAAATAGCAGGAAGTCCCGCCCACCAAACTGGATAAATAAATGTAATGCTATCAGCCCAAGAGATATGCTCTTGCTCTTCTTTAATATCTGCTGGTGTGTTTCCTTGAGAAAATGAGATGAAATCGGAAGCGCCTAATACTGGATTGAAGTTTAATTCATATAGATCGCGAACGCGTACTTCATGACCTTTTTCTTCTAATTCACTTTTTACCGTTTCTAAAATCGCATGGTTGAAGCTTTCTGTATTTGGGTGTGCATAAACGATTACATGTTTCATTGTTCTTCCTCCTATTTGTGGATATGTGAATGGTTTTTATGTATTCATGTAACTATTATGGTTACTTTTTTTACGAGAGTCAATTTTTCTGACATGAGAAATATTAGTATGTGACAAAAAAATACAAAAAAGTAGGAATTTTGCATTTATGAATAGAATATATAGATTGGTAAATAGAGAGAGAAGGGGATATGGGGATGAATATTATTGAGATTGAAAGGTTAGAAAAATCATTTGATATTGGGGATAGTAAAGTCAAAATATTAAAAGGCATTAATCTTCAAATTCAAAAAGGAGATTTCGTTTGTATTATGGGAGCAAGTGGCTCGGGTAAAACGACCTTACTTCAGTTGTTAGGTGGATTAGATATTCCATCGGTAGGTAGTATTCGAGTTGACGGTACAGAGATTTCAACACTAAGAGAAAAAGAGCTCGCTTTATTTAGACGGCATAAAATCGGTTTTATTTTTCAGCAGTTTAATTTGATTCCGGTGTTTAGTGCAGAGGAGAATGTGGGGTTGCCGTTACTGTTAGATAATGTATCGCAAAAGAAGGCAACGGTGACAGCAACTCGTTTATTAGAGCTTGTTGGGTTAAAAGGAAAAGAAAAGCATTTACCAGCACAGTTATCAGGTGGGCAACAGCAAAGGGTTGCGATAGCAAGAGCTTTTGCAAATGAACCGGCAATTATATTAGCGGATGAGCCAACAGGGGCATTAGATTCGGAAAATAGCAAAAATATCATTGCGGCACTTCGCAATGCGTGTGATGAGTTAGGGCAAACAGCTGTAATTGTAACGCACGACCCGTTCGTAGCGGCTCATGCTGATAAAGTTGTTTTCTTATTAGATGGTGAAGTGATTCATGAACACGCTGAAAGTAAAGGATGGAAATTTCGAAATATCCCGCAACAAGTTACTCATATTCAAGAGATTATGAATCGCCACTTTAAAGTAGGAGGTAAAGGTGATGCGATGGGTAATTAAATATGCGGTAAAATCGATGAAACAAAATTGGCTACGAAATATGTTGATTGCTCTCGGTGCAGCTTTAGGTGTTATGTTAGCGACGATGTTATTGCTAGGAAATCAATCAGTAGAGAAGAGTGTGAAGGAACAAGTAGTAAGCCGATATGGAGATTATAATTTACAATTTGGCTATATAAAAAACGATATGTATTTAAATAATGAAAGTTTAAAAGGAATAGATGGCTTAGAAAATGCTGAAAAAATATCAAAAGTACTTATACCGTATCCTTTTCCAAATTATAAAGAGCTATCAGGAAAGCCGTCCTATTGGGGTGTTGAGCAAGATTCTCCAGAAATGCATTCTTATAAAATATTAGAAGGTCGATATCCGAAAGAAGGGGCCGAAGTAGCGCTGACAAAAGGGTATACAGAACGTGAAAATATACGGATAGGAGATACGATTCAGTTGCCATTTCCGCAGCATGGAGAAAAGAATGTGAAAGTCGTCGGCATTTTAAATCCGCCGTTAATGGCAGCGATGGGACATAGTGCTTATTTTCCAATCGATTGGCTTCAAAAAGAATTAAATCTACCAAATCAGTTCAATCTCGTTCAAGTGAAAACAGCCGATGTAAATGTGAAAAGGACGATTGCTCTTGAGGTAAATAAGAAGATAGAAAATATAAAGGTGGATCAACGTACTTATGTCGATAAGGCATTTGAACGACTAAATGTAATGAAGCCTTTAATTTTTAGTTTAGGTGGTATTGCCTTATTTGTAGTAGCCCTTTTAATAATGGGAAGTTTCTTCTTATCTGTCAGAAGTCGATTTAAGCAATGGGCATTATTACGTGCACTTGGTAGTAATCCAAATCAAATTATATTAGTCGTTTTATTAGAGGCTTTATGTATTGGGGCAATCGGATCACTAGCAGGAGTTATTCTTGGAGCAGGTACGCAAATAATTGCAGCATCATTCATTAACAAATGGGTGAATATTGAGGAAGCAGGGAAAGCATCATTCTCGATTTCAAGTGAGATTTTACTCATTACTTTTTTACTAGGGATTGTTATGTCTATCCTAGGGGCTATTATACCAGCTTTTATGGTTAGAAAGATTCCACCAGTTCAAGCACTCCGCCCAGGTCTTCCTAGTAATGAGAGAAAAGAAAAAAGATGGAGTGCTTTTAGCCTTAGCATTTTAATCATTGGTACTGTTATTGGACTAGCAGGTAGCGTATTAGAGGAGTATATCGGTTTTAATCCAAGTGCGATAGGAGCGCTTTTATTTGCGGTCGGTTTGTTATTTGCGATTCCGTTATTTATTCGCGTGATAGCACCAGTGATTGCAAAACCGATTCAAATGATATTACGAATTGAAACGACGATTAGTAGCCGGAATGTCATTCGTTATCGAAATAAGGCAGCTGTGTCGGTTGCTATACTAGCATTTGGTTTTATGTTAGCACTTGTTGGAACGATGTATGTAAACTCTATGTATGAAGGTATGAAAAAAGGATTACAAAAACATTTACCAGCGGACTTAGTAGTAAGAATTCCAGTAGAGTCGCAAGGAATAGAAACATTACCGTTTAGTTGGATGGAGAAGGTTAAAAAAATTGATGGTGTAGAGGCGAGTGTTGGGAATGCTACTGACTTTACAGTAAAGCTTGTGAATTATGACTTTAAAAAAGCGAATCAAGAATGGTATGAATTTAGGAAAAAAAACAATTTGAACTCTGATTCAATGGAAGTTGTAGGTAATGATATTGTAGCGTATCAGAAAGTAACAAAGGCGAAAGTGATTTCAGGGCAAAGTTTAAGTAAGCCGTTACAAGATGGTGAGGGAGTCATTACGAAGGAAGTGGCTAAAAATTTAGGGCTTCAGTTGCAAGATACGTTTGAAGTACAAGGAAAGGGAAAAGAAAAACAAACGATTAAAGTCGTTTCGATTATTGAGCAAGGATTAAGGTTAAGAGGGTTAGATGTTTTTGTAAATGAACAATGGGCTCGCGATAAGTTTCACGTACAAGGATATGAAGCGATTCAAATTATGACAAATTCTAATCAGTCATTTGAAGCAATTAAGAAGCAAGTAAAAGAAATTACAAAGAATAAAGAGAATATAGAAGTTATAAATAGTCATGATTTATTGAAAGAACAAGAGCAGTTATTATCACAAATGATGATGTTAATTCGCTTGTTAGTTGTAATTGTTTTCATTATTTCTGGTATAGGATTAATGAATGCGATAGTCGCAAGTTTACATGAAAGACGTGCTGAAATTAGTATGATTCGTGCGGTAGGAGCTATCCCAAAGCAAATGAGAAGGATCGTTTTATTAGAGGGAACTTTACTTGGAGCGATAGCTGGTTGCATTGGCATTTTTGGTGGGATTTTGTTTAGTTATATCGTGTTATCAAGCTTAGAGTTAACGGTTATTATTATTCCGTATAATCAAGTTGTCATACTGGCTTTAGCTAGCGTGATGCTTGGAGCGGGGGCAGCATTGATTGCATCATTACAATTAAGAAAGTTCAAATTAAGTGATACTTTAAAAGAGTTATCAGCATAAAAGACTGTTACACACCACTCATACAAAGAACAAAGAAAACAAATAAAATAATGATAATACCAATGCCGAAGTTAAATACGAGAGTACTATCCATATATGTAACCTCCTAATTTGAAAGTAAAAAGCACTCTAGCCAAGAGTGCTTTTTTATTTTGAGTCTACTGCATAACTTTTAGAAAAGAATTCATGCATGTAAAGAGTTACATTATTTTATGTGCTTATGCTTTGAAATGAGTAAGTCCTTGTAAGGTATAGAAAAAAAGACACTCTTTCGAGTGTCTTTCAAGATGACAAAATGTGCCAATTGCTTGAGTTTGATAAGGCGCTAATATCCGTTTTAACGCCTTTTCTTTGATCAAGAAGTGTAGCAACAGCGATTCAAATGAATTGTACCATTTGTTCCGTGGGCGTGCGTATGCAATTGTGCATATTTCAATTAGAGGGAAATGAGGCACGAAAAATGAATGAGTATATAGAGAATATTTGATAAGGGGAGAGAAGGATGGATATACATAAGTTAACGGTAGAAGAAGCAAATGAGATAAATACGTGGACGTATGAAGAACCTTATCATTTGTATAGTTTTTCAGGCGAAGAAGAAGTAATAGAAGAATTATTAGATGGGACGTATTATGGCTGCTGTGACGATAATGGGGAGTTTATCGGCTATTTTTGTTTTGGAGAAAATGCACAAGTGCCAGGGGGACGAGATGCCCATTTATATGGTGGAGAAGATGTAATTGATATCGGACTTGGCATGAAGCCGGCGTTAACAGGGAAAGGGCTGGGAAAAATGTTTTTTCAAGTTGGCATAGCATTTGCTGTTAAAGAATTTAGGCCGAAAACGTTTCGACTTAGTGTAGCAACATTTAATACAAGAGCGATTACGCTATATAAAAACATAGGTTTTCAGCAAGGGCCCATTTTTTTGAGCCGCGGAAGAGAATTTATGCTCATGGAATATGAAAGACCGTCAGTATGACACTGACGGTCTTTCATATTTTATTATTCCGAATGCTCAGCTCTGTGCGCTAAACGGCTTGAAGCAGCGGCAGCGATTCCGCCAACGATATCATCAAGGAATGTATGCACCTTTCCAGTTGATTTATCATTTAAGTATTCTAAAATACCAGGTTTTAATTTATCGATATATCCAAAGTTTGTGAAACCGATAGAGCCGTACACATTAACGATAGAAAGTGCGATCACTTCATCAATTCCGTATAAGCCTTCATCACGTTTTACGATATCTTGTAACGGCTCACTTAACATGCCTTTTTCAGCGAGAACATCGAGTTCGATACCTGTAATCAGTGCGTTTTGTACTTCACGTTTTGATAATACACGCTCAACGTTATAACGGCATTCTGACATCTCTAAATTTGGATGATATTTTTTTTGAAGAAAATGAACAAGTTCAGCAATATCATCAATTGTTACACCGCGTTCTTGTAATAGTTGCAATGCTCTTTCTTGTAGTTGATTTGATTCTTTCATGTTTATCACCTTTTTTTCTTTTTAGTATTTGTATACGTTTCGTTGCTTTATCATGTGCATAGGAATGAAAGGCGAGCACAAGCTCATATATATAAAGAAAAACCATAGGTGGCGACTGCGATGATTCATCATATTTATGAGCATTATCATATGCATGTTAAAGAATTAATCCCCCTTGGCCCCTATAAAAGCTTTTGGATTCGCAACAAAATTTATGTACTTGTTCCAATTGGAGAAATGGAGGAAGAAGTACTTGTAGAGATGAAAAAGCTCAGTGATTATATGAACCAGCAAGGGGATATAACTGTAGCGACTTTCGTTCCGACTATACACGGCTACTATGTAAGTGAGATAGAAGAACAAAATTACTGCTTATTAAAAGGTATGCGCGCGTTAGAACGACATGCTATGTCATTAGGAAGTGAGCTTTCTATATTCCATAAACGAGGTGCATTCTTTCCAGAAGAAATTGAGCAACTAAGCCGCATTGGTGAATGGAAAGCATTATGGGAAAAAAGGCTCGATCAATTAGAAAAGTTTTGGCAATCACAAGTGATGAACCACCCTACAGACGTATTCGATCAATTGTTTATTGAATCCTTCCCGTATTACTTAGGAGTTGCGGAAAATGCCATTCAATATGTTGTTGATACAGAAATGGATGACACACCGCAACTAACGGATGCAGCAACCATTTGCCAAGAACGATTCACACCTTTATTATGGCATCAAACGAAGCGTCTCAAACTCCCTTTTGATTGGGTGTATGATCACCCAACTCGAGATATAGCAGAATTAATCCGCTATATGATGATTGAAAAAAAGAAAGACTGGGAGCAAACAATCGTTCAATTTGTTACAGATTATGAACGGAATTATTCGCTATCCTCATTTGGGTGGCGCCTATTATTTGCAAGGCTCCTGTTCCCGCTTCACTATTTTGAAACAGTCGAACGATATTACCAAACAGGAAACGAAGAACAAAAAAGCATGTATAGAGATCGTTTAGAAGCCATTCTACACGATGTGAACCGCTCTGAGCAATTTATGAAGCATTTTTATGGCTCACTCCGTTTACCAGTTGATAAGCTTGGGATTAGAAAATTAGATTGGCTGTCTTAAAAATATAAAAAAGAGACCGATTGAGGTCTCTTTTTTATATACCACAATTGTATGTAATACATTATGCCCCTACCTGTTGATCTGCACATATATTTAAAATGAATTGATGTTGTTCGATTTTTTCATTTACTTTACTCAATAATTCTTGCTGGATTTCTTTAAATAAAAATTGATAGCTCGCATTCCATGTCGGTATAACGGATGAAAGGTCTAATAAATACTCTTTTTTCTTTTCTAGTTCTTGAATTGTTAAAAACGTGTTCCCCATTTTTGGCATGTGTCGTCCCCCTATGTTTTTTACTTTATATGTGTGAACGATTCACTATATAGTATCAATTATCGCATTTTTTGAGAAGGATTTCCAATTTTGCTTTATGATGTTAACGGATAAATGTGATTTGTATAAAAAAAGGAGACCAAATTTGGTCTCCTTTTAGCAAGTGGCTTTGAACGAGCCGCTAGATAATATCTAGCTCTAGCGGCTAAAATGTTCGGTGGCTAGAACAGTCGGCCATTTCGCGCCTTCCTGTGAGGCAAAAAGCGCCTCTTCGTCAGGAGCTCCAATGACCTCCTGTTCTGAACGAGCCGCTTCCGCTTTTAGATTAAAATACTTGTTCTACTTCGATAACGCCTGGTACTTCTTCAAGTAATGCGCGTTCGATACCAGCTTTTAGTGTGATTGTAGAACTTGGGCAGCTTCCGCATGCACCCATAAGGCGTAATTTTACGATACCTTCTTCAATGTCTACTAATTCAACGTCTCCGCCATCGCGAAGTAAGAATGGACGTAATTTATCTAATACTTCTAGTACTTGTTCTTGCATATGTGGGTTTTCCATTTTTATCGACTCCTTTCATCAGTTTTATTATAATCAAGATAGAGGGGAAAATCTATTTTTTCTGTTCTTGTTTTATTGCCGAAATTTTTTATCATGTTTACAACGTGTTTTTTCAGTATAGGGGTATGGAATAAGTTTGTAAAATGATGTGCTTATGTAATAAGACATCTGAATATACTGTCAGAACAAGAAGTGGGGGAGAAGAAATGGTTAATGTGCAAGTGTATGGGACGAAAGTAATTTGTGCGAGCTGCGTTGGAATGCCATCTTCAACAGAAACGTTTGAGTGGCTACAAGCGGCGATTGGTCGTAAATATGAAGGACAAGAAAATAAATTTAATTTCGAGTATATTGATTTTCAAGAAGAACAAGAAGATGAAGATAAAAAAGCATTCGCGGAGCGCGTAGTAGAGGAAGATTTATTTTATCCGGTCGTTCTTGTAAATGGAGAAATTGTTGGAGAAGGAAATCCTAGTTTGAAGGATGTTTACGAAGAAATCGAGAAATATTTATAAAGCAGGAAGCCTTTGCGAATTTGCAAAGGCTTTTTTTATTGGAGGGATAGATGTGGAGAATGTAGTAAAGCATGCGTTACCGAAAGAAGTAGAGCAGTTGATGGAGCAGTACATAGTAGGACTGAAAGAAATTTTTTTAGATGAAAAAATAGTCGGGGTGTATATTTACGGATCCATCGCACTCGGTGCATTTCATGCAGAAATGAGCGATGTTGATTTTGTCACGGTAATAAGTGATCCCGTGAATGAAGCTGAAAAACAGCAACTTGTAGAGCTTCATAAGAAACTTAGTGGTAGTACGTTAGGGAAAAGAATGGATGGTATGTATATTCCGCTTGCTGATTTAGGAAAATACAATGATGAAATGAATGAGTACGTGTATTGTGCAGATGGTAAGGCGAATATAGGGCATTGGGATATTAATGCAGTCACATGGTGGACATTGAAAAATCAAGGTATTACAGTGAGCGGGAAAGAAGCAGAAGACCTTTCGTTCCAAATAAGGTGGGATGATGTAGTAAATACGATGAAATACAACGTAGAACAGTACTGGAGCGGGAAGGCGAAGCAGCCATATGTATTCTTTATAGAAGAATGGGTAGAATCAGCGGTCGTTACGATGGGGCGTATTTTATATACACTAGACCATAAAACAATCGTTTCAAAAGATAGAGGATTGCAATACTTATTAGAACATTCAGCGGAAGAGTGGGAGCTTTTATTAAAAGAAGTAGCGAGAATACGGCAAAATCCAAAAGAAAAGCGAATGCTCTCAAGGTGGAGAAGGGCAGATATGACGAAGAGGTACTTACTGCATTTGATTGAAACATGTAGAGAGAAATGGTAGGGAAGAAAATGGACAATACAGTTGAGTGTATTGTCTTTTTTTACGTTTAATTTGGTATATAATGGTTTGAAAGGTTTAATTATACTGGAGGGGATATAGTGGACACGGAATTAGTTACATATGAAGAAAAGAATGTACAAATGAGTATGCTAGAAGTAATCGGTATGATCGTAATTATTTTTGGGGTAATGTACGGAATTGGTTATTTGAACTTTTTATATGAATTCTCATTATATCCGTGGTATGTAAATCATCTCATTTCACCCTTCACGTTTTGTATGATTATTGTAATGTATGCACCGGCAAGAAATTACTGTGTGCATTTACTAAAATCAATACAATTCAATAACTCAAAACATTATGTAACAATAATAATGACAATGATCGTACTGCTTATATATCTTGCGGTATTAAATTTAGTTTTACCACATGTGCTTCGTGTGGGGGAATCTAATATAGTAATAGAGCCTACTAAAAATGAAATCATTTTATATGTAGTTGTACTCACGATTTTTGCGCCGATTTGGGAAGAGCTTGTATTCCGAGGTATGTTTTTTATGAAATTATCTCAGCGCTTCTCTACACTTAGTAGTGCCGTTATAAGTGCTTTCATATTTACTTTAGGGCATCCCCTTACAGTAGGGAGTATTTTATATATTTTTGGTATAGGCATAAGTTTAGCCTACACCTATAAGAAAACAAACAATTTACTCGTTCCAATTGGAATTCATGTATTAAACAATTCATTTTATTTATTAGTAAATTTTCAACTATAAAAAGACGCCCTTTTGAAAAGGGCGTCTTTTCTATTTTGTAGTAGGTAGAAAGGGCTTTACACGCATTGTGTAGAGGCAAGGTAATACAAAATATAAATAGTTTCATGTGAAACATTTTTATTATCAAATATACAAAATGATTAACTTAGTGTATTAAACCTATCATTCATAAGTATTCTAATATATTAAAAAGAAAAATGAAATAATAAACGAGAAATTGTCGGAATATATTCGATTTCCGTTCATTTTTATGAAATATATGTACTTCTTGTTAGATTCTTTCTTTTTCTTTCTATAAAATACACGTATGTAGAAAGAAGAAAAGGATGATGTACGTGAAGGACACTGTTTTACAAGAAACAATTTCTCCGCAAGAGTTACATAAAGTTGTTCAAAAGAATACAGCTTATTATGACTTTAAATGGGGCAAAGTAGAAAATCCAGCGCAAGGGAATACGTGGAATTGGGTAGCCTTTTTCTTCCCAACTTTTTGGTTAGCTTATCGTAAAATGTATAAGTTGTTTATTATACTTACGTTATTGGCGGTACCTAGTATCATTGTAACTCCTTTTATAGATATTCCAGATGGGATTTATTTAACATGTAGTTTAGTTCTTCAGTTAGGAACGATGATATTTACTGGATGGCAAGGAAACCGTTTATATTATAAGCATGCTGTTCGTGTATTACATAAGGGAGAAGATATGCCAGATCATGAGAAGGCGTATTACTTACAATCAAAGGGTGGCGCTAGTTTTGCTGGTATGGTTGGTTTCCAGGTTATAGTTGGAATCATGTTTGGTGGAGCTATGTTCGGACTCTCACTTTTACCAACTGAGCCGAATATTAAAAATGTCGTTCGTTCAAGTAGTGAAGGTGTGACTTTAGAGATTATGACGGATAATCCAACTTGGAAGTTTGTGAAGAAAGAACAAGATTATGATGTAGTAGAATTTACTGGTTATGATTATACAGAGAAGAAAAACGTGAAAATTAAATTTGCTGTTTATTTTAGTGAAGACTATTTTGAATGGCAAGAAGTATATGAGAATAATAAGAAGTTAAGTGAAGATGAGCTAGAAGAGTATCAATTTTATATTGAAGAAAATGGTTGGGGGTTCTAGTCAGAACTCGTTCATTTTGAAAAGGAGGATCTTGTGAAGGTTCTTCTTTTTTACTTGGAAACACCATACGAATTGAAATTTTGTAAAATACAATAAAAAATGAGAATTTGAGGTAGGCTTGTCAATAACGTGAGACTATGGCACTATATAGAAATGCTATATAAATTTTATTTATCGAGATGTAAACATCAATTTTGATTTTTACGTATAAATAATGAACGGAGGAAATGAATTTATGGCTACTTTACCAAATTGTCCAAAATGTAATTCAGAATATACGTATGAGGATGGCGTTCTTTTCGTATGTCCTGAGTGTGCTCATGAGTGGGGCCAAGAAGCAGAAGCTGAAAATAATGATGGTGCAAAAGTTGTAAAAGATGCGAACGGAAACGTTCTTCAAGACGGCGATGCTGTTACTGTCATTAAAGATTTAAAAGTAAAAGGAACTTCTTCAGTTGTGAAGATCGGTACGAAAGTAAAGAGTATCCGTCTAGTTGATGGCGATCACGATATTGATTGCAAAATCGACGGTTTCGGAGCTATGAAGTTAAAATCACAATTCGTGAAAAAGGCGTAAGTAAATAAAAAGAGGAGGCGTATAGGCCTCCTCTTTTTATTATGTCATTTTTTGTCGGTAAGTCGATATTCCTTGTCGAATCGTCGATATATTTCAAAAATCGTTGATATATTTTGAGTTATGATAGATATATTCGAAAAATCGTCGATATAATTTCAATCACCGAGAAAGGTGCATCATTTACCGAGCAAAAAGCTAGATTACCGTCCACCATAGTCAATATCCTTCAACTGACACCTCTTATTAAAGAATGTTTTATAGCCAAGCTGTAAAAAGATAATAACCGCAAAAGCGGTACTTCCTGAAATACCGAGTATAATTGCGATTTGATATTGAATGGCTGTAAATGGTGATACACCAGATAAGATTTGTCCTGTCATCATGCCTGGTAAGCTTATAATTCCCATTCCGACCATAGAATTGATCGTTGGTAAAATGGCAGAGTCAAAAGCGTCGCGTATGAGCGGGGCAGCGGCTTCTTTCGGCGTTGCGCCGAGCATAAGTGCTCCTTCAATTTGACCTCTTTGCGATTTCATATTGTTTAAGAACGTATTTGCACCGAGAGAAACACCTGTCATTGCATTCCCAACTAACATTCCGGTAATCGGAACGATATATTGCGGGGCGTACCACGGATCATGTCCGATAATAACAAAGATAAATAGTAGAAGTGGCCCAATTGATCCGGCTACCATGGAAAGGGCGGCTACTCGTTTTAATTCTTTAGACATTGGGATATTCACTCGTTTATAAATATTAAAAATTGCAAAGGTAGTAATAGAAGTAATAAGAGCAATTGTATAAAATGGATTACTGTTTTCAAATACGTATGTAAGGACATAGGCAACAAGTACGAGCTGAATCGTCATACGGAATGTTGCGAGCGCGATTTGTTTTTCGCGAGGTATTCCTTTTAACTTCACAAGCCCAATTAAAATAAGAATGAAAATATATGCAGCGGCAAGTTGCCAAATTTGGAGTTCAATCACGCCCTTCAACTGAGAGCACTTCCTTTCTAGTTGCACCGTTTGCTTTACTAATCTCAATAATATCGTCTGCAATTTCTTCTGGAAGCTGTTGTGAGTGTGTGATGAAGATGACTGTTTTTTTCTTTTCTTTTGCTAGCATAGTGAATTGCTTCATAACGCGTCGTTCTGTATCGCTATCTAACGCCGAAGTTGGTTCATCTAATAAATAGACAGGTGGATCCATAAGTACGATACGTGCAAAAGCAAGTCGTTGTTTTTCGCCACCTGATAATGAATCAGCGTTGTCTTCTAAATTTTTTTCCAAGCTAACAGTCGTTAATGCACTTCGCAAGGCAGCATCATTTGGAAATGGCTTTTCAGAAAGACGAAGTCCCATTAATAGATTGTCTTTAATGGTTCCATCGAAAATAGGTGGCGTTTGCCCAAGCATGACTACGTCACGTCGTAATTGAATAGGGGGATAATCAGAAATTAGCTTTCCGTTATATTCAATTGTTCCAGATGTTGGAGATTGTAGATCATTTAACATACGGAGCAATGTGCTTTTTCCGCTCCCACTCTCGCCGATAATACATGTGATTTTTTCTTTTTGAATCTGTAAATAAGGAATGTGCAGTATATCTTTATATGTAACGTCTTTTAATATAAACATAGATGGCTCCTTTCTGATTCTAGTTCTATCGTATCAAAAAAGAGAAGGTAACGGTTATAAAGAGCAACGTTTTTTCTTCGTCTTGATTTCTATTAATAAGTTAAGTAAACGATCTAATTCTTGGCTGAAAGAAATTACTTTATGATGAGTGAATCCGTACTTTTCAACGAGATAGATCAATTCTTTCTTCTTCGCTTCTATGCGATCATTTAGTTTCGTTACGTTCATAAGTGAAATGAAATGCCTCCTGTAAAAGTATTTACAACACAAAAAATAAGACCGAATGAATTCGGCCTTAAAGGAAATAAAACAACTTATCAATAGCATACACTGTTTATTGGTAGTTTTTAATATAAAAATGAAAAATAAATCATGATTCATATTGAGAAAGATGTGTCTGATAATTATATTTTAACGAATAAGAGAGGCTGCCTAATTAGGAGACAGCCTGTAAAGTATTAACCGTTATGATATTTGTACATCCAGAGGATACCGGATTTTAGTAACCTTGGTACACGTCCCATTAATGGTTGGTTTGCTAGCAAACCAAAGCCATGCTTCTTACCAAGAGAGCCGAGAACACCTTTTAATTTAATGACAGGTAGTTCGTCAGGAAGTGGTTCATTATGCCAACGTTTTAATAATATTTGGACAATTTGTTCCCCTTGACCTTCAGCAAGTTGTGCAGATGGTGCGTGTGGAAGTGCTGCACAATCTCCTACAACATATACGTGCTCGTTATTTGGAATATTGTGATATTTTGTTAAAACAACCCGTCCGCTACCATCTTGTTCAACTGGAAGGTTTCGAACAACTTCATTTGCTTGAATACCAGCTGTCCAGACGATTGCATCACATTCAAGTGGTTCATCGTGGTTGTACACAATATTTGGCTCTACTTTTGTAATGTTAGAGTTTCGTATAATAGTAACTTTATGTTTTACGAACCATTCTTCTACATATCTACTTAATTTCTCTGGATATGGGAATAAAATTCTATCTTTTCGATCAAATAAGTAAATTTTTAAATCAGAACGGCTTTCGCGAAGTTCACTTGCAACTTCAACGCCACTTAATCCAGCACCAACGACAGCTACCGTTGCATTTGGTTCTAGACTATTTAATTGTTCATATGTCTTACGTGTTTGTTCAATCGATTGTAGGCTATGTGTATATTCCTTCGCCCCAGGAACGTTATGATATTTATCCTCACAGCCAAGTCCAATAATTAAATCATCATATTGGATTGCTTCGCCGCCATCGAGATGAACAGCTTTTTCTTCGAGATCAATATTTGTTACTGTGCCGTATTGAATATTGAGGCGTGAGTGTTCAGGAAACGGTATACGAATATGCGTTTCTGAAATAGTACCCGCAACTAATGCATAATATTCAGTTTTGAAGCAATGATATGGTACTTTGTCGATTAATGTCACTTGTACATCATCCGGAAGTTGGTTGCTTGGAAGTAGCCGTTGCAGAATTCTCATTCCACCGTAGCCGCCACCTAATATTACGAGGTGTTTCATGATGGATTACCCCTTTTCTGTTGAAATATCCCCTAATCATAAAATTTTATATTAATAAAATATTTTGACTTTACTCAATCAAATTATATCGAATTTGTGAACAAATAACAATGCATGAATGAATACTCTGTTGTACAATAAGAAGAAAAGTAGAGTAAACGATCTGCATTATTTAGTTACCATTTCATCGTAAATAGCATGTTATATAGAAGGAATCATCTATTTTGAAGTGAAATAATGAAGTAACTAAATAGTTTAGAAGGTGTAATGAAAACAACAAGAAACAGCTTAGTTTTTTTCTTATAGATGAAGTCAGAAAGTAATTTGTTTTGTAGTACAGGGGGGGGAGAATTTTGATTAAACCATTAATTGAATTTTGTGTAGGTAACCTTGCGAGTGGTTCACAAGCCGCTTTAGAGAAATTAGAAAAAGATCCGAATTTAGATGTAATGGAGTATGGTTGTTTAGGATATTGTGGTATTTGTTTTGAAGGACCGTTTGCTCTTGTAAATGGTGAAGTGGTACAAGGGGCTACAGTAGAAGAACTTGTTAATAATGTATATGAGTATTTGGATGAAAATCCAATGTTTTAAGGTGTTGCAATCGGCAGCACCTTTTTCTTTTTCTATTAGATAAAATTTTATTTCGCAGGGGAGGATAATATTGTATATAAATAAAAAAGGCCCTTTTTAGAAGGGCTTTTTTCTTACACAATTTGCGCAAGAATGGCTCATCGCCAAATGTTGTCAAATATGAGAAACGGGGGACATTCATATTGTGTTCTAAAAGCGTGCATTTTATACTTGAAATAACAAATTATTTTTGGAGTGAATACAAATGAGCCAATTTTCTTTTACAAAAATGCATGGTCTTGGCAATAGTTATATATATGTAAATATGTTTGAAGAACAAATTCCTGAAGAAGATTTAGCTCTTGTGGCGGAAAAGGTTTCAAATATTAATACTGGTATTGGAGCAGATGGAATGATTTTAATTTGTCCGTCTGACGTAGCGCCGGTGAAAATGCGCATGTTTAATAATGATGGATCAGAAGGAAAGAGCTGTGGTAACGGTCTACGCTGCGTAGCGAAATATGCGTATGAGCATAAACTAGTAGAAGATACAGTTTTCACAATTGAAACGTTAGCTGGCATTGTAACGGCTGAAGTAACGGTAGAAGAAGGGAAAGTTACGTTAGCGAAAATTGATATGGGAGCACCGCGTTTAACGCGTGCAGAAATACCGATGCTTGGCGAAGGTGAAACACCATTTATTCGTGAAAACTTCTTATACAATAACCATCGTTATGCATTTACAGCTGTTTCAATGGGAAATCCGCATGCAGTTATTTTTGTGGATGATGTAGAACAAGCACCTCTTACAACACTTGGACCAGTTCTTGAGACACATGAAATGTTCCCAGAACGAGTAAATGTTGAATTCATTGAGATTTTGAATGAGGAAGAGATGAACTTCCGCGTTTGGGAACGTGGATCTGGTGTAACACAAGCTTGCGGAACAGGGGCGTGCGCTGCAGTTGTAGCCTCTATTTTAAATGGAAAAATGGAACGTGGTAAGGAAATTACAGTTCATTTAGCTGGTGGCGATTTAATGATTGCATGGACAGAAGAAGGCAACGTTTTAATGAAAGGACCAGCAGAAGTAATTTGCCACGGAGTGTATGAGTACAAGATAGAAGCGTAAAGATGTATAATAGAACGAGAACAGAAAGGATGGTGTATTTCATGATTGAAGTAACAGAACAAGCAGCTTTTCAAATTAAAGATATGTTAAAAGATGCTGAAGATGGAGAGAAGTACGTGCGCCTTGCTGTACACGGCGGCGGATGTAGTGGTCTTTCTTACGGCTTAGGATTTGAAGTAGAACCAAAAGAAGACGACACAGTTCTTGAGTTTTTCGGTGTCGAATTTGTTATCGATAAAGAAAGTGCTCCGATTGTTAAAGGAGTAAAAATTGATTATAAACAATCTATGCTTGGCGGCGGATTCACAATTGATAATCCAAACGCAATCGCATCATGCGGATGTGGATCATCTTTCCGTACAGCGACGAATGCTGGTAAGCCAGAAGAGTGCTAAGTTTTTAGGTGAAATAGAAAAAGACCTTTTTAGCGATGAAATAAAATCGCTAAGGAGGTCTTTTCTTTTGGTGTAAAAGTCCAATTGATAAGAGCTTATTAAAGTTTTACTGTATCTTTGCATAGATACAAGTATCAGTTAGTTGTTTGCCGGCAGCTGAAACATCTTCATTACGTAATACCCCTTCAAGCTCAAAACCTAATTTTTCAGGGATCGCACGACTTTTCGTGTTATTAGATTCACATCGTATTTCAATCCTTCTAAATTTAAATAACTGAAATCCAAGGTTTGTTAACGCACGTACTGTTTCTGTTATGTATCCACTGCCACTAAATTGCGTGTTAACCCAGTATCCAATTTCACATTTAGAAACATTCCAATCAATTCGGTGAAGGCTAGCTGTTCCAATAAAATTATTCGTCTCCTTATGGTAGATAAGGTAGCGAAAGCTTTCTCTGTTCAAAAAATTTATATGGGCATTTCTCAGAAGAATTTCCGTTTCTTCAACAGTAGGAATGGACTGGAATAAAGACAACCATTGCTTTAATTCACGAATGGAATCTTTAATAGCTTCGTGTACTACATTCCCTTCACCAGCTTGCAGTGGTGCTCGAAGAATGAGTCTATCTGTTTCTATTTGTAACGGAACATCTAATAAAATAGGATTCATATTATTTCTCCTCTCAAAACCTTTAATTGGGATATAATTAAATTTATGGAAAAAATCACCTGAGAGCTAGAAAACAATAAATATATATTCACTTCATCATTTAGAAATCCCTTTTCACATATTGAAAACGAAATTGCTAGTTGATACAAAAAATAGCTGCTGAAGTAGCTTTAAGTTGGTCAAATCTTGCATGATTATTTATTTGAGCTTCTTTTAAAGTTCTCTTTTTTCCAGTTATAATTGAAGGGTAGAAAGAGGGGATATATGCTGGAAAATATTTTTGAATTTATATTGAAGTACGTTATAGGTCCTATTTTTAGATGTATAAGATACCTTGTGATAGATATTATAATAGAATGCATAATAGAAGGTGTAATAAACGGTATAAGGAAATTACGTGATAAGTGGCGAAAGTGGCGTGAAAGACGTTATTGGCGGTAATAGGTACATAAAAAATTGGCAGTAAAGAGATAGAGGATAAAAAGCCTTAAGGGAGATGATTCATTCATTTCCCTTAAGGCTTTTTATAATGAAGTAGTAGCAACTCATCTATATTTAGAATCTGTACTCATGCCAATTGGTGACGGCATGACGGTTTCTAAAGTGAAGCAATAATTATTATCTTACAAAAGTGTAATGTTCATGTCATGTTTTTGAATTTCTTCTTTAAGCTTTGGGCTTTAAGATAACAATATAAGAAAAAACATATGAGGTGAAGGAAATGAAAAGATATATTGCACTGTTTAGTATTTTAGTTGTATTCGCAAGCCTTTTAGTTGGTTGTGATATTAACCGTATGGGGAAAGATCAGTACTATGTTCAAATCACAGCTGATGGAATTGAAAAAAATGAGAAGTCTGATAGCGGAGAGCCATACAAATATTTTGAGTATAAATTAAAAGGATTCGATAAAGACGGAAAAGAAAAAGAAATAGAATTCACAGCTCATAAAAATCTCCGTAAAGATGCATTCCTACGTGTATATCACTCAGATAAAAAAGGTGTAACAGCTTGGGAAGAAGTGAAAAAAGATGAACTTCCAGCGAAAGTGAAAGAAAAATTAGGTACAAAATAAGAAAGAAAAAAGGAATTGACGAACAGGGTCAATTCCTTTTTATATTTTCAAAATCATCTTCTGAAATGACTGTAAATCCATGTCTTTTGAATAAAGCAGTTGTTACTCCATAACCAGTTTGTTTATTCCCGTTAAATTCTCCTGTATAAATTGTGGAACTACCACAAGAAGGACTGCGTTCTTTTAAAATAATATATTCTGGGCGCAAATCTTTCATTTGTTCTAATGCTTTATAAGCACCATTTACAAAAGCTTCCGTGACATCTTCACCGTCTTTTGTCATCACTTTCGCTTTTCCATCCAAAACGTCATCGCCATTCCCGCCAATAATTTCAGCTGAGGGACGAGGCGTTGGCAATCCTCCTAATACTTCGGGGCAAATGAGGAGTGTCTCTTCTTGTTGCAGCAAATCCCCTATTTTTGAAACGAGATTGTCATTTCCATCATACCGACAAGCGATACCACCTAAACAAGCGCTAATTACGATCATATTTTCATCTCCACTAAAAAAATATTAAATAGCACGCCAAATCCCCTTCCTGCCTCTTACTTATAAATGAGGTGATAAAAATGGGAAGCTTATATAACTTAATGAAACCATATAGTGAATTTCGAAGTAAAGAAGAGTTTAATACATATCAAAAACAAGTTTTGAAATGCTACCGATTTCAATTGAATAAAACAGATGCTACCATTATTCATTTTTTAGGAAAGTATGCAGTGAATGAGAAACAGAAAACAGTGGGGGTTGCTTGTCCATTAATGGAGACGATTGCGACAAATGTTGAAAAAAGTATTCGTACAGTACGCCGCTCCATTGCAAAGTTAGAGGAATTAGGAATTATAAAGCGTGTTGCAACGAAAGAAAGACATAAACGCGGCGGGTATAGTGCGAACTTATATGTATTTCTTATATCTGCAATTGACCGCATGGATGACCGTATGAAATTGTCCGCATGTGAAAGTGAGAATGATGCAGCTGGCTGTAGTGGAATGGGGCAAAAATATGAGGGGGAAACAATTCTTTCTAAAAACATTCCACAAATAAAAGAGAATAGAAAAGGAACGTACGAGCTTGATGAGACGTATTGCCGTCATGATATACCGAAGCCTTTTATATATGCACTTCTGCCGATGACGAGTAATCCGAAGAAGATTAATATATTTTGGAGTAAGGTGGAGCTTGCTTATAAAAAGAGCGGATTATTAGAGCAAGGTGTTTTACTGGAGCAAATATTAGCTGATGAAGAAGTGTATGGAAATTTCATTTGGCGCGTAAAAAGTGTTGTGAGAGCGTATAAATACGGAGAAATCCGTAAAAATGTTAAGGCTCTTTTATATAGTACAGTGCGAGATTTATTTTTAGAGGTTGGATTAGAATGGGGAGCAGCTGTGAGAAGAAGTAAAGGGATACCGTTATTTGATCCGTTTAAAAAGGAGCCATGCGTAAATGCATGACTCCAAGTAGTTAATCAAACTTTCTTACAACTGGAACACGAATCGCTACAAATAGTACGAAGACGATAACGGCGATTGCACCACTTTTCATAACGGTTACGATTGGAATTCCTATTGCAAGCGCGATTGATGTGAATGCATAAGAGAGCGGGATAAAGCCCATTGATGATAGCATAAGTAAACTCATTACGCGTCCCATCATTTCTTCTTTTACTGTCGATTGAATCATCGCCATAAGCGGAACGATAGCCATTGCGATTGTAATACCGTAAAACATACCAGCTAATAATGCTTGCCAAAGTACGGTGCTAAAGTTGATGGATAAGAAGAAAACACCAGACAGTAGCATCATGATAATGCAAAATAGACCGCGTCTACGATTAATATTTTTTAAACCGACAATGACTGCGCCTATTGCCATTCCGCCTCCTACAGATGCTTCTAAGTAACTGAATTGAAGCGAGTCACCGTGTAGAACATTTTTAATGAAAAGCGGGAAACCGACTTGCATCGGACCGATTAAAAATAAGTTTAGAAAGGCGCTACAAATAAGGAAAGTTGAAAGGAATGGAGATTCCTTTACATATAAAATTCCTTCTTTAATAGAAGTGAACATGCTTTTGTCTGTATTTTGCTGCTCTGGCATCGTAAATTGTATTTTTTGAACGAGTATGGCTGCGACAATGAGTAATAAAATTGTAATCGAGAAAATCGTTTCATAGTTCGTAAATTTAATAAGAATGCCGCCAAGTACAGGGCCTAAGATGACCGATGCTTGGTTCGTCATTTGTGTAAGTGAGTTTGCTTGTGTTAAACGGCTTTTTTCGACAAGTTCAGGCAAGATAGATCCATCAGCCGACCAGAAAAAAGCATCAGCAAGTCCAAAGAATAAAGCGAATAAAGCAAATGTATATAGTGTTACATCACCTACGATAAACCATGTAAGGATAGTTGCGACGAGAATAGCACGAACAATATTAGAATAAAACATAATGTTTTTTTTCGGGAATTTATCAGCTACAGCGCCGCCGATAATCATAAAAATAAGCCTTGGAACACTAAGAGCTACGAAAACCACACCGAGTGATGCCTCAAGGTTTAATGTTTTTGCTATGTACCACGTTTGTGAAAAAGTAAAAAAGGCTAAAGCGAAACTTGAAAAAAGAGTAGCTGCCCAAAGAAAAAGGAAATTCGTATTTTTTAATAACGGTTTTCCGCTTCCTTCTAAAGCAGATTTATTTTGTTGTAGTTCCTCCATATTGCTTCCTTTCTATGCGACAAATTTAAACTAAAAAACTTGTTAACAATCACTTTATCCCGCGTTAACGGGCAGTAAAACTCCTACCTCAAAATTTGGCTCGAGCAAAGAAGTTAGGTGGGAGACTAACTGCCCGTAAACGTCCGATTGGTGAGGGCTAATACTCAGTGGTGGGGGATGAATACCCCCCACCACTGAGTATAGTTTCACTTTATACAGTTTCTAATATTTCTATACTGCACTTTCTCATTGTAGACAATTATGTTGGATTTGCACAGTGGCTATTTAACGACAAAAAAGAAGATACCATTTGGTATCTTCTTTTTTGTCGTTTAGGCTAATGCAATATAAATATCTAATTGTACGTTAGTTGGATCTAACGCTCTTTCATCATAAAGCTCAAAGTCTGTTGTAAAAGCACGTTTGTTTTCCTTTGACCATTTCCAAATATATTCCCAAGCCTCGCAAACGACTTCAGCAACCGGTCCCTTTCTCGTTGTAAATACCGCATACGTAGCGGCAGGTATTGTTAAAGTTGTCATATTTTCAGGAACGTCTTCTAATGAAGAAACGGGCATACCGATTGTGAATTGATATGTACCCGTTTCGTCTGATTCGTAGTTTGAATAGAAAGCGAATGTTTCTTTCGTTTGTTGATTTGGAATGTGCTGCATCATTTGTTCTTGAAAGTATTGGTTCCAAAGCCCGGGAATTTTCCCTTCAGTAGATGCCTCTTTTTCGTTGGTCGTCGTAATCGAAATGCCGATTGCTTGGAAAGCTTCTTTTTTTACGATGATAGGTTCTTTCATTTTAAAATATCCCCCTTATTATATAGAACATTCGTTCTTGTTTAATATAACATATTTTTACATATAACGGTTACTATTTTTAAAAAATTTCAATGATACATAACAAACTGGAATAAGTAAAAAATGGTAAATTTATCATTGTATGTATAAATAGATTATGGAGTATGTTAAGATTTTTATGTATCCTTAAACTGTTATATAAACCTATATCATAGGGGCTTTTTACTATAAGTAAAAAGTGGTAGAGGTTTATATGAGTATCCGATATATATACTATTTTTGATAAATTAAAATAGTAATATTCTATGAGATTTATATTGTTGAAATAACGATTTCAACGATAGATTTTCATAGGACGGATTGTTGCGAGTGGATATATATTGTTATGTTTTCGTCTATAAGTAGACGGATAGCAAATATATAGGAAGGAGAAAGGTACAAGATATGAAGAAATCGTTGAAGTGTTTTAATGTCGTAACAATAATCGCACTTCTCCTATCCATCACCTTGCCTTCACCTAGTGCTTTTGCAGAGATGCATAAGAAGAGCTGGGATGAGTTACAAGGAAATGATGTAAGAATTAAGGCAGAGCAAGTAAATGCTGAAATATATAGGGGAGAAGTAGCTGAGAGGGAGCACGTATTTCAATATACGATTGAAAATACGGGAGATACACCAATTCAAGAATTGGTGCTTAAACAAAGTAATGAAAATGAAATTACGTTCCTCTCGCAATCTGTGAAAGTAAACGGAGAGAAGTTACCTGAAAATAAAGTGGCTGATTTCTATGTAGAAGAAAAAGATAAGGGAGGAAAGCTTCTTTCTTCTAATCTTAAAATTCGAGATTTAAAATCACATGAAAAAATGACGGTGTTAATAAAAGGTAGTCGCACGCAGCATTTTAATAAAGAGTACAAACAAAAGATTAGTGTGCAAAAAGATCAAGTACAAATAGGGAGCATGTCCGTTGATGTTGAAGGGATTCCCTCTGAAGAAAAAGTAGAAGCTAATGCTGATGATGAGCCTGACAGTAGTAAGAAAGAAGTAGGTCCATCAGCTGATAGTACAACTAAAAAAGTTGATGAAAAGCTAAAAGTATCTGCAGAAGATAAAAATAAATCTACATTAAAAACAGAACTGCCAAAACAACCAGTAACTGAAGCTGAGAAACAGCCAGAAAAAGAGGCAGCAAAGCAGAGTAATGCAGAAGTACAAGCTGCGTCAGAGAATGCTTCGAAGGTTCAAATCCAAGTAGGAGATAAGCAAGGGTTTGGAGATCCGCTGTATTCTACAATTGCTGCTGGTAATTTAGTACAGACTGGTAATGTAACACTTGGTTTGACAACTGATCATTATGGCAGACAAAGTATGGGGTATAAGACGAATAAAATGACTGTGGACGTTGATAACGATGATAGTACTTTTAATTCGTCAACAGGAGCTTTTCCTAATATTCCCGCTGGAAGTAAAGTGAAAAAGGCCTATCTATTTTGGACAGCAGCAATGGGGTTACCGGGAAATATTGCTGATAGAAAAGTTACCGAGGATCAAGTAAGGCAACCAGTCAAAATGAGAATGGGTAATAAAGAATATGCAGAGGTAAGTGCTGATAGCATACGAAAAGCGGATAGCTTACCTTTTATTTCTAATTACTCAGGTGCTGGTGCTGGTTATGTTGCATATGCGGATGTAACAAATGTAATTGCACAACAAGGAATTTCTCAAACGTTGACAGTTGCGAATGTACCACAAATTAAAGATGTAACAGGTGGCGGCTATTACTGGGGCAATTGGAATCTTATATTAGTGTACGAAAACTATAAAGAAACCGTAAAAGATATGAAGATTTGGGAAGGGTTAGTTTCTCAAAAAAGCGCAGCTTGGACAGATATTAGTATTAATAAAATAAACACGCCAAAAGAAGGTGCTTTTAAGGCGAAATTTAGTTATTTTTCTTCACAAGGTGATCCAGCTGAGAAAGATGGATATGCATATGATTATGGAGAATACGATTTTGGCGCTGGATATATAAAAATAAAAAACATTAATGGTAAAGATAATGATGCAAATGATTCTTCTATGACAGAAGTGCAAGTAGACGGCACGAATGAATTTGTTACAAAAAAATATCCAGGATATAACCCGGATTGGACAAATTCATTCAGTACTGATATTCATACGTATCATCTTGAAGGACCGAATCAAGTAAAAAATGATTTAAAAGAAGCAAAAATGCGTTTTAGGGCAAATAGTGGCTATGGTGATATTTACGTATTAAACAATGCTACATTCGTTACAGAACATAATGCGCCAAATTTACAAGTAGATAAAAAGGCATTAGATAGTGCCGGAAAAGAAATTAAGGAAGTTAAAGCTGGCGAAGAGATTACGTACCAAATTGAAGTGAAAAATGATACGAAGAACAATCAAGCGCCGGTATCTAATGTAAAAGGATTTGATAAATTAGATGATCGATTAGAGTATGTCCCGGGATCAATTCAATATGTTACTGGTAGCAATACAGGACAAAAAACAGATGATATAAGCGATGATGAAGCAGAGTTTGTAAATAATCAAATTGATTTCCGTATTGGTGAAGGAGCAGATGCTAAAGACGGTGGTGTTTTAAAGCCTGGGGAAAGTGCCGTTCTTACATTTAAGGTGAAAGTGAAAGAATCTATAAAATTAAATACAACAGTAAAAAACGTCGTTGCTGTAAAGGGACAAGATAGTGCCGAGATAAAGTATGAGAGTGAAGACGATGCAAATGTTACGGTTACGATTCCAAAAGAGGTTCCTGGAGAAATAGAAGCGAGAAAAATAGCTTCTAATAAATCACCGAAGTTAGGTGATGAGGTAGAGTATCGTATTACATTTAAAAATAAAGTCAAAGATGGACGTCTAGATGTATTGACGATTGAAGACCAATTACCGAGTAGGCTTGAGTTTGTGAAAGACAGTTTGAAAGCTGAAGGTGTACAGCCAGAGCCAGTAGAACTGAAATTTGAAAATGGAAAAATCATTGCAAAGTATCCAGCAATTACGGATATGGAAGAAAGAAGTATTGTTTTTAAAACAAAAGTAAAAGAAACTGCAAAAATTGGTGAAGAAATTGTTAATAAAGCAGTTGTTAGTGATAAAACAAATCCACCAAAGAATATAGAAGAAAAGATTACACCGCAGCATAAGGCTGGCAAGATTAATGCAAAGAAAAAAGCAACAAATAAGCATCCGAAGCTAGGAGAAGAATTTGAATATCAAATTAGCTTCAACAATACGGTGGAAAACGGAAAACTAGAGGCCGTTACAATAGAAGATGAAATTCCAGCTAACTTGGAATTTGTTCAAGGCAGTGAGAGAGCTGAAGGTGCTGGACCAAGTCCAGTAGAGTTAAAAGTAGAAAATGGTAAGGTAATCGCAAAATATCCAGAAATTACGGATACAAAAGAGCGAAGCATCATTTTTAAAGTGAAAGTAAAAGAAGAAGCAAAAGCAGGAGAAACAATTGTTAATAAAGCAGTTGTGAGCGATCCGAATGGTCAGTCTGAGCATCCAGAAGAAAAGGTTACGCCAGATTATAAAGACGGTAAAGTAGATGTAGATAAAAGTGTAACGAATCAAACACCAAAACTAGGAGAAGAAGTGGAGTACCGCATTACATTTCATAATACGGTAGAAAACGGAAAGCTAGAAAAGGTATTGGTAGAAGATACATTGCCTGCAGGTGTTGAATACGTGAAAGATAGTTTGAACGCTGAAGGCATCAAACCAGAGCCAGTAGAACTAAAAATGGAAAATGGCAAAGTAATTGCAAAGTATCCAGAAATTAAGGATACAGAAAAAAGAAGTATTGTTTTTAAAGTAAAAGTAAAAGATTCGGCAAAAGTAGGGGAGGCAATTGTAAATAAAGCAATTGCAAAAGATTCGACACATGATCCTGTGGATGCAAAAGTTGTTATTACACCGCAAAGTAAAAAAGGTGAAATTGCTGCTACAAAGGTAGTTAATAATGAAAAGCCAAAGCTAGGAGAAGAAATCGAATATCGAATTAGTTTTCATAATACGGTAGAGAATGGAAAACTAGCAGAGGTGCGAGTAGAAGATACGATCCCAAAAGGTCTTGAATATGTAGAAAATAGCATTAAGGCTGAAGGGGAAGCACCGGGTCCAGTAGAATTAACAGTTGAAGCTGGGGTAGTTAAAGTTAAGTATATCGATATTACGGATACGAAAGAAAGAAGTATTGTCTTTAAAGTAAAAGTGAAGGAAGAAGCAGAAGTAGGCAAAGAAATTGTTAATAAAGCAATTGTTGATGATACGAAACATCCGGCAATTGAGCCGGAAGAAAGAATTACCCCGCAATATAAAGAAGGGATAATTGATGCGGCTAAGATAGTAGATAATCCATCACCAAAACTAGGAGAAGAAGTGGAATACCGAATTAGCTTTAAGAATACGGTAGAAAACGGAAAACTAGAAAAGGTAAAAATAGAGGATACAATCCCTAACGGTTTAGAGTATGTAAAAGGTAGTGAAAAGGCGGAAGGCGATAAACCAGCTCCAGTAAAGTTACATGTGAAAGATGGAAAAGTTATTGCTGAATACGAAAATATTACAGATACGAAAGAAAGAAGTATCATCTTTAAAGTAAAGGTGAAAGAAGAAGCGGAAGTAGGCAAGGAAATCGTCAATCAGGCAATTGTTGATGATACGAAAGATTCGAAAAAGCCAGAAGCAAAAATTACGCCATTACACAAGGACGGAAAAATTAAAGCAAAGAAAAGCGTAAATAATGAAACACCGAAGTTAGGAGAAGAAGTAGAATACCGAATTAGCTTTAAAAATACGGTAAAGAACGGAAAACTAGCAGAGGTGAAAATAGAAGATACTTTACCAGAGGGCTTAGAGTATGTAGAAAATAGTTTGAAAGCAGAAGGTGCCGGACCAAATCCAGTAGAGTTGAAAATGGAAAATGGGAAGGTAATGGCGAAGTATCCAGAGATTACGGATATAGAAGAAAGAAGTATTACTTTTAAAGTAAAAGTAAAAGTAAAAGAAGAAGCAAAAGTCGGTGAGAAAATCGTCAATCAGGCAATTGTTGATGATACGGAACATGATCCAATTAACCCAAAAGCAGAAATTACTCCTCAGTATAAAGATGGGAAAATTGAAGCGGAAAAGGTTGTAAATAATCGATCACCGAAGTTAGAAGAAGTAGTAGAATACCGAATTAGCTTTAAGAATACGGTAGAGCATGGAAAGCTAGCGGAGGTAATAATAGAAGATGATTTACCAAATGGATTAGAGTACGTGAAAGGTAGTTTACAAGCGGAAGGTTCTAAGCCGGATCCGGTGGAATTGAAATTTGAAAACGGTAAGGTAATGGTGAAGTATCCAGAGATTACGGATACAAAAGAGAGAAGTATCACTTTTAAAGTGAAAGTAAAAGGTAACGTGAGCGATACAATTGTCAATGAAGCAATTGTGAGCGATACGAAACATCCGCCAGAGACACCGAAAGCAGAAATTATTCCGCAGCATAAAGACGGAAAACTTGAAGCGAAAAAAGTAGTAAATAATCTATTACCGAAGTTAGGAGAAGAAGTAGAATACCGAATTAGCTTTAAAAATACGGTAGAAAACGGAAAACTAGCAGAGGTAAAAATAGAAGATACTTTACCAGAAGGTTTAGAGTATGTAGAAAACAGTTTGAAAGCAGAAGGTGCCGGAACAGATTCAGTAGAACTGAAATTTGAAAACGGTAAGATAATGGCGAAGTATCCAGAGATTACGGATACAAAAGAGAGAAGTATCACCTTTAAAGTGAAAGTAAAAGATGAAGTGAAAATTGGTGGAAAAATCGTCAATAAAGCAATTATTGATGATACGAAAAAAGAGCCAGAAACACCGACGGCAGAAATTACACCGCAGCATAAAGATGGAAAACTTGAAGCGAAAAAAGTAGTAAATAATCCGTCGCCGAAGTTAGGGGAAGAAGTAGAATACCGAATTAGCTTTAAAAATACGGTAGAGAACGGAAAACTAGCAGAGGTGAGAATAGAAGATAATTTACCAAATGGCTTAGAGTATGTGAAAGATAGTGTGAAAGCAGAAGGATCTAAGCCAGGGCCGGTAGAACTGCAAGTAAAAGACGGAAAGGTAATCGCCAAATATCCAGAGATTACGGATAAAGAAGAAAGAAGTATCGTCTTTAAGGCGAAAGTAAAAGAAGATTTCAAAGTTGGAGAAGGAATTGTCAATAAAGTAGTTGTTGATGACACAAAAGATCCAACGACTTCAGAAGTAACGATTACCCCAGAATATAAAGACGGTAAGCTGAAAGCTGAGAAATTTGTAAATAATAAGAAGCCGAAATTAGGAGAAGAAGTAGAATACCGAATTAACTTTAAAAATACGGTAGAAAACGGAAAACTAGTAGAGGTTAAAGTAGAAGATGAAATTCCAGCTGGACTAGAGTATGTGGAGAACAGTTTACAAGCAGAAGGTTCTAAACCAAGTCCGGTAGAACTGAAATTTGAAAACGGCAAGGTAATGGCAAAGTACCCAGTAATTACAGATACAAAAGAAAGAAGTATTGTCTTTAAAGCGAAAGTAAAAGAAGAAGCAGAAATAGGCAAGGAAATCGTTAATAAGGCAATCGTAGTAGATACAAAAAATGAGCCAAAAGAACCTTATGTGGAAATTACGCCGCAATATAAAGATGGTAAAATTGCGGCGGAGAAAGTGGCGAATAATCATAAGCCAAAACTAGGAGAAGAAGTAGAATACCGAATTCGTTTTAAAAACACGGTAGAAAACGGGAAACTAACAGAGGTAAACATAAAGGATACATTACCAAAAGGTTTAGAGTATGTAGAAGGCAGCATCACGGCAGAAGGTTCTAAACCGAAACCAGTAGAACTTAAAGTTGAGAATGGAAAAGTAACAGCAAAGTATCCAGCAATTACAGATACAGAGGAAAGAAGCATTGTCTTTAAAGCGAAGGTAAAAGAAAGCGTAAAAGCGGGAGAAGAAATCGTAAATGAGGCGATTGTAGATGATACAAAAAATGTACCAGAAGAGCCTTATGTACCGATTACACCGCAATATAAAGACGGAAAAATTGAGGCAAGAAAAGAAGTAAGTAATTACGAACCGAAGCTAGGCGAGGAAATCGAATATCGAATTATTTTTAATAATACGGTGAAGGATGGAAAGCTAGCAGAGGTGAAGATAGAAGATGAAATTCCAGCTGGCTTAGAGTTTGTACAAGGAAGCGAAAAGGCAGAAGGTGCAGAGCAAAAACCTGTGGAGTTGAAGGTAGAAAATGGTAAGGTAATTGCAACGTATGCAGAGATTATGGATACGGAAGAAAGAAGTATTGTCTTTAAAGTAAAGGTGAAAGAATCAGTTACAATAGGAAAGGCTATTACAAATAAAGCAATTATTCATGTGGATGATCCGAACCATCCTATAATTGAACCAACCGCAAAAATTACACCGCAACATAAAGAAGGTAAGATTGCTGCTCATAAAAAGGTAAATAATGATAAACCGAAGCTAGGAGAAGAAATCGAATACCGCATTTCATTTAGTAATACGGTGAAAGATGGAAAGCTGGCAGAGGTGAAGATAGAAGATGAAATTCCTTCTGGTTTAGAATATGTGAAAGATAGTCTAAAAGCAGAAGGTGATGAGCCGGCGCCAGTAGAGTTGAAAGAAGAAGCTGGTAAGGTTACCGCGAAGTATGAAAATATTACTGACACGAAAGAAAGAAGTATTATCTTTAAAGTGAAGGTGAAAGATTCAGTTGAAGTGGACAAAGCAATTGTAAATAAAGCAATTGTTGATGATACAAAAAATCCACCAGAGCGACCAGAAGTAGATATTACACCGCAACATAAAGACGGTAAAGTTAAAGCCGATAAAAAGGTAAGTAAAAAGGATCCAAAGCTAGGAGAAGAAGTAGAGTATCAAATTCGTTTTAAAAATACGGTAGAAAACGGAAAGCTAGCAGAGGTGAAAATTGAGGATCAATTACCAACTGGTTTAGAGTATGTGAAGGATAGTTTAAAATCAGAAGGTAATGAACCAAATCCAGTAGAGTTAAAAGAAGAAGCTGGGAAAATTGCAGCGAAGTATGAGAATATCACTGATACAGCTGAGCGTAGTATTATCTTTAAAGTGAAAGTAACGGAAGTAGCAAAAGTCGGTAAGAAAATTGTGAATACGGCAATTGTGGATGATGATAATCCGAAGAATCCTCCGCAAAAACCAGAAGCAATTATTACGCCGGAGTATAAAGATGGAAAACTAAAAGCTGAGAAAACAGTAAATAATCCAGCTCCAAAATTAGGAGAAGAAGTAGAGTATCGAATTACTTTCCGTAACGTAGTAGAGCATGGAAAAGTAACGAAGGTGAAGATTAAGGATGAATTACCAACGGGCTTAGAGTTTGTAGAAGGTAGTGAAAGAGCCGAGGGAGAGAATCCGAAACCGTTGTATGTGAAAGTGAAAAATGGAATCGTCCTTGCGGAATATCCAGAAATTACGGATACGAAAGAAAGAAGTATCGTCTTTAAAGTGAAAGTGAAAGAAAAAGCTAAAGTAGGCGAAGAGATTGTGAACAAGGCGATTGTGGAAGATACGATAAATCCACCAGAGCAACCGAATATCTCTATTCAGCCTCAATATAAAGATGGTGCATTACAAGCAGAAAAAACAGTAAGTAATCATGAACCGAAGTTAGGAGAAGAAGTAGAATATCGAATTAGCTTTGAAAATACGGTAGAAAACGGTAAAGTAGCCGAGGTAAAGGTAGAAGATGAAATTCCAGCCGGTTTAGAATACGTACAAGATAGTATAAAGTCTGATGGGCCGGAACCACATCCGGTGGAACTTAAAGTAGAGAATGGAAAAGTAACAGCAAAGTATTCAGAAATTACGGATACGAAAAAAAGAAGTATCATCTTTAAAGTGAGAGTACAAGAGACGGTACAAGTAGGAAAAGAGATTGTAAACAAGGCGATTGTTGATGATAATAATCCGACGACTCCGCCAGTTGAGTCACTTATACCAATCACACCGCAATATAAAGATGGGAAACTAGAGGCAAGGAAAGAAGTAAGTAATCATGAACCGAAGCTAGGAGAAGAAATTGAATATCGAATTACTTTTAACGGCACAGTAGATGGCGGGAAGTTAGTTGATGTGAAAATTGAAGATGAAATTCCAGCCGGTTTAGAATATGTGAAAGATAGTCTAGAGGCTATAGGTGATAAGCCTGTACCAACAGAGCTTAAAGTAGAGAATGGAAAAGTAACAGCGAAGTATCCAGACATCATGGATACGAAAGAAAGAAGTATCATCTTTAAAGTAAAGGTAAAAGAAACAGTAAAAGTTGGAGGGGAAATAACAAATAAAGCGATTATTCATGTGGATGATCCGAACCATCTAGTTATAGAACCGACAGCGACAATAAAGCCAGAATATAAAGATGGTCAGTTAAAAGCAACGAAGACAGTAAGTAATAAAGAACCGAAGCTAGGAGAAGAAGTAGAATACCGAATTAGCTTTAAAAATATGGTAGAAAACGGTAAAGTAGCCGAGGTAAAGGTAGAAGATGAAATTCCAGCTGGTTTAGAATACGTGCAAGATAGTCTTAGATTTGAAGGTGCTGAGCCAAATCCAGTAGAGTTAAAAGTGGAGTTTGGAAAAGTAATCGTGAAATATCTAGACATTGTGGATATGAAAGAACGTAGTATTGTTTTTAAAGCGAAGGTAAAAGAAGCACCAAGTAAAGGGATAACAAATAGAGCGGTAGTGGATGATGGAATAAATCCGCCACTTGAGCCTACAATTACAATTTTACCGAAAACAAAAGAAGATTTTAAGATACCGGAAGAACCAGAAGTGAAACCGGAAGATCCGAAAGAACCAGAGGTGAAACCGGAAGATCCGAAAGAACCAGAGGTGAAACCGGAAGATCCGAAAGAACCAGAGGTGAAACCGGAAGATCCGAAAGAACCAGAGGTGAAACCGGAAGATCCGAAAGAACCAGAGGTGAAACCGGAAGATCCGAAAGAACCAGAGGTGAAACCGGAAGATCCGAAAGAACCAGAAGTGAAACCGGAAGATCCGAAAGAACCAGAAGTGAAACCAGAGGATCCGAAAGAACCAGAAGTAAAACCGGAAGATCCGAAAGAACCAGAAGTGAAACCAGAGGATCCGAAAGAACCAGAAGTGAAGCCGGAAGATCCGAAAGAACCAGAAGTGAAACCAGAGGATCCGAAAGAACCAGAAGTGAAGCCGGAAGATCCGAAAGAACCAGAAGTGAAACCGGAAGATCCGAAAGAACCAGAAGTGAAACCAGAGGATCCGAAAGAACCAGAAGTGAAACCGGAAGATCCGAAAGAACCAGAGGTGAAACCGGAAGATCCGAAGAAACCAGAAGTAAAGCTGGAGAAACCGGAAGTAAGATTGGAAAAATTAATTAAAGAGCCGCAAGTAAAAGTAGAGAGAGAATTACCGAAAACAGGGGCAGCGTCTCCGTGGATGATGTCAGTTGGTGCGGGAATTTCATTCTTAGTTGGCGGAGTATTATTTGTATTAGGTAGAAGAAGAAAACAATAATTCTTTTTAGATGAAAAGCAAAATGAGTTCGATTTTGTATCGGATTCATTTTGCTTTCGTTTTCTGATATAAAAGGAAAAGCTCCTTCCATGCGTGGAAGGAGCTTTATTTTTGTATATTAAAACATACTAGAGCTGTGCATCGGTTGGAGTTTTGCGTTTGGATCGAAGTAAGCTTTCGCATTGTTTACTGCTGTTGGTGCTTCACCGAAGCCGCAAGCAATGAGTTTTACTTTTCCTTCATATGTACAAATGTCACCAGCAGCGTAAATGCCAGGAATATTTGTTTCCATTTTCGAATTCACGAGAATGCTGTTTTTTTGTATATCTAAGCCCCAGTTTTTAATTGGGCCAAGAGAAGAAACGAAGCCGTAGTTTACGATTACATCATCAACATCGATGATAATTTTTTCTTCCGTTTTTACATGCTGAAGAACGACTTGTTCAATTTTGTCATCACCAATGAGTTCTACTGGAACGTATGGTGTGCTTACTTCTGCACGAGAGTTCATTAAGCTTTCTACGCTATGTTCATGCGCGCGGAATTTATCACGGCGATGAACGATTGTAACTTTGTCAGCGATCGGCTCTAACATCATTGTCCAGTCAACAGCTGAATCGCCGCCGCCAAATACTACGACGCGCTTACCAGCAAATTTATTCATATCATCAACGAAATAATGTAAGTTTTTCTTTTCATACTTTGCTGTTCCTTCTAATTCTAAGCGGCGTGGTTGGAAAGCACCATTGCCAGCAGTAATAATAACTGATTTAGAATAGTGAGTTTGCTTATTCGTAACAAGTTTAAATATACCGTCAGCTTGTTTCTCAAGCGTATCAACAGCTTCTTCTAAACAAACGGTTGGATCAAATTTCTTCATTTGCTCTTTTAAGTTATCAACTAATTCTTGTGCGCGCACTTTCGGGAATCCGGCTACATCATAAATGTATTTTTCAGGATAGAGCGCGGATAATTGTCCTCCAAGCTGAGGTAAGCTTTCAATAATTTTTACACTTGCTTGTCTCATACCACCATAAAATGCTGTGAATAGTCCTGTTGGCCCACCACCAATAATTGTTATGTCGTAAACTTTTTGATTTTCTGCCACTTTCATTCCCCCTATAGATGGAATTTTGATATTGATTTCATATATTGTTCATATGTACACGAAAATCCTGCAAATGATGATACTTTCAAATAAATGATAGCATATTTGAGTGCATAATACTTCTGAAAACGACTGAATTGTGTGTAAGTTTTCGCATAGATGTTTTTTACATTGTATAAAATATACAGAAAGGAAAATACATGAAAAAAAGGCTGAAAAACCCTTGAAAACGCTATGTTATTTTAAAATATTGATAATTCTCCAGACGCTTGAATTCTGGAATAAAACCGACTAATATAGGGAAGTATTATGTTAAATTTCTATGACAAAATTCGTACGATTTTTTGACTGCGTTTTGTTATGATATAGAATGTGATAAATTCCACATTCTTGACAAATAGAGTTTTTAGTACTTGGTATTATTTTTCATTACTATTATATAAAGAAAAGGGTTGTGATTTGGTGAAGACTCCAAAAATCGTAGTTTTAGGTGCAGGTTATGGCGGGATGATTACGACTGTTCGTCTGCAAAAAGCATTATCTGTAAATGAAGCTGAAATTACGTTAGTAAACAACAACAGCTATCACTACCAAGCGACTTGGTTACACGAGAGCGCAGCTGGTACATTACAAGATGAAAAAATCTGTCTAGATATTCAAGACGTTATTGATACAAATAAAGTGAACTTTGTACAAGATACAGTAGTAGAAATTAAAGCAGCTGAAAAACGCATTATCTTAAAAGACGGCGAGTTAGAATATGACTACTTAGTAATCGGTCTTGGTTTCGAATCAGAAACATTCGGAATTACAGGATTAAAAGAGCATGCATTCTCAATCGCTAACATTAATGCAACTCGTCAAATTCGTGAGCATATGGAAGCTAGCTTCGCTAAATATGCAGATGAAAAGCGCGATGAGTTAGTAACAATCGTTGTTGGTGGTGCTGGATTTACTGGTATCGAGTACGTAGGTGAGCTTGCAAACCGTGTTCCGGAACTTTGCAAACAGTACAATGTACCACGTGAAAAAGCACGTATTATCTGTGTAGAAGCTGCTCCAACAGCACTTCCAGGTTTCGATCCAGCATTAGTAGAATACGCTGTGAAACAACTTGAGAAAAAAGGTGTAGAATTCCGCATCGGTACAGCAATTAAAGAAGCAACTGAAGAAGGTATTATCGTTGCAAACGGTGATGATACTGAATTAATTAAGTCTGAAACAGTAGTTTGGGCTGCAGGTGTTCGTGGTAACGGTATTGTGGAAGAGTCTGGCTTTGAAGCAATGCGCGGACGTGTAAAAGTTGATGAGTACATGCACGCTCCAGGATACGAAGATGTATTCATGGTTGGTGACGCAGCGTTAATCATTAACGAAGAGATTAACCGTCCATACCCACCAACAGCACAGATCGCAATTCAACAAGGTTACAACATTGCGCACAACTTAACTGTGTTAGTTCGTGGTAAAGGCGAAATGAAGAAATTCGTATTCGACAATAAAGGATCTGTATGTTCTTTAGGTCATGACGATGCAATGGGCGTTGTTATGGGCAAAAAGTTAACAGGTTGGAAAGCTTCCTTCATGAAGAAAGTGATCGATAACCGTTACCTATTCTTATTAGGTGGACCTTTATTAGTTCTTAAAAAAGGTAAATTAAAGTTCTTTTAATATATAGTAGAAAAAGCAGAAACGGCTAAGAGCTGTTTCTGCTTTTTTCATTTAAAAAATATAGTATAATATATAAAAAAAGAAAGAATATTCTGTCCGTTCTAATAGAGGAGGGTATGACATCATGGAGAAGCGAGGAAAAGTATGGTTAGCTGTCAGTGGCCTAGTAGCTACAAAAGATGGCAGGTGGTTATTCGTTAAGAAGAAATACAGTGGGTTAAAGGGGAAATGGTCTTTACCGGCTGGTTTTGTAAATGAAGGTGAGACCGTTGATGAAGCTGTGAAACGTGAAGTGTTAGAAGAGACAGGTATTGTCGCTCATGTAAAGGGGATCATTGGTGTTAGATCGGGCGTAATTCGCAATGAGATTAGTGATAATATGATTATTTTCCTTTTGGAGCCTGAAGGGGAAGAGATTATTGTACAGGAGAAGGAATTGTCTGAAGTAGCGTTTCTACATCCAGATACGATTGCGGACGATCCAAATACGTCTGTACTTATTACATATTTGTTAGAAAGACAATCAGAATTACATCTTGAAATGGACAAAACATTAAATCCAGGAGAGCAGTTTGGTTATACAGCCTATCACGTATTTACGGCACATACGAAGGAGAGGGAGAAAGAGTGAGTATACCGGTATTACTTATTTCAATGATGTTATTTTTCATTTTGTTTTTTGGAATTGGATTTTTACTCAACATGATATTGCGAGCGACATGGGTAATGGTTATTGTATATCCGATTGTTTGTATGCTTATTATTAATAAGGCGAGTATGTGGGATTATTTTTCAAAGCCAAAAGAAACATTCTCTTCATTTGGGACAAGTGTATCGCATTTAGGACAAGCAGATGTGTTTATTTTATCTACTGGATTGATTGGTGCTGCTTTAGCGGGAATCGTTATTAAGAAACTTCGGAAAAGCGGATATCAAATGTTTTAATCTCCAATGCAATTGGAGATTATTTTTTTGCATATTCTTTCATCGTATAGGGAATGATTAACGATGAAGGAGTGTGGCATATAAAAATGTTAAAACGATATTGTATTCGCATTATGATGACTTGTTTACTTGCAATTGCATTATGCGTAACATGGAATGCTTTCACAGGAGTTTCTTTATTAGAGATTGTAAAGAAATATGAGGGAACGAGTGCAAAAGAAGTACATGCAGCAGAAGTTAAAAGAAATGTTGCTCCGAGTAAAGAAGTGATAAATGCTTTAGAGCAGGCAAACGACTGGTCTAAATATCGTTCAATTGAAATGACTGCAACAGGTTATACGTCGGGAATTGAGTCAACTGGTAAGAGGCCGGGACATCCGGAGTATGGTATTACATATTCAGGTGTTAAGGCGAAACGGGATTTATATTCCACAATTGCAGCAGACTTACGCGTATTCCCAATTGGAACAATCTTATTCGTACCAGGTTATGGGTATGGTGTAGTAGCTGATAAGGGCGGTGCAATAAAAGGAAACCGTCTTGATTTGTACTATGATACAGTGAAAGATGTTTATAGCCAATGGGGTAAGAAAAAAGTAAATGTATATGTAGTTAAGATAGGAAATGGTAAGTTTTCAGAAGAAGAGTTAACGATGTTAAACCAAGATGAGACGATGCAAGTGTTTCGTGGTCAATATTTAAAACAAAGATAGTCTAGTGGTAAGTACGCTAGACTTTTTTTATTTTATATAGGGTATAACAGAAGTTAGAATTGTCGCATTTTATCGAAAATAAAGTTATAATAAAGATAGAGTAGAGAAATTTAGGGGGTCTGAACATGTTCCAAGTACAAAAAGAATTAGCAAGCCATGAAGCGGTGATTGTTGCCTTATTTGAAGAAGAGGAAACGAGTAACTTTGTACAAGAACTGGACAAAGCGTTTGAAGGACAATTACAAGTTTTATTAGAAGAGAAAGAACTTTCTACGAAGAAGAAAGCTATTTCAAAAGTACATAGTTTAGGAAAAACAGAAGTGAAACGTTATTATTTCGTTGGTTTAGGCAAGAAAGAATCTTATACGACAGAAACATTACGTTCGGCTCTTGGTAAGACGTTTAAAACACTGCAAGCAGCAAAAGTACAAGATGCAGCAATCTTACTTGATTCTTTCGTAACAGAGAAATTAGACGCGATTGATGTCGCTCATATTGCGGCAGAAGTACAAGGCCTTGGTACATATGAGTTACAAACGTATAAATCAGATAAAAAGGATCGTGTAGAGTTAGAGAAGTTTACGGCTATTACAGCGGAAGATGCACAGGAAATTGAAGCGGCATTAACAGTTGGCTACGTACATGGACGTGCAACAAATTCAGCTCGTACACTTGTAAATATGCCGCCAAACGTATTAACAGCGACGAAGCTTGCTGAGTATGCTGTTGAGTTAGCGGAGAAGTATGATATGGATTATAAAGTTCTTGAGAAAGAAGAGATGGAAGAGCTTGGTATGGGTGCGTTACTTGCAGTAAACCAAGGTAGTGTAGAGCCACCAAAAATGATCGCTCTTATTTATAAAGGAAAAGAAGAGTGGACAGATGTTATTGGATTCGTTGGAAAAGGAATCACATATGATACAGGTGGTTATTCTTTAAAACCACGTGAAGGCATGGTCGGTATGAAAGGTGATATGGGCGGTGCGGCTGCTGTATTAGGTGCGATGGAAATTATCGGTGAACTTCGCCCAGAGCAAAATGTGATCGCTGTTATTCCATCAACGGATAACGTTGTAAGTGGTACAGCATTTAAGCCAGACGATGTAATCACATCTATGAGCGGAAAAACAATTGAAGTATTAAATACAGATGCAGAAGGTCGCTTAGCATTAGCTGACGGTATTACGTATGCGAAAAAATTAGGTGCAAACTATTTAATTGATGTTGCGACATTAACAGGTGGTGTAATTGTTGCACTTGGAAATCATACGACAGGTGCAATGACAAACAATGAAGAGTTATTCGAGCAAGTGCTAGAGGCATCTATGGAAACAGATGAATCAATTTGGCAATTACCGATTTTTGATCGTGACAAAGAACGCGTGAGAAACAGTAAGTTTGCTGATTTAAATAACTCACCAGGCCGCGAAGGACATGCGGTTATGGCAGGTACATTCCTAGGTGAATTCGCTGAAGATACACCTTGGGTACACTTAGACATCGCTGGAACATCTGAATCATCAGGAGCGCATGATTTAGGTCCAGCTGGAGCGACAGGTGCAATGGTACGTACACTTGCAACGCTTGTTGAACGTTTCGGCGAAGAATAAGATCGTAAGAGAGGGCTGTTCCTACATTTTGGAACAGCCTTTTTTATTGATATATGTGGTGTTACGGCCGGTGTAATTTCACTTTATAAAGAAATCGTATATAACGTTCCGTTTAAAGCAAAGGAAGTGCGGCCCGTTTCTTCAGAGACAACTAAAATAAGGGCATCGCTTTTTTCTGATAAGCCAATTGCAGCTCTGTGACGTGTTCCTAGTTCAGGATCAACTTCTGTGCTTTTCGTGAGCGGAAGAATATTGGCAGCTGAGACAATATGATTATTTTTAACGAGAACGGCTCCATCATGAAGAGGGTTACCTGGATAAAATATTGATTCGAGTAATGGTGCGGTTAAATGAGCGTTTAATGTCGTTCCAGTTTGAATGAAAGCTTCAAGCGTCTCGTTTCGTTCCACAACGATAAGAGCGCCATGTTTTCGGGCGCTTAAATGTTGGATAGCTGTCGTAATAAAAGATGAACTTTCCGTATAAGGTGATAAATATGCTTGAATATAGTATGTAGCTGCCAATGTTTGTACATTTGCTAACATATGATGAATATCTTCCATTTTGCATAAAATACATTCGTCTTCTTTATCGATTGCGCTCCTCATAATCGATAGTTCTTTTTCAGCAATTTCAATCATTTGCTTTGTTTGTATTTTGAGCTCTTCTGACAAGCCCCATTCGCGCATAATCCTCATTCCCTTTAGTGGAGTATTTAACAATAGTGTATACAAATATTCCTAGTAAAATCCTGCTAGATTTTATAAAATATTGAGATACAGCATGTTTTTTTCATATAATAAAGGTATGACGAGCGAGAGGAGAGAGAAGAATGAATTGGAAACAAGAATTTAATCGCTGGCTTTCTTACGCACAATTAGATGCAGAATTAAAAGAACAGCTAGAAAATATGAAGCAAGATGAGAAGAAAATCGAGGATAGCTTTTATAAAAATCTAGAGTTTGGCACAGGTGGTATGCGTGGTGAACTTGGTGCTGGTACGAACCGTTTAAACGTATATACAGTTCGTAAAGCGACAAAAGGATTAGCAAGCTTTATCGAAAAGTTAGGTGAGGAAGCGAAAAAACGCGGTGTTGTTGTAGCATATGATTCTCGTCATAAGTCACCTGAGTTCGCAATGGAAGTTGCTGCTACACTAGGTGCACACGGCATTACAACATATGTGTTTGAAAGCTTACGTCCAACGCCAGTGCTTTCTTTCGCAGTTCGTCATTTACATACAGTGAGTGGAATCGTTCTTACTGCAAGTCATAATCCGCCTGAATATAACGGTTATAAAGTATACGGTGAAGATGGTGGACAGTTGCCTCCGAAAGAAGCTGATGAATTAATTAGCTACGTAAACGCAGTAGAAGACGAGTTAACAGTTGAGGTTGCTAATGTGGAGCAATTAAAAGCTGACGGTTTATTACATATTATTGGACAAGAAGTCGATGATGCATATGCTGCAGAATTGAACAATGTCATTATTAATAAAGAAATGGTGGAAAAGGCCGGCAAAGATTTAAAAATCGTCTTCACACCACTACACGGAACATCAAATATTTCTGTACGCCGTGGTTTAAAAGAAGTTGGATTTACAGATGTAACAGTTGTAAAAGAGCAAGAGTTACCAGATCCGAACTTCTCTACAGTAAAATCACCGAACCCAGAAGAGCATGCAGCATTTGAATATGCAATTCGTGACGGTGAGAAGGTAGGAGCGGATGTGTTAATCGCAACGGATCCTGACGCAGATCGCCTTGGTGTAGCAGTTCGTAATCACGATGGTGAGTTCCAAGTATTAACTGGTAACCAAACAGGTGCATTAATGCTTGATTACTTATTATCTCAAAAGAAAGAAAACGGAACGCTACCAGAGAACGGTGTCGTATTAAAAACAATCGTAACGTCTGAAATTGGTCGTACAATCGCGAAAGCATACGGTTTAGATACAGTTGATACGTTAACTGGATTTAAATTTATCGGTGAGAAAATTAGACAGTATGAAGAAAGCGGACAATATGAATTCCAATTCGGTTATGAGGAAAGCTATGGTTATTTAATCCGCCCATTCTGCCGTGATAAAGATGCAGTACAATCTGTTCTATTTGCATGTGAAGTAGCTGCGTACTACAAATCACAAGGTAAAACGTTATACGATGGTCTATTAGAAGTGTTTGAGAAGTACGGTTTCTTCCGTGAAGATCTTGTATCGTTAACGCTAAAAGGAAAAGATGGAGCGGAAAAAATCCAAGAGATGATGGCAACATTCCGTGAAAATCCTCCGAAAGAAGTAGCGGGCTTAACAGTCGTGGCAGTTGAAGACTATAAAGCAAGCATCGTTACATCTTTACAAGATGGACATAAAGAAGAGATTCACTTACCGAAATCAAATGTGTTAAAATATCAATTAGAGGATGGTTCATGGTTCTGCCTACGTCCATCTGGAACTGAACCGAAGATTAAGTTCTACTTTGGTGTAAAAGATAGTTCTTTACAAAATAGTGAACAAAAGTTACTTACTATTAAAGAAGATATTATGAATCGTTTATAATATAAAGTAATTTTAAGTAGTAAGGAACAAAAGGGAGCGAAATCTCCCTTTTGTTTTATGTAGGAAATGATTGCTATTGATTCCGACAGGAGAGAGGGTATTTTGTGATGAAAAAAGTAAGAAAAGCGATAATCCCAGCAGCTGGATTAGGAACACGTTTTTTACCAGCAACGAAAGCGATGCCGAAAGAAATGTTACCGATTGTTGATAAACCAACTATCCAATACATTGTAGAAGAAGCAGTAAAATCAGGAATCGAAGATATTATTATCGTTACTGGTAAAACGAAGCGTTCTATTGAAGATCATTTTGATAATGCATTTGAGTTAGAGCAAAACTTATTAGAAAAGAAAAAGTATGAGTTACTTGAAAAAGTACAGGCTTCTTCAAAAATGGTAGACATTCACTACATTCGTCAAAAAGAACCAAAAGGATTAGGTCACGCTGTTTGGTGTGCGCGTAAATTCATTGGTGATGAGCCATTCGCTGTTTTATTAGGTGATGATATCGTTCAAGCTGAAAAACCATGTTTACGTCAATTAATTGAAGAATATGATAAAACGCTTTCTTCTGTTATTGGCGTACAAACGGTTCCAGAAAATGAAACACACCGTTACGGAATTATCGATCCGTTAGAGCAGGAAGGACGTCGTTACCAAGTTCGCAATTTCGTTGAGAAACCAGCAGCAGGTACAGCACCTTCAAACTTAGCAATTATGGGACGTTACGTTTTAACACCTGAAATCTTCATGTTCTTAGATCAGCAACATGTTGGTGCTGGTGGCGAAATTCAGTTAACAGATGCAATCCAAAGCTTAAATGAAATTCAACGTGTATTTGCTTACGATTTCGAAGGAAAGCGCTACGATGTAGGTGAAAAGCTAGGATTCGTTCAAACAACAATCGAAATGGCACTGCAACACCCAGAATTACGTGATGACATGGTTGCAATGATGAAGAAAATTTTAGAAGAACAAGCGAATCAAGAGTCTTAATAAAAAAAGAGTTATTTCAGCAAGCTGAAATAACTCTTTTTTTATTAAGAAATCGTCGAATGAGAATGCTGATAAGCAGAACGACGCACAGCATAGTATATGCGAGGTGCGATAATAGCACCGATAATTGTAAATGCAATATCTTTTACTGCAAACCACATCATAATCATCCAAGCAGCTTTATAGCTCATATTACCGCCCATAAAGAGATTGACTGCCCCGTACATGTAAGTAGTACCGATAATATAAGTTAAAATGATTCCTGTGAAAGAGGCAGTTGCAAATGTACGAAATGTTGGTTTTTCCTTTTGTTCTACGAGTTTTCCTGATACGTAAGCAACGATAATAAATGCGATAATAAAGCCACCAGTAGGATCTAAAAGTGCTCCAAATCCAGCTTTGAAGTTAGCGAAGATTGGTGCACCTGCTACTCCAACTAGCATGTAAACAGTCATTGATAATGCACCAAGTCTACTTCCAAGAAGAAGCCCTGCTAAAATTGCGAAAAATGGTTGCATAGATAATGGGATGCCCGCTACTTGCAGGAATGGTGCCCAAGATACAATATTTGCACCAATGGCCATAAGAGCGACGAACATGGCGGCTAATGCTAAATCTAAAACATGAAATCTCCTCATAATGTTAACCTCCTGTTGTTTTTAAGTTAACATTATCGTAGCGAAACTATTTACTTGTTGTCAATTAAAATATTTTGATAAGAAGGCTTCAAATACTCTCTTAGCAACGTATATGGAATACGAAATTGTGGAATGCCGCTTGAATAAGGCGCAATTTCATATAAAGGGAAATAAATGACGAGATTGTTCGGTTCTAAAAAGAAGTGAAACTTTTTCGTGCTCATGACTTTTTCAGTTGCATCAGGAAAATAAATACTTTCATTTTGTTTAATTTGTCTTACAATCTCAGCACGAATTACGTCTTTATATTTATCTTCTTGTTGAAATAAATCGTCTAAGTGTAGTAACTTTTTTTCTTTTAAATCAAATGTGTTAGCCTTCCACGTATAAAGACCGTGTGCTCCGCCTGTATATTGATAGTAATTCAAATATAGGCTGAGCAAAGGTGATTTATTTAAGGAGACTTTATAATCAACATTCGCCACGTACGGATGAAATGGTGTACTAGATCCTTCTGTTTCTTTATAATATTTTTTTGCGTCTTTTTCTAATTTTGTTTTAAATTTTTCAGTAGATTTTTTGTAATAGAAATTTAGCTTATTTTGAAACTTAGAATCGGAAAAGTTATGAAACGAAGGCCTATTGATTTGATATTCTATATAAGGTTTCTTACCTTTTTGCGTGACAGTCTGAACATCGATTGTCAGGTTGGATGCTTTGGCTGCTAGTGCACAATTTGGTACAATAGTCAGCAAGGAGAACATAAGCGATAGTATAAAAAATTTCTGTTTCATTTAGGTGAAACCTCCTTATATAAGTGTTATACGTAGTTTGAAAGTAAATAGGTAAAATTATACATTTAATTAAAGTGAGAGAAGGGGGAAACGATATGGCAAAAACTTTAATGGATTCGCTTGGAATTGAGTTGTTAGAGATGACAGAAGATAAGGTAGTTGCTACGATGCCTGTTGATGAACGTACACATCAGCCGTTTGGTTTTTTACATGGTGGTGCATCTCTTGCGTTGGCGGAAACAGTAGCAAGCGTCGGTTCATACAATTTAATTGATCAAGAGAAATGTATTTGCTTCGGTCTAGAAATTAATGCAAACCATATTCGCTCAAAGAAAGATGGAATTGTAACAGCAATCGGAACACCGATACATAGAGGAAACTCAACGATGGTTTGGGATGTACGTATCATTGATGAGAATGACGATTTATTATGTATTTCAAGATGTACAGTAGCAATTAAAGAAAAACGTGAAAAGTAAAAAAAGAGGCTGCTCTAATGAGCAGCCTCTTTTTCTTATAATTAGAACTGGATTTTCTTCTCTAAGAAACCTTTTAGTTCGCTAATTGGCATACGCACTTGTTCCATTGTGTCACGGTCACGTACTGTAACAGCTTTGTCTTCAACTGAGTCGAAGTCATAAGTGATACAGAATGGTGTACCGATTTCGTCTTGACGACGGTAACGTTTACCGATAGAACCAGTTTCGTCAAAGTCTACCATGAAGTCTTTAGCTAGTTCTGCAAATACTTCAGTAGCACCTTCAGATAGCTTTTTAGATAATGGTAAGATCGCTGCTTTGTATGGTGCTAAAGCAGGGTGGAAACGAAGAACTGTACGAGAATCGTTTTCTAATTGCTCTTCTTCATATGCATCACATAAGAACGCTAATGTTACGCGGTCAGCACCTAAAGATGGCTCGATGCAGTACGGTACGTAACGCTCATTCGTTTGTGGATCAATATAGTTAAAGTCTTCGTTAGAGTGTTCCATGTGACGTTTTAAATCGAAGTCTGTACGAGATGCAACGCCCCATAGTTCGCCCCAACCGAATGGGAATTTGAATTCAATGTCAGTTGTTGCGTTACTGTAGTGAGATAATTCCTCTTCACCGTGGTCACGAAGACGCATGCTTTCTTCAGTCATACCAAGTGAAAGTAACCAGTTCTTACAAGTTTCACGCCAGAATGCGAACCACTCTAAATCTTCACCAGGCTTACAGAAGAATTCAAGTTCCATTTGTTCGAATTCACGTGTACGGAATGTGAAGTTACCAGGCGTGATTTCGTTACGGAAGCTCTTACCGATTTGGCCAATACCAAATGGAAGTTTTTTACGCATAGAGCGTTGTACGTTTTTGAAGTTTACGAAAATACCTTGTGCTGTTTCTGGACGAAGGAAGATTTCGTTTGTGCTAGACTCTGTAACACCTTGGAATGTTTTGAACATTAAGTTGAACTGACGGATTTCAGTGAATTCTTCACTACCGCAATCAGGACATTTTACTTCATGTTCTTTCATTAAGTCAGCCATTTGGTCGAAAGTAAGACCATCAACAACCATTTCGATGCCTTTTGCATCTAATGCATCTTCAATTAATTTGTCTGCACGGTGACGCGCTTTACATTTTTTACAGTCGATCATTGGATCGTTGAAGTTACCAACGTGACCAGAAGCGATCCAAGTTTTTGGGTTCATTAAAATAGCAGCGTCTAAACCAACGTTGTATGGAGATTCTTGAATGAATTTTTTCCACCAAGCTTTTTTAACGTTATTTTTTAATTCGATTCCAAGTGGACCGTAATCCCAAGTGTTTGCAAGACCACCGTAAATTTCAGAACCAGGGAAAACAAAACCGCGATGTTTCGCTAAGTTTACTACTTGTTCCATTGAATACATAATAAAATCCTCCTTTTGAAAGTTAACGTATTGGCGATGACGTGCTCAGGTAACTTGTGAAACGAGCAGTATATGCTTTGAAAAACATAAAAAAACGCTCATCCCAAGGCTTAATTGCCTAGGGACGAGCGTTTGCCCGCGGTTCCACCCTAGTTGATACACAAAAGGTGCATCCACTTTATCACGTATTGCTCGAGACTGCCGTTTCCTTGCGGCTTCAGGCTTTCACTATCCCTGAATCGCTTTTTGTGCAAGTACTTATAAGTCCGTCATCGCTACTTATATTAATAATAATGAACATATTCTAACACGTTCTTTTTTAAATCTCAATAGAGGAACGCGTCTATCTATGATAGAGTCTCGCCTATTTTTTCGTTATTTATTCCGTAATTTTGTTTAATGTGCTTAATTGCTTCACGCCTGCTGAGTGGAGCAAGCTCGTTATTTTGCACGTATTCCCAAACGACATCGGGCTTTGTTTTTGCATATTCACGAAGGACCCATCCAATCGCTTTTTGAATGAAAAATTCTTTCGAAGAATGTAGTTGTCCAATAACCCAAAAAAGAAGTTCTTCATCCATCTTTTGTTTATATTTTAGCTGGAATAAAATAGCGGCGCGTTGTAACCATATGTTATCTGATGCAATCCATTTTGGAATATAGGCAGAAATCAATCCGGGATGTTGTAAAAAAATATCGCCTAAAAATGTAGGGACGATGCTATCGACAGTGTCCCACCAAGATTTTGTTACAATAAGTTCTTCTAAGAAGGGAATATGCGTTTCGTTTATATGCTTTTTATATTTTTGCATCATATCGAGTGCGGCTGCCTGAAATTCTCGTTCTGGTAAATCCCACAGCTCACGTACGATAATTTGGAAGTCTTTTGGATCTGGGAGAGTATGTATTTGGATGACGTCTTTTAGTAATTGTCTTCTTTCAGGTGTTTGAATACCGAGAAATGGGAAGTGATTTTTCATATAACGTGCCATCGGTTCTGCTTTTTCCGGATTTTTGTGAGCTATGAAATGCTCTTGTAATGTTTTTACAAATGGATGCATCGGTTGTTCTCCTCTCTTATTATGTTACTCCTATTATTATACAGAGAGTTTGGTTGAATTTTAAAACATAACTTGCAATGCAATGAAATATGTTGAGAGTAGAGAGGAGAGGATAAGATGGAAGATCAAGGCTTACTAGCAGGTTTCTTTGCTCTTAGTTTTGCGTTTATTCTTGTTATATTGATTTGGGCAGTTATTGCGTATTTGTTAACGGCTTTTGCACTGTATACGATGGCGAAAAATGACGGTGCAACGGATGGAGTTCTAGCATTTATTCCTTTTTTAAATAGTAAAATATGGGGTGATTTAGCGAAAGATAAATTACCCGATTTCTTGAAAGAAGAAGCAGGATGGAAAGTATTCGGCATATATGTCGCATGTTTCATTTTTAATTTCGTACCAATTTTATATTTAATAGCAACAGCTGTATCCATTGTGTTGTCTATTTATCTTATCTACGCTATTTTAGACAGATATGGAACGAACTCTATATTATTTACGATTATTCATGTCATCACATTTTCAGTGTTCTTGCCGATTCACTTGTTCATTATCAGAAATGAGCCGGTGAGGTATAACGAGTAAGTTTAATTTAAATATGTGTAATGAAAAAAGCGCCCTGGTTATCAGAGCGCTTTTTGTGCTACATAAGGTAGCGTACATAAATATAAATATGAGAAATGATTAATGAAACGATCATAATTGGGAAACCGACTTTTAAGAAGTCCATGTAGCTAAATTTATGTCCTTCGCGGCTTGCGATACCTGCGACAATTACATTAGCAGAAGCGCCGATTAATGTTCCGTTTCCGCCCAGACAAGCACCTAATGCTAATGCCCACCATAATACGTCGATTTGTGCGTCAGCAGGTGATAAACCTAATCCGACAGCCATATCGTTAATAAGAGGAATCATTGTTGCAACGAATGGAATGTTATCAATTGTTGCAGAGGCGATACCAGATACCCATAAAATAAGGATAGATGCGTAAGAAATATCTCCGCCTGTTATGCCAATTACTTTTTGAGCTAACATTTTAATAAGACCGATATCGATAAGTCCTCCAACGAGTACGAATAGTCCTGCGAAGAAGAAGATTGTTACCCATTCTACACTTGCGAATACTTCTTCAATTTCATGTTCTTTCACACCGATTAACATAAGTACAGTAGCACCAGTTAAAGCGATGATAGCTGCATCAACGTGGAAAATGGAATGAGTCATGAAACCTACAATTGTAAGTCCAAGTACTGTTAAAGATTTTTTCATTAATACTGGATCTTTAATGTATTGCTTTTCATCTAAACTCATTAATTTTTTAACTTGTACAGGATCAGCGATTAATTGTTTGCGGTACATGAAGTAAAGTATTGTCGCTGTCACACCAATGATAATAATTACGATTGGCGCTAAGTTTAGTAAGAAAGCATTGAAATCTAAATGCTTATTGGCAGAACCAATCATAATGTTAGGTGGATCACCAATTAATGTTGCTGTTCCCCCAATGTTTGAAAAAATAATTTCAGAAAGTAAATAAGGGACAGGATTTACTTGCAGTATGCGCGTAATAGATAAAGTAACTGGAACAACAAGAAGTACAGTTGTAACGTTATCTAAAAACGCGGAACCAAGTGCAGTAAGTAAGGAAAGTGAAATTAAAATTTTAATTGGATTTCCTTGCGCTCCTTTTGCTGCTTTAATGGCAACGTATTGGAAGACGCCCGATTTACTCGTAATGTTCACCAAAATCATCATACCGATGAGTAGTGTAATCGTCCCCCATTCAATATGTTTCGTAAAGGCATTGTGTAAATCAACAACCCCCATAATTACCATGAGTGCTGCGCCAAGAAGTGCGATGACAGCGCGATTAATTTTTTCAGAAATAATAATGGCATATGTAATTAAAAAGACTGCGATAGCAAAATAATACTGCCAGTTTGCGAGCTCTTGCGTTGTTTCGTGCAAAACTCTCATCTCCTTTCATTCACTTTTCTTAGTGTGTCAAAAATTAACTAGATGAAACACACATAACGTCATTATAAAGTAGAAAAATGTCGGATGTAAATGAAAGGGCTTATTTTGTTATATTTTCTGCAAAGGTTACTTTTTCTTATTTTTAAAAATATTTGCGGGCATTTGACATATATATAAGATACATCCAATCTGAATATTTAAAATGGAATTAGCATTCGAGCTTGTTCGTGTAGGAGTGTCAAATAGAAAGGAATGACAAAGATGATAAGGAAGGGATCGTATGAATGAACAACAATTTTTATTTTTGGATTTTGAGTTTACGATGCCCCAGCACAGAAAAAAACCAAAAGGATTTTTCCCGGAGATTATTGAGGTAGGACTCGTTTCGGTTGTTGGCTGTAAGGTAGAAGATACGTATTCAGCTCATGTTAGGCCGAAGACTTTTCCTTCTTTAACGGATCGATGTAAGAAGTTTTTAGGGATTAAACAAGAAGTCGTAGATAAAGGAATTTCGTTTCCAGAACTCGTTGAAAAACTTGCAGAATATGAAAAGAGATGTAAACCGACCATTGTTACGTGGGGAAATATGGATATGAAAGTGTTGAAGCATAATTGTGAAAAAGCGGGAGTAGATTTTCCTTTCCAAGGACAGTGTCGTGATTTATCACTTGAGTATAAGAAGTTTTTTGGTGAGAGAAATCAAACAGGACTGTGGAAAGCAATTGAGGCGTATGGAAAAGTAGGGACGGGGAAGCATCATTGTGCGCTAGATGATGCGATGACGACGTATAATATTTTTAAGTTAGTAGAAAAAGATAAAGAGTATTTAGTGAAACCAGCACCTCCAACATTAGGGGAACTCGTTGATTTTTCAAAAGTGTTAAAGAAAGTGAGTACACAGTAACGACCAAATTGCACAGTATGTAATTTGGTCGTTTTGTTTTTTAAAGTTTGTAGTCTTTTTTTAACTGCTCTAATGTTTCTAGACTACGAACCGCAAAAGGTGAATCATCTTCAGAAAATGAATTCATTTGAGTTTCTAATGCTAATTTGAGTGAATCTGTGTAATCTGGAATTTCTCCTTCATATTTCTTCACCATTTGCTCTGGAATGTTCGTCTGTTCACGAAAAGCTAAAGCACGTCTTTCGTGGAAAAATGGTACGTCAGCTTGTTTTACGTTATGTAAGTCACCTTGCACCGGATGTTTTAAAACAGCTAATACTTTTACGACGTAACTGCCAGGGCGGCTATTTGTAACCTCGCCAATGTATTTTCCCGTTTTATAAATACCAGTAACGATTTCGCCAATTTCAAATGTTTCTCTCATATTTTTCACCTCAAGTTTATAGTAAGGAAAGTAGGAGAAGGAGTCAAAGAAATCATTCGCTTTCGGAACGCCCCTTGAGAATATGAATAGGTTCAACTATAATTTAAATGTATATAACAGAAAATTCTGATGCTTTTCGAATCCTATAATTAAGGAGTGTTCGTTATGATGCCTTTATACTTTCCGGAAGATAAAACAGAATATATTATTCCAGGGATTGTTTGTGTTCTATTTATTATCGGTGCGATTGCTACATGGCGTATGTTCGTTCGTGTATCAAAACGAGAAGCAGATCGATTACAGAAAGTTGAAGAAAAGCTGTTAGCTGAAAAGAAACAGTAACTCATTTTTGTATGTTTCCCTCTATGCTCGGACAATCTAAGGGCAGAATGTATTTTGGAGGGAATAAAATGAAAAAACGGCTTTTTTTCAGTTGTTGTTTACTATTTCTGATGGCAGGTTGTGACCAAGGAAAGCCGAAAGAAATTGACGTGAAATTACATAATGCTTCAGGTGATGAAGTGGGGACTGCAAAAGTAACTCAGCAAACAAGCGGAGTGAAAATTACGATTAAAGGGGAAGGTTTCGCACCTGGCCCGCACGGACTACATGTACACGAAATTGGAGAGTGTAAAGCACCTCGTTTTGAATCAGCTGGAAATCATTTTAATCCAGATGATAAAAAGCATGGACTACTCAATCCGAAGGGTGCAGAAAACGGTGATTTACCGAACGTAATTGCAGATGGTTCTGGAAAGATTAAAGCAGAAATTGATGCGCCGCATATAACGCTTGAAGAAGGAAAAACGACGATTCATAGAAAAGATGGAGCGTCTATTATTATTACAGAAAACGCTGATGATGGCATGACACAACCGACAGGTAAATCAGGTGATCGAATTGCTTGTGGTGTTATTGTAAAAAAAGCGTCGGATATGAAGAAAAAGTAAAAGCTACCGTGCGCGGTAGCTTTTTTGTGTAGTGTAAGTGAAAATATATCAGCGATTATTGGAATATATCGACTGTAACTTAAAATATATCAGCGATTATTGGAATATATCGACTGTAACTTAAAATATATCGGCGATTATTGGAATATATCGACCGTAACTCAAAATATATCGGCGATTTTTAAAATATATCGACTTACCGACAAAAGTTGACAAAGGAGGCTGTCCCAAACAGTCTCCTTTCTTATTATGAAAACGTATGGCGCAGTCTATTTAAAATTTCTTCTAAAACAGACCTTGGACAGCCGATGTTAATTCGAATATGTTCTTCGCCGCCTAATCCGTACTTCTCACCAGGCTCAACAATAATTTTTCCTTTTTCTTCGAGCAATTTAGTGCGCTCATCTTGAGAAAGCTGTAGGCGAGAGCAATCAATCCATAATAAAAAGCTACCTTCTGGCTTCGTTACGGAAAGAGTAGGTATGTGATCTTTCATATATTTACAAGCAAATTGAGCATTATCTTCTATATATAATCGAATTTCATTTAGCCAATCGTTACATTCTGTATAGGCACTTACCATCGCTGTATAGGCAAATATATTTAATCCGTGGAAGCCTTGTCTATATTGGATAGATGTAAAGGCTTGACGGAGTTTTTCATTTGGAATGATAATAATCGATGCTTGTAATCCAGCGATATTAAATGTTTTACTTGGAGCCATACAAGTAATCGTGCGCGCTGCTAATTCTTCGGATAAAGAAGCGAACGGTGTATGTGTATGATCTGCGTAAATAATATCGGAATGAATTTCATCTGCGACAACGATTACATTATATTTGGTACATAAAGATCCAAGCTTTGTTAGTTCCTCTTTCGTCCAAACACGCCCTATCGGATTGTGAGGACTGCAAAGAAGCATGAGTTTAATGCCTTGTTGAAATTGCCTTTCTAAATGCTCAAAGTCTATCGCATATGTATCATTTTGTTTCTGTAATGGACTTACGCATAATTGTCTGTTGTTTGTTGTGACCATTTCGAAAAATGGGGGATAAATAGGTGGTTGTACGAGAACGGATTCGTTTTCCTTTGTGAAGGCCTGTATGCTCGTACTAAGAGCTGGAACGATTCCGGCGCTAAAGACAATCCACTCTTTTTGAATATCCCAGTTGTACTGTTTTTTTGTCCAGTTACAAATAATATCGCCAATATTTTCGGGAGGAAGTGTATAGCCGAAAATAGGATGCTCGATACGTTTCTTTAAAGCAGCTTGAATTGGTTGTGGTACTTCAAAATCCATATCAGCAATCCAAGCATGGATAAGTTCTTCGTTTTTATATGTATCCCATTTTATACTATGGGTTCCACGTCGATTGACTGTTTTATGAAATAGTTGCATAAGTTTGCCCCCTTCTTCTGTAAAACCGTTAAGTTATGAAAGTTCTCTCTCTTCTTATAGAATAGCTGATGTGATAGGATAAAGAAAAGTATTAAAAAGTGAAAAGGCGGGAAGCGAATGGGTACATATGAAAAGATGATAGAGGTTGTGAAGAATTGGGATCCGTTTCAAATGGGACCGGAGTTTTATGAAACAGAAGCGAGCGATGTTGTGAACGTCGCAAGTGTGTTTGATGATTCAAAATACATCGCAAAGAAGATTCAACATATATACTTTATGTCTTTTGAGGAAGTACCTGCGCTTGAAAAATGTGAGAAGTTAGCTGTGGAATTACTTGTAATAAAAGAAGGCGGAAGTTGTTCATTGTAGGCTGTCGGAATTTCCGACAGCCTTTTTATATTACTGCGCAGAAAAAGCCATAATTTCTTCATAAACATGTTCCGGTTTTTCTTCAGGTAGTAAATGCCCTGTATTTTCGTAAGAAATAAATTTCGAATTCGGTAAATCTTTGTGCAGACGATGACCCACATGTACAGGGACGACCCGATCTTTTTCACCCCAAATGAGTAGCGTAGGTGTTTCGATTTTTTGTAATTCAGTTGAAGATAAGTCACCTTCACGATCTCGTATCATACGAGTTAAAGCGGGGAATATACGGTTGTCATAAAAAGGAGCAGAGTAACCGGCCTTCATTTCATCGTCAATTAATGAATGATCATGAACGACATTCATTAAGTTATGAACAATGCCGCGCCGTATAATCCAATTCTTTACGTATAAATGAAAGAACGGTAAATAAGAAGAGTACAGTAAAGGTAAAGTTGCGCGTGCTAAATAGCTAGAGCTACATAGTAAAATTGTCTTTGAAATTAATTCAGGACGTATACGGTTTACGTAAAGTGAAATTTGGCCGCCCATAGAATGTCCAACTAACACAATGTTTGAGAGAGATAAGTGTTCAATTAAATCGATTATAATCATTGCTAAATTATGATAAGAATACTTAAATAGATGAGACTTATCACTCTTCCCGAACGGTGGTAAATCAAGGGCAATGACTGTTCCTTCTTTTGATAATAAAGGAATTAGACGGCGGTAGCTGAATGAGGAAGATAAAAAGCCGTGAACGAGTACGAAAGTAGGACGTTCTGTTTTATTTTCATGTTCATACAATTCGTAATGAACAGTAGTGCCGCGAGTGGAAAAAGTGAAATAAGGACAAGTAGATTCGTGATTCATTTTTTGTCACTCCATTGATTTTTGTTCATATCATTTCCAAGGCAGAAAAAAATATGTTAACAAAAAAAGGCAAGATGACGATGTCATCTTGCCTTTCGTATATTCAGTATTACCCGCGAACAATATTAGGCGGTGTTTTTCCTTGTAACGCTGTAACTAAATTTTCAGCGGCGGTCATAGCCATTTGTTGCCTAGTTTTTAATGTTGCAGATCCGATATGTGGTAAGGTCACAACATTTTGTAATGATAAGAGCGGATTGTCTTTTTGAATCGGCTCTTGTGTAAACGTATCGATGCCTGCTGCAAAGATTTTCTTTTCTGTTAACGCATCGATTAACGCTTCTTCATCTACTGTTTTCCCGCGAGAAGCATTAATGAAGATAGCTGTTTCTTTCATGAATGAAAATTCCTTTTCTCCGATAAGATGGTACGTTTCATCTGTTAATGGAGTAAGAAGAACGATAAAGTCAGACTGCTTTAGAAGTGTCTGTAAATCACAATATGTAGCATCGAATTTTTGTTCAGCTTCTTCTTTTCGGCGACGGTTATAATAAAGAACATCCATATCAAATCCGAATTTCGCTCGTTTTGCAACAGCTTCACCAATTCGGCCCATACCGATAATGCCGATTGTACTATGGTGTACATCTAGCCCAAAGTGCTCTTTTCCAATTTCCGCATTCCATTTACCATTTTTTACGTAGGAGTCGAGTTCACAAACACGACGACCAGCAGATAACATAAGAGCAAAAACGAGGTCAGCTACTGTATCATCTAGTACGTAAGGTGTATTTGTTCCGATGACATTGCGCTTTTCCATCGCTTGTAAATCAAAATTATCGTAACCGACAGAAATGTTGCTTACTACTTTTAAGTTAGGAGCCGCCTCCAATAATTCTTCATTAATAGCAGATCCGAAATTTAATAAACCATCTTTATCTTGTATTTTCTCTAGTAGAACATCACGAGGTACCTTCTCATTTTGCTCCCATTTTTCATAATCACAGTGTTCTGATAAATAGTTTTCTACAAATGTTGGAACTGGTTCAGCAATATAAACTTTTGGTTTCACGATTCCATCCCCTTTCGCTTTATCATGCATTTTTCTGCTGAGTAAAGTTTCACTTTACCCCGCTTTAACGAGCAGTAAGACTCCCACCTAAAAAGACGGTTGAGACAAAGAAGTGAGGTGGGAGATCAAGCCCGATTGGAGCGGGCTAATAATCCATGGGGTGAACCTTTCCGTGGATTAAAGTTTCACTTTATTTTGACATAATTCACTAAAAAAATCTTCTTTTCAAACTGGAAAGGCTATTTGTATAATTTAGACACAAACGAAAAGGAAGGATGATTTATATGGTGACAGAAAAAGAATTAGAATTATTAGCTTGTCTTGAAAAAAGTAGTCGATTATCTGTAGATATATTAGCGAAGCTGTTAAATATAGAAGTAGAAGAAGTAAAGAAAATGGTTGAAAAATTAGAAGCGGAAAAGATTATCGTGGATTATGTAACACATATCGATTGGACGAAGGTGAAAGAACATACAGGTTTAACGGCAATGATTGATGTGAAAGTTACGCCAAAGCACGGCGTTGGGTTCGATGCGGTTGCTGAGCAAATTTATCGTTATTCAGAAGTGAAATCTGTGTATTTAATGTCAGGGACATATGACCTTTCTATTACATTAGAGGGAAAGACAATGGGAGAAGTGGCGATGTTTGTTTCTGAGAAATTAGCAACAATTGAATCTGTCGTTTCTACGACAACGCATTTTATTTTGAAGAAGTATAAACATGAGGGGATTATTTATGAAAAAAACGATGATGATAAGCGAATTGTGGTGACACCATGAAGCAATTTGAACTATCTAGAGCAGCGGAATCTTTACAACCATCTGGTATTCGAAAGTTTTTCGATTTAGCAGCAAATATGAAAGGTGTTATTTCGCTTGGAGTAGGAGAGCCTGATTTCGTTACACCTTGGAATGTGAGGCAAGCATGTATCCGTTCTTTAGAACAAGGATATACGTCATATACAGCAAATGCAGGATTATTGGAGCTCCGTCAAGAAATAGCAAAGTATCTAAAAAAACAATTTGCAGTTTCTTATGATCCAAACGATGAAATCATTGTTACAGTTGGAGCAAGTCAGGCGTTAGATGTAGCGATGCGCGCCATTATAAATCCTGATGATGAAGTACTCATTATTGAGCCAAGTTTCGTTTCTTATGCCCCGCTTGTGACATTAGCTGGAGGCGTTCCAGTTCCTGTGGCGACTACTTTAGAAAATGAATTTAAAGTACAACCAGAACAAATTGAAGCAGCTATTACAGCGAAGACAAAGGCAATTTTACTTTGTTCACCAAATAACCCAACAGGTGCAATGTTAAACAAGTCCGAGCTTGAAGAAATAGCAGTGATTGTTGAGAAGTACAATTTAATCGTATTATCTGATGAAATTTATGCAGAACTTGTATACGACGAAGCATATACAAGTTTCGCGAGTATTAAAAATATGCGCGAGCATACGATTTTAATTTCGGGATTTTCAAAAGGATTTGCAATGACAGGATGGCGTCTTGGTATGATTGCAGCTCCTGTTCATTTTTCAGAATTAATGCTCAAAATTCACCAATATTCTATGATGTGTGCCCCAACGATGTCTCAGTTCGCAGCACTTGAAGCGTTACGTGCCGGGAATGATGAAGTAATTCGGATGAGAGATAGCTATAAGAAACGCCGTAATTTTATGACGACATCTTTCAATGAAATGGGATTAACGTGTCACGTGCCGGGCGGAGCATTTTATGTCTTTCCTTCAATCTCTTCAACTGGACTATCTTCAGCGGAATTTGCAGAACAGTTATTATTAGAAGAAAAAGTGGCTGTTGTACCTGGAAGTGTATTTGGCGAAAGTGGCGAAGGGTTTATTCGTTGTTCGTATGCAACATCGCTTGAACAGCTTATGGAAGCAACGAAGAGAATGGAACGGTTTATAGAGAATAAAAAAAGGACAAAACACAATACGTTTTGTCCATAAAAGGGGGGAATACTAGAAAGCCATGTGTTAGTATTCTATCCTAATATTGGAGAATTATACTTACTTAAGGAAATTTTTTCATGAATTTTGAATGAGCTCTGTCATAGTGGTATAATTTACTAATATAAGGTATGCGTATCCTGAGTAGCTTTACTTACGGTACGTATTAACTAATCGGATATTTAACAATAAATCATCTGCTTTGCTATCTACAATTGTAGAGAAAATGGTAAACGTATGGGAGTGTTTCATATGTCAGAACAATATACAACAGGAGTGGTTGTAACAGGGAAAGTGACTGGGATTCAAGATTACGGTGCATTTGTAGCGTTAGATGCAGAAACACAAGGACTTGTGCATATATCTGAAATTACAAATGGATATGTAAAGGATATTCATGACTTTTTAAAAGTCGGCGATACAGTAGAAGTAAAAGTACTTTCAATTGATGAAGAACACAGAAAAATGAGTTTATCGTTAAAAGCGGCGAAAAGAAAACAAGGACGGATTCTTATACCGAATCCATCTAAGGACGGATTTAATACGCTGCGAGAAAAGCTAACAGAATGGATTGAAGAGTCTGAGTTAACAAAGTAAAAGAGGAGCGCATATGAGCGTTCCTCTTTTACTTTTTCTTATGATATATATTTGCAAATATGATTGCATGCAATCATATTCGTATGTCGAAGGTGAGTAAGGACATACTGACTAGCGAATTTCGTTCGTTTCTGGGTGAGTACCAAGATTTTCTGATGGTTTAAAGAGTAAACCAAGATTGATCAGCCCAGAAATACCGACGATGCCGTAAATAATACGTGCAAGAGCTGAGTTTTGTCCACCGAAAATGGCTGCCACTAAGTCAAACTGGAAGAACCCAATTAATCCCCAGTTTACAGCGCCAATTACAGTAAAGACTAATGCGATACGTTGCAAAGTACTCATGAAAAAGCCCCCCTTAATTGTGAAGCATGAGCAAGCGATGAGTTAATTAACTCTTTTATAGAATGGGGTAGTTATGTTGTTTTTATACATAAAAAATGTTCGAAATAGGATGTATATACATCTATACCGAAAAATGCGAATTTTTATGCAAAAAATGAACTTTTTTTAAAAAATATATATTGGTTACGTTTACAAGGGGTGAATCGCTTGATTTACAACTTCAGTTTCGCTAAAGTGAATACAGAAATACATATCCATAATTGGAGGGAAAAAGATGAGTACACATGTAACGTTCGACTATTCTAAAGCGTTATCCTTCATCGGTGAACATGAAATCACTTATTTACGTGATGCAGTGAAAGTAACACATCACGCAATCCACGAAAAAACTGGAGCTGGGAACGATTTCCTTGGGTGGGTAGACCTTCCGCTTCAATATGACAAAGAAGAATTTGCTCGCATTCAAAAATGCGCAGAAAAAATTAAAAATGACTCTGACATTTTACTTGTTGTAGGTATCGGTGGTTCTTACCTAGGAGCACGTGCAGCAATTGAAATGTTAAACCATTCTTTCTACAACACACTTTCTAAAGAACAACGTAAAACTCCACAAGTGCTATTTGTTGGACAAAACATTAGCTCCACTTATATGAAAGATTTAATGGATGTACTAGAAGGCAAAGACTTCTCTATTAACGTTATTTCCAAATCAGGTACAACAACAGAGCCAGCACTAGCATTCCGTATTTTCCGTAAGTTATTAGAAGAAAAGTATGGAAAAGAAGAAGCTCGCAAACGTATTTATGCAACGACAGATAAAGCGCGTGGTGCATTAAAAACATTAGCTGATAATGAAGGTTACGAAACATTCGTTATTCCAGATGATGTTGGAGGACGTTTCTCTGTATTAACGCCAGTTGGTTTATTGCCAATCGCAGTGAGTGGCTTAAATATTGAAGAGATGATGAAAGGTGCAGCTGCTGGTCGTGAGGACTTCGGTACATCAGAACTAGAAGAAAACCCAGCTTACCAATACGCAGTAGTTCGTAACGCTCTATACAATAAAGGAAAAACAATTGAAATGCTTGTTAACTATGAGCCAGCACTTCAATACTTCGCTGAGTGGTGGAAACAGTTATTTGGTGAAAGTGAAGGAAAAGATCAAAAAGGTATTTTCCCATCTTCAGCAAACTTCTCAACTGACTTACATTCATTAGGTCAATACGTTCAAGAAGGTCGTCGTGACTTATTTGAAACAGTTCTAAAAGTAGGTAAACCTACACATGAACTAACAATCGAATCAGAAGAAAACGATTTAGATGGATTAAACTACCTTGCTGGTGAAACTGTAGACTTCGTAAACACGAAAGCATACGAAGGTACATTACTTGCACATAGCGATGGCGGAGTACCAAACTTAATCGTAAATATTCCTGAATTAAATGAGTACACATTCGGTTACCTTGTATACTTCTTCGAAAAAGCATGTGCGATGAGCGGCTACTTATTAGGCGTAAATCCATTTGACCAACCAGGGGTAGAAGCATACAAGAAAAACATGTTTGCTTTACTTGGTAAACCAGGATTTGAAGAATTAAAAGCAGAATTAGAAGAGCGTTTAAAATAATAAAAAGCGGCCGGAATCCGGCCGCTTTTTATTATTTCATCGAAAAGTCCATCAGTATATTCAAACTAGAGTGGGTATGCTAAAGAAAAAGTCTAGGAGGGATGGACTTGATTCCGATTCATTCAAATTTAGAAGGACGTACATATGCGTTATATAAGTTAGAAGAAATAATGAAGCCACTCGGATATAGCATTGGTGGCAATTGGGATTATGATAAAGGATGCTTTGATTATAAAATTGATGAAGAAGATGGCTATCAATTTCTGCGAGTGCCATTTACAGCCATTGATGGAGAACTAGATGTACCAGGCGTAATAGTTCGTCTTGGAACGCCGTATATTCTTTCGCACGTATATCAAGACGAACTAGATGATCATGTAAATACGTTAACAGCTGGAACGAGTGGGATGGATCAATTTGCTGAGCCGAAAGATCCAGATGGAGATGTGAAAAGAAAATATATCAATATTGGGAAAGTGCTCATGCAAGAATTAGAGCGTCATTTTACTAATGGTGAATAACAATGAGTATGTCGCTTTCAATGAGAACAAAGGAATGAACTGGATTAATCATATATTGTTCGTCGCGCTTTATACCTAGTAAGAGAATGTTTTGCTTTAAAAGAGTATAGCTACAATTGGCAAAAGTTTGTCCGGTGCAGGACATAGGAAGCTCCATCAGTTGTAATTTATTATCAGAGATTTCGTCGTAAAGTGAAAATAGTACACCTGAAATGGAAGGGAATAAAAGAGAAGCGGTAAATACATAGCTCGTTAATTTATTTCCTTCTATAATTTCTGACACGCCAGCTCTCGTTGCATTTTGTATTTGTTCAGAAGTAAGAAGTTCAGCGATGCAGTGAATGTTTGGGTTGAGCCCTTTTGCAGTTAAAATATTTAAAATGGACTGTGTATCCGCTAAGCTTTCATTTTTTTCTTTATCGGCTGTTATTAATATGGTGTGTGCCGTTGTAATATTAGCTTTTAATAACGTTTGGTCGTGATGGGGGCACCCCTTTATAAATTCTAAATGATGAAATGGTTTTGGCAGTAAAGAAAGTGTTTCATCAATTAAAACGATATCAAGGTTTGGTTGTAGTACGTGCATTTGTTTTACAACATGTTTTGCTCGTTCATTCCAGCCGACAATAATCATATGACCGTTAGAAGTCGCAGCTTCTTCTCCTTTAACTTTCATATATTGTTTATTAATCATTTCAGTAGCAAACAGCACCATATAATAAGAACAAAATCCAGTTCCTAATAAAATAATACTCATACCGATAAGTTTCCCGATTAGTGTATGAGGGGCAAAGTCACCATAGCCAACAGTGAAAATTGTAACGATTGACCACCAAATTCCATCAAACCATGTGGTAAAGTGTGATGGTTCTAATCTATGTATAAGAAAGCCGGAAAAAGCAGTAAGTATAACAATAAAGCAAATTAAACGAAAAATAATGGAATCACGAAATGTATCTACTAAATTCGGACGGGATTTCAATTGCCTATTCCTCCTTACTTTGCAGGACTACATTCATTGTTGCCATTATAGAAAAAAGAAAAACTCTCTAATTTAAAAGAGAGTTTGTTTTACGTTACATACTTTCCACTTCAGTTTGTTGAACACTTTCGAGATGCTGGAGAGCATAGTAAACATCAGCAGTATGTCTTTTTTGATCGATACATAATTTAAGATGTAAATAGTGAGAACCATTTTCTAACGTTTTAAGCTTCATATTCTTCACTTTTATATCCATTTCTTTTATTTCCTCAATTACAACTGGGATATTGTCCATATTTCGCACAACAAGTTTTACTGCGATATCACGTTGACGAAATGATCTAGGTCCTACAAATTTCATTGTTAATGGTATAAGTTCAACGCTAATCATAAGG
>NZ_JARVHN010000001.1:580000-4580000 GCF_040459765.1 Bacillus cereus group sp. RP29
CACCTCGATGTCGGCTCATCGCATCCTGGGGCTGTAGTCGGTCCCAAGGGTTGGGCTGTTCGCCCATTAAAGCGGTACGCGAGCTGGGTTCAGAACGTCGTGAGACAGTTCGGTCCCTATCCGTCGTGGGCGTAGGAAATTTGAGAGGAGCTGTCCTTAGTACGAGAGGACCGGGATGGACGCACCGCTGGTGTACCAGTTGTTCTGCCAAGGGCATAGCTGGGTAGCTATGTGCGGAAGGGATAAGTGCTGAAAGCATCTAAGCATGAAGCCCCCCTCAAGATGAGATTTCCCATAGCGTAAGCTAGTAAGATCCCTGAAAGATGATCAGGTTGATAGGTTCGAGGTGGAAGCATGGTGACATGTGGAGCTGACGAATACTAATAGATCGAGGACTTAACCATATAATATGAAGCAATGTTATCTAGTTTTGAAAGAATATAAAAAAACTTGTTGACTTTCAAAGTTAAATGAGTTACAATAATTCTTGTCTTAAATGAATACAGTCTGGTAATGATGGCAGAGAGGTCACACCCGTTCCCATACCGAACACGGAAGTTAAGCTCTCTAGCGCCGATGGTAGTTGGGGCCTTGTCCCTGTGAGAGTAGGACGTTGCCAGGCAAATGGAGGATTAGCTCAGCTGGGAGAGCACCTGCCTTACAAGCAGGGGGTCGGCGGTTCGATCCCGTCATCCTCCACCATTTAGCCGACTTAGCTCAATTGGTAGAGCAACTGACTTGTAATCAGTAGGTTGGGGGTTCAAGTCCTCTAGTCGGCACCAGAAATCATGGCGGTTGTGGCGAAGTGGTTAACGCACCGGATTGTGGCTCCGGCATTCGTGGGTTCGATTCCCATCAGTCGCCCCATTTTTATTAAATAAATTAATATGCGGGTGTGGCGGAATTGGCAGACGCACCAGACTTAGGATCTGGCGCCTTTGGCGTGGGGGTTCGACTCCCTTCACCCGCACTTTTAATTAAATAACTCATACATGTCTTGCGGAAGTAGTTCAGTGGTAGAATACAACCTTGCCAAGGTTGGGGTCGCGGGTTCGAATCCCGTCTTCCGCTCCAATTTTCAATATGACATGCCGGGGTGGCGGAACAGGCAGACGCACAGGACTTAAAATCCTGCGGTGGGTGACCACCGTGCGGGTTCGACCCCCGCCCTCGGCACCATATGCGCCCGTAGCTCAATTGGATAGAGCGTTTGACTACGGATCAAGAGGTTAGGGGTTCGACTCCTCTCGGGCGCGCTTTTATTAACGGGAAGTGGCTCAGCTTGGTAGAGCACCTGGTTTGGGACCAGGGGGTCGCAGGTTCAAATCCTGTCTTCCCGATATTCCCAAAAAACATGGGGCCTTAGCTCAGCTGGGAGAGCGCCTGCCTTGCACGCAGGAGGTCAGCGGTTCGATCCCGCTAGGCTCCACTTATTTTAATATCATTTATGGCGGTGTAGCTCAGCTGGCTAGAGCGTACGGTTCATACCCGTGAGGTCAGCGGTTCGATCCCGCTAGGCTCCACTTATTTTAATATCATTTATGGCGGTGTAGCTCAGCTGGCTAGAGCGTACGGTTCATACCCGTGAGGTCGGGGGTTCGATCCCCTCCGCCGCTACCATAAAGGACCTTTAGCTCAGCTGGTTAGAGCAGACGGCTCATAACCGTCCGGTCGTAGGTTCGAGTCCTACAAGGTCCACCATTAGAAGTTTATATCTCGGAGGTATACCCAAGTTCGGCTGAAGGGATCGGTCTTGAAAACCGACAGGCGGCGAGAGTCGCGCGGGGGTTCGAATCCCTCTACCTCCTCCATTTTTTCTTAATTAAATATTTTATCGTCGCGGGGTGGAGCAGTCTGGTAGCTCGTCGGGCTCATAACCCGAAGGTCGCAGGTTCAAATCCTGTCCCCGCAACCAAGGTCCCGTGGTGTAGTGGTTAACATGCCTGCCTGTCACGCAGGAGATCGCCGGTTCGACCCCGGTCGGGACCGCCATTTTTACATAAAGGCTCGGTAGCTCAGTCGGTAGAGCAGAGGACTGAAAATCCTCGTGTCGGCGGTTCGATTCCGTCCCGAGCCACCATTTTGAAGTCGCAAGCCGGCTTAGCTCAATTGGTAGAGCAACTGACTTGTAATCAGTAGGTTGGGGGTTCAAGTCCTCTAGCCGGCACCACTTTCAAAATGAGCCATTAGCTCAGTTGGTAGAGCATCTGACTTTTAATCAGAGGGTCGAAGGTTCGAGTCCTTCATGGCTCACCATTTACAATTTAATGCGGGTGTAGTTTAGTGGTAAAACAAGAGCCTTCCAAGCTCTGGTCGAGAGTTCGATTCTCTTCACCCGCTTTTCAATTATGGGCCTATAGCTCAGCTGGTTAGAGCGCACGCCTGATAAGCGTGAGGTCGATGGTTCGAGTCCATTTAGGCCCACCATAATTGTTCCGCAGTAGCTCAGTGGTAGAGCTATCGGCTGTTAACCGATCGGTCGTAGGTTCGAGTCCTACCTGCGGAGCCATATTTATAGAGAAGTACCCAAGTGGCTCAAGGGGCTCCCCTGCTAAGGGAGTAGATCGCGAACGCGGTGCGAGGGTTCGAATCCCTTCTTCTCTGCCAGTAATTGGCCCGTTGGTCAAGTGGTTAAGACACCGCCCTTTCACGGCGGTAACACGGGTTCGAATCCCGTACGGGTCATATTAAAAGAGATAGCATAATCTGCTATCTCTTTTTTGTTGTGTAAAAGTGATACTCAAGGTCATTAACGAAATGGCACTTAGAAATATATCATAGCTGGGAAGATCCTAAGGAATTAGTTGTAGAGTTATTAGATACAGTTGAATAATAAAAATTGAAATATGGGTCGCTCAACTAAAGGATACTTTAATTGAGCTTTTTAATATTGAAATTTCTGTATTAGGCGCTACCACAGAAAACAAATAGTATAAATAGAAGAAGCTGTCTTTCAATAGGTGATCTACTGGAGACAGCTTTTTTATGATGCTAACGTTGTCGAGTTTTGTCGGTAAGTCGATATATTGCAAAAATCGCCGATATAATTTGAGTTACGGTCGATAAATTTCAATAATCGCTGATATATTTGGAGTTACAGTCGATATATTCTAAAAATCGCCGATATAATTTCACTTACCGACAAAAACATAAGAAAATCCCTTTCACAATCTAAAGAAAACGCCTCCATTGAAATGGATTCCACACCTATTCCAATAACTTTACACTCTATGTGAAAAAGTTCACAAATAGGTCATAATTTGTGAAGTAATTCACAATAATACGTGCTACAATATGAGTGTAAAGAAGTTAAACAACATTAAATTAGTATTTTAATTAATTACTTAAACAATCATAAAAAATATATGTGAACAATAGAGAGGGGAAATTACCATGAAAAAAGGTATCAATCGTGTAGTATTAGTAGGAACAGGAGCTGTAGGGTGTAGTTACGCTTACTCAATGATTAACCAAGGTGTAGCTGAAGAATTCGTATTAGTAGATGTTAATGAAGCAAAAGCAGAAGGGGAAGCAATGGACTTAAGCCATGCGGTACCATTCTCTCCATCACCAACAAAAGTTTGGAGCGGTAGCTATGCAGATTGTAAAGATGCAGATTTAGTAGTTATCACTGCTGGATTACCACAAAAGCCAGGTGAAACTCGTTTAGACTTAGTTGAGAAAAATACAAAGATCTTTAAACAAATCGTTCGCGGTATTATGGATAGCGGATTCGATGGAATCTTCTTAATCGCAACTAACCCAGTTGATATTTTAACTTACGTAACTTGGAAAGAATCTGGTCTACCAAAAGAGCGTGTAATTGGTTCTGGTACTACTTTAGACTCTGCTCGTTTCCGTTACATGTTAGGTGACTACTTAGATGTAGATCCACGTAACGTTCATGCTTACATCGTTGGTGAACACGGTGACACTGAACTTCCAGTATGGAGTCACGCTACTATCGGTGTACAAAAACTAGAAACAATCTTAGCTAACAACGAACAGTACAAACAAGAAGACTTAGACAAAATCTTCGAAAACGTACGTGATGCAGCTTACCATATCATCGAGCGTAAAGGTGCAACTTATTACGGAATCGGTATGTCACTACTTCGTGTAACTAAAGCAATCTTAAACAACGAGAACAGCGTATTAACTGTATCTGCATACCTTGAAGGTCAATACGGTGAGAAAGATGCTTACGTAGGTGTTCCAGCTGTAATTAACCGTGAAGGTGTACGTGAAATCGTAGAGCTTGAGTTAAATGAGGATGAAAAAGCGAAATTTGCTCATTCTGTAAAAGTATTAAAAGAAACAATGGCACCAGTACTATAATAATAATTGCTAAATAATCCAGAAGTGGGGAACTACTTCTTACTTCTGGATTTATATATAATTTAATATAAATTCCTTTTCCGGTTTCCCTTGTATATCCCCAATATACCCCTTTTGCTGGATCAGGGTCGTTTATAGAAAAGAGCACTCTACTTTGGGTAGAGTGCTCTTTATTATTATCATTTTTTAGGCGTTAATCCTAATTTCTTTAAAATATCTGCCAGTGTACCGCTTTTTGATTTTTCAACAGGTGTTTGTGATTTAGATGCATCGGGACCTTTTTTCAAGAAGTTCTTTTCAACGAAGCGAATATCTTTTTCGTCAACAATACCATCTTTATTTAGGTCACCGTCTTTCACAGATACTCCTTTTTTACCATAGTTGCTAGCGATAATTTCAGCATCTTTTATATCAATTACTTTATCGCCATTTACATCACCTGCAAGGTTTTCATCAAGGCGTGCATAATAATATTGGCCAATTAGCTTACCGTCTTTTTCAGTACCAAGTTTCGTTGTTAGTCGGCTTGTTAAATGCCCTGGTACTTCTACATATAAGTTATAGTCGCGTTTATTAACAGGAAGTCCATTTAGTTTGAAGTATCCGTATTTGTCTAGTGAGCCTTCAAACTTATGACGGTAAGAATCAGTTGCATATACTTTTACGCCAAGCTTTGTATAATCGAATTTCTCATCTAAATAGCCACGTTCATTTAAGAATGCACCAGGTTTAATATTTCCTTCTACTAGTGAGTTTAAAGACATAACTGAGAATGTTTGATCTTGAAGGACACGCATTCTATTTGGCTCTGATTCACCTTGTTTCCAGTAAGCGAACACTGATAAATCTAATTGAGCATTTGCTTCATAAAATTCATCATTTTCTACCTTAAAAGTTATATCAATGAACGGGAAGTCACCATCTAATCCAGCGAAGTTTTTATCATCAATAGCCCCGCCTACTGTAACAGAACCTTCTTCTAGTTTTGATTCATTTATTTTTGCGGTTACCCCTTTTTCAGAAAGGAGTTTTTCAAAAGCAGGATTCAATTTCGCATTTGCAAATTTGAAGTTCTTCTCTAGGAATTTTACGTTAAATTCTCCAGCAACGAATTGTTTTACGTGTTTCGCGTTTAGGGTTACTGTGAACTCGTCCCCTTTATATACTTCTTTTTTATCGTAACTAGCTTTTGCATATTGAGCTCCTTGCGGGATAAACCAGTAATTATTTACACCGCTTGGATAGTCAGGACCTGCAGTTGCATAATCGAAAATATATACGCCTGTGTTCATTGGACCTTCCACTTTAAAGGATTCAGGAGTAATGCCAACTTTAAAGTCTCCATTTGCATTAATAGGTAAAAACTTATGCAAGTATGGAGAATAGTCATAATACATAACGCCATTCGCTTCTTGCGTAATGTTTAATCCTTTTCCTTTTAAGTAGTCAACGTTTGAATCATACACATTTCCTTTAATCCATAACGCTTTTTTACCATCTTCTACTGTGTAATTTTCTTCATTTAATTCATAAATACCAGGTTTTAATCCAGTTAATTTTACTTCTGGCGGTGTATTATCAATTACGACATAATCACCTTTCACACGTGCTTTCCCAGCTTTATCATAGCCAACAAACTCTATTGTGTAGTCTCCTTCTGGTAAGTTGATTTTCTCATCACCAATTGGTTTGGCAGGGTCATTTGTGAAAGGATACACTTTTCCGTTAAAGAATGAATCTAAGTAGTAATACACATCCGTTTTTAGTCCAGTCGTGTTTAATGTCCCAATGAAGCCGAGTGCTTTATTTGTTTTCGAATCTTTCACGATAAGGTCTAACGTTTCAAGTTCGCTATTTAATTGGAATGCCCCGTGAACATATGATTCACCATATGGATTAAACTTTGATGTATCAGTGGAAATTGCTTTTCTTGATAATATTGCATTTTCAATACCAGGTTCTGATACACGAATAGAGAACGGAATTTGGTACGTTTCTTCTTTATTTTTCGTATTTGTAATATGAATATATCCTTCATATCGGCCTTGTTTTACACCGGCTGGAACATTAATTTTTGCTTCAATTTCACCTGATTTGCCAGCATCAAGTGTAATTGTTTCTGGAACAGAAACTTTTACACCGTTTCCGGTAGCGTCGTTAATAGAAGAAGATGCTGGTGTATAAGAAATTTCTGTTTTAAATTCTTTTTTCTCTTGTTTATTATGGTTTTCCACTTTTATATTTCGTTTTTGTTCAAGAGCTTCACCGTCTTTTTGATAGAACTTCCCGAATGCAATGGATCCAGTTTCTTCAGGGACTTCAATTACTTCATCATTTACAACTGTTTTTGTTGTATCTAGCACTTTAAAACTAGTTTCCGTATGAACGGCGTTGTACGCATCTACTCGTCCAGCTCCAACTTCATATACGGAATACTTTTCTTTTAAATCATCAGCTGTGTTCATAAGAGACGCCTTTACATCGAATGGAGAGTATTCTGGGTGTTCTTGTAAAATAAGAGCAGCAACGCCCGCGATATGAGGAGAAGCCATAGATGTTCCTTGCATACGCTCGTAGGAAACGTCATAGTTTTCGCCCTCTTGTGGGTCGTTAATATATTCAGGTACTGTTGAAAGTACAGCAACACCAGGCGCTGTAATATCTGGTTTAATATCATCATTTGATGTAACAGGGCCGCGTGAGCTAAAGTCTGCAAGATGATCGCCTTCTGTTTGAATATAACTAAGTTCGTCAAAGGTAAAGGATGTATTACCTTGTTCGATCTGAGCTTTTAGTTTTTCACCGTCTTCTTTCGTTAGGCGGAATGCGGGAATGTATTTTGTACTTTCGCCAACATAGAAAGGAATTTCTCCGTCCACATTGTTATAAATAATAACGGCTTTTGCACCAGCTTGTTTTGCATTCGCAATTTTTTCATCAAATGAGAGTGTACCGCGTGCAACGAGAGCGATTTTTCCTTTTACATCTTTTTTACTAAATTCATCAGGCGTACCGATTCCTACCGATTCGATAGATAACGTTTGTCCCTTGAAATCTTCTATTTTATCAGTGAAGTTTTTGCCAAATAAAATTAAGTTAGGGAATTGCACTTGTCCAGCATGACTTGATAGTTTCGGTAAGGAAATAGAGCTATCACTTGCTTCAACCGTAATTGCAAAGGGAGAAGCACCTGGTGATCCGAGTGTTGCTGGATTTGGACCAGAGTTTCCAGCGGCAACGACTGTAACAACACCGGAAAGCATTGCGTTGTTAACAGCGATAGACGTTGGATCAAGCGGATTGTTGCTCTCATCACCTAACGATAAGTTAATGACGTTCATACCGTCAGAAATTGATTTATCGATTGCAGCAATAATACCTGAACTAGCTCCACTTCCGTATGGACCGAGTACACGATAGTTATACAGTTCAATGTCAGGTGCAACACCTTTTACTGCGGAATCTGATTTGTTTTTCTTTTGCGCAGAAACGATACCTGCTACGTGAGTACCGTGGGCTGTGTAGAAGGAAGAGCCACGATCATCAAATTCAGGAGCGCCAGATTGTTGCCACTCTGTATAAGTTGTTTCCATCGGATCTGCATCGTTATTAATAAAGTCCCAACCTTTTACTGAGTTTGGATCTACCTTGCTAGAGTCTTCGCCAGGTTTTGCGCGATAGCCCTTATACACGTCTTTTAGGTCAGGATGATTGTAATCAATACCTGTATCTAATACACCAACTTTAATTCCTTTTCCGGTAATGCCTTCGCTATGTAACTTATCGACCCCAATTTGCGGAATACTATCTGTTAGTTTTTGAGGTGCTTTCTGCTCTGCTTGTTTTGGTAAATTTAGTTTCACTTCATAATCTTTCCAAATACGCTTTACAACGCCAATTCGTAACAATTCTTCTACTGTATTTGCAGGTAACGTCAGCGCAACCCCATTTATCGCATGTTTATAAGAACGTTTAATTTGTACAGACTGGAAATTCCCTGACTTTACTGATGGGCTAAATTGATAAAGGCGTTTTAGTCCTTTTTGAAATTCCTCATGCTCTTGATCAATACGCGCTTTTATATTTTCAGGAGCAGCTTGTAATCCTTTTTCTTTTTGTTTTAATTCATTAATCTTTACTGGAGCTGTTTGAAATTCTACAATGATATTTACTGGTTCCGAACTACTTGTATTAATATCTGGCGAGATAGTAAAACCAGGGTTGGCATCTAACGTTTGTAATGCCTGGCGCTGTTCTTTAGAAAGTTTTGATAGTAAAGACTGGGCGTTTGAAGAGTCAATTTGGTTAATAGGATTTTCAGCAAGTACATTGAACGGAAGGGCAGTTGAAAATAGAACGCCAGCCGTTACAATTCCGGTAACAAAACGATTTTTCTTTTTCATGTATAAGCCTCCGATAATTTATATTTTAAAATTTATTTCTCCGTGCCTGGTGTTTGCTCTGCATGGAATGTCCAGTTTAGCTGTAAGGAATCACCCTGGAATTTATTTTGATCTTGTTCGTTGTCTTCAAAGGAGAAGAGCACGTGTAAATAATCTGTTTCACCAGATTTAATACCGTCTATTAAGTTATGACGTTCTAGAGAAGTAGCCACATCTTCAGGTTTCATAGTTTTTAATTCTGATAGTTTTGTTTCCCACAAAATTTCATGATCATCGTTTGGATTAGATGGCTTTCCATCATTCACTAAAAATTTAACGATGATGTGATCGCCTAAATCTTCACCATCATTATTTTTCTTTGCATCTGTAACTTCATAGGATGTTTCAAGTGCTACTTTTGCAATATCCAATGATCCTTTATTTTTAAGTGTGAAATTTTTTTCAATAAAGTCACCTGGTTTTAAATCTTTCACATTAACAATTACACTTGGATTAATAGAAAGGTCTAGTGTGCCAGCTTGAAATGAGTTACTAGATGTTTCTGAATCACTGAAGTAGGCGAATACACCGCCGAATGTAAGGGATAAGCCAAGCGTTGCTGTGACAACTCCCATTCCAACCTTTTGTTTTAATGACATAAGAAAGCCCCCTAATTAAATTTTTATAGCGACTGTTCGTAACAAGGATAAATAAGTAAACATAGTAGTCCGCTATGAATTATAGTTACGAAAAGTCGGTGTTCTTTATTGAGAACAAGTATATGCTTATAAATTTTCCATTTCAATACAATTGTGACGAAAAATGTTGAGAAACATTTTTTTATGACAGATTATTTTGTTGCGATTTTAAGTGGAAAATAGGATGAAAAAGAGGATGAAGCTAATAAAATAGAGGTTGAGAAATAAATAGTAAGATGAAAGACTAGTGAAAAATGACGCGTTTTCAATGAATATTCGTCAAAATTCGATATTTTATATAGAAATGTGAAAAAAATTCAACATTTTTAAGAAAAAAACGTATATTTTTTATAAATTAACAAGGATATTTCAGTTTTTCGCAGAATTGGTAAAGTATAAAAAATTCTGTCATCTTAGTGAGGTGAGCATATTGAGTGTAATAAATTGTGAAGAAGTGAAACGAGATGAGTTTCATACAGAAAAGTACTATGACAGTTATAACATCTTTGGCGCACATATTGTGACGGAAGATGAGATGCGAGGTGTACGATTTACAGTATGGGCTCCTCATGCGAAAGCAATGAGTGTTGTTGGAGATTTTAATGAATGGGATTATGAGCAACATAAGATGCTGCAAGTGACAGAAGAGGGAATTTGGTCCCTATTTATACCGCATATAGAAGAAAGAGAAATATATAAATATGCGATTGAAACGATGGCTGGTGATGTCATTCTTAAGGCAGATCCGTATGCTGTGTATGCAGAAGTAAGACCGAATACGGCATCTGTAGTTTTTGATATAAAGGGATACGAATGGAATGATAAAAACTGGAGTCGTAAGAAAAAGAAAAAATCGGTTTATAAAGAAGCGATGACAGTTTATGAATTACATTTCGGTTCTTGGAAAAAGAAAGAAGATGGAACACTGTACTCTTACAGGGAAATGGCAGAAGAACTCATTCCTTATGTGGTGGAACATCAATTTACACATATTGAAATTATGCCGCTTGTTGAGCATCCATATGATCGTTCTTGGGGATATCAAGGAACGGGATATTATGCAGCAACGAGTAGATTCGGCACACCACATGATTTGATGCATTTTGTCGATGAATGTCATAAATATGGAATCGGTGTCATTTTAGATTGGGTGCCGGGGCATTTTTGTAAAGATGCTCACGGTTTATATTTGTTTGATGGGACACCGACTTATGAATATAAAGATAAAGATGTGCAAGAAAATCCAGTATGGGGAACTGTCAACTTTGATTTAGGAAAGAGGGAAGTACGTAATTTCTTAATTTCAAATGCGTTATTTTGGATGAGATATTTCCATATTGATGGTTTCAGGGTAGATGCAGTTGCGAACATGCTGTACTGGAATAAAGAAGGACAAGAGCAAAGTAATGAGCACGCTGTTTCATTTTTACGAGAGTTAAATGAAGCTGTGTTTGCAGAGGATGAAGATTTTCTTATGACAGCAGAGGATTCAACAGCTTGGCCACTTGTAACAGCTCCAACGTATGAAGGTGGGCTTGGATTCAATTACAAATGGAATATGGGCTGGATGAATGACGTGCTGAAATATATGGAATGTGCGCCAGAGTATAGAAAATATATTCATGATAAAATGACGTTCTCTTTACTATATGCTTACTCTGAAAATTTCATATTACCGCTTTCTCATGATGAAGTCGTTCATGGGAAAAAGTCGTTATTAAATAAAATGCCAGGAGACTACTGGGATAAGTTTGCTCAACTTCGTTTATTATATGGATATTTCTTTACTCACCCAGGAAAGAAATTACTTTTCATGGGAGGAGAATTCGGGCAGTTTGATGAGTGGAAAGACCTTGAAGATTTAGATTGGAATTTACATGATTTTGAAATGCATCGTTATATGCATGATTACTTTAAAGAGCTCATAGCATTGTATAAGCGCTCCAAACCACTTTGGCAGCTTGATCATTCGCCTGAAGGTTTTCAGTGGATTGATGCTAATAATAATGAGCAAAGTATTTTCTCTTTTATCCGCCAAGGGGATAAACAAGAAGATGCGTTAGTTGTCGTATGTAATTTTACGAAAGCTACATATGAAAACTATAAAGTAGGTGTACCAGATTTTGAGTATTATAACGAGATTTTAAACAGTGATGCTGAGCAATATGGCGGATCAGGGCAAGTAAATAAGAAACGTCTGAAGGCGATTCAAGAACCGTTTCATAATCAAGCAGCACATGTAGAAATTACAATTCCACCATTTGGCGTATCCATATTACGACCAGTGAAGACGAGAAAGGGGAGCAAAAAACAAGATGGCTCAAAAACAAAAGTGCGTAGCAATGTTACTAGCAGGGGGAAAAGGTAGTCGATTAAGTGCATTAACAAAAAATTTAGCCAAGCCAGCTGTTCCATTTGGTGGTAAATATCGCATTATTGATTTTACGCTAAGTAACTGCGCGAATTCTGGTATTGAAACGGTTGGGATTTTAACGCAATATCAACCGCTAGAACTTCATAATTATATCGGAATTGGCAATGCATGGGATTTAGACCGAGTAAGCGGTGGAGTCACAGTATTACCTCCTTATGCGGAGTCTTCGGGTGTGAAGTGGTACACAGGTACGGCAAGTGCCATTTATCAAAACTTAAACTATTTAAGTCAATATGAACCAGAGTATGTTCTCATTTTATCAGGTGACCATATTTATAAAATGGATTACAGTAAAATGCTAGATTACCATATTGAGAAAGAAGCGGACGTTTCCATTTCTGTTATTGAAGTGCCTTGGGATGAAGCGAGTCGCTTTGGCATTATGAATACGAACCAAGAGATGGAGATTGTTGAATTTGAGGAGAAACCGCAATTTCCAAGAAGTAATCTTGCATCAATGGGAATTTATATTTTTAACTGGGCGATTTTGAAAGAGTATTTAGAAATGGATGCAAGAAACCCTGAATCTAGTGATGATTTCGGAAAAGATGTGCTTCCGCTTTTATTAGATGAAGGGAAGAAGCTAATGGCGTATCCGTTTGAAGGATATTGGAAAGATGTTGGTACAGTGAAGAGCTTATGGGAAGCGAATATGGATTTACTGCGCGATGAAACATCACTGAATTTAAACGACCGTGACTGGCGTATTTATTCTGTTAATCCAAACGAACCGCCTCAATATATTGCTGAAAAGGCAAGAGTAGAAGAATCACTTATTAACGAAGGATGCGTCATCGAAGGGGACGTGAAGCATTCTGTATTATTCCAAGGGGTGACGGTGGAAGAAGGTAGTATGGTTATTGATTCTGTCGTTATGCCAGGAGCGAAGATTGGCAAAAATGTTGTGATTGAAAGGGCAATTGTTGGATCGGAAATGGTTATTGAAGATGGAACAATTATTCGTCCGGAAAAAAATGTTGACGATGTAGTACTCATTGCTGAAGGGAAATAGAAAAGGGGGATGAAATGAATGGGAGAAAAAATGTTAGGAATTATTAATGCAACGGGAAGTTTTCCTTCCTTAAAGAAAGTAACAGGGCATCGTTCACTAGCGGCGTTACCGTTTGGGGGCCGTTATCGACTCATTGATTTCATGCTTTCAAATATGGTGAATTCTAATATTCATAGTGTGGCAGTTTTTACAAGCCATAAAAACCGTTCACTAATGGATCACGTTGGTTCAGGCAAACAGTGGGATTTAGATAGAAAACGAGACGGACTGTTTTTATTCCCGCCAAATTGCCAATGTGATCAAGATGAATTTGGATCTTTTGCACATTTTAGAAGACATATTGATTATTTTCTAAGAAGCAGAGAAGAGTACGTCGTGATTACGAATAGCCATCTCGTAACAGCATTAAATTTTCAAGCAGTGTTAGAGCGACATATACATACGGCAGCTGATATTACGGAAGTTTGCCATGAAGGGGTTTCGCTTCAAACATACGTGTTAAAGAAACAATTATTGTTAGATTTATTTGAGTCATATAAAGATGTGGAGCAATATAGCTTATTCGATGTAGTGAGAGAAAAGCGCGGAAAATCACTACATATTGCTACATATGAGCATGCAGGATATGTAGCTATTATTGATTCGATTGAAAGTTACTATAAACATAGCTTAGAAATTTTGCAACCTGCTATTTGGAAGCAACTATTTAAGAAAGAAGCACCGATCTTTACGAAAGTAAAAGATGAACCACCAACTCGTTATGTAAAGGGTGCAGCTGTGAAAAACACAATGATTGCAAACGGCAGTATTATTGAAGGTGAAGTAGAAAATAGCGTTGTCTCCCGTTCTGTTAAAATTGGAAAAGGTTCAATTGTTCGTAATAGCATTATTATGCAAAAGAGCCAAATTGGAGATAATTGTATAATAGACGGTGTTATTATTGATAAAGATGTGAAAATTGGTGACGGTGTTGTCTTAAAAGGAAACGCCGATGAGCCATACGTTGTAGAAAAAGGAAGCGTTCAAAACAGTACGATTAATAGTTATTCTTAAGAAATCAGTGGGGGTTTTTCCTCCACTGATTCAAGTTTTAATTTAAATGAAAACTCGAAGGGAGGAAGCTGCAAGGGAAGTAGTATAAGCTTTTCGTGCAGTGGGACAACAAGTGAATATTTTATTTGCAGTATCAGAATGTGTACCATTTGTTAAATCGGGAGGATTAGCTGATGTAGCAGGTGCGCTCCCAAAAGAGCTAAAAAAATTAGGTGTGGAAGTTCGCATTATACTCCCGAATTATAGTCTTATTCCGCAAAAATTAAGGGACGGATGTACGCTACATAAAGTAATTAACGTCCCGCTTGGCTGGAGAAATCAATATTGCGGAATTTTAAAAGGTGAGCAAGACGGGATTACGTATTACTTAATAGATAATGAATATTATTTTAAGAGGGATTCTCTGTATGGTCATTATGATGACGGAGAGCGTTTTTCTTATTTCTCGAAAGCAGTTTTAGAGTGTATTCCTCATCTTGATTTTGAAGTGGATGTTCTTCATAGCCACGATTGGCATACAGCTATGGTAAATTTCTTACTACGTGAAAAGTATCAAGATAACCCATTATATGAGCATATTAAAACAGTATATACGATTCATAACTTGCAGTTCCAAGGTGTATTTCCTCCTGAAGTGATGTACGACTTGCTAGAACTTGGTGATGAATATTTTCATAGTGAGCAGTTAGAGTTTTATGGAAATGTGAACTTTATGAAGGGCGGTATTATCGCTTCAGATCAAATTACAGCAGTTAGCCCGACATATAAAGAAGAAATTCAATATGAATTTTTCGGTGAGAAGTTAGATGGATTGTTGCGAAAATATAATGATAAGCTTAGCGGCATTGTAAATGGAATTGATACGAGCGTGTACAATCCAGAAACGGATTCGTATATTACTGCGCAGTACGATGCGGATTCATTATATGAAAAGAATGAAAATAAACGCGCGTTACAGCGTTATTTTGGTTTGCCAGAAAAAGAAGATACACCAATTATTTCAATGGTAACGAGATTAACGAAGCAAAAAGGTCTTGATTTAGTACGTACTGTATTCCGAGAAATAATGGAAGAAGATGTACAATGTATTATTTTAGGATCAGGTGATTCGGAATATGAACAATTCTTCGAGTGGATGGCATATGAGTATCCTGAGAAGGTAAAAGTGTACATCGGTTTTAATGAAGAATTAGCTCACCAAGTATATGCGGGAAGTGATTTATTCCTAATGCCATCATTGTTTGAACCGTGTGGACTTGGACAACTTATCGCATTAGCGTACGGTACGATTCCAATTGTAAGAGAGACAGGCGGATTAAATGATACGGTACAATCTTATGACGAAGAAACTGGAGAAGGAAATGGTTTCAGTTTCACGAACTTTAATGCACATGACATGTTACACACTGTTCGTCGTGCAATTGAATTTTATCATGATAAACCGGTATGGGAGCAGCTTGTAAAACAAGCAATGAATGAAGATTATGGCTGGGGAAAATCAGCCCTTGCTTATAAAAAATTGTATAAAAGTCTCATGGAATAACATGTAGGTGGTGAAGAGATGTTTACTCATGTTGAAAGTTTCAAATCAGCTTTTCTAGAAAAGTTAGAGACGATGTATGGTAAAAGTTTCAAAGAATCTACAACTCGTGATCAATACAATACGCTTGGGTACATGGTACGTGAGTATATGAATAGTCAATGGATTGCAACGAATGAAAGTTATCGGTCTGGAGAGCGAAAGCAAATGTATTACTTATCCATTGAGTTTTTACTTGGGCGTTTGCTTGGAAGTAACATATTAAATTTAGGCATCAAGGATGTATGTGAGCAAGGGCTTTCTGAGCTTGGAATTTCGTTGCAACAATTAGAAGAGGTGGAAGCAGATGCAGGTCTTGGAAATGGTGGACTTGGACGGTTAGCAGCCTGTTTCCTTGATTCACTTGCATCTTTAAACTTACCAGGTCATGGGTGCGGAATTCGTTACAAACACGGCTTATTTGATCAAAAAATTGTTGATGGTTATCAAGTTGAATTTCCAGAACAGTGGCTTCTTCATGAAAATGTATGGGAAGTAAGAAGGCATGATCAAGCTGTAGAAGTAAGTTATTTCGGCAATGTTGAACCGCTCTACATTGATGGGCGTTTAGAATTCAGGCATACAAATGCAGAAGTAATTATGGCCGTACCATATGACGTTCCAGTAGTAGGTTATGAGACGAGTACTGTAAATACACTTAGACTTTGGAATGCGGAACCAGTTCCTTTCCCACAAAATTGCAAAGATATTTTGAAATATAAGCGTGAAACAGAGGCGGTATCGGAGTTTTTATATCCAGATGATACGCATGATGAGGGGAAAATACTTCGTTTGAAACAACAGTATTTCCTCGTATCAGCAAGCTTGCAAAATATCGTTCGTATGCATAGAGAAAGATATGGTGACCTTCGTCAATTACATGAGAAAATTGCGATTCATATTAATGATACCCATCCAGTTTTGGCGATTCCAGAACTGATGCGTATTTTATTAGATGAAGAAAAACTAGCATGGGAAGAAGCTTGGCACATAACAACGCAAACGATTTCTTATACGAATCATACGACGTTATCAGAAGCTCTTGAAAAGTGGCCAATTCACATTTTTAAACCGTTATTACCGAGAATTTATATGATTATTGAAGAGATTAATGAACGTTTCTGTCATGAACTTTGGGAACGTTATCCGTATGAATGGCATCGCATTGAAGAGATGGCGATTATTGCGCATGATCTTGTGAAAATGGCTCATTTAGCAATTGTCGGTAGCCATAGTGTAAACGGTGTAGCAAAAATTCATACGGAGATTTTAAAACAGCGTGAAATGCGATTGTTTTATGAGTTTTATCCAGATAAGTTTAATAATAAAACGAATGGAATCGCTCATAGACGCTGGTTAATGAAGGCGAATCCGCAGCTGACGAACCTTATTTCAGAGGCGATTGGAACAGAGTGGAAGAAAGAACCGATTAAGCTTCAAGAGCTACAATTAGTTCAATACGATGCGAGTTTCCAAGAGAAATTTGCAGAGGTAAAACAAGAGCGTAAAGAGATTTTAGCAGCGCGCATTCATCATACAATGGGGATTACAATTGATCCTAATTCTATTTTTGATGTGCAAGTAAAAAGGCTACATGCTTACAAGCGACAATTATTAAATGTTCTTCATATTTTATATTTGTATAACCGTTTGAAAGAGGATGCTAGTTTTACATTTTATCCGCGTACTTTTATTTTTGGAGCGAAAGCATCACCTGGCTATTACTATGCGAAAAAAATTATTAAATTAATAAATGAACTTGCAAGGAAAGTGAATAACGATCCGTACGTAAGCCAATATATGAAAGTTATCTTTCTAGAAAACTATCGAGTGTCTGTAGCGGAAGATATATTCCCAGCGGCCGATGTAAGTGAACAAATTTCAACAGCGAGTAAAGAAGCATCTGGAACAGGCAATATGAAATTTATGATGAATGGTGCGATTACGCTCGGCACGTTAGACGGAGCGAATATTGAAATAAAAGATAGAGTCGGTGATGATAACTGTTTCATTTTCGGCTTAACGGCCGAAGAAGTTCTTCATTACAATCAAAATGGTGGATATCGTGCAAGTGATTATTATCACCACAATGGGCACATTAAAAAGGTAGTAGATCAGCTAACGAATGGTTTCTTTGCACAGTCGGGAGCTGAATTTGAAGCAATTTACGATTCTCTCGTTATTCAAAATGATGAATATTTCGTTCTGCGAGATTTTGGCCCATATGCGGAAAAGCAAGAAGCTGTTGGTAGAGCTTATGAGAACCGAACGAAGTGGCTCGAAATGTCGATTTTAAATATTGCACAATCTGGTCATTTTGCGAGCGATCGAACGATTTTACAGTATAGTAATGAGATTTGGGGTATTGGTAATACAGTTACGCAAATTTAAAGAGATTGCTACGTTGGAAAAGATTATATGAAATTTATATCGGCGATTTTTAAGATATATCAGCGATTCTTAACTTTTATCGGCGGTTTTCACATTTTATCGACCGATACTTAAAATATATCAGCGATTTTTAAGATATATCGATTTACCGACAAAAAATGACACTGATAAATAAACCGAGCTTAAACTTATTAAGCTCGGTTTTCTTTTTTTGCTTAAGAAAGAAATGGGATCGCAGTATATATGATACCTGTTCCATCATATTCTCCTGTCGCAAAGTATGAAAATGTAAAGAAACCTGTAAACGTAAAAATTACAATGAGAAAAAGTGCAAAGATAAATTTTAGCATGTAAGGTCCCCTCATCCAAAAGTAAATTCATATATTATTATAGTATAAGGATATTTAATTTCCAATTGTTTACTGGTTAAAAATGAGAAGTCAGACATGTTTTGTATGTTGTCATGGCATGATTATTTGTAATAGATTTTGTGTTTTTTGTAAAAGTCATGTTGTGATGAACGTGTGCATATTCCCAGTCTTGGTCATTAAAATTTATGTTTCGAGGAGGAAGAAGTGGAACGACATCAAATAAATTGACGAAACGAAAGCTACTAGCTACTTGCAGTTTATAATAATTCCGAAAGGCGATATCTCCCACTTTTGGGGAGGCAAATGTATACAGACCGTACTGTGCGAAGGCAGTGTTTATACGCGCATCGAGTATATGTAGTGTGGCAAGCGCGCCGCCTAAACTATGACCTGTTGCAAGAAGTTTTTTATGGGCTGGTAGTGATACAAGCATATCCATAATAGAATCCCGGCAAGACTCATAAATGGAAAGAAAGCCGTTATGGACATTTCCGCTATTTAAAGCATATGGGTATGGTTTTTGGTTAACGAGTGAATCGATAATCCAGTCTGTATCTGTTTGTGTTCCGCGAAAAGCTACAATAACGGTATCCTCAGATTCTAGTATGAATCCGAACCATTCTGTCGTTTGAATGGTTTTTCCTTGAAAGCCTTGTACATATTGAAAACCATCTGGTATTTCAAAAATCCCATTTTGTTTATATTGTTCATACGTTAACTCACAACAAGAAGCTAACAGTATGGCAGTATCTTTATCAAAGGATAAAGGAGTACGCATTAAGGGAGCCTCCTTAAGAAAAGGTATAGTTCAATATATGCAGTGAGGGACTTGATTCATTCTTTTAGAAAAAAACCTTGAAACTACAGTTACGTGAGGGAGTATGATTTTTGTAAACATACTGTTAGGAGGAGTGTAAGATAAGCAAAAGAGAAGGCTATTCAATTGGTGAGTTTTCAAGGAGAAGAGGCGTGGCTTAACGAAGTGATGGAGTATTATATGATTCGAAGTGGTTTGTATAGTCCACCTAAATAAAAAGAGCCCTATAAGGGCCCTATTTACTCTTTTCCATCTAATAAACGACCAAGTCCACCTAAAACACTACCTTCACCAGTGCTTTGCGCTGCTGGGCTTGTCAGACGTGCTGCTAAGCGGCTAAGTGTTAAGGACTGAATCCAAACTGTTCCAGGGCCTTCTAACGTTGCGAAGAATAAACCTTCGCCGCCAAATAGAGCTGTTTTTACTTTTCCAACGAACTCGACATCGTAGTTAACGTCTTTTGTCATGGCAACGAGACAACCTGTATCAATGCGAAGTTTTTCGCCAGGCTTTAATTCACGTTTGTATACAGTTCCGCCTGCATGCATGAAAGCAAGTCCATCACCTTCAAGTTTTTGCATGATGAAACCTTCACCACCGAAGAAACCAGTTCCTATTTTTTTCGTAAACTCAATGCCGATAGAAACGCCTTTTGCGGCACAAAGAAACGCATCTTTTTGACAAACTACTTTCCCTTGATATTCTGTTAAATCTACAGGAATAATTTTACCCGGATAAGGAGCAGCAAAGGATACGTGACGCTTGCCGTGACCTGTATTTGTAAATACAGTCATGAACATGCTTTCCCCTGTAACGAGACGCTTACCAGCGCCCATTAACTTTCCGAATAAACCTCCAGATGGTCCAGAACCATCACCGAAGATTGTTTCCATTTCGATGTAATCTTCCATCATCATCATTGCGCCAGCTTCTGCAATAACGCTTTCTTCTGGGTCTAACTCAATTTCAACAAACTGCATATCATCGCCGTATAATTTATACTCGATTTCATGTGCTTGCATTTTTTTCACCTCATAAATATGTAGTAATTATATTGTACAGAAATTATTAGAATTAGAACACTATAGTTTTGTTAATTTTCCAATAAAATATGAATATGGAAGTTCAACATTATATTAAAATTATAAAAAAATAATGGAATGAAAGTGTTCTCATTTGACGTTTTGGATATAGCGTGATATAGTGAAGTCACTATTGAGCTACATAATGTGGTACGGAAATAAAGCACGTTGAATTAAAGGCTGTAAGCTTGTTATACATTCATGTCCTTTATATCCACCTTTTCATGTGGATTCATAGTTTCATTTTTATTTAGGAGGTACATGACATGCAAACAGGTAAAGTTAAATGGTTCAACAGCGAAAAAGGTTTCGGTTTCATCGAAGTTGAAGGTGGAGACGATGTATTCGTTCACTTCTCAGCTATCCAAGGTGACGGATTCAAAACTTTAGAAGAAGGTCAAGAAGTTTCTTTCGAAATCGTTGAAGGTAACCGTGGACCACAAGCTGCTAACGTTACAAAAAACTAATTAGCTAGCGATAAAAAGCATTCCGATTTTCGGAATGCTTTTTTTTATTCTTTGGAACTCGACTCATTTGAAGATAATTCGCCCTTAAAGGTACGCTCTTCAAAGTCATCAAGCATTTGCTCATATTCTTCATGTTCTTCCGTAGCGAAAACTTGCGGATTTTTTCCATACATATCTGTACCGATAAAGTTTTCAAAATCCTCTACGTAGCCTACGTTTTCTTCACTATTTACGTACATGCCGTTATAGTTTTTCGAATCTTGTCTTTCTAAATCAGATGGTGTTTCAGATGTTCCGTAATTGGCAACATCTTGCCATGCATCTTCTGCATCATATTCAACAGAACGATCTTCATCATGTTTGTGGAAAGAAGGAGATAACACTTCTTCTTCGACTGGTCGTGTATTCATATTTAACTTATTTGTCGCGTGCTGGATGCATGTTGTAGCAGTCGGCATTGCTTCTAATCTTTCAAATGGAATTTCTTCACCAGATACTTCGCAAATGCCGTACGTACCCGCTTCTATTTTTTGCAGGGCATGTTTCGTATCCTCTAGCTGTTTATGCCAAAGTTCAATAAGCCCGAAGTCTTTTTCACGTTCATATAGCTCTGTTGCCATATCAGCCGGATGGTTATCGTAGCTAGATAATTCTCCAACAGATTCACGTTCAGATGCACGATCTTCATTTTCGTGTGTTTGTATCGTTTGCTCTAGTTCTTGTTTTTGTTTTTCTAAAACGGATTTAAATTGATTTATTTGTTGTGGAGTTAACATAGTCGTCCACCTTCCTACAATTCAGTTTCTTTACATAGTATGAGCGTTGCGAGTAGGAATTATGAGCTGAAATTGGTATATGAAAAAGGAGCCGCATTAGCAGCTCCTTTTAAAGGAAATATCCAAGTAATAATCCGATTCCCATGAGGAGACCGAAGATTGTATTTGTTTTTGCTGTTGCTATCATCGCAGGTACCATTTCCATTGGAATGCTTTTGCCGATAAAGCCTTTCGTCGCTTTAAATGCTTTCGGTGCACTTAAAAATACGATAAGCATCCATGGTGATACAATGCCCACGATAATTAAAGCAATTGTCCAAATGTAGGAAACGATGAACATAGAAGCAAGTACACCGACCGCTCGCTCGCGTCCAACGAGAATGGCTAACGTTTTACGACCGTTTTCTTTATCGCCATCTAAGTCACGGATGTTATTAGCTAGTAAAATGGCACCAATTAAAATGGAGCTTGGAATAGATAGTAAAACGACTTCTGATGTTACAGTTCCAGTTTGAATAAAGAATGAAATCCCGATAATAATGACACCCATAAATAATCCGGCTGTTAACTCTCCAAATGGTGTATAGGCAATTGGAAGTGGACCGCCTGTATAAAGGTAAGCAACGGCCATACAAACAAGACCGATTGCAGCAAGCCACCAGCTAGAATTCATACAAATATAAACACCTAATAGTATTGCGATGCCGAAAAATCCAAATGCTAAGTTAAGCACTGTTTTTGGCTGAATGCCATCGCGAACGATAGCGCCGCCGATACCAACTGAACCTTCGTGATCAAGTCCTCTTTTGTAATCAAAATATTCATTAAACATGTTTGTTGCTGCCTGAATGAGAAGACAAGCAAGAAGCATTATAAGGAAAAGAGGGAGATGTATTTGATTTATACCTCCGACCTGCATTGCATAGGCTGTTCCGATGAAAACAGGAACGAAAGCTGCTGTTAATGTATGGGGACGTAGTAAACTCCACCAAATGCGCCAGCCTGTTTGCTTGCTTGGCTTTGGCGCCGTAGGAGAGGAATTCGTTTCGACGTTCATTTCCATGTTGAATCCTCCTTTGGTCACATATTGTACACAACTAAGTGTAGAAAAAGCATCATTTAGTGTCAACGTTTATTTTCTAGGAAGAGAAGGTGAATTTCTCAGAAATGCTAAACGTTGACAGGCCTTTCGTTTGAGGTGTATCTTAAAATCAAGCGTAATTATGACTATTTTTCGCCCATAGGGGGGAGACAATTGTGATTCAAACGAAACAAAAAGGCTTGCAGGAAGTTCTAAGTGCAGCCATTAAGCATGCAACTGATGAAAAAATATTGGTTAGTTTTGTAAAAAAAATAGACTGGATGGATCCACTTCTGTTTTATGCAGCAGGAAAAAGGATCTCATTCGAAAATAGATGTTATTTTGCAGACCCAGCTCAGCATGTAATATTTGCTGGAATTGGTTCTGTTTTCACTATAGCAACTGCTTCTCACAAACGCTTTCAAACTGCTCGTGACGAGTGGGATAAAGTAAAAGAGAAAGCATTTGTACAAAGAGAAAGATACGAATTTGGAACAGGTCCTCTTTTATTTGGTGGATTTTCATTTGACCAAGAAAAAGAGAAAACAGATTTATGGAAAGAATTTGATGATACGACATTTTCACTACCGGCATTTTTATTAACTGTAAAAAATGAAAAAGCATGGTTAACAATGAATACATTCGTTTCAGCAACAGATTGTGCAGAAACTCTTTATAACGAAATTGTTTCTTTAGAAGAGAAAATTTTTGAGGAGAGTAAATGTGCACTAGAAGGATCGAAATTAACAGTTACTTCTAAAGTAGAAGTGGATCCGAAAGGCTGGATGAAGTCCATTGAGAAAGTGCAAGATGAGATGAAGCAGGGGAACGTGCAGAAGGTTGTATTAGCGAGGGAGCTAAAAGTAGAGATGGATCATCATATTGATTCTGCGCTTGTTTTAGAAGCACTTCGCATTGGGCAACCAGATTGTTACGTATTTTCTTTTGATTATAAAGGAGCATGCTTCTTAGGAGCGACGCCAGAGAGATTAATTCGCAAAGAAGATGAGAAGTTTACTTCAATGTGTCTTGCTGGTTCAACTGGTCATGGTCAATCTATAGAAGAAAGTAAGCGAAATAGTGATGCGCTTCTTCATGATGAAAAGAATTTAGCTGAACACGGTTATGTTGTGAACATGATTCGAGGAGTATTAAATGAGCACTGCGAATCCGTTAATATTCCGGAAAGTCCCGGTCTATTAACAACGAAAAACTTAATTCATTTATATACGCCTGTAGAGGCAAAAGGCGACGCGAGTCTTTTAACGATGGTAGAAGAATTACATCCAACACCAGCTCTTGGCGGGACACCTCGTTTAGAAGCGATGAAACTAATTCGTGATGTTGAATTGTTAGACAGAGGATTATATGGTGCACCGATTGGCTGGATAGATGATGAAGGAAATGGTGAATTTGCGGTTGCACTTCGCTGCGGATTATTAAATGGAGAGAAAGCATCCTTATTTGCCGGTTGCGGGATTGTAATTGATTCAGTACCGCAACTTGAATATGAAGAAACAAGTTTGAAGTTTAGACCGATGCTTGGTGCTTTGGAGGAATTAATGAAATGAACAATCATATAGAAGCATTATCATATTATTTAGGCGCGTTCGTGGATGAACTGACGCGTCTAAATGTATGTGATGTTGTCATTAGTCCAGGCTCACGGTCAACGCCGATTGCTCTACTAATGGAACAACATGAAGGAATGAACACATATTTACATGTAGATGAAAGATCTGCAGGATTTTTTGCGCTCGGTATTGCAAAAGCGAAAAAACGTCCTGTTGCATTATTATGTACGTCAGGAACGGCTGCAGCGAACTACTATCCAGCTGTATGTGAAGCTTTTCATTCGCGAGTGCCGCTTATCGTCTTAACGGCAGATAGACCGCATGAATTAAGAGATGTCGGTGCACCACAAGCGATGAATCAAATTAATTTATACGGCACGTTTGTGAAGCAATTTACAGAGATGGCACTTCCAGAAGCGAATGAGGCGATGTATCATTACGCTCGCATGACAACGCAGCGCACGATAGCAAGCGCGCTTTTAGCACCGCAAGGACCTGTTCATCTTAATTTTCCGGTTCGCGAACCGCTTATCCCGGACTTCTCATTAGAAAGTTTATGGGATAAAGGACGCGGAGAATATACAGGAGTAGTTCAGCGAGGGAACGCGGTGATGCCGAGTGAATATGTAGATTCTCTTGTAGGGCGCCTTTCACATATGGAAAAGGGGCTTATTATTTGTGGAGATGATAGTCATTCAGAAATCGCAACGTTTGCAACGCAACTAGCTGAAAAAACGGGATATCCAATATTAGCGGATCCACTTTCTAACATTCGTAGCGGGCACCACGACAAAACGATGGTAATTGACTGTTACGATACATTTTTACGAAATGAATTGTTAAAAGAAACGTGGAAGCCGGACGTTTTAATTCGCTTCGGTGGTATGCCTGTTTCGAAAGCATTAACGCAATTCATTAAAAAACAGACGAAAGCCGTTCATATCGTTGTTGACGAATCTGGACAATGGAGAGATCCGGCTCTCGTTGCAACAGAAGTTGTCCAAGCGAGTGATATTGCATTTTGCAGTGCACTAATAGAAAAAATGCCAGTTATGAAAAAGAATGATTGGTCCCAAATGTGGCAACATATAAACGAAAAAACGAAGGAAACGCTTCGTGAAATGGAAACATATGATACGGCATTTGAAGGAAGAGTCATTACAGATATTGTCCGCGTATTACCAGAAGGGGCAACGTTATTTGCAAGTAATAGTATGCCAATTCGTGATACAGATTCTTTCTTCTTCACATCGGATAAAGACATTCAAGTAATGGCAAATCGCGGTGTAAATGGGATTGATGGGATCATTTCGACAGCTTTAGGAGCGAGCATGATTTGCGATCCACTTGTATTAGTGATTGGTGATTTATCATTCTATCACGATTTAAATGGACTACTAGCCGCAAAATTACATGAATTAAACATAACGATTGTCGTTGTAAATAATGACGGTGGCGGTATTTTCTCATTCTTACCACAGTATGAGAAAAAGGAACATTTCGAATCGTTATTTGGAACACCGATTGGTCTTGATTATGAGCATGTTGTCAATATGTACGGTGGTTCATTTAGCCGTGTAAATGGCTGGGAGCAATTCCGAGAAGAAGTACAAAAAGGAACAACGACAGAAGGTTTACACGTTGTGGAAATTTGTACGAACCGTGATGAAAACTTAACGTTGCACCGTACGTTATGGGCAAAAACACAGGACGTAATTACTACATCGTTGCAAGGTGAATCAAAATGAACGTAACGCTGCAAGGTGTATCGTATGAATATGAAGTAGTCGGAAGCGGGGAACCACTTCTACTTCTTCATGGTTTTACGGGAAGCATGGAGACGTGGCGTTCCTTCGTTCCTTCTTGGAGTGAGCAATTTCAAGTCATTTTAGTAGATATTGTTGGGCACGGAAAAACGGAAAGTCCTGAAGATGTGACGCATTATGATATTCGAAATGCGGCATTGCAAATGAAAGAACTATTAGATTATCTTCATATTGAAAAGGCGCATATACTTGGCTATTCAATGGGCGGTAGACTGGCGATTACAATGGCGTGTCTATATCCAGAATATGTACGCTCTCTTTTATTAGAAAATTGTACAGCTGGGCTTGAAAGTGAAGATGAGCGAAAAGAACGCTGTGAAAAAGATGAGCGACTTGCTCAAAAAATTGAGCGAGAAGGCATCGAAAGTTTTGTATCGATGTGGGAAAATATTCCGTTGTTTGAAACGCAAAAACGTTTAGCACAAAACGTACAAGAAGCAGTGCGAAAAGAACGACTTGCTAACAATCCAAAAGGGCTCGCAAATAGCTTGCGCGGCATGGGAACAGGGGCTCAGCCTTCATGGTGGAATGAGCTGCAAAACTTAAAAATGCCTGTTCTTTTAATGAATGGAGAGTATGATGAAAAGTTCTTTTGCATATTAAAAAATATCGAAAAATGCGTCTCTGACGCGAAATTTGTCAAAATTGATGGTGCTGGTCATGCAATTCATGTGGAACAACCGGAAAAGTTTGATACAATAGTAAAGGGATTTCTAAAAACTATGCAGTGATGCTTTTTTCAGTTAAGAATGAAGTTACACTTATAGAGGAGATCAGAAATATACAAGGAGGTAGTTGTAATGGCTATTGAATGGGTAAAAGAAGGCAATTACGAAGATATTATTTATTCAACATACAATGGTATCGCAAAGATTTCGATTAACCGCCCTGAAGTACATAACGCATTCCGTCCTAAAACGGTAATGGAGTTAATCGACGCTTTTGCACATGCTCGTGATGATGCAAATGTTGGCGTTATCATTTTAACAGGTGAAGGTGGACGTGCATTCTGTTCAGGCGGTGACCAAAAAGTTCGCGGTCATGGTGGATATGTAGGTGACGACCAAATCCCACGTCTAAACGTATTAGACTTACAACGTCTAATTCGCGCAATTCCTAAACCAGTTATCGCAATGGTAGCAGGTTATGCAATCGGTGGTGGGCACGTACTTCATATCGTATGTGACTTAACAATTGCTGCAGACAACGCTGTATTCGGACAAACAGGTCCTAAAGTAGGAAGCTTTGACGGTGGATACGGAGCTGGTTACTTAGCTCGTATGGTAGGTCACAAGAAAGCTCGCGAAATTTGGTACCTATGCCGTCAATATAGTGCACAAGAAGCGCTTGATATGGGCTTAGTAAATACAGTAGTACCATTAGAACAACTTGAAGCAGAAACAGTACAATGGGCACAAGAAATTTTAGCAAACAGCCCAATGGCACTTCGTTTCCTAAAAGCTGCATTCAACGCAGACACAGACGGTCTAGCTGGTATTCAACAACTAGCTGGAGATGCAACGTTATTGTACTACACAACTGACGAAGCAAAAGAAGGTCGCGACGCGTTCAAAGAAAAACGCCGTCCAGACTTCGGTCAATTCCCTCGTTTCCCGTGATCAAACCAAAAGCGGAAGCAGCTCGTTCAGAATGTGAGGGGGATGGAGCTTCTGACGTAGAGGCGCTTTTTGCCTCGTAGGAAGAAGTGAAGCCACCGAACATTCTAGCTGCTGTAGCTGGATGAGATCAAAAGCGAAAGCGGCTCACTTAGAACACGAGGGCGTTGGAACTCCTGACGTAGAGGCGCTTTTTGCCTCGTAGGAAGGCGTGAAACGACCGACTGTTCTAGCCGCTGTAGCTGGATGTTTTAAAAGCGGAGCCGACTGTTTAGCCCCGTTGGCTAAGGTTCTTTCGCACAGAAAGTGTTTTTTTACTTTCTTGTGCGGAAGGTTCTTAGACGGAAGGGGCTAGGAGGCGCAGCTGGATAAGGTCAAACCGGAAACAAAACAACTAAGAGACTTGATGTCATATCAAGTCTCTTTCTTTCATGAAAGGAGAATGAATGATGGAGACGATGCCAAATTGGTTAAAGCAACGTGCATTTTTAACACCAGATCGAACTGCAATTGAAATAGAGGAAGAGAAAGTTACTTTTATGCAGCTGCATGAAAAAGTAGTATCTGTTTGTGAGCATCTCACGCATGTTGGAGTGAAGCGTGGGCAAAAGGTGGCTGTTCTGATGAAAAATGGTATGGAGATGATTACAGTTATTCACGCCCTATCGTACGTAGGTGCAGTAGCTGTGCTTTTAAATACGCGTCTTTCAAGAGAAGAGCTACTTTGGCAAATGGATGATGCTGAAGTTATTTGTTTAGTGACGGATCAAGATTTTGAGGCTAAAGATGTTCCTGTGTATTCATTCACCGACATAATGAATGGACCAAAAGAGGAAGCCCCTATACAAGAAGAATTCTCTTTAAAAGAAGCGATGACAATTATTTATACGTCAGGGACGACTGGAAAACCGAAAGGCGTTATTTTAACGTACGGCAATCATTGGGCAAGCGCGGTTGGTTCTTCGCTTAATTTAGGACTTCGTGATGATGATTGCTGGTTAGCTTGTATGCCGATGTTCCACGTTGGCGGGCTATCTCTTTTAATGAAAAATATTATGTACGGCATGCGCATTTTACTCGTTCCGAAATATGATGCTGATTTTATTCATAAAGCACTTCAAACGAGAGGTGTAACGATTATTTCTGTCGTTTCTAAAATGTTAACTGATTTATTAGAGCGACTTGGGGCAGAGACATATCCATCTTCTTTACGATGTATGTTACTTGGCGGAGGACCAGCGCCGAAACCGTTATTAGAAACGTGTGTTGATAAAGGGATTCCTGTATATCAAACGTACGGTATGACAGAAACGTCTTCGCAAATTTGTACGTTATCCGCAGATTATATGTTAACGAAAGTAGGGTCAGCTGGAAAACCACTATTTCAGTGCCAACTGCGTATTGAAAAAGATGGCGTAGTAGTGCCGGCGTTTACAGAAGGCGAAATCGTAGTAAAAGGACCGAACGTAACAGGTGGTTACTTTAACCGTGAAGATGCGACGCGTGAGACAATTCAAAACGGATGGCTTCATACTGGCGACCTCGGTTATTTAGACGAAGAAGGATTTTTATACGTATTAGATCGCCGCAGTGATTTAATTATTTCTGGCGGAGAGAATATATATCCAGCTCAAATTGAAGAAGTGTTACTTTCTCATCCGGCGGTAGCGGAAGCTGGTGTTGTCGGTATGACTGATGATAAATGGGGACAAGTACCCGCTGCTTTTGTTGTAAAAAGTGGAGAGGTAACAGAAGAAGAAATTCTTCACTTTTGCGAGGAGAAATTAGCGAAATATAAAGTGCCGAAAAAAGCGTGGTTCTTAGAGGAATTACCACGAAATGCTTCGAAAAAATTGTTAAGACGAGAGTTAAGACAATTAGTGGAGGAGATGTAAGTGGAGATAAAAAAAGCGACACTTCATATAACGGAAATGCCACTCGTCATCCCGTTTGCTGCAAGCTACGGAACGTATGAAAAGCGTGAAAGTATCGTCATTGAATTAGAAGATACGGACGGGTGCATTGGATTTGGCGAAGTCGTTGCATTCTCTGAACCGTGGTATACGGAAGAAACAGTGAAGACGGCGCTACATGTACTGCAAGACTTTTTATTACCGGATTTATTAAAGGCTGAAATTTCTCATCCGAATGAAGTGCCAAGTTTGTTCCAGCATATAAAAAGAAACCGAATGGCAAAGGCAGGAATTGAAGGGGCTGTTTGGAATTTATATGCGAAGCGTCAAAACAAATCGTTAGCGACATTGCTTGGCGGAACGAAGGCTGAAATTGAAGTCGGCGTTGTAATTGGGATCAATACGATTCCAGTTATGTTAAAACAAATCGAGAAGTACGCTGAAGAAGGATACGAGCGTTTTAAAGTGAAAATAAAGCCAGAGCATGATTATGAGTTATTGAAAGAAATTCGTAAAGAGTTTCCACATATCCCGTTAATGGCTGATGCAAATTCAGCGTATACATTAGCGGATACAGAGAGTCTGAAACGACTAGATGAATTCCAATTGATGATGATTGAGCAACCGCTAGCGGATTACGATTTTCTTGATCATGCACAGTTGCAAAAGAAAATAGAAACGCCAATTTGTTTGGACGAAAGTATCCATAGTTTAGAAGACGCGCGCGTTGCGATTACACTTGGCAGTTGTCAAATCGTTAACATTAAACCAGGGCGAGTGGGCGGATTAACAGAATCAATCCAAATCCATAATTATTGTATGGAGCATAACATACCAGTTTGGTGCGGCGGTATGGTAGAGATGGGGATTTCAAGAGCACAAAATGTTGCGCTTGCATCATTGCCGAACTTTACGATTCCAGGCGATATATCCGCTTCTAGCAGACATTGGGAGAAGGATATTATTTCGCCGGAAGTGATGCTTGAGGGCGGAAAAGTGATGGTGCCGCAAAGTGTTGATACTGAGTATGAGGTAGATCGCGGGAGACTGGCGGAAATCACGAAGCAGCGGATTGTGTTTGAGCGGTAGGTTGAGTCTTTAAAATAGTGGGCGAATTTCGTCGTTAATTGTCGGTAAGTCGATATTCCTTGTCGAAACGTCGATATATTAAAAAAATCGTCGATATAATTCAAGTTGTGTTCGATATATTTGGAAAATCGTCGATATAATTTCATTTACTAAGGTTACTCCCGCGAGTAGCCTTTTCTTATTGTACAAATTGGATAGACTAGTTTACAATCGAGCGTATAAAGGGGGAGTAAAATGAAGCGCATTTCCATTTTAATAGCGGATGATGAGGCAGAAATTGCTGATTTAATTGAGATACATTTAGAAAAAGAAGGGTACCACGTCGTGAAAGCAGCTGATGGAGAAGAGGCAATTCATATTATTGAAACGCAGCCAATCGATTTAGTGGTTTTAGATATTATGATGCCGAAAATGGATGGGTATGAAGTGACGCGTCAAATTCGCGCGAAGCATCATATGCCAATCATTTTCTTAAGTGCGAAAACGTCTGATTTTGATAAGGTGACAGGTCTTGTATTAGGTGCAGATGATTATATGACGAAACCTTTTACACCAATTGAATTAGTTGCACGTGTAAATGCACAATTACGTAGGTTTCTTACGTTAAATCAGCCGAAAGTAGCGGAGAATAAATCTGCTTTAGAGGTAGGCGGGGTCGTGATTGATCCTGAGCGAAGAACAGTAAATGTGTACGGAGAACAAGTTGAATTAACACCGAAAGAGTTTGATATTTTATATTTATTAGCGAGTCACCCGAAGAAAGTATACAATGTGGAAAATATTTTTCAGCAAGTATGGGCAGATGATTATTATGAAGGCGGAAATACAGTTATGGTACATATTCGTACGTTGCGGAAAAAACTTGGGGAAGATAAAAGAAAAGATAAGCTAATAAAAACAGTGTGGGGAGTAGGGTATACTTTCAATGGATAACATGATGAAAAGCTTTCGATTTAAAATGATTGCCTTATTTGCGTTAAGTATGGTGCTCGCTGCAACTGTAACTTATATAATTTATAAAGGATTGCAGTTGTATTATAAAACGATGGTTCGCTACGAAGAGCCTTTAGCACAATTTAGGTCAATCGTAAGGGAATTTGGAGACATTAACTTCTTTTTAATTTTCTTTATCCCGTTGTCTATTATCTTTTTCTTCTTTTTGACAAAACCGTATTTAAAGTATTTTAGTGAGATTTCTAACGGGATTCATCATCTTGCGAACGGTAACTTTACGAATAGAGTTCAAGTTTCATCAAATGATGAATTTGGAGACATCGCGCGTGAAATAAATGTTGCGAGTGAAAAGTTAAAAGAAGCGGTGGAAAGAGGAGACTTTGCTGAAAGTAGTAAAGACCAGCTCGTTGTGAACTTAGCTCATGATTTAAGGACACCATTAACATCCGTGTTAGGTTATTTAGATTTAATTCTTAAAGATGAAAATTTAACAAAAGAACAAATTAAACATTTTTCCACGATTGCATATACGAAATCGCAAAGGCTTGAAAGCTTAATTGATGAATTATTTGAAATTACACGTATGAATTATGGCATGTTACAACTAAATAAAAAGCCGATTGATATAAGTGAGCTGCTTATACAGCTAGATGAGGAATTGTATCCGTTATTAGAAAAACATCATTTAGAAGCTAGATTGAATGTTGATCCTCATTTGCCGATTAATGGTGATGGGAAATTGTTAGCTAGAGTATTTGAAAACTTGTTAACAAATGCTGTTCGTTACGGATATGATGGGCAATTTGTTGATTTGAATGGGTATATCGATAATGAAGAAGTTGTCGTACAAGTTATGAATTACGGAGATAGCATTCCAGAAGAAGACTTACCGTATCTTTTTGATATGTTTTATACAGGTGATAAATCGAGGTCAGAGAACCGTGGCGGGACAGGCCTTGGACTGTTTATTGCGAAAAATATTGTTGAACAGCATAACGGTACGATTTCTGCTGAAAGTAATATAGTTAGAACAATGTTTGAAGTGCGATTGCCAAAAGAAGAGCACGTAACAATTTAATAAAAATTTAAACTTTACCCCACTTTTTATTTTAATAGTTTTTTCTATTCTATACGTAAGTTACGTTAAGGAGGAACTAGAAATGAAAAAGTGGGTATTTATTTCTTTTTTTATAGCGTGCACAGTATGTGTAGGCGTTTATATATCACCGTTATTTCAAAAGGAAATCGACGTTAAAATTGTCGAGAAAGATGAGCTAGTAAAGGCAGCAAATACCGAGGAGAAAGAGATTACGAAGGAACAAATTTATAAGGGCGATTTATTATTAGTTAACAGGGATTATCCAGTTAAAAAAGATAGTATTAGGTCTGATATTATAAATGTAAATCATAATAGTGAGTTAGTGAGAGGCTACGTAATATTTGATAGAAACCTTCGTTTATCAAAAAATGTTGTAAAAAAGTTTTTGAACGTTGTCGATGCGGCTGGAAAAGATGGCGTACAACATTTCTTAATGAATAGCGGCTATCGAGATTTCCAAGAGCAAAGACAGCTATATGAAAAAATGGGATCTGATTATGCACTCCCAGCAGGATATAGTGAACATAATTTAGGGTTATCACTGGACGTTGGTTCAACGCAAAAGAAAATGGAAAAAGCGCCTGAAGGAAAATGGATTGAAGAGAACGTATGGAAGCACGGATTTGTTTTACGCTATCCGAAAAATAAAAGTAACATTACAGGCATTCAATATGAGCCATGGCACATCCGTTATGTCGGCCTACCTCATAGTGCAATTATGCAAAAAAAGAAAATTACATTAGAGGAATACTTAGACTTCTTAAAAGAGCAAAAAGAAATCACAACCGATGTGGAAGGTAAGCAATATACGGTTTCTTATTATAAAGTTTCCGGAAACATGAAAGTGAATGTTCCGGTGAATAAGCAGTATGAAATTTCGGGAAACAATATGGATGGGGTTATTGTGACGGTTCAGGAATAGATAATCTTGATTCTCCCATAATAGTGCTCTATCGTGGGAGAATCAAAATAGAGGAACAAGTACATTCCTAAATAATAGAAGAAGTAACCTTTATATGACGAGGATTGTAATTCGTACATTTTCAATGACGTTTATTCAGAGTAAAAAAATCGGAGCTTCATCAACATTTTTCAGCCATATATACTCCTGACTATGGAAGCTATCCTTCATCCAGACATCGCCTTTATATACATTTGTTTTCTTGCGAAGCCAAGTAAGATAAGGTCCAATAACTTGAGGGTCTTCATCACGTTCATTCTGTTTTGGGAATGAGATTTGTCGCTGTTCTTCTGTTTTTATATTGATCATATAAAGTGTTGTAAACATCGTCGGAACAGGACCTTCTTTCCATGCCTTGTTTTCTTTTGCGCGAGCCACAACGACTTTGTTTGGTGAAAGCCATTCTAAATCAAGGTCTACATAACCTATAGGTGTGTATTCCTTTTGTTGTTTTGCTGTTACCATTGCTGCAATTGTGAGTTTTTTATTTTCTACAAAAAACCTTCCTTCTCCTGAAATATAGGCCAGTTGATTGGCTGATGGAGCCCACTTCATCCAGTCTTTGAACCATAGCATGTTACCAAGCGTTCGAAAGTGTGTCCCTTTTGATGAGATAACACATAATGTATTACTATCCATTGCCAAGGAGGCAGTAGGACTGGCCAAAAAACTAAGCCACTTTCTATCAGAACTCCACTTGAAATAGTTAGTATGCACCGCAAATAAATCAGTTTCATTTGTTTGAATCGTATAAAAAGGCTTTATTTTATCTTTAGCAAGATTTGCATCGACTGGAATTTTATAAAGTGGAACCTTGCCCCATCCAGTCGGACGCAAGCAGGATTGTGAGGAAACAATAAATTCCTTTCCATTTGGGAACCATTCGAAATCACTAACCCCAAGTGATACATTTTCAAAACCGTGCGGGCGACCATTTTTTATTTTTGTAACGTTTAATAAACCTTGATCAGTGTAAGCCAATTGATTTTTGTTTGGCGACCACTTAAAGTCAGATGTTACGACTCTTACATAAGGCTGATAGTTTATTTTCTCCTTCGTATCATAGATGAATAGGTTAGATTTTTTACCCGTTTCATCACTATCAATATAACCAATAAACCTACCATCATAAGACCATTTTGGAGAATACACATATCGATTCTTTGTGATTTGTATTTCTTGATTTCCTTTCTTTATCCATAGCTGATGATCCCGGATAAATGCAGCCGTGAGTGATGGAGGGGCTGCGCTAATCGTTGTTGGTACATACAAAGTGACTAAGGTTATAAATAATAAAATTCGAAATCCCAAGAATATCCCTCCTACTTATAGGTTGTCCGAATATGTAATGAAAACTCTCATTTTAAAAGTAGAGAAGAAAGTAATATAAAATTAAACATTATAACGTTATATTTACTTCTCCCTTTTTTTGTGTTACGCTAAACGTGTGAAAGATATATAAAATGAAATTTTAATGTAAGCGTATTCTTATGGCTTCTTATAGAAAAGGGTGGAAGTACAATGACAGAACGATTCGTACTACGTAATGTGAAACGTGTGAACGGGGAAGAGATTGACATTGTAATTGAAAATAATAAAATCGCACAGGTGACGAAAGCAGGTGCTGGAGAGGGTGGAAAGGTTCTTGATTACTCAGGTACTTACGTATCGAGTGGTTGGATTGATTTGCACGTTCATGCTTTTCCAGAGTTTGATCCGTATGGCGATGAGGTGGATGAAATTGGCGTTAAACAAGGGGTAACGACAATTGTTGATGCGGGTAGCTGCGGAGCTGATCGCATTGCAGATTTAGTAAAAAATAGAGAGCAGGCGAAAACGAATTTATTTGCCTTTTTAAATATTTCTCGCATCGGTTTGAAACGAATTGATGAATTATCCAATATGGAATGGATCGATAAAGAGAAAGTAATAGAAGCAGTAGAAAAGTATAAAGATGTAATCGTTGGGTTAAAGGCGAGAATGAGTAAAAGCGTCGTTTGTGATAGTGGAATTGAACCGCTGCATGTAGCGCGCTCTTTATCACGTGAAACATCATTACCGATTATGGTACATATCGGTTCAGCGCCTCCTCGCATTGAGGAAGTTGTACCTCTTTTAGAAAAAGATGATGTTATTACACATTACTTAAACGGGAAAGAAAATAATTTGTTTGATGAAGAAGGTAAACCGCTACCTGTGTTACTAGAAGCAGTGAATCGCGGCGTTCATTTAGATGTTGGGCATGGTAATGCTAGTTTTTCTTTTAAAGTAGCAGAGGCAGCAAAGCGTCACGATATTGCCTTTAATACAATTAGTACAGATATTTACCGGAAGAATCGCGTGCACGGTCCAGTGTATAGTATGGCTCATGTTCTTTCGAAATTCCTTTACTTAGGTTATCCGCTAGAAGAAGTGATTGATGCGGTGACGAAACATGCGGCAGAATGGCTTAAGAAACCTGAGCTTGGCCGTATTCAAGAAGGGGATATTGCAAATTTAACTTTATTTACGGTGAAAGATGAGAAGATTACGTTAATAGATTCAGAAGGGGATCAGCGCATTGCTGAAAGAAGAATTGATACGAAAGGGGTTGTAGTCAATGGGTTATTCATTGAATGCTAAGTACGGATTAAAAAGAGTAATAAATGCGAGCGGTAGAATGAGTATTTTAGGTGTATCCGCTCCGACAGATACAGTTATGGATGCAATGAAACATGGGGGACAAAATTATGTGGAAATTGCTGATTTAGTAGATAAAGCAGGAGATCATATTGCGAGAATTCTAGATGCAGAGGCAGCGGTTGTTGTGAATTCAGCATCGAGCGGAATTGCGCTTTCTATCGCAGCAATTGTGACAGAAGGAAATCGCCGTAAAAGTGAAAGACTTCATCAAGAGGTCATCGCGAAAAATGAAGTGATTATGTTAAAAGGTCATAACGTTCAGTATGGTGCTCCTGTTGAAACGATGATTTACTTAGGCGGAGGAAAACTTGTAGAAGTTGGCTACGCAAATGAAGGGAAAGCAGAACATATTGAAGATGCAATTGGTGAAAATACAGCAGCGATTCTTTATGTAAAATCACATCATGCCGTGCAAAAAAATATGATTTCTGTTGAAGAAGCATGGGAAGTTGCGCAGCGAAATAACGTACCACTTATCGTTGATGCGGCAGCTGAAGAAGACATTCAAAAATATGTGAAGTATTCAGACCTTGCCATTTATAGCGGTTCAAAAGCAATTGAAGGACCTACTTCTGGTATTGTTGGCGGGAAACGAAAATATATTGAGTGGCTGAAAGTGCAATTACATTGTATCGGAAGAAGTATGAAAGTTGGGAAAGAAACAACATTTGGCTTACTTCAAGCGCTTGATGAGTACGGAGTAAAAGAAGATAAGAGTGAGCAAGAAAAAGAGTTGTTACAAGTACTTATGCCGCTAAAAGAATTAAACGGTGTAAATGTAACGATTGTTCAAGATGAAGCGGGAAGAGCAATCTTTAGAGCTCGTATTCAGATTAACGAAAAAGAGTTAAATAAATCGGCAAAAGACGTTGTGACAGCATTACGCGAAGGGGAAATCGCGATTTATACACGTGATTACGGAGTAAGACAAGGATTCTTTGATATTGATCCACGTCCACTTCAAGGTGATGACATACATGTGATTGAAGAAAAATTGAGAGAAATTGTAGGGGGAAACTAAAATGACAAACATTCAAAAACGTTTTTATAAAGGCCGCGTAGCATTAAATGTATTAGCGAACAATATCGAAAATGCGAAAGATATTTTTGAAGCAGCAGAAGGTTATGTAGTAGTAGGTGTATTATCAAAAGATTATCCAACAGTAGAAGAAGCTGTTACAGCGATGAAAGCATATGGAAAAGAAATTGATGACGCTGTATCGATCGGACTAGGAGCAGGAGATAATCGCCAAGCAGCAGTTGTAGCTGAAATTGCGAAGCATTATCCTGGTAGCCATATTAATCAAGTGTTCCCTTCAGTTGGAGCAACACGTGCAAATCTTGGCGGAAAAGATAGTTGGATTAATAGTTTAGTATCGCCAACAGGAAAAGTAGGGTACGTAAATATTTCTACTGGTCCAATTAGTGCAGCTGGAGAAGAAAAAGCAATCGTTCCAATTAAAACAGCGATCGCACTTGTACGTGATATGGGCGGAAATTCATTGAAATACTTCCCAATGAAAGGGCTAGCTCATGAAGAAGAATATCGTGCAGTTGCGAAAGCTTGTGCAGAAGAAGGATTCGCATTAGAGCCAACAGGCGGAATTGATAAAGAAAACTTTGAAACAATTTTACGTATCGCGCTTGAAGCAAATGTAGAGCAAGTTATTCCGCACGTGTACTCTTCTATTATTGATAAGGAAACTGGTAATACGAAAACAGATGATGTACGTGAATTATTAGCAGTCGTGAAGAAGTTAGTTGATCAATATGCGTAAGAAAATTGCAGCATTTGGCGAAGTAATGATGCGCCTGCAAGTACCAGGATATGAATTGTTATCGCAAGCTAATACATTAAAATACTCCTTTTCTGGTACAGGTCTGAACGTTGCGGCAGCACTTTCTCATCTCGGGCATGAAGGGCTTCTTATTTCAACTTTACCGGAAAATTCGGTTGGGGATGCTGCATTATCTTACATTCAAAAGTTAGGTGTGCAAACCTCGTTTGTTTCAAGAGGCGGTAAATATGTCGGTATGTACTTTTTAGAAAATGGATTTGGGGCACGTGCAAGCCGCGTTACATATTCGAATCGATTAGAAAGTAGCTTTAATACGGCATGTGAAGAAATGTATCAATTTGAAGAAATCGCGAAGGAAATTGATATCGTTCATTTTTGCGGGATTACACTTGCGATGAATGATACTGTGCGCCATCATATGAAATCTTTAGCGAAAGCAGTGAAACAAAACGGAGGCACTGTCGTTTTTGATTGCAATTATCGTCCATCGCTTTGGGGAGAAGATGGATATGAACAGGCGAAACCGCATTATGAAGAAATGTTAGGGCTAGCTGATATTGTAATGATGAATGAAAAAGATGCGATGTTCGTTCTTGGAATGAAAACAGAAGAGACAGAGCGAGAAGCTCAACTTGTTGACCTTATTCCACAAGTAGCTGAAACATATCATATCACTACAATTGCTGGTACACATCGCTCTATTAATAGTGATAACACACACTCGCTGCGCGGATTTATATGTAAAGATGGTACGTTCACTTTTGCAAAAACACTTACGTTTTCTGTATATGATAGAATAGGTGCTGGAGATGCTTATACGAGCGGGATTATTCATGGCGAGATAGAAGAGTTTGCACCAGAGAAAGCTGTTTCATTTGCGTCAGCAGCTGGAATGCTTGCACATACAATCGTCGGTGATACGCCAATGTCATCAGAGAAGGATATACTTCGGGCAATGACGGCATCAGTAGGTGATGTAGAAAGGTAGTGGGTGTAACGGTGAACGTAACGAGGAAAAAAGGACCATTATATTTACAAATAAAAAACATTATTCGTGATCGAATATTGCATGGTGTATATGCGATTCATACAAATATTCCTTCCGAACCACAGTTAGAAGAAGAGTTCAAAGTAAGTAAAATTACAGTACGAAATGCGATTAAAGAACTCGCTCAAGAAGGATATTTGGAAAAGAAAAGCGGTAAAGGAACGAAAGTGATCCGTAACACTTCTGCGACAAAACTGTCAAAGGGTAAGAAATTTACTGAAGTGTTAGTGGAAGAAGGATATAAAGTACAGAAAAAATTGCTAAAAGCAGAAATTGTTCAGAATGAAGAAGGAACAGTGCCATTTCGATTATTCGGTAAAGAGAGTTTTCGTATTGAACGTTTATATACGTTAAATGATGCACCGTACATTCATTATACGCACTATTTCTCAGCGAAAATGGCAAGTACAGATTTATCGGACTTTGACTTGCAATCGCTTTATGATTTAGTTGAAGACCGAGGCATTCATTTAGAAAACTTCAGAGATGAATTCGCTGTTGGACTTGCGCCTAGTTTCGTTGCAGAAGCGTTAGGTGAAAAAGAGGGCACAGCGTTATTAAAACGAATGCGCTATTCTTACGATGAAGTTGGCGAAGTAATTGAATATAGCGAAGGCTACTACAATACAGAAATGCAGCATTATGTAGTGAATTATGACGTATAAAAAAAGAGGGGATGTTCCCTCTTTTTTTATAAAGTAAGGGGAATGAGAGATGGATATATACTTATTAATCGTCACGTTACTTGCAATTGCGATTGTTATTTTAGGGGTATCATGGTGGAAATGGCATGCATTTATTAGTTTAACAGTTGCGAGTTTATTTTTAGCTATTATGTCTGGACTGAACTTAACGAAAATAGTGACTGCCTATGAAACTGGTGTTGGTAGTGTACTAGGGCATTTAGTTGGTATTTTAGCTCTCGGAACAATTTTAGGGAAAATGATGTCTGATTCAGGGGCAGGCATGCAAGTGGCAGATTTCTTTATTCGATTTTTCGGCGTAAAAAAATTACCTTGGGCTATGTTATTTGCAGGGTTTGTTATAGGGATTCCCGTCTTTTTTGAAGTAGGGATTGTCATTTTATTACCACTTGTTATTTCAATTCGAAAAACAACGAAGCAAAACATATTATTAATTGCTTTACCTGTTATTGCGGGGTTATCTATTGTTCACGGGCTCGTGCCACCACATCCAGGGGCGATGACAGCAATCGGTATTTATAACGCGAACTTAGGAAAGGTACTTTTATATTCATTACTTATCGCGTTACCAACAGCCATTATCGCAGGACCGATATTTGCAAAGTGGGTACATAAAAGGGTTATACCTGAAAATGAACCAGAGCTTATTCGAGTTACGACTGTCTCAACTGACTTACCGAGTCGTAAAGTTTCATTCTTTATTATTTTATTACCAGTTGTATTGATGATTTTATCGGTCGTTGCACCATATATTTCATTACCGAAAAAGATGACTGAATTTTTTGTATTTATTGGAAGTCCAGTAATTGCTTTACTTATTTCATGTTTCGCAGCATTTTATTTACTTGGAATAAGACAAGGAATTAATAAAAAGATGATTAAAAAATTAACAGACGAAAGTTTATTACCGGTCGGTTCCATTATTTTAATTATCGGTGCAGGCGGTGGATTTAAACAAATATTAATTGAAAGCGGCGTTGGAACGGCGATCGCGCAAATGGCAGAACATATATCGTTATCACCAATCGTATTAGCTTTCATGGTAGCTGGATTAATTCGAATTGCAACAGGTTCAGCGACAGTAGCATTAACGACAGCAGCAGGGATTGTTTCACCAGTTATTCAGCACATGTCTGGTGTGAATTTAGAGTTGCTCGTTATTGCAACCGGAGCAGGTTCATTAATGTTTTCTCACGTAAATGATGCAGGGTTCTGGCTTGTAAAAGAGTATTTAGGTTTGACGGTGAAGGAAACGTTTAAAACGTGGACGGTACTCGAGACATTGTTATCATTTATTGCATTTGGTTTTGCGCTTTTATTGAATATGTTTATTTAGGAGATACCTTAACAGGTATCTTTTTTTTGATAAAGCCCATTTCTAAAAACAAGCCCGTTTTTAAGCAAGCCAAGCTTCCTATTCGCCCTGAAAACATAATATAAATGGAATCCCCTCATTTAGAGCAAGGTGAACTTGTTATGAATGATACTAAAGGAGGAATAGAGTAATGAGCGAAAAGTGTGAACACAGACATGATGATTGTAACCGCAGACATGGGTGCGGAGGCGGTTTTGCGCTTCTAATCGTATTGTTTATTTTATTAATTATCATCGGTGCTAGCTGCTTCGGCGGTGGCAGTTGTGGTTATGGCGGTTACGGCGGCTACGGATATGGTGGCTACGGCGGATATTGCTGCTAGTTAAAAACTATTGAAAATGGCCTTGTGCAATACGCACAAGGCCATTTTATTCATATTTTTATGTGTTGTGATAATTTATTAATGTACAGAGATCGGATTAAGAAGAAGAAAATAATCTCGATAATCCCAAAGAAAGTGAGTACAATTAATAGCTCTTTTAGTAAAGAAAAAGCGAGCATGCTTTGTAAAAACTTAACCGCAAATAATGTATGAACACCAGCAACAATGTAAGGGACGAAAAATAAAATTCCTAATTGAATCGTTGCGGAGCGAAACATTTCTGACTCAGTTAATCCAAGCTTTGTAATCGTAATATATTTTTGTTTTTCATTCGTTAAGTCGTTATACATACGGAAGTATAAAACACTAGCTGCACCGATAAAGAAAATAAAGCTGAGAAATGCCCAAATAAAGAATTGAGCAACTGCATTTCCTTTACTATGAACCAGTTCATCCGTAGCTGTATAAATATGAAATGGTTTAATGAAATCTTCTTCACCCTTATGTGCTTCATACAAAGCTTCTTCATCATGATTTAAGCTTTTTAATATATTTTTTGTTGGGACAATTGCATTTTCCCAATTCTCCACGAAGTAGTTATAAACTGTAATTGTTTCAATATGAGGAACCATATTTTCAATTACTTCATCTCGCATCACTATTAAGTGAGGTAATGCAAAGGGGGGCTCAATTCCTCTATTAATAAAACCTTTAATTTGAAATTCCTTTTTATTAGAGCCAAGTGTAATCGTGCCCTGCTTCGCAAATGGGTTAGATACGAGATTTAATAACGCTGGTGAATAGCGAGAAATATTATAAACTTGTGAAGATTCGAGAGTGATTTCTGGCCTGTTTAATTGCTTTGCTATTGCGTTATAATCACTCATTTTCATAATGGCAATTGATTCTTTTGAAGCTGTATCTTTTAAAACGGTAAATTTATATTTGTCATATTGAAAATTAGCATTTGTAAGTTCAGTTTCAATCGTAGTAATATGCTTTTGTTCAAATACATTAATACCTTCTGATGTATAGGTGAATGGTATAGGATATCGTTCTAGTATGGGTGCTTTCGTATGATTGTTTGCAGCAAATAACCCGATAATAATCGTAAATGCAAGTGCAGATAGCATAGAAACGATAAAGAGTACATTAATATTACTGCGGGTACGAGAAACTAAATCTGAAATCCATAACATATTTATTTGTTTCAAATAAAACTTTCTTCGTTTCTTTAAAATATAGATAAAGAGAAGAAATGTTTGTGAAAAAAATAAATACGTCCCAATTACTACAAGCGGTAAAATAGATAACATAATTAAGAATACAGATCCATTTTGGGCATTTTTTTCTGTTATGTAGCCTTGCGGATAACCGGCAATATAATAACATAGTCCTAGACAAGTTAAAGCAAATAGTGAAATGAGTATAGATGGTCTTTTTTCGCTCTTCTCTTTGTTAACTCCCTTAATAAGCTGCGTTGTTTTTCGAGTACGAATAAACATTGGTGTAAACGTAGATACGATGAAAAATAAAATAATAAAAGTTACGGTTGTAACGATAATAGCTTCTGTTGGCCAATATAAATAGAGGCCTTTTGCACTTGTTAATTTAGAAGTAACGAGTAAGAAAAAGTTAGAGAAAACAAGACCGCCTTGAATACCTGCAAAGATAGCAAGCATTCCAATAATCATATTTTCAGTAAACAAAAGACGTTTTAATTGTTTTTGAGATATACCGATAACAGTTAAAACGCCAAATTGCTGCTTCCGTACATTTAAAAATGTTCCAATTGAATATAAGAGAAAGAAGAACGAGAACATAACGATAACCAACTGCGCTGTACTAGCTAAGTTCATTAGAGGATCACGTTCTTGGAAACTTTGTACACTTTGTAACCGCGGATGATATGCATATACAGTAAATGAAAAGAAAACCATGATAGAAAACGCACTACTTACAAAGTAGGCGAAATATGCTTTTGAATTACGGGAGACATTTTTAAATGCGAATTGCCAAAATGTCATCCACGTCTTCCTCCTAGTAATGCTAAAACATCTAATATTTCTTGATAAAATTTCTCACGGTACAATCCGCGGTGTAGTTCATTGTAAAGTTCGCCATCTTTAATAAAAATGACGCGGTTACAATAACTTGCTGCGAATGGATCGTGCGTAACCATTAAAATTGTTGCATCTTCTTCTTTGTTCAATTTCGTAAATAGTTCCATCACGTCAATTGCCGCTTTTGAATCTAAATTTCCTGTCGGTTCATCGGCAAGTAAAAGTGAAGGATGATGAATAACAGCACGTGCTACTGCGGTACGCTGTGCTTGTCCTCCTGACACTTCAAAGATACGCTTGTCTAAAATATGATCAATTCCAAGTTTCTTTGAAATGTTATCAAGCTTTTCATCCATTTCTTTTAAAGGAACATTATCTAATGTTAAAGGTAGTACGATATTTTCACCGATTGTTAGTGTATCTAGTAGGTTAAAATTTTGGAAAACAAATCCTAGCTCTTGGCGGCGGAAAATAGCTAACTTCTCTCTACGAAATGTGTGCGGTTTTTTTCCATTAATCACGACATCACCAGCAGTCGGAGAATCAATGGTAGAAATAACGTTTAAAAATGTAGATTTACCGCTACCAGATGGTCCCATAATCGCAACGAATTCACCTTTATCTACATGTAAATTTATATTTTTTAAAGCAGTATGAGGGATCTTTCCTTCATACACTTTTGAGACATTTTTAATGTGTAACACTTCTTCCATAATAATCACCTTTCTATCCTTTAAAACTTAATATGGTGTGATAATTTTTGCATATAGAAGGAACGAATTAAAAGGAAAAATAAAATTTCAACTGTTCCAAAAATCATCAGTACGACTGTAATCTCAGCGAAGAACGAGAGATGTAAAACTTCTTGCAGCATCTTTGTCGCAAACATCGTATGAATTGATGCCATAATGTACGGGACAAAGAATAGAATCGCAAGTTGAATTGTAGCAGATCGTTTCATTTCGGCTTCTGTTAAACCAATTTTTGTAATCGTTACATACTTTTCTTGTTCATTTGTTAAATCTGTATGCATCCTGAAGTAAAGAACACTGCCAGCACCAATAAAGAAAATAACACCTAAGAAAGTACCAATTAAGAAGAACGAAGCGACATTTTGTTTTGTTGTGTATAGAGAATCGCTCGCTTCACTTGCATGGAAAGGCGGGTGTTCTGCTTGAATGTTGTTCCCGTCGGTATTAATTTTGTCTATGAATACCGCGCCGATGTTATTAGCTTTTTCCCAGTCCTTAACTTTAAAGCTATATACACTCATCTGTTTTGAAACAGTGGATAATGCTTCTACATTTTCATCAGATAGTATGAGCAATTGGTATATTAAGCGATTTGGGAATGGATTATAACTTTTATATTCTTTCACTTGTAGTTGTAAATTGTTTTGCGTAAGTGTAAGAGTATTTTTCTTGTCTTTATTGTGAAGCGTTCCAATAACTTGATCATCTAAGTCTTTCATAAGAATATAAGATTCATTCTTATTTACCGTGAGTGTCTCCCAATTTAAAGCTTTAGCAAGTACATTATAGTCACTTTGCTTAATGGCATAATAGAGCTGCGTGTTATTTTCAGCTGAAGATACTTCATATATATCCGTTTTAAATTTTGTATAAGTAAAGTGCTCTTCATTAAATTTTTGTTCTAACCAGTTTAAATGTTCATCCGCCAACGTATTTTCAGTATGTGATAAATATGTAAAAGGAAAAGGGTTTTCTCTTACTGTATCGAACTTCATAAATTTACCAAATCCATATAAGAATGTAATCATAGTAAAAGCAAGTGTTGATAGCATCGCTACAATAAAGAGCATGTTAATGTTTGTCCGAATGCGCGCTGCTAAATCAGAAATCCAAAGCATATTAATTCGCTTCATATAAAATGTTCTTCGCGTTTTTAATATACGAATGAGTAAAAAACTAATTTGTGAAAAGAAAAAGTATGTTCCAGCTGTAACAAGTGACGGAATGAGAAATATACTGGTGGTGGCGTACAAAAGCCCAACTACGTCGCCAAGCGACATGAAATATAGCGGATTGGCTGCTAGCACGTATCCAGATATTAAACATATCGCACCAAATAGAGAGATGAGCACAGATGCTTTTCTTTCTTTTTGTTTTGTTCCTTCTTTTAAAAGACGTACAGCCTTTCTCGTCCGAATTAGCATCGGCGTAAACGATGAGACGAGAATGAAGAGTCCTAGAAAAATGATCATAGTTAAAATAATGGCAGCTGTTGGCCAATATAAATATAAACCAGGAACATGTGTAATCTTGGCGGTAACTAATAAAAAGAACTGCGAGAAAACAAGTCCAAGTTGAATGCCGAAAAAGATGGAAAGAACACCAATTAGCATGTTTTCTAGAAATACGAGTCTCTTTAATTGTTTTTGGGATATGCCAAGTACTGTTAAAATCCCAAATTGCTTTTTTCGCACTTTTAAGAAAGTACCGATTGAATATAGTAAAAAGAAAAATGAAAAGAATACGATGACAATTTCTGAAATTGTCATTAATATGTTCAGAGCAGCATTCACGCCTGTCATATGCAATTTAGGATGAAATAAATAAACTGCAAACGAGAAAAAAATTGCAATGGAAAATGCACTGCTTACAAAATAGGCGAAATAAGCTCTGGCGTTCCTTGTGACGTTTTTAAATGCAAACTGCCAAAATGTCATTCACCTAAACCTCCTAATATAATGGGCATGAAAAAGGAGGGAAGAGATCCCACCTTTTTCATGTAATAACCTTTTTAATGTGTATCAGTATATTGTGATAACTTCTGCATATAAAGTGAGCGAATGAATAAGAAAAATACAATTTCAACGAATCCAAAAATAATAAGAACGGCTGAAACTTCTTTGAACAAAGATAAGCCAATTACATCTTGTAGCATTTTCGTTGCGAACATTGTATGAATGGATGCCATAATGTACGGAACGAAAAATAAAATACTAAGTTGTATGGTTGCAGATCGTTTCATCTCTGCACCTGTTACACCGATTTTAGAAATCGTTATATATTTCTCTTGTTCGTTCGTCAAATCTGTATACATTCTAAAGTAAAGAACGCTACCGGCTCCAATGAAGAAAATAACTCCTAAAAATGTTCCAATTAGGAAGTATGCAGCACTACCAGATGTTATTCTGTATAACGATCCTGCTGATTCAAATAGTCGAATAAGAGTCCCTTCATATTGGGAGTTGTTGCGATCTTTTTGCACTTTTTCTATAAAAGTATCAGCAATTTCATATGTCTGTTCCCAATTTTGAATTTTATAATTATATGCCGATATATGCTTTACCGAGTTAGGTAAGTTGTTCACAACAATATCAGGCAAAACGATCGTTTGATATGAAAAGTCAGATGGAATTGCATGGATCTGTTCATAGCCTTTTACTTTTAATTTCGTATTTGTACTAGAGAGTGTAATGTAATCTCTTTTATAGCTTTGCTCAAATTCATTGAATATAGTGATATAAGACGTCCCCGTTAAAACATATGCCTCGTTATCATTTATAAATAGTTGTTTCATTCGTAAAGAATTCGCAAGTTTGTTATAGTCACTTTGCTTAATTGCGTATACGTCATTATAAATAGCTATACCTTTATCTTCTTCTAGCGGTGTTTCATACATATCAGCTGTTATTTTCTCATAAGGAAAATGCTCTTTTTTTAATTGTTGCTCAAGCCAATTTAAATGCTCTGTAACAAAAGGATTCGCATCATAAGAAAAATAAGAAATTGGGAAAGGCGAAGTTCGATTAACGTCTAGCTTAATAAATTTTCCGAACCCATATAGGAACGTAATCATTGTGAAAGCGATAGTAGATAGCATTGCTACAATAAAAAGCATATTAATATTCGTTCGAATACGGTTTGCTAAATCAGAAATCCAAAGCATATTAATCTGTTTCATATAAAACTTTCTTCTTTTCTTTAAAATATGAATAAGTAAGAAACTAATTTGTGAAAAGAAGAAATATGTACCGATTGTAACGAGCGTTGGAATGACGAAAATACTTGAAACCATATATATAACACCTATTTGTGGGCTTACTGATACGAAATATTTAGGATTTCCAGCTAACGCATAGCCACCAAATAAACAAATCGCACCAAATAAAGAAACGAGTATGGATGGTTTTTTTTCTTTTTGTTTTCCGCTCTTTGTTTTTAACAGGTGTACCGCTTTTTTTGTACGAATGAGCATCGGTGTCAATGTAGATACAACGATAAAAAGACTAAGGAAGACGATTGTCGTTAAAATAAACGCGTTAATAGGCAAGTATAAATATATGCCCGGTACATGCGTAATTTTTGCTGTCACTAATAAGAAAAATTGCGAGAAGACAAGTCCAAACTGCATGCCGAAAAAGATAGATAAAATACCGATTAACATATTTTCCATGAAGACGAGACGGTGTAATTGTTTTCTCGATATTCCTAAAACGGTCAAAACGCCGAATTGTTTTTTTCTAACTTTTAAAAAAGTGCCAATGGAATATAGTAAAAAGAAGAAAGAAAAAAATACAATTACTACTTCTGAAAATATCATTAATCCTGAAATTTCAGAGACCGTGCCAAAGTTTTGTAATTTCGGATGGAATAAGTAAACAGCAAATGAAAAGAAAACGGCAATCGAAAAAGAACTACTTACAAAGTAAGCAAAATAAGCTCTCGAGTTGCGCGTGACGTTTTTAAATGCAAATTGCCAAAATGTCATAAATTATACCTCCGATTAGAAGATATAGAAGTAGTTTTATTGCAAAAAATGTATGAGAGTGAGTTCTCATACATTTTGCTTGCATATATCACGATCATGCTTCGGTCACCTTCTCCGTATGTTCTGATTGATTATTTGCAGCGTTGTGGAAGATGATTTTAATCGTCGTTCCTTTCCCAACTTCAGAATCTAGTTTGACAGAGTGACCTAAATAATCACAAATTTTACTTACGATATAAAGTCCCATACCAGTAGATTCTCCGAATGTACGACCATTTTTCCCAGTGTAAAACGGTTCGAATACTCGTCGAATATCTTCTTGCGGAATACCAACACCTTCATCACGAACTTCTAAAATAATATCTTTTCCGTTTCGATAAGCGGATAAGAATACTTTCTTTCCGCGCTCACCAGAGTAACGAACGGCATTTGTCATTAACTGATAGATGATAAATTTTAGCCATTTCGCATCAGAAGCAACCTGTAAATCAGAATGAACTTCTAAAACAGGGAAGACTCCGTTTCGGATAAATAGTTCTTTTAATCCATTAATATTTTTCGTTACCGTATCTTTTAATGAAATCGTCTCAACATGGAAGTCTTCATGGAAGTTATTTAACCTTGCCATGTATAAAGCCATATCAAGCCCTTGGTTTAGACGTTCTAATTCTTTTTTGAATTTCGGAATTAAATGTTCATCTTCCATTTCGAGTACCATAAGTTGCATAACAGAAACGGGCGTTTTCATTTGATGCACCCAGTGGTTAATGAATAATTGATGTTCTTGTTGTTTTACTTCGTACGATTGTAGTTCTTTTTGGAATAGACGATACTGCGTGCGCACGAGTTCATTTACACCGTGAGGCATCGGAGCAGTTGCTCTTTCAATAAATGCATCTTCCATTTTTTCTGGTTGTTCACTTAATCTATGGTACATTCTACGATTACGAACGTAACGGTAAGCGAGGAAACAAATAAATAAGTATAAGCTTAAAACGACGAAGTAAAATTTATTATTTTGAAATCCATCTACTGCATCATACAGAACGAAAATGATACCGAAGTTTAATACGTACAGTAGAAAAAATGCAAAATGATCACGTAAAAATAGCTTCATGCTTATTCACTCCAAGTTGCGTTAAAACGATACCCAAGTCCGCGCACTGTTTCAATAGCATTTTCAATACCAAGCTCATTGAACTTTTTACGAAGACGCGTAATGTTTACGTTTAATGTGTTTTCTTCAACGAAGCTCTCGTCATCCCAAAGAGCGGCTAGTAAATCTTCACGGCTCGCTGTACGAGGGAATTTAGATAATAACATTTCTGCTAAAATAGCTTCTTTCTTCGTTAAAAGAACTTGTTCAGATCCGAAGTGAATTTCAGGACGTTCTGGGAATAGTTTTAAGCCTTCTACTTCAACGATACGTTCAGAAATATTTGGCGCATAATCACCGTAAATACGGCGTAATTGACCTTTAATTTTTGCCATTACAACGTCATAGTGGAACGGTTTTGTAATATAATCATCCGCACCGCTTTCAATCGCCATAATTTGTTCCATCTCACCAGCACGAGCTGAAATGAAAATAATAGGACAAGTAGATTCATGACGAATTTGGCGGCACCAGTAAAATCCATCGAATTTTGGTAAGTTTACATCAAGTAAAACAAGATGTGGCTTTACAGCGTTAAAAGACTCCATAATATCATCGAAGTTCTCTGCAACAACAGCTTCATAGCCATATTTTTGAATGTGAGATTGTAGTAATGATGAAATATTTGGATCGTCTTCAACGATTAAAATTTTATACATATGTATATTCCTCCTAAAAAACAATTGTAGATATAGTGTATCATGTGTTTCAAGTCTTTTCATTATGTTGAAAGATAAGCTAATAAACAGTATAGGTCAAAAGCGGAGAAAGTAAAAAGGGCCTCGTATATAATTGACAATTAACTGAAAACATTTTAACATTTAGATAAATATCTAAATGTCTAATTAGTGAAAGGAAGAAAGACATTGAATCAAGCGTTCAAAGCATTAGCAGATCCAACAAGGCGAAAAATTTTAGACTTATTAAAAGAAGGTGATCTAACCGCTGGTGAGATTGCTGAACATTTCAATATGACAAAACCAAGTATTTCACACCACTTAAACGCACTTAAAAATGCTGAACTTATTCAAGATGAGAAGAAAGGTCAATTCGTTATGTACTCTTTAAACACAACGGTCTTTCAAGATTTATTGACTTGGGTGTTTACATTTACGAATAAGGGGGAAGAGGGGAAATGAGGAAGCATATATTTCCGTTATTGTTAATTGCTTTAACGATTATTGCATGGTGCGTCGCGTGGCCTTATTTACCAGGAGAGGTTCCGAGCCATATAAATGTCTCGGGTGAAGTAGATGGACATATGTCGAAGATGGGCATGATGATTTTGGATGTTGCAGTTATGTTATTTATATATATTTTAGCAATTGTTTTACCTAAATTAGATACGAGATATGCGAATTACGGCAAGTTTTCGAAAGCATATATGATGATGAATGGAGCTATTTTATTATTCTTATTTGCTAATAACATCATGGCACTCGCAAATGCTTTAGGATACAACATTCCTATTGCAATTGTTGTGAACATAATGCTCGGTATACTCTTTATTGTACTCGGCAATTATATGCAGCAATGTAAACCAAATTTCTTCATAGGTATTAAAACGCCGTGGACGTTAAGTAATGAGGAAGTATGGAGAAAAACACATAGGTTAGGGGCAAAGATTATGATGATTGGCGGTATTGTAATTATGATTTCGGCGTTTCTACCGGGAATGTGGAAAGTGATTAGTTTGTTAAGTGTTGTTGCTGTATTGGTTGTTGGTACGATGGTATATTCCTATGTCGCTTATAAAAAAGAACTAAAAATGTAAAACAAAGCTGCTTTTCCTTTTAAGGAAAAGCAGCTTTATTTTTTATTTCCTCAAAACCGGTATCCAGATTTCACTTTTAAAGTTTGGAGAAGATATATCTTTCTGTTCATTCCATAATATTTCCGGTCCTTCCGCTAGTTCATAGTTTGAGGAAGGAAACCATTCGGAATAAATGCGTCCCCATACATTTTGTAGTGCATCCGGAAATGGACCAACAGCTTCAAATATAGCCCACGTTGAAGCTGCAACTTCAAGTTGCGCAAATTGCTCTGGGCAATCTTTCATTGTGGCTACGCCAATATAGTGATCAAGTTCTCCTTTTTCCTCCATTCTTCCTTCAGAAAAGTTAGTAGAAGCACTAATAATTCCAGTAGGTTCCATATTTGAAAGTGACTTTAAAGTTTGAATGACATCTGGATTTAAACTTTTCCACATAGAAGCAATTTCTTCATTTACACCGTTAAATACAATCGGTATGCGTTTTGTAATACCAATAATTCGAAATGGTTCTTTTTCTTCAATTCGATAATTCATTTCATTTCCTCCTTGGATGGATAATTGGAAGGTCATTGGTGAATAGGCTTTTAGGGAATGACTACTATTTCGGGCCTCTGAAGGTGTTATGCCGTGCAAGTTCTGAAAGGCACGCGCAAAAGAATCTGGTGAGTTGTACCCATATTTGATAGCTACATCAATGACTTTTGCATCGCTATTTTTTAGTTCAAAAGCAGCGAGAGTCAGACGTCTACAACGAATATATTCTGATAGTGATATGCCAGCTAGAAAAGAAAACATTCTTTTGAAATGATATTCCGAGCAGTAAGCTAGCTTCGCAACTTCTTTAAAATTAATTTCATTTGTTAGGTTGTTTTCAATATAGTGCATTGCAGCATTCATATTTTTAAGTGAATCCATATGATGACCTCCTCTGTACATAGAATAGCAGGAACGAAATAGCTCCATCCGACATTTCGTGCACAACTTTGTAGGGTACATTTTGTACCTTACAAAATTGTAATGTTCCTGTAAGGAGAATGAATGGATGGCATGATATCCCAATGTTATAGTAACAAAGTACTTTGATTCATTAGGTTAAATTTTGATTTCTTTGCTTACTGGTCTTACATAACTGTCATGTTTGTGTAAGAAACATCGATAGTGGAAAAAGTAGAGAATGTATATAGTGAAAATAGAGAATAGATGAAATGAGGGATGTCGAGATGAAAACAGTGTTAGAAGCAAAAAATATTGAAAAAGTATATGACACGGGTGGTAATAAATTTGCAGCGTTAAAAGGTATTAACTTACAAGTAAAAGAAGGTGAGTTCGTTGGAATTATGGGACCTTCTGGTTCTGGTAAGACGACTTTACTAAACGTTCTTTCTACAATTGATAATGCGACGAACGGTGAAATTTTAATTGATGGAAAAGATATTGTGAAAATGAATGATGATAAGTTAGCGTTATTCCGCCGCGATCATTTAGGTTTCATTTTCCAAGATTATAACTTATTAGATACGTTAACTGTAAAAGAGAACATTGCGTTACCTCTTGCGTTATCAAAGGTGAAAGCGAGTGAGATTGATCGCCGCGTTCTTGAAATCTCAAAGAAATTCGGTATTGATCATATTTTAAGTCAGTTCCCATATCAAGTATCTGGTGGACAGAAGCAAAGATGTGCGGCATCACGTGCAATCGTTACAAATCCAAGTATGATTTTCGGGGACGAGCCAACGGGAGCACTTGATTCGAAATCAGCGACAGATTTACTTGAAAGTATGAAGTCGCTAAATGAATATGATAATTCTACAATTTTAATGGTAACGCACGATGCGTTTGCGGCAAGTTACTGTAAACGAGTTATTTTCATTAAAGATGGTGAGTTATATAAAGAATTGCACCGCGGCGAGTTAACGCGTAAACAGTTCTTCCAACAAGTCGTTGATGTAATGTCTTCTATTTCCGGAGGTATGGCTGATGACCTTATCTAGCATTGCCCTCCGCAACATACAGCGGAACTTTAAAGACTACTTTGTATATTTTGCATCAATGATTTTTAGTATCGTTATTTACTTTACATTTAAAGCACTGCAATATAATTCACAAATGGAAAAAGCAGCGGAAGCTTCTAAAAAAATTAGCGGGGCATTCCAAGTTTCCAGTGTGATGCTTATTATTTTCGTAGCGGTGTTTATTATATATTCGAACGGTTTCTTTACAAGAAAACGTAAAAAAGAAGTTGGACTCTATTCCTTATTAGGTATTCGTAAAAGACAAATTGGTAAAATGCTCTTTTATGAAAATATGTTAATGGGGTTAATGTCTTTAATTATCGGGATTGCGATTGGTAGTGTCCTTTCAAAATTATTCCTTGAGTTATTAGTAAATATGATGGGATTAAATTTAAATGTTCATTTTGAAGTACCGATGGCTGCCATTATTGATACAGCAATTATTTTCTTTGTGATTATTTTATATACATCACTTCAAGGATATCGTTTAATTTATCGATTCAAGCTAATTGAACTTTTCCGTGCAGAACGTGAAGGAGAAGCAATGCCAAAAGGATCTGTTATTATGGCATTCATTTCAGTTTTCTTAATCGGTTCAGGTTATTTCTTAGAGCTAATGTACATGAAAGCAGTTATGTATGCAGACTTTATGGTCGTTGCATTATACATTTTATTAGCGACAGTAGCAGGAACTTATTTATTGTTCATGTTCTTCACAGTATTTATATTGAAACGTGCGAGAAATAATAAATCAGCGTTTTATAACGGTATGAATATGGTAACGACATCACAGTTACTCTATCGCATTAAAGGAAATGCGAAATCACTGGCGACAATCGCTATTTTAAGTGCAGTAACATTAACGGCGGTTGGTACGTCAGTTACGATGTATTACAACACATTTACGCAATCAAAAGTTGCTGCGCCGTATAGTTATTCCTATGAGAAAAAAGATGCAGCATTAGATAAAAAAGTAAATGAAATACTTGCTGGAGAAAAGAATAATCATCCAGTCACATATGAATCAGAAGTTGAAATGATTCCTGTGAAAGGAACATTTAAAGGTGAAAGAGCGGATCAAGTTCTGAACACACACTATAATGTGACGAAGCAGTACCAGCTTATTTCTCAATCAAACTTTAATACAATCGCGAAACATTTAGATATAGAACCTGTAAATTTAAGTGCGAATGAAGCTTTTGTATATGATAGCTTATATATTGAAACACTTGATTTTGGTCCCCTTTACACAGGAAATACAGCTGTATTCCCTGTTGGAAATGAATCGAAAGAGTTAAAGATTAAAGGTGTAAATAGTAGAAGTGTTACAAACTTAAATGAACTATTTGTAATCGTTCCTGATCAAACATATGAGCAGGCGAAACAAGTAAACGAAACGCGCACTGTAAAAAATATTGATGTAAAAGGTGAGCGAAATAGTAAAGAGTTAACAGCGAAATTAGCAAGCATTATGCCAGCTGGTGAATCAGAAATTTTAAAACCATTTAACGATTTCTATACAGGATTCCAAATGGGGCTTGAAACGACAGGCTTAATGATGTTTATTGGGTTATTCTTAGGATTAGTCTTCCTATTAGCGACAGGCTCAATCATTTACTTTAAACAATTAACAGAAGCAAGTGCTGACCGTGATCGTTACATTGTCCTTCATAAAGTTGGTGTAACGAAGCAAGAAATGAAGAAAGCTATCGCAAAACAAGTAAGCTTTATCTTCGCTATTCCGTTAGTAATCGGAATTTTGCACAGCTTGTTTGCACTAAAAGGTTTAGGGAACATATTACCGTATGAAATCATGATCCCACTCCTAATTAGTATTGGAGTATACGGCGCTATTTATATCGGATATTACTTCTTAACAGTTCGTTCTTATTATAAGATTGTGAGTGCGAAATAATAAGTGAAGCTGTGAGGAAGGAAAAAGCCATTTACCTAATTTTTATAGGTGAAGTGACCCCCGAAAGTTAGACAGGTCGTTTCATTAGGCAGCCTCTAGGGTATGAGCCCGGTATTGTACTGGGCTCATACCCTTTAATTTTGCCTTAATTCTTTTATGGTTATAGTATTCTATATACTTTGCTAATTCTTGTTTGAAATGTGTTATATTTTCAAATTCTTTTCGATACAGAAATTCCGATTTCATGATACCGAAGAAATTTTCAATAACGGCATTGTCATAACAGTTTCCTTTGCGAGACATACTTTGAGTTATGCCACAATTCTTAAGAGAATGACGGTATTGTTTCATTTGATAGTGCCAACCTTGATCAGAGTGAATGAGGAGTTTATCCGGATCGGTTACACAATAAAGTGCTTGGTCCAACATCGTTGAAACAAGGGAATAGGTCGGTCTGGGACCAATTGTATACGTGATAATTTCACCATTAAATAAATCCAACATTGGTGATAGGTATAACTTCTCCCCAAATAATTTAAACTCCGTAATATCTGTAACCCACTTTTCATTTGGTTTTTCAGCTTGGAAGTTGCGATTTAAAATATTTGGCGCAATTTTCCCAACTGTCCCTTTGTAAGAGCGATATTTTTTCATACGAACCAGACATTTTAATCCTAATTCTTTCATAAGGCGATACACTTTTTTATGATTTACTTTGTGTCCACGATTCATAAGTTCATCACGAATACGACGATAGCCATAACACCCATCGTGTTCATTATAAATAGCTTGAATCAGTTCTTTTACCTCCGCATTTGGATCAGGACGATTAAAACGTTTCATCCAGTAATAGTACGTACTACGTGGAATGTTTGCGAGTTGAAGTAACTCCTTGATAGGAAATTCATGCCTTAACTCGTAGATTACTTGCGCTTTGTCTTGTTTGGTGATTTTTCTTTGTTTTGAACTAAGGCATTCAACTTTTTTAAATATGCATTTTCCATACGTAAACGCTCATTTTCCGCTTGTAAGGCTTTGATTGATCCTTCATCTACTGGTTTTATTTTTTTATCTTTCATGGTTGGACGCCCCTTTTTCTTTAATTGTAGGGCATCCAATCCTCCTGTTTCATAAGCTATTTTCCATTTCCGAAGTGTTTCATAAGACGGTATATTGAAAAGTGCCGCTGTTTCTCTGATAGATGTCCCGTGTTCATTCATATAATAAAGTACATCTAGTTTATACTGCGCTGGGTAGAATGTATAGCACTTTTCAAAGGCCTTTTCACCTGAAGACTCATATCGTCTAATCCACTCACGAAGTACGCTAGGGTTAACTCCTACAGATTTAGCAATTATTTTTCCACTTTCTGTACCATCTAAATATCGTTTCACCGCTTGGATTTTTTCTTTTGAAGAAAATTTAGCCATAAAAAATGCACCTCCAATTGTTAGACTGTGTCTAACAATTGGGGTGCACTTCAAGGTGAGTGGCTTTTTTGTATAGAAATAATTAACGTGCATCAATTATGTCGATGAAACTAAAGGTATGTTTACGGCCAAAGGTATCTATACATATTAAAGAACGTTTCAAAGGGTTTAATTCAATTACAGTCATATACATTGTAGGGAAATAATTATCTTTATAATAAGTGACCAATATTTGTTTTTCTGAAATGAATGAGCGTAATAAAGTGTCTTCAATTCTTTCTCTATCATCGTATGGTGATACTTTTCCCGATTCTTTCATGTGAGCAGATTGTTTAGACATACTAGTCAATTGAACCGATTTTGATATATTTGTACTACTCATGCTTTCTATTCTCCTAACAATATATTTTCTATATAGGAAGGTTAATCACTATGGAAGTAACTACTGCTGATCATTCCGAAGTACCTGGTGTTAGTTTTATTATGTCTGATTGGGAACCGAATTTGCTTAGTACTAAAAAATTATCAAATTCATTCACTTATTTATAGTAATTTATTTGTCATTTTTGTACTTTTTTGAAGAGGATTAAAACTTTATTTTGGATGAAGGAGAGGAAATCAAATGGAGGAAGGTGAGCAAGTATGACAACTATCTCACCCTCTATTAAGAAAGCGTTTTTATATAACGGTATGATTTTCACGATATTGTCTAGGAGTCATGTTAGTAATTTTTTTGAAAACCCTTGTGAAATAACTTTGGTCATTAAAGTTAAGCCAGGCACAAATATCTGATAATGGGTAGGTCGTTAATGTTAATAACTTTTTGGCTTCTTCTACTCGTTCCCTCTGGATGTATTCACTTAAAGGAATTCCCACTTCTTTTTTAAATAGCTTTGATAAATAAGTAGGGGAAATATGTAAAAGGTTAGCAAGGTCATTAAGAGTTATTTCATCGTAAATATGTTTGTGAATATGATTTAGGCATGTAGTAATGGCATTAGAATATGCTTGATTATTATATTCTTTTACACGTTCTGCAAAAGTACATAATGCATCTTCAATTAATCTATTTACGGAATACATGTTATCTAGTTTTTCGATGGTTTGGATATATAAAGTACCGAGTGAAAAAGCAACATGTGATGGAAGATTACCATCTATCGCATATCGAATAGCTAGCGTAATGGCGATAATGCCATTATTTTTTTGGTTTCTCAGTTGATCTCCTTTAGATGAAATTGCTGAATCTTCTTGCGGGAAGGAATATGCATATTGTATGACTTTTTCTTTATTGCCTTCTTTAATTGCAGAAAAAAATTTACGTTCCAATGATATGTCATAATGTTGCGGATCATGCCGAAGACGTTTTGAAATGTATAGATCAGGATTTACGATTTTATAAGAAACGTCTTCGAGCAATTTATTTTTTTTCCAAACAATATCGCGATCTAATTTTTCATTAAAAATGACGTAATGTAACCAAATACTTATATCAATTAGTGTGCTTTTTTTCATCTCGGGTAGAAATTGATAGTAGTCTATTCCTTGCTGCGTTTTATCATTACAGTTGAAATACTTCATAAGTTTAATCGCCATTTCATCTGATACTTTTGGATAAGTAGTAGGGCCGAGTATAATTGTTCCTTTTATATGTTCATGATCTATGAAGGCTAATGAAATTCTCAAGGTACTTATTCCCTTTGAAAATTGGAAAATTACAAGGAGCATTTTCTTGATAAAGTTCATTCAGATGTTCTTCTTTAGAAGTATAAAAAGGACTACCAATCGTATGAGAAGTAGATTCATATACAATTTTTTTATTAATAGCTAAAAATTGAACAGGTACATGAAAAGTGCTATGTACAAGGTCGCATAAGTGCTGTATGTCGATATAATTATTCATAATCTTCTCCTTTTAAATCGTTTTGAAATATATTTGAACCTATATTCGTTTCTACAAAATATAAATTTCTTATTATTTAAATTTCTTTGCTCATACAAAATAATTACATATGTTGGATAATAATGAAAGGTAATTGACAGATTTATTTCTACAGATGTTGTATGAAAATAGACGTAGTGATGGTACCTTCCATAAAGTTCATTTTTTATATCCATTATACCGAATAAATGAATATAAGAGAGATGTTTATATATAAGAACAAATGATATATTCTTCATAAAATCTTAAGAAATCTCCTCAATTTTTGTTAAGAAACGATAGTTATACTTAAAAACAAGTTAAAAACTATTGAACGAATGAGGAGAGGTTTACATGCAGCTCATAACATTCTTACATGAATTTATTAAACATCCGAAACATACTGGTGCAGTTGCGCCAAGTTCAAAAATATTAGCAAAGAAAATGGTAGATGTAATTGATTTTAATAAAGCAAAATGCATCGTAGAGTTAGGGCCTGGTACAGGGGTTTTTACGAAGGAGATTATGAAGAGAAAAAAGAAGGGAACAATATTTCTTCTTATTGAAATTAATGAAGTGTTCTGCAATGAGTTAAAGAGAAAATATAAAGATGAGCAGAACGTTATTGTTGTACACGGTTCAGCTGAAAATATAAAGAAGTATATGGAAGAGTTCCATATAGAATGCGTGGATTATGTCTTATCGGGATTACCTTTTACCTCTTTACCAGAAGAAGTTTCAAAACGCATTTTAAATAATGCAATGGAAGCAATACATGAGAATGGGGAATTCATAACATTTCAATATTCACTTGTGAAAAAAGGATTTATACAGCATTTCTTTCCTCAAATTACATTAGAAAAAGTGTGGCTCAATTTCCCGCCAGCGTACGTCTTTAGCTGTAAAAAAGAGCTAAGGAGAGTATATGCATAATGGAATTGCATGAATTATTATCCTATATTGAGCAGTATGGTTATTGGGCGTTATTTTTCTGTTTATGGTTGGGTATTATCGGTATGCCAATTCCAGACGAAATGATTGTAATGAGTGGCGGATTTGTCTCTTCACTAGGGATATTAAGTATCATTCCTGCATTTTTATTAACGTATTTAGGAGTTGTATCCGGACTTTCTTTAGGTTATATACTAGGGAAAATATTTGGTACAAAAGTACTTCATAAACTAATGAAAAAGAAAAAGGCAAAATATCTTTTGAAATCTCAACAAATGGTAGAGAAATATGGTCATTATGCGTTAGTTACAAGTTACTTCATACCAGTTGTAAGACATATTGTACCGTATGTAGTTGGAATGAATAACATGTCATTTCGGGTATATGCTTTGTATTCCTATACGACAGGATTTGTTTGGACGCTCATTTATTTTGTGCTCGGTTCTTTATTCGGACAACATATTGAAAGAATTGTAGCAGTTGCGATAGAGTATGGTGTGTATTTTGGCGTAATTGTCGTTTTAATTGGTAGTTTGTTTTATGTAAAAAGAAGTGCAGTAGTGAGTAAGTAGCGGAGGCTGTTCCAAAATACATTTTGGACAGCCTTTTTTGTTGTTTCTACTATCAGTTTTTGTCGGTAAGTCGATATTCCTTGTCGAAACGTCGATATATTCGAAAAATCGTTGATATATTTTGAGTTGTGTTCGATATATTTGAAAAATCGCCGATATAATTTCATGTACCTAGATGTAACGCCACATTTCTTCTACATTAAGAAAAAGTTAAGAAACAGTACGAGTTTTTATTAAGAAATGCGCACTATACTTAGAAATGTTCTCAAGAAAACTTAATAAAAGGCGGAATATAAATGAAAAGATTTATTTTTGGATCATTACTTGTTATCGTCGCAGGAGCGACATATTTATTAAGTGGAAGTGCTACAGTAGATTCCATGAACCCGTTTCTTAAATTAGAATATCGTTATGCCGTAATTGATAACGATGGAAAAGATTTAGGTGGAAATAAAGGCCGTGCATACACAGTGAACACATATGATAAGGATGGAAACGAAAAAGAGATAACAATTGATGGAGTGGATACATTGCAAAAAGGTTCATACTGGCATGTAATTACGAGAGGAAAGTCTGTGCACGATAAGGTACAAATAGAAGAAGAAATAATTCCTGACGGTGCAAAGGCAAAGTTAGGATTGTAAATATAAACCCGATTCTCGATGAGAGAATCGGGTTTGTTATTTTATGGTAAAATTTAAAGGAGAGGAGTGAGAGGAATGCTACTCATTGTTAGCCTTATTTTAATTGGAATCATGTGTAGTATGAGAATAGTATCATTACATATGATAGAACGAGAAAAGATAGAAGAACGATACGTATATTGTCCAAAATGTGATGCGAAAATTAGAAAAGGGAATTCTGCTCCTTTTTGTTCAAAATGTAATGTAATCTTTTAAAGAAGATAAAAAGGCCAAAACGAACATATTTCAGTTCGTTTTGGCCTTTTTTGAATGAAGAGTAATAACAACTTTCTATGTTCCACTCATAATTTCTACGGTTATCTCCGCAAAAATAGGTTTTTTTTATAAAATCATTTTATTTTGGAGCTACAGACGTTGAAACATAAAATTGTTACTTATTAGTATCTATAACACTTTAAAGTGCGTACTTTTTATTGTGTTGTAGATAAGACATAATTACATACGTGAGAGGGAAATGAGTAGTGTAGAACTAAAAAGCATATACGTTATTTTTCATAACTATCGTGCTTTAATCGGTCAGCCCTTGTCACATTAATTGATATTCATTCATCATTTTTAAATAGATTTTAGGAGGAGATTTTAAATGAAAGATTTATTAAAAGGTACACTTGGTTTTGGTACGGCACCACTAGGTAATATGTACCGTAATATTCCAGAGGAAGAAGCAATCGCAACAGTGGATGCTGCTTGGGATAATGGTGTTCGTTACTTTGATACAGCTCCACTGTATGGATCTGGTTTAGCAGAGATTCGTCTTGGTGAAGCACTATCGAAAAGAAATCGTGATGAGTACTTCTTAAGTACAAAAGTAGGTCGAATTATTTCAGATGAATTGGAAGATCCATCTACACGTGATTTAGGTGAAAAAGGCGGACTTTTCGAATTTGGTCGTAAAAATAAAATCATCAACGACTACAGTGCGGATGCAACTCTTCGTTCTATTGAAGATAGTTTAAAACGTTTAAAAACAGATCGTCTAGATTTTGTTTATATTCATGACGTAGCACAAGATTTTTATGGAGATGAGTGGATTTCACAATTTGAGATTGCTCGAACAGGAGCATTCCGTGCACTTACTCAATTGCGTGATGAAGGTGTAATTAAAGGCTGGGGCCTTGGAGTAAATAAAGTAGAAGCTATTGAACTTATGCTGGACTTAGAAGAAGCAAAACCAAATGTATCTTTATTAGCTAGTCGCTATTCATTATTAGACCACGAGCGTGCGTTAGAACGCGTAATGCCTGCGGCTGTAAAAAACAATATGGACATTGTTGTTGGTGGACCATATAGCTCAGGTGTTCTTGCTGGAGGTACTCACTTTGAATACCAAAAAGCGTCACCAGAAATCATTGAAAAAGTTAATAAAATGAAAAACCTTGCCGATCGTCATGGAATCAGTATTAAAGCTGCTGCTTTACAGTTTTCACTGGCTAACCCAGCGGTTGCTGCTGTTATTCCAGGTGCAAGTAAACCGGAACGAATTGCAGAAGACCAAGCTGCATTGAAAACAGTGATTCCAGCAGCGTTCTGGGAAGAAATGCGTGAACAAAAATTAGTTGCAGTTAATGCACCACTACCAATTAACGTTAAATAAAAAGGAGAGTAATGAAAATGGCAAATACTATTACATCTATTGAAATTCCAGCTTCACCTGCCCAAGTATGGCAATTAATCGGAGGTTTTGATGCACTTCCAGATTGGTTACCATATATCCCTAGCAGTAAAGTAACGGAAGGTGGACGTGTACGTCATTTAGCTAATCCTGATGGCGATGCAATCGTAGAGCGCTTAGAAGCATTTAATGAGAAAGAACGTTACTACACATATTCAATTATGCAAGCACCATTCCCTGTGACGAATTATTTATCTACAATCCGTGTTAAAGAAGGTAAAGATGCTAACACATCATTAGTTGAATGGTCTGGTAGCTTCACTCCTGTAGCGGTTACTGATGAAGAGGCAATTAATCTATTCCATGGCATTTATAAAGATGGTTTAGAGGCGTTACAACAAACATATTTAGCTTAATCAATTTATTAAACATTTGAAAGTCTGCAGTGTAACAACTGCAGACTTTTTTGATTATGGAATTTCTTTTTAAGAAAATATTAAGAAACCCTAGCACTATTTGTTAAGAAAATGTATCTATACTGAATTCTGTTGCTTAAAGAGAACATCACGAATTATAACAGGAGGTACAAATAGATGAAAACGATGTTAGAAGCGAAAGGGATTTCGAAAATATATAATACAGGCGGGAATACGTTTGAAGCGTTGAAAGATATTCATCTGCAGGTGAAAGAAGGAGAGTTTGTCGGTATTATGGGACCATCTGGTTCTGGTAAGACGACACTTTTGAATGTTCTTTCTACTATTGATACGGCTTCAAAGGGTGAGATTTTAATTGATGGAAAAGATATTGTGAAGATGAATGATGATGAATTGGCACTCTTTCGCCGTAATCATTTAGGGTTCATTTTTCAAGACTATAACTTATTAGATACGTTAACGGTACGAGAAAATATTGCATTGCCACTTGCTTTGTCAAAAGTGAAGGCGAAAGAAGTAGAATCTCGCGTTGAGAAGATTGCGAAGAAGTTTGGAATAGATCATATTTTAAATCAGTATCCGTATGAAGTATCCGGTGGACAAAAACAACGCTGCGCAGCATCAAGGGCAATTGTAACAAGTCCAAGTATGATTTTTGGAGATGAGCCAACTGGTGCGCTTGATTCAAAGTCAGCGACGGATTTATTAGAAAGTATGAAGACATTAAATGAAAAAGATCTTGTAACGATTTTAATGGTAACGCATGATGCGTTTGCGGCAAGTTATTGTAAACGTGTTGTATTTATTAAAGATGGAAAGTTATATAAAGAATTACATCGTAAAGGGATGACACGAAAACAGTTCTTCCAGCAAATTATTGATATGATGTCTTCCATATCTGGAGGTGCGACAAATGAGCTTATCTAGCATTGCACTTCGTAATATAAAACGAAATTTTAAAGATTATTTTATATACTTTGCCTCTATGATTTTTAGCATCGTCATTTATTTTACGTTTAAGGCGTTGCAATACAATTCACAAATAAGTGAAGCTGGAGATAACATCGGACGAGGATTCCAGCTCGCGAGTGTTATGCTCATTATTTTCGTTGCGGTATTTATTATATATTCGAATGGTTTCTTTACACGAAAGCGTAAGAAGGAAATAGGTCTTTATTCTTTACTCGGTATTCGAAAGAAAGAAATAGGTAAAATGCTTTTTTATGAAAATATGTTAATGGGTTTATTATCGTTAGTAATCGGAATTGTAATTGGTAGCTTACTTTCAAAAGGATTCCTAAAGCTACTTGTAAATATGTTAGAGCTACATGTAAATGTTCATTTTGAAGTACCAATTGGAGCTATTATAGATACAGCAGTTATTTTTTGTTTCATTATTTTATATACGTCATTTAAAGGATACCGCGTTATTTATCAATTTAAGTTAATCGAGCTATTTCGTGCAGATAACGAAGGCGAAGTTATGCCAAAAGATTCTAAAATAATGGCTATCATTTCTTTATTATTAATTGGATCAGGTTATTTCTTTTCAGTAACGGCTATTAAAAATGCAAGCAGCGATAACTTTATGCCACTTGCGCTTTATATTGTATTAGCAACAGTACTTGGAACGTATTTATTATTTAGGTTCTTTACTGTTTTTGCATTAAAAAGAGCGCGAGATATAAAATCTTCATTTTATAATGGAATGAAAATGGTGACGACATCTCAATTACTATACCGCATTAAAGGAAATGCAAAATCGTTAGCGACAATTGCTGTATTAAGCGCAGTAACGTTAACAGCGGTTGGAATGTCTGTTACGATGTATTACAACACATATATGCAGGCGAAGAAATATCACCCAGTTAGTTATTCATATGAAAAGAAAGATATAGAATTGGATCGTAAAGTGAGTGGGATTTTAAAAGAAGGAAAGAATGAAGTCATTCATCAATATGAATTAGAGACAGTAAAAGTAGTAGGAGAATACGATGATGGAACTTCATTACAATCAAGAACAACAGAACTTATCGCACAATCATCATTTAATAAAATTGCAAAATATTTAAATGAAGAAACTTTAGATTTAAAGAAGAACGAATTGTATGCATTTGATGGTATGTACAGTGAAGGTAAGAGAGATAGTGGGGTATATAAAAATCGAAAAGCTACATTCCAAATTGAAGAAGTAGCACCAGTACAAGTGAAAGATGTACAAGCAAAAAACATTACAAACTTATATGAACTTCTAGTTGTTGTTCCAGACGAAGTATATGAGCAAGCAAAGAAGACAATTGGCTCTCATACTGTAAAAAATATTGATGTGAAAGATGAAAGAAATAGTAAAGTATTAACGGAGAATTTAAAGAAAGTAATACCGGAAGAAGATGCAGAAGGTAAAGAACAATTCAGTGATTTCTATACTATTTTCCGTGATGGTATTGAGGTATCAGGTTTAATGATGTTTAGTGGTATGTTCTTAGGACTTGTATTTTTACTCGCAACAGGGTCTATCATTTACTTCAAGCAATTAACAGAAGCACATGCAGATCGTGAGCGTTACATCGTTCTTCGAAAACTAGGTGTCACGAAAAAAGAAATGAAAAGGGCAATCGCAAAACAAATGAGATTTATTTTCTTCATTCCTTTAGTAGTTGGCATATTACACACTTTATTTGCATTAACAGGATTAGCGACAGTACTTCCGTATGAAATTGCAGTTCCGTTGTTAATTAGCATCGGCGTGTATAGTGTTATTTATATTGGTTATTATTTGTTGACGGTTCGTGCTTATTTTGGGATCGTTAGTAAATAGAAAAGAGAGAAAGAGAGCATAGTGAAAATTATGTTCTCTTTCGCTTTTTATCATTATTTATTTTCTAAAATTCGTTCAACATCATGTACACTTAATTTACTTGCCTTAGCAATCGTCTCAAGTGGTATACCAAGATCATACATACTTTTAATCATTTGGATTTTTCCCTGTTGAACTCCTTCTTTTCGACCTTTTTCTATACCTTGTTCTAAGCCTTTTTCCATACCCTTTTCCATGCCTCTTTTCATACCTTCTGTCTCTGCGTGGGCGAATTTTGCTGCTTCATCCATTAAAACTTTCTCCCTTGCGTCATAGGCTTGTCGGAAAGAGGAATCTTGACTCATACGTTCCCACTTGTTTATTGCTTTTTGTAAAATAGGGTCTTGGTTCATAGCAATATCCTCCAATAGTTTAGTTAAGTGCTCATCCTCATTTGCTGAAAGCAATAAAAGCCAACGAGCAAATGGGTCTTTCCACGGATTTACTTTTTCTTCATGCCACTGTTCTGTTAACTTTGGAATTTCTACAATGTGAATTTCTATGTCATCACTCAAGAGTTTCTGTTGTTGTGTATTCCACAATGTGCCCTTTGTATGAAATTCTTTGTGATCTAAAAACATTATGAAGTTCAATAAATTAATGGTGATGGTTTTACGAAGTGCACTGTAGGGCATACCTTTTTGTAACTGGGATGTGTATAATTTTCCCCAATAATATAAACTGCGTTTCATCATATCGTGATTATTATTAAGCTGTATTTCTACATTTACTTTTGTCCCTGTGTCTAATGTTACTGAAATATCTAGAATTGATAATTTATCATTTGCGTGTTCTCGGTGTAAATGTGGATCTTCTAATTGTAGAGAAGCAATAGGTGACTCTAAAGACTCTTGTAACATCGCGTTTAAAAAGGCAATGAGAATATCTTCACTACCATTCGTACCAAACAATTGTTTAAATGCAAAATCAATGCGTAAATTCACTAATTGTTGGTTGAACAAAGGTTGTCCTCTCCCTTATATGAAGGTGCTTCTTTTCTTAATTGTATCTAAAAATAACTAGAGGATGCAAATAGACCATTCTGCTATTTTTAAGTAGGATTATTATAATGTCAGAGGTAAGTATAGCTATGTTATACTCTAGTAAATTTGAAAAGTTTATATAGAGGTGAAGATGCTACAGATGCAAAAAGATATTTTGAAACTATTAGATAAAAAGCAAAGTAACTATGAATTTCCTGCCTTTGATAATGAATATATGGATATTTCACAAGTGAAATTCTCTCTTTTCTTTAAAGATAATAAAGATTGGTTAATGGTATTTCAGGTTGTCGGTGTAGGATCATTAGGTGTATGTAATGATATTCAAGTATACGGTGATAGAATAAATCATTCAATTGGTGATGATGGTATTTTACAATTAAATGATGGAGAGTATGAGTTGTTTGATGATGAAGGTGAATTTATGCCAAATATTTATAATGACAGTGTGAAAATTCGTGATCATCATTTTGAGTATGAATTTACAGAAGAGGACTATGTGAATAATGGAATAGAAGTAAAAACGACAGATTCTTATCCAACATACTTCATGCGTATGCTTGCTACTAATAATGAAGCACGAAATTTATTGTGGTGGAGTAAAGAAGAGATTTTAGAAGAGTTTGATTTAGAAGGCGACTGGGAAGTAGCGTATGAAACGGAAGAATGGAAACATGTTGAAGATGAAAAAGTAAGTGAAAATGAATTCTTCCAATCAGTAGCCGCTGCAATAGAGAAGAAAGATCCAAGTATTATTGTGAAGAAGGATGCTAATACGCACTGGAAAAATTGGGTGGAGTTTGATTACGAAAATTCATATTGAAATATCTTTGTAATAAAAAAGACGCGCTAAAATGTTAAAACTTTAGCTCGTCTTTTTGTATTACACAACCGCAGGATTATAAATCATCGTAAAGTGCCCTTGTAACAATTCAATATGACAAGGTGTATGAAGCGAACTTTCTCCATCTGTATCTACTTCTTTTTCTTCTTCTGTTTCAATATGAATGGATTTCGCTTTTACGTGGAAGATGTCATTTGCATTTGAGTCTTCAAATAGTTTCTTTCCGATATAATCTTTAAATGCTTGAATACCTGTTGATTTGACTGCGAAAATATCAAGTGTTCCGTCGTCGCATTTTACGTTCGGAATAAAGGACGGGATGCCGCCAAGATATTCACCGTTGCCAACCATAACAAGAACAGCTTCATCTTCATATACTTGTCCGTCATAAGTGATTTTAACTGGGAATGTTTCAGCATTTTTGACAGTTCGAATTGTGCTTAAGTAGTAACCAATTTTACCAAGCTTTGCTTTCTCCTCTGCATCAATATTGTTTGATACTTCAGATACGAGTCCAATGCCCCAGAAGTTTAAGAAATGTTGTCCGTTTGCTTTTGCAACGTCAACTGGTTTTACGTGTTCCTTAGTGATAAGTTTTGCTGCTTCTGCAATGTTTTGCGGAACGCCGAGTGTGCGAGAGAAGTCATTGCAAGTTCCACCTGGAATGATTGCAAGTGTAGGTCTAGTTTCAAGAGGTGCTAAGCCGTTTGTGCATTCAAATACTGTTCCGTCACCACCAAAGACGATAATTAAATCTACTTTACTAGCAAACTCTTGGCAATATTTTGTTGCATCACCTTGTTTTTTCGTGTGAAGGATATGTAAGTCAGGAAAAGCTGCGGCAAGAGGTGGTACGATTTTCGTTAAATTTGTATGTAAGTCGCCTTGTCCAGCTTTTGGATTTACGATGAGGAGTACTTTTTCAAATTTTGTCTTTGTCATTTTTCATCTCTCCCTGTTTTTTTGTAATGGAAAGAAGGAGCTGTTCCGATGTATTTCAGAACAGCTTCTTCCTATTAATAGGGTGCTAAGATTGTCGGTTATTGTCGGTAAGTCGATATATTGAAAAAATCGCCGATATAATTTGAGTTGCAGTCGATATATTTGAAAAATCGCCGATATAATTTAAGATACGGTCGATATATTTTGAAAATCGCCGATATAAATTTCATGTACTATCGATTTTTTAAGTTATACGATTATTCCGTTACAACCGAAGCAATAAATGGTAAGTTACGATATTTTTCTGCGCAGTCGATGCCGTAGCCAACGATAAATTCGTCTGGAATTTGGAAGCCAACATATTCAGCTTTTAAGTCCACTTTACGACGCTCAGGTTTATCAAGTAGCGTACAGAATTTTAACGCTTTTGGTTTATGCATAAAGAAGTGGTCTTTTAAGAAGTGAAGTGTTAAGCCAGAATCGATAATGTCTTCTACGACAATTACGTTTTTGCCAGTAATGTTTACATCGATATCTTTTAATAGTTTTACTTTGCCAGTTGTTTCTGTTTGATTTCCGTAGCTAGATGCAGAAATAAAGTCGATTGTTACATCGTTTTTAATGTGACGAATTAAATCAGCAGCAAATACGAAAGATCCTTTTAATACAGCGATTACTACAATTTCTTCTCCTTCAAAATCACGTTCGATTTGAAGTGCTAGTTCTTTTACTTTTTCTTGTAATTGTTCTTCAGAAATTAAAGTGTTTTTTATTTCAATATTCATTGGAGTCCTCCTACAGTGTAAAACTTGTGAACATTTCGACTGTAAAGGATAGAAAGGAAAAAGTCAAAGGAGATAGTAATTTTTTACAAAATACCGACAAAATCATCTGATGATATGATATACTAATTATATTAAGAAAACGCTTCCACAAAGGGTGATGATAATGAAGAAGAAACAGTACACAACTGTAACATTTATAAAAGCATTACTATTAACAATTGTTCTTGGATTGTTGGCTTATATAATTGATGTACCAGCGATTCGGATTTCACTAATTGGAATGACTTTAGTATTAGGCACAATTTCTCATGGTATGATGTCGCAGCTACAAGAAGCTGGACTTGATGATATGAAAGATCATATAGATAAGAAATAAGAGACCTTCACATAGGCATAGTGAAGGTTTTTTGTTTCTTACAAAAATGTAAGGTAGTTGTAAGGGAAATCGATAGTTGCATAGTAGTGTTTTGGATAAACTATGGGTGTAAGGTAAAAGGCAAGCATATTTTAGGTAAATTAAGTTTTAGGCACTCTATATGTGAAAAAGGAGTAGGAGGGCATGGAGAAACGTTGGACGACCTTTTCTTTTTTAGCAACTAGCAACACCGTAATGCTAGCTGGCGAGATGGATTTTTTGCACTTGTTTGATCGAGAAGACGATCATTCTTCTTCTAAATTTACAATGAAATGGAATAAATGGAGCGAAAGTTGTAGGTTGGAAGAAGAGGCCCCTAACGAAGCGCAAAAAATTATTTTGACAAACCCTATTAAAGCGTGGGTTGTTCAACGTCGTAAGTGTAACGTCAAAAATCACTTAAAGAAAACTGAGCCGAGACAATTAGTTATCGCTCCGGCCCGTTCTACTTCTAAATCACGCGAAAGTAACATGTAAATATTGAGACACACACCCGAAAAAACATCGTATATATTGCGATGTTTTTTTATTTTTTACAATGAAATCTTTAAATAAAATATATTTCATCTGCATTTCATATTTATATCTCTTGTTTATTCTAGTGATACATCCGATGCGAAGTGATGTAAAACGTATAAAAGGAGAGAAATAAAATGAAAAAGAAACTATTACCGATTTGTGCAATAGCACTTTTAACAGTAGGCTATTCTTCAGTAGCAAGTGCGGATACTGGAACAGTAACGAAGGAAGAAGCAACGCAACTGCAACAAGATAAGGCGAAAAAAGAAGCAGCGATTAAGGAACAGCAAAAAAATGAAGAAGAGAAAAAGAGAATAGCACAAGAACAGCTGAAAAATGATATGGCAAAAAAAGAAGAAGCAATAAAGGCTCAGCAAAAGAGTGAGGAAGGGAAAAAGGAAGCAGCACAAGTACAACAAAAAAATGCTGCAACTAAAAAAGAAGTAGCAAAGCCAGTTGTACAAGGTGAAAAATTACCAAATACAGCTTCTAATAATGTAGTAATGATGGCACTAAGCGCATGCCTTGTAGGGGTAGGGACATTATTTGGTTTGAATCGTCGCAATAAAGTTAAGGCGTAAATAAAATATTCTCCTATAAAGAATGGAATAATTTCATATATTAAAAATGGTAGGTTATTCCTACCATTTTTGACATGGAGGAATGAAGAATGAAGTTACTCAATTATATCGGTATCATATTGATGGCTATAGGACTATTTATGGGATCTTATTACGCTGTGGAATGGTATAAAGGAAAAAGTTCTGCGCAAGAATTAACGAATGAGGAAATAAAGAGCTTTAAAAATATACAACATAATCAACTTCCTTATGAAACACTGGTAACTTCTCAAGTGCCTTCTTCTCAAACAGAACATAAAGAAGGAGAAAAGGTAGCGATGTTAAATATACCGAAATTAAAGAAGAAATTTTCTATATATTGGGGAGCGGATGATGCAACTTTGAAAAAAGGAGTTGGAATGTTCGTTAGTGATGTAACGACAACGCCATCTGGAGGAGGACATACTGTACTAAGTGGGCATAGGGATACTGTCTTTACAGATTTAGGACAGTTGAAAGAAAAAGACACTCTTGTTTTAGAGTATGATAATAAAACGTACACATATGAAATTCAAAAAATATGGATTACCCATGCGGATGATCGTACTGTTATTATAAAAAAAGAAGAACCGATACTAACACTGACGACTTGTTACCCATTTGATTATATAGGGGATGCGCCAGATAGATATATTATCGAGGCGAAGTTAACTGGTAGTTATTCAAAATGAAATTATAGTTTCTGAAAGCGAGAGGGGGATATAAGTTATGGCAAAAAACATTTTAATTGTAGAAGATGAAGATATATTACGTGAAATATTAAAAGATTATTTTTTAAGTGAGCAATATGTAGTGTTTGAAGCAAGGGACGGGAAAGAAGCTTTAGTTGTATTTGAGGAAGAAGAGGTTGATTTAGTTATTTTAGATATTATGTTGCCGGAACTTGATGGATGGTCTGTTTGCCGAAGAATCCGTAAAACATCCGAGGTTCCTATCATTATGCTGACGGCACGTGTTGATGAAGATGATACGTTACTTGGTTTTGAACTTGGGGCAGATGACTATGTGACGAAGCCGTATAGTCCACCAATTTTATTAGCAAGAGCAAAACGGTTGTTAGAAAGTAGAAAAATAACAAAACAACTTTTAGAGAATGAAGATGATATATTATCAATTCATGGTATTCATGTCCATTTTCCATCGCGTACTGTTACGGTAGATAAAACAGACATTAATTTAACTCATACAGAATTTGAAATATTAGCGTACTTGATGAAAAATCAGGGGATTGTTTTAACACGAGAGCAACTCATTTCAAAAATTTGGGGATATGAATTTGCAGGCGATGATCGAACGGTTAACAGCCATATTCGTAATGTAAGAAATAAATTAGGAGAGAAAGCAAAGTACATTACAACTGTAGTACGAACAGGTTATAAATTTGAGGGGAATGTATGAGAAAAGGGATTGTACTAAAATTATTTACCCTCACAACAGCGTTATGTATGTTAATTTTAGCGACGATTTTTATTGGACAAACGATATTTTTTAAGCAATATTACGCGAATCGAAAAGTGGAAGATATTAAAGTGAATTTAAATTCCTTTGAGAAGAATTATTTAAACTATGCAGGAAATGTGGAAGAAATTAAGCGACTGGAGCAAGACTTTTTAAGAGAAAATAATACGTGGATTACGACATTAGATCAAAATGGGAATTTAAAACATGCGAACGACTTCTATTTTGAGGTTGCTTTAGAAAAAAGGGCAGAGAAGAAATATGGACCCAAAATGATCTATATTCCTTTGAACTATCTCATGAATATAGATGAAATTGAAAAGGGAGCACTATCTAGTTTTGTAGGGCAAGAATTGTATTTTAGTGGACTGCAAAGAAATGGCAGTTTTATCACATTATATTTACAATTACCAGAACAGAACTTAAGTTGGGCTAATAAACCGTTAAGTAAGAAATTACTTGAAAAAGAACGTAAGATAAGCGAGGATGGGCCAAAAGTCGCTCAAGACCTTATCGTTCAGGAAAGAAAAAATATTGCTGGAAATTTGAGTGATTTGGAAAAGAAGAGGGTCGTTCAAAATTCAGATTTTGATATGTTTGGGAAGATTACGAAAGTTCAGCTTCCGGATGTAACAAGTCCTATAAATCAAATTTATAAAAATAGCATCTTTTTAGATAACATAAAAGAATTTCAAACGGATTTATTATTAAAAGAGAGCAAGCCCATACAATCTACTACACAAACAATGGACTATGAAAAAAATGATATTAAATATAAATTATTAATCAAACCAATAAAAGAAAAAGACGGATCCGTCACATATATATGCGATGGCTTCTTTACAGCCTGTAGATGAAGCTGTACAAATGGTACAAGATTACTACATTTACATTATTGCATTTGTAGTTGTTCTTATTTTTCTAGCGTCATTCTATTATTCAAAACAAATTGCAAAGCCGTTATTAAAAATAAATGATACAACGAAGAAAATAGCGCATTTAGATTTCACAGAACAAATACCGATTACTTCAAAAGATGAAATTGGGGATTTATCTAAGAATATTAATACATTATCGAATAAACTCCATTCGCATATTGGACAGCTAGAACAAGATATTGAAAAGGAAAGAAAATTAGAAAATACGCGGAAAGAATTCATTTCTGGTGTTTCGCATGAACTAAAAACACCGCTGAGTATTATGAAAAGCTGTATTTCTATTTTAAAAGATGGAGTAGCTGAGCATAAAAAGGAGTATTATTTTCAAGCGATGGAACGAGAAGTAGACAAAATGGATACGTTAATTTTGGATATGCTGGAGTTAGCTAAATTTGAGTCAGGCACATATAAAATGAAAATGGATTCATTTTATATCGATACAGTAATGGAAGATATATGTGAACACCTTTCTGTAGAAATAGAGAAAAAAGAACTTCGTGTTCATAAAAATATAGGTCCATTTGAAGTAGTCGCAAATCAAGGACGGATTGAACAAGTGATCGTGAACTTCATTACGAATGCCATACGTTATACACCAAATAAAGAAGATATTATTATTTCTACAATAGATGAGAAGGATCGTATAAAAGTGTGTATTGAAAATAAAGGTACTCACATAGAAGAAGAACAATTAGATAAAATTTGGGATCGTTTTTATCGCGTGGATGCAGCTCGCCAGCGTTTGCAAGGAGGAACAGGTCTTGGGCTTGCCATTTCAAAGAATATTTTAGAACTACATGATGCTGAATATGGAGTAAAGAATACAGAAGATGGTGTGTTATTTTATTTTTATTTACAGAAAAAAGCGTAGACAATATAATCTACGCTTTTTTAATTTATTTTCATATTATCTTTACTTAATCTTTATTTTTAAACGATATAATCTGGTTAGAAAATGAGGTTATGTAAGGAGTAGATTAGCCGTGAATAGCAATTTACTAGGTATGGTAGTATTTATTTTTCTTTGCGCATTTATTGTATTTTTAATTGATATTACGATATGAAAAAAAGAGCGCTTATTAAGCGCCCTTTTTGTTTGCATTTATTTGATAAGCATTGATGCTCTTGAATAAGCGTGGTGAAGTAAGGAATAAAAATATAAGTAAAACGGTACATAGAATATAGGAACCAATCATTGTACTACCATTTACGATTAATGAATAAAGCACAGCTGATTGACCTTTCGGCGCATATTGTCCCCAGAAAATAATACCGGCAATAAAGTGACAGAAGTAGCGAGCAAAGCTACCGATAAATGTAGCAAGAATAATATAACCAAGAACTTTCTTACCTTCATTTTGTTTTGATGAAGGTTTGTCTTTACGGCTACCTAAATTTGATTGTTCTAAGTTATTTTCATTAGAAGTTAAAAGTGCTTTTTGAATTGGACGATAGAATAAGCCAGCAAATCCGATAAAAGCAAAGGCAATGAAGTACTCAATGAATGCTTGAACAGGTGTTAAAATGTAAGCATCTCCCACGACTATTTGTAATAGTCCCCAAACTAAACCACCTAAGAAAGCTGATTTAAAGCCCCAGCGGTATGCAATAATAAAAATAGGAATCATAGCAAATGAAATGGAACCGCCTGTTGGAAGTTTAATTGATAATGGTAAAATGTCGATGACCATGGCGAAGGCTGCAAGAATAGCAGATTCGATCATCGCTTGTAAATTGGTGTTACGCATGTTGTCTCCCCCTAAATCCAAGTTGTACAAAAAAGAATAGATATCATAGGAGGATACGAAATACGTAAATAAAAAAGAGGTATGTATTTCGGACGTTTGCACAATCCCTGCGTTAGCATTAACTAACAGGTTCAAAGGGTCGGAACGAAGTGTTCCCTCTCAGCGGTATGGCTCCCCCTGTGATAACGAAATTCTTTATTTGTTATTGTTTATTGTAAGCGAAATGGATGAGAATGGCAAACGAATCAATTATGACAATGATTGAAATAGAATTGTAGCGAAATGTTAATAAATATGAAGCAAAAGGGTATAGTACAAGAGAAATAGAGTGTGCTATAATTCTTTTGAAAATAATTATCATTCTCTTCTGAGGGGGAAGGTTATGAGCTTAGTAGATATTAAAATTGGTGAGAAAGTGTTAGTAAAAAGCGTTCAGTCGTTAGATCAATTATTAAAGAGAAGACTGGCTGCTTTCGGTCTTTCTGAAGGAAGCGAACTTCGTATGAAGCAGAAAGCGATGTTCAAAGGTCCTTGTACATTGGAGTGTCGTGGACAGTTAATTAGTATTCGTCATTGTGACGCGAAAATGATAAAGGTGGAATTAGCGTGAATAAGGTAGCTTTGCTAGGGAATCCGAATACAGGGAAAACATCATTATTTAATGCGCTTACTGGTTCTTATGAATACGTAGGAAACTGGAGCGGTGTAACAGTAGAAAAGAAGGTTGGTAAATTAAAAGATAAGCAAGGAACATTAATTGATTTACCAGGTGTGTATGATTTAAATCCAGTTTCGCGTGATGAAGGTGTTGTAACAAACTTTCTATTAACAGAAGAATTTCAGCATATGTTAAATATTGTGGATTCTTCGCAGTTCGAACGAAATATGCATTTAACGTTGCAATTACTTGAATTTGGTAAGCCGGTTTCAATTGGTTTAAATATGATTGATGTGGCGAAGCAAAGAGGAATTGTCATTGATGTAAAACGATTATCAGAACTATTAGGTGTAACAGTCGTTCCTGTCGTTGCAAGAAGTGGAAAAGGCTGTGAAGAATTACTTGCGACTCTTAAAGAAAATGACAAAAACGAGAAAAAGCCATTCATTATTTCATATGGTGTACGAATGGATGAAGGAATTGGAGAAGTAATTTCTCTTTTAGAGAAAGCGAATTATGAGCATCCGAGATGGTTAGCTCTTCAATTTTTAAGTAATAACGAAGTAGTAGAAAAAGAAATGAAAGCATTACCAATCTATAAGGAACTCATAGCCATTCGATCTCGCTTAGAAGAAAAACTTGATTGTACGTTGGAAGAGCACATTTACAAAACTCGTGAAGCGTATATTGAAAAGTTAAAAACAAATGTTATGAAGCATGAGAAAGAAGGAGAAATTCCTTTTTCAGAAAAAATTGATAGATTAATTACACATAAAATTTTAGGACTTCCAATCTTTTTAGCAGTTATGTTTTTTATTTTTCAGGTTACGTTTACTTGGATTGGGACACCTTTATCGGATATGTTAGATGAGTTTTTTGCTGGACAGCTTACGGATTGGGTGATAGCTGGGCTTACAAGTGTTGGAGCTTCTGATTTTATTCAAGCACTCGTTACAGAAGGTATTATTGCTGGTGTTGGTGCCGTATTAGTATTCGTTCCACAAATCTTTGCACTATTCTTTTTCATTTCATTATTAGAAGACTCAGGATATATGGCGCGAATTGCAGTTGTTATGGATAGAATTATGGAGTTCTTCGGTTTAAACGGAAAAGCGTTTATTCCGATGATTATCGGTTTTGGATGTAATGTTCCAGGTATTATGGCAGCGAGAACGATTGAACAAGAAAAAGAACGTTTACTTACAGTTCTTGTAACACCATTTATGTCTTGTTCGGCACGTTTACCTGTATATGCGTTATTTGCGGGAGTATTCTTCCCTCATAGTCAGGCAACTGTTGTGTTCTCCCTATATGTTGCAGGGATTGTCCTTGCGTTATTAGTTACAAAAATTATGTCTCTTACCATTTTAAAAGCGGAAAAATCTATTTTCGTTATTGAACTACCGCCTTACCGCGTGCCGCAAGCGAAAACGTTATGGCTAAGTACGTGGGAGAAAGGGAAAGGATTTGTTCGTAAAGCAGGTACATTTATCTTTGGTGGTTCTGTTGTCATTTGGCTATTAAATTATGCAGGGCCATCAGGATTTGGTGTTGATATGGGAGACAGTTTCTTAGCAATGATTGGTGGATTTATCGCACCACTATTTGCACCGCTTGGTTTTGGAACGTGGCAAGCTGCAGCTTCCCTTTTAACAGGATTTTTAGCGAAGGAAGTTGTCGTTTCTACAATGGCCATTATTTATGCGGTGAAAGAAGATGTGCTTGGAAATGTAATGGGAGCACATTATACAGCATTATCAGCTTATGCATTTATGTTCTTTATTTTATTATATGTTCCGTGTTTAGCGACGGTAGCTGTTATTAAACGTGAAACAGGATCAGCGAAATGGACGATTTTCTCAGTCGTGTATCCACTCGTAGTTGCTTATGTATTAACGCTCATTATATACCAAGTTGGATCCCTACTCGGATTCTAGAAGGAGATGTATTGTGATGATGGTCAATATTATAATTGGAGCTATCATTTTTGGTTATGCAGCATACACGTTAGTTAATTTTGTAAAGAGAAGTAAAAAAGGAAAATGCGCGGCATGTTCTTTAAATAAGTCATGTCAGTCGAATACTTGTAGTCCGGATATGGAGCAAATTGCTCATAAATAGAAAAAAGCTTTTCGAATTTGAATTGAACCCAAAAAGTTAGACAAATATATTAAGCAGCTAGCTACTAAGGATTGAACTCTGTATTGCACAGGGGGCAATCCTTTTAGTTTTGCTTTAATTCTTTTGTGATTGTAGTAATAAATATAAGTTTCTAGTTCTTGCTTAAATTGTTCCATTTACTGCTTGTATTTTATCCTTTGAAGAAAATTTAGCCATAAAAAATGCACCTCCAATTGTTAATTATGTGTCTAACAATTGGGGTGCACTTCATTTCGTGAAGCTTTTTTGTTTTACTTTTTAATTTTTACAAGTTGTGATGATTCTACACCATTCTTTCCAGGGAATTCTTTACTTGGGTCTTTATCGAATTTTAATACACCTACAGATTTTTCTTCACCTTTTACATTTCCGTAAGTTGCATCATCAACAATTGCGAACATGTCGGCATATGCACGGCCACTTCCGATAATTGTGTTGCCTTCATATTTTAATTTTGCTCCATCAAGTGTAGCATTTTCTACTTTCTCTTTTGCGAATAATACACCTTGTTCTGCTGTTACAGCTGGTAATTTATCAAGTGGCTTCGTGTTGTCTTTTGCATCCACTTTGTTAAGTAATTCTTTCTTCACCAGTTCTTCACCAGTTTTCTTATCCATGACAAGAACTTTTTTACCTTCTAATGTTGTCATTTTCATTTTATAGAAGTCTTTTTCTTTCACTTCTTTTTTGTTTTTATCTGTAATTTGCTGAACTTGTTCTTCTGATCCATAAAGTACAAAACCGTTCGCTTTCTCTCCTAATAAAGAACAACCTGATAATGCTCCAAGTGAAATTGCTGCTGCTAACCCGATTCCTACTAATTTTTTCATGATGATTTCTCCTTTTATATGTTTTATAGTAAATACAATTTTTGTATTAGTTTTGAAATGATGAGAAGCTTGTTTGTTGCTTCTGGTATTAGTGTATAAGAAATAGGGAGACGCAACTATCGAGTTAGCTTACAGTAACATTACACTTATGTAATTTAGTGAAATTGCACAAAAGTAAGTTAATTTTAAAGAGGGATAATGAGAATATATTAGAAATACAATATTATATATAGAATGTCATATTATAATGGATGTATTTTGGAAATAACATGTAAGGACATATTAGTTTTGTTATAATAAACACATAGGCTGTAAAAATGAATATTCTTTACTGTAAAGGGAGATTTTTCAGTTTTCCAAGTAGTGAATTTGAAATATGAGGTATATCATAGGAGGAATTTAGATGTCTGTATTTAAACGATTAAGAGATTTAACAATGTCGAACGTATATTCATTAATTGAAAAAGCGGAAGATCCAGTTAAAATGACGGATCAATATTTACGCGATATGCAAGCGGATGTACAAGAAGCTGAGAAAAGTGTAGCCGCTCAAATCGCACTTGAGAAGAAATTCAAAATCTTATTTGAAGAGCAAGAAGCGCTTGTGAAAAAACGTGAAGAGCAAGCTCATATGGCTGTTCAAGCTAACAACTTAGATCTTGCGCGCCGTGCGTTAGAAGAAAAACAAAATGCAGAGCAAAAGATGAATGAGTATAAAGCAAGCTATGAGCAAAACAAAGCTGCTGCTGATAATCTTCGCCTGAAGCTAGAAGAAATGCGTAAGCAATTAACTGAGCTGAAAAATAAACGTGAGACACTTGTAGCACGTGTAAATGCGGCGAAAGCACAAAAGAATATTAATCAGGCGATGTCTGGATTTGATTCAAACTCAGCGAAAGCTGGTTTAAGCCGTATGGAAGAGAAAGCTCTTCAATTAGAGGCTGAAGCAGAAGCAAGCGGTGAAGTGTACAAGAAAGAAAAATCATTAGATGATGAATTCGCAAGCTTAAACAAAAATTCTGCTGTTGACGATGAATTAGCTCGTATTATGAAGCAGTATGAGAAATAATATAGAATAGAGACAAATGAACCGACATGTCTAAACAAATTCATGTCGGTTTTCTATTACCCCGCATTAACGGGCAGTAAGACTCCCACCTCTACTTTTTGTGAAAGCAGAGAGGTGGGGGGGAGATCTACTGCCCGTTAATGCCCGATTGGTTCAACTAATAATCAGCGGGGAATGAACACCTCCCCACTGATTAAAGTTTCACTTTATATTTAGAGGAGGTTTTGCAATGACATGGACAAATGTATTAGCCATGCTTGTATGGACTGGAGCGAGTGCAGTACTTTTATTTGCAATTATGTGGGTTGATTCAATTTTTACTAAATACAATGACTTAAAAGAAATAAAAAATGGGAATACAGCTGTAACAACTCGTTTCGTCATGAAATTATTCGCGCAAGGGTACATTTTATCTCAATCGATAACGAAAGCAAATGACTTATGGCAAGCGCTACTTGCATCAGCAGTTTCTTTCGTTATTTTATTAGTGGTAGAAATGTTTATCGAATTTGTGTTAAAGAAAATGGCTGGTTTAGATTTAGAAGAAGGTACGAAAGAAGGCAGTGTTGCGCACGCGATGTTGGCCGGATCATTACATATTGTGGGTGCACTTATTTTAGGTGCTTGTTTATAAAGAGAGAAGGAGGGGTAGCTCATGAGTTTATTTAAACGAATTAAAAATATAATGAAAAGCCCAGAACCGCCGAAACCAGAGAAAAGTTTGTTAACGTTAGCTCCTGGCGATATGGTTGAAGTTTCATTAGTCATGTATGAATTAATTGGGAAAACGAGTATGCATTCTCGTAAAGAAATTGTTTTAACACTGCAAGACGGGAAAGATATTCGTTATTTAAAAATTGAAGATCGTGAAAATACGTATTACAAATTATATACACCAATTGATGGTCGTTTAGATTCGATTGATGAAATTCCGACGACAATTGAGATGGATGATACAGAGTACCATATGGAAGAGCAATATAATGGACGTGTTGTTGTGATGGGGAAAACACCATTCTCAGCTTCAGAAGAACAGTATGTATGGGAGTTCCAATCGGATAATCGAAAATTATTACGTATTGAATGGCAAAATGGTCGCACAATGATGTATGAGGGAGAAGCAATTATTCCTGCTGATGTACAAATTATAAGAGCAACGTAAGGGGGCGTAATCATGTCAAACCGATTGTTTACCATGATTAAATCGTTCGTGATCCCTATACTTGCTATCGTTACATTACTTGTTGTTGCTGGATATGCCTTATCAGGTTGTCAGGGTGGACAGACAAAGTCGATTCAAGACCGTTATCCACTTGAATCTGTCGCAAAAGAAGGTAAACAAGAATCTTACGTGTATAGGGCCGCCAATCGGTCAGTTCCTGAAGTCGCAAAGGAACTCATGAATGAAAGAGAACCGAAGCAAGCATCTAAAGAAGACGAAAATCAAATGTTCCTCGTTTATTCTGATAAGATTTATAATCTGCAAAAGGATAAAGAGAAGCCATCTGATACGTTAATTGAAATAAGTAATAAAGAATTTGTTCGTCAAAATTATCAACCGTCCTTCCTGCAAGGATATATTATGGGTAGTATATTAAATGATATATTCGGTTCACGAAAATCATCGTATGGTGATTACCGTGGGTATAATGACAGACAAAATCATAAACCGGTTATTCCAGAGAGACCGCCTACGAAAGAAGAAAAGAAAACCCCGCCCCCAATTACGAAGGAAGGGAAAGGATCTATCATTAAGCGTGGCGATAATGTAGATTCGAAATCTTCTGTAGGAGATACAGGAAGTATTACGAAAAAAGGAAGCAGCACGCCTCCGCCTTCTACTGGAAGCAAAGGGAAAATAACGAAAACACCAGGTGGTTCGAGCGGATCAGATGTGAAGCCGAAATCATCTATTAAAACGCCACCAAGGAATACCTCTCCTCCGAAAACGAGGGTCGGTGGTTCAGGAAAGATTACGAAGAGAAGATAGTGTAGAGACCGGAAAGTGGAATTTGCTTTTCGGTCTTTTTTATGGGGATTAATTCCTTGTAGCTGGTACAATGGATTTATAAGGAGGAGATTATTATGACTATGTATAAAAGATTTAGTGTAATTATGCTCCTCGTCTTATTTTTAAGTTTATTCATTAGCACAACGATGAAATTTCACTTTGTAGTAGATATTCTATGGATACTATGTACATGTACTCTTTTTCTGTATGTTCCGCTTCGTTTCCAACAAGAAGTGCCAGCCTTTCAAAAATACGTGGTATGGATTAAGAGCGGGGGAAGATGGGGGGAGTAAAAATATATCAGCGATTATCGAAATATATCGACCACAACTCCAAATATATCAGCGATTATTGAAATATATCGACTTACCGACAAAAACTGACAATGGTAAAAGAAGAGGGTGTGCCAACATATTGGCACACCCTCTTCTTTCATAATGATTAATGAATATCACGTTTCTTAAAGTTACCGCCTTTTACTTCTGCTACGTCATAAACTGTAATAAAGGCGTGTGGATCGATTTCGTTAATAAGTTCTTTCATTTTACTTTCTTCTAAACGGTTAATTACACAAGAAATTTCTTTGAATTTCTCTCTTGAATAACCACCGTATACTTCGTTATATGTTGCACTTCGGCCTAAACGATCGCGAATGGTTTCTACCATTAATTCAGGCTCTTTTGTAATGATTTTAAATGCTTTCGAACCACTTAAACCAACTTCAACGATATGAATCACTTTCGAAGCAATAAAGTAAGCAATTGCCGAAAGGATAGCTCCTTGAAGACCGAATACAGTTGATACGAAAATAAATACGAACATGTTTAAGAATAAAATAAGGTCACTCGTTCCAAATGGTAACTTACGAGAAAGCAATACAGCTAGCATATCGATTCCATCTAATGCCCCACCGTTACGTAATGCTAGTCCCATACCAAAACCGATGATAATACCACCAACAACTGTAACTAATAATGTATCGCCCTCAATAATAGCTGGTATTCCGTGCATGACAACGGTACCTATTGCTAATGAAGCAATCCCGATAATAGAATAAATCGCAAAGCTTTTACCGATTTGCTTATATCCTAACCAAACGAAAGGAATGTTAATAACTGCGATTAGAGCTCCTAATGGTAATCCAAACAATCTTGAACTAACGATACTTAAACCAGTTACACCACCGTCTGATACGTTATTTGGAATTAATACTGCCTCTAATCCGTACGCTGTAATAAATGCCCCAATAATAATCATCAAAGCTTTTGAAGCGATTTTAAGCTTATTGGGCTTGTTTTTGATAATTTTCTCCATATGATTTCCTCGTTTCAAACTAGTTTCTTATTTGTTACGTCATTCACACTTAAATTTTATTTTAACATTTTATTTGAAAAAATTCTCCTTTAATGGATGTATGCAGGGAATATTATGACCATATTATCTTTAAAATATTTTTGAAATGAGTATAAGAAATCCCATCCTTTCAAAGGATGGGATGCTATTAAGAAATGATAAAACTAAGCACGGATAGGAATAAAGCGAAGCCTAAAATAGTTCCACATATTTTCATATGGCGCTTACGTCCCATCACAACGATTGCAACATACTCACGAATCATTGCATTAGGCCAATAATAAAAGGCTGTCTTTGATCCAATTCCTTGGCTATTAAGACCAGCTTGTCTTGCATATATACCAGCGCGGAAAAGGTGGAAATTATTCGTTGTAAAAATACTTTTATACTTACCGTCTGGTTTTAAAGAATCCATAATTTCTTTAGAGAACAACATATTTTGATATGTGTTTACAGAGCGATTTTCTTGCACTGTATGTTCAAGCGGAATTCCTTTTTCAACAGCGTACTTTTGCATCGCTTCTGCTTCAGGAAGGCCTTCATCTGGACCTTGTCCACCAGAGAAAATAATTGTTGGTGGCGTATTCACAGCGGCTTGTTTCCAGTAAAAGTCGATTGCTTTATGAATACGACTTGCAAGTAAAGGTGGTACTTTATCATTAATTAAGCCGCTACCGAGAACGATAATGAAATCTTGATTACGCCTTGGTCTGTTGAATTGATATAAAAAATAAGCGCTTAAGAAGTTAGATAAGTGTATAAAGAAATATACGGTTATAAGAGAAATACCAGCGAAAATAGGCTGGAAATGTGATGAGAAGAAACTTGCTGGACTTATGAAAAGGAATAATATACAGAATAAAATACCTAAAGCAGCAATAAGTGTTAAACAGTTAGTAAAACGTCGGCCCTCTCGTTTCATTAAAATTCTCGCATTCAGAAATAGTCCAAACATTAAAGCAACAATACCAAAAGGAATCATAACGATAAGTGCTAAAATAGGTAAGACTATTATGTAGCCTAGGATAGTATTACTTGAGTTCCAAGAGACAAGTATACAAAACAGAAGGAAAAAACAGATAAAAGTATTAAATAAAAACCCATTTATTATTTTTCGTGGATCTTTTAAATAGGAGATAAGAAAAATAATAAACAATATAAGAGGAATGATTCCGAAAGACATAAATATAGTACACCTCAACTTGTATAAGAATTTGACATACCTTTTATATTACATGATTTTATAATTGAAAATGAAAAAAAAAGGATTTTGAATTTTCTCAATAAAATATATGGATACATATGTTACAATGTATGTAAAGCGATATATTAAAAGTAAAATGGTTGAAGAGGCACTCTATGGAGTGTCTTTTCTTTTTCGTATGTAATTATGCATATTATATTTATTTTCAAGTGAAGAGGATTAAAATATAAGTGGTAGACATACTTTATAAAACAGAATGTAATACAAACATTTCCCTCTACTTTTTGTATCTAACAATCGTATAACAATAAATAATTCTGTTTTATAGTGTCTGTTTATGAAAGGCATCTTCTTTGAAGGCGCCTTTTTTGTTGTTTCATGTAGATGCTTTTCACTGTTGATATAGTGGAAAGTATCTATACTAAACATTAGCAATCTTCCGTATAAATATTATCAATTTACTATATATTCCAGTAGTGTTAACCTACATATGAAAGGCTTTCTTTTTCAAAATATTACCCCTAATAAATTTTTGAAGAAGTCAACTGTCTCCAAAATTGCCATTCATGCTTAGCAAAAAAGAATCCTGCAGGATTCTTTTTTGTGTTCGACAGAATATGACAAAGTACATTTGAATAATTTGTTGTATTGTTAAATGGTTATTATGGAAAGAGAAGGAGACTTAAGTATGAGATTTAAAAAATTAATTTTAACAGGTGCACTTGTTGCAACTACAGCATTTACTTCAATTGGAACAGCGGAGGCAAGCGCAGGTTTTAAAGATGTTCCAAACAATCATTGGTCTTATAAAGCAATTATGGATTTAGCAAATAAAAACGTTGTTGCTGGATACGGAAATGGGATTTTTGGATTTGGTGATGATGTAACGCGTGAGCAAGTTGCAGCTCTTATGTTCCGCCATTTAAAACCGACAGTAAAAGAACAGTATAACAATCCATATAAAGATATTACGGATCGTTCAACTATGTTTAAAAAAGAGATTCTTGCTTTAACAGAGATGGGTATATTTGTTGGAGATAACACAGGAAAATTTAGACCGAAAGATTCGTTAACTCGTGAAGAAATGGCACAAATTTTGACAAGAGGATTCCAATTGCAAATTAGAGGGGATCATAATTTCCCGGATGTAGATAGAAATGGATGGGCGAATCCTGCTATTATTGCAATTAAATCAAATTATATTACGGCTGGAACTGGTGATGGTACATTCGCACCTAAAATGCATGTAAGTCGTGAGCAATACGTTCAGTTCTTATATAATGCAACGTTACCATTTGAAGAAAGACCAGGAGCAAAACAACCACAGCCACAACCGAAACCAGAAGTAAAACCGGAAGTGAAACCAGATCCGAAACGTTTTGCGAACTGTAAAGAAGCAAACGATGCGGGATATTATGACATTACAAGAGATAGCCCGTATTATGGTAAGCATTTAGACCGTGATGGCGATGGAATTGCTTGTGAGAAAAAGAAAAAAGGTAAATAAGAAAAAAGCACTCAGTCTGAGTGCTTTTTTCTTATGGAAACATGCTATTTTTTTAGGCGCTTTTCATAAAATGAAAGTAAGGAAATGAAAGTAGGTGACAAAATGCCGTCAGTTGTGGAAGGCGTTATTATTGAAAACTGCAATGGAACGATTAATTTAGGAGATAAATATAACGTGCAGCCGATTGAAAAAACGAAAGCTTATAATGGATCGGGATCATCGAATACAGGGATTAAAGTACAAACATTTAGCGGGATTAGTACATCAGATGTAGGGGATAGCGATGTGAATGATCAAGGAATACAGTTTACTTTATAGAGAAATATGCAAAATTGCATCAAATGATGGACTTACCCTGTGCTACAATCTAGCTGTGAGCTGTTAATGATTCTTCTGTATTATAGTTGTTAGATTAGAAATATAACATCTTATCGAAAATCATACGTATAAAAAAGACACTTCAAACGAAGTGTCTTTTTTCATTTTAGTGATACCCTTTAGCAGAGTCTTTATGAATTTTATTTTTAAAGATACTGTAACTCCAAAGTTGATATCCAATAACAATTGGTACCATAACCATTGCAACGAAGAACATAATTTTTAAGTTTAATTGACTACCAGCTGCGTTGTATAACGTTGTACTATAAGCATCATTAATACGAGATGGTAACATTCTTGGGAACATACCCGCAAAGCCAGTTGTCATAAACATTGCGATTGTTAAGCAAACGAATGTGAATGCAAGACCGATTTTATGTTTGTACACCATAATAAGTGCGAGTACACTCATTAACATTGCAAGTACTGGAAGAATGAATAGTACCGGGTACTCTGTGAAGTTTTGGAATAAATTTGTACGATTTGCAGTTGCTACATAGAAAATAGCTAAAATGATAGCAGCTGCCATTGAAAATGGTCTTGCGATTTTATAAGCACGGTCAGATACTTCACCAGTCGTTTTAATCATAACCCAAAGAGCACCCGATACGACGAATATAGCAGTGAAGAACAGCCCTCCTAAAATACCGTAATGATTTAGTAAGCTAAGTAAATTTCCTTCATAGCCATTTTTTCCAATTTGTAGTCCGTAATAAAGATTAGCAAATGTAACACCGAATAGGAAAGCAATTAAGAAACTACCAATTGCAAATGCCCATTTACAAGTTTTTTGCCAAATTGGTGAATCATCTTTATGCATGAACTCAAGTCCAGCAGCACGAGCAAATAGTGCAAGTAATACTAAGAATAACGGTGTATATAAATAACTAAACATATTTGCATATGTGACTGGGAAGGCAGCAAATGTTGCGCCACCAGCTGTAATTAACCACACTTCATTACCGCCCCAGAACGGGCCAATTGCTTCTTGTAATTGATTTCGTTCTTGTCGGTCTTTCGTAACGAAAGGAAAAATCATTCCGTTACCAAGTGCATATCCATCAAGAATAAAGTAAACTGTCCAAATCACGCCCCATAAACCAAACCAGATAATCGCAAGCATATCATGAGACATGAGCCACGCCTCCCTCAGTAGCAGGTTCTTCTAATGCTGCTGGTCCTTTTTTGGCGAACTTCAGCATTAAGTATACATCTGCGATTAAAAGTAAAGTGTAGAACAAGATTAAACTAATTAATGAGAACCAAATTTGCGGGACAGATATAGGTGATACAGATTCTGCGGTACGCATGAGTTTATATACTGTCCATGGTTGACGACCTACTTCGGCAACAATCCAACCAGCATTAATTGCGATATATGGTAGTAAAACAGACCATATTGTAATTTTTAAGTAACGTTTTGAGTTTTCTAGTTTTCCTTTTCGGTTTAAGTAGAAACCGTACCAAGTTAATGCCATAAAGAACATACCAAGTGCAACCATTAAGCGGAAGCTATAGTACACAAGGTTAACGTTTGGACGATCTTCTTTCGGAATATCTTTTAAACCAACAATTTCGCCATCAAATGAATTTGTATAGAAGAAGCTTCCTAACTTTGGAATCGTAAGGAATTCAAAGTTCTTTTCATTTTCCACATCAGGAATTTGAACAATCGAGAAGCCTTGTCCTTTCCCAGTTTCCCAAACAGCTTCCATTGCAGCACCTTTAGCAGGTTGATATTTAGCCGCGGATACACCAGATTGATGTCCCATAAACGGTGTAATTGTTGCGGCAAATAAGCCTAACATTAAGCCAAACTTAAATGATTTTTTGAAGAATTCAACTTCATTTTTACGTAATAAGTGATAGGCACTAATTGCCATGACGAAGAAAGCACCAACAATATAGCAACCAACTACAGTATGGAAGAACATATTCCAAGCGTATGGATTCGTAACGAGTGCCCAGAAATCATTTAATTCAGCGCGGCCGTTACGTACGACGTAGCCAACAGGGTTTTGCATAAAGCCGTTTGCTGTAATAATCCAAAGGGCGGAAATATTTGTTCCAAGTGCAACCATCCACATACAGAAGGCACGGAACTTTGGTGAAATTTTGTCTTTACCGAATAACCATATTCCCATGAAAGTAGATTCTAAGAAGAAGGCAACGAGTGCTTCGATTGCGAGAGGTGATCCGAAAATATCTCCCATATATTTGGAGTACTCAGACCAGTTTGTTCCAAATTGGAATTCCATCGTAATCCCGGTTATAATCCCCATTACGAAGTTAATTGTAAATAATTTACCCCAGAAATTTGCCATTTTGCGGTATGTTGGATTCAATGTGCGGGCGTATTGAGTCTCCATACACGCTACTAAAATAACAAGTCCGATTGTCAAAGGTACAAATAAAAAATGATAAAAAACAGTAATTGCAAATTGAAAACGACTCAGTAACAGAACGTCGGACATAATAAATATTCACTCCTTTTTTACATTATCTACAATCAGTTTATAGTGAAAATGCGTTTAAAGTATGTGAGACTTGTTACAAAGCTGTGTGTATATTTTGAAAGAATTATGTCGATTATCTGAAAAATATCTTATTTTTACTATAAAGCGATATCCTTTTTGAGTTTTTCATATTTTGGTACACTAATTATGTAGTGTAAACGAGAGAAAAGAGGGCCTTTTACTATGAAGTCATTAGAAGAGATTTTGCAATACAATGAGAAATTTGTGGAAGAGAAAAAGTATGAAGAGTTTGTAGCGGGGAAATTTCCAAACAAAAAGATGGTAATTATTTCTTGTATGGATACAAGACTTGTTGAACTATTGCCGAAAGCGATGAATATGCGTAACGGCGATGTGAAAATTATTAAAGTAGCAGGCGCTGTTATTTCACATCCATTTGGAAGTATTATGCGTAGTATTTTAGTCGCTGTATACGAACTTGGCGCTGATGAAGTATGTGTAGTTGGTCACCATGATTGTGGTATGGCAAAAATTCAAGCAAGTAGTACGATTGAGAAAATGAAAGAGCGCGGTATAACAGAAGAGAAATTAGATATGCTTCGTTATTCTGGAATTGATTTAGAACAATTCTTGCGCGGTTTCTCTAGTGTAGAAGAAAGTGTAGAACATAGCGTATCAGTACTTCGCAACCACCCATTACTTCCGGAAGAAGTACCTGTTCACGGTCTTGTTATCGATCCTGATACAGGAAAATTAGATTTAGTTGTGAATGGTTACGATAATTAAGAATGTACTTTGTCATCCTTTTTATCTGGGACAGGATCAAATCCTCCTGGGTGGAAAGGGTGACATTTTAATATACGCTTACAAGTAAGCCAAAAGCCTTTGAGTGCACCATGCTTTTGAAACGCCTCTAATCCGTAATGAGAACAAGTCGGATAAAAGCGGCAAGTGGGTGGTGTCATCGGAGAAATGAACTTTTGATAAAAGCGTATAATCCCAATAAAAATCTGTTTCATAACGATCTCCTTTTCAGCATATTCTTAAAGTATTATAGCACGACTGTACATAATACTTTACTAATGTGCATTTCCGTTATATCATATTGGATATAACGGAATTAAATTAAAAGCGGGAGAGATGTTGTATGCCATCAGTAGAAAGCTTTGAATTAGATCATACGATTGTAAAGGCACCTTATGTAAGACATTGCGGAGTTCACAATGTAGGTAGTGACGGTATTGTAAATAAATTTGATATTCGTTTTTGCCAACCGAATAAACAAGCGATGAAACCAGATGTTATTCATACGTTAGAACATTTATTAGCATTTAATTTACGTAAATATATTGATCGTTATCCGCATTTCGATATTATCGATATTTCACCAATGGGCTGCCAAACAGGATATTACCTTGTAGTAAGCGGAACACCGACAGTTCGAGAAATCATTGATTTATTAGAACTAACATTAAAAGATGCGGTTCAAATTACAGAAATTCCAGCTGCAAATGAAACGCAATGTGGTCAAGCGAAGCTTCACGATTTAGAAGGAGCAAAACGCTTAATGAACTTCTGGTTAAGCCAAGATAAAGATGAACTTGAGAAAGTATTTGGATAGAAAGAAAACTGCCTGTAAAAGGGCAGTTTTTTTTGTCATGATAATAAATAAAATTATATCGACGATTTTTCGAATATATCGACCGTAACTTGAAATATATCAACGATTTTTTTAATATATCGACGTTTCGACACTGGATATCGACTTACCGACAAAAACTGACAAAAAAATCATCCCTATTTTATTACGTGCTTGTAAATGCGAAATTGCTCAAGATTTCATTCTATATGTAGCGAAGGTAGTTTGATATGAGAACGAAGAGTGTAAGAATAGAAACGAAAAAAAAACGGAATGCTCATTGATTTTCGTCCGGATATAAATTCGTTAATTCCGACAAGAATAAAGAAAAAACTGAGAATAAATTGTACGTATGGGAGAAGTGAGAAATGATCGGTAATCTGGATATAAGTGCAAAGAAAGAGTATGAGAAGCGTGAAAAGTCCTAAAGCAATCCGTAATCCAATTAGCATGTAATTCCCCCTTAAATAGATTATTTATCGGAATATTTCTGAGAAGCTAAGAAATAAAGCACCAGCTCCAGCTATGAAAGCAAATATACCACTAGATTTTCTGTCTTGTTTTATTTCTCCTAGTCCTATAGTGAAAGCCATTAATCCTAAGAAAATGAACATATAAGGCATCATTTCTCTATTACCAGTAAAATATCCGTAAATTACTATACATAATGCAATGAGTGCAAAAATAATCTGTAATCCCTTTAGCATATATATCCCCCTTGTTATTTTATATAGCTAATGATGAGGAAAATCTAAATAAATCCGGTTCCTGAATCTTTTTTCTTTATTTGTTCAAGGGCAATAAGGAATAGTAAAGCTCCTAATAGAAATTGTGAAAGTGGTAGAAAGTTATGTTGACCTGCTAGTAAACGAATACTGGATATGATGTGGCCTAAAATAAGTAGTAGTATACGAAGCGTATTATGAATTCTTCTTGCTGTTTTTTGTATACGGGTTATCTTCTGGTTTATCGACGGAATGTTTATAAGCGTAGCCTTTATTAATCGTCATGACGGAGAGTACTAATATGACTAGGACAATTATAATACCGATAATTAATATTTTAAACATGGAATCCCTCCTTTTCTTTATTTTACATAATTTTGTAATTGATGAAAACAATAGAAATAAAAAGGATGAAAGAAGGGTGTTACATGGAGCAGAAAAAAACATATTATATATCAATAGCAAACGGTCAAATTTCACAAGTGAAGACAGCGGATACGTATAATTTTGAGATTTCCGCAAATGATGAGGAAATTACGGAGTTAAGAGAGTACTTTGATCAAGCGTATGTAGAGGATTTAGGTTCATTTGTACGCTCCCACGTTCCATTTGTTGAGTATCATCATGATTCAAATAATGACCGATATGATGAACAACTACAAAAAGCATATAAAATGATTTACGATTTAGGAAATCATGAGACGAAAGAATTAGTCGCGCAAATGGGAATAATCAATGGATTATAATTGGATAATATTATGCAGAAAAGCGAGAATATGCTACAATTTGTGGTAGGAAAAACTTGTAACCATCAATAGGGGAGTAATGGCATGTACAAATTTAAAGATTATTACCACAACACTGTACAATTATCGTTTGAACGTTATCCATTTTCTCCTGAGCCAAAGCATGTTTGGGTTGTATGCCGGTACGGGGATCAATGGTTATTAACGCATCATTTACGTCGCGGTCTTGAATTTCCAGGTGGAAAAGTAGAACTAGGGGAAACACCGGAAGAAGCGGCAGTTCGAGAGGTTCATGAAGAAACCGGCGGCATAGTTTCTGATTTAACTTACTTAGGACAATATAAAGTATCTGGAAAAGACAAAATAATCATTAAAAACATTTATTTTGCAACAATTAGTGCGGTAGAAGAACATACGCATTACGAAGAAACGAAAGGATCTGTTTTATTAACAGACATTCCTGACAACATTAAAACGGATAGAAAATTTAGCTTTATAATGCGCGACGATGTATTGGCGCGTACGATGAAACATATAGAAGAAATCGGCTGTTTTACGAAGTAAAGTGGCCGATTTCTTTTTTTATATTTTAGGAGGAGGAAGATGGATAACAGAAAAGAAACGACTGTTACTGTTTCGATGGTTAAGTTAAATATCTATTCATTACTTATAATATTTGCGTTGGCGTTTGGAATTGGTTATTTGCATATATTTCTTTCAGGCGGAGTTCAAATTGAATTTACATTGCCCGTTATGTTTCTTTTGATTATTGGAATGATTGTTTTCGTTTGTATTCATGAGGCAATACATTTAATTGGATTTCGTTATATCGGAGGTGTTCCGTGGAGTGAACTAACATGGGGCGTCAATTGGAAATTAGGTGCTGCATACGCTCATTCTAAAAAAGAAATTACAGTAAAGCAAATGAAGAAAGTATTAATGCTGCCGTTTTTACCGACTGGAATTTTGCCAATTGTATTGGGGTTAGCTATGAATCTGGAGCCACTCTCATTTTTAGGAATTCTACTAACAGCAGGTTGCATGGGTGACATTGCCTTATATCAAAAAGTTTCAAAGTTTCCAGATGATGCGCTAGTTAAAGATCATCCGAGTAAACCGCAGTTTACAGTATATGAATTATAAAGGAAGAGGAGGCGTCCGGGAAACGAAGCCTCCTTTTACTATTGTCTTGTTTTTGTCTCTATCTCTAAAAACGAAAGCACCTCCAACAAATCATCCACCACACGCGAATGCTCAAAATTACCCCAAAATGAATCTCTTTTCCAAACACCAAGAATCCCTACTTGTTCAGAACCCAGTACATCATTTTCAGGATGATCCCCAACGTAAAGACATTCTTCTGCCTTCACATCTAGCTTTTTTAAAGCTCTTTCGAAAATTTCAGGATGCGGTTTTTTAATTCCTTCCGCTTCTGAAACGAGAATTGTATTTGTATACGTATGTATGTTTAGTGCGCGAAGATTATTTATCTGAAAGTCAGTAAAGCCGTTTGTAATAATACCAATTTTAATATTTTGTTGTGTTAAACGTTGAAGTAATTCATGCATGTTTTGGAAAGGGATACAATGATGTTGAAAATTTGTAATGTAGTCGTGCAGCAGTTGCTCTTGCGTTAAAGTAGTAATGTTGTATTCGGAAAGGAGAGTAGCATATACTTTATCTTTCCACGTATAGCCATTATTATCTAGTTCGAGAAATCGAGAACAATACTCGGATTTTTCTATGTTCATTAAATGAGAGGCAAAGCGATTATATTGATCATGAATAAATTGTTCTAAAGATTGACGACGATCTAATAGTGTTCCATCTAAGTCGAATAAGACTGCCCGAATCATAGGAAACCTCCTTACATTTTTTATAATTCATTATCGCATATTCGTTAAAAAATGATTATGATATTTTGTAGAATGGAATAATGGAGGATTGTATGAAGAGACTGTATGGCAAGTTAGTAGGGGTTATCGTTGCAATCGGCTTACTAGCAGGATGCGAAAGTTCTATGAAGAGTGTGAAAGAAAAAGAAGTGTGTAAAACAGACGAAGAATGCGTGGAAATAGGAGATAAGAAACTTCAAAAAGTATATGAAAAAATAGATGGATTATCTGAGCTTGAAGCAGTAGAAGATTATGAAATAGAAGAGCATGAAAGTGCAGATATGAAAGAGGCAGAGCAGAAAAAAGAAGATGATGATGAAAATTATTTCTTTTTAGCTTCTTATTATATTGATGGCGATGAAATTGTAGATCCTTATTTTGAAAAAATAGAACGGAAACGTTTAAATAAAGTATTTGCTGAAGATAAAGAAGCGAAAGAAGAAGTACTGCAACAACGTCAAGATAGAGGGTATCATGAAGACTTGTGGGATATGTATCGCACGCTCATTCCAGCTAAATATCGCGGGAATATAACAGAATTTGATCTAATAACGGATGGTTATGACGGTGTTGTTGCTCACGTTATGCCTAGTATAGAGAATCCGAAAGAATGGACTCTTAGCTTAGATACGCTTGATTCTGCGGTAAATATTGATGAAGTGATGAAAACATTAATTCATGAGACGGCTCACGTGTTAACGCTCGGGCATAAGCAAATACCAGTAGATGAAAACTATGTAAAGGATTTTGAAGAGGATAAAGATATTTCGACGTACCGAAATAAATGCGGCAATCTTTTCTTACAAGAGGGATGTGCGAAGGAAAACTCTTATATTAATCAATTTTATAATTCTTACTGGAAGCCTATTGAGCTGGAGTGGACAGAAAAGAAAGTAGAAGAAAGTGAAGAAACGCAAATTGAATTTTTTAAAGAAAAACATGATGAGTTTGTATCACAGTATGGAACGACAAATGTAGCAGAAGATATTGCAGATACATTTACAGCATTTATTTTGCAAGATTCAAAAAAGGTGAAAGAAGGATCGGAGTTAAAGTATAAAAAAATTGCCTTTTTCTATCAATTCCCTGAGCTTGTAAAAATGAGGGCGGAAGTGTTGGTAGGATTATATGATGTTTCGAAAACGATAGAACAACGAAGTGGAAACTAATGCGAGTTATATATGTTAGCTAAGAAAACGTAAAGAATTGTAGTTCTTTACGTTTTTTATGTTGATAAAATTGAAAATTCTGTATTTTTATTAAAAAGAAGAAGGAACTACCATTATAAAATAGAATTAGTATAAAAATGTCACAATTTAGACACAATTATAATGCGCGTGTTATAGGGACTATAAGTTTACTCTCGAGGAGGTAATGAAACGTATGAAAACGATTCTTGCTGTCGCTGGTCTCATTTGGGTAATGTCTCACGGTTTTCCGATTTTTGAAGGGGAGCAAATTCGTAGTGCATTGGATAAAAAGTTTAATGATTATCATGTGATAGATCGAAAAGATAATGTCGTTACAGTACGTGTGAAAGATTGTTTCCATACAGTTACGGTTGCGGATGGAAACGTTAAAAATGAAACAAAGATGTGTGATAAAAAGTAAAAGAAAGAAGCTGACTATAGTCTATCGCTCTAAGTCAGCTTCTTTTTCGTTTCCCAATTAGAAGTTTTTCAAATGTCTCAACAAACACATACATAAGTGTTGCGAGGACGCATGTGAGTAGTACGCTTAGTAAGACAAGTGTGAAATTAAATACTTGGAATCCGTAGCTAATTAAGTAGCCAAGACCTTGTTTAGAGACGAGAAGTTCGCCGAATATAACACCGACCCATGATAAACCAACGTTCACTTTTAACGTTGAAATAATGGCTGGGAAAGATGCAGGGAGAACGACTTGTTTATAACATTGCCATTTATTTGCACCAAATGTGTCCATCACTTTTATATAGTTAGAATCGACTTCTTGGAATGCGCTGTAAATAACGAGAATGGTAATGATGATGGAAATGATTACCCCCATTGCAATTGACGAAGAAATATTTGGACCGAAGATTACAATGATAATTGGCCCAAGTGCCACTTTTGGCATGGCGTTTAGGACGACGAGATATGGATCAAGTACGCGGGCGAGAAGTGGTAGCCACCAAAGGAAAGTAGCGATAATGGCTCCGAGCACTGTTCCAAGAATGAAGCCTACTCCCGTTTCAAGTAATGTCGTCCATATGTGGACCCAAAGCGAACCGTCCATCCATTTATTAAGGAAGAGATCCCAAATGCTTGAAGGAGAGCTAAAGAGTAAAGGATCAATCCATTCTTTTTTGCTAGCGATTTCCCATAGTGCAAAGAAAAGAATGAGCAGTAAAAGCTGCAAAGAGCGTGCTAACCATGCGCGCCTGCGTTCTTTTTTCCGAAATTGTTCATGTAGTTGCTTTATATTATCCAAGGCGCTCCAACTCCTTCCATATATTTTGGAAGAGGGATGGGAAGTCATGGTGGTGGCGTGATTCTAACGGTGATAAGGAACGGATGCTTTCTGGGACGATAAATGTTTTTGCAATTTTTCCAGGATTCGCTTGTAGTAAATAAATACGATCACTCATCGCAATTGCTTCTTCAATATCATGTGTTACGAGTAGTGAAGTTTTCTTATATTTGTGTAGTAAGCTGAAAACGAGATTTTCTAGTTTCAATTTCGTTTGATAATCGAGCGCCGAAAAAGGTTCATCTAGCAATAAAATTTTTGGATCGGTCGCTAACGTTCGAACGAGGGCGGCACGTTGACGCATACCACCGGATAGTTCACGAGGGTATTGCTGCTCTACATCATGTAGACCGACTTGCTTTAAAAGCTGTAAAGTATGTTCTTTCGTCTGTTCATCGTAAATGTTTCGGATATGAAGTCCAAGCATAATATTTTCTTCAATTGTCTTCCAAGGGAACAAGTAGTCTTGCTGCAACATATACCCCATAGATGAAGTTTTCGTTGTAATGGGCTCACCATCTAAAAAGACGATACCTTCAATTGGATCAAGCAGCCCGGCAATAATGGAGAGGAGTGTCGTTTTGCCGCAACCACTTGGACCGAGTATCGAAATGAATTCGCCTTCTTCCACTTGTAAACTCATATCTTCGAGAATCAATTTGGCATTCTCTTTTGCGAAAAAGCAGTGAGAAACGTTACGTATTTGTAAAAAGCTCATACACTTCGCCTCTATTTCTTAATAACGCTCTCGGCAATTTTTGTATTGACGAGCGCTTCATGTGGAACTTCTTTTTGTAATTCGCCAGCGTCTTTCATAATCGTTTGGAGCTGTTTCCATTCTTCAGCATCTAATAGCGGATTTGTCGCATAAGAATGTTGCTTTTTATACCGTTCAATTACTTTTACTGTAATGTCTTTTGAAGTGTCTTTAAATACCGGAGAAACGGCATCAGCAATCTCTTCTGGACTATGAGTATCAACCCATTGCTGCGCTTTATAGAGAGCACGTGTGAACTTTTCAGCAGCAGCTTTATCTTTCTTTAAGAAACTTTCTTTTGCCATGAACGATGTATACGGAACAGTACCAGATTCATTTCCGAACGAAGCGACGATATAACCTTTACCTTCTTTTTCAAATATACTTGCAGTCGGTTCAAAGAGCTGGACAAATTCTCCCGTACCAGATGCGTAGGCATTTGCAATATTAGCAAATTCGATGTTTTGAATTAAGTTTGTATCTTTGTGAGGGTCAATGCCATTTTTCTTTAAAACGTATTCTCCAACCATTTGCGGCATACCGCCTTTACGCTGTCCTAAAAACGTAACACCTTTTACGTCATTCCAATTAAAAGAGTCTAATTTTTTACGCGAAACTAAAAATGTTCCATCTGTTTGTGTAAGTTGTGCGAAGTTAATGACGGGGTCTTTTGCGCCTTGTTGATGAACGTAAATGGACGTTTCAGAACCGACGAGAGCAATATCAATCCCGCCAGATAATAAGGCAGTCATCGTTTTATCTCCTCCAGCTGTTGTTTGGAGGTCAACATGTAATCCCTCATCTTTAAAAAATCCTTTTTCAATCCCGACATATAACGGGGCATAGAAGAGAGAGTGGGTAACTTCGCCGACTCGAACATTTTGAGTTTGTTCTTTCGTATCTTCTTTTTTACTACTGCAAGCAACAAGTGTGAAGACAGCTAGTAACATGATACAAAAAACAGCTATTAATTTTTTCACTATATAACACCTCCTAGAAGTCACTCTACAAGCATGATATGTAGGTAAGTGCCCACATGTGAGTGTAGATAGCAGGAATTTTTTTGGTGATAAAGAAGTACAAATATAAGGGGTGATAAAATGGAGTACGAATATGATGATAGCGTACATTTACATCTTGACTATTTCGGAACAGAATGTGATATGGAATCGATTGCTTATAAACGGAAGAATGAAGACGTGTGGGATGTATATTTTAATTTTGGAGCATATGGTCTTCAGAAAGATGGGATCGAGACGGGTAAATTTATGGACGAATATGCTGGCTATTACGTTTTTTCTGTACATGCTCGTGATCTTAGTTGGGAATTTGGAAGTGCTCAATTTGAAGAGTGGGTTTTGAAAAATCATATAGTAGAAAAATCGCTGCAAAAATAAGGAGGAATTTTGTGGTCGATTTTCTCATTTTCTTGTTTATTTTCGTAGTCGGATTTTTTATTATGCAAGTGCTCATTTACCGATTTGCAAAGAAAAACATCCAAAAATATACAAAAACAAAATGGATTCATATGTGGCTAGAGATGAATATGAAAAAGGGTCCGAGATTAGATTTTTTTGATTTTGTAGTTATTGTACTCGTATGTATCGTATGGAAAATATGGCTGTTTCCTTTTATATAATACACATGCTAATGATTTTTTCTTTTATCATAAAATAACGAAAAGAACCTGTCTTGTGGCGGGTTCTTTTCGTTATAGTAATAGTTGTAAAAAACTTGCATTTATAAGTGAAATAGTGAGTAGTATTGTGAAAGATATTTTGACAAATACAGAAACATATACATACGGAATTAAAGTGTGATTACAGAATGGACAAATTGGCTGTGTGCAAAGTGTGGGGTAATAAGAAAGAGGTCGTCCACCGTTGGACGACCTCTTTCTTATTATGCTTGGTTCGTGCGGAAGAATGGAAGCTTCTGCACAATGTGAATTAATCCGTATGCAAGAATTAAGCACATAAGAGGATTAATGAAAAATCCATAGCGATTAATTGCTAAGAATAAGTTTGAGAAGATAATGTAAATAATAGAACTTGCTACTAGCATCATAACGCGTTTATGTTTAAATGAATTTAGCATGAAGCAGAAGCTGCTCAAGAATGTACCGATGATAAACACTCTATGACATAGTTGCATAAAGTTGTGAATACGGTATTGGTCTACAGCAGGAGCTGTTTTGAATAATTCAATTGTTTTACCGACAGTGAACCAAGAGAACCAATAAGTGAAGTCCGTCTTAAAGCCGTTCTTGATTAATTCTTTTGCGTATGCCCCTTTGTCATCTAAGCCTTTGGCTCTCATTTCATTTACTATATTTTCATATCCAATTTTATTAAATGGATCAGCACCCGCAATTAGTGGATCAGCACCTTGGGTTGAGAATAAAATAAATTGGTTGAGTGCTAAATAGTTACGAACAACCCATGCACCAATAATAAAGAAAGGTCCGATAAACCATAACAATCCGATTCGAATGGAGTCTTTAAATCCATATGTAAATAACACAACAAGAACAGGAATGAGCATCATTGGAGCTGGATTTGGACGGAACATAAGTAAAATTGAAACGACAATTCCAAACCATATATGGAATTTCACTTTATTGTATTTCCATGCGAGAACAAATACATATACACATAACGCTAATAAGAATATGGATGGAACTTCTGTTAGCAATGTACGGAAGTATGTATAGTTACTTGGATAAATAGCATATAAAATACTTGCAACAATTCCATAAATGTTTTTTTCGAACAATTCTTTTCCTATTAAGAATACTAATAGCACTGTGCATAGGTTCATAATCATGTTAATAACAGTTGCTACGTAATAGTAAGGAATTGATGTAATATCAGAAATAATCATAGCGCCAGCTAATAGTAATGGCTGACCTGGTGTGATATATGCATTTTTCCCTGGAACTTCACTAGGTTCTAAATACACATAACCAAATACACCATGTTTTAATAGTTGTTCAGCTGTTAACGAATAGTTAAAGGCATCATTTGCACCATATGTTACTTTGACTAACTCTCCATCTAATCCTGGCTGTTTTACTAAACAAAAAACGTGCAACAGGAAAGAAAGCGCCAAAATTGCATATACCGCTTTAGGCAAACTCTTAAACTTAGTAAGCAAAAATGAGCAACTCCTTTTTTATTAATTCTTTCGTATTTTCATGTGAAATCTTTAATAGTATTAAGGATTTCCAAAACATAGTTATTATATCATAAAGTGGAATGCTGAAATTAAGTTTTTCAAGAATGAGTAATTTGTATGCCATAATTTAACTGTTTACTAAGGGAATATTAAGACAATACATTTATGATAGAATCAACTATGCAGACGAAATATGTCATATATGTTATTTTAATAGAAATAGTTCTTTCGATGCGGGGGAAATTAAGACATAGAAACGAGGGAATGAATTGAAGTATGGTTCTACATTTTTTGATCTTCCAAAAAGAAATATATTAATTTCTAGCATTATAAGTAGTATGGTGACTTTATTAGTAATAACTATGCTGTTTATGCTTTTAAAGGTTTTTAATTTAGACATAATGAAAGCTCATTTAAATCAAAATCTTGTTTTAATTGTTATGATGATTTTCATATGGGGCATAACATTTTATATTTCACATTTTAATAAAAAAGAGATGTCTACACTTAGGGCATCCCTACGAGTGCATTTTGTATTATTTTTACTAGCTCATACAGTAGCGTTATTTTATATTGTCATGCAAGTTAATATGAGTTTCATAGAGGCAATGAATTGGATTTACTTGTATAACATGCAGTTTATATTAAGTTTTGTAGTAATTTATGCAATATACATTCTTGTTTATAATTTAATAGGCAAGGTTTTTCTAAGTATGATTTTAACGAGCTGTACGTTAGTCATTTTAGGTATTGTGAATTATTTAAAGCTTATTTTTAGAGGTGATCCGCTGTATCCTTCTGATTTCACACAAATTATGCATATGCAATCTGTTATACCGATGGTGATGGACTATTTTAGCTGGAGTTATATTTTTGTCATTATCTTAAGTATCATGGCTTGTATTGTAGCAGGGATATATATGAGAAGGTATATTCAAAATGTAAAGACTCATCTAGGAATAAGAGCCTTATTAGTAGTAGGTTCTATTTTTGTTCTATATGCGTACGGTAATTTTGCGAACACATTTATGAATAAAGTATTTCAAAAATCAGGTGTAGATTTTGTTTTGTGGGATCAAAATGAGAACTATGCTTCAAATGGTTTTGTACTTGGGTTTATTAGCAATTTAGATACAACAGTTATGGAAAAACCAAAAAATTATTCTAAAGAAAATATGCTTCAAATAGCAAACGATATAAAAAAACAATATAGTGGAAATATAGGGAGCCCAAAGAAAAAAGAGAAACCGAATATTATTTTTGTAATGAGTGAATCGTTTTGGGATCCGACGAAAGCAACTAACCTTTCTTTTAGTGAAGATCCTGTACCAAATTTACATCATTATATAGAAAACTTTCCTGGTGGACAAACTATTTCTCCTACATTTGGGGGAAATACGGCGAACGTTGAATTTGAGGCATTAACGAGTTATTCAATGAGTTTGTTAAAGCCAGGTTCTATACCATATCAGCAGGTTATTACAAATAAGAAAGAAATTCCATCAATCCCTACGGCGTTGAAAAAAGAAGGGTATTACACAAGTGCAATTCATTCATTTGGTCGCACATTCTTTAAACGTGATGATGTATATAAGGTGTTAGGATTTGATAAATTTAATGCAGCTGATACGATGGAAAATGTAGATGTTGATGGAGATTATATTAGTGATTTAGCGATGAGTAAAGAGATAATTGCTGAGTTAGAGAAACAAAAACAACCTACATTTATTCATGTAGTTACGATGCAAAATCATTTTCCATTTACAGAGGGCCGATTTGGTGAAAACCTAATAGAAATTAGTGGGCTAGAAAATGAAGAATCAAAGGGAGAATTAGAAACGTATACAGAAGGGTTAAGACGTTCAGATGAGGCCCTTCAATATTTAATAGAGCAACTAGATAATTTAGATAGACCTACATTATTAGTATTCTTTGGAGATCATCTTCCATCATTAGGAACAAATAAATCTTTTTATAAAGAGAATGGGTATATAACGAATGAAAAAACACCGAGCGAACGTTTAGCGATGGCTCAAACGCCGCTATTAATGTACGCAAACTTTGATATGCCAAATGATAATTTAGGTGTAGTAAGTCCAATTTATTTTTCTAATCTTATTTTTGATTATGCAGGATTAAATAAATCCTTATTTTATCAATTTTTATCGGCATTTTACAAGGAAATACCAGTGCTTAGAGATGAATTAAAAGTTGATAAAAATGGAGAGGTAATCAATGATTTAACAAAGAAACAAAAAGAAATGTTAGAACAATATAAAATGCTCCAATATGATTTACTCGTCGGAAATCAATATAGTAAAGATATCCTCTTTAAATAAAGTGAAACTTTAATCAGTGGGGGGCTTCTTCATCCCCCACTGATTATTAGCCTTCACCGATCGGACTTTTATGGGCAGCCCGAACCCCACCTAACTTCTTTGCTTTGCTGAATTTTGAGGTGGGGGTCTTACTGCCCGTTAAAGCGGGATAAAAGAAACAAAAAGAACTTGTATAATGATACAAGTTCTTTTTTATAGTATTTAACGGGGTAACCAGACAAGCTGGGTTTAGGGAGTATTACCTGTACATTTAGTATAAATGAAAATATAATCGTTTTATCAGTTGATTTGTGAGAAATGTGTGAATTTTAACGTTTTTGAAAACTACGTTCCTATCGATACGATTTGGCATAGGTTTTTATGAATGCAAAAACTTTATAAGTTCTTCGTTTACTTCATCCGCTAGGAGTGTAGGATTTCGTTCTATTAAGACACCAAACTTTCCTTCATTCTTACGTGTGAAAGATTGTAGTTACTTATTCCTCATCAATTCCCCGTAAAAGCCCGATTAGTGAGGGATAGTTAATTTACCACTTATATAAAATCTCTCCCACATAATATACGTATTATTGTTTATAATTTTTATGATTGCATATCGTCTGAAAATATCACGATTTTGGGATGATTTTCCTCAAATGTTCGATTTATCTTTGTTTGTATAAGGAAATCATTTATTATAATAAATGGTATTCTTAGAGATATTATGTTGAAGGGGTGTTGAAGTGAAGGAAAGTTTTCTATCATATAAAGAAGAAGAAAGGAATGCCAAAATCTTTTTGTGGGTGCTATACGTCATTGTTGTTTCATACCAAATTTTCTATGCAATCGTATTAGAAAATAAATCACTAACGGATAAGGGACATAGCATACTATGGCAAGTTATTTGCGGAACTGCAATACTCGGTGTAAATGTATATTTAATAAAAAAAGAGAAAGTGAATTTTGTGAAATATGCATGTGTATTTGCATACATAGGAATAGAAATTGCTAACATATTTTCGTATATGCTTTATAATGAGGCGGCATTTGATGGGGGAAATATAGTAGAAATTATTCTTATCTTCTTTGTACCTATATTTTTAAATAAAAAATATTTTGTGTTTGTACTTTCAACTATTGTAGGGAAATATGTAATTTACTTATTTGTATTAAAAGAAGTAAAAGGATTTATGTTCCTCATTATGTATACACTCGTATTAATAGCAGCATACATCATTTTAAATCGATTTATACAATACCTTTCAGCGGTAAAGGAAAGTATTAAGATTGCTAGTGAATCACAAAAATTAGCAGTAATCGGAAAGATGGCAGCGACAGTGGGACATGAAATTAAAAATCCACTTGCTTCATTGAAAGGGTTTACGCAATTACAACGAGAGAAGCATGAAGAGGACCCTATTTATAAACAGATGATTTTTGAAATAGAAAATATGAATAATATGATAAGTGAATTGATGGAAGTTGCTACATGTAAACCTTCTATTTATAAAAAACATAATATAGGTGAAATTGTATTACAAGCAGTAGCAATTCTTCGAGAAAAAATGAATGAATCTAGTATCCAGCTTATTTCTAATATCGAAGAAAAGATGATAGAAATTGAATGTGATGAGCGGAAAATGCGAGGAGTTTTTCTATATGTCATAAAAAATGCTCTGGAGGCAATGGAGCAAGGTGGCACATTAGAGTTACGGTTAGAAAATAAAGGACAAGATTATGTAATGCTAAGTGTAATCGATAATGGTTACGGTATTAAGAAAGAGAATGTGGCTCGTGTTACAGAAGCTTTTTATACAACAAAACAGGATAAAATTGGTTTGGGACTTACGGTAGCAGATCGAATTGTCAACGAACACCTTGGTACGTTACATATTTCAAGTGAAAGAGATAAGGGAACGAGAATAGATATTATTCTTCCAAAAAAGTGTGGAAATAATGAAGTACAAGTGGGAGAAAAGCTAGGAGTTACCATATGAATAAAGACGATATATTTAAAAATGAAGAAATGAAGGCGCTGAAAATATATTTAAGTTTATTTTTCATTATATTTTTTGTATACGATCTTGCCTACGAATTTATTGTACCTTTAATAGGAGGAGAGCAAGAAGGAGTAGGACAATTTGAAGATGGTTTAGGTTTATGGCTTTATTTTCTGATGGTGGTTTTATTTTGCATTGGAATATACTTTATGAAATGGAAAAATCCATTTGCAGTAAAGTATATTATTCTAATTGGATATAATCTATTAGATTTTATCCATAATATTATGATTTACTACGGTAGTGATGCTGAGTTTGATGGTGGGAATATAGTAGAAGGATTTTTTATTTTATTTGCCCCACTTTTTGTGAATAAAAGATATTTTTGGTTAGTTCCGAGCATACTTGTTGGAAAATATGCTCTTATAGGAATCATGATTCACTCATCACTCGTTTTAATCCCGATGGCATTATATAGCGTATTTACTATCATATGTTGGATTATGTTTGTAAGGTTCCAATCTTACGTTCGTACGCTTGAGATGATGAATAAAGAAATACAACAAACAGAAAAGTTAGCAACTGTTGGGAAAATGGCTACAGTTATTGGTTCCAAAATTAAAAGACCTTTAGCCAATTTAGATAAATTTGTGAATAAGCAAGCGATTAAATATCCAGAGGATAAAATATATAGTGATATTATGAAACAAGAAGTAGAACGAATTCATACAATCGCTACAGAACTTAGTGGATTTGAGAAATCTAAATCAATAGAATCAGAAGTTCATAATATAGAAGAAATTATCGCTTATGTTATTCGAGTTATGGGGAAGCCTGCTTTAAATCAAGGTGTGCACATACAAGGTATTTATAGTAAAGACATACCATCGATTACATGCGATGAAAAACGATTAAAACAAGTATTTTTTAATTTAATTAAAAATGCGATTGAAGCAATGTCAGTTGGCGGAACGATTACGATTAAAGTGACTGTAGAAGATGCAATCATTGTTCAAGTTAAGGATGAAGGTTGCGGCATTCCAAAAGACAAAATCCCGAAGCTAAATGAAGCCTTTTACACAACGAAAGAAACGGGAACAGGTTTAGGCTTAGTAGTTACAGAAAAAATTATTAAAGACCACAACGGTAAAATGAGTTTTGAAAGTGAAGTTGGGGTTGGAACGACGGTGAAGGTTATGTTGCCGATACAATAAAAAATATATTTTAAAAAGGGAAATCATTTATTTGAGAGTGATTTCCCTTTTTTGTGAATAAAAATCCGGAAGTGTTTACACTATTGGTGCATTATGTATAATTACGAATCTAAGATATGGGTATTTTTATAGTGATAATATATAGTGAATTTGTCTGTTATTGATTTTTTTAGAATTGAAATGGATATATCTTTTATATACTATAACCACCATTTTTCCTGTGGAACCAAAGTAACATCCACTTCAAAATTTTCTTTAAACCAATTATACATCAATGTTTCTTTCACTTACTACATACATTGTATATTGTTCGTAATTTTCTGTATATATTTTTAAAGAAAAATGGTGGTACAATATATGAAGGATACGAGAAGAGAGGATGAAGATTAGAGTATGTACGTTACTGTAACAGAAGCAGCATATAAAAAGATTATGGATACGATTCCAAATGAAGCGAAATATATAAAGTTATTTTACGATAATGAAGGTTGCGGTTGTGTAATGAGCGGAATTATCGATTTAGTAGCTGTAGCAGAAAAAGATGAGCGCGATGTGGATATCGAATCTAGCACAATGAATTTTATCGCAGATCGCACAAAGCTTGTATTTATGGATGATAAATTAACAGTTGATTGGCATGAAGGTGGAGGGACGTTTCAGCTGAAGAGCCCGAGCCAATTTTATAATCCAAATATGAAGTTACACGTTCGAGTGTAGTAAAGAAAAGGTGGTTCCAAAACGTATTTTGGAACCACCTTTTTTATTGTATAAGTCGCTATTCTTGTCGTTTTTTGTTGATAAGTCGATATATTTAAAAAATCGCTGATATAATTCGAGTAGCGCCGATATATTTTGAAAATCGCCGATATAATCAGAGTTGCGCTGATATATTCAGAAAATCGCTGATATAATTTCATGCCCCAAAACGTTTCATACAATAAAAAGATTTTTTCACATAATGAAATGTACATATGATTGAATTTTCTGTATAATTTTATTTGCGGAGGGGATACGCATGAGAAGATGGGGAATTGAGTTATTAATTTTAGCAGTCGTTATTATTTGGGGGATTAATTTTACGATTGCGAAATATGGACTTTTAGAATTTACAGCAATTGAGTTTACTGCACTTCGGATGATATCGGCGGCACCGCTTATGTTACTCCTTACATTTTTTATTGAAAAGTCGGTTTATATGGAGAGAAAAGATATACCTAGATTAATCATCGTTAGCGTTGTAGGTATTGTACTGTATCAAACGTTATTTATGGAAACTGTTAAATATACATCCGCTACAAATGCCTCTTTACTCATTTCTATTTCACCTATTTTTACAACTGTATTTGCGATTATCTTAAAACAAGAAAAGTTTTCTTCTCGAAAGCTTATCGGTTCGATTATTGCCTTTGGTGGTGCAGCCTTAGTTTTAGTAGCAGGGCATTCACTGGCTAGTTCTTTTTACGGGAATGGGATTGGACTCATTACATCAATATGTTGGGGGCTTTATCCTGTTTTAGCTGGTCCATTAATTAAAAAATATTCAGCGCTACGTGTTACCGCATGGTCAGCACTAGTTGGCGCGATTCCACTCTTGCTTTTAAGTGGACCATACGTATTTATAATGCCATTTCATATTACACATGGAATAACACTATTCGCTTTACTATATTCTATTTTCTTTGTAACAGTATTTGGTTTAGTAATGTGGTATGTTGGTGTTCAAAAAATTGGAGCATCACATACGATGGTATATATGTATATAACGCCACTTGTAGCTGTTTTATTTGCAGCTGTATGGGCAAATGAATACGTATCGTTTCAACAAATAATCGGTGGAATTATTATTTTCTTCGGTTTATGGTTTGTGAAATCGGAGAAAGTAAAAGTGCATTCTACTGCGGGGGAACCTATATCAAAATAGGAAAACAGATCACCTATGATCTGCTTTCCTATTTTTTTATTTTTGGTAAGAAGATGAGAAATAAGATCGCAGTAATAAGTGGAATTAAGTTTAAAAATGGAATACGGAAGAGTGTAATAAGAATAATACCCGGAAGAAGGACACCGAGGACAGCGTAGAAAATACTATGGTTTTTCGTGTACCAATATAATGAAAGTCCAATAAGTGCAGGGATAATAAGGTGAATGAGAGCCATTAAAAAATAAATCATTAGACGCCCCCTTTATTTGTGTACTTATTACATCATATCCGTATGTTCATAGATTGATATCAATTTTTTCATAAATGGACGAAAAATGTTTGAAAAAACGTCACAAATTATGGGGGGATGATCTTTGAAATCTTGTATAATATTATTTTCTAAAAATATTTAAACAACATAAACATACCGTTTATGTTGTTTTTAATTTGAGTGAAATGAATGTAAGTAGTATAGACTTGAAAAAATTTATTGTTGGATAGATAAAAATTACGGAAGAGGAGAACATCATGATTAGTATGTCATTAAGGTCGTTTAAAATTCAATCGTATTATATACTAGGTATTCTTTTACTAGGCTGGATGGTAACGCCGTTTTCAGCACATTTTTTAGGTGCAGGAATTGGACTTATCGTAAGTATGTATTGCGTTTGGCTTTTAGGGAGACGAATTGAGAAGCTTGGAGATAGTATCGTAAAGAACACGAAAGCGCCGACGCTCGGTATGTTTAATCGTTTTGCGGCTGCTATTTTAGGCGCTATTATTATGTACGAAATTGAGCACCATATGGTAATGTGGGCATTTGCAGTAGGGATTATGGGCGGTTATTTTTTAATCGTTGTGAACTTAGGTTATTATAGTATGAAAGATGAAAAGGAACTAACAAAAAGATAAAAAGCCTCTTTTTAGATGGAATAGAGGATCTAGCGAGGGATAGAAGCGTTTAAATCCTTTTTTAGCTCCATACGTTGTGAAACTAGAGGGATGTAATTTATATGTTCGAATCCGTAAGTTGTATGTGTAAAAATGAATTTACCCTAGAATAAGGAATCCAGCGATGAATAGTACAACAGGAAGCGAAACATTGCATAAAATACAGGTTTTTGCTTCCGATAAGTTAACATGAAATTACGTATTAGTATGACTTTTATGTTCTTTAAAAAAGTTGGATATAATACAAAAAACTATTCCGGTAATTAGAATAATATATTTTATCGTTTCACTTGTATGCTCAAATAAATTAACGTTAAGCATTACAAGTCCCCAAAACATTTGAATCGCTCCATAACTGAATAAAATTTTTCCTGTACGAGAAAAATTTTTCATAGGTTTCACCCCTTCCTATATATGTAAATTATATCATGAAAAACTAAAAATAAGTAAATATAAAGTGAAAATTCTGTAAATTAACAAACGAAGTCACAGATGAAGAGAGTAACGTTTTACTTTATATAAGATATAGAAAGAAGCTTACGTAAAAAACGTAAGCTTCTTTTTTATGTAAGTGTGTGTAACCGTTAAGCCGCATTGGGTTTTGTCGGTGAGTACGCGAAACTTTACGGTTACACGACACTTATTCATATGAGTAAAGGGTTATTCCAACAGAAAGTTTGCGCTTAAGCGATTGGACCGCCTAAGTTAATAATGTCTTCAGATACGCTGTCGAACTTTTTGAAGTTAGCTTTGAATTCATTTGCAAGTTCGATTGCTTTTGCTTTATAAGCAGCTTTATCAGCCCAAGTTTGTTCAGGCATTAACACTTCGTCAGGTACACCTGGTACGTGAAGTGGAACTTCAAGACCGAAGATGTCATGTTTAGCTGTTTCAGTTTTCGCAAGTTCACCGCTTAATGCTGCTTGAATCATTGCACGAGTGTAACCTAAGTTCATACGTTTACCAACGCCGTATTCGCCACCAGTCCAGCCAGTGTTTACTAAGAATACTTTCGCATCGTGTTTCTCAATTTTTTCACCAAGCATTTCAGCATAGCGAGATGCATCAAGTGGTAAGAATGGTGAACCGAAGCAAGTTGAGAATGTTGCTTGCGGAGATGTAACACCGCGCTCTGTTCCTGCTAGTTTACTAGTGTAACCACTTAAGAAGTGATACATAGCTTGTTCTTTTGATAACTTACTGATTGGAGGCAATACGCCAGATGCATCAGCAGTTAAGAAGATAATTGTATTTGGGTGTCCTGCAACACTTGGCAGTACGATATTGTCAATCGCATGCATAGGGTATGCAGCACGAGTATTTTCTGTTAAAGTAGTATCGTTATAGTCTGCGATACGCGTTTGGTCATTAATGATAACGTTTTCTAAAACAGATCCAAATGTGATTGCATCGAAAATTTGTGGTTCTTTCTCGTGAGAAAGGTTTACACATTTCGCGTAGCAACCGCCTTCAATATTGAATACACCGTTATCAGACCAACCGTGCTCATCATCACCGATTAATTTACGGTTTGGATCAGCAGATAATGTTGTTTTACCTGTTCCAGATAAACCGAAGAATAATGCTACATCGCCTTCTTCACCTACGTTTGCAGAGCAATGCATAGAAAGGATATCTTGTTCAGGTAATAAGAAGTTCATAATAGAGAAGATTGATTTTTTCATTTCTCCAGCGTATTCTGTACCACCAATTAGTACGATACGTTTTTCGAATGAAACCATAATGAATGCTTCAGAGTTTGTACCGTCAACAGCTGGATCAGCTTTGAAATTCGGTGCAGAAACAATTGTGAACTCTGATTCATGAGTTGTTAATTCTTCTTCAGTTGGACGAATGAATAGTTGATGTACAAATAAATTGTGCCATGCATATTCATTAATAACTTGAATTGGTAGGCGGTAATTGCGGTCAGCGCCTGCAAATCCTTTGAAGACGAATAACTCTTCTTTCTCTTTTAAGTATTCTAAAACTTTCGTATATAATTTATTAAAATGTTCTTCAGAAATCGGTTGGTTCACTGCTCCCCAAGCAATTTTGTCAGCAACCGATGCTTCTTTCACAATAAATTTATCTTTAGGAGAACGTCCTGTATATTTTCCAGTTGAAGCAGAAACGGCACCAGTCGAAGTTAATTTCCCTTCATTTCGCATTAATACTTTTTCCACTAATTGCGGAACACTTAGTTGAATCTGTGCATTGCTTCCGTTCAATAATTCGTGTAAACCAATTTGGACATTCACAGTACTCATATTTATATACCATCCTTTTCATTTAATGAAATATTTCTCGTAATCCCCAACAAGAGTATAACACAATTATATAAATAATGTATACTATTTATTTCTTTTTGTTTGTGTGAATACATTATTTCCTTATTAATATTTCATTTTAGGCGCATTGAGAAAAACTTTCACGAAAATGTGAATATTAATTGACAAATGAATATCATTTCTTTAGTATAGGTTGGGACGGATACTCTCTTATCCCGAGCTGGCGGAGGGACAGGCCCGATGAAGCCCAGCAACCTCACTTGTATTGGTAAACACAAGTGAATAGGTGCTAAAACCTGTGCGAGGCTACAGGTCTCGAACGATAAGAGCGAAGGGCAAAAAGCAGTATGCAAGTAGCAAATTAAACCTTTCCTCTCTATTATGTAGGAAAGGTTTTTCTGTATGCTTGTGTGGGAGAATAAATGTATGTCGCAATCTGTGGCAAATTAAGGATGAGTTCCGTACAATATATACAATTACTGTAGGGAGGTTTACCACATGACAAAAAAACGTCATCTGTTCACATCTGAGTCTGTAACTGAAGGACATCCAGATAAAATTTGTGACCAAATTTCTGATTCAATTTTAGATGCGATCTTATCAAAAGACGCAAATGCACGTGTAGCTTGTGAAACAACTGTAACAACTGGTTTAGTATTGGTAGCGGGGGAAATTACGACTTCTACTTACGTAGATATTCCAAAAATCGTTCGTGAAACAATTCAAGGCATTGGTTACACACGCGCAAAATACGGATTCGATGCAGAAACTTGTGCAGTTTTAACATCTATCGATGAGCAATCTGCTGACATCGCTATGGGTGTTGACCAAGCGCTAGAAGCACGCGAAGGTCAAATGACTGACGCTGAGATTGAGGCAATTGGTGCAGGAGACCAAGGTTTAATGTTTGGTTTCGCATGTAATGAAACACAAGAGTTAATGCCACTTCCAATCTCGCTTGCTCACAAATTAGCTCGCCGTTTAACTGAAGTACGTAAAGATGATACATTATCATACCTACGTCCGGATGGAAAAACGCAAGTTACAGTTGAGTATGATGAAAATGGTAAACCAGTACGTGTTGATACTATCGTAATTTCTACACAACATCACCCAGATGTTACATGGGAAGAAATCGATCGCGACTTAAAAGAGCACGTAATTAAAGCTGTAGTACCAGCAGAATTAATCGATGGAGAAACAAAATTCTTCATTAACCCAACTGGCCGCTTCGTAATTGGTGGACCACAAGGTGATGCTGGTTTAACAGGACGTAAAATCATCGTTGATACTTACGGTGGATACGCTCGCCACGGTGGCGGTGCATTCTCTGGTAAAGATGCAACAAAAGTTGACCGTTCTGCAGCATATGCAGCTCGTTATGTTGCGAAAAACATCGTAGCAGCTGGTCTTGCTGAGAAAGCAGAAGTACAACTTGCATACGCAATCGGTGTAGCACAACCAGTATCAATTTCAGTTGATACATTCGGCACTGGTAAAGTATCTGAAGACGTATTAGTAGAACTAGTTCGTAACAACTTCGATCTTCGCCCAGCTGGTATTATTAAAATGCTAGACTTACGTCGCCCAATTTACAAACAAACAGCAGCTTACGGCCACTTCGGACGTACTGATGTAGATCTATCATGGGAACGTACAGACAAAGCTGCAGCTTTAAAAGAGCAAGCTGGTCTATAATATATGAAAAAAAGCTTTGCGCGGTGAGCGCAAAGCTTTTTTTTATTTCGTTTTATTTACAATTTGAATGCATGATTTGCAATATACTTCTCCATCTAGCTCAATATACTTTTTCATATGTTTGTATTTCTTTTTGGCATGATTTACAAACAGTTGGCTTTTTTGAAACATGTGAAATCAACCTTTCATTTGACGTGCTTTGCCCGCGCAAAATGCACCGCTTAGTAAAAATAGCGTTGCGCATATAATACTTACTAATGTAGCGTATGGAATTGCGCCTTTTAGAGAAAAGCCGACAGTGATGGAAGCGATAAATAAGAGGATGAATGTTGTTGTTAATTTTTTGTATAGTTCCATAATAGATAGACCTCCAATTTATTTTTTAGTACAAGTTTTAAAATTGAATTCTATGTATGTAGAAAATATAAAGAGTAGCTAAAGGTGTGTAGTCTAAGGAGTATAAGAAAGTGCACTTTCCTTTTTGTGGTTTTTTATACTTATATTGTATCATGGCGCATTGTTGGCTTCATACATAATTGTGTAAAGATATGTATGATAAAATGAAGAAAAGCCTTTAAGAAAGGAAAGATGAAAAAATGAGCGTAACCGAACATAAAAAACAAGCGCCAAAAGAAGTGCGCTGCAAGATTGTAACGATTTCCGATACACGTACAGAAGAGACAGATAAGAGCGGGCAACTATTACATGAATTGTTAAAAGAAGCAGGCCATACAGTGACTTCTTATGAAATTGTGAAAGATGATAAAGAAAGTATTCAGCAAGCTGTGTTAGCTGGTTATCATAGGGAAGATGTTGATGTTGTATTAACAAATGGCGGAACTGGTATTACGAAACGCGATGTCACAATTGAAGCAGTATCAGCGTTATTACATAAAGAAATTGTCGGATTTGGTGAGTTGTTCCGCATGATTAGTTATTTAGAAGATATCGGAAGCAGCGCAATGTTAAGTAGAGCGATCGGCGGCACAATTGGGCGCAAAGTAGTCTTCTCGATGCCAGGATCTAGCGGAGCAGTTCGCCTTGCGATGAATAAATTAATTTTACCAGAATTAGGTCATATTACATTTGAGTTGCATCGCCAATGAGTAAGTATGCTGGAATTGTATTGGCAGGAGGTATGTCGAGTCGATTCGGTGAACCAAAAGCGTTAGCGAGCTGGCAAGATAGTACTTTTATTGAGCATATTTTGAAAGTGATGACAAGTACGCTCCAAGAAGTTGTAGTCATTAGTCATTCTGATATAAAAGAGCGAGTAGAGAAACTCGTACAAGTTCCTGTTATAGAAGATATTCCGCACTATAAAGGGAACGGGCCACTTGCTGGAATTGTATCAGGTATGGAATATATAGAAGCAGATTGGTATGCTATTATGCCATGTGATGCGCCAAATGTTTCGCATGAGTGGTTTACCATTTTACTGGAGCAAACAAGCAATGAGTATGATGCAGTTGTACCTATTATTAATGGAAGGAAACAACCGCTACTTGCAGCGTACCATAACCGCGTGAAAGAAAAGATTTATACTTTGCTTCAAGAAGAAAAAAGAAGTATGGGTCAGCTTTTATCACAATGTAATGTGAAATATATTGCTGGTGAAGATATACAAGCAAATGCGGATTGGTTTATAAATGTGAATACGAAAGAAGAATATGTGCAGGCTCAAAAAGACCTTTCAAATGAATGAAAGGTTTTTTTGTATACAGAAATTGGGGAACAATTACTGTATAAAGGTATGTGAGTAAGTTGATTTTAAGGAGAATTCTTAAAATCACTATACAGTTAAAATACTGTATAACCATATATTAATTTTTATGGGTTTTTATTACAAGTCTATTTGTTTATGTTTGTTTTTGTTATAATGAATATAGAAATAATATAATATTTCACCTTGTGTATCATTTATTTAAGTGAATTTTACAATTGTATAATAAACTCCCTTCGTTTTTTGAAGGGAGTTTTTCTGTTTAAGCAAGTAACTCTGATGCGTTATGCTGAAGTACTTCCTCATATTCGTTAAGCAAGCCACGAAAGATCTCATCCCAGCTTTTTGATTTCGCATAAGATAAAGCTGCTACTCCCATCTGCTCCAATTTTTCTTCATTTTGCAATAAAAAATAAATGGATGATAGAAATGCGTCCTCATTTTTTGGCGGGCAAAGAACTCCCGTTTTTCCATCTGTAATAATATTTTTAACCCCGCCACTATTTGCACCGATGACAGGTGTGACGCATGCAAGCGATTCAAGTACAACATTTCCGAATGTTTCAGTGGCTGATGGAAATACCATCATGTTAGAACAAGCATATGCTTCAGCTAAATCCACGCCTTGTAAATAGCCAGTAAACGTGACATTTGTTTTCGGAACAGCTTCACGAAGACTTGTTGCTAGAGGACCGTCTCCTGCTATAAGCCAATGAATATCGTTTCGAGTATGCGCTGATTTAACGATAAGATTTTGCAACGTATCAATATCTTTCTCAGGAGCAATCCGTCCAACATAGGAAAGGACATACTTCGCTGTAATATTATATTTTTTCCGGAATACTTCTGTATTGTAAGCTGGATGAAAGAGTGTGCAATCTACACCCCGTCCCCAAATAGAGAGGGCCTGAAAGCCTTTATGTTTTAATTGATGTAATGTTTCAGGAGAAGGGACAAAATTTTTTTGCATATGACTATGAAACCATTTTAAATAGTTCCAAAGCATATTGGAGAGAAATTCGATTTTGTAATAGCGCAAATAAGCATCGAAATCAGTATGATAAGAACCGACAACTGGGATGTTTAACTTTTTCGCATAATACAATCCACAAAGTCCCATGTTGAAAGGTGTAGCAATGTGAATTATGTCAGGTTTAAAGGAAAGAAGTTCTCGCTTAATGCGCGGAGTAGGAAAAGAAAAGCGACATTCTGGATATAATATTGTTAACGGGATACTTCTCATCTTGTTCACATTCGCTACGAAATTATCTTCAGCTGTATGCTGAGGGGCGAAAACAGAATAGGCGATTTTTTCTTTCTGAAAATATCGTGTTAACCGCTCTAACGTTTTCGCAACCCCGTTCACTTGTGGCGTAAAAGTATCGGTAAAAATGGCGACTCTCATCATATCACTCCTTTATGTGAAAAGTGGGATGAATTGATAAAAAGAGATGATGCCAGAGCAAGTGCCGAGACACATACCGACGAATACATCAGATGGATAGTGAAGCCCTAAATAAATGCGAGAAATACCGACGCATAATGCTAACGGTAATAGGAAAATAAGTAAGCTTGGATTATAGCAAATAAATGGAATAAAGACAGAGAAAACGGCTGTTGTATGACCAGACGGGAAAGAGTGGTCTTGTAATGGATGGACTGGATATTTTGCATCCTGAATTGTTAAATAAGGACGTTTTCGTGGATACCATCTTTTTAATATTTGCACAGGAATATGGCTAATTGCTAGCGAAATAGCAGTTGCAATTGCAGCTTGATGCAAAGTTCCACTTGCGAAAATTAAAAAGAACAGTGTGAGTGCGATAGAGAAAGTCGCGCCACCGATATGAGTAATATTGCTGAAAAAGAGATTTAACGTTTTTTGATCAAAGTAGCGGTTAATTCCTCTGAAAATGTAACATTCTATTTTATATAATCCACTGACCTTCATGAAAATTCTCCTCCCTCATCTACATATATATGGAGATATTAGCTTTTATTTTAATAAGATTTTGTTGAGGGAGTAATAATGTTTTGTAAAGAAAAAGTTAGATTTTATATAAAAAAACTGCCAGTATTATGGCAGCTGTAAAATCATTTTTGTAGTGATTTATAATATTGGCCTTTTTCAACGTATTGCGTGCGAATTCGCTCCATGTCTTTACGGTCTTCTTCTGTTAACTCACGAACGACTTTCGCTGGACGACCGAAAGCTAATGTATTCGGCGAGATTTTCTTTCCTTGTGAAACGAGGCTTCCAGCACCGATAAAGGCTCCTTCGCCAATTTCAGCACCATCTAATATAATAGATCCCATTCCAATTAAAGCATCTTTCTTAATATGGCAGCTATGTAAAATCACTTGATGCCCAATTGTTACGTCATCTTCTAAAATAAGAGGATATTGCGGGCTTTGGTGGAGTGTACATTGGTCTTGTACATTTACTCGGTCTCCAATAATTGTCGGTGACACATCACCACGTATGACTGTATTAAACCAAATACTTGATTCCTCGCCAATTGTCACATCACCAGTAATGGTTACGTAGTCAGCGATAAAAGCACTACTCGCAATTTTCGGATTTTTTTCTTTGTAAGGATATATCATGTAAAGCCTTCCTTTCCTAGAGACTAGTTTCAGTGTATCAAATTATGAGAAAGAGTGAAATGGAGGAGAGCCGTATGTGGAATTATGAAGCTGAGCAAGCAAAGGCTGTCATCGTTATTGTGCACGGCGCAATGGAATATCACGGACGTTATGAAGCTGTTGCGGAAATGTGGAATCATATCGGCTATCACGTCGTGATGGGGGACCTTCCGTCACATGGAACGACTTCAAGAAATAGAGGACATATTGATTCGTTTGATGAATACATAGAGGAAGTTAAATTATGGGTGAAAGAGGCAAGAAAGTATCGATTACCTATTTTTCTATTTGGTCATAGTATGGGTGGTCTTATCGTCATTCGTATGATGCAAGAGACGAAGAGAGAAGATGTAGACGGCATTATTTTAAGTTCGCCATGTTTAGGTGTATTAGCTGGACCTTCTGCACCGCTTCAAGCTGCCTCAAAAATATTAAATATTATCGCTCCGAAGTTACAATTTGCAACGAATCTTACAGTGGAAATGTCAACGCGTAATCATGAGGTGAGAGATGCGATGGAGAACGATTCATTGTTCTTGCGCAAAGTATCAGTACGTTGGTATAGTGAATTGATTAAGTCTATTGAAATCGCTCATAAAAAAATAGATGATTTTCCAGATGTTCCGCTCTTGCTAATGCAAGCATGTGAGGATAAACTTGTAGATAAAACACGTGTCCGCACTTGGTTTAATAATGTTAAAATAAGTGATAAGGCTTTTAAAGAATGGCCGAATTGTTATCATGAGTTATTAAATGAGTATGAGCGTGATGAAATTTTGAATTATATTCAGTCATTTACTGAAATACGCATCAATAACATAATAGAAACAAATAAGTAAATTATTTGTACATTGAATAGAGGAGATGAAGGAAGAAGTGAACGTACCGAGTAATCCCATAACGCTCATGGCGAAAGTATACCGTGATGTGTTTCCGGTTGTACACCATGAGCTAGCGATGTGGAAAGAGCGTGCCTACCATATTCCGAATGATGAGCTTCATAGTCAGGCAATCGCAAGTATTGAGCATAAAACGTTTCATTGCGAAGGCGGTGGCATTTTAGCACTATTAGCAAATGAACACCGTGAGGAATGTATTCGTTTTATCGTCGCATATCAAACGATTAGTGACTACTTAGATAATTTATGTGATCGCAGTACATCACTTGATCCGAATGATTTTGCCGCACTGCATGAATCTATGTTAATGGCATTATCACCTGAAGTAGAAGGTGGCGGTAATTATTATCGCTATCGTGATGATCAAGATGATGGTGGTTATTTAGATGAACTTGTTGAAACATGCCAAGATGTTTTAAAGAAAACGAAGCACTATGACAAAATTGCTCCTATTCTTCATGAACTTGCTTGTTATTATTGTGATCTGCAAATTCATAAACATGTGAAATTAGAAGAAAGAGAACCAAGATTACAAACATGGTTTGAAGCACATAAAGAAAACTTACCGGAGATGAGTTGGTTTGAATTTTCAGCATGTGCCGGTTCTACGCTTGGAATCTTCTGTCTTGTCGCATATGCCTTTCATGATGAATTACATGATGAAGATATTGCGAAAATTAGACAAGGATATTTTCCTTACGTACAAGGACTTCATATCTTACTTGATTATTTCATTGATCAAGAAGAAGACCGCATCGGCGGGGATTTGAATTTCTGTAGTTATTATGAAAACGAGCAAGTGATATTAGATCGTATGAAACATTTTGTAGAAGAAGCAGAGAAGAGCATTGGTGATTTGCCTCATGCGAAGTTTCATCGTCTCATAAGCCGAGGATTACTTGGTATTTATTTATCAGACCAAAAAGTATCAGCACAAAAGAATATGCACAAAATGGCAAGGCGCATTGTAAAATACGGTGGTCTCACTTCACGATTCTTCTATTGGAACGGGAAGATGTACCGAAAGAAAACGGCGCAGTGATAAAGAAAACCACTCATGTAGAGTGGTTTTTTGTTATAATATGGTAAAGGTGGTGGCAGAAATGAAGCAATTGTTTCAAAAGCTGTATAACCATATTGAAATAACATTACTCGTGCTACTCTCCATTTCATTTGTAACTGGAATGTATATGATGATGAATAAAGCCGGTGGTCCTACAACGATGGATTATGTAGCTCAAGTTATTATTGTATTGATTATTATAGTAGATATTGTCTTTTTAATAAGTGATAGAAAAAAAGAAAATAGTAAATAAAAAGCATTTGTACAAGGGAGTACAAATGCTTTTTTACTATGAGTGTATTTTTGAAAATACATATATAAGAAGTTCAATCACAAAAATAGCTAAAACAGATAGTCCGAATAAAGGCATGACAGCGCCTAGTATAACCATCATGATAAAGAAAACGATTATGCTTTTCTTATCTCTTTGCTTTGGCGGTGCTGCTAATTTTCCTTTCGGCTTTCTTGCTAGCCACATTTTTACTCCGTAATAAATAAGGAGCAATAAAGATAATGTCGTTAGTAAGCATAATATTTTATTGGGCCATCCGAATAAATGACCTTCGTGAAGCGGGATACCGTAAGTGAACCATTGCGCAAGTAATCCATAATCACGATAGTCCGTTTTGGAAATAAGTTCTCCGCTATATTGATTAAAGTAAGCTGTTATTTCTTCATTTGGTGCAACATGCATACCTGTAATACCAGAACCGCTCGATTTCGAAACAGTAAACACACCTTTTGGATCAGCTGGTAGTGAAATAACATATGGTTTCTTTATTTTAATTCCGTTTCGCAATTCATCGACAGAAATTGCTTTTGGCTCATTCGAATTCGATTCAGGAGGTGCTTCTTTTCTAGTTGCCCACGGCAATTCTTTTACCTTCGATTCAGGCGGTGCCATATACACTTTCGGATATCCGAGTGATTCATTTGACGATGCAATTTTATAAATTTGGTTACCCATAAATCCTGACCATGGCAATCCAGATGCAACTAACAAAACGAGAGGAATTGTAAATATAATACCGATAATAGAATGACGTCGTTTTGCTTTCTCTCGCTTATTGGATGCCGGTGTGTTTTTGAATCGGCGTATACTCATGTACAACCCAGTTACAATTAAAAAGATTGTCCAACATGCCGCAAGTTCTACCGTATAGTTGACGATAGTGCCACCAACTAAAAGAGAACTATGTAATTCCCTCATAATATTGGCAAACGTTTTACTTGCGTTTTGATCCCCAACAATTTGATTATTGCTATCTAAATACACATATTTTTGTTGCCCAGTATACTCATTTGCAATCGTAAGTCTCGTATTATAATCCCCATTAAACTCACTAATTTTCGCCACACTATAATGTGGATATTTTTTCTCTGTTAAGGAAATAGAATCAGCCATCGAAATAGATTCTGTTTGAGCACTCTTCCCAAAATATAAATCTTTATAGATGAAATCCTCAACCTCTTCCCGAAATAAATACCCAATTCCGCTCAGTGACAACGTAATAAGAAGCGGCGTAATAAAAAGCCCAGCATAAAAATGCCAACGCCAAAAAATGTAATGAAGCGAACGATTTACTTTCATGCTCTTAGTTCCCCTAACCTTCCCTATATGAATAACTACTTATTTAATATAGCGAGATTAAGTGTGATTACTTTGAAAGAATTGTGAAGAAAGTTAAAAGTTTTTAAGTATTTTTATGGGTGAGACATACAATACGCAATGCAAAGCTTAGTTGAATGAATTAGCTCTGCATTTCCTTTTTGTAGCCTAATTTGAAGCGCTTTTTGAAAACAAGTAAGGGCGGTGTGGAAGTCACCTTCATCTAATTTACTTTTTCCGTAATGTTGGTAGAAAAAATCTTCATAAGCGGGTAAGTCTGGCAGTGTTTGTAGAAGTTCGGCAAAGATTGTATTTGCAGCAGAAAAATTTCTTTCCCAATGATATGTATGTGCGAGACGAAGTTTGTTAATAAAGAGCCCTTGGATGTTGTCTGTTTGTGTGTAATATTCAATGGCCTTCTGTAAGTAATACTTACTGTCAGAAAGGTTGCCAGTGATTCGTTCATAAACACCGATTAATCCGCAGTTTTTCCCATATAACGGTCCTTCATGTAAATGCTCTTTCAAAAGTACAATCCCTTGCTTCATTTTAACAAGGGATAAAGGTTTTTCTCTAAGGTTTTCATCAAACGTGTATCCCATTTCAAAAGGTATATTCATTGGGACCCCCTTATATTTTCTACATACATCTTAACAACCGCTTTCGCAAGACATTGAGAGGAATCAACAAAATCCTCAATCGCCACCACATTCAAATCAGTACATGCAATAATTGCAGTATCAACTTCCTCTCTCAATTGTAAAACGAGCGCATTCCACAATTCGCGAGCTTCTTCAACTTTTCCACTTTTAATATAAGTAATAATTTGATTAATCATATCCTGCCATTTTTCATGATGAATGTACTCTATATTACGCTTTGCAATCCCATCTTGGTAAATACCAGCTTGAACAGTTGCTTCTGTTGCGAGAAGAGCGACTCTTTTTGCAGTTTCAGGAATCGCTTGTAACGTTTCATCAACTATATTCAAAATAGGAATAGAAAGAGATTGCTGTAATTCTTCAAAATAAAGATGCGCTGTATTGCACGGCATAGCGATAAAGCTTGCGCCAGTACTCTCGAGTTTTTGTGCTCCTTCAATAATCGCTTTTTTCATCGCTTCATGATCAATAGGGCGATCCATGTAAAACGGTGTTGGGCACGAATAGATCATCATATGAGGAAAGTCCATGTCATGCTTTGCTCCGTATATTGTTTGGCACTTTGCTACAACTGTATCGACGAATGGTCCAGTTGATTTTGGCCCCATTCCCGCTAGTATTCCGATCATTGTTTCGTCTCCTTCAATATGTAATTAAAAACGTTTTTTGCGAACGATAAAAAGAAATAAGGTAAATAATAAAAATGAATATACGATAGCCCAAGCTGTGAGCCATAGCGTGTGAGTCAGTATATTATATTTGTATTGTCCAAGCATTAGAAAGCTTTCGACAGGTGGTAAAAACCATAGTAACTCTTTTTTAAACCGGATAGATGCAATCGTTATAAGCAATATAAATGTAAGACTAAGCCAAGCGGTGCTTGCTTTTGGAATCATATTTCTAGTAAATAAAGATGCGATTGAAATTCCAAGTATAGAGAAAGACATATGAGCGAGAAATCCGACTAAAAATAAAGAAACTGTCATTTTTTCATTAAACATTTGCAAAATAATTGGGTAGATTACGGATATAAAAGATAAAACAGTACAAATGAGAAAAGCTGTAATATATTTCCCTACATATAGTGCGGAAATATTATTTGTGTGAGAAATCGTAATTTGTTCTTGTACAGGATCTTCCGTATGAAAAATTGTGACCGTAATCCAGGCAGATAATAAATAAAGCGCGAGAGCTGTTTCTAAATATGTCGGTACAATAGGAGTCGGTTTATATGTATATACAAAAAGTAAGCTCACAAAGTACATCGCAATAGGAGGGACGTACTTATACGATTTTGTATAGTCGAGAAAGTGATAACGAATAAGAGCAAACATAATAAACCTTCTTTCGATTTAAAAGTTAGGTTGTAGCAGTGTGATAGATGCTTTTTTATGCAATAAAAACTGAAGCATTTCGTTTGTATATTCTTTTTCAATTTGTAATTGAATAAGGTTTTGATTTGAATTGTGTGCAACGTGTATAAAACCGGATTGTTTTTGTAGTTCTATCGCTGAAAATGTTTCGTGAACAATTGCTTCAATATAGACTTGTTCTGCTCCTTTTTGTGCAGAGATATTTTCTGTGATTGTATGATTTGCTAACGTCACAATTCTATCAGCGAAGTTTTCTAATAGTTGTTTTTCGTGACATGTAAATAATACGGATATACCTTGTTGTTTTAATGAGAGTAAAATATGTTCTAATTCTTGCTGAGAGTTCGGATCGAGTCCAGAAAGCGGTTCGTCTAAAATTAATAAATGGACGTCTGTAAGTAATGCTTGCATAATACCGGTTTTTTGTTTCATACCTTTTGAAAAGTTTCGTATAACGGAATGCCTTGCATGAAGTAAATGAAACCTTTCAAGAAGCAGCGGAATTTTATCTTTTACATATTTTGTTGATAAACCGTGAATGCGGCCGAGATGAAATAGATAATCCTCTAATGTAAAACGAATCCCTTCAGGAAAATGTTCAGGTACATAGCCGATTTGTATATGTTCTTTCCTTTGAATTGTCCCTGCCGTATGTGAAATAAAGCCTGCAATTATTTTGAGTAGAGTACTTTTTCCAGTCCCGTTCCCGCCAATAATGGCGAGTGCTTCTCCTTCTGGAATGGATAAATCAATGTTGTCTAGTATAAGTGATTTGCCATACTTCTTTTGAATTCCCTTTAGTTCTACTAGCAAAGTTCTATCCTCCTATACAGTGTATATATCCATTATATAGGAGAATAACAAAAAGACGTGCAGTGAGTGCACGTCTTTTTTTGTTATGTTTTGTCGATAAGTCGATATAGTGTGTCGAATCGTCGATATATCGAAAAAATCGTTGATATATTCGAAGTTACGATAGATATAATTGAAAAATCGTCGATATATTTATCGCTTCTCAATCGCTACAATAAATGGCGGGTTATTTTGTTGGTTAATGAAGCCGTAGCGCAGTACGTGTGCTTGTTTTTGGTCTAATTCTTCGGCAAATTTGAGAACAGCGTCCCGTTCCACTTGTCCTTCTGGATGTCCGTGGTAAATAACAAGGACGATGATTCCTTCAGGTGCCATTACTTCTAGTAATTGTTCGATCGCTGAAATTGTTGAGTTCGGTTTTGTAACGATATGTTTGTCTCCGCCTGGAAGGTAACCTAAGTTGAAAATTGCGCCTGTTACTTTTCCTTTTGCATCTTCTGGTAATACGGATAGAAGTGTATCGTGACTATCGTGAACTAAAACAGTACGTTCGAAAAGTTCTTTTTCTTTTAAACGAGTTGTTGAGCTTTCAATTGCCTCTTTTTGAATATCAAATCCAAATACTTTTCCGTTATCGCCAACGATTTCAGCTAGGAAGCATGTGTCATGCCCGTTTCCTAAAGTTGCATCTACAGCGTAATCGCCTTCTTTTACTGCCGTTTGCAAGAGAGTGCGAGCAAACGGTAATACACGTTCTAATTTCATTTTTGTTTCTCCTCATTTGCATATTTTCCTTGCCAGCTTCCGCGGCGTACAAATTCTGCATCGATGGAATTTAATACTTCCCATTTATTTAAGCTCCACATTGGACCAATCATTAAATCAGGTGGACCGTCACCTGTGATGCGGTGCACAATTACGTCCTCTGGAATGATTTCAAGTTGATCAACAACGAGACTTACGTAATCCTCAAGAGAAAGGAACTCGAGTTGTCCTTTTTCATATTGCTTCACCATTGGCGTTCCTTTTAGTAAGTGAAGTAAGTGGATTTTAATTCCTTGTACGTCAAGCTTTGCTACTTCACGAGCTGTTTCCATCATCATGTCGTAATCTTCAAGTGGAAGGCCGTTAATAATATGAGAGCAAACTCGAATACCATGCTTACGTAATTTATTTACGCCTTCAACGTAAGAAGGATAATCGTGAGCGCGGTTAATAAGGTTTGCGGTACGTTCATGAACAGTTTGTAGTCCGAGTTCAACCCAAAGGTATGTGCGTTTATTTAAGTCCGCTAAATATGCAACGACATCGTCCGGTAAACAATCTGGACGAGTTGCGATAGAAAGACCCACAACGTCTTTTTCAGCTAGAAGCGGTTCGAATTTTTCTTTTAATACTTCAAGTGGTGCATGTGTATTTGTATACGCTTGGAAATACGCAATACATTTTCCATCTTTCCACTTTGAGCGCATTTTTTCTTTCATTTCATGATATTGCGTTATAACATCATCGCGGCGATCGCCAGCGAAGTCACCAGATCCAGCAGCACTGCAAAATGTACAACCGCCATAAGCAACTGTACCGTCACGGTTCGGGCAATCGAAGCCAGCATCTAATGAAACTTTAAAGATTTTTTCACCAAATTCATTTCGTAAATGGTAATTCCATGTATGATAACGTTTATTGTCGTTTGTATATGGAAAAGGGTTTTGAACCTTCATTACTTTCCCTCCTAAGCCGAGTCAAAATGAAACAAAATCCATTATAACATACTCATAAGGTTCATATGGAAGGGACACACTAAAGGGGAATTGAAGCAAGGAGGGACAATTATGGCAGAGCGTCAATCACTTGAATCGTATATTACACAAGCAGAACAAGCGGTGGAATATGCGAAAGAACAATTAGATCTTGGTATGAGACAAGAGCATTACAATACGATGGAGTATTCGGATGCGCAGTTACAATTAGAGCAAGCGTATAACGATTTACAAACGATGCAACAACATGCGAATGATGAGCAACGTGAGCAATTAAATAGAGCACGTATGGCAATTCGCCAATTGCAACATCAAATGATTATTACACCGCACTAATAAGGAGTGAATGTAATGGCGAAACGTTCAGATCAAAATAACCCAGAGCAAAAAACGCAAAATGGACATAACGCTGAGTTTTCGAATGAGCTTGATCCAGTTGTTCAAGTGAAACAGCGTAACAGTAAAAAAGGACAACCTCAAAGATCGAAACAATCAGAGTAGACCAGGTCGCAATATGACCTGGTTTTATTTTGCTATATGACAATAATGTAAGATTACTGTAAGGTTTGTCGATAGTTGTAAGAATACATTTCCAGTAGAGTAGGGGAGGATTAAATTTTATACAAGGAGTTGCTTTATGGGGAACAATATGACAAACAAACGAATTGATGAGTTAGATTACATTCGTGGCTTCGCATTACTGGGGATTATTTTAGTAAATATTCTTGCACTACTTAACATTAAAATTCCAGATCCTAATACAGTGGATGCTAGTTATCAAAGGTTTTTATACTTATTTGTAGAAGGTCGTTTCTTCTCAATCTTCTCATTCTTATTTGGAGTGGGATTCTATATCTTTATCTCTAGAGCAATTGCAAAGGGGAAAAATGGATATGTTTTATTTTTACGCCGCTTAGTTGCACTATTTATTTTCGGTTTGATTCATCAAATGTTTCAGCCTGGAGAAGCATTAACGTTATATGCAATTTGCGGGTTGATCGCTTTACCATTTTATAAAGTGAAAAAACAAGTGAACTTAGTTATTGGTCTTATTTTAACAATTGCCTTTAGCGTAATGGGTGCTAAGGAACTATTGCCACTTGGCTTAATTTTATTAGGGCTTGCTGCAGGACAATATCGTGCATTTGAAAATCTTGCGCAAAATATAAAGAAAGTCGCTATTTTTACAGGTGTTATGTTTGTTTTAAGTGTCGTAGCTGTATGGTATCAATACGGGCACGTGCCTGCTGATCCATTTGTAAATATGATACTAATGAATGAGGACGGAACAATGGATGCTGCAAGCCAATTTTTAAAAATTGGTGTTACAGTTGGACCAATCATTTCAGCTTTCTATGTTGGAGCATTAATTTTACTACTTCAATTAAAACTAGTTCAAACATTGTTAGCGCCACTGAAATATTATGGTCGTATGGCTTTAACGAATTATATTGGACAAACTGCAATGATTTTAATCGCAGGAAGTGTATGTAACTTTGCAGGTAACTTAACTTACATGCAGACGTTATATGTGTGTATTGCAATTTATGCAATTCAAATTGTGTTTAGTGTGATTTGGATGAAAATCTTTAAAATGGGTCCATTAGAATGGATTTGGCGTGTTATTACGTATTGGACGGTAACACCTTTAAAGAAATAAAGAGAGAAGTGGGCTGTTCCTTTTGTGGAGCAGCTTATTTTTATTGTCGGCTTTTGTCGATAAGTCGATATATATATAAAATCGCTGATAAAAGTGGGAGAATCGCCGATATATTAAAAAAATCGCTGATAAAAGTAGGAGAATCGTCGATATATTTGAAAAATCGCCGATATAATTTCAGTTACCGATTCACTATGTCACTAGTAGTAAAAGCCAAGCTTACAAACACACCTTTTTTATCTTACAAAAGTGTAAGGTAATTGTAATGTTAACAAATAGCAGTTCATCTCCAAAAGGCGCAAAATAGGTAATGGAAAAACAAGCGTAGGAGGATATATATGACGAAACCAGTTGTAGACGTGAAAAACGTTCAAAAAGTGTACGGTAAAAAAGGTGAGAACCAATCACATGCATTAAAAGGTGTATCATTCTCAATTCAAGAGGGTGAGTTTGTTGGGATTATGGGACCATCTGGTTCTGGTAAGACGACATTATTAAATGTAATTTCAACGCTAGATAAAGCAACGGGCGGTGTTGTTGAAATTGCGGGAACGGATATTACAAAAATGAAGCAAGGTGAGCTTTCAGATTTCCGTTCACAAAAGTTAGGATTCATCTTCCAAGACTTTAACTTATTAGAGAATTTATCTATTTACGAAAACATTGCACTTCCACTTTCTCTTCAAGGTGTCTCGTCGCGAAATATTGGGCCAAAAGTAGAAAAAGTAGCAGATATGTTAGGCATTTCAGCTATTCTTCAAAAGTATCCATCTGAAGTATCTGGTGGACAAAAGCAACGTTCAGCAGCAGCACGTGCGTTAGTGCATGAGCCTGCAATTATTTTAGGGGACGAGCCAACAGGAGCGCTTGATTCTAAAAATGCAACGAGTTTACTTGATGCGATGACAAACTTAAATAAAGATCAAGGCGTATCTATTATGATGGTTACACATGATCCGTACAGTGCAAGTTACTGTCAGCGTATTTTATTCATTCAAGATGGTGAGCTATATAAAGAAATTCACCGAGGCGGTACACGTGAAGAATTTTATAAAGAGATTTTAGATGTGCTAGCAGACTTAGGCACACAAAAAGCGTAAGAAAGGAGGTTCTAAGGCATGTTATTCAAACTTTCCATGTCAGGACTAAAAAGTAAGCTGAAAGATTATATCGTCTTACTTGTTGGTCTTGTCATGTCGATTTCAATTTTTTATATGTTCCAAACGTTAGCACTAAATAAGGCGTTTATTGAATCCAACTCAGTTATTCAATCAATTGGATTTGTATTCCAAGCAGGTTCATTTTTACTTGCTATTATAACGTTCTTCTATATTTTATATGCGAACTCTTTCTTATTATCTCTTCGTCAAAAAGAGTTTGGTATGTATATGATGTTAGGAGCAAAAAAGCATAAAGTTACATTACTTATGTTTATCGAAACAATCGTATTAGGCGCTGCGTCTCTTGCGATCGGTATTACAGTTGGTGTAGGACTTGCAGAAGGTATCGGACAGTTGTTAATGAAACAATTAGAGTTTGCTGGTGAAGGCTATAAAGCATTTTACCTTCCATCAATGACCGTTACTTGCATTTTCTTCTTAGCACTATTTGTATTATCAGCAATTATGAATAGTATTAAGTTATCACGTATTTCTGTACTGCAACTTGTACATGCAGATGCACAAACAGAACGTGTTGCGGTAAAAGGAAAAATGACAGGTGTAGTTGCATTCCTAGCGGTTATTTTATTAGGCATTGGCTATGCATCGATGATTTACATGGAAAAACTAAGAGAAATGGGAATCCTTATTGCATTAGTGACAACAACAGCTGGTACTTACATGTTATTTGGATCACTTCTTCCTGTTATTATTAAAAAGTTAAAAAGTAATAAAAAGCGTAGTGAAAAAGGGCTTAACGCTTTTACATTTGCACAATTAAACTTCCGTATTAATAGCTTAACAAAGGTACTTGCAACAGTAGCGATGTTAGTTGCGCTTGGAGCCGGTGCCATTTCAGGTGGTATGGCGTTTAAAAATAACGTTATAAAAATGGTTGATGGTTTCGTAATATATGATTCAGTAGTTCATAATCCAACTGCTGAAGAAAAGAAAATTTTAGACGATATTACATTTAAAGAGAAAAGCGAATATCGTTACAAAGTCGATGATAAATACGTTTACTATGTAAAAGAAGATTTAGAGAAAAATCGTCCTTTAGTAAAAGATATGTCAAATATCAAATCAATGAAGGATATAGTGAACACGAAAAAAGTTTCAGAGGAACTACCAGTGGGTGCAGTTTCTAGAGAAATGAATGAAAAAGGTGCGAGTGCTAAAGAACTTCCACAAGAATGGGACGAGGCTTTCAGAACAATCGAGCCATTCTACGTACATGAAGATCATGCAATTAAAATTGTAGATCAAAAAATGTACGATACTGTAAATGGTAAAGAAGGAATTGTATTTACTGGAAAAACAGATGATTTTGAAGCACATAAAAAAGAATGGAAAAAACTTGACGAGTTGCAGCTAGATAAATATAAAAATGTAAAAGCTGAAAGATTAGATAGTAAATATCAAGCTTACGACATGTTCTATGGCGTTGCGAGCGGAACAGTGTTTATGGGATTCTTCCTTGGAATTGCTTTCTTAGCAATGATGGCAAGTTGTTTAATGTTCAAAATTCTTTCTGGTGCATCAAAAGATATTACACGTTATCAAATGCTTCGTAAAATCGGGGTGCGCCGTGAATTATTAACGAAATCCATTTATAAAGAGTTATTCTTAGTCTTCTTATTCCCAGCAATTGTAGGTATTGCTCACGTATTAGTTGGTATGAATATTTTCGGATTTATTTTAATCGATCCGTACTTCCGTATTTGGGTACCAATCATAATTTTCGTAGTTATTTACACGATTTATTACTTCATTACAGTTCAATTGTATAAAGGAATTGTTCTTCCGAAAGAAGATTAATAAAAACCGAGCGAAATTGCTCGGTTTTTATTATTTTCAGAAAAAATACTTTAATGTTACTGAAATATATAATATAATGTAAATAAGTAACATAATATAAAAGTAGAAGCAGCTGGATAAGGAAAGGAGGAATCCGATCTGTAGAAAGAGGCTGAACTTGTATCCCCTATTATTCCTACCCCTACTGTATTTGCACAATTATAAATTTCCGAGCTTAAAAGTATATTGTAAAAATAATGGATAATACATGGAAATCTCATAGCGTGATAAGGTAAAATGGACAACATGATGAGAAAATTACCGTTCATAAGATGAGGAGAATACATGTATGGAAGTTGTAGAGGCATTAAAAGATATAAGCCAAATTGAGGCGATGAAAAAGTATTTAAAAGAGCACTCACAGCGAGATTATCTTTTATTTGTTATTGGAATTAACACAGGATTAAAGATTACTGAGCTACTTAGTATGAAATTTGAAGAGGTATTAAATGAAGATGGAACTGTTAAAGAGTTTTATTCTCTTCCTGTGAAAGATGAAAAGTTTAAACAAGATATTTATTTAAATACAAAAGTAAAAGAAGCACTTTTAGAGTACGTACAATCTATTGATGTGAAAAGAGAAAACTACGTATTTCAATCTAATAAAACGAAAAATTCAATTACACGTCAACAAGCGTATCGTGTCATTCATAATGCTGCTGAAGCGGTTGGGATTGTTGGTAAAATCGGAACAAACTCAATGAGAAAAACGTTTGGATTTCATGCATACAAAAGAGGGATAGCGATTGCACTATTGCAAAAGCATTTTCATCACGCGACACCTTCAGAGACGCTCAAGTATTTAGGAATCTCAAAAGATGAAGAATTTAAAACCGAGATTGATGTTGATTTGTAAAAGCCGTAACTAAAAACTTTAGGAGGCGGGAATATGAATATTCGAGAGAGTGAATTACCGGGCATTGGATGTAAGTTTGAAGTAATTACAAAAGGTAATGAAAAGCTGGTTATTGTTATTCACGATGATGGCCGAAGAGAAATGTATCATTTTGATGCAGATCATGATGAAAGTATTTCAAGTATTTCTCTTCGTGATTCTGAAGCGAGACAAATTGCGGCTATATTAGGCGGAATGGTATATAGACCGCAAGCTTTAGACACAATTGAGATGGCTTTTGAAGGACTATCAATTGAATGGTTTAAGGTGGAAAATAACGCACCAGTCGTACAAAAAACAATTGGTAGCTTACATGTCAGAAAAACATATAACGTAACGATTATTGCTATTTTAAAAAAGAATATGAAGAAATTCTTTAATCCAGGACCAGACTCTATTATTGAAGCTGGCGATATGCTCGTGTTATCGGGCGCGAGACATGAAGTGAAAAGAATTATTAATGAATTGCTTTCAGCAGGAGGTGATTCATAATCGATGGATACTTTAATCTTTGAAGTTGGAACTGCGTTAGTATTAGTAGCTTTTGCAGCCATCCTCGCTGCGAAGTTAAAGTTCTCGATTATTCCGTTTCTCATTATACTCGGTATGTTAGTGGGGCCTCATGCCCCCGATTTAGGACTTATCGATTTAAGGTTTATTGAAAGCGGAGAAGTTATTTCATTCCTCGGCCGTGTTGGCGTCATATTCCTCCTATTCTACTTAGGCTTAGAATTCTCAATTAAAAAATTAATTAAATCAGGAAAGTCGATTGCTTTTGGGGGGACTGTTCACATATCACTTAATTTCTCATTAGGTTTGCTTTATGGATATGTGGTGGGATTTCCCTTATTAGAGACGTTAATTATTGCTGGAATCATTACAATTTCATCAAGTGCAATTGTTGCAAAAGTCATTGTTGATTTAAGAAGATCTGGTAATAAAGAGACTGAATTAATATTAGGAATCATCATGTTTGATGATATTTTTTTAGCTGTATATTTATCGGTCGTTTCAGGGTTAGTACTCGGTGGTGCCACATCATTTGTAGGTGCTCTTACATCGGTGTTAATCGCAGTAGGGTATATGCTACTATTCTTTGTAATCGCTAGAAAAGCTACGCCGTTTTTAAATAAAATATTAGATATTTCCTCAAATGAAATTTTTATTATCGTAATATTCGCTATTTTATTCTTCGTAGCAGGATTTTCAGAAACGATTCATGTCGCTGAGGCAATTGGAGCGTTATTGTTAGGACTCGTCTTTTCTGAAACAGAGCATAGTGATCGAATTGAGAAACTCGTTGTCCCATTCCGTGATTTCTTTGGAGCCATATTCTTTTTCAGCTTCGGTTTAAGCATAGATCCGTTTTCCCTTGGAGGAGCAGTGTGGTTGGCATTAGGAGCAGTGCTCATTACACTCATCGGTAATTTTACAGCTGGAATGATGGCGGGACGTAAAGCCGGGTTATCGCATAAGGCTTCTACGAATATCGGTTTAACACTTGTATCGCGTGGAGAGTTCTCCATTATTGTTGCTAATATCGGCATTGCGGGTGGCTTAATGGCAGCGATTAAACCGTTCTCTGCTTTATATGTTTTAATATTGGCATCGTTAGGACCGTTATTAACGAAAGAGTCTGGGAGAATATACTCTCTACTAGATAAGGTATTTAAATGGAGTGCGAAAGAACGTGCAAAGCGAGAAAAGGAAGTCGGATAGTATAAAGAGGCTGCATGAAGTTCATGCAGCCTCTTTATATAGTGTTGCTGTTGTCGTTTTTTGTCGGTAAGTCGATATATTTTAATAATCGCTGATATATTTCGAGAATCGTCGATATATCTTAATAATCGTCGATATATTTCCAAAATCGCCGATATATTTTCAAACAGCAATCAATATAATTTCATTTACCGACAAACCATTATCTGAATTTCATCAACTATTAATCAGTTGCCTTCCTATTTAAAAACGACTACAATTTTACTGTTATAGATGAACGAAAAAATAGAATAGGAGGGGAGACTATGCCAAGGAAAGTATGGCTATTAGTAGCTGGGATGATTATTAATGTCACGGGTGCTTCTTTTTTATGGCCTTTTAATACAATTTATTTGCATGATCACCTAGGAAAATCTTTATCTGTGGCCGGAATGGTATTAATGATCAATTCGCTTACTGGTGTAATCGGAAACTTGCTCGGCGGTGTTTTATTTGATAAATGGGGCGGTTATAAATCAACTTTAGTAGGGATTGTCATTACACTCGTATCGATTTTAGGTCTTGTGTTCTTCCACGGTTGGCCATTATATGTTGTATGGCTAGCGTTAATCGGTTTTGGTTCTGGAATGGTCTTCCCATCGATGTATGCGATGGTTGGTACGGTTTGGCCAGAGGGCGGAAGACGAGCATTTAATGCGATGTATGTTGGACAAAACGTTGGTATTGCGATCGGAACAGCGTGTGGTGGATTAGTTGCATCGTATCGTTTTGATTATATTTTCTTAGCAAACTTTATTTTATACTTTGTTTTCTTCTTAATTGCTTTTATTGGATTCCGTGGTATGGAAGACAAAAAAGAGCCAGGAGTACAAAAAGAAGTGGAAACGAAAAAAGGTTGGTCGCTTACACCTGGATTCAAAGCACTTCTTATCGTATGTGTAGCATATGCTTTATGCTGGGTTACATACGTACAATGGCAAGGAGCAATTGCAACACATATGCAAGAGTTAAATATTAGTCTTCGTCACTATAGTTTATTATGGACGATAAACGGAGCGATGATCGTTTGTGCACAGCCACTAGTTAGTATGTTAATTCGCTGGATGAAGCGTTCGTTAAAACAACAAATTATGATTGGGATTCTTATTTTTGCAGTGTCATTCATTGTATTAAGTCAAGCGCAGCAATTTACGATGTTCCTCGTTGCGATGGTAACATTAACAATTGGTGAGTTATTCGTATGGCCAGCAGTTCCAACGATTGCAAATATACTTGCGCCAAAAGATAAGTTAGGGTTTTATCAAGGTGTTGTAAATAGTGCGGCGACTGTAGGGAAAATGTTCGGGCCGGTCGTTGGCGGAGCAATTGTGGATTTATACAATATGGAAGTATTGTTTATAGCAATCATGGTAATGCTTGTAGTAGCGCTTATCGCAACGAGTATTTATGATAAACGAGTAAAAGTAGAAGAAACAGTTGAAGAAAAAATTGCAGTTTAGTTTGACGGAACATGTTCACATGTTTTAGAATATATTTAAATAAAACAACCTTTAGAACAAGGGAGATAGCTCGGCTGTCTTAAGACGAATTCGTTAGTTATTAAAAGTAACGATTAACCGAGAAGCCCCGCTTTAAGTAAGCTCTTTAGAGATACGAAGTGGAGGGTAGTTCAAATTAACTCATATGTGTAATAACAGTGAGAAGGAGTAGTAGTAATAGAAGCTGGTTTAGAGAGTTGACGGTCGGTGCAAGTCAATCCACGTTTCGTTATGAACTCGCCTTTGAGTTGCAGTTGTGAAACTAATAGTAGCAATTGCCGTTAATCCACGTTACGGATCTAAGCGAATGTATATTTGTACATTAATTTAGGGTGGTACCGCGGGAATCTATAACCTCTCGTCCCTTTCTAGGGATGAGAGGTTTTTTGTATTTTGGGCGGTGAAAATAAATAGAATTTCAAGGAGGGTATCTCATGAGCTTTAATCATCAAGAAATTGAGAAGAAGTGGCAAGGGTACTGGGAAGAGAATAAAACATTCCGTACGCCAGATGAGACAGAAAAACCAAAATTTTATGCACTAGATATGTTCCCATATCCATCAGGTGCAGGCTTACACGTAGGACATCCAGAAGGTTATACAGCAACAGATATTTTATCTCGTATGAAGCGTATGCAAGGATATAACGTTCTTCATCCAATGGGCTGGGATGCATTCGGTCTTCCAGCAGAGCAATATGCACTTGATACTGGAAACAGCCCAGCTGAATTTACAGAGCATAATATTAATACATTCCGTAACCAAATTAAATCATTAGGTTTCTCTTACGATTGGGACCGTGAAGTAAATACAACAGATCCAAACTACTACAAGTGGACACAATGGATCTTCCTAAAACTATTTGAAAAAGGCTTAGCTTACGTTGATGAAGTACCTGTAAACTGGTGCCCAGCACTTGGTACAGTACTTGCAAACGAAGAAATCATTGACGGTAAGAGTGAGCGCGGTGGACATCCAGTTGAGCGTCGTCCGATGAGACAGTGGATGTTAAAAATTACAGCTTACGGAGATCGTCTATTAGAAGATCTAGATGAGCTTGATTGGCCAGAAAGCTTAAAAGATATGCAACGTAACTGGATCGGTCGTTCTGAAGGTGCCGAAGTACACTTCAACATCGATGGTACAGACGAGAAGTTCACAGTTTTCACAACGCGTCCTGATACATTATTTGGTGCAAGCTACTGTGTACTTGCTCCAGAACATGCACTTGTTGCTGACATTACAACTGCTGAACAAAAAGAAGCTGTAGAAGCTTACATTAATTCTGTAAAAATGAAGAGTGATTTAGAGCGTACAGAACTTGCGAAAGAGAAAACTGGTGTATTCACTGGTGCTTACGCAGTTAACCCAGTAAATGGTGAGAAATTACCAATCTGGATCGCTGATTACGTTCTTGCAACTTACGGAACAGGTGCTGTAATGGCAGTTCCAGCTCATGATGAGCGTGACTATGAATTCGCATCAACGTTCAATCTTCCAATGAAGGAAGTTGTAAAAGGCGGAGACATTACGAAAGAAGCATACACAGGTGATGGTGAACACGTAAACTCAGCATTCCTTGATGGTTTAAATAAAGAAGAAGCAATCGCAAAAATGATTGAATGGCTTGAAGTAACGAGCGCAGGAAATCAAAAAGTAACATACCGTCTACGTGACTGGTTATTCAGCCGTCAACGTTACTGGGGTGAGCCAATTCCAGTTATTCACTGGGAAGATGGCACAATGACAGCTGTAAAAGAAGAAGAATTACCATTAGTTCTTCCGAAAACAGACAACATCCGTCCTTCAGGTACAGGTGAATCACCACTTGCTAACATTGACGAGTGGGTAAATGTTGTTGATCCTGAGACTGGTAAAAAAGGTCGTCGTGAAACGAACACAATGCCACAATGGGCTGGTAGCTGCTGGTATTACTTACGTTACATCGATCCAAACAATAGCGAAGCACTTGTAGATCCTGAAAAAGTAAAACAATGGCTTCCAGTTGATATTTATATCGGCGGAGCAGAGCACGCTGTACTTCACTTACTATATGCTCGTTTCTGGCATAAAGTATTATACGATATCGGTGTAGTTCCAACGAAAGAGCCGTTCCAACAATTATTCAACCAAGGTATGATTCTAGGTGAAAACAACGAGAAAATGAGTAAATCAAAAGGTAACGTTGTAAACCCTGATGATATCGTAGCAAGCCACGGTGCAGATACACTTCGTCTATACGAAATGTTCATGGGACCATTAGATGCTTCAATCGCTTGGTCTGAAAATGGTCTTGACGGAGCTCGTCGTTTCCTAGACCGCGTATGGCGTCTATTCGTTCAAGATAACGGTGAATTAAGTGAGAAAATTACTGATGCACCAAATAAAGAGCTTGAAAAAGCTTACCACCAAACAGTGAAGAAAGTAACAGAAGACTATGCAGAGCTTCGCTTCAACACAGCGATTTCTCAAATGATGGTATTCATTAACGATGCATACAAAGCTGAAACACTTCCGAAAGAATATGTAGAAGGTTTCGTAAAAATGATTGCACCAGTTGCACCTCACATCGGGGAAGAGCTATGGAGCAAACTTGGATACAATGAAACAATCACATATGCAAGCTGGCCAACATTTGATGAGTCTAAACTTGTAGAAGATGAAGTTGAAATCGTTGTTCAAGTTATGGGTAAAGTTCGCGCAAAACTAACAATGAGTAAAGACGCATCAAAAGAAGAAATGGAACAACTTGCACTTGAAGCAATTAAGGACCAAATTGAAGGGAAAACAGTTCGTAAAGTAATTGTAGTTCCTGGAAAACTTGTTAACGTTGTTGCAAACTAATATATTCTAAATAAAAGCTCAGAGTATTTATGCTCTGAGCTTTTTTGTGTAGAAAATAATTTCTGGATCACCTTAGTCTAAGCTTTCAATTATTCCACTACGTACAAATAAAAGAGCGGAATTCCAATACAGACAAACACCTATTTTTCTATAGGAAATATGATAAAAAAGGTAGGCTAAATTGAGTAGAAGAGGTGAAAGGAATGAAAGGGATGGACAATAATGCACCACATGGCTTTTTCGGAGGTGGATCGGATAGTTATGAACAAATGATGTTAATGGGAGGCGGACAACAAGGATATGGCGGAATTCCGAGCTGGATGGGTGGAACACCTGGAGGTTTTTCAACATCAGTAGCTGGCGTACAAACAGGAATCCCAACATTTGTAGGCGGAGCAGCGGGAGGAGTACCAGTGGGCGTACCAACTACATTCCCATCTTTCGTTGGAGGAGTACAAACAGGATTTCCGGTACCGGGAGTAGGTGTTGTGGCAGGCGGAGTAGGTGGTTATCCACAAGGTTTTTATGGTCACCATGGCCACCACGACGGTCATCATGGACACCATCATCAAGGTCACCATGGCCATCATGGACATCACCACCAAGGTCACCATGGCCATCATGGACACCATCACCACCAAGGTCACCATGGCCATCATGGACACCATCACCACCAAGGTCACCATGGTCATCATGGACATCATCAACAACAAGGTCACCATGGTCATCATGGACATCATCAACAACAAGTACATCACCACGGACACCATCATATACATCCGCAGGCTGTTCTTTATCAAACTCACCAAGGTCAACATGGACATCATCATCAAGGCCACCAAGGTCATCATGGACACCATCACCATCAAGGTCACCAAGGCCACCAAGGCCACCAAGGTCACCAAGGCCAACAACACCAACAATACCAACAGTATCAACAACAATCTTCTCCTTGGACAGGTGGAATTGGAGCAGGAGCAGCGGGGGCAGCAGCAGGAGCGGCTAGTATTAGTGGAGCAGCAGGGCACGCTGGACACGTGGGACATTAATGATTGCCAGAAAAAAAGACATAATAAAAAACTGCTAGGAAATCCTAGCAGTTTTTTTCAGCTTCTTGGCGTTGACGTTCGATTTCAGCACGAAGTTGTGGTTCTGGTGCTTGCCAGCCCTCTGGTTTTAGAATTTTGCCGTCACCTTCGCGGAATCGAGGTTTCCCGTCAGGGAATAGTTTTGCCATGTTTGCGTTATTTACAATTTCGAATCCTTTATCAGGACGTACGCCCATTTCGGCAAACGTGCCGAATGCAAAGTAAATAAGGTCAATTAGTGCATCGTATTGATCTTCAACAGTCGTTGCCTCTAGAAATTCTTCTAGCTCTTCTTGCATAAAACTCGCACGGATTTTTGCACGTTCTTCTGTTAATTTTGTTGGAGTATTTGTTACGGGATGTCCGAATACTTCATGCATTTTTGCAACAAGTTCGTACCCTTTATCTAAACCTTTTTCGTTTGTCATGTTGTTTCATCCTTTCTCGCTTAGTGCCGAATCTCATTGTAACATAAGCTGATTATGAAATGAAAAGGGACTGTTTAAAAGTTGCATCTTTTAGTTAAGATAGGGAAATATTATATCGACTAAACGATAAAACATAATCCATTAATAAAAGAAAGCCATCCCGGAATATTTTTGGGACGGCCCTGCTCGTTATTTTTCTTCTTTTATTAAAATGGATAAAATAAGGTCGATGCCAAACATACCAACGAGCAACATTGGTATAACGACAAGTAAATAACGTGTGAAGGAAACATTTTTTAAGTATGTATGAGCAAATAAAAAGACGCCGAGAAATAAAATACCATTTAAAATAGGCTTTACTAATTTTTTAGACATAAGCTCCCCCATAAACATCTTCTCTCTCTATCTAAAATAAAAACTCCTCTTTCCGTTGTATCATGCCGGGAAGAGGAGTTCAATCATTTCTCATTCAATTACACCAGAATTTGTAATATTTACAGTGTATTTTATATGAATTGGAACATCTTTGTACATTTTTCTCCACTCTTCTAATTTGAATGGACGATAATGGTGTTTATATTTTGCTCCTAGCCCGAGGGGATCGACATTTAAAGATTTAAACTGCTTAATTAACTTAGCAGCTTGTTTATCTAATTGCTTTTGAACATCTTTCTCAATGTTTTTTGTGTTTTTATTATTTTCTAAGTTAATTTGTTTTGATAGTTCTTGAATACGTGCATCAAGATGAACGTGAATGAAAAAAGAAGGCTTCCCGTTTTTGATCTTTATATCGTAATATGGAATAGAACGAATGTTGTTAACCACTACGTATGCAGAATCCGTTTTAAATTCATGTGAATCTAATTTATGTTTCTCTAATAGTTCTTTAAAGATGAACATATCTTTTTCCGCAATTTTACCGATATATTTATCCTTTTTAAAAAGACCAATTCCGGTAATTTTTATTTTATCACCATGCTTCTTTAAAATGGGAATATAGTAGTCTTGTCCTTCTTGATAATAACGGAATGCTCCTACATGTAGGTTATCCGTTGGTAAAGGACCGGTCTCCATATTATGTTCTAGCAATTTTTTTATATAAATTGCAACGTTGTATGAAGTCGAATATTTGCCTTTTAAAAGTTCAGTACCATTCCCCTCTAATAAAGCAGCATATAAAGCGTTCCCTATATTCACATCTCGAAGTAATGTATCGAATGAAGTAGCCATTCCTGTTTTAGCAAGTCTTATCGTATATAGAGCGACACGCATTTGTCCGCTAGCAAAAGGTTGAGAAGATTCTAACGATGTATCTGTTTTTACTTGTTTTACCGCATTTGCAGTTCCTTCAAAAACTTGAACTTTATTTCCCTTTTTCTGAATGGGGCAAACGAATGTCACTTTTACTTTATTATCTTTTGCAACGTCAAATACGGTTCCTTGAATAAGTTGTACATCATCGATAATGTTTTTTTGTAAACATCCCGTTAGACTGAAGAATGTTATACAAGAAATAAGTATTAATTTGCTTGTGCTTTTGATTTTTTCCATTTTCTTTTCACCCACACAATGATAAATAGGATTGGGATGTATACATAAATGAGCCAAAAACTAACTTTTGCTGCATTACTAATAAAATTGTTAATATCGTGCCTGTTTGTTAAAAGTTGTGAAACAATAAGCGTGATAAAGAAAAAAGCAATTAAAATACCTCGTTGTTTTACACGAAATATTTCGTGAGTTGCTCTCATTGACGCCCATAAAGGGAGGATAAAACTTGAAATAATAACAAGTGCATAGCCTGAAATTGCAATATATTCGAGTCTTTCTATAAATGGTAATTGAATGACTTGGGTCATAGAAAGTTGGGCCCATATCGTTTTTAACAATTGTTTTTCACTAAAAAAAGAAAAGGCTAAAAGGGTGCTAAATAGATATAGAAGATTTGAAAATAGTGCTCCGAGCTGAGCGTATTTATGAGATTGCATAGGCTTTTTCACAAATGGATACACCATGAGGTAAATCTCAAAACCGGTCATACTGTAGATTGACAGTTGAGCGGATTTTAAAATGTCTGAAAAAGAATGTGTAAATATAGGTAGTAAATTATCCCAATGTGAGTATTTCAAAACGAATAAACTTAGAAATAAATATCCTAATGTACCACCAATAGAGATGACGCAAATACCGGTAATTACACGAAATCCAGAAGAGATAATGTAATAGCTAACTAAGCACAAAAAGAGTGTTAACATAAAGGTGGAAGCGGTAGGAAACATCCATACTTGAATAATTTCAACATACGTTCGAATAACCGAAATACTGACGATTAAAAAATAAGCTGCAAAGATGATATTAAAGACATTTCCTATCCACTTTCCAAACGTTTGCCTTTGTAAATCAATTAAATTTCCATTTGTTTCTTTTAATAAAAAATACATCATCCATATAAGGAGATGGATACAGAGTCCTGTGATTACAACGCCCATCCATCCGTCATATCCAGCGGCCTTTGCGATGATTCGAGCGAAGCCGAGAACGCCAGCACCGAACTGTGCACCGTGAATTAAGAAGAAAACGAAGATAGGAGATATTTGATATTTTTCTTGAACTTTACTCATCGAATGCACCTCATTTCTTAATCATCAAAGTCTGATCTATGTTTTGTTGAAATTCCTTTCGCTGCTTTTTTTACATGTTGTGGCCTTGCTTGTACATCCCGTGTATCAATCATTGTTAAAGGGAAACGGATCCAAGAATCTTTAACAGATTGTTGTCTTGTTGGGTAGAACAAAGCGTACGGCTTGCGTAAAGAAGTAAGTCTAAATAGGTGCGTAAATAAGAAGATAAATCCAAGTGAAATCCCGAAAAGTCCTCCTATTTCTGCAAATATGAGAAACGGGAAACGTAGTAATCGAACCGCATTACCCATTTTATAAATAGGTGTAATAAAGGATGCGAGTGCTGATAAGGCAACGATAATTAATAAAATATTACTCGTTAAACCAGCTTGTACAGATGCTTGTCCGATTACGATACCGCCTACAATACCGAGCGTTTGACCAACTTTCATCGGTAACCTTGCCCCAGCTTCTCTCAGTAAATCGATTGCGAGTTCTAAAAAGAGTGCTTCAATTAAAGGCGGGAATGGTACTTGCGCCCTTGATAAAATTAAAGTTTCAAGTAAATCACTCGGAATGAGTTCATAATGATAATTTAAAACTGCAACGTATAACGGTGTAGCACATATAGAGAATAAAACGGAAATAAGACGTAAAACCCTTGAGAATGTAGCGTATAGCCAAGAGACGTTGTAGTCTTCTGGTGAAATGAAAAAATCGAAATAGGATACAGGTGTTAGTAAAACACTTGGAGAACCGTCCACAAAAATAGCGATTTTCCCATCGATTAGTGCTTTTGTAACTCTATCAGTGCGTTCTGTATTGATATAGAGAGGGAAAATCGACTTTTCTCCCATCAATTCTTGTAAATAAGCACTATCATTAATTTGATCATATTCAAGAGCACGTAAAGACTCCTCTAGAAAATCAACATTATCTTTTTCAGCAAGGTTGTCTAAATACATCATGACAACTTTTGTTTTGGAAAACTCACCGATAATCATCTCTTTTGTTTGTAAATCTAAAACAGGAAGACGTTTTCGTACTAAATTTATGTTTGTATCAATATCTTCTACAAAACCTTCTTGCGGACCAATAACAGTCGATTCATTTAAAGGAGGAGTTGGTGCACGATAATTATCAATTGCAATATTTGCGAGCATACATTTTTGATCTTGTTGATTTACTTGAACAATCGCATGCCCCTTTAAAACCATGTCCTCAATTTTTTGTAAATCGTTCGTAATTGTAATGCCGCTCATCGGAATATGTTCCTTCAGCTCTTCTAGTGATGCGTTAGGTCGTTCTAAAAGAGTGGGCATTAAATATTTTTGTAATTTCTCTCCATCAAGCGAAGGACGATAGTAAGAAATCCAATAAGGCATCGTTTCGTCGTCGGATGTATGATAATTCACAAAATCACTAGACTTTTTCAGCTTCTCTATTAAATCTTGTAAAGAATGAATACGATCTTTTTCTGGTTTCGAAAAATCATAAATACTATTACCTTTAGAATTTTGTTGCTTATCCTGATTTGAGTTGTCTTGTTTAGAGTGTTGCTGTTGACCCTGATCGGAGTCGTTCTGCTTAGAATGCTTCTGTTGCCCTTGATTCGAGTCGTTTTGTTTAGAGTGTTGCTGTTGATCCTGATCGGAGTTGTTCTGCTTAGAATGCTTCTGTTGCTCTTGATTCGAGTCGTCTTGCTTAGAGTGTTGCTGTTGACCCTGATCGGAGTCGTTCTGCTTAGAATGCTTCTGTTGCTCTTGATTGGAGTCGTCTTGCTTAGAGTGTTGCTGTTGACCCTGATCGGAGTCGTTCTGCTTAGAATGATTCTGTTGCCCTTGATTCGATTCGTCTTGCTTAGAGTATTGCTGTTGACCCTGATCGGAGTTGTTCTGCTTAGAATGATTCTGTTGCTCTTGAGAAGATTCATCTTGTTTAGCACTTTGTTGCTGATTTTGATTCGATTGATTTTGCTGATTATCTTGAGAAGATTCCTTGTGTTCCTCTTTTTTTTGCTCGCTATTGTTACCTTTATTATGTTTCGTACTTCTAGTCTGTTCTTTGTTGTCGTCCTCTTGATTGTTAGGTTTTTGCTCCGAATTATCTGTTTCGTTTTTCTCTGTTGTATTTGATTTTTTTTTCTTACGTAGCCAATTCCAAATCATATGTATGCCCTCTTTGATTGTGTAATATAGTGCTATTTTGTGGCTAATTTTGTATATTATTCATTTATTTATGAAAAGAAGGAGGAGATGGGTTTGCATAGAAAAAATCCTTTAGTAAGCAGTACATACTATGACGAGAAGAGGGCGAGTCTGTGCAAATTGTAAAAAAGGAGAAATTTATTTTAAAGGAGTTTACATTTGAAAATGGTAGGACAATTCCTGTTCAAATGGGGTATGAGACTTATGGTACTTTAAATAGAGAAAGGTCAAATACGATTTTGGTTTGTCATTATTTTAGTGCAACTAGTCACGCGGCAGGAAAATATACAGCGTATGATGAGGAGTCTGGCTGGTGGGATGGTTTAATTGGACCGGGAAAAGCAATTGATACAAATAAATACTTTGTTATATGCACTGATAATCTTTGTAATGTGCAGGTGAAGAACCCTTATGTAATTACAACGGGACCGAAATCGATTAATCCGAAAACTGGAGATGAATATGCGATGGACTTTCCGGTTTTTACATTTCTTCATGTAGCTCGTATGCAATATGAGTTAATAAAAGATATGGGAATCGCAAGGCTACATGCTGTAATGGGACCGTCAGCTGGCGGGATGATTGCGCAGCAATGGGCTGTTCATTATCCTCATATGGTAGAGCGGATGATTGGTGTTATTACGAACCCGCAAAATCCAATTATTACGTCGGTAAATGTAGCGCAAAATGCAATTGAGGCTATCCGGCTGGATCCAAGTTGGAAGGGCGGGAAATATGGAGAAGAGCAGCCAATGAAGGGGCTTCAGTTAGCAAATAGAATGATGTTTATGAACGCGTTTGATGAGCATTTTTATGAAACAACCTTCCCTCGTAATAGTATAGAAGTAGAACCGTATGAAAAGGTTTCTTCATTAACATCATTTGAGAAAGAGATAAATAAATTGATATATAGAAGTATAGAGTTAGTAGATGCAAATTCGTGGATGTACACTGCGAAAGCAGTTTTATTACATGACATTGCGCATGGATTTTCGTCTTTAGAAGAGGCGCTGTCTAATGTAGAAGCAAATGTACTTATGATTCCGTGTAAACAAGATTTGCTTCAGCCGTCACGTTATAATTATAAAATGGTAGACCTATTGCAAAAACAAGGGAAGTATGCAGAAGTATATGAGATAGAAAGTATAAATGGGCATATGGCGGGAGTATTTGATATTCATTTATTTGAAAAGAAAGTGTATGAGTTTTTAAATCGGAAAGTATCTAGTTTTGTGTAGAAAATAAATGATGTGAAAAAGGTGCAATGTATGTAGTAGGCACCTTTTTTTACATGATTTGTAGGCGGAAAATATATGTGGCAATTGCTATACCGAAGAAGGCGATACTAAGCAATAGAAACAAGAATGACATTTCTTGTGGTGATTTTATCTTTCTATTATTTTTCATACTAAGAGCAATAATTGCAGCGATTAAGAAAATGATGCCCATAATGAAAAGAAAAAGTGTCATTTTCATTGGCTCCTTTCATAAAACAAGTATATTGAGGATACAATGCAAGAGTTATGTTTGTAAAGGATAAGTTTTACGAGAAAATTGAGAAATAAATTCCCTATTCTTTGCGTTCTTTCTTTCGCGTGCTAAAATTGATGAGAAATGATTGTTTAAAGAAGAGATTAAAGGTTTTATTGTATATAAGGAGGAACGAAATATGACAGAAGTGAAAACAATTACTACAGAAGAAGTACAAGAGCGTTTAGAAAACGGAGAAACGTTATTTTTAGTAGACGTAAGAGAAGATGAAGAAGTAGCAACAGGGAAAATTCCAGAAGCTGTACATATTAAAATGGGGGATATCCCAAATAAAGTAGATTTCTTTGATAAAGAGAATGAATATATCTTTATTTGTCGCTCGGGAATGCGCAGTGAAAATGTATGCCATTATTTAAATGAGCAAGGCTTTAAAACAGTGAACATGGTTGGCGGTATGCTTCAATATGAAGGCGAAATCAAATAAGTAGTTTAAAAAACTTGAAACGAGTCTGTTTCAAGTTTTTTTCTTTTGCATACAGTGTACAAAAGGGGGATAGGTAAATGGGGATTAACTTACGGAAAGTAAAAATTATAAATAATACAGGGGCTGTTAATGTCGGCGATTGTTATGATATCTCACCTTTAGCTGTAGCGAAAGTGTATGCAGGTGCTGGAGGATCGAGTGCGGCTATTTTTTTAAATGGGAAAAGACAGCCGGAAGCGGTATTCGAACATCAGTGTTTCTTCCGCCATTAGCAACGAGTACACGTACATTAGGTTCATAGAGGAAAGGTAGAGTGTAATTATGCCTGCTCATATAAAAGAGTTTGTTATTGTGAATAATACTGGGAATATATTTACAGGTGATAATTTGAGTGATACTTCATTTACTGCTTCGAAATCGTACAGTGGTTCAATGGGATGCACTTGGATTGATGTTGTTACAGTAATAGGGACGGAGACGAAGCTTTGTTTACAGCCGGGTGATTCGGTGACGACAACATATACAAGAGGTACTCCTGCTGGTACTGTAACAGGAACAAATATGGGGCAAAGTGTAAATGCATCGGGTATAGCACAAGCTGTCCCTAATACAGATAATATGGATTCAGTTGCTGGACTCCCCTAAAATCATAGGGGAGTTTTTTATTTGTAAGAAGAGCTTATGTAGCGTGAAAAGCGGAGTAATTGTTTGAAAAATAGTATTGGAAACCTCTTTGGAAAATACAATTCAAATAGAAGGTGATTTTTTATCCCACTTTAATGGGCAGTAAGATTCCCCCTCAAAATTTAGCGAAAGCAAAGAAGGTAGGTGGGGGTCGGGCTGATTGAAGTTTCACTTTATGTGAAGCATATTTTGTAATTGTATTTTGCTGTTGAAGGTGGTGGGAGTAGTGGAAGGAAATGATGAAAATTTAAAAATAAAAAGGTCGATACATTCTAATTTTAAGTTATCACCAGATCTTGTTGGTCCTACTTTTCCTCCAGTGCCAACTGGAATGACAGGGACGACAGGGCCGACGGGGAGTACCGGAGCAACCGGAAGTACGGGAGCCACGGGAGTAACAGGCCCAACCGGAAATACGGGATCAACGGGAAGTACGGGAGCAACGGGAAGTACGGGATCAACGGGAAGTACGGGAGCAACCGGAAGCACGGGATCAACGGGAGTAACAGGTCCAACCGGAAGTACGGGAGCAATAGGAAGTACGGGCCCAACCGGAAGCACGGGTTCAACGGGAGTAACAGGCCCAATCGGAAATACAGGAGTAACGGGAAGTACGGGAGCGACAGGAAATACCGGGGCAACGGGAGATACGGGCCCGACAGGAAGTACAGGATCAACGGGAGTAACGGGAAGTACGGGAGCGACGGGAAGTACGGGAGCGACAGGAAGTACGGGAGCGACAGGAAATACAGGGGCAACGGGAGATACGGGTCCGACCGGAAGTACGGGATCAGCCGGAAGCACGGGATCAACGGGAGTAACAGGTCCAACTGGAAGTACGGGAGCCACGGGAGTAACAGGCCCGACCGGAAGTACAGGAGCCACGGGAGTAACCGGCCCAACCGGAAATACAGGAGTAACGGGAAGTACGGGAGCGACAGGAAATACAGGGGCAACGGGAGATACGGGTCCGACCGGAAGTACGGGATCAACGGGAGTAACAGGCCCAACCGGAAATACAGGAATAACGGGAAGTACGGGAGCGATAGGAAATACAGGGGCAACGGGAGATACGGGTCCGACCGGAAGTACAGGAGCCACGGGAGTAACAGGCCCAACGGGAAGTACGGGAGCCACGGGAAGTACGGGAGCGACGGGAAGTACGGGAGCGACGGGAAGTACGGGATCAACAGGAAGCACCGGCCCAACGGGAAGCACGGGTTCAACGGGAGATACGGGTCCAACGGGAAGTACCGGATCAACTGGAAATACCGGAGCGACGGGGAACACTGGTCCAACGGGAAGCACCGGCCCAACAGGAAGCATGGGTTCAACGGGAGTAACCGGCCCAACCGGAAATACAGGAATAACGGGAAGTACGGGAGCGATAGGAAATACAGGGGCAACGGGAGATACGGGCCCGACCGGAAGTACAGGAGCCACGGGAGTAACCGGCCCAACCGGAAATACGGGAGTAACGGGATCAACGGGAGTAACAGGTCCAACTGGAAGTACGGGAGCCACGGGAGTAACCGGCCCAACCGGAAATACGGGAGTAACCGGAGCAACGGGAAGTACAGGAGCAACAGGAAATACAGGATCAACGGGAAGCACCGGCCCGACAGGAAGTACAGGAGCAACGGGAAGTGCAGGAGCAACAGGGAGTACCGGATCAACCGGAAATACGGGAGTAACGGGAGCCACGGGAAGTACGGGACCAACAGGGAGTACAGGAGCAACGGGAAGTACAGGAGCAACAGGAAATACCGGATCAACGGGAAGCACCGGCCCGACAGGAAGTACAGGAGCAACGGGAAGTGCAGGAGCAACAGGGAGTACCGGCCCAACAGGAAGCACCGGAGCAACAGGAAGCACAGGTCCAACCGGAAATACGGGAGTAACCGGAGCCACGGGAAGTACAGGAGCAACAGGAGATACCGGAGCAACGGGAAGCACCGGATCAACAGGAAATACCGGAGTAACAGGAGTAACAGGAAGTACGGGATCAACGGGAGTAACAGGCCCAACCGGAAATACGGGAGTAACGGGAGCCACGGGAAGTACAGGAGCAACAGGAAATACCGGATCAACGGGAGTAACAGGCCCAATCGGAAATACAGGAGTAACGGGAAGTACGGGCCCAACCGGAAATACGGGAGTAACCGGAGCCACGGGAAGTACAGGAGCAACAGGAAATACCGGATCAACTGGAAATACCGGAGTAACAGGAGTAACAGGAAGTACGGGATCAACGGGAGTAACAGGCCCAACCGGAAATACGGGAGTAACCGGAGCCACGGGAAGTACAGGAGCAACAGGAGATACAGGATCAACGGGAAGCACCGGAGCAACGGGAGATACGGGTCCAACAGGAAGCACCGGAACAACGGGAAGTACGGGCCCGACCGGAAATACCGGTCCAACAGGAGACACGGGAGCGACCGGTGCGACAGGAGTTAGTACAACTGCAACATATGCATTTGCGAATAATACATCTGGAACCGCTATTTCCGTTTTATTAGGTGGTACGAATATACCATTACCGAACAATCAAAATATTGGCCCAGGAATTACTGTCAGTGGAGGGAATACTGTATTTACAGTTGCGAGTGCAGGGAATTATTATATAGCTTATACAATTAATCTAACGGCAGGATTACTTGTAAGTTCCCGTATAACTGTAAATGGCAGTCCGCTTGCAGGAACGATAAACGCCCCGACAGTGGCTACTGGTTCCTTTAGTGCAACAATCATTGCTAACTTGCCTGCTGGAGCCACTGTTAGCTTGCAATTATTTGGAGTAGTTGCAATAGCTACATTATCTACGGCAACGCCAGGAGCTACTCTAACGATTATTAGATTGAGTTAATAAGAAGAAAACCTTGAGGCTTCTATGCTTCAAGGTTTTTTATCTCCTTATTTGTATGTAGTCTCATTGATTAGGAAAGTTTTACTTTATTCACATGAGCAAAAACATCGCAGTTCGAAAATATATTATAATAGAATGAAAAGAAAGAAATTTGGCAGAAAGGGAGGGTGGCGATGCAGGAGATGGTTACAGATTTTTTTGGACGCCCACTTCAAGATTTACGTATATCTGTCATTGATCGTTGCAATTTTAGATGTACATATTGTATGCCAGCGGAAGTGTTTGGGCCAGATTATGCTTTTTTGAAAGATGAGTTTTTACTGACGTTTGATGAAATTGAGCGTTTGGCAAAACTATTTGTTAGCATTGGTGTACGAAAAATTAGACTTACTGGTGGCGAGCCACTACTTCGTAAAGATTTAACAAAACTTATTGCACGTCTCGTGAAAATTGACGGGCTGTTAGATATAGGGTTAACGACCAATGCAATTCATTTAACAAAGCAAGCAAAAGTATTAAAAGAAGCTGGATTACATAGAGTAAATGTTAGTTTGGATGCAATAGATGATGATATATTTAAGGCTATTAATGGCCGGAATATTAATACGAAACCTGTTATAAAGGGAATTATAGCTGCAAAAGAGGCCGGGCTTGATGTAAAGGTAAATATGGTTGTGAAAAAAGGGATGAATGATCATCAAGTACTTCCGATGGCTGCGTATTTTAAAGAGCAAGGAATCTCGCTTAGGTTTATTGAGTTTATGGATGTTGGTAGTACAAATGGATGGAACTTTGATCAAGTCGTTACGAAGCGAGAGTTAATTGAGATGATTCATCGCGTGTATCCGCTTGAGCAAGCTGAAGCGCATTATTTTGGTGAAGTTGCGAAGAGATATCGTTACGTCGGAACAAATATTGAAGTCGGTTTTATTACTTCTGTTTCTGAGTCCTTTTGTTCCTCTTGTACGAGAGCGAGAATTTCAGCAGATGGAAAGTTTTATACTTGCTTATTTGCGACAGAAGGACTCGATCTAAGGGAGCTTCTTAGAGGGAATCTTTCAGATGAGGAGTTATTACGTGTTATACAAGATGTATGGATGAATAGAAAAGATAGGTATTCGGATGAACGGACAGAAGAAAGTGCAAAAAATCGTCCGAAAATTGAAATGTCTTATATAGGAGGATAAGAAAGGGGGCTATCGTATGCAGGAGCGATATTCAAGGCAAATATTATTTTCTGGTGTTGGAGAAGAAGGACAGAGAAAAATTAGAGAGAAGCATGTGCTTATTATTGGTGCGGGAGCTCTTGGTGCAGCAAATGCAGAAGCGATTGTTAGAGCAGGTGTTGGAAAAGTAACAATTGCGGATCGTGATTATGTAGAGTGGAGTAATTTACAAAGGCAACAATTATATACAGAAGAAGATGCAAAGCAGTATAAACCGAAGGCGGTAGCAGCGGCAGAGCATTTAAAAGCGATTAATTCTGAGGTGGAAATAAATCCGGTTGTGACTGATGTAACAGTGCAGGAAATGGAAGAGTTAGTGAAGGGTGTAGATTTAATATTAGATGCGACAGATAATTTTGAAACGCGTCTTCTTATTAATGATATTTCACAAAAGTATAATATTCCATGGATATATGGTGGTTGTGTCGGAAGCTACGGAGTAACGTATACAATTGTACCAGGAAAAACACCGTGTTTCCGCTGTTTAATGGAGCATCCAGCAAGCGGAGCAACATGTGATACGGCTGGTATTATACAGCCGGCGGTGCAATTAGTAGTTGCGCATCAAATAACAGAAGCGTTGAAAATATTAGTAGAAGACTATGGGGCGCTTCGCGAAACGATGTTATCGTTTGATCTTTGGAATAATCAACAGATGGCATTTAAAGTGAATAGACAGAAAAAAGAAACGTGTTTATCTTGCGGAAGATTACGTACATATCCGAGTTTAACATTTGAAGCACAAACGAAAACAGAAGTGTTATGTGGACGAAATACAGTACAAATCCGTCCAGGTGTGCGGAATGAATTTAATTTAGAAGAAATTAAAAAGCGCTTACAAAGAAGTGTGGATGTAAAGGCTACTCCGTATTTAGTATCGTTTCTGGTAGAGGAATTTCGTTTTGTTTTATTTACAGATGGCAGAGCTTTTATTCATGGGACGAATGATATAAATGTAGCAAAACGTTTATATACAAGATACATAGGTTGAACCTAAAGAGAAACCCTTTAGGTTCAACAGAGAGAAAATCAAGACTTTCTCGTATAATCTCCACTTTTTCCACCTGTTTTTTCAAGTAAGTACGTTTCGCCAATAATCATACCTTTATCAACAGCTTTACACATATCATACACAGTAAGGGCAGTAGCGGAAGCAGCTGTTAAAGCTTCCATTTCAACACCAGTGCTACCTTCTGTTTTAACTTTTACTTCAATCAGTAATCGATATTGTTCATCAGATTGTTTCCAATCGAAAGAAACGTCAACACCTTTTAATAATAAAGGATGACACATTGGGATAATATCAGAAGTGCGTTTCGCAGCCATAATACCAGCGATTTGTGCAACTGCTAATACGTCACCTTTTCCGATTTCATTATGAGAGATTTTATCGTAAATTTCTTTTGTAACGACAATGCTAGAGCACGCAATTGCTGTTCGAACGGTTGCTTTTTTATCGCTTATATCAACCATTTTCGCGCGTCCTTGGTCATTAAAGTGTGTGAATGAAGACATGGAATTCCTCCTTGAAGTAATTTCTATTTAATATATAAAGTTTAATCGAGATAAAAAAAATTGCAAATATGGGGTGAGAAACGATGGTAGAAAAACGAATTCCGATTCAAGTTGCTGAGGCAGTAGAGAGAGTAATGGAATATGCGAAAATTGGTGAAGTAGAAGAAGTTTCTATTACGGAAAGTTACGGGAGAATTCTTGGGGAGGATGTTGTCTCTGATCATGACGTTCCTCATTTTGATCGTTCTCCTTATGATGGTTTCGCAATTCGAGCGGAAGATACGAAAGAAGCAAATCAAGAGAATGCAATTGAGTTTGAAGTAATAGGAGAAATCGGAGCGGGGTCTGTTTTTCTAGATACAGTAGGATCTTTTCAGGCGGTTCGTATTATGACAGGAGCAGCTATTCCAGCAGATTGTAATGCAGTCGTAATGCTAGAACTGACGGAAGGTTTTGAGAAGGACGGAAAAACATATATGAAGTTAAAGCGTCCTTTTCATAGTGGCGACAATGTGTCATTTAAAGGGGAAGATATAAAACAAAATCAAGTTCTCGTTCAGAAAGGTGTTGCAATTAATCCAGGTGTTGCGGCCTTATTAGCGACGTTTGGATATAGTACTGTGAAAGTTGTAAAACAGCCTGTTGTTGGTATTGTGACGACAGGAAGTGAATTGTTAGAAGTACATGAGTCGTTACAACCGGGGAAAATTAGAAATAGTAACTCTTATATGATTGCTGCTCAAATTATGAAAGCTGGAGGTAAAGTCCGATATTATGGCCAACTTGCCGACGAGTTAGGTGCATGTTTTACAGCTGTTCAATCAGCGATGGATGAAGTTGATATTTTAATTACGACAGGCGGTGTGTCGGTAGGAGATTATGACTACTTGCCAGCTATTTATGAAAGATTACAAGCGAATGTACTCTTCAATAAAATAGCGATGAGACCAGGAAGTGTAACGACCGTAGCTGAAGTTGATGGAAAGTTACTTTTCGGTTTATCAGGGAATCCGTCAGCTTGTTACGTAGGATTTGAGCTATTTGTGCATCCAGTTATAAAAACATATTTGAATGCGAAAGAACCTCACGTATATAGAGCAGATGCTATTTTACAAAAAGATTTTCCAAAGCCGAATCCGTTTACTCGTTTTGTAAGAGCAAAGGTGACAATTGTGGACGGGGCATTACAAGCGATGCCGGTCGGTTTAGATAAATCGAGTGCGGTATCTTCACTTGCAGATGCGAATGCTTTTATTGTGTTGCCTGGAGGAACGAGAGGCTTTGAGGCAGGGATGAAAGTGTCTGTATTATTGTTAGAGCACGCTGAGGGATGTGATTGGCCATGGGCAAAGCCCCTTCAATCTTACAAATAGTAGGGTATCAAAATAGCGGGAAAACAACACTTGTAGAGAAAATTGTACATGCATTAGCTGAACGGAAAATAAAAGTTGCTACGATTAAACATCACGGGCATGGAGGGTTTCCAGAAGTAGCGCAAAAAGATAGTGAAAGGCACCGAAAGGCCGGTGCTGTCGTAAGTAGTGTAGAAGGCGCTGGATTACTTTCATTGTCGTCATTAAGAGAGGAATGGTCCTTGCAAGAAATTATCCGTTTATACGAGTTTTTTGAAGTGGATACAATTTTAATTGAGGGCTATAAAAAAGAGAGCTATCCAAAAGTGGTGTTACTTCGTTCTGAGGAAGACGTTGAACTTTTACATAAAGTAGAAAATATAGTAGCAGTTATTACGTGGTATGATGCTCCTGCAAACTTACGAGAAGAATATAAAGTATTTCATATAACAGAAGAAGAGTTGTATATAGACTGGTTTTTACAAACGGTAAGGAGTGCGAAATGACACATACGTATTATGAAGTAATTGATACAGAAATTTCAATTGAAGAAGTAGCGAATAAGGTTATTCGCCGCGAATGTGGTGCTGTTACAACATTTATTGGAACGGTTAGAGAATTTACGAAAGGGCGTCGTACATTATACTTAGAATATGTCGCTTATAAAACGATGGCAGAAAAGATGCTAGAGAAAATCGGATCAGAAGTGAAAGAGAAATGGCCAGATACACACGTTGCGATTACACATCGCATCGGTACACTGCAAATTTCTGATATCGCGGTTGTTGTGGCTGTTTCAACGCCGCATCGTAAAGCGGCTTATGAAGCAAATGAATACATTATGGAACGCATAAAACAAATTGTTCCGATTTGGAAAAAAGAGTTTTGGGAAGATGGAGACTCTTGGATTGGCGATCAATTAGAAAAAACGCCATATCCGGCGGGAGAGCCTGGGAAGGAGCTATAAGTATGATTCGAGTATTGTTATTTGCGAACTTACAAGAAGAAGCAGGAAGAAGTGAATTACAAATAGAGAAAGAAAGTATTACGGTTGCAGAGTTAAAAGATGTTATTGCAAAAGAATATAATGTACCAGTCACAGAACCAATTATGGTTGCGATTAATGAAGAATATGCAAATGAAGATGATACGATTCAATCTGGTGATGTTGTTGCACTAATCCCACCAGTGAGCGGTGGTTAATATTGGATTCATTAAAACGACTTTCCTATATAGGGAAAGTCGTTTTTTTTATGGCGTTTTTGAGAACACTAACGTATAGAACAAGGAGGGCGTTATGAAAAAAATATGTGTAATGCTAACAATGATATGTTCTATCTTTTCCTTTTTGCCAAGTTATTCTTTGGCAAAAGAATCGAATGAACAACTTTTAGAAAGTGCATTATTAAATCGATATTATTCTGTGATAAGACAAGTGACAGAAGATCAATATGAATGTGCTTCAGTTATCAATATAAAGCGTCTCGGCAAGAATGGTGAGTTCGTTCCTAGATATGAAGTGACGCTACAATTTCTTACATTTCAAGGAGCACATAATCCGCCAAATGATAAAGTTACGCTTACTTTGGAAGATTATTTAGATCACGTAAGGATAAAGAAAGTGGAGCGAGAAAAGAATGTTTCTGGTGCTATTGCAGAAAAAATTTGTGAAAGGGAAAAAGAAAAAATAAAAGCTCACTCTACTGATTCAGAGTGATAACCTATGACATTTAGTAAAGAAAGGTAATGAGCGATGGATATATTTTTAGCGATTTTACCAGCTATATTTTGGGGAAGTATTGTGCTATTTAACGTAAAACTGGGCGGGGGGCCTTATAGTCAAACGCTCGGTACAACGTTTGGCGCGCTTATTTTCTCGATTGTTGTTTATATTTTTATGAAACCAGTATTGACTCCTACTGTTATCGGAGTTGGTATTGTGTCAGGTTTATTTTGGGCGCTCGGTCAGGCGAATCAATTAAAAAGTATTGATTTAATGGGCGTTTCAAGGACGATGCCCATTTCAACAGGACTTCAATTAGTTGCGACAACTTTATTTGGAGTCATCGTATTTCATGAGTGGTCCACAACAATATCAGTCGTCCTTGGTGTATTAGCTCTCGTTTGTATTATTATTGGTGTTATTTTAACATCTCTTCAAAGTGAAGAAGAAAAGAATGCAGAGCAAGCGGGGAATTTTAAAAAAGGCATTATCATTTTATTGATTTCAACAGTCGGCTATTTAGTTTATGTAGTAGTGATTAGACTATTTAAAGTAGATGGTTGGTCAGCTTTGTTGCCACAAGCAGTTGGTATGGTGTTAGGGGGGATTTTGCTTACTTTTAAACATCATCCATTTAATAAATATGCAATACGAAATATTATTCCAGGATTAATTTGGGCAGCTGGAAATATGTTTTTATTCATTTCACAGCCGCGTGTTGGAGTGGCAACAAGTTTCTCGCTATCGCAAATGGGAATTATTATTTCGACGCTTGGCGGGATTCTTATATTAGGTGAAAGAAAAACGAAACGCCAATTAACAGGGATTGTTGTCGGTATCATTTTTATTATTGCAGCCGGAATTATGTTAGGTATAGCAAAAAGTTAAAGGAGGTATGGAAATGTATAGTGATTTAGAAGGAAAGGTTGTCGTTATTACAGGATCAGCAAGTGGTCTTGGAAGAGCAATGGGAGTAAGGTTTGCTGCGGAGAAAGCAAAGGTAGTGATTAACTATCGCTCACGGGAGTCAGAAGCGAATGATGTGTTAGAAGAAATTAAAAAGGTAGGCGGAGAAGCGATTGCTGTAAAAGGTGATGTGACGGTCGAATCAGATGTGGCGAATCTCATTCAATCTGCTGTAAAAGAGTTTGGTACGCTTGACGTTATGATTAATAATGCAGGGATAGAAAATGCGGTACCATCGCATGAAATGCCGCTTGAAGATTGGAATAGGGTAATTAACACAAATTTAACTGGTGCTTTTTTAGGAAGCCGTGAAGCGATTAAATATTTTGTAGAACACGATATTAAAGGATCTGTCATTAACATGTCGAGTGTTCATGAGAAAATTCCGTGGCCGCTATTCGTGCATTATGCAGCTAGTAAGGGCGGTATGAAACTAATGACAGAAACGTTAGCGATGGAATATGCACCAAAAGGTATTCGAGTAAATAATATAGGGCCAGGTGCAATTAATACGCCGATCAATGCAGAAAAGTTTGCTGATCCTAAAAAACGTGCTGACGTAGAAAGTATGATACCGATGGGCTACATTGGAAAACCGGAAGAAATTGCAGCAGTCGCAACGTGGCTCGCTTCCTCAGAGGCGAGTTATGTAACTGGAATTACGCTATTTGCAGATGGTGGAATGACGTTATACCCATCGTTTCAAGCTGGGCGAGGGTAATAGAAAAGGACGAAGAGATAAAACTCTTCGTCCTTTTTTACAAAAAAAAATAGCGGCCAGCTATTTTAAATTTAGTGATTAATTGTATCTTGAAGATATTCTGTTGCTTGATGTTCAGAAACATTTTGTACGAGTGCAACTTCACTAATCATCATTTTTCGGGCATTATCTAGCATTTGTTTTTCGCTCGCATTTAAAGCTCTCTCTTTATTGCGGCGAAGTAAATCCCGAACAACTTCTGCACTATCTTGCAGATTGCCGTTTTTCATTTTTTCCATATTCATTGTATATCTTTGTTTCCAGGAAAGTGATGTATCTGATTCCCCGTTTTGAAATTCAAGAAGTATATCATCTAACGTACCTTTATCTACGATATAACGAATACCTGATTTTTGTAATTGATCCATCGGAAGCATTACTTGCATATCCTTACTAATGATACGTATTACACAATATTGACGTATTGTTCCTAATATTTCTTTCTCTTCAATGGCTTCGATGACTCCTGCGCCGTTCATTGGATAAACGATTTTATCACCAATTTGAAACAAATCATCCACCTCCATATGTGGTAACCATCTTTAATGATAGCATAAGTAAATGTAAATGTCAAATTTTATATAATACCATAATAATTATATTTGAGTCAATAAGTAAAAGCTCTTTTTATATATATTTTTTTTACTTTTATTTATGGATGATTTTTTTAGAAAAATAGTACAGGTGGAGAAAGGAGGCATATCCACTTATTTTTAAGCATAAAATGTAAAATCGCTAATACAATATACCTAAATCCGTTCTTTGCAAAGGAGGGAGAGAAGGTGGGGCGCACAATAAAAATTGATATTACAAATAAAGTGGTAGCTAAATTTAGACCAGATTATTTGGAATTGTATACGAGTAAATTTATGATAGGTAAGTTTTATGTCTATACTGAAGGTAAACAATATGTGTTAGAAGACGGATATATATATGAAGATGGAAAGTTTTATCGCATCATAGATACGCACCGTGGCAATAATCAAGCGGCGGAGGGCTGCGATCTAGGATGGTGTTAACATGATTCGTGTAAAAGTGTTTGATGAAAGTCACGAAAAAGACTTAGAAGACGCTGTAAATGTTTTTTTGAAAAAGATTGATGATAGTAACTTTGTAGACATTAAGTACCAAGTCGGTGTTTCTATTAACGATGACGAAAACCAAATTTATTGTTTTTCAGCAATGATCGTTTATAAAGCATAAAAAAGAGCTGGATGAGCCAGCTCTTTTTTATGCTTTATGTTGGGACAACATGTGTCGGTAATACGTTCATAATAGATTGGGTTGCGCCTAATTTCTTTGTCGTTAAAAGAGGCTCCCCTGTCTCATGATTTTGGGCATCTTTACACATACCAAGGTGATAACGATCACCTAAAAATGGATCAATATAAAAACCGTTTTTGAATACTTTATCATTCGGATGTTTTTCATGGTGAATATCAGAGCAGTTAATGCAATAGAACATAGCGTTCAACCCCTTTTTATTTTTGTTTGAAAAAAGTGAGTCGGTAGTCATTTCGCTCCTAAGGAAATGTTGAGGAGAAGAGAAATAACTACCTACTCAAATGGTGGGCATATTCCTTCTGATTTTTCATATCTCGCGTAGTGTCCCTGAGGGAAGGAGGAGAGACGAAATACGCATGATATACGTAAGGCGCTTCTTCCAAGATGAATGATGGAGTTTCATGTTGAGAGAAGTTTTTATTTTTTGTTGCCTTTGTGAGTATATTATGAGGAAATGTTCGGAGGGTGTTTGTCCTGTTGAAAAAATGTTGAGAATTTCTCAACAGTAAAAAAGAGTTAGCGTTGACATGAAACTAAAAGGTGTTATATTATCGAAGTGTAACCAAAAGGTGTTATATTTGAATGCCGAATAAAGGAGAATGGAAATGGAACAACAACATACATTAACTGACATTAAACAAACGATCGTTTTTAACGCGTCTATTCAAAAGGTGTGGAATGTAGTATCAACTGCAGAAGGGATTGCCTCATGGTTTATGCCAAATGATTTCGTATTAGAGGTAGGACATGAATTTCATGTACAATCACCATTTGGACCATCACCATGTAAAGTATTAGAAATCGATGAGCCAAATCATCTATCTTTTTCATGGGATACAGATGGCTGGGTTGTTTCATTTCATCTGAAAGACCTAGGAGATAATAAAACAGAATTTACGTTAATTCACGGCGGCTGGAAACACCCTGATGAAATTCTTCCGAAAGCGAATGCGAAGAGCTCTATTATTCGCGACAGAATGAGCGGAGGCTGGGTAGCGATTGTAAATGAAAAACTGAAAAAGGTTGTCGAAGGCTAAGTGTCCTCATCAGCAGCGAAATATGATGTGTTTCAAGCAATTGCTGATCCAACCCGCCGAGAAGTAATACGGTTATTAAGTGATAAAGAGTTACCGATTTCCAAAATAACGGATCATTTTCCGATGAGTCGTACTGCGGTTGTAAAGCACCTTCATATTCTTTCAGAAGCGAATTTAGTAAGTGGAAGAAAAAGCGGAAGAGAGAAAATATATCGCTTGCATCCAGAACCATTAGAGGAATTACAACAGTGGCTCTCGTATTATGAACGTTTTTGGGATAATAAATTGTCCATGCTGAAACATATTGTGGAGAATGAAGAGTAAAAGAGGATGACCATTTTGGTCATCCTCTTTCTTATTGCTCACTCGTTTGTGTAGCGGGCTTTAATAAAAGCCAAGCGATAATTAATGTACATACTGCCAATACAAAAGTACTCATATAAATGACGTGTACACTTGATGCTAATGCGGATTGCGATTCGGTTACTACGTTTGTTGTAGTACCTCCATGTCCGCCAGATACAAGATCAAGGTTTTTAATACCACGTGCGTGAATCATCGTATTGAAGATTGTACCGAATATTGCCGCACCTAACGTTTGGCTAAATGTATTAATAAATGTGTTTAAACCAACGGCTGTTCCACGTGTATGAGCTGGTACGGCTGCTTGAATTGTTACCATGTAAATCGGTGTCACAAGCCCCATTCCTAAGCCGAATAATCCGACTGCCACATAAATAAGGAACGATGGTGAATGTGTTGATAATGTAAATAATAAGAACGTAGCGACTGATAAAATGCTAGCCCCAAGTAAAATGATTTGTTTCGTTTTTAATTTTCCTACTAAGTTACCAGAGAAAATAGCTCCAAATGTCCACATAACAGGGATTGGCATTAAAATAAGTCCGGCTTCTGTTGCATTTTTTCCTAATACACCTTGGCTCCAAATTGGAAGGTACATTGTAATACTAATAATCATTGCGCCAGCGATAAGCGTTAATATATTAATCGTAGATAATGTACGGTTAGAGAAAAGTGCTAGCGGAATTAATGGTTCCGGAGATTTTTTCTCGATGAATAAGAAAATAATGAATGAAACGACGGCGAAGATTAATAGGCCGATAATTGTTATATCTCCCCAGTTTTGCTTACTGCTACCTGTTAATAATGCGTATAGTAGAGCAATCGTACTTAGTGAGAATACTGTTGCACCAAGATAGTCGATATGGTGCTTAGCAGGCTTAATAGATTCTTTGTAGTAAATGGCAATCATTAAGCAAGCGATAATTCCAAATGGAACGTTTAAGAAGAAGATGTAGCGCCAAGATAGAGAATCAACTAAAAATCCACCTACTAATGGCCCGATAACACCTGAGACGCCCCAAACAGCACTTATCCATCCTTGTGCTTTTGCGCGGTCTTTCGCTTCGTCATATAAGTCACCAATGATTGTCATAGTAATTGGCATGACAGCACCAGCACCTAAACCTTGAAGGGCACGAAAGACGATAAGTTGTTCCATCGATGTAACGACACCGCAAAGTGCAGAACCGACTAAAAAGATTGTAGCTCCAATAAGTAAAACTTTTTTACGGCCAAATAAATCAGCTAGCTTTCCGTATATTGGAGTTGAAACCGCTGTGGCAAGCATGTAAATTGCGTAAACCCAGCTAACAAGTTCAACGCCGGATAAATCACTCGTTATACGAGGGATCGCTGTACTAACAATCGTTCCTTCTACAGCAGAAAGAAACGTCATTAGCATTAAAGACATCATGACTTTTTTTCTCATATGTTTTCCCCTTACCCTTTTTCAAATATTCAACAATATAAAATATAAAGGTACTAAGGTAAATAAAGCAACAAAAAAGCAATGGAAAGTTAAGGGGTGGGGATATTTGTCGTTTTTTGTCGGTAAGTCGATATATTTGAAAAATCGCCGATATAAGTAGCAGAATCGCTGATATATTTGGAAAATCGCCGATATAAGTAGCAGAATCGCTGATATATTTACAGAATCGCCGATATAATTTCATGTACCTATAAAAAAAGAAACAGGAATCCCTGTTTCTCAGTTTAATATTGCATTTTTGCATTTTCTCCAGCTGTTGTTCCGGCAATTCTACCAGTAACGAGAGCAGATGTAATGTTATAGCCACCAGTATAACCGTGAATATCAAGAACTTCCCCGCAGAAATATAAGCCGTTCGTGAATTTAGACGACATTTCTTTTGGGTTAATTTCTTTAACGGATACACCGCCGCCAGTAACGAATGCTTTTTCAATTGACTGCGTACCATTTACATTTACAGTAAATTCTTTAAAGTCTTTCACAAGTGCACGAATCTTCTCGTGAGAAACTTGTCCAGCTTGCTCGCTGCCATCAATTTCATTTTTTTCTAATAAGAATAGGAAGTAACGTTCAGGAACATAACCTTTTAACACGTTTTTAATTCCTTTTTTCGGATCTTCCTTCATTTGTTTCAGCATGCGCTGGAATAGTTGTTCACTATTTTCTTCTGGCAATGCATCGATGCTCATTTGCACTGTATTCGTTTTGAACTTTTTCAGTGCTTTTACAACGAATTGACTACAGCGAAGGGCAGCAGGACCAGATAGGCCGAAATGGGTGAAGAGCATGTCCATTTTGTGAGAAATGATAGCCTTTCCTTTCGGGTTTAATACGCTTAAGTTTACATCTCGTAAAGCGAGGCCTTGTAGTGAACGGTCTCGAATAAATGGTTCGTTTGACAGGATTGGTACTTCTGTTGGGAATAATTCTGTAATTGTATGACCAGCTTTTTCTGCCCAAGCATATCCGTCTCCAGTAGAACCAGTTTGAGGAACAGATTTTCCGCCAACAGCGATAACGACGTGATTTGTTTCTAGCACTTCGCCAGTCTTTAGTACGACTGCTTTCGTTTGACCATTTTCATATTCAATCGTTTCAACAGGTGTATTCGTGCGGATCTTTACACCTAAATCTTTTAATCGTGTTAAAAGTGCGTCTACTACCGATTGGGCTTTATTTGAAACAGGGAACATGCGGCCATGATCCTCTTCTTTCAGTTTTACACCGAGATTTTCGAAGAATGTAATAATATCTTCATTATTAAAAATAGAAAAAGCGCTGTATAAGAAGCGGCCATTTCCTGGTATATGTTTAACGATCTCATCAAGTGGTAGACGGTTCGTTACGTTACAGCGGCCGCCACCAGAAATCGCAAGTTTACGCCCTAGTTTATTTCCTTTATCAAGAAGTAAGACGCTTGCGCCTTCTTCTGCAGCACCGATTGCAGCCATTAGCCCAGAAGGCCCACCGCCGATGACAATAACATCATAATGCATAATATATCGACCTCATTTTCTACATTTCCTGCCTAAAAGAATAGCATGTTTTCCCTTAAAAGAAAAATAGAGTGAAGTACTGCTTAAGGAGAGAATTGTGGTACAATACAAAAGTTAGAGTTCAGCACTATCCTGCTATTTGTGGGCCATAGGACTAAAACCTTAAGAGTTAGGGGAAGTCTAATAGTTCTCGAATGCTCGAATAGTTCAATTTATTATAGTTTCACTTTATGTAGATGTAGGAGGATTTTTGTATGTCCGATTCGAAATTTCTGCGCGGAACGCTTATCGTTACGTTAGGGACATTTTTAGTGAAGTTCTTAGGCATGATTTACGTCTTTCCGTTTCATGCATTAGTAGGGACAGAAGGCGGAACGCTCTATACATATGGATACATTCCATATACGATCTTTTTAAGTATTGCAACGGCAGGGGTGCCGCTTGCTGTTTCAAAATTCGTTTCCAAATATAATGCGCTTGGCGATTATAAAACGAGCCGGAGAATGTTCCGCTCGGGAATGGTTATGATGATAGTAACAGGAGTTCTTTCATTCCTAGTACTGTACATGACGGCGCCGTTGTTTGCAGAAGCAATGCTTGGTAAACAAAGTGTACACAGTAATATAGGAGAAGTTACGACGATTATTCGTCTTGTAAGTTTTGCGCTTATTGTTGTGCCGGCAGCGAGTTTAATTCGTGGTTATTTCCAAGGTCACCAATCGATGGGACCAACTACTGTTTCGCAAATTATTGAACAAATTATTCGTATCGTCTTTTTATTAGCGGGTAGTTTTATCGTTATTAAAGTACTTGGTGGTACAGTTGCAACAGCAGTTGGGGTAGCGACATTTGCTGCATTCGTTTCAGCAGTTGGAGCGCTCGGTGTACTCATTTGGTACTGGCTAAAACGTAAAAAACATTTGGATCAATATTTAATTGAACAAACTGTACCAGAATCGACAGTGAGTACTGTTCAATTATTTAAAGAATTATTTGCATATGCGATTCCTTACGTTGTAATTGGGTTAACAATTCCTTTATATCAACAAATTGATACATTGACATTTAACTCAATTATGCAAGCGATTGGCCAAGGTGATATTGCAGAGCGAGCGCTCGGTATTTTCACAATGTGGACGCATAAATTAATTATGATTCCTGTATCACTTGCGACAGCGTTTAGTTTAACGCTCGTACCAGCGATTACAAAATCATTTACTGAAAAGCAATACCGTTATTTAAAGTTACAAATTACACAAACATTCCAGGCAAATATGTTCTTAACATTGCCAGCAGTTGTCGGTATTTCATCACTTGCCTATCCGATTTATACTGCATTTTACGATTCAGATCCATTAGGTGGACAAGTATTAATGTGGTATGCACCGGTTGCGTTGTTATTTGCTTTATTTACAGTAACAGCGGCAATTCTGCAAGGTATTAACCAACAAAAGCATGCGATTATCGCACTTATAATGGGTGTTATTTTGAAATTTGTATGTAACGTAATCTTTATTCGTTATTTCGGTACAGTAGGGGCGATTCTAGCAACAGCTGTTGGTTTCTTAGCTTCTGTTTGGTACACAAATCAACAAATTAAAAAATACGCACACTATTCATTCGGTGTTGTATATAAGAGAACGTTCCAAATTGCAGTATTAACATTTGTAATGGTTGTGGTCGTAAAACTATCACAATGGATTCTATCCTTCATGATTTCGCCGGATGGCCGAGTTGGCGCTCTTATTACAGTTGCGATTTGTGCAGGTCTTGGCGGTCTCGTTTACGGATTGTTAGCAATTCGCACAGGAGTACTTGAAAGAGTATTCGGCGGAGAAGCGTTAGAGAAAATCCAGCGTAAACTTGGCAATAGATTTAAAATAAAGTTGAAATCAAAAGGGGCGTAATTACGTCCCCTTTTCTATGATAAATAAAGAAGGTGAAAAACGTGAGATTAGATAAATTATTAGCAAATATGGGATATGGAAGTAGAAAAGAAGTAAAGAAATTATTGAAAGACGGCGTTGTGAAAATTGATGGAATACCGGTGAAAGATGCAAAGGTTCATGTAAATGTAGAAGAACAAGAAGTTATGATTCACGGTGAAGTCGTGGAATATAAAGAGTTTGTCTACTTAATGATGCATAAACCACAAGGCGTTATTTCAGCTACAGAAGATGATAATCATGAAACAGTAATAGATTTATTAGAGTTAGAAGATGCGATTTTTAATCCGTTCCCAGTGGGAAGGCTTGATATTGATACAGAAGGTTTCTTATTAATAACAAATGACGGGAAGTTATCACATCAATTGTTATCTCCGAAAAAGCATGTGCCGAAAAAATATTATGCACACGTTGCAGGAGTAGTAACGGAAGAGGATGTAAAAGAGTTTGCTAAAGGTGTTATTTTAGATGATGGCTATGAAACAAAGCCAGGTGCACTTACAATATTAAAAAGCGATGATATTTCTGAAATCGAGCTTGTCATTACAGAAGGAAAGTTCCATCAAGTGAAGCGTATGTTTGAAGCGGTAGGGAAAAAAGTAGTCTACTTAAAGAGAACAGAGATGGGGCCGTTAGTGTTAGATGAAGAGCTAGAACTTGGACAATACCGAGAGCTAACAGATGAAGAAGTAGAGATGTTAAAAACATATCAAGTAGATACTGAGAAATAGTGCTATTTTTAGGCGCAGAAAAGACCCCTTTCTAATGAGTTAGAAAGGGGTATGTATTTATTTACATACAATTATTTTTCGTTATGAGGTCATTCTCACTTTCTTTCCTGTTGTTGTCCACTTACCGCGGCAAGGGCTATACACGAGTTCATTAAACTGCAACACATTTAGATCACGTTGTATCGTTCGCGGTGTGATCCCGAACTCATCTACAAGGTCTTTCGTCGTTACCGTTCCGTTTTCATTGATGTACATATAAATTGATTTAATGCGTGTTAGCATACGAGTAGTTGTAGGTTTCAAGAGAAAACCACTCCTCTACTAGTTTTTTTGACCCCATTCAGGAAAGAAGGTCGTTACTACCATTGTACTCTACATGATAAAATTCATGCTTTAATCTACTTAAATTTTACAGAAATTTAACAAATATTCATATAGAAAAATATTGGTAGTTGACATTGTATATATGGTCAGTCAACTAACACATAAAATTCTACGTAAAACGCCAAATTCCTGCAAATTTTTTTGAAAAAATAAAAGAAAAACTAATAAGAAATATCTGAAATATTACAATTGTTCGGTATTTGGTTTTCGTATATGGCATAAGAGATTTCGGTTTGTTATGATGAAAGAAACAATATAGTGAAGGATGGATGCGTGATGTCAGCAATTAATTGGACAGAAGAAGTTGCAAAACGAAAAGATGATTTAATTCGTGATACACAACAATTTTTACAAATTAAAAGTGTATGGGAAGAAGAGTCGGCGAAAGAGGGCGCACCATTCGGTGAAGGTGTAGAAAAAGCTTTATCTTTCATGTTACATAAAGGAGAAACGGAAGGCTTTACTTCTAAAAATTTAGAAGGGTATGCAGGTCATCTTGAAATGGGACAAGGAGAAGAATTAGTAGGTATTCTTTGTCACGTTGACGTTGTACCAGAAGGCGATGGCTGGACGACTCCTGCATATAGTGCAGATATTCGTGATGGAAAGATTTTTGCACGTGGTGCAATTGACGATAAAGGCCCAACGATGGCAGCTTATTATGCGATGAAAATTGTGAAAGAATTAGGTTTACCTCTTTCAAAACGTGTTCGTATGATTTTAGGAACAGATGAGGAAAGCAATTGGAAATGTGTAGATCACTACTTTAAAAACGAAGAAATGCCAACAATCGGTTTTGCGCCAGACGCGGACTTTCCAATTATTAATGCAGAAAAAGGAATTTCTGATATACAAGTTGTGCAAAATGGTAGTGAAGAGAATAAAGGTACATATGAACTTGTTTCATTTGAGTCAGGTCGCCGTTTAAATATGGTTCCTGATTTTGCAGAAGCGGTTGTTACAGGAGAGGATGTAAGTGCACTTACAGTAGCATATGAAGAGTATTTACAAACTGCTAAAAAAATAGGTGAAGCAATTGTAGAAGGTAATACAGTAACGTTGCAAATTAAAGGGGTTTCAGCTCACGGATCTACTCCTGAAAAAGGAGAAAATGCAGGTTTATTACTGGCAAACTTCTTAACGAAAGTTGCTCTTGATGGAAAAGGGGCTTCGTTTGCGACATTTGTAGCAGCAACATTTATTGGTGATATTTATGGTGAAAAGGCTACTATCGCTTATAAAGATGAGGTTAGTGGTCCGTTAACAGTGAATGTTGGTCGCCTTTCTTATACGAAAGAGAATGGTGGCAATTTAGGATTAAACGTACGTTATCCAGTTACGACTAACTTTGAAGAAATGATTGCAAAGTTAAAAGAATATGTGGGTACTCATGGATTTGAAGTAGCTGATTATTCAAACTCTCGTCCGCATCACGTTGATAAAGACCACGTATTAATTCGTACGTTGCAGCGCGTATATGAAGAACAAACAGGTGAAAAAGCAGAACTATTAGCAATTGGCGGTGGTACTTACGCTCGTTCGTTAAAAGCTGGTGTTGCATTTGGCCCATTGTTCCCTGGAAAAGAAGAACTTGCGCATCAAAAAGATGAGTATATTGAAATTGAAGACTTATTAAAAGCAACAGCAATTTACGCGCAAGCAATTTATGAATTGGCGAAGTAATGGATATATAAATAATAAAAGACCGTCCCGATACATTCTTTGGGACGGTTTTCTATTACGTGTCGTTTGTTGGTAAGCAGATGTTCCTTGTCGAAATGTCGATATCATTTCATCTATTAACGCGACCTGAACTTGGTTAGACTTGTAGGGAAGTTGGATTCTTTTTAATGGAATGAGATAAGAAAGAAAAGCAACAATAGAAAGAAGGAGAAGATGTACATGGAACTGCATTATTTTGTCGCGATTACGTTACCAAATCATATAAAAGAAGTGCTGTCTAACTATAAAGAGGAAATGCAAGAGGAATTACCATTTCGTTCATGGGTACATAAAGAAGACTATCATGTTACCCTTTCGTTTTTAGGTAGTGCGACAGAGAAACAATTAGAAGGAATAAAGAATGGATTACAAACACTTATAAAAATGAAAGAACTATCGTTCACATTACAAGGATTTTCAACGTTTGGTATGGAAGACAGGCCGCGTATTTTTTGGGCAAAGGTAAGAGGAAATCAAGATTTGTTTCAATTGCAAAAGCGAGTACACGTTATGTGTGAAGAGAATGGATTTTCTTTAGAAACGCGCCCATATCATCCGCATATTACTGTTGCACGTAAATGGGTAGGAGAAGAAAAGTTTAATTTAGAACATATAAAGGAAGTGCCTGAAATATCATTTCAAGCGGATACGATTACTTTATACGAATCTCACGTAAAGGAGACACCGAAATATAAAGCAATTGCTGAAATAAAATTACAAAAATAGAATGTATGAAAACGTTTTTTATACAGGTGAATATACTATAAAGAACAATGTGTTACTGTATAGGGCTTCGCTGATAAGAAAAGCCTTATCATTTGCAGCTCGTTTCATTTTAACTTTAAGAATGATGGTGATTTTTTTATGTTGAAAGTAAAACGTCCATTTGATGCCTATTTAGATGAAATGAATAAAATTACAATTTTGCTCCCACATGCGTATGGAACAAGTCGGACATTTCGTTTGCAAGAAGGAAGTAACGTGAAAGATTTACCGATTGCTCATACAATTGCGCTTCCGGATGCAACGAAGTATGAGTGCTTTATAGAAGAGCCGCTAGATGTGGGGAAGTATTATACAGTACGAGATGAACGGAATGAAGAAACAGATTTACAAATAGGTGCTGTCATAAGAACAGCGATTTTCGATGAAAAGTATTATTACGAAGGTACAGATTTAGGGGCAGTACACCAAAAGGAAGCAACTACATTTAAAGTATGGGCTCCAACTGCGAGGCTTGCGAAAGTAAGAATTTATAAAAGTGATAAAGAATATACCGATCACGAAATGCACAGAGAAGAAAATGGGGTATGGGCTCATACATTACAAGGCGATTTAGCCGGAGAAAAGTATACATTTCTTGTTTGTATAAATTTAATATGGAACGAAGCTGTGGATCCTTATGCAAAATCAGTGACTGTAAATGGGAAGTACGGCGTTGTTATTGATTTGGAAAAGACGAATGTAACAAAGCGAGGGCAATTACCACCTTTACAAGCAATGACAGACGCCATATTGTATGAACTGCATATTCGTGATGCTACTATTCATCCGAATAGTGGAGTGAGTAAAAAAGGAACATATAAAGGGCTAATGGAAGAAGGTACAACAGGACAAAATGGGACGTTAACAGGTTTGTCTCATATAAAAGATTTAGGTGTTACACATGTTGAACTATTACCTTTATATTGTTTCGGTGGTGTAGATGAGGCAAACCCTTCCTCTGCGTATAATTGGGGTTACAATCCATTATATTACAACGCACCAACGGGATTTTATGCTACAAATCCTTCTGACCCGTATAACAGGATCGTAGAGTGTAAACAGCTGATTGAAACATTTCATGAGCACGGTATTAGAGTGATTATAGATGTTGTATATAATCATGTGTATGAAAGAGAGCTATCGTCATTTGAAAAGCTTGTTCCAGGATATTATTTTCGTCATGGTGAAAATGGTATGCCCTCTAATGGGACGGGAGTCGGAAATGATATAGCATCTGAACGGAAAATGATGAGGAAATTCATTGTAGAGTCTATTTTATATTGGCTTACAGAGTACAATGTTGATGGATTTCGGTTCGACTTAATGGGAATTTTAGATGTTGATACAATCAATATAATAGAAAAAGAAGTGCGAAACATAAAGCGAGATGCACTGCTATTAGGAGAAGGATGGGATCTACAAACACCACTTCCTCTAGAGGAAAAAGCAACGTTAAATAACGCAAAGAAAATGCCGCATATTGCGCAATTTAATGATCAATTTCGTGATGGGATAAAAGGGAGTACCTTTCATATAAATAAACGTGGTTTTGCATTTGGTGGGTATGTAGACTGTAATCATTTGCAGTATATTGCATCAGGAAGCCTTTTGAGTATGAAAGAAACAGGTTTGTTTCTAGAGCCTGTGCAAAGCATTAACTATGTAGAATGTCATGACAATATGACGATGTGGGATAAACTAATGCGCAGTAATGAAGAGTCGGAAGAGATTTTGAAAAAACGTCACGTGCTAGCAACTGCAATGGTGATTCTGTCGCAAGGCATCCCTTTCTTACATGCTGGGCAAGAGTTTTATCGTACGAAGCAAGGAAATGAAAATAGTTATAATGCAAATGATGAAATTAATCAATTAGATTGGGATCGAAAAGAGAAAGAAATAGAGACCGTTAACTATATAAAAGGTTTAATTGCGATTCGTAAAGAGCACGGAGCATTCCGGTTACAAAATGCAGACCTAATAAAAAAGTATATGACTTTTTTGCAAACATCTCCAGAAGTACTTGCATATCATTTAGAAAATGTAGAGTCATTTGGACCGTGGAAAGAAATTGTCGTTTTATTTAATAGCAGTTTAGAAGCGAAAACGGTGCAACTGCCGAAAGAAGAAACGTGGCATGTGTTAGTAAACGAAAAGCAAGCGAAAATAGAGCCAATTTCTTCATTTAGAGGAAAGGAACTTAGGCTCGCTCCAATTAGCACGTATATATTGACGATAATGTGACAAATCGCTACTTGACGATGAGAATGTAATAAATGTAGAATTGACAAAGGTGACGATTTTGATAAGTTGTCATTCTATGGCTGGTTTTGTAAAATAAAATAGAGAATTTTTGGCTTATGCCAAGTTTTCTTTTCATTTACAGTAAAATATATATGAATCCACAACATGTGTAGAAATGTTGCGGTTTTTCTTTTCATAACTATAAAAGATAAGGATTTGTTAACGGGTAATGAATATGGAATGGTTGGAACAATTATTAGGAAAAGAGTGGAGTCTTGTACCGGCTGGTGGAGTAACGGGCGATGCATATATTGCGCAAAACGGACAACAGAAGTTATTTTTAAAGCGGAATACATCGCCCTTTTTAGCGGTATTGTCAGCAGAAGGAATTGTTCCAAAATTACTTTGGACAAGAAGGGTAACGAACGGTGATGTAATTTCTGCTCAAAAATGGCTTCCGGGACAGAAGTTAGAGCCAGAGGATATGAAACTAGAACGTGTTGCGAAACTTTTGAAGAAAATACACTCCTCTAAAGCACTTGTGCAGATGATTCAGAGACTTGGGAAGCAGCCGCTTCACGCACAAGAGTTATTACAACAACTGCAACTTGTTTTAAGAGGAGATATAAGGGATGAGGAAACAATTCAGCAAGGTCTTCAATATTTAATGGATTCATTAAAAGATATTGAATACAATGAATTCGTTGTATGCCATTGTGATGTAAACCATAACAATTGGCTATTGTCGGATGAAGATGAGTTGTTTTTAATTGATTGGGATGGAGCTGTAATTGCTGACCCAGCTCTAGACCTCGGTATGTTATTATATTGGTACATTCCGCGCCAAGAATGGAGTGAGTGGCTCGGTTACTATGATATTGAAATGGATGAATCGCTGCTTAAACGTATGAGATGGTATGTGATAGCACAAACGATTTTGTCTATTCAATGGCATACAACAAAAAAACAGCAAGCAGAAGCTGAATATTGGCATCAATATTTACAGCAACTACTTGCTTCAGAGTAATACTTAAGAAAAATTGTCCATTCCAGCAATCCACTGAGTAAGTTGTTCTTGATTATTGGAAATGTGGTTGTCCAAATTAGAGGAAGATTTACCCGATTGACTATAAGAATATACATCGTTTAGCATTGCTTTAGCGTCACTACTTATATTATCGTTTGCGAGTAACGATTGAATGAGACGCTCTAATTGCTCGCATTCAGAAACTGTCCCGCAACAATCACTTTGGTGATTGACTAAAATATCTTTCAGCACTTCTAATTGATGTTGTTGATTAATTGGCATGAACGGATCATCCTTTCGATTGTTTTTCTCTTCTTAGAAAAGTAAGAGAAAAAGCTGTTTCGTCATGGAATGTTTAATGCTGTATGTAGTTTTTATCAAAATGGTACATCTTATACTTGAAAGAAACGGACCGAGTGCTCGTACGTACTTGGTTTTTTGTTTGGTAGATTGATTAAAAACAGAAAGAAGGAATTATTCCTTTAAAATAGCTATGTAAAGAGAGGGAAACATCTATGCGTTTAAGACATAAACCATATGCAATGGATCGAATTAATGAGTATTCACATATCGTAATTGGAAACCCAGAGGAGCGCGCTGGTAACTGGAAAGAAGTATTTGGAAATGAGCAACCCATTCACATCGAAGTAGGTACAGGTCGTGGCCGCTTTATGTATGATATGGCAAAAGCCAATCCACATATTAATTATATTGGAATTGAAAAATTCACAAGTGTTGTTGTAGACGCACTTGATAAATTAATTGAAGAAGAATTACCGAACTTAAAGTTAATTAATAAAGATGCTGAAGATTTAACAGTTTTCTTTGCAAAAGGTGAGATCGATCGCGTGTATTTAAACTTCTCAGATCCATGGCCAAAGAAACGTCATACGAAGCGTCGTTTAACGTACAAAACGTTTTTACGCAATTATGAAGAAGTGTTAGTAGAAGGCGGAGAAATTCATTTCAAAACAGATAACCAAGGTTTATTTGAATATTCTCTTATGAGTATGGCGGAGTATGGTATGTTACTAACTTACTTAAGCTTAGATCTTCATAACAGCGACTTTGAAGGTAACATTATGACTGAGTACGAAGAGAAATTCTCTAGTAAAGGTCATCGCATTTACCGAGTAGAAGCAAAATATCGTACAGAGCCTATGCAGTAATGCATAGGTTTTTTTGTGTCTAAAATAATCAGAATTTTATGTTAGTATTGTAAGAAAAGGGGGATGAAAAATGGAACAGTTACAAATTGGAGATATAAAAGTGACGTGGCTAAAAGGTGGGAACACACATTTAGATGGAGGAGCAATGTTTGGCGTTGTGCCGAAAGTACTTTGGTCACGTAAATATAAACATAATGATACAAATCATATTTATTTACGAACAGATCCGTTACTTTTGCAAACGAAAGACGGAAACATGCTCATTGATTCTGGTATAGGAAATGGTAAATTGAATGAAAAGATGAAGCGGAATCAAGGTGTAACGGAAGAGTCGTCAGTTGAGAATTCTTTAGAAAAGCTGGGACTAAAGCCTGAAGATATTCATTACGTTTTAATGACGCATCTTCATTTTGATCATGCATCTGGTTTAACGAAATGGGAAGGTGATCAACTTGTACCAACTTTTCCAAATGCGAAAGTTTACGTAAGTGAAACAGAGTGGAATGAAATGAGAAGTCCAAATATTAGATCCCGTAATACATATTGGAAGGAAAATTGGGAGCCGATTGTAGATCAAGTTGTTACATTTCAGCAAGAAATAGAAATTACAGCTGAAATAAAAATGGCGCATACAGGCGGTCATAGTGATGGACATGCAGTTATTGCTTTAGAAAGCCAAGGAGAAACGATGCTTCATTTAGCAGACCTATTGCCGACGCACGCCCATCAAAATGTATTATGGGTAATGGCTTATGATGATTATCCGATGACATCGATTGAAAATAAGCAAAAGTGGATGAAGTATGGTGCTGAAAACGATGCTTGGTTCACTTTTTATCATGACGCGTATTATCGCGCAGTAAAGTGGAATGAGGAAGGTCATATCGTAGAAAAAATAGAACGGAAAACGGGTATAGAAGCATAAAAATGGGAGGGTGTTCCAGCAGTCTGTTGGAGCAGTCTCCTTTTTGTTGTCGTTTTTTGTCGGTAAGTCGATATATTTCAAAAAACGCCGATATAATTTCAAGCACTATCTGCAATTAAAAAATAAGAGGTTCACCTAATGGGAACCCTCCTGTTTATGCTGCTATAACCTCTAAAACAGTACCTGTTTTAGCATCAACTAAAAATTCAAATCGTTCTTGTATATCATTTAACATCGTTGTAAGACCGCCGCGATACACTTCATACGCGACATCATATTTTTCAAATGTCTCTGGAACCATATGTACCCAAGAGCCAGTAATTTCACCTTTATGACTTAATGCTTGTTTTACCATTTTCAATGCTTTTTCTGAAGAAATATGGGATTGTTCTTGTACTTTGTTTGCAACGAAATAACCAGCTGCGAACCCAACGCCAAGACCTGCTACTAAACCTTTCCAGCTCATATATTCACCTCAATTCTATAAAATAAAAATAGTGTACCGATAATAATTATAAAGCAAATACAGCTAAAAAAGAAGAAACTAGAAACATTTCGAAAATTTCGTTACAATAAAAGAGGTATTCTACTAAGGTTTGAAAGAAGGGGACTTCGTGAATAAAGAGACATTACAATTATTTCGTACGTTAACAGAATTACAAGGTGCATCAGGTTTCGAACATGATGTACGCCGTTTTATGAAGCAAGAATTAAGCAAATATGCAGATGAAATTGTACAAGACGGTTTAGGTAGCGTATTTGGTCTGAAAAAAGGGGACGAAACTGGCCCGCGTGTTCTTGTAGCAGGTCATATGGATGAAGTAGGTTTTATGGTTACGCAAATTACGAAAAACGGAATGCTTCGTTTTCAACCTTTAGGCGGCTGGTGGAGCCAAGTACTATTAGCTCAGCGCGTTCAAGTTATGACGAAGAATGGCCCTGTTATTGGGGTTGTTGGTTCTATTCCTCCTCATTTATTAAGTGACGCGCAACGTGCAAAACCGATGGATATAAAAAATATGTTAATTGATATAGGCGCAGATAGCTATGAAGATGCGATTGAGATTGGTGTAAAACCAGGACAACAAATCGTGCCAATCTGCCCGTTTACGCCGATGGCAAACGAAAAGAAAATTATGGCGAAAGCTTGGGACAACCGTTATGGGTGTGGCCTTGCAATCGAATTACTAAAAGAATTAAAAGACGAAACATTACCAAACACATTGTACTCTGGTGCGACTGTACAAGAAGAAGTTGGTCTTCGCGGTGCTCAAACTGCTGCAAATATGATTCAACCAGATATTTTCTATGCGCTTGATGCAAGTCCAGCTAACGATGCATCTGGTGACAAAACACAGTTCGGTCAATTAGGAAAAGGTGCTCTTCTTCGTATTTATGACCGTACGATGGTAACGCATAGAGGAATGCGCGAATTCATTTTAGATACAGCAGAAACACACAACATTCCGTACCAATACTTTATTTCACAAGGTGGTACAGATGCGGGCCGTGTACATACAAGTAACTCAGGTATCCCATCAGCAGTAATTGGTGTTTGCGCACGCTACATTCATACACATGCTTCTATTTTACATGTTGATGACTATGCAGCAGCGAAAGAACTAATTACGAAGCTTGTAAGAGCAACAGATAAAACGACGTTAGAGACAATTAAGAATAACGCGTAGAGAAGAAGGGCTGAAGAGCCTTTCTTTTTTTGGATTGAATAGATGACCCATCCATGTGTGGGAGCGGTCAGTGCCTAATTGGTGTTCGAATGGTGTATTAAGACCCTGAGTAGGAAAAGAGAGGAAGGCTGTTTTTGTGTTCGAAGACGGTAATGGTGAGGAAATCCACCTTCTTTTTTTAGGTTGAATAGATGGCCCGGTGATGTATGGTAGTGATTGATGTTTAATTTAAGTAGAACAAAATGATAAATTTTTATAGAGGTGAATGAAATGAAAGTAGTAGTTGGATCGAAGAATAAAACGAAGGTTGGAGCTGTGGAGAAGGTTTGGAAAGATGCCGAAATTACATCTCTTTCTGTTCCTTCAGGAGTAGCAGCACAACCGTTTTCAGATGAAGAGACGATGCAAGGAGCGATCAATAGAGCGAAGCGAGCGCTAGAGGAAGGGGAAGCTCAAATTGGCATTGGACTAGAAGGCGGCGTGATGAAAACGGAGTACGGTTTATTTATGTGTAATTGGGGCGCACTAGCAACAAGTGATGGTAAAACATTCGTGGCCGGCGGGGCGCGTATTACGTTACCGGATGATTTTTTAGCACCTCTTGAAGAGGGCAAGGAGTTAAGTGAAGTGATGGAAGAGTTTGTACAGAGAAAAGATATTCGTAGTCATGAAGGTGCTATCGGTATTTTTACGGATGATTATGTGGACCGTACGGAATTATTTGTACACGTTGTTAAGTTACTTGTTGGGCAATATAAGTATGATGAAAAGCAAGCATAAACCTTGCACCGTGCGCGATGTATGGTAGTATAAAAGAAAGATTATAACATGAAAAAATGCACTCGTTAGAGGAGGAAATATAGATGAAATCATTAGAAAGCATGGAGCAATTCCAAGAGTTAAAAAATGAAGAGAATGTAATCTTTATGTTCTCAGCAGAATGGTGTCCAGACTGCCGCTTCGTAGATCCATTTATGCCAGAAGTAGAAGAGAAATATAGTGATTTCTCATTTTACTACGTAGATCGTGATGAGTTTATTGATTTATGCGTAAAATTAGACGTATTTGGCATTCCGAGCTTTGTAGCGTACAATAAAGGTGAAGAAACAGGTCGCTATGTAAACAAAGATCGTAAAACACAAGAACAAATCGAAGAGTTCATTGAAGGTTTAAAATAAGGCAATTTGCCAATTGAATTGTAAAACAACCTCTACCTTCGCGGGGGAGGTTATTTTTTTGGAAGGGAGGAAAAAGAGATGAAGATGACAAGTAAAAAGATGAAAGACGAGTTAATGAAGAGATTATCTCGCCCGGAATGGGACTTTCAGTATGATAGTGAGAAAGAAGTTCTACGTATAGAACAGAAAGACTCAAAAAAAGGTATTAACGTATCGCTTCCAGGAGTTGTAGCAAAATGGGAAGTGAATAAAGAAAAGGCGATTGAAGAGGTTGCCTACTACGTACAAGAAGCGTTAATTGCGATGCATAAGGAAGAAAATAGCGCGGCGAAAATTTTACCTGTTATTCGCTCTACTTCTTTCCCGAAACAAGCAGAAGAAGGAAATCCGTTTATTATGACGGATCATACGGCGGAAACACGTATTTACTATGCGCTAGATTCGAATAAAACATATCGTCTCATTGACGAGCGTTTATTACAAAAATTAGGGCTTACAGAGCAACAAGTACGTGAAATGGCATTATTCAACGCTCGCTCATTAAGTTATGAATTTAAACAAGACACAGTAGCAGGTAATACATTCTACTTTTTAAACACAAATGATGGGTATGATGCCACTCGTATTTTAAACGAATCGTTACTACAATCGATGCGTGAAAAGATTTCTGGTGACATGGTTGTTGCTGTTCCTCACCAAGATGTATTAATTATTGCTGATATCGTCAACGAAATCGGTTATGATATTATTGCACAAATGACAATGAAATTTTTTGCCGAAGGGCATGTTCCGATTACATCACTTTCATTCGTATATGAAGATGGGGACTTTGAACCAATCTTTATTTTAGCGAAGAATCGGAAGAAGACAGATGGAAAAGAGAAAGGATGAACGAAGTGAACGTTTTTTACAACCTTGAAGGAATTGGTGACACTTTAATTGTTGCCTTACAAGATATTACTTTAGAGAACCGTACTTTTGATCGCAAAGGAGATGTTGCACGCGTATATGACCGTGAAAGCAACGAAACAGCAGGATTCAACATCTTTAATGCATCTTCTTACTTAGAAGTAAAAGAAACAGGTAACCTTACATTAACGAAAGAACTTGTAGAAAAAATTAACGAAATTTTAGCGAAGAACGGCTTTGAAGAAACAGTAGAAGCAGATCTTTCTCCGAAATTTGTTGTAGGCTATGTAGCTGAAAAAGAGAAACACCCAAATGCCGATAAGCTAAACATCTGTAAAGTAGAAATCGGTACAGAAACATTACAAATCGTATGTGGCGCACCAAACGTTGATGCAGGACAAAAAGTTGTCGTTGCAAAAATCGGCGCTGTAATGCCAAGCGGTATGTTAATCAAGCCAGCTGAGCTTCGCGGAGTTCCTTCTGCTGGAATGATTTGTTCAGCACGTGAATTAGAGCTTCCAGATGCTCCACAAGAAAAAGGTATTCTTGTATTAGAAGATAGCTTTGAAGTTGGACAAGAGTTTAAATTTTAATTGATATAAGAAAAGAGAGGTTGTCCTTTTGGATGACCTCTCTTTTCGTTTTTTTTGTCAGTAAATCGATATCCTGTGTTGAATCGTTGATATATTGCGAGTTGTGACAGATATATTCAAAAAATCATTCATATTATAAGGATGTCACCTTTTTTCACAAAATCTATATTGTATTTTATAAATAATCTAGTTAAAATTTAGAAAAATAGAAGGGGATAGACGTATGAAACAACAACTAAAAATCGCAGAACTTCTGAAACGAATTGAAACTTCAAAACAGCAAGATATCGAGTTAGGTACTTATGAGATATATTTGTTTAGTGAAAATGAATTAGAAAAAGGACAAATTGGTTATCGATATGATAAACATAAAAATTCATTAATAAGTAAAGAACACGGAAAATGGAAAGATGAATGGATTGTTATTGGATATGAAACAGATATGGGAGACCCAGTTTTCGTGAATATCGATGATGATGCGTATCCAGTGTATACGGCAGAGCGTGGTACAGAATTGTGGCAACCCGTTCATATTGGAAATATAGATGAGATTATAAAACAATTATAAAAAACTTTGAGACCGGTGCAAAGTGTAACGGATAGTGTAGATGAGTATCGGAAGAGTAAAGCTTGAACGCATTCTTACATGTAAGAATGCGTTTTTCTATATGAAAACACTCGTAAATTAGAATATTATGGATAAATATGACATGCTTAATTTTACCTGCACTTTTTGCCGAATGCTGATACAATAAAGGATGTTACTATTTAGTAGAAAGAGTGGTAAGCATGTTAGATTGGATGAAAAAGCTGTTTAACAAAGAGGAAGAACAAACAGCGATGAATAAAGAAGTACAAAAGCAAGTTGAAAGTCAGCCGAAAATTCCTCGTGTAAACCACTACACTGAAGCAAGAGAAGCACAAATGGCAAGTAGGAATGCAGGTAAATGCCGTTTTCCATTAGTACCGGATAATGGGTTCGATGAAGAGGATGTTATAGAAACAGGGCGTTTTGAAGAACAACCTGTTCAAGCTGTAACATATGAGAATCAGCCTATTCAAAGAGGAATCAAAGTGGAAAGAAGCAGACGACAGTATGTGGAGAAGGTAGTTTCTACATATGAAGAGCCGGAAATACAATATGAACCGGAGCGAGAGCCTGTCGTAAAGAAAGCATCTACACCAGCGCAAGAAAGTAACCGTAGACCATTTCGTCCAACAGAAATGATTTCGCCAATTTACGGATATAACCGTCCTTCAGTAGAGAAAAAGGAAGAAAAGCAGGAGGAAGTAAAGGAAAGAGAAGACCTTGAAATATCTGTAGAGGGCAAATCAGTCGTTGATGCATGGTTAGAGAAAAAAGGATATACATTATCTGATTTCTCAGAAGGACAAGCACCGACTTCTTCTAGTCATAGAGCTGCTAACGAGCAAGGAGAGCAACAATATGAAGAGAGTAAAAAGGAAGAAAAGTCAGTTGTTGATCAATGGCTAGAGAAAAACGGTTATGAAATCGAACGCCAAGAGCCTATAGTGGAAGAAAAAGAAGTGGTTCAAGAAATGAGTGCACCGCAGGAAGTTCCAGCGGCTGAATTACTTCATGAAACAATTGCTGAGCGCATGGAAGGTGCGAAGCAAGAAAGTGATGTAGTGGACAAAAACATTCTACAAGAGGAATTAGTAGATTCTAAAGTAGAGCACGAGGATACAATATTATCAGAAGAAATTAAACGTAGTACAGAAATAGAACAACCTACTATTGAAGTAGAAAAACAAGCACCAGAAGAATCAGTGATTGTCAAAGCAGAAGAAAAACTTGAAGAAACAATTATTGTAGAAATACCAGAAGAAGTGGAAGTAATTGCGGAAACAGAAGAGTTAGAAGAAATAGAAGTAATTGCAGAAACAGAAGAGTCAGAAGAAGTGGAAGTAATTGCGGAAACAGAAGAGTCAGAAGAAGTGGAAGTAATTGCAGAAACAGAAGAGTCAGAAGAAGTGGAAGTAATTGCAGAAACAGAAGAGTCAGAAGAAGTGGAAGTAATTGCAGAAACAGAAGAGTCAGAAGAAGTAGAAGTAATTGCGGAAACAGAAGAGCAAAAAGAAGTGGAAGTAATTGCGGAAGCGGAAGCACCAGAAGAAGTGGAAGTAATTGCGGAAACAGAAGCACCAGAAGAAGTGGAAGTAATTGCGGAAACAGAAGAGCAAGAAGAAGTAGAAGCAATTGCGGAAGCGGAAGAGCGAAAAGAAGTAGAAGTAATTGCAGAAACAGAAGCACCAGAAGAAGTAGAACCTGTAGCACTTGAAGAAATGCAACAAGAAATGGTGTTAAATGAAGCAATTGAACAAAAGAATGAATTCATACATGTTGCTGAGGCTGATGAACAAACGAAAAAAGATGTTCAAAGCTTTGCGGATATTTTAATTGCAGAAGAACAGCCAGTTGCAGAAGAAGCACCGGTCGTAGAAGAACAACCAGCTGCAGAGGAAGCACCGGTCGTAGAAGAACAACCAATTGCAGAAGAAACACCGATTGTAGAAGAACAACCAGTTGTACAAAAAGAAGAACCAAAACGTGAGAAAAAGCGTCACGTACCATTTAATGTTGTTATGTTGAAACAAGATAGAGCGCGATTAATGGAAAGACATGCGTCTAGAACGAATGCAATGCAACCTTCTATGAGTGAACGAGTAGAGAATAAGCCTGTACATCAAGTAGAAGAACAGCCACAAGTGGAAGAAAAACCAATGCAACAAGTAGTAGTGGAACCACAAGTGGAAGAAAAACCAATGCAGCAAGTAGTGGTAGAACCACAAGTGGAAGAAAAGCCAATGCAGCAAGTAGTAGTAGAACCACAAGTGGAAGAAAAACCAGTGCAACAAGTAGTAGTGGAACCACAAGTGGAAGAAAAACCAGTGCAGCAAGTAGTGGTAGAACCACAAGTGGAAGAAAAACCAATGCAGCAAGTAGTGGTAGAACCACAAGTGGAAGAAAAACCAATGCAGCAAGTAGTGGTAGAACCACAAGTGGAAGAAAAACCAATGCAGCAAGTAGTAGTGGAACCACAAGTGGAAGAAAAGCCAATGCAGCAAGTAGTGGAGCCACAAGTGCAGCCAGTACAACAAGTAGTGGCAGAGCAAGTACAAAAGCCAATTTCAAGTACGGAAGTAGAAGAGAAAGCATATGTTGTAAATCAAAGAGAGAATGATGTGCGCAATGTATTGCAAACGCCACCGACGTATACGATTCCATCATTAACATTACTATCGATTCCGCAGCAAGCAGCGTTAGATAATACGGAATGGTTGGAAGAACAGAAAGAATTATTAGATACAACGTTTAATAATTTCCACGTTGGCGCACATGTTATTAATGTATCGCAAGGTCCAGCAGTAACTCGTTTTGAAGTACAGCCAGACCCAGGTGTAAAAGTAAATAAAATTACAAACTTAAGTGATGATATTAAGCTAAGTTTAGCTGCGAAAGATATTCGTATTGAAGCGCCGATTCCAGGGAAGAGTGCGATTGGAATCGAAGTTCCCAATAAAGAAAGTAAGCCAGTATTTCTTCGTGAAATTTTAAGAAGTCCTGTGTTTACAAAGAGTGAATCACCGCTTACGGTTGCGCTTGGACTTGATATTTCAGGTGATCCAATTGTAACGGATATTCGAAAAATGCCACACGGACTTATTGCAGGTGCAACAGGTTCAGGTAAAAGTGTGTGTATTAACGCCATTTTAACGAGCATTTTATATAAAGCGAAACCACATGAAGTGAAGTTAATGTTAATCGATCCGAAGATGGTTGAGCTTGCACCATACAATTCTGTTCCACATCTTGTAGCACCTGTTATTACGGATGTAAAAGCAGCGACAGCTGCATTAAAATGGGCAGTTGAAGAAATGGAGCGCCGTTATGAATTATTTGCGCACGCAGGAGCTCGTGATTTAACTCGCTACAATACGATTGTAAGTGAGCGAGAAATTCCAGGGGAGACATTACCTTATATCGTTATTGTCATTGACGAGTTAGCCGATTTAATGATGGTAGCACCTGGTGATGTTGAGGAAGCGATTTGTCGTATTGCGCAAAAAGCACGTGCTTGTGGTATTCATTTATTAGTAGCGACGCAGCGTCCATCTGTAGATGTTATTACAGGTTTAATTAAGTCAAACATTCCAACGCGTATTGCGTTTACAGTATCGTCTCAAGTTGATTCGCGTACGATTATCGATATTGGGGGCGCGGAGAAATTACTTGGCCGTGGTGATATGTTATTCTTAGGGAACGGTACATCTAAGCCAGTTCGTGTACAAGGTGTATATGTATCGGATGATGAGATTGAAAAAACAGTTGATCATGTGAAAAAGCAAATGAAGCCGAATTACTTATTTAAGCAAGAGGATTTATTAGCGAAAACAGAACAAGCTGAGTCGGAAGACGAATTGTTCCTTGATGCATGTCAATTTGTTGTAGAACAAGGGGGAGCGTCCACATCTTCTGTACAGCGAAAATTCCGCATCGGTTATAATCGCGCGGCACGTCTCATTGAAGAGATGGAATCGCAAGGAATTATTTCTGAAGCACGAGGAACGAAGCCAAGAGATGTCCTTATTTCTGAGGATGAATTTGCCGCTATGCAGGAAACAAATGTATAGTAAACGGTTTTGCTGTATACTAAGAGAAAATGTTGGATAGTAAAGTAGGGAGTAAAGCGACATGAAAGAAATTGAATTAAAATTAAAAGGTGAAATAAATAGACTAACAAATAAAACATTTAAATTTGATGAACGCGTTGGAGAAGGTTGGTTCTCTGCCGTTTACTTTTTAAAGACTAGAGAAATCATTCAAGAATTTCGCCCGAAAAGTGTTGTAACGATGCAATTTTTCCAAAAGGAAAATGCAGTTCTTTGCGGAACAGATGAAGTCATTGCATTGCTACAAACATTCGCTAAAAATCCTGAGGAACTTGAGATTAACTCTTTAAAAGATGGCGATAAAATTAGTCCATTTGAAACAGTGTTAACAATTCATGGTCCTTATGAAAATTTCGGATTTTTAGAAGGTGTTATTGATGGGATTTTAGCTCGTCGTACATCGGTTGCGACAAACGTATATAACGTTGTCCAAGCTGCACGTAGCGTAGATAAAGAAAAACCAGTTATTTTCATGGGAGACCGTGATGATCATTATACACAACAAGCTGGTGACGGTTATGCAGCATACATCGGTGGTATGAGCGCACAAGCGACGCATGCGATGAATGAATGGTGGGGCAAAAGTGGTATGGGGACAATGCCTCACGCATTAATTCAAATGTTTAATGGTGATGTTGTGGAAGCGGCAAAAGCATATCATAAAAAATTCCCAGAAGATGAATTAGTTGTATTAATTGATTACAACAATGATGTCATTACAGATGCACTTCGCGTAGCACGTGAATTTGGATCAACATTAAAAGGTGTACGTGTAGATACGTCTCGCACGATGATTGATCAATACTTCATTCGCCACCCAGAAGTACTTGGAACATTCGATCCACGTGGTGTAAACCCATCGCTTGTATTCGCACTTCGTAAAGCACTTGATGAAGAAGGATTCCAGCATGTAGACATCGTTGTAACTGGTGGATTTGATGAGAAACGTATTCGTGAATTTGAAGCTCAAAACGTACCTGTTGATATATACGGAGTAGGAAGTAGCTTATTAAAAATGAATATTGGCTTTACTGGTGATAACGTAGAATTAAATGGAAAACCAGAGGCGAAAGCTGGTCGTAAATATCGTCCAAACCCACGTCTAGAACGTGTTCAATTAGAAAAAAGAGAAGATATGTGAGAGAGAGAAAAACTGATAGGTGATTGACCCTATCAGTTTTTCTGTTATCATAGTATAGCGGCTTCTTTTTTGCTATAATGGATTTGTTATGGACATAAAAAAGAAGTACGTACGAGTTTATCCTGATAAGTGAAGGGAAGAATAACTTCACTACATCAAAAATGTATGATGATTACCAAAATAAGAAAAGATTCATATACTGTCTTATAGATAGGCCGTTGTATTAGTTCGAAATGTTGGAGGTTCTTTAAGATGACAGTTTACCATTTTGTAGGAATTAAAGGAACAGGAATGAGTTCATTAGCGCAAATTCTTCATGACATGAAGCATACTGTTCAAGGGTCTGATTATGAAAAGCGTTTCTTTACACAAACAGCGTTGGAAAAGCGTAGTATCTCGATTCTTCCTTTTGATAAAAGTAATGTAAAAGAAGGACAAGTGATTATTGCAGGAAATGCATTTCCTGATACGCATGAAGAAATCGTAGCAGCAAAAGAATTAAACATCCCAGTACATCGTTACCATCACTTCTTAGGTGACCTTATGAACCAATACACAAGTGTTGCTGTAACTGGTGCACATGGAAAAACATCAACAACTGGTTTGTTAGCCCATGTAATGCAAGGTGCACACCCTACATCTTACCTTATTGGAGATGGAACAGGGCATGGGGTAGAAAATAGTAAGTATTTTGTATTTGAAGCTTGTGAGTATCGTCGTCATTTCTTGTCTTACAATCCAGACTATGCGATTATGACAAACATTGATTTTGATCATCCTGATTATTTCACAGATATCAATGATGTATTCAGTGCATTCCAAGAGATGGCATTGCAAGTGAAAAAAGGCATTATTGCATGTGGAGATGATGAAGAACTTCAAAAAATTCAAGCGAAAGTACCTGTTATTTTCTATGGATTTGGAGAAGATAATGATTTCCAAGCACGTAACATTCAAAAGAGAACAGATGGTACTATTTTCGATGTATTCGTTCGTAATACGTACTATGACACGTTCAAAATTACAGGATACGGCAATCACAGCGTATTAAATGCATTAGCAGTAATCGCGCTTTGCCATTATGAAAATGTTGATGTAGAAGCAGTTAAGCATCAGTTAACAACTTTTGAAGGCGTAAAACGTCGCTTTAATGAGAAGCCGATGGGAGAGCAAGTTATTATTGATGACTACGCACACCATCCGACAGAAATTAATGCAACGATTGAAGCCGCTCGTCAAAAACATCCAGAGCGTGAAATTGTCGCTGTATTCCAGCCGCACACATTCTCACGTACAGAAAAGTTCTTAGATGAGTTCGCTGAAAGCCTAAGCAAAGCTGATCAAGTATACTTATGTGATATTTTCGGATCAGCGCGCGAAAACAAAGGTGAATTAACAATCGAAGATCTGCAAAAGCGTATTGACGGTGCAGAATTAATTACAGATACAACAACGGATGTATTAAAGAAACATAAAAACGGCGTTCTCATTTTCATGGGCGCAGGAGACATCCAAAAATTCGAAGCAGCTTACGTAAAAGAAGTTCAAGTTGCAGAGAAATAATAGAAAAGACGCATAGCTTAGCTGTGCGTCTTTTTTGTTGTGTTGTAGGGTGTAGTAATGTTGTCGAATTTAGTCGGTAAGTCGATATCCCTTGTCGAATCGTCGATATATTTTAAAAATCGTTGATATATTAGATGGGCATTTTCTATTTAAAAATGTTAGAATAATAAGAAAAATAAAAAGGGGAGCTAAAAAACATGTTCACACTCCGGGTAGATGACGAAATCGAACTACAATTACTAGAAAAACATCATAAAGAGGAACTATATCAATTAATAAATCAAAACCGTAATCATTTAAGAAGATGGCTTCCTTGGGTAGATGGGACGAAATCTGCTGATGCTTATAATGAGATTTGTCCGATGTGGTTAAAGAAGTTTGCAGAGGGAGACGGTTTTGAAAGTGGTATACGTTATAAAGGAAAGCTCGTTGGGATGGTAGGTATTCATCCAGTGAGCTGGGGGAAGAAAGCGGCGAGTCTTGGATATTATCTTGCAGAAGATGCTGGCGGGAAAGGTATTATGACGCGTAGCGTGAAGGCTGTACTTCACTATGCATTTGAGAATTTAAAATTAAATAAAATGGAAATTAGATGCGGTGTTGAAAATGTGAAAAGCCGCGCTATTCCAGAACGTTTAGGGTTTAAGTTAGATGGTGTTTTAAGAGATGAAGAATGGTTATACGATCATTTTCATGATGTGGCAGTATATAGTTTACTAGCTTCAGAGTGGAAGGAGATTCGATGAACGAGAAGATACGCATTATTCCGTATGAAAGTACGTTTCAAGATGAAGTAGTAGATCTTATCGTTCATATTCAGCAAAAAGAGTACAATGTCCCCATTATGAAAGAAGAGCAGCCGGACCTGCTTGAAATAGAAACATTTTATCAAAGGAATCATGGCAACTTTTGGGTAGCAATTTATGATGGTAAAGTAGTTGGAACAGTAGCTTTATTAGATATTGGGAATCATCAAGTAGCGTTAAGAAAAATGTTCGTAAAAAAAGAATTTCGGGGAAAAGAGTGGGGTGCATCACATAAGTTGCTCCAAACAGCAATTTCGTGGGCTGAGAATAAAAAGCTGAAGGATATTTACTTAGGAACGACAGTGAAATTTTTAGCGGCGCATCGCTTTTATGAAAAGAATGGTTTTGAAAGTGTGAGTATAGATGAGTTGCCAAAAAGTTTTCCAGTGTTGCAGGTGGATAAGAAATTTTATAGATATATTGTTTAAGAAGGTCATGTAGAAATGGCCTTTTTTATGAACTAAAATGGAAAAAGTGGTATAATTTAGGTTAGGGGGTGCGTGTATGAACTTTCCGATTCAAAGAAGTAAGTCAGTAGTCATTTTCGTTTGTCTCACGTTAGCTTTTATGTTTGTGTATCCACTCGTCATGATTGTCGCAAATAAAGAGCAGTGGATGACAGCGTTAATTGGGATGAGTTTATGCTTCCTTGTTAATGTACCACTCGTTTGGGAAGTATTTATTAAAAAGCATAAAGTAGAAGATGGTGTATTAAAGTACGGTATTTTAAATGATGATATTGTATTAAAAGATATAAGAGTTGTTCGTCAAGTTGGAAACTACCTTGAAATTACGACGAATGCATACAAAGTACATATGGTTGCGATGCCGCAACATATGACTGAATTTTTGGCACTTATTGAGAAAGAGAATCCACATGTGAAAATAGAAATGGTAGGGAAGAAATGAAATATGTAAAACCTTTGTTTTGCTTGGAAATATTATTTGTACTTGTTGGTTGCACTAGAGTATATATGAAATGGGATCTGCCTTTATATGTTCCTATATTGATTGGTACTATTGCAGTGGCGCTTTTGTATTATTTTCACTTCCAGCAAACAAAAAGTGAGAAAAGTAGCTCAATATAGAGTGAAGATAAAAAAACGCTCGGAAAAAATCCCGAGCGTTTTTCATTATTTTAAGTTCTCTGGATTTAAAGCTTCTAATTCAGGTACAACGAAGCGTCCGTCTTTACGGATTAGTACGTCGTCGAAGTAAATTTCGCCGCCGCCGTATTCAGGGCGTTGGATGCATACTAAATCCCAGTGAATGTTCGAGTTGTTACCGTTCCATGCATCGTCGTAAGCTTGTCCAGGAGTGAAGTGGAAGCTGCCATCGATTTTTTCATCGAATAGGATGTCTCCCATTGGATGTAAGATGTATGGGTTTACGCCAATTGCGAACTCACCAACGTAGCGTGCGCCTTCGTCTGTATCGAAGATTTTGTTAATGCGTTCTGAATCGTTTGCAGTTGCTTCAACGATTTGGCCGTTCTCGAACTTAAGTTGTACATTTTCAAATGTATAACCGTTGTAAGGAGATGGCGTGTTGTAAGAAACTGTACCGTTAACAGAATCACGAACTGGTGCAGAGTATACTTCACCGTCTGGAATGTTTAAATGACCTGAGCATTTAATTGCTGGAATGTCTTTAATAGAGAATGTTAAGTCAGTTCCAGGTCCAGTTAGGCGCACTTTATCTGTTTTATTCATTAATGTAACAAGGCTATCCATCGCCTTATCCATTTTACCGTAGTCTAAGTTACATACTTCGAAGTAGAAGTCTTCGAAAGCTTCTGTGCTCATTTTCGCAAGCTGTGCCATAGAAGCATTTGGGTAGCGAAGAACAACCCAGCGTGTTTTTGGAACGCGAATGTCTCTATGAACTTTCTTACCAACTGTTTGACCGTGAATTTGCATTCTTTCACTTGGCACGTCAGCTTGTTCGTTAATGTTATCGCCAGAGCGAAGACCGATATAAGCGTCCATATCTTTCATTACGCTTGCTTCATAGGCTGCGATTTGTTCAAAATGTTCTTCAGTAGCACCCATTAATAAAGAGCGATCTACTTGATGATCTTTTAAAGAAACGAATGGGAAACCACCAGCTGCATATGCTTCTTTAACAAGTGCAGTTACAAGTTCTTTTTGTAAGCCAAAGTTTTCAATTAATACTTTTTCGCCTTTTTGTAAGCGAATAGAGTAGTTAATTAAATTGTATGCTAACTTTTCAATGCGTGGATCTTTCATATGTAAAGCCTCCCTACTAATTATGTATCCTCTCCTATTGTAACCTACTTAGTGGAATTTGTTGAATCATTTATGTTAAAGTTAACGAATAAGTATGAAAATTCTAATGGAAAGATAGGGATTAGAACGAAACGGAAAATGATTGTATAATAGGGGAAAGTATGAAAAAGATAAAGGAAGTGATGAAATGCAAGTTCTTTTATATGTAAGTGCAGCTATTATCGCGGTTGCTTTCGCTGTATTAGTAGTGTATGTATGCAGAACGTTGTTATCGGTTCAGAAGACGTTAGAAAACGTTGCAAGCACGTTAGAAGGTTTAGAAAAGCAAATGCAAGGGATTAGCGTAGAGACGGAGCAATTATTACATAAAACAAATGCGTTAGCTGATGACATTCAACAGAAGTCACAATCATTAAATAAAGTAGTATCGGGTGTAGATGGAATTGGAACGACAATCCATTCTTTAAATACGAAACTTCGTAATGTATCAGAGTCTGTTACGGACGAAATTGAAAATAATGCAGATAAAGTAGCGCAAGTTGTACAGTGGAGTAGCGCAGCAATTGAAGTATACAATCATTATCGTGCGACAAGACAAGAGAAAAAGGTTGAAAAAGAAGAACGTAAATTAGAAAGACTCGAGAAAAAAGCTGAAAAGAAAGAAAAGCGCTCTAGACTTCGTATGAGAGGTGAATCGTAATGAATATGACAAAACTTGAAACAATTGAAGAGCTTGAAGTACTAGTAGAAAAAAACGAGCCTTATGTTCTTTTTAAACATAGTACGACATGCCCGATTAGTCATGGTGCCTATACAGAATTTCAAGCTTATTGTAGTGAAGAAAGAGCGGTACCAGCGTATTACTTATACGTACAAGATGCGAGAGATGTTTCGAATCGTGTTGCAGAACAGTACAGCATTAAACATGAATCTCCGCAAGTGTTATACATAAAAGATGGGATGGTAGTATGGAATACGTCTCATTGGAACATAAAAAAAGATGCTTTAGAAGAGAATATTAAGTAAAAAGAAGCAAGCAAAAGGTGCTTGCTTCTTTTTTTTGTTTTTGTTGAAATATATTTAATGGTAAACTGTTAATAGTTCAAACTAAATAACTAGATTGTTGAAAGTAGGTTTTAAGTAATGAAGAAAATGGCATTATCCTTCGCAGTCGTAAGTTTATTACTAGGAGCTTGTAGTAATGATACGATTAGTAAGAAGGATGAAGTTATACAGAAAGATACGAAAGAAAAAAGCATGATTCCGAGAACTGCTGTTTCTAAAGATTATTATAGAACTGTAATTCCTTTAAAAGAACAAAAGGTTATAAATACAGCTAATGTAAAAACAAATTCTAAATTAGATTTAGCAGAGTATGAAAATGGTTTAATGAATATTGCAAAAGAGCAATTTGATACAGAAAACCATGTGCTTCAATTAAATCAGTATATTCCTGAGAAGTTAGTTGATGAACTAGTCGCAAAAGTAGAAGCACCCGTTTTGACAAATATTATAGAACAAGACTATTTCGGGAAACAGAATTCAAATGAATTAAGTTTATCTGGCGTTGTAATTGGGTTAGCTATGTCTTCAAGTGTATCCAATGAAGAGGCAATGTCTAAGGGGACTGAAGTTGCTAAGCAACTTATTGAAGCTATTCATAAAAATGACAAGTATAATAAATCCCCAATTACGTTTGCTATCTTTAAGCAAGAAAGTACAAGTTCTTTAAAAAATGGAACGTATATTGCTAGTGCTACCGTTCAAAAGAATGATACGAACCTTGGAAATTGGAATGCAATTGAAGAAAAAGCGTATTCATATCCTTCCGATGAATTTACACAAGCACATGGAGAAGATAATGAAAAAATAAATAAATTTGCTGAGGCAATGAAAGGTTTTTCTCCTGGAGACTTTATCCCAGTAAATGCTAAAGTTTCTTATAAGAAAAATCAAATGGATACATTAAATATGGATATTGTTATTAAATATAACGGTAAAACAGAATTAATGGCTCTTACTCAACTCGCCGCTCAAAGTATGTTAGACCAATTACCGAAAGATGCAAAAGTACAATTGCAGATAAAGTCCGAGAATAAAATTGAGGCAATTGTTATAAAAGAGAAAAACAGCGATAAACCGTTTGTTTCCTTCTTATAAAAAAAGACAGTGTTTAAACTGTCTTTTTTTACTGTAAATGAAAGGGGACGATGGGACAAGGCATCACGTAATACGCTCCATATTTCCGCTGTACTAATCTCAATTTACCCCTTACATTGTCGATGTAACGCATTCTACAGGGGGATGGGATCTTCTATTGCCAATTGTAGAGTACTTCCAGATCCAGCGCATCAAATGCCTATCATTGTCGATTTTTGTTGGTAAGTCGATATATTCAAAAAATCGCTGATATAAATTTCAATTACTAGCTAGTGTACTGCTTAAAATAAGATTTCTACTTATGAAACATCTATATTTTTACAAAAAATACCCTTTTTTTCATGAAAAATACGAAAATACGAGAAAAGAAGCGAATTTTTTCGAAACTTTTGCGGGAAAATATTGTATGACCCTGCGTTTTTATCGTATCATTAGTAAAAGGAAGAACTCGGGACGATTGGTGGCATCTGCAAATAGAGTTGATGTCTTTTTTTCATTCAAGTAACCGATACATAAAAATAGATAGCAAAAATAGAAGGAGTGTGCGATGAGATGAACGTAACAATATATGATGTAGCGCGCGAAGCGAACGTTTCAATGGCTACCGTGTCACGCGTTGTGAACGGTAACCCAAATGTAAAGCCTACAACAAGAAAGAAAGTATTAGAAGCAATTGATCGTTTAGGATACCGCCCAAATGCGGTAGCACGTGGATTAGCAAGTAAGAAGACAACTACAGTAGGTGTTATTATTCCTGATATCTCAAATACGTTTTATGCAGAACTTGCTCGTGGAATTGAAGATATCGCAACAATGTACAAATATAACATCATTTTAAGTAACTCTGACCAAAACAAAGAGAAAGAGTTCCATTTATTAAATACGATGCTTGGAAAACAAGTGGACGGAATTGTTTTCATGGGTGAAGATATTACAGACATTCACATTGAAGAATTTAAAAAGTCTCCAGTACCAATCGTATTAGCAGCGTCATTTGATGAGCAAAATGAAACGCCATCAGTAAACATTGATTATACACAAGCAGCTTACGACGCAATGAAGCACTTTATTGAACAAGGACATAAGCGTATCGGTTTCGTCTCTGGTCCTTTCATTGATAAAGCGGGAAGCGCGAAGAAATTACAAGGTTATAAAAAAGCTCTAGAAGAAGCAGGTATTTCATATGATGAAAATCTTGTAATCGATGGAGATTACACATATGACTCAGGTATCGAAGCATTCGAAAAGCTTTGGAGCCTTGATGAAAAGCCAACAGCGATCTTCGTATCTTCTGACGAAATGGCACTAGGTGTAATCCACGCAGCACAAGACACTGGATTAAATGTACCAACTGATGTAGAAGTACTTGGTTTCGATAATACACGCCTTGCATTAATGGTTCGTCCACAACTTTCAACAGTTGTACAACCGATGTATGATATCGGTGCAGTAGCAATGCGTCTATTAACAAAGTATATGAACAAAGAAAAAGTGGAAGATCACACTGTTATCTTACCTCACCGTATCCAATTTAGAGATTCAACGAAGTAAGTATAAAAAAAGCTCACAGCGATTGCTGTGAGCTTTTATTTATATTCAGGATAGTATGTTTGAACTATAGTATCCACCGTTTCATTTTTCTTAACGTGTAAAAATCTTGCGTATAATTCTTTTCCGGTTTCAAATGGTGTATCGTCTAATTCAAATACATGTAATAGTTTTCGAAACGTCCACGTTACTTGCTCACCGTACATATTATCGTACGTATGCTCAGACTGTATAGCGATTTGTTCACCTAGTGCATGGGCCTCTTCCAAACTGTGTGCCTTAACAAGAATAATACTTTCTTCAAAAAGTGTATCGTGATTTTCTTCATAATGCTCATCCATTTTCGTAGGATCAGGCTCACCAGAATGAACAGATTCAAACAATAATTTTACAGCGTACATATTATGCTGCATGTTTCATTCTATAAATAATACTTGCGACAAGTGAAGCAGGTATTGTAAATACGTTACTTTGGTAATGGTAATGTATTTGGGATTCTTCATAAGACATGTTGTCATATAGTTCGTTTTGTGACATATTCATTTTCTTCTGTTTTTCTTTGAGTATTTTAATGTAGTTATACTGTATTGGGACGAGAATGATGAAATAGGCTAATACGATTAGTGAAATCCAAATCATTATGAACACTCCCTTATAAAGAATATCTATATATGGTAATTATATCAATATATATGAAAAATATCCATTTTTTTCTGGTGGTCAATTTCCTTTCCAAAATGTAAAAAGTTCTTCAGGACTTCGTAAATTATGTTCAAGACATGTTTGTGCAGTGTGTTTAAAGTTTTGTATGAATTGTTCTAACCTAGAAGGATCATATTGTTTCACATTGCCAGCAATAATAGTTTCATCTTTATCTAAGTTAAGTGATATTTTTAGCGAAGTTATATTTGTTTCTATTTGTACAATTTCCATATAAAAAAACTTTTTGTCTAAGTTGATTGTAATATAATGGAATCGCTCTACTTGTTTAAAATATCCTACAATATCATCTTCCAATTGAAATCCTCCCGAGTATATGGCTTATTGGTGACTTCGCTACAAAATAGTATTGTTCCTTGTTATATGTCACATAAGTGTAAAAATAACTATTATAGGGCAATGTCATGTATAATAGAAAGAAAAGGCTTGTGAGGGGGGAGAAGAGATGATCGTTCTTTGGATAATTACGCTTTGTATGACTGCTATTTTTGCATATATGACGTTAAAACAAAATGGTTTAAAGCGATTTGTTCCAGGAAGTATTCTTGCAGGAATTGCCCTTATCACGTATGTAATTTCTATTTTTATTGAAAGTGTATCAGTGGATATGAGCACAAGTTTAATGTTTATGGGAATTACACTATTTGCAAGTAGTATTATGGTACTTATGGTTGCTGGTATTATTTTATTTATTCATATGAATTCGGAAACGTTATAGCATATAAAAAAGGCATGTCCCTCTCGGGACATGCCTTTTTATCCGTTCAATTATGCTCTATCTTTAGAAGAGTTTTGCTGTTTTAGCAAGTCGCGAATTTCGCTAAGAAGAACTTCTTCTTTTGTTGGTTCTGGAATTTCTTCCTCTTTTTCTTCTTCTTCTTTTCTAGATGTTAGTTTGTTGAACACTTTAACGAACATAAAGATAGCCGCTGCAATAATTAAGAAATCAAAAATTGTTTGGATGAAGTTACCGTACATAATAGATGACTTACCGAATGTAAGTTTTAAATCTGTAAAGTCAACGCCACCTAATACCATACCAAGTAATGGTGTAATAACATCTTTTACTAAAGAACTAACGATTTTACCGAATGCAGCACCGATTACAACCCCGACAGCTAAATCAACGACATTCCCTTTGAACGCGAATTTCTTAAACTCGTTCCACATGTGTTAATCCCATCCTTTCCACGATTCATTATGAAATTTATAATTCCTATCAACATATTCTATAGAAATTTTCGAGAGAAATAAAGAGGGAATGGGAATGAAAGTAAATTCTGAAAAATGTATCCGTTTTAATTTTTGTTTACATTATTCAGCAGAGATTGCAAAAGTTGCTGCGTTTTTAATCCTTCTAATCCATCTACAACAGGCTTTGTATCTCCTTGCACACATTCAATGAAATGATGAACAGCATCTTCAAAACCACGTTGTTTTAACGTCGTATCCCATGATGGGGAACCAATTTGAGAAACTGCATTTTCTTGCTCAACTTCAAATGTGTTCATGTTTTTTACGCGAATGATTTTTCCCGACGTTACAAGTTCAATTTGTTCTAAATTTGTACCGGCATGGCGATGCATTGCGGTAGAAAGTAACAGTCCACTTGGCGTTGTATATGTATGATGTCCGTAAAGAAGTTTATTCTTTTCATTGATTTGCATCATATTATGAACGACGTTAAGCTCATCGTTAGCTAACCAGCGAGCAGTATCTACAATATGTAAGTAATCATCTAACATCGTAAAGTCGTACGTATAGGGCCCGACTTTATTTGTACGATGCTTTTCAATTCGAATCCATGAAATATGATGAGCTTGCTCTTTTGCCGCAACATACATAGGAACGAAGCGGCGATTAAATCCGACCATTAACTTTCGGTTATATTTTTCGCTCAACTCGACTAGTTTTTCAGCCTGTTCCACTGTAGCAGCTAGCGGCTTATCAACGTAAACATCGATTCCTTTTTTCAGAAGTTCAGAAACGATTTCATAATGCGATGCAGTTGAACTATGAACGAAGATTGCATCACATTCTGAAGCTAACGTTTCAATAGAATGGAAGTCTTGAATGCGGTATTGCTGGCAAACTTGTTTCCTTTTCTCCGCGTTAGGTGTAAACGCCCCTACAAAATTCCAATCTGTTTCTTTTGTAAGTGTTGGAAGATAGGCTTTTTGTGCGATACTTCCAAGTCCAATCATCCCAATTTTAGGTTTGTTCATGTGTATTCCCACCCTATTCATATTGATATAACGGCTTAAATGTAGCATAGGGCGGGGAAGGAAAGCAAAAATTAGCGTTTTACTTATGTTCTTCTAACAAAATCTTCTCTATCTCTTTAAAGTGATGAGCACGAGCATGCTCTAGCGGAGTAACACCATCATTATCTGGAATGTTTACATCTGCACCGTGCTCAATAAGAAGGCGGATGACTTGTTGTTGTGTTTCATCTCCGTTGCTTAGTACGATGGCTTCCATTAAAGCTGTCCACCCGAGATTATTGACATGGTTTACATCGATATTTGTTCGCGTGAGGAGTTCTTTTATAACATCAATATAACCATGTTCTGAGGCAGGGATAAGGGCTGTTCCGCCGTAACGATTCGTAAGTGTTGGATCTGCGCCGGCATCAATCGTTAGTTTTAAAATATCCAAGTAACCTTCTGCCCCGGCGTATAGAAAGGGATTGTTTTTCATATCATCTTGGATATTTACGTCAGCACCAGCGTCGATAAGCGCTTTTGCGGTTTTTACATCATTTTTGTATGTAGCAATCATAAGAGGGGTGCGTCCTTTATTGTCTGTTATATTTATGTCAGCCCCTTTTTTGAGTAACGATATAACAGTATTCGTTTCTTGTTTCTCAGTAGCTGTTAGTAGCGCTGTCTCCATGTTTATCATCTCCTTTTTAACTTCTTGTTCTTGCGAGCAACCTTGCAAAAAAATTACGCAACATATCATGCTTACTGTTTTTTTGAACATGGAATTTCAACCTCCTCATTTCAACTGTAAAAGAAGAACATTAAATTTTTATAAACTGACGCTAAAATTACTATAAAATCGCTTGAGTATTTGAACATATATTTTTATGCTTATGAGTAATAAGGTTTGATAAAGTGAAACTTTAATCAGTGGGGGTTTTGTTCATCCCATTATTAGTTGAACCAATCGGGCTTTTATGGGCAGTTGATCCCCCACTTAACTTCTTTGCTTTCTCTGAATTTTTGGGTGGGGATCTTACTGCCCGGCAAATAGCGGGGTAAAGTGAGGATGTAACATATGTCTATTAAAACAAGGTTTTTATTTTCTTATATCGCTGTCATTCTCGTTTCCATTACGCTTATATTAATCGCGGGATTTTTAATCGTTTTTTCGATAACAGGTGATTTGGAAGCAGTGAAAAATTTCTATAAAAGCTCCTATATTCAAAAGCCGCTTACGTCAGAAGAAGAGAATGTGTATATTGAGTTAAAGACGGCAGCAAAGAAACATCAATCGCAACTATTAGATGAATCATTCGTTTCATCACTTGAAAAAGAAGGGGTGAAAATTGTTGTAAGAAAGGGAGAAACCATTTCTTATGCTACAAAAGTACTTGAAAGTGGGGCTTTAAAGGAAGCTCTTCCGAAATTTGAATCAGCAAATATTAATAGTCGTGGTACAACGGAATTAGGCGATACATTTTATCGATATGTAAAGTTTGATTTTTATTTTCCTCAGGAAGAAGAGGGGAGTATATTTGTATTAAAGAAGCAAAGTTCATTTGTAGATCTTACACAAAAGTTATTTCCGATTTTGTTCGTATCACTTTTACTGTTAGCTATTTTACTTATTGGATTATTAAGTTACCTCGTCTCAAGAAGTGTTATAAAACCAATCTTTGTATTGAAAGATGCCACTGAAAAAATTAAAGAAGGAAATTTAGATTTTCAAATACCAGTTACATCGCACGATGAAATTGGGCAATTGAATCAAGGATTTGAGGAAATGAGGAAGAAATTAAAAGAATCGATAGAGATGCAAACGCAGTATGAAGAAAATCGAAAAGAGCTCATTTCAAACATCTCTCACGATTTAAAAACACCGATTACATCTATTATTGGATATGTAGAAGGAATAAAAGACGGAGTAGCAAATACGCCAGAAAAAATGGATAAGTATTTGACAACTATCCATACGAAAGCAAGACATATGGATACACTTATTGATGAATTATTTTTATTCTCAAAGCTCGATTTGAATCGAGTTCCCTTTCAGTTTGAAACGGTTGAATTAAATATGTTTATGCAAGAATTAATAGAAGAGATGCAGATGGATTTAAGTAAAGAAGGTATAGAAGTTAACTTACAATTACATGCATCACCACTTTATGTAAAGGCTGATTGCGAAAAGATAAATAGAGTGATATCAAATTTAATTCATAATAGTGTGAAATACATGGATAAAGAAGAAAAGAAAATTACTGTAACAGTATCGAGTGATAACAATAAAGTGATTGTGAAAGTAATGGACAACGGATCAGGTATAGAATCTGATACACTTCCTTATATTTTTGAACGTTTCTATCGTGCAGAGCAATCGAGAAATTCTAGTACAGGTGGAAGTGGACTTGGCTTAGCGATAGCGAAGCAAATTATTGAAGAACATGGCGGGGAAATTTGGGCGGAAAGCGAGCTTGGGGAAGGCACAAGCATTTTCTTCTCATTGGAAAAAGTAGAGAAATGTGGTGAGTAAATTGAAAAGAATTTTACTAATAGAAGATGAAGTAAGCATTGCAGAATTACAGCGAGATTATTTAGAAATTAATGATTTTCAAGTTGATGTCGAACATTCAGGAGAAACAGGTTTACAAATGGCCCTGCAAGAAGACTACGATTTAATTATTTTAGATATTATGCTTCCGAAAATGAATGGATTTGAAATTTGTAAGCAAATTCGAGCTATAAAAGATATTCCGATTTTACTTGTTTCAGCAAAAAAAGAAGATATAGATAAAATTCGCGGGCTCGGTTTAGGAGCGGATGATTATATAACGAAACCGTTTAGCCCGAGTGAATTAGTCGCAAGGGTAAAAGCACATATTTCTCGTTATGAAAGATTATTAGGAAATGTAAGTAAGCAACGCGATACGCTATATATTCACGGAATCTCTATTGATCAAAGGGCGAGGAAAGTTTTTATAAACAATGAAGAAGTTGCGTTTACAACGAAGGAATTTGATTTATTAACATTCTTTGTCACAAACCCAAATCAAGTATTAAATAAAGAACAGCTATTTGAACGTATTTGGGGATTAGACTCCGCTGGTGACTTAGCAACTGTTGTCGTTCATATTAGAAAGCTACGTGAAAAAATTGAAAGAGATCCAGCTCACCCGCAATATATTGAAACGGTATGGGGAGCTGGTTATCGTTTTAACGTGTAGGGAACCTGTCAAAGCTTTGGCAGGTTTTTTTATGTGATCAAAAGGGAAGAATAAGTAATTTATGTTAAAATATAAAAAGAGATAAAAAGGCAGTATTCCTTGATGTAGGTTTAATGATTGTTTTGTTCTGCTTGTTGTTTTTAGTATGAAATATTTCTTTTGAAAAAAGCTCATAGTCTTATAGAGGCTGTGAGCTTTCTTTAATAATAACGGTACTAGTGTAATGATTTATAAAATTCTTGAGTAGTAGAAATAAATTGAGCAGCTTCTTCTAAAAAAGGATAATGATTACTCTCTTCAAATGTCACAAAAATAGAATTACGTATGCCCTCATGCATCTCAATAGAATACTGAATCGGGCACTGTACATCGTGTCTTCCGCACATAATTATTGTTTTTGTTTTTATAGAAGGTAAATGCTCTCGTAAATCAAATGATGGATATTCATGAGCAAAAGCGTTCATCCGGCTAGCGGACATTGTTTTTTTGATTGGTTTATCAAAACAAGAGTTGTAGTTTTCTCGTTTATACAATGATAATTTTGTTCTCTCAGTAGATAGTTCTTTCCGTTCCTCATTTGTAAGGTGAGGACTTTTTAAGTGTTCGATGAGTTGTTGCATATAATGAAACTTTGGGTGTGCTGGGTGATAAATGCAAAATGGTGTTTCAGTATAATTACTTGCTGCGGCCCCAACGACGACTAGTGATTGTAAGGAATTTGGATATGTAATCGCATATAAAAGTCCAAGCATACCACCTGTTGAATGACCGGCGAAATGCCATGTTGGAAGTTGTAATGCTTCTCGTATAGCTTCTAAATCGTGAATTGTTTCAATCATACTTAATTCGTTTTCTACCTGGGCTTTTGCTGAGTTACCAGCGTCTCGTAAATTAATGAGCAATACACGATGCGTAGCAGTGAAAACATCCGCAAAGTAATCACCAGTCTCATTAAATTGCGAATAGTGATGTGTAATGCAAAGCGGTTCGCCACTGCCTTTAGTAAAAAGCTCGAATGTACCGCGTTTCGTGTTGATCATTTGTTGTTTCCACATAATATCACGACCTTTTCCCATAAAGTCCGTTAGTACATAAAAATATATCAGCGATTATTAGAATATATCGGCGCAACTCGGAATATATCAGCGATTATCAAAATATATCGGCGCAACTTGAAATATATCAGCGATTATTAAAATATATCGACTTACCGACAGAAACCGACAATAAATAAAAGGAGGCTATTCAAAAACGAGCCTCCTTTTCGTTTAGTACAAAGATTTTTTCATATTATTCCGAATAATTTCAAGGGATTTCGCTACAGTTAATGCGTTCTTTTCTTCAATTTCTGGTTTTCGGGGGATAGGTTTATACATGTTGTCTGGATCTTCCCACGTGAGAGGAAGTTCTGTTTCTGCTTGTCCTTTCCAAGCTTCAATCCATTCTGGAGGGAGATAACCTGAGATGTTTTGGATGTTGTTCATTTCGAGCCAAATGAGTGCCCAAGCCCTTGGGACGACGCGCCAGTGGTCATAGCCACCGCCGCCGACAGCAATCCAGCGACCTTCGCAATATTCGTTAGCGATTTCGCGAGCGAGCTTCGGTATCTCGCGGTAAATATTCATCGTTGCGCAAAGGTGTGTAAGTGGGTCGTAATAATGTGCGTCAGCACCATTTTGCGTTAAAATAATATCCGGTTTAAAGTATGCGGCCACTTCTCTTACGACAGTTCGATAGGAATCTAAAAACGATTCGTCTTCTGTAAAAGCATCGAGTGGAACGTTAAAAGAATAACTATAGCCATTACCTTGTCCTCGTTCGTTTACAGCGCCAGTTCCAGGGAATAAATATCGACCAGTTTCATGTAGTGAAATGGTGCATACGTTAGGATCGTCATAAAAGGACCACTGTACACCATCACCGTGATGAGCATCTGTATCAATATATAAAACGCGTAAACCGTATTTCTTCTGAATATATTTCATTGCGATGGAACTGTCGTTATAAATACAAAAGCCAGATGCCTTGCCGCGGAAGCCGTGATGTAAGCCGCCACCTAAATTAAGCGCGTGCTTTACTTTTCCAGAAAGAACAGCGTCAACAGCTGTTAATGTACCGCCAACGAGTAATGCGCTTGCTTCGTGCATATTTGGAAACATCGGTGTATCTTCTGTTCCGAGTCCATATGTCATTGCAATTGATTTTTCTAACTTTCCTTCTCCAGCACGTTTTACCGCATTTATGTACTCCTCTGTATGAATGTAGGCAATCTCTTCATCTGTAGCCATCCGTGGTGAGATGATTTGAGAAGGAGAGATGAAACCACCCTTTTGTAATAAATCGTACGTAAGTGTGACGCGCAGTTGGTTAAAAGGATGATCAGGGCTAAATGAATAGCCCCGAAAGTCCTCCGAATAAATAAACGCGCTACTCATGCTTGCATCCCCATGATGTTTGGCCATAATACGCGGTAGCCTTCTGCTTCAAGTGCATCAATCACTTTTAGCGGATTCATCGTTTGAATGCGGAAAACGAGTACTTTATCATTCTCATCTTTTGCTGGATAGACGAGAACGCTCACGATATTTATTTGTAACTCACTAAAAATAGCAACGACTTTTCCGAGAATGCCAGGTTCATTTTTTACTTGAATTTCAATTTGTGAACTCGGTTGATGTGCTCCTGTTAATTTCACTAACGTGTGCAGTACAGTAGATTCAGAAATAATTCCAACTAACTTTCCTGCCTTTGTAACAGGAAGACAGCCAATTTTATTTTCAAAAAATAAAGTAGCAATTTCCTCAACAAAGTCGAGAGGATGGCAAGTCATAACAGGATGTTTCATAATCAGTTCGAGCGGTTGCTTCAGCATATCGAGTGAAACTTGTTCATCTAAAATAGACGGACTTGCATCTCTTACATCCCGATCAGAAATAATGCCTACGACATGATTATTTTGATCGACAATTGGAATGTGCCGAATGCCTTTCGTGCGTATCGTTCGGATTGCTGTTTCGATTGTATCGTTTGGATGTAGTGTCACCACATCTTGATTCATAATTTCTTCTACAATCATTCCAGTTGCCCCCTTTATTAATACATAAAACGATTGTGAAAACGTAGACGATCAAATGCTTGAATAGAATCCGTATCAACGCGTTTACCGATGCGGACCATTAAACAGTTAGCAGGATGTGAACAAATTTCAGGATCATCTGTAGCCATCCATTGTAACCCGCCAGCATTCATCATCTTTTCCATTACTTTTCGGTACTCCCAAACATTTAAGCCTGTTTGTTTCAAATCCCAGTGCCAATAATATTCAGTCGTCAATATAATGTAATCTTCCATATAATCGTCCATCATAGAAACCTCTAGTAAGTTCTTTCCGACAGAACTCCCGCGGAAGGCTGGGACCACTTCAATTGCCCCAAGCTCAATTAAGTTTTCCATTTTTCCTTCTGACCATCGTTCAAGTGGATCAGGATACAAGTATGTAACATATCCAACAATCGTTTGGTCATGTCTAGCAATAATGAGACGAGCTTCTGGCAATTTAGAAATTTCGACAATTGCTTTATATTGCTGCTCGGCAGGACGAAACGCAACTAAATCTGGATGAAATTCATACATTTCTAAGTTATGTGTAGAGACAGGCCCTTCAATAATTAAAGTGCCTTTCGCTGTTTTTAAGTTTCTAGCATTATATATTTTTTTATGGATCAATGTATTGCTCACCACCTTGAGGGTTTGTGAATCTATTCATATCGTACTTTATAATATATGCGATGTGAATCGAAATTTGTCATTAAAAATTTGTCTAAAAATCAACAAATATACTGAAAATTTTAAATAATGTTATTATAATAGAATACATAGGAGGGGGATGTAAAGTATGAAAGTAGAAACGCTTCCTGTCATTAAAGGAGAAAATAATTTGCCGAATTATGATGAGGCATACGCGAATTTTAACTGGGAAGAGGTTAATAAAAACTTTACTTGGAATGAAACAGGCCGAGTGAATATGGCGTATGAGGCAATCGATAAGCATGCGAAATCCGATCGGAAGAATAAAGTAGCCCTTTATTATCAAGATGGATCTCGAAAAGAGAAGTATACATTTAAGGAAATGAAGGATTTTTCTAATAAAGCAGGAAATGTCCTAAAAAATTATGGCGATGTAGAAAAAGGCGATCGCGTTTTTATTTTTATGCCGCGTTCCCCAGAGTTATATTTCGCACTTCTTGGTGCAGTGAAGTTGGGAGCAATTGTTGGTCCGCTATTTGAAGCATTTATGGAAGGCGCAGTTCGCGATCGTTTAGAAGATAGCGAAGCAAAAGTGTTAATTACAACACCTGAATTGTTAGAGCGTGTACCATTAAATGATTTACCTGCTTTAAAAACAGTCTTTCTTGTTGGAGATAATGTAGAAGAAGGCGGTAAAACGGTAGCATTCAATCCTTTATTCGAACAAGCTTCAAAAGAATTACATATTGAATGGTTAGGCCGTGAAGACGGTTTGATTCTACATTACACGTCTGGTTCTACTGGTAAGCCAAAAGGTGTGCTTCATGCACAAAACGCAATGGTTCAGCACTATCAAACGGCGAAGTGGGTATTAGATTTAAAAGAAGACGATGTATATTGGTGCACAGCTGACCCAGGCTGGGTAACGGGAACTGCTTACGGTATTTTTGCACCGTGGTTAGTCGGAGCATCAAATGTTATTTTAGGCGGACGCTTTAGTCCAGAAGCGTGGTATGAAGCACTGCAAGATTACGGTGTAACAGTTTGGTATAGTGCACCAACAGCATTTCGCATGTTAATGGGCGCTGGACAAGATGCAATTAAAAAATACGATTTATCACAAGTGCGCCACGTATTAAGCGTTGGTGAACCGTTAAATCCAGAAGTAATTCGCTGGGGTATGAACGCATTTGGACTTCGTATTCATGATACGTGGTGGATGACAGAAACAGGTGGACAAGTTATTTGTAACTACCCTTGTATGGAAATATGTCCAGGTTCAATGGGGAAACCAATTCCAGGTGTAAAAGCAGCGATTGTTGATAATGAAGGAAATGAAGTGCCTCCATACACAATGGGTAACTTAGCAATTGGTAAAGGTTGGCCAGCTATGATGCGTGGAATTTGGAATAACAAGCAAAAATATGAGTCTTATTTTATGCCGGGTGATTGGTACGTATCAGGTGACTCTGCCTACATGGATGAAGATGGATACTTCTGGTTCCAAGGACGTATTGACGATGTAATTATGACGTCAGGTGAGCGCGTTGGACCATTTGAAGTAGAAAGCAAATTAATCGAGCATGCTGCTGTTGCAGAAGCTGGTGTAATTGGTATTCCTGATCCGGTGCGCGGCGAAATTATTAAAGCATTTATCGCGCTTCGTGCAGGGTACGAACCATCTGAAGAATTAAAAGAAGAAATTCGTCAATTTGTAAAGAAAGGTCTAGCAGCTCATGCAGCGCCAAGACAAATTGAATTTAGAGATAAATTACCGAAAACGAGAAGCGGTAAAATTATGCGCCGCGTATTAAAAGCGTGGGAGTTAAACTTACCAACAGGTGACTTATCAACGATGGAAGATTAAGAGAGAAAGGTCTGAACGAAATAGTGTTCAGGCCTTTCTTTTTTCTTCCCTCTTTAACCTACATATAAAGAGGGAAGAAAATGAAAACAGAAAAAGAAAAAATGATACTAGGAGAAATATATATACCGACTGATCCAGTTGTATGAAAAGATGTGCCAAATCATGTAGTAGTTGGCGGAAATCCTGCAAAGATTATAAAGAAATAAAATAATATTTGAACGAAGTGCCTTCCTCGTCTGTATACATTTATGAAAGAATAGATGAGGGAGGCTTTTTTATGTCTAATAAATTACTTCTTACTTTTGCTTTAATTGGAGTTATGGTCGTATTTTCTTGTGGTTTGCTATTACCGATGCCAATCGGATTTAAAGTATCAATGATTACAGCTGGAGTTATGATGATTGTTATGTTTTCAATCATTATTCCATTTGATAGAAAACATATAGTAAGAAAAAATGGATATAAAATTGATTTTACGAAAACAAAAGTATATTTTCGCTGGAATGTATTTGATACGATTTCGGCTTGTCTTGCAGTGTATGCATGCATATGTGTGCAAGCATTAAATATTTTAGTTTCAACTGGCCATACAATTCAAAACCCGTACGTTCAATTTTTTACGAATCAATCGCAAGTATGGATTATTGTCGCAAGCTGCTATTTAATTTCCCGTATTTCATTAACGTTAAAAGGAATAAAGGAGATCAAAAACCATGGCGCAGATTGGGATTGAGGAAGAGCTCATGCTTGCGTATCAAAGTGGAGATAAGCAGGCTGGGGAAAAACTATACGTTTTAATCAAACCAGCGCTATACACATTTTTATATCGATTTAACCGAGATGAACAATTAAGTATCGATCTCGTGCAAGATACGTTTTTGACGTTAGAACGAAAGAAACATATGTATGAACTTGAAAAAGGAAAAATAAAAACGTATTTATTTCAAATCGGTTATCGTCTTATGATTAATAAATTAAATAGGAGAAAAAAGTGGCGTACGCTTTTGCCGTTTTTAGCGCCGATTCCGGAAAAAGAATTCTCTCACGAAGATCGGCTCACAGTAAGAGAAGCAATTTTGAAAGTTCCAGAAGAGCAAAGAGCGGTCCTAATCCTTTCTTATTATCATGATATGCAACAAAAAGAGATTGCAGAGGTATTAGATATTCCAGTCGGAACGGTGAAATCAAGACTCCATAACGGGATAAAGAAATTGAAACAATTGCTGGAGGTGGATGAAATTGAGCGAAAATCCCTTTAAGAGTGAATATAAGTTAAAGCAACATTTAGATAGTGATCATGTAGAAATACCGGACTTTCCAAAAACGGTAAGTCGCTTCGATCGATTAATCGGATTTCTTGGTTCTCCGGCGAAAGACCCTGTGGAAGCGACGATTGGGAATGATTTATCAGTTGTGTTTCATGTCTCGTTGCTAGTTGGAGTTCCAATTCTTTCTCTTATTACGATACTCTGTATGACGTTGTAAAGGATTGGCAAGAAGAGAAACTCGACCTCTATTTGACACGCCTATATAAATGATGGTATAAAGAAAAGTATATGAATAATTGAGCGTGGAAAGGGAGAAGTAGTGATCATTTCCCTGTTTTAGAGAGCTGATGGCCGGTGAAAATCAGCACATAGATGATCGCGAATTACGCCCCTGGAGCATCTTTTTTCGATTGAATTGTATTCAAAAGGGAAGAGACGGTGCTAAGCCGTTATGTAAATAAGGTGGTAGGCTTTTTTGGTCTGCAACTAGGGTGGTAACGCGATAATCAAAATCGTCCCTTATTTGAAGGGGCGATTTTTTTATGTTTTTAACCTTCACGCCAGTAATGAACTTAAAGGAGAGTATGTAGGATATGGGTATTTTACAAGATCTTGAATTTCGCGGTCTAATTAATCAGCAAACAGACGCTGAGGGCCTTGAGCAATTATTAGAAAAAGAAAGCGTTAAATTATACTGTGGTTTCGACCCGACAGCGGATAGCTTACACATCGGTCATATGTTACCAGTATTAATGTTACGTCGTTTCCAATTAGCTGGTCACCAACCAATCGCACTTGTTGGCGGTGGTACTGGTATGATCGGTGATCCAAGTGGTAAAAAAGCAGAGCGTACATTAAATACGAAAGATACAGTTGCTTACTACACAGAAAGCATTAAAAACCAACTTTCAAACTTCTTAGAGTTCGAAAACGTGGAAAACCCAGCAACAATGGCTAACAACTATGACTGGCTTGGTAACTTAGATGTCATTTCATTCTTACGCGATATCGGTAAAAACTTCGGTTTAAACTATATGTTAGCAAAAGATACAGTAGCATCTCGTTTAGAGACTGGTATTTCATTTACTGAGTTTAGTTACATGATTTTACAATCATACGACTTCTTAAACTTATACCAACACCATAATTGCCGCCTACAAATCGGTGGTAGTGACCAATGGGGTAACATTACAGCTGGTCTTGAATTAATCCGTAAATCAGAAGAAGATGCGAAAGCATTCGGTTTAACAATTCCACTTGTTACTAAATCTGACGGTACGAAGTTTGGTAAAACAGAAGGCGGCGCAATTTGGTTAGACCCAGAGAAAACAACTCCTTACGAGTTCTACCAATTCTGGATTAACACAGATGACCGTGATGTTGTTAAATACTTAAAATACTTTACATTCTTATCTCATGAAGAAATTCTTGAGCTTGAAAAGCAAGTAGCTGAAGCACCAGAAAAACGTGCAGCACAAAAAGCATTAGGTGCAGAAATGACAAAACTTGTTCACGGCGAAGAAGCATTAGAACAAGCGATTAAAATTTCAGCTGCATTATTCAGCGGTTCTGTAGCAGAACTAACTGCAAGCGAAATCGAGCAAGGATTCAAAGACGTACCATCTGTAGAACGTACTGCAGAAGATACAGTATTAATCGACTTACTTGTAGAAAGCAAAATCTCTCCATCAAAACGTCAAGCACGTGAAGATGTAACAAACGGCGCAATCTACGTAAACGGTGAGCGTACACAAGCATTAGACTACGTTGTAACAGAAAAAGACCGCATCGAAGGTAAATTCACAATCATTCGCCGCGGTAAAAAGAAATATTTCTTAATTCGTTACTAATCCGAAACGAATATAAACAAATAGTACCCCGAATTGTAGGCTGAAAAGTTTATGATTCGGGGTTTTTATGTATGGATTTAAAACGCCGCATCTTTTCTTTTAAATAGAATATAAAGAATTAATATGAGCATATAAAGTAAACTCACTAGCATAACGATAAATGCTGTTGGATAAAATTTTGCTGCGTATATAAAAAAATCGATTTGATAAATATCTTCGTAATTTGAAACGGTGCCTTTGAAGTAATTCGTAAACTTAGCGCTATATTTCCATTCATCAGGATCATCTATTAAATTACTTCCCTGATACCAATTAATAAGCGCGGAAGTAATAAACAACATACATGCACTGCCTAACTGAACCATTTGGTTTATTGTCAAAATGAATCAACCTCCTATTTTATGGTTATTATAGCGTGCATTCATATACTTGTAACCATTTTGTTGTAATCTCCTTTTCGAGTTCATACGGAAATCACATGTAAGCGGTATGATAAATGTATAACAACTAGAAAGGAGTGGTAAAACAAAATGTCACTAGAAGCGCTCATTATTTTTTCTTTGCTAAATGCGGGTCAGCTTGCAGAGAATTCGAAGGTGGATATACATAAAGAGCAGAAAGATGCTTATGTATATGTTCAGAAAGAGGAAAATAAATAATTTTATTTTATATATAAACGAAAAAAGCCAATCCACAGGATTGGCTTTTTGTCATTAACGAGAGTAGAACTCTACGATTAATGCTTCGTTGATTTCAGCTGGTAACTCAGCACGCTCAGCGTGACGAGTGTAAGTAGCTTCTAATTTGTCAGCATCGAAAGTTAAGTATTCTGGTACGAAGTTGTTAACTTCGATCGCTTCTTTAACAACAACAAGGTTGCTAGATTTTTCGCGAACGCTGATAGTTTGACCAGGTTTTACACGGTAAGATGGGATATCTACGCGAGCGCCATCAACCATGATGTGACCGTGGTTTACTAATTGGCGAGCTGCACGACGAGTGCGAGCTAAGCCCATACGGTAAACTAAGTTGTCAAGACGAGCTTCAAGAAGGATCATGAAGTTTTCGCCGTGCTTACCAGGCATTTTACCTGCTTGGTCAAATGTGCGACGGAATTGACGCTCAGTCATGCCGTACATGTGACGAAGTTTTTGTTTCTCTTGTAATTGTAAACCGTATTCTGAAAGTTTCTTACGTTGGTTAGGACCGTGAGGACCTGGTGCGTAAGGGCGTTTTTCTAATTCTTTTCCTGTGCCGCTTAGAGAGATTCCAAGACGACGAGACAGTTTCCAAGCTGGACCTGTATAACGAGCCATAGTTGACTCCTCCTTTAAAATGTTTTTATTTACGTAAAATAAAAACAGACGTAATCGATATTTACGGGCATTTTGTTTTCATGTACCTTCGCTCCAGCAGCAGGGAGTTACGAGATACACCTCCGTAGAGGAACAAAATACAAACGATAAACTCACATTACAAGGCTGCCTTTTTATTTTACACAAACGCTATTATATCTTTTACCCAGAGTTTCGTCAAGCGAGTACGTTTTTGTTTTATGCATATAAATTTTGGAAATGAACAAGAAGGAATTTAAAACGATATAAAAGAAGAGATAGAAACACAAATAAAACGCTTACATAAAATGAAGTAAAACGTTCATCAAAGTTTTAATGATGAATATGCGGCAATAAAAACATAAAAGGGGATGTTTTTATGAAAAAGAAGCATATGGAGACAGCGTTAATTCATCACGGTTATACATCAGAGGAACATAAAGGAAGTTTAACACCGCCTTTATTTCAAACGTCTACATTTACATTTGAGACTGCGCAGCAAGGAGAGGCAAGTTTTGCGGGAGTGGATCCATCTTATATTTACTCAAGACTTGGAAATCCGACTGTGAAATTATTCGAAGAACGTATGGCGGTGTTAGAAGGAGGAGAAGAAGCGCTTGCTTTCGGATCCGGTATGGCAGCTATTTCCGCAACGTTAATTGGTTTTCTAAAAGCTGGAGATCATATTATTTGTTCAAATGGATTATACGGCTGCACATACGGTTTTTTAGAAGTGTTAGAAGAAAAATTTATGATTACGCATTCGTTTTGTGATATGGAGACAGAGGCTGATATGGAAAATAAAATTCGCCCGAATACAAAGCTTATTTTCGTTGAAACACCGATTAATCCGACAATGAAATTAATTGATTTAAAACAAGTGATTCGGGTTGCGAAGCGAAATGGGTTACTTGTTATTGTTGATAATACGTTTTGTTCACCTTATTTACAAAGACCGCTTGAACTTGGCTGTGACGCGGTTGTTCATAGTGCGACAAAATATATTGGTGGTCACGGTGATGTTGTGGCGGGTGTAACAATTTGTAAAACGAAAGCGTTAGCTGAAAAAATCCGCCCGATGCGAAAAGATATCGGCGGTATTATGGCACCGTTTGACGCATGGTTATTGTTACGCGGATTAAAGACACTAGCAGTAAGAATGGATCGTCATTGTGATAATGCAGAAAAAATTGTATCGTTCCTAAAAAATCATGATGCGGTAGAAGGTGTTTGGTATCCAGAAGGAGAGTTAGCATCTCGCCAAATGAAACGTGGGGGCGGTGTTATATCTTTTTCAATTAAAGGCGGGAAAGAAGAGACGCAGGCGTTTATTAATGACCTTCACTTTATTACAATTGCGGTAAGTTTAGGAGATACAGAAACGTTAATTCAGCACCCAGCAACGATGACGCACGCCGCGATTCCAGCTGCGTTAAGACAAGAAATGGGCATTTATGATAATTTAATACGTTTATCTGTCGGTTTAGAATCGTGGGAGGATATTGTTTCTGATTTAGAGCAAGCGTTAAAGAAAATATCTACTGTTAGTAATCAATAAAAAAAGAGCTAGCTATCGGTTTTGTACGTCATGTACTTAATCGATAACTAGCTCTTTTTTGTTACATATGTTTTAGGAGTGTTTCCACAAACTTTTCTAAATAGCGCTGATCTACTTCGTCGAAACGGTTTTTTTCAGGGCTATCAATATCAAGTACACCAATGACATTCCCATCCTTAATAATCGGTACGACGATTTCTGAATTTGAAGCACTGTCGCAAGCGATGTGTCCTGGGAATTGATGAACGTCTGCTACAAGCTGTGTTGTTTTCGTTTCAGCTGCAACGCCGCAAACGCCTCGTCCAAATGGAATGCGCACGCAAGCAGGCATTCCTTGGAATGGTCCAAGAACAAGCTGATTTCCTTCTGTTACGTAAAAGCCAACCCAATTAACACGATCCAAAAATTGGTTTAATAATGCGGACGCATTTGATAAGTTTGCGACTACGTTTGATTCGCCAGTTAATAATGCATCCAGTTGTTTTATTACTGTCTCATATTGCTGCACGCGAGATCCTGTATAACTTTCTTTAGTAAACATGGAAACAGCTCCTTTTTTATCGAGATGTGTAAAATATTAGCAAAATACGATGTATTTCACATGACTTTGTCGATAGAAAATTAAAGGAATTTGTCTTAAAAGTCAAGAAATTTACACTATAGCTGTTCAGTGAGAGGAAGTGAGCGCATGAAACAGACGAAACAAAAAGTAATTGATGCGGCAATATCGTTGTTTAACACGAAAGGTTATGATGGAACGTCGGTGCGAGACATTGCAAAGCGAGCGGATGTGAATGTAGCGAATATTTCATATTATTTTGCTGGAAAGCAAGGCCTATTAGAGCAGCTTATTACTAATTTTTTAGAAGGGTATATTCATGTGATTGAAACGTCCTTTGAACAGAGAGAATATTTGTCGGCTAAAGATGTGATGGTGCAAATGGTGCGCGGGATTTTACGATATCAATTTGATAATAGGGAGCTGACACGTTTCTTTTACCGAGAGCTGTCGCTTGATACGACATTAATTCGCGAAGTGATGACCGTTTATTTTTCTAAAGAAAGATATTATATAGAGCAAATGATTAGACAAGGACAAATGAAACAAGAATTTAAAAAGGTATCTTTTACAATGTTTATGACGCAATTAAAAGGCATGATGAATATGCCGTTTTTATATCCGCAATATATATCAGAAGTGCTACATTCTTTTCCATCTGAGACCTTTTTCTTAGAAATGTACACGAAAGAAATTGAACAATGGATAGAACAAACATTATGTATAACGAATATGTATTATGAATGGCCAAGAGCTGTTCATATGTGAAAAATCCCCACCTAACGAACTGAGGTGGGGATTTTTGTGCTTTCTTTTCTTTTCTTTGCCATAAATTGTTGCATAATAGCGCGATAATTGTTAATGAGGCGCCCACAATTTCAATTTTGTCGACTGTATAACCTCGAAAGATGGAACCGATAAGTGCAAGTATAGGAACTAAATTCATAAATAATATGCCATTAATAGATGAAATATAGCGATTTCCTGCGTTCCAGCAAAATACTGCGATAACGCCTGCAATAATAGACATATATAAGAGTTCAAAACGAACGTTCATAATTGTCGATAGTGAAGGTACAGTAACGACGTTTGTATAAGTTAAAAAAGTGACGATAGTGATGAGTGAAATTGAGCCAAATAAACAAGTTAACGTCGTATACCTAAGTGGCGACCAAGATTGAAAACTAGCACCACCGTTTGTATAAATGACCCAGCAAGTAACGCCGCACAGCATAAGTATATTTGTTGAGAGATGGCTGGCAGCTCCAAATAATAAGTGAATATTTCCTTTTGAAATGACAAGCATAACACCGAATAATGCAACAAACATACAAAGGAATGTATAGTTTTGTGGGCGTTTATTTTTTGTTATCCACTGCAATAATAAAGCGATGAGTGGCATAAGAGACTGAATCATCGCGGCATGGATGGCTCCAGACGGTCCGGCAAGTTGTTGTCCATAGAAAACGAGAAAACCATATCCTGCGAAACCGACTGTTCCGTAAAAGAGTAACGAAAGTGTTTTCTTTTCTAAGCGGAGTGACTTTGTCCCTTCGGTAAGTAATAGCAGAATAAGAAAAATAATAGCTGCTGATCCATAGCGAATCGTTGTGAAGAAGAACGGATCGATAAACTGTAAGGCGTTTGCCATGACAGGAAACATAAATCCCCAAGCCGTTACGGCAAGTAAGCATAGGAGGGACCCGAGTAGCATTTGTTTTTTGTTCAAGAGTATCTTTCCCCTTTACATTTCGTTATAGTAAGTTGATGAAATAAGTATAAAGAGTAATTGTTTATAGAAGGAAATATCGATTTTTTATGACAGTTATAACTTTTTGTTAGAGGTGTGTACGATGGATCTAGAGGCAGTACAATCGTTTATTGAAGTGAAGAATACGCGAAGTTTATCAAAGGCGAGTAAGATTTTACATATTTCTCAGCCGGCGCTTAGTAAACAAATTCAAAGGTTAGAAGCGGATTTAGAGGTTACTTTATTAAAACGTTCCGCGCAAGGAGTCGAATTAACAAGTGCTGGAGAGTTATTCATAACAAGAATGTTACCGATTTTGGGACACATACATGAAGTGAAAGCCGAAATGAAGAAATTTCAAGAGAAGCGGAACATTTCTATAGGCATATTGCCAAGTTTAGCAGCACATTACATAGCGAAATGTAAAGATATATTAGGTGACGGGTTCGAAATAGAATGGAAAATTGAGCATACGAAAGTACTGATAGGACTTTTTAAAGAACGGAAGATTGAAGCGATGTTCATCGATTCAGTAGTAGAAGGTGCTACGTGTATAAAAGAAATACGAGAAGAAAAAATTGTGTGTGTCGTTTCAAATGATCATCTTTATAAAGAGAAAACAGTAATTCGAATGGAAGATTTGCAAAATGAAAAGTTAATCGTATACCCAGAAATCTGCGATGTAAGGAAAATGATTACGAATCTGTTTCAAGGGATAGGTGCGAAACCGATTATTGCATTTGAAACTTCTTATGCAGAACCGATGCTTGCGATGGTCAGTGCTGGACTTGGCATCACGTTACTTCCAGAAATAGCAGTAGAGCAAGCGGTAAGACAAGGAAATGTGCATGCGATTTCTATTGAACCGACAATTGTACGTAAAATATATTTCGCATCTCATATGGAAGAAGGCCCTTTGCTGCATTCATTTGATGATGAGAGGTAATCCAAACGGAATATTGAGAAAGATTACAATTGCATTGAAAGAAACATGAAATTTTAAAAAAACTAGGTCAAAAACAAACCATTACATGGTATGATTAGTACATTGTTAGTTGTTAAATATAGGGGAATTCCCTTTTTATACATAATGCCTTCCATTTCATAAACGGAACGGACAAAAAAAGAGATATAACTAGGAGGCTTTTTTGCATGGATTCTATCCTGACGATCGTTATCATTGTAGTAAGCTCTATTCTAGTGCTGCTCATGATAGAGCTTGTGATAAGAAATCGTTCATATAAAGATATTGAAGCACTTGAGCAGTGGAAACAAGAGATAAAAGATAAACCTGTGGCAGATGAACTAAAACGGGTGAAAGATTTAAATATGACGGGTCAAACAGAAGAACTGTTTGGTAAATGGCGTGAAGAATGGGATGAAATTGTATCAACAACCATTCCGAAAGCTGAAAAAGATTTAGCGCAAGCGCGAAAATTCGCCTCGCAATTCTCCTTCCGAAAAGCAAAGCATGCGATGAATGAATCCATAAGTGGTTTAGATGACGCTGATAATCGTATTACAGACATTTTAAATGAATTACAGCAATTGTTAGAAAGCCATGAAAAAAATAGCTCGGAAATCGAAGGGTTACGTGATACATATCGTAGTATGAAGAAGAGTGTTCTTGCTCATAGACATATGTATGGAGCAGCAGAGCAGAAAATCGAAGAGATGCTAGACGCTGAATCTGAGAAATTTAAAACCTTTGAAGAAGCAACAAACAATGGCGACTATTTAAAAGCGAGAGAAATTGTTATTAGTTTGGAAGAAGGTTTAGCAGATTTAGAAATCATTATTCACCAAATTCCAGATTTATTGGTAGAGTGTCAAGCGACGTTACCGGTTCAGTTGGAAGATTTATTACACGGACATAATGATATGGTAAGACAAGGTTATGTATTAGAGTATTTGGAAATTCCTAAAGAAGTTCGCGATATGAAGAAACAACTACAAATATGTTTAATGGATATACAGGAGCTTCACATAACAGAAGCGGCTGAAAAAGTAGAGAACTTAAAAACAAGTTTAGATAGCTTCTATGATCAACTAGAACAAGAAGTACATGCGAGACATTATGTGGAGCAAAAAACACTTTCTGTTTATGAAGACTTAGAAGAAATTCGCATTGAAACGATTGAAACAAAAGCAGAAACACAGCTCGTGAAACAAAGCTATCAGTTACAAGATAAGGACATTGAGTCTCAAAAAGTAATTGAAAAGCAAATGCACATTTTAATGAAACGTTTTGAAATGTTGCAATTACGGGTTGCGGAACAAGATATTGCCTTCTCTATTATTCGTGAGGAACTAGAAGAGATTTATGAGCAATGTGAAACATTAAAAGTACTTCATGCAGAATATAAAGAAATGCTGCAAACGATGCGCAAAGAAGAATTTGAAGCGCGTGAGAAGTTACAAGAAATGCGAAATACTATTTTCGAAACGAAACGCTTTATGCAAAAGTCGAATTTGCCAGGTCTTCCAGAGAGCATTATGGAAGATTTAAAAAGAGGACAAATGGCAATGCAAGCTGTATATGAGCAATTAGAAGTGAAGCCGTTAAATATGAATGCTGTAAATAGCAGTTTAGAAGAAGCTTACACAACTGTTAATGGTGTTGCTGAAATGACAGAAGAGTTAATTGGACAAGCGTATTTAGTTGAAAAATTAATTCAATACGGTAATCGTTACCGCAGTCATGATGAAAATCTTGCAGAGAGCTTAAATTATGCGGAGAAATTATTCCGTGAATATCAATACGATGCAGCTTTAGAACAAGCGGCTTCTGTACTAGAGCAACTTGAGCCTGGCGTTGTTCAAAAAATAGCTGAATATGTAGACAATGAACAAACCCTTTCATAAGGGTTTGTTTTTTGGTGTAATTTTGCAGGCGATGTTGCTATAATGAATAGCGGAATACAGTAAGGTTATTCGTTTTAAAATATAACGGAACCTTTGCGTAGTCTTAGCGTAATGACACGTATTTGTGATATGATTATATGATGTGACAGCGCTGAAAGGGGAAGAACGATGATCTATTTTGATAATAGTGCGACGACAAAGCCATATCCAGAAGCTCTTCAATCGTACGTAACGGTTGCGGGGAAATATTTTGGGAATCCTTCTTCTATTCATTCGCTTGGAGGAGAGGCAGAGCGTCTATTAACACAATCAAGAACAATTGCAGCGCAGCTTCTTCACGTTAAGCCTTCTGAAATTATTTTCACATCAGGTGGAACGGAAGGGAATAACCTTGCGATTAAAGGAATAGCGATGAGGAATCGTTCGCGCGGTAAACATATCATTACAACAAATATTGAACACGCGTCTGTGTTTGAAGCATATAAACAATTAGAAGATCTCGGTTTTGATGTAACATATTTACCGGTTAATGAGCATGGTGTTGTATCGGTAGAGGATGTAAAACGAGCGCTTCGTGAAGATACGATTCTTGTGTCAATTATTCACGTGAACAACGAGACTGGAGCAATTCAGCCTGTTGCTGAAATTGGAACGTTATTATCGAATTATCCGAAAATAAGATTCCATGTGGACCATGTACAAGGGATAGGAAAAGTACCGCTTAATTTATACGCTTCTCATATTGATCTTTGCTCAATATCTGGACATAAATTCCATAGTGTAAAAGGAACGGGTCTTCTTTATGTACGTGATGGCGTAAGGTTAGATCCAATTTTATCAGGTGGTCAACAAGAGCTGAAGTATCGCTCTGGTACAGAGAACTTACCTGGAATTGTAGCGATGGTGAAAGCACTTCGCATGACAATGGAGCAAGTGAAAGAAAAGGTAGCTCATTTGCAAAGTTTACAAGCAGAGCTTGTTCGTTTCTTTAAAGAGATGGAAGATGTAACGATTAATACGTCGCTTGCATATGCAGCACCACACATTTTAAATGTATCATTTGTAGGTTTAAAACCAGAAGTGGTCGTTCATGCTTTAGAAGAGCACGGTGTATATGTATCAACGAAATCTGCTTGTTCTTCAAAAGCAAATGAAGTGAGCAGAGTGTTAGTGTCAATGGGAGTACCACATGCCGCTGCTGCAAGTGCTATTCGCATTAGTTTGGCACCAGAAAACACGATGGAAGAAGTAAAGCAATTTGAAGGTATTGTGAAAGAGACGATGCCAAAATTATATGAAGTGATGAGGTAAAGGAATATGATGACATATGAATATATTTTAGTTCGTTATGGAGAGATGACGACTAAAGGTAAGAACCGTTCTAAATTTGTAAGCACATTAAAAGATAACGTAAAGTTCAAACTGAAAAAATTCCCAAATATTAAAATCGATGCAACACATGATCGTATGTATATCCAATTAAATGGCGAAGATCATGAAGCGGTATCTGAAAGATTAAAAGATGTGTTTGGTATTCATAAGTTTAACTTAGCGATGAAAGTACCATCAGAATTAGAAGACATTAAAAAAGGTGCATTAGCAGCTTTCTTACAAGTAAAAGGCGATGTGAAAACATTTAAAATTACTGTACACCGTTCTTATAAGCATTTCCCAATGAGAACGATGGAATTATTACCTGAGATTGGTGGACATATTCTAGAAAATACAGAAGATATTACTGTAGATGTTCATAATCCAGATGTAAATGTACGCGTAGAAATTCGCAGCGGTTATAGCTACATTATGTGTGATGAGCGTATGGGAGCTGGTGGTTTACCAGTTGGCGTTGGCGGAAAAGTAATGGTACTTCTGTCTGGCGGTATTGATAGCCCAGTAGCAGCGTACTTAACGATGAAACGCGGCGTATCTGTGGAAGCAGTTCACTTCCATAGCCCACCTTTCACAAGTGAGCGCGCAAAACAAAAAGTAATCGATTTAGCACAAGAGTTAACGAAATACTGTAAACGTGTAACACTTCACCTTGTTCCATTTACAGAAGTGCAAAAAACGATTAATAAAGAAATCCCATCTAGCTATTCAATGACAGTTATGCGCCGTATGATGATGCGTATTACAGAGCGTATCGCAGAGGAGCGTAACGCACTAGCAATCACGACTGGTGAAAGTCTTGGACAAGTAGCAAGTCAAACGTTAGATAGTATGCATACGATTAACGAAGTAACAAACTATCCAATTATTCGTCCGCTTATTACGATGGATAAATTAGAGATTATTAAAATCGCTGAAGAAATCGGCACATATGATATTTCAATTCGTCCGTACGAAGATTGCTGTACAGTATTCACACCAGCAAGCCCAGCGACGAAGCCGAAGCGTGAAAAAGCGAATCGTTTTGAAGCGAAATACGATTTCACACCATTAATCGATGAAGCTGTAGCGAACAAAGAAACAATGGTATTACAAACGGTAGAAGTAGTAGCGGAAGAAGAAAAATTCGAAGAACTTTTCTAAAACCATAAATTACCATATGTAAACCGTGTATGAAGTCATGTTATTTATCACACTCTATACTCACAAGGAGGTGATATAACATGGCACGTAGCACAAATAAATTAGCGGTTCCTGGTGCTGAATCAGCATTAGACCAAATGAAATACGAAATCGCTCAAGAGTTTGGTGTTCAACTTGGAGCTGATGCAACAGCTCGCGCTAACGGTTCTGTTGGTGGCGAAATCACTAAACGTCTAGTTTCACTAGCTGAGCAACAATTAGGCGGTTACCAAAAATAATCCCATATGATGGCTTAGAAAGAGCGGGTTCTCCCGCTCTTTCTTTTTTATGTTGTGGCGCCATTTGTCGGTAAATTGATATATTTAATTTTTTGTTAATATATTCTAAGTTGTGTTCGATATATTCGACAGAACTAAAAAATTTGTCAAAAGATGAGGGTTCAAAATTGACAGAAAATTCTTTATTATATAAGGGAGGCATAAAGAAAAAGGAGGATGTTTATGAAGAGAGAGGAATTGTTGGCACCACCGTCTTATAATTTAGTTTCTGAAATAGAGAAATATACAGGTGATAAAGAGAAGCTTGCTTTAATTTGGCAAGATGATAAAGGGAATCGCCGAGAAGTTACATACGCGGAGTTAATGAAAGGTGCAAATAAAATTGGAAACGCTTTTATAAAGAGTGGTCTGCAAAAAGGGGACAAGCTCCTCATTATGATGCCGCGTTTAATTGAAGCATACATGACGTATATCGCTGCGATTAAAGCAGGATTTGTCGTAATTCCGAGTTCGGAAATGTTACGCAAAAAGGATATTGAATACCGTATTGGACATGGGGAAGTAAAAGCAATCGTAAGTTATGAGCCGTACATTGGACAGTTTGATGATATAGAAGCGATGGAATCTCTTCAAAAATTCGTTCTGAGCGAGCAGTCAGTAGATGGATGGATGAATTTAAAAACAGCGTTAGAAACAGAAAGTGACATGTTAGAGATGGCAAAGACAGATAAAGAAGATATGGTCTTTTTATCTTACACGTCAGGAACGACAGGAAATCCAAAAGGTGTTGTTCATACACATGCGTGGGCATACGCTCATTTACGTACGAGCGCTCCAAATTGGCTCGGAATTGAAGAGAATGATGTTGTATGGGCAACAGCTAGTCCAGGATGGCAAAAGTGGATTTGGAGTCCGTTTTTAGCAACTCTAGGCTCGGGGGCAACAGGATTTGTATACCACGGTAAGTTTGAACCAAAAACGTATTTAAATTTATTAGACGATAATAAGGTGAATGTGCTTTGTTGTACGCCAACTGAGTATAGATTAATGGCAAAGGTAGAAAATTTAAGCGAGTACAATTTAGAAGCGTTACATAGCGCTGTATCCGCAGGTGAGCCGTTAAATAGAGAAGTCATTGAAACGTTCCAAAAGCACTTTCATATTACAGTAAGAGACGGCTATGGGCAAACGGAAAATACATTGCTTGTTGGTGTAATGAAAGGGATGGATATTAGACCAGGATCAATGGGGAAACCGACGCCGGGTAACCACGTTGATATTGTAAATGAGGAAGGTATTCCAGTGAAAGTAGGCGAAGTTGGTGATATTGCAGTTCACATTGAAACGCCGGCCCTCTTTAAACAATATTACAAAGACGATGAGCGTACAGCGATGCAATTCCGCGGTGATTATTATATTACAGGTGATAAAGCGAAAAAAGATGAAGACGGCTATTTCTGGTTTGAAGGGCGCGGTGATGATATTATTATTAGCTCTGGTTATACAATCGGGCCGTTTGAAGTAGAAGATGCGCTCGTAAAGCACCCTTACGTGAGAGAATGTGCGGTTGTCGCAAGTCCTGATGAAATTCGCGGAAGTGTCGTGAAGGCATTTATCGTATTAAGAGAGAATATAGAAAAGAACGAAGAAACATTAATTCCAATACTCCAACAACACGTCAAAGAACTTACTGCACCATATAAATACCCTCGCAAAATTGAATTTGTAGATGAACTACCAAAAACGATTTCTGGAAAAATCCGCCGTATTGAGCTTAGAAAACAAGAGATGGAGATTCCGTCAAAATAAATTTGAAAACAGTGAAGGAAATAGTTGAATGAAATGGCAAACAATGATAATATAAAAACGAACACAAGTTCGATTTTATAAATTGAAAAAAGAGGTGTCCGTATGATTTTAGGTATTAATCCGTACTTAGTTTTAGATGGTAGTGGGCAAGAAGCTGTACAGTTTTATAAAGAGGCGTTAGATGCAAAAGTGGAAGTCATGCAAACTTTTGGTGATATGCCTGAAAATCCAGAATACCCGGTTCCAGCTGAAGCGAAAGAACGCGTTTTACACGCTACTTTAAAAGTTGGTAATACGGATCTTATGATTTCTGATACATTCCCAGGTCAAGGGCATGCAATTGGATCTCAAGTAACAATCGCAATTCAAATTAGTAACGTAGAAAAAGCGAAAGAAGTATTCGATAAGTTACAAGAAGGTGGCGAAGTTATTATGCCCCTTCAAGAAACGTTCTGGAGCCCAGCATACGGACAAGTAAAAGATAAATTTAATATTGAATGGCAAGTTACAACGTCTACTACTGAACAAAAGTAATGTTTAGAAAAGCACCATGTTTTGAAATGGTGCTTTTTTTTATACAATAAAAAATAAAGGGGATGAAATATATGGGGGAAATTTGGTATGGCGGCACCATTTACACAATGAGAGAAGAAAATGAAAAAGTGGACGCTGTTTACGTTGAAAACGGTATGATTGTTGATGTTGGAAGTAAAGAAGAGTTAGAAAGCCGATATGCTGCGGTTACATTGCATAATTTAGAAGGCAAAACAATGATTCCAGGTCTCGTTGATAGCCATATGCATCTTATTGGTCACGGGGAGAGATTACTTCGTCTAGATTTATCAAATTGCACATCATATAGCGAAGTGCTTACTCTCGTTCAGAAGCGCGTAGAAAAAGCCCCAAAAGGTTCTTGGATTATTGGAGAAGGCTGGAATGAGAATAACTTTACAGATACGAAAGATGTTCACGCAAAAGATTTAGATGCAATTTCAAGAGAACATCCCATTTTATTAAAGCGCGTTTGTCGCCATGTTACATGGGTGAATTCATACATACTGCAAGAAGCGAACATAACAGAAAAGGCAGAAGATCCGAAAGGCGGGAAAGTTGGACGGGACTCATTCAATAAATTAAAAGGACTTTTATATGAACAAGGCCAAGAGTTAATCAAACATGTCCAGCCTGAAATTGATGAAGCCTACTTACAAAGTGCTTTGCAAACAGCAATTAAAGACTGCTGGCAATATGGACTCGTTGGCGGGCATACGGAAGATTTAAATTATTACGGTGGATTTAGAAAAGTGCATAATGCGTTTTCTCATGTTATAAAAGAAATGCCATTTAAAGCACATTTACTCGTTCACCATGAAGTAGCACATGAACGAAAAGAATATGAAAATGAGCATTATATTGAGTTTGGGGCAATGAAAATTTTTTCTGACGGTTCTTTTGGCGGAAGAACAGCTTTATTAAGTGAACCGTATGAAGATGCGAGAGAAACAAATGGAGTTGCCATTTTCTCACGTGAAGAACTTGCGGAATTAGTGAAGAAAGCACGAGACTTACATATGCCAGTTGCGATTCATACTATCGGTGACTTATCGCTTGAATATGTCATTGATGCGCTTGAATTGTATCCGCCAGCAAAAGGATTACGCGACCGTATTATTCATTGTCAGCTAGCTCGTGAAGAGTTGATTGAAAGAATGAAAAACTTGCAAGCCATTATTGATATACAACCAGTCTTTGTTTCATCAGATTTTCCATCAGTCATTGAAAAACTAGGCGAGCACCGTCTTCGTTATGCGTATGCTTGGAAGACGTTACTGGAAGCGGGATTACACTGTAACGGGGGATCTGATGCTCCGATCGAGCAAGTAAATCCGTTTCTAGGCATATATAGCGCTGTTACACGTAGAAGTTTTATTGACGGTTTATGTTATATGCCAGAAGAAAGATTAACGGTATATGAGGCTGTTTCTTTATTTACAACAGGAAGTGCCTATGCAATCGGAAAAGAAGCGAAGCGAGGGCAAATTACAAAAGGATATGAGGCAGACTTTACAATATTAGACCGCGATATTTTTGAAATAGAGGCAGAGGAAATAAAAGAAGTACAAGTAGAGATGACCGTAATAGATGGCAAAGTCGTTTATAGAAAAGGTGCGTGAAAATATATGAGCGATTATCGGAATATATCGACCGTAACCTGAATTATATCAGCGATTATTGAAATATATCGACCGTAACTCCAAATATATGAGCGATTATTAGAATATATCGACTTACCGACAAAAACTGACAAGAATATCGGCCGGATAGCGAGAGGTTGTTGCTCGCGCCAATCGGGGTAAATAAATAACCGTAGAATTATGGGCCACCATAATTCTACGGTTATTTTAATCTTATAAAAACGTTCTCTGTACTTTTTCCCAGAAAGAGTTGTTTTTTAATTTAACTGTTTTAATTTGTTTATCGCTTAAGCGTACAACAGCTTTTTCCACTTGTTTAATGCTAAGCGCTTCGTTATCCATGCCGATAACAGGATAATCGTTACCGTCTGGTCTTAGTTTTAAAGTTAATGTACGTTCGTGATTTAAAATGAACGGTGAACCAAGTGTACGATATGTGTTGTTATTTAAAGATGCCAATTCACTTACTTGGAAGCAAGGGATAAGCGGGTCAACAACTGCACCACGTAACGATTTATTGTAAGCTGTACTTCCTGTTGGGGTAGAAACAACTAAACCGTCACCTCTAAAAGTTTCGAAATATAAATCATCAACGTGAACATCTACAACGAACGTTTTAATAATGCTAGAACGTAATGAGAACTCATTTAAACAATGGAAAGATGTGCTACCATCTACATCTACCTCAATTGTTGGATATTTTCGCACTTCAATTTCATTTTTTGTAATTTCTTGAAGGGCTGTATCAACGTGATCAATATGGAAATCGCAGTAGAATGAAATTTCATCTTTCGTAGAAATCCCTGCGTATAAGCAATCTTCCCTAAAACCAGTTTTACGAACGGCTTGTAAGAAAGTTGCATCATCTCCAACACTGACGATAGCGTTTGTATTTTTTGGATGATCTAATATGGTGAATCCATTCTCTTCTAAAATACGATAGATTGGTTTCATTTTTTCAACGAGCTTTGCTTTGTCATCACCATAAAAGAAAAATAAATTGCGACGATCTGCCATTATGTATCCCTCCACTGCAGTTAAATTTTCTATGCTTCGTGCTACATATCATTAGAGTCCGTTCCCTGACGATATGTTCAAATAATATATTTCGATATAAATTGTCAAAATACCTTTTTATTTTTAGAAAAATTTTTATATTCAATCTTATGAAACGCTGTTTAATGATGAATAAAGTTGTCGATAATGGGTACGGAGTGAAAGGATGATACGTATGAAGTGGCTCGTAATTGGAATAATAATTCTTCTCCTTTTTATTTTGTTTATACTATTGTCGAAAATAAAGCTTAAAGTGACATTTTTATATTCAGAAATGGAAAAGCAATGTTTGCTTCAAGTGAAAATATGGATGATTCGATATACATTTGATGTGTTGGAAAGAATTGAGAAACAGCAGAAGAAAACAGGACAAAAAATCGAAAAAGCTGAAGAGGACGGCGGACTAGACAATAAAATTATGGCACAACTTGATAGTATGGGGGAACTGATAAAAAAGCTTCAAGAAGTTCATACTATTGTTAAAGATTTTCTCAAACGAGTGAAAATCAATGGTTGGAAATGGCATACACAAATTGGAGCAGGCGACGCAGCTAGTACTGGAATTGTCACAGGATATGCATGGGGGACAAAAGGAATGGCTGCTGGAGTTGTAGGACAATATATGCATATTGTCGACGTACCAGAATTTGAAATTACTCCTGTTTTTCAAGGGAAAGGATTTGCATCAAGATGTGAGTTAACAGCATCTTTTCGTATATTCCGTACTATAAAAACAGCGGTGAAATTACTCGTGTTTATGAGAAGACAAAGATCTGGTACGACAGAAAAATCTGTTCAAGCATAGGGGGGATATAGAATGGACCATCCAATTCAAGGTTTAATGACAACTGCAATGCAGCATTTAAAACAAATGACTGATGTAAATACAATTGTCGGCGATCCAATTAAAGCTGCTGATGGAAGTGTAATTCTTACCGTTTCAAAAGTTAGCTTCGGATTTGCGGCTGGTGGAAGTGAATTTGGTAAAATAGAACATTCAGGCCGCCATCCATTTGGCGGGGGAAGCGGTGGAGGAGTTTCTATTAATCCTGTTGCTTTTCTTGTTATAAATGGAGAAGGCGTAAAAGTGTTGCACTTAGATAAGCAAACACACGTCATCGATAAAATAATTGAATTAGCGCCACAAGCTGTTGATAAAGTGAAAGAAATGATGGATAAACGAAAAGAAGACGATCCTGAATTTCAAATTTAACGAATAAAGAAGCTGATCAATAGATTAGCTTCTTTAATTTTTTTGTAAATAAAGCGATTTTATTTGCATTATCGATAGGGACAAACTATCATTTACATTGTACATATTTTGTTTAAATAAGGGAGGATTTTCAAGTGGCAAACGTAACTTTTAAAGGTAACCCAATGACTTTAGTTGGAACAGAAGTTAAAGTTGGCGATCAAGCGCCAAACTTCCAAGTGTTAGCAAATGACTTATCTCCAGTAAGTTTAGAAACATACAAAGGTGAAGTGAAATTAATTAGTGTTGTACCTTCTATCGACACAGGTGTATGTGATGCACAAACACGTCGTTTTAACCAAGATGCAGCAGGTATTGAAAACGCGAAAGTATTAACGATTAGCGCTGACTTACCATTCGCTCAAAAACGTTGGTGTGCAGCAAACGGTTTAGAAAATGTTGTTACACTTTCTGACCACCGTGACCTTTCATTCGGTGAAGCTTACGGCTTAGTAATGAAAGAGCTTCGTTTACTTGCTCGTGCAGTATTCGTAGTAGATAGCAATGACAAAGTAGTTTACGTAGAATACGTAAGCGAAGGTACAAGCCATCCAAACTATGAAGCAGCATTAGAAGCAGCAAAAGCTGCAAAATAATGTGAACGAAGATGACCTCTTTGTAAGAGGTCGTCTTCTCTCATATATTGCTATATGGAATCGATATACGAGAGAAGACGTTACATCATACATCACTAAAAAGGGAGCTCTTAAAAAGAGGTCGCTTTTTCTTTTGGGAAAAAATCAGATTATGGTATGATATAAGTTATGTGTAAAAGAGAGAAGGAGGAATGTACGTGAGTCAGACAGTAGAAACTTTATTTTCTATTTTTGATTCTTCTGCGGTAGTTTTACGTAAAGAATTAGATGTAACATATTTAGAGGCGCTTGTAGAAACAGGGGATAACTTGTTTGAAGGAGCGATTTTACAAGAGGAATTATCAGAATCAGCAATTGAAAGGCTGAATCGTGAATATAGTACGTTTAATGAAGAAACATATAAAGGTGAAGAAATTCGTAAAGCATTTCAGTTAGCCATCTTAAAAGGAATGAAGGAAGGCGTACAAGCGAATCACGAAATGACGCCTGATGCAGTTGGTATGTTCATGAGTTACTTATTCCATAAATTTATGAAGGGTCAAAATGAAATTACTGTGTTAGACCCTGCAATTGGAACAGGTAACTTGATGACGACAGTTTTCAATAGTGCTCAAGAAAACGTTACGATGAGTGGATTTGGTGTAGAAGTGGACGAAGTGCTAATTAAACTTGCTTTAGTAAATGCGAATTTACAAAAGCATGCAATCGAATTCTTCCATCAAGATGGACTAGCACCGCTTTATATCGATCCAGTTGATGCAGTCGTTTCAGACTTACCGGTTGGTTACTATCCAAATGAAATCGGTGCAAGTGAATATAAGTTAAAAGCAGATGAAGGAATGTCATATGCCCACCACCTATTTATTGAACAAAGTGTGAAGCATACGAAAGAAGGCGGATACTTATTCTTCCTAGTACCGAACTTCATTTTTGAAAGTGATCAAGCACCGAAATTACATGCATTTATTAAAGAAACATGCTTTATTCAGGGGTTATTACAGCTACCTGTTTCCATGTTTAAAAACGAGAAAAATGCAAAAAGTATATTTGTTCTCCAAAAGAAAGGTCCTAGTGTAACGATGCCAAAACAGGCGTTATTAGTGGAGTTACCTAAATTCTCCAACATGAAGGCGATGGAGGACATTATGGACCAATTAAATACTTGGTTTGCAACGCATAAATAAGGCTAGGTATATGTAACAGGGTTAGTAATTCATGTAGTACAGTTTTATATGATATGTCATATTTTTAAATATATACAAGATTTAACTGAATTTTTTTGAAATCTGTAATATATTTTTTTTCTTGGTGTTACAATTTTTTCACTTGAAATATATGTCGTACGATGTTTAAATTAAAATCGTGAGTATAAAATTTACTAATGATGAAACGTTTTCATATTTAGTAAATTTGATCAGATAAAATCGAGCGGTTTGTGGAAACATCCACACAACTACCAAGAGAAAAAGGGGCGAAAGACTAGATGTCAAAAATCATCGCGATTAACGCAGGAAGCTCTTCCTTAAAATTCCAATTATTTGAAATGCCAAGTGAAACAGTATTAACAAAAGGTTTAGTAGAACGTATCGGTTTAGAAGATAGTATCTTCACTATTACTGTAGATGGCGAAAAACAAAAAGAAATTACAAACATTCCAGATCACGCAGTAGCAGTTAATATGCTTCTTAAAAAATTAACTGAAAACGGAATCGTTAAATCTCTAGATGAGATTGGCGGTATCGGTCACCGTGTTGTTCACGGCGGCGAAAAATTTGCTGACTCTGTTCTAATTACTGATGAAGTATTAGCTGATATCGAAGAATTAAGCGATTTAGCACCACTTCACAACCCAGCAAACGTTGTTGGTATTAAAGCATTCCAAGAAGTATTACCAAACGTACCAGCAGTAGCAGTATTCGATACAGCATTCCACCAAACAATGCCGGAATCTGCATTCCTATACAGCTTACCATATGAGTACTATGAAAAATTCGGTATCCGTAAATACGGTTTCCACGGAACTTCTCATAAATATGTAACTGAACGTGCGGCTGAACTATTAGGTCGTCCACTTGAAAGCTTAAGCTTACTTTCTTGTCACTTAGGTAACGGTGCAAGTATCGCAGCAGTAGAAGGCGGTAAATCTATCGATACTTCTATGGGCTTCACTCCACTTGCTGGTGTAACAATGGGTACACGTTCTGGTAACATTGACCCTGCGTTAATTCCATACATCATGGAAAAAACAGGCCAAACAGTAGAAGAAGTAGTTAACGTATTAAACAAGAAGAGTGGTATGTTAGGTCTTACTGGTTACTCTAGTGACCTACGTGACATCATTGCGAAAGAAGAAGAAGGCGATCACCGTGCGAAAGTAGCACTTGATGTATTCGTAAGCCGTATCCACAAATACATCGGTTCTTACACTGCTCGTATGAAAGGTGTAGATGCAATCATCTTCACAGCTGGTGTAGGTGAAAACAGTGCGATTATTCGTGAACGCGTATTAGAAGGCCTTGAATACATGGGCGTATACTTCGATGCAAAACGCAATAACGTATTCGGTGAGGAAGCATTCATCAACTTCCCACATTCTCCAGTAAAAATTATTGTAATTCCAACTGACGAAGAAGTTATGATCGCTCGTGACGTACTACGTCTTGGAAACATCGGTTAATATATGAAAAGAAAGACGAAGTCCTATAGGATTTCGTCTTTTTTCTTTTGGGTATAGTTTAAAATTCCATCTGGATATAGTGCTTTTTTCTCCTGAATGAATGCTGTAATGGGAATCCACTTCGCATACGATACTGTTTGTTCATCTTGTATATTCAGTACTTCCATTCCATATAGTGACGTGTCTAATAAGCGTAAAGAATATAACTGAATGATTTCATGAGCAATTTCTCCATCAAGATGAAAGATGTTTTCTAAGCAACCTAAATAAGCAGTGATTTCCACTTCTGTATGAAGCTCTTCTTGAAATTCACGAATAACAGTATGTGCTGATTTTTCACCAAGTTCAATTGAACCGCCAAGAGGCCGGTAATATGTTTCATCGTCTGTATGATATTCTTGTACGAGAAGCCGCTCGTGATGTAAAGCAAGACCGAAAGCTTTTGCACGTGGATACATATACAATCACTCCTTATTTATCCCGCTTTAACGGGCAGTAAGACCCCCACCTCAAAATTCAGCGGAAGCAAAGAAGTTAGGTGGGGGTCGGGCTGTCCGTAAAAGTCCGATTGGTGAGGGCTGATAATCAGTGGGGGATGAACAAAACCCCCACTGATTAAAGTTTCACTTTATTTTGTATAAGGATGATTATAATGTATTGCGTAATAAAAGTGTCGTGTATTTAAGAATGTGGTCGAATTACGATGCCATTAAATAAGTCATTCCAAAATGTTTCATTGTACTGAAATACATCCATAATAGGACATTTTATAACGCAAATATTTTGCAATCCCCAATCTTCTTCCGTAACAGTTGGTACATCTTCAGGAATGAGTAATAGGACAGAGAATGTATGTGTAACGATTTGAGATAAAATGTGTTCCAAGGAACGTGCTTCTTCGTATGTTCCTCCAGTTCGAATAAATAATATGGATTGTGCTGTGTCAATTGTTGTTAGAAAACGATTAATTCGGTGCTCATAATTTAACTTAATTTCTGTATAAGAAGGCCAAGAAGTTGGTGTATTTACATCTGTTTTAAAGTCGTGGCAGGAGTCGATTTCGTATAGATTGTCCCGTAGTCTTAATTTCGCATCATCATCCCAAAATGAGATGAAGGATAAGTTTTCTAACTGTAAAAAACGGTCAAATCGATTTTGTAATAATATATTCACCTTTTCTAATGATGGGCTTAGCATAAAATCAATAACGCCAAAAAATGGTGATAATTTGAATTGATATAACGCCCAAGCAGGCCAGCAGTTTTGTCCTAAACTGAATACTGCATGATATTCTTTTTTTATATCGGATAGATTCATGTGATTTATCTCATCCTTTTTGTTAATATTTTATGTCACTAAAAGTGGTATGTGAATAAAGATAGACAAGCATATTTGCAAAGAATAAGCAGAAATATGTTACAATAGAAAAAAATCGAACGAGGTGGTTGTTACGATGCGATCGAAGCGAGAACAAGCCATTTTAGACAATATAAAAGAATGGGAATCGCAATTAGTTGAGCAAGAAGCGACTGATTTTCAAAAACTGTTTGATAAATGGGTACATAATACAATTGCGAAACTACCTGAGAAAAAACGAAAAGATTTCTTTACGAAAGCAGATGGATGGCTCTTTCATTTGCATGCATTGATTCAAAGTTCACAATCACAGTTAGAGGCGCGTAATCGTATTTTAGGAACATCGAGATTATTTGATGAATCGATTGAGCAACTAGAGGATTTAAAAGCATTATCTATCGATCAATTAACATACATAGCAGAGCAGCAAACAGCACGCCATCGCCTATATTCATTCGTACAAGGCGGAGCAACGGGTGCTGGAGGTTTATTATTATTAACAGCTGATTTTCCGGTTATGATTGCGTTAAATGTGAAGGCTGTCCAACTTATTGCAACGTCATTTGGGCATGATGTGAACAAGCCTTATGAAATGATGCTTGCGTTAAAGGTATTTCATGCGTCATTACTACCAGGAAGACTTCAGCAATACGCATGGTACAATTTACTGCAAGAGCTAGAACAAGAAGATTCCTTCTTCTACGAAGGAGATGAAGCGGTGTTACAACCAGCTTCGACTGAAATTATTTTAAAACAAATTTTGAAAACATTTTCGATTTATGCTCTTCGTCGTAAATTATTCCAAGGTATTCCGGTAATTGGAATGGCAATCGGGTCTACAGTGAATTATCGTTTAACAAGAAACGTTACTGAATTTGCAAATAGATTTTATCAAGTGCGCCACATAGTCGAGAAGGAAAAAAGAGCATAAAAAAAGCGAGAGGCCGAAGCCTTTCGCTTTTTTAATTTGTTGCATGCTTTTTGGACATTGGAATAGATACTGGCTGCTTTTCTTCTGCTTTTTCTGTTTTTGGATAATAAATTAAATCCAATGTTTTTGCCTGTACGGCAATCGAAAGAATAGTAAAAGCAATTTCTGTCCAATTTAAATAATATAATGAAAGCGCAAGAACAATCGCGTCAAAGACGAAGAAAATTTGCCCAATTGTAAAACGTGTTTTTTTACTTAATACAATTGTTAAAATATCGTCTCCACCGGTTGCACCGCCAAATCGCAATATAAAACCGAGTCCAATACCAGCTAACGCACCGCCAACTACTGCAGCTATAAATAAATTGTTTGATAAATCGACCGTAAATGGAGAATAATTTTCCATAAGAGAATAAAATACTCCGAATGAAATTGAACCTAAGAATGAATAGCCAACCATTTTTCTACCTAACAATGAAGCGCATAGTAGAATAATTGGGATATCCATCATTACAGTTGAAATAGATGGTGAAATATCATAAAAATTTTGGATGAATAGTGCGATACCTACAAAGCCACCTTCTGTTAAGTGGTTTTGGAAGTGAATGTGATATAGCGCTGCTGCTAAAATAAATGAACCGATTAAAACCATAAAAACTTCTTTAATAATTTGTCGACTTTGGATGTTCCTCATCGTTATTCCTTCTTTCCGTAGTTAGTAGTCCTTTTTTGTGTTGTAAACTAACTACGAGCTCACATGTAGCTTCAGTTAGTTTACGAAAAAACTAACTACGCTATATGTCGCTGAAGAAATAACGAATAATCCTCTCGTCCATCAATTCTCCCTACTTTCGTTTTAGTTTAAGTCTTAAAACGACTAAACAAAACGTGGAGTAGGATTCTTCATTTAGCAATCCTGCTCTTCTTTGTTTTGTTTAGCTAGTAACAATTAAGCCCTAAACAAAACGCTATGTGTAAGAAGAGTCTTTTTTTTGCCAAATTATCCTTCGGGCAATCATAATTTCCCCACTCTCGTATTTTTTTCGCTAGACTAAAGTATCTGAGCTGGAAAATACGCTACGTGTATGATTCGTCAATACGATGCCACATGCTCCTTCGAGCGATCATGATATCAAAATCCCTTCCTTCAAGATTTATATTATTATATCATACTTTCAAAAAATGTATGCGGATGGAAACCGACAATAACCGGAGGAAATCTACAAAAATTGTTATGTTTAAATATTTTTGTAGAAAAGCCTAAGTTATTTCGCAGAATTGGACAGTTTTTAACGGGTTGTCCAATAAGTAAGAAAAATGGGTTTTATTCAGTTGTATCCTTTTTATCTTTAAAAAACGCATCCCAGCTAATCACACTTAAAAAAGTTAAAGCGATAATAACGAAAGCGCGTATAAGTGTAAGGCCTCCTTTTGTACATAGTATATGAATCATTTACTTTATAATGTGTCATTTTTTTACAAGTTTTAACTATTATGAGAGTATATTAATATAGACAGATGAAGAGGAGAGTGAGAATATGCTAAAAGACATGTTTAAAAGAAAAGAGTTAATATGCGTTTCATGTCAGAAAAAGATTCAATATGAAGAAGAGCTTGTTGCTTTTGTAAAGTTGCCGAAAGAAAGAAGTATATTAGTTGGTCCATTTGATGTGTGTTTGGCAAAAACAGCACAAGAGATATATTGTAAATCGTGTTACGACAAAAAAGCATGACCCAAAGTAATTGAGGGGCATGCTTTTTTTATTGGTGTGCTTTCCCCTCAGATACATTTTGAGTGAGTCGATACCAAAGCCAAAGGTCATTAATGATGGAAGCGAGATCGGCAATTTCTGAATTCAGTTTGCAAGAAATTTCGAAGTCTTCTTCGTTATTTAAATGATGTTGTTTTGCATTTATATAGTGTTCCAGTTCTTTTATACGATCAGGAATTTTCCCGCGAACTTGTTCCCATTTTAATAAAATCGCATGTTGCATTTTTTCGGGGATATCTTCCCAGTCTTCTTGTAAATGCGGAATTTCAATTCCGAGATGTTCATCGTATAAGAAATACTTTTCCATAAGTTCACCCCCGTTTTCCTGCTTATATTGTACAAAAAAACAGAAAGAAGTTCGACAAAATTGTTTGAAAAAATTTGAAAATGACTCTTGATACATTTTGTAAAAGGTGTTAAAGTGTGAATTATTATAAAAGAAAATGAATATTTATTCTTTAGGGGGATGCAAAATGGAGAAGAAAAAAGTTGTATTAGCATATTCTGGAGGCCTTGATACTTCCGTTGCAATTAAATGGTTACAAGAGAAGAATTATGATATTATTGCGCTTTGTTTAGACTTAGGGGAAGGTAAAGACTTAGCATTTGTAAAAGAAAAGGCACTTTCAGTAGGTGCAATTAAATCATATATGATTGATGTTCAAGAAGAATTTGCAAACGAATATGCATTGATGGCGATGCAAGCACACACGTTATATGAAGGGAAATATCCTCTCGTTTCGGCGTTATCTCGTCCACTTATCGCAAAGAAATTAGTAGAGATTGCAGAACAAGAAGGAGCGACTGCAGTGGCACACGGATGTACAGGGAAAGGGAATGATCAAGTTCGTTTTGAAGTTTCTATTCAAGCGTTAAATCCTTACTTAGAAGTGATTGCGCCTGTACGTGAATGGAAATGGTCACGTGAAGAAGAAATTGCCTATGCAAAAGAAAACGATGTACCAATTCCGATTAATTTAGACAGCCCATTTTCAATCGATCAAAACTTATGGGGACGCAGTAATGAATGTGGCATTTTAGAAGATCCATGGGCAGCACCGCCAGAAGATGCATATGAGATGACATTAGCATTAGAAGATACACCGAATAAACCAGAGTTTGTAGAAATCGGCTTTGAAGCAGGCGTACCGACGACTTTAAATGGTACTGCATACCCACTTTCAGAACTTATTAAAACGTTAAATGCACTTGCTGGAAAACATGGCGTTGGACGTATCGATCACGTAGAAAATCGTCTTGTCGGTATTAAATCGCGTGAAGTATACGAATGCCCAGCAGCAATGACATTAATTACGGCGCATAAAGAACTTGAAGATTTAACACTCGTAAAAGAAGTAGCACATTTTAAACCGATGATTGAGCAAAAAATAACAGAGCTTATTTATAACGGTTTATGGTTCTCGCCTTTAAAACAAGCGCTTCATGCTTTCTTACAAGAAACGCAAAAGAATGTAACAGGCATGGTGCGTGTGAAATTATTTAAAGGTCATGCAATTGTAGAAGGACGTAAATCTGAGTACTCTTTATACGATGAAAAATTAGCAACGTATACTGCTCAGGATGAATTTAATCATGATGCAGCAGTTGGATTCATTTCATTATTCGGTTTACCGACGAAAGTATACAGCCAAGTGAATCAAAAGAAGGTGGAAGCGTGAGCAAACTTTGGGGCGGACGTTTTACAGAAGAAGCGGAAGCGTGGGTTGAAGAGTTCGGGGCATCCATCTCCTTCGATCAACAATTAGTAAATCAAGATATAAACGGGAGTATTGCGCACGTAACGATGCTAGCAAAGCAAGGCATCGTTACGAAAGAAGAAGCAGAGAAAATAAAGATAGGTCTTCAATATTTATTAGAAGAAGCGAAACAAAATAAATTGCATTTTTCCGTTGAAGCGGAAGACATTCATTTAAATATCGAAAAGATGTTAATTGAAAAAATCGGTGAAGTAGGCGGGAAACTTCATACTGGCCGAAGTCGTAACGATCAAGTAGCGACAGATATGCACTTATATTTAAATGAAAAAGTAGAGCATATTATAAAAGCTACAAAACAATTGCAGACGGTTCTTGTTCATCAAGCAGAAAATAATATTGAGACGATTATGCCTGGTTATACGCACTTGCAGCGTGCCCAGCCAATTTCATTTGCGCATCATATTCTCGCTTATTTTTGGATGTTAGAGCGTGATGTGAATCGTTATGAAGATTCATTAAAGCGTATTAACATTTCACCATTAGGAGCAGGAGCGTTAGCTGGGACAACATTCCCGATTGACCGAGAATATAGTGCGGGGCTTCTTGGATTTAATGGAATCTATGAAAATAGTTTAGATGCAGTAAGCGATCGCGATTTCATATTGGAGTTCCTCAGTAACTCATCTATGCTTATGATGCACTTATCACGCTTTTGCGAAGAACTTATTTTATGGAGTAGCCAAGAGTTTCAATTTATTGAAATGAGCGATCAATACGCAACGGGAAGCAGCATTATGCCGCAAAAGAAAAATCCAGATATGGCGGAACTTATTCGTGGTAAAACAGGCAGAGTGTACGGTAATTTATTTAGCTTACTTACAGTAATGAAAGGATTGCCGCTCGCTTACAATAAAGACTTGCAAGAAGATAAAGAAGGAATGTTTGATACAGTAAAAACAGTAGAAGGATGCCTTAATATTATGGCAGGCATGTTAGAGACAATGACTGTAAACAAAGAAAAAATGGGGCAAGCTGTAACGCAAGATTTCTCTAACGCAACAGAAATTGCTGACTACTTAGCAAACAAAGGACTACCATTCCGTCAAGCTCATGAAATTGTTGGAAAGCTAGTGCTGCACTGTACACAAAAAGGAATTTATTTAGTAGATGTACCACTTGAAACGTATAAAGAAATGAGCTCGTTATTTGAAGAAGATTTGTATGAAGTGCTGTCACCATATGCAGCTGTAAAGCGTCGTAACAGTGCTGGGGGAACAGGATTTGAACAGATTGAAAAGGCTTTGGAGAAGGCGAAGGGATTAACGAAAGAAGTTATCAAGAATTGAGTTAAAAAGTACGCCAGTCTGTTAAAGTCTGGCGTACTTTCTTTTTTACTAGTATTTAAGTTATGATATAGTAAAAAAGAATAATTTAGGGGAAGTCTATGAAAAAAATAATATTTATCGTTTTACTGTTAATTAGCTTAAGTGCAAATGTTAAAGTGTTTCTCCTAGACAAATATATCTTTGTTGGTGAACAAGTAAAGCGAGAGGAAGCGATTCTTGCAACGATGTGGCACTTGCAAGAAAAAGGATATAAAGAAAGTGATATTTCGTACATAAAACCGGCCTTTTATAGTAAAATCGGTTCTTACGGTATGAATGTACAGTTTAAAGATGAACCAAACGAATCATATACATATAGAGTTTTGAAAGATGCGAAAACCAATAAAGTAACTGTACACCAAGATAGCAATGAGCCAGGTGGTATGGGCGGGAAGCATCAAGAGCTTAAATAAAGAAAGAAAAACGACTGATGGCATTCGCCTGCAGTCGTTTTCTTTTAATCATACTTATGTCGATCTTCCGTAATTCGAATATACTCAATATCCATTAAATCTCGCAGTAATGCACCATTACTTAGCTCAATTCCATGCGTTTCTCTAAAATGTGCGCGAATTGTATCTAACATTTCGATTTCTTTCCCATTCACATCTAAAATAATACGTTCAGAATCATCCATGTGGCACCCTCCTTTTTTAAACATATATATTTTGTCCATCTATTTCTAAAAAATGTATGTTAACCTAATGTTAGGAAATAAGAAAGGGATGGAAAATGAGACGTATTTATTTTATAGGGTTAATTTTGTATACGCTAATTGTATTGCACGTTGCATTCCCAAATATCTTTTCATTTGAGGATGTAGAAACAGTACATATCGGGATATTTATCTTTATTCTATTTGTAGTAGACTGCTGTATTTCGATATGGCTTTCGAAAAGAAAACATGTACAAGATAAAAAAGAAATGGAACGAAAAAAGAGAAAACGTTCATTTTGGATGATGACGTACTGTTTGTCTTTAGTGTTTACTGCTGTCTTTTTTAGTGAGCATATTCCAATAGAAAGATTAAATATTGGATTTGGAGCGTTCGTATTTGCATACTATTTTTTCATGCATTTTCTTCCTTATATGAAAGAAAAGCGAGGAGAAGAGGAAGATCCGCTTGTAGAAGAAGCGAGAGAACAAGAGCATAAGAGAATAGAAGAAGATATACAGAAACTTGGGGAACAAAAATGGTATTTGAAATCTAAAATTATATATGTTCTTTGCTTTATTACGCCGCCAATCGGTTATTTGTATGTATTCTGCCTTCGTAAAAAAATGACAGAAGATGCAAGGCAATCTTATTTAACAGTAGCTACGATTATGATGGCATTATGGTCTTTGAAGTTTCTTCCGCCTTATGTGTTGGCGATCGTTATTGTTGTTGTGGTTTGTTTTGTGTTTATAGTAAAGTATGTGAAATAAGTTGTAGTTATATAGACTACAGCTATATAATTATAATCGCAATAGTTTTATATAATGATATTAAAAAGGAGATGCGGTATGAGTTTAATTAAATTAGTAACTAAAGCAGCCGCTAAAGTTACAGCCGAAGTAGTGGGCGGTGCGATAGAAGCAGTAGGAGAAGTTACGAACAGTAATTTCATAAAGGATGTTGGAAAAGGTGTTAATAAAGCTACTGTGAAAACTGGGGAAATCGTTGGGAATCTTGCTGATGGGACGTATGATGCTATAGGTGGTCTTATTACAGATGATAAACAGCAAGCGAAGCGAGGATACGAAGAAATACTTGGAACAGTTCAAGATACAGCAACGACAATTGGAAAAGGGATTGTACATGTTTCGGAAAAGGGAGTTGAAACTGTACAAGCAATAAGAGAAGGAGATACTGATAAAGCAATAGAAGCAGGGAAAGAATTAGCTAAAGTTGCAGCTGTAGGCGTCTTCTCAGTTGGAGTTATTGATATAGTTGATGGTGTGGATGGAATCGCCGACGGAGTAGAAGGTGATAGTGTAGCACAAGCATCAGCTCCAGAAGTAATGGATGCAGAATATACAGCGGAGGAAAACCCGAATACGCATCATGTAACACCCCATGAAAGAGTTTTACCTGACGGGAGAACAATATGGGTAGATGGTGATGGCGATACGAGTGTACATACACAAGGTGGCTGGGAACAGCATAATCCAGATTACAGAATTCCAAAAGTATAAATGAAAATAGGGTAAATAAGAGAAGCCTCTTATTTACCCTATTTATTTTTATAAATTAAAGCTCACCTTGCTCCTCATCACCACGAACAACAAGGACATCGCATTTCGCATAGCGAATAATATGTTCAGAGACGCTACCAATTAGGAAACGCTCAACAGCATTTAAACCAGTTGCACCACACATAATTAAATCTACTTTATGATTTGGAGCGATTTCTTTTGAAATTTTTGATTTAGGATTACCAAATTCTAATACAGTTTCAATTTTTTCAAGGCCAGCTTCAAGCGCAGTTTTTTTGTAGTCTTCTAATAAGTCTTCTGCAAATAGATTTGCACGTTCAGCAATTGCACGGCTATAAGCTTCTACTGCTGAGTATGCTTTTACATCAACGATATGAGCAATAGTTAATGTTGCATTGTTGCGTTTTGCGACTTGAATTGCTTTTTTAAAGGCTTTTTCTGCTTCTTTAGAACCATCCACCGCGATTAAAATATTTGTATATGTATTATTCATAGTAAATTCCTCCCAATCATTTTTATTACCGTTTACAACTTTATTATAAAACAAATTTTGGTAATGTGCTTGCCAGAAACGTTACAGAATTTCGAAAACTCTGTTTTGATTCATTTTAGTTGTAATTGGTGCGAGAACTTGTTACATATGAACTATAGCAATTTAAAAGGGGGCCGTTTTGTGAGACACGCGCTCATTACAGCCGGTACGAAAGGTTTAGGAAAGCAAGTAACAGAAAAATTATTGGCTAAAGGCTATTCAGTAACAGTAACATATCATAGCGATATCACGGCTATGGAAAAGATGAAAGAAACATATAAAAATATGGAAGAGCGTCTACAATTCGTGCAAGCGGATGTCACGAAAAAGGAAGATTTACATAAAATAGTAGAAGAAGCGATAAGCCGTTTTGGCAAAATCGATTTCTTAATTAATAATGCTGGTCCATATGTATTTGAACGAAAAAAGTTAGTCGATTATGAAGAAGATGAATGGAATGAAATGATTCAGGGTAATTTAACAGCGGTGTTTCATTTGTTGAAACTTGTCGTTCCGATTATGAGAAAACAGAACTTTGGCCGTATTATTAATTACGGATTTCAAGGGGCGGATAGCGCACCGGGATGGATTTATCGTTCAGCTTTTGCCGCAGCGAAAGTAGGACTTGTTTCATTAACGAAAACAGTGGCTTACGAAGAAGCTGAATATGGTATTACTGCAAACATGGTATGTCCTGGTGATATTATTGGTGAAATGAAAGAAGCGACGATTCAAGAAGCACGTCAGTTGAAAGAACGTAACACACCAGTTGGTAGATCTGGAACAGGTGAAGATATTGCAAGAACGATTTCGTTTTTATGTGAGGACGATTCCGATATGATTACCGGTACAATTATTGAAGTGACTGGTGCAGTTGATGTTATTCATAGACATCGATAGAGAAAAATAAAGAGAAGTTTCGAATAATTGGACAGTTTATCCTTTATGCAAAGAGGTGCGGATAATACTGTCCTTTAATATAAAATTAAATCTATCGGAAAACTTGTATTATTTTTTGTCAAATATTGAGATATTATGTTAAAATATAAGAGCGTAGAAAGCGCTTTAAAAAATGATTCAGGGGTCATTTCATAACTCAAGGGGGAACTAATAATGCGTATCGGTATTCCAACAGAAATTAAAAACAATGAAAACCGCGTGGCAATGACGCCAGCGGGAGCAGTACATTTAGTACAAAATGGTCATGAAGTTTTTGTTCAAAAAGGAGCAGGTTTAGGATCTGGCTTTACGGATGAAGAATACGTACAAGCTGGTGCGAAACTTGTTGAAACTGCTGAAGAAGCATGGAATCAAGATATGGTTATGAAGGTAAAAGAGCCAGTAGCAAGTGAATACGGTTATTTCCGTGAAGGTTTAATTTTATTCACATACTTACACTTAGCTCCAGAACCAGAATTAACGAAAGCATTAATTGATAACAAAGTTGTATCAATTGCATACGAAACAGTACAATTAGACAATCGTTCATTACCATTACTTGCACCTATGAGTGAAGTAGCAGGTCGTATGTCTGCACAAATCGGTGCACAATTCCTTGAGAAAAACAAGGGTGGTAAAGGTATTTTACTTGCAGGCGTTCCAGGGGTAAAACGCGGCAAAGTAACAATTATCGGCGGTGGTCAAGCTGGTACAAACGCAGCGAAGATTGCAGTAGGTTTAGGTGCAGATGTAACAATCATCGACTTAAGTGCAGAACGTCTTCGTCAACTAGATGACATTTTCGGTAACCAAGTAAAAACGTTAATGTCTAATCCATACAACATCGCAGAAGCTGTAAAAGAATCTGATCTTGTTATTGGTGCAGTATTAATTCCAGGTGCAAAAGCGCCAAAACTTGTAACAGAAGAAATGATTCAATCAATGGAACCAGGTTCTGTCGTTGTAGATATCGCGATTGACCAAGGTGGTATTTTTGAAACAACTGACCGTATTACAACTCATGACAACCCAACTTACGAAAAACATGGTGTTGTTCATTATGCAGTTGCTAATATGCCAGGTGCGGTTCCACGTACATCAACTCTTGCATTAACAAATGTAACAGTACCATATGCAGTACAAATTGCGAACAAAGGCTACAAAGATGCTTGCTTAGGCAACACTGCATTACTAAAAGGTATTAACACATTAGATGGATACGTAACATTCGAAGCAGTTGCAGAAGCTCACGGTTTACAATACGCTGATGCGAAAGAGCTTCTTGAAAAAGCTCCTGCTTTATCATAATAGAAATACATGTAAGCCCCTCCTTTCGTAAGGAGGGGCTTTTTATTTGGGTTAATTATCTAGTTTCTTTACAATTTTCAATCCGAACATCATTGTAAAGAAAAGAATGCCGAACAAGTAATATAAGGCATACTCAACTCGTATCATCGAGTTTTTGTCAGTGATATATAAAATAAATAGTATCACAGAGCCGACTAAATGAGAGAGACCGAAAATTTGTGCCATAAGCTTTAAACTCATCTTCTCGATTCTTTCATCCATCTCAGGTAATGGATATTTCTCGGAAACGCTCTTTTTTTTCTTAAAGAATATTTTTTTCACTACTAATAGTATTAAATCTAAGAGTATGTATACACCAACGAATAGAAGGACAGAACTAATCTTTTCTTCGTCGTTACTATTGAAATAAAGTAATGATGATCCTAACAATAAAAGAGTAAGATGTGAAATGAACTTTTGATTAGAAGTATTTTTCATTCTTTTTCCTCCCCAGTTTTATCTAATTGAAATAAATCTTCTACTTTACAGTTGAAAAACTCACATAATTTCAATGCTAATTCTAAACTTGGGTTGTATTTGTTTTTTTCGATAGCGATGAGGGATTGTCTAGTGATTTGAACAGAGGAAGCTAATTGTTCTTGGGTGATGTCTCTAACGACGCGGAATTGTTTTACCTTATTTTTAATCAAATATACAAAGTCTCCTTTTTATAAATTTGTTACATTTATTATATCCATTTTTAGGTAATAAGTAAATAAAGCTTTACAAAAAGTAAACAAAACTTTACGTGAAATATAGCTTGTTATAATGTTGTTTTTTGTGATAATTTGGAATTAAATGAAAAATAAAAGTCAAAAGAGGGGATTGGGTGGGGAGCAAAAAGAGGAAGAAAAAGCAAGCGAAGAGACAAAAGTATATAAAGAAAAAACAGGAACAGAACATACCTTTTTCTAAAAAAATAGTCATTATGATAGAGAAAACATTTCGGTATATTTGTATGTTCTTGTACGTAATTTTTTGTGTGTTTTTATGCGGAATGGTTAAAAGTTTGGGGATCACCCCTAATTTTATTGAAGGTATTTTTGGCGTTACACTTGTTATGGTAGAAGGAATCTTATTCTTTATATTATTTAATAAAGTATGGCCTAGTCATGAAAGTAAGAAAGATAAGCAAAGAAAAATGAGCAAAAAATCTTCATACGCCTCAAGTTCATCAAGTGGATTCGGTGACTACAGTAGCAGTGATTGTAGTAGCTCAAGTGATGGCGGAGGAGATTGCGGAGGCGGTGGAGATTAAATTAGTTTTTTCAGAAGAACGATTAATGAAAGGGTGGGACGAAATATGGAGACTGTGAATTTATTAGAATTAACAAAAGACATTCAAGATCAACATAAAAACTTCGTTGTTTCAAATGTGAATAGTCATTGCTTACGAATCGCTGTATTTACTGGTGAATATGATTGGCACTATCATTCTAATTCGGATGAATTATTTATTGTGTTAGAGGGAGAATTACTTATTGATTTTGAAGATGGAGAAACAGCGGTATTAAAGCCGAATGATTCTATTTTAATTCCGGCATGTACGATTCATAGAACGAGAGCATTAAAGAGAACGGTAAATCTTTGTTTTGAACATATAGAGGCGGATACGATTAAAGTGGAGCAATTATGAAAAAATTATCTGTAGCCGAGTATAGAAAAATCCTTCCGATTTTAGAAAGTCATACAAAAACGACGACGTTTGCTTATGCGGTATGTGATCAAATGATAGATGGTGAGGTTTTTGTAAACGAGAAGTTAACAGCAGGACTCATTCGTACAGCGAATGGCATTTATTATGTATTTGGTCATACGGATGATCAAAATTATAACGAAGATTTATTTTCGTATATAAAAACGTCTATTGAAAAAACAGAGAAGAGATTTACATTGTTCACTTCGAGTGACGAGTGGGAAATGATGATAGAAGAGCGTTTTAGTCATGTACTTCGAAACATTCCGCGAATGAAATTTCAAAGTGTAACCTTTGAAGGGAGAAAACGAGATTGTAACAAAAATACATATGAAGTGAAGCGTATTGATAGAAGAGATATAGAACGAAGCAGTGAATTTACAGAGGAGTATTACAAAGAATATTGGGGATCAAAAGAAACATTTTTAAACGGTGGTTTTGGATTTTGTATAGAACAAGAGGGAATGATTGTAGCGGAATGTGTTTCAATATTTAGTGGGAATGGATTCGCTGAAATTGATATTGTGACGCATAAAGCATATCAAGGGAAAGGATTAGCCCAAGCTGTTGCAACACGGTTCATTGAACATTGCATACAAAATGATATTACACCGTGCTGGGATTGTTATGTAGACAATATTTCTTCGCGAAAATTAGCTAGCAAATTAAGTTTTCATAATCCAATAGAATATAGATTATTTGTACGGAAGAAAACGGGGGAATAAAAAATGAATGTGGAATTAACGAGATTTAAAGTAAAGCCTGGTAAAAGTCATCGTGTAGATGAATGGATGCAGCTTCTGAATGACAATATGAAAGAAGTACTTTTGACATTAAACGACGAAAAGATGTACGTTGAGACAATTTTCCGGGAAATAAGAGATGGAGAAGAGTACTTATATTGGTATTCTGTGCAAGGAGAAGGCGGGGCTCTTGTCGAAAATTCTCATCATGAAATTGATAAAAAGCATTTGGAATTTTGGTATGAATGTATTGATGAGGAAGTCTCCTCTGTTGATATGAAAACAGAAGTCGTTATGATTCAAGATGTTGTGAAGGATGCGATGAAATAATAGATTGGTATTTTATAACCGTAAAATGGTCATCTGAGTGAGAGTTTTTGTTTCAAAAAATGATTTATATGTTACTAAAGTATATGTGAAGGGCGCATCAAAATAGATGTGCTTTTTATTATGATAAAAATGTAGAAAAGCTGTATTTGGATATCTTTAAGTGAAAATAAAAGTGGGATATTAAGAATCTTTTAGGATAAACTATAAAGAAATAAAAAACAGAAAACCAAAAGACCTACCAATATAAGGTGTAATTGTAACAGGTAAAACAGAGGATTTACAAAGTTTACAAGGAGCACCATATATTAAGGCTGCTGTTAGAGGTGTAACAGTTGAGAAATATTAATTACAGTCTATTAATGTGAATAATCAGAAAATTTATGTTATAATATGGGGAAAGGAGGTTTTATATGAGGCAAATACATGGAGCGATTTATATTTACATAACAATGTTTTTCGTGGCAATATCTTATGGATTAGGGCACGTGTATTCGCATCCTATACTAACTTTTTTAAGCGGAGCATGTATGGCGTTTGCGCTTCTTGTCCACCTTTTCTCAGTTTGGATCGTGAAATTTCAATTAAATATTAGTGAAATAGAAGAAGGTACTTTTTAAGTGGCCTTCTTTTTTTAATAATATTTTGGAAGTTCTTGTAGCAATTTTTCAATTTTGCATTCGGTTTCTTCACATATAGACAGTGTGCGTAGTCGGAAAAACAAACTACGTAAGAAAGATTTTACATTTCCGTATAAGTACTCGTACGATTCAATATGTAATGTTTGTTTTTTGACGGGTAATTGAGCTACTAAGTCATGAAGGGCTAATAGGAGTACTTCTTCCTTTAGACCATTTTGTAGCATTGCCACAATCGGATAAACGAGACGCTCGTCTTCTTCATATTTGTAGTAAATAGAATGGACACAGACTTTGTTTAATAAAGTTTGTAATATTTCTTCGTAATATAAAGTTTCCAGTTTAGGACTACGAACAAGCGCTTCAAATGTATCGGAAGCATGAGCGATACTATGTGCCCAGCCGTGGTCTTGCACATATCCCCGGAAATCATGTTCGTTGTTCATATATAGAATTAGTTGATCTTTTACATTTGAAATATCAGTCCGTGATAAGAAATTATGATTTGTATCAGCATCAATAATGAGGGCAATTAATAATGTTGTAAATGCTCGCGTAAATACCGCATCTTCATCAGCCGAATGAATCTTATACAATAAATATTTTTCACTGATGCTTTCTAATAGTAGTTTCTGTAATTGCGTGTGTGAAAGGTATTCCTTTTTGATGAGATGATAAAAAGTAGAGTAAATAAGTTTGTCTCTTAAATAGCTATCAGTAACACCGATATGTTCAAGCATATTGGAACTTAAAGAATCAATGTTAACTTTGTTATCCAGCATGTAATTATTATTACGAATTTCTTCTAACTGTTGTTGTAACATATAAACCTCCTATTTTAGAAAATTCTGTATTTTAATAGTATAATAGAAGGAAGAAATAGACAATAAATAAGTGCATTTGAATGGAGGGGCATGATGAAGAGAGCATTATTCTTTTTCATTAGTATTTTCTTTTTAGGAAGCTGCTCGATTTGGTATGTTACTTTTTCTAGCGAGAGCAAAAGTTGGACGGGACAATATAAAGGCCATATTAAGGATGACAGTGAAGATGGAATGTTTACATTTCAGTATAAGGGCGGAGATGGAAATACAGAATTTAAAAATTTAGAGATTGCTATTAATGGAGCCTTTAGCACAATGACACAAACGTCAGAAAATCATAAAGGAGCAAAGATTGAAATGAAGTCTTCTTGTGTAAGTTGTGCGCCTCTATCTAAAGATGAACCGATAGAGATTGTGATTAAATGGGATGATAAGTATGAAGAGAAGATGGTGTTAAAGCAGAAATAGTGTAGGATAAGGGGTTAGGAATGAATAGGCATATGAAAATTTCTATGTATATATTTTTAAGTGCATTTCTACTCGTAATATCAGCGTGTACTACAAAACAAGTAGCGGTAAAAGCAATAACTAAAGAAGGATATATTATATTAAGAAATGACACGGTGTTTTTTGTCGGTGATAAAACATTTAAGACAAAAATAGAGTTGCAAAATTATATAGAACAAAAAATGAATCAAGATTATCCATCAGATATAGTCCTAATTTTTAAGGATAAAGATGCATATGATCAATTAAAAATAGGGGATAAAATAAAAGTATGGTCTTCTCAAATGCTTGAAAGCTATCCCGCAAAAATGATTGTAGAGAAGTTTGAAATAGTAGAGAAATAAAAAAGGCAGCACTCACGCTGCCTTTTTTATTATTTTACAAATTGTAATTCTTTCGGGAATTTCGTTAAAATTTCTGATCCGTCTTTTGTGATATAAATATCATCTTCAATACGAACGCCACCTACGTTTGGTACGTAAATACCTGGCTCGATTGTGAAGACCATACCTTCTTTTAATGGAGATTCGTTACCAGCTTTTACATCTGGATATTCGTGTACGCTAATTCCTAGTCCGTGACCAAGGCGGTGCGGGAAGAAGTCGCCGTAACCTGCATCTGCGATAACAGAACGAGCAGCGTTGTCGATTGCACCAAGTGTAACACCTGGTTTACATGCTTCAACTGCTTGTAGTTGTCCAGCAAGTACAGTGTTGTAAATACGAGTTTGCTCTTCAGAAATGTCGCCGAATGCTACTGTACGTGTAATGTCAGAGCAATAACCGTCAATGATTACGCCTAAATCAAATAGTACGAAATCGCCGCGTTTCATTTTGTTTGCACCTGGAATACCGTGTGGAAGAGCAGAGTTTGCACCTGCTAATACCATCGTATCAAATGACATTTTATGTATGCCTTTTGTTTTTAATTCGTGTTCAATAATTGCTAATACTTCTAGTTCGCTACGATCTTCTTTAATTGCATTTACACCAACCTCAACAGCATAGTCTGCCATTTTAGCTGCTTCGCGTAAAATAGAAAGTTCTTTTTCGTCTTTAATTAAACGAAGTTCACGAACTTTTTCCTCAGCTGACGTGAAAGCTGCATTTGGGAATAATTTTGTTAATTCTTCGTAGCGCTCTACGTTTAAATGTTCTTTTTCAATTGCAACTGCATTTGCATTGATACCGCGGTCTTTAATTGCTTTTGCAATCATATCCCATGGTCTGTCAGTATCAGTAAATCCGATAATTTCATGTGCCCAGCCAGCGTTACGTGCTTGGCCTTCTTCCATTTTAGGGCAAATTAAAATAGGTTCTTTTTCTTGGAATACAAACATACCAAGAAGTCTTTCGTGTGGTTCACAGTGGAAGTTTGTCATGTAGAAGACGTTCGGTGTAGAAGTTAAGAACGCAGCTTCAACGTTTTTTTCTTTTAGCCATTGCATTAAATTTTCTAATCTAGCATTCATCGATTGGCACCCCCGAGATATTTAATTACAAATATAACTTTAACTCGGAAGAAAGCGTTATGACAAGTAAATCGATGTTAGAAAAGACAGGGAATTGAAAAATCATGTAGAATAAAAAGTGAGAATGTAATAAGGGGAGGAATGTAATAATGAAAGTATCTTATCACGGGCATTCAGTTGTAAAGATTGAAACGAATGGAAAAGTAATTTTAATTGATCCGTTTTTAACAGGAAATCCAAAAACAGATTTAAAGGCTGAAGATGTAAAAGTAGATGCGATTCTTTTATCACACGGTCATGGTGATCATGTTGGAGATACAGTAGAACTTGCGAAGAAAAATAATGCAGTTGTAGTGGCACCGTTTGAACTAGCGACATTTTTAAGTTGGCAAGGTGTAAAAACGCATCCGATGCATATTGGTGGTTCACATGAATTTGACTTCGGAAAAGTGAAGTTTACACAAGCATTCCACGGCTCTAGTTATATTGATGAAGAAAATAAGACGATTACATATACAGGTATGCCAGCGGGTATTTTATTTACAGCAGAAGAGAAGACTTTGTACCATGCAGGGGATACAGCTCTATTCTCTGATATGAAATTAATTGGGGAATTAAATAACATTGATGTAGCATTTTTACCAATTGGTGATAATTTCACAATGGGACCAGAAGATGCTGTTTTAGCAGCAAAATGGGTTCAGGCGAAAACTGTTGTACCGATGCATTACAATACGTTCCCGGTTATTGAACAAGATCCATATCAATTTGTAGAAAAGCTACAAAATTGTACAGGGAAAGTATTAGAAGCTGGAGAAAGTATTACACTATAGAAAAGAAACCCTTCATTTGAAAAGACAAGTGAAGGGTTTTTTACGTGTGTAGGACAGCTTGTAAAGGTTGTACTTGTTTTGATGATTCTTTTCTTTTTGGAAGTGGCTGTTCAGGTGTTTCATTCAATTCCATTGCAACTTTTTTCCCGTCTACGAAAGCTAACAATACAGCACCTACAACTTCTAATAATTTTTTCATCATGTATCCGCTCCTTTGTTTCATTTCTTGTCTTCATTGTATATGGAAGTGGCTGGACAAACTATCGAACGAGATGACAATACCATTACATTGTTGTAATAGAAGAAGTGGTGTAATGTAAGGTGTATTTTGTTATAAAAAAAATAGTACAGATATACAAAGAGAGAGTGTAACAGTTTTGAAAATATAGTATACTGAAAATACAACACATGAAGAATTTAGGGAAAAGAAAGTATGGTGAAACCATTTGGCTACCAAGCATAACCAAATTTTAGAACATATTAATAGCCTGCCAGTAGGGCATAAAATTTCTGTAAGGCAAATTGCAAAAGATTTGAGTGTAAGTGAAGGTACAGCTTATCGTGCAATTAAAGATGCAGAAAATAAAGGGTATGTTAGTACGATTGAACGTGTCGGAACAATTCGAATTGAACAAAAGAAGAAAGAAAATATTGAAAAGCTGACATATGCAGAAGTCGTTAACATTGTCGATGGTCAAGTACTTGGAGGCAGAGAAGGACTACATAAAACGTTAAATAAATTCGTAATCGGAGCAATGAAATTAGAAGCGATGATGCGCTATACAGAAGCTGGAAACTTACTTATTGTCGGTAATCGTACGAACGCACATCAATTAGCGTTAGAAACCGGAGCTGCGGTGTTAATTACGGGCGGATTTGATACGGAAGATCATGTGAAGAAATTAGCAGATGAATTAAAACTGCCGATTATTTCAAGTAGTTACGATACATTTACAGTTGCAACGTTAATTAACCGTGCGATTTACGATCAGCTTATTAAGAAAGAAATTGTACTCGTTGAAGATATTTTAACGCCAATCGAAGAAACGTTATATTTAAAGCCAGATGATACAGTGCAGCAATGGCATGCGTATAACGAAGAGACGATGCACGGAAGATATCCGATTGTTGATGAAAATAAAAAGGTGTTAGGTATTGTAACTTCAAAAGATATGATCGGTGTAGCGAAAGAAACACCAATTGATAAAGTGATGACAAAGCATCCGATTACGGTAAATGGAAAAATGTCTGTCGCAGCTGCGGCGCGTATGATGGTGTGGGAAGGTATTGAGTTACTTCCAGTTGTTGATGAAGGAAATAAGTTGCAAGGTATTATTAGCCGTCAAGATGTACTTCAGGCGTTGCAAATGATTCAGCGTCAACCGCAAGTCGGTGAAACAATCGATGATATTGTAACGAATCAATTTATGACGCCGAAAGAAGCGAAAAATGAGCATCTATATCAATTTTCAGTGACACCGCAAATGACGAATTCAATCGGAACGCTATCTTACGGTGTATTCGCAACGATTGTGACAGAAGCAACGAATCGCGTTATTCGTGCGCAAAAGAAGAGCGATTTAATTGTTGAGAACTTAACAATTTATTTCGTAAAACCAGTTCAAATTGACAATGTTGTATCGGTTCATCCAAAAGTATTAGAAATTGGACGTAAATTTGGTAAGGTTGATGTAGAAGTACATCATGAAGGTAATGTTGTTGGGAAAGCATTGCTTATGGTGCAATTGATCGATAAATAAAAAGATGGAGCAAGCCGCTTTGGTTTGTTCCATTTTTTTAAGAAGGTATAGTAGAGCTTTTTAAAATTTAGTTATCAACTGAATCTATTATGTTTTGAATTGCAAAAGAAAAAGGTAAATTACGTTCTGTTTCATATTTATAAATAGAAGCGTGCAATCATTTGAAGATGCTTGAACAATAATTGTGGAGGTGTCGAATGGGAGTAATAATTCTCTTTTTAGGGGTAGTATTTGCAATAACTTTTCATGTGTTAACACATCGAAGAATGGATATAAAGAAAAAGAAATTGTATGTAGTAAGTTTGATTTTCGCTATTGTTTGTTCCTTTATCTCTACAGCTGGAGAAAATAAGGGCGATTTTCTATACTTTGGTGTACCAGCTGAAACATTTGTTTATTATGGTGGATGGGAAATATCTTTTAATCCATTAGGCTTTTTCTTTAACTTTATTTTGTTTTATTGGATTTTGAAGCTGTTATTTAAGCTGCGTAAGAGTTTGGGTAGTGAAGTGCAAAAATAGCAGTATATGTTGGAGACTTTAGCTAATCTATATCAGGTTAGAGAATTGGTTGTTAGTCGATAGAAAAGCTTACACTACTAATTATTAAAGGGAAACTATGCTGCACTATATGTACTAGGGGGGAGAAGAATGGATTTTCACATTAAAGAGCAGTTATGTAAGCAATATAATTTAAATAGTCTTATGAAAGTTTCATTGTTGCATGGGGGAGAAAATCAAACATATATGTTCGAATCGGACAAAAATAAATTTGTAGTTAGGCAGTATAGAGAAGGACGTTATACAGCCGAGCAAATAGAAGCTGAAATACATTGGTTAATAGCGATACAAAAACAAATGTTAGTACCAGAAGTAGTTGTAAATAAAGATGGTGACTGGATCACACCTGTTATGAAAGATGAGGGAAGTATCCAGTATTTTGTTGTCTTTAGGTTTATAAATGGAAGTGAAATTATAGAACCAAAGGATAAAGATTATGAAAAACTTGGATCACTCATGCGAATGTTTCATGAAAAAGCAAATGGAGTACTTAAAAGTGTGCCGCAAACTTGGAGGGGTTATGAAAGACCTATATATAGCGAGAAAAAGATGATTCATGAGCCTTTACAATGTTTATTACATGCTTCTTTTTTATCTTATGAGGATAAAAATAAATGCTTGAGAATTGCAGAAAGAATACAAGCACTTACAAACTCAATTCAATTGGGAGAAAAACAATTTGTTCACGGAGATATGCATTTTGGAAATATTCTTGTAGACAAAGAGGATTGGTATTTACTCGATTTTGATGAATGTGGATTTGGGTATAAAGAGTTTGATATTGGTGTTCCTAGATTGCATTTAATTGCTTCTGGACAGTTAGAAGAGGCATGGGGGAACTTCATGATGGGATATGGGGGAAATATTTCGGAAGCAGCCATTCGACTTGGAACTGCTTTAAGAATCTTTTATATGGCAGGGAAAATACCATTAAGACTTGATATTGAACCTATTAAAAAGAATCCTGATTATTTCATTCGCCGATATATTCAGTATGCGGAAGAGGAGTTATACAGTAAGACAATTGTCTGATAAAAAAACAGAATATTAATTCATTTGGATTCTAGACTATGTTATAATTCAATTGTAAGAAAATGGATTTCTGAAAGGTGGTATGCATGATGTCATCAACAGTACTCTTTTTTGGTAGTATCGCACTATTTTACTTCCTTGTAATGATACCGATTCAATATTTATACTTACAAGGTTTACATGAAAAAAAGAAAAAAACAGGATTATCTCAGCGAGAACTATACGAAAAAATGTCTTTTGGGGAAGAACAATTACATCTTCATGTGCAAGGCAACCCATTTAATATACCATCTGCGTTTGTCGCATATATGATTTTGAAAGTTAGAGGACGTAAAAAAGCATCACAATGTTGATGCTTTTTTACGTTGCTTCATAGACTTCGGCTTCTTCAACTGCTAATGGTAAGAAATGTTTGTATTGGCGAAATCCATTAAAGGCACTTGCACTGCCAAATAGAACGAATAAGATACCAACGATAATACGAGCGGTTGAAAGTTCTAAAAAGAATTGGTTTATCCCGAAGAATAAGACGAATGAACCGAGTGCCATTGCGGATTTTCCTGAGAGCCAACCTTTCTCCATTGGGCGGTTTGTACGAAAGTATTTTGTTTTGTAGAAGAGGTACAACATAAATGAGACGATAATACAGAAGACTAATACTGGCATCATGCACACTCCCATCGCTTTATGAAAAGATAGTAGAGAAAAAAGAAATATCTAAACTTTCTAATTTTTATTATAAAGCAATTGTTCGCATGTATGAAATACTTTCCGTTATAATGGAGGATAAAGTGAGATTTTCATTAGTGTGGGGATGTTTCCGCGCTAATGATTAGCCCACATTCATTGGGCTTTTACTGCACGTTAAAGTGAAGAAGTTGAATAAAAAGGAGATTATACATATGCATGAGCAAATTTTAGGAGCAATTAAAGAGTTTGATACAATTATTATTCATCGTCATGTGCGTCCGGATCCAGATGCGTTAGGTTCACAGGGCGGTCTTAGTACAATTCTACAAGAATCGTTTCCAAAGAAAAATATTTATACGGTTGGGTACAATGAACCGTCATTAGCATATTTACGAGTAATGGATGATATTGAAGATAGTGTATACGAAAATGCGCTCGTTATCGTTTGTGATACAGCAAACCAAGAACGTGTTGACGATCAACGCTATACAAAAGGGAAGATGTTAATCAAAATTGATCATCATCCAAATGAAGATCCATACGGAGACATTACGTGGGTAGATACGACAGCAAGTTCTACAAGTGAAATGATTTATGAGTTTTATAATTATGGAAAAGATAAAGGATTAAAAATAACAAAAGAAGCAGCTCGTCTTATTTTAGCGGGTATTGTTGGGGATACAGGTCGTTTCTTATTCCCGAATACAACAGCAAAAACACTTCGTTACGTAAGTGAGCTTGTTGACATGGGTGTGAAATTCACAGATTTATACAATGAAATGTATAAGACAAAAGAAAAAATCGCTCGTTTAAACGGTTATATTTTACAAAACTTTACGATGGTAGAAGAAGGAGCAGCTTACATTAAATTAACGAAAGAAGTATTAGAAGAATTTGATGTACTTCCTTCTGAGGCATCCGGCGTTGTTGGAGCACTTGGTAATATTGATGGATTAAAGGCATGGGTTCTATTTTTAGAGGAAGACGATGTGATTCGTGTTCGCCTTCGTTCAAAAGGACCAGTTATAAATAAATTAGCAATGCAATATAACGGCGGAGGGCATCCGATGGCTTCTGGTGCAAAAGCATCTTCTTGGGAGGAAGCGGATCGTCTATTTGCTGATTTACGTGAGATTTGTAAATAAGAAATTATATGTTAGAACGAAAAGAAGGAGTGGTGCTAAAGCCCTCCTTCTTTATTTTTCTTTCTCTATCGTAATGCTAATTTCCAGCACGGTATCAAAGGATATTGTATCGACTTTAAACCGGTATAGCCGATCGTAATGTTTGTACGTTTTGTTTTCGATTACCTTTTTGAGTAGGTCTTTATTTTTTGCGATACTTTGTATGTTTTTCGTTAAAAGATGCTGGAGGTCATTATGGATAGAAGTAGTCATGTTTTCAATTGTAAGGTTGTCTAAATCGTATTTTTCTCGATTTATAAGTTTTATTTTAATCTCTTGAATGGTTAAGAGCCGTTTATTTTCAGTATTTAATTTTTCTTGATCTTCGAGAAGGACGTGGAGTTTTGCTTCTTGTTTTTCTATAATTTCTCTTTGTTCTGCTATTTTACTAGCTTGTTCTTCTTGAAAAACACCGTATATGTACAAAAAAATAAACCAGCTCAATACACCCCCAACAGCAGCCCCAGCTAAAACTAAATACCATCTTTTTGCTGTATTGGCACTTGGTACTCTCATACATGCTCCTGCGTTAGCCATTTAATAATAATAAGACCAGTTTGCATACCACCTGTTGCGAAAAAAATAAGGAGAATTTGTTTTACGATATCTTTCATATCCCCGCCAAAGAAACTTCTTTCAAAACTATAAAAAGTATCAAATGTTCCGCCGATCGCTGCAACGAGTGCCCAAATTCTTAAATTTTGAGCGAATTGATTAATGTAAGTGAGGGTTGGTTTTCCGATAAGAAATGCACCAAATCCACCAATTAATGAACCACCAAGTATAACCCCAAAGGCAATAAAATAACTAATAATAAGCAGAGAGAAAAAAGTGTGTTCTCTTACATCCATCGTCATTCCCCTTTCTTCTTCATATATATGGACAAAGTATAAGAAGTATGTTTTGATTTCCTCTTTCCTCTTCACCTATAATAAAAGTAGTCAAATAGGTAAAGAGAGGGTACAACAGTGAAGTTTGTGCATTTACAATGTCAAACCGTTTTTAGTTTATTAAAAAGTGCTTGTAAAATTGATGAACTTGTAGTTAGGGCGAAAGAGCTCGGTTATTCATCACTAGCTATTACGGATGAAAATGTTATGTATGGCGTTATTCCGTTTTATAAAGCATGTAAGAAACATGGTATACATCCTATTATCGGCTTAACAGCTTCTATTTTTAGTGAAGAAGAAGAAAAGTCTTATCCGCTTGTCTTACTTGCTGAAAATGAAATAGGTTATCAAAATTTATTAAAGATTTCTAGTAGCATTATGACGAAGTCAAAAGAAGGTATTCCTAAGAAATGGCTTGCACATTATGCGAAAGGATTAATTGCTATTTCACCAGGTAAAGATGGGGAAATCGAACAATTATTATTAGAAGACAAAGAGAGTCAAGCTGAAGAAGTAGCTCGTATGTATCAAAATATGTTCGGCAGTTTTTATATGAGTTTACAGCATCATGCGATTCAAGATGAACTGCTTCTGCAAGAAAAATTACCTGCATTTATGAATAGGATAAATATTCCGGTTGTAGCGACGAACGATGTACGCTACATCAATCAAAGTGACGCACTTGTTCATGAATGTTTATTATCTGTTGAAAGTGGAACGAAAATGACGGATCCTGATAGGCCGAGGCTGAAAACAGATCAATATTATTTAAAATCATCAGATGAAATGGAAGCCCTATTTTCTCACGTAGAAGAAGCGATTTATAACACAGTAGAAATTGCAGAACGTTGTAGAGTAGAAATACCGTTTCATGTAAATCAATTACCGAAATTCCCTGTTCCATCTAACGAGACGAATGATATGTATTTGCGCCGCGTTTGTGAAGAAGGATTACAAAAACGTTATGGTACGCCGAAAGAAGTACATATAAAGCGTTTGAATCATGAATTAAACGTGATTTCTAGCATGGGATTTAGTGATTATTTCCTCATTGTCTGGGATTTTATGAAGTACGCGCATGAAAATCATATTTTAACAGGACCAGGTCGTGGATCAGCGGCTGGCTCACTCGTTTCTTACGTATTAGAAATTACAGATATTGATCCAATTGAATACGATCTATTATTTGAAAGGTTTTTAAACCCAGAGCGTGTGACACTTCCAGATATTGATATTGATTTTCCGGATATAAGACGTGATGAGATGATTCGATATGTGAAGGATAAATATGGTCAGCTTCGTGTTGCGCAAATTGTAACGTTTGGGACGCTGGCAGCGAAAGCGGCAATTAGAGATATTGCGCGTGTAATGGGTCTTCCGCCGCGAGATATCGACATATTCTCAAAACTTATCCCATCAAAGCTTGGTATAACGTTAAAAGATGCATATGAGGAATCGCAATCACTCCGTGAGTTTATACAAGGAAACCTTTTGCATGAACGTGTGTTTGAAATTGCAAAACGTGTAGAAGGCTTACCGCGTCATACGTCTATTCATGCAGCTGGCGTTATTATGAGCCAAGAGCCATTAACCGGAAGTGTTGCAATTCAAGAAGGGCATAACGATGTGTATGTTACGCAATACCCAGCTGATGCATTAGAAGAACTTGGGTTGCTCAAGATGGACTTTTTAGGATTACGTAATTTAACGTTACTTGAAAATATTATAAAGTTTATCGTGCAAAAAACAGGAAAAGAAATTGATATAAGAAATTTACCACTTCAAGATGAAAAGACATTCCAATTGTTAGGTAGAGGGGATACAACAGGTGTATTCCAGCTTGAATCAGGTGGTATGCGAAATGTACTTCGCGGGTTAAAGCCGAATGAATTTGAAGATATTGTTGCTGTTAACTCGTTATATAGACCAGGACCGATGGAACAAATTCCAACCTTTATTGAATCAAAACACGGAAAAAGACAAATTGAATATTTACATCCGGACTTAAAGCCGATTTTAGAAAGAACATACGGTGTAATTGTATACCAAGAACAAATTATGCAAATCGCGTCGAAGTTGGCGGGTTTCTCGCTCGGAGAAGCCGATTTATTACGCCGTGCAGTGAGTAAAAAAAATCGTGATATTTTAGATCAGGAACGTAAGCATTTTGTGCAAGGGTGTTTACAAAATGGTTATGACGAGACATCTGCAGAGAAAATTTATGATTTAATTGTAAGATTTGCAAATTACGGATTTAACCGAAGTCACGCTGTAGCCTACAGTATGATTGGATATCAGCTTGCTTACTTAAAAGCGAATTATACGCTGGAATTTATGACGGCACTATTATCGAGTGCAATTGGAAATGAAGATAAGATTGTGCAGTATATACGCGAAACGAAGCGAAAAGGTTTTCATGTTTTGCCGCCGTCTCTTCAGAAAAGTGGTTACAATTTCCAAATAGAAGGAAATGCAATACGTTACAGCTTACTTTCCATTCGAAACATCGGAATGGCTACAGTGACAGCATTAATCGAAGAACGAGAGAAAAAAATGTTTGAAGATTTATTTGAATTTTGTCTGCGCATGCCATCAAAGTTTGTAACAGAGCGAAATTTAGAGGCGTTCGTCTGGTCTGGGTGTTTTGACGATTTCGGTGTTTCGAGAACGAATTTATGGAAAAGTCTTAAAGGAGCGTTAGAGTATGCCAATCTTGCACGTGATTTAGGAGATGCTGTTCCGAAATCAAAATACGTACAAGGAGAAGAGCTCTCTTTTATTGAACAGTTAAATAAAGAGAAGGAAGTACTAGGTTTTTATTTATCAAGCTATCCGACAGCGCAGTATGTGAAGTTAGCGAAAGAATTAGAAATTCCAACTCTCGCTCAGGCGATGCGACATAAGAAAAAAGTACAAAGAGCTATCGTGTACATAACAAGCGTGAGAGTGATTCGTACGAAAAAGTTGCAAAAGATGGCATTTATTACATTTTGTGATCAAAATGATGAAATGGAAGCAGTTCTTTTCCCCGAAACGTATATACATTTCTCAGATAAGTTACAAGAAGGAGCAATTGTTTTAGTTGACGGCATGATTGAGCTTAGAAATCATAAGCTACAATGGATTGTAAATGGACTATATCCGTTAGAAGAAATGGATGTGTATGAAGAAAAGAAAGATGCGTCTGTTTACGTGAAATTGCCATCTCAATATGAGAAAAAGCTTTTAAATCAGGTTACTAAAATATTGTTTGACTATTCGGGTTTTGCGAAAGTACTAATTTATTATGAAAAGGAACATAAAATGGTACAATTATCACGAAGTTTATCGATTCATCCAAGTGAAGAATGTTTAGGAGCACTTCGTGAAATTGTCGGGGAAGAAAATGTGGTTGTGAAAATATAATGGACAATTTCCCTACACTTCGATTATTATAGTAGTAGTGTTCGTGGTCAGACCACTTGGAGAAATTGATATCAGCAAGAATAATTTGAGGAGAGTGGATAGTTTGTCAACACTTCGTGAAGAAGCACTTCACATGCATAAAGTGCATCAAGGAAAATTAGAAACTGTATCAAAAGTAAAAGTAGAAAATGCAAAAGATTTAAGTCTTGCATATTCTCCAGGGGTTGCAGAACCTTGTAAAGAAATTTATGACGATAAAAGTAAGGTATATGAATATACGATGAAGGGAAATATGGTAGCAGTTGTGACAGATGGAACGGCTGTACTTGGTCTTGGTAACATCGGACCTGAAGCATCTCTTCCAGTAATGGAAGGTAAAGCTGTATTATTCAAGAGCTTTGCTGGTGTAGATGCATTCCCAATTGCCTTAAATACAAACGATGTAGATAAAATTGTTGAAACTGTAAAATTAATGGAGCCAACTTTTGGCGGCGTTAACTTAGAGGATATCGCAGCACCAAACTGCTTCATTATTGAAGAACGTTTGAAAAAAGAAACAAATATTCCTATCTTCCATGATGATCAACACGGAACAGCTATCGTAACAGTAGCGGGTCTTGTGAACGCGCTAAAACTAGTTGGAAAGAAAATGTCTGACATTAAAGTTGTCGCAAATGGCGCAGGTGCAGCAGGTATTGCAATTATTAAACTTTTATATCGCTATGGCGTACGCGACATTATTATGTGTGACCGTAAAGGGGCAATCTATGATGGTCGTCCTACAGGTATGAATCCGGTGAAGGATGAAGTGGCAAAATATACAAATAAGAATCGTATCGAAGGTTCTTTAGCTGATGTTGTACAAGGTGCGGACGTATTCATTGGTGTATCTGCAGAAGGTGCATTAACAGAAGAGATGGTTCGTACAATGAATGACGATGCAATTATTTTTGCAATGGCGAATCCAGTTCCAGAAATTATGCCAGAATTGGCAAAAGCAGCGGGCGCAGCTGTTGTTGGAACGGGTCGTTCTGACTTCGCAAACCAAGTAAATAATGTACTAGCGTTCCCTGGTATTTTCCGCGGTGCACTTGACGTACATGCGACACAAATTAACGAAGAAATGAAGATGGCAGCTGTACAAGCTATTGCTGAGCTTGTAGCAGAAGATGAGTTAAATGCAGACTATATCATTCCAGCACCGTTTGACGCGCGTGTAGCGCCTCAAGTAGCAGCTTACGTTGCAAAAGCTGCAATGGAGACAGGGGTAGCTCGCCGTCAAGTAGATCCAAATGAAGTTGCTGAGAAAACAAAACAATTAGCGCTGATTGGTAAAGAATAAGCGAGGAATTTCCATTGACATCATCAAATACAAAAGTATATCTCGAAATTGTAAAAAAAATCCGTTCCATTATGGAAGAGGATGGATTGGTAGCAGGGGATCGTTTGCCGTCTGAGCGTGAGTTAAGTTCACGTTTAAACGTAGGACGTTCCTCTGTAAGAGAAGCGTTGCGTGCTTTAGAACTTGTAGGATTAATTGAAACGAGACGTGGTGAAGGGACGTTTATTCGAAACTTTTACGATAACGGTCTTGTACAATTGATTGCTCCGTTCTTGCTGCAAGATGAGAAAACAATTCGTGATTTATTACAAACAAAACGATTGCTTGAGAAAGATATGATTCGAATTGTATGTAATTTACCGAAAGAAATGTTTTCTAAAGTGCTAAGTAAATTACATCAAGTGCTTGAAGGAAATGAAAACTCAGTTCCAATGCTTCACCAAACGTTCTTTAAAACACTTATTGAACAAGTCGATAATTATTTACTATATCGCATTTGGATGATCGTAAATGATTACGTATCAACGCTTTCTTGTAAAGTTTCAGGAGATTCTATCGATATGTATAGAAAGCTTTACGCTATTTTGGAAGAAAAACAAGAAAATGATGCACTAAAAATTTACGATGAATTAGTAGAGAATATACAGTTTCACTCGTAATGTATAAAATTTGTCGAAATGACCATGACACGTTATGACAAACATTCTATCGCGTAGCGGTTAAAGTTAAACGTAAAGAGTGAGGTTATTAGACAGATTGAGAAGATAAGGCTAACATCAAACTTTGGTGTTAGCCCAATTTTCTTCTTACGCTAACCTTAGCTCTCAACGAAGGGGGTCAAATTGTGCTAAGAGATTTATTCGTGAAAAAGAAAAAGTACGCTGCAATACCTTCAGAACAAGTACGAAAAGATGTACCAGACGGCGTTATGACAAAATGTCCGAAATGTAAAAAAATCATGTATACGAAAGAGCTTCTAAAAAATTTAAAAGTATGTGTGAATTGTGGATATCATCATCCTATGAATGCATGGGAACGTCTTGATAGTATATTGGACGAAGGGTCATTCCGTGAGTATGACAAAGAAATGGTTTCATTAAATCCACTCGAGTTTCCAGATTATGAAGAGAAACTAGAGAGCGATCGTAAGAAGACTGACTTGAACGAAGCGGTTGTAACTGGTGAAGGAACAATTGATGACATGCTTGTTGTTGTTGCAGTAATGGATTCTCGTTTTCGAATGGGGAGCATGGGCTCTGTTGTAGGAGAAAAAATTGCCCGTGCGGTTGAAAAGGCATACGACTTACAAGTTCCATTTATTATCTTTACTGCTTCGGGTGGTGCCCGTATGCAAGAAGGGATATTAAGTTTAATGCAAATGGCAAAAACAAGCGTAGCTTTGAAAAAGCATAGTAATGCAGGAGGATTATTTATTTCTGTTATGACTCACCCAACGACGGGCGGGGTTTCAGCGAGTTTCGCTTCACTTGGTGATTATAATCTTGCAGAACCAGGGGCGCTGATCGGATTTGCTGGTAGACGTGTAATTGAACAAACGGTGCGTGAGAAACTACCGGAAGATTTCCAAACGGCAGAATTCTTACTAGAACATGGTCAATTAGATGCGGTGGTACATCGTGATGATATGAGAGAATCGCTTCGTAAGATTTTAGAAGTTCATCAAGGAGGGGAAATGGCTGTATGGCAGAGCTAGAATTTGAGAAACCAGTTGTTGAGCTAAGAAATAAGATTCGTGAACTGAAAGACTATACGAAAAACAGCCAGATGGACTTCAGTGAGGAGATTCGTATTTTGGAAGACAAGCTAGAAAATTTAGAGGAAGATATATACGGCAATATGAAAGTATGGGACCGTGTTCAAATTGCTCGTCATGCAGAACGACCGACAACGCTCGATTATATTGAGCACTTATTTACTGATTTTTTTGAATGTCATGGAGATCGTCTATTTGGCGATGATGCAGCGATTGTCGGCGGCATTGCGAAGTATAAAGGGATGCCTGTAACTGTAATCGGGCATCAACGCGGAAAAGATACGAAAGAAAATATTCGCCGTAATTTTGGGATGCCTCACCCAGAAGGATATCGAAAAGCATTGCGTTTAATGAAGCAGGCGGAAAAGTTCAATCGTCCAATTATTTGTTTTATTGATACGAAAGGAGCTTATCCTGGTAAAGCTGCTGAAGAACGTGGTCAAAGTGAAGCGATCGCCCGCAATTTATTTGAAATGGCAGGCTTAACGGTGCCTGTTATTTGTATCGTTATCGGCGAAGGTGGTAGTGGTGGTGCACTAGGTCTTGGAGTAGGAGATTACATTCATATGCTAGAAAATTCCACTTATTCTGTTATTACGCCAGAGGGTGCAGCGGCAATTCTTTGGAAAGATGCAGGAAAAGCAAAGGAAGCTGCAGAGGCGATGAGAATTACAGCAGCAGATTTGAAAGAATTAGGTGTAATTGACGAAATTATTCCAGAGGCAAAAGGTGGAGCACACCGTAATGTTTTGAAACAGTCAGAAAATATAGATTTAATGCTTAGAAAAACTTTTGAACAATTAAACGGAATTTCGAAAGATGAATTAATCGAAAAACGTTATGAAAAATATATGAAAATTGGGCAAGTTTCGTTTTCAAACGCTTCCATTTGGATAAAATAAGAAAAGCGTGCGTTCCACTTCGCGAATGCACGTTTTTATTATGAAAAGACACATCTTCTCCATTGTATTTTTATATTTTTTCGTGTTATTTTATTATAAGGCAAATAATCTTTATGAGGTGAGTACAAATGAAACGTATTGGTGTATTAACAAGTGGTGGAGATTCACCTGGTATGAATGCTGCCATTCGTGCAGTTGTTCGTAAAGCGATTTTCCATGATATTGAAGTATATGGTATTTACCATGGATACGCTGGATTAATTTCTGGTCACATTGAAAAATTAGAACTAGGTTCTGTTGGCGATATTATCCACCGCGGTGGTACGAAATTATATACAGCAAGATGTCCTGAGTTTAAAGACCCAGAAGTACGACTAAAAGGTATCGAGCAATTAAAGAAACACGGTATCGAAGGACTTGTTGTTATTGGTGGAGATGGTTCTTACCAAGGCGCTAAAAAATTAACTGAACAAGGATTCCCATGTGTTGGTGTACCAGGTACAATCGACAATGATATCCCTGGAACAGACTTTACAATTGGTTTCGATACAGCTTTAAATACTGTTATTGATGCAATTGATAAAATTCGTGACACAGCTACATCTCATGAACGTACATATGTTATCGAAGTAATGGGACGTCACGCTGGTGATATCGCATTATGGGCTGGTTTAGCTGATGGTGCGGAGACAATCTTAATTCCAGAAGAAGAGTATGACATGGATGAGGTTATCGCTCGTCTGAAACGCGGTAGTGAACGTGGTAAAAAACACAGTATTATCGTTGTAGCTGAAGGTGTTGGAAGTGCAATTGACTTCGGTAAGCACATTGAAGAAGCAACAAACTTTGATACTCGTGTAACTGTATTAGGTCACGTACAACGTGGTGGATCACCAAGTGCACAAGACCGTGTATTAGCAAGTCGTCTTGGTGCAAGAGCAGTTGAATTGTTAATTGCTGGTAAAGGTGGACGTTGTGTAGGTATTCAAAATAATAAACTTGTTGATCATGACATTATCGAAGCGTTAGCTCAAAAACATACAATCGATAAAGATATGTGTCAATTATCTAAAGAATTATCCATCTAATCGGCGTAATGTCGGATATTTGGGAACGGTTTCATAATTTTCGGAGGTGCAATATGCGTAAAACTAAAATTGTATGTACTATAGGTCCTGCTAGTGAAAGTATTGAAAAATTAGAGCAATTAATCGAAGCAGGTATGAACGTTGCTCGTTTAAACTTCTCTCATGGTAGCCATGAAGAACACGGCGCTCGTATTAAAAACATTCGTGAAGCTTCAAAGAAAACTGGTAAAACAGTTGGTATCTTACTTGATACAAAAGGTCCAGAAATCCGTACTCACGACTTCGTAGACGGACAAGCTGAGCTTGTGACAGGTGCAGAAGTAGTTATTTCTACTGAGCAAGTATTAGGTACTGCAGAGAAGTTCTCTGTATCTTATGCTGGTCTTTATGACGATGTAAACCCAGGTTCTCGTATTCTAATCGATGACGGTCTTATCGAGCTAGAAGTAATCGAAAAAGCTGACGGAAACATCCGTACAAAAGTTCTTAACAGCGGAACTGTAAAAAATAAAAAAGGTGTTAACGTACCAAACGTAAGCATTAAGCTTCCTGGTATCACTGAAAAAGACGTAAAAGATATCATCTTCGGTATCGAGCAAAAAGTTGATTTCATCGCAGCTTCATTCGTACGTAAAGCAGCTGACGTATTAGAAATCCGTGAATTACTAGAAGAGCATAACGCTCAATACATCCAAATCGTACCAAAAATCGAAAACCAAGAGGGTATCGACAACATCGATTCAATCTTAGAGGTTTCTGACGGTTTAATGGTAGCTCGTGGTGATATGGGTGTAGAAATTCCACCAGAAGAAGTACCATTAGTACAAAAACGTCTAATCAAAAAATGTAACGTGTTAGGTAAACCAGTTATTACTGCAACACAAATGTTAGATTCTATGCAACGTAACCCACGTCCAACTCGTGCGGAAGCAAGTGACGTAGCTAACGCAATCTTCGATGGTACAGACGCAATCATGCTTTCAGGTGAAACAGCTGCTGGACAATACCCAGTAGAAGCAGTAACAATGATGGCTAACATTGCAGTACGTGTTGAAAAATCATTACAATATGAAGATATGTTCAAAAAACGTATTAAAGAGTTCACTCCAACAATTACAGATGCAATTAGCCAATCTGTTGCGCATACAGCACTTGCTCTTGATGTAGCTGCAATCGTAGCTCCAACAGAAAGTGGATATACTGCGAAAATGATCTCTAAATACCGTCCAAAATCTCCAATCGTAGCTGTAACATCTGACGAGCAAGTAGGACGTCGTCTTGCACTTGTTTGGGGTGTACAAGCATTTATGGCTGAGAAGCGTGCAGCTTCTACTGACGAAATGTTAGATACAGCGATTCAAACAGGTATGGATGCAGGTCTAATCGGACTTGGAGACACTGTAGTAATCACTGCTGGTGTTCCAGTTGCTGAAACTGGTACAACAAACTTAATGAAAATCCACGTTGTTGGTGAAGAAGTTGCTAAAGGACAAGGAATCGGTCGTAAAGCTGCAAAAGGTAAAGTAGTTGTAGCGAAAACAGCTGCTGAAGCTGTAGCAAACGTAAACGAAGGTGATATCCTTGTTACAACAAGCACTGATAAAGATATGATTCCTGCAATTGAAAAAGCTGCTGCTCTAGTTGTAGAAGAAGGCGGCCTAACAAGCCATGCGGCTGTTGTAGGTGTATCAATCGGTATTCCTGTTATCGTTGGTGTAAACGGCGTAACAGCAACTTTAAAAAATGGCCAAGAAGTAACAGTTGATGCAGCACGCGGAATTGTTTATAATGGACATGCGGAAGTGCTATAAGTAATACGGAGAGAAGGATCGGAGTCCTTCTCTTTTTTTTTACACAAAAATGAGGTGAAACTAGCTTTAAACGTCTGAAATTGCTTTTAAAAGCTGTTTGTTATGAAGTTTGATGGGAAAGTGCGTTTAGCTTTTATATGGTGTATATGGACGTTGTGAGGGTGTTTAAAGTGATAGGATATGAAAGGAGTGTAGAACTATGAAGTGGTTACTATTCTTGTTTATATTAATACCGGCTATTGAGATTACAGTCTTAATTGGATCGAGTCATGTAATAGGTTTGTGGTCTACGTTCGCTATGATCGTATTTACAGGCGTTGTAGGTGTGTATTTGGCGAAAAGACAAGGGTTTAAAGTACTTGGAGAGATTCAATCTAAGTTGAATAGAGGAGAAATGCCAGGAGCAGCGGTTTTAGATGGTATTTTTATCTTTGTAGGGGGTATTCTTTTAGTGCTTCCTGGATATGTAACGGATATAATGGGTTTTATCTTTGTTATTCCTGTGACGAGGGCTTTGTTGAAACCGTTTGTTATGAAGTGGATGGAATGGAAGTTTAGAAAGAACTCTACTATTATTGTGCAGAAATAGTACTTAGATCATAGCGATCTAAGTACTATTTTTTTATCTGCAACAGGATGAGAGGGTGGTTAAAGTTCAGTTAACGAAAGATGTGTTTTAATATGCGGCGAATGTGACGGTTAATAATCGATGGGGATAGGATCCTTGTAGATTAAAGTTTTACTTTATTGTATTTGTTGTGTATTTTTTCGATTTGAGGAGTTATTAGCTCTTAATCAGTGTGTTTAAAGTGGGAATCTGAACTTAAGATTGTTTTTGTATGTAAAAGAATGAATTGGAACGAAAAAAGTTAAATAAGAGCAGGGAAATGGTCAGTTTAAGTCTTATTCTGTGCTATTTTGTATATTTATTCATTTACATAAAAAGTAATAAATGTAAGTAATAATTATAAAATTAATAGAATAAATATGTAAAAACACCACGAAATATGCGTTTTTTATGCAAAAAAACAAGAGAATTATCTTTTTTGAGTGCAATTCTCTTGTTTTATGTAATGAGTATGAAAAATAAGTACAAGGAATAATCAGTGGGAATTTCCCACTGATTACATGTAAGTTTTTGGTTGTGTATGAATTAGAAACTATTATTTTGAAGGTGAGCCTTTAATATATTTCCACAAATCATGGAATACACGAGCTTTGTGCAATGTATTAAGTAGTACTAAGGTGACTGGACCGATGATTAATCCTAAGAAGCCAAAGAGCTTAAAGCCGACAAAGAGAGCAATCAGTGTTGCTAATGGATCAAGACCGATATTAGATGAAAGTACCTTTGGCTCCATAATTTGTCTTTGGACAATCACGACGATGTATAAAATGAGAAGACCGATGGCGAAAGCAGTGTCTCCAGTGAAAAATACGTATATAACCCAAGGAACGAAGACAGCTCCTGTTCCTAAATACGGGAGTAAATCTACAACCCCTGTAATAATCGCGATAGTAATGGCGTATGGTACGCGTAATATTAAAAGTCCGATTAGTACAATAACAGTTGTCATAGATACGAGTGTAAGTTGTGCTTTAACAAAACCGAATAAAGCTTTTCTTAAATCCACAAAAATAGTTTTTCCATAGCCATGAACACGGTTGGGCAAAAACTTTCTTACTTTCTGAGCAAGACGATGCCAATCGTAACTAATGAAGAAAGTGGCTAATAAAACGAATACAAGTACAGTTAAAGTAGTTGGTAGTGCACTAATGAAATTTGTTAACCCGCTTATAATAGCGGTTAAAAGTTCTTTCATTTGCGTCGTTGCTTCGGTTCCTAAGTTTTGAATGTTTTGTGTAATCGTATAGCGCTGCGGTTCCCCAAGATGATTAAATTTAGAGATTAAATCATCGTAGAGAGGCATAATATGATTAAGTGCAAACTGCTGAGCGAATGCAACGATATCCGGAAATTTTACTGTAACAAGTTGTAGTAAGTATGTTGTGGCAGATATTGCTTCTGTTACAAGATATGTAACGAGTCCGACGATAGCTCCAAATACGAGAATTAAGCTAACGAGTACTGCGAGTGCGCGAGGAAATTGTAGTTTTTGATTCAGGAAATTGACGACAGGATTAATTAAATAAGCAAATGCGAAAGCGATAATAAAAGGATAGATAAGTCCTGACATATATAGTAATGCATAGAACCCGGCTACCGTCGCTATAATGACAAATACGAGTCGCAATATCATATATAGTAAGTTTCGATTCAAAGATGTATACCTCCCATTCCAATTTGGATTATCCTAATTCGTTCAACTTATAACGAGTGTGCCCCACTGATTAAAGTTTCACTTTATGTTATAGTGGAATGATGGATTTTCCTGCTTTTTCAGTATGTGAGTGACTGTGAAAGCGTGGTGTTGATGCTTCTACTATATGGTAAAAACTTCATTTTCTCTTCTTTTTATTTTACCTGTTTCTAATTAGAAAAGAAAGGAGAGACGCCCGTTTTTTAAAATGTATACATGCTTACATTTGGATGGTGAAAGTCTCAGTTTGTCATTTTAAAATGCGTAAAAAAATGAAGTGATTCATGTTGAATAGGCATCGATATAGCATGTATAACGATAGGTTTAAAGGTATTTTTGTTTGGAAATGAGTTCATTATTTTCAGAAAGGAAGTGCAAACATGATTAGTCAGTCAACGTTATTTTTATTCATACTACTTATTATAGGACTTATTGCGAAAAACCAATCGCTTACTGTAGCTATTGGTGTGTTATTTCTATTAAAATTTACATTTCTAGGGGATAAAGTCTTTCCTTATCTACAAACGAAAGGGATTAACCTCGGTGTTACGGTTATTACAATAGCAGTACTCGTACCGATTGCGACGGGGGAAATAGGATTTAAGCAACTTGGAGAAGCAGCGAAATCGTATTATGCATGGATTGCTTTAGCTTCAGGGGTAGCAGTTGCTTTGTTAGCAAAAGGTGGCGTACAATTATTAACGACAGATCCTCATATTACAACTGCGCTCGTTTTCGGGACAATTATAGCAGTTGCTTTATTTAATGGGGTCGCTGTAGGTCCATTAATTGGGGCTGGAATTGCCTATGCAGTAATGAGTATTATACAGATGTTTAAATAAGGAATTTTATAGTAATATAAAATTTTTGAATTCTTTCTGTTCACAAAAGTCAGATAATTGTTTATAATAGGATTAGAAACTTTGAAAAGTTACATAACAGCAGAGACTTTACACCAGATAAAATAAAAACAACATAAAACAATTTTATAATGATATTGTTTTATGTTGTTTTTATCATAAAACTCTTCGGAATTCATTTTCCTCACTAACTTGTTGTTTTGAGCGTGAGGATTCGGGGAGACATTCACGCTCATGCTTTCCATGTAGACAATGGACAATAAGAGGGGAACATCGCAACAAATTTGCATGATCGTGCATTTTGCTTGCCTAAAGAGTGAACGGGCGTTCATAATTCAAAAGGGGAGCAAATAGATATAAGAAGCAAGGTTGGGAGAATTTTCAGGAAAAGGAGAGAATGTCATGACTGTTATTCGAGGTTTAGAAGGGGTAGTAGCAACAACATCATCTGTGAGCTCTATTATTGATGATACATTAACTTATGTTGGGTATAATATTGATGATTTAGCTGAGAATGCTACATTTGAAGAAGTAGTGTACTTATTATGGCATCGCAAGCTTCCTAACGAGCAAGAACTAGCGAAATTTAATGAGATTGTATCGGAATACTATAAAGTTCCAGGTGAGATTTTAGCATATTTGAAACAAGTAGATTTAAAAATCGCACATCCGATGTCTGTTTTACGAACTGCAATTTCCATGCTATCATTATACGATGAGAGCGCTGAAATTATGGATGAAAAGTCCAATTATTTGAAAGCGGTTAAATTACAGGCTCAAGTGGGTACTTTAGTTGCTGCTTACGCAAGAATCCGTAAAGGTTTAGATGTTGTTGAGCCTAGAAATGATTTATCATTAGCTGCAAACTTCTTGTACATGTTAAATGATCGCGAGCCAAATGAAGTTGAAATTGAAGCTTTTGATAAGGCGCTTGTACTTCACGCAGATCATGAGTTAAACGCTTCTACATTTACTGCACGCGTTTGTGTAGCTACACTTTCAGATGTATATTCTGGCATTACAGCAGCAATCGGTGCGTTAAAAGGTCCTCTTCACGGTGGGGCAAATGAAAATGTAATGAAGATGTTAACTGAAATTGGCGAAGAAGAAAATGTAGAATCATATATTCATAATGCTCTTCAAAATAAAGTGAAAATCATGGGCTTTGGCCACCGTGTATATGAGCAGGGTGATCCGCGTGCAAAACATTTACGCGAAATGTCTAAGAGATTATGCGTGCTTTTAGGAGAAGAGAAATGGTATAATATGTCTATCAAAATTGAAGACATTGTAACAAAAGAAAAAGGTCTTCCACCAAATGTTGATTTCTATTCAGCTTCTGTATACCATTGTTTAGGAATTGACCATGACTTATTTACACCTATTTTTGCAATTAGCCGTATGTCAGGCTGGTTAGCTCATATTCTAGAACAATATGAAAATAACCGTTTAATCCGTCCGCGTGCTGATTATAATGGACCAACACATCAAGTGTATGTTCCAATTGCACAACGATAAGCGAATAACACTATTTTGATAGTGAAAATACGCTTTCAAAAGTCTGATTTTTTCGGAAAGATGTAATGATTAGAATATTTTAATTTGACTAACGGTTTGAACTGAGGGGTTATTCCCTCAGTTTCATACATATGAAATTTCAAACATGGGGGTTATCACATTGACGACAGGTGAAAAAATTACTGTAACTAATGGTGTTATGAATGTACCAAACAATCCGATTATTCCATTTATCGAAGGAGATGGAATTGGTCCTGATATTTGGGCAGCTGCATCTCGTGTACTAGAAGCAGCAGTTGAAAAAGCTTATGATGGTGAGAAGAAAATCGTTTGGAAAGAAGTGCTTGCAGGGGAAAAAGCATTCAACCAAACAGGCGAGTGGTTACCAGAAGAAACTTTAAATTTAATTCGTGAATATTTAATCGCGATTAAAGGTCCACTTACAACTCCAGTTGGCGGTGGTATTCGTTCTCTAAACGTAGCACTTCGTCAAGAATTAGATTTATATGTATGTCTACGTCCAGTTCGTTATTTTGAAGGTGTTCCTTCACCTGTAAAACGTCCGGAAGATACTGATATGGTTATTTTCCGTGAAAATACAGAAGACATTTATGCTGGAATTGAATATGCGCAAGGATCTCCAGAAGCAGAAAAAGTTCTTGCTTTCTTAAAAGAAGCAATGGGTGTTAATAAAATCCGCTTCCCAGAAACATCTGGTATTGGTATTAAACCAATCTCAGAAGAAGGGACAAAGCGTCTTGTTCGTGCTGCAATTCAATATGCAATTAACGAAAAACGCTCTTCTGTTACATTAGTTCATAAAGGAAACATTATGAAATTTACAGAAGGTGCTTTCAAAAACTGGGGTTACGAAGTAGCGGAACAAGAATTCGGCGACAAAGTATTTACTTGGGCTGAATATGATCGTATCGTTGAGAAAGATGGCAAAGATGCAGCGAATAAAGCGATGGCAGACGCTGAAGTAGCTGGAAAAATCATCGTAAAAGATTCTATTGCAGACATCTTCTTACAACAAATTTTAACTCGTCCACGTGAGTTCGATGTTGTTGCAACAATGAACTTAAACGGAGACTACATCTCTGATGCACTTGCTGCACAAGTAGGTGGAATTGGTATTGCACCTGGTGCAAACATTAACTATGTAACTGGACATGCTATCTTTGAAGCTACGCACGGTACAGCTCCAAAATATGCAGGTTTAGATAAAGTAAACCCATCTTCAGTTCTTCTTTCTGGTGTATTATTATTAGAGCACTTAGGATGGAACGAAGCTGCGAAATTAGTAACTGCTTCAGTTGAGAAAACAATTGCTTCAAAAGTAGTAACTTATGATTTCGCACGCTTAATGGAAGGTGCAACAGAAGTGAAATGTTCTGAGTTCGCTAATGAACTTATTAAAAACATGGATGTAGCGATAATCAAAAACGCATAATTAAAGCGGGGGGTAAATTATGACAATCAAACGCAAGAAGGTTTCAGTCATCGGTGCAGGATTTACAGGAGCAACAACAGCATTCTTATTAGCACAAAAAGAACTTGCAGATGTTGTATTAGTGGACATTCCACAGCTGGAAAATCCAACAAAAGGGAAAGCGTTAGATATGTTAGAAGCGAGCCCAGTACAAGGTTTTGATGCTAACATTATTGGAACATCTGATTACGCAGATACTGCTGATTCTGACGTTGTTGTGATTACAGCAGGTATTGCGCGTAAGCCTGGTATGAGCCGTGATGATTTAGTAGCAACAAACTCCAAAATTATGAAAAGTATTACGCGCGACATTGCAAAACATTCACCAAATGCAATTATTGTTGTGTTAACAAATCCAGTTGATGCAATGACATATTCTGTATTTAAAGAAGCTGGATTCCCGAAAGAGCGTGTTATCGGTCAATCGGGCGTATTAGATACAGCTCGTTTCCGTACATTCATCGCACAAGAATTAAATCTTTCTGTGAAAGACATTACAGGATTTGTTCTTGGTGGACACGGTGACGATATGGTACCTCTTGTACGTTATTCTTATGCAGGTGGCATTCCGTTAGAAACGTTAATTCCGAAAGAGCGTTTAGAAGCAATCGTAGAACGTACCCGTAAAGGTGGCGGCGAGATTGTAGGCTTATTAGGAAACGGTAGTGCATATTACGCACCAGCTGCTTCTTTAGTTGAAATGACAGAAGCAATCTTAAAAGATCAACGCCGTGTATTACCGGCTATTGCGTACCTTGAAGGTGAATACGGTTATAGTGACCTTTACTTAGGGGTACCAGTAATTCTAGGTGGTAACGGAATTGAAAAAATTATTGAATTAGAACTTCTTGCAGATGAAAAAGAAGCGTTAGATCGCTCTGTAGAATCTGTACGTAATGTTATGAAGGTTCTTGTTTAATCATTAAATATAAGTAGAAAAAGATTCGGGGCCCCGAATCTTTTTCTACTATTTATACAAATGTTTTTTTGAAATAACATGAAAACGCTATCATTTGTAATATCCTATAATGAAACTGTAGATTTATACTATACATTGCCCTCATCATAGTAAATGTCGGATCAAGTATCGCTTTTAGTAGGATAATAAGGTGAAAAAATCGGAGGGGGTTGTAACATGTTAAAGAAAAAAGTTCAAATTGGTCGTAAAATGGATGAAATTACAGTAGGAGAGAAATTATCTATCACTGAAAAAATTGAGGATAAAGATTTGTTATTGTACTTAGGGTTAACGAATGATGCCAATCCATTATATATTCAGCATGATTACGCATCCCAAACTCCGTATGAAAAGCCGATTGTACCAAGCATTATGCTAACTGGAATGATTACAACGGCAGTTACGAAATATTTACCAGGTCCAGGTAGTCATATTACGAGAAAGGACCTTACGTTCGTGAAGCATGTTCACCATTATGAAACGTTACAAATCCACTTTGAAGTTGTGGCTGTTTCTGAGGAGGAACATACAATTGATATGCTTGTATCTGCTCATGATGAAAAAGGGGATACTGTTGTGAAAGGCTCATTAACAGTAACACCACCTTACAAATCAGTCTCTATTATGGAAAAAGCATTAGATAATTTTTAAAACATGAAAATGTGAATAGCGCTAGCATACCTTTCATAAGGGGGCTAACGCTATTTTTAGTTGAAGAATCCCTCTTTGAACCCTTCAGCAAAATCTGAACACCCCGTTTTAATCGTATCCCAGCTCGGTACGTTAAAAGTAAGGAAACATGTTACTAATAAAGTTAAAATAGATAGTAATATTCGCATAATAGCTCCTTTATTGCATTTATTAATATATTAAAATTAATAATATATTAATTGGTAATTAAAGTCAATTAAAGGGTTTTTTTAAGATGAAGTGGAAGAGAGAAGACGTTATCTTTGAAACGATAAGAGAAGCTGAAGTATGGGCGGACGGGGTTGCGAATGAAATGTATGGAAGACTATTTGATGGATATGAAACGCTAGATTATAAAATAGCGTACGCTGTATCTTTTTCTTAGCGCAAAGTCGAGAATATCATATCCATACGAGTATTGAATTTAATAAAGATATAGAAGTGTATAAAGTATGGATCACTACAAGTTAATTGCGCAATCCGAATCCATGAATAGACAATTATATTGAGAGGGACCTTGTTTTCTAGTATGATGAGAATAACGGGGAAAATACTAGGATGAAGAAGGTTTCAAGTCTATAACTTGGAGGAAAAGAATGAACAATCGTATTTTAGTAGTTGATGATGAGGAGTTTATCTTAACTTTAATCGAATTTAATTTACAACAAGCTGGTTTTGAAGTGATAACAGCGATGGATGGAGAAATGGCGCTTCAAAAAGCGACAACAGAACGTCCAGATTTAATTATATTAGATTTAATGCTTCCAAAAATGGATGGTATGGAAGTATGTAAAGAATTACGATTGCAGCGCGTTATGACGCCGATTTTAATGTTGACAGCAAAAGATGATGAGTTTGATAAGGTGCTAGGTCTTGAACTTGGGGCGGATGATTATATGACGAAGCCATTTAGTCCAAGGGAAGTTGTCGCGCGTGTGAAGGCAATTTTACGCCGCACGAAATTACAACAAGAAGAGCAAGTTACAGAATCGTCAGATGAAGAGAGCATTACAATTGCTGAACTTAAAATTTTACCGGAGTTTTATGAGGCTTATTTCCAAGGAAGAAAGCTTGAATTAACACCAAAAGAATTTGAACTACTTGTTTATCTTGCGAAAAATAAAAGTCGCGTATTAACGCGTGATCAATTATTAAGTGCTGTATGGAATTATGATTTCGCTGGTGATACACGAATTGTTGACGTTCATATTAGCCATTTGCGCGATAAAATTGAACAAAATACGAAAAAACCGACGTACATTAAAACGATACGTGGTTTAGGATATAAATTAGAGGAGCCAAAAGGGGATGAATAAATTTCGTTCCAGGCTTCTTTTTACATTTGTTTCTCTTATTGTTTTTATTTTAGTCGGACTCGGTTTATTGCTGGAAACCGTGTTTGAAAACTATTATATAGATCATGCGAAAGAGAGAATGGTAAAAGAGACAGAGTATGTTGCGGTATTAGCAGAAGAACAAGGTTTTGATGATGTTTTAAAAAATCCATATATATTTAAAAAGCTAGAAGAAAAAATTCAGGCTTCTATTGCCTTTGTAGATGAGAAAAAGAAAGTTCAATATAGCGGGGGAGAACCGTCTGCTTTTAGCCAAGGGATAATAAAAGAACTTTCCTCTGAAACAACGAAACAAAGAAATAAAGTCATTACGAAAGAAACAGATCAAAATAATGAATTTTACCATGCGGTGTTCGTGCAAGATGTAGCAGGGAAACAAGGATACATTTTTGTGAAGAGCACAATTGAGCCTTTGAAAGACGTTCATCAAAAAACGTGGGGATTATTAATTATCGGATTTGTTATTGCGTGTCTTGTAGTCGTATTTTTAGGTATGAAAATTACAGGGCAATATATTAGGCCGATTGAGTCCGTTACGAAAGTTGCCATCGAATTAGCGAAGGGTAATTATAAAGCACGCGCTTATGAAAGTCATTCGGATGAAACGGGAATGTTAAGTAAAGCGATTAATATTTTAGCTCGTAATTTACAAGAGATGACACTTGAGCAAGAAATGCAACAAGATCGTCTGCATACGTTAATTGAAAATATGGGAAGCGGAATGATTTTAATTGATAGCCGCGGTTATATCAACCTTGTAAACCGTTCGTATAAGGAAACTTTCCACGTCACAGATGAAGAATATTTAGATCGTTTATATTATGAGTCGTTTCATCATCCGGAAATTATAGAGCTTGTGGAAGAAATCTTTATGACAGAAGTGAAAGTGCGCAAACAAATGTTATTGCCACTTGGAATTGAGCGAAAGCATTTCGAGGTATATGGAGCACCGATTATCGGGACGAACCATGAATGGAAAGGGATTGTCCTTGTATTCCATGACATTACTGAGCTGAAAAAGTTAGAACAAATGAGAAAAGACTTTTTAGCGAATGTTTCTCATGAACTAAAAACGCCGATTACTTCTATTAAAGGTTTTTCAGAAACACTTTTAGACGGTGCTATGGATAATAAAAAATTCTGCGAACATTTCTTGCACATTATTTTAAAAGAAAGTGAACGTATGCAAGGATTAATTGAAGATTTATTAGATTTATCAAAGATTGAGCAACAAGGATTTAAATTGAATATGGGTACCGTTGATATGAAGGGACTTCTTGAAGATATTCATATGGTGCTTGATAATAAAGCGGGAGAAAAAGAAATCTCTTTACAAGTAAATGCATTAAAACGTGTCTCTGTCATTGGAGATCCAAGTCGTTTGCAGCAAATCTTTATTAATTTAATGAATAACGCAATCGTATATACACCGGCTGGAGGCGTTGTTTCTGTAGAATTAGCAGAAGATAAATATAATGCTTATATAAAAGTGTCGGATACTGGAATTGGTATTAGTAAAGATGAAATTCCACGTATTTTTGAACGCTTTTACCGAGTGGATAAAGCGAGGAGTAGAAATACTGGTGGTACAGGTCTTGGGTTATCAATCGTAAAGCATTTAGTCGAGGCCCATCACGGTACGATTACAGTGGATAGTGAAGTAGGAGAAGGGACAACCTTTACAGTTGTTTTACCAAAATCAGCAACTGAAAAATAGGATGAAGGATGTTTACAATATATTAACAATGGCTTAATTAAATATTAATAAAGCTCTGTTAATATAATACATGAAAACCCCTTCATCCAAGGAGTAATTTTGGACGAGAATAGTTAAGCTATTCTCGTCACTTCCCTTTATGCCAATATAAGTCTGTTTTATATATGAAAGAAAATAACCGTTATTTTTCTTCTCTCTATTAGTCATGTTAATATAGAGAGAGGAAAGAAACGGTTTTTTTCTGTGAAAAAAATCATTTCAAATTTGTATGGGGAGGTTTCTGATTTGGAAAAAAAGGTCGTATTAGTAGATGGTAATAATATCGCGTATCGTGCTTTCTTTGCACTACCGCTTTTAAATAACGACAAAGGTATACATACGAACGCAATTTACGGTTTTACAATGATGTTAATGAGAATATTAGAGGAAGAAAAACCGACGCATATGTTAGTTGCATTTGATGCGGGTAAAACAACGTTCCGTCACAAAACGTATAGTGAGTATAAAGGAGGACGTCAAAAGACTCCGCCTGAGTTATCAGAGCAATTCCCATTTATTCGTGAGATGCTTGATGCATTCAATGTACCGCGTTATGAATTAGAAAATTATGAAGCGGATGACATTATGGGAACGCTAGCGAAAGAAGCGAGTGAACAAGGAGCTAGTGTAAAAGTTATTTCAGGAGATAAAGATTTACTTCAACTTGTTTCTGATAACACGCTTGTATGTATTCCTCGAAAAGGGATTACGGAAGTAGATGAATATACGAAAGAAGCTTTATTTGAGAAATACAGCTTATCACCGAAGCAAATTATCGATATGAAAGGTTTAATGGGAGACCAATCAGATAATATTCCAGGTGTACCAGGAGTTGGTGAAAAAACTGCGATTAAATTGTTAACACAGTTTGGAACGGTTGAAGAAGTGTATGAAAATATAGATCAAGTAAGCGGGAAGAAATTAAAAGAAAAGCTGGAAGCAAATAAAGACCAAGCTCTTATGAGTAAAGATCTTGCAACGATTATTACAGACGCACCGATTACTGTGCATGTGGATGATATGGAGTATAAAGGATATGAGCCAAGTGATGTCATTCCAATGTTCGAGAATTTAGGATTCACATCTCTTTTAAATAAATTAGGTGTTACTCCAGAAGAAACGGCTCCAGCTGAATTAGATGATATTACATTTGATATTGTGGAAGAAGTTACAGAAGAAATGCTTCAGCAAGATAGTGCGCTTATCGTTGAAGTACAAGAAGATAATTATCATAAAGCAGATATTCAAGGTTTCGGTATTCAAAATGAAAACGGATGTTACTTTATTCAGACAGACATTGCACTTAAGTCAGATGCTTTTAAAGAGTGGCTTGCAGATGGAGAAATGAGAAAGTATACATTTGATGCGAAGCGTGCGATCGTTGCACTGAAATGGAACGGTATAGATGTGCAAGGGATTGACTTTGATCTATTAATTGCTGCTTACTTACTTGACCCGGCTGATACAGATAAAGATTTCCGTACTGTAGCGAAAATGAAAGAAACACATGCTGTGAAATCTGATGAAGAAGTTTACGGAAAAGGTGCGAAGCGTGCTGTTCCAGAGTTAGAGATAGTAGCGGAGCATGTAGCTCGTAAAGTGCATGTATTATATGATGTGAAGCAAACATTCGTTGAAGAGTTAGAAAAGAATGAGCAATATGAACTGTTTACAGAGTTAGAATTACCACTTGCACGTGTATTAGCTGATATGGAAGTAAAAGGTGTAAAAGTTGATACAGAACGTCTTCGTAATATGGGAGAAGAACTTGCAGGTAGATTAAAGGAAATGGAACAGGAAATTTATAAGCTGGCGGGAACAGAATTTAATATTAATTCACCGAAGCAGCTTGGTGTTATTCTGTTTGAGAATTTAAACTTACCGGTTATTAAGAAGACGAAAACAGGTTATTCTACGTCAGCTGATGTACTAGACAAGCTGATGGATCACCATGAAATTATTCCAAACATTTTACATTACCGTCAATTAGGGAAACTAAATTCAACTTATATTGAAGGTTTATTAAAAGTTGTACATGAAGATTCATCTAAAATCCATACTCGTTTCAATCAAGTATTAACGCAAACGGGCCGATTAAGTTCAACGGATCCAAACTTACAAAATATCCCGATTCGATTAGAAGAAGGAAGAAAGATTCGTCAGGCATTCGTTCCATCAGAAGAAGGATGGATTATGTACGCAGCGGATTATTCACAAATTGAACTTCGTGTATTAGCTCATATTGCAAATGATAAAGGGCTAGTCGACGCGTTCCAACATGACATGGATATTCATACAAAAACAGCTATGGATGTATTTGGCGTTGAAAAAGATGAAGTAACTTCAAATATGAGACGACAAGCGAAAGCTGTTAACTTCGGAATTGTGTATGGTATTAGTGATTATGGTCTTTCACAAAACTTAGGAATTACAAGAAAAGCAGCAGCGGAATTTATTGAAAAGTATTTAGAAAGTTTCCCTGGTGTACAAGAATACATGGATGACATCGTAAAAGATGCGAAACAAAAAGGATATGTAGCTACATTATTAAATCGCCGCCGTTACATTCCGGAAATTACGAGTCGTAATTTTAACTTGCGTAGCTTTGCTGAGCGTACAGCTATGAATACACCAATTCAAGGTACTGCAGCAGATATTATTAAAAAAGCGATGATTATTATGGCAGATCGTTTAGAAGAAGAAGGATTACAAGCGCGTCTTCTATTGCAAGTACACGATGAATTAATATTTGAAGCACCAAAAGAAGAAATTGAAAAATTAGAGAAGCTTGTACCAGAAGTAATGGAGCATGCAATTGAACTCGCAGTTCCGTTGAAAGTTGATTATTCTTACGGTCCAACTTGGTACGACGCAAAATAAGGAAGTGATGAAATGCCTGAATTACCAGAGGTTGAAAACGTCAGACGGACACTTGAAAATCTTGTAACAGGAAAAACGATTGAAGATGTTATTGTTACTTATCCGAAAATCGTAAAACGACCGGATGATGCAGAAATCTTTAAAGAAATGCTAAAAGGCGAGACGATTGAAAATATAAAGCGAAGAGGAAAGTTTTTGCTTTTATATGTAACAAATTATGTCATTGTTTCACATTTGCGTATGGAAGGTAAGTTTTTACTGCATCAAGAGGATGAGCCAATTGATAAGCATACGCACGTCCGTTTCTTATTTACAGATGGAACTGAATTACATTATAAAGATGTGAGAAAGTTTGGTACGATGCATCTCTTAAAAAAAGGTGAGGAAATGAATCAAATGCCTCTTGCTGACTTAGGTCCGGAGCCATTTGATGCTGAATTGACACCACAGTATTTACAAGAGAGATTGCAAAAGACAAATCGTAAAATAAAAGTTGTATTGTTAGACCAGCGTCTTTTAGTAGGACTTGGAAATATATATGTAGATGAAGTTTTATTCCGTTCTCAAATTCATCCAGAACGAGAAGCGTCGTCTTTAACAGTAGAAGAAATTGAGCGAATTTATGAGGCGACTGTTACAACGTTAGGCGAAGCAGTGAAGCGTGGCGGAAGTACAATTCGAACGTATATCAACTCACAAGGGCAAATTGGCTCATTCCAAGAACTTCTAAATGTATATGGAAAAAAAGGAGAACCGTGTGTGACTTGCGGTACGATATTAGAAAAAACAGTTGTTGGTGGAAGAGGAACGCATTACTGCCCAATTTGTCAGCCAAGAATATAGAAAAGAGATAACATCGGATAGGCATTTGTCATATACATACAGCAGAGCTATGTATAAGGGAGGAGCTTACCGATGTACCTTTATTTATCTCTTATTTTATTAGCTTTTACATTAAGCTTAGATAGCTGTAGTGTAGGGCTAACATATGGTTTAAGAAGCGTAAGAATTCCACTAAGATCAATTGTAATTATCGGGATGTGTTCAGCGGCTGTTATGCTTGTTTCAATGGGAATTGGACATATGATCGCGAAAGTATTTTCACCCGTTATCGCAACGCGTATCGGTGGGCTTGTTCTTATTGGAATAGGAATTTGGGTATTATACCAATTTTTTCGAAGTGAGAAAAAAGAAGAACCGAAGCAAGAGGAGAAGGTATGGAAATTAGAGATTGCCTCGCTTGGGTTAGTCATTCAAATTTTACGGAAACCGACTGTAGCAGATTTCGATAAATCAGGCACCATTTCTGCAGGAGAAGCGTTACTTCTTGGTATCGCTCTTTCTGTAGATTCATTTGGTGCTGGAATTGGTGCATCTTTATTAGGGTATGCACCTGCTATGATGGCGATATTAGTTGCAGTGATGAGTTCTTTGTTTTTATTTATTGGAATGAAACTTGGAACGGTTTTATCAAATATGAAATGGTTGCAAAAATTTACATTCCTGCCTGGGGTATTACTCATTATTATTGGAATTTGGAAAATGTAAGTACGGGCGTGGAACATTAGTTTCGCGCCTTTTATTATGAGGAGGATTATATGATGACAGTAGTAATTGGATTAACGGGAGGTATTGCAAGCGGAAAAAGTACAGTATCTCAAATGTTTCGCGAGCTAAATATACCAGTTATTGATGCAGATATTATTGCGCGAGAAGTTGTAGAACGAGGAAAGCCAGCATATAACAAAATTGTAGAAGTGTTTGGAACAGAAGTATTACAAGAAGATGGAGAACTAGATCGTCCAAAACTAGGAAGTGTCGTTTTCTATAATGAAGAGAAACGATTGCAGTTAAACAAAATTGTTCATCCTGCAGTGCGTGAGGAAATGAATAGGCAAAAGGAAATGTACATAAAAGAAGGTATGCAAGCGGTTGTGTTAGATATTCCTCTCTTATTTGAAAGTAAATTAACAAGTCTCGTTGACCGCGTTTTAGTTGTAGCAGTTAAGCCACATACGCAATTAGAACGTTTAATGAAGCGAAATAATTTTTCAGAAGAAGAAGCGACAGCTCGTATTCAATCTCAAATGCCGTTAGAAGAAAAAGTGAAACATGCAGATGAAGTGATAAATAATGATGGCACAATTATGGGAACGAAAACACAATTACAGGGGATTTTAAAGAAATGGAACATTATTGACTAAAAAATTGTGAAATTAATGAAAATGCTTAGTGACATATCCCCTTTTTGTGTTATACTATTATTGGGATTGGAGATAAATAGTATAACGCATTCAAGGGGGATAACATATTATGACTCGTGTGGCAATTAATGGATTTGGACGTATTGGGAGAATGGTATTTCGTCAGGCAATAAAAGAAAGCGCATTCGAAATTGTAGCAATCAATGCAAGCTATCCATCTGAAACGTTAGCACATTTAATTAAATATGATACAGTTCACGGCAAGTTTGACGGAACAGTAGAAGCATTTGAAGATCACTTATTAGTTGATGGGAAAATGATTCGCCTTTTAAACAACCGCGATCCAAAGGAATTGCCTTGGACAGATTTAGGTGTTGAAGTTGTAATTGAAGCAACTGGTAAATTTAATTCAAAAGAAAAAGCAATTCTTCACGTTGAAGCTGGAGCGAAAAAAGTTATTTTAACAGCGCCTGGTAAAAATGAAGATGTAACAATTGTAGTAGGTGTGAACGAAGACCAATTAGATATTACAAAACATACTGTTATTTCAAATGCATCTTGTACAACAAACTGTTTAGCACCTGTTGTGAAGGTGTTAGATGAGCAGTTTGGAATTGAAAACGGTTTAATGACGACAGTTCACGCTTATACAAATGACCAAAAAAATATTGATAACCCACATAAAGATTTAAGAAGAGCACGTGCTTGCGGACAATCAATTATTCCGACAACGACAGGTGCTGCGAAAGCGCTAGCAAAAGTTCTTCCGCATTTAAATGGAAAACTTCACGGTATGGCACTTCGTGTACCAACACCAAACGTGTCTCTTGTTGACTTAGTAGTAGATGTAAAACGTGATGTGACAGTTGAAGCTATTAACGATGCATTCAAAACTGTTGCAAACGGTGCGTTAAAAGGCATTGTAGAATTCAGCGAAGAGCCTTTAGTATCTATTGACTTTAATACAAATACACACTCAGCTATCATTGATGGTTTATCTACAATGGTAATGGGTGATCGTAAAGTGAAAGTGCTGGCTTGGTATGATAACGAGTGGGGCTACTCTCGTCGTGTTGTAGATCTTGTAACGTTAGTTGTTGACGAATTAGCGAAGCAAGAAAATGTGCAACATATTTAAGTGAATAAGGGAGAGGGCAAGTGGAAGATTTGCCCTCTTTTTTTTATTTTTTTCTGAAAAGGAAAAAAATTATAGGAGTATATTTTTGAAAGTGGACATACCACGAAACGTTGGGGTTACTGTATTTGTGAATCATTTATTTTTTTTAGGGAAAAGTAAAGAGGAAAATATGACAGAAAATCGAAAAAACTGTTGTTGCAAAATGAAAATAAACAAAGTATACTAACACTCGTAAACTTAAGAGCTGAGGTACGTAGTCACTACTTAAAGGGTTAGGACCTCTCTGGACTAACTTTCCCCCGTGGTAGTGGAGCAAGCCAAATTGCAAATTAGTTTTCAATTCGAACAGTTAGAATAAATTTACAAGGGGGAACTGTAGAATGGATACTATGGATACGATGGGTCGTCACGTGATCGCTGAACTTTGGGATTGCGATTTCGACAAGCTTAATGACATGCCGTATATTGAACAATTATTTGTGGATGCAGCACTAAGAGCTGGTGCTGAAGTGCGTGAGGTTGCTTTCCATAAATTTGCACCACAAGGTGTAAGTGGAGTAGTAATTATCTCGGAATCACATTTAACAATTCATAGCTTTCCGGAGCACGGTTACGCAAGTATTGATGTTTATACTTGTGGGGATCGTATTGATCCAAATGTTGCTGCAGAATATATTGCAGAAGGTTTAAACGCGAAAACGCGTGAGAGCATCGAGCTTCCTCGAGGCACTGGTAGCTTCGAAATTAAGCAGAGAGAAACAAAAGCTCTTTAAAAAAGAACATAATTGATTTAAAATGTAAAGAGGTGTATAATGCACCTCTTTTTTAGTTTATAAAAAAGGGAAAATATAATGTACTCGTTAGTTGAATAAATGGAGCTCTTACGAATAAGTTAACAACGCATCTATCATCGTATTTTTTTAAACGAGATAATAATGCGCTTAAACTTAAAGTGGTAAGAGAGTTAAAATGAGTTATATAATAATGTATATATATTGTCAGATGAAGTAAGTAGAGAAAAAATAAAGAGTATAGTGTAAAGGAGTGAATATATTGCGTTGTCCATCCTGTTCTCATAATGGTACAAGAGTGTTAGATTCGCGTCCGGTAGACGAGGGGCGCTCTATTCGAAGAAGGAGAGAGTGTGAAAGCTGTTTAAGCCGCTTTACGACATTTGAAAGAGTGGAAGAGTCACCTCTTATCGTTGTAAAAAAAGAAGGAACACGAGAAGAGTTTAATAAAGAAAAGATTTTACGTGGCTTAATTAAAGCGTGTGAAAAAAGACCAGTATCTTTAAGACAATTAGAAGAAGTGACTCAAAGTGTGGAACGTGAACTTCGTAATTTAGGTATATCAGAAGTGAAAAGTGATATGATTGGTGAAATTGTTATGGAAGAACTACGTGATATCGATGATGTTGCTTACGTGCGTTTTGCTTCTGTATATCGCCAATTTAAAGATTTAAATGTATTTATTGAAGAATTAAAAGATATACTGCAAAAAGAAAGAGAGTAGAATCTGTATCGTATTCTCTTTACATACCGTAAGTAATGAGATAAGAGAGCTAGAAGCGAAAGCTAATAGCTCTTTTTCGCTAATAAATTATATAGTGAAGATTGGATGAGAGAAAGGAAAGCAAGAATGGAAAAACAGTCATGGATGGAGCTATTGCCGATTGATCGTTATAAAGTAAGTGCGAAAGGATTATTGCATAATTACGACCGAAAAGTGTTAACGATGTTATATCAGCCGTTAATAGGTAGTAGAGCTTTTAGCTTGTACATGACGCTATGGGGAGAGTTAGAACAAGATCGTGTATTTGGAAAAGAGAATACGCATCATTCCCTTATGGTGACCATGCAAATGCAACTTCCCGAAGTATATGAGGAACGAGTAAAGTTAGAGGCAATTGGACTTTTGAAAGTATATATTAAGAAAGAAAAAGATATTCGAATGTTTATATATGAGCTGCAACCACCTTTATCTCCGAAGCAGTTTTTTGATGATATTGTTTTAAGTATCTTTTTATACAATCGATTGAGTCGGACAAAATATAATCAAGTAAAGCATTATTTCTTAGAAGAAGAATTTGATTTTGCATCTTATGAAAATGTTACGCGTTCTTTTAATGATGTGTTTGGTTCGTTTAATCCAGGGCAGCTTGAGCATGCGCAAGAAGACCTTCGTATTCCAAAAACGACAGCTATGCCAAGTAATGAAAAGGGAGACGCTCCAAAAGTTTGGAATGATTTCTTTGATTTCTCCTTATTTGTAGATGGCTTGTCCGCTCTTGTTCCTAAAAAGGCGATTACAGATCAAGTGCGAGAATGTGTCATTACACTTGCTTACGTGTATGATGTAGATGTGTTATCGATGCAAAATATCGTTCTTGGTGCGGTGACAGAGCTGCAGACAATTGATATCGAAAGGCTTAGAAAAGGAGCGCGTGATTGGTATCAGTTCGAAAACGGACAAGCGTTACCTGTATTAAGTGAAAGAGTACAGCCTCACGCTGCACGTATGATGAAAGAAAAAGAGCCTTCTACGCAAGAAGAGATGTTAATCAAACAGTTAGAGGAAATCTCACCAAAACAACTATTGAAAGAAATCTCTGGCGGTGCAGAGGCAACGAAGGCTGACTTGCAAATCGTTGAAGATGTAATGATCAATCAAAAATTAACGCCAGGTGTTGTGAATGTACTTATTTATTACGTTATGCTACGCTCAGATATGAAACTTGCGAAAACGTATGTGGAGAAGATTGCTGGACATTGGGCACGTAAAAAGGTCGGCACAGTAGCTGAAGCAATGGCGTTAGCGAAAGAAGAAAACCGTCAATATCAAGAATGGGCTGAGACGAAGAAGAAAGGCCGTACGTCGAAGAAAACGGTACGAAAAGAAATGGTACCAGATTGGCTGAAAGAAGAGCCGAAAGAACAAGAGAAAGAAACTGTGAAAAAAGATGTAAGTGCTGAAAAAGGTGCAAGTACGTTAGAGGACGAACGAAAACGATTAGAAGAAGTGTTAAAAAAATATAAGCGTGATTAATAGAAGAGAATGAACGCTCTTTGAGGTGAGAAAATGGAGCATATTCAAAATTCATTTGCAAAGTTAATGGAAAATGAAAATTTTAAAAATAGATATGAAGTATTAAAGGCGGAAGTAATGGCACATCCGCGTGTGAAAGAATTTATAGACGAACATAAAGGGGAAGTAACAACGTCTATGATTGAACGCAGTCTTGTGAAATTATACGAATATATTGGACAAAGTGTAGGTTGCGCGGATTGTCCGGATCTAGGTTCGTGTAAAAACATGCTGCAAGGATATGAGCCAAAACTCGTTATCCAAGGGAAGATGATTGATATTCAATATGATCGTTGCGTTAGAAAAGTAGCATATGACGAGAGGAAGAAATATGAAAAGCTCGTTCAAAGTGTATATATGCCAACTGATATTTTACAAGCAACGATGGAAAACTTAGACCCTTCAGATTTAGATGCGCGTATTGATGCAATTGGTGCAGCTAATGAATTTTTAAGTACATATGAACCTGGTAAAAAAGTACAAGGTTTATATTTGTACGGTAAATTTGGTGTAGGGAAAACGTATTTATTAGGAGCAATTGCGAATGAGCTTGCTCGAAAGAAAATAAGTTCAATGCTCGTATATTTCCCTGAATTTTTACGTGAAATTAAAAGTTCAATTCAAGATAATTCGATTGGGGAAAAGATTGATGCGGTGAAACGCGTACAAGTTTTAATGTTAGATGATATTGGAGCAGAAGCGATGTCAAGCTTTGTGCGTGATGATGTACTCGGTGCAATTTTGCAATTCCGTATGTTAGAAAACTTACCGACGTTCTTTACGTCTAACTTTGATTTTAAACAACTAGAACATCATTTAACATATACGCAGCGCGGTGAAGCGGAAGAAATGAAAGCAGCTCGTATTATGGAGCGAATTAAATATTTGGCGAAACCAATACCGATTGGCGGGAAAAACCGTCGTCATAAGTAAAGAGCAAGCTGAGAAGCTTGCTCTTCTTTTGTAGTTAAACGCTTTTTAAAGTAGCCGAATGATAAAATGAAAAGTTCTTATTGAAAATTCCTAGTAGCTTGTATCATTTTTTTCTCTCTCCCTTAATATATATAAAATTAGCAAGCCATATCGAGTGGATTTTCTAACGATAAGAAATGTAATTCTACTAAGAGTGAACTTTCACGCGGGACGGACTCTTATAGGATTTGTAACGTATAGATACAGTCCTTTAGAGCAGGGATAAAAGGGGGGACAAAAGTGATTGAAATTTGCTTCGAAGAAAAAAATGATGCTATGCACGTATATAGACAACTATTGAAAAGAGCGGAACTGTTATATAAGGAAACGAGTGTGTATTTACAGGAACAAAAAGTGGTGATTCACATACCAGTATGTGAATCAAATTATATTGAAAAGATTTTATTGCCAGTAATGGTATATTTCATTGTGAATGTGAAACAAAATGAGTGGATATATACAATCTTAAAAGAGAAGTTTTTTTATGAAGAAGAGGAAGAATGCCATCAAATATTGCATATGGCACAAGAGATTTTAAAAGGAAGAAGAAAAGGAATTGCTCGTGAATTAACACGTCACACATTTGAATCATATATTAAATCCTCTTTAAATAACTGGCTTTGTGATCCGCTTTCATTCTCGTTTTCATCATATGTTCGTTTTCGTCTTCGTACATATAGGGAAATGGTAGCTAAGCTTGCTGAAGTGGCAATTGATGAGTATAAGTTAGAACAAGAATATCAAATGTTTATTGAGACGCTCCGGCAACAAGTCCGTAGCCGGAAATCACGTTTGTCATGTGTACATCTTATTTTTGATGAAAGTTTTATTTTCTATGATGATAAAGGTAGACGTTTAAAACAAGAGAAATTGGTTCAATATATAGATGAAGACTTATTAAAACAAAAGGATGTATATATTGATACGAAAGTAATTGCACCACTTCTTTCTATTTCGCCGAAAAAAATTTATTTGTATACGAAAGAACAAGACCATAATATGATTATTACTTTGCGAAATGTATTTCAAGAACGGGTACAATTACATGGATTACATGAGTTTGAGCGCAATGTGAAAAATTTAAAAAATAAAGGTAACGCCCTTGATTTTCTAAGTTTTTGAGCATATAATTACCTACATAAATGAAATATATTGAAATGTCATGATGAGGACATGAGTAGTTTTCTACGATTTTCAGAGAGGGAAGCCTTAGGGTGTGAGCTTCCTAGTACGGGATTATTACTTACCACCTCTAAACTTTAGCAGTGAACGGTTTTTCTAGTAATTGCTAACGGACAACACCGTTATGTTGAACTTGAGCAATTAACAATTATGTTAATTGGAACAAGGGTGGAACCACGAATTCAACACTCGTCCCTTTTTACGGGATGAGTGTTTTTTATTTTGAGAAAAAGAGGAGTGACCAGTGATGGCAGATGTAGTTAAAATTACTTTCCCTGATGGAGCTGTGAAGGAGTTTCCAAAAGGCGTAACAACTGAAGAAATCGCAGCTTCTATTAGCCCAGGCTTAAAGAAAAAAGCTGTGGCTGGAAAATTAAATGATGAGATGATTGATCTTGTTACACCAATCGAAGAAGATGGTGCAGTTTCTATCATTACATTAGATTCTGAAGATGGCTTATATATTTTACGCCACTCAACAGCTCACCTTTTAGCGCAAGCGTTAAAACGTTTATATAAAGATGTTAAGGTTGAGCTTGGCATTGGTCCAGTAATTGAAAATGGCTTCTACTACGATATTGATATGGAAGAAGCAATTACAGTTGAAGACTTCAAGAAAATCGAAAAAGAAATGCAAAAAATTGTGAACGAGAACTTAGAAATCGTTCGTCATGAAGTACCACGTGCAGAAGCAATTCGTCGTTTTGAAGAAATCGGCGATGAGTTAAAATTAGATTTAATTAACGATCTTCCAGAAGATGCAGTTATTTCAATCTATGAGCAAGGCGAATTCTTCGACCTTTGCCGTGGTGTCCACCTTCCATCTACAGGGAAAATTAAAGTATTTAAATTATTAAGCGTTGCGGGTGCTTACTGGCGCGGCGATAGCAATAATAAAATGTTACAACGTATTTACGGTACTGCATTCGTTAAGAAAGCAGAATTAGATGAGCATTTACGTATGCTTGAAGAAGCGAAAGAGCGCGATCACCGTAAATTAGGTAAAGAATTAAAACTATTTACTAATAGCCAAAAAGTAGGACAAGGTTTACCACTTTGGTTACCAAAGGGTGCAACAATCCGCCGCATTATCGAGCGTTACATCGTTGATAAAGAAGCAAGCTTAGGCTATGATCACGTATACACTCCAGTACTAGGAAGCAGAGAGCTTTATGAAACTTCTGGTCACTGGAACCACTACCGTGATGGTATGTTCCCATCAATGGAAATGGATAATGAAGAGTTAGTTCTTCGTCCGATGAACTGCCCTCACCACATGATGGTTTATAAAAACGATATTCACAGCTACCGTGAATTACCAATCCGTATTGCGGAACTTGGAACAATGCACCGCTACGAAATGTCAGGTGCGTTATCTGGATTACAACGTGTACGCGGAATGACTTTAAACGATGCGCACATTTTCGTACGCCCAGATCAAATTAAAGAAGAATTAAAACGTGTTGTAAACTTAACTCTAGAAGTGTACAAAGATTTCGGTTTAGAGAACTACTCATTCCGTCTATCTTATCGCGACCCAGCAGATACTAAAAAGTACTATGCTGATGATGAGATGTGGGAAAAAGCACAAGGTATGTTAAAAGAAGCTATGGATGAAATGGGTCTTGATTACTATGAAGCTGAAGGTGAAGCGGCATTCTACGGTCCAAAACTTGACGTTCAAGTTCGTACTGCTCTTGGAAAAGACGAAACACTTTCAACTGTACAATTAGACTTCTTACTTCCAGAACGCTTTGAACTATCTTACGTTGGTGAAGACGGTAAACAACACCGTCCAGTTGTAATTCACCGTGGTGTTGTATCTACTATGGAACGTTTCGTAGCCTTCTTAATTGAAGAATACAAAGGTGCATTCCCAACTTGGTTAGCTCCAGTTCAAGTACAAGTAATTCCAGTTTCTCCGCAAGTACATTTAGACTATGCGAAGAAAGTACAAGACGAATTACGCCGTGCTGGTATCCGTGTTGAATTAGATACTCGTGAAGAGAAAATTGGTTACAAAATCCGTGAAGCACAAATGCAAAAAATTCCGTACATGCTTGTAGTAGGTGACAATGAAGTAACTGAAAACGGCGTAAACGTACGTAAATACGGTGAACAAAAATCAGAAACAATCCCATTAGATGCTTTTGTTGATATGATTAAAGTAGAAGGAAAACGATAAGAAAAAGCCGCGGTATACCGCGGCTTTTCTATGTAATATGAGTAAGGGAAATTAGAAAAAAAAACCATGTAACACTTATCGTAAAAAAGTATTGCAAGTATGTTAGTTGTTTGTTACAATATTTCTTGTTGTTAGTAAAACACATCGCGTCTTCTTGACAGACGTCATGTCCTATGATAAACTCATCAAGGATAATAGAATATTGTTTTGTGGAACAAGTAGAAGCACCCGCTTCTCACCTGATGGACGCATTCGCAGTTTACAGGTAAATGTATTTCTTACTTAAGATTTTACAAGTGTGGGTGTCGTATGCCCGCACTTTTTTTGTCGGGTTCTATGACTACAAACTATGTTCTGAGAAAACCTTGGAGGTGGCTTACTATTAGCAAGGATATGATGATTAACGAGCAAATTCGTGCACGTGAAGTACGTTTAGTTGGTGCAAATGGCGATCAACTTGGAATCAAGTCTCGTAATGACGCTTTAGACTTAGCTGCAAATCTTAATCTTGATTTAGTATTAGTTGCTCCAAATGCGAAACCGCCAGTATGCCGCATTATGGACTACGGTAAATTCCGCTTTGAGCAACAGAAGAAAGAAAAAGAACAGCGCAAAAATCAAAAAGTAATTAGCATGAAAGAAGTTCGTTTAAGTCCAACAATTGATGAACACGACTTTAACACAAAACTTCGTAATGCTATCAAGTTTTTAGAGAAAGGCGACAAGGTTAAAGCGTCAATTCGCTTTAAAGGACGTGCCATTACTCATAAAGAAATCGGTCAACGTGTTTTAGATCGCTTCTCAGAAGCTTGTGCTGAAGTTAGTACAATCGAATCTAAGCCTAAAATGGAAGGACGCAGTATGTTCTTAGTTTTAGCACCGAAAAACGATAAGTAATAGATAGAGGAGGAAATACCTATGCCTAAACAAAAAACTCATCGCGGCGCTGCAAAGCGTTTCAAAAAGACTGGATCAGGTAAACTGAAACGTTCTCACGCTTACACAAGCCATTTATTCGCTAACAAATCTACAAAAGCTAAACGTAAACTACGTAAAGCTGGTGTAGTAAGCGCTGGTGACTTCAAACGCATTCGTCAAATGCTTGACAACTTAAAATAAGTTCGGCTGATATATAGAACAATTAGGAGGTAATATTATGCCAAGAGTAAAAGGTGGTACAGTTACTCGTCAACGTCGTAAAAAAGTAATTAAATTAGCAAAAGGTTACTACGGTTCAAAAAATACATTATTCAAGGTTGCTAACCAACAGGTTATGAAATCTCTAATGTATGCATTCCGTGACCGCCGTCAAAAGAAACGTGACTTCCGTAAATTATGGATTACACGTATCAACGCAGCAGCTCGTATGAATGGTCTTTCTTACAGCCGCTTAATGCACGGTCTTAAAAATGCTGGCATCGAAGTTAACCGCAAGATGCTTGCTGACTTAGCTGTTCATGACGAAAAAGCTTTCGCTGAATTAGCAACAGTTGCAAAAAACAACATTAACTAATTAATTAGTTGAAACCTTAGAAGATTTTTCTTCTAAGGTTTTTTTATTTGTATGCAAAGAGAAGTGTGTCGTTATCGATATGACAAAATCAATATAAAAGTTATAGCAATATAGAAGAATATGCATATGAAGTCAGGAGAATCCTCCTGGCTTCTTTTAATTATCATCCTCTGGAAAGAAGAGTATCTTTCCTACCTGAAACGACACTGCTATAATGGAAAGATGATATGGAACTTTCATCAGATAAAATAATATTTTTAATAGTGGGCAATTCCTGGATAATTATTAACTATCACCAATCGGAGTGAACAATCTAATCGTGATGATTGAAACGTATTTGTAAATTAAGGACAAGCTATTTTGTGTAAAGAGGTAAATGGCTGACTTATTAATAAGAAACGAAAAATAATAATGAACTTTGAGATGAAACAACATTGTTGCGTAAAATGCGATGTTGGAGGAGGACAATAGAGTGGACTTACTACAACTATTTAAATTACAAAAAGAATTAGATGACCGTATTGCGAAAGAACATGACTTACAACCGAAAAAATTGTTAAAAGAGAAAATGTTAGCTCTTCTTGTAGAAATTGGAGAACTTGCAAATGAAACACGTTGTTTTAAATATTGGAGCAACAAACCAGCATCAGAACGTGAAGTCATACTAGAAGAATACGTAGATGGCTTACATTTTATTTTATCAATCGGAATTGATTTAGGTATTGATAAAAACTTCTTATTCTATAAGTGTGCACAGACGAATAAAACACAAGTAGAAATTTTCTTAGACACGTATGCGAAGGTGATTCGTTTTACAGATCAACCATCTATTACGAACTATATTGAATTATTTACAAGCTACCTTCGACTTGGACAAGCACTTGAGTTTGAACAAGAAGAGATTGAAAAGGCATATTTAGATAAAAACGAAGTAAATCATCAGCGTCAAACACAAGGATACTAAGTTAATTTTTGAATATTTCAATTTCCTTTTGTATAATGAAGTGACTGAAGAAAAAGGAGGGTGTTGGCAATGACAAAATTAGACGAGACATTGACAATGCTAAAAGAATTAACAGATGCACGTGGTATTGCGGGTAACGAGCGTGAACCACGCGAAGTAATGAAGAAATATATTGAGCCGTTTGCGGACGAACTTTCTACTGATAATTTAGGAAGTTTAGTTGCGAAAAAAGTAGGGGAAGAAAACGGCCCGAAAATTATGGTTGCAGGTCATTTAGATGAAGTTGGCTTTATGATTACGCAAATTGATGACAAAGGTTTCCTTCGTTTCCAAACAGTTGGTGGCTGGTGGTCACAAGTTATGCTTGCACAGCGCGTAACAATTGTAACGCGTAAAGGAGATGTAACAGGTGTTATCGGTTCAAAACCACCGCATATCTTACCTCCAGAAGCGCGTAAAAAGCCAGTTGAAATTAAAGACATGTTCATCGATATTGGTGCTTCTAGCCAAGAAGAAGCAATGGAGTGGGGCGTACGACCAGGAGATCAAGTTGTACCTTACTTTGAATTCCAAGTGATGAAGAACGAAAAAATGTTACTTGCAAAAGCATGGGATAACCGAATTGGTTGTGCAATTGCAATTGACGTATTAAAACAATTAAAAGATGAAAAGCATCCAAACGTTGTATATGGTGTAGGGACTGTACAAGAAGAAGTCGGTCTTCGTGGTGCAAAAACATCTGCAAACTATATTAAACCAGATATCGCGTTCGCGGTAGATGTTGGTATTGCTGGTGACACACCGGGTGTAACGTCAAAAGAAGCGCAAAGTAAAATGGGTGATGGACCACAGATCATTTTATATGATGCTTCTGTTATTGGTCATACAGGTTTACGTGACTTTGTAGTTGATGTTGCTGATGAATTACAAATTCCATACCAATATGATTCAGTAGCGGGCGGTGGAACGGATGCAGGTGCAATTCATATTGCTGTAAATGGTATTCCGTCTATGGCAATTACGATTGCAACCCGTTACATTCATTCTCATGCGGCAATGTTACACCGTGATGATTATGAAAATGCAGTGAAGTTAATTGTAGAAGTTATTAAACGTCTTGATAAAGAGGCTGTACATAACATTACATTTAATTAATAGAAAAAGCGAAGGAGCCTCTCCTTCGCTTTTTTGTGTTTTAAAAAGGTCGTTCTAATCCTGCGGCAGTATGAGCCCCTAAAATGATTAAACGAGTTAATTGCATGGCCATAAAATGCGGGGTATATATCATCCCTTTTTTTAGCCATGACATAATCATGCCGAGATGGGCACCAGTAACATAACTAAGGAGAATGTCACGTGGAACCATTAGTTTTTCATCGTTAGGCTGTGCAATAGAGAGGCTTAATGTTAAATGTGTTTGAATGGCTTTCATCATTTTATACGTAAAGTTTCCGGCAGCTTTATCACCAAGCATGACGTTATAGAAGTTCGCATTTTCTGCGATATGTTCAAATAAAGACAAGAAATTTGGATGTGGTGAATCAAATGTAAGTTGAAAATCTTCTTTATTTCTATTTTTCGGTTTAATAACTTCTGTTAGCTTCTCTAACATTTCTTCAATGCTTTTGTCTAGTAAGTCATATTTATCGTGGTAATGGCTATAAAACGTAGCGCGATTTACAGGAGCACGTTCTGCAATATGTTGAACAGTTACATTTTCAAACCCTTTTTCGCCTACTAAAGCGACAAAAGCATCCTGTATGAGTTGTCTCGTCCGTTTTACACGTGGATCATTTGTATTTTTAATAGACATTTTTATTTCCCCTCGTTTAATTTTCTGTATTTAAACAACATATTGGTATTATATTGTTGTTTAAGCGACATTTCATACGTAAATTGTCGGTTGTAGATTTGAAATAATTATTTATAATTATAAACGATAGTCCTTCAGAAATCAGCACCGCTTGCAGGTAGATAAATTTCGATTTACACCGCAGATGGTGTGATTTTTTTGTTTAAAAGTTAATATAATTAACAATTAAACAATCTAAACAATAAGGACGTAAATAGTCTAGAAAAAAATTATATGCGATATAAGGAGAGGAATGCAATGAATCAGTTTCGAAGAATGGTGATTATCAACATTATCACATTAATTGTACTAGTTGGTGGCGGTATTGGCGGTTATTACTATTACAATCAAGCGGAAAATTACTTAAAAACAGACAATGCAAAAATTGATGGAAAGGTAATTCCGATTGCATCACCAGTAGCAGGGAAATTAACTGACTGGAAAGCTGAAGTAGGTAAGAACTACAACGAGAATGATAAATTAGGTGCTGTCACTGTAGCGGCAGCGAATGGAGAACAAACAGTAGATGTAACAATTCCACAAAATGCAACAGTTGTACAATCAAACGCAACAACAAATGCTTTCGTTGGAGCAGGTAGCCCAATCGCTTATGCATTTGATATGAACAATTTATGGGTAACAGCAAATATTGAAGAAACAGATGTTGATGATGTTCAAAAAGGTCAAGATGTAGATGTGTATGTAGATGCATACCCAGATACAACGTTAACAGGAAAAGTAGAACAAGTTGGCTTAACAACAGCGAACACATTCTCTATGTTACCATCAAGCAACGCAACAGCGAACTATACGAAAGTAACACAAGTAGTACCAGTTAAAATTTCTTTAGATCATAGCAAATCAGTAAATATTGTTCCTGGCATGAATGTGACAGTTCGTATTCATAAGTAAGGGGGAGATGAGATGTCCTCAATTGTAATTGCAGGATATGCACTATTTTGTATAATCGTCTTCTTCCTTGTAAATCGTCTTTTACGAAAGAAAAAAACGAAAATGGGAGAAGAACAAGTCCCAGCCGTAAGTAAAATAGAAGTAAGTAAAGTTGAAACAGAAGAGAAAGACATTGAACGAAAGCAAGAACCGGAAATTTCTAATGTAGTTGAGTTGGAAACAGGAAAGCAAGAAGAAGTAAAACAAGAAAAAGAAGTGCCGAAAAAACAAATGTCTATGCCTGTAGAGAATGTGAACGTAAAAGCAGTGGTAGCTGTATTAATTCTCGGCATGTTCGTTTCTATTTTAAACCAAACAATCATTAACGTTGCATTGCCTCCGTTAATGAATGAATTTAACGTATCAACTTCAACAGCACAATGGTTAATTACAGGCTTCATGCTTGTAAATGGTATTTTAGTACCGATTAGTGCCTTTTTAGTTTCACGATTTACGTATCGTAAATTATTCGTAGCAGCAATGTTATTCTTTACGGTAGGATCTATCATTTGTGCTACTTCAGGAAACTTTACAATGATGATGACGGGCCGCGTTATTCAAGCGGTTGGTGCGGGTATTTTAATGCCGGTTGGTATGAATATCTTCATGACATTATTCCCGCCTCATAAGCGCGGAGCTGCAATGGGATTACTAGGTGTAGCAATGATTTTAGCACCAGCTATCGGACCAACTGTAACAGGTTGGGTAATTGAAAATTACAGCTGGAACTTAATGTTCTATGCGATGTTTATTATCGGTTTAATTATTACGTTCCTATCTTTAAAATTCTTTACACTAGCGCAGCCAGTGTCTAAAACAAAATTAGATATATTTGGTGTTGTTAGTTCAAGTATTGGACTAGGAAGCTTATTGTACGGATTTAGTGAAGCTGGAAATAATAGTTGGACTAGTGCAGAAGTTGTTATTTCACTTATTATCGGTGTAATTGGTTTAGCGTTATTTATTTGGAGAGAGTTAACAACGGACAATAAAATGCTTGATTTACAAGTATTTAAATATCCAGTATTTACTTTCACTTTAGTAATTAACGCAATCGTTACGATGGCATTATTCGGAGGTATGTTATTACTTCCGGTATATCTGCAAAACATTCGTGGCTTTACGCCAATTGAATCTGGTTTACTACTTCTTCCAGGATCATTAATTATGGGGATCATGGGACCAGTAGCGGGTAAATTATTCGATAAATATGGCATTCGTCCATTAGCGATAATTGGATTGGCAATTACGACGTATGCGACATATGAATTTACAAAATTATCGATGGATACACCGTATAGCGTTATTATGACGGATTATATTATACGCTCAATTGGTATGTCATTCATTATGATGCCAATTATGACAGCTGGTATGAACGCGCTACCGATGAAATTAATTTCTCACGGTACAGCAACGCAAAATACGTCAAGGCAAGTAGCTGGTTCAATTGGAACAGCGATATTAATCACGCTTATGACGCAACAAACGACTGCGCACGTAGCAGATTATGGAAATATGTTAACAACGTCAAACCCAATTTTAGTTGATAAAGTACACGGCATGGGGCAAAGCTTAGCAGCGATTGCTGGATCAGCACAAGCAGGAGATGCGATGAGCACGCAACTATTATTCGGACAAATTTCAAAGTTATCTGCAATTAACGGTATTAACGATGCCTTCTTAATTGCAACGATACTCGCAGGGATTGCTTGGGTGTTATCGTTCTTCTTACCATCAGGCAATAAACCAAATAGAAAAGCAGGGAATTAATTTCCCTGCTTTTTTGTGCTTTTTATGCAGTTACATATAAAAGATGATAACCAGTTACGGAGCAAAGCCCTGCTATAAACAAAATCGTCCCCATAGAACGAATACTCGATATTTGTCTTCCGCTTATAATAGCTAATAGTCCAGCTAAAGAGAAGAAGCACCAATATAAAGTTCCCGAAATTGGAACCATCCCCTCTAAATCTATTCCAGAACCTATACAAATGATAGGAACAACGATAAGGAATATGCTAATGAAACCAGCTATAGTGGTAAGTGATTTCCGATGTTTCATGCCACCAATAATTAAAAAAATACCGACGATGAATTGGCATAACATCAAAGTAAGAGCTAAAATCATCCAAGTTAATATTCCGAACACTTCTGTACTACCTCCGATTTGTGAGTTTCAAAAAATATTATATATAGTATGAATCACCCACAGTCATGAGTAACCAGAAGATAACCCCTAATATACCAGCGATAAAAATAATGAATCCCATATTACGGATACTTTTAATTTTTGCTTGTAATCCACTTACTCCAGCTAATAATCCAGTTAAAGAAAACAGTATCCAATATAAAGTAGTTGAAATAGGAAGGATTGTATTGCCCTCCATTCCCATGCCCCAAAAAACAAAAGGTAGTGTGACAAAGGAAAAGCTAAGTAGCCCCATTAAACCGACAAATAATTTACGGTGTTTCACGCTAGTAACAATTAAAAAAATACCACCAAAAAATCCGCATAAAACAAGAAGTGGCATATAAATAACCCAAAGTAAGCTCAACATATATAATCTCCTTCTGTGTAATCAGTTATATTTTACTACATGAGGTTTATTTTGGATATTATTAATGAATATGTATAATTTGATAGAAATGAGTAGTGGTCATACGAATTAATAAAAGAGGTATCGCGATGATACCTCTTTTTAACTCAAGAACGCCAACATATTATTCATAATATGAAATAACATAGCTGGAATAATGGATTTTGTTTTTTTACATAAAATAGCCATTAATAATCCCATGAAGAAAGTAATTACCATAACCCCAAGTGAGTATGTATGAGCGATACCGAAGAAGAAACTTGTTACGATGGCTGCGATCCAAAATGGAAAGCGTTCTGAGAAGAAGCGAAGTATAAAACCACGGAAAATAAGTTCTTCAAAAATGGGTGTGAGTATGGCGAAGCTGAGAAGCAATAATATTTGATATTGCTTAAAGACGTCTAAGCTTAGTGCGGAAGATTGCTGCTTCGTTGCATTTTGGAACACATAATTTAACAGTATGTAATTGAGTACGATGTTTATAACGAAGAAAAGAAGTAAATATACGTATGTGCGCCATTCTTTCAGTGCTTTAAAGTTAAAAGATTTTAGTAGTAATTTTTTTGCGGGTTCGAATTTAAAAATGAAGAATAACAGTACGGCTAGTTGTAATACGGTACTTGCGGTATTGGCAATAGATTCGTACAGGGCAATTTGTTTTTTATTTGTGAGACCAGCTGTATAAATTGTTAATGGCATTGCGAGGAACACAGTAATAAGTCCGGTTCCGAAAAAAGCGAATAAAACGGAGCTAATAAATTGTAACCATGACATAGAGTATTTCTGTTCATTAGAAAGTTGTGTAGCGGGTTGCATTTGTAAAATCACCTCTTTATATTTGTATATTTAATTATAAAGCATATTGTTTTCGGGTGTAATATTTAAATATTACATATAAAGGTGTATTTTCCATAAAATAATAAAAGAGGTATCACCCTATAGTGATGCCTCTTTCTCATTGATAACTATGTTCTGTTTTGTTGTTTGATTTCGATTGCTCTATTTGTAATTCACGCTCTACCAATCGGTCTAACTGTTGAATTGCTTTTAGTGCTTTTTCATAAGAAATTGTTCGATAATGATGCGCTCCGCCTGGTTCTTCATCTGCTTCGTCTGCCCATTTAATAATGTTTTGCAGAGATGTTCTTTCGATTTCTTGCTGTACTAAGAAAGAATCTGTATGAAGAAGAATTGCGATAGAAATTTCTTTTGCTAGTTTAGGGTGTTCTCCTAATCTAATAAGCAATTTATGAGCTCTTTCTGCTCCTTTAATTGCGTGTATATCATTCTTTTTATATAAATCATAGTCCCATTCGCCGCCTGTGTACCACGTATGATGTCCGATATCATGAAGGAAACCGGCTTTTGTCGCAGCATCGACTGAGGCGTGATGCTTTTTAGCTAAGTGAAACGCATGGTAAGCGACAGCGATCGCGTGGACCATCCCAGAACGATTTACGTATTTTTGTGTAATGTGGTGTTTAAAAATTTGTTCAAGCGTAATACGGTGCATAAAACATTCACTCCTTTTATCTAATGGTGTATATGAAGAAAAATCGATCGGTTTAAATGTATTTTGAACATTGTACTCCATCGAGTAGCGTTAGTAAAGTAGAAATGTTTAGGAGAAGAAAAAAATCACCTTAGCTTATGCAAAGGTGATTTTTAAATTGCTTATTTTTTTAATCCTTGCTCTAGTGTTTCTAACATTTCATGCTTTTCATTTTCATCAGCGTTTTTCCAAATGACTTCAAATAAGACACCAAGACCTGGAAGCATTTTCTCTTCACCGCTTTGAATTGCATCGACAATTGTTTCTTGTAATTGATCTTGTGTATTACCAGATACATTTGCTAATACAGCACCGCGTAAATTAAAACTCATTGTTTTCACCTCTTCTTCAGAATTGAAACTGACGTTAGTTTTTGTTCTTTTTTATGTAAATATGTATGAAAAATAGGCTATAATGATAAGACAAGAAGAGAGGGAAATACATATTATGAAAAACATTGATTCAGTACAAAATCCGCGTGTGAAGCAGTGGAAAAAGCTGCAAACGAAGAAAGAGCGCGATAAAAAAGGTTTATTTTTTGTAGAAGGATTCCATTTAGTGGAGGAAGCTTTAAAAGCAGGAGTTGTAACAGAACTTATCGTTTCAGATCAGACAGACCTTCCGAAAGATTGGACAGTTAATGATGTAGAAATGTATATCGTACCGGAAGCAATCGTAAAAGTACTTCGTGAAACAGAAACGACGCAAGGTGTATTTGCTGTTTGTGAAAAGCATGAGAAGGAAGTAGCTCTTGCTGATGGGAAGTTTCTTTTATTAGATGGCCTGCAAGACCCAGGTAACTTAGGGACAATTATTCGTACAGCTGATGCAGCTGGTATTCATGCCGTTGTGCTTGGAGAAGGTTGTGTTGATGTTTATAATAGTAAAGTACTCCGTTCTACACAAGGTTCTATTTTTCACTTACCAATTGTAAAAGGGAACTTAGAAGAATGGGTAGACAAGCTAAAAGAAAATAACGTTCCTGTATATGGAACAGCTCTTGAAAATGGAGTTCCGTACGGGGAAGTAACACCAGCTGGTAGCTTTGCATTAATTGTAGGAAATGAAGGAAACGGCGTACGCCAAGAAATTCTTGCAAAAACGGATCGAAACTTGTATATTCCGATTTACGGCGGGGCAGAATCATTAAATGTTGCAGTTGCAGCAGGGATTTTAACGTATTATTTGCAAAGCCCGGTTGCGAACAAATAAAAAACTTCTTATAATAAGTTGAAGTACATTATATTAAAAGTTAAATAACGAAAAACGTTGATAGAGAAGAGTAGCTTACAAAATCGCCATATAGGGAGAGAATGCCGTAGACTGAAAGCATTCTTATGGTAGACGGAAGTGAATTCACCTCTGGAGTTGACGCCAGGACCATGTATATGTAAAGGCGTTCCGGTCAGAATTGATCGTTATAACTAATGAGTGGGCAGACATGTTCTGTCAATTTAGGGTGGTACCGCGAATTTACCTCGTCCCTTTTTGGGAGCGAGGTTTTTTTATTTTTAAAATTAGGAGGGTTCCAAATGGAAGCACGTTTAAAAGAGCTAAAGCAAAAAGCGTTAGAGCTTATTGAAGAAGCGAAAGAGCTAAAAGGCTTAAACGACGTACGCGTAGCGTATTTAGGAAAAAAAGGTCCAATTACAGAAGTATTACGCGGCATGGGAAAATTATCAGCAGAAGAGCGTCCACGTATGGGAGCATTAGTAAATGAAGTACGTGAAGCGATTCAAACGCGTCTAGACGACAAAATCAGCAACTTAGAAAAAGCAGTAATTGAAGCGAAATTAGCAACTGAAACAATTGATGTTACATTGCCAGGTCGTCCTGTTGAAACAGGTTGTCACCATCCGTTAACAGCTGTTGTTGAACAAATTGAAGATGTATTCATCGGTATGGGTTATGAAGTAGCGGAAGGAACAGAAGTAGAAAAAGACTACTACAACTTCGAAGCATTAAACTTACCGAAAGATCACCCAGCGCGTGATATGCAAGATACATTCTACATTACAGAAGAAACGTTACTACGTACACATACATCTTCTGTGCAAGCACGTACGATGGAAAATAATAAAGAAAAAGGCCCAATTAAAATTATTTGTCCTGGTAAAGTGTATCGCCGTGATGACGATGATGCGACGCATTCACACCAGTTCATGCAAATTGAAGGTCTTGTAATTGATAAAAATATTCGTATGAGTGACTTAAAAGGTACACTGCAAGTATTCGTGAAAAAGATGTTCGGTGAAGATCGTGAAATCCGTCTTCGTCCAAGTTTCTTCCCATTCACAGAGCCATCTGTAGAGATGGACATTTCTTGTATGATGTGTCATGGCAAAGGTTGCGGCACTTGTAAAGGAACTGGTTGGATTGAAATTTTAGGCGCAGGTATGGTTCACCCGAACGTACTTGAAATGGCTGGTTATGATTCAAAAGAATATCAAGGTTTCGCATTCGGTATGGGCGCAGAGCGTATCGCAATGTTGAAATACGGCGTAGATGACATTCGTCATTTCTATACAAATGATGTACGTTTCTTACAACAATTCAAACGAGCGTAAGGGAAGGAGAGGATAAGTATGTTCGTATCATATCGTTGGTTACAAGAGTATGTAGATATTAAAGATGTAACGGCACAAGAACTAGCAGACAAAATCACGAAAAGTGGTATTGAAGTAGAAGGTGTTGAAGTATTAAATAAAGGTGTAAAAGGTGTTGTAGTTGGTCACGTATTAGAATGTGAAAAACACCCAGAAGCTGATAAGTTAAGCAAATGCTTAATTGACATCGGCGAAGAAGAACCAGTTCAAATTATTTGTGGTGCTGCTAACATTGCAAAAGGTTTAAAAGTACCAGTTGCAAAAGTTGGCGCTGTACTTCCTGGTAATTTCAAAATTAAAAAAGCAAAACTACGTGGTGAAGCTTCTCACGGTATGGTTTGTGCTCTTCAAGAGCTTGGCATTGATGGAAAGTTAGTTTCAAAAGAATACGCAGATGGTATCTTCATCTTCCCAAGTGACGCTGAAGTTGGTGCAGATGCACTTGAAATTTTAAACTTACATGATGAAGTACTTGAGCTTGGTTTAACACCAAACCGTGCAGATTGCTTAAACATGTTAGGTGTTGCATATGAAGTAGCTGCTATTTACGGCCGTGAAGTAAAACTTCCAGCTATCGACTTACAAGAAACAGCAGAGAAAACTGCCGATTACATTTCTGTAAGTGTAGAAGCGAAAGAAGAAAATCCATTATACATTGCAAAAATGGTGAAGAACGTAAAAATTGGTCCATCACCAATGTGGATGCAAACTCGCCTTATGGCAGCTGGCATTCGTCCGATTAGCAACGTAGTTGATATTACAAACTACATTCTAATGGAATACGGTCAACCGTTACATGCATTCGATTACGATAAATTAGGTTCAAAAGAAATCGTTGTTCGTCTTGCAAAAGAAGGCGAAAAAATTGAAACGTTAGATGATCAAGAACGTACGTTACAAAGCCACCACCTTGTTATTACAAACGGCACAAAAGCGTTAGCTGTTGCTGGTGTAATGGGCGGAGCGGATTCAGAAGTTACAAATGAGACAGTAAACGTTCTAATTGAGTCTGCATACTTTGCAGGTCAAACAGTACGTCGTACATCAAAAGACTTAGGTCTTCGCAGTGAATCAAGTGCACGTTTTGAAAAAGGAATCGACCCAACGCGTACATTTGAAGCAATTCAACATGCAGCTGCGTTAATGGCGAAATACGCTGGTGGTGAAGCACTTGAAGGTGTCGTAGAAGCTGACAACTTACAAGTACAAGAGCGTACAGTATCTGTTACTGCTGAAAAAGTAAACCGAGTATTAGGCACAAATATTTCTGCGAGTGAAATGGGTACAATATTCACAAACTTGAAATTCCCATTCACAGAAGTAGAAGGAACATTCCACGTGAATGTACCAGCACGTCGTCCTGATATTACAATTTCAGAAGACTTAGTAGAAGAAGTGGGCCGTCTATACGGTTATGACCACATTCCAGTTACATTACCTTCTGGAACAATGACTCGTGGTAAATTAACAGCAGCGCAAACGAAACGTCGTAAAGTACGTCGCTTCTTAGAAGGTGCTGGTTTATATGAAGCAATTACGTATTCATTAACAAGCGCTGACAAAGCGAAACAATATATGGTGGAGCCAAACGAAAAAGCGCCTGTAGCTCTTGCACTTCCAATGAGTGAAGAACGCAGCCAACTTCGTTTAAGCTTAGTGCCACAATTGTTAGAAGCAGTTTCATACAATGTCGCTCGTAAAAACGATAGCGTTGCTTTATACGAAGTAGGTTCTATCTTCTTACCGACAGAAGAAGGAGAACTTCCGAAAGAAGAACAACATCTTGCGGGTGTTATGACAGGTCTTGCTCTTCACCATGCATGGCAAGGTGAGAAAAAAGTAGTAGACTTCTTCGTTGTGAAAGGTGTACTAGAAGGTCTATTTGACGTACTTGGCGTTTCAAACCAAATCACATATGCACCAGCAAAACGTGAAGGTATGCACCCAGGTCGTACAGCTGACATCGTATTAGAAGGCGAAGTAATTGGTTTCATCGGTCAATTGCACCCAGAAGCAGAAAAACAATTAGATGTGAAAAATACATTCGTATTCGAACTATCTCTTGTAAAAGTATTCGGTGCAGACGCTGAAGAAACTTACTACTCAGCAATTCCACGTTTCCCATCTATGACACGTGACATGGCTGTTGTCGTAACGAAAGAAACAAAAGCTGGCGAAATGAAGCAAGTTATTGCTGAAGCTGGTGGAGAACTTCTGAAAGACGTAACACTATTTGACTTATACGAAGGTGAAAAAATGGAAGAAGGCAAGAAATCACTTGCATTCTCTATGAACTACTTCGATGCAGAGCGTACGTTAACAGACGAAGAAGTAACAGAAGCACATAACCGCGTGTTAACAGCGGTAGAAGAGAAATTTGGTGCGGAGTTACGTAAATAATAAGAAATTGCCGGATCTATTCCGGCAATTTTTTTAGTGGATTGGTTGTCGGAAAATGTCGGTAAGTCGATATATTACAAAAATCGCCGATATATTTGGAGTTACGGTCGATATATTACAAAAATCGCCGATATATTTGGAGTTACGATCGATATATTATAAAAATCGCTGATATATTTGGAGTTACGATCGATATATTACAAAAATCGCTAATATATTTTCCGACATCTTGCATCTTTCTCTCGAATGTAGTACATTAATTTTAGTTTAACAAAATGAAAGACGATGATAAGGAAAAGTAGTATATACTATAATCCAAAGCGAGTCAGGGACGGTGAGAGCCTGATGAGGCGGTATATGTGAAGAACACCTTGGAGTTGCTAACCGAAATTGAATCTTGTATTCAAGAGTAGACTTAGACGGGAATCCGGCCTGTTACAAACCGGGAAGTATGTATTACATACGAGTTAAAGTTGGTCTTTATGACAAATTGGGTGGTACCGCGAAGTTTAACCTTTCGTCCCTTTATGGATGAAAGGTTTTTTTGTATTTAAATATATCAGCAAAGGAGAATTTCACTATGGAAAACACATTAGTAAAAAGTCTGTATAGAGATACAGATAAATACGCAGGTCAAACAGTACAAGTATCAGGGTGGATTCGTAACTTACGTGATTCAAAAGCATTTGGCTTCATCGAATTAAACGACGGTAGCTTCTTCAAAAGCGTTCAAATCGTTTTCGATACAGAATTAGATAACTTTAAAGAAATTGCAAAGCTTCCACTTAGCTCTTCAGTTAAAGTAGAAGGTAAAGTAATTGTAACGCCTGGAGCGAAACAACCATTTGAAATTAAAGCAGAAAAAATTGATATTGAGGGCTTATCAGATTCTGATTACCCACTTCAAAAGAAACGTCATACGTTTGAATACTTACGTACAATTGCTCACTTACGTCCAAGAACAAATGCATTCTCTGCAACGTTCCGCGTACGTTCTATCGCAGCATTTGCGATTCACCAATTCTTCCAAGAGCGTGGATTCGTACATGTTCACACACCAATCATTACTGGTAGTGATACAGAAGGTGCGGGCGAAATGTTCCGTGTAACAACGCAAGATTTAAACAACGTACCAAAAGGCGAAGACGGACAAGTTGATGAATCAAAAGACTTCTTCGGCAAAGAAACAAACTTAACAGTAAGTGGACAGCTGAACGCTGAAGCTTATGCATTAGCATTCCGTGATGTATACACATTCGGACCTACATTCCGTGCAGAAAACTCAAACACAACTCGCCACGCTGCTGAGTTCTGGATGGTTGAGCCTGAGATTGCATTCGCTGAACTAGGTGACGTAATGAACCTTACAGAAGATATGCTGAAATATGCAATGAAATACGTATTAGAGCATGCACCAGAAGAAATGGAATTCTTCAACAGCTTCGTTGATAAAACAGTTTTAGAGCGCATGAACAACGTAATTAACTCTGACTTCGGTCGCATCACTTATACAGAAGCAATTAAAGTACTTCAAGAATCAGGTGCTGACTTCAAATACCCAGTAGAATGGGGTATTGACTTACAAACAGAGCATGAAAGATACTTATCAGAAGAAATCTTTAAACGCCCTGTATTCGTAACGGACTATCCGAAAGACATTAAAGCATTCTACATGCGCTTAAATGACGACGGTAAAACAGTAGCTGCTACTGACCTTCTAGTTCCTGGCATCGGTGAATTAATCGGCGGAAGTCAACGTGAAGAAAGAATGGACGTTTTAGTAGACAGAATTAAAGAATTAGGCATGAAAGAAGAGGACTACTGGTGGTACTTAGAACTTAGAAAATACGGCGGTACAAAACACGCTGGATTCGGTCTAGGTTTCGAGCGCTTCCTAATGTACATCACTGGCATGGCTAACATCCGTGACGTAATTCCATTCCCAAGAACTCCAGGTTCTTCTGAATTCTAAAATATGAAAAAAGCGAGAGGATTTCCTCTCGCTTTTTATTTTGTATAGTTTACTGCCTCGTAGCAAAAAGTAACGCGAAGGGGTGAATATAAATGAGTAAAAAAGTGAAAAAAGATCATTCAAGATCGGGCCTCGGTTCTCCAGAAGTAGAAGGACAAGGAACGACGACGCATGAAACAGGTTCTCATAAAGTATCTTCATCTAATAAGAAGCAGAAACAAAGCTAACATAAAAAGGAGAGTCTTGGCGACTCTCCTTTTTATGTGTTACATCTTTTTATCATGAATCTCTTTTGTAATGTTATCCCGCATTAACGGGCAGTAAGACCCCCATCTCAAAATTCAGCGAACACGAAGAAGTTAGGTGGGGGATCAACTGCCTGTAAAAGCCCGATTGGTTCAACTAATAATCAGTGGGAGATGAACAAAACCCCCACTGATTAAAGTTTCACTTTATCTACATCTTTGTCTAATCGATCGAAATAGAAAAACCACAGTAAACTCATGAACACGTAATAGATGGCCATCACGCCAAGATTATCAGATATATTTTCAAATGTAGATTTAGTAGTGAAAAAAGCTCCCCAAATGGTAGAAATAGTGAGGTAAGATAGAGGACCTACGATGTGTACGAAAGCATATAATACCTTTTTAACTTTTACAGCGTTCATATGAAAAACCTCCTTTTTCTAATCATACATTCAAGTTCCTCACAGAAGTGTTGTAGTTTTGCTGGATTATGTATTAACAAGCGGGCATCGTGTTTCCCGATAAATCTTCGAATCCGAAAGTTTAATAAGAAAGATCGACCATAGCGCTCTATTAAATCGTTGAACTCTCGTTGTTCGCTTAGTAGATGAATGTTTTCCCTAATTTCGAACTGTCTTTCGTGTGGATTACCTAGTAAAATATTTAGAATCATTTGTAGAAGTAGCAATAGGGATCCCCTCCTATGTTAGAATAATCTGTATATTATAATTATAACAAAACTATAAGGATAATAGTAGGATGAAACAAAAAACAGGAGTTTGTAGGCTCCTGTTTTTGTCGATACTATTTTAGTAAGCGAAACGCCTTTTCCGTATTAGCAAAATGCAGTTTCACAAACTCAGGTAATCGTTCTTTACCAAGCTTTTGAATTAATTTAGCGGCGGCGATATCAACTTGTTTACCTGCACCTTTTGGAAGGGGCATACCAGCTTTTTTGCTTAGTTCGTTAAATTGTTTTACGAATGAGTAACGAGCTAAAATGGAGGCGGCGGCTACTGCTAAATGGACGCTTTCGCCTTTCGTTGCGAAGTAAACATTTTCACGTTGTACCTGTTTTTGTTTTGCTAAATATTTGTAGTATGTATCAGGCTGTGTGAATTGGTCGATTAAGACGCCTTCAGGTTTTATAGGTGCCATTTTAGCTAATAAGTTTGTAATAGCTTTATTATGTAGCAAAGCTTTTAGTTTACCTTGGTTGTTTCCTTTATCAAATAGCTCGTTATATTTTTCGTTATGAAGAACGAGAGAGCTGTAAGGAACAACGTGTAGAAGTTGTTTTGCAATGGCAGTAATTTGTTCGTCATTTAAGTTTTTAGAGTCTTTTACACCAAGTTCTTTTAGTAGTGGAATTTGCTTCGCATCCACATATACAGCAACGACTGTCATCGGTCCGAAGAAATCACCAGTCCCCACTTCATCTGACCCTACGATCGACATTGTACCGATGGAAGCAGGCGGTGCATAACGGTGTGAATCAACAGATCTTTTTACAGCTGTTTTCGGTGTTTGAGAGACAGTTTGCCAACGAGAAGCTTCTGCTTCAGCACGTCCACCTTGGAACATTACTTTTCCAGATTTATACGCTGTGATTGTGCAAGATGGCACTTTTGCCATGAAGATTCCGCCTTGTGGAGTTTTCGGGCTAAGCGAATGTTTATATTGTTGTTTCATGTCTTCAATTACTGTAGAATTTGTTTGAATTACGATAGAATTTGACATAATGGTCACCCCTTTTTTTATATTGTTATTTTTATCATATCGGATTGTTCTTTCTGTTTCCATATTATGAAGGTTCATGGTATGATAAACTTTAGGATTCTGTACGTGATTGGAGGCCGGTGAGTTGTCACAACAAAAGGGAAAGAAAAGTCGAATTAATGTAGAAATCTATGGTCAGCAATATTCAGTTGTTGGCGATGAAAGTACAAGTCATATCCGCATGGTAGCAGCGATTGTGGATGATAAAATGCGCGAACTCAATGCCAAGAATCCTTCGCTTGACACGAGTAGACTAGCGGTATTGACGGCGGTAAACGTCATACACGATTACATAAAATTAAAAGAAGAACATGAGAAATTGAAAGAAAGTATGACAAAAAAAGGAATGGAATAACATGATTGATATTATTATCATTTTACTGCTTGTTATGGGATTTTTCCTCGGCTTACGCAGAGGGTTTATTCTGCAACTTGTAAAGTTAACAAGCTTTATTATCGCATACCTTGTTGCATACTGGTACTGTAAAGATTTAGCGCCAGCACTTGCGAAATTTATTCCGTATCCATTTGATAAAAATGTATCTGTTCCAGAATGGATTGATGCAAATAATATTGAGACAGTATTTTATCAAGCGCTTGCGTTTATCATATTGTTTATTATCACAAAAATTGCACTTTCATTACTTGGTAATTTGTTAAATATGTTTGCAGAAATACCGGTTTTAAAGCAAGTAAATGCGTTTGCGGGGGCACTCCTCGGATTTTTAGAAGTATATATTATTTTGTTTGTCTTAATTATCATTGGAAACATTCTTCCGATTGAACAATTACAAACACCATTACAACAATCATCAATTAGCAAAATAATTGTAGACGATACACCGATTCTCTCTGAAAAGGTGAAGGAACTATGGCAGACAGGTAGCAGAGTATAACTTCTCTTTTTTCGGAAAGAGAAGTTTTTTTCTATGAAAGAAAGGCGGGACAATGATGAAAGTAAATAAAAAACAAGTTATCAAATTATTAGAGACAATCGGGCTTTTTATGGAACTAAAGGGCGCGAATCCATTTAAAATATCTGCATTTCGTAAAGCGGCAGCAGCATTAGAAAGTGATGATCGTAGTCTTTCTGAGATTGAAGATTTCACGAAGATTCCGGGAATCGGAAAAGGAACAGCAGCAGTTATTCAAGAATATATAGAGTCGGGAACATCTGAAGTATTACAAGAGCTTGAACAAGAAGTGCCAAGTAGCTTATTACCGTTATTAAAATTGCCAGGCCTAGGTGGTAAAAAGGTAGCTAAGTTATATAAAGAACTTGGTGTTGTTGATATGGAATCGCTAAAAGCGGTTTGTGAGGAAAATAAAGTACAAGCTTTAGCTGGTTTCGGCAAAAAAACAGAAGAGAAAATATTAGAAGCAATCGATCAAGTAGGATCTCGTCCAGAGCGTTTACCAATCGCGATGGTATTGCCTATTGCCGGGGAAATAGAGGAGAAATTGTCGAATATTGCTGAGGTAATTCGTTTCTCTCGCGCTGGTAGTTTGCGCCGTGTTCGTGAAACAGTAAAAGATTTAGACTTTATTATTGCAACGACAGAACCAGCTGCAGTACGTGAGCATTTACTACAATTTGATAATATGATTGAAGTAATCGCGAGCGGGGATACGAAAGTTTCTGTTCGTTTTCAATATGAATATGATATTTCAATTGATTTTCGCTTAGTAAAACCAGAAGAGTTTATTACAACTCTTCACCATTTCACAGGATCCAAAGACCATAACGTAAAAATGCGTCAAATCGCAAAAGATAAAGGCGAGAAAATTAGTGAGTACGGTGTAGAGAACTTGGAAACAGGGGAAGTGAAAACATTTGAGACTGAAGAAGAATTCTTTGCTCATTTCGGTCTTCCATTTATCCCGCCAGAAGTTCGTGAAGATGGAAAAGAAATTGAATTAATTAAAGAGTATCCAAACTTAATTCAGTTCTCTGACATACAAGGTGATTTACATATGCATACAACATGGAGTGACGGTGCTTTTTCTATTGAAGAGATGGTACAAGCGTGCCGTGCTCGTGGATATAAGTTTATGGCAATTACTGATCACTCACAATACTTGAAAGTAGCGAACGGTTTAACGAAAGAGCGCCTTCGTGAACAAGCGAAAGAAATTGAACGTATGAACGAAAAGTATCCAGACATTACAATTTTACGCGGAATTGAAATGGACATTTTACCGGATGCCTCGCTTGATTTTGATGATGAAGTATTAGCAGAACTAGATTATGTCATTGGAGCAATTCACTCTAGCTTCTCACAAGACCGTGAAACGATTATGAAACGTCTTCGTGCTGCACTAGAGAATAAGCATGTCACAATGATTGCCCATCCGACAGGACGTCTCCTTGGACGCCGTGAAGGTTATGATGTAGATACAGACTTATTAATCGAACTCGCAAAAGAAACAAATACAGTTTTAGAATTAAATGCGAATCCAAACCGTCTAGATTTAAGCGCGAAATTATTAAAACAAGCACAAGATGCTGGTGTAAAAGTAGCGATTAACACGGATGCTCATACACTTGAAATGTTAGAAGATATGGAAACAGGTGTAGCGGCAGCACGTAAAGGTTGGATTCAAAAAGATAACGTGATTAACACGTGGGATATTGAACGTTTATTAGACTATATTAAACGTAATAAGTAACACAAGGGGGACCTGCAACATGTTAGAAAGAACGTTGCGTGTATTAGAATATAATAAAGTAAAAGAACAATTACTTGAACATACAGCATCTTCACTTGGTCGTGACAAAGTGAAGAACTTAGTGCCGAGCACTGATTTTGAAGAAATTGTAGAGATGCAAGATACAACGGATGAAGCAGCGAAAGTCATTCGTTTAAAAGGCAGTGCGCCATTAGGTGGTATTACGGATATTCGCTCCAATGTGAAGCGTGCAAAGATTGGAAGTATGTTAAGTCCGAATGAACTACTTGATATTGCGAATACGATGTATGGTAGTCGCAATATGAAACGTTTCATTGAAGATATGGTTGATAATGGTGTCGAGCTTCCGATTTTAGAAACTCATGTCGCTCAAATTGTATCTTTATATGATTTAGAAAAGAAAATTACAAATTGCATCGGTGATGGCGGTGAAGTAGTCGATAGCGCAAGTGATAAACTGCGTGGTATTCGTACTCAAATTCGTACTGCGGAAAGCCGTATTCGTGAAAAGTTAGAAAATATGACGCGTTCTTCAAACGCGCAAAAGATGCTGTCTGACTCAATTGTAACGATCCGTAACGAACGTTACGTAATCCCAGTAAAACAAGAATACCGCGGCGTATATGGCGGTATTGTTCATGATCAATCAGCTTCGGGACAAACGTTATTTATTGAACCGCAAGTCATTGTAGAGTTAAATAACGCGCTCCAAGAAGCACGTGTGAAAGAAAAACAAGAAATCGAACGCATCTTATTAATGTTAACAGAAGAAGTGGCAGTAGAAGCCGATATCGTTTTATCAAACGTAGAAGTAGTTGCAAATCTTGACTTCATTTTTGCGAAAGCTTTCTATGCGAAGCGAATTAAAGCAACGAAACCAATCGTAAATAACGAGCGTTACATGGATTTAAAACAAGCACGTCATCCGCTTATCGATCCAGAAATTATTGTGCCAAATAACATTATGTTAGGGAAAGATTTTACGACAATTGTTATTACAGGACCGAATACAGGTGGTAAAACAGTTACGCTGAAAACAGTTGGTATTTGCGTATTAATGGCACAATCTGGTCTTCACATTCCAGTAATGGATGAGTCAGAGATTTGTGTGTTTAAAAATATATTTGCTGATATCGGTGATGAGCAATCGATTGAACAAAGTTTAAGTACGTTCTCCTCACATATGGTGAACATTGTTGATATTTTAGAAAAAGCTGATTTTGAAAGCTTAGTTTTATTCGATGAATTAGGTGCTGGAACAGACCCGCAAGAAGGGGCTGCACTTGCCATTTCAATTTTAGATGAAGTATGTAATCGCGGTGCTCGCGTTGTTGCTACGACGCATTACCCAGAATTAAAAGCATACGGATATAATCGTGAGCAAGTTATCAATGCGAGCGTTGAGTTTGATGTAAATACATTAAGTCCAACGTATAAATTATTAATCGGTGTACCAGGACGTAGTAATGCCTTTGAAATTTCGAAACGCCTTGGATTATCTGATCGCGTCATTGAGCAAGCACGCAATCACATTAGTACAGATACAAACAAAATTGAAAATATGATTGCGAAGTTAGAAGAAAGTCAAAAGAATGCAGAGCGTGACTGGAACGAAGCAGAAGCACTTCGTAAGCAATCTGAAAAACTGCATCGTGAATTACAACGTCAAATTATTGAATTTAACGAAGAGCGTGATGAACGATTATTAAAAGCGCAAAAAGAAGGGGAAGAAAAAGTCGAAGCTGCAAAGAAAGAGGCAGAAGGCATTATTCAAGAACTTCGTCAATTGCGTAAAGCACAGCTTGCAAACGTGAAAGATCACGAGTTAATTGAAGCGAAGAGCCGTCTAGAAGGCGCAGCACCAGAGCTTGTGAAGAAACAAAAAGTAAATGTGAAAAATACTGCGCCGAAACAACAGTTGCGCGCAGGTGATGAAGTAAAAGTATTAACGTTCGGTCAAAAAGGTCAATTGCTTGAAAAAGTAAGCGATACAGAGTGGAGCGTACAAATTGGTATTCTGAAGATGAAAGTAAAAGAATCTAATATGGAATACATTAATACACCGAAACAAACAGAGAAAAAAGCAGTTGCAACAGTAAAAGGTAGAGATTATCACGTTTCATTAGAACTTGACCTTCGTGGTGAACGATTTGAAAATGCAATGGCGCGCGTCGAGAAATATTTAGACGATGCCCAGCTTGCAAGCTATCCTCGTGTATCAATCATTCACGGTAAAGGAACAGGAGCACTTCGCCAAGGTGTTCAAGATTACTTGAAGAAGCATCGTGGTGTGAAAACATTCCGTTACGGTGACATGGGCGAGGGAGGCCTTGGCGTAACAGTTGTCGAATTAAAATAGAAAACAACGAAACAAAGGGGAAACCATTATATGTTTATGGACAAACTTGCAAAAGTATTGTTAGCTTGTTGCGGAATATTTTTGGTGATTGGGGTTATTTATTTAGTTGTTTTTGCGAAGTAAACGAGCGTCAATCGTGGCATAATGATATTGCCATAGATTGACGCTTTTAATATATATGAAAAGGAATAAGCTATGAAAATCAACCAATACATAAGCGAAGCAAAATCCTGCTCAAGACGTGAAACAGATCGCCTTATTAAAGCTGGACGCGTGGCGATTAACGGCGAAATATGTACGCACGGTGCACTTGTGAGCGCAGGTGATGTTGTAACGATTGATGGGCAGGTTATTGCAAAAGAAGAGAAAGAAAAGGTGTATATCGCCTTTCATAAGCCAGTTGGTATTACTTGTACAGCAGCTGATCATATTGAGGATAATATTATTGATTATATTAATTACCCTGAGCGTATCTTTCCTGTTGGACGATTAGATAAAGCGTCAGAAGGCCTTATTTTATTAACGAATGACGGTGCGATTGCAAATCAAATTTTACATGGTGATCATGAGCACGAGAAGGAATATGTTGTCACAGTCGATAAACCTTTTACGGACTGGTTTATTGATGAGATGTCCAGCGGTGTAAAGATTAAAGATGGAATGACGAAGCCATGTAAAGTGACGAGAGTGGATCAGTCTACATTTCGCATCGTTTTAACGCAAGGAATGAACAGACAAATTCGTAGAATGAGCCGTGTTTTCGGGTTTACTGTAACAAAGTTAAAGCGAGTACGCATTATGAATATAGAGCTAAATGAGCTTGAAGTTGGAAAGTGGCGGAGCGTTACAGCTGAAGAGTTAGAAATTTTAATAGGGCAGTTATAGGGAGGGGAAATTTTCTCCCTATATTTTTTTGTCAGAAAAAATAAAACTATTGATTTTTTAAAAAATAGCCCATATAATAAAAAACAACAAGTTTCGACAAGATATTTTATAAAAGTAATGATGAGGACATGAGTTGTTTTTTACGATTCTCAGAGAGGGAAGCCTTAGGCTGTGAGCTTCCTAATACGGAAAGACGAACTTACCACCTCTAAACTTCAAGAGTGAACTGCATGCATAATGCATTGTAATTCTTGGCGGATAAAACCGTTATCAATTTACACGAGCTATAAAATGAGCTTATTTCGTTATAAATTCATTTTATTAGAATAAGGGTGGAACCACGATTTCAACACTCGTCCCTTTGTTAGGGACGGGTGTTTTTTGCGTTCTTTTACGGGGAAGTATGCTTGAAAGAGGATATATGACGGATTTTAATTCAGAATATTTTGTTAATTTATAATTATGTAGGAGGTTAGTAGAAATGAAATCATCTTTAAAGTTTTCTGAGATGTTTGCAATAAGTTTAATGTTATTTGCACTATTTTTCGGTGCGGGTAATATGATTTTTCCACCAGCATTAGGACAAGGCGCTGGAACAGATGTATGGATCGCGCTATTTGGTTTTGTCGTAACAGGCGTTGGATTGCCTTTATTAGGAGTTATCGTTATAGCTTTAAAGGGAGATATTAATGAGCTAGCAGGGCGTGTACACCCTATATTCGCACTAGTTTTTATTACTGCAATTTATTTATGTTTAGGCGTATTCGTAAGTGTGCCGCGTACAGGAACGGTTGCTTATGAAATGAGTGTTGCACCATTTTTACCAAGTGAAATAGCTGGTCAATCGTATCCACTTGTTATCTTTACATTTATTTTCTTTGCTCTCACTTTCTATTTAGCTTTAAACCCATCAAAATTAGTGGGCCGCATCGGTAAAGTATTAACTCCGATTTTATTAGCTGTTATTGCAATTATTGTAGGTAAAGCACTTATTACACCAATGGGTGAATTTGGTGCACCGACAGAAGCATATAGTGCTCCGCTATTTAAAGGTTTTATTGACGGATATTTAACTTTAGATGGACTTGCAGCACTTGTATTCGGAAATGTTGTTATTCATGCGTTAAAAGAAAAAGGTATTACAAATAAAAATAGCATTGCAAAAGTAACAATTTTTGCAGGATTTATTGCAGCACTTGGTTTACTACTCGTTTACTTAGCGCTTGCTTATCTCGGAGCTTCTAGTGTCTCTCTTGGAATGGGGGCAAACGGCGGAATTATTTTAACAAACGTTGTAAATCATTTATTCGGTAGTTACGGAACTTTATTATTAGGAATCGCAATTTCAGCAGCATGTTTAACAACTTCAGTAGGGATTGTCGCAGCTTGCGGAGAATATTTCTCTTCTTTATTACCGAAGCTTTCTTATCAAAAAGTTGTTTTCATTTTCTGTGTATTAGCATTTATGGTAGCGAATCTTGGTTTAACTCAGTTAAATGCATTAGCATTACCAATCTTAATCGCAATTTACCCAATTGGTATCGTGCTAATTATATTATCACTGGTTGAAAACTATATTCGTCTTCCTTTAGTCATGTATGTAGGTGGTATTGTAGGAGCATTCATGATTAGCTTCTTTGATGGATTACACAATGCAAATCTTGAGATTGCAGCATTAACACCAATTTTAAATAAAATTCCATTATATAGTGTTGGGATTGGTTGGTTCGTTCCTGCTCTAGTAGGTATTGTAATTGGATATGTCATTTCATTGTTTCAAAAGCAAGAAGTTGCTGTAGAAAAATAGAGAAAAGAGGCTTTCTATGAAAGAAAGCCTCTTTTTTTTGTAGAAAAAGCCACATATAAGGAAATTCAGATATTTAAAGTTTTATACGTAATATAGTTGACAAAAAAATTATGAGTAGGCTAAGATTGACTTAGTTGTGGAAATATTGGAAGGAAAGTGAGGAGTGAAAGGTATAAGGTTTTCTATAACAATATTATTTTTGTAGATAGAGGTGATCAAGTAGGAAGATGGATAGTTTTATTTTTTTTGAGATTCATTGAGAATGATAATCAACAAAATAAATAGAGACTTATGTTAAAATAAGAATCGCTCTTTATAAAGAATAGAGAGGGATATTATTTTTAACATTAATTGAGAATGATAATCAATAATATCTGTATTACATAAACAAATTACAATTAAATAAGGATAGAAGATTATTATTTTTTTCTAATATAATGAGAATAATTATCATTTTCAAAGAGTATGGATGAAAGATAAACAAGGAGGAAGTAAGCCAAATGAGAAAGATTTCTGTATTACCCGCTTTTATTATAACGTTCGTATGTATGCTAGCTTTTCTTATCATGCCATATGGGAAAGTTTCAGCACAACTAGCTGACGGTACGTATGACATTAACTATGTCATTCAAAAAGCAGAAAATGATTCAGCTTCAATGGCAAATGATTATTTTGAAAAACCAGCTAAGCTAATTGTGAAAAATGGTGAGATGAGAGTGCAAATCCCGATGAATCATAGTGCTTGGATTACAGAATTTAAAGCACCTGAAAACGGGAATTTTGTTGATGCAAAAGTAGTTAGCAAGGACGAGGCTGCTGATAAAAGAACGGTTGAATTTAAAATTGATGATTTATCAAAACCATTAGGAGTAAAAATTCATGTTGTCGTACCAAGTGCAAACTATGACCACCACTACACAATTCGTTTTGCTTTTGATGCAAATGTAAAAGCTGTAGGTGGAGATAACGGCGCGGCTGCTACAACAAAAAACAATGATCAAACGAAAACAGGTACACAAGTTAAAGAAGAGAAAGCAAAAGTAGAGAATAAAGAAACAACAAAAGAAGCGAACAAAGAGACAAATAAAGATACAAAAAATGAAAATGGTAAAGCTGAAAAAACAGATAATCCTAAAACAGGCGATGAAGCACGTATCGGATTATTTGCGGTGTTAATTCTTATTTCAGGTGTTTTCTTAATTCGTAACGTGAAGTTTAATAAATAAATAAAAAGGAGCGTTATTTCATTGAACAGGTATCTTAAGATTGTTGTTGCTATGTTTTTAATGATATTTACATTCGTATCAACACTACAACCACTTGCAGTTCAAGCAGCTACTCAATTAGCTGACGGTGAATACTCAATCGGTTTTAAAGTTCTTAAAGACGCATCGGATGAAGTATCCATGATGAATGAATACTCTGTAAGTCCAGGAACTTTAAAAGTGAAGGATGGGAAAAAGAAAGTGTCCTTTACATTAAAAAATAGTTCATGGATTACGAAATTTGAAACAGACAAAGCAGGTCAACTTGTTGAGACAAATGTAATTAGTGAAGATAAAGAAAAAGATACAAGAGTAGTAGAATTCGATGTGGAAGATGTAGAGAAGATATTAAAAGCGAAAGTAAAAGTAGATATTGATTTTCTGAACTATCATCATGAATATGATGTTCGTATTGCATTTGATCAAAATAGCATTACACCAATTCATGTAGAAAAACCAGATGAAAAAGAGGACCCAGCTAATAAGCCAGATCCAAATGAAACTACGGATCCAGGTCAGAAGCCCGACCAAAAGCCTGACCCAGATCAACAACCAAATTCTAACACAATTGAAGATGGTGCGTACAGCATTCCTTTCAAAGTGTTAAAAGATCAAACAGATGAAGAATCTAAAATGAATAGTTACATGGAAAATCCAGGAGTATTGAAAGTAGAAAATGGTAAGAAAAAAGCGGTTGTAACGTTAAAAAGTAGCTCATTAATTAAAAATTTCCAAACGGAAAAAGATGGTGCATTTGTTGATGCAAAAGTAGTGAGTGAAGATAAAGAAAAAGATACAAGAGTAGTAGAGTTTGAAGTAGCTGATTTATCGAAAAAACTTAATACAAAAGTATTTATTGAGATGGCATCAAGAAATTATAAACAAACGCATGACGTACAACTTGTATTTGAACAAGACAAAGTGGAAGCTATTAAAAGTGAAGACAAAGAACCAGACGGAGACAAAGAACCAGACGGAGACAAAGAACCAGACGGAGACAAAGGACCAGACGGAGACAAAGAACCAGACGGAGACAAAGAACCAGACGGAGACAAACAACCAGACGGAGACAAACAACCAGACGGAGACAAACAACCAGACGGAGGTAAACAACCAGACGGAGACAAACAACCAGACGGAGACAAACAACCAGACGGAGACAAACAACCAGACGGAGACAAACAACCAGACGGAGACAAACAACCAGACGGAGACAAACAACCAGACGGAGGTAAACAACCAGACGGAGACAAACAACCAGACGGAGGTAAACAACCAGACGGAGACAAACAACCAGACGGAGGTAAACAACCAGACGGAGACAAACAACCAGACGGAGGTAAACAACCAGACGGAGACAAACAACCAGACGGAGGTAAACAACCAGACGGAGACAAACAACCAGACGGAGGTAAACAACCAGACGGAGACAAACAACCAGACGGAGACAAACAACCAGACGGAGATAAACAATCAAACGTAGATACCATTAAAGATGGTGAATACAGTATTGGTTTTAAAGTATTGAAAGATAAAACAGAAGAAATTTCAATGATGAATACGTACACGAAGAGTCCAGGTGTATTAAAAGTGAAAGATGGAAAGAAATATGTATCCTTCACATTAACGAATAGCTCATGGATTACAAAGTTCGAATTTGAAAAGAATAATTCATTTGTTGATGCAAGTGTATTAAGTGAAGATAAGAAAGCTGATACACGTGTAGTAGAAGTGGAAGTAGCTGATTTATCTAAGAAACTAAATGCAAAAGTGAAAGTAGATATTGATTCAATGAATTATCACCATTTCTATGATATTCAATTTGCATTTGATAACGATAGTATTCAACCGTTAGACAACCAAGGTGGAAACAACAATCAAGGCGGAAGTAACGACCAAGATGGAAACGACAACCAAGGTGGAAACAACAACCAAGGCGAAAATAACGACCAAGATGGAAACGATAACCAAGGCGGAAACGACAACCAAGGTGGAAACAACAACCAAGGTGGAAATAACGACCAAGGCGGAAACGACAGCCAAGACGATAACACAGCAATTGATCCAAACGCTCTTAAAGACGGTGAATACAGTATCGGTTTTAAAGTGTTAAAAGATAAAACAGAAGAAATTTCAATGATGAACACATATACGAAGAATCCAGGTGTATTAAAAGTGAAAGATGGAAAGAAATATGTATCCTTCACATTAACAAATAGCTCATGGATTACGAAGTTTGAGTTTGAAAAGAATGGTGCGTTCGTCGATGCGCAAGTATTAGGTACAAATAAAGAGAAAGATACAAGAGTAGTAGAAGTGGAAGTAGATGATTTATCGAAAAAGTTAAATGCAAAAGTGAAGGTAGATATCGATGCAATGAATTATCATCATTTCTATGATATTCAATTTGCATTCGATAAAGGAAGTATTAAAGCTTTAGGTAACCAAGGTGGAGATACTAACCAAGATGGTAATGGTAATCAAATCGGAAGCGACAACCAAGGCGGAAGCGACAACCAAGGTGGAAACGACAACCAAGATGGAACGAATAATCTAAATGAAAACCCAACAGTTGATCCGAAAAATTTAAAAGATGGTCAGTACGATATTGCTTTTAAAGTGTTAAAAGATAAGACAGAAGAAATTTCAATGATGAATCAATATGTTGTAAGTCCAGCAAGATTAACAGTGAAAGATGGCAAGAAGTATGTTGCAATGACACTGAAAAATAGTGACTGGATTACGAAATTCCAAACAGAAAATAATGGTGGATTTGCAGATGCAAAAATAGTAAGTGAAGATAAGGCTGCCAATACAAGAGTCGTAGAATTTGAAGCTAATGATTTATTTGCAAAATTAAATGCAAAAGTAAAAGTAGATATCGATTCAATGAATTACCATCATTTCTACGACGTACAAATTCAATTTGATACGACGAAGATTGGCGCTGTAGGAACGGTAAAAGAAGAGCCAAAGAATGAACCGAAAAACCCAGTAACTACACCAAAAGTAGATAATGTAAAAACAGTAGGAACTCCTGATTTTAACCGAAATGCAGATGGTAAAAAGAAAAACGAAGCTACAAATAATGATTCGAAAAAAGAGAAAAACTCAAAAACTGCAGATACAGCACAACTTGGTTTATACATGATGTTACTGCTAGGTTCACTTGCTTTACTAGTTCGTAAATATAGAGCAGGTAGATTGTAATTTTTGGAGTCTTGATGCATGTTCGCGTGCATCAAGACTTGTTTCATATTGTTTGGAAAGGAGTGGTGATTGAGAGTGAGGAAAATTGCAAGTGTACTAATGGCTATCATTTTATTAGTGAGTATAGCTGGGTGCTCATCACCTAAAAAAGAAACTGCGAAGCAAGTAAAGAGTGAAAGTAAAGAGCGAATTGTTGCAACGACAGTCGCTGTTACTGAAATTATGGATGTGTTAGAAGTAGATTTAGTTGGTGTTCCAACTAGTTCTAAAACCTTACCGAAGCGATATAAAGGTTTACCTGAAGTCGGGAATCCGATGAGTCCTGATATGGAAAAAGTAAAGTCGTTAAAGCCGTCAGAAGTATTATCCGTGACAACACTTGAATATGAATTAAAGCCAGTGTTTGACGGTGTAGGTATGAAAGCAAATTTTGTGGACTTAACTAGTTTAAAAAATATGCAAAATTCCATTAGTAATTTAGGTAAGCAATATGGACGCGAAAAGCAGGCTGAAGCAGTTGTAACGAAGTTAGATAAAAAGGTTGCTAGCATTCAAAAAGAAGTAAAAGGAAAGAAAGAACCGACAGTGCTTATTTTATTAGGTGTACCGGGGAGCTATTTAGTAGCAACTGAGCATTCCTATATTGGTGATTTAGTGAAACAACTAGGTGGTAAAAATATTGTACAAGGTGAACAAGTAGAATATTTAGCTTCTAATACAGAGTATTTAAAGAAAGCTGATCCGGATATTATTTTACGAGCAGCTCATGGTATGCCTGATGAAGTTGTAAAAATGTTTGATAAAGAATTTAAAACAAATGATATTTGGAAACACTTCGCTGCAGTTAAAAATAATCGTGTTTACGATTTAGAAGAGCGTTTATTTGGAACGACAGGAAATTTAGCAGCAATCGAAGCTTTAGATGAATTGAAGAAAATGATGTATCCGTGATGCATTTTCATATAAAGGAAGAGTGAAATGAATAAAAAAACTTGGAGTTTCTTCATTGTTACTGTATTGCTTATTGTTATGACGTCATTGTCAGCGATGAAAGGGAGTTTAGAGGTTGGTATCGTTGACCTTGTACAAGGGATATTTACAGGGGCAAATGAAGATGTTGAGGTCATTAAAGATTTACGTTTCCCGCGCATTATTATTGCACTGTTCACTGGGGCGGCTCTTGCTGTTTCTGGTGTTCTTTTTCAAGCTGTAATGAAAAATCCACTTGCCGATGCTGGGGTAATCGGTATATCTTCAGGAGCAAGTTTTATGACACTTGTTATTATTACGTTATTCCCGCAATTCTTTTTCTGGACACCAGTATTCGCCTTTTTAGGTGGTGCGTTTGCGTGTTATCTCGTTTATGCCTTTTCATGGAAGTCAGGGTTAAGTCCACTTCGTATTATTTTAGTTGGTATAGCTATTAATGCGATGTTTACTGGATTAAATGAATCTTTCATTACGATTTGTGGATATTTCATTAAGAGTATTAAGCAAACGACGACTTCTAATATAACGATGAAGACGTGGGGCGATGTAGAAATAATGGTTACGTATGGAACAATTGGTTTGGTTCTTGCACTGTTTGTAGGAGCTTGGTGTAATTTATTATCGCTACAAGATAAGACTGCGAAAAACTTAGGTTTGCACGTGACGAGAGTTCGTCTTATTATTTCTGCTATTGCAGTACTCTTAGCTGCAGTATCAACAGCGATTGCAAGTGTTATTGCTTTTGTAGGATTACTCGTTCCGCACATTTCAAGGCAATTAGTCGGTTCAGATCATAAAGTATTAATTCCATTTTCTGCTCTTGCAGGAGCGTTATTAATTTTGACGGCGGATACGATTGGAAGGTTAATTGTACCACCTAACGAAATTCCAGCGGCGACGATTATGGCAGTTATTGGTGGCCCATTCTTAATATTCTTGCTTAGAAAGAGTGATAAAGTTCATGGAAATTAAAAATGTAACCTTTTCATACGATAATGTAACAAATCGTTTAAAGTCTGTTAGTAGTGAAATAGAGATTGGGAAAATTACAACAATCATTGGTCCGAATGGTTGCGGAAAATCAACATTACTTGGTGTTATGTCTAGAAATCATGCTCCTAATAGTGGGGAAGTAATACTTGATGGAAAAACGATTAGTGAGTATAAACCGAAAGAGTTCGCTAGAAAGTTAGCTGTTGTCCATCAACAAAATGAGGCGCCAGCAGATATTACAGTGGAAAAACTAATAAGCTTTGGGCGTATGCCATATAAAAATGTTTTTTCTTCGCAAACTGATGAAGATAGAGAAGCAATTGAGCGTGCACTAACATGTACAAATTTGCAAAGTAAGCGTGAAAAGCCAATTCATGCTTTATCGGGCGGAGAGAGACAGCGAGTTTGGATCGCGATGACATTAGCTCAAAGTACACCAATGCTTTTCTTAGATGAACCGACAACATATTTAGATATTTATTATCAGCTAGAAATATTAGAGTTAGTGAAAGAGTTAAATGAAGTGTATGGATTAACGATTGTGATGGTACTACATGATATTAATCAAGCCATTCGTTATAGTGATCATATTATCGTTATGAAAGATGGGGAAATTGTTACGAAAGGTAATCCTAATGAGGTAATAACAGAAGAAATGGTTAAAGCAATATATGGTGTAGATGTCGTTGTAAAACAAGACGAAGATACAGGGTTATACATGGTACCAATGGGAATTTAAAGGCTGGGCATAATCCGTTTTGAGGTGATAATTTGAATAGTAAGAAAGAACGGAAAAAGAATTCTTTTTTTCAACGAATACTTACAATTGTATTTTTAGGAATCTTTTTCTATTCAATGTATGAATTGGGTGGGATTTTCATGGATTATTATGAAAATCGTAAAGTAATGGCTGAAGCGCAACATATTTATAAGAGAAGTCCAATGGAAGAAAAATCAGAAGATGGGGAAGTACGTAAACAGTTTCAAGCTCTCCAAAAAATTAATCCAGAAATAGTGGGATGGATTACGATGGATGATACACAAATCAATTATCCAATCGTTCAAGCGAAGGATAATGATTACTATTTATTTCGTAATTATAAAGGCGAGGATATGAGAGCGGGAAGTATTTTTATGGATTATCGTAATGATGTGAAATCTCAAAACCGAAATACTATTTTATATGGTCATCGTATGAAGGACGGTTCTATGTTTGGAAGTTTAAAAAAGATGTTGGATGAAGATTTCTTCATGTCCCATCGTAAATTGTATTACGATACATTATTTGAAGGATACGACGTTGAAGTTTTTTCAGTATATACGACAACGACGGACTTTTATTACATTGAAACGGATTTTGAAAGCGATGCAGCGTATACAGCATTCTTAAAGCAAATTCAAGATAAATCCCTTTACAAAACGGATACGAAATTGACGGCTAATGATGAAATTATAACACTTTCTACATGTGACTATGCACTTGATCCAGAAGCAGGAAGATTAGTCGTACATGCGAAACTAGTAAAAAGACAGTAAATAAAAAAGTATAGAATATGAGAAGTGGTAACGCTTCTCATATTCTATACTTTAAAAAAACAGTTTTTACTGTGCTGCAGCCATTGGCATACGTACAACTTTTACATCATAGTAAGAGATTTTATTATCAAGAATATAATCTGGCATTCCGCCTTGATGGGAGTGAGCAGCTTTAAATGCTGGGCTCTTTGTCCAACCTTGGAAATCTTCTTTTGCATTCCAGCGCGTGCTAATTGTTACCTCGTCATAATCAACTGTATTTTGCGTTAGAAGAACTTCTAATCCTAAAAATCCTGGCATTGTTTCGACTTGACCTACTTTATTAAAACGATCAATTAATTTATGTCCATTTCCCTTTGTAATTTTAGCTGTATTTGTAACAATAATCATGTTTATTCCTCCTATAAGTTGTAGCCTTTATTTTCGAGAATTCATATACATTAAATGATAATGAAAATCATTATCATTGTCAATGGTAATCTTAAATTATGATAATATTTTTAATCCCGCTATTTGTTGGGCAGTAAGACCCCCACCTCAAAATTTAGCGAAAGCGAAGAAGTTAGGTGGAGGGCGGGCTGATTAAAGTTTCACTTTATGTAGTATAATATCCTCCTGTTGACTATATATTTAACTTGGTTATATATTGTGTAAATAGAATCAATCGAAAATATATAGAAGTAAAGTATGGTTTATACTTTGCTGTCGCAATACTATGAACAAGGAGGGCATTATGGTTGAATCACTTTTACTTAGTATCGTTATTATTATTACATTAGGTATTGCTTCACAATGGACTGCATGGCGCTTCCAGCTTCCTGCGATTGTTGTTATGGCAGTTGCTGGATTATTAATTGGTCCGGTTTTCGGTATTATTAATCCAAAAGAGGTGCTTGGGGATGTTTTTAGTCCACTCGTATCACTCTCTGTTGCGATTATATTGTTTGAGGGTAGTTTAAGTTTAGATATACGTGAACTGAGGGGGCTATCAAAACCAGTATTTCGTATCGTTACGTTTGGTGCGTTTATCGCGTGGATTGCTGGTTCACTTGCAGCTCATTACGTCGCTGGATTAGATTGGGCGGTTGCATTTATTATTGGAGGACTTTTTATTGTGACAGGTCCAACGGTAATTATTCCGTTGTTACGCCAAGCGCGATTAAAACCAAGAACAGCTGCAATTTTAAAATGGGAAGGGATTATCGTTGATCCATTTGGCGCTTTGCTTGCTGTATTCGCCTTTCAAATTGTAAATTTCTTAACGAAAGAAAATGTACAATTACATACGTTGCTGTACTTCTTTGCAGGTTCATTATTTGCAATGGTACTCGGTTATGTATTTAGTATTTTTATGAGCTATATGATTTTAAAGGGAAAAGTACCAGAATATTTAAAAGCCCCAATTTTGCTAGTTACGGTACTGTTATGTTTTGGCATTGCGGATGAAGTGATGCATGAAACAGGTATGCTAGCTGTGACAGTAATGGGGATTACGCTTGCGCGGATGAAAAAATATATTTCTTCTATCGGTGATATTCGTCATTTTAACGAAAATATTTCTGTGCTACTAACGTCGACTGTTTTTATCATATTAACAGCATCCCTTCCAAGAACAACGATTATGGAGATTTTCAGCTGGCCTATTATAAGCTTCGTACTTATGATGCTATTTGTTGTACGCCCTTTATCGATTTGGATATCGACAATCGGCACAGAGTTAACAAAAGCAGAACGGGCGCTAGTTGGCTGGATTGCGCCGCGAGGTATTGTTGCATTAACGGTTTCAAGTTACTTTGCGACGGAGTTATTACAAGAAGGTTATAAAGATGCTTCTATATTAACGGCACTTACATTTGCACTCGTTATTACGACCGTTTGTGCTCATGGATTTTCAATTGGATTTTTAGCGAAAAGATTGGGATTGGCGAATACGGAGCCACCGGGAATTTTAATTTCAGGTGCGAGTACATTCTCATCTGCTTTTGCATTGCACTGTAAAGAGATGGGTATTCCGAGCTTAATTGTAGATGTATCAGAAGAGCATTTGCAATGTGCAAAGGTGAAAGGGCTTAATACATATAATGGTCAAGTACTCTCTGAACAGTTACAATTTGAAGTTGATATGAATCAGTATGAATACTTAATTGCAGTTACAGATACGGATTCTTATAATGTATTAGTCGCAAATACATACGTACCACAGTTTGGACATCATAATACATTTTTACTTCCAATCCATGATGTAGAAAAGATTGAACAAGAACGCATTTCCCTTTCGAAAAAAGCTCATTTACTGTTTGGTCAAAATGAAATTTATGAAGAATTAAATAGAAAAATTGAAGATGGTTATACGTTTAAAACGATACAAGTTGCAGAAGAACAAAAGATTAATAAAGAAGAAATCGATTCAGAGGATTTAATATTATTTATTCGCCATAGAGATGGTAGTCTTACTTTTTCAACATTGTATAAATATATAGCTGTTATGCCAGGGGATGAGCTAGTTGTACTAGCAAAGCAATAATATGGTATAGTGAAACGAGGCTGTTTTTCAGTCTCGTTTTTTAAGTGCTTCCTATAGAGAAAGCATGCAAATGGAAAGGAAGTTTTTATATGCGATCAGAAGTAACTGTAAAAATAAAACCGAAATTTATAAAAGAAATTAAAAGTGGATATCCGCTTATTTTAAAAGATGCGATTCAAAATTTAAATGATGTTCAGGAAGAAGGAACAATCATTAAAGTGGTAGATGAGAAGAACCATTTTGTCGGAAAAGGTTATTATGGAAAACAAAATAAAGGATACGGCTGGATTTTAACGAGAAAAGAGAGTGAACAAATTAATCAATCTTTCTTTGAAAGTAAAATTAAATCTGCCTTACATAAACGAAAGCAATTTTATAAATCAAGTGATACGACAGCATTCCGCGCTCTAAACGGTGAAGGTGATGGGCTTGGAGGCTTAATCATCGATTATTATGACGGCTATTATGTAGTAAGTTGGTATAGCGAAGGGATTTATACTTTCAGAGATGAGATTATAGCAGCTCTTCAAAAAGTAGCAAATTTTAAAGGTATTTATGAGAAGAAGCGCTTTGATACGAAAGGGAAATACATTGAAGGCGATGATTTCGTAGCAGGAGAGCGCGGTGAGTTCCCGCTTATCGTAAAAGAGAATGGTGTGAATTTCGCTGTTTATTTAAATGACGGAGCGATGGTTGGTGTATTTTTAGATCAGCGTAACGTGCGAAAACAAATTCGTGATAAATATGCGAAGGGAAGAACAGTGTTAAATATGTTCTCTTATACAGGTGCCTTCTCTGTATTTGCAGCGCTTGGCGGAGCAAGCAAAACGACGAGTGTCGACCTTGCAAATCGTAGTTTAAGTAAAACGATTGAGCAGTTTAGTGTAAATGAAGTTGATTATGAAGCGCAAGATATCATTGTAGAAGATGTATTTCTTTACTTCAAATATGCAGCGAAGAAAAAAATGAAATTTGATATGGTCGTACTTGACCCTCCAAGCTTTGCGCGTTCAAAAAAATATACATTTAGTGCAGCGAAAGATTATAAAAACTTATTAAAAGAAACAATTGCCATTACAGAAAATAACGGGATTATCGTTGCTTCAACAAATTGTAGCGCATTCGATATGAAAAAGTTTAAAGGCTTTATCGATACAGCCTTTAAAGAAATGAATGGTAAATATAAAATATTAGAAGAACATTCTTTACCAGAAGATTTCCGTACAATCGATCAATTTAAAGAAGGAGACTATTTAAAAGTAGTTTTCATCGAGAAAATTAAAGGATAATAAAGAAAAAGGAGCTCGAGTTTACTTGAGCTCCTTTTCTTATTGAACGATATTTTGTACTCTACCGACTTGCCCGTCCTGCAATCGCACTTTAATGCCATGCGGATGAGAAGGGGAGTTCGTTAAAATATCTTTTACAATGCCACGTGTTAATTTGCCAGTTCGTTGATCTTGTTTTAATACAATATCAACTTCAAGGCCGGGTGCGATATTAGAACGTTTTTGTCCGTTCATTTATACACCTGTACGTCTACGTTGGTTGTTTGTCTTTTTCGTTTGTTGGTTTTGTAACTTTTTTGTTTCTTGGCTTTGGTTTTTGGCATTTTGACCATTACCGTTACCTTGCTTTTTCTTTGCAAGTTGTTCGCGCATTAAATCAGCTAAGCTTACTTTTTTGTTTTCTGACATGATAAGTCTCCTTTATATAAAGTTAATTATGAACAATCGTAGTGAATTTCATCATATCATTGTTAAGGAAGGAAGGGAAGTTGGTTTGAAAATTCATATATTTGTTTCAAGTCTGTAGTAGTTACGATACAATTGAATTGTTAACGTTTGTAAAAAGGGGATAGACATATGTCACATCATATATTATTAGTTGAAGATGATCTCTCAATTCAAGAGATGGTGGAAAAGTATTTAATAAAAGAGGGCTTTCAAGTTACAATCGCGTCTGATGGAGAAGAGGGCGTGAACACATATTTAAAAGGTTCATTTGATTTGATTATCCTAGACATTATGATGCCAAAGTTAGATGGCTTAGAGGTTGTGCGAATCATTCGAGAAAAAAGTGCTGTTCCGATTTTAATGATGTCGGCAAAAGATACAGATGTTGATAAAGCTGTCGGATTAGGGCTTGGAGCAGATGATTACATTTGTAAGCCATTTTCTATGATTGAATTAGCCGCGCGTGTAAAAGCAGGAATTCGGAGATCTACGAAATATTCAGCTACAGAAACAACAGAAAAGATGATTCAAATTGGTGATTTAACGATTGATCCAATTAATTTTACTGTGGAAAAAAACGGGAAGCCTCTCAAACTTACTTTAAAAGAATTTGAGATTTTAAAACTGTTTGTAAAGAATCAAAATCGTGTATTTACAAAAGCACAAATATATACGCTAATTTGGAACGAAGAGTATTACGGTGACGATAACGTTATTAATGTTCATATGAGAAGATTGCGTGAGAAAATCGAAAGTGATCCATCTAATCCAGAATACATTAAAACGTTATGGGGTATCGGTTATAAGTTGGAAGTGATGTAATATGGTCAATTTGTTAATAGGTATTATTTTTATATTGTTATGTGTCATTTATATACAATATAAAATGAGGAAAAATAGTAGCAAAAATTTGCGATACACATATGAAAAGTTAGAAAGTATTGTTAATGAAAAAACAGGTGAGAAGTTACTTGTTATGACAGATGATCTAGAATTGCAAAAATTGTTAGTGGCAATTAATCAATTGTTAGATGCAAAACAGAAAACGAATGCAGATCATGCGAAAGTAGAAATTTCGATGAGAAAAATGCTTTCAAATATTTCACATGATTTGAAGACGCCACTAACAGTTATTCTTGGATATACAGAAATGTTAAATAAGGATAAAACGATAAATGAAGAAGAACAACAAATATTACTTGAGAAAGTGCATACGAAAACACTAGAAGTGATGGAACTAATTCATAAGTTTTTTGATTTAGCAAAATTAGAATCTGGTGACAAAGCAATCGAGATGACAAAAGTGAATATGAATGAAGTTTGTCGTGAGAAGATTTTATCTTTTTATGATTTAGTGACGTCGAAAGGTTTTCATGTTCATATTGATATACCAGAAAGAAATATATATGCACTTGGAAATGTAGAAGTATTAGGTAGGGTATTGAACAATTTTATATCAAATGCGATTACATATGGAGACGATGGAAAGACACTTGGTATGACGTTAAGAGATGATGAAACGAATGTGTATATAGACGTATGGGATACAGGAAAAGGAATTGATGAATCGCATATTGATAAAGTGTTCGAGCGTATGTACACACTTGAAGATTCAAGAAATAGATTGTACCAAGGGAGCGGTTTAGGGTTAACGATTACGAAAAGGCTTGTGGAAGCGATGGATGGAAAAATTCATCTTTCTAGTAAGCCGTATGAAAAAACAATTTTTACAGTTGCATTAAAAAAGATGCAGTTTTAGCTTGTAGAGAAGTAGATTCTACAAGCTTTTTTGCAGCGTAAGGAATTTGTAAGAAACGGGTAAGAAAAAAGAGATTTCCGTTGTCTATTATAGAAATATAAAGTAGTGCGAAAGGGGAAAGTGATATGACCTATATATTAAAAACGAATCAGTTAACGAAAGTGTTTAAAGGAAAAGAAGTTATTTCTAGCGTTAACATGCATGTGAAAAAAGGAGAGATATACGGTTTCTTAGGACCGAATGGTGCTGGTAAAACAACGATTATGAAAATGATTACAAATTTAATAAAACCGACGAGCGGTGAGATTGAAATTTTCGGTGAGAAGTTAACAGATACATCTTATGAAGTATTAAAGAGAATGGGGACGATTATTGAATATCCAATCTTTTATGATAAATTAACGGCGAAAGAAAACTTAGAATTACATTGTGAATATATGGGCTATTACGATAAAAATGAAATTGACCATGCTTTACATTTAGTGAAGCTGCAAGGTATAGATAATAAAAAAGTAAAAGATTTTTCATTAGGAATGAAACAACGACTCGGTATTGCAAGGGCAATCGTAACAAAGCCAGAATTACTCATTTTAGATGAACCAATTAACGGTTTAGATCCAATTGGTATTAAAGAATTAAGAGACTTATTTAAAATGCTCTGCAAAGAATATGGCATTACATTATTAGTCTCTAGTCATATTTTAGGTGAGATGGAGCTAATGGCGGATACAATTGGTGTCATTCAAAATGGAAAACTAATAAAAGAAGTTTCAATGAAGAGTATTAACGGAAAACAAACAGAGTACATTGAAATCACTGTTCCTGATGTGAAGCGTGCAGCTTATATTTTAGAAGATAAACTTGGCATAAAAAATTATAAAATAATGAGTGGAAATATGATTCGTGTGTATGATACAGAAGTGTCTCAGCAAGCCATTTCAAAAGCGCTTATTATGAACGATGTGGAAATTGAAAGTATTAATAAGAAACATAGTTCCTTAGAGGAATATTTCTTAAATGTAATGGATGGAGAGGGCATTCATGCTTAATGGATTGTTAGTGAATCTAGTAAGTGGATTGGTCGTAATGTTCATAAGCGGGATTTTATATTATAGGAAACCAGAGCGGAAATGGTTGTTAATTCTACTAATGATAGGAATGTTAAGCGTAGTTACTGCTGGAATTAGAATGTTAGCAGCATAAAGACAGTTATATAAAGAATGGAGGAGTGGTTTTGTATGCTTAGATTAATGAAGCTCGAATGGAAGAAACATCAATTATCTAGTTACTTTAAAAGTGTAGCAATTTGTATTATAGCAATTTTCGCTGTAGTAAGCCTTATGGCAGTGGGAATGAAAGCCGAGGAAGACGTGCTCTTCTCTGACTTCACACAGAACATGGCTTTAGTAAATATTTTTATTAGGGTAACATTCATTATTTTTAGTTCGGTCATTTTATCACGTTTAGTAATTGATGAGTATAAGAACAAAACGATACAACTATCATTTATGTATCCACTGCAAAGGAAAATGCTAATGAGTGCGAAACTAACAATTGTTTTCTGTTTTTGTTTTGTGAGCACGATTATCGCGACTTTCATTATTAGCTTGCTCGTATATTTTGTGAGTCCAATGATGGGACTGATTGAAACACCTGCTACGATAGGCGAAATAATAGCTATCGTTCCAGGTACTATTATAAGTGCATTTATGATATCTGGTATAAGTTTAATTCCTTTATTTTTTGGAATGAGAAAGAAATCGACACCGACAACGATTACTTCGGCAGTAATAATTGGTATGCTGATTAGTGGTAACGTTGGTGCTGGAAACGGTCAAGTAAGTATGTTTGATTTTATAGCTATCCCAATCGTGCTCTGTTTATTAGGAATTTTCATTAGTTATCTATCATTTCGTAAAATCGACAAGATCGATGTGGCGTGAAGTAAGCTTAAAACAAAAACGAACTGGGGTATGAATAATGAAAAAAATGATAGTAATTGCAATAGTATTCATTACAATTGCTAGTGTAGTTTTTGGTATTAAGGTATTTCAGGGGAAAGATTTTAAGAAAGAAAAGTCTTTTGAGATAAATAATATAAAAGAAATAGAAGTAGACAATGAAAACTGGGATATTGAATTTAAAAGTACAGATGCTAATAAAATAGTAATTTCCGCTCAAGGTGAACAAGTAGATAAAGAGATAGATCCCGTCAAAATAGAAAATGACGAAAATAAAATTGTGATTAAGCAAAAACAAAAGGCAGCCAAATTTTTTAATGGTTTTACGTTTAGAAAGAAAAATAGTATATGTATAGCTATTCCGAAGAAAGAGATAGGTAAAATTGTAGTAAATAATAAATCGGGTGATGTGAAAATAAACGATATAGTAGTAAAAAGCATCGTGACAAAAGGCAAATCTGGGGATGGAATGATTGTAGGATTATCAGCCGAGAAAGGTGAATTCATATCGCAAAGTGGAGAGTTAGTTGTAAAAGATAGTTCAGTACAAGAATTAAATATAAAGTCTACGACTGGTGATAACTATATAACAAATGTAAGTAACTCAAATATGAACATCACTTCAACATCTGGGGAAGTATTGCTGAAAGATATGATAGAAGGAAAATCATTATTTATAGAAACAAAATCAGGGGATATTGGCGTACGGTATAAAGGTGTCCCGGCATCATTGAAGCTTATGGCTAAAAGTAATTCGGCTGACGTAATAGTAGATTTAAAAGGACTTAAGAAAGATAAAAGTACAGAAAAAATAAAAGTAGGAACAATTGGTGATGCGAAAAATGAAGCGAAGATTTTAAGTGAAACAGGAGTCATTTATATTGATTAAATCTTAGGAGGAAGGAGGACTATCATGCTACATTTAATGAAGCTAGAATTGAAAAAGTTTAAGCTTGGTTGGTACGTGAAGAGGGCAATTATTGCGAATATTGTTATACTGGCAGTAATGATCTTTGTGAGCATCATCGCTCAAGTAGAAGGTGATGCAGAAATAAGGAATCCAGAGACGATATTGTTAATGGCTAGCACAATAGTAAGAGCAACATTTATTATTTTTGGTAGTGTATTAATCGCAAGGTTAATAATTGGCGAATATAAAAATAAAACAATACTACTTATGTTTTCTTATCCTATTAACCGAAAGAAAATGATGGCTAGTAAGTTGGCTATTACAGCGATAGTAACATTTATAACAGTTATTGTATCTAACATTTTAGTAGTAGGAATTTTCTTTGGGATAGATAGCTATTTTTCAATTCTTCCTAATTCATTCACAGTAGATCAATTGGTGCAAGAAGGAATAAAACTGGTTCCTTTAGCCATTGCAACTGCGGGAATGAGTTTAATCCCTCTATATTTCGGAATGCGTAAACGTTCAGTGCCAACTACAATTGTTTCATCTCTTATCGTTGTCTCAATTGCAATGAATAGCAACCCAGAGTTTTCTACAGCAACTTTTCTTCCCCTTCAACTAGCATTGGCAGCAATTGGAGTTGCCATTGCATATTACGGAATTAAAAATATAGAGAAGGAAGATATAACTGTATGATAAGAATACGTAAAATAGTTTCACATGAAACAAGTTACAGAAAAAGACAAGATGTGTAAACACCTTGTCTTTTTCTGCTGTTACATTTTAGGAGCTTCCATTCCAGCGGCAGCCCATTCTTCTTTTGCAGGGCCATATACGCCAGGGACTGTTAAGCCAGCTTGCCTCATTAATACCGTCATTTGTCCGCGGTGGTGATTTTGATGATTAATAAGTGTCATTAAAAATATAGAATTTGGCATAGGACGACCAAAGAAGTCATTAATAGTTGCTAAATCTTTATCAGCCCATTTACTTTGAAGTGCTTCAACAAAAGCTGTATTCACTTTACGATATCCATCTGCAATTGTTTTTGCTGAAGTTGGAACAGGATAATCTTTCGTTTCTCCTTCAAATTTAAGTCCCGTACCAGATAGTATAACTGGTATTGCCGTCACGATATGCCAAGAGACTCTGCCTAACGTCCAGTGCCCAGGTGCAATTTCTTGTGATAAAGACTCATCGGTTAATGCATCGAGCATCTTTTGAGTAGACTCAGCCTCGTATGTCCATGATTGCAAGAAACCTTCAATAGTTTGATACATATTTATCCCCCCTAGTTATGTTCATAGGTTAAATTCGTGAAAAAAAGATAGTTTCCTTTGGGCTTATGAGAATGAATGAAAAAAGAGGCTTCTCACATAAGAAGCCTCTTTTTTTAATTAATCTTCTTTCCACTCTTCCTTATTAACCATAGGAAATAAGTTGATCCAAGTACAGCAACGTTCAAATCTGTGTTAACAATAAAGGGGTGAATAATCGCTGAGCCGGGAGTTGAAATACCGATTCCTATTAAAGTAAGGGGTGTTGAGCTAAACTCTAATTTTCATGAAAAGAAAAGTAAAATTCCAACTGCAAGTAATCCACCAATGAATATACCAATTGGATTGAAATTTATATGTATATGCAGAATGGAGAAAAAGAATTTCGTTTGAGCAAGAAGGCGAAAGTACAAGCAAAAGGAGAGCAAATCGCATGTAATAATTACTAGAATGTATGGAATAAATCTGCGTTTATCCCCACTAGGCAAAGTATGTCTTTGTTATTTAGATAGTTGTTTTCTAACTCGTTGATTGTACTTAAAAGATCGAATGTAAAGGAAGTGATCAACATGTCTTCATGGCTCAATAATACAAATGGATATTGTAGTTGTAATAATCAAAATGGTGTACATGTTGATTCATGCTGTTTTAGTTGCGATGGGACAGTGCCTAAAGTTGGTCCAACGGGTCCGACGGGGGCAACAGGATTAACGGGAGCGACAGGCCCAACAGGATCAACGGGTCCAACGGGAGTAACAGGATCAACGGGAGCGACAGGAGTAACAGGATCAACGGGTCCAACGGGAGCGACGGGAATAACAGGATCAACGGGTCCAACGGGAGCGACAGGAGTAACAGGATCAACGGGTCCAACGGGAGCGACAGGAATAACAGGATCAACAGGTCCAACGGGAGCGACGGGAATAACAGGGTCAACGGGTCCGACGGGAGTAACAGGTACAAGTATCACGGCGACGTATGCATTTGCAAATAATACGTCAGGAACAGCGATATCGGTACTTCTAGGTGGAACGAATGTCCCGCTTCCGAATAATCAAAATATCGGTCCTGGTATTACGGTTTCCGGGGGAAATACAGTATTTACGGTTGCAAATGCTGGGAATTATTATATTTCATATACGATTAATATAACGGCTTCATTATTAGTCAGTTCTCGTATTACAATTAATGGAGCACCACTTGCTGGAACGATCAATTCTCCTGCGTTAGCAACTACATCATTTAGCGCAACAATTATTACAACTCTTGCAGCAGGAGATGCTATTAGTTTGCAACTATTTGGTTTGTTAGCTGTTGCAACATTATCAACAACTACACCAGGAGCTGTGTTAACGATAATAAGATTAAGCTAAATAATAACTCTCTTATTTTTTTATAGATTAGGAGAGTTTGTACATATAATAAGAAGTTAATGGAGTGAAGCATAGTTATATAAAAGTCAGAATATTATGATTGTAACGTTATGGTGACTATAATATAATGAAAACAACCTCATGAATGAACATTCATTTATTTTTATGTATTTGAAGGGGGAATGAAGGTGGAAAAACCATGGTTGAAAAATTATCCAGAGGAAATTCCAAGTACAATTTCTTATGATATTCAGCCGCTTCATAAATATGTAGAACAGATGGCTTCTCGCTACCCAGAAAAGAAAGCGCTTCACTTTTTAGGGAAGGATATTACATTTTCAGACTTTCATGATAAGGTGAAGAGATTTGCAAATTATCTTCAAAAGCTCGGTGTGGAAAAGGGTGATCGAGTTGCCATTATGTTGCCGAATTGTCCGCAAGCTGTAATCGGTTATTACGGTACATTACTTGCGGGAGGTATCGTAGTCCAAACAAATCCATTATATACAGAAAGAGAATTAGAATATCAACTTCATGACTCGGGAGCAAAAGTCATTCTTTGCCTCGATTTAGTGTTCCCAAGAGTAACGAATGTTCAATCTGCTACAAAAATTGAGCATATTATCGTAACTCGTATTGCGGACTTTTTGCCCTTCCCTAAAAATCTATTGTATCCATTTGTGCAGAAAAAACAGTCAAATTTAGTTGTGAAAGTATCAGAGAGTGAAACGATTCACCTTTGGAACTCAGTAGAAAAAGAAGTGAATACGGATGTTGAGGTGCCTTGTGATCCTGAAAATGATTTAGCTCTTTTACAGTACACAGGAGGAACAACTGGATTTCCGAAAGGCGTTATGTTAACGCATAAAAACCTCGTTTCTAACACTTTGATGGGAGTTCAATGGTTATATAATTGCAAAGAAGGAGAAGAAGTCGTTCTTGGGGTTCTTCCATTTTTCCACGTGTATGGCATGACGGCTGTCATGAATTTAAGTATTATGCAAGGATACAAAATGGTTCTTATTCCAAAATTTGATATGAAAATGGTTTTTGAAGCGATTAAGAAGCATAAAGTGACATTGTTCCCAGGGGCACCAACTATTTATATCGCTCTTTTAAATAGCCCGCTTTTAAAAGAATACGATATTTCGTCTATTCGTGCTTGTATTAGTGGATCAGCACCACTGCCAGTAGAAGTACAGGAAAAGTTCGAAACAGTTACAGGGGGTAAACTCGTAGAGGGATATGGTTTAACAGAATCATCTCCAGTTACACATAGTAATTTTTTATGGGAAAAGCGAGTGCCAGGTAGCATTGGAGTTCCGTGGCCAGATACAGAAGCAATGATTATGTCGCTTGAAACTGGTGAGGCATTACCACCGGGAGAAATCGGTGAAATTGTAGTAAAAGGCCCTCAAATTATGAAAGGATATTGGAATAAGCCAGAAGAAACAGCAGCTGTACTGCAAGATGGGTGGCTCCATACAGGGGACGTTGGCTACATGGATGAAGATGGCTTTTTCTATGTGAAAGATCGTAAGAAAGATATGATTGTTGCGAGTGGATTTAATGTGTATCCTCGTGAAGTAGAAGAAGTATTATATGAGCATGAAAAAGTGCAAGAAGTAGTGACAATTGGAGTTCCCGATCCGTATAGGGGAGAGACAGTTAAAGCGTTTGTTGTGTTAAAAGAAGGTACAGAGTGTTCTGAGGAAGAATTAAATCAGTTTGCTCGTAAATATTTAGCGGCCTATAAAGTTCCGAAAGTATATGAGTTTAGAGATGAACTGCCGAAAACGACAGTTGGGAAAATTTTGCGCCGTGTCCTAATTGAGGAAGAGAAAAGAAAGAATGAGGATGAGCAAACGGGCTAAGGCCCTTTCTTTTTGAAAAAATGGGATTGACACTTTTCTAAATAGTCAGTATTATAAGAATGTGAATGACTATTCATTCAGTCATCTTCTTGAAGGGGACAGTAAAGTGAAGAAAAATAGACCGAAATACAATCAAATTATTGATGCGGCAGTCATTGTGATTGCGGAGAATGGGTACCACCAAGCGCAAGTTTCTAAAATAGCAAAGCAAGCTGGGGTAGCTGATGGCACGATTTATTTATATTTTAAAAATAAAGAAGATATATTAATATCCTTATTCCAAGAGAAGATGGGAGAATTTGTCGAAACAATTCGTCAAAAAACAGCAGGAATTGAAAGCGCTGTATCGAAGTTATTCATGTTGGTAGAAACGCACTTCTTGCTGTTGTCGCAAAATGATCCTCTTGCTATCGTTACGCAATTAGAGCTAAGACAGTCCAATCAAGACTTACGCCTGAAAATAAATGAAGTATTAAAAGGCTACTTACAAGTTATTGATGAGATTTTAGAGACTGGTATAAAGCAAGATGAATTCCAAGCGGATTTAAATGTTCGCGTGGCAAGACAAATGATCTTTGGAACAGTAGATGAAGTTGTGACCAATTGGGTAATGAGCGATCATAAGTATGATCTGGTCGCACTTTCAAAAACGGTACATGGGCTACTTATTGCAGCTTGTGGTTATCGTCAATAATGGGAGGGATCATGTTGAAATTCCTATCTGTAAGAGTTGAAGATCATATCGCGGTGGCTACGTTAAATCATGCGCCAGCTAACGCGATGTCTTCACAAGTTATGCATGACGTTACTGAATTAATTGATCAAGTGGAGAAGGATGATAACATTCGTGTTGTTGTTATTCACGGTGAAGGGCGCTTCTTCTCGGCGGGAGCAGATATTAAAGAATTTACATCTGTTACTGAAGCGAAGCAAGCGACTGAATTAGCGCAGCTTGGACAAGTTACGTTTGAGCGCGTTGAAAAATGTTCAAAACCAGTTATCGCGGCAATTCATGGAGCGGCACTTGGCGGCGGCCTTGAGTTTGCTATGTCTTGCCACATGCGCTTTGCAACTGAAAGTGCAAAACTTGGTTTACCTGAATTAACACTTGGATTAATTCCTGGATTTGCAGGTACACAGCGATTACCACGTTATGTTGGGAAAGCGAAAGCTTGTGAAATGATGTTAACAAGTACACCGATTACTGGTGCAGAAGCATTAAAATGGGGACTAGTTAACGGAGTTTTTGCTGAAGAAACATTTTTAGATGATACGCTTAAAGTTGCAAAACAGATTGCTGGAAAAAGCCCAGCGACGACTCGTGCTGTACTAGAGTTATTGCAAACGACGAAATCGTCTCATTATTATGAAGGTGTACAACGCGAAGCTCAAATCTTTGGTGAAGTATTTACGAGTGAAGATGGAAGAGAAGGTGTAGCGGCGTTTTTAGAAAAACGTAAGCCTTCATTTAGCGGCAGGTAGTTCAATTATTTTTTTAATATAAATTAACAGAAAATTAAAATTGATAGAATCTTTCTGAAAAACAAGGGGGTAAATGGAATGAACATCTACGTACTCATGAAACGAACATTTGATACAGAAGAAAAAATCGTAATTAAAAACGGTGCAATTTACGATGGCGAAGCGGAATTCATCATCAACCCTTACGATGAATATGCAATTGAAGAAGCAATTCAAGTAAGAGACGCACAAGGTGGAGAAGTTACTGTCGTAACAGTTGGTGGCGAAGATAGTGAGAAAGAACTTCGTACGGCGTTAGCGATGGGCTGCGATAAAGCGGTATTAATTAATATTGAAGATGATGTAGAAAATGGTGACCAGTTCACGACAGCAAAAGTGCTTGCTGAATATTTAAAAGATAAAGATGCAGATTTAATTTTAGGCGGAAACGTTGCAATTGATGGTGCATCTGGACAAGTTGGTCCGCGTGTAGCTGAAGCGTTAAATATTCCGTACGTAACGACAATTACAAAACTTGAAATTGACGGTACAAACGTGAAGATTGAGCGCGATGTTGAAGGTGATACAGAAGTGATTGAAACTTCATTACCAGTTTTAGTAACAGCACAGCAAGGTTTAAATGAACCTCGTTATCCATCGCTTCCAGGTATTATGAAAGCGAAGAAAAAGCCACTAGAAGAATTAGAATTAGATGATTTAGATTTAGAAGAAGATGATGTGGAAGCAAAGACAAAAACAATTGAAATCTATTTGCCTCCTAAGAAAGATGCAGGAAAAGTGTTACAAGGCGAGCTGCAAGATCAAGTAAAAGAACTTGTATCGTTGCTCCATACAGAAGCGAAAGTAATCTAATAAAATACGAAATTATATATGCAGGAGGGAAAATCTATGGCTCGTAAAGTATTAGTAATGGGTGAAGTTCGTGATGGATCGCTACGTAACGTTTCGTTTGAAGCGGTAGCAGCAGCAAAAACAATTGCAGAAGGCGGTGAAGTAGTAGGTCTTCTAGTTGGAGATAGCGTTGCTTCTTTTGCAAATGAATTGATTCATTACGGTGCAGATCGCGTTGTGACAGTTGAAAATGATAAATTAAAATCATATACATCTGATGGCTATGCACAAGCATTTTTAGCTGTATATGCTGAAGAAAATCCAGAAGGAATTGTATTTGGACATACAGCACTTGGGAAAGATTTATCACCAAAATTAGCAGCGAAGCTTGAAGCTGGTCTAGTTTCTGACGTAACTGCTTTAGAAGTTGAAGGTGGAAATGTTATCTTTACTCGTCCAATTTACTCTGGTAAAGCGTTTGAGAAGAAGATTGTAACAGACGGCATCTTATTTGCGACAGTGCGTCCAAATAACATCGCAACGCTTGAAAAAGATGAGTCTCGCAGTGGTGACGTGTCTTCTATTACAGTAGATGTGAAAGACTTACGTACAATCATTCAAGATGTCGTCCGTAAGACGGCAGAAGGCGTTGATCTTTCTGAAGCAAAAGTGATTATCGCTGGCGGACGCGGTGTGAAGAGTGAAGAAGGGTTCAAGCCATTAAAAGAGTTAGCTGATGTATTAGGCGGCGCTGTTGGAGCATCTCGTGGTGCTTGTGACGCTGAGTATTGCGATTACTCATTACAAATTGGTCAAACTGGTAAAGTTGTTACGCCAGACCTATACATTGCATGCGGTATTTCTGGAGCGATTCAGCATTTAGCTGGTATGTCTAACTCAAAAATAATCGTTGCGATTAATAAAGACCCAGAAGCAAGTATCTTCAAAGTAGCTGACTACGGTATTGTTGGCGATCTATTTGAAGTGGTACCTCTTTTAACAGAAGAGTTTAAAAAGTTAAAAGTACATTCATGATTTGAGTACCCTTGAGTTCCAAGTGAAGTACCCCTATATATAGAAAAAGGTGAGAGATCCCCTGTCTCTCATCTTTTTAGTATTTAATCCGTATTTTTATATAGTATAAAGGAACACTTTTTTGTTACAATACATAACGATACATATTATTCGCCACGTATATAAGTTAATGATATACTCTTGGTAGAATATACTTGAAGGAGGAAATAAAATGGCAATTGTAAACGCAAATGACCAAAGCTTCGCAGCAGAAACTAGCGAAGGTGTTGTATTATTAGATTTCTGGGCACCTTGGTGTGGACCTTGTAAAATGATCGCTCCTGTATTAGAGGAAATTGATGCAGAACTAGGCGAAAAAGTAAAAGTAGTAAAAGTAGACGTGGATGAAAATCAAGAAACTGCTCGTCAATTCGAAGTAATGAGCATTCCAGCTCTTTTCGTATTAAAAGACGGTAAAGTAGTTGATCAAGCGTTAGGTTACAAACCGAAAGAAGCGTTAGTAGAATTAGTTTCTAAACACTTCTAAAATAAAAAGGCTACCATTTGGTAGCCTTTTTTATTTTCCTTTTTTACACCTTTCCGTTACAATGAAAGAACGTATGTTGGGTGTTTTGGCATAGTATGTTTTCATGTGAAAATAAAAATGCTAAGCATGTAGAAATGGAGGGTAACGAGTGCACGAACATTTAAAAGAGAAGTTGGCTATTTTACCAGATCAACCTGGTTGTTATTTAATGAAAGATAAGCAAGGAACGGTTATATATGTCGGAAAGGCAAAAGTGCTTAAAAATCGTGTGCGCTCGTACTTTACTGGTTCGCATGATGGAAAAACACTTCGGCTAGTAGGGGAAATTGTAGATTTTGAATATATTGTAACCTCCTCAAATCTAGAGGCGCTCATTTTGGAGTTAAACTTAATAAAAAAACATGACCCAAAATATAATATTCAATTAAAAGATGATAAAACATATCCTTTTATTAAAATTACAGCTGAGAAACAACCGCGATTACTTATTACGCGAAATGTAAAAAAGGATAAGGGAAAGTATTTTGGTCCTTATCCGAATGCACAATCAGCTCATGAAACGAAAAAACTGCTAGATCGTATGTACCCGCTTCGTAAGTGCTCAAATATGCCCGATAAAGTTTGTTTATATTATCATATGGGTCAATGTTTAGCACCTTGTGTGAAAGAAGTTACGGAAGAACAAAATAAAGAAATTGTAGATGAAATTATTAAGTTTTTAAATGGTGGACATAAAGAAGTTCGTTCGGAATTAGAAACAAAAATGTATGAAGCTTCAGAGAAACTAGAGTTTGAACGTGCAAAAGAGTTACGTGATCAAATCGCTCATATCGATGCGATTATGGAAAAACAAAAGATGATTATGAGTGATTTAGTGGACCGTGATGTGTTTGGCTATGCAGTTGATAAAGGGTGGATGTGTGTTCAAGTTTTCTTCGTTCGAAAAGGAAAGCTAATCGAACGTGATGTTTCTATGTTTCCAATCTACGATGAACCAGAAGAGGGGTTCTTAACGTTTATCGGTCAATTTTATGAAAACAGCAGTCATTTTAAGCCGAAGGAAATTGTCGTTCCAGGAAGTATAGACTCAGAGTTAGTAGAACGCTTTTTAGAAGTGGAAGCGACACAGCCGAAACGCGGTAAGAAAAAAGATCTTGTAGAACTGGCAAATAAAAATGCGAAGATTGCCTTGGAAGAGAAATTCTATTTAATTGAACGTGATGAAGAGCGAACGATTAAAGCGGTAGAGAATTTAGGGAAGCAGCTCGGAATTGAAACGCCTTATCGTATTGAAGCGTTTGATAACTCAAATATTCAAGGGACAAATCCTGTTTCGGCAATGATTGCTTTTATTGATGGGAAACCAGCTAAGAAAGAATACAGGAAATATAAAATTAAAACAGTTCAAGGACCAGATGATTATGAGTCTATGAGAGAAGTTGTGAGACGCCGTTATACAAGGGCGCTGAAAGAGGGGTTACCTTTACCAGATTTAATCATTATTGATGGCGGAAAAGGTCATCTGGCGGCTGCAAGTGATGTTTTAGAAAATGAGCTCGGTTTATATATTCCGATGGCAGGTCTTGTAAAAGATGACAAACATAAAACATCTCATTTAATTATTGGAGATCCACCTGAACCTGTGATGCTTGAGAGAAATAGCCAAGAATTTTATTTATTACAGCGCATTCAAGATGAAGTGCATCGATTTGCAATTACATTCCATCGTCAATTACACGGGAAATCTGTCATTCAATCGGCACTCGATGATATTCCTGGAATTGGAGATAAACGAAAAAAGATATTGTTAAAACATTTCGGATCGCTAAAAAAGATGAAAGAGGCTTCTGTAACAGAATTTGTCGAAGCGGGTATGCCGAAAAATGTCGCAGAGACGATTTATAGTTATTTAGCGGATAAGAAGACGTTGTAGTTTACAACGTCTTCTATTTTTTGGTATAATTTCTGAAGATTTAAAATAAATTCAAATGAATGAAAATGCAAAAAGTCAACTAAACTGATATGTCTAGTTGACCGCGGGTAATGCTACACTTCAATGAGATCTTTTATATCCCATTTTACGAGAAATGTAATAGAGTCTGAACGTTTTTTCTTTTCTTCGTAGGACTCTGCAACGACGTTTCGTTGCTTTTGAATTTGTTCAGCGATGAACCCAGCTTCTAATTGATAAGAAGAATGTCTTTTTTGTTTTTGACGTTCAGCGATGAGTGTGCCTTTAAGTTGAAACTGCATTTCACGACGCTTATGTTCAATAATGCTTAAAGTGCCCCAGCCAGCTTTTTCAAAGAACTGAATGACTTCTTCAATTGTGTCTAGTGGATATTTTCTTGCAAGGTTTCTACCGGACCAGTATAAAATACCATCTAGATCGTTACCGATTAAATCAGGTAGTAATTCTTCACGTAGCAATTCGTAAGCGAAGGCGTTCAATGAAACATCTTCTAAAGATGTTGTATCGATTGTATTTTTACTCACAATATTCCCCTCTTTCTATAGGGATTATTATATAACATTTCTCATTTATAAAAACAGATTTTTCTTTGGGAAAATCTGAATATATAAGAAGAAAAAAAGAATTGGCAAATTATATGCAAATTATGTATACGTTTTCTTGACGCTTCGACAAAAATAGGAGTAAAATGAACTTGGTATCAAATTATGCTGAAATATTTCGAATAATTTTTTCAGTTTTTCTTATGCCAATAGTGAAAAAACATTATTGCCATAAACTAATCTGAAAACAGCAGTCAATCATTCAAGGGGGGTAATGGGGACATGAAAGGCCGCGAGTATACGTTTCGTAAGTGGCACTCATTAATGGGGGTCATCCCGGTTGGTGTCTTTTTGACGCAACATTTAATTGTAAACAACTTTGCAACACGAGGAGCAGAGGCTTTTAACAAAGCTGCAGGCTTTATGGAGCTCCTTCCATTCCGGTATGCGCTAGAAATTTTCATTATCTTTTTACCAATACTGTACCATGCTATATATGGCTTATATATTGCATTTACAGCTAAGAACAATGCGGTTTCTTACGGTTATTTCCGTAACTGGATGTTCGTCTTCCAAAGAATTTCAGGTATCGTTACACTGATTTTCATTTCTTGGCACGTCTGGGAAACTCGTATTCAAGCAGCGTTAGGTAAAGAGGTAAACTATGACATGATGGCAGATATTTTAAACAATCCAGCTATGTTTGCATTCTACTTAGTTGGTGTTGTTTCAACAATTTTCCACTTTGCAAATGGACTATGGACATTCTGCATCAGCTGGGGAATTACAGTATCTCCACGTTCACAAAGAATCTCTACTTATGTAACATTAGCTATTTTCTTAGGTCTATCTTATGTAGGTGTGAGTGCATTATTAGCGTTCATCGATCCACAGCTAGCAAACCAGTAAGGAGTGGGAGAGCATGAAAGGGAAACTTATAGTAGTCGGCGGTGGCTTGGCTGGCTTAATGGCAACGATTAAAGCGGCGGAAGCAGGAGTAAATGTTGAACTGTTCTCTTTAGTACCAGTAAAACGTTCGCATTCTGTATGTGCCCAAGGTGGAATTAACGGTGCCGTAAATACGAAAGGTGAAGGGGATTCTCCATGGATCCACTTTGACGATACAATTTATGGTGGGGACTTCTTAGCGAACCAACCACCAGTTAAAGCAATGTGTGAAGCAGCACCTGGTATCATTCATTTAATGGACCGTATGGGTGTTATGTTCAACCGTACGGAAGAAGGACTTCTTGATTTCCGTCGTTTTGGTGGAACGCAACATCACCGTACAGCATTTGCTGGTGCAACAACTGGACAGCAATTACTATACGCATTAGATGAGCAAGTACGTCGTCACGAAGTAGCAGGACTTGTAACGAAATATGAAGGTTGGGATTTCTTACGAGCTGTTATTGATGATGAAGGTGTGTGCCGAGGAATCGTTGCACAAGACTTACAAACTATGGAGATTAGAAGTTTCCGAGCTGATGCCGTGATTATGGCAACAGGGGGCCCTGGTATCATCTTCGGAAAATCAACAAACTCCATTATCAATACAGGTACAGCAGCTTCTGCTGTATATCAACAAGGCGCATATTATGCAAACGGTGAGTTCATTCAAATTCACCCAACGGCAATTCCTGGAGACGATAAATTACGTCTGATGAGTGAATCTGCACGTGGTGAAGGTGGACGTGTTTGGACATATAAAGATGGTAAACCATGGTATTTCTTAGAAGAAAAATATCCGGCTTACGGAAACCTTGTACCTCGTGATATCGCAACGCGTGAAATCTTTGATGTTTGCGTAGAGCAAAAACTAGGTATTAACGGTGAAAACATGGTGTACTTAGATCTTTCTCATAAAGATCCGAAAGAACTAGATATTAAACTTGGTGGAATTATTGAAATCTATGAGAAATTTACAGGTGATGATCCTCGTAAACTACCAATGAAAATCTTCCCAGCTGTTCACTATTCAATGGGCGGGCTATGGGTTGATTATAAGCAGATGACAAGCATTCCAGGTTTATTTGCAGCAGGTGAGTGTGATTATTCTATGCACGGTGGTAACCGTCTTGGAGCGAACTCACTATTATCAGCAATTTACGGTGGTATGGTAGCAGGACCAAATGCAATTGAATATATGAAAGGTCTTTCTAAATCATCAGATGCTGTTCCATCTACTGTGTATGAACAAAATGAATTAATCGAAACAGAGAAATTTAACAATATTTTAACGCTCGATGGTAACGAAAATGCGTATGTTCTTCATAAAGAGCTTGGAGAATGGATGACAGATAACGTTACAGTAGTTCGTGAAAATAAAAAATTATTAGAAACAGATGCAAAAATTGAAGAGTTAATGGCTCGCTACAAACGTATTAACATTAACGATACAGCGAGATGGAGCAACCAAGGTGCTTCATTTACACGCCAACTTGCAAATATGTTTGAATTAGCACGTGTTATTACAATTGGTGCATATAACCGTAATGAGAGCCGTGGGGCGCATTACAAACCTGAATTCCCAAATCGTGATGATGCAAACTTCTTAAAAACTACGATGGCGAAATTTGAAGGAGAAGGAAATGCACCGGCATTCCATTACGAAGACGTGGATATTTCATTAATTAAACCACGTAAACGTGATTATTCTTCAAAACACGATGTAGCTGCTAAGAGTGAAGAGAAGGGGGATAAACAACATGTCTGAGAAAACAATCCGCCTCATCATTACGAGACAAGACGGACCAGATGCGCAAGCGTTTGACCAAGAGTTTGAAATTCCGTATCGTCCGAATATGAATATTATTTCGGCGCTTATGGAAATTCGTCGTAATCCTGTTGATTCAAAAGGAAACAAAACAACTCCGATTGCATGGGATATGAACTGTTTAGAGGAAGTATGTGGTGCATGTTCGATGGTGATTAACGGAAAACCACGTCAATCATGTACAGCGCTTATCGATCAATTAGAACAACCAATTCGCTTAAAACCGATGAAGACATTCCCGGTTGTTCGTGACTTACAAGTTGACCGTAGTCGCATGTTTAATGCTCTAAAACGTGTTAAAGCTTGGATTCCAATTGATGGTACGTATGACTTAGGACCAGGACCAAGGATGCCAGAGAAGAAACGTCAATGGGCTTATGAGCTTTCAAAATGTATGACATGTGGTGTTTGCTTAGAATCATGTCCAAACGTAAATAGTAAATCGGACTTTATTGGACCAGCACCGTTATCACAAGCTCGTTTATTTAACTCACATCCAACGGGTGAAATGCATAAAGCAGATCGCTTACGTGCAATTATGGGTGATGGAGGACTTGCAAACTGTGGTAACTCTCAAAACTGTGTGCAATCATGTCCAAAGGGTATTCCATTAACAACTTCAATTGCGGCGTTAAACCGTGATACAACAATTCAATCGTTCAAAGATTTCTTTGGTAGCGACAATAACTATTAAAAAATATTGCCTCTTCATTTCGAAGGGGCAATATTTATAACTATATTTTTCTGTTTATTCTGTTTATTTTAAAACGAAAAGGAGAGGGAACAATGAAGAGGATTTCTTATATTGAAGACTTTGAGCAATGGGAAAGTGGTTTTTCGTTTTACAATCCTGTAAAGGTTCGTTTTGGTGAAGTAGATATGTTTGGACATGTAAATAATGTCGTTGCCTTCACCTATTTTGAAGAAGCGCGTATCGCATTGTTTAAAGAACTTGGATTTATGCAAGAATGGACGCATGAATCTTCAGAAACGATGATTGTTGTTGCGGATTTACAATGTAATTTTATTAAACAAATATATTTTGATGAACAGTTGAAGGTGTATGTAAAAGCGGGATCAGTTGGAAATTCTTCATTAGATTTGCATTATATGGTGAAGAATGCAGAAGGAGAGGTTTGTTTAGTTGGTCGTGGAATGATGGTCCAAGCGTCGAAAAAAACGGGAAGAGGTGAACCGTGGCCTGAAGAGTGGAAGGAAAAATTAATACAATGATAGAGTGAAAGAAAAATAAGAGAGCAAATTGCTCTCTTATTTTTTGTCTTCCAGCGCCTCTTCTAATGTTAAATGATGTTTATATATGTATGTAGCGTATGGATTTCCAACGTAGCGCAAATGCCACGGTTCATATGAGTATTCTGTTGTTTCTGTTTTATCTTCTAAATAACGAATGACAAAGCCAAATTCATGAGCATGTTTTGCAACCCATTTACCTTCGTTTGTCTCTCCAAAAATAGGCTCTAATTGGAATTTAGCAGATTTTGAACTAATATCCATTGCTAAACCAGTTTGATGTTCACTCGTACCGGGAATGGCACTTACTGAATCCGCCTCAGCTTTTCCTTGGCGTCTAACGTATGTATCATGTAATGATTTTTGGCGTTTGTATGAACGATAACCAGATACAGCTGTAAGTTCAAGTCCTTCTTTCTTTGCCACTTCAAACATACTTTCAAGCGCATTTGCAGCATCTTTGCGCAGCAATGTTTTTTCTTTATCTTTTGGACTAGTAAATGGTACGTTTGGTCTCGTTAAGTCTTCAGGTATGTATCCGTCTGGTAGTTTTCGATGTTTATTAACTAATACAAGATTAGACTCTGGATTTGTTACAACGGAAAAATCATTGTCTAGCTTCTTTGCATTATGATCAGCTTTTGGAAAAGCAGGAATCTCTTCTTTTTGGTGGTTACTATGCTGTTGACTTTCGACAGCTTTCGCATTATTTTGTAATGGTGATTTAGAACTAAAGTAAGCGAAAGAAGTGATACCGATTACAATAGTAGTGGCAGAAATAATAATTATCTTTTTCATGATGCCTTGTAATCACAGTCCTTTCTTAATAAAATGTGTATCGTTTCTTATTATAAGTCTAGTTTAATGAAAAAGAAATATAAGAGTCGTAACGTAATAGAAATGCAAAGAAAATGTCAGAAAATGTGTGAAATTGTAGTATTTTTTCATTTAATTCATTTCTTATCTTTCATGAAATGAATTTTTTATGTAATATATATACATAAGAAGATGTAGCGATTATCGAGAATAAAGAACTTCTTGTATAGACTAGGAGTGAATGGGAATGGATTTTGCAACAATTATTGGACTTATTTTAGGATTTGTAGCAGTGGTAGTAGGGATGGTCGTCAAGGGCGCTGACGTAACAGCCTTATTGAATCCTGCCGCAGCATTAATTATTTTTATCGGTACATTTGCTGCAGTATGTATAGCCTTTCCGATGAATCAACTAAAAAGAGTTCCAAAATTATTTAAAGTTCTTTTTGGTTCAAATAAAAAGGATTTAAGTTATGAACAGTTGCTAGAATTATTTGTTCATTGGACATCAGAAAGTAGAAAATACGGTATTTTGTCTTTAGAGCAACAATTAGACAAAATTCAAGATGAATTTCTTTTACGTGGTATGAAATTTGTAATTGATGGCGTATCTGCAGAAGATTTAGAACAGATTTTAGAAGCTGAATTAGAAGCAATTGAGGAAAGGCATGCAAAGGGAGCTGCAATTTTTTCTCAAGCTGGTACATATGCACCAACATTAGGGGTTTTAGGTGCTGTTATCGGTCTTGTAGCTGCACTTGGTAATTTAACTGATATTGAAAAGTTAGGACATGCTATTTCAGGTGCGTTTATTGCGACGATTTTTGGTATTTTTTCAGGTTATGTATTATGGCATCCATTTGCTAATAAGTTAAAACAAAAATCTGCAGCTGAAATCGAAAAAAAGCGTTTAATTATTGATTGTTTATTAATGTTACAAGAAGGTACATATCCGTTTATTATGAAGAACCGCATTTTAGGTTCACTATCTGCGACTGAGCGTAAAAAGCTAGAAAAAGGAGCAGAGAAAAATGCGGAGTAAGAAAAATAGAAGAGGCAAAAAGAAAAAACATGAGGAACATATCGATGAAACGTGGTTAATTCCATATTCTGATATGTTAACGTTGTTATTTGCACTGTTTATCGTTTTATTCGCAATGAGTAGTATAGATGCAGCGAAGTTTAAACAGATGGCAGTAGCGTTTCGAAGCGAACTAGCAGGTGGAACAGGTAACAAAGAATTTTTAAGTGATCAGAAGCCAAATGATGAAAAGGAATTATCAGCAAGTAGCCTTGAGGCAGAACAAGCAAAAAAACAAGAAGAAGCTAGAGAAAAAGAAAAAAAAGAAATGGATGAATTGAAAGCATTACAAAAAAAGATTGATCAATATATTAATGAGAAACAATTATCCTCTTCTTTTCAAACTAAATTAACTGAAAAGGGATTAATGGTGACAATATTAGAGAATGTACTGTTTGATTCCGGAAAAGCAGATGTGAAGTTAGAATCACTAGGGATTGCGAAAGAAATGTCTAGCTTACTTGTTTCAGCGTCACCTCGTGAAATTACAGTATCTGGTCATACAGATAATGTCCCTATTGCAAATTCCCAATTTGCATCAAATTGGGAATTAAGTACGCAGCGGGCAGTTAATTTTATGCAAGTATTGCTCCAAAATAAAGAATTACAACCAGAAAAATTTAGTGCAATTGGTTACGGAGAATACCGTTCAATTGCTCCAAATGATACACAAGAAGGAAAGGCGAAAAATAGGCGTGTAGAAGTGTTTATCTTGCCTTTAACAGAGAAAGTAAAATAAAGAGGATGGCGAATGCCATCCTCTTTATTTTGCATCAAATGATTTTAAGTTGTCACGACGGATTTTATCTTTTTCTGCATCTGATTTTTTGAAATCATAATCATATAAAGCGCCTTCCCAATCGCCATACATTGGATTTGGGAAAATAATAAATTTCTCCCCAAATTGTGCTTTTGAATCTGAGACTGCTTGGTTTCGGTCCTTTACAGACTTTCCATCAAAACCAGTGAAGTCAGATAAGTTATCACCGAAGAATAAGACGATATCATGTGTTTGAGAAACGAGTTCACGTCGTTTTTCTTTTCCTTTTTCTTTCGGATCTTGTAGTAATATATGTTCTTTTGTTGCTTGAGGAGCGCCTACACGCTCAAGATTTTTAATTGTTGCATCTAATTGGTTCGTTTTACGATTTGAGATGTAGTAAATGTCTACTCCTTTAGACTCTGTATATTTTAAGAAATCAATTGAACCTGGAAGGGCCTCAGCTTCAGCTTTATTAATCCAGTCATCCCATTTATATGGATAGCCTTTGCCTGTTTTTACGCTCATTGCTTGATGAGGACTATTATCTAAAACAGTTTCATCTAAATCAAGTACGATAGCAGGTTTTTTCTCTGTCCCTTTTGCAAGAGCTGCATCAAGTTTCAATTGACCGATATTGTATCCTTGGTAGTACAGTGCTTTCGTTTCACCGGCTGTTTGATACCATAAATCAGCCATTAATTGCTGGTCTGTTAATTTTACTTTCTCTTCTTTCGCCACTGTTTTCTCTTGTGTTCCTGAACATGCTACAAGTGATGTAGATAGAACCGCTACAGATAATAAAGTGGTAATGCCCCTTTTCATCTTCATATGTATCCTCCTTGATGTTAGAAAACCAGTTAATATTATATATCGAAAAATAATATTTTTTGTATGAACATTTGCATATTGTCTTTTGTATATATAGTAGTATGTCCTATATTAGAAAGATGAGAAAAAATGATGGGAATTATTTTGACAAGTTTAATTGTCGAAATGACAATAATAATTGACAAATCATGTAATTTTATTTACAATTTTAACTAAATGAAACAAATGATGGATTAGAGAGATGCTACATAATAAGAGGATGGAGTGTAGTGCTATATTTTATCCTGAATAAACATAGTCTTTGAAAGAGAGTATGAATGATACTAAAGGGGAGGCTTTATACTTTGAGTTTACAAATTCAAAACTTAACGAAACAATTTGGGGAATCAAAAGCAGTTAACGGCTTGCAAATTTCGTTACCAAAAGGTGAAGTGTTAGGATTACTTGGACGAAATGGTGCAGGAAAAACAACGACAATCAAAATGCTTCTCGGATTATTAACGCCTAATGAAGGCTCTATTACATGGGATGGAAAACCATTTGGGACTAGTGGGGTAACGATAGGATACTTACCAGAAGAAAGAGGTTTATATACTAAAAGTAGAGTAATAGACCAGTTGCGATATTTTGGTAGATTAGAAGGAATGACGAAAAAAGAAGTAGATCTTGCTATTGATCATTGGTTAGATCGATTAGCAATACCAGAATATAAAATTAAAACAGCAGGAGAGCTTTCAAAAGGGAACCAGCAAAAAATTCAATTAATTGCTGCTCTTCTTCATAATCCAGAACTTCTCATTTTAGATGAGCCATTTAGCGGACTGGATCCAGTGAATGCTGGAATGTTAGCTAGCATTATTGAAGAACAAGTACAGAGCGGAAAGACAATTATTTTATCTAGTCATCGTATGGAACAAGTAGAGGCTTTTTGCCAACATGTATGTATTTTGAAAAAAGGCGAAGCAGTCGTAAAAGGCCAGTTAAGTGATATTAAAAAACAATATGGTTTTCGTAATTTAACGATTGAAGATACAGAAGTGAATGAGAAGGGATTAGAATCTATACATGTATCGTATGAAAAACAACAAGGCCTTCTTTATGTGCGAGTACAAGATGATGCAGAAGCTCTAAACATTTTACAACAATTACAAGAACAAGGTGTTACCTTACGACAATTTAAGATGTTAGAGCCGACGTTAAACGAAATCTTTGTAGAGAGGGCGAAATAACGATGCGTAAATTTTCTCACGTATTTTCATTTTATTTTAGAGAAGCATTTTTATCTAAAAAATCATTAATTATGAGCGCAATTTTATTTTTAATTGTTTTTGGAATTTTTGCGTTCAATCATCTTACTTCAAATAATGATAAAAATAAGGATAAAGATAAAATTGCAGTTGTGTCAGAGAGTTCTACATATAAAATCCAAAAAGAAGAGTTAACTAAGTTATTACCATCAGCTAAATTAACAATTGGTTCAAAAGAAGATTTCAATAAACTACATAAACAAGTAGAAGAAGGCGAGTTAGACGGCTTGTTTCGTGTAACTGAAAAGAATGGAGTTCCAGAAATTACGTATATGTTTAATGGGTTCGCTAGTGAAACAACTTCTACAATTATAGGTAGTTATTTAAAGGGGCAATATATGGCGGTAACTGTTGCTAAGCATAATGTTTCACCAGAAATTGCACAACAATTACAAACGGACATTTCCGTGAAACAAGAAGCAATAAAAGATCGTTCTGCCTCTGCCGGAATTGCATATTTCTTCATATTCGCTTTATATATGTTTATTGTTGCGTTCGGAAGCACAATTGCGATGAATATTGCTTCTGAAAAAGCTTCTCGCGTTATGGAAGTTATGATTCCGAAAGTAAAACCTCTTACGATGATGTATGCAAAAATTTTAGCGGTTGTTTCAACGGCGTTATTGCAACTTATCATATTAGCATGTGGTTATTTAGTTCCTTATTTACTAGGGTGGATAGATTTAGAAAATGGTTCATTATTTGGCGTAATTGATGTTACAAAGTTAGATGCAAAAATAATCGGTATGTTCTTAATTTATTTTGTTACAGGATATTTCCTGTATGCGATGATGTATGCAGCTGCTGGTGCGGTTGTTTCTAAGACTGAGGATTTGCAAGGTGTAATGCTACCGATTTCAATTTTAATAATTGCAGCATTCTTTATAAGTCTTAAATCATTAGGTGACCCAAATAGTACTATCGTTGTTATAAGCTCTTATGTTCCATTCTTTACCCCGATGGTTACATTCTCTCGCTTTGTAGCTGGCGAAACTGGTATGTTAGAAATTATGATAACATTGGCGGGGCTTTTAGCGACAATCGGTATATTAAGTGCTGTTACAAGCCGCATTTACGTAAATGGTGTAATGAATTACTCAGACAAAGTGAAATTTAAAGACTTAGCGAAATTTATAAAGCGTCAATAATGAGAGAAAAGCATGATTTCCTAATGAAATCATGCTTTTTCTTTATGTATAAATTAAAAATAGTATATAATAATAAGAGTCGTCTTTTAATAGAATGAATAAAAAGGAGGGTGTGCAGATGGGAATTAGTAGTCGTTTTACAGTAGGTGTTCATATGCTGACATTACTTGCGATAGATCGAAACTCTCGCTGTACCTCTGAATGGATTGCCGGTAGTGTGAATACAAATCCAGTTGTGATTCGTCGCATTACAGGAATGTTGAAGAGAGCAGGACTTGTTGATGTACAAGCTGGTAAAGGTGGTACGACACTTGCTCGTGATTTAGAAGAAATTACATTACTTGATGTATATAAAGCAGTGGAAGTTGTAGAAGAAGGACAGCTATTTTCCTTCCATGAAAATCCCAACATTGAATGTCCAGTAGGAGCTAATATTCAATCAGTATTAGAAATTATTTTAATGCAAGCACAAGAAGCGATGGAAAATGTACTTGCAAATGTAACGGTAGATCAACTAGTTACAAATTTAAAGTCTAAAATGAAAGAGTAAAAAAGCGAGCATCCTCATAATGAGGGCTCGCCTTTTTTTATTCAGAAATATTGAAAATTCTATTTTTCAGTATTTAAAATGAATTTACCTACGATAGCTGCTACGATACCACCAAGAATTGGTGCGATGATGAATACCCATAGTTGAGAAAGGGCTTCTCCGCCAGCGAATAAAGCTGGGGCGATACTACGAGCTGGGTTAACAGAAGTTCCAGTTAACGGAATACCTAATAAGTGAACTAAAACTAATGTGAAACCAATTACTAATCCTGCTAGAGAAGAACTTCCTTTTTTACCTGTTACAGCAACGATCACTAAAATGAATACGAAAGTTAAAATAAATTCAACTAGAAATGCTCCAGATAAACCAAGAGTTCCAAAACCGTTTTGTCCTAAATTATCTAAAGGTGTTTTAGCAGATTTTAAAATTGTTACTAACGTTGCAGTTCCTAATAAACCACCTAAAATTTGAGCTAATACATAATAACAAAGTTCCATAGCGTTCATTCTTTTATTGATGAACATAGCTACTGATACTGCTGGGTTAATGTGACATCCAGAAATTGTTCCGATGCTATATGCCATAGCCACAATAGATAGACCGAAAGCCATAGCGATTCCTAATGTTCCAATTCCTTCAATTCCGCCGCCAATGACAGCTACTCCAGTTCCGAATAATACTAGTACAAACGTACCAATAAATTCAGCGATTGCTTTTTTTAACATAATTTACCTCCTATTGTTGCGCATGAACCGTATTATAACATAGGTTTTAGTATAAACCGTTAATGAAATACTATTCTGATAAGGCGCAATAGGGAGACAATAAAAAAGAGTATAGTTCTTTGTTACAGAACCATACTCTTTTTTTATGCTGTTTTTTTCTGTTTAACGACTGGAACAGAACGGTTTAAAATGCTATTTGCAACCATTCCTAACATAATAATAATCATTCCAAGTAGGGAAAGCCCGCCAGGAAATGAACCATTTAAGAAAACAATTTCGCCAAGCACGGTAAAGACCATCGTTCCAGCTTGCGTTGCTTCAACAGCTCCAAGTAGAGCGAGATTATCTTTGGCTAAGTCAGTAGCAAAGAAAAATGTCATTGTCGCTATAACGCCAGAACATAATGCTAACAAAAATCCTTGTAGCATTTGGCTTGATGTTGGAATACCAGTAGTAGAAAATCCGTATATACCAAGTAAAATTGTTATAGGAAGACTGCCTATTGCCATTCCTAATACACGTTGGAATGTATCAAGACGCCCGCCAACAAGTTCCATCATTTTTCGGTTACCGAACGGATATAAGAAAGCAGCTAACACGACAGGTAAAAACCCTGAAATGAACTGAGTTATTGTAATGTGACCTGCAGCAGTTGTTTGCATACAAATTACACCAAGTAAAATAAATAATGCAACGTATAAACTACGAAGTGGAATTTTTCCGCGTACAAGTTTCGTACCTGATTTCGTTTCTATTTTAACGAAAAATAATGGCGAGAGTAGTAAACCTGCTAATATAGTAACTTGCCAAGTTCCAGCAACGAGCCAAACTGGAGAAAAGACAGCTGCAAAACTTAATAAAGAATAGAAACCAATACCAGCAACAGAACCCCACCCGATCCAAGCCAATGGATGTTTCTTTAATTCTTCCCATAACTCCCTTAAGTTTTTGCGAAATAAAACGATAAGGAATAAAATAGGGAGAGCAAATAAAAAACGGAAGGAAGCTGTCCAAGCCCAGCTCGTTCCAGATACATTCATCGCTCGATTTATAATAAAAGTTGCGGAAAAAAAGGCTGATGATAAAAGGCCTAATAAAATTGCGCGCATGAAGTATAGCACTCCTTTCGGAATTTAATGATTATGTATAGTATAATATACTTTATCTAGATAAAAGTAAACTATTTTATATTTTAAGGTGGTTTTATAGATGAAAGAACATGAAGATATGCAAACGAAAGAAGTCATTCAGCAAGTAGGTCAGTTATTAAGGCAAATTCGAAATGAACAAAAATTAAGTTTAGAAGAATTAGCTCAAAAAACAGGGGTTAGTAAATTAACATTAGGAAAGATTGAAAGAGGCGAAACGAATCCGACGTTAGCTGTCATTTGGAAAATAACGAAAGGGTTATCGATTCCTTTATCGAGATTGATGGTTGTTGGAGAACCTGTAGCGGTTGCGCGCTGCGGAGAAGGATTTGCAGTAGACGTAGGACAAGCATGGCATTTAGAAACAATGTTCCGTTATACGAAAGAAACGGGTATGGAAATGCACCGTGCTTGTTTAAGGTCGAATAGTATATATGAACCAGAAGCTCATCATGAAGGTGCTATTGAGCTTGTAACGGTAATGAAAGGGAAAGTATCGATTCAAGTAGAAAGCGATGTTTACGAATTAAATGAGTTTGACTCTATTCAATTTGAAGCGAATAAGAAACATAGTTATAAGAATGAAGAAGATGAAGTGGCGGTATTACATTTAACGATGAAATATTCTTCATGAAAAAATCCCCTATAGAAAAATCTATAGGGGATTTTGTATACACTATGCTCAAATATACGAAAGAATGTTATTAGTAAGAGCGTGGCATAAGTAATAAACAAATAAAATAAACTAAAAACCCCGTCCCAAAACATAAAACTGCAATGACCCAAAGTATGCGAATGAGAGTAGAGCTAATATCAAAATATTCTCCTAAACCACCGCATATACCAAATAGCATTTTATCAGTTTCGGATTTATATAATTTTTTTGACATATTACGATCAACTCCTTTTTATAGCAAACTATATACTTCTATTCTATATGGAAATCTATGAGGAGACTATGAGGTTGTATGACATTTTTTTATAAAGTGAACCGTATTTTACAATTTAGATGTGAGGTCATATAAACAATAAATCTAATTTATAGCGCAGTATAATAGTTTGCGATAAAAATAAAAAGGCCTTAGGTAGCAAAATTTAAGCTACCAAAAAGGCCTCATATTATTGTTTCATTTTATAGTTGAATTGTTGATGTATCCAATGTGAAAACAGAAAACAAATACTTAGTGAAAGAGTAACCGCTATACTAACCCAAATGCTCGTTAAAGGACCGATTAAGAAGTAAACTACATAACCGGTAAGAGCACCAATAATCGAGATGAGCGGTATAATGATGCTGATTTTTTGCTTGCTGAAAATAACGAATAATATTGTGATGATAAGAGATGTATAAAGAATACCAAAGAAAAAAATATTTTCTAAAATCGTATAGTTTGTAGTAATTGTAATGAAAAAAGCTAAAAATCCGATAGTGATAGAAATAAAATGAGTTGTATATAATTTGAAATTTATTTTTGTAGGTATCATCGGTATAAAATCTCGAATGAGTTTAGTAAATCCATGTATCCAAGAAATAAAACTAGAAGTTATTGCGCTTAACGAACCGATAACGAGCAGATAAAATAAAATGGTAAATTCTATTTTTTTTGGAAGCTGGACTAGAAGATCGTATAAATGATCTAAGCTCCCACTAAAGATAACTATCATAATTAGAGAAGCGAATGCCAAAGGGATAGTAATCCATATAAATCCTGATAGTAAAAAAGTTGGAATAATTTTTTTAGGATGAATACGGAAAGCTTTATCCCAAGATGCAGGGCTTATTAATACTCTTCCTGTTTCAATGAGAATACCGGCAGTAAGAAAATATATTCCATTTCTATTTTCATAAAATAGCAAGTACGGGTGATATAAGCGGATTCCATCGTATACATGGGTAATGCCATCTTGCACAAAAAAATAAATTGGAATAATGATCATAGTAGAAAACATTAATACAGTTTGCATAATAGCCATTTTAGTAAATAGCTTAGCGTTACTTAATATTACGAATATTGTACAAAGGGTAATGAAAAGGAAAGAACCCAATGTATATGGAATATGGAAAAAAACATTAAGTAAAATACTAGCAACTTTCGTTTGAATGAACATACTTTCTATACTTAATAGAACAAGGAAAGAGCATACAATTATATATCCTTTGCGAGAAAGTTTATAAGATAAGTAATCGTGAATGGATTCTCCTTCTGGGAATGTAGAACGTATTTTTTTTATTAAAATCCCCAATAAAATAAGAGTAAAAGGGCCAATCATCGCATAAAGAATACCAGCGATTAGCCCATAATTAATAATCGATTCAGGTAAAGCGAGCGTCGATATACTTGCGACCCATTTAGATAATAAAAGAACAGTACCAGTTCCAATGCCTAATTGTAAAGGTGTGAAAGCTGAGTTGTTTTTCTTCACAATTTATCCCTCGCCTCTATATTCTTTCGGAGTCATTCCGGTCATCTTACGAAAAACAGTGCTGAAATAATGCTGACTATTAAAACCAGATCTTTCAGAGATTTGAGAGATACACCAATGTGGGTGTTCCATTAAATATTTCTGTGACATTTCAATCCGATATTGCATGATATATCCGGAAAATGAAACCCCTACTTCTTCATGGAATTTTCGGCTTAAATAAGTCGGATTTGTATGTACTTTAGTTGCGATGTCTGCTAAGTGTAGTTTGTCATGAAAAGTTTCATGGATGATGTCTAATGTATCTTGAATAATACGTGAGTAGGAAGGGGTATTAGCATCTCCTTTGTACTTTTGTAATATATCGATGAGTTCTTTCTCTATAATTGGCTTTGTTATGTAGTCAATAACGCCTAGACGAATAGATTGTTTTGCATAATCGAAATTTTGATATGCGGTTACAATAATGATATCGAGGTTAGAGTTATTATTTTTTAATTTCTCACCTAGTTGTAGGCCGGATATGCCCGGAAGGTGAATATCTAAAAGTGCCAAATGAATTGAGAATTTTTCATTTATACGTAAAGCTTCAGCCGCATCTAAAGCTAGATGTAATGTCCAATTAGGGAACTGACGGTGGATAAGAAATTCTAATTGTTCCAGTTCCAGTGGTTCGTCATCTACTAATAGCACATTCATTTTTGTATTACCTCCTCTGTGTTTTTTTCTGTGATGAAAGGCCATGTGATTTCTACTTTCGTGCCATTCTCTTTTGTAGAGAGGAAAGAGAATGTAGTTTGTTCTTGAAAGAATAACTGAAATCGTTGTTTTATATTTTCAAGTCCGTATCCGCTTTCTTCCGTATGGGAAGTAAATGGTTCGTTTTGAGTACCGTTGTCGGATACTAGAAGTGTAATTCGGTTATTTGTATTGTGTAGATGAATATTTAAAATAGCTTGACCAGCTTTTTTTTCAAGACCGTGTTTAAAAGAATTCTCAACTAACGTTTGAATAACGAAAGGTGGAATATAAGCATTCTGTAAATCTTCAGAAGAAGTAATATTTATTGAAAGTCTCGAGCGAAACCGCATTTTTTGAATCTCAATATAATAATTCGTATAAGCCAGTTCTTCAGAGATTGGAATTAACAAATCTGTTGTTTTATATTTTCCTTTCAAAAATAGAGAAAAGATCTCGAGTGATTTGACAACTTCATCTGTTCTCTGTAGACGAGCTAAGCTCAAAATTGTATTTAATGTATTGAATAAAAAATGAGGCTGAATTTGTTGCGTAAGTTGATGATATAAAGACTGTTGCAACTCTCGTTCCAGTGCTATTTTTTTCTTTTCACTTTCTAGTAAATCGATTCGTTTTTCAAAAATAAATAAACATAATAAAATAATAGCTCCAAAAATTGGAGCTAAGACAAGTATAGTTATTAATACAGCAAATGCTTCATAAGTTAACATACATACCTCAATCTTGTTTTTTATTATTATACTAAAGCGTTGTAAATGTTTCTATTATTCAGACTCGGATCAAATGATATGACAGGCTACTTTATGACCTTCGCTTATAGATTGAAAACTTGGTTGCTGCGTAGCGCATTTTTCAATGGCATACGGACAACGAGTATGAAAACGACAGCCTTTTGGCGGGTTTAGAGGAGAGGGGAGGTCTCCTTTAAGTTCAATGCGTTCTTTTTTCGTTCCTGCACTAATGGTAGGAATTGCTGAGAGAAGCGCTTTTGTGTAAGGGTGTTGCGGATTGTTAAAAAGAGAATGTTTGTCGGCAATCTCCACAATGGTACCAAGGTACATTACAATGATGCGATCTGATATGTGACGAACGACAGCTAAGTCGTGAGAGATGAATAAATATGTTAACCCGTATTGTTGTTGCAACTGCTTTAATAAATTTAAAACTTGTGCTTGCACTGAAACATCTAAGGCGGAGACAGCCTCGTCACAAATAATGAGTTTTGGATTAACAGCTAAGGCGCGTGCGATTCCGATTCTTTGCCGTTGACCACCGCTAAATTCATGTGGATAGCGCTTCACTGCATCAGGTGGAAGACCAACTTTCCCGAGCAGCTCAATAACTTTCGCCATTCTTTCACCTTTTGGGCATACGTTTTGAATGGCTATAGCTTCTTCTAAAATGCTCCCTACAGTTTGCCTAGGGTTTAAAGAAGCAAAGGGATCTTGAAAAATAACTTGTAAATCTTTTCGAACCTTTCGCATTGCTGAGTTATTTAATTCTAGTAAATCCTTGTCTTGAAAAATAATTTTTCCACTTGTTGCTTCATCAAGGCGTAATATTGCACGCCCAGTGGTGGATTTTCCGCAACCAGATTCACCAACAATACTAACAGTTTCCTTTTCGTAAATTGTAAAGCTAATATCGTCAACCGCTTTAATATAGTTAATAGAGCGTCCTAGAATTCCTTTTTTTATAGGGAAGTATTGTTTTAAGTTTTGTACTTGTAATAACTCTTTTTTATTTATTTGCGTAGCAGTAGACATATTATAATACCTCCAATTTTTCTGAAGATGATTTATCCCAAAGGTCTGTAAACATCCAGCATCGAACTTTACTTCCATCTTGTGTGAGTTGAAGTTCTGGAAGAGTATTGTGACATAGTTCTTTTGCATGTGTGCATCTATCAGCAAAGCGACATCCGCTCGGCATATGGTATGGACTCGGTACGGATCCAGGAATAGTTTGTAACTCTTCTTGGTCTGTATCGAGTCTTGGAAGAGATTGAAGAAGTCCGATTGTATAAGGATGTTTTGGACTAGTAAATATATGCTCGATATCTGCATATTCGACGATTTTTCCAGCGTACATAACGGCGACTCTATCGCATGTTTCTGACACGACTCCTAAGTCATGTGTAATCATGATAATTCCCATACCGAGTTGTTTTTGAAGTGATTTCATAAGTGATAATATTTGGGCTTGAATTGTTACATCAAGAGCAGTTGTTGGTTCGTCTGCAATGAGTAAATCTGGATTGCAAGCAAGTGCCATTGCAATCATAATGCGTTGTCGCATTCCTCCGCTTAGTTCATGAGGCTCTTGTTTTGCACGCTTTTCAGGAGAAGGAATTCCAACTAGTTTCAACATATCTACGGCTTTATTCCAAGCTTCCTTTTTATTTAATTTTTGATGGATACGAATTGCTTCTGCGATCTGTTCCCCAACAGAATATACTGGATTCAAAGATGTCATTGGTTCTTGGAAAATCATTGAGATTTGATTTCCGCGAATTGCACGCATTTCAGCTTCGTTTTGTTGTAATAAATCTTTTCCTTTAAATAAAATGCTCCCCTCAATTTTACTGCCGCTTTCTCGGTCAATTAATCTCATAATGGATAGAGAAGTGATACTCTTCCCACAACCAGATTCACCTACGATGCCGAGTGTTTCTCCTTTAGAAACAGAGAAATTTAAACCATCAACCGCTTTGCTTACACCTTCGTCCGTAAAGAAATGTGTTTTTAAATCTTTAACTTGTAATACCTCTTCCTTTTTATTCATGTTTGTGCACCCCCTTAATTAAGTTCAATACGTTTATTGAAATGACGGTATAAAATATCAACAATAAGATTGACTAGAACGAAGATGACCGAGGCGATTAATACGCCTCCTTGTAACATTGGTAAGTCTCTCATTCGGATAGCGTCTACGATCAATCTTCCAAGTCCATTTATAGCAAAAACTGATTCTACTAAAACTGTACCGCCTAAAAGGGCACCAAATTGTAATCCAACAACAGTAATAACGGGAATTAATGCGTTTCTCAAAGCATGTTTATATATAACAACTCTTTCTTTTACCCCTTTTGCTCTTGCTGTTCGTATATAATCTTGGCGTATAACATCAAGCATACTTGAGCGAGTCATACGTGCTACAATTGCTGCGCCAGATGCACCAAGTGTAAGTGCTGGTAAAACCATGTGCATCCAAGTTCCCCAACCAGAAACCGGGAATATTTGAATTTGGACAGAGAAGTAGAAAATGAGCATAAGTCCAAACCAAAAGCTTGGTAATGAGACACCTAACAAAGCGATAATCATAATAGAAACATCTGTCCAAGAATATTGCTTTGTAGCAGAGATGATACCAGCAATCATCCCAATTACAACTGTAATGACGATACTACACAGTGCGAGTTCAATAGTGATTGGAAGGCGGATTAATACTTCGTCTAACACTGGGCGGTTAGAACGAATTGAAACCCCGAAATCTCCTTGTAATATATTTCCGATATAAGAGAAATATTGCATGATAAAGGGTTTGTCTAATCCTAATTGATGGCGTATTTGCTCGACAGTTTCTTTTGATGCTCCTTCACCAGCGATAAGGAGAGCTGGGTCACCGGGTACCATTTGCATAATTAAGAAAACGACGAATACAACGCCGAAAAGAACGGGAATTAATTGTAGTATTCTACGAAAAATAAACATTAGCATGTATAATGCCCCTTTCTATTTTTTAAGTCTCGGATCTAGTGCATCACGTAATCCGTCACCAAACATGTTTAAACCGATTACGAGTGTAGACATTGCGATTCCAGGAAACATTGCAATATGTGGTGCGGTAAATAAAAAGTCGCGCCCATTACTTAACATGGCACCCCATTCAGGTGAAGGTGGTTGCGCTCCAAGTCCTAAAAATGATAATCCAGCTGCAGATAAAATTGCTGTAGCTAAGCGTAAAGTAGCTTGGACGATAATAGGTGATAAGATATTAGGGAATATGTGTTTCATAATAATAGTAAAATCATTTGCCCCTAGTGCTCTTATAGCATCGATATACTCTAATTTTTTTACTGTTAATGTAGAAGCTCTAACGATACGAGCGAACATAGGGATTGAGAAAAAGCCAATAGCGATAATTACGTTCACAAGACTTGGTCCTAGTGCGCCTACAATGGCAAGAGCAAGTAAAATACCAGGGAAAGCTAGCATAATATCAATGATTCGCATAATGATTGTGTCAAACCATCCACCGTAATAACCAGAAATGATACCAAGAATAATGCCGAACAATGCCCCTATAAATACAGAAGAAAATCCAACAAGTAACGAAAGGCGTGTCCCGTGTAAAAGGCGGCTTAAAATATCTCTGCCTTTATCATCTGTTCCCATCCAATGTTCCATAGATGGTGGTTGTAATTTGTTAACTAACTGAATATCAAATGGATTGTAGGGTGCTAACAATGGGGCAAATATAGCTATTAAAATATAGAAAAGAACGATAATACCCCCGATAAATGCCATCTTATTTTTTTTCAGTTTTCGATAGCTAATGATCCATTTCGATGTGTTCTTCGTTTGAATTGTTTGCAAAGAAGTATTTTCTTCTTTAGAAAGACGAACTTCCATTTTTTATACCTCCCTTTCTTTCTTTATGATTAAATTATCAGAAAATTAAAACAAGTCAACAAGTTTAAAACAATAAGTAAAGAAAGTGCAAATAGAAGTAAAGATGTTTCAAAATAATTCAGAAAATTCAATAAGTAAAGAAAGTGCAAATAGAAGTAAAGATGTTTAAAAACTTTTTTCGCAAAGTTATTTATAATTACAAATACATAGACGAAATTGAAAAAGAAAGGGTGGTGGAATGATCTGCTATTAGAAAGTAGGGGATAGAAAGCTAGATGTAAGGTTTCACTTTAGGATGTAGAGATAAAAGAAAGTGGAGGGGGAAGGGCGATGAGATTCAAAAGGGGACTTGTGATTTGTTTTATCACAATTTTATGTCTTTCAGTTTTTCTAGCGGGGTGTTCATCTAATACGAAGACAGGAAATGAAGGATCAGGAAGCAATGGAACAAAAGAAGGCGGTGTTTTAACAATTGCTAGACTGTCAGATGCTGATAATTTAGATCCGCATTTTATTACAAACATCCCTTCCGCAAGTGTTGTGTACCATAAAGTATATGAAAATCTTGTACAGCGAGATAAAAACATGGATTTTAAGCCGATGTTAGCAAAGGAATGGAAACAAATTGATGATTTAAATTGGGAATTTAAGTTGCAACAAGGAGTGACATTCCAAGATGGTGCACCATTTAATGCTGAGGCAGTAAAGAAAAACTTTGAACGTGTATTAGACCCGAAAGTAGGTTCAAATCGAGCAACTGTTTATTCCATGATTCAAGAAATAAAAGTAATTGATGAATATACAGTACAGTTCGTATTGAAATACCCATACTCACCTCTTTTATCTATTTTCGCAAGTAATGAAGGAAGTATTTTAAGTCCGAAGGCAATTGATGAAAAAGGGAAAGGCTTAGCGCAGCATCCGGTTGGGACAGGTCCATATACTTTTAAATCATGGAAACCAGGTGAAGAAATTCGCCTTGAAAAGAATAAAAATTATTGGGGTGAAAAATCAAAGATTGATGAAGTGGTATTCAAAGTAGTACCAGAAGATGCAACACGTATTGGAATGATTGAAACTAGTGAAGCTCACATTGCAGAGAATTTACCTGTAACTGAAGTAGAACGTGTGAAAAATTCACCATCTATGGAGTTAATTGAAAATGAAGGTTTAGGTGTAGAATATATTGGATTTAATGTACAGAAAAAGCCATTTGACAACCCGCTCGTTCGTCAAGCGATTGCACATGCAATTGAAACGAAAGGGATTTTAAAAGGGGTATATAACAATGTTGGGACTGAAATAAACTCCGTAATGACTCCTAAAGTGTTCGGTTATACGAAAGACGTAAAAGGATATAAGTATGACATTAATACTGCGAAAAAATTATTAGCAGATGCTGGTTATCCAAATGGATTTAAAACAACAATTTGGACGAATGACAGCAAAGTTAGAATGGCGTTAGTGGAAGTAATTCAATCTCAATTAAAAGGGATTGGCGTTGATGTAGAAATTAAAGTTATGGAATATGGTGCGTTTTTAGCTGCAACGAATAAATCAGAACATGCGATGTTTGTTGGAGGATGGGGAAACGCAACAGGTGATGGTGACTATAATCAATATAATTTATTCCATTCTAGTTCACACGGAGCAACTGGTAACCAATTTTTCTATAGTAATCCGGAAGTAGATAAATTAATAGAAGAAGCTAGAAAAGAAAAAGATGAGACGAAGAGAAAAGAATTGTATAAACAGTTACAAGAGATTGAATTAAAGGATGCTTTACTAGTACCAATTCGAGGGATTAATCATATTGCGGCAACTACGAAAAATATAAAAGGATTTTGGATTGATCCATCTGGGTATTTGCGACTGGAAGGTGTAGAACTACAGTAAAATAGAAAATTCTATCAGTGTAAAAATGATTTTACACTGATAGAAATTTTTATCTGTTTTTGTTTCGTTTGTAAGTAGAAAAATCATATTGCGAAGGGAGATTGACAAAGTGAGTGTGAAATCACAATATTGGTTAACGAATGTAAAACTTGAATGTGGGTACGTATATGAGGAAGCGCGAATTACAAGTACAGAAACAGAAATTTGTAGTTTATTTATTGAAGATGGAAAGATTACGAACATATTACCTGGAATTGTATCAGAGCAAGATGGTGAAGTAGTAAATGCAAATGGTTTACTGGCATTACCAGCATTTGAAGAAATGCATATTCATATTGATAAAACGTATTATGGTGGACCATGGAAAGCATGTACACCAGTAAAAAGTATATTCACTCGTATTCATGAGGAGCAAACTATTCTTCCGAAGCAATTAGAAACTGCAAAGAGTAGAGCGGAGAAAATGTTGCAATTACTTCTTGAAAATGGAGCGACAAATATTCGAACACATTGCAATATTGATCCTGTAATTGGTCTTGGGAATTTAGAAGCAACGATTGCGGCACTGGAAACATATAAAGATAAGTTATCAGCAAAAATTGTAGCATTCCCGCAACATGGTTTGTTAAGAAGTAATTCCGTAGAGCTTGTAAAAGATGCTATGCGTATGGGAGCTCATTTAGTAGGTGGAGTAGACCCAGCCACAGTAGATGGTAATATTGAAAAATCATTGAATACAATTATGGATATTGCAGTAGAGTTTGATTCAGACATTGATATTCATTTACATGATGCGGATCAACTTGGAACATTTACAATGAAGAGATTAGCTGCACTAACAGAAGAAGCAGGGTGGCAAGGAAGAGTTACGATTAGTCATGCTCTTGGACTTGGAGATGTATCTGTAGAAGAAGCGGAGGAAATGGCTGAACGACTTGCGGCATTAGGTATTGATATAACGTCAACAGTTCCAATTAGTAGACATGTAATTCCAGTTCCGTTATTAAATCGTAAAGGTGTAAAAGTTTCGCTAGGAAATGATAGTATAACTGATCATTGGTCTCCGTTTGGGACAGGAGATATGTTGCAAAAGGCAAATTGTCTAGCGGAGAGATTTAGATGGATTGATGAGCGCTCTTTAGGGAAAGCACTTCAGTTTATTACGGGTGGGAAATCTATATTAGATGATCAAGGAAATCGTCAATGGCCAAAAATTGGGGATGAAGCAAATATCGTCTTTACAGAAGCATCATGTTCAGCCGAGGTAGTAGCAAGACAAACGGAGCGCTGTGCGGTTTTATATAAAGGGAATGTTGTTGCTGGTAGTTTGGAAAAAACGGCTATAAATAATCTTGTTTGAGAGGATGATTGAAATGCAAAATGTGTATTGGTTAACGAATGTACGATTAGAAACAGGTTACAAGTTTAATAATGAAGTAGTTACAGGTACAGAAACAGCTTTGTATCATTTACTTATACAAGATGGAAAGATTGCAAAGATTGTACTTGCGGATGTACCGCTTCAAACGGAATATGAAATGAAAGATGCGAAAGAATTGCTTGTTCTTCCGTCGTTTGTGGAAAATCATTTTCACCTTGATAAGACAAGACTTGGTGGTCCATGGGAAGCATGTACACCAGTAAAAAATATTATTGAGAGATTAGAGTTAGAACAGCAGGAGTTACCAATTTTAGCTCAAACAACTGGAGAGAGAGCAGAGTTATTACTAAGCAACATTTTAAATGCTGGTTCGACTCATATACGAACGCATGTAAATATTGATCCGTATATCGGTCTTAAAAACTTAGAATCTGTACGTCAAACTTTAGAGAATATGAAAGATGCGTTTACATATGAAATCGTAGCATTCCCGCAGCATGGTTTACTTCGTACAGAAGCGCATTCTCTTATGAGAGAAGCGATGAAAATGGGCGCAACTTTAGTAGGTGGTGTAGATCCAGCTACTGTAGATAATAATATTGAAAAATCACTTTTTGATATGATGGAAATTGCTGTAGAAGCAAATGCCGATGTTGATTTGCATTTACATGATGCAGGGCATTTAGGTATTTATACAATTAAAAAGTTAGCTCAGTATACAGAGGAGGCTAGTTGGGACGGACGTGTTGCGGTCAGTCATGCGTTTAGCCTAGGAGATGTATCTAAAGAAGAAGGAGCAGATATGGCAGACTTATTAGCTGAAAGAGGAATGTCTATTATTACGACGGTACCAATTAACAGAAATATGCCGCCAGTACCATTACTTACAGAAAAGGGTGTTTCCGTTTCTTTAGGTTGCGATAGTATGTTTGATTCATGGGGACCATTTGGAAATGCTGATATTTTTGAAAGAGTAGGGCGTTTAGCGGAAAAGTATCGCTGGATTGATGAAAAGTCTTTAGCTTCTTCTTTAACTTATATTACAGGTGGAAAAACCCCATTGGATCAAGACGGAAATCAAGTTTGGCCTAAAGTAGGAGATAAAGCTGATTTTGTTTTCTTACAAGCTACTTGTTCAGCAGAAGCGATAGCTAGACGTGCACAGCGACCTGCTGTGATGAAAGGTGGAAAAATAGTAGCAGGTTCCTTGCAACATGTTCAAGGCGTATTGATTTAATTTACGTATCTCCCTAATTTATCCCGCTTTAACGGGCAGTAAGACCCCCACCTCAAAATTCAGCGGAAGCAAAGAAGTTAGGTGGGGGATCAACTGTCCGTAAAAGTCCGATTGGTTCAACTAATAATCAGTGGGGGATGAACAAAACCCCCACTGATTAAAGTTTCACTTTATATATATTTTTTCAAGGGTTCCTAATGAAAGAATAGGAATCCTTCTTTTTTACGAGAAAAGGAGGGGAATAGATGACACGTACATATATATTACTGTTTATATGTGTAGTAGTTTGGGGGAGTAATTTTATATTTGGTGCGATTTTAGTGAATACATTTCATCCGGTGTTGTTAACGACACTTCGCTTACTATTTATTAATTTGTTTTTTCTAGCGTACGCTATTATGTGTAAGAAAGGCTTATATATAGAAAAGAATGAAATGAAAGGTGTATTATTAATTGGAGTCATAGGTGTCGCGATTAATCAATGGTCTTTTTATGAAGGGTTACAAACAGCAGATCCAACAACAGCTGCGCTAATATTAGCACTTACTCCTGTCATGACTTCTATTTTAGCGGTATTTATTTTAAACGAACCGTTAACAGCTAAGTTAGTAATAGGAGGGGGAATTGCTACTTTTGGAGTGTTTTTTGTAATTGGTGTTGGGCAGAGGTTTGTCTTTTCAGAAGGGTTAATATGGATTTTTATAACGATGCTATCTTTTTCTTTATCTATCGTTTTAATTCGGAAATTGGGGAACAGAGATGATATGTTTTTGATTACATTCTTTTCTTCAATTTTTGGTTTTTTAATTATGCTACCGTTTCTTGTTTTTACCTTTTCTCACATAACGTTGAAATACTCTATAGAGAGTTGGTCGCTTCTTATTGTGACAGCAATACTTATGCATGGAATTTGTACATTGGCTTGGAATAATCAATTGAGAAAAGCACAAGCATCAACAGCAGCCATGTTTTTAAATTTAGAACCATTCGTTACGATGGTGGTAGGCTATATTATATTGCAGAAAAGTGTAACAGCTATTCAAATAATTGGAGCTGTTTTTATCGTTTGTGGAGTGTACACTGCGACATTTGGATACGGGAAGAAATCGAAGGGACAAAAAGTTTTGTTTCGAAAAGCTACGTAATAGTATAGTGTGTATTTCTATGTGAAATGTATGGAAGGGATGAAAAATTTGGACAATCAACATAACCAAAATCATATTATGGGAACTTTGCAATGGTTTATCTTTTTATTAGCGAATTCAATCGCATTACCAATTGTCGTTGGCGGATTATTTCATCTTACGACGGAGGAAATATTTTATTTAATGCAGCGTACATTTTTTGTAGTTGGTATATCTTCTTTTTTACAAGGGTGGCTTGGACATAGACTACCAATTGCAGATGGACCAGCTGGATCATGGGTTGGCGTATTTACTGTACTTGCTTACGCAACTGTCGGGCAAGATCAATTACATAGTACATTGCAAATTTTAGAATTGGGAATGATTATTTCTGGTATTATTTTAATAGGATTAGGCGTAACTGGTTTTATCGGACGTATTTTATTTTTATTTACACCGCTTGTGACAGGGACGTTTTTACTTTTATTATGCTTACAATTAAGCGGTGTATTTTTAAAAGGAATGCTAGGAATTACTGCTACTGTTTCTCAAATTGATGCATTTACAGCGATAATTGCGTTTAGTATATTTCTTTTCGTTATTATACTATCTAATTTTGGGAAAGGTTTTGTCAAAAGTTATGCGGTTTTAATAGGATTAATTAGTGGGTGGATTCTTTTTCTCATTGCAGGAAAAGTGACGATTCCATCTCAAGTAACTCATTTTGTGCAACTTCCGCAAATATTTGCTTGGGGACTTCCAAAATGGAATACAGGTATGGCAGTATCAAGTTTCGTTATGGTATGTATTTTAGTTTCAAATACAGTGGCAGCTATTATAGCGATTAATCAAGCTACCATTCAAAAAGCGACTATTGAACAGAAACAGTTGAAGGATGGAACGTGGGTTGGAGGCATTTCACACATCATTTCTTCCATATTTTCAACTGTAGGTGTCGTGCCGTTACCGGCAACAGCAGGATTTATACGTTTAACGAAACAAAAATATATACGTTCGTTCTTACTAGCATGTATGTTACTAGTCGTAATGTCGCTGTTCCCAAGTATTATTCGTTATTTAGCATCTTTACCATCCGCTGTCGCATCTGCGGTTTTAATGGCTTCTTTCGTACAGTTAATTGGAATTGGGTTAAATAATATAAAACAAGTGGAGCTTAATGAAAGGAATGTAACAATTTTAGGCGTTGCAGTATTATTTGGTAGCGGCGTTATGTTTTTACCGTCTGGAGCGCTCCAGTCCTTGCCGTCTGTCATACAATATATATTTGGAAATGGTTTGTTCGTAGGTACAGTTGTCAGCATATTACTAGAACAAATATGGCGTACCGAAAAGTAAGTGGATACAAAGAGTGAACGCACTGTATAAAAGTCTAAAATAACATGTGAAATAAAGCCCATTTTCATTCACCACCCGCACATTTCGTTCATACAATATCTTGACTAAATAAACACCCAACTTACACATACACAGCTCTGGCTTAAGCAAGGAGGGTTATACCAGTTGAAGGAAAAAGCGTATCAATCTAAACCTTTACTCACAAAGAGAGAGAGAGAAGTATTTGAATTACTGGTTCAAGATAAAACAACGAAGGAAATTGCAGGTGAACTTTTTATCAGTGAAAAGACAGTTCGCAACCACATCTCAAACGTGATGTGTAGTGATTGCAAATAGATGAAATCTATTTTATAAAACAGAAGATGGAATTATTACTTAAGCAATCAGAGAAGCTTTTTTTTACAAGAAAAACTCCTTTTTTTAATGGTGTAAGTATTTTTATAATTGTTATTTTTATGTGGTATGATTATGGTAATACTAGAAATCATTTCAGGGGGAAGGTAGTTTGGTAAGCAAGCAAAAAAAGTATATTTTATTTATTGATGAAACGGGAATTGCTCAAAGTAGCACTCAGCCATTTACTTTAACAGGTGTGATTTTTGAAAACAAGTATGCTGTTGATCAAAATGGTAGAACAAGTGAATTACGTAATCGGCTTAATCGAGTAAAAATGCAATGTTTTGGAACACAAGATGTAATGTTACATTTAGATGAAATTTCTAGGGGGCGAGGTGATTTTGCGAAGTTTAAAAAAGAACAGCGTGCGGATTTTTATAACAATATGCCTAATTTCTTAGGTAACCTAGATTTTAAAATCATATCGGTAACAATTGATAAAGTGAAACTAAAACAATATTTTCTAGCACACAAGGATCCATACGTTGTTGCATTTATACATATCCTTGAAACGTTTTATTCATTTTTGAGTCAAACAGATGTAGAAAATGCACGGATTGTATTAGAATCTAGAGATGATTATGAGAATCTTTTGATTCAAAAAGCTTTCTTTGAAGTATTCAACAATGGAACAATGCATTTAGATTTTCAGAAGTATAGAGAAAAAATAAAAGGGTTTATACTTGCAAAAAAAGGCGATCCTTTATACCAATCAGGTTTAGAAATTGCTGATCTGGTTTGTAATCCAATCGGTCGGGTTCGAAAAGGAATTGTAGAAGCAAAGCCTAAATGTATAAAAAATTATGGAACAGAAAATAAAATTTTTAAAGCGATAAAGACAAAAATTTATAGCCCAAGCCCGGATCAAGATTTTAGAAACTGGGGATTTAAGAAGATTCCAATTACTAAAAAGAAAAGGGATTGGATTGATGATCCAAGACAGGATGATGAAGCAACAGGGGCTTGATGGACTTTTTAAAAGAAGGAATATTTTACATAAGTAAGTATATACTAGATATACAGGTCCTGTAAAAGGAGTAGGGGGATCGGAAAACTGATCGCCCGATGATCTCCTGTTAATTTTTTCTTGACTTGAAATAAAAAAGATGGTAAATTCTACTTAGCCAAAAAAAACAGGGAGTCGGTTGATCTGACTGCTTGGAACTTACATATCAATTTGGGGGTCGGTTGATCTGACCGCCATAAAAAAGCCTTCGTGTCTACGAAGGTTTTTTGCGTTTATTGACTTTTTTATTTTATAATTTCTCTAGTAACTCAATATTTTCATATGAATTCCCAACAACAAAGCAAGTATTAACCAGCTCTTTTATATTTCGATGGAGTTCTCCTTTTCGGATTAAAGAAAATTGTGCATTACCCGTATCCCACTTCACTCCATAGATCTTATTATTGATTTCAACGATATCTGATTCATAAATTTCTCTTTCTTTTTGATCAAAAAGTCCTGTAGATTGCATTATGGTGGATGGATGGTCATCAAAAGAAAAATATTTTTTATCTAAGGGATTGTCACTATAAACCATAAGATAGTTTTCTTGAGAGTTATTATGCCAAGAAATATATTTTCTGAATTTAAAAATCATATTTATCACCCTCTCGCTATTCTTTTGTAATTTACATCTTTGATTTGTCAATCCTCTAAAAAAATAGACCATACAAATGACGGTCTATTTTCGTAAATATCCATATTCGGTTCAAGAGCGATTTTTTATAAGGATCTTACTTATATAATCATCGGAACAAATTATTCTTCTTTAAGGATTAACTTATTTTTAACTTGTTCTTCTGTTAAATAGAACTCGGATATAACCTCGTCTGGAGCCATACCATTTTTATTCTTGATGTGTTCATTTAATCTTTGTATTGCTAACCATAGTGGCATTTTTACAAATTCATAGGTGAATCCTCCGAATCTTTCGGTAATGGGTTTTTGGGTGATAGGATGTATCGTATCTGTTTCAAATCCGTATACAAATCGATCTGCAATTTTATTATTTAGGGTGTTTCTAACAAATACGATTTCATCGGCTGGTAAGTAGCCTATATTTCGCTTGTTTTCGATTCTAAAAGATAAGTTACCCCCAGTGTCTAATTGAGATTCATCAAATTTATCAAGGAAACAAAAACAACCGACTATTTTATTATTTTTATTGTATTTTGCTTGTTCAGAAGAGATTGTAATACTTTGATTTAAATCAGTTATTGTCACGTTTAAAAAGTCCAAAGTTGTATTTTGGTGATAGGGTTTAATATCAAATCCATGGTTAGACATGCGAATAACTTTAATTTTTTTCTCTGTAGACAAAAGGTTCACCTGTTTCTTTTTGATAGTTTACGTGGGATAAAAAACAACTTCAATTGATGAAATTAGATTTGAACAAGACATTCATATAAAGGAACAATTGTGTATGAAGATCTCCTTTATTATTTACACAGGTATTGAATTTGTTTCGAAGAACATTTTTTTTACGCCTCTTGTAATAAAGGTTCTGTCAAATAGATGATTTACTTCTCGTATCATATCAGCAATATCTTCTTTTTTTGTAGAATCTAATGGAATCGGTCGAGTGAGAACAGGATTTAAACGGATTAAGTTTTCACCAATGAGGTATTTTGCCGTATGTTCAGCCCCTTTTGATTGTGCTTGAAACGTGAGCTCAACCAAATTTTTCTTCCATGACAATAGCCCACCAGCTTCCGCGATTTTATTTGGAGCATTATATAAACAATCGCCTGTTCCTAAAGATAATACTTTGATTTGATCTAACGAATATCCTAATTTCTTAGCTTCAGCAATACCGACTAATACGGGATTATTAGCCCAGAGTCCCCCATCTATTTTACATTCGCCTTCTCCAATATTGGCAGCAGGGAAATAGGATGGAGCAGCAGAAGTTGCTAGTCCAACCTCCCACATATAACGTTCGCCATCTCTGATATAATCTGAGTGGTGAGGAGTTTTAAATACTTTTGGTTCTGCTTTGTGATGTTCAATTGATGGGATGCAGAGCATTGTATTAGCATCTAAAATCTTCTTATCAGCAAACTTTTCTATTAATAGTTTTTTTAATGGGTGGTTTGAATATGAAGCATTTATCAAATATCCCTTTGCTTTTTTTGTACCGAAAATTTGATTTCCTTCCTGGATATAAAGATTTGCAATTTGTTCAGCGCTCATTCCAGATGCTAAACCGAGACAAATGATACCTCCAGTCGAAGTACCTGTTAATAAATCGAAGTGTTGATGAATAGGCTCTCCTATTATATGTTCAATTTTTTTGAGGTATTGAGAAGGAATAACGCCTTTCATTCCACCGCCATCAATTGATAAAATTTTAAAAGTATTCGGCTCTTTGGTTTGCCAAGAACCTTTTTTGTAATGATCCCAATTTAACATGTATTACGTCCTTTCTTAACAGGGGATGGGGCTATGAGGGGCTTCTTTTCCCCACCAAATACCCTCTTCTAACCAAATATTATAGAAAAAAAGCCACTCACAGGTCCAAGGGATAAGAGTATCTGCAATTAATAAATTAGGACGATAACTCTTATCGTTTGGGTGATATAGGCATAAAGATTGATCCGAATAACGATGAGGAGCACTTTTTAAGATTTGTGGCTCCATAATGAAAACTTTTGGTTTATACGGAGTATAGCTAATTTTAACCGTATATTTTACTGCGTGGGGAGATGATTCTAATTCTCCTAACCAAAAAATATCTTGATGGTTTTTTTTATAAAGTTTAAGTGAAGGGAACTTTTTTTGAATCGCTAAATTTTGTAATCCAAGATTGATTGTTTTTATACGCTTCATTTATTCACCATAAAAACGATGTTCACGAATTTTTGTACCTTGTTCTTGATTTAATAAACCAGTAGGTGCTACTTTTATTAAACCATTATTAATTCTATTTGCCATATCTTTTGCTTCCCCTAATTCAGAAGGGAAATAGGATTTTCCAAAAATGTCTTGCCACTTTTCTATACTGTCTTCTTTATTCTTTTCATCCATAGCGTCTTGACAGTTTTCTTTAAGCTTTTGCACTTTTTTCAAGAAACGCTCTGCTTTTGTTTGATCCCAATTTCTAGCCAAATTCTCATCTTCGAGAGAAGGATTTTTAACAAATACGTCACCATCATCTTCTTCTATAAGTTCGTTCAAATCATCGATTAAAACGTCTAGTGTTTCTACTAGAGTTTCAGCAATAGAATTTTTTTTCACAAAGGCGTTACCGATTAAAGTTGTCATTAAAATGGATTTAGGTGCTGTATCTTTTCCGACGTTATCATCGCGCCAATGTTTCATGATTTTTACTACTTTTTCAAAATAGCTATCGGTTTTGCTATTAATAGCATTGCACCAATTAGTAAATCCTTTAGGGTTTGTTTTGCACCATTCGTTTTCTTTTTTAGAAGGAATTTTTATGACGCCTTCACATGGCAATGCAGGAACGATATCTACATGGAAGTCTCCAGCATAATCAATTCGTACACATCGGTCTTTTGTTTTAACACTTTTTTCAAATTCTTTATGGCTTTTAATTCGTGAGGCAATCCATTTAAGGATATCTTGAGGTTCATTTTCTTCATCCAGTTCAAGGAGTAATATAGCATCAACGTCGAATTCATCATCGTTTTTTGGCTTAATCCCAGTATTTGTACTATAGGATCCTTGTGAATAAAAATCGAGAAATAGATCTTCTATCTCTTCGTCTTCTTTGAAGTTTTTTCCCCAATGAGATAAAGCACTTTCTACGCGATTAATACGGGTGGGATTTAAGGAAATGTTTGCAACAAATTTTTTAAAATAATCGTTTAACTTCATAAAATTCCTCCAAATAATAGTATGTAATAGAAATAGCAGAGTGACAGTGACAGTAGTATATTTATGTAAAAAATAAAGAAATTTTTGGTAGAATTGCTAACGGAGTTATTATACTATAAATTTAATATAAATATCAATACTTAGTACGAATATTTGTTCTTCGATACGATATGTGGTGTTTTCCGGGAGGTTTAACTATATGTTGTAGTATGTAAAGAGACCTGGTGAACCATTACCATATTAATCTCTAAAATAAATGGAATAGTCCGTCCAGAGTCAATCCTTACATATAGTGGTGATAGGGTGTTGCTTTATAAAAATAAAAACATCCTCACTTAAACTAGGCAATGAAATGTCCTTTACGTTGAAAATTGAAAAAGCGTTTTTAAATAAAAGGGGATCAGAAAGATTAACGTATGAAAAGTTAGAGAAAATAAAATGGTTGTTAAACTCCACTAGATTTGATGAGCTTTACGATATAGAGCTACAGTGGGAGCATATGCTGGAAATGATGAACTATAAGAAGGTGTTAATGAATCAGTTTCAGTCGAAAATTGAAATGCAATTATCCCAGTGGGGAAGTATACCACAGATGATGATTTTCCAAGGCTACAAAATTAGATAAACAGTGTATTTTCAAAGGGAGCGGAATCTTCTCCTTTTGAATTGTTATATTTTGTAGAATGATTCAATTGTAAAAATTGAATTTTATTTTCCTTTATGGTAATAATAGGTAAAAAGGAGCGTTAAGTAAGTGTTTTTGCAGGATTGTTTATTCTTCAAGTAACAAGGTTAACAATTAATAACATAGGTGAATTTTTTGGAGTACATATATCGAAGGATAAATTAAATAGGGAGGTAATGTTATGGGTTTTTTTAAAGATAAAGAAGAGATGTTTAATCATCGGGCTGATCGTTTTAGTCGAGAAGCTGATCAATACGTACGAGAAGGAAAAACAGAAAAAGCAGAATGGGCTAAAGAACAAGAATTTGAAAATCGTGAAAAAGCTGATAAATATAAGGGGCAAGATGGTTGGTAAGTGGAATGCTTATTTAATAAAAAACGAGAAACATGTATGTTACAATAAGTTATTTAACTAAAAAAAAGAAAATGAAACTCAGGGTTAATTCCTAGTTTCATTTTCTTTTTTTCTTCTTTTTCCAAATTCAAGAGCATCTTTATATAGTTTGGATGCACGTGAAAAACGATTGGGGTCATTTAATTCTTTTATAAGTTCTTTCGTTGTTTCACCATTCGCTTTCAAGCGTCTGCGTACCACTATCATCCCTCCAATTATCTAACGATTGTTAAATATATGAGTATGTCTGATAGTATTAGAACTTTTAAAAGATTCCTTTTTCAACCGTAAGTTTATTAGGGAACGGAAGTCTCATATGTGTTAGTCCATCATAGGTTTCTAAATTTGTTTTTACAAACCCTTGTTTTTCATACCAAGAAATTGCTTTTGGCTTTGATTTGACAAGAAGGTGACTGAACCTAAGCTAAACGCTTTTAGTAGTTTAGGAGTAAGATGGATGAGCTATATGCAACGTAAAAACTAACATTTGATATAATATAAAATGTAGTCAGGGTGAATTAACTACGTATTTAAATCGTTTATTAAAATATCGATAACATAATTGTCTAGGGGGAATTACAATGCAAGAAGATACTAAAAGTGTTTTTATTAGTTATAGCTGGGATAGTCCAGAGCATCAACAGTGGGTTATGGATTTAGTTGGTTTATTAAGAGACAACGGGGTAGATGCGAGTTTTGATATGTTAGAAACTCAATCTCAAACAGTAAATTTAAATGCAATGATGGTTTCAAATGTACGTGATAATGACTATACGGTCATTGTGTTAACTGAAAACTATAAAAAGAAAGCGGAAGCATTACAAGGTGGAGTTGGGTTTGAAACGCTATTAACAATGCCATTATTGATGAAAAATCCGAATAAATTAATATTAATTGTAAGACATGCTGGCAATTTTGAATCAGTGGTTCCATTCCATTTGGATGGATGGTATGCCATTAACTTTTCGGATGATGCTAATTTTGAGAGGGCATTTAAAGAATTACATTATCGTATCGAGGGAGTACCGTTATATGAGAAAAAACCTTTGGGGAAAAAACCAAAATTAACCCCTCTTAAGGGTATAGTTGAAAAGCCAAGCATTGATTTTTCAGATTTTGATATACCGAGTCTAAAACGCATTACTGATTTAGAAAAGGAAAAATTTATTAATGAAAGTTTTCAAGAAATGAATACGATCTTTAAAGAGCTGTTTTCACAAATGAAACAAAGTAACTTAAATTTTGATTTTACCGTGGAAAATGGAGAAGCGAAGTGTATTTATAAATTGTATGTAGATGGAAATGTGAAGAGTGGATTAAAGATTTGGTTATCAAATGATTTTGCTACTACAAGCATAAAAATGGCTTATGGACGTCTGTCTGTGTCTCCTTTGGATAACAGCTATAATGAAAGCATTGTATGCGAAGTAAATGAAAAGAATGAATTAGCTTTAAAAATGCAAATGAATATGTTTGGGGGAAAAGATACAAATGAACCACTAAGTATTGTAAAAACAGTTTGGAAAAACCATATAACTCCTTATATTAGTTAACGTAATAGTAATTTACAAGTTACATGGTGTAAATATTAAACTTTTAATTTATACAATTTCTTATTTTCATATAAAATTTTCAGAAAGGAATGTAGAAAATAGGGTAGTCCGTAAAATATTATCGCATATAGTGGTGATGAGGTGATGCTCCATGACAACAAAACCATCTCCACTTAAACTAGGCAATGAAATGTACGGTACGTTGAAAATTGAAAAAGCGTTTCTTGAAGCATTAGAAATGTATTTTATAAAACAGCAAGACCAAAAAAACTCCTAGTTAATTAGGAGTTTTTTATTTCGTTGAAAAAGATAAAGTAGTAGATATGATCATTCAGTTTTATAAATCCATACGTAATTTTCACCTATATAAGTATCCCAGTATTTCCATTGCCAAGGTGGAGGGGGTGTATCTTGATAATATAATTGATAAAAGACATTTAACCATTTTAGAGAATAATGATTAATTTTTAGCGAGTGATACAAAGCGCTTGGAATAGGAAAAGCCAATTGATATCCACCGCTACCTTTTCTTGAATAATGGTATATATGGAAAGGTTCATTCAAGGGTAAGCTTTTTAAATCAGCTGTGTAAAAAAGAATGCCGTAGTTTTTAGCCCCTTCAAAAAATTTAAGAAGGGATTCAACATCTGAATATTGTGTGTTTCGTATGCCGGTGTTTAATGTGAGAAGTTTCATTAAAGAGCCTCCTAAAGTAATAAGGATTTTTCCTATCTATCATACTTTCCAGATTTAATAAAAATATTCATTTATATAAAAAAATTTTATTAAAATGAATTTTTTGTTTGTGTTATACAGACATGAGACAAAATTATCTCTTCATACATTAAAGAAATAACTTACATAGAAAGAAGGAAGAGAGCATGAGAGGGAGGTTACAACAGCTTCAAAAAATATATTATTTTTTAATAAAAATATATAAAAACTAGTAATGTACAGATTAGTTGCATATCCTAATAACATTTGGCATAATATAGAAAAAAGGGTGTACGGTTAGGAAAGGAGGAAAACAAGATGAAAACGACGATTCCTGCTTGTTTGGTTGATTTATCAGCACAAGATCAATTCATTATTGATACAGAAAGTTATAAATATTCATTTATGATTCGTTATGCATATAAAAGATTACAAGAAGGAATGGCAGTCGGTTCTCTTGAAAAAATTCTTTCTGCAAAAACAAATACTAATATTCGTGTAGCAAAAGATGCCGTAGCGGAAGCCGTTCAATTAATCAAATCTAGAAAAGCATTAATGATAGAGTATTTCGAATTATGGAAATCCCGTTTTGAGAAAACAAGCACAAAACTAGAAAAACTACTTTGTATTCCAGATATAAATCCAAATTCAAAACGGATATTAGGATTACAAAACAAATTAGAAAAACAAATTTTGAAAATGGATCATTATGAACAACATGTGAAACATGATACGTATGATGAAGTCATATTTGGCGGGCGTGAAAACTTTGAAAAACGTACTAAAGGTTTAATTACAAAAGAACAATGGCAAGAGTTACGAAATGGACGTTTTTCTTCACGTGGTGATAAAAGCAAAAAAGGGAATCCTAATCTTCGTGTCATCGAAGAGAATGGTTCTTTTTTCTTAGAGATGACAACAAGTAATCCATTCCAAAAAGGAAAGAAAACGTTATATCAAAAAGTACGCTTTTCTTTATATATTGCATCAAAAAAATCGAAAAAAACAGGTCAATATAACGGACGAAATTACCCTGCATTGATGCGTCAAGCGTTAGCTTCTGGTGATGCATATGCGGTTGAAATTTTAAAGCGAAACGGAAAATATCGGGTTCATATTTCGATTACAGAACAACCTGCGCCACTTGTTACTTTTCCTGTGAATGGATATCGTGGTTTAGATACAAATCCAGACGGGTTGGCTATTTGTCATGTTAAGAAGGACGGAAATCCCAAATCATTTGAATGGTTAGGAGAAGGTGGATTACAAGACTATCCATCTGACAAACGAGAAAATTTAATTTATGAACTTTGCCATAAGTTAGTGAGAAAATGTGTGGAAGACGGTACAGGTCTTATTGTCGAAGATTTGAAATTCATTCAAGATAAAAGTATTAGTGCGAAGTTTAGACGTATGAGTCATTCTTTCTGTTATCGAAAAATCTTATCTACGTTAGAACGTTTGTGTGAACGATACGGTGTGGAGTTTATCAAAGTAAAACCTGCGTTCACATCGATTTCCGGAAGACTAAAATATCAACAAAAATATCGAATATCTGTTCATGAATCAGCAGCACTTACCATTGGTCGTCGTGGCATGGGAATGAAAGAAAGAATTCCAAAAAAATTACAAGATATATTAACGAAACAGCAAACAAAATCATGGAAAAAACAAAACGAATGGGCACGTTGGAGTACAGTTCGAAAACGGATTACAAATATACTCAAAAAACGAAAAGCGAAATTCCATCAATGGTTTCATCATAAACAACACGTGTATCAAACGATAAAAAAATAAAAAACCTCTTGTGCTGGAACGTAGTGAAGAAGGTGCAAGATATCTTTTACAGGGTCGGGTAACACCCGAGGTCGAGGAATCCTTCTTAGTAAGTAGAAGAAGCAACATCCCTTGTCGGTGGAGCGAGAGCTGTCCCCTAGTGCGGAATCCTGTGAGCGCACGTCGTGAAAACGATGAAAACTTCTAACTAAACTATTTTAATAGTTTTTATTAGATTTTTTTAACCAGGCTTATGACTGTTCGACTAAAACAAATTGTACCGATATACACAGAAAGTATTTCTGAAACGGTTAAGAAAAGGATGGTACGTTGCATATGGAATGGTGAAAATCTGTCAAAATACCTAGTTTTGGAGAAAGATCCAAATCATAAAAGATATTATTTACTATCAGGATATGTAGCCTACGAGGCGTATAAAGAAGCAGGAATAAGTGTTGTCGATTGTATCGTCAAGCCTTTTTCGAATAGAACAGAACAGATGGTGCAGCTGTTACAAAATATGTTTCATAATTCTAGAAGTGATTGGATGGGGAAATCGGCTTTAATTTCTACATTGTTAGATCAAGGAACAAGCATAAAGGAAATTGCAAAAAGAGTAGGCGTAAAAAATCAAGATTTGGAACGGTATTTACTTCATCCGGAAATTCCATTGGAAATAGCGAATAAGGCTTATGAATTAAAGTGTGTACCCTTAGTTGATAAAGTAAGACGGTTAGGTATTTCAGATATATTAAAATATCGTTTATATGAGAGAGCGGTATTAAACAAGAGCAATCCTGCTCGCTTAAAGCATGATCAGTTACATAAGGTGAAGTGGTTGTTGGATTTAACGATATTTTATGAATTGTATGACATTGAATCGCAGTGGCAATATATATTGAAAATGATGGATTATAAAACGGTTTTAATAAGTATGTTGCAGTCCGAAATTGAAAAAGAGCTGTCTCATTGGGGGAGAGGTCCAGATGACGATGATTTTCCAAGCTTAACAAATTAAAAAAGAGAAACTCTATAGGAAGAGATTCTCCTTTTTTCTTTGTTCTACGGTAATTGGTAAATACTACCAAATTGGAGTCGAGGTGCTCTCCAGTAGGTGTCGTTTTTTAGTTAATTGGAATTTCTAATTCATGATATTTTCCGTTTTTTCCTTTAGAAAAGTAAATAAATGATACCTTGCTGTAATTAATTGTGAACGATTTGTATGCTCTATTAGGATCATCTCCTAAGAAATATTTGGTTCCTATATAACCACGAACTGTTTTCCCAGGGGGGATTACAGAATCGAATTTGTATTTATCGGGAAGTTCCATGGAGTATGGGATTAAATTATAGAAGTCACCTAATTTTGCGTAAAATAGGGTGTTTTCTATAGCACTGTTGCTTAATATATCAATTGTTTGGTCTGTTGTATTCGTAATGTCTAAAGGTAAAATAAGAGTAACAGTCTCTCTACCATTATAAGGATCAAAATATTTGATTGGCTTCAATGGCTGAAGTACATGATATTTAATTCCTTGCAAATCTTGAAAAGTACGATTGGATGGAAAATTATCTTTTTGGATTGTATACATGTTATTATTTGCGTTTACAGTCCTGTATTGCAGTATACTAAAAACAAGGAATAGTAGTGTGAAGGTTATTCCTAAAATAAAGTATATTTTTTTCATTCTTCATCAACCAACCTTCCTTCGCTAACACAAATAATACGATCGATGATAGGATTACTTAATATTGTTTCATCGTGACTAGCTAAAATAATGGTTGTTCCTTTTTCTTTTTCATTTTTCAAGAGTTCTAAAACAAGTTGTATTCCTTTACTGTCTAGGGCGTTAGTAGGTTCATCTAATAATAGTAATTTGGGTTTTTCCATTAAGGCTTGTGCAATTCCCAAACGTTGTTTCATGCCTAACGAGTATCTTTTATATTTCCTCTTATCTAATTTGTTTAGACCTACTGTATCAATTGTGCTTAAAATTGCTTCATCTGTGACCTTTTTATTAATAGATGCTAGAAATTTTAAATTTTGAAATCCAGAGTACCCGGGGATAAAACTTGGATATTCAATCAATATTCCCATATCCTCTGGGAATTGAATATCTTTACCAATTTTTTTGTTATCTACGTAAACTTCACCTGAATTTAAATGAAGTAATCCAGCTATTGCCCGTAAAATCATCGTTTTTCCTGATCCGTTATGTCCTTTTAAAACTAACACTTCGCCTTTTTTTACTGAAAAGCTTATATTATTTAAAACAAAATTGCCTTTTAATTTCTTCACCATATTTTCGCATCGGATAAATTCTGGCATATTTTAATCTCCTATCACATCTAATTTTTTAAAACTCAAAAAGCTTACTATTAGTATCAAAATAAATGTAATGAATGAAACTAAGAAAAACTCATTATATTGAATGGAGTGAGAATGACTGGCTGTTAGTTGGATTGGACTATGATCCACAAAATACCAACGTCCTGGCATTACAAAAGATCCTAACAGATAATGGCTATGAATAAATACAGAGCCTACTAAGTAGGTTACTAAGCAGCTCAAAGCAATAATACTAGGCATATAGAGTGTAAACAGTTCATAAATTAAACATAGTATATAGCTAATAATTATTTGAATTGCCATGGTGTACAATATATTACTAAGAAATAGATTATTTGACATAGAGGAGGAACCTAATACATTTATAAGTGAAAAATACAATGTGAACCAAATAACATACATAACAATCCAAAGTACGAACGTATAAACGAATAATGAGATCATTTTACTTGACCATAACAAAGATTTTTTTCTAACACGAGGAAGCAAATATACACCGTTTTTTTGTATATCTGAATGAGTAAAATGTCCTAGTGCCAATAAAGGAATCAACTGAAAGAAGAGCCAGTAAAAAGGGAATGTTAGACGACCTTCTTTATAAAAGTGAGCTAGATTAATAAAATCTACACCTGAAAATATTTTATAAAAATTAATACTTAGAGAAACATGTCGCTCATTCATGGCGGTAAGTTGATTCCATGTACAATAAAAAACAATAGCAGTGTATAAAAGGATTAGAAAAGTAGACATTTTCATGGTATCTCTAAAGCGTAAATACAAGTCTCTTTTTAATAAATAGTATAATATCATTTATTAATGCACCTCTTTCTCTTCTTCCGAAGAGATATAATTCTTTTTCTCAATAATGAATATGCTAAGGGCATATATGAAAAAGAATATACCTACACGTAAGGCTATTATGCCTATGCCGTTGGCTGGATTTTGGAAAAAGGTATGTATAAATAAGTAGCCGTTTAATAGTAACGCATCTACTGTTATTGTACATATTAAAATAATTATTACCAGAATGTTTGGTAATAGAAGTTGTAAAAAAGCAGCCACTACCCCTATGAAAATAATAGAAAACATCTGAAATGGTACAAACCTAAAAAAGTTAATTTTTTCTGTACCTGAGGAAATTACATAGGCAGTTAAACTACTCTGAAAAATAATAACCCCGCCAATTATCATTGTAAATATGATTACTTTTAGATAATATATGCTTACCAGTTTTAACGTATTATTCATTCGGTGGATAACGTAAATATTAAAAAATCCCGACATGGTATATACAGCAAAAATAATTATTAATGGAATGAAAATCATTGATAAATGATGAACAGATAGTAATTTGAAAAGTACCTCTAGACTGCTCATTTGATTGTGTACAGTATCTTTTGTTAAGAGGTATATTGTAAGTATACTCAATGCCAAAATAACTAATAATGATTTGTATTTTGTTTGTATAGTTTCTTTTATCGAATTATAAAAGAACATGCTTTTTACTCCCCCAAACATAAACACATAAGGATAAAATCCAAATAATAATTAAGACAATTAAGAAGTTTTGAAGTTCAAAAAAGCCAAGATCTTTAATTAAGTATTCTTTTGGATTAATAAATGATTGTCCAATTGTTAACCAAAAGATATGTAAAATAAAAGGAACTACATAAACAAAATATACTCTTTTGATGAAAAAGGAGACAGCTAGTGCTAAACTTGAACAAATTGCGCCATACATCCCGTTTAAAAATACATACATAAGAAAATATATGTTGGGGTGCCCATAATAAACGGTATGAAATTGAGCGGTTGGAGAGATAGTAGCCGACGTATAATTTATTATTGGATTTGGAGCAACCGCTGGGTATGTCATTAAATATAAATAAAAATTAAAGAGCAGTGGAATAGCTATAATTAAAAACGAAATAATAAAATTAATTGAATACAATGATAAAAAGTAACGTTGAGTTCCCATCTTGATTAAAACTGAATATAAAAAACCATTATTTCGATCCATTCGGTACATTCCTGAAAAAGTAACTGCAGCTGCTATAGGTAATACAATGAGATACAGTTCACTGTAAAATGGAAATCTATTAAAATATAGAATATTAGACAAATATGGGGATATAACTATTGAGTGCGTACTATTAAATCCCTTAGTTGTTATAAAGGTAAATATATATTGTATAAAACTAATAATTAACATCATGAATAATGTGATCCATAATATTTTACCTTTGAAAAGTCGTGTTAAAAAATAACTCATTGTTGGACATCCTCCAAAATATTACCAGATTTAATTTTTTGTAATGTGAATAATTGATCTGCCACACCATAACATTTGTTATTTGTATTTAGCCATATATAGCGAAAAGAAATATAGGCTTGTTTGCCCTCAAATTTAGGCATTTGAATTTCATACTGATAAACATCTTTAGTGCCATTTTTTTTCATATACTTAATTTCTTGTTTCCATTGTATAACTTTCCCATCTTCCTGTTCGATTCGTCCTAATAAATAATTGGGCTTGTTTTTATTACTAAAACCTGATAAAAAAATATAATTTTGTTCTGGTAATACACCCGGTTGAATTTTTTTATTTGATATGTTTTGTTTTATACGAATGTCGTTTACATCTATTTGCTTATCGTAAAATGTTTTTCCATCTTTACTTTCAAAAAATACCTGATTGAAAATGGCATTGTTATTTTTATTTTTTAATTCAATTCTCCTTAAATTTTCTTTTTGACTCGTTGCATCATCAATAATGATAATGGGTTCTTTAATTTCTTTTTGACAGGCAGTTAACAAGAATAAGGTTGTTGCGGAAATACATAATAAAATTAAATATCTTACTAATTTGATTTTGATTACCTCCAATCAATTTTATGGATAAAATAACCTAGTGATATTACACAAGAAAACGTGTCATTCTTTTTGGAAAGGGAAAAGAAGTCCATCTTTTATTATAATAGTTTTTTATATCCGATTTCCCTTAAATTTTTATGGTATTAATAATTGTAATAATTTTTTCAACTGTTTTCTGATAAAGGATTACACTGGTGAAAGTTGTTTTATAGTGAAATAATTAATTAATCCTTTTGTCAGTAATAGTTATTTTAGTCTATCAATTTACAATGTTTATCGTAATCCTCTGACAAAAAAAGTTGTATGATTCTTATTAAGAATCATACAACTTTTACATGTAGCAAAAAAATTTTAAAGAGCGCGGTATTATTTGAAAATATTACTATGATTTAATTTTTACTTAATATTCAGTATAAGATCCTTTTGGTCTAACGCTATCAGGGCTCCAATCAACATTATATGAGTTATTCTCTCTTGAATACCCACCAAAACGGACAGGAACTTGTTTACCATAAGTCTCAACTGCATTATTTATGAAGAGATATGTACGCCCTGGTTGTACAGCACCTTCATGTTTACCATCCCCAGAAGCGTTTTTCCAATCTCTTCCCCCACTCCACACATTGGCATCTGCTTCCGCCCAAACATTGAAAGAACCTGCGGAATTGCTAGAATTCACACGCATATACATTGAGGAAGTATTATCTTTTCTACGAGCGTTTGTATAATCCCAAGCACTATTCCATTGGAAAGTAAAATTGACAGTTTCATCACTTGTATCAGCTAGCGAAAATTTACTTACTCCAAAAATACTGAAAAATGTACCTAAAGCTAATATTAATATAAGAGCGAAACGACTATTTTTTCTAATTATCATTTAACATTCTCCTCTTTTATTATTAGAATATTTTAAATAATTCCGCCTCTAAATATTAACATCTTCTTCCTATAAATGTTAATATGTGAAATTCAAATAAAATATTTCTCAATAAAAATCAGAAAAATCAATTTTTAATTCGCTTATTTTATACTTTCATAATTTGAAAACAATATTTGAAGGATGGATGTTTTAATTAGGATGGTTGAATTGTATACGAAATGGAGGAAGTGGTAACTTATCCTCTAAGTTTAGAACAAAAATTAGGTAAAAAGATATCAGCATACTGGATGTATAAAAAAGAAGGAAGCGCTATATTGATTGTATTGTAAGTCAATTTTTTTTAGAAAGAAGCAACCAGTTTTATTATTGAAAAGTATCTTTCAAATGGTTGGAGTGAATTGGTGGATAAATCTATTGTGATTTTTAAACGTTAGACAAGGAAGGGAAATTTAATCATCGGGCAAGGTTGTTTCAAGTGAGAAGCTGATCAATATTTACAAGAAGGAAAAAATAGATAAATACAAAGAAGAAGATGGTTGGTGATCAGCTAGAGGATATCAGTTGGTAAGTAGAATTATTATTTAATAAAAAAACGAGAAACATGTATGTCACAGGGTTTCTCGTTTTTTATGTTTGGTTTGAAAATCTTTTACTTATGAAGGGGCTGATGCCCTTTTAGTGGTGAGCGATTTAATTTTTGATGTAGTTTCTTCTGTATTACTTTGTAAATCATTAAATCGTATGAAGGTGTATCAAATACAATAGGTAATATTTCTTCAGGACGAATACGATTTGTGTGATCTGGATTGTTGTATAGAAATTTGCATGTGAAGGTAAGATCTGCTTCCGGTTGTGGATTTTGTTGTATCTGAATAGCACTCCAAAGATTTTTATTTTCTTGATAATAAAGAAAACAAAAATCTTGCTCAATATGTGTTTTCCATTGTTTTTCTATCTCGACTCCACGTTTAATCTTTTTGAAATTATTTAATGCAGAAGCATGTTTTTTTTCTAAGGCTGTTATAGAAGAGCTTATACTAGATATAGTATCTTCTAAGTTCGTAATATTAGCTTCGATATTTTGTTTTTGTTTGGTAAAGGAATCTAGTTGTATTGTTAAGTTGTTTTGTTTAGATTTTAATTCTTGTATTTCTTTTGATTCAGATCCAGCATAAATAAATCGAGTCCATTTACGGAATTTATTGCTGAATTGTTTTTCTGTTTCTTTGATTTTGGATTTTGTAATGCGAAGTTGCTTTTTTATATTTGCTGTGTCAATTAATAATGTGTTATGAAGGACGGACATACTGTTTTTCTCTTGGGTTTTCATTTCTTTTTCCTGAAAAAGCAGTTGTTGTTTTTGTTGGGTTTCTTGAACTGTTTGTTTTATTTTCTTGAAATCCGATTGAGCTTGTCTGTGAAAAGTAAACATTCCAGGGTGATATGAATGAAGTTTACTATGATGAAATTCCATTGTACGTGTAAGTAGTTTCTGAATTCGATCAATATTAATACTGGGTGTTCTAAAAGGACAAGGTTCACTTTTTTGTAAATCTAAAAATACAATTTGATGATGTAAAGAAAATAACTCTATTTGTGAAAAGCCCTGATTATGTTTTAAACGCCCGTAACATCCGATTTTTCTATTTTCTAGGCATTGTAAATCTGTTTCATTATAAATATGATAAGGTGATACTGACAAGCGAAATGGACGATCGGATTTATTTGAGCCTTGTTTAAATACAATGTTGATATAACCACCGTTATTACGAGCCTCAACTCTTTGTATTGTTCCATATACAATTGCGATTTTGTTTGGGTATTGTTTAGATGAGTCAATTGCTTCATCGGGAGATAGCAATAAATTTTCGATTTTTTTAGTTTCATTATCTTCGGTTATAACAGGTAATTCTCTCCAACTTTCCCCGTAGCGATTGTAAATGTCTTGCAGAGCACCGAATGTTTGTAGGTGTGAAGCTTTAGGTTTAATTGTTTTTCCTAAACCTTTTGTGGAAGATCTAATTTCAGTTTTTAATATTTGATTCATCCGATTTAATATGATGAGGCGGGCAGTTTGTTTTTCAGCAATTTCGATATGGTCGAAAGAATCAGATAGTTCTTTGTAATAATCTGATGGATCATTAAAATAGCAGCCTTTGAGATGATCATGATTTTTCTCTTGTGATTTGCGACGGAGTTTGAAGTGGGTTTTATTTCCGTTTTCATATATATAATGTGTTAATTTAGGTAGGGCATAATCAAAGGGTTCAGTATGATTTTCTTTTATCCATTTTTTATAGCAACCATAGCAATAAAAGCTATCTTTAATTAATTCATAATAAGGATGAGTGTCTCCATGTTTTAATCTTAATTTTTTAATATCTTCAGCGGTATCTTTTATCCAGTTAGAATCATTTTTTCGTACTGCATAGGGCATAGAACTTATAGAAGTCATATTTCAACATCCTTTTTAATAAATTTTCTTTTTTATTAACATAAGTTTTTTAATTTAGAAGAGTTAGTACATATTTTGTTTTGATTTGTAAAATTCTAATTTTTCTTTCGTTAAATTTATTATACTAGAATTATTGTGTTTCAGAAAAGAGAAATATTCACATGTATCTGCTGTTGTAGCAAAATTAGGGTTGAAAAATTGAAACGGCAAATAGGTATTGTATAGATGAATTCATTAATATTTAGTAATTAATAGATTGAATTAAAACGCTAAATTATTATAAAATGATAATATATTTCATGAGAGGAAGATAATTTGTGGACATTATTGACATTGACATATTAAAACCTATCTTTGATCAACTAGCTATGCGAGTAGCGATGATTTTATTCATTCCGCTACTGATTACATTATTAGGTGTTGCGATTTTAAATAGATGTAATGCACCTAAGGTTGTTATTTTATATGGTATGGTATCTGTATTTTTGTTTTCTGTGTATAAAATGTTTGGATTATTCTATATGTAAGTAGAGGACAATTTGTCTATGGAGTAAAATATAGGTATAAACTGTTTCCAGCTTTTAATGATAATTATGAATTTCAAATTTGCTGTCTTTTGATGAAAATAGTTAAGAGATTTAAGAAGTTGTACAACAATTAGTTTAAACTGGTCGATTTGTAACAACATTCCAATATCGTTTAGATCCGTTATTTACAGTACGTTATGTTCATACGACGCCGGTGTTAAATAACTTAATTAATCAGTAAATAAAAAGAAGATGGCTGTTAACAGCCATCCTTTTTTATTTTAAAGCAATAATTCGAAAAAAGTACATTGAAAGAACATAGCATATATTTAATGTTTATTCTTTGTGTTTGGGATTTTTGATTATTAACTGATTATAAAGGGTTACATATCGACCGTTTTCAATAACAGTATGTTCCGGGGCACCATAAAAAATATTATTAACGCCATATTTATCTTGGAGTTTTGAAATAATACTTTTAATGGTTTGTGTCATATCGTTTTGGGTATATAAAATCCCTTCTTCTAGTAACATATCTTCTATTGTGTCAATGTAATCATCCCCGATAAAGTTAACATCACTTTCAAGTTGAACATGTACCCATTCGAGGTAGTCATTAGCTACTTTTAGTAATTCTTCTTTCATATTGATTCATCTCCTTAATTAGAAAAAAGAGAACCTCTTTTTATAAAGGTTCTCCTATTTTCGAGAATTTATTCATATTTATAAAAATAATTCATAATAATGAATAATAGGTAGACAAGTTGTTCATAATGAGAGTAGGGTGTTTATTTGGGTTGATAAAGTTCCAAACCTTTTTCAACATGAGCAATAAAGTAATCCGCTAACTCTGGATTTTCATCATGAGTTTTTTGTAATACTTGGCATAATCGTTGTAAACGAAAATCAAGTTCATGGTTTGGAGAATCTGTTTCCTGGGTGAGAGCAGGGAACAGGTTCAGTTCTTCTTGTATTTGTTCTAGAAATGTAAGTGAAACAGTATCGGTTTTCATTGTTTCTAAATTACTGAGGTAGCCTGGTGAAACATGTAATGTTGCTGCAAGGTCATTTAGTGTAATCCCTTTGTGTTTTCGTAATGTTCGGATGGTTTGCCCGAGATGTTGTAACAAGTAAATACCTCCCTTAATTAGTTCTTAAACAAATATTTTATCTTTAAAAATATATGCAGTTGGGGAAGAAAACAGACTTTTTATAAATGACTTTTATGAAAATGAAATAGTGGAAGGAGTGGAGTTTTTGAAAGATACAGAAGCAATCGGGTACATTGTAATGGGAGTAAGTAGGATGGGATATGGATTAGATGTTATATTTCAGGCAATGGATGTAGCTCAATTGGTGTTAAATCAAACATTAAAAGAAGAATTGTGGAATGAGGATGTCTTAGAGGTAGTTGGAAATTTAGTACATGAAATAGAAATAAATGAAGACGAGTTAAAATCTGAAATGTACTGGAGTTTTGATATTCACACAGAAAACGAAGCGGGTATCATTTATAAAAAAATTATGGATTTAAGAAAGAACGAATCAAAATTAACGAGATAACAATAGTGTGATTATGTAAATAGGATTTAGCTTGAGGGAGAGCTAAATCCTATTTTTTTATTTTTAATATTACTTTTGTGTAGTTATATCTGTTATATGACATTCATAAAATTATTAGAGATATGAGGTGAGGTGGAATATGACAAGGTGGATTAATGTTCAAGAAGCGATGAAGATTTTAGAAGAAAACTATATAAAGGTAAGTTATAAAACATTTACGGATTGGCTTCGGAAGTTAGAAATTGCAGCAGTTCCATCAGAGAATCGGAAGGAGGGATGGAGTATTCGCGAGGAAGATTTATTTGAGTTTATCGATAAGAAACGTCCAGGGTTACGTCAAATTTTGCAGGAATATCAGCATCTTATTCAAGATATAAATGATGTAAAACAACAAGTACAAGTTTTATTTCATAAAAAAAATGAAGGAGAAGTTGAGTATTTGGAAGGAAGGGCGAGTATAACGAATGGGGACATTCATTTTTTATATGATGTGGTAAATATTATGTGTGAAGAGATATCAGCATTGCAAAAGCAGAATCAATGGATGAAAGATGTGTATGAACAAGTGGTAGAAGAATATGATTTATTGCAACAAAAAGTGAGTACGTTGGACGCAGTGATTGAAAACAGACAACCACTGAGCAACATAGATGAAAATAGGATTCAGGGTTTGGATGAAAAAGCATTTCAAGGGCTATTAAGAGCTCAATTTAAAAGACTCTTTCCTGATCGTACATATTCATTAAAAGGAGAGAAGGGATTGCAAATATATCAAGATTTTTGCAATCTTGTATTTCCAAAAGAAGATAAACATCTGGGGATAATAAAGAAAGGAGACGAGTATATTTATCAACGAACAGATGAAAAATCTACACAGGTAAATCGTCTTTATAATAAAGTAATAAAAGAGTTATTAGAAGATATGGAAAAAAGAGCCGTTTTGGGAAAATAGGCTCTCTTTTTCAGGGTACTTTATTCATTTTTGTAAATTAATTTTATAAAAATGAATAACTAGTTCTTAATTGGTAATAATAACCACTAAGCAACTATTCCTTTTGGTATAATATCAATCCTTGTTCAATATGAGAAATAAAATAATTTGCTAACTCGGGATTGGTATCATGTAGCGTTTTCAGTAGTTCGCATACCCGATCTAGTCGGAAATGTAATTCATGATGAGGAGAAGTTGTGTGATTCAGGGAAGGAAATAAATCAAATTCCTCATTCAATTTTGCGAGTAACGTTAAAGAAATGGTATCTGTTTTTTGTGTTTCAAGGTTACTTAAATATCCCGGAGAGACTTCAATTTGCTCAGCGAAATTTTGAAGAGAAATTCCCTTTTGCTTTCTTAAATTACGAATGGTTTGTCCTAATTGCGTAATCAATTGTAATTCCTCCTATGCAATTTGTTTTGAAAGGTGATGATTTTAATGGCTGTACAAAAGAAGCTTCAACTCAGATCGATTTCGTATATTCATGATCCTGAAGCTGCACAAAAATGGTTTCAACTATATGTGGAACTTTTAGTAGAAGTAATGAAACAAAATGATTCTATGGACAAGGATGACGTGCATACATTGTAAGCACAACATGATGGAAGGGCTGGTTGTATTGAAGAAAACAGTCGCATATTACCGTAGTTCATCTAAAAAACAAGAACACTCCGTTCGAATGCAGAAATATTATGCAAAGGCGTATTGCAGAGATCATTATATGAAGCTGGACTATGAATATGAAGATCCATATGTATCGGCTAGAATTATACATATGAATCAGCGACCGGGTTTACGAAAGTTGTTGGAAGCAATTCGAAATGATGAAATTGAACATTTAATTTTGTATAAGAGAGACCGGTTAGCAAGAAATGTAATCGAGTATATGGAAATTTATGAACTTCTTCAGGAGAAACAGATAAAAGTTCATTTTACGACTGTTGGAGAACCGGTAATGGAATACACGCCGATGAATCGCTATCTAGAAGTGATTATGGCTGGCTTCGCACAACATGAAGGTGAACAAATTAATAAACGGTTTGATGCTATGCGTCAGAGTAAATTTGATGCAGGAAAAGCAGTGAGTCGGCTGCCATATGGTTTCCAAAATAATAAAAAGAAAAAAGAAATTGAAATCGTAAAAGATGAAATGGATATAGTTATGTTTATTTTTAATGAATTTTTGAACGATACATGCACATCTTTGCAACAAATAAAAGATCGTTTAGATGGAAAAGGTTTTAAGAAACGAAAAGGACTTCCTTGGGAACTACAAGATATTAGACGTACATTAGAAAATTCCTTTTATATGGGTGTATATAGTATTCGATTGAAGGGAGTTCAACAAGAACATCAGCTAGAAGGCACAATGCCGATTGAACCGCACCAATGGGAAGCTGCGCAAGAAAAACTAAATCAAATAGTAAATAAGCGTGGTTCTACGAAAATGAAAAAGGAAATTGCTAAAGAAGATATTCTGTATCGTATAGAAGGACTCCTGCAATGTTCTTATTGTAAAAAACAATTAGAGGGAGTGGTTAAACGGAGAGGAAATACATTTTTAATAGGATATCGATGCAAAGAACATCGTTTGTATATTGATAAGGAATATATCGAACAAAAAACATTTGAAAAAATGAAATGTTTTTTTCTTAATTTACGAGAGAAAGAATTTGATGGCTTGTTTCAGCGTTACTATAGACAAAATGTAAAAGAAATAGAACGAATGATACAAGGGCATAGTCAGCGTTTAGATCAAAAGAAAAAGACAGTGCACACAAAAGTACAAAGATGGTTAACGGAAAAGAAAAATGAAAAGTTACACAAAGAATTACTTGGTTCTTATCAACATTTTCAGGAACACAAACAAATAAAAGAAGAATTGGAATTAAAACTAAATGTATTAAAAAAGGTGCCTGGTGTAGTAAAGGATTTGGAGTCTAATGTCCATAAACAACTGATGTTAGATTCCTTACCAGATTATAAGGTTATGGAGTTATTTCAAGATTTGATTTTTACTGTAATTGTAGATAGACACGGTTATGAAATTATTTTTAAACATCCATTTTTACATTATCAAGAGGTGCATACATGTGAAGACAATTCGTGATGTTTTAGAAAAAGGAAAAAAAGGAGCTTTTTATGCGAGGGTTTCATCTGATCGTCAAACAATCGATGCACAAAGACATCATGTATATGAATTTATAAAAAACTATGATTGTGAAATTGTGAAAGAATATGTAGACCCTGGAGAATCGGCATTTAAAAAGAAGTTAATCAAGCGTCCCCAAATCATGGCGTTATTACGAGACGTAGAACAGGGGAAATATGATTTTGTGATTACGTATGCAGATGACCGCCTTGCGCGATCAGAGATTGAACATGTACAAATACGAGTAATAATGAAAGAAGCGAAAACAGATGTCATATTGACGAGTACGGGAGAATTGTATACAGAGCGTGATATTATTACACAATTAATTCGAGAGGGTGGAACTCGTTATGAAGTAGAGCGAATCAGTGCACGTACGAAAGATGCGTATGGACAAAGAACAGACTATGGTCAATGGATGGGAGGACCTGTACCATTTGGATATGTACAGGATGAAAATACCAAGAATTTCTTTATTCTAGAAGATGAAAAAGAAATTGTGTTAAAGATATATCAGTTATATCAAAATGGCGAAGGGTTTGCGGATATCGCCAAAATATTAAATGAGCAAAAGGCGAAAACAAATACAATCCATTGGAAAAAGGAACGAGTAAAGCACATTTTGACCAATCCAATTTATGCAGGGTATGTTACATTCGGAAGACTAAAACCTGGATCTGGGAATAGTATTGAAGACTTATCCAAATGGAAAATGGCAAAATGTGAAGAGATTCCACCTATTATGACCAAGGAAGAATGGTTAGCTACTTTTCAAATGTTTGAGAAAAAAAGAAACAAGGAATTACCTCCCAAACAATTAAAAACAGAGTATGTTCTACGGGACTTAATTTATTGTAAAAGTTGTGATGCTCCCTTGCTTCCAAAGAATCAAGAAACTAGAGGGAAAAATGGCAAGAAGTATGGAATCAAGAAATATATGTGTTCGAATAAATTATGTAAAGTTTGGTTCTCAACAGATGAGCTACATGCACTGGTTTTTGATAGTGTTATAAAAGAGGTTACGGATAAAGTCATTTCTAAATCTCAAACAGAACTGATGTATGAAATGGAACAAATTTTAGAAAAAGACATAAAACAAATAAAAAAAGAAATCCAGCGTTTGAAAAAACAGGTGGATAATTGTCTAGTTTGGATTAAGGATGCGGAACGTGAAATAGACGAATTATATAATCAAAAGAAGAAATTGGTGGAAGTTGATCCGAAAATAGATCCTTTGTTGGATGTAATGTTGGATTATCGTTTGCATTTGTTGCACGAAATCAGGGGGACAGAGGAGTTAATCGCAAAAAAAGAAGCAGAAATGAAGCATATTGAAGACGTCGATTCTAACCAAGGTATGTTACAAAAAAATGTGTTACAAGCATTTCGAATAGAATTTACAAATTTACAAAAAGATATGAAACGAGTTCGTCAACTTTTGGTGTATTTAATTGATAAAATTATAATAGATCAAAATGGGAAAACAGAATATATTTTAAAAATAAATTTAGAGCAATAAAAAGTAACTCGGAAATTTGAGTTTCTTTTTATTGCTTTTTAATATCACAAATATGGACGTGCTATATGTTGTCATTTAGAAATATGCTAGTTTCAAAGAAAATATTTTTCTCGGCAAAAAGGTGAAGGAGTTATGCCAAGAAAAACGTTTACTCGGTATTAAGTTAGTAATGGTATACCATTACTAACTTAATACCGAGTAGTTTTTTGAAAAAGTGGGACGAGACCTTATGAGATGTAAGGTTTGTCTTTTTGGTTTTAAATAAAGAATATTCTGATTTTTGATTCTCGGTAGAAAGATGAATTATATTTTTGGGTTACGGTTTTGGGGTGAATTAATCCGGTGTATATTTGAGGTTTAGTAGTGACTCTTGAAATAAGTAAGAAGAATATGTTATGTAACATTTATAATAAGAGCTTATTTTTTTCAAAACACTATTATGATATAGATTATATTAACATGTTAATAATACCTTCCTTATATAAGGAAGGTGTTATTATTAATGAACTTTTACTTGTGAAAATATTTTGGCTTGCGTTTGATGATGTGTAATCCATTCTTTGTATGTCATTCCTACTTCTTTAGCAAAGTTTTTGCGTATTTTAGTGGGGTTTGAGGATACTCTTTAAATCCATGATATGTAAATGTTTCTTCCTTGTATCCTTGCTCTCCTAAAACAAAAGGAGGCTTAAGGGAGAAATCTAAATATTTCTCCAGTTGTATAGTAGAGGTATCGATGACAGAATTTTGATATAAAACAAATGCATGTAATGTGTGCATCAAGTCTGAACCTTCGCCTGTTGAAGGTAACTTATAATTTTTAGAAGGTTTAGTCCGTGCAAAACCTTGTACGTACTTTAAATGTTTATTATCAAGTGCGAATTCTTCACGTAAGAGACAGTATAATAATGCACTTGCATAAATACATAACCCTAATTTACGGTTATAATGATTTAGTTGTTCTAAAATCAAGTTATCTACTACATCGAATGGCACTTTTTTATTTTCTGGAGTCATTTGAAAAACAGATGCGAGTACAGCGTGATGAACATATCTAATATTTTTAAGTAATGCAGCTTGTTGCATTGAGCTTAGATTTATAAATGGCTTCGGAGGAAAAAATTCGATTGTTGATGCATCATATTTAAAACCAGTTAACCACCTTTTTTGCCATTGGGATACTAAAACGTTGGTACTTTGTTTTACGCTGTTAAAAGAATGATATCTTTCTGCGTCGGTCATCATTAGTAACACTCCTTACTGTAAATTTGATTTAACATTTAATAATCTATATATTAGTTATAATAAATGTAATGGTAAGAAAAATAAACAGCTATCTCCTACGATAGCTGTTTATTTTTAGTTTGGTTACTTTTCTTTTCTAACACCTTTGAAAGGTGTTGTACTACTTGTTTTTTGGTCAAGGAATCGTCCGGTTGCGCTGTCACGCTTAATCCAATTTCCGTTTGGACCTTGTAATTGGCTACGCCCTTTTACTGCGCCAATACGTCCTTTTCCAGGTTCTCCATTTTTCGCCATGAAAATTCTCCTTTCTTCTGTGCTTCATGATGTATATCTTGTTGTATGATTATTATTTTATATGAAAGTATTAGATTTTTATATCATTTTTAGTGTCAACTTATTCAACTACAACATTCTCATAAATTCTTCTTCGCTAATAATTTCAAGCTCCTTCCCCTGTGCAATCAATTTTTCTGCTTTCTCTAATTTAGAAGATTTATTTCCTTTTATCATCACGTTGTCGAAATCTCCGATGATAATATAGTTAGTGTTTTTGTTAATACCGTTTTGTGGAATGCCACCTTTATTAGCAATTAACTGTGCGGCTTCTATACGAGTATACGCATTTAATTTGCCTGTAAATACGATATGTTTTTGATAAAAAGGATGATCTTCAGATACTTCTGTTGCTACGTTAATATCTTTTAAATTTAAAGAGGAGTAGGATTGAGATTGAACTAATGAAGATCTATAGGTGTTACCAGAGATTTCGCCAGTTCTAATGTGTGTTTTGGAATAAATTTCTTCTATATTTGGTAGATCATATTTATGAGATAGTTGTAACATGAGTTGAGCACAAGCCCTTGCATCTTCCAAAGCATTATGATGGTTATTTAATTCAATGCTAAAATGTTTGCAAAGGTATTTTAAGGTATAGCTCTTTTCTCCGGTTATTAATTTTTTTGATAGTTGGTATGTACAAAGTAAGTTGTTATAAACAGATGGAAGTTCATACCGTCTTAAACTATCCCGGAGTGCGTATCCATCAAAAGGAAGATAATGAGCGACTAATAATTTGTTTTCAAATCTTTTTTTATACGCTTCATAAAATTCTGGAAATGTGAGGGCGTCTTTTACATCACTTGGTGTAATTCCGTGAATAGCGATATTATAATAGTCAAAATCTTCTTCTGGATTAATTAATTCATAGAGGGTATCAATGATTTCTCCATTTTCGACAAAGACCATACCAACAGCACAAATGCTATGACGATGATGGTTAGCAGTCTCAAAATCAAAAGCTACGAAATTATGCATTTTGCACCGCCTTCTCGATAATAACGCGTGTAATAAGGGTATATGTTGTAACCACGTTCTTCGGGATCTGCCACATGTTTATGAATCTCGTCTAATATCTTTTGAGTCAGTTCTTCACGAGTGGGCGCAAAACAACTACGTCCATGCCCGACGAATCGCCATATATAAGATTTTCGTTTGTTTGTATTTCCTTCCGAATCTATATAGGATTCAAATCCGAAGAGTACATAGCCTATTCTATTTTCTAAATGCCATAATTCGTAAATAGGAATGTTTTTTAAGTTTTTATATGCAGAGATTTCTTTTGTGAAAGATTGATAAGAACGTACTCCGTGGTCAAATAAAAACAGTAATGCATCATTTTTATGTACAAAAGATTCTTTGATACCTGTATCAGTCTCCGCAACATATCGTTCATCCATAGGCAGATCGGGATGCGGATTGGTGAAATAAAATAGTTTGCCGTGTTTCAATGCAAACACTCCCTTTCTAATTGAATATTTTTAATTTTATATTATTAGTATATAACATATATGGAAAGAGGAGTTAATTGAATAGTCATTTTTATACATAATTTCTATGTGAAGACAATTTGATCAGCGTATAAATTAATTCTTTTGTAGGTTACTACATCTTTTTATTTTTGAGTGTTATGGTCTTAACTTTGTATAAGAAACTCTATTATTATAAAATATGAAATATAAAATAAAGAAACAAATAATAAGAACGAATCATGTCAAAAAGGAAAAGGTGTACAAGGATGAAGAAATTCGACTTAAACATTGAAAAAGTTTTGGAACATTGGACTGTAGCACATGCATTAAGGGAAATCATCGCGAATGCATTGGATGAATCGAATTTAAGTGAAACAAAAGAACCTATTATATGGAAAGATGATGATGGAAAATGGCATATTAAAGATTATGGAAGAGGGCTAAAACATAATCATTTAACACAAAACGAAAATAAAGAAAAAATGAGCCGTGTTGAAAAAGTAATTGGAAAATTTGGAGTCGGATTGAAAGACGCTTTGGCAACCTTTGATAGAAGAAACATACATGTATTGATAAAATCTAAGTATAATGACATTACAATTAAAAAGTTATCAAAAGAAGGATTTGCGGATATTACGACATTGCATGCAATCGTTCAAGAACCTTCGAATTGCAATATGGTTGGGACCGAATTTATTTTAGGAGGGCTGCAAGATTCAGATATTGAAAAAGCGAAAGATTTTTTCTTGTTATATTCAGGAGAACAAGTGATTGAAGAAACAAAATATGGCGCTTTACTCGAAAAAGTGGATAATAAGGAATCTCGCATTTATGTGAATGGACTCTGCGTAGCTGAGGAAGAAAATTTGCTGTTTTCCTACAATATTACTTCACCAACTAAAAAACTTTTAAAATCGTTAAACAGAGAAAGAACAAATGTAGGAAGAAGTGCGTATTCGGATCGAATGAAATCCATCTTACTGGCATGTACTGGATCTGTATTTGCGGAAAAATTGGTAAGCGATCTTGAAAAAATTCAAAAAGGTAACTCTCATGATGAGCTGCAATGGATAGATGTGCAACTGCACGCATGTAAGATTTTAAACTCGAAAGAAAAAATATTGTTTTTAACCTCGGATGACTTAATCGGGGGCAGTAAATATATCAATTATGCGAAAGATGAAGGGCATAGAATTGTTACCATACCAGAAACGCTTGCACTCAAATTATCCAAAGCAAAAGATATTTCTGGAAATGAAATCGTGAATTTGGATTACTATTCAGTGCATTGGAATGATAGTTTTGAATTTAAATTTGTAGATGAAAAAGACTTAAGTAAAAAAGAAAAGGAAATTTATGAGTTAAAACATGTGATTCAAGGATGGTTTCCGAAAAATATAAAACCTGTAAAGGAAATCAAGATTTCTGAAACCATGAGACCTGATAGCTTTACTGGATCAGATGCGTTAGGATTATGGGATAAATCGGACCGTACCATTATCATAAAAAGAAGCCAATTGAAAAGTGTTGAAGCATATACTGGAACGTTAATTCATGAATTTGTTCATGCTTATACAGATACAGATGATGAAACGATAGAATTTGAAAGCGGATTAACAGATATGTTAGGTAAAATAGCGACAATGGTCATAACGAGTAAAGAAAAAGATACATGGTTCAAACGAGTGTTCAAGTTTTAGTAAGTAGGTCCCTTGCTACTTTCTAACGTTGAAGTGGTGAGCTTCTCGCGATAATGATAAAAAGAGGTTGTCCCAAAAGGTCGTTAAAAATGAACTTTTGGAGACAATTTCTTATGTTTTACCTTTATATGGATAAAACCCCAATCATAAGTAGAAAACCAATAGGTTTTCTACTTATGATTGGGGTTTTTTTGCTTTTGATTGAGCTCGGTAAAGAATGTTCTTTACTGTTTTTTGAACCGATTTATTTTTCCGAAAGAGTTTTGATTTTCTTTTTGTTCCCCAAAAATTTATCGAATAATTCCATAGGTGATATATTTTTTTGTTTTTCTTAATATTAAAATATATGATTTGACGCTATCCCGTCTTTTGTTCTCAATTCCTAAACGCGTGATTTAAGGTTCTTCTATGTAGTAAATAAGGGCACTTGTGGTACAAAAAAAATCTCGCAATGTTTTTTTATTTTTTATAAATTCATTTCCATGAAATGTTTTTACTGAAATGAATTTTATACCTTGTTAAAGACATACTAATATTAAAACAAGCTGTTTTAATATTAGTAATGAAAAAACAGCAGAATGTCATATCTTTTATAAAAGGATAAAAATTTTTCATATGAAATTCGGTAGTCTAGTGGTTCGGAGATGGGAAGGTGAAAGCAGTGGAGTCTTACGCAGTATATGTTCGTGTGTCAACTGACCGAGATGAACAAGTTTCATCTGTCGAAAACCAAATAGATATCTGCCGGAACTGGTTAGAACGAAATGGATTCAATTGGGATGAGAAACGTGTTTTTAAAGATGAAGGGGTAAGTGGAACTTTATTTGTAGACAGACCATCTATTCAATTACTGTTAAAAAAGGCAAAAGCAAAAGAAATTAATATGGTTGTTTTTAAATCTATTTCCCGTTTAGCGAGGGATTTGAAGGATTCGTTAGAAATTCGCGAAGTATTTTTAGCTCATCATGTTCGAATTATTTCTGTTGAAGAAGGCTACGATTCTATAAAGGCTGGCAAAAACGATATGGCATTTGAACTTTGGTCTTTGTTTTCGGCTCAATACAGTAGAACGCTTTCTTCTAGTATTACGGCAGCATTGGCGGTAAAAGTTCGTCGCGGGGAGCATATCGGGAAAATTCCATATGGGTATAATCGTGAAGAGCAAAAATTGGTGATTAATGAGGAGGAAGCGCAAGTTGTCAAAATGATGTATAAATGGTATTGCGAAGGTTTGGGATATAAAAAGATAACAAATGAATTAAATCGATTGGGTATAAAGTCGAAAACTAAAAAGAACTGGCAAATGACATCGGTTCAAAGAATCCTTCAAAGTGCAATTTATAAAGGAACTTTTATTTTAAACCAATATACTTCAGTAAAAGTTGGCGGTAAGAAAAAACAAATCCGGAACCCAAAAGAAAAATGGTTTGTTTTTCCTAACCATCACCCAAAGATTGTGGAAGAAGAGATATGGAATCAAGCGAATCGAAAAAAAAATAAAACAAATAAAACGAAAATCACAGCTTGGAATGAATTTCGCAATCTAGCAAAATGCGCGGTTTGTGGTTCTAATATGGTAATTGTACAGTCTCATTTGAAAAAGAAAAGTGGGGAGCGAACAGAATGGAAATATTTAAAGTGTTCTCAATATCGTCGGGCAGGAAAACATGGTTGTGTAAATCATGTGCCAATTCAATATGGGCATTTTCGTCAGTTCATTATAAATTTATTAGTGGGAAAAGGAGAGTCTGTTTCTTTAAGACTTCAAAGTAATGTTGAAAAGGGGCAAGAGAAAAATATAAAGAAGTTGCAACAGCTTGTGAGTACAAATCAGCAAAAGAAAAAAGCACTGCTAGATTTGTACTTAGAAGAACTTATTAATAAAGGAGAGTTTGAACAAAAACGGAACGATCTTGAAGCGGAAATAACCAAAGCGAATCATGAGTTACTGGTAATACAAAATGGTAATCATGTTCAAATTGATATTCAAACGATAAAACAAGCTTTTGAGCAGTTACAAAAGCAAGAGCAAGATTTGATTCATGTATTTCAAGCGTTAATTCAAAAAATAAGTATTCATCAAGATGGAGCGATAGATATTACATACACTTTTGAAAGTCCATTATAAGAAGGGATATTATACATATTCCTTCTTAATTTTTGTATTAGAAAATAATATTGTACAAGTAGTTATATATTCATTTTCCTTGCATATTTTTTAATGATATGGAATAAAGGGGGATATGAAAAATGTATATTTTGAATGATATAAATCTTGAAGAAGATACACTTTTAGAATCTTATCCAGTTTGTATGAAGGATAAATATAATGGAGAGATTTCTTGTATGGGTATATTAGTGAAAAGGGAAATAGAAAATCATCAATCAAAATTGGAAGGTACACACTATTATCAATTTGTCTATTTTTATGGAAAAAGTCCTATTAATTTTTCTAAATCAGACTATAAGGAATTGCAAGAAAGGGTCCGCTTTGATATGGATCTCGAAATGGTTGCGGATTTCCGATATTCTTTTAGTGAATATAGTTCATCTCCAGGATTGAGTTCATCAATTAAAAATAAGAACTCTTTAACGGACATATTAGGGGATGATATTATGCAGGTTAGCTATGAATATCGCATTTAGGAGATGTTCCTCTTAGTATCTGTAAAAACTAAACAGCTCAAATATTAGGATTAGAAGGCGCTTATAAGCAGTAGTTGAGTTTGTTCATATGGGAGGGATGAACTATAAGAAAGCAGCCGACTTTTACATAAAAGTCGGCAATTTTTCTTTCTATTTAATCTTTAAAAGATATGTATTCTTTAACGGTATAGGTGATTCATATCAAAAGTACCCTGGAAATTAGGGTGCTTTAGTTATATATATTTATGTTAGTATCTAATTAGAGAAATGTATTTGTTAAGAGAGATACTTTGAGAAAATAAATTAATTCTATTCAGAGAGGGATAATTATGGGGATATTCAATACAATCAAGAAGTTATTTTCTAATCCGGCTGTTAAGGAGTCTAATAATGGTCCAATGATGAATTCAGAGCGTCATTTAGGTAATGTTAAACAAAATAAATATTACGATTTTATTGATAAGGATACAATTCGACCAATATCAACGATTCTATTACAAACGGATAGCAAGCAAACATGGGATTCGTTCTTTTCTGTAGCCAAGAAAAATCCTAAATTAATAAATTTTGAAATCAGGTCTCGTAGGAAATTTCGTCATCTTTATCATAATCAAGATTTACTTGTTGTCGAAGCGGCAGGAACTATTGAAATGATTACTAAAGAGCAAGTACAACAAATCAATTTAAAAGAAACGCCATTAGAAAAAATGCATCCTGTTGCTGTAAATCATATGGGTGTTCTACTTCACGATAAAGAAAAGGTTGCTTTTGTACATTATAAGAATCAACGAGCTATTGTATATGAATTTCAATGGCAGCCTTTTAGATTTGCCATAGGTAACGATTTTTGGTTAGTGGGAACACGGGAAACATATGACGGTCCAGGTAAACTCTATTGTTTTGACTTTAATGGAGATTTAAAATGGGGCATTGCTTTTAAAGAAGTATTCTCTACGATGTTTGGTGAGCTTAGTTTTATGCCTTATTTACTTGAGGTGTCAGCAGATTCAACGGATATTTTTGTCTCGAGTATGGATAGATTGTATCGATTGGACAATAATGGTAATTTGAAAGCGAGAATTGCTATTTCTGAACTGAAAGAAAAAGAATTACAACAGAAACAAGAAGAGCTTCAACATGAATTATCTGCACCGCCAAAAAGTGAAGAAGAAGCAATAAGTATGTCCGCTAAACAATTAGCAGCTCAATTTACTATGGGATTTGAGAGAATGAGTTTTAATTCGCCATTCGCTGGTTTTGCGCATGATTACAAAACTGACATGGTGTTCATTTTAGAAGAGAAGGGGCGAGTTTCTGCCTGGGATAGTAGTGGGAGGCTCAAATGGATTAATGCATTTAAAAATGAAGGTAGGTATATCTGTTGGATAGAGAATAAATTGGTTGTCTCTTTTAAATCTGGAGAAACCTTCTGGTTAAACAGGGATGGGAAATTTATTTATGGAGCACAGTTACCAAAACAAGCTTCCACTATTCAATTGATTCCTAATCAAGAAAAATATTTAGTTGTATGTGAAGATAATAGATTGTATGAACTATACAAAGATACCGGTAACCTCATAACAGGTTCAGAAGGGCATCCTGGAATGGAACTATTCATTTTATTTGGTCGAAATGTATTTTTTGATGGAGGGGTTCATAATCAAGGGTATTTTTGGCTAGCTCCTGAAAATCACCAATGGCAACATTTTGAGGCTAAAACCTTTAAGGATGTAGACAAGGTTGTTGTTCAAAGTGAGGTGGCACCTGAGATTGCTGCGACTAAGCAGTTTACGGGGGGATGGGAGATAAAGAATAAAAAAGAGTGGTTTGGTAATCGGGTTATTGACATGAAAAACCAAAGGGTCTATGTGGTTGAGGAAGGACCGCGGAAGTCAATCAATGAATTGGTAAATTTATCTGATAAACAAAGAGAAAAAGACCGTTTGAGTCATAAATTAGTGTGCTATGACCTTGGTGGAAATATTATTTGGGAAAACCATATATATTCATCTATGTGATCGCTATTTTTATCTTTAGATGGAGAGGTTTTGTTCACAAGTATACCTTCAGAAGCGGAAATTACTTATCTTCCTGGGCATATTGTTACCTATTCAAAAGATGGTCAGCAACTTGATAAATTCAAAGTAGATGCTCATGGATTTAATCTAGATTTTATTTCCGAGGACAGGGCTATTGTTCATTTTGCTTCTGATAGAGGGGAGAAGTCTGTTTCTGGTATGTTCGAGATCAACGGCAAAGGAAAGTGGAGACTAAAGATATCTGAATCCGATGTCGAAAGTGAAAAACGGAATGTGTTCGGCGCAGGATTAAACGATGTAAGTCTACCTAACTTCAGATTAAAAAGAACAGACAAGAAAAAATATGAATTGGAAAATCGAAATAGTAAAATAGAATTAAAGTTTTCGGCGGCTATTTATGAAGCTTATGAAACACCGGAACATAATTTGGTATTGCGAATAGGAACAAGATTGGTATCGTTCTATAACATGAATTTAGAGAAAACCCTTGAAGTTAAAGAACAAGAAAGTATTCAATCTATGACATTGGGATCGAGTAGCTTAGTGGTTGTCACAAAAACAGAAGTAAAAAGTTACAATTATCAAGGTGAAGTCTTGTGGAGGTATAGCCCTCTTCCAAAAGCGTTTGAATCGAGGGTAATATGGATTCCGAATAAGAACATTTACCTATGGGTAGTATCAAATAATTTGGAAACGATAGTCGCGGCTATACATGAGAATGGGAACGTGCTAAAAAGTCATTCTTTTAACAAGAATAGCTATCATCATTCTATCTTGGTCTATCCTGAAGAGTGTTGTTTTGTAGCTCAAACAAATGAAGTTATTAAAGGATACAGTATTTAATAATTAATATGGATACATCACTTGTTTAATTTTTTGGTTCTGTTATTGTTGGATATTGATTTATTGAGGTAACAGGCAGGGTAATTAAGAAAAGTCAATTTACCATAATTTACATTTGAGTTAAAATAAGAATTGTTGAAACAAGGGCACTACTTATATTTAGAACTAGAATTTTAAAATTAGGAAAATGGAGGGCTGGTTATGCAAATTAATGAAGAAGGTAAATTAGCGGATTGGAACTTAATCGTCCAGGGTAATATAAGTTTATTATGGATACAAGAATGTTTGAAACCAGAAAATCAGAATAAGAAAGTGAATGAATTACTTAGAGAATTTCTAAAAAAAAATGAGAATATTAATTTACTTAACCCTAGTGTTTTACTCATGGCATCTTATTTATTATTTGTATACACAAAAGAAAAAGATTTTAATGATGGGGATTATTCGTTTGTTGATATATCAAAGTTCAATGTAATTGCTAGCAGAAAAAGAAGACCTGACGGCAATTATATTTGTAGAAGGGTAAGAAATGCTTTAGCACATTCGAGAGTTCATATTGATGAAAGTCTGCAAATCACTTTTGAAGACAGCAAACCTGATGGAACGGATTACTTCAAGTGCGTAATTTCATGTGTCGATTTTGGGAATTTTATTAATAACTTTATGTTTACCCTTAAAGATAGTTATTTCAGCAATAGGGTTTAATGCAAAAGAAAAGTTATTTAGATAACGGGACTCGATAGTTCAATAAAATAAAAAAATCACAATTTGTTATGTGGGTTTTTTGGTGAGAAGAGTAGGAAGAAATGTGATTTCTGTTTGCAATCACTACACATCTCAAACGCAATGCAAAAGCTAGGGGTTAAAGGACGTTCACAAGCAGTTGTTGAGCTTCTTCGTATGGGAGAGCTCGAGTTATAAAAAGAAAGCCGACTTATATAAAAGAGTCGGCTATTTTTTTGTTTCATGCGTTATATGAATGATAAGAACACTCCATACATAAATAAGTAGTAAGGAGGGGATATGTTGAAAAGGATATTGTTAGTTTCAACAAGCGCTCATGATATGAATGGACACCCGACTGGTTTGTGGCTGGAAGAGCTCGCAGCTCCTTATAACTTGTTTAAAAAGGCTAAGTTTGATGTTGATATTGTGTCGATACAGGGCGGTAGAGTGCCGATTGATAGAGTTTCTATTCCGAACGGGATACCTCGTGAATTTAAGCATGTCGCTTCTTTATTGCAAAATACGAAACCAATCTCAAATGTTCATTTTTCGGATTATGATGCGGTTTTATTTGGTGGTGGACACGGGGCGATTGTAGATTTTCCAGGTAATCCATATGTTGCAAATTTAATTGTGAATATGTACAACAACAACCGAATTGTAGCGGCTGTTTGTCACGGAGTAAGTTCTTTAGTCGGTGTGAAAAATAAGGACGGCTCGTTTTTTAGTGCGGGTAAGCATATAACAGGTTATACAAATGATGAGGAAAAAGCTGTGCATTTAGAAAAGCGAGTGCCGTTTTTGTTAGAAAATAAATTGAAAGAAGAAGGGGCTTTGTTTTATGTTGCTCCAAATTTTACGCCGCACGTCGTAGTAGATGGGCGTTTAATTACAGGGCAAAATCCGCAGTCTAGTATGGAAATAGGGAAAGCTATAAGAAGAGCTGTAAATAAAGTATAGAAAAAGTGCTCGTTACTCATAAAGGTAGCGGGCACTTTTTTTATAGGATAAATGACCCCTTAAACTAAAAAGATGTATTGAGTATAGTGACTTCATTTATAATTAATCGTGAATTTGCTATACTATTTTGTATGGACAAAAGGGGAGGCTCTTTTAATGAGAAAAGTTGCGTGTGCAAATACTTATATTAATAAAATAAAGCCCGTTATTAGAAAAACGAGTTTTAGTCAATTGAAAATAGATGAAATTGCGAAGTATATGGATATTAGTAAAGCTACTTTATATAAACGTTTTTCTTCAAAAGATGAGATTATTGAAGCTGTGGTAGAAGATTTTATGAACTATCTTCTTGAAGGGGATGCGGATAATCAAGATGAAAGTATGTCTTTTGCAGAACGTTTCCAAAAGACGTTTATTCACTCTTTAAAATGTGTGACATACATTTCAGATGTCTTTTTACAAGATTTGAAAGAGGCATATCCGCACTTATCTGATCGGTTAGTCGCTGCACAACAAAATCGTAATCATAATTTGCAAATGTTTTTTGAAGCTGGTATGGAACAAGGTTACTTTAATAAAATGAACGCACAATTATTTATGGTGCAAGATGATGTGATGTTAAGACGTATAATAGATCATTCTTTTTGTATTCAGTACGATATTACGTTAAAGAAAGCGATACTTGATTTTTATCAACTAAAGAAGTATCAACTGTTTAAACCGGAGTATATAGAAGCAATTGATGATTCGGAAATTGAAAAAGAAGTTATGGCTATTTTGCAAATGATTTCGTAAAAAAAGCAGATTTTCCTATAGTAATGGAAAATCTGCTTTTTTTATTACATGTTATTTGTTTATGTGTTGTAATACTAATTCAGCTACTAGACCGCCTGAAGCTGGGTTTTGACCAGTGATAACACGATTATCTTCTACAGCAAAAGCTTCCCAAGGCTGTGCAGCTTTTTCGTAAAGTCCTCCATTTTTAATGAGTTCATCTTCTGTTAAAAATGGAACGAATTGATCTAATTCAGCTAGTTTTTCCTCTTCATTTGAGAATCCTGTTACTTTTTTACCGCTAATTAAGCGTTCCCCATTACTTAATGTGATATGAAATAAACCGGCAGCTCCGTGACAAACAGAGGAAACAATTCCGCCATTTTCATAAATGCTACGGCTAATCATTTGGAGTTCTTTATTTTCAGGGAAGTCCCAAATTACACCGTGACCGCCTGCGTAATAAATCGCAGCGTAGTCTTCCTGATTTACTTCACTCGGTTTCATTGTAGAACCGAGACGATTCATAAATTCTTTCTTTTGATACCATTCCCAATCGATGTTCTCCGCCATTGCTAAACTATGCGGATCAATCGGTGTATAACCACCTTGTGGGCTAACATAATCTACTTCGTAACCAGCTTCTTCAACTTTTTTAACGAAATGAACAGCTTCACCAAGCCAAAGGCCAGTAGCTCGATTTAAATTTGGATATTTTTCAACGCTCGTTAATACAACTAACATTTTTTTCTTCATCATAATCCTCCTGTAATGTTTCTTCCGTATACAAGTTCATTATTTTATTAAGTTAGAAATTGCAAATTTGAATAACCGTGTTAGTCCTCCTTATATCGGATTCGAAATTAGTGTATAACAATTTTTGAACAAAGTAAACTAAAAACACTAAATTAGTTTACTTTGTATATTTTTCGTTGACAAACTGTAATGCTGAAACTATGATAGTTCCATGAATATCGAACAACGTACATGTTTCGTTTCGAATTCAATTTGTCGCGCGATAAATGTATACATTTGATGAAGTTGTCTAGTGATAATAGAAGAGCTAAACAACTTCATTTTTCGTTTTCAATTACTACAATCAGGAGAGGTGTTACACATGGGGGAAGATATAAACAATCATTCAAAATGGTTTGTTTTCACATTATGTTTTATCGTTTTATTAGGACCGATGAATGCGGTTTTATTTAATGTTGCGTTAGAGGATATTGCTCATGATTTATCTATTAGTCAATCGAAAGTAAGTTGGGTTGTAGTAGGTTATTCTTTAGTTGTCGGTATTGGTTCAATGATATATGGGAAGCTTGCTGATCGTTACAGTGTAAAAAAACTATTAATTATTTCGATTATCATATTTGTAGTGGGTTCTATTATTGGATTTATGAATCAATCTTATGTGATTACCATTCTTGCAAGATTAGTGCAAGCGAGCGGGGGTGCAGCGTTTATTGCGCTTAGTATGATTGCAGTGGCCAAATTAGTTATTCCTCATAAGAAGCCTGGTGCGTTAGCGATGATTAGTTCTTCTATTGCATTAGCGGTAGGTATTGGCCCTTTAGTTGGCGGGGCTATTACAAATACACTAGGGTGGCCATATTTATTTTTATTTATGGTTATTTCAGTGGTGGGGATTTTCTTGCTTATAAAATTTATGCCAGAAGAAATGCAGCATACGGATGAAACGTTTCATTTTGATTATATTGGAGCGGCGTTACTATTTGCATTCATTACGACTGTTTTACTAGGTATCGATATGAATCGTTGGCTATTTGTGTTATCGATAATTTCTTTATTTTTATTCACGGTTCGTATGAAGAAAGCGGAGCATCCATTTATCGATATTGAGTTGTTTTCGAACAAAGCATTTCTTCGTTTAATAACAGTCGGATTTATAATTAATGTGGCGTTATGTGCTAATTTATTATTGTTGCCATTACTGTTAGGAAGAGAGCACGGATTGTCTCCATTTGTTATCGGAATTGTATTATTTGTTGCATCACTCTTTGGTATTGTGTCTAGTTTTATTACTGGAAAGATTGTCCCTTCGTTTGGAAATGTGAATATGATTTATGTAGCGTCTGTCATTATGATTGTTGGCTTTTTAATTTTAGGGTTTATTCCGAATGGAAGTATAGTCGTTATTGTATTGGCGATTATTTTGACATTTATGAGTTATTCTGCCATTCAAGTATCATTGAACACATTTATACCGAAAACATTACATGCAGCTAAAGTTGGAGTCGGTCTTGGCTTATATAATTTAATTAACTTTTTCGGTATGGCATTTGGACCAGCTGTTGCGAGCAAAATTATGGAATCTACAAATAGTTATCGTTTCAATTTTATTTTAATCGTCATGTTAATTTCTGCTCATTTCTTCTTATTAATAGGAATGTCTTCTTTCCAAAAAAAGATGGAGCATTAAAGATGTACTTTATTATAGAAGAAACCGACTTTCATATAGAAGGTCGGTTGTTTTTCTGTCTTGCAAATTATGAAAAAAAGGAGCAAAATAAAAAAGGTCCTAGTCTATACAGGTACAAATGAAAATTTTCATATAGAAGCAGTTTAAGTGAGCGAACTTAAAGTGTGAAAAATATAATGATAAAATAAGATGATGAATGAGAAAACGGGTGATGAAGTTGAATAGAGCAATCGGTGTTATCGATTCAGGAGTTGGCGGTTTAACAGTGGCGAAGGAATTAATTCGTCAGTTGCCGAAAGAGCGCATTATATATTTAGGGGATACAGCACGTTGCCCTTATGGTCCACGTTCTCGAGAAGAAGTGCGTCAATTTACGTGGGAAATGACGGAGCATTTACTAGATTTAAATATCAAAATGTTAGTTATTGCATGTAATACAGCAACTGCAGTTGTATTAGAAGAGATGCAGAAACAATTACCAATTCCAGTGGTAGGAGTTATTCACCCAGGATCACGTACAGCTTTAAAAATGACAAACACGTATCATGTTGGGATTATTGGAACGATTGGAACGGTGAAAAGTGGTGCATACGAAGAAGCGTTAAAGTCTATTAATAATCGTGTTATGGTAGAAAGTTTAGCGTGTCCACCTTTTGTTGAGCTTGTAGAGAGCGGTAATTTCGAAAGTGAAATGGCGTATGAAGTTGTAAGAGAAACGTTGCAACCGCTGAAAAACACTGATATTGATACGCTTATTTTAGGCTGTACACATTATCCAATTTTAGGTCCTGTTATTAAACAAGTAATGGGAGATAAAGTGCAACTCATTAGTTCTGGTGATGAAACGGCACGTGAAGTAAGTACCATTTTATACCATAGTAAAATGTTGAATGAGGGAGAGGAACAAAGTGATCATCTCTTCTTAACAACAGGAAAAATAGGCCTATTTAAAGAAATTGCATCAAAATGGTTCGGTCAACCGATTGAAAATGTAAAACATATTTATTTAGAAAAAGAATAATAATAGAATTCATATAAGTGAACTCCTGAGAAATCAGGAGTTTTTTTGTTTATAGGGAGCACAGCTTGTTCTAAAACATGAAACAGCTCGTATACATAATAGTACAAACTTAGATTTTAGGGGGGAATGGCATGCCTAAATCCACTTTTAAATGGGTTGTTGGTGCTACTGTGAGCGCTGTTTTACTAACAGGGTGTGGCTTTATAAATCAAGAGAAAGCAACGGAGCAAATTGATCCGCCAAAACAAGTTACGTATACAGAGGGTGGAAAGAAAGAAGTATCTAAGAAAGATAAGCAAGGACAAACGGTGAATAGAGAACTATACCTTGTTGATAAAAATGGCTATGTTGTACCGCAAACGTTAGCTATACCTACTCCGAAAGCAAATGAGGTTATTCAGCAAACGTTAGAGTACCTTGTGAAAGATGGACCGGTAACGAATTTGTTACCGAATGGGTTCCGTGCAGTCATTCCGGCGAATACATCGATGACCCTAAACTTGAAAAAAGATGGGACGGCAGTCATTGATTTTTCTAAAGAAATGAAAAACTATGCAAAAGAGGAAGAACGTCAAATCGTTGAATCTATTGCATGGACGTTGACGCAATTTAAAGAAATAAAACAAGTGCAGTTCCAAATAAATGGTGAAAAATTAGCGAAGATGCCTGTTGGTGGTACACCGCTTGGTGAAGGGGTGAGCCGTGCGAACGGTATTAACTTCGATGATGAGCAAGTAGCGGATGTAACAAATACAAAACCAGTAACACTTTATTTTATGGCACAAAATAATAATAAACAGCAATACTACGTACCAGTAACACGCCGAGTTGTAGAAGGAAAAGAAAATGATTATGCAGCAATTGTAGATGAACTTGTAAAAGGGCCGATTCATCAATCTCTTCTGAACGATTTCAATCCAGGAGTTAAGCTCATTACGAATCCGAAATTACAAGATGGAAATCTTACATTAAACTTTAATGAAAATATATTTATAAACCCAGATAAAAATATGATTTCAAATTACGTATTGAAGTCATTAGTTTTATCTTTAACAGAAAAGAAAGGCGTGAAAAGCGTTTCTATTGAAGTAAATGGTAAAGCAAATCTTATAGATGAAAAGGGCGGAAAGTTAATAAAACCTGTAGATCGTCCAGAAAACGTGAATACAGGTAGTTTTTAATCGCCAATAATTTGATATACTTAAGTAAGAAAGGGGAATTGCTTTTTGGGTTCCTCTTCTTTTATTGTATACATATCATACATTTAAATTTGGCTATACTAACAAGTAGTTATGAGGAGGTTATTTTTATGCGAGTAGATGGTAGAGAAAAAACAGAATTACGCCATATACATATTCATACGAATTATTTAAAACATCCAGAAGGATCAGTGTTAATTGAGGTTGGGGATACAAAGGTAATTTGCTCAGCGACAATTGAAGAGCGCGTCCCGCCATTTATGCGTGGAGAAGGAAAGGGCTGGGTAACAGCTGAATATGCGATGATTCCACGTGCGACAGAACAACGTACAATTAGGGAGTCAAGTAAAGGGAAAGTAACAGGACGTACAATGGAAATCCAGCGCTTAATTGGACGAGCATTACGTGCGGTAGTTGACTTAGAAGCGCTTGGTGAGAGAACGGTTTGGATTGATTGTGATGTTATTCAAGCGGATGGTGGAACGCGAACTGCTTCTATTACAGGTGCATACGTAGCGATGGTATTAGCGTTTGAGAAGTTATTACAAGCAGAAAAAGTATCTAAAATTCCAGTAAAAGATTATTTAGCAGCAACGTCAGTAGGGATTGTTGAAGAGCAAGGTGTTGTTTTAGATTTGAACTATGCAGAAGATTCTAAAGCAGACGTTGATATGAACGTAATTATGACTGGAAAAGGTCAGTTCGTTGAAGTGCAAGGAACTGGAGAAGAAGCGACGTTTAGTAGAGCGCAGTTAAATGAATTACTTGATGCTGCAGAACAAGGCATTTTCCAACTGATCGATATGCAAAAAGAAGCGTTAGGTGACATCGTATCTCATATAGAGTAGAGGTGGAAAAAATGAAACAAGTTGTTGTAGCGACAAAAAATATGGGGAAAGTACGTGAATTTGCTGAGTTATTTGAGCGATTTGATTTAGAAGTGAAATCATTACACGATTTTCCTCATATTGAAGAAGTCGAAGAAACTGGTGAAACATTTGAAGAAAATGCAATCTTAAAAGCGGACAGTTTGAGTAGACAATTGAATGCAATTGTAATTGCGGATGATTCAGGTCTTATTGTAGATGCTTTAAACGGGAAACCAGGCGTGTATTCAGCACGTTTTGCTGGAGAGCCGAAAGATGATCAAGCAAATATTGATAAAGTTTTACAAGAATTAAATGACGTAGCGTTTGAAAAGCGTAAAGCTCGTTTCTACTGTGCATTAGCAGTGGCTTTCCCTGAAGGGGATAAAAAGCCTGTCATTGTAAATGGGACGTGCGAAGGTTTTATTTTAGAACAACGCCGCGGGGAAAACGGTTTTGGATATGATCCGATTTTTTATGTGGAAGAATATAAAAAAGCGATGGCGGAACTAAGTTCAGATGAGAAAAATGCTATTAGTCACCGCGGACGTGCTCTACGTAAGCTAGAAGAAAAAATCCCTGAATGGTTTTTAGGAGAATAAGGGAGAGAGATTGATGAAAGCTTTAATCGTAAGCGATAGTCATAGCTCTGTGAAGGAATTACAGCAGTTAAAAGAGAAGTATGAAGGGAAAGTAGATATCATGATTCATTGCGGTGATTCAGAGCTAACGCCTGCTCATGAAGAGTTGCAAGGTTTCCATGTTGTAAAAGGGAATTGTGATTATGCTAACTTTCAAGACGAAATTGTAACTGATGTAGATGGTGTTCGTTTCATAGTTGTGCACGGACATCGTCATAACGTGAAAATGACGTTACAAACATTAGCGTACCATGCTGAAGAGGTAGGGGCGCAAGTTGCATGCTTCGGACACTCTCACGTATTAGGTGCGGAATTAATCGACGGCGTTTTATTTATTAATCCAGGCAGTATTTTATTACCGCGTCAGCGTGTAGAAAAAACATTTGCTTTATTAGAAATGGATGAAAATCAAATGGAAGTTCGTTTTGAAACACTAGACGGACAGCTAGTTGAACAAGCAGTTTTTAAAAGAGGATAAGAAAAATTATCCTCTTTTAAAAAAGGTGTTGACTTTATGTATGGTTATACATATAATAAATATTGTCGATAGGGAAACGGCGCTAACGAATAAAAATAAAATAACATATGCGGGTGTAGTTTAGTGGTAAAACAAGAGCCTTCCAAGCTCTGGTCGAGAGTTCGATTCTCTTCACCCGCTCCATGTCCCAGTAGCTCAGCAGGATAGAGCAACGGCCTTCAAGAAAAATAGGAGCCTTTATAGGGAAACAAGAACCTATAAAGTGGACGACACTATATCGGTGAAGCCTTAACAGTTCGGCTGATGGTAATACCGAGGAAACTTACGATCTTGAAAAAGATTAAGGAGTTTTGAATGATTAAGTGAAACTTAATGGTAAAGACTCTGAAGTATGATGAAAATCATCGTGAGGTTCCGTAGAGACTACACGTGTCGCACCTGAAATGGTGAAGATATAGTCCAGACTACAAACAGTAATTGCTGGTAGCGAAAGCTATGGTGGTAAGCTAAGCCGTCGGTCGGGAGTTCGAATCTCTCCTGGGACGCTAAAAAAAACCTTGTTATCTTTTGATAACAAGGTTTTTTGTTTGTCTACAAATTGATGTATGTGCAAAAGGTGTAAAAAATATGACGTAATATATGGTAATTATTATGTGTAACGGATTAAAGTGCATGAAGAAAAGAGCGCCATTTATGCGCCCTATTCCTCTTATTTCATTTCAAGAATCAATAGGTTTATGATGGAACTCAAATCCATATCCAGATTCTCCTAACTGTTCACTTACAATATTATAAAACTTTTTACCGCCCTCGTACGATTGAGCAACCGTTATCGAAACTTATCCCCGTTAGTGTGTTACAATGAATAGAAGCGGAAAACGAGAATCTCCAATTGACTAGACCTGTGATTGGTTAGACAGTTTAAGAAGGTTGTATAAAAAAGGGAGATGGCGCAAAGATGGCGAGATCAAATGAGAACGATTTAACGGAGAAATTGGCAGAAGGTCACCGAAAATATGGTGATGGCAACTTTACAGTACAGAACATCGGTGATGAAACCAACCCGGATTGGACTATCGTAAAAAATGTGAGGAAAGGATCGGCAGGTATTCGAGAAGAGGAAGATATATTAAGACTGCGATCAAAATATATAAAATAGTACGGAAATGGGCAGGCCGAGAGTTTGAACATCTTCTAGGACGCTGAAAAACCCTTGTTATCTTTTGATAACAAGGGTTTCTTGTTTAGTTATTAATAAACTTCTCAAATACAAAACCATAATCTTTCACATTATATTGTTTCTTCGTATCAACAAGCCAGTTAAAGGCAATCTCATTCATTTCTTTAAACTGCTCTGCTAAATTTACTTGTGCGTTTGAAATACGGCTAAAAGCGTTAGATGCCATATCTAAACTTTTATGTGCATACTGCAATGTAATGTCGTTGTCGTATGAAATTTCTTCGATTTTAAGTAAAGCTTTATATAAATCTTTTAATTCCTCGATATGTTTTTTATGAACATCAATTGAATAATGTTCATCTCCCATTTGAAATTTAATTTCTACATCTAAATCAATCGTTCCCGCAGTTTCAAGCAATACGTTTTTAATTTGATATTTACTATAGCTAAAGCGGCGTAGTGTACGTTTTTTGCTTGTCGCACTTGTACCATCTAGGTGAAGTAATCCTTTGTTTGTGAAGCAATATTCATCTGATTTCGATTTAATTAGAAAATAAATTTTCTCTCCATCTTCATGCATTACGTAATCATCAGCATCAACCTTGTCATAATCTTTTGGTGTAATGACAGAACCTACATCACTTAACCCTAAAACATCAGCAGCTACTTTTTTGAACATATATAATCCCCCTTGTAAATTAAATTCTTAATTATACAAAAATATATTAACATGGTTTTAACAAAGAGTTTTCTTTTAATGAGAAAATGTTGGGAGGTAAGTTAAGAAAAGGAACGAATATTATTTTGAAAATATGTAAAAAGGTGCTGAGAAAAAGTGTACCATCATACAAAAACAAAAGGAGATTTAGCTGTTTTAAAGGCACAAGTTGATTTGTATGAAAAAGGATATATGATTTTAATACCACAAACAGAGCATTCGCCCTTTGATCTTGTAGTATATAAGGGCGGGGGATTTAAAAGGGTGCAAGTGAAATATAGAGAGTTGAATGCAAGAGGGATACTGGAAGTAAGATTCCGATCTAGTTATTCTACAGCAAGCGGAGTCGCTACAAAAGAAGTGAATAAAGAAGAAATAGATGTGTATTGTGTATATTGTCCTCAAACGGATTTTTGCTATTATTTCAATCCGAAATTATTTAGTAAATCTATTAGTTTAAGAGTGGATTCTCCGAAAAATAAACAAGAGAAAAAAAGTTAATTTTGCAAGTGATTATAGAGAAATTCCGTGAAAGCACCTCAAGCGATATGGGGTGTTTTTCAATCTCTCTTTGAAATCTTACAATTCTGTAAGGTAACTGTAAGGTAGTTCGATGGTAACAAATTGTTAATCCTCTATAATGAAGGTAACAACGATAAAACGAGGAGGAAGAAATAATGAAGGGATTAATCGTAACGGGTTTAACAGTTGCTTTTGGATTTGTAGCGTATGAGAAATTAACGTATGTAGTTGATGTTGTAAAACATTTAATCGCTTAGAGGAAACTACCATGAGAGGGAAAGGGAATGAGTGAATGAATGGAATGGTTATTTGGAATTATAGGTACTTGTAGTGTAGTGTTATTGTTCTTTGTCCCGAGTGGTATACTTAGTTCGACAACGAGTTTGTTCTTCTTAAGTTTGTTTGCTTGTACGATGCTTATCATTATGTTTTTAATGAAGCGAAGTAAACCAATCTTCTACTTTAGCATGATTGTTATGGCAATTATTGTTCTCCAAATTATTACCCTTGTTATATACCCCACTATTATAAAAGCTTTCCATTAATGATGAATCCTCTGCTTGAATTGCTGAGGGTTTTTATTTGCATATTTTTAATTTTGAGTAGGAATTCACTTGTATTGAAATATAAAAATTAAATATTTCTATATTTCAAACAAAGGGTTTCGGGATGTTGTGTTCTCATTACTCATTTGATATATTTACTTTAAAGATAATTAAAATCTAGAAAAAGAGGCGGACGTATGGATAAAAAAGAAAATACGGTCGTATTGTTTCCGCAACTATCAGAGCGCTATATTGATGAAGGTTTTTTAGCGCTGAAAGAGCGGAAATTCGAAGATGCATTGCGCTGCTTTGAAATATTACGTCAGTATAATGCAGAAACGGAACAAACGGAACTAGCTTCGGTTATTTGTTTGTTAGAATTAAAACATATGGAAGAAGCGAAAGAGAAATGTGAACAGTTACTGGAAACAGGAGCGGTCTTATTTGGTGATATTCTTGAAACGTATGTGACAATTTTAGTTCAAACAAATGATTATGAAGGCGTTATTGAAACTGTTGAAAAAGTTTTGCAAACGAAAGATGTAATGCCTGAGCAAAAGGAAAAATTAGCACAGCTCGCTTTATTTGCAGAAGGTATGTTACATGAAGTAGATACATCACGAGTTGATTCGAATTTTGAGTTAGATGAATTTACTAATGAAATATTTGGAGAAAACTTTGGGCAAAAGCTAAGAGCGATTCAGCAACTTTCGTTAAAAGACTTGGATCTTGCATTACCTATTTTAAAGAAATTTTTAATAGACGAAAAACAGCACCCTTATTTGAAAACTTCTATTTTATATAAAATGATAGAAAATCAAATAGAAGAAGAGATAGAGGTAGAAAAGTTTGGGAATACGATCAAGGTAATTCCGGCATTTACAGGTCATAATGAGGAGCAATCCGATAACATTATACATAGATTATCAAGTCGATTAGAGCAAAATTATCCTGATATATTTGATGCGATGGTTACATATTGGAAAGAATTGCAAATTAGCATTTTCCCATTCGCTCTATTAATGGATAAAGTGGAGATTTGGGCTGCTGTTTTAGAGAGAATTGGTAGAAAGCGTTTCGGGTTGACTATTGATGAAGAAGAGCTTATGACAGCGTATAATATTGAATTAGAAGAGTTTCATATTGCCTATCAATGGTTATTACGTGTCGAAAGAGAAGGATATTTGCCCGTATAATTATGAAAAAGAATCGTTCGGTTCTTGAAACGAGCATATTCTATGTTATAATGTAAGGGTTGCAAAAGGCAGAAATCTGCCTGTTTGTAAGAGAAGAGAAGTGTAATTCTCTTACTTAATATGTTTCATATTATTCTCGAACAAAATATACCGTAGTTGTCTTTTAGGCAATTAGTAGATTGGAACATTATATCTGAAAGCTTTTGCTAGAGGATTATTTGTACTTTTGTTATTTCAAAAAAGAGATAATGAAGATCTTAATCTATAGAGGTATGTGCATACATTATTATAGTTGGAGGGAAAGAATAAATGGCTGCAAAATGGGAAAAATTAGAAGGTAACGTAGGCGTTTTAACAATCGAAGTTGATGCTAAAGAAGTAAACAACTCTATCGACGCTGCGTTCAAAAAAGTAGTAAAAACAATCAACGTACCAGGTTTCCGTAAAGGAAAAATGCCTCGTCCGTTATTCGAACAACGCTTTGGTGTTGAATCTTTATACCAAGATGCTTTAGATATCATCTTACCAAAAGCATACGGTGAAGCAATCGATGAAGCTGGTATCTTCCCAGTTGCTCATCCTGAAATCGACATTGAGAAGTTCGAAAAAAATGCTAACCTTATCTTCACTGCAAAAGTTACAGTGAAACCTGAAGTTAAATTAGGTGAGTACAAAGGTTTAGCAGTAGAAAAAGTTGAAACAACTGTAACTGACGAAGATGTAGAGAACGAATTAAAATCTTTACAAGAGCGTCAAGCTGAGCTAGTTGTTAAAGAAGAAGGAACTGTTGAAAACGGTGATACAGCTGTAATCGACTTCGAAGGTTTCGTTGATGGCGAAGCATTTGAAGGCGGAAAAGGCGAAAACTACTCTCTAGCAATCGGTTCTGGTACATTCATCCCAGGTTTCGAAGAGCAATTAATTGGTCTTAAATCTGGTGAGTCTAAAGACGTTGAAGTATCATTCCCAGAAGAGTACCATGCTGCTGAATTAGCTGGCAAACCAGCAACATTCAAAGTAACAGTTCACGAAATCAAAACAAAAGAACTTCCTGAGTTAAACGACGAGTTCGCTAAAGAAGCTGACGAAGCGGTTGCAACTCTTGATGAATTAAAAGCAAAACTTCGCACAAACTTAGAAGAAGGCAAAAAGCACGAAGCTGAGCACAAAGTACGTGACGAAGTAGTAGAATTAGCTGCTGCTAACGCTGAAATCGACATTCCAGAAGCTATGATCGACACTGAGTTAGATCGTATGGTTCGTGAATTCGAGCAACGTTTAAGCCAACAAGGTATGAACCTTGAGCTTTACTACCAATTCACAGGTACTGATGCTGACAAGTTAAAAGAGCAAATGAAAGAAGACGCTCAAAAACGCGTAAGAATCAACCTTGTTCTTGAAGCTATCATTGAAGCTGAAAACATCGAAGTTACTGAAGAAGAAGTAACTGCAGAAGTTGAAAAAATGGCTGAAATGTACGGTATGCCAGTAGACGCTATCAAGCAAGCTCTTGGAAGCGTAGACGCTTTAGCTGAAGATCTTAAAGTTCGTAAAGCTGTAGACTTCTTAGTAGAAAACGCTGCATAATAAAATAACAAGGCGCGATTTTAATCGTGCCTTGTTTTATAAATATAGAAATATATTTATAAAACTTTTCGATGAAGAAGGAAAACTTCCTTAATAAGTCGAATATACATATTTCAAAAGTTTTAAAAACTTTTTATTTGTACATAACTAGTCATATTATTTGTATTTCTCGCCACGTAGTGACATAATATGTATTTACATACGATACATTTATCGTGTACATACGAAGGCAAGAGGTTAGCACTTTGTAAGGGGTGTGAAAATATGTTTAAATTTAATGATGAAAAAGGGCAATTAAAATGTTCTTTCTGTGGTAAAACACAAACGCAAGTCCGAAAGTTAGTTGCAGGTCCAGGTGTTTACATTTGTGACGAGTGTATCGAACTTTGTACTGAAATTGTACAAGAGGAGCTTGCGAAAGACGAAGAAGTAGAATTCAAAGATGTACCGAAACCGGTAGAAATTCGTGAAATTTTAGATGAGTATGTCATCGGACAAGATAACGCGAAAAAAGCACTAGCGGTAGCGGTATATAACCATTACAAACGCATTAATTCTAACAGCAAAATTGATGATGTAGAATTAGCGAAGAGTAATATCGCACTTATCGGGCCAACAGGTAGTGGTAAAACATTACTGGCACAAACGTTAGCGCGTATTTTAAATGTTCCATTTGCAATCGCGGACGCAACATCTTTAACTGAAGCTGGGTACGTTGGGGAAGATGTAGAAAACATCTTACTTAAATTAATCCAAGCAGCTGATTATGATGTAGAGAAAGCGGAAAAAGGAATCATTTATATTGATGAGATTGATAAAGTGGCACGTAAGTCCGAAAATCCATCAATTACACGTGATGTATCTGGTGAAGGTGTGCAGCAGGCACTTCTGAAAATTTTAGAAGGTACTGTAGCAAGCGTTCCACCTCAAGGTGGCCGTAAGCATCCGCATCAAGAGTTTATTCAAATTGATACAACGAATATCTTATTCATTTGTGGTGGAGCGTTTGATGGCATCGAGCCAATTATTAAACGTCGTCTTGGTGAAAAAGTAATTGGATTTGGTTCTGAGAAGAAAAATGCTGATGTAAATGAGAAGCATGTTTTATCTCACGTATTACCAGAGGACCTTTTAAGATTTGGTTTAATTCCAGAGTTTATCGGTCGTCTTCCAGTTATTGCGAACCTAGAGCCGCTTGATGAAGATGCTCTTGTTGATATTTTAACGAAACCGAAAAATGCACTTGTTAAGCAATTCCAAAAACTATTGGAGCTTGACGATGTTGAGTTAGAGTTTGAAGAAGGCGCACTAATTGAGATTGCGAAAAAAGCAATTGAACGTAAAACAGGTGCTCGTGGACTTCGTTCTATTATTGAAGGCTTAATGCTTGAGGTAATGTTCGAGCTACCATCTCGCAAAGATATCGAGAAGTGTATTCTTACAAAAGAAACAGTAGCTGATAATGCAGCACCAAAATTGGTGTTACAAGACGGTACTGTACTTGATACAAAAACATCTGCATAATGCGAAGGAGAAACAGCAATTTTTATAATTGCTGTTTTTCTTTATGTTTAGCTATGTTCCTCCGCGGAAATACTAAGAGATAAAACATTGCGGGAGGAAATAAATGATGAGCTGGACAAATATATTTTTACTTGTTCAACTTGTTTTTGGTGTAATTGTCGGATTGTATTTTTGGCATTTACTTCGAAATCAGCGAACACAAAAAGTTTCAATTGATCGAGAATCGAAAAAAGAATTAGAACAGCTTCGTAAAATGCGCGAGATTTCTTTAACAGAGCCGCTTGCGGAAAAGGTGCGTCCTACATCCTTTTTAGATATTGTAGGGCAAGAGGACGGGATTAAGTCGTTAAAAGCGGCTCTTTGTGGTCCAAACCCGCAACATGTGATTATATATGGTCCGCCAGGTGTCGGAAAGACAGCGGCAGCGCGTCTCGTATTAGAAGAAGCAAAACGAAATCCAAAATCTCCATTTCGCACAAATGCAACATTTATTGAACTGGATGCGACGACAGCTCGGTTTGATGAACGTGGTATTGCAGACCCTTTAATTGGTTCGGTGCATGATCCAATTTATCAAGGTGCTGGTGCGATGGGGCAAGCAGGTATTCCGCAACCGAAAAAAGGTGCGGTAACAGATGCTCACGGTGGTATTTTGTTTATTGATGAGATAGGTGAACTACATCCGATTCAAATGAACAAAATGTTAAAGGTGCTAGAAGATCGAAAAGTGTTTTTGGAAAGTGCATACTACAGTGAAGAAAATACGATGATTCCAACGTATATACATGATATTTTTCAAAAAGGTTTACCAGCCGATTTTCGCTTAGTTGGAGCGACGACACGTTCGCCAGATGAGATACCTCCTGCTATTCGGTCGCGCTGTTTAGAAGTGTTCTTCCGTGAGTTAGATACAGAAGAAATTCAAAAAGTAGCGAAGAATGCGGCTGACAAAGTGGAAATGCAAATCGGTGAAAATGGTATTGAAATGATCGGGATGTATGCAAGAAATGGGCGAGAAGCGATTAATCTTGTACAAATTTCTGCTGGAATGGCAATAAATGAAGAACGTCCTTTCATTAAAGATGAAGATATAGAGTGGGTTGTTCACTCTAGTCAACTTACACCGAAGTATGAAAAACGCATTTACCCTATTCCGAGAATCGGTCTTGTAAATGGACTTGCTGTATACGGACCAAATACAGGCGCGTTATTAGAAATTGAAGTAACAGCAATCAAGGCGAAAGATAAAGGATCGGTAAATGTTACTGGAATTGTTGAAGAGGAAAGTATTGGTAGTCAAACGAAATCCATTCGTCGTAAAAGTATGGCGAAAGGTTCTGTAGATAATGTATTAACAGTGCTTCGATCTCTAGATGTATTGCCAGAAGGGTACGATATACATATTAATTTTCCAGGTGGTATCCCGATTGATGGGCCTTCGGCGGGAATTGCTATGGCAACAGGTGTGTATTCAGCAGTGCATCATACGTATGTGAATAATGAAGTAGCGATGACTGGTGAGGTAAGTATACACGGGGAAGTGAAACCTATCGGTGGTGTGTACGCAAAAATAAAAGCTGCGAAAAAGGCAGGAGCTAAGAAAGTTATCATTCCTGCTGAAAACATGCAACCATTTTTGTATACAATAAAAGGAATTGAAATTATTCCTGTTCGGAAGTTGAAGGAAGTATTTGAGCTAACGTTTATACAGGAAAATATACATCGAGAGCTCGATGTACATACTACGATAGACGAAACAGATGCACAATCAATGTGAGAATGAACGATAATAGTATTTGCCAGACTTCGTTTAAGTTTGTATGCTTAAGCGGAGTCTTTTTTCTTTTATAAGGGAGAAAAAACGAGGGATTTACAGTTGCGGAGAATCTCTGCAATTGCATCTAGATGTATTGTAATATAAAATAGTTGAACAGGAGTTTAATTTATTATGGAGGTGCTATGTCTAGTATGAATACGAATGAAAGAATCGTGCCCCTCCTACCATTAAGAGGCGTTCTCGTATATCCAACGATGGTTCTGCATCTTGATGTAGGACGTGATAAATCGATACAAGCACTAGAGCAGGCGGCAATGGATGAAAATATCATCTTTTTAGCAATGCAAAAAGAAATGAATATCGATGATCCGAAAGAAGATGACATATATAGTGTAGGTACAGTGGCGAAAGTGAAGCAAATGTTAAAATTGCCGAACGGTACGCTTCGTGTCCTTGTAGAAGGTTTACATAGAGCAGAAGTAGTAGAGTTTATCGAAGAAGAAAATGTAGTGCAAGTTTCTATTAAAACGATAACGGAAGAAGTGGAAGCTGATTTAGAAGAGAAAGCTCTTATGCGCACATTACTGGAGCATTTCGAACAATATATTAAAGTTTCGAAAAAAGTTTCAAATGAAACATTTGCAACGGTAGCTGATGTAGAAGAGCCAGGAAGATTAGCGGATTTAATTGCTTCTCACTTGCCAATTAAAACGAAGCAGAAACAAGAGATTTTAGAAATCATATCTGTGAAAGAACGATTACATACACTTATTTCAATTATTCAAGATGAACAAGAATTACTTAGTTTAGAAAAGAAAATTGGACAAAAAGTGAAACGTTCAATGGAGCGCACGCAAAAAGAATATTTTTTACGTGAGCAAATGAAGGCGATTCAAACTGAACTTGGCGATAAAGAAGGTAAGGGCGGGGAAGTTGAAGAACTTCGTGAGAAAATTGAACAGTCAGGAATGCCTGAAGAAACAATGAAGGCCGCACTGAAAGAATTAGATCGTTATGAAAAGTTACCAGCAAGTTCTGCGGAGAGCGGTGTTATTCGCAATTATATCGATTGGTTATTAGCACTTCCGTGGACAGAGGCAACAGAAGATATGATTGATCTTGCTCATTCTGAAGAGATTTTAAACAAAGATCATTACGGTCTTGAGAAAGTGAAAGAGCGCGTACTTGAATATTTAGCGGTACAGAAGTTAACGAATTCATTAAAAGGGCCTATCCTTTGTTTAGTAGGACCACCTGGGGTCGGAAAAACTTCGTTAGCGCGTTCTATTGCAACATCATTAAATCGTAATTTTGTCCGTGTATCCCTTGGTGGTGTGCGTGATGAATCTGAAATTCGTGGTCACCGTCGTACGTACGTTGGAGCAATGCCAGGACGTATTATTCAAGGTATGAAAAAGGCGAAATCAGTTAATCCAGTCTTCTTATTAGATGAAATTGATAAAATGTCTAACGATTTCCGTGGAGATCCTTCAGCAGCATTACTTGAAGTGTTAGACCCAGAACAAAACCATAACTTCAGTGATCATTATATTGAAGAACCATATGATCTATCGAAAGTTATGTTTGTAGCAACTGCGAATACACTTTCCAGTATTCCAGGTCCGTTACTTGACCGTATGGAAATTATTTCGATTGCTGGCTATACAGAGCTTGAAAAGGTTCACATTGCTCGTGAACATTTATTGCCGAAACAATTAAAAGAGCATGGCTTACGAAAAGGTAATTTACAAGTACGTGATGAAGCGCTTCTTGAAATTATCCGCTATTATACACGTGAGGCTGGTGTTCGTACATTAGAGCGCCAAATTGCAAAGGTTTGTCGTAAAGCAGCAAAGATTATCGTTACAGCAGAACGTAAGCGTATTGTAGTAACAGAGAAAAACGTTGTTGATTCACTTGGTAAGCACATATTCCGTTATGGGCAAGCTGAAAAAACAGACCAAGTTGGTATGGCGACAGGTTTAGCGTATACGGCAGCAGGTGGCGATACACTGGCGATCGAAGTGTCCGTAGCGCCAGGTAAAGGGAAATTAATTTTAACAGGGAAACTTGGGGATGTTATGAAAGAATCCGCACAAGCAGCGTTTAGCTATATTCGTTCTCGTGCAGAAGAGCTTCAGATTGATCCTGATTTCCATGAGAAAAATGATATTCATATTCATGTTCCAGAAGGAGCAGTTCCAAAGGATGGACCGTCAGCAGGTATTACGATGGCAACGGCACTTATTTCTGCGCTAACAGGTATTCCTGTAAGTAAAGAAGTGGGGATGACAGGTGAAATTACACTTCGTGGTCGTGTATTACCGATTGGTGGTTTAAAAGAAAAAACATTAAGTGCTCACCGCGCAGGTTTAACAAAGATTATTTTACCAGCGGAAAATGAGAAAGATTTAGATGATATTCCAGAGAGCGTAAAAGAAAACCTTACGTTTGTGCTTGCATCTCATTTAGATGAAGTATTGGAGCACGCATTAGTAGGAGTGAAACAATGAAAGTAACAAAAGCAGACATTGTAATTAGTGCTGTTAAACCAGAACAATATCCAGACGGTGACTTACCAGAAATTGCATTAGCAGGTCGTTCAAATGTCGGGAAGTCTTCCTTTATTAATAAAATTTTAAATCGTAAAAAGTTAGTACGTATTTCTTCTAAACCAGGAAAAACACAAACATTAAACTTCTTCTTAATTAATGAGATGATGCACTTTGTGGACGTTCCAGGTTACGGATATGCGAAAGTATCTAAAACAGAGCGCGCGGCTTGGGGTAAAATGATTGAAACGTATTTTACAACACGTGAGCAATTAGATGCAGCTGTATTAGTAGTTGATTTACGTCACAAACCAACAAATGATGATGTAATGATGTATGATTTCTTAAAGCATTATGACATTCCAACCATTATTATTGCAACGAAAGCCGATAAAATTCCGAAAGGGAAATGGCAAAAGCATTTAAAAGTTGTAAAAGAAACGCTTGATATTGAAAGTGGCGATGAAGTCGTTCTATTCTCTTCTGAAACAGGACTTGGGAAAGAAGAAGCATGGAAAGCAATTCATAAATTTACAAAAACAAAAAACGCGTGACGAATGTCGCGCGTTTTTTTCTTTATACACTTTTAGCGTACGTTTAATGTAACCTCAATATTTCCTCGTGTTGCTTTAGAGTAAGGACATACACCGTGAGCGGCTTCTACAAGTTCTTGTGCTTCGCTATGTGAAACGCCAGCGACATGTACATCAAGTACAGCAGATAGGCCGAAACCACCATCTGTATCTTTTCCGATAGAAACGTGAGCAGTTACTTCTGTACTTTCTACTTTCACACGTTTCGTACGAATGACAAGTTGTAATGCACTATCAAAACAAGCAGCGTAACCAGCAGCAAATAGTTGTTCTGGATTTGTTGCCTCTCCGCCTGCACCACCTAGTGCTTTCGGCATTTTCACATCAAGATTTAATATGCCATCATCTGATACTACTTTCCCATTTCTTCCACCTGTAGCAGTTACTGAAGCAGTATATAATTTATCCATGTTTATTCCCCTTTTCTATCATTAATTGTTTTCATTGTTTCAATTAGTTTATTTAATTGAATTAATAAAGAACGATATTCTTGTTCTGTAATTCCTAAATTTGTTGCCATCGTTGTCGGCAATGAACAAGCCTTATCTTGTAAATCTTTTCCTTGTTCTGTTAATTCAATACACACTTTTCGCTCATCTTCTTTGGAACGAACGCGTTTTACAAGGTTTAATGATTCCATTCGTTTTAACATAGGTGTTAACGTACCGGAATCTAAAAATAGACGTTCTCCAATTTCTTTTACTGTTAATCCATCTTGCTCCCATAGTACGAGTAAAGTAATGTACTGTGGATACGTAATGCCCATTTCTTCTAAATATGGTCGGTAAAAGCGTGTAACCTCTCTAGAACAAGCATAAATAGAAAAACAAAGTTGATTATCTAGATGCAAAGAATCTTCTGTCATGAATGACTCCTTTCTAATTAAGTTGTGCACAATTTAATTTTGTAAAATCAATATAACGAAAAAGAAATACAATGTCAAATACATTGTATTGAGAAAGTTTGTGCTACAATTTGGAACAATCATACATATTTTCCTTCATGATGAAAGAAGATAGGAAAGATGATGTTATAATTTATATGGAATAGTTTCCATCACTTGATTATGAGGGCTTTTTTTGGTAACGTACAAATAGAGTTATTAATTTATAATCATTATAAAGTAGAAAAATTTTATTCATTTTACTGAATCTCCTTTCTTACATATGGAGAATAAATAAAAAAATAATCGGTTGTTCACACGATTGTCAGATTCATAAGAGGAAAGTTGTATTATGATAGTAGATAAAGTGATAAAACGGGTGAAGGGGGACATGCTGCGTGCATATTCTTGTTGTTAGTGTAAATTATCGAACAGCCCCTGTAGAATTTCGTGAGAAACTCACATTTCAGGCAGCAGAGCTAGAGCAAGCAATGACTACATTACAAAATCAAAAGAGCGTGTTAGAGAATGTTATTGTATCAACTTGTAATCGCACTGAGGTTTATGCTGTTGTCGATCAATTACACACGGGACGGTATTATATTAAGAAGTTTTTAGCTGATTGGTTTCAGCTTGAAATAGAAGAAGTCGCACCATATTTAACTATTTTTGAACAAGATGGTGCAATCGATCATTTATTCCGCGTAACGTGCGGTTTAGATTCTATGGTAGTTGGAGAGACGCAAATTTTAGGTCAAATAAAAGATAGCTTTTTAGAAGCGCAACAAGTAAAAGCAACAGGGACAATTTTTAATGAATTGTTTAAGCAAGTTATTACATTGGCGAAACGTGCTCACTCAGAAACGACAATTGGTGAAAGCGCGATGTCTGTTAGTTATGCTGCTGTTGAGCTTGGGAAGAAAATATTTGGCGAGTTAACAGATTGTCACGTACTTATTCTTGGTGCTGGTAAAATGGGTGAACTTGCACTACAAAACTTATATGGAAGTGGTGCTCGTAAAGTAACAGTCATGAATAGAACGCTTTCAAAAGCAGAAATAATGGCTGAGAAATATATGGGACACGCAAAACCTTTAAGTGAATTACAATGTGCATTATTAGAAGCTGATATTTTAATTAGTTCAACTGGTGCATCGGATTATGTCATTACGAAAGAGATGATGACAAAGGTAGAGAAAATGCGCTCTGGTCGTCCATTATTTATGGTTGATATTGCAGTGCCGCGTGATATTGATCCAGCAATTGATGAGCTAGAAGGTTCTTTCTTGTATGACATTGATGATTTGCAAGGAGTAGTGGAAGCGAACCGTGCTGAGCGTTTGAAAGAAGCAGAGAAAATTCAATTTATGATTGAAGAGGAAATTGTTGTATTTAAAACGTGGTTAAGTACACTTGGTGTCGTTCCGTTAATATCAGCCCTTCGTGATAAGGCACTTGCTATCCAAAGTGAAACGATGGAAAGTCTGGAACGAAAAATACCGAATCTTAGTGATCGTGAGAGAAAAGTAATTAGTAAGCATACGAAAAGTATTATTAATCAATTATTAAAAGACCCAATTTTAGTAGCGAAAGAAATAGCTGCTGAAGAGGGAGCAGACGAAAAATTAGCGTTATTTGCAAAGATTTTCGATTTAGAAATGGAAGACGTAGAGAGTCGTGCGGAAGAAGTAGAACATAAAAGAGCGTGGACACCATCCGTTCCATCTTTATAATTTGGAAGGATGATCGGATGAGTTTTTTAAATAACAGTATTATTTATCATATTGCAATTATTTTATATGCTTGTAGCATTAGTTTATATTTTATAGATTATTTCCAAAGTAACCGAAAGGCGAACCGATTTGCTTTTTGGTTACTTTCGATTGTATGGGTTCTGCATTCTATTTTTATGTTGCTTAGAGCTACAGATTCAGAAACGAACCCCCTTTTAACCTTATTATCAGGTATTTATTTTTATGTTTGGCTATTGATTACGATGTCGTTAGTCATTAATCGATTTATGAGAATCGATTTTTTAGTCTTTTTTACAAATGTTGTTGCATTTGGCGTAAGCGCTTTTTCTATTTTTACGCCGCTTGGAAAGATGTCGCCGATACTTGCAGAGCAATTAGTTTCGGAGCTTGTATATGTACATGTCGGTATGGCTATTATTTCTTATGCAACTTTTACTGTATCGTTCATTTTTTCTATTATGTATTTATTGCAATATCGCCTATTAAAAAAGAAAAAATGGAATGCCAGATTAAGAAGGTTAGGGAATTTACCGAAGCTAGAATCGATGTCTTACGGATTAAATTTATTTTCTGTTCCATTTTTCTTACTAGCTATTTTATTAGGATGCATATGGGGATATACAAAATTGGACAATTTCCATTGGTATGATACGAAAGTAATCGGGTCCTTTGTCGTTCTATTTGTATATTGTGCTGGCCTATATTTACGAGCGGCAGATGTGTTGCAAGGGAAGAAAATCGTGCAGTGGAACATCGGAGCATTTCTCGTAATGCTAATTAATATTTTTCTATTAAGCAGTTTATCCAACTTCCACTTTTGGTATTTATAATGAGGAGAGAAAATTATGCGCAAAATTATTGTAGGGTCACGAAAGAGTAAATTAGCATTAACGCAAACAAATTGGTTTATTGATCAGTTAAAAGCGCTAGGTTTACCATATGAATTTGAAGTGAAAGAAATCGTCACAAAAGGCGATGTAATTTTAGATGTTACTCTTTCAAAAGTAGGTGGCAAAGGCTTGTTTGTGAAGGAGATTGAACATGCGCTACTTACGAAAGAAATTGATATGGCTGTACATAGTATGAAAGATATGCCGGCCGTACTTCCAGAAGGATTAATGATTGGTTGTACACCAAAGCGTGTTGACCCTCGTGATGCTTTTATCTCAAAAAACGGAGCGTCGTTTAAAGAGTTAGCAGAAGGCGCTATTTTAGGTACGAGTAGTTTAAGACGTAGTGCACAGCTACTCGCTGCGAGACCAGACTTACAAGTGAAGTGGATTCGCGGAAATATCGACACACGTTTACGCAAATTAAAAGAAGAAGATTACGATGCAATTATTTTAGCGACAGCGGGATTACAAAGAATGGGCTGGGATAATGAAGTTATTACAGAACATTTAGATGAGACGTTATGTGTACCTGCTGTAGGACAAGGTGCATTAGCGATTGAGTGTCGTGAGGATGATAAAGATTTACTGCAGTTGTTAGCTCATATGAATGATGGAGTAACAGAAAAAACAGTGGCAGCAGAACGCGTATTTCTTCATAAACTTGAAGGTGGATGCCAAGTTCCAATCGCTGGATATGCAACTCTTACGGAAAACGATGCAATCGAATTAACAGCTCTTGTCGGGTCTATGGACGGTTCGGTTTTATTGAAAGAGACAGTAGTAGGAACTGATCCAGAGAAAGTAGGATTAGAGGCTGCGGACCGTTTAATTAACCAAGGCGCAAAAGAACTCATTCTTGCTGCAAATAAGGGGCAACAATAAATATGAACGCTCTCGCTGGCAAAACGGTATTGATTACACGTGCCCAGCATCAAGCAAAACAAATGAGTGTAGCGGTGAAAAAAAAGAGCGGAATTCCATTGGAAATTCCGCTTTTGCGTATGGAAGGTATGTCTCATAGGCAAATTCAACATATAGCAGGGCAGTTACATTCGTATGACTGGGTTATTTTTACGAGTAAAAATGGGGTAGCTTTTTTTCTAGATCGTTTGAGACAGAAGCTACCTGTAACGACTAAAATTGCTGCAGTAGGTGTGAAAACAAAGTTAGAGTTAGAAAAGCGAGGCTATCGAGTGGATTTTGTTCCAACTTCATTTGTTGCAGAAGTATTTGCAGAAGAGTTTGTAAAAAGATTAAGTGGAAACGAACGTATTTTATTTCCGAAAGGGAATTTAGCAAGAGACGTAATTCCAGTTGCGCTTCGTGAAATGGGTGTTTCTCTAGATGAGCTTATCGTATATGGTACGAAAGAAAATGTAGAGAAAAAGCAAGAGCTTATAGAAGCGTTAGAAGTAGGGAAAGTAGATATTATTACATTTACGAGCCCTTCCACTGTTACTAGTTTTGTTCGTTTACTTGAGGATACAAACTGGAGAGAATGGACAAAAAAATGTACAATTGCTTGTATAGGGCCTATTACGGAAAAAGAGGCGAGCCTTTATTTTCCGCATATTATTATGCCGAAAGAGTACACTGTAGAAGCATTACTACAATGTGTTTGTGAATCTATAAAATAAAAGAATGGGGATAGAAATCTATGAACTCTTTACAATTTAATCGTCATCGTCGCTTAAGACAAAGTGGAGGCATGCGTGCGCTTGTGCGTGAAACGTTTTTACATACGGAAGATTTTATTTACCCTATTTTTGTATTAGAAGGAGAGAATGTTCGTAATGAAGTGCCTTCTATGCCAGGCGTATATCAAATATCTTTAGATTTATTGCAAGCTGAAATGCAAGAAGTTGTTGATTTAGGTATTCGTTCTGTTATTGTATTTGGTTTACCTGCTGAAAAAGATGAAGTTGGATCATCAGCATATTGTGATCATGGAATTGTGCAACGTGCGATTCAGCAAATTAAAGGTGAATTCCCTGATCTAGTAGTAGTTGCGGATACATGTTTATGCCAATTCACAAGCCATGGTCATTGCGGTGTAATTGAAGATGGTATTATTTTAAATGACGAGTCTCTTGCAGTTCTTGCAAAAACAGCTGTAAGCCAAGCGAAAGCAGGAGCGGACATTATTGCGCCATCAAACATGATGGATGGATTCGTAACAGCAATTCGCCACGCATTAGATGAAAATGGTTTTGGACATGTACCAGTTATGTCGTACGCTGTTAAATATTCATCAGCATTTTACGGACCATTCCGTGATGCGGCGCATGGTGCACCGCAATTTGGTGATCGTAAAACATATCAAATGGACCCAGCGAACCGCATGGAAGCATTCCGTGAAGCAGAATCAGATGTAATGGAAGGGGCAGATTTCTTAATTGTAAAGCCAGCTCTTTCTTACTTAGATATCGTTCGTGATGTGAAAAATAACTTTAATTTACCAGTCGTTGCTTATAACGTAAGCGGTGAATATTCAATGATTAAAGCGGCAGCGCAAAATGGCTGGATTAATGAAAAAGAAGTTGTACTTGAAAAATTAATTAGTATGAAACGCGCAGGAGCAGATTTAATTATTACGTATCATGCGAAAGATGCAGCAAGATGGTTACAAGAAGGAGGCGCTAAATAATGAAAAAGTTTGATAAGTCGATTGCAGCGTTTGAAGAGGCTCAAGATTTAATGCCTGGTGGCGTAAATAGCCCAGTTCGTGCTTTTAAGTCTGTCGGTATGAATCCGTTGTTTATGGAGCGTGGAAAAGGCTCTAAAGTATATGATATCGATGGAAATGAATACATCGATTACGTATTATCATGGGGTCCATTAATTCATGGTCATGCAAATGATCGTGTTGTTGAGGCTTTAAAAGCTGTTGCTGAAAAAGGTACGAGCTTCGGTGCTCCAACGGAAATTGAAAATAAATTAGCGAAACTTGTTATTGAGCGTGTTCCATCAATTGAGATTGTGCGTATGGTTAACTCTGGAACAGAAGCGACAATGAGTGCGCTACGTTTAGCTCGTGGTTATACAGGGCGTAACAAAATTTTGAAATTTATCGGTTGTTATCACGGTCATGGTGACTCGTTATTAATTAAAGCGGGTTCTGGTGTAGCAACGCTAGGTTTACCAGATAGCCCTGGTGTACCAGAAGGTGTAGCGAAAAATACGATTACAGTAGCGTATAACGATTTAGAAAGTGTGAAATACGCTTTCGAACAATTCGGTGATGATATTGCTTGTGTCATTGTAGAACCAGTAGCAGGGAATATGGGTGTTGTTCCTCCGCAACCAGGATTTTTAGAAGGTCTTCGTGAAGTAACAGAGCAAAATGGCGCATTGCTTATTTTTGATGAAGTAATGACAGGATTCCGTGTTGCTTATAATTGTGGACAAGGTTATTACGGTGTAACACCTGATTTAACTTGTTTAGGTAAAGTAATCGGTGGTGGATTACCGGTAGGAGCATACGGTGGTAAAGCAGAAATTATGCGCCAAGTTGCACCGAGCGGACCGATTTATCAAGCAGGTACTTTATCAGGTAACCCACTAGCAATGGCAGCAGGTTATGAAACGTTAGTACAGTTAACGCCAGAATCGTATGTAGAATTTGAGCGTAAAGCTGAAATGTTAGAAGCTGGCTTACGTAAAGCGGCTGAAAAACATGGCATTCCACATCATATCAATCGTGCGGGTTCTATGATTGGTATCTTCTTTACAGATGAACCAGTTATTAATTACGATGCAGCAAAATCTTCAAACTTAGAGTTCTTTGCGGCTTACTATCGTGAAATGGTAGAACAAGGGGTATTTTTACCGCCATCTCAATTCGAAGGTTTATTCTTATCGACAGCACATGGTGATGCTGATATTGAAGCGACGATTGCAGCGGCTGAAATTGCAATGTCAAAATTAAAAGCTTAATTGAATAAAGAAAATCGCTCTCCGTAAGGAGAGCGATTTTTTTTTATTCATAAAGTCAGCTTTCCGTACATAAATCTGTAATGACATATAGTTTGGGAGGGGGAAAAGAAGTGGCAACAGATCATTCATTACGTTTTTCATTAAAAGAATCTGTTTGGTTCCAAAAAGGACAGGAAGTCGAAGAACTTTTGTCAATTTCGTTAGATCCAGACGTTGAGATAGAAGAGCTTGATCATGAGGTTATTGTGAGAGGGCAATTAGATTTAACGGGAGAGTATGTTGCAAGGCAAGATGATTCAGCTTATTCATTAAGAGATTTATCGCCAGCGAAGTCAATTGATTATGTAGAAACGAGAGAAGATGGGGTTAATGAACTTGTTCATTCCTTTCCGCTTGAAATATCGATCCCAAGAAACCGTGTGAAAGTAATTGAAGAACTATATGTATCCATCGAGGAATTTGATTATGAATTAAAGGAAAATGGTTGCTTACAATTATTAGCGGATATATCTATTACAGGATTATGTGATGAAGAACGCATCGAGGATGAAGAGGAAGAGAAAGAAACGGCGTATGCTGAGTTGGAAGTTGATTCAGCGCAAGAGGATGAAAATAGACCGACGCCGCAAGTAGAAGAACCAGCTTATAAGGAATCAGATGAGTGGGAAGATTACGCGTTTGAACCGTTCCAACTAGAAGAAAGAAAAGAGCAGGAAGTAGAAGAAGAGGAAATAGAAGAACATGAATTTGTAGAGCGTGAAGAGGAGAAAGAAACAACGCCGCAATTTGAATTGTTCGGACGAAAAGATTTCAAGAAAGAAAAAGCGAAAAAACAAGAAGAGCAAGAAGAAGAAACGTATTCACAGCGAGATGAAAATGCGCTTTATTTAACGAAATTATTTACGAAAGAACCGGAAGAAGAATTTACAAAGTTAAGAATGTATTTCGTGCAAGAAGGAGATACGATCGAATCTGTTGCAGAACGTTATGAAACATCTGTACAAAACTTATACCGTGTCAATCAAACAGAAGATATATATTTAACTACAGGACAAATTATTTATATTCCTGTTTCAAGAGCAAAAGCGAAATAAGTGAGTGTTTTCACTCACTTATTTTTCTAAAGGCTATGTTTTGAATAGAAAGGGTTATTCGTATGGATATGGAATTACGAAATCGTTATGAACCCATTGTAAGGCAATATAGATTGGATACGCAGCATATGGAAGAGCACGGAAGTGTGACGAAAATTTATACGAATCAAGGTCCATATGCGCTCAAGAAAATAGAAGGCAGGAAGTTAGAGCGGAATAACTTTTTGCATCATATTCAATATTTAAAGGAGAAAGGTTTTTCAAATTATGTACCTATATATCATGCGACGGACGGAAATTATATTTTAAGTGACGGTACGTATAATTATTATTTAATGCCTTGGTTAGAGCGTGCGGAAGGGAACGGCGAGGATAATGATCAATACCATAAAATGTTTCAGACTCTCGGAACGTTGCATCAAAAAACGGTAAAAGAAGAAACGTATACAGAAGAGGATTTAGAAAAACATTATACAAATATATCCGATCGCTGGGAAAGTGATGGAGAGATGTTAGAAGAGTTTCTTGTAGAATCGGAAGCGAAGTGGTATATGTCTCCGTTTGAATTGCAATATTGTACGTACTATCATCATGTAATGAGGGCGCGTGAGTTTGCGACGAAGCAATTAAATGAGTGGAACGATGCAATGAAAGAAAAAGAAACAACGCGCATTACTTTTGTACATGGTAACGTATCGCTTAATCATTTTTTATTTGATTATGAACGGAATGGCTATTTTATTAGTTTAGAAAAATCGAAGTTTGCAACACCTGTGCAAGATATTGTAGGGTTTTATTCTCGGTCTTTAAACACATATCCAATTGCGCGAAGTGATCGGTTTGAATGGTATCAAATGTATCAAAAAAATTTCCCTTTTACGAAAGAAGAGCAACTACTCATGTTTGCGTATATGACGTATCCATCGCAATTTATTCGGCAAATCCAGTCTTATAAGAAAAGAAGAGAGCGTCGTAATGAGGAAAATGAACTTCTCGGAGTAAAGAGTTTGCAACAAGCGCATTGGCTCGTTAGTAATATAGAATATTTCCTTTCGCAATTACAAGCTGCCCAGCAAGGGAACGGATAAAGAAGGTAAGTAGAGGATGTTACTTATCTTCTTTTTTTTACTCAAAAAGCTGTAGTATTAAATTTATCTTGACGAATAAGGTTTCGTTTTTTACACTATTGTATATAATAATTAACAATCATATAAATGCCTTGAAGGGGAAGAGTATAACAAGAAACGTCTTCAGAGAGGAGAATCATTAGCTGGGAGATTCTCTAGATAGTTATGTTAGAAGGTAGCCCTGGAGCATCTTTTCTGAACGGAATAGTTCTCATTAGGAAAAGACGGATTTGTCCGTTATCAAATTAAGAGTATAAGCAAATTCCTGAATTTGTTTGTAAATAAAGGTGGTACCGCGATGTCCCTCGTCCTTTTTTGGATGAGGGGCATTTTTTATTTTAAGGAGGGAAAATAATGTCAAACACGGAAAAGAATTTACCAACTAAATATGATCATATGTCCGTTGAAGAAGGCCTTTATCAGTGGTGGTTAGAAGGCAAATATTTTGAAGCAACAGGAGACGAGAAGAAACAACCGTATACAATTGTAATTCCACCTCCGAACGTAACTGGTAAGTTACACTTAGGTCATGCTTGGGATACAACTCTTCAAGATATTTTAACTCGTACGAAGCGTATGCAAGGTTACGATGTATTGTGGCTTCCAGGAATGGACCATGCGGGTATCGCAACACAAGCGAAAGTAGAAGGAAAACTTCGTGAAGAAGGTATTTCACGTTACGATCTTGGCCGTGAGAAATTCCTTGAAAAGGCTTGGGAATGGAAAGAAGAATACGCTTCTCACATTCGTCAACAATGGGGGAAAGTTGGTTTAGGACTAGACTATTCTCGCGAACGTTTCACATTAGACGAAGGTTTATCTGATGCGGTTAATAAAGTATTCGTTCAATTATACGAAAAAGGCTTAATTTACCGCGGTGAATATATTATCAACTGGGACCCGGCAACACGCACAGCTCTTTCTGATATTGAAGTAATTCATAAAGAAGTTCAAGGTGCATTCTACCATATGAACTATCCGTTAACAGATGGATCTGGCCACATTCGTCTTGCAACAACTCGTCCAGAAACGATGCTTGGTGATACAGCGGTAGCGGTTCATCCAGAAGACGATCGTTACAAGCATTTAATCGGAAAAACAGTTACACTTCCAATCGTAGGCCGTGAGATTCCGATTATTGCTGATGAGTATGTAGAAAAAGATTTCGGAACAGGTGTTGTAAAAATTACGCCAGCTCATGACCCGAATGACTTTGAAGTAGGTAACCGTCATGACTTACCACGTATCTTAGTAATGAACGAAGATGGAACGATGAACGAAAAAGCTGGTAAGTATAACGGTATGGATCGTTTCGAGTGCCGTAAAGCGTTAGTAAAAGATTTACAAGAAGCGGGCGTATTAGTAGAAATCGAGCCTCATATGCATTCAGTAGGTCATAGTGAGCGTAGTGGTGCAGTTGTTGAGCCTTACTTATCAACACAATGGTTCGTAAAAATGGCTCCACTTGCTGAGAAGGCAGTAGCGCTTCAGCAAAAAGAAGAAGAGAAAGTAACGTTCGTACCAGAGCGTTTCGAAAACACATATTTACGTTGGATGGAAAATATTCACGACTGGTGTATTTCTCGTCAATTATGGTGGGGACACCGCATTCCAGCTTGGTATCATAAAGAAACTGGTGAAGTATACGTAGGTACAGAAGCACCAGCAGATATTGAAAACTGGAATCAAGATAACGACGTACTTGATACATGGTTCAGTTCAGCACTATGGCCATTCTCAACACTTGGTTGGCCAAATGAAGATGCAGCAGACTTCAAGCGTTACTATTCAACAGATGCACTAGTAACTGGTTATGACATCATCTTCTTCTGGGTATCTCGTATGATTTTCCAAGGTTTAGAGTTTACAGGCGAGCGTCCATTTAAAGATGTATTAATTCACGGTTTAGTTCGTGATGAGCAAGGACGTAAAATGAGTAAATCTCTTGGTAACGGTATTGACCCAATGGAAGTTATCGAGAAGTACGGTGCAGATGCAATGCGTTTCTTCTTATCAACGGGAAGTGCACCAGGTCAAGATTTACGCTTCAGCATGGAGAAAGTAGAATCTACTTGGAACTTCATTAATAAAATTTGGAATGCATCACGTTTCGTATTAATGAACATGGATGACATGAAATATGAAGAAATCGATTTAACTGGTGAAAAATCAGTTGCAGATAAGTGGATTTTAACTCGCTTAAATGAAACAATCGAAAGCGTAACACGTAACATGGATAAATATGAGTTCGGTGAAGCTGGTCGCTCATTATACAACTTTATTTGGGATGATTTCTGTGACTGGTACATTGAAATGGCGAAACTTCCTCTATACGGTGAAGATGAAGCAGCTAAGAAAACAACTCGTTCTATTTTAGCTTACGTATTAGACCAAACAATGCGTCTATTACACCCATTCATGCCATTCGTAACAGAGAAGATTTGGCAACATTTACCGCACGAAGGCGAATCTATTACAGTAGCAGCGTGGCCAACAGTACGCGAAGATTTACAAGATGCAGAAGCTGCAGCAGAAATGCACCTTCTAGTTGATATCATTCGTTCTGTTCGTAATATCCGTGCAGAAGTTAATACGCCAATGAGCAAAAAAGTTCAAATGCAAATTAAAGCAAAAGACGAGGCTGTACTTGCTCAACTTACGAAAAACAGCTCTTACATTGAGCGTTTCTGTAACCCAAGCGAATTAACAATTCAAACGGACTTACAAGCGCCAGAAAAAGCAATGACTGCAATCGTAACAGGTGCAGAGTTATTCTTACCGTTAGCTGATCTTATCAATCTTGATGAAGAGAGAGCGCGTCTTGAGAAAGAGCTTGAGAAGTTCGACAAAGAAGTAGAACGTGTACAGAAGAAACTTTCAAACCAAGGTTTCGTAGCGAAAGCTCCTGCAGCAGTTATTGAAGGAGAGCGTGCGAAAGAGCAAGATTACCTAGAAAAACGCGAAGCAGTTCGCCAACGTCTAGCAGATCTTGAGAAATAAAATGCTTTTTAGAGACTCACTATATTGGTGAGTCTCTTTTCTTTGCGTATAATAGGGTTATGAAGGTTGTTTTTTGAAAGGGGAAAGCATACGTGATACATACATACGAAGAAGCGATAGGGTGGATTCATAGCCGATTGAAGTTTGGTATTAAACCGGGATTAGAAAGAATGAGATGGATGCTAGAAGAGCTCGGAAATCCGGAGCGTCACATAAAATGTGTTCACCTTGCTGGTACAAATGGAAAAGGTTCAACGTTAACATATATGCGCTACATGTTAGAAAATGCAAAATATAAGGTAGGAACATTTACCTCCCCTTATATTGAAACATTTAACGAGCGTATTAGTGTGAATGGAACACCAATTGCAGATGAAGAGATTACTGAACTTGTAAAGATGGTAAAGCCAGTCGTTGAAAAACTAGATGAAACGGATTTAGGGGAAGCGACTGAGTTTGAAATTATTACTGTTATGGCAATTTGTTACTTCGGTAAAGTTAATTTCTGTGATGTTGTTTTATTTGAAACAGGGCTTGGAGGGCGCTTTGATTCTACGAATGTGATTCATCCAGTTCTCACGATTATTACGAATATCGGTCACGATCATATGCATATTTTAGGTAATACATTAGGAGAAATTGCATATGAAAAGGCGGGAATTATTAAGTCTGGTGTTCCGGTTATTACTGGTGTGCAAGATGAGGAAGCGTTGCAAGTCATTCAAAAAGTTGCAAAGGAAAATCAGGCAAACTTATACGAGATGGGCAACCATTTTACAGCGTTACATAAACAGTCTAGTGAAGATGGAGAACAGTTCGATTTCACTTGTCCTTTCGCCTCTTTTGAAGATGTGCGAATCACAATGAAAGGCAGCCATCAAGTAGGAAACGCAGCACTTGCACTTATGGCAGTCATGTATGTAAAAACATACTTATCATTTTTAATTGAGGAAGAAGAAATAAGAACGGGATTACAGGAAGCGTATTGGGTGGGGCGCTTTGAAAAACTGCAAAGTAATCCGGATATTATTATAGATGGTGCTCATAACCCAGAAGGTATTGAAAGTCTTGTGAAAACGGTAGAATCACATTACAAAGATAAAAATGTAATAGTTTTATTTACTGCCCTTGGTGATAAACAATTGCACAATATGGTAGGTCAATTAGAAAGCATCGCCGATGAAATTATTTTTACAACATTCGCCTTTGATCGTGCTATTTCAGCAGGCGAGCTTGCATCGTATGCAAAGGAAGAGTCAAAATTAGTTTTTGAAAATTGGAAAGAGGCAATTGATACGAAGGTTGAAATGCTTGGAGAAAATGATGTTTTTATCATAACAGGTTCTCTTTATTTCATTTCGGAAGTTCGAAAATATATTCGCGAAAAAAACTAGATAGTCTGTACTATCTAGTTTTTTTGTTCTACAAATGAAGTCAAATGCATACATATAAGATAAATATATAGGGTTATTTGGCGAATTCCTCTGACAAATATCTCGTTTTTTTGTGAAATGAATATGATATGATGCGGACAACGATAAGAGGTGAGGTGTGAGTGTATGGACAAGCAATCACGAACGATCTCAGTGAAAGTGAATGGAACAGAAGCGAAGTATGAGGAGAAGAAGAAAGATGAATTTGACTGGATGGTAGTAGAAAGTGAAAGGCCAAAAAACGTTGTTCCGTTTCAAAAATCAAAAGTAGCGTCTACGGAAAAAAATCGAAAGAAGTGGAGCAATACGTTAATTGCAATCGTTGCAACTGCAATTATTATTGGTACGGCGTTTGGGATGGGGATGCTACAGTTACTGAAAGGACAAGGTGCGACAGGAGGAAGTGAAGTAACAGCTTCGAAGCAGATGCGAAAGGAAGAATCAAAGGTGGGTGGAACGGCAGAACAAACACCAGCACCAAAAGAGGGAAAAACAAAAGCACAGACAGGAACGTCATTAGATCCAATGAAATTATTTTTTGTTCAAGGAGGAATCTATTCTTCTGAAGAAAAGGGACAGGCCGCTCTTGAAGAGTGGAAAGGTAATGGAGGTGTAGCAGCCTTAAAACCGAGCGGTGATAAGTATGCATTAGTTGTTGGTATTGCTAGCGATGAACAAGGCATAAACCAATTAATGACGCAGTATAAAAAAGATAATGTCTCCGTATTGAAAAAGGACTGGAATATAACAGATAAAGCGTTACTTAAAGATGATAAAGAAATCGGGGCGTTTTTAACAAAAGTACAGCCATTATATACTCATTTAGCAAAATATGCTTCTAGCGTACAAGCTAGTGAAAAAAGTAATGCAAAAGATATAAGTGCAATCGAAAAAGAGTGGAAAGCGATTGAAAAAGAAGGGAAAAGTATGAAGCAGGAAGAAGCGAAGAAATTGTATATGTATACGTCGGTAGCTGTGCAAACAGTGAAGGATGGAAAAGATGATAAGGAATCATTAGCGAAATTAAATCAAGTTATCATTGATGGTATACTTTCATACGAAAAAATTGTTTCACAAAAGGTGAAATAATAGGATAATGAAATGACGAAGGAAGAAGTGTAGAGGCTTCTTTCTTTTCTTTTGAATTTAGAGTAAAGTGCTTTCTCTATGACAGGAATATAATCGTGTTTTGGTAAGGAAGTATTATTTTGTTTAGAGAAAATAATATTTCTTTTATTTGTGGACAAACTATTCCTTTGATACGATTGATATAAATGATTCTGCTTCATGTGAGAAAGGAAGGAGAAAATATGAAAAAAATTATTTTAGCTTCAGGATCACCTCGCAGGAAGGAATTGCTTGAGTTAGCGGGTGTACCATTTGAAATTGTTGTAAGTGAAGTAGAAGAAACGATTGGTGCGTATTCATCGCCTTCTGATATTGTTATGTCCCTTGCCCTGCAAAAAGCATCTGCGGTAGCAGAAAATAACAGTGATTATATTGTGTTAGGTGCAGACACAATTGTTACATATGAGTCGCGTATTCTTGGAAAGCCATCTAATGGGGCTGAGGCGAAAGAAATGTTGCAATTATTATCAGGGAAAACACATGAGGTGTATACAGGTGTTGCAATTATAGCAAAGGACAAAACAGTCACTTTTTACGAGCGTACAGAAGTTACGTTTTGGGAATTAACAGAAGAGGAAATTGACACATACATTGCATCAAAAGAGCCTTTGGATAAAGCAGGAAGTTATGGGATTCAAGGTAAAGGATCTATTTTTGTTCAACATATTCAAGGGGACTACTATAGTGTAGTTGGGTTACCAATTTCACGTCTTGTTCGGGAATTAAAACAATTTAATATTGATGTAACCCATGCGTAAAACTGCATGGGATTTTCTTTGAGAGAACAAATAAAGGGGTGGAGAAATGAACGGTATTCGTGATGTTGTCAAAGAAGAACAGCCACGGGAGCGTTTATTGTTAGAAGGGGCTGGAAGTTTATCCAATCGGGAGCTTCTTGCAGTGTTACTCAGAACAGGTTCTAAAGAAGAAACAGTTTTAAAGTTATCGGATAAAATTTTGCATCATTTTGATGGTTTACGTATGTTGAAAGACGCAACGCTAGAAGAGTTAGTGAGTATACATGGTGTTGGAGTTGCGAAGGCATCACAGCTCATCGCTGCTTTTGAACTCGGTAGAAGAATGGTGCGTTTAGAATATCAAAATAGATACAGCATTCGAAGCCCGGAAGATTGCGCCAGATATATGATGGAAGAAATGCGCTTCTTGCAACAGGAGCATTTTGTATGTCTCTATTTGAACACAAAGAATCAAGTTATACATAGGCAAACGATTTTTATTGGAAGTTTAAACTCTTCAATTGTACATCCCAGGGAAGTTTTTAAAGAAGCATTTCGCCGTGCAGCAGCCTCTATCATATGTCTTCATAACCATCCCTCAGGAGACCCTGCGCCGAGCCGAGAAGATATTGAAGTAACAAAACGCTTAGTAGAATGCGGTCGGATTATCGGAATTGAAGTGCTCGATCATATTATAATAGGTGACCATAAATTCGTGAGTTTAAAGGAAAAAGGTCATATTTAAGACTATGCTTTTTACTTATTTTGTTTTATAATGTGATTTATGAGTTTTTTGTAGAAAATTATCTACAAAAAGGATAAAGATATAAAAAACGTACTGTTTTTATAATATAAAGTAAGAAAAAATGAGTCCGTGAAAACAAGAAAGGAAGATAAATAATATGTTTGGATTTGGTGGCTTTACTCGCGATCTTGGAATAGACTTAGGAACTGCGAACACGCTTGTATATGTAAAGGGAAAAGGTGTAGTTTTACGTGAACCTTCAGTAGTAGCGTTACAAACTGATACGAAACAAATCGTTGCTGTAGGTAGCGATGCAAAACAAATGATTGGTCGTACACCAGGAAACGTTGTGGCACTTCGCCCGATGAAAGACGGTGTAATTGCTGATTACGAAACAACAGCAACAATGATGAAATATTACATTCAACAAGCTCAAAAATCAAATGGATTCTTCTCACGTAAGCCTTATGTAATGGTATGTGTACCATCTGGTATTACAGCTGTAGAAAGACGTGCAGTAATCGATGCGACTCGTCAAGCTGGTGCTCGTGATGCTTATCCTATCGAAGAACCATTTGCAGCAGCAATTGGTGCAAACTTACCTGTTTGGGAACCAACTGGTAGCATGGTTGTTGATATTGGTGGCGGTACAACAGAAGTTGCAATCATTTCTTTAGGTGGTATTGTAACAAGTCAATCAGTTCGTGTTGCTGGTGATGATATGGATGATTCAATCATTCAGTACATTAAGAAAAGCTACAACTTAATGATCGGTGAAAGAACAGCTGAAGCATTAAAATTAGAAATCGGTTCTGCAGGCGAGCCAGAAGGTATCGAGCCTATGGAAATTCGCGGTCGTGATTTAGTAAGTGGTTTACCAAAAACAGTACTAATTCAGCCAGAAGAAATTGCAGATGCATTAAAAGATACAGTAGATGCCATTGTAGAATCTGTTAAAAATACGTTAGAGAAAACTCCACCTGAATTAGCGGCAGACATTATGGACCGTGGTATCGTATTAACAGGTGGCGGAGCATTACTACGTAACTTAGATAAAGTAATTAGTGAAGAAACAAATATGCCAGTTCTTGTTGCAGAAGACCCATTAGATTGCGTAGCAATTGGAACGGGTAAAGCATTAGACAATATCGATCTTTTCAAAACTGCTGCTCGATAATATTGCAAAATAAAAATCAATGAAATTAAGAGGGTGTGAACGTGCCACAGTTTTTCTTAAACAAAAGATTAATTGTTTTGTTAGTTAGTATTATTCTTCTCGTGGCATTGATTGGAATCTCATTGAAAGAACGGAACAGTTTAACATGGCCAGAGCAGTTTGTTAAAGACACTGTCGGTGTTGTAGAACGTGTATTCCAAAAGCCAGCGAAATACGTAGCTGGATTCTTCGAAAATGTAGAGGATGTAAAGCGCACGTATGAAGAGAATAAAGAATTAAAAGCAAAATTAGACAATTATGCAGGTCTATCAGGGAAAGTAAAACAATTAGAAGATGATAACAAGAAGTTACAAGAGTTAACGGGTAAAGATAAGTTAAATAGCGGTTATACTGAAATTCCAGCGACTGTTGTTTCTCGTAATCCAGATAAATGGTACGATTTAGTTGGACTTGATAAAGGGGCACAGCAAGGAATAAAAAAAGATATGGCTGTATTAACTCCACAAGGTTTAGTGGGACGAGTGAAAAGTGTATCTCAGTTTACATCATCAGTAGAATTGTTAAGTTCTATGAGCCGAACAAATCGTGTTTCTGCTATCGTACAAGGGAATGAGAAAATCTTTGGATTGATTGAAGGTTACGATAAAGAAAAGCACTTACTTCTTTTCACAAAGATTGGTTCTGATGCACCGGTAGATAAGGATCAACTAGTTGTAACATCTGGGCTCGGTGATATTTTCCCGAAAGGTCTTGTAATTGGAAAAATCGTTGAAGTTCAGCAGGATCCATACGGTTTAACAAAAACAGCTTATGTAAAGCCAGCCGCTGATTTAAATGACGTAGAGCATGTTGTAGTTGCGAAACGTGAAACGCCTTCAGCGCCATTAGAATAGGAGGGGGAGAAGAGATGATGAAGATTTTAAAAAGAGCAGCTCTTCCTCTTTTGCTCCTTTTTGCTTTTTTATTTGAAAATATGTTTGCTACTATTGTTCCAACAGAGGTTTTTTGGAAAGACAGTATAGCATCACCTCATTTCTTTATCATTGTGTTATGTTTTATTACTGTGTACTATAGTCCGGTCCAAGGGATTTATTACGGACTATTATTTGGTTTCTTATTTGATACCGTATACACGGAACTTGTTGGTATATATATTTTTGCGTATCCGATTTTAGTTTATTTAGTTTATAGTGTGATGAAGGTACTACAATTGAATTTATTTATTGTTACTTCTATCGTACTAGCTAGCATAGTAGCATTAGAGTATTATGTGTATGGATTTTTAACTTTGTTAGGACGTACTCATATGTCGGCGTATGTCTTTTTCACAGATCGTCTCCTGTCTACTTTATTGCTAAATGCAATTTTCTTATTGATAGTTTGTTTCCCACTGAGACGATATTTAGTGCGTCTTTCAAAAGCGATGGAAGAAAAAGAAAAAAGGATTTTCTAATTTTATGTCGAATTGAATCGGTGGGGTGAACTTTAGTGGAAGAAAAAAAGCAACAAAATGTAACAATAAAAGGGACAAAAGACGGAATAACCCTTCATTTAGATGATTGTTGTTCATTCTCTGAATTATTGAAGGAATTGGATGAAAAGCTTTCTACACATTACTATGATGGTGATGGACGCTCTTTAATTGAAGTGCATGTGAAAGTAGGAAACCGTTATTTAACAGAAGTCCAACAAGAAGAGATTCGTACGTTAATTCGTAATAAAAAGAATCTCGTTGTGGATTCGATTGAAAGTGATGTTATAACGAAAGAGGAAGCAATAGCTTGGAAAGAAGAAACAGAAATCGTCCCTATTTCCAAAATTGTTCGCTCTGGACAAGTTTTACATGTAAAAGGAAATTTATTGTTAATTGGTGATGTTAATCCAGGCGGAACGGTTATCGCTGGGGGGAATATTTTTGTCGTAGGATCATTAAGAGGAATTGCACATGCGGGCTATTATGGGGATTCAGATGCTGTAATCGCTGCATCTGTTATGAACCCGATGCAACTTCGAATTAGTGATGTGGCAATGCGGGCTCCGGAAGAGAAAGAAGACGGAGCGGAGGCGGCAGAATGTGCGTATATTAATGAGAACAATCACATTGTTGTCGATCGACTGCAACTTCTCACTCATCTTAGACCTAATTTAACAAAGTTAGAAAGGGGAATTGTATAGCTGTGGGAGAGGCAATAGTAATTACATCTGGAAAAGGCGGTGTAGGTAAAACTACAACGTCTGCGAACATTGGGACAGCCCTAGCGTTATCTGGAAAGAAAGTGTGCTTAATTGACACAGATATCGGTCTTCGAAACTTAGACGTAGTAATGGGGCTGGAAAATCGTATTGTATTTGATCTTGTTGATGTCGTTGAAGGGCGTTGCCGTTTACCTCAGGCTCTTATTAAAGATAAACGTTTTGATGATCTTTATTTATTACCTGCAGCACAAACGAGTGATAAATCAGCGGTAACACCTGAACAAATGGATGAATTAATACAAGTATTACGTCAAGATTATGATTACATATTAATTGATTGTCCTGCGGGGATTGAGCAGGGATTTAAAAACGCGGTAGCTGGTGCGGATAAAGCAATTGTTGTTACGACGCCAGAAGTATCCTCAATGCGCGATGCGGATCGTATTATCGGGCTTTTAGAAAAAGAGGATATTGAACCACCGAAACTTGTTATTAATCGTGTGCGTAGTCATATGCTTCATGAACAGGATATGTTAGATGTTGATGAAATCGTACGTACATTGTCAATCGAGCTTCTTGGTGTTGTCGAAGATGATGATGAAGTTATTCGTGCTACAAATACAGGTGAGCCTGTAGCGTTGCAACCGAGCGGAAAAGCAGCGTTAGCTTATCGTAATATTGCAAGACGTTTGTTGGGTGAGAATGTCCCATTACAAGCATTTGAACAAGAAAAGGTATCGGTATTTACAAAGGTGAAAAACTTCTTTGGAATCCGTTAAAAGCACTTCGCATATTTGCGGAGTGCTTTCTTTTTTCTTCACACGAATATCTTCCATACCTAGCTCATACATATGTACAAACTGTATACAACTGTTTCTATGTACATTAGCTTAACGAAAGAAAGGAGACAGTATGAAGAATAGACGTGTAGAAGAAATTAAAAAACGGATTGCGAAGAGGAAGGCAGAGCAAGAAAGGATGGAGGAAGAGCAGTATTTTGCTGGAGGGAATTTTGATAGTGAAACAGTATTTATTGAAGATGGAGAAAAGGAAATTCATCCTTTATTTCGAAAAGAAGTGTTTTTCTTCAAAGTATTGTTATCAGTAATATTAGTTCTTTCTGTCGCTATTTTATATAAGAATGCACCAGCTTCTTTTGACGGTGCTAAAGCTGTTACAGAAAAAGTGATGAAAGAAGAATTTCAGTTTGCTACTGTAGCGAAATGGTACGAAAAACAGTTTGGAAAACCGCTCGTGTTCTATTCGCCTAATGAGAAAAAAGAAGAAAAGATTCAGCAAAAAGATTATGCCATTCCTGCTTCCGGAAAGGTAATGCAAGGGTTTCAAAAAAATGGCCAAGGTGTATTTGTACAAACAGCTACAAATGCAACTGTTGAGTCAGTGAATGAAGGGCTAGTAGTTTTTGCGGGCAAGAAAGAGGAACTTGGTAATACAGTTCAAATTCAGCATGCAGATGGTACGGAGTCATGGTATGCAAATTTAAATGATATGTCAGTGAAATTATATGATTACGTTTCAAAGAAACAAAAAATTGGAACAGTGAATAATGATGCGAATAATAAAAATGGTAAGTTTTATTTCGCAATAAAAAAGGATGAAAAATTTATTGATCCGATTCAGGTGATTTCATTTGATTAAATATAGAGATGTTTTAACAAAGATTTCAGTACATCCGTTGTTTTGGGTTATTATTGTCATTGGTATTTTCACGGCACGTTTTAAAGAGTTACTACTGTTATTTTGTATCGTTCTCATCCATGAACTTGGGCATGCTTTTGCAGCGGCACATTATAATTGGCGTATTAAGAAGATTCAACTTTTGCCGTTTGGTGGTGTGGCTGAGCTTGAGGAACATGGGAATAAATCATTGAAAGAGGAACTAGTTGTTGTAATTGCAGGACCTATTCAACATATTTGGATGATGGCGGTAGGCTATATGTTGTTTGAAGCTGGTTGGCTTCATGCGGAATTATATTATTTCTTTATGTGGAATAATATAATTATTTTAGCGTTTAATTTACTACCTATTTGGCCTCTTGATGGTGGAAAAGTATTGTTTAACGTACTATCATATCGTTTTCCTTATTTACAAGCACATGAAAAGATGATGAAATTATCATGTGTTTTTTTTAGTGTCATACTAGGATGGCAGTTACTTTGGAATAGTAACAATATTATGATGTGGGTACTACTCATATTTTTAGCGGTGTCGTTATATCAAGAATGGAAGCAAAGACGGTATGCCTTTATGCGTTTTTTATTAGAACGTTATTATGGGAACAAAAGAGGAATTGAAAAGATTGCACCGATTGAGGTGCAATCAGAAGATCATTTATATAAGATATTCACAAAATTTCGTAGAGGCTATAAGCATTCTATTATCGTCCGCGGAAAATATAAAGAACATTACACATTGGATGAAAATGAATTGCTTTATGCGTATTTTACTGAAAAACGAACAACTTCATCTGTTGAAGAATTAATCGGTTAGTGTTGACGTTAGCACTAACCTTTTATTATTGTAAAAGCAAAGAAGATTATAAAGTGAGGAAAGTATTTTGAAAACGTTATATATGAACTACGCTGGATCGGAAAAACGCGTTGCAATTGAAGAGAATAAGAAAATTGTTGAGTTTTTATGGAAACGAAATGAAGAACAAGAGATTGTTGGGCATATTTATGTTGGACGTATCGTAAGAACGATTGCTGGAATGAACGCAGCTTTTGTAAATATCGGTTTAGAAAAACATGCGTATCTTTCGTACGATGATGTACCATCTTCTTATCGAATACATGAAGGACAAGCGGTACTCGTACAAGTTGTGAAAGAGGCAATTGATACGAAAGGGCCAAAATTGACAGCGAACATAGAATTTACCGGGAAATATGTCGTTTATATGCCATATGATGAAATGCGCGCGGTTTCTCGGAAAATAAAAAACAATAAAAGAAGGCAACAACTACTCCAAATTGAAGTGGAAGGGACAGGAGGTTATATTTTCCGCTCTGCTTCTGAAAAAGGAGAAATTGAAGAAATACAAGCTGAAATGCAAAGGTTACAGCAGTTATATGAAGAGTTAAAAAGAAAAGAGGGCCAAGGAAAGGCACCGTTACTACTTCATCGACCGGCGACTTTTTTAGATCGTGTATTTCAAGAGAATCCGATTGAAACGATTGAAAAAGTAATTGTAGATACAAGAAGTATAGTAAAAGAGTTAGAAGAAAAAGTTGGTAAAGAGAAAGTGTCCTTTTATAATGAAAAATCTTCAATGTTTAACCATTTTGGAATAGAGCGTGAAATTGAGAAAGCACTTCAAAAAATTGTGTGGCTCCCGAATGGCGCTTATTTAATTGTGGAGCAAATGGAGACGATGACTGTAATTGATGTGAATACGGGTAAGTTTACTGGAAAACAGAATTTACAAGATACAGTCCTTCGTACAAATGAAGTGGCAGCTGAAGAGATAGCGCGTCAATTAAGACTGCGTGATATTGGTGGTATGATATTAATTGACTTTATTAATATGAAAAGAAGAGAAGATAAAGAAAAAATAAGAGAATGTCTCATCGCTGCTATGCAACATGATCGTACATATACAAGGGTGCTTGGGTTTACAGAGTTAGGGATTTTAGAGATGACGCGTAAACGTAAAAAACATTCTTTACGTGACGTATTACTTGAAGAGTGTGCACCGTGTAAAGCGACAGGGTATGTGATGTCATATGAAACGATTGCGTATGAGCTAGAGAGAGAGCTAATTACATATGGAAATATAGAAGATGAGGCGGTATTAATCTCTGCACCTAAAGAACTGCAAAAACAATTTTTGCAAAAAGAATTACAAAAAAATATTCCATTTGAAATTTATTTCAAAGATGATATGATCGAAAAGTACGCTATTATCCGTTTTGGAAGTAAAAAAGAAATTATAGAACGGAAAAAATAGTTATTAGAACTTTCATTGACAATAGTCTATGATTCATGATAACATCTTTATGTTATAGTTTATAGCACCTAAACGGCTATATGCTACAACCGCACAAGACAGGTTCCTTAAAGGCATTTATGTCTACCTCGTTTTTGGCGAGTCTTAGTAATTAAGAGGAGGTGCAAGTATGTACGCAATTATCGAAACAGGTGGAAAACAAATCAAAGTTGAAGCTGGTCAAGAAATCTACATTGAAAAATTAGATGTTGAAGCTGGTGAAACTGTTACTTTTGACAAAGTTCTTTTCGTTGGTGGCGAAAACGTGAAAGTTGGTAGCCCAGTTGTAGAAGGTGCAACAGTTACTGCGAAAGTTGAAAAACACGGTCGCGCTAAGAAAATCATCGTTTTCAAATACAAAGCGAAAAAGAACAATCGTAAGAAACAAGGTCATCGTCAACCTTACACTAAGCTAGTTGTTGAAGCTATCAACGCTTAATTCTGGTTAACATGATTAAAATTACGATAAGTCGCACGAAATTAGGAAGTATCCAATCATTTAAAATGACTGGACATGCCGATTATGCGCCACATGGACAAGATCTTGTCTGTGCTGGAACTACAGCGGTTGTGTTTGGTTCCATAAATGCTGTGGAAGAACTTTGTAATGTGCAGGCAACTATTGAACTCGGAAGTGATGGTGGATTCTTAACGTATGAATTGCCTAATGATTTAGACGTTCATACAGCAGAAAAAGCACAGATACTTTTAGAAGGATTGGTTGTTTCGCTTAAGACGATCGAACTTGATTACGGAAAGTATATCCGTTTAATAGAAAAAGTGCAGGAGGTGTAACGTATGTTAAGATTAGATCTTCAGTTTTTCGCATCTAAGAAAGGTGTAGGTAGTACAAAGAACGGTCGTGACTCTCAGTCAAAACGTCTTGGTGCTAAACGCGCAGATGGTCAAACGGTTACAGGTGGTTCAATTCTTTACCGTCAACGCGGTACAAAAATTTATCCAGGTGTTAACGTTGGTCGTGGTGGCGATGACACTTTATACGCGAAAGTTGACGGCGTAGTACGCTTCGAGCGTCTTGGCCGTGACCGCAAACAAGTGAGCGTATATCCTGTTGCTCAAGAAGCATAAGAACTCACGGAAAACTCTAACCTGAGTGCAGGTTAGAGTTTTTCTATATTAAGGAGTATCTAAATGAATAAAAAATGGACAATTATAGATGCATTGCGCCATTCAAGACATGATTGGCTCAATCGTATGCAGATGGTGAAAGGAAACCTTTCCCTTGGAAAAGTGGAAGAAATTCATAGTCTCATCGATCGTTTTGTCCAAGAAGCGAGACAAGAATCCAATCTGATGGGGCTATCAATGCCTTTATTTTCAGAGTGGATTTTAACATATAATTGGAAACAGCAGCCGTGCTTATTGGAGTACGAAGTATTAGGGAATTTACATAACTTATCTCACTTAGATGAGACTGTATGTACATGGACGAATCAATTTTTCTCAATGCTTCAGCATAGTTTAGACGTATATGTTGAAAATTATGTTTGTATCACAATTGAATGTGACGCGGAGAATGCTCGTTTCTTTTTTGATTTTCGTGGTAAGCTAACGAGTGTAGAAGAACTACAGAATTGGCTTGCGAACCAAAACAATAAATGGTATTCCATTTCTTATACAGTAAGAGACGAAGAAGTCTCAGTTATATTACAACCAATTGAAAAAAGTGTGGTGAAATAATGTTTGTAGATCAGGTCAAGATATATGTAAAAGGCGGCGACGGTGGTAACGGAATGGTTGCGTATCGTCGTGAGAAGTATGTTCCAAAAGGTGGTCCAGCAGGTGGCGACGGTGGTAAAGGTGCAGATGTTGTTTTCGTTGTTGAAGAAGGCTTACGTACATTAATGGACTTCCGCTACCAACGTCATTTCAAAGCTGATCGTGGTCAGCACGGAATGAGTAAAGGGCAGCACGGTCGTAAAGCTGAAGATTTAATCGTTAAAGTTCCGCCAGGAACGGTAGTAAAAGATGAAAAAACAGGTCAAATTCTTGCGGATTTAGTAACACATGGACAAACAGCTGTAATTGCAAAAGGTGGCCGCGGTGGCCGTGGTAACTCACGTTTCGCAACAGCTACGAACCCAGCGCCAGAAATTGCTGAGAATGGGGAACCAGGTCAAGAACGTGATGTCATTCTAGAACTTAAAGTACTAGCAGACGTTGGACTTGTTGGATTCCCAAGTGTAGGTAAATCTACATTATTATCTGTCGTATCATCAGCACGTCCGAAAATTGCAGAGTATCACTTTACAACAATCGTTCCAAACCTTGGTGTTGTTGAAACAGGTGATAACCGCAGCTTCGTTATGGCTGATCTTCCTGGACTAATTGAAGGCGCACATGCCGGCGTTGGACTTGGTCATCAATTCCTGCGTCATATTGAGCGTACACGTGTAATCGTGCATGTAATTGATATGTCTGGTTTAGAAGGCCGTGATCCATATGAAGATTACGTAACGATTAATAATGAATTAAAAGAATACAATCTTCGCTTAACGGAGCGTCCACAAGTTGTTGTTGCAAACAAAATGGATATGCCAGATGCAGAAGAAAACTTACAAGCATTTAAAGAGAAAGTGGGAGACGAAGTAAAAATCTTCCCAATCTCAGCTGTAACGAAACAAGGTGTTCGTGATTTATTATTTGAAGTAGCGAACTTATTAGAAACAACACCTGAATTCCCAATACATGAAGTTGCGGATGAGTCTGATACAAGTGTAATGTACAAACTTGAGACTGAAGGTGTTAAATTTGACATTACACGTGAAAGTGATGGCACGTTTGTTATCTCTGGTTACGATATCGAGAAAACATTTAAGATGACAGACTTCTCACGTGATGAATCTGTACGTCGTTTCGCTCGCCAAATGCGCGGAATGGGTATTGATGAAGCGCTTCGTGCACGTGGTGCAAAAGACGGAGATATTGTAAAAATTCTTGAATATGAATTTGAATTTATCGACTAAGACTGCCGAAATATGGCAGTCTTTTTTTATATCGTAAAAGTCTGATTTATACAGGAAAAAATCCCCACTAATTAAATTTTCAATTTATAATAGAAAAAGAAGTGGTTTTATAAGAACTTTTTATGGGGAGAAAGTGAACATGTATAAAATATTAATTGTAGAAGACGATGAAAAAATCGCGGGGATATTAGAGGAGCATTTAGAAAGGTATGGCTATCAGTCATTTCGAGCAAGTGATTTACGACATATAAAAGATGAGTTTGTAAAAGTAAATCCACATCTCGTGTTACTTGATATTAATTTACCGTATTTTGATGGTTTCTATTGGTGTCGTCAAATCCGCACTGTATCGAATGCACCAATTATTTTTGTTTCTGCAAGAACGGGGGAAATGGATCAAGTAATGGCAATTGAAAATGGCGGAGATGATTACATTACGAAGCCATTCCATTTAGACATTGTAATGGCTAAGGTAAAAAGTGCACTTCGTCGTGGGTATGGTGAATATGCTTCCACGGCAGAAAGCGATTGTTTAGGTGTAAATGGACTGTTGTTATTCCCATCTCAGCACGTTGTTGAGTGGCAAGGGCAACAAACAGAACTGACAAAAAATGAATTTTACTTATTAGAGTGTTTAATGAAACAAGCAGATCAATATGTAACGCGCGAAGAATTGTTAGAAGCCCTCTGGGATGAGGTAGCTTTTGTTGATGATAATACATTAACCGTAAATGTAAAACGTGTAAGAAAGAAACTAGAGGAGCTAGGCATTAAAAATGCAATTGTAACGAAACGTGGATACGGTTATGCGCTTCTTACAGAGTGGGGAGAAGGACATGAAGGTTAAAGATTACCTCATGGACCGCTTTTCTTTAATTCTTTCTTACATTGTTAGCCTCTGTTTATTTGGGCTCGTTTTGCAGTTGCAAAGTCTTTTAGAAAAGCGATCTATTGATTGGAATACGTGGTTATACGGACTTTTATTAGGGACAGTTGTTTTTACTGTATATCTCATTTACGATTACCGAAAACGGAGTGTGTTTTTAAAGAGGATTAAAAAGTATGTTACTGGCGGAAATACATTACATGATTCCTTACTTATTGATACTTCTTATACGGCAGAGCAAGAGATGGTCGTTGAATCGTTTACGCTATTAAGACAGCAATATATGAATGAAGTTCATAAACAACATGCAAAAGAACAACAGCAAATGATATTTATGAACCAATGGATTCATCAAATGAAAACACCGGTATCTGTTATTGAGTTACTATTACAGAAGTTTGGTAAAGAGCATCGTGAAGCAAGGGCAACAGTTGAAAGTATTCGTGAAGAAAATAATCGCATACTAAATGGTTTAGATTTAGCGTTACATATGGCAAGGTTAGAGCAGTTTGCGAAAGATTATAAAGTAGAAGTAGTAAATGTGATAGATATTATTAGAGGTATTATTAATGAAAATAGAAAGTCCTTCATTCAATCGTCTGTATTTCCGAAAGTGATGTTTGAGGAAGATACTTGTATGGTTGCCTCTGATAGAAAATGGCTCAGTATTGCTATAGGACAAATTGTTGTAAATGCAATTAAGTATACAAAAATTTCGGAAGCAGAGAAAAAGGAAATTCAATTTCGAATTGAAGAGAAAGATCAAAAGGTGTTATTACATATTAAGGACAATGGAATCGGTATTCCAGAGCAAGATGTAAAGCGTATATTTGATCCATTCTTTACAGGGGTAAATGGCCGGAAAACGAGAGAAGCGACTGGAATGGGTTTATATATTACGAAGGAAATTTGTGATAATTTACATCACGGTATGTATGTGCAATCGGCTGAAGGGGAAGGGACAACATTCACGTTCCAATTTGCAAAAGATGAAGAATATCATACATTAATGAGAAAAATGACAAAACTGTAAGATAACAAAACGTTTTGTAAGGGAAATCACTCGTTTCTTTTTCTTATTTTTCTTATAGTAAATGTAAGAAGAAAACACATAGGGGGATTAGAAATGAGTGTTCTTGAAGTAAAAGGATTAACGAAGGTGTACCAATCGAAAGGTTCAGTAGCAACGACTGCTTTAAATGATATAAATTTTAAAATAGAAGAAGGCGAATTTGTAGGGATTATGGGTCCTTCAGGGAGCGGAAAAACAACGCTTTTAAATTTATTAGCAACAATTGATAAGCAAACTTCAGGTCATGTGCTTGTAAATGGGGAAGAAATTAATCAAATGCGTGCTGCAAAATTGGCGGAGTTTCGCCGTACACATTTAGGATTCATTTTCCAAGATTTTAACTTACTTGATACGTTATCGATTAAAGAAAATATCATTTTACCACTTGTAATGGCGAAGAAATCTGTAAATGAAATCGATGCAAAAGTGCTTGAGATTGCAAAGTTTTTAAATATCGAGGGCATTTTAAATAAAAAGGTATATGAAGTATCCGGTGGCCAACAACAACGTGCAGCAGCTGCGAGAGCGATTATTCATGAACCGACGCTAATTTTAGCAGATGAGCCAACTGGAAACTTAGATTCTAAGTCGGCAAAATCATTAATGAGCGCGTTGCAAGATTTGCATGAACAAAAGAAAGTAACAATTGCAATGGTAACGCATGATCCAGTAGCGGCGAGTTATTGCGAACGTATTCTTTTCATACGTGATGGAGAGATTTTCTCAGAAATACATAAGGGAAGAACGAAACAAGCCTTTTTCCAAGAAATTCTGGACGTACTTGCGATGCTAGGAGGGGAATATCATGAACTTTCGCCAGCTCGCGCTTAATAATGTAAAAGGAAATTGGCGTAATTATAAAGCGTTTCTTATAAGTAGTTGTTTATCGATAGTCGTATTTTTCATGTATGCTTCCTTCATTTATCATCCAGATGTTGTAGGCGGTAATATTAGTATGAGGGAGATGATTTCAAAAGGGTTAGAATCGATGAATTATATTGTCGTCATCTTCTCAGCACTCTTTATTTTATATGCAAATTCAACGTTTTTACGAGCAAGAAAAAAAGAGTTTGGTCTACTAACATTAATAGGCGGAACGAAATCGCAGCTCGGCCGAATGATTATATTAGAGCAGCTTATGTTAGGTAGTATTGCAATTGTAGTAGGTATTGGACTTGGTATGCTTTGTTCAAAATTATTCTTCCAAGCATTAAGCGTAATATTGAAAATAGATAAAACACTTCCACTCGTATGGAATAGTAAAGCGGTTTTGATTACAGCAGGTGTATACTTTATTCTATTTTTAATCCTATCATTGTTTAGCGTTTGGACAGTAGGACGCTTGCAAATTATCGATTTATTAAGAGAAGCAAGAAAACAAAAAGTAGAGCCTTTTGCATTTACATGGTTATGCGTAGTTGGTATAGGATGTATTATTGTTGCATATGTACTTAGCTTCCAAGTAACATTTATGAATTTTATCATTCTGTTTTTACCGATTGTAGGGCTGACGATAGGCGGAACTTATTTGCTGTTTACACAAGGTAGTACAGTTGTATTAAAGGCGTTACAAAAACGAAAAAAATCTTTTTATACATATCCAAATATGTTTGTACTTAGCAATCTTATTTATAAAATGAAAGATAATGCTCGTTTTTTATTTGTAATTTCTATCATTACGGCGGTAGTATCTTCAGCAGTTGGTACGCTGTACGTATTTTTTGAGGATATGAGTTATAAGGCAGTAACTAGTACCCCGCATGCTATTTCGTATGAGGAAAAGGGAATATATACGCATAATGTCATCAAAGAAGGAAAAGCAAAACAATTAATAAAAAAACACGGATTTGAAGAAGCGCGAGAAGTAACGTACGTAAAACTTCCTGGAACTCAAAAAATCACGATGTTTAACAGTGAACATGAAATGCCAATGGCGATTGTTTCAGAAAAAGAATATAACGCTGAAGTACGTAAACAAAAAAGAGAGCAAGTTAGAGAAGTTCATAATGCACCAGGTAGTGCAACGATGGTCATAACGGATATGGCGAACGATATGATGAAGATAGATCGTACGAAACCGCATGAAATTAAAATTAACGGACAAACGCAGTCTGTTCAATTAAATAAGCCAACTCCTTTTTCTGTTTTTAATGATAGTGAATATCTCATTGTAAATGATCAAGATTTTGAGAAATACGCAAAGCTCGTACCGGATGAAGAAAAGACGAAATATTACGGTTATTATATAGAAGACTGGAAAAGTACAGAAGATCTTGTGTTAGATTTGAAAAAGGAAATTGTACCAGATAAACAAGGAGAACTAAACAACTCGGTGCTCGCTTATAAAAATATAAGGGAATCAGGGGCAATTACAATGTTTATCGGTTTCTTCGTAGTAGTACTATTCTTCTTCTTCGCTTGTAGTATGACATACTTTAAATGGTTTAACGATAAAGAACAAGATCGTATTCAATTTAAATCGTTAAAGAGAATCGGTATGACAGATAAAGAAATTCGTAAAATTGCAATTCGACAAATGGGCGTTATCTTCTTTATCCCAATTGTCATCGGCGCTATTCATAGTGGATTTGCTCTTCATACGTTAGGAAAAATGCTTTATCTCGATTTATGGAAATCAGGTGCGCTTGTAATTGGAGCATACATTTTAGCTTCTGCGATTTACTTTATGATCGCGCAAAGAGGATATTTAAAACACGTAAAAAGCTAGGGGAACCTCTAGCTTTTTGCCTATGTAGTAAGTTACAGGAGGACGATAGATGAACATTCGGCAACTAGCGCTGCAAAATATAAAAGGAAATTGGCGTAATTATAAAGTATTTTTCTTAAGTAGTTGTTTTGCGATATTTGCGTCTTTTGCATACATGTCCGTCATTGTACATCCGTATATGCAAGAGACGATGTGGTATCAAAACGTACGCTGGGGACTGATCATATGTAATGTTATTATCATTTCTTTTTTCGTCATATTTATTTTGTATTCTACTTCTATTTTCATAGAGGCACGTAAGAAAGAATTAGGATTATATATGTTAATGGGAGCAACGAAATCTAACGTAATTGGCGTAATTATGACCGAGCAAATGTTGATCGGGGTATTTGCTAATATTTTTGGTATTGGGCTTGGCATGATTTTTTTAAAGCTCTTCTTTATGGTGTTTAGTATGTTACTGGGGCTTCCGAAAGAACTCCCTGTCATATTTGACTTGAGAGCAATTGGGGGAACATTTATTGCGTATATGGTCGTATTTGTTGTCTTATCATTTATAAGTGCTTTACGTATATGGAATATAAAAATCATTCGGTTATTGAAAGAATTTCGAGCAGATAAAAAAGAGAAGAAAACATCAATGTGGCTTTGTATATTTGGATTTATTTGTTTAGGTATAGGATATACGTTAGCGTTACAAGCGACCATACTAACGATAGCGGTCTATTTTTTCCCTGTGTCTATACTTGTCTCTTTCGGAACGTATTTTTCTTTTACACACGGCACTGCTCAAATATTAGAAATAATAAAACGAAATAAAAAGATTATGTATACATATCCGTATTTATTTATAGTGAATCAATTGTCACATCGAATGAAGGAAAATGGTCGCTTTTTCTTTCTGATGTCTATGGCAACGAGGTTTGTAGTTACAGCAACAGGTACGGTGTTTTTATATTTTTCTAGCATGCAAGATATGTGGCGAGATGGGGGCGCACACTCATTTTCATACATAGAAAAAGGTGTTTCTACCCATGAAGTCTTTGAGGAAGGTACGGTTGAACAATTACTGCACCAATATAGATATGATGACTTTCAATCTATGAGTTTTGTTGGAGTGTATGCATCTTTTCAGACCAATAAGGGAGAAACAGAAGTAGCGCCACTCATTAAACAAAGTGAATACAATCAAGAGGCGAGAAAACAAAAACAGAAAACGTATCATCCTAAAAAAGGAACAGTCACACTTGTTTATTATAATAAATACAATCATCCGAATGTATATGATCAAAAAGAGATTCAACTACAAGTAATGAATCAAACTTATTCCTTCGTATTTAACGGTCAAAAGGAAGGGGTCCAATTTAACTATCATCCTTCGCACATTAACGGTCTGTTCTTCGTCATGAATGATAAAGACTTTGACAGTATAGCAAATCAGGTTCCTGATTCTGAAAAAATGATATATAGAGGCTATACATTACCAAGTATCGAAAATACGAAAGAATTAAATGAAGATTTACGGAAACATATGAAACAAGATAAAGATCATGCATTTCGAAGTAATATGGAATTTTATGTAACTATGAAAAAGGGCGGCGATATTACTCTATTTGTAGGCTCATTCATTAGTATATTATTTTTCCTTACATCGTGTAGTATCGTATACTTTAAATGGTTTCATAATATTGCATCGGATCGAAAGCAGTACGGGGCGCTTTCTAAGCTTGGAATGACGAAAGAAGAAGTGTGGAAGATTTCTCGCTGGCAATTATGTATGCTATTTTTTGCGCCAATTATAGTAGGAAGTATGCATAGTGCGGTTGCGTTATATACATTTCATAATACAATCTTTATGGATGGTTCATTACGAAAAGTAGGCTTGTTTATTCTATTTTATATTGTTGCATGCATCGTTTATTTCTTTTTTGCTCAAAGAGAATATAGGAAACATTTAGACTAGCAAATGCTAGTCTTTTTTTAATATTCGAAATTTACATAGAAGAATATAAAAAAGTATGGTATAACAGTAAGAAAACGAAAAAGAGGGGAAAAGACGATGATTCGAGTAGGATATTTAGGACCAGAAGCAACATTTACAAATATGGCGGTGAGTCGTTTTTTTCCGGAAGCAGAGCATGTACCGTATCGAACGATCCCAGATTGTATGGATGCAGCTGCAAATGGAAATGTAGATTATGCAGTGGTACCACTAGAAAATGCCATAGAAGGTTCAGTGAATATAACGGTTGATTATCTTGTACATGAGCAACCACTTTCTATTGTAGGAGAAATTACAGTGCCCATTCAGCAACATTTACTTGTACATCCGCAGTATGCAGAAGTGTGGGAAGAAGTATATGCAGTGCATTCTCATCCACACGCTATTGCCCAATGTCATAAGTTTTTAAATGAAGAATTAAAAGGGATAACTGCTCGAGATATGACATCAACAAGTGCTGCTGCGCAATATGTGAAAGAACATCCTGAAGAAAAAATTGCTGCCATTGCAAATGAAGCAGCTGCAGAGAAATACGGATTAACGATTGTAAGACGAAGCATTCATACACATAAAAATAATCATACACGTTTCCTAGTGCTCCATAAGAAAAAGAAAGCAATACTCTCAAATAATGGAGAAAACCGCGGAGAGAAAACGACGCTTATGATAACGTTACCTGCTGATTATGCAGGGGCACTATATCAAGTGTTATCAGCTTTCGCATGGAGAAAATTAAACTTATCAAAAATTGAATCGCGCCCGATGAAAACAGGACTTGGAAATTACTTTTTCTTGATTGATGTCGATAAAGCATATGATGATGTATTATTGCCAGGCGTAACGATGGAACTTGAAGCACTCGGTTTTTCTGTTACGGTACTGGGGAGTTATTCTTCTTATTGGTTATAAGGGGGAGTTAGGTTATACCGTGTGATAGATCAATAAAATCCCACCTATAAATGGTGGGATTCTTTATTTTAACTTCGCAAGACGCTCTTCTAATTGACCACGCCAAACGTCAGCTAGTTCTGGAACAGCAAGAATCTTTTCGATGCCATCTCTATCTTTTCTATTATGAAAATAAATTTCGTTAGAGAACAAGACAGAAAAATTGCTCGGTTGACGTTTTAGTAATGTGATTTTTGAATCTTTACGTACAGTACCTTCTTGAAGAACGCGGCATAGATAGCCAGTAAATCCAGTTGCTACAATGCGCGGCAGTATGCCAGGAATACCGAGGCGTTTTGAAATCGTGCTACAAGGTACTCTTGCTTGTGTCACCTGAATGATTGCTTCACCTAATTTGTATGTATCTCCGATGCAAACATCACGCTCTAACATATTTGTTACGGTAATGTTTTCGCCAAATGCAGAAGTGGGGAGTGTTGTTTGGAATTCTTCTTCCCATAGTGCGTAATGCTCGTGTGGGTACACACAAACTGCACGATCAGGTCCCCCATGGTGTTTTAAATCAGCTACGTCATCACCAAGGAAGCCATCTTTTGAGAGAAAAGCTTCTTCCGTAGAATCTTTACATATACCTGTTATCATTTCTTTATCTTCGCCATATTTCATTTGTTTCGGTTTGCCAATGCTAAAGTGAACGAGTTCAATTCTCATATTTGATCTCCTTTACAATTGATTACAATATTATAGCATTAAAAAAGCACAGAGAATTATAAAAACTCTGTGCTTTACATTAATAAACGAGAAATCCTGCTTTATCTAAAGCCTCGCAAGCAGCATCTAATTTTTCTTTTGAATCTGCCTCAATAGTATGTAAGTGAATACCGTCTGTTAATTGCGATAGATAGGAAGCATTTGTGTTTTCGATTTTTTGTAAATATTGCTCTACATCAAAGCGATTGCTTACCATGATAGATGCTGTTAAGTCACCGTATACAGGATGCTCAACTTTTACATCTTTAATTGTAACGCCGTGGTCAACAAGCATTGTAAGTTCTTGACGTACTTCTGCTGGCTTATGTTGGCATACAATTACGCGTTCGAAAGCTTGCTGTTTTTCTTGTGGTTTTAAATATAAATAGCCTTGAGCAGTCGCAATGATCGGTTCGTTTCGTGCTTTAAGCAAGGAAATATCTTGCACGATAACTTGTCTACTTACGTTTGTCTTTTTCGATAGTTCATTTCCGGATAACGGTTCATTTGCAGCGAGAAGCCACTGAAGGATAAGCTGTCGTCTTTCTTCACCTAAAATCTTTTTTTGTTCATTTTGTTTCATTATGATTTAACACCTCTATAAAATTGATTTCCAATTGTGTGTAGTGCATGAATAGTAGTATCAATTTGATCTTTCGTTGTTTGTTGTCCGAAAGAGAAGCGGACATATTGTTTTGCCTCTTCATACGTTTTTCCAATTGCAAGCATTGTTTTCGAAGGTTCTTGTTTACCAACTTGGCAAGCACTTCCGGTAGAAATGGCAATACCGCGGCGATTACATTCTAGCATTGTATATTGGCCTTCTATTCCTTTTATTGTAACCCCAATAATATGTGGTAAACAAGAAGTAGAATGACCTTCTACTTCAATTTTTAGCGGAAGTGTTCGTATTTGCTCTAAAAAGTAAGATCGTAACCCTTTAAAACGTAAACTTTCTTCTTGTTGATTTTTTAATATATTCTCAGCAGCTGTTAAAAAAGCTGCGATGCCAGGAACGTTCACTGTACCTGGACGAAATCCTTTTTCGTGAGAAGTCCCCGGAAATATTTGTGTCCAGCGAACTTGCGGATTGATATAGCAAGCGCCAACACCCTTCGGTCCGTATATCTTATGTGCTGAAACAGAAAGACTATCAATCCCCATCTCAAAAACATGGATAGGAAGTTTACCAAAGGTTTGTACACAATCTGAATGAAATAAAACGTTATATTTTTTTAAAAGTGCCCCAATCTCTGCGATATTTTGAACGGTTCCGATTTCAGAGTTTCCGTGCTGTATACTTGCTAGAATAGTATCTTCTGTAATAGCTTCTTCTAAATCTATTAAACGAATGAGTCCATTTTTATCAACAGGAATTTCAGTAATTGTATACCCTTTTGATTGTAAGGATTGAAAATAACTTCGAATGGATGCATGTTCCATAGGTGTCGTAATAATATGCTTCTTATTTTGGGCATTGAGAAGGGACTGAATCGCAAGGTAGTTCGATTCTGACCCACCGCTCGTGAAGAATATCCCTTGTTCCTTTCCGCCAATCATTTCGGCAAATGTTTTTCTACAAACTTGTAGTAAAGAAGAGGCCGTTCCTCCAATATCGTGTAAACTTTGTTCATTTCCGAAGTATTGCGATGCTGCTTTCGTATATGTTTGTAATGCTTCCGCGCTCATAGGTGTAGTAGCTGCATAATCAAGATATATCATCATGTAAGTTCCTCTCTCTAGTAAGAGTTACATTTCTTTTATTTTTTTAAATGGTAGTGAAAATAAGAATTATAAAAAAACTCTTGTCATTATTTTAAAACTATGTAAATATAGGTGTCAAGACAGTTGAAAAGTGTAAAGTAGGAGGCAACAATTATGCCAAGTGCAGATGTCTTAATTATTGGAAGTGGCGTTGCGGCACTTCGTGTTGCAAAAGAGATTTGTCACGAAAAGAATGTGATTATTATCACAAAGGAAACAAATCGTAATAATAATACATATTTAGCACAAGGTGGAATTGCCGCAGCCGTAGCTACATATGACAATCCAAATGATCATTTTGAAGATACGTTAGTAGCAGGATGTCATTATAACAATGAAGATACGGTTCGTTATTTAGTTGAAGAAGGGCCGAAAGAAATGAATCATCTCATTGAAAATGGAATGAAATTTGATGGAGATGAAACGGGCCCTCACCTTGGAAAAGAAGGTGCACATCGGAAGCGGCGTATTTTACATGCAGGTGGCGATGCAACAGGAAAGAATTTATTAGAGCATTTCATTCAAGAAGTAGTTCCGCATGTTACGGTAGTGGAACAGGAAATGGTGCTTGATTTTATTATAGAAAACGAAAAATGTGCTGGAGTTTTAACGCGAGATAGTGAAGGGAAGTTGAAGCGTTATGATGCAGATTATACGGTGTTAGCCTCAGGCGGGATTGGTGGTTTGTATGCTTTTACTTCTAATGACAAAACAATTACGGGTGATGGACTTGCGATGGTGTACCGCGCGGGTGGGGAGCTTGTAGATTTAGAATTTGTACAATTCCATCCAACGATGTTATATGCGGGCGGGCGATGCTGCGGTCTCGTCTCTGAAGCAGTCCGCGGTGAAGGAGCTGTCCTTATAAACGGAAAAGGGCAGCGTTTTATGATGGATATACATCCAGATCATGATCTCGCACCGCGTGATGTAGTGGCAAGAGCGATTCATGAACAGCTTTTGGCGGGTGAAAAAGTGTATTTGAATATCGAGTCTATTCAAAATTTCGAAGAACGTTTTCCAACTGTATCAGCATTGTGTAAAAAGAATGGTGTTGATATTACTAAAAAACGCATTCCAGTCGTACCCGGTGCTCATTTTCATATGGGTGGCGTGAAAACAAACATTGATGGGGAGACGTCTATTCCAAATTTATATGCAGTCGGTGAAGTAGCTTGTAACGGTGTTCATGGAGCAAATAGATTAGCGAGTAATTCATTATTAGAAGGTCTTGTGTTTGGAAAAAGAATAGGACAGCATCTTTTAACGAAAGCGACAAAAGACAGATTGAACAACTTTGCTGAGAAGGAAAAGAAGTTTATCGTTTTGAATCATTTGCCGACGAAAGAAGAAATACAAGAATGCATGATGAAATATGTTGGGATTGTGCGAACAGAGCAAAGTTTATCTTATGCAAAGAGATGGCTTAGTAAGTACGGTGTTCGAAATATGATATTACAACATGATGTTCTTACAAATGAAGAGATAACGCTTATGAATATGTTAACAGTTTGTGAGCTTATCGTCGTATCAGCTTTGCAAAGAGAAGAAAGCATTGGTGGCCATTATCGAAGTGATTACCCACATAGAAATAGCGTAAAAAAAGAAATCGTTCGAGTGAAAAGAAAACTACAACTTGTGTAATGAGGGGAAGAGGGGCTTTATGAATACGATAAAGGTTAAAGAAGCATTAAATCGATTTTTTCTAGAAGATATAGGAGAAAGAGATGTAACATCTCAGCTTATTTTTCCAGATAATTTACTTTCAAAAGGAACGTTTCTTGCAAAGGATACAGGAGTCTTTGCGGGACGTTTAGTCATTGAAGAAGGGTTTAAATTAATTGATGAGAGAATTAAAGTGGAGCTTCATAAAAAAGATGGAGATCTTGTAGAAAAAGGCGAAATAATTGCAACTGTCCAAGGACCAATCGCATCGTTATTAACGGCAGAGCGCGTTATATTAAACGTTATCCAGCGTATGAGTGGGATAGCGACAATGACATACGAGGCTGTTCGTGCCTTAGATAGCAGCCATACACGCATTTGTGATACGCGAAAAACGATGCCAGGGCTACGTATGTTTGATAAGTATGCAGTTGTATGCGGAGGCGGATTTAATCACCGTTTCGGCTTATATGACGGTGTCATGATCAAAGACAATCATATTGCTTTTGCTGGTTCTATTACGAAAGCTGTTACATCGGTGAAAGAAAAATTAGGACATATGGTGAAAGTAGAAGTAGAAACAGAAACTGAGGAACAAGTGAGAGAGGCTGTAGCTGCTGGTGCGGATATTATTATGTTTGATAACCGTACGCCAGATGAGATTCGAGAGTTTTCAAAGATTGTACCAAGTGCCATTGTTACAGAAGCTTCAGGAGGTATTACCATTGAAGATTTATCGAAATACGGAAAAACAGGGGTAGATTATATTTCACTTGGAGCGTTAACACATTCAGTGAAAGCACTTGATATTAGTTTCAATATTGAGGCGTAAGGAAAGTGGCTTAGAGGGGGAGAAAGAAATATGAGTATTTTAGAAAAAGTACAACCGATTGAAACGATGTTACCAGAGCGTTATTACACGATGTCAACAGAAAATATGGAAAAGCGGGTTCGTGAAATTAAAGAAAAAATGGGGGAAACGCTATTTATTCCAGGACATCATTACCAAAAAGATGAAGTGGTACAATTTTCTGATGCAGCAGGAGATTCACTTCAGCTTGCGCAAGTTGCAGCGAGCAATAAAGAGGCGAAATATATTGTATTTTGCGGTGTACACTTTATGGCAGAAACAGCAGATATGTTAACGACAGATGATCAAATTGTTATTTTGCCAGATATGCGTGCAGGGTGTTCGATGGCAGATATGGCAGATATAGAACAAACAGAAAGAGCGTGGAAAGAGCTCACAAAATTATTTGGAGATACGATGATTCCGTTAACGTATGTGAACTCTACGGCTGCAATTAAAGCGTTTTGTGGTCGTAATGGCGGAGCAACAGTAACTTCTTCTAATGCAAAACAAATGGTATCATGGGCGTTTACGCAAAAAGAGCGTCTCGTTTTTTTACCGGATCAACATTTAGGAAGAAATACAGCGTACGATTTAGGTATCCCGTTAGATAAAATGGCAGTATGGGATCCACATACTGATTCATTAGAGTACGATGGAGATATAGAAGAAATTCAAGTGATTTTATGGAAAGGGCATTGTTCAGTTCATCAAAACTTTACAGTGAAAAACATTGAGAACGTACGGAAAAATCATCCGGACATGAATATTATTGTACATCCGGAATGTTGCTACGAAGTTGTAGCTGCTTCGGATTATGCAGGTTCAACGAAATACATTATTGATATGATTGAAGCGGCTCCATCCGGAAGTAAATGGGCGATTGGTACAGAAATGAATTTAGTGAACCGAATTATTCAACAACATCCAGATAAAGAAATTGTTTCACTTAACCCCTTTATGTGTCCGTGTTTAACGATGAACCGAATTGATTTGCCGCACTTATTATGGGCACTTGAAACGATAGAAAAAGGAGAAGAAATTAACGTCATTAGCGTAGATAAACAAGTAACTGAAGAAGCGGTTCTTGCATTAAATCGTATGTTAGAGCGTGTGTAAAGCAGCGGATTCCCGTTGCTTTTTTTCGTACATATAATCATAACGAGAACAAAATGGGCATACATTGTTTTGAAGAAATCATTGCGATTATCTTATACTTATTCCGCTTCTAATGATATCGAAAATCGAAGAAGTGATACAAGTGAAAAGAGGTTAACGTTATTTAGAAAGGGTTACTTCATGAGATTTGTTACTTATAGATAAGTTATACAGGAGGGGGAAAATTTGAAAATTCATATCGTGCAAAAAGGGGATACCCTTTGGAAAATTGCGAAAAAGTACGGAGTGGATTTTGATACGTTGAAAAAAACAAATACACAACTTAGCAATCCAGATTTAATTATGCCAGGTATGAAAATTAAAGTACCATCAAACAGTGTACACGTAAAACAGCATGCTGGAGCAGGTTCAGCACCTCCAAAACAATATGTAAAAGAAGTGCAACAAAAAGAATTTGCAGCAACGCCAACGCCGCTTGGAATAGAAGACGAGGAAGAAGTTACGTATCAATCAGCACCAATTACACAAGAGCCTGCCATGCAACAAACACAAAAAGAAGTGCAAGTAAAACCACAGAAGGAAATGCAAGTGAAATCACAAAAAGAAGTGCAAGTAAAACCACAGAAGGAAATGCAAGTGAAACCACAAAAAGAAGTACAGGTAAAACCACAGAAGGAAATACAGGTGAAACCGCAAAAAGAGGTGCAAAAAGAACAGCCAATTCAAAAAGAAAAACCAGTTGAAAAACCGTCAGTGATTCAAAAACCACCTATTATAGAAAAACAAAAACCAGCGGAAAAAGAAAATACGAAGTTTTCGGTAAATGTGTTACCGCAGCCGCCGCAACCACCAATAAAAACGAAAAAAGAATATAAAATTTCAGATGTAATTAAAAAAGGAAGCGAGTTAATTGCTCCTCAAATTACTAAAATGAAACCTAATAACATTATTTCTCCGCAAACGAAAAAAGATAATATAATATCACCGCAAGTAAAGAAAGAAAATGTAGGGAATATCGTATCACCACAAGTGAAGAAAGAAAACGTAGGAAATATAGTATCACCGCAAGTAAAAAAAGAAAATGTAGGAAACATAGTATCACCGCAAGTAAAGAAAGAAAATGTAGGAAACATAGTGTCGCCAAATGTATCGAAAGAAAATGTAGTGATTCCACAAGTAATACCACCAAATATTCAAGTGCCAAATATAATGCCAATTATGGATAACAATCAGCCACCAAACATCATGCCAATCATGGATAATAATCAGCCACCAAACATGATGCCGATAATGGATAACAATCAACCACCAAACATGATGCCGATCATGGATAACAATCAACCACCAAACATGATGCCAATCATGGATAACAATCAACCGCCAAATATAATGCCAATTATGGATAATAATCAAATGCCAAATATGATGCCGATAATGGATAACAACCAAATGCCGAATATGATGCCAATTATGGATAACAATCAAATGCCAAATATGATGCCAATCATGGATAACAATCAACCACCGAATATGATGCCATATCAAATGCCGTACCAACAGCCTATGATGCCGCCGAATCCGTATTATCAACAACAAAATCCATATCAAATGCCATATCAGCAAGGAGCACCGTTTGGACCGCAATATACGTCTATGCCAAATCCAAATATGATGCCGATAGATAATAATATGCCGCCGCTCGTGCAAGGAGAGGAAGATTGTGGATGCGGAGGAGAGAGTAGGCTATATAGTCCGCAACCTGGAGGGCCACAATACGCGAATCCTTTATATTATCAACCAACTCAATCCGCATATGCACCACAGCCAGGAACGATGTATTATCAACCAGATCCACCAAATGTATTTGGGGAGCCAGTTTCAGAAGAAGAGGATGAAGAAGAAGTTTAAAAAAGGTGGGATGATTCCCACCTTTTTTGTATGTAGATTCGTTCTGGAAACGGAAGATTTACACCAAATGTTAGAAAATCCCCAGTGAAATATTAACAGTGTAAAAACCTTCTCTGTTACTCATCATAAGAGGGAGCTTTTCAGAAGAGAAGTTCATTCTAACAGAGGGGGTTTTTGTATTGAATACGAAAGTAAAAGTGATTGCTGCTTCTTTGTTAGTTACTAGTGCATTAGCTGCATGTGGTACACCAAAAAACAATGCAATGGATGGACGTAACTACAATTACGAGCGTACATCTTATAATGATACACACCAGTATCGTGATAATGTGACGCGTAACGATCGTTATACAGACTATGTAACATATAGAAATGGTCGTAACGATACAGGATATAACTATTACCGTGATGTAAATTACAACGGTCAAATTGCTAATCCGCATCCAACACGTAATATTACAATGAACAATTCATACATTAACAATGATGGTAAAACTGCAGAAAGAATTACAAATCGTGTGAAACGTATGAATAACGTAGACCGTGTGTCTACAGTTGTATATGGAAACGATGTGGCGATTGCGGTAAAACCACGTAACACAGTGACAAATGAAACGGCAATGGCGAACGAAATTCGTCAAGCGGTTTCAAATGAAGTTGGAAACAGAAACGTATATGTATCTGTAAGAAATGACATGTTTACTCGTGTCGATGCAATGAGTACACGCTTGCGTAACGGTACAGTTACAAACGATTTTAATCGTGACATAGTGAATATGTTCCGAGACATTCGTTACGGTTTAACTGGTACAGTGCGATAACAAAAGAGGAAGGGCTACCCCTTCCTCTTTATTCATCGTCATCTTGTAAACGACGCTTTTTAATAAAATAACTAATGGAATAAGAACCTAAAAAGCAAATGAAGAGAATGCCACCTGTTAAAATAGCTTCAAAGAGAGGTCTTTCTGGACTGAAAATAATATAAATAATAGCCATAATAATTCCAACGATAAGGGAGCGAAAGACAAGTTTATAGTAAGGAGTTAATTGGATGTCCTTTTTGCTTTCTTCTACATCAATTGAAACGCTTAACTGTAAATAACTAAGCACAATACTCGTAAGAATAAATAATAGCCATAATGGAGATTTCGTAATTTGATCTAGTCCTTCAGTGAATCCGATATAGCCTAAAATTCCAATTATACCAAGTGATTGAAAAAGAAAGGCAATACGTATATTTTTTAATGTTTGCAGAATGAGACGTTCATCTTTTATTTTTTTCACAATATCCATCTCCTGTTTATGATGATTTCGCTGTTATATTAATTGTAACATATATATTGCATTTATCAATTTATAATTTACATATAATTTGTTTGGATGAAAGAGGAAATAAAATATTTTTATAAACATGTTGCACTTATACTTTATTAATGTTATATTAGCAAAGCGATGAGCTAATTTACGTAAGACGAGAGATATGCTTAAGTGCTAAACACGCGAATGTGGTCGCCTGGTCTCTCGCCGTAAACGCATCAAGACGCCTGCTTTGCAGGCGTCTTTCATTTTATATGAATGTAATGGGAAGAGTGGAGGAATCCAATCTTCCCTTTTTTATTTGAATAAAAGTCAGAATATAAATAGGAATAATTGAACTCTATAATTCTTGATGTGAGTAATCTATGAATTAGGGATAAAACCCCCATTTCCGGAAAAACTACTAATGAAAGTATGATCTTGCCTAAAAGAGGTGAACGGAAATGAAATGGATACTGATTGCGATGCAAGCTTTCGTTATGATGTTTTGTTTCGTTTATGGAACGAATGCGAAGGCGGAAGGGCCAGTACCAGAAGTAACAGAGAAAGACCCTCAAGTTACAATTTTATTAGAGCGAATGTATGTTGATGGAGAAGTAAGTGAGGAAATCTTTACAGAAAAAGTAGCAGACTTAGAAAAGTTTTTACAGCAATATAAAGAATGGCAGCTCGTTGATCGTGATGATGTACAAATCGTATTACAAAAGAAAGTTGACGATATTTCTCCGTTATTAAAAACGAGCGGTTATTTTGGAGTGTCAGAGGAAGGGATATTACAAATTTTCAAAGGTGTACCGAAAAGCGATAATGCGATTCATTCCTTCTTTCAAATTGATATGAAAAAGCTTGAGAGTTATGAGCGTGCGAAATTGAAACGTGGTATTCGTATTAAATCAAAAGAAGGTTTTGTGAAGACGATTGAAAAAATGAAACAATATGCAGTGCAAAATAAGAAAAAAAGCAGCTCATGGTGAGCTGCTTTTTTTCTTATTTATTTTTATCTAAAATTTGTTTTGCGATTTCATCGATTAGCATATCTTTTCCGATTGGATTGAAAGCTTTCGTATTGAAGATTTCGTTTGATACTTCATATACGTGATTGTTTTTTACAGCTCTATTGTCTTTCCAAACGGCACTGTTTTTGTAGTCTTCGTAAACTTTATCAGCTTCACCGCCAAAGTTTACAATAAACATTTGGTCAGGTTGGAATGCAACAAGACCCTCTAGCGATACTTGCGCCATCGTTTGTTTTAAATCTGTACCTTTTGTTGCTGGAAGTTTTAAGTCGTTAAAGATGATGTCACCGTACCCGAAGCTACCGTATACACGGAAGTTTTGTGGTGTAACTGCGATGAACATAAAGCTCTCATCTTTTGTTTTCTCTTTAATCTTTTTAGATAAAGAGTCGGCTTTTTTATCGTAGTCTGCAATCCATTTGTCGGCTTTCTTTTCTTCGTCAAATAGTTTACCTACTTCTTTAAACTTACCGCGCCAGTCTTCTAAGTTTGTTTCTAGAACAACTGTCGGTGCTACTTTTTCTAGTTGATCATAAATTTTTAATTGACGATTGTTCAAAATAATTAAGTCTGGTTTTAAAGCAGTAACAGCTTCTAAATCAACTTTAGGTGCCCAATACCAACCTACTGCTTTTACTCCGTCTAGCTTTTCTGTCAAATGCTTTTGGATTTTATCTTTATATGTATTTGCTGTACCAACAGGTTTGTGTCCAAGAAGTAATAATTCTTCTGTTGAGCCCGATAAATCAACAATTCTCTTTGGATTTACTGGAATTGTAGCTTCCCCTTTAGCATGTTTTACAACTTTTGTTTTCGGTTGTTCTTTTGCTTTTGATTCTTCTTTTTGAGAAGAACAGCCAACGATAGAAAGAACAACTAGCATAATAGTAAATAAAATAAATAGCTTACGTTTCATCCTGATGTAACTCCTTTAATTAGTATTGATAATCATTATCGACCTCTGTATATTAATGTGCTTTAACCTTTCTGTCAATGAAAATAACAGAAGTTTCAAATAGAGAACATTTGTTGGGGCAGTCTCGCTTTTCTATCATTAAATATGTTAAAATGGAATACATGATTTAAGAGGGAGAGATCGTATTTTGTTTGAATATGTTACAGGTTACGTGGAGTATGTAGGACCGGAATATGTCGTAATTGATCATAATGGAATTGGTTATCAAATTTTCACACCGAATCCGTATGTATTTCAAAGAAGTAAGCAAGAAATCCGTGTCTATACATATCATTATGTGAGAGAAGATATTATGGCGCTTTACGGGTTTAAAACACGTGAAGAGCGTTTATTATTTACAAAGTTGTTAGGTGTGTCTGGTATTGGACCAAAAGGCGCTCTTGCAATATTAGCTTCTGGTCAAACAGGACAGGTCGTTCAAGCAATTGAACATGAGGACGAGAAGTTTTTAGTGAAGTTCCCGGGCGTAGGAAAGAAAACAGCGCGCCAAATGATTTTAGATTTAAAAGGAAAACTAGCAGACGTTGTACCAGATGCATTTGTTGATTTATTCTCAGACGAAGAACGTTTTGATGAGAAGAAAGGTTCGTCAGCTGAGCTTGATGAGGCGCTGGAAGCTCTGCGCGCACTTGGATACGCGGAACGAGAAGTTTCTCGCGTTGTACCAGAGTTATTAAAAGAATCATTAACGACGGATCAGTATATTAAAAAGGCACTTAGTCTTTTACTAAATGGTAAGAGGTGAGTATAATGGACGAACGTCTCCTTTCAGGGGAATCTGCATATGAAGATGCGGATTTAGAATATTCATTACGGCCACAGACGCTCCGTCAGTATATTGGCCAAGATAAAGCGAAACATAATTTAGAGGTGTTTATTGAAGCGGCGAAAATGCGTGAAGAGACGCTAGATCACGTGCTTTTATATGGACCACCAGGTCTTGGTAAAACGACGCTTGCGAATATTATTGCCAATGAAATGGGCGTAAATGTTAGAACAACTTCAGGACCGGCAATTGAAAGGCCAGGTGATTTAGCGGCTGTTTTAACAGCACTTCAGCCAGGGGATGTATTATTTATTGATGAAATTCATCGTTTGCATAGATCAATTGAAGAAGTACTATATCCTGCAATGGAAGATTTTTGCCTTGATATTGTAATTGGAAAAGGACCGTCAGCAAGGTCTGTACGTTTAGATTTACCGCCATTTACATTAGTTGGAGCAACGACGCGTGCAGGAGCATTATCAGCGCCATTACGTGACCGTTTCGGTGTACTTTCAAGATTAGAGTATTACACAGTAGATCAGCTTTCTGCGATTGTGGAACGTACAGGAGAAGTATTTGAAGTTGAAATTGATTCATTAGCTGCACTAGAAATTGCAAGACGTGCTCGTGGTACACCTCGTATTGCGAATCGTTTATTACGACGTGTACGAGATTTCGCACAAGTTCGGGGTAACGGAACGGTTACGATGGAAATTACACAAATGGCGTTAGAACTACTGCAAGTAGATAAATTAGGTCTAGATCATATTGACCATAAATTATTGCTTGGTATTATTGAGAAGTTCCGTGGTGGTCCAGTTGGATTAGAAACGGTTTCGGCAACGATTGGAGAAGAATCTCATACGATTGAAGATGTGTATGAGCCGTATTTATTACAAATTGGCTTTTTACAACGAACGCCAAGGGGGCGAATTGTAACGCCACTTGCATATGAGCATTTCGGAATGGAGATGCCAAAAGTATGACGGAGATGCCAAAATTGCTTATTACAGCAGGGATCTTACTTATCGTTGTTGGCTTAGCTTGGAAGTTCATTGGAAGACTTCCAGGCGATATTTTTGTGAAAAAAGGAAACGTTACCTTTTATTTTCCTATCATTACATGTATTGTGTTAAGTATTGTATTATCTTTTATTATGTATATAATAAATCGATTCAAATAAGAAATAGGTGGATATAGTTATGGATATTAATCTGTTTGATTTTCATTTACCAGAAGAACTTATTGCACAAGTCCCATTAGAAGAGCGTGAAACATCAAGATTAATGGTGTTAGACCGTGAAACAGGCGATATTGAGCATAAACATTTTACAGACATTCTTTCTTACTTACATGAGGGGGATTGCTTAGTTTTAAATGAAACGAAAGTAATGCCTGCTCGTCTGCATGGTGTGAAAGAAGATACAGGCGCACACATTGAAGTACTTCTTTTAAAACAAGAAGAAGGCGATAAGTGGGAGACGCTTGTTAAGCCAGCGAAACGTGTAAAAGAAGGAACTGTTATCTCTTTTGGCGAAGGAAAATTAAAAGCAACTTGCACAGGAACTGCAGATCAAGGTGGACGTCAGCTTGAATTTTCATATGACGGCATCTTCTATGAAATTTTAGATGAACTTGGAGAAATGCCACTTCCTCCATATATTAAAGAGACGCTAGAAGATCGTGATCGCTATCAAACAGTATATGCGAAAGAAATCGGTTCAGCAGCAGCGCCGACTGCAGGACTTCATTTTACAGAAGAGTTACTGGAGAAGTTAAAACAAAAAGGCGTTGAGTTAGCATTTATTACACTTCACGTAGGGCTTGGAACATTTAGACCCGTTTCTGCTGATACGATTGAAGAACACCATATGCACGCAGAATATTACTATATGTCTGAAGAGACGGCGGCATTATTAAACCGTGTAAAAGAGAATGGTGGACGTATCATTACGGTAGGTACGACTTCAACTCGTACGTTAGAAACAATTGCGACAGATCATGACGGCAAGCTTTGTGCTGCTTCTGGCTGGACAGACATTTTTATGTACCCAGGTTACGAATTTAAAGCAATTGATGGTTTAATTACAAACTTCCATTTACCGAAGTCAACATTAATTATGCTTGTAAGTGCATTTGCAAACAGAGATAATGTACTTCATGCTTATAATGAAGCAGTAAAAGAAAAATATCGTTTCTTTAGCTTTGGTGATGCAATGTTCGTTGCCTCTCACGCTAAAATGGGAAACAAATAAAAGGAGTAAATTATGACAGCAATTCGTTATGAATTTATTAAAACTTGTAAACAAACAGGTGCCCGTTTAGGACGTGTACATACGCCACACGGTTCATTTGATACACCAACATTTATGCCAGTTGGTACGCTTGCAACAGTTAAGACAATGTCACCAGAAGAATTAAAAGCAATGGATTCTGGCATTATTTTAAGTAATACGTATCATTTATGGCTACGTCCAGGTCACGAAATCATTCGTGAAGCAGGCGGTTTGCATAAATTTATGAACTGGGATCGTGCAATCTTAACGGACTCTGGTGGTTTCCAAGTATTCAGTTTAAGTGACTTCCGTCGCATTGAAGAGGAAGGCGTTCATTTCCGTAACCACTTAAATGGAGATAAATTATTCTTATCACCAGAAAAAGCGATGGAAATTCAAAATGCATTAGGTTCAGATATTATGATGGCATTTGATGAGTGTCCACCATTCCCAGCTACTTTTGAATATATGAAGAAATCTGTAGAGCGTACAAGCCGCTGGGCAGAGCGTTGCTTAAAAGCACATGAACGTCCACAAGATCAAGGTTTATTCGGTATTGTACAGGGAGGGGAGTTCGAAGAGCTTCGTCGCCAAAGTGCAAAAGACCTTGTTTCAATGGACTTCCCTGGTTACGCGGTAGGTGGTTTATCTGTAGGTGAGCCGAAAGATATTATGAACCGTGTACTTGAGTTTACAACGCCGCTTCTTCCAGATAATAAGCCACGTTACTTAATGGGAGTAGGTTCCCCTGACTCGTTAATCGATGGTGCAATTCGTGGTATTGATATGTTTGACTGCGTACTTCCAACTCGTATCGCTCGAAATGGTACATGTATGACAAGTGAAGGCCGCCTTGTTGTCAAAAATGCGAAATTCGCAAGAGATTTCGGTCCGCTTGATCCAAACTGTGATTGCTATACATGTAAAAATTACTCTCGTGCGTACATTCGTCACTTAATGAAATGTGATGAAACGTTCGGAATTCGTTTAACGTCTTATCACAACCTTCATTTTCTGTTAAACTTAATGGAGCAGGTGAGACAAGCTATTCGTGAAGACCGTCTTGGCGATTTCCGCGAAGAATTCTTTGAACAGTATGGCTTTAATAAACCGAATGCTAAAAACTTCTAATACATAATTTAAAAGGAGGAACAAAAGATGAATCCAGGTATGATGAATATCGTTATGATCGTTGCGATGTTTGCGATTTTCTATTTCTTATTAATTCGCCCGCAACAAAAACGTCAAAAAGCAGTTGCTCAAATGCAAAGTGAGTTAAAAAAAGGTGATGCTATCGTAACAATCGGTGGTTTACACGGTACAATTGAATCAGTAGATGAGACGAAAATCGTTATTAAATCTGGCGGTTCACACTTAACTTTCGATCGTAATGCGATTCGTGAAGTTGTGAAAAACTAATGAGGAAGGCCCTGCATGAAATGTGCAGGGCCTTTTTTTAGTTATTTTGTTTGGACATATTTACACCGAAAATGCCACCAAGTGTACTCGCGCCCATTAATGCTAATTGGTAAAGTAACTGCGAGTTCGATAAAGTTTGAGAGAAGCCTAAATAGTTAACTAGAAAAACAAGTATAGTGAATGTAAGTCCTGTTGAGAAGCCTACTAGCCAACCTTTCCCTTGTGCTTTTTTGCCGGCAGTAAACCCAGATATAAGCATAGATAAAAGTGCTAGTATAAAAATAGTAACAGCTAATGTTCCTTCATTCATATCTGTAAATTTTAATAAAAGAGCCATAATCATGCTAGTAACTGTTGCGAGAATTAATAGGATAACGATACCGAAGCCGATTGCAGTTGATAATTTTTTCGTTCCATCCATTTATACATTCCCCCTTTTTAATACAAGCATATTTTCCTTTTGCCTAAGTTAGACTATTTTCTTTTTTATAGGGGAGTCTATACGTAAAAAGGAGATGTAAAAATGGAATGGGTATCAGTAATTGGCCGGACGATGCTGTTGTATATTATCATCTTAATTATTTTTCGTCTTATGGGTAAACGTGAGATAGGAGAATTAAGTGTATTAGATTTAGTCGTATTCATTATGCTTGGTGAAATGGCTGTAGTCGCAATTGAAAATACGGATAAATCACTTTGGCATCAATTAGTTCCGATGGTCTTTCTTATGTGTATACAGATCATTTTGTCTGTCATTTCTTTAAAGTTTCAACGATTTCGGCATTTAATAGAAGGAGAACCAGCAATCATTATTAATGCTGGAAAAATTGATGGGAAAAAGATGAGAAACCAGCGATATAATATAGATGATTTAATGATGCAATTAAGAGAGCAGGGAGTCGGAGATATTAGGGATGTAGAATACGCTATTTTAGAACCATCTGGGAAGTTATCTGTCTTTCAAAAACAAAAAGGCGGGCAGGATGCATTGCAGTTTACTCTTCCCCTTATTATCGATGGAGAAATTCAATCGAATCATTTACAAATGATTGAACATACAGACGAGTGGCTTGTTGAAAAATTAAAAAACTTAGGCTATAACGATGTAACACAAATTTTATACTGTAGTTTTCAAAATGGAAAATTTTTTGTTGATTTGAAAGAAAACTAGAGGCTTACTATATGGAATAGTAAGCCTATTTACTTCAAAAATGAAAGTTTTCGAATGATAGGGAGACGACTTAACTCTTCTTTTCGAATGAGCTTGAAAATGAAGAGGAGCACAATATAAACGAGTGTTGTTAAAGTGATTTCCCATAATGTTTGTACGCCAAGTGAATGAGAGAAAACTATATACTTATGAAGGTAAAAACCGAAGGAGCCTGCGATACCGATGGCAAGTCCGCCAAAAATATAGTCTTTTGCGTAAATGGTAAATGTAATTTTCTTTAAAACAGTAGCATAATGAAGAAATGTTACTGTTACGATATTTGCTGCAATTGCAAGGGCAACCCCCATCATTTGAAACTCTGGCCTTGAAGCTAGTACAAAAATAACGATTAATTTCACGATTGCACCAATAAATGTATTCATCATGGCCGCACGTGCTAAGTTTAAAGCTTGTAAGACAGAGGTAAGTGGACTTTGAAAATAATGAAATAAAAAGCAAGGTGCAAGAAGCTGGATGAACGCTGTTGCACTATCCGACCCATACATAAGAGTTAAAACAGGAGAAGCAAATACGTATAATATAACGACTGACCACCCGCCAGTAATGAGTGAGATTCGAAGAGCTTGTTGTAAGCGGTGTTCTACTAATTTATGTTGTCTTTTTGCCATTGCCTCGCTAATAGATGGAACGAGTGCTGTCGAAAGAGCGTATGTAATAAAGGCTGGTAGTGAAAGAAGCGGGAATGCATACCCGTTTAATATACCGTATTGCTGAGTTGCGACGGAGGCAGCAACGCCGGCAATCGCTAAGCTTTGCATAACGACGATAGGTTCAAAAAAATAGGAAACGGAACCGATTAAACGACTTCCTGTAGTTGGAAGTGCAATATCCATAAGAGAATAAAATGTCCCCTTGCTTTCCTTTACAGTAGTGAAAAATCCAGAGCGTATAGATAAATGTTTTTCACGCTGGAATAAAGTGAGTAAAAATAATAACGATGCCACTTCACCGAGAACGGCTGATAACATAGCACCAGCTGCAGCATATTCTACGCCGTAAGGTAAAAATAATTGAATACATATAGCGATAATGGTAATGCGGACAATTTGTTCTATCACTTGGGCGTAAGCGCTAGGTTTCATATTTTGTTTCCCTTGGAAATAGCCACGTAAAACAGAAGAAACAGCAATAACAGGAACGACAGGCAAAATGGCCATTAATGGATAGTACGTTCGTTCATCAGTTAATAATGTTTTTGCTAAAATAGGTGTGAGGAGCATAATTCCAATTGTTAAAATGATACTAATAACAGATGTAACAGCTAATGATACTGTTAATATTTTTTTAACCTTTTGTTTATCATTCACAGCTTCTGCTTCTGCTACAAATTTTGCGATTGCGACAGGAAGACCGATTTGTGTTAATGTAATTGCTAGAATAAATGTAGGGACGGCCATCATATAAAGGCCAACGCCTTCTTCTCCTAAAATACGTGCCATTACAATACGATTAATAAATCCTAGAATTTTGGTAATAAAGCCGGCTATCATTAAAATAAATGCGCCTTTTAAAAAGCTTTGTCTCGTCATGGTCTTCTCCTACCTTCTCAAAATCAGTGGAATGATTTACAATAATTTATATGCACGTACGAGACAAGAATGACAAGCATTTAAGAGAGTACTCTTGAAAGTAGTTATTGCTGTCCATTAGAGCGGGATTAAAAGCGACTTTTCGTGCTGAAATAAGAAGGAGATGTTATATATGTTAGATAGAGAGGCTTTGGTAGAATCATACCGCGGACAGTTACAAGTCGTTTTAGAAAGTAAAGTAGAAGAGTTCCAAATGTTCGGCTACGACCGAGTAACAGATGATGACATTTGGAAGTTTCTTAAAGTGAAAAAGTGGAAGAAGATAGACAGTGACGTTAGATTGTATGAATTAGTTAATGACGTATTAACAGTAACAGCTAATGAATATATGACGTATTTAACTGTTGAAGCATATCAAGCCCCGCTTTGGTCATTTGATGAATATGAAAATAAATAACCGACTGCAATTGGTTTGTTCTTCCTTTTGCAGTATAATGATAGGTATTGATAATGAGGAAATAATTATGTCTAAGATCATATATAAAGGAGGTAGTGAAGAGAGAAAACAAATAATGAAAGTGTAGGTAATGTGAAAAACTTACCGACACAGCTGGTGAGGAACTAGCAAAATTATAGAAAGGAAGTCTACTAACTAGGCGTATGCACACGTGTAAAAGTGAATCGTAAAAGATTTATTTGAAGTGTTAGTAGCGGAAAGAGGGTACATATGGCAAAGCGTGGTACAAGAATTGCCGCCTTTTTCCTCATCGTTTTATTAATCGGTGGAGTAATTGGTGCGGCAGGAAAAGACATAGCAAAAGGAATTAGTCTAGGACTAGACCTTCGCGGTGGTTTTGAAATTCTGTATGAAGTAAAACCAGCCAAAAAAGGTGATAAAATCGATCGAGATGTACTTGTAAGTACAGTAGGTGCTCTTGAAAATCGTGTCAATGTTCTCGGTGTAAGTGAGCCGAACATTCAAATCGAAGGGCAAGATCGAATTCGTGTACAGCTTGCTGGTGTACAAGATCAGCAAAAAGCACGTGAAATGTTATCAACACAAGCGAAATTAACATTTCGTGATGTAGATGACAATCTTCTTATGGATGGAACGGATTTAAAAGGCGGCGGAGCGAAGCAAACATTTGATGAGCAAGGCCGTGCGAGTGTAGGTCTTACACTAAAAAGCGCTGAAAAATTCCGTGAAGTAACTGAGAAAATTTCAAAAATGCCACCACCAACGAATTTAATGGTAATTTGGCTTGATTTTGAAGAAGGAAAAGATTCGTATAAAGCAGAATCTGCAAAACCGAATCCGAAATTCTTATCAGCAGCAACAGTAAGTCAAGTATTTAACCAAGCTGAAGTATCTATCGTAGGTGGAAACTTCACTGTTGAAAGTGCAAAACAACTTTCATCTTTATTAAACGCAGGTGCACTGCCGGTTGATTTAAAAGAAATGTATTCAACATCTGTTGGAGCGAAATTTGGTCAACAAGCGTTAGAGCAAACGATTTTCGCTAGTGCGATTGGTATCGCTCTTATTTTCTTATTTATGCTTGTATTCTACCGTTTACCAGGACTTGTAGCGGTTATTATGTTAGGTTTATACATTTTCGTTACATTACTTGTCTTTAACTGGATGCATGCAGTTCTGACGTTGCCAGGTATTGCAGCGTTAGTGCTCGGGGTAGGTATCGCAGTTGATGCGAATATTATTACGTACGAGAGACTAAAAGAAGAACTGAAAATTGGTAAGTCAATGATGTCAGCATTCCGTGCTGGTAACCATCGTTCATTAGCAACAATTTTAGATGCGAACATTACAACACTTGCAGCAGCTGGTGTATTATTCGTTTACGGTAATAGCTCTGTAAAAGGATTCGCAACAAGTTTAATTGTAAGTATTTTAGTCGGTTTTATTACGAACGTATTCGGTACTCGTTTCTTACTAAGTTTACTTGTAAAGAGCCGTTACTTCGATAAAAAACCAGGATACTTTGGTGTGAAACAAAAGGATATTATTCCGTTAACAAAAGGTGTAGTACATCCACCAACGAAATTTGATCGTATTAACTTTGTAAATGTCGGTCATAAATTCCTTATCTTCTCGATTGTAGTTGTAATTGCAGGTGCAATTATTTTACCAATTTTCAAAATGAATCTTGGTATTGACTTTGCGAGTGGTACACGTATCGACCTGCAATCAAAACAATCAGTTACTGTGTCTGATGTTCATAAAGATTTTAAAGAATTGAACATTGACGTGAAGGAAGAAAACATTGTACCGACTGGAGATGACAATAAGGGATTCGCAGTTCGTACATTAGGTGTTCTATCAAAAGATGAAATTGCGAAAACAAAAACATTCTTCCACGATAAATATGGTACAGATCCAAACGTAAGTACAGTTTCGCCGACAATTGGTAAAGAAATTGCAAGAAATGCATTTATCGCAGTATTAATTGCTTCTGCAGTTATCATTTTATACGTAAGTATTCGATTCCGATTTACGTACGCATTATCTGCAGTGCTTGCATTATTACATGATGCATTCGTTATGATTGTTATATTTAGTATTTTCCAATTGGAGGTAGACTTAACGTTTATCGCTGCCGTGTTAACAATCATCGGTTATTCTATTAATGACTCAATTGTTACGTTTGATAGAAACCGTGAATTATACAAACAGAAAAAACGAGTTCGCGATATAAAAGACTTAGAAGAAATCGTAAATGCAAGTATTCGCCAAACGCTTGGTCGTTCGATTAACACCGTATTAACAGTGTTATTCCCAGTAATTGCACTGCTTATCTTCGGTAGTGAGTCACTACGTAACTTCTCGTTTGCGTTACTTGTTGGACTAGTTGTAGGTACGTATTCTTCTGTTTTCGTTGCTTCTCAAATTTGGTTAATGCTTGAAAACCGTCGTTTGAAAAAGGGCAAAAACAAGAAAAAGGTTGAGAAAGTAGAATCTGAACCGCAAGTATAAAAAAGATGATGTCTCTTTATGAGGCATCTCTTTTTTCGTTTGTGGATACAATAAGATAGTTACTTTGAAATGATGAAATGGAAGAAAGTGGTGATGTTATCGCTGTTTTTGTTACAATAAAGTGAAACTTTAATCAGTGGGGGTTTTCTTCATCCCCCACTGATTATTAGTTGAACCAATCGGACTTTTATGGGCAGCCCGACCCCCACATAAATTTTTTTCTTTCACTGAATTTTGAGGTAGGGGTCTTACTGCCCATTAAAGTGGGATAAAAAGATAGGTTAAGAAAAGAAGGGATTTTAATGATGGAAAAAGATGAACGTTTTAAACAGGCCGAGTTTGGTGCTATTGTCGGGATCGTTGGTAATATTATATTAGCGATTATAAAGGCGGTAATTGGTTATATTGGGAACAGTAAAGCGCTATTAGCAGATGCGGTGCATTCTGCATCAGATGTAATTGGTTCGCTAGCTGTACTGTTTGGGTTACGAGCAGCAAAGCAGCCGCCCGATGAAGATCATCCGTATGGTCATGGTAAAGCGGAATCGATTTCAGCGATTATTGTTGCAGTATTATTATTTATTGTGGGAATCGAGATAGCGATTTCGTCCATAAAAGCTTTTTCACAGGAACTAGAACCGCCGAAAGGGATTACAATTTTTGCTGTCGTTCTTTCAATTATCGTGAAAGAAGGAATGTTTCAATATAAATTCCGATTAGGGAAAAGGGTAAATAGTGATGCAATTATTGCAAATGCATATGAGCACCGTTCAGATGTGTTTTCTTCAATTGCAGCTTTAATCGGTATTTGTGCAGCGATTATTGGTGGTAAGTTCGGGTTAGATTGGCTTGTGTATGCCGATCCAATTGCAGGATTATTTGTTTCACTTCTCGTTGCAAAAATGGCATGGAGTATTGGGGCAGAAGCAATTCATGCAACGCTTGATCATGTTCTTCATGAGGAAGATGTTATTCCGCTTAGAGAAGCAGTACTTCAAATAGATGGTGTAAAAAAAATTGGTTCTTTATACGCAAGGGAACATGGTCATTATGTTATTGTTGATATTAAAGTTTCTGTAGATCCATACATTACTGTAGAAGAAGGGCATCGCATTGGAAAGCATGTGAAAGAAACGCTTATGAAACAAGATAACGTACAAAATGTGTTTGTACATATAAATCCGTATTCTCCAAATTAAACATTATTAACATTTTAGTATATAGATATTGCATCGTAGTTTGCATGATATTGTCACCCCTTAATCTGTCTTGTATAATGAACAGGTTAAGGGGTGATTTCGTGTTACAACCGAAGACGCGTTGGAAAGAAAAAGAATATAATGGCGAGCGAGTGAGTGAATTAGCAAGTAAATTACAATTATCACCACTTGTCGTTTCGTTATTCCTCGGTAGAGGATTAGATACAGAAGATAAGATTTTAGATTTTTTAAATACAGAAAATCAAGAATTTCATGATCCATTTTTATTAGAAGGAATGGATAGAACGGTAGAACGTGTAAATAAGGCGATTCAAAATGGAGAGCAAATATTAATATTTGGTGACTACGATGCGGACGGAGTAAGTAGTACGACTGTATTATATCTTGCCTTACAAGAATTAGGTGCAGACGTAGAATTTTATATCCCAAACCGTTTTACAGAAGGTTATGGACCAAACGAAGAAGCATTCCGTTGGGCGCATAGCGCGGGATTCTCACTTATTATTACTGTTGATACTGGTATCGCAGCTGTACATGAAGCGAAAGTAGCGAAGGAACTTGGGATAGATCTTATTATTACAGATCACCATGAGCCGCCACCAGAATTGCCAGAAGCACTTGCGATTATTCATCCGAAATTAGATGGCGGTGTGTATCCGTTTCACTATTTAGCGGGCGTTGGTGTTGCGTTTAAAGTTGCGCATGCACTACTGGGCCGTGTACCAGAACATTTATTAGAAATTGCAGTAATTGGTACAGTAGCCGATTTAGTATCACTTCACGGTGAAAATAGATTGCTAGTGAAGCGCGGTTTAAAACATATGCGCATGACGAAAAATATTGGACTAAAGGCGCTATTTAAAGTAGCTAATGTTTCGCAAAGTGAAATTACAGAAGAGAGTATTGGCTTCTCAATCGCACCTCGTATTAATGCAGTTGGACGTTTAGAAGATGCTACGCCGGCTGTACATCTTTTATTATCAGAGGATCCGGAAGAAGCGAAAGAGCTGGCTGAAGAAATTGATGAACTGAACAAACTGCGAAAAGATATTGTAAAGCAAATTACAGAAGAAGCTATCGCTGAGGTGGAAAATAATTTCCCGCCTGAAGACAATAAAGTATTAGTGCTTGCAAAAGAAGGATGGAATCCAGGTGTAATTGGAATTGTTGCTTCTAAATTAGTTGAACGTTTTTATCGTCCAACGATTGTATTATGCATTGATCCTGTAAAAGAAACTGCAAAAGGTTCAGCGCGTAGTATTGCAGGATTTGATTTGTTTGCAAATTTGTCAGATTGTAGAGAGTTATTGCCACACTTCGGAGGACATCCGATGGCAGCGGGAATGACGCTACATATGAATGATGTAGATGAATTACGCCGCCGTTTAAATGAACAGGCAGATACAATTTTAACGGAAGAAGATTTTATTCCAATTACAGCTGTCGATGCTTTTTGCAAAGTGGAGGACGTAACACTTGCAGCAATTGAAGATATGCAAAAGTTAGCGCCATTTGGTGTTGGAAATCCAAAGCCACGTATTGCAGTGAAAGATGCGGAGTTAGAAAGTATTCGTGCAATCGGATCAGACGGTTCTCATTTAAAGATGTCTCTTCGTGATGGACAAGCAACATTGGATACAATTGGATTCGGTTTTGGTGCGTATGCGAAAGAAATTTCTCCAGTTGCAAAAGTATCTGTAATAGGAGAAGCGTCTATCAATGAATGGAATAATTTTAAGAAGCCGCAATTAATGGTGCAAGATATTGCTGTAGAGGCATGGCAATTATTTGATTGGCGTAGTATGCGTAACGTAGAAGCAAATTTAGCAGAACTTCCGAAAGAAAAAATCACGATGTTGTATTTTTCTAAAGAGGTATTGAATAAATTTTCTTTAGAAGACTATAAAGAGCATATGATGCATGCATCAGAAGTAACCGAGTTAGATGAGCAATACATCGTGTTACTTGATTTACCAAAAGGAACAGATGAATTACGAGATCTATTTAAAGTTGGGTTCCCGTCGCGAATTTATACGCTATTTTATCAAGAGAATAATCATTTATTTAGCACTGTTCCAACGAGGGATCACTTTAAATGGTACTATTCATTCTTGAGCCAAAAATCACCATTTTCTTTAAGGCAATATGGAGAACAACTATGTCAACATAAAGGTTGGTCAAAAGATACAGTAAATTTCATGACACAGGTGTTTTTTGAGTTAGAATTTGTTACAATAAAAGATGGCGTCATTTTTATGGCAGACAAAAAACAAAAGCGTGATTTAATTGAATCGAACACATATCGTGAGAAAATGAACCACTTACAATTAGAAAAAGAATTGGTTTATAGCACATATCAGCAACTATATACATGGTTTGAAACGATTCGTAATCATAAAGAAGTAGAACAGTTAGGGTAAAGGATTTGTATTTACAAACCTTTTAGATCTGAGGAGGATTCAGAAATATGGATTTCAAGCAACATATCGCAATTGTACCGGACTATCCAAAAGAAGGTATTGTGTTTAAAGACATTACACCGTTAATGAACGACGGTAAAGCATACAAAGCAGCAACAGATGCAATCGTTGAGTATGCAAAAGAGAGAGACATCGACCTTGTAGTAGGTCCAGAAGCTCGTGGCTTTATTATTGGTTGCCCAGTTTCTTACGCATTAGAAGTAGGATTTGCGCCAGTTCGTAAATTAGGAAAATTACCACGTGAAGTAATTACAGTTGACTACGGTAAAGAATATGGTAAAGATGTTTTAACAATCCATAAAGATGCAATTAAGCCAGGCCAACGCGTATTAATTACAGATGATCTATTAGCTACAGGTGGAACAATCGAAGCGACAATTAAGCTAGTTGAAGAGCTAGGCGGAGTTGTAGCAGGAATTGCATTCTTAGTAGAACTTACTTACTTAGATGGTCGTAAAATGTTAGATGGTTACGATGTATTAGTATTAGAAAAATACTAATCGCTATATAGGTAAAACTACGGTGATAAGAAGTACCCGTGAATCTCTTGGAGAGGAGCGGGTACTTTTGTATAATTGAACAAAAAATTATGGTGAAATGTCAGTAAAATCTTTTCCTTTTCACAATTCACAATCATTGGGTTATAATGATAGAATATAATTTATTCTATTTAATAAAGATAAAGTCAATTTTCAATAAAAGGTGATTCGATGGCAAATGAGCAGGTACTAACAGCTGAACAGGTACTCGAGAAAGCAAGTCAATATTTAGTGGATGAAGATATTGAGCTAGTAGCACGTGCCTATGAATATGCACGCGATGCGCATAGCGAACAATACAGAAAATCGGGTGAACCATACATTATTCATCCAATTCAAGTTGCAGGTATTTTAGTTGATTTACACATGGATCCAGCTACAGTATCAGCAGGTTTCTTACATGATGTAGTAGAAGATACAGAGATTACATTAGAAGATATTGAACGGGAATTTAATAAAGAAATTGCTATGCTTGTTGATGGTGTGACAAAGCTTGGAAAGATTAAATATAAATCTCATGAGCAACAACAAGCAGAAAACCATCGCAAAATGTTTATTGCAATGGCTCAAGATATTCGAGTTATTTTAATTAAACTAGCTGATCGTCTTCATAACATGCGTACATTGAAACATTTGCCTCAAGAGAAGCAGCGTCGCATTGCGAATGAAACGTTAGAAATCTTTGCGCCTTTAGCACATAGACTCGGAATTAGTACTATTAAATGGGAGCTAGAGGATACGTCACTTCGCTACTTAAATCCACAGCAATATTATCGTATTGTAAATTTAATGAAGCGTAAACGTGCAGAACGTGAAGAGTATTTAGACGAAGTAATGACTGGTATTCGTGAGAAATTAGACGAAGTTGCAATTCAACCTGAAATTTCTGGAAGACCAAAACATATTTACAGTATTTATCGTAAAATGGCACTGCAAAATAAACAATTCAATGAAATTTACGATTTATTAGCTGTACGTGTCGTTGTAAATAGTATTAAAGATTGTTATGCAGTACTTGGAATTATTCATACGTGCTGGAAGCCGATGCCAGGTCGTTTTAAAGATTATATTGCAATGCCGAAAGCAAATCTATATCAATCTCTTCATACGACTGTAATTGGACCGAAAGGTGATCCGCTTGAAGTGCAAATTCGTACGAAAGAAATGCATGAGATTGCAGAATTCGGGATCGCGGCACACTGGGCGTATAAAGAAGGAAAAACAGCAGAAACAACAGGTACATTAGAGAAGAAACTTACATGGTTCCGTCAAATATTAGAATGGCAAAATGAAGCTTCTAATGCAGAAGAGTTTATGGAGTCGTTAAAAATTGATTTATTCTCTGACATGGTATTCGTCTTTACACCGAAAGGCGATGTAATGGAATTACCACTTGGATCTGTTCCAATTGACTTTGCATATCGTGTGCATTCAGAGATTGGGAATAAAACAATTGGTGCAAAAGTAAACGGGAAAATGGTGACACTTGACTATAAATTAAAAACAGGTGACATCATTGAGATTTTAACATCGAAACATTCGTATGGACCAAGTCAAGATTGGGTGAAACTTGCTCAAACATCTCATGCAAAAAACAAAATACGTCAGTTCTTTAAGAAACAACGTAGAGATGAAAATATTGAAAAAGGCCGTGAACTTGTTGAGAAAGAAGTGCGTAGCCTAGAGTATGAGATGAAAGAAGTGTTAGCGCCTGACAATTTAAAACGAGTTGCTGAAAAATTCAACTTTGCAAATGAAGAAGATATGTTTGCGGCAGTTGGATATAATGGTATCACTGCATCGCAAATTGTTACGCGACTAACGGACAAGTTCCGTAAGCAACGTGAAGAAGAAGAGATTGTTGAAGTTAAAGAAGTTCGTAAACCGATGAAAATTCGAAAATGGGATTCTGGCGTTAAAGTAAGTGGTGCAGATAATTTATTAATTCGTTTATCAAAATGCTGTAACCCAGTACCTGGTGATGATATCGTTGGGTATATTACGAAAGGCCGAGGCGTATCGATTCACCGCCGTGACTGTGTAAATGTTCATACAGAAGAAGCTATAGAACGTTTATTAGAAGTAGAGTGGGAAGGTAGCCCTGAAAAAGAAATTGAGTATAACGTTGATATTGAAATTTCAGGTTACGATCGCCGTGGTTTATTAAACGAAGTATTACAAGCTGTTACAGAGACGAAAACGTACATTTCAGCAGTTTCTGGTAGAAGTGACCGTAATAAGATGGCAACAATTAATATGTCAATCTCTATTCGTAACTTACAGCACTTGAAAAAAGTAGTAGAACGCATTAAACGTGTTCCAGAAATTTATGCAGTACGACGCATGATGCATTAATAGGGAGTGTAGAAAAGATGAGAGTTGTTTTACAACGATCAAAAGAAGCGTCTGTCACAGTAGACGGTGAGATCGTAGGACAAATTCCGTTCGGTTTAACATTACTAGTTGGCATTACGCATGAAGATACAGAAAAAGATGCAACTTACATTGCAGAAAAAATTGCGAACTTACGTATTTTTGAAGATGAGAGCGGAAAGATGAACCATTCTGTACTTGATGTAGAAGGACAAGTTCTATCCATTTCGCAATTCACATTATACGGAGATTGCCGCAAGGGAAGACGTCCAAACTTTATGGATGCAGCTAAACCTGACTATGCAGAGCGTTTATATGATTTCTTTAATGAAGAAGTACGTAAGCAAGGATTGCATGTAGAAACAGGGAAGTTCGGAGCAATGATGGATGTTTCTTTAATCAATGATGGTCCGGTTACCTTAATTGTGGAAAGTAAATAGTGTTACTTAAAAAGAGAGGATGATATCATCCTCTCTTTTTTTATACATTGTTGTATGTTTTGTTCATTTATCCCACTATTTGGATTCCTATTTTTAGAATTAATAGCTGTTTCAGTTATGTATAACTCTCTAATCAATATGGAACAATAAAAAGTAAAACATCCATATTGAATGTGAGGGATATACGTATGCGTATGAATGAAAAAGGGCATTCTGTTACAAATGGTGCAAATCAACTGTTTAACGTAAATTTTCATGATTTTATTTCAAAAGAGCAAAACAATACTTCAATGGAGCTGGCTTCTGAGTTTGGCATTTCTCTTCAAGATGTAAAGCGTCTAAAGAAGCAGATTGAACGCTCTTAGAGCACTTGACAATCCTACTGAACAAACGTATAGTAATTTTATATTTACATATGAATATAACCTTTGATAGAGAAGAGTAAATGAGACACACATGGAAAGAGAAGAAATGTCTTAGGCTGAAAACATTTCTACATGATGACTGATTGAATGACACTCTAGAGGTTTCAACTTGAACGGCGTATACGCTTAGTAGGGATGAACGCACATTTAAGCGTTATTAAAAAAGTGGAAGCATACGTGCTTCAATTAGGGTGGCACCACGGGTATAATACTCTCGTCCCTACTGTTCAAACAGTAGAGGCGGGAGTTTTTTTATTTTTATTAAGATTAAAACAATTTGAGGAGGAACTGAATATGTCTATTCAAATCCCACGCGGAACGCAAGATATTCTTCCAGGTACTGTTGAGTTATGGCAGTATATCGAAGGGCAAGCACGCGAAATTTGCCGTCGTTACAATTACAAAGAAATTCGTACACCAATTTTTGAACACACTGAGCTATTTTTACGTGGTGTTGGTGATACGACAGATATCGTGCAAAAAGAAATGTACTCATTCCAAGATCGTGGAGAGCGTAGTTTAACATTACGTCCAGAAGGTACTGCACCTGTTGTACGTTCTTACGTTGAAAATAAAATGTTCGGTGACGCAACACAACCGACGAAATTATACTATATCGGCCAAATGTTCCGTTACGAAAGACCACAAGCAGGTCGCTATCGTCAATTCGTACAATTTGGTATTGAAGCAATCGGCAGTAACGATCCTGCAATTGATGCAGAAGTAATTGCACTTGCTGTAGAGTTTTACCGCGGCATGGGCTTAAAAAATATTAAAGTTGTATTAAACAGCTTAGGTGATGCAGCAAGCCGTCAAGCACACCGTGATGCATTAATCGCACACTTCGAGCCACGTATCGGCGAATTCTGTTCTGACTGTCAATCTCGTTTAGAAAAGAACCCTCTTCGTATTTTAGATTGTAAGAAGGACCGTAACCATGAATTAATGGGAACAGCACCATCTATTACAGAATACTTAAACGAAGATTCAGCAGTATACTACGAAAAAGTTCAAGAACTATTAACGATGATGGATGTTCCATTTGAAAAAGATCCGAACTTAGTACGTGGTTTAGACTACTACCAACACACTGTATTTGAAATTATGAGTGAGGCAGAAGGTTTCGGTGCTATTACTACATTAAGCGGTGGTGGACGTTACAACGGACTTGTACAAGAAATCGGTGGACCAGAAATGCCAGGTATCGGTTTTGCGATGAGTATTGAACGTTTAATTATGGCACTAAAAGCTGAAAACATTGAATTGCCAATCGAACATAGCATTGATTGTTACGTTGTAGCGCTTGGTGAAAAAGCAAAAGACCATGCTGCAAAAGTTGCATTTGATCTTCGTAAAGCTGGATTATCAGTTGAAAAAGATTATTTAGATCGCAAAATGAAGGCACAATTTAAATCAGCAGATCGTCTAAAAGCGAAATTTGTAGCTGTATTAGGGGAAGATGAGCTAGATAAAGGCATCATTAACTTAAAAGATATGGCAACAGGCGAACAAGAAGAAGTAGCATTAGATGTATTTGCTTCATACGTAGCAGAGAAATTAATATAGGGGGAACTTACAGTGGCTGAAAGAACGCATGCATGTGGAAAAGTAACAGTAGAAGCAGTTGGACAAACAGTTCAATTAAAAGGTTGGGTACAAAAACGCCGTGATTTAGGTGGATTAATCTTTATCGACTTACGTGACCGTACAGGTATCGTACAAGTTGTATTTAACCCAGAAACATCAAAAGAGGCGCTAGAAGTAGCAGAAACAATTCGTAGCGAATACGTATTACACGTAGAAGGTACAGTTGTTGAGCGTGGTGAAGGCGCAATTAATGACAATATGGCAACGGGTCGTATTGAAGTACAAGCAACGAAAGTAAACGTATTAAATGCAGCGAAAACAACGCCAATCATTATTGCTGATGATACAGATGCATCAGAAGATGTGCGTTTAAAATATCGTTACTTAGACTTACGTCGTCCTGTAATGTTCAATACATTCAAAATGCGTCATGACGTAACAAAAACAATTCGTAACTTCTTAGACACAGAAGAGTTCCTAGAAGTGGAAACACCAATTTTAACGAAGAGCACGCCAGAAGGAGCTCGTGATTATTTAGTACCAAGTCGTGTACATGATGGTGAGTTTTATGCATTACCACAATCTCCACAGCTATTTAAACAGCTTCTTATGGTCGGCGGATTTGAGCGTTACTATCAAGTAGCACGCTGTTTCCGTGATGAAGATTTACGTGCGGACCGTCAGCCAGAATTTACGCAAATCGATATTGAAGCTTCATTCTTAACACAAGAAGAAATTTTAGATATGATGGAGCGCATGATGACGAAAGTTATGAAGGATGCGAAAGGTGTAGAGATTAGTGCACCATTCCCTCGTATGACTTACGCTGATGCAATGGCTCGTTACGGTTCTGATAAGCCAGATACACGCTTTGAAATGGAACTAACAGACTTATCTGAGTTTGCAGCAGGTTGTGGATTTAAAGTATTTACAAGTGCTGTAGAAAGCGGCGGACAAGTAAAAGCAATTAATGCAAAAGGTGCTGCGAGCAAATACTCTCGTAAAGACATCGATGCATTAACTGAATTCGTAAAAGTATACGGTGCAAAAGGTTTAGCTTGGCTTAAAGTGGAAGAAGACGGCTTAAAAGGACCGATCGCGAAATTCTTCGGTGAAGAAGATGCAAACGTGTTAATGAATACATTAGAAGCTACTGCTGGTGACTTATTACTATTCGTAGCAGATAAGAAGAGCGTTGTTGCAGATAGCTTAGGTGCACTTCGTTTACGTCTAGGTAAAGAGCTTGAGTTAATTGACGAAAGTAAATTTAACTTCCTATGGGTAACGGATTGGCCGCTTCTTGAGTACGATGAAGATGCAGATCGTTACTTCGCAGCTCACCACCCATTCACAATGCCATTCCGTGAAGATGTTGAGCTATTAGAAACAGCACCAGAAAAAGCACGTGCGCAAGCATATGACCTTGTATTAAACGGTTATGAGCTTGGTGGTGGATCACTTCGTATTTACGAGCGTGACGTACAAGAAAAAATGTTCAAAGCACTTGGATTCTCACAAGAAGAAGCGCAAGAGCAATTCGGATTCTTATTAGAAGCATTCGAATACGGTACTCCACCACACGGTGGTATTGCATTAGGTTTAGACCGTCTTGTTATGTTACTTGCAGGTCGTACGAACCTTCGTGATACAATTGCATTCCCGAAAACAGCAAGCGCAAGCTGCTTATTAACAGAAGCTCCAAGCCCAGTTGCAGAAGCACAGCTTGAAGAGTTAAACTTAAAATTAAGCTTAAAAGAAGAGAAGTAAGAATAGGGTCTAGATGGTTATACTAATACCATCTAGGCTTTTTTTGAGAGGTTGTTTAAAAAGTCCGGTTCAGATAACTGTCGCATCTCGTCGTTACGTATGCTAGTCCGGTGCTCGAGTAGTAAAGCTACACTGCGCTCCTCCTGGCTTCAGCGCCTCGATCTGCTCGGTTCTCTAAATCCTCCTTTTTAAACGTGTATTTAGGAAGAAACAAAATCCCGGTTTACACTATGTTTTTATTTTCGAAATATGTATTTTTAGGAATTCTATAACTTTTTCTATACAAATAGTCGGAAAAACGCTAGAATACATGGTAGACCATTTTTGTAATAGGAGTGTAGAGCTGAATGTTACATCAATTTTCACGTAATGAATTAGCCTTCGGTAAAGAAGGACTTGAAATATTAAAAAATAGTACAGTCGGTATTTTAGGAATTGGCGGCGTAGGTTCTTTTGCAGCTGAAGCGTTAGCACGTTCTGGAGTTGGGCGTCTCGTATTAGTAGATAAAGATGTTGTAGATATTACAAACGTAAACCGTCAAATTCACGCTTTAGTATCTACTGTAGGACGTTCAAAAGTAGAATTAATGAAAGAGCGTATTGCAGACATTAACCCAGAGTGTGAAGTAATTGGACTAGAAATGTTTTACACAGATGAAACATATGAAGAGTTCTTTAAGTACGGTTTAGACTTTGTAGTGGATGCATCTGATACGATTACGTTCAAAATTCATTTAATTAAACAATGCTTACGTCGTAAAATTAAAATTATCTCAAGTATGGGTGCAGCAAATAAAATGGACCCAACTCGTTTCCGTATTGCGGACATCTCTAAAACACATACAGATCCAATTGCGAAAGTCATTCGTACGAAGCTTCGTAAAGAGGGCATTAAAAAAGGTGTAAAAGTTGTCTTCTCTGACGAAAATCCAATCGTAATTCGTGAAGAAGTACGTAAAGAAATTGTACCAGACGAAAATGCAAAAATTCGTAAAGCGAAATTACCACCTTCATCAAATGCATTCGTACCATCTGTGGCAGGCTTAATTATGGCAAGTCACGTTGTACGTGAACGTATTAAAAACGTAGAAGTGAAGCGTGTAGGGCAAGAATAAAGTGAAAGCATATATCCATTTTTGGATATATGCTTTTTTAGATGTGCTAAAGAAATAGGGGTATTTGCATTGCTACTAGTTCAAATGCAAGCAAGGTCAGTAAGTAATAATCATATTTGTCTGATTTATAACCTCAGGTCTTTTTTAAACTGTGAATGGTAAAAAGGCCTAACGTTAGAACGAGAATACCGAGTGTTATTTTGAAGGCTACTAATGAAATGGCAATCAGCTCCTTTCAATCGTATATGTTTATAGTAACATTTAAGTAAAAAATATCCAGTTGATTCAGGGAGTTCTTTGTATAGCGGGTTTGCTTATTTTGTAAATATTTGTCGGTAAATCGATATTCCTTGTCGAATAGTCGATATAATTAAAAAATCGTTGATATATTGTAAGTTACGATAGATATATTCGAAAAATCGTCGATATAATTTCATTTACCAATATGCTATCCACCGAAGAGACAAAAAAAGGATGTCACTTAGCCGGAAAATTGGGCTAGGTGACATCCTTTTTTAATTCTCTGCAGAATAAATAATATCTAAATTTCCATTTTGATCTGTCTTGAAAATGGGAGCGATCTGCTCTTCTTGTTCTTCAACTGAAACGAGTTTTCGAGCACGATCCATAATTCTAACGAGCATTGCATAATCTTCTTCGATTGCTTGTTGTTTTTTTGTGAGTGCGGCTAATTTAGTTTCAAGCTCATCATTCGTTTTTTGCAAGGAAGTGAGCTGAGTTTGTAATACTTCATTTTCAGTTTGTAACTTTGCGAGTGAAGGATTATTGTGCTCTAAGTTTTGCAAAAACGAGATGACATTTTGCATTGTAAGTTCTTGTTTACTTGGTACAATATCTTCTGAAAACTCAGCATCGATTACCAGTTGTTTCGTTTTTGTGAACTGATCTTTTTCTATTTTAGCTTCAGAACGCTTTAATTCTTTACGTTGTTTTTTCGCAAGCTGCACCGCATCTTCATAATTTGGCCTTACTTCAGCATTCCATCTAAAGCCGCAAGCTGCGGAAGTGCGGTTTAAAGCATCGCCGATTTCATCGAATGCTTTTATTTGTGTACTGCCGCTGCGAATATGTCGTAAAACAGTTTCTGCTAAAAGGAGATCGTCTTCTTTTGTCCATGCATCTTGACGTGTTTTCATAAGCGAAGCCTCCATAATGGTGACGTTTTCGCTTATGTTACCCTTTATTTTTCGTTTTATTCGAACTTTGTAATCTTTCATATACAGTAGAAAGTGCTTGCTCAAATTTCCCTGTCGTTTTCGGTTTATAATATTGTTTGTTTTTTATTTTATCAGGTAAGTATTGTTGCTGTACCCAACCATTTGGATGGTCGTGTGGATATAAGTATCCAATGCCTCTTCCAAGTGCCTCTGCGCCTTTGTAATGACTATCTTTTAAATGACTTGGAATATCGCCTGTTTGACCGTTCCGTAAATCGTGTAAGGCAGCGTCAAGTGCTTTATAAGCTGAGTTTGATTTTGGTGATAGGCAAAGCTCAATAACGGCATTTGCAAGTGGTATGCGTGCTTCTGGGAATCCAACTCGTTCCGCTGATTCTATAGCTGCTAGCGTACGCGGTCCAGCTTGCGGGCTAGCAAGTCCAATATCTTCATATGCCATAATAAGAAGACGTCTACCGATGCTTTGTAGGTCACCAGCTTCAATAAGACGTGCTAAATAGTGAAGTGCTGCATTTACATCACTTCCGCGCACCGATTTTTGAAATGCCGATAATACGTCATAATGAGCATCTCCGCCTTTGTCATGAACGAAGCTCTTTTTTTGTAAGCATTCTTCGGCGATTTCTAGCGTAATTTCCGCAGCTTTGTCATCAGTTGTAAAGCTAGATAAAACAGCTAGTTCCAGTGCATTATAAGCGGAACGCATATCTCCGCCTGATGCATTTGCGAAGTGATGTAATGCTTCAGGCGTAACAGTTACATCATATTCCCCAAGACCTTTTTCTTTATCTTCAAGTGCTCGTTTTAAGCCAATTAAAAGATCATCTTCTGTTAATGCGTGTAATTCGAAGATTTGACACCGACTTCGAATAGCAGAATTAATAGCATGGAACGGATTACTCGTCGTCGCACCAATTAAGGTAAGGAGTCCACTTTCTAAATGAGGTAATAGAAAATCCTGTTTTGCTTTATCTAGACGGTGTACTTCATCTAAAATTAAAACGAGGTGTCGATGCATCTTTGCCTCTTGTACGACAACTTCCATATCTTTTTTATTATGAGTAACAGCGTTTAATAGGCGAAAAGGGGTTCCGGTACTTCCTGCAATTGCGCTCGCGATGGATGTTTTTCCAGTGCCTGGAGGGCCATATAAAATCATAGATTGAAAATGATTTGCTTGGACCATTCGCCATAAAATTTTTCCTTCACCAACTAAATGTTGTTGTCCGATAATTTCTTGAATATTTGTAGGGCGCATTCGATGTGCGAGTGGTTGTTTCATTTTTAGCGTCTCCCTTAATGTATAATCTCTTTCTATCGTATCATTTTTTTTAGTGGAATTTGAAATAGGATGCTGTTTTGTGGGAAAAATGAATATGAATATTTTCATTTTTCTTTCAATTGTAATAATTTCCGAGTTTTTCAATGTGATTTTATGTTATCATTTTGATACACAAGTTGAAATTTCTTATAATACTATATTATGCTATAATTTCATAGGATTTTAAATTGTGTTCTTTTACAAATAAGATATAACCAATAGAAGTGAAAATTTGAAAAGAGGTGCAAAATAGATGAAGATTTCAACGAAAGGCCGCTACGGCTTAACAATTATGATCGATCTTGCAAAAAAGTTTGGTGAAGGTCCGATTTCATTAAAATCAATTGCGCAGGCACATGACTTATCTGAGCATTACTTAGAGCAATTAATTTCACCACTTCGTAACGCGCGTCTAGTAAAGAGTACACGCGGGGCATATGGCGGATATGTATTATCAGATCAGCCGGCTAATATTACAGCTGGGGATGTAATCCGTGTATTAGAGGGTCCGATTAGTGTTGTAGAAATGATAGAAGAAGAAGAACCAGCACAACGCCAATTATGGATGCGTGTTCGTGATGCGGTGCAAGAAGTGTTAGATAGTACAACATTAGAAGATTTAGTACGTTATGAGGAAGAAAATCACGGGGGCTATATGTTTTACATTTAATTCCTTGTGAAACGATTTGGAAAGAAGGAGATTTAATGGAACGCATTTACTTAGATCATGCTGCGACATCTCCGACTCACCCGGAAGTGGTCGAAAAGATGATTCCATATATGACAGAAACATTCGGAAACCCGTCTAGTATTCACTTTTATGGACGTCAAACGCGCCATGCAGTAGATGAGGCGAGACGCGCATGTGCACGTAGCATTCATGCGAATCCGAATGAAATCATATTTACGAGCGGTGGTACGGAAGCTGATAATTTAGCGCTTATCGGTGTAGCGCGTGCGAACCGTCATAAAGGTAACCATATTATAACGACGCAAATTGAACATCATGCAATTTTGCATACGTGTGAATTGTTAGAGCGTGAAGGATTTGAAGTGACATATTTACCTGTTGATGAAACAGGACGCGTTCAAGTTTCTGACATACAAAAGGCATTGACAGAAGAGACAATTCTTGTATCTATTATGTTTGGGAATAATGAAGTTGGGACGATGCAACCAATTGCGGAAATAGGTAAGCTGCTAAAAGAGCATCAAGCTTATTTCCATACAGATGCGGTACAAGCTTACGGTTTAGTAGAAATTGATGTGAAAGAGTTTTGTATTGATTTATTATCAATTTCGGCTCATAAAATTAACGGGCCAAAAGGTGTCGGGTTCCTATACGCTGGTGCAGACGTGAAATTTGAACCGTTATTAATAGGCGGGGAGCAAGAAAGAAAACGCCGTGCTGGTACGGAAAATGTGCCGAGCATCGTTGGGTTGCAACATGCAATTTTGCTAGCTGAAAAAACTCGTGAGCAAAAAAATGCCCAATATGAAGAGTTTAAAGATATAATGGTATCTGTCTTCAAAAATGAAGACATTACTTTCGAGGTAAACGGAAACTTAGAATATCGATTACCACATGTGCTTAATATTAGTTTTACAGGAATGAACATTGAACCGTTTCTTGTGAACTTAGACTTAGCTGGCATTGCAGTATCAAGTGGTTCGGCTTGTACAGCTGGTTCGATTGATCCATCACATGTATTAGTGGCGATGTTCGGAAAAGACTCCGATCAAATACGTTCATCCGTACGTTTTAGTTTCGGACTTGGAAATACGAAAGAGCAAGTTGAGAAAGCGGCGTACGAAACAGTGAAAATCGTGAAGCGATTAACACAAAATTAGCATGGGAGGTGACATGATGAACAAACTACCTCACGAAACACGCGTTGTCATCGGGATGTCCGGTGGCGTCGATTCATCTGTAGCGGCTCTTTTATTAAAAGAGCAAGGTTATGATGTAATCGGAATTTTTATGAAAAACTGGGATGATACAGATGAGAATGGTGTCTGCACAGCAACAGAAGATTACAATGATGTAATCGAAGTGTGTAACCAAATTGGTATTCCGTATTATGCAGTAAACTTTGAAAAACAATACTGGGATAAAGTATTTACGTACTTCTTAGATGAATACCGAGCTGGTCGTACACCAAACCCAGATGTAATGTGTAATAAAGAAATTAAATTTAAAGCATTTTTAGAGCATGCAATAGCGCTTGGTGCTGATTATGTAGCGACAGGTCATTATGCACGCGTTGCTTATATGGACGGCGAATATAAAATGCTTCGCGGCGTTGATGACAATAAAGACCAAACGTATTTCTTAAATCAATTAAGCCAAGAGCAATTATCAAAAACAATGTTCCCGCTTGGTGAACTGAAGAAACCACAAATTCGTGAAATGGCGAAAGAAGCTGGTTTAGCGACAGCGGCGAAGAAAGATAGTACTGGTATTTGCTTCATTGGTGAGCGTAACTTTAAAGATTTCTTAAGTAACTATTTACCAGCACAACCAGGTGTGATGCAAACGTTATCTGGCGAAGTGAAAGGAAAGCATGACGGTTTAATGTACTACACAATTGGACAACGTCATGGCCTTGGTATTGGTGGTAACGGTGATCCGTGGTTTGCTGTTGGGAAAAACTTGAAAGAAAACATTTTATATGTTGATCAAGGATTCCATAACGAACTTCTATATGGCGACGAAGTTATTGCTACAAATGTTGGCTGGGTAAGTAATAAAGCGAAAGAGAAAGAATTTAAGTGCACAGCGAAATTCCGTTATCGTCAAGAAGACAATAAAGTAACGGTTCAAATCGTTGATGAAAATACAGTTCGTATTCTTTGTGACGAGCCAATTCGTGCAATTACACCAGGACAAGCAGTTGTTTTCTATGATGGAGATGAGTGTTTAGGCGGTGCTACAATTGATGAAGTGTACCGTAGCGGTAAGAAATTGGATTATTTAGGATAAAAGAGAAGCCTCTACCGATTCGCGGTTAGAGGTTTCTTTTACATAAGGCGAATTTTCGTTCGCTTGGAAAATACATTCTTTGTTATAATTTGTTGTAGAGGTGAAGGACATGTCAAACAAACTTGAAACAGGTATTCAATATATGCAAGAAGGAAACTGGGAAGAAGCTGCTAAAAATTTCACAGAAGCAATCGAAGAAAATCCGAAAGATGCGCTTGGATATATTAATTTTGCAAACTTATTAGATGTACTAGGTGACAGTGAGAGAGCAATTTTATTTTATAAACGTGCATTGGAGTTAGATGATAAATCTGCGGCTGCTTATTATGGATTAGGAAACGTATATTACGGTCAAGAGCAATTTGCAGAGGCGAAAGCTGTATTTGAACAAGCGATGCAAGCTGGATTACAATCAGCTGATGTAACGTTTATGTTAGGTATTACACATGTGCAACTTGGAAATGATCGTCTTGCACTGCCGTTTTTACAAAGAGCAACAGAATTAGATGAAAACGATGTAGAAGCTTTGTTCCAGTGCGGACTTTGCTTTGCACGACTAGAACATATTCAAGAGGCGAAACCTTATTTTGAAAAGGTATTAGAAATGGATGAAGAGCATGCAGATGCGTATTATAATTTAGGTGTTGCCTACGTATTTGAGGAAAAAAATGAGAAGGCTCTCGCTTTATTTAAGAAAGCAACTGAAATTCAGCCAGATCACTTTTTAGCGGGTAATGGTGTTCGTTTATTAGAGCAAGAAGCTGAATAAGATGAAAATATAGTTAATGAGTAGTTATCCCTCATCTAAATAGGTGGGGGATGTACTGCTCATTAAAGTGAAACGAAACCGGAAAGGAGAGGAAAGATGGGAAATCAACATGCAATGGATTTGTTTGAGGAAGAGAAAAAGTTTATAAAAGCGCAAGTTCTTCATACCATTTTCCACAACGAAGAAAACCTCTATTCCGTTGTCAGTATGAAAGTCATTGAAACGAATGAAACGTACGACGAAAAGAAAGTAATGATAAACGGTCATTTTCCTCGCATGCATGAAGATGAAGTGTTCACGTTGACAGGTCATTTTAAAGACCATCCGAAGTATGGAAAACAATATATGGTCGAAACGTTTAAGAAAGAATTGCCGCAAACAAAAGCCGGTATGGTGCAATATTTAGCGAGTGATTTATTTAAAGGGATAGGAAAGCGTACAGCTGAAAAAATTGTAGATCATCTCGGAGAACATGCTATTTCTAAAATTATGGATGACCCTGAGGCATTAAATGGTGTTGTTAATAAACAAAAGGCTCAGGAGATATATGAGACAATTGTTGAACATCAAGGATTAGAGAAAGTAATGAGCTTTTTAAATGGCTACGGTTTTGGAACGAAACTTTCTATTAAGATTTACCAGCAATATAAAGAGATGACATTAGAAGTGATTCGTAATAACCCGTATCAACTTATCGAAGAAGTGGACGGGATTGGTTTTGGAAGAGCGGATGATATAGGGCGTGCGTTAGGGATATCAGGTAATCACGACGACCGTGTGCGCGCAGGATGTTTTTACACGTTAGAGAATGTCTCATTACAACTTGGTCACGTTTATATGAGGAAAGACCAACTTGTAAGAGAAACGATGTCACTTTTAAACAATCAAGAAGGAAGAGTGACTGAGGAAGATATTGTAGGCTGTATTGAAACGATGCAAAGTGAAGGGAAAGTCATCATAGAAGAAGAGCGAGTGTATTTAGCAACGTTATTCTACTCTGAAAAAGGTGTTGTAAAGTCCATTCGCAGGCTTATGAATCAAGAAGAAACACCTTCATTTCCAGAGGCAGAAGTGTTAAAAACATTAGGTGAAATTGAAGAACAACTGAACGTACAATATGCACCGTTTCAGCAAGAAGCAATTCAAACGGCACTTCATAAACCGATGATGTTATTGACAGGTGGACCAGGAACAGGGAAAACAACAGTTATTAAAGGAATTGTTGAAATGTATGCGTCACTTCACGGGCTATCGTTAAATCCGAATGAATACAGTGATGATAATCCATTTCCGATATTATTAACGGCTCCAACAGGAAGGGCAGCGAAGCGAATGAGTGAATCAACAGGGCTTCCAGCTTGTACAATTCACCGTTTACTTGGATGGACGCCAGAAGGGTCTTTCCAGCGTAATGAAACAGATCCGGTACAAGGGAAATTACTCATTATTGATGAATTTTCAATGGTTGATATTTGGCTTGCAAATCAGCTGTTTAAGTCATTGCCAACTAACATTCAAGTTATCGTTGTAGGCGATGAAGATCAATTACCATCTGTAGGACCCGGACAAGTGCTGAAAGATTTATTGAATGCAGGTGCAGTTCCGACAGTAAAGCTTACTGAAATTTATCGTCAAGCGGAAGGTTCATCAGTAATTCAACTTGCTCATGCGATAAAAAATGGAACACTCCCACCAGATTTAGCGCAAAATCAAAAAGATCGTTCATTTATCGGGTGCACAGGAGCTCAAATTGTTGAGGTTGTTAAGAAGGTTTGTGAAAATGCGAAGACAAAAGGTTTTAGCGCAAGAGATGTACAAGTATTGGCCCCGATGTATCGTGGACCGGCCGGTATTAATGTACTAAACGAAGCGTTGCAAGAAGTGTTTAATCCGAAAAGGGAAAAGAGTAAAGAAATTGCTTACGGTGATGTTGTATATCGAAGAGGCGATAAAGTCTTGCAACTCGTTAATCAGCCGGAGAGTCAAGTTTTTAATGGTGATATCGGAGAAATTGTTTCGGTGTTTTATGCGAAAGAAAACGTTGAGCAACAAGATATGATTATCGTTTCATTTGATGGAATTGAGGTAACATATACAAAACCAGATTTAAATCAAATTACACATGCGTATTGTTGTTCCATTCATAAATCGCAAGGTAGTGAGTTTCCGATTGTAATTATGCCGATAGTAAAAAGTTATAATCGTATGTTACGTCGTAATTTAATTTATACTGGTATTACAAGAAGTAAGAAGTTCCTTATTATTTGCGGGGAGGAAGCTGCTTTTCAGTCTGGTGTAAATCGCCTTGATGATGCAATGCGTCAAACGACTTTAGCTAGCCGATTGCAAGAATCACAAGGAGAAGTACAGATGGTAACGGTTAATGGCGAAGAAATGGACGTGGAAAACATTTCACCGTATGATTTCATGTAACAAGGTAAAATTATATAGTGAAACTTTCAAACGTATAACGTTGAAAGGCTCCAGCAATGTATAAATGAATGCAGTTTGGAAATAATGGCGAATAGAATCCGGGAGACTGTAAGGAGATGAACGCCATATGTTTATTTGTCCAAATTGCAAAGGAAAAGACATTGGGAAAATAGGTGTCAACCAATTTTATTGCTGGAATTGTTATATCGAATTATCGGTTTCAAAGGGGAAAATCCATACGCATCAAGTAGAAGAAGATGGTTCGTTAAGTTCTCTTGATGATTTATTTGATGAGAATGAAAGAACGATCGGATAACGAAAAGGGGGATTTACTTTGAATCTACGCAATTCATTAATCGCATTAGGTGTTGGAGCGGCAGCATATCAATATGCTCGCAAACAAGATGTCTTTTCAAAACGCAATATGAAAAAAGCACGTAAGATGATTAAATCTTATTTATAAGCGTAAAAAACTCCCTTCATCAACAAGGGAGTTTTTTTATGCATTTGTATGCAAATATAAAAGTCCAATTTCAGAGAAGAGATAAGATAGGCCGTAACATCCAACGCCAAGCATGCCGTAATGAAATAATTGCTTCGCCCTTTCTTTTCGTGAGGAACGAACAAAGAAGCCTTTCCAAATACCAAACCCAATACAAATCCATTCAAGAATCATAAAAAGTGCAGATAATATGAGCATAAATAAAACCATTATGAGCCCTCCTGATTATATTGTTTCATGCCGCGTTCTCAGGGGTGGTTGTCCTTGTTATGTATATATATGTGCGTCTTTACAAAACAGTATGGTCTGCACAAAAAGATTTTAAAACTTTTGCACATAACCTACCCTATTTATTTTCACAATAAAGGTGGAGGAGGTTTTTCGTGTGAAGAATCTTAAAATCATTTGGATATACCGTTTAGGATTATTGTTACTTGTCTTTCTTTGTTTGCTCGTCTTTTTAAAAATTAAGCCGCTATGGGCACCGATTATTTTTGTATGTAAAGTGGCCATTACACCGTTTCTTATTGCATGTTTCATTGCGTATTTATTGCATCCTTTAATTGAAAAAATTCATAAGGAAGGGATGCCGCGTACACTCGCTATTTTGCTTATTTACATCCTTTTCTTTGGCGGGATTGGTTATGGAATTTATAAAGGAACGCCGGTTGTGATTAAGCAATTACAAGAAATCAATGAACAATTCCCGCAGTTTACAAAAATGTATGATTCTTGGATGGATGGTGTTACAGAACAAACAGCGAATTTCCCGTCATTTATTCATGAAAAGGTGAAACAAATTTTTGTCGGAGTAGAGACGAAGATACAAGCACTTTTAAATAAAGTGATGAGCACAGCTCGTGGTGTACTAGATTCGTTACTCATTATTTTCTTAATTCCGTTCATTGTATTTTACATATTAAAAGATTACGGCGAGTTTTATCATATCTTTTGGAAACTAGTTCCGAGTAAGTGGCGTAGTACGGGGCAAATGCTGGCGAAAGAAATTGATAAGTCACTTGGAAGTTATATTCGAGGACAGTTATTTGTTTGTTTAGTATTAGGGGGAGTATCGGTTCTTTCTTTTTGGTTTATCGGTATGAAATATCCATTATTACTTGGCATCATCATCGGGATAACAGATATAATCCCATACTTTGGTCCTATTTTAGGAGCGATTCCAGCGTTGATGATTGCAGCAACGGTATCAACAAGTTTACTCATTAAAGCGGGGATTACGATTGCTATTTTGCAATTCGTAGAAAGTAACATTTTATCCCCTTACATCGTTGGTAAGTCGCTTCGCATGCATCCTGTCATTATTATGCTTGCACTACTAGTTGGGGGAGAAGTGGCAGGAATTGTAGGGTTATTACTATCAGTTCCTGTTTTAGCGGTCATTCGCACAGTGATCGTTCATGTAAGGCCTCTTTGGAAAAAAGAAGATGTGTAATAGGAAGGCCCTCTACTTATAAAAGTAGAGGGCTATCATTATTTAGAGAGTTGCTCGTTTATTTTTTGAACGAGAGAGCTTACATCATTTGTTTGAATATGTTTTATTTTTTTCCATTCATTATCGTACATAAATACAATTTGATTGCTGAAAAGCCGCTTTTGTTCTTTTAAATTTGAAATTTTTGCGAAAGCGTACTCTTCAAATAAAGGGTTCTTACTTACATCTGGTCCATAAAAGAAGAGCCGTTTGTCTGTTAAAATTAGCAATCCTGGCCTTGCGACGGAACGATAAATAAATATGTCTAGTGAACAGGCTACGTAAAACAATATTGTTTCATCAGTCGTTAACATATTTTTAGCTTCGTTCAATAAGGTTGTCATTATAATCGCTCCTTTATTATTAATAATTTAATTATAACAAAAATAAAATATTCAGAAAAGTGCGTGGGAGTAGTACAATTTGTTAATACATGCATAATATATGAAAAGGCTGTTAAGAATGAATAGTAGAATAGCTATGATTAATAAGTAATTGATATAATATAAATGATTATCTACATTGACAAACTTAAGAGAATTCTATTATATTTAGTCATATAATACATTAAATCAATGACGGAACAAGTACGTTACAGTCCATTTATAGAGAGAAGCTTCCATATGGCTGAAAGAAGCTTTAAATGAAGGGTAACAGAAAGCTAATCCTGAGAGCAGCTAATCACTGCCGTCTTGCCACGTTACGGCACCATGAGGTGATGAATTGATTCGTATAGCAATCAATTCATAATTAGGGTGGTATCGCGAGTTAACTCTCGTCCCTTTTATAGGGGCGGGAGTTTTTTATATTTAAGGAGGAAAATACAATGAAACAACTAACAGGCGCACAAATTCGTCAAATGTTTTTAGACTTTTTCCAAGAAAAAGGACATGCAGTAGAACCTAGTGCATCACTAGTTCCACATGAAGATCCATCTCTTCTATGGATTAACAGTGGTGTAGCAACATTAAAAAAATATTTTGATGGACGTGTAATCCCGCAAAATCCACGTATTACAAATGCTCAAAAATCAATTCGTACAAACGATATTGAAAACGTAGGGAAAACAGCTCGTCACCATACATTCTTTGAAATGTTAGGAAACTTCTCAATCGGTGATTACTTCAAAGAAGAAGCAATTACTTGGGCTTGGGAATTTTTAACGAGCGACAAATGGATCGGATTCGATAAAGAATTACTATCCGTTACAATTCATCCAGAAGATGAAGAAGCATTCACAATTTGGAATGAGAAAATGGGCGTTCCAAAAGAGCGCATCATCCGCTTAGAAGAAAACTTCTGGGATATCGGTGAAGGACCAAGTGGACCGAATACAGAGATTTTCTATGACCGCGGAGAAGCTTACGGTAATGACTTTAGTGACCCGGAATTATATCCAGGCGGAGAAAACGAGCGTTACTTAGAAGTATGGAACCTTGTATTCTCTCAATTTAACCATAATCCAGACGGTTCATATACACCACTTCCTAAGAAAAACATCGATACAGGGATGGGTCTAGAGCGTATGACATCTATCGTTCAAGATGTGCCTACAAACTTTGACACAGACTTATTCATGCCAATGATTGGTGCAACAGAAACAATCTCTGGTGAGAAATATCGTAATGGTGACTTAGAAAAAGATATGGCGTTTAAAGTAATTGCTGACCATATCCGTACAGTAACATTCGCTGTTGGTGACGGTGCTCTTCCATCTAACGAAGGCCGTGGTTATGTATTACGTCGTTTATTACGCCGTGCGGTTCGTTATTCGAAGAAATTAAACATCAACCGTCCATTCATGTTTGAATTAGTACCGGTTGTTGGAGAAGTAATGAAAGACTTCTATCCAGAAGTACTTGAAAAGAAAGATTTCATTGCAAAAGTTGTGAAAAATGAAGAAGAGCGTTTCCACGAAACACTTCATGATGGTGAAGCAATTTTAGCTGAAGTTATCGCAAAAGCTAAAGAAGAAAAAACAACGGTTATTTCTGGAGTAGATGCGTTCCGTCTATATGACACATACGGTTTCCCAATTGAATTAACAGAAGAATATGCAGAAGAAGCTGGTATGACTGTTGATCATGAAGGTTTTGAAAATGAAATGGAAAAACAACGTGAGCGCGCACGTGCTGCTCGTCAAGATGTTGATTCTATGCAAGTTCAAGGCGGTGTCCTTGGAGAAGTGAAAGTAGCGAGCGAGTTCGTTGGTTACGGTACAGTTGCAACAGAAAGTAACGTTGTTGCACTTGTGAAAAACGGTGAATACACAGACAGCTTACAAGTTGGTGAAGAAGGACAATTAATGCTTGATGTAACACCATTCTATGCTGAGAGCGGTGGACAAATTGCAGACCGTGGTTATCTTCTTGCTGATGGCGTGAAAGTTCTTGTAAAAGACGTACAAAAAGCACCAAACGGCCAAAACTTGCACAAAGTTGTAGTTGAAGAAGGTACATTAACGAAAGATGCGGCTGTAAAAGCTATTATCGATACGAAAAACCGTAGTAGCGTTGTGAAGAACCATACAGCAACTCACTTACTACACCAAGCATTAAAAGACGTACTTGGAACACATGTTAACCAAGCAGGTTCTCTTGTAACTTCTGAACGTCTACGCTTTGACTTCTCTCACTTCGGTCAAGTACAAACTGACGAATTAGAAAAAATTGAGCGTATCGTAAACGAGAAAATTTGGGAAAGTATTGATGTTGAGATTTCTCAAAAAGCAATCGAAGAAGCGAAAGAAATGGGCGCAATGGCATTATTCGGTGAAAAATACGGAGATGTTGTACGCGTTGTACAAGTTGGCGATTACAGCTTAGAGCTTTGTGGTGGTTGTCACGTTGATAATACAGCTTCTATCGGTATTTTCAAAATCGTTGCTGAGTCTGGTATCGGTGCAGGAACTCGTCGTATTGAAGCAGTAACTGGTAAGTCTGCTTATGAATTAATGAACGATCAAGTAGGTTTATTAAAAGAAGCAGCTGGAAAAATGAAAACAAATCCAAAAGACATTTTAACAAGAGTTGATGGTCTATTTGCTGAAGTGAAACAATTGCAAAAAGAAAATGAATCTCTTGCTGCGAAATTAAGCAATATCGAAGCTGGAAACTTAACTGATTCTGTAATGACAGTTGATGGCGTGAACGTATTAGCAGCGAAAGTAAATGTTGCAGATATGAATAACTTACGTACGATGATGGATGATCTGAAGAATAAATTAGAATCTGCGGTTGTCGTATTAGCGTCTGTAAATGATGACAAAGTAAACATCTTAGCTGGCGTAACGAAAGATTTAATTAGCCAAGGTTACCATGCTGGTAAACTTGTGAAAGAAGTAGCTTCTCGTTGTGGCGGTGGCGGTGGTGGCCGTCCTGATATGGCACAAGCAGGCGGTAAAAACCCAGCGCAAGTTGAGGAAGCTTTAGCATTTGTACAAGAGTACGTTAAATCTGTTTCAAAATAAAGAGATAGTAGTGTACAATGGTAGGGAGAGGAGAAGTTCTTCTCCCTATACTTACTATATAAGTGAGGTGCTTAAAATGGACGGTTTTGATAAAACAATGAAGTTTAGCATTCAAGATGAAAAACAGAGTGTCCATGTAAATGATGTACTTTTAACTGTGTATGATGCACTTCAAGAAAAAGGCTATAATCCGATTAACCAAATCGTCGGTTATTTATTAAGTGGAGACCCAGCATACATACCTCGCCATAAAGATGCACGTAGCATCATTCGCAAGCTTGAACGTGATGAATTAATTGAAGAGCTTGTGAAGTCTTACTTGAAACATCATCGTGAGGAGTAGTTTATGCGGATATTAGGTTTAGATGTAGGTACAAAAACAGTCGGAGTTGCAATTAGCGACGAAATGGGCTGGACAGCACAAGGGTTAGAAACAATTAAGATTAACGAAGAACGAGGTCACTTTGGTTTTGATCGTATTTCTGAGTTAGTAAAGCAGTATGATGTGGACAAGATAGTAGTAGGTTTACCTAAAAATATGAATGGTACAATTGGCCCGCGTGGTGAAGCGTGCCAACAATTTGCAGAAAACCTACGAGAGCTGTTACAATTAGACGTTGTAATGTGGGACGAGCGTTTGTCAACGATGGCAGCGGAACGTCTACTCATTTCAGCCGATGTAAGCCGTAAGAAGCGAAAGCAAGTAATTGATAAGATGGCTGCAGTCGTAATCTTACAAGGATTTTTAGATAGTAAATAAGAGGTGACCAAAATGGAAGAAAATCAAATTACAATTGTAGACGAAAAAGGTAACGAACATTTATGTGAAATTATTTTCACTTTTGACGCTGAAAAATTTGGTAAAAAATCATACGTAGTCTTCTCTCCAATCGGTGAAGTAGACGAAGATGGAGACCAAATTTACGATGCAATGGCTTATGAGCAAAATGAAGAAGAGGGCGGAACTTTACTTCCAATCGAATCTGAAGAAGAGTGGGAAATGGTACAAGAAATGTTCAACACTCTAGCTGATGAGCAAGAAGCTGAATAATAAGTACTGAAAAGGTGGACGATATATAGTCCACCTTTTTTATATGTAAAATGAAAGATTTTTTGTCGAAACTGCGTAATCCTTTGTAGTATAATGAGACGGATTGTAGAAAAATAAAGTATCTGTCAAAAATGATAGGTAAGTTTATTGTGATTTTTCATCGTTTTGTATAGAAAGATGTACATATGGCCTACAATTGAATAAGGAGGAAGAGTTTTGGTAGAGAATCAAGTGAAAAAGAAGCGTAGACGCATTTTTTTATTCTCGATAATTGCACTGCTTTTAGTTTGTGGTTCAGTCTATGCGTATATTTCATCCGCATTAGGACCGGTTGATAGCGGGAATAAAAAAGAGATTGAAGTAGAAATTCCAAAGGGATCATCTACTAGTAAAATTGGTGAGATTTTAGAAGAAAAAGGTGCTGTGAAAAACGGTACAGTTTTTAGTTTTTATACAAAGGCTAAATCTAAAAATTTACAAGCGGGTACATATTTATTAAATCCTTCAATGAGTGCAAAAGATGTTATTGAGCAAATGTCATCTGGTAATGTACATCGTCCAGCTCTTTATAAAGTGACGGTAAAAGAAGGGGCACAAGTAACTGAAATTGCAGAAACGGTTGCAAACGAATTAAAGTGGAATAAAGATGATGTTGTACGTCAATTAAACGATAAAGCATTTATTCAAAAAATGCAGCAAAAGTATCCCAAGCTGTTAACGGATAAAATCTTTGATAGCAATATTAAATATCCATTAGAAGGTTATTTATATCCTGCGACGTACTCTTTCTATAAAAAAGATACAACTTTGGAAGAAATTGTTATCCAAATGCTTGAGAAAACGAATGCAATCATTGTTCAAAACGAAGCAAAAATGAAAGCGAAAAACTGGGATGTGCATCAGCTTTTAACATTGTCTTCACTTATTGAAGAAGAGGCAACAGGCTTTACAGATCGTCAAAAGATCTCTAGTGTCTTTTATAATCGTTTAGCAAAAGGTATGCCGCTTCAAACGGATCCAACGGTATTATATGCACTTGGAAAGCATAAACAACGTGTATTATACGAAGATTTAAAGATAAACTCACCGTACAATACGTACGTTGTGAAAGGATTGCCGGTGGGCCCGATTGCAAACTCTGGTAAACATTCAGTGGAAGCAGCGCTAGAGCCTGCGCAAACAGATTATTATTATTTCTTAGCTGCACCAACTGGTGAAGTGTACTATGCGAAAACATTGGAAGAGCATAATGCACTAAAGCAAAAATATATTACGAAAAAGCAGTGAAATGGAGAGGGATAGCGAAAAAGGTCGCACATCCCTCTTTTTTGTGGTAAAATATATCGGGTTAAAAACTGGCAGAAGAATCGTTTTTAATATCAAAACGGGACGTACAAGCTAAGGATAAAGCTGGCTTGTATTTTTATTGCATTCTATGTGTGAAAAGACGTCATAGAGGCACTTCTCCATGTAAATAAGGAGGACCATTATGGAGGATGCAGTTAACGAGTACCTATTATCATTTATTGATCCGAAAGATAAATTAATTCTTGAAATGGAAGACTATGCGAAAGAAAATCATGTGCCAATTATGGATCGACTTGGAATGGAATTTATGTTGCAATTTTTACGTTTAATTGGACCGAAGAGCATTTTAGAGCTAGGTACAGCAATTGGCTATTCTAGTATTCGTATGATGCAAGCTATTCCAAATTCTCGCATTGTGACAGTTGAGCGCAATCGCGATCGATATGAAAAAGCACTTGAATATATAGAACGTTCACCAGTTAAAGAACGTATTTCCGTTATTTACGGTGATGCGTTAGAAACAGGCGAGCAAGTAGAAGAACATGGAACATTTGACGTTATTTTTATTGACGCAGCAAAAGGACAATATCGTCGCTTTTTTGACTTATATGAACCGTTATTAAATCCTGGTGGCGTAATTATTTCAGATAATGTTATGTACCATGGCCTTGTAACGACGAAAGAGAAAATTGAAAACAGACGTACACGTGGTTTAATCCGTCGTATTAAGACGTACAATGAATGGCTTATGAACCATGAAGGATATGATACAACGATTTTCCCAATTGGTGATGGAGTAGCTGTTAGTAAAAAGAAAGGGTGACCAAGGTATGAAGAAACCAGAATTGTTAGTAACACCAAAAGCAGTGGCGGATATTGAACCTCTTGCGAAAGCAGGAGCAGATGCGGTAATGATCGGTGAGCAAAAGTTTGGTTTACGTTTAGCAGGGGAATTTTCACGTGAAGATGTGAAACAAGCTGTGAAGATTGCACATGAAAATGGTGTAAAAGTATACGTAGCAATGAACGCTATGTTCCACAACGATAAAGTAGAAGAATTAACAGACTATGTTGCATTTTTAAACGAAGTACATGTAGATGCAATTGTTTTCGGAGATCCAGCAGTATTAATGGCGGTTCGCGAAGTAGCGCCAAATATGCAATTGCACTGGAATACAGAAACAACAGCAACAAACTGGTTTACTTGTAACTACTGGGGACAAAGAGGAGCAAAACGTGCTGTATTAGCTCGCGAGCTTAGCTTAGATGAAATTGTTGAATTAAAAGAAAATGCTGAAGTGGAACTTGAAGTGCAAATTCACGGTATGACTTGTATGTTCCAGTCGAAGCGTTCGTTAGTAGGAAACTACTTTGAGTATCAAGGACGTCATCTTGACATTGAAAAGAAAAAATATGAAGAGAATATGTTCTTATATGACCCAGAGCGTAACAATAAATATCCAATTTATGAAGATGAAAATGGTACTCACATTATGAGTCCAAATGATATTTGTTTCATTGATGAGTTAGAAGAGCTAATTGATGCTGAAATTGATAGCTTAAAAGTTGATGGTGTACTAAAAAGCTCTGCATACATTATTGAGGTAACGAAGAAATATCGTAAAGCAATTGATTTATGTGTAGAAGATCGTGATGCGTATTACGACGTGAAAGACGACTTATATAAAGAGATAGAAGAAATGCAACCGGTGAATCGTCCGTTAGATACAGGATTCTTCTTTAAAGAGACGGTTTACTAAACGAGGAGGGTGTAGGAAATGACTGTACAAGAAATTTCACGAGTGATCGATGGCAAACGCGTTATTGTGAAGAAACCTGAACTGTTAATCCCTGCGGGTAACTTAGAAAAATTAAAAGTAGCTATCCATTACGGGGCAGATGCTGTATATTTAGGTGGACAAGAATTTGGTCTTCGTTCGAATGCAGGTAACTTTACACTGGAAGAAATGGCAGAAGGTGTGGAATTTGCAAAGAAATATGGAGCAAAAATATATGTAACAACAAATATCTTTGCACATAATGAAAATATGGACGGGCTAGAGGAATATTTAAAAGGGATTGAAAAAGCTGGCGTAACGGGAATTATCGTTGCTGATCCGCTTATCATTGAGACTTGTAAACGTGTAGCGCCTTCTGTTGAGGTGCATTTAAGCACACAGCAATCACTATCCAACTGGAAAGCAGCACAGTATTGGAAAGAAGAAGGTTTACATCGTCTTGTATTAGCTCGTGAAGCAAGCTATGAAGAAATGAAAGAGATTAAAGAAAAAGTGGATATTGAAATTGAAGCATTCGTCCATGGTGCAATGTGTATCGCATATTCAGGAAGATGTACGCTAAGTAACCATATGACAGCGCGTGACTCTAACCGTGGTGGTTGTTGTCAATCTTGTCGCTGGGACTATGATTTAGTTCAAACAGTATCACAACATAAAGATGCAAAAGAGCTTCCTCTATTCCAAGAAGAAGATGCTCACTTTGCAATGAGTCCAAAAGACTTAAATTTAATTTTATCAATTCCGAAAATGATTGAAATTGGAATTGATAGCTTAAAAGTTGAAGGACGTATGAAATCAATCCATTACGTAGCTACTGTAGCGACAGTATATCGTAAAGTAATTGATGCATATTGTGCGGATCCTGATAACTTTGAGTTTAAACAAGAATGGTTAGATGAGCTTGATAAATGTGCAAATCGCGATACAGCTCCTGCATTCTTTGAAGGGGTTCCAGGACATCAAGAGCAAATGTTTGGAAATCATAGTAAGAAAACAACGTATGATTTCGCTGGTTTAGTGTTAGATTATAATGAAGAAACGGGCATCGTAACGATTGAGCAACGTAATCATTTCAAACCAGGACATGAAGTGGAGTTCTTTGGACCAGAAATAGAAAACTTTACGCAGACGGTGGAGAAAATTTGGGATGAGGATGGAAACGAATTAGATGCAGCGAGACATCCGTTGCAGATCGTGAAATTCAAAGTGGATCAACCAGTGTATGTGAATAATATGATGCGCAAAAGCATACTTCAATAAGAAAGAGTGATAGTCGAATGGGGACGAATAAGCCTGTTGTAATTGGAATTGCTGGTGGTTCAGGGTCAGGTAAGACAAGTGTAACGAAAGCGATTTTTGACCATTTTAAAGGTCATTCCATTTTAATCTTAGAGCAAGATTATTATTACAAAGATCAAAGCCATTTACCAATGGAAGAACGTTTAAAAACAAATTATGATCATCCATTAGCGTTTGATAATGATTTGTTAATTGAACATTTGCAGCAGTTGCTTGCATATAAACAAGTAGAGAAACCTGTATATGACTATACATTGCATACGCGTTCAGATGAAATTATTCCAGTTGAGCCGAAAGATGTAATCATTTTAGAAGGAATTCTTATTTTAGAAGACCCACGTCTTTGTGAGTTAATGGACATTAAGTTATTCGTTGATACAGATGCTGACCTTCGTATCCTGCGCCGCATGCAACGTGATATTAAAGAACGTGGTCGTACGATGGATTCAGTTATTGATCAATATGTAAATGTTGTACGTCCAATGCACAATCAATTTATTGAGCCTTCTAAGAAATTTGCGGATATTATTATCCCTGAAGGTGGACAAAACCACGTTGCAATTGATATTATGGTTACAAAAATTGCAACAATTCTTGAACAAAAAGTAAATTTGTAATAGCATAGTAAAAGATATACGGTAGGAAGGGATTTTTTCCCTTCCTATCGAATACAATGAAACATGCAACCTCATCTATATATAGGTGAGGGCATATTTATATCAACTTTCCATACATATCTTCTTTATATAAAGAAGAATTGGGAATACGGGGTTGTATGTGACAACTCCGCTAGTACAGGCGTGCTAGAAACCTCCGCTTTACATATAAGCGGGGGAGTTTTCATATGGAACTCCTCTTTTTTTCGGGGGATTGGTATATAAAAGGAGTGGAAAATATGGCAACAGAAAAAACATACCCTATGACGCAAGAGGGTAAGCAAAAGCTAGAGAATGAACTTGAGGATTTAAAAACGGTAAAACGTAAAGAAGTTGTAGAGCGCATTAAGATTGCACGTAGCTTCGGAGATCTTTCTGAGAACTCTGAGTATGATGCAGCGAAAGATGAGCAAGCGTTCGTAGAAGGACGTATTACACAATTAGAAAACATGATTCGTAACGCAGTTATCATCACAGATAACGGTGAAGAATCTACAGTTGTTACATTAGGTAAAACAGTAACATTTAAAGAACTACCAGATGGAGATGAAGAAGCTTACACAATCGTAGGTAGCGCAGAAGCAGATCCATTTGAAGGAAGAATTTCTAACGATTCTCCAATCGCAAAAAGCTTATTAGGTAAGCAAATTGGCGAGAAGGTAGCAATCCAAACTCCAGGTGGAGAAATGCAAGTAGAGATTATCTCTGTAAAATAATTAAAAATCACTCGTGTAAAAGCGAGTGATTTTTTTATTTGTATAAAAGATGAAACACTCCGTCCAAACTATACTAGACGAGGTGTTTTTTTATGGAAATAAAACGGAGAATTACAATTGTTTTAATTTGTTTTATATGTGTCATGTTTATGTTACTTTGTCGTTTAATTCAAATACAAATTATCGATACGGAATCATTTACGGATCGTAAGATTAACTTAATTGAAAAAAGTGTTACACAACGGACGCAATCCATTACGGTAGATGATGGACGCGGCCATTTTATAGATCGTAATGGTAAGGAGATAGGTGAGAAAAAGTATCCTGTTTTAATTGTTTTTCCATTTCTACAATTAAAAAATAACATGTTGGAGAAAATTGCGCATATCATTGGTATGTCGAGACAAGAGATTGAAAGTCAAATGAAACATAAGAAAAGTGCATTTATCCTGCAAAGAGGAAATGAACCACTTCGCTTGGAACGAGAGCAGATGGAGAAGGTGAATCAATTAAATGTATTAGGCATTGTAGCAGCTGAAGTTCGTTTGCGGCAAACTAGCGTGGTGAATCATTTAATTGGTGATGTGGGTGAGAATGAACGAGAATTTCAAAAACGATACGGAGAAGTTAGAAAAATTTCAAAACAAACACCGATTGGCATTTCAGGATTGCAGCAATCATTTGATGAATTTCTTTTGACCGATGGAGAGGCAAAAGTATTGTATCAAGTGGACCGGCAAGGAGAACCGATTTTTGGAAAACAAGCGAAATATACATCGCCTGGAAATCCGTTTTATCCAGTGACGATTCAAACTACTTTACATAACGAGTTACAGAAAAAAGCAGAAGAAGTAGTTGAAGCAAGTGAAATAAAGAAGGGAGGAGTAGTGCTACTTGATGTAAAGAAAAATGAAATTTTAGCAATGGTTAGCAAACCATCTGTACAGGTGAAAGATGAGAGTTTATATAAAACTACACTTGAAAATCAAATGTTAACACCACACTTTCCCGGTTCTGTTTTTAAAACAATAATTGCGGCCGCAGCGATTGATCAAAATGAAAATGTTTTTAATCGCGTATTTAATTGTAATAAAGATTTATATGGTGAAGATCACCCACAAGTTAGGATGGGGACACTTAGTTTTAAAGAGAGCTTTGCTAGAAGCTGTAACAGGACATTTTCAGAGTTAGGAAATGAGCTAATACAAAAGGATAAGATGGTGTTAGAAACTTATGTAGAGGCTTTAGGAGGCGCTGAGAAGGTTGGATGGAGAGGTTCTGTATTTCATACAACTCATTTTGAGCAAATGCCAGAGGAGAAAAGTGTTACGATTTGGGAGAGTGAAGGAAATAAGAATAGTAAAAAAGCGGTAGCGCAAACAGCAATTGGACAGAAAGATGTACGTATGTCACCTCTAGCGATTGCAAATATGATGGCGACGATTGCTAGAGGTGGAGAAAAGATGGAAGTGAAAGCTGTTGAAAAAATAATGTACAAAAATGGAACGGATTTTTATACATTTGAAGACCATACATTAGGTGGGAAACAGCTTTCATATGAAACAGTGAAAACATTACAACAGTTATTAAGGAGCGTTGTAACAACGGAGAAAGGCACAGGAGCAGCATTCAAGTCGTTACCACTAAGTGTCGCTGGAAAATCTGGGACAGCACAAACAGGAAAAGGAACGAAAGAGAATCGTTGGTTTGCAGGTTATTTTCCATATGAAAATCCAAGATATGCTTTAGTTGTCGTGGATATAGAAACGAGTAGCAATGTAAATGCAGTTACACCTATTTTTAAAGCAATCGTAGAATCAATCTATCGATTAGAGAATGAAAAGTAATCTTGCAATTCATAGTAAAATGTTTTCATTTCATGAAAATATTATTGTAAATGTTCAACCTTTCTAGATTTAATGTTACAATAGCAAGTATGAAAAACTGCATGGAGGTTTGAAGAATGGCAGGAGGATCTAGATTCCAACAGAAACAACAAAAACGTCGTCAAAACGGTGTTTTAAATATTGCAATCGCTATTGTACTAGTAGCAGTAGCTATTGTAGCATATCAATTGTTTGTTCCTGACACGAAAGAGCAAGCGTCTTCTAGCGATAAAAAGGTAGCTCAGCAAACAACGAAAGAGAATAAGTCTGAGAAAGCTAAAGGCAAAGAAGAGACGAAGAAGAATGAACAAGAGAAAACAGAGGCTAAGAAGAAAGAAGAAGAAGAGAAGCTAAAGGCTGAAGAAGAACAGAAAAAAGCTGAAGAAGAAGCAAAAGCTAACGAGAAAGTACCAGCTGAAAAAACACAGCCAAAGGCAACTGACGCTTATACGAAACCTTCTTGGAAGCCAGTAGGCACAGAGCAAGGTGCAACACCTGCGATGACGTTTAAAAAAGGTACAGCAGATTGGAATGAGATGAATCAAGCGATTTCAGCTGCAATTGACGTTCCAGTAGAGCAATTAATTATTCATCGAATCGGAAATAACGGTAAGAATAAAGCTTACGGTAACGTACAAGATAAACAAACAGGTAAAAGATATTATGTAAATATTGATTGGGTAGACAATGAAGGCTGGAAACCAGTACTTGTTCAAACTCTAAACTAAAAAAGAGAAGCTCCTTAGGAGCTTCTCTTTTTTAGTTAGCGTAATTTCTTTAATTTAAAATGAACAACCGCGCTATAATATGGTCTTTTACTTTCAGGATCCATAACCATTTGATGCGAGATGTGATGAACTTCAAGCATAAGTGCTTTATTATTATCGATTTGTTCACTGATTTTACGTTCTAAAGAAGCTAAGTCTCCCGCTTCAAAAAATTCTACTTTATCTTCTAACATTTCAAAGGTAAATGACATGAAGACGGCCCCTCTCCTATGTAATCAACTATAGTGTAACAAAGAAAAGAAGGAAATACCATGTACATTTCAATTGACATTTTTAGAAAGAGGGAATATCATACTGATAAAACCGATAAGAAAAAGGGGAATTTTTATGGGTACAGAATTTAATGGTTTATTTGATGAGTGGGCTCATACGTACGACTCATTTGTACAAGGCGAAGATATACAATATAAAGAAGTTTTCGCCCATTATGAGGACATTCTAGAGGATGTAGTTAACAAGTCATTTGGTAACGTATTAGAATTTGGTGTCGGTACAGGTAATTTAACAAATAAATTATTACTTGCTGGCCGCACAGTTTACGGTATAGAACCGTCACGTGAAATGCGCATGATTGCAAAAGAGAAATTGCCAAAAGAGAAATTGCCAAAAGAGTTTTCCATTACAGAAGGTGATTTTCTTTCGTTTGAAGTCCCGAATTCCATTGATACCATAGTAAGCACCTATGCATTTCATCATTTAACAGATGATGAAAAAAATGTAGCGATTGCGAAGTATAGTCAATTGCTAAACAAAGGTGGTAAAATAGTGTTTGCTGATACGATATTTGCAGATCAAGATGCATATGATAAAACTGTTGAAGCAGCAAAACAAAGAGGTTTTCATCAGTTAGCAAACGATTTGCAAACGGAATACTATACACGTATTCCAGTTATGCAGACTATTTTTGAAAACAATGGCTTCCATGTAACGTTTACGAGATTAAATCATTTCGTGTGGGTAATGGAGGCAACTAAGCAATAGAAAGAGGGATTAGATTGAGAATTGCTGTAATTGGAGCAATGGAAGAAGAAGTACGTATTTTACGTGATAAATTAGAACAAGCAGAAACAGAAACGGTTGCGGGTTGTGAATTTACGAAAGGGCAATTAGCAGGACATGAAGTAATCTTGTTAAAGTCTGGTATTGGTAAAGTAAATGCAGCGATGTCAACGACAATTTTATTAGAAAGATATAAGCCTGAAAAAGTCATTAATACTGGTTCAGCTGGTGGATTCCATCATTCTCTAAATGTTGGGGATGTCGTTATTTCAACAGAAGTTCGTCACCATGACGTAGATGTAACAGCATTTAACTATGAGTATGGTCAAGTACCAGGAATGCCGCCTGGATTTAAAGCTGATGAAGCATTAGTTGCATTAGCTGAAAAATGTATGCAGGCAGAAGAAAATATTCAAGTTGTAAAAGGTATGATTGCAACAGGTGATTCATTTATGAGTGATCCGAACCGAGTTGCAGCCATTCGTGATAAATTTGAAAACCTTTATGCAGTAGAAATGGAAGCAGCAGCTGTTGCACAAGTATGCCACCAATATGAAGTTCCGTTTGTTATCATTCGTGCACTTTCTGATATTGCTGGTAAAGAATCAAATGTTTCATTTGATCAATTTTTAGATCAAGCAGCTCTTCATTCTACAAACTTTATCGTAAAAGTATTAGAAGAGTTAAAGTAATGTAACAAAAAGGCAACTGTCTCATATAAAGAAAATACATACAGTTGCCTTTTCTTTATTGGCAAATAAGGGGGAGAACACGATGAATGTATATCGTGGAGTTCATGAGTTAATTGGTCATACACCAATTGTGGAAATTACTCGTTTTTCACTTCCAGAAGGGGTCCGTTTATTTGCAAAGCTTGAATTTTATAACCCAGGCGGAAGCGTTAAGGACCGATTAGGAAGAGAATTAATCGAAGATGCGCTAGAAAAAGGGCTTGTTACAGAGGGCGGAACAATTATTGAACCGACAGCTGGAAATACTGGTATTGGACTGGCACTCGCAGCGTTACAACATGATTTACACGTTATCGTTTGTGTACCAGAGAAATTTAGCATTGAAAAACAAGAATTAATGAAAGCACTAGGCGCAACGGTCGTGCATACGCCGACTGAGCAAGGAATGACCGGTGCAATTGCAAAAGCAAAAGAGTTAGTAAATGAGATACCGAATTCATACTCTCCAAGTCAGTTCGCAAATGAGGCAAATCCTCGTGCATATTTTAAAACATTAGGACCTGAACTTTGGTCGGCACTTAATGGAGAGATTAACATATTTGTTGCTGGAGCAGGAACTGGCGGTACGTTTATGGGGACTGCATCTTATTTAAAAGAAAAAAATGTAGATATAAAAACGGTTATTGTGGAACCAGAAGGATCTATTTTAAATGGTGGTAAAGCTGGCTCACATGAAACAGAAGGGATTGGCCTTGAATTCATCCCGCCATTTTTGAAAACATCTTATTTTGATGAAATTCATACGATTTCTGATCAAAATGCATTTTTACGAGTGAAAGAATTAGCGCAAAAAGAAGGACTTCTTGTTGGGAGCTCTTCAGGAGCAGCATTTCATGCAAGTTTACTTGAAGCAGAGAAAGCGGCGCCAGGTACAAATATCGTAACGATTTTTCCTGATAGTAGTGAGCGCTATTTAAGTAAAGACATATACAAAGGATGGGAATAAAAAATGAGAGCAAAGACAAAGTTAATTCATGGTATTCGCATAGGAGAACCTTCAACTGGATCTGTAAATGTACCGATTTATCAAACGAGTACGTACAAACAAGAAGCAGTTGGTAAGCATCAAGGATATGAATATTCACGTACAGGAAACCCAACACGTGCAGCTTTAGAAGAAATGATTGCGGTATTAGAAAACGGCCATGCTGGTTTCGCATTTGGTTCAGGAATGGCGGCTATTACAGCTACAATTATGTTGTTTTCAAAAGGTGACCACGTTATTTTAACAGATGATGTGTATGGCGGAACGTACCGCGTGATTACGAAAGTGTTAAACCGCTTCGGTATTGAGCATACATTTGTAGATACAACAAACTTAGAGGAAGTTGAAGAAGCGATTCGTCCAAATACGAAAGCGATTTATGTAGAAACACCAACGAATCCGTTACTAAAAATTACTGATATTAAAAAAATATCTACTCTTGCTAAAGAGAAAGATTTATTAACAATTATTGATAACACATTCATGACGCCATATTGGCAGTCGCCGATTTCTTTAGGAGCAGACATTGTACTTCATAGTGCAACGAAATATTTAGGAGGTCATAGTGACGTAGTTGCAGGTTTAGTAGTTGTAAATAGTCCGCAATTAGCAGAAGACCTTCACTTCGTACAAAACTCAACAGGAGGCATTCTTGGCCCGCAAGATAGTTTCTTACTACTTCGTGGTTTAAAAACATTAGGAATTCGAATGGAAGAGCATGAAACGAATTCACGCGCAATTGCTGAGTTTTTAAATAATCATCCAAAAGTGAATAAAGTATATTATCCAGGCCTTGAGTCACATCAAAACCATGAACTGGCAACAGAACAGGCAAATGGATTTGGTGCTATTATCTCATTTGATGTAGATAGCGAAGAAACATTAAATAAAGTACTTGAGAGATTACAATACTTTACGCTGGCTGAAAGTTTAGGAGCAGTAGAAAGTTTAATTTCTATCCCATCTCAAATGACGCATGCATCAATCCCAGCAGATCGTCGCAAAGAATTAGGAATTACAGATACATTAATTCGAATTTCTGTCGGTATTGAAGACGGAGAAGATTTAATTGAAGATTTAGCACAAGCGTTAGCATAGTAAAAATGCACTGCTAGTATAGGCAGTGCATTTTTACTATATTAATTTGTGAAATATTTCACAAATTAGACAAACACAAATAAAATAAATTCATGTATATTAAGTTCATGAAGTGTTACCCACGAACAAACTTGTGAAATGTTTCACAAACAATGAGGTTCATGTAGGAAAGCAATTCTATTTTTTTGCGCTAATCAGGACTAATTATGACCTGTAGGGTCTTATTTAGTCCAAGATAGCAGAATAGGAGGAATTTACATGGTAGTCAAAGAGAAAGTTGTAAATGAAATGCAGGAAGTAAAAGAGATGATTGATACGTTAGTGAATAACGGTCAGAGAGCTTTACAAGCATTAGAAAGTTTTACACAAGAGCAAATTGACAACATTGTTCATGAAATGGCATTAGCAGGTGTTGATCAACATATGCCGCTTGCGAAGTTGGCTGTTGAAGAAACAGGTCGTGGTGTATACGAAGATAAATGTATTAAAAATATTTTTGCTACTGAATATATTTGGCATAGCATAAAGAAAGATAAAACAGTAGGGATTATTCACGAAGATCCTCATGAAGAAATAATAGAAATTGCGGAGCCCGTCGGTGTAGTAGCTGGGGTAACGCCAGTAACGAATCCAACATCGACAACAATGTTTAAAGCATTAATCGCGATAAAAACGAGAAATCCAATTATTTTCGCATTTCATCCTTCAGCACAAAACTGTTCTGTTGCAGCCGCGAAAACAGTATATGATGCAGCGGTGAAGGCGGGGGCACCAAAATATTGTATTCAGTGGATTGAAAGACCTTCTGTCGAAGCAACGAAACAATTAATGAACCATGAAGGTGTTGCGCTTGTTTTGGCAACTGGAGGGGCTGGTATGGTGAAATCAGCTTATTCTACTGGAAAACCAGCGCTAGGTGTAGGTCCTGGTAATGTACCATGTTATATAGAGAAATCAGCGCATATAAAACGAGCGGTTAATGATTTGATTTTATCAAAAACATTTGATAACGGGATGATTTGTGCATCAGAACAAGCAATCATTGTAGACAAGGAAATTTATAATGATGTGAAAACAGAAATGATTACAAATGATTGTTACTTTGTAACAGAGGAAGAGAGAGGAAAATTAGAAAAGCTTGTTATTAATGAAAATACATGTGCAGTAAATAGTGATATTGTAGGGAAATCTGCACAGTATATTGCCGAATTAGTTGGAATTACTGTACCTAAAAATACAAAAATACTTGTAGCTGAAATACAAGGCATCGGAGCCGCATATCCACTATCTCGTGAGAAGTTAAGTCCAGTATTAGCTTGTGTAAAAGCAAATTCATTAGAAGAAGGATTTACATATTGTGAAGAAATGTTAAACCTCGGTGGTTTAGGGCATTCAGCAGTTATCCATTCTGTAAATAAAGAAGTGCAAAAGCAATTTGGATTACGTATGAAAGCTTGTCGCCTTATTGTAAATGCTCCTTCATCACAAGGTGGGATCGGTGACATATATAATGGATTTATTCCATCACTTACGCTTGGCTGCGGTTCCTACGGGAAAAACTCGGTTTCTCAAAACGTAACAGCGACGCATTTATTAAATATAAAAAGGTTGGCAAATAGAAAAAAGAATATGCAGTGGTTCAAATTACCACCAAAAATTTATTTTGAAAAACATGCGACAGCATATTTAGCAAATATGCCTAACATTTCACGTGCGTTTATTGTAACGGATCCAGGAATGGTTGAGCACGGATATGTAGATACGGTTACGCATTATTTACGTAAACATGCAAATGATGTGAAAGTTGAAGTTTTCTTTGAGGTTGAGCCAGATCCGTCAGATGAAACTGTGTTTAAAGGTGCGGAAATGATGAGAAGTTTTCAGCCTGATGTCATTATTGCACTTGGTGGTGGTTCAGCGATGGATGCAGCGAAAGGAATGTGGCTTTTCTATGAGCACCCAGAAACAACATTCTATGGAATTAAACAGAAGTTTTTAGATATAAGAAAACGTACATGTAAATATCCGGAATTAGGAAGTAAGGCGCAGTTTGTTGCTATTCCAACAACATCTGGAACAGGATCAGAAGTGACACCATTTGCGGTTATTACAGATAAGAAAAATAATATAAAGTATCCACTTGCCGATTATGAATTAACGCCAGATGTAGCAATTGTTGATCCACAATTTGTAATGACAGTACCACCACATGTAACAGCAGACACTGGGATGGACGTATTAACGCATGCAATCGAGGCGTATGTGTCTGTTTTAGCAAATGACTATACAGATGGATTAGCACTAAAGGCAATTGATCTCGTATTTAAATATTTACCAAGAGCATTTAAAGATGGACATGATGAAGAAGCACGAGAAAAAATGCATAATGCTTCTGCAATTGCAGGGATGGCATTTGCAAATGCTTTCCTAGGTATTAATCACAGTTTAGCACATAAAATTGGACCAGAATTTCATATTCCGCATGGGCGTGCGAATGCAATTCTTATGCCGCACGTAGTTCGCTATAATGCTATTAAGCCAAGAAAACACGCATTGTTCCCAAAATATGAGCATTTTGTAGCTGATGAACGCTATGCACATATTGCGAGAATGCTCGGGCTACCAGCAAGTTCGGTGGCAGAAGGTGTAGAATCACTCGTCAAAGCAATTATTGATCTTGGAAAAAGTTTAAATATAAATATGAGTATTGCGGGACAAGGAGTTGCTAAAGACCAATTTGAAGAGGTTGTTGGATTATTAGCAGAAAGAGCTTTTGAAGATCAATGTACAACAGCTAATCCGAAATTACCTCTCATTTCAGAGCTGAAAGAAATTTATATGAAAGCATATAAAGGTGAGTAATGGTTATGAAAGAGTCGCAATAAAGCGGCTCTTTTTCTTTTGGAAAACATCTCCCAGAATGGCTGTATTTACTTGTCTTTAAGTTTAGTAGAATATGATACAGTGAAATGGAGGAGTGAGAATATAATGAAAGAATTACAAGAGAAAATAGAAGATTATACTCGGTTCGGACAAATTCTTCTCGCTGTAAGTACATTGTTAATGGTTGGCTTATTGATTCCAAATGGAGCAAAAGAAACGATACAATTTTTTGTTATGATGGGGAGCATCGTTATATTTTTAAGTTTATCTTTCTTTTTCTTTCAGCGTGTGAAAGTGATGCGAGACAAGTTAGAGGGAAACGAATGTGAATAATATTGATAAATAGTGCGTTACAAAAAGAAGGAATCTTTTTGTAACGCTTTTTGTTTTTTTCTAGAAAATGTATGTGTTTCATATTGACAATGATAATCCTTATCAATTAAAGTAGAATAGTAGTTAATGATTATCATTATCAATTAGAGGTGGAAGAATGAAAAAATCTATTACGCTATTTACAGCGATTTTATCTATTTTTTTCTTATTAATAGGTTGCAGTGCAAAGGGAGACGAAAAAGCAGCGGCAACAAAAACAGAAAAAGGAGAAGAGAAAATAGAAGTTACCGACCTGTCAGGAAGAAAGGTAATATTCGATAAAGTGCCAGAGAGTTTTGCAACATTAAGTATGGGAGACATGAATATTATTCATGCTTTAGGCGGAAAAATAGTGGGTCGTCCGGATGCAAAAATAACTCTTCCAGAGGATATAAAGAAAGTACAAGTAATCGGAAATGCACATCAGCCGAATTTTGAGCAAATTGCCAGCTTAAAGCCCGATGTACTTATTGCTAATAATGGGTTCCAAAAGAATGTTCCAACGGTTGAAGGGCAAGGAACGAAAGTAATGATTTCTTCTACGAATTCTGTACAAGATATTCTAAAGAATATTGAACTATACGGAACGATAATGAAAAAAGAAGATAAAGCAAAAGAACTTAACCAAAAAATTACGAATCAAATGAAGACATATGAGAAAAAGAGTGATGTGAAAGCATTGCTAGTGTATGGAGCACCTGGTACTTATTTAGCAGCATTACCAACTTCTTTATCAGGTGATATTTTAGAGAAAACAGGTGGGAAAAATATTGCCGCTGATTTTCCAGAAATGAAGGAATATCCGCAATATGCACAGCTAAGTGTAGAACGCATTATTGAGGCGAATCCTGATGTGATTTACTTAATTACACATGGAGATCCAAATAGCGTTAAAAAAGCATTTGAAGGTGAAATGATGAAAAATGAAGCGTGGAAAAATTTAGATGCAGTAAAACAAAATCGCGTAGTTATTTTGCCACCAGACTTATTTGGATCAAATCCTGGAACAAAAGTTACAGAAGCGATGGACTTTATGTATAAAAGTATACAAGATGTAAGGAAATGATAAGTATGGAAAGTAGTGAAGTAGTAAGGGAAAAGGAACATCCTTTTGCGAAAAAAAGATGGATCATAGCAGTTACCTTAGTTGTATTAACGGTTTTATGTCTTTTTTACGGTCTTTTCGCAGGAAGCCTATCCTTTTCTTTACGAGATATTGTAACAGGGATACAAGATGAAGGTTCGACAGTTCATCGAATTGTATGGGACCTTCGTATACCAAGAGTGCTCGTTGGATTTATAGTAGGAACATGTTTAGCTGCATCTGGCGCAATGCTGCAAGGGGTGATGAGAAATCCTCTTGCAGACCCTGGTATTATCGGGGTGTCATCTGGAGCAGGCCTTGTTGCAATTGTAATTATGATTTTATTCCCTCAGCATATGGCGTTTTTACCACTCGGTGCGTTTTTAGGAGCTTTCATAACGGCGATGATCATTTATGCTTTATCATGGCAAAAAGGGGCGCCACCTTCAAGAATTGTCTTAGTAGGTGTGTCAATTAATGCATTAATAGGTGCAGCGACGTCAGCATTAATGTTATTACATAGTGACAAAGTACAATCCGTGTTACCGTGGTTAGCGGGTGGTATTGGCGGTGTAAGTTGGGCACATTTACATATGATTATTTATTATGCAATATTCGCTATTATACTGGCCTTCTTCGGTATCAAGCATATTCGAGTATTAATGCTTGGAGATGAAATGGCGAAATTATTAGGTCATAACGTGGAGAGAAGTCGTTTTTATTTAATAGTAGTAAGCACATTATTAGCTGGAATAGCAGTTAGTGTTTCTGGTCTTATTGGATTTGTCGGCCTTGTCGTACCACATATGTTACGTTTATTAGTTGGAAATGACTATAAATATTTACTGCCATTATCATGCCTTGGCGGAGGGATATTACTTGTTTTCGCGGATGCGATAGCTCGAAGTTGGTTTGATCCAATTGAATTGCCTGTCGGTATTTTATTATCCTTCTTAGGCGGTCCGTTCTTCTTATATTTAATTCATAGAGGGGGAAAACAGCGTGATTTCCGTTAATAAAGTGTTTTACGCACATTCTGAAAGATTTCAAATGCAAAATATGAATGTACATATTAAAGCTGGAGAAGTCGTTAGTTTGATTGGACCGAATGGATCTGGGAAATCTACTTTGCTTCGTTTAATAGCAAGACTACTTAAACAAAGCGAAGGGGATATCGTTTTAGATGGAAAAAGTATTCATACGATGAAAAGTGCCGATGTAGCGAAGCAATTAGCGATGTTACCACAAATGCATGATCATCAATTAGATTTAACAGTGAAAGAATTAATCGAATTTGGAAGAGGCCCTCATAAGTTATGGAGAGGTCGCTTAAATAAAGAAGATGAAGAAATTGTTGATTGGGCATTGTCTGTTACAAATCTTGAAGGGTATGAATATCGTCTTTTACAATCTTTATCAGGAGGGGAAAGACAACGCGCTTGGATTGCAATGACGCTAGCACAACGTACGAATGTCTTATTATTGGATGAGCCAACAACTTTTTTAGATATCGTTCATCAGTTGGAAGTAATGGAACTTGTGAAACGACTAAACGAGGAATTTGGCATGACAATTATAATGGTTTTACATGATATTAACCAAGCGGCTCAATATAGTGATCGTTTACTCGTATTAAAGCGAGGGAAGCTTCAGTATGATGGTATACCAGAAGAAGTGTTATGTCATGAAATGTTTCAACATGTATTTGGCATAGAGGTAGATATTTTTCAAGGAAGCGATAAGCCATTTTTTACACCGAAACGAATTTCTAAAAAAGGAGGAGCAAAATGCGAACAGAAGAACGTGTTACCACTGAGTTAGTAAGGGAATTTGTTATGGCAGCTCACGGAGATTTAGAAAAAGTACAAGAACTGTTGGCTGAATCGCCAAGTTTACTTCATGCTTCTTACAATTGGGGTGGATCAGATTGGGAAAGTGCGTTAGGAGCAGCGGCACATGTAGGGCGTAAAGATATTGCTCTTTACTTATTAGAAAAGGGTGCTCGAATGGATATTTTCGCGGCCGCTATGCTGGGGGAATTAGAAGTTGTACAAGCTATTTTAGTAGCACAACCAGAAGCATTACGTGCATCTGGTCCACATGGTATTTCTCTTCTGCAACATGCACGAATGGGTGGAGAAAAAGCACAGCGTGTATTTGACTACTTAACGGTGCTTTCTTACTGACCGCCAAAGTTCTTATGTGCGGTAAACTTTTCACTTTTATATAATTGGAAAGTTTACCGCCCGTTAGAACGGGATAAGTATCTAGTGTATTTGAAAATCCTACACCCCCCTCAATTGTAGTTTTCTTTATGCTAGTTATGATATGGATGCAGTAGACAATATTTGTCTACTGCCTTTTTTAAATTCTTTTGAGATTGAATATTCTGTATTTTAATGTTAGTTCATTTATAATAGATAGTAACATTTAGTATGGATACAAGACGTGAGCGTGTAATGAAGTACAAATTCGTGGGAAGGAGTGCAGAAATGTTTCATACAGATCGTTTACAAATTCGCAAATATACAATGGATGATTTACAGTTCTACGCTTCACTATGGGGAAATGAGAAGGTAATGCGCTATATTGGAAATGGGACGTTAAAAACATATATGCAGTGTAAAAAAAGTTTGGAGGAGTGGGTGATTCCTAGCTATAAAAACGGTCTCGGTTTATTTGTATTGATTGAAAAGGAAACGGGAATACGAATTGGTCATGCAGGATTAGTAAAGCAGCAAATAGATGGAAAAGAGGAAATTGAAATTGGTTATTGGTTATTCCCTCAGTATTGGGGAAAAGGGTATGCGAAAGAAGCAGCGGCAGCATTTCGAGATTATGGCTTCCAAGCGTTACGAATGAATAAATTAATCTCTCTTATTAATCCGGATCACCCCGCCTCAATCTTTGTTGCTAGAAAAACGGGGCTTAGTTATGAGAAAACAACTTCATTTCATGGGATGGATGTTCTCGTTTATTCCATTAGGCGCATTGGATGAAAAAAGGTGAATTGCATCTTTTGAAGAATGGTATATAAAAATAAAGGGGGGATTACATGTACATTTATCATAATGGACTTATTATTCGTGAGGGAACGAATGGTGTACCTGCATATGCAATTAAAACTTTATTCGAAGATGCCGGTTGGAGCAATGATAATATCCCTTCTTGGCAAATTGAAAAATTCACGATAGCATTTGAAAATTCAACATGGGCATTCACAATTTGGGATGAAGAAGAGATGATTGCGATGGTTAGAGTCATTTCTGATGGAATCATGGTCGCCAACATAGTAAATTTAGTTGTGAAATGTGAATATAGAGGGAAGGGATTAGGTAAGAAACTTGTTGCTCTTTGTTTGCAAAAATTGCCACATGGTGACTGGTTTGCGCATACTTCTGCGAGTAATTTTGATTTTTATAGAAGTTGTGGTTTTGAGGTGAGAGAGTTATCGAGAAATGGAACATGTGCGTACTATGGATATCAAATAGCCAAAAAAGAGGGGCACCGATAAGGAGAAAAAGTAGAACAGAAAAAGGCTTACTATTTTAATAATATAAACTGAACTAAGATTCATTTTATGATAAAATGAAAGAAAATTCTGTTTATTATTAGGGGGATAAAAATGAGTATAAAAGTTGGGGATGTATTTAAATATGAAAGAAGATTTACTGAGGAAGAGGTTTTTGAATTTGCAAATATTACAGGGGATAAAGGTAGGCATCATATGGAATATGATGAAAATGGACGTTTAATGGTTCATGGTTTATTGACTGCTAGTATTGGAACGAAAGTAGGCGAAGAATTACATTACATAGCAAGAGAATTAGTAAGTGAGTTTATTAGACCAGTTTTTACAGGAGATACGATCACTTGTGAATTAACTTTAACGAATGTTGAACAGATGGAAGGATACAAAAAGGTTTCAATCGAGTCAGTTTATCGCAATCAACACGAAAAGACTGTACTAGTTGGGACAAGCTATGGAGTTATAAGAGGATAAAAAGAAGCCTGATTTACAGGCTTCTTTTTTTAATAAACACGTTTTCGATTTTCTGCATGACTAGAGATGAGTAATAATGCAGTTTCGTCTCCTATATTACGAACGATATGAGGAACACATGCATTCCAGGAGAAAGAATCTCCTTCTTCTACAATTGCAACATCTTCTCCATGTTGAACTTCTAGTTTTCCGCGTAATACAAGGTGACATTCTTCTCCTTCATGGGCATTTGGTGTGTTTTCTTTCGGAAACCCAGCAGGAATTTCTACGAGATTGAGGCGAAGGCCACCTTGCTCTGCAACATGTTCAATTCTTTGTTCATCTTTTCCGTATACACTATATTTACGCTCTACCTTTTTGACAACTTTCAATCGATCTTTTTGTTCTAACAATAAATAGGGAAGAGGAACGTTTAAAAAATTGGAGATCGTTTCTAAAGTTGAGATAGATGGTGATGTTTTATTATTTTCAACCTGACTCATAAACCCTTTAGAAAGACCTGTTCCTTCACAAATTTGTGCAATTGTTATGCCTCTACGTTGACGAATTTCACGTATTGCAGAACCAATATTCATAAAATCAAGCTCCTTTTTATAAACAACTATTTGTATCATAGCAAAAAAAATATATATTTTCCCAGTGAAAATGAATTGACGAATAAAAAAAATTAGTGTATGTTTTGTAATGTAAATAAAAGTTTTGTATAAGAAAACTATAAAGGAGAGAAAGAAATGAATCAACATATTGGTAACTTAATTATTCGTATCGTGTTAGGGGTAACGTTCTTTATGCACGGTTTAACAAAATTCCAATCGGGAATTGACAATATTGCAGGGTGGTTCACAAGTATTGGTTTACCAGGAGGACTTGCATACGGTGTAGCAACAGTTGAATTAGTTGGCGGTCTATTATTAATTCTAGGTTTAGGTGTAAGATATATTGGATTATTATTTGCACTAGTTATGGTTGGAGCAATTGTAAAAGTAAAATGGTCAGCTGGTTTATTAGGAGATGGAAAAAATCCTGGTTTCGAATTAGAGCTTGCATTGTTAGCAATGGGTGCGTACTTATTTGTTGCGAAAGCGGATGGTTTTGTAGATAATTTCTTAAAAGAGAAAATGTCAAAGAAGAACTAATTTAAATGGGAGGCTAACAAGATGAGTTTTCAACTTCATCCCGATACAACACTTGATGTTGTTCATTTATATGTATCAAATATAAAGAAATCACTAGAGTTTTATACAGAAGTACTACGTATGAAAGTGCTAAAAGAAGATGAAATGGTCGTTACATTTGGGAATGAAAATAACGAACCACTCCTTATCATTGAAGAAAAGAAAGAAGCCTTACCAAAGCAAAGAGGGAGAACGGGTTTATATCATTACGCAATTTTATTACCGAGCAGACAGGATTTAGCGAATATCCTTCGTCATCTTGTAGAAATGGTTTATCCACTGCACGGCGGAGCTGACCATTACTTTAGTGAGGCCCTTTATTTAGCTGATCCAGATGGAAACGGGATTGAAATTTATCATGATCGCCAAAAAGAAGTTTGGCGTGATGAGAATGGAGAGCTACCATTTGTTAGTAACCCGTTAGCTGGTGAAGAATTATTACAGCAAGGAAGTACATGGAGTGGGTTTCCAGCTGGTACTGTGATGGGACATATTCATTTCCATGTAGCTGATTTGGAAGAAGCGAAACGTTTCTATGTGGATGGTCTTGGCTTTGAAGTAACGATTCCAGCCCGTAATGGGGCGCTCTTTGTATCGGCAGGTGGCTACCATCACCATATCGGTTTAAATACGTGGCAAGGTGAAGGAATACTACCGCAAATGCCAAATTCCGTTGGCTTGAAATATTTCACAATTGTATTAGCAAATGAAAAACAAAAAGAGCAAGTATGTGAAAGCTTAAAAAATATTGGCAAGATTGCTACGTACAAAGATGGAATATTACAAGTAGAGGATCCATTTGGACATTGTATCCATTTCAAAATAAAAGGAGAAGCCTAATAAAGGCTTCTCTTTTTTACTTTCTTATAATGGCTTTTTCATTTTGGACAAATAGTTCATCAAATTGCTTCGCAAGCTCAAAATCGAGTTTCGTTAAACCTTTTGCATTCCAAGATGACAAAGTAATAATGACTGCTTTATACTGGATAAGGATAAATGGGTGGTGATTATGTTCTTCTGATAGTTTGGCGGCTTCAGAGACAAATTCGACTCCTTTTAAGTAATCGGAAAACATATATTTTCTTTCAATCCATTTTTCATCTTTTACTACCCATTTATCTAACCTCAATAATTCTTCTTGAACTTCCTCTTCAGTTAATCGTAGCATCATTTTTCACATCCTTTACTGGAAGTAGCGTAAGACCATTGTTAATAAGACGTGTTACAGCTTCATCCGTTGTGAAAGTAGAAAGTTGTTGTAATAATGCTGCTGATGTTTCGTGCCCTTTGTTATGCTCTAAAAGCAATTCTAATATTTCAAGGCGAAGTAACCATTCTTTCGGATACAATTTATTTAATACTTCTTGAATTGCTACTAATTGCTCGATATGCGCGTCGTGTAAAATACCTTCATTTCGGATATCGCGAACTGTTTGATACATACGTTCAAGTTCATTCAGTACAAGTGGAGCAGGAATTTCTTGGATTTCTTCATCCATTGGGAAAAATGCTGCAGCATCTGCGGCACCTGGGAATACCGAAGTGATTGTTGAACCAACAGCCATATCAAATGCGCCCCATGAAGCATCAAATAAAACGCGGTCGTTATAAGTAACTGTACAATTGATAAAGGAAATAAGCGCAATTTTTTTATCGTTTTTTACAATATCTGTTACTGTTCCTTTTACATGAATACCACTTGCAAAAGTAAACTCAGCAACATTTCCAATTGTAATTCCTAATGATTGTAATTGTTCATCTGTACAATTTTCTAATGCAATATTTTCAGTGAGTAATCCAATTGGTGTTCCAAACCCGTCACTGTGTACAGACGTAGAATGATTCGCTAGCTGTTTATTGTGAATTGCTAATGCTGTTGGCGAGCTCGTTCGCATGTAAATCAATTCACCTGCATCGTTTTCAATTGTCTCGGTAAATGTACCTGTAATTTGTAAGCCGCTATTTAATTCAGCAGTTGCATGATTTTCAGAGCGAATTGCTTTTTCTAATCCTTCTTTACCACCTGTTTTAAAGGCCATCGTTTCAGAGAATTTCTCAAGTGCTTCTGTTAATTCTTCAAATGATTCACAAACAAATAGTTGTGGTTGCATTTTTGTTACGTCATAAGTTGTACTTGTACATGCCTCTATAGAGAATGGAACCTTTTCTACAGCGTCTGTTAAGCAATATTTGCTTTCGCCAACAGAAGAAAGGAGACCAGCACCATATATTTTTGGAGCATCTATATTTCCAATTAATCCATATTCTACTGTCCACCAGAAAAGACGTGAAATTTGTTCCGCTTCTGATAAGCCAGAAACTAACTTTTGTTTTTCAAGTACATTATTCTCAGCAGCTGTAACTTCATCAGGAGTAGAAGTAGGGCTTTCTTTTACAATTGTTAATGTACGAACAGCTTCGAATGCATCATGTTCTTCTTTTGTTGAGAAAGCTTTTGCACCAATTTGTCCAAATCGTTTCACATATTTTGCATATGTAGGATCAAGTAAAATAGGTGCGTGTCCTGCAGCTTCGTGTACAATATCTGGAGCTGGTGTATACTCGATATTCTCTACCTTGCGAATATCTGTTGCGATTGGTAGCAATCCGTGCCCTTGAAAATCGAAAAATGCGACGCCAGGAATAAGTCCGTCAATCGTTACAGCGCCCCAGCCGCTTGGCGCCAAACATTCATTCATTTCTTCTACCTTTGGAATTGCATCTATATTAATACCAGATGATTGTAGTCCGTTCACATAGGCTGGATGAGCAACGTCTTTTAAGAAGCTATGATTTTGTCTCATAATGTAACGCCATACAGCGTGGTTCACCGGTGTGTATTGATCATAATGCTGTGTGGATACGAATGGTTTTAAATGCGATGGAATTTCTCTTTTCTTTGTCATTTAGACATCCTCCTTTTTTTAAATAAAATTAAGTATCGGTTTCGTATAGCTTGTATCACCCCCTTTCAAAAATTGTAAGCGCTTATAAAATTTTATCATAAGATTCGGAATTATTTAATATTTGTTTCTGTGAGAAATAGAAAAAGCCCCTATCGGAAAATCCGATAGGGGCGAAAGAATCGGGTTACTACCTTATTTCACATCTAAATCAACATTTAAATTAGATGTATTTCCAGCTGCATCTGTTGCTACAATGTGAATTGTATTTTTACCTTCTTGTAATTGAGTACGATCTAAATAAATGCCGTAATTTTTCTCCCAAGGATTTAGGAATGCACTTTCCCATACACCATTTCCATTGATTTCATACTGTAGTCTCACTGGAATTCCAGGTGCTACCCAACCAGATTCTGTCATCCAATCTAGTAAGATATCATCCACTTTTCCTGTGATTACAAGGTTTTCTTTGTCAATTTCGTATGTTAACTTAGGTGCAGTTCGATCCAGAAATACAGCAGTTGTTTGTTTTGTTTCCCCACCAGAATTAGAGGCAACTGCTTCGATTTGGTATAGACCGTCAGCTAACGGAGTACCATCTGCTTTTGTACCATTCCATTTGAAAGGTTTGTATCCAGCTGTTTCATTTTTAGCTTGATGGAGAATCCCTTGGTACGTTACACGTTCTTTTGTAACTAAATTTGCGTGCAATGTTACATCATCCACAGGTGCAACTAAATAGTAGTTGATGAGATTATCGTCTAATATTTGGTCACCATTTGGACTAAATGTAGAATTAATAATTTCGAGTCCATCTATACGTTTGTAATCTTTAGGATCGATACTAAATGTAAATGGAATGCGAGTTTCTTCCTTCTTACCTTGTTCTTTTATATACACATTTCCAGTATAGACACCTTGGGGTAGCGAACTATCGACAGTGATAGTAAACGGTTTTTCGGTACTACTATTCGGCTGTATGTTAATCGATGAAGGTACAGAAGTTTTTACTTTTGTTTTTGTGTTTGTATCTAGCAATTCCACACGAGTTGAAAAACTTTTCTTTTTACTAGATAGATTTTGTAACGTAATATTTTGCGTCAGTTTTACTTTCCCACTGTTTGGCTTAATAAGACCGAAGCTCACATTGTTAGGTTTGACTAATACATCTGTTTGAGCTGCTTTCGGGATGTTAATTAAACCAGACCCTTGTGTCATAATAGGATATGTATTTTCATTCACATCTTTTAAAGTTTTTGCGGTATTGGCAAGGGATGCTTTTAATTGCTCTGTCGTCCAATCAGGATGCATTTGACGCAAGAGGGCAACCGCTCCAGCTACTTGTGGAGCAGCCATACTTGTACCATTATGAGATTCATAGCCGCCTCTCGGTACTGTACTCGTAATTTGTACGCCAGGTGCAATTATATCTGGTTTTATAAGCCAACTTCCTTGTGACGGACCTCTGGAACTGAAGTTAGCAATCAATTCGGTTGGATTTGGTTGGCCAATTTTTATATTTTTCTTACGCTTTGTAATTAAGTTTTTCAACTCTTCACCGTTTACATTGGATAGTTGCATAACTGGAAGGGCTAGGTTTTCACGTGTAAAGTATTCAGGCATAATATTGATTTCTTTTTCTGTAGAAATGAATAGTACACCAATTGCACCAGCTTGCTTCGCTTGTTCAGCTTTTACTAACGTGCTAGAAGTACCTTGTAAAACAAGTGCAAATTTTCCTTTCACATCTTGTTTTGCATAATCGCTTGGATTACCATAGCCAACATATACAAGTGGAGAATCATTTCCTATTGGGAAATCTGATTTTGATAACGGTAATCCTTGGTATGTTTTGCTGGAACCAGCTACTTGGAATGTTGGAAACGGAATAGAAACTGTAGATGCTCCAACTGATATCACGCTACTTGCATTTCCAGGTGCATCAACAGACCAAGGTTTTGGACCATCATTTCCATTGGAAACGACTGCAGTAACCCCAAGCTTTGCTGCACGTTCTAACGTTAAAGTTACAGGCTGATCAGGTACATTTAAATCTTGTCCAAGGGATAGATTTAACACATCAGCACCATCTTGAATTGCTCGTTCAATACCTTGAATAATATCATCTGTTGTACCAGTACCACCGTCATTCATGACACGATAAGCTAAAATAGAAGCATTCGGAGCAACGCCTTTAATTTTTCCGTTACCAGCAATAATTCCAGCTACATGAGTACCATGTACGTTACCATCCATTGGATCATTATCTTCATCAACTGTGTCATATCCACCGATATAATTTGCTTTTAAGTCAGGATGTGTATAGTCTACACCAGAGTCGATAATCGCTACTTTCATACCTTTTCCATCAAGCGGTTTACCAGATGGGTCTTTTAAATTCCATGCTTCAGTTGCACCAATTGTTGGTCCGCCGATATTTGGTGCTTCTTCATTAGTAGTACTTTTTGATGTTTCATGTAATTTATATGTTAAGTTCGGATAGACTGCTTTTACTTCAGGTAAAGAAGCAAGAGCGGTAATTTGATCTCCAGGAACTGAAATAGAGAATCCAGAAAATAACGTATTATACACTTCTTTAATTTTTGCACCAGGTGCTTTTTCTTTTATTTTCTTAGTTGTACCTTCTTGTGCTTTTTTAAGCTCGGTATGATAAGACTGTGTATGATTATTTTGTAAATCTGGAGCATGCTGAATGTTACTTTGTGAAGCGAGTGGAGCATGTTGCAATTCTACAATGACAGAAATTTCTTTTGATGTTTTTGTTTCAACATTTTGCGCAATTTTGTTTTCTCCCCATTGTTCAATGTTCGCTTTTAACTGTGGACTAAATTGCTTCTCCTTTTGTAGCGATTCAGCATGTGCGCTTAAAGCTCCAAAACTGGAAAAGACGAGCGCCATACTTAATAGTGTAGATGTAGTTTTTTTCATTGAAACTCCCCCTAATAAAAAGTGGTAATATTCCGAAAAATAATCTTACAAATTGATCTCGAATTACATAATCTGATGTTAGCTAAACTATATTTTCGACATAATTCATACCAATCCTCTATGAATTTAAAATTTCTTGGGAAATTTTTTCTGATTATGTCGAATAGGTATTTTTTACATATTGTAGGTGAACATTGAGGAATGCTATGAGGGAAATGGAGGGGTGTTATGAAACGGTTCATAGTAAGCGTTGGTACAATGTTAGTCGTATTTTTATGTTCAACTATTAATAGTAGCGCAGAAAATAATGAATTTAAAATTGCTTTTATTCGTCATCATGACCTCTGGATTAAAGTTGATGGAAAAGAAAAACAACTTACAAAAGGAGAGTATATAACAGGGCCAAAGTGGTCTCATGATGGAGAGTGGCTGGCATATGTAAAAGGAAAGAAACAAAGTAATCTTGAGTTATATCGGCTAAAAGATGGAAAGAAAGTTACGCCGTTTCACTCAGAAGCATCGAATTATCAATGGTCACCAACAGAAAATATAATTGCATTTATATTTACAGGTACATTACATACCTTCGAGGTAGAAAAAAAGAATGCAGATTTTGAAAATGTATCGGCTGGTGTAGGTGATTATGCATGGTACCCGAATGGAAAGAAGTTTCTTGTATCTTCTGAAGCACACTTACTTCCAACTGGATGGACAGGAGCTCAGCTATATGAAGTACAAAAAGATGCACATATGAATCCTCACAAAATGAAGCATTTGTATGCATTGCCAAATGAACATGATGATTTCCTAGCGTTAGTTGCAAGTGGCTTTCAGTGGTCGCCAGATCAAAAGTGGATTTCATTTTTAGCAGTACCGACAGCTTCATGGTCAGCTGATAGCAATACGCTTTGCTTAGTTCGTGCAGATGGTAGTCGTTTTGAAAAGGTAGATCAAATGTTATTAAACACACAATGGTTCAAATGGGCGCCAGCCAACAATATATTGGCCTATATTGAAGGAAGCGGGAGAGTTGCATTAGAGAATAAACATTTGAAAGTAAAAGAATTGCCAGCACTTCAGCAGAACACATTTACACCGAAAGGATATGTCGATTGGGATTTTACATGGAAGAACGATAACGTAATTATCGTCTCTCGAGCAAAAGAGGGAGGATTTGAAACATTGCCAGAAAAAAGGCCACTACCATCTTTATATGAGGTTGATAGTACAAGCAATGTACAGCATCGAATCACAAAGCCACCTCATAAGCAGGGTGATTATCATCCAATCTTTATGAAGAAGAGCAATCAATTAATATGGATACGTTCAGACCGTAAGAAAGCAGATGTATGGCTTGCTCATAGAGATGGAAAGCATGAAATGAAGTGGATTGAAAATATAGATGTACCAGAGTGGTATTATGAGAAATGGAATTGGGGAAATGTTATATCGGTGAAATAACAATAAAAAATCTGCCTAAAAGATAATTTTAAGCAGATTTTTTATTATTATTTATGCGTTTTATTTGGCTTCTTTTTCGCTGGGTTTCCGTTTCCTTGACGTTTTCTATTTTGTTCATCTTTTGCTTGTTTTTCATGCAGTGTATCTAAAAAGTCATTCGAGTTACTCATTTTTCTATCGCTCCTTTCCTTTCATCTTGTCCTAATTACTATAACCATTTTGGAGGATAATCATGAGATAAAAAGTTAAGCGCTTAATTTTCTTCGATAGTATACGTAAAATATGCCATACGTAATAAATAGCATAAATAAAATTTGTAACTCTACATTTTCTTTTAAAATAGTTGCGACAGAAGTTGGTAAGTATGGTGATGTATTACTCGTTTCTATACCTAACCATTTGTTTAAGAGATTAATGGTACAAAACATAAAAACACCGGACCAGCTTGCAATGATTGCCTTTTGCTTAATTTTTGTTTCGCGTTCATCATCTGTAATCCAAGGGTTAGCAGTTTTATCACTGCTAAAAAATCCGTTTATATATCCCCATATAATCATGCCAATTAAGATGGTTAGCCATTTCATATGCATGTTTCTCCTCTCTCTTGTAAAAAGTATTTTACACATACAATTGTAATGTTTTCCAATTTGTTGTGTCAAATATTTTTTACATATCGATGTTTCATATAGCAGGAATAAAGGATGGAATAGGGAAGAAATATGTAAGAGGATTTTATAGTGAGAGGAGGATGGGGATGAAACTCATCTTTGTTCGGCACGGTGAAGGAGAACATACAAAAGATTTGCCATCAAGTTTACAAGTGCCTCATCCACCGTTAACGGATGAGGGAAGGAATCAGGCTAAATTACTTCAATGCAATGTACCCTTGCAAGAAACGGATATATTAATTGCTAGTCCTACAATTAGAACTTTACAAACGGCAACAATATGGAGTGCGAAAGTAGCTTGTCAAAAAATTGTCCACCTATATGTATCCCCACGTATTTTTCCTTATCGAGAAGGAGCGACAACATTACCATGTGATCACATAGTAGATCAGGGGGTAATAACAAATTTATTTCCACATTTTTTGATAGAGAAAAGTACAAATAAACAGCTATGGACGGAAGGTATAAATACTATTCCAGAGAATCGTTTTCAGCAAATCGTAGATGAATTTCTTCTTTGGTGTTGTCAGCTAGGCGCTGAAAGAATTTGTATTGTATCTCACGACGGGACAATTACTGCGTATCGGCAATATTTACAAAAAGTCGTTTTAACTAGAGCTGATTTTTTGCAAGAAACGGGTATATATGAAATGGATGTATCCCTTAAAATTTTGATTGAGGAGATCTAATTATAGGATGGTGGGTGTATGTGGAATGTTGCACTAGTAGTTGGCTTTAATTCTGATTTAGAGGCACAATCAATCCGAGCATCACTTGAATACTTTGGGGCGAAAGTTATAACGTACTGGATTGGTAGACCGAAAGAATTCATCGACATTCTTTCTGGAAAGGGTTTATATAACGATATTAATTATGTCGTCTTTTGCTTTCATGGTGAGGAAGGAAAGTTTGTCATGGAAGAGTTAGGTGAAGATATATATGAACAAGATGAACCGAGAGGATACTTTGGTGCAGAAGAAATTTATAAATATGCAAAATTGCATAATACAAATATTGTAAATAGTGGGTGTACGTTAGGGGAACAAAAACTAGCAGAATCTTTCTTACGTAGTGGTGCGAAATCGTATATTGGATCGATAGATTATGTAGATGGAAATGCAGCACTTATGTTTACAATACGCTTATTTTACGGGCTTATTAACCATGAAAAAACGTTAGGAGAGGTTTTTGAAGAAGCACGGTTAATTGATAAAGAGACACATACATTTCGATTATATAAGTAGTGTGAAACACGTTTATTCTATATTCGAATAAACGTGTTTCACATTTAACTCACATTTTTTTTACATTTTCTTCAATGAAAACCATTATCACTTATGGTATGATATGTTCAAGTTTTTACAGGTAATAAAAGTTACTATATAAACGTTAGTTTTTAATGTTTCATACACATGTCATGAATTATTCATAATTAACGTTTTAAAAATAAGTAACTAATGTTATTTTATAACTTGTAACTAACTTAATTACAAATTTAGGAGGAATATATGGTTATTCAATTTTTAAGAGAAAACAAAGCAGTTTCTTTTGTGTTAGCGGTAATTCGAGTGTATCTTGGTTACACATGGTTAATGGCTGGAATTGGTAAACTACAAGGAAAAGGATTCGATGCAACGGGTTATTTACAAGGTGCAATTGAAAAATCTAAAGGAGCACAACCGGCTGTTCAATCTTGGTGGGCATCATTTTTACAAGATTTCGCAATTCCAAACGTTGATCTATTTAATACACTTGTAACGTGGGGAGAAATTTTAGTCGGAATTGGTTTAATTGTAGGCTGTTTAACAAAAACAGCGGTCTTTTTCGGTCTTGTAATGAACTTTTCCTATATGTTTAGTGGGTCAATTGGTGTGAATCCTGAAATGGTTATTCTATCAATGTTCGTTCTAGTTTCTGGTATGAATGCTGGTAAATTTGGAATAGATGGTTTCGTTATTCCGAAAGTATTAGGTTCAAAAACTCAAAAACGCCAAAAGCAAGCTGCTTAATATATGAAAACGGGTATCTCAAAATGAGATACCCGTTTATTTTTCAGTTATTATAGGGTTTTTGCCAAAGAAATCTTTCACATACCCTACAAACTCCTGTGGTTCCTGACGAAATGGTGCGTGATAGCCTTTCTCGATAATATGGAAAGTGCTATTTTTTAAGAATTGATGATACGTTTCGCCCTCTTTCCAAGAAACGCTACTATCATTTCTTCCCCATATAATTAAAGTTGGTTGTTGTATTTCATGTGCATTGATTTGAAGACGTCTAGGCCATAATTTCATTTTATTGTAATGTTCTTCATCATTACGTTTAAATTTCACTTTGCTCTCATCATAATCTGCAATGGCAGAAACGGTATTTAAATCAGTCGACAACTGTGGTCTTGGTGATCCTTGTTTATTAACGAGTGTATGAGGACCGCCCGTAGCATCAGTTAAAATAAGGTGGGTAACGGATTCTGGATATAAATATGTTAAATTAAGAGAAATTTCTCCGCCCATTGAGTGGCCCAATATTGCAAACGAATCGTAACCTAGTTTTTTCATTAATTTATAATACAAATTTGCATGAGTTGGGAAAGAATAATAAAAATCCATCGGCTTAGATGAGCGCCCGAATCCTAAAGCATCTACAGAAATAATTGTATGATCTTTTGCTAAGTCTGAGTAAATCTTTTGAAAACCATCTGACGATCCTCCAAATCCATGGATCATAAGTAAAGGTGGTTTTTCATTGCCAATCTTTTTGAAGTAAATGGTTTGACCATCTATTTCTACCATTTTTTCCTCGGTAGCTAGTTTTGCTGTAAGTGTATTTTTAACTTGTTTTACTTGTTCTACTGGCTTTTCTGCTGCACTACATCCTACTAATAGTGTAAGAGTAAGACAACCTACCATAAAATAGCTAAATCGCTTCAATTAGGTGTCCCCTTTCTAACATAACGCTGTATCTATCATAGCAAATAGCATATTACGATTTCCAGGAAGTTCGCTACCATTTTTTATCATAAGAGGTGAAAGGAGCGTTTCTTGGAAATTTTCTATTTGAAGAAATTTGCGAAATGAAAATTGTGAATGTGGGACATCAATTCTTACTGTGCCATTCCAACATTCACATATGTTTTGTAGTAATTGAATAGCATCTTCTTCTCGTTTGGCGATAAGTGGATTGATACATAATATACTATCTTTTTGTATGCATAAGGAAAAAGCTTCTATACAGTTATGTCTCTCAATTTTAAAAGAGTGGCTCGTTCTTGGTAATAGTAATGAATAAAGTAAAGAACGATCGGCACCAGTTGTAATTTGATCGAGGGAAATAAGCGATATAAGATCTTTTTCTTTTACTTGTTTTGTATGAGTGATATGTGTCTTAGTAGTTTGTTTTTCAAAACGATGAATCGTCGTTACTGTTTGAAATCCGCATGATGTATAAAGAGGCTCGCCAGCTTTTGTTGCAATAAGTGCAATTGGTTGTTTTGTAAGAGTGTGTTCTAAGCAGTGATCAAGCAAAATACGCCCGATACCTCGTCTTTGAAAATGAGGATGGACGATTAACATGCCAATAGTAGAAAAACTTTCTTTAAAAGGAAATACTCCTCCAGCTGCAATCAGTTTATTTTCATGCATATAACCGACAAGTGTACCGAGAGAAAGATACATTTCGAATTGTTTTTTCATAAATGCTTTATTTTGTAACCATCCAATAGCTTTACAAAGGTCGAGTAAATCAAAAATAAATGATTCATCAAGCTGTATTATTTTCATAAATGCTCACCACATTTCTATTAATTTTCATAAAAGTAGATGGAAAATGTTAAATAAGAGATTTACGTTAAATGAAATCCAACTTGTTTATATTTTGATTGTAAAGGTGAAGATGGTTGATATGAAAAGACAAACTTATACAAATTATAACTGATATTTACATAAGTTAACAAAAAATTTACATATAACTAATTTTCTCTTAATAGTCTTCTATTAAATTTGATAGTGGGAAATGAATAACCTAATTAGGGGGACAAGACAGTGAAAAAGTTTGTGAAAAAAGCATGGCCATTTGCAGTTGTGGCATCATTAGCAGTTACTTCGGTAGCAACATGGAATTTTACACGTTCTAGTGAAGTGAGTGCAGATGAGAACGGAAGCAATGCAAAGATTAAAAATGTCATTGTATTAATTGGGGATGGTATGGGCCCTTCATATATGACAGCTCACCGTTATATGAAAGATAATCCAAAAACTTTTGAGATGGAATCTACAGAGTTTGATAAACATCTTGTAGGAACACAAAAGACATATCCAGAAGATGAACATGAAAATATCACAGACTCTGCATCTGCAGCAACAGCTATGTCAGCAGGAATTAAAACATATAATGCGGCAATTGCAGTTGATAATGATAAAGCAGAAGTGAAAACTGTTCTTGAACAAGCGAAAGAAAAGGGGAAATCAACAGGACTAGTTGCTACTTCTGAAATTACACATGCAACACCAGCTGCTTTCGGTGCGCATGACATTAGTCGTAAAAATATGGACGCAATTGCAAATGATTATTTTGATGAGAAAATTAAAGGGAAGCATAAAGTAGATGTTATGCTTGGCGGCGGCGTAAAAAACTTTGTTAGAAAAGATCGCAATCTTACAGAAGAATTTAAGAAATCTGGTTATAGTTACGTAACAGATCGAGATCAATTGTTAAATGATAAAAATGATCAAATTCTTGGTTTATTTGCACCAGGCGGTTTAGATAAAATGATTGACCGCAATGAGAAGACACCTTCATTAGAAGAAATGACAAATGCAGCAATTGAGCGTTTGAACAAAAATAAAAAAGGTTTCTTCTTAATGGTTGAAGGAAGTCAAATTGACTGGGCAGGACACGATAATGATATCGTTGGTGCAATGAGTGAAATGGAAGACTTTGAAAAAGCATTTAAAGCTGCGATTGAGTTTGCGAAAAAAGATAAAAATACGTTAGTTATTGCAACGGCAGACCACGCTACTGGTGGATTATCTTTAGGTGCAAATGGTGAGTATAACTTTAAAGTAGATCCAATTAAAGCTGCAAAACGCACACCAGACTTTATGGCAAATGAGATTGCAAACGGTGCAAATGTAGAAGAAACATTGAAAAAATATATTGATTTACAATTAACACCTGAAGAAATTAAAGCGGTAAATGATATTGCTCCTTCAAAAGATGTAACAAAGATTGATAATGCGATTGAAGATATTTTCAATAAGCGTTCGGTTACAGGATGGACAACAGGTGGACATACAGGAGAAGATGTAAACGTATATGCATTTGGCCCTGGTAAATACTTGTTCTCTGGCGTTCAAGAGAATACAAATATCGCGAAACGTGTCTTTGATATTGTTGGCGGTGGCGACCCGAATAAAGGAAGACGCTAATTATAAACGAAAGTGAGGCGAAATGCCTCACTTTTCTTTTTAGGAGATGGGAAGATGAGAACTTTTTTCAGGGGGATAGGACTCTTTCTAATAGGTGTATTATTGCTAGTTGGATGTCAATCCAAAGAGAATCAGATAGAACAAAAAGCTACTACAAAAGCTGAAGGAAAGGTACAAATAACGAAAGAAGAAGAGAAAACGATTCAAGGTGTGATAGAGAAATTTGTACGGACGACAAATGAAAAAAATCTTACTGAACATATGGAGTTGTTTTCAAAGAAGATGCCTAGTGCTGAAGACTTAAAAACGCAAAAAGAAGCAGCTTTTCAAAAGGGAAATAAGAAAATTGAATTGGAACATATAGACATAAAAGCTAGTAAAGCAGGGTATGTTGTTGTTGAAACAAAAGAAAAGGAAATAGATGGAGAAATCACTCTTCAGAAAAAAGTACAGTATGCACTTGGAAAAGAAGAGGATGGCTGGAAAATTGAAGAGGTTCGCACGATAGAGAAGAAATAAAGTGAAATTTTCCGTAAATAGCGCAAAAAGGTTCTCATTGGCGAGAACCTTTTTTTATAGTGGTAACATAATTTGATCTGAGCATGCTTCGATATCATCAATATCTTGGCGAATGGTTGCCATTTTATTATCAAGATCCTCAGCTTTCATTGCGGCATCATGTAGTTCATCTTTTAAATAATCAGGTATTTTCCCTTCATATTTATAATAAAGTTTATGTTCTAAACTTGCCCAAAAGTCCATTGCGAGCGTACGTAACTGAATTTCTGCAAAGACTTCTTTTGTACCAGAATTCAGTGATAAAGGATATTTAATAATCATGTGTAAACTTTTATATCCATTTTGTTTTGGATTAGCGATATAATCTTTTACCTCTATGATTTCCATATCTTCACGCTTTTGAATGACTTCTTTCAAATGATAGATATCTTCTACGAAGCAACATGTAATACGAATGCCAATGATGTCTTGTAAATGCGTTTGCGCATTTTCAACTGTCGGTAATAAATTTTTACGCTCAAGTTTTTTAATAATACTTTCAGGTTGTTTTAATCTTGTTTTTATATGTTCAAACGGGTTGTAATCCTCTAAAAATTGGGCTTCCCGGTTCATAATTTCAAATTTAGTTTTTAACTCTTCTAAAGCAAATGTATATGGTAGTACAAAAGCTTTCCAGTAGTTAACTGTTGATTGATTATATTCCATTTATATACACACCTTTTCCTATTTACAAGTGAGGTTGTTATTATACTAAACACCAAATCATGTAGGCGCAAGCAGCAAATGATGAGATCATAAAACGATATTTAGTTTTCATACTTTCAACTCCTTTCAAATAAAATTTTATATAAATAAACGTGATTGTTAATAAGTTCACTATGTACAGTTTCTATAGTAATAGATTCGTGTGAATTTCGTATGAACTAATTGTTTCAGCTTTTTGTCTTTTTTTTGCAAATCATCATTATTCTCGATAATTTAAAGTGTTTTTATTTGATTTATTCATTTGTATAAATTAATGTATATTTGAATTTATAGTTATTAAGGAGGCTATACGGTGAACTTTGAAGAATTAGCAATTGCTAGACGTTCTGCAATGAAATTTGTACAAGGAATAGAAATCCCAGATGAGGACTTTAAAAAAATATTTGAGCTCACAAAGCTTTCTCCATCTTGTTACAATTTGCAACATACACATTATGTTGTAATTCGTGATCAAGAGCGCAAAGAAAGATTAAAAGAGTTAGCCTTCGGACAATATAAAGTATCGAGTGCATCTGCGGTAATACTTGTTTGTGGTGACAAGAGAGCATACCAAAATGTCGAAAATATTTATTTCGGTATGAAGGTTTTAAAGATGATTGATGAATGTGAGTATGAAGATACAATTAAGCAAACGAAAGGGTTATATGAAGGAAAAGGAGAACGCTTCATGGAAGAGGAAGCGATTAGAAATGCTTCGCTAAGTGCGATGACTTTTATGTACGCAGCTAAGTATTATGGATATGATACGTGTCCAATGATCGGTTTTGATGAGAAAGCAGTACAAGGTGAATTGAATATGCCAGAGCATGTAGTACCTGTTTTAATGATTACGATAGGAAAAAGTGATACTACTAAAATTCGCCCACGAGGATATAGAAAACCAATTAGTGAGTTTGTTACATATGAGACATTTTAATACAAGGTATAGATTACTTAAATAAAAGGGTTCTATTTAGATCCCTTTTATTTTGCAATTGACAAATAGAATGAAGTTATATAATATTTAAATCGTAATCATTACGTTTTAGTTTGCGATTTTTAAAAGAAAGGAGAATTACATATGCGTGTAAATATTACATTAGCTTGTACGGAGTGTGGTGATCGTAATTATATTTCTAAAAAGAATAAACGAAACAATCCAGAGCGTATTGAACTAAAAAAATATTGTCCACGATTAAAGCGAGTAACGTTACATCGTGAAACGAAGTAGAAGACTAGAGATATCTCTAGTCTTTTTTCGTTTATCCCGCTATTTGCCGGGCAGTAAGACATTTACCTCAAAATTCAGCGAAAGCAAAGAAGGTAGGTGGGGGTCTTACTGCCCGTAAAATCCCGATTGGTGAGGGCTGATTAAAGTTTCACTTTATATTTCTTTTGTTTGTTATAATTACCTTAAATTGTAATAAAGGGAGTGGTATGATGAATCAAAAAGATAAAGAAAGAAAAGAGCAAGTGGCTCATATTATTAACATTCCAGATGATTATAGGCTTGTTGTAGATGATCAAGAAGGTGTGGATGACCCATATCATCTATTATGGTGGGAGCATAAAGCGGATGGGGAGAGAACGATACAGATTACGTTGAATAGACATACTGGTAATTTAATTGACTTTAGGATAGAGGATGAAAAAGCTTTTTCGAGCGGTAAGGAAGCGATAGAAGAGAATAAAGCAAGAGAGGTTGCAAATACATTCTTAAGAAAATATACAAAAGAAGGATATGAATTTTATACATATGTAACTGTTAAGGATGATTGGCGCGGTTGGAAAAAAGTAAATTATATGCAAGAAGTGAATGGCTATCCATTGCCGAATACGGGGTGTGTTGTGCTAGTACATCCATTAGGTGATGTGATGCATTTTCATTATAATGGACAAAAAGCTATCGAGAAAAAACCGTTATGGCCAAGTGATATTGTTGAGGAGAACGTCGTCTTAGAAAATTTGAAGGCTAGACAAGATATGAGACTTGCATTTGTAGATTTAACACACTCCTCATGTGAGTATGAAAATGGAGAAGAAGTAAAAGGGTACCATCTTGTATATGAACCAGATCCTAGCCATGCATGTATTGATGCAAGTACAGGTAAAGATTTATATGGGCCAGAACATTATAAATTACCGCCAACAGTAGTTGTTGAAAAAATAGAAGAAGGTAACTGGCAAGATGACATATTCGAATTATTTGACTGGGATAAAGAAAGTTTTGCAAAAGTAGATGAGACGGAAAATAATAATGAAATAAGGATGAAATTTGTTCCGAAAGAGGAATTACAAAAACAGAAAGAAGAAAAGAATTCATATTTAATGAATGAATTCTTTAAAAAGCATTTACCGATGCTGAAATATAATAATTTAGTTAGCGTTACAATTGATAAATTAACCAATGAATTAACTGGTTTTATAAAATTGACAGATGATAAAGAAGTAAAGCAAATACTGCCTAGAGAGGAATGTTTAAAAAAAGCACTTCAATTTTTGGAACAAGTTATTCCAGATATCACACAATATCTGCGTCTTTGGGAGGAACGTGAAGAAGCTGAAGATGGGATTGAAAGATTTATTTTTTCTGTATATATAAATGATATTCCGGCAGAGTATAACCAATTTATGATTAACATCAATACGGAAAACGGTGCTGTGATGCACTACTCTGGAGAGTCTAGCAAATTTATAAAAGAATTACTTACATACGAAACAACACCAAAAGTAACGAAAGAAGAAGCGTTAGAAATATACAGAGATGCTATCCGAGTTAAATTAGAATGGTCTATAGATCATGATGTAGAGGAAACGGTATATCAATTGCTGTATAAACAAATAACGGGTGAAAATTATAAAAAATTCTTCGACGGTAGTCGAGAAATTCGTTATATTGATGCGCATACTGGGGAGAAAATTTGGAGCAAGTAAAATAAAAAGAGTTATTTTTATAATTTGCCTGTTCGTTTTTCAAATGTAAATGTGATAGGAAGGTTGGAAGGAGAACTATCACTTTTAAATGTTACTTTCCATTCTTTAGAGTGGGCTTTAATTTCGAAATCAAGAAGATTCATTGCTCTACGTTTATCTATTTCTAAAAACATATTATGAATTTCTGGTTCCTGCTGTAAATTAAGAGCCTTTAGTGTGACTGTTAATGTGAAAAAATCTCGCCCTTCATATACTATTTTTGATATTTTTGTTTTTTGTGTATTTAACAGTATATAAAAACGGTCTGATGGAGTTAATTGTACAGAGTCATCAGTAATTTCATCCTCCATATTATGAAGTTCAACTAAGAAAGATGTACTATGGGAAGAATCTTTTTTGCTTGTAATCTGTAATTCAGTAGGAATCATCGGTATTTCATAAAAATCATTCCTTATTATGTTGTTGTAATCCTCTGAAAATTTACGGACTTCTTTTGGGAAAGAGTCTTCTTCTTGTGTACTTAAAAAAGTTTTATGTTGCTTTGGAATTTTTTCACTAAACTTAAATGTTTCTTTAAAGTAATAATTGGATCCAGTTAAAAATAAAAAACTACAAATTAATAAAAAAATTCGATAGGGATTTTGAAAGTGAAAGAACGATAGTATACATGTAATAAATCCAATTACATAGAAAATAAAGATAAGTAGTTCTAATTTTGAGTGAAAGGAGAAACCATAGTTATGAAAAAATTTCATTCCAATTATAATTTGAGCTCCAAAAAACAAGGAAATTCCAAATTGAAAAAATAATAAATCAGGCCCTCTCTTAATAACAAAAGTAATGAATGAAATGAAAAGTAAAAATACCCCTAAATAAATTGTTACATTTAATAATCGATCTAATGTGAGCATGAATAGTGTCCCCTTTAATAGCATATTCATATATAAATAACAATTTTATATAATTATAATATAACAATAAAATATTTTAAATGTTGGAAGTGTTGAGTTTTATAAATAAACTGTACAGACACAAACAACCTCATGCCCACATACACTTAGTAAAGACCACTATTTTGGCGGAGGTGAAAGGTTTGAGTCTATTCGCCGCAATTGGATATATGGTTCGAGAAGTGTTTGTTTTTGTTTCTTATGTGAAGAACAATGCGTTTCCGCAGCCATTATCATCAGACGATGAGAGAAAGTACTTAGAGTTAATGGAGCAAGGTGATGCTCAAGCGAGGAATCTGTTAATTGAACATAATTTACGGCTTGTAGCTCATATCGTTAAAAAATTTGAAAATACAGGGGAAGATGCAGAAGATTTAATTTCAATTGGTACAATCGGGCTCATTAAAGCAATCGAGAGCTATTCGGCAGGAAAAGGTACAAAACTTGCGACGTACGCAGCACGCTGTATTGAAAATGAAATTTTGATGCATTTACGTGTATTAAAGAAAACGAAAAAGGACGTTTCACTTCATGATCCAATCGGGCAAGATAAAGAGGGGAATGAAATATCGCTTATTGATATATTAAAATCAGAGTCTGAAGATGTAATTGATATGATCCAGCTTAGTATGGAGTTAGAAAAGATTAAAGAGTATATCGATATTTTAGACGAACGAGAGAAAGAAGTAATCGTGAAGCGTTTTGGACTGGGGCTTGATAAGGAGAAGACGCAACGAGAGATTGCGAAGGCACTTGGTATTTCCAGAAGCTACGTATCAAGAATTGAAAAGCGCGCTTTAATGAAAATGTTCCATGAATTTGTAAGAGCAGAGAAAGAGAAAAAAGCAAAAGAATAATGTACATTACAAGCAGCCGTATTTTAAAATGGGCTGCTTTTCTTTTTGGAAATAAGGAAAGAAAAAGAGTTGTGTTCAGAAGAAATCCATGTTCACTGTTGAAAATGACGGATTCTATCTGTAATATTAGAAGGTGCTAAACAATTTAAGAATGATACCGTACTTAGTTTTCTGCATGTATAATATGGCGGTTCTATATGATATGTGGGAATAAGAACTAATTTTACATATGATATAGAAGGAAAAGAAGGGGAAGCTAAAGTTATAGACTGATTAGGAGGTTCCGCAATTTGCGACGTACATTATATCGACTTATGATCGAACTTACAAATGGTCGTTTTACTTCTTATATATTACGTAAATTTGCACAATCTCGTTTGAGCTCTATCATTATTCCATCGTATGCGAAAGTATTTCAAATTAATCAAGATGAGATGGAAAAGGGTTTGAAGGAATATAGAACATTGCATGAATTATTTACACGTAAGCTAAAAGAAGGAAAGCGTAGTATTGATACAGATGCATCGAGTATCGTTAGTCCTGTTGATGGTGTTTTTGCTGATCACGGTCCTATTGAGGACACAAAAACATTTGATATTAAAGGCAAGCGTTATTCGATTGTGGATATGCTAGGTAATGAAGAACGTGCACAGCGATATGCAGGTGGTACATATATGGTTATTTATTTAAGCCCAAGTCATTATCATCGTATTCATAGTCCGCTTTCTGGTTCTGTGACTGAAAGATTTGTACTCGGTAGAAAATCATATCCGGTAAATGCAGCTGGTATGGAATACGGGAAAGAACCATTGTCAAAAAACTATCGCTCCGTTACAGAAGTGAATAGTGACGGTGAACATATGGCGCTTGTAAAAGTAGGAGCTATGTTTGTAAATAGTATTGAGCTGCTGCATGAAAGAGACACTGTTCAAAAAGGTGAAGAAATGGCATACTTTACATTCGGTTCAACAGTTGTGTTATTGTTTGAAAAAGATATGATAGAAGTAGTGCAAGAATTGAAGAGTGGACAAGAGCTTCGCCTTGGTGAAAAGATTGCTACTCGATTGGCTCATAAGTAAAAAAGATTTTATAACTGTAAGCAAGATTTATGGACAAAGATGCGTAATGATGAAATTCCCTAGATGGGAGTACTTGTTTATTCGAGAGCCATCGCAGGATGGCTCTTTTTACAAGTTAGTTAATTAAAATTCCTCTTTATATGTAATCAAGACGATTTGACAAGCTTGTCCTCTAATGAGCGTCTAATAATTTCTTGTTTTATAAGTAAAATGAAGTCGGGATTTAATTTTAGTTCTTTTGCTTTATAATAAGACTCAGTGAGTAACTCAGTAGATAACTGTTCCATATGTTTTGTTTTCAAGGTGAGTCACCTCCTAATAATATAAGGATTGATTCGTTGTTGCATTTAATGTACCAAAAAAATATGACAGTCACAAACGGGTGGTTATCCACATACCTAGGTGGATAAAATGTGTATAGATTGTTAGTAAATTCCAAATTAACTGAAATATTAATGTGGAAAATGTGTACAATTTTATCCACAGGCCATATATCGAAATATGTTGTCGAAAAATTTTTATGAAAACTCCTCAAAGAGGTGAAAGAAATTGAAACTATTTTTACCAAATGAATATGTGAAAAATGTATATCATGTTCAACCAGAAGATTTGAAGAAACGTGGAATTAAAGGTGTTATTACTGATTTAGATAACACTTTAATTGAATGGGATCGTCCAAATGCAACGCCACAACTTGAAGAATGGTTTTTGAAAATGAAAGAGCAAGGCATTCAAGTAACGGTCGTTTCAAATAATAATGAGCAACGAGTGAAAGATTTTGCTGATCCATTAGGCATTCCATTTATTCATAGTGCGCGTAAGCCATTTGTCCGTGCGTTTAAGCGTGCGATACGAGAGATGCAGTTGCAACCAGATGAAGTTGTAGTAATTGGGGATCAGTTACTGACAGATGTGTTAGGTGGAAACCGAGTTGGACTGCATACAATTTTAGTTGTACCAGTAGCACAAACAGACGGATTAGTAACGCGCTTTAATCGAAAAATTGAACGAAGAATTATGAGAAACATGAAGAAAAAAGGTTTAATTAACTGGGAGGAATAAAGTTTGACTGAAACAATTAAATGTATTGGTTGCGGTGTAGAAATTCAAACAGAAGATAAAAATGAAGTAGGATATGCTCCTGCCTCATCTTTAGAAAAAGAACAAGTAATTTGTCAACGCTGTTTTCGATTGAAACATTATAACGAAATTCAAGATGTCTCATTAACAGATGATGATTTCCTACGTATTCTAAACGGTATTGGAAAATCGGATGCGTTAGTAGTTAAAATTGTAGATATTTTCGATTTTAATGGTAGCTGGTTACCTGGCTTACATCGTTTCGTGGGAAATAATAAAGTATTACTTGTTGGGAATAAAGCGGATTTAATTCCTAAGTCAGTAAAACATGATAAAGTAAAGCATTGGATGCGCTATAGTGCAAAGCAGCTAGGATTAAAGCCAGAAGATGTCTTTTTAATTAGTGCAGCGAAAGGACAAGGGATTGCTGAGCTGGCAGATGCGATTGAGTATTACCGCGGCGGAAAAGATGTTTACGTTGTTGGATGTACAAATGTAGGGAAATCAACATTCATTAATCGTATGATTAAAGAATTTAGTGATGAGACTGAAAATGTAATTACAACATCTCATTTCCCAGGAACAACGCTTGATTTAATTGATATCCCGTTAGACGAAGAATCTTCTTTATATGATACGCCAGGTATTATTAACCACCATCAAATGGCTCATTATGTTGGAAAACAAAGCTTAAAGCTTATTACACCAACAAAAGAAATTAAGCCAATGGTATTCCAATTAAATGAAGAACAAACATTGTTCTTTAGCGGATTGGCACGTTTTGATTACGTAAGTGGCGGTCGTCGCGCATTTACTTGTCACTTCTCAAATCGTTTAACAATCCATCGTACAAAGCTTGAGAAAGCAGATGAATTGTATAAAAATCATGCAGGGGATTTACTAAGCCCGCCAACACCAGAAGAATTAGAAAATATGCCAGAGCTAGTGAAATACGAGTTTAATATTCGTGAACCAAAAACGGATGTTGTATTCTCTGGATTAGGATGGGTTACTGTGAACGAACCGGGAGCAAAAATTGTTGCACACGTACCAAAAGGAGTAAGTGTTTCATTGCGTAAATCTTTAATTTAATATGGAGAGGGATTTATGAAACAATTATATGGTGTAATCGGAAATCCAATTGGACATTCATTATCACCCGTTATGCATAACGATGCATTTGAACACTTGAATATGGATGCCCATTATCATGCCTTTCTTGTTAAAGAGGAAGTGCTAGGGGAAGCAGTAAGAGGTTTAAAAGCGTTAGGTATTTCAGGATTTAATGTAACAACTCCGCACAAAGTTGCGATTATGGATTATTTGGATGAGATTGACCCGCTAGCAAAACAAATTGGTGCAGTAAATACGGTGGTTCATAAGGATGGGAAATTGATTGGCTACAATACAGATGGAATTGGTTTTGTCAAAGCGCTACAGTCAATTAGTAGTGAACCACTTCAAGAGAAACGTATTTTATTGCTTGGCGCAGGTGGTGCTAGTCGAGCTATTTATTTTTCACTTGCTGATGTAGGTGTAAAAGAGATTGATGTAGCGAATCGTACAGTAGATAAGGCGAAAGAACTTATTACTGCATGTACGGCTACTGTTCATTCTGTTGCTTTATCGTTAGAGGAAGCAACAGAAGAACAAGAGAATTATGATATTATCATTCAGACGACAACGATAGGTATGCATCCACGTGTCGAACATACGCCGTTACAAATTTCTTCGTTGAAAAAGGGAACGATTGTATCAGATATAATTTATAATCCATTTGAAACGAAAATTTTATGTGAGGCGAAAGAGCAAGGTGCAATCATTCAAAATGGTATTGATATGTTTGTTTATCAAGGAGCGCTTGCATTTGAAATGTGGACAGGTTGCGTACCGAATATTGAACGAATGAAACAATTAGTTATAAGAAAGCTTGGAGGCTAACATATATGTTAACAGGAAAACAAAAAAGATTTTTACGTGCACAAGCACATCATTTAACACCAATTTTTCAAGTAGGAAAAGGCGGAGTAAATGAAAATATGATTAAACAAATTGCAGATACTTTAGAAGCTCGTGAGTTATTTAAAGTAAGTGTGCTACAAAACTGTGAATTCGATCGCCGTGAAGTTGCAGAAGAACTTGCAAAAGGTGCACGTGCGGAAATCGTTCAAGTAATTGGAAGTACAATTGTTTTATACAAAGAATCAAGAGAAAACAAGCAAATTAAACTTCCTCGATAAAAATAACATATGTTATTTTTATCACTAGTAATGGTGTAGAGATCGAAACCAATTGAACTTTTATTAACAGTAAACTCTCTTCGGATGGAAATGAAGAGAGTTGCTGTATGTAAAAGGAAGGGGCGTTTCTTTTGAGAAAAATTGGCATCATTGGCGGTACATTTGATCCGCCACATTATGGACATTTGCTCATTGCAAATGAAGTATATCATGCTTTGAATTTAGAAGAAGTATGGTTCTTACCGAACCAAATTCCGCCGCATAAACAAGGGCGGAATATTACAAGTGTAGAAAGTCGCTTACAAATGTTAGAACTTGCGACTGAGGAAGAGGAACATTTTTCTATTTGTTTAGAAGAGCTAAGCAGGAAGGGCCCATCTTATACGTATGACACTATGCTACAATTAACGAAGAAGCATCCGGATGTGCAGTTTCACTTTATTATTGGTGGAGATATGGTTGAGTATTTACCGAAGTGGTATAACATTGAAGCGTTACTTGATCTTGTAACGTTTGTTGGGGTTGCAAGACCGGGTTATACATTGCATACACCTTATCCTATCACCACTGTGGAAATTCCGGAGTTTGCAGTTTCTTCATCTTTATTACGTGAGAGATATAAAGAGAAGAAAACATGCAAATATTTACTTCCTGAAAAAGTACAGGTATATATCGAGAGGAATGGGTTGTATGAATCGTGAGGAAGCACTTCATATTGTGAAACAACAAATGCATGAAAAACGTTATATACACACAATTGGTGTAATGGAGACGGCAATTGAACTTGCTAAATTATACGGTGTGGATGAAAAAAAGGCTGAAGTTGCAGCTATATTCCATGATTATGCGAAGTGTAGAGCGATTTCAGAGATGGAAGAGATCATTAAAAGTGAAGGTTTGCCGAAAGATTTACTTTGTTATAACAAAGAGTTATGGCATGCACCTGTTGGGGCATACTTAGTAGAAAAAGAAGTAGGTATTACAGATCCTGAAATCCTGCAAGCTATTACATATCATACAAGTGGTCATGAGAAAATGACGATGTTAGATAAAGTAATTTATGTAGCTGATTACATTGAGCCTGGGCGAAAGTTTCCAGGGGTGGAGGAAGCTCGTAAACTCGCATATACGGATATAGATCAAGCTTTATTATTTGCGCTAAAGAGAACAATTCAATTTTTAATGGAAAAAGATCAAACGATTTATCCATTAACATTCCAAACATACAATGCAGTTATCAAGGAGGAAATGAGTAAATGAAAGATAAAGATTTATTAGTATTAGCAGCAAAAGCAGCTGATGATAAGAGAGCAGAAGATATGGTTGTCCTAAATATGCAAGGTATTTCACCAATTGCAGATTATTTCATTATTTGTCACGGTAACTCAGATAAGCAAGTGCAAGCAATTGCACGTGAAATTAAAGCGAAAGCACACGAGTTCCAAATCGACGTACAACGTATGGAAGGTTTTGACGAAGCTCGCTGGGTATTAGTTGACCTTGGAGATGTAGTTGCTCATGTATTCCATAAAGATGAGCGTAATCACTATAATTTAGAGCGTCTATGGGGCGATGTGCCACGTGAAGATATTACAGAAGAGTTAGGCCAATGAACTACGAACAATTTGCGTTGCTGTACGATGAACTAATGAATGATGTCCCTTATGATAAATGGGTGGAATTCACAGAGGAAAGCTTGCAGCAAGCGGATATGAAAGAGGCGAAGATTCTTGATGTAGCATGCGGTACTGGTAATGTAACGCTTCCGCTTGTACAAAAGGGTTACGATGTAATCGGTGTCGATCTTTCGGAAGAAATGTTAGCAGTCGCACAGCAAAAACTAGGCGAGGCAGGATATTTTATTCCTTTTTACCAACAAGATATGCGGGAGCTTGATGTTCCAGGTGAGTTTGACTGTGTAACGATCTTTTGTGATTCATTAAACTATGTATTGCAAGAAGATGGAGTGCAAGAAACATTCCGAAGAGTGTTTCATCATTTACGTCAAGATGGTTTGTTTTTATTTGATGTACATTCTTTATATAAAATACATCATGTATTTCAAAATGAAACATACACAGTGAATGGAGAAGAAATATCTCTTATTTGGAATTGCTTCCCTGGTGAAGATTCAAACAGTGTAGAACATGATTTAACATTCTTTGTTCAAGACCCAGAAGAAGATGTGTACCATCGTTTTGACGAATGTCACGTACAACGTGCATATCCGGTTGAAGAGTTAACGAAATGGCTTGAAGAAGCTGGTTTTACAGTGCTTCGTGTAACTGGTGACTTTGAGCGACTTGAAGTTACAGAACAAACAGAGCGTATTTTCTTCATGGCGAAGAAAAACGGATAAAACAAAAGCAACCGAGAAGGTTGCTTTTGTTTTGTGAAGAAGCTGTAATTTTAGTTCTAGGATAATAAGAAAATGACATACGTGAATTGTGAAAATGCTAGTTTAAGTAAAATGTAATGTGAAAAATTAAGTATTTATAAAAAGGATTTGGAATGACGATGACGTATTTATTATGTGTGTTTATTGAATTGCTGATCAACGCATTTTAAATCTTCATCAAATTTCTCGTGTGTCCGCTCGATTAATTTATGAAACATATCTCCAACATGTTCTTCTAAAACCCGAATACCTTCTCCTGTAACGCCGCCTTTCACACATACTTTTTCTTGTAAAGTAGGCAATGTGAAAATTCCTTTTTCGAGTAGTTTCCCCATTCCAACGACCATTTCACTTACTAAAGTAGTGGCTTCTTCATGTGTAATATTTGTTTTATCTACAGCAGCATTAATGAAACATTGTAATAAATAACTAAAGAATGCAGGGCCGCAGCTTGCTATATCAGATGAAACGCGCGTTATATCTTCTTCTATTACAAGGGGAGTAGAAATGTTTTTGAATAAGCGAAATAGTTTTTGTTGCCATTCTTCAGAGCAGTTACTTCCAAATGTAAATAGTGATGCGCCGGATAGGGCGCGGTTTGTAATGCTCGGAATAATACGAGCAACATGGCAAGGTACAAGTGTCTCTAATTGTGATGGAGATATTGGACTTGTGATAGAAACTAAGCACTTTTCATCAGAAAAATGTTCGGCGTATTTTTGTAAGATTGGGTATATATCTATCGGCTTTACACAAATAAAAATAAGATGCGATCGTTCGATTACCTCATCAATAGTTTTGGCTATATGAACAGAAGGGTGTTTTTCCTTTATATGATATGCTTTGGCGGGCGTCCGATTAATGATCGTAAGGCACGAAGGTTTGACAGCACGGGTTTCTAAAAATGCATCGATTAGTATATTCCCCATGTTTCCTGTCCCTATAATTCCTATGTTCAATGTTTCATCCCTCCTTCGTAACAGCTTTCTCCTAAACAATATGAATGATGTTATAAATTTATGATTAGAGGTGAAAAATGATGTGGGATTTTCCAAAGAAATGGTTAGGATTAGTTGCTATTATTGGAATTGTGCTTTTTCTTATTTTCTGGAAAACGAATGAGCATACAGAGCGATCAGTTATTGCAACGGATGTTCAAGCGAAAGATATAGAGAAGAAAAGTAAACCGAAAATATCGGATACAAAGCAGCAGAAAAAAATAATTGTAATTGATATGAAAGGGGCTGTTGTTAAAGAGGGGGTGTATGAAATGAAAGAAGGGGACCGGGTCAAGGATGCTATTGAAAAAGCAGGTGGTTTTTTGCCTGAGGCAGATAGGATGAAGGTAAATTTAGCACAAATGGTACAAGACCAAATGATTCTTTACGTACCGAATAAAAACGAACAAGTGCAAGAAGTAGCTGCTGTTTCAAAGGGAGAGGGAAAAGTTCAAATAAATGCAGCTTCTAAAGAACAACTTGAAAAAATTACAGGTATTGGTTCTCGGAAAGCAGAAAGTATTTTGAAATATCGAGAGGAACATGGTCCGTTTCAAAAAATAGAAGATTTGTTAGAGATTGATGGGATTGGTGTGAAGTCTTTGGAGAAAATAAAAGATCAAATTATTATTCCGTAAAAGATTGACGAAGTTTTTCTTCATTCGCTACACTACAAGTAGACAAAAAAGTAGGTGAAGAATATGGAACGAATTTCATGGGATCAATATTTTATGACGCAAAGCCATTTGTTATCTTTACGTAGTACATGTACAAGGCTTGCAGTAGGAGCGACAATTGTTCGTGATAAACGAATTATTGCTGGTGGATATAATGGTTCAATTAAAGGTGGCGTACATTGTATAGATGATGGATGCTACGTTATTGACAATCATTGTGTTCGTACAATTCACGCAGAAATGAATGCTTTATTACAATGTGCAAAATTTGGTGTGAAAACGGAGGAAGCGGAAATTTATGTTACGCATTTTCCTTGTTTACAATGTTGTAAGGCGATTATTCAAAGTGGTATTACAGCAGTTTATTATGCACAGGATTATAAAAATCATCCGTATGCCGTAGAGTTATTTGAAAAAGCGAATGTAACGGTGAAACACGTTCCGCTAGAATATGATATTGCAGCATTAGAGGATCAAAAACGTCATATGGAGTTAAAAGAACTATTTGCATCTTTAGAAAAAGAGAACTTATCAATGGAAGAATTACAGCATGTATTCACGAAAGCAAAAATGATGCTATAAGGAGTGGGTATGAGTTGCAAGGACAATGGGGCTATGTTGCAATCTCATTTATAATAGGGATTGCAATTGCCTTCTCCTCTTCAGTTGTATTGCTAACTTGTTGTCTCGTTGTATATGTTTTCTTTTGTTTATATCGTACTTCGCGTAAAACCTTCTTTTATTGTATGATAGCGTGTTTTAGTGGCGCTATGTACACCGCGTATGTTCAAGGGCAAAACAAGCCTCTGAGAGAGTCCTATGAAGCTACAAGAGGAGTGATACATACTACACCTCTTATTAACGGCGATCGCCTCTCATTTCAAGTTGAAGATCAGAATAAAAATATAGTGCAGTTAAGTTACAAAATGAAATCAGCCTCGGAAAAGAAACAAATGCGACAATTACATGCAGGAGTATCATGTGTATTCGAAGGTGAGAGGAAAGAACCACAAATAGCTCGGAATTTTCATGGTTTTAATTATCGTGATTATTTATATAAGCAAAATATTCATTTCATATTGGACGCTACATATATTTCTGAATGCCATAAAATATCGTTGTCACTGGTGCAGTGGATTCTTCTTTTGAGGCAACAAGCAATCTCAGAAGTTACAGAAATGTTTCCAGAACAATCAGGTGCTTTTATGAATGCATTAGTATTTGGTGATAGACAACAAATGACATTTGAAGTTGAAGAGCAATATCAACAATTCGGTCTCGTGCATTTGTTGGCGATTTCAGGATCGCATATCGTATTGTTAATGGTAATCGTGTATTTTATTTTGCTAAGAAGTGGTGTGACAAGGGAGGTAGCGACAGTATGTCTTATCTTCTGCATTCCTCTATATATGATTTTAGCAGGAGCGTCACCATCTGTTATAAGAGCTTCTATAACAGGAGTTTTCATGTTAATTGCTTTTATGTGTTCTATTCGTTTATCTAGCTTAGATGCTTTAAGTATAACAGCTATATGTATGCTTATATTTGATCCATATCTCGTGTTTAATATTGGTTTTCAGTTTTCTTTCGTCGGTAGTTTTGCTTTACTTTTATCTGCCCCGCTTTTACTAGAGAGTGGTAATGGAGTAATTCGAAATTCTATTTATATTTCTCTTATTTCACAGCTCGTTAGTACTCCGATTTTGTTATATCACTTCGGTTATTTTTCTCCATATAGTATTTTCTTAAATATCCTATACGTTCCGTTTTTATCTCTCGTTGTATTGCCGTGCAGTATTGTTATTTTGATATGTATACCGATCATTCCGTTTCTGGCAAAAAGGCTTGGGAATGTATTATCAATAGGTTTGAATCTTTCTAATGATTTTTTAAGTTATTGCGAAAACTTACCATTTACCCGTCTTAATTTCGGACAAACACCTATACTTCTTGTAGCCCTATATTGCGTGAGTATTATTAGTATATTGATGGTTTGGGAAAGGCGAATGACGAAGGGGATTCTGTTTATATCTGCGGGTGTATTTCTTTTTATTAGTACATGCCATTATGTATATCCGTATTTTCGAGAAAGTGGGAGTGTTACCTTTCTCGATGTTGGACAGGGAGATGCAATATTAATTCGCCTCCCGTATGATCAAGAGATTTACCTTATTGATACTGGTGGAACAATTCGTCCAAACAAGGAAGAATGGCAACGTAAAAAGCATGAATTTTCTGTCGGAAATGATATTTTGATTCCTTATTTACAAAAGGAAGGTATTAAAAAGATCGATAAATTAATTATAACGCATGGAGATGCGGACCATATAGGTGCTGCACAAGAGTTGTTATCAAATATAACCGTAAAAGAAGTTGTATTTGGCCGAAAGGAACAAGATGCGGAATTAGAAAAAATAGTAAAGAAACAGGCTTTAGAAAAGGAAGTGAAAATAAGAGAAGTGAGAGAAGGAGAAAGTTGGAGCATAAATGGAGCGGAATTTTTCGTATTAGCGCCAACAGGGAAGAAGAGCAGTGAAAATAACGCTTCAATTGTAATGTTGGCAAAATTAGGAGGACTAACGTGGTTGTTTACAGGTGATTTAGAAGAAGAAGGTGAGAAGTTTTTAGTAGCTACGTATCCAGAGTTGCGAGCGGATGTTTTAAAGGTTGCTCATCATGGGAGTAATACGTCATCTACAACAACTTTTCTGAGCGTCGTACAGCCTAATATAGCCGTTATTTCTGCCGGTGAGCGTAATAGGTATGGGCACCCTCATAAGGACGTTATAGAGCGTTTTGAGAAGAGGGGGATTGAAATATGGCGTACGGATAAGCAAGGGGCTATCTCCTATGTTTTTAAAGGGGAAAACGGAACCTTTCGCAGCAAAATCACATATGATGAAACACATAATAGATAAAAAAGACTGCCAGTAAGCAGCAGTCTTTAAGAACCGATAAATTTAATAACAGTTGCAATGATGAAAAGTGTTGCGAAAAAACCAAATGAGACGATAAATCCTACCCCTGAATCAATAGCGTCATTGCGTTTACTTTGAACGTTTTGTTCAAAATCATTCATTTAGAATCCCTCCCCAACATTCCACTTTAGTATAAAATATTGTCAGAAAAAAATCTACAATTTCCGTGTGAGGAGAAATAGAGCGTTTTTACTACTTTTAGATCATGAAGTAATGTGAATTTTTGTTTCCAAGCATGTTAACAGTTGGCACTTATACTCGAATTTTTATTGCGAATAATAAAGGGAAGGTGATTACCGCACACCAATAAGAAACCCGGGGCTTATTGCGTGGCGTTTAATATAAATAAAGGGACGGGTTATATTGCCTGTTCCTTTGTACTTGTAAAACAAAAGCTAGGGCATTAGTATAAATATATATTGCCAAGTTAGGGAGTAGGAAAAAGTATGAGTGATATACATAAAAAGATTAAAAAGAAGCAGTTTGCTCCGTTATATTTACTGTATGGAACGGAAGCGTTTTTTATAAATGAAACGATAAAGCTTATTACAACAGAAGCGCTTGAAGAGGAAGATCGCGAGTTTAATGTTGTTACATATGATTTAGAAGAAGCGTATTTAGAAGATGTGGTTGAAGATGCACGTACACTTCCTTTTTTCGGAGAACGTAAAGTGTTATTAATAAAATCACCACTCTTTTTAACTTCACAAAAAGAAAAATTGGAACAAAATATAAAAATTTTAGAAGAATATATCGGGGAACCTTCTCCCTTTTCTATTCTTGTTTTTGTTGCGCCTTACGAAAAGCTGGATGAACGAAAAAAAATTACAAAACTATTAAAGAAAACAGCGGATGTAGTAGAAGCGAATGCAATGCAAGTGCAGGATGTTCAGAAGTGGATTGTTGCTCGGGCGGATGAAGTACATGTGCATATTGATCATGCGGCTGTTAGTTTGTTGTTAGAGCTTGTGGGAAGTAATGTAACAATGTTGGCGAAGGAAATGGACAAGTTAACGTTATACGTCGGTATGGGCGGAGAGATTACACCAAAACTCGTTGCAGAGCTTGTACCAAAATCAGTTGAACAAAATGTGTTTGCTTTGACAGAAAAAGTGGTGAAAAAAGATATCGCGGGTGCGATGCAAATTTTGGATGGATTATTTACGCAGCAGGAGGAACCTATTAAATTGCTTGCGTTATTAGTAAGTCAATTCCGTTTACTGCATCAAGTGAAAGAGTTACAGCAGCGTGGTTACGGCCAAAATCAAATCGCGTCTCATATTGGTGTGCATCCATATCGTGTAAAATTAGCGATGAATCAAACGAAGTTTTTCTCTTTTGAAGCATTAAAAAAAGTGATAATGGAATTAGCGGAAGCTGATTATAGTATGAAAACGGGAAAAATGGATAAAAAACTTGTGCTCGAGTTTTTCTTAATGCGGTTAAATCATATGTGATGAAACAAAAAAAGTTCACGTGCTAAGAGCGTGAACTTTTTTGTATATAAAAAAACGATCCGAATGGATCGTTTTTTAAACGCCTTACGCGTTTACTTGTTTCGCTAAGCGAGATTTTTGACGAGCTGCAGCGTTTTGGTGGATAAGACCTTTACGAGCTGCTTTGTCAAGTTTTTTAGAAGCAGTTTTGAAAGCTTCTTTAGCATTTTCAAGATCGTTATTAGTAACTAAAGCTTCTACAGTTTTAACAGCAGAACGCATGTCAGACTTGATAGAAGCGTTATGTGCACGACGCTCTTCGCTAAGTTTAGCGCGTTTGATAGCAGATTTGATGTTTGCCATACTTTTCACCTCCCTGGTGCAATCGAATGACTCGATTCTTAACATAGAACAAGTGATATTCTATCAAACGGTGAAGAGAATTGCAATAGTATATCCATGAAATTTCACGTAAAGGAAAGAATGACCTTATATAACTTTGGGAAATCTAACGATATTTACTATGAATGACGGAGGAGATACGATGAAAGAACCACTAGATTTAAGTAAATATAGTGTTAGAACGGACCTTGCTGTAGAGGCACATCAAATGCTGCAAGAGCGCCAAGAAGAGCAACAAGGGATACAAGGAGTTGTTGTAAAAGAGAGGGAAGAAGAAGGTATTACCATTACAAAAGTAACGATTGATGAAGTTGCCTCGGAATCGATGGGTAAAAAACCTGGAAATTATTTAACGCTTGAAGTACAAGGTATACGTCAACAAGATACGGAGCTGCAACAAAAAGTAGAGCGTATTTTTGCAAAAGAATTTTCGTATTTCTTAGAAGAGGTTGGCGTTACGAAAGAAGCGAGCTGTTTAATTGTTGGTCTTGGGAATTGGAATGTAACACCAGATGCGCTTGGACCGATAGTTGTAGAAAATGTATTGGTAACGAGACATTTATTTCAATTGCAGCCTGAAAGTGTAGAAGAAGGCTTTAGGCCTGTTAGTGCAATTCGGCCCGGGGTAATGGGGATTACAGGAATTGAAACGAGCGATGTCATTTATGGAATCATTGAGAAGACAAAGCCAGACTTTGTCATTGCAATTGATGCATTAGCTGCTCGTTCTATTGAAAGGGTAAATAGTACGATACAAATTTCTGATACAGGAATTCATCCTGGATCGGGTGTTGGGAATAAACGTAAGGAACTCAGTAAAGAAACATTAGGTATTCCTGTTATCGCAATTGGTGTTCCGACTGTGGTGGATGCCGTTTCGATTACAAGCGATACAATTGATTTTATTTTGAAACATTTTGGCCGAGAGATGAAAGAGGGAAACAAACCTTCCCGATCTTTGTTGCCAGCTGGTTTTACATTTGGAGAAAAGAAAAAATTAACAGAAGAGGATATGCCGGATGAAAAGAGCCGGAATATGTTTTTAGGTGCTGTAGGTACACTGGAAGATGAAGAGAAGAGAAAATTAATTTATGAAGTGTTATCTCCTCTTGGTCATAATTTAATGGTGACTCCGAAAGAAGTGGATGCTTTCATAGAGGATATGGCAAATGTAATAGCAAGTGGTTTAAATGCAGCGCTGCATCATCAAATTGACCAAGATAATACAGGAGCATATACACATTGATGGGAAGTGACGATAATCATGTAAGCCGCTTTTCGCTTTTATGTATATGTAGTGTGGCTATATGCTTACTTATGGTAATAGCAGGGGTGGCACTTGCAAATCATGGGTTGAAAAGTATGAAAGGTTATCAGCAAATGTCGTATGAACAAATCGCTCATATGACAGGAACAAAAGGTGAGGCCACTGAATCAGAAACTTTGGAAGGTTCGTTTTCCGCTACTGAAAAACAAAAACAATTAGAAAGCTTAAAAAGTTTTAATATTGTAGAAGGAATGGGTATGGCGATAGCAAGCGTTGCCTATGAAATAACAAAGTTTGGAACAGATATAGTTGTTGGGAAAGTAAAAGGGATTTTTAGTTAAGAGTCAAACGGAGGACGGTTGTTTTACAGGTTTGTAAGACAGCCGTTCTTTAATTTGAAAAAGGTTTGTCTCTTATGGTTTGTTCGCATAAGATATAAATAGAATGATTTGTATTGTAAGCAGCACGAGTTTTCATTGAATCTTTGCTGCTCTATTGATATAATCAGTGCTAGTGTATATTGGCGAGACTATTAGGAGTTGAGAACATAGATGAACAAAGAAGAAAGAGCAAAAAGACAGTCCAAAATTCGTAATTTCTCTATCATTGCTCATATTGACCACGGAAAGTCAACGTTAGCAGACCGTATTTTAGAGAAAACAAACGCGTTAACACAACGTGAAATGAAAGCTCAGTTGCTTGACTCTATGGATTTAGAGCGTGAGCGTGGTATTACAATTAAATTAAACGCAGTACAATTAAACTATAAAGCAAAAGACGGCGAAGAATATATTCTTCACCTAATTGATACACCAGGACACGTCGACTTTACGTACGAAGTATCTCGTAGTTTAGCGGCTTGTGAAGGTGCAATTCTTGTAGTAGATGCAGCGCAAGGTATTGAAGCGCAAACGTTAGCGAACGTATACTTAGCGCTTGATAACAATTTAGAAATTTTACCGGTTATTAATAAAATCGATTTACCAAGTGCAGACCCAGAGCGTGTACGCCAAGAGGTGGAAGATGTAATTGGGTTAGATGCATCAGAAGCTGTACTTGCTTCGGCAAAAGCTGGGATTGGTATTGAAGAGATTTTAGAACAAATCGTTGAAAAAGTGCCAGCACCAACAGGTGATTCAGAAGAACCGTTACAATGTATGATCTTTGACTCTTTATATGATCCATACCGCGGTGTAATTGCGTATATCCGTGTTGTAAATGGAACGGTAAAAGTTGGCGATAAAGTACGTATGATGGCAACTGGAAAAGAATTTGAAGTAACAGAAGTAGGTGTGTTTACACCGAAAACTACGCAACGTGATGAGTTAACAGTAGGTGATGTAGGTTTCTTAGCGGCATCGATTAAAAATGTTGGTGACACACGCGTTGGTGATACGATTACACATGCGAAACGTCCAGCAGCTGAGCCATTACCTGGTTACCGTAAATTAAATCCAATGGTATTCTGTGGTCTGTACCCGATTGACTCTGCACGTTACAACGACTTACGTGATGCGCTAGAGAAATTAGAATTAAACGATTCTGCTCTTGAGTTTGAGCCAGAAACATCTCAAGCGCTAGGATTTGGTTTCCGTTGTGGATTCTTAGGACTTCTTCATATGGAAATCATTCAAGAGCGTATTGAACGTGAATTTAAAATTGATTTAATTACAACAGCGCCAAGTGTTATTTATAAAGTATTCTTAACGAATGGTGAAGACATGATTGTCGATAACCCGTCTAATATGCCGGATCCACAGACAATTGATCGTGTTGAAGAGCCATTTGTTAAAGCAGCAATTATGGTTCCGAATGACTATGTTGGAGCTGTAATGGAAATCTGCCAAGGTAAACGCGGAACGTTTATTGATATGCAATATTTAGATGAAACGCGTGTTACTTTGACATATGAAATCCCATTATCAGAAATCGTATATGACTTCTTCGATCAGTTGAAATCAAATACGAAAGGATATGCATCATTTGATTATGAGTTAATTGGTTACAAGCCATCTAAACTTGTGAAAATGGATATTCTTTTAAATTCTGAGCAAGTCGATGCTCTATCATTTATCGTACACCGTGATTCAGCATATGACCGTGGTAAAGTAATCGTAGAAAAATTAAAAGAATTAATTCCAAGACAGCAGTTCGAAGTGCCAATTCAAGCGACGATCGGAAACAAAGTTGTAGCGCGTTCTACAATTAAAGCGATGCGTAAAAACGTACTTGCGAAATGTTACGGTGGTGACATTTCTCGTAAGCGTAAACTTCTTGATAAGCAAAAAGAAGGTAAAAAACGTATGAAGTCTGTTGGTTCTGTAGAAGTACCGCAAGAAGCATTCATGGCTGTACTGAAAATGGATGACAACTAATAGTTGGAATGAAAAAAGAAGTCGTTTATGCGGCTTCTTTTTTACGTATAATTACTTTTTAGACATCTGAGTAGCTCTCATTTACAATAGTGAGAGAGCTTTTTAGTTCATATAAAGTTAGGAGTTTGTTAATGTCCGAAAATATTCGAAAAGATATTCAAGAAAAAATACAAAATGGCAATTTTAATTGTGAAAAGGAATTGACGCTTTCTATTATTAGTGGAAAGTGGAAAGTTGTGATATTGTGGCATCTTGGTGTGGAAGGGCCTCATCGTTTTAGTGAATTACAGCGATTATTTCCGAGCATTTCTCATAAAGTTTTATCAAACCAATTAAAAGAGTTAATGGAAGATGGGATTGTTGATCGAACAGTATACCCAGAAATTCCACCGCGAGTGGAATATTATATGACGGAATTAGGCATGTCGCTTTTACCAATCGTTGAAATGATGTATGATTGGGGAAAAATGCGAATGGAACAAATTCGTAATACGTTAGAGAAGTAAAAGAAGCCTCCCGAGCGTGGAGGTTTTCTTTTTAGAAAGGTAGGAGTTATTTTTGGTGCAAGCTGCATATATTCATATTCCGTTTTGTCAGCATATTTGTCACTATTGTGATTTTAATAAAGTGTTTATTGAACGCCAGCCGGTCGATCAATATTTAGAGTATTTAGAGAAAGAAATAATAAATACAGTTCAAAAGGTACCGTTTGATAGTATGAAAACGATTTTTGTTGGCGGGGGAACTCCAACAGCATTAAATATGGAACAGACAAAGAAATTATTAAATATTATAAATCGTCGTTTACGTCCGTTTGCCCCGAATTGTGAATTAACATTTGAAGCGAATCCAGGTGATTTGCCGAAAGAGAAATTAAATGTATTGCTAGAAGGTGGAGTGAACCGAATTAGTTTTGGGGTGCAAACATTTCGAGATGAATTGCTTGAGAAAATTGGACGTAAGCATACGAGAGAAGATGCGTTTGTAGCAATTAGAGAAGCGCAGGAAGTAGGCTTTAAAAATATAAATGTAGATATTATTTATGCTCTGCCAGGACAGACGATAGAAGATGTAAAAGAAACATTAGACATTGCTTTTACGCTTGGTGTACAACATTTCTCGGCATATTCATTAATTGTGGAACCGAAAACAGTATTTTATAACTTAATGAATAAAGGGAAATTAAGACTTCCAGGTGAAGACCACGAAGCGAAAATGTACGAAATGGTAATGGATGAAATGGAGAAACATGGCTATACCCAGTATGAAATTAGTAATTTTTCAAAAGGTAATAATGAAAGTAGACATAATCTCACATACTGGAATAATGAAGAGTATTATGGATTTGGAGCTGGAGCGCATAGTTATGTAAATGGAGAACGTATCCAAAATGTAGGGCCGCTCAAGCAATATTTCAATAAAATCGATGAAACCGGATTTCCGTATTTAGATGTTCACGTGGTGACGGAGAAAGAAAAAATGGAAGAAGAATTGTTCTTAGGACTCCGAAAAACAAAAGGTGTATCTAAAATAGCGTTTCAAAAGAAATTTAATATGGAAATGGATCAAGTTTTCGCGAAGCAGTTACAAAACAACCAAGAACAAGGATTGCTTGAAGAGAGCGATGGATATGTTCGTTTAACGCGAAAAGGGAAATTATTAGGGAATGAAGTATTCCAATCATTTTTGATTGACTAATTAAATGTTCCATTAACGTGAAAAAGTTTCATTATTTCGTGACGTTTCCGTTGACAATTGAATGTCAATTTTGGTAAGTTATTAATAGATTTAGCACTCGAAGACAAAGAGTGCTAACAGAGGTGATGATGAGATGCTTACGGAACGTCAGCTCTTAATTTTACAAACAATTATTGATGACTTTATTGGATCAGCGCAACCTGTTGGGTCAAGAACGTTGGCTAAAAAAGATGAAATTACGTTTAGTTCAGCTACTATACGAAATGAAATGGCTGATTTAGAAGAACTAGGATTTATTGAGAAAACGCACAGTTCTTCTGGACGTGTTCCTTCTGAAAAAGGATACCGATTTTATGTAGACCATCTTTTAGCGCCGCAAAATTTACCGAACGATGAAATTGTACAAATTAAAGATTTATTTGCTGAAAGAATTTTTGAAGCGGAAAAGATTGCACAGCAATCGGCTCAAATTTTATCAGAGCTTACAAATTATACGGCCATTGTTCTTGGACCGAAGTTAAGCACAAATAAACTTAAAAACGTACAAATTGTTCCGCTTGATCGTCAAACCGCAGTCGCTATTATTGTAACGGATACAGGGCATGTACAAAGCAAAACGATTACCGTTCCGGAATCTGTTGATTTATCAGATTTAGAAAAAATGGTTAATATTTTAAATGAAAAGCTATCAGGCGTACCAATGTCGGAACTCCATAATAAAATCTTTAAGGAGATTGTTACGGTATTGCGTGGGTATGTTCATAATTACGATAGTGCAATAAAAATATTGGATGGTACATTTCAAGTTCCGTTATCGGAAAAGATATACTTTGGAGGGAAGGCAAATATGCTTTCGCAACCAGAGTTTCATGACATTCAAAAAGTTAGATCTTTACTTACCATGATTGATAACGAAGCTGAGTTTTATGATATTTTGCGTCATAAACAAGTTGGTATTCAAGTGAAAATTGGTAGGGAAAACTCTGCGACAGCCATGGAAGATTGTAGTTTGATTTCTGCAACATATTCGATTGGAGAAGAACAACTTGGAACAATTGCAATTTTAGGTCCAACGAGAATGCAATACTCTCGTGTAATTAGTTTGTTGCAGTTATTTACAAGGCAAATTACAGATGGACTAAAAAAATAAAGAATAAAGAAGAATACATTCGCTCAAGTGATAAGCAATACATCACTGTGTGTAATATATAACTATACTTAGGTAATCATGCTATGCATGATACCTAATACCTTTTAAGGAGGTGAAAATTGTGGAAGAGCGTAACGAACAAGTTGTAGAAGAAGTGAAAGAAGAAGTAAAAGAAGCACAAGTTGAAGAAGCCGTAACATCTGAAGACAGCGAAGAAACTGTTGAAGAAAAAAGTGAGGCTGCTCTTTTACAAGAAAAAGTAGATGGATTGCAAGCGAAACTGACGGAAACGGAAGGCCGTATGCTACGTCTACAAGCTGATTTTGAAAATTATAAGCGTCGTGTTCAAATGGATAAACAGGCTGCTGAAAAATATAGAGCACAAAGTCTTGTTTCAGATATTTTGCCAGCTCTTGATAATTTTGAAAGAGCGATGCAAGTGGAAGCAACTGATGAGCAAATGAAGTCCTTATTACAAGGGATGGAAATGGTATATCGTCAATTGTTAGAAGCGATGACAAAAGAAGGTGTAGAAGCGATTGAAGCTGTTGGTAAACAGTTTGATCCTCATGAACACCAAGCTGTTATGCAAGTAGAAGACAGCGAATTTGAATCAAATGCGGTTGTGGAAGAATTCCAAAAAGGTTATAAATTAAAAGACCGTGTAATTCGCCCATCGATGGTAAAAGTAAATCAATAATTTACATAAAAGTAGGAGGATTCGCCATGAGTAAAATTATCGGTATTGACTTAGGTACAACAAACTCTTGTGTAGCTGTTATGGAAGGTGGAGAACCAAAGGTTATCCCAAATCCAGAAGGAAACCGTACAACACCTTCTGTTGTAGCTTTCAAAAATGAAGAACGTCAAGTTGGGGAAGTAGCAAAGCGTCAAGCAATTACAAACCCAAATACAATCATGTCTGTTAAACGTCATATGGGTACAGACTACAAAGTAGAAATTGAAGGTAAAGAATATACACCTCAAGAAATTTCTGCAATCATTTTACAAAACTTAAAAGCTTCTGCTGAAGCATATTTAGGTGAAACAGTAACGAAAGCTGTTATTACAGTACCTGCATACTTCAACGATGCAGAGCGTCAAGCAACGAAAGATGCTGGTCGTATCGCTGGTTTAGAAGTTGAGCGTATCATTAACGAACCAACAGCAGCAGCGCTTGCTTACGGTTTAGAAAAACAAGATGAAGAGCAAAAAATCTTAGTATATGACTTAGGTGGCGGTACATTTGACGTATCTATCCTTGAGTTAGCAGATGGAACATTTGAAGTTATTTCAACTGCTGGTGACAACCGTCTTGGTGGAGATGACTTTGACCAAGTTATCATTGATCACTTAGTAGCTGAGTTCAAAAAAGAAAATAACATTGATTTAAGCCAAGATAAAATGGCACTTCAACGTTTGAAAGATGCAGCTGAAAAAGCGAAAAAAGATCTTTCAGGTGTAACACAAACACAAATTTCATTGCCATTCATTAGTGCTGGGGCTGCTGGTCCATTACACTTAGAATTAACATTAACAAGAGCGAAATTCGAAGAGCTTTCAGCAAACCTTGTTGAAAGAACATTAGAACCAACTCGTCGTGCTTTAAAAGATGCTGGTCTATCTGCAAGTGAATTAGATCGCGTTATCCTTGTAGGTGGTTCTACTCGTATCCCAGCTGTACAAGAAGCTATTAAACGTGAAACTGGTAAAGAACCATATAAAGGTGTAAACCCGGATGAAGTTGTAGCATTAGGTGCTGCAGTTCAAGGTGGCGTACTTACTGGTGATGTAGAAGGCGTACTATTATTAGATGTAACTCCACTTTCTTTAGGTATTGAAACTATGGGTGGTGTGTTCACGAAATTAATCGAGCGTAACACTACAATTCCAACGAGTAAATCACAAGTATTCTCAACAGCTGCTGATAACCAACCAGCAGTAGACATTCACGTATTACAAGGTGAGCGTCCAATGTCAGCTGACAACAAAACGTTAGGACGTTTCCAATTAACGGATATCCCACCAGCACCACGTGGTATTCCACAAATCGAAGTAACATTCGATATTGATGCGAACGGTATCGTTAACGTACGTGCAAAAGATTTAGGAACAAGCAAAGAACAAGCTATTACAATCCAATCTTCTTCAGGTCTTTCTGATGAAGAAGTAGATCGTATGGTAAAAGAAGCAGAAGCAAACGCTGACGCTGACCAAAAACGTAAGGAAGAAGTTGAACTTCGTAACGAAGCTGACCAACTTGTATTCCAAACAGATAAAGTTGTAAAAGATTTAGAAGGTAAAGTAGATGCAGCTGAAGTTGCAAAAGCAACAGAAGCGAAAGAAGCATTACAAGCTGCGATTGAGAAGAACGAGCTTGAGGAAATCCGTGCGAAAAAAGACGCTTTACAAGAAATCGTACAACAACTAACTGTTAAACTATATGAGCAAGCTCAAGCAGCTGCAGGGCAAGCAGAAGGTGCACAAGGAGCACAAGATGCTGGCGCGAAGAAAGACAATGTAGTAGACGCTGAGTTTGAAGAAGTAAAAGAAGACAAGTAATTCAACTTTAAACATAATAAGTAAGATGACAAAAAGTCAAAGTCAAGCGTGCCTTGGCTTTGGCTTTTTTCACGAATGAGAAGGAATGTGTGAGGGTCTTAAGTTTTTTACTTTGCATACTGTAAGTGAGGAAACTTTGTTGCAAAGCACTTTCTTTCGGTGTTAAAATTACGTTTATGTGAAAGATTCGGGGGTTGTAAATTTATGAGTAAACGAGATTATTATGAGGTCCTTGGACTTAGCAAGGGTGCTTCAAAAGATGAAATAAAAAAAGCGTATCGTCGTTTGGCTAAAAAATACCATCCAGACGTAAGTAAAGAAGAAAATGCAATTGAAAAGTTTAAAGAAGTACAAGAAGCATACGAAGTATTAAGCGACGATCAAAAGCGTGCGCAATATGATCAATTTGGTCATGCTGGTGCTAATCAAGGCTTCGGTGGCTTTGGCGGCGGAGGAGACTTCGGTGGTGGCTTCGGTTTTGAAGATATCTTTAGTTCATTCTTTGGCGGCGGTGGCGGCAGACGTCGTGATCCAAATGCTCCGCGCCAAGGTGCTGACTTACAATATCAAGTCACTTTAGATTTTGAAGAAGCTATTTTTGGTAAAGAGTTAAATGTTGAGATTCCAGTAGAAGATCCATGTGATACTTGTAAAGGTAGCGGGGCAAAACCAGGAACTTCAAAAGAAACATGTAAACATTGCTCAGGATCAGGGCAAGTAAGTGTAGAACAAAATACACCATTTGGTCGTATCGTAAACCGTCAAGCTTGCGGTCATTGTTCAGGAACTGGGCAAATCATTAAAGAAAAATGTACGACATGCCACGGTTCTGGTAAAGTTCGTAAACGTAAAAAAATCAATGTTAAAATTCCAGCAGGTATCGATAATGGTCAACAAATCCGCGTATCTGGAAAAGGTGAAGCGGGCGTAAATGGCGGCCCAGCAGGAGATTTATATGTTGTTGTTCATGTAAGAAATCATGAATTCTTTGAGCGCGAAGGAGATCACATTATTTGCGAAATGCCATTAACATTTGCGCAAATGGCACTTGGTGATGAAGTAGAAGTTCCTACTGTTCATGGTAAAGTGAAGCTGAAAATTCCAGCAGGAACACAAACAGGAACAGAATTCCGCCTAAAAGGAAAGGGTGCTCCGAACGTACGTGGATACGGTCAAGGAGATCAATATGTAGTCGTGCGTGTTGTTGTACCGACGAAATTAACTTCACAGCAAAAAGATTTATTGCGTGAATTTGCAGGACAAGAAGAGCAGGATGATAGTTTATTCGGAAAGCTTAAACGTGCTTTCAAAGGGGAATAATGGAAATAAAAAATGGAGTTGGTAAATTGTGAAATGGTCAGAAATTAGTATTCATACAACAGAAGAAGCAGTAGAAGCTGTCTCTCATATTTTACATGAAGCTGGTGCTAGTGGAGTTGCGATTGAGGACCCAGCGGAGTTGACGAAAGAGCGCGAGCAACAATATGGTGAAATTTATGCATTGAACCCAGATGAGTATCCGGCAGAAGGTGTGTTAATAAAAGCATATTTCCCGCAAACGGATTCTTTACATGAAACAATTGCAGGTGTAAAATCATCTATTGATGTGCTTCCATCTTACGACATCGAAATTGGTACTGGAAATATTACCGTTAACGAAGTCAATGAAGAAGATTGGGCTACTGCTTGGAAAAAATATTACCATCCAGTACAAATTTCTGATACATTCACAATTGTACCGACTTGGGAAGAATATACACCATCTTCTCCGGAAGAAAAAATTATTGAATTAGATCCAGGTATGGCGTTTGGGACAGGAACTCATCCAACAACAACGATGTGTATCCGTGCTTTAGAAAAAACAGTACAGCCAGGTAACACAATCATTGATGTAGGAACAGGTTCTGGTGTGCTGAGTATTGCAGCAGCAAAACTAGGTGCGTCTTCTGTTCAAGCATATGATTTAGATCCGGTTGCGGTTGAAAGTGCAGAAATGAATGTACGTTTAAATAAAACAGATGATATCGTGACTGTTGGACAAAATAGTCTTTTAGAGGGTATTGAAGGTCCTGTTGATTTAATCGTAGCTAACTTATTAGCAGAAATTATTCTTTTATTCCCTGAAGATGCAGCAAGAGTTGTGAAGTCAGGCGGATTATTTATTACATCGGGCATTATTGCTGCAAAGGAAAAAGTAATTTCTGAAGCGCTAGAAAAAGCTGGATTTACAATTGAAGAAGTGTTGCGAATGGAAGATTGGGTAGCAATTATTGCACGAAATGCGTAATATAGATTTTAGTCTATAATGAAAAGGGGAGTCTCTCACTATAAGGTGAGGGACTTGCCGTTTGTTATATGAAAAATGATAACGTTTCGTTCTTTTCGTAAGTATTGGCTTACGAAAGGAACGAAACTCTACTAAGGTGATTATATGCAACGTTATTTTGTAGAAGAGAAATATGTAAATGAGACAAGTATTCGCATTGTAGGTGATGACGTACATCATATAGCAAGAGTGATGCGTATGTCAGCTGGTGATCACATTTATTGCTGTGTAAACGGAAAAACAGCCGTATGTTCAATTGATGAAATTACCAGTGAATTTATTCATACGGCTATTGTAGAATGGGTAGAGACGTCAAGTGAACTTCCTGTTTTCGTGACGATTGCAAGTGGACTGCCGAAAGGAGACAAGCTAGAGTTAATTTTTCAAAAAGGAACTGAGCTTGGGGCAGCTGCATTCTTACCATTTCAAGCATCTCGCTCTATCGTAAAATGGGATGCGAAAAAAGCTGATAAAAAAGTTGAGCGTTTAAGAAAAATTGTGAAAGAAGCTGCGGAACAATCACATAGAAGTGAAATTCCAGAAGTACACACCCCAGCATCGTTTAAACAATTGCTGTCAATGAGTGGTGAGTATGATGTTTGCCTTGTTGCTTACGAAGAGGAAGCGAAACAAGGCGAGAAATCTAATTTTGCGAAAGCTTTAACGATGATGAAACCAGGTCAAAAGCTATTGATTGTATTTGGCCCAGAAGGCGGTTTAGCTGAGGAAGAGATTACAGCGCTTCATGAACATAAATTTGTACCATGTAGTTTAGGACCAAGAATTTTAAGAACAGAAACGGCGCCGTTATACGCGTTAAGTGCTGCTTCGTATCATTTTGAATTGATGGGGTGATGATCAATGTCAACTGTTGCGTTCCATACGTTAGGTTGTAAAGTAAACCACTATGAAACAGAAGCCATTTGGCAATTGTTTAAACAAGGTGGATATGAAAGAACTGAATATGAAAAGAAAGCTGATGTATATGTTATCAATACATGTACAGTAACAAATACGGGAGATAAGAAAAGTCGTCAAGTTATTAGACGTGCTGTTCGTCAAAACCCAGATGCGGTTATTTGTGTAACGGGATGTTATGCACAAACATCTCCAGCGGAAATTATGGCGATTCCAGGTGTAGATATTGTAGTTGGTACACAAGATCGTGAAAAGATGTTAGGATACATCGAAGAATTCCGTAAAGAGCGTCAGCCAATTAATGCTGTCCGCAACATTATGAAAACACGTGTATACGAAGAACTGGATGTACCTTACTTCACGGATCGTACACGTGCATCTTTAAAAATACAAGAAGGTTGTAATAACTTCTGTACATTCTGTATTATTCCTTGGGCGCGTGGTTTAATGCGTTCTCGCGATGGGAAAGAAGTTATTAAACAAGCGCAGCAATTAGTAGATGCAGGCTATAAGGAAATCGTATTAACAGGTATTCATACAGGTGGATACGGTGAAGATATTAAAGATTATAACTTAGCTGGATTACTTCGTGATATGGAAGCGGAAGTAGACGGATTAAAACGTCTTCGTATTTCTTCTATTGAAGCGAGTCAGATTTCAGATGAAGTAATTGAAGTGTTAGATAAGTCTGAAGTAGTTGTACGTCATTTACACATTCCGTTGCAATCTGGATCTAATACTGTATTAAAGCGTATGCGTCGTAAATATACGATGGAATTTTTCCAGGAGCGCTTAGATCGTTTGAAAGAAGCGTTACCAGGTCTTGCGATTACATCAGACGTAATCGTTGGTTTCCCAGGTGAAACAGAAGAAGAATTCATGGAAACATACAATTTCATTAAAGAGAATCGCTTCTCTGAGTTGCACGTATTCCCGTACTCAAAACGTACAGGAACACCTGCAGCGCGTATGGAAGATCAAGTTCCTGAAGATGTGAAGAATGATCGTGTTCACCGTTTAATTGAACTATCTAATCAATTAGCGAAAGAGTATGCATCACAGTTTGAAGGAGAAGTACTTGAAATTATTCCAGAAGAACAATTTAAAGAGGGCGACCGTGAAGGCCTATATGTAGGTTATACAGATAACTACTTGAAAATTGTATTTGAAGGATCAGAAGAATTAATCGGTAAATTAGTGAAAGTAAAAATCACAAAAGCTGGTTATCCATATAACGAAGCGCAATTTGTTCGTGTCCTTGAAGATGATGTGAAAAAGGAATCAGCAAGCGCATAAAGTGAAACTTTAATGAGCGTGGGATTCATTCCCCGCTCATTATTAGCCCGCACCAATCGGGATAAAAAAGCATGCAAACGGAAACGATTTGCATGCTTTCTTTTTTAGTGGAGAAGTTAAGTACTGAAAATGTACGAAATGAGTAGTTTTTCCGTACGTTTCTGCATGAAAAAAGGTATAATGACAAAAATATAGTTGCCTTCAGGGGAAAAGATAACAGCTATCTGCATAGTTTTTGAAAAAGGAAGAGCATCTATTCTTCTTTTATTCTGTCAAATAGTTGACCTGAAGTGATAAAATGTATTATAATCGTAAAAGACATGCTGAAGAAGTGTTTCTTTTTGCATGCTGGAGTTAGTATGTAAGTGTGATGTTTCGGAGGGAGGGAAAGAGAATGTCAAAAACAGTCGTTCGTAAAAACGAGTCTTTGGAGGATGCACTTCGCCGTTTTAAAAGATCGGTTTCTAAAACTGGTACACTTGCTGAAGCAAGAAAGCGCGAGTTTTATGAAAAACCAAGTGTAAAACGTAAGAAGAAATCTGAAGCGGCAAGAAAGCGTAAATTCTAAGAGAGGGTGTAAGTTATGAGTCTTCTCGGTCGTTTAAACGATGATATGAAACAAGCGATGAAGAATAAACAAAAAGAAAAATTAACCGTCATTCGTATGGTTAAGGCTGCTTTACAAAATGAAGGTATTAAACTACAGCATACTCTTACTGAAGAAGAGGAACTAACAGTTTTAGCTCGTGAAGTAAAACAGCATAAGGACTCCCTCCTTGAATTTAAAAAAGCTGGTCGTGAAGACCTTGTTAATAAACTGCAAAGTGAAATTCAGATTTTAAGCGCATATTTGCCGGAGCAATTAACGGAAGAAGAGCTAGTTGATATAATCAAGCAAGTTATTTCTGAAGTTGGTGCGACGTCTAAAGCAGATATGGGTAAGGTGATGACTGCTGTTATGCCGAAAGTAAAAGGTAAAACAGATGGATCGCTTGTGAATAAGCTGGTTATCCAGCTATTAGCATAAAAAAACGTCTCATTTCGTATGAGACGTTTTTTTATGCTTTTTTCAGTTTGGACGTGATATTACAAGCTCTTTTTTCATACATATGGGATGAGAGGGGGTCTTTTGGGATGAAAAAATTAGAACAAATGAAGAATTGGTTAACGAAGCAAATAGACCTACCAGTGGATGTGCTAATGGATCTACCTCGGATCACGCTTGTTGGGCAAGTGCATATCTATATAGAAAATCATCGAGGTTTATTAGTGTTTTCAGATAAAGAAGTAAGATTGTTGTTAAAACATGGTCAGTTATTGATTAAGGGGCAGTCCTTTGTTATTAAAACAATCCTTCCGGAAGAACTTTTGCTTGAAGGGATAATTGAGCAAGTGACGTTTTTAGAAGACGAACAGAAAGAGAAGTAAGGGAAACTTCCGTATGTGAAGTTTTTCTTCTTTATTCTAATGATTTGTCCCTACTATTTAAGTTTATCCCGCTTTAATGGGCAGTAAGCCCCCGCCTCAAAATTCAGCGAAAGCAAAGAAGTTAGGTGGGGGTCGGGCTATCCATTAAAGTCCAATTGGTGAGGGCTGATTAAAGTCTCACTTTATCCCGCTATTTATGGAAAATAAAACTCTTTATTTCATTTTCGTACGAGCTATTTTGCTAATTAAAGTGAAAAGTAGTGTGTCTACTTTTGGAAAGGTAGTGAAGGTAGTAGATGAAAAATAAATGGTTTATAAAGTGGCTTGGATATGTGAAGGTACGAATTGAAGGTAGAGGAGCGGAGCGGTTTGTTAACGAATGTGTGCGTAGAAAATTATTAGTTTGGGACGTTAAGAAAATCGCCGATGAAACGTTAGTCTTTTGTATGCTATTACGAGATGTGAAAAAAATAAAGCCGATTTATAGAAAAAATGAGTGTAAACTATATTTTATTGGGCGTTACGGTTTTCCATTTTGGAATAAGCGCTTAATTAAAAATAGTGGATTCTTAATTGGTTTTTTAATTTTCTTCTTTGGTATGATTGCATTATCGAATATGGTTTGGAAAATTGAAATTACAGGAGCGAAACCTGAAACAGAATATATATTGATGAAAGAATTGGACAAAATGGGTATTAAAAAAGGAAAATTACAATTCCAAATGCCTAGTGTAGAAGATGTACAACGTCATTTGACGGACAATATTAATGCGATTACTTGGGCAGGACTAGAAGTAAGGGGAACGACGTACCATTTTAAAATTGTTGAAAAAAATGAGCCGAAAAAAGAAAAAGAACAAAGGCCGCAAAATTTAGTGGCAAAAAAAGAAGCGATTGTTACAAAAACATTTGTTGAAGTTGGAAAACCAGTCGTTTTAAAAAATGATCATGTAGAAAAAGGGCAGCTTCTCGTATCAGGGATATACGGTAATGAGGAGAGTCCAACCATTGTTTCGGCGAAAGGTATTGTATATGGAGAAACGTGGTACACCTCTGAGGTGAATGTACCACTCAAGACGCAATTTCAAGTATATACTGGTAATACGTATAATGAGCATTACCTTACATTTGGGAGTACAAAAATAAAAATATGGGGATTTCAGCATGATAAGTATAAACGTTCTCGTACGGAAAGTGTAAAACATGATGTGAAATTATTTGGTTTTACACTGCCGATTGCATATGAAAAAGATGTAGTGCGAGAAGAGGAAGAGGCGAACCGAGAATATACAGAAAAACAGGCAATGAAAGTAGCGAAAGAAATGGCCGAAAAAGAACTAAAGAAAAAATTGGATGAACATGCTATGATTGTAAGTGATAAGATTTTGAGTAAAGAGGTTGAGGCGGATCAACTAAAAGTCACTTTGCATTATACTGTGATTGAAAATATTGCAGAGCCACAACCAATATCCGAATCCGATATTCAAGGAGACTGAGTAATGGCAGAACAATTAGTAGAAATGAACCAACAATTGGAAAATACTAACGAAGCAATCGCTCTTTTTGGAGTCAATGATGCTCATTTGAAAGTAATTGAACGGGAACTGAATGTATCAATCGTAACTAGAGGTGAAACTGTTCATGCATCTGGAGCAGTTGAAACTGTGACACTCGTAGAAAAAATCTTACAACAACTACTTGTTGTTATTCGAAAAGGTGTGTCAATTACAGAAAGAGATGTTGCGTATGCAATTCAGCTCGCACAACAAGGGAAAATTGCTCAATTTGAAGAGTTATATGAAGAAGAAATCTTTAAAACGGCAAAAGGTAAATCCATTCGTGTAAAAACGATGGGACAAAGAAGATATATTCATGCAATGAAGAAAAATGATATTGTATTTGGAATAGGACCTGCCGGGACTGGGAAAACATACTTAGCTGTAGTAATGGCTGTAAGAGCTTTAAAGCAAGGGTATGTAAAGAAAATCATTTTAACGAGACCGGCTGTAGAAGCTGGAGAAAGTTTAGGATTTTTACCAGGTGATTTGAAAGAGAAGGTAGATCCGTACTTACGTCCATTGTATGATGCTCTGCACGATATTCTTGGACAAGAATATACGCAGCGTATGATGGAGAGAGGTGTAATTGAAATCGCGCCTCTTGCTTATATGAGAGGACGTACGCTCGATGATTCATTTGTTATTTTAGATGAAGCGCAAAATACAACGGGTGCACAAATAAAAATGTTTTTAACTAGATTAGGTTTTAGTTCTAAAATGGTTATTACGGGGGACCCTTCACAAGTAGACTTACCAAAGGGGGTAAAATCAGGGCTTACGCTAGCCGCTAACATTTTATCTGGTGTATCAGGTCTTTCATTCATTACGTTAGAACAAACGGACGTTGTAAGGCATCCACTGGTACAACGTATTATTGAGGCATATGATAAAATGGAATGATCCTATTTGTCAGGATCATTTCTTTTTGTATTAAGGTTGGCGAACGGCATATTTTTTACTATCATAAAAGATAAGAGAAATAAACTATAGGTACTGGTGTATAAAAATGTTACCTAAAAGTATCGTTGGCTAGAAGAAATGAAAGCTATAAATAGTTTCACTTTATTTCTAGAGAGGAGAAGGTATTGAAATCATGTTAAGATCTCAAGAAATTTCTAAGTGGTTTCGTAATTTACAACATTCGAAAAAACTAAGTTGGATTTCTTACGTTTTATTAGGAGCAGTGCTGTTTTTCGCACTTATGAATAATGTGAAACCAGAGCAATTAGATGTTGATATGTATTCTATTGCGAAAAAAACAATTCATTCTCCTATTAAAATTGAAGATAAGGTTATAACGGAAAGAAAAAAACAAGAGGCCGCTCAAAAAGTCGGGGATCAATATACATATAGAAGTGAATATAAACAAAATAGAGTAGATATTGTAAATGATGTTTTTGCTAAGGTGAATGAAGTAATTCAGGAGATGAAAGCTGCTGGACCTGAAGAGCAAAAAAAGATGACCGATGCGAATAAATTAGAAAAGTTGAAGAAGAAGTTGCCATCTAATTTAACGAAGGAATTATCGGATGAGAATTTATTATACTTTATTAATGCAGAACCGGATCAATTAGAATTAGCAAAGAATGCGGCTTTAACGTCTGTTAGCGTTATCATGGGTGGAAATATTAAAATGTCCGAAGAAATGGCAGCGAAAGAGCGATTTGTTAATGAAATGAAAAGCCTGAATGTGAATAGCGGATTGAAAGAAGCTGTGAATGCGCTAGGATCATATGCGATTACAGCAAATTATTTCTATGACCCGGCTGTAACGAAAGAGAAGAAGAAAGCAGAAGAAGATTTAGTTCCACCTGTTTATATTCTTCAAGGACAAGTTATTGTTAGAGAAGGTGAAACAATTTCAAGTGATATGTATAATCAGTTGAAATTAGTCGGTTTATTAGAAAAAGGTAATAGTTTTCAGCCTTATGTTGGATTAGCGGTGCTCATTGGTGTGTTACTATACTTTATGCATAAACAGTTTGAAGTATTTTTACAGCGGAAAAGAGAAGACAAACCGTACATTTTAGCGTATATTACAATTTTGTCTATCACGATTGTTTTAATGAAAATTATTAGTTTGTTTCAAAAGCTTGAATATGCAGGAATTGCGTATGTTGTCCCAGTTGCGATGGGAACGATACTTGTAAAACTAATGATTGGCGATCGATTTGTATTTTTAACAAGTATGATTTTTTCTGTGTGCGGAAGTATTATGTTTAATGAAGGAGTAACAAGTACACTAAATTATAGTGTAGGCATTTATGTGTTATTAAGTTCATTATCAGTGAGCATTTTCTTAAGAGAAAAAAATCGTCGTACGATGATTTTACAAGCTGGTATACTCGTTTCAATCTTAAATGTAGTCGTCTTGGCGGCGTTATTATTATTACGTAATGGGAATTTTTCGCCTCTTGAAATTGGTACCCAATTATTAATGGCTTCCCTTTCAGGAATTATCTCATCCGTTTTGGCTATGGGGATATTACCATATTTAGAAAGTGGACTTGGAATTGTATCAAGTATGAAGCTTATGGAATTATCAAGTCCGAATCATCCGCTGTTGCGTAGAATTTTATTAGAAGCGCCAGGGACATATCACCATAGTGTAATGGTAGCGAATCTTTCTGAGGCGGCTTGTGAAGCAGTTGGAGCAAATGGTGTATTAGCGCGTGTAGGGGCTTACTATCATGATGTAGGAAAAACAGTACAACCACAATTCTTTATTGAAAACCAGATGGGAATTGAAAATCCGCATGATAAATTAGATCCTGTGACGAGTAAAGATATTATCATTGCTCATGTAACCGATGGAGTAAAGATGCTTGAAGAATACCATATTCCGCAAGAAATTATCGATATTGCTGGACAACACCATGGTACAACGCTCCTGAAATATTTTTATTATAAGGCGATTAAAGAAGATAAAGAAAAATATACAGAAGAGATGTTCCGTTATCCGGGATCAAAAGCAACTTCTAAAGAATCGGCAATCGTTGGTATTGCGGATAGTGTTGAGGCAGCGGTACGTTCTATGAATCACCCAACGCCAGATCAAATTAATAATTTAGTACAAAGTATTATTAAAGATCGCCTGCAGGATGGGCAATTTAGTGAATGTGATTTGACATTTAAGGAACTACAAATCGTTGGAAAAACGTTATGTGAAACGTTAAATGGTATTTTCCATTCGCGTATTACATATCCGGAACCACCGGAAGATAAGGAGAAAGAATGAGTTTATTAATTGATTTCATTGATGAAACAGAAGAAGTGAAAGAAGAGTATGTGAATTTAATTCGTGAGATATTAGGAAAAGCAGCTCAAATGGAAAAAATAGAGGATGGTGCAGAGTTATCAGTAACATTTGTAGATAACGAACGCATTCGCGAGATTAATCGTGATTACCGAGATAAGGATCAGCCTACTGATGTCATTTCTTTTGCTATGGAAGAAATGGGAGAAGGAGAAATGGAAATTGTAGGTGTAGAGATGCCGCGTATGTTAGGTGATCTTATTATTTCTATTCCGAGAGCGAAAGAACAAGCTGAAGAGTATGGACATTCTTTTGATCGTGAACTTGGCTTTTTAGCGTTACATGGCTTTTTACATTTACTTGGTTATGACCACATGACAGAAGAGGATGAAAAAGAAATGTTCGGAAGACAAAAAGAAATTTTAGAAGCATTTGGATTAGGACGATGAAAAAAGGAAAACTTATAGATAGTTTTGGGTATGCTATAGTCGGTATATTCTTTTGTCTTCGTCATGAACGAAATATGAAAATTCATTATTTAGCCGCAGTTGTTGTTATATGCTGCGGCTTTTATTTCCATATTACAAAAGTAGAATGGATGGTATTACTTATTGTAATAGGAATTGTAATGAGTTTAGAGATGGTAAATACGGCTGTGGAAAAAACAGTAGATTTAGCGACTACCGATATACATCCGTTTGCGAAAGTCGCAAAGGATGTCGCGGCGGGAGCGGTTTTATTGTTTGCGATAATAGCCGTTATAATTGGTGCTATTATCTTTTTACCGTATGTGGTATAGTTGCATTCCAAAGCTTTTCTTAAGCTTTGAAGGTGCCGTAAAGGCCTTTAATAAGAGAGTGTATCTATTCACAGCTGTGAACAGGAAGGATGCGGGAATATGAATGGTCAACAATTAATTCAAGAAGCAATCGAAGCGCGTAAACAAGCGTACGTACCATATTCTAAATTTCAAGTAGGTGCAGCATTATTAACGCAGGATGGAAAAGTATATCGTGGATGTAATGTTGAGAATGCTTCATATGGCTTATGTAACTGTGCAGAAAGAACAGCTTTATTTAAGGCGGTTTCTGAAGGAGATAAAGAGTTTGTAGCTATCGCAATTGTGGCGGATACGAAGCGTCCAGTACCTCCTTGTGGAGCATGTCGACAAGTTATGGTAGAATTATGTAAACAGGATACGAAAGTATACCTATCAAATTTACATGGTGACGTTCAAGAGACAACAGTCGGGGAATTGTTACCAGGAGCATTTTTAGCGGAGGATTTACATGAATAGAAAAGGTTATAAATCAGGTTTTGTCTCTATTATTGGCAGACCGAATGTTGGGAAATCTACATTTTTAAATCGTATTATTGGTCAAAAAATTGCTATTATGAGTGACAAGCCACAAACAACTCGTAATAAAATTCAAGGTGTATATACAGAAAATGATTCACAAGTAATTTTTATTGATACACCAGGAATACATAAACCGAAACATAAACTAGGCGACTTCATGGTGAAGATGGCGCAAACGACATTAAAAGAAGTTGATATCGTTCTATTTATGGTGAATGCTGTTGAAGGCTTTGGTCGTGGTGAAGAATTCATCATCGAGAAGTTAAAAGAAACGAAACAACCAGTATTTTTAGTTATTAATAAAATTGACCAAGTTCACCCAGAACAATTATTAGAGCTAATTGATCAATATCGCAAATTACATGACTTTGCAGAAATCGTACCAATTTCTGCATTAGACGGTAATAACGTAGAGGCCCTAATTGGTACAATTAAAAAGTATTTACCGGAAGGACCACAATACTACCCAGATAATCAAGTAACGGATCATCCGGAGAGATTTATTATTGCAGAGCTTATTCGTGAGAAAGTACTACATTTAACACGTGAAGAAGTGCCGCATTCTGTAGCTGTTGTTATCGATGCAATTCAAAAACGTGAGGGCGGGGCAGTTTATATTAATGCAACGATTGTTGTGGAACGTCCGTCGCAAAAAGGGATTATTATCGGAAAACAAGGGAAGATGTTAAAAGAAGTCGGTAAGCGAGCTCGTTTTGATATTGAAGCATTACTTGGTTCTAAAGTATTTTTAGAAGTATGGGTAAAAGTGCAAAAAGATTGGCGTAATAAAATGTCTCAGCTTCGTGACCTTGGTTTCCGCGAAGACGAGTATTAAAATAGAGTAAAGCTGTAATCAGCGGATGTTTTGTTCATCCGCTGATTATTGGTTTTTACGAGTTTTGATAAATTAGGAAAAATTTTTCTCACATGAAAATGGACAAAATGGGTCAATTTAATAACAACAAAGGAAATTGGTTTATAGGCTACGCTTATTGAGAAAGGTGGATTCTTATGCTAGATTTTACCTGGAAGTTTTTCTCCAAAACAGGAAGCATTGAGACGTATTTGCTTTTGAAAGAAATGGAAAAAGACGTAAACGATGAGATGGATCAACATGAAGAGGAGCTAGCGCATCTAGACTCTCCAATTTCTTGACCCGTTTTGTTCAAACCTTGGATGGTGACGAACATGTTTCAAAAAGTTGAGGGCATCGTTATCCGTACGACAGATTACGGAGAAACGAACAAGATTGTTACAATATTCTCAAGAGAATTGGGTAAGGTAAGTGCAATGGCAAGAGGAGCGAAAAAACCGAAAAGCCGGTTAGCATCTGTTTCGCAACTTATGACACATGGTCATTTTCTTATTCAAATGGGATCTGGACTTGGAACTTTGCAACAAGGCGAGATTATTTCAACTATGAAAGAAATTCGCGAGGATATATTTTTAACTGCTTATGCATCATTTATTGTTGAGTTAACTGATAAAGCAACAGAAGATAAAAAACATAATCCATATTTATTTGAAATGTTATATCAAACGTTGCATTATATGTGTGAGGGTGTTGATCCAGAAGTATTATCATTAATTTATCAAACGAAAATGCTTCCGGTATTAGGGATGCGCCCGTACTTTGATACATGTGCGATTTGTCATCAAGAAACAGATTTTGTCGCCTTCTCTGTTAGGGAGGGCGGTTTTCTGTGCTCACGTCATGCTGAGCAAGATCAGTATCGTATACCAGTGGGGGAAGCCGTTCATAAATTATTACGTCTTTTCTACCACTTCGATTTACATAGACTTGGCAATGTATCAGTGAAGGATAGCACAAAAAAACAAATGCGTTTAGTATTGAATACATATTATGATGAATATTGCGGGATTTATTTGAAATCAAGACGTTTCTTAGAACAACTTGATAAGTTTCAAATATAATTTGGGGCCGTATACGGTCCTTTTTACATCCTTTCTTTTTCGAATAGCATATTTAGTATATAATATTTAAGAGATAGTATAACTTTTTTCGTTGTGCATTAAAGGTGGTGATTATCATAGAGCTGAATAAACGGCAAGAACATATCATTCAGATTGTAAAAGATCACGGTCCTATTACAGGGGAGTCAATTGCTGCGCAATTGGGATTAACACGTGCAACGCTAAGACCAGACTTAGCAATTTTAACGATGGCTGGTTATTTAGAAGCACGTCCACGCGTAGGTTATTTTTATACGGGTAAAACTGGGGGGCAGTTATTATCTGAAGCTGTTAAGAAAATTAAAGTACAAGATTATCAATCTAGACCGGTTGTAATTGATAAAAATGTATCGGTATACGATGCGATTTGTACTATGTTTTTAGAGGATGTAGGTACATTATTCGTTGTAGATCAATCGACTCTATTAGTAGGCGTTGTATCTCGTAAAGATTTATTACGAGCTAGCTTAGGGAAGCAGGATTTAACCTCACTTCCGGTTAATATTATCATGACAAGGATGCCAAACATTGCGATGTGTCGTAGAGAAGATTCTTTATATGATATTGCGATGGAATTAATAGAAAGACAGATTGATGCGATGCCAGTTGTAAAAGATACGAAACAAGGTTTAGAAGTGGTTGGACGAATTACAAAAACAAATATTACACGTGCGTTTGTAAACTTAGTAAATAACGAATAAGTGTAATTTGTTTAAAGTGAGGTAATGTAATGGATAATAAAATCGTATATGTCGTATCTGACTCTGTAGGAGAAACGGCTGATTTGGTTGTTCGAGCAGCAATGGGGCAATTCCCATTTGCTCCTGATATTAGACGTGTGCCGTATGTAGAAGATACAGGGACATTAAAAGAAGTGATTTCGATTGCTAAGAGCAATCAAGCACTTATTTGTTTTACGTTAGTAAAGCCTGACATGCGCCAATATTTAGTGACAGAGGCTGCAAAAGAAGGTGTAGAGGCATATGATATTATTGGTCCTCTAATCGATCAAATTGAAGAAATTACCGGGCAAGTGCCTAGATATGAGCCTGGTGTTGTTCGTAGGTTAGATGAAGAATACTTTAAAAAGATTGAAGCGATTGAGTTTGCTGTGAAGTATGATGATGGTAGAGATGCACGGGGTATTTTAAAAGCAGATATCGTGTTAATTGGGATTTCGCGCACATCAAAAACACCACTTTCTCAATATTTAGCTCATAACAAACGTTTGAAAGTTGCCAACGTACCACTAGTACCAGAAGTAGATCCGCCTGAAGAATTATATCAAGTGGCTAAAGAAAAATGCTTTGGTTTGAAAATTACGCCAGAGAAGTTAAATCATATTCGAAAAGAGCGATTGAAATCACTTGGACTAAGTGATGGAGCAACATATGCCAATATTAATCGTATTAAAGAAGAGATTGATCACTTTGAGAATGTAGTTAGTAAAATAAATTGTCAAGTAATTGATGTATCGAACAAAGCGATTGAAGAAACAGCTAACATTATTGTGAATGCAGTGCAAAACCAAAAAATGTTTTAGCACATTTACCAAAGGTGAATGTGCTTTTTTCGCTCGTGAGAAACACAGTGCCTGCTGATTTCGTAATAGATGATAGCGAAGTGGTTATGCTTATATTTTTCGGTCTTTTTATTATGCTAAAGGTAGGGTTTCGCTATCCTGAAATAGAAGATGAAAAAATAAAGGGATATGTAGCGTAGTTGAAGAAAATATATTATAATAAAAAATTGTGATAAAAACCTATATTTTACGTTTAGACTTTAATTTTTCAGAATAAACTAGGGATAGGATTTAAGAAATGACATGTAATTACGTTAAATCGACAAAATCTATACAAGAAAACGCACATTATGGAAGGATTCGCAGAAGGGATGTAGAATACAGAAATATGCAAAACATCAATATGGTATGAGTTGATGCAGATGCATATACTGTGAAGGCTGACAATTGTGCGAGCTGGAACGAAATTTCATGTCAAAATTTTGTTTGTCACATCGTATGCTCATCGTTTAAGGAAGCAGCGAGGGAATTTGGATCTATGTAGATGCTGAATAAGCAAAAGTTGATTTCTTTATATGTATCAACATGCAAAAAACAGATCTCGTGATCACATAGGATATGATGCTTGCTAGTCTTCTTATGAAAAAGTGCATATGTATTGTCTCCATGAGGTACATTTGTAATAGATGAGCAAATGGATACAATTTTATATAGTAGGTACGTATCTGCGAAGTTACGCAGAAAAGGGTCTGCAAAATCGCTTGATAACGTGATCGACAACATTTTCTAATAAGTTTAGAAAAAATATTGTCGAATTATAAAGGAATTTTTTAATTTATATCGAATACAAAATACGACACGGAGATGGAGTTATGGGGAACAGAATTCCTGAAGAAGTTGTTGAACAAATTCGGACATCATCCGATATTGTCGAAGTGATTGGTGAATACGTTCAACTTAGAAAACAGGGACGTAACTATTTTGGCCTTTGTCCGTTTCATGGTGAGAATTCTCCTTCATTCTCTGTTTCATCTGACAAGCAAATTTTTCATTGCTTCGGATGTGGAGAAGGTGGAAATGTATTTTCCTTTCTAATGAAAATGGAAGGACTGGCTTTTACCGAAGCTGTTCAAAAGCTAGGTGAAAGAAATGGAATTGCGGTTGCAGAGTATACATCAGGGCAAGGACAACAAGAAGACATATCTGATGACACTGTCATCATGCAACAGGCTCATGAACTTTTGAAAAAGTATTATCATCATTTATTAGTAAATACAGAAGAAGGAAATGAAGCACTTTCGTATTTGTTAAAACGTGGTATTACAAAAGAGATGATTGAGAAGTTTGAAATTGGTTATGCGTCACCTGCTTGGGATGCAGCAACGAAAATCTTACAAAAAAGAGGTTTATCGCTATCAAGTATGGAACAAGCTGGTCTTCTCATAAGAAGCGAGAAGGATGGTAGTCATTATGATCGCTTCCGTGGAAGAGTTATGTTTCCAATCTATACGTTACAAGGTAAAGTGATAGCGTTTAGTGGAAGGGCATTAGGAGATGACACTCCGAAATATTTAAATAGCCCAGAAACACCAATTTTTCACAAAAGTAAATTGTTGTATAACTTCCACCAAGCGAGGCCGTTTATTAGAAAACGTGGGCAAGTGGTCCTTTTTGAAGGGTATGCTGACGTACTAGCTGCGGTAAAAAGTGGTGTGGAAGAAGCTGTTGCGACAATGGGAACAGCTTTAACTGAAGAACAAGCAAAACTTCTGCGACGTAACGTTGAAACTGTTGTTCTTTGCTATGATGGTGATAAAGCAGGGCGAGAAGCGACGATGAAAGCAGGGCAATTATTGTTGCAAGTTGGTTGCCAAGTGAAAGTTACATCCTTGCCAGATAAGCTTGATCCTGATGAATATGTGCAACAATATGGGACAACTGCTTTTGAAAATCTTGTGAAATCAAGTATAAGTTTTGTTGGTTTTAAAATAAATTATTTGCGTTTAGGGAAAAATTTGCAAGATGAGTCGGGCAAAGAAGAGTATGTGAAAAGTGTTTTAAAAGAGTTATCGTTGTTACAGGATGCGATGCAGGCAGAATCATATTTGAAGTCATTATCGCAAGAATTTTCGTATTCAATGGAAACACTTTTGAATCAATTGCACCAATATCGCAAAGAACAAAAGGTACAGCAAAAACAAGTAAAGCAGGTTTCTAAGCCGTCTCAAATTGTTCAAACAAAACCGAAGTTAACAGGTTTTGAAAGGGCAGAAAGAGAAATTATTTACCATATGTTGCAAAGTCCAGAAGTGGCCGTTCGTATGGAATCCCACATAGAAGATTTTCATACAGAAGAACATAAAGGGATTTTATATGAACTATACGCATATTATGAAAAGGGAAATGAACCTTCAGTCGGAACATTTTTAAGTTGGCTCTCTGATGAAAAGTTGAAAAATATTATTACTGATATTTCGACGGATGAATTTATTAATCCAGAATACACAGAAGAAGTGTTACAAGGCCATTTGGAGACGCTTAGACGTCATCAAGAAAAACTTGAAAAGATGGAAATCATCTTCAAGATAAAACAAATGGAAAAAACAGATCCTGTAGAGGCTGCTAAATATTATGTAGCATATTTACAAAATCAAAAAGCGAGAAAATAGCTTTTTTGATAAATTTTTAGTATAATGAATGTTTGTATCTCGCGTAAGGAGGGGAACAGATGGCTGACAAACCAGCTCGTTCTAAACAAATTGAAACTGAAATGACCCTTGAGCAAGTGAAAGAACAACTCACTGAGCTCGGAAAAAAACGTGGCGTTCTTACATATGAAGAGATTGCAGAACGCATGAATGGATTTGAAATTGAATCCGATCAAATGGATGAATACTATGAATATTTAGGTGAACAAGGGATTGACTTAGTTGGCGACAATGACAACGACGAAGGCCCTAATAATCGCCAAATAGCAAAATCGGAAGAAGAATTCGACCTCAATGATTTAAGTGTACCACCAGGGGTTAAAATCAACGATCCTGTTCGTATGTATTTAAAAGAAATTGGTCGTGTAGATTTACTATCTGCAGAAGAAGAAATTCGACTTGCAACGCGTATTGAAGAAGGCGATGAAGAAGCGAAACGTCGTCTTGCAGAAGCAAACTTACGTCTTGTAGTAAGTATTGCAAAGCGCTACGTGGGCCGTGGTATGCTTTTCTTAGACTTAATCCAAGAAGGGAATATGGGTCTAATTAAAGCGGTTGAAAAGTTCGATTATCGTAAAGGTTTCAAATTTAGTACGTATGCAACTTGGTGGATTCGCCAAGCAATTACACGTGCGATTGCAGACCAAGCAAGAACAATTCGTATCCCAGTTCATATGGTTGAAACGATTAATAAGTTAATTCGTGTACAACGTCAATTATTACAAGATTTAGGACGTGAACCATCTCCTGAAGAGATTGGTGAAGAAATGGATCTTGCTCCAGAAAAAGTACGTGAAATCTTGAAAATTGCACAGGAGCCAGTTTCTCTTGAAACACCGATTGGTGAAGAAGATGACTCCCATTTAGGTGATTTCATTGAAGACCAAGAAGCAACATCGCCTGCGGACCATGCAGCGTATGAATTGCTAAAAGAACAATTAGAAGATGTGTTAGATACACTAACAGATCGTGAAGAAAATGTTCTACGTCTTCGTTTTGGTTTAGATGATGGACGAACTCGTACGCTTGAAGAAGTTGGGAAAGTATTCGGCGTAACGAGAGAACGTATCCGTCAAATTGAAGCAAAAGCACTTCGTAAATTGAGACATCCAAGCCGTAGTAAGCGTCTTAAGGATTTCTTAGAATAGGCTACCTTTAAGTTTACTTCACTTTTGTGAAGTAAACTTTTTTATTTTGTTAATTTTTGTTAAACTTTAGCTGTCAGCAACGATTACAATTTCTTGTAATTTATTTTACAGAATTGTCTTTTGATTTGCAAATGCTCATTTTTCGATTTTTCGATTAATTTTGTTTATTCTATACAAAAATATATGTAGAAAAGTGAAAAATATGATGAGAAACGTTAATAATTATCGAAATAATAAGCGATATAACAATAAAAAACAATAAACTGAATTTATGGAATATTTTTAACGATTAGTAGTTTACTCTTTTCTGATAGAGCGTTTTCAAGTACAATGGAAATGACTGAATCATCTAACTATTTAGGGGTATAGAGGGGGGAGAAGAGATATGAAACGTAATCCGCTGATTCCGTTCGCTCTTATTGCAGCATTGGGTATTATCGTTATGTTTGTATTTTCATTTCAGGGGCTAAATAAATCTAAAGAGTTAGCTGATGCAAAAAATGGCGGGAAGCCAGCACAAACAGCATCCAAGCCAGAGGATATTGTGAAGCAAAGCTGTACGAGCTGCCACGGTGATCAGTTACAAGGGGCGGTAGGACCTAATTTACAAAAAATTGGTGGGAAACTTTCAAAGGATGAAATTAAAGAAATTCTTTCGAAAGGAAAAGGAAATATGCCACCGAATATAGTTCCAGCTGATCAAGCCGCTAAAGTAGCTGATTGGTTATCGAAGAAAAAATAAAGTTCCGTATGACAAGCCTTTTGCTTAAGCAAAAGGCTTGTTTTTCTATATTTTCTAAAATACGATGAATGATAGAGAAGTGAATTGTTGTTATAGGCTTGCAACAACTACTATAAATTCATTATCATGGAGACAGACTGACAAGAGAAGGAGTAATGGAAATACATGAATGAAGTAAAGCTTTCAAAACGATTAGAAGAAGTTGTGCGTGAAATACCAGTAGGATCTACAGTTGCCGATATTGGATCGGATCATGCGTATTTACCGTGTTATACAATTATAAATAATATTGCTACTAAAGCAGTTGCTGGAGAGGTTGTAGATGGACCATTTCGCTCTGCGCAGGCAACTGTAGCTGAAAGTGGCTTACAAGATAAAGTAGATGTGCGTAAAGGGAATGGATTAGCTGTTATCGCGCCAGGAGAAGTAGATGTAATTACGGTTGCCGGAATGGGCGGAGCGTTAATTCGTGATATTTTAGAAAGTGGTAAAGAAAAATTAGAAGGTGTAACACGTTTAATCTTACAGCCGAATATTGCAGCGCATCACATTCGTGAATGGTTTATTGCGAATGGATGGGAGCTTATCCATGAAAAAATCGTAAAAGAAGATGGGAAAATTTACGAGATTTTAGTAGGGGAGCGAGGAAATATCACGGTTCCTTACTCTGAAAATAAACAGGCTGAATTATTTATGGGACCATTTTTAATGAAAGAAAAAAGTGAAGCTTTCGTTGAAAAGTGGGAAGGAGAATTAAAAAACTTCCAAAATATTTTAAAGCAGTTAGAACGTGCGGCTGATTCTGAAGAAACAAAAGCGAAGCGTGCGGAAGTAGAAGCGAAAATGAAAATGATAGGGGAGGTTTTATCATGAGTAAAATTCCAAATGGCCATGAAATTATTTCGTTATTTGAAAGTATGTATCCGAAGCATTTGGCGATGGAAGGAGATAAGATTGGCTTGCAGATTGGAGCGCTTAATAAACCCGTGCAGCACGTATTAATTGCGTTAGATGTAACGGAAGAAGTTGTGGATGAAGCAATTCAATTAGGAGCGAATGTCATTATTGCGCATCATCCTTTAATTTTTAACCCGCTAAAAGCGATTCATACAGATAAGGCATATGGGAAAATTATTGAAAAGTGTATTAAAAATGATATTGCAATCTATGCCGCACATACAAATGTGGATGTTGCTAAGGGCGGGGTAAATGATTTACTTGCTGAGGCGTTAGGATTGCAAAATACAGAAGTTTTGGCACCGACATATGCAGAAGAAATGAAAAAAATTGTTGTGTTTGTGCCTGAAACTCATGCAGAAGAAGTACGAAAAGCATTAGGAGACGCAGGTGCTGGTCATATCGGCAATTATAGTCACTGTACGTTTAATAGCGAGGGTACAGGTACGTTTGTACCTCAAGAGGGGACAAATCCTTATATCGGGGAAACTGGACAGTTAGAGCGCGTAGAAGAAGTGCGGATCGAAACGATTATTCCAGCTTCATTACAACGAAAAGTGATTAAAGCAATGGTAACAGCACATCCATATGAAGAAGTAGCCTATGATGTGTATCCACTTGATAACAAAGGTGAAACGTTAGGGCTTGGAAAAATAGGGTATTTACAAGAAGAAATGACACTTGGACAGTTTGCGGAACATGTAAAGCAATCGTTAGATGTAAAGGGTGCGCGAGTTGTTGGGAAATTAGATGATAAAGTGCGCAAAGTAGCTGTACTTGGTGGCGATGGTAACAAATACATCAATCAAGCTAAATTTAAAGGTGCGGATGTATATGTAACAGGTGACATGTATTATCATGTTGCCCATGATGCGATGATGCTCGGTTTAAATATCGTCGACCCAGGACATAACGTTGAAAAGGTAATGAAGCAAGGTGTACAAAAGCAATTACAAGAAAAAGCAGATGCAAAGAAACTGAATGTACATATTCATGCTTCGCAGTTACATACAGATCCATTTACATTTGTATAAGAAAAATAAAAAACCGTTGCTCATATAGGCAACGGTTTTTATTATTGTTCTTTTTTCACTTTTACACGAGGTAATATTTTTTGTAACGGTACTTTTCGAACTCTTTCCCATGTAGCAGGATTCATTGGGTCATATTGCTCTAAGAAAGCGATAACCTCTTTTGTAATTGGTGTTGGAGTAGAAGCGCCTGCTGTAACAGCTACGTTCTCGACACCTTGTAGCCATTCTAATTTGATTTCACTTACGTCCGCAACGCGGTATGCTTTCGTACCAGCGATTTCTTGCGATACTTGTGCTAAACGGTTTGAGTTATTACTTTTCGGGTCACCAACAACAATTGTTAAGTCTGCAACATCAGCTTGTTTGGCAACCGCTTCTTGGCGAACTTGAGTTGCTAAACAAATTTCCTTATGGAACTCTGCTGTTGGGAATTTCTTCTGAATGTCCTCCATTAAATGTTGAACATCCCATTGACTCATCGTTGTTTGATTTGTAACTAAAATTTTATCCGTTGGAATTTCTAATGTTTTTAAATCATCGGCTCTTTCGATAAGATGAACGATGTCAGGTGCGATACCAACTGCGCCTTCTGGTTCTGGATGATTTTTTTTGCCAATATAAATGACATGGTAACCTTCAGCTTTCTTTGCTTCAATAAGGTCATGTGTTTTTGTAACATCTGGGCAAGTGGCATCGATTGTTGTTAAACCTTTTTCTTTTGCACGTTGTTTAACTTCTGGAGAAACACCGTGTGCAGTGAAAATAACAGTACCAGAATCGATTTTATCTAAAATGTCTAATCGACTTGGACCATCTAGTGTGATGATGCCATCTTCTTCGAACGCATCTGTTACATGTTTGTTGTGAACAATCATACCTAAAATATAAATAGGTCTTGGTAATGATGTATCTAATGCGGCGTTACGTGCAATAACCATCGCGTCCACAACACCGTAGCAATAACCACGAGGGGAAATTTTAACAATTTTCATACGAGTAATCCTCTCCTTCTAAACAAGGGATACTTTTGTGCATAGTCTTTTACATTATAAAGGAGGAGTGGATAGAAAACAAAGGATTGTTACACATATAGTTTTGGTTTTGTTGCTATTTTTTGAACAGGCTCCTCTCGTACTTCTTTTTCTATGACTGGCTCAATCACCATTTTTTTTCTTTTTCTTTTTTTGGATGGAGGATGTGGAGTTGCTACCTCAACCTTTTCTGTTACGTCTTCAGTTTGATCTTCGGTTGGATTTTCTTCCGTACTTTTTCCAGAGGTTAGAATTTTAACAATGCTTGGTAGGTTACGCATAATGGGACCGTACTGTTCGACGACAGGGCTTACAGATTGAACGACTTGTGATACTTTTTCGATATTATTTATCATATTAGTTGGATTCGAAATTAAATTCGAAAAAAAACTACCGATGCCGCTACTTGATGTGTCTGTAGTTGCTGCACCGCCGCGCGTGTCGTTTGATTCATACATTTGAGGAGGGATCATTTGCTCGGGATGCTGCTGCATGTATGGTTGATATTGCTGTTGATATTGTTGCGGGTATTGTTGCTGATATTGCTGTCGATATTGAGGTGGCGGTTGCTGGTGCATCATTGGCGGTCCTTCCATTTGTCGATAAGGCGGAACCATTTGCATGAAAGCTTCGGTTGGATCGTGTTTTTTAAAGAGTTTAGCAAGAAATCCTTTCTTTTTTTGTGCCATCGGTGGTAGTTGTGGAATTGGATATGGTGTATAAGGTTGCTGCCCTGGATTCGGATACATTTGCCTCATGGGGGATTTTGGAAACATGTGAGAAATCCTCCTTTCTTCAGTTAGGTATATACACATACAATATGCAATAAGAGGGAAGAAGGTTAGTTTTTGAAGTAAAAACCTAAACTAAAGATGGATTTTACTTGTAGATTTCGATATAATGTAGACTTGACTGATTTGTGCGCGCAGTAGAAATTTAGAAAGAAGGTGTAACTTATGACACAACAAACTTTTACACAGTATGATTTTAAACCATTTTTAATAGATGCAGTTCGTGAACTACGCTTTACAGAGCCGACAGGAATTCAACAGAAAATTTTCCCGGTCGTGAAAAAAGGTGTAAGTGTAATTGGACAATCCCAAACAGGTTCTGGGAAAACACATGCATACTTACTTCCTACATTGAACAGAATTAACCCAGGTCGTGAAGAAGTACAACTTGTTATTACAGCGCCTACTCGTGAGTTAGCACAACAAATTTACGAAGAAATCGTGAAATTAACAAAGTTCTGTGCGGAAGATCAAATGATTACAGCACGTTGTTTAATTGGTGGAACTGATAAACAACGATCAATTGAAAAGTTGAAAAAACAACCTCATATTGTAGTTGGAACACCAGGACGTATTAAAGACTTAGTAGAAGAACAAGCACTGTTTGTTCATAAAGCAAATACAATTATTGTCGATGAAGCAGACTTAATGCTTGATATGGGATTCATTCATGATGTAGATAAGATTGCAGCACGCATGCCTAAAAACTTGCAAATGTTAGTTTTCTCTGCAACAATTCCTCAAAAACTAAAACCGTTTCTGAAGAAATACATGGAGAATCCAGAGCATATTCATATCAATCCAAAACAAGTTGCGGCTGGAAATATCGAGCATTATTTAGTGCCTTCTAAACATCGTAACAAAATTGATTTAGTGAAAAGAATGTTGCTACAATTTAAGCCGTATTTAGCAGTTGTTTTCACGAATACGAAGAAAATGGCAGATCAAGTTGCTGACGGATTAACGGAACGCGGCTTAAAAGTTGGACGAATTCACGGAGATTTATCACCTCGTGATCGTAAAAAAATGATGAAACAAATTCGTGACCTTGAATTCCAATATATTGTTGCAACTGATTTAGCAGCTCGTGGTATTGATATTGAAGGAATTAGTCATGTTATTAACTACGAACTTCCATCAGATTTAGATTTCTTCGTTCACCGAGTGGGAAGAACAGCACGTGCAGGCTATTCAGGTATTGCAGTGACGATTTATGATCCAGCAAACGAAGAAGCGTTAGATAGTTTAGAAAAACAACGTCATATCGAGTTTAAACATGTAGATTTACGTGGAGATGAGTGGGCAGATTTAGGTGAACGTCGTCGTCGTAAGAGCCGTAAAAAACCGAATGATGAACTTGATGTTATGGCAACGAAAGTTGTTAAAAAACCGAAAAAAGTAAAACCAAACTATAAACGTAAACTTGCAACAGAACGTGACAAAGTGAAAAGAAAATATAGCAATAAAAAAAGATAAGGGATTTCCCTTATCTTTTTTTATCCAGCTATTTGTGAGAGCCGTAATCAATATGGATAGAAAATATTGATTAAAGTTTCGCTTCATCTAGATAATGTAAATGAAGAGTATAGTCTGTTTAAATAGTCGTATAAATTTATGTAGTGCGTTTTTTGTGAACAAACAATTCACTACATATTTCTACAAATTATGCTATCATTATATCTATTGTATATTGAAGAGGTGATTGTATGTTAAAGATTGGATCTCATGTTTCTATGAGTGGTAAGAAAATGTTATTAGCAGCAAGTGAAGAGGCTGTTTCATACGGTGCAACGACGTTTATGATTTATACAGGTGCACCGCAAAATACGAGAAGAAAACCAATTGAAGAATTGAATATAGAAGCAGGAAGAAAACATATGGAACAAAACGGTATCGAAGAGATTATCGTACATGCGCCATATATTATTAATGTTGGAAATACGACGAAGCCAGAAACATTCCAATTAGGTGTAGATTTCCTTCGTATGGAAATTGAAAGAACATCAGCATTAGGTGTGGCAAAACAAATCGTTCTTCACCCAGGTGCGCACGTTGGTGCAGGGGCAGACGCTGGCATTCAACAAATTATTAAAGGACTGAATGAAGTATTAACGCCAGATCAGACGGTGAACATTGCGTTAGAAACGATGGCAGGAAAAGGAACAGAATGCGGCCGTAGCTTTGAAGAAATTGCAAAAATTATTGATGGTGTAACATATAATGAAAAACTATCGGTATGCTTTGACACGTGTCATACGCACGATGCAGGATATGACATTGTAAATGACTTTGACGGTGTATTAAACGAATTTGATAAGATTGTTGGTATCGATCGTTTACAAGTACTTCATATTAATGATAGTAAAAATGTACGCGGCGCAGGAAAGGACCGTCATGAAAATATCGGTTTCGGTCATATCGGTTATAAAGCATTGCATCATATTGTGCATCATCCGCAATTAATGCACGTACCAAAAATTCTGGAAACACCATATGTAGGTGAAGATAAAAAGGACAAGAAGCCGCCATATAAATTGGAAATCGAAATGCTGAAAAATGGTACTTTTGATGAAGGGCTTCTTGAGAAAATTAAAGCGCAATAAGCAATAAGGAGGGGAATATCCCCTCCTTATTTTAGTAGTTGTTGAAATAAAGTATTTACTTGTTGGGCAGTAGCGGGCGAGGTTACTTGAGCTATTTGTTTTAAGAGCGCTAGTCGTTCGTCATTATCGTAAATGTTAATATTCTTTCCTTTCATAAGTCCAACAATTTGATCAGCTTGTGCAGTCGTAATTGGAACATCATATTCTTTACTATATTTCAATAATTCCTTTGTAGAAATATGATTTAATTTTTTATTTACAAGTTGTTTAATGAGGTTCATCGAGTTATCCTCCTTCACACGTTCTTCTATCGAAATATATGAGTACGTAGCTTGTACATATTCATATAGAGCTTCTTTTTTCATGAGAAAAAGAAGCGTATGTTATAATATAAGGACAAAACTATAGAAAAAGAGTATAAGGGAGGACTTATGGAGCAGAAGCAACATCGAAAAGAAAGTGTTATCCATCTTATGTATCGTTTAGTTATGATTATTTTTGGAGCAGCATGCGCAGCGGTAGCGATTGAATTATTTTTAATGCCAAATAAAATTATTGATGGTGGAATTATTGGTATTTCTCTTATATTAGATTATCTTACTCCTAATATTTGGTGGTTAAGTTTCTCTACTTTAGTCGTTATTCTCAATATCCCATTTATGTATTCGGGTTATAAGCAAATTGGAAAAACGTTCATGTTATCTTCGGCGTTCGGTATTGTAGCTTTAGCGTTTATTGAATCAACGTTACATGCTGTTCCGCCATTTACAACAGAGCCAATTTTAGCGACAGTGTTTGGTGGTCTTATTTTAGGGCTTGGTGTAGGGCTTGTTATTCGTCATGGTGGATCAATGGACGGAACAGAAATTATGGGTATTTTATTAACGAAAAAATTACCTTTCTCCGTAGGCGAATTTGTAATGTTTGTGAACTTATTCATTTTTGCATGGGCAGCATTTGTATTTGGTGTGGAACAAGCGATGTATTCTGTTATGACGTACTACATTGCATTCAAAACAATTGATACAGTCATTCAAGGTTTAGATGAAACGAAAGCTGTTTTAATTGTATCAGATCAATATGAGGAAGTATCAAATGCGATTTTGCATCGTCTTGGTCGTGGAACTACAAAGCTTGTAGCGAAAGGCGGTTACACGGATAAAGAAAAAGAAGTTATTTATGCAGTGGTAACACGTCTAGAAGTGACAAAGTTAAAATCAATTGTGTATGAAATTGATGCGAATGCGTTTGTTACGATTATGAGTACACAAGAGACAAATGGTGGTAAGTTTAAATCGGCTATTCACTAAAAAATTAATTATAATATCTTTTGAAAGCAGAGAATTTTTCTCTGCTTTTTGTTATAATAGTAAGGTTTCTTGAAAAAGTAGATATATTTTAGGCAGATTGGTTTACAACTATAATAAGCTGTACTATAATTCAAATAGATATAAATCGGAATCATTCTGAATTAAAATAGGTGAGATGCTATGAACAATATATTAGAAATAGAAGGATTGTCATTTCGATATGAAGATCGAAATGTGTTAGAAGATATAAATTTGCAAGTTCCGAAGGGAGCTTTTTTAGGTTTAGTTGGGCCAAATGGTTCAGGGAAATCCACTTTGCTAAAATGTTTATTAGGCGTTTTAAAGCCAAAACAGGGAAGCATTCGTTTGTTTGGTGTTGATAGTAAGAAGTTTAAAGAATGGAACAAAGTTGGTTATGTGTCGCAAAAGGCAAATAGCTTTAATTCTGGTTTTCCGGCAACTGTGTTTGAAGTTGTGTCAATGGGACTCGTTTCGAAAAAAGGGCTGTTTCGCTTTTTTACGAAAAACGATAAGAAAAAGGTAGAAAAAGCGATTGCTGATGTAGGAATGAGTGAGTTTCAAGGGCGTAATATTGGAGAACTTTCTGGTGGACAACAACAGCGCGTATTTATTGCTCGTGCGCTCGTTAGTGATCCTGAATTACTTATTTTGGACGAGCCCACTGTTGGAATTGATGTGAAGAATGTAGAAAGTTTTTATGAGATATTAGAGGATTTAAACAAAAGGCTAGGAATCACATTAATTCTCGTTACGCATGATATGGGAGCTGTTACCGAGAAAGTAACACATGTTGCATGCTTAAACAAACATTTACATTTCCATGGAAATGTAGAAAAGTTCCGAGAGTTAGAAGATGCAGAAATGTCCGTCTTATATGGACACCATGTTCATCGTTTAGAACACGAGCATGAGCATCACGGGAGGATATAATGATACAAGATTTTTTACAATATGACTTTTTACGTAACTCTTTATATGCAGGAATTTTAATAGGACTTGTTGCGCCGCTTATCGGTGTATTTGTTGTCATTCGCCGCATGTCGCTTATTGCGGATGCATTAAGCCACGTGACATTATCGGGTATTGCTGCAAGTTTACTACTAGAAAAAACAATTTTCACAGGGGGATTTTTAAATCCGTTATATATGGGGATGATTTTTTCTATTGGTGGGGCGTTACTTATTGAAAAACTACGTACTGTATATAAACATTATCAAGAATTAGCAATTCCAATTATTCTTTCAGCAGGAATGGGGATTGGCGTTATTTTTATTTCACTTGCAAATGGGTTTAACACAGATTTATTTAGTTATTTATTTGGTAGTGTAAGTGCTGTAACAAGTACGGATTTAATAATTATCGGCATTGTAGCAATTGTTGTTATCGTAACGATTACTTTATTATACAAAGAGTTATTTTTACTATCGTTTGATGAAGAATACGCTGTATCAACCGGTTTGAGTGCAAAGTGGATTCATTTTATTTTCATTATATTGGTTGCGCTTGTCATTGCGGTATCAATGCGTGTAGTGGGGGTTCTTCTCGTATCATCATTAATGACGTTACCAGTTGCAGCAAGTATTCGTATTGCGAATGGATTTAAACAAACAATTTTCTTCTCCATTTTATTTGGTGAAATTGCAGTAATTGGTGGAATGTTTGCTTCGTATCAACTTGATTTAGCACCAGGTGGTACAATTGTTATGATAGCGGTTCTTATTTTAATTGGTGCGATTTTATGGAAAAAGAAAAAAACTGCATAAAGTAGGGATAGATATGAATCTAACAGAAGCTTTACGCCTAATGAAAGATAAAGGATACAAACATACTGGGAAAAGGGAAGAAATGCTCAGGTTATTTGCAGCTCACAATCGTTATTTAACAGCGAAGGACGTTTTAGAGCATATGAAGGATGATTATCCAGGTCTTAGCTTTGACACGATTTATCGTAACTTAACGGTGTTTGCTGAAATCGGTGTTTTAGAACAAACGGAATTAAACGGTGAAAAACATTTTCGTTTTACATGTTCTATTATGGAACATCATCATCATTTTATTTGTTTAGATTGCGGAGGGACGAAAGAGATTACTTCTTGCCCGATGGATTTTATGAATAAAGATTTTAATGGTTATGAAGTAACAGGTCATAAGTTTGAAATATACGGACGTTGTCCAAAATGTGCAAAGTAAAAGCTCGTTAGTTCTATAACTGACGAGCTTTTTTACGTAGAAAAGAAGGTTGCTCACAAATGTTGTGGGCAACCTTCTTTTTATTGTTCTTGTGTTTCTTTTTCTTTTTCTCGTTCAGCAGCCATTTCAGCAGCAATTACGTCGATTTCTTTTTTCAGTTCTTCTACCATTATTTCTTCTGGTACTTTACGAACGACTTGCCCTTTGCGGAATAATAGTCCTTCTCCGCGCGCGCCGGCAATACCGATATCAGCTTCACGAGCTTCCCCAGGACCATTTACGGCGCAGCCAAGTACTGCAACCTTAATTGGTACTTGTAGTGTAGAAATGTACTCTTCCACTTCGTTAGCGATGCTAATTAAATCAATTTCAATACGACCGCAAGTTGGACAAGAAATAAGTGTTGCTGCATTAGATGCAAGGCCGAATGACTTTAATAGTTCACGCGCAACTTTTACTTCTTCAACTGGGTCAGCACTTAATGAAATACGTAGTGTATTTCCGATGCCTTTACTTAAGATTGCTCCAAGACCAGCGGCACTTTTTACAGTTCCGGCAAATAACGTTCCAGATTCTGTGATACCTAAATGTAGTGGATAATCAAAAGCACGTGCAGCTTTTTCGTATGCTTCAATTGCCAAGTTAACATCAGAGGCTTTCATAGATACGATAATATCATGGAAATCTAAGTCCTCTAAAATTTTAATGTGATGCAGGGCGCTCTCAACCATACCATCTGCAGTTGGGTATCCGTACTTTTCTAAAATGTGACGCTCTAATGAACCTGCGTTTACACCGATACGGATTGGAATACCACGTTCTTTTGCTGCATTTACAACAGCTTCTACTTTATGGCGACGACCAATGTTACCTGGATTGATACGTACTTTATCAATGCCGCCTTCAATTGCTTTTAAAGCAAGGCGATAATCAAAATGAATATCAGCAACAAGTGGAATGTTGATTTGTTTTTTAATATCAGCAATAGCATTTGCTGCGCGTTCGTCTGGAACAGCAACACGCACGACTTGGCAGCCAGCTTCTTCTAAACGTTTAATTTCAGCAACTGTTGCTTCAACATCATGTGTTTTTGTTGTTGTCATACTTTGTATAATTAATTCATTATTACCGCCAATTGTTAAATTACCGACTTTAACTGGACGTGTTTTTGTACGATGAGTCATTTCATTCACGAATAGATCGCTCTCCTTATAAAAGAAGTTTCTTATTTAGTCCCTTATATCAATGATAGTATACGTGATATAGGGCTATAGAAACCGAAGTGCTCGGTTTCACTTTTACTATTGTATCAGCGCCTTTATGTAATTGACAAGGATTAAGTGATTGCTTATTGATATAACGGGAATTTATAAGACTTTCCAAGTTGTATTTTTGTAGCAGGTGTATTTTTATTTAATTGTTTAAAATCATCAATTACTTTTTCGATAGAAGGAATTTTCTTCTTATTAATCGCTTCTGTAATGGAAAGAACCGTATCACCTGTTTTGACTTCAATTGTTTTATAAGTGACATCTGTTTCTTTTTCCGCTTTGTTTTCTTTCTTTTGTTTTGTATTTGTACTTTCTTGTTTTATCGTTTCGGCCGCATTTGTCTTTTTATATGAACTTAACATCGGTAAAGTGCCGATTTTTATATCGTAATAAAATATATAACCAAGAACAAGCACGAATAAGAATATACCTAATCTCTTCATATTCTTCACTCCTTTGCTAGGAATATATGCTTGTCCAAAAAAAAAATGCCTATTTAGGCATTTTTTTCGTTCGGTTTTGGAACTTCTTTAATTGTTAAGTATAGAACAATTAAAACAACTGCGATATAAATGAATGTTGAGCCAGGTACAACGATTTTGAATAAATCCATAATCATAAAGAAGATGGTTGGAATTGTGTAGCTGTAGGCAGTTAACGTCCATACTTGCTTATAAGATAATTTACGTTGACCACTCATAGCAGAACCGATAAACGCAAGTAAAGTAATTCCTAAGAAAGTAATGAACAATTGGAATAGATATACTAACACTCCGATAACAGCTAATAAAATTGGATAAATACTATCGAATACAGAAATGAAATCTTGCAAATCTTTTTTCTCAAGAGATGTCCCTAATAAATCATTGTAGGAGTATGTTTGCGTCTGGCCATTTCCTATAGAAACTACTTTATCTTTTAAAATAAATAAACCAGTTTTATTTTGATACTTTTCGATATCTGTTGTATTTGGATCAAATACGAAAAGAGCATCTCCCTCTTCTTTTTGAATAGGTTGTTCAATATCAGCTTTTAGTTCACCATTTTCGATTTTAAAATCAGGTAAATCTTTTTCAATTGCTTGATTTACCATAGTAACACTATCTTGGATAAAGCTACCGTAAAAGAATGTTCTTGGAATAGTAGTGATTAGACAAAGTAGCATAATATACAAAATGGTTTTTCCGATTTTTTGAAAACGGAATAGCGCCATATCTTTAGGCGAATATACGCTTTTGACTAATTGGGCAAATATGGACATAGATTCACTTCCTTTATGTATGTATAAAATCATTGTAACGTAGGAATCTAGGGAATCTCAAGATATATTATATTTACATATAGTAGCGATAACTAAATTTCTTTTTATTAATTTTCTTCTTTTAAATGAAAAAAATACAATTGACAGTTTTCTTTTCTATATGGTAAATTTATCTTACATTTCTTAAAGGGTATATCCGATAGGAATTCCTTTATTTGATGTATTATTACATACATAATTGTGGACCCTTAGCTCAGCTGGTTAGAGCAGACGGCTCATAACCGTCCGGTCGTAGGTTCGAGTCCTACAGGGTCCATATCCATTTCACCTGTTTATTATGTCAGTAGGAAGCTTCCTTGTAGAAGGGAGCTTTTTTTATGAAATATATGAGCATTTTAATTGAAAAGAAGTGGGAATTTTGCTACTTTAATGATAGCAAGACAATGTGATTTATTTGTTTGCACCCTATGGCAATTAGGGTAGAATGTAGTTGTATGTCACTTAAGTGGCAATACATAAACTGGGAGGAATATAACAATGGCAAAACACGAATTACCAAATTTACCTTATGCGTATGATGCTTTAGAGCCTCACTTTGACAAAGAAACAATGAACATCCATCATACAAAGCACCATAACACGTACATCACAAACTTAAACGCTGCTTTAGAAGGTCATGCAGAATTAGCTGACAAAAGCGTAGAAGAATTAGTTGCAAACTTAAACGAAGTACCAGAAGCAATCCGTACAGCAGTACGTAACAATGGTGGCGGACATGCTAACCACACATTCTTCTGGACAATCTTATCTCCAAACGGCGGCGGACAACCAGTAGGCGAACTTGCAACTGCAATTGAAGCGAAATTCGGTAGCTTCGATGCATTCAAAGAAGAATTCGCAAAAGCTGGCGCAACTCGCTTCGGTTCTGGTTGGGCTTGGTTAGTAGTAAATAATGGTGAGTTAGAAGTAACAAGCACGCCAAACCAAGATTCTCCTCTAACTGAAGGTAAAACTCCAGTTATCGGTTTAGATGTTTGGGAACATGCTTACTACTTAAATTATCAAAACCGTCGTCCAGACTACATCGGTGCATTCTGGAACGTTGTAGATTGGAACGCTGCTGAAAAACGTTACCAAGAAGCAAAATAATTGTAATAACGATAGAAAAAGCTAGGAGAATGCTCCTAGCTTTTTTCTATGCTTTCCTTTTACATAATTGAGCTTGTCTTTGGAAGACTAGAACATGAAGTAAAGGAGAGTTGTGTATGAAGTGGAAACATATAATTGGTGACGTTGAAGTGAATCGGGATTTAGTGTTATTACTCCTTATTGGAGGTTTATACACGCTCGCAATTTCTTTATCGAATACGTTTGTTAACATTTATTTATGGAAACAAACACAAAATTATGTGAATCTCGGCTTGTATAATTTGGCCAGCGTTGTATTGCAGCCCCTCACATTTCTTATAGGTGGGAAATTAGCGAAGCGTATTGATCGCTCGATCTTGTTACGAATAGGCGTAGGCACGTTAGCGATTTTTTTTATCGTTGTTTTAGTAGCGGGGAAAAGCGCTTCTCACTATATTTTATTAATGGGGGCTCTTTTAGGAGTCGGATATGGTTTTTACTGGCTCGCGTTTAACTTATTAACATTTGAGATTACAGAACCAGAAACAAGAGATTTCTTTAATGGGTTTCTTGGGCTTCTTACATCCTTCTCTGGCATGATTGGACCGATAGCAGCTGGATACACAATTTCACGTATGGAGAAGTGGAGTGGTTATACGGTCATATTCTTTCTCTCGTTATTGTTATTTGCAATTGCTGTCGTTTTAAGCTTTTTTGTATCTAAGAGAGAATGTGAAGGTCGTTATGAGGTTACACAAGTTTTGAAAGAGCGACGGATTGATAAAAATTGGGGGAGAATTACACGCGCTCATTTTTTCCAAGGATTGAGAGAGGGGACATTCATTTTTGTTATTTCAGTATATGTGTACTTAGCAACCGATAGTGAGCTTGCATTAGGGAAATATAGCTTAGTAAATTCTGCTGTATCATTTGTATGTTACTATTTAGTCGCCCGTATGTTAAAGAAAGAGTGGCGAAAAAAAGCAATTTTACTTGGAGGCATTATTTTATATGCTGTTGTATTTTTAGTTATATTCAATGTTACATACACAAAATTACTTATTTATGCAGCATGCATTGCGATTGCATACCCTATTTTACTCGTTCCATATGGATCGATGACATATGATGTAATTGGTAGAGCGAAAAATGCGAGAGAGTGGCGTGTAGAGTATGTTGTTGTCCGAGAATTATGGTTAAATGCCGGGAGAATTTGTTCAGTTTTAAGTTTTTTATGTGCTGTATTATTCTTTCCGCCTGAAAAGAGTTTACCTGTCTTACTATGTATTTTAGGTGCTGGACATTTTCTTATTTATTTTGCAGTTAAAAATGTCAAATATGATGAAGGAAATGCAGGGAACACAAGTGTCGTAGCGCAAGGAACCACGCAGAATCAAACAGAACCAGAAGGTTAACTTATCGTTTGTTTTATGCTAGAATAGAAAAAGATGTAAGACAGCAGTGAGGACACCTGTATGAAGGTGTCCCTTTCAAATTACATAGCTGTTGGTAGAGGGGGTTTGTATGGGCAAGAAGCAGAAACAACAAAAGAAAAAGACTCACGTTCCTTTTCGGTTAAACGTGCTGTTTTTCTGCGTGTTTTTAATGTTCTCCGCGGTTATTGTAAGGCTTGGTTATGTACAAATTGTTCGCGGTGAGGAATATAAGAATGAAGTGGAGAGGAAAGAAAACTCGACGATAAGTAATCCTGTACCACGTGGGAAAATATTTGACCGTTATGGGCGAGCTGTAGTAGATAATGCAGCTGTACGTACGATTACATTTACAAAAATGAAAGGATCAACTGCAGAGGCTCGCTTAGAAACAGCGAAAAGATTAGCAGATTTGATTGAAGTACCGACAGATAAATTAACAGATCGCGATAAAAAAGATTATTGGCTTGCTATTCATAAAGAAGAAGCGCAAGAAAAAATTACGAAAAAAGATCGTCAAGAGTTTAAAGATAAAAAAATTGACGATAAAGAATTAGATGAGCGTCAACGAAATCGCGTGACGGAAGAAGAAGTGAATCAATTATCCGCAAAAGATTTAGAAGTGCTAGCGATTAAAAGCAAAATGGACGGCGGATATGCGATGACGCCACAAGTCATTAAAAAGGATGCTACAGATGAAGAATATGCGATTATTAGTGAAAATTTAGCGCAATTGCCGGGAGTAGATACAAGTGTCGATTGGGAACGAAAATATGCATATGATGGCGATTTGTTCCGAAGTGTACTTGGAGGTGTAACAACTTCTGACGAAGGCTTACCGAGAGAAAGACTAGATTACTATCTTGTTCGTGATTATAATCGAAATGACCGCGTAGGGAAAAGTTATCTTGAGCAGCAATATGAAGATAGTTTGCACGGTAATAAAGCGGAAGTGAGAAATATTACGGATAAAAACGGTAATATTTTAGAAACGATTAATGTATCAAAAGGGCAAAGTGGTAACAATCTGAATTTAACAATTGATATGGAATTACAAAAGCGTGTAGAAGAAATTATCACGAAAAATTTATTGAGATATAAAGGGGGACAACCTCTTTTAGATCGCGCATTCGTTGTAATGATGAATCCAAAAAATGGTGAAGTTTTATCTATGGCAGGGAAACAGTTAGTAGAAGAAAATGGCGAAACGAAAGTGCAAGATTTCGCATTAGGAACGATGACAAGTTCTTATCCGATGGGATCAACTGTAAAAGGTGCGACAGTACTTACAGGATATCAAACAAAAGCGATTCAACCGGGTTCCTACCAACTGGATGAACCAATCGTATTGAAAGGAACGCCGAAAAAATCTTCTTGGAAGACGATGGGATCTATTAATGATCTGACAGCATTAAAAATGTCTTCTAACGTATATATGTTTAAAACAGCGATGAATATCGCAGGTGTTCAATATGTGAGAGGTGGTACGTTAGATGTACCAAAAAAAGCATTTGATACGATGCGCTATTATTTCGGACAGTTTGGACTTGGTGTAAAAACAGGTATCGATTTACCAAACGAATCTGCGGGTCAAATAGGTAGAGGAAATCAGCCTGGTTTCTTATTAGATTTATCAATTGGACAGTATGACACATATACACCACTTCAATTAGCACAGTATGTTTCAACAATTGCAAATGGTGGTTACCGTATGCAGCCGCAAGTTGTAAAAGAAATTCGTCAACCGGAAGCGAAACAAGGCGAAGTTGGAAAAGTCGTTCACTCAATGGAACCAAAAGTACTAAACCGTATTGATATGCCTGAATCACAAATTAAACGTGTTCAGGAAGGATTTAGACAAGTATTTAATGAGTCTGGTGGTACAGCTGCGAAATACTTTACAGGCGCATCATATAAAGCTGCTGGTAAAACAGGTACAGCTCAAACTGTGTATGGCGGAGATAAAGAGATTGGTAGAAAAGCAAACGGTGAGCGTAAAGAAACATATAACTTAACATTAGTAGGTTATGCGCCACTTGAAGACCCTGAAGTAGCATTTTCTGTTGTTGTACCTTGGGTAGATGATAAATCAGGTATTAACGGATATATTAGTCGTGACATTATGGACGCGTACTTTGATTTGAAAAAGGTAGAAAATGGCGAAGCTACACAAGAGGAAATAGATAAGAAAAATAAAAAGCAAGATGATGAATAAAAAAGTTGTAAAAAAAGCACACTATCTGAAAAGATAGTGTGCTTTTTTTTTTGATTCATGCATACGTTTTAATAAAGTGGACAAGCAGATCATATCGGAATTTTAAGGGACCTTGCAAATAATACGTATGCATTCACTATGGAAGTTATGGACCAATCCTCAGTGAAGATGAACAGTGGCTACGGATTAATAATTTACCTAATGTTGATTCTTGTGGAACTTTACAAAACTTTTACAAACAATTAAAACCGAATTAATAGTTTAGCAGTATTCTTATATCTGTAATCCTGTTATTTCCGGTTACTTCTAGGAGGAAGAACACGTGAAATGGATAAGTGCATCAATTAAAGTTTTCATACTGTCGACATGTTTCTTTTATGTTGGCACGTCTACTGCATTTGCTGTGAATGAAATGGGAGAAGTGAGAGTTGATGGATCCTCAACGGTTTTTCCTATTATAGAAGCAGTAGCGGAGGAATATACAAAGGTGCATCCAAACGTGAAAATTTCCATCAGTGTTTCTGGGACAGGAGGAGGATTTAATCGTTTCAGTAAAGGAGAAGTAGATATAAATAATGCTTCGAGAGTAATGAAACAAGTGGAAGAAAATGAAATGAAGAAAAACTCCATTCAGTTTACACCGTTTGAAGTCGCTTATGACGGCCTTACGATCGTTGTGAACCGTCAAAATACTTGGGTAGATAATATGACGGTAGACGAGTTACGTCTATTATGGAGTGAAGATGAAAGTGAAAAGCGATGGTCACAAATTCATTCATCATGGCCACGTGAACAGGTAAAGTTTTATGCGCCAGGTGTAGACTCTGGTACGTATGATTATTTTCAAAATGTCATCTTACAAAAAAGTCGCATTGTAAAAAAAGTCTCTTTGTCTGAAGATGATCAAGTTATTATGCAAGGGGTAATGAATGATAAAAATGCCATTGGTTTTGTAGGATATGCTTATTATATGGCCAATCGAGATAAGGTGAGAGCAATAAAAGTGAATGGTGTACTTCCGACGAAAGATACCATCCAATCAGGTGAGTATAAGCCGTTATCTAGGTCGCTATTCGCTTATGTGAATCATGCATCTATCCGAAATAAAATGAATGTAGCAAATTATATTGAGTTTATGATTCAGCATGTTGGTAATCTTGCTGAAGAGGTTGGATATGTAAAATTACCAAAAGAAAAATACAATGAACAGCTGCGGATGTTAACAGAAATAAAAAGGTAATGTCAGGGTGGAAAGGGGTTTTCATCTTTGGCTTATAATGACAAAAGTCAAATTACATTTTCTGTACAACATTTGATTGAAAGAAATACAAAACATAGAAAAAAAACGCAGCGAATCAATCGAATCGTTCCATTATTACTAAAAATAATTGCTAGCGTGTCTATTGCGACGACACTTGGAATTATTTTTACGCTTTCTAATGAAACAATAATGTTTTTTAAAAAAATATCATTGCTCTCCTTTTTGACAGAGAAAGAATGGTTACCTTTTTTTGAAAATCCTAAATTCGGTATATTACCACTTATATGTGGAACGGTACTTGTAACAGCAATCGCTATGTGCGTAGCAGTTCCTATCGGTTTAGCGTGTGCCGTATTTTTAAGTGAATATGCTTCAAACAGTGTAAGAAAAGTATTAAAACCGATGTTAGAACTATTAGCAGGTATCCCGACAATTGTATATGGCTTTTTTGCATTAACAGTTGTTACACCGCTTTTACAACGGATTATACCTGATTTACAGTTTTTTAATGCGATTAGTCCAGGTATTGTTATTGGCTTTATGATGATACCTACAATTGCATCTCTGTCTGAAGATGCAATGAGAGCTGTAGCAAAAGGAACGAAAGAAGCTTCGTTGGCACTTGGAGCAACTCGGTTTGAGATGGTAAAACAAGTCGTGTTTCCTTCAGCTTTCGCAGGGATTATGGCAGCGATTATATTAGCTGCTTCAAGAGCAATCGGTGAAACGATGATCGTTGTAATTGCAGCAGGGTCCACACCGAACGTATCTCTCGATCCGACACACTCTATTCAAACGTTAACAGCTTATATTGTGCAAGTGAGTTTAGGTGATGCTCCGCATGGAACAATTACTTATTACAGCATGTACGCTGTAGGCGCAACGTTATTCTTGTTTACTTTTATAATGAACATCATTTCGCAGTTTATTATGCGCCGCTTTAGGAGGGTGACATAATATGCGCATGTTGAATCATAAAAAAATACAAGAAAATATGGCATCACGTTTTTTTAAAGATCGAATTTACAAATTGTTATTTTATATGGCAATTTTGTTTTCAATAGTAATCCTGCTTATTTTGCTTTTTCAAATTTTTGAAAAAGGTGTCAGTTACCTTTCGTTAGATTTCTTTACAAACTTCGCTTCGCGTAATCCGAAAGAAGCTGGGATTGCTGCAGCTTTGTCAGGAACAATATTATTTATGAGTATTGTTATACCACTCTCCTTTATATTTGGGGTCGGAACTGCTCTTTATTTAGAGCAATATGCGAAGGAATCTATATTTAAAAAGGTAATAGAAATTAATAATCAAACGTTAGCGGGAGTACCTTCCGTCGTATTTGGATTACTCGGCTTAACCATTTTTGTATACGCTCTTCACTTAGGTGAGAGTATTATTGCAGCGGCACTGACGATGAGCTTACTCGTCTTACCGACAGTTGTTGTAGCGAGTCAAGAAGCGATACGATCTGTACCGAGGTCATTATTAGAAGCTTCTTACGGGTTAGGTGCTACGAAGTGGCAAACGATGTATCAAGTTGTATTGCCATATGCGTTCCCAGGAATTATAACAGGTTGTACGTTAGCGATATCAAGAGCGATTGGAGAAGCGGCACCGTTATTAGTTATCGGGGCACTTGCATTTGCAAATTATGTTCCGTTTAGTATGTTTGATAGATTTACAGTTTTACCAATTCAAATTTTTAATTGGATGAGTAGACCACAGGAAGAATTTCAGTATGTAGCAGCTGCTGGGATGATTGTTTTGTTAGGTTTGTTGCTCTTGATCAATATAGTTGTCCTATGGTTACGAAATCGAAAATAAGTTGGAAATGGATGAAAGGGGAATTCAAATGGTAGCAACAGTAGTAAATGTACAGGTGAAAAACGAGGAGAAAATCGAGACTGCGCCAAAGAAAGTAGTATTTGATACGAAAAACTTAAATTTATGGTATGGAGAAGACCATGCTTTAAAAGATATTAACTTAAGTATTCATGAGAATGAAGTTACAGCAATTATCGGGCCAAGTGGTTGTGGTAAATCAACGTACTTAAAAACATTAAATCGTATGGTAGAGTTAGTACCAATCGTGCGAACTACAGGCGTAATTGAATATAGAGAGCGCAATATATTTGATAAATCATATCCAGTTGAAGAATTACGAACACATGTAGGAATGGTGTTCCAAAAACCAAATCCATTTCCAAAATCTATTTATGAAAATGTAGCATATGGCCCGAAAATTCATGGGATTAGCGACAAGAAAACGTTAGATGAAATTGTTGAAAAAAGTTTACGTGGAGCAGCGATTTGGGATGAGTTAAAAGATCGTTTGCATGATAATGCATACGGTTTATCTGGTGGACAGCAACAGCGTCTATGTATTGCACGTTGTTTAGCGATTGAACCAGACGTTATTTTAATGGATGAGCCAACATCAGCACTAGATCCAATTTCAACATTAAAAGTAGAAGAATTAATTCAAGAGTTAAAGAAAGATTTTAGTATCGTTATCGTAACGCATAACATGCAACAAGCTGCGCGTATTTCAGATAAAACTGCTTTCTTCTTAAGTGGAGAAGTTGTGGAGTATACAGATACAAATAAATTATTTACGACACCTTCAGATAAGCGTACAGAAGATTATATTACAGGCCGATTCGGTTGATGTCGCTAGCAAGGCTAAGAGCAAATACCCTCTTAACAGAGGGTATTTCTTATTTTTACCTTAAGATAGGAGAAGTAATACTTCTCCTATCTTAAGGTTTATTATAAGTAGGCTAGGTAGGAGAGTTATATATAGTGGCACATAATATTAAGGGGGAAGAAACAATGGTACGAGAACAATTTCAATGTGATTTAAAAACGTTACAGCAAAAGGTGATTGAGCTTGGTGAACTAGCGAGAGAAGCTTTATTGCTTGCTATGGAAGGGCTTCATAAAAAGGATGTAGAGAAAGCGTTAGAGGTAATAGATGGTGATTATCGTATGGATAATTTAGAAGAAGAAATAAATGATCTTGCGCTTATGCTCATTACGAAGCAGCAACCTGTAGCAAGTGATTTAAGAAGGATTTTCATTTCAATTAAAACAGCGACAGATTTAGAACGGATTGCAGATCATGCTGTTAATATTGCGAAATCAACCATTCGTCTCGGGGAAAAAGACGTGTCTGTTAGTTTGCACAATCTTGATGAGATGTTTGCGATTGCAAATAAGATGTTACAGTTAGCCCTAGATGCATATGAGCAAGAAAATTTAACTTTTGCGAAGCAAATTGCCGAAATGGATGATTCTGTTGATGAAATATATGGGAAAGCGATTCGTGAATTTATATCTTCAGTTCCAGAACAACCAGAAGCAATTACACAAATTACACAATTATCCTTTGTAGCGAGATATATCGAACGTGTAGCAGACCATATTACAAATATTGCTGAAAATGTTTTTTATTTAGTAAAGGGAAAGCATTACTTATTAAATGAATAAAGAAAAAAGCAGGTGAAACATCACCTGCTTTTTTTAGTCAAAACATGACAAAAAAAGCTCGTTGTTTCCTTTAGTTTATGATGATAAGATGTATCATAATATAATGGAAAAAATAGGGCGTATATGTTATTCGCTTATTAAGTAATATTTTAAAAGTTAATAGTAAGCGCTTTCTTCAGTTGTTGAAAGGTGAATGTATATAAGGGGAACTTTACTGCCTGTCGGCCCGATTGGTCAAGGCTAATAATCAGTAGGGGATGAAGAAAACCTCCACTGATTAAAGTTTCACTTTATTTTATACTGCTAGTTAATGCTGGGTAGATAATATACATATCGTATATGAAGTTACTGAACATTATATAAGTGGAGGCTGAAGTATATGAAGGGGGTTATTTTAGCTGGAGGAAAAGGACGACGCCTTAGACCATTAACATGTAATACTCCAAAGCCGATGTTGCCATTATTAGAAAAGCCAGTTTTAGAATACAACATTGAATTATTGCGTCAGCATGGTATACGTGAGATTGCAATTACTGTTCAGTATATGAGTACAGCTATTAAGCAATATTTTGGTGACGGTAGCAAATGGGGTGTTAACTTGTACTACTTTGAAGACTCTCCACCGCTTGGAACTGCAGGGAGTATTAAACAAGCGGAAAAATTTTTGGATGAACCGTTTGTTGTCATAAGTGGGGATGCGTTAACTGATTTTCAATTATCAGAAGGAATTACGTTTCATAAACAAAAGAAAAGAATGGTAACTATGTTTGTAAAGGAAGTAGAAAATCCACTCTCATTTGGTTTAGTTGTAATGAACAAAGAACAAGAGGTTACACGATACATAGAAAAACCGAGTTGGAATGAAGTAGTCTCTAATATTGTGAATACAGGTATATATATTATGGAGCCAGAAATTTTTTCTTACATACCGCCCCGAGAATTTTTTGATTTTAGTCAAGATGTGTTTCCGTTATTGGCAAATAAGAACGCATTATTTGCATATTTGTCAGAAGGTTACTGGTTAGATATCGGTACATTTGATCAATATCGACAAGCACAATTTGATTTGTTAACGAAAAAATTGCAAGTACCTATCCCGTATACGGAAGTATTACCGATGGTATGGATGGGAGAAGGGGTAACGATTGGAAAAGGAACGAAAATTCACGGTCCTTCTTTTATTGGTGAAGGAGTAAGAATTGGTGCTGGATCTGTAATTGAGCCATACTCTATTATCGGGAAAAATAGTGTTGTTTCAAGTTATTCTCATCTTCAAAAGAGTATTGTTTTTGCAAATGTGCACATTGGGAAATATTGTGAGTTACTAGAAACGACAATAGGAGAACATACAATGGTGGAAGATGATGTTACATTGTTTCAAAAAAGCATTGTAGCGGACCATTGTCATATAGGGAAAAGTACGGTAATTAAGCAAAAGGGAAAACTATGGCCATATAAGGCGATTGATAGTCATTCGGTAGTAGGATCGGCTGGTGTTCAAGAAAGTGAGAAGAGTGCAGGATGGTTGCAAAAAAGCCGCATTGTAGGAAGAGGTAATGTGGAGATTACGCCTCAATTTATTGTAAAGGTTGCGATGGCGTACGGATCTCTTTTTACAAAAGGGGAAAGTATATTAATCGGGAGTCAAGAACATATAGAAACGACTTCTTATAAAAATCTTTTTCTTCATGCAATTCATGGTATTGGGATTCATACGATGGAATGCAAAGAAATGAACGAATCACTTTTTCAGTACAGCATTCAAGATTTGCAATGTGCGGGCGGGGTTTTCATTCAAGCGGAAAAAGAAAAAGAGATTGTTATAAAGTTGTATGGTAAGGATGGGGCACAGTTAACGTATAAGCAGCAAAAAGCGATAGAACAAGTGTATATGTCTGAGTCGTTTTATTACGTATGTGAGAAGGAAATGGGGCGGAATAAGCTAGTACACGTTTCTTTACATAATTATATAGAGGCTGTATTAGAGCGTATTGATATTGAGAAAATAAAAAAACAGAAGTTCCATCTTCTTATTAATAAGAGAAATGATATGTTACAACATTTGCTTATGCTCTTTTTGCAAAGACTCGGATGCACAGTTACGTGGATTTATGCTGGTGAACAAAAGGATCATGTGAAAGCTTTAATGAAATCAAGTAAAGCAAATATGGCGCTTATGTTTTCAGAGCAAGGAAATTATTTCGAGTTATATGATAATCATAGTAATATTTACCAAGGGACGGATTTTGAAGAGATTGATATTCCAGATTTATTACTGGAATCGGCAGGAAATATTTACCCAATGTCTTTGAAATTAGGAGAATGTTATCTTCTATTTTATACGCAGGATGAAAAAAAATCGTTTCAAGCGAGATGGAAGCGAGATATTTTATATCGAATTGGAAAATTATTCGAGTTAATAGCATTGCAGGGAAAAACCTTTCTCAGCATAGTAGAGCAATCCCCGCCGCTTTATTTACTTTGTGATGAAGTTGTATGTTCGTGGAATGAAAAAGGGAAGGTGATGAGGAAATTATTGGCTGATATCGAAAGGAAGGAAGAAGGCATATTTGAAGGAGTACAGTTCAAATATACCGAAAAAGAGTGGTCTTATATCGTTTCTGACACAAAACAACCGAAATTTTTAGTGTATTCACATGCTAGAAACCCAGTAATAGCAAGGGAAAACATGAAAAATCTTATAGAAAAAATTAGACAATATCAAAAGGTGTAGAATTTTTATTTTAAAAGTGGTATTATAGTATAGTCTGATTTAAGTTATTAGTACTGGAGGGAAATAAGAATGCGTGTGAATATTACTCTAGCATGTACAGAATGCGGAGATCGTAACTATATCTCAAAGAAAAACAAACGTAACAACGCTGAGCGTATCGAGCTTAAAAAGTATTGCAAGCGTGACAAGAAGTCTACGTTACACCGTGAAACAAAGTAAGCAGTAGGAATATTTTCCTACTGTTTCTTTTTTTATTCGATTCCTCTCTTAAAAGTGATACACTATCATCGTAGAGCAAAGTATCACTGTGAGGGGGAAAATGTGTGAGAGAAGAGAAACTACGTTTACGTAAACAAATAATAGAGCACATGAATTCTTTATCAAAAGAACGGTATACAACTTTATCAGAGCAAATTGCATTTTCGTTGTATGCACAAAAAGAGTGGGCTGAAGCTAAAACAATTGGAATCACTCTTTCAATGGAAAATGAAGTGAATACATATCCTATTATCGAAAAAGCTTGGGAAGAAGGAAAGAAAGTTGTTGTTCCGAAGTGTAATAAAGAAACAAGAACAATGTCCTTTAGGCAAATTAGTAATTTTGATCAATTGGAAACAGTGTATATGAATTTACGTGAGCCAATTCCAGCGCTTACGGAAGAAGTGAATGCAGATGAAATTGACCTTCAAATTGTACCAGGTGTAGCTTATACAGAGCGAGGAGAACGGATTGGATATGGTGGTGGCTATTATGATCGTTATCTCATGCATTATAAAGGGAAAACGCTATCATTAGCTTATAGTTTTCAAATGGTAGACCATATTCCAATAGAGCCGTTTGATAAAAATATAGAAAAAATTATTACAGAAAAAGGAACAATGGTTAAAAATGGGCTTGTATAGACAAATAAAAATTGACGAGACTTTTTCTTCTTGATTATAATAAAATATGTGAACGTTTTCTTATTATAATTTTTTATAGTAAGTGAGCATAGAGGGTGATGAAATGTTATCTATATATGATATTCAGCAATTGCTAAAGAAATTTGGTACGATTATTTATACGGGAGATCGAATTGCAGATTTACAATTAATGCAAGATGAATTGCGTGAATTAAATCAATCACAGCTAATCGATTCACAAGACTATCAAACAGCTTTATTTTTATTGAAGCAAGAAATTCAAAAAGAGCTAAATAAGAATTAGATAAAGGTAGGTAAGTAACATGGAAGAGAAATGGTTAGTTGGTGTTGACCTTGGTGGTACAACGATTAAATTAGCATTTATTAATGTATACGGTGAAATTTTACATAAGTGGGAAATCCCTACGAATATAAATGAGCAAGGAAAACATATTACACTTGATGTAGCGAAAGCTATTGATAAAAAGTTAGAAGAGTTAGGCGAATTAAAAAGTAAGTTAATCGGTATTGGTATGGGAGCTCCTGGCCCTGTACACGTGGCGTCTGGAATGATTTATGAAGCGGTTAACTTAGGATGGAAGAACTATCCGTTAAAAGATTTATTAGAAGTAGAAACAGGATTACCTGTTGTGATTGATAATGATGCGAACTTAGCAGCGCTTGGTGAAATGTGGAAAGGTGCTGGTGAAGGAGCAAAAGATTTAATTTGTATGACGCTTGGCACTGGTGTTGGCGGCGGTGTAATTGCCAATGGAGAGATTGTACACGGCGTAAGCGGTGCTGCTGGTGAAATCGGACACATTACAGTCGTTACAGAGAATGCTTTCCCATGTAATTGCGGGAAGTCTGGTTGCCTAGAAACTGTAGCATCTGCAACAGGTATTGTGCGTGTTGCTATGCAAAAAATACAAGAGACTGATAAAGAAAGTATTCTACGTTCTATGTTAGCAGAAGAAGGACGTATCACATCAAAAGACGTATTTGAAGCACATGGACAAGGTGATGAACTAGCAGGCGAAGTAGTAGAAAAGGTAGCTTCTTATTTAGGATTAGCTGTAGCGAACCTTTCTAGCACGTTGAACCCAGAGAAAATCGTTATTGGCGGAGGCGTTTCTAAAGCTGGAGATGCACTTTTAGAACCAATTCAACGCTATTTTGAGCAATATGCTTTCTCACGTGCTGTAAAGAGCACGAAGTTAGCTATTGCAACACTTGGTAATGATGCAGGTGTTATCGGAGGAGCTTGGCTTGTAAAAAAGCACAAATACGAAGCGAAGATGATATAAGTTGTGAAGTATGAAAAGAGGAAGGGGAAACCCTTCCTCTTTTTGTGCGAAATCTTGATGAAGACGAGCATGTAAATGAATTAAGCTGCTGGTGGGTACCCGTTATATAGAACAGTCATGATTGTAAACCATCCGAAAACGAGTACAGTTGCAATTGCAAAGCCGCCCGCGAGAAAATTCTTTTCGCGAAGTGTTCTAAGCGTAGCAAATACAGCTAACAGAGTGACAAGCGTAAAAATAATAACAAGGCCCATACAATATCCTCCTCTGTCTACCCATTCCTTAATATGAGTTTTTGGAATATTTACTCTTTTATATTGTACATGTTTTAAAAATGATTGTCGAGATAGCATCCTTTCTTTTCCTAAGAGAAAAAAATGTTGTATCATTGAAAGTAAGTTTAATAATTGGAGGAGATTTTCATATGAAATGGATACAAATGCCGTTAGGCCCATTACAAACAAATGCTTATATTTTAACGAATGAGCAAAATGAGTGTATTATCTTTGATCCTGGTCACGAAGGAGAGAAGCTCGTTACATATTTACAAGAAGAACAATTAAAGCCACTGGCTGTTTTATTAACACATGCTCACTTTGATCATATTGGTGCTGTTGATGCGGTAAGAGACGCTTTTCATATTCCTGTGTACGTACATAAAGAAGAAGCAGATTGGTTAGGCGATGCAACTGTAAATGGTTCTCAAATCTTTATGATGAATCGCAGCATTACAGCAAAACCAGCTGATCATATTATTGATGCAGAAGGTGCATTAGCAATTGGTTCATTTAACTTTGAAATTTTTGAGACACCAGGACATTCTCCAGGCAGTATTTCTTATTACTGTAAAGAGGCGAATGCTGTATTTTCTGGAGATGTATTATTCCAAATGAGTATTGGAAGAACAGATTTACCTGGTGGAAGTTTTGCAGAGTTGATTGGAAGTATTGAAGAGAAATTATTTGTATTACCTGATGAAACAGCGGTGTTATGTGGACATGGTCCAGAAACAAGCATTGGTTTTGAAAAAGAAAATAATCCATTTTTACAGTAAGGAGCTAGTATGGGGATGGAGCTCATTTTAAAAGAATGGATGGAAAAAGAAAAGGATTATTCAATTTCATACAGTACATATATGAACCTCGCATTATATGCAGAGGAACATGGATATTATATGAAAGAACGTGAAAAAATAGGAAGACAAGGGGATTTTTTTACAAGTAGCAACGTATCCTCTGTGTTTGCAAAAACTTTTGCTAAGTTTTTTATTCGTCTTGTTGAAAATGGTGAAGTTACTCCACATATTTGTGAGATTGGTGGGGGGACAGGAAGGTTTGCTTATGATGTTTTACAAGAATGGAAGCAATTATCACCGGAAACCTTTATTGATTTAAACTATTCAATGATTGAAATGAGCCCTTTTCATAGAAAATTGCAGCAAAAGACTCTTTGTTCGTTTTCTAATGTGTCATATTATAGATCGCATAATGAAATGGGAGAATCGTTTGAAGGGATTCTTTTTTCGAATGAGTTATTTGATGCATTTCCTGTTGAAGTAATTGAGAAGAGAAATGGAATATTGTATGAAGTACGTGTTACGTACACAGAGGAAGGGAAACTTGCAGAAGTATGTAGGCCATTACATAAAACAATTGGCCGATACTTATTGAAATATAATATTCATCTTGCTGAAGGACAGCGGTTTGAAGTGCCGATTGCGATGGAAGAATATATAAAAGAAATTGCGAAATGGTTTCAACGAGGTGTATGTATTACAGTTGATTATGGATATACAAAAGAAGAATGGATGCATCCTGCACATCAAGAAGGTAGTTTACGAGGATATTATGAGCATAAGTTAATTCGTAATCCTTTAGCGTATCCAGGTGAAATGGATCTTACTACTCATATTCATTGGGACGAACTGAAAGAAATGTTTAGCCTGCAAGGTATGAATATGGTATGGCATAAGAAACAATCTGAGTTTTTGTTAGCAGCAGGAATACTAGAGCTGCTTACGAATCATCAAGATCGGGATCCTTTTTCTGAAATTCAAAAACAAAATCGTGCAGTTCATTCTATGATTTTGAGCGGAGGATTAGGGAGTGCATGTGATGTTGTTATACATACGAAACATATGCAACAGTTACACTTGGATCGGTATTTGAAAATATAAAAAACAAGACACAGCATAGTTCTGTGTCTTGTTTTTTAATACGACTTATGTAGCATCATATATTTCCTCTCATGATATATATTTATATTAAAGATATGAGATGAAAAATATAAAATACATCCTTTTTTTCTGTCTATGAGTCCCTAACCCAATAATACGCGAACGAGTTGAATAATTGTCTCGTTTTCTACTTTGTAATAAATTTCCAATCCTTTTCTTTCACTTGAAACGATTTTAGCACTTTTTAACTTTGCTAAATGCTGTGAAATTGTAGATTGTGGCATGTTTAAGCCAGTGTACATTGTAGAAACGTTGCTTGGACCGCGTTCAATTAATCCTTTTACAATACATAAGCGAACAGGATGAGCAAGTACTTTCAATAATTCTGCATTGCTTTCATATAGTTCTATTTCTTTTTGAAAGGTTTCTAACATGTTCTTTTCCACCTCCGTGTGAGCTGTTATACCATACTATACATACCAAAAAATTAAAGAAAAGAAAACAGTTGTTGCAGAAAAACATTCCTAAAGTAAAGAAATTGTAAGAAAAGAGACCCTGATGTAAATAAAGTAGATAATTTAGCACGGTTTTGTAAAATGACATTTTTGGGTGAAAATTTCGATGCGTTTTAAAAATTGAAAGATATAGATATATTTGTAACACAATTTTATCATGATTTTCTTATTCTTTCAAATGAATATACGAAATTTTTAAAATAATATGACAAAGGAATTATAATGTTATATATAGAATATAAAACAGGTTAAAAGAAAAGAAGCCGAATGTAGTCAGCTTCTTTATGGTGAAAATGAAATGTTTGAATATAGCTGATAAATCTTAGAATTACCAAGATGTTAGTTATGTATTCTAGATTTCATCTTTCATCAATTTTAAAAATCTGTGGTTCCATATATTTTCATAAAAATCAATTGTCTCTTTTGCGGACATAAATGGATTATTTAACGTAGAGGTTGCTTTCTGGAACATGAAGTTTTCGTACCCTAGTCCATGGGCAAATTTAATCGTGGTATCCATACAGTACTCTGTTTGGGCACCACAAAATTCAATACGATGTACAGATAATTGATCTAAAATCTCTTTCAAGTTTGTGTTATAAAAAGAATTGGCATGTGTTTTTCTTACAAAAAAATCTTGTTTTTGAACATCTAAATCTGAATGAATAGCCCAAAGTTCTTTTTCAGGTACTAAATCATCATCACAATGTTGAACGAAAAGAATTGGTTTATTTGATTTTCTGTATGAAGAAATTCTTTTATTTACTTTTGTAAGTAAATTTTGTAAGTCAAATAAATGTTCTTCGCTATAACATACTCCATTTTGTAGATCGATAACGATTAAAATATCTGCACAAGTATCCATTATTTTTGCCCCTTTTTTACTTCTTAATATATCAATTAATTCATTACTTGGAAATGGGTGTACTCTTTCTTTTTTTTTGAACTATACGAAAAGTAAAAAGTATAATCGAAAACATAAAAAGAAGATATGAAAATTTAATTTCATATCTTCTTTTCGCTCTATGCATTTACAGGCTCTTCTACATAAGAAAGGGCATTTTCAAAATCGGATATTAAATCGTCAACATTTTCAAGACCGACGGATAGCCGAAGTAATGAATTTGAAATCCCTCTTTCATCACGAGCTTCTTGCGATAGTGCTGCATGTGACATTTTAGCTGGGTAGGAAAGGATCGATTCGACAGCCCCTAAACTAACCGCAAAGACAGGTAATTTTACTTTTGATAAAAATTGGCGAAGTGCGTCTTCTGATTGTAAAGTGAAAGATAGGACAGCTCCTGCTGATGTAGCTTGAGATTGTTGAATGTTAAATCCAAGATGTGTTTGTAATCCTGGATAATAGACATTTTGAACTTTAGCGTGCTCTTGTAAATAGTGTGCAATTTTATTGGCATTAGCAGCTGAATGCTCAAGACGTACATGCAATGTTTTTAGACCACGAAGTACGAGAGAACAATCTTGCGGGCCTAGAATAGCGCCGAATGAATTTTGTAAAAAGCCAAGTTTTTGAGCGAGATCAGTATTTTTTACAACTGCTAATCCGGCAGTAACATCACTATGACCGGCAATGAATTTTGTGGCACTATGAAGAACGACATCAGCGCCAAGGTCAAGTGGTTTCTGGAATAGTGGTGTCAAAAATGTATTATCAACAAAAGTAAGGGCGCCAATAGATTTTGCAAGTTTAGAAACAGCACGAATATCTGTCACTTTTAAAAGTGGATTGGAAGGTGTTTCTACATAAAAGAGTTTTGTATTTGGCTTAATGTTTTGCTTTATTTCTTCTAAATTGGTCATATCAACAAATGTATGTGAAACACCGTAACGGGAGAGAACTTCAGTTATCATTCGATAAGTTCCTCCGTATACGTCTTCTGAAATGAGTACGTGATCACCTTGTGAAAGGAGGAGGAATGCAGTAGAAATCGCTGCAATTCCTGATGCGAAGGCAAATCCTTTTGTTCCGCCTTCTAATAAAGCAATGATGTCTTCAAGAGCTTCACGAGTTGGATTGCCTGACCTGCTATAGTCATATTTCCCGAACGTATCTACATCAAATTGGTGAAATGTTGATGTGTTATAGATGGGAACGTTAACAGCTCCTGTTTGCGAGTCATGTTTATATTGGTTGTGCAGTAAGAGTGTATCTATAGAATAACTCATATTCTTACACCTTCTTTTACAAGTTTAATGGCTTGCTTTAAGTCTTGAATTAAATCGTTACTATTTTCAATACCAACGGAAAATCGAAGAAGACGATTACATACACCGTTTGCTGTTCTAATTTCTTCAGGAATATCAGCGTGTGTTTGTGTTGCTGGATATGTCATTAAACTTTCAACACCACCAAGACTTTCGGCAAATGTAATTAAGGATAAAGATTGTAAGAATGGATTAATCCATGTTTCATCTTTCAGACGAAACGAGATCATGCCGCCTCTTCCAGGATAAAATACATCTGTCACCCCATCCTCATCATTTAAATAAGCAACAACTGCTTTTGCATTTTCTTCATGTTGTCTCATGCGAAGCGCTAACGTTTTCATACCACGGATTAATAGCCATGAGTCAAATGGACTTAAGACCGCACCAGAGGCATTATGATAATGAGCGATTTCCTCACAAAGTTCCTTTCCTTTTGCAACGACAAGTCCGCTTAGTACATCGTTATGACCACCTAAATATTTCGTTGCGCTATGAAGTACAATATCGGCACCTTCTGTTAATGGCTGCTGTATATAAGGTGTGTAGAATGTGTTGTCTACAATAAGAAGTAGTCCGTGTCTTTTCGCTACAGTTGCAACAGCGGCAATATCGGTAACTTGCATTAATGGATTAGTTGGAGTTTCTATGAAAATAGCCTTCGTTTTCGTTGTGATGGCTTGCTCAATTTGTTTAATAGATTGTGTATTTACGTATCTACATCGAACGTTCCACTTTTTTTCGTGCTCAGAAAATAATCGATAAGTGCCACCGTATAAATCTTCAGAAACAATAAGTTCGTCTCCAGAGCGGAATAGGGAAAGGACAAGAAGAACGGCTGCCATCCCTGAACTACAGGCATAACCTTGTTCACCGCATTCTAAGTCTGCGATTGCCTGTTCTAATAGGCCGCGCGTTGGATTTCCAGTTCGTGAATAATCAAATCCAGTAGATTTACCGATTCCTTCGTGACGATAAGCAGTTGAAAAATAAACAGGTGGATTAACAGTTCCTGTTGTAGTTTCACTCCGGTTTCCGATTTGCGCTAATTTTGTTTCGATAGTTGACATGTGAAAATTCCTCCTTTTTAAATTGAACCATTAGTTGAATATAAAATAAAAAAGCCTTCTAAGAAGAAGGCTTTCGGTTTGAATAGAGTCTTCTTCTCATCTGTCAAATCTTTCACAATTTGCTGGAATTAGCACCTTATTAACAAATGTTAATGGTTGCTGAGGCGTCATAGGGCCAGTCCCTCTACCTCTCTAGATAAGAATGTTCGTATGAAATTTTATTATGTTTTTAACTTTACAACAAAAGATAATTGAATTGCAACTTTATTTTAAATAATTTTTATTTTTCCGCAAGTGTCATTGACTTTTGTATTTGTGCGTGCTAAATTTATAAAAAAATTAACAAACATTGTTAAAAGGGGAACGCATTTCCTTTTAGCTACATAAATAAAATAATAAAGACAAACTCTTATTGAGAGCGGTGGAGGGAAAGGCCCTGTGAAACCCGGCAACCTTCAAACGAAATGTTTGAAACGGTGCTAATACCTGCAAAACGAATGTTTTGCATAATAAGAGGAGGATCGATTATGTCCCCCTCTTCAAAGTGAAGAGGGGGTTTTTATATTGATAGAAATGAGGGAGATTTGTGAAATTACTAGATTTATTATCAAAAGGAATTGTAATAGGTGATGGTGCGGTTGGGACGTTATTACATTCACATGGTTTGCAAAGTAGTTTTGAAGAATTGAATATATCTGATCCAGATTTAATTGTATCGATTCATAAGCAATATGTAGCGGCTGGGGCAGATGTGATTCAAACAAATACGTACGGAGCAAATGAAGCGAAATTACGTATGTATGGATTAGAAAATCAAGTTACTGAAATTAATAGAGCGGCAGTAAAACTGGCGAAAGCATCTGTTACAGACAGAAATGCAATTTTAGGCACAATTGGTGGTATGAAACATATCGGGGCGGTTACGACAACTGATATGGAGCGAGAATTTATGTTACTGGAACAGGCAAGTGCATTATTAGAAGAACAGGTTGATGGACTGCTATTAGAGACTTTTTATGATGAGTTTGAATTACTTCATGCTGTCCAGGTGTTACGAAAAGAAACAAATATTCCAATTGTAGCGCAATTGGCGTTACATGAGGCGGGTACGACTCAAAATGGAAATGATGTAAATGAAATATTAAAACAACTTTTAGATTACGGTGCAAATGTTGTTGGATTGAACTGCCAACTAGGGCCACTTCATATGACGGAAGCTTTTAAAATGATATCGATTCCGAAAAATGGTTACTTGTCAGCATATCCAAATGCAGGTCTCCCAAATTATGTAGAGGGACGATACGTATATGAGGGAAGTCCAGCTTATTTTGAAGCGATGACACCGAAATTTATTGAGCAAGGTATTCGGTTATTGGGCGGTTGTTGTGGCACGACTCCAGAACATATTGAAAGTATGAAACGTGCTACTCTAAATGTTACGCCTGTAATAGAAAAGGATACGGTTCAAAGACCGAAAGTAGTTCATACACATGAGAAACGTTCAAAAGCTCATGTCACTTTAGCAGAGAAAGCAAAAAAACAAACGACCGTAGTAGTGGAATTAGATCCACCAAAAACGTTAGATACGCAGCGGTTTTTTGAAGGTGCAAGAGCATTGAAAAGAGCTGGAGCAGATGCTATTACTCTAGCAGATAATTCATTAGCATCGCCCCGTATCTCGAATATGGCAATGGGAGCATTATTAACGAAGCATGATATTCCGGTATTGACGCACTTAACATGTAGAGACCATAACGTCATCGGACTACAATCTCATTTACTAGGATTATCAGCGTTAGGCATGGAAGAAGTGTTAGCTTTAACTGGAGATCCAGCGCGCGTTGGTGATTTTCCAGGTGCCACTTCTGTATATGATTTGTCCTCTATCGAGCTCATTAAAATGATTAAAGAAATGAACGATGGGCGTTCCGTTTTAGGGAAATCCATTGGACCGGCAACAAGGTTTTCTGTGGGCGGTGCATTTAACCCGCATGTAAGACATTTAAAAGCAGCGGTTAAGCGAATGGAACGGAAAATAGATGCTGGAGCAGAATATTTCTTAACGCAGCCAATCTATGATATCGCGTTAATTGAAGAAGTGTATGAAGCGACAAAGCATTTAGAACAACCTATTTTTATTGGAATTATGCCATTAATAAGTAAACGGAATGCAGATTTTCTTCATTTTGAGGTGCCCGGTATTACTTTACCTGAAGCAGTAAGAGAGAGAATGGATGGACATGAAACGAAAGAGGCAGCAATTGAGGAAGGGATTTGTATTTCTCAAGAATTGATCGATGCGGCGATGAAATACTTTAACGGCATTTATCTTATTACACCATTTTTAAAATATGAAATTACAGAACATCTTGTTAAATATGTGAGAGAAAAGCAAGAAGTGAAAGAAGGTATTAATTGATGAAATGTATAGAAGAAAAATTACAAAATAACATCTTACTATTAGATGGTGCAATGGGAACAATGATCCAGCAAGAGGACTTAACTGCGGAAGATTTCGGAGGAGAGGAGTACGAAGGGTGTAATGAGTATTTAGTAGAAACAAGACCAGATGTTATTTTAAAGATTCATAAAGCCTATATTGAAGCTGGAGCGGATATTATTGAAACAAATACATTTGGGGCAACCAATATTGTACTAAGTGATTATGAGTTATCTCATTTAGACGAGGAGCTAAATGAGAAGGCAGCACGTTTAGCGAAGCAAGCAGTCGAAGAAAGCGGGAAGGAAGTATATGTTGCGGGAGCAATGGGACCGACAACGAAAGCGATTAGTGTTACTGGTGGTGTAACGTTTGAAGAATTAATTGAAGCTTATACACGGCAGGCAAGAGGATTGTTGAAAGGAGAAGTGGATGTATTACTCGTTGAGACGAGTCAAGATATGCGTAACGTGAAGGCTGCTTATATTGGAATTCAAGCGGCTTTTGATGAACTAAATACAGTTGTACCTATCATGATTTCGGGAACGATTGAACCGATGGGAACGACTCTAGCTGGGCAAACAATTGAGGCTTTTTACTTATCGGTAGAACATATGAAGCCATTATCTGTTGGATTAAACTGTGCGACTGGTCCGGAGTTTATGAGAGACCATATTCGTTCTCTATCTGATTTATCGGAGTGTTACATTTCTTGTTATCCAAATGCAGGTCTTCCTGATGAAGATGGACATTATCATGAATCTCCATCCTCGCTTGCCGAGAAAGTGAAGCGATTTGCAGAAGAAGGATGGGTTAATATTATCGGTGGTTGTTGTGGTACAACACCAGAACATATAAAAGCAATGAAATCCGCATTAACGTCTCTTAAACCTCGTGAACAGCAAGAGAGAGCGGGACATGGGGTTAGTGGATTAGAGGCACTGCAATATGATGACTCTATGAGACCGTTATTTGTTGGTGAAAGAACAAATGTTATTGGATCACGTAAATTTAAAAGATTAGTAGCAGAAGGGAAATTTGAAGAGGCTGCTGAAATCGCTAGAGCGCAAGTGAAGAAAAATGCTCATATTATTGATATTTGTATGGCAGACCCGGATCGCGATGAAATAGAAGATATGGAAAACTTCTTGGCAGAGGTTACGAAAGTGTTAAAAGTACCGATTATGATTGACTCAACAGATGAACATGTGATGGAGCGAGCTCTTACTTATATTCAAGGGAAAGCTGTTATTAATTCAATTAATTTAGAAGATGGAGAAGAGCGATTTAAAAAAGTGACACCGCTTCTTCGTAAATATGGTGCTGCAATTGTAGTTGGAACAATCGATGAAGATGGAATGGCAGTAAGTGCGGAAAGAAAACTAGAAATTGCGAAAAGAAGTTATGAGTTATTGACGACGAAATATGGTATACGCCCATCAGATATTATTTTTGATGCACTTGTATTTCCTGTAGGGACAGGTGATGAAGAGTATATTGGCTCGGCGGCTGCGACGATAGAAGGGATTCGCCTTATTAAAGAAGCATTACCAGAGTGTTTAACGATTTTAGGTGTAAGTAACATATCATTTGGTTTACCACCAGCTGGTCGCGAAGTGTTAAATTCCGTCTTTTTATATCATGCAACGAAAGCAGGGTTAGATTACGCGATTGTAAATACGGAAAAATTAGAGCGCTATGCGTCAATTCCTGATGAAGAAAAACGCCTTGCAGATGCATTGCTTTTTGAAACGACGCAAGAGACGTTGGAGAAATTTACAAACTTCTATCGCGTGGCAAAAAAGAAAGATGTTGTTGTCCAAGAAACATTAACACTTGATGAAAGGCTCGCAAATTACATTGTAGAAGGTACGAAACAAGGTTTACACGAAGATTTAAGTCTCGCACTTACAGAAGGAAGAAAACCTTTGGATATTATTAATGGTCCGCTTATGACAGGAATGGATGAGGTAGGACGATTATTTAATAATAATGAATTGATTGTTGCTGAAGTACTGCAAAGTGCTGAAAGTATGAAAGCAGCTGTAAGTTATTTAGAGCCTCATATGGAATCTAGTGACAGTGCGAAAAAAGGGAAAGTATTATTAGCAACTGTAAAAGGTGATGTGCATGATATTGGGAAAAATCTCGTTGAAATTATTTTAGCAAATAACGGATATGAGATTATTAATTTAGGAATTAATGTTCGCTCGGATCGAATTGTGCAAGAAGTACAAGAAAAGAAGCCTGATATTATAGGTCTTTCTGGTTTATTAGTAAAATCGGCTCAACAAATGGTAACGACTGCTGAAGATTTAAAAGCGGCGGATATTGATATTCCAATTGTTGTAGGCGGGGCAGCGTTAACGAGAAAGTTTACAGATAATCGCATTTCGCCATCTTATAAAGGGCTCGTATGTTATGCGAGTGATGCGATGACGGGGCTGGATATTATTAATAAGCTTCAAAAAGAAGAAGAGCGTGAGAAGATGAAGCAGGATAAAAAAGAACGTCATCTTCATATCGTAACAAAAGAAGAGAAGAAAGTAGAAATTCCAGCAGTAATTGAGCCATTGCCGAAGGCTGAGGTTATCGTGCCGGATTCAACAAAACGAATTGTATTAAGAGATGTTCCGGTTTCACATCTCGCGCCATTTCTAAATAGACAAATGCTGCTTGGACATCACCTTGGCCTAAAGGGAAGTGTGAAGAAACTTTTGCGAGAGGGAGATAAAAGAGCGCATGAATTAAATGATTTAATAGATGAATTATTGCAGGAAGGACAATCTTGGTTAAAACCGAAAGCAGTGTATCAATTTTTCCCAGCGCAAAGCGACGGACAGAATATTGTAATATATGATCCAGAAGATCATACGCGTGTTATAGAGCGTTTCACATTCCCAAGACAAGGAAAAGCACCATATCGTACTTTAGGTGACTATTTACGCCCAGTTGGAGATGAGATGGACTATGTTGCTTTCCTATCTGTTACGGTTGGAGAAGGTGTTCGTGACATTGCTGAAGAGTGGAAGGCGAAAGGTGATTATTTACGCAGTCATGCTATTCAATCGTTAGCGCTTGAACTAGCAGAAGGACTTGCTGAAAAAACACATATGCTCATTCGCGATCGCTGGGGGATTCCAGATTCGCCAGAATTGACGATGGAAGAACGCTTCCGTACGAAATATAGAGGGATACGAGTGTCCTTCGGTTATCCAGCATGTCCAGAACTCGCAGATCAAGAAAAGTTATTTCGCTTAATTCATCCAGAGGAAATAGGTATTTTATTAACGGAAGGATTTATGATGGAGCCAGAAGCGTCTGTAACGGCTATGGTATTTTCTCACCCCGAGGCAAGATATTTTAGTGTATTATAGTCTAGAAGGGGGAGACGTATGAAAAAAATAGTCTTTACAGGTGGCGGTTCGGCAGGGCATGTAACACCTAATTTAGCCATCATTCCACATTTACAAGAACAAAATTGGGATATTTCTTATATTGGTTCTCATCAAGGAATTGAGAAAACGATTATAGAAAAGGAAGGCATTCCGTACTATAGTATTGCGAGCGGAAAGCTACGCCGTTATTTTGATTTAAAAAATATAAAAGATCCTTTTCTTGTGATGAAGGGTGTTATGGATGCGTATGTAAGGATTCGAAAACTAAAACCAGATGTAATTTTTTCAAAAGGTGGTTTCGTATCTGTACCAGTCGTAATTGGAGGATGGTTAAACAGGGTACCAGTTTTATTACATGAATCTGATATGACGCCAGGACTAGCAAACAAAATTGCGCTCCGTTTCGCTTCAAAAATATTTGTTACATTTGAAGAAGCTGCGAAACATTTACCGAAAGAAAAAGTAATTTATACAGGATCTCCTGTACGTGAAGAAGTACTAAAGGGAAATCGTGAAAAAGGTTTAGCATTTTTAGGTTTTTCACGTAAAAAGCCAGTTATTACAATCATGGGAGGAAGTTTGGGCGCAAAAAAAATTAATGAAACGGTTCGAGAAGCGTTACCAGAACTTCTGAAAAAATATCAAATTGTTCACCTTTGCGGAAAAGGTAATCTTGATGATAGTTTACAAAATAAAGAAGGATATAAACAATTTGAGTATGTACACGGAGAACTGCCAGATATATTAGCCATAACAGATTTTGTTATTTCACGTGCGGGCTCTAATGCCATTTTTGAGTTTTTAACATTGCAAAAGCCGATGGTTTTAATTCCACTATCGAAATTTGCAAGTCGTGGAGATCAAATACTAAATGCGGAGTCTTTTGAGAGACAAGGATATGCTTCCGTATTGTATGAAGAAGATGTGACTGTGAAATCTCTTATAAGGCATGTCGAAGAATTAAATCAAAATAATGAAGTGTATAGAACAGCTCTAAAAAAATATAATGGAAAAGAAGCAATTCAAACAATCATTCAACATATTTCAGAGGCATGATGAAACAATCATGCCTCTTTTAGTAGGATGAAAGATTCCAAGAAACGGTGTTTTTATGTTACAATAGCAAATGGATTAGTAGGGAAATTCCAATTAATGAAGCGTGAAAATACGAATGGATTAGGAGTGACTGTGTTGGAGCTAAGTCTCTATGAAAATACTGCACTTATTATATGCTTTGTGTTGTACGTTGGTAGTGTTATTGTTTATATTTCAAGGAAGTTTTCGCAAGAAAGAGAGCTTGAAAAATCAGAAATAACAGCAGAACTAGAAATGTTAGCTGATGAAAGTTATAAAAAACAAAAAATAAAAGAAGACCATGAGGCATCCCATCATTTAAACGCAAATAAGTTTTAAAGATGGGGATTTTTTTTGAAGGAGATGCAGCAGAATTTGCATCTTATGTTATGAATCATGTGAAATAATAGTAACTATCTAAAAGGTTATAAAAGTGATCTTTTGGGTACAGTGATGATAAGAAACATATATAAAGGAGTACATAATATGAAATTAGAAAATGGATGGGAAACGAGCTTTTTAGAAGTCGTACAAAATAGCGAATTTAAGAAAGAGGCACTTCTTAGCCAATTACTTTTTGCAGATAGTGAAGAAGTTGAGGAGCTTGTAGATGATTATGGTTATGAAGAAATCATTGACCGCGAACATGATGATGAATTAGCTGATATTTTAGGAGAAGAACTTTTTAGTGAGATGGAACGACACGTATTCTTATCTTCACAGTCAGAAGAAAAACTTATTTCATTCGTAAATGGATTAGGTTTTCATGTGTTAGATTGGATCGTTCTTCTTGAAACAGAATTTGGCATCGATAGTGCACACTTTACGTCGGATGCTGTGAAAATGTTAGAAAAGCGTTTCAGACAATTTCCATACATAGAAGATAAAACAATTTTTGACATGACATTTGGAGAAGCAATGGATGTATTAGAGTCTATTACAGGATTACAACTGAAAGAAAAGATGAATGTATAATGTAAAAAAAGAACGTGATCACCTCACGTTCTTTTTTTACATTATAATAATTTTATCATCTAGTTTCGTTTGTCCGCTAAGAAGTGCGTTTAAATATTCCACTTTTCTTATACAGGCTTGTATATGTCTTTCAACCTCTTGTAACTCTGCTTGGTGATGCGTTTCAATAGGATGAATTTGTACGTTGAATTTTTCAAATTGACTACTATATGTTATTTCTGCATAGCCGCTCATAATATCTGTTTCGTTATGAAATAAAAATTGCTTCGTTTTGTCACAGAATGATACATTCTGAAAGCCATATACTTTTAATGCTTCAATTACTTTTTTTATCATTTTTGTATTCATTTTTTTTAACCCTCTTTACGAAGTTCTACTTATACATTATAACATAAAAAATTACATAGAAAGCGCTTCCAAGTGTATTTTATTATAAACTTTACGTTTCAATCACAAAAATGAAACAAAGAAAAAATAATTGTAAAGAAGGAAGGACTCTTTTATTGTTTCGTCATATATATAGAGAAATAGTGCAATGAAAGGAAATTTTCCGAGGTGGAGATCGTATTTCCAATTTGAGCGCAGTAAAAGAGGTGAAGATCTTGAACTTTGATATTGTAGGACAAAAAGCATATATAAAAGATGGACCGCATCGGAACCGAATTGGAATTGTAAAGAAAAACGAGACAAAATTAGAATCGCAGTTTGCTATTGTAATTGGAGAACAAATCATTGAGGTAGAGCTAAAGGATATCGTGTTAGTTGGAGTAGACGTAGGACAATTTCATAAATGGTGCGAACAAAATGGTTATTTGTGAAAAGGACGGGCTGTGAGATAATGAAGTATATGTGAGGAAAGAGAATATGTTATTGTATTCTCTTTTTCTATGTGTAAGGAGACGGAGATGAAGTATACAGAACGAGATTTTACATTGGAGTTAAAAGAGAACATTCAATGCATGGAGAAGGAAATAGAGAGAATAGCATTTAAACTTTTTAAAGATTATTCACATTTGTACATAGAAAAAAACATGGAATTATTTATAGAACTCATCAGAGATAAAGAAAATCCTTTTGAAACAGGATATTCTTCATCAATTTCGATAGCTGTATTAGATGAAGAAGGAAAGATGGTTGAATTTTATACAGTTCCTATCTGGGAATGTTGTAGTTATTTTTTAGGAGTACCGCTTCCAATAAGGTTTTGGGGAAGTAAGTTAAGTGGTGAACTTGTTGATGAATCTTATTGTGAGATAGAGGAGGAGTTAAAGGAGCGGTTGGAAGAATTTTTACAGTTTGCGGGTGAGGAATAATAGTTAATCTGTAGTTTATAATTAATAGTTATTAAAAAAATGAAAAACGGTGTAATTTCTTTATATCTGTACATAGTGTTTGAAACAATATGTTATGCCTTATGTATAAAAGATAAAGAGGAAGATGAAAAGAACTAAAAAGGACGCTAACCGTTTTGTTAGCGTCCTTTTCATTATGAAGCAATTTCACCAGTTTTTGTATCATCTTGATTGTACGTATCTTGATCTAATTCACCAAGCCATTTACTAGAAATAAGACCTGCTGTCATAGAACCACTTACGTTAAGAGCTGTACGCCCCATATCGATTAATGGTTCAACTGAGATAACAAGAGCGACAATACCGATTGGTAAGTTCATTGTAGATAGTACGATTAACGCTGCGAATGTTGCACCGCCACCAACGCCGGCAACACCGAATGAGCTAATAGCAACGACAGCGATTAAAGTTAAAATAAATTGTGGTTGTAATGGATCAATTCCTACAGTTGGAGCCACCATCATTGCAAGCATTGCTGGATAAATACCTGCGCAACCGTTTTGTCCGATAGATACTCCAAATGAGGCTGCGAAGTTTGCAATCCCTTCAGAAATACCAAGTTTTTCTTTTTGAGCTTCAATATTTAATGGCATTGCACCAGCACTAGAGCGAGATGTGAATGCAAATGTTAATACAGGGAACACCTTTTTCAAATATTGAATTGGATTTAAACCAGATAGAGCAATTAATAATAAGTGGATAACGAACATTACGATAAGTGCCACGTAAGACGCTAACACGAAGTTACCAAGTTTTAAAATAGCATTTATGTCGCTACCAGCAACTGTTTTTGCCATAAGAGCTAATACGCCGTATGGAGTAAGACGTAAAATTAATGTTACCATACGCATTACAATTGCATATACAGCATCAAGCATTTTCTTAAATAGCTCTGCTTGTTCTGGATATTTTCGTTTTACACCTATAAAGGCGATGCCGATAAATGCTGCAAATATTACAACAGAAATTGTTGATGTTGGACGAGCGCCTGTTAAATCAAGAAATGGATTTGTAGGCAATAGTTCTAATAATTTATCTGGAATTGTTGTTTTTTCAATAGAAGTAAATCTTTCTTCAACTAGCTTCAGACGAGCAGATTCTGCATCACCTTGTTGCAGACCAGTTGCAGATACATCAAATCCTGCACTTGCAGCGATACCGACAGCTGCAGCAATTCCTGTAGTCAGAATTAAAATTCCGATAATAAGACCACTAATTTTACCAAGGTTTTTCGTTAACTGTAATTTTGTAAATGCTGAAATAATAGATACTAAAATAAGTGGCATAACGATCATTTGAAGTAACTTCACATAACCGTTACCGATTAAGCCAAACCAAGTATTTGATTCAATAATTACTTTAGAAGTTGGCTCATAAATAAATTGTAATATAAGACCGAAGATAATTCCGACTCCTAAAGCGGTAAATACACGTTTATTAAAAGATACATGCTTACGTTGCATATAATATAATACGCCAACTAAAATGAGCATGACTGCAACGTTAATTCCGACAAGCAGTGTATTCATGATGATTCCCCCTAATTCCAATCTGTTATATAGAATATAAATCAATAAAACCTATAAGTCAACTAGGGAATTCCGGAATTAAAAAAAAGATGGCAAAATGCCATCTTTTAATGTCCAGCCCCAGGGACAAGTAAAAATGTCGTGTAGTATGTAAATCCTATGAAGAAAACAGTTAAATATGCCCCGAATACGTATATATACATACGCTCTGTTAAATTTAAATAGCTTAAAAGTACGAAGAATCCTGTTTGTCCTAAAAATAGTAGTGCAGTCGAATGCATATCCCCTACGTAAAACATAACCGAGAAAATTCCAGTCCAAAAGCCGAGAACGCGAAACATGCGCTCCATGCCATCTCCCTCCTTTTCTAAAAAAAGTAAACCTCACTTCATTATAGTTTATTTTTCTTACTATTGTAAATATTCGTTCATATAAAAAGAAGCCAATTATAATTGGCTTCTTTTTATATGAGAAATCAAATTGTTAGTTTATAATTACAAGATTTACATCCATCTAGTAAACTATCATTTCGTGTTAATTCCGTGTTAGGGAATAGGATTTCAAAAATCCCTTTCATCATATCTCCGTGCATATTACAAATTTCAGTTGGGTGATGGACAGCAACTTCTTTAAATGGACAATTGTGTACATCATAGAAAATTTTTGTTCCATCTGCACTTAATTCAAATGCAGGTGATAAGCCAGCTGTTGAAAAGGCTTCCTTTGCAATTTGAACTTTTTGCTCCAATGTTAAAGCATCTTCGCTCACATTTAAGCGCTGCATATGTTGTTGCATTAATTCGGCCCCGAATTGTTTCCCTGTTTCGTAGAGCGCTTTTTCACCAGCAGCACCAAGGCTAAGTAAAGAATTAAACGCGATTCTTGCTAACAATTGATAGTCACGGAATGGGAATTGTAATTGGATAACATCTTCAGATAATACATATAATCTGCTTGGTCGTCCGCCTTTTCCAGTTTTCTTCGTTTCAGATTTCAGCATATGAACATCTTCTAATTTAGATAAATGTAAACGCGCTACGTTTGGATGAATGTCAAACTCATCAGCAATTTCTTGTACAGTTACGTAACTATGTTTTTGAGAAATATATTTATAAATGTAATAACGAGTTGGGTCAGCTAAAACACCTGTAATTTTTAAAGCTTGTTCCATGAGGATCTCCACCTTTATCACTTTATCCAAGATAATAACATTATAATACAGATAAACATGGGTATAGGTAATTTTAGACAATAATTCGGAAATTGTTCATAATTTCACAAACATATTTTTCCTTTTTCATCTAGTGAAAATGCAAAAATACCGATTTTTCAGATGGATTTCTTCATGCTATATACATAGTGGGGAGGGAAAAATGATGAATGGAATTGAAAGCTTTGCGAATACGATTTTGAAAGAGGCGTGTAGGGTACAAGCTTCGGATTTACATATTGTGCCCCGGAAGAAGGATGTAGTGATTCAACTGCGCATAGGGAAAGATTTAATGACGAAACAATACATTGAAAAGGAATTTGGAGAAAAACTTGTTTCACACTTAAATTTTTAGCATCCATGGATATAGGGGAGAGGCGGAAGCCACAAAATGGTTCACTGTATTTACAAATGGATGGACAGGAAGTGTATTTACGTCTTTCCACGCTTCCAACTGTATATCAAGAAAGTCTCGTTATTCGTCTTCATTTACAAGCATCTATTCAGCCGTTATCTCATCTTTCGTTATTTCCAAGTACAGCGAAGAAACTACTTTCTTTTTTACATTATTCCCATGGGTTACTCGTATTTACTGGACCGACTGGATCGGGGAAGACAACAACAATGTATGCATTATTAGAGGTAATTAGAAAAAAGAAAACACGCCGCATCGTTACACTGGAAGATCCAGTTGAAAAAAGAAATGACGATGTATTACAAGTTCAAATAAATGAAAAAGCAGGTATCACATATGAGGCGGGACTAAAGGCTATTTTGCGTCATGATCCAGATGTTATTTTAGTGGGTGAAATTCGTGATGAAGAAACAGCAAAAATCGCTATAAGAGCAAGCTTGACTGGCCATTTAGTAATGACGACACTGCATACGAATGATGCGAAAGGAGCAATACTTCGGTTTATGGACTTTGGCATAACAAGGCAAGAGATTGAACAATCTTTATTGGCTATAGCTGCACAGCGACTTGTTGAATTGAAGTGTCCGTTTTGTAAAAGAAAGTGCTCAACTGTATGTAAATCAATGAGGCAAGTAAGGCAAGCGAGTATTTATGAGTTGTTATATGGATATGAGTTAAAACAAGCGATTAAAGAAGCAAACGGGGAATGTGTCACGTACAAGCATGAGACATTAGAGTCTTCGTTGCGAAAAGGATACGCTTTAGGATTTTTAGAAGAGGATGTTTATGTTTAAGAAAATATGGAGTTTAAGTGATCAAGTAATATTACTGAAACGATTAGGAGAACTATTAGAAAAAGGATACTCTCTTTTGCAGGCATTAGAATTTTTACGGTTTCAATTACCTTTAGAAAAGAAAGTACAATTGCAGCGCATGATTGATGGATTAAAAAATGGAAAAAGTTTACACGATTCTTTTCATCAATTAAAGTTTCATCAGGAGATGTTAAGCTATTTATTTTATGCCGAGCAACATGGTGATATTTCTTTTGCGTTGCAACAAGGGAGTGCACTTCTTTATAAAAAGGATAAGTATAGGAAAGATATGATGAAAATAATGCAGTATCCTATGTTTTTGGCGTTCTTTTTAATAATCATGATTTTGATTTTTAACCGCATTTTATTACCACAAGTTGACATGGTATATAGTTCATTTGGTTCTACAGCACCGTTATTCACAGAACAAATATTAAGTACAATTAAGCTACTACCCTATCTTATTTTTAGCACTATTTTTATTGTTATGGTGGGTTGTAGTGTATATATATTGTACTTTCGGAAACTCCCACATATGAAGCGAGTAAAAATTATGCTTCGTATCCCCCTCGTAAAAACATTTCTTATTTTAAAGCATTCGCATTATTTCGCTACTCAATTGAGTGGCTTATTACACGGAGGACTATCAGTACTTGAGGCTCTAACAATAATGATGGAGCAAAAGTATCAGCCGTTCTTTCAGTATGAAGCGGGCCGAGTTAAACACCAATTAATTGCGGGAGAACCGTTGCAATCTATTATTGCTAAAAGCGGATATTATGAGGAAGAACTTTCTTATATTATTACACATGGTCAAGCAAACGGTAATTTGGCGATTGAATTAGGTGATTATAGTGATCTGATTATGGAAAAGATGGAGCAAAAAATTAAACGTATGTTAGTGATTATTCAACCGATTTTATTTACGTGTATTGGAGCAATAGTTGTTCTTATGTATTTAGCGATGATTATGCCAATGTTTCAAATGATGAATTCTATATAGGAGGAATTTACATGCAGAATGAGGAAGGGTTTACCCTTTTAGAAATGTTATTAGTTATGGTCGTCATCACTGTATTATTACTATTAATTATTCCAAATGTAGTTACGCAGCGCTCATCCGTCGAAGGAAAAGGATGTAAAGCCTATGTGAAATCTATAGAAGCGCAAATACAAGTATATCAACTACAACATAATAAAATTCCCTCGCTAAAAGAGCTAATTGATGGGAAATATATTACAAAGGATGAGTGTCCGAATGGTGAAGCTATTCATATTTCCAATGATGGCACGGTAACAAGTGGGAAACTGTGAAGCAAAAAGGTTTTACACTTTTAGAAATGCTACTCGTTTTATTTGCCATTTCTGTATTAAGTATGGTCACGTATTTTCATGTACATTCATTATACGAAAAACAAAAAATCGAACAATTTTTAAGACAGTTTTCAAATGATATTTTGTATATGCAACAATTAGCTATAAATCGTCAAAAACACTATACATTACGATGGCATAAAGATAGACATATGTATTATATAGGGGAATCGAGTACGGATCATTCTATCATTAAAAGAGAATATGATAGCGATATACAATTGGATTTGAATACTTTTCCAAATCCGATGACATATAATCCGAGTGGAAATATTAATAGAGGTGGCACGATTTTACTTTCGTATCGAAGTTATAAATATGAGATTGTATTCCAGCTTGGAAGAGGGAGATTTACGTATCGTGAAATGTCAAAAAGGGTCAGTGATAGCTGAAATGCTTGTAGCATTAAGTATAGTAATGATGATGGTATCTTTACTACTTCCGCAAACAGTATTGATTATGCAAGAACGAAAAAACATACAAATTCGTTATAAGGCATTTGTATTATTAAAAAAAGAAGCAGCTTTATATATGTATGAGAATGAGGCAAAACAACAGAAAGAAAAAGTCATAAATGGAAATGTATATTACACATATTGGGGAGGAAATGAAGTTTGTGCGATGTGGAAAGATGTGAAAGGAAAAATGATGGAACAATGCTTTTATGCGGGAGAAAAAATGAATTAGAAGTTGGATTTACATTAATTGAAATGATCGTATGTTTTTTTCTGTTATCACTTTTCTTTTTACTCTTACCACGTTTAAGCTTTATTGGAATAGAAAACAAGCAATCAAAAGGGTTAAATAATTGGGAATGGGATGTGTTTGTAGGACAAGTACAGTTAGAGTTTCGTGAAGTATCATTTGTGGAAAAAATAGTTCCTGAAAATAGAGAGAGTATGTTGCGCTTCCGTCTTCGCACTGGAGATGAAGTGACGTATGAAAAATTGAATAATCACCTTATAAGAAAAGTGAACATGCGCGGAAGAGAAGTTATATTACAAAATGTTGAAATGGTTTCGTATGAAGTAACACCTCATTTGCTCTTTATCAATGTGAAAGATAGGAGTGGGAAAAAATATGAAGGTGTAGCTATAAGATATAGCGAAATGGGAATACATGTATGATAAAACAAGATGGATTTACGATGCCAGGAACAATCATTTTTCTTATATTATTAACTTCGTTCTTTATATACGAAACGAATATGTTGCTTATAGATAAAAAAATTTATATTGAAATAGAGCAAAAGTTTGTACTGGAGGAAATACTAAATCAATCTATTACAAATATAAAAAAGACTTACGGCAAAAAGAAAAGGAAGATACTTTTTTCTTTTCATATGAAAAGGGCGAAGCGAGTGGAAATTACGTATTTGAAAACGACGTTATTCTCGTTTCATTGCAGTGCAAAATAAAACAGGAAGTTTTCTATAAAGTAAGCTTTCGGTATAGAAAAAAAGATGAGAAAATATTCGATTGGATAGAAGGATAGTATGTGAAATATATGGATAAAAAACCATGATTTATCATTTGAAAATAGGCTGTTTTTTAAAAGGAAATGGATAAATAAAACAATTAAAAGTTTAAATTTTCTCAAAAAAGAGAAAGGTAGAAAGAATATGATATATTCATGCTATCCAATCATTATTTTTAGGGAGAATAGGGAAATGACAAACAACAATCAAATAGGTGAAAATAAGGAACAAACTATTTTTGATCATAAAGGAAATGCAATTATGACAGAAGATAGGGAAATACAAATTATTTCAAAATTCGAAGAACCTCTTATTGTCGTGTTAGGAAATGTATTAAGTGATGAAGAGTGCGATAAATTAATTGAATTGTCTAAAAATAAATTAGCACGTTCTAAAGTTGGTTCATCACGTGATGTAAATGATATTCGAACGAGTAGTGGTGCATTTTTAGATGATAATGAACTTACTGCGAAGATTGAAAAACGAATTTCATCTATCATGAATGTTCCTGTTTCGCATGGAGAAGGATTACACATTTTAAATTATGAAGTGGATCAACAATATAAAGCACACTATGATTATTTTGCCGAACATAGTAGATCAGCTGCTAATAATCGTATTAGTACGCTTGTCATGTACTTAAATGATGTAGAAGAAGGCGGAGAAACTTTCTTTCCGAAATTAAATCTTTCTGTGCACCCTAGAAAGGGAATGGCAGTATACTTTGAGTATTTCTATCAAGATCAATCACTAAATGAGCTTACGTTACACGGAGGGGCACCTGTAACGAAAGGTGAGAAATGGATTGCAACACAGTGGATGAGAAGAGGTACTTATAGATAAAGCGAGTATGTTACGTTTTGTTCTTCAGTGTATAAGAAGAACAAAACGTTTTTTTATTAAATAAAGTAGCATCTTTCGTTATAATAACAAGTAATACATGACGATTGAGAGGAACGAAAATGAAATCTATATACATAACCGGCTATATGGGAGCTGGGAAAACAACAATTGGAAAAGCATTAAGTAAAGAACTTCATATGGATGTTATAGATACAGATCAAAAAATTGAAGAGAAGCAAGAGAAGGAGATTCGTGATATTTTTGCCGAAGAAGGTGAAATGGCTTTTCGGGAATATGAAAGTAAGATGTTACGTTCACTACCTGTTGAAAATGTAATCATTACAACTGGCGGTGGAATCATTGAGCGAGAGGAAAACCGAAAGTGGATGAAGGAAAATGGAACTGTCGTGTATTTATATTGTGATCCACATGTAATTGCAGAAAGGCTTCGTGAAGATACGACACGGCCACTATTTCAGAAGAAAGATATAGATGCATTTGTAACGAAATTCGAATCGCGCCGAGCTTATTATGAAGAGGCTCATATTCATATCGATACGACGAATAAGTCTGTAAAGCAAATTATGGATGAATTAAAAGAAAAGATTAATGAATAAAAAAGTGGACATACTAATCAAGTAGAGGTGATGATAATATGTCTACTAATGATTATGTTCGCTTTGTGACACAGCAGTTTGTGTCGTATATGGATGCTCCAAAAGAAGATCGTAAACAAAAGAAAGAACAACGTCGTGCTGAAAAAGAGCCATTTATGAATAAGTGGTTTGGTGTTATGCCGCTAAGTGCTGCTTTGTTTTATCAAAACGTAAAAAATAAAAGAAAAAAATCAAGTTAAAGATTTCGTAATATGTGTAGCAAAATGAAAATCCCCTAGTAGCATCGTACTACTAGGGGATTTTCATTTACTGCATAGACTCTTTTTCTTCTGTAACGGCATGTATTTTATTGTTCACCCAGACAAATCCAATTCCGATACAAATGGAAATGCCCCATCCAACAGCGGTCATAATTGCTCTCATTTCACCGTAGCCATCTACACCGAAAACAGAGATGAAATAAATTTTTAAGAAGCTTTTTAATATGAATTGTAGACCGAAAAAGAGCGTTAAATATTGCAATGCTGGATAGATACGACTATCACGATACAGTTCACGACTTTTATCACGGTCATGGCCTTGCAGTGCAGCAATATCTGCTGCGAAATATAACATAAGTGGTTTTTTTATAAAAATTGTGCATATAACGATAATACCGAGTACGATGTGATAATACGCATCGTTCCACAACATTCGTTCAGCTGATCCAGATAATAGATCTACCGTTGTATTAGAAATGAGTGTAATTAAAATAAAGAACCCTGTTACGTTAAACTGTTTTTCTTTTTTAAAGGTATACAGTGTATAAATAATCCCCGGAACAGAGGAAAGTAACATTGCGTAATAAGGATCGATATAAGGTTTTGCAAATTTCCAAATGAGGAATGGGATTACGAGATAAAAGACAAGATCTAATATAGCTTTTTTATTTTGATTCATATACAGCCTCCTTAAGTCATACATATATTTTATAATATAATTTCTGAAAATTGTATAAGGTTTAGTGGAAAAAGAAAAAGAAAAAGTATATGTTTAGTAGATTGAAAAAAATACCCCTAGCGTAGTAAGTTTTTTTAGTATACAATAAAGGAAACGCTTTCATTTTTAGTTTGTTCACAAAATAGACGGAAAATCACATATTTACTATCGATATGTTGCTTTATAATGAAACTAATTAAATATACATGCATACAATATTGTGAAATAAATAACATAAATAATTTATATAAATGTAAACGTTATCAAAAGAGAGAGGTGGAGGCAATGAGTAAATTTTTCTTCAATCATAATCCAGCGACAGTAGAGGATGGAAGGCTTGTTGAATATGCTGAAATTATTTATGGAGAAGGCGGCCGTTCTGTATTAGAAAATTTAATGGTGAAGGCATCTATCAGATTGCGTGATCGTTATCCGAATAAATCTGACGAGCAGATCTCGAACCTAGTAAATAAAGGCATCCATGATATGTTTCAAAAATATGTGAGTGAGTAAGAGTAGCCATTGGCTACTCTTATTTTTTTGTATAAGGATGGTGTCTATAGCTGAAAATAAGGGTGTATTTTGAAAGATATAAATTGTTAAAATTTGTTAAGTAATAAGCGGAACTAAAAAATAGGAAGGGGTAATATAATGTTAAGAAGTTTTATTATAATTTTGGCATTTTTAGGTTTGAACTTTTCTTCCGTAGTATTTGTAGAGGCTAAAAGTAACATGACTTCACATGAGGATAATAGTACTTTTCGATATAAACATAATTATAAAAAATTATACAAGTTCCTAAATATCCCTAAAGAAGAATATAGTAAGTCTATACAGAATGGCAAGTCATTAGGTGAAATTGCCGTAGAACAAGGGATTCATGAAAAAGAATTGATTGTTTTTTTGAAAAAGGAAGTATTAAAGCAATTACACCAACAATGGAAAACTGGAAAACTTAATACACGTACATACAAAGGGATAAAAGGACATGTAGATGACTTTGTTAAGGATGATATACATTTTAAATATAAAGAATTAAAAAGAAACTCATCTGGTTAAATCGAAAAATCATTGATGTAGGAATGTTTCTACACCAATGATTTTTCATTTTTCTTTGAATTATACTAATCAGACTGCATTGTATATAATCGATAATATTCCTTTTCTAAGATCATGAGTTCATCACGGGTACCTGTTTCAATGATCTCTGCTTGTTTAAAAACTATAATTCGGTCTGCAATTTTTGTTGAAGCCATCCTATGAGAAATATATATTGTTATTTTATTTTTAGTTATTTCTTTAAATTTCTTAACTCGGAGAGCGTACCTTGTATTTATGAACAATCATGGATGCCTTTAATCATGAAATCATTAGTTATGTCATCAGCGAATCATAAACACTGATATTAGTGATAAAGACATTAAAATAAGCAATGAGAGGCCGAAAAGTAAAAGATGTCCTATTTATACAGCGAAAAAATTTCAAGCGTATACCAAAGAAAACGACATTATCACCAGCATGTCCCGGAGAGGAAATTGTCATGATAATGCCGTCATGTAAAGCTTCTTTGGTCATTTGAAAAGTGAAGTTTCTACTCGCAAGAGATAATAAAAGTATCCAATATAACTGTGCGAAAGAGTGTGCTAGAATAAATTTATTACTACAATTGTGTGCGAATTAAAGAAAAATTACACCACCTATCCTCTAAAGAATTTAGGGAATAGATGGTTTAGGTATTTTGATATATGTTCCGTTTTCGGGGGCCACTTCAAAAATGAAGGGGCTTTTTAAGTTAGAAAATGATTCGCGGTAACATAAAAGAGTCCACCGTTAATAATTTGTACTGTAATGCGGGGTTCATATTGTTCTTGCAGTGCTTGTTTTTCAATTTCATAGCTTTCAGGAAGTTCATCACTTTCTTCATAAAAACGATTTAAAAGGTCCAAATCGTGATTCCAGCGCACTCTTGCTTCTTTCGCCCACGTATGGTCATCTTCTGCAATAATATTTTTTAAAGCATCCTCTATACGTTGTAAACCGCTTTGCGGTTTAATAATAGGCGAGAGCGTAAAACAAAAGTCAGGTATTTTCGGTGTAAGTTTAATTTTAGTTAATGTTTCATGAAAGTTTGCAATCATTGTGCCAGAAATAAGATGAATGCCAATCGAGTGGAGGATATCTTTTTTTCGATCACATTGATAGGAAACTTTTATATTTACACCGAGCCACGGATGGAGCGGTGTATGCGTTGCTCCGCTATGCCGTACTTCCTCATATAAGCGTATGTAAGAGCCTAATTCTTTTGTCGTTTGAAAAATTTGATGAAGACGTGGTGAACCGTAGTGAATAAGTTCACCATCGTTTTCTTCATTTTCTGGATTTGTAATAAGAGTAAGGCGCATCGGATTCGGTACGCCTCCTGTCTTCTCAAGATAGTGCCAATAAAAAGGACGGTTCATTAATAATTTATCCATCTCAATTGTTAATTGCACATCCAATAGATGAGGAGAACGTTCTAAAATTTCACAGTTATTCGCCTCAAAAAAATTGTATAAGTAATTATGAATTTCATGTTGCTGCATAGCCTTGCACCTCAGCTTCATTTCGCTTCGCAAAGTCGATAATAGATGTTAAGTTTTCCATCTTAATTCGGATTTCTCCTTCGCTTTTTGATTGCGCAAATATTTCTTGAATGTGTGCGTCGATGTTTTTCATATTAATTCTCGTTAAAATTTCATCAAGTTCACCGATCACACGCTCAAATAAATTAATTTTTTCATATAACAGTTTCAAAATATGTTCTTCCACAGTGTGTTTTGTAGCTAAGTTATAAATATGAACATCATTCTTTTGACCAAGGCGGTGAATACGTCCGATTCTTTGTTCAAGGCGCATTGGGTTCCATGGTAAATCGTAATTGATCATATGGCTACAAAATTGTAAGTTAATTCCTTCACCACCAGCTTCCGTTGCGATTAGCACTTGCGCATGATTTTGGAAAAGTTCCTTCATCCAATCTTTCTTTCCCCGTTTAAATCCGCCGCGGAATGGGACAGAAGAAATACCGTGCTGTTGTAAAAACCATTGTAAGTACATTTGTGACGCTCGGTATTCTGTGAAAATGACGACTTTATCGTCAATTTCTTTTATAAGCTCTAGCGCTTTATTTGCTTTTGAGTTAAAAGGAATACGGTTAATTTTGTCCATTAGCACATCAATATGCGGATCTTTTACGTAATGTTCATTTTCCTTCTGTCGTTTTTCTACATGTTTTTTTAATGAATAGTAAACGGCCTCGCGACTACTACACGCTTCCCGTTTTAAAGTTAACGATGAGAAAGCTGATGTGAATGCATCTTGTCCTCGCCAATTTTCAATATTGTTATATAAATCTTGCTCTTCTTTATTAAACTCAACAAAAATTGTACGTACATGTCTCTTTGGCCAATCAATCCCAGTATTATGGCGCCGATTTCGGACCATCACTTTGTTAATAAGAGCTTTTAAATCTTCATCAGATTCGGCTGAACGATTTTTTGAAGCGTAATATTCTTCAAAATTGGATTGATTGCCTAAGTGTCCTGGTTTTAATAAAGAAACAAGGTTGAAGATTTCATCAATCTTATTTTGAACAGGAGTAGCGGTTAATAATAAACAAAATTTCTTTTTTAATCGCTGTGCAAATTCATAGTTTTTTGTTTTATTATTTTTAAGTTTATGTGCTTCATCGATAATAATAAGGTCATATTCTAAGTTCAAAACGATATCACGATGTGGGGAACGTTTTGCAGTATCAATTGATGATACAATCACATCGGCTTGTTCCCACGAGTAGCTTTTCTTTTGAGCTACAGCTGGAATGAAAAACTTTGTATTTAATTCGTATGCCCATTGTGATACGAGAGAGGCTGGAACGAGTATAAGTACTTTTTTCACAAGGCCGCGGACCATATATTCTTTTAAAATAAGTCCAGCTTCAATCGTTTTTCCAAGTCCTACTTCATCTGCTAGAATCGCTTTACCATTCATTTGTTCAATAACATTTTGAGCGACTTCTAATTGATGAGGAAGTGGTGTGAAATGGGATAAATGTTTCGGTGCTTGTAATCCATCAAAAGTAGGAACAAGTAATGATTTTTCTGTTTCATAAGCTAAATGATATAAATCCCAGTTTGTCCAAGGACCATCTTCATCAATTCTATTTAAAAAATTGTTTTGCCACGTTCGATCTATGGAAATATCGACATTCATTACGACTCTCCCACCTTTTATAAACTAAAGTAATTATGAAAAAATCTTTAATATATAAGCCTTGTAATAAGGCGCTATTACACTTACTGAAAGGTAAACAATAAGTAAAGATAAAGGACTAAATCTTAAAAACTGTATGTAATAAGATTAAGCGTAAAAAATTCTAAATTATTTTTTATGCTAGAATATTGATGAAATATAGCGAATAATGTTAGGATAATGGTGTGAAATGTGTGGAATCTTTCGTATTTTATCCAAGAAAGTGATTTTTTATTTACGCTTTCATAAAAAAATATAATGAGATTCCGTATATCCTATCTTTTTAGAATGAAAATGTTTAGAAATGAGTAACAACTTTTATTGATTTGTCAGAGCATAAGGGGGAGAGATCATGATTACATTACAACGTACACCGTTATTTGATGTATACGCGAAGTATGGTGGGAAAACAATCGACTTCGGTGGTTGGGAGTTACCAGTTCAATTTTCAAGCATTAAAGAAGAACATGAAGCTGTACGTACAGCGGCAGGTTTGTTCGATGTGTCTCACATGGGAGAAGTTGAGGTAAAAGGTGTAGATAGTTTAGCATTTTTACAACGTGTTGTTACAAATGACGTATCTACCTTAAAGGTAGGGGGCGCACAATATACAGCAATGTGCTACGAAAATGGTGGTACAGTAGATGATTTATTAATCTACAAACGTGGTGAAGAAGACTATTTATTAGTTATCAACGCATCAAATATCGAGAAAGATTACGAATGGTTAGCTAGCCATGTAATTGGCGATGCGACAGTAGTCAATGTTTCTAGTGAAGTTGCACAGCTTGCAATTCAAGGACCAAAAGCAGAAGGCATTTTACAAAAAGTTGTGTCAGAAGATTTGAAAGAAATTAAGTTCTTTAAATTTAAAAACGATATTCTTGTAGATGGAATTCCAGCACTTGTATCTCGTACAGGTTATACAGGTGAAGATGGATTTGAAATTTACTGTAAGAGTGAAGATGCTGCAAAACTTTGGGAGAAACTTCTTGAAGTTGGAGCAGAAGAAGGCTTAAAACCATGTGGCTTAGGTGCTCGTGATACACTTCGCTTCGAAGCAACATTACCACTTTACGGTCAAGAATTATCAAAAGATATTACACCGATTGAAGCTGGAATTGGCTTTGCGGTAAAACCAAATAAAGAAGCAGACTTCTTTGGAAAAGCAACGTTAAAAGAGCAAAAAGAAAACGGTGCACCTCGTAAGTTAGTCGGCATCGAAGTAATTGAACGTGGAATTCCTCGTACGCATTACCCTGTATTTATTGGAGAAGAAAAAATTGGGGAAGTAACGAGTGGTACACAATCTCCAACGTTAAAGAAAAGCATTGGTTTAGCACTAATTGATGTAAAATACGCAGCAGTTGATACAGAAGTAGAAATTGAAATTCGTAATAAACGCGTCAAAGCAGTAGTTGTTCCAACACCATTTTATAAACGTTCAAAGTAACGGGGAGAGGGGTAGATTTCATGTTGCATCGTTATCTTCCAATGACAGAAGAAGACAAAAAAGAAATGTTACAAACGATCGGCGTTCAAACGATCGATGAGTTATTCTCTGATATTCCAGAGAGTGTTCGTTTTAAAGGGGATTTAAAAATTAAAGAAGCAAAATCAGAGCCAGAGCTTTTAAAAGAGTTATCTCAAATGGCTAGTAAAAATGCGAACTTAAAAGAATACGCTTCTTTCCTAGGAGCAGGCGTATACGATCATTATGCTCCAGTAATTGTAGATCATGTTATCTCTCGCTCAGAATTTTATACAGCTTACACGCCATACCAACCGGAAATTTCACAAGGGGAATTACAAGCAATTTTTGAATTCCAAACAATGATTTGTGAGTTAACAGGAATGGATGTAGCAAACTCTTCTATGTACGACGGAGGTACAGCTTTAGCTGAAGCGGCAATGCTAGCAGCTGGCCATACTCGTAAAAAGAAAATTCTTGTATCTAGCGCAGTTCATCCAGAATCAAGAGCTGTACTTGAAACATATGCAAAAGGTCAACATCTTGAAGTTGTTGAAATTAATCATAAAGATGGTGTAACAGATTTAGACGTATTACAAAGTGAAGTAGATGATACAGTTGCTTGTGTAATCGTTCAATATCCAAACTTCTTCGGACAAGTTGAAAAATTAGCTGATATTGAAAAAATCGTTCATCAACAAAAATCATTATTTATCGTTTCTTCAAATCCATTATCATTAGGCGCATTAACACCACCAGGAAAATTTGGTGCTGATATTGTCATCGGTGATGCACAACCATTTGGTATCCCAACGCAGTTTGGTGGACCACACTGTGGTTACTTTGCAACAACAAAAGCATTCATGCGTAAAATTCCAGGGCGTCTTGTCGGACAAACTGTAGATTCAGATGGTAAACGTGGATTTGTATTAACGTTACAAGCACGTGAACAGCATATTCGCCGTGACAAAGCGACGTCTAACATTTGTTCAAACCAAGCGTTAAATGCATTAGCAGCATCAGTTGCAATGACAGCACTTGGTAAACAAGGTGTGAAAGAAATGGCACGTCAAAACATTTCTAAAGCACAATATGCAAAACGTCAATTTGAAGCGAAAGGCTTCACAGTTACATTTGCTGGACCATTCTTCAATGAGTTCGTTGTAGATTGCAAGCGCCCAGTGAAAGAAGTAAACGATGCATTATTACAAAAGAATATTATCGGCGGTTACGACCTAGGCCGTGATTATAAAGAGCATGAGAACCATATGCTTGTAGCAGTAACTGAGCTTCGTACAAAAGATGAAATTGACACACTTGTAAACGAAATGGGGGCTATCCAATGAAGAATCAAGACCAAGCACTTATCTTTGAAGTGAGTAAAGAAGGACGCATAGGATATAGCTTACCAAAATTAGATGTAGAAGAAGTGAAACTAGAAGATGTATTTGAGAGCGATTATATTCGAGTAGAAGATGCAGAGCTACCAGAAGTATCTGAACTTGATATTATGCGCCACTATACAGCACTTTCAAACCGTAACCACGGTGTTGATTCTGGTTTCTATCCACTTGGATCTTGTACGATGAAATATAATCCGAAAATTAATGAGAGTGTAGCTCGTTTCGCAGGATTTGCAAATATTCATCCGTTGCAAGATGAAAAGACAGTACAAGGTGCAATGGAATTAATGTACGATTTACAAGAGCATTTAATTGAAATTACAGGTATGGATACTGTTACATTACAACCAGCAGCTGGTGCACACGGAGAATGGACAGGCTTAATGTTAATTCGTGCATACCATGAAGCAAATGGTGACTTTAACCGTACGAAAGTAATTGTTCCTGACTCTGCTCACGGAACGAATCCAGCATCTGCAACTGTAGCTGGTTTTGAAACAATTACAGTAAAATCAAATGAACATGGTCTTGTTGACTTAGAAGATTTAAAACGTGTTGTAAATGAAGAAACAGCAGCACTTATGTTAACAAATCCTAATACATTAGGTTTATTTGAAGAAAATATTTTAGAAATGGCAGAAATCGTCCATAATGCAGGCGGTAAATTATACTATGATGGTGCAAACTTAAATGCAGTATTAAGCCAAGCGCGCCCAGGAGATATGGGATTTGACGTTGTGCATTTAAACCTTCATAAAACATTTACAGGTCCTCACGGCGGCGGTGGCCCAGGTTCTGGTCCAGTAGGTGTGAAAGCTGATTTAATTCCGTACTTACCAAAACCAATTTTAGAGAAAACGGAAAATGGCTATCACTTTAACTATGATCGTCCAGAAGCAATTGGGCGCGTAAAACCATTCTACGGTAACTTCGGAATTAACGTTCGTGCATACACATACATTCGTTCTATGGGTCCAGATGGCTTGCGTGCAGTAACGGAGTATGCGGTATTAAATGCGAACTATATGATGAGAAGATTAGCACCATTCTATGATCTTCCATTCGATAGACATTGTAAGCATGAGTTTGTATTATCAGGTCGTCGTCAAAAGAAACTTGGTGTACGTACATTAGATATCGCAAAACGCCTGCTTGATTTCGGTTACCATCCACCAACAATTTACTTCCCGTTAAATGTGGAAGAATGTATTATGATTGAGCCGACGGAAACAGAATCAAAAGAAACTTTAGACGGTTTCATTGATAAGATGATTCAAATTGCTAAAGAAGTAGAAGAAAATCCAGAAGTTGTACAAGAAGCACCGCATACAACAGTCATTAAACGTTTAGATGAAACGATGGCTGCACGTAAACCAGTTTTACGTTATGAAAAGCCAGCTCCTGTACAAGTTTGATTAGAATAACAAAGGAAGAACTCGCTATATGCGAGTTCTTTTTTGTATGGAGAATTTGTTCCGCAATTTGTGGCCTGGTAATCAGTAGAGAGGAACAAAAACACCCACTGATTAAAGTTTCACTTTATGCAGAAGTGGTGAAGAAAATGTTAAAAATTTATATTTTTTGTTTCATAATGGTGTAAAGAGGCAGTTTTATAGGTGATTTTGTTGAAAAAGTCAGTTTGATAAAAGTATTTATTTTTGTTAGAATTTTATTGAAATTAAGAAGATGTGATGAGCAAAAATTACTCATTTTTATGTATATGTGAAAAAACGAGCAAGACGGGGGTGAAAGTGTGGGATATCGATGTTATAGAATGGTATACCATTTAGAAAATGGAGAAACAATTAAAGATGTAAAAGAATTTTGCTATCGAGACCAAGGAAAAGTGTTAGAAAGAGTAGCGCATCGTGTAATGGATAATAGAGAAGTGACGGCAATTGATAAGCAAGGAACGATCATTTCAATAGCATGTGAGGACATTGTAAAGGTGGAACTTGATTACATAACAGAAAGTTAACCTTGAGTCATATCGAATTATTCGATAAAATATACTGTTGAATGGTGAAGTGAGAAGAGAGGAGTTTATCATGGGTAGTACAAGACACTTTTATATGTTTATCTTAGCGTTTGTTCTTGTTGTGGCATTAACGATTTATTTAATTGTTGATAGCACTTGGTACAACACAGTTCATCCGGCGTTCCTTCTGTTTATGTATGTAGGAATTGCGGTAGTGAGTTTCGGAATGAGAGATGAGATGTTAGATCGCTTTGAAAAGTGATACATATACGAAAGACCAACAGGAAAATGTTGGTCTTTTTTTCTTGCCAAAAATAGGATGGTGTGTATATACTGTATATATAAGTTATATACAGTATATACACACTGGAGGAAAACATGAATATTATTATTTCGAATTCTTCCCAAGACCCTATTTATGTACAGATAAGAAAACAATTAAGCCAGCTTATTTTAAATGGTGGTTTAAAGGGTGGAGACCAATTACCGTCTATTCGTAGCTTAGCAAAGGAATTACAGATTAGTGTAATTACTACGAAGCGTGCGTACGAGGAGCTTGAGAAAGAAGGATATATAGAAACTGTTGCTGGGAAGGGGACTTATGTTTCACGTAAAAATAATGAACTATTAAAAGAACAAAGGCTTCGTCTATTGGAAAGTAAAGCGGAAGAGATTGTAAATGAAAGTAAAGCGTTACAGCTTTCACTTGAAGAATTACAGCAGATGATTGCGTGTTTATATGAGGGGGAATAAGAGATGTTAGAGTTAAAAAACGTATGTAAAAGTTATGAAGATTTTGCAGTAAAAAATATAAGTTTTACATTACCACGCGGATATATTATGGGATTTGTCGGACCGAACGGAGCCGGGAAAAGTACGACGATCAAAATGATTATGAATTTAATTAGAAAAGATAGCGGCGATATAAAAATTTTTGGCAAGGACAATAAGAAAGCCGAAAAGGAAATAAAGCAAAATATCGGCTTTGTATATGATGAAAATCATTATTACGAAGATTTAACGTGTGAGCAAATGAAGCGTATTATTGCACCGTTATATAAAAAGTGGGATGAAGAGCAGTATCAATCGTATATGCATAGATTGCAAGTTCCGAAGTATAAAAAAATTAAAGAATTATCAAAAGGAATGAAAATGAAATTTGCGATTGCCATCGCGCTCTCGCACCACGCAGAATTTATCATCATGGATGAACCAACAGCAGGATTAGATCCAGTTGTTCGAAGTGAATTACTTTATATGTTGCAAGAAATTGTAATGGAAGATGAAGTATCGGTATTATTCTCAACGCACATTACAACAGATTTAGAGCGCATTGCAGATTATATTACGTTTATCAACGATGGAGAAATTATATTTACTGGTGAAAAAGAAGACTTGATGGAGAACTACGTAATCGTAAAAGGAAGTAATGATTTATTAGATCGAGAAGGAAAAGAACTATTTGTTGGATTACGAAAAAATAAATTTGGTTTTGAAGGTTTAGCGAAGGATAAACAAGCAATTATTGACTGGTTTGGAAATGAGGTTGTACTAGAAAAGCCTACATTAGATGATATTATCGTTTACACCGCGAAAGGGAGAAGTGCCTATGCGTCAGCTCGTATATAAAGATTTGTTCTTTTTTCGGGTAATGTGGTTAGTGAATTTTGTTATGCCTCTTTTGTTTTTTATGTTAGAGCCAAGTGGTGAATTTTTATTTCCGATGAGTTGTCTATTTATAACCCTTTCCTCCGTTATGACGTTAACCTTTATGGATGAAAGAAATAAAAGTGACATTATTATAAATAGTTTACCAGTAAGTCGAAAGGATATCATTATTGCTAGATATATTTCCTGTGCAATATTTATTGTCGGTGCCATTCTTTCTACGATGTTAGTTGTTTTTCTTATAAGAGGCATTGTGGTAATTGGTGATATCGGTACATACCATCCGAATCTATACATTGAAATTCCATGGTATGAAGTAATAAATGGAGCTGTTTACGCCTTGCTTTTTGTTGCAATGTTTTTCCCCAGTTATTATGGTACAAAATCAAAGGTAGTGAGAAGTATAGTATCAGCAGCATCAATGGGAGTAGGTGTAATTCTTTGGCTATTTATTAGTGATGGATTGGATGAAACAACGCCTCCATTCATGGAGTGGATTATGAACCCGGTGCATATTGGTGTATTTATAATTGGAGGAATTATATTAGCTAGTGTCTATATCGTTTCTATGCTTCTTACAATTAAAATTTATGAAACGCGTGATTTATAGAGAGGAGAATTCATATGCAACAGTTGATTTTGAAGGAGTTTTTTTTACAGAAGAAGATGTTTCCTTTCTATTTTTTAATCCCTATTTTATCTATTTTTAAGAATTCCGTCGAACCAATGGGGATTGCAATAGGATTATTTATAACATGTAGTACAATTATTTATATTTCTTTTTATCATGAGGAGAAAAGTAAAACAGAAAAAGTATTAGTGAGTTTGCCTATAACGAGAAAAGAGATAGTTATATCTAAATATATTTCAAGCACATTATTTATTATAGCTGGTTTGAGTATAACTTTTATAGTCATAATATTAGGAAATATTTTATTAGACAGAGATATAGTTATTCCTGGATATGCAGTGTTTTCAGCAATAGTAGCAACTTTGATTTATTGTGTAGTAACGATACCGACTAATTACATTGGGGGATATAAAGTTATTACAGTCTTGAATTTGATTATGCTGTTTCCTTTAATGGGTATGATTGGTCTTATGTGCAATATTTTTGGTGATAAAACAATTATGTTAAAAGTACTTCACTCTCAAGAGGCTACACAAGCAATGAGTGTTCTTGGTATTGGAGTATTAGTGAGTATATTCATATCAATGTTCCTCTCAATGAAAATGTTTCAGCAGGCAGAGTTATAGAAGGGACATTTTCATATTAGGAGGTGCAATACATGATCAAGCAATTAGTTTTAAAAGATATGATGATGCAAAGAAAGTTAGGGTTTGTTTATCTTATATGTTTTTTGTTTCTGCTCATTGTTGATTTTAGTAGTGATAGTTTTTTGATGACATTTAGTATGTTTGTACCTGCTCTTGGCATGATACTGTCAATGAGTTATGAGGGGAAAAATAAAAGTGAACTGATAGTAAATAGTTTACCGTTTGACCGTAAAGATCTTGTCATAGGGAAATACATATTTGTAAGTACTTTAGTTGCTCTAGGTGGATGTTTCTCACTAGTGATTGGTTTCATACAGTTGCAAAATGAGCATATGACTGGATTTATGCTGTGGGGAGAAATTCTCGGAGGTATAACAGGTGGGTTTGTTTGTAGCATAATTGTACTTCCGATTGAATTCTCAGTAGGATATAGCAGTGCCAAACAAATTGCTCCGTTCGCCGGACTTGCATTGGGATACTTGAGTGGATTGATTGTAAGTAACGTTTGGTTAGATGTAGAAAATGCTTGGAACACGAGTCTAGTCGTAAATATTTGTTTTATAGCAGGATTGCTTCTTTTATATGTTATGTCTATGTTTTTCTCAATTCGTTTGTACAATGAGCGTGATTTATAAGGAGGGAGCGATTGTGAAGCAACTAATTTTAAAAGATTTCATCATTCAATGGAAGTTTTTAATTTGGTACATACTGTATCCTGTTTTCTTTTATATGGCCTTAACAGATACGGAAAATCTGTTCATAATTATGTCCGTAATTATTACAATTGGAGCAACAGTAAAAACATTTGAAGCAGATAGTAAAAATGAGAGTGAAGTTATAGTAAATAGTTTACCAATATTAAAAAAACAAATCGTGTATGCGAAATATATAGTAGCAATTATTATTCTTTTTATAAGTGTAATGGTCGGTTGTTTTACGATGGGAATGAAGAATGGGGTTAACCTATTTGAATTTATTGAAACGACAATGGTTGCTAGTATTAGCTTTATTTTAGTGTATTTAAGCTTTGTTTTACCGATATCGTTTTGGTTGGCCTATAAAAAAACTATTTTTATTGCGATTTTTATACTAATAGCACCTATGGCCGTTTCTTCTATTTTCTTTGGAATCAACCTAGAACAAATTCAACTATATAACAGCGTGTTATTCATTAGTTCAATATGCATGTTCATAGTATCTGTCTTTGTTTCAGTGAAATTGTATGAGAAGAGAGAATTTTAAAAGGTGCCCTATAAAAGGCACCTTCTTCAATAACGACAATAGGAAAGTAAAAGTCCGATTGGTTCAACTAATAATCAGTGGGGGATGAACAAAACCCCCACTGATTAAAGTTTCACTTTATAAACAGAGAGGCTATTCGGTACAACATCTTTTGGAGTATGTAATATAAAGCTGAAAACGATAACGAGAATAAGAAAGAGGAAAAATAAAAATAGGATCTGCTTATGTACGGAATTTTGCATATTATTCACTCCTTTTTTAGGTAGTATGTCCAAAAGAAAGGAGTGTATGAAAAATTTTAGGAGGGGAGAATGATGAGCAAAAGAAAATGGTTATATAGAATAGGGGTATTTTTATTTTCAATTGGTCTCATATTAGCAAATGCTTATTCAGATATACCACCGTTATTTCCTAGTTTGCATAAAGGGGTTGGTATAAGTATTGCCATAGTCGGTCTGTTTTGTCTTATCACATCAAACTTTTATAGAAAGTCTGAATGAATATAAAAAAGGACAGTTACTCTTTTTCAGAAGAACTGTCCTTTTTAAATAACTTATTCCATAGCCTGGCGATACTCCATATAATGACGATTGCAATGGAGGCAATAATGGACCAGACGATTGATATTATTTCAAGTGTCATGTTAGGAAGGAATGTGAGAATGGATACTACTTTATGAAACAACCATTCTATTATGTGAAAACTTATTTGTAATAGAATGACGATACTAAGTGTGATCCATGCTAACAGTTGCTTCCCTTTTTCTTTCCACATGACATTCACCTCACGTTAGCTTAATAGTTTTAAGCCAACAGCGCCGCATAGAATGCAGCTTAAGAAAGCAAGGCGACGCCAATCCGCTGATTCACGGAAAATAAGGATGCCTAGAAGTGCACTTCCGGCAGTTCCGATTCCAGTCCAAATCGCGTAAGCAGTTCCCATCGGTAATGTGTTCATCGCAAGGGATAAGAAGAAGAAGCTTACGCCGAAGTTAGCAATTAAAATAACTTTTGGTGCCCAGCCTTTCTTTTCAGTGGCTACTTTCATAAAGAGTACACCAATAATTTCACAAATACCAGCTAGAATTAAAAATACCCAAGCCATTTTATGCGGCCTCCTTCGCTTCTTTTTCTTCTGTTACTCGTTTTAAACCAATTACGCCAAAGAAGATTAAACCAATTAATAATACTTTTACGATAGAGAATGGCTCTCCGAAAACGAAAATTTCTGTAAGAACGATTCCACCAGCTCCAATTCCAGTGAAGACTGCGTATACAGTACCAACAGGTAAATCTTTATAAGCTCTAAATAATAAGACGAAACTAATTGTAATTAATAACGCAACACCAGCCCATTCAAGTGGAGCCTCTGCGTGTTTTAATCCAATTACCCAAAAGATTTCAATAATACCAGCTAAGATTACATAAATCCATGCCATATGTCATTTCTCCTTCCTACCAGTCGTTAGGTAAAGGGCTTAAAAACGACGCATTGCAAAGGAGCAATCCGTCAGTTTGAAAGTCCACGCCAAAATACTTTCCAAGAAGCGTCTAAACGTGTCTCAAAACGATTTAAACCTGCGTATAGTAGTTCAACCATAAGACCGTCAAGTAAGCATAGAAAAGCCTCTAAGGCGTCTTTTACTTCAATGTTATGCAACTCATCTCGTTCGCTTGCTCTTTTAAATACAGGGAATAAAAGTTTTCCGACGTTTTCAATGTGTACATTTGCTTTATTAATAATTTGTTCGCGAAATGCATCAGGCGGAAAATAAGAAGTTCGTAACCAAAACATTGATTCTTCACTTTCACCAAATCGTTTTGCATAGCCCTTTAGTAGCTGTAAGAGCAATTCTTCAGTAGACGAATTGGAAAACTTTTCGATATCGCCTGTGAAGCTCTGTAAATCTTTTTGAAGAGCGGATTCTAAGCATGTAAAATATAGCTCTTCTTTTCCTTTAAAGTGTGCGTAAATTGATGGTTTTTTAATCCCGACTTCTTGAGCAATATTTGCTAATGAAGTTCCTTCGTAGCCGTAGCGTGCGAAATGAGAAAGTGCTACAGCTTTAATGCGGTTTGATGTCATTTTCATCCCCTACCTACCGTTCGTTAGGTTTATTATATGCGAGTAAAAATATAAAGTCAATAGGTGAAGAGCTGAAAAAGAGCGCTATAGGTAACGCTCTTATTAGACAGTATCTCGTTCGATTAACTGGAATGAAAGCTCTTTTGCGTTCCCGATAATTTGCTCGCTTTGGATTTGTTTATGGAATAAAGAAAACGCATGTGAGCCCATTTCGAGACCGGGATGTTCAATTGTTGAAATTTCTAACGCCTTTGAAATTTCATGATTATCAAATCCGAGGATAGCAAGATCTTCGGGTACTCGAAGACCTTGCTTTCGAGCCTCTGTTAATAAACCAGCTGCAACTTGATCGTTCGCTGTAAAAATAGCGGTTGGACGATTTTTCATGTTTACAATACGATGGAGTATTTGTGCACCGTCTTGCATTGTATAGCATTGGTGAAAAATCCATTCGGGATGTAACGTTTTGCTTTCGTTACGAAGTGTATCAGCAAACGCTTTTTCACGTTCCATAGAATTTACACTTGTTTTTCTTGCTAAACAAATCCCGATTTTTTCATGACCTTTATTGAGTAAATAGGCGGTGCCGAGACGGAAGCCTTCATAATGATCTACGTAGACAGATGAAATGAGGGGGTGGTGCATTTTTTCGCATGAAATAATAGGAGCAAATTTTGCGAAAGGTTCAATTTGTTCCCATGAACTCGTTCGAGAGCAAATAATCATCCCGTCGAATTGTTTCATTTTCATCATTTCCAGAACACGAATTTCTTCGATACTATCGTAATTCGTTTGACATAAATTAATGTGATATCCAGCTGCTAACGCTTCGTTACCGATTCCTTCAATAATGGTACTGAAGTATGGAAGGTTAATGAAAGGGAGCATAACACCGATCGTATATGTTTTTCCTTTTATTAAATGAATAGCATTTATATTTTTGGCATAGTTCAATTCTTCAACAGCATCTAGAACACGCTTACGTTTTTCTTCTTTTACGTAAGGGTGATTATTCAGGACGCGAGAAACAGTTGATATGGATACACCAGCGGTTTTTGCAATTTGTTTTATATTGGCCATATGTATCACCTCTTCCTCTTATTATAAAGGGAAAATAATAAGAATGAAAAAAATCTTGACCTGAAAAGCTTTTCACAAACTATGTTATAAATATGACTTCTGTTATTCGCGTAACCTTTTTATTTGGGCGTGAGAATGATAGGGGTCTTTCTTGCGTCTATAAAAGAATTTTTGTCAAAATGTGTGAGAATAACGTGGAAAGTTTTCAAATGAAAAAACTAGCTGAATTATTCAGCTAGTTTTTGTATGTTATTATTTCTTTTTAATTTTTCCAGTCCACGTTTTAAATCCACCTTGTAATTGGTAGAAATCTTTGTAGCCTTGTTTCTTTAAGTATTGAGCCGCACGACCGGTACGGAATCCACTTTGACAGTATAAGTAAACTGGTTGATCTTTACGAAGTTCTTTATGACGAAGGCGAATTTGTGATAACGGAATGTTACGTGCGCCTAAAATATGCCCTGCAGTATATTCGTCTGCTTCGCGAATATCGATAAGCTGTGCTTTACGGTAGCCAGCGCGAAACTCTTCTTCTGAAAGTGTTGTAATTAATTTCTTCTGATAGAAATACATCCATACAGTGTAACCGATGAACGCTACGATTACGGCTAATAAAATAATCCAAGTTGTTGACACGATTCTATCGCTCCCTTTTTTCTTATCCTACTTTCAATATTATAATGCCCGTATGTATTTATGCAACAGATTCATTTGTATATAAGAAGAAATTTCGTATTCTTTCACAAATTTTGTCGAATTTGGTAGACTAGAGAATGTGAAAAATAATTGGTTATATGAGGTGCAGGATGGGAAAAGAAAAATGGTGTTATATTAACTCTGGTCAATGTTCACCGGCATTTAATATGGCGTTAGATGAATGTCTATTAAATTGGCAAAGTGAAAAGAAAATGCCACCAACTATTCGCTTTTATGAATGGGAAGTACCAACATTAACAGTCGGATATTTCCAGCGTGTTGAAAAAGATATTAATATGGATGTAGTTAACGAAAAGAAATATGGATTCGTTCGTCGTCAAACAGGCGGCAGGGGTGTACTACATGATAAAGAATTAACGTACAGTGTTATTGTGTCTGAAGATCATCCAAATATGCCAAAAACAGTTACAGAAGCGTATCGTGTTATTTCGCAAGGTTTATTAGATGGTTTTAAAGCATTAGGGTTAGAAGCGTATTATGCAGTTCCAAAAACAGAAGCAGATCGTGAAAATTTAAAAAATCCACGTTCAGGCGTATGTTTTGATGCGCCGTCTTGGTATGAAATTGTAGTAGAAGGAAGAAAAATCGCAGGTAGTGCGCAAACACGTCAAAAAGGCGTTATTTTACAGCACGGGTCGATTCCATTAGAAATAGATTTAGATGAGTTATATGATCTGTTTTTATTCCCGAATGAACGTGTGAAAGAACGTATGAAGAGTATGTTCTCATCTAAAGCGGTAGCAATTAATGAATTAACAGACCGTACGTTTACAATCGAGCAGTTAATTAAAGCGTTTGAGGTTGGGTTTGAAAAAGGATTAGATGTAGAGCTTGTTCCGTATGAATTAACAGAAGAACAATTACATGAAGTGCAAACGTTAGCAAAAGAAAAGTATGAAAGTAAAGAATGGAATTATAAAAAATAAGAGGTGGCAATTGCCGCCTCTTATTTTTTTATAGTAAATTAAGTACTTTTTCTACTTTGATTCCTTTATCTTGTAAAGAACGAAGGCGATTGACAACGTCCATAATTTCTTTGTCAAATGTAACGCTAATACCTTGGCTTTGTAGTTCTTCTTTTAAGCCTTCAATAGAATCATCTATGTCGATGCCAAGCTCGTAATCTTGACAAACTTCAATTGTCTTTTTCACGAGTTTCACATAATTTTCTTGTAGTTTTGAATTTGTTTCAGTCAAAGCAGGTTGCTTCGGTTTTGCAGGCGCGACCGGTGCTGTCTCTTGCTTTGTAACCGGAGTTGGTACTTCTCGTTTCACAGGTGCTGGAGTAGATAATTCCACAGCTGCTTCTACACTTACTGGCTTCGATGCCGGAGTAGGCTTCGGTGTTGGTGCTGTAGCAGGTGTTTCTACACGTGTAACAGGCTTTGGAGCAGGTGTAACTGCTTTTGGAGCTTCTACAACTACTTCTTTTTTCGGAGTAGTTTCTACAACTGTTTCTTCTTGTTCAGCAGCCTCTTTATTTTCTTTACTCCACATAACGCGTTCTATTTCTAGAGAAACATTATTTTTGTTCATCGCTGTTAATGTAACTTTACCAACTTCAGCGTTTCCAGTGAAATCAACAATTTTATAAATAACACTCTTGTTCCAATCCACGTTTCCGCTCAAAAATAATTCTTCGTTACATTTCGGCGTTAAGCCCTCGATTTTAATTTCTGCGTTTACACCGTTTTCACTATATACCATAATTAGCGAAGCATTTACATCTTCGTCTGCTAACATTAGTTCACGTACCATTTTGCCGGTGCGTACTTGCGTTTTCTTCTTAACTGACATCTAATTTCTCCTCTCAAAAATTCAGTAATAATAAAAAAATCGTATAACGAAAAATAATTGCTCACGAAGATTTATGATACCGATAATAAAAGCATCACGTCAACAATTAACTTTAATTATTTTGCATTTTTCTTATTTTCTTTATGAAATTTTTCAATTTGTAAAATTAGACAGAAGAAAAACAGCCTTTTGAAGGGCTGTTAAAATTTAGATGTTTTATATAAAAATTTGTATAAAATATAAAAAGAAAGTGTAACAAGGGCACCTTGCAAAATAGACAAATTATAAAATAAGTATGGACGTGTTTTGAAAAATACGTTTGAAAAAACTGATAAGATAAAAGGTATAAATACTGATAATAAGAGGAGTACTTTTTGTTTCCAGGAAACCATTATTGTAAAAGAAAAACGTCTAAATAAAGAAAAAGTTATGAAAGCGCCAATTGCTAAAACAATAGCAGATAATATTGTTCCAGGAATACTAAATGGGATTCCTGAAGTGTTTGTATTTGAAAATAATTTTTGAATAAGAGTAGTGAATGTATCGCATCCAATTTGAACAGATAATAATAAACTAACTGCAAACCGAATAACGGCAGCTTGTTGGAAAGAATTTTGATGTTCCGAAGACTTAATTAATTCATCGCAGTACGCTTTTAAATCTTCTCCGAAAATGTCATGTGCAGTTTTACCGTCTTCTTGCGCTTCTAAAAGATGATCCAATATTTCTAAAAGTAATTCTTCCATTTGTTTTTGTGGAACGCTAGTAAGGCGTAAATAAATAAGCATATCACCATAAGCAGCTTCGTTTTCAGCTGTTAATAACTTTCTTTTTTCATTGTTTAACTGAACCATTTCTTTTTCGGTCATCGTATCGTTACTCCTTTTTAAAGTCTAAATATTCTCTTTTGAAGAAGATTTTGTATAGTGCATAGCAAGAGATAGCCAGTAAAGCGCCAATCCAAGGTGAGATTTGTAATGTAGTATAGGGCTGTTTAATAAATAAAAAGGAAATACCGATTAATAGTATCCATAGGCTATGGCGTATGAAAAATCCTCCAATATGCCTCCAAATAGTTGTTTTATTTTTAAATAAATCAGTATTTATAAAATCGAAAACAAAACGTATCATAAGATGTACGGACAATATAAATGCAAGCAGATAAATGAAATCGATGTGTACAAATTTAAAACGTGCTTCATTTGAAAATAAGGGAAATACCAATGCAATTACGGAAGAAACAGCAAAATATATTGCTAATAAATAACTAGTTATAAATAAAGGAATCGATAATTGTTCCCATAAACTTGGCTTAGGTAGGGCAGCAATTAGTTCATCGCAGTATGCCTGTAAGTCATCGCCGAACATATCATAAGCATTTTTTTCTTCTTGCTGCCCTTCAATAAGGTGATCTAGAATTTCAATTAGCAATTCTTCCGCATGGTATTCTGGCACTTTAGCTAAGCGGATGTATATTAACATGTCGCTATAGGCGTTTTCATTTTCTGTAGTTAATAATTTACGCTTTTCGTTATTTAGTTCGATTAAATCTTTCGCTTCCATCCCCATCACTCCCCCTGTAATAAATTGTTCACCGTTGTTGAAACCATTCCCCAGCTTTGTTTAAATTCTTCAAGCTGTTCTAATCCTTTATCCGTTACGTGATAATATTTTCTCTTTGGCCCAAGTGAGGAGGCTTTTAATGTTCCTTCAATCAATTTTTCTTTTTGCATACGTAACAATAACGGATATATGCTTCCTTCACTTACGAATGTAAATCCGTGTTTATTTAATTTTGTACTCAGTGCATATCCGTACACTTCTTCTTGTGAAATGATGTATAGGATGCAACCTTCGAGTACACCTTTTAACATTTGGCTGTGCATGATTTCACCACCTTTTACTCAGGTAACTTGCTGTGCAAGGTAGCTGTTATCCAAATTGTAACATTCGGTAACTTGCAACGCAAGTTACCGAGGTGGAAAACTTTAATGCGTTTTAATTTTTCCGCGTTCCCCATACTAACGAGAGGAGGGAAGTATATGAAACCGTTTATGCCAAAACTCGTTTACTTTGAACCGAAGGCACTTGAATATCCGCTTGGAAAAGAGCTGTATGAGAAGTTTACGAAGATGGGATTAGAGATTCGTGAAACGACATCCCATAATCAAATTCGAAATTTGCCGGGTGAAAATGATTTGCAAAAGTATCGTAATGCAAAAGCGACGCTTGTCGTTGGGGTGAGGAAGACATTAAAGTTTGATACATCAAAACCGTCAGCTGAATATGCAATTCCGCTTGCAACAGGATGTATGGGACATTGTCATTATTGTTACTTGCAAACGACACTTGGGAGTAAGCCTTACGTTCGCGTGTATGTGAATCTTGATGAAATATTTGAGAAGGCACAGCAATATATGGATGAAAGAGCACCTGAAATAACAAGGTTTGAAGCTGCTTGTACATCAGATATCGTTGGGATCGATCATTTAACACATGCATTAAAGCGGGCGATTGAATTCATTGGAGAAAGTGAGCATGGGCGTTTACGTTTCGTTACGAAATATTCGCACGTTGATCATTTGTTAGATGCAAAACATAATGGGAAAACTCGTTTTAGGTTTAGTATTAATTCACGGTATGTAATTAAAAATTTTGAGCCGGGGACGTCACCCTTTGAAGAGCGTATTGAAGCAGCACGTAAAGTAGCAGGCGCTGATTATCCACTTGGTTTTATAGTTGCGCCACTTTATATGCATGAAGGATGGGAAGAAGGATACCGTGAATTATTTGAAAGACTGTACAATGCACTAAAAGATTTGTCCATACCGAATTTAACATTTGAATTAATTCAACATCGCTTTACAAAACCAGCAAAAAAGGTCATTCAGGAGCGTTATCCGAGTACGAAGCTTGAAATGGATGAAGAGAAGCGTAAATATAAATGGGGACGGTACGGCATCGGGAAATACGTATATAAAAAAGATGATGCGGAAGTATTGGAAGAAACAATAAGAGGCTATATATATGAGTTTTTTCCTGATGCAGAAATACAATACTTTACTTAAGAGGAGTCTGTATACAAATACAGATTCTTTTTTGTTTTATATATTTAGGCTTGTTTTCAACTTGTCACGTTATTCTTTCTGGTGTATCATTTTATTGATTGCTTCGTACGGAATGAGCAAAATGAAATTGGATGGAGGAAACCGATGCCTACCCCTAGTATGGAAGATTATATTGAACAAATTTATTTGTTGATTGATGAAAAGGGTTATGCCCGCGTATCTGATATTGCTGAAGCGCTTAGTGTACATCCATCCTCTGTAACAAAAATGGTGCAAAAATTAGACAAAGATGAATATCTAATTTATGAAAAATATAGAGGGCTTGTATTAACATCAAAAGGTAAAAAAATTGGAGAACGTCTCGTATACCGTCATGACTTGCTAGAGCAATTTATGCGTATTATCGGTGTGGATGAAAGTAAGATTTACAATGATGTAGAAGGAATTGAACATCATTTAAGCTGGGAAGCAATTGATCGCATTGGTGATTTAGTGCAATACTTTGAACAAGATGAGGTTCGAGTGGAAACACTTCGTGGTGTTCAAAAAGCAAATGAAGAGAAAAGTAATTAAAGGGAACGTATGTCGTTTCCTTTTTTATTTCAATCGAAAAGGATGGGAGAATTATGAAAGCAATTATTTTTGATTTTGATGGATTAATTGTGGACACAGAAACAATATGGTTTCACTCTTTCAGAGACGCCGTTCGTGAGTATGGTGGAGATTTACCTTTAGAGGAATTTGCAAAGTGTATTGGAACGACAGATGATGTACTGTATGCATATTTAAATGATCAATTAAAAGAGAAGTTTAACAAGCATGCATTAAAAGAAAAAGTGAAAACTTTACATAAAGAGAAAATGAAAATAACAGAAGCTCGTGACGGGGTAAAAGAATACTTACAAGAAGCGAAAGAAATGGGATTAAAAATCGCATTAGCTTCCAGTTCATCTAGAGAATGGGTTATTCCTTTTTTGGAAGAGCTACAAATTCGAGATTATTTTGAAGTCATTAAAACGAGAGAAGATGTTGAGAAGGTAAAACCAGATCCAGCACTTTACCGAGTGGCAATAGAAGGTTTAGGGATAGATTCGTCTGAAGCCGTTGTATTTGAAGACTCGTTAAACGGATTGAAAGCAGCAATTGCGGCAGGGTTAACGTGCGTTGTTGTACCGAATGATGTAACACGGAATTTACCCTTTGAAAATCATCATCTTCGAATTGAAAGTATGAAAGATAAAAGCTTGAAAGAAGTACTGCAAAATATAAAGAAAGACCGTATTTCCTAAAAGGAAGCACGGTCTTTCTTTTTGTTTTTTTTACCTTCAATGACAGTTAAATGAGATTGTTTTCTTTTTCGCTTTAAAGAAGAAAGATTCCCTTTTTTCCCTTTGTCATTAGAAGCGTTTGATTTAAAGAAAGAATTGCTTAGGGGTGCTACATTTTGTTTCCCATGCTTGCGGCTCGATTGTTTTGCAGCGCGCTTATATGAGCTTTGCGAATTTGCTGAACCGCTAGAGTTTGTAAACATTTTGTAGAGTAAATAAAAGATACCAACGACAGCCAACATGATACCAATATTTCTTAACACTCCCATTGGATCTGTAATGACAGATGAAACAAGGCCGAATATTGCTAATCCGATAATAAGCACAAATATAGCGAAAGTAAACGAACGACCGTTCATAAGGAACACCTCCTAAAAACATATATTAAAATTAGTATATTAACGATGAGGAAAGGAGTTGAACACCATTTTTAAATAATTATTGTTTGTTTTCTAAACGTAATAATTCTTCAAACGATGCAATGGCTACTTCCACTTGATCATCTGTTGGTTCTTTCGTTGTTAATAGTTGTAGCCATAATCCGGGATATCCAAGTATGCGTAATACTGGAATATCGCGTAATCGATTCGTAAATTGTAACACTTCAAAAGAAATACCGAGAACGACTGGAATTAATAAAATTCGGTTTACCACTCTGGCCCAAAGTGGATCTGTAGGGACAAGGAAATAAACAAACATTCCAATAATGACTGTAAATATAATGAAGCTACTGCCACAACGATAATGAAGGCGAGTTTGTTTTTGAACATTTTCTACAGTCAATGAAAGATTATTCTCATAGGCATTAATTACTTTATGCTCCGCACCATGGTACTGAAATACCCGCTTAATGAGTGGCGTTAAAGAAATAAAGTATATATAGCTCAGTAATAACAGGAGCTTAATGACACTTTCGACAATGATTTGCCCTGTATGAGATGGGAAAATCGGTCTCGTTAATTCAGCTAGTAATGCAGGAACTGCTGTGAAAATGACTTTACCGAATATGAAAGATAAAACCCCAACTGCTGCAACTCCTAATACCATCGTTAACTTCGATTGTTCTTCTTTTTTATTTGCAATTTGTTCATCTTCTTCTGGGTGAACATCAAATCGTTCTGAAGCAAAGTTTAAATGTTTTGCCCCGTTCGCGCTTGCATCCACAATAGCGGCAATCCCTCGTAAAAATGGAATTTTTTTCAGGATAGATAATGCTTTATTACGAACGCGTGGTAATCGATAAAATTCAATCGATTTATCTTTACGACGAACCGCTGTAACAGTATATTCTCTACCGCCAAACATAACTCCTTCTATGACTGCTTGCCCGCCATATATTTGTTTTGACTCTTCTGCCATGTTAACACCAACCTGTATTTGTTTCTCTCTTATGTAGAAAAAGAGGCAATTGTCATACTGGGTTCTGTCGTTTTGAAATAAGACAATCACCGAGTTTCCTTTATTTTATCGACAAATACAAGTAGATGACAAGGAAAAATGTTACGAGAGTCGGACATTTCTTATTCTTTTTATAGACAAATTTCGCAGTATTTAAACATGGTTCAAAATAGTTTCGGGCATACTATTGAGCGGAGGTGTTGATGTGAGTCAAGAACATATAGGAACAAGAAATTTTGTGCAAATTGGTTTATTTGGTGGACTCTTTTGGGGAGGAATATGGTATTTTCTTCATATATTTTCATTTACAGAAGCGGGACCGAACTATTTACTTCTACCATTTGCCTTTGGAAGTTGGAAAGAAGGGGTATGGGGAAATGTGTCAGGAATTGTTTGTATGGGACTACTTTCGATTTTAATTGCCTTTTTGTATAAAGCGTTTTTGGCAAAGTTTGAAGGAATTCTGCCAGGGATTATTTATGGTCTATTTTGGTGGGCGTTACTATTTTTCGGAGTGGGGTTAATAGCGCCTGCTATTAAAAGTGCACTCCATTTACCGAAAGAAACAATTGTGACGACGATATGCATTTTTATATTGTATGGTGTATTTATAGCATACTCTGTTTCTTACGCAGTAAATACCAATAAGGCCGAGCGAGAAGGGGAAGAGAAGACAAACTATTCAAACAAGTAACTCCTATGTTAAAATGTTATATAGACATTTAATATTAAGGAGTTTTAAGCATATGAAAAAGGTACTCCTCGTAAACGGTCCTAACCTAAATCGCCTCGGTGTCAGAGAGGTAAATGTATATGGAAAGGGCACGCTAGCGACACTTGAAGCAGATATGAAGCAAGAAGCAGAAACAATGGGAGTGGAGTTAGAATGTTTCCAATCGAATCATGAAGGTGCGATTATCGATCGTATTCATGAGGCGGAAGATATATATGAAGGGATCATTTTAAATCCTGGAGCATTTACGCATTATAGCTATGCGATTCGAGATGCAATTGCAAGCATTTCGATTCCTGTTATTGAAGTACATATTTCTAACATTCATCAGCGTGAGTCGTTCCGTCACGAATCTGTGACGGCAGCTGTTTGTGCGGGACAAATTGTTGGATTTGGTTTTTATGGCTATAAGTTAGCGTTATTTGCATTAATGGAGAAATTGAGGGAGGCATAAAGTAATGGAGAAAATCGAAAGATTAAGAAGTGCATTTGATGAGGCTGGTATTGACGGTATTTTATTAACAAATGAACATAGTCGTAGATATATGGCTAACTTCACAGGAACAGCTGGTGTTGTACTCATTTCGAAAAACCGCGCTCAATTTATTACAGATTTCCGTTACGTAGAGCAAGCTACTAAACAAGCGGTTGGATACGAGATTGTACAGCATGCGGGATTAATTATCGATGAAGTTGCAAAGCAAGTGAAAGAATTAGGAATTCAAAAGCTTGGCTTTGAGCAAGATACTCTTACATATAGTTCTTATTCAGCTCATAAAGAAGCGATCGATGCTGAATTTATCCCAACTTCTGGGCTTGTAGAAAAGTTACGCTTGATAAAGACTGATTCAGAGATTAAGATATTAAAGGAAGCTGCACAGATTGCAGATGCTGCCTTTGAACATATTCTATCATTCATTCGCCCGGGAGTATCTGAAATTGAAGTGTCAAATGAACTTGAATTTTTCATGAGAAAACAAGGAGCAACATCTTCTTCGTTTGATATTATCGTTGCTTCAGGTCTTCGTTCGGCATTACCGCACGGCGTGGCATCTGAAAAAGTGATAGAAACAGGAGATTTCGTTACATTAGACTTCGGCGCTTATTACAAAGGATATTGCTCTGATATTACTCGTACGATTGCAGTTGGTGAACCATCTGATAAATTGAAAGAAATTTATAATATCGTTTTAGAAGCACAATTACGTGGTGTGAACGGTATTAAAGCTGGTTTAACTGGCCGTGAAGCGGATGCGTTAACACGTGATTACATAACGGAAAAAGGATACGGTGAATACTTCGGACATTCTACTGGTCATGGAATCGGTCTTGAAATCCATGAAGCACCAGGTTTAGCATTCCGTTCTGATACAGTACTTGAACCAGGTATGGCTGTAACAGTAGAGCCAGGTATTTATATTCCAGGTATTGGCGGCGTACGTATTGAAGATGATATCATTGTGACAAGTGAAGGTAATGAAGTAATTACGAAATCACCAAAAGAACTTATTATTTTGTAATACACAGGAGGATTTTTTTACATGATTTCAGTAAACGATTTTCGTACAGGTTTAACAATTGCAGTGGATAATGGCCTTTGGCAAGTACTTGATTTCCAACACGTAAAGCCAGGTAAAGGTGCTGCATTCGTTCGTTCTAAACTACGTAACCTTCGCACAGGTTCTGTTCAAGAGAAAACATTCCGTGCTGGTGAGAAAGTAGAAAAAGCACACATCGAAAACCGTCGTATGCAATACTTATACGCAAGCGGTGAGTCTCACGTATTTATGGATAACGGAACTTATGAGCAAATCGAACTTGGTGAAAAACAAATCGAGCGCGAGCTTAAATTCCTAAAAGAAAACATGGAAGTATCTATTATGACTTACCAAGGCGAAGTACTTGGTGTTGAACTTCCAAACACAGTTGAATTACAAGTTACAGAAACAGAGCCAGGTATTAAAGGTGATACTGCTTCTAACGTAACAAAACCAGCTACATTAGAAACTGGCCTTGTTGTACAAGTACCAATCTTCATTAACGAAGGCGAAACACTTATCATCAACACTGGTGAAGGTAAATACGTTTCTCGTGCATAGTAGAAAAGCACTCGTGATTATCACGAGTGCTTTTTTATAGAAAATAGGGCAAATAATAAATCGCTGTTATAACAAAACTAACGAAGACAAGTGAAAGGGTACCCATAATATATGGAGTTAAAATAATTTGAAATGGTTTTATTTCACCAGTTTCAATGCCAGTCAGTGTTTTACTGATTGCGTGATCCGTAATGTTGTTTCTATGATTACTCATAATAATTAGCCATGTAATTGCAAATATTGCTAAACTACCAAGGAAAAAGGCTTCCATGAATGACCAGCCGACCAATGATGAAAAAAGATAAATAAGAGCTAATTCTACTACAACGGTTAAATTAATTTTCAATGCCTTCATATTTTTCCTCCTCATTTTGTAATTCCAACCAGTTTAAAAATTTTTCACGTGACACGACGTGCAGAGAGCAAGATGACCTTACTTCTTTCTCTAGTGCAGCGTGTTCGTATGGAAACTTGTTTTCCACATGTAATGAAATATAAGGTAGTTTTTCTTGTGCTTTTAAAGAGCGAATATTATTCGTTTTAGCACCAGCAAATACATAGGAAAGTTGTAAGTCTAAAAAAGCAATCTTAAAAATTTCTTTTTTTACAGCCTCATTATATCCTTTTCCCCAGTATGGATAGCCGAGCCAGCTGCCAATGTGAGATTGTTTCTTCTCGTAATTAATATGTTTAAGTGTGGTGAGACCAATTATTTCATTCTCTGCATTTACAATCACTCTCGATAAAGACTTCTTTTGGCGTTCTTCTTCTATGGCGAAAAGAAGGAATGCTTTCGTGTCTTCGATTGTTTCTACTTTTATTCCTAATGCGTTTTTTACATGTGGATCACTTGATAGCTTGAAAATCGCATTTGCATAACGGAAATCGAGTGGTAGTAAAGTAACTCGTTGCATCATTTTCCCTCCTTTTCAATAAATATACCATAAAATACCATTATTATTAAGAATATTCAAATTATTATAGGCGGTAGATAAAAATTATGTTTTTAATTCTGAAATAGACAACCTCTGCATATGGTTGTACAAATATATTCTTTTTTAGCACATGCACTAGTAACCGTTATGGGAGAAGGTGGGAGAATGAAACAGTGGCTAGCGGCAATGGAAACATCTGTGCTTGTAATGGGGCTACTTCGGTTGTTTTCAGGTAGCGCGGAAATATTCGCCGCTTTGCTTATGCTTTATGTGAATGATGCGAAGAAAGCATTGTTTATAAATGGTATGTTGGCGTTTGTTGGACCGACCGTATTAATTTTAACAATGACAATAGGCATAGCGAGTGTGGCAAGTGAGATCTCTTTCTTGAAACTCTTTTTTCTAGCGCTTGGAATTGGCTGCATTTTTATCGCGTTGTTGAAATAAGTAAGTCGAGTATAGTGGGGCGAAGCTGATGAAAGAAGTATTAGAAGTTTTACCAAAAACGATGAAGCAGTTAGTGGAAAATTGTAAGCAGTACGATGCTCTAGAGGAAATCCGTGTTCGAATTGGAAGACCGCTAGAGTGTATTGCTCAAGGTGAAGTGTTTTTTTATGACTATATCGTTACAGCAGAGGATGCTATTTACTTATTGAATAAGTTAAGTCACTTCTCAATTTATACAATGGAAGAAGAATTAAAGCGTGGGTATGTGACACTCCGAGGTGGGCATAGAATAGGCTTAGCAGGAAAAGTTATTACAGAAAAAAGCACAGTGAAAATGATTCGAGATGTCTCTTCCTTTAATATTCGTATTGCTCGTCAAAAAATAGGGATTGCTGAACCGCTTTTGCCCTATTTGTATGAATCACGATGGTTAAACACGATGGTAATTGGCCCGCCGCAAACGGGGAAAACAACACTTTTAAGAGATGTAGCACGTTGCATGAGTCAAGGTGTAAGTACTTCGAAAATTCCTTCTTGTAAAGTCGGGATTGTTGATGAACGGTCAGAAATTGCTGGCTGTGTGAAAGGCATCCCGCAATATGACTTTGGCACACGAGTAGATGTGTTAGATGCATGTCCAAAAGCTGAAGGAATGATGATGATGATCCGTTCTATGAGCCCAGATATATTAATTGTGGATGAAATTGGTCGTAAAGAAGATAGTGAAGCAATTATGGAGGCTGTACATGCAGGGGTTCAGCTTTTTATAAGTGCACATGGATTTTCCTATGATGATGTTGTGAAACGCCCATCATTAAAGGCAGTGCTAGAGCTCGGCATTTTTGATAGGTTTGTGGAATTGTCAAAAGCAAGAGGGCCAGGAACAGTTATGCAAGTGAAAGATAAATATGGAAAACCGGTATTACCTCATAGAAAGGCTGAGGGCGTATGGTGAAAATATTTGGTGCAGTGTTAATCGTTGCGGTCAGCACCTTTTTCGGGTTTTCATACGCCAAAAGATACAGTGAGAGACCGAGGCAACTTAGATTATTAAAAGCGGCACTGCAATCATTAGAGGCAGAAATTATGTATGGGCATACACCATTGTCTGAAGCCGCTGAGCGATTAGTGAAACAAATGCCGAAGCCGTTAAATTGGATATTTCAAAGTTTCGCTAGCAGGCTAGAAAGTGGAGAACAAACAGTTAGAGAAGCTTGGATAGATAGTTTGAAAGAAAATTGGAAGCTAACAGCATTTCAACAAACTGAGTATGAGATTTTGCAGCAATTTGGTGAAACGCTCGGACAACATGATCGTGAATCACAACAAAAACATATTCGGTTATGTATTACACATTTAGAGAGAGAAGAAGAAGAAGCGAAAGCATTACAGCTGCAATATGAAAAGATGATTAAGAGCTTAGGAGTACTAGCGGGGCTACTTATTGTAATTTTACTGCTATAGGGGGGAGAAAGGCGATGTCCATTGATGTTGGATTAATATTTCAAATCGCCGGAATCGGCATTGTTTTAGCTTTCATTCATACTGTACTAAAAGAATTAAAGCGTGAGGATATTGCAAATTGGGTTATCCTCGTCGGTTTTGTCGTTATTTTATTTCATGTCGCATTTTTAATTAATACACTATTCGACAAGATTAAAAGTGTCTTTCTCTTCCAGTAAAGGGGGCGGTTCGAATCGAAATTATACAAATTGTCGGATTAGGCCTCGTTGCTACGTTTTTAGCGGCTGTATTGAATCAGCATAAATCTAGCATTACGTCATTATTTATTGTGTTCGTAGGTAGCGTAATGTTCCTTCTTTTAATCGATCAAATTCACGCTATTTTACAAATGATTGAGAGAGTAGCGAGTGAAGCGAAAGTTAGCAACGTATATGTAGAAACGTTGCTAAAAATTATTGGGATTGCTTATATCGCTGAGTTTGGAGCGCAAATTACAAAGGATGCAGGGCAGGGGGCAATCGCTTCGAAAATTGAATTAGCTGGAAAGATTTTAATTCTCGTTATGGCGATCCCTATTTTGACGGTTGTAATTGAAACTATTCTCGGATTTTTACCGACGGGATAAGGGGGAGTGAATGTTGAGGGGGTTTGGAGCTAAGCTGCTATTTGCTTGCTTCCTTTTCTTTTCTTTACCAGTTGTTGTACAAGCTTCTCCTGTAGAGACAAACGTCGTTGATCAACAATTGGATAAGCTCGGAATTGAAGATGTGAAGCAATTTTGGGACGGGCTTGTTACAAAATATGGAGGTTACTTACCAGAGAGTCAAAAAGGTAGCTTTATGGAGTTTGTAAAGGGAGAAAAAGAAATCTCTATAAAAGAGTGGATGCTAGGTTTATTAAAGTACTTATTTCACGAACTTGTTGCAAATGGGAAACTACTCGGAACGCTCATTATGCTCACAATTTTTAGTGCATTGTTGCAATCACTGCAATCTGCATTTTCAAAGAGTAGCGTAAGCAAAATAGCCGATGCAGTTGTATATATGGTACTAATTATTTTCGCTTTAAATAGCTTTTATGTCGTTATGACATATGCAAGAGAAACGATACAAACAATGGTAGATTTCATATTAGCGTTATTACCTATCTTGCTTGCACTCATAGCGACAGGTGGTGGCGTTGTATCCGTATCGTTTTTTCATCCGATTATCATCTTCTTAATGAATACGAGTGGGCTTTTGATGAATTATATCGTTCTACCACTTTTATTACTTGCAACGATATTAAGTATTGTAAGTACGATGAGTGATCAATATAAAGTTACGAAATTGTCCAAGCTTCTGCAAAACGTTAGCGTCGGGATTATCGGTATTTTTTTAACGATTTTTTTAGGCGTATTATCTGTACAAGGAACAGCGACAGCTGTTGCGGATGGAATCGCTGTGAAAACAGCTAAATTTGTAACAGGAAACTTTATTCCCGTAGTAGGAAGAATGTTTACAGAGGCGGCGGATACAGTTATTAGTGCGTCGGGATTATTAAAAAACACAGTCGGAATTATCGGACTCGTCATTCTATGTTTAATTGTCGCTTTTCCAGCGATTCAAATTTTTTGCATCGCATTTATTTATAAGTTCGCAGCAGCAGTATTGCAACCAGTTGGCGGCGGAGCAATCATTCAATGTTTAGATATCATTGGACGGAGCATCATTTATGTATTTGCTTGCTTAGCTATCGTATCGTTTATGTTCTTTTTAAGTATCACAATTATTATTGCTGCGGGGAACATTACACTTATGATGCGGTAGGAGGTGAAGGGTATGCAATTTGTTACAGAGTGGATTAGAAATATTATCGTTTTTTTACTCTTAGCGACAATGCTTCATCTTATTCTTCCAAATTCCAATTTGCAAAAGTACGTTAAATTCGTTGTAAGTCTATTATTAGTTGTTTTAATTTTAACGCCCCTTTTTAAACTATTGCAAACAGATGTAAATGAAGTAATCGCAAATTTTAATGAAGAGAAGTACGTAGCAGAAGGATCTGTAAAAAATTCAATAGATTCGAAGAAAAAAGAAATACAAGCTCTAACACGTGCATATAGTTTAGAAGAGATGGCTACCAAAATGAAAAAAGAAGTAGGAAAAGAGTTTGAGAAACAGTATGGTATGTCAGTCTCTGAAATACAAATAGTCGCAGCGGAAAGCACAGCGGAAGTAAAGTCAGCGAAAGATATTCAATCTGTTGTTGTGACGTTGAAAGAAAAAGAACGTAGTAAAAATGATGCAATCGAAACAGTAAAACCAGTTGAAATTAATACGAAAGAACCACCGAAAAAAGTAGAGGAAACGAATGGAGAAATGAAAGACTTCTTTTCAAGCAGGTGGCAACTAGAGAATAAACAAATCCAAGTTCAAATGGAAGGGAGGACAGGTAGAGTAAATGGACAATAAAGATAAAAATTCGAAGTTCTCATTTTTTCGAAACTTATTGAATGGAGATGAAAAAGAAAGTAATGAGAAGGGAAAAAAGGTAACACCTAAGTTCTTACTTGTCCTACTCATACTTGGAATGTTGCTTATGTTTTCTAGTAGTTTCTTTTCAAGTAAAAAAGAAGAAGTACCTGTATTTAAAGAACAAAAAACTCAAAACCAAGAAAAAGACGTACCAACTTTTGGACAAAAAAATAATGATAATATGTCAATTGTAGAAAAATATGAAAAAGCGTATGAACAAGAATTAAAAGCAGCCTTAGAAGAAATAGCAGGAGTAAAAGATGTAACGATTAATGTAAATTTAGACTCATCAGAGGAAAAAATATTAGAAAAAAATACAGTGAAACGTTCACAAACAACAGGTGAAACAGATAAAACAGGTGGCAAGAGGGAAGTAGAAGATGAGTCTCTTGATGAAAAGACAGTCATTATACGTGAAGGGGATAAAGAAACTCCCGTTGTTTTACGAACAGAGAAACCGAAAGTGCGAGGTGTTCTTGTCGTAGCAAAGGGAGTGGATAATATACAAGTTAAAGCGATGGTAAAAGAAGCTGTCATACGGCTACTAGATGTACCAGCCCATCGCGTTTCAGTTTCACCGAAAAATTGATAGGGAGGAAATAAAGTGTTAAAAAAACAAACGGTTTGGCTATTAACGATGTTAAGTTTAGTTGTTGTACTATCTGTGTATTACGTAACAACTCCAGACAAAATGAATACAGCATCGCCGGCAACAGGTGAAAAGATTGGACAAGAAAAACAAGGTACTGATAAAGCAGTAACAAATGAAGCACCTAAAGAAACGCCTAAAAAAGAAAATACAAACAAGGAAACATCAAATAAAGAAACAAACAAAGAAACAGATAAAAAAGAGAGTGCTACAAAAGAAACAAGCAAAAAAGAAGCTAACGTAACAGTTCAATCAAGTGATGAAAATTTCACAGCATTACGTATGCAAATGGAAGATCAGCGAAGTGAACAAAAAGCAAAATTACAAGAAGTGATGAGTTCAACAAAAGCTTCAGCAACAGAAAAGAATAAAGCGAAAGAAAATTTTGATGCAATCACTACAATGGAAACGAAGCAAGAATTACTTGAGACAGTAATTAAATCTCAAGGTGGATATAAAGATGCCCTTGTAAGAGCTGATGGAACTGACATTAAAGTAACTGTAAAAGCAGCAAAACATTCACAAAAAGAAGCGAATAAAATTATACAACTTGTAAGAAGTGAAGGCGGATCAAAAGATGTAGGTGTAAAATTTGATCCACCAACAAAATAAAACGAATAATCCGCGGGGAATTCCTCCGCGGATTATTCGTTTTTAGTAATCGGATTGTTTGAAAATAGTTAGATAAAAATAATAATAGAAAAAAGCTATCATTTTCGATAGCTTTTTTCTGTTTCGTCTTTGTTTTTACTATGTTCAACTCGGAACGGAGAAATACGTTGTGAGTAAAAGATTAGCGGTTCATGGTAGTGATGATTACTTTTTCCGGATTTGACGTGGATGAAGAGAACGAATGCCCAGACCATTACGGCAGGTAAGAAGAGAATGAGCCATATCATATGTCCACACCTCGATACGATATATTTTCTACACTTTGAACATACTATTCTTATATGAAGGAATGATGAACGACGTGTAAACAAAAAAATAATATTTGGTAAAAATACGTTATTGACTATAGATGAGGTGACGAGTAAAGCGGTAATGGTAGGTTTACTTTATAGTATTTTGAAAAGTAAGGAATGTTTTTTCGGAAGTGGTCTTGCCAATTTTGTGTGAAACTTGGTATTATTACTAGGTAATAAATTTTTATTGGAATAATATTTTTACAGGAGTTTCGATTTATTATAAAGAAATATAAATTGGAATGTTTAAAAAATTTATCGTAAGATGGAAATAGTAACTATTTCTATTAGTAAATGAAATACATTTTCTAATAGAGTACATCGTATTTTTACAGTCAATCTAGTTTTAGTGAAGAGAAATCTGTAAAAACGGGACAAACAAGAGTATGGGAGTGGATTTTACATGTTTAAAATTCAAGAAGTTCGTGAATTAATTAAATTAATTGATAGCTCTAATATTGATGAATTTGAATACAAAAAAGATGGTACGACAATCAAAATGAAAAAGCGTGGCAATGAAGTTGTTGCGGTGCAAGCGCCTGTAGCAAAACAAGCCGTGCAACCAGTAGCACCTGTTGAAGTTGAAACGACAGTAGCGGCAGCACAAGTGGAAGTGCCAAAACAAGAAGAGAAAAAAGCTGTTCAGAATGAAAACCTACATAAAATTACATCACCAATGGTAGGTACATTCTATTCTTCTTCTTCTCCTGATACGCCTCCATATGTAAGTGTTGGGGATAGAGTATCGAAAGATTCTATCGTATGTATTGTCGAGGCTATGAAGTTATTTAACGAAATCGATGCAGATATAGATGGAGAAATTGTTGAGATTCTTGTTAATAACGGACAGCTTGTTGAGTATGGACAACCGCTATTTCTTGTAAAAGCGTAATAAGGGAGTCTTTGTGATGATAAAAAAAGTATTAATAGCCAATCGTGGGGAAATCGCTGTACGAATTATTCGTGCTTGTAAAGAAATGGATATTGAAACAGTCGCAATTTATTCAGAAGCGGATAAAGAGTCACTTCACGTACAAATTGCTGATGAGGCGTATTGTGTAGGACCAACGATTTCGAAAGAAAGCTATTTAAATTTGACGAACATTATTAGTGTTGCGAAGTTAACAGGCTGCGATGCAATTCATCCGGGATACGGATTTTTAGCAGAGAATGCAGATTTTGCAGAGTTATGCCGTGAGTGTAACTTAATTTTTATCGGTCCAAGTCCAGAAGCTATTTCAAAGATGGGCACAAAAGACGTTGCTCGTGATACAATGAAAGAAGCAGGGGTTCCGATTGTACCAGGTTCACAAGGAATTATTAAAAATACCGAAGAAGCGATCGAACTTGCGAATCAAATTGGATATCCTGTTATTATTAAAGCGACTGCAGGTGGCGGCGGAAAAGGTATTCGTGTTGCGCGTCATGAAGAGGAGCTTGTAAAAGGAATTCAAATTACACAGCAAGAAGCTAGTACCGCTTTTGGGAACCCTGGTGTATACTTAGAAAAGTACGTTGAAGATTTCCGCCATGTTGAGATTCAAATAATGGCAGATACACACGGAAATGCCATTCATTTAGGAGAGCGTGATTGTACGATTCAGCGCCGCTTGCAAAAACTACTAGAAGAAAGTCCATCACCAGCACTTGATGAAAATGTGCGTAAGCAGATGGGTGAGGCGGCAGTTAAAGCAGCGGTAGCGGTTGATTATACAGGTGCTGGTACGGTTGAGTTTATTTATGAATATAAAACGAAAAGCTTTTATTTCATGGAGATGAATACGAGAATCCAAGTTGAGCATCCAGTTACTGAAATGGTAACAGGGGTAGACTTAATTAAAGAACAAATTCTTGTTGCTTCTGGAGAAAAGTTATCGTTACAGCAAGAAGAAGTACAATTTAATGGTTGGGCAATTGAATGCCGAATTAATGCGGAAAACCCTGCCAAAAAATTTATGCCATCTCCAGGTAAAGTAGAAATGTACTTGCCACCAGGCGGATTTGGTATTCGCGTCGATTCAGCTGTATATCCGGGATATTCAATCCCACCTTTCTATGATTCGATGGTTGCTAAATTAATTGTTCACGGAAAAACACGTGAAGAGGCAATTGCAAAAATGAAGCGTGCACTCAGTGAGTTTGTCGTTGAAGGCGTACATACAACAATCCCGTTCCATTTGCAATTGTTAGATCATCCTGATTTTGTAAAAGGTGAGTTTAATACGAAATTTTTGGAAGAGCATGAACTTGTGACGCAGTGATACATTAAAGGAGGTTTTTTTCATGGCTGAACATATGTTAGATATGGGTCAAGATACAACTCTTGGTAAAGTAGAAATTGCACCAGAAGTAATTGAAGTAATCGCAGGTATTGCAGCTGCTGAGGTAGAAGGCGTAGCGGCAATGCGTGGTAATTTTGCTACAGATGTTGTTGAGAAGTTAGGTAAGAAAAATCATGGTAAAGGTGTAAAGGTTGAATTAGCAAACGAAGATATTATCGTTGACCTTTATGTTGTAATGTATTTTGGCGTAGCAATTCCAGTTGTTGCACAAAAGATTCAAGACAACATTCGCCAAGCACTCTTTACAATGACAGGGCTTGAGCCAAAAGAAGTGAATGTTCACATCGTTGGCGTAACATTCGAAACACAAAAAACAGAAATCGAACCAGTGTAAGAATGAAAAAGGTGCCTAGTAACATAGGCATCTTTTTTATCGTTTCATTTCTTCACAAATTACAACCCTCTAATTATTATACTATTTCAAAAAATGAGAAATAAAAAAGAAAATGTTTCGTTTTACCAAAAAACGTACATTGTGATAAGATATGGAACTTGAAGTTAATCTTTTTATTATTTTTCAGCCTTGTAACCCGTGTGTGAAACGATAAATTGTGTTATTATCATTGTATTATAAGGTTGGAAAATCAATGAAAACTGTAAGAGTAAGTGAATTGACGGCTTATAAATTATAATAATATAACAAAGCATAAGGAAAGACTTGAAGCATAAAGGAGAGTTACAATGAAACGTAGGACGGCTAGAGAAAGAGCTATGCAAGCATTATATCAAATGGATATTACAGGTGAATTAGAACCGAAAGTAGCAGTGGAAAACACGCTAGATGAAGGTGAAGAAACAAATGAGTTTCTAGAATCACTTGTTGTAGGTTTTGTAGAAAATAAAGAAGTAATTGATGAAGCGATTCGTCAAAATTTAAAAAAGTGGAAGCTTGAGCGTATTAGTATTGTTGATCGCAGTATTTTACGTGTAGCTGTGTATGAAATGAAATACATGGAAGAAATTCCACACAACGTAACAATTAACGAGGCAATTGAAATTGCTAAAACATTTGGGGATGAGGAATCTCGTCGTTTTATTAACGGCGTTTTATCTAATATAAAAGATACACTGTAATTTCTTTAAGGGGGAATCTTAAAATGGTAGCAGTAATCATCAAAGGAAATGAAGTTGCGGAGAAAAAACGAGCACAATTAACAGAAGAAGTTGTGAAGTTGAAAGAGCAAGGGATTGTACCAGGATTAGCAGTTATTTTAGTTGGAGAAGATCCAGCATCTCGTTCTTATGTAAAAGGAAAAGAAAAGGGCTGTGAACAAGTAGGAATTTATTCAGAGCTAATTGAATTTCCTGAAACAATTACGGAGGAGCGTTTGCTTGCTGAAATCGATCGCTTAAATGGCGATGACCGCATTAATGGCATATTAGTGCAATTACCTTTACCAAAACATATTGAAGAAAAAGCTATCATTGAAAGAATTTCACCAGAAAAAGATGTAGATGGATTTCACCCAATCAGCGTAGGACGTATGATGACGGGACAAGATACATTCCTTCCATGTACACCGCATGGTATTGTAGAGTTAGTAAAAGAAACAAATCTTGATATCTCAGGAAAACATGTTGTAGTAATTGGAAGAAGTAATATTGTCGGCAAGCCAGTGGGACAATTGTTCTTAAATGAAAATGCAACTGTCACATACTGTCATTCTAAGACGCAAAATATGAAAGAGTTAACGAAATTAGCTGATATTTTAATCGTAGCAGTAGGACGACCTAAAATGGTAACAGCTGATTATATAAAAGAAGGAGCAGTTGTAATCGACGTTGGTGTAAACCGTTTAGAAACAGGGAAACTTTGTGGTGATGTTGACTTTGACAACGTGCTAGATGTTGCAGGTTACATTACACCTGTGCCAAAGGGTGTTGGTCCAATGACGATCACAATGCTTCTTCATAATACTGTTGAATCGGCTAAGCGTGCAGGTGTCGTTTGTAAATAATTTGAGTCGGCTATGAGGAGAGAGAAATGGAGAAACAATATTTAACCGTTACAGCGTTAACACGCTATATAAAAACAAAAATAGAATATGATCCGCATTTACAGTCTGTTTGGTTAAAAGGTGAAATTTCCAACTTTAAAAATCATAGCCGTGGCCACATGTATTTTACATTGAAAGATGAAAATGCAAGAATCGCAGCGGTTATGTTTGCGGGTCATAATCGTAATATTAAATTCAGACCTGAAAATGGGATGAAGGTACTCGTGAAAGGGAAAATCTCTGTTTACGAGGCGAGTGGTTCTTATCAAATTTATATTCAAGACATGCAGCCTGACGGAGTCGGAAACCTGCATTTAGCTTACGAACAATTAAAGGTTCGTTTAGAGGAAGAAGGATTGTTTTCTCAAGTTTATAAAAAAACAATCCCTCCTTATGCGAAAACAATAGGTGTGATTACGTCACCAACAGGAGCAGCGATTCGTGATATTATAACAACGATTAAACGTCGTTATCCAATTGGAAATGTTATTGTCTTTCCAGTACTTGTACAGGGGGAGTCAGCAGCTCCCTCAATTGTACAAGCGATCCGTACAGCGAATGAAATGGAAGGGATAGATGTCCTAATCGTTGGGCGCGGTGGAGGTTCTATTGAGGAATTGTGGGCGTTTAACGAAGAAATGGTTGCAAGAGCTATTTTCAAGAGTGAGATTCCTATTATTTCAGCAGTAGGCCATGAAACAGACTTTACAATTGCGGATTTTGTTGCCGATTTAAGAGCACCAACACCAACTGCAGCGGCTGAGCTGGCAGCGCCTAATATTATCGAGTTACAAGAAAAGGTATTACAAAGAACTCTAAGGTTGCAAAGAGCAATGAGAGAGTTAGTACATAAAAAAGAAGAAAAACTACAAGTATTGCAAAAATCTTATGCGTTCCGTTATCCAAGACAAGTATATGAGCAAAAAGAAGAGCAATTGGATAGAGCGTTAGAACAGCTTGTGTTAGCGAAAGAGCGCTATATTGATAAAAAGGTAAATCAGTTAAAACAGCTTTCATTTTATTTAGAGAAGCACCACCCATCTCAAAAAATTATGCAAACAAAGGTAGCAGTTGAAACATTGCAAAAGCAATTGCAACGTGAAATGCAAACGTTACTCCAAACGAAAGAATTTGCCTTTGTAAGAGCTGCTCAAAAACTTGAAGCGCTAAGTCCGCTTAAAGTAATGATGAGAGGGTACGGGCTTGTATATGATGAAGAGAAGCAAGTGTTAAAAAGTGTGAAAGATGTTAGCCTTGGAGATGCTGTTTCAGTTCAATTACAAGATGGAATATTAGATTGTAGCGTATCAGGAATAGAGGAGCGTGAATTGAATAATGGAAAATAAATTAAGCTTTGAAGAGGCAATTTCGCAACTTGAGCACCTCGTTTCTAAATTAGAGCAAGGTGACGTACCTTTAGAAGAAGCAATTTCTTATTTTAAAGAGGGTATGGAATTATCTAAGCTTTGTGATGAGAAGTTGAAGAACGTACAAGAACAAATGGCAGTTATTCTTGGGGAAGATGGAGAGCTTGAACCGTTTACTGCTTTAGGAGATGAAGCATAGTGACAATTGCTTTTGATACTTTTTTGAAAGAAAGTAAAACTTTCGTAGAAGAGAAGCTTGTAAGCTATGCAAATGAATTACAATGTCCAAATGTACTTCGTGAAGCGATGGCATATTCTTTGGAAGCGGGTGGAAAGCGTCTCCGCCCGTTACTTTTATTTGCAACATTACAAGCGTTTGGTAAAGAAAAAAATCTTGGTGTAGGTGCAGCTTGTGCTCTTGAAATGATACATACATACTCGTTAGTTCATGATGATTTACCTTGTATGGATGATGATGATTTAAGAAGAGGGAAGCCCACAAATCATAAAGTATTTGGTGAAGCGATGGCAGTTTTAGCAGGAGATGGTTTGTTGACATATGCTTTTCAAGTTATTATGGCATATGAACAAAAGGAAATCTCTGCTGAGAAAAAAGTAAGACTTGTACTTGAGCTTGCAAAAGCGGCAGGGCCAGAAGGAATGGTTGGCGGACAAGTAGCAGATATGGAAGCGGAAGGGAAACAGCTTACGATCGATGAGCTAGAGTATATTCATAAGCATAAGACTGGAAAACTACTTGAATTCGCTGTACTTGCAGGGTCGATACTGTCTGATGCGACAGAAGAACAGGAAGAAAAATTACTTGAGTTTGCGAAATATATCGGCCTAGCTTTCCAAATCCGAGATGATATTTTAGATGTGGAAGGAACCGAAGAAGAGATTGGAAAACCGATTGGTAGTGATGTTTCTAACGAAAAGAGCACATATACGACGTTATTTACTGTAGATAGAGCAAAGGATATTTTAGAAGAAACGATTGCAAAAGCAAAAGATGCTATTAGTTCCTTGCAATTACAAGATGAATATTTACTATCTATTTGCGATTTGATTGCAAAACGTAATAACTAATATAACAGCGTTTTCATTTGTTGAGTCATTCATCATTTTATGATATAAATGTAGGAAAAGGTTTTTCTTTTCTTGTTATTGGCAAAAATATATGTAGATTACATTGCCGTTATCACTTCGTGTTAGCGGCTATTTTTTTCATCGCCTAAAGAAATATGGTTTATAATAAGATTAGGGCGCAATAGACTGGTTAATAGCAGGACAAGGTGAAAAATAAAAAAAGAGAATTTCTTGTTTTGTGTAAATGTTTTTTATAATATTTGACATGTTGACAGATTATGAAATGAAAGTGAGTGATCCATGTGGATCTAACGCAAATTCAAAACCCTAGTTTTTTGAAAGAGATGTCTATCAGTGAACTAGAGGGATTGAGTGAGGATATTCGTAAGTTTTTAATTGAAGAGCTCTCTCAAACAGGTGGACATATTGCGCCTAATTTAGGTGTAGTAGAACTCACAATTGCTCTGCATAAATTATTTGATAGTCCGAAAGATAAATTTTTATGGGATGTAGGACATCAATCCTATGTACATAAAATTTTAACTGGACGTGCAAAAGAATTCGGCACATTAAGGCAATATCAAGGTCTATGTGGTTTCCCAAAACGTTGTGAGAGTGAGCACGATGTATGGGAAACTGGCCATAGCTCGACATCATTATCTGCTGCAATGGGAATGGCTCTAGCACGTGATTTAAAGAAAACGAAAGAATATGTTATACCAATCATTGGTGATGGCGCTTTAACGGGCGGAATGGCTTTAGAGGCATTGAACCATATTGGACATGAAAAAACAGACATGATTGTTATTTTGAATGATAATGAAATGTCAATTGCGCCAAACGTTGGTGCGCTTCATAATGTGCTTGGACGTCTACGTACCGCAGGAAAATACCATTGGGTAAAAGATGAGCTAGAGTATATTTTGAAGAAAATCCCAGCTGTCGGTGGGAAAGTTGCTGCGACAGCAGAGAAAATAAAAGATAGTCTTAAATATTTACTAGTATCTGGTGTCTTTTTCGAAGAGTTAGGCTTTACATATTTAGGTCCAGTCGATGGACATGATTATGAAAAGTTATTCGAAACGTTGCAATATGCAAAGAAAACAAAAGGCCCAGTGCTTGTTCATGTTATTACGAAAAAAGGAAAAGGTTACAAACCAGCTGAGAGTGATGTTATTGGCACTTGGCATGGAACAGGACCTTATAAAATTGAATCAGGTGACTTCGTTAAACCGAAAGAAGTTGCACCAGCATGGAGTGCTGTTGTTAGTGAAACAGTACTTAAGTTAGCGAGAACGGATGAGCGTATCGTTGCAATTACACCTGCAATGCCTGTTGGATCGAAACTTGAGAAATTCCAAAAAGAATTCCCAGATCGTATGATTGATGTAGGTATTGCAGAACAGCATGCTACAACAATGGCAGCGGGTATGGCAACGCAAGGTATGAAACCATTCTTAGCGATTTATTCAACATTTTTACAAAGAGCTTATGACCAAGTTGTTCATGATATATGCCGCCAAAATTTAAATGTTTTCATCGGAATTGATCGCTCTGGTTTAGTAGGAGCAGATGGTGAAACGCATCAAGGTGTATTTGATATCTCATTCTTACGCCACTTGCCGAATATGGTACTTATGATGCCAAAAGATGAAAATGAAGGGCAACATTTAGTATACACGGCGATGCAATATGAAGATGGACCAATCGCATTACGTTATGCGCGAGGTAATGGACTTGGCGTTCATATGGATGAAGAATTAAAGGCGATTCCAATCGGTTCATGGGAAACGTTAAAAGAAGGTACACAAGCAGCTATTTTAACATTTGGTACGACAATACCAATGGCAATGGAAGCGGCTGAGCGTCTTGAAAAGGCTGGTATTTCAGTGAAAGTAGTGAACGCTCGCTTCATTAAACCAATGGATGAAGCATATTTACATGATCTCTTAGGAAAAAATATACCAATTTTAACGATTGAAGAAGCTTGCTTAATTGGTGGTTTTGGAACAGGAGTAGTTGAATTTGCGTCTGAGAACGGGTACCATAGTGCGTTAGTTGAACGAATGGGTATTCCAGATCGTTTCATAGAACACGGTAGTGTAACAAAATTATTAGAAGAAATCGGTTTAACGACAGATGCTGTTGTAGACCGTATTCATACAATGATTCCATCAAAACAAAAAAGGGCGTAACAAATGAGTGCGAAAAAAGAAAGAGTAGATGTACTATTAGTAGAGCGAGGGCTTATAGAAACACGTGAGAAAGCAAAACGCGCCATTATGGCCGGCCTTGTATATGCGAATGAGATGAGATTGGATAAGCCAGGGGAGAAAATCCCACAAGATACAGAGATTACGGTGAAGGGGCAAGTTATGCCGTATGTAAGCCGTGGTGGTTATAAACTTGAAAAGGCATTAGAGACATTTCATCTTGATTTACAAGATAAAGTTATGATAGATATTGGTTCATCAACTGGTGGCTTTACCGATTGCGCGCTTCAAAATGGAGCGAAATTATCTTATGCATTAGATGTAGGGTACAATCAACTTGCTTGGAAATTGCGTCAAGATGAGCGTGTTGTCGTAATGGAACGAACGAACTTCCGTTACGTAACACCAGCAGACTTAGAACGTGGTTTACCGCAATTTGCTAGTATCGATGTTTCGTTTATATCATTAAAACTTATATTGCCAGTTTTAAAAACAATGCTTATGCCGAATGGGGATGTAGCAGCGTTAATTAAACCGCAGTTTGAAGCTGGAAGAGAGCAAGTTGGTAAAAAGGGTATCGTTCGCGATCGAAAAGTACATGAGGCTGTCGTAGAAATGATTGTCGACTTTGCTATAAAAGAAGGATACGACGTAGAAGGCTTAACATTCTCACCAATTACGGGCGGGGATGGTAATATTGAATTTTTAATTCATCTGAAATGGCATGGTGAACGTGAGAATGGCGAAAATCATTCTCCAGTTTCTGTTGAGCAAGTAGTTACAGAGGCACATGATGTCCTAAAACAAAAAGGGAAAGGGGAATAACATATGTTGTTCCTCTTTTTGTTGTAATTGTATAATGATTGTAAAAACAATTGTGTACAAGTAACGAATTATAAGTTAACATAAATAAGTGAAGTATACCAATGTTTAAACTATGGTAAGAGATAGTGTGAGGTGCAAATGTATGAATAAAGGTCAGCGCCATATTAAAATCAGGGAAATTATTGCGAACAAAGAAATTGAAACACAAGATGAATTAGTTGATATTCTACGTAATGAGGGATTTAATGTAACGCAAGCGACAGTATCGCGCGATATTAAAGAATTGCACTTAGTGAAAGTGCCATTACATGATGGTCGCTATAAATATAGCTTGCCAGCAGATCAACGATTTAACCCGTTACAAAAATTAAAACGCAATCTAGTGGATTCATTTGTAAAATTAGACACGGCAGGACATATGCTTGTGCTAAAAACATTGCCTGGTAACGCTCATTCACTTGGGGCACTTATTGATCATTTAGAGTGGGATGAGATTATCGGAACCATTTGTGGTGATGATACTTGCTTAATTATTTGCCGTACACCTGAAGATACAGGTGTTGTCTCTGATCGTTTCTTAAATATGCTGTAACAAAAAATCTTGTTTGCTTTCCTCTGTAAAGTGGAAAGTGAACAGGATATTTTTATTGGTTAAAAACGTGAATTCTTAATTGTAATATAATATTTTCTTTGAATAAAATTAGGAAATAGGTGGATTGACCCGTAAAACAAATGTTTGGTACAATGGAGCGGTTAGAAAAGTAATTTATACATACAAACATATAGTATGACTATTTGAATAAAGAACTGAGAAAAGCCCTTCATAGGGGATTAGTTTATAACGAGGTGAATGGGGCATTGTTATCGGAATTATCGATTAGAAACTTTGCTATTATTGAGGCATTAAATATTTCTTTTCAAAAAGGATTAACGGTTTTAAGTGGTGAAACAGGGGCCGGAAAATCGATTATTATTGATGCGATTAGTTTACTTGTAGGTGGCCGTGGTTCAGCAGAATTTGTTCGATACGGAACAGAAAAAGCTGAGATAGAGGGGCTATTTTATGTGGAAGATGATAAGCATCCATGTATTGAAAAAGCAGAAGAGTTGGATATAGAAATAGAAGACGGCATGATTATTTTGAAGCGTGATATCGCTGCAAACGGAAAAAGTGTATGTCGTGTAAATGGAAAACTAGTTACCCTTAGTGTATTAAAAGAAATTGGAAAAACACTTGTTGATATTCATGGACAACACGAAACGCAAGACTTAATGAATGAAGAACGTCATCTATTTATGCTCGATCATTTTGATGGAGAGCGTATCGTTAAACAATTAGATATATACCAAAACGTATATGCTGACTATGAGAAATTAAAAAAACAGTTGAAATCGTTAAGTGAAAATGAACAACAAATGGCACATCGTTTAGATTTAATTCAATTTCAGCATGAAGAAATCCGTAAAGCGGATTTAAAGATAGATGAAGAAAATGACTTAACTGAAGAACGATTGCAAATTTCTAATTTCGAAAAAATTTACAAAGCATTAGGGGATGCGTATCGCTCGTTAAGTGCTGACGGACAAGGGTTAGATAATGTACGAAGCGCAATGGGACAAATGGAGAGTATTACACATTTAGATGAAGTGTATCAAGAAAATCATGATTCCATTGCCAATAGTTATTATTTATTAGAAGAAGTTGCCTATCAACTAAGAGAAAAGCTCGATATGATGGAATATGATCCGAATCGCTTAGATGAAATTGAAACGCGTTTAAATGAAATTCGTATGCTAAAGAGAAAATATGGAAATACTGTAGAAGAGATTTTAGCGTATGCTGATAAAATTGAACAAGAAATTTTTACGATTGAAAATAAAGACGTTCATATTGAAACGACGAAGAAACAGTTGAAGGAATTAGAAAGTGTTATTCTGAAAGAAGCAACGTTGTTAAGTAATATGCGTCATGAACTTGCAGAACATCTTACAAATGCCATTCATCAGGAATTAAAAGAATTATATATGGAAAAAACAAAATTTGAAGTGAGAATTATGAAGCGAGAAGGAAATGCAGAAGAGCCTCTCGTGGAGGGAGCACCGGTAAGACTTACAGCGGATGGTTACGATCATGTGGAATTTTATATTTCAACAAATCCGGGTGAGCCGCTAAAACCACTTTCAAAGGTTGCTTCTGGCGGAGAGTTATCCCGTATTATTTTAGCTTTAAAAAGCATTTTTTCTAAGCATCAAGGTGTTGCATCTGTTATTTTTGATGAAGTGGATACTGGTGTAAGTGGCCGGGTCGCACAGGCTATTGCGGAAAAGATTTATCGAGTATCAGTAAACTCACAAGTACTTTGTATTACGCACTTACCTCAAGTAGCTTCAATGGCGGATTCGCATTTATTTATTCGAAAACAAGTAGCAAATGATCGAACAATTACATCAGTTACCGTTTTAACTATGGAGGATAAAGTAACAGAAATAGCTCGAATGATTTCTGGTGTGGAAATTACAGATTTAACGACAGAACATGCGAAAGAATTACTTACGCAAGCGCATCATTTTAAACAGACAGCAGAGGCTATCCAGTAATGGATAGCTTTTTTTCTCAAATGATGATTTCTTAATTCTTCCGGTTATAAATAAAGCATTGCAAGGAGAGATTAAAAAGTGAAGCCAAAAGGCTGAATGTGGGGTAGGAGCGAGGAGAGTGAACAAATTGAAATTAGAAAGATTTCGCAAAATAATAGGTATTTTTCTCCTTGTTTCTTTAGTTTTTATTGGGTGTTTTAAACCGCTTCGGACGTTTATTTCATCTCCGAAGCAACTTGTTGTTTTTGAAGGACAACAATCAGAAATAGCTTCATTACCAGTATTTAAAGCTTCATCTACAGATCGTCATGTGTTTACAGTAAGTTCAAATGAACAAAAACAAGGACTTATGGTAAATTCTCATCAAAATGGTGAAGCAGATATGGTGTTTCAGCTTGCTGGTTTTCCAGTGAAAAAAGTAAATGTGAGAGTATTAAAAGATTTCAAAGTTATTCCAGGTGGACAATCAATTGGTGTAAAGTTAAACACAAAAGGGGTACTTGTTGTAGGCCATCATTTAATTCAAACTGAAAAAGGGAAAGTATCTCCTGGTGAAACAGCTGGTGTGCAAATTGGAGATATGATTACTGAAATTAATGGTAAAACAATTGAAAGAATGAGTGATGTAGCACCATTTATTCATAATAGTGGGGAAACAGGCGAACCGCTTAATCTCGTTTTGCTAAGGGATGGAAAGCATATCCGCACTAAATTAACACCACAAAAAGACAGTGGAGAATCGTCTTATCGCATTGGTTTATATATTCGTGATTCGGCAGCTGGAATCGGAACAATGACATTTGTTCATCCTGATTCTATGAAATATGGGGCACTTGGTCATGTTATTTCTGATAATGATACGAAAAAGCCGATTCAAGTCGAAGATGGACAAATTATGCGTTCGACAGTTACATCAATTGAAAGAGGTAGTCATGGGAATCCAGGGGAGAAATTAGCGAGGTTCTCACCTGATCGTGAAGTGATTGGCAATATTACAATAAATAGTCCATTTGGTATTTTTGGCAAATTGAATACAAATATGACAAATGGCGTAATGGATAAAGCAATGCCTATTGCACTATCTCATCAAGTAAAAGAAGGACCAGCAAAAATATTAACGGTTATTGATCAAGATAAAGTGGAAGCGTTTGATATTGAAGTTGTGAGTACAGTACCGCAAAAGTTTCCGGCAACAAAAGGCATGGTAATAAAAGTAACAGATAAACGTTTATTAGCGAAAACAGGTGGTATCGTACAGGGGATGAGCGGAAGTCCAATTGTACAAAATGGAAAGGTAATTGGCGCTGTTACACATGTATTTGTAAATGATCCAACATCAGGATATGGTGTTCATATTGAATGGATGTTACATGAGGCTGGAATTAACATTTATGATCAAGAAAGAAAAGCGAGCTAATTAATAATTAGCTCGTTTTTCTATTGAAAAATTCGTTGAAATTTTGTAAAAGCTCCGCAAGAGGTGTTTTTTGTTGTAAAATAAAAGGAAAGGGTTGAACGTTTCGTTGTTTTTCTATGATGGAATGTGTTGCGAAAAGGAATAATTAAACGATAAACATATTTTTTTGTGATTTTATCGGAAAGTAACAAATTTTAAAAGGGAATTTTCACACAATTGTCGAACAATTCATGTAGCCTAGAAGGATACACATGTCGGAGAATCGATTCGGTAAGGGAGGAAAAGCTGTGGAGAAAATTAAAGTATGTCTTGTGGATGATAATAAAGAATTAGTATCAATGCTAGAGAGTTATGTAGCTGCTCAAGAGGATATGGAAGTAATTGGTACTGCTTATAATGGTCAAGAGTGTTTAAATTTATTAAAAGATAAGCAGCCGGATGTACTTGTATTAGATATTATTATGCCACATTTAGATGGGTTAGCTGTACTAGAGAAAATGCGCCATATTGAAAGGTTAAGACAGCCTAGCGTAATTATGTTGACAGCGTTTGGACAAGAAGATGTGACGAAAAAAGCAGTTGACTTAGGTGCGTCATATTTCATATTAAAACCATTTGATATGGAGAATTTAACGAGTCATATTCGTCAAGTGAGCGGTAAAGCGAACGCTACTATTAAACGTCCACTGCCATCTTTCCGATCAGCAACAACAGTAGATGGAAAACCGAAAAACTTAGATGCAAGCATTACGAGTATCATTCATGAAATTGGTGTGCCTGCTCATATTAAAGGGTACATGTACTTAAGGGAAGCAATTTCTATGGTGTACAATGACATCGAATTACTGGGATCTATTACGAAAGTATTGTATCCAGATATCGCGAAGAAATATAATACAACAGCAAGCCGTGTCGAGCGTGCAATCCGTCACGCAATTGAAGTAGCATGGAGTCGTGGGAATATCGATTCTATTTCGTCCTTATTCGGTTATACAGTATCTATGTCAAAAGCAAAACCTACGAACTCTGAGTTCATCGCAATGGTTGCGGATAAGTTGAGACTTGAACATAAGGCTAGCTGAGAATAGAAGAAGTAAGGGATTTAAGTTTTAATAAAGCTTAATAATTCTTGAAATGTATACTCGATAGTAAATTTAAAACCAATGAACTTTTTAATTAATGACCAATGAATGTTAGAATTCGTTGGTCTTTTTATTGTACATGTTCGAAGTGAAGGTTAAATTGAATCATGGTATATCCAATGAGGGATTTTAGCAAGGAAGCCATCCATGATATAATAGAAAATAATAAAAAGTCCTGCGAAACAGGACTGTATTATTCTTCGTCTTTATTTTGTTTTTCTAATTCAACTAACTTTTGAATTAAAATGTGCTGCGGCATATGCATAAGTTGTTCAAGTGGAACACCTAATGCTTTTGATAGGCGGACTGCAGTGTCTGGAGAAATTTGTAATGGTCTCATAGAAGTACCTCCTTTTTCGTATAGTATAGCATAAGATTGGGGGAGTGAGGATGACTCTTATATTTGCGCATCGTGGTGCAGCGGGAACGTACCCAGAAAATACGATGATTTCATTTGAAGCAGCTGAATCTTTTAAGGCAGATGGAATTGAGCTGGATGTTCAATTAACGAAAGACGGAAAGGTTGTCGTCATTCATGATGAAACAGTGAATCGGACAACGAATGGAAAAGGTGCGGTTCGAAATTATGTATATGAGGATTTATGTAAATTAGATGCGAGTTATAAATTTGGTGATAAAGTAGGATTTTGTAAAATACCTCTTTTAGAAGAGGTGTTAAAATGGATTGAAAAAACAGAGTTGTTACTTAATATTGAACTTAAAAATAATAAAATTCCATACAGAGGTTTAGAAGAAGAAGTTATAACGCTTGTACGGAAATTTAATCTAGAAGATCGTGTTATATTTTCTTCATTTAATCATTACAGTATGAAAAGGTGTCATATGATGGCTCCAGATATTCAAACAGCGATTTTATATCGCGAAGGTTTGCATAGTCCGTGGGCATATGCAAAAAAAATGGGGGCTACAGCAGTGCATCCTAATTATCGTTATCTTCAAGATGCTGTTGCCGAACTAACGATGGAAAGTGATGTAGAGGTTCGGCCCTATACAATTAATGAAGAAACACTTATGCGTAAATATTTTGATATGAATATTTCGGCGATTATTACGGATTATCCTGAAACGGCAAGAACATTATTGCCAATAAAAAAATGAGACCGCTTGTAACGGTCTCATTTTTTTATTTGTAAATAGTAGGGCTTTCCTATCTTCGAAAGCGAGCTTGTACTTTATTTCGTTTACGATCTCGGTGTAAGACGAAACCACCAAAGATATAAAATCCGAGCGCGAAGCAGAGAGCCCCGATTAAAAATTGTAACCATAGTATAGAGAGTGGAGGAAATAAAATCCCGAATACGGTATCTCTCATTAACTTAATGCCAAACACAGCTAATGAAATAGGGATGAGTGCTAATAATAGAGCAAGGTAACGCTGCATATAAACGCTCCTTTTCAGATTATTTTGTTTATTTTAATGATGTTATATGAAAAGGGGGTTTGTCAAGAGGGGGCTGAACGAGTAAGATAAGGGTGTGAAAAATTTTGCAGAGATACTCCGAGAGGAAGTGTAATATATGAAACAAAAAGTTTTAATTGTTGGTGCAGGTGAAGGTGGTAGTACACTGCTGCGTCTGTTACAGAGTTCGAATATATTTCAAATTATAGGGATTATTGATATAAATCCAATAGCAAAAGGGTTACAGATGGCAAAGGAATACGGGATTGCAATTGGAGAGAGTGTGACTCCGTTTCTTTCTATGCACATTGATGTAATGTTTGATATGACAGGTGACGATGATTTACATAAAGATTTATTAAAGAAAAAGCATAAAGATACTCTTCTTATACCAGGTGATATTGCAAAAATTGTTACGAGATTAGCACATGAGAAGGAAAATTTAATTGGAAAGTTAGAAGAGCAGACGCAGCAAGGCGATTTAATTTTAAACTCTACGCATGACGGTATGATAGTGATTGATCAAGAAGGACAAGTTCGCCTATTCAATAAAAGTGCAGAACGTATTATCGGATATAAAAAAGAAGATGCGGTAGGGAAATATATTTTAGAAGTTATTCCGACTAGTAAGTTGCTTCGTATTATACGTACGAAACAAATAGAAGTAAATTATGAACTGACGCTTGAGAATGGAAAGAAAATTATTACAACCCGTATTCCAATATTAAAAGAGGGAGGAGAAGTGCAAGGGGCATTTGCGATTTTTAAAGATATAACAGAGGTTGTAGATCTTGCGGAAGAAGTTACAGATTTAAAGGAGATTCAAACGTTACTTGAGGCGATTATTAACTCGTCTGAGGAAGCCATTTCGGTCGTGGATGAAAAAGGTCGAGGGTTAGTAATTAACCCTGCATATACGAAATTAACAGGTTTAACAGAAGAGGACATTATTGGAAAGCCGGCTACAACTGATATTGTAGAAGGTGAAAGTATGCATATGAAAGTACTTCGAACGCGTAGGGCGGTACGAGGCATACATATGAAAATCGGACAAAAAAAGCGAGATGTAATTGTAAACGTAGCACCAGTTATTGTGGATGGAATATTGAAAGGGAGCGTCGGTGTAATTCGCGACGTATCAGAAATTCAAAAATTAACAAATGAATTGAATAGAGCAAGGCAAATTATTCGAACGTTAGAAGCGAAATATTCATTTGATGACATTGTCGGAAATTCAGATGAAACAACGGCTGCTATTGAACAGGCGAAACTGGGGGCGAATACACCAGCAACAGTGTTGTTACGCGGGGAGTCAGGGACAGGTAAAGAATTGTTTGCGCATGCTATCCATAATGGAAGTAATCGGAAATATAATAAGTTTGTTCGTGTAAATTGTGCAGCTATTTCGGAGACGTTGTTAGAAAGTGAATTGTTTGGTTATGAGGAAGGGGCGTTTTCTGGCGCGAAAAGAGGGGGAAAACGTGGATTCTTTGAGGAAGCGAATAACGGCAGCATCTTTTTAGATGAAATAGGGGAACTATCTGCAAATACGCAAGCGAAACTCCTTCGCGTTTTGCAAGAGAAAGAAATTGTAAAAGTTGGTGGAACGAAAGCGATCCCTATCAATGTCAGAGTAATTGCAGCGACGCACGTGAATTTAGAAAAAGCCATTCTAGAAGGGAAGTTTAGGGAGGATTTATATTATCGATTAAATAAAATTCCAATTCAAATCCCATCTCTTCGTCAGCGTAAAGGGGATATACCGGCAATCGCAGACAGATTAATTCAAAAAATCAACCAAGATTATGGCCGAAATATAGAGGGGCTCACTAATTCTGCTATTTCATATTTACAATCATATGAATGGCCAGGGAATGTGAGGGAACTTGAAAATATTTTGGGGAGAGCTATTATCTTTATGAATTATAACGAGACCTATATTGATGTACAACATTTACCGCCATTACATAACGAAGAGCAAGTGGAGTCAAAACAAGCTCATTTATTGCCTGAGTTAGAAGAAAAGCCACTTGAGCATTTAGTGACGGAGTTTGAAGGGAATATCATTCATGAATATTTAGAGAGATTTGGTGGAAATAAAACACAAACAGCAAGAGCGTTAGGAATTTCGGTTCGAAATTTATATTACAAGCTAGAAAAGTATGAGTGTGCAAAAAATAGCATGCAATAAATTGCGTACCGTGCAATTTATTGCATGGTATACAAAAAGCGACAAAATAAGACAGAATCTTTTGTTATTTTCCAAAGTATTGATTTTACTGTGTTTTGAATGCGTTTTCATTATTGGTAAGACCACTTTTGAAAGTTGGCACGGTATTTGCTTAATAAAAAGACGAGGGACGACGGAAAGGGTTGATTACAAAATATGAAGTTAGAACACTTAATTGATCAAGCGGCAGGCCAGCCTAAAAAAACTGTGGCTGTAGCAGTAGCTGAAGATCATGAAGTAATTGAAGCTGTAGCGAAAGCAATTACATTACAGCTAGCTCAATTTCGTCTATATGGAAATCAAGAAAAAATAATGGGGATGCTACAAGAACATAGTTTACAAACTTCAGAACATATTGAAGTGATTGCAACACAGTCAAGTGCTGAGGCTGCAGAACTTTCTGTTAAAGCTGTAAGAAATGGCGAAGCAGATGTGCTTATGAAGGGGAACATCCCAACAGCAAATATTTTGAAGGCTGTATTAAATAAAGAGTGGGGACTTCGTAAAGGTAGCGTACTTTCACACGTTGCAGCATTTGAAGTTCCAAACTACAATCGTCTCATTTTTGTTACAGATGCAGCGATGAACATTGCACCTGATGTAACACAAAAAGCTGCTATTATACAAAATACTGTAGAAGTTGCCCGGGCAATAGGAATTGATTTGCCGAAGGTAGCACCAATTGCAGCGGTAGAGGTTGTGAATCCTGCGATGCAAGCGACAATTGATGCAGCGATGTTAACTCAAATGAATCGCCGCGGACAAATTAAAAATTGTGTCGTTGATGGACCACTTGCTTTAGATAATGCAGTATCACAAATTGCAGCAGAACATAAAGGCATAGTAAGTGATGTAGCAGGTAAGGCAGACATTTTACTCGTCCCAACAATTGAAGCTGGAAATGTACTATATAAATCACTCGTATACTTTGCGGATGCAAAAGTAGGAGCAATGATTGCTGGCGCAAAAGCACCGATTGTTTTAACATCTCGTGCTGATTCAGCAGAAACAAAAGTATATTCATTAGCATTGGCAGTTGCCACTGCTTCAAAATAAACCAAATAGGGTAAAACATTAGGGGGAAACGACAATGGCATTAGAAATATTCGAATACTTAGAAAAATATGATTATGAGCAAGTAGTATTTTGTCAAGATAAAGAATCAGGTTTAAAAGCAATCATTGCAATTCATGATACAACACTTGGACCTGCTCTTGGTGGAACAAGAATGTGGACATATGATTCTGAAGAAGCGGCGATTGAAGATGCATTGCGTCTTGCAAAAGGGATGACATACAAAAACGCAGCAGCTGGTTTAAACTTAGGTGGTGCGAAAACAGTAATTATCGGTGATCCACGTAAAGATAAGAGCGAAGCAATGTTCCGTGCATTAGGTCGTTATATTCAAGGACTAAACGGACGTTACATTACAGCTGAAGATGTTGGTACAACAGTAGATGATATGGATATTATCCACGAAGAAACTGACTTTGTAACAGGTATTTCACCATCATTCGGTTCTTCTGGTAACCCATCTCCAGTAACTGCATACGGTGTTTATCGTGGTATGAAAGCTGCTGCGAAAGAGGCTTTCGGTACTGATAATTTAGAAGGAAAAGTAATTGCTGTTCAAGGTGTTGGTAACGTAGCATATCACCTATGCAAACATTTACACGCTGAAGGCGCAAAACTAATCGTTACAGATATTAATAAAGAAGCTGTACAACGTGCAGTAGAAGAATTCGGTGCAACAGCAGTTGAGCCAAATGAAATTTACGGTGTTGAATGTGATATTTACGCACCATGTGCATTAGGCGCAACAGTTAATGACGAAACTATTCCACAACTTAAAGCAAAAGTAATTGCAGGTTCTGCAAATAACCAATTAAAAGAAGATCGTCACGGCGACATCATTCATGAAATGGGTATTGTATACGCACCAGACTATGTAATTAATGCAGGTGGCGTAATTAACGTAGCAGACGAGTTATATGGATACAATAGAGAACGCGCATTAAAACGCGTAGAATCAATTTATGACACAATTGCAAAAGTAATCGAAATTTCAAAACGCGATGGCATTGCAACTTATGTAGCAGCTGATCGTCTAGCTGAAGAGCGCATTGCAAGCTTGAAAAACTCTCGTAGCACATACTTACGCAACGGTCACGACATTATTAGCCGTCGCTAATCATTCATATATTACTTTTACAAAAGGTGTGGTTACCTCTTATGAGGTTTCCACTTCCTTTTGAATTTATTAGTGGAGGTAGCAACAGTGTCTGTAAATCGAATTCTTGTTATTAATCCGGGTAGTACATCCACAAAAATTGGTGTTTTTGATAATGAAAGACCCGTTTTAGAAGAAACTATTCGTCATGACGAAGAACAGATTGGAAAATATAAGCGAATTATCGACCAATATGAGTTTCGTAAAGAAACGATCTTAGAAGTTCTACATTCTCACGGTATTAACATTTCAAAATTAAACGCAGTTTGTGGCCGTGGGGGATTACTTCGTCCAATCGAAGGCGGAACATACACAGTAAACGATGCGATGTTAGAAGATTTAAAAAATGGTTTTAGCGGTCATCACGCTTCAAACCTTGGGGGCATTTTAGCATATGAAATAGCTTCTGGATTAAATATTCCGGCATTCATTGTAGACCCTGTCGTTGTAGATGAAATGGAGCCTATTGCTCGTATAAGTGGTATTGCTGGTATGGAACGCAAAAGTATTTTCCATGCATTAAATCAAAAAGCAGTTGCTCGTAAAGTAGCTGAACAGTTAAATCACAAATATGAGGATTTAAATTTATTAGTTACACATATGGGCGGCGGTATTACAGTTGGTGCTCATAAAAAAGGAAGAGTAATCGATGTAAATAACGGTTTAAACGGAGAAGGCCCATTTAGTCCAGAGCGCGCTGGTACAGTACCAGTAGGGCAACTAGTAGAAATGTGTTTCTCTGGTGAGTATTACCGAGATGAAATGATAAAAAAACTTGTCGGACAAGGTGGACTTGTAAGTCTTATCGGTACAAATGATGCGATTAAAGTAGAACAAATGGTTGAAAAAGGTGATCCTGAAGCAACTCTTATTTATAAAGCTATGGCATATCAAGTTGCAAAAGAGATTGGCGGAGCTAGCGCTGTACTTCACGGGAAAATCGATGCAATCGTATTAACTGGTGGACTTGCTTACAGTAAAATCCTTGTTGATGAAATAAAAGAACGAGTAGACTGGATTGCAGATGTTATCGTACATCCAGGAGAAGATGAATTACAAGCATTAGCAGAAGGGGCACTTCGTGTACTACGTGAAGAAGAAGCTCCAAAAGAATATATTGTACGTGAAAAAGAAACGGTAGCTAGGGGTTGAGATAATGGCAAAAGAATATGATTTAGTCATCGTTGGCGGCGGTACTGGTGGATATGTTGCTGCAATTCGTGCATCACAACTAGGGTTAAAAACTGCACTTGTTGAAAAAGAAAATCTTGGTGGTACTTGTTTACACAAAGGATGTATTCCTAGTAAAGCCCTTTTACGTAGTGCGGAAGTATACGCAACTGCTAAAAAAAGCGAAGAGTTCGGAGTTATTGCAAGTAATGTAGAACTAAACTTTGCGAAAGTACAAGAGCGTAAAGAGAAGATTGTAACGCAACTTCATAAAGGTGTTCAGCACTTAATGAAACAAGGTAAAATTGATGTGTTTGAAGGTATTGGCCGTATTCTTGGCCCATCTATTTTCTCTCCGATGCCAGGGACAATTTCAGTTGAACTTGCAAGTGGAGAAGAGAATGAAATGTTAATTCCAAAAAATGTACTTATTGCAACAGGTTCTCGTCCGAATTCATTACCAGGTTTAGAATTAGACGGAGAGTATGTAATGTCTTCCGATCATGCCCTAAAAATGGAAACGCTTCCTAGCTCGATTATTATCGTTGGTGGCGGTGTAATTGGTATTGAGTGGGCATCTATGCTTGCTGACTTCGGTGTAGAAGTTACAGTATTAGAGTATGCGAAAACGATACTACCACTAGAAGACCAAGACGTTTCAAAAGAAATGCAACGTCTATTCAAGAAAAAAGGTATTAAAGTGGTAACTGGTGCAAAAGTATTACCAGAAACATTGGTAAAAGATAATGGAGTAACAATTCAAGCTGAACATAACGGTGAGAATAAAGAATTTAAAGCAGAAAAAATGCTTGTATCTGTAGGACGACAAGCCAATACGCAAAATATTGGTTTAGAGAATACGGATATCGTTGTGGAAAAAGGATACATTCAAACAAATGAGTTTTATCAAACGAAAGAATCTCATATTTACGCAATCGGTGATGTAATTGGTGGCTTACAGCTTGCTCACGTTGCTTCTCATGAAGGAATTGTTGCAGTAGAACATATTGCTGGTAAAGAAGTTACACCAATTGATTATTCTATGGTATCAAAATGCGTATATAGCAGTCCGGAAGTTGCTTCTGTCGGTTTAACAGAACAAGAAGCGAAAGAAAAAGGCTATAAGCTAAAAGTAGGTAAGTTCTCATTCCGTGCAATCGGAAAAGCGCTTGTATACGGCGAATCAGATGGTTTCGTAAAACTTGTAGTTGATGAAGAAACAAATGATATTCTCGGTGTTCATATGATTGGACCGCATGTAACAGATATGATTTCTGAAGCGGGTCTTGCAAGAGTACTTGATGCAACACCTTGGGAAGTAGCACATACAATTCATCCGCATCCATCATTATCTGAGGCGATTGGTGAAGCAGCATTAGCTGTAGATGGAAAAGCGTTACACGCATAAAAATGTGGATTTAGGAGGTTATGAAAAATGGCAGAAGTAAAAGAAAAGCGCCATGAAGAGCTTGGCTTAAGTGATGAGCAAGTATTAGAAATGTTCCGTACGATGTTACTTGCACGTAAAATCGACGAACGTATGTGGTTATTAAACCGTGCTGGTAAAATTCCATTCGTAATTTCTTGTCAAGGACAAGAGGCAGCACAAGTTGGAGCAGCATTTGCTCTTGATAGAGAGAAAGATTATGCATTACCATACTACCGTGATATGGGTGTTGTACTAGCGTTTGGTATGACAGCGAAAGAACTGATGCTATCTGGTTTCGCGAAAGCTGGAGATCCAAACTCTGGTGGTCGTCAAATGCCTGGTCACTTCGGTCAAAAGAAAAATCGTATTGTGACAGGTTCATCTCCAGTAACAACGCAAGTACCACATGCAGTTGGTATTGCATTAGCTGGAAAAATGGAAAAGAAAGATTTAGTAACGTTTGTTACATTCGGTGAAGGTTCTTCCAACCAAGGTGATTTCCATGAAGGTGCAAACTTTGCTGGCGTACACAAGTTACCTGTTATTTTTATGTGTGAAAATAATAAATACGCAATCTCTATTCCAGTTGAAAAACAATTAGCATGTAAAAATGTATCAGACCGTGCAATTGGATACGGTATGCCTGGATATACAGTAGACGGAAACGATCCGCTTGCAGTATATAAAGCTGTAAAAGAAGCAGCAGACCGTGGCCGCCGTGGTGAAGGTCCAACTTTAATTGAAACAGTATCATATCGTTTAACAGCACATTCAAGTGACGATGATGATCGCGTTTATCGTGATAAAGAAGAAGTAGAAGAAGCGAAGAAAAATGATTCAATTGTAACATTTGCTGCTTATTTAAAAGAGGTTGGCGTGTTAACTGAGGAATCAGAAAAACAAATGTTAGACGAAATTATGCATATCGTAAACGAAGCAACAGAATATGCAGAAAATGCTCCGTATGCAGCACCTGAAGATGCATTGAAGCACGTATACGCAGAATAGGGGGGAACGTTTCATGGCTGTAATGTCTTATATTGATGCTATTACATTAGCAATGCGCGAGGAAATGGAACGCGATGAGAAAGTATTCGTTTTAGGTGAAGATGTTGGTAAAAAAGGTGGCGTATTTAAAGCGACACACGGATTATATGATCAATTTGGTGAAGATCGTGCGCTAGATACACCACTTGCAGAATCTGCAATCGCTGGGGTTGCAATTGGTGCAGCAATGTATGGAATGCGTCCAATCGCTGAAATGCAGTTTGCGGATTTCATCATGCCAGCAGTAAACCAAATTGTTTCTGAGGCAGCAAAAATTCGTTACCGTTCTAATAATGATTGGACTTGTCCAATCACAGTTCGTGCGCCATTTGGCGGCGGTGTTCACGGTGCATTGTATCATTCGCAATCTGTAGAAGCGATGTTTGCAAACCAACCTGGTTTAAAAATCGTTATCCCTTCTACACCATATGATGCAAAAGGCTTACTAAAAGCTGCAATTCGTGATGAAGATCCAGTATTATTCTTTGAGCATAAACGTGCATATCGCTTAATTAAAGGTGAAGTGCCAGAAGATGATTACGTATTACCAATCGGAAAAGCAGATGTAAAACGTGAAGGTGATGATATTACTGTTATCACATACGGATTATGTGTTCATTTTGCTCTTCAAGCAGCTGAAAAGTTAGCGCAAGATGGCATCTCTGCACATATTCTTGATTTACGTACTGTATATCCATTAGATAAAGAAGCAATCATTGAAGCAGCTTCTAAAACAGGTAAAGTTCTTCTTGTAACAGAAGACAATAAAGAAGGAAGTATTATGAGTGAAGTGGCAGCAATTATCGCTGAAAACTGTCTATTTGATTTAGATGCACCAATTGCGCGTCTTGCAGGTCCAGACGTTCCAGCAATGCCATATGCACCAACAATGGAAAAATTCTTTATGGTAAATCCAGATAAAGTTGAAAAAGCAATGCGTGAACTTGCGGAATTTTAATCGGGGGGACTATACATGGCTGTAGAAAATATTACAATGCCTCAGCTCGGGGAGAGCGTTACAGAGGGTACAATTAGTAAATGGCTCGTTAATGTTGGCGATCACGTAAACAAATATGATCCGCTTGCAGAAGTAATGACTGATAAAGTAAATGCTGAAGTACCATCTTCTTTCACTGGTATTGTGAAAGAGTTGATCGCTGGTGAAGGTGATACGTTAGCTGTAGGTGAAGTAGTTTGTGTGATTCAAGTAGAAGGCGCAGATGAAGTAGCAGCAACAGCTGTTGAGGAAAAAACAAAAGAAGAACCAAAGGCAGAAGTAGCTACGCCTGAAAAAGCACCGAAAGCAAAACAACCAACTGATGGAAAACCTCGTTTTTCACCAGCTGTGTTAAAACTTGCAGGTGAACATAACGTTGATTTAGATCTAGTAGAAGGTACGGGAGCAAACGGCCGTATCACTCGTAAAGATATTTTAAAGCTAGTGGAATCAGGAAATATTCCGCAAGCAGGTGCGGCGAAGAAAGAGGAAGCGGTAGCGGCAGTAGTAGAAGCGCGTCCGGAAGCACCAAAAGCAGCGCCAGTAGCACAAAAAGTAGAAGCTGCGAAACCAGTTTCTGTACCAACAATGCCTGGCGATATCGAAATTCCAGTAACAGGTGTACGTAAAGCAATCGCAGCGAACATGTTACGTAGTAAACACGAAGCGCCACACGCTTGGATGATGATTGAAGTAGATGTGACAAACCTTGTGTCATACCGTAATTCAATTAAAGGTGATTTCAAAAAACGCGAAGGCTTTAACTTAACGTTCTTTGCTTTCTTCGTAAAAGCAGTAGCACAAGCGTTAAAAGAGTATCCTCAAATTAATTCAATGTGGGCTGGCGATAAAATCGTTCAGAAGAAAGATATTAACCTTTCTATCGCTGTTGCGACAGAGGACGAACTATTTGTACCAGTAATTAAACACGCGGACGAGAAGACAATTAAAGGTATCGCTCGTGAAATTACAGAACTTGCGGGAAAAGTACGTACGAAATCGTTAAAAGCGGACGAAATGCAAGGCGGAACATTTACAATTAATAACACAGGATCATTCGGTTCTGTTCAATCTATGGGTATTATTAATTACCCACAAGCGGCTATTTTACAAGTTGAATCAATTGTAAAACGCCCAGTAATTATGGAAAATGGTATGTTCGGTGCTCGCGACATGGTTAACTTATGTTTATCACTTGATCATCGTGTACTAGATGGTTTAATTTGTGGTAAGTTCTTAGGACGTGTAAAAGAAATTTTAGAAAATACGTCAGAAAATAATACATCTGTATATTAAATAAAAAGCTCGCTTATGCGAGCTTTTTATCATCTTATTTCTTCATCTACATCCTACTATATGTATAATACCTTTCCCAGTAATCTTACAATGAACCATTATGTATTAGGAATTTATGAAAATACATTGCTGATATATGGTATATGGATATAAAATAAGAAAAGAATAATTTTTTTGGCAAATCTTACTGACGAAACTGTAGTATAATATATTGTATTGTATGAAAAAGAGAGTTATTCTATATAAGTGTTTTATAGATAATGTGTAATCAGTCGTCAAAACATGAAGAATGTTGACTCCTGGTTTTTTATTTTGCTGTAACAATGTTTCAGGAGGATGTCATGAAAAGAAGTACCGAGTTTCTAAAAAGTTTAGATGTAAAATTAATTTTAATTTTGTTAGCATTATGTGTTACAAGTATAGCTGCTATATATAGCAGTCAGCAAACTGGCCAATATGGAGAGGCAAACTTTGCGATGAAACAAGGTTTGAACTACATAATTGGGGTTGTATTGTTATTGCTTGTTGCAAGCATCGACTTAGATCAATTACAAAAATTGTCTTGGCCACTTTATATCGTTGGATTTGCTTCACTTATTCTTTTGAAAATACTACCGGTTTCCAATTTCACACCTGAAAAATTAGGTGCAAAAAGATGGTTTGTATTTCCGTTAGTTGGACAAATTCAGCCATCTGAGTTTTTCAAAATTTCATTGCTTCTCGTAGTAGCAAGTATAGCAGTGAAACATAATGCGCAGTATATGGCAAGGACATTTCAAACGGACTTAAAATTAGTAGGTAAAATTATGCTAGTATCCCTCCCGCCTATGGCTGTTGTATATAGCCAACCGGATACGGGGATGGTGTTCTTATACGCTGCTGCCATTGCATGTATTTTATTTATGTCAGGTATTCAGAAGAAATTGATAGCGTTATGTACAGTTATTCCAGTCACCATACTATCCACGTTAATATTTATTTACGTAAGGTATGAGGATTTCTTCTTTAATAAGTTAGTTACGCTACTAAAACCGCACCAACAATCACGTATTTTAGGTTGGTTAGATCCATTTGAACATACAGATCAAGGTTATCAAACACAGCAATCAATTTTAGCTGTAGGTAGTGGCGGTATGGAAGGGAAAGGGTTTGGCGAAGGGAATGTTTATATCCCTGAGAAGCATACAGACTTTATTTTCGCTACAATTGCCGAAGAAGGTGGATTTATCGTAGCAGCGTTAGTTGTATTCTTGTTCTTATTACTACTATATAGAACAATTATTATCGGTTATTCTGCTGATAATTTATTCGGTACATTATTATGTGCTGGGTCAATTGGGATATTAACGGTTCAAATATTCCAAAATATCGGTATGATTGTTGGATTAATGCCTGTAAAAGGGATTGCATTACCTTTCTTATCGTATGGGGGAAGTTCCTTGTTCTCGAATATGATTATGATGGGTCTCATATTATCGGTACGAAAAACGTATAAAAAGTATATGTTTTCCGTTAAGTAAAAAAAGCTGGTTCGTTTTTAAACGAACCAGCTTTTTTACATATATACTCATAAACGTTGCAAACTAAAACAGACTAGCAGTTTAGGATGTAAGGAGTGCAAAGTGATGCATATGCATATTTTTGAGGGAGCACGGCATCTTTCTAATAGTGAATGGGTTATTCGGGCTATTATAGCATACATATTTTTAATATTAGTTGCGAAAGCGATGGGGCAAAGGTCCATCGCACAACTTCGCTTTTTAGATGTTGTATTGGTGTTATTGCTTGGCGGGAATATTTCTAACGCATTGTCTGATGAAAAAGTAGGATTAATGGGCTCGATGATTACAACGTTTATACTCGTTGTACTTCATATTATAAGTTCAGTTTTAATGTTGAAGTGGGATAGATGGAGACGCTTTTTAGAGCCAGCACCTATCATTCTTATACACAACGGCTCCATTGATTTTAGCAATTTGAAAAAAGCGAGAATTACCGTGGAATATTTATTTTCAGAACTTCGTATGCGAAATGTGAGCGATATTCAAACAATCAAATTAGCATTATGGGAAGCGAACGGTGTCGTTTCTATATTTCGGTATCCAGAATATGAGGCAGTTTCCCGACTTGATCTAAAAGTGGCGGGAAAAAAATCTCCAGTTTCTTTTGTATTAGTAAAGGATGGGAGCATTCAGCAAGATGTTCTTGCATTATTAGGGAAAACAGAAGAATGGGCGAGAGAATTTCTAGAGAAAAACGCAGAAGTTGAATCCATTTTGTTAGCTACAGTAGATGAAACACATAAAATAAATATTTTGTTAAAAAAATGAAAAATATACGCATTTTGTCGTTTCATACATATGATACAATAGTGTGGACAACGAAAAAGGAGGGATACGATGGGATATGTAGAAGAATTACGGAAAATAGTTGGTCATCGCCCTTTAATTTTAGTTGGTGCTGTTGTACTCGTTATAAATGAAAATAGATATGTATTATTACAACAAAGAACAGAGCCTTACGGAAAATGGGGGCTGCCTGGTGGATTAATGGAGCTTAGTGAATCACCAGAAGAAACTGCTTTTCGTGAGGTATACGAAGAAACAGGAATAAAGGTGAAGAACCTACGATTAATCAATGTGTTTTCTGGAGCGAACTATTTTACAAAATTAGCAAACGGTGATGAATTTCAATCTGTAACGACCGCTTATTATACGGACGAATACGATGGAGATTTTGTTATGAACAAAGAAGAAGCGGTTCAGCTTAAATTCTTCCCACTAACAGAACTACCTGACTATATTGTTGGGTCGCATAAAAAAATGATTAGTGAATATATGAAGATTATGGAAAAAAAGATATAATAATAGTGAAAGAAATACAAAAACACAGTTCTGGTTGGTAGTCCAGACGCATGATTTCATGTCAGTAACCTTCCCCTCCGGGATGTCCCGTATTTCTAATTTTTTTAGGGGGGGCTGTCAATGGATTTGACAGTATATCACGATGGCCAATTTTTTGTTGGAATCATTACATGTAAAGAAAAAGGGAAGTTGTATGGAGCGAGATATATTTTTGGAACGGAACCTTCAGACGAAGAAGTGCTTATATTTGTGAACGGTTCAATGTTAGCGTATTTTCAGCACTTTGCAAAATGTGGCGTGGAAGTGAAAGAAAAACAGCGTCCCAAAAATATAAAGCGAATCATACGACAAGCTGCAAAAGAAGTAAATGTAAACCGCTTTACTAAGGCGCAAGAGGCAATTAGCTTATCTTATGAACTGCATAAACAAGAAAAGAAAGTGCAATCTAAGGAGAAGCGAGAGGCTGAAAAACAAAGAAGACGTTTAATCAAAGTACAAAAAGCAAAGCAAAAACATCGTGGTCATTGAGAAAAGGTGTTAGAGCAAGAGCTCTAACACCTTTTCTATGCTGAAATACAAGTAAACTTACTTGTATTTCATAAACATTAACTGGTAAGATACAAATAGGTAGTTTTAGAGGAGGGAAAAGATTGATTAATTTTAACTTTTTTATGAATGATGTTGTCCGCCAAGCGCGTGAAGAGATTGTCTCTGCTGGATATACAGAATTGACGACGCCAGAAGCAGTAGACGAAGCGTTTAAAAGAAATGGAACAACACTTGTAATGGTAAACTCTGTATGTGGTTGTGCAGGCGGTATTGCTCGTCCTGCTGCTGCGCATTCTGTACATTATGATAAACGTCCTAACCACCTTGTAACGGTGTTTGCAGGTCAAGATAAAGAAGCGACAGCAAGAGCTCGTGAATATTTCGAAGGGTATCCACCATCTTCTCCATCATTTGCTTTATTAAAAGATGGAAAAATTGTAACGATGGTAGAGCGTCATGAAATTGAAGGTCATGAACCGATGCAAGTTATTGCAAAACTACAATCGTATTTCGAAGAGAATTGCGAAGAACTATAATCAGTGGAGGTGGTTCATCCCAACTGATTATAAGTCCTTATAAAAATAAATGAAAAGGCGGTACGTCCATACTCAAGTGGATGTACCGCCTTTTTTTATTTCGTATTAAAATTTTTGGGATATGCATAGTTTTGTTATTTTATGCATCTTTTTATACACGGATAACTGTATTTTAACTCGTTTTATTTTTATTTTTATTTTATATATTGCATAAAAATAAAAGTGCTGATACAATACAAACATCGAATAAATATTCTATTAAACTTTTAAATATACATTATTAGGGGGAAGAAAGATGAAGAAGTTATTATCAATATCGTTTGCACTTATTTTAATTGTAAGTATGTTCAGTGCTTGTAGTAATGGGGAAGAAAAGGCTACTGGAAAAAATAAAAAAGTACTCGTTATGGGGACTTCAGCAGATTATAAACCATATGAATACGTAGAAGCTTCAAAGAGTGATGAAATTATCGGCTTTGATGTTGATGTTGCTAAATATATCGGAAAAGAACTTGGTTATGAAGTGAAAGTGAAAGATATGGATTTTGGTGGTTTATTAGCATCTCTTAGCTCAGGAAAAGTTGATTTCGTAATGGCAGGTATGACGCCAACTGCAGAGCGTAAAAATAATGTTGATTTCACAGATATTTACTTTGTTGCGAAAAACATGGTCGTTTCTAAAAAAGACTCTAACATTAAATCTATAGAGGATTTAAAAGGGAAAAAAGTAGGGGTACAAACAGGATCTATTCAAGAAGAGAAAGCAGCAGAATTTAAAAAGCAAGTAGATTTCAAAGTTGAGGGACGTGACCGTATACCAGAAATCGTACAAGAAATTAAAGCTGGTCGTTTTGATGCTGCAATTATAGAAGACACAGTTGCTAAAAATTATTTAGAGAAAATGAAAGATTTACAAGGAATTGAAATTAAAGAAGCTCCAGAAGAAGTTGGAGCAGCAATTGCCCTTCCGAAAAACAGTGATAAAACAGCTGAATTTAATAAAGTAATTAAAAAAATGCAAGAAAATGGAGAAATGGATAAATTAGTGAAGAAATGGTTTGGCAGCGAAAAATAAGCTGCCTTTCACTTTTCTGTGAGGGGAATGAAAAGAATGAACTTAGATTTTTCGGCGATTACGCCTTCGATACCATATATATTAAAAGGTCTAGAAGTTACTTTGAAAATTGTAGCAGTATCAGCTTTAGCAGGGTTTCTTTTAGGGACGTTATTAGCACTTTGCAAAATTGCTAGAATACGAGCATTAAATATAGCGGCAGATCTTTATACATCAATTTTCCGTGGTACACCACTTGTATTGCAATTAATGATTATTTATTTCGGTGTCCCGCAAATAATTGGTTATGAAATACCGGCATTCTTAGCAGCTGTACTTGCATTTAGCTTAAATTCAGGTGCATATATGTCAGAAGTAATCCGTGCCGGCATTCAAGCGGTTGATAAAGGACAAACAGAAGCGGCGATGGCTTTAGGAATTCCATACGGAAAAATGATGCGAAATATCATTTTTCCTCAAGCTTTAAAAAATATATTACCGGCACTTGTAAACGAGTTTGCGACACTTACGAAAGAATCGGCTGTAGTAACAGTAATAGGAGCAACGGATTTAATGCGTCGTGCTTATATCGTAGGCGGGGAGACTTTTAAATACCTTGAACCATTACTTTTTGTTGGACTCATTTATTATATGCTAGTCATTATTCTTACATTAGTCGGGAAGGCAATTGAAGGGAGAATGAAGAAAAGTGATTAAAATTGAAAACCTTCATAAATCATTTGGAAAAAACGAAGTATTAAAAGGGATTACAACAACGATTGAAAAAGGGGAAGTAGTAGCAATTATTGGACCGTCTGGATCAGGGAAATCAACATTTTTACGTTGTATGAATGTGTTAGAAGCACCGACAAATGGTCACATTTGGATTGGAACGGAAGAAGTAACGAATCCAAAAACGAATATTATGCACGTTCGTGAAAATGTCGGAATGGTATTTCAGCATTTTCACCTATTTCCTCATATGACTGTATTAGAAAATATTACGTATGCTCCTATCAATGTAAAAGGAGTAACGAAACAAGAAGCTGAAAAGAAAGCCGAAAAACTGTTAGAAAAGGTCGGCTTATTAGATAAAAAAGATACGTATCCAAATCGTCTTTCGGGAGGACAAAAGCAACGTGTAGCAATTGCAAGAGCGTTAGCAATGGAACCAGAAGTAATGTTATTTGATGAACCGACATCAGCACTAGATCCAGAGATGGTAAAAGAAGTGTTAGAAGTTATGAAATCATTAGTTACGACAGGAATGACAATGGCGATTGTTACACATGAAATGGGATTTGCAAAAGAAGTAGCAGATCGTGTTCTCTTTTTAGATGGTGGAAAGCTTGTAGAAGATAGTGCGCCAGCAGAATTTTTTGCAGCACCGAAAAGTGAGCGTGCGCAACAATTTTTACAAAAGATATTGTAATATGTAAAGGTTACGTGAATAATAAGTAGAAAAGGATGACATTGTGTCATCCTTTTTTTATACTAACTGTAAATACGTTTATACATATAGGAGCAATGCTATGTTCAAAATTGGATACCGTACAGTAAAAACAGCAATAGGGACAGGCGCAGCCGTTTTTATTGCACAGTTATTAGGGTTGGAATTTTATAGTTCAGCGGGTATTTTAGTTATATTATGCGTACAAAATACGAAACGTAAATCACTTCAAGTGTCGTTACACCGTTTTTTAGCCTGTGTATTATCAATGGTGTTCGCGTTTTGTATTTTTGAAACAATTGGATATACACCACTAGCAATTAGCGTACTATTACTTACATTTATTCCGACTGCAGTCATGTTTAAAATTCAAGAAGGTATTGTTACGAGTTCAGTTATTGTGATGCATCTATATTCATTGAAACAAATTACATGGCTTATTGTTGGGAATGAAATTGCGATATTAACGATAGGGATTAGCGTGGCTCTATTAGTAAATATGTATATGCCAAGTAGTGAAAATAAGCTAAAAGAGTATCAAGGTAAAATAGAAAATAATTTTAAAACGATTTTGTTTGAAATGGTTGTATATTTACGAAACCGAGAAAGTAGTTGGAGCGGGGCAGAACTTATTGAAACTGAACAGATGCTAAATGAAGCTAGAGATTTATCGTTTAAGAAACTTGAGAATGCATTTATGCGAGAAGATGACTATTACTATCGCTATTTCAATATGCGTATGCAACAATTCGAAATTTTAGAGCGAATGATTCCGTTAGCAGCTTCTTTATCATGGACATATGAACAAGCGGACATGATTGCGGATGTGGTTGAAAACATTGGAAATGCTATTAGCCCTCAGAGTACCGGGGTTATTTCTTTAAGGCAGCTTCAAGAAATGCGAGAATTATTTAGAGATATGCCATTGCCGGCTACCCGTGAAGAATTTGAGATACGTGCGAAACTTGTTCAACTTGTATACGAAATGGAACAATATTTACTCATTAAAAGTCGCTTTAAAGGAAAGGATAATATAAAAGAACTTATATAGAAGGTAGGAATTATCTATGCCGTATCTTCTCTCTTTCCTATTATGTCTTTCTTTATCGCCTATTTGGCCTCTTGGTGATAATCCGCGTGCCGGTGATCCTTTCATTATTGTAAATAAAGCGACGAATAAACTAGCTTATATTGACGATGGAAAGATTCAAAAGGTTTTTCCAGTCGCGACAGGAAAAACAAATGAATTAACCCCAGAGGGAACTTTTGATATTGTAATGAAAGCAAAGGACCCATATTATATTGCGAAGAATATTCCTGGGGGATCACCGAAAAATCCACTTGGATCTAGGTGGATGGGATTTAATGCAAGAGGAACTGATGGGAGTAAATATGGAATACATGGAACAAACCAACCGAGTTCAATTGGAAAGTATATTTCACAAGGATGTATAAGAATGAAGAAAAATGATGTGGAATATTTATTTGATCGCATTCCAATTGGAACGAAAGTATGGATTGTAAAATCGAAAAAGTCATTTCAGCAATTGGCAAAAGAAAAAGGAGCCATTGCATATGAAAAAGTCAACGGAAAAGTTGGCTTTTTCTATTGTAATAAGTTGTCTTGACATGTGTACATAACCATGCGTTAATGAGAGTATAGAAAGATAAAATGAGATAAAGGGGTTGCTCATATGTACTTGAATCCAAAACTTTCGTATATGCAGTTTTTTATGGGATTTCTATTTATTATTACATTCATATTGGCAACTTTTAATATATGTTCTTATCTTGTAGCGATTGTATGTATGGCATTACTTAATCTTACTTTTGTTATTGGGGCATTTCAGCAGAAACAATATACAAGTTTTGTGATAGCACTTGTAATGTCATTTTTCTTTAGTATTGTAGCGATTGTGCTTTACATAAAATAAACCATCTCGATTTCGAGATGGTTTATTTTATTATGTGTAAAAAGTAAAAAAAGGACGAACAGATCGTCCTTTTTACCAAAACATACTTGCGCCAGCAAGTAATGTTGTTACAAGCATAGAAATTAGCATTACATAAATCATAACTTTTTGAGCTTTTTTATGCATCGTTAAACCTCCTTGCAAATCAGTACAATATCATTGTAACGAGAAATGATATTGTGGACAAGGGGGAGAGAAATGACAAAATTCGAGAAGTGTGTGTAAAGTATAACAGGAAATTTGTATGTACGTAGAGAATATATAAGAATGATAGGGTATAAGTTTTTTGTTATGCAAGCTGAAGAATGGAGATACGATGATGAAAATATATGAAACAAATCGTTTACATTTAAGGGAAATTGATGAGTCGTATGCTGAAAAAGTTCTTCAATATTACGACAGAAATCGTGAATTTTTAAAAGCCTGGGAAGAGTATAGACCGGATGATTTTTTTACGTTAGATTATCAAAAGAAAAAGTTACAAAAGGATAGAAAAGAGATCGCAGAAGGTAAAATCATCAGACTTTGGATTTTTAAAAAAGGTGATGATACGAAAATAATTGGATGTATTTCATTTAATTTAATTGTTCGTGGAATTTACCAATCTTGTGTACTCGGCTATAAATTAGATAAGGAAGAGTTAAACAAAGGTTATACGACAGAAGCGCTTAGAAAAGCGATTCAAGTTGCTTTTGAGGAATTTCAATTACATCGTATAGAAGCACCGATTATGCCACGAAATTTAGCATCTATACAAGTTGTAACGAAGATAGGTTTTCAGTATGAGGGCGTGTCTAGGAAGATGTTAATGGTTAATGGAGTGTGGGAAGATCATATGCGCTGGGTATTGTTAAATGAGTAATAGAAAGCAGATGGTTATCTAGACATATAAACCGTCTGTTTTTTGTCTTGTATTTCGAAACTTTTGCGAAATTCTGTTATAATTAATAGTGTTACATACATAATGGTAGTGCAGGAGGCGCAGTCTTATGATTAATCAAGAACGTTTAGTAAATGAATTTATGGAGTTAGTACAAGTAGATTCTGAAACGAAATTTGAAGCAGAAATTTGCAAAGTATTAACAAAGAAATTTACAGATTTAGGTGTAGAAGTATTTGAAGATGATACAATGGCTGTTACTGGGCATGGTGCAGGTAACTTAATTTGTACATTACCAGCAACAAAAGATGGTGTTGATACAATTTACTTTACTTCTCATATGGATACAGTAGTTCCTGGTAATGGAATTAAGCCTTCTATTAAAGATGGATATATCGTATCAGATGGTACTACGATTTTAGGGGCGGATGATAAAGCGGGATTAGCATCCATGTTCGAAGCAATCCGTGTTTTAAAAGAAAAAAATATCCCTCATGGTACAATTGAATTTATTATTACAGTTGGAGAAGAATCTGGTCTTGTTGGTGCAAAAGCATTAGATCGTGAGCGCATTACAGCGAAATATGGTTACGCGTTAGATAGCGATGGGAAAGTTGGCGAAATCGTTGTTGCAGCTCCAACACAAGCGAAAGTGAATGCGATTATTCGCGGGAAAACAGCTCATGCTGGTGTAGCACCAGAAAAAGGTGTATCTGCAATTACTATCGCAGCGAAAGCAATTGCGAAAATGCCACTTGGTCGTATTGATTCTGAAACAACTGCAAATATTGGACGTTTTGAAGGTGGTACACAAACGAATATCGTTTGCGATCATGTACAAATCTTTGCAGAAGCGCGTTCTTTAATCAATGAAAAAATGGAAGTACAAGTTGCGAAAATGAAAGAAGCATTTGAAACAACTGCAAAAGAAATGGGCGGCCAAGCAGATGTTGAAGTAAAGGTTATGTATCCAGGATTTAAATTTGCTGATGGCGATCATGTTGTAGAAGTTGCAAAACGCGCAGCTGAAAAAATTGGTCGTACACCTTCTCTTCACCAAAGTGGTGGCGGAAGTGATGCAAACGTAATTGCTGGACACGGAATTCCAACAGTTAACTTAGCAGTTGGTTATGAAGAAATTCATACAACAAACGAAAAGATTCCTGTTGAAGAATTAGCGAAAACAGCAGAATTAGTTGTTGCAATCATAGAGGAAGTAACGAAATAATATAACAAAAAAGCGTGTAAATCAATTGTGATTTACACGCTTTTTACTTTGATTCGATTGCTTTTACAAGGCGGATAAGCCAATACAAGAAAATCCATGGCAGTATGTAAGTTGTTACTACATGGACTAGACGAGGAAAGAAACCAGCTATGTTTATATCAAATATAGGAAGAAGTAAATAATTGATTGCGACGATTAGTATAATTATGAGAAACGTATAATTGAGTTTATCAGTTGATTTCATAATAATCACCCCTAATTACAAAAATATCCACTTCATTTAAATTATAGCAATAAATATGATGGAAAAGAACAAGTAATAATTATAATTATTGTGCAAAATTTGCTATAATAAAAGAACGAACGTTCTGATTAGGGGGTGAGTACTATGCGAGAAATGTATCCAAAAAAAGGTCGTGTTATTTTACATGTAGATATGAATTGTTTTTTCGCATCTGTTGAAATTGCTCATGACTCATCGTTACAAGGGAAGCCGTTAGCGGTTGCTGGAAATGAAAAAGAAAGAAAAGGAATTATCATAACATGTAGTTATGAGGCGAGAGAATATGGAATACGTACAACGATGCCACTTTGGGAAGCGAAAAGGTTATGTCCGCAATTAATTGTAAGGCGCCCTAATTTTACATTATATCGCGAAGCTTCATTTCAAATGTTTCAAATTCTTTCCCGTTTTACGGAAAAAATACAACCAGTCTCAATAGATGAGGGGTATTTAGATATTACAGACTGTTACGCACTCGGTTCACCTCTTGAAATAGCAAAGATGATTCAGCAGGCGTTATTAACAGAATTGCAGCTTCCGTGTAGCATCGGGATTGCTCCGAACCTTTTCTTAGCAAAAACAGCTTCTGATATGAAAAAGCCTCTCGGTATTACCGTGCTCCGAAAACGAGATATTCCAGAAATGATTTGGCCACTTCCGGTTGGAGCGATGCATGGAATTGGAGAAAAAACAGCTGAGAAATTAAAAGATATTCATATACAAACAATTGAACAGTTAGCAAAAGGAAATGAACATATCATTCGCGCTAAAATTGGAAAGCATGGTGTTGATTTACAAAGAAGGGCGAAAGGTGTGGATGATAGAGAAGTTGATCCGAGTCAAATGGGACAACATAAAAGCGTTGGTAATTCGATGACTTTTTCAAAGGATATGGATGAAGAAAAAGAATTACTTGATATGTTAGAAAGGCTATCAAAATCAGTGAGTAAAAGATTACAAAAGCGAACTCTTGTCAGCTATAATATTCAAATTATGATTAAATATCATGATAGGCGGACAGTAACGAGGAGTAAGCAATTGAAAAATGCCATTTGGGAAGAACGAGATATTTTTCAAGCGGCCTCTCGTTTATGGAAGCAACATTGGGATGGCGATTCCGTTCGTTTATTAGGTGTTACAGCTACTGAAATAGAGTGGAAGACTGAATCGGTGAAGCAATTAGATTTGTTTTCATTTGAAGAAGATGCGAAAGAAGAGCCGCTACTTGCTGTCATTGATCAAATTAATGATAAGTATGGAATGCCGCTTTTACAACGAGGTAGTCAATTATTACGTAAGCAAGAAAAGTCTTTTCAGCAAAAATTAGAAAATAAGTTTATGTAGAAGGTGTCATGAAGCTGTAAATATCATGACACTTTCTATTTTTATAAAAAACAAATTGTCGTTTTGGCACTACAAGCAAAACAATTATTTAATAATAACTCAAGTAAAAAGATAATTTTAGATGAATTTGATTTAAGTATGTATACAAATTTTTTGACGGAATATGCCGATTTGCTAAATAAGTATAAATAAAAAGCACTGTAACCAGTGCTTTTTACGATAGATTAAGAGATTGTATGATTTTCAAAAATAACAATCTCTGAGTTATTTGTTGTTGAAACACGTTGTGCATAATATGTTAAAGCTGAAGAAATATATGTTGGTAACGAGTCATTTGTATGTGTTGTTGTATATTCATGGATTAATTCTTTCAAAGTCGTCCATTCTAATTGTGCTGGGTGATCAGACACGAAAGAACTTACCCAGCGATCAAATGAAGATGAAAAATCAGTTTGTAAACGAAATGCTTCTTTCATAATAAAACGCTCCCTTAAAATGTAGTATAATCATTTTAACATAAAACACGAACGATTGCTAAGTTTTTTGAGTATAACGTTCGTGATATATAGTTGTCTAGATGATTGGTTATGTAAATTCGATTTGCCATTTGAAATAACATTCCGTAAGATGAAAGGTAGATTATATAAAGAGCTGGAGGAAAGAAAGTGGAATTTGTATTTTTAGGAACTGGTGCAGGTGTTCCTTCGAAAGGAAGGAACGTTTCAGCAATTGCTTTGCAATTGTTAGAAGAACGAGGACAGACTTGGTTATTTGATTGTGGCGAGGCGACGCAACATCAAATATTACATACATCAGTACGTCCACGCCGCATTGAAAAAATATTTATTACGCATTTACATGGTGATCATATTTTTGGATTGCCTGGTTTATTAGGAAGCCGTTCGTTCCAAGGAGGGACTACACCTTTAACAGTGTATGGACCAAAAGGAATTAAACAATTTATTGAAGTCGCATTATCAGTAAGTACGACACATGTAAAATACCCGCTTGAAATTGTTGAGATAACAGAAGAAGGTACTGTGTTTGAAGATAATGAATTTCATGTGGAAACGAAAAGATTGTCACACGGTATTGAATGTTTTGGGTATCGTATTATAGAGAAAGATATACAAGGCGCCCTTTTAGTCGATAAATTGCTGGAGATAGGCGTGAAACCAGGTCCACTCTTTAAACGTTTAAAAGATGGAGAAGTGGTTGAATTGGAAAATGGTACGATACTAAACGGAAAAGATTTTATCGGCCCACCTCAAAAGGGAAGAATTATTACCATTTTAGGTGATACGAGATATTGTGAAGCGAGTAGAGAGCTAGCACAAGACGCTGACGTACTTGTTCATGAAGCAACTTTTGCAGCAGAAGATGAACAACAAGCTTATGATTATTTTCATTCCACATCTAAGCAAGCTGCAAGTATTGCACTTCAGGCAAATGCAAAACGATTAATATTAACTCATATTAGTTCTCGTTATCAAGGGGATACATATAAGGAATTATTGAAAGAGGCAAGAGAGCTATTTTCTAATACAGAAATAGCTACAGATTTAAAATCATTTCCAGTGGACAGATAATAATGTTGTGAAAAAATGGTGACGAAAGGTTGCCATTTTTTTATTTCTAAAAAAAAATAAAAATAAAACTGTTATCATTTTACGCTTATATAGGATGAAACAGAAAGTTTTAATGATGTAAAGATATAAGATGAAACAACATAGTATCGATTGTTTAGAAAAACTGTTATATAAGTCGGACGACATACAAGTAGTACAAATAGTAAAAATGGATTGTTATTCAGAACTTTTAAAATTCATTAAAAGTAAGCGTTTTATTAAAAACAAGCTATAATGAGGACAGATTATAATTTACTGTAGGCTACATGTGTTTGAGACGTTTATCATAACAAGTGAAGTTGAATAAATTGTGAGAGGGCAACATGGAAATTATAATAGGAAGGACATTACTATTATTTGTATGAAGCCTTTTTCACTTTTTAGCTTTAAGGCATCAAAAGGTATGAAAGCAATGGGCGTTTCACTTGTTTATGCTATGCTTGTAAGGGGTTCTGTGTTAAACTTTGGATTGCTACAAGGCTTTACTGTAGATTATCTTATATTATGTGTAAATGAAGGTAATGCTAAGTTTCTTATTTCATATTATAACTGGTATTATTTCAGGATATATCGCTTCACTGTTATTCAAAAACGATCCAATTCGTATAGCGGAACAAATTCGTAGTACAACTGGAAAAGCAACCGATTTGGTAGCTTAATAGAATAGTAAAAAATTTTTTCATAGAGGTTTAGGGGGAGTTATGATGAAGTATCGCTCAGTATTTGATATTATCGGTCCAGTTATGATTGGTCCATCAAGTTCACATACAGCAGGCGCAGCAAGAATGGGGCAAGTTGCTCGCCAGCTGTTTCGTCATGAACCAGAAAGAGTAAGCATTTCATTATATGGATCATTTGCAAAAACGTATCGTGGGCATGGTACAGATGTAGCGCTAATAGGTGGGATATTAGGGTTTGAAACAGATGACTTACGTATTCCAGAGGCGCTAGAGATAGCAAAAGAGCGCGAAATTGAAGTGGAATTTATTGAAGAGGATGCCAATGCACCTCACCCAAATACAGCGAGAATTCGTTTGTATAAAGGTGAAGAAGAAATTGAAGTTGTTGCTTGCTCAATTGGTGGCGGTAAAATTGAAGTTGTAGAATTAAACGGATTCGATCTTCAATTATCAGGCACGAGTCCAGCACTACTTATTGTAAATAACGATCGCTTCGGTGCTATTGCAGCAGTAGCTTCAATCCTTGCGAAACACGAGATTAACATTAGTACAATGAGTGTTTCTCGTAAGGAAAAAGGAAGAAGAGCGCTTATGGTCATCGAAACAGATGAAATATTAGCAGATGAAGTGATTGAAGAAATAAAAGCGCAACAAAATATTTGTCAAGTAACTATTATGGAATAATTGCAGGGGGGACACACCATGTTTCGGAACGCAGCGGAACTAGTGGCGCAAGCTAAAGAACAAAATGTAAAAATCGCAGAAATTATGATTCAATGTGAAATGGAAACAAGAAGTATTTCACGTGAAGAAGTAATTGCTGGTATGGAAAAGAACTTAGTCGTGATGGAGCAAGCGGTAGAACGTGGTATTCGCGGAGTGAAATCACCAACTGGTTTAACTGGTGGAGATGCTGTAAAAGTTCAGGCGTATATGAAGAGTGGAAAAGGCTTATCTGGAGATACGATTTTGGACGCAGTGAGTAAAGCTGTTGCAACAAATGAAGTAAACGCAGCGATGGGAATTATTTGTGCAACACCAACAGCAGGGTCTGCTGGAACAGTGCCAGGTGTACTATTTGCACTAAGAGAAAAATTGCAGCCTACACGTGAAGAAATGATTGAATTCTTATTTACAGCGGGAGCTTTCGGTATGGTTGTTGCGAATAACGCTTGTATTTCTGGTGCAGCGGGAGGATGCCAAGCTGAAGTTGGTTCAGCAAGTGGAATGGCAGCTGCAGCTGCAGTTGAAATGGCTGGTGGAACACAAGACCAAGCAGCTACAGCGATGGCAATTTCATTAAAGAACATGCTTGGTTTAGTATGCGATCCTGTTGCAGGACTTGTAGAAGTACCTTGCGTAAAACGTAATGCAGCAGGAGCTGCAAATGCGATGATTTCAGCTGATTTAGCATTAGCTGGTGTAACGAGTACGATTCCATGTGATGAAGTAATTGAGGCGATGTTTAGAATCGGACAAACGATGCCAGTAGCACTTCGTGAAACAGCTGAAGGTGGACTTGCAGCAACACCGACTGGTCGTCGTCTGCAAGAAGAGATTTTTGGGAAGACGAATAACTAAACAATATATGTTTATAAAAAAATGGAGCTCAAGTAAGATTGAGCTCCATTTTTTATTTTTCTTTTGTTAGTTGTTCTAATGTTTTTCCGAGATTATGCGATCGTTGCGCTGCCTGTGTAATACAAGAAATAAGTGCTTGTTGAAATTTATGTTCTTGTAATACTTCAATGCCTGCTTCGGTCGTTCCACCAGGAGAAGTAATTTCCTTTCGCAAAATAGAAGGATGTTTTTCACTTGCTTTTAGCATTTCAGCAGCACCAATCATTGTTTGAAGAATAAGTGACTTTGCAACATCTTCTTTTAAACCGATTTTTTTTGCAGCTTCTTCCATCGCTTCTACTACGTAATAAATATAAGCAGGCCCGCTTCCGGATAATGCAGTGACAGCATGCATCTCTTCTTCCTCTACAACAGAGACGAGACCGATCGTTTCAAATAAAGCTATGGCAGTTTGAATATGTTCCTTTGTTGCATGTTTTGAAGATGAGATAGCAGTAGCTGATTTTAAAATAGCTGCAGATGTATTTGGCATGGCACGAATAATCGGAACGTCTTTTTGAAGTAGATTTCTAATTGAATGAGTAGAAACACCTGCTAATAACGAAATAATAAGCAGGTTATTATGTATGTCTTCTTTAAAAGGGGTAAGCGCTTCTGCAACATCTTTTGGCTTCATTGCTAGAAAAAGAATATTTGTATTAGTAAGTAGTTCTTTTTTATTATGTGTACCTTTGACACCGTATTTGTTATGTAGCTCCTGTAACCTTGTCTCATTAGAACGATTACTTACAGTAATTTGTTCGCCTTTCACAACATTTGCATGTAACAAGCCACCAATAATCGCTTCAGCAATAGAGCCCGCACCGAGAAAGGAAATGTTTTGAATAGACATGATGTTCCTCCTTTAATTTTGGTTAGAAATTCTTATAAATGTACATACATTCGTTTTTTTCTAGGAAACACCTCTTTTTATCTGAAAATAATGACAAATATATAAGGAAGTTGTAAACTGAAGAAGTATTCATTTTTGAACCGGAAAGAGACAGGGGGGCTAAGCATGACGGCAATTCACCGAATGGAGATTCCTGTGCCATTTGCAGTTGAAACTGTGAATGTGTTTTTAGTTGAGGGGGAGACATTAACATTAATTGATACAGGGACGAATACAGAAGAGGCAAGAAATGCGTTAGAAAGTCAGTTAGGTACATTAGGATATACGATAGAAGATATTAAAACAGTAGTTATTACGCATCATCATGCGGATCATTGTGGGCTTTTAAATATATTTTCTGAGAAGACGAACATTATTGGACACCCTTGGAATGAGCCGTGGATCACACAAAATCCAGCTTTTTTAAAGCGATATCATGATTTTTTTAGAGAGACGGCTTTACAATTTGGTGTTCCAGCAGCATTTTTGAAAGACGAGGCGTTATTGACGACAAGGACACTGAAATATTCTTGTAATAGATCGTTAACGCATACTGTGAGAGAGGGAGATCGTATTGATTCAATGCCTGGTTTTACAGTAATTGAAACACCAGGTCATGCTTCCACTCATATTTCATTATATAGAGAATCTGATGGAATACTAATTGGAGGGGATGCTCTCATTAGTCATATTTCTTCGAATCCAATATTAGAACCACCATATGAAGGACAAACAGAAAGGGCGCGCCCGTTATTACAATATAATCAAACGTTAAAGCGTTTAAGTGAAATGAATATTTCGCGCATTTTATCAGGACATGGAGAAGATGTTCTCCATGTGAAACAACTTATTGAAACGAGATTACAAAAGCAAGAAACACGTGCATTTAAAGTGCTTGAGTTATTAAAGGAAAAACCAATGACAGCATTTGAAGTATGTGTAAAACTATTTCCGGTATTGTATAAGGAACAATTGCCACTTACTATTTCAGAAACGGTTGGACAATTAGACTTTTTAGCATATAATCAACAAGTGATGATTGATGAATCTTCGCAACAATTGATTTATTATGCAAAGTAGGTGACAGCAATGACGGGACGTTTACAAAATAAAGTAATCGTCATTACAGGTGCTTCTAGTGGAATTGGAGAGCAAGTTGCAATGCAAGTTGCAGAGCAGGGGGCGACTCCAGTATTAATGGCTAGAACAGAAGAGAAATTAAAAGCGCTAGCAGACAAAATTAAAGAAACTTATAATACGCCTTGCTATTATTATGTATTAGATGTAAGTGAAGAGACGGAAGTACAATCTGTTTTTTCAAAAGTATTACAAGAGGTAGGACGTATTGATATATTAGTAAACAATGCGGGATTTGGTATTTTTAAAACGTTTGAAGATGCGTCAATGGATGAAGTGAAAGATATGTTCCAAGTAAATGTATTTGGATTAGTAGCTTGCACGAAAGCGGTACTACCTTATATGGTGAAAAGAAACGAAGGGCATATTATTAATATTGCTTCACTTGCTGGGAAAATTGCAACGCCGAAATCGAGTGCGTATGCAGCAACGAAACATGCAGTACTAGGATTTACGAATAGTTTACGCATGGAGTTGTCTAGTACGAATGTTTTCGTAACAGCGATTAATCCAGGTCCGATAGATACAAACTTTTTTGAAATAGCTGATCAATCCGGTACATATGTGAAAAATATGGGACGATACATGTTAAAACCAACATATGTAGCAGAGCAAATTGTAAAATCAATGCAAACGAAAAAGCGTGAAGTAAATTTACCGAAATGGATGGGCATTGGTCCGAAACTGTATGCTTTATTCCCAGGTTTATTTGAGCGTGTTGCAGGTAAATCATTAAGTAAAAAATAGGAGATTTCCATATGGAAATCTCCTATTTTTTATTTTCCAGTCACATAATCGTAAACGATATCCTCAACTGCCTCGTATACATCAATTTTAGTATTTGAATGAATTATTGCTTGAATATGTTTAACAAGCATTTCCTGATCCTCATTTGACATAGGACTACATTGATATTGCTGAAAACTTTTTATAATCATTTTCTCAATTAATTTTTCATTCATGTTTTCCTCGCCTGTATGTACGTATGTATTGTTTTATTGTACTTGAAGTGAAATAAAAAAACTACTATGCACTATTTTTGTATAAAAATTCGGTTGTGCATATTATTTTTCTAGTAAAATTAAGTTTTTTAAGTTTGTAAAATTTATAAATATTTAATTGACTCTATAAATATACAATATTATAATCATACTTAATTTAAAGAATCGATATGAGGAGGAGCATATGAAGGTCGCGATTATTGGAGCAACTGGGTATGGAGGTATTGAATTAATTCGGTTATTAGAGCAACATCCATATTTTTCGATAGCATCTCTCCATTCTTTTTCACAAGTTGGCGAGTGTATAACAAATGTATATCCGCATTTTCAAAATGTTCTTGTTCATACGTTACAAGAAATTGATGCGGAGGAAATAGTGAAAGAAGCAGAAATTGTATTTTTGGCAACCCCGGCAGGAGTATCAGCAGAGCTAACTCCAAAATTATTAGCAGTAGGTTTAAAAGTAATTGACCTATCTGGAGACTTTCGTATGAAAGATCCTTTCATATATGAACAGTGGTACAAAAGGGCAGCTGCAAAAGAAGAAATTCTTAGTAAAGCTGTATATGGGCTAAGTGAATGGAAAAGGTCCGAGGTTCAAAATGCAAATTTAATTGCAAACCCAGGATGTTTTGCTACAGCTGCATTATTAGCGACATTGCCATTAGTTCGTAGCGGCATAATTGAAGAAGATTCGATTATTATTGATGCGAAATCAGGAGTATCTGGAGCAGGAAAAACGCCAACAACGATGACTCACTTTCCTGAGTTATACGATAACTTGCGTATTTATAAAGTAAATGAGCATCAACACGTTCCTGAGATTGAGCAAATGCTTGCGGAGTGGAATAGGGAAACGAAGCCAATCACGTTTAGTACACATTTAATACCGATATCACGGGGGATTATGGTTACACTTTATGCGAAAGTAAAACGAGAAATGGAAATAGAACAACTTCAAAAATTATATGAAGAAACGTATGAACAATCGCCTTTCATTCGAATTCGTCTGCAAGGAGAGTTTCCAAGTCCGAAAGAAGTGAGGGGCTCAAATTATTGTGATATGGGGATAGCTTACGATGAAAGAACAGGAAGAGTGACAGTCGTTTCTGTTATAGACAATATGATGAAAGGTGCGGCTGGGCAAGCAATTCAAAATGCAAACATAATAGCGGGACTAGAAGAAACAACAGGTTTACAACATATGCCGCTTTATCTATAAGGGGGGACATGATGATTAAAGTAGCGTCTATTACAAAAGTAGAAAATGGTTCGATTGTAACTCCAAAAGGTTTCTCGGCCATTGGCAATGCAATTGGTTTGAAAAAGGAGAAAAAGGATTTAGGGGCAATCGTTTGTGATACACCAGCATCATGTGCTGCTGTTTATACAACAAATCAAATACAAGCAGCCCCCTTGCAAGTAACGAAGGATAGTATAACGACTGAGGGGAAATTACAAGCTATTATCGTCAATAGTGGAAATGCAAATGCTTGTACAGGGATGAAAGGATTACAAGATGCATACGAGATGCGTGCATTAGGGGCGGAACATTTTGGAGTGAAAGAAAATTATGTTGCAGTAGCTTCAACAGGTGTAATTGGTGTTCCGTTGCCGATGGATATAATCCGAAAGGGAATTGCAACTCTTATCCCGGCGAAGGAAGAAAATGAAGCTCATTCTTTTTCTGAAGCAATCTTAACGACGGATCTTATAACGAAAGAAACTTGCTATGAGATGATGATTGATGGAAAGAAAGTGATGATTGCTGGTGTTGCGAAAGGTTCAGGGATGATTCATCCAAATATGGCAACGATGCTAAGTTTTATTACGACAGACGCTCATATAGAGCATGACGTATTGCAAACCGCATTATCACAAATAACGAATCATACATTTAATCAAATTACGGTGGATGGCGATACTTCTACGAATGATATGGTCATCGCTATGGCAAGTGGATTATCAGAAACGAAACCAATCGATATGGAACATGCAGATTGGGAAACTTTCATATTTGCCTTACAGAAGGTATGTGAAGATTTAGCAAAAAAAATTGCACAAGATGGTGAAGGCGCTACGAAGTTAATAGAAGTAAATGTGCTAGGAGCTCAAACGAATGAAGAGGCAAAGAAAATCGCAAAACAAATAGTCGGTTCGAGTCTTGTGAAAACAGCAATACATGGTGAAGACCCAAACTGGGGGCGAATTATTAGCAGCATTGGACAAAGTGAAGTAGCGATTAATCCAAATACAATTGATATTACTCTTCAATCTATCGTTGTGCTGAAAAATAGTGAACCTCAAATGTTTTCTGAAGAGGAAATGAAAGAGAGATTACAAGAAGATGAAATAGTCATTGATGTGTATTTACATTTAGGTGAAGAGACCGGATCAGCTTGGGGCTGTGACTTAAGTTATGAATATGTGAAAATAAACGCTTGTTATCGTACATAAGGAGAGGGAAGATGAGCGATTATATTGTAGTGAAATGCGGCGGTAGTATGTTGGATCAATTAAATGATGTGTTTTTTGATTGCATAAAGAAATTACAACAGAAGTATAAAGTAGTGATTGTTCATGGTGGTGGCCCAGAAATTGATGCCCAATTAAAAGATTGTAACATCAACGTAGAAAAAAGAGATGGATTACGGGTAACACCAAAAGAAGTTATGGATGTTGTTCAAATGGTGTTATGTGGAAGTACGAATAAAAAACTCGTAATGAATTTACAAAAGCATAATTTACGAGCGGTAGGTTGTTCAGGATGTGACGGCAATCTACTTCAAGTTCAACCTGTCAGTGAGGAGATAGGATATGTGGGAGAAGTAAGGTATGTCGAAACGGCCTTACTAAAAGGATTAATAAATATGAATTATATTCCTGTTATTGCTCCGGTCGGCATAAATGATAATGAGATTTATAACATAAATGCGGATACCGCTGCAGCTGGGATTGCGGCCGCATTATCTGCAAAAGAACTCATTTTTATTACAGATGTAGATGGGGTATTGCATGAAGGAAAGTTAGTAAAGAAAACCGACGAATTTGAGATTGTTAATTTTATAGAAAACGGTGTTATTACCGGTGGGATGATTCCGAAAGTACAGGCAGCACTAGCATCATTAAAAATGGGAGTGCAAAAGATTAGTATCGTAAATGGGATGAAGGATTTTACCGAGGTTACAGGTGAGTGTATCGGAACGACGGTAACGAGGGGTGTGAGTATTGCATGACAAGTCATCTTTTTCAAACGTATGGGAGAAGAAAGATTGAGTTTGTAAAGGGAAAAGGAACGAAAGTCATTGATAATAACAGTAAGCAATATTTAGATTTCACATCAGGAATCGGTGTATGTAATTTAGGACATTGTCATTCTACTGTTATGAAAGCTGTACAAGAGCAACTGCATGAAATATGGCATATATCTAACCTGTTTACAAACAGCTTACAAGAAGAAGTCGCGTCATTATTAACAGAAAACATAGCATTAGATTATGTGTTCTTCTGTAATAGCGGGGCAGAGGCGAATGAAGCTGCTTTGAAGCTAGCCCGTAAGCATACTGAAAAATCTCTCGTCGTAACATGCGAGCAATCTTTTCACGGTAGAACATTCGGAACGATGAGTGCGACGGGACAAAATAAAGTGAAAGAAGGATTTGGTCCGCTCCTTCCATCTTTTTTACATACACCATTTAACGATATAAAGGCATTAGAGGAAGTAATGAATGAAGAAGTTGCGGCAGTAATGATAGAAGTTGTTCAAGGAGAGGGAGGAGTCATACCTGCTGATCTATCTTTTTTGAAAGCGATTGAAGCATTATGTAAGAAGTTCGGGTCCTTATTTATTATAGACGAAGTCCAAACAGGAATCGGAAGAACAGGGACATTATTTGCTTACGAACAAATGGGAATAACACCTCATATCGTTACTACTGCTAAGGCGCTTGGAAATGGCATTCCAGTTGGAGCAATGATTGGCCGGAAAGAACTTGGAATATCGTTTCCTGCAGGGTCACATGGTTCAACGTTTGGTGGAAATTATGTTGCAATGGCTACGGCGAAAGAAGTATTGCAAATAATTAAAAGACCATCGTTTTTAAAAGAAGTAAAGGAAAAGGGCGAGTACGTATTACAGAAGTTGCAAGAGGAATTACGACATGTCGAATGTATTCAAAATATACGTGGTAAGGGGCTTATGGTTGGAATTGAATGTACGCATGAAGTTGCAAGTTTTATAGAACAACTAGAAGAAGAAGGACTTCTCGTATTACAAGCAGGACCTAATGTTATAAGACTATTACCGCCACTTATTGTAACGAATGAAGAACTAGAACAGGCAGTATATATGATGAAAAAAGTAGTTTGTACAAAAAACGTATCAATCATATAAGGGGGAATTTTCATGTCAACTGTACAAGTACCGAAATTAAATACGAAAGACCTTTTAACATTAGAAGAACTAACGCAAGAAGAAATTATTTCTTTAATTGAGTTCGCAATATATTTAAAAAAGAATAAGCAAGAGCCTTTACTGCAAGGCAAAATATTAGGTCTTATCTTTGATAAACATTCAACTCGTACTCGTGTATCTTTTGAAGCAGGAATGGTACAGCTTGGGGGACATGGTATGTTTTTAAGTGGAAAAGAGATGCAAATGGGAAGAGGAGAAACTGTTTCAGATACTGCGAAAGTATTATCGCAGTATATTGACGGGATTATGATACGTACATTCTCACATGCGGATGTAGAAGAGCTTGCAAAAGAATCGAGCATACCTGTTATTAATGGATTAACGGATGACCATCATCCTTGTCAAGCATTGGCAGACTTAATGACAATATACGAAGAAACAAATACATTTAAAGGAATAAAATTGGCTTACGTAGGTGATGGAAATAATGTATGTCATTCATTGTTGTTAGCGAGTGCAAAAGTTGGAATGCATATGACTGTTGCAACGCCTATAGGGTATGAACCGAATGAAGAGATTGTAAAAAAAGCGTTAGCGATTGCCAAGGAAACAGGAGCTGAAATTGAAATTTTGCATAACCCTGAATTAGCGGTGAATGAAGCAGATTTCATTTATACTGACGTTTGGATGAGCATGGGGCAAGAGGGCGAAGAAGAGAAATATACGTTGTTTCAACCATACCAAATCAATAATGAACTTGTTAAGCATGCGAAGCAAACATATCGCTTCTTACACTGTTTACCTGCCCATCGTGAAGAAGAAGTAACAGGCGAAATTATAGATGGGCCAAAATCTATCGTATTTGAGCAAGCCGGTAATCGATTGCATGCGCAAAAAGCATTATTAGTAAGTTTATTTAAAAATGTAGAAGAGCTTTCCTAAATGATGTACACCTCCAGTTGTGAGACACAAATAACAATTGGAGGTGTATTTTTTTTATTGAAATGTCATATGTATATTTAGTTAACTATTTCGATATCATCTATAATAAAAGAGGAAATGAAATTTGTTTTTCGGGGTGTGTAAGGGCATACTAGGTATAAAAATATAGTTAAAGAGATGATGAGAGTGAAAACAACTAAGAAAACATATTCGTTTTTTCAGCGGATGTGGAGAATATTAAAGTTTCAATATTATAAGTTGCTTCGATCACCAGAAGGAGCGAAGAAAGTATCGTTAGGTTTTGCGATTGGTTTTGGTTTAGAGATGTTGGTTATATATACAGCATCGCTCGTCTATTTAATATTTTATCCAATCGTCAGGTTAGCAAAGGGATCTTTTCCTGCCGCGGTGATTGGCAATATTATTGGAAAAATATCGTTTCTCCCAGTAGTTTTATTTCCGCTTGCGTATGCGCTAGGGAAAATGATTTATCCATTTCATGTGCAAAAAATACATCATGAACCCTTTACAATATCGGACTTGTTTTCAAGTCACATTTTTACGATATTAAAGAGCTTATTACAGAGTGAAGTGTATGTATTAATTGGAATGACGATTTTAGGGGTTGTGTTTGGTGTAGTTTCATATTTCGTTGTGCATTATTTATATGAAAAGAACCGTAAGTTACGTTTGAAGAACAGAAAGAAAAGAGTGAGAGAACCACTCATGCAAATATAAAGAGTGTCACACTCATTTTCTCCTTTGAATATGTTTAAGAAAAAGGAGGAGAGAATGAATGTATTATTATTACGTACCGCAAGTATATCCATATGTAAATTATTATCCGGTTTATGATACGAGTAGGCAATATGAATTATATCGACAACAACAACTACCGCAAATACCATCGCAACAACCTACGCAAGATCAAAAACCATATTTAACGACATGGCCATATTCAAATGTATACTATGGCAATTATTACGAATCATAAAGCTGCTTCTATTTAGAAGCAGCTTTATACGTTTGTTTTCAAAATTAAATTTTGAATGGTTTGAAGAGAGTGAATGAGTTTTTCACGTTCTTCCTCAGATAACGTTTGGAAATTTTCTTTTAATTTGTCTAAAATGAATTGTTGATACTGATTTACTAACAATTTCCCTTCAGCTGTCAGGGAAATTAAAATGACCCGTCGATCTTTTTCGCTATAATGACGCTCTATTAGTTCTTCTTGGATCAGTTTGTTTAATAGAGGTGTCATGTTAGGCCGTGAAATCGCTAGCCGCTTGCCGATTTCGGAAACTGCTAATGTGCCATTTTCATGCAGAAGCAGTAATACTTGTGTATGTGATGGCGGCATATGTCTTTGAGAAGAAAATTCTCCAGGAAGCATAAATTTGCGATAAAAAAGAGGCACTAGCGAAAGAAGATGATCAACAATACGTTCCCACTCGCGTGATTCCATATAAAGGCCCCCTTCCACTCTCATTGTAACAAAAAAGACATGTTATAAAAATAGAATTGTTTCATGCGAATTTTAATATTTGTAGGCCAACACTTTTTTTGTAAAGGAATCGGCAATAATCGAATAGCCTTTATCATTTGGGTGTACTTGGTCAAAGAGTAAATCTTTCTTATCATTCGATATTAATTTGCGAATTGGTAAAACGATAGATGGTTGATTTGCTTTTGCAATGGAATAAACGGATTCATTCCATCCGTCTAAAAACATATCTGCATAACTTGCGATGGAGTCATCGAGTTGTAACGGGTTATAGAGTTCAGAAAGAATGAGTAAAGCATCCGGATTTTGATCTCGGACTGTCTTTACAATATTTTTTACATCCGCTTCAAAATGAGCTTTTTCTTTATTTAACATTTTAATACCGTCTATAACACCGACATCACGATTTAAGCGAAATAAATTATTTCCCCCAATGTTAATTGTAATAATATTGGCTGCTCTAATTTTTTGCTTTACATCTTCTGATTCAACCTTTTTAGCGAGACGATCTGTTGTAATACCGTTTATCCCAAGGTTTTCTACAGTAATTGGTTTATGAATTTGTGCTTCTATTTGTTTAGAGGCTAATTCAGCAAATCCACCTTGTGTCGATCCATATCCTTTGGCGAGCGAATCACCTAGTACGAGATGATAAAAGGAATCGTTTGTTTGCTTATCAATCCAACTTGGAGTAGATGTTTTTTCTGTTTTTTCTTCGGGTTCATTTTGTTTTGTCTCATCGTTCTTTTCAAAATAAGAATAAGAAATGATTAGAAGGAGGAGACAAACAATTGTTAAGATGACTTTTTTCATAATTCATCCTCCTTGTAATTGGTAATTGTATCATATTCAGCAGTATTAACAATGTAAGGGCATATTATATGTTTATGAAAAGTTTACAATAACTTTACAGAAAATTTGTAGAAGTATGTCAAAAAATATTGACGATATGAAAGTACATTATATATGATAATGTCAGATAAGGTGAAATTCTACATAGTGGGAGCTTTATCTCCCGTTAATTGCTAGTCTCCATCAATGGATCGTTTAAGGAGACTACTCGTTAGCGTAGGGTGAAATGAAAATCGTGTATCTACTAGAAGAAAAAAGGTATGTGGTTAGAGAATGCTAGAAATTCATTTCATTATTCTTTGGTAATTGTATAAGGGGGATTTTTTGTGAAAAAGTCAAAAAAAATGCTAGCTGGAGCAACTCTTGCTATTGGTGTTATAGCGCCGCAAGTATTGCCAGCAACAGCTCATGCGGATGAGCAAACTGGGGAGAGTACGGTTAACTTACGAATTCTAGAAACATCAGATATTCACGTTAACTTAATGAATTACGATTATTATCAAACGAAAACCGATAATAAAGTAGGTCTCGTGCAAACTGCAACACTTGTGAATAAAGCGCGTGAAGAAGCGAAGAACTCTGTCCTGTTTGATGATGGGGATGCATTACAAGGGACACCGCTTGGAGATTATGTAGCGAATAAAATAAATGATCCGAAGAAGCCTGTGGATCCTAGTTATACGCACCCATTATATCGTTTAATGAATTTAATGAAGTATGACGTCATCTCTCTTGGGAATCATGAATTTAACTACGGTTTAGATTATTTAAACAAAGTAATTAGTAAAACAGAATTCCCGGTTATTAACTCGAACGTCTATAAAGATGATAAAGATAATAATGAAGAGAATGATCAAAATTACTTTAAACCATATCATGTTTTTGAAAAAGAAGTAGAAGATGAATCAGGTCAAAAACAAAAAGTGAAAATTGGCGTAATGGGATTTGTTCCACCTCAAGTTATGAACTGGGATAAAGCAAATCTAGAAGGAAAAGTGAAAGCAAAAGATATAGTTGAAACAGCGAAAAAAATGGTGCCAAAAATGAAAGCAGAAGGTGCCGATGTTATCGTTGCACTAGCGCATTCAGGTGTTGATAAGAGTGGTTACAACGTTGGCATGGAAAACGCATCGTATTATTTAACAGAAGTTCCTGATGTAGATGCGGTATTAATGGGACATTCACATACTGAAGTGAAGGACGTATTTAATGGTGTTCCAGTTGTAATGCCTGGTGTCTTTGGAAGTAACTTAGGTATTATAGACATGCAATTGAAAAAAGTAAATGGAAAATGGGAAGTACAAAAAGAGCAATCGAAGCCGCAACTTCGTCCGATTGCTGATAGTAAAGGAAACCCACTCGTACAATCTGATCAAAATTTAGTTAATGAAATTAAAGATGATCACCAAGCGACAATTGATTATGTGAATACAGCTGTAGGAAAAACGACAGCGCCAATTAATAGTTATTTCTCATTAGTACAAGATGATCCTTCTGTACAACTTGTGACAAATGCACAGAAATGGTATGTAGAAAAGTTATTTGCTGAAAATGGACAGTATAGTAAATATAAAGGAATTCCAGTTTTATCTGCAGGTGCACCATTTAAAGCAGGTGGCCGAAACGGTGCTACATATTATACGGATATTCCAGCTGGAACGTTAGCGATTAAAAACGTTGCAGATTTATATGTATATCCAAATACATTATATGCTGTAAAAGTAAATGGGGCACAAGTAAAAGAATGGCTTGAAATGTCTGCAGGTCAGTTTAATCAAATTGATCCAAAGAAAACAGAAGAACAGCCGTTAGTAAATATAGGTTATCCTACATATAACTTCGATATTTTAGATGGCTTAAAATACGAAATTGATGTAACACAACCGGCGAAATACGATAAAGATGGAAAAGTTATAAATGCAAATACGAATCGTATTATAAATATGACATATGAAGGTAAGCCAGTAGCTGACAATCAAGAATTCATCGTCGCTACAAATAACTATCGCGGAAGCAGCCAAACGTTCCCGGGTGTAAGCAAAGGGGAGGTTGTATACCAATCACAAGATGAAACGCGTCAAATCATTGTGAAGTATATGCAAGAAACGCCAGTTATTGATCCAGCAGCAGATAAAAATTGGACGTTTAAACCGATTGTTGCCGATAAATTAAATACAACATTCGATTCTTCACCAAATGCACAAAAGTATATAAAGAAAGATGGAAAAATATCATATGTTGGACCATCTGAAAATGAATTTGCTAAATATGCAATTGATATAACGAAGAAGAACGATGATGATAAAGAAACTGGTGGAGAGAATCCAACAACACCGCCAACAGGTGAAGGAAATAATGGAGAAAATCCAACGACACCACCAACAAGTGAAGGAAATAATGGAGAAAATCCAACGACACCACCAACAAGTGAAGGAAATAATGGAGAAAATCCAACGACACCACCAACAGGTGAAGGAAATAATGGAGAAAATCCAACGACACCACCAACAGATGAAGGTAATAATACAGGATCTGGACAAACTACAACGGATAATCAAAACGTAAAAGAAACAACAACTGTAAGTGAAAAGAAAGAAGAACGTGATTTACCGAAAACAGGTACAAGTGTTGTTTCTACAATTGGAGCAGGTTTGGCGTTTATTGGAGCAGGATTCCTTCTGTTATTTAGAAGAAAGAAAGCAAATAGATAGTGGAGAAATATAAAAAGGATTACCGATTCAGGTAATCCTTTTTGATATATTATGAAAGTGTTACAGCTTTTTCCTTCTTCCATGAAAGGCCAAATCCAGTAAAGCCGACGATAATTGTTACAACTGGACAAGCTAAGCAGAAGATTGCGAATGGAACGTAATCAAAAGTTGGAACGCCAAGGACGTTCGATAAGAATACGCCACTTACTCCCCATGGTACGAGCGGGTTAATAACTGTACCTGCATCTTCTAATACACGTGATAAATTACGATGTTCTAAACCGACTTCATCATATTTATTAGCGAATGCTTGTCCTGTTAAAACGATAGATAAGTACTGCTCACCAAGTAAGAAGTTCACACCGATTGCAGTTGAAGCAGTAGAAATAATTAAGCGTGTGCTAGTTTTTACGAAGCTAGAGATGATATTCATTAGCTGCGTAATAATACCCATTCCTTGTAATAATCCTCCCATACAAAGAGCTAGGAAAATAAGAGCGATTGACATCATCATACTTTGCAGGCCACCGCGAGATAATAAGCTATCAATATCTTTCATACCCGTTTTAGAAACGTAACCGTCTTGCATAATTTTCATTAAATCAGTTAAAGAAGTACTAGGTTTAAATATAAATAGGATAATGATCCCTACTATAATTCCAGCAAGTAATGTTGGAACTGCTGGAACTTTTTTAAATGCGAATAGGAACAGTAATAAAATTGGAATAAGTGTAAAGATAGAAATCGTTGCATTTTTCTCTAATGTGCTAATGAAGTTTGTGAAGTCAACGTCTCCACTAGTACCGCTTCCTAAAATGAAAAATGCGATAAAAGCAATAATGAAAGCTGGAACTGTTGTCCAAAGCATGTTACGAATATGCTCAAATAAATCTACACCCGTTACAGCTGGCGCTAAATTTGTTGTATCAGATAAAGGAGACATTTTATCTCCAAAGAATGCACCAGAAATAATTGCACCAGCGATTAGAGCAGGATCGTATCCGAGAGCACTACCCATGCCCATAAAGGCAAGTCCTACAGTTGCGGCAGTTGTAAAGGCACTACCGATACTTGTTCCAACAATTGCACAAACAACAAAAACAGTTGGAATGAAAATTTTTGGGGATACAAGCTGGAAGCCGTATACCATTAAAGTTGGGATTGTTCCAGCAGCGATCCAAACACTAATTAATACGCCTACAAGTAAGAATATAAAAATAGATGGAATACCAGCTGAAATACTACTTATCATTCCTTTTTCCATCGTAGACCAATCAATTTTTTTCATAAATCCAAATGCTAATAAAAAAACGATACCAAATAAAATTGGGATGTGTGGTGAAACTTCTAATTGAATAACACTAAAGCCAATGCAGAAAAAGATAAATACTGTTAAAAGAACAGATTCAATTTTTGAAACCATTGTTTTCCCCTCCTAAGTAATCTAAAATAGCTCTTTTTTATATAAAATTCGCCAATATTGTTTATTTCCTTCTAAATTTTAGAATTTTGTGACAAATTACCGGTAATTGTTGTTTCTTTAATATGATACGGAAATGAATGGATAAAAAAACGTCCCTGCATATAATTATGCAGGGACGAAGAAATCGCGGTACCACCCTAGCTTGTGAAATGAATGTATCACAAAATAAAGGGTCGTATGATATGCGCTAATAAAATAAAAACGCCCCTGCAATATATGCAGGGACGAAAAGTTCGCGGTACCACCCTAAATTGTGAAACAGTGTCGTTTCACCACTCTTTAGATATAACGGTCTATAACCGTCTTTCACTACTCCTTACGTTTCGCAAAAGAAGCTCCAGGGGGTAATTCATAATTCGCTCTGTACTGGTTCGCACCGACCACCAGCTCTCTGAAAGCAGAAATCGAAATACTACTAAATCCTATCAATGCCGATTCATATGATGTTAGTTAAATTTTTATCATATATTCGTCTCACATGTCAATAAAAATATTCAATAATTTTTTAGGGAAATAAAGGAGAACGATTTTAATCCTATGAAAATGTGCGTTATAATGAATTTGAAAGGGGAGGAAAGAGTGAAGAAAAAAATAATTCTTTTTACCACTTTACTAGTCATTGGCGGAAGTGCTGGCATTTACACAGCTTTTGCAGCTGAATCAGAGCAGGCGAAGCAAAAGCAAATACAGCAGTTAGAAGTGAAGAAAGCGAAAGAAGCTGAAGAGAAGAAGTCGATGGAAAAAGCAGCTGATAAACTAGGGGTTTCTACGGAAGGAAAAACAAAAGAAGAGGTTGCGAAAGAAGTAAATACCGCAAGATTTGAGAAGCGCCATGATCTATTGATTGAACATGCAAAACAACTTGGAATTGAAACAGAAGGAAAAAAAGACGAAGAGATTATTTTAGAAATCGGAAAGATACAACATGGAAAGTAGAACAACTTATCTTATGATAAGTTGTTCTTTTTTAAGAACTACTTGATTTAAAAATAATTGACAGTCATTTAGATTTAATGTTAACTATATTTATAAACTAGTTAACATTAGGGGTGACAATTGTGACTTTTAGTAAGAGTACGACTGACAAACCATCATATACATATGAAGAGTTATCGGAGAAAAATAAAGCCTATGTATGGCATCCATTTACACAAATGAAGGATTATTTAGAAGAAGATCCTGTCATTATTGAACGGGGAGAGGGAAGAAAGCTATACGATGTAAATGGAAATGAATATTGGGACGGTGTTTCGTCTATTTGGTTAAATGTTCATGGACATCAAGTGCCAGAACTAGATGAGGCAATTCGTGAGCAATTAAATAAAATTTCCCATTCTACTATGTTAGGGCTTGCTAACGTTCCATCTATTTTATTAGCCGAAAAAATAATTGAAGTTGTACCAGAAGGTTTGAAGAAAGTGTTTTATTCAGACTCCGGTTCTAGCGCTGTTGAAATTGCAATTAAGATGGCCTTTCAATATTGGCAGCATAAAGGAAAAACGAAGAAACAAAGATTTGTTACATTAAAAGAAGCGTATCATGGTGACACAATTGGAGCTGTTTCAGTGGGAGCAATAGACTTGTTTCACCAAGTGTATAGTTCGCTTTTATTTGAAGCAATTAAAATGCCTTATCCATATACATATCGTTCTCCTTATGGAAATAATAAGGAGGAAATTGTAAAAAAACATTTAGAAGAAATGGAAGAGCTGCTGAAAGATAAACATGAAGAGATTGCGGCGATTATTGTAGAACCTTTAATGCAAGGTGCTGGCGGTATGATTACAATGCCAAAAGGATACTTAAAAGGGCTACGTAATTTATGTACAAAATATAATGTTCTATTTATTACAGACGAGGTAGCGACTGGATTTGGGCGTACTGGAAAAATGTTTGCATGTGAACATGAAAATGTAACACCGGATATTTTGACAGCCGGAAAAGGTTTAACAGGCGGATATTTACCAGTTGCAATTACTGTAACGACAGATGAAATTTATAATGCCTTTTTAGGAGGCTATGAAGAACAAAAAACATTTTTCCACGGACATAGTTATACAGGAAATCCGTTAGGGTGTGCGGTAGCAATTGCAAATCTAGAACTATACGAGAAAACAAATTTAATAGAAGAGGTGGCACGTAAAACAGAATATGTGGCGACGCAATTAGAAGACCTCTTTGCATATAAACATGTAGGGGACATTCGTCAATGCGGGTTAATGGTTGGAATTGAACTTGTGAAGAATAAGGAAACGAAAGAAGCGTTTGAATGGACAGAGAGAGTCGGTGTTCAAGTATGTAAACGCTCAAGAGAACTAGGTATGATTTTGCGCCCGCTCGGTAATACGATTGTGTTTATGCCCCCTCTTGCTTCTACAATTGATGAGATTGATGATATGTTACGTATTTTGTATAAAGCAATCTCGGATGTTACGGAGGGAGAATAATGAGTGGCTTTTTTATAACAGCAACGGATACTGAAGCGGGGAAAACTGTAGTCGCCGGTGCATTAGCAGGTGTATTTAGAGAACTGGGATATAACATCGGGGTATATAAACCGTTACAAAGTGGACATGTTGCATCAAATCCAGAAGGAGATGCAGCAAGGCTAAAGGCATTATCAGGTGTACCGACAAAAGAAGATGAAATTTGCCCTTACTCTATTGAAGAGCCGCTTGCCCCGAGACTTGCCATGAAAAGAGCTGGAAGGACAGTAACGTTAAAAGACATTATTCATCACTATAATGAACGATTGAAAGATTTTAATAGTCTACTTGTAGAAGGAGCAGGTGGATTAGCTGTTCCATATACAGAGGATGCTTTAGTAATTGATTTCGCAAAAGAATTACAACTTCCACTTATTGTAGTAGCACGCCCTACATTAGGAACAGTAAATCATACAGTTTTAACGATCGCTTACGCAAAGGCATATGGTTTAACAGTAGCAGGTGTCATTTTATCTGGCTGCAAAGAATGCGAAATGGAAAGAGTGCAAGAAAATAAAGAAATGATTGAAGAGCTAAGTGGGGTACCGGTTTTAGGTTTATTACCATTCTTTGCAGGTGAGTTTACAAGAGAAGAAGTCTTGGAATCTGCTAAAGAATATATAATGATTTCAAAATTAGAGGAGCTTATCCGAAATGAATCAAACGTGGCGCACACATCTTCAATCTAAATTGCAACAATTACATGAGCGAGAGCAGTATCGTAATTTGCATGTAACAGAACAAGCAGAAGAGACATGGCTTATTCGAGATGAGAAAAGGATGCTAAATTTAGCGTCAAATAATTATTTAGGGTTAGCTGGAGATGAAAGGTTAAAAGAAGCTGCTATCGCATGTACAAGAAAATATGGAACTGGGGCGACAGCATCAAGGCTCGTGGTAGGAAACTATTCACTGTATGAAGAGGTTGAGAGAAGTATATGCGATTGGAAAGGCACTGAAAAAGCCTTAGTTGTGAATAGTGGATATACCGCAAATATTGGAGTGATCTCTTCATTAGTGAGTCGTCACGATATTGTGTTTAGTGACAAATTAAATCACGCAAGCATTGTTGATGGAATTATATTAAGTGGGGCAGAGCATAAAAGGTATCGTCATAATGATTTGGATCATTTAGAGAAGTTATTGAAAACAGCGTCACCTGAAAAGCGGAAATTAATCGTAACAGATACTGTTTTTAGTATGGATGGTGATACTGCGTATTTGAGGGAGTTAGTAGAGCTGAAAGAGAAATACGGGGCAATTATTTTAGTGGATGAAGCGCATGCGAGTGGAATATATGGAATTGATGGAGCAGGGTTGTCTCATATAGAAAAAGATCTTTCTCAAAAAATTGATATACATATGGGGACATTTAGCAAGGCTTTAGGGTGTTATGGTGCGTATTTGACAGGCGATGCAATTTATATAGAGTATTTACACAATATGATGAGAAGTTTTATTTTTACTACTGCATTACCGCCTGGAACGTTAGGAGCGGTACAAAAAGCAATTGAAATTGTACAAGAAGATCATAAGAGAAGAGAGAATCTTATAGCAAATGGAGAATACTTCAGGAGCAAATTACGAGAAGCTGGATTTGATATAGGGAATAGTTCAACTCATATTATACCGATTGTAGTCGGTTCAAATGAAAATGCTTTACGGTTTAGCAAAAGGTTACAAGAGGTAGGTATTGCAGCTATTGCAATTCGTCCGCCAACTGTACCGATTAATAGTTCTCGAATTCGCTTTGCAGTTACATCGCAACATACAATAGCTGATTTAAAATGGGCTATTGACCGAATTACTCACATTGCGAAAGAAGAGGAGCTTTTCGTATGAAAGAGCTGAAGATTATTTTTATCCCTGGATGGGGAATGGAAGAAAATATTTGGGATTTAGTACTTCCCCATTTTAAAGGATATCCTGTTCAATGCATTAATTGGCGTAACGTGAAAGAACAAAGTGAGTTTGCGAACAGGATTATAGATGTAGCACAGGATGAAAATGTAATTTTAGTTGGATGGTCACTAGGAGCATTAGCGGCAATTCAAGCTTATAAAAAAATTAAGGCAAAGGGTATCGTGCTAATTGGTGGTACTGCTAAATTTACAAATACAAGTGACTATAGTAGTGGATGGAATACTTTGCATGTAGAACGGCTGAAAAGAAATTTGGAGAGAAGGAAAGAAGATACGCTCAAGCGGTTCTATGAAAATATGTTTACGAAAGATGAGTTGAAAGAGAATAAAAGTTTTGAAGACATCGTAAAACATTTTAAAGGTGATTCTATGCAGTCTTTACAATTCGGTTTGGATTATTTAATAGAAACAGATATGAGAGCAGCATTGAAAGAAATTAACGTCCCTATACTACTTATTCACGGAGAGAGGGATGTAATATGCCCATTGTCTGCAGCATGTAGTATGGCTGAGAATGAAACTGCCACACTCAAGGTAGTAAGTGAGGCTGGACATGCATTATGCGTAACGAATTTCGAATATTGCGCAAATGAAATCATTCAATTTGTAGAGGGGATACGACATGATTAACAAAACGTTACTACAAAAACGATTTAACGTGGCAGCTGTATCCTACGATCAATATGCAAATGTACAAAAAAAGATGGCGCATTCATTACTTTCTACATTGAATCGGCGATATAGTGCAAATTCATCGATACGTATTTTAGAACTTGGATGCGGGACAGGATATGTTACAGAGCAATTATCAAACTTATTTCCGAAAGCACAAATTACAGCTATTGATTTTGCTGAAAGTATGATTGCAGTTGCGAGAACTAGACAAAATATAAACAATGTAACATTTTATTGTGAGGATATCGAAAGATTACGACTAGAAGAAACGTATGATGTCATTATTTCAAATGCCACATTTCAATGGCTAAATGATTTAAAACAAGTGATAAGAAATTTATTTCGTCATTTATCTATAGAGGGGATATTACTCTTTTCAACATTTGGACAGGAAACATTTCAAGAATTGCATGCTTCGTTCCAGCGGGCGAAAGAAGAAAAAAATATACAAAATGAAACATCGATTGGGCAACGTTTTTATTCGAAAAATCAGTTGCGCCATATATGTGAGATAGAAACAGGGGATGTACATGTTTCTGAAACGTGTTACATAGAGAGATTTACAGAAGTTAGGGAGTTTCTACATTCTATTCGTAAAGTAGGAGCGACCAATAGTAATGAAGAATCATATTGTCAAAGTCCCTCACTCTTTCGTGCGATGCTTCGCATATACGAAAGAGACTTCACGGGAAATGAAGGGATAATGGCAACGTATCATGCTTTATTTGTGCATATAACAAAAGAGGGGAAGAGATGAAATGAAACAAGTACAAACAAAAAGGGATTGGAAAAAACTTGCATACGACGTAGTAGAAGAGAAAGTGATTACGAAAGAAGATGCAATAGCGATATTAGAGGCTGACGATACAGAGATTTTAGAAATTATGAATGCTGCGTATATCATTCGCCACCATCACTTTGGTAAGAAAGTAAAATTAAATATGATTATTAATACGAAGTCTGGATTATGCCCTGAAGATTGCGGATATTGTTCACAGTCTATTATTTCAGAGGCGCCGATTGATAAATATGCTTGGCTAACGCAGGAAAAGATTGTAGAAGGGGCACATGAAGCAATTCGTCGTAAAGCGGGTACATATTGTATTGTAGCATCTGGTCGTCGTCCGACTGATAAAGAGGTAAATCACGTAATTGGAGCAGTTAAAGAGATTCGTGAAACGACAGATTTAAAGATTTGTTGTTGTTTAGGTTTCTTAAACGAAGATCAAGCAGGACGTTTAGCGGAAGCGGGTGTACACCGTTATAACCACAACTTAAATACACATGCGAATAATTACGAAAGCATTTGCTCTACTCATACGTATGACGATCGTGTTGATACAGTTCAAAAAGCGAAACAAGCCGGTATTTCACCATGTTCTGGGGCGATCTTTGGAATGGGAGAGACAATAGAAGAGCGAGCTGAAATTGCATTCGAATTACAACGTATAGATGCAGATTCAATTCCATGTAATTTCCTTGTTGCTGTAAAGGGTACGCCGCTTGAAGGACAAAAAGAGTTAACACCAGTAGAATGTTTAAAAGTGCTGGCGATGATGCGCTTTGTAAACCCAACGAAAGAAATTCGTATTTCAGGAGGGCGTGAAATCAATTTACGTTCTGTACAGCCAATCGGTTTATTTGCAGCAAACTCTATTTTTGTTGGAGACTACTTAACGACAGCTGGACAAGAACCGACTGCAGACTGGGGTATGATTGAAGATTTAGGATTTGAGATTGAAGAATGTGCATTATAAGATAGAAAAAAGCAAACTTGTAAAAGAGTTTGCTTTTTTGTAAATAAAATGTAATAAATAGTTGTGAATGCTTGATACTAGTGGGTTTTGAGCGAAAAAAAGAATTTTGGTGGACGAATTTTCCAAGCCCCAATTGTACATAGTAAATATGTAATTTATATTGGGTTGGAGGATTTTACATGCACAAATATATATTAGCGATTATGACTTGTCTCATTTTACTAAAAGCAATAAGTGCTGATCCAGTTAAGGCCGCCGAAAATCCTGAACAAAAAGAGATGCAACAACGAATTGAACAACATTTTCGAACGAAAGCTGAACATTTTGGATTGAAAACAGAAGGGAAAGATTTAAAGGAAGTACGAAAAGAAATTACTATTATAGAAGAAGCGAAGAAAAGAGAGAATGTATGGAAAACAGCACAGACGCTTCGTATACAAACAGAAGGAAAGACAATGGATGAATTAATAAAAGATGTACGGAGAAAAGTGAAGAAATAAAAAAAGAGGCTGCAGCCTCTTTTTTTATGCCCATTGTTTTGATAAGTGAGCCATTTCAATTGCAGCGACGGCGGATTCATAGCCTTTATTACCAGCTTTCGTGCCCGCGCGTTCAATCGCTTGCTCGATCGTTTCAGTCGTCAATACACCGAAAATAACGGGGATGTCTGTTTGTAGTGATAAAGATGCAACACCTTTTGCTACTTCATTACAAACGTAATCGTAATGTGTTGTAGCACCACGAATGACAGTGCCTAACGTAATAACAGCATCATATTTCCCGCTATTCGCCATCTTTTTAGCGATTAAAGGAATTTCAAATGCACCAGGAACCCAAGCAACATCGATATCAGCTTCTTCTACACCGTGACGCTTTAATCCGTCTAAAGCGCCGCCAAGTAATTTACTTGTAATAAATTCATTAAAACGTCCAACAACAACCCCAATTTTTAATCCTGTACCAACTAAATGACCTTCGAATACCATAATAAATCTCTCCTTTAATTATAAGTTTAGTAAATGTCCTAATTTGTTTACTTTCGTTTGTAAATACGTTTTATTCTCTTCTTTTGCTGGCATTTGTAACGGTACACGCTCGATTACTTCTAAATCGTAACCTTGTAAGCCAGCAATTTTTCTTGGGTTATTCGTTAATAATCGTAAATGTTGTAAACCTAAATCTTTTAATATTTGAGCGCCAATACCGTAATCCCGCAAATCAGCAGGGAAGCCAAGCTTTTCATTTGCTTCTACAGTATCGAATCCTTCTTCTTGTAACTTATAAGCGCGAAGCTTATTCAGAAGCCCAATGCCTCGTCCTTCTTGTCTCATATAAAGAAGAACGCCCTTTCCTTCACGCTCAATTTGAGCAAGTGCAGCATGGAGTTGTGGTCCGCAATCACATCGGCACGAGCCAAATACATCTCCTGTTAAGCACTCTGAATGAACGCGTACAAGTACAGGATCTCCTGTTGAAATATCACCTTTTACGAGTGCGATATGCTCTTTCGAATCTAAGGAATTAGAATAGCCAATTGCATGGAAAGTACCGAAATCTGTAGGTAATGTAATTTCCACTTCTCGCGTCACTAATGTTTCATGGTGGCGGCGATAAGCAATTAAATCTTCTATTGTAATCATTTTTATATCAAATTGTTTTGCGCACTGTAGTAAATCAGGTACCCGTGCCATCGTACCGTCCTCATTAATAATTTCACAAATGACGCCAGCTGGTTCTGCTCCGCAGAGCTGTGCTAAATCGACAGCAGCTTCTGTATGACCAGCCCGGCGCAAGACACCACCTTCTTTCGCAATTAATGGAAAGATATGTCCGGGACGATTGAAATCAGCACCTTTTGATGCAGGATTTAACATTTCTCGTATCGTAGTTGCACGTTCGTGAGCACTAATCCCAGTTGTTGTAGAAACATGATCAATGCTCACTGTAAATGCAGTATGATGCGAATCTGTATTATGAGCTACCATTGGTTCTAATTGTAGACGTTCTGCGTACCCTTCTGTAATTGGTACACAAACGAGACCACGTCCATGTGTAATCATAAAGTTAATTGTTTCTGGCGTAATATACTCTGCTAAAGCGATAAAATCGCCTTCATTTTCACGGTTTTCATCATCACATACGATCACGACTTTTCCTTGTTTTAAATCTTCTAGAGCTTCTTCAATACGATGAAACATAATGCTTCCCCCTTATAGAAATCCGTTTTCTTGTAAAAAGCTTTCGGTCATTGAACCTGTTCGTTTTACTGGTTTAGAAATAAAGCGTTCGATATATTTACCAATCATGTCACACTCAATGTTTACGATGTCACCGGCATTCTTTTCTCCGATAACAGATTCACTTACTGTGTGCGGGATGAGTGAAATTGTAATGGAAGATTCGTCTATATCAAATATTGTTAAACTCGTTCCATCAACAGCAATGGACCCTTTATGCAAACAATAGCGTAGCAATTCATCAGAAATAGCTATTTTGTAATAGACGGCATTATAGTGTTGTTTTTTGTTTAATATCGTTCCGATGCCATCGATATGTCCTGAAACGAAATGTCCACCGAATCGTCCGTTTGCAGCCATTGCACGTTCTAAATTTACTTTGCATTGCGGTTTAAGCATGCGAAGTGATGTTGATTGCATCGTTTCAGGCATTGCGTCTACTGTGAATGAAGTTGTTGTGAAACTCGTTACAGTCAAGCAAATACCGTTAACCGCGATGCTATCACCTAAGTGAACATCTGATAAAATTTTATTGGCATGAATCGTTAACTTCATCGCTTCGCCGCTTTGTTGCATGTTTGCAATCGTTCCTAATTCTTCTACAATTCCTGTAAACATTCCATCACCTCACTTCTGGCATGCGCAACAATTTTTATATCATCGCCAACTTGTTTCATCTCTTGAATTTCCAAGGAAAGTGCATCTTGTAATGTTGAAAAACCATTGCCGCCAAATAAAGTAGGGGCATTTTTTCCACCAATTAATTTTGGACTTATATAAGTTACAATTTCATTGAAATACTTTGTTTGTAAGAAACTTGCATGAACGGTTTGACCACCTTCGACGAAAAGAGAAAGAATTTGTTTTTCGCCGAGTAGGTGTAAAACATCCTGTATTTCAATCTGTTTCGTTTTCATTTGGAATATAGCTATATTTTCAGATTCATAAGAAGCTATTTTCTCTGGATTTACATCCTTACCAACTATAATCCATGTCGGTGCTAAACCATCTGTTATGACATGAGAAGATGGTGGCGTTCGTAAATGGGTATCTAAAATAACGCGTATAGGATTTTGCCCTCCGTTAGGAATTCTTGTTGTTAAATGCGGATTATCAGCTATAACTGTATTCACTCCAACAAGAATTGCATCGTGTGTATGACGATATTGATGAACATCAGCTCGTGCATCTTCACTTGTAATCCACTTACTTTCACCGGTTACGGTTGCTGTTTTTCCGTCTAAGCTCATCGCTGTTTTTATTGTTACAAATGGATGTTTCGTTTTCATGTAGTGAAAAAAGTAGCGATTTAATAAAACTGCTTCTGCTTCCAGAACACCGGTAGTTACTTCGATGCCAGCTTCCTCTAATCTTTTTTTTCCATTACCAGAAACGAGAGGATTGCAATCAAGAGTAGCAATTACAACCCGTTTGACTTCTTTTTTGATGAGCAATTCACAGCAAGGTGGTGTTTTTCCAAAATGGCTACACGGTTCAAGTGTTACATACACGGTGGCTCCTTTTGCTTTGTCACCAGCCATATGAAGAGCATGAACTTCTGCGTGTTCTTCACCAGCACGTAAATGAGCTCCCATACCGACGATGTTTCCGTCTTTTACAACAACAGCACCAACCATAGGATTTGGACTTGTTTGCCCAGATGTTCCTTCTGCTAATTGCAGAGCAATCCTCATATATTCTTGATCTGTCATTTTCTTCACCTCTCCTAAAAAAATCAAAAAACCCCAAGGATTTTAATATCCTTGGGGTTTGGGAGACGTGATTTCTAGAAATATAGTTCGAATACGAAAGTATAGGAAAGAAACCTAACGATGATTGATATTTTGGCATAAGGAAGAAACCTAGCAAAAATATCAAATTTTTCAAACGCTAGTCGTATCTTTTTATTTCAGCATAGAAAGATAAGTATACAAAATAAAACATATATATAGATTTGAATTGAATCTATAAAAATATGCATACTGAAATAAAAGTGTATTCGCTATATAAAATTACTAGAAAACATATCCTTCTCCCATCCAGACTATACTGTCGGCCCTAGAGTTTCACTAGATCCACCGTTTTCGAGTTGAAAACGGGTCACGGACTTAGAAGTTTGCACTTCATCACCGCCGGTTGGGAATTTCACCCGACCCCGAAGGATGCTGTTTGCTCAAATTATAGCACAAAAAAAATAAAAGGCTAGTAAAAAGTATTCGAATGTGAAGAATTGTGTGAAAATATATGTAGGCTGAGATGGAGGCAAAAGTATTAGAAATGTTGTAAGGAGAAGGGATATAACGGAGTTGCTAAAAAGAAAAAACATGCACAAAAAAATGTGCATGTCACATGTAAAATTATTCTGCCTCTGGTGCTCTAACAACAGATTCGAATTTACCTTTATGCGAAGCATCGCAATAAGGCATATTTTTTGATAAACCACAACGGCATAAAGAAAATGCCGGTTTTGCTGGGAATACATTCCCTTGTGAATCAACTAATTCCACGTCCCCTGTAACGCGAAAAGAGCCATTATCATTTACTTTAATTTGTACTTTAGCCAACGCTATCCCTCCTTCCCAAACGCTTAATTTCATCATATAATCAAGAAAAGTACTTGACAATATGAAAAGAGCACTTTCTTTGGAAGAGAAGAGAGTGTTATAATATTTTTTATAACTGACTAGAGTAAGGTGACGAAAGATGGATAAACAATTACGTACATTACGAAATATTGCAAATGAGCGCACGTGGGCTTCATTTTTGAATGATAATCATCCATATAGTTTGTTACACTGGTCCATTGCTGGTGTAGGACAAGAGTCAAAGGATGTTTGGTTACTGCAAGATGAGGTAACATTTCAAACGACAGAATTTCCAACGCTAGATGATGCAATAAAGTGGATTTCTGAAAATATGGAACAAGTTACAGACGTTTTAGCGCAATAAAAAAACAGGCTTATGCAAGCCTGTTTTTTGTTTCTTTTACATATGAGTTTAAAAATTGATCAACGGCTGCTTCATACTCTTCTTTATTTTCGTTATAAGAGCAAGCGTGTGCGCCGTGTTCTGCAATATAAAGTTGTTTATTGTTTTCCTTCGCTTCATAGAGCGCTTTCGTCATATCAGCTAAAATATAATCATCATCTTTACTATGAATAAAGAGGACGGGATTGTTAATGTTTTTTATACAATCGATTGGTGAAACTTCACGAATCGTATAACCGTCACGCACTTTTAAGAAAGCATTTGCTAAAGGTAATAAAGGCCATTTCGGTAAATGGAATTCAACCTTTAAACGATGTTGTAATTGTCCGTAGAAATCAGAAAAAGGACAATCTGCAATATAGAAATCAGCACCATCTTCTACAAGTCCTGCGTACTGAAGAAGTGTTGCAGCTCCCATCGATTCACCATGAATACCGAGTGTTATATTTGTTCCAAAACGACTTTTTAGCCAGTCAACTACAGATTTTAAATCATGCTTTTCATAGTATCCATAGCTTGTTGTTTTTCCGCCAGTTTTACCATGACGACGATGATCGTAAATAACGACATTATATCCTCTGTTTAAAAATAACCTTGCATATTTTACAGAGTTCATTTTATTTACAGTTACGCCGTGACAGAAAATCATAAACTTATTGGAATGACCAGCAGGAATGTAATATCCGTGAAGATCATATCCGAATTGCGAAGGAATATGAATTTCTTCTTTATGAAGAGCTTCAAAATCCTCTATACGAAAATGTTTTTTCGTTTCTCTTTCGAGTATTTCTTCCTCTGTTTTTTTCTTTAAGTACATCACCTTATTTGTAAAGAAAATCCCAAGGGCAGTTATCGCACCTAGTATAGTAAACAATGCTGCAAAAAAACGTTTCATACTTTACCTCATCCTCCAAATACCGTTACATGTGATACACTTATATTGTATCACAAGGATAGAAAAGGGGAGAAATAGGAAATGGTGCATATACAAAAAATTACGCCAGCGATGAAAGAAACAATTCGAATGTTCATGTGTGAGAACTGGGGAAGTTCATTGATGGTTTCACGTGGTAAGGGACATCAGTTAGAAGAGTTGCCAGGATTTGTTGCGCTCTCAGAAGACAGAATAATCGGAATTGTAACGTATGAATTGATCGGAAATATGTGCGAAATTGTATCGTTAGATAGCTTTGAAGAAAGAAAAGGAATAGGGACAAAACTTGTGGATTGTGTATTACGAGTTGCAGAAGAAGAACGGTGCAGGAAGGTTTGGCTTATAACAACAAATGATAATATGAATGCGTTACGTTTTTACCAAAAACGTAATTTTTTGATGACGAATTTATATGTAAATGCGGTGGAAGAGGCACGAAAAATAAAGAAAGAAATTCCGCGCATTGGGTATGATAATATCCCGATTTTACATGAAATTCAATTAGAATATAGTTTAGTGTAATGATGTAACAATTTTCAGAAATATAAATTATTAACCTTGACGAATATTGTAATTTAGGTTACCGTAAAATTGTAATCTATTACCATATTAAGGGGTGACGATGTGGCAACTATACGTGATGTTGCAAAATTGGCAGGTGTTTCAGTCGCAACCGTTTCACGAGTTATAAATGAAAAAGGATACGTTCATGAGGACACAGTAAAACAAGTAAAGGAAGCAATTGAGGAATTACGTTATAGGCCAAATAGTGCAACAAAGCCACTATTTAAAGAGAATTCAACGATAATTGCATTACTTGTAGATAATCTATATGACCCATCAAACATCACTTTGCTACATTGTATTGAGGAAATAGCGTATAAAGAAGGATATCAAATTATTGTTTGTAATATAGAGAATAAAGATAGATACATACATATGTTGAAGGAAAATAACGTTGCAGGTGTTATTTTGACAAGATCCGTTTTTAAAAGTATAGGAGAAATCCCACTTCCGTTTGTTGTGATTGATGAAAAAAAATCTCATGCAAATTATTATGAAAGTGGCCAAAGAGCGGTCTCTTTATTAAAAGAAAAAGGTTGTCACTTTCTTGCTTATTTCGGTGAGGGCGAAGATAGTGAAGAAATGGAAGAGTACATATCAGGATTTTTAGACGCTGTTTGGGAGGAAGGAATCTCTTATCGAGAAGAATGTGTACAAGGGTATACGAATAAACAGTTTGTTACATTATTGCAAACTTATCCGTATATAGATGGAATTGTAACTTCAAGTGATAAGATTACCTTTGAGTTAATTCGAGCAGCAAAAAAATTAAATATCCGTATACCGGATAAATTGAAAATTATTGGACTGAACGGGAGTATAGACAGTGAGTGGGCAGGTCCGTCATTTATGCAAATGGAAAGTTGTATCGAAGAAAATGGGAAAATAGCATTGCAACAATTAAAGGGAAAAATAAAAAAGTAAAAGGTGCGTATAAAACGCACCTTTTATAATGTAATTGCGGCAATAAAGCCGAATATAAGTAACGGTATATTGTAATGTAAAAAAGTTGGTACACACGTATCCCATATATGATGGTGTTGACCATCAGCATTTAAACCGGATGTTGGTCCAAGTGTACTATCTGATGCTGGAGATCCTGCGTCTCCTAGCGCTCCGGCTGTACCGATAATTGCAATGGTGGCCATTGGACTAAATCCAAGCTGAATACAAAGAGGTACAAAAATTGTTGTTAAAATAGGGATGGTTGAAAAAGATGATCCAATCCCCATCGTAACGAGCAGTCCAATTACAAGCATAAGAAATGCAGCGAGTGGTTTGTTATTCCCAATTATATGTGCACTCGTTTGTACAAGAGATTCAACATGTCCTGTTTTTCGAAGAACAGCTCCGAACCCAGCGGCAGAAATCATAACAAATCCGATAAAGGACATCATACGCATTCCGCTTGTTAAAATTGCATCAGCTTCTTTAAGAGGTAGACTACCACTAACTGATAAAACGATAATCCCCGCTAGAGCGCCGAAAATCATTGATTCTGTTGCTAATTGAACAGTTAATGTAGCTAAGATAGATACTAGCCCGAAAGTAATGCTTCGTTTTGTATAGGGAACGATTTCATTTTCAGTAGTATGAATTTGTTCTGTTTCATACGTACGAGGTTTTCGGTACGTAATAAATACTGCCACACATAATCCGATAATCATACCGATTGCTGGAATGGTCATTGCTTTTGGAATAAGTGCGACATCAAATGTAAGACCGCTTTGCGCAGCATTTGTTTGTAATACATCATGATAAATTTTTCCGAATCCTGCTGGAATCCACATATAAGGAGTAATCAATCCGAATGTAATAATACATGTAACAAGTCTGCGATCCACTTTCAGCTCATTTAATACTTTTAAAAGTGCTGGAATTAAGATGGGGATGAAAGCGATGTGAACAGGAATCACATTTTGTGAGAAACAAGCCATCGTTAAAATGATAAATAGAATAAGTATTTTAGAGTAAACTTGTTTTTTCGTGTCTTGTTCATTGCCAATCCACTTTAATGCAGTTTGAATCATAGCATCTGGAAGTCCGGTTTTGGAAAGAGAAATAGCGAAACCACCAAGCATTGCATAACTTAAAGCGATTGGAGCACTGTTTCCAAGACCAGTTGTAAAAGTGTTAATCGTTTCTGAAATACCGAGTCCACCGATAAGTCCGCCTGTTAAAGCTCCAACAATGATGGCGACAATGACCTGGACACGTAACAAACTAAGCAATAGCATAACTGCTACTGCAATGAGTACAGCATTCATAATAAATGTAATCTCCCCAAAATTTTATTGTGTTAAGGCAAGGAAATATGAATCACCTTGCTAGATTTATACATAGTTGCGACATATTATTATAAATTGTTTCTTATGAAATGTAAAAGAGCCTTTTGTTACTAATGGTGAAAAGCTAGCTCTTGTTTAATGGATTGTAAAGAACGAGCGAATAATTCTGGCTCTTCTAAATCGGGAGAATGTGCTGAATTTGGGAACCAAATCATCTTTTTTATCGGTGCTTCTATTACATCACAATATTCCTGAACGAGTGCATAAGGAGTTTGATAATCATAGCGACCAGAACAAAAATAAACTGGAATAGATAAACTCGTAATAGAAGAAAAGAAATCGATTGTCAACATTTCTTCCCATAAAACGCCAGATTTTAAATTTCCTGCGAGAAACTTGAACCAATCTAATAGTGTATATTCGGGAGAAAAGAAGCCTTTTCGTATGAAAGAAAAGGAAGATCCGTTTTGGATTGCACCTCCGAATGTGCCAAGCCATTTTCTTTGAATAATAAGGCGTCTCGTATCTAAAAATGGCGGTTTTCCTAATTTTAAAAGGGACGCTAATGCTTTTTTATGATTATATTTTTTTGCAGAACGAATTAAATGCTGATATAGTAATTCCTCGTTTTGTTTCATATGTACAATTTGCCCAATACCGATATAAGCCTCGATATATTGTGGATAATAGTGTGCTATGTTAAGCCCGATAATACTTCCCCAAGAATGACCAGCGAGAAATAGTTTCTGTTTATTGAACTTTTTAAGTACATATTGAATCACTTCTTTTGCATCGGAAATGAATTGTTCGATTGTAAAATTTGCTCCGAAATCTTTCATTGAAAAGGATTTACCTGCCCCGCGCTGATCCCAATTAATTACGATGAAGTGTTTCTCCAATTCTTTTTGAAAATGACGAATAAATCCGATTTGTGCCATGCCTGGTCCACCGTGACAGCATAATAAAATAGGCTGCTCTACGTTTTGCCCGCGCATAAGGAGAGTTTGTTTTCGGTTGTTAATCATAACGCTTTCCATCGTAGCGATACTATTGGGAATGAGTTTTTTATTTTCATTATAGAACTGCGGGGTATTGCTACGAAAAAGCATATTGAAAACCTCCTTTTCTAAAATCGTATGAATCGCACAGGCTATTCGTTTTGCATATACTGTTAGAAAATCATTGTAACATACCATACTAGTGTCATTTCAATATGGGAGGAGGGAAATTGTGACGATTGGAGAAATTATCGATTGTTTAAATAGGCGTGAATCCATCGCTATTATAGCAAAACGTCTTGAAATAAGCCCGTATACATTATCGAAGAAATTAAGATTGATTGGATACGAATATGATGGAGAACAGAAAAAGCGTATTTTTGTAGGAGATGGAGAAGAACCGCGTCACTTACAACTCCAAGAAGCGACAGCCCTTCAATATGCGAAAACGGATTATCAACTATTAATTTATGAACAATTACAAAGTATTTATGAGTTATTAAGAAAGAAAGAAGAAGTAATTGCCCCCATGATGAATATAAGTACAGAAAAAAAGAAACGTACCTTTTCTATTAATAAAGAAGTATTAGCAAAACTAGACGTTATATCAGAATCGAAAGGAATTCAAAAATCTAAACTTGTAGAAGAGGCGTTACAACAATTTTTACAACAATATGATTTTAACAACACATCACATATTGATAAATAAAGAAAAGGATACTATGTTCATTGTAAGAACGAGTATCCTTTTTAGGTTTCACATATATGACGGATAAAAGGTTTATGTGTATCTTTTACGATGAAAAATTAAGATTGTTTATTATGAGTGTACTTAATTTGTTTTTTGAATTCTACCATCGATAATTGGCTGAATAGGTTCTTTTAATTGTTTTACGTAATCGACTAGCGCTTCAAAGTCGTTTGGACCAGTCTCTGCATTTTTACCATTTTTAAATGATACAAATCCATCACCGCCAGAAGCTAAAAAGGCATTTGCCACTACGCTATACGTTTTAGATGGAGATAATTCTTCACCGTTTGTTAAACGTATATTTGTAACTTTTTCACCGTTTGGTTTATTTGCATCCCACGTATATTGAATACCTGAAATTTGAAGCATTCTCGTCGTTCCTTTTTGCCATTGTTGATTTAAAATGTCGCGAATATCTTGACCTGTTAAATCTACTTTAATTAATTGGTTTCCAAAAGGCTGAATGCCGTATAATTCGCCCCATGTAATATCGCCAGCATCTAAGTCATTACGAATGCCGCCCGGATTCATAAGTGCGATTTGAGTTTGCATCGTTTGGCGCTGGGCATCGGCAACTAAATTTCCAAGAGTGGACTCACCAGCATCATTTTGTTTACGGTCGATAGGTGCTGTAGATTTTCCGACAACTTCATTTACAAGCGGTGCAATTTTTTCTTTATATTGATCTAGTTTTTTCTTTACTTGTTTATCAGGTTCTACACCTTCATGGTATGTTGTAACAACTTCAGCTTTTTTCTTTACAATATCTTTTGTTTTACGATCAATTGTTACATCTACATCTGAGAAAGCCATTCCGTAAGAGTTCGCTTGGACGATTAGTTTATTATTTACAGTACCATTTACATACGTGTGACTATGCCCACCAAAAATAACATCAACTTCCGGATCTGTTTCATTTGCAATTCGAGTAAGGTCTCCATTTGTCACACCAGACTCATCTGTTGTTCCACCGACATGAGCAAGGACGACAATGGATTTAACGCCAAGACGCTTTAATTGCTGCGTTGATTTATTAATTGCTTCTACTTCGTCAGTGATTTCTACATTTTTAAGCATAGTAGGCATCACGACATTTGGTGTATCAGTTGTAACTACGCCAATGAATCCTACAGGCACACCATTTACCATTTTTACAGTAAATGGCGGTAAAAATAAGCGGCCAGTGGATTTATTATAGAAGTTTGCAGCGACATAAGGGAAATTTGCACCTTTGAAATTCCCTGTTTTTTCGTGATAGCCACCGTAAATGAGACGTTTCATTTCATCAATACCTTCATCAAATTCGTGGTTACCGATTGTACCAACATCAAATTTTAAGTCATTTAAAAATTCAATCGTTGGTTCATCTTGTAACAATGCTGAAACTGGTGGACTAGCTCCGACAATATCGCCAGCGTGTACGAGAAGTGTATTCGGGTTTTGCTTTTTACGTTCTTTTAAATAAGTAGCTAAGTAATCAGCGCCACCAGCTTCTTTGTTATTAATTTTTTTAACAGTATCTAGTTGTCCATGGAAATCATTAATACCAAGCATTTGTACGTCTATGTAGCGGTTTTGTTCAGCTGGAGTCTGGGATGGGGGAGCAGCAAATACGGTTGAAAAAGTAATGGTGCTTAAAACGGCAACAGCAGGAATGATTTTTTTCCACATAATCTAATTCTCCTTTTTTTATAATCTGACATCATACGACATAATTTTAATAGATTCATAGGATTATATCTATACAAAAAAATAGTTTTTTCGAAAAATTAACATATTTACAAAAAGTGAATAATAGAGTAAAGGACCTTTTTTATTGTCGAGTTCATTGTGTATCTACTATAATGGAGAAAAAAGTAAAAGGTGAGTAGTATGAAGAAAAAGAAACAAAGACAAATGCAAAGACAAGCGCAAGTGAATCAACAAAAGAAAGAGTCGCTTACATTAGGTGATCAATTAAATGATTCACTCATGCAGCAATTAAAGAATAAGAAGAAAGAGTTGCAAGTGAGAGAAGAGGAAAAAGTGGCAGCTGAACAGGAAAGAAAGCGCCAAGAACAAAAAGAACGTGAAAAGAATAAATCATTTGAAGAACTGTTAAGTGAAAGTAACCTTACTTGGAAAGACTTTAAATAATAACGAAAATGATCAGTGAATAACGCTGATCATTTTTTTGACGAGCTTGTAAGAAAAGGGGAGTTAGAATGAGAAAAATTGTAGTTGTTCCGCATGAAAATCATTGGGGTGAAAAATTTCAAATGGAGGCTGAAAGATTAAAAGCGGCGATGCCAGAAAAGGTGAAGGTCCATCATATTGGAAGTACGTCGGTGCCAGGACTGGCAGCGAAACCAATTATAGATATGATTATGGAAGTAGAGAGTATCGACAGAGTAGATAGGTGGAATGAACGTTTTGAAGAGCTTGGCTATATCGTAAAAGGGGAGAATGGTATTTCAAGACGCCGTTATTTTATTCATGGAACGGAGGAAAAACGCTCGTATCACTTACACGTGTTTGAAAAAGGAAACCCTGAGATAGTAAGGCATTTAGCATTTCGTGATTATATGATGGCTCATTGTGAAGAAGCTGAGGCATATGCAACTTTAAAGAAAGAATTAGCTGAAAAGTATACATATGATGGTGCGTTATATTCGGAAGGGAAAACTGAGTTTGTACGTAATGTTGATGAAAAAGCGAAGAAATGGATGGAAAATAATGTTAATTAATGAGTTCGCATTATTTTAGAAAGTATATAAGTTTATTATGTAAACTGTACATATGTTTTGACTTTTTGGTTGAATCTTGTTCAAATAAAGTGGTGGCTTATAAAAAAATGTAATGATGAAAGGGAGACGACTGTGCACATTCCAACAACTACACTTCATAATGGCGTAAAAATGCCGATGATTGGTTTAGGCGTTTATAAAGCGAAAGAAGGCGACGAAGTAAAACAAGCAGTAAAAACAGCGCTAGAAGTTGGATACCGTTCGATTGATACAGCAACTGTATATGAAAATGAAAGCGGTGTCGGAGAAGCGGTTCGTGAATCAGGAATTCCGAGAGAAGACATCTTTATTACAACAAAAGTTTGGAACGATGATCAAGGATACGAGGAAACACTTGAGGCGTTTGAGAAAAGCTTAAAAAAATTACAAATGGACTATGTAGATTTATATTTAATACATTGGCCAATAAGAGGGAAGTATGTTGATACGTACCGAGCATTAGAAAAACTGTATGAAGAAGGTAAAGTGCGCGCGATTGGTGTTTCTAACTTCCATAAACATCATTTAGAACTGCTATTACCAAATTGCAAAATAAAGCCGATGGTAAACCAAGTGGAACTTCATCCGATGTTAACACAATTTGAATTGCGTAATTTCTGTCAAGGTGAGCAAATTCAAATGGAAGCATGGAGTCCATTAATGAGGGGCGGAGAAGTATTTCAGCACCCGATTATTCAGGCCATTGCTACTAAATATGAAAAAACACCTGCGCAAGTTATATTAAGGTGGGATATTCAAAGCGGGATTGTGACGATTCCTAAGTCTGTTACACCATCTCGCATTCAGGAGAATTTTTCTATCTTTGACTTTTCATTAACAGAAGAAGAGATGACTCAAATTAATACGTTAAATCGTAATTTACATGTAGGAACGAATCCTGATAAATATGATACGTTATAAAAAGACGCTACCAGTATGGTAGCGTCTTTTTATCGGTGTAATGCGTACGTATCACATTTCACAATTTGCTGAAGCTGTGTATATTCTGCTGTTGTTAACTTTGTTTGTTTACTAGCTTGTACATTTTCTCGTAATTGCCCAATAGAGCTTGCACCAGGTATAACAGCTGCAACAGTTTCGTTATGTAAGCAATATTGAATAGCTGTTCCAGTTAAGGAGTTTTCTCCAATTATTTCTTTTACATTCGCAAGCGTCGCATATAATTCATCGTAAGAATAAGAAAGGTAATCTTTTTCTTTTACTCTTTCTATCTTTCTTGTATTGTTATCAGTTAATATTCCTTTTGCAAGTGGTCCGCGAGCAATGACGCTAATTTGATGTTCATTAAGAAGCTGGAACCATTCTTCAGGGCGACGATTCAAAAGGCTATATTCCATTAGAACACTAACGATATTTGAACGCTGTGCATATTCACGGATGACATTTGGACGTATAGAAGAAATACCGTAATGGCGAATGATACCTTCTTTTTTCAATTCTTCAAAGGCTTCAATTACTTCATCTATAGGATCTTCAATCGTCCCGCCGTGAAGTTGATAAAGATCAATATAATCAGTTTGAAGTCTACGTAAACTTTCTTTCACTTCAGCCTTTATGTAATTTTTAGAAGGATCCCAAGACCAGCCGTTTTTTTCTTCTGTCCATCGATTCCCAACCTTCGTTGTAAGGATAATTTGGTCTCGTTTTCCTTTTAAGGCTTTTCCAACAAATTCTTCGTTTAATCCATAATCATATAAATCCGCTGTATCAAAAAAATTGATTCCTAAATCGATTGCTTCATCGATAATACGCAGGGCTTCTGTTTCAGATGTACCGAGGGACATACAGCCAAGTCCCATTTCTGTCACAAATAAATCTGAGTTTCCTAATTGACGTTTTTTCATAGTTCAACCTCCTTCTCCTTATTGTACGCAAGGGAAAAGAGGTTGACAAACGTTTACTTTTTAGTTGCTGTAATCCACTCTTGTACAGTTGTATACTCTTTGCCATATTGTTTTAGCTTATGGCGAATTTGCCATGCTTTTCCGACTAAAGTGACGCGATTTGGTAAAATATAAACTTTCATTTCTATCACGCTCCTTTCAATGTGGTAAAATGTATGAGGAAAGAATAGGAAATAGAACAGGGAGATGAAGTAGTATGAGTAATCTTGCAGAGAGAACAGTAAAAACTGAGCCGATTTTTGATGGTAGAGTTATAAAAGTTCGTGTTGATGATGTAGTATTACCAAATGGAGCAATGAGTAAACGTGAAATTGTAAATCACCCTGGTGCAGTTGCTATTATTGCTATTACTGATGAGGGGAAAATTGTGCTTGTTGAGCAGTATCGTAAAGCGCTTGAAAAGGCGATTATAGAAATTCCGGCTGGCAAGTTAGAACCAGGTGAAAAACCTGAGGTGACAGCAGTTCGTGAATTAGAAGAGGAAACAGGTTATGTATGTGAAAATATGGAGCTTATTACTTCTTTCTATACATCTCCAGGATTTGCAGATGAAATTTTATATGTATATAAAGCGACAGGTTTGACGAAAAAAGAAAATAAAGCTGCGTTAGATGAAGACGAGTTTGTGGAATTAATGGAAGTATCATTAGAAGAAGCAACTACTCTTATGAAAGATCTTCGTATTCACGATGCGAAGACGATGTTTGCAGTACAATATTTACAACTACAAAAATAAACACTCGCCAAAGGCGAGTGTTTTTAATTAATTTTTGCATATACGCGTGCATCACGTAAGCTACCATCTGGTGCTATGAAATCATTTTCCATTGTACCTTCTAGAATAAATTCTAAACGTTCTGCTAAGTTACATGCATTTGTATTTGTTGCATCAATACGAATTTCAATTCTTCGAGCGCTTAGCTTATCAAAGGCAAATTGAATGGCACCTTTCACAGCTTCGGTCATATAGCCTTGTTTTGTATAAGCGCTATGTAGCCAGAAGTGAAGTGAAAACTTTGGAATATCCCAGTTTTCAGGCTTGAGCGTTATAGCTCCGATGAATGTACCAGATACTTTATCGTATAAGTGAAAATCAAGTGTTTCACGAAGTAAAAACTGTCCGTGAGCGTTACGAACGATTTCTTCAGCACTTTCTTCTGTTTCAGCGTTAATTGGCATCCACGGTACTAAGTCTTCTAGAGAAGCTTGTATTGCTTCATACACTTCTGCACCATCACCTGGAAATGGCTTACGAACCTGTAAGCGTTCAGTTTGAAATAATGTTGGAAAATCTAATAATAATGGTTTCAAGAGAAATCCCTCCTATTCTCTACTTTTTAGTTTAGCAAAGTAGAGCGGAATTTCAATGTTAATTCGTCATACTTTTTTCTTTCTTTCATACATTTTTAGTAAGAGTGTGAACGGAGGGAAGAAAAATGTGGAGAAAAACTTGGCAAGACCGTGTAATGTCTCACATACAGGAAAACTCTTCATTATATATATTTAACGCTGTTTTGTTATTGATGGGAGTAATATTTGGAGCAATTCTTGTAAATAGTTTACAATTAAATCAAAAACAAGATTTATCATTTTATTTGCAACGTTTTTTTGGACAAGTTTCTAAAGGAGAATTTGCCATTGCAGGCGAAATGTTTCGAGAAAGTTACTTTTCACAATTAAAATACATTGGATTTATTTGGATTTTAGGGATTTCAATTATTGGATTGCCACTCATTTTTATTTTATTATTTGCAAAAGGAGTAGTTGTCGGATTTACAGTAGGTTTCTTAGTAAGTCAGCATGGATGGAATGGATTATTATTAGCATTCGTTTCTGTATTGCCACAAAATCTCATTATCATCCCAGTATTTCTCGTTATGACAACAATTGCCGCAAGTTTTTCCTTACGCATGATTAGGCATCAATTTATCCGAAAAATAACTGAGCCGCTATTACCATTATTGATCCGTTATACATGCTTCTTTCTTGTAATTGGAGCGGTGTTAGCTCTTGCTTCTAGTGTAGAGGCTTATGCATCACCAGTTTTAATGAAAGAAGTCGTTGAGGCTATTAATAAACAATAAATACTTTATGAGAATAATTATCAATTTGTTTTTATTGTTTTTCTTTTGACAGAAGCCCTTCTTCTGATATAATGGTGTAAGAGTGGCGAGGAGGGAGTAGTACCGAATGGAAGAAAGAATTGAACGAATTAAGAAGCAATTACATGCAGCGAGCTACAAATTAACACCGCAACGTGAAGCAACAGTTCGTGTGCTGCTAGAAAATGAAGAAGATCATTTAAGCGCAGAAGATGTTTACCTCCTTGTAAAAGAAAAGTCGCCAGAGATCGGATTAGCAACCGTCTATCGAACTTTAGAACTATTATCTGAGTTAAAAGTTGTCGATAAGATTAACTTCGGAGACGGTGTTTCACGCTATGACTTACGCCAAGAAGGTGCGCAGCGTTTCCACCATCATTTGATTTGTACACAATGTGGTGCTGTACAAGAAATACAAGAAGATTTACTTGGTGAAGTGGAAAGGAAAGTAGAACATGACTGGAGCTTTAAGGTGAAGGATCATCGTTTAACATTCCATGGGATTTGTAAAAATTGTCAAGAAAATGAAACGGATGAAAAATAACCTTTTCCTATTTAACTAGGAAGAGGTTTTTTATTTGAATAAGGTATAAATTGGTGAAAGCTTGGCATATGTTGTAATAACTTATATTTTGGAGGAATTTACAATGCGCCGAGCTTTAAAATTAACTTTTGATGGGATAAAAGTATTTTTATTATTTACAAGTTGTACGATTTTGTTTTATTTCGCTATACTATGGATAAATGAAGAATATGAAAGCTATCATCGTTATGAAAAGCCAAAAGAAGAGACTGTAGAAAAAGTATCAGGGAATGAAGAGCCGGCAAAGGATGCTTTCGTAAATAGAATGATGTTTTTCTATGAAAATGGGGAGTAGTGTAGATTGGAAGATCAATTAAAAGATTTTATTCATTATATGGTTGTTGAAAAAGGACTAGCGAAAAATACAGTAGTATCTTATGAACGTGATTTAAAAAGTTATGTAAAGTATTTGCAAAATGTAGAACAAGCGAAAAGCTTTCACGAAGTGACACGCTTGCACATTGTTAACTTTCTGCAGCACTTAAAAGAAAACGGAAAATCTTCGAAAACATTAGCACGTCATATTGCATCGATTCGTTCGTTTCACCAATTTTTACTTCGGGAACGAGCGGTAGAGCACGATCCATCCGTACATATTGAAACGCCGCAAGGAGAACGGAAATTACCGAAAGTATTGTCAGTTGATGAAGTAGAGGCGTTACTGCAGACACCAAAAATGACGAGCGCTTTTGGGGTTCGTGATAAAGCGATGCTAGAGTTATTATATGCAACAGGACTTCGTGTTTCAGAATTAATTGCATTAAATTTAGAAGATGTACATTTAACGATGGGATTTGTTCGATGCATAGGGAAAGGGAATAAAGAAAGAATTATTCCACTAGGAAGTTTAGCGACGGAAGCGATTCAAAAGTATATTGAAAAGGGAAGAAGAGAATTGATGGGGAAAAAAGTAGTAGATGCACTCTTTTTAAACCATCATGGCAATCGATTATCAAGACAAGGATTTTGGAAAATTTTAAAACGATTAGCGAAAGAAGCAAATATTGAAAAAGAGCTTACACCTCATACATTGCGTCATTCTTTTGCTACGCATTTATTAGAAAATGGAGCAGACTTACGTGCTGTGCAAGAAATGCTTGGACATGCAGATATTTCAACGACACAAATTTATACGCATGTTTCAAAAACTAGATTAAAAGATGTATATAAACAGTTTCATCCGAGAGCATAGGTACTATGCTCTTTTTTCATAGATTCAAAAGGCTATAGCACTTCACAGAAACTTCACAAACATTTCGTACATTGTTTTCAGCAGAAGACTAGAATATTACAATGTATTTCCTCTATACTAAATAAAGTATGAAGGAGGAAATGATGATGAAAAAACTTATTATGACTTTATTTATCGCGATGCTAGCATTGGCTGGCTGTAATACAAACAAAGAAGAACCGAAAAAAGAACAGAAACTAGAAGCTGTAAAAGTAGCAGTTCAAACAAATCCGAAAGAAATTAAACCTGGTGAAAAAACAGAAGTACAAGCACTTGTTACACAAGGAAAAGAAAAGGTAACAGATGCTGATGATGTAAAGTTTGAAATTTGGAAAGCTGGCGACGAAAAGCACGAGATGCTAGAAGGTAAGCATAAAGGAAAAGGTGTTTATGCTGTAGAGAAAACGTTCGAGACGGATGGCGTATACCATATTATTGCTCACACAAATGCGCGTGAAATGCATGTTATGCCAGAAGTAAAAGTGGCTGTAGGAAATGCGAAAGTAGAAGATGCGAAAAAAGAAAATAGTGATCATGGTGCAGGACATGGTGATCATAAAAGCGATACAATGATTCACCTTATGGCTGGTGACATAAAAGCAAATGCTGAATCAACAATGAAAGTTCATTTAAAACAAAAAGAAGAAGCTTTAACTGGTGCTGAAGTACAACTTGAGATTTGGAAAGATGGTGTGGAAAAACACGAATTCATTCCAGCAAAAGAAGGAAATAAAGGGGAGTATGAAACGAAACATACTTTCAAAGAAAAGGGTTCTTACAAAGTGAAAGTTCATGTTAAAAAAGGCGAATTGCATGAACATAAAGAAGAAACAGTAGAAGTAAAATAAAAAGGTAGCTCTTTAGAGCTGCTTTTTTTATTTTTATTCTGAAAATGATTAGTGGGAAAGAACAAAACCGCCACTGATTAAAATTTCACTTTATATGAAGAAATAAATCATAAAATGATTAGCACTTCTGTGCATAATGGATTACAATAGAAGTGTGAAGAAAATGAGAAATTCTACGAAAATGTATTAAAAAGAAAGCGTAAACATGTTATGATATCAGTATCAGATGTCTGACATCTGACTTAGAAAAAACTAGAAATGTTTTTGAGTCGTTTCAAGGTAAACGAAATAGGTTAGAGAATGATTTAAAGAAGTACTGTTTGATAATGAGAACGAAAGATAATTCTTATGGAGAACAGTTTCACTTTATAGCGTTTTGAACATACTACAAGAAGTAGAACTGAACTTATAGGAGGTCGCAGTTATGAATAAATATAAACGTATATTCCTAGTCGTAATGGACTCTGTTGGAATCGGTGAAGCACCAGATGCTGAACAATTTGGTGATTTAGGATCTGACACAATTGGTCACATTGCTGAACATATGAATGGGTTACAAATGCCTAACATGGTGAAATTAGGTCTTGGTAACATTCGTGAAATGAAAGGCATCTCTAAAGTAGAAAAACCACTTGGATATTATACAAAAATGCAAGAAAAATCTACTGGTAAAGATACAATGACAGGCCACTGGGAAATCATGGGTCTTTACATTGATACACCATTCCAAGTGTTCCCAGAAGGATTCCCAAAAGAATTACTTGATGAATTAGAAGAAAAAACAGGCCGTAAAATCATCGGTAATAAACCAGCTTCTGGAACTGAAATTCTTGATGAACTTGGTCAAGAACAAATGGAAACAGGCTCTTTAATTGTTTACACTTCTGCTGATAGTGTACTACAAATCGCAGCACACGAAGAAGTAGTGCCGCTTGATGAGTTATATAAAATTTGTAAAATTGCACGTGAATTAACGTTAGATGAGAAGTACATGGTAGGCCGTGTTATTGCTCGTCCATTCGTTGGTGAGCCTGGAAACTTTACACGTACACCGAACCGTCATGACTATGCATTAAAACCATTCGGCCGTACAGTAATGAATGAATTAAAAGATAGTGATTATGATGTGATTGCTATCGGTAAAATCTCTGACATCTATGATGGTGAAGGGGTAACTGAATCACTTCGTACGAAGTCTAACATGGATGGAATGGATAAGCTTGTAGATACATTAAATATGGACTTTACAGGTCTTAGCTTCTTAAACTTAGTTGACTTTGATGCATTATTCGGTCACCGTCGTGATCCACAAGGATACGGAGAAGCTCTGCAAGAATATGATGCACGTCTTCCAGAAGTATTTGAAAAACTAAAAGAAGATGATCTATTATTAATTACAGCAGACCACGGTAATGACCCAGTGCATCATGGTACTGATCATACACGTGAATATGTACCGTTATTAGCATATAGCCCAAGCATGAAAGAAGGCGGAAAAGAGTTACCACTTCGTCAAACATTTGCTGATATTGGTGCAACTGTAGCAGAAAACTTCGGTGTGAAAATGCCAGAATACGGAACAAGCTTCTTAAACGAGCTAAAGAAATAGGGGGATAAACAAATGAATCGTGAACTTATTACAAAATCAGCTTCATATTTAAAAGAGAAATTTCAAGAGACACCACAAGTAGGACTAATCCTTGGATCTGGACTAGGTGTATTAGCGGATGAAATCGAGAATGCAGTAACAGTACCTTACAGTGAAATCCCTGAATTCCCAGTTTCCACTGTAGAAGGCCATGCAGGTCAACTAGTATTCGGTACACTTCAAGGTGTAACAGTAGTAGCAATGCAAGGACGTTTCCACTTCTATGAAGGATATGATATGCAAAAAGTAACATTCCCAGTTCGTGTTATGAAAGAACTAGGAGTAGAAACAGTTGTTGTAACAAATGCAGCTGGTGGTGTAAATACATCATTCGAACCAGGCGATCTTATGTTAATTTCAGATCACATTAACTTCATGGGTACAAATCCATTAATCGGACCAAATGATTCTGAAATGGGTGTACGTTTCCCTGATATGTCTACATCATATACAGTAGAGCTTCGCGAAATGGCGAAACAAGTTGCAGCAGACTTAAATATTAAAGTACAAGAAGGTGTATACGTTGGAATGACAGGTCCTGTATATGAAACACCTGCTGAAATTCGTATGCTTCGCACACTTGGTGGAGATGCAGTTGGTATGTCAACAGTACCTGAAGTAATTGTAGCGCGTCACGCTGGTATGAAAGTACTTGGTATTTCTTGTATTTCAAATATGGCAGCTGGTATTTTAGATCAGCCACTTCACCACGATGAAGTAATCGAAACGACAGAACGTGTTAAAGCTAACTTCTTAGCATTAGTAAAAGCAATCGTAAAACAAATGAAGGGGTGACCTCACAATGAGAATGGTGGACCTAATTGCAAAAAAACGTGACGGACATGCATTAACGACAGAAGAAATTAACTTTATTGTTGAAGGATATACAAATGGTGATATTCCTGATTATCAAGTAAGTTCACTTGCAATGGCAATTTTCTTCCAAGATATGAACGATCAAGAACGTGCAGATTTAACGATGGCAATGGTAAATAGCGGTGATACAATCGACTTATCAGCTATTGAAGGAGTAAAAGTAGATAAGCACTCGACAGGTGGCGTTGGTGATACAACAACACTTGTATTAGGTCCATTAGTAGCCGCTTTAGGTGTACCGGTTGCAAAAATGTCTGGACGTGGTCTAGGACATACTGGTGGTACAATTGATAAATTAGAAGCAGTTCCAGGATTCCATGTTGAAATCGAAAATGATGAATTCATGCGTCTTGTAAATGAAAATAAAATCGCAGTTATTGGTCAAAGTGGAAACTTAACACCTGCGGATAAAAAATTGTATGCACTTCGTGATGTCACGGCAACAGTAAACTCAATTCCGCTTATTGCAAGCTCAATTATGAGTAAAAAAATTGCTGCTGGTGCAGATGCAATTGTTCTTGATGTAAAAACTGGAGCAGGTGCATTTATGAAAACAGATGAAGATGCAAAACGTTTAGCAGAAGCAATGGTGCGCATTGGTAATAACGTTGGTCGTAATACGATGGCTGTTATTTCTGATATGAGTCAACCACTTGGTGAGGCTATTGGTAACGCACTTGAAGTACAAGAAGCAATTGATACATTACAAGGTAAAGGACCGAAAGATTTAGAAGAGTTATGTTTAACGCTTGGAAGTCAAATGGTATACCTTGCTGGACAAGCTTCATCTCTAGAAGATGCACGTGAGAAATTAATTGAAGTAATGAACAACGGTAAGGCGCTAGAATCATTTAAAACGTTCTTATCAGCGCAAGGCGGCGATGCATCTGTTGTTGATGATCCTTCTAAATTACCACAAGCACAATTTAAAATTGAAGTGGAAGCGAAGGAAGACGGTTATGTATCAGAAATCGTTGCAGATGAAATCGGAACAGCAGCAATGCTTTTAGGAGCAGGACGTGCGACGAAGGAATCTGAAATTGATTTAGCAGTTGGCTTAATGCTTCGTAAAAAAGTAGGGGACAGCGTGAAAAAAGGTGAATCCCTTGTTACCATTTACGCAAACCGTGAAAATGTAGAAGACGTAAAAGCAAAAATTTATGAGAACATGAAGATCTCTAAAGAGCATGTAGATGCACCAACATTAGTGCACGGCATCGTTACTGAATAATAAAGAAGGGCCAGGGAGTGTTTCTCCTTGGCTTTTTTTACTATTTTTTGTTTATAATAATAATGGGTGAAAATATGATTAGAATTTGTGCAATAACAAAAACAGATGAAGTATTATATGATGTTTCGCTAGAGGAAACAAAGAAAGACCATATTGTATGGTATTGGCTAGATTTATATAAGCCAACGAAAGAAGAGTATACATACATTTTGCAAGATCATTTTAAGTTCCATCCCCTTGCAATTGAAGACTGCATAGAATATGTACAGAGGCCAAAAGTTGATTTTTATGATGGATATAACTTTTTAGTTCTTCATGCATTTGGTGAGGATGGATTAGAACCTCACGAGATTGATTTATTTATTAGTGATCGTTATATTGTTTCTTTCCACTTTTCTCATAACAATGCAATTGAAAGAGTATGGAAAACGCTTGGAGAAAAGAAGCGTATTAAAAATAGTCCCCTGCACGTAGCGCATACAATTATCGATCAAATTGTAGATGACTATTTTGCGCCTGTATATTACATTGAGGATCATTTAAATGCAATTGATGATAATTTAACGGGTGAAACGGCAGGAAGTGTACTAGAAGAAGTATTTGATATACGTGCAGATTTATCGAAGTTAAGACGTACAATTATTCCGATGCGTGATTTATTGTATCGTATTTTAAATTCGACTCGTTTTTACGGTATAAGTGATCATGAAATTTATTTTAAAGATATACATGATCATTTGCTTAAATTGACCGAAATGATTGAAGCAAGCCGGGAGTTAACAGCAGATATTCGAGATAGCTATTTTTCATTAAACTCGCATCATATGAATAACATTATGAAAACATTAACTGTATTCTCGACTATTTTCATGCCATTAACATTTATTGCGGGAGTATATGGAATGAACTTTACGCATATGCCAGAGCTCGGTGGACAATATAGTTATTTTATTTGTTTACTTATTATGGCACTAATTGGTGGCGGCATGATGGCTTGGTTTTATAAAAAAGGATGGTTTAAGTAAAAAACACCGAGGGAAAATTCCTCGGTGTTTTTACTTAACCAATAGCATGTAATACGAACATGGCTAAGAATAAGCATGTAATGATATACATAGACGGTGCGACTTCTTTACGCTTTCCAAGAGCAACTTTTAAGATAGGATAAGCAATAAATCCGAACGCAATGCCATCAGCGATACTATATGTGAGCGGGATCATGACGATAATTAAGAATGCTGGAAATCCTTCTGAAAAATCGTTCAGAGGAATTTGTTGAATGCTTGTAATCATCAGGCCGCCAATAATAATTAAGATTGGTGCAATGGCACTATCAGGAATTAGTTTGACAAACGGAAGTGCAAACAGTGATGCAAAGAATAACAACCCTGTAACGATAGACGTCAGACCTGTCTTTCCGCCTGCAGTAATACCTGCGGCACTCTCTACTGTTGATACGGTAGGGCTTGTGCCAAATAGACCACATGTCATTGCTGAAATTGCATTGGCTTGGTAAGCACGTGGGAATTTACGGTCATCTTCTAATAAACCGTGCAGAAGTCCCATGTTCTCAAAAATAAGCACCATGCTTAAGGAGAATGTTGCAATCCAAAATGGTAAGGAAGAAAGTTTGCCAAATGACATAGCCCCAAACACATCGCCGTAATTAGCGAATGAGAATGAACTATTTCCGATTTGACTTGTATCAACAAGGCCAAACAGCCATGCAATACCAGTTCCTATTGCAATCGTCCATAAAAAGTTTCCACGTACGTTACGAATAAATAATACGAGTGCAACGATAAGAGTAAGCACGGTCGCAAGAACGACAGGGCTACTTAATTTACCCATTGCAACAGCAGTATTTGGATTCGAAACGACTAAACCACCTTTTTGCAATCCGATAAATGCTAAAAATAATCCGATGCCGACAGTGATAGCTTCCTTTAGTGACTTTGGAATCGATACTGAAAGCACGCGAGCGATTGGTGTAAACGCAGCAATTGCAAAAATAATACCAGAGATGAAGACAGCTGCTAATGCTTCCTGCCAAGCTAATCCGAGCGTATGGACAGCAGTGTACGTGAAGAATGCATTTACACCCATACCAGGGACAAGAATAGCAGGTGCATTTGCCCAAAATGCCATGAGCAGACATCCGACAAATGAACTGAAAACAGTTGCTAAAATTCCAGCTTCAAGAGGAATGCCAGCATCGGATAAAATGGATGCATTTACAATCATAATATATACGATCGTAAAAAATGACGTAACTCCAGCTAAAACTTCTTGTTTTGGTGATGTTTCGTGTAAACCTAATTTAAATGTTCTTTCAAGTATTCCTTTCATGTTAAACCTTCTTTTTCATATCCCTCTCCCACCCGTGATATCTCTTTCGTAAGAGCTCACCGTCCTTTATTATATCAGAACATCATGTTTTTACAACAAGGAAAATGATAACGTTTACTTATAAATGAAATTATTTATAAATACGTAAAAATCGCCCGTATTGTAGAAATGATTTCTAATTCTCCCGATTGAATGGGAGGAGACGCTTGTGCATGTAAAGTAGCATAGGACGCGACTTCCCTTGGTAATTGAGCAGATTCTTCAACGAATGAGAGTGGAACAGGATTAATGTTTAAATTGTATGTACTCGCAATAGCACGAGCTTTTTCTACAGCTTGTTGCAGAGCTTGAATGAGAGCTTGCTCATAATATTTATTTGGGTGAGATATTCGAAACCGTAAACCTTTTGCTACGTTTGCTCCATTTGAAACGGCTATATCATATACTTCCCCTGCTTTTTGTACATTTAAAACGGTAATTTCATACAAGTGTTCCACCCGATATCCTTGTAGTAATGCTTTATCATTTACATACTCGTATTGAGGAGTGATCGTATAAGAAATCGTTTCTATATCTTTATCAGCGATACCAAGCTGTTTAAGTGCATCCAGCAATTGTTTTGATTGTACTGCATTTTCTTCTTGCGCTTGTTTCACATTTTTACTATCAGTTCGAATGCCAAGTGTTAGTATAACAACATTTGGTTTCGCTTTGACAACACCCTCACCTTGTACAGTAATAGTCGCTTCTTTACCAGTATTAGCTGTGCGTACATTGTGTAAATAAGGATTCATTCCACCTTGCATCTTCCATCACCATCCTTTTTATATGTATATGTGTGAACAAAAAAGAAATTTGTATGAAAAAGTTACATAAATGGGAATGTTAAAGAAAGAAAGAAAGCATATACAACGAGGGTATTTATAGATTATAATATGTGTAAATATGATAAAAAAGGGACGAGGCTAGTGAACGAAAAAAGAGAAACACTGATTTTAGAGTTATCCGGATCATTTCGAAAGATGATACGTTTATTACAAAATGATATTAATACACGTTTTGCAGAACATATGCCATATAATGAATTTTCTGTATTACGCGCGTTATTTTTAAACAGTCCACAGATGGCTTCGCAAATTGCGAGTGAAGTAAACGTAACCTCCAGTCATATTACTGCTGTTACAGATCGTCTTGTACGAAAAGGATTAGTAGAAAGAAAACGTTCTAATTCAGATCGTCGTATCGTGTACTTAGAAATTACAGAACACGGAAGAGAAGTAACTGAAAAACTAGAAGCTGTACGAAAAGAATATTATAAAGAGAGATTTAAAGGTTGGAGCGACCAAGAAATAGAAATGGTGTTAGAGCTATTTGGCCGCGTATTATAATAAATGAGGATAGGGAGCGACAGCTTTCCTATCCTTTTTCTTTTGAATAAAAACATTTTGAAACTCCAATACTTTAATTAAAAAGAATCGGAGTGAAAAATAATGAAACGTATTTGTACGCTTTTCATTATGATCGGAAGTTTTTTCTGCTTTCATCAATTCGCGGATGCCGCAACGCCTCTTCAAGTCGTTCAAAAAGAATTACAACATATTTCAAATAAGCAACCTGTTTTATATTCAAAACTATGGATTCGCTCTATGCAGAATGCTATTTTATTTCATCACAGTGATAACATTCGGCATGAAGATACGATAAGCAATGTAACGAAGTCTTCTCTTGTAAAAGTAAAACAACTTCCACTTCAAAAAGCATCACAGTACATCCCGAGATTATCACAATATATTTCTAAGTTTGAGGCTGAGAATGTGCAAGTGTATTATGTTGCAGCGCGTTATGAAGTAAAAAAAGAAAATCCGTATCAATTAAATGGAATGAATTATTTTATGCAAGTGTTTATTCAACAAGGTGGAGAATGGAGAATTGCTGAAAGTATAGTTGCTCCAACAGATCAAATTGTCGCAAATGGTGACGGGTTTGGAACGAAACAAGAAAAAGAGTATGGGAAAAGAAGAGAAAATGTGAAATAACCTCCTCATCGAGAGGAGGCTATTTTATTTAAAATTCCAAGAGACTTTCCATTTTAATATTTTAGGTAGGAAGAAATACGTAATGAAACTAGTTACTAAAAATCCGATGTAAAAGCTGGACAATGAGTGCGCTCGACTTAGTATTAAACCTCCAACAATCCCACCAAAGAAAATAGCGCATGCCATTACTAACTTTTGTAACTTTGGATATAATAGATAGTTACCATTTCGCTCATTGATTGAACGGGCATATAAATATATACCGAGTGGTAATAAAAGAATAATATGTGCAATAGGTCCAATCAATGTTTTTGCCGGTGGAATCTTTGTAAAGTTTGGTTCGTTATGACGTACTCCATTTTGATCAGTATAAGCGCTCTGTGGATCATAATTAAAGTAAATACGAAAATCTTCTGCTGGGCTAGAGATACGTATGTTTTCCATCACATCATGTATAAGGCTGTTGTCTTCATGAAATTCAGTGTTTGAGTGAACAGCAATGACTCCGGAGATAAGTGATGGAAGTAAAGCTGGAAAGATTAATATAGTTGTAGTGAGAAATCCTTGCGATATAATATTCCCTGTAATTGTACCTACACATAAGGTAATTGTATAAATAGCGATTAATACAATTAACATGTATATAAAATAACTATGAAAGGGAGAGAATACTTGATATTTATTATGAAAAGTTAACTTTTTCATAATAGCAAATAGCCCCCAGTTTAAAATGACAACTGCGACGATATTACAGATTCCAAATAACCACTTTGTTATATAAAGGTGCGAACGTTTAAAGGGCATAGACCATAACAAGTCGCTAGCGTTATTTTGTCTTTCCCATCCAATTAACGTACAAGCTAGAACGATAAGTACACTACCTAACAGCAGAACAGAATCTAGAAGTGTTAAATCAAAATGGTAATGATATACATAGTTCCACTTTTTATTGTCATTTAGAAATTGTTGCTCTTGAATAGAAGTCATATAGTATTGATATGACAAAGTATAGAAGCTGACGAGCCAAAATAACCATACAACATATTTACTTTGTTGATACGTTCTTAGCCACAGTGCTTTTTGAAACATAGGATCTCTCCTTTAAAAAACTTTATAATTTGTTAGGCGTGATAATATAACATAAGTAATGATTCCGGTTAGAAACAAACCGACATAGTAACTAGGTAGGAAATTAAAATGGTTTATTTTATAGCCGCCTAGTAATGCAAAGTAAATGGTTGAGCCCCATATCCATATCGGTAAACTCTTTTGGAACATAAATATCTTCTGAGTGTTTTCATTTGGTGATCTTGTATATAAATATGTTCCAAGTAGTAAGTAAACTAATGTATAAAAAATCGGAACTAACATTGATTTTGCTGAATAATATATATGAGATGCTGGATCTCTTAAAGCAGTTGGATTGTTCTCGATCTTACGGGATTCCGGATCATAGTAATAATTGATAGAAAAATGACTAATTGGTGCAGCTGTATTTGTTTTTTGATTGATTTCATAAAGTTGTCGATATAAGTTTTCATTTTTAATATTTGCAGCGTATAAATGGTTAGTTGTAAAAGTGTATAGTAATGTAATAAATGTAACCCCTGCTAGTAACCATGGAACACAAAAAATAATCTGCGAAACGATGCTTCCAGTAAAAGTACCGATACATAAGGAAGCTGTATAGACTGCAACATAAGAAACTATCGCATAAAGAAAGTATCGATGAAACGGACTAAAAGATTGATAATCAAAATGAATCGTTGTTCTATAAATAACATACATAAGAACCCAATTGATAAGTAATGAGCCCACAATACAAAATGAACCGAAAGCCCATTTTGATAAGAAAACATCTTTTCTTTTAAATGGCAATGTCATAAGTAGTGTATTAGATTGGTAGCTGCGTTCCCATCCTATCAATAAGCAGGCTAAAGCGATAATAAGAATAGTTAACCAAAAACTATTACTTTCTCCTGAAGAAAAAATATAAAAATAATAATACTGTTTCCCCTTTTCTTGTAATTCATAATACGCATCAAGTTGTTGCTGAGCACTTCTATAGTAGCCAAAAGGTAACAAGTAAAACGAACTAAAGAAGAATAGTAACACAGCATATTTCCCGCGCTTCCAATTCCACATCCATAACGCCTTATGAAACATACCCATCCTCCTCCAGTGTCGTAACGAAGACATCTTCAAGCGACATTGTTAATTCTTCAATGAGCAGTGGTTGTTCTTTATAAAACTTTTCCAGTGTTGTAGCTACATTTCCCTCGATTAAGATTGTATATACTTTTCCTGTTTGATTTAATATTTTAATATTGCTTAAGTTTTCTAGTTTTTGAGGTAGTGAACGTTCATAAGCTACTTGGATTTTAGCAAATCGTGATTTGGCATCGTCTAGTGATGTAATAGACGAAATAGTATGGCCTTTTAATATAATGATTGTATCTGCAATTTGTTCCACTTCATCTAAATGGTGAGTGGAGATGAAAATGGTAATCTCTTTTTCTGCAACTTCTCCAACGAGAAACTGTAAAATTTTCCTTTTCACGATAGGATCAAGTCCATTTGTCGGTTCATCTAAAATGATATATTCTGCTTTTGTAGAAACAGCTAAAATGATGGCGAGCAGTGCTTTCATTCCTTTTGAGTAACTACGAATTCTTTTGTTTGGTAAGTTAAAACGTTCTAACAGTTCATAGAAATATGCTTCATCAAATGCGGTATAAACCTCTTTGTAAAACTTTACAATTTCTTTTACCGTATATCCGTTCAATATGTTAGTAGAATCCGGAACATATACGATTTTTTGCTTTATTTCAGGACACTGATGAACGTTTGTATCTTCATATGTAACAGTCCCTTCATCAGGGTCTAAAATGCCGACCATCGTTCGTAATAAAGTTGTTTTCCCCGCACCGTTTCTTCCGAGTAATCCGATGATACTCCCTCTTTGCAATGTGAAAGAAACATCATCTAAAATCGTTTGATTATCAATTGTTTTCTTCAAGCTTGTCACTTTCAGCATCCGCATTTCCTCCAATCTCTTTATAGTATGAATCTATCCAATCATGAATTTTATCTTTCGTAACACCAAGATAAGAGGCTTCTAATAGTAATTGATGAAATTGCTTTTCAACCATAGCGATTTTCCTTTCGTCTAATGTTGGGGTAATCGATTGGGATACAAATGTTCCTTTTCCTCGTAATGTTTCAATAATCCCTTGTCGCTCTAACTCTTGATACGCTTTACTCACTGTATTTGGATTTATAACGAGTAAAGAAGCGAGTTCTCGTACAGAAGGTAGTTTGTCACTTGGAGCTAACATGTTCTTTAATACGAGTTCTTTTATATTTTGAACAATTTGTTCCCATATCGGAGTGTTGCTTCTTGGATCAAGTTGAATATGCAAGAGCAATGTCTCCTTTCTAACTTGTATTAAGTGTACTATTTCGAGTAATACACTTAATACAATAAAGGTGATGAATTTGTTTGTCAACTGAAAATGTTAGAAAAATATGGTATTAAAAAACAGTGAATTGGAAAAAATAGGTTTGATATAGAATGGAGGGTTAGTCATGAAGCGAGTTTTTGGAATACTTGTTTGTTTCATGTTATTGCTTTCTGGTACTTCAGTTAGTTTCGCACAATCTGAGAAGACGAAGCAGGATAAAACAGAAGAAACAACGCCGAAGTTAGCAGAACAAGCGTCGTCAGCAATCGTAATTGAACAAGATACAGGTAAAGTTTTGTTTGATAAAAATCCAAATGAGAAATTACCGCCTGCTAGTATGACGAAGATTATGACAATGCTATTAATTATGGAACAAGTTGAAAAAGGAAAACTAAAACTGACCGATAAAGTGAGAGCAAGTGAGCATGCAGCTTCAATGGGTGGATCACAAATCTTTTTAGAGCCTGGAGAAGAGATGACCGTAAATGAAATGCTAAAGGGTATTGCAATTGCATCTGGAAATGATGCGTCTGTTGCAGTAGCAGAGCATATCGCTGGTTCAGAAGAAGGTTTTGTAAATATGATGAACAAAAAAGCGAAAGATTTAGGACTGAAAAATACTCATTTTCAAAATCCGACAGGTCTTCCGGCTAAAGATCATTATTCCACAGCAAATGATATGGCTATAATGGCGAAAGAATTGATGAAGTACCCACTTATTCGCAAATACACAGGAAAATACGAAGACTATTTACGTGAAGATACGGATAAGAAGTTTTGGCTCGTTAATACGAATAAGTTAGTGCGTTTTTATCCTGGAGTAGATGGTGTAAAAACGGGCTTTACGACAGAAGCAAAATATTGTTTAACAGCATCGGCTGAAAAGAATGGGATGCGTGTTATTTCAGTTGTTATGGGAGCACCTACATCGAAAGAACGGAACAATCAAGTAACGAAGCTTCTTGACTACGCATTTGGTCAATATATGACAAAGAAATTGTATACACGAGGCGAAAAAATTAAGACTGTCCAAGTAGGAAAAGGGAAAAAAGAAAAAGTAGATTTAGTTGCGTCAGATAATGTATCTCTTCTTATGAAGAAGGGCGAAAATATGGACAAGGTAAAGCAAGAAGTAATTGCTGAAAAGAAAGTGAAAGCGCCGATTAAAAAGGGCGATGCGCTTGGTACACTTGTTATAAAAAAAGATCAAGATGTTTTATTAAAACAAACAATTGTAGCAAAAGAAGATGTTGCTGCAGCGAGCTGGTGGGAGTTATTTAAAAGAAGTTTTGGGATGTTTTCAACATCAAAATAGCGGCAAATATTTTGCCGCTTTTCTATTCGTATGTAAGTAAATAATTGCTGAATGGTTTCACTTTATGGCGAAATAGTTCTTCTTTTGTCAGTAGGAAGGATTCTTATGTTGTATCACGAAAATCTTTATGTATGTAAATGAGTAAAGTTTGAGCATAAGGAGGAAATCGTGTGAGTCTTTCCATGCAATTAGAAGTAAAACGTGACGTCCTATGTGTGAGGCTAGCGGGTGAATTAGATCATCATACTGCTGAAGAGTTGCGAACGAAAGTAACAGATATGATTGAGACACATGGTGTTCATCATATTGTTTTGAGCCTAGAGAACTTATCGTTTATGGATAGTTCTGGTTTAGGTGTTATATTAGGCCGATATAAGCATGTAAAGGGATTAGGTGGAGAAATGGTTGTTTGTGCAATTTCACCGCCTGTTAAACGTTTATTTGAAATGTCGGGCTTATTTAAAATTGTTCGCTTAGAAGAAAGTGAAGCGCATGCGCTCGCGACGTTGGGGGTGGCATAAATGAGAAATGAAATGAACCTTCAATTTTCAGCGTTAAGTCAAAATGAATCGTTCGCTCGCGTTACAGTAGCTGCTTTCATTGCACAAGTAGATCCTACGATGGAAGAACTTACAGAGATTAAAACAGTTGTGTCAGAAGCGGTTACGAATGCAATTATTCATGGGTACGAAGGAAATGCAGAAGGTGTTGTTTATATTTCTGTAATTTTGGAAGAAGCAATGGTGAAACTCACGATTCGAGATGAAGGGATTGGTATCTTTAATTTAGATGAAGCGAGACAACCCCTTTTTACAACTAAACCTGAATTAGAGCGTTCCGGAATGGGATTTACTATCATGGAAAATTTTATGGATGAAGTAGAAGTTATTTCAAACGAATCTTTCGGGACAACAATCCATTTGACAAAATACTTATCAAATAGTAACGCTCTATGCAATTAAGGAGAATAGCCTATGGACATAGAGGTCAAAAATGAGAAGAAGAAACCTCAGTTAAAGGACCACGAGCTAAAAGCGTTAATTCAAAAAAGTCAAGATGGAGATCAACAAGCAAGAGATACAATTGTTCAAAGTAATATGCGTCTCGTATGGTCGGTTGTGCAACGTTTTCTTAATCGCGGATACGAACCAGACGATTTGTTTCAAATTGGATGTATTGGACTCTTAAAATCGGTAGATAAATTTGATTTATCTTTCGACGTGAAATTTTCAACATATGCAGTTCCCATGATTATTGGCGAAATACAACGATTTTTACGTGATGATGGATCAGTGAAAGTAAGTAGGTCTTTAAAAGAAACAGGAAACAAAATTCGAAAGATGAGAGATGAGCTTTCGAAAGAATTCGGAAGGGCTCCAACGATTAATGAAGTAGCTGAAGCGTTAGAACTAACGCCAGAGGAAGTGGTTCTGGCGCAAGAAGCAAGTCGTGCCCCTTCATCCATACATGAAACGGTGTATGAAAACGACGGAGATCCAATTACTATTTTAGATCAAATTGCAGATCAATCTGAAACGAAATGGTTTGATAAAATTGCTTTAAAAGAAGCAATTAGAGAATTAGATGAGAGAGAGCGTTTAATTGTATATTTACGCTATTATAAAGACCAAACTCAATCAGAAGTAGCAGAGCGAATAGGTATTTCGCAAGTGCAAGTTTCAAGACTTGAAAAGAAAATATTAAAACAGATGAAAGATCGAATAGATGAATAGTTATCTATTCGATCTTTTTTTATGACTTTAATAGGAGGAGATTGTAAACTTTCTTAAAAATTAACAGAATTTATTGATAATTTAGTAAATTTAAAATATAATCCAATTATGAACTTGTCACAAAGGGGGAAGGAAATATGGAAACGAGGCAACAATGGGGAACGAGGGCTGGATTCATTTTTGCAGCGGTCGGCTCTGCCGTTGGATTAGGAAACATATGGCGTTTTCCTTATACGGCGTATGAAAATGGGGGAGGCGCATTCTTTTTACCGTACTTATTCGCATTATTAACGACTGGTATTTCATTATTGGCGTTTGAATTTGCTCTTGGGCACCGTCACCGTGGTTCAGCACCACTTACGTTCTTCCGTATTCATCCGCGTGCTGAATTTATCGGTTGGTGGCAAATGTGTGTAACATTTATCGTTTCAACATATTATGCAGTAATTATTGCTTGGTCTATTTCATATACGTATTTTGCAATTACTGGCGCATGGGGGAAAGATACGGAATCATTTTTATTTAAAGAGTATTTACATGTTGCAGATAAACCGGGACAGTTTGGAGGGCTCGTACCGGAAGTATTAATTCCACTAGCTCTCGTTTGGATTATTGTGCTTGGTGTTGCTTTTAAAGGAGTTAAAAAAGGAATCGAAGTTGTGAACCGTATTTTCATCCCTTTACTAGTTGTTATGTTCCTTATTATCGTAGTTCGTGCAGTGACGATGGAAGGTGCAATGCAAGGATTAGATGCATTCTTTAAACCAGATTGGAGTCGTATTTTTGACGGAAAAGTATGGCTTGCTGCTTACGGTCAAATCTTCTTTAGCTTATCTTTAGCATTTGGAATTATGATTACGTATTCTAGTTATTTACCGAAAAACTCAGATACAACAAATAATGCCTTTATTACTGGATTTGCAAACTCAGGATTTGAATTATTAGCAGGGATTGGGGTCTTTGCGGCTCTTGGATTTATGGCAAATAATATGGGAGTACCAGTTGATAAAGTGGCAAGTGCTGGTGTAGGGCTTGCGTTCGTAGTATTCCCGCAAATTATTAATGAATTACCGATGTCACCTTTATTTGGCGTATTATTTTTCTTATCATTAACGGTTGCCGGAATTACATCCCTCATCTCGCTTGCGGAAGTATGTTTTGCTGCTGTATCTGAAAAGTTCAGCTTAAGTCGCCAAAAAACAATTGGAATTATGGGGACGCTTCTCGTACTCGTTTCTCTCGTTTTTGCGACACGTGGCGGGCTTATGTTCCTAGATGTTGTGGATTACTTCGCTAATAACTTCGGATTAATTACAATTGCTCTAGCGGAAGTAGTTACGATAGGACTCATTTTACGTCGTTTACCAGTTTATCAAAATCACGCAAACTTCGTATCTGATATTAAGTTAGGGACGTTTTGGAGAGTGAGTTTACTCGTTATTACTCCGCTTATGTTAGGGTACATGTTAATTGATGGTACAATCCAAAATATTAAAAAGAACTATGGAGGTTACCCAACGGAGTTTGTCGTAACATATGGTTGGTCAATTGCAGCAGCGTTCCTTATCATTGCGCTAATCATTAGTTTAAAGAAATGGAATGCACAAATACATTCAGATTCTGCTAAGCTTGAAAAAGAATGGAAAGATCGAGGTGTTTCATAATGAGTGGATCAGCGATTATGATGATGGTTATTGGAATAGTAGTCATTTGGGGAGGGCTCGCATTAAGCATTGCAAATTTATTTAAGAAAAAAGCATAAACTAAAAAACATCTGTACCGAAATGGTACAGATGTTTTTTTATGAAAAAATTGTATTAGAAAAAAATTGAATAACCATACTACAACTACGAGGAAGAGTGAAGAGGTGAATGGAAATTGGAACAAACAATTTATATTAAAATGCGTAATCGATTAAAAGTTTCTCCTACGTATGAAGTAAAGCTGGGAGATGTTGCTCAACTTGCCGGAGATGCTGCAGTAGTTCAGTCGTTACAGGATGAGGTAATTTATAAAATTACAGCGCGTGATAAAACGCATGTTGTAATTGATGTTATGAAAATAATTGAGATTATTAGGCGAAAAACCGCTCATATACAAATTAATTTACTCGGTTCTGGACAAACTCTTGTTGAAATTATATATGAAAAAAAGAAAGTACATCCGATTTTTTTCGGACTTGTATGGTTGTTACTTTTCATTGGAGCAGCTCTTGCCATCATATATTTTCATGAAGATGTAAGCATGCAACAAGTGCACCAACGGTTATATTACATGATTACGGGAGAATTTAAGGCGCAACCACTTTTATTTCAAATTCCTTATTCATTAGGTCTTGGGCTAGGCATGGTTTTATTTTTTAATCATGTATTTCAAAAGCGTATTAATGAAGAGCCGAGTCCGTTAGAAGTGGAGATGTTCCAATACCAGCAATCACTTGACCAATATGTAATTGTTCATGAAAACAAGGATAATATGAAACAACTTACCGATGATTGAGTCTGGATTCGTTATTTTAATTGCTTTAGCAGGAGGAATTGCTGTAGGTAGCGGATATGTTGCGTTTTTAGCTGTACTTGGTATAATCCCTCGTCTAGCTCAATTAACGAGAAGTGGAAAGCACATTCAATATTTTGAGTGGGCAGTTATTGCAGGTACGTTAACAGGAGCTTGGTGTAGTTTGAAAAACATTACATTTCAAACGTCGCAATATTGGCTTGTTATATTAGGAATATTTTGTGGTACATTCATTGGAATGCTCGCTGCCGCATTAACGGAAGTGTTAAATGTTCTACCTATTTTAGCGAAACGAGTAGGGGTAGAGGGGAAGATTGTTGTTTTACTCGTTGCTCTTGTACTTGGAAAAGTAATAGGCTCGTTGTTTCACTGGATTTATTTCGTAAAGTAGGAGGCAATATATAAATGACAGGGCGAAAACTAAAGGACGATTACGTAAATAAAGTGAAGGAATACCATCCGAAGCCAAATTATTTTATAAATTGTGTTAAGGCATTTTTTGTAGGTGGATTCATTTGTACAATCGGAGAAGTATTGATGAAATTTTATATACATTATTTTCATTTTAGTGAACAAGAGGCAGGGAATCCAACAGTCGCAACTCTTGTACTATTATCGGCGATTTTAACAGGTTGTGGTGTATATGATAAAATCGGTCAATTTGCTGGAGCAGGTTCGGCCGTACCTGTTACGGGATTTGCGAATTCTATGGCAAGTGCTGCGCTAGAGCATAAGAGTGAAGGAATTGTACTTGGGGTTGCTACAAACATGTTTAAGCTAGCGGGAAGTGTAATCGTTTTTGGTGTTGTCGGTGCGTACATTATTGGGTTAATAAGATATACTTTTAAAATTTTTATGTCTTAAAGGAGGGGCTAGTATGAGGTTGACAGGAAAACAAACGTGGGTATTTCAAAATGATATTTATGTGAATGCAACCGGTACTGCCGTCGGTCCAAAAGAAGCTGAAGGCCCTCTTGGAAAGGAATTTGATATTTCATATGATGATTTACATTGCGGAGAGGAAAACTGGGAGCTTGCGGAACGAAGATTAATGTCAGATTCTATTCAACAAGTCATGCAAAAAGCAAATGTAGAAACATCACAAATTGATTTCTTTTTAGCGGGTGACTTATTAAATCAAACAGTAACAGCAAATTACGTTGCGCGTAAGTGGGGAATTCCCTTTTTAGGCATGTTTAGTGCTTGTGCGACCTCGATGGAGACTTTAGCGGTCGGATCAGCCTTTATAGATGGCGGATTCGCAAATCGTGTTTTAGCGACGGTAAGTAGTCATAATGCAACAGCTGAAAGACAGTTTCGTTATCCAACAGAGTATGGGGGACAAAAACCAGGAACAGCAAATTCCACTGTTACAGGTGCGGGATCCATATTAATTAGTAAAGAAAAAAGTGCCATTAAAATCAAGGCGGCTACGATTGGAAAAGTGCAAGATTTAGGAATTGCGAACCCTTTAGATATGGGATCGGCGATGGCACCTGCTGCAGCTCATACAATTCAGCAACATTTTGAGGATTTGAAGAGAAGTGCAGCCGATTACGATTTGATTGTTACCGGTGATTTATCAGCTATTGGGACACCAATTGCGAAACAACTGTTACTGGAAGAAGGTTATGATATTGGGCATATATATAACGATTGCGGATTAATGATTTATGATCCCGGTCAAGAAGAAGTATTTGCTGGTGGTAGTGGTTGTGCTTGTTCAGCTGTTGTCACATATGGTCATTTATTAAGCGAGATGCAAAAAGGGAATTTACAACGAATTTTTGTCGTTGCTACTGGTGCGTTATTAAGCCCGATGATGATGCAGCAAAAAGAAACAATTCCAACAATTGCACATGGTGTCGTATTTGAGAGAGTGAAGGGAGAGTGAATTGTGGATTATATATATGCATTTCTTGTAGGAGGCGCTATTTGTGTAGTTGGGCAAGTATTGTTAGATTTCGCAAAGTTAACACCAGCCCATTTAATGGCTACCTTTGTAGTGATAGGAGCAGTTTTAGATGGATTCGGATTGTACGATAAGCTTATAAAGTTTGCTGGTGCTGGGGCGACAGTTCCTATTACAAGTTTTGGACATTCCCTATTACACGGGGCAATGCATGCTGCAGAGAAACACGGATATATAGGGATTGGTATGGGTATGTTTAGTTTAACGTCTGCAGGTATTTCAGCAGCAATATTATTTTCATTTTTTGTAGCACTTATATGTAAACCGAAAGGATAAATCAAATGAGACGAAGGGTTGTTTTGGTCACAGATGGAGATGAATATGCAAAGCGAACAATTGAGCTTTTAACGAAGGAATTTGGGGGAAGGTGTATTTCAGCATCACAAAGTAATCCAACCAAATTAACAGGGAAGAAAGTTGTTGAGCTTATTATGCAAACGCCATATGACCCTGTATTTGTCATGTTTGATGACAGTGGATTTATTGGAGAAGGATCTGGTGAAAAAGCTTTAAAATATGTAGCCACGCATAAACAAATTGATGTACTTGGGATTTTGGCAGTAGCGTCTAATACACACCATTGGGAATGGGCACGTGTAGATGTAAGTGTAGATCGGAACGGGAATTTAACGGAATATGGTGTTGATAAATTTGGACTTCCAGATGGTGAAATTGGCAGAATTAGCGGAGATACAATTTATTGTTTAGATGATTTGAATGTTCCCGTCATTGTTGGTGTGGGTGATATTGGTAAGATGTGTGGAAACGATGAATGGGAGAGAGGCTCACCAATTACGAAAAAAGCAATTCAGTTAATTTTGGAAAGGAGTGGATTTTATGACGAAGCCTAAAAAAATAGATATTCCGATTTCAACTTTCATAAGTGACAATGAAAATTATTTAAAACAAACGGCTGGATTAGGCGTCACATTTGATGTTGGTATTCGTAAATTTCAAATTTTGAATAAAGAAATTGCAGTGTTATTCGTAAATGGACTTTGTGATACAAATTATATTATTCCTATTTTAGAAGAAGCTGTGGATACGAATGAAATAAGGGATGTTGAAGAAGACACTGTAAAGCTTTTAGAGAATCGTTTAATTCATCAGCAAGTAAGTAAAGTGAAAACGATGGATGAAGTAATGCTTCAAGCGTTATCAGGGCTTATTGTTATATTTGTGGAAGGCGAAACAGAAGCGTTCGTGATAGATGTTCGTAGCTATCCAGGACGAACACCGACAGAGCCAGATACTGAAAAAGTAGTACGCGGTGCGAGGGATGGATTTGTTGAAAATATCGTTGTAAATACAGCGTTAATTCGTAGAAGAATTCGAGATCCACGTCTTCGAAATGAAATTATTCGAGTAGGGGATCGATCGCAAACGGATATTTGTATTACATATGTACAAGATGTTGCAAATCCAGATTTAGTAAAGATTATAAAACAAGAATTAAATAACATCGATGTCGATGGCATTACGATGGCGGATAAAACAGTGGAAGAATTTGTTGTAAAGCAAAGCTATAATCCATTCCCGCTTATTCGATATACAGAAAGACCGGATGTAGCAGCAAATCATTTATTAGAAGGACATGTTCTAGTACTAGTTGATACATCACCGAGTGCTATGATTACGCCAACAACATATTTTCATCATTTACAGCATGCAGAAGAGTTTAGACAAAATCCAGCTGTCGGAACATTTTTACGTTGGGTACGCTTTTTAGGTGTTTTATTCTCCTTGTTTTTACTACCGTTTTGGTTAGTATTTGTATTTGATCCAACTCTTTTACCAGAAAATCTTGCTTTTATTGGACCGACTAAGATGACACATTTACCAATTTTATTACAGGTGATAATGGCAGAAGTAGGACTTGAATTTTTAAGGATGGCAGCCATTCATACTCCAACGCCGTTATCGTCAGCAGCAGGATTAATTTCTGCCATATTAATTGGTCAAATAGCAATCGATGTAGGTTTGTTTGTACCAGAAGTTATTTTGTATGTAGCAGTTTCTATGATCGGTGCTTATGCAACACCGAGCTATGAATTAGGGCTAGGGAATAAGGTTGGAAAATTATTTGTTATTATTTTAACAGGTCTCTTCCATGAGATGGGCTTTGTAATTGGTATGACGATATTGATTTTATTTTTAACGTCTATAAAAAGTTTGCAAACCCCTTATTTATGGCCGTTTTTACCATTTGATTGGGGCGCATTAACAAAAATTCTACTCCGTCCGACGATGTCTAGTTTAAAAGTACGACCAAGTATTGTAAGACCTCAAAATGTAAAAAGACAAAAATAAACGGGATTATACACCCGTTTATTTTTTTAGCAAAAATTTATTGTTTTTTAACAAAAATCAAACATTTTCTGTGTACACTTAGAGTAGATATTGTGTATGGAAGGGGAAGAGGACATGATTAAATTATTTGTAAGTGATTTAGACGACACGCTCGTTTACGATGTAAATCATATGCAAAAAGAAGATGAACGTGCAATTTGTTGGTTAGCTGAAAAAGGGACAAATATTTGTTTTGCCTCAGGCCGCTTTACTCATCGAATTGATGAAGTCGTAAATAGGTTTGAATTCCCATATTACACAACTGGCTTAAATGGAGCGACAATGTTACTTCCGGATGGGAATTTGTTTTATGAATCGAGTTTTGAAAATACGGTTGCCCAGGAAATATATCGATATATACATAAAAAAGGACTAGCGGATATTGTTTGTGCAAATGAGCAGCGATATACAAAAAGGAAGAATGAATATCACCATAATTTTGAAGCGTATATGGGCGTGCATATCGCTGAAATTGAAGCGTTAGAAGAGGAATTTGGTAAAACTGTACATCCTGCGAAATTGTTTGTTTTTGGGGAAGAAGAGACAATTGAAGCATTAGATCAAGAATTACGAGATACATTTCAGAATGAAGCGGAAGTTTTTATGTCTGGTAAACGCTATGTTGACATTATGCCAAGGGGAGTAAGTAAAGGGAGTGCTTTAAGACGACTAATGGAACATTTGCAAATTGAAGCAAATGAAGTTGCATGCATTGGAGATTCTTTCAATGATATTTCTATGTTTGAAGTAACCCCGCATTCATTTACTCTGCACCATGCTCATCCATATGTGAAGGAGAAAGCGAATCATATTGTTCGTTCGGTTGAAGAAGCTATTATGAAATTGCCGTTACTTGTATAAAAAAGAAGCTCGCTACTAGCGAGCTTCTTTTTACTTGAATAACGATTTAACAAAATCAATGATACTTGAGAAGAAATCTTTCACTTTATCTAGGAAACTTTGCCCTTCTTCAGATCCTAAAAAGGCAGAAACGTGTTCTTTTGCTTTATTTAACTGACTGCCAACTTGATTCCAATCAATGTTAAGATTTTTCATTTTATCAAATAGAGCAACTAAGTTATCTAACTGTTCATCCGTTAATGTAATACCAAGTTGATCCGCAATTTTTTTAATTAATGAACGTAAATCTTCAGTCGTTTTTGGCTGCTCTTTCGCAATTTCTTCTTTAATTTTCGCAACAAGTTGAACTGCTTTTTCTTCACCAATTTTATCGCCGAGCTGGGATGTTTGCACCATTTCTTCATTGGCTACTTTTTTTACTTCCTCAGGAATTGCTTTGTTTGATGTTGTCTCATAGGCTTTCATTAAACCAGTTAAAGCAGCAGTTCCAGAAACTTTAAATGGTGCAGTAATTTGAATTTCTGCATCTTTCACACCTGCTGTAATAAGTGCGTTTGTGTACATTGCATCTGTTATTGAATTAATGTTTTTTGAACGTACAATGAGACCAGAACCTGGCTTTGTGTATGTGATCATAGAAGAGGAAATTGCTCTCGTACCAATTTGCGCTTTTGGAACAATCCCTTCTAGAAATTTATGTTCTTCCGCATTAGACACAGTAATAATTGTAGCATCTTTTGGTGCTTTCATTTCTTTTAACAGATCTTGTTTTTGTTGTTCAGACAAGTTTTCTCCTAGTGTAACAATTGATTCTCCTTCGATGATGTCTGCAAACGAAGCTGTTGGCATAATAAATACTGCTACAGCTAATAGCAGAGCTAGTAATTTCGTTTTCACGAAAAATCGCTCCCTTTCTCTTTCTAAAATTTTCGGGCAACACAGTTATTATAGTATATATTTCTTATTTGTCACCTAGCTTTTTCCACATTTCAAAAAAGAAGTATGTAGATTGTCGGATTCTTTTTGTTTCTAGTCATGAATGTGGTAATATAGTGCTGAGATAGTTGAAAGGAGACATATACGTATGAAAACTTTAGGATACATAGTAATGGAAAATGGTGAAAAAATCGATTTGGAATTTTTCCCAGAAGAGGCACCAAAAACAGTAGAAAACTTTAAAAAACTAGCAGAGCAAGGATTTTATGATGGTGTGACATTCCACCGCGTTATTCCTGGCTTCGTAAGCCAAGGTGGAGACCCAACAGGAACAGGTGCGGGTGGCCCAGGTTACTCTATCCCATGTGAAACTGATGGAAATCCTCATAGACACCTTGTAGGATCACTTTCTATGGCTCATGCTGGCCGTAACACAGGCGGTAGCCAATTCTTTATCGTTCACGAGCCACAGCCACACTTAGATGGTGTACATACTGTATTCGGTAAAGTAACAAGCGGTATTGAAACAGTATTAAACATGCGTCAAGGTGATGTAATGAAAGAAGTTAAAGTTTGGGAAGAATAAGTGAATGAGAAAAGAGAGCTATTGCTCTCTTTTTTTAATAGGAATGGGTATTTCGTTTACGGTACATGATACAAGTAGTAATGTGATTGTAGTGAAAATAAGTCGCTTATGAGAACAAAATATTAACAAATTACATAGAATACATTAGATTACACATTTCAATAAAAGTTGTTTATTACATTCATTTTGCTAGAATTCATCTGCTCTAAGGTGATGAATAGTGAAGTGATAATGAGCGGTGGATGTTTTTTTCACTTTCATATAACAGTGTTTCTTCTTTTATCTACTTAACAAAAATAGTAATGAAACGTATATTTGACTTTCTTCTTTTCGCTTTGTATGATTATCAAGTTGTTTTAAGCTCTTCTCACTCTGTTGAAAATATTGTAAAATGAATGTGATATGAAAAGAGTGATTGAGGGGATTTAATAGTTTGTAACTTTTGTAAGAAGGGATAAGGGTTATGTTAATTCGTTTTAAAAAAAGTTATGAAAAGATTGCAATGGGGCTTCTTTCATTTATGCCAACTGAAAAAGATGTGAAAACATTACAATTGACTATGAAAGATTATGAAGCAAAGGATGATTGGCAATTGTATTTGTGGAAACAAAACGAAGATTTTGTTGGGATAATGGGGATTGTAAAAAAAGAGAATCAAGTTTTGGAAATTCAGCATTTGAGTGTGAATCCATCTCACCGTCATATGGGTATTGGGACGAAGATGGTTCAAGAGTTAAAGAGTAAATTTCTTGAATTTACAATTTGCGGAAATGAGCAAACAGCAAGTTTTTGCAAAAAGTGTAAAGGGCTTGAACAAAATATACATTCGTGAAAGCAGAGATAAGTAGTTTATTATCTCTGCTTTCTTTTTTGTAATTGTTCGTTTCGTTCAGCGATGACTTCTGTTCGATCACGTAATGTATGCTTATGTATTATAAATTCATTAGAAGTAGCATTCACGTCTTTCCAAGGAAGGTTTTGTTTCTGACATAATTCTATGCAGTACTTTTCTAATGTTGTATCCGATAATGGTAAAAATAACGGTGTAAAACTTTCTTTTTTCTGGATAGATTGCAATTTATCTTTGAGTAAGAACAGAAGTTGTGCCTCATTTATTCCTAAACGAAGTAAATGTGCACTGTTTTTTTCTAAAATCGTTATGGCGCTTTTCATCATCTTCTCTGCGCCATTCCAGTTAGAGCGTCTGTGATGGTATAAAGAAACTGCAATTTGAATGAGGCCGACTAAATAATGATCCCGATTTCCTCTCGGTTTTGTTTTCCAATATTCTTCCAGTATTTCGTGGCATTCAAAATAATCATAATCTCCGTGAAAATGAATTAAAAACTGTATGTATTCCGTAGGATACATTTTCTTCGCCCCTATCTAACGGTTATAAGTATAAGTTTATCATAGAAATATGAACAATAAACGACTAGGGAATTTCTCCCTAGTCGTTATTGTTCATATTAGCAGAAGCAAGCTGCCCCTACAATAATGAGTAAAATAAACAATACAACAAGTAATGCGAACCCACCGCTAAAACCACAATCAACGTGACCCATAGTTTTTTGACCTCCTACATTGTTCTTACTACACTGTTATCATATGAAGTGGTGGGCATGATGCCATAGGCATAGGTCTATTTTTAATTAAATTTCTTAAAAAGGTTGGATAGAACATGAGTATGCTCTATACTTATGTTGTTATAGAAAAAATGTGGTGGGATGCTTTGTGCAGTATAATTTTAAAGTAGAGGCTTTTGAAGGGCCTTTAGATTTATTGTTACATTTAATACATCGTTATGAAATTGATATATATAATATTCCTGTAGCGGAAATTACAGAGCAATATTTATCTTATGTTCATACGATGAAAGAACTACAATTAGATGTTGCAAGTGAGTATTTAGTAATGGCTGCAACATTATTACAAATTAAAAGTAAAATGTTGTTGCCGAAACATGAAGAAGATGTACTTGATAACGGTGATGACTTTATAGATGATCCTCGTCAAGAATTGATGGAGAGGTTAATTGAATATAAGAAATATAAGCAAGTTGCTACTGAACTAAAAGAAAGAGAACAAGAAAGAGCACAGCTATATACACGTCCGCCAATTGATTTTACATCGTTGCAACAAGAAGAGGAGACAAGCTTGCCTCTTGATGTTACGTTATATGATATGCTAGCGGCATTTCAAAAATTAATGCGCCGTAAAAAAGCAAAGAAACCTGTGACAACACGTATTACTCGTCAAGAAATACCAATTGAACAGCGTATGACGGATATTTTAAAGCTGTTAGAAATACAAGGTGGTCGTCAAAGTTTTTATGATTTGTTTGTTGATGATGAACGGGAAATAATGGTTGTAACATTTTTAGCGGTTCTTGAGCTTATGAAAAATCAACAAATCGTAATTGAACAAGAACATAATTTTGATGAAATTTTCGTATCAAGCTATACTAAATCTGCATAGAGTTAGTATGGAAAATGGGATAGAAATAGTATATCTCATGCTAGGTTTGAATGTATCGTTTGGAACAAGAGAAAAAATATTGAACCGAACGCATTGATTGTGATTCGGTTTTTTGATGTGTATTTTTATGGAGAAAATAGGAGGAAGGAGCTCGTAAGATGGATAGAACAGAACAGAAATCAATCATTGAAGGGCTTTTATTTGTTTCTGGTGATGAAGGGATTTCTCCTGAACAAATAGCAAAAGTCCTTGAAATTGAAGGAAACGAAGTAATCGATATTTTAGAAGAAATGCAAAAAGAATGTGAAGGTGCACACCGAGGTTTGCAAATTGTACAGTATGCAAAAGTATATCGTTTTGCTACAAAGAAAGAACATGCGTCGTACTATCAAAAACTAATAGATATCCCAACAGCTGCTTCACTCTCTCAGGCTGCGCTAGAAACGTTAGCAATTGTTGCATATCGTCAACCCATTACAAGAACAGAAATGGAAGAGATTAGAGGAGTAAAAACCGATAAGGCGTTACAAACGTTAGTATCACACTTACTTATAAAAGAAATGGGAAGAGCAGAAGGACCTGGGCGTCCGATTTTATATGGAACGACGAAAGAATTTTTAGACACATTTGGATTAAAAACATTAGATGATTTACCTCCGCTTTCTGAAGAAAACGAACAAATGAATGAAGCGGATTTATTCTTTGGTTCTTTACAAGAGATATCGAAATAAAAGCTTAGCATTTTGCTAAGCTTTTTTTTGTATATCAATTATATACCGTGCCATACTAATTGAAAAAAGGAGACGAGTTATGAGAGGTATACGAAGTATTTTATTATTAGTTTCTGTTTTGTTATGCTTTTCTTTAAATAGTGCATCGGCAAAAAGGTATATGATGTCTATTCATACCGCGTCTCCTTTACATATGCAGCGGCAACATCTTGGTAAAATGAAAGTGAGTTTCTTAAAAGTTGGGCAAGGTGATGCAACACTTATTATATTGCCAAATGGACAAACGATGTTAATTGATGGAGGACCTTATGAAGCTGGTGAGGTTATCATCCAAAAGCTAATTGAAAAAGGAATTAACCATTTAGATGCTATCGTCAGTACTCATCCTGATATGGATCATATTGGAGGGCTTATTCCGATTGTAGAGCAAATGCCGGTATCACTTATATTAGATAGTGGAAAAACATATAGTTCTCTTACTTATCATACGTATCGAAATCATATAAAGAAAAGGGGAATCCCTTTCATTTCAGTAAAAGAGGGCCAATACATACCGCTAGATCCGCATGTTTCCATACAAGTATTAAACAATGGGAAGTCCAAAGATGAAAATAATGAATCTTCAATTGTATTAAAGGTTCGGTATGGTAAGGCAGATTTTTTACTAATGGGTGATGCTGATGTGCGGACGGAAACTGAAATATTAAAGCAATTTGATGTACATGCAGATGTGCTAAAGGTGGGACATCATGGCTCATATACTTCAACAAGTGAAAGGTTTATAAAGAAGGTAGAACCACAGTTCGCGATTCTTTCTTATGGTAGCAAAAATCCGTATGGGCATCCGCATCAAAGTGTAGTGAGACGATTAAAACGGCGTGGTATAATGATGTATGGAACAAATAGACGTACGGTAGAAATAGAAACAGACGGCGAACATATTACAATAGGGTCTAGCGGATTAATGCCATTACTTAAGTGATTCATACGTTAGATGATATAGTTCCTTTTTGGAAAAAATGAATAACATATATTATAATTGCGAGAGACGTACTAAGCTTCCTTTTTGTTAAGCAAAGAGGAAATTTCATTAGAATGTATAGACAACTACTCGTGCATATATTAAGATGGAATTAGGCGAATAAGGTAATAATAACAAGTAGGTATTTCATGGGAAAGGATCGATGAAAATGAAAACGCAAGTTGTCATCAATGCCAAAATTTATACAGGTCAAGAAGTAGTAGAAAACGGATTTATTCGTTACGCAGAAACAATTAAAGAAATTGGTTTGATGGCTCAATATGTATCACAAGAAAATGAAACTGTTTTAGATGCGGCAGGGAAAATTGTGATTCCAGGTATGATTGATGTTCATATTCATGGTGGATACGATATTGATGCGATGGATGCAAATAGCGATGGGTTAGTAACTCTAGGGAAAGAAATGTTAAAAGAAGGAGTTACAACTTACTTCCCAACAACAATGACACAAGCTCCAGAAGCAATTGAAGCAGCACTACATGCTGCGAAGGAAGCGAAAGAAAAAGGAGCGCATTTCGAATATATTCACTTAGAAGGACCGTATGTTTCAAAAAAACGTGCAGGTGCACAACCACTTGAACATATTGTTCCTGCGAATATTGAACAATTTAAACAATGGCAGGAAGCAAGCGGAAATTTAATTAAATTAGTAACATACGCACCTGAAGAAGAAGGAGCGTTAGAGTTTGAGCAGTATCTTGCTGAAACTGGTGTTGTCGGCACAATGGGGCATACAGATGCAATTGATGCGCAACTAAAAAATAGAAACATTACACATGCAACGCATTTATACAATCAAATGCGTGGATTACATCACCGTGAACCAGGAGTTGTTGGTCATGTGTTATTAAATCCAGATGTAATGGTTGAAGTAATTACAGATGGTATTCACATACACCCAGATATGGTGAAATTAGCATATAAATTAAAAGGACCGAAAAAAGTAAGTGTTATTACTGACGCAATGCGTGCAAAAGGTCTTGAAGATGGATTATATGAGCTTGGCGGACAGCCAGTACATGTAAAAGATGGTAGTGCTCGATTAGAAGATGGAACGTTAGCTGGTAGTATTCTAAAAATGGATCAAGCTTTCCGAAATGTAATTGAATTTACAGGTTGTTCAATCGAAGATGCAGTACTAATGACATCAGTGAACCAAGCAGAAGAGTTTGGATTAAATAATAAAGGTGCATTAGCGGTAGGAAAAGATGCAGACTTTGTTGTGATGAATGAAGATTTACATGTATATGATACGGTTCGTTTAGGAATTCATATGAAGGAAGGGAAGTAATGAAATGAATATTCTTGTTGTAAAAACTCCAGAAGAACTAGCAGAAGCAGGTTATAAATTAATTGAAGAAGTTGTAAAAACAAAAGAAAATCCAACATTAGGAATGGCTACAGGAAGCTCTCCATTAGGTATTTATGCAGAAATGCGAAAAAATAAACTTGATACAAGCCGTGTAACCACTGTAAACTTAGATGAGTACGTAAATTTACCACATGAAGATAAAAACAGCTATCACTATTTCATGCAAGAACAGTTGTTTGATCATCTTCCATTTAAACAAACTTATGTACCAAACGGGATGGCAAGTGATTTAGAGGAAGAGTGCAAACGTTACGAGGGCATTCTAGCTGCTAACCCAGTTGACCTACAGATTCTTGGAATCGGTGAAAACGGTCACATCGGATTTAACGAACCAGGAACACCGTTTAATTCTCCAACAAACATTGTTGAATTAACAGAATCTACACGCCAAGCAAACCTTCGCTTCTTCGAAAAAGAAGAAGATGTGCCAACTCATGCAATTACAATGGGAATTGGAAGCATTATGAAAGCGAAACAAATTCTACTTGTTGCTATGGGTTCTAAAAAGGCAGAAGCTGTTAAAGAATTATTGCAAGGTGCATATAGTGAAGCGTGTCCTGCTACAGTTTTACAACGTCATCCGAATGTAACCGTAATCGCTGATCAAGAAGCTCTATCTTTATGCAGTGAGGCGATTGCTGATGAACATCGACAAGTATTCACCATTTCCGATCTATTATCAGATTCAAGAGTGGGTGAAACAGCTAATTGAGGACGGCGAATGGAAGCCGGGAGATAAAATCCCATCTGAGAATGAACTTTGCGATAAGTTCGAAGTGAGTCGTATGACAATCAGACAGGCGATTAATAATTTAGTGGAACAAGGTTATTTATATCGGAAACGTGGAATCGGTACGTTTGTCCAACTTCCGAAAGTGGAACAAAAACTGCAAGGAATGACAGGATTCACGGAAGATATGATTTCTCGTGGGATGAACCCAAGTAGTCAATTATTAAGTTTCCGCCTAGTTCCAGCTACTGTGAAAATAGCAGACCGGCTGAGAATACAGGAGGGAGAGTCGGTTTATGAAGTGAGGCGTATTCGCTTAGCTGACGATGAACCGATTGCTTTTGAGACGACATATTTGTCGCCAGCTCTTGTAAAAGATATTAACGAAGAAATATTGCAACAATCTTTATATGAACATTTAGAGAAAAAACTGGGCTTCAAACTTGTTAGCGCTACTCAATCAATTGAAGCTTCAATTGCAACGGATAATGAAGCGGAACATCTGCATATTCCTAAAAAGGCGCCAGTGCTTGTCATGCGTCAATGGTCATATTCAGAAGGTGAAGTACCGTTAGAGTATGTGAAATGTATTTATCGTGGAGATCGTTATAAGTTTATTACAAACATCGCACGTAACAAATAATATATTTCAGTTTGTGAAGTACAGTAAATGTCAAATTGTTTAACATGTAAAGAAAAAATACGACTCATCCTTACAAGGAGTGAGTCGTATTTTTATTATGAGCAATTACGTGGTTAACAGCATCTTTAACTGTATTTACTACATAGTGAGCGTGTTCTTTTACTGCGTCATCTGCTTGAGCCATAGCAAAACTGTGAGGAGTTAGAGCAAACATTGGAATATCATTATAAGAATCCCCTATGCAAGCAACTTCCTCTGGTTGTAATTGAAACTCTTTTAATAAAACAGAAATAGCAGAACCTTTACTAATATTAGGTGGCATTACATCTAAGCATTGTTCTGCTGAAATGAACGTACTAACTTTTCCATGAAATTTTTCATCAATTTTTTTCTGAAGGAGTTGTAAGCTCTCCTTTGTGCCACCGACAGAAATTTTATTCGGGAAAATTGTATCATCTATTTTCTGTAATAAATTTGGTTCTTCGACAGAAGTCATCGTTACTTGTTGCTCAAGTTCGTGAATAAACGGTGTTTTTTCTTCAATGTAGTAATTATGTTCATCACTAACATAACGGAAATAAGGATCTTCATTCGTCATGTGTAACAATTCAGGAAGAATGCTGGAATCAAAAGTTGCAGATAATAGCTGCTTATTTTCATTTGTATATACAAAAACACCATTAACACTAATGCGGTGGAAATTTGTATTTACAGCTTTCATTAAGTCTGCAATTTCATTATCAAGTCGGCCAGAAGCGAAACAAAGAATCACATTTTGTTCAGCAAGACTACGAAGTGCTACAATATCCTGTTCGTCAATTAAACCTCCGTGTTGCATCATTGTACCGTCGATATCACTTACAAACATTTTAATCATGTTGTTATCTCCTTTCTATGTACAGTTGCTCTTACATTATACGCATCATATATAAACATGTCTAAAAAATGAATTTTTATGAAATGGTAGATGTTTTACATTGACGACAAAGAAGAATATTCTGTAACATAAAAGCAGGCTATTTAAGTACGAGGGTGGTGTTATATGAGTAATTATCTAGAAATTAAAAAAGTTTTAAATAATAATGTCATCATTGCTAGCCATCCTGAACATGAGGAAGTAGTAGTGATTGGTAAAGGAATTGGATTTGGGAAAAAAGCGAAAGATGTATTGGAGCAAGAACAAATTGAAAAAATGTTTGTTCTAAAAAATGAACGTGATCGTGAACAATACAAACTGCTAGTTCCGCATGTGAGTGAAAAATTAATTGAATTAATGAATGATATTATGTTCTATATTCAAGAAAAAGCAAAATCCCCATTGAATGAACATATTCATATCGCTTTAACAGATCATATTTCTTTTGCAATTAAGCGTTTAAAACAAGGGTTTACAATTGATAATCCTTTTTTAGTTGAAACGAAAATGCTCTATCCAGAGGAATATAAAATTGCTGAAGGTGTTGTAAACCTTTTAAATTCTCGTTTGCAAATTACATTGCCAGAAGGAGAAATCGGGTTTATTGCACTGCATATTTACAGTTCACTTACAAATTCAGATTTATCTTCAGTTAATCAAAACTCCCGTCTCATCGCACAGCTTGTATCTTTAATTGAGACGAACTTACAAATTACATTAGACCAAGAAAGTATTCACTATTTACGCCTTATTCGTCATCTTCAATATGCTATTGAGAGGGTGAAAAAAGGAGAAAAAGTAGAGGAATCGCAAAGTTTTGCTGATTTATTAAAGGCGGAATATCCTGTCTGTTATAATTTAGCTTGGAAGCTAGTTAAGGTTATGCAAAAAGAATTGCAACTTCCTGTTTATGAAGCAGAGAGTATATATTTAACGATGCACCTGCAGCGCTTAGTGAAGGCAGAGCATGTGTAAAATGACATATATTTTTGTCGAAAATGAAAACGTTAAAAAAAATCATTGAATCGCTTACAATAGTTATGTATAATAACTATTGCAAAGTTATACAAATTTCGACAAACACATTAAGGTATAAAACGAAAACGTTTGCCTTAATTATAGTGAACTTATACGTAAACCTATTTTTGACACGTGTTACTGATTCGATCAGGCATGAGTGGAGAAAAGTAAGGAATGTAAGCTAGAGAAAGGGATATACTACCCTTTGTATAGCTATCGTTCTATCTTTTTTTCCTCATGCCTTTTTGGCGTTTGTCGGAAGGTATCAATATAGATAAGAGAGGAAGGGTTTCCATGTTTAAGAAGATCTTTGGTGTTCTTCAAAAAGTCGGAAAAGCGCTTATGCTTCCAGTAGCGATTTTACCGGCAGCAGGTATTTTACTTGGATTTGGTAATGCATTTCAAAATCCACAGTTAACAAATGTTATTCCTGCTTTAAAAGCAGATTGGTTCGTAATGGTAGCAAAAATTATGGAACAATCTGGTGATATTATTTTCGCTAACCTTGCATTACTATTCGCAGTTGGGGTAGCAATTGGCTTAGCTGGTGGAGACGGAGTAGCTGGTTTAGCAGCATTCGTTGGCTACTTAATTATGAACAAAACGATGAGTGTGTTCTTAGAAGTAGATAAGCTAGTGAAAGTAACAAGTTCTGGAGCAGACCCAGTAAAAGTTGGATTTGCAGATCCAGCGTATGCAAACGTATTAGGAATTCCAACGCTACAAACTGGAGTGTTTGGTGGTATTATCGTCGGGATAGTAGCGGCATATTGCTATAATAAATACTTCAACATTGAATTACCATCATACTTAGGTTTCTTTGCAGGTAAGCGTTTCGTACCGATCGCAACTGCAACATTCTCTTTAATAGTAGGTATTATCATGTGCTTCGTTTGGCCATACATTCAAGGTGGCTTAAACACGTTCTCACATCAAATGATTGATGCAAATAGAACGTTAGCAGCATTTATTTTCGGTTTAATTGAACGTTCACTAATTCCATTTGGATTACATCACATTTTCTATTCACCGTTCTGGTTCGAATTCGGTCAGTATACAAATGCGGCTGGCGAATTAATTCGTGGTGACCAAAAAATCTTTATGGCACAGTTAAAAGACGGTGTAGAATTAACAGCAGGTACATTTACAACTGGTAAGTATCCGTTCATGATGTTCGGTCTTCCAGCGGCAGCTTTAGCAATGTACCATGAAGCACGTCCAGAAAATAAAAAATTAGCAGCTGGTATTTTAGGTTCTGCTGCATTAACATCTTTCTTAACAGGTATTACAGAGCCACTTGAATTTTCATTCTTATTCGTAGCACCAGTATTATTCGGAATTCACGCTGTATTCGCTGGTCTATCATTTATGACAATGCAAATTTTAGGTGTTAAAATTGGTATGACATTCTCTGGTGGTTTAATCGACTTCCTATTATTCGGTGTACTACCAGGCCGTACGGCATGGTGGTGGGTAATTATTGTTGGTCTTGTACTAGCGGTTATTTACTACTTCGGATTCCGATTTGCAATCCGTAAATGGGATTTAAAAACACCTGGCCGTGAAGTTGCAAATGGGAATGAAGGTACAGGAAAAGCAGAAGCTGGTGAACTTCCTCGTGAAGTATTAGTAGCACTTGGTGGTAAAGAAAACATTGCTTCTTTAGACGCTTGTATTACTCGTTTACGTGTTCAAGTTAACGAACAAAAGAATGTAAATAAAGATCGCTTGAAAGAACTTGGAGCAGCTGGTGTACTTGAAGTTGGAAATAACATTCAAGCTATTTTTGGACCGAAATCTGACACATTAAAATCACAAATTCATGATATTATGTCAGATCGTACACCTCATGTTGAAAAAGCAGAGCCTGTAAAAGTAGAAGAAGCTCCTCAAAAAGTTGATGAAAACGAAACAATCGTTTCACCAATTGAAGGGAAAATCCTACCTATTACAGAAGTGCCGGATCAAGTATTCTCAGGAAAAATGATGGGAGATGGATTTGCAATTGAGCCAACAGAAGGAACAGTAGTTTCTCCAGTTAATGGTGAAATTGTCAACGTATTCCCTACAAAGCATGCAATTGGTATTCAATCTGAAGGTGGAAAAGAAATTTTAATCCACTTCGGTATTGATACTGTAAAATTAAATGGTGAAGGTTTTGAAGCACTTGTAGCGCAAGGTGACAAAGTGAAACAAGGACAACCATTATTAAAAGTAGATCTTGCATTTGTAAAAGAAAATGCACCATCTATCATTACACCAATTGTATTTACGAATTTACAGCAAGGGCAGCAAGTCGAATTGAAAAAAGATGGAAATGTTAAGAAGGGCGAAAACGCTATTATTGACATTCAGTAGGAATTTGACGCAAAATGTTTATAATTATAATAGGTGATGTGGTTGACCGAACATCGCCTATTATATACAATAGATGATGTAGTACTCACGTCTATACAACTAAAAAAATACTGTAATTTAAAGGAGATAAATTATCATGGAAAAAATCTTTAAAGTAACTAGCGACTCAGGAATTCATGCTCGTCCAGCAACTCTACTTGTAAACACTGCAAGCAAATTTGGTTCTGACATTAACTTAGAGTATAACGGAAAGAACGTTAACTTAAAATCAATCATGGGCGTTATGTCTTTAGGTATTCAACAAGGCGCGGAAATTAAAATCACTGCAAATGGTGATGATGCAGCTCAAGCACTAGCAGCTATCGAAGAAACTATGAAAAACGAAGGATTAGGAGAATAATGACTCTTAACATTCAAGGGATCGCTGCATCAAGTGGGATTGCTATTGCAAAGGCTTTCAGACTTGAAAATCCTGAATTTAACATCGAAAAGAAATCAATTACAAACGAAGCTGCAGAAATTGCACGCTTAGAAGCTGCGCTTGAGAAAGCAAAAACTGAATTAGAAGCTATTAAAGACCACGCTTTTGCTGAGCTAGGTGCTGACAAAGCTGCGATCTTTGAAGCACATTTATTAGTGTTAAATGATCCAGAACTAGTAAACCCAGTAAAAGATAAAGTAAATAGTGAAAAAGTAAATGCTGAATTTGCAATGGATGAAGTTGCATCAATGTTTATTTCTATGTTTGAAAACATGGATAACGAATATATGAAAGAACGTGCTGCGGACATTCGTGACGTAACAAAACGTGTTCTTGCACATTTACTAGGCATTAACTTCTCAAATCCTGGTACAATTTCTGAAGAAGTAATCATTATTGCTGAAGATTTAACACCATCTGATACAGCTCAGTTAAACCGTAAGTATGCAAAAGGTTTTACAACTGATATCGGTGGACGTACATCTCACTCTGCAATTATGGCTCGCTCTATGGAAATTCCAGCTGTTGTTGGTACGAAAGTTGTTATGGAGAAAATCCAAAACGGCGATATCGTAATCATCGATGGTTTAGATGGAGAAGTAATTGTTAATCCATCAGAAGAAACTCTTCGCTCGTTTGAAGAAAAGAAAGCGAAATTTGAAGAGCAAAAAGCTGAATGGGCAAAATTAAAAGATCAAGCTACTGTAACAAGTGATGGACATCACGTTGAGCTTGTTGCAAATATCGGAACACCAAATGATGTACAAGGTATTATCGATAATGGCGGAGAAGGCGTTGGTTTATACCGTACAGAATTCTTATACATGGGCCGTGACAATCTTCCAACAGAAGAAGAGCAGTTCGAAGCGTATAAAGCAGTTCTTGAAGGTGTAAAAGAAGGTCAACCTGTTGTTGTTCGTACACTTGACATCGGTGGAGATAAAGAGCTTCCATACTTACATTTACCAAAAGAAATGAACCCATTCTTAGGATACCGTGCAATTCGCTTATGTCTTGATGAGCAAGATGTGTTCCGTACACAACTTCGTGCATTACTTCGTGCTAGCGTATACGGTAACTTAAAAATTATGTTCCCAATGATTGCAACTCTTGATGAGTTCCGTCAAGCGAAAGCGATCTTATTAGAAGAGAAAGCAAAACTTGTAGAAGCGGGTACAACTGTTTCTGATTCTATTGAAGTTGGTATGATGGTTGAAATCCCAGCTTCAGCAGTATTAGCAGATCAATTTGCAAAAGAAGTTGATTTCTTCTCTATCGGAACAAACGACTTAATTCAATACACAATGGCTGCAGACCGTATGAACGAACAAGTATCTTACTTATACCAACCATATAACCCATCTATTTTACGTCTTGTAAAAATGGTTATCGATGCTGCTCATAAAGAAGGCAAATGGGCTGGTATGTGTGGTGAGATGGCGGGAGATTCACTTGCGATCCCATTATTATTAGGATTAGGTTTAGATGAGTTCAGTATGAGTGCAACATCTATTCTTCCTGCAAGAACACAACTAAGCAAGTTGTCAAAAGCAGAAATGGAAACATTAGCAGAAAAAGCATTAATGATGTCAACTGCTGAAGAAGTTGTTGAACTAGTTAAAAGTATATAATCAATAAAAAAACCTGAGTCGATTTGAAATCGGTCTCAGGTTTTTTCTATGAGAAAAGTAAAACTTATTTTCTTACTTTTGAAGATAAGGAACAAAATTAGATAGCGATAGCAACGATATCAGCTGGGCATACACGTAAAATACCAGTAAAAGTATTTCGGTTTTGATTGTGCTTATCGTCTTTATTGTTATCTTTGTTATCTTTGTCATTGTTATTACGAGCTAAAGCAGAGAAAAGAGCAACACCGTTACAGAAACCTTCAAAAATTACATTGTTGAAAGATCCAACACCTTTAACGCTTAATAGAGAAAGCTCTGTTCCAACTGAAATGCTAGCAAGTACGTTACATACAGCTGGTTGTTGTGGTCTAACTACTTCTTTCTCTTTCTCTTTCTCATGATGTCTGCACTCTCTTTCATGATGATGACAGTCTCTAAAGTTATCACAGCATCCAAATGATCCAAACATAATCCTCATCACCCCCTTCACACTTATAATCTATGTAAGTTCGGTAGTGAGTGACTGGACAGAGAGTGGAATTTTTTCTAGGGGAATTTCTCATTTTAAAAGACTAGCTGGGTGTTTATTACGGAATGATGTTTAAAATAGGATAGATATCACAAAAAAGTGTAAAGACCACCGAAATGAATGAAATAGGTAGCCTTTACACTTTTTTGCTTTTATATAAAACGATGATATATACAGGAAGAGCTAACAGTAGCGGTACAATGGATCGTGCAGTATGTTTTTCTGATTCTAATTGGAATGCTTCTTCTTTTGGAAATTGTAAAACTGAAATATTTGCAGCATCGCCAATAAAATATAGAAGCAGTACAGTTACTATGTAACATAAAAGTGCAATAAAGCTTCCGTATGAACTCAATGAAAATCCCTCTCTTGTTATCTATTTGTTATCATTGTATCATAATTGTAACAAAAACACACGGTTATATTTCGATGCTTTAACAAAATTCGACACGAAACGTCATTTATATGTATGTGAATAGCATGAAATTTACTGTTTTTTATGTGTGGATGTCGAATCATACATTTTAGTATTACGGATGTGTGACAGAATAAAAAAGAAACGAAGGTAATGAAATTACCTTCGTTTCTTTTTTATTCGTATGAAAGGGCAGTAAGACCCTCACACTGATTCAAGTTTCGCTTTATTATTTTGCCCATTCACTCACTTGTTCTACGCTCATTCGTGGTGCAGGATGGCCTTTTAAAGTTGATTCCCCAATTGTAATAAGCATAATTGGTACGTAGCGAGATGAAACATTGAATTCTTCTGTAAGTGCTTGTGGGTTGAAACCACCAATCGCACAAGTATCCCAGCCAGTTGCTTTAGCTGCAAGCATAAGTTGCATTGCTGCTAAAGATGCATTTGAAAAGGCTGCATCTCTTGGGAATTGCTCACGGGCATATGCAGACTCAATATTTTTAGCTAAGCGTTCTTTTGCTTCTTCTTTCATAAATCCTTGTTCTACAATTGGACCATAAACGGGTTCAACGTTTTTATAAGCTTCTAAATCACCTAAAATAGCGACTACAGCAGAAGCATCAAGAATTTGTTGTTGGTTATAAGCAATTGGATGTAATCGTTTCTGTACATCTTCACCTTAGAATACAAGGAATTTCCAATGCTGTAAATTCCAAGCGGAAGGTGCTTGAGCAGCTCCCTTTAAAATCTCGTGTAACTCTGTAGATGAAATTTCTTTCTCTGGGTTGAATGCACGTGTAGATGTGCGTTCATATAAAACATTAAAAAAGTTTTCGTTTGTCATTATATATCCTCCAAATTACATATCAAATTATGAAAAAAATACATGTAATATATTCTACTTACATTTTGTAAGTTATCGAATTTAAGAATATAATATCTTTATTTTAATTGTCAAGTTTTCAAGCGGAAGCTAGGGCATTCATACAAACGATACAATTCCTATAATCATACACTAAAAAAGGAATTTATAGAGTGAAAAAGCAAAGATAACATTCTCAATTAGCTTGTTAACATGTATCCCTCACTCATTAAAGTTTTTAGAGAACAGTTTTTTATAAAATGTTTGTGAGGAATTCTGTAGAACAAGATATATGAAGTGAGTGAAGACTAGTGATGAACATACTACATTTTTTATTAGAGAATACGGTTTTCCAAAATGTATTACAAGATCTTCAGTTAAATGTCCTTTATATAGAAAATGGATGCACACATCAACAAACGATAGAAAATATCCATCCAAAATGTATGTTTATAGCAAATAGTTTTGAAGAAGGAGAAGTATTATTTCAGAGGACTAAACCACATATTGTAATTATGTATGTAACAGATTTTTCTCAAATAAAATATATAAAGAATATGTATAATCCACAGAGTACATTTATTGTCATTTGGGATCAACAAATAACAAGCGAGTTTGCAGAGGTGCTTACGTTAGGAATACGTAATATTGTGATAGCCCCTGTGACTCCGCAAATGGTGTTAGAGGAAGTAAATAAAAGTTTATATCAGCTTTCTTTAGTGCGGCAAGTAAGTTTGCAACAAGAACTACTTCAAACGATGTTTGATTTTCGAAATGATCTATTATTTATAGTAGAAGACGATGAGATTGTTGATTGTAATACAAATTTTTTAGAGTTTTTCGGATATGAAAATTTGTTTGCTTATCGTGAGCAACATTTAGTATTTGCTGAACATCTTATTAGAGAAAATGGATACTATTCAACAACTCATGATATAACATGGTTAGATGATACATTATCATACGATAGAAGAATTAAGATGTCCAACTATGAAGGGGAAGTGTCAACTTTTTTATTGCGTGCGACACCATTGCCAGAAGATTTATCAAGATTTATTGTGAAGTGTACAGAGATTACCGAATTAGATGAAATCTATCAAGAACAAGAAAGACTTGCTATGATAGATTCGTTAACAGAGATTTATAATCGTTTGAAATTCCAACAAATACTCGAGGCAGAATGGGATAATGCGATGCGTAATAATGAAAACATAGCACTTATTTTATTTGATATAGATAATTTTAAAGCAGTAAATGACACGTATGGCCATGATTTTGGTGACTTAGCATTAATTGAGCTTGCAGAGCTCATGAAATCTAAAGTGGAGCAGCAACATGTATTTGCTAGGTGGGGAGGAGAAGAATTTATTATTTTAGTAACGAATACAGTAGAAAAAGAAGCATTTCAAGTTGCGGAATCATTACGATTTTTCATTGAAACAAAGCAATTCTCAGGAATTTCGAAATTAACAGCGAGCTTTGGAGTTGCATTATATGAAAAAGGGATTACAAGAGAAGAATTAATGCAACGAGCGGATATTGCATTATATGAAGCGAAAAAAAATGGGAAAAATCAAGTGTGTGTATATAGAAAAGAAAAAAAGTGATTTTTCGCAACAAATTGTTGCGATTTTTTTTTATTACTTGATAATAGAGTGTAGGGGGGATTTTGAACGAAGGAATTATGGAGGAACAAAATGATAAAAAAAATAATGATGATAGTTTCAATATGTGCTTTAGTTTGTGGAGGAGTATACTATTTTCTCTATAATTCTAATATAAAGGAAAATAAAGAATTAACAACTAAGGTGAATCCTGCTGTTGAATCAGAAGTACAAGAGAATATAGAAGAAGAAAAAGAAAAGCAAATTGATTACGCTAGCATATCTCAAAAATTAGATCAATATTTAGTCGGAAAGCAATTCAATGGAACAGTTTTGGTAACAGATAAAGAGCATGTTATATTGAATAAAGGATATGGGTATGCTGATGTTCAAAATAAAATAGAAAATACGCCTCACACAAAATATCGTATCGGTTCTATTACGAAAACAGTTGTGGCTACATCTATTTTACAACTGCAGGATCAAGGTAAGCTAAATATTCAAGATAATGTAAATAAATATATTCCTTCATTTCCGGAGAATAAAAATATTACGTTATATCATTTATTAACGCATACCTCTGGTTTACCTGAACACGCAAAAGGCAATGTTAATGCTGCTTCCCGTTTACAGTTAATTAATTGGATTGGACGTCAAAATTTAGAATTTCCTGCAGGAACAGGTTGGAGATATACAGATTATAATTATATGGTGCTTGCCTATATAATAGAACATATATCGAAAAAAACTTTAGGAGATTATATAAAAGAAAATATATTTACAAAAGCAGATATGTATGAATCTGGTATGGGAAATATGGTACCTGGAGATAAAAATTTTACAAAGGGTTATGTGAAAAAAAATCAAGAGCTTGTACCAGCGCAGAAGGTAGGCATAGATTGGCTATATGGTTGTGGTGAGATGTATACGACAGTTGGAGATATGAAGAAATTAGACGAAGCAATTATAAATGGAAAACTTCTTTCTGAACAAAGTATACAAGCGATATTTTCACCTTCACCAGAACGAAAATATGCATTTAGTTTTTACATATATCCGGATTATTTTCATAATCATGGTGTACTATCTGGTTGGAACACTTTCAATAATTTTAATAAAGAAAAAGGGACTTTTGTTATTTTATTTTCAAATGTGAAAAATAGTATGGATGATGACTTCAATAAAGATTTCCGAAAGATGGTAAGTGATTTATTAGAACAAAGGGGATGAGAAAATGAAACATAAAAATGTATCAATTGGTTTCATTGGTATTGGTGTAATGGGAAAAAGTATGGTGCGTCATTTCATGCAAGACGGTCATACAGTATATGTATATAATAGAACAAAATCGAAAACAGACTCTTTAGTACAAGATGGTGCAAATTGGTGTGATACACCGAAAGAGTTAGTAAAGCAAGTTGATGTTGTAATGACTATGGTTGGGTATCCACATGATGTAGAAGAAGTGTACTTTGGGATAGATGGAATTTTGGAGAATGCAAATGAAGGTACGATCGCAATTGATTTCACGACATCTACACCAACATTGGCAAAACGTATTAATGAAGCCGGTAAAAGTAAGAATGTATATACGTTAGATGCACCTGTATCTGGAGGAGACGTTGGTGCGAAAGAAGCAAGACTCGCAATTATGGTCGGTGGAGAGAAAGAAATATATGATAGATGTTTACCGTTATTTGAAAAACTAGGAACAAATATTCAGTTGCAAGGGCCTGCTGGAAGTGGACAACATACAAAAATGTGCAATCAAATTGCGATTGCTTCTAATATGATTGGAGTATGTGAAGCTGTTGCTTATGCAAAAAAGGCTGGATTAGATCCTGATAAAGTATTGGAGAGTATTTCAACGGGAGCAGCAGGTAGCTGGTCATTAAGTAATTTAGCTCCTCGAATGTTAAAGGGAGATTTTGAACCAGGTTTTTATGTAAAGCATTTTATGAAAGATATGAAGATCGCGTTAGATGAGGCTGAAAGATTACAATTACCAGTACCAGGTTTAAGTTTGGCGAAGGAATTGTATGAAGAGCTAATAAAAGATGGGGAAGAAAATAGCGGAACACAAGTGTTATACAAAAAATATGTAAGGGGGTAAATGAGATGGATCTTCAAAAATTTGATGAGATGATTGATACTGTACAAAGAGCAACATGTATACAAATTAATGAAAAACAAAAAGAAGCTTTTAAACAAAAATATGATTTTGAACCGAATTTCGAATATGGAAGAGATGAGAAAGGGCATTACGTTATTCGAACTTCAAAAAAGATGCTAGAAGAAATGGAATTTTATTTGGCATTGAAATATGATCGAGATGGAGTTGACCTTTACATGGAAGCGGAGATTGATGGTATATATCATGTATCTGTTAGCTATAGTGAAGACGCTTTGCACCTACAAGAATTGTTTCAATTTCTAGAAGAAAAAAAATAAAAGTCCTCATTTGAGGACTTTTATTTTTAATTTTGTAATTATAAGCTAGAAGCCCGGCGGCATCGTTCCATTGGGAATGGAATAACTTGCGCGATGTGATTAGGACCAAATTGTTTTGTACGAGCATGGCGTATTATATAAAATGCACACAGAATTGAAACAGGAATAGCACCGAACAACCCGAAAAATAAAGCGCTTACACAAGATGCAACAAAACCTAAAACACCAACTTCTAATTCTTCCATAATAGCTCCTAGAATAATAGGAAGTGCTCCACACGTAACCCCTAGTATAAGTGCGATAAGTAAACTCATGATTATCCCCCTCTGTTTGCGATATTTTTTCCTTCTTAGTTAATTGTAGTATATCATATATAAAACAGAATTTTCAGAAAAAAATCAAAAAAAGTTCAATAAATGTTCAAAAAGTATTAATAAATATACTTGAAAAATTGAAGGGAGAGATTGTACTGAAAAGAAGGAATAATACGGTTAGAACCATAAAAAATCAGGCTTATTTCAAAATGAAATAAGCCTGTTCCATAGGAGGATGTATATATGTAGAGTGAATAAAAGGTTGGAAAAGGGGGTCCAAGACCTTTTATTCAACTAACTACCTTAATAGATTGGAACCCAACCTTCAGTTGTAACAAAAATACGAATAGCTACAACTTGACGATCATCTTGCAAGGTAAAATAATGTCTTGCATTTTCAGGAACAGATATGAGATCGCCTGGCTCAAGTTCAACGTCAAAGAATGTCCCATCTTTTCCTTCAATGGCAAAGATGCCATGACCACTAACAATAAAGCGAACTTCATCATCAGTATGATGGTGTTCTTTTTGAAAATTAATTAATAATTCGTCAAGGTTAGGTGTGCTATTTGAAAGTGAAATTACATCATGTGCTTTATAACCTCGGCGTGCTGAAACATCAGCAATTTCTTTTGAAAACACAGCTAATATTTCAGCTTTGTTTTCATCTGTTAATGAGTAATTTTCTTTTAAATGAGTAGGAAGTTTGGAAATATTCCATTTCTCATATAAAACGCCTTCCTCTTGTAGAAATTTTGATACTTCCACTTCATTTTCAATGCGAGTATTTATTTCATGAATACGAATTTGCGCCATTAGAAACGCCTCCTTGAATTGATAATAGTTTTATATGAAATTGGAATAAAAACTCATAAGCTTCTAATCTTTTCTTTGCATCAAAGCTATCTCGGCCCCATACGGTAATACCATGGTTACGGATTAATACTGCCCCCGAATCTCCCTGTATATGCTTGCGGAAGTTTTCTCCAAGCTTTGGGATATGAGCATGGTTTTCGATAATAGGAATGTGAATTGTTGCATCTTCTTCCCAAATATCGAGAGCTTTAATAATTTCTTGATTTTGAAGTGTGACTGCATCACTATATAAATTTGTGATAACATTGTTATCAGTTGTATGAACATGAAGGACACACCCAGCATTCGTATTGTTATAAATATGTGTATGCAAGATTGTTTCTGCTGAAGGGCGTAATTCAGTCTCTAATACGGGAACCCCTAGATGATCTACTAGTAGAAAGTCATCTGGAGTCGTTTTTGTTTTATCTTTACCGCTTGCTGTAATGAGAAAAGTGAGTGGTTCATGACTAACCTTTATAGAAATATTACCACTCGTTGCTGGAAACCAATTTCGTGTTGTTAATTCTTTTTTTATCTCGCTTAAGTCATACCATTGACGAAAAAGTTGTTTCATAATTTCACCTCCAACAAATGTTTTAATTCAGTTTGAACATCGTGAAACGTTTCAAATGCTGTATAAGAAATATGATTTTCTTCGCATTTTGTAATAAGGAAATCACGAGCGAACACTTTATCCGCTTGTTTCGCAGCTTGTAAATCGGTAATTGAATCTCCAATTACAATATGGAAGTCATTCGTATCACTCAATTTACGGATGAGTGATGATTTACATAATCCGCAATGATTTTGACAAAGACGATCACAAGGATGAGGCCAATTCACCGTAATGTATTCATTTGAAAAATCTGTTTCATTACAGTAAATTTGCTCTTTTGGAATGAGTCCTTGTAAGAGTGGATAGACGAAGAAATCCATTCCACCTGATATAACATAAAAGGAAATATTGTTTTCATTTACAAATTGTATAAATTCATGAAAACCGTTACGAATTTCAGCAGTCTCTATTAAAAATTGAATAATTTCATCGTGCAGATTAGTAGGTATGAATTGAAATAATTGAGAAACACCTTCTTGAATAGATAGCTCTTGTGATAAAATTTTATTCTTTACTTCTTCAGCTTCTGGTGGTGCGAATTTTTCCATAATGGACATAATGTTATCATTATTTGTAATCGTGCCATCGAAATCACAAAATACTTGAATACTCATAATTTCACCTCATGAGAGGGATTTCCCCATATTTGTAGTGCGCTATGCAAATTTATGTCATCTACTTCATGGAGTGGTTTATTTTGCAAAGTAGCATCAATTGCAGCACGGAAAGCTTTACCGCCGCCCTGCGCCCCATTTGGATGTCCATGTATTCCGCCACCAGCATTAATAACAACATCTTTACCGAAATCTCGTACAATAAAGGGAACGAAACCAGGATGAATACCAGCAGACGGAACAGAAAAGCTCTTCTTGAAAAATACATCGTCTTCAGTTAAATATTTTGAGATAGCAAGAGCCTCCTCTTTTTCTAGCGCAACACTTCCGTATGGAGATGGGAATAATGAAAAGTCAGCCCCAGCATAACGTAGTAGCTTTCCAAGTAATAATGGTGATGAAACTCCATATAACTTGGATGCTGAATAAGCACCACTTACAGCGGGATGTGCCATAATAGGAACTGGGATTTCATCATCTTCTGCAAGTGATTGTAGTACATCTAGTCCGTAAGAGAATACGTTAAATAATAGAATATCGGCTCCAGCTTGCACTGCACGTTTCGCATTTTCTTTTAAATCAAAAGTTCGTCCTGTTAAATTTACGGCATATAACGTTTTATGTCCGTACGTTTCATATACGGATTGTAAAACTTCTTTTCCAGATATGATGCGTTTCGTAAGTGGTGTTAATGCATTTTCAAATAATATTTCATCATCTTTTACGATATCTACACCACTAATTGCTTGATCGCGTAATTGCGTTTTTAAATACCCAATATTTCGTCCAATCATTCCTTTAAAAATACTCATTAAAAGGGGACGATCATGTACTTGTAAAAGATTTCGAATACCATCTATCCCGAATTTTGGACCAGGAAAATGTTTTTTTAACTCGTCTGAAAAAGTTAAGTCAATTAATTTTACTTCGCCATCAAGGGATAGCTTTCCGAATGTAGTTGTTAAAATAGCTGGTAAATCTGGACTGAAATTTAATAACGGATATTCAATTTTAATAATCCCGCGTGTTACTTTTTTACGTAAATACGAATTGGTATGTTCATGTTCAGCTAATTCCTCAACATGAATGACGTTGCCTTTATGTTGTTTTAATTGTTCTTGCAATAAATGCGGCAAATGAGTCCAAGAGCCAATTGTTAAACCGAGTGCAATTTGTTCAGCTTTTTTTTCTAAGTTATGTGAATCATCATGGATTAAATATGTCGCTATAATTCCGCTCATTGTTATAACCTCCTAGTTAAATAAAAAAACCTCTCAGCTAAGGAGAGGTTTTTTTACAACCAGCTCCTTATCTGTCAGCGTAATGCTGCGAGAATTAGCACCGTGTCTACAATTGTAGATCGGTTGCCGGGTTTCGTCGGGCTCGTCCCTCCACCTGCTCTTGATAAGAAGTATTTAGAAATGTTTAAATTTTTAAGATAACTGAATTTTGTCAGATATTTTTCATGTTGTCAATTACTTTTTGAAAAAATTTAATTTATCGATTCGATTAATGGCTTCTCGTAATCTATCTTCTGTATGCAAGAGACCAACGCGGACGTATCCTTCACCATGCTCACCAAATCCAACACCAGGAGCAACTGCGACATGTGCTTTTTCTAGTAAAATATTAGAAAATTGCTCAGAAGTATATCCTTTTGGAACAGGAAGCCATGCAAAAAATGACCCTGTTGGAATGTCTACATTCCAACCAATTGAGTGACAAGCTGAAATAAGAGCGTTTCTTCGAGATTCGTAACTATTTACAAGGTCTATGACGCAAGACTGTGAACTTAATAGTGCTTCGCGGGCAGCATCTTGAATGGCACCAAAAATACTAACATACATATGATCTTGTAATAAGTTAATTGTTTCAATGACACTTTCATTCCCTACCGCAAAAGCGATGCGCCAGCCAGCCATATTGAAAGTTTTCGATAATGTGTAAATTTCGATTCCTGTATCTTTGGCACCATCTGCTTGTAAGAAACTAACAGGTTTTTGACCATCGAATCCAATCGCACCGTAAGCAAAATCATGAACGACTAATATATTATGTTTATTAGCAAAATGAATGGTTTCATCAAAGAAATCTTTTGATGCAGTAGCACCGGTCGGATTATTTGGATAGTTTAAAAACATTAATTTTGCACGCTCGGCAATAGAGTCGTCAATTTTTGTATAATCTGGTAAAAACTTATTTTCTGCAATAAGCGGCATTGTTTCAAATTGTGCTTTCGCTAAAGCAACTCCTGATAAATAATCTGGATAGCCTGGATCGGGAACGAGAATTGTATCACCAGGGTTTGTAAAGCAAACTGGTAATTCTACTAATCCAGCCTTTCCACCAAACAATATAGCAACTTCAGTTTTCGGATTTACTACTACATCATATTCACGTTGATAGAATGTTGCCACGGCTTCTTTTAAGCTTTCATGTCCGCGAAATGGCGGATATTTATGATGAATGGTCTTTTCTGCAGCATCTTGCAAAGCTTTTACGATATGCTGCGGTGTTGGTTGATCTGGATTACCTTGACCTAGATTAATAACATCGTGACCAGCTGCTACAACTTTGTTAACTTTTGCAACAAGTGAAGCGAAAAATTGTGTTGGCAATGATGTTACTATCTCAGAAGGTTGAAATGATTTCATACTTTCCACCTCTTTTGAAAGTTGTTACAATTCTAGTGACAAATGATATAATCTTTCCAGTATTTTGTAAAGAAAAAAATAAGAATGGGGCTGAAAAAATGAAAGTCGCATGTATTCAAATGGATATTGTCTTTGGAGATGTAGAAAAAAATATTGAGAATGCTAAAAATAAAATAAGTGAAGCGATGAAAGAAAGACCAGATGTTATTGTTTTACCAGAACTATGGACAACAGGTTATGATTTAACGAGACTCTCTGAAATTGCAGATAGGGATGGATTGGAAACGAAAGAAAAGTTGATAGAATGGTCGAAACAATATGGTGTACATATTGTTGGTGGTTCTATAGCAAGGCAAACGGAACAAGGTGTTACAAATACAATGTATGTTGTAACGAATAAAGGAGAACTAGTCAATGAATATAGTAAAGTGCATTTATTTCAGCTTATGGATGAACATAAATATTTAATCGCTGGAAATCGTACTGGTGAATTTAAGTTAGATGATGTAGAGTGCGCCGGCACCATTTGCTATGATATTCGTTTTCCGGAGTGGATGCGCGTTCATACTGCTAAAGGTGCAAAAGTTTTATTTGTTGTAGCTGAATGGCCATTAGTTCGTTTAGCGCATTGGCGTTTACTATTACAAGCAAGAGCAGTTGAAAATCAGTGTTATGTTGTAGCATGTAATAGGGCAGGGAAGGATCCAAATAATGAGTTTGCTGGCCATTCTTTAATTGTCGATCCTTGGGGCGAAGTTGTTGTAGAAGCAAATGAAGAAGAATCAATTCTATTTGGAGAGCTTACACTCGAGAAAATTAAAGAAGTACGCAAAGGAATTCCAGTTTTTGCGGATCGACGTCCAGAATTATACAAATAAAATGTTGACAAGTGATTTTTATTCTTGGTATAGTCTTCAACATAAAGTTAAAAATTCTAAAAAATTATACAACTCTTATCAAGAGCAGGTGGAGGGATTTGGCCCGATGAAGCCCAGCAACCGACCGTAATACCATTGTGAAATGGGGCGTTTATGACGCCAAAAGGCACGGTGCTAATTCCAGCAGAAAGTAAAACTTTCTGGCAGATAAGAGGGGAGAAGATAAACTTCAAACCTCTTTCTTAGTGGAAAGAGGTTTTTCTGTGTTAGAAAAACCTCTGAATTAAAAAAAGGGGGAGAAGACGATGGGATATTATTCATTAACAGAAGTAACCGCTGTACAATATGCGAAAGAACATGGCTATTTTGAAAAGAAAGCAAATGTAGTTTGTCATGAAATTGGAGATGGAAATTTAAATTACGTGTTCAAATTAGATGATGGAGAGAAGTCTATTATAATAAAACAAGCACTACCATATGCGAAAGTAGTTGGTGAGAGCTGGCCGTTGTCTATAAAAAGAGCGACGATTGAAAGTAAGGCGCTGCAAATTTTTGCAAAGTATGTGCCGGAATATGTGCCGGTAGTGTATAGTCATGATGAAGAATTAGCGGTAACAATCATAGAAGACTTATCAAAATTAACTATTACAAGAAAAGGATTAATAGATGGAGAAGAGTATCCACTTCTATCCCAGCATATCGGTCGTTTTCTAGCGAATGTTTTATTTTATACTTCAGATTTTGGTTTACAGTCAGAAGAGAAAAGGGTACTAGAAGGTACATTTGTAAATCCAGACCTTTGCAAAATTACAGAAGATTTAGTGTTTACAGATCCGTTTGGGCATTACGATACGAATGATTATGAGTCGGAGTTACAATTGGCTGTAGATGAACTATGGAGTGATAAAACTTTAAAACTAAAAGTAGCGCAATATAAATATAAATTTTTAACGAGAAAAGAGGCACTCATTCATGGAGATTTACATACTGGAAGTATTTTTTCATCACCTTCTGAAACGAAAGTGATTGACCCAGAATTTGCAACGTACGGTCCATTTGGATTTGACATCGGGCAATTTATTGCAAATCTATTATTAAATGCTCTATCTAGAGAGGAAGAACAGAGAAGTGTGCTATTTTTCCATATTGAGAAAACATGGAGCTATTTCGTAGACACTTTTACGAAGTTATGGATTGGAGAAGGTGTAGAAGCATATACGAAAGAGAAACAATGGTTGCCGATTATTTTGCAAAATATTTTTACGGATGTGGTCGGATTTGCTGGATGTGAGCTTATCCGAAGAACAATTGGCTTAGCACATGTAGCTGATTTAGATGAAATAGCAAATAAAGAAACGAGAATTCAAGCTAAGAAACAAGCGTTATCCTTAGGTAGAGAACTAATAAAATATGAATCTAAAAACGCTGATATTCAACTGTTCCGAGCATTATTCCAACAGACAGTTTCTGGAGGGGTAAAAGCATGAGTACAGTTGTTACGATTCCGAGGTCTGTCAGTTGGAAAGGTGATGCCATTGCAGTATTAAATCAAACAAAGTTGCCGCATAGCACAGAATACAAAACATTAACGACGATTGAAGAGGTATGGAAAAGTATTGTCATGCTAGAAGTACGAGGAGCACCTGCAATTGGAATTGTAGCTGCATTTGGCTTGGCGCTTGCATCAAAAAAATATACTACTTTACATATTGAAGAATTTCAAAAGAAGTTTAATAGAGATTGTAATTATTTAGGGACGTCACGCCCGACAGCAGTCAATTTATTTTGGGCAATCGATCGTATGAGAGAATCTATTCAAGAAATTACTACAATAAAAGAAGCGCAAAAAATATTAGAAGAAGAAGCGCTTCGTATTCAGCAAGAAGATGAAGCGGTATGCCGGAGTATTGGAGAACATGCATTAACATGCTTTAAAGACGGTGATAACATTTTAACAATTTGTAACGCTGGCAGTATTGCAACTGCTAAATATGGTACTGCATTAGCACCGTTTTATATTGGGAAAGAAAAAGGTGTACATTTACATGCATATGCATGTGAAACGAGACCGGTTTTACAAGGCGGTCGCTTAACGACTTGGGAATTAAAACAGGCAGGTATTGATGTAACACTTATTACAGATAATACGGCAGCTCATGCTATTCAAACGAAAGAAATCAACGCAATTATTGTAGGAGCGGACCGAGTTGTCGCAAATGGGGATACAGCAAATAAAATCGGAACGATGAATTTAGCTATATTAGCAAAGTATTTCGATATCCCGTTCTACGTTGCAGCTCCACTATCTACATTTGATATTACGAAACAAACAGGTGCAGAAATTGTTATTGAAGAAAGAGATGAAACAGAAGTTACGAAAATTTTTGGGAAACAGGTAACGCCAGTTGGAACTACTGTTTATAATCCTGCATTTGATGTAACACCGAATGAATTAATTACAGGTATTATTACTGAGCAAGGTATTATACGTGGAGATTATAAGCGAGAAATTGCATCATTGTTCGAAAAAACAAGCTAATACATAATAGCTTGTTTTTCTATGCCTAAATGTGTTCTTTTTTCTTATTTATATAATGAAAGGAGGAGAAAAAGATGGAAGAGTGGATCAAGATGATAGGTAATGTAGGGTTTCCAATTGTTGTAACATTATATTTACTTCATCGAATTGAAAGTAAATTAGATGGGGTAATTGTTGCAATAGAGAAGTTGCCACGGCAATTACTACAGTATGATGATCCTCGCGATAAAAAATAAAGTTTGCTCTTCGTGAGCAAACTTTATTTTTTATTGAGCAGTATAACCACCATCGATAACGACAGCTTGTCCAGTTATACCTTTAGCTTTTTCGCTCGCTAAAAACATCGCATAATCAGCAATCTCTTGTACTTGTAATAAGCGTTTTTGTGGGACAAGTGGATAAATGACATCCTCTAGAACATTTTCAAGTGGTACATTTCGTGTAGTGGCCAAGTCTTGTAATTGATTCCGTACGAGAGGGGTATCGACATAACCGGGACAAAGCGCATTAACAGTAATTCCGTGAGTAGCCCCTTCTAAAGCGGCAACTTTTGTTAATCCAATTACACCATGTTTTGCGCTATTATAAGCAGCTTTTCCAGCGAATCCAACGAGGCCATTAATGGAAGCTACATTAATAATTCGGCCATATTTTTGCTTTTTCATAATGGGAAAGGCATGCTTAACGGCGATAAAAGGAGCGATTTGCATAATTTTAATTAGTAGCTCGAATTTTTCGGTTGGAAAATCTTCAATTGGTGAAACGTGTTGCATGCCTGCATTATTAATTAATATGTCTAATGAACCGAAATGAGTAACAGTTTGAGAAATGGATCCTTCTATTTCTTCTTCGGATGTAACATCACATTTTAAGCCGATAGCTTGAAAGCCCTCTTTTTGTAGTTGTTCAGCAGCTTCTTTTGCACGTTCTTCAAGACGATCGGTAATAACAACTTTTGCCCCTTCTTTTGCAAAAGCGTTTCCCATTTCATATCCAATACCACTTGCAGCACCTGTTAAAAAAACAACTCGATTTGTAACCATGATGAAAAACATCCCTTCGTAATAAAGTTCTCATATTGCTCTATTTAGAGAGTGGATAAGAAAAATCCTGCAAAGATTTGGAAAAATATTGTTAGCTATCTTGTTTTGCAAAATAGTCTCTGCTATACTATTTTGTAAAGCAAGATACTTACGCTTATCTATCTTGTAAAACAAGATAGTAGGAGGATTTGAATTATGTCGACAAGTCAAATGCTGAAAGGGATTTTAGAAGGATGCTTACTTGCTATTATTTCTGAAGGTGAAATATACGGTTATGAAATGAGTGAGAAGCTAGCAAAGTATGGCTTTACAATGGCGAGTGAGGGAAGTATTTATCCGTTATTAATACGAATGCAAAAAGAAGGATTCATAAAAAGTGTAATGAAGGAATCCCCATCTGGTCCAAAACGGAAGTATTACACGTTAACAGAAGATGGCGAAGATGCACTGGATGAATTTATGGATCGCTGGGAAGCGATGCAAAGTAGTGTGGAACGTCTACTTGAAGGGAAGGGGAGAAGAAAATAATGCTATCAAATGAAGCACGAAAGTTTTTATTAGATATGAGGTTGTTTTTGACTGCAAAGAGTGTGAAAGAAAGCGATATTGAAAGCTTTATTGAAGACGCAGAACTTCATTTAATAGAAGGTGAGAGTAATGGAAAAAGCGTAGAAGAAATTTTCGGAAGCTCACCGAAAGAATACGCAAATGAACTTGTAAAAGTGATGGAAAGAGATAGACAGGAAACGTGGAAGCAAATTGGTTTTACAGTAATGAATATCGTATCGTTTTGGATTATTGCTTCTGTTCTAATAGTAAATAACGGACTATTACAGATGTCACTTATTCAGTGCGTTGGATATAGTTTGTCATTAATTTTAGTTGTGATAGGTCCTAATTTTCTACTTCGCAAAATGACTTTCGTAACAAGTTTTACAAAAACATGGTTTGCTATGTGGTCGTTAGTCATAATCGCACCAATGTTTCTAATAGGGGCTGTAACGATATTAGATGTGATTTATCCTACAAAAATGTTTATATTCACCCAAATGCAAAGTTATATATTAGCTGGTAGTATTTTCATCATTACAGTAGCAATAAATATATATTTTAATGGATGGTTTAAAAACTTATATTTAATCATCCCGCTTTCTATTATGTTAGTGTTTAAAACATTTACATCAGAAGACCTTGTTCCAATGTTATTTCAAATTATATGTTTATACGGAAGTTTGTTTATTTTAATTTTCCTTGAAATTATGATGAAGACGAATAGAAGAGAAGCGATTAAATAAGGGAGGGATTATCATGCAGATTTCTAAAGAAGGAGAAAAATTTTTAATTGATACGAAAGTGTATTTAATAACGAAAGGAATGAAAGAAGAAGATGTTGACGCTTTTTTAGAAGATGCAGAACTTCATTTAATTGAAGGTGAGAAAGAAGGGAAAACGGTAAGTGATATATTTGGTGATTCGCCAAAAGAGTATGCGGAAGAATTAGCGAAAGAGATGGAGAAAGATAAAGGCGGGAGTATAAAGAGTATTTTAGGAATGATAATTGGTATTGGCGGGTATTGGTTACTTACAAATATTTTATTTGAAAGCCCAAATCATGAATTTACATTAACGAATGTACAATTAATTGGATACCCAATTGTTTTAATGATTACGATTGTAGGAATTATATTTGCTTTTAAAATGTCATCATTTAAGAGTAAAATAAAAGAATTTAGCATTATTTATGTAGCAGCATTGCTACCGATTTTATTACTAGTATTATTAATGTTTATGAATAAATGGTATGGGACACCTGTATTACAATTAACGACTATACAAAGTTATATACTAGCTGGAGTTATCTTGTTAGTACTGTTAATTGGAGAAGCATACATACTTGGCTGGATTGGGATATTAACTGTTATTGTCCCGCTATTCATTATGTTTGTATTTAAAGGATTGGGAGAAAAAAGTCCATACATGGGAATGTTAGAATCTTTACTTCTGTATGGAAGTTTATATGTATTAATGCGATGGTCTTTCAAAAATGAGGAGAGAAAAAGTGTAAACTAGTAATTTGGAAGGAGGGAATGCGATGCTTTCTCAAGAGTCACGAGATTTCCTTGCAAATACAGGTACTTATTTAACGGCAAAGGGGATAAGTGAAAAAGATATTGAATCCTTTTTAGAAGATGCAGAATTGCATTTAACTGAAGGTGAAAAAAGAGGCAAGAATGTAGAGGATATATTTGGTGATTCACCAAAGGAATATGCAAATCAACTTGTAAAAGAAATGCAAGTTGATTATAAACGGAATTTAGGATGGCTAGCTACAGCTGTTATGAGTATATTATGCTATTGGACTATTCCAGATCTTTTATTTCGAAATTTAAATGAACCTTATACCATTTCTTTAATAGGATTAATCGGATATCCGGTTATCTTACTGTTAATGATTATGGGAGGGGTTTTATTTTTAAGAGGTGCTAGTTTTCAAAGGAGTATGTTGAAAAAAGGCTTACTGCTATTTGGAGCAGTAATACTCACTTATTTACCAATATTAATAATGTTCTTAAAGGGTTGGTACAGTTTTCCTTTATATGAACTCCCTCAATTAGGAAGATATTTAATTGGAGGAGTTATGCTATTGATAACAACGATTGTGAATGTTCGGTCTCTTGGTTGGATTGGTTTACTTGTTTTAGGAATCCCAATTTTTATGATATTTATGGTTGAACAAATAGTAAGAGTGTATTTCTAAGAAGAAGCTCTAGAAATACAAAGGATAATCATATTTGTATTTTATATTATAATATTGTGATATATTTTGTTCTTCGGTTTAATAGGAAAGTGGCTGCTCTGGATATGCAAAAAAATATTTCCAAAGAAATATTATATAGAGATTTTTAGAGTAATTGTATTTATGTTTAGTTGTATATTTGCATCCGTTGCAGCCGGAATGTGGTTTATTGATTGGAATCTATTGTTTTAAACAGTAACAAGGGCGTTACTGTTTTTTTCTTTGCAATAAAGAGCTTTGTAAAGAGAGAGCTTTTTGTTCGTTCGTTAATAGAGACTGAATATGGACATTTTCAGGGCGAGGGACGATCGGATACATAAGATTTGTTGGAGAAGGATGGTGCTCCGAGCCAGTTGGGGAATGAGGATCTGCGTGAGTAAGTTTTCCGTGAACACGTCTTGTAAATAAAATATGACCAATTTCATGAGCGAGCGTATATATATTTTTCATAGGAGCAGCCGAGTTTGTTAAAACGATATACCCTGTAAGTTGCTGTTGTTTTGCTAAAGAGTAGGCACAGGCAATTACTGCTGTTTCTTTGAAATAATCACTGCCAATATAACAAATGTAAAGGTCGCATTCAGGAGCTTCATTTACACAAGTTTGAAAAAAGGATGCTAATTTTTCCTGACTTTGAATAGAATCTTTATAACTAATTTCACGGTCAGAAAAACGAAAAAGTTCATTTAAAACAATTACTTCTTGAATTTGAAATGTAATGGGGTGCCAAATTGATTCTGCAACTGCTAAATCTTTTGCAATACGGTCATCAGAAATATCGGCGCCTGGCGTAATGCAAATACATATATTGACGTATGGATCCATAAGGAACACCTCAACTGAAAAAATTCTTTCTATAATATATGTTGGGAAAAGATCCTATGTATGGATAAACGCCTTGTTTATTACAAGTCGAAAAAATTTCATAGTTCTATAACATGGTTTGGCTGTCTTTTTGATATAGTAAAGGAAAGGGGGAGAATATATGTATACATTAAAAATCGTTTCAGACAGAGAAGCACTGTATCAATTTGCAAGTTATGTAAGAGTTGTACAAGGGGTGGAAGATGTATATGTAGAGGTGGGAGAACCTTTATATGAACATCCTTTAATGAAATTTTATGTACATATTAAGCTTGAGGAAACATATGAGCAACATAAAGCGTTACAAGAAATAGCAAGATTAGTAGAATTAGGGCGTTTTACATATGTCCATTATCGTAATGATGAAATAGAAGAAGCTTTTGAAGCTGTAAAATATGAAAGTTTTAAGAAATAAAGGTGAAAAAAGGGAGCGAAAGCTTCCTTTTTTTCTTTAAAATTACATCAACAAAAGGAGAAAAATTTTGTTATGATAAGGGAGGGTGAGGAAAGGAGAGTTTACATATTGGGGTATATTGAAGAGTTACGCAAAGTCGTTGGTACAAGGCCGCTTATTCTAGTAGGATCAGCAATTATTATCTTAAATGATAATCAAGAAGTATTGCTTCAATATCGTTCAGATACATATGATTGGGGTGTACCTGGTGGAGCGATGGAGCTAGGAGAAACGACAGAAGAAACTGCTCGTAGAGAACTATTTGAAGAGACGGGACTAAATGCGAAAATTATGCAATTTATCGGGGTTCTTTCGGGAAAAGAAGTGTACTTCCAATATCCAAATGGAGATGAAATTTTTAATGTCATTCATCTGTATCAGGGGCATCATGTGAGCGGGGAATTAAGGCTTGACTATGAAGGATTACAGCTTCAATATTTTCCGGTAGATAAGTTACCGAATTTGAATAAAACAACAGAGAAGATTTTACAAAAATTCCTATACGCATTAACAGAATAGAAGGTTAATTCCTTCTATTTTTATTATATTAAATATTTTGATTTTTTAGTATGTTTATAGTATGATAGTTGTAGACATACATCTTATGGAATTTCACCTAAAAACTGACTAGGGTACATAAGAGAGGGGCAAGTGCAAAATGCATAATGTTGTTATTACAGCTGCAGTTCGTTCGCCAATTGGAACTTTTGGGGGAGCGCTAAAAAATGTAACGCCAGTAGAATTAGCTGTTCCTGTACTTCAGGAAGCTGTAAAACGAGGCGGGGTAGAACCACACGAAGTTGATGAAGTGATTTTAGGTCATTGTATTCAAAGAACTGATGAAGCAAATACGGCAAGAACGGCTGCATTAGCGGCAGGATTTCCTGACACAGTTACAGGTTATACAATCCAACGCCAATGTTCTTCAGGTATGCAAGCAATTATGTCGGCTGCAATGCAAATTCAATTAGGTGTAAGTGAAGTTGTCGTTGCAGGTGGAGTAGAAGCAATGAGTTCAAGCCCTTATGCATTAAAACAACACCGCTGGGGACAACGCCTACAACACGGAGAAATTCGTGATACGGTGTGGGAAGTATTAGAAGATCCAATTCATCATATTATGATGGGGGAAACAGCGGAAAATTTAGTTGAACAATATGAAATTACAAGAGAGGAACAAGATGAAGTTGCGCTTCGTAGTCATACATTGGCATTGAAGGCAATCGAGTCTGGATACTTTGACGATCAAATTGTTCCTATTACAATAAAAGAACGTAGAAAAGAAGTAGTATTTTCAAAGGATGAACATCCACGTGCTGACATTACAGCAGAAAAATTAGCAGGATTAAAACCAGCTTTCCGTAAAGACGGATCTGTAACGGCAGGGAATGCATCTGGCCTGAATGACGGAAGTGCGGTTCTAGTATTAATGAGCGAAGAAAAAGCGAAAGAAAAAGGCTTACAACCGTTAGCTAGAATTGTTGGATATTCAGTAGCTGGAGTAGATCCAAAAATTATGGGTATTGGACCAGCACCAGCAATTCGTAAAGGGTTAGAAAAAGTAGATTGGTCATTAGAAGATGCAGATTTGCTGGAAATTAACGAAGCTTTCGCTGCACAATACTTAGCTGTAGAGAAAGAATTAGGTTTAGATCGTGAAAAGGTGAATGTAAACGGTAGTGGTGTAGGACTTGGACATCCAATCGGTTGTACAGGAGCTCGTATCACTGTAAGCTTAATTCATGAATTGAAAAGACGCGGATTAGAAAAAGGAATTGCCTCTCTATGCGTCGGCGGCGGTATTGGGGTAGCATTATTTATAGAAGCACTATAAAAAAGAAGCAGCAATCGCTGCTTCTTTTTTTATGATTCAAATAAATGATGAAATAATCGATCACGATTTTCAAAGAAAAGTTTCGTCGTTTGGTAATGCTCAGTTTCTTCTAATGTGGATTCATGAATCCCTTCTTGTGTTAAAGAATATATAGTGGATTCGGGATAAGCCATTAAAATAGGAGAATGCGTTGCGATAACAAATTGTGAACCTTGTTCCGCTAGTTCATGCATTCGAATGAGCATAGAAAGTTGTCTCATTGGTGATAGAGCGGCCTCGGGCTCATCTAAAATGTATAAGCCTTGTCCTGAAAAACGATTCATAAATAAGGAGAAGAATGATTCACCATGGGATTGCTCGTGAAGTGAAACACCGCCATAAGATTTTATAGCATCTATTTCATCAATATAAGAAGCAACGTTATAAAATGATTCAGCACGAAGAAAGAAACCATCGTTTGGTGTATTGAAACTTTTGGAAATTCGAAGATGTTCATGTAAAGATGAATGTGAATCGTTTGTACTAAAACGGAAGTTTTTCGTTCCACCTTCTGCATTAAATCCTAAAGCAATTGCAATCGCTTCGAGTAATGTTGACTTCCCCGTTCCGTTTTCTCCAATAATGAATGTTACATTTGGATGGAAAGCTAGTGATTGTAATGTTCGAATAGCGGGTAAACAGTAAGGATATGCGGAGAAACTAGGGATATTTTCTTTTTTTAATGTGACATTTTGTAAAAAGGGTACGTCAATCAATATAGAAACCTCAATTCATAACGGATTTTGATTCTAAAAAAGCAGCAAATACAAGGGGAAGACAACTTGCAAATAGTATTGTATATTGAAGTGCGCCAAAGCCAAGACCTTCCCAGCCGAAAGTCATTCTCTTCCATATGAAAATAAAAAGAATGCTTATAAAACCAACGAGAGCAGGTATATATTTTATAATTTTGTAGTGCTTCCATAGATAGAAGCCAATGTATGTACTTAAAAACAAGGTAAACAGAACAAGAAAAAAGACAAGTGTTAATGACACGTGAATCCCTCCTTATTTTCTGAATATTTTATGTGGATTATATCATTTAAACTATCATATTCCAATGTGAAAATAAATATTGCATGGAGATTATTCATGTCGTTATGATAGTATGTAATCTATTGTAATTATAAAAAGGAGTTAAAACATGCCGTTTACATTTGCACATCCAGCAGCAGTTCTTCCTTTTGCAAAAAAGTATTCTCAACATATTTCAGTAACGGCTCTTATATTAGGTAGTATGGTGCCTGACTTTGAATATTTCCTACACTTTAGACCGTATGGTGTAATTGGGCATACGTGGCTTGGATTCTTATATTTTAATTTACCACTCGTATTTTTATTAGCATACATATATCACTACATTTTAAAAAAGCCGTTTATAACACATTTACCTAAACCATTTGCTGGCTACTATACATATGCAGTAGATGAGAGGTGGGGGCTTTACACAAGGAAAGATTTCTTTGTATTTTGTTATTCAGCATTATTCGGTATGTTAACGCATGTTGTTTGGGATGCATTCACTCATAAGACAGGCTATTTTGTTATGAAAATACCATTATTGCAAAGAGAATGGTACGGTATCTCTGTTTATAAATATATGCAACATGGAAGTACATGTATTGGTTTTCTGTTATTAGTATACGTTTTATGGAAGTGTAGAAATGAAATGGGTAAAGACCTTATTTTAGCTTCGGAAAAAATAAAATATTGGATTTCGGCAATTGTTGTGGCAACTATTATATTTATCGTGCACGCGTTCGTAGATCCCTATTTTCATATTTTCCAAATAGGGGGTATAATAGTATCTGGACTGACAAGTTCGTTTTGTGGACTTCTCATTGTTTCTATAGTTTACAAAGCAAAGGACTAATTAATATTAATGAATGATAGTGTTAGGAGAAATTATATGATGAAAGCATGGAAAAGTATTTTTGTTTTATGTAGTTTTCTTCTTATGTTAAGTGGTTGCTTCCATCAAGAAGAAAAGAAAGCTGAACCGAAGAAGAAAGAATCTATTCCTGAAACAAAAGAATATGGTGGGCGTGAGCTGAAAAAAGTAGGACAAAAAGTGAAAGAAACAGGATGGGGTACTTTTAAATTAGAACAAATTCATTCTGTGAATCAAACATTTGAAGTAGCACCAATGAAAATTCACGTACAAGATGTGAAAGTAATCTCTTTATCGCAGATGAGTAAAGATGCAAAAAATACATTAAAAGTATATACGGCATTAACTCCTGAAGAAGTAAAGCGTAGATTAGGAGATAAAGTCAGTCAAGAAGATGCGGAGTTATATGCATCGCTAAGTGGTACAGAGATTAGTGATACGATTCGTTACGTTGAAATTACATATAAGGTGGAAAATAGCGGGAATAAAAATATACAATTTTTCTCTATGAATGATGTTGCGATTAATGATAAACAACATTTTAAAGTAGCAACGCAAAACTTTTTATATGATGAAGATACGCTCGTTGGTACAAAAAATGTATCAAGGGAAGACTATAAGCCAGGTGAAACAAGAGATGGTATTATCGGCCTAATACTTGATGATGGAAAAGAAAAGGTAAAGGATATTAAATTTACAACAGATAATGTAATCGCAGCAAATACAGAAACGCAAGATGTTGTAAAAGAGCCACAAACTTTTAATATCTCACTTTCTGAGTAAGTTGTTTTTAAATATATGCAAGAAAAAACAGTCAGCGCTCAAACTATTATGCTGACTGTTTTTTCTGTTCTTCTATGTATGAATCTACACTTTGAAAAGGTACCTTAATTTTAAACGCATCTTTTTGTTCATGAAATTGTTTTTCATTATAGGGGCCAAAACGTTTATTATGCTTTACGTCAATAATCCAATAATGCTCGCTTTTTTTATTTGCAATTGCTGCGTCAGGATTATTAGGATCTGACTTTTCCTCAGTTTGTTTTGCAATAATGTATTTATCATCCCAGGCTATGTCTGTAATTTTTGCAGGAATGTATTGTGTGGCATATACAGCATCTTGCGTGGGGAAAAGTTCAAATGCATTTCCAGAAGTACGTATGAGTTCGTATTCATCGTTAATCGTATATGTTATATGATTTGTATTTCCAGCACAACCGGCTAATAGGAATGCGACGAATAGGATTATCCATTTTTTCAATATGGGAACCTCCTTTACAATGCTGTTGTAACACATTGTACAAGAAAAGTAAGAGAAACGCTAGTTTACAATGTTTTTTAGAAGTGGTACGATGAGACGGGTAAAGAAGGATATGAAGGAGTCGACATAAAAATGAAGTTAAAGATGCATCGTCCAGCGCTTGTAATGAACCGCATAGGTGCTTCCCTAATTGACATGTTTTTAATCTCGGTTATGTATGGTGCAGTAGTAGCTGTTATGACTGGAAATTATAGTGCTATTTTTAATCGCTTTAATATTAGTTTTGGCGATTATAGATATGATCTTGCAGTAGTTTTTATATTAATGGCGATATATTTTATTTTGCTACCCTTTATTTGGAACGGTGTAACACTTGGTAAAAAGGTAACGAGAATAAAATTAATTTCATTGAAGAGTGAAAAGTTAACATTACAAACATTAACGATTCGATTTTTTGTATTGTTATTACCGAACATATTACTGCTTGGAATTCCGGTATTATGTAACGTATATATGATGTTATTCCGCAAAGATAATTGTGGTTTTCAGGACTTAATTACAAAAACGAAAGTGATAAGTCTTGTATAACAAAAAGAGACCTTTTTATGTAAAAAGGTCTCTTTTTGTTATACAAATATATTTTAATGGATATATAAAAAAGTTAATCTATATCATTTTCAAATTTAATAGATTGAAAATTAAGAAAATGTTATAATGATTAAAATAATATGTTTATATAATAAGGGGGAAATTGAAGTGACTGGAGGTAGCGTAATCTTTTGGGGGATTTTAATTTTCATCGGTTTAGTTTTCGATCAGCGTAATAGTAAGAAAAAAGAAGGAGTAAAAAAGTAACCGTTTACAAATGAATAAGCAACTTTTCTTGCTTGCAGACTAATCTCATAAAGGAGTATACTGAATGACGGTAAGACTTATAGAAGGGGTAATGAAAATGAAGCTTGCAGGAAAAGTTGCTATCGTAACTGGCGGTGGCATCGGTATTGGACGTAATACAGCTCTTTTGTTGGCTAAACAAGGCGCAAAAGTAATTGTGACGGACATTGATCAAGAAAGTGGACAAGCAACAGTGGAGGAAATTACGAATCTAGGCGGAGAAGCACTTTTTGTATCCTATAATATGGAAAAACAAGGAGATTGGCAACGCGTAATCAGCATTACTTTGAATGCATTCAGTCGCATTGATATGCTTTTTCAAAATGCTGGTTTATATAAAATAGATTCTATATTTTCACGCCAACAAGAGAACGATTCCAATGTACTTTGTATTAATGACGTATGGATAGAGATAAAACAATTAACGTCATCTTTTATGAAACAGCAAGAAGAAGTGGTGCTAAGTGACTTACCGATTTTCGGTATTATTAGCACGAAAGGACAATCATTTCATACAGTAGAAGCCCTCGTATAATAGTGAAAACCGCCCTCAATATATGTGGACGGTTTTTTTGTATGAAAATTATTTTTTAACGAATGCGTTGTTCGTTTTGACTATCAAAGAAATGCGCTTTATTCATATCAAATGCTAGTTTAATTTGGTCACCAGGTGAAAATGTATGTCTTGCATCAACACGTGCTGCAAAATCTTGATTTCCAAGTTTCATATATAAAATAGATTCAGCACCTAATAACTCAGCAACTTCAATTTTTGTTGTGAAGGCAGTAGATTGTGAAGCTTCTAAAAATAATAGTTCATCATGAATGTCCTCAGGACGAATACCTAAAACAATGTCTTTATTTACATAGCCTTGTTCACGTAATATCTTCATTTTTCCTTCAGTTACTTTAATTTTTGCAGCATTGTCTATAACGAAATCGGTTTCAGTTAATTTACCACGGAAGAAATTCATCGCTGGAGAGCCGATAAATCCACCAACAAAAATGTTTTCAGGTGTTTCATATACTTCTTTTGGAGTACCGATTTGTTGAATTTTTCCGTCTTTCATAACAACAAGACGAGAAGCCATTGTCATCGCTTCAGTTTGATCATGCGTTACATAAATTGTTGTCGTACCAAGGCGGTGGTGTAACTTAGAAATTTCTGAGCGCATTGCAACACGTAATTTAGCGTCTAAGTTAGATAATGGCTCATCCATTAAGAACACTTTCGCGTCTCGAACGATTGCTCTCCCTAACGCAACACGTTGACGTTGTCCACCAGATAATGCTTTCGGTTTTCTATCTAAATATTGTTCCAGTCCTAAAATTTTTGCTGCATCTTTTACACGACGATCAATTTCATCTTTTGGTATTTTTCTAAGTTTTAATCCAAATGCCATATTATCATATACACTCATATGTGGATATAGGGCATAGTTTTGGAAGACCATTGCGATATCGCGATCTTTTGGAGGGACATCATTCATTAGCTTACCATCAATTGAAAACTCTCCTTTTGAAATATCTTCTAGTCCAGCAACCATTCGTAATGTTGTAGATTTTCCGCATCCAGAAGGACCGACAAATACGATAAATTCTTTATCTTGAATGTGTAAATTGAAGTCTGTTACAGCTGTTACATTATTATCATATATTTTATAAATGTTTTCTAATTTCAGTTCTGCCATGGTATTTCCCCCTAGAAATAATTATGCAAACGTTTTCTTTGAGTTCATTATAAACGAATAGATTCAAAAAATAAACAAAAAAATAAAACGTTTTCATATATTGGATAGTTATTAGTGATTTTCATATGTTTTCTTAGAAAAATAAGAATAAAAGTTGTAAGCGCTATTTTAAATTAAGATAGAATCTGTTATCATTCATTAATGAAAACGTTTGCGCCTTAAAAAGAGAAAATCGAATTATGAATGAAATGGGGTAGCATAATGGAAAAACAGTGGTGGAAAGAAAGTGTAGTATATCAAATTTATCCTCGTAGCTTTATGGATAGCAACGGTGATGGCATCGGGGATCTTCGCGGTATTATTTCAAAGTTAGATTACTTAAAAGAATTAGGGATTGATGTAATTTGGTTATCACCAGTCTATGAATCTCCAAATGATGATAATGGTTATGATATAAGTGATTATTGTAAAATTATGAATGAGTTCGGAACAATGGAAGATTGGGATGAGCTATTACATGAAATGCATGAACGTAATATGAAACTTATGATGGACTTAGTTGTTAATCATACTTCTGATGAACATAATTGGTTTATTGAATCACGTAAATCAAAAGATAATAAATATAGAGATTACTATATATGGCGCCCTGGAAAAGAAGGAAAAGAGCCGAATAACTGGGGAGCAGCGTTTAGCGGATCTGCATGGCAGTATGATGAAATGACAGATGAATATTATTTACATCTGTTTTCTAAAAAACAGCCAGATTTAAATTGGGATAATGAAAAGGTAAGACAAGATGTTTATGAAATGATGAAGTTTTGGTTAGAAAAAGGAATTGATGGCTTCCGTATGGATGTTATTAATTTTATTTCTAAAGAAGAGGGATTACCAGCTGTTGAAACAGAAGAAGAGGGGTATGTTTCAGGTCATAAGTATTTTATGAACGGTCCAAACATTCATAAATATTTACATGAAATGAATGAAGAAGTATTGTCTCATTATGATATTATGACGGTTGGTGAAATGCCTGGTGTAACGACAGAAGAAGCGAAATTGTATACCGGGGAAGAACGAAAAGAACTGCAGATGGTATTCCAATTTGAACATATGGATTTAGACTCAGGAGAAGGCGGAAAATGGGATGTAAAACCATGTTCACTTCTTACTTTAAAAGAGAATTTAACGAAGTGGCAAAAAGCATTAGAACATACAGGCTGGAATAGTCTGTATTGGAATAACCATGATCAGCCTCGTGTTGTATCTCGTTTTGGTAATGATGGAATGTATCGCATTGAATCTGCGAAAATGTTAGCGACGGTGCTTCATATGATGAAAGGAACACCTTATATTTATCAAGGCGAAGAAATCGGAATGACAAATGTTCGATTTGAATCGATTGATGAATATCGAGATATTGAAACATTAAATATGTATAAGGAAAAAGTGATAGAGCGCGGTGAAAATATAGATAAAGTGATGCAGTCTATTTATATAAAAGGCAGAGATAATGCTAGAACACCGATGCAGTGGGATGATAAAGATCATGCTGGATTCACAACAGGTGAGCCTTGGATTACGGTAAACCCTAACTATAAAGAAATCAATGTGAAACAAGCGATCCAAAATAAAGATTCAATTTTTTATTATTATAAAAAACTAATTGAGTTACGCAAAAATAACGAAATAGTTGTGTATGGATCATATGATTTAATATTGGAGAATAATCCATCTATTTTTGCATATGTAAGAACGTATGGAGAAGAAAAACTTCTTGTTATTGCAAACTTTACTGCGGAAGAATGTGTATTTGAATTGCCTGAGGACATTAGTTATAGTGAAGCAGAGTTATTTATACACAATTACGACGTAGAGAATGGACCGATAGATAACATGACATTACGTCCGTATGAAGCAATCGTGTTCAAATTGAAATAAGAAAAATCCTTATACCACTTTGGTATAAGGATTTTTTTGGTTACCATTTTAATATGGAGAATCCATATGGAGGAAGTGTAACTTGTAATACACTTGCTTCCGCTGAAAATTCTTCGTTTGTATAAATATTAATGATTTTCTTTCCAGTAACATGGAGAGGCAGTGAAGCTGTAATATCACTATTAGTCGGATTTAAAACGAAAAAGATAGTTTCATCTTCATATGTTTTTGTATAAGAAATATAATTATGTTCATCATTTGCTTCAATGAATTGGAAAGTACCATGTCCTCCAAATGCTTTATATTGCTTTCGTAACGAAATTAATGTTTGTACATGTGTAAATAATAGATGATCTTGTTCTTTCGTATCCCAAACCATACATTTGCGGCAATTAGGGTCCATACCGCCATCCATACCAATTTCGTCTCCATAATAAATACAAGGAGAGCCGATGAAAGAAAGGTGGAATACATAAAGTAACTTTAACTTATTTTTATCTCCGTTACATGTTGTCAATATTCTTGGTGTATCATGGCTGTCTAATAAATGAAATGCTGCTTCATTTACATTCATAGAGTAGGAATGTAGAGATTCTATAATTTGTTTCATAAATTCATTTGCCTTAATGGAACTGTTAGCAAAGTAAGACAGTAGAGCGTTTGTAACAGGGTAGCTCATTACAGCATCAAATTGATCTCCTTGTAGCCAAGGAAGTGCATCGTGCCAAATTTCTCCTAAAATATATACTTCAGAATTTAATGCTTTTATCTCACTTCGGAACTCTCTCCAAAATTTATGGTCGACTTCATTTGCTACATCAAGGCGCCAACCGTCTATATTGAATTCTTTTACCCAATAACGCCCTACTTCAAGTAAGTATTCTTTTACATCCGGGTGTGCAGTGTTTAATTTCGGCATATACGGTGTAAACGCGAAAGTATCATAATTCGGAAGTGGCTCAGTTCTAATTGGGAACTCATGAATATGAAACCATTCTTTATATGCTGACTGTTCACCATTTTCTAGTACGTCTTGAAATTTATCGAAAAAGTATCCACTGTGATTGAATACGGCATCGAGCATTACTTTTATACCGTGTGTATGACATGCCTCAACGAGTTCTTTGAATGTTTCTTTTGTGCCAAATTGCGGATCGATTTCCATGTAGTCAATTGTGTCATATTTATGGTTTGAATGTGCTTTGAAAATAGGTGTGAAATATATTCCCGAAATTCCAAGCTTAACAAGGTAATCGAGGTTTTGCATAATACCAGCAAAATCTCCGCCGAAAAAATTAGTTGGAGTTGGTTCAGCGCTTCCCCAAGGAAGGGTGTTTTCTGGATTCAACGTATGATCTCCATTAGCGAACCGTTCTGGGAAAATTTGATACCAAACAGTATCTTTAATCCAGGAAGGTGCTTTGAATACATCATTTGCATGAATAAATGGAAAACAGAAAAAGTTACCAACGTCATCATTTGGAATGCTAGAAAAAAATCCGCGTTCTGCATAAATAAGCGTTTCTGTCTCTGCTTTTAATTCAAATCCATAACGTAAGCGCTTAAATTTTGGCTCGATGGAAATGGACCAATAATCAAATAATGCAGTAGAACCAGTTTTTTTCATCGGTGCACTTGAAGAAATCCACTTCCCGTCTGTCCATTCATAAGGATCACCATAAATAAGATTGGTGCTTTGAACATCGTCTCTTTTCGTACGTATTCGGATATGAATCGTTTTTTCATCGTAAGCGTATGCGTAATTATCTTTTGGCCTATGATAGATGGCGTCTTTAAGCATATAAAAAATCCCCCTTTACTATCTCTATGCATATTGTTCCCTTAAGTATAATAATAAAGCATATGTTGCAAACGATTGCTTTTTGCATAGCTTTAATATTGCTTATAAGAGTAGTATTCATTTCATATAAAGTCAATCTATAAAGAGTGTAGTAATAATATTTTAAAAATTAATATTTGCAAAATGAATAAAAGAATGTATAATGATAGACAAATAGCGCAAACGTTTTCATAAATTGAGATATCGTTTGCGCTTCTATTAAACTATTCAATGCAAACGTTTTCAATTGGTAAGGTACATATACAATTCAGGGAGGTTTTTGGGATGAAGAAAGCATTATCATTATTAACGGTTTCAGCATTATCAATTGGTATGTTATCTGCATGTGGACCGAAAGATTCAGGGAAAAAAGAAGAAAGTAAAGCAAAGAAAGATTACGATCTACTCGTTTGGGAAGATGATAAAAAAGGTGTTGGTTTAGAACCAGCAGTGAAAAGCTTTGAGGAAAAATATAAAGTAAAAGTAAAAGTTGTTGAAATGCAAATGACAGATCAAGTGAAGAAGTTACGCCTTGATGGACCAGCGGGGACGGGACCAGATGTTGTAACATTGCCACATGATCAAATCGGAAATGCAGTAACAGAAGGTTTACTTTCTGAAGTGAAAGCTGATGATGCTGTAAAGAGTAAATTTACTGATTCATCAATAGAAGCACAGACATATAACGGAAAATTATATGGTTTACCAAAAGCAATTGAGACACCAGTCTTTATTTACAATAAAAAACTAATGCCAAAAGCGCCAGAAACGATGGACGAGCTGTTTAACTTCTCAAAAGAATTTACGAAAGATGGCAAGTACGGATTTTTAGCATTAGGAGATAACTTCTACTTTGCTAATGCATTCATGGCAGGTATGGGTGGTTATGTGTTTGGTGAAAAAGATGGAAAGCCAAATGCAAGTGATGTTGGATTAAATAATAGCGGAGCAGTACAAGGTGCTGAGTATCTTCAAAAATGGTACAAAGAAAAGTTATTCCCGAAAGGTATTATCGGTGAATCTGGTGGACCTGCTGCTGATGGGCTATTTAATGAAGGAAAAGCAGCATCTATCATGAACGGCCCTTGGGCGTTCCAAGCAATGGAAAAGAACGGAATTGATTATGGCGTTGCTCCAATGCCGAAATTACCAAATGGTCAACCAATGAAAACGTTTGTTGGGGTTAAAGGATGGCATGTAACAAGTTTCTCTAAACAAAATGATTTAGCTACAAAGTTCACTGAATGGGTAACGAATGAAGAAAACGCAAAAATTCGATTTGAGAAGACGAAAGAAATTCCTCCAGTAAAAGCAGTAATGGAAGATCCAATTATTAAAGATAACGAAGCTGCAAAAGCAGTCGCAACACAATCTGAAAATGGAATTCCAATGCCAAACATTCCAGAAATGCAAGAAGTATGGAAACCAGCTGGAGATGCGCTTCAATTAGTTGTTACGGATAAAGAGGCACCAAAAGCAGCACTTGATAATGCAGTGAAGCAAATTAAAGGTAATATTGAGGCAAATCATAGTAAGAAAAAATAAGGTGAAATTCGTGCCTCTAATATGAGGGGCACGAATTCTCTCCCAAGAAAAAAGGGGGAAGGAACATGCAAACATCTATGGAACCAGCAAACGGCTTAAACGGTTCAAAACATAGGAAAATGGCAACCATGTTATCAATCATTCCAGGCGTGGGCCAAATGTATAATAAACAATTTGTAAAAGGTCTTATTTTTCTAGTATTAACAGGTTCATTTATTGTAGCCTTTGCTGATTTATTAAATATGGGATTATGGGGAATTGTAACGCTTGGTACAGAAGTTCCACGTGACCATTCTGTCTTTCTATTAGTAGAAGGAATCTTGGCACTCATTGTCATCGTGTTTGGACTCGGAATATATGCATTTAATTTATATGATGCATACCAAAACGGAAAGAAACGGGATATAGGAACACCGTTAAACTCTGTAAAAGAGCAATACCGTAATTTACTAGACCAAGGTTTTCCGTATTTAATGGTTTCACCAGGGTTTTTATTACTTATCTTTGTCGTTGTATTTCCAATCATTTTCGTAATTTTAATTGGATTTACGAACTATGATTTATATCATTCTCCTCCAGCTAAATTAGTAGATTGGGTAGGATTTAAAAACTTTATTGATATCTTTACATTACCGATGTGGAGAGAAACGTTTTTAAGTGTATTTTCTTGGACTGTCATCTGGACATTCGTTGCAACGACATTACAAGTTGCACTTGGTATTTTCTTAGCGATTATCGTAAATCAGCCTGGTATTAAAGGGAAGGCGATTATTCGAACAATCTTCATTTTACCGTGGGCGGTCCCAGCATTCGTATCTATTCTTGTTTTCTCTGGTATGTTTAATGAAACATTTGGAGCGATTAACAATCAAGTATTAGCTTTATTCGGAATTGAAAAGATTGCTTGGATGACAGATCCATTTTGGGCGAAGATTGCTTTAATTATGATTCAAACGTGGCTTGGATTCCCGTTCGTCTTTGCAATGACAACAGGTATACTGCAATCGATTCCAGGAGAATTATACGAAGCGGCTACAGTAGATGGAGCTACAGCTTGGCAACAGTTTCGTAAAATTACATTGCCACTTGTTCTATATGCAACAGCACCAATATTAATTACGCAATATACGTTTAACTTTAATAACTTTAGTATCATCTATCTATTTAACGGCGGAGGTCCTGCTGTAGCTGGACAAGACGCAGGTGGAACAGATATTTTAATTTCATGGATTTATAAGTTAACGATGACTTCCGCGCAGTACGGAAAAGCAGCAGCTCTTACAATGATCTTATCGTTAATCGTTATTACAGTTGCGTTATGGCAATTTAAGAGAACAAAATCATTCCAAGAAGAGGATATGATGTAAATGAATATTAAAAGACAAAAGATGTTACGTCTCTCATTAAGTTATCTCGTTATTTTCGTAATGTGTGCCATCATTTTCTATCCATTATTATGGATTATTGGCTCATCGTTTAATCCGGGTGATAGTTTATCTGGATCAAGTATTATTCCGCAAAATGCAACGCTAGATCATTATCGTAAGTTATTAGATTTAGAGAATAGTAATTATTTACTATGGTATAAAAACACATTAAAAGTAAGTGTTTTAACGATGATTTTTTCAGTGTTAGCAATTAGTTTTACTGCTTATGCATTTTCGAGATACCGTTTTGTTGGAAGAAAAAATGGTTTATTAACATTTTTAATTTTGCAAATGATTCCAAACTTTGCAGCGTTAATCGCTTTATACGTATTAGCACAGTTAACAGGATTAATTGATACGCACCTTGCATTAATTTTAATTTATGTAGGCGGGGCAATTCCAATGAATACATGGCTTATGAAAGGGTATTTTGATACGATCCCGAAAGAATTGGATGAGTCAGCTCGTATGGATGGAGCAGGACATTTTCGTATTTTTTGGCAAATCATTATGCCACTTGCAAAGCCAATCGTAGCGGTTGTAGCGTTATTTACTTTCATCGGCCCATTTACAGATTTTATTTTAGCGAGTATTATTTTGCGCACACCAGAAAATTATACGTTAGCAGTTGGATTATATGAAATGGTGGCGAAGAAATTTGGGAATGAATTTACAACGTTCGCAGCGGGTTCCGTATTGATTGCAATCCCAATTTCAATTTTATTCCTATCACTACAAAAATACTTTATCTCTGGTTTAACTGCTGGAGGTACGAAAGGATGAAAAATGGGACATTATGTCCCATTTTTCTTTTCATCTTCCTATAAAACATTTTATAGGGAGATGAAAAGAGATTTGACATCCCATATGAAAAGAAGTGAAATAAATAGTATATTATAGTATAGGAAAAAAGAGCTCTATCCCTTACAATACATGGAGAGGGAGAATATGATAGGTTTTACAAGATAGAATCAATGAAAGTTTATGACTTCCCCTATTACTTGCAACGGGTGCAAGATGAAAATATATAAAATGGCAGAGAAGTGAAAGGAGGGGGATTTTTATGACAGTTACAATTAAAGATGTGGCGAAGAAGGCGAATGTAGCACCATCTACCGTTTCTCGTGTAATTGCTGATAATCCAAGTATAAGTGAAAAAACAAAGCGTCGTGTTCGGAAAGTAATGAGTGAACTAGGGTATCATCCTAATTTAAACGCAAGAAACCTAGCTAACCAAACAACAAAAACACTTGGCCTTGTTATGCCAAGTTCTGCAAGTAAAGCTTTTCAAAATCCGTTTTTCCCAGAAGTTATAAGAGGGATTAGTTCGTTTGCACATGTGGAAGGGTATGCGCTTTATATGTCGACAGGTGAAACGGAAGATGAAATTTTTAATGGTGTTGTAAAGATGGTGCAGGGGCGTCAAATTGGTGGCATTATTCTTTTATATTCAAGAGAGAATGATCGGATTATTCAATATTTACATAAACAAAATTTCCCGTTCGTATTAATCGGGAAACCATATGATCGTAAAGAAGAAATTACATATGTAGATAATGACAATTATACAGCTGCAAGAGAAGTAGCAGAATATTTGATTTCATTAGGTCATAAACAAATCGCGTTCATCGGCGGTGGATCAGATTTACTTGTGACGAGAGATCGTTTGGCTGGTATGAGTGATGCTTTAAAATTAGCAGACATTGTATTGCCGAAAGAGTATATTTTACATTTTGATTTTTCAAGAGAAAGTGGTCAACAAGCCGTGGAGGAATTAATGGGGCTAAAGCAACCACCGACAGCAATTATGGCAACGGATGACTTGATTGGACTTGGTGTGCTAAGTGCACTTTCTAAAAAAGGATTCGTTGTACCGAAGGATGTTTCAATTGTAAGCTTTAATAATGCTTTATTATCAGAAATTGCGAGTCCTCCGCTTTCAACAGTTGACGTGAATATATATCAGCTAGGATATGAGGCAGCAAAAGCTTTAGTTGATAAAGTAGAGAATGCGGAGTCTACTGCAAAGTGTATCATTATTCCGCATAAATTACTGAAGCGTCAAACTTGCGATCATTATGCATAAAAAAAGCTAAGAGTTTAACTCTTAGCTTTTTTGTTGTAGAAAGGCTTCTAAACGGTCACAGCCTTCTTTTAAAGTTTCAATACTATATGCATAGGATAAGCGAAGGTAGCCTTCACCATATTCAGAGAATGCTGTTCCAGGAACGACGGCAAGTCCAGCTTCTTTCACAAGATCAAGTGCAAAATCAAATGATGAAGATGTTAAATGACCAACATATGGGAATAAGTAAAATGCACCTGTTGGCTTTTCAACTGTTAAGCCCATTTGAATAAGTCTATTATATACGTAATCACGGCGTTTTTTGTATTGATGACGCATCATTTTTGGTGCATCTTTAGCAGCTGTTAATGCTTCAATTGCAGCATATTGAGCGATTGAAGTAGCGCACGTTACGTTGTATTGATGAACTTTTAATATATGCCCAGCTAAATAGTTTGGTGCGAATAATAGACCGATACGCCAGCCAGTCATAGAATGCGATTTTGATAAACCGTTAATGACGATAGTCTTTTCGCGCATTTCTGGGAAATGAGCGATCGATGTATGTGTTTGTTCATATACAAGTTCGCTATAAATTTCATCAGAAAGGACGAAAATATTTTTATCTTTTAAAACATTTACAATATCCTGTAGTTCTTCTTTTGATAAAGTTACACCAGTTGGATTAGAAGGATACGGCAGTACGACGCATCTTGTTTTTTCTGTAATGGCATTTTTTAGTGCATCGGCTGTTAAACGGAAGCCAGTTTCACGAACATCTATAAATACAGGGGTTGCACCGCATAATCGAATAATCGGCTCGTACCCTGGATAAATAGGGGCAGGTAAAATGACTTCTGTTCCTGGCTCTAAAATCGTTCGAAATGCAACATCAATTGCTTCACTAGCACCGATTGTAACGATGGTTTCGTTTTCAGGTGAATAATGTAAATCATAGTTATCTTTTACAAAGTTACAAGCTGCCTTGCGTAACTCTAGTAAACCAGCGTTATGTGTATAGCTTGTATAATTTTCTGTAATAGCCCGTTTTGCCGCTTCTTTTACGAGAGAAGGTGTAGGAAAATCAGGTTGTCCAATTGTTAAAGAGATAAGATTATCATAGTTTTGAATCATGTTAGAGAATTGACGGATTCCAGAAATTTGGATGTCCTTTACTCTAGGGTTAATGAATTGTTCCATTGTATCTCCCTTTCTTCCGTTTGAAAATTAAGTTCATTTTAACATATTTTCTATCATTTCGCTTGCGTATATGGTATGTAGAAAGAGAGGAATAATAGAAAAAAAGCCGCTGTAAGCGACTTTTTAATATCCGTATTCCCAATCTATTTCATCTTCATTCCAAAGTACAGAGGATACTTTGCCAAGGTGAACAACTGATTCATTCACAGCGCATGTGCAATTTTCTTCTCCTGTTTTATGCTGTAACTCTTCATACACTGATTTTTCAACGTTTTCTAGAACGACCAAATTTTCTTCTTTTAAAACAAGCGTAGTACCCGCCATATTTATCTTCCTCCTACTAAAATAATGATCACTTATTTGTAAACATAGATAGTATGGATTATATGCTGTATTTTGCTATAGTTGTCCGTCTTATGAAGTATTTTTTATTTTCTTTGTAATCCGTATTCATTGTATACTGTCGGGCAGAAATTTGGTACAGGGTTTACATTCATTTCGAAAATCTGTAACAATTATTATGTGTTGTTAACAAAGAATTAACAAATATGTTAAGAAAAATCAAAATTTTAAAACAAACAAACCTGTAAAATGATATAATCATATCAAAATACATATAGGGGATGAGAGGCTATGGAGCTTATCCGTGATTTAATGATCCAAATTGCAATCATTATTTTGCCACTATTTTTATACGAAGCGATTCGTTTAAATCGTTATCAAGAAATGCCTCCGAAGCCGAACCGCTACTTTATTATGTTTTTATCTAGCATTACACTCGTTCTCTCTATGACATATTCTATTTGTTTTGGGGACGTTTGCGGGTATAACTTTCACCCAATCCCAATTGTTAGTGGTTTTTTATATGGTGGGATTGTTGGTTTAATCCCGGCCGTTATTTTTGTTATCTATGAATGGGCGCTAAAGGGCATAAACCTTCTTCCAGTCATAGAAGTAATATTTCTATTGATAGTTCCATTATTTTTATCAAAGAAATGGTCTCTATTTTCAAGGGATAAGAAGCTAATTTTAGCATTTATGATTTCATCATTGTACGTACTTGTTTCTTTAGTGATTGGTATGATTAACGTTCTGTTAGAAACGGGGTTTACACCATATGTTTCACACTTATATAGCGGATATATATTTGCTTCGCTTATTATGGTTATGACAATGGTATTTCAGGTGTACTTAACAGAATATTTAAATGAAAATGCAATACTACGTACAGAGATGCAAAAGTCAGAGAAACTTAATATTGTAAGTGAGTTAGCAGCAAGTGTTGCACATGAGGTTCGAAATCCGCTCACTGTTGTTCGTGGTTTTATTCAATTGCTAGAAAGTACGGAAGATGTGAAGAACAAGGATTATATGCGTCTCGTATTAGCTGAATTGGACCGGGCAGAACAAATTATTTCAGATTATTTAAATTTAGCAAGGCCACAAATTGAGAAAAAAGAACATATTTGCTTATCAGCTCAATTAATAGAAATGACGACTCTTATGTCATCATTTGCAGCGATGCAAGGTGTATATTTGCAAGTTGAGATTTCTGAAAGTCTTTATACGATCGGTGATAAAACGAAATTGAAGCAAGCCATTATGAATGTTGTTAAAAATGGTATTGAAGCAATTCAAGGAAATAAAGGATATTTAAAAGTAACGGCTATACAAAAAGATGAAACGATTGTAATAAGAGTTAAAGATAGTGGTGTTGGAATGACGAAAGAACAATTAGCAAGGCTCGGACAACCGTATTATTCTTTAAAAGAAAAAGGGACAGGATTAGGACTAATGGTAACATTTAGTATTTTACAAGCGCATAATGGTACGCTGGAATATAAAAGTGAAAGTGGGAAAGGAACTGAAGCGATTATTATATTGCCAGCTGTAAGAAATAAGGAATAAAAGTTACCGATAGAAGGTAACTTTTTATTTTATATTAGAAAAAATATATTATGCTATTCAGTTGTTTTTTCTTGTTTTGTTCGGCTAAATAAACTTCTAAATGATTGGAAAAAGCTTTGTTCTTTTGAAGCGGCGACTAATCTTTTTGTTTCTTGAATTTCGCGAATTACTTGCATAAGTTGTGCATCACGGTTGCTATCTTTATTATAAATTTGATTTACGAGTTTATTCATTTTTTCTTCTTGTTTAGATTCTCGTTTATACATATGATTCATTAATAAGTCCATCTTTTCTTTTTGCAGAGCATCTGTTTGAGCGGCATGATCCACTAACTCTTGTAGCATTTTTTCCTGAGATCCTTCTTTTACATAAACTTGTTGCATCAACTCATCTAGCTTTTCATCTTTTAAACGATTTTGGGTAATAAGGGTAGAATTTTGATGAATAATGGCTTCATTTAGTTGAGCGAGCATTTCAAGTTTTAACATGAATTCCTCGAAGTTGCGCCCATCTTCTTTTTCTTTCGGTTGTATTTCTTGCGTATTTTGTATAACTGGTACAGGTGGGGCCTCTTTTTCTTTTAAAATAATTGGTATCGTTTCTGAAATATCTTCCTGCAATGTAGCAGCTCTTTCATGTATAGATTTCAATAGTTTTAAATCATCAAGTTTATAAATACGAGCATCAGCTGTTTTGGAAATTATATAACCATGTTCTTCTAACAGTTGACTATATTTGCGGACTATATGTTTTGGGATGCCTGTTTTATTCGTCACATCTTTCGTTTTATAGGTAGCTTCCATAATATTTCCTCCCCAAAAAGTATCGTATATATCATTTCAATCTTTTATGAGGACTTCCTTTGAAAAAGAATGTCGGAAGGTTATTAGTTTTCTACAGCATTAGTGAAAAGATGAAGAAAAATGAGAGTTTTTGGCGGAATGGCGAAGAAGAGCTAAAATAATGTCTGAAAACATATACAGGAGAAGTTTGTTATAATAACTGAGGAAAAGAAACTGGTAGAATCATGGAGGTATACATGAAGCAATTAAAAGGTATTATCATTTCAATTATTGCAATTCTTTCTATTGTAGTAGCGGTGTATGAAGTGCTTGTTCCAGAGGAAACAAGTATTAAAAAAACAAATGCGTATGATCAAGTTCTAGAATTTCCGAAAGATCGATACCCAGAGACAGGGAAACATATTACGGATGCTATAAAAGAAGGGCATTCAGAAGTGTGTACAATCGACCGTGGTGGCGCTGCGGATAGAAGAAAATTATCGTTAGCTCCATACCCATCAAAAAAAGGGTATGATCGTGATGAATGGCCAATGGCGATGTGTAAAGAAGGCGGAAAAGGAGCGCACATCGAATATATAAGTCCAGCAGATAATCGCGGAGCAGGCTCTTGGGTAGGAAATAAGTTAGATAAATACCCAGATGGTACGCGTGTAAAATTTGACGTAAAGTAGTAGTTGTATATTTCATAATGAAGGAGGAGGGAAACGATGGAGTTAACAATTTCGTATTCGCAATTAATGTTGATGAACTATGACGGTGATCAGCCTTACGTTGACTGGACGGATGAAGATTTTGAGAGAGGTTATGCGAAGACGGATGGAACTGTTATTTTTGAAGCACTTTCTGATTATACTTGTGAAGTAAAAGTGACCCCAGGGAAACATATTGAGAAAGAAGAAGTAATTAGAACGGTTACAGTTCCTTTTACAGTTGAAAATGAATGTATCGTTGTAACAAGTATTCTTTCAAATAAATTTCAAATTCCTATTCCAAATGGTGAGTATACGGTTGTATTACAGGCAACACCCCTTGAAGAACCAACGGATGATGAATTATATAAAATACAATATGAATTCTTTTTTGAAAGTAAAGAATAAAAAATGGGGTATCCTCAAAAAGGATACCCCATTTTTATTATGCGTTTGTTTTTAGCAAGGAACGAGCGTCTTTTGCCGCTTGCACCATGTGCTCTAAAGCTGGAATAACTTCTTCTGTTCTTCTCGTTTTTAAACCACAATCAGGATTAATCCAGAAATATTTAGGATCGCATACTTTTAAAGATTGTTCTACGATTTTATACATTTCATCTTTACTTGGTACACGTGGGCTATGAATATCATATACACCTAGACCGATGCCTTTTTCATATGTTGTATGTTTTAATGTATCAATAAATTCACCGTGACTTCTTGATGTTTCGATAGAAATCACATCTGCATCTAATGCGCGAATCGCATCAACGATATCTTCGAAGTTACTGTAACACATATGAGTATGAATTTGTGTTTCATTTGCTACAGATGAAGTGGCTAAAAGGAAGGATTGTACTGCCCATGTAATATAAGCGTCCCAATCTTTTTCTTTTAGTGGCATTCCTTCACGAAGTGCTGGCTCATCGACTTGAATTACTCGAATTCCGGAAGATTCAAGTAGTTCAATTTCATGACGAAGAGCTAATGCAATTTGATATGAAACTTCTTTTCTTGGAATGTCATTTCGAACGAAGGACCAATTTAAAATCGTAACAGGTCCAGTTAACATGCCTTTTACAACTTTCTCTGTTAAGCTTTGTGCATAAACAGTTTCCTTAATAGTCATTCCGTTAATAAAGGCTACATCACCATAAATAACAGGTGGTTTTACGCAGCGGGAACCGTATGATTGCACCCAACCGTTTTTAGTGAATGAGAAACCAGCAAGGCGTTCACCAAAATATTCGACCATGTCAGTTCTTTCAAACTCACCATGTACAAGAACATCAAGACCAATTTCTTCTTGGTAACGAATCCATTTTTCTGTCTCTTTTTCAATAAATTGTTCATATTGTTCATTTGAAATAACACCGTTACGCCATTCTTTTCGCGTTTGGCGAACTTCAGTTGTTTGCGGGAAGCTACCGATAGTTGTTGTTGGTAACAACGGTAACTTCAGAGCAACTTGTTGCAATTCATATCGTTTTTCAAATGGAAGAGGTCGTGAAAAATCTTCTTCTTTTAGTGCTGTTCGTGCTGCTTTGACATCTTTTCGATTACGTGCAGCAGATGAACGAATCGTATGATGTACATTTCGATATGTTTCCAGCTCATTACGAATGCTTTCTGTACCTTGAGTTAGAGCGGAATGAATAAGAACTAACTCTTCTAATTTTTGATTTGCAAATGCCAACGCGTCAAATAGCTCAGTCGATAAGTGAGTTTCTTCTGTTTTATCGATTGGCGTATGCAATAAGCTACAAGAAGGCTGAACGATGAAGTTTTTCGTTTGGACTTGTTTTTGTAACGTTGTAAATAACGTAAGAACTTCATCAAGATCGGCTCTCCAAATGTTACGGCCATCTATACAACCAACAGCTAAAGTTTTATCAGCTGGGAATCCATATTTTGAAATAGCATGTAGATTACCTTCTTTACCATGAATGAAATCTAATCCAATACTTGATACTGGGAATGTAATGATTTCTTCATAGTTTTCTTCTACACTATCAAAATATGTTTGTAAAAGAAGATTCGCATTTGGAATTTCTTTACGAATAGCTTCATAAATTTCTTTTGCTTGTTGAACTTCTTCTTTCGTTAAAGAAGCGAAAATCGGTTCATCAACTTGAATGATTTGTGCACCAGCTGCATGTAGTTCTGAAAGCAGTTGTACGTAAGGTGCAACTAACTGTTTTAAAATAGTAGCAAATTGCTCTTGTGTATAGCCTTTAGCTAATTTCAAGAAAGTATATGGTCCTAAAATAACAGGTTTTCCATCTACTCCTAATTCTTGTTTTGCCTCTTCGTATAAGCGAAGTGGACGATTATCTTTTAAAGAGATTTGTAATCCTTCTTCATATTCAGGAACGATATAATGATAGTTTGTGTTAAACCATTTTGTCATTTCGGAAGCTACGTGATCTTTAGAGCCACGCGCCATTGCGAAATATACATCAAGGTAAGATGTAAACTGAGAAAAACGTGATGGGATAAATCCTAGCATATAAGCAGTATCCAAAACGTGATCATAATATGTAAAGTCGCCAATTGGAATAAGTTCAATCCCTTTTTCTTGCTGTGCTTTAACGTGTTTAAGACGAATTTCTTTCATTGTTGTTAAAAATTGTTCTTCATCGATTTTATTAGACCAAAAAGCTTCCAATGTTTTTTTCCACTCTCGTTGTAGTCCGATACGTGGATAACCTAAGTTACTTGTTTGAATAGCCATTTCAAATTCCTCCCTAATTGAAAGTAAGCATTTCCGTTTACTAGGAAATACCTATAACAAAAAGTATAAAGGCATAGAAAATAAGCCTTCCTTTTTGTTTTAACACCTCATCATCATCCGTGAATCTATCAGTGTTGTTAAAACAGGCAGGTCTCCTGACTTATGCTTCATATGATTTCTTTCACCTTCCCGTTTTCACAGTGGCATTAAAAAGAAATCTCAGCATTTACAGTGGCGGGACCGTGTTGGAGTTTCACCAAGCTTCCCTTTTAAACACGAAACAAACTGTTCGTGTACCCATTTTCCTTTTGAAAGGAATTTAACAAGCGATATGATATTGAAACAAATTCTAACACAATTTTTGGAATTTTGTCTACTGTTTTGAAATAAGAAAATTCTAAAGTTTTTTATTTTAATTATTTTCATTTTTCTGATTTTTTTAGAGTGAAGAAACATGAGGAGAATTGAAATAAAGTGCGATTAAATTTATAAAGAAATGGGTACCTATACATACATAAGATGCCAGTTATGTTATTAAATAATTGGTTTATCTTATATAGAAAATTAAACAAGCATAACCCCAACCTAAATTAGAATGGGGTTATACTTGTTTTAGACTTTGAAATAAAATAACTATATTGTCATTTTACAGTTTCTATTTTAAAAGTTTAATCCGTATCTATATCAATTTCTGAAAGTCGCCCGGCAACAGCATCTGCAAGAAGGGTGTTTAACCATTGCAATTCCACTGTAATATGTTCAATAACGCTTTGCAAAATATATAGTTGTGCACGTGGAATTTTTCCTTTGCTACAATCATAAATAGTTTGCATATTATGTAAATATTGAATGGTGTCATTTTTCTTCTTTTCTAAAATAGGAACTAACTCTTGATCATTACCAAAATGAGCGAAAGAGAGTGCCGAATAAATTGGTTTATATATTTGATTTTTTGCCTCGAATTGTTTTAATAGTAACGTGTGAAATAACCGCTTACCTTCGTCTGTTATATGAAAAATTGTTTTATCTGGTCTATTTGTATCTCGAACAATAGTTGTAACACGAATTGCCCCTTGTTTTTCTAATTGCTCAAAGGCATAGTAAAGTGATCCTTTTGCATATTTAATGTAACAGTCCATTTGTCTTTCTTTCATGATGTGCTGCACTTCATATGGATGTTTATCTCCTTCGAGTAGTAAGCCGAGAATGACTAATTTCATGCTCATGCTGTCTCAACTGCTACTAAAAATATAGACAAATGTATATTCTTAGAGTATTCCTGCTTCTACGTGCCCTGCCTCGCTAATCACTTGCTACTACAGTTTGCTGTGACACTCCACAGGCGTAAATTCCGATGTAGCCCACCGTACATATATACAAACTATTTACGTTAGTATTGTATATTCTTTTGCTTGTAAAAGGTTGATCGCTGCGTTCAAATCTCTATCCATTACATTGCCACATTCACATGTATATACTCGGTCAGATAGCTTTAAATCCGCTTTCTTTTGACTGCAACATGAGCATAACTTTGACGATGGATAAAACCGGTCTACTTGACGTAATTCAATTCCATATTCCTCACATTTCGTCAAAAGCCACGTTTTAAAAGTAAAAAAAGACTGCTTGGCAATTGTTTTAGATAAATGTTTATTCTTCATCATACCTTTCACATTCAAATCTTCTACTGTAATAAACGTTGGTTTGGTTTTCACCACATTCGTTACAATAGACTTTACATATTCTATTCGAATATTCGCTAATCGAGCATGCAACTTTTGCACTCTAAGAACATTTTTATCTATATTCACTCTTTTATTAGTAACAGATTTTTCACCTCTTTTTTTTAGATTTTCAAATTTACGTGCTAAAGAGCGTTGTTCACGTTTTAACCGTTTTTCTATCTTTTTTACTTTTATTGTTTTGTTGATGTTTTCATGAACGATACCATCGCTACGTGTAGCAAAATCCTTCACTCCTAAATCAATCCCTAGACCTATTTTATTGAGTGCTAACTTTGTTGCCATTTCTTCCAATTCGCAAAGTACAGATACAAAATATCTTCCTTTTGGGTTTCGGTAAGCAGTTAAAACACCTTGATTGTCCCACCTTTGCAATGTCTTAACAGAGACATTAAGCATTTCTGAAAATTCTTTTGGTTTATATTGTTTCATAATTACTTTTTTGCTATATATGCACACTTTTGTCTATGTTTTTGTTTACTGTTTCTTTCTCCTGTATATAGAAACTTGATCCCGATTGGTGAGGGATAATAACCAGTAGGAATGGTTCCTTACTGATCAAAGATTTACTTTATATATTATAAACGGCATACCCTTTTTCATAAAGGGTATGCCGTTTCTTTTTTCTATACTAACTTACCTGCTTTTGTTTTTGTTTCGTTTTTGGTCCTGTAAAAAGACGCTCATTTCCCATAAGTAAAATGCAAATAATACTTAGTACAGCCGGGATCAGTGCCCAGAAGAATGTACTGGCAATAGATGTAGCTAGAGCTTCTTTAATACCAGTTAATATTTCAGTTGGTATTTTATCGGTAGCACTTGGTGATAATAAGAAACTTGTGTCTCCACCCTTTGGAGCTAATTTTGCTAGTTCAGGTGGGAAGAGAGTGTTTAGTTTATCTGTAAAAATATGATTTTGAATTGTACCGAAAATCGTTACACCAAGAGTCATACCGAGTGAACGGAAAAATGAGTTTGTTGATGTAGCAGAACCACGGTCTCTCATTTCTAATTTGTGAATCGAAGACATACTTAAAACTGAGAATGAGAAACCAACACCAAGTCCAGCGAGAACCATAAATAGTGTTACGAGTAGGCGAGGTGTGTCCATTGTTAAAGTGCTTAGTAAATAAATGCCAAGAACGAAGAAAACTCCAGATGCCATCATAATGTTACGATAACTTGTTCGAGAAGCTAACTGTCCACCCGTTTGACTTCCAATTACAGAGCCAATCATCATAGGTGTTAAAATTAATCCAGCATTTGAGGCTGAACCACCGAGAACACCTTGAACGAAGATTGGGATATAAACTGTACAGATGATAAAAGCGGCACCATAGAAAAAGGCAACACCTTGGCTAGCTGCGAATAAAGGTTTTTTAAATAGATGGAAAGAAATGATAGGCTCGGTTGCTTTTCGTTCTACGAAGAAGAAAATAATAAGCATAATAACAACTGTTGTAAATAAGCCGATAATTACAGTGGAATCCCATGCGTATTCTTTACCACCAAGTTCTAATGCGAACATTAAGCAAACGATACTAATAACAAGTGTAATAGCGCCAGCCCAATCAATTTTTTGTTTTCTAAATTCTAGAGATTCACTATAATATTTCGTAATGAAGAAGAAGGAGATAAGTCCTAATGGAATATTAATATAGAAGACCCAATGCCAACTTATATAGTCTGTAATATAAGCACCTAATAAAGGGCCGAATACACTAGATGTTCCGAAAACAGCACCGAATAGCCCTGTCATTTTTCCGCGCTTTTCTGGTGGGAATATGTCGTACATAATAGTGAAGGCGATAGGCATAAGAGCTCCGCCACCAATTCCTTGAATTGCTCTATAAATACTTAATTGCTCAATACTAGATGCTGTTCCACAAAGTGCAGAACCGAACAAGAAAAGAATAAGGCCACCAATATAAAAGCGTTTCCGTCCGTACATATCAGAAAGTTTTCCGAAGATAGGCATTCCTGCCATTGTTGCTACCATATATGCAGACGTGACCCAAACGAACTTGTCAAATCCTCCTAGGTCTCCAACGATTGTTGCCATTGCTGTTGCAACGATTGTATTATCCATTGCCGCCATTAAAATACCAAGTAGTAAACCCGCAACAACAAATTTTGTCTTGCTGGAGTCTTTTTTTGATAATTGAGATTCCAAAGATAACCCTCCTTTAATAATAAGTAAACTATATTAAGTTTTGAGTGCAGCGCATAAAAATTATAAATATATTTTTAAAAATCAATTTACACAAGTGCACTGACAAAGCCATAAAGAATATTATAGTCAAGTTTGACTAAAAGGCAAACTTTTTCTTCCGTCAAAATATTCTGTTGTATGGACAGCGAAAGAGTGAGTAATACTTAGTATTGGTAAAAGTCAATGAAGGAAATTGTAAAAAAATATTTCAGTAAGAATACCTGCTGTTAACAGATGAAAAATGGTTTTTTCTTTACTTTGTCGAATAGGATAAAAGGAAGAGTAATAACTATATATCGTTTGTAACGAGCTTTATTAATATTGTGTAGAGAGGCAGAATAAGGTCGTATGGATATGATGCATCTGAAATGGGGTGAATATTATTATGAAAATATGGAAACGAATTCCGGATCAAGGAAGGCGTTCAATACCGCTACAACCGGTATTATGGATTGATGGCTCAAAAAAGGAAAATGAATGTCCTAACGTAGCAGTTACATTACAAATCCGTAGTATGTATAAAGAAAAATTTTCATATGAACTGACCTATGATGTAAACGACATACTTATTATTCGAATTGAAGTTGAAAATAAAGGAATGGAAATGATTTCACGAGTTGTAGTAAGTCATATGATTCGAGATTATTTTGCCTATATTCCAAATTCATTAAAGGTTGATAAGGGGATGAGCGAGTTTCTGTTCCAGCTTGTAAGGTGGAGAATTGATAATTTATTACCAAATGAGAAGGTAGAATTAATTTGTAAAATAAAAGCAAATAAAGATAAAGAACTCAAAAACACACTATTTCAGGCTACATATACATTTCAATATAACGGAGTATCATATGGTCCGTTGCAAACAAATGAAGTTGTTGTACGGCAATGATAAAAAGGAACCTGTATGAAAGGTTCCTTTTTGATTCCCTTTTTGATTCCCTTTTTTGTTCGATCCATATTTACAATAGCGTCGATTTGATTGTATGTAATGAAGTTTACTCCGAAAGAATTAAATAGTAATTTTAGCGACTACAGAAACCCCGATAGTAAACGTATAATATCTGATAGATTTTTCTTTTGTAGCATGTAGGTCACCATATTTCTAAAATGATGCATGGCATATATATGAAATAGAATAGAAATGGTAGACAAGCTTAAGCGGAAATGTACACTCAATATGTACATTTTTTATTTTGTAGAAAAACATAATTGTTATAGAAACATATATTGGTATAGAAGGGAGGTGAAGTATGAAACATAAAGGGAAAATTAGTGGATTATTACTTGGGAATACAGTGGCAGTTACAGAATGGATTGCGCTTCAGGATGTAATTACAAAACTGGATTCGCGATCATTTTATACCGTCTTTATTATTTATATATTGCAAATGATACTCAGCTATTATTTTGGACATTGGTATGATAAAAAAGCGAGTGGGCGTATGGATACGGAAGTAGGAGGAATGGCAAGTAATGATTTTGTAGTTGATTTTTTTGAGAAAGTAGCTGCTTTATCAGAACGAGATTCTCATAATATTACAGTGTACATTCTTTCTGTGAAAGAATGGAAAGGACTAAAAGAAACAGTGCAAGAAAAAAAATTGGAGGTGTTAGTACAAAAATTGGAGAGCACGATTGTAAAGACAATTCGTAAAGGTGATGTCGTTACGAAGTGGGATGAAAATAAGTATGTGATTGTGGCGATTGATAACGGACATGAAAAGTCGACAATAACAAACCGATTAATGAAAAATATTGAAAGTGAAATAGAAAATGGTTTGGTAAGTATGACTCTATTATTTGGGGCTGCTAGTTATCCTATAGAAGGAAAAACGTTTGAAGAATTGTTAAGAAAGGCACAAAATCAATTGTACCAGCATAGAAATTTGTAAAAAAATAAGTGAAATTTTGATTTGAAGAAATATGATATGAAGAAGTTTTTATTGTAACATTTTTTTGACTTTTATTACAAAAAGAACTTTTTTTGTAATAAAAGTCTTTAAAAATATATGAAATAGGCATATAATTATGATGGATGTGTCAATGCATTTTGCACAATGTGTTTCATTTTAAAAGTGTAGAGGAAAGTATACTCTACACTTTTCCTTTTTAGGGAATGGCAAGAATAATTGTAAGTTGTTGCAAGATAGCATTTATACTGTGTAAAATGAACGAAGAGATTATTTGATAGAAAGCGGGAAAGGGAATGATAGACGTGTGAGAACAACGAACATCTTTTATCAGGTGAATGATTACTGTTGTTCTTCAAATTATTATGGTTGTGATGAATTCCGTTGTACTTTTGTGTAATACATAATATCAATAGGTTTTAAAAAGTGCCAAGTAAAAGATGGATATGGAACTACTATTTAGTTCAAAAACGGAAAATGTAATTTCAAGTAATACAATTTGTACAAGCATTATAAACAATATGAATGATTTTCGTGAAAAAGGTGCGAGTGTGGAGTTTATAGAAGGTTATATAATTTCATAGCTTTTTACACGATGATCGTATATAAGTAGGAGGAAAAAGATGTTGAAATATAGTAAATTAGCAATTGTAACTGCATTATCAATGACTTTACTAGCGGGTTGTTTCGGACCGAAACCAGAAGAGGAATTATATGTTGCATTTGAAAATGCTGCAAAGCAAGAAAAAACAATGTTTGAAGATGCAAAAAAACTTGAAACTTTAGAGAAAGAGGGACAAGAATTATATAACCAGATTGTTCAAGAAGGAAAAGATAATAATCAAACTGTTAAGGAAAAACTAAACCAAGCAGTGAAAAATACAGATGAACGAGAAAAAGTGCTTAAAAAAGAAAAAGAATCTTTAAATAAGGCACAAGAAGAAGTGAAATCGGCAGATAAATATGTGAAGAAAATTGAAGATAAGAAATTGAAAGATCAAGCGGATAAAGTGAAAAGCACATATGAGAAACGACATGATTCATTTAACAAAATGTATGATAGCTATAATAAATCGTTAAAACAAGAAAAAGAATTATATACAATGTTACAAGATAAAGGTACGAAATTAAAAGATATTAGTGAAAAAGTAAAAGTAGTAAATCAGTCTTATAAAGATATTGAATCAGAAAAAGACAAGTTTAATGAATTTACGAAGTCTTATAATACAGAAAAAATTGCTTTTTATAAACAAGCAAATATTAAAATTAAAGAAGAGAAAAAATAAAACAGTTTGGCCTACAATTGGCCAAACTGTTTTATTTTTTTGTATAGGTACGACTATACCATGGGACAGGTTCACTTAATTTTTTTTCTTGTTTTAGCGCTTCAGGACCAATATAATCTTGAAGTGTTTTTTTTGCTACTGTTAAAGATAAGGTTGTTTTCGGATTTCGATAGGAGGATTCAAGATGACCGAGATGTGGTAGGATTCGAAAATCTTCTTTTGTAGGAGGAATATGGAAAAAGTAATCACCTAAACGTATAAGAACATCAGATTGTTGTTGGCTAAAACGTGGATTTCTAGAGAAATGTAATCCTTCTTTAATAGCTTTTTTTTCAGTAATTAGGCGTTCTAAAGCTGTCTTTTTTAACCAGTATAAATACTTCGGATTAGTTGCAGCTTTAGCATGACGATTCACAACGAAAATAGATTGAGCTAGTCGATTAATAGAATGTTGGTTTTGTAATTGAGATTGTGGTTGTGAAGGTTTCATATTAAATCTCCTTTCAATTTTTCATTATTATACCATAAGTAAAAGCGATTTTTATTATATGCAAAAAGTGATTGTATATATTTTCAATATTAAAGCAATATTGTTACAAAAAACAACTATTTTGTATAATAGTAATAGAATGTGTTTTAGAAATTTGATAATGAAAGAGTGAGAAGTTTGAAAGAAATATTAAAACAGCAATATGCCATTATAGATATTGGATCTAATACAATGCGTTTAGTTATTTATGAAAAGCAAAACGGAGGTTTTTATAAAGAGATTGAAAATACGAAAGTGGTTGCAAGGTTAAGGAATTACTTAGTCGATGGTGTGTTGATTGAAGAAGGAATAGAGGTATTGTTACAAACATTATTTCAATTTCAAGAAAGTACACGATTCCATCAGTTGCGCCATGTACTTTGTGTTGCAACAGCAACAATTAGGCAGGCTGAGAATCAAGAGGAAATTAAAAAACTTGTTGAAGGACAAACAGACTTTACTCTTAGAGTATTATCAGAATATGAAGAAGCACGTTACGGCTATTTAGCAGTTATGAATTCAACTTCGTTCTCTGAAGGAATTACAGTAGATATTGGTGGAGGAAGTACGGAAGTTACATACTTTCGAAATAGAGAGATTTTAGAGTATCATAGCTTTCCTTTTGGAGCACTTTCTTTAAAGCAGTTTATTAAAGAGGACATACCTACTGAAGAAGAGTTGGAAAAGATTCGAACGTACTTAGAATATCAATTTCGAACATTACCATGGTTAATTGATAAGAAGTTGCCTCTTATTGCAATTGGTGGTAGTGCGAGGAACTTAGTGAAAATTCATCAAAATTTAATTTGTTATCCTATAGCAGGGGTACATTTATATAAGATGAAAGAAGAAGATATTAAAAATGTGAAAGAAGAATTAGAAGCATTGTCGTTCATAGAACTTCAAAAATTGGAAGGATTGGCAAAAGATCGAGCAGATACAATTGTTCCAGCAGTCGAAGTATTTCATACGCTTGTTAATGTTATAGAGGCGCCATCATTTGTATTAAGTAGAAAAGGATTACGAGAAGGTGTTTTCTATGAAGAGTTGACAAAAGATTTGGGGATTTCATATTATCCGAACGTGGTCGAAGAAAGTTTGTATTTATTATCACATGAATATGAAATGGATATGGAATTTGTAATGCAGCTTATTAAACATGGAAGATTGATTTGTCAACAACTTGAACAAACAGGGCTGATTTCTATGTCAGTAAAAGACTGGGAAGTATTCCATCAAGCAGCGAAAGTATTTAATATAGGCAAATATATAGACGAAGAAGCGAGCCGCTTACATACGTTTTATTTATTAGCGAATAAAACAATTGATGGTATGATGCACAAAGAGCGAGTAAGATTAGCGCTTATTGCGTCTTATAAATCAAAAATGTTATTCAAACAACATTTGTCACCATTTGAAGGATGGTTTGATAAAAATGAACAAAAGAAAATTCGCCTTTTAGGGGCTGTTTTACAATTTTCAGCAGCTTTAAATATAAGACAAAGATCGCTTGTTGAATCAATATCTATAACAGAAAGTAAAGAAGGATTAACATTTGAAATTGTATGTGAACAATCGGCGTTAGCGGAAAAAGTGCAAGCTGAAAAGCAGAAGAAACAGCTAGAAAGAGTATTGAAAACAAATATTAACTTATTATTTAAATTAAAGCATTGAGTTGTACGGATGTCTTTACAAAAAATTTACACTTTATAATATTGTAATTTGCTAAAATGAAAGTAACTAAATTATAGTAAAAAAGTTTCAAGGGGAAGTGTGAAGAGAATGGAATTATCGAAGGGGAATATAGTAAATTTAAATGATACAGCTTATTACAACAATCGAGAGTTAAGTTGGTTAGCATTTAATGAACGTGTACTACAAGAAGCACAAGATGAAACGAATCCACTCTTAGAAAGATTAAAGTTTATTAGCATTTTTAGCTCAAATTTAGATGAATTCTTTATGGTACGCGTGGCAGGATTGAAGGATCAAGTGAGTGCCGGTTTTAACCAACCAGAAAATAAGGCCGGCTTAACACCAAAAAAGCAACTAAATAAAATTGCGATAAAAGCACATGAATTAATGACCGTACAGTATGGTACGTTTAAAAATTATGTGTTGCCAGCGCTGGAGTTAGAGGGGATTGAGCGTTTAACATTCCATGATTTGACGAAAGAACAGAGAGAATTTATAGAAGAGTATTTTGATGAACAAATTTTCCCAGTCTTAACACCTGTTGCTATCGATGCATATCGTCCATTTCCGATGTTATTAAATAAAAGTTTAAATTTAGCTACTCTTTTATATGATGAGAAACAAGTGGAAGAAGAAAACCGCACGAAGTTAGGAATTGTACAAGTTCCTTCACTACTGGAACGTTTCATATTTTTACCGAGTGAAGGACAAAAGCATAAATTTATTTTATTAGAAGACGTAATTAGTAGTTTTACTCATAAATTATTTACAGGATATAAAGTATCATCTGTTACTCGTTTCCGTATTACACGCAATGCGGATTTAACAATTCACGAAGAAGGTGCGAGAGATTTATTAAAGGTAATTGAAAAAGAATTAAAAAAGCGTAAGTGGGGAGCTGCTGTACGTTTAGAAGTTGGCAAAGAGCATATTGATGAAAGAGTATTAGCATTATTATATGAGGTGTTGGAAGTAAAGGATGAAGATGTGTATATAATGGATGGACCGTTAGATTTAACATGTCTATTTTCTTTATATAAAAAACTAGCTCCTTTATATGAGCATCTAGTATATCCGGCTCTTATTCCGCAACGGCCTCAAGACTTAGGGGATGCAGAAGATGTATTTGAAAAAGCGATTGAGCATGATATTTTATTACATCATCCCTTTGAATCGTTTCAGCCAGTAGTTGATTTTGTTCGTGATGCGGCAGACGATCCGAATGTACTTGCAATTAAACAAACATTATATCGAGTAAGTGGGGATTCGCCGATTATTCAGGCGCTAAAGGTAGCGGCTGAAAAAGGGAAGCAAGTGACAGTATTAGTTGAATTAAAGGCAAGATTTGATGAAGAAAATAATGTGCATTGGGCTAAAGAATTAGAACAGGCGGGATGTCATGTTATTTACGGTGTAAGTCATTTGAAAACACATAGTAAAATTACACTAGTTGTAAGAAGAAAAAACGGAAAAATCGAAAGGTTCGTACATCTTGGGACTGGAAATTATAATGATGCAACCGCAAAGCTATATACCGATTTTGGCTATATTACATCGCGAAAAGACTTTGGGGTCGATGCAACAAATTTCTTTAATTATTTGAGTGGTTATACAACAAAACCGCATTTTCATCATTTATCGGTTGCGCCATTTGATATAAGAGAGCAATTTATCGATTTAATAGATGAAGAAATTCGTTATCATAGGCAATATGGAAATGGATATATCATTGCTAAAATGAATTCGTTAACTGATAAACCACTCATTAAAAAAATGTATGAAGCATCACAAGCTGGAGTAAAGGTAGAGCTCATCGTTCGAGGAACATGCTGCCTACGACCTGGTATTCCAAATGTAAGTGAAAATATTCGGGTAGTTAGTGTTGTCGGGAGATATTTAGAACATAGCCGTATTTATTATTTCCATCATAATGGAGAAGAGAAAATATATTTATCTTCAGCTGACTGGATGACAAGAAATATGGAGAAACGTGTAGAAATATCTTTCCCGATATTAGATATTGAAATGAAGGCACGAATTAAGGCGATTTTACAGCTTACTTTAGCTGATAATGTGAAAACACGTGAACAAAATAAAGACGGTGACTATTATTATGTTATTAATAATGGGGCAGAAGAGATTGATAGCCAAGTGAAGTTATTTAAGATGGCGTATCAAAACACAGATGCCGAATAATGAGAACAAAGTAAAAACCTCTTTTTAAAAAGAGGTTTTTACTTTGTTCTCTACTTATTGTATGTTCTCAAAATAGAAGCATGCGTAGAGAGAATAGTTTTTATTGTAAGCATGTTAATGGATTATGAATCGGTTAAGAGAGGGAATAACATTGGTAGAATTGTTGCGGTACATTAATAATAGTATGGCTGTTGACAAGGTCCACCATAACAAGGGTAAGGTGCTGGCGGTGGAAAAGGTGGTGGATATGGTGGGTAATATGGTCTAGGACCGAAAGCTAATGCCCCGCCAAGCAGTCCACCAGCAATACCAGCTAGAAATGGAACTCCAAAAAATGGAAAGAAGCGTGAGTCGCCTACTGGACCAATAGGTGCTGAACGGACTGGGATTGGTTGATAATATGGATACATGAACAAACCTCCTTTATTGGACTCACTTTTATCATATGGTAAATGAAACGTGGATGAGCGCGTACAAGAAAGGATATGTAAGAAAATAGGCGAATGATTACGAATGTTGGAGCGTGAAAATCGTAATTTCAGGTTTTGACATAAATCGGAAGGGGACACGAGTTCTTCCAAGGCCTCGGTTGACATAGAGAGCTAAATCTTGGATCGTATAGAAACCTTCTACATAGTTTTTAGCAAGTGCTGGGGTAATAATAGCGCCCAAAAAAGGAATTTGTACTTGTCCGCCATGACTATGACCAGAAAGCTGTAAGTTAACTGGATAGTTAGCGATTTGCGGTGCAATATCTGGTTCGTGAACAAGAACAATGTTATAAGTGTTTTTCCGAGCGCGCTGTAGTGTCTCCTTTATTTTTGGTTTGCCTAATAGTATATCATCAAGACCGAAAATGGAAATCTCACTATTATCCAGCAGACGGATTTTCTTTTCGCTATTTAGTAATAGTTCAAATCCAGATTCACGCATGATGTGTTCGTAGTACTCCGTTCCATATCCGCCGTGATCATGGTTACCATAAATAGAAAATTTACCGAAGGGAGCTTGTATATTTTTTAAAATGGATGCAACGAAAGGAGTGTCAGTATATGTTTGATAATTATCAATGAGATCGCCAGTAAAAAGAACAATGTCGGGTTTTACAGCATTAATTTTAGAAACGATTTTAGATAAATGGTGGAGAGAGAAATAGTATCCGAGATGTAAATCGCTGAATTGAAGAATCTTCATACCATGAAAACTTTTTGGTATGAGTTGTGATTTCAGTGTATGTTCTGTAAAAGAGAGTAGATGAGGCTCAATATATTTAGCGTAATAGTATCCGATGCTAGTCGTTATAAATGAATATAGACAAGTTCGCGTTCCAGTTTTTAAAAAATCTCTTCTTGTAATTTTCTTCATAAAAATATGAGTATACCTATTTGACTTATATCATATATGTTCGCTCTATTTACAGGTTACTCAAACCTCCTTTTCAGTTTATTTGAAATATATTTTAAATAATAAAAAAGTAGTATTGATTACGAAAAAACGAATGAAAAGAAATCTCTTTACGTTAAAATATCAGAAAAGTTTAAAAATATAAAGATTTCTATTAAATAAAATGATAAAATGAATGTGTATTCATTTTTTGGAGGGGATATATATGAAAGAAAAAGTAGTTATTATAACAGGTGGATCGAGTGGAATGGGAAAAGGAATGGCGACTCGTTTTGCAAAAGAAGGGGCACGAGTTGTTATTACAGGACGTACAAAGGAAAAACTAGAGGAAACAAAATTGGAAATTGAACAATTTCCAGGACAAATATTACCGGTACAAATGGATGTAAGAAATACGGATGATATTCAGAAAATGATTGAACAGATTGATGAGAAGTTTGGACGAATTGATATTTTAATAAATAATGCAGCTGGAAACTTTATTTGTCCAGCAGAAGATTTATCCGTGAACGGCTGGAATTCGGTTATTAATATTGTGTTAAACGGTACATTTTACTGTAGCCAGGCTGTCGGAAAATATTGGATTGAAAAAGGTATAAAAGGAAATATCATTAACATGGTAGCAACATATGCGTGGGATGCAGGTCCGGGAGTTATTCATTCGGCTGCAGCGAAGGCTGGAGTATTAGCAATGACGAAAACACTCGCTGTTGAGTGGGGACGTAAATATGGAATCCGAGTTAACGCTATTGCGCCAGGACCAATTGAACGTACGGGCGGTGCTGATAAATTATGGATTTCAGAAGAAATGGCTAAGCGTACGATACAAAGTGTTCCGCTTGGAAGACTGGGTACGCCAGAAGAAATTGCAGGTCTAGCTTATTATTTATGTTCAGATGAAGCTGCGTACATAAATGGAACGTGCATGACAATGGATGGAGGACAACATTTACATCAATATCCATTTTAAAAGGGATAAGAAAAATGTGACGGAATTGTGACATATGAAAGAAAAGTGTTTACAAGAGGTCATATATACGTTATATTTAAGACCTCTTTTTTCTTCATAGTAGAATTGCTAATTCCCCTTAGCATTTTACCCCTCTAATCCCTTCAGGAAAACTGAAGGGATTTTTTATTATTTTTCCGTAAATATCATGTTATAATTTTTGAAAAGTAAAGGGAGGGAAGCACGTTGATAGATGCATTAGATGTAATGAGTAACTTGGATAAAGTCCTTCCTTATTATCAAGCAATTTTTAGTGCTGATGAACATACTGTAATTGGATATGAAGTAGTAGGGCGTATTCAAACAGAAGAGGGCATACAAAGTTTAGCTTCTTTCTTTCATGATGACTCTATTCCAAGTGAGTTTCAACTAGAAGCGGATAACATTATAGTAGAAAAAGCTTTAAATCGTTATTTAGAAAGTGATCAAAAACTATTATTATTTATACATCGGAATGCTAACGTATTAATGAACGATGATGATGAAAGTTTGCTTCAACTTTTATTGATGTATGAAAAACAAGGTTTAAATTTGAAAAACATTGTTTTAGAGATTACAGAACATGAATGTAAAGAAGATATAGAGCAATTTAATCATTTGCTTATGTATTATCGTACATACGGTATTCAAATTTCGATTAATAAAGTCGGAACAGGTACAAGTAATTTAGAACGTATTAGCGTGTTAGCACCTGATATTTTAAAAGTAGATTTAACAAATTTAAGGCAAACTGCACTTTTACAATCTTATCAAGATATTTTATATTCTTTATCATTACTTGCTAGAAGAATTGGTGCGACATTGTTATATGAAGAAATAGATGCTTTTTATCAATTACAATATGCATGGAAAAACGGTGGTAGGTACTATCAAGGGAATTATTTGAAAGAATGCTTACCTGATTTTATTGAAACGAACGTTTTGAAAGAACGACTTGGTAATGAGTGTCATCAATTTATTCAACATGAGAAGAAAAAACTACAAAAGATTTATAATTTAACAGAAATGTTACGTGATCGAATTGGCGATGTTTTAGCCAAACAGAAAAAGAATGAAGATATAAATGATTGGTTATTACAATTTAGCCAAAGTGTATCACAATGTAGTTTTCGTATATTTATTTGTAACGAAGATGGTTTCCAACAATCAGGAAACGTTATGAAAAAAGATGGGGAATGGATTGTGATGCCTGAGTATTATATGAAGAACTGGAGTTGGCGCCCGTATTTTCTAGAGAATATTATGAAAATGCGTTTTGAGAATAAGGCAAGACTTTCAGATTTATATGCTGATATTGAAACCGGTGAGATGGTACGAACATTTTCTTTCCCGATTGATGATGAAAACTTTTTATTTATAGATTTATCGTATGAATATTTATATGAAGAAGATGTTTTATTTTAATGCACGAAGAGATTCGTGCATTTTTTGTTTGTTTTTATCATAAATTGGTAATAGTGAAAATGGTGCCGAAAATGCTGTCTATCGTTGTAAAGATTTTACGAACGAAACCAGCCCTTTCTTTGCATAATCATTGTTACAATGAATACTACAAAGACAAGTTTTCTTAAAAGGAAGGTGAAAAAATGAGAAAATATGGAATATGGTTAGTTCTATTTGTATGCGTTGCCTTTCTAGTTGGTTATAGTGTTACAACTGTTTTAGGAAAAGAGGAAGTGAAAGTCGATCGGAAAGAAGTGTTTGTAACGATACAAAAAGGCTATGAAAGCCAATTTTCAATTCGTGGGAAGCGTTTGCCGATGAATAAGATGATAGAAACGTTATCACCATATTTTACAGAGAATTTCCTTCAAGTATTTACAGATGAAAATAGTAGAAGTGATAAACAAAGTGGTGAATATTTACTTCCAGCAAAAGAAGCGCCATTTTCTTTTAATTCAGAAACGAAAATGTCATATGATGAAGAGCATAAAATTTTATATGTTTATGAGCGGGCGAAAAGTGGACAATATCAAATTTTAACATTGCAAAGAGATCAAGGGAAGTGGAAATTGGCTGGATATCATGAAAGTCAAGAACTTTTAACTGAAATAAAAAGGTTACAACAATTATAAAGTGAAACTTTAATCAGGGGCATATCCCGTTTAATATGAACTTGCCACAATCAGATGCATACTTCCAAAATATATCGGGATAAAAATAGGAATAGGTCTTTACCTATTCCTATTCTATATTAAGAAGTTGTTGTAATTTTTCAATTTGAAAACCAGCAACAACTTCTCCATCAATTACAACCGTCGGAGTTGAATAAGAATCATAGTCATATAAAAGACGATTGCGAGCAGCGGCGTCTTTTTTTACGTCAAACTCTTCGTATACAACGTTATTATGCTTTAAAAATTCTTTCACAATAACACATGGCGGACAATCAGGTTGTGTGTAAACCTCAATTTTTTTCATTGCAATTCCTCCTTTTTACTGTTTTTTATTATATTCTTCCAGTATAAAAATCGCAATAAAGAAGGGAAAAGATGTTCTTTCTGTTTTTTTCTTCGTATTTCGACAAATTTTTAGTTGAGTTTCTGGCCAATAACCTTTATCCTAGAGTGTGGAACATTTTTTCTGTTATGACGGATAGAATGAGTATAGCTGTAAAACCTATTGGTAGGAAGATCAGAGAAAGGAGAGATTTCATGTCTCTACTCCAAGGAATTTTAACTCGACTTGTTAGTCTACAAGAACAAGCTGAAAGCGGTGAAGTAGCACAACGCTATTTTGAAGTGAACGGTGAGCGCAAATGTAGCGTGAAATTTTTCGATAAAAGTGAAATGTATGAGTTAGAAGTGTATCAACAAGGTGAAAAACCTCAAGTGTATCAATTCGATAATATCGACATGGTTGCAATTGAGATTTACGATATCATTTCTTGATACATATAAAAAAGGTGTTGCCATAGGGCAACACCTTTTTTAGTTCTATTACTTTTAGTATATATGTATAAGGATTTTTCATTTTTCCTACAATGGTAATAAAGTGAAAGTGTAATTAGTAGGGTTTCTTCGTCCTATACAGCTTATTATCCATCACCAATTGAGGACGGATAGTAAATAGCGGGATGAAAATAGTGAGGAGGTGTGTTATATGGAACGTTTACCAGTTGTGATTTGTCCTAATTGTCACAATTCTGCTGAGATTATTCATGTACTAACGGCTCAATCGAATCAAAACGTAATTTATACGTGCCAAGTTTGCCATTATGTAATTCGGAATATTGAAACGAATAAAGGGTAGGGAGTTATAATTTTTGTTTTTGTCCCATACAATGAGAATACGAAAAGTCTGTCTAATTGAAAGGACGTGACTATGTGGCCGGTGAACATAAATTTTATAATGTTTCAGAGAGGCATTTAAATTTTGATATGGTCTTTACCCGTATTTGTAACTTCATTGAAAAGGATCCGCGAAATTTATATCGTTTATCCATTGGGACAGACTCACAAGCACATCAAAAGGATACGAGGTTTATTACAGCAATTCATATTCATCGCGTTGGAAAAGGAGCCTGGGGGTGTTTACACCATCAATCAGTAAAAGATAAGCCAGCAACTTTACGTGAGAAAATATATTTAGAGACGCAGTTTAGTCAAGAAATCGCATGCCTATTTACTCCAAATCATATACAAACAATATGGGATTTATTGCATCCATATGCTCAAGATGGGGCTGGTTTTATAATGGAGATTCACTTAGATATCGGAAATGATGGTTTAACAAAAGAATTTATTCTAGATATGACAGCGAAAATTCAAGCGATGGGATTAACTGCAAAAATTAAGCCAGATGCTTATGCGGCGTTTAGTTATGCGAATCGATATACGAAATAAAAACAATTTATATATTTCTTCCACTAAAAACTGAATATTACATCTATTAAATAGGCTGAAAATTTTATATAATAATGGTAACGATGTGAGTATAAGGAGAGGGGTATATGAAAAGGGATTTTGTTTTAACGGAAGAAGAGGAAAGTTTGTTACTAGATATTTTATTTCAGCAAAATTATGCGAGTGAAATTTTAGCTGTGGAACTTACAGATATCGAGAATGGTTTAAAAAAGACAGACGTGATGCAATATAAAAAAATCACAAGGTTATTTTACAGATTAAAAAATAAAGGGTATTAAGCGCTACCGGAATGGTAGTCTTTTTTTTGTGTTATATGCTAAAATAGCTGTGTAATTTTGTTTTTTACTGAAAGAATGTAAGGACAAAATAATAATATGAAAACGCTGTCATAAAATGTGAATAGAGCCGGTGATTATAAGCAGGAAAAAGGGAAAATGGGGGATGTAATATGATTAGTATTCCAAAAGACGAGTTTCAACAAATTTTTGTAAAAGATTTAATGATTTCATCAGAAAAAGTAGCACACGTTCAAATAGGGAATGGTTTAGAGCATGCTTTACTCGTACTTGTGAAATCTGGATATTCGGCGATACCTGTTTTGGACCCGATGTACAAATTGCACGGGTTAATTAGTACTGCTATGATTTTAGACGGTATGTTAGGGCTAGAACGCATTGAGTTTGAAAGACTTGAAGAGATGAAAGTAGAGCAAGTAATGAAGAAAGATATTCCGGTTCTTAAGTTAGAAGATTCGTTTGCAAAAGCATTAGAAATGACTATTGATCATCCATTTATTTGCGCTGTCAATGAAGATGGGTATTTTGAGGGGATTTTAACACGTCGAGCGATTTTAAAATTGTTGAATAAAAAAGTAAGGCAACATAATCGATAATGTGAGAAAAGTGACTTCATAGAACCGAAGAAGTCACTTTTTTTTCGTGCATATCAGTTGTGTATGTATTATATTTAAAAAGATAAAAAATATAAGCGTATGTAGTTAAATTACGGATGAAAAGCTTATTGAGATAAGGTGTATGGAAGCTAAGGAAAGAGGGAGAAAGTTGCAAATTGATGATTTTCAAATGATGGTTGTGTTAGCACAGGAATCAAATATGAGAAAAGCGGCGGAACGTTTATTTGTTTCACAACCTGCGCTTAGTCAACGATTACAATCTATGGAGAAACAATGGGGAATGAAGTTTTTTATTCGCTCGCAAAAAGGATTGACAATTACACCTGAAGGGGAAAAAGTTGCAAATTACGCAAAAGAAATGCTACAAAGGGAAGAGGATATTAAAAGTGAACTAGCTGTTTTTAGAACAGAAACTCACGGGACGTTAAAAATAGCTGTCGCATCAGTTATTGGTCAATATTGGCTTCCTCCTGTTTTGAAGAAGTTTGTACATAAATATCCTTCTGTAAAAATATCGCTGTTTACTGGCTGGAGTAGTGAGGTGCAAAAGCAATTTTATGAAGGAGACGTGCATGTTGCTATATTGAGAGGAACACAAGAATATAAAGGCCAGAAGCAACAATTATTTGAAGATGAACTTTATTTAGTGGATAAAGAAATAAAAGATATTTCGATGTTAAAAGAAACAAATAGACCATTTATTCAATTTAAAAGTGATTCGACTTATTATGGACAAATACAAAATTGGTGGTATGGTTTATTTTCTAATCCACCTAAGAGAACGATTGTCGTTGATCAAATTGAGACTTGCAAACAACTCGTTTTAAATGGTATAGGTTATGCTCTTTTACCTTCTACTGTTCTAAAAGAAGTACAGGAAAATATGTATAAAACACCTGTCCAATTAACGAGAGAAACATGGTTATTGACGAGTGAATCAGCTAGACAATTGAAGCAAGTACAAGCATTTTTAGAAATTATAGAAGAAATTCAAATGGAAAAATAGGATTATTATCTTGCTACTCGCCCTATCGTTTGGTAGAGTAACATTATAAATGGATTTAGGAGGCAACAAGAATGAAAATGATGGACGCTAACGAAATTATTTCGTTTATTCAAAAAAGTGAAAAGAAAACTCCTGTAAAGGTATACATAAAAGGGGATTTAAAAGAAGTAACATTCCCTGAAACGGTACAAGCATTTGTAAATAAAAAGTCTGGTGTATTATTTGGAGAATGGTCTGAAATTAAGACAATTCTAGATGAAAATAGCAAGTACATTGTTGATTACGTTGTTGAAAATGACCGTCGTAATTCTGCAATTCCAATGCTTGATTTAAAAGGTATTAAAGCTCGTATTGAGCCAGGTGCGATTATTCGTGACCACGTTGAAATCGGCGACAACGCTGTTATTATGATGAATGCAACAATTAATATCGGTGCTGTAATTGGTGAAGGGTCTATGATCGACATGAACGCGGTACTTGGTGGACGTGCAACTGTTGGTAAGAACTGTCACGTAGGTGCAGGCGCAGTACTTGCAGGTGTTATTGAGCCACCTTCAGCAAAACCAGTTATCGTTGAAGACGATGTTGTTATTGGTGCTAACGTAGTTGTGTTAGAGGGAGTTACAGTAGGTAAAGGTGCAGTTGTAGCAGCAGGAGCTGTTGTAACAGAAGATGTACCTCCATATACAGTTGTAGCAGGTACTCCAGCACGTGTAATTAAAGAGATTGATGAGAAGACAAAAGCAAAAACTGAAATTAAACAAGAACTTCGTCAATTAAACCCAGAGAAATAAAAACAAAAAAGCGTAAGAGCATAAACAGGCTCTTACGCTTTTTATAGATAGAGGTGCAAAAATGGTAGTAAGCAAATTCGTTCAAATTCGTAGAGACTTACATAAAATACCGGAAATTGGATTTAAAGAGTGGAAAACACAACAGTATATTTTAGATTACATAGGAACGCTTTCGAATGAACATGTGGAAGTGAAAGTGTGGAGAACAGGTGTTATTGTTAAAGTAAAGGGAAGGAATCCAGAAAAAGTTATAGGTTATCGCGCAGATATAGACGGTTTACCAATTACAGAGGAAACTGGATATGAGTTCGCTTCTGTTCATGAAGGAATGATGCATGCATGTGGACATGACTTACATACGACAATCGGTTTAGGCCTCCTAACAGCAGCTGTAACAGAAAGAATAGATGATGACCTTGTATTTCTATTCCAACCAGCTGAAGAAGGGCCTGGAGGGGCTCTTCCTATGTTAGAGAGTGAAGAGTTAAAAGAATGGAAGCCAAATATTATTCTCGGCCTTCATATTGCACCTGAATACCCTGTAGGGACAATTGCTACAAAAGAGGGGCTATTATTTGCAAATACATCAGAGTTATATGTTGATTTAAAGGGGAAAGGTGGACATGCAGCTTATCCTCATACTGCAAATGATATGATTGTCGCAGCTAGTCACCTTGTTACACAGCTTCAGTCTGTTATTAGTCGTAATGTAAACCCACTTGATAGTGCAGTAATTACAATCGGAAAAATAACAGGCGGTACAGTTCAAAATATCATAGCAGAAAAGTCTCGATTAGAGGGAACGATCCGAACGTTATCAGTGGAATCGATGAGCCGTGTTAAAAGTAGGATTGAGGCAATTGTTGCAGGTATAGAAGCTTCCTTCCAATGTGAAGCCGTTATTGACTACGGAGCGATGTATCATCAAGTATACAATCATGAAGCATTAACGAGAGAGTTTATGCAATTTGTAAGTGAACAAACTGATATGAAAGTAATTACATGTACTGAGGCAATGACAGGTGAAGATTTTGGTTATATGCTTCAAGAGATTCCTGGATTTATGTTTTGGCTTGGGGTAAATTCAGAATATGGTTTACATCATGCAAAATTAAAGCCAGATGAAGAGGCTATTGAGAAAGCTATCGTATTTTTAGATCAATATGTAAAATGGAAGGGAACTAGAAAGTAAATTTGCTCGCCAACTTGGTGGGTATTCGTTAGTTCCAAGGTGAAAACATTTTTCATATTTGTTTTGAATACACATCGGCATACAAATGGATAAAATAATGAGCAGTGGTTTTGAGCCGCTGCTCATTATTCATTATCGCTTATTGAGAAGATGATTAGTTAACTAGCTTATATATGTTTACAATTCGTGTGGAAAGTGTGTAAAATCAAGGTGAAACGTAGAAAAAAGGGTGGGGAATTACGTGCAGATTAGCAGTGCGATTTTATGTTTTGTTTTATATACATATGTTATTATTGCGGCGGTTTATTTTGGGATAAGTTTTTATGCCTACCGTTTAGCGAATAATAATGAATATGAAGAGACATACAACTGGGTGAAAAGGTATTTATCACCTGTACTAGAAATTATGAATGGGTTTGTTCTTTTTTTATTTATTGGATTAATTGCTTTTTCAACGAGCTTAGTAGGAAATAAGACTACATTATTTGTACTAGGTATCATTATTTTTATGCTATTAGGAATTCGTATTGGTAATACGGTATTTTGGAATGAGAGAAAAGTAGATGGTTGGACGGGAATGCTAATACCGTGTATGCTAGCTGCTATCGTGACGAATATAGAACATGAATATTATCAGTTGCATTTTTGGCTCATAATTGTTTTAACAATTCTCTCTGTGTTGTATATAAGTACTGTCGTGCTAACATACATTGCAAATGAAAAGGGAGATGTAAAAGGTACGCATTTCTTTAGAGGGCGTGCATTGTTATGGAGTGTGCCAACGATGGCGGTTATAGCAATTATTGCGATATTAGTAAATGGGTATCAATTTACGAATTGGCAACTGTTTTTAGAAAATTGGTGGATTTTCATTCTTTCGTTTATCGCTTTTTTAGGTGCAACGCATTATTTATTTCATCAACACCATTATATATTGGCATTGCTATTCGCATTCACACAACTATTATTTGCTTTCTTCGGACAAGAAACGTTATTATTCGTTTTTGAAACGTTTAGTTCATTTGGAAACATATTTGTATTTGGTATGTTAATTTTCAGTATCGCATTTTATTTACAACAGTATTTTTATATGCAAAAACAAAAATAAAGAATGATATACAGGTTTTTGTAGCAAATCTAAAGTATGTTACAATAAAAATACATAGTATTCGATGTTATTGGAGGAATTCCTGTGGGTGAAAAAGAGAAAGAATTTGCTGTCATTGGGCTTGGGCGTTTTGGTGGAAGTATTTGTCGAGAACTTGCTCAATTAGGTATGGAAGTAATGGCAATTGACTCAGATGAGGATAAAATTAATGAGTTTGCAAATATAGCTTCACATGCTGTAATTGCAGATTCAACAGATGAGATGGTATTAAAAAGTCTTGGTATTCGTAATTTTGATCATGTAGTCGTTGCGATTGGGGACAATTTGAATTCAAGTATTTTAACAACGTTAATTCTGAAAGAGTTAGGTGTAAAAAATATTACTGTAAAAGCTCAAAATGATTACCATGAAAAAGTATTAAGTAAAATAGGAGCAGATCACATTGTGCACCCAGAGCGTGATATGGGAAAAAGGATTGCTAATAATATTGCATCAAGTAATGTATTAGACTATCTTGAGCTTTCAGATGAGCATAGCATTGTAGAGATTATTGCAAATAAAAAAATCGATGGTCATTCTTTAATCGAATTAGATATTCGTGCGAAGTTTGGATTGAATATTGTAGCGATTAAACGTGGTAAAGAAGTTATTGTATCTCCTCGAGCTACGGAAAACATTCAAGCGGGAGATATATTAATTGTAATTGGTCATGACGATGAAGTAGATCGTTTCAAGCACTTTTTAAGATAAGAGAAAAGGACAATACCATAAAGGTATTGTCCTTTTTCTTATATCTCCATAATGATTGGTAAAATCATTGGGCGACGTTTCGTTTTCTCATATAGGAATGGTGCTAATGTATCTGTAATTTCATTTTTAATTTCAGACCATTGCGTTGTTTTACGTTCCATTACTTTTTCTAAATGAGTTGTAATTAATGTTTGAGCATCATTAATTAAATCACTACTTTCGCGCATATAAACGAAACCACGTGAGATAATATCAGGCCCTGCTGCAACTTTAAATTCTTTCATATCAATGCTTACAACGACAATAACAAGTCCTTCTTCAGAAAGGATACGACGATCGCGTAATACGATATTACCGATATCTCCAATACCATTTCCGTCAATATAAACAGATCCAGATGGTATTTTACCAGCTACACTTGCTTCATCTGAACGTAAGGCAAGAACATCACCATTATCCATAATGAAACAGTTTTCTTCTGGAATACCACAATCATTTGCTAATTTCATATGCATACGTTGCATACGATATTCACCATGAATTGGCATGAAATACTTCGGTTTAATTAGACGAAGCATTAGTTTTTGTTCTTCTTGTCCACCGTGTCCACTCGTATGAATGTTTGACAGTTTTCCGTGGATTACATCAGCACCAGCACGGTACAACATATTAATTGTACGGCTTACACTAATTGTATTACCAGGGATTGGTGAAGAAGAGAACACAACTGTGTCGCCAGGAATAATTTGAATTTGACGATGGGTACCATTAGCAATACGTGAAAGTGCTGCCATTGGCTCCCCTTGACTACCTGTACATAAAATAACAACTTTATTAGCCGGTAGACGATTTAATTGAGATGCATCTATGAATGTATCTTTCGGACAGCGAATATAACCGAGGTTTTGTCCGATTTCAATCGCTGCCTCCATACTTCGGCCAAATACAGCCACTTTACGATTGTTTTCAACAGCCGCTTCAACGACTTGTTGCAAGCGATGGATATTTGATGCAAAGGTTGCGAAGATAATACGACCTTCTACTTTGCGGAAAATATCTTGAATACTATCACCAACACGGCGCTCAGACATTGTAAAGTTTGGAACTTCACTGTTTGTACTGTCAGATAAGAGACAAAGTACACCGTCTTTTCCGATTTCAGCCATTTTTGTTAAGTCCGCTGGTTCACCAACCGGTGTGAAGTCAAATTTGAAATCTCCAGTATGAACCACTTGTCCTTGAGGTGTTTTCACAACAACTCCGTATGAATCTGGGATACTGTGAGTTGTACGGAAGAAGGAAACAGATGTCTTTTTAAATTTAATAACATCATCTTCTTGAATTTCATAAAGCTTTGCTTTACGAAGTAATCCGTGCTCTTCTAATTTGTTTTTGATTAGTGCAATTGCTAATTTTCCGCCATAAATCGGAATGTTCACTTGACGTAATAAGTAAGGAATTCCACCGATATGATCTTCGTGACCATGTGTAATGAATAATCCTTTAATTTTATCTTCGTTTCGCACAAAATAAGTGTAATCTGGTATTACATAATCGATTCCGAGGAGTTCGTCTTCTGGAAACTTAATTCCAGCGTCAATTATAATAATTTCATCTTGAAATTGAACAGCATATGTATTTTTACCGATTTCACCAAGACCACCTAAAGCAAAAACGGCTGCTTGATCATTCTTTAGAAATTTCATATGACTATACGATTTCCGCTAATGTTAAATCAGCGTTTTCTTTTTCATATTCAAGATGATTGCCAGTCACAGACTGAACGAATTCGATATTATATGCGAACTTATTTAATTTTGTACGAACATCCTTCTCAGACGTAGCCTCTAAATATAAAACTTTTGTATTTTCACGTACTGGAACCTCAGTCATTTTTTCTTGATAAAATACTTTAAAAATCATTTGGAAAACCTCTCCTTGTCTATGTTTTGCATTATCTGTTACTTATTATAAAGCAAACAGTCACGATTTTCATGTTTTTTCGAATGAGAATGAAGAAAAAGCCCGAAATGGGCACAATTTAAGCGATCGTCTTTTTACGGACTAGATCTTTTAAATAACGCTTCAGCTTTTTCTTCAGCTTCTTCAGCATGATTACTCCTTCCTTTCCTTATTTTAAACATGCATATTACTAGTGAAAACGCCGTCTCTGATATAAGAAAGAGGACAAAAGTGAATGTTGAATCTTGTCTTTTCTCATACAGAGAAAGTTATTCTATAGTAACGATTAGTAGCCGTTAGTTATAGCTATAGTATGAGAAAGAATAGAAAAGAAAATTCATACGAACAAGTATCCACATTTTTTACTAATATATATATGCAGGTTTCATAAATAAGGTCAGAAAGTGAACGCTTTCTTCACAGATGTTTAATATGTTATACTTTTTTTTAGTATTTGAAAAGCGATAATCAAAATAGGAATATAGAGTAACAGAAAGGATTTTGACAAATGAATGATAAAATTGTCTTTTTTGATATTGATGGAACATTATTAGATCATGATAAGAAGATTCCGCAATCTACGCGAGACGCAGTAAGGCAGTTACAAGAAAAAGGCGTGCATGTAGCAATTGCGACAGGACGTGCGCCATTTATGTTCGAAGATATTCGTAAGGAACTTAATATCCACAATTATGTTAGCTTTAATGGACAGTACGTTGTATTTGAAGATGAGGTAGTATTTAATAACCCATTACATCCAGCTGCTCTACATAAGTTTACTCAGTTTGCAAAACAAGAAGGATATCCACTTGTATATCTTGATCATCAAGAAATGAGAGCATCAGTGGAATATCATGATTATGTGAAAGAAGGGTTTGGCAGTTTACATTTTGAGCATCCGGCATATGAACCTGATTTTTATGAGAAGCGTAATATTTATCAAACACTTCTTTTCTGTGAAGTAAATGAAGAAGAAAAGTTTATAAATCAGTACCCAGACTTTCATTTTATTCGCTGGCATGCGTATTCAATGGATATTATTCCAAATGGTGGTTCTAAGGCAAAAGGGATTGAGAAATTCATTGAAAAATTAGGATTTAACCGTGAACAAGTGTATGCATTTGGGGATGGCTTAAATGATTTAGAAATGATTGAAGCAGTTGGGACAGGTATTGTGATGGGGAATGGTCATGAAGACTTGAAAAAACTTGCAAATCATGTGACAAAGGATGTTAGTGAAGACGGTATATATCATGGTTTAAAATGGGCTGGATTGCTATAAGTGAATATGGAATCTATTTCATATAGTAAAAAGGCGGAAGAGTATATTCCGCCTTTTTTACTATCGCTCTAGAGGTTTTGAATCGTCAGGAGCGGCAAATGGATTTTCTTTATTAATGTGATCATAGAACATAACACCATTTAAATGGTCAATTTCATGTTGAAATACAATTGCTGGTAACCCTTTTAAACGTAACTTTACTTCTTCGCCGTTAATAGAAGTTGCTTTCACTGTAATTCTTGTATAACGAGGGACATAACCAGGTACTTCACGGTCTACTGATAGACAGCCTTCACCACTTTGTAAATATGTACGTTCAACAGAATGGCTAATGATTTTTGGATTGAATAATGCATGACTATATAACGTACCGTCCGTATCTGTTACATGAACCGCAATCATTCTTTTTGAAATACCGATTTGCGGAGCCGCTAATCCGATTCCAGGGCGTAAACTATATTTTTCAGCCATTTCAGGATCTTGGCTATTTATTACAAATTCAATCATTTCCTTAAGAGTATTTGTATCTTCTTCGCTCGCTGGTAGTACTACCTCTTCTGCAACGTTTCGCAAAATAGGATCTCCTTCGCGAATTACATCTTTCATTGTAAGCATATGTAATCTCTCCTTTCCTTTTTAGTCTACCAAAGGAGATGGAAAAAGTCATCGGCAAGTAAGGGGAAGATAGATCGGTTATGTAGGAATAAAAAGAAAGAGACGGCAGAGCCGTCTCTTTCTTTCCATAGTTGTTTCATTTTACATTAGCGAATGCAAGCAGCACCAACGATAATTAAAAGAATAAACAACACAACGATTAAGGCGAAGCCGCGTCCAGACCCACCACAAGAACCGCCATAACCGTAGGAAGGATATGAACAAGTTGGATAGCAATATGAATATCCGTACATGAGATGACCTCCTTTATCATTTCCCGCTAATACTGCGGTTACTATAATGTATGGAGGGAAGAGTAGAAATGTATGGGTAATTACCTATAAAAGGAAGAAGAGTTTGTATATTTTTGCTAAGAAGAGAGAAAAACTAAAGGGAATTAAATCGTTTACATATTATTCTAAGAGAAAAAACAAGTTAAAAAGGGAATAATATAACAGTAGGTTAATGCTTACTAATACAGATGTGAAAAATAAAAACACGTTTGTGTAGGAGAAACCTGCAGATTATTTATAAAAAAACGTATTCAAAGTAATTGACATCGTAATTAGAATAGTTGTAAACTAAAAAACGTGATCAAGATTGTATTAATATGTTTCTGAAAAAACATTAGTACAGATTGTTAGGTACACAAAATTATTCTCAACCGGCAAATAAATTTGTTGGTTTACATTGTTGCGGTTTCCATCTAGCTAATAGATAGTGAAAGCGTTTCAGAATATGGTTCAAGAGAGGAAGAGGTGAACGGAATGGGTACTAAAACAAAAAAGACCCTATTTAATGTTGATGAGCAAATGAAAGCTATCGCAGCTCAATTTGAAACATTACAAATTTTAAATGAAAAAGGCGAAGTTGTGAATGAAGCAGCTATGCCTGAATTATCTGATGATCAATTAAAAGAATTAATGCGCCGTATGGTGTATACTCGCGTACTAGATCAACGTTCTATTTCTTTAAACCGTCAAGGACGTTTAGGTTTCTACGCACCAACAGCTGGACAAGAGGCTTCTCAATTAGCAAGTCATTTCGCACTTGAAGCAGAAGATTTCATCTTACCAGGATATCGTGATGTGCCACAATTAGTATGGCACGGTTTACCATTATACCAAGCATTCTTATTCTCTCGTGGACATTTCATGGGTAACCAAATGCCTGAGAACGTAAATGCACTTGCTCCACAAATCATCATCGGTGCGCAAATCATCCAAACTGCTGGTGTTGCGTTAGGTATGAAATTACGTGGTAAAAAATCTGTTGCAATTACTTACACTGGTGACGGTGGTGCTTCACAAGGTGACTTCTACGAAGGTATGAACTTTGCGGGTGCATTCAAAGCTCCAGCAATCTTCGTTGTACAAAACAACCGTTATGCAATCTCTACTCCAGTAGAAAAGCAATCTGCAGCTAAAACTGTAGCACAAAAAGCAGTAGCAGCAGGTATTTACGGAATTCAAGTAGACGGTATGGATCCATTAGCTGTATACGCAGCAACTGCTTTCGCTCGTGAGCGTGCAGTAAATGGTGAAGGTCCTACTTTAATCGAGACTTTAACATTCCGTTACGGTCCACATACAATGGCTGGTGATGACCCAACTCGTTACCGTACAAAAGATATCGAGAACGAATGGGAACAAAAAGATCCAATCGTACGCTTCCGTGCATTCTTAGAAAACAAAGGCCTATGGTCTCAAGAAGTTGAAGAGAAAGTAATCGAAGAAGCAAAAGAAGATATCAAACAAGCAATTGCTAAGGCTGACCAAGCTCCAAAACAAAAAGTTACTGATTTAATGGAAATCATGTACGAAAAAATGCCTTACAACTTAGCTGAACAATATGAAATTTACAAAGAAAAGGAGTCGAAGTAAGCCATGGCTCAAATGACAATGATTCAAGCAATCACTGATGCTTTACGCGTTGAAATGAAAAATGACCCTAACGTACTTGTGTTTGGTGAAGACGTTGGTGTAAACGGCGGTGTATTCCGTGCTACTGAAGGTTTACAAGCTGAATTCGGTGAAGACCGTGTAATGGATACTCCACTTGCAGAGTCTGGTATTGGTGGACTTGCAGTTGGACTTGCACTTGAAGGATTCCGTCCAGTTCCAGAAATCCAATTCTTCGGTTTCGTTTATGAAGTAATGGATTCAATTTCTGGTCAATTAGCTCGTATGCGTTACCGTTCTGGTGGACGTTGGACTGCTCCAGTAACAGTTCGTTCTCCATTCGGTGGTGGTGTTCATACTCCTGAACTACATGCTGATAGCTTAGAAGGTTTAGTGGCTCAACAACCTGGTCTAAAAGTTGTTATTCCATCTACTCCATACGATGCAAAAGGTCTTTTAATCTCTGCGATTCGTGACAACGATCCAGTTATCTACTTAGAGCATATGAAATTGTACCGTTCATTCCGTCAAGATGTACCAGAAGGTGAATACACAATTGATTTAGGCAAAGCTGACATCAAACGTGAAGGTACAGATGTATCTGTTATCGCTTACGGTGCTATGGTTCACGCTGCATTAAAAGCTGCTGAAGAACTTGAAAAAGAAGGTATCTCTTTAGAAGTTGTTGACTTACGTACAGTTCAACCATTAGATATCGAAACAATCATCGCTTCTGTTGAAAAAACAGGCCGCGTAGTTGTCGTTCAAGAAGCACAAAAACAAGCTGGTATTGCAGCTAACGTTGTAGCGGAAATTAACGACCGTGCAATTTTAAACTTAGAAGCTCCAGTTGTACGTGTTGCAGCTGCTGATACAGTATTCCCATTCTCTCAAGCTGAGAGCGTATGGTTACCAAACCATAAAGATATTGTTGAAGCTGTTAACAAAGTAATGAACTTCTAATTTTTACTTATTCATGTGCAAAAGAAATCAGCACATGCTGATTTCTTTTGCCATATTCCATAATAAAGAAATGAATCAGGGGGCTGAATTCCGTGGCATTTGAATTTAAACTACCAGATATCGGTGAAGGTATCCACGAAGGTGAAATCGTAAAATGGTTTATTAAACCAGGTGACGAAGTAAACGAAGACGACGTACTTCTTGAAGTACAAAATGATAAAGCAGTAGTAGAAATTCCTTCTCCTGTTAAAGGTAAAGTACTTGAAGTACTTGTAGAAGAAGGTACGGTTGCAGTAGTTGGAGATACATTAATTAAATTTGATGCTCCTGGATACGAAAACCTTAAATTTAAAGGCGACGATCATGACGAAGCTCCTAAAGCTGAAGAAGCAAAAGAAGAAGCTCCTAAAGCTGAAGCTACTCCAGCAGCAACTGCAGAAGTAGTAAATGAGCGCGTAATCGCTATGCCATCTGTTCGTAAATATGCTCGTGAAAACGGCGTAGACATTCATAAAGTAGCTGGTTCTGGTAAGAACGGTCGTATCGTAAAAGCTGACATCGATGCATTTGCAAATGGTGGACAAGCAGTAGCAGCAACTGAGGCTCCAGCAGCAGTAGAAGCTACTCCAGCAGCAGCGAAAGAAGAAGCACCAAAAGCACAACCAATCCCAGCTGGTGAATATCCAGAAACTCGTGAGAAAATGAGTGGTATCCGTAAAGCAATTGCGAAAGCAATGGTTAACTCTAAACATACAGCTCCTCACGTAACATTAATGGATGAAGTAGATGTAACTGAACTTGTTGCTCATCGTAAGAAGTTCAAAGCTGTGGCAGCTGACAAAGGTATTAAATTAACTTACCTTCCATACGTTGTTAAAGCTTTAACATCTGCATTACGTGAATATCCAATGTTAAACACTTCTTTAGATGATGCTTCTCAAGAAGTAGTTCATAAACATTACTTCAACATCGGTATCGCAGCTGATACAGACAAAGGTCTATTAGTACCAGTTGTTAAAGATACAGATCGCAAGTCTATCTTCACAATTTCTAACGAGATCAATGATCTTGCTGGTAAAGCACGTGAAGGTCGTTTAGCTCCTGCTGAAATGAAAGGCGCTTCTTGCACAATTACAAACATTGGTTCTGCAGGTGGACAATGGTTCACTCCAGTTATCAACCACCCAGAAGTAGCAATCCTTGGTATCGGCCGTATCGCTGAGAAACCAGTTGTGAAAAACGGTGAGATCGTTGCAGCTCCAGTATTAGCATTATCTCTAAGCTTTGACCATCGTTTAATTGACGGCGCAACTGCTCAAAAAGCATTAAACCAAATTAAACGTCTATTGAATGACCCACAATTATTAGTAATGGAGGCGTAATAACAATGGTAGTAGGAGATTTCCCAATTGAATTAGATACAGTCGTTGTTGGTGCAGGTCCTGGTGGATACGTTGCGGCAATTCGTGCAGCACAATTAGGTCAAAAGGTAGCGATTATTGAAAAAGCTAACCTTGGTGGCGTATGCTTAAACGTTGGATGTATTCCTTCAAAAGCGTTAATCAATGCAGGTCATCGTTATGAGAATGCAATGCATTCTGATGACATGGGTATCACTGCAGAGAACGTAAAAGTTGACTTTACAAAAGTTCAAGAATGGAAAAACGGCGTAGTTAAGAAATTAACTGGCGGTGTTGAAGGCCTTCTTAAAGGTAACAAAGTTGAAATCATTCGCGGTGAAGCTTACTTCGTAGATGCTAACACATTACGCGTAATGACTGAAGATGCAGCTCAAACTTATACGTTTAAAAATGCTGTTCTTGCAACTGGTTCTACACCAATCGAAATTCCAGGATTCAAATACTCTAAACGTGTTATCAACTCTACAGGTGCTTTAAGCTTACCTGAAATTCCTAAAAAACTTGTTGTAATCGGCGGCGGTTACATCGGTATGGAATTAGGTACTGCATATGCTAACTTCGGTACAGAAGTTACTGTAGTAGAAGCTGGCGACGAAATCTTAGCTGGTTTCGAAAAAGCTATGAGCTCTGTTGTTAAACGTGCTCTACAGAAAAAAGGTAACGTAACAATCCATACAAAAGCTATGGCTAAAGGCGTTGAAGAAACAGAAACTGGCGTAAAAGTTAGCTTCGAAGTTAAAGGTGAAATCCAAACTGTAGAAGCAGATTACGTATTAGTAACTGTAGGTCGTCGTCCAAACACTCAAGAAATCGGTCTTGAGCAAGTTGGAGTTAAAATGACTGACCGCGGCATCATCGAAATCGATGAGCAATGTCGTACAAATGTACCAAACATCTATGCAATCGGTGATATCGTTCCTGGACCACCATTAGCTCACAAAGCTTCTTACGAAGGTAAAGTAGCTGTAGAAGCAATTAGTGGCCATGCGTCAGCTATCGATTACATCGGAATTCCTGCAGTATGCTTCACTGATCCAGAATTAGCATCTGTTGGTTACACTAAGAAACAAGCTGAAGAAGCTGGAATGACTGTAACTGTATCTAAGTTCCCATTCGCTGCTAACGGTCGTGCATTATCATTAAACAGCACTGACGGTTTCTTACAACTTGTAACACGTAAAGAAGATGGTCTTCTTGTAGGTGCTCAAGTTGCAGGTGCAGGCGCTTCTGATATTATTTCTGAGATTGGTTTAGCTATCGAAGCTGGAATGACAGCAGAAGATATCGCTCAAACAATCCACGCTCACCCAACATTAGGTGAAATCACAATGGAAGCAGCTGAAGTTGCTCTTGGAATGCCAATTCACATTGTAAAATAATTTAAGTAATGAAAATAGCCCATCTCTTATTTAAAGAGATGGGCTATTTTTTATTTTATAATAAAAGTGGCTTGCAAGGTCTTTATACGTACTTGTCGAATGAATATATAATAATTTAATTGAATTGTTAAAACATATATAAATCCAAAAGCCATATATATGCTTTCGTGTAATATGTAATTGATTCAAACTTAATACCATATATTAATAAAATAGAGCATGTCAAAGGAGAAGGTTCCATGAGAATATTACATGTTATATTTTATCATTTTTTATTATGGAGTGGTTTTTCCGTTGTATTATCATTGTCAAATGGTGATAAGTTGCATTATAAAGTTATTCTATTTTTTGTATTTCTTTATTTAGCATATGTGATCGCATATTTTGTATTGCAAATTAGAAAGCAGGCATTATTCCTTACGTGTTCAAATTGCATACTTTTCTTAATTATATTTTCTATTTTTTAAATTAACGTTTATAGAAATACATTGTTCTTCCATTAAATAATTTTAACTCTCCTTCTAATTTCTTCGCTAGAAAACGGCAAAATTCATTTGCTTTTCCTTTATCACCAAATGTTGCATTAGGTGGTAAAGAAACTTGAATATAAGTTTGTTCCTTTTCTATACCGACACCAACATAAATGGAGTCATATCGATCGTGAGTAGATTGTAGTTTGAATGTTGTTGCTGATGTATCTAAAATTTCATACGGAAAAGCGGTATTTGTATAAGCGTAATTAATTTGAACACCGGTTTTGGAAGTAACTGTTTTATAATAATGAAAAAGTTGTTTTATATCATCTATTGAAACAGATTGTTGATTGGATTTAGGTACAAGCGTAATAAAGGCATGTTGCATATAAGTTCCCCCTAACTTAGTAGAATACTCTCATTCTACATCCTACTGAATTTTTTGACAATTAAAAGGAGTATTCCTTTTTTTGTTTAATATACTAATGAAAGGTGATGTAGAAAGGTGGAAACCGATGTTTGAAAAATTGTATGATGAGCATGAAAGTGTGAAGGTACGATTTTTGGGGTTTATGACACATGATAATCGTTATGATTTTGGTGTTATTTATACAAATATGTTCTTTGGAAAGCCACTTATTGTTTGCATGCAAACAGGAAGGTCTACTTTACTTGGACGAGATGATGTAGAGAATGTTCAACATTTACAGGAAGTTTTCAAATTAGGCTCAGAAGAGGAAGCAGCTGAGTTATCTCAGTTTTTCTCATTTCTAGTTCCATCTACATCTTTGCATGCGGAATACGAAGAATAAATAATGTAAAACAGTCGTACGTATAAATATGGCTGTTTTTTTATTTGAATATCGCATACTAATTTAAATTTAAAATATTTAATGTGTTATACTAAAAACCTATTGACGTAAAAAGTATAACATATTAAAATAAAGACAGAAAGTTAAGCGGTTACAAAAAGTTTTTGGGATTATAAACTTAGGGGGAAATGAAAAATGGGAACAATCGTATGTCAAGATTGTGAAGGTACAATTGCACACTTCGAGGATGAGAAAGTAACAGTACTTTACGGGAAATGTGGATCTTGCGGATGTGATCACACAGAGCATACAAAAGCCCAATAATTGATAGGAAATGGACAGCTGAAAGTTTTTAGGACCATAAACTTAGGGGGAAATGAAAAATGGGAACAATCGTATGCCAAGTATGTGAAGGAACAATCGGACATTTTGAAGATGAAAAAACGACAGTGCTTTACGGAAAATGCGGAACAAATTGTGACTGTGCTAGTAGAGATAATGCGAAAGCTTAATGATAAATAAATAGATTACTATTAAAACTCAGGGGGAAATGAAAAATGGGAACAATCGTATGCCAAGTATGTGAAGGAACAATCGGACATTTTGAAGATGAAAAATCAACAGTACTATACGGGAAATGCGGATCTCATTGCGACTGTGACCATAAAGAACATTCAAAAGCTTAAATAAAAAAAGCGCCTACATATGTAGGTGCTTTTTTTTAATAAACTGTAGTTGTGTTGCCAACTGTTGCAACAATTGCATCATCTCTAATCGGAATAAATCCTATGGATGTCTGTGGTGTGCTAGGAGAAGCATGGTAGCTCATGAGACGGCTATCAATACGGGTAATAGTATCGGTTAAGAAAGCGGAAATGAAAGCGTAAGGGACTCGTCGCTCATTTAATGCGTATATAATTTCTTCTTTTGTTTTTACACCTACGCCATGCCCATAAAAAAAGAAATTTCCTAGATAGATAGTATTTTCTCCTTGCCACTCGATTGTAGCTGGATTCACTTGTGGATTTTTAAAGTAAACGAGATCACCTGGGACAAGATCACCACCTGTCTTTGTTATGAGCTTTAAATCTTGATCGTAGTCCCACGTATAAAGTAAAAGGTTTGCAAAGAGACGGTTGAAAGTTTCTTCCTCATATAATGCTAGTAAAGCTTTGTAAAAAATAATGATCATAGCGGTGGCACATTCAGTTCCATATAGTTTTCCGTTTTTGAAAATATCTTGTATGGCAATGGAAGGGGGTATGTTTGGAAGGAGCTCGAATCCTCCAAGAGATGTTCTTTTCCAATACTGAGGGTTACAAAAAGATTGTTGAAATGTACGAAACTGAAAACCACTTTGAAAAAGTTCTAATGCAGAAGTAATAATATGAACACGCAAATTTAGATCAAAGCTGAGTTCACCAGATGTTCGGAAGGAATAGATTTCTTGATTTCCTGCCATTATAGATAAAATTTGTTGTTTCTCATTTGCAAATGGCTCATATTCATTTGTGATATAAGGATGTACAATAGAACGGCCTATTACAATCATAATAGTATCCCCACCTATACGTTACATTACATAATATCGTATGAGAAAGGGCCAAAAGGGTGAAAGAAAAGCCTATCAACTGATAGGCTTGTACTCTTTAATCACGCGTAATGTTTGTAATGTCATATCTTCAGGACCTTGTACAGGTAAACCTGCTTCTAAGTTTTTACGAATATAATCTAAGTTATCTTGTGTAATAATTTCCCCCGGAGTAAAGATTGGAATCCCTGGCGGATAAACCATAACGAAATCAGCTATAATACGACCTGCTGCATTTTCAAATGGGATGACTTCTGTTTCCGAATAAAAAGCATCTCGAGGAGAAAGTGCTAACACAGGTATTTCTGGAATTTCTACTTGCACTTGAACACCTTTATCAGCTTTATTTTTAAATGTTGCTGATAAATCTTGTAATGCCGCAATAAGTGTATTCGTTTCACTTTCTGTATCCCCAAAAGTGACAAGACATAGTATGTTGTATAAATCTGAGAGTTCTACTTCAATGTTATATTGCTCTCTAAGCCATACTTCAGCCTGATGGCCTGTAATACCTAAATCTTTTACAGATACAATTATCTTTGTAGGATCATAGTTAAAAGTAGCATCCGTACCTAGCATTTCTTTCCCTGGACAGTAAAGATGTTCAATATCATTTATAGCATTACGAACTTGTTCCGCTAATTGTATTGTTTGTTCTATGAGCGCCTTTCCTTCTGTAGCAAGACGTTTTCTAGCAACATCTAGGGAGGCTAACAAGATGTAAGACGTTGATGTAGTCGTAAGCATGCTAATAATAGATTGAACATGTTTTACGTTCACAAGGCCTTCTTTTACATTAAGAATAGAACTTTGCGTTAAAGATCCACCTAATTTGTGAACACTCGTTGCTGCCATATCTGCACCGGCTTGCATCGCTGACATCGGCAGTTCATCGTGAAAATGAATATGAACACCATGAGCCTCATCAACGAGTACAGGGATATCGTAAGAATGTGCTAATTGTACAATCTGTTCTAAGTCCGCAGCAAAGCCAAAGTATGTTGGATTAATAACAAGTAAGCCTTTCGCATCTGAGTGCTCTTCAAGTGCTTTTTTGACAGATTGGATTGTGATTCCATGTGAAATACCAAGTTTTGGATCGATTTCAGGATGCATGAAAATAGGTTTTGCACCTGAGAAAATAATAGCTGACATTACTGATTTATGCACGTTTCGTGGCACTAGTATTTTGTCACCAGGACCGCAAACGCTCATCACCATTGTCATTATTGCGCCACTTGTACCTTGAATAGAAAAGAAAGTATGATCCGCACCAAATGCAGCGGCTGCTAAATCTTGTGCTTCTTTAATCATACCTTTTGGATGATGTAAATCATCGAGCGGCGCAATGTTAATTAAATCAATTGCTAATGCATTATGCCCAATAAATTCGCGAAATTCAGGATCCATGCCTTGCCCTTTTTTATGACCTGGAATATGGAATTGAATTGGATTTCGCTTACTGTGCTCAACTAAAGCGGTAAACAATGGTGTTTCGTATTGGGACAATCTATACACCCCTTCTTTTTTTATATTTATTAGAGTTTGTTTTATATAATCTTGTTCTAAAAAAGTTAAGTTCTTTTTTAGAATGAGACTTGTTTTTCTGCCATTCACAAAAGCTTTTTTGAGATGGGAGCTTCACTTTATTTCCTATAAAACAAAAGCATTATATCACCAATAATTATAGATGTATAGCAAAAAATATTTTTACGGTGAGTATGTTAAATAGTAGCTGCCTACTAACTTCTAGTGGAAGGCAATTCCATTAAAATGAATAAATAGTGTATAATGCAAAGTGACTATAGTGAAGTAGAAAAAATCACTTTAAGATAGCGTATTGAAATAAGAAGAAATGATAAATGAGGTGCGAAATGGAATATCAATATCCGTTAGATTATGATTGGTCAAATGAGGAAATGGTTACAATTGTGAAGTTTTATGAAGCGATTGAGAAAGCATATGAAAAAGGAATTGTAAGAGAAGAATTAATGGGTTTATATCGTCGTTTTAAAGAGATTGTTCCATCGAAAGCAGAAGAAAAGAAAATTGATAAAGAGTTTCAAGAAGTAAGTGGATATTCTATATACCGTGCGATTCAGAAGGCTAAAGAAATTGAAGAAGAAAAGCTTGTGAAAATGTAAAAAATATTTTGAAAAATAAAAACTGAAGTGATATAATGTGATAACAACTAAAAACGGACAATATAAATTGTCCGTTTTCTACTATCGATTACAAAGTGCATATAAAGGAAGGAGTGATTGCATCGTAGATTCAATCTTAGCAAGGAATTGTTCGTTGGTCATTGCTGAAAACTCCTCTGGTGATATATGAATACCAACTAATAATTCTGCTTTTTTTACAGTAGCTAGACGTTCAATCATCTTTTGTAAATCATTTGTTTCAAGTGTTTTATGTAATTTTACACTTGGTTTAGTATGGTCAATGGACCAAACGAAGTCATTTGGAATATTTGTTTTTAAATCATTTATATGTTCTAAGAAGGCGTGAGCCGTCTCCACTTTTTGTGGACACTCATAGATTAAACCAAAGTATATGAAGGCATGAGTACCCCATAATCCAATTTGGAAATGTGGTAGCATTTTATATCCGCGTTTATTTGTTGAAAAAGCAACCCAAGTATCGTTTGGTGGATTGACTTTGCGACGTGCGTGTTTTGCTACATGATAAAAAAAGTTCTCATCAGTTTGTTTGGATAAATACGCTGCAAACTGTTCCCCTAAAGCTTCTAGCTTAGGATGAATGTTCGTTTTAATTGCACTCATTCGTTCTTCGAGACCATCAACTGTAAAGACCTCAAAATCAGTTGATTTGAATGTTTGTAGTGTCATGATTGTTCCTCCAACTCCTATTTTGCTTTTATTTTAGCATAGCTTGTACTATTCATAAAAAAAACAGCACAAAAAAATTTAAATAAAAAAATATAATTTTGTTGCATAGATGATTTATCCAACATAGTATAGTATAAAACAAAAAATCAGAAAATTGAATTAATTCTAGTCCGAGGGCAGACGAATATTGGGAGGAGGCAAATAATATGAGACAGGTGATTAATGCGTTAAAGAGAACAGATGCTGAAAAGAGAATACCGGTGCTACGTTTGGAGCTAGATTATGAATTAGCAACTTTATATGATGCGATGATGGAAGATGATAAACAGAAAAAAGAAGAGTGTGTACAAAAGTTAGAAGTGTTAAGACTTGAAATGATTCGTTTAGAAGCGTAATAATAGTATATGTATAAAAAATTAGTTGGTGCGAACCTTATAAAGGGTTCGTTTTTTCTGTGAACAGTATAGATCGGAGTGTTTAAACATGCAAGAAGTATGGAAAGACATCGATGCACACGCCAAACAGTGGATTCGGGATGCGGGAGAGCATTTAATGGCATCAATGAAAAAAGCACTTATTATAGAAACAAAATCAAATGCAGCTGATTTAGTAACAAATATGGACCGAGAAATAGAACAGTTTTTAATTGGGAAAATTAAAGAAACATTCCCACATCATCATATTTTAGGTGAAGAGGGCTATGGAGACGAGGTAACTTCTTCTGACGGGGTTGTTTGGTTAATTGATCCAATTGACGGCACGATGAACTTTGTTCACCAAAAAAGAAATTTTGCAATTTCAATTGGAATTTATGAGAACGGTATCGGAAAGATTGGACTTATTTATGATCCAGTTCATGATGAATTATATCATGCGTTAAAAGGGGCTGGAGCATTTTGTAATGAAGTACCGATACCTTTATTAGAAAAAGGTACTGTAGAGCAAGGTATTGTAGCTTTAAATGCGATATGGCTTACCGACAATCCATTGCTTAATATGGAAAGTATGATGGCACTTGTTAAGAAAGCAAGAGGCACGAGATCATATGGCTGTGCAGCATTAGAGATGGTATACGTTGCAACTGGAAGAATCGATGCATATGTAACACCTAGGTTATCGCCATGGGACTTTGGCGGGGGACAGATAATTGTAGAGGAAGTTGGAGGCAAGGTAACAACATTCTCCGGAGCGCCACTTTCTATCGTAGAGAAGAGTAGTGTATTAGTTGCGAAGCCAGGGGTGTATGAAGAAGTGTTATCGTTTATCCCGATTGGTGAGGGCTGATAATCAGTGGGGGATGAAGAAAAAAACCACTGATTAAAGTTTCACTTTATATCCAAGTAACAAAAAAAGTAAGAGGCTGTATACAGGCTTCTTACTTTTTGACGTTATTGCGATTTACGCATTTTTCTTTTTGTTACAAAACCGTATCCAACTGTAACAAATGTGCCGATAATGCAAATAATAATACCGATTGGACTATTTTCAGCAATCATAATGCCGATACCAATTAAGAAAATAACACCGATAATTGCAGTTAATAAAAAGCGATATTGAATGTGTTCCATTTCTTCACCCTCCAATCTCATTTTACTTTCACAAAAGTAAGAATACAACTATATTTTCATTCTTGATTTTATTTTAATTGCTATTGTATCCCCTTCGCTCTTATAATAGAGAAGGATTAAAAAGACATTAGGAGTTGGACATGTTGAAAAAACGACAAGATTTACGTAATATAGCAATTATTGCCCACGTTGACCATGGTAAAACAACACTTGTTGACCAGTTATTACGTCAAGCGGGGACTTTCCGTGCGAACGAACACGTTGAAGAGCGCGCAATGGATTCAAATGATCTAGAAAGAGAGCGCGGTATTACAATTTTAGCGAAAAATACTGCGATTCACTATGAAGATAAAAGAATTAACATTTTAGATACACCAGGTCACGCTGACTTCGGTGGAGAAGTAGAACGTATTATGAAAATGGTTGATGGTGTTTTACTTGTTGTTGATGCATATGAAGGTTGTATGCCACAAACACGATTTGTTTTAAAGAAAGCTCTTGAGCAAAACTTAACTCCAATCGTAGTAGTAAATAAAATTGACCGTGACTTCGCTCGCCCTGATGAAGTAGTTGATGAAGTAATCGACTTATTCATCGAACTTGGTGCAAACGAAGATCAATTAGAGTTCCCAGTTGTATTTGCATCAGCAATGAACGGAACAGCAAGCTTAGATTCAAACCCAGCAAATCAAGAAGAGAATATGAAATCATTATTTGATACAATTATTGAACATATTCCTGCACCAATTGATAACAGCGAAGAGCCACTTCAATTCCAAGTAGCACTTCTTGATTACAACGACTATGTTGGACGTATTGGAGTTGGACGCGTATTCCGCGGTACAATGAAGGTTGGACAACAAGTTGCTTTAATGAAAGTAGACGGAAGCGTAAAACAATTCCGCGTAACAAAATTATTTGGTTACATGGGATTAAAACGTCAAGAAATTGAAGAAGCAAAAGCTGGAGACTTAGTAGCTGTTTCTGGTATGGAAGACATTAACGTTGGTGAAACAGTATGTCCAGTTGAACATCAAGATGCGTTACCATTATTACGTATTGATGAGCCAACACTACAAATGACGTTCCTTGTAAATAACAGTCCATTTGCAGGTCGTGAAGGTAAATACATTACATCTCGTAAAATTGAAGAGCGTCTTCGTTCACAATTAGAAACAGATGTAAGTTTACGTGTAGATAATACAGAGTCTCCTGATGCATGGATCGTATCTGGACGTGGGGAACTACATTTATCTATCTTAATTGAAAACATGCGTCGTGAAGGTTATGAACTACAAGTATCTAAGCCAGAAGTAATTATTAAAGAAGTTGATGGCGTAAGATGTGAGCCTGTAGAGCGTGTACAAATCGATGTACCTGAAGAATACACTGGTTCTATTATGGAATCTATGGGTGCTCGTAAAGGTGAAATGTTAGATATGGTGAATAACGGAAACGGTCAAGTTCGCCTTACTTTCATGGTTCCAGCACGTGGTTTAATTGGTTACACAACAGAATTCTTAACATTAACTCGTGGTTACGGTATTTTAAACCATACATTCGATTGCTACCAACCAGTACACGCTGGACAAGTTGGTGGACGTCGTCAAGGTGTTCTAGTTTCACTTGAAACAGGAAAAGCATCACAATACGGTATTATGCAAGTTGAAGATCGTGGTGTAATCTTCGTTGAACCAGGTACAGAAGTATATGCTGGTATGATTGTCGGAGAACACACTCGTGAGAATGACTTAACAGTTAACGTTGTGAAAATGAAACAACAAACTAACATTCGTTCTGCGACGAAAGATCAAACTTCAACAATGAAAAAACCACGCTTAATGACTTTAGAAGAATCATTAGAGTACTTAAACGATGACGAGTTCTGTGAAGTAACTCCAGAATCAATTCGTTTACGTAAAAAGATTCTTGATAAGAGCGAACGTGAAAGAGCTGCTAAGAAAAAGAAATCTGTAGAAGCGTAAAATAGTAAAACAGCTACCTTTAATTAAGGTAGCTGTTTTTTTATGTTTATTTTTTAGAATATTTACTCTTTTTGTGGACAGTATTTTTTTCACAGGTTACTCTTGTATTAAGTACATAAAGAAAAATGGTTTGATTTATGAGGAAGGGGGATAAATGGTGTTAGAAAGAATGTCGTTTTTTGCGAAGTTATGTAAAGTCGATGGAAATCCAGAGCTAGGGATGTGGTTACTGTATGGCGTCATTATTATATTAAGTGCACTTGTGTATAATTTAGGTTTTGCAAGAAAACTATCTATAATAAAAAATATAGTGATATATATATCGTTAGCGATTGGGTGTACAGTATTAACTTTCTTTGCAGTTTTTTTACCTGTTGGAGAGGGGCTTGTTGTAGCAGCAATTGTACTTGGGATTTATAGGTTGCGATTACGTCAAGCAAGACAACAAAAAGCAGGATGAGGGGGAGTTTTATGCGTTCCGTACAAGATGCGTTATATAATTGGTTAACAATTAAAACAGTTGCCGAAGCACGTCCGGATGATAGTGCTGCAAAAGAAACGTATTTGTTATTTCAAAATATGATATATGAAGAACATAAATTGAGAAATGTGGAAGTTAAGAAGAACGAGGAAATGTATTTAGTTACATATGAAATAAATGGAGAAAGAAAATCTGCAAGGTTTCCATTAGAAGCTATTGATTGTTTTTTGGATCAAATGAATCGTGAACCTGAAAAATATAAATAAGTCCTTTATCATATTGATAAAGGACTTATTTATATTTTACCAATCGTCTTCGACTTTTTTATCACGATATAATCGGAAATTACCACTTGCATGACGTTCCATCGTACGTTCAGCAATTCGTTCCGAACATTCCATGCACATATATGTATGAATAGGGCGATTACGCAGCTTTTTTGCCATAGGATTTTCATCATCTAACATATCTTTTTTATCACAAATCATACATTTGACTCTCATTTCGTCACCTCAATACGAATTCTATCAGTATAAGTATATCATGGAAGTGTAATGTTTTTGAATAATAGTGGGAAAAAATAATATTTTCGCAATTCAAAAAATAGGTTATGATAAGGATATATGAAGTATATTTGGAGGTGGAAATATGGCGAATGTAGTAGAGCCCACATTAACAGATGATTTAGTACAAACGTTACGTAAAGAGTGTATTGTTATGGTAGCAACAACAGATTTTGAAAAACAAGTTCCTAACGTAAGTGCTATTTCTTGGGTGTATGCAGTGAGTAAAACTAGTATTCGATTTGCAGTAGATCAACGTTCACGTATTGTGGAAAATATAAGACATAGTACTGGAGTGGTATTGACTATAATGGCGAATGAGTCCGTATTTTCCATAAGTGGTGCAGGTGAAATTTTGACTGATAGAATGGAAGGCATTCCTCTAAAATTAACTGTAATAGAAGTAAATGTACAAGAAGTACGTGATGTTATGTTTTATGGTGCAAAACTTGCAATTGAGCCAACATATGAAAAAACGTATGATCTTCGTGCAGCTAAAAAGCTCGATAACCAAGTGTTAGCAGGAATGAAAGAATTATAAATGTGATAAATAAGAAAGTCAGTTATTAACTTTTGTAATCGCTTATTGTGATTTTATGTTAATAATTATAATTAAAAGTAATATATTGAATAGAAATGAATAAAAAATAAATAAAAGGTTTAATGGCTATAAATTTCGATTCTACCTCGTTTATACGGTACATATAATTATAACAATGGTTCGTCCATATTTTATGGATGAAACCCTTGTTCTACAAATTTAAAAGTGGAGTCAGGGGGTAACAGGTTGGATAAAATTTATGTGTTAGATACGAATGTACTTTTGCAGGATCCTTTATCTATTTTTTCATTTGAAACCAATGAAGTAGTGATTCCAGCAGTTGTATTAGAAGAGGTTGATTCGAAAAAACGTTATATGGATGAAGTAGGACGAAACGCTCGTTATGTATCTAAGTTAATAGACAAATTTCGTGAAATAGGAAAACTGCATGAAAGTATTCCGCTAGAAAACGGCGGTACATTTCGTATTGAATTAAATCATCGTTCGTTTGTCCAACTACAAGATATTTTTGTAGAAAAAACAAATGATAATCGAATTTTAGCTGTAGCAAAAAATCTATCTTTAGAAGAACAAGAAAAAGAGGACGGGAAGTCTGTTATTTTAGTAAGTAAAGACGTGCTCGTAAGGGTAAAAGCAGATGCAATAGGTTTAAAGGCGGAAGATTATTTAAGTGATCGGGTTATTGAAGTGGAAAATATATATTCAGGATTTTTAGAAGGATATATATCAAAAGAACAATTGGATTATTTTTATGAAAAAGGCGAATTGCCTTTATCCGAAATTGCAAATCATCCTTTTTATCCAAATCAGTTTGTAGTAATGAAAGATGCGTTAGGTGGATCTAGTTCAGCACTAGGCATTGTGGATCATTTAGGTAAGAAGGTAAAGAAACTTATTTTTCCAAATGAACAAGTATGGGGAATACGACCACGAAATGTGCAGCAAATTATGGGATTAGAATTGTTGCTTCGTGAAGATATTCCACTAGTTACGCTAACAGGGAAAGCTGGTACAGGAAAGACATTACTAGCTTTAGCTTCGGGGCTCATGCAAACGGAAGATTTAGGGTTATATAAAAAACTACTCGTTGCACGGCCAATTGTTCCAGTTGGGAAAGATATCGGTTATTTACCGGGAGAAAAAGAAGAAAAGTTAAGACCGTGGATGCAACCGATTTTTGATAATCTAGAGTATTTATTTAATACGAAAAAACCAGGAGAGTTAGATGCTATTTTAGCTGGAATGGGTTCGATAGAAGTAGAAGCTCTTACGTATATACGCGGGAGAAGTATTCCAGATCAATTCATTATAATTGACGAAGCACAAAATTTAACGAAGCATGAAGTGAAAACGATACTAACGAGGGTAGGAGAAAAAAGTAAAATCGTATTAATGGGAGATCCTCAGCAAATTGATCATCCGTATTTGGATGAATATAATAACGGTTTAACATACGTTGTAGAGAAGTTTAAAGAGCAACGTATTAGTGGTCATGTAAAGTTTGTTAAAGGGGAGCGATCTAATTTAGCTCAACTAGCCGCAGATTTACTATAAAAAGGAGTGAGCAAAAGCTCACTCCTTTTCTTTAAATAATTGTAAATTTGCGGATGTTACGGATTGGATTTTGTCTATTAGATCCATCATTGTAATATAAATGAACAGGTCCATCTTCTTTTAATGGTTTTCCTTCTTTTGAAAAACCAAGAATAGCATGTTTGACAGTTTCTAATGGAAGCGTTATTGTATCATCTACTGTTTCGATCTCGACTTGCGTAGCGTCATCTGAAATTTCGGCATTAGCAAGAAAAGGTTGAAATGGTATACCGAACGTTCCAGTAATTAGCTGTTCTTTTTTAAATTTCTTTACACTTTGTTGTATCGGCGGGAAAGCAGCACCATCACGGATTTCGCGATCCCAATGTTCCGAAGTGTTTTTTAAATAAGCTTCTAGTTCTGAAGTGTTTTCTCTCGTTTCATCAAAGTAAGTTGTCAAATCTACTTTTCGATCATCAAAGATCCAAACGGTTGGATCGATAGTGATTGGAAAACGAACTTTTCCATTAATAAATAAAATTTCGCTCATTGTTGTTCCCCCATTTGTGTTATACTCCCACTTTTCAGTATAATAGTATTAGACACTATTGTCACAAAAAATGTTTCTATTGCAATTTATTAAAACTATCGCTAATATTAATAGATAGGAGAGAGTAGGACGGAAACGGAGGGAATCAATTTGGCGTCTGAGACAGTATCAAATCATCAGGAAAAGGCACTAGCCCTTCTACAAGCGGATGCGGAGAAGATTTTAAGACTTATTAAGGTGCAAATGGACCATCTTACAATGCCGCAATGTCCATTATATGAAGAAGTGTTAGACACACAAATGTTTGGACTATCCCGCGAAGTCGATTTTGCAGTTCGCCTTGGTCTTATTGCAGAAGAACAAGGGAAAGCAATGTTAGGAGAGCTTGAACGTGAGTTATCTGCACTTCATGAAGCATTTACAAACAAACAACAATAACGGGTTCAAATAAGGGGGCTCAAACTGAAAAAGTTTGAGCTTTTTATTTGTATAATAAAGCAGGAAGAATCAATGTACATATGGAATACAACAATAATTAAATTGAAACAGAGAGAGGAAATGAAATGAAAAGAGTATGGAAATCAATGGATTATTCATTATTACTTCCTCTTGTTATCTTATGTGTGCTGGGAGTTATAATGGTATATAGTTCTAGTTCCATTGTTGCGATTTCGAGGTTTGATAAACCAGCAAATTTCTTTTTTAAAAGACAATTAATTACTTTAGCTGCTGGGACAATAGTATTAATAATTCTTGTTATTATCCCATATAAAGTGTGGAGAAAACGAATCTTTTTATTGGGGAGTTATGGAATTAGTGTAGCATTATTAGCAGCAGCTGCCTTCTTTGCTAAAGCGGTAAATGGTGCAAATGGATGGATATTTGGAATACAGCCTGCGGAATTTGTTAAGATAACAGTTATTCTCGTATTGGCCCATTTCTTTGCGAAAAGGCAAGAAACGAATACGTCTGTTTTTAAAGGATCAGGACCAGTACTTTTAGGTGTTGGTTTAATCATGTTTTTAATTTTAAAGCAAAATGACTTAGGTACCGATATGTTAATTGCGGGAACAGTAGGAATTATGTTTCTTTGTTCAGGAGTTAATGTAAATTTATGGATAAAGAGATTCTTGTTAACATCTATAGTATGGGCTCCGGCGTTGTATTTTCTTGGGAGTTATAAATTAAGTCAGTACCAAAAAGCACGGTTTTCTGTTTTTCTTGATCCATTTAGCGATCCGCAAAAGGATGGATTTCAATTAATAAATTCGTTTATTGGAATTGCTTCGGGAGGGCTAAATGGTAGAGGATTAGGAAATAGTGTACAAAAGTATGGTTACTTACCAGAACCACAAACGGATTTTATAATGGCAATTATATCTGAAGAACTTGGTTTTATAGGTGTGGCTATTATTTTAATCTGTTTATTACTTATAATTATTCGGGCCTTTAGAGTTGCACAAAAGTGTAAAGATCCATTTGGAAGTTTAATAGCTATCGGAATTGCAAGTTTGTTTGGAGTCCAAACATTTGTTAATGTTGGTGGTATGTCTGGATTAATACCACTTACAGGAGTTCCTTTACCGTTTGTTAGTTATGGCGGGAGTTCCTTATTAGCTAATCTACTCGCGATGGGGATATTACTCAATATTGCTAGTCATGTAAAACGACAAGAGAAGCAACAGAACGAGACAGTTAAAGAAAGAGAACAAGGTGGACCACATCTTGTAGTTGTAAAATAAAACACATTGTGCTTTAGAGCATGATGTGTTTTTTATTTTTAAGTAGTTTTAAATATGATGTATTAATTTATCTTTCAGGTGAATTGTATATCACATTAATGAAAAAGTGATATACAATTAAGTTGTTAGAAAAGGAAGAGGTATGCTATACTATTTTTGTGAGACAAATTGCTCAGAAAACTTATCATTTGTTAAAAAATAAGGTATGATGGATAAAAATAAAGTGAAGCTTTCTAAGTATAATATAATGTGGAAAGTGAAGAACTTCACGCTCTTTATGGTGTGTATATATTTTATCTCTAGAGTGGTAGGAAAGTAGAGGGGGAAAATCATGACAAAGCTGCAACGTATTCAAAAAGTATTGGTAGCTAACCGTGGAGAGATTGCAATTCGTGTGTTTCGAGCTTGTTCGGAACTGGGATTAAAAACAGTTGCAATCTATTCTAAAGAGGATAGTGGTTCTTATCATCGTTATAAAGCCGATGAATCCTATTTAGTTGGGGAAGGAAAAAAGCCAATTGATGCTTATCTAGATATTGAGGGCATTATTGAGATTGCGAAAAGTAATCATGTAGATGCAATTCACCCTGGATATGGTTTCTTGTCAGAAAATATTCAATTCGCAAAACGTTGTGAAGAAGAAGGGATTATCTTTATCGGTCCAAAAAGTAAGCATTTAGATATGTTTGGAGATAAAGTAAAAGCAAGAACACAAGCGCAGCTAGCACAAATTCCAGTTATTCCTGGTAGTGATGGGCCAGTAGATTCATTAGAAGAAGTCGAAAAATTTGCTGAAAAGTATGATTACCCGATTATTATTAAAGCTTCCCTTGGCGGGGGCGGTCGTGGTATGCGTATTGTACGTACTAGTGAAGAATTAAGAGAATCGTATAATCGAGCAAAGTCAGAAGCAAAAGCAGCCTTTGGTAATGATGAAGTATACGTAGAAAAATTCGTTGAAAAACCTAAACATATAGAAGTTCAAATTTTAGCAGATGAAGAGGGCAATGTTGTTCATTTATACGAGCGAGACTGTTCTGTACAACGTCGTCATCAAAAAGTAGTAGAAATTGCACCTAGTGTGTCGCTTTCAGATGATTTGCGTCAGCGTATTTGTGATGCTGCTGTAAAGTTAACGAAAAATGTAAATTATTTAAACGCAGGAACAGTTGAATTTCTTGTAAAAGATGATAATTTCTATTTCATTGAAGTGAATCCGCGTGTTCAAGTAGAACATACAATTACAGAAATGATTACAGGAGTCGATATCGTTCAATCACAAATTTTAATAGCTGATGGACATGCATTACATAGTAAAATGGTAGGTGTTCCAAAGCAAGAGGAAGTTGTTGTACATGGATTTGCAATACAATCTCGTGTAACGACCGAGGATCCACTAAATAATTTCATGCCGGATACAGGAAAAATTATGGCATATCGATCAGGTGGTGGATTTGGGGTTCGTCTTGATACAGGTAATAGTTTCCAAGGTGCTGTTATTACACCGTACTATGATTCTTTACTCGTAAAAGTTACAACATGGGCGCTTACTTTTGAACAAGCTGCTGCAAAAATGGAACGTAACTTAAAAGAATTCCGTATCCGTGGTATTAAAACGAATATTCCATTCCTAGAGAATGTAGTAAAACATAAAAACTTCTTATCAGGGGAATATGACACTTCATTTATTGATGCGTCACCTGAACTATTCTTGTTCCCGAAACGTAAAGACCGCGGAACGAAAATGTTAAATTACATCGGGACAGTAACAGTAAATGGCTTCCCGGGGGTAGGGAAAAAAGAGAAACCAATTTTCCCAGATGCTCGTATACCGAATGTATTACACTCAGAGCCAATCCAAAATGGAACGAAACAAATTTTGGATGAGCGTGGGGCAGACGGATTAGTAAAATGGGTACAAGATCAAAAACGTGTACTTTTAACGGATACAACGTTCCGTGATGCGCATCAGTCATTACTTGCAACGCGTATTCGCACAAAAGATTTACACCAAATTGCAGAGCCGACAGCGAGAATGTTACCGAACTTATTCTCAGCAGAAATGTGGGGCGGTGCAACGTTTGATGTTGCATATCGTTTCTTAAAAGAAGATCCGTGGGAACGATTACTAGATCTTCGTGAAAAAATGCCAAATGTTTTATTCCAAATGTTACTTCGTTCTTCAAACGCGGTTGGTTACAAAAACTATCCGGATAATTTAATTCAAAAGTTTGTGGAGTGTTCTGCCCAAGCTGGAATTGATGTGTTCCGTATTTTTGATAGCTTAAACTGGGTAGAAGGTATGAGAGTTGCGATTGATGCTGTACGAGATACTGGTAAAATTGCAGAAGCAACGATGTGTTACACAGGGGATATTCATGATCCACTGCGTAGTAAATATGATTTAAATTACTATAAAAATTTAGCAAAAGAATTAGAAGCATCAGGAGCTCACATTTTAGGTATTAAAGATATGGCGGGCTTACTAAAACCAAATGCAGCATATGATTTAGTTTCAGCATTAAAAGAGACGGTATCGATTCCGATTCACCTGCATACACACGATACGAGTGGAAATGGTATATTAACGTATACGAAGGCAATTGAAGCAGGTGTTGACATTGTCGATGTAGCAGTAAGTTCTATGGCTGGTCAAACGTCACAACCAAGTGCGAACACGCTATACTATGCGTTAGGTGGAAACGAAAGACAGCCAGATGTTAATATAGATTCATTAGAAAAATTATCTCATTACTGGGAAGATGTACGTAAATACTACGCACCGTTTGAAAGTGGTATGAATGCTCCTCATACAGAGGTATATATGCACGAAATGCCAGGCGGACAGTATAGTAATTTACAACAACAAGCGAAAGCGGTTGGCTTAGGCGATCGTTTCGATGAAGTGAAAGTAATGTACCGCCGTGTGAATGACATGTTTGGTGATATTGTTAAAGTAACACCATCATCTAAAGTTGTTGGTGATATGGCATTATTCATGGTTCAAAATCACTTAACAGAACAAGATGTTTTAGAGCGTGGACATTCTATGGACTTCCCAGGATCTGTTGTTGAAATGTTCTCTGGAGATTTAGGACAACCATATGGTGGTTTCCCGAAAAAGTTACAAGAAATTATTTTAAAAGGGAAAGAGCCATTAACAGTAAGACCAGGTGAATTATTAGAACCAGTAGATTTCGACGCGTTAAAAGAAGAGCTATTCCATAAACTTGGACGCGAAGTGACGATGTTTGATGTAGTTGCATATGCATTATATCCAAAAGTATTTATGGATTACGAAAAAGTTGCTGAGATTTATGGAAATGTATCTGTGCTCGATACACCGACATTCTTCTATGGTATGAGACTTGGTGAAGAAATCGATGTGGAAATTGAACAAGGTAAAACATTGATGGTTAAACTAGTATCAATTGGAGAGCCTCAGCCGGATGGAAATCGTGTGCTTTACTTGGAGTTTAACGGTCAACCACGTGAGATTGTTGTGAAAGACGAAAGTGTGAAAGCGACAGTTGCACAACGTGTGAAAGGAAACCGTGAAAATCCAAACCACATTAGCGCAACAATGCCAGGAACGGTTATTAAAGTAGTTGTAAAAGAAGGCGATGAAGTGAAAAAAGGCGATTCTATGGCAATTACAGAAGCGATGAAAATGGAAACGACAGTTCAAGCGCCGTTTAATGGTAAAGTGAAAAAAGTATATGTTAACGATGGAGATGCAATTCAAACGGGTGACTTACTCATTGAATTAGATCACTAAAATAAAAAAGAGTTGTGGAAACACAACTCTTTTTTATTACGAAAAAAATACCTTGCCAATTCGGGCAAGGTATTTTCATTTATTTTGTTTGTTTAGAAATTGATGCAGCTTCTTTTGCATTCACTTTACTTCTTGTACCTAACATAACTAAATAGCATAGTACAGCAAACAAGCAAGAAATGAATAGGGAATGTAATAATGCCATTGATAAACTAGCATTTGTAAATACGACTAAAATTCCTACGATAGCTTGAAGTGTAACAAGGATAAATGAGATGATCCATCCCCAGTATACGACAGGCTGCTGTTTGTAATGGCGGATAGCGAGAATCATCGCGTATAGTATCCAAGCGAAAATTAACATCGCTGCAACTCTATGTCCCATTTGAACCCATTCATGTAATTGAGTTGGCATAGGTCTATTTTTGCTGCATAAAGGAAAGTCTGGACAGGCTAAGCTAGCTCGTTCGTGACGTACTAAAGCCCCTGTGTAGACGACAATATAACTGTAAATTGTTACACCATAAATATGAAATTTCATTTTTTTGTCCATAATAAGTGAACGTGCATCGAATTTTTGGTCAATTTCAAAGATAAGACACGTTAATAAAATGACAGAAGCAAATGAAATTAAGGAAATACCGAAATGGATAGCAAGTACAGCTGGCATTTGCCCCCAAACAACCGCTGCGGCTCCCATTAATGCTTGTGCAACTAAAAATACGAAGGATAAAATTGCTAACGTTTTTGTTTCGCGCACATGTTTATAATATTTCCAGGACAAAATACAAAGGAGAGTGACAAGAATTCCTGCTGATCCTGATGTAAGGCGATGACTTAGTTCAATAATAGTTTCCATTGATAAATTAGATGGAACAAATTCACCGTTACAAAGTGGCCATGATTTACCGCATCCTTGGCCAGAGCCTGTTTTTGTAACTAAGGCGCCTCCTAATAAAACTATTAATAAATCAAGACTCGTAATGACTGCTAACCATTTAATAAAGCGTTGCAATCTCTTTCACCATCTTTCTGCTATGAAGTTATTGCGAAATATTTTCATTCCATTATGTATAGAATAAAACGCGCTAGTTCCTATGATATATAAAAAATAATAAAATAGCAAAGAAATGGAGGGGGAAGACAGGGAAGAGAAAACGGGTGTGGAAATAAGGTTTATAAGGAAATTTTTAGGTGAAAAATAGGCTATTTTGAAAAGAAATGGGAAGAATACGTGTTAAATATGACAAAAAAGTTTATTATAGAAGGTAACATCATGTTATGATATGGATAAGTAACAATTAAGTTTTTTATGTTCGACACAAAAAGTTCATGTTTTCTTCACAAAATGTTCGGGAAATATGATTTAATATATTGGAGTATGGGCGTAGATTAGTAGTAGAATGGGTTAACAATGTTTCTACTGTAATAATATTGCTATATAGAAGCGAAATATTTCAATTTGAAATAGGCGCAAAAAGAAAGACGAAAGTTTTAAGAGGGGGTTAAAGTGATGAACCATGCAACAAGTGAGCTGCATGATGAGTCTGCTGTTACAAGCGTACCGGAAACAACTCGGTTACAAGATTTAAAAGCGCTCGTTAAAATGGGGATTGTAAACTCAAATACACTTACTGTATTTACAGGATTTTGGTTGGCATTACACTTTAATGGATTAAGTGTAATGGACAATCTGGATAAGTTATTCTTTACAATCGTTGGTTCTGGATTAGTTATGGCAGGGGTATGTTGTTTAAACAACTACATTGATCGAGACATCGATCCATTAATGGAAAGAACAAAGACCCGTCCAACGGTTACTGGAAAGTATAAACCAGGATTTGCACTTACATTTGGACTAGTTATATTACTTCTTGGTTTTGTATTTTTATTATTAACAACACCAATGGCAGTCTTAATGGGATTTATTGGTGCTTTCACATATGTTGTTCTATATAGTTTATGGACAAAGAGAAAGTATACACTAAATACTGTTGTAGGTAGTATATCTGGTGCAGTTCCACCTTTAATTGGATGGGCAGCAATCGATCCATCTTTAGGCCATCCAATTGCTTGGATGTTATTTTTAATTATGTTTATTTGGCAAATCCCACATTTCCTTGCATTAGCAATGAAACGTGTTGATGAATATCGAAACGCAGGAATTCCAATGCTTCCTGTAGTTCATGGATTTGAAATTACGAAACGCCAAATTATGATTTGGACAGTATGTTTATTACCACTACCATTTTATATGAGTGGACTAGGGATAACATTTATGGTAATTGCAACACTGCTTAACATCGGATGGATCGTTTTAGGTTTTTATGGCTTCCGTAAGAAAGATGACATCAAATGGTCTGTGCAAATGTTTGTTTATTCCCTAAATTATTTAACAATCTTATTTGTATCAATGATTGTAGTTACATTCTTCTAAGACAACGACATAATTGGATTTCTTTACGTTGAGATTTACTTTACTTAACTATAAAGTACAATCTAATTCACAAGGAAAGTGGGGGTTGTTTGTATGAAGAAACAGTGGCGACTGCTTTCGTTCGTTTCACTGCTGGCTTTACTGTTAGGGGGATGCGGTAAAGCCTTTCAATCTACTTTAATTCCGCAAGGAGAAGTAGCAAAAATGCAATATGATCTGCTCTTACTAGCAAGTGCGATCATGGTAGGAGTAGTACTAGTAGTTACTATTATTTTCTTATATGTAATTGTGCGTTTCCGACAAAAGAAAGGTCAGGAAGATTATATTCCGGAGCAAGTTGAAGGGAATCACAAACTAGAAATTATATGGACAGTTATTCCGATTATTCTTTTGCTAATCTTAGCTGTTCCGACGGTTACATATACATTCAAACTTGCTGATGTAAGTGCGATGGAGAAAAAGAATATTGATAAAGATACTATCGTTGTTGATGTAACAGCGAATCTTTATTGGTGGGAATTTTCTTATAAATCAGAAAAGATAGTAACTTCTCAAGATTTAGTCATCCCCACAGGTAAGAAAGTGTATTTGAATTTGAAGGGTGCCGATATTAAACATTCGTTTTGGGTTCCATCTTTAGCTGGGAAAATGGATACAAATACAGATAATGTGAACAAAATGTGGTTAAAGGCAGATAAATCGGGCACTTATAATGGTTTTTGTACAGAATTTTGCGGCCCATCACATTCTTTAATGCAATTCAAAGTGAAAGCTTTAGATGAAAGCGAGTACAAAAAGTGGCTTGCTGATATGAAGAAAATTGATGGGAAGAAAGAAGTAGCTTCAACAAAGGCGCAAGAAGGCCAAGAAATATTTAATAAAAGCTGTATTGGTTGTCACGCAGTTGGATCTAATGATAGTAGACCACCTTCCGCTCGTATCGCACCAAACTTAGCAAACTTTGCGGATCGCGATACAGTTGCCGGCATTGCTGAAAACAATGAAGAAAACTTAAAAAAATGGCTGAAAGATCCTGAAAATATGAAACCAGGAAATAAAATGACTGGTAAATATGGCAACTTAACAGACGATCAAATTGATGCATTAAATGCATACTTACAAACGTTAAAAGTTGAAAAGTAAAGAGGGATTATTCGCGAAGGGGAGGTTGAAAACGTGAGTTCTGTAGCAAAAAAACAGGGGATGGGTGCTGTCATATGGGATTATTTAACGACAGTAGACCATAAAAAGATTGCCATTCTCTATTTAATTGCAGGTGGATTGTTTTTTATAATAGGCGGAATAGAAGCTCTATTTATTCGCCTTCAATTAGCGATTCCTAACAACGCTTTTCTTGTTGGGGATGCTTATAATCAAGTATTAACTATGCACGGTACAACAATGATTTTCCTCGCAGCTATGCCACTCGTGTTTGCATTTATGAACGCCGCTGTACCACTTCAAATTGGTGCACGTGATGTAGCGTTCCCGTTTTTGAATTCACTCGGATTTTGGTTATTTTTCTTTGGTGGAGTATTTTTAAATTTAAGTTGGTTTTTAGGTGGAGCGCCTGATGCAGGATGGACATCTTATGCATCTTTAGCTTTAGCCTCTAAAGGCCATGGTGTTGATTTTTATGTGCTTGGCTTGCAAATCTCCGGTATAGGTACATTAATTGGAGGTATTAATTTCCTTGTAACCATTATTAATATGCGTGCGCCAGGGATGACGTATATGCGTATGCCGATGTTTACGTGGACGACATTTGTAACATCTTCATTAATATTATTTGCTTTTCCGCCGTTAACTGTAGGATTAGGACTTTTAATGTTAGACCGCTTATTTGGAACAAGTTTCTTTAATCCAGCACTGGGCGGGAATACAATTATATGGGAGCATTTATTCTGGATTTTCGGTCATCCAGAAGTATACATTCTTATACTCCCAGCTTTCGGAATATTCTCAGAAATCTTCGCGACGTTTTCGAAAAAACGATTATTTGGTTATTCGTCGATGGTGTTTGCGACAGTATTAATTGGATTTTTAGGGTTTATGGTATGGGCGCATCATATGTTTACTGTTGGGCTTGGTCCAGTTGCAAATGCTATTTTCTCAGTTGCAACAATGGCGATTGCCGTTCCGACCGGTATTAAAATATTCAACTGGCTCTTTACAATGTGGGGCGGAAGTATTCGTTTTACGACACCGATGATGTGGGCAGTAGCCTTCATTCCATCATTCGTAATGGGAGGAGTTACAGGTGTTATGCTAGCATCTGCACCAGCTGATTATCAATTTCATGATAACTATTTCGTAGTAGCTCACTTTCATTATGTAATTGTCGGTGGTGTTGTATTTGGTTTACTTGCAGGAGCCCATTATTATTGGCCGCTGATGTTTAATAAAGTATTGAATGAAACGTTAGGAAAGATAACATTTTGGTTATTCTTTATCGGTTTCCATTTAACGTTCTTCATTCAGCATTTCCTTGGCTTAATTGGTATGCCACGTCGTTACTACACATATCTTGAAGGGCAAGGGTTGGAAATGGGCAATATGATTAGTTCTATTGGAGCGGTATTTATGGCTCTTGGAACGATTGTTCTTCTATTCAATGTAATTAAAACAACAGTATCAAAAGAAAAGGCTGGTCGTGATCCGTGGGATGGACGTACATTAGAATGGACAATGCCAGCACCTACACCAGAATATAACTTTAAACAATTACCATTTGTTCGCGGGTTAGATCCGTTTTGGATTGAAAAACGTGAAGGGAATAAAGAGATGACAGCGGCGGAACCAGTGGGTGATATTCATATGCCAAATCCATCATTTTCACCATTTATCATTTCTTTAGGATTGTTTATAGCGGCATTCGGTGCAATGTATATGCAGGGTGGAAAAGATAAGTTTTGGTTATTAGTAGCAATTATCGGTTTAATTATTACGTTTGGTACAATGTTCCTACGTTCAGTAATTGATGATCATGGATATCATATTCATAAAGAAGATTTAGAAGATAAGGGGGGCAAGGCGTAATGCATGTAGATGAAAAATTAACGAATGAAACATTTCCAGCAGAGCCTGAAAAAGCAACCCTTGAGGGGAAAAATAAGTTTGTCGGTTTTTGGTTATTTCTTGGAGGCGAAACAGTATTGTTCGCTTCCTTATTTGGCACATATTTAGCATTAAAGAATTCTACAAATGGCGGACCAACATCTCAAGAGATGTTCCAAATGCCACTCGTTTTCATTATGACGATGCTTTTATTAACGAGTAGCTTAACGAGCGTATATGCGATGTATCATATGAAAAACTTTAATTTTAAGAAAATGCAACTTTGGCTACTAGTAACAGTGCTGCTAGGTTTAGGGTTTTTAGGATTTGAGATATATGAGTTTTATCATTATACGCATGAATTTAAGCATACTATGAGAAGTAGCGCATTTGGTTCCGCGTTTTATGCTCTTGTTGGTACACATGGACTCCACGTATTGTTTGGATTGTGTTGGATTTTAACATTAATCTTTAGGAATGCGAAGAGAGGTCTAAATTTATACAATGCACCGAAGTTTTATGTTGCATCGATTTATTGGCACTTTATTGACGTAGTTTGGGTGTTTATTTTCACTGTAGTATATTTAATGGGAATGGTGGGATAAACAATGGCGATAAAGCAAACGAATAATCCTAAAGTTGATCTTGTTTATCGGAAAAGAAAAAGTGCGGAGGAAATGAAGCATCAAGTTATTACATTTGCATTAATGATTTTTTTAACATTAGTTGCATTTGCAGCGGTAGCATATCCGAAAACTTTTAGTCCGACTTTTTCAGTACCATTTATTTTACTATTAGCGGTGGTACAAGTAATTTTTCAATTGTATTATTTTATGCATATGAGTCATAAAGGACATGAAGCGGCAAGTTTCTTTCTTTATTCTGGTCTGTTGATCGGATTAATTACAATTTTAGCTTTTATGACAATTGTGTGGATTTGAAAAGTGAAGAATAAGGGAGCTTGTGTTGACACAGCTCCCTCTTCATATTATGTGAACGGATAACCTTAAGAAGGTAGGTGTGAAAATGAGTAACTTGTGGATATTTGGTTTTCAAGCGCTATGGAGTCCAATCTTTTTATTATTTATGCTTTCGATCCTCATTGGATATTTTTTAATTATTGGGCCGTATAGAATGCGATTTGAACATGCGACAAAGGTAAGTAAGAAGCAAGTTTTTTATTTTACGACTGGAATTGTTCTTTTGTATTTTGTAAAGGGAGGGCCTATTGATTTAATTGGTCATATTATATTTAGTGCACATATGTTTGAAATGGCAGTTATGTATATTGCCGTTCCGCCTTTGTTGTTGCTTGGTATACCAGTTTGGTTATATCGTTATATTACTTCTTTTAAGTTCGTTCAAATTATATTAAAGATATTTGCTAAGCCACTTATTGCATTGTTTGTATTTAATGGCCTGTTTTCTTTTTATCATTTACCAGTTGTTTTTGATGCAGTAAAACAAAGTCAAATTGCTCATCCTATCTGTCTCGCTATATTGTTCTTTACGGCAATCATGATGTGGTGGCCGATGCTAAATCCATTACCAGAATATCAAACGTTAAGTGATATAAAGAAACTTGGTTATATGTTTGCTAACGGTATATTATTAACGCCAGCTTGTGCGTTAATTATTTTTGCAACGGCGCCGTTGTTTGCAACGTATACGGATCCGGCTGCTTGGATGAAGGCGATGGAACTATGTGTACCGGCGGGAACTTTATCTGATTTAAATATAACTGGACCAGAATTTTTACACTGGATGCCGATCGTACAAGACCAACAAACAGGCGGCATCATTATGAAAATTGTCCAGGAAATAGTGTACGGTACAATTATTGGTTATGTGTTCTTTCGATGGGCGCGTCGAGAGCGTGAAAAGGATAAAGAGCAGTTACAACAATTGCCGCCGTATTTACAAACGAAGTAAAAAAGTGTATGGGTTTCCATACACTTTTTTAGTTTTACTAAACTTTAATAGATTGAATTTTCTAATTATTTATGTTAAGTTAGTGTAGGCATGTACTAAAAGTGGATATAAGATTTACTACTAGCTTTAATGCATAATAATTCCATGTGTAGTACAAGTTTTTTAGAGAGTTACAAATTTATATTGTTATCTTTAATAAAACAAGGACTATTTTAAGGGGGAATTTAAATGGGTAGTAGTGGAAGTATGGTAAAGCCAATTAGTGGTTTTTTAGCAGCATTAATACAATATCCAGTACCGGTAGTAGAGTCACGTGCAGACATTGATAAACAAATTAAACAGATCATAAAAACAATTCATTCAACTAAAGCAGGGTATCCTGGATTGGAATTGATAGTATTTCCAGAATATAGTACGCAAGGGCTTAATACAAAAAAATGGACTACAGAAGAGTTTTTATGTACGGTCCCTGGGCCAGAAACAGACTTGTTTGCTGAGGCATGTAAAGAGTCTGAAGTATATGGTGTTTTTTCTATAATGGAAAGAAATCCTGATGGTGGAGAACCGTATAATACAGCAATAATTATTGATCCACAAGGTGAAATGATTTTGAAGTATCGTAAGCTAAATCCTTGGGTGCCAGTTGAACCTTGGAAGGCTGGAGATTTAGGTTTACCTGTTTGTGATGGGCCAGGAGGAAGTAAATTAGCTGTTTGTATTTGTCATGATGGTATGTTTCCTGAAGTAGCTCGTGAAGCAGCTTATAAAGGTGCAAATGTCTTGATTCGTATTTCTGGATATAGCACACAAGTTAGTGAACAATGGATGTTAACTAATCGTTCGAATGCATGGCAAAATTTAATGTATACATTGTCGGTGAACTTAGCCGGTTATGATGGTGTATTTTATTATTTTGGTGAAGGACAAGTATGTAATTTTGATGGGACTACTTTAGTGCAGGGACACCGAAATCCTTGGGAGATTGTTACTGCTGAAGTATATCCAGAGCTAGCAGATCAAGCTAGATTAGGATGGGGTCTCGAAAATAATATATATAATCTAGGTTCAAGGGGATATGTAGCGACTCCTGGTGGGGTGAAAGAAAACCCATATACGTTTGTAAAAGATTTAGCTGAAGGTAAATATAAGGTTCCTTGGGAAGATGAGATTAAAGTAAAGGATGGAACTATTTATGGGTATCCAGTCAAAAAGACGATTCATTCTTAAGTAAGATAAATAGAACAAGCGCATCATATTGATGCGCTTGTTCTATTTACTCAATGATTTGGAATTCTTTTAACTCTTTTTCGATATTTTGTAGGAGTTGTTCGCTTTTTTGAATTACATTCGTTGGGAAAGTTTCACCATCACCATATTCAACGCCGTGAGGATAATAATGTTTACCTAATAAGGGAGGGAGTAGCTTTATTTCAGCGTGTCTGCTGCCAATGTCACCTTCAACAGCTAAACCTTGTACACGTAAATAATAAACATCGTTTAATATTTCGAATTTATAATCGTATGTAACTCGTTCATAATCCCACTGTCCAGCAAGTACAAAATGGTTCTTTTCCATAATCTCTGTTAATAGTGTTAAATCAACGACTGCCCCATTAAATTTCGTATTTGTAAATTGCATAAAATACCTCCTTTTTTAATGTTACACCATTATTTTTATAATAGTATGAATAATAAGAAAGTGCAATTCATATTGAGAGAAAAGGGATAATCCAGACTTTTTTTGCGAAAATATGATATAGTGAAAAGAGTACGGTACACACAAAAAAAGGAAAGAAAAGGATTTGTGTATATCTCAATTTTATGTTTTTTGCAGGAGGTATATCGATTGAAGAAATTATTGCGTATCGTAATGATTACAATTTTAATTTTAGCTGTTGATTTATACGGGAAATTACTCGTTTCACAATATATATTAACCCCATCTCAATCAAAGCAAGAAAATAAAATTGTGAAAAAGAAAAAACAAGTAAATGAAGACTCTTCTGATACGGTTTTAAATATGATTGGTGGGGACTCTGAAAATTTATTAGCAAAATGGGGCGAACCTTCTCGAATAGAACCATCTGCTTACGGATATGAATGGTGGGTATACAATCAAGATTTAGCTCAGTATGTTCAATTTGGGGTTGCTGAACGTAAAATTGTAACGGCGTATGTCGCTGGTGAGCAAGTTAAGGTGCCACCTTATTATATAAATGAAAAGTATGAAGATGTGTATAAAAAGAATCCACTTTCTCATGAGATTTCGTTAAAAAGAGGAAAGAATAGTTATCAATTTGAGTTATCTGATACCGAAGTGATGGAACAACCATTAGTACCAGTAGAAGATGGTTGGGCACAATTATATTTTGATCATTTTACGCATGAGCTTGTCGGTGTTCGTTATATGGATGACGAAACGTTATTGCGTCAAAGACCGTATCAGCTCGTTTATTCGGGTGAATTATTAGCAGAACAACCATTAACTCCAGATAAAATGAAACAAATAGAGAATGGGAATATGCAACAAATTTTTGATTTAACAAATATTATTCGAAGTCGTCATAATTTACCGTTATTAGCGTGGGACCAACAAACGGCAGAGGTGGCAATCGGTCATAGTAAAGATATGAAGGATAATAATTACTTTTCACACGATTCACCTACATTAGGTACGTTAGGAGATCGTTTACAGCGCGGGAAAGTAGGATTTCAACTTGCCGGTGAGAACATAGCGGCGCAACATAGTGATGGGGTTGCGGCATTGCAAGGTTGGTTAAATAGTGAGGGACATCGAAAAAATTTATTGAATGAACAATTTACAGGATTAGGTGTTGGCGTATACGATAAGTTTTATACACAAAACTTTATTCGGAAATAAAATGAAACTGTAAATTGTGGATGGGAATCTTCCCCTATGCAAATAGTAGGATAAAAAGGTGCATGAATCGTCTAAAAATAGGCGAACCATGCGCCTTTTTTTTCTTATTATATAGTAGATATACATGAAGAGGTGAGGATTATGCCGACAACAAAAGGACCGTTACATCCATCGGTTCAACAGTTTAAAGAGTTTGTAAACCATCACCCTAAAATGCTTCATGAAGTTCGAAGTGGTCATAAAACTTGGCAACAGTTTTATGAGGAATGGTACTTACTTGGTGAAGAAGATCCAATATGGGCAACTTTTAGACCGGATGGAGCGCCTGCTTTTTCTTCGGTAAAAGAAAAGAAAAAAGAAAATGGAAAAGAAAAGGATACTCGAACTGAAGAGGAAAAAACTGCTGATGTGATGGGACAAATGCTTTCTTTCTTTAAAAAGTTAGACGTGGAACAAATGCAACATCATTTAGCCAATGTGACGAGTGCTATTGGGAGTGTGCAACAAGTTTTTCAACAATTTCAAGGAAAACGCACGCAGCAAGAAGAGAGTACTTCCGAAAATAATCCATTTTTCTTTCAGAAGGATTAGGAGGAAAGCGGATGAGAGCAGAAATTATGGAGTTTATAAAGGCTGATGAGGATTTATCTCGCTATATTAGGGAGCAACCTTACTGGTATAGAAAACTAACGCGAAACCCTGAAGAAAAAGAGGCATTTGAGTTAGCAGCTATGCAACATTTCAAAAAAACGATACCAGATAAAGTTGAGAAATTTCAAAATCAATTGGCAGTTGCTTCCATTATGATTGATATGTTTCAGTATATGAAGCAGCAAAATGCAACATAATTGGAAGGGAAAACTATGTCCGTCATGCAGAACTTTTGATACAATAGAAGCGGATTATTTAAAAAGGAGTTGCAGCATGAGCATGACGGAAATTTGTTTAGTACGACATGGACAAACTGATTGGAATTTTCAAGAGATTATTCAGGGACGTGAAGATATTCCGCTTAATGAAGTGGGGAAGAAGCAAGCGAGTCAAAGTGCAGCTGCTTTGCAAGCGGAGGCATGGGATATAATTATAAGTAGCCCATTAATTAGAGCGCAAGAAACAGCTAAGGAAATTGCAGAGGCAACTGGATTACAATCAATTTTATTAGATGAGCGATTTGTTGAACGTAATTTTGGTGAAGCTTCTGGGAAGCCAGTTGCGACTGTTAGGGAATTAATTGCAGAAGGTAAAGTAGAAGGTATGGAGCAAGATGAAGAAATTGTAGCTCGTTGTTTTGCTGCGGTAAAAGATGTTGCAGAAACTCATTCTGGCAAACGTATTATTATTGTAGCCCATTCTCATGCGATAAAAGCAATTTTACATGCAATTGCTCCGGAAGATATTTCGTTTAAAACACCGTTAAAAAACGCATGTATTAGTTATGTGAATGAAAATAGTGGGAAGTGGGATGTTGTTAAATACAACATCGCGGAACATATTAATGTATAAATGTGTACTGAAATTATTAAAAAATAGTTAGAATGATATCTTTCTGTTTAGTGAGACACTTCAATTAGTAGTTCTATTCTAAATGTGGTATGATAAATACTCGGAGGTGTCTCTCATGATTGTAGCGACGCTAGAAAGCGTATTAATATTAGATAAGGCAGAGCAGCTTGCAAAAGCGATCATCTGTTCAGATATAGCAGAAGATTACCGTAAATGTTATAAAGACTTGCATGAAGATATGGAAGTTCAGACGTTAATTCAGCAATTTACAGCGATGAAAGAACGATATGAGGAAGTGCAACGTTTCGGTAAATATCATCCTGACTATACTTTCGTTTCGACGAAAATGAGGGAATTGAAGCGTTCTGTAGATTTACATGATAAGATTGCAGCTTTTAAACGAGTAGAAACGGCTTTACAAAAGTTGTTAGATGAAGTTAGTGTAGCAATCGGTTCTGAGGTGTCCTCTTCCATCAAAGTTCCAACAGGAAATCCATTTTTTGATGCTGGTGGCTGTGGTGGCGGTTGTGGTACCGGCGGAGGTTGCGGTTGTAAAAAAACGGGGTAAATCACCCCGTTTTTTAGAAGGTAGAAGAAAACGTATACAGAGTTTGTCCTGTAATGTCATAAATTTCTGATTGGTTTTCATAAAATATAAAATATATGTTTTTAAAAGGAGAAGATGGAGAAGATTATGTTCGGGCAACGACAAAGTATGATTGTTTATTTACATTCATTGAAACATGCCAAGATTTTAAGAAAATATGGTAACATACATTACATATCAAAACGTTTAAAATATGCAGTAGTATATTGTGATATGGAACAAATTGAGCATATGATGCAAAAGTTGAACAAACTTCCTTTTGTGAAAAAGATAGAACAGTCGTACCGCCCGTATTTAAAAACGGAATTTGAAAATTCACGTCCTGATCGGGCAAAAGAATACGATTATAGCTAATAGAAAAAATCCCCTGCTAATTTTAACAGGGGATTTTTTATTTGAAATAACACATTATTTCATTGGAGGAATAAAATTATTCATTCGTAAAATACCAATTAAATGATTGAAAAACAGTTCTTTTTCTGGGAAAGTTGTGGATGGTTTTACCGTAAAGGTAGTCACTTTTTTTCCAAGTTGTTCTGCCGTTTCTTCAAATAAAATGACGCGTTTACTTTTTTTATTTTCAAGTACAGGAATGCCTTCACGACATATGTATAATGGTTGGAAATCACCAGTAGTAGTTGGTTTTAATATTACAACAAGTGAGCACACTTTTTTTTCATTTTTAATTGTTTCAAATTGTAACATATGTGTTATACGTTCTTGATTTGCTTTGGCAATTTCAAGTAATTCATATAAATCAGAGTAGCCCTCTCCGAGTTCTATAAAGCGTTGAATCATATCTTTTCCTCCTCTTTCTTTTACTGTACCATCTCACTTTTTAAATGAAAAGTAGACAAAGAAAAAAAACCCTGCAAAGCAGGGCCCTTCTTATACTAGCATGTACTAGTAAGAAGGCAAAGGGAGAGGAGAAACCGGAGGAAGAACTTATGGGGAAACGTAAGTCTTCTCCGCGGTTGGCAACAACATCGAAGGTGATGTTGTTATAGTTATTTATGTCCAATCTAAATGAAGATATACATGATGAAATTAAATTTTATGTTGGGCTTTTTATTTTTCTTTTTTTTATTTTATGATAGGATAAAAAAGATAAAGTGAAACGAATAGTTCGTGTTAGCGAATGGTGAGATGAATACATAAAAATGCAGAGCGGTTATTTTAAGCTAAGTTCTTCTAGTCTTCGTTGGAAGATGAATGGAATCGTAAAGTTTGGTAGCGGTTACCGAATGGAGAAGGGCTTTCTATAATTGCTCTATAGATTGAAATAAAGGTAGTGACAACAGATGAGAGTAGTTTCAGGAAAATGTAAAGGACACCCACTTAAAGCGGTGCCAGGTAATACAACACGTCCAACGACTGATAAAGTAAAAGAATCCATTTTTAATATGATAGGCCCTTATTTTGATGGGGGTGTCGCTCTTGATTTATTTGGTGGTAGCGGTGGTCTTGGAATCGAAGCTATAAGTAGAGGGATTGATAAAGCGATTTTTGTTGATCGAGACAATAAAGCGATAAAGGTAATCCATCAAAATTTAGAAAGTTGTAGAATACAGGAACAAGCTGAAGTATATCGGAATGATGCAGAACGTGCGATAAAAGCACTTATAAAACGTGAAATATCATTTGATCTTATATTAATTGATCCTCCATATAAAGATCAAAAAATTGTATCTTTAATTAGTGTAATGGATCAACATGGATTGCTACATAACGATGGTTTAATTATGGCGGAGCATGGTAATGATGTAGTTTTACCTGAGGCTATAGGAAGACTTGTAAAAGTGCGAGCTGAAAATTATGGCATTACAGCGATATCGATTTATAAGTATGAAGGTGAGGGGACGGAATGACAAGTATAGCTATTTCTTCGGGAAGTTTTGATCCAATTACCCTTGGGCATCTGGATATTATTAAAAGGGGAGCAAAAGTATTTGACGAGGTATACGTAGTAGTTTTAAACAACTCGTCAAAAAAACCGTTCTTTTCAGTGGAAGAGCGTTTAGATTTAATTCGAGAAGCAACAAAGGATATTCCTAATGTCAAAGTAGATTCACATAGTGGACTATTAGTTGAGTATGCAAAAATGCGTAATGCGAACGCGATTTTACGTGGATTACGCGCAGTTTCTGATTTTGAATATGAGATGCAAATTACTTCTATGAATCGAAAGTTAGATGAAAACATTGAAACCTTTTTTATTATGACAAACAATCAATACTCATTTTTAAGCTCGAGCATTGTGAAAGAAGTTGCGAGATATGGAGGAAGTGTAGTAGATCTTGTACCTCCTGTTGTAGAACGTGCTTTAAAAGAAAAGTTTCAAACCCCGTTAAAGTGAACGGGGTTTTTCTTTGTTGCTCCGAAAAAATAATAAGATGACATATACATATAAGCAAAATAATGTAAATATCGGTCCGTAGTGTATAAAAGATGTCCAAAATTCATGCAGAATAGAAGAATGATTCGATAAAAAGACAGGGATATCTTTTTGCATAGGTGAGAAAGAGCTTACTTTTTCATAAAATGGTTTCCAAAATATAAAAGTAAAAATAGGGGCAAGAATACTTTGGATAATTCGTGCGAAAAAATAGGGCTTAAATCTAATGTCTGTTTCAGCTAATATGCTAGCGACTTGTGCCTGAATAGAAAGGCCGCTAAATGCTAAAATAAAGCTTGTTACCATAGCTTGCTGCAGGAGGGGTGTTTCAGTTATTTGACTAATCATTTGGCTTCCAAGTGTCATTTCAAACATGCCAGATAATATTGGGATACTAAATTCAGTAGTTAGTTGGAAGAATGATAAAATATGTTGCATAATAAAAGAAAGGGCTGCTGTAATATGAAATACAGTAATCATTTTATTTAAAACAGAGAATAAAATAATAAATCCACCAATCATAAGTAGCGTTTGAATAGAAGAAACGATAGCGTCCCCAAGTAATTTTCCTATTGGTCTTTTTTCTTGCATACGTGTCTCGTGTAGAATTGAAAAAGGGTTTTGAAAAGGGTGTTTTTTAGTAACATGTTTATCATGCGTGGAACTGTTGTTATTGCCATAAAAACGCATCAGTAACCCGACAGCAAAATTACTTACATAATGTGCAGCAGCTAATACGATTCCTAATTTCGGATTATTGAAAAAACCGATAGAAACAGCGCCAAAAATAAAAAGTGGATTGGATGAGTTTGTAAAAGATACGAGGCGCTCTGCTTCAATTTGTGTTAGTTGATTGCTTTTGCGCAGTCTAGCGCTTAATTTGGCGCCAGCGGGAAAGCCTGAAGCCATTCCCATTGCCCAAACAAATCCGCCTATTCCTGGAACGCGGAAAAGTGGTCGCATAAGTGGTTCTAATATAACGCCTATAAATTTTACAACACCAATACTAATGAGAAGTTCGGCAATGATGAAAAACGGTAAAAGTGAAGGGAATACAACTTCCCACCATATATTTAACCCTCGAATGGAAGCTTGTAAAGCAGCTTGGGGGTGGAGTACAAGAGAAAAGGTTAAAAAAAGTGTTGATATGGTAAGGAAAGCCGTTTTCCATTTTTCATACATGTAAGTAAATCCCCCTTTGTCCCAAAAAACGTTCATTTCAGTATACGTGGATACGTAGTGAATTTAGACCATAAGTATGAAAAAGGAACGAAAAAAATTAAAGGGTGAGAAAAGTGAAAGAACCGAAAATTGGCTTAGCTCTTGGATCTGGGGGCGCAAAAGGTTTTGCTCATATTGGTGTTATAAAGGTTTTAAGGGAAAATGATATACCGATTCATATGATTGCAGGAAGTAGTATGGGGGCTTTAGTAGGTACATTTTATGCGGCTAGTTCAAACGTTGAAAGACTGTATAAACTGGCAAATGTTTTTAAGAGGAAATATTATTTAGATTTTACGGTTCCGAAAATGGGATTTATTTCTGGAAAACGTGTCAAAGATATGATTAAAATGTTTACATATAATAAAAATTTAGAAGAATTAGATATCCCGACGGCTGTTGTGGCTACTGATATCTTAAAGGGGGAAAAAGTAGTTTTTACAAGTGGTCCAGTTGCAGAGGCGGTGAGAGCAAGTATTTCTGTACCCGGAGTGTTTGTGCCAGAGAAAATAGATGGACGATTATTGGTAGATGGCGGAGTAATTGATCGCATCCCAGTATCGGTTGTGAAAGAGTTAGGTGCCGATATTGTCATTGCTGTTGATGTATCCCCGATTAAAGTAAATGGAGAGGTTACGTCTATTTATGATGTAATTATGCAGAGTATTGAAATTATGCAACATGAGCTTGTGATAAATCGGCAAATTGCATCTGATTTAATGATGCGACCAGCTGTAGAACAATTTAGTTCCCGGGCTTTTACAAACATTGAAGACATTATTCGAGTTGGAGAGGTAGAAGCGGAAAAGCATGTTGCAAATATTCATTTATTAATTGAGCAGTGGAAGGAGAAACATAATGTTTAAGCGTTTTCGGTTTATATATGCAATTTTAATAGGGGTTATATTGGCAATGTTACTTGTTTATGTACGTCTGCCGTATTATGTAACGAAACCAGGAATGGCTGCCAAATTAGAGCCTTACGTTCAAGTTGAAGGGGGAACAAAAGAATCAGGTGATTTTATGCTTGTTACGGTTTCAATGGGACCGGCAAATGTAGTGAATTTAATAGCGGCACAGTTTAATAAATATACACATATTTCAAAAGCGGAAGAAATATTGCAAAAAGGTGAAAGTGATGAAGAATATCAATTTCGCCAAAATTATGCGATGAAAGATTCGCAAAATGCAGCGATTTATAATGCTTATAAACGTGCACATCGTACTGTTTCTTTTGAAAATAAAGGTGTGTTGGTTGCTGGTGTAGCGAAAGGGATGCCTTCAGAAGGAAAGCTTAAACTTGGAGATGTTATCATTGCCGTCGACGGAAAAACATTTGAAAAGACAGAACAATTTATTGAATATATGACAGGGAAAAAAGAAGGAGATACAGTAAATATTGAGTACAAGAGGGATGGGAAACAGTTAAAAGAAAATTTAAATGTAAAGACTATTCCGAATGGAAATGGACGTGTTGGTATAGGTGTTTCTATCGTTACGGAAAGAGAATTAGTGGTAGATCCGAAAGTGAAAATTGACTCTCATGAAATAGGCGGACCATCGGCAGGCCTAATGTTTACATTAGAAATATATAATCAACTGGTGGAAGATGATTTAACAAGAGGGCATGAAATAGCTGGAACAGGGACGATCAATGAAAAGGGAGAAGTTGGCCCGATTGGCGGTATTCAGCAAAAAGTGGTTGCTGCAAGTGATGCTGGTGCTGAAGTGTTCTTTGCACCAAATGAAAAAGGTGCAGAGAAATCGAATTATAAAGATGCACTTGAGGCTGCGAAAGATATTAAAACGAAAATGAAAGTTGTGCCAGTTGATACGTTGGATGATGCATTAATGTATTTGGAAAAAATGGGCAATAAATAAAAAAATCTCTCTTTTTCAGAGAGATTTTTTTATAGGAATTTTGCAGTTGTTTCATCGTAACGAATTGGGTGATGTGTTGCATCTTGTTTTAGTAGTTGTGTTCGTAATGGTTCTTGTATGATGGAGAAATATACAGAATTGGCTTTTCGATCTATGTGTAAAGTAGGATGGTCAAATGTTTTTGTATGGGTAAGGATTGGAAGCTCTATTTTTTTCTTGTTTTTTGAAAGGTACGTTTGTCCTTTTTGTGACATGCCTAATAGACGAATGTATGGTGCATGTTGCTCTATATTTGCGCAATGTATTTCTTCTTTTGTTGTATTTGTTAAAATATGTGTACAAGCTCTTTGTAATCTAGTCCACGTATAACGTTTCGTTTTTAACGCTTCCATGAATGAATGGAAGGAGGAACTGGTTTGTATTTTTGATAAAATACGATGCTCTAAACCTTCCTCAATTTCATATATATGTCGTAAGTCTTCTGGAGACATCGTCATAAGTTTGTATTTAAAAAATGAAAAGTATTGTTCCCAATTATGTAATGTCCCGTAGTTTTGTTTATAACTTGCTAAAAGAGAAGCGGTCGCTTTTGGGATGAAAGGCTCAATTTCTGTAAAGGAACTATTTTCACTAAAAAGTTGTTTGCGAATACTTGTTGCGCTTGCAATATGTTGGTCGTTAAATGTTTCATCATGATAATGAGATGCGAATCTTTTTATCGTTTGTGCTTGCATAGAACTATTTTGCATTAGAATTGCTTTTATGTATTGGAAGCCTAAAATGTTATTTGGTTGTGACATGTCTATATTTTTTTCAGAAGATAAAATGTGTAGGAAAGCTTCAGATGTAGCTTTTGCGTAACTATTACCTGCGTTCATAAATTGCTTTACAAGACGATTAAAAGTCTCTTCTTCATTTTTCTGCACAGAGATGGTGTTATAAAAATTTTCGATTTGTCCATCTTCACTGCCGAAACAAATTTCAGAAACGTGTAGGGCGTTTAATATAGAAATAGCGCCATTTGCAAAGGTTTCGGCCTTTTGCGTTGAAAAGGCATAAGGAAGCTCTACAACGAGGTCTACACCGCATGCTAAGGCCATTTTGGTACGATACCATTTGGATACGAGTGCTGGCTCACCACGTTGTAAAAAAGGGCCACTCATAACAGCGATTGTAATATCAGAGTGTGTTAACTTTTTTGTTTGTTGCACATGATAAGCATGACCGTTATGAAAAGGGTTATATTCAACAACAATACCACTGGCTTTTATGGTAATCTCTCCTTTCGATGTAGCATCTTTTTGAAAAACGTGATACTCTATATATTATTTACTATGATGACTTCATTATAGTGTAAAGAAAAAACTTACACTATAAATGCATTATATCACTTATACCTTAGGGTTTAACCATCTTGTTTTTCCTCATTGACCACTTTTTGACCACTTTGACCACTTTTCAGTACATTTCCTAGCATTTCAGTCACTTCAATTTGACGTTCTTCATAAACATCAGTATAAATATTTAAAGTTGTAGAAACATTTGTATGACCAAGCAATTTTGAAACAACCTTTGCATTTGCGCCAGAATCGATTAAAATAGTTGTAAACGTTCTTCGGATATCGTGGAATCTAATATACGGTACGTCAATTGCTTCGCACAAAGCTTTCATTTGGTAGCGTATCGTATATGGATGCACGATTTTTTTATTTCTTGTGCAAATTAACAAGTCGAAAGAGTTCTCCTTCTTACGACTTTGATATTCTAACAACTCTCCCATTAATTCTTCTGTCATCGGGATTATGCGATTAGATGCTTCAGTTTTTGTCTCACCTAATTCATATTTTCCATCAACAAGCGTTAATGTTCTTTGTACATGGATAGTCTTATTTTTGAAATTAATATCATCCCACTGTAAAGCTAATACTTCTCCGATTCGCATGCCTGTATGCAAAGCTAAAACAAACGCAATATAATAGCTTCCTTGTATTTTTGCATACTCCATAAACTTCATGGCTTGTTCAACTGTCCAACTAGCTTGCGACTTCTTTTTAACTTTAGGGCGCTTAGCTTTCTTAGCAGGATTAGAGTTAATCATTTCTAGTTCTACGCCTTTATCGAGGATTTGTTTTAACATAACATCAACAGATGAAATGTATTTCGTAGTTAGACCCTCTTTAAGTAGCTTCTGGTGAAAATTATGAACGGTCAATGGTTTTATATCTGATAACCTCTTCTCACCAAATTCAGGCATAACACGGGAGCGTAGAATGCGTTTGTATTGATACAATGTGGATGGTCTACATGATGATTCTTTCTCTTGCATCCAGATTTCTACGAGCTGAGAAAAGCGAATATCACTATTCTCGTAATCCCCATTTGCTAAATCATTTGTTACTCTTGCCACTTCTTCTTGAGCAGCTTTCTTTGTTTTAAAGCCACCTTTAGTGATTTGTTTCCGTTTACCTGTGATAGGGTCTTTGCCGACATCCATAGTAAAAGACCACTTCTCACCACGTTTACGAAAATATGCCATGATTTTTCACCTCGTCATAATCGTTTTCTAGATACAAGCTGTGATATGTGGTAGTGGTATAAGAAATGATAGCATGTATGCCTAATTTCTGTAAAAGGAAATTTACAGATATAGAACAAGTGAGCTACAATATTTATACACGAAAAGAAAGGGGGATAAAAAATGGGAGCGTTCACAAAAGAACCTGGTGGACATAAAGTTACTGATCCAGGTGTAGGCTGGCACAATGAACCAGGTGGTGGTGGTTGGAAATGCAATGAAGACCCTGGGACGGGTTGGAAAACAATTTTTGGACCAGGGACAGGTATATAAGAAAAGAGGGATAATGAAATGAAAAGGTACATAAAAGATCCAGGTGGTTCAAAGATGATTTCTGATCCAGGGACAGGTATAGGGATTTTTGACCCAGGACCTGGCGGCGGGTATACAGCTGATCCAGGGGGAGGATGGCGAAAAGAACCAGGAGGTTTGAGGAAATGAGGAGAGATAATTTTGATCCAGGCGGTTTAGGTGGAAGTCAATTGAAGTATGATCCGAATCCGGGTGGAGGATATCGAAAAGATCCAGGTGGCGGAATGGGTATGTATGATCCTGGAGTAGGTGGAGGGTACATAAAAGCCCCAGGTACAGGAATATAAAAAAGAGAGCTAAGTGCTCTCTTTTTTTTGTTGATAAAAATTTGTTAATTTTTACCGTTGTGATTGGAAATGTTTTCTACTACAATCGACTCATAACAGCTCGTTATGAGTTTTAAGGAACTTTGCATATAAAACGAGGTGTTTACAGAATTGCTCTCGTTGAGATTCATCCAGGCCTGCGAAAACCGTTTGAATTTCATCGAGGGCATTTGCTATGTTCTTTTCATGTGGTGTACTCGTTCTACCCATTAACGCATCAACAGAAACACCTAGATATGTTGCAATACGATCGAGGGTGTCGAGATCGGGTTGATTATAGTTAGTTTCTAAATTGCCAACTTGACTACGACTTAACTGTACTTTTTCACCGAACTCTGATTGAGTAAGGGAACGGCTTGCTCTAAACTTTTTTAAATTTTCTCCAAATGTATTCATAGTTTTAGTATAAATACATGAGAATTTTTAGACTATACATGTCACGAAATCTGTCTGTATAATAGTAAATGCCACATAAATTGACATTAAAGTTTAAAAAATATAGAACAAATGTTCTTTTGGTGGTAAAATATTCTTAGTGAAAAAATGGATTTTTTGAAAAAAACTTTCTCAACATGATTTGACTATAAATGAAATGAAGATTCTAAATCTTGTGATAAACTGATTTTAAAGAATAAATTAGAACAAAAAAGACCCATAGCGCAGCAAAAGTAGTGTGCAGCCACTCTTATGCTGTTCCCCTAATACGGTAGGGAAAACACTTGCCATGAGTCAGCACAAGTATAACATATTAAATTCAAAAAAACTTAAGTGGTATAGTTTTTCTATTGAGAAATTTCAGGGAAGGTGTCTCGCGTTCAAAGGAGGCTTCATTATGAATAAAGTATCTAGTTTAAGCGGTATTATTTTAGAGGATGAATTAAATTCATTAAAGCTTTCAAAAATAACAAATTTATCGCAATCAAATTTATGGAAAACACTGAATGGAAAAGTGCCTATGACTTTCGCAAAATTAGTTAAGATATTAAATGGTCTTGATTCTGAAGAACAGAAGATGGAAGTAGTTAAAGAATTTTTAAAGTGTACTGATAAAGAGGCAGATATAAGAACTGCAATGTATTATTTATATTTGTCAGGTTATACAGAGTTACTTCAAGACCTCGTGAAGAAAGAATATAAACAATCAGTAACTAATAATTACAGAGATGTATTCCGTGTCTGTTTAGATAGACAAACACATTCATTAAGAGCAGGAGCATTTCTTAAAGAAATTGAAATATTACGTACAAAGGTAAATCTAAATAAAACAGGTGTGAATATTCTTGTGAACACCTTAAGTGTATATGGCTATTTTGATTTAGGAGCATATAATGTGTTAACAGTTATACAAGGAATGATACAAGAAAAAATTAATGGAATGCCAAAAGGTTTGGAAAAGACATTAAATGAAGTTGAATTAAATATAATTTGCGCATATGCATATTTAATGCAAGACGAAGTAAAAACAGCAAGGGAATTGTTACAGAATGTGCTAGAAAAACAAGAGATTCCACGTTTAATGAAAGCTACAGCACTAAGTATATTTGCTGAAAGTTATATTTTTTGTGATCCTGATAAAGCATTACATTTTTTTGAACTATCACTTTCAGAATTAAGAAAAATAAAAAATAACAAATCATTACTAAAAAGAAAATTAGTGGAAAATACGACTGCTTTTTGTTGTATTATTCATAATATTCATGTAAAATTAGAATATATACATGATAACGCTGAAATTGCGTTACAGTATATCCGTCAAAACAAGAAGAGCGAAGCTTGTGAAATATTAAATCGGATTAGTAATCGAACTGCAATCCAAGATTTTTATTTATCTGTTGCAACGAATGATGAAGAACTGCGCAGAAAAGCATATCATCGGTTTTTAAAGGACGGAAACTTATTCTACATAAAAATTTTTGATATTTTAAAGTGAGGGATAGTGACAATGAAAAAAATAATTGCTAGTGTAGTTATTGCATGTACGCTCGCATTATCAGTGATATCGATTAGTTCGGTACCAACTAAAGATGCTCAAGCTGCAGGAAACGTAAAAGAAACACAATTAATGAAAATGGATCCGGGTACTTTAGGATAATAAATAAATGAAAATGCCATTGCATCTAAGGGTGCAATGGCATTTCGTACGTTTAAGGGGTTATTCATTTTCTGCATTTTGATATTTTTGAATAATTAAGGATGATGGGGGAACCGACGATGGAAAATGTACTAGAGAGCACATTATGGGAAATGTTAAAATTAGGAGTATTAACAACAGATGAGAATGAAAAAAAATTGGTAGAGAACATAAAAAATATAGTTAAAAAAGAAAAAAATGATTGTTAGCCCAATTGCTGACAATCATTTTTTGTTATGGCCTACAGCAGCCTTCATCATATCTAGTAACATATCTTGTTTTTCTTTTGGCATTTTTTCTAACATGTCCATTAGCTCGTTAAATTCTTTTCTTAATTCAGTGAACTGAACTGCATTTAATTCTGGATCATCAGATCGACCTAATAAATAATCGACAGATACGTTTAATACATCTGAAATGATAACTAAAGTTTCATTAGATGGCGAACTATAGCCTGTTTCATAATTAGAAATTGTAGTTTTCGTTACTTTAGTTTCTGTATCCATTTTTTCTTTTATCTTTAATGCTAATGCATCTTGTGTTAATCCACGTTTTTTTCTAGAAAGTTTTATCCTTTGCCCTAAAATAGTCATAAATTCACCCCATATATATTATATCCAAAACTGTAAACTGTTTTTCTAATTTGAAAGTACAACTAAATTGTACTTTGTTTGTAAAAGTTTTGCATTAGTTTTTTGAAACTTTGTTTAAAAATCCAAAAAACTCAAATATTATTATTGACAGTACAAAAAACTTGGATATATAATAAGTGTAACAAGTTCAAGAAAGTTGGATTTTAGGAGGTGTCATCATGGGAAAGAAAAGACATAATTTAATTAAAGCTCGCAAACGTAAAAATTTTACCCAGGAACAACTAGGGGCATTGATAAATAAGCAGAAAACGGTAATCAGTAATTGGGAAACCGGCTACGCAACTCCAACATTAGATGATGCAATGCAAATAGCGCAAATATTAGAAGAAGACATATATAATCTTTTTTTAGGTGTTGAAGTTCAAGAAAATCAAACTTCATTTTAAAAAGTTCAATTGTAGGATGAATTAAATAAAAAATGAAAAGGAGCTAAAAACATGTACCAAATAAAACAATTACCATTCTCACTGAAAGCAGAGGATGTACAAGAATTCTTAAATATTTCTCGATCAGCCGCTTATGCACTTATGAAGAGAAAGGACTTCCCAACGATCGTAATTGGAAAAAGTAAACGTGTTAAAGCGGAAGACTTTCTTAAATGGGTAGAAGCACAAAAGGTGGGAACAAATGCTAGTTAAAACAGAATTTCAGATGTTTAACAAAATTACCGTTTGATAAATAAGGAGGTGATTTAGTGGAAGATACAACATCGTTAGTAGTATTCGCAATGTTTATCGCATGCAGTGTATGGTTGCTTTACATTACTTACGAACCGATAAAACGATGGGCTTGGAGTGATGGAAAACAAAATAAAAAGACCCATGGCAGTGGGTCCTTTGAAAAAAATAAGTTGTTATAAGTATATCACGGAAAGTAGGGAAATAGTACATGGATTTAATTGAATATCAAGTGCTATTACCTAGTAAGTTCTGGGAATTAGCAAGAAGCGAAGATGGATTAAAAGAAATGATCCAAAAGTATTTCAAGATTGGTTATCCGCATTATGAAATACAACGTATTATCCAAAGTGGACAAGCATATGTGGCGATTTGTACGAGGAGGTAAAACAATGGGGATTTTTAGAGTTAAGAAAGATGTTAATTATTCAGTTATTCATAATACACCATTACGCGATGAGAAATTAAGCTGGAGAGCAAAAGGGTTATTAGCATATATGCTTTCTTTACCAGATGATTGGACGTTTCATGCAACTGAACTCAGCCAACACGCTAAAGACGGAAAAGAAATAACCACCAAAACTATACAAGAATTAAAAAAAGCAGGGTATTTAAAAAGGTATCCTGTTCAAAATCCAAAAACAGGGAAAATATCACATTGGGAAACAGCAGTTTACGAAGTCCCATCCACGGAGTCAGAAAACCAGTCAGTGGAAAAACCAGTCAGTGGAAAAACCATTCGACGGGAATCCAATGACAGGGAAACCAGTGATATGGAAAACCATCCAGTGGAAAAACAGACACTACTAAGTACTGATAATTTACCAAGTACAAATAAACGAAATACTAATATACAAAGTAGTAGTAGCATCTTCTCTTTTTACGAAAATAATTTCGGGATTTTAAATTCATTCATAGCTGAAAGTATTTCACAGTGGGTAAACGATACAAGCGAAGAACTTGTACAAGCAGCGATGGAACGTACTTTGAAACAGCAGAAGAAATGGAATTATGCTGAGGGCATTTTAAAACAGTGGGCTAACAATAACGTGAAGACTTTAAAAGATGTTGATGCTTTAGAAACTGAATATCAACGAAATAAAGGAGTGAAAAAGCGTGTCGGAATCAATCGGAAGAGTGATGACTCGGATAGTGAATACATCGGCTTGTAGTGAAGAAACGGAAGGGTATACATGCGAACACTGTAATAAATATATCGCAGCAATTACTGTAGAAGTTCCGCAGTTATGTATTAAAAATAAAATACTTCCTACATGTGAGTGTGTTGTAGAACGTGAAGAAGCAAAAATACGTGAAGCTCAAAACTTCGCTAAGAAACGAGAAATAGAAAAGTTGTTCAGCATCAGTAACTTAGGAGAAAGGTTCTCCAAAAGTACATTTGAATCATTTCTAGATAGAAATGGATCAGAGACAGCTTATAAAGTTGCAGTGAAATACGTGAAGACGTTTAAAGAGTGGAAAGGTGAATCGTTACTACTTTGGGGAGAACCTGGTAATGGTAAAACACATTTAGCAGCCGCAATTGTAAATGAGCTTTCTAAAAAAGGATACATCGTAGTATTTCAAAGTGTTCCAGAATTATTACAACGCATTCGCAGTACGTTTAACAGCGAAAACAAAGAAAATGAAACACAAATTATGAGAGCTCTTTTAGAATGCGACTTACTTATATTAGATGATATTGGAGCTGAAAAAACTACGGAATGGGTAGAAGAAAAATTGTTCAATATCATTGATGGTCGATACAGAAAAGAACTTCCTACTTTATATACGAGTAATTTGGAACCAAAAGAGCTGAAAAACCAAGTTGGAAAACGTTCATATGACCGAATGGTTGAAACAAGTCTAACTGTAAAAAATGAAGCTGCGAGTTATAGAAGAGAGATAGCGAAGCAACGTTTACAAAGATTTGTAGAAGCATAAAAGGAGGAATAAGCATGTGTGTATCATGTCGTAATACAGGCATTATTCGTAAAAAAACTTATCCGGGTGTAATCGAAACGAACGGTTGTAATTGTGAAGTAGCAAAGCAACAGCAAGCAGAAAATGATAAGCGTTGGCAAGCATGGTTAATAAAATTTGAATCCATGAAACAAGAGTTGCAACGTAATAAACAACAAAAAGTTAGTTAATAAGGGGGAGAAAGCTATGAAAAATACAGGTATTGCAAGAAAAGTGGACGAACTAGGGCGTGTAGTAATTCCAGTAGAGTTACGCAGAACTTTGGGGATCGCTGAAGGAACGGCATTAGACTTTCATGTTGATGGGGAAAATGTTGTTTTAAGAAAACAAGAAAAGTCATGCTTTGTAACAGGGGAAGTTTCTGAACACAACATTGAATTGATAGATGGGCGAATGTTTTTGAGTAAGAAAGGGGCAAGTGAGTTGCTGGACCTTCTTCAAAAGAATGTGATGGAACGTGCCTAAACAACTAAATATTTTCGATGTAGAACCAGAAATTTGTCAGTTCGATGTAATGAAAGCAAATGTGAAGAAAGGGATTGGCCGCGTTACATATGCTGATGTACGTGTCCAAGTTCCAAGAAACGCAAAGGGTACGGATGAATTACCACGCACAACTAAACAAGATGATCGTTATGACATTTTTGAACAATATGTAATGGCAATTTGGAGATTTCAACGAGCTGTAGATAAGTTCTTTAGTTGGGAAACAGCGGAAGAGTTGTGTAAGGCAGCAAGGGATAAAAAAGAAGCTATTCCAGCACGGATTTATCTGGGAAGTGGCTTTAAACCAGATGTTGTCGAGTATATGCGGTAGTAAAAGGGAGAGGAACACATGAAAAAAATAGAAATTGATACTAGTAGTAATAAGCTCTTTGTTGTTAATAATGGTGAAATTCTTGCATTTAATCCACCTGCAAGTGGCTATGGTGAACAAGTTGTAGTTTGGGTTAGCGGTAAGGTTGGTCATATCAAAACTACTTCTAATGAAAAGATAAAATAATTATTTGCTAAGAAGGTAGGTTCGATTATGAGTGTAGCAAGAAATCATGAAGCGATGAAGGAATCAAGGTTGAAAATTTACATTGCTTTAGAAGAAGCTAACTTCATTTGGGATGAAAGAGATGTAGTTCGTTTTCGTGAAATGTGGAGTCAAGGTATGAGTTTACCGAAGATTGCAAAAGCGTTAAGGAGACACCAAGCGGAGGTTGCACTCCTTGTAATAGATCAGGCTGATAAGTATTTAATTGAGAATCGTTCAATTGGGTTGGGCACATAAGAGGTGAACTACTTCCCTCTTATGTACTCTTCAGCGTAATCTGTTGTATCAGTTTGACACATTTCAGCAGAAACTTTTAATAAAAATGTTTCGCCACCACAAGACTCACAATAGAAAGCGTCGGGTGGATTAATGTTTAAACAAGTATCTTCAGAATCATTACAACTATTGTATAAAGAAGTACCGCAACGTTTGCAGAAATGCGCATCTGGTGAAAAATCTTCATTTTCACAGTAAATACATTTGGAAAATCTTAATTTAGGATCATCTTTCATTAGTGATTACACCTCCTTTTCTAAATATAGTTTATAACAAAATGTTGAGGTTAGCACGTGTGAAATAGATTAGTTCGATAAGTATATGATTGAACATTTGGTAAATAGGAAGGGGAAAATAAAATGAATTTAACTAAAATATTCGGAATGCAAAAGGTATTAGATACAAGAATCATCAAGGAGCATGGATTGGAAGGACAAAATTTATTTTACAATATGATCCTTGCTTTACAGGTTGAAATTGGAGAACTTGCAAATGAAACAAGATGCTTTAAGCATTGGAGCAATAAAGGTCCTAGTGATAAAGAAGTCATTTTAATGGAGTATGTAGATGGATTTCATTTTATAGCTTCATTAGGGAACGGTATCGAATTTAATCCTAATGAATATAGCCTGAAGTTATTAGAACATAATACAAACGTCTATACCGCAAGTACGTTAGTCAATCAATTTAACAATGTATATGAAGCTGTATCGGAATTTCGTGCAACTCAAGACATTGAGCTTTATGAGGAATTATTGTACTCGTTCTTAGGGTTAGGTAAGAAATTAGGATTCACATTTGAAGAGATTGAGCAAGGTTATTACAAAAAGAATGAAGTGAACCATCAGCGCCAGGAAAACGGATATTAAGACCAAATTTGAATTTTATTAAAAAAGGAGAATGAGAGATGAATATGTATGTAGTCACATTAAGTCATTATACGGACGAAGCATACTTTGAAATAGAGTGTGTTTGTCCAACAAAGGAAATAGCAAAAGAACAAGTAGCTAAACTACAAAGGGAAAAAGACCCTGATCATAATGAATGGAAATATAGTTGGGACATTGTAAAAGTCATAAGCGAATAAAAGCGTTATTTGAATAGAAAATGGCAGGTAAGTGACTAAGTTACCTGCCGCGATCCAAAACAGTACGGAGGAACAAGCTCCGTTTTGAAAGAGTGTAGTCATGGGAAGTTGACTTACAGATAGTTTGTGTAATGTAAACAATATTATTCGTAAAGGAGAATGAAAATGGAAGAGATATTAGTGCAAGGGAACATAACTGAAGATTTAAAAAGATTAGGGGTTAATGCAAAGAGAACGTATGGTGATGAAAATACATCGTACCAAGTATATGAGGTATCGGAAGAAGATTTTCAAAAGTTAAGTGATGATGCGGATAACAGAGATTTAGATGATGGTCATTGGAAGAACGGTGGTTGGCGCTGGTGTAAGGGAAGTAATCAACCTATTCCAACTGATATGGCGGAAGTTAATCATCAAGAATTAGTGTGTTGGGTAGAAACGTTGAATGATGGTGAAGAGACGTATCGGAATGACTGGCATGTGAACTTGCTAGAGTACCTTGAAATTGAAATGGATTGTTCATCCTTTAAAAATGTATGTGCTGTCACGAAAGATTTAGCAAAATACAACAATATGACAATGGCTGATTTATTCCAAAAGTATCAAGGGTAATTTGTACAAAATAGTTATTCGAATAAGAAAAGAGGAGCGGCGATGAAGAAACAAAGATGGAGAAAAACAAAAGTTAAAACTTGTTACTTATGTGACAAGAAATTAAATATAAACCAGATCCGAGGCATAAATGATTGGAGTTATAAAAACAAAATTTTGTATTGGTGTGAGGATTGCGTAGAGTATTAAAACAAAATTCTTATTGTATGACCAAAAATAAAAGAACCCGTTTGCTATAAACGGATTCTTCTCTCAAGGTCTGCAAGAAATTCAAGGTAACTGGACCAGAGCACCATATTGAATTTCTTATGATATTAATGTATTCAAAGAAATCTAAAAGGTGAATGGGAATTAAATAAAATCTTTATTTGGTCGGAAAGTGAGTGAGATAAATGAAAGATAAATTAGAAGGTGTTATGCGCTGTTCTCGATATGAATACGAGCAACTCAATAGAAAAGTCAAAAAGTTAAAAGAAGAAAAAAATGAACTTTTAGAACAATTGGCATCATGTAGAGAGCATTTGCTCCCATTAATGGAAAATCACAATGACTATGAAGAATTACTTGCTTTGACTGTATCTGATCCACTGCAAATATCATATTTGTGTAAACGTGTAGCAGAAGAGTTTTATGCATTGAAATAAATTTATTATTTGATAGGGGAATGAAGCAGATGAGACATACAAGAAATAGACAAATGACAAAAATAGGTGAAGAAAATTTTATGAGAATGAAGAATATCAAAATCTCAACGATACGAAAGCCTGATGGGAAGTTTCCTAATAGATTAGATCCAACTTTTAAATGGATCAGAAAATCACTTGTGACTGGCGGGAATACCGTATTTTTTAGGAAAGACTTATGTTTGCACGTTATAAGAGTTAAAACACAATAAAAACGCTATTTTGTACTTAGTAAATGGTAATGTTTATTTTAAATGATAAAGCAGCTAGCTCAATGAACTAACTGCTTTATCGTCCAACAAGAACAATACCCACAATACATTGTAACTAAAGGTTACAACTATAGTATGAGCAGAAGTGAAAAAGTTATGTAAGAAAGCAAAAAAATTTCATTAAGCACAACTAAGCAGCTAGTTAATAAAACTAACTGCTCGTTGTACAAAAGAAATTTAGGCCCTACAAGTAAATGATATGTAACTTTAAGTTACAGCTATATTATAAGCAGAATTAAAAATATTATGTGGAAGTGAAAAAGAACTAAATAAAAACTTCATTTTGGAGAGAAAGGAGGGATAGGATGGTCCTTTTATATGATCCTAAAACAAATATATTATCTGAAACTACTTATGAATATTTAGTTGAATTAACAGGAATGATGAAAGGTTCTCTTATGAGTGCGCGAAGCAAAGGGAAGAGGATTAGGAGTATTGGCTGCTATCTTGCTAAAGATGATTTGACAGTGCAGCAGAGGCGAGAATGGTATGAAAAGGAAAAGTATCATAACGAAACTTGGAAAACGATTAAAGGGTCTGATGATACATTTCTCATTTCTAATTACGGCAGGTTCAAGCGAATAGGTAAGAAGAAGATATGGTTCCTTCTCCCGATACTTAAAAAGAAGAGCGGATACTTAGAAATTAAGGTGAAATATAAAGGCGTGTACAAGAATTATATAATAGCTCAATTAGTCGCTGCGCATTTCCTTGGCGCTCCAAAACAAGGAGAGTCAGTCAGATATAAGAACGGGATAAAGACAGATACCTTTGTTGGAAATCTAGAATACATTTCAAAAGAAAAATTAGGTAAGTTAACAGGTTTTAGATCTCGTAGTAAACCAGTTGTTCAATTGGATATGAATACAAAAGAAATTATTGGAGAATTTAGGTCTGCAAGAGAAGCCGGAAGGAAAAGTTATCTTTCTTATCAAGCGGTACTAGACAATTGCAATCATAAATCACGGACAAGCGGTGGATATATCTTTATGTTTGCTGACGAATATGAACAAATAGCCAATTAGAATAAAAATTTCATTTTGTAGAGAAATGAGGTGCTAGGATGAAAGGCTCTACAAAGTATCAATTATTAAAAGCTGATTTCGATCATGCTGTAAAGCAGCTTAAACAGAGGAATAAAGAAATTGGGCTTCTTAGAGCAAGTCGTGATTCATCTATACACGAATATCGCCAATTGTTTAACGAACGGATGAAACTTAAAGAGGAAATTGAGTTTTTAAAAGATGATGTTCAAATAAGGGATGAACATATTGAAAGACTCGAGAAGGAATTACAGGAATATAAAAGAGCAGCTAGCAAAGGCTAACTGCTCTACGAAAGAAACGTTAAGAAGAAAGTTCAATCATTAAGTGTTATTTATAGTATGGCCAAGATTTTGGGCTTTATTCAAGGGGGAATAAAGATTGGAAGATATAAAGTGGCATGAAGCAGAAGAGAATAATGATGGTATTAAGACAATTGCAATGATTGAACTTGATAAGAAATTAAAAGGTGTAACAATGTATGGATACAACAGGATAGTTGGTTATAACGGTATTTTAAAAGGTGAAAAAGTTTTCTATAAAGGAGAAGAATATACCGTGGTAATGGTATCGAGATTAGGGGACTTTGGTTTATCTAAAACAGGAGAATTGCCATACATTTTACGTGCTTGCCCAAAAGATGTTGTAAAAAAAATAAAAGAGCAGCTAGCAAAAGCTAACTACTCCTTTTGACAAAAGATTCCGGGCTGCCAACACTGTTAAGAAAGCAGCTTATAGATAGTATGCACAAAGTTATGCTAATTATTCAAATGAATAAAGGACAGCTAGCGGAAACTAACTGCCCAACCCTTAAAAAAAGGGAGGAATTAACGGGTATGTAAAAATTCCTCACCTATAGTGTTAACGAAATATTGAGTTTTATTCAGAAGGGACCGAAATATTGTGAGTAATTTTAACGGTGAGAAGTTAACGGAACTTCGGCATTTATTCGGAATGACTCAAGGACAAGTTGCTGAATTGTTAGAGGTTGATATTAATAAGTTGATTGAGATAGAGCGGTCAAGAATTATCCCATCGTTTAATCAAATACAAGTACTATGCAGAACATTTCATGTTAAATCAAAGTATTTTTATAGCAAATCATTTGTAACTAGTGTGGTAGATCCGAGTTATATTTCTTTTCGATACTAAAAAGGAGGTAGAGGGAAATGAGAGCAAGATATTGTGAGTATTTTATTAATTACACTTTTTATGATGAAAAAGACAAAAGTGAGTATGAGAGTAGCGCTACAATAACGATCACTAAGAAAATGAACAGAAATATGATATTTGCAATCGCCAATGATATAGAGGAAAGAAATAACGTTAAGGGCGTCATTATACGTAATTACCAATTACTTCGAGAAAAACGAGGGCGGAAAATTTAGAACAAAATAATCCTTTTGAAATTATATAGGCATAATGCATATTCAATCAATTTTTTGAATGTAATAAGGTATTAAATTAATGAAAACACCCAAAAATGGACAGTAAAACTGTTTCGTACGAAGGAGTGAGAGGATTGAATAATTTAAAAAAGAAGAAATTGAAAAAAGCAATTTCTCGTCGTACAAAGGCTATACAAAAATATGAGAAAGAAAGATTAGATAAAGCATGGAGGAACCTTTTCATGCAGACAAGTATGACGAAATAAATATAGTCCGGCTAGAAAACTAGAGGACACCAATTCATTAAAGCGGCAATTAAGGCTGTTTTAGGAATAGGTGTCCTTTTTATTTTGAAAAGACCAACTATGAGAAGTCAAGAGGAATTTTATAAATAGGAAACTTAAAAAAGGGTGCACCAAATAACCCTAAGAGATGTTAAAAAAAATAAAAGTATCAAACTTCTTTTGAATATTGAGGGATTTCATACGGTTTATTGTTTTTTAGGATGGCATAGATAATGTAGCACAACTTTCTAGCTACAGCTCCTATACAAACATAGTAGTGCTTTCCTTGTTTTCGTTTCTTCTCATAAAAAGCTTTCAAGACAGGGTCATGTTTATGGGCTGTAATAGCGGCTTGGAATAAGGCTCTACGTAAATGAGAAGAGCCACGCTTAGATATAGACATACCTGATGATTCAAATTGTCCAGATTGGGACACAGAGGCATCAATGCCTGCGTAAGCGACAAGTTTAGATGGTTTATCAAAGCGGTGTATATCCCCAATTTCACTTAGTATAGTGGCACCTAAAATTGGTCCAACGCCAGGTACTGTCATGATAGGAGTATCTAAATCAATTAAAAGTTGTGACATTTCGTCTTCACATTCTTTGATTTGATCTTCGATAAAACGAATTTGCTCCATCAACATTTTTAGTTGGAAGGAAAAAGCGTTTTTACAGAAGGTAACACCAAACGAATTAGAGGCTAATTCCATTAGCTTGTTAGCTGTTTTCTTTCCTAGTCGGTTACGACTGGTTTGCTCAATTATTTGTGTTAAATCATCAATAGATATCTGTTCATAGTCACTAGGAGAGGCATATTCAAGTAAGATTTGCGAAGAAGTTTTACCAAAAACATCCGAAAAGATGCTTTGGTACTCTGGGAAAGTCTGATCTAATACGACAAGAGCTTTTCGTTTTAAATCACTCATATTACTTACAAGCGCATTACGAAAGCGGCTCATTTGTTTTAGAGCGAACATTTTTTCGTCCACAAGTGGGGTTTCAACAAAACGGCCGAATCGAATGATATCGGCAATCATAGTGGCATCAATGGCGTCTGTTTTTCGCTTTCTAATTTCTGTTCCTTTTCGCCAGGCATTGGTTTGAATGGGGTTTAATACAATGACTGAAAATCCATGATCCAGTAGAAAAGAATAAACAGCTAACCAATAATGTCCGGTGGCTTCCATTCCAATCAGTATTTCTGTAGGAGACTCAATGTATTGGTAGATCTGATTTAAAAGGGTTTGTCCACCTTCTTTGTGATTCTGAAAAGGAAATGGCTTAGTAATAGGTTTTCCCGCTTGATCGATAATGGACGCATAATGTTTATGTTTAGCGATATCAATACCTAAATAGAACATAGCTTACACCCCTATATTAATTAGTGTTAGATAGTGCTTTCCTCCCCTGAACTAATAAGCGCTACTACCTCGTAAGAGATACGAAGAATGACCAATGGTCATCAACATCCAACTCATTCGTAAACTACTTATTAGACAGAGGTACCGCTCTTTTTTACGAATACAAAGATTCAGGGAGATGGTCGGCAACACTCTATCTACAAATATTAGTATCTCATAAAAATAGATACCCTTGGGTTTATAGGTACATCCCGTCCCTAAAAACCTAACTTAATCATACGAGGGAGATGGGGAAATGAAGGCACTAAGAGATCAATTACGTGAATGGAAAAAGCAATCCAAGCAAGGAAAGAAGAAAAACCAGAAAAAAAGAAAAGAAAAATTAAGTACTCGTGACATTGAAGATTTAATGGGGATTCGTGGTCCGCGTTATGAACGTAGACGCGGAGCTTTAAGACAAAAGTAAAATTATTTAAGGAGGAACTCAAAATGAGAGAACAGTTATTTTTTAATATGCCAGTTGTTGATACAAAGAAAACAAAGAAAGCGGTAGAAGAAGTGTTGGAGAATTATCGTGAGTATTTGAATACATTGCCAAGTAATCTAATGCCGAAAGTAACGACAATGTTTTCAGAGGTTCCTCCGACATTTACAAATCAATTCCATAGTTCTACTGAAGACATTGCTATTGAAAGAATTGAACTAGAGCAACAAAGAAAAGAATACATGGATTGGGTACATCAAGCTGTGAATACGTTAAAACCTGATGAAAGATATATTATTTTTAAAAGCTATATGGAAGAAGAAATTGAATCAGATTTAAATATTTGGCTTGAATTAGGTGTAGGAAAGACAAAGTATTATAAGTTAAAAGGTTCAGCGTTACTACGTTTAGCGTTTAATTTAAAAGTGGAAGTATACAAGAAGAAAGCAAAACGTAAGGAGGAGGTGAAGAATGTATGAATCTTGTTCAGCCCATTAGAGATAGGGAAGCAATCCAGGAAATGAAGGAGTTTTTCAAGGAGCAGAATGAAAGAAACTACATTCTGTTCCTTCTTGGTATTAATACAGGATTACGCATATCGGATATATTACGTCTTCGCATTCGTGATGTGGAGGGTTGGAGTATCTTTATTCGTGAAAAGAAGACAAAGAAGGTAAAGGAAGTGAAGATGCCTCCAGAATTAAAGAAGGCAATACGTGAGTATGCGAAAGGGCGACCGAAAAATGAGTTTCTTATTAAGAGTAGGAATGGTAAGAATAAACCAATTACTCGATCCATGGCCTACATCATATTGAACCAAGCAGCAAAAGAGTTTGGCTTAGAACGTATTGGGACGCATTCTCTCCGAAAAACATATGGATACCATCACTATAAGCAGTTTAAAGATGTGGCAGTGTTACAACAAATGCTCAACCATACTGATCAAAAAGAAACGCTAAGGTACATTGGGATAGAACAAGATACGCTAAATGATTATCAAAAGAAATTTAAAATCTAGAGACCTATATTTTTTTAGGTCTTTTTTGAATTAGCTACAAAAGAAAAGTGTCAAATTCATTTTGAAGAATTAAAGCAAAGCCTTGTTACTCTAGGAAAAAACGGAATAGGTCAATTCAACACTCTATGGTTTATAGTGAATTCATTTCTAAGGATTAAAGAACATATTTGTTCAAAACTATGCAAAAAGGGACTGAAAAACGGTGCGGAAAAACGCAGAAATAAAAACGCGAACTATTTGCGAACTATTTACGGACACGTTTTGGTTTTTAACATGATATATTTGTATTGTGAGAAGTGGCGGAAAACATTTCTCACAGAATTCCTGATAATGAAAATGGATCGTCATGACCGGTGGCGATGGTTGCAGATTGGATGAATAGTTGTTTCTTGATTTCGCATTCAACTGTAATTTATGTTATTCAAGCGAAGAGGGGCTTTTGCTCTTCTTCCAGTTACTTAATAATGTTGGCGCGGATATATGTAACAACACTAGGTGATTGGAAAAAGAATAAAACTTCACGTACCACAATTAAAATACAAATGAATAATCGAGAGAAAAGCATCCATTCGGGTGCTTTTTTATTTTAGAGGAGGATGAAGAATGAACTATAAAACGCAATTAGAATGTAGAGGTAAAGAATGTCGTACAGTAATGTTTGGTCATTTTTTAGAAGGAATGAACTGTGTTAAGTGTGGCGGCCCGACAATAGAGAAACCGTATAGACCAGTCGAAAAGCAAGTAAATCAAAATAAGAATAGTGAACTAATAATACAAGTAGGTGTAGATACAACTGAGGCGTTAGAAGGAATTAAAGAAGTAACTGAAGCTGCTAATGGATGTACAGATGCGTTGGAGAAGTTAGAAAAGGTAATGGATAAGTTTATAAATAGAAGTGATACAGTGGAACTCTATTGTGAAGGTAAATTGTTATCGAAGTCTACAGTTAATCATACAGCTGATTCAATCCAAAGTCGGGTAATTAAGGGAGAAGAACTTAGGAGTGACATAAATGAAACTAACTAAACAAGAACAAGCAGTTATAATCAGCACATTCATTTCGATGCTAGGGACAGATCTTGTAAATGAGCGAATCGATAAACAAAAATTAGAAAGTGTGCTCCCTATTTTTAATGAGATGGAAGATAACACAACACCAAGGCAAAGAAGAGAAGCAATGGTTAGTTTGCTCGATAAAACAATAGATGAATTCTTAAAACAATAGCCATAAAAAAAGGAAAAGCAACTCGCATGGGGGCGAATCACTTTTCCAGATGGCAATGTTAATTTCATTATAACAACTTGTATTTATTTGTAAATATATAATCGGAATATTCTTTCAAAGGGGGCGAGGAAAGATGATTAAGTTCAACGGTATTGATAATACACAAGTAGATAAAGAGCGGCAAAAAATAGAAGGTATAAGGAAGTTAGAATTAACGTTAACAGAAGAAGGAGACGTTGGTACGGTATCAATTGAGCGATATCCTTTTGCATGTAACTGGAGTAATGAAGATGAGAAACAATGAACGAATATAAAACCAAGCAACAACGAAAGTTCTACGATAAATACAACAGGGATAAAGAAGCGAAGAAGTTCTATGACAGTACAGCTTGGCGAAGGTGTAGAGAGTTAGCATTGATACGAGACAACTACCGTTGCCAAGAGTGTATGAAGCATGATCCATTGATACCAGTACCTGCTGATATGGTCCATCATATCAAAGAAAGAAGTGAATATCCTGAACTTGCATTAACATTAGATAATTTAATTAGTTTATGTAATGCATGTCATAATAAAGAACATCCTGAAAAGGGTGGAGGGAAAAAGAAAAACAAAAGAAAGATTCAGTTTGTAAAAGTAAAAGCGAACAAAGAATTCATATAGCCCCCCTCCTTTTATTGTTCAGATCCGTTTCCGCCCAGACCGGCTGCCACCTTCGTGTGCAGCGCAAGTGGTTTTTCTAAAGGGGGGTAAACCCTAAAAATAAGAGCTTTTTAATTTTAGATCGATACTTTTTATCCATAAAATGTAAGTGGGGTGATGTCGTGGATAAAGGATTGAATGAAAGGAAACCGCCTACTCATTTAAAGAAGGTAGGAAAAGACACTTGGATTCGTATTTGGTCTGTTTTAGAAGGAGAAGGTAAGGCTGATATCAATGATCCAATTGTAGTTGAAGCGATTGCCTTCAGTTATCAAATGTTTAGGGAAATGGCAGCCAATGTTAAAAAAGAAGGTCTGACAATGGAGTATACAAATAAAGCAGGCGCTACAAATCTAACTAAGCATACTTTAATTCCAGAGATACCTAAGTATTTACAGCAGATTCGTCAATATTTAGGGGAGCTAGGGTTGACTGGGGCAAGCCGGAAAAAGCTTCAGGAAGAGTTAACTGGAGATTCTGATGATGATTACGACAACTTCTAAGCCATCTGAAATAGCTAAGTGGTATAAAAATTGGCGAAATGAACAGATACAGCATTTTAATATTTTGATCGATCCATCTCCTGAACTAAGAACAACATGGTATGCCGAACAAGTTGTGAAAGGAAACATAATAGCTAGTAAGAAAAACATCTTGTCTTGTCAGCGTCATCTAAATGATTTAAAGAGACAGGGGACTGAGGAGTTTCCTTGGATATTTGATGAAGAAAAGGCTCATAGACCAATACGATATATCGAAAAATTTTGTCGTCCATCAAAAGGTGACTATAAAAGGTTAGTTCTTCAACCGTGGCAACACTTTGTTATAGGTTCTTTATATGGATGGATTCATAAGGATACTGGTTATAGGCGCTTTCGTGAGGGTCTTATTTTTATTGGGCGTAAAAATGGGAAAACGACAATGATTTCTGGTTTGTCTAATTATGCTGTTGCTAAAGATAATGAGCCAGGTGCTCGTGTTTATGTTTTGGCAAATACAAAACAACAAGCTGGAGAATTGTTTGATGAAAGTCGTGCAATGGTTCAAAAATCCCCCCTTCTTCGGAAGCATTTACGTGAAAATCAGAAAGGCATTTTTCATGATAAAACGCATTCTAAAATTGAACCTCGCGCATCTGACAGTAAGAAGCTAGACGGATTAAATACACATCTTGGTATTTTTGATGAAATACATGAATTTAAGAATTTCAAGTTAATCAATGTTATTAAAAAATCACGTGGTGCACGTAAACAACCAATGATTGTTTATATCACTACAGCAGGGTATCAGCTTGAAGGACCGCTTGTTCAATACTATGAAATTGCAACGGATGTTTTGGAAGGGGTTATCGACCAAGATAGAAAGTTTTATTTCATGGCTGAAATGGATAATGTAGATGAAATTGAGAATCCTGAACTATGGATTAAAGCAAACCCTAATATGGGAGTTTCGCTAGACCTTCCATCGCTTATTGATGATTGGAATACAGACAAGCATACGGATGCTGAAAAAAATGACTGGATTACAAAGCAATTTAACATCTTTGTTGATAATGATGAAATGTCCTTTGTTGGTATTGAGATATTAAAAAGGAATGAAGGAGTTATTGATATAAAGGGATTAACTGGTAAAGAATGTGTTGCAGGTTATGATTTATCTGCAACAGAAGATTTTACAAGTGCTTGTTTAGAGTTCCCTTTAGATGATGGAAATGTTTTTGTATTATCTCATAGTTGGGTTCCGCAGGCTAAAGTTGATCGTGATAACGAAAATATTAGCTTTAAAGAGTTTAAAGATAAAGGTTGGCTCACTATTATCCCTGGTGAGTATGTGAAATATGAGTATGTGTATGATTGGTTTGTTGAGCAATCTGAACACTATTTCATAAAGAAAATTACTTATGATCCAGCCAATGCTTATCGTTTAAATGAAGATTTGAAAGCATATGGATTTAAAACTGAACCAGTTCGACAAGGTCATTTAACTTTAAGCCCAGCATTAAAGGATGTAAAAGAATTGTTGTTAGATGGAAAAATAATTAGTAATAAAAACCGTCTTTTCCGTTGGTATATGAATAATGTAAAGCTTGTGGAAGACAGGAACGGGAACTTTTTACCATCTAAACAGAGTAAATATCGAAAAATTGATGGTTTTGCAGCGTTTTTAAATGCTCACACAGAAGTAATCCCTATGTTATCTCAATTACAAGGTGATGGAAATATTGAATTTATATCAGTTAACGATCTTTTTAAATAGAAAGGCGGTGAGAAATTGAAACTGATTAATCGTGTTAAGGGGGCAATTAAAGGAGCTTCATTGGGATGGAAAGGTGCTGGATATGACTTCACTTCATGGTTTGGAAGGAAGTTTTGGGGTATTGATAATGCGAAGTTAGCTACAAATGAGACGATTTTTAGTGTGATTAGCAGATTATCTAATACAGTAGCATCTTTGCCATTAAAGCTTTACAAGGATTATGACACGGTTTTTAACCAAGTGTCTGATGTTGTGATTAATGAACCGAATCCAAACATGACCGGATTTGAATGGATAAATAAAATTGAAGTTTCAAGAAATGAGACTGGAAATGGATATGCAGCTATTATCCGTGACATTCGATTTCAAGTGGAATCATTAATCCCTATTGAATCCGCTTATGTAACGCCTTTTTTAAACACTGATGATAATAATTTGTGGTATGAGGTACGTGGGATTGAAGGTACATATTATATCCACAATATGAACATGTTTCATGTTAAACACATCACAGGTATTTCAAGATGGAAAGGTATTTGTCCAATTGATGTATTGAGAAATACTCTTGAATATGATAAGGCAGTACAAGAATTTAGTTTGTCAGAAATGCAGAAGAAAGATAGTTTTATTTTGGATTATGCAACACAGGTAGATAATGACAAGAGACAAAAAATCATTGATGATTTTAGACGATTCTATCAAGAGAATGGTGGTATTTTATTCAGGGAACCAGGTGTGAATATAGAAGAAATGGAGCGGAAATACTTCGCTTCAGATACGTTAGCATCAGAACGGATTACTCGTTCAAGGGTTGCTAATGTTTTTAACGTTCCGGTTACATTTTTAAATGACACGGAAGGACAGAGTTATAGCAGTAATGAACAGCTGATGATTCAGTTTGTTCAAATGACTTTAACTCCTATTGTTCGCCAGTATGAGCAAGAAATGAACCGTAAGTTGCTGAATAAAAAAGAACGGCAAGAAGGCCATTACTTTAAATTTAACCTTGGAGGGCTGTTAAGAGGTGATACGGCTTCAAGAACAGCTTATTATCAAGCTGCAATTAGGAGTGGATGGTTATCACAAGATGATGTTCGTCAAAAAGAAGATGAACCGCCTGTGGGTGGTAATGCTTCAAAACTTTGGGTAAGTGGTGATCTATATCCGATTGATATGGACCCAACTCAACGGAAGGGGGTGAAAAACGGTGGCAAAGAACAAACAGAATAAGTTTTTTCAAATGAAAGCATCTGCCAATGGTAAAACGGCCGATGTTTTTATTTATGGAGAAATTACAAAGTATGCATGGGAAGAGTATGGAGAAGTATCTTCTATTACGTTCAAAAATGAACTTGATGAATTAGGTGACGATATTGAAACGATCAACCTTTACATCAATAGTCCAGGTGGATCTGTCTTTGAAACGATGGCTATTATCGCAATGTTACAAAGGCATCAGGCGAAGGTTATCTCTTATATTGATGGAATAGGCGCTTCATGTGCGTCAGTATTACCAATGATTTCAGACAAAATTATTATGTATGCTAATTCAATGATGATGATTCATAATGCGTGGACATACGCATCAGGAAATGCCAATCAGTTACGTAAAGCAGCGGATGACATTGAACGTATTAACCAGTCGATGGTACAACACTATTTAACTCGTGCTGGCGATAAGTTAGATGAAGATACATTAAAACAATTACTAGATGCAGAGACATGGTTATCAGCTGAGGAAGCAATGAATTATGGACTTTGTGATGAAATTATCTCAGAAAATAATGCGGCAGCATGTCTAGATGAAAAATGGATGAAAGAATACAAAAATGTTCCACAACAATTAGTAAACGCACAAGCTAACATACCATCCAACGAAATGTTAGAAAGACAAAAAATTGCCGAAGAAGCGAAAGCTAATGCGGACTATATAAAGACAATTTTAGGAGGAATTCATTTATGAAAATGAAAAATAAATTTCGATTATCTCTTGGTAACTTTCAATACTTTTCAAAAAATACATTATTTGAATTAAAGCAAAATTTATCCACTATTGGTCAACAGCTCCAAAAAGTAGAGAATGAGCTTTCTCAGAAGGCAATTGATCCATCCGCAACCATGGATAGTCTTCAAGCGTTACAACAATCTAAGAAAGACCTACAAATGCGTTTCGATGTAATTAAAGAACAACATGATACGATGGAAGCTGAACAAAAAGCACAATTCCAAAGTCAAACTGGTTTGCAAGCTATTGAAGATCCAAAACAAAAGGTAGTTGCAGCGAAAGCAGAATTGGTTCGGGCAACAATTCGCGGTGGTACCTTATCACAAGAAGCGCGAGCGGCTCTTGGTGATAAAAATTCCACAGGTGGAGAAAAGATTCTCCCAAGTACGATGACGAACGAACTATTACATGAGCCATTTGTTAAAAATCCATTAAGAGAGGTATCTACATTTACAAGTGTGACTAACCTTGAAATTCCCAAAGTTACATTTACATTAGATGATGACGATTTTATTGCTGATACAGAAACAGCGAAAGAATTAAAAGCTGAAGGTGATGTTGTAATATTTGGGCGCAATAAATTCAAGATTTTTGTCCCTATTTCAGAAACTGTTTTAGCAGCAACTGACACAAACTTAGTACAAACAGTAGATCAAGCACTAGAAAGTGGTTTAGCAGCAAAAGAGAAAAAAGTAGCATTCACAACAACTCCTAAAGCAGGAGAAGAATCCATGTCATTCTATAAAGCTGGTATTAAAACTATTAAAGGTGCTAATTTATACAAAGCTATTAAGTCAGCAATTGCAGATTTACATGAGGATTTCCGTGCAAATGCAACTATTAAAATGCGTTACGCTGATTATCTAGATATAATTGAAATGCTTGCAAATGGTAGCGCTACTTTATACAATGCTCAACCAGAACAGGTTTTAGGTAAACCGGTTAAGTTCTGTGATTCAGCAGTAAATCCTGTTGTGGGTGACTTCCGATATTCGCACTTCAACTACGATCCGAAGATGATTTATGATCGTGACAAAGATGTGAAAACAGGTATTGAACTGTTTGTTTTAACAGCTTGGTTTGATCATAAAATTAAGCTAAAATCAGCATTCCGTATCGCAGAAGTACAGACTACACCCTAATCCTCCCCAGGGACCAACAGGATTAAAAGTTGATTCAACTACGGTAACAACGGCCAACATTAGTTGGTCTCCTGTTGTCTATGATGGGGGCATTAAAGAATATCAAATAATCCGTAACGGAAAACAAGTAGGAACATCGGTAACAACAACATATAAAGATACAGGTTTGACAGGTGATACAACGTATTCTTATCAAATAAAAGCTGTAGCCAATAATGGGTTAATTTCATCTTTAAGTGATGAATTATCAGTAAAAACAAATGCTTCAGGATCGTAGGTGATAGTATGCTGGAGCTTATAAAAGGGAAATTAAAAATTGATGGGAATGAAGAGGATACTGTTATTCAGCTTCTAATTGATGGAGCAAAAGAAGCTTTATTAGGATCTGGTGTTCCTGAAAGTGAAAAGGCACTCTACAAAATAGCAGTAATTACACATGTCTTATTAAACTACGAGAATCAAGATAAGTCATTAAATGTCCCTGCATTAAAACAGTCATTAGAAACTACTATATTGCAATTAAGGGACTATAATAATGGTGATAATCATGAATCCAAGTAAATTAAATAAACGAATAACAATTCAACAAGAAATTACAAATAAAAAAGATGAAGAGGGGAATCCAATTCCATCTGAATGGAAAGGTGTTGTCACTGTTTGGGCAAGAGCAAAAACACCATTTGGAAAGGGATTTAATTATGAAATATTCGCTGGAAATACCGAGAATGCGGTACGTACAGTGAATTTTTTTATGCGATTTCGTAGGGGGATTGATTCGAAAATGCGAGTCTTGTATGATGATCGACTCTTTGAAATAAAAGCTGTTGTAGATGTTGATGAACAACATAAAGAAACATGCTTGGTGTGTGAGGAGCGATCTATATGGCAGAAGTAACGACCTTTGGAATACAAGAAGCAATTCAGCGTTTTGAAGCTTTAGGAAGAAGTGTAAAAACAATTGAAAACTCAGCATTAAAGAAAGGTGCTGGGGTAGTAAGGGATGCTTTAGAGGCAGAAAGTCCAGTAAGTGCACATCCGAAACCACCTTCACCAAAAGAATCATGGAGAACAGGTAAACATGCAAAGGATGAGGTGCTTGTCGGAAAAATAAAAACTCGAAATGGAGTCAAATCAATTAGTGTGGGGTGGGAAAAAGATGATAATTCTCCACACTTTTATATGAAATTCCAAAATTGGGGAACCAGTAAAATGCCCCATCCACCACATAAAGGGTTTATAGAAAAGACAGTAACTCACACGGAAGTAAAGGCAGTTCATGAGATGCGAAATGTCTTTGCAGCGGCATTGCAAATCGTATGAGATTTTTAGAAAAGGATGTGTTACGTGCTCTTACAAATCCTTTTATTGTAGAAAAAATTGGTGGAGAATATATCTACAATATGGTTCGTGGTGATGATAACGGAAAAACATGGATTACTTATTCTGAGCTAGATAATGGTGCTGGGAGATACGCAGAGGGTGTGGAATCTACCAGCATTATTTTATTTCAAGTAGATATTTGGTCCTTTAGTCCCGTGAAGGGGGATTTAAAAGAAGCGGTAAACACCTGTATGAAAAATATAGGATTTCAGCGTATTACAACAGCAAATTTATATGAACCAGATACGAAAATCTATCATTATGGTATGAGGTTTCGTACAGAATTAAAAATTTAGGAGGAAAACAAATATGGCAATTGCAGTCGATTTTAGAGATTTACATTATGCGATTTTGACAGAAACACCAGATGGTAAGTTTACGTATGCAGCACCTAAGAAAATTGGAGATGCAGTAAGTGGCAAAGCTTCACCTAAAAATGAATCTGTAACGTTCTATGCAGAAGGAGGTCCACTAGCAACAGCAAGTGCTTTTGGTGGTGTAGAAATCGAATTAGAAACAGCGGATATTTCATTATCTACTTACGCTGAACTATTAGGAAAGAAACTAATTAAAGGTCAGGTAATCGATAATGTAAATGATGTGGCTCCGTATGTAGCGTTATTATATCGTTTACCAAAAGACAATGGGAAAAACCGTTTTTATTGCTACTACAAAACGAAATTTGAAATTCCTGAAGATGAGCACAAGACAGCTGAAGATAAACCAACTTTCCAATCAGCTAAAATTAAATGCAAAGCGATCCAACGTTCAGATGGAAACTGGAGACATCGTTTAGATGAAGAAGAAACAGGATATGATGCAACCGTTGCAGCGAACTGGTTTAAAACAGTTCCAGCACCACCAACAGAAACAGCGCCGTCACTTAGCAAATAAAATTATAAAAAAAGGTACAGCTAATGCTGTGCCTTTTATTTATGAAGGGAGATTCAATCATGCAAGAAAATCAAAAGACAGAATCATTTAAATTGGTTTTAAATCTACCTACTGGTAAAAAAACTTTTTTCTTACCAACATATATTTCATCTACGGATGGTTTTGAAGCAGCTGAATGGACAGAAAAATTAAATGTTGAAAATGTTCGTTTTGATGTGCTAAAAGAGGCTACTCATTTTGTTGTCAAAGTGTTTGGAAATCGATTTACGGTGGAAGAATTTCTTGAGGGAGTACACATTTGGTTTTTAACATCAACTATTTATGCTATTTGTTTAGCCATTGTAGGTCGTATAGCTGAGGCTGTGGCAGTTATTAATGCTATTGACTCAAAGACAAATTCAGCAAAAAAAAAGAGACAGAGGAACAGAAAGAACCGTTCAAACCAACAGAAATGATGTTAGGAATATACAATATGTTACAAGATTCAGGAATATCCCAAGCAGATATTAATCAGATGGATTTAGTGCTTTTCTTTAAAACATTAGCTTATAAGAAAAAGCAAGAAGATAAAAAAGTAGTCCGAACAGCAAATCAAGCACCAGATTGGTTGTAAAGGTAGGTGAGATAAATGGCTGGAGATATGGAAATTGGCGCACGAGTTACGCTTGATACCCAACGTTTTGAAAATGGAGTAGCAGGAATTAATCGTGGTTTACGTTTGCTAGATTCAGAGTTCAATTTAACAAGTGAAAGAGCTAGATTGCTTGGTAATTCTGTTGAACAGTTACAAAACAAGTTAACTCATTTGAATGAAAAATTCACATTACAAGGTCAAAAGATAGAACATTACCGCCAGAAAATTGAACAAGCAAGACAAAAACAAGAGCAATTACAAGCCACAAATCTAACATTGGCAGCATCAATGGAACGTCTTGAAACACAATATAATCAAGCAGTTCAGACATTTGGGAAAAATTCGCAAGAAGCGAAACAATTGAAACAAGAATTAAAGCAATTGCAAGCTGAATATACAGCGAACGGACAGGCGTTACAAAGATTAAATACACAAATTGATAACAATACAATTGCTATGAATCGTGCTGAAACAGCTCAGGCACGAATTCAAAATGAGATAAGAGAGACAAATCGTGAATTAGCTGAACAACAAAATCGCCTTCACCGTACTGGAGAACGGATGCGTGATACAGGGAATAAAATGCAAGATGTAGGCGGACAGGTGGGTACTACCTTTGCAGCCATGACAGGCGTTATTGGTGCTGGGCTTGCGATGGCTGTTAAAGAATCTATGAACTTCGAACAGAAAATGGCTGATATTCAAGCAGTTTCTGGTGCGACTGGAGAAGAGATGAAACAAATTGGTGACCTAGCAGTCACTATGGGGGAAAAAACAAAATACTCTTCTGTGGAAGCAGGACAAGGAATAGAGGAATTAATTAAAGCGGGGGTAAGCCTCACTGAGATTATTAATGGCGGTTTGGAAGGTGCCTTAAACTTAGCGACAGCTGGAGAACTAGAATTAGGAGAAGCAGCTGAAATTGCATCGACAGCTTTAAATGCGTTTAAAGCCGATCATCTTTCAGTAGCAGATGCAGCCAATATTTTGTCGGGAGCAGCAAACGCATCAGCTACTGATGTAAGAGAGCTTAAATATGGTTTATCGGCATCATCAGCAGTAGCAGCAGGAGCTGGTTTGACATTCAAAGATACAGCTACAGCTTTGGCAGTATTTGCGCAAAACGGATTAAAGGGTTCCGATGCAGGTACATCTTTAAAAACCATGCTAATGCGGTTAAACCCATCTACAAAAGAAGCATACAACAAAATGCGTGATTTGGGTCTTATTACGTACAATGCACAAGCTGGCTTTGATTTCTTGGTTAAAAACGGTATTCAACCAGCTTCCAGAAATGTAGGGGATATAGAGGTAGCTTTAGAAAAATATGTAATGAAAACAGAAGGCGTTACGAAATGGAATGATAAATGTGATACAACATTCCGCGAATTAGCGACCAGTTCCGCTTTTTTATCTTCAAAATTCTATGATCAGCAAGGACATATTCAAGGATTGGATAAAATTTCTGGATTATTAAACGAATCTATGAAAGATTTAACGGATCAACAAAGAAGTATGGCATTAGAAACATTATTTGGTTCTGATGCAGTACGTGGTGCAACAATCCTTTATAAAGAGGGCGCAGAAGGCGTTAATAAGATGTATGGAGAAATGTCGAAAGTCACAGCATTAGAAGTTGCTGAGACGAAGATGAATACAACTAAAGGTAAAATTGAACAGCTAAGCGGTGCTGTAGACACTCTTAAAAAGTCCTTTGGAGATGCTTTGTTACCGATATTAGTTGACGTTGTAGAGGGTGTTCAAGGGGTAGTGGATTGGTTTAATAATTTAGATGAATCTACACAACAAATGATTGCTAAAAGCTCGTTATTAGCTTTTGGGATAGCAGGAGTAACAACAGCTGTAGGATTTTTAGCGATGGGTATCGGTGCTTTATTAGCAAATCCAGTCGCTTTAGCAATTACGGGAGCTGTTCTTGCTGTAGGAGCGCTAGGTATAGCAATTGTTGATCTGAACGAAAAATCCAAACAGGCACAAAATGATATGGATAAGTTTGGACAAAGAGTAAGTGACGCAACGAGTAAAGCGGCTGGTGCCTATGTGGATTTAAAAGATAAGGCTATCAATAACATGATGGATTTAAAGCTTAAAACAGGTGAAGAGGCGAATAAAGCAGCTGACGAAACCATTAAAGCTTTTCAAAGAATGACAAATGAAGTCATTAAAGAGTTAGAGGGAAAGAAAAGTGAATTTAATAAGATGTTTAGTCAGTTAATGGGAGCTGTCCCTGAGAGTGCCAAACAAACCTTAGAACAAGTTAAGAATAATGTCATTGAATCCATTAATAAAGAGATTGAAGTTGCTACACAAGCAGAAAAGATTTTGGAAGAGGGTATTAAAAGGTATCAAGGAGATACCATGAAAATGCCAAAAGATTTCGCTCAAAAATTCGAACAAGCATTACAGGTCGCTGACAAAAACGTTCAACAATTCTATACAAAAGCAAAAGAAATCACATCGATTTCGAAAGAGATTGAAGCTGGCGGAATGTTATCTTTAGATGCTGGAAAAAAACGGTTTGAAAGCATCATAAAAGTATATGAGGACGGTGTTAAATCTTTAGAGAAGCAAACTAAAGGTTGGCGTGAAAATGTAGAAAAAGCGTTTAAATTAGGTGAAATTAAGCCGGAAGAAAGAAAAGCAACTTTAGATGCTATTGCACTTTATGAATCTAAGCATGTGAATGATTTACAATCTATTAGAAATGATGGATTTAAAGTATTGCAACAGCATATGAAGGAAGAAGATGCTGAGATTTTAGCGTCACAAGCCAAAAGGATTGAAGCAGAAGATAAAGGCTGGAGCGCACGCTTTAAAGCTGCATATGGATTTCGAGAAAAAGCAGCTGATTTAGAGCAAAGATTTAGAAGTGATCAAGAAAAGGCAGAAAAAGATTATCAAGATAAATTACTTCAGTATGAGTTGCAATATGGTAAATCTAAAATTGAAAGCATAGGAATGTATCTTTCTGAATTAAAAAAGGGTACAGAGTCATCTAGATTGTTAGCTGAATCAATGGCAAAAGAAATTGATGGGAAAATGAAAATTGATTTAGGACCCGCTGGGCAATTTACAATTGATACATTCTTACAGAAGCTTCAAAAGGGAGAATTAGATTCTTCAGCTGTAGCAACAGCAAATGCTAATAAACTGAAAGAAGTTTATAAAGTGGACCTATCACAAAGTGGTATTGAATCCATGCAAAAATGGATTGATGGTATTAAAACCAAAGATACTGGTGAAGTGAGAGAATTCCTAAGTAAAAATATGCAGGGTAATACCACAATTGATTTAGGAATCTATGGGAAAATGACAATGGACTCATGGATTACAGGACTTCAAACAGGTACTTTATCTTTTGATACTGTATTTCAGTTTTTCCAGCAGCAAGTAAAAAATGGCGTGAAAGTAGATGCCACTCAAGAAGGTCAGAATAATATTCAAACTTTAATTAACGGGATGCAAATTGGAGCTTTATCTTTACCACAAGTAGCACAAACTATGGGGTTAGATATTAAAAGTAATGTTCAAGTTGATCTTGGAGAAGCTGGTCAATTTAATGTGCAGACGCTTGTGCAAGGGATGCAAAATGGCTCTATTAATGCTGAGCTAGCAGCAAAGGCGATTGCACTGTTAGTTGAAAATGGAGCTAAGTTAGATCTAACTCAGGTCGGATTTGATATAAGTCAAACACAGGCTAATGGAATTTCTGGTAATATGGCTCCAGAGAATGCATCGACAGGAAAAAAACAAGCTGTGGAAGGAATTATGGGTAGTACCACTGATGGCGGTGGCGGAAGTAAGAGTGGTAGCGAACTAGGGCAAGGGATAATAAGCCAAGATGGCTATATTAAAGGGAGCGCATTGCAAGTAGTTGCTAGTGCTCATAACGCTTTTAGCACTATTAATGGAAACCCAGCAGGTAATCAAGGTGGACAAGGTGTTGGAAGTGGTATTGTTAATCAAAAAGGCTACATTAGAGGAAGTGCTCTGGAGGCTGTTACGTCGGCTCATGCTGGTTTTAATACAATCAATGGTACTCCACAAGGGCAAAAAGGTGGTAGTCAGTTTGCTCAAGGGATGGAAAGTACAAAAGGACAAGCGAGATCAAGTGGTTCTAATGTAGCGGAAAGTGGAAATTCCGGTCTGAAAAGTGTTAGTTCGGTGAGTCCTGGTGAAGCATTCTCAAGTGGATTTGCTAAAGGTATTTCCAATGGTCAATGGAATGTACAAACTGTAGCCGCTAGTTTAGCACGAGGTGCGTTTGAAGCATTGAAAGCTACACTTAATGTAAACTCTCCGTCAAAGTTAACTAGGGATCAAGGGGGTAAACCTTTTAGTGAAGGGTTTGCTCTAGGTATTCAAAAGGGATCTTATATGGCTGAACGAGAGAGTCGTACACTTGGCTCAAAGGCAAATAAAGCTTTAGTGAACGAGTTAGCATTAGGTAGTACTTCGAACAAGATGCAATTTACAGGGGTTCAAATGGCAAATGGAATTGCAGAAGGAATTAAAACACAATATTCCGTTGTAAGGGATGCATTACAAAATACAGTATCAGGAGCTGTTAATAGTATACGTTCTTTAAAACCCGAAGAAATATTTAGTTTTCAGGGAGATGATCCGTTAACTAAATATTTTAATGCTATTTTTGTAGATGGAGATTGGCAAAACGATTGGATTACACATATTCCTGAAAGTATGCGTGATATGGTCAGAGAAATTGGTCGTCAAATGGAAAGGTTTGAAGGGCTTTCTGTTTATGATGTTGGGAACCTTTCTAGATGGAGAGAGGTGTTATCAGACAACCCTAATGTTGTTCAATATAGACCTGACAATGATAATCCAGACAAACAACCATATACAAAACAAAAACCTGTATATATTGAGATTCCAGTTGTATTGGAAGGACGGGAGATAGCAAGAGTAAGTCATCAATATATAACTGAATATCAAAATAGAGCACAAGAAAGAAACTCAGTCTTTTAGATTTGGGTTTCTTTTTTTGACAAAAGGAGTGATATGATGAGTTCTTTTTCATTTAATGGGGAACGGAAGAATTATATTCACATCGAAAGAGGATGGAAAAGACCAATATGGGCACCGTTAAGAAGGAATTTCCTAAGTGTTCCGAGTTATCCAGGAGCAAGATTATTAAATACACAGACTGAAATGCGTGTGTTTTCTGTTCCTGTTGGTATTATTGCTCCATCTGGAGTTGATATGAAAATACTTAGTGAAGATATAGCGAGTTGGTTAATTACAGATCAACCAAAAGAACTTATTTTCGATACAGAACCTGACAGAACTTATTTAGCTGTTGTAGATGAAGAGTTCGATGCTGATGAGTTTGTAGAAATTGGACAAGGAAATTTAAAATTCATTTGTCCAATGCCATATAAATTAGGCAAAACAAATACTCATAAGTTTACTCAAGAGTGGTCTACAGAAACAACTTCTTATTTCACGAATAAAGGAAGCGTAGAAGCTCCAGCATTAATTGAAATGACTGTAAAAAAACCAAGTACCTTTTTAGATGTATGGTTTGGTGAGTATCCGTATAATCGTGATTATTTTAGAATCGGTTATCCGTTGAAAACAGAGCAACTACCTGTAGAGAGAAATCAAAGGCTGATATGGGATGAAATGACTACCACTGTTGGGTGGAGTAAAGTAAGTTCAATGGAAGATGGCAACCCAGTCGGTGAAATGGAATCAGACGGTTATCAATTTTATTGCTCTAATTATGGTACAGGGACAGGAAAAGGATGGAATGGTGCAGCTGTTAAAAAAAATATACCTAATGGGCCAGTGCAAGATTTTATTATGCAGGCTTATGTTACATGTAAAAGTAAACGTATCAATGAGATGGGTCGAGTGGAAATAGCAATATTAGATGAAAACAGTAAAGTGCTTTCGAAAATAGCTATGACTGATGTATTTTGGCAAGCTGAACAAAACTTCGGAACAATGGTAATCGGTTATGATAATAAACCAGGAAGAAGAAGTTTAATTCATGAAAGTGGAGATTATCCAAACACTTGGAACCAGTATCAAGGGCGATTGTGGATAGCTAGAACAGGAAATGTATGGGAAGCGTATATTTCGAAATTCCTCCCGGGGACGGAAAAAGATGATTCTGAACGATTTGTGCGGTGGACGGATGAAAATAACTATCACATGGAAAAAGCGGCGCAAATTCAAATCAGTATTATGCAATGGCAAGATGTACCGCCAGTAGAAGCGATGACCGTTTCAGATTTAAAGTTTTGGAAAGTGAATTTAAATACTCAAAATAATCCGCCTTACATTTTTGATACGGGAGACAAGATTATAATTGATACAGAAAAAAGTCTTGTAACCATTAACGGTAAAAATGCGATTAATTTAAAAGACATTTTTAGTAATTTTCCAAATATCATACGTGGTGAGAATCGTATTGATATAATGCCACCAGATGTTAAAGCGACTGTTAGTTATAGGGAGAGATACAGATGAGAACACCAAGCGGGATTTTGCATGTTGTGGATTTCAAAACAGATCAAATCGTTGCAGCTATTCAGCCAAATGACTATTGGGATGATAATAGGCGTTGGGAACTAAAAAACAATGTTGATATGCTGGATTTCACTGTTTTTGATGGAACTACTCATTCAGCTACACTACAACAACAAAATCTTGTTCTAAAAGAAGTTCGCGATGGAAGAGTTGTACCATATGTCATTACAGAAACAGAGAAGAATTCAGACAAACGATCCATTACCACATATGCTTCAGGAGCTTGGGTTCAAATTGCTAAATCAGGCATTATAAAACCACAAAGGATAGAAGGTAAAACAGTAAACGAATTCATTGATATGGCTCTTGTAGGCATGAAATGGAAACGTGGAAAAACAGATTATGCAGGTTTTCACACTATGACCATTGATGAATTTATGGATCCGTTAACTTTTTTAAAGAAAATAGCTTCTTTATTCAAATTAGAAATTCAATATCGCGTTGAGGTTCAAGGGTCACAAATAGTTGGATGGTATGTTGATATGATTCAAAGGCGTGGCCGAGATACTGGTAAAGAAATAGAGTTGGGGAAAGATTTGATAGGTGTTACACGTATTGAACATTCAAGAGATATTTGTACAGCACTAGTCGGATTTGTAAAAGGTGAAGGCGATAATGTAATTACCATTGAAGGTATTAACAGGGGACTTCCGTATATTGTTGATAATGATGCATTTCAACGATGGAACGAACGTGGTAAGCATAAGTTTGGTTTTTATACGCCAGAAACAGAAGAGTTAAATATGACTCCGCAACGTTTAATGACATTAATGGAAATAGAACTGAAAAAACGTATTAATTCTTCAGTTTCGTATGAAGTAGAGGCACAATCGATTGGTCGCATTTTCGGACTAGCACATGAACTAATCAATGAAGGCGATACAATCCGAATCAAAGATACAGGCTTCATACCTAAGCTATATCTTGAAGCTCGTGTTATTGCTGGTGACGAATCATTCACTGATCCTGAACAAGATAAATACGAATTTGGGGATTATAGAGAGATAGTAGACCAAAACGAGGAATTACGGAAGATTTACAACCGAATCCTTAGTAAATTCGGTGAGAAACAAGAAATGCTGGATCAGCTAGATAAATTGGTGAAAGAAGCTAATGAAACAGCAAGTAACGCTAAGAAAGAATCAGAAGCAGCGAAAACACTTGCCGAAAAGGTACAAGAGAATATTAAAAATAATACTGTTGAAATTATAGAAGCTAAGAATCCACCAACAACAGGACTTAAACCTAATAAAACGCTTTGGCGTGATATTAGTAACGGAAAGCCCGGCATTTTAAAAATATGGACAGGTACAGCGTGGGAATCGGTTGTACCCGATGTGGAATCAGTCAAGGAAGAAACACTAGAGCAGGTTAATAAAGATATTGAGGCCACAAAAATAGAGTTAAATCAAAAGGTTCAAGAAGCACAAAATCAAGCAACAGGACAGTTTAAAGAAGTGAAGGAAACCTTGCAAGGTGTTAGTCGTACAATTTCAGATGTGCAAAACGAACAAGGAAATATTAATAAAAAAGTGACTCAAATAGAACAAACTTCAGATGGATTTAAAACTTCTATCGAAACGTTAACGAAAAAAGATAGTGAAATAAGCAGTAAATTAAATACAGTAGAGCAAACTGTGGAAGGCACAAAAAAGACTATTTCTGACGTGCAACAAAAAACAGGTGAACTAAAGCAAACAACAACTGAACTTAAAGAACAAGCAGGGAAAATCACCGAAAAGTTGACAAGTGTAGAAACAAAGGTTAATAACGATAAAGCAGGAGGACGTAATCTTTTATTAGATTCAAATATTAAGTATGAAAAAACAGATTATCTAATCAATCAATATTCTCTAACTGAAAATTTCTTTGCAGGTGAGGAATATACCTTTGTAATTAAGGGGAGTGTCCCACAAGGTCAGAAATTTGGGATTTGGCAGAATGGTGGTTCGAATAACGTTGGATATGCAACAAGTGTTTATGCTAATGGAATAACGTATGTAACCTTTAAAGCTGTTGCAACTACAAGCGGGAATGAACGAAAGTTAAGTTTATATAACTACCCAAGTAATACTACAAAGGCAATTGTAGAATGGGTTGCTTTATATAAAGGGAATAAGCCGCAGGATTGGACACCAGCCCCAGAAGATCAGGTAACAAACGATGAATTCACCAAGAAAACAACCGAGATTGAAAAAAGTGTAGATGGCGTAAAAAACACTGTAACCACTGTTCAAAATAGCCAAGCCGGATTTGAAAAGCGTATGTCTACAGTGGAACAAACAGCAAGTGGATTATCTTCCACAGTAAGTGATTTAAACAATGTAGTATCAGATCAAGGAAAGAAGCTTACTGAAGCAAATACAAAAATTGAACAACAAGCAACGGCAATCGGGGCGAAAGTTGAGCTTAAACAAGTAGAGGATTATGTTGCGGGTTTTAAGATTCCTGAGTTGAAACAAACAGTTAATCAGAATAAACAAGATTTATTAGATGAATTAGCTAATAAGCTTGCAACTGAACAATTTAATCAAAAGATGACTTTGATTGATAATCGTTTTTTTGTCAATGAACAGGGTATCAATGCTTCCGCTAAAAAGACAGAGGTATATACAAAAGAGCAAGCAAATGGACAATTTGCCACATCATCGTATGTAAGAGATATGGAAACCCGTCTTCAGTTAACTGAAAAGGGCGTTAGTATATCTGTAAAAGAAAATGATGTCATTGCAGCATTCAATATGAGTAAAGAAAACATTACTTTGAATGCAAACAGGATTAACTTAAGAGGTTTTATTACAGCAGACCATATCAAAGGGCAAGTTTTAGAAGGAGTAACACTTAGAACTACTGGAAGTAGATTTGTTGAAATAAACCAGCAAAACTTTAAGATTTTTGATGCAAACAAACCTCGCGGTTATATGGGATTTATGGAGACGACAGATGGAAGTATTCAACCGTCCATCGTTCTGGGTTCTGACAATACTAAATATAGAGGTACAGGGTCATTCTATATGTATCAAGCGATACCCCGAATAGATGGTGTTGAGCAACCTTCTAAAGCATGGGCGAAACTTGGAATATCTAAAGGGGAAAATGCTGAGGGGAATAATATTTGGTCAAATTATATTCAAATGCAGAATGACGGTGGACATCTGAGCGTATATTCAGATGGACAATTTCGTTTTAAAAACTTGAATGATATTATTTTTGAATCTGAAGGATGGGCTCCAGGATATGGTTACTTCTCTGTAACTACAACTGAACCACATATTTTTACAAATAACTCGGGGCAGTTTACTTTCAACAGAAAAGGCAGTGACTATAAAATACATTTCGTAAACGGCGCCACCGATCATGATTTAATCATGGGTAATGCAATGATAAGGTCAAGTTTTGTACAAGGTTATAACAATGGCTTGCAGATTAAAGATATGATGGGGCAAGGGTGGAAAGATATAGAATTAAGAACGCTGCGAGCTAAAGAAAATATATCTGCTACAGGGCGTATGTGGGCGCAAGAATTTATCCCTAATTCTTCTCGTACGCTTAAAACGGACATAGAAGACCTTCCGTTCTCTGCTTTAGATAAAATCAACTCTGTAAACATCAAACAGTATCACTTTATAAGAGATGTTGAACGCTTCGAGTCAGGGGAGTCTATTACACTTCCAATTAATTACGGTATGATTGCGGAGGACTCTGACGATGTATTCACCACACCACAGAAAGACGCTGTAACACTTTATAGCTCGGTTGCAATTTCTATTCAAGCAATACAAGAAGTTGACTTTAAAGTTAAAAATCTTCAATTTGACCACGGTATGTTGAAGCAGGAAGTTGTCACTCTTAAAGAACAACTTGAAGCAGAAAAACTTGAGAAAGTTTCAATGAAAGCTGAAATTGATGAATTAAAGGTATTAGTACAACAATTAATAAATGAGGAACCAAAGCAGCCATAAGCTGTTTTTTATTTTGCATAAAATACGGCTTTGAGTAAAAATTCAATTCATAGATCAGGAGGAGCGACTTCGCTTCTCTTTTTATTTTGAGGAGATGATCAGTGTGAAACGAATAGTAGACCAAGCAATTTATGAAAAGTATGTTAGCCAAGAAAACAAAAACCTAGTCAAAGATTTTCTAATCGAAAAGAAAGCACAAGGGAAAGCGGCAAGCACTTTACAGCAATATCATTGGGATTTACGAATTATTTTGTTTCTATTACATCAACACTTCGAAAATAAAAATCTAATTGAATTAACACGTAAGGATATTCGAAACTTATCTATTATTTTTCAAGAGCTGGGAATGTCTAATGCACGTGTAAATGGACTGATGAGCGCATTAAGGTCCGCGTTAGAGTTTTGTGCGGATGATGACGACTATGATTATGAATTTAATGTAGGCTCACGGGTTAGAGGATTACCTAAGAATCCAGTCAGAGAAATCACTTTTATAACTGAAGAACAAATTGAGTGGTTAATCGATGAATTACTTGAACAAGAGAAATATATGTTAGCAACCTATTTAGCGCTTTCTTACTACAGTGCAGCAAGGAAGAATGAAGTTTACCAAGTTCAAAAAGAAGAACTAACAGAACGTTATTTTACGAATGTAGTACGTGGTAAGCGAGGTAAGAAATTCAGATTGTATTATAATCCCCGAGTACAGAAATGTATTCGTTTATATATAGAACAGCGCGGTAAAGATGCTATTCCAGATTTGTTCGTACGAGTTTATAAGAATGGTGAACGAAAACTTTTAAATAAGAGCGCATTTAATTACTGGTGCAAGATATTTTCTAAGATGTTATACGAAAAAGAAGGTAAGGAATATAAAATGAATCCTCACTGTTTTCGTCATAGCAGATTAGATAATTTAAAAGTGCAAGGTGTACCACTCGAAAAATTAAAATCACTTGCAAATCATTCGGATATTTCGACAACACAATCCTATTTAAAAGATAGGAGTGAGGAAGATATTGCAGATATTTTCGGAATGGATCCAAGTTGCTTTGCAGCTTAAAAGGAGGCTTAATAAATGCCAGAACAAAAACATGATGACTTTAAGGAATTATTAGTTGGATTAACAAGGGTGGAAACAAAGTTAGATACGCTTGGTAACGTTAAGGATGTTGCAATTGAAGCGCAGCAGTCAGCGAAAAGTGCTCATTTGAGGATTGATCGATTAGATAAATTAGTATTTTGGATTGGTACTACAGTAGTTGGAGCTATTATCACCGGTGGGATAATGGCTCTTTTTAAATTCGCAGGGAAGTGATCGTATATACGGTCACTTTTTTTATTGAAAGGAGGTGAGATTATGAAAAACTTTGATGCAGCTTCAATTAGTCGTTATGTCGTATTAGTAATCGCTGTGATTAACAGTGTTTTGAATCTTATTGGGTACCAAACGATTGATGACAAAATTACAAACGATTTAGTGGCAGTAATTACAGGAGCTTTCACTCTATATATGGCATGGAAGAACAACTATTTAAGCAATAAAGGATTACAACAAAAAGATGTATTACAAAAAAATAACTTACACTAAAAGGAGATGTTGAACAATGGGTTGTTTTGCAGGATCAGGTGGTCACAATAGTATCGTGCAAGGTGCAAATAGCGCTTATGGGAAAGAACATGTGGAGGATAGAAAGTTCCTTGATGCAGTTGCTAAGTATGTACAAGCAGCTGGATGGAAATATGTGAATTGTTCTGATGAAGTTGGAACAACACAAACTGCAGTTTGGAGCAATGCAGCAAATAATCATTTACGTGTAGCGGATAGTAATGTAGATTTGCAATTTCATTTGAATGCTACACCTGGTGGTACAGGGTGTGAAGTTTGGTTACATCCTTCGTACGGAAATAGAGAATTAGCAGCAAAGATTTCAAAGGCAATGGCTGATGCATTTGGATTGAGAGATCGAGGGATTAAATTTTCTACGGATTTAGGATGGATTAATAAAACTAAGACTGGATTACTCCCTGAAATTTGCTTTATCGATAATGAAACAGATATGCAAAAATACCGTGCTAACTTTGATAAGGCAGCTAAAGCGGTAGCTGAAGTTATTGTTGGCAAAACAATTCAATCAAGTACAAATAATGGAGAGGTGGAGATCACAGTGAATAAATTTAATAAAGTTGTTACGTATGAATTTGGAACAGCGTTAGTACCAGAAATGTTAGGAATGATGGATTCTTTAGGATATGAATCTCGTATTATTTCTGGTGGGGACAAGCAAGGTCTAGTTAGATTTGAGACAAATTACCGCCAAGGGAATGAATTAGATCGAGCAACAGTATGGTTAGATGCGAAAGGACTTAAATACTTCTATACAAAAGAATAGTTTGATTAACAAAAAAGCCGTCATGTGACGGCTTTTTTTATTGTTCAATTACTGTTGCACTAATTTTAGGCATTCCTGTTTTATCTTTTTCATCATAGGCGCCATAAATCGTTACTGTTGCACCTTTAGATATTTTTAGCCCGCTTTTGAGTGTTATGTCATTTTCATTTGATTGCACACCACTTTGTGCAATTTGAATAGTGTACATACCTTTTCCATCATTTTCATTTGTACTTAAGACAAAAGAAGGTAACGCTGAAGATTTTAATAATAAATCTACCGTTCCCGTAGCTTTAAGCCTTTTTCCTTTTTCGTATTGACCTCCATTTGCTTTAACAAAACTAACTTCTTCAGCATTTTGCTTTATCTTCTTATTTAATTCATCCTGAGATGTTAAATCTTTTTTAGTTTCTGGTTGGGATTTGACGTTTGCTTTTTCGCTTGATTCACTTTGTTTAGAAGAATCACAAGCTGTGAGACCTAACAATAAGGTACTTCCAATGCAAATACCTATAAGTTTTTTATACATTTTCATTATCCCCCTCTATATCCTCTACCCAAATTTCTTCCATGTGCAATTTTAATTCTTTTGCAATTTTGTAAGCCGTAAGAAAACTAGGGAGCGTCGTATTATTAACAAGTGAGCTCATTGTAGTTTGACTAATTCCAATAAGTTTTGAAAATTCCTTTTGACGTATTTCCCTTTCAGCAAAAATAATACGAAGTTTACATTTTAATCGCACAATATCACCTCTTTAATTATATACAATTCGCATATGGAAATGTGTCCTCCTTTAATTTAATCAACGAATATTTAGAAAAATTTAAATGGACAGGCAATATAGCCCCTTCTAAGTCATATACCTATATCAAGACCACGAGGAACACCAAGTGGGATCGAGGACAACAAGAGGGGAGAGGGCGCGCATGCGTTGGCAATATTCACACTTAAATGAAACGCCTTACCTGTATCCATCAAAAGAATTAAGAAGTATGTATAGAAATTCCGATGGCAAGAAAGAAACAAATGCAATTATGGACCACATGGAAAGACATGAGGTTTTTGATAATCGTGAGTACAGAGGTTATTACCGTTTGTCAAAAGATATAATGGATGATTTATATGAAGATGAGGATGAAGTGCTTGAGTGGGGAGATGTCATTAATGAGTATCAACCGGTTATGACACCGAAGGGATTACAACTCATTCGAAAAGAGGGATTCAAATGACAATCGTAGGAGAAGCAGTAGTAGTATGGACGGCAACAGGCTTGTCAGTTATTACGATGAAGGTTGCAAAGAAAATGGGTCAGAGTGTTCCATATTGGCTTCCACGTATGACCATGTACACAACGCTCACAGGCTCGTTCTTGTATCTTCTACGATATGTTCTCTTTGCGTTTCTATAAAGGAAGAGAGTTATGGAATTTGAGTCGCTAGGGCTAACAACGAAACTCCCTTGTACGAACGATGTTTACTTGCGAGGGAGTTTTATACCCAATTAAGGGTATAAAAAGGGGGAGAAAAATGATCGAATTATTAATGGTGCCAGCTACTGGTTTAACAGTCGCATTGTTCGGTGATAAGTTCAAACGTAAAGATGATGATAAGCGAAAGATACAAGTGTTCTTTGAGGTATCTGGAATTGCTATAAAGAGAGAAGACAAATTGCATTATCCGAAGTTTCAAAAGCAAGTCGATGATGATCGAAGCACAACTTTTATTTATACCTTGCCCGTTGGAATGCCAAGTAAAATTATTCAAAAGGTCGAGGATGTTGTAAGCGAAGGATTAAATAAGCCTGTTCGAATTCAATATGATAATTACAGATTGAATATTCGTGTATTCCATAAAGAAATACCGAAGAAATGGGATTGGTCTACACGATTAGTGACAAAAGGAAAATGGCGTGTACCGATTGGCCAGAGTTTAGAAAGAATTATGTATCATGATTTCGATGAAACGCCACATATGGCAATTGGCGGGTTAATCCGTATGGGGAAAACAGTGTTTTTAAAGAATATGTTTACTACCTTATCATTAGCTAATCCTGATCATGCACATTTTTATTTAATTGATCTGAAAGAAGAAGGATTGGAGTTTAGTGAATATAAGAAACTGCAGCAAGTTGAAATGATAGCAGAAACACCGCAACAAGCGCATGCGATGTTAATAAAAGTCATGGAGAAGATGAGTGAGCGCGGAAAGTTCATGAAAGAGCGCGGCATTAAGAATATTGTTCATACAAAAGAAAGAAATCGGTATTTTATCGTTATTGATGAAGGTGCGGTATTAGCTCCAGCAAAAGGATTACCAAAACCGCATAATCAAATGTTAGAAGAGTGTCAATATATGATCAGTCATATTGCGCGAGTAGGTGGAGCGCTAGGTTTTCGAATTGTTTTTTGTACGCAATATCCAACTAGTGATTCGTTGCCAAGAGTCGTGAAGCAGATGTCTAATGCCAAACTAGGATTTAGATTACCTACACGTACCGCATCTGAAGTTGTAATTGATCAGCCGGGATTAGAAGTATTGCCATCCATTCCAGGAAGGGCCATTTACATGAAAGACACCTTCACTGAGTTACAAGTACCTTTTATTGAAGATGAGATTATGTGGAAACATCTTAGAGAATATGAGGTGGAGAAGGATGAGTACATTGAAACAATTGAAGAAAGAACGTCAGATGATGATACTTGCGACGATTAGAAAGCTGCAGTTTGCCACCAGACGGCATTTAATGTGTGTGCATAATATGGGTGGTATACGGAATGCAAATCGTATTATGAAAGACTTAACGCCTTTTATTAGTCGTGTTACTTACTATAAAGAATATGTTTACTACTTAAATAAAGAAGGGCATGCATTACTAGGGGAAGGAAAGGTTGTTTCTAGAAATAGAATGGAGCATGCGATATTGAGAAATGAAGCGTGGCTGCATTTATTTTGTCCTGATGATTGGCAAATAGAAACAGAAATAAAATATAGAAAAAATGGTGAGAAAAAAAGAATTATTCCTGATGTGAAGTTTCGTGATGAGGAAAGTATACTTCATGCAGTTGAAATAGATCGCTCACAGAAAATGAAAGTGAATGAAGAAAAGTTGAAAAAATATGAAGAACTCACACAAATTTATAAACAAAAGCATAACGGGAAAGTACCAGTTATTCATTTCTTTACAGTGACAAAATACAGAGAAACGAAACTAGAAGAGTTGGCAGCTAAATACGATGTTTTTGTGAAGGTTTATGTAATAGAAGAATTTTAATCACAAAATAAATTATGGGCATATATATAAGAAGAGAGTGGCGAATAAAACGACCACTCTCTTTTGACCACGTTGACCACATTGACCACAACTTGTACCACATTTATTATTTACTTTATGTCCATTTTGTCTAAAATAGAAAATATAGCTGGACAAGAATACACGTTTTATCACATAATGGACACAATGCATCTTTAGAGGTGTAAAGAAAAAACATTGACAAATATAAAATGGCTAGCTATAATTTTGTTTGTTGCCTTGAGGTGATATGATATGAAATGGTCCATCCATCAATTGAATAAATTGAGAAATAAAGGATTGACATTGGATGAGATGGTAGATGTAAGTGAGCTAAAAGAGGTCGAGAAAGATATTCGTGAAATTAATCCTGTTCACGTAACAGGAAGAGTTGATTTTGGCTCCGGTAAGTTTACGTTCCATCTACATATAACTGGAAGCATGGTTTTACCATGTTCTCGCTCTTTAGTAGATGTGACATTACCATTTGACATTAAAACAACTGAGGTGTTCCAAACTTCACAAGAAGAATTTGAAACTGAAGCTGAAATTCATTGTTTAGAAGGAGAAGTACTTGACTTACTGCCCGTAATCAAGGAAAATATACTTTTGGAGATTCCAATGCAAATTTTCAGTGATGATGTTTCTGGTGGAGCACCGACGCAAGGTCAAGACTGGCAAGTGATTTCGGAAGAAGACAAAGAAAAGCCTGTTGATCCAAGATTGGCAGGACTTGCAAAGTTTTTTGACAAATAATCGGAAGACTGGTTCAGGCCTTCATATGAAAATAACTATTTCTTTTAAGGAGGTGGGAAGAATGGCTGTACCTTTTAGAAGAACTTCTAAAACAGTAAAAAGAAAGCGTCGTACGCATTTCAAATTATCAGTACCTGGTATGGTAGAGTGCCCAAGCTGTGGTGAAGCGAAATTAGCTCACCGTGTATGTAAAGCATGCGGTACTTACAAAGGTAAAGAAGTAATCAGCAAGTAATTGCGGGAAAATAAACGTAGAAGATATCTTCTACGTTTATTTTTTTTGTCTTATTCTTCATTTGTTGTATTCTATCTTTTCTAGTAACTGCATATGTTTAATAAAAAATGCATAGGGAGGACTAGAGAGATGGCGACAACAAGACAAGATGCTTGGACTGATGATGAAGATTTGCTTCTGGCAGAAGTAGTACTCCGGCATATTCGAGAAGGTGGAACGCAATTATCTGCCTTTAAAGAAGTGGGAAGACATTTATCTCGTACACCAGCAGCATGTGGCTTTAGGTGGAATTCTTACGTTAGAAAGCAATACAAAGAACGTATTGAAGAAGCGAAGCAACTGCGTAAAGTGGAAAATTATGAAGTGAAAGAGACGAAGGTATTAGAACCTACGTCAATTACATTGAATGATGTTATTGATTTCTTGCAAAATTATAAAGATGAAAACTCTTTAGTGGTGTTGCAACAGCAAATTGAATCGTTACAAACAGAGAAAGAGAGCCTGTTGGAGCGATTATCAGTATATGAGGAAGAATATAGAACATTGCTTGATTATATCGATCAAAAAAGAAGTGTAATGGTAGCGGAAAGAAATAGCGCTCGTTCGAATGGGAAATTAGAGAAGTTAAAGAAATAAAAAAACAGCTGCTATGTAGCTGTTTTTTTATTTCTTATGCAGACTCTTCATTTGTAACCGCATTCAAATTTGTTTCTGGGTGCCAAACGTAAAAATCACCATCAGGTACTGACACAGGTTGGAAATTTAATTTATCCCAAAAACCAGCTGAATGGATACGTGCGATCGTTTTAATTGGGAACTGCAGTCCCTTCGCATAATTTACAAGCATTTCTCCGAATCCTTGTTTTTGGAAAGTTGGTAATACTTCAAGTTTATAAAGTTCTAGGTAAGTACCTGTAATTTCGAATGGTTCCCCGCCGTTCCTTTTCATGTATAGACTCATACGTGCAATGAGTGATCCACCGTAATAAATACCGTAAAATGGAGATTCACTATTGTTTTCAATAATGTTTGCTTGTAATTCTTCTAACATGGATAGTTCTTGAGCTCCGCAGCCTTTAAATTTTTTAAACTCGTCTAATGTTTTATAATTGATGAGCAAGCGCTCAACTTTTGGGAATCCCATAACATCACATCCTTTTTGTCTCATTGAATGCAGAAAAGTGAAAATATTTATAATAATATTATAACTCATTTTTTTATTTTTATGAAGATGATAGTGTATTTCTTTTATTATTTTTTTGAGGATTTGCTAAACTAAGAGTAGAAGTATAGTAATAAGTAGTATATACATATTGAAAGAAGAGGTGGCATTTGATCATCTTTAGTTAATTATGATTCCGTATGAATCGGGGGTTCGCGGAATAAAAGAGGAGGGGAAAAAGGGACTTATGTATCGTGTTCAAATGAGTTCCTTGTGTGAAAATGAAAATTGGAGTTGTGGGACCAGGAGCTATTGGTCTATTGTATACATTTTATTTACAAAAAAGTAATCAAGATGTTACGTTGTTTACAAAGACAGCTAAGCAGGCTGACGAATTAAATATAACGGGTGTAACTTGTATTAGGGAGGGGAAACGTGAAACGGTATTCCCGCCAGTATTACCAATAGAAAGCATGCTAGACCAGCAGCTAGATTATATATTTATTGCTGTTAAGCAATATCATATAACTGACATACTACCTTTTGTGCGAGGGAAATCCTCAGTAGTCTTTTTGCAAAACGGAATGTCACACCTTCATGCTATGCAGAAAATAGAGAATGAAAATATTGCAGTTGGAATTGTAGAGCATGGTGCGAAAAAAGAAGAAAGACATACCGTTTATCATACAGGGATAGGTGTAACGAAGTTTGGAATCGTGCGCGGTCGGTCTATACATTTTGAAAAAATATTTAATTGCTTTCCTTTTCCGCATTTTCCAATTCGAATAGAAGATAATTGGAAGGATGTTATGCACAAAAAATTAGTAGTGAATGTATGTATCAATCCATTGACGGCATTATTACAGGTCAAGAACGGAGAATTGATCACGAACCCGTTTTTTTATCAGATGATGGAGCAAGTATTCAAGGAAGTCGTTTTTCTCGTTAAAGAAGAAAAAGAAATGGTATGGGAAATGGTACGTCATGTATGTGAAAGAACATCTCATAATACATCATCTATGCTGGCAGATGTAAGGGCGAATAGACAAACAGAGATTGGTGCGATTGTTGGATATGTATTAGAAGAAGCTAAGAAACAGCAACGATCCGTTCCGACACTTCAATTTTTGTTCGATGCAATAAAAGGGTTAGAAGTAAAAGTATAAGTGTAATTCTTTGCTTTTACGTGAAACATTGACTACAATGTGGATTGGTGAGAGAACAGGATACGAAAGGAAGAATTATATGGAGATAAAAGAAATCTCTGTTCCGCAACAAGGTGTTGTAGCGGACTATATGAACGGTAAAAAAGAGATACAGTCGTGTTTTGATTATATGTTAACAGAAGATGCTTTTAAACAGCGTGTACAAGATTTGCGTGAGAGGGAGTTTTTCCGCCAAGATTTAGTAGCGCATTTATTAGAATATAATACAAAATTACAAGCGGGAGAAGCTACAATTCAAAATGTAAAAGCGCTTGAAGATGAAGATACATATGTTGTTATAGCTGGACAACAAGCTGGGTTATTAACTGGGCCACTTTATACGATTCATAAAATTATTTCAGTTTTACAGCTTGCGAAGGAAAAGGAAGAAAGTTTAGGCGTTAAAGTTGTTCCTGTTTTCTGGATTGCTGGTGAAGACCATGATATGGATGAAATTAATCATACTTTTGTAACGAAGAATAAAAAAATAAAAAAGACCATTTTTCATGATCGTAATCCGAAAAAGGCGAGTGCTTCAGAGTCTGAGCTTTCTTTGGAAGACTGTAGAAAGTGGATTGAAGAAATTTTTAAAACATACCCTGAAACGAATTTTACAAAGGATGTACTGCGATTTATTGATGATTCTTTACGGAAATCGAATACGTATGTAGATTTCTTTGGTCACCTTATTATGAAAATGTTCATGAATTCTGGTTTAATTCTTGTCGATTCGCATCATCCTGAATTAAGAAAATTAGAAGTGCCGTTTTTTAAACAAATTGTAAGTAAGTATAAAGAAGTGCAAGAGGGGCTTCATAACCAACAGGAAGTAATTAAAGAATTAGGATATAAGCCAATTATTGAAACAAAGTCTAATGCAGTACATATATTTATGGAAATTGATAATGAGCGAGTGTTGCTTGAAGACAATCAAGGGAAGTTTGTTGGGAAAGATGGGACGTATTCCTTTTCATATGAGGAATTGATTGAAGAGATGGAAAGAAGCCCAGAGCGCTTTAGTAATAATGTTGTAACGCGCCCTCTTATGCAAGAGTATGTATTTCCTACGTTGGCGTTTATTGGAGGTCCAGGGGAATTAGCTTACTGGAGTGAATTACAACAAGTCTTCCATACTATCGGCTTCCGAATGCCTCCTGTCGTTCCTCGTATTACAATTACTTATATTGAGAGGGATATAGCGACAGATTTACACGATTTACAATTGCAAGAGAGTGACCCGTTTTTGAATAACGTAGATAAGTTGCGTGAAAACTGGCTATCTAATCAAATAGAGGAACCGATAGATGAACGATTTGTAGAGGCGAAAAAAGAAATAATTGATATTCATAAGTCATTACAACAGTTTGTGAAGAAAATAGATCCTGGATTAAGTTCGTTTGCAGGGAAAAACGAATTCAAAATTAATGAACAAATTGAACTGTTGGAAAGAATGTTGAAAAGAAATGTTGAGAAAAAACATAAAGTGGAACTAAATAAATTCCGTCGTATACAATTTGCACTACGCCCATTGGGAGCGCCACAAGAGCGTGTGTGGAATGTATGTTACTATTTAAATCAGTTCGGTTTAGATTTCGTTGATCGTGTAATGGAAAAACCGTTCTCTTGGAATGGAAAACATCACGTTATAAAACTATAGAATCTTGCTCTTAGGAGCAGGATTTTATTTTTATTCCGTTGAATTTACTGTGAAGTGAAATTTTTCTGAATTATTAATTTTAAAAAAGCTAATATCGTAATTATGCAGGATACTTAAATATATGACAAAATAGCACAAAATGTAAACGTATTATTATCTTTTTCGACAGTTTTTTATTTAAATTCCCGCAAAAGATGATAAAATTTAGTATATAATAAAAGAAAATGGCGATTTGTATAGTATGCTGCCTTTGTAGGCAAGTTAAATGAGTCGTTCTTTCATAGTATTTCGTTCTCTAGTCGTGAAATATGCGTTTAGAGGAGGAGATACATTCAACATAATTAATTGGAAAAAGAGTAGGTGCAACAATGTTTAATCACGTAACAGTGCTTTTGAAGGAAACAGTAGATGGCTTAGATATAAAGCCAGGTGGTACATATGTAGATTGTACACTGGGGGGAGGAGGACATAGTTCTTATTTATTATCCCAATTAACTGAAGGCGGAAGATTAATCGCGTTTGATCAAGATGAGATAGCAATTCAAAATGCGAAAGAAAAATTCTCTTCATACGGTGAGCAGTTCATAACAGTAAGGAGTAATTTCCGTTACCTATCTGAAAAACTACAGGAATTAGGTATAACAGAAGTAGACGGTATTTTATTTGATTTAGGTGTTTCATCCCCGCAATTAGATACACCAGAGCGTGGCTTTAGTTACCATCATGATGCACCGTTAGATATGCGAATGGATCAAGATGCCCCATTAACAGCCTATGATGTTGTAAATAGTTGGTCATATGAACAACTTGTAAGAATTTTCTTCCAGTATGGCGAAGAGAAATTTTCAAAACAAATAGCAAGAAAAATTGAAGCGTATCGTGAGAATAAAGCTATTGAAACGACAGGGGAATTAGTAGAACTAATTAAAGAGGGTATTCCAGCTCCTGCTCGTAGAACGGGTGGACATCCTGCGAAGCGAGTGTTCCAAGCGATCCGTATTGCGGTAAATGATGAATTGAAAGTATTTGAAGAAGCGTTGGAATCTGCAATTGAGATGGTTAAGCCAGGCGGAAGAGTTAGCGTTATAACATTCCATTCTTTAGAAGACCGTATTTGTAAAACGACGTTTAAGCGAAATAGTACAACGCCACAATTGCCACCAGGATTACCAATTATTCCTGATGAATTTAAGCCGAAATTAAAGCTTATTACAAGAAAACCGATTTTACCTTCTGATATAGAGTTAGAAGAAAATAATCGAGCGCGTTCTGCGAAATTGAGAATCGCTGAAAAACGATAAAAAGGGGAGAGAGGTATGAGTAACTTAGCTGTAAAGTACAAGCAACAAGCGCAAGAAGAGGTTCAGATTCAAACGCCCCCACAGCAGATGGTTCAACCAAAAGCTAAAGCGAAGATTACAAGAATCGAAAAACTGTTGTATGTAGCGTTTATTGGCTTTTTATTGTATGCCTGTGTAGCGTTTATTGGAAATAAAGCAGGCCTTTATCAAGTTAATGTAGAAGCTGCGACAATAGAACAAAAAATTGTACAGCAGCAAAAAGAAAATCAAGAGTTACAGGCTGAAGTAGAGAAGTTAAGTCGTTATGAACGAATCGCTGAAGTTGCAAAAAAACACGGGCTAGAAATTAATGCGAATAATGTGAAAGGCCTCAAATAAGGCAATAGGTGTGAAGGGAAAATGAAGAGAAATATGACTAAATTTCATACCAATAAGGGAGCAGGGTATTTTATGATTTTATTCCTCCTGCTCTTTTTGCTGTTATTAGCCCGATTTTTTTACATACAAGCGACAGGAACAGTGCATAATCAGGATTTGGATAAACTCGCTCAGCAAAAACATAGTAAAACAGGAATTCTCGAAGCAAATCGCGGGACGATTTATGATCAAAACGGCCATGTATTAGCACAAGATGCAAACTCTTATAAACTTGTAGCGGAATTAAAAGGTGCGAATCCGGTTGAGAATAAAGAGGATACTGCAAAGAAAATTGCGGGAGTGCTCGGAAAAGATGAAGAGAAGATTTTAGCTACATTAAATAAAAAAGATAAAAGTCAAGTTGAATTTGGAACGCTAGGTAAAGATTTGACAAAAGAACAGAAGGAACAAATCGAAGCATTGAAATTGCCAGGTATATCATTTATTACTGAAAATGCAAGAGTGTATCCAAACGGTGATTTTGCATCTTACGTCATAGGACATGCAAAACCAAATGATAAAGGAACCTCAGTAGGTTATTTTGGTTTAGAACAAAGCTTAGATAAATATTTAAGTGCTTCTAACGGAGAAGTAGCTTATACAGGCGATCGTAGAGGCGTATCTCTTGATGGCGGGAAAGTGAATGTAAAGGCACCTAAAAATGGAGAAAATGTATATTTAACGCTTGACCAACGTATTCAAAGTTATTTAGAAGACGCAATGAAAGAAGCGAGTAAACATTATGAACCAGAAAGCTTAATAGGAATCGTTGCGGATCCAAAAACAGGGAAAATATTAGCGATGTCTACTAAACCTAGTTATGATCCAAATGATCGTCAAATTAAATATTTTTTCAATGACGCAATTGCAAATGCATTTGAACCTGGATCAACAATGAAAATTTTCACGCTAGCAGCAGCTATTAATGAAGGTGTGTATAAGGGACAAGATTATTATCAGTCTGGTACATATCAAGTCGGGAACCGCAAAATAAAAGATCATAACGGCGGCGCTGGATGGGGCTCTATCACATTTGATGAAGGGGTAGAGCGTTCTTCCAATGTAGCGTTTGCTATTTTAGGGGATCAAAAACTTGGTCCAGACCGTTTCCGGAAATATATCCATGCTTTCGGATTAGATGAAAAAACGAATATTGATTTACCTGGTGAAGGTTCAAATACCATTTTATTCGATCAGCAAATACAGCAAGTAACAACAGCTTTTGGACAAGGTTCTACTGTAACACCAATTCAGCTTGTACAAGCTGCAACTGCTATTGCGAACGATGGGAAAATGATGAAACCTTATACAATTGATAAAATTGTAGATCCGATAACAGAGGAAGTAAAATTAGAACATAAACCAGAAGAAGTGGGAAAACCTGTTACAAAAGAGACAGCAGCGCAAGTAAGACAGTTATTAGAACGCGTTGTTACATCTCCGAAAGGAACAGGAACTGCTTATAAAGTCGATGGCTATTCAGTTGGTGGTAAAACAGGAACAGCGCAAATTCCGGATGGAAAAGGAGGCTATATGACAGGAAGGGCGAATTATATATTCTCATTCTTAGGTATGGCACCCATGGACGATCCGCAACTTGTTGTGTATGTAGCTGTTAAAAAGCCGAAATTGAAAGATGATGAGAGCGGCGCACAACCTTTAGCTGATATTTTTAAATATGTAACGAAGAATAGTTTAGAGTATTTAAAGATTAAGCCTAATGAAGTGAAAGATCCGAAGAAATATGTGAAAGAGCAACAAACTGCTGTTCCAGATGTAACGGGAAAAACGATGGAAGAAGCGAAAAAGGCTATTGATAAAGCAAAACTTCGTCCGATCGTATTAGGTGAAGGGAAAGTACAGCATCAAGTACCGAAAGCGACTGAACAAACATTGAAGGGTGATCGAGTCTTCTTAGTGGGAGATAAACCTACAATGCCAAATATACAAGGCTGGGCACTTCGTGATGTTATGAATTTAGCAAAAACATTAAAGCTTAATCTAAAACCTACTGGTACAGGATACGTAACCGAACAAAGTGTACCAGAAGGAACATTGTTGCAACCTGGTACAGAGTTAGGTGTAACACTTGTACCGCCACTTGAACCACAACAAGAAGCAGAAAAGCCGTAATGGTAAAAGAGAAGAAGTTCTAATTAAATAAGTACAAGCATATATTGGAACAAGCTAGGCGTAAGGGAGGCTTGTTCCAATATGCGTGTATCAAATGTAACAGTTAGAAAACGACTTATTTTTATACTCATATCAGGTATACTTATTTTCACTATCATCGATATTCGTCTTGGATATGTGCAATTTTTTCTTGGGAATATGTTAACGGATCGTGCGAAAGATTCATGGAGTCGTAATATTACTTTTGAACCTGAACGTGGAAAAATTTTAGACCGAAATGGTGTGGAACTTGCCACGAATAAAAGTGCTCCAACTGTCTTTGTTGTACCGAGGCAAATTGAAAAACCAGCAGAGACTGCAGAGAAGTTAGCTGCAGTATTAGGTGTGGAAAAAGATGAGATTTATAAGAGGATTACAAAAAAAGAATCAATTGTAAGGTTAGATAAAGGCGGAAGGAAAATATCACATGATAAGGCGAAAGAGGTAAGAGGATTAAGTTTGAAAGGTGTTTATATCGCAGAAGACTCTATCCGGTACTATCCATTTGGCAACTTTTTATCACATGTATTAGGGTTTGCAGGTAGTGATAACCAAGGTCTTATGGGACTAGAAAAATATTATGATAAAGAACTGAATGGTGATGAAGGTCATGTGCGCTTTTTTGCAGATGCAAAAGGGCAAAGGATGCCTAATGTTGGCGATGATTTCAAAAAACCAGAAGCTGGTTTGAATTTAGGCTTAACAATTGATGCACGTATTAATAGAATTATGGAAAGAGAAATGAATATCGCAGAGTCGACATATAATCCAGATGGTATGATTGCGATTGCGATGAATCCGAAAAATGGTGAAATTTTAGGTATGTCGAGTCGGCCGAGTTTTGATCCGGCAGATTTTCAAAGTGTTTCTCCAGAAGTGTACAATAGAAATTTACCAGTATGGAGTACGTATGAACCTGGTTCAACATTTAAAATCATTACGTTAGCCGCAGCTTTGAATGAAAATTTAGTAGACTTAGAGAAAGATACGTTTTATGATGATGGAGCAGCTGAAGTTGGTGGAGCAAGATTGAAATGCTGGAAAGCAGGAGGCCATGGTAGCCAAACGTTTTTAGAAGTAGTTCAAAACTCTTGTAACCCAGGATTTATTGAGCTGGGTGATCGTCTTGGTAAAGATCGATTGTTTAAATACATTCGTAATTTTGGCTTTGGACAAAAAACCGGAATTGACCTGCAAGGTGAAGGTAGTGGGATTTTATTTAATTTAGACAAAGTCGGTCCAGTCGAGCAAGCAACAACTTCATTCGGTCAAGGTGTTTCTGTTACGCCAATTCAACAAGTGGCGGCGGTAGCAGCAGCTGTAAATGGTGGAACATTGTATCAACCGTATATAGCTAAAGAATTTATTGATCCGAAAAACAATCAAGTTGTAAGTAAAAAGACACCTGTGGAAAAAAGAAAAGTTATTTCCAAGGAAACTTCAGAAAAAGTTCGGTATGCATTAGAGAATGTTGTAGCAAAGGGATCTGGTAAAGGTGCTTTTATTGATGGGTATCGTGTAGGCGGAAAAACAGGTACAGCCCAAAAAGTGAAAGATGGTAAATATTTAGAGAATAATTATATCGTATCTTTTATCGGTTTTGCTCCAGCAGATGATCCGGAAATTGTTGTATATGTTGCTGTTGATAATCCGAAAGGTGTAACGCAATTTGGTGGAGTAGTAGCAGCTCCAATTGTTGGGAATATTCTGCGGGATGCACTTCCTGTTATGGGAGTGAAACCGAGAAAAGAACAAGTTGAGAGAGAATATAAATGGGGCGATACACCAACTGTGGAAGTTCCAAATTTAATTGGTATGAAAAAGAAAGACTTACAGACGCAACTCGTTGATTTGAAGCTTGATATAAGCGGAGATGGAGAGAAAGTCATTAAACAGTCCCCAGAAGCAGGAGCTAAAGTGAAAGAAGGCTCAAAAATTAGAATTTACTTCGGGAATTAAAGGTAACCTAGTACGTTTTATGGTACAATTGGTGGAAGTGAGTTCTTTATAGAAGAGTTACTTAATTTGAGACCGCAAGAGTCTCGGTTATAAATAGGTCTATTTATTAGACACAGTAGCACTTACCTCCTATTTTACATAATTAGGAGGTAACGTGTTGCTTATTAATAAAAGAGATAAATACACAATGTAGAGAGGGTTTAGTGAAATGAAGTTGCATACACTTGTATCATGTTTGCATGATTTTCCAGTTGTTCCAAAAGAAAATCCAGAAATCACATCTATAGAAGCTGATTCACGTAAAGTGAAAGAAGGAAGCTTATTTGTATGTATGAAAGGATATACGGTTGATAGCCATGATTTTGCTAAGCAAGCAGCGGCACAAGGAGCGGCTGCTATTGTTGCGGAAAGACCAATTGATGTTGACGTTCCAGTTGTACTTGTGAAAAATACTTTTCGTTCGTTAGCGGTTTTAGCTGATTATTTTTATGGTCAACCAACACACAAGTTACATTTAATCGGTATTACAGGTACAAATGGAAAGACAACAACATCGCATATTATGGATGAGATTATGCGCGCACATGGTCATAAAACCGGGCTAATTGGAACGATTAATATGAAAATCGGTGATGAAACATTTGAGGTGAAAAATACAACACCAGATGCACTAACACTTCAACAGACGTTTGCAAAAATGGTTGAACACGGTGTGGATAGCACAGTAATGGAAGTTTCATCACATGCTTTAGATCTTGGCCGTGTACACGGATGTGATTACGATGTCGCAGTGTTTACAAATTTAACACAAGATCATTTAGACTATCATAAAACGATGGAAGAATATAAACATGCAAAAGGGTTGCTATTTGCGCAACTTGGCAATAGTTATAATCATAATCGTGAAAAATACGCGGTATTGAATAACGATGATGCTGTAACAGCGGAATATATGAGAAGTACTGCAGCAACTGTTGTAACGTATGGAATTGATACAACAAGTGATGTTATGGCAAAAGATATCGTTATGACAAGTGGTGGAACTACATTTACGCTTGTAACACCGTATGAGAGTGTAAATGTTACGATGAAATTAATTGGGAAATTTAATGTATATAACGTACTAGCTGCGACAGCGGCAGGACTTGTTTCTGGTGTAAGTTTAGAAACAATCATTGATGTAATAAAGGAACTAGCTGGAGTTCCAGGACGTTTTGAAGTAGTTGATGGTGGACAAAATTATACAGTTATTGTTGATTATGCACATACACCAGATAGCTTAGAAAATGTATTAAAAACAGCAAAACAGTTTGCAAAAGGTGACGTATATTGCATCGTCGGTTGTGGCGGTGATAGAGATAGAACGAAGAGACCAATCATGGCAAGTGTTGCAACACGATATGCAACTCACGCCATTTACACTTCAGATAATCCAAGAAGTGAAGAGCCAGGAGCTATTTTAGATGATATGGTACATGGTGCAAATGGAAATAATTATGAAGTAATTATTGATAGAAAAGAAGCGATATACCATGCAATTGCTAACGCAAAAGCTGAAGATATTATCATTATTGCTGGTAAGGGTCATGAAACATATCAAATTATTGGTAAAGATGTTCATCATTTTGATGATCGTGAAATCGCTAAAGAAGCAATTACAGAGCGTTTAAACAACGAAGAGTAACAACGTGAGAGGAGGACTACATGTGCTTGAGCAAGGTTTATTAGTAACGGCTGGGGTAGCATTCTTAATTTCTGTTGCCCTTTCGCCATTGTTTATTCCATTTTTAAGAAAATTAAAGTTCGGACAGAGTATTCGTGATGAGGGACCAAAATCACATCAAAAAAAATCAGGGACACCGACAATGGGTGGTATCGTCATATACGTATCTATGATGGTAACTTCACTTATTATGGCGATTAAGTTTAATCATTTAGGTGCAGAGGTATCGTTATTACTATTAGTGACATTTGGTTACGGATTGATTGGATTTTTAGATGACTACATAAAGGTAGTTAAGAAGAGAAATCTTGGTTTAACATCAAAACAAAAATTAGTAGGTCAGCTTGTTATTGCTATTGCGTTCTTTTTAATTGGAAAAGGGCAAGCGTTCCACACATACATCATGATTCCGGGAACGGATGTTAAGTTTGAATTAGGTTGGGCGTATTTTGTACTTGTACTATTTATGCTTATTGGTGGATCAAATGCAGTTAACTTAACTGACGGTTTAGATGGTTTATTATCAGGAACTGCTGCTATTGCATTTGGAGCATTTAGTATTATTGCTGTGGCACAAGAGCAATTTGGAGTAGCGATATTCTGTATGGCAGTTGTAGGAGCTGTACTTGGATTTTTAGTATTCAATGCGAATCCAGCAAAAGTGTTTATGGGAGATACAGGTTCATTAGCTTTAGGTGGAGCCATTGCAGCTGTAGCAATTTTATTAAAACAAGAATTGCTACTTGTAATCATTGGCGGAGTATTCGTAATGGAAACTTTATCGGTTATTATTCAGGTCATTTCATTTAAAACAACAGGAAAACGTGTCTTTAAAATGAGTCCACTACACCATCATTATGAATTATGTGGTTGGTCAGAGTGGCGTGTCGTTGTGACGTTTTGGTCTGTAGGATTTTTATTAGCTGTGTTAGGAATTTATATCGGGGTGTGGATGTAATTGAAAACTGTAACTGAATTTCAAAATAAAAATATTCTTGTATTAGGCATTGCAAAAAGTGGTTATGCAGCAGCTACATTGTTACAAAAGTTAGGGGCAAATGTTATTGTAAATGACGGAAAGCCTTTAGCAGAGAATGTACTTGCTGCAGAATTACAAGCAAAAGGAATGGACGTTGTATGCGGTGGTCATCCTTTAGAATTATTAGAGAGAAATATTTCTCTTGTAGTAAAAAATCCAGGAATCCCGTATTCTAATCCAATATTAGTTGCTGCGAAAGAAAAGCAAATTCCAATTGTTACGGAAGTTGAATTAGCATATCGTATTTCAGAAGCACCATTTGTTGGGATTACGGGGTCTAACGGTAAAACGACGACGACAATGCTTACATTTGAAATGCTAAAAGAAGGACAAAAGCATCCCGTAATTGCAGGGAACATTGGAACTGTAGCGTGTGAAGTTGCACAGGATGCGAAAGAAAATGAAGTTGTAGTTACAGAACTTTCATCGTTCCAATTGATGGGAGTAGAATTGTTCCAACCTAAAATTGCTGCGTTTTTAAATTTATTTGAGGCCCACTTAGATTATCATGGGACGAAGAAAGAATATGGTTTAGCAAAAGCGAATATTTTTAAAAACCAAACAGAAAATGATTATAGTGTAATAAATGCAGATGATGCAGATGTGATGGCTTTATCTGCTTATAGTAAAGGTCAAAAAGTACTGTTCTCAACAACGAAAGAAATTGAAGATGGTGCGTGTATAAAAGATAATGCTCTTTATTTTAAAGGTGAAAAAGTTGTTGAAGTAGGCGATATCGTTTTACCTGGTCAACATAATTTAGAAAATATTTTAGCAGCGATGAGTATCTCAAAATTATTGGGTGTTTCTAATGAAGCGATTACGGCAGTTTTAAAACGTTTTACAGGTGTAAAACATCGTTTAGAATACGTAACAACTATAAACAACCGTAAGTTTTATAATGACTCAAAAGCAACGAATATGTTAGCGACAGAGAAAGCTTTATCTGCGTTTACACAACCGACTGTGTTATTAGCAGGTGGGCTAGATCGTGGAAATGAATTCGATGATTTAATTCCGTATTTCAAAAATGTTAAAGCGATTGTAACATTTGGACAAACAGCTCCAAAATTAGTAAGAGCTGCAGAAAAAGCGGGATTAGATACAATTGAAAGTGTCGATACTTTAGATGAAGCTGTAGTGAAAGCTTATGCTCATTCTACAGATGGCGATGTAATTCTTCTTTCTCCAGCATGTGCAAGCTGGGATCAATTTAAAACATTTGAAGAAAGAGGAGACATTTTTATACAAGCTGTGCATAAACTTATATAAAGTAAATCAAAACATCAGTAGGCTAACACCTACTGATGTTTTGTTACATAGGGCAAAAGTTTCTGCCTAAAGAGGTGGTGTTTATGGGTAATGAAGAAAACGCCTGATTTTATTCTCATCATCGTTACACTTGCGTTGTTAACAATCGGAATGATTATGGTTTATAGTGCGAGTGCGGTTTGGGCCTCTTATAAAATGGGGGACTCATTCTTTTTTGCAAAAAGGCAATTGCTATTCGCAGGTCTTGGTGTAGTGGCTATGTTTTTTATTATGAAAATTGATTATTGGGTGTGGCGTACGTATTCAAAAGTAATTTTGCTAGTTTGCTTCATTCTTCTTATTCTCGTTCTTATTCCTGGAGTAGGTCTTGTTCGAGGAGGAGCGCGAAGTTGGATTGGAATCGGGGCATTTTCCATTCAACCGTCCGAATTTATGAAGTTTGCGATGATTATTTTCTTAGCGAAATTTTTAGCGGAACGACAAAAATTAATTACCTCTTTTAAACGTGGTTTACTACCAGCTTTAGGTTTTGTATTTCTTGCTTTCGGAATGATTATGTTACAGCCCGACCTTGGTACAGGGACGGTAATGGTTGGGACATGTATCATTATGATATTTATCTCAGGAGCAAGAGTCTTTCACTTTGCAATGTTTGGTTTGCTTGGTGTAGCAGGATTTGTAGGGCTAATTGCATCAGCACCGTATCGGATGAAACGTATTACATCATATTTAGACCCGTGGTCAGATCCGCTTGGAAGTGGATTTCAAATTATTCAATCGTTACTCGCAATTGGACCAGGTGGATTATTCGGGCTTGGACTTGGACAAAGTAGACAAAAGTTTCTTTATTTACCTGAACCGCAAACAGACTTTATATTTGCAATCTTATCCGAGGAATTAGGTTTTATTGGTGGTTCATTTGTGTTATTATTATTTAGTCTATTATTATGGCGTGGGATTCGTATAGCTTTAGGAGCGCCAGATTTATATGGTACGTTTTTAGCAGTAGGTATTGTGGCGATGATTGCGATTCAAGTAATGATTAATGTTGGTGTTGTAACAGGATTGATGCCTGTTACGGGTATTACTTTGCCGTTTTTAAGTTATGGTGGATCAAGTTTGACATTAATGTTAATGGCAGTAGGTGTATTATTAAATATAAGTCGCCATTCTCGCTACTAAACCCTGTTTTATAAGACAGGGTTTTTCGTATGTGTACGAAGAAACAATATGTATATAGAAATAAATACGACTGTAATAAGAAAAAGAGAAGCGGAGGAGTTAGTAGTGCGTGTATTAGTAAGTGGTGGGGGCACTGGAGGTCATATTTATCCGGCTCTTGCTTTAATAAGAGAAATAAAAAAATTAAATCCGGAAGCAAGGTTTTTATATATTGGTACGGAGAATGGATTAGAGAGCACAATCGTGCCCAAAGCAGGTATACCGTTTCAATCTATTGTTATAAGTGGATTTAAGCGTAAAATATCGTTAGATAACGTGAAAACGGTGATGCGTTTTCTAAAAGGTGTACAAGATAGTAAACGATATATTCGTCGTTTTAATCCAGATATTGTAATTGGAACAGGTGGATATGTATGTGGACCTGTTGTATATGCTGCGGCAAAATTAGGTATTCCAACTATTGTACATGAACAAAATAGTGTACCTGGTGTAACGAATAAATTTTTAAGCCGCTATGTTGATAAAGTTGCAGTTTGTTTTGAAGCGGCTGCAGAACATTTTCCGCAGTCAAAAGTGGTCATGACAGGAAACCCACGAGCGTCAGAAGTAATGGATCAAAATGGAATGAAAGGAAAACGTTCAGTAGGTTTATCTCTTCCTAAAAAATCCGTGCTTATTTTTGGTGGCAGCCGTGGGGCTAGACCAATTAACGATGCTTTCGTAGAGGCAATTGAACAGTTTGGAAATAAAAGTTACGAAATATTGTATGTAACAGGTGAAGTTCATTACGACAAAGTGATGGACGCAGTGAAGCAAAAAGGGAACCCGAATAATGTTATTATTAAACCTTTCATTCATAATATGCCAGAAGTACTTACAGGTGTAGACCTTGTTGTCTCAAGAGCTGGAGCAACAACACTTGCAGAATTAACAGCGTTAGGTAAGCCAAGTGTGTTAATTCCGAGTCCTTATGTAACAAATAACCATCAGGAAAAAAATGCACGTTCTGTTGTCGATAAAGGAGCAGCAAAAATGTTGCTTGAAAAAGATTTAACAGCTGAAACACTTATTCGTGATATTGACGAGATTTTATTAGATGCACAAACATTACAAAATATGAAGCTTGCTGCTGGGCAATTAGGTATTCCAGATGCAGCAAATAAGTTGTATGAAGTAATGAATAAGCTTGTAAAAAAATAACGTTAGGTGAACGCCCTGCATACTACTGTAATAAGGATGCTTAGTATGGGGGAGATTGTTTATGGAGCAATTAGTAAATGAGCTTATAGAAGCAAATGTTGGTCGTGTGTTAGTGGATGAACCGTTAGCACGTTATACAACTATGAAAATAGGTGGACCAGCTGATATTTTAATTGTGCCAAAGCATGTTGCCGGTATTGAAAAAACGTTGCAGTTAGTAAAGAAATATAAAACAAAGTGGACTGTAATTGGTCGCGGTTCGAACCTTCTTGTATCTGATCTAGGTATAGAAGGTGTCGTTATTCGTTTAGGAGAAGGATTAGACCACTTAGAAGTCGAAAAACATAGAGTAAGAGTTGGTGGTGGGTATCCCCTAATTAAATTATCAACTTTACTTAGTCGGCAAGGGTTAGCCGGTCTGGAGTTCGCAAGTGGTATTCCAGGAAGTGTTGGCGGTGCAGTGTATATGAATGCAGGAGCACATAATTCGGATATATCAAACATATTATCAAAAGCTCTTATTTTGTTTGAAGACGGAACAATTGACTGGTTAACGCATGGAGAAATGGAGTTTTCCTATCGTACATCTGTATTGCAAACGAAACGTCCTGGTATTGTTTTGGAGGCTGAGTTTCAATTACAAATAGGTGAGCGTGAGAGAATTGTAAGTGTTATGCAAAAGAATAAAGATTACCGTCGTGAAACACAGCCATGGAATCATCCGTGCGCAGGAAGTGTGTTTCGGAATCCAACTCCATACTTTGCAGGAGATTTAATAGAAAAGGCGGGGCTTCGTGGTTATCAAATAGGTGGAGCTCAAATTTCTGAAATGCATGGGAATTTTATTATTAATACTGGGGGAGCCAGCGCGCAAGATGTCTTATCTTTAATTGCATTAATAAAACAAACAATTAAGGATGGATTTGGCGTAGAAATGCATACAGAAGTAGAAATCATTGGAAGATAACGGTTATTCGTTCCGCTCATTATCATTTATGTTATAATAAGAAGATAAGAACGGCATGAGGAACATGCCGTTCTTTATGTTACGTAGGGGGATCGTACATGAAAAATAGTAAAGTAATTAAACTACAGGATCGTGTACCAAAGTTAAAAAATCAACAGAAAAAAAAGAAGAAAAATGTTAATCATCGGTTGATTTTATACATATCAATTTTATTTCTATTAGTTCTCTTTTTAATTTATTTTCGGTCTCCACTTAGCAATATAAAAAAGATAAGCGTGTTTGGAAATAATTATATGACAGATGAACAAGTGATGAAGGAATCAGGTGTGACATATGATACAAGTTATTTCCGAGTGACAGCACATAAAGCAGAAGAAAACTTAACGAAACGAAAAGAAATTAAAGCAGTAAATGTAAAGAAACGTTTTCCAAATAAAATTGACGTTCATATTGAAGAATATTTAACGATTGGTTATATAAACAAAGATGGGAAATTACAACCGTTATTAGAGAACGGGAAAACACTTGATGTACTCCCGAACGGAAAACTTCCTGTTGCAGCGCCAATTTTTGAACCTTTTAAAGAGGAAAAAATGAAGGAGTTAATTGCTGAGCTTGAAAAATTAACCCCAACTATTTTAAGGTCTATTTCTGAAATTCGTTATTCACCGACGAATGCGAATGAAGACCACCTTACTTTATATATGAATGAAGGGTATGAAGTGAGCACTACGATTCAAAATTTCGCAAAACGTATGGAAGCTTATCCACTTATCTTAAAAACAATTGAGCCAGGTAAAAAGGTATTAATTGATTTAGAAGTAGGGGCGTATACGAAAGAATTAGGAGCAGAAGAAAAAAAAGAATAGAATGATAGTTTTCACTACGTTATTGTAGAAAAAAACGAAACAAATGTTCTGCTTGGTGCATAGGAGTTTACAAGAATGGTTCATTTGATGAAAAAGATGTAAAAATTCTTAGATTCATACTAGGATTGGTACAAGTTTCACTTTTCTATGAGTACATCTTAGTGTAGACTTATACTTGGCGGTAATCTTTACACTTGAAATGGAATTATTTCAAGATAAGCAGTTATTCACAGTTTACTGCGATATTCTTAAATGAATGTTAAATAAAAATAAGAAAAATATAGGGTTAAAAAAGGGAAACGTATAAAGACGTTGAATATTTTTCTTATAAATAGTAAAGTTGCGATTGTTGTTCCATATATTGAGTTGTATGGTATAAATAAAGAAGGAGGTGCCAAAGAATGAACAGCAATGAAATATATGTTAGTCTTGACATCGGTACATCCAATGTTAAAGTCATCATTGGTGAAATGGTTAATGACAGCTTAAACATTATTGGTGTTGGAAATGTAAAATCAAATGGTTTAAAGAAGGGATCGATAGTTGATATAGACGAGACTGTTCGATCAATTAAAAAAGCAATTGAACAAGCTGAGCGCATGGTGGGAATCCACATTGAGCAAGTTGTAGTAGGTGTCAATGCAAACCAGGTACAACTACTTCCTTGTCACGGAGTAGTCGCTGTTTCAAATGAAGATCGTGAAATCGGGAATGAAGATGTCTTACGCGTTCTAGATGCAGCACAAGTTGTGTCAATTGCTCCAGAACGTGAGTTTATTGATGTGGTACCTCGACAGTTCATTGTAGACGGTCTTGACGAGATTAACGATCCACGCGGGATGATCGGTGTAAGATTAGAAATGGAAGGTACACTTATTACAGGCTCGAGAACTTTACTACATAACCTACTTCGTTGTGTAGAAAAAGCAGGTCTTGAAATTGTTGATATTTGTCTTCAACCTTTAGCGGCTGCAACAGTTGCTATATCTTCGGATGAAAAAAATAGAGGAGTAGCCCTTGTTGATATGGGCGGAGGATCTACAACTTTATCTATTTTTAAAGATGGAGAGTTACAAGCGACGAGCGTATTACCATTAGGTGGAGACCATATAACGAAGGATATTGCAATTGGGTTGAAAACTTCAACAGAAAATGCAGATCAAATTAAGTTGAAATATGGACATGCTTTTTATGATACAGCATCTGAAGAAGAGATGTTTACGGTTCCTATTATGGGAAGCGATCAAACAGAACAATATTCTCAGTTGGAATTATCGGATATAATAGAGGCTCGTGTAGAGGAAATTTTAATGTTTGTTCAAGATGAAGTGCGTAAGTTAGGAGTAAAGCAAGTAGCTTCTGGTTATGTACTAACTGGTGGAATTGCTTCTATGCCAGGTGTCCTTGATCTTGCATATGATATTTTACATGAAAATGTTCGTATAGCAACTCCTGATTATATTGGTGTGCGTGAGCCACAATATACAAGTGGAGTAGGATTAATTAAACATTCTTATCAAAAAGCTAAATTACGTGGGAAAAATGTACAGGAAAAGCAAGAGCATTTTGAACCAGTACCAGCACAAGCTCCAGCGCCGGTACAACAGCAACCTGCGAAACAAAAAACTCGTAATCAAAACAATAATAATCAAAATGATGACCGTATGATGTCAAAAGTAAAACGTGTATTCCGTTATTTATGGGATTAAAATTGGACACGAAAAATGAGGTTCTAGGGGGATTTCGACATGTTAGAGTTTGATACTACTCAAGATCAATTAGCGAATATAAAAGTTATCGGTGTCGGCGGTGGCGGAAACAATGCTGTAAACCGTATGATTGAACACGGTGTACAAGGTGTAGACTTTATCGCTGTGAATACTGATGCACAAGCATTAAATCTATCAAAAGCTGAAACAAAAATGCAAATTGGTGGAAAATTAACACGTGGACTTGGTGCAGGTGCAAACCCTGAAGTAGGGAAAAAAGCTGCAGAAGAAAGTAAAGAACAGATCCAAGAAGCACTTCGTGGTGCTGATATGGTATTCGTAACTGCTGGTATGGGCGGCGGAACTGGAACTGGTGCAGCGCCAGTTGTTGCTCAAGTGGCAAAAGAATTAGGTGCATTAACAGTTGGTGTTGTAACACGTCCATTTACATTTGAAGGACGTAAGCGTGCAACACAAGCGGCATCTGGTATTGCAGCATTTAAAGAAAATGTAGATACACTTATTGTAATTCCAAACGATCGCTTATTAGAGATTGTTGATAAAAACACGCCAATGTTAGAGGCATTCCGTGAAGCGGATAACGTATTACGTCAAGGTGTTCAAGGTATTTCTGATTTAATTGCAACACCAGGTTTAATTAACTTAGACTTCGCAGACGTAAAAACAATTATGTCTAATAGAGGTTCTGCTTTAATGGGTATTGGTTCTGGTAATGGAGAAAATCGTGCTGCTGAAGCTGCGAAAAAAGCGATTTCTAGTCCATTATTAGAAACATCTATTGATGGAGCTCAAGGTGTTATCATGAATATTACTGGTGGAGCTAACTTAAGCTTATATGAAGTACAAGAAGCGGCAGATATTGTAGCTTCAGCTTCAGATCCAGAAGTAAATATGATCTTCGGTTCGGTTATTAATGAAGGATTAAAAGATGATATCGTTGTAACTGTAATTGCAACTGGTTTTGATGATACAATTGCAACTCAACCACCAAAACCAATTATCCGTCCGAATGTGAATCACACGCAACAACAGCAACAGCCAGTAGCTCAACCACCAAAACAACGTGAAGTAAAACGTGAAATGAAGCGTGAAGAGCCAGTTGTACATGAGCGTCATTCAGATTCAGATGATATCGATATTCCAGCATTTTTACGTAATCGTCGTAGACGATAAAAGAAAAGGAGCATTTATGCTCCTTTTTTGTTTTATACGGGGAAAAGATCTGCCTAAGCAGGTCTTTTTTTATTTTATATATTTTAATCTATTTCGCTATTTGCCGGATAACATGATTGGTGCGTGGTGATTAAAGTTTCACTTTATATGTAAGTAAAAAGTATATAGCATTCTATGAAACATATACTTTTATTTTTTACCGACAGATTATGTCTAGAAAGCACAAAATAACAAAAAAACACCTCCGCAAATTGACACACTTTCCTATTGGATATGCATTATACTAGTCTCAACTTAAAAAAAGAGGTGAATTGTTTGGTTGTTTACGCCGACGTTGTTTGGTTGTTAAACGCCTGCATTGATTTTCTTTTACTTTTATTAACGGCTACCGTGTTAAAAAAGAAGATCAAAAGATGGAGGCTTGTGTTAGGGGCATTGATAGGTTCAACCATTGTTATTTTTGCCTTTACTCCTTTTGCTTCTATGATGACACATCCGATTATGAAACTACTGTACTCGTTACTTATTGTGTATACAGCATTTGGGTTTACAACATTTAGAAATTATGCACAAACTGTTTTTACTTTTTACTTTGTAACCTTTATGGTTGGCGGAGGATTAATGGGCACTCATTTCTTTTTGCAAACGAATGAAATGGTAAATGGGTTGGTTCAATCTCAATCAATTTCTTATGGTGGCCCAATTAGTTGGTTGTTCGTTATTTTTGGTTTTCCAGTCATTTATTATTTTTCTAAAAAGCGTATTGAAAGCGTAGAGGTTACAAAAATACACTATGATCAAATTGTGAAATTGAAAATTCAATTAGCTGAAGAGGAACTAGAACTCGCAGGTTTAATTGATAGTGGGAATCAACTTTACGACCCGTTAACGAAAACACCTGTTATGATTATGCATATTTCATCGTTAGAACATTGTTTACCAGCTTGGTTAACAGAACAAATTTATTCCAAAACACAGATTCCTCAAATACCAGAAAATGATTCTGGGTGGGCGACAAAATTACGCTTAATTCCTTTCCGAGCAGTAGGAGTAGAGAATCAATTTTTATGGGCAATTAAGCCAGAAAGTGTACAAATTTATCATGAAGGTAGTTCTATTGTCGTCAATAAAGTATTGATTGGATTAAATACACAACAGTTGTCAACCAATGGAGAGTATCAATGTATTGTGCATCCGAAAATGTTAATTTCGCAAAAAATGGTAATTGCTTAATAATGGGAGGCGGGATAATATGATGAAATTAAAATTTTATTTAGTATACCTTTGGTATAAAGTATTGTTGAAATTAGGAATTAAGACCGATGAAATTTATTACATTGGTGGAAGTGAAGCGTTACCACCACCGTTAACGAAAGAAGAAGAGGAAGTTCTTTTGAATAAATTGCCAAAAGGAGATCAGGCAGCAAGGTCGTTACTGATTGAACGCAATTTACGGCTAGTTGTATATATAGCAAGAAAGTTTGAAAATACAGGGATAAATATTGAAGATTTAATTAGCATTGGAACAATTGGGCTTATTAAAGCGGTAAATACATTTAATCCAGAAAAGAAAATAAAATTAGCAACATATGCATCACGTTGTATAGAAAATGAAATTTTAATGCATTTGCGCCGGAATAATAAAAATCGTTCAGAAGTTTCTTTTGATGAACCGCTTAACATCGATTGGGACGGGAATGAACTTTTATTATCAGATGTATTAGGGACAGACGATGATATTATTACAAAAGATTTAGAAGCTACGGTTGATCGTCATCTTCTAATGAAAGCATTACATCAATTAAATGATCGTGAAAAACAAATTATGGAACTTCGGTTTGGGCTTGCTGGAGGAGAGGAAAAGACGCAAAAAGATGTAGCGGATATGCTTGGGATTTCACAGTCATACATTTCGCGTTTAGAAAAAAGAATCATAAAAAGATTACGAAAAGAATTTAATAAAATGGTGTAAAGAATAAGACCAGCCGTTATGTAGGCTGGTCTTATTCTCTTTCGTTGTATGAGGGAGGACAACGAAAATGAAAAATGAAGAGAAAACCGCATGCATAAAATCTCCTTCAAAGGAAATACTTTACACTGTACAGCAACTCCCGATAGGAGGGAACACTTTGACGAGAAACAAAGTAGAAATTTGCGGTGTTGATACAGCTAAACTTCCCGTACTAAAAAATGATGAAATGCGTAAATTATTTCGTGAAATGCAAAGTGGAGAGATAAGCGCAAGAGAGAAATTAGTGAATGGAAACTTACGTCTTGTACTGAGCGTCATCCAAAGATTTAATAACAGAGGAGAATATGTTGACGATTTATTTCAAGTTGGTTGCATCGGACTTATGAAATCCATTGATAATTTTGATTTAGGCCAAAATGTAAAATTTTCAACGTATGCTGTGCCGATGATTATTGGGGAAATACGCAGATATTTGCGTGATAACAATCCGATTCGCGTATCTCGTTCATTACGAGATATTGCGTATAAAGCGTTACAAGTAAGAGAAAAGTTGATTGCAGAAAATTCAAAAGAACCAACAGCAATGGATATTGCAAAAGTGCTTGAAGTGACTCATGAAGAAATCGTTTTTGCTTTAGATGCAATTCAAGATCCAGTTTCATTATTTGAGCCGATTTATAACGATGGGGGAGATCCTATCTTTGTTATGGATCAGTTAAGTGATGAAAAACAAAAGGACGAGCAGTGGGTTGAAGAGCTAGCACTAAAAGAAGGAATGAAGCGTTTAAATGATCGTGAGAAAATGATTATTCGCAAACGTTTCTTCCAAGGGAAAACACAAATGGAAGTTGCAGAAGAAATTGGGATTTCTCAAGCACAAGTGTCACGTTTAGAGAAATCAGCTATTAAACAAATGAATAAGACAATTCAAGGATAAGGTTTCACCATTTATGGTGAAACCTTTTTATATGTCATATAGTTTGTTTGCGCTCATAGTAGGGTAGCTGTGTTCATATAATGAAAATAATATGAAGTTGGTAAGAGGTTGCTTCCTGTTCATTTGAGAAACAATGTTTTTTCGATTCGTCATATATAAGGGAGAGGATGAAAGTGATACAAATTTCGGAATTGCAGATGAAAGATATAATAAATGTTTCAGACGGAAAAAGGCTGGGTAATATTGGTGATATTGAAATTGATATGAACACAGGGAAGATCGATTCTATTATTATTTCTAAACAGGCACGTATGTTTGGGATTTTTGGGAAAGACGTAGAAATTGTAATTCCTTGGAAAGAAATTGTGAAAATTGGGGAAGATGTCATACTTGTTAGAGTAAATCCTGTTAATTCTGTAACAGAATCAATACAAACACCGACAATTTCATAAAGAATATTACAAATTCCTCTTTTTTTTCTGTTAGGATTATGAAAAAATAAAAGTATGGTAAAATAGACAGGAAGTACCATGCTTTTTTATGTTATTTTAATTAAAAGGAGCCGCTGTTATGAGAGAACCATTTAAATATGTGGACGGTATACTGTATTTAGAAGCGTGGAAAGAACTTGGAAACATTACTGCTGGATTTACGACAAAAGATGGTGGGATAAGTACGGGCTCCTTTCATGCAATGAATTTAGGATTACATGTGAATGATATTGCCGAGAACGTTCATGAAAATAGACGCATTTTAGCAAATAAGTTACAAAAACCATTAGAAAACTGGATTTGCTCTGAACAAGTTCATGATCATCATGTTGAAAAAGTAGGACAACAGGAAAAAGGAAGTGGCGTTTATTCATATGAAGACGGCATTTCAAAAACAGATGGCATTTATACGACTAATAATGATGTTCTTTTAACATCTTGTTATGCTGATTGTGTTCCACTCTATTTTTATGCACCATCACATGGTATGATAGGACTTGCGCATGCTGGATGGAAAGGGACTGTAAAAGAGATTGCAAAAGAAATGATTCAAAAATGGAATGCAGAAGGGATTTCGAGTGATGAAATTCATGTTGCGATTGGACCAGCAATTGGATCTTGTTGTTATGTTGTTGATGATCGAGTGTTAACAGCAGCAGAGCAAGTAGTAAACGGTTCTGTTCCTTATAAAAAAGTTTCTGACGGACAGTACGCAATTGATTTAAAAGAAATTAATCGTATATTATGTGTACAAGCAGGCATAAAAGAAGAGAATATTGTAATGTCATCTCTTTGTACAAGCTGTGAAGAACAACTGTTTTTCTCTCACCGTCGTGATCAAGGTAAGACAGGGAGAATGTTGAGTTTCATAGGTTTTAAGGAGGATGAAAGCAAGTGACAGTACAAACAAATTTAACAACTGTAAACGAAGCAATTAAACAATCTTGCGCGCGAGCGGGACGTTCTTTGCAAGATATTAAACTCGTTGCAGTTACAAAAACGGTAGGAATTGAAAAAACAAACGAAGTAATTGAAGCAGGAATTATCGATTTAGGTGAAAATAGAAATGAAGGTTTCTTACAGAAGTATGAACATTTCGGTTCAAAAGTGAATTGGCATTTTATTGGATCATTACAAACGAGAAAAGTAAAAGAAATCATTAATGAAATCGATTATTTACATTCATTAGATCGTCTTTCACTTGCAAAAGAAATTCAAAAACGTGCGGATAAGAAAGTGAAATGTTTTATTCAAGTGAAAACATCATCTGAAGAATCAAAGCAAGGATTGGCAATAGAAGAAACCGTTTCTTTTATTCAAAGTTTGCAAGAATTGGATAAGATTGAAGTGGTTGGACTAATGACAATGGCTCCGTTTACAGAAGAAGAGGAAGAAATCAGACGCTGTTTTAAGACATTACGTATGCTACAAACAGAGGTGCAGGAGTTAGAATTATTACATGCGCCATGTAAAGAATTATCAATGGGAATGTCTAATGATTACACGATTGCAATTGAAGAAGGTGCTACATACATTCGTTTGGGGACGATTTTAGTAGGAAAAGCGTAAAAGGAAGGAGAATCTTATTATGAGTTGGTCAAAAGTAAAATACTTCTTTTTTGATACACCTGAAGAAAAAGAAGCAGCTCAATATAGTTATGAAAAGGAGCAAACGGACATGAAGAAGCAGCAAGATCCGCCAGAACAACAAGATGTTACGTTTCCAAAAGCGCAAACGAAACAAAATGTTGTGAGCATTGAAACAGCGAAGCAATCCTCAAAAGTTGTTTTATTAGAACCACGCACATATTCGGAAGCGCAAGGAATTGCGGACCATTTAAAAGGTAGACGAGCTGTTGTAATTAATTTACAACGAATGTCTACGGATCAAGCTGTACGTATCGTTGACTTTTTAAGTGGTACTGTATACGCTATAGGCGGGGACATTCAAAAAATAGGACCGAAAACATTTATGTGTACGCCTGAAAATGTAGATATAGTTGGTGCAATTTCAGAGTTATTCGGTGAAGAAGAAGACACAAATATAAAGAGGTGGTAATACGCCATGGAAACCGTTTTAAGACTTTTAGTTTATGCTATCGAGATTTACTCGTGGGCACTTATTATTTACATTCTCCTATCATGGTTCCCAGGTGCAAAGGAATCAACTTTCGGAGAGTTTCTTGCGCGTATTTGTGAACCATATTTAGAACCATTTCGCAGATTTATTCCGCCGCTTGGTATGATTGATATTTCGCCACTCGTTGCGATCTTTGCTTTAAGACTTGCGACAAATGGTTTAATAAGTTTATTCGGCTATTTCTTATAGTAAGAGGTTATATGTATGAGCATCTACGAGCATTTTAGACCTGATGAAGTGGTCTTTGTGGATAAAGTGTTAGAGTGGAAGCGAGCAGCGGAGTACCATCAAGTGAAATTAACAGATTTCCTTGATCCAAGGCAACAACAAATTGTCACGATGGTAATAGGCCAAGGGGATGTTGCTGTACAATTTGATGGTGCAACGTCTCAAGCAGAGCGCAAAAGAGCACTCATTTATCCGGACTATCTAGTAATAAATGAAGAGGAATTTCAAGTAGAAGTATTGGAAATTGACTATCCTTCCAAGTTTTATACGCTAGAGCATAGGCAAATATTAGGTACATTTATGTCTCTCGGTTTAACGAGAGAAAAATGTGGTGATATTTTGCTTCAAGAAGATCGTGCCCAAATTGTAGTCGCGAAAGAAGTTGTATCTTATATTGAGATGAACTTACAATCTATAGGAAAAGTGAAAGTCTCCTTATCACCAGTGCAAGGGGAAAAAATTCTACAGATACAAGAAACGTGGGGGGAGAAATCCGGAACGGTTTCTTCACTTCGTTTAGATGTTATGTTAGCTGAAATGTTACATATATCTAGGCAAAAAGTACAACCTTTCATAAAAAATGGTTTAGTAAAAGTGAATTGGAAAACAGTGGAGCAAACCTCTTATGAATGTTATCCAGGAGATGTTTTTTCAGTGAGAGGATATGGACGCAGTAAATTGTTTTCTGTAGAAGGTAGAACAAAGCGCGACAAATGGAGAATTTTGTATGGTATACTAAAATGATTGGTTTTTTAGAAGGAAATCCTCCTATTTTGTCGAAGAAAAGATATAATTGAAAGAGGAAATTTAGATAACTACTTGGAGGTGGCGTTGTGCCGTTAACACCATTAGATATTCATAACAAAGAATTTGGTCGCGGATTCCGTGGCTATGATGAGGATCAAGTAAATGAGTTTCTTGATCAAATTATCAAAGATTATGAATTAGTCATTCGTGAGAAAAAAGCTTTAGAAGAACAAGTTGCGCAATTAGAAGGGAAGTTAGATCATTTCTCTAATATTGAAGATACGTTAAACAAATCTATCGTTGTTGCACAAGAAGCAGCGGAAGAAGTAAAACGTAATGCCCAAAAAGAAGCGAAATTAATTGTACGTGAAGCTGAAAAGAATGCAGACCGTATTATTAACGAAGCTTTAGTAAAATCAAGAAAAGTTGCTTTTGATATTGAAGAGCTAAAGAAACAAGCGAAAGTATTCCGCACTCGTTTCCGTATGTTATTAGAAACACAGCTTGAAATGTTAAACAACGATGATTGGGATAAACTAATTGAGTTAGAAGACGAAGTAGACGAGCTGTTGAAAAAAGAAGAAACAGTGTAAGCTTGACGTTTTTCTCATTATTACATATAATTTTAAACAACATATTTATTAAGAAAAACGAAGATAGGGATAAGTACCTTTTTCATACCTTATATAGCGAACTGAGGATGGTGTAAGCTCAGGATAAGGAGATAATGGGAATATCACCCTGGAGTTCCGCGCTGAACAAATAGAGTAAGCGTAGGCGTATATTCGCGTTAAGAATATAAAGAGGATTGTATACATACGTATAGAATCTACTAGGGTGGTACCGCGGGAGACTTTCTCGTCCCTTTTTGGGATGAGAAAGTCTCTTTTTTATTCCGTTTTTTAGGTCTTTCTTTTATACATGTAAGGAGGAATTGAGCATGGAGTACAAAAATACATTACTAATGCCAAAAACAGAGTTCCCGATGCGTGGGAATTTACCAAAACGTGAGCCTGCAATGCAAGAAAAGTGGGCGGAAATGAATATTTATGAAAAGGTACAAGAACATACGAAAGGTCGTCCTTTATTTGTACTGCATGATGGACCTCCATATGCGAATGGTGACATTCATATGGGACATGCATTAAATAAAGTATTAAAAGACTTTATCGTTCGTTATAAATCAATGACTGGTTTTTGTGCACCATATGTCCCAGGTTGGGATACACACGGTTTACCAATTGAACAAGCTTTAACAAATAAAGGTGTGAAGCGTAAAGAAATGACAGTTGCTGAGTTCCGTAAGTTATGTGCAGAGTATGCATATGAACAAGTAGAACGTCAGCGTGAGCAATTTAAGCGTTTAGGTGTACGTGCTGATTGGGATAACCCATACATTACTTTAGAGCCAGCATATGAAGCACAACAAATTAAAGTGTTTGGTGATATGGCGAAAAAAGGTTATATCTATAAAGGGCAAAAGCCAGTTTATTGGTCACCAACGAGTGAATCAGCTTTAGCAGAAGCTGAAATTGAATACCAAGATAAAAAATCTGCATCTATTTACGTAGCATTTCCTGTAAAAGATGGAAAGAACGTATTAGAAGGTGATGAGAAATACATTATCTGGACAACAACGCCTTGGACGTTGCCTGCAAACTTAGGTATTTCTGTTCACCCAGAACTTGAATACGCTATTGTAAAAGTAAATGATGAAAAATATATTATTGCTTCTGAACTACTTGAGACAGTTGCAAAAACGTTAGAGTGGGAAAACGCTGAAGTTGTGAAAACAGTAAAAGGTAGCGAGCTTGAGTATACAGTTGCAAAGCATCCATTCTACGATCGTGATTCATTAGTTATGCTAGGAGATCACGTAACAACAGATGCAGGTACAGGTTGTGTTCATACAGCACCAGGACACGGGGAAGATGACTTTATTGTTGGTAAAAAGTATGGCTTAGAAGTACTTTGTCCAGTTGATGATAAAGGTGTATTAACAGAGGAAGCACCTGGATTTGAAGGCTTATTCTATGATAAAGCTAACAAGCCAATTACAGAAAAATTAGAAGAAGTAGGCGCATTACTGAAGCTAACATTCATTACGCATTCATATCCACATGATTGGAGAACGAAAAAACCTATTATTTTCCGTGCGACAGCACAGTGGTTTGCATCTATTGAAGCATTCCGTAAAGAGTTATTAGAAGCTGTTGCGGAAACAAAATGGGTACCAGCATGGGGCGAAACTCGTCTTCATAACATGGTTCGTGACCGTGGTGACTGGTGTATTTCTCGTCAACGTGCATGGGGTGTGCCAATACCTGTATTCTATGCTGAGAATGGTGATCCAATCATTACGGATGAAACAATTAACCATGTAGCTGATTTATTCCGTGAACACGGTTCTAACGTATGGTTTGAGCGTGAAGCGAAAGATCTATTACCAGAAGGATTTACACATCCAGGTAGCCCAAATGGTGAATTCCGTAAAGAAACAGACATCATGGATGTATGGTTCGACTCAGGTTCTTCTCACCAAGCAGTATTAGAAGAGCGCGATGACTTACAACGTCCAGCAGATTTATATTTAGAAGGATCTGACCAATATCGTGGTTGGTTTAACTCTTCATTATCGACAGCAGTTGCTGTAACAGGAAAAGCGCCATATAAAGGCGTACTAAGCCACGGTTTCGTATTAGATGGTGAAGGACGTAAAATGAGTAAGTCGATTGGAAACATCGTCGTACCGAAGAAAATTATGGATCAATTAGGCGGAGATATTTTACGATTATGGGTATCTTCTGTTGACTATCAATCTGATGTACGTATTTCGGATGATATTTTAAAACAAGTAGCAGAAGTGTATCGTAAAATCCGTAACACATTCCGTTTCTTATTAGGAAACTTAGACGACTTTAAGCCAAGTGAAAATACAGTAGCTATAGCTGAACTTCGTGAAGTAGATCGTTACATGTTAGTGAAATTAAATGACTTAATTACAAAAGTAAAAGAAGCATATGAGACATACGACTTCGCTGCTGTATATCATGCAATTCATAACTTCTGTACAATTGATTTAAGTTCATTCTACTTAGACTTTGCAAAAGACATTTTATACATTGAAGGTGCGAACCATGAAGATCGTCGTGCAATTCAAACTGTATTATATGATGTTCTTGTTGCATTGACGAAACTTGTAACACCAATCTTACCGCATACAGCTGATGAAGTATGGCCATACATTCCAGGTGTAACAGAAGAAAGTGTACAATTAACTGATATGCCAGAAGCTGTACAATTAGATGGTGCAGAAGCATTAAAAACAAAATGGGATGCATTTATGACATTGCGTGATGACGTATTAAAAGCGTTAGAAGTAGCTCGTAATGAAAAGGTAATCGGTAAGTCATTAAATGCAAGCATTACGCTATATCCAACTGCAGAAATGAAAGCTATGTTAGAGTCTATTAACGAAGACTTAAAGCAATTATTCATCGTTTCTGAGTACAAACTTGGTGGTATGATGGAAGAGGCGCCAGCAGATGCACCGAAGTATGAACATACAGCGGTTGTTGTTGTTCAAGCAACTGGTGAAACATGTGAACGTTGTTGGGTAGTTTCAGAAACAATTGGTAAAGATGCTGAACATGAAACATTATGTGAGCGTTGCGCAACGGTTGTTAAAGAAAATTATGTAAAATAACAAGGGGTGACTGCACGTAAAGTGCAGTCATTTTTTTGGTTAACAGTATATTGAAATAACTTTCACTCTCTTTCCTATGAAGGAAAAATGTGTGAGAGGTAAGCATATAAATTTCGGACACACTAATCGTACATTGCAACTGGGAGGAATGTACACGTGAATGAAATGTATATGGAAATCAAAGAAGAATTGCAATTGATGCGAAAAGAGTTACAAGAGAGGCTAGCTAAAGAGGTTATGTACAAATATAATACAGAGTTTAGCGAAGAGCTTGGGTATGAAATTAAGGAAGAGATAAAGAAAAAACTTTTATTACATGATATAAAAGAGGATTTAAAAGATGTAGAACGTGCATTATTTAAAATGGAAATAGATATGTATGGTATTTGTGAAGACACAGGGAGAGTAATGTCGGTAAAACAAATGAAAACGATGCCGACTGCACGTACCATTCATGAATTTTTCTATGAAAAAGTAAATGTATGAATGTGCACAACGATATTATATTACCTTTTTTTAATTTATTTTATTCTTCTATAAAGGTTCATTGTGAAAAGGTTGCAGCTATGCTAAAATTTTGAGGTACACTGTCTTTGTGGGGGAAATGAAAATGATATATTATGTAATAGCGTTATTTGTCATTGCCATCGATCAAATATCGAAATGGCTAATTGTAAAGAACATGGAATTGGGTACGAGTATTCCGATTATCGATAATGTATTATACATAACATCACATCGAAATAGAGGAGCTGCTTGGGGTATTTTAGAAAATAAAATGTGGTTTTTCTACATTATTACAGTCGTTTTTGTAGCATTTATCGTATTTTATATGAAAAAATATGCAAAAACAGACAAGCTTCTAGGAATTTCATTAGGTCTAATTTTAGGCGGAGCAATTGGTAATTTTATTGATCGTGTATTTAGACAAGAAGTAGTGGATTTCATTCACGTGTATATTTTCTCGTACAACTATCCAGTATTCAATATCGCTGATTCAGCATTATGTATTGGTGTTGTATTAATTATTATTCAAACATTATTAGAAGGCAAGAAAACGAAGGAGTAATTGAATGAGTGAAGTAGTACAAGTAACAGTTGCAGAAGAACAAAAAAATGAGCGAATTGATAAATTCGTTGCAGGAATAAATAATGAATGGTCACGTACACAAGTACAACAATGGATTAAAGATGACGTTGTTACAGTTAATGGAAAAGCTGTAAAAGGGAATTATAAAGTTAGAGAAAATGATGAAATTACAGTGACGATTCCTGAGCCAGAAGAGTTAGATATTCAGCCAGAAGATATGAATTTAGAAATTTATTATGAAGATGCAGATGTACTTGTTGTTAATAAGCCGCGTGGTATGGTTGTGCATCCAGCACCAGGTCATACAAGTGGTACACTTGTGAACGGTCTTATGCACCATTGTACAGACTTATCAGGCATTAATGGTGTGATGCGTCCGGGTATCGTACATCGTATTGATAAAGATACGTCTGGTCTATTAATGGTTGCTAAAAATGATATGGCACACGAATCACTTGTAAATCAACTTGTAGCAAAAACAGTAACGAGACGTTACAAAGCGATTGTACACGGTGTTATTCCGCACGATAAGGGAACGATTGATGCTCCGATTGCTCGTGATAAGAAAGAACGCCAAAGTATGACGGTTGATGAAAATGGTAAGCATGCTGTTACGCATTTCCAAGTGTTAGAGCGATTCAAAGATTTCACACTTGTAGAATGTCGCTTAGAAACAGGGCGTACACATCAAATTCGTGTTCATATGAAATATATTGGCTATCCACTTGCAGGAGATCCAAAGTATGGACCAAAGAAAACATTAGATATGAACGGACAAGCACTTCATGCAGGTATTTTAGGCTTTGATCATCCTCGTACTGGTGAATATATTCAGTTTGAGGCACCGATTCCAAAAGTGTTTGAAGACGCATTAAATATTTTGCGAAAATAGTATTGACAAATCATAAGAAAACTGAGATACTGACAACAGTTAAATAATGATCCTTTAACACAGCCCCGTGAGGTTGAGAAGGTAACGGTTTGAAATGCATAGGGTATGCTATACCCTTTTTCAAAAGTCCTCTCGCACACGCTGAGAGGACTTTTTTTATACCATTACTCTCACGCAAGAAAAAAGCTTGGAGGTGTAGAGCATGCAAGAGAAAGCTGTCGTTTTAGATGACCAAATGATTCGCCGCGCTTTAACACGAATTAGTCATGAAATCGTGGAACGAAATAAAGGTGTCGATAATTGTGTTCTTGTCGGAATTAAAACTCGTGGAATTTTTATTGCACAACGTTTGGCAGAACGAATTGGTCAAATTGAAGGAAAAGAAATAGAGGTTGGAGAGCTAGACATTACGTTATACCGTGATGATTTAACGCTACAATCGAAAAATAAAGAACCACTTGTAAAAGGTTCTGATATCCCTGTAGATATTACGAAGAAAAAAGTTATCCTTGTGGATGATGTATTATATACAGGCAGAACTGTTCGAGCAGCAATGGATGCTCTTATGGATTTAGGTAGACCATCACAAATCCAACTAGCGGTTCTTGTTGATAGAGGTCATCGTGAACTACCAATTCGCGCTGATTATGTAGGAAAGAACATTCCAACATCAAGTGAAGAGCGTATCGAAGTTGATTTGCAAGAGACAGATCAACAAGATCGAGTAAGCATATACGATAAGTAAAGCCCTTTTAAATGTAGTCCTGTGAGGCTGCCAAAGGGTCTTGGCTTTCATATGTCAAATTTGGCATACGAAAGTGTAGGACTCTTTGTGCACAGGCACAAAGAGTTTTTTTATTGCAAAGATTTAAACTGAAGGAGGATGTAACAATGGAACAAAAGCCAGTGTTAGACGTTAATGAAGTACCGAAACCGGGAAAATGGTTATTTTTAAGTATACAACATTTGTTCGCGATGTTTGGATCAACAGTGCTTGTTCCGTTTTTAACAGGATTGAATCCGTCAGTAGCATTAATATCAAGTGGATTAGGAACGTTAGCGTTTCTTCTTATAACGAAAGGTCAAGTACCTGCCTATCTTGGGTCATCATTCGCCTTTATCGCACCGATTATAACAGCGAAAACGGCAGGGGGACCTGGAGCAGCAATGCTTGGTGGTTTGCTAGCAGGACTTGTATACATCTTAATCTCACTCGGAATTAAGAAATCAGGATCAGAGTGGATTATGAAATTACTACCACCAATCGTAGTTGGTCCAGTAGTAATGGTAATCGGGCTAGCTTTAGCACATACAGCAGTTAACATGGCGATGAATGGTGCGGATGGCAAATATAGCTTTACACACTTTTCAGTAGCATTAGTAACATTAGCAATTACAATTATATGCTCAATATTCGGAAGAGGATTTTTCAGTATCATACCAGTGTTACTTGGCATTATCGGCGGATATATCTTCGCTTACTTCCAAGGGTTAGTAGACTTAAAGCCGGTAGCTGAGGCAAAATGGTTTGTTGTACCAGATTTCACAGTACCATTTGTAACATACACACCAGAGTTTTCATGGAAGATTGTACTCTTGATGGTACCAGTTGCACTAGTAACAATTTCAGAACATATCGGACATCAAATTGTATTAGGAAATGTTATTAAAAGAGATTTAATTAAAAAACCAGGTTTACACCGTTCAATCTTCGGTGATGGAGTAGCCACATTAATCGCATCACTAATCGGTGGACCACCGAATACAACGTATGGTGAAAACATCGGTGTGCTAGCAATTACAAGAGCGTACAGTGTATACTTATTCATCGGTTCAGCGGTATTCGCAATCATGTTCGGATTTATCGGTAAGATTTCTGCACTGATTCATTCGATCCCCACACCAGTTATGGGTGGTGTATCAATCTTACTATTCGGTGTAATCGCATCAAGCGGATTACGCATGATGGTAGACGATAAAACAGATTTAAGTGACAAACGAAACTTAATGATTGCATCAGTAATACTAGTAATCGGTATTGGTGGAGCGGTACTTCACGTAGGAGAATCATTCCAAGTAGAAGGAATGGCACTAGCAGCAATTGTAGGTGTACTGTTAAATCTACTACTACCGGAAACGAAACAAATAAAACAATCTAAGCAGATTGCTTCATAATAATAACCTTTTAATTCAGTCCTGTGAGACCGGAAAGGGTGGCTTCTTTCTTGCACCCTAGTCTCACATGACTAGGGTATTTTTATGCAAAGGTTGTTATAAAAATACAAAAGTGGTAACATAAAAATCAGAAAGATGAGGGATGACGATGAGCCATTTGTTAACGATGAGTGAATTATCGGAAGTAGAAATTTCAGAAATCCTAAAAGACGCAGAAGATTTTGCGAATGGAAAAGAGAGCAAAACGACAGAGCAAACTTTTGTTGCAAACTTGTTCTTTGAGAATAGTACGAGAACGAGATTTAGCTTTGAAGTTGCTGAGAAGAGATTAGGACTTGATGTTTTAAACTTTTCAGCGGATGCATCTAGCGTACAAAAAGGAGAAACTTTATACGATACGATAAGAACACTAGAATCAATCGGAACAAAAGCAGTGGTCATCCGCCATGAGCAAGATCGCTACTTCGATGAACTAAAAGATCAGGTGAATATCCCGATCTTAAACGCTGGAGATGGATGTGGAAACCACCCAACGCAGTGCCTACTCGACCTTCTTACAATTAAACAAGAGTTTGGAAGATTTGAAGGTTTGAAGATTGCGATAGTAGGAGATGTTCGTCATAGCCGAGTAGCACGTTCTAATGCAGAAGCATTAACGAAGCTAGGTGCAACAATTTACTTTGCAAGTCCAGAAGAGTGGAAAGATGAAGACAACACATTTGGAACATACAAACCATTAGATGAACTTGTTCCGGAAGTGGATGTAATGATGCTACTTCGTGTACAACATGAGCGTCATGATCATTATGAAACAGACATTATGAAAGAGTATCATGAGAAACACGGATTAACAGTAGAAAGAGAAAAGCGTATGAAAGAAGGAAGCATTATTATGCATCCAGCTCCTGTAAACCGAGATGTTGAAATTGCAAGTGAACTTGTTGAGTGTGAGCGTTCACGCATATTTAAACAAATGGAAAATGGAGTTTACGTAAGAATGGCTGTACTAAAACGCGCCTTACCAAATGTATTAGGAGGAATGAAACATGAATTATTTGTTTAAAAATGGTCGTTATATGAATGAAGAAGGAAAAATCGTAGCAACGGATCTTCTCGTACAAGACGGTAAAATCGCTAAGGTAGCAGAAAATATTACGGCAGATAATGCTGAAGTAATCGATGTGAACGGAAAGTTAATCGCACCTGGATTAGTAGATGTACACGTACACCTTCGTGAACCAGGTGGTGAACATAAAGAAACAATTGAAACAGGTACGCTAGCAGCGGCAAAAGGTGGATTCACAACAATTTGCGCAATGCCAAATACACGCCCAGTACCAGATTGCAGAGAACATATGGAAGACTTACAAAATCGTATTAAAGAAAAAGCACATGTTAACGTACTACCATATGGAGCAATTACAGTACGTCAAGCGGGTTCTGAAATGACAGATTTCGAAACATTAAAAGAGCTTGGAGCATTTGCTTTCACTGATGACGGTGTAGGCGTACAAGATGCTAGCATGATGTTAGCTGCTATGAAGCGTGCAGCAAAACTGAATATGGCAGTAGTTGCGCACTGTGAAGAGAATACTCTTATTAATAAAGGTTGTGTACATGAAGGGAAGTTTTCTGAGAAACACGGATTAAACGGTATCCCATCAGTATGTGAATCTGTACATATTGCAAGGGATATACTGCTTGCTGAAGCGGCAGATTGTCACTATCACGTATGTCATGTAAGTACGAAAGGATCTGTACGTGTAATACGTGATGCGAAACGCGCTGGAATTAAAGTAACAGCAGAAGTAACACCCCATCACTTAGTGTTATGTGAAGATGATATCCCATCAGCTGACCCTAACTTTAAAATGAACCCACCGCTTCGTGGAAAAGAGGATCATGCAGCATTAATTAAAGGTTTATTAGATGGAACAATCGATATGATTGCAACTGATCATGCACCGCATACAGCGGAAGAGAAAGCGCAAGGAATTGAAAGAGCACCGTTCGGAATTACTGGTTTTGAAACAGCATTCCCACTTCTATACACAAACCTTGTGAAAAAAGGAATTATTACACTAGAACAGTTAATTCAATTCTTAACAGAAAAGCCAGCTGATACATTCGGCTTAGAAGCAGGTCGCCTGAAAGAAGGTAGAACAGCTGATATTACAATCATTGATTTAGAACAAGAAGAAGAGATTGATCCAACAACATTCTTATCAAAAGGAAAAAATACACCATTCGCAGGTTGGAAATGCCAAGGATGGCCGGTAATGACAATCGTTGGTGGTAAGATCGCATGGCAAAAGGAGAGTGCATTAGTATGAAAAGACAACTTATCTTAGAAGATGGAACAGTATTAATTGGAACAGGTTTCGGAGGAGAAATCGAAAAGTCAGGTGAGGTTGTATTTACAACAGGAATGACTGGATATCAAGAAACATTATCTGATCCATCATATTGCGGTCAAATTGTAACATTCACGTACCCATTAATCGGAAACTACGGCATCAACCGTGACGATTTTGAATCGATTCACCCATCTGTAAATGGTTTAATCGTAAACGAAATTTGTGATCACCCATCAAACTTCCGTAATGAAATTTCGTTAAATGACTACTTAAAAGAAAGAAACATTCCAGGATTAGCAGGAATTGATACGAGAAAATTAACGAGAAAAATTCGTCAATACGGTACATTACGCGGACGCCTTTGTAACATGGATGCAGATGTAGAATACATCGTAAGCCAATTAAAAGCGACAGTATTTACAGACCATGTAAAACGCGTATCAACGAAAGATCCATACCCAAGCCCAGGCCGCGGACATCGTGTTGTATTAGTAGACTTCGGTATGAAACATGGTATTTTAAGAGAATTAAATAAACGTGATTGTGATGTAATTGTAGTTCCTTACAACACGACAGCTGAAGAAATTTTACGCCTTAGCCCAGATGGAATTATGTTAAGTAACGGACCTGGGGATCCAAAAGATGTACCAGAAGCAATTGAAATGTTAAAAGACATTATCGGTAAAGTTCCTTTATTCGGAATTTGCCTAGGACACCAACTATTTGCTTTAGCATCTGGTGCGAATACAAGTAAGTTAAAATTCGGTCACCGTGGTTTAAACCATCCAGTAAAAAATCTTGCAACTGGAAAAGTAGCAATTACATCTCAAAACCATGGTTACGCAGTAGAAGAAGAATCAGTTGAAAATACAGAACTTGAAATTACACATGTTGCTTTAAATGATGGAACAGTAGAAGGTCTTCGTCATAAGAAGTTCCCAGCATTTACAGTTCAATACCATCCAGAAGCTTCAGCAGGACCAGAAGATGCAAATGATTTATTCGAAGATTTCTTAACAATGATTGAAAACTTCAAGAAAGAAGGGGAAGAGTTATGCCAAAACGCCTAGACATTAACACAATTTTAGTAATCGGATCAGGACCAATTGTAATTGGGCAAGCAGCGGAGTTTGACTACTCTGGAACACAAGCTTGTCAATCTCTTAAAGAGGAAGGTTACAAAGTAATCCTTGTTAACTCTAACCCAGCGACAATTATGACAGATACTGCAACTGCAGATAAAGTATACATTGAGCCTTTAACATTAGAATTCGTAAGCCGAATCATTCGTAAAGAACGTCCAGATGCAATCTTACCAACATTAGGCGGTCAAACAGGTTTAAACATGGCTGTTGAACTTGCAAAATCAGGCGTACTTGAAGAGTGCGGAGTTGAAATTTTAGGAACAAAATTATCAGCAATCGAGCAAGCGGAAGATCGTGATTTATTCCGTACATTAATGCAAGATTTAAATGAACCAACACCACCAAGTGAAATTATTCATAACCTTGATGAAGCATATGGCTTTGTAAACGAAATTGGTTATCCAGTAATCGTTCGTCCAGCATTCACATTAGGCGGAACGGGCGGCGGAATTTGTCATAACGAAGAAGAGTTAATTGAAATCGTAACAAGTGGTTTAAAACATAGCCCAGTAACACAATGTTTATTAGAGAAAAGTATTGCTGGCTGTAAAGAAATTGAATATGAAGTAATGCGTGATTCAAATGATAACGCGATTGTAGTATGTAACATGGAAAACATCGATCCAGTTGGTGTTCATACAGGTGATTCTATCGTTGTAGCACCGAGCCAAACGCTAAGCGACCGTGAATACCAAATGTTACGTAACACGTCATTACGAATTATTCGTGCACTAGGAATTGAAGGTGGATGTAACGTTCAGCTTGCACTAGATCCATATAGCTTCCAATACTATGTAATCGAAGTAAATCCACGTGTAAGTCGTTCATCTGCACTAGCGTCTAAAGCAACTGGATATCCAATTGCGAAATTAGCAGCGAAAATTGCAGTCGGCTTAACATTAGATGAAATCGTAAACCCGGTAACACAAAAAACTTACGCTTGCTTCGAGCCAGCATTAGACTATGTTGTTTCAAAAATTCCACGCTGGCCATTTGATAAGTTTGAATCAGCGAACAGAACACTTGGAACGCAAATGAAAGCAACTGGTGAGGTTATGTCAATCGGACGTAACTTAGAAGAATCATTATTAAAAGCGGTTCGTTCTTTAGAACTTGGTATTTATCACTTAGAATTAGACCACTTAAAAGAACTTGATAAAGAAACAATGAAAAAACGCATTATTAAAGCAGATGATGAGCGACTGTTTATCGTAGCAGAAGCAATTCGTCAAGGTGTAACGAAAGAAGAGATTAACGAATGGTGTGAAATGGACTTCTTCTTCTTACAAAAAGTTGAAAATATCGTAAATATGGAACGCGAAGTAAAAGCGAATGTAGGAAATATGGAAGTACTACAAACTGCAAAAGAAATGGGCTTCAGCGATCACTACATTGCAGCAGCTTGGAACAAAACGGAGCGCGAAATTTACGATATGCGTAAAGAAAATAATATGACGCCGGTATTCAAAATGGTAGATACTTGTGCGGCAGAGTTTGAATCTGCAACACCGTATTACTACAGCACATACGCTGATGAGAACGAATCAATTGTAACAGATCGTAAGAGTGTAGTAGTTCTAGGATCTGGTCCAATCCGCATTGGTCAAGGTGTTGAGTTTGACTATGCAACAGTTCACTCAGTATGGGCAATTAAAGAAGCTGGATATGAAGCAATTATCATTAACAATAACCCAGAAACTGTTTCAACAGACTTCAGTATTTCTGACAAATTATACTTTGAACCATTAACGATTGAAGATGTAATGCACATCATCGATTTAGAAAAACCAGAAGGTGTTATCGTTCAGTTCGGTGGACAAACAGCAATTAACTTAGCGGCAAAATTAGAAGAACATGGTGTGAAGATTTTAGGAACATCACTTGAAGACTTAGACCGTGCAGAAGATCGTGATAAATTCGAAGCTGCTTTAACAAAACTTGGTATCCCACAACCAGTTGGTAAAACAGCAACGACTGTAGAGCAAGCGGTAGCAATCGCAGAAGAAATTGGTTACCCAGTATTAGTAAGACCATCTTACGTACTAGGTGGACGTGCGATGGAAATCGTATATCGTCAAGAAGAACTACTGCACTACATGAAAAATGCAGTTAAAGTTCACGCAGATCACCCAGTATTAATCGACCGTTACATGGTTGGTAAAGAAATTGAAGTAGATGCAATTTCAGACGGTGAGAATGTATTCATTCCAGGTATTATGGAACATATTGAACGCGCTGGAGTTCACTCTGGTGACTCAATTGGAGTATATCCACCACAAAGCTTATCTGAAAAATTAAAAGAACAAATTATTGAACATACAATTGCACTTGGAAAAGGATTAAACATTGTTGGATTACTAAATATCCAGTTTGTCGTATTCGAAGATCAAGTGTACGTAATTGAAGTAAATCCACGTGCGAGCCGTACAGTACCATTCTTAAGTAAAATTACAGGTGTACCAATGGCAAACGTTGCAACGAAAGTTATTCTAGGGCAAGACCTAGTAGAGCAAGGATACGGAACGGGCTATCACCCAGAAGAGAAAGAAGTGTATGTAAAAGCTCCGGTATTCTCATTCGCGAAATTACGCTCAGTGGATACAACATTAGGACCTGAAATGAAATCAACAGGGGAAGTAATGGGTAAAGATTTAACGCTTGAAAAAGCATTATACAAAGGTTTAGTTGCTTCTGGAATTAACATCCCAACGCACGGATCAGTAATCATTACTGTAGCGGATAAAGATAAAGAAGAGGCGATGGAAATTGCAAAACGTTTCCATGAAATCGGCTATAACTTATTAGCAACAGCTGGAACAGCAAAATCGTTAACAGAGCAAAATATCCCAGTACAAGTTGTAAACAAAATTGATTCTGAAGACTACAACTTACTAGATATTATCCGCCAAGGAAAAGCACAGTTTGTAATCAATACATTAACAAAAGGCAAACAACCAGCGCGTGATGGTTTCCGCATTCGCCGTGAATCAGTAGAAAATGGTGTAGCTTGCTTAACATCACTTGATACAACGAGAGCAATCTTACGAGTATTAGAATCTATGACATTCTCAGCTCATTCAATGAAAGAAATTACGCAAACAAAGCGTCACGAGGTGGTACATGCATGATGCAAAAGCAAAATATGATCGTCGTTAATCAAAAAGAAATCGCAAAGAACATTTACGAATTAGTGCTTCAAGGAACTTTAGTACAGCAAATGAACGAACCAGGGCAGTTTGTACACATTAAGGTAGCAGAGGGCATTGCGCCCCTTCTGCGCCGCCCAATTAGTATTTGTAATATAGATCAAGAGAAGAACGAATTTACAATGCTATATCGTGCGGAAGGACAAGGAACAAAAACATTAGCCACTAAAAAACAAGGTGAAATGGTAGACGTACTAGGACCATTAGGGCACGGTTTTCCTGTAGAAGAAGCAGAAGCTGGTCAAACAGCTTTACTAGTAGGTGGGGGGATTGGTGTACCACCACTTTATGAATTATCACAGCGCCTCGTTGCAAAAGGTGTACGCGTAATTCACATCTTAGGTTTTCAAACGAAAGATGTTGTTTTCTATGAAGAAAAATTTGCAGAACTTGGTGATACGTACGTTGCGACAGTAGACGGTACACACGGTACAAAAGGATTTGTCACAGATGTAATTGATCATTACGGAATTGACTTTGATATTCTTTATTCATGTGGTCCGTTAGCGATGCTTCGTGCATTAGAAGGACGTTACAAAGAGAAAAAAGCCTATATTTCATTAGAAGAACGTATGGGCTGTGGTATTGGAGCTTGTTTCGCATGTGTATGCCACTTACAAGAAGATCCAAGTGGACATTCTTACAAGAAGGTGTGTAGCGACGGACCAGTATTTCCAATCGGGGAGGTTGTACTATGAACAGATTGCAAGTTGAATTACCAGGATTATCATTAAAAAATCCAATTATACCGGCATCTGGATGCTTTGGATTTGGTCGTGAATATGCACAGTTTTACGATTTAAGTGTACTAGGATCAATCATGATCAAAGCGACGACAGAACAACCACGCTATGGAAATCCTACGCCTCGTGTTGCTGAAACACCGGGTGGCATGTTAAATGCAATCGGACTTCAAAACCCAGGATTAGAAAAAGTAATGAATTCTGAATTACCATGGTTAGAACAATTTGACCTTCCAATCATTGCAAACGTTGCAGGTTCACAAGCTGAGGATTACGTAGCGGTTGCAAAGGAAATTTCTAAAGCGCCTAATGTCCATGCACTGGAATTAAATATTTCTTGTCCAAACGTAAAAACAGGTGGTATCGCCTTTGGTACAAATCCTGAAATTGCTGCTGATTTAACGAAGCGAGTAAAAGAGGTTTCTGAAGTACCTGTATATGTGAAGTTGTCACCGAACGTGGCAAACATTGTGGAAATTGCAAAAGCGATTGAAAATGCAGGTGCAGATGGTTTAACGATGATTAATACATTGCTTGGTATGCGTCTAGATTTAAAAACAGCTAAACCAATTTTAGCAAACCGTACAGGCGGATTATCAGGTCCTGCGATTAAGCCAGTAGCAATTCGTATGGTACATGAAGTAAGCCAAGCGGTTAACATTCCAATTATCGGAATGGGTGGTATTGAAACAGCGGAAGATGTAATTGAATTCTTCTACGCTGGCGCAAGCGCAGTTGCAGTAGGTACAGCGAACTTTATCGATCCGTTCGTATGTCCGACAATTATTGAAGAGTTACCAGCATTACTAGATGAATTAGGATTTGATCACATTTCGGAATGTCAAGGAAGGAGCTGGAAGCAAACATGTCACAGTCGTTAATCGTTGCACTAGATTTTCCGGGGAAACAAGATGTAGAACAATTCTTGCGCCACTTTGAAGGGGAAGAGTTATTTGTCAAAGTTGGTATGGAGTTATTTTACAAAGAAGGCCCTGCGATTATTACGTACTTAAAAGAAAAAGGGCATAAGATCTTTCTAGATTTAAAACTTCATGATATTCCAAATACGGTAAAAAGCGCTATGCGTAGCCTAGCTAGTCTAGATGTTGATATGGTAAATGTTCATGCTGCTGGGGGAAGCAGCATGATGAAAGCTGCAATTGAGGGATTAGAGGAAGGTAAGCAAGAAGGAAAAGAGAGACCGATTTGTATTGCAGTTACACAACTAACAAGCACTTCGGAAGCTATGATGAAAAAAGAGATCGGCATTGAGAAAACGTTAGAAGAAGCGGTTGCTCATTATGCAAAATTAACGAAAGAAAGTGGACTGGATGGCGTTGTTTGTTCAACGCTCGAAGTTCCAAAATTACGTGAAGTATGCGGAAATGAATTTGTAACAGTAACACCGGGGATTCGTCTTGCAAGCGATGATGTAAATGACCAGGTGCGCGTAGCAACACCGAAACGTGCGAGGGAACTTGGCTCAAGCTATATCGTAGTTGGACGTAGTATTACAAAAGCAGAAAATCCGCTTGAAGCGTATAAAACAGTAAAACAACAGTGGGAAGGTGTAACAGTATGAAAAAAGAAATCGCATCGCATTTATTAGAAATTGGAGCAGTATTTTTACAACCGAATGATCCATTCACATGGTCTTCAGGTATGAAATCACCAATTTATTGTGATAACCGTTTAACTTTATCTTATCCGAAAGTACGTCAAGCGATTGCAGCTGGATTAGAAGAGTTAATTAAAGAGCACTTCCCAACTGTAGAAGTTATTGCAGGAACAGCAACTGCTGGTATTGCGCACGCTGCATGGGTAAGTGATCGTATGGATTTACCAATGTGCTACGTACGTAGTAAAGCAAAAGGTCACGGTAAAGGGAATCAAATCGAAGGAAAAGCTGAAAAAGGTCAAAAAGTTGTAGTAGTAGAAGACTTAATTTCAACTGGCGGCAGTGCAATTACATGTGTAGAAGCACTTCGCGAAGCTGGCTGTGAAGTATTAGGAATCGTATCAATCTTCACATACGAGCTAGAAGCAGGAAAAGAAAAGTTAGAAGCAGCGAACGTAGCATCATATTCTTTAAGTGATTACAGTGCATTAACTGAAGTTGCAGCAGAAAAAGGTATGATCGGACAAGCTGAAACGAAAAAATTACAAGAGTGGCGTAAAAATCCAGCTAACGAAGCTTGGATCACAGCGTAACACGAAAAAAGACGACTGCGGGGGAACGCGGTCGTTTTTTTTTATTATTGTTAAAACTTCATGTAAAGTTCCATCAATATCAAAGAAAATCATATTCCTGTCTCCTTGCTAACAACTATTTAGCGTTTTCAGCAACCTCATATCCTTTCACAAACAATAGCGTCATATAAGAAACAATAAATGAGAAGATGCTGTACATGCCAACCCAAAAGAAAAATTTTGGAGTAAAGGCGATAACACCTATTATTAAAAAACTAGCAAACGTTACAATCGGCATTACGTAATACGTTTTCGTTTTGCGTGTTCCAATAACAGATACGATAAAGATAAATAACGGACAAATTAATAAGACGAAAATCAATTCATTCATAGGTATGTCCCCTTTTCTAATTGCAGTAATCTGTTTCTTATAAACGTTTTGAAATAATTACTCTCCTAATATAATTTCGCTAAGTAATAACGAATCCCTCTTGAAAACTGATCATTCATGATGAATTTTACAAGCAAAAAACGTAAGCAAGAGAACACTTGCTTACGCTATAGAATAAACATCGCAACGATCGTGGTGACAATTAAGCCAATCATAACTGGTAAAAAGTTTCGACGTGCAAGTTCAAATGGATCGACTTTACAAATCGCAGCGGCAGGAATAAGTGCCCAAGGAATTAACGTCCCGCCCCCGGTCCATATAGCTGCAATTTGCCCGAGTGCTGTTAATGTAGCTGTTCCATGGCCAAGTGCTGTTCCGAAAAGATTGGCAATGGAACCAGCAAGTGATATACCTGAAAAACCTGATCCATCTAAGCCGGTAATGACACCAACGATAGTTAATGTCCCTGCCGATACATATTGATTTAAAGGAACAGTTTGAGATAAAGCGATGCCTAAGTCGTTAATGATTCCGTGTGAACCTTTCGGTAAATAGTCCCCGATAATTTTCACAAAGCCACTATCTCCTAAATAAAAGAGTGCAGCGATAGGAATAACTGGTCCGAAAATTTTAAAGCCAAATTGGAGCCCTTCTATAAAGTAATCGGTCGTTTTATTCAGTCCATTACCTTTGTAGGCGATGAGAGAAATGATGATAATCATAATAACAGTTGTTCCGCCGATAAGTGCAGTTGCGTCGCTTCCTTGTAGTTTAAATTGAATCATGCAAAGGATATCGATGGCATATACGATCGGAATACAAATAGCGAGCCATTTTTTTGTCCGAGTAGATAATGAAGTGAGTGTTTTAGAAGACGCAGTTGATGAAATAGACTCTTGTATAGATAAGCCTGTATGAAATTCTTTTCGTAAGAAGAAAAAAGCGACGGAAGTTGTCACAATGCCCATAACGATAACGAGTGGAACACTTGCAGAAACAACGCTAAAAACAGGAAGACCAGCAGCGTCTGCGGTTAATTTTGGTGCGCCTTGTATAACGAAGTCGCCGGATAAAGCAATCCCATGACCGAATAAGTTCATAGCAATTGCCACTCCAATTGGCGGAAGGCCGACACGTACAGCAACCGGTAATAAAATAGCTCCCATTAAGGCAACAGCTGGAGAAGGCCAAAAGAAGAAAGAAATTGTCATCATCAAAAGACCGATAATCCAGTAGGCGAGGGTAGGGGTACGAATCATCTTTGTAAATGGTGAAATCATTGTATCATTTATGCCAGTATGAACGAGTAAATTGCTCATGGATACGATAATGGAAATGATTAATATAGTTGGTAATAGCTCAGTAATAGCGTAAATAAAACTTTGAAAAATGCCGCTAACAGCAAGAGGGATAGAACTTGTAGCAGTTAATGCTAATAAAAAGATGAAAACGATACAAATAATCGTCGTATCCTTTCGAAAAATAAAAAAGGTAATAATGGTGAGTAAACAAATAACATAGAGAGCGTGTAATAGCGTTAATTCAACTCCCATAACATTCACATCCTTTAGGCATTCGTGTAGTTTATTGTATGAAAGTAGGGAAAGTATGTGAGTATAGGAAACCGAAAAACCAAAATTTCATGTACCGTAGTGGCAAGGTTAAAAAATGGATGTTAAAATACAATTAATCCTAAAAATGGAATTAAAGGAGGGCTTATGCGCAAAATAATTGGGTTTTGGGGCTTTATTCTCTCTTGTAGTCTATTAATCATTTTAAATTTGTTTACAAGCAATGAATGGATCAGTATTATACCTGTTTTTGGGTTTGTACTTATACTTTTATATAACTGGGATGATATGAAACAATATAGCAAGAAAAGTATTGGAATTATGATAGGTATCATCGTTGTTTGTTCATTATTCGTAGGAGTTATTTTAATAGAGGGTCAGAAACAAATGAAGAAAATGTCTATTTTTCAAGAATGGATGTCGTCTGCAAAAAGTCTTTATATTGTAATTGTAGTAGTTATTTTTCTAAGAATTGTTATAAGCATAGCAAGTTACATATTAAAGGAGAAGTAGAATGGGGGAGTACGAATGAGAGAGAAAATAGGTTATTATGGTGTGCTCGTTTGTTTACTATTATCAGTTATTTCAGGGCAATTTTTTAAAAATGAATGGGTACCAGTTATATTATGTATAGGAGTATTGATTTTTGCTCCTATGTATCGCTGGGATGAGTGGAAAGCATATAGCCGAAAAAAGAAAATTGTATTCAGTATTGAGTTTGTCATGATAATTAGTACGATTCCGTTTTTGTTACTGAAGGGAAATGAGATAATAGATGGAATTGTAATGTTTCAAGGGTGGTTATTTATTGCGAAATTGCTATATTTAATTTGCATTTTAATGTTGGTAGCGGTAGTCACTAAAACAGTAAATGAAAAGCTATTCGTTAATGAATAGAAGAAAGTGCCACCTTATCTGGTGGCACTTTCTTACTTTATTGAATGAGCTTTTTGCATCTTCTTAATTAAACGAATTTGTCCGCGATGATTGATTTCATCTTCAAATACGTGAAACCACTTAAAATAGTTATTTGCTTGTTTGTCATACCAAAAGTCTGTCGTTTTAAACAGCCATTCATCAGGTAACGATTGGAATGTTTCAATTGTTTTGGAACGTACTTCTTGTAATGTATCAATATAAAATTCTATAGAGTTTCCTTTTATTTCCTCACGTCCAAGAGCTTCTAACTCGAGGCCAGGTAACCATCTTTCTAGTTCGGCCTCCGTTGGTTCGCGGTCTTCAAAAGTATGAATCTGGTAGTAAAATTCAACAGCAGCCATGTGATATAATAGCATGCCGATTGAATTTGCTTCCTCATTATATAAATAATCAAGTTCTTCCATTGTTAAATCTTCCACCGCTTGCATTGTTGTATAGCGAGCGTAATTCATCATGGAAACTAGTTTGGAAAATTCAGGATGTAAACCATCTATTTTATCGATTACAAAGTTCAATTACAATTCCCCCTCTTGAAACGAATACTCCAGAGAAGGAATTCTATGTGCAGAGAAAAAATCCTGTTGGAAATTTCAAAATATTAACAAGGGATTACAATTAGTTCTCTATTTGATTTTGTAATAACTTCATATCCGTCTTTTGTAATGACAATATCATCTTCAATTCTACAACCGCCCCAGTTCGGTATGTAAATACCTGGTTCAACTGTAACGACCATACCCTCTTCTAAAGTAGCCTTACTTTCTTGGGATAGGCGGAGAGGTTCATGAATTTCTAATCCAAGACCATGACCAGTAGAATGTCCAAAATATTGACCGTATCCATGCTCAGTAATGTAGTTTCTCGTTATATCATCGATACGTTTTGCAGTTTCTCCAGGTTTAATCGCTTCAGTCCCGCGTTTTAATGCTTCAAGTACAATATTGTATATCTTTTTGAATTCTTCTGATGGTTCCCCGATTACTACAGTACGTGTTATATCGGAACAATATCCGTCGTAAAGTGCACCGAAATCTAATGTAACGATGTCGCCTCGTTCAATTATTTTATTTGATGCAACTCCATGTGGAAGGGAAGAACGAACACCAGAAGCTACAATAATTTGAAATGATGAAGATGCAGCACCTTTTTTTCGCATGAAAAACTCTAATTCATCTCGTACAGTATTTTCACTTATTCCTAGTTTTAGAAACGTAAGAATGTGGTGAAATGCTTCGTCCGCAATATTAGCTGCAATTTTCATTATTTCTATTTCAGGCGTGTCTTTAATGATACGAATATTTTCGATAATTTCGCAAACTTGAATCATTTCCGCCTGTACGTACTTTTGCAAGTTTTTATATTGTTGCAATGTCATGTTGTTTTCTTCAATTCCGAGTTTTTGAATGTTTAATTTTGACACTTGATTTGCAACTTCTTCCTCTAAATTTCCTTTATGCATAATAATTTCAGCATCTTTTATTTGTGATTTTGCTTGATCTACATAGCGGAAATCTGTTATAAAAACAGCTTGATCGGCAGAGATTAAGACGGCGCCAGCACTACCTGTAAAGCCTGTTGCATATTGGCGGTTTTCTTTTTTTGTAATAAGTAACCCGTCAATTCCGTACTTATGTAGTTGTTTTTGGATATTAGTTATTCTTATATTCATTTTAATGCCTCCTTTTTATATTTAATAAAGCAAAACTTGTGCCAATATACTTATTGACAATAAAAGAGAAGCGGGAGTTTTGTGTCAAAAAAACTAGACAAATATAAAATGAGGATGTCAAAAATTTATACAGTAATGTAAACTTGCATATTATAATCTTTCAATTCTAATATTATATTTTTTGTATAAATAAATGGTGATAATTGGTATAATAAGAGGTCGTTATGTTTTCTTGTAGATAAAGGTGCGTAACGAATAAATAGGAATAAGGAATGTGAGTATATGAAGAAATTAAGTAAAGTCATGTCATTTTGCTTCGCTGCTAGTATGCTAGTTGTAACAGGGTGTGAAAAAAGTGAAATCAAAGTTCAAGCAAATGAAACGATTGAACAGCTTGATGAAGCCCCAGAAGTGACAGAAAAAGAAGCGAAAAAGATTGTAAGAAAGAGTGTAGATGCAATAGCAAATGCATTTAGTGAGATGGAAAAAGAAAATGGATGGAGTCGAAATAATCCAGGAGATTTGGCGACAGCGAAAAAAGGAGTTAAGGGATTGGTTACAGAAAAATTTGTAGAGAACCAGCTTCCTAATTCGCTTGAAACATTTAATAGATCTAGAGAGACAGATATGTTGCCATTCCCTATTAATATTGAACCAGAAATGAGATTAACGTATACACAGAAAGATAAAAATTTAACGATTGAAACGATTATACCTTCAAATGATATGGGAAATGAAGCAGAGATATGGGAATTTATTTTCGTTTATAAAGATGGAAAATGGTTAATGGATAAATGGTCATCGCATACACCGAGAGATTTAAAACTTACGAAGGAAGAAGCTAGTGAGTTTCTGAAAATTCGAGGCTTTAAGAATGTCGATTTTGTTAAAGAGGAGAACAGTGGTGACAAAAAATATATTTTTAAAGAAAATGCTAGATTAATTGCTGTAGATGCAAAAACATCGGTTATTACATATGATTTAGATGAGCAAAAGCAGGAAAAAGAAACGAAAGAAAATAATAGTCAAGAACACGAAAACATTAAGGAAAATAGCATGAGTACGCATGCTATTTCTAAAGAAGAGAAGCAGACTAAAAAAGAAACTTCGTCAGCAGTAGGTAAAACTAAAGTTTTAAATGAGTTAGCGGCTCTAGAAAACCAAGAAAAACATACAAATGTCATGTCAACAAATGACATAGTAAATGAAATAGAAGGAAATTATGAACTGTGGGATAATAAACTAAATGAAATTTACAGTACATTAAAAAATACGATGTCCCCTGATGCATTTCAGTCATTAAAAACGAAACAAATTGCGTGGGTTAAAGAAAAGGAAAGTAAGGTTAAAGCAATTGGTACTGATACAAATAACGGGACGATGAGACATATAGATGCTTCAGAAGAGAAATACAAGATGACAAAAGAAAGATGTTATGAATTAGTGAATGGGTATATGAACTAGTTGGAACGAATAAAAAAATGCGCTGCTTATAAGCAACGCATTTTTTTATTTAAGCTTTTAATTTCATTACAGTATCAGCATCGGGTGTTACATAAACAGTTTGCTGATTGTCGTACGTAACAAAACCAAGTTTTGCACCACTCGGTTTTTTCACATGGCGTATTTTGGTGAAATCAACAGGTACAGAACTAGACTCTTTTGCTTTACTGTAATAAGCAGCAATTTTGGCAGCTTCTAGTAAAGTTTCTTCAGCAGGTTCTAAAGAACGAATGACAACGTGAGAACCAGGTATATCTTTCGTATGTAACCAAATTTCATCACGACGGGCAAATTTCGTTGTTAAATAATCATTTTGTTTATTGTTTTTACCGACGAAAATCTCTGTGCCATCACTTGCTACATATTTATCTAATACTGGTTTAGTAGGCTTTTTCTTTCCGTTTTTCGTTTTACGATTGCGCATATAACCTTCTTCAGCTAATTCCTCACGAATTTCTTCAATATCTTTTGAAGAAGCAGCTTCCATTTGTTGAAGTAAGCTATCAAAATAAAGAATTTCTTCCTTTGTTTTTTCGATTTGTTCTTCTACAACAACAACGGAATTTTTCGCTTTTTGGTACTTTTGGAAATAGCGTTGTGCATTTTCAGATGGCGTTTTTAAAGGATCTAATGCGATCTTTACAGTTCCGCCATTTTCATCATAATAGTTAACGACTTCAATATCTTTATCGCCTTTTTTCAAAGCGTACATATTGGCTGTAAGTAGTTCTCCAAATAGTTGATATTTATCTGCTTTTCCAGCATCTTGTAATGTTTTTTCTAGTTTAATGAGTTTTTTCTCATTTTTATTTTTTTCGTTTTGCATAAAGCGCTCTAAATCATGAGCTTGTTGTTTTACACGGTCACGCTCTGCTTTTCCAAAAAAGAAACGGTCTAGCAATTCACTAACAGATGAGAATGTCTTGTCTTCTCCAGCTAAGTGCGCAAGAGGGAAAAGATAAAAGAATTCTTTCCCATTTGAAGTAGTCATTGTTGGTGAATATGTATGAGTTAATAATGGTTTTTGTATGGAGAAAAATGCGTCAGCTAATGCTTTTTCATTTACCATACCTGCTTTTTTCACTACTTCTTTTGCGAATAACGGTGATATTCCGGTAAAGGTTCCGACTAGCTGTTTATCCATGTTTCCAGATAGAAAGTCCAGCGGTCTAATAAATTCATCATTTGTTTCGATCTGAAGTGGGTTAATTTTATGTTGTGCTGGTGGTGCAATATATTCAGCTCCAGCGTATACAGTTCGATGTCGGTTTACTGCTAAGGAAACGTGTTTTAAGCTATCTAAAATATTGTTTGTTTTTGTGTCTACTAAAATGATGTTACTATGTCGTCCCATAATTTCAATTACTAATGTTTTTAGCGATTCATCACCAATTTCATTTCTGCTACGAACGGTAATTTGAATAATACGCTCTAAATCAATTTGTTCAATTTTTTCAATGAATCCACCTTCTAAATGCTTACGAAGAAGCATACAGAACATTGGCGGAAGTGCAGGTGAATCATAATTTTGATTTGTTAAGTGTAAACGTGCATATGTCGGATGAGCGGAAAGAATCAGTTTTTGATTTTTTCCGTTTGCTCGAATATGTAATAAAATCTCGTATTTTGAAGGTTGATATATTTTTGAAATTCTTCCCGTGTAAAGAGAATTTGCAATTTCATGTGTAATCGCTCTTGTAAATAATCCATCGAATGCCATAAATGAACACTCCTTTCTAACTAAAAGTTAATTATAGCATTTTTTTGGACGAGGCTGAATAAGCTTTCAATAGAGTATGTCTGGAATCAGGAGGTCGATAGCAGGATGAACTGGTATGGAATGCGTGCACATGAAGTGGAAGAAAGAACGAATACGAATGTGAAGGTTGGACTTACAGAGAAAGAAGCAGAAGGGCGAATTAAAAAATTTGGTACAAATGAACTAGATGAAGCAAAGAGGCCTTCTGCACTAATGGTATTTTTGGCGCAATTTAAAGATTTTATGGTGCTTGTTTTGTTTGGTGCAACAATCGTTTCGGCTTTTTTAGGGGAATACATTGATTCTATTGCGATTGTGGCAATTGTTATTATCAATGGTATTCTCGGATTTTTTCAAGAAAGAAAGGCTGAAAAGTCATTGGAAGCTTTAAAAGAGCTAGCCGCCCCGCAAGTAACTGTACTGCGAAATGGAAAGTGGGTAAAGGCACCGTCTAAAGCACTCGTTTTAGGTGATGTTATTAAATTTTCTAGTGGCGATCGTATTGGAGCTGATGTACGTCTTGTTGAGGCGTCGAGTTTATATATTGAAGAATCAGCTTTAACAGGAGAGTCAGTTCCAGTGCAGAAGAAAGTAGAAGCGTTGCAAGGGCAAGATGTTTCAATTGGTGATCAAAAAAATATGGCTTTTATGGGTACGATGATTACACGAGGGTCTGGAACAGGAGTCGTTGTAGCAACGGGTATGAATACAGCGATGGGCCAAATTGCAAATATGTTGCAAAATGCAGAGCAAATGGAAACACCATTGCAAAGAAGATTAGAGCAACTTGGAAAAATATTAATTATTGTGGCTCTTATTTTGACAGCGCTTGTCGTGTTAGCTGGTGTGTATCAAGGGAATGAAGTATATCATATGTTTTTAGCTGGCGTGTCGCTAGCTGTTGCTGCTATTCCAGAAGGGTTACCAGCAATCGTTACAGTAGCTTTATCGCTTGGTGTACAGCGTATGATAAAAAAGAGAGCAATTGTAAGGAAGTTACCAGCAGTAGAAACGTTAGGCTGTGCTTCTGTCATATGCTCTGATAAAACAGGAACGATGACGCAAAACAAAATGATGGTAACACATATGTGGTCAGGTGGAGAATTGTGGAAAGTGACAGGCCAAGGGTATGAACCTAATGGCTCTTTTATGAAAGGTGAAAAAGAAATTAATCCAGCTAAGACGAAATCACTTTATCAACTACTTACATTTGGTTCGCTATGTAATAACGCAAATATTATTCAAAAGAAAAAGGCGTATGTATTAGATGGAGATCCAACTGAGGGGGCGCTTGTAGCTGCAGCAATGAAAGCGGGGATAACGCGTGAGGCGCTGAAAGGGAAATTTGAAATTATTCGTGAATTTCCGTTTGATTCAACTCGAAAAATGATGAGTGTTATTGTACGAGATCGAGAGGGGAAAAAGTTTGTCGTTACGAAGGGAGCACCAGATGTCCTTCTGCAAATGAGTCAAACGATTTTATGGGGGGATAAGCAGCAACCATTAAGTGAGTTGTATAGAAAAGAAGTACAGGCGGCTATTCATAGCTTAGGTAGTCAAGCACTTCGAACAATTGCAGTTGCTTTTAAGCCTTTAAAAGTAACAGACTCAATTGAACATGAAAGAGATGTTGAAAAAGATTTTATGTTAGTTGGAATACAAGGAATGATTGATCCGCCAAGACCAGAAGTAGAGCAGGCAGTAAAAGAGTGCAGAGAAGCTGGTATTCGAACAGTGATGATTACAGGTGATCATAAAGTGACTGCAATGGCGATTGCAGAACAATTAAGCATTTTACCACCAGGTGGACGCGTTGTTGAAGGGGTAGAACTCGCAACTATGGATGTAGAAGAATTAGAAAATGTTGTAGAAGATACGTATGTATTTGCTCGTGTATCACCAGAACATAAATTAAAAATTGTTAAGGCGTTGCAAAATAAAGGACATATAGTGGCGATGACAGGTGATGGAGTAAACGATGCTCCAGCTATAAAAACTGCGGATATTGGGATAGCGATGGGAATTACAGGGACAGATGTTGCAAAAGAAGCTTCATCTCTCGTATTGCTGGACGATAATTTCGCTACGATAAAATCAGCAATTAAAGAAGGTAGAAATATATACGAGAACATACGTAAGTTTATTCGTTATTTATTAGCATCGAACGTTGGAGAAATTTTGGTCATGTTATTTGCCATGTTACTTGCACTACCGCTGCCGATGGTTCCAATTCAAATTTTATGGGTGAATTTAGTTACTGACGGTTTACCGGCGATGGCGTTAGGTTTGGATAAGGCCGAGGGAGACGTGATGAAGAGAACGCCGCGTCATCCGAAAGAAGGGGTATTTGCTAGAGGGCTTGCCTGGAAAATTATAAGTCGTGGCTTTCTAATTGGGGCAGTGACGCTAGTAGCATTTATTATTGCGTATAATCAACATCCAAATGAACTGAAATATGCACAAACTGTAGCGTTTGCAACATTGGTACTTGCTCAGCTGATTCATGTATTTGATTGCCGAAGTGAGCATTCTGTTTTCCACCGCAATCCGTTTGGAAATGTGTATTTAGTAGGAGCGGTTATCATTTCATTACTACTCATGCTAGTCGTTATATATTATCCACCGTTACAACCGATTTTTAGCACGATGCCAATACAAGCGAGAGATTGGTTGTTAATTGGAGGTTTATCGTCAATTCCGACCTTCTTATTAGTAGGCTCTTTATTAACAGGGAAGAAGGGGAAGAAGGAAAAGCCAATATTATATAAGAAGGGATTAAACTTGAAATAGTCAATGATATGAAAATGTGATATAATTTACAGAAGGTAGTAGAGCCTTGTCTCTATTACCTTTTTCATTGAGTTATTTCATGGCTTGGATGTGATAAAAAATGATTTGTAGTATGACAGGATTTGGAAGATCGAAAGTAGAGAGTGATACTTTTCAAATTACAGTAGAAATGAAATCGGTGAACCACCGTTTTCTAGAGATGAGTATTCGACTACCGAAGCAAATGACGGTATTTGAAGACAAAATTCGTAAAATAATTGCACAGCAAGTTCGCCGTGGACGTATTGAAGTGTCTATTAGTATAGCGGGTGAAGGGCTTGTTGAAAGAAAATTAAGTGTGAATTGGTCGCTTCTTGAGCAGTACCAATCGATTATGGAAGATATAAAAGGAAAATTTCAATTACAAGATTCTATTACACTCGAGCAATTAATGGCAATGCCAGAAGTAACAGCGATTGAAGAGGTAGAAAACGTAAATGAACAATTTGAGAACAGTTTATATGAGGCTGTTCGCCAAGCTGCTCATATGTTAAAAACGATGAGAGATGGCGAAGGAGAACGATTACATAAAGATATAGCGTATCGCTTACAAGAGATTCATAATTGTGTAAATGCTATTATTCCGCATGCACCAATTGTTACACAAAAATATCGTGAACGATTAGAAAATCGCTTAAAGGAATTACATAATCAAGATCTAGATGAACAAAGATTGCTAACAGAAGTTGCAATTTTTGCTGAGCGTTGTGATATTCACGAAGAGTTAGTTCGTTTGCAAAGTCATTTAGAACAATTCCATGAAACACTGCAGATTGAAGAGCCTGTTGGAAGGAAAATGGATTTCATCGTGCAAGAGATGCATAGAGAAATTAATACGATTGGTTCTAAGGCAAATGACTTAACAATTTCAAAATATGTTGTAGAAATGAAAAATAACCTTGAAAAAATTCGTGAACAAGTACAAAATATTGAGTAGCTTTCAAAAAATATATAAAGTTATACGTGGTGGAGAAATCGGATAGACTTACTAGGAGGCGCAAACTATGGCCATGCGGTTTTTAAATATTGGATACGGAAATATTGTATCTGCTCATCGAATTATTGCTATTGTAAGTCCGGAGTCAGCTCCTATTAAACGAACAGTACAGGAAGCACGCGAACATAATGCTTTGCTTGATGCTACGTATGGGAGAAAAACAAGGGCGGTTATTGTTATGGATGATGGGCATGTTGTATTAAGTCCAATTCAGCCAGAGACGATTGCACATCGTTTGAATAATAAAGAAGAGTTAAGTGAGGAAGGGTAGGTTTTACATATTTATGAGAAGTAGAAGAGGATTGCTCATCGTTCTTTCAGGACCTTCTGGGGTTGGTAAAGGAACGGTTCGAAAAGAGCTGTTTAGTCATGAGGATACACGTTTTCAGTACTCCATTTCAGTAACGACACGTAAGCCACGTGAAGGTGAAGTGGATGGTGTGGATTATTTCTTTAAAGAGAGAGAAGAATTTGAGGAAATGATTCGTAATGAAAAATTACTTGAGTGGGCTGAGTTCGTAGGTAATTATTACGGAACACCAATTGACTATGTTGAAAAAACATTACAAGAAGGAAAAGATGTATTCTTAGAAATTGAAGTGCAAGGAGCAATTCAAGTTAAGAAAGCTTTCCCAGAAGGTGTATTTATTTTCTTAGCACCTCCAAGTTTATCTGAACTAAAGAACCGAATTGTCGGTCGTGGTACAGAAACTGAAGATGTTATTGAAAATCGTTTAACGGTAGCGAAAGAAGAAATTGATATGATGGACGCTTACGACTACGTTGTAGAAAACGACCAAGTTGAACTAGCTTGTGAAAGAATTAAAGCAATTGTGGTTGGCGAACATTGCCGCCGCGAAAGAGTAGCAAAATATTATAAAGAAATGACGGAGGGTCTATAATTATGTTAAATCCATCAATTGATTCATTATTAACAAAAATCGATTCTAAATATACACTTGTAACAGTGGCTGCAAAACGTGCGCGCGAAATGCAACTTGCTAATAACTGTGTTGTAGAAAAACCAGTTTCTCATAAATGTGTAGGTAAAGCATTAGAAGAAATCGATATGGAAGCGTTAAGCTACGTACCAAGTGAAGATAAAGTAACTGAATAAGACTTTGTCTTCGACAATTTAAAACATAGACTTTATAATTTTCTATGTAACGGTAACAACCTATTTACAAGTAGGTTGTTATTTTTTTACGGTAGGGAAGAAATATTGATACTGATGAGCTGATAATCTTGTTTCAGTATTATAAGTTTGAAAAAGAAAGAGGACGAGCCATATGCTAAAAGGGAAAAAGATACTTTTATGTGTAACAGGAGGCATTGCGGTCTTTAAAGCGGCTGCGTTAACGAGTAAATTGACACAATCTGGTGCTATTGTAAAAGTAATGATGAGTGAGTCGGCAATGAAGTTTGTTACACCTCTTACATTCCAGGCGCTTTCTCGCCATGATGTATATACGGATACATTCGATGAGAAAGACTCAGCTGTTATTGCTCATATCGATTTAGCAGATTGGGCAGATGTTGTACTTGTTGCACCTGCTACAGCCAATTGTATTGGAAAGTTAGCTAACGGTATTGCAGATGATATGATTACAACTACTTTGTTAGCTACTACAGCCCCAGTGTGGATTGCACCTGCTATGAATGTGCATATGTATGAAAATAAAATTGTTCAAAAAAATATGATGACGTTAAAAACGTTAGGATATACATTTATTGAGCCTGGAGAAGGTTTTTTAGCGTGTGGTTATGTAGCGAAGGGAAGATTAGAAGAACCTGAAGCGATTATTGCACGGTTAGAAGAGGCTTTTTCAGAGCAAAAACCACTACAAGGAAAAAGAATATTAATAACTGCTGGCCCAACTCGTGAAAAGATTGATCCAGTCCGTTTTATGACTAATTTTTCTTCTGGAAAAATGGGATACGCGATTGCGGAAGTGGCAGCGAACTTAGGCGCTGATGTTATACTCGTTTCGGGACCGACAGCATTACATCCACCATTACATGTAACTACGGTGCAAGTGGAATCTGCACAAGATATGTTAGAGGCGGTTATTCAACATTATGAAGACGTAGATGTTGTCATTAAAACAGCAGCGGTTGCAGATTATCGTCCGAAATATGTTCATGATAATAAAATGAAAAAGAAAAATGGCGATGCTGTAATTGAACTTGAGAGAACAGTAGATATTTTAAAAACGTTAGGTGAGATGAAAGACAAACAGTTACTTATCGGTTTTGCGGCTGAAACGACAAACGTAGAGGAATATGCAACGAAAAAATTACGTGAGAAAAATGCGAATATGATTGTTGCAAACGATGTAAAGGCGCAAGGAGCTGGATTTGGTACAGATACGAACATTGTAACAATGTATAGAAAAGATGGAGAAGTTATAGAGTTGCCACTTTTAACGAAGAAAGAGGTTGCTCGTGAAATATTAAAGCAAATTGAAATAATGTTAGAAGATGATCGTCTATGAAATTTGCAAGTGTAATTGTTGATGTACCTGCACGTCAGACAGATCGACCATTTGATTATATTATTCCCAAAAAATGGGAAGATATTGTCCAGACAGGCATGCGTGTAGTAGTTCCGTTTGGCCCAAGGAAATTGCAAGGTTTTATTATTGGGATTAAAGATTCGGTTGAAGTAGAAAGTAAGAAGTTAAAGACAATTCATGAAATTTTAGATGTAACACCCGTTTTAAATGAAGAGTTGTTAAAGCTAGGGTATTGGCTTACAAGTGAAACGTTATGTTATATGATTTCAGCTTTTCAAGTTATGCTTCCAACGGCGATAAAAGCAACATATAAAAAACGTCTACAACTTCGTAAACAAGAAGAAGTAGCACCTGAACTACTGTTTTTATTTCAGGACAAAGAAGCGATAGATTGGGAAGCGATTGAGACGCAGCCACAGCTATACCGCACGATTCAACAAGAAATTAAACATGGCACGATTGAAGTCGTTTATCAAGTAAAAGATAAGGTACAAAAGAAGAAACAAAGAGTCGTTCAACCGGAGTTGCCAGAAGATAAATTAGAATTAGCAGCATTTGAACTGAAAAGTAAAAAACAACAAGATGTCCTCTATTATTTTGTGGAAAATTATAAAAGTGTACCGTTGAAAGTAATAACAGAAGAGTTACAAATAACAGATGCTCCAATTAAAGCACTTGTTAAAAAGGGACTACTCTCAGAAAAGTATGTGGAAGTGTACCGAAATCCGTATGACGATGACGATTTTGAACAAACGAAACCATTCCCACTTACTGAGGAACAAAAGCAAGTTATTACACCGATTTTATCATCAATTACAAATGAAACTTACAATCCATTTTTACTATATGGTGTTACAGGAAGCGGAAAAACAGAAGTATATTTACAATCTATAGCAGCGGTGCTCGAGAAAGGAAAAGAAGCTATTGTACTTGTTCCTGAAATTGCACTAACGCCTCAGATGGTAGATCGTTTTAAAGGTAGATTTGGCTCACAAGTTGCAGTTCTTCATAGTGCGCTGTCTGTTGGAGAAAAATATGATGAATGGCGTAAGATTTTAAGAAAAGAAGTGAAAGTCGTAGTTGGTGCACGTTCAGCTGTATTTGCTCCTTTTGAAAATTTAGGGATTATTATCATTGATGAGGAACATGAATCGAGCTACAAGCAAGAAGATAATCCGAGGTATCATGCAAGGGATGTAGCTGTGTGGAGAGGACAATATCATAAATGCCCTATCGTTCTTGGTAGTGCAACACCGACGCTTGAATCGTTTGCAAGAGCGAAAAAAGGTGTGTATGAATTACTGACGATGGAAAAACGTATGAACGAACAAGCTTTACCGACAGTAGAGATTGTTGATATGCGTGAAGAACTTCGTGACGGGAATCGCTCCATGTTTTCAAAGGCACTGCATGAAAAAATAGCAGATCGGTTAGAAAAGAAAGAACAAATGGTGCTCTTTTTAAATAGAAGAGGTCATTCTACATTTGTTATGTGCCGTGATTGCGGGTACGTTGTACAATGTCCGCATTGTGATATCTCGCTGACATATCATAAAATGAATCATCGTTTAAAATGTCATTATTGCAGTTACGAAGAAAATATGCCGACTGCGTGTCCTGCTTGTCAAAGTACATACATTCGTTTCTTTGGTACAGGTACGCAAAAGGTAGAAGAAGAAATTACAAAACTATTTCCAGAGGCACGAGTCATTCGAATGGATGTAGATACGACGAGTCGTAAAGGGATGCATGAGAAATTATTAAAGGCGTTCGGGGAAGAAAAAGCAGATATATTACTTGGAACACAAATGATTGCAAAAGGGTTAGATTTTCCGAAAGTAACGCTTGTTGGTGTTTTAACTGCTGATACGATGCTTCATTTACCTGATTTCCGGGCGAGTGAAAAGACTTATCAGTTATTGACGCAAGTAAGTGGACGAGCAGGCCGACATGAATTGCCAGGGGAAGTTATAATTCAAACGTATACGCCAGAACATTATAGTATAGAGTTAGCAAAGAACCAACAATATGATGTGTTTTTTGATCAAGAAATGCAAATGAGGCGAACGAGACAATACCCACCTTATTACTATGTTGTACTTGTGACGGTATCTCATCCGGAATTATTAAAAGCAGTACAAGTGACGGAAAAAATTGTCGGTCATTTACGGACGCACTGTTCGCAGCAAACGATGGTGTTAGGACCGGTTGCTTCAGCAATTCCAAGGATAAAAGATAGATATCGTTATCAATGCATGATAAAATACAAACGGGAACCAAACTTAAAGAACGTGCTCAAAATGGTAAATGAACATTATCAAGCAGAAATGCAAAAAGAGCTACAAATCTCAATTGATTTTAATCCAACAATGTTAATGTAGCGGAGGGAAATATGGCAGTTTTAGAAATAGTAAAGCATCCAAATGAAGTGTTAGAAACACCGTGTGAAAGAGTAATTAACTTTGATAAAAAGTTAGTGAAATTGTTGAAAGATATGCATGAAACAATGTTAATTGCGGACGGAGTCGGTTTAGCTGCGCCTCAAGTAGGGGTAAGCTTGCAAGTGGCGGTAGTTGATATCGGTGATGATACTGGGAAAATTGAGTTAATCAATCCATCGATATTAGAAAAACGTGGTGAACAAGTAGGTCCCGAAGGCTGTTTAAGCTTCCCGGGACTTTATGGTGAAGTGGAACGTGCGGATTATATTAAAGTGCGTGCGCAAAATCGTCGAGGCAAAGTATTTTTACTAGAAGCAGAAGGGTTTTTAGCGCGTGCAATTCAACATGAAATCGATCATTTACACGGTGTGTTATTTACATCGAAAGTGACAAGATATTATGAGGAAAATGAATTAGAATAGGTATTAAAAGGAGCGGTTTTTAAATGATAAAAGTAGTATTTATGGGAACACCGGACTTTTCAGTGCCGGTGCTTCGTCGTCTTATTGAAGATGGCTATGATGTAATAGGTGTTGTTACGCAACCAGATCGTCCGGTAGGCAGAAAAAAAGTATTAACACCTACACCTGTTAAAGTGGAAGCAGAAAAGCATGGTATTCCGGTGTTACAGCCGTTAAGAATTCGTGAAAAAGACGAATATGAAAAAGTATTGGCATTAGAGCCAGATTTAATTGTAACAGCTGCGTTCGGTCAAATTGTACCAAATGAAATTTTAGAAGCACCGAAGTATGGATGTATTAACGTCCACGCTTCTTTACTTCCTGAACTTCGTGGCGGTGCACCAATCCATTATGCAATTATGGAAGGGAAAGAAAAAACAGGTATTACAATTATGTATATGGTAGAAAAATTGGATGCTGGTGATATTTTAACGCAAGTAGAAGTGGAAATTGAAGAGCGTGAAACGACAGGTTCGTTATTTGATAAGTTAAGTGAAGCAGGGGCACATCTTCTATCTAAAACAGTACCTTTACTAATTCAAGGTAAGTTAGAACCAATTAAACAAAACGAGGAAGAAGTAACGTTTGCATATAATATAAAACGTGAGCAAGAGAAAATTGATTGGACAAAAACAGGTGAAGAAGTATACAATCACATTCGCGGATTGAATCCATGGCCAGTTGCTTATACAACTTTAGCAGGACAAGTTGTTAAAGTATGGTGGGGAGAAAAAGTCCCTGTAACGAAATCAGCTGAAGCAGGTACGATTGTTGCGATCGAAGAAGATGGTTTCGTTGTAGCAACTGGTAATGAAACGGGTGTTAAAATTACAGAATTGCAACCTTCTGGTAAAAAGCGTATGAGCTGTTCACAATTTTTACGTGGAACAAAACCTGAAATTGGAACAAAGTTAGGAGAAAATGCATGAGACAAAATGTTCGTGAATTAGCTCTTGATGGTTTAATTCAAGTAGAAAAAAGTGGTGCATACAGTAACTTACTTTTAAATAATCTAATTGAAAAAAGTACAATTGATAGAAAAGATATTGGTTTATTAACTGAGATTGTATATGGAACAATCCAACGTCGTGATACATTAGATTATTATTTACAGCCTTTTTTAAAAAAGAAAGTTGAAGCGTGGGTAAGAGTATTACTTCGCTTATCTTTATATCAAATGATTTATTTAGACCGAGTGCCTGAAAGAGCGGCTATTCATGAAGCCGTTGAGATTGCAAAGCGTCGCGGGCATAAAGGAATTGCTGGTATGGTGAACGGTGTATTACGTTCGATTCAAAGAGAAGGTGTACCTTCTGTAGATGAAATCAAAGATCCAGTAGAACGTTTGGCAATTGCAACAAGTCATCCAATTTGGCTTGTCCAAGAGTGGACTTCAGAATATGGTTTAGAAACTGCTGAGAAAATGTGTGAAGTGAACATGTTACCGCCTGTACCAACAGCGCGTGTAAATGTTGATAAAATAACAGTAGAAGAAGCAATTGCATTATTAGCTAGTGAAGGTATAGAAGCGAAGCGTGGCGATTTATCAGATGATGCAATTCAAATTGAAAAAGGGAATGTAGCGCACACAGATGCGTTTAAAAAAGGTTTTCTTTCTATTCAAGATGAAAGTTCTATGCTGGTAGCACGTGCCTTAGAACCAGATGAGGGAGATGTAGTTCTTGATAGTTGTGCTGCTCCAGGTGGAAAAACAACACATATCGCAGAGCGATTAAAAGGAACTGGTCAAGTCATGTCCCTTGATTTACATGCACACAAAGTACGTTTAATTAAACAACAAGCAGAGCGACTTGGTCTAGGAAATGTCGAAACAAAGGCATTAGATGCTAGAAAAGTGCAAGAACATTTTGCAAATGAAACGTTTGATAAAATATTAGTAGATGCCCCATGTTCTGGATTTGGTGTAATTAGACGTAAGCCTGATATTAAGTTAGGTAAAGATAAAGGCGATAGTGAAAGATTATCGACGATCCAACTTGCAATACTAGAAAAAATCGCACCGTTATTAAAACAAGGTGGTCGCCTTGTTTATAGTACGTGCACAATTGAAAAAATAGAAAATGAACAAGTAATAGAACGATTTTTACAAGAGCATCCTGAGTTTGAGTGGGATACTACGATAAAAGAGCGTATGCCAGAAAAGTTAAGTCCGTATATTGATGAAGGTCAAGTACAAATTTTACCGCATTATTTTGCAACAGATGGCTTTTATATTGCTTGTTTAAGGAAGAAGGTGTAGCATCGTGGAAACGACTGTGAGAAAACAAAAGAAAAATTTAGAAACGAAAAAACCATCAATTTACTCTTTACAACTTCATGAAATGCAAGATTGGTTAAAGGAGCAAGGAGAACCAAAGTTCCGTGCTGGACAAATTTTTGATTGGTTATATAAAAAACGTGTAAAAAATTATGAGGATATGTCAAACCTTTCTAAAGGATTGCGTGAAAAATTGTCGAATTCCTTTGATATTACTACTTTAAATACGTTAGTAAAACAAACGTCTTCGGATGGAACAATTAAATTCTTATTCCAATTATACGATGGATATTCTATTGAAACGGTATTAATGCGACATGAATATGGAAATTCCATTTGTGTAACAACGCAAGTAGGTTGTCGTATTGGATGTACGTTCTGTGCTTCAACGCTTGGCGGTTTAAAGCGAAACTTAGAAGCTGGAGAAATTGTAGCGCAAGTAGTAGAAGTGCAACGTGCACTTGATGAATCAGAAGAACGTGTAAGTTCTCTTGTCGTTATGGGAATTGGAGAACCATTTGATAACTATGATAATTTAATGGGATTCTTACGCATCATTAATCATGAAAAAGGACTTCATATTGGTGCGAGACATATGACAGTTTCGACAAGTGGAATTATCCCGAAAATTTATAAGTTCGCTGAAGAAGACTTACAAATTAATTTTGCGATTTCACTGCATGCTCCAAACTCAGAATTACGTTCAAAATTAATGCCGATTAACCGTGCTTATAAGCTACCAGATTTGATGGAAGCTATTAAATACTATGTAAATAGAACAGGGCGTCGTATTACTTTTGAATATGGACTATTTGGAGGAGAAAATGACCAAGTTGAGCACGCTGAAGAACTTGCTGCGCTCTTAAAAGGTGTAAAATGTCATGTGAACTTAATTCCGGTAAACTACGTACCTGAACGTGATTATGTACGTACGCCACGTGAACAAATTTTCTTGTTTGAAAAAACGTTAAAAGATCGTGGAGTAAATGTAACGATTCGCCGTGAACAAGGTCATGATATTGATGCAGCCTGCGGTCAGTTGCGTGCGAAGGAGCGCAAAGAAGAGACGAGGTGACGAGATGAAAGCCGTGTTTCTATCAGATAAAGGAAAAGTTCGTCAACATAATGAAGATAGTGCAGGAGTTTTTCATAATTTAGATGGAAATATTTTAGCGGTAGTAGCAGATGGAATGGGAGGTCATCGAGCTGGTGATGTAGCTAGCTCGATGACCATTCAATTATTCCATGATTATTGGAAGCAAACGCATAATATGAATGAGCCAAAAAAAGTAGAAGAGTGGTTACATACTAGTGTTGGGATTATTAATGAGCGTATATATGAGTACTCTAAGCAACATGTAGAATGTAATGGCATGGGAACAACACTTATAATAGCAATTTGTACGCCGAGCTTTGTGACAATAGGTCATATAGGGGATAGTCGTTGTTATATGGTATCAGAGGGAGAAATCTCGCTTGTAACGGAAGATCACTCACTTGTAAATGAACTTGTGAGACATGGTGAAATTTCAAAAGAAGACGCAGAATATCACCCGAAAAAGAATGTTTTATTAAGGGCATTAGGAACAGAAGAGAAAGTCGGATTAGATGTTAAAACGTTGGTGCTAGAGGAAGATGATCAGTTACTTCTTTGCTCTGATGGATTATCTAACAAAGTTTCTATTGCTGATATGCAACAAATTTTACAGTTAAATGAACAGCTAGAAACTAAGGGGCAACGTCTCATTCAATTGGCGAATGATCGTGGTGGGGAAGATAATATTACCCTTGTTCTGATTGATTATGCGGGTTCGACAAACGAAAGTAGGTGAAGTGCAACGTGCTGATTGGAAAACGCTTAAATGACCGTTATAAGCTGCTGAAAATGATTGGTGGCGGTGGAATGGCCAATGTATATTTAGCTCATGATGATATACTGGGCCGGGATGTAGCGGTAAAAATATTACGACTCGACTATTCAAATAACGAAGAGTTTATTAAACGTTTCCATCGAGAAGCGCAGTCTGTTACAACGTTGTCGCATCCAAATATTGTGAATATGTATGATGTCGGAGAAGAAGATGGTATATATTATCTTGTAATGGAGTATGTACCAGGACAAACATTGAAGCAATACATAATTGAGCGAGGGATGTTATCGATAGGAGAAGCTCTTGATATTATGGAGCAGTTAACATCCGCCATGGCACACGCCCATCATTTTGAAATTGTGCATCGTGATATTAAACCGCACAATATTTTAATTCGAGCTGATGGAGTAATAAAAGTAACAGATTTTGGAATTGCGACAGCTACAAGTGCAACAACAATTACACATACAAATTCAGTACTCGGTTCGGTGCATTACTTATCACCAGAACAAGCGCGTGGCGGGATAGCAAATAAACAATCAGATATTTATTCCCTAGGGATTGTTATGTTTGAGTTGTTAACAGGAAGACAACCGTTTTCTGGTGAATCTGCTGTTGCTATAGCTTTAAAACATTTACAAAGTGAAATTCCGTCTCCAAAAAGATGGAATGAAAATATTCCGCAAAGTGTCGAAAATATTATATTAAAGGCAACTGCGAAAGATCCGTTTCATCGATATCAATCTGCCAATGCGATGAAACGAGATATTGAAACGGCGCTATATCCAGAGAGGATAAATGAGCAGCCATTTTACATACCGGAAGATATGGAAGCGACAAAAGCGATTCCGATTATTCAACAAGAACAATTATTTGAAAACGTTACTGATGAAACAATTGTTTTAAAAGGAAGTAAAGTGGATGAACAGACAAGAAAAGAAGAAACGGATTTAAATAAGAAGAAAAAACGAAGTAATAAATGGCTCAAAATTTTAATTACAATATTTTTACTTTTAGCAATCGGAATAACGTTAGCGCTTACTGTTATTCCAGGATTCTTTATTCCAAAAGATGTAAAAGTCCCTGATGTGTCTGGTATGAAATATACGACAGCAGTAAATACATTAGTTGAAAAAGGTTTTGAGGTTACGGAACCTAATATTGTATATACAGATGATGTTGAAACTGGTGATGTCATAAAAACAGACCCTGTGGCAGGAAGAGTCGTGAAAGAAAACTCTAAAATTACTATCTATCAATCAGGTGGAAAAAAGAAAAGTAAGATGAGTGATCTTACAGGGAAAGATTTTGAGAGCATAAGGTCTGAATTAGAAGAAAAATATAAACAAGTTACAATAAATTATATTGAAAATGATAGACCAAAAGGTGAAATCGTTGAGCAAATTCCGACGCCAGATCAAATGGTAGTAGAGGCGGAACAAGACCTGAAAATTTGGGTAAGTAAAGGTCCTTATCAAATTAGACCAGGTGACTTTTCAGGATGGACTGAAAATAGTGTCAATGGTTATTTGAATGAGAGGAAACTAACTCCAGATATAAAACGAGAGTATTCCGATACTGTTGATAAAGGACTTGTAATTTCGCAATCTCCAAAACCAGGAACTCCGTTAAAAGAAGGAGATAAAGTGACGATTGTTATTTCAGATGGTCCTAAGCCGAAAGTAACGAAAACAGTGAAAGTGGATAATATTTCTATTCCGTATGAGTCTTCTATAATAGGTGAGAAAAAACCGCAAACGATAGAAATTTATAAAGAAGATATGCAACAAAAAATGGATAGACCAATTGAAACTAGAACAATTTCAGAGTCGGCAACTATTTCATTAGAATTTGTAATTCAAGAAGGTACAAAAGGACACTATAAAATTGTACGAGATGGTGTAACGATTATTGACAAAGAAGTACCATATCCAACTCAATAATAATGAATTCCATTTTCTTTCTAGAGGGAATGGAATGTATTACTCCTGCCTGTTATGCTGTCTACATATAGTGGACCGTATAACAGGCAAAAATATATGGTTCAAAAAGCTATAAAAGTGATACTGTTATAAATAATATTTTAAATTTAATGGTAGATTAAACGTATTAACTTGTATATATGACGGGTTTTGAAATCTTTATTTAAAGAATGATAATCCATTCAATAGGAATTACAGCTTCACTTTATACAGAATAAAGGAGAATTATATGCCAGAAGGAAAAATTGTAAAAGCTCTAAGTGGATTTTATTATGTGCAGCATGAAGAAGGGATTACACAATGTCGCGGGCGTGGTGTGTTTAGAAAAAATAAAATTACACCATTGGTAGGAGACCAAGTTGTTTTTCAGGCTGATAATCCAAGTGAAGGATACGTGCTTGAAGTATTTGATCGAAAAAATGAACTTGTTAGGCCTCCTATTGCTAATGTTGATCAAGCGATACTCGTATTTTCTGCAGTAGAACCAGATTTTAATCCGGGACTGTTAGATCGATTTTTAGTGCTGATTGAATATCATAACATTAAGCCGATTATTTGCATTAGTAAGATGGATTTAGTGGATGAAAAAATGAGAGAGACTGTTGAATCTTATGCAAATGACTATCGTGAGATGGGATATGATGTATTATTTACTTCTATAAATACATCGGAAAGTATTGACATTTTAAAACCATTCTTAGAAGGTTGTGTTTCCGTCGTTGCGGGGCAATCTGGTGTTGGAAAATCTTCTATGCTTAACGTCTTACGTCCAGAATTAGAACTGAAAACGAATGATATTTCCTCACATTTAGGACGCGGGAAACATACGACAAGACACGTAGAATTAATTGCGATTGGAAGCGGACTAGTTGCAGATACACCTGGTTTTAGTTCACTCGATTTCATAGATATAGAGGTAGAAGATCTTACATATTGTTTTCCAGAGTTGAAAGAAGCGAGCCAATACTGTAAATTTAGAGGGTGTACACATCTTTCTGAACCGAAATGCGCTGTGAAGGCTGCGGTTGAAGAGGGGAAGATTACAGAATATCGTTATAAGAATTACAAACAATTTGTAGAAGAAATTAGAGAGAGAAAGCCGAGGTATTAGTTATGATTAAAATTGCACCATCGATCTTATCAGCAGATTTTTCAAAATTAGGGGAAGAGATTAAAGATGTAGAAAAAGGCGGGGCGGATTACATTCACGTCGATGTAATGGATGGACATTTCGTACCAAATATTACGATTGGACCATTAATTGTAGAAGCAATTCGTCCGATCACATCGTTACCGTTAGATGTACATTTAATGATTGAAAATCCTGATAACTATATCCCGACTTTCGCAAAAGCGGGAGCGGATATTATTACTGTTCATGTAGAGGCGTGCCCTCATTTGCATCGTACAATTCAGTTAATTAAATCTCATGGCATTAAAGCAGGAGTTGTATTAAATCCGCATACGCCAGTTTCAGTGATTGAGCATGTATTAGAAGATATTGATATGGTATTACTTATGACAGTAAACCCTGGATTTGGTGGGCAGAAATTTATCCATTCTGTATTACCGAAAATTAAACAAGTTGCAGAAATGGTTAAAGAGCGCAATCTAGAAGTAGAAATTGAAGTTGATGGTGGTGTAAACGCTGAAACAGCAAGACTTTGTGTAGAAGCAGGAGCAAATGTACTTGTAGCTGGGTCAGCAGTATACAATCAAAAAGACCGCGGTGAAGCAATTCGTGTCATTCGTGGATAATGAATGAACGAGTCTTTATCCCAGTGAATCTTCTAGTGTAGTAAGTTTTCACTATTTATAAAGGGTAGAGAAAAAATATATAAAAAGGCAATCTACCGAATGGCAGATTGCCTTTTTACAATAGAAGGGGAAGGAAACATGATTATTCATATTTTAGCGGGAGGACCCGCGGAATATTGTGCAGATTTTTCTTCATATGAAAATGAGAAAGTAGTGTGGGCGGCAGTTGATAGAGGAGTATATCGTTTATTAAAAAGAGGTATTACTCCTGCTGTTGCGTTTGGAGATTATGACTCGGTTACGGAAGAAGAATTAGCATGGATGGGGCAACAAACAAATGATTTACATATTGTTCCTCGTGAAAAAGATCAAACTGATTTAGAAATTGCGATTAACTGGGCGTTAGAACAAAAGCCGGCACTCATTCGTATTTTTGGTGCTACTGGCGGAAGACTTGATCACGGTTTAGCGAATATACAAATGCTTTTAAAAGGATTAGAAGTAGGAATAGAGATGTGTATTGTAGACAATCAAAATGAAATAAGTGTAAAAAGAGTAGGTACACATATAATTGAAGAAAATAAAAATTTCCCTTATGTATCTTTTGTGCCTGTTACTGAAATAGTGGAAGGGATTACATTACTTGGTTTTAAATATCCTCTAACGAATAAAAAAATAGAGTGGGGATCCACACTTTGTATTAGTAATGAACTCGTTGAGGAAAAAGGTACTTTTTCATTTACTTCTGGCATATTAATGGTGATAAGAAGCACTGATTAAAGAAACAATTTTGCTCCTTACATCATATAGTGACCAAGTGGAGTAATGGGGATTAGGAGGGAAACCATGAGATTTTATACAATTAAGTTACCTAAATTTCTTGGTGGAATTGTTCGTGCCATGTTAAATACCTTCAAAAAAGATTAAAAAAAGCACCTATTACCGGTGCTTTTTCCATTGGTATAGTAAAAAAAGAGCCTAGCGGCTCTTTTTTTTATTATTAAACACGTTCGATTTTGCCAGATTTTAATGCTCTAGCAGAAACGTAAACACGTTGAACTTTTCCGTCGATGCGTACGCGAACTTTTTGAAGGTTAGCGCCCCACTTACGTTTTGTAGCGTTCATTGCGTGAGAACGAGAGTTACCAGAACGAGCTTTTCTTCCAGTAATAGCACAAACACGAGCCATTTATATTTCCCTCCCTTGATACCTTACCATACGTAATTTTTCAATGTTAGTCTTTTATGCGATGCTAAAAACACTACTATAATTTAACACAACTAAAAAGAGAATGCAACACTGTAGAAAAAAGAAATCAAGAAAAATTACTTGACACTATATGTCAATGAAGAAAAGTTGAAATCAAGAAAAATTGCTTGACATATTATAGTGATACATGTTGTATAATAACAATGGACTATTTTGCTCATCATAAAAAAGTGTAGTTTTCAACATAAAATATGAGAGTGAAAAAGAAAGAACGATGGAATTTTCTTTAAAAAGATTATATGATAGTAACTAAAGTAGTCTAACTCACTTTCACCATTTATGAAGGGGGAAAACGAGATGTCAATTGAAATTAAAACGAAGTACGGTCAAATTGATATTAGTACAGATGTAATTGCAACAATTGCTGGAGGTGCCGCGGTAGATTGCTACGGTATCGTAGGTATGGCATCAAAAAATCAGTTAAAAGATGGATTAACAGACATTTTACGAAAAGAAAATTTCACTAGAGGTGTTATTGTTCGTAAAGATGAAGATGAAGTACATATTGATATGTATATTATTGTGAGCTATGGTACGAAAATTTCAGAAGTAGCACATAACGTGCAGACGAAAGTGAAATATACATTAGATCAAACTGTAGGACTAGCAGTAGATTCTGTAAACATCTACGTACAAGGAGTTAAAGTAATAAACTTGTAATGTGCATTAAGGAGGAAAATCTGTGTCAATTCAAAAAATTGATGGAAAACGTTTATCACAAATGATCATTCAAGGAGCGAATAATTTAACGAATAATGTTCAGCTTGTTGATGCATTAAACGTATTTCCAGTTCCAGATGGCGATACCGGTACAAACATGAACTTATCTATGACTTCAGGCGCACGTGAAGTGAAAGCAAATCCTTCACAACATGCTGGTAAAGTCGGCGTAAGTTTAGCCAAAGGATTATTAATGGGAGCTCGTGGTAACTCTGGAGTTATTTTATCTCAGTTGTTCCGTGGTTTCTCGAAATCCATTGAACAAAAAGAAGAATTAACAACAGTTGATTTTGCTGCAGCTTTAGAAGCTGGAGTAGAGGCGGCTTACAAAGCGGTTATGAAACCGATTGAAGGAACGATTTTAACGGTTGCAAGAGAAACGGGTAAATATGCAGTAACAGTTGCGAAAAAACAGCGCGACTTTGTTTTGTTTATGGAAGACGTTGTGAAAGAAGCAAATGCATCGTTAAATCGTACGCCAGATTTATTACCTGTATTAAAACAAGTTGGCGTTGTAGATAGCGGTGGTAAAGGTCTTGTAGTAGTTTACGAAGGGTTTTTAGCTGACTTAAAAGGAGAAACGATTTCTTCTGATGCACCTGCCCAACCATCTATGAATGAAATGGTGCGCGCAGAACATCACCGTAGTGTACAAAGCCAATTGAGTACAGAAGATATTAAGTATGGATATTGTACGGAGTTCATGGTGAAATTAGAAGCTGATAAAGTGAAAGAACATAATTTCTCTGAACAAAAATTCCGTGAAGATATTAGTGTGTATGGTGATTCACTACTAGTTGTATCTGATGATGAAATTGTAAAAGTTCATATTCATGCAGAACATCCTGGAGACGCTATGAACTACGGACAACGTTACGGTAGTTTAATCAAGATTAAAGTAGAGAATATGCGTGAACAGCATACCGCTTTATTAGATGAGCCTGCTATGATGCCTGAGCCAACTAGCCAGCCTAAAGAGAAACAACCGTACGGTATCGTAACTGTAGCTATGGGATCTGGTATTAAAACTTTATTTGAAAGCATTGGCGCGACGAAAGTTATCGAAGGTGGCCAAACGATGAATCCAAGTACTGAGGATATCGTGAAGGCGATTGAAGAAGCAAACGCTGAAAAAATCATTATTTTACCGAACAACGGGAATATCGTAATGGCAGCAGAACAAGCAGCGTCAGTTGTGGATCAAGAAGTGATTGTAGTTCGTTCAAAAACAGTTCCTCAAGGTATGGCTGCAATGTTAGCATTTAATCCAGTTGGAACGCTAGAGGAAAATGAAGAAAACATGAAAGAAGCTTTATCTCATGTGAAAACAGGTCAAATTACGTATGCTGTACGTGATACGGAAATTGATGGTGTGGCAATTCAAAAGGATGATTTCATGTGTATCGCAGATGGAAAAATCGTATCAACAAATTCTGAAAAAGTAGGAGCTGCGAAGCAATTACTAGAAGCACTAATTGATGAAGATTCTGAAATCGTAACGATTCTACAAGGTGAAGATGCAACTGATGAAGAAGTAGCTGAATTAGTTGAGTTTGTAGAAGAGAATTTTGAAGATGCAGAAGTAGAAGTACATGCTGGAAACCAACCGGTGTATTCTTTCATCTTCTCTGTAGAATAAGAAAAAATTCGTTTTGAAAATAAATGGATTACTTACTTGCTAATGGATAATAAGTAGTAATATGAAGTTTATTACTAGTTTTTATTCAAAAGGCTAGCATATTGAAGATAAAAAAGAGCCTTGCTGCTAATAGTGAGGCTCTTTTCTTTCGTGTTGTTTATGAGGGATTTGAGTAGTTTCTCTTAGAATGCCTATGATAGAATATATAGGGTGAAAGAGAGCGATTACAGATGTCAATCATGTTAATGGATAATGAATCAAAAAATAATGTGACGGAGCGTGAGAATCTTGAATGAAGTTGTACAAGTTCCTGTTACGGATGTAAAGGGAATCGGAGGAGAAACATCTGAATTACTACACGAGATGGGAATTTATACAGTTTCTCATCTATTAGAACATTTTCCGTACCGTTATGAAGACTATGCGATGAAAGATCTTGCTGAAGTAAAGCATGATGAACGTGTAACAGTAGAGGGAAAAGTTCATAGTGCTCCTTTACTGCAATATTATGGGAAGAAGAAGTCGCGTCTTACGGTTCGTGTCCTCGTAGGTCGTTATTTAATTACAGCTGTATGTTTTAATAGGCCGTACTATAAGCAGAAGTTAAATTTAGATGAAACGGTAACGATTACTGGTAAATGGGACCAGCATCGTCAAACGATTGCGGTATCAGAACTTCATTTTGGACCGGTTGTACGTCAACAAGAAGTAGAGCCTGTGTACTCAGTGAAAGGGAAACTTACAGTAAAACAGATGCGCCGTTTTATTGCACAAGCGTTAAAAGAGTATGGAGATTCTATAGTTGAAGTGTTACCTGATGGATTGCTAAGTCGATATAAATTATTGCCGCGTTATGAAGCGCTTCGGGCGTTGCATTTTCCAACAGGTCAGGAAGATTTGAAGCAAGCGCGTCGCCGTTTTGTATATGAGGAGTTTTTCTTATTTCAGTTAAAAATGCAAACGTTACGGAAAATGGAGAGGGAAAATTCGAAAGGGACGAAAAAAGAAATTCCTTCAGAAGAATTGCAAGAGTTTATCGATGCACTTCCGTTTCCATTAACTGGTGCGCAACGCCGAGTTGTAGATGAAATTATGAAAGATATGACATCTCCTTATCGAATGAATCGTCTGTTGCAAGGTGATGTAGGTTCTGGTAAAACTGTGGTCGCTGCAATTGGTCTTTATGCAGCGAAATTAGCGCATTATCAAGGTGCTTTAATGGTTCCAACAGAAATTTTAGCAGAACAACATTATCAATCGCTCGCAGAGACGTTCTCGCACTTTGGTATGAAGGTTGAATTGTTAACAAGTTCAGTTAAAGGTGTGAGACGCCGAGAGATTTTGGCAAAATTAGAACAAGGAGAAATAGATATCCTTGTTGGAACGCATGCTTTAATTCAAGATGAAGTTATTTTTCATAGGTTAGGTCTCGTGATTACTGATGAACAACATCGATTTGGTGTAGCGCAGCGACGAGTTTTACGTGAGAAAGGTGAAAGTCCAGATGTATTATTTATGACAGCAACACCAATTCCACGTACGTTAGCAATTACTGCATTTGGAGAGATGGATGTTTCTATAATCGATGAGATGCCAGCTGGTAGAAAGGTAATTGAAACATACTGGGCAAAACATGACATGTTAGATCGTGTTCTCGGTTTTGTAGAGAAAGAGATAAAAAAAGGAAGACAAGCATATGTTATTTGTCCTCTAATTGAAGAATCTGAGAAACTTGATGTACAAAATGCAATCGACTTACATAGTATGCTGACTCATCATTATCAGGGGAAATGTCAAGTCGGATTAATGCATGGAAGATTATCATCTCAAGAAAAAGAAGAGATAATGGGGCAATTTAGTGAAAATAAAGTGCAAATTCTTGTGTCGACAACAGTTGTTGAGGTGGGTGTGAACGTACCAAATGCGACTGTAATGGTTATTTATGATGCAGAGCGTTTCGGTTTATCACAGCTTCATCAGCTAAGAGGCCGTGTTGGGCGTGGTAGTGAACAATCGTATTGTTTATTAATCGCGGATCCAAAATCGGAAACGGGAAAAGAACGAATGCGTATTATGACCGAAACGAATGATGGATTTGTATTGTCAGAAAAAGATTTAGAATTACGAGGTCCTGGAGATTTCTTTGGGAGTAAGCAAAGTGGTTTACCAGAATTCAAGGTTGCTGATATGGTACATGATTATCGGGCGCTAGAAACAGCTAGACAAGATGCGGCGTTACTAGTAGATTCAGAAGCGTTTTGGCATAATGATCAATATGCGTCGTTGCGTACGTATCTTGACGGGACAGGTGTGTTCCAGGGAGAGAAGCTCGATTAAAGGGAGGCAACAAAAGTTTTTGTTGCATTCTACTTTTAATGATTATATACTACTGTTAGTACCTAGTCATAAAAATGGATGGTGCGGTATGAAAAAAAGAAGAAGTAAAAAAGAAAGACAAGAATTATTACAACAAACGATAGAAACGAATCCTTTTATTACGGATGAAGATTTAGCAGAAAAATTTCAAGTGAGTATACAAACTGTACGTCTTGATCGTATGGAATTATCTATTCCTGAATTAAGAGAAAGAATTAAACATGTAGCTACAAAGCAACATGAAGAAGATGTGAAATCTTTACCGTTAGAAGAGGTTGTCGGAGAAATTATTGATATAGAATTAGATAGACATGCGATTTCTATTTTTGAAGTGAAGGTAGAACACGTATTTAAAAGAAATCAAATTGCCCGTGGGCATCATTTGTTTGCACAAGCAAACTCACTAGCTGTTGCGGTTATTGATGAAGAATTAGCTTTAACTGCAAAGTCTACCATTCGATACATTCGTCCTGTAAAATTAGGAGAGCGTGTTGTTGCAAAAGCGCGCGTGGAAGATGTAGAGAATGATAAAGGACGGACGGTTGTCAAAGTGCGTAGCTTCGTTGGAGAAGAACTTGTTTTTACAGGCACTTTTGAAATGTATCGATCTAGTAATTATAGTGAGGAAGGTAACAACTTATGAAAATCGCAATAGATGCAATGGGCGGCGATCATGCTCCAAAGGCTGTCGTACTAGGAGCAATGAAAGCTATTAAGGAATATTCTGATTTACATATTACGTTAGTGGGGAAAGAAGAGGAAATTCGTCAATACTTAACGAGTGAAGAACGAATTACTATACTTCATACAGACGAAAAAATTGAATCGACAGATGAACCAGTAAGAGCGGTTCGTCGAAAAAAACAAGCTTCAATGGTACTTGCGGCGCAGCAAGTGAAAGACGGTGTAGCGGATGCTTGTATATCAGCTGGTAGTACAGGAGCTTTAATGGCGGCTGGATTGTTTGTTGTAGGTCGTATGGAAGGAATTGAGCGACCAGCTTTATCCCCTACAATGCCAACTGTTGATGGAGAAGGTTTTGTTATGTTAGATGTTGGAGCAAACGTTGATGCAAAACCAATTCATTTATATCAATATGCAGTAATGGGATCTGTATACGCTGAGAAAGTAAGAGGAATTAAAAATCCTCGCGTTGGACTTTTAAACGTTGGAACAGAAGATGGTAAAGGTAACGAGCTTTCAAAACAAGTCTTTGCAATGCTTAAAGATGCCCCAATTAATTTCGTTGGGAACGTTGAATCAAGAGATTTATTGCAAGGTGTAGCAGATGTTGTTGTATGTGATGGTTTTACAGGGAATGTAGCACTGAAATCATTAGAAGGAACAGCACTTGCATTATTCTCTATGTTAAAAGAACAGTTAATGAGTTCGTTTACGAGCAAATTAGCAGCAGCGGTATTAAAGCCAAAACTTATGGTATTAAAAGATAAAATGGATTATTCGGAGTATGGAGGAGCGGCATTATTTGGATTGAAGGCTCCTGTCATTAAGGCTCACGGTTCTTCCAATGACCAATCAATATTTAGTGCGATTCGTCAAACGAGAGAAATGGTAGCGAAAGAAGTTATTCCTACTATTTCAAGCGTAATGGAGAAAGAGCCACTCCAATAAGAGGAGGATTTGAAATGGGAAAACTAGCATTTCTTTTTCCGGGCCAAGGTTCACAGGCAGTTGGAATGGGTAAACAGTTAGCAGAGAATAATAAAGAGGTTGCAAATGTATTTGCAAAAGCAGATGAGGTGTTGCAAGACTCACTTTCAGAAGTGATTTTTGAAGGGCCGCAGGAAAAGCTTACGTTAACAACAAATGCGCAACCTGCTTTATTAACAACGAGTTTTGCTATTTTGACAGCTTTAAAAGAGTATGATATTACACCAGACTTTGTCGCAGGGCATAGTTTAGGTGAGTATAGCGCTCTTGTAGCAGCAGGTGCATTAACTTTTGAGGATGCAGTATATGCTGTAAGGAAACGTGGGGAATATATGGAAGAAGCTGTTCCTGGCGGAGAAGGTGCAATGGCGGCTATTTTAGGTGCTGATCCACATATGCTGAAACAAGTTACAGAAGAAGTAACAAGTGAAGGGTATGCAGTACAAATTGCTAATATGAATAGTACGAAGCAAATTGTGATTTCTGGAACAAAGCAAGGAGTCGAGATTGCTTCTCAAAGAGCGAAAGAACATGGTGCAAAGAGAGCAATTCCGCTTAAAGTAAGTGGACCGTTCCACTCTGCGCTTATGAAGCCAGCGGCGGAGAAATTCCAAAGTGTCTTAAATGAAATTACAATTCAAGATACGAATATTCCGGTAATCGCAAATGTAACAGCAGACGTTATTACAAGTGGTGCGCATATTCAAGAAAAGCTAATCGAGCAGCTCTATTCGCCTGTCTTATGGTATCCATCCATTGAATATATGGTGAGTCAAGGGGTAGATACATTTATTGAGATTGGACCTGGGAAAGTACTTGCTGGACTTATGAAGTCAATTGATTCATCAGTGAAAGCATACGCGATATACGATGAAGAGACATTACAAGATACCATTTCGAATTTGAGAGGAGAAAACTGATGTTAAAAGGGAAAGTAGCATTAGTAACGGGTGCTTCACGTGGAATTGGTCGCGCAATTGCGATTGATTTAGCAAAACAAGGGGCAAATGTTGTAGTAAATTATGCTGGTAACGAGCAAAAGGCAAATGAAGTAGTTGATGAAATAAAGAAATTAGGTTCGGATGCAATTGCAGTAAGAGCAGATGTTGCAAATGCTGAAGACGTTACAAATATGGTGAAACAAACTGTAGATGTATTTGGACAAGTTGATATTCTTGTAAATAATGCAGGTGTAACAAAAGATAATTTATTAATGCGTATGAAAGAAGAAGAATGGGATACAGTTATTAATACAAACCTAAAAGGTGTATTCTTATGTACAAAGGCAGTATCTCGATATATGATGCGTCAACGTCATGGGCGTATTGTAAATATCGCTTCTGTTGTCGGAGTAACGGGAAACCCAGGACAAGCAAACTATGTTGCTGCTAAAGCAGGTGTAATCGGATTAACAAAAACATCAGCAAAAGAGTTAGCAAGCCGCAATATTACTGTAAATGCAATTGCTCCTGGATTTATTGCGACAGATATGACAGACGTATTAGATGAAAATATAAAAGCTGAAATGTTAAAATTAATTCCTGCAGCTCAGTTTGGTGAAGCGCAAGATATCGCAAATGCTGTAACGTTTTTTGCTTCTGATCAAAGCAAATATATTACAGGTCAAACGTTAAATGTTGATGGCGGTATGGTAATGTAATAAAAGAATCGATTTCAGCTAGTTTTTTTGGACAATATTTAATATAATATTTGAGGGGAGGTGAATGGAATGGCAGATGTTTTAGAGCGTGTAACAAAAATTATCGTTGATCGTTTAGGAGTAGAAGAAACAGAAGTAGTACCAGCTGCAAGCTTCAAGGAAGATTTAGGAGCAGACTCCCTAGATGTAGTAGAACTTGTAATGCAATTAGAAGACGAATTCGAAATGGAAATTTCTGATGAAGATGCTGAAAAGATTGCTACTGTTGGCGATGCTGTGACTTACATAGAGAGTCATCTATAATGCTTGAATGAAGTCCCGTTTTTTAGCGGGGCTTCTCGGCTTATATCTGGAGGGACCTATGCCGTACCGTAAATATAGAGAAAAAAAATACGAAACAAAATATCGTGAAGCGTTTAAAGTATTTCAAGAAAAAATAGGTATTACGTTTACAGATGAAAAATTATTGATTCAAGCATTTACGCATTCATCGTATGTGAATGAGCATCGAAAAAAACCGCATGAAGACAATGAGCGTCTCGAATTTCTTGGAGATGCAGTATTGGAACTTACTGTATCGCAGTATCTGTTTCAAAAATATCCGACAATGAGCGAAGGAGAGTTAACAAAACTACGTGCAGCTATTGTATGTGAACCATCTCTTGTTCGTTTTGCAAACGAGTTGTCATTTGGTAGCCTAGTTTTATTAGGAAAAGGTGAGGAAATGACAGGCGGACGTGAACGACCAGCTTTATTAGCGGATGTCTTTGAAGCGTTTATTGGTGCCCTTTATCTTGATCAAGGGTTAGAAACAGTATGGGGCTTCTTAAAAGAAATTGTATACCCTAAAATTAATGAAGGTGCTTTTTCTCATGTGATGGATTATAAGAGTCAATTACAAGAGTTGATTCAGCGTGATGGTAGTGGCAATATTGAGTATCAAATTTTGCAAGAAAAAGGACCGGCTCACAATCGAGAATTTGTGTCACGTGTTACGTTAAATAACGTGGCCTTAGGTCTTGGTAGTGGCAAGTCGAAAAAAGAAGCAGAGCAACAAGCTGCTGCAGAAGCGTTGAAAAAGTTAAAAGAACAACTATAAGGAATCCCCCTTTGAATGAGGGGGATTCCTTGTGCATAGAATGAAACTTTCCTTTCGTTTATCAATGTAAGGAAATGAAATCCGTATAATCGTTTGTTTTTGTATAAACAACATTTATAGCAACGGAGAATAGGAGGAAGGCCTTTCGTGTTTTTAAAAAGATTAGAAATAGCAGGATTTAAGTCTTTTGCTGAGCGTGTATCTGTCGATTTTGTCCCAGGTGTAACGTCTGTAGTAGGACCTAATGGAAGCGGGAAAAGTAATATTACTGATGCCATTCGTTGGGTACTTGGTGAACAATCGGCAAAATCATTACGTGGTGCAAAGATGGAAGATATTATTTTTGCAGGTAGTGATACGAGAAGAGCGGTTAATGTTGCTGAAGTAACATTAACTTTAAATAATGAAGATCAACGTTTACCGATTGAATATAATGAGGTGTGTGTAACGCGTCGTGTATCTCGTTCTGGTGATAGTGATTTTTATATTAATAAACAATCATGCAGGTTGAAAGATATTATCGATTTATTTATGGACTCTGGTATGGGAAGAGAAGCTTTTTCGATTATTAGCCAGGGGAAAGTTGAAGAAATTTTAAGTAGTAAATCAGAAGAACGTCGTGGTGTATTTGAAGAAGCGGCGGGAGTGCTGAAATACAAACTTCGTAAAAAGAAAGCTGAAGGTAAATTAGCAGACACACAAGAAAACTTAAATCGTGTACAAGATATAATTCACGAATTAAGTAGTCAAGTAGAACCTTTAGAAAGACAAGCTTCTATTGCAAAGGATTATCTCGAGAAAAAAGAAGAATTAGAGAAAGTAGAAGCGGCGCTTATTGTACATGAAATTGAAGAATTACATGAGAAATGGGAAGCGCTTCGAAATCAGTTTGGGCATAATAAAAACGAAGAAGCGAAAATGTCAACGCATTTACAAAAAGGTGAAGAAGAGCTAGAGGAATTACGAGGCCAATTACAAGCAGTAGATGAGTCTGTAGATTCCCTGCAAGAAGTACTTTTACTTTCTAGTAAAGAGCTAGAAAAGTTAGAAGGACAGCGTGAGCTATTAAAAGAGAGAAAGCAAAATGCAACGACGCATTGTGCACAACTCGAACAGTTAATTGTTGAATTAACAGAGAAAGCTACAAGTTATGATGGTGAAATTGAATCGAGTACAGAAGTATTGATGCAATTTGTAAATCATGTAAAAGAGTTGGAGACGAAATTGCATGATAATGAGCAATTACTTGCAACGTTTGCTGACAATTTAGAAGAGCAAATTGAGAATTTAAAAGGTGACTATATTGAACTTTTAAATCAACAAGCTAGTCATCGTAATGAGTTATCTATGATTGAAGAACAATCTAAACAACAAAACTCAAAAAATGAACGCCTTGATGAAGAAAATGCGAAATATGTAGAAATGCGTATGGAAATTACAGCGAAAAAGACAAAACTTGTGGAAAGTTATGAACAAGTAAAAGAAAAAGTAGCTGGAATCCTTTCGAATATACAAAAGACAGAAGCGGCACTTGGGAAATGCAAGGCGCAGTATAGTGAAAACGAAACAAAACTGTATCAAGCATATCAATTTGTACAACAGGCACGTTCTCGAAAAGAAATGCTAGAAGAGATGCAAGAGGACTACTCTGGTTTCTATCAAGGGGTACGTGAAGTATTGAAAGCTAGAGAAAATAGGTTGCAAGGTATTGAGGGTGCTGTTGCAGAACTGCTAACGGTACCGAAAGAATATGAAATTGCAATGGAAATTGCTCTAGGTGCAGCGATGCAGCATATAGTTGTACAAAAAGAAGAACATGCTCGTAATGCAATTGCGTTTTTAAAACAAAATAAACATGGACGAGCAACGTTTTTACCGCAAGCTGTTATTAAAGGTAGATCGTTATCATTTGAGCAATTACGTATTGTAAATCAGCACCCATCGTTTGTAGGTGTGGCAGCAGAACTCGTGCAATATAACAATAAATATGAAAATGTAGTTTCAAATTTATTAGGTACTGTTATTGTTGCAAAAGATTTACGCGGAGCGAATGAGTTGGCGAAACAATTGCAATACCGTTATCGCATTGTAACAATCGAAGGTGATGTAGTAAACCCTGGCGGTTCTATGACGGGTGGAGCGGTAAAACAGGCGAAATCATCTTTATTAGGACGTCAACGTGAACTAGAAGAGTGGACGAGTAAGTTAACTGATATGGAAGAAAAAACAACGAAGTTAGAAAACTTTGTTAAAGCAGTAAAACAAGAGATTCAAGAAAAAGAAGTGCAAATACGCGAACTAAGGCAAAGTGTAGAAGCAGAGCGTGTAGATGAACAGAAATTAAGAGAAGAAATTAGTCGCTTAGAATTAGAAGAACATCGTATTAATGATCGGTTATCTATTTACGATTTAGAGATTGAAGGGTTCTTGCAAGACCAAGTGAAAATGCAAGGCCGTAAAGAAGAGTTAGAAAAGATTTTAGCGACTCTTCAGGCAGAGATTACGGAATTAGATAGCAAAATCACAGCTTTAACAAAACAAAAAAGTGAGCAACATTCTTCGAAAGAAAAAGTTCAAAAAGAAATGACTGAGTTAAAAGTGTTAGCAGCTGAAAAGCAACAACGCTTATCTAATCAAAAAGAAAAAGTAGAACGATTGACGAAGGAAAAAGAAGAAACCGATGCAACGCTTGTCAAAACGAAAGAGGATTTAGCATTCTTAAAACAAGAAATGACATCGAATTCAAGTGGTGAAGAACAAATTACGAATATGATTGAGAAGAAAGCATATGATCGCAATCAAACTTCAGAGTTAATTCGCTCTCGTCGTGAACAACGTGTATCGTTACAAGAGAGAGTAGAACAGTTAGAGCGTAACCTGAAAGAAACAACAGGTAAACATAAATACATTCTTGAGATGTTGAAAGATCAAGAGGTAAAAATAAACCGACTTGATGTAGAGTTAGAAAATAGATTACAACATTTACGTGAAACATATACGATTTCATTTGAAGCGGCAAAACTGAAGTATACAATGGTGATGCCTGCTGAGGATGCACGTAAAAAGGTGAAACTAATTAAACTCTCCATCGAAGAGCTAGGTACAGTAAACTTAGGAGCAATTGATGAGTATGAGCGTGTGGCAGAGCGTCATACATTCTTACTAGAGCAAAAAGATGATCTAGAAGAAGCAAAAACGACATTGCACCAACTTATTACTGAAATGGATGAAGAAATGAAAAAACGCTTTTCTACTACGTTTGAAGGAATTCGAATGGAGTTTCAATCGGTGTTCTCTGAATTATTTGGAGGCGGTAGAGCGGATTTAGTTATGACGAATCCAGAGGACTTATTAAATACGGGTATTGATATCGTAGCGCAACCGCCAGGGAAGAAACTGCAAAACTTAGGTTTACTTTCAGGTGGAGAGCGTGCTTTAACGGCAATTGCGCTGCTATTTGGTATTTTAAAAGTACGCCCAGTCCCATTCTGTGTATTAGATGAGGTAGAGGCTGCTCTTGATGAGGCAAACGTTGCCCGTTTTGCTCAGTATTTAAAGAAATTTAGTGATGAGACACAGTTTATTGTAATTACACATAGAAAAGGTACAATGGAAGAGTCTGACGTATTGTACGGTGTAACAATGCAAGAGTCAGGGGTATCTAAACTTGTTTCGGTTCGTTTAGATGATGGAGAAGAACTAGTTGCAAGCAAATAGAAAGGATGGGACAGTATGAGCTTTTTTAAAAAACTAAAAGAAAAAATTTCAAAACAAACAGATACGGTAACAGAGAAGTTTAAACAAGGATTAGAAAAAACGAGAAATTCGTTTGCAGATAAAGTAAATGATTTAGTCTTTCGTTACCGTAAAGTAGATGAAGATTTCTTCGAAGAATTAGAAGAAATTTTAATCGGTGCAGATGTAGGCGTTTCGACAGTGATGGAATTAATCGACCAGCTGAAAGAAGAAGTGCAACGTCGTAATATTCAAGATCCAAAAGAAGTACAAGCTGTTATTTCGGAAAAATTAATAGAGATTTATAAAGGTGACAGTGATTTTACTAATGAAATTAATGAGCAAAAGGATGGCTTGACAGTTGTTTTATTTGTTGGTGTGAATGGTGTAGGTAAAACGACAACAATTGGTAAGATGGCTCATAAGTTTAAATCAGAAGGTAAGTCTGTTTTATTAGCAGCAGGAGATACATTCCGTGCTGGAGCGATTGAACAATTAGAAGTATGGGGCGATCGCGTTGGGGTAGAAGTGATTAAACAAGGATCAGGGTCTGATCCAGCAGCGGTTATGTATGACGCTGTACAAGCTGCAAAAGCACGTAAAGTAGATGTATTACTATGTGATACAGCAGGACGTTTACAAAATAAAGTAAACTTAATGAAAGAGTTAGAGAAGGTAAAGCGTGTAATTGAGCGTGAAGTACCAGGAGCTCCTCATGAAGTATTACTTGTTATTGATGCAACAACAGGACAAAACGGTTTAAGTCAAGCGAAAACATTCCGTGAAGCAACGAATGTGACTGGTATTGTTTTAACGAAGTTAGATGGAACTGCTAAAGGTGGTATTGTATTAGCAATTCGTAACGAAATGGATGTACCGGTGAAATTCGTTGGATTAGGAGAGCAAATGGATGATCTGCAACAGTTCGATCCAGAACAATATGTATATGGTTTATTTGCGAACTTAGTAGAAACAGAAGAAGTATAAGTGAAAGAAGCGGTATTTTCCGCTTCTTTTTCTATAAAAATATGAGATGTTAAGAAAAAAACTTGACACTCTTTTGTACTCCATGTAAACTAATTCATGTAAAGGGAAATCACTTAACAAAGGATGATCCAACATGCTCGAAAAAACAACGAGAATGAACTATTTATTTGATTTTTATCAATCGTTGTTAACGCAAAAACAAAGAAGTTATATGTCGCTTTATTATCTAGATGATTTATCTCTTGGTGAAATTGCGGAAGAATTTGATGTAAGTCGCCAAGCCGTGTATGATAACATTAAACGGACTGAAGCGATGCTTGAAGAATATGAAGAAAAATTAGTATTACTTCAAAAGTTTCAAGAGCGACAGCGACTTGTTGCAAAGCTAAAACAGCTAATCAGCGAAGAAGAGCATGTGAATGAAGAAATGAAACAAGTTGTTGAAGCTATCGAAAAATTAGATTAGGAGGGCGGCAATATGGCATTTGAAGGATTAGCCGACCGACTTCAACAGACGATGCAAAAAATCCGCGGCAAAGGAAAAGTTTCTGAAGCCGATGTGAAAGAAATGATGAGAGAAGTTCGTCTAGCTCTTTTAGAAGCGGACGTTAACTTTAAAGTAGTAAAAGATTTTGTAAAGCGTGTATCTGAACGTGCTGTCGGACAAGATGTAATGAAAAGTTTGACACCTGGACAACAAGTAATTAAGGTTGTACAGGAAGAACTTACAGAACTTATGGGCGGAGAGCAAAGCAAAATTGCTGTTGCTAATAAGCCACCGACTGTTATTATGATGGTTGGTCTGCAAGGTGCAGGTAAAACAACGACGACAGGTAAGCTTGCGAATTTGCTTCGTAAAAAGCATAATCGTAAACCGATGCTTGTTGCGGCGGATATTTACCGTCCTGCAGCGATTAAACAGCTTGAAACATTAGGGAAGCAATTGGACATGCCTGTATTCTCTTTAGGAGATCAAGTAAGTCCTGTTGAAATTGCGAAACAAGCGATTGCAAAAGCGAAAGAAGATCATCATGATTATGTTTTAATTGATACAGCAGGTCGCCTGCATATTGATGAAGAACTAATGGATGAATTAGCGAAAGTGAAAGAAGTTGCGAAACCGGATGAAATTTTCCTTGTTGTCGATGCGATGACAGGACAAGACGCGGTTAATGTTGCACAAAGTTTCCATGAACAGCTAGGTTTAACAGGGGTTGTATTAACGAAGCTGGATGGTGATACGCGCGGTGGTGCGGCATTGTCTATTAAAGCTGTTACAAATACGCCAATTAAATTTGCTGGTATGGGTGAAAAACTAGATGCACTTGAAGCGTTCCATCCAGAACGTATGGCATCCCGTATTTTAGGGATGGGAGACGTCTTAACATTAATTGAAAAAGCGCAAGCTACAGTTGATGAAGAGAAAGCAAAAGAACTTGAGCAAAAAATGCGTACGCTTTCGTTTACACTTGACGATTTCCTAGAACAACTTGGACAAGTGCGTCAACTTGGACCGCTTGATGAATTGTTAGGAATGCTTCCTGGTGCAAATAAAATTAAAGGGCTGAAAAATGCACAAGTTGATGAAAAACAAATTGGGCATATTGAGGCAATTATTCGTTCTATGACTAAATTAGAGCGAGAACAACCGGAAATAATCAATGCTAGTCGCAAAAAACGCATTGCCAAAGGTAGCGGTACAACGGTACAAGAAATCAATCGTTTAATCAAGCAATTTGATGATATGAAAAAAATGATGAAAACGATGACTGGAATGCAAAAAGGTAAGAAAAAAGGACTAGGTGGATTGAAGTTTCCATTCATGTAAGGAAAAAAGATGGCTCTGTTAAGAAAAAATACTTTACAAAGCAATAGTCTTTTTGCTAATATAATTATCTGTGTGAAATAAATTCGGAGGTGCTTTATAAATGGCAGTTAAAATTCGTTTAAAACGTATGGGAGCTAAAAAAACTCCTTTCTATCGTGTAGTTGTTGCAGATTCTCGTTCTCCTCGTGACGGACGTTTCATTGAGGAAATCGGTACTTACAATCCGGTTGCTCAACCAGCTGAAGTTAAGATCAACGAAGAAGCAGCATTAAAATGGTTAGGAAATGGTGCTAAACCATCTGATACAGTTCGTAACTTATTCTCTAACCAAGGTATCATGGAGAAATTCCACTTATCTAAACAAGGTAAGTAATTGAGGCAATGACTATGAAGAAGTTAGTCGAGACGATTGTCAAGCCTCTTGTCGATTATCCTGAAGATGTAAAAGTTACACAGGAACTTTACAACGGAGAGATAAAGTATCGATTAACTGTACATCCTGAGGATGTTGGAAAAGTCATTGGAAAACAAGGGAAAGTTGCGAAAGCAATTCGAATGCTCTTGTATTCAGTGGGACATCACAATAGTGAAAAAGTAACACTGGAAATTCAATAAACGTAAAAAGGGCGAGGAGTTATTCCTCTCCCTTTTTTAACATTTAAAGAGAAGTTGCATGTTCCATATGTGAAATGGGGATGCTTAATTTATATAGAAACCAGGGGTGACATACTGTTTATGACAAAATGGTTTAACGTAGGAAAAATTGTAAATACTCATGGCGTAAAAGGAGAAATTCGTGTGGTTTCTCGTACGGATTTTCCAGAAGAGCGATATAAAGTAGGGAATACGTTATACATATCGAATGAAAAAGGTGGAGAGCCTTTCCCAGTAAAGATTACTTCTCATCGTCAACATAAAACATTTGATTTATTGACATTTGAAGGATATGGGAATGTAAATGAAGTAGAACAGTTTAAAGGTTCTCTTTTAAAAGTGCCTGAAGATCAATTAGGCGAACTAGCTGAAGGTGAATACTACTATCATGAAATTATTGGTTGCAACGTTGTAACGGAAGAAGGAGAAGCGCTAGGGACAATAAAAGAAGTTCTATCTCCTGGTGCAAATGATGTTTGGGTAATTAAACGTCCAAAAGGTCAAGATTTGTTAATTCCTTATATTGATGATGTTGTGCTTCAAGTTAACATTGAGAATAAATTAGTAACCATTCATGTAATGGAAGGGCTACTATAATGAAAATTGACATTTTAACTTTGTTTCCAGATATGTTTACAGGTGTGTTTGGATCTTCAATTTTAAAGAAAGCACAAGAAAAAGAAGCGGTAGAGCTTCGTGTTGTCAATTTCCGCGATTATACAACGAGTAAGCATAATAGTGTGGATGATTATCCGTATGGTGGCGGCGCTGGGATGGTGTTAACTCCTCAGCCTATTTTTGATGCTGTAGAAGATTTAACGAAAGAGACAGAGCGGAAGCCGCGAGTTGTCTTAATGTGTCCGCAAGGTGAAAGGTTTACTCAGAAGAAAGCGGAAGAGCTTGCAGAGGAAGAACATTTAATCTTTGTATGTGGGCATTATGAAGGATATGACGAACGAATTCGTGAACATCTCGTAACAGATGAGATTTCTATCGGTGACTATGTATTAACGGGTGGAGAGTTAGCCTCTATGGTTATAACTGATAGTGTCGTACGTCTCCTTCCAGGAGTACTAGGAAATCATGCTTCACAAGTCGAGGATTCGTTTAGTACAGGTTTATTAGAGCATCCTCATTATACACGTCCAGCTGATTTTCGTGGTATGAAAGTGCCAGATGTATTAATGTCGGGAAATCATAAAAATATTGATGAATGGCGACATAAAGAATCGTTGCGTCGTACGTACACGCGTAGACCGGATTTACTAGAAGAACGAGAATTGTCTAAGCAAGAAAAGAAGTGGCTAGAACAGATTAAAGAAGGCAAATAAGTGCTTGATATATTTTCTATTGCAACAGCCTTAGCAATATGCTATTATAACACTTGTGCTGCTGAAATCAGTAGCCGTATTAACGATGTTCCGCTGTAATTTATTTAGACTTTATAAGAGCATCTGTTTAAAGGAGAGAATTTAATATGCAACAATTAATCGCAGAAATTACAAAAGGCCAATTAAAAACTGACCTTCCTTCATTCCGTCCTGGAGACACTTTACGTGTACACGTAAAAGTAGTTGAGGGAACTCGTGAAAGAATTCAGCTTTTCGAAGGTGTTGTAATTAAACGTCGTGGTGGCGGAATCAGTGAAACATTCACAGTTCGTAAGATTTCTTACGGTGTAGGTGTAGAGCGTACATTCCCAGTTCACACGCCAAGAATCGCGAAAATCGAAGTACTTCGCCGTGGTAAAGTACGTCGTGCTAAGTTATATTACTTACGTAACCTTCGCGGTAAAAAAGCACGTATTAAAGAAATTCGATAAGACATGTATGGGAGCTTGTAAATGCACAAGCTCCCTTTTTCCAATCTATATAAAATTTTGATATAATACGATCAGCTTACATAATCGTGGAGGGGAAAAGCATGAAGAAAGAAAAGAGTTCACTTTGGGAATGGATCAAGGCAATTTTGATAGCTGTTGTATTAGCAGGTGTTATTAGACAGTTTTTCTTTGCGCCAATTCTCGTAGATGGAGTATCGATGGCGTCTACATTACATGATCGCGATCGAATGATTGTTAATAAAATTGGTTATCACATAGGAGATCCGAAACGATTTGATATTATTGTATTCCGAGCAACGGAAGATAAAGATTATATTAAGCGTATTATCGGCCTGCCAGGCGATGAAATAGAGTATCGTAATGATAAACTATATGTTAACGGAAAGGCTTATGAGGAGCCGTATTTAGACAAGCAGAAAAAACAAATTGCTGACGGACCGCTTACATATGATTTCACTCTTGAAGAAATGACAGGAAAGAAAACTGTTCCAGAAGGTCAATTATTTGTTTTAGGCGATAATCGTCGTTTTAGTAAAGATAGCCGTTCGATTGGTACAATTTCAATGGACCAAGTGATTGGAAAGGCAAATATACTATATTGGCCGTTAAAAGATGCTCGTATTGTGAAATAAAAGAAAAAGAAGGTGGCAACATGGTAATTCAATGGTTCCCGGGACATATGGCAAAGGCTAGACGCCAAGTAACAGAAAAATTAAAGTTAATTGATGTTGTAATTGAGCTTGTAGATGCTCGATTACCCTTATCTTCTCGAAATCCGATGATCGATGAGATTATTACACATAAACCGAGGCTTGTTGTTTTAAATAAAGCGGATATGGCAGATGATCGTTTAACAAAGCAATGGATCGCATATTTTAAAGAAAAAGGCCATATGGCAATTTCAATTAACGCACAGGCTGGACAAGGTATGAAGGAAATTGCAGCGGCTTGTAAAGTGTTAGTGAAAGAGAAATTTGATAAAATGGTTGCAAAAGGTATTAGACCGAGAGCGATTCGTGCATTAATTGTGGGGATACCGAATGTTGGTAAATCTACGTTGATTAATAAGTTAGCGAAGAAAAATATTGCTAAAACAGGAGATCGTCCTGGTGTGACAACAGCTCAGCAATGGATTAAAGTTGGGAAGGAAATGGAATTACTTGATACACCAGGTATACTATGGCCTAAATTTGAGGACCAATTAGTTGGATTACGTCTAGCTACGACTGGTGCAATTAAAGATTCTATTTTAAATCTACAAGACGTAGCTGTTTATGCGCTACGTTTTATGGAGAAACATTACCCAGAGCGATTAAAAGAGCGCTATAATTTAAATGACATTCCAGAAGATATCGTGGAGTTATTTGATGCGATTGGAAAAAATAGAGGCTGTTTAATGGGCGGCGGAATGATTGATTATGATAAAACATCTGAACTTGTACTTCGTGAGCTTCGTGGTGGCAAACTTGGAAAAATGACGTTTGAAACACCAGAAGAGTTTGCAGAGCAGACAGAAGATGCAGAAAAAGTAGAAGAAGTATAAGACGTGCGTTTGTACGTCTTTTCTTTTTTGTATATAAAGGGAGTGGCATGAATGCAAAAAGTGACGATTCAAGAGGCGGAACATTTACTACAAGAAATTATGAGTGAAGAGGACGACCGCTTTCAGATATTAATGAAAGATGAGCGAAAAGGGGTACAAAAGCTCATTTCGAAGTGGTATAAACAAAAAGAGTTAGCACAAAAGGAAAAAGAAAAATTTCTAGAAATGTCTAAATATGAAAATGCATTACGTGAAAAAGGTCTCACATATATCGCAGGTATAGATGAAGTAGGTCGTGGACCGTTAGCTGGGCCTGTTGTGACGGCAGCTGTCGTTCTTCCTAAGGATTTTTATATTCCGGGGTTAAATGACTCGAAAAAGTTGAGTGAAGCGAAACGTGAGCGTTTTTATGATGAAATTAAAGCGCAAGCAATTGCAATTGGAGTTGGAATTGTATCACCGCAAGTTATTGATGAAATAAATATTTATCAAGCGACGAAACAAGCGATGTTAGATGCTGTTGCGAATTTATCTTGTACACCACAATATTTATTAATTGATGCGATGAAACTCCCTACACCAATTCCGCAAACATCTATTATTAAAGGTGATGCAAAAAGTATTTCTATTTCAGCTGCATCCATTATTGCGAAAGTAACGAGAGATCGTATGATGAAAGAGCTTGGAGAAAAGTATCCTGCATATGGATTTGAACAACATATGGGATATGGCACAAAACAACATTTAGAAGCGATTGAAGCGCATGGCATATTAGAAGAACATCGAAAATCGTTTGCGCCAATTAAAGATATGATTCAAAAATAAGCTGCGAAAACGCAGCTTATTTTGTATTTTGACATATAAACATTACTATTTTCCAAAAAGAATAAAGCGATTTCAGTTTTCTGACACTTTATTGTAGACAGCGTGCCAATCATCTTATACAATGGCAATGTAATGTTTTTTAAACATTAAAAAACTTTTCGAGTAAAACAGGAAAACAGGGGAGGATGGGACCATGAATATCCATGAGTATCAAGGTAAGGCAGTCCTTAGAAGCTATGGGGTTAGCGTTCCGAACGGGAAGGTTGCATTTACAGTAGAAGAAGCTGTAGAAGCGGCGAAAGAATTAGGAACGGATGTATGTGTAGTGAAAGCACAAATTCACGCTGGTGGACGCGGCAAAGCTGGCGGAGTAAAAGTTGCAAAAAATTTAGATGAAGTTCGTACATATGCAGAGAGCATTTTAGGAACTACACTTGTGACACATCAAACAGGTCCTGAAGGTAAGGAAGTAAAACGCTTACTTATCGAAGAAGGTTGCGATATTAAAAAAGAATATTATGTAGGTCTTGTTTTAGACCGTGCAACTTCTCAAGTTGTTTTAATGGCTTCTGAAGAAGGCGGAACAGAAATTGAAGAAGTAGCAGAAAAAACACCTGAAAAAATCTTTAAAGAATATATTGATCCAGCAGTAGGCTTACAAGGCTTCCAAGCACGCCGAATTGCATTTAACATCAATATTCCAAAAGAGCTTGTAGGACAAGCTGTGAAGTTTATGATGGGCTTATACCGTGCTTTTATCGAAAAAGATTGCTCTATCGCAGAGATTAACCCACTTGTTACAACAGGTGATGGTAAAGTTATGGCATTAGATGCGAAATTAAACTTTGATTCTAATGCTTTATATCGCCATAAGGATATTTTAGAACTTCGTGACCTTGATGAAGAAGATGCAAAAGAAATCGAAGCTTCTAAATATGACTTAAACTACATTCCTTTAGATGGAAATATCGGTTGTATGGTTAATGGTGCAGGTTTAGCGATGGCTACTATGGATATCATTAAACATTACCATGGCGATCCAGCTAACTTTTTAGATGTTGGTGGCGGTGCGACAGCTGAAAAGGTTACAGAAGCATTCAAAATTATCCTTTCTGACAAAAATGTAAAAGGTATCTTCGTTAACATTTTTGGTGGCATTATGAAGTGTGATGTTATTGCAGAAGGTGTTATTGAAGCAACGAAACAAGTAGGTCTTGAATTGCCTTTAGTTGTACGTCTTGAAGGTACAAACGTAGAGTTAGGTAAGAAAATTTTAAATGAGTCTGGCTTAAATATTGTTGCAGCAGAATCTATGGCAGACGGTGCACAAAAAATTGTTTCACTAGTGGGCTAATAGAAAGCGGGGGAGAAAAATGAGCGTATTAGTTAATAAAGATACAAAAGTTATTGTTCAAGGTATTACAGGTTCTCAAGGGTTATTCCACACAAAGCAAATGATAGAATACGGTACGAAAATTGTCGGTGGTGTAACGCCAGGTAAAGGTGGCACTGATATTGAAGGTGTACCAGTATTTGATACTGTAGAAGATGCAGTGAAAGCAACAGGCGCAAACGCTTCAGTTGTATACGTTCCACCCGCTTTTGCGGCTGATGCAATTATGGAAGCAGTTGATGCAGAAATTGATTTAGTAGTATGTATTACTGAAGGAATTCCTGTATTAGATATGGTAAATGTAAAGAGATATATGGCTGGTAAACATACACGTTTACTTGGACCGAACTGCCCAGGTGTTATCACACCTGATGAATGTAAAATTGGTATTATGCCAGGGTACATTCATAAAAAAGGTCATGTAGGTATCGTATCTCGCTCTGGTACATTAACGTATGAGGCTGTACATCAGTTAACACAAGAAGGTATTGGTCAATCTACGGCTGTAGGTATCGGCGGAGACCCTGTTAACGGTACAGACTTTATTGATGCGTTAAAAGCATTTAATGAAGATGAAGAAACACATGCTGTAATTATGATTGGTGAAATCGGTGGTACAGCGGAAGAAGAGGCAGCTGAATGGGTGAAAGCTAATATGACAAAACCGGTTGTAGGCTTCATTGGCGGCCAAACAGCGCCTGCTGGCAAACGTATGGGTCATGCTGGTGCAATCATTTCTGGCGGTAAAGGAACTGCTGCAGAAAAGATTAAAACGATGGAAGCTTGTGGTATTAAAGTAGCGGAAACTCCAGCAGTTATGGGTGAAACGCTAATCTCTGTCTTAAAAGAAAAAGGTCTATTTGAGACTTGTAAAAACTACTAATCTGTTGAAAGACACCTTCTTGCTTGAAGGTGTCTTTTTACAAACTTCTTGTTAACATAATAAAAATTATGGGTAAGGAGAATTGGGATGAAAAGAGAACGATTATTACATCTTCATTACTTGTTAGCAGACCATTGGAAGGCGATAGAGAGGCTATTACATGTCGATCCAGAATTGAAGGAAATATACAGTTTTAATGCAAAACAAATTGAATGTTACACTGGAATATCCTCGAAAAAATCTTCAGAATTAGTAAATTTTCTTCAAAGTTCAAATCTCCCACAATATATATCTTATTTAGAGAAAAATCGATTCTTTTATATGACAATATGGGATGAAGATTATCCAAAATTATTACGTGAAATACAAGATCCTCCCTTTGTATTATATGGAAAAGGAGAAAAAGATTTTCTCAATAAAGTGAATAAATTAGCGGTTGTTGGAACGAGAGAACCGACTTTATATGGATATGAAAGTTTGAAATTTATTTTACATCCATTATTAGAAAAAGAATGGCTTATTGTCAGTGGATTTGCAAGAGGGATAGATGCGATGTCTCATGAAATTACAGTAAGACGGCATTGCCCAACAATTGCGATACTAGGACATGGATTATCGTATATATATCCAAGAGAGAATCGATATTTATATGAAGTGTGGAATGAATATATATTGTTATTAACAGAGTATCCTCCGCACTATGCACCGAAAAAATGGTATTTTCCAAAAAGGAATCGCATTATTAGTGGCATAAGTAAAGGTGTTTTAGTTGTAGAAGCGAAATCAAGAAGTGGAACACTTATTACCGCAGACCTTGCTCTAGAGCAAAATAGAGAGGTATTTGCACTGCCTGGACCTATATTTATAGATAGTGCATCAGGAACAAATCATCTCATTCAACAAGGAGCGAAACTAGTAAGAAATACAGAAGATATACTGGAAGAGATTTTAAATTAACCTTATATTTTTATGTTTTTATTAAACAATTATTGACAAATGGTAGATAGGCACTGTATGGTATATTCATTCTTGATTGACAAAAACAAGAGAAATCAATAAGATTAATGAAGACTTGAATCCACCTCTTAAGGAGGCACTAGCATGTCAGATTACCTCGTAATCGTGGAGTCGCCTTCTAAGGCGAAGACCATTGAGAAATATTTAGGGAAAAAATACAAAGTTGTCGCGTCTATGGGACACGTTCGCGATTTACCTAAAAGCCAAATGGGGATAGAAGTAAAGAACAACTTCACCCCGAAGTATATTACCATTCGTGGTAAAGGTCCCGTCTTAAAAGACTTAAAATCAGCAGCAAAAAAAGCAAAGAAAGTCTATCTCGCGGCCGATCCAGACCGCGAAGGGGAAGCTATTGCTTGGCATTTAGCCAATACGTTAAATGTGGATGTTGAATCAGATTGCCGAGTTGTGTTTAATGAGATTACAAAAGATGCAATAAAAGAATCATTCAAACATCCTCGCGCGATTAACATGAATTTAGTAGATGCACAACAAGCAAGACGTATACTAGATCGTCTTGTTGGTTACAATATTAGTCCTTTATTATGGAAGAAAGTAAAAAAAGGATTAAGTGCAGGACGCGTACAATCTGTAGCAGTTCGTTTAATTATCGAACGTGAAAGAGAAATACAAAGTTTCGAGCCTGAAGAATTCTGGACAATTAAGACAGAATTTGTGAAAGGGAAAGACACATTTGAAGCAAGCTTTTACGGTGTAGATGGTGAAAAAGTTCAATTAACGAATGAAACACAAGTGAATGAAATAATTGAACGGCTGAAAGATAATGCGTTCTCAGTTGAAAATGTAACGAGAAAAGAGCGAAAACGTAATCCAGCATTACCATTTACAACATCTTCCTTGCAACAAGAGGCGGCGCGTAAGTTAAACATGCGAGCAAAGAAAACGATGATGCTTGCGCAGCAATTGTATGAAGGAATTGATCTTGGAAAACAAGGAACTGTAGGTCTTATTACGTATATGAGAACTGATTCAACACGTATCTCAGAAACAGCTCAAACAGAGGCACGTACGTACATTACTGAGGCGTTTGGTACGGAATACATAGGAACAGAAAAGAAGAAAGAAACGAAGAAGTCGAACGCACAAGATGCGCATGAGGCAATTCGTCCTACTTCGGTAATGAGAAAGCCAGAGGAACTAAAGAGTTTCTTAAGTCGTGACCAACTTCGATTGTATAAATTGATTTGGGAGCGATTTGTTGCAAGTCAAATGGCGTCTGCTATAATGGATACTGTGACAGCGAGACTCATTAATAATAATGTTCAGTTCCGTTCAAGTGGATCGGTTGTAAAGTTCCCAGGATTTATGAAAGTGTATGTAGAGTCGAAAGATGATGGGGCTGAAGAAAAGGATAAGATGTTGCCACCTTTAGAAGTAGGGGAAACCGTATTTTCGAAGGATTTAGAACCGAAGCAACACTTTACACAACCTCCGCCGCGCTATACAGAGGCTCGTTTAGTAAGAACACTTGAAGAGCTTGGAATTGGAAGACCGTCGACTTACGTACCGACACTTGAAACGATTCAAAAACGTGGATATGTAGGTTTGGATAATAAACGCTTCGTTCCAACTGAACTAGGTGAAATAGTAATTGAACTTATTTTAGAGTTTTTCCCGGAAATTATTAACATTGAATTTACTGCTAACATGGAGCAAAGCCTCGATGAAGTAGAAGAAGGAAATGCGAATTGGGTAAAAATTGTTGATGATTTCTACGTAGGATTTGAACCGCGTTTAGAAAAAGCGGAAAAAGAAATGCGTGAAGTGGAAATTAAAGATGAACCAGCTGGGGAAGATTGTGAATTATGTAATCACCCAATGGTCTTTAAAATGGGTAAATACGGGAAATTTATGGCTTGCTCGAATTTCCCAGATTGTCGTAATACAAAACCGATTGTGAAAGAAATCGGTGTTACTTGTCCGAAATGTGATAAAGGTCAAATTATTGAACGTCGTAGTAATAAAAAGAAACGTCTTTTCTATGGGTGCGGTACGTATCCAGAGTGTGACTTTGTATCTTGGGATAAGCCGATTGGCCGTAAATGTCCGAAGTGTGAAGGTATGCTAGTAGAGAAGAAGTTGAAAAAAGGCGTACAAGTACAATGTATTTCGTGTGATTATGAAGAAGAACAACAAATGTGAGCGTAACTGCTCACATTTTTTTCGGGAAGAAAAGGAAAGGTGATAAATATATGACAACACAAGTAGTAAACGTCATTGGCGCAGGTCTTGCAGGAAGTGAAGCAGCTTACCAAATTGCAAAACGTGGTGTCCAAGTAAGATTATACGAAATGAGACCGGTAAGGCAAACGCCAGCTCATCACACAAATAAATTTGCAGAATTAGTATGTAGTAACTCGCTTCGCGCAAATACATTAACAAATGCTGTTGGTGTTATTAAAGAAGAAATGCGTTTAATGGATTCTGTTATTATTCGTGCAGCTGATGAGTGTTCTGTACCAGCAGGAGGGGCTTTAGCGGTAGATCGTCATGAATTTGCGGCAAAAGTAACGGAATATGTGAAAAATCATCCGAACGTAACTGTGGTGAATGAAGAAATCACTGAAATTCCAGAAGGTCCTACTGTTATTGCGACAGGTCCACTTACGTCGCCTGATCTTTCTGCGCAATTAAAAGAATTAACGGGTGAAGACTACTTTTATTTCTATGATGCAGCAGCACCGATTGTTGAGAAAGACAGCATTGATATGAATAAAGTGTATTTAAAATCTCGTTACGATAAAGGTGAAGCGGCATATTTAAATTGTCCAATGACGGAAGAGGAATTTGACCGTTTTTACGAGGCTTTAATCGCTGCTGAAACAGTACCTTTAAAAGAATTTGAAAAAGAAATTTTCTTTGAAGGTTGTATGCCGGTAGAAGTTATGGCAAGTAGAGGAAGACAAACACTAGTATTTGGACCGATGAAACCTGTTGGATTAGAAGATCCAAAAACAGGGAAAACGCCATATGCTGTTGTTCAGTTACGTCAAGATGATGCAGCGGGGACGTTATACAATATCGTAGGTTTCCAAACGCATTTAAAATGGGGACCGCAAAAAGAAGTGTTACAGTTGATTCCGGGACTGGAAAACGCAGAGATTGTACGTTATGGTGTAATGCATCGTAATACGTTTATTAATTCACCTAACTTACTTCGTCCAACATACCAATATAAACAACGTGATGATTTATTCTTCGCTGGTCAAATGACTGGAGTAGAGGGGTATGTTGAATCGGCGGCTTCAGGATTGCTAGCAGGTATCAACGCTGCTCGACTTGTAAAAGGTGAAGAGCCGGTTGTATTGCCACCTGTAACTGCAATGGGAAGTATGGCGAATTATATTACTGCGACAAACGCGAAAAACTTCCAGCCAATGAATGCAAACTTCGGTCTGTTTGCACCGTTAGAGAAGAAAATTAAGAAAAAAGCAGAACGTAATGAAGCCTATGCAGCACGCGCTTTAGAAACGATTCGAAATTTTGTAAATATTTAGTTAAATTTCTTGCAAAGGCTACTAAGTTGTGATACGATTTAGTAGCCTTTATTGAGGTGAATTGTGTGAATGTGAAGAAATTGTTACAATTATTCGTTGGATATTTACAAATTGAAAGAAATTATTCAAAATATACAATTGCAAGTTATCAAAATGATTTAGAACATTTTGTGCAATTTATGGAGCGAGAAGGCATATCCTCTTTTTTAGATATTACATACGCGGATGTTCGTTTGTACTTAACGACGTTGCACGATGAAAAGTTAGCCCGTAAATCTGTCGCAAGAAAAGTATCAAGCTTACGAAGTTTATATCGTTTTTTGATGCGTGAAGGTTATCGGAAGGATAATCCGTTTGCACTTGCGTCACTCCCCAAAAAAGAATTGTCAATCCCAAAGTTTTTATATGCTGAAGAATTAGAGGAATTATTTGAAGTTTCTGATACGGAAACCCCGTTAGGTCAAAGGAATCAAGCTTTATTAGAGTTGATGTATGCGACCGGGATCCGTGTGAGTGAATGTGTCAATTTACAACTTACCGATATTGACTTTGCGGTGGGAACAATTTTAGTAATGGGAAAAGGAAAAAAACAAAGGTATATTCCGTTCGGGAGCTATGCACAAGATGCTTTAATTACTTATATAGAGAACGGGAGAAAACAGTTAGCCAAGAAAACTGAAGAACAATCTCATATGGTATTTTTAAATGCGAAAGGCACGCCGCTGACAAGTCGAGGAGTACGCTATGTATTAAATGAACTCATTAAGAAAGCTTCACTGACAATGCGTATAAGTCCTCATATGTTAAGGCATACATTTGCTACACATATGTTAGATGAAGGGGCAGATTTACGTACTGTACAGGAGCTACTCGGTCATGAAAATTTGTCTACGACACAAATTTATACGCATGTCTCTAAAGAAAGATTGCGTTCTGTCTACATGAAGCATCACCCACGGGCATAAATTGCTTTTAAAGCTATAAAAACATATAAAGGAGTTTTTTCTATGGGAAATTTCCACGCTACAACGATATTTGCAGTTCATCATAATGGAGAATGTGCAATGGCTGGAGATGGCCAGGTGACAATGGGAAATGCTGTTGTAATGAAACATACAGCTCGTAAAGTTCGTAAACTTTTTCAAGGGAAAGTTTTAGCTGGTTTTGCAGGTTCAGTTGCTGATGCATTTACTCTTTTTGAAATGTTTGAAGGGAAATTAGAAGAGTATAATGGAAACTTGCAGCGTGCTGCTGTTGAGATGGCGAAGCAATGGCGCGGTGACAAAATGTTACGTCAGCTAGAAGCGATGCTCATTGTCATGGATAAAACAACGATGCTCCTTGTTTCAGGTACGGGAGAAGTGATTGAACCGGATGATGGTATTTTAGCAATTGGATCTGGCGGAAATTATGCGCTTTCAGCAGGTCGTGCTTTAAAACAATATGCAAGTGAACATTTAACAGCGAAGCAAATTGCGAAAGCGAGTTTAGACATTGCAGGCGATATTTGTGTGTATACAAACCACAATATAATTGTGGAAGAATTGTAGAATCGTAAGGGAGGCATTTTATATGCATTTACATTTTACTCCGCGTCAAATTGTGGAAAAATTAGATCAATACATTATCGGTCAAAAGGATGCGAAGAAAGCGGTTGCTGTAGCTTTAAGAAATCGATACCGCCGAAGTAAATTAGTTGAAAATCTACGTGATGAAATTGCACCTAAAAATATTTTAATGATTGGACCGACAGGTGTTGGTAAAACAGAGGTAGCACGACGAATGGCGAAACTCGTTGGAGCACCTTTTATTAAGGTTGAAGCCACGAAATTTACAGAAGTTGGATATGTAGGTAGAGATGTAGAATCGATGGTACGTGACCTTGTGGAAACGTCAGTTCGCATTGTGAAAGAAGAAATGGTAGTAAAAGTACAAGACAAAGCAGAAGAACAAGCGAACCAACGTCTTGTTGAAATTTTAGTGCCGAGTCCGGAGAAGCAATCTGGATTTAAAAACCCATTAGAAATGCTATTTGGTGGCGCTCAAAATTCGAATCAAACAACAGATTCACAGGAAGATGTTGAAATCGAAAAGAAACGTCAAGATGTGGAAAGAAAGCTTGCTGCAGGACTTCTTGAAGATGAAATTGTATCGATTGAAGTGACTGAACAACAGTCTTCCATGTTCGATATGCTGCAAGGAACTGGCATGGAACAAATGGGGATGAATTTTCAAGATGCATTAGGAAGTTTTATGCCGAAAAAAACAAAAAAACGTAAACTTTCTGTAAAAGAAGCAAGAAAAGTCTTGACAAATGAGGAAGCACAGCGCTTAATTGATATGGATGAAGTTACACAAGAGGCTGTTTATCGTGCTGAACAGCTCGGGATTATTTTTATCGATGAAATTGACAAAATTGCTGGTAAGCAGTCGAATAGTGTAGATGTATCACGTGAAGGTGTGCAACGTGACATTTTACCAATTGTAGAAGGATCAAATGTTGCGACAAAATACGGATCAGTAAAAACGGATTATATTTTATTCGTTGCAGCTGGAGCGTTTCATATGTCTAAACCGTCAGATTTGATTCCGGAATTACAAGGGAGATTTCCGATTCGAGTAGAATTAACAAAATTATCGACGGATGATTTTGTTAAAATATTAATCGAGCCTGATAATGCGTTAATTAAACAATATATTGCTTTATTAGCGACTGAAGGTATAGAAATTGAATTTTCAGACGAAGCTATTCGTAAGATTGCTGAGATTGCTTATCAAGTTAATCAGGATACAGATAATATTGGAGCAAGAAGACTTCATACGATTATGGAGAAGCTCCTTGAAGATTTATCGTTTGAAGCATCTGAAATTACGTTAGAGAAAATAACGATAACGCCTCAATACGTTGAGGAAAAATTAGCAACGATTGCTAAAAATAAAGATGTGAGCCAGTTTATTTTGTAATAGTGTCATCAGGTGACTCGCCCTAGTTTCCAAGTGATGAAAAAATATGTGAGTAACATGTAGGAGGAACTTTTGAAATGGAATTATTAGCAAAAACAAGAAAATTAAATGCGTTATTACAGAGCGCAGCAGGAAAGCCTGTAAACTTTAGAGAAATGTCTGACACAATGTGTGAAGTAATCGAAGCGAACGTATTCGTAGTAAGCCGTCGTGGTAAATTACTAGGTTATGCAATTCACCAACAAATCGAGAATGAGCGTATGAAACAAATGCTTGCAGAGCGTCAATTCCCAGAAGAGTATACACAAAGCTTATTCAACATTACAGAAACATCTTCAAACTTAGATGTAAACAGTGCTTACACAGCATTCCCAGTAGAAAATAAAGAATTATTTGGTCAAGGCTTAACTACAATCGTACCGATCGTTGGTGGCGGTGAGCGTCTAGGTACATTAGTTTTAGCTCGTCTTGGTCAAGAGTTCTTAGATGATGATTTAATTCTTGCTGAGTACAGCTCAACTGTTGTAGGTATGGAAATTTTACGTGAAAAAGCAGAAGAAATTGAAGAAGAAGCACGTAGCAAAGCTGTTGTTCAAATGGCGATCAGCTCATTATCTTACAGTGAGTTAGAAGCAATCGAGCACATCTTCGAAGAATTAAACGGAACAGAAGGTTTACTTGTTGCAAGTAAAATTGCTGACCGCGTAGGAATCACTCGTTCGGTAATCGTAAATGCACTTCGTAAATTAGAAAGTGCTGGTGTAATTGAGTCGCGTTCTTTAGGTATGAAAGGAACATACATTAAAGTACTAAACGACAAATTCTTACATGAACTTGCTAAATTAAAAACAAACTAATTTATAAAACTCTTCTCATTTTTTGAGGAGAGTTTTTTTGTATAACAGATTGATGTTGTTCGTACATAGCGTCATAATCGCATTTTTTTGAAAGGCCATGAATTGCATTTCACTTTTTTTGCTTAAAAGAAATGTAGGTTGGTAATACTAGAATTCGAGTATGAACAAAGAAAGTTTTACATTGTTCGCATTTTCGACTTGATTGTAATATTTCAGTATGATATAGTAAGCAGTGGTGTCAGTACAAAGTACACACGTTTACTGATTTAAGTGTTGGTGCTACGTTTGTAGTTTCGCTTAGAGATGAAGTAAACGGAGGATATCAAAAACCATTTAGGAGGAACTATATTATGTCAGTAATTTCTATGAAGCAATTGCTTGAAGCTGGTGTTCATTTCGGACATCAAACTCGTCGTTGGAACCCAAAAATGAAGCGTTACATTTTCACAGAGCGTAACGGTATCTACATCATCGACTTACAAAAAACTGTGAAAAAAGTTGAGGAAGCTTTCAAAGTTATGCGTGACATCGCTGCTGAAGGCGGAGACATCTTATTCGTAGGTACTAAAAAACAAGCACAAGAAGCTATTAAAGAAGAAGCAACTCGTGCTGGTATGTACTTCGTTAACCAACGTTGGTTAGGTGGAACATTAACTAACTTCCAAACAATCCAAAAGCGTATCAAGCGTCTTAAAGACATCGAAAGAATGCAAGAAGATGGTACTTTCGAAGTACTACCTAAGAAAGAAGTTGTTCAACTTAAAAAAGAGTTAGAGCGTCTTGAGAAATTCTTAGGCGGTATTAAAGATATGAAAGGTCTTCCAAGTGCATTATTCGTAGTAGACCCTCGTAAAGAGCGTATTGCAGTTGCTGAAGCACGCAAATTACACATTCCAATCATCGGTATCGTTGATACAAACTGTGATCCAGACGAAATCGATCACGTTATCCCAGCGAACGATGATGCAATTCGTGCTGTAAAACTTCTTACATCTAAAATGGCAGACGCGATCCTTGAAGCAAAACAAGGTGAAGAAACTGTTACTGCGTAACAAAGTTGGAAAGGTGATAAGGGGTTCGGCCTTTTATCACCTTTTTTAAGGTATAAACACCTTTATAAAAGGTATAAATACATATTTTAGGAGGATGAAAAGTATGGCAATCACTGCACAAATGGTAAAAGAATTACGTGAAAAAACTGGCGCAGGTATGATGGACTGCAAAAAAGCTTTAACAGAAACTAACGGCGACATGGAGAAGGCAATTGACTTCTTACGTGAAAAAGGTATCGCGAAAGCTGCTAAAAAAGCAGACCGCATCGCTGCTGAAGGTTTAACTTTCATCGAAACAAACGGTAACGACGGTTTAATCTTAGAATTAAACTCTGAAACTGATTTCGTTGCAAAAAACGAAGGTTTCCAAACATTAATTAAAGAATTAGCTGCTCACCTATTAGCTAAGAAGCCTGCTAACGTTGAAGAAGCTATGGCTCAAACAATGGAAAACGGTAAAAAAGTTGAAGAGCACATCAACGAAGCAATCGCTAAAATTGGTGAAAAGCTTACACTTCGTCGTTTCGAAATCGTATCAAAAACTGATGCAGATGCATTCGGTGCTTACCTACACATGGGTGGACGCATTGGTGTTCTAACAGTTCTTGAAGGTTCTACTGATGAAGCGGCTGCTAAAGACGTAGCAATGCACATCGCTGCAGTTAACCCAAAATACATCGATCGTGATGCTGTAACAGCTGAAGAAGTTGAGCATGAGCGTCAAGTATTAACACAACAAGCATTAAACGAAGGCAAGCCTGAAAAAATCGTTGCAAAAATGGTTGAAGGCCGTCTAGGCAAATTCTTCGAAGAGATTTGCTTACTTGACCAAGCATTCGTTAAAAACCCTGATATGAAAGTTCGTCAATTCGTTGAGTCTAAAGGCGCAACATTAAAAGGATTCGTTCGCTACGCTGTTGGTGAAGGTATCGAAAAACGCGAAGACAACTTTGCTGAAGAAGTAATGAACCAAGTAAAAGGTAGTAACTAATACAGATTAGGGAACACATTGTGTTCCCTTTTTTAAAATAAAGATGTAAGCAATTGGAGGTTCATTATGAGTAAACCGAAATATAATCGTGTCGTTTTAAAGCTAAGTGGAGAAGCTTTAGCTGGCGAGCAAGGATTTGGAATCAACCCAGCTGTTATTAAGTCAGTTGCGGAACAAGTGAAAGAAATTGCAGAACTAGATGTAGAGGTTGCTGTTGTTGTTGGCGGCGGTAACATTTGGCGTGGAAAAATTGGAAGTGAGATGGGCATGGATCGTGCAGGAGCGGATTACATGGGCATGTTAGCGACAGTTATGAATTCATTAGCTCTTCAAGATAGCTTGGAGAACATCGGAATTCAAACTCGCGTACAAACTTCAATTGAAATGCGTCAAGTGGCAGAGCCTTACATTCGTCGTAAAGCAGTTCGTCACTTAGAGAAAAAACGTGTTGTTATCTTTGCAGCAGGTACTGGTAACCCATACTTCTCTACAGATACAACGGCAGCATTACGTGCAGCGGAAATTGAAGCTGACGTAATTTTAATGGCGAAAAACAATGTGGATGGCGTATATAATGCAGATCCATCTATTGACCCAACAGCTACGAAATACGAAACACTTACTTACTTAGATGTATTAAAAGAAGGTTTAGGTGTAATGGATTCTACAGCTTCTTCTCTATGTATGGATAATGATATTCCATTAATTGTATTCTCAGTTATGGAAAAAGGGAATATTAAACGTGCCGTGTTAGGCGAAAATATCGGAACAGTTGTAAGGGGGAAATAAATATGGGACAACAAGTATTGAAGTCTGCAAATGAAAAAATGGAAAAAGCGGTTGCTGCTTATTCACGCGAATTAGCAACAGTTCGCGCTGGTCGTGCAAACGCGTCTGTATTAGATAAAGTACAAGTTGATTACTATGGTGCACCAACACCAGTTGTGCAATTAGCGAACATTACAGTTCCAGAAGCACGTTTACTTGTAATTCAACCGTATGATAAAACTTCTATCGGTGATATCGAAAAAGCAATTTTAAAAGCAGATTTAGGCTTAAACCCTTCTAATGATGGAACTGTAATTCGTATTGCATTCCCTGCATTAACAGAAGAGCGTCGTCGTGATCTTGTAAAAGTTGTGAAAAAATATGCTGAAGAAGCAAAAGTTGCTGTTCGTAACGTACGTCGTGACGGTAACGATGATCTTAAGAAGCTTGAAAAAGCTGGCGAGATTACAGAAGACGATTTAAGAGGATATACTGAAGATATCCAAAAAGAAACAGATAAATATATTGCAAAAGTTGACGAAATCGCAAAAAACAAAGAAAAAGAAATCATGGAAGTGTAATAGCGATACTTTCGCAAATATGACCCTCTTCTTAAGGGGGTCTTTTTACACTTTTAGGCATACGTCTGCTTGTTGGAGGGTATGAATGATGTTTAAAAACTTTCCTTTTTTTAAAGGTAAAAAGGACACATCGTTTGATCATCTCGTTGAAGAAGTGAAAAAAGGATACATCCCAGAACATATTGCCATTATTATGGATGGTAATGGAAGGTGGGCAAAGAGGAGAGCGATGCCTCGTATTGCGGGACATCATGAAGGCATGCAAGTTGTAAAGAAAATCACAAAATTTGCAAGCAAACTTAATGTGAAAGTATTAACTCTTTATGCTTTTTCAACTGAGAACTGGAAAAGACCAAAAAAGGAAGTTGATTATTTAATGAAGCTTCCAGAAGAATTTTTAGGTACATTTTTACCAGAATTGATTGAAGAGAACGTACAAGTCCGTGTAATAGGGCAACAAGATCGTCTTCCTACGCATACACGCAGAGCGATGGAGAAGGCCATGGAAGAGACGAAAGAGAATACGGGATTAATTCTGAATTTCGCGTTAAACTATGGAAGTCGAGATGAAATCGTTTCTGCTGTGCAACATATGATGAAAGATAGTGAGGAAGGAAAAGTTCGTGTTGAAGATGTAAGCGAAGAAATGCTTTCTTCCTACCTAATGACGAGTTCTTTACCTGACCCAGAATTGTTAATCCGTACGAGCGGAGAGCTACGTATTAGTAATTTCATGTTATGGCAAATTGCATATTCGGAATTTTGGTTTACAGATGTGTATTGGCCAGATTTTACCGAGGAACATTTGCTAAATGCGATTACAGACTTTCAGCATAGAGGGCGCAGATTCGGAGGCGTGTAGAAAGAGAGGGTTTGGTAGTGAAACAGAGAATTATTACTGGAGTGGTTGCTGCCGCGCTATTCATTCCCATCGTAATTTACGGTGGCGTGCCTTTTACGGTTTTAGTGTATGCACTTGCTTCTATAGGTTTATATGAATTAATTCGTATGAATAAGCTTACGCTTATTTCAGTACCAACAGTTTTAGCTGCAGTATTATTATGGATTATTTTAATTCCAAGTAGTGCATCAGAACTGTTTACTTGGATTGGATTAGGTAAATTAGAAATCACATTTGTGATTGTTCTATTACTTTTATCATATACAGTCCTTTCTAAGAATACATTTACTTTTGATAATGCTTCATTTTTACTAATGGCGACAACATATGTTGCAATGGGATTCTTATATTTGAATGAAACGAGAATTTTAGGAATTAAATATGTGTTTTGCGCATTATTTGTTATATGGGCTACTGATTCAGGTGCATATTTCGTAGGAAAAGCATTAGGAAAAAGAAAATTATGGCCAGAAATTAGTCCAAATAAAACGATTGAAGGTTCATTAGGCGGCATCGTTTGTGGAATTATTGTGGCGCTTGTTTACAACATGTTCTTCCCAGTGGAATCGAATGTAGTAATTTTAATTGTGCTGACAATTATCATTTCTATTTTTGGACAAATTGGTGATTTAGTACAATCTGCATTTAAACGTCATTATGGCGTAAAAGATTCAGGTACAATTTTACCTGGACATGGTGGTATATTAGATCGAACAGATAGTTGGTTATTCGTTTTACCAATTCTCTACTTCTTATTACAATACAATTAATAAATGAACGAGGGGTTGGAGTCATGAAAAACATTAGTTTATTAGGTGCAAGCGGATCAATTGGTACACAAACTTTAGATGTATTACGCTCGCACCCAGACCAATTCCGTCTCGTTGCTTTTTCTGTAGGGAAAAATATTGACTACGCAGTAAAGGTCATTCAAGAATTTTCTCCGCAAATTGTCTCTGTGCAAAGAGAGGAAGATGTTTTAAAATTACAAGCTGTCTCTGGTAATACAAAGATTGTATATGGTAGTGAAGGACTTTTAGAAGTAGCATTACATCCAGATGCGGAGATAGTAGTAAATGCTGTTGTAGGTAGCGTAGGGTTGTTACCGACACTTCGTGCAATTGAGGCGAAAAAAACAATTGGAATTGCAAACAAAGAAACGTTAGTAACTGCAGGGCATCTTGTAATGGAAGCAGCGCGAAGACATAATGTTTCGTTACTTCCAGTAGACAGTGAACATTCAGCTATTTTTCAATGCTTGAATGGTGAAAATGAAAAAAGAATTTCTCGACTAATTATAACGGCTTCTGGTGGAAGTTTCCGTGATAAAACGAGAGATGAATTGCATCATGTGACCGTAGAAGATGCGCTTCGACATCCAAACTGGTCAATGGGTTCGAAAATTACAATTGATTCTGCTACAATGATGAATAAGGGGCTAGAAGTAATTGAAGCACATTGGCTTTTCGGTATCCCTTATGAGCAAATCGATGTTGTTTTACATAAAGAAAGTATTATTCATTCTATGGTTGAATTTGAAGATCGTAGTGTGATGGCACAGCTTGGCTCACCTGATATGCGAGTGCCAATTCAATACGCACTTACATATCCTGATCGATTGCCTCTTTCAGACACAAAGCAGTTAAATTTATGGGAAATGGGTACATTGCATTTTGAGAAAATGAATCAAGAACGTTTCCGTTGCTTGCGCTTTGCGTATGAAGCTGGAAAAACAGGTGGAAGTATGCCAGCTGTAATGAATGCAGCGAATGAAGTAGCTGTTGAAGCTTTTTTACAAAAGAGAATTGGTTTCTTAACAGTGGAAGACCTCATTGAAAAAGCAATGAACCATCACAATGTCATTGCACGTCCAAGCTTAGAGGAAATTCTGGAAATTGATGCAGCCACAAGACGGTTTGTGATGGAACAAATTTAGCAAAGGTGGTATGGAATTGAATACAGCGATTGCCTTTATATTAATTTTCGGTGCACTCGTATTTTTCCATGAGCTAGGGCATCTATATTTCGCAAAACGAGCAGGTATTTTATGCCGTGAGTTTGCGATTGGTTTTGGTCCGAAAATATTCTCATTTGAAAAGAATGAAACGGTGTATACGATTCGATTACTGCCCCTTGGCGGCTATGTAAGAATGGCTGGCGAGGATGCAGATACAGTTGAGTTAAAGCCTGGGAAAAAGGTTGGACTTGTATTAAACGAAAAAGACGAAGTTGTAAAATTAGTTTTTGATGGATATGAAAAGTATCCAAATGTTCGCGTTATTGAAGTCGAACAATCTGATTTAGAGCATAATTTAACAATTTCGGGTTATGAAGAGTACGAGGAAGAGCTTCAAACATTCCGAGTGAATGAAAAGGCCCGTATTATTACTGCTGGTGAAGAAATTCAAATTGCTCCGTATAATAGACAGTTTGGCTCTAAGAAATTAGGTCAACGTGCTTTAACGATCTTTGCGGGTCCTGCAATGAACTTCATTTTAGCATTTGTTATTTTTGTGATTCTTGGATTTGTACAAGGTGTTCCTGTTGACAAACCAATGGTCGGAAAAGTGATGGAGAATAGTGCAGCAGAGCAAGCTGGATTAAAAGAAAATGATACAATTCAAGCTATTGATGGGAAAAACACAAGTACATGGAAAGATGTTGTTACCATTGTACGTGAAAACCCGAATAAAGAACTTACGTTACAAGTAAAGCGTGATAGTGAACAGTTTAATGTGAAAGTAACGCCAACGCTTGATAAAGAAGGTAAAGAAGAAATTGGTAGAATTGGTGTTTACACTCCAGTAGAGAAAACAGTAATGGGTTCGATTAAATCAGGTTTTGAACAAACATATTATTGGACGAAACTAATTTTTGAATCTCTTGTGAAATTAGTAACGGGTCAATTCTCTATTAATGAGTTGTCAGGTCCAGTAGGAATTTATAATCTTACAGATCAAGTGGTAGATTATGGATTTACGCGTGTATTAAATTTAGCAGCCGTTTTAAGTATTAACCTTGGTTTATTTAATTTACTACCAGTTCCTGCTTTAGACGGTGGACGTTTGTTCTTCTTCTTAATTGAAGCGTTACGCGGGAAACCAATTGACCGTCAAAAAGAAGGAATGGTTCACTTTATTGGTTTTGCATTATTAATGTTACTTATGTTAGTTGTAACTTGGAATGACATTCGTAAGTTTTTCTTGTAAAATAAAGTGAAACTTATAATGAAATAGAGCTCGTAGAATAAAATCCCTCACCTAACTCGAGGTGAGGGGTTTTCCTGCGTGTAAGAGTAAAATGAAGAGGTGCGAATAAATGAAACAAAGTATGGTATTTAGTCCTACATTACGTGAAGTTCCAGCTGATGCGGAGATTAAGAGTCATCAGTTATTACTTCGTGCAGGTTTTATGCGTCAAAATGCTTCTGGTATTTATAGTTTTCTACCATTTGGATTAAAAGTACTACACAAAGTAGAACGTATCGTTCGAGAAGAGATGGAGCGCGCAGGTGCTGTAGAATTATTAATGCCAGCGATGCAAGCTGCAGAATTATGGCAAGAGTCAGGTCGTTGGTATTCTTACGGATCTGAATTAATGCGTATGAAAGATCGTAACGCTCGTGAATTTGCATTAGGAGCGACACATGAAGAAGTAATTACGGATCTTGTACGTGATGAAGTGAAATCGTATAAAAAATTACCGTTAACATTATATCAAATTCAAACAAAATTCCGTGATGAACAAAGACCTCGTTTCGGTTTATTACGTGGAAGAGAGTTTCTAATGAAAGATGCATACTCTTTCCATGCTACGCAAGAGAGCTTAGATGAAGTGTACGATCGCTTATACAAAGCATACTCTAACATTTTTGCTCGTTGTGGCTTGAATTTCCGTGCGGTTATTGCTGATTCTGGAGCAATGGGTGGAAAAGATACACATGAATTTATGGTATTATCTGATGTTGGTGAAGATACAATTGCATACTCTGATACATCTGATTATGCAGCGAACATCGAAATGGCTCCTGTTGTAGCTACGTATACGAAGAGTGACGAAGCAGAAAAAGAGCTTGAAAAAGTAGCAACACCAGACCAAAAAGCAATTGAAGAAGTATCTGCATTCTTAAACATCGAAGCTGAAAAGTGCATTAAGTCTATGGTATTTAAAGTAGATGAGAAATTAGTAGTGGTACTTGTTCGTGGTGATCATGAAGTAAACGATGTAAAAGTGAAAAATGTATACGGTGCTTCCGTTGTTGAGCTTGCCTCTCATGAAGAAGTAAAAGAATTATTAAATTGTGAAGTTGGTTCATTAGGTCCAATTGGTGTAACAGGTGATATCGAAATTATTGCTGATCACGCTGTAGCATCAATTGTCAACGGATGTTCAGGAGCGAACGAAGAAGGATTCCATTATGTAAATGTAAATCCAGAACGTGACTTTAAAGTAAGTCAATATACGGATTTACGATTCATTCAAGAAGGAGACCAATCTCCAGACGGAAACGGAACAATTCTTTTCGCACGCGGAATTGAAGTTGGTCATGTATTTAAATTAGGAACTCGTTATAGTGAAGCAATGAACGCAACATTCCTAGATGAAAACGGAAAAACACAACCACTTATTATGGGTTGTTACGGCATTGGTGTGTCTCGTACAGTGGCAGCAATTGCAGAGCAGTTTAATGATGAGAACGGTTTAGTTTGGCCAAAAGCTGTTGCACCGTTCCATGTGCATGTAATTCCAGTGAATATGAAGTCTGATGCACAACGTGAAATGGGTGAAAACATCTACAACTCATTACAAGAGCAAGGATATGAAGTATTACTAGATGATCGTGCAGAACGTGCAGGTGTTAAATTTGCTGATGCTGATTTATTCGGCCTTCCAGTTCGGGTGACAGTTGGTAAAAAAGCAGACGAAGGTATTGTAGAAGTGAAAGTACGTGCTACAGGTGAGTCTGAAGAAGTAAAAGTAGAAGAACTTCAAACATATATTGCTAATATTTTAAAATAGGAAGAGGTACCTCGTAATGAGGTACCTTCTCTTTCTTTGTAAACGTATTTTGTAAAAGAAGAAGGGAGAAATCTTTCTTTGTAGTACGTTTCAATTTATAATAGCAAATGGAAGGAGAGTGCTTATGTCTTTAACAAATGAACAAAAAGAGCGATTTCAAATTTTGCTCCAGCAGTTGCAAATACCAGACGACCTTATAAATCAATATTTACAAGGCGGTGGTATTGAAAGGCTCGTTATCGATAAAGCGAATAAAAGTTGGCATTTTAATTTACAAGTGCCACGTATTTTGCCTACAGAATTATATGAATTGCTAGAGACAAAGCTTAAGCAATCATTTTCTCATATTGCAAGAACAACATTTGCATTAGAAACAGAGAACAAACAATTTACTGAAGAAGAAGTGAGGGCATATTGGCCACTTTGTACGGAACGAATTACATTTTCACCTATGTTTGCTTATTTAAAGAAGCAGCTTCCGCAGGTCAATGGAGTGAAGTTACTTATAAATGTGAATAATGAGCTGGAATCTACTGCTTTAAAGAAAAACGTTGCGAAACCAGTAGGGGATCAATACGAGGCTTTTGGATTCCCGCGTTTCCAGTTAGACACACATATACAGCAAAATACAGAAGAAATGCAAAAGTTTCGTGAGCAAACGCAGCAAGAAGACCGCGAGCGTGTTATACAAGCTATGGAAGAAATGGCGAAGAAGCAAGCTGAAGAAAGCAGCGTTGTGCATGAAGGGCCGATCACACTCGGGTATCTTATTAAGCCAGATGAAGAGATTACACCAATGCGAGAAATTCAAGATGAAGAAAGAAGAAAAACAGTTCAAGGATATGTCTTCCATGTGGAAACGAAAGAGCTTCGTAGTGGACGTACGTTATTAACTTTAAAAATAACGGATTATACAGATTCGATTATGATCAAAATGTTCTCACGTGATAAAGAAGATATTCCAATGCTACAATCCTTGAAAAAAGGAATGTGGGTGAAGGCTCGTGGTTCTGTTCAAAATGATACATTTGTTCGAGATTTAGTAATGATTGCAAATGATATTAATGAAATAACAGGACCGTCTCGTAAAGATAAAGCACCAGAAGGTGAAAAACGAGTAGAGCTCCATCTTCACACGCCAATGAGTCAAATGGATGCTGTTACTCCAGTTTCTAAGCTTGTTGCTCAAGCTGGTAAATGGGGGCATGAGGCTATTGCCATTACAGACCATGCTGTTGCACAGTCATTCCCAGAAGCATATTCAGCTGGGAAAAAAGCTGGAATTAAAGTTATATATGGTGTGGAAGCAAACTTAGTGAATGACGGTGTACCAATAGCGTATAACGAAGCGCATCGTTTACTTGCAGAGGAAACGTATGTTGTTTTCGACGTTGAGACGACAGGTTTATCAGCTGTATATGATACAGTTATTGAGTTAGCTGCTGTAAAAGTAAAAGGCGGCGAAATTATTGACCGCTTTGAATCTTTTGCAAATCCGCATCAACCATTATCGGCAACGATCATTGAATTAACAGGTATTACAGATGATATGTTAACCGACGCACCAGAAGTGGACGAAGTGTTTAAAAAGTTTGAAGAATGGATGGGCGACCATACACTTGTTGCTCATAACGCAAGCTTCGATATGGGCTTTATTAACGTAGGATTTAAAAAAGCTGGTTTAGAAAAAACAAAAAATCCAGTAATAGATACGTTAGAGCTTGCACGATTCTTATTCCCAGAAATGAAAAATCACCGTTTAAATACGTTGTGTAAAAAGATGGACATTGAATTAACTCAGCATCACCGTGCAATTTATGATACAGAAGCAACGGGATACTTACTAGTGAAAATGTTAAAAGATGTAATTGAAAAAGGTTTTGAATATCACGATCAATTAAACGATAGTATGGGACAAGGGGATGCATATAAGCGCGGGCGTCCAAGTCATATGACATTACTTGCTACATCGGATGTTGGATTGAAAAATTTATATAAACTTGTTTCATATTCTCATTTAAATTACTTTTACCGTGTACCACGAGTACCAAGATCACTATTAAAAAAGTATCGTGAAGGTATTTTAGTAGGAACGGCTTGTGATAAAGGTGAAGTGTTTGAGGCGATGATGCAAAAAGCTCCTGAAGAGGTAGAAGAAATTGCGCAGTTCTACGATTACATTGAAGTAATGCCACCAGAAGTGTTACGTCATTTAGTAGAGCGTGAACTCGTTCGAGATGAGGGACAATTAAAAACAATTATTTCTAACTTAGTAAAACTAGGTGAGACGTTAGATAAACCAGTTGTGGCTACAGGAAACGTGCATTACTTAAATCCAGAAGATGCAATGTATCGTAAAATTTTAGTAAGTTCACAGGGTGGAGCGAATCCGTTAAACCGACATTCATTACCACCTGTACATTTCCGTACAACGGATGAAATGTTAGAGTGTTTCTCATTTTTAGGTGAAGATGTAGCGAAAGAAATTGTCGTAACGAATACACAAAAGATTGCATCATTAATTGGTGATGTTCATCCAGTAAAAGATGATCTATATACACCGAAAATTGAAGGTGCAGATGATGAAACGCGTGATATGAGTTATAAAATGGCGCGTAGCATTTATGGTGAAGAGTTACCTGAAATTGTAGAAGCTCGTTTAGAAAAAGAATTAAAAAGTATCATCGGGCATGGATTCGCCGTAATTTATTTAATTTCACATAAGCTTGTGAAAAAATCGTTAGTAGACGGATATCTAGTAGGTTCGCGTGGATCGGTAGGTTCATCATTCGTTGCAACGATGATGGAAATTACAGAAGTAAATCCATTACCACCACACTATGTATGTCCGAAATGTAAGCAATCAGAATTCTTTAATGATGGTTCTGTAGGTTCTGGTTTTGACTTACCGGATAAAGAATGTCCAACTTGTAATATTCCATATGTAAAAGATGGACATGACATTCCGTTCGAAACGTTCCTTGGATTTAAAGGAGATAAGGTACCCGATATCGATTTGAATTTCTCCGGGGAATACCAACCACGTGCCCATAACTATACGAAAGTACTATTCGGTGAAGATTATGTATATCGTGCAGGAACGATTGGTACAGTTGCGGAAAAAACTGCTTATGGATATGTAAAAGGTTATGCAAATGATCATAACTTAACAATTCGAAATGCAGAAATTGACCGCTTAGTAGCAGGATGTACCGGTGTAAAACGTACAACAGGGCAGCATCCAGGTGGTATTATCGTTGTGCCAGATTATATGGACATTTTTGATTTCTCACCAATACAGTATCCAGCAGATTCAATAGGTGCTGAGTGGAGAACAACACACTTTGACTTCCACTCTATTCATGATAATTTACTGAAGCTTGATATACTAGGACACGATGATCCGACAGTTATTCGTATGTTACAAGATTTAAGTGGTATTGATCCAAAAACAATCCCAACGGACGATCCAGAAGTAATGAAAATTTTCTCAGGGCCAGAATCGTTAGGCGTAACGGAGGAACAAATTAACTGTAAAACAGGTACACTTGGTATACCAGAGTTTGGTACGAAATTCGTAAGACAGATGTTAGAAGAGACGAAACCGACGACGTTCTCAGAGTTAGTCCAAATTTCTGGGTTATCACATGGTACGGACGTATGGCTTGGTAATGCAAACGAGTTAATTTATAACGGTACATGTACGCTGAGTGAAGTTATCGGTTGTCGTGATGACATCATGGTATATTTAATCTATCAAGGTTTAGACCCATCATTAGCCTTCAAAATCATGGAGTCAGTACGTAAAGGTAAAGGTGTACCAGAAGAATGGGAAGAGGACATGAAAAGTAATAATGTACCAGGTTGGTATATTGATTCATGTAAGAAGATTAAGTACATGTTCCCGAAAGCCCATGCGGCTGCTTACGTACTTATGGCTGTGCGTATCGCATACTTTAAAGTACATTTCGCGCTTTTATTCTATGCGGCATACTTTACGGTTCGTGCAGATGACTTTGACGTAGAAGCGATGGCAAAAGGTTCAGCATCTATACGTGCAAGAATTGATGAAATTGCGCAAAAAGGTTTAGATGCAGCACCGAAAGAGAAGAGTTTATTGACTGTACTAGAAATGACACTTGAAATGTGTGAGCGTGGATACTCATTCCAAAAGGTGGATTTATATCGCTCACATGCAACAGACTTTATTATTGATGGAGACTCATTAATCCCTCCATTTAATGCGGTGCCTGGTCTTGGTACAAACGCAGCTTTAAGTATTGTGGAAGCACGCAAAAATGGAGAATTCTTATCAAAAGAAGACTTGCAGCAGCGTAGTAAGGTTTCGAAAACAATTATTGAGTATTTAGATAGTCAAGGTTGTTTAGGTGATTTGCCGGATCAAAACCAGTTATCGCTGTTCTGATAGGTAGGAAAAGTCTTTGCAAATCAACATTTGGTATGGTATACTATTAACCGAGATAACCATGTCATGTATATTGTGTGAAAAGAAGAGTGGGGAAACCCACTCTTTCGTGTTACTATCTACATTTTATTGATGTGGAGAGGTAAGAAATTTCTGTCGTATATACATATTTTGTTACAAGTTTTACTTCTTAAATTTGGTAATACTAAGACAGATATTCCCTGCTTAACGGCAGGGGCTTTTGTTAGCTAACGAGAAAGAATAAGATAGACCGTTCTATGGACGGGGTCTTTTCTTGTGAATGGTACATGGCGGCAGGAAGGAGGCTGTTTATGGATAAGAAAGTCACAGAAGTTGTAGAAGCATTTGCGCAGCCAATTGTTGAAGAGTTAAATCTTGAACTTGTAGATGTAGAGTATGTGAAAGAAGGACAAGACTGGTTCTTACGCGTATTCATCGATTCTGAAAAGGGAGTCGACATTGAAGAATGCGGTGCGGTGAGTGAACGTTTAAGCGAAGCTTTAGATAAAGAGGATCCAATTCCTCATCTTTACTTTTTGGATGTGTCATCTCCTGGAGCAGAACGTCCATTAAAGAAAGAGAAAGACTTCCAGCAAGCGGTAGGAAAACAAGTGGCAATTAAAACATATGAGCCGATTGATGGTGAAAAGATGTTTGAAGGAAAAATGCTTTCCTACGATGGTACTACAATTACACTATTATTAACAATTAAAACACGTAAAAAAGAAATCCAAATTCCAATGGACAAAGTTGCAAATGCGCGACTTGCTGTTACGTTTTAGTTAGAAGGGGGATCTTCATGAGCACTGAGTTGTTAGATGCCTTGCTCGTATTAGAGTCAGAAAAAGGAATTAGCAAAGATATTATTATTGATGCGATTGAAGCAGCGTTAATCTCTGCTTATAAACGCAATTTTAACCAAGCACAAAACGTTCGTGTGAGCTTTAACCCACAAGTGGGAACAATCCAAGTTTTAGCACGTAAAGACGTTGTTGATAATGTGTTTGATCCACGTCTTGAAATTTCTGTTGAAGAAGCAAGACAAATTAATCCAAACTATCAAGATGGTGACGTACTAGAAATTGAAGTAACACCAAAAGATTTCGGTCGTATTGCAGCACAAACTGCAAAACAAGTTGTAACACAACGAGTGCGTGAAGCTGAGCGTGGTGTTATTTACTCTGAGTTTAGTGACCGTGAAGAAGATATCATGGTTGGTATCGTACAACGTCAAGATGCTCGTTTCATCTATGTAAGCTTAGGAAAAGTAGAAGCTTTATTACCTGTAAGTGAGCAAATGCCAAACGAACAATACAAACCACATGATCGTATTCGCGTATTCATTACGAAAGTAGAAAAAACAACAAAAGGACCACAAATTTACGTATCACGTACACATCCTGGTCTTTTAAAACGTTTATTCGAAATGGAAGTTCCTGAAATCTATGATGGAACGGTTGAAATTCGTTCTGTAGCACGTGAGGCAGGAGATCGTTCTAAAATCTCTGTACATGCAGAGAACATTGATGTAGATCCAGTAGGTTCTTGTGTAGGACCGAAAGGACAACGTGTACAACGCATTGTAGACGAACTAAAAGGTGAAAAGATTGACATCGTTCGCTGGTCAAATGATCCAGTAGAATATGTTGCCAATGCTTTAAGCCCATCACAAGTTGTGAAAGTACTTGTAGATGAAGAAGAAAAAGCAACAACAGTTGTTGTTCCAGACCACCAACTGTCATTAGCTATCGGTAAACGTGGACAAAATGCACGTCTTGCAGCTAAATTAACAGGTTGGAAAATTGATATTAAGAGTGAGTCTGATGCGAAACAACTTGGTATTGTAACAGAAGAAGATAGCGTAGTCGCATTCGGATTCGATTCTGTTGAAGACGAAATCGAATAGAGGTGATGAGTATGAGCAATCGAAAAGTTCCGTTACGAAAATGTGTTGCAACGCAAGAAATGAAATCAAAACGAGAGCTCGTTCGCATTGTTCGTTCCAAAGAGGGAGAAGTGTCTATTGATTTAACTGGAAAGAAATCAGGACGAGGTGCTTATTTATCAAAAGATAAAGAAAGCATTCTTCAAGCTCAAAAGAAAAATGTTTTGGAACATCATCTAAAAGCGAAAATCGACAGTTCTCTTTATGAAGAACTTCTTGAGCTTGTTGAGAAGGAGTCGAAATAAGTGTCCGATTGGAAATCGTTTTTAGGACTAGCAAACCGGGCTCGAAAAATTATTTCGGGTGAAGAACTCGTTTTAAAGGAAGTACGAAGTGGCAAGGCAAAACTTGTGTTGCTATCTGAGGATGCGTCAGTAAATACTACAAAGCGTATCACGGATAAAACGACGTACTACAACGTACCAATGAGAAAGGTCGAAAATCGACAACAATTAGGGCATGCGATTGGGAGAGATGAGCGAGTCGTTGTAGCTGTGTTAGATGAAGGCTTTGCGAAAAAGCTGCGTAGCATGCTCGATACAAATTACCGGGGGTGAAGGTATGAGTAAAATTCGAGTGCATGAATATGCGAAAAAACATAATATCTCAAGTAAAGATCTTATGACAAAACTAAAAGAAATGAATATCGAGGTTTCGAATCATATGACAATGTTAGACGATGAAGTAGTAAACAAATTAGATAATGAGTATCAAGCTGAAAAACTTTCTGTTGCAGATGAGTTTGAAGTAGAAGAAAAAGTTGTTCGTAGTAAAAAGAACAGCAATAAGAAAAAGAAAAAAGGCAAAGGAAATGAAGATAAGCGTCAAGAGAACTTTGCTGGAAGACAACAAACACAAACTGTAGAAACACCAGATAAAATTACTTTCTCTGGAAGTCTTACAGTAGGTGATCTTGCTAAGAAATTAAGCAAAGAGCCATCTGAAATTATTAAAAAGCTCTTCATGCTTGGAATTATGGCAACAATTAACCAAGATTTAGATAAAGATACAATTGAGTTAATTGCTAACGACTACGGTATTGAAGTAGAAGAAGAAGTAATTGTAAGCGAAACTGAGTTTGAAACATTCATCGATGAGCAAGATGATGAAGAGAACTTAAAAGAGCGTCCAGCTGTAGTTACAATCATGGGACACGTTGACCATGGTAAAACAACATTGCTTGACTCTATCCGTAACTCTAAAGTAACTGCTGGTGAAGCGGGTGGAATTACTCAGCATATTGGTGCATACCAAGTTGAAGTAAATGACAAGAAAATTACATTCTTAGATACACCTGGTCACGCGGCGTTTACAACGATGCGTGCTCGTGGTGCACAAGTAACGGATATTACAATCCTTGTTGTTGCAGCTGATGACGGTGTTATGCCACAAACAGTTGAAGCAATTAACCATGCGAAAGCAGCAGGAGTACCAATTATTGTTGCTGTGAATAAAATGGATAAACCAGCTGCGAACCCTGATCGCGTAATGCAAGAACTAACAGAATATGAATTAGTTCCAGAAGCATGGGGCGGAGACACAATTTTCGTACCAATTTCTGCGATTCAAGGCGAAGGAATTGACAACTTACTAGAAATGATTCTTCTTGTAAGTGAAGTAGAAGAGTATAAAGCAAATCCAAACCGCTATGCAACTGGTACTGTAATCGAAGCCCAGCTTGATAAAGGTAAAGGAACTATTGCGACATTACTTGTTCAAAACGGTACGCTTCGAGTAGGAGATCCAATCGTTGTTGGAACTACATTCGGTCGTGTTCGTGCAATGGTAAGTGATATTGGTCGTCGTGTAAAAGTTGCTGGTCCATCAACTCCTGTTGAAATTACAGGTTTAAACGAAGTACCACAAGCAGGAGATCGTTTCATGGCATTCGCTGATGAGAAGAAAGCTCGTCAAATCGGTGAATCACGTGCACAAGAAGCGTTACTTGCTCAACGTGGTGAGAAATCTAAATTAAGCCTTGAAGATTTATTCCAACAAATCCAAGAGGGCGATGTAAAAGAAATTAACTTAATTGTGAAAGCGGACGTACAAGGTTCTGTAGAAGCAATGGCAGCATCACTTCGTAAAATTGATGTTGAAGGTGTTAAAGTTAAAATTATCCATACAGGCGTAGGTGCGATTACAGAATCTGATATCATTTTAGCTTCTGCATCTAATGCAATTGTAATTGGATTTAACGTACGCCCAGATGTAAATGCGAAGCGTACAGCTGAATTAGAGAACGTTGATATTCGTTTACACCGCATTATTTATAAAGTAATCGAAGAGATCGAAGCAGCGATGCAAGGTATGCTAGATCCAGAATTTGAAGAAAAAGTAATCGGTCAAGCAGAAGTACGTCAAACGTTTAAAGTAACAAAAGTTGGAACAATCGCAGGTTGTTACGTAACAGATGGTAAAATTACACGTGATAGCGGCGTGCGTATTATCCGTGATGGTGTGGTAATCTATGAAGGTCAACTTGATACGTTAAAACGTTTCAAAGACGACGTAAAAGAAGTTGCTCAAAACTATGAGTGTGGTATTACAATTGAGAAATACAACGATCTTAAAGAAGGGGACATCATTGAAGCGTACATTATGGAAGAAGTGAAGCGATGATTATCGCTTCTCTCTCATTTGAGTGTATGATTTACGATGTGCATTCTTTAAAAGAGAAACGAGCAATTTTGCAACGGGTGTTAACTCGTGTGAAACAGCGTTATAACGTAGCTGTTTCAGAAGTAGGGCATCAAGATGTATGGCAACGTACAGAAATTGCGATTGTTTCCGTATCCTCAAATCGTGTTATTTGTGAAAAAGAAATGAATCGTGTACTTGAATATATCGATTCATTTCCTGAAATTGAACGTACGATAACACAATTGGAATGGTATTGAATGAGGTGAAGAGTTATGAAATTACGTGCAAACCGTGTAGGCGAGCAAATGAAAAAAGAATTAGGCGACATCATCAGTCGTAAAATTAAAGATCCACGTGTCGGATTTGTTACTGTAACAGATGTACAAGTGAGTGGAGATTTACAAATTGCTACAGTGTATATTTCTGTTTTAGGTGATGAAGAGCAGAAAGAAAGTACACTAAAAGGTTTAGCGAAGGCAAAAGGCTTCATTCGTTCAGAAATTGGCCAACGTATTCGTCTTCGTAAAACGCCTGAAATTTCCTTTGAATTTGATGAATCTATCGGATATGGTCATCGAATTGATACACTTTTACATGAAATTAATAAAGAAGGTAAACGTGAAGAATAATGGATAGACATTTGTCTATCCATTTTTTCAATGTAAAATAAGTTTTAGGTAATGATTATGAAAGAATTACGATGAGGTGAACATATATGGAAGGTGTAGTATTATTACATAAGCCAAAAGGCATGACATCACACGATTGTGTATTTAAATTAAGAAAGATATTGCGTGAAAAACGAATTGGTCATACAGGAACATTAGATCCAGATGTAACAGGAGTATTGCCTATTTGTGTTGGACGAGCAACGAAGATTGCACAATTTTTAACAAGTGAAACGAAAACATATGAAGGTGAAGTAACATTAGGGTTTTCAACAACAACTGAAGATGCTTCAGGTGAAGTTGTGGAAACGAAACATGTAGATCGTGTTATTACTCGTAAAGAAGTGGAGGAGGTTCTTGCCACATTAACAGGTACGATTGAGCAAATGCCTCCGATGTTTTCGGCTGTAAAAGTTAACGGAAAAAAATTATATGAATATGCAAGAGCAGGACAAGAGGTTGAACGTCCAGTTCGTACAATTACAATTCATGAATTTGTATTACTAGATGATCGTGAAGTGTTTGAAGGAGAAAATATTTCATTCCGTTTCCGTGTAACGTGTAGTAAAGGAACATATGTAAGAACATTAGCGGTAATGATTGGTGAAAAACTTGGTTTTCCATCACATATGTCACACCTTGTAAGAACGGCTTCTGGTGAATTTTTATTAGAGGATTGCATATCATTTGAAGAAATTGAGGAAAACGTGCAAAATGGAACAGTAGAGTCTATCTTCATTTCAATTGATGAAGCATTAAGTAAATTCCCAAAAATGGTTGTAGATGAAAAGCAAGCAGAAAAAATAAAGAATGGTATGTTCTTAAAAAATGAATTGCAAATAACGGCGCCATTTATAACAGTGTTTGATAAAAACGATCGTTGCCTTGCAATTTATGAGCACCATCCAAAGCACCCTGGTATGCTAAAGCCGATGAAAGTACTTGTGAATAATCAAGAACTAAAGCTATAATGAATTATTGGAAGGATTATTACAGAAAAAGGTGAATTCAAGCGTGAAACTTATTCATTTAACTCATCCACATGAACAAAATAAATTAGAATTACCACCTACTGTAATGGCATTAGGATTTTTTGATGGCATTCATTTAGGACATCAATGTGTGATTCGAACTGCGAAACAAATAGCGGATGAAAAGGGATATAAAAGTGCAGTGATGACATTTTATCCGCATCCATCTGTTGTTTTAGGTAAAAAGGAAGCGCATGCGGAGTATATTACACCAATGTGTGATAAAGAAAAAATAGTCGAGAGTTTAGGAATCGATATATTATATGTTGTTAAATTCGATGAATCATTTGCAGGCTTATTGCCACAACAATTTGTAGATGATTATATTATTGGTTTAAATGTAAAGCATGTAGTAGCAGGGTTTGATTATTCATATGGACGTTTAGGAAAAGGAAAGATGGAGACTTTACCATTTCATGCAAGAGGGGAGTTTACACAGACTGTGATTGAAAAAGTTGAATTTCAAGAAGAGAAAGTAAGTTCTACGGCATTACGAAAGTTAATTCGAAATGGCGAAATGGAGCAAATTCCATCTATTTTAGGTAGAGCATATACAGTAGGAGGAACGGTTGTACACGGTGATAAACGTGGACGTCAAATTGGTTTCCCAACAGCTAATGTAGGTTTAAGTGATGAGTATCTATTACCACCTGTAGGTGTTTATGCAGTGAGATTAAAAGTTCACGATGAATGGTACGATGGTGTATGTAATATTGGATATAAACCAACCTTTAAAGAAGATGAGCGCCAACTATCTATTGAAGTGCACTTATTTGAATTTAACAAAGACATATATGATCAAAATGTTACAGTAGAGTGGCATATGCGTATAAGAGAAGAGAAGAAATTCAATGGCATCGATGAGTTAGTTGAACAAATCGCAAAAGATAAGAAAACAGCACAAGAATATTTTGCGAACGAAAATAATATACTTGCTTTTTCAAATGAAAAGTAGTATTCTATGTTATGTACTTTATGACAACCATTGCTTGGCATTGCGACTCACCGACGCTTGCTAGGTAATCGGGGGTTTAATTAATAGGAGGTGAAATAGGATGGCTTTAACACAAGAGCGTAAAAATGAAATCATTGCACAATTTAGAACTCATGAGACTGATACTGGTTCTCCAGAGGTTCAAATTGCTGTCCTAACGGAGCAAATTAACACTCTAAACGAGCACTTACGTACTCACAAGAAAGATCATCATTCACGTCGTGGTCTATTAAAGATGGTTGGTAAACGTCGTAACTTACTAACTTACCTTCGTAATAGCGATATCACACGTTACCGTGAATTAATCACAAAGCTTGGCTTACGTCGATAGTCAAAGAAGCGGGAATATTCCCGCTTTTTTGTTAGGTAAAAATATATCTTCTACTCTTTATAGCTTACTTCATTTTCGGTAATACTAGAGGTAGAATATTGTGATATACTATCCATTTACATAGAAGAATTGAATACTTTAAATTGAGAGGGGTACTTAAATGAGTCAAGAAAAGCAAGTCTTCTCGATAGATTTAGCTGGTCGCCAGCTAACAGTTGAAACAGGTCAGCTTGCAAAGCAAGCGAACGGAGCAGTATTAGTAAGATATGGCGATACAGCGGTTCTATCTACAGCAACTGCATCAAAAGAAGCAAAAAATGTAGATTTCTTCCCACTTACAGTAAACTATGAAGAGCGTTTATATGCAGTCGGAAAAATTCCTGGCGGTTTCATTAAACGTGAAGGTCGTCCAAGTGAAAAAGCAATTTTGGCAAGTCGTTTAATCGACCGTCCAATTCGTCCACTTTTCGCAGATGGATTCCGTAACGAAGTACAAGTTGTCAGCATCGTAATGAGTGTTGATCAAGATTGTTCTTCTGAAATGGCAGCTATGCTTGGTTCTTCATTAGCGTTATCGATTTCAGACATTCCATTTGAAGGTCCGATCGCGGGTGCAACAGTTGGTCGTATTAACGGTGAATTCGTTATCAACCCAACAGTAGAACAGCAAGAACAAAGTGATATTCACCTTGTTGTAGCTGGTACGAAAGATGCAATTAACATGGTTGAAGCAGGAGCAGATCAAGTGCCTGAGGAAACAATGTTAGAAGCAATTATGTTTGGTCATGACGAAATTAAACGTCTAATTGCATTCCAAGAAGAGATTGTACAAGCTGTAGGTAAAGAGAAATCAGAAGTGAAACTTTATGAAGTTGACGCTGATCTTAACCAAGCTGTACGTGAAATGGCTGAGAAGGATATGCATTCTGCAATTCAAGTACATGAGAAACATGCACGTGAAGATGCAATTAACGAAGTGAAAAAGCGTGTAATTGAGCATTACGAAGCGCAAGAAGCTGATGCTGATACATTAGGACAAGTAAATGAGATTTTATATAAAATTGTAAAAGAAGAAGTACGTCGTCTTATTACAGTTGAGAAAATCCGCCCAGATGGCCGTAAAGGTGACGAAATCCGTCCATTAGCATCAGAGGTTGGCATTTTATCTCGTACACATGGTTCTGGTTTATTCACACGTGGACAAACACAAGCATTAAGTATTTGTACATTAGGCGCATTAGGCGATGTGCAAATTTTAGATGGCCTTGGTGTAGAAGAATCAAAACGCTTTATGCACCATTACAATTTCCCATCATTTAGTGTTGGTGAAACAAGACCAATGCGTGGACCAGGTCGTCGTGAAATTGGTCACGGTGCACTAGGAGAACGTGCTCTTGAGCCTGTAATTCCGTCTGAAAAAGATTTCCCATACACAGTACGTCTTGTATCTGAAGTATTAGAATCAAATGGTTCTACTTCACAAGCGAGTATTTGTGGTAGTACTTTAGCAATGATGGATGCTGGTGTTCCACTTAAAGCTCCAGTTGCAGGTATTGCAATGGGTCTAGTTAAATCAGGTGAGCATTACACAATTTTAACTGATATTCAAGGTATGGAAGATCATTTAGGTGATATGGACTTTAAAGTAGCAGGTACAGCACACGGTGTAACTGCACTACAAATGGACATTAAAATCGATGGTCTATCTCGTGAAATTTTAGAAGAGGCATTACAACAAGCGAAAGTTGGTCGTATGCACATTCTAGATCATATGTTATCTGTAATTGCAGAGCCACGCACTGAATTATCAGCGTACGCTCCAAAGATTATTACAATGACAATTAACCCGGATAAAATCCGTGACGTTATCGGACCAAGCGGTAAACAAATCAATAAAATTATTGAAGAAACTGACGTTAAAATTGACATCGAGCAAGATGGTACAGTATTCATTTCTTCAATAAATCAAGAAATGAACGATAAAGCTAAGAAAATTATCGAGGATATCGTTCGCGAAGTACAAGTAGGTGAAATCTACGAAGGAAAAGTGAAACGTGTTGAGAAATTCGGTGCTTTCGTTGAATTATTCAGCGGTAAAGATGGATTAGTTCACATTTCTGAACTTGCACTTGAGCGTGTAGGTAAAGTAGAAGACGTTGTGAAAATCGGTGATGTAATTACAGTTAAAGTTATCGAGATTGACAAGCAAGGTCGCGTGAATTTATCTAGAAAAGTATTGCTAAAAGAAGAGCAAGAAAAAGAAGCTGCTAAAGAAGAAAACAAACAAGAGCAGCAATAAGCAAAAGCCAGTTTAACTGGCTTTTTTTGTTATGTAAAAATATGATTTGCATATATTTTTATGTCAGTATAGGTATAGTTTTCATTATAACGCTCAAATTAACAAAGATAAGAAGAAAAATGGTTTTTTATATAGTTAATGGGAGGGTTTATATGAAAACTCGTATATTGGCATACATATGTATATTCTTTTTATATGTCAGTGCAGGTTCTTATTCTGTTTTTGCACAGGATCACTTATATGAAGAAATTCAAAAGCATGCAAAACAATATGAGATTGCACCGCAAAATGCGATGATTGATAAGATATGGAAAGCAACACCAGGATATAATGGAAGACAAGTTGATATGGAAGCATCCTATAACAATATGAAGAAATTAAAGCAGTTTGATCAAAAACATCTTGAATTCAAGGAAGTATCACCGAGTGTCCACTTAGAAGATTTATCACCAGCACCAATTTATAGAGGTCATCCGGATAAAAAGATGGTCGGGTTAACAATAAATGTGGCATGGGGAAATGAATATTTGCCTCGTATATTAGAAATATTGAAAAAGCATGATGTGAAGGCGACTTTCTTTTTAGAAGGACGTTGGGTGAAAGAAAATTTACGATTTGCAAAAATGATTGTCGATGCAAATCAAGAAGTTGGAAATCATTCTTACACACACCCTAATATGAAAACGTTATCGTCTGATGAAATAAGAGATCAGTTACAAAAAACAAATCGAATGATCGAAGCAGCTACGAATCAAAAGGTAAGATGGTTTGCACCGCCGAGTGGAAGTTTTCGGGATGAAGTCGTGAAAATTGCAGATGATTTTCAAATGGGAACGATTATGTGGACTGTTGATACAATTGATTGGAAGCGACCTGAGCCAGGTGTACTATTGCAGAGAGTAATGAGAAAAATACATCCAGGTGCTATCGTATTAATGCATCCTACTTCGTCCACAACAGAAGCATTAGATACAATGATTACAAAATTGAAGGAACAAGGATATAAAGTAGGGAATATAACAGAATTACTGGATGAAAAACGTGTAGATTAAATACATTTGCATGACATTCATCCTTAAACTTGTTATCATTAAATAATAGCACTTATTTAGAGAAACTGGCAGTAGGAGGAAAGTTTTTGATTAAAAAATATACTTGTAAAAATGGTGTAAGAATAGTTATGGAGAATATACCAACTGTAAGATCGGTTGCGATTGGTATTTGGATCCATGCAGGATCAAGAAATGAAAATGAAAAAAATAACGGGATTTCTCACTTTTTAGAGCATATGTTCTTTAAAGGAACAGAAACACGTAGTGCACGTGAAATTGCAGAATCATTTGATAGCATTGGTGGGCAAGTGAATGCTTTTACTTCAAAAGAATACACTTGTTACTATGCAAAAGTGCTAGATGAGCATGCTAAATATGCTTTAGATGTATTAGCAGATATGTTCTTTAATTCAACATTTGATGAAGAAGAACTGAAAAAAGAGAAGAATGTCGTATGTGAAGAAATTAAAATGTACGAAGATGCTCCAGATGATATTGTGCATGATATGTTAACGAAAGCAACATATGAAACGCATCCGCTTGGATATCCTATTTTAGGAACAGAAGAAACGCTTAATACGTTTACAGGTGATACGCTACGTCAATATATTAAGGATCATTACACACCTGAAAATGTAGTTGTATCAATTGCAGGAAATATTGATGAAGCCTTTTTACAAACAGTAGAGCAATATTTCGGTAGTTATGAAGGAACGACAAACCGTGAACAAGTACATAGCCCAATTTTCCATTTTAATAAGGTAGCACGTAAAAAGGAAACAGAACAAGCTCATTTATGTTTAGGATATAAAGGCTTACAAATGGGACACGAAGATATTTATAACTTAATTGTATTAAATAACGTTTTAGGCGGTAGTATGAGTAGCCGTTTATTCCAAGAAGTACGTGAGCAACGCGGGTTAGCTTACTCAGTATTCTCTTACCATTCTTCTTATGAAGATACAGGTATGTTAACGCTGTATGGTGGAACAGGTAGCCAACAATTGGATACACTGTATGAAACAATGCAAGAAACATTAGAAACATTGAAAAATACAGGTATTACAGAAAAAGAGCTTATGAATAGTAAAGAGCAATTAAAAGGAAACTTAATGTTAAGTTTAGAAAGTACGAATAGTCGTATGAGCCGTAATGGTAAAAATGAATTGCTACTTCGTAAGCACCGTTCACTTGATGAGATTATTGAAAGTGTAAACACGGTAACAAAAGAAAATGTAGATGAGTTAATTCGTAACATGTTTACAGATGAATTTTCTGCAGCATTAATTAGTCCAGATGGAAAACTTCCAAAAGGAATAAAACTGTAATTACTATATATGATTTAAAAATAACCGTATCTCTTTTAAATGAGATACGGTTATTTTTTGTGGGTATATAGAATAGGTACTAATTATGGATAACTTAAATGAATAATTTGGGTAGGGGGAGAGAGTATGCGATTAAGTGAACTAAGTGGGAAAGAAATTGTTAATTTAGAAAGAGCAGAAAAAATGGGGGTTTTAGGTTATGTGGATTTAGAGGTTGATGAGAAGGATGGACAAATACAGGCTCTTATTATACCTGCTGGGAAATGGGGAGGTTTCAAAAAGGAACCACAAGAAATAAGAGTAGCATGGAGGCAAATTAAAAAAGTGGGGCATGATATGATTCTTTGTGATATTACAGATCGTTCAAATTCGAAGTGAAAGATGGCCATTTTGGTCATCTTTTTTTGTTCATTTTACTCAGAGCAAAATCCAACAGAATATCTTTCCTATGCCGAATTTTGAGGTAGGGCCTTCCTACATACAAATAGCGGGATACATGATAGGTGCTTTTTGTTTTTCAATCACCTAAAACTCGTACATTACATATGATGTGGAGGAAAAAGAAAAAGTAGGCACTTTTCTTATAAATGACAGAAAAAGAAGGTGAATTAGGGAATGTTGACTGAGATGCATATTGCTGTCATAGGAGGAGATGCAAGACAGCTAGAAGTAATTCGCAAGCTCGTTGAATTGGATGCGAAACTTTCATTGATAGGGTTTGATCAGTTAGACCATGGCTTCACAGGGGCAGCAAAAGAAAGTATACAAAATTTAGATTTCACTTCTTTAGATGCAATTATTTTGCCAGTTGCAGGTACAAATGCCAAGGGAGAAGTAGATACTATTTTTTCAAATGAAAAAGTTTCTATAACGAAAGAACAAATTGAAAATACACCAGAACATTTTACTATATATTCAGGTATTGGTACGCCTTACTTGGAAAATCTCGTATCTACTACAAACCGTAAACTAATTAAATTATTTGATCGTGATGATGTGGCAATCTACAATTCTATACCAACTGTAGAAGGTACATTAATGATGGTAATTCAACATACCGACTATACAATTCATGGTTCTAATGTAATGGTTTTAGGATTTGGTAGAACAGGGATGAGCGTTGCCAGAGCATTTCAATCATTAGGAGCCCATGTCAAAGTTGGAGCAAGACGATCGGAACATATTGCACGTATTACAGAAATGATGTTTTCTCCTTTTCATATGCAGAACATTGAGAAAGAAGTAGGGGATATCGATATTGTCATTAATACAATTCCGCATCTCGTTGTGACAGCGAATGTCATTTCAAAAATGCCGGCTCATACGTTAGTAATTGATTTAGCTTCTAAACCAGGCGGTACCGACTTTAGATATGCAGAAAAAAGAGGAGTCAAAGCGTTGTTAGCACCTGGATTACCAGGTATTGTTGCTCCAAAAACAGCAGGACAAATTTTAGCGAACGTTCTTTCTCAGTTATTAGCAGAAGATGTAATCGCAAGAAAGGAGAATGGGGAATGAATTTAAAAGGGAAAAGAATAGGGTTTGGTTTTACGGGTTCACATTGTACGTACGAAGAAGTAATGCCTCATTTAGAAAAGTTAATTGCTGAGGGAGCTGAAGTGCGTCCAGTTGTTTCTTACACTGTTCAATCAACAAATACGAGATTTGGCGAAGGGGCAGAATGGATTAAAAAGATTGAAGAAGTAACAGGTTTTAAAGCGATTAATTCAATCGTTGGCGCAGAACCACTTGGACCTAAAATCCCATTAGATTGTATGGTAATTGCTCCTTTAACAGGAAATTCTATGAGTAAATTTGCGAATGCAATGACAGACTCTCCAGTACTAATGGCAGCAAAAGCGACGCTAAGAAATGGCAAGCCTGTCGTATTAGCCGTTTCGACGAATGATGCTTTAGGGCTTAATGGAGTAAATCTCATGCGCCTAATGGCCACAAAAAACATCTACTTCGTCCCATTCGGTCAAGACGCACCAGAGAAAAAACCGAACTCAATGGTAGCACGCATGGAGCTGCTTGAAGATACAGTATTAGAAGCACTGCAAGGGAAGCAATTGCAACCGGTTGTCGTAGAAAAATTCAGATATATGAATTAAAAAACGAAAAAAAACGGACAATTTTTGATGAAACCATCATTCTTACTGTAGAATATGATAAAATTAACGTTATTAAGATTAGAAGGGGTATTCTATACTCCTTCTCATTCTAAGTTATAGAAGGATTGGTATCTAGAAAGGGGCATAGTGATGGAAAAGCAAAAAACTTTTCATGTCGCTGTAGTTGGAGCAACCGGCGCAGTTGGTGAACAAATGTTAAATACTTTAGAGAAACGAGAATTTCCAATCGGGAAGTTAACGTTACTTTCATCTAAACGATCTGCAGGTAAGAAACTTGTATTTAAAGGCGAAGAATTTACAGTTCAAGAGGCAACTCCTGAAAGTTTTGAAGGAGTAGATATCGCACTATTTAGTGCTGGTGGATCTGTATCAAAACAATTAGCGCCAGAAGCAGCAAAGCGCGGTGCGATTGTTGTTGATAATACAAGTGCATTCCGTATGACAGAAAACGTGCCACTTGTTGTACCTGAAGTAAATGAAAACGACTTAAAAGAACATAACGGTATTATTGCAAATCCAAACTGTTCTACAATTCAAATGGTAGTAGCTCTTGAGCCAGTTCGTCAGCAATATGGTTTAAAACGAGTAATCGTTTCCACATATCAAGCTGTATCAGGTGCTGGTGCGGCAGCGATTGAAGAACTTCATGAACAATCACAAGCAATCTTAAATGGTGAAGAAGTGAAGGCGAATGTTTTACCTGTATCAGGTGATAAGAAACATTTCCCAATTGCTTTCAACGCGATTCCACAGATTGATAAGTTCCAAGATAATGGATTTACATTTGAAGAAATGAAAATGATTAATGAAACGAAAAAAATTATGCATATGCCAGAGCTAGAAGTAGCGGCAACATGTGTACGTTTACCAGTTGTATCAGGTCACTCTGAGTCTGTTTACATTGAAGTAGAAAAAGAGGGCGTAACAGTAGAGGAATTAAAGAACTTACTTGCAAATGCGGAAGGTATCGTTCTGCAAGATAACCCAGAAGAGCAATTATATCCAATGCCAGCTACTGCAGTAGGTAAAAACGAAGTATTCGTTGGAAGAATCCGTAAAGATTTAAATAACGATAAAGGATTCCATCTTTGGGTCGTATCTGATAACTTATTAAAAGGCGCTGCATGGAATTCTGTTCAAATTGCAGAGCGCTTAGTAAAATTACAATTAGTGTAAACGGCTAAGAGAAGGTGCAAAATATGAAAATTATTGTTCAAAAATTTGGTGGCACATCTGTACGTGATGAAAATGGACGTAAGCATGCGCTTCATCATATAAAAAAATCGCTAGATGCGGGTTATAAAGTAGTGACTGTCGTATCTGCTATGGGTCGTAAAGGTGAACCATATGCAACTGATACGTTGTTAAGTCTTGTAAATCAAGAGGAATCTCACATTTCTAATCGTGAGCAAGATTTATTATTATCATGCGGAGAATTAATCTCAGCAATCGTTTTCTCTAACATGTTAAATGAGAACGGTATAAAAGCGGCGGCATTAAATGGTGCACAAGCTGGTTTTGTAACAAATGATGATTTTACAAATGCTAAGATTATTGAAATGAATTGTGATCGTATACACGAAGAGCTAGAAAATGTAGATGTAATCGTTGTGACAGGATTCCAAGGACAAACGAAAAAAGGTGATACGACAACACTTGGACGCGGAGGTAGTGATACTTCAGCTTCAGCTTTAGGTGTTGCGCTTCATGCTGAATATATCGATATCTTCACAGATGTAGAAGGTGTGATGACTGCGGATCCTCGCATTGTAAAAGATGCACGTCATCTTCAAACTGTAACGTATAACGAAATTTGTAACATGGCATACCAAGGTGCAAAAGTCGTTCATCCACGTGCAGTTGAAATTGCGATGCATGCAAAAGTACCGCTTCGTGTACGTTCTACGTACTCTGATAGTGAAGGTACGCTTATTTCAGCATCTGACGGCGCTACAAAAGGCCGTGATGTAGAAGAACGTCCTGTTACAGGTATTGCACATGTATCAAATGTGACGCAAATTAAAGTACTTGCAAAAGAAACAGCATATGATTTGCAGCAGCATGTGTTTAAAGAAATGGCGAATGAAGGAATCAGTGTCGATTTAATTAACATTTCACCTACTGGGGTAGCTTATACGGTGAGTGATAATGTATCAAATCGTGCAGTTGAACTATTACAAAACCTTGGATATGAGCCAATTGTGACAGAGCATTGTGCGAAAGTATCTATTGTAGGAGCTGGAATGGCAGGATACCCAGGGGTTACTGCGAAAATCGTTACAGCTTTAGCTGAAAAAGGTATTCAAATTCTGCAATCAGCAGATAGTCATACAACTATTTGGGTTCTTGTAAAAGAAACTGATTTAGTGGAGGCTGTAAATGCATTACATAGTGCGTTTGAGCTTTCAAAAGAAAAGCAACTGGAACAATAAGGAGTGAGACCATGATAGATTTTGGGACAATTGCAACCGCGATGGTAACACCGTTTGATATAAACGGCAATATCGATTTTGCAAAGACAACGAAATTGGTAAATTATTTAATTGATAACGGTACAACAGCAATCGTGGTAGGAGGAACGACAGGAGAATCTCCTACATTAACTTCAGAAGAAAAAGTAGCGTTATATCGCCATGTCGTATCTGTTGTCGATAAAAGGGTGCCCGTAATCGCTGGAACAGGTAGTAATAATACGCATGCTTCTATTGACTTAACAAAAAAGGCAACAGAGGTTGGTGTTGATGCAGTAATGCTAGTAGCACCGTATTATAACAAACCGAGTCAAGAAGGAATGTATCAGCACTTTAAAGCAATTGCTGAAAGCACGCCGCTTCCGGTTATGCTATATAACGTTCCAGGACGATCTATTGTACAAATCTCCGTTGATACAGTTGTTCGTTTATCAGAAATAGAAAACATTGTTGCGATTAAAGATGCAGGCGGCGATGTGTTAACAATGACAGAAATCATTGAAAAAACAGCGGACGACTTTGCAGTATACAGCGGTGATGACGGTTTAACGCTACCAGCTATGGCAGTTGGAGCGAAAGGTATCGTTTCTGTAGCATCTCATGTTATCGGAAATGAAATGCAAGAAATGATTGCAGCGTTCCAAGCAGGTGAATTTAAGAAGGCGCAAAAATTACATCAATTACTTGTAAGAGTAACGGATTCATTATTTATGGCGCCAAGTCCAACACCAGTAAAAACAGCGTTACAAATGGTTGGATTAGATGTAGGTTCTGTACGTTTACCACTTCTTCCATTAACAGAAGAAGAAAGAGTAACGTTACAATCTGTTATGCAATCTATCCCTCGTTAATAAAAAATGACCTAGTATAGAACTAGGTCATTTTTTATTTGTATGAAAGTCTTTCCCTCTCTTTTCTTATCTTGCCTATATATGTTTTTATAAGATCATTAACTGGTTTTTCATTATATATTGCAACATGTAAAAGAAAATAATCTTAACCCTTTAAAGGAATTAAAAAGTCATAGTTATTTATAGAATGAACGCTTATATAAACGTAATAAAGTACCAATTCTATTTTTGAGAGTAATTACTTCAAATATGACGTAATTCATAAAAAAACTCCATTTTATAAGTATTTTTGTTCAATTCTAGAAAAATAAGTCTTTAAAATCTATATTATGAAATAAATTTAGAGTATTTATAGCTATTTCTTTAAAACGATATGGGGTACGAAATCGGAGTAAATATAAAGGACATCAGTTCGATAAGTTTGTTGGGAATGCGTTCTTTTCCTTTTTCTTTCGCACGATTTAACTTGTGTTCTATTTCTTGTATCAGGTATAATATGGCTAAGTAGCTTAGTACGGGTATGCTTAGCAAAATTGGTAAAAATTATAATTTGATTACATTTTCATATCATATCGAATAAGATATTTGATTTATATAATGAAAGAGAGGTGAAACCTGGTTTAAAAAATAAACAAGGACATGATATCGCATAACGGTAAGGACATTCGTCTTGGACGGTGAATATATGGTGGTTGTAGAGTTTCCCCTGGTGTCTCTGCAATTTTAGTGAAATCAGTGTTTGAAAGATTTTTAAACCAGGCAACAACATGAAGAGAAAAGAGAATGAGTCTGTTAAAGTATTTGCTCTTGGTGGAGTAGGTGAAATCGGGAAAAACATGTACTGTGTTGAAATTGATTCTGAAATCTTTATTGTAGATGCAGGGTTAATGTTCCCGGGAGATGAAATGTTTGGAATTGATATCGTTATTCCTGATATTACATATTTAGTAGAAAACCAAGAGCGAGTAAAAGGTTTATTTATTACTCACGGTCATGAAGATCATATTGGTGGCATTGTTTACGTACTTCGTAAATTATCAATTCCAGTGTATGCAACGAAATTAACGGTAGGACTTATACAAGAAAAACTTGGCGAAGCGGGTATGTTAGGCCGTGTAGATTTAAAAACAATCGATTCAAATTCAACAGTAGAGTTCAATACTACAACGGTGTCATTCTTTGGAACGACACATAGTATTCCAGATTCTGTTGGTGTTTGTTTCCATACATCAAAAGGTGCGATCGTATATACGGGAGACTTTAAATTCGATCAAACTCCAATTGGAAATAGTGGAGCAGACCTTGGGAAAATGGCTCAAATCGGAAATGAAGGCGTTCTATGCTTATTATCTGATAGTACAAATGCTGAGCGTCCAGGCTATACAGGTTCTGAAAAAGAAGTTGGTGTAGAAATTTCTAAAGTGTTCTACGGCGCAGAAGGACGTATTATCGTTGCTTCATTTGCATCGAATGTACATCGTATTCAACAAGTATTTGATGCAGCTGCTGAAACAGGACGAAAAGTAGCGGTTGTAGGACGTAGTATGGTGAAAGTGGTAGATATCGCAAGACGTCTTGGTTATTTAGATGTTCCAGAAGGTATGGTTATTTCACTACAAGAAGTAGACAATTTCCCAGAGAAAAAGGTAGCTATTTTAACGACAGGTAGCCAAGGTGAACCGATGGCAGCCCTTTCTAGAATGGCAAAGCAAGCTCATAAACAAATTTCAATTCGTAAAGGTGATACGGTTATTATCGCGGCATCTCCAATTCCAGGTAATGAAATATCTGTATCAAAAATTATTGACTTGTTATTTAGAGCGGGAGCTGAAGTTGTTTATTACGGTGAAAGAAAAGTTCACGTTTCAGGTCACGGTAGCCAAGAAGAATTAAAATTAATGTTAAATTTAATGAAACCGAAATATTTTGTACCCGTACATGGTGAGTTCCGTATGCAAAAAGCACATGCATACTTAGCTGAAGATGTAGGTATTGCAAGAGAAAATATCTTTATTGTAGAAAAAGGCGATGTAATTGCTTTTGGTGACGATGAAGCAAACTTAGTTGGCAAAGTGCAAGCTGGTAATGTGTTAATTGATGGATTAGGTGTAGGTGACGTTGGTAATATCGTTCTTCGAGATAGAAAAATGTTATCTCAAGATGGAATATTAGTAGTTGTTGTAACACTGGGTAAAGATGAAAAGAAAATTATCTCTGGTCCAGAAATCATCTCACGTGGATTTGTATATGTACGTGAATCAGAAGCGTTAATTGACCGCTCTACAGAGATTGTACGTATGATTGTTGAGCAATCAATTAAAGAATATTCAATTGAATGGTCTATGTTAAAACAAAATATTCGTGAATTATTAGGGCAGTTCTTGTACGAAGAGACGAAGAGAAAACCTATGATTTTACCGATTATTATGGAAGTATAAAAAAAATCACCTTTACGGGTGATTTTTTTTCTTTTTTCACTCTATCGAATGAAATTTATAACTTAAGAAATACTAATTATATACGAGTGAAAGGGGATGCGATATGACAGAACGTGATCGTTATACAAATGAAGAGAAAGAGGCTGAGCCGAAAGAAACCGGAAAAGAAGCTTCAATAGTGGAAAAAATTCAGCAGCTTGGACAAACGAATGTACCGCAAATGAATGAATCACGTATTCATTGTTTAACAATTGTTGGACAGGTGGAAGGTCATGTTCAGTTGCCACCGCAAAATAAAACAACAAAATATGAGCATATTATTCCGCAAATTGTTGCGATTGAACAAAATCCGAAAATTGAAGGCTTGCTTTTAGTGTTAAATACAGTTGGAGGTGACGTTGAAGCTGGGCTAGCAATTTCTGAGATGGTCGCTTCACTTTCAAAACCGACAGTATCTTTAGTTTTAGGCGGAGGGCATTCTATCGGTGTACCGATTGCCGTTTCTACAGACTATTCATTTATTGCAGAAACTGCGACGATGACAATTCATCCGATTCGTCTAACAGGTCTTGTTATAGGTGTGCCGCAAACATTTGAGTATTTAGATAAAATGCAAGAAAGAGTCATTCGCTTTGTGACGAAGCATTCGAAAGTAACGGAAGATCGTTTTAAAGAGCTTATGTTTGCGAAAGGGAATTTGACGCGAGATATTGGTACGAATGTAATTGGTGGAGATGCAGTGAAGTATGGTCTTATAGATGATGTCGGTGGTATCGGAAATGCGATTCGAAAATTAAACGAATTAATAGATAATCGCGCGGATGATCATGTAGAAGGGACAATGTTACAATGATTTTATATACAATTATGCCAGAGCAACTCGTGTATCCAGCCGATTATTCGCAATGTGAAAGTCAAAAAGTCGTAAATATAAATGGTGTTGAATTAATGGTTTCAGAGGAAGAACATGGGTATTATTCTATTGTACGCGTGTTAAGTACGGATCCGCTTCACTACTTAGAGTTTGAGCCGGGACAGAAAATAACCTTTTAGCAAAAAGAAGGATTTTGTTTAGAAGCTATGGTATAATATAAAAAACAAGACGGTTGAGCAGCCATGAGAGGGCTGCTTTCTTCTGTTTATTTAACATTTTACAAGAAGTGTAAAAATAGAAGATATAAAGACCTGAAAAAATAGAGAAAACAAACATATAAGCAGAGTTTTTTAGGAATTTTTACTTATATGTAGATCACGAGGTGAAGAAATGGCAAAACAAAAGCAAAGAGGGACGAAGGCAAAGGCAAGACGTACGATAAAGCCAACTTTGTATTATGAAATCGTCGGTTTAACTCTTTTTGCACTTTCAATCATTACGATTTTACAGCTAGGCGTTGTAGGAAAATCGTTTGTGTTATTTTTTCGCTTCTTCTTTGGTGAGTGGTACATAATTGGTGTGTTAGGTGTAATAGCTTTATCCGTTTCATTCGTTATAAAACGTGGATGGCCGAACCTTTTAAATAAACGGTTAATCGGTTTTTATTTAATAGTATTGGCGATATTAATGTTTAGTCATATTACATTATTTAACCTTCTTACGAAAGATGGAGCAGTGCAAAATACTTCTGTTATTGTAAGTACGAAAGATAATTTCTTTCTTGAAATGAAAAAAGGGCCAGATAGCGTTCATTTAGGTGGTGGCATGTTTGGTGCACTTATGTTCGCCACTTGTTACTTCTTATTTGACGAAGTTGGAGCTTATATTATTGGTATTATTTTAGTTATTCTCGGTATACTTTGTATAACAAATAAGCATATTGGAGAAGTGTTAGCTCCAGTTGGTAGAATTCTTAGAAGTCAATTTCAAGTGATGCAAGGGGACTATAAAGATTGGAGAGCCAAAAGAACGGCTGAACAAACAGAAAAGAAAAAAACAACAAGAAGCACAAGGAGCAAACGTGCTGCAGAACATGAAGAAATTATTGAGCCGATGGAAGAAATCTCAATTGATCCTCCGATTATTTCGAATTTCACTGAGAATTATCCTGTAAATGAAGAAGAGGATAAACGAATTGAAGTAGAGGAAGAAGAGTTAATCACTTCACCGTTTATTGAAGAGGCTCCACCAGTTGAAGAGCCGAAGAAAAAGCGTGGAGAAAAAATCGTTGAATCGCTAGAGGGGGAAACACAAGCACCTCCTATGCAATTTTCAAATGTAGAAAATAAAGATTACAAGCTTCCTGCGCTTGATATATTGAAATTTCCAAAGAATAAGCAAGTTACAAATGAAAATGCGGAAATTTATGAGAATGCTCGTAAATTAGAACGTACTTTCCAAAGTTTTGGAGTGAAAGCGAAAGTAACAAAAGTACATAGAGGTCCTGCAGTTACAAAATATGAAGTGTATCCTGATATGGGAGTAAAGGTAAGCAAAATCGTCGGTTTAAGTGATGATTTAGCACTTGCGTTAGCGGCGAAAGACATTCGTATTGAAGCGCCTATTCCCGGGAAATCAGCTGTAGGAATTGAAGTTCCGAACTCAGAAGTCTCCATGGTAACGCTTAGAGAAGTTCTTGATTCTAAAGCTAACAATCATCCGGAAGAGAAGTTGTTAATAGGTCTTGGACGAGATATTACAGGTGAAGCTGTATTAGCCCGCTTAAATAAAATGCCCCATTTGCTAGTGGCAGGTGCGACAGGTAGCGGGAAAAGTGTATGTATTAACGGTATTATTGTTAGTATTTTAATGCGTGCAAAACCACATGAAGTAAAATTAATGATGATTGATCCGAAAATGGTAGAGTTAAATGTATATAACGGTGTGCCTCATTTGTTAACACCAGTTGTAACGGATCCGAAAAAGGCATCGCAAGCATTGAAAAAAGTTGTAAGTGAAATGGAGCGCCGTTATGAGTTATTTGCTCATAGTGGCACGCGAAATATTGAAGGATATAATGATTATATAAAAGAGCATAATAATCAGTCAGAAGCGAAACAACCGGAATTACCTTATATTGTCGTAATTGTGGACGAGTTAGCAGATTTAATGATGGTTGCTTCGTCGGATGTAGAGGATGCGATTATGCGTCTAGCGCAAATGGCTCGTGCTGCCGGTATTCATTTAATTATTGCAACGCAACGTCCATCAGTTGATGTCATTACGGGAGTTATTAAAGCGAATATTCCGTCACGTATTGCATTCGCTGTATCATCTCAAACAGATTCTCGTACAATTCTTGACGGCGGTGGTGCAGAGAAACTGCTAGGTCGTGGGGATATGCTATTTATACCAATTGGTGCATCGAAACCTGTACGTGTACAAGGTGCGTTTTTATCAGATGATGAAGTTGAGAGAGTTGTAGAATATGTTATTGGTCAGCAAAAAGCGCAATATCAAGAAGATATGATCCCGCAAGATGTTCCTGATACGAAGCAGGAAGTAGAAGATGAATTATATGATGAAGCAGTTCAGCTCGTAGTGGAAATGCAAACAGCCTCTGTTTCTATGTTGCAACGTAGGTTTAGAGTTGGTTATACCCGTGCTGCCCGATTAATTGATGCAATGGAAATGAATGGTGTAGTAGGTCCTTATGAAGGTAGTAAACCACGAGAAGTGCTCATTAATGATGTACAAGAAAAAAGTTCATAAAAAAAGCCTAATTGTTTTTACAATTAGGCTTTTTTATATGCTGGTTTTGTTATATACTATATTCAGCGATAAAGAAAGGGCTTACATTTAAGGTGGTTCTTTAGAATACGAATACTTTGGTATGGTTTTTTGTGAATGTTCGATATTTCATGTAGAAAAATGTTAAATTTTGTTGACACGTATGGGAGCAAGTGGTAAGATTACTTCGAAAAGAATCACTGCCTCATATAATCTTGGAGATAAGGTCCATAAGTTTCTACCTGGCAACCATGAATTGCTAGACTATGAGGGGAAAAGTGTGTAACAAAGGATGTAAGAGATCTTTGTGCCGAACTTTTTCTCGCTATGAGGAATGTTTATGGTGCAAAGTTTTTTTTATGCAGTAAAGAGTGAAAATTTTTTTTAAAAAAATTATTAATATTTATTCGACAATTATGCTTATTTTTAGTATTTAGCAATTTTTATTATGTTGTAAGTTGAAAAAAGAGAAAAGAAGTCTTACATCAGAGGTCGAATAATTGAAATGCGGGGGAGTCTTATGTCAGTAAAATCCGATAGTCGTCACCTATATTTACGGGTGATTGATCACATCAAAGAAAAGATTAAAGATGGGGCTTACAAAGAAAGACAAAAGTTGCCATCAGAGTTTGATTTAGCGAAAGAACTTGGCGTAAGTAGAGCGACTTTAAGGGAAGCGCTGCGTATTTTAGAAGAAGAAAATGTTGTCATTCGTAGACATGGTGTAGGAACATTTGTAAATGCAAAACCGCTATTTTCTTCTGGGATTGAACAACTTTCTAGTATTACAGATATGATTTCTAGTGTGGGGAAAACACCAGGAACTATCTTTTTATCATCATCTACAACAAGTTTAACAGAAGAAGAAAAAGAGAAGTTTAATAGTGAAGATGGTTTTAATGCAGTGATGATTGAGCGTGTGCGTACAGCAGATGGGGAACCTGTTGTATATTGTATCGATAAACTTGCAAAAGAAATCTTGCCAGATTTATCGGGATACAACGAAGAATCATTGCTTACAGTGATACATAACAATACGCACAAACGTATCACATACGCAGTTGCTCATATTGAGCCAATTGGCTATCATCCGAAAATCTCACCGATTTTGGAATGTGAACCGGAAACGGCACTGCTAGTATTAAAACAAATGCACTATGATCAAAATGATGAGCCAATCTTATATTCTATCAATTACTTTAGAGCTGATAAGTTTAGCTTCCACGTATTAAGAAAACGTATGTAGGTAGGTTCCTTTTTAGGGAGGTGACAGCAAGAAGTTAGGGACAGCAGCGAAAAAATAAATAAATATATATCATTTTTGGAGGGGTTTCTAGTATGAAGAAAAAAGCAGGTCTTTTATTATCATTAACATTAGCAGCAAGTGCGGTGTTAGGTGCATGTGGTAACTCGGATAAAGCGAGTAGCGACAAAAAAGAGTTTAAAGTTGGTATGGTTACGGATGTTGGGGGCGTTGATGACAAATCATTTAACCAATCAGCTTGGGAAGGTTTAACGAAATTCGGTAAAGACAATAATTTAAAGAAAAATGAAGGATATCGTTATCTTCAATCAAGTAAAGATGCTGATTATATCCCGAACTTAACGAAGTTTGCGAAAGATCATTATAACACAACATTTGGTATTGGTTACTTAATGGAAAAATCAATTGCAAAGGTAGCTGAACAATATCCAAAAGAGCAATTTGCGATTGTAGATACAGTTGTAGAGAAGCCAAACGTAACAAGTATTACATTTAAAGACCATGAAGGTTCATTCCTAGTTGGTGCTGTAGCAGCGATGACGACAAAATCAAATAAAGTTGGGTTTGTTGGTGGTGTAAAAAGCCCATTAATTACAAAATTTGAATCAGGCTTTAAAGCTGGTGCAAAAGCAGTAAATCCAAATATCGAAATCGTATCACAATATGCTGATGCATTTGATAAACCAGAAAAAGGCTCTGTATTAGCTTCAGCAATGTACGGTGGTGGAGTTGACGTAATTTATCATGCTTCAGGTGCAACTGGTAACGGTGTATTCACAGAAGCGAAAAACCGTAAGAAAAAAGGTGAAAACGTTTGGGTAATCGGTGTTGACCGTGACCAAAATCAAGAAGGTATGCCTGAAAACGTAACTTTAACATCAATGGTAAAACGTGTTGATATTGCAGTAGCAAAAGTAGCGCAAGAAGCGAAAGACGGTAAATTAAAAGGCGGTAAAGTAGAAGAATTCGGATTAAAAGATGACGGTGTTGGTATTGCGAAAACTACTGACAATGTGAAAAAAGTAAATCCAGAAATCTTAACAAAAGTAGAAGAGCTTGAGAAGAAAATCACTGACGGTGAAATTAAAGTCCCTGCAACTGATGAAGAATATAAAACATATGAAGCTTCTCTAAAGAAATAATAATAGAGAAATAGCAAAGGTTAGTTCGTAGAACTAACCTTTGCATATATAAAAATACTTTTAATAGAGTGTAATTAGGGAGTGTTCCCTGCTAAAAGGAGGAACAAAATGGAATACGTAATTGAGATGAACAATATTACAAAAGTATTCCCAGGCATTGTAGCGAATGACGATATTACGCTGCAAGTAAAACAGGGAGAAATACATGCTTTACTTGGAGAAAATGGTGCAGGGAAATCCACATTGATGAATGTACTATTTGGTTTGTACCAACCAGAACAAGGTGAAATTAAAATTAAAGGAAAACCTGTAAAAATTACAAATCCGAATATAGCAAATGACCTTGGTATTGGGATGGTCCATCAGCATTTTATGCTTGTTCATAATTTTACAGTTACAGAGAATATTATTCTTGGAAATGAGCCGAAGAAAAACGGGAAAATTGCTGTTGAAGAAGCGGCAAAAGAAATTAAGCAATTATCTGAACAGTATGGTTTGGCTGTTGATCCACATGCGAAAATTGAAGATATTTCTGTTGGGATGCAGCAAAGGGTTGAAATATTAAAGACTCTTTATCGTGGTGCTGAGATTTTAATATTTGATGAGCCAACCGCGGTGTTAACTCCTCAAGAAATTCATGAGTTGATTCAAATTATGAAAAAGCTTGTGCAAGAGGGGAAATCTATTATCCTTATTACACATAAGTTGAAAGAAATTATGGAAGTTTGCGATCGTTGTACAATTATTCGTAAAGGTAAGGGGATTGGTACTGTTGATGTAGCGGAAACGGATGAGCATAAACTTGCAGAGTTAATGGTCGGACGTCAAGTGAATTTTAAAACAGAAAAAATAGAAGCTAAACCAATGGAAGAAGTACTATCTATTGCAAACCTAATTGTTCATGATACGCGCAAGTTACCTGCTGTAAAAGGCCTTGACTTAACTGTTCGTGCAGGAGAAATCGTTGGGATTGCAGGGATTGATGGAAATGGTCAAAGTGAATTAATAGAGGCGATTACTGGTTTACGAAAAGTTGAGTCAGGTTCTATTGCAATTAAAGGAAAAGAAATAACGAATTGGCCTGTTCGAAGAATAACAGAAGAGGGGATTGGTCATATTCCTGAAGACCGTCATAAACACGGGCTTGTTCTCGATTTTTCTGTTCGGGACAATATTGTTTTACAAACATACTATAAAAATCCATTTTCAAAGAAAGGGATTTTAAATTTTAGTAAAATTACAGAAAAAGCGAAAGCACTTATTGAACAGTTTGATGTACGTACACCTAGTGAACAAACGTTAGCTCGCGCTCTATCTGGTGGAAACCAACAAAAGGCAATTATTGCACGTGAGGTAGATCGTAATCCAGATTTACTAATTGCAGCACAGCCGACACGTGGTTTAGATGTAGGTGCGATTGAATTTATTCATAAAAAATTAATTGAGCAGAGAGATAATGGTAAGGGAGTATTGCTTTTATCTTTAGAACTGGATGAAATTTTAAATGTAAGCGATCGAGTGGCTGTTATATATGAAGGGAAAATTGTAGCAATTGTGGATGCGAAAGAAACAAATGAACAACAGCTTGGATTATTAATGGCCGGCGGGACAGGGAAAGAGAAGGTGAACACAAATGGCTAAAAAATTTTTAACAGAACGAACAATTAATATTTTAGTACCTGTGTTATCCGTAGTTTTCGGTTTACTTGTTGGTGCCATTGTAATGTTAGTTAGTGGATATGATCCAATTGTTGGATATGCCGCGCTTTGGGAAGGGATGGTTGGCAATCCACAAGCTATCGGTGAGACGTTGCGTACGATGATTCCGCTTGTATTAGCTGGTCTTTCAGTAGCATTTGCATTTCGTACAGGTCTTTTCAATATTGGGGTGGAAGGACAGTTATTAGTTGGGTGGCTCGCTGCTGTTTGGTTTGGATATGCAGTGTCGTTACCAGCAATTTTGCATATTCCGTTATCTATTTTAGTGGCGGCAATTGTCGGCGGTTTATGGGGCTTTATACCTGGATATTTAAAAGGGAAACTTAAAGTAAATGAAGTAATTGTTACAATTATGATGAACTACATTGCACTTTATGTTACGTATGATCTTATTAAACGTTTTATCCACGAAGGTAATGAAAAATCTTATGACGTACAAGCAAGTGCTTCGTTAGCTTCTGATTGGTTATCTTCATTGACAGATGGATCTCGTTTACACTGGGGAATTGTTGTGGCTATTATCATTGCGATTGTAATGTGGTTCTTATTAGATAGAACAACGTTAGGGTATGAATTAAAATCGGTTGGTTTTAACCAAAATGCCTCTCAATACGCAGGAATGAAAGTATCGCGTAATGTTGTATTATCAATGACAATTGCTGGTGCTTTTGCAGGAATTGGTGGAGCTATGGAAGGATTAGGGACATTCCAAAGTATGACAGCAATGTCTTCGTTTACTGGTATTGGATTTGATGGGATTGCGGTAGCACTTTTAGGCGGAAATAATCCATTTGGTATACTATTAGCAGCTTTACTGTTTGGTGGTTTGAAAAGTGCAGCACCACAAATGAATTTCGAAGCAGATGTACCTTCGGAGTTAATTAACGTTATTATTGCATGTATTATTTTCTTTGTAGCGTGCAGTTATGTTTTACGCTGGGCACTTACACGCATGAGCAAGGAGGGGAAATAAATGAGCTTTTTAGATATTTTAGCCATTCTTGTGACGGGTACGTTATATACGGCAGCGCCACTTATTTTTACGGCGTTAGGTGGAGTGTTCAGTGAACGTTCTGGAGTTGTAAATATAGCGTTAGAAGGTTTAATGTTATTTGGTGCATTTATTGGTATTGTTACAACGTTATTAATGGGTGATACGTGGGGATCGATGACTCCTTGGATTGCATTATTATTTGCAGCAATTGGTAGTGGATTGTTTGCACTTCTTCACGCAGTAGCATCCATTACATTCCGTGCAGATCAAGTAGTGAGCGGAGTAGCAATTAACTTCTTAGCACTTGGTTTAACAGTATTTGCGATTAAGAAAATCTTTGGCAAAGGACAAACTGATTTCATTCAATACCGCATTGAAAAAATCGATGTTCCGGGTCTTTCGGATATTCCGGTAATCGGAAAAATCTTTTTCTCTAATGTACCGTTAACATCATATATTGCTATTATTTTAGCGTTTGTCGTTTGGTATATCATTTATAAAACACCGTTCGGTCTTCGTCTTCGTGCGGTTGGTGAGCATCCAATGGCAGCGGATACGATGGGGATTAACGTATATAAAATGCGTTATATTGCAGTTGCTATATCTGGAATGTTTGCAGGAGTTGGTGGAGCGGTCTTCGCTATGTCGATTTCTGGTAACTTCTCAGGTGCTACAATTACTGGACAAGGTTTCTTGGCGTTAGCAGCAATGATTTTCGGTAAATGGAATCCACTCGGTGCTCTTGGAGCGGCTCTGTTCTTCGGATTTGCTCAATCATTAGGAATAACAGGCGGTACAATTCCAGTACTAAAAGAAATTCCAAGTGTATTCTTAACGATATTGCCGTATGTATTCACAATATTAGCGCTTGTTGGTTTTGTAGGTCGTTCTGAAGCTCCGAAAGCATTAGGAACTCCTTATGAAAAAGGAAAACGATAAGTATAAAAAAGCTCGCACATTAGTGCGGGCTTTTTTACATAGACTATATTTAATACGGAATTTTACTATGTTCCTTACATATTACAGTTTTTAGAAAGGGCCTAATGTAAGTATAGTGAGGAAGAAAAGTTGATTTTTCATTTCTAAAAACTGTATATTGAAGAGGAATATTCCTATATACGTAAAGGAGGGCTATAAATGAAACTGATGGAACAACAGTTACATGAGTTAGGTGGTTTACGAGTACATATTATTCCAACTGATAAATATAAAACAAATACATTTGTATTTCGTTTTAAAGCACCTTTAAATGAGGAGACGGTGACAGAGCGTGCCCTATTGCCATACGTATTGCAAAGTGCGACAGAAAAGCTTCCTTCTGTAATTCGTCTTCGTCAATATTTAGAAGAATTATACGGATCTTCTTTGGCAGTAGATGTAAGTAAAAAAGGAGAAGATCATATCATCTCTATTTATGTAGACATTGCAAATGAAGTATATTTACATGATGCACCACCGTTATTTGAAAAAGCGCTTTCTATGTTATCGGATATCGTTTTACATCCAGCGAAAGAGGGGAATGGTTTTCTGCCTTCTATTGTAGAAAGTGAAAAGAGAGCGCTCTTACAACGAATTGAAGCGACGTATGATGATAAAATGCGTTATGCAAACGAGCGTTTAATTGAAGAAATGTGCAAAGTAGAACCGTATCGTTTAAGCGCAAATGGGAAAAAAGAGAGTGTTTCTTCTATTACAAATGAAAGTTTGTATCAATATTATCAAAAAGTGTTAGCGGAAGATGAAATGGACCTATACATTATTGGTGATATTTCAGAAAACGCAGTTGATCTTGTAAGTAAGTATTTTTCTATTTCAGCACGTCCTGTGAGGGAAAGAAATGTACTTCTTCATAAGAGAAATAATGAAGAAAAAGAAGTTGTGGAAAAACAAGAATTAAAACAAAGTAAATTACACATCGGATATCGTACATTTATTACGTATAAAGACGAAGATTATTTTGCGCTGCAATTGTTTAATGGATTGTTTGGAGGATTTTCTCATTCGAAGTTATTCGTTAATGTTCGTGAAAAAAATAGTTTAGCGTACTATGCAGCATCTCGCTTTGAAAGTCATAAAGGTTTATTATTTGTCATGTCAGGAATCGAAGCGAAAAATTATGAAAAAGCGGTTGAGATTATTAAAGAGCAAATGCTTGCAATGCAAAATGGTGATTTTTCTGAAGAAGAGATGCATCAAACGAAAAGTGTTATTCGAAATCAAATATTAGAAGCAATTGATACACCGCGTGGATTTGTGGAAATGCTGTATCATGGTATTATTTCAGATCGTACGCGTCCGGTTGAAGAATGGCTTACAGGTATTGAAAGTGTGACGAAAGAAGAGATTGTGAAAGTTGCTAAAAATATTGAATTAGATACAATTTACTTTTTACACGGAACGGAGGGAGAATAAATGGAGAAAATTGTTTATGAGCAATTAAAAGAGACACTCTATTATGAAAAACTTCCTAATGGATTAGATGTATATATTTTACCGAAGCAAGGATTTAATAAAACATTTGCAACGTTTACGACAAAATATGGTTCTGTGGATAATACATTCGTACCACTAGGTAAAGAAGAAATGATTCGTGTGCCGGATGGGATTGCTCATTTTCTTGAGCATAAACTATTTGAAAAAGAAAATCACGATGCCTTCCAATTGTTTAGTAAACAAGGGGCATCGGCAAATGCTTTCACATCATTCACAAGAACAGCTTACCTTTTTTCATGTACATCAAATGTAGAACAAAATTTAAATACATTGTTAAATTTCGTACAAGAGCCTTACTTTTCTGAAAAAACAGTTGAAAAAGAGAAAGGTATCATTGGGCAGGAAATTCAAATGTATCAAGATAATCCAGATTGGCGCTTATATTTTGGGTTAATTGATAGCTTGTTTGTAAAGCACCCGATTAAAATTGATATTGCGGGTACAATCGAGTCTATTAGTAAAATTACAAAAGATCTACTATATGAATGTTATGAAACGTTTTATCATCCAAGCAATATGTTAATGTTTGTTGTAGGTGCAATTGATCCAGAGAAAACGATGGATTTGATACGTGAAAATCAAGCGAAAAAAGATTATAAAAACCAACCAGAAATAGTACGTTCATTCGAAGAAGAACCAGATGAGGTGAATGAAAAGAAGAAAATTATTTCAATGCCTGTACAAACTCCGAAATGTTTAGTTGGTATTAAAGCGACAAACTTAAAAGAAAAAGGGGAAGCCCTTTTAAAACAAGAAATTGCGCTTACGTTACTTTTAGATTATTTATTTGGGAAAAGCTCCGTTCATTACGAATCTTTATATAATGAAGGGCTCATTGATGATTCGTTCTCGTATGATTATACGGAAGAGAATAACTTCGGTTTTGCAATGGTTGGCGGCGATACGAAGCAACCTGATGAGCTGGAAGAGCGTTTGAAAGGTATTTTATTAAATACAAATTATGATCAATTAGATGAGGCGGCATTAGAACGAGTAAAGAAAAAGAAAATAGGTGGCTTTTTACGTTCCTTGAATTCACCGGAATATATTGCAAATCAATTTACAAGATATGCGTTTAATGAATCGAGTCTGTTTGATGCATTGACTGTATTAGAAAGTTTAACTGTTCAAGATTTACAAGAAGTAGCCAAATTACTATTATCAGAAGAAAAAATGAGTGTTTGCCAGGTTTTACCGAAAAAATAAAAGATTTTATAATAATACCTTCATCTTATCATTGATAAATTGTAAGATGAGGGTATTATTTATTTGTAGAAAAAAGATTTTGTTGAGATAAGAGAGGAATTGTATGAAAAAGTATGCATTAGTAACTGGAGGGAGCGGAGGGATTGGCTCTGCTATTTCGAAACAATTAATTCAAGATGGATATACAGTATATGTTCATTATAATAACAGTGAAGAGAAAGTGAATGAGTTGCAGAAAGAATGGGGTGAAGTAATTCCTGTTCAAGCAAATTTAGCTTCTACTGATGGAGCAGAGCAATTGTGGAAACAAATTGAACATCCTCTTGATGTTATCGTATATGCAGCTGGGAAGAGTATTTTTGGACTCGTAACAGATGTAACGAACGATGAATTGAATGATATGGTAGAACTTCAAGTGAAGAGTATCTATAAATTATTATCGATGGCATTGCCATCTATGATTCAACGGAGAAGCGGTAATATTGTACTTGTTTCGTCTATATGGGGACAAATTGGCGCGTCATGTGAAGTTCTTTACTCGATGGTAAAAGGTGCGCAAAATTCATATGTGAAAGCTTTAGCAAAAGAGGTTTCATTAAGTGGAATAAGAGTGAACGCGGTGGCGCCAGGTGCAATTGAAACGGAAATGTTAAACGTATTTTCAGAAGAGGATAAGAATGAAATTGCGGAAGAGATTCCGTTAGGACGATTAGGATTACCGGAAGAAGTAGCAAAAACTGTGTCATTTCTCGTATCATCAGGTGCATCTTATATAACTGGACAAATTATTGGAGTAAATGGCGGGTGGCATTGCTAAAAATTTCTTACATAAAAAATGAAAAACTGTACAAATTAAGCATGATTCTATTACTAAGTAGTGAGGTGCTTACACATGTCAGTTTTAGATAACTTTGATCAATGGAAGAGCTTTTTAGGAGAACGTTTAGAACAAGCGCAAGGAAAAGGTCTTGATGGTGGTGCTGTATCAGATATGGCATTTCGTGTTGGTGATTATTTAGCAAATGAAGTAGAAGCACGCAACGATCAAGAGAAATTATTAGCTGAACTTTGGAAAGTTGCTGACGAACAAGAGCAACATACAATCGCAAACTTAATGGTAAAGTTTGTACAACATAAGTAAAAAATAGAGAGGGGATTCTCCTCTCTATTTTTTTTGTATAATAATTGAAAGGGATAGATTATACATTTAGCTTCCCTATTAAGGTGAAATCATATAATATAGTACGTAGGTGTAAAGTAAGCAAGGGGAGTGATCTTGGATGATTGAATGGTATTTTGAATATGAAATACATAAAAACCGACCTGGCTTGCTTGGTGACGTTTCTTCGTTAATCGGTATGCTCGGCATTAATATTGTCACAATTAATGGTGTAGATAATGCAAGGCGTGGATTACTCCTTATGTGTGATAATCAAGAGCAAATCTCTAGACTAGAATCAATTTTAAATACGATGGATAACATAACGGTAACGAAATATCGTCCGCCAAAGCTAAGAGATAAGCTAGCGGTTAGACATGGTAGGTACATACAACGAGATGCAGATGATAAGAAGACATTTCGGTTTGTGCGTGATGAATTAGGGTTACTTGTAGACTTTATGGCTGAAATAATGAAAAAAGAAGGCCATAAGCTAATTGGTATACGAGGAATGCCTCGTGTTGGAAAAACAGAATCCATTGTTGCCGCAAGTGTTTGTGCAAATAAAAGATGGTTATTTGTATCGTCTACTCTTATTAAGCAAACTGTTCGTAGTCAATTGATTGAAGATGAGTATAGCGACGACAATATTTTCATCTTAGATGGAATCGTGTCAACAAAGCGTGCTAACGAAAGGCATTGGCAGCTTGTTCGTGAAATTATGAGATTGCCTGCAACGAAAGTTGTGGAACATCCTGACGTATTTGTGAGTCAGTCAGAATACACATTGGATGATTTTGATTATATTATCGAGTTGCGTAACGATTATGATGAAGAAATTCAATATAATTTAGTAGATGAAATTGAGCAAGGTACGCAAAATAATTTCTCTATGTTTGACTTTTAAAGAAATATTGAGGTGTTAGTAGTGACAGAATTAGGACAAAAGCTGAAAGAAGCAAGAGGAACGAAAGGCTTGTCTATTGATCAGCTGCATGAGATTACAAAAATTCAAAAACGCCATTTAGTAGCAATTGAGGAAGGCAGTTATGATGTATTGCCAGGAGCTTTTTATGCGCGTGCATTCATTAAACAATACGCAGATGCGGTTGGATTAAATGGAGAGGAACTGCTTGTAGAATATCAGAGTACGATACCACAATCTGAAAAACGCGACGTTCCACAAGTGTCAACCGGACAAAAAACACAAGAAACAATGCAGAAATCTTCATCATGGCCAATTGCAGATCATATGCCGAAAATCTTAGTTGCGCTGCTAGTAATCGCAGTTGGAGTGGTAATTTGGTTTATTTTCCAAGCGTTAACTGGAAAAGGTGATGAGAAGGTTCCGAATGCTCAAAGTGAGAAAATTGAAGTTAAAAAAGCGGAAAATTCTCCGTTAGATACGAAGAAAGATGAAGTGAAAGCGGAAGAGCCGAAAAAAGAGGAACCAAAAAAAGAAGAATCGAAAAAAGAAGAGCCAAAGAAAGAAGAACAACCAGCGCAACCAACAGGACAACAAGAAATCAAAGTAGTTGGGACAACTGGTAAGGAGTCCACTTTGGAAATTCATAACAATAAAACGTTAGAATTAGAAATTACAACAAAAGGTGCAAGTTATGTAGGTATTAAAAATGAGGCAGGAAATGATATCTTTAGTGGAACAATAGAGGAAGGTCAAACTCAAAAATATGATTTATCAACAGCGAAAGTGGTAAACCTTAATATAGGAAGTGCACCGAATGTTGAATTTAAATTAAATGGCCAAGTGGTTACATTCCCGTTGAATCCAGAAGAGAATTATCATCAAAAATTCTTGATTAAAAATCTAGGGATAGAGCAACCTGCACAATAACAGTCATCGCTTCGATGACTTTTTTCAATGAACAAATGTTTTTGATATGATGGAGGAATAGCTGTGAATTTACCAAATAAAATTACAATATCTAGAATCTGCTTAATTCCAATTTTTATGGTAATTATGTTAGCGCCCTTTGATTGGGGTTCATACACAATTGGTGATGTTGATTTACCAATTCAACATTTAATAGGAGCGCTTATCTTTATTGTTGCTTCGGCTACAGATTGGATTGATGGACATTACGCAAGAAAGTATAATCTTGTAACGAATTTAGGGAAGTTCCTTGACCCGTTAGCTGATAAATTACTTGTTTCAGCGGCACTTATCACGTTAGTTGAGATGCAATACGTACCTGCTTGGATCGTTATTGTCATTATAAGCCGTGAGTTTGCGGTCACTGGTTTACGTCTTGTACTTGCTGGAACAGGGGAAGTAGTTGCGGCAAATCAGCTAGGGAAAATTAAGACGTGGACACAAATCATCGCGATTGCGGCATATTTATTACACGATGTACCTTTAAATTTAATCCATATTCCAGTTGCTGATATCTTTATATGGATTGCATTAATTTTTACTGTTATTTCAGGATGGGATTATTTCTGGAAAAATAGAGCTGCTTTTGTAAACTCAAAATAGAAGTTTATGGGGGAATTGGGATGAACGCTGAAATTATTGCGGTTGGAACAGAATTATTACTTGGACAAATTGCAAATACGAACGCCCAGTTTTTGTCTGAAAAGTTAGCTTCAATTGGAATTAACGTGTACTACCATACTGTAGTTGGTGATAATAACAAGCGACTGCAGCAGGCGATTGAAGTTGCAGAAGAACGTGCGGACATGCTTATTTTTACAGGTGGATTAGGACCGACAAAAGATGATTTGACGAAGGAAACAATTGCGTCTAGCTTAGCGGAAGAGCTTGTATATGATGAAAAGGCATTGGCATCAATAAGCGATTACTTTAAGCGAACAGGTCGAGAGTTCACGGAGAATAATAAAAAGCAGGCACTCGTTTTGGATGGAGCGACTGTATTTGCAAATGATCACGGTATGGCACCTGGTATGGGATTAAATAAGAACGGAAAAGTTTATATTTTATTACCAGGACCACCGAAAGAAATGAAGCCGATGTATGTAAGTTATGTGGAGCCTTTTTTACGTAACTTTACAACAGGAGAAAACATTTATTCTCGCGTGCTTCGTTTTTTCGGAATTGGGGAATCTCAATTAGAGGTGAAAGTTCAAGATTTAATTGATGGACAAACGAATCCGACAATCGCCCCGCTTGCCAATGATGGAGAAGTGACATTACGTTTAACGGCTAAACATCAAAATGTTCATGAAGCGGAGAAACTCATTCAGCATGTGGAAGATTTGATTTTAGAAAGAGTTGGAGAATTTTTCTACGGGTATGACCAAGAGTTTCTACATTATAAGGCGATAGAGTTATTGAAGAAAAAAGGATTAACTTTAGCGTGTGCGGAAAGTTTAACAGGTGGTCTCTTTGGTAATCAAGTAACAGAAAACGCTGGTGTGTCTTCCGTATTTAAAGGCGGTGTCATTTGTTACCATAATGATGTGAAGCAACATGTATTACATGTACCTGAGGAAGTCTTGTCTACTGACGGTGCAGTTAGTAAAGAATGTGCTCGTTATCTTGCTGAAAATGTTAGAGAATTATTAAAAGCGGATATCGGAATTAGTTTCACTGGGGTAGCAGGACCAGATGCTTCAGAACATAAAGAGCCGGGAACTGTATTTGTTGGATTGGCGATTAAAGATGAACCAACTGTAGTCTTTCCTCTAAATTTAAGCGGAAGTCGTCAACAAATTAGGGAACGCTCAGCAAAATATGGATTTTATCATTTGTATAAAAAGCTAGAAGAGATATAAGTCTCTTTTAGCTTTTTTTAATGGTTAAATGTGGTTATATTTAATGAAAAATAAAAAAATCGAATAAATGTTCGATTTTTGTTGGCAAATTGAATTGAAAATAGGTATAATAAGATTAGCAATTCAGTTAAGGAGGAATTTTGAATGAGTGATCGTCAAGCGGCATTAGATATGGCGTTAAAACAAATAGAGAAGCAATTCGGTAAAGGTTCAATTATGAAATTAGGAGAACAAGCGGAGCGTAGAGTTTCTACAGTTTCTAGTGGTTCTTTAGCACTTGATGTGGCATTAGGGGTAGGCGGATACCCACGTGGCCGTATTATCGAGATTTATGGACCTGAGAGTTCAGGTAAAACAACAGTTTCATTACATGCAATTGCAGAGGTACAGCGTCAAGGTGGACAAGCAGCATTCATCGATGCGGAGCATGCAATGGATCCTGTATATGCACAAAAATTAGGTGTTAACATCGATGAATTACTATTATCACAACCTGATACAGGGGAGCAAGGTTTAGAAATCGCAGAAGCACTTGTACGAAGTGGTGCGGTTGATATTATCGTAATTGACTCTGTAGCAGCTCTTGTACCAAAAGCTGAGATTGAAGGAGACATGGGTGACTCACACGTAGGTTTACAAGCTCGTCTAATGTCTCAAGCACTTCGTAAACTTTCAGGTGCAATCAATAAATCAAAAACAATCGCAATCTTTATTAACCAAATTCGTGAAAAAGTTGGGGTTATGTTCGGAAATCAACTACAAGTTGCTTAATCAAAGTGATGTACTTGAGTCTTTATTTGTCTTCTTCGACTAAGTCTTTATAAGGGATTTCTTATAGGGAGAGATTAAAGTGGCAGTGACAATTGGTAATAGAACTTATCGAAACATAGAACAATGGCAAGTGGATTTTATTGTGACACATGCGGATAGAAAATTGAAAGATATAGGTAAAGAAATTAATCTTGATGAAAGGCGAGTAGGTGAAATATTAAAGTTACTCGGAATTAAAAGAACCAGACATAGAAAGATTTACTTGCCTAAAACCGCAGAAGTTGAACAAGAATTGAAAAATCCATATTTATCACATGTTGAAATTGCTATTAAGTATGGCGTATCTGATACATGTGTTGCTAAAAGGAGAAAAGAGCTTAATGTAAAGGTCAGAAAGAAAAATTATGATACTTTACTGGAACAACAGGTTGAACAGATGTTGCTAAGTTTAGATCTGGCGTTCATTAAGCAAAAAAGAATCGATAAGTGGTCTATTGATTTCTACTTAGGTAGAAAATATTGTTTAGATGTCCATGGGAAATGGGCACACTCACTCCAAAAGATAAAAGAACGAGATAAAAGAAAACTTTTATTTATGGAAGAGGGCTGCTATAAATATCTTGTTATACATGAAGAAGAGTTAGCAAATAAAGAAAAAGTCTTGCAAAAGATTAAGGAGTTTACCATGGGTTTCCCTTGCTAGTGATAGCATGTTAAAAAACCTTGTGAACCTTATTGCCTAAGGGTGTAACTATTCATATAGTTGCTAACGGTGAAGCCCACCATTATTTAGGGTAATACCGTGCCAAGCTCCATAGTGATATGGGGAAGGTGTAGAGACTACCGAAAAGGACTTTTAGTTAACTGAGTAGGGTACGGCAGATGATAGGCTACTGCTGGAAGTGCAAGGCTCTCTGTAAAGAGATGAAGAGATAGTCCGGACTATAGAGATGGAAAATCTATAGATAGTGCCAGAAACAACTCCAGGTGGTCGTGCGTTGAAATTCTATTCAACTGTTCGTCTTGAAGTACGTCGTGCGGAGCAATTAAAACAAGGTAACGACATTGTTGGTAATAAAACAAAAGTAAAAGTAGTTAAAAATAAAGTGGCACCACCATTCCGTGTTGCGGAAGTTGATATTATGTACGGAGAAGGTATTTCAAGAGAAGGTGAAATCTTAGATATGGCTTCTGAACTTGATATCGTTCAAAAGAGCGGTGCTTGGTACTCTTATAATGAAGAACGCTTAGGACAAGGTCGTGAAAATTCGAAGCAGTTCTTAAAAGAAAATACGGATTTAAGAGAAGAAATTGCCTTCTTTATTCGTGAGCATCACGGAATTAGCGAAGATTCAGGTGCTGAAGATATGGAAGATCCAAGTCTTCTTGATTAAAGTGGGATAAAAGACACGGCTTCGTGTCTTTTATTTTTGTATCATTATGAAAGCGTTGTATATCGTTGGAGATAAAATATTTAATCCATCTAAAACAGTATGTGTACAGAGGGATATATGCGTGTTTTACATGAATAAACTGGAATTTACTAAGGTTTTCCAGGATAATATGCTCTCTGCTTTTTAAATTCCTATATAAATTAGAGCTGAAGGTAAAGAAAGTAAAAGTAGACAACGCTTGACAATGAAAATTGCGATAGATACAATGAGAATGTATATTTTTTCTTATATACGAAACACTCTTCTCAAGAAGAGAAGTAATATTCGGAGTAAGACTTAAATCTTGCCGAAATAATAATATGACATTTTAATTGTGAAATGAAGAAAGTCCCTTAAAAAAGCGGGACGACGGTCTTTGCTGTATGTTGTTATTCAATGTACATGCCGACAGTCTTTTTTCATTCATAGCAAGGGGAGGTGAAATCATGAGTAGTACTGCAGTTTGGATACTCATCTCCATTTTGCTTGCAACAGTCGGTGCAGTTGTTGGCTTTTTTGTTCGAAAGTCTATTGCTGAAGCGAAGATTAATGGTGCAGCTAATGAAGCGAAACGTATTATAGATGAAGCGAATCGTGAAGCTGAAGCACTTAAGAAAGAAGCGCTTTTAGAAGCAAAGGATGAAATTCATACACTTCGTACAGAAGCTGAATTAGAAATTCGTGACCGTAGAAGCGAATTACAAAAACAAGAAAATCGTTTAATGCAAAAAGAAGAGAACCTTGATCGTAAAGACGAAACGCTCGATAAACGCGAGCAACAGTTAGAAAAGAAAGAGGATTCTCTTGTAGCGAGACAACAACAGATTGAAGAGTTGGAAAGCAAAGTGGGAGAGTTAGTTCAAAAGCAACAAACAGAATTAGAGCGCATTTCCAATCTGACACGCGAACAAGCGAAAGCAATTATTCTTGGTAAAGTAGAAAGTGAAGTTTCTCATGAAATTGCCGTAATGGTAAAAGAAAGTGAAGTTCGTGCGAAAGAAGAAGCAGATAAGAAAGCAAAAGAGATTTTATCTCTTGCAATGCAGAGATGTGCAGCTGATCATGTTGCTGAAACAACCGTTTCGGTTGTAAATCTTCCAAATGACGAAATGAAGGGACGTATTATCGGACGTGAAGGTCGAAATATTCGTACGTTAGAAACGTTAACAGGTATTGACCTAATTATCGATGATACACCAGAAGCGGTTATCCTTTCTGGATTCGACCCAATTCGTCGTGAAACAGCTCGTATCGCTCTTGATAAACTAGTACAGGACGGACGTATTCACCCAGCGCGTATTGAAGAGATGGTCGAAAAATCAAGACGTGAAGTGGACGAGTATATTCGTGAAGTCGGAGAGCAAACAACGTTTGAAGTGGGTGTTCACGGTTTACATCCAGATTTAATTAAGATTTTAGGTCGTTTAAAATACCGTACAAGTTACGGGCAAAACGTCTTAAAACACTCTATGGAAGTTGCATATTTAACTGGACTTATGGCAGCAGAGCTTGGTGAGGATGAAAAACTAGCAAGACGTGCTGGTCTATTACATGATATCGGTAAAGCGATTGACCATGAAGTAGAAGGTAGCCACGTTGAAATTGGTGTTGAACTCGCAACGAAATATAAAGAGCATCCTGTAGTTATAAACAGTATTGCATCTCACCACGGAGACACAGAACCAACTTCTATCATTGCAGTTTTAGTTGCAGCAGCAGATGCATTATCAGCTGCAAGACCTGGAGCTCGTAGTGAAACACTTGAGAACTATATTCGTCGTCTTGAAAAGTTAGAAGAGATTTCAGAGTCTTATGAAGGCGTAGAAAAATCTTTCGCAATTCAAGCAGGACGAGAAGTTCGTATTCTGGTAAAACCAGATACAATTGATGATTTAGAAGCTCATCGTTTAGCTCGTGATATTCGAAAACGTATTGAAAATGAACTGGATTACCCAGGGCATATTAAAGTAACTGTTATTCGTGAAACACGCGCAGTGGAATACGCAAAATAAAGTGGTGAAACACCACTTTATTTTTTTGTGTTGGAATTGGTTAAAATAAAGGAAATTAGTTATACCTAGCATACAAGTGAAACAAACTTATAATAAATATATTGTAAGATAATTACTTGAAGCTATAGTAATAAAAAATGTAGTACATAGGAAGGGTAAGACATATGAGAATATTATTTGTTGGGGATGTAGTAGGATCTCCTGGTAGAGGTATGATTCAACAATACGTACCGGCATTAAAGAAGAAATATACACCTACAGTAACCATTATTAATGGGGAAAATGCAGCAGGTGGACGTGGAATTACGGAAAAAATATACCGAAACTTTTTAGAATGCGGAGCACAAGCGGTTACACTTGGAAATCACGCTTGGGATAACCGTGAAGTATTTGAATTTATTGATGATGCAAAATATCTTGCAAGACCAGCTAACTTCCCAGAAGGCACTCCAGGAAAAGGGCTTATTTTTGTGAACTGTAATGGAACAGAAGTTGCAGTTATTAACTTACAAGGACGTACGTTCCTTCCTCCAATTGATTGTCCATTCCGTAAAGTGGATGAATTAATTAACATTGCGAAAAAACGTACGAATATTATTTTTGTTGATTTCCATGCGGAAACTACAAGCGAAAAACAAGCGTTAGGTTGGTATGTAGATGGTCGTGCTACAGCGGTAGTAGGTACACATACGCATGTTCCTACAGCAGATAATCGCATTTTACCAAGCGGAACGGCATATATCACAGATGTTGGTATGACAGGGCCGTACGATGGAATTTTAGGTATGGACCGAGAAGCAGTATTGAAGAAGTTTTTAACAAACTTACCAGTACGATTTGAAGTGACAAATGGTAGAACACAATTAAGTGCAGTGCTAATTGATGTGGACCCTAATACGGGAAAAGCTAAGAAAATTGAGCGTATCTTAATTAATGATGATCAGCCATTTTTTGAGTAATTCCTATTAAAATTTAGATAAATTATTATTTTTTAATTTTTTAGAAAAATTACAGAAATTTAGCAGGAATACGTGTCATTCCTCGTGAATATAAGTTAAAGTGAAATAATTGCTAATACTTTTTATAGAAACGAGGAGGAAACGCGGAATGGAAATATTAAAAGTTAAAGCAACGTCGGTCCCTAATTCTGTAGCTGGTGCACTTGCAGGTGTTATTCGCGAACGCGGAACAGCAGAAATTCAAGCCATTGGTGCAGGTGCATTGAACCAAGCGGTAAAGGCAGTAGCAATTGCAAGAGGATTTGTAGCGCCTAGTGGTTTGGACCTGATTTGTATCCCAGCGTTTACGGATATTATGATTGATGGGGAAGAACGTACAGCAATAAAATTAATTGTAGAACCTCGTTAAGTTTAAACAACCTGTTTGCAGTATGCAAACAGGTTGTTTTTATAATGGAGGAATGAAAATGAAAATTTTTGATGCTCATTGTGATGTGCTTCTTCAGTTATGGAGTGCACAAGGGAGAAAGGATTTTAAACATGATTCGCAATTACATATTACATTTGAACAGTTAAAGAACAGAAAAGGAAGTATACAATGTTTTGCTATATATGTGCCAGAAACAGTGGCATATGAAAACCGATTTGAAGTAGCATTGCAAATGGTAGATATTTTTTATAATGAAATTTTATCCCTACCAGGTGTGAAGTTTATTCAGACAAAAGATGATATTAACATGTTAAAACAGGACGAGATTGGAGCGATATTAACACTAGAAGGATGCGAAGCAATTGGAAAAGATGCAATGAAAATACGGTTGTTGTATCGCCTAGGAGTACGTTCTTTTGGACTAACATGGAATTATGCCAATCTATTAGCTGATGGTGCGCTAGAGACACGTGGGGCAGGTTTAACGACTTCTGGTAAACATGTTGTACAAGAACTGAATGCGTTACATGTATGGACTGATGTGTCTCATTTGAATGAAAGAAGTTTTTGGGATGTTATAGAAATTGCAAAAAATCCTATTGCTTCCCACTCAAATTGTATGAAACTTTGCCAGCACCCACGTAATTTAAACGATGAACAACTTAAAGCTCTTATAAAGCGAAATGGCATGATCGGTGTCACTTTTGTACCGCAGTTTCTAACAAATGAAAAACAAGCGAATGTAGCAGATATAGTAAGACATATCGAATATATTTGTTCATTAGGTGGAGAGAACAATATAGGGTTTGGTTCGGATTTTGATGGGATAGTAGAAACAGTTGTAAATGTATCAGCGTATCGAGATTATGAAAATGTAATGAATGAGCTTTGTAAACACTATGCTGCATCTACTGTAGAGCGATTTTTATATGATAATTTTGTTGAACATATCGGCTTTTAAGATTTTTGTTTTAAAAATCCAGAAAAATTAGAATTAATTCATTTGATATTATTGCTTTTTTTAAGACCTAATACTAGAATGAAAAACAAAATAGCTTTATACTAAAGATTCAGGGAAATCAGAAGAGGCATAATTTGCGTCCATTGTAGTTTATTTGCATAAAAAATGCTAAACTATTACTGTAAAAAAATACACTACAATGAATGCAGCCAAAAGGGGTGTAGGAGATGATTAGTCAACTTTCATGGAAAGTTGGAGGCCAACAAGGTGAAGGAATTGAAAGTACAGGAGAAATCTTCTGTATTGCATTAAACCGATTAGGATATTACCTATACGGTTACCGCCACTTCTCATCACGTATAAAAGGCGGCCATACAAATAATAAAATTCGTGTAAGTACAACAGAAGTACGCGCGATCTCAGATGATTTAGATATTTTAATTGCTTTTGATCAAGAAACAATTGATTTTAACTTCCACGAACTACGTCCGGGCGGGATTGTAGTTGCAGATGCGAAATTTAATCCGACAATACCTGACAATACAGATGTAAATCTATATGTGATACCGTTTACAGATATTGCTTCAGAATTAGGCACATCATTAATGAAAAACATGGTTGCTGTTGGAGCATCAAGTGCGGTATTAGGATTAGATGAAACAGCTTATTTAGATGTTGTTGAAGAGATCTTTGGTCGTAAAGGAGAGCAAGTTGTTCAAAAGAATATGGACGCAATTAAGCGCGGCTCTCAATATATGAAAGAGTTACTAGGTGAGAAAGTAAACATGATGCAGCTTGAAAAAGCTGATGGTCAGAAGCGCATGTTTATGATTGGGAACGATGCGATCGCATTTGGTGCAGTAGCTGGTGGTGCTCGCTTTATGTCTGCATATCCAATTACACCTGCATCTGAAATTATGGAATACTTAATTAAAAAATTGCCAAAAGTCGGCGGAACAGTAATCCAAACTGAGGATGAAATTGCAGCTTGTACAATGGCAATCGGTGCAAACTATGCTGGTGTTCGTACATTAACTGCATCTGCTGGTCCAGGTCTATCTTTAATGATGGAAGCGATTGGTTTAGCAGGTATTACAGAAACGCCATTAGTAATTGTTGATACACAACGTGGTGGTCCAAGTACAGGATTACCAACGAAACAAGAGCAGTCTGATTTAATGGCAATGATTTACGGTACGCACGGTGAAATTCCAAAAATCGTAATGGCGCCAAGTACAGTGGAAGAAGCTTTCTATGATATTGTAGAAGCGTTTAACTTATCTGAAGAATATCAAGTACCTGTTATTTTCTTAACAGATTTACAGCTTTCTTTAGGGAAACAGACAGTAGAACCACTTAAGTTAGATAAAGTGGAAATTCGTCGTGGTAAGCTTGATTTAGAAGCGGAATTACCAGAACGTGAAAATAAAGCATACTTCAAGCGTTATGAAGTAACAGAAGATGGCGTTTCACCACGTGTTTTACCTGGTATGAAAAATGGTGTTCACCATGTTACAGGTGTAGAACATGATGAAACTGGTAAACCATCTGAATCAGCATTAAACCGTAAAGATCAAATGGACAAACGTTTCCGTAAAATGGAGAACTTGAAGTTTAATACCCCTGTTTATAAAAATGTTAAGCATGAAGAAGCAGACGTATTGCTTGTTGGATTTAACTCAACTCGTGGTGCGATCGAAGAAGCAATGGAGCGCTTAGAACAAGAGGGTATGAAAGTAAACCATGCTCATGTGCGTTTAATTCACCCGTTCCCAACAGCTGAAATCGATCCACTTGTGAAAAATGCGAAGCGTGTTGTAGTGGTAGAAAACAATGCAACAGGTCAACTTGCTAACATTATGAAAATGAATCTTGGTAACGGTGAGAAAATTTCTAGTCTTTTAAAATATGATGGGAACCCATTCTTGCCGAAAGAGATTTACAACGAATGCAAAAAAGGGGTTGTATTAAATGGCAACATTTAAGGACTTTCGTAACAGTGTAAAACCAAACTGGTGCCCAGGTTGCGGAGACTTCTCGGTGCAAGCTGCAATTCAACGTGCGGCAGCTAACGTTGGCTTAAATCCAGATGAACTTGCTGTTATTTCTGGTATCGGCTGTTCAGGTCGTATTTCAGGTTATATTAATTCATATGGTGTGCATAGTATTCATGGTCGTGCCCTTCCAATTGCACAAGGTGTAAAAATGGCAAACCGTGATTTAACAGTTATCGCATCAGGTGGTGACGGTGATGGATTTGCGATTGGTATGGGACATACGATCCATTCTATTCGTCGTAACATTGACATTACGTACATCGTAATGGATAACCAAATTTATGGATTAACAAAAGGACAAACTTCACCACGTAGTGAAGCTGGATTTAAAACGAAAAGTACACCACAAGGTTCAATTGAACCGTCACTAAATGTTATGGAAATGGCTTTAACAGCTGGTGCAACATTTGTGGCACAAAGCTTTTCAAGTGATTTAAAAGAATTAACACAAATTATTGAAGCTGGTATTAACCATAAAGGATTTTCATTAATTAACGTATTCAGCCCATGTGTTACTTACAATAAAGTAAATACTTACGATTGGTTTAAAGAGAATTTAACAAAACTAAGTACAGTAGAGGGATATGATCCGTCTAATCGCATGATGGCTATGCAAACATTAATGGAAAACAACGGATTAGTAACAGGGTTAATTTATCAAAATACAGCGCAACCTTCATACCAAGAACTAGTAAAAGGCTATAGTGAGAAGCCTTTAGTGCAATCTGATTTAAACATGGATCAGAAAATGTTTGATGAACTTGTTGCTGAATTTATGTAATATAAGAAGAGGAGGTTGCCATTTGGCAACCTTTTTTTATGAGTGAAAATATAAGGTAGTCTTATTTACTTAGAAAATTCAGAATGGTAAAATAATATATAAATCGTTGTATGAAAATTGCATGTTCATTAACTAGGAAATGTAATAATAGGATAAGCCTTCTTCTTTGTAAAAATTGGCGAAACACTTCATACTATGGTAATGTGTATAGGGATAAAGCAATATGTTTTTGAGTAGGACAAAAGAAATACAAAAAGGGAATGTCTATTTGTGTGGGGAAGACTTCATTCTTATAGATGATTAGATTGATTACTCAAGTTTCAAAGGACAAGTATCTCTCAAGCTATCTAACCATTTTTGAGGTGGGTCTAAGCGCATTAAAATGGACTATAAAGTGTGTATAGTTAAGGGTGAAAGGAGATTACCGATGAACGAGCAACAACGATTAGCAAGTCAACAAGTGAATTCCTCTACGAAAAAAGAAGAGAAAGATTATAGTAAATACTTTGAAAGTGTATACCAACCACCTTCCTTAAAAGACGCGAAAAAACGAGGGAAAGAAGAAGTTAAAATTGAACGGGATTTTGGCTTACCTGAAGAGTTTCGCAATTTCGGTACAGGAAGAAAGTTTTATATTCGTACATATGGTTGTCAAATGAATGAGCACGATACAGAAGTAATGGCGGGTATTTTCACTGCACTTGGATATGAACCAACCTTTTCAACTGAAGAAGCAGATGTAGTATTATTAAATACTTGTGCTATTCGTGAAAATGCTGAAAATAAAGTGTTCGGTGAACTAGGGCATTTAAAGGCACTAAAACGAAGAAATCCTGATCTTTTAATTGGTGTATGTGGTTGTATGTCCCAAGAGGAATCTGTTGTAAATAAAATTATGCAAAAAAATCAGCATGTAGATATGGTGTTTGGAACGCATAATATTCATAGATTACCGTACATTCTAAAAGATGCAATGTTCTCGAAGGAGACGGTAGTTGAAGTTTGGTCCAAAGAAGGAGACGTAATTGAAAATCTTCCGAAAGTACGTCGTGGTGATATTAAAGCTTGGGTAAATATTATGTATGGCTGTGATAAGTTCTGTACATATTGTATCGTACCGTATACACGCGGAAAAGAGCGAAGCAGACGTCCAGAAGACATTATCCAAGAGATTCGTCATTTAGCTGCGAATGGTTATAAAGAAATTACGTTACTTGGACAGAACGTAAATGCATATGGTAAAGACTTTGAAGATATAGAATACGGTCTTGGCGATTTAATGGACGAGCTCCGTAAAGTTGATATTGCCCGTATTCGTTTTACAACGAGCCATCCACGCGATTTCGATGATCACTTAATTGAAGTGCTTGGAAAAGGTGGCAACTTAGTAGAACATATTCACTTACCAGTTCAATCTGGAAGCACAGAAATGTTAAAAATTATGGCGCGTAAATATTCACGTGAGCATTATTTAGAGCTTGTAAGAAAAATTAAAGAAGCAATTCCAAACGCGGTATTAACAACTGATATTATTGTCGGTTTCCCGAATGAAACAGATGAGCAATTTGAAGAAACGATGTCGTTATATCGTGAAGTAGGGTTTGATACTGCCTTTACCTTTATTTATTCTCCGCGTGAAGGTACACCAGCTGCAAAAATGAAAGACAATGTACCGATGGAAGTAAAGAAAGAACGTCTTCAACGCTTAAATGCATTAGTAAATAAATTGGCAATTGAAAAGAATAATCGTTATAAAGGTCAAATTGTAGAAGTGTTAGTTGATGGAGAGAGTAAAAATAATCCAGAAGTACTTGCAGGTTATACTCGTACAAATAAACTTGTAAACTTTGTTGCTCCAAAGTCTTTAATTGGTCAGCTTGTGAAAGTAAAAGTAACGGATGCAAAAACTTGGTCTCTTAACGGAGAATTAGTTGAAGAGCCGATTGAGGTGGAATAATAGATGAAAGTATATTCGAAAGATGAAATTGTTGAGCAAGCGAAAGAATTAGCAAAAATGATTTCTGAAACAGAAGAAGTTGATTTCTTTAAGAAAGCAGAGGCACAAATTCATAAAAATGAAAATGTGAAGCGCGCAATTGATGAAATTAAAGCACTGCAAAAACAAGCAGTAAACTTGCAACATTACGGGAAATGGGAAGCTTTGAAAAAAGTAGAAGCTGAAATTGATGCCCTGCAAGATAAGTTAGATAGCATCCCAGTTGTACAAGAATTTAAATCTTCACAAACATATGTAAATGACTTACTACAGCTAGTTGCAAGTACGATTTCTAACAACGTAACAGATGAAATATTAATTTCAACTAATGGCGATGTATTGAAGGGTGAAACGGGCGCAGCGGTAGAAAGTAAAAAAGGAAATTGTGGTTGTTAAAGAGATGTCGAATTGACATCTCTTTTTTTAGTGGATTAAACGTAAGTTCTTCTGAAAAAAAGAATGACACATTCCGCTATTGTCACGCATATGATTAAGTGAATAGTGATTGAGGAGGGTTACGAATGTCCGAATTTAGAGAGATTATTACAAAAGCAGTGGTTGGAAAAGGACGTAAGTATACAAAGTCAACGCATACATGTGAATCGAATAATGAGCCAACAAGTATTTTAGGGTGCTGGGTAATTAACCACTCGTACGAAGCAAGAAAGAATGGAAAACATGTGGAAATTGAAGGTTTCTATGATGTGAACACTTGGTATTCATTCGATGGCAATACAAAGACAGAAGTTGTAACAGAACGTGTAAACTACACAGATGAAGTAAGCATTGGATATCGTGATAAAAACTTTTCTGGTGATGATTTAGAAATTATTGCTCGTGTCATTCAGCCACCAAATTGTTTAGAAGCTCTTGTATCACCAAATGGTAATAAAATTGTTGTAACGGTAGAACGTGAATTTGTAACAGAAGTAGTTGGCGAAACGAAAATTTGTGTAAGTGTAAACCCTGAAGGTTGTGTAGAATCAGATGATGCTTTCCAAATTGAAGATGATGAGTTTGAAGAGTTAGATCCGAACTTTATCGTTGATGCAGAAGAAGAGTAATAGAAAGCTAGGGAGAAGTTCTTCCTAGCTTTTTACTTTACATAAGTGGTGCTTAGATGAACATGATTGCTAATGAAATGTGCTATAATGAAGAAAGACTCCTGAAATAGGAGATAAGAGTGTCCGTGAAATGTGACATATATGAATATAGATTATTATGTAAGAATTATGGAGGATAAGTATGACGCAATATACGCCTATGATACAGCAATATTTAAAAGTTAAGGCAGACTATCAAGATGCCTTTTTATTTTTCCGCTTAGGTGATTTTTATGAAATGTTCTTTGAGGATGCGGTTAAAGCAGCCCACGAACTTGAAATTACATTAACGAGCCGAGACGGTGGTAGTAGTGAACGTATACCGATGTGCGGTGTACCGTATCATGCGGCTAAAAACTATATTGAACAACTTGTTGAAAAAGGATATAAAGTAGCGGTTTGTGAGCAAGTAGAAGACCCAAAAACAGCTAAAGGTGTAGTGCGCCGTGAAGTAGTACAATTAATTACGCCAGGAACGATGATGGAAGGGCGTACGATTGATGAGAAAGAAAATAACTTTTTAGCCGCATTAACACATTTTGAAGATGGATCATATGCGTTAGCTTGTAACGATTTAACGACTGGGCAAAATACAGTAACGTTATTGACTGGTTCAGTAGAGGATATTTTATTAGAAGTGTATGCAACTGGTTCGAAAGAAATTGTTGTAGATTCTTCCTTTTCTAAAGATGAACTAAACAAGTTAACGGAAACGTTAAAAATGACGATTTCATATGAAGATGCAACGGCAATCCCAGAAGGGTTAGAACATCTTGTGAAAAACGTTTCACAAGCAAAGTTAATTAAAGCAGTTGGACGCTTATTTAACTATGTAATAAGAACGCAAAAACGTTCATTAGATCATTTACAGCCTGTGGAAATTTATTATACGAATCAATTTATGAAAATTGATGTGCATTCAAAGCGAAATTTAGAGCTGACAGAAACACTTCGAACGAAAGAAAAAACAGGATCATTATTATGGCTATTAGATAAGACGAAAACGGCTATGGGTGGTCGTATGTTAAAACAGTGGATGGAACGTCCACTTATACAGAAAGAACGAATCGAAGAGCGTTTAGAAATGGTTGAAACGTTTGTAAATGATTACTTCTTGCGTGAAGATTTAAAAGAAAAGTTAAAAGAAGTATATGATTTAGAACGTTTAGCAGGGAAAGTTGCATTCGGTAATGTCAATGCAAGGGACTTATTACAGTTAAGACGATCTTTACTGCAAGTACCAGCTATTTTAGAAGCGATTAGTTTGTTAGATAACGCGTATGCAGCGAGATTAATTCAAGGTGCAGATCCATGTGAGAACTTAACAGAATTACTAGGAAGAAGTATTCAAGAAAATCCACCGCTTTCTATTAAAGATGGAGATATTATTAAAGATGGTTATAATGACAAGCTTGATCAATATCGCTATGTGAGTAAAAACGGAAAAACGTGGATTGCTGAGCTTGAAAAACGAGAGCGTGATATTACAGGAATTAAATCGTTGAAAATTGGATACAACCGTATTTTCGGTTACTACATTGAAGTAACGAAAGCGAACCTTGGAGCATTACCAGAAGGCCGCTACGAGCGTAAACAAACGCTTGCTAATGCGGAACGTTTCATTACAGATGAACTAAAAGAAAAAGAAACATTAATCTTAGAAGCTGAAGAAAAAATTGTACAACTAGAATACGATTTATTTACAGCGCTTCGTGAAGAAGTAAAAGTATTTATTCCGAAATTACAGCATTTAGCGAAAGTAATTAGTGAATTAGACGTACTGCAAAGTTTTGCAACAGTTAGTGAAGAAGAACAGTTTGTAAAACCTGTACTAACAACGAAGCGCGAAATCTTTATTAAAGATGGTCGTCATCCTGTCGTTGAAAAAGTATTGAACGGGAAATTGTATGTACCGAATGATTGTATTATGCCAGAGAATATGGATGTATTTTTAATTACAGGACCGAACATGTCTGGTAAAAGTACGTATATGAGACAATTAGCACTTGTAACGGTTATGTCGCAAATTGGTTGTTTCGTACCAGCAACAGAAGCAGTATTACCTGTATTTGACCAAATCTTTACGAGAATTGGCGCGGCGGATGATTTAATTTCAGGTCAAAGTACATTTATGGTCGAAATGTTAGAAGCGAAAAATGCCATTGCAAATGCATCAGAAAGAAGTTTAATTTTATTCGATGAAATTGGACGCGGTACATCTACGTATGATGGTATGGCACTTGCACAAGCAATCATTGAACATATTCACGACCAAATTGGTGCAAAAACGTTATTCTCTACACATTATCATGAATTGACAGTGCTAGAAGACAGTTTAGATCAACTGAAGAATGTACACGTTTCAGCTATTGAAGAGAACGGAAAAGTAGTATTCCTTCATAAAATTCAAGACGGGGCAGCAGATAAAAGTTACGGAATTCACGTTGCGCAACTTGCAGAGCTTCCAGATAGCTTAATCGCTCGAGCGAAAGAAGTATTAGCGCAACTTGAAGGACAGGAAGAAATTATTATTCCAAAGCGTGTAGAAGTGAAAGCGCAGGCGCAAGAAGTTATTCCAGAGCCTGTAGTTGTAAAAGAAGAACCAGTAGAAATAGAAGAGACGAAAGCAGAGACTGAAGAAGAATCACAACTATCATTCTTTGGTGGAGAACAATCTTCGAAAAAACAAGACAAGCCAGTTTTAGATGCAAAAGAAACGGCAGTACTGACGCAAATTAAAAAAATTGATTTACTTGATATGACACCTTTAGAAGCGATGAACGAACTGTATCGCTTACAAAAAAAGTTAAAGAAAGGATGAGTAAGTAGATGGGTAAAATTCGCAAACTAGATGATCAACTCTCTAACTTAATTGCGGCAGGGGAAGTAGTAGAGCGCCCTGCCTCAGTCGTAAAAGAACTTGTGGAAAATTCTATCGATGCGAATAGTACATCTATTGAAATCCACTTAGAAGAAGCTGGTTTATCGAAAATTCGCATCATTGATAATGGGGACGGCATTGCAGAAGAAGATTGTATCGTCGCTTTTGAACGACATGCGACGAGCAAAATTAAAGATGAAAACGATCTGTTTCGCATAAGAACACTCGGTTTCCGCGGCGAGGCATTACCGAGTATTGCCTCAGTTAGTGAATTAGAATTAATCACTAGCACAGGTGATGCACCTGGTACGCACCTTATTATTAAAGGTGGAGACATTATAAAGCAGGAGAAAACAGCGAGCCGAAAAGGAACAGATATTACAGTACAAAACTTATTCTTTAATACACCAGCGCGTCTTAAATATATGAAAACCATTCATACAGAGCTTGGGAATATTACAGATATCGTGTATCGTATTGCAATGTCACACCCAGAAGTATCGTTAAAGCTATTTCATAATGAAAAGAAATTGCTTCATACATCAGGAAATGGTGATGTAAGACAAGTACTTGCATCGATTTATAGCATTCAAGTTGCAAAGAAGCTTGTTCCAATTGAAGCGGAATCTTTAGATTTCACAATTAAAGGCTATGTAACATTACCAGAAGTAACGAGAGCATCTCGAAATTATATGTCAACAATCGTAAATGGTCGTTACGTTCGAAATTTCGTATTAATGAAAGCTATTCAGCAAGGATACCATACATTATTGCCAGTCGGACGATATCCAATCGGCTTCTTATCGATTGAAATGGATCCAATGCTAGTTGACGTTAACGTACATCCTGCGAAATTAGAAGTTCGTTTTAGTAAAGAACAAGAATTACTAAAGCTTATCGAAGAAACATTGCAAGCAGCATTCAAAAAAATACAGCTCATTCCAGATGCAGGTGTAACAACGAAGAAAAAAGAAAAAGATGAAAGTGTGCAAGAACAGTTTCAGTTTGAGCATGCGAAGCCGAAAGAACCATCCATGCCGGAGATCGTTTTACCGACGGGCATGGATGAAAAACAAGAAGAACCGCAGGCTGTGAAACAGCCAGCGCAGCTTTGGCAACCGCCAAAACAAGAATGGCAACCACCACAATCGCTCGTAAGAGAAGAACAAAGTTGGCAGCCATCTACTAAACCGATAATGGAAGAACCGATTCGAGAAGAGAAATCGTGGGACAGTAACGAAGAGGATTTTGAACTAGAGGAATTAGAAGAAGAAGTTCAGGAAATAGAAGAAATCGAAATGAACGGTAATGATTTACCGCCGCTTTATCCAATTGGACAAATGCATGGAACATATATTTTCGCTCAAAATGATAAAGGCTTATATATGATTGACCAACATGCCGCGCAGGAACGTATTAATTATGAATACTTCCGTGATAAAGTAGGACGAGTAGCACAAGAAGTACAAGAACTACTCGTACCATACCGTATCGATTTATCTCTTACCGAATTTTTACGTGTCGAAGAGCAACTAGAAGAACTAAAAAAAGTTGGACTATTTTTGGAGCAATTCGGCCATCAATCCTTTATCGTTCGCTCGCATCCAACGTGGTTCCCAAAAGGGCAAGAAACAGAAATTATCGATGAAATGATGGAGCAGGTCGTTAAACTAAAAAAAGTTGATATTAAAAAATTACGTGAAGAAGCAGCCATCATGATGAGCTGTAAAGCTTCAATTAAAGCAAATCAATATTTAACGAACGATCAAATATTTGCTTTACTGGAAGAACTTCGTACAACAACAAACCCATACACATGTCCGCACGGAAGACCAATTCTTGTGCATCATTCTACTTATGAGTTGGAGAAGATGTTTAAGAGGGTTATGTAGGGATAATATGATTTAATAAAAAGAAGCGATGAAATAAATCGCTTCTTTTTTGTTTAGATATTCTTTTTTTATAAATTCTTCATCTGTAACCAATTATAGAAAAATTATATGAATCCATAGTTTTCATACAGGTTGCATGTAAAAACTTCTTTTTCTCTCAATGTTTTTTCTTTTCCTTATAGAATCCTTATAATTATCATTTATTCTAGAATTACAATATACGAGGAGGAAGTTTAGGATGAATGAGATTATGTTAGAAACAAAAAATCTTTGTAAAACATTTAGAAAGCAAAGTGTCGTACAAAATATTTCGCTTTCTGTACCGAAATATTCAATCTATGGATTGTTAGGTCCTAATGGAGCGGGGAAATCGACCACTTTAAAAATGATAACAGGCATGCTTACACCTACTTCTGGTGAGATTTACTTTGATGGTCATAAATGGACGCGGCACGATCTACATTCTATTGGTGCTTTAATTGAGTCTCCTCCGCTTTATGAAAATTTAACAGCAAGAGAAAACCTGCAGGTTCGTACGACTGTTTTAGGTTTGCCTAAATCAAGGATTGATGAAGTATTGCATATTGTGGAGCTAGAGAATACAGATAAGAAAAAAGCGAAGGATTTTTCTATGGGGATGAAGCAACGACTGGGAATTGCGATTGCATTGCTGAACCATCCGAAATTTTTAATATTAGATGAGCCGATGAATGGACTGGATCCTTTTGGAATTCAGGAATTAAGAAAACTCATTCTATCCTTTCCTGGAAAAGGAATTACGGTCATTTTATCGAGTCATATTTTAAGCGAAGTAAGTCAAATTGCAGATCATGTTGGGATTATATCAGGTGGTGTATTGGGGTATCAGGGGAAATTGAATAAGAATGATGACTTGGAAGATTTATTTGTACAAGTGGCTGGAAAGTATAGAAGGGAGGCATAAGAAATGAATCTATATATTGCATCTGAAAAAATTAAAATTAGACATACTTTTTTGAATAAACTTATATGGCTAGTTCCATTTGCTACAATACTAATTGCCTTTTTATTATCGGCGGATTATTTTCAATTATCTAGTTACAACTGGTGGTACATTACGATGCTTCCGGGAATGGTTTCTTTAAGTTGTGTACTTCTTGCGGAGAAAGATAAAAAAATGAATAATCGTTCCATTTTATCGTTACCAGTTTCATTAAAACGAGTGTGGATTTCTAAAGTATTACTAATTTTAGGGATTTTGAGTTTTTCATGCATACTGTTTTTCTGTGGAATCGAGTTATCTAGTTTACTAGTAAATAAAGAGAATTTCCGCATCATTCCTACGGTAAATGCACTATTAGGAAGCGTTCTTTTAATCGTTACTTTTATGTGGCAAATTCCAATCTGCTTGTTTTTAGGTAACAAAATAGGTCTATTTCCGACGCTTCTGTTGAATGTAGGGGCAAATGGAATTTTTGGAGTTGTATTGGCAACAAAAAATATTTGGATGATTAGTCCATACACATATCCAAGTAGACTGATGATCCCTATTTTGAAAATACTACCAAATGGTTTGTATGCAGAAACCGGAAGTGTAACGTTTAAACCAGAACTACTTTCCTACGATGTGATTTTGCCAGGCATAGTAATTTCTGTTGTGTTGTTCCTGTTATTCACTTATGTGACGGCAAAGTGGTTTGAAAAGCAGGAGGCAAAATAATATGGCGGTTTTGTCGAGGATATTAAGAGCTGATTTTATAAAAATGAAACACACGATTTTTTTCTGGATACATGTAGCGATGCCAATCATCGGTATTGCTCTTTTTTTAAGTTATTATTCCTTTTCAAAATTTGATTCTATAAATAAAGTTTCAGGCTATATACAAGTATTATCGATATCTTTTCCGTTGCTAATTAGCATAGTGTGTTCTTCTGTCGTGGAACAGGAAGCTTTGGCAGGAAATTTTAAAGAACTTTTATCAACGGAATACGGAAGACGTAAAGCGTTAATTAGTAAAGTATGTTTACTTTTAATATGTGGGTTTTGTTCCACTATGTTGGCAGTCGTTGGGTTTACGACAGGTTTTCATTTTCTGTTAGGACAAAATGAAATTCCATTTGCTTTGTATGTTGAAATTTCATTCATTCTTTTTAGTTGTCAAATCTTTATGTATATATGGCATCTGTTCTTAAATTTTCGCTTTAGTAAAGGTGTTTCCATTGGGATTGGAATTATAGAAAGCTTGTTGGCAGCTTTAATGCTTACAGGGATGGGGGATGTAATTTGGAAATACATACCATGTGCATGGGGCGCGAGATTATGCAATTATTTTTTGGGATACAAATTAAGTCCTAGTTCTATTCGTGTCTTAGCAGTAGAGGCAGCAACTGGAGCAGTGATTTGTGTTTGTTTCACGATCATTGCATTTGTTATTTCTCTTATGTGGTTTTCCTTTTATGAAGGACGCAAAGAAATGTAAGTGTAATTGTATTATAATGGAAGAGTGGGGAGGGATTCTATATGGCAAGAATATTAGCAATTGATGATGAAGACGGCATCCTTTACATTATAAAAAGTGCTCTAGAGAAAGAAGGTCATGAGGTAACAGCCGTTAGTAATCCTCTTACTATACCAAAGGAAAAATTTTGTCATTTTGATTTAATTCTGTTAGATGTCATGATGCCAGAAATAGATGGTTTTACACTTTGTAAGGAAATACGGGATTTGGTTGATAGTCCAATTGTATTTCTAACAGCCAAAACAATGGAGAAGGATCTAATCACAGGGCTTAGTCTCGGTGGAGATGACTATATTACAAAACCTTTTGGAATTGGAGAACTGCGTGCGAGGGTATCCGCGCATGTAAGGCGTGAGCATAGAGAAAAGCAAAATGCATTTTTCCTGTCAGGTCTTACATTTCATCTGTCATGTAAAGAAATATGGTATGACGATACATCTATCGCATTTACGAAAAGTGAGTATGGAATTTGCGAATATCTAGCTTTGAATCATGGACAAGTATTTTCAAGAGAAAAGATTTACGAAAATGTTTTTGGTTATGAGGGAGAAAGTGATAACCAAGTAATTGTGGAACATATTAAAAATATCCGTCATAAATTATCTAAGTATGGCATGAATCCAATAGAAACAGTATGGGGAATTGGTTATAAATGGAGAAAATGAAAAAGCAAGTCAACCTTAGTAAGATTTTAATACAGTATATTTTTGCATTTTCAATAGGGACGATTGCTTTAGTGACTTTTTTTATGATTCTATTCCAAGTTGGAGTTAACGCAGAAATAATCTTACCAGCAAATTATTATGAAAAACAGATTGAGTCGCAAAGAGATGCTATAGTTAAAGCGGAACAGGAAGATGATCAAATTTTAAAACAATATAAATATGCTCTGTATGATTTTTCAGGAAACGTTATACAAGGGAGTATTAATAAAGATTATGCAGGACAAATATGGAATAACATACATAATGATGAAAAAGGTGACAGTACGTACTACTATGCAATTATAGAACGCGATAAAGATATTTGTGTCATTCTATATACGTTACACGCTACTTTTAAAAATCCTATTTTGCAGAAGTATTTACCGAGTCCGGAAGTTTGTGAAATTGTTCTTTTTATTCTACTATTTGTTGCCGAAGTGATATTTCTATCTCGCTCTTTTGGTAAATCATTGTCAAAGGAAATGATGATTTTGAGAAAGGTAACAGATAAAATTCAAAAGGAAGATTTAGATTTTCAAGTGGAACAATCTAAAATAAAAGAAGTGAATGAAGTATTAACTTCTTTAGTAAAAATGAAAGATGAATTAAATCATTCGTTACGTACACAGTGGAATATGGAAACAAATAGAAGAGAGCAGATTGCTGCTTTGGCACATGACATTAAAACGCCGTTAACGATATTGAGAGGGAATGCAGAGCTATTAAATGAATCAATGCTAGATTCAAATCAGAAGAAATGTAATGAGCATATTTTGAAAAGTATTGATGAGATGGAAATATATATGAAATCTTTACTCGATATTACGAAATGTGAGGAAGGCGCTCCACTTCAATTCAAGCAAACAGATCTCCGAGACTTTATTCATAATATTATAGAAGAAAGTGCAATTTGTGTTTTAGGCAAACAGTTAAATCTAATTGAAAATGTTCAGGACATACCAAATTTTATTCCTATTGACGAGACCGCTTTGAAAAGAGCAATTATGAATATAATGATGAATGCAATTGAATATTCTCCGACAAAGGGTGACTTGATGTTCTCAGTGGAAATGATTAGTGAAAAACTGCAATTTATTGTAGAGGACTCGGGAAGAGGGTTTACAGAAGAGGAAATGCATTCAGCTACAGAGCAGTTTTATAGGGGAGATAAAAGTAGAAACTCCAAAGATCATCATGGAATGGGGTTATACATTGCTAAAAGCTTTGCAAAGCAACACGGTGGAAATCTTTACTTAAGTAATTCGAAAAAGCTGTACGGTGCAAAAGTTGTTTTGGAAATATCAGCGAAGTAGAGGGAGGGGGGCAGATTATAACAATTCGCTCCTTTTTAATATACTTCTTTTACAACTATATGTTAAAACTTCATTTATAAACTAGAGATAACCTCAACCTATTTGTAATTTATATGTACGTTCTTAATTTGTTTGTAAGGAAAGAGGTTTTTAATTTACAGACTTATCGGAATTATGTAAAGTGTAGATAAAACCATAAAATGGGGTGTTCTTTATGTGTACTAGTTTGACATTAGAGACAAAAAACGGTCAGCATCTTTTTGCAAGAACGATGGACTTCACATTAGATATGAATCAAGAAGTAATAATCATTCCTCGACATTACCAGTGGAATAATATAACTGGTGAAATCATTAATACGAAACATGCTACGGTCGGAATGGGAATTAATCATCAAGGAAGGATCATTATGGCGGACGGAGTAAATGAAGCAGGTATGACATGTGCAACACTCTATTTTCCAGGATTCGCTACGTATAGTCAAAGCATAGATGACAATAAAACGAATTTAGCTCCATTTGATTTTGTGACTTGGAGTCTTACACAATTCAATTCTGTCAAAGAGTTAAAGAAATCTGTAGATAGCCTTACCTTTTTGGATATACCGTTACCGGATTTAGGACTTACGCCACCACTACATTGGATTTTGGCAGATAAATGGGGAGATTGTATTGTACTGGAGCCGACAAATGAAGGATTAAAAATGTATGACAACCCACTAGGAGTGATGACGAATAGTCCGGAGTTTAATTGGCATTTGCAAAATTTAAGACAATACATAGGTCTTAAATCGCAGCCATTCGCGCCAACAGAGTGGAGTAACTTACCATTAAGTGCTTTTGGTCAGGGATCGGGCTCAATGGGACTTCCAGGGGATTTCACTCCACCCTCAAGATTTGTGCGGGCAGCATATGGCAAACAAAACATTCAAGGTATAGATAGCGAAGAAGAGGGAGTATCAGCCCTTTTTCATATCTTATCAAATTGTGAGGTTCCTAAAGGTGGAGTAATAACAGAAGAAGGTGCATTAGATAATACCATATATACAAGCGTAATGTGTATGGAATCCGGAACATATTATTATCATACTTACGATTGTAGACAAATTATAGCTGTTCATTTATTTCATGAAAATTTAGATACAGATGAGATTAAAGCCTATCCGTTCCAACGGAAACAAAAAATATTTTATGAAAATTAAGTAGCTTTGAAACAACGTTTGGTAAATTTTTAAATATATATAATAGAGCAATAATGGCCTATATAATTCATGGGTGCTTCTTTAACTTTGGGATTTATCATAAATCTACTCCTTTCTTCAATGACTCCAACGAGTAGAATTTTGCTGCTAGGAGCATTAGCTAAGGAGCAGTGAAGGTGGAATTTATTTATAAATAGTAAAGAACCAAAAAGGTGTGGAAAATATCCATACCTTTTTGGTTCTTCTATTATCTATGTATAAAAAAGCGCTGTATATCAGCACTTTTTAAAAGTACATGAGTTGTATAAGAAAAACTTATATATTACCTATAACTATACAAGGTCTAATATAGATTCTTATTTGATTAATTGTTATAAGAGCCTATACGCTTATTTATTTTTATTATTATTAATTTTTTCCGTATATAGCACCTGCTCTTTATAATGCTTCTTAATTGGGAAAGTATGTGTACCAGAGCCGTTTTTGAAATTTTTATTGATAGGGTTTTTTAGCGGGATTGTTGTAGTTTCGGTAAATTCATATGGGTAGTTTATTTTAGATTTATCTTCAAACATGAAAATGCCTCCTTTTAGGATTTCCTGAATTCTTTACTATAACATGATATGCATATAGATTTTTTTTGGACTAGTTATTTATAGAGGTTAATGGAATTTAATTACGAAACTACTGAAATATTTTAAAGGAAAATAATTTGTGAAATATATGATATTGATTTTTGTTATTTGTTTGGGGAGGTGTTTTTGCATATATATTCGTTATAAATTGTTTTTATAATATGATTCATATAGGTTTTTCCTGATAATATAATGCGGAATATTATAGTGTTATTATGTTATTAGGAACATTTAATGCTGTTTCATAACTGAAAGGGAATTGAAAAAAAACTGAAACTTTTCTCATAAAAATTCAATCTAACTTGAAAAATGAAAGGAAAATGAAATTTTCCAAAAGATATTCTTTGTTAAGATAAAAAGCATACATAAATAAAGTGTTGACATATCTTAAAAATGTATTTTCAAGATATAGTGGGGGAAAAGATGAGAATAGAAAAACAATTAATAAAAAAGATGTATTATGAAACATTCCTAATGGAGAATGTAACAAAACCACCTCTTGACGTACTTGGAGAAGCTTATGTAAACGAAGAAAAAATGAGATTTCTGATGGATCTTATATTCGTTTTGCGCAAGGTGAATTTTATTATCAGCATCAAGATTTTGAAGCAGCTATTTTTAAATGGGAGAAGGTTAGTAATGAATTAGCACCATGGGCACAAAAAAATATTGCGGATGCTTATTTCGAACTGAATCAATTAGCAGTTGCTGAAAATGTTTATACTTCCATTGCTACTGATAATATAATATTGATGACAGAAATTAGATTACAATTACTTTCTCTTTACATAGAGCAAAATAATTTTGAAGCAGCTTTCGCTGTTATTAAAGAAGCGGTTTCTTTAAATCCGGATTATCCGAATGTCACAAAAATTGCCCGTTCCTTTTATGAGGAACAACAAGATTTTGATAGTGCAGTAGAGCTTGCTGTGAATGAGTTAATTCGAATAGAATCTTATCCTTGGTTTGAGGTGTTAAAAGGATATATCGATAAAGGATTTACTAAACATATTTCACCAGATTATTTTTATGATGCATTAGTTACATTAAATAATGTAGATCAAGTACAATTTACGCAAATGGTTTCATCACTTTGGAACAGTTATAAAAATGAACAAAATTACTTATTGTGGCTTAACACAATAAATGAATTTTTCTTACATATTGAAATAGAGTCGTCCGATATATGGGACAAAATTTCTTCTCTTTACGAAGAAACATACTTTGCATTAATTCAAGGGCAATATATGCTTAAACAATTACACGATATCATTCCAAGTCTTTTAACAAATTGGTTAAAAGTAGTCAATCCGTCTTATGCTGTATTTCCATCAGCAGCTGTATTGGCATGGGATGAGATTTTTCCATCTAAAATAGATTCAGGCGATATACAACATGCGGAAAAGCTACTGTTATATTCTATGAATCATGTGAATGGTTTAGAGTACAGTCTACATCTTTTTGAATCTATTACACAGTGGGCACAAAAGAACAATATAGAAATAGGTCAACGATTTAGATGGTTAGTTGACGAACTTGCAGATTTAAGAACAAATCGTATTTTAGTAACAGGAACTTCAGGGAACGGAAAAACTACATTTATCAACTCTATATTAGGAGAAAATCTATTAGAAAAATCAATTTCAAATGTAGTAGTTTTAAAAAATGATGCCCATACAGAAATTAACGCCATAACAGATGCTGCAATTACAACAACGGAAGATATCTCTGATTATCATAATATGATGTCTCAACACCATCAAACGTATAGAGATAGAGCATGTGTTGAATTTAAATTACCATGCAAATTTTTAAGTGAAAATAAACTTACATTTGTAGTTACACCTGGCTTTAATAGGAATAACGACACTAGGGATGAGGTATTTGAATATCTAAATTCCGTGGATGAATTATTGTTTGTATTGAATGCGGATTCACCTTTTACTGATAAAGAGCGTGATATTCTATTAAGCATTCAAGAACATACACCAAATTTACAAATTCATTTCTTATTAAATAAAATCGATAACATTTACAGTGAAGCAGAAGTGAAAAGAGTATTACAAGATACGGCAGCGAGAATAAACACATATTTCCCGCAAGCGAGAATTTTTCCTTATTCTTCGTTATATACAAGTAGTCAACAATTAAATGAGTTAAGTGAGTTTATTCATTTTAACTTTAATCATAAAAATATTGATGCAGAACGTACTGAAAAGCTATTGTTCTTCATCCGAAAAACAATTACATATCTTTTAGCTAAACGCGTTGAGAAAGAAAACAATCTAGTGGATGCGATTAAGTGGAATGAAGATATGCTAGTGAAACTAAACGGTAGCATGAATAACCTTACTGCATTTGAGAGGGAAAAAATTCATTTCATTACAGAGTCATATCGTACAATGAAAACGGAAATTACAAATGATCTTACTGAAAATATACCGAAGGTATTACAGAGTTGTTCTGATTTAATAAGTGAAGAAAGCGATTTCGGTCACATGGATACGCAACTAAATAAAGCAATGAATGAAAGAGTGCATAAATATTTAGAACAAACGGTATTACCTCATCTTGCTCTTTCTATGCAAAATTGGATTGCAACTTCTCATAATGAGCTCCTTCAAAGTCAATCGTACTTAGAAGAACTTAGTGAAGGACTTAATTCTTTATTTGGAGAAAATCGAATACAGTTAGAATGTGACTTTAAAGTGTTGGATGACTGGCGCAGAGATACTGACAGAATGACGACTAGAATACAAATGGATGAAGTAAATATTTTACGTCGATTTACGCCAGCACAATTTTTACTGAAAAGTGCCGGTAAATTATTTGGAGTTCTTCCTAAAAATAAAACTATGTTATATAACAAATACAAACAGTATGTAGAAAATGAAGATTATACTGAGGTAACGGATTCTATTATGAAGAAATTTTTCTTGCAATTTGAGCTATTCGAAAACACACAAGAGCGAGATATTCATATCTTCTTTAGGAATCCATTTAACTCCTTGAAACAAGCTGTAGAAAATATGCAATTAGAAATACAAGAAAAACAAGAGATGTTACATAAAATGAAATCAAATCCTGAAGTTTATCATGATTCTATCATGCTCTTTGAATTGAGATTACGTCAATGTGAAGTAATTTTACATATGGGTGATGATCATACTTATACAGATGTAATTTTAGAAACAAGTGCAGAATAAAAGTAAAATATTTAAGATTTTTTATGTGAAATTGCATCACATGTTATAAGAGAGTAAAAGGGAGCAACTGTAATGAGTTGCTCCCTTTGCATATTCACATTATTTTTCAGTTTCTTTAATTTTAGTTTGTACTTCGCCAGTTTTAATTTTATTACTTTCTGAGAAACGTAGTAAATCTCCTTCAATAATTTTGTCAGACATTCGTAATTCATTTTGTGCACGGTTAATGAGTGCTTGAGCTTCTTTTTTTGGTAAATCTACAATTTCACCTGTTATGCGGTCATAGAAAGTGTTGTTTTTGTATGCATATTTGTCTGTAATGAAGCTACCATCACGTAAAACAACAAAACCGGTATATTCATCTGAAAACATATCATGACCAAAACGAATATCGTTCGTAGTATCAATCCCTAATAAATTGAGAATAGTAGGTTTCATATCGATTTGTCCCGTAGGCTTTGAAATCGTTTGACCTTCTGTTTGTCCAGGGACATGAATATATAAAGGTGTACGTTGTAAATTTAAAGTATCAAATTCTGTTATTTGATCTTTTTCTAAAAACTGTGCCATTGCACGATTATGTTTTTCAGAAATGCCATAATGATCACCGTATAATACAATAATAGAATCATCATACATTCCCTCGGCTTTTAAACGCTCAATAAATTTTTTAATTGATTCGTCTAAGTAACGTGCTGTTACGATATAACGATCAAATACGCCATTACCAGAGTTATATGGTTCAATGAATTTTGTATCTTCATCATACGTAAATGGATAATGGTTCGTTAAAGTAAGGAAACGAGCATAAAATGGTTGATCAACAGTTTTTAATATATCTACTGATTGATCAAAGTATTCGATATCTTTTAATTCCCAATTTAAATTAGTTTCGGGCGTAATTTTGTAATCAAGTTCATTATAGTAACGATCATAACCGAGAGCAGAGTACATGATATTACGATTCCAAAATGTTGCGTTATTCGCATGGAATACAGAAGTGAAATAACCTTGCTGACGTAAAATTTCTGGAGTCGCAGTATAATCATTGTTACCGTGTGTGAAGAATACAGCTCCTCGATTTAATGGATATAACGACGTATCGATTAGAAATTCAGAATCGGATGTTTTTCCTTGCCCGGTTTGGTGGAAAAAGTTATCAAAGTAATAGCTTTCATTTATGAATTCATTCAAAAATGGTGTAACTTCTTGTCCGTTAACTGTTGCGCCTATTAAAAAGGTTTGTAAGGATTCAAGAGTAACAACAATTACGTTTTTTCCTTTTGCTACACCAAACATGTTAGGATTCGGCTGACTTTCGTTTGCCTTCACGTAGTTTTCTGTTTCTTGTAATTTACTACTATCAGCAAGTGCCTTTTGTGATCCTGCTTTTACTTGTAGTGTTAAATCATATACTTGATGCGTGTATAGTCCTAAATTTTTAACAAGCATGACTCGGTCGAATGATCTCGTTAGTAATTCAGGTCGCTCTTTTTCTGCAAGATGTAGATTTGCAAAAAATACACCAATCGTTAAGAGAAAATATAACAAGCGTGCCGAATGAGTTACGCGCCCCGTTTGGAAGACTAGTGCCTTCTTCTTTAATAAAATAAAGAAGAAAATAATGTCTGCGAATGCGAGTATAATTTTGTAGTTCAATATTTCTATAATACTACCGCCTAATTGGCCAAAGTTTGATGTTTGTCCAAGTACTGGTAACGTAACGAAATCACTATAAAAATCATAGAACATTACATTCCCAACAAGTACAATTGTTAATAAGAAATTAATACATAGCGCGATATAATTTCGCTTTTCACCGGTTGCAAATAATGCGAATCCGACAAAAGCTAATGAAGCAGCGAGAGGGCTAATAAACAAAATAAGCTCTTGTGTAGAAGATTCAATTTTTAAATCAAAACTGAATCTTGTAATAAGATATGTTTTTAACCATACTGCTAAAGCAATTATTAAAACAAAGCTTATATTTTGCATTTGTAAATTGATTTTATTTTTCATTTTTACTCCTTCTTTATATAATTTATTTAACTTGTGTTATATATTATATTTTTATAACTATTAGAGTGTAATGAATCAATTAGCTAATGGTTTCTAAAGGTAAAAATATAAAGTATTCACATACGTACAATGAGGAATTTTCAAGCGCCAATCTATTTTTTAGAACAGGCAGAAAAAGTCATAGTTGTAGTAAAAAATACTTATAGACATCCTAACATATTAAACACTATGATGATGTTACAAAATATCGAACAAATGAAGGTGGAACTGAATAGAGGCTTGTAAAACTATTGACATTCAATTTGTTAGAATTGAATGTCAATAGTTTTATATACACGTTTATATTACATATGTATCTCATGAAATCTCGATTCCTTGTGGGATAATCGTTAGCGGAGGGAGGATAGTGATTTATGCTATTACTACATAAATAAAACGTTGTGAAACTTAAAATATTTGATTGGTATCTTAATTATGCAATTAGATGTCAGATAAATATTTTCCAACATACAACCCACTTGCAGCAGCTTGAGATAATGAATGAGTGACGCCTGAACAATCTCCAACTAAAAATAGACCATGTATACTCGTTTCAAAATGATTATTGAGTCTTATCGTAGGAGCATAAAACTTTCCGTCAATTCCATATAATAAAGTATCTGTATCGATCGGTTCTTGGATGAATTGTTCTAATCGTAATAAAAATTCTTTAAGTCCTTCAATATATAACTGAGGAATTTCTGTATTCAAATTTCCATAATCTCCTTGTAGCGTAGGTTGTATACGGTTATATTTCATGTCGTTCGCTATTGTAGGCTGTTTATTTAGTAAGTCCTCTAAGCGCTGTATAACAATCCGATCTCGTCCTTGGTTAATGTTTTTAATAATTGAACTTGCATATATATTTGCTTCTTTGAGAGTTGGAAAATAGCGCGGGATGAATAAAGTGAAATTTAAGTTAGGTGTGCTAGTTCCTTTCTCTCGAAAATTTTGACCGTCAGGCATAACTAAACCTTCTTCGTACTTTCTAATAATGCGTCCTTTTGGATTCATACAGTACGTAGTCGCTGTGAAATCCTCATGCTCATAAGAAAGTTTAGTCTCAAATGTATCTTTTAATATAGAACGTAATTGGTGTTCTTTCATCTCTACTCTAATACCTAAATCTACACGAGTTTGTTCCTGAGAAATATGTAGAGAAGTGCACATCTCCTTTAACCAATCTGCTCCGGAACGCCCAGTTGCAAATACTAGTTGCCTAGATTGAAATGTTCCTTCATTTGTATCTATAGTAAAATGATCTTTCTGTTTCATAATATGTTGTACATCTATATGAAATTGTATATTTATTTTCGTAAGTAAAAATTCGTAGAGTTGCTGAAAAATTTCCTTTGAAAGGGTAGTACCAAGATGCCGTACTTCTGTTGTTAGCATTTGTAAACCACACGATTCAGCTCTCTTATTGAGATTTGGATTTTCTGTAGAATATTTTGAAACTGAATTTCCTCCGAACTGACATAGAATTTCATCTACTTCAGCCATAAGTTGTATAAAGCCCTCTTTACCAACTTTTTGCTCAAGTTCTCCACCAAATCCGTTTGTATAATTAAATTTCCCTTCAGATTTTCCTAAACCAGCAAATCCGAAATATTTATCACATGTAGTACAATTACACGCTTTTCCTTCGTCTAAAGGACAATGGCGAGCTCCTAGCGCTTTACCTTTATCAAGAATTAAAACTTTTTTGTTACTTTTAACTAGTGAATAAGCCAGAAAAATGCTACTTACTCCAGCGCCGATAATTGTAACATCATACATATTCTTTCACCTGCTAACGAATAGTTTGTTTTTTATTTTTTAGTGTATAACAATTTTATGAAGGTAAGAAATAAATTTTATTAATAAAGGGGAGTTTTTGAACTTGATGCTTTTTTAATTTCTTAGAGTGATGAAGTAAATACAAGTGTCTTTATTTACAAGAAGAATTAGTTTTCAAAGACCACTATATCACATGATAAATAAATTCTTACATACAAAAAAACAGACCTTTTAAGTGAAGAGGTCTGTTAATGATTTTAAATGTTATTTAGCGAAGACGTGGTTACCAATTACTGCTACTGTTTGACGTGTCGTAATCCATTTGTCTGTTGATGTTTTCGGATTATAGAAATAAAGCCAATCAGAATGTATTCCATTTGTGGAGATAGCCTCTTCTACAGCCATTTTTGCTTCTGCGCTTGCAGGTTGATTAATTCTTCCATCTGTAACAGGAGTAAATGCATATCCGTATTTAATAGGTTCATAAATAACGCCTGTTATTGTATTTGGAAAACCTTTTGCGTTTACACGGTTTAGTATAACTTTCGCTACTGCTACTTTTCCTTTATACGATTCGCCACCTGCTTCAGCGGTAACTAAGCGTGCCATTAAGTCTTTTTCTTTTTCTGAAATGCTTGAGCTTATTTTTATATGTTGTCCTGTATAAAGCTTGTTTCCGACTGTATTGTTAATTTGTTTTATAGATTGAACGGTAACATTGTAACGCTTTGCTATCGTTTCTAATGAATCTCCCGGTTGTACTTGATAAATAATTTGTCCAGAAATGTTCGCAGGCTTGGCGTTTTGGTGAACAGTGATTTCATTTGAGTTGACGGAACTCGGGATATGTAACTGTTCGCCAATGAAAGTTTGATCGTTTCCTTTATTATTAGCCTGTTTAATGGATTGTATTGAAACGCCGTATTGTTTACTGATGCTCCAAAATGTATCATTCTTTTTTACTGTGTGAATGGTAGAAGCTTCAGCTGTACTTTGATTACATACGAATGTAATTGCAGCTGCAGATAAAGGGATTATATGTTTTGTTTTTAATAATTTCATTGTAAATCCTCCTAGGAAAAATAAGGTGAAACGGTTAAGTAATGTAGTTCAAAATGTCTATATATAATATTTTAATGTAAGTATATTAGCACATGCGAAATAAATAATCATTATAAGTTTCTTATTTATTTAGTGTAGAGTCCGAATATGAAATATTGCATATGAAAATACATTGAAGTTCATATTGCTGATTACTATAATCTATTTAGTAGAAAGGGAATATGTTATATAAATAAAATCATTATAGATTAATATAATGATTAATTATTATTAATAGGAGGATTGATGTAATGAAAATATTTCAAAAAATGTGTACGTCAACTGTAATTATTACAACACTTTTAGGAATAGGAGGTACTGTCAATAGTGTACATGCTGATTCTATAGAACAGCAGAGTAAATTAGGAATAGAACAAGAAACAGATAAGCAAATCATTGTAAAATTTAAAGCGGATTTGAAATTTCCATATGAAGATGGTATTGAAAAACAAATACAATCTCAAACGAACGATAAAGTAATAGAAGATCTTTTGGCAGAATACCCAGATGTAACATTTACTCGTTTATTCACATCTGTAAGCCCGGAACAAATACAAAACCTTGAAGTGAAAGCACCTAATCATGTATCTACAAGTTTATTAAACTACTATATTCTTCAAAATCAAAATAGTGGGTATGAAGAAGAAATAGTAGATAAGTTAAAGGCATCTTCTTTAATAGAAGATGTCTATATGAAGAAACAAGAGAAAATAATGCCACCTGAAGTGCAATCATCAAGTGTAGCTCTTACTCCTAATAATAATCCTAGATTTAAAAAACAAGGTTATCTTGAAGCAGCCCCATACGGTATTAATGCGCCTTTCGCCTGGGGAATTCAAGGTGGTAATGGAAATGGTATCACTTTTGTTGATATGGAATACGGATGGTTATTAAATCATGAGGATTTAGTACATCAAAATATTGAATTAATGTCTGGAATAAATATAGATCAACATGTCGGTCATGGGACGTCTGTACTAGGAATTGTATCCTCTGAGGACAATGAAGTTGGGAATATTGGGATTGCGCCAAAAGCGAAAGCAAAGGTGATTTCTCAAATAAGAGATAACGGACAGTATAATACAGCTGATGCAATATTAAGTGCTGTAAATCAGTTAGAAGCTGGGGATGTTTTATTGTTAGAGGCACAAGCATCTTTCGATGGATATGGTGATAAATATTTACCTGTTGAAGTACAACCAGATATCTTTGATGCGATCCGTGCTGGTACAGATAAAGGTGTTGTCATTATAGAAGCTGGAGCAAATGGTTGGAATGATTTAGATCAATTTAAAGATAGAAATGGTAAACAAATTTTAAATCGTAATAGTAAAGATTTTAAAGATTCAGGTGCAATTATGGTAGGAGCGGGCTCTTCATCTCTCCCTCATGAGCGTATGTGGTTTTCGAATTATGGCAGCCGTATTGATGTGTATGGTTGGGGAGAAAACGTAGATACAACTACAGCAGAGCAAAGTCGAAGTGCTGTAAACCTGTATACATCTAGCTTTAGTGGCACGTCGAGTGCGTCGCCTATTATTGCCGGAGCAGCGACTTTAGTACAAAGCATTGCGAAAGAAAATTTAGGACAACCATATAGACCGAGTGAACTAAGAGCGATATTAAGCAACCAGAGCACAGGAACAAAATCTAAAGATCCATATGCAGATAAAATTGGTGTTTTACCAGATTTGAAGTCTATACTAGTTAACTTAGGGTATGGAAAAAGAAAACCAAACGGTGGGAATGAGTTACAAGTAACAGAAAATGAACCAAATAATGAACGTATACAGGCAAATAAAGTTAACTTTCATACACCGGTGAAAGGAACGTTACATAATAGTGATAGAGTAGATGTATTTACTTTCCAAATTGACTCTATGGAAAATATTAGCATATCCCTACTAAATGAACAAAATATCGGAATGACATGGGTACTTCATCATGAATCAGATTTAAATAACTATGTAGCATATGGTGAAAATGAAGGAAATGTAGTGAAAGGAACTTATAATGCAAAGCCAGGTAAATATTATTTATACGTCTATAAGTATGAGAATAAAGATGGTTCATATGTATTGAATATAAAGTAAACGAAAGGAGCTTCAGATGAAGTTCCTTTAAATTTTTCTAATTTAGGATATGTGAATGATTTTTTAACTTTACTTCTATGTAATATTTCATATTTATGAAATGTTATTTATTTTTTACTCACCAGATTATATTATATTCAATAAGTTTGATATAACACAGAAAAAGGAGGAATAATAATGAGCAGTAAGAAATTTATTTTGAAATTATTCATATGTAGTACGATATTTATCACCTTTGTATTTGCTTTACATGATAAGCAAGTAGTTGCAGCAAGCTCTGTTAATGAGTTTGAAAATTGGTCAAAGTGGATGCAACCTATACCTGATAATATCCCATTAGCACGAATTTCAATTCCAGGAACACATGATAGTGGGACGTTCAAATTACAAAATCCAATAAAGCAAGTATGGGGAATGACGCAAGAATATGATTTTCGTTACCAAATGGATCATGGAGCTCGTATTTTTGATATAAGAGGACGTTTAACAGATGATAATACGATAGTCCTTCATCATGGGCCATTATATCTTTATGTAACCCTGCATGAATTCATAAACGAAGCGAAACAATTTTTAAAAGATAACCCAAGTGAAACGATTATTATGTCTTTAAAAAAAGAGTATGAGGATATGAAAGGAGCAGAAAGTTCCTTTAGTAATACGTTTGAAAAAAGTTATTTTGTGGATCCTATCTTTTTAAAAACAGAAGGAAATATAAAATTGGGAGATGCTCGTGGGAAAATTGTACTACTAAAAAGATATGGTGGTAGTAATGAATCTGGAGGATATAATAATTTCTATTGGCCAGATAATGAGACGTTTACCACAACTGTAAATCAAAATGTACATGTAACAGTACAAGATAAATATAAAGTGAGTTATGATGAGAAAGTAAAATCTATTAAAGATACGATCAATGAAACGATGAACGATAGTGAGGACTTACATCATCTATATATTAATTTTACAAGCTTGTCTTCTGGTGGTACAGCATGGAATAGTCCATATTACTATGCCTCTTATATAAATCCTGAAATTGCAAACTATATAAAACAAAAGAATCCTACAAGAGTAGGTTGGATCATTCAAGATTATATAAATGAAAAGTGGTCACCATTACTGTATCAAGAAGTTATAAGAGTGAATGAGTCACTTATAAAAGAATAAAGATGATGAGAGTAAGAAGCGATAAAATACGGCGCTTCTTATTAAAAATACAGTTTGTCTTGTAAACGGGACAATTTTCGAATTATCTCAATCGATGTTTCATTATGAAAAGGCCAAACTTTTAAATCGGATCAATTTTAAGTGAAAAATGAATGTAATTAACTTTACGAAAAAGCAACTGATTATAAGTGATCAGTTGCTTTTTATTTTTAAAGTGGATGAGCAAAAAAACATGAAAGTGGTTGGTCCGTTTTTGGCAAACATCCATTATGATAAGAGAAGAAAGGTAGTATGTTATTAACATTTTAAAGAGGAAATTCTTTATTAAAATAGATTGTCTTTAGAGAGGTGAAAATACAATGATTTTTGCAATTTCACTAGTCGTTATTATTGTAGTTGGATCGCTGTTTGGGACCGTGCTAGTTGCGCGAAATGTGGAGGAGAATTACGGCAAGTCTACAAAGAGAAATGTGAAAAACTTATCAACTATTTATATTATCCTTCTTTTCGTACTACTTGTTGGGGTAACGTGGTATGCGGTAATAATTTGATAGTTTGTAACAGAACTGCAACGAGAGTATGAAGCTGGAATTTCAGAAGCTATCGAGTAATCAGAAACGGGGCTATTTTAATATATCCATTTTAGGATGAGAAAATGTGACTAATTAATACTATTTTTACGGTAAATACTGTTAGTAATAAATTGAGGATAGTTAGCTTTGAAAGGAGGCAACTATATGGAATGGAAACCAAATCGTGCAGATAAGACGCCTGTATATAAACAAATAGCGGATTATATTGAAAGAGGTATTTCTTCAGGTGAGTTTCCTTCTGACAGTAAGTTACCTTCTGAGCGCATGTTAGCAAAAGAATTACAGGTGAATAGGAGTACGATAGTAGCTGCATATGAAGAATTAAAATCACTTGGAGTAGTAGAAGGGCAAAAAGGAAGCGGAACACGGGTGAATACAGACATATGGGGTGTTTCACATAAACGAATACCGAACTGGGGTAGGTACGTTGAGGATGGATCGTTCTTACCTAACGTACCACTTGTTCAACAAATTAGAACGGAAACACAAAAAGAAGACTTAATTAATTTAGCGAGTGGTGAATTGTCACCAGAATTAATTCCGAGTGATAGATTCCGAACAATTTTGTCGGAGAAAACATTTATGGAAAACCTCGGTTATGACCATCCACTTGGAAATGAAATGTTGAGAAAAACAATTGCGGCACATGTTCAGCAATATAAACAAATTGAAGCAGATTCGAATTCTATCCTTATTACATCAGGAGCACAGCAGGCACTTAATCTTATCGTTCAATGCTTATTAAAACCTGGCGATGCGATTGCAATTGAGGACCCTTCGTATTGTTTTTCACTGCCGATGTTTAAATCTGCTGGCTTAAAAATATTCCATTTACCTGTTGATCAGCATGGAATGAATCCAGAAGACTTAATTGATTTGCATAAAAAGCATCGTATTCGTATGGTATTTTTAAATCCGGATTATCAAAATCCAACTGGAACTGTGCTTTCATTAGCAAGACGTAAAAAGATTTTAGAACTGTCTTCTGAATTTGGTATACCGATTGTAGAAGATGATCCGTATAGCTTAACTTCATTTAATGGAGAAGTGAATCCAACATTAAAATCAATGGATCAAAACGGCAATGTTCTTTATATAAGTTCATTATCAAAAATTGTTGCATCAGGATTACGTATTGGTTGGATAATTGGCCCAATGCGTGTAATAGAACGTTTAGCGGATGCAAAGCAGCAAGTTGATTTTGGCCATAGCGTATTTACGCAGTGGGTGGCAAATCAATTTTTAGAATCAGAAGATTTTCATGCACATATTACAATGCTCCGTGGACAATTGAAGGAAAGAAGAGATGCGTTAATTAGAAAGCTTGAAGAAATATTAGGGGACCAGGTTGAATTCTTTGTTCCAGAGGGTGGAATACATTTGTGGTGCAAAGTGCAAGGAACGTTTGATGAATATCATTTATTAGGTGAATCTATACGAAATGGTGTAGCGTTTGTCCCGGGGAGTGTTTTAGGTACTAAAAGTGAATATGTTCGTTTTACTTTTGGGAGAGTAAATGTCGAACAAATTCAGCTGGGAATGACGAGATTTGCGGAAACGTTAAATGAAATTTCATAATAGTAATGCGTAATATTGAAATGAGGGAAAGAAATGAAGTACGTGATGCTTTTACTTCAAGTAGGCGTGCTATATGTATTTAGCTTAGTTGGTACGTGGATTCAAGGGGTATTCCATCTATCAATGCCAGGAAGTTTAATAGGGATGTTAATGCTTTTTCTACTCCTTTCTATTCGTATTTTACCATTAAAGTGGTTTGAAGAAGCGACAATCGGTTCGGTGACTATGATTGTAACAGGGATACTCATCAGTATATTTAGACCATATGGAACGAAATTTATATTTTAAATTGTAATGGAGATGATGAAAGTGACAACATGGTTTATAGTTACATTATTTATTTTTGGTGCCCTTAAAGTACTCGTTTCTAGTATGCCAACTTCAGTTGTAGAATCTATTATTAGTAGATTTGAATTACATCAAAAACTTGATGAGGAGAATACCTCTATATCGATAGATGGAAAAAATATAGAGGGGGAAATGAAACTACAAGTTATTCATGAATTTAATGAAGCTTTATTTTTAGATAAACATTATTTTCCACCGCGCGGAGAAGGAATACCAATCGTCATTGATACGAAAAAAGGGAATAAAGAGATTAGATTTTCTCTATACAGCTATGAGGAACACGTTGACGTAATAAAGCAATATAAGAAGAAAGTCGTTGCCTATCGTTTACGATCTAAAAGCCTTCAAACCCGTGCACCATTAGCAATAACTAAAGATTATGCTTAAGAAGAGATCTATAATGATCTCTTTATTTTTTTATACAATGATATACTTTCCAAATAAAAAAAAAGAATATCATATAGCCAAATAAAGAGTATGTATGATTCCAATCTACACTATGAGTAAAGAAACCTAATCTTTCAGCAATCTGTTCAAAAATGCTAGCACAAATACCTATTGTAAGAATAAATAGAATCCTAGAAAATACAGATAGGTTTTTTGAAATGTGTATGAAAATTGTTGTTAAAATCGGTAGTACAAACAAAGTAAAGCCTATGTTAACTGAAAATATGGATGAGAATGGTCTAACCGGAAAGGAATATATTTGTTTCGCAACAAAGAAAGCATCTAAGCAAGTGCCGATAATAGAAGATAGTAAGATTGTAACGACTAATGCGAAAAGGTTATTCTTCTTCTCGAAGAAGAACATTTTTCTTTGCAAGAATGGCCAGTTCAATCTTTTCGAGTGTTTTACAGTAGTCTTCTGTGATTTGTCCATGTATCCTTTCCTCCTTATCAGTTAAATAATGTATGACTTGCCAGTCGTTAAACCAATCTTCATATTCTGCTTCTTCATGTTTCATATTTTTCCATGCATACATAAGTGCAGGGCTATATATACGGTAGGCATCACTTTTTAATTGGCATTTCTTTATTCTTCGTTTATAAAACTCTCTTGAAAAGGATTCATTTACGCTTGAAAATAAATGTGGCCAATAATCTTTTCGTGATCCAGTGTGTGGATGAGTGTCAGCCCATTGTAGTATACGAGCTAAAACATGCTCATCATGAAATAATAGTGCATATAATCTTTTTCCGAGCAAAATTCGTTCGTGTAAGGAAGTGAAGTGTTTCATTGTATCACCAATTAATTTTGTTTTCTGTATAGGCTTTTCTTCGCAGAAAGGGAAGAGGATATGATTAAATTGAAAGAAATCAAAAAGTTTGAATCCAATACTATTTAGTACATTTTTTTTGAAGTGTTTATTTTGAATTACTCTTTTTTCTAAGTAGTTTTGTTCATTAATAATAGTGGAAATAGCTAATATTTGTTTGTTTCCGGTTTTCCAAAAAAAGTTCCATATCGTTTCCATAAATGTTGACACATTGAGATGAGGGAGGAGATAAAAAAGATTTTTGGATTTTTTTACACTCTGTTCATATAACAAAAATTGTGGATACACATCTTGAAAGATAAGCCAATTCCCCCGTTCTAAAAAAGAAAAGAAAGTAAATTGATCTTTCTCAGATAACAACTTCGTATATAAATCCCCCTTTAAATCTGTCATGTTCCAACCGCCGTTACGCGAAACCATATGTCCAAGTAATGCCCAATGTATTTCAGGATACCTTTTGTAAAATTGATAGTAAGCGCGAGTTCTTGTCACATTATTTTGATTTAATAATTTTGTTCTTTCTTTAATTGTATGTATTAATATTTCTTCTTCTTTCGAAAAGGGGTAAAGAAAGTTATTTGCGTTGGTGCATTTTTGTTTTAGCTCATTTTTTATTGAGAAGAGGGATAGGGGAATGTTTTTGTAAAGTTTATGATTTGGATTGTCGTGCTGCATGTAATTCCCTCCAATTCAAGTCTGTTATCATAAATATATTAGTAACTACTTACATAAATGATATGTGAAGGAAATGAAAAGTTGCAAAGCACAAAAAAAGAAAGAGGAGACGGGCTCTTCTTCCTTTTTCTTGTATGTATTTGCGCTAATGGTTATAACGAACACCTTTTTTGAGAAGAGTAGAAAATGAATCAGCATGAATAGGCTTGCTGTAGTAGTACCCTTGAATAAACTGACATTTATTTTTTTGAAGGAAACTCACGTGTTCTTTCGTTTCTACACCTTCAGCAATGACAGACATTCCTAATGTATTTGCTAATGTGATGATTGTCTTAATAATTTCCATTCCATCGTCACATGTTTCAGACATTGTAATAAATTCTCTTGGGATTTTTAACGTATCGATTGGATATAAAGGTAAGTAAGCTAGCGAAGAATAGCCTGTACCAAAGTCGTCGATTGAAATGTGAATCCCTAAACTTTTTAGTGTACGCAGTTTTATCAATGTTTCTCGCTCATCCATCATTGCAATTCGCTCTGTTAACTCAAGATCGAGAGAACTTGCTGGTAAACCTGTATTTGCTAAAGTAGAAGAAATAGACTTTACAAAATCCTCTTGTTCAAATTCTTTAGCAGATAAATTCACACCTATTTTTAAATGTGAATATCCGAGTGAGTGCCAACGTTTCATTTGCTCACAAGCCTGCTCTAATGTCCATTTTCCTATTGGAATGATTTGTAGTGTTTCTTCTGCAATCGGAATAAACTCGTATGGAGAAATAACGCCTAATTCGGGATGATTCCACCTGATTAGAGCTTCTGCACCGATAATTTTATTAGATTCACTATTAACTTGAGGTTGATACAAAAGGAATAATTCTTCATTTTGTATTGCATTTGGTAAATCTTTCTCTAATCGTAATCGTCTTTCAATTTTTTTAGCGATTACATCGTCATAAATAGAGACAGCGTTAAGCTCTTTTGCCTTTGCATCATACATTGCAACATTAGCGTTTTTCAAAAGTGTAGCGGTATCGATTCCAGAATGTGGATAAATAGCGATGCCGATACTCAGTGATAAAGTTAATGTATATTCATGTATGACAAACGGCTTTTCTATGCTTTCAAATAATTGGTTACATAACTCGAATAAGGCATATTCGTCAGTATAATTTTCAATTAAGATTGTAAACTCATCACCACCAATTCTTGACAGATGAGTATGTGATGGAAGACATGATTGGAATCGCTTTGCAACTTCTTCTAATATGTAATCTCCGGCCGAATGTCCAAGTGTATCGTTGATTGCTTTAAAGCGATCGAAGTCTAAATATAATAATGCAAACTCGTTTTCTGTTTTTTTAGCACTTTTTATAACTTTTTTTAATTTCTTATGGAAAAAGGCACGGTTCCCAATTTTCGTTACAGTATCATGGAATGCTAAATATTTAATTTCTTCTTGCTGTTTTTTTAGTGCAGTAATATCTTTCACCATAATATAGCTTCCTGAAATTTGACCGTCTATCATAATAGGGACGATGGTAACGTATAAAAAATAAGTAAAGCCATCTTTATATTGAGAACTAAGTTGTATGGATGCCGATTCTTGTTGTTTCACTTTTTCTAATGCTGATGCTAGTTTATGTTTATCTTCATCTAAAATAATCGAAAAACAAGTTTCACCAAGTAACTCATCCGTTGGTGCACCGAGTAGTATACTTCCAGCTTTATTTACATTTAAGAATACGCCATTTAAATCAATTGTAAAAATAGGGTCAGGATGATATTCATATAATGATTTGAATTTTTGTTGCTTTTGAGATAGAGCCTCTGATTTATGAACTAAATCTGAAGTTCGTAATCTAACTTTTTCTTCCAATTGGGCATTGAATACTTGTAAACGTTTGGTTAGAGAATTGTTTTGCATACGTACAATAGAATGACGAATGAGTACGAAAATAAAAGCAATACAATTTCCCGTAATGAGAATGGAAGATGCTGTTTGTTCTTTTAACGTAAACCCGATTAGTATTGCAACAGCAAGATAGGGAAATACAACTAAAGCCTTTTTTCCTATTATAGGGTTTACAATGAAATAATTTTTATGACTATTACGATCTTCTGAAATAGATCCAGCTATTGCAATAAGTAATATAGGTATTCTATATAAAAGACGTAATAGTGTTATCGTTTCAGTTGATAAATGGTTATGTAAGTAAAAATAAATATAGTTAAAAGTTGCAGAACTTATTAATACAAAAATAAAGATATAAATTTTCCGTTTAGAATTAAAAATTGTTGGACGGAAAAAGAGACTAACACCTAGTAGAAGAAATAATAAATCTGCAATTGGATATAGAAATGAAAGGAAAACATCTCCTAGTGAAAGAGAGAATATATTTAAATTTGGTTGATTAAATAAATACCACTCCAATGTGAATATGGAAGTAAGTACTATGCATATATCACAAATAAAGAACGCTTTTTCCCATTTATCGCATTCTTTTAGGATTTTATAGCAGAAAGCGATAAGACAGAAGAGTAGAAAAAGCATATAAAACACATCAGAAATAGTAAAACGATGTATTGGAATTTTGAAGAAACTCTCTTGATATGTATATACTATTTTTCCTAATAAAAAACTACCAATTGCTATCGTGATACATATCCAAAACGGATTTGAACTAACTTTTTTAGAATATATAGAATAAATGATTGATACAAATGTAATGGCTTCAACAATAAGGGAAGCAAAGCGTACGTCTGAATTTGAAAAATGAGTAGGGAACAGATAAAAAAACATAAAATAGATTGAATAACATATTAATGTTCCAATTAATATACATATTTGTAAATTTTTATTGAATTTCAATGAAATCACCTTCTTTAATTATGCACTATGTTCGTAATATCTATACATAATAATATTATTTAAGAATTGTATCAGATTTCCTTATAAAAATCATGTTTATAAGGAAAGTATCGAAAAGTATAATTATTCTTAAGTTTTAAAGATATTGAGTTTGATAGTATATACTGCATCAAGATTTTAAATAGAAATTGTATATTTAGTCATCTTTTGAATTGTAAAGGTTTTTTATTGATTTGGAAGTGGAGATGCAAAATTGCATATAAAATGATGAGGATCTTCTTCTTAGGTGATCTTTTGATTGTTATAGGCTATTTTAAGTAAGGATTTTATTTGTAATCTGAAAATTAACTCTTGTAAAAATATTAGTGGGCTATATAAAATAAGAACGTGTATTCTTATAGAGTATATAGCGTTTCGATTAAATAGGGAGGACTTTTTATGTTATTTCGAATTGAAGGTGCAGAAATATACTATGAAATTGTTGGAGAAGGAAAACCAGTCATTATCATACATGGCTGTGCTCCTGACCATAGGTTAATGATGGAATGTATGGAATCAGTATTTCAAAAGTATGAAGGTTATAAGCGAATATATATTGATTTACCTGGAATGGGAAAATCGAATGCTCCAGATTGGATAAATAGTTCAGATCGTGTAGTAGAAGTGCTTATCCCATTTATTGAAGAAATCATTTCTACTGAAGAATTTTTATTGGTAGGAGAGTCATATGGAGGTTATTTAGCCAGAGGAATACTCACAAAGTTGTTTGAAAGAGTTAACGGATTATTATTAGTATGCCCTGTTGTTGTAGCGGAGCCAGAAAAAAGGATCCTTCCAGATAAACAAGTAATTTTACAAGATGAGGAACTTTTAAATAAGCTCACTTCTATGGAAAGAGAAGCATTTTGTGAGTTAGCAGTGATAGCAAATGAATATACATATAAGCGATTTCAAGAGGAAATTAAGCCAGGACTAGATATTGCTAATTATGAATTTATTGAAAGATTGCAAAAGAATTACTCTCTTACTATGGATTTTCACCGTAAGAAATATGAGAAACCCGTTCTTTTATTAGCCGGAAGACAAGATATATCGGTAGGTTATCAAGATATTATAGAAATTATTGATGATTACCCAAGAGCGACATTAGCGGTGTTAGATATGGCAGGGCATAATTTGCAAATTGAACAGCCTGAATTATTTGAGAGTTTAGTAGGAGAATGGATTAGACGAACAAATCAGCAAAGTTTATAAAAAACGAATGAATATTTTCAAGGAGGAAGTATGAATACATATATTTATATGGTTAGGCATGGTGAATCACCAAAATTAGAAGGGAGTGAAAGAACACGGGGATTAACTGAAAAGGGAAGTTTAGACGCTCATAGAGTAACGGACATATTAAAAGCAGAGGCAATTGATACTTTTATTTCAAGTCCGTATAAAAGGGCTGTGTTAACGATAGAAAAAGCAGCCAATTTCTATGAAAAAGAAGTATTAATATATGAAAATCTCAAAGAGTGTATGTTTTTAAGTGAGGATCAGGTTATATCAGATAAAGAAGTGTATCCACTTGTAAAGAAGATGTTCTCTAATCCGGACTTTGCACGAACGGAAGGAGAGTCATATACGGATTGCCAGAGAAGAGTAGTGAAAGTATTAAGAGAAATCTTAATGGATTTTCAAGGACAAAAAATTGTAATTGGTACACATGGGCTTGTCATGACATTAATGATGAACTATTTTGATGAACAATATGATTTTGAATTTTTAATGAATACGTCAAAACCAGATATATATAAGATGGAATTTAATGAAGAACAATTAATGAATGTAGAGAGATTATGGAAAGCGGAATAAAGTTGGTTGTATGGATTTTGTTGTAAAAGTTACTTTTATAGCAAAATCTTTTTTATTTCAATAGAAAGCATTTTTATCAACTATTTTTAGAATGTTAAATCAATAAGTAATTATTCAGTTTCTGAATAATATAATTGAAAGTTGGTTTAAGTAAACAATTTTAAATGTGACAAAACTCCAAACGTTGGATTTATATTCAATAGGAGAAAAAGATGTAGAAGTTTGTCTTACTGTCCTCGTTTACTTTTTATTTCATTACATATAGGCTTTGTGGTGTAAGGGAGGACATCACCTTTACGCAAAATCTATAAGGAGGTCATTGTAATGAAACAAATTAAAAAGTTTGCGGGAGTTGCTTTAGCGGGGACGATTGGATTAAGTGGACTACTGTTTTTAGAACCAAGTATAAGCGCTGCGGAATCACAGCAAGTGAAAGAGGAGAATTTCAATGCAATTGATGTATCGATGAATCTAAATGAATTATATGTATTAAGTGGCAGAAGCATTGATATTCTTTCTGGAGATAAAGAAGCAATTCAGCTAAATAAATACACAATTCGTTTTAGTAAACCCGGGAAGTACGTTATTAGGGTAAATGGTTGTATTTATAACGATGTATATACTTTTATTGTGAATGGTTAGTATATCTTCTTAAATTATGGAATAAAAAAGAAACACCCTATTTGCGGTGAGAATCGTAAATAGGGTGAATTTATTTGTATTAAATTGTACTTTAAACATGTTCACTAATTTTCTTTTTGTTATGTAGAGTATGTAAAAGTGTTTGAAATACCTTAAATGATTGCTGAAAGATTGGACTTTGAATAAAGGTATACAGAAAAGTTACGATAAAAACAGGACCACCTAGCATAAATCCAATAACTAGTACAATGCATTCTACAATGATTCGAGCACGGCTAATAGATAGACCTGTTTTGTCGGAAATAGTAAGCATGAATCCATCACGAGGTCCAGCACCAATTCCAGCCGCAACATACATACCTCCACCGATACCTGTAATGGCAATACCAGAAAATAAAATGAGTAAGTTTATCCATAAATAATCACTAGCGTTTGGAAGAATATTTGATTGTAAGAAAAAGTCCATAATGGGACCGATAAGTAGTGCATTTAAAAATGTTCCCACATTTATATATTTTCGATCTACTAGTAAAGAAATGAGAACGAGACATAACCCACATATGACACTCCACGTACCAATCGTCCATCCAAACCTTTGGTAGAGAGCCATATTTAAAACTTCCCAAGGATGTAAACCGAGAAATTTTACTTTGACTGCAAGAGCATTTCCAAGCCCAAAGAAGATTAACCCTAAGAAAAAAAGAAAATAGCGAAAGAGAGTTAGCCTCATTTTTAAAACCTCCCATATTGTATAATTATGTATATTACATGTAAGGGTTTTAATGTACAAATTTTACGACTTTTCAGACGGTATTTAAAATAGCTAAAATACAAATGAAATATATGTATTCACAGTCAAAAAAGTTAAAATATTTCGTCTCAAGGATTATAATAGAGAAAGAAGTATAAAAGGGAGTGAATGAATTTGAAACAAGAACTTATTGAAAGATTTACGAGATATGTAAAGATTGATACGCAATCAAATGAAGACAGTCATACAGTGCCAACAACACCAGGACAAATTGAGTTTGGTAAGTTATTAGTTGAAGAGTTAAAAGAAATTGGGTTAACAGAAGTAACGATGGACGATAACGGATATGTAATGGCAACACTTCCGGCTAATACGGATAAGGATGTTCCTGTAATCGGCTTTTTAGCACATTTAGATACAGCAACAGACTTTACTGGAAAAAATGTAAAACCACAAATTCATGAAAACTTTGACGGGAACGCAATTACATTAAATGAAGAGCTTAATGTTGTATTAACGCCAGAACAGTTCCCAGAATTACCGTCTTATAAAGGACATACGATTATTACAACGGACGGTACAACACTGTTAGGAGCAGATGATAAAGCTGGTCTTACAGAAATTATGGTTGCAATGAATTATTTAATACATAATCCGCAAATTAAACATGGGAAAATTAGAGTTGCGTTTACGCCGGATGAAGAAATTGGCCGCGGCCCAGCGCATTTTGATGTAGAAGCGTTTGGCGCTTCATTTGCTTATACGATGGATGGAGGTCCATTAGGTGGTTTAGAGTATGAAAGCTTTAATGCTGCAGGTGCTAAGTTAACGTTTAACGGAACGAATACACATCCTGGAACAGCGAAAAATAAAATGCGTAACGCAACTAAACTTGCTATGGAGTTTAATAGCTATTTACCAGTAGAAGAGGCACCAGAATATACAGAGGGGTATGAAGGATTCTATCATTTACTTTCTTTAAATGGTGATGTTGAGCAAAGTAAAGCGTATTATATTATTCGAGATTTTGATCGTGAAAATTTTGAAGCGCGTAAACATAACGTTGAAAATATTGTGAAGCAAATGCAAGAGAAGTATGGACGAGATGCAGTCGTTTTAGAAATGAATGATCAATACTATAACATGCTTGAAAAGATTGAACCAGTGAGAGAAATTGTTGATATTGCATATGAGGCAATGAAAAGTTTAAATATCGAACCAAATATTCATCCGATTCGTGGTGGAACAGATGGATCACAATTATCGTATATGGGATTACCAACCCCAAACATTTTCACAGGTGGTGAAAACTATCACGGTAAATTTGAGTATGTTTCGGTAGATGTTATGGAAAAAGCTGTTCAAGTTATTATAGAAATTGCAAGACGATTTGAAGAACAAGCTTAAAAAAGAACCAAGTAGTGCAAAAACGCTACTTGGTTTTTTAGTATAATACTCGCCACAAATAAAAAGTTGCGTAAGACTCCCAGTTGATCCAATTTGCCGCAAAATCTTTTATTTCCTGTTTAGTCGGTTTACTTTTAGAACCTGTTATATATTTAATTGCATTGTGCAAACCAACATCGTCAATTGGAAAAGCGGAAGGGAATCGTAAACAGCGCATTAAAACATAGTGAGCGGTCCACGGACCTATACCATGTATAGCAGTTAATTGTTTTTCAGCAATCTTTACATCTTGTGTTTGTAGTAAAGATTCTTTTGATAGTTTTCCTTCTGTAATAAGCTTTGCAATACCGATTAAATATTCACATTTTCTAGTCGTCATTTTTAAATTTTTGAGATCCTCTACGTGTAAATTGGCAATTGTTTCATGTGATGGGAATATCCAATGCTTTCTATCGTTCCATTCTACATAACTTCCAAATGTCTCGACTAATCTTCTTTTTAGTGTATAAGCATAAGTGAGGTTAATTTGCTGCCCGATAATTCCCCAGGAAAGTGCCTCAAATAAGTCTGGAATACCTAAAGTACGAAGGCCATAATATTGTTCAATTGGTCTTTGAAGGAGTACATCATGTTTAGCTAATGTATAAAAGGGAGCTAAATCAGTAGTTAAATCAAACCATTCAGTTACATAGTTAGCTACAGCATCGCGTATCGGTTTTGCAGAGATATAGGTTTCTCCTAAAAAACGTATTTGAATAGTATCATCCGCATTCATACTAATTTCAACTAAAGGATTTACATCGTGAACAGGGATAACTTTATAAATTTTGTTATCTTCAATGTGGAACATACATTCATTGTTAGAACGGGATAGATAGCGTAAATTTTCTTGAAAACTAAATTCTGTTGGAACTGTTAAAGTTAATGCGTTACTATATTCGGCTGTCATATGAATTCCACCTGTAATTTTTCTAATGCAAGCAATTCTTTCTTCATTTCTAATCCCCCTCTAAAACCAGTTAGTTTACCATTCTTTCCAATAACACGGTGGCAAGGAATCATAATGAGAATTGGGTTGGCAGCAATAGCAGACGCAACGGCACGTACCGCTGTAGGTTTTTGAATTTTATCTGCAATTTCTGTATAAGAATATGTTTTTCCATAAGGAATTTCACGTACCGTACTCCAAACAGATAATTGAAATGCAGTTCCGTAAGCAGCGATAGGGGATGTAAAGGTTTCTCTCTTGTTTTCTAAATACTCGATAATTTCTTTTGTATATATTTGTAAGTAATCTGGACTATGGATCAATATATGTTGAGGCAGTTTTTTTCTAGCCCATATATTTACTTCTTCAAAGGTTTCGTTTTGTGATCCAATGAAACATAGTCCAGTTTCAGTTGCAGCAATATGAAACTTCCAATTTGCATGTGTCAGTAGCGTCCAATATATATAATTATTTTTGTAAGAATTCATTATTGTATCCCTCTTTCATTTCATTCTTTTTTCGATATTCAGTAGGGGTAAATCCAGTTTTCTTTTTAAATAAAGTTGCGAAATATTCTGGGTTTTCTATCCCGACGGCAGTACTAATTTCTTTAATGGGTTGATTTGTGTGTAAAAGGTGTTCTGCTGCTTTAACAATTCTGAACTGCTGTATATATTCTATCGGACTTATTCCTGTCATTTTTTTGAAAGTGCGTTGTAAATGAAAGGGGCTACCATGGCACATTTCCGCAAGTATGTCTAGAGTTAATAATTCATCAAAGTGTTTTTCGATATACTCTTTAATTTGTTCTACCCACTCTTCATTAGGTAAAGTGAGCCCATTTGGTTTACAACGTTTGCACGGGCGAAAGTTTTCACTTAATGCTTGCTCTGCATGATGAAAAATTCGTACATTGTTTTTATTCGGTATTCTTGATTTGCATGACGGTCGGCAAAAAACCCCGGTTGATTTCACGGCATAAAAGAATTTGCTATCATAGGAAGAATCATTATGAATAATTGCTTGCCAATGCTCATTTGTTAACGTAACTCCTTCATTGTGCAAAGAACATCACCTCTGAAATTAGTATAACCTGAATAAAGTGTGTATGTATGTATTCATAAATGTAAGAGCAAGATTACAAAGGTGAAAATATTGGATGGCGTTTAGATTATTTTGTTGTTTCCGAGAGAATGAAAGACCAAATAACAGCGGCGAAAATTAATAGTGAAGTAATGGGGTAAGACCATTGCCCAGTTGAATTACATATAAATTTCTAAAAAAAGAAGTATCTACCTAACATGAGGCGGATACTTCTTTTTTAATTCAGTTTGTTAAAATTTTTCAAATCTTTCTTGAAATAATTGCATATTAAATATATAATTAGTAACGATAATCATTATCAATGGGTGAGGTATAAAAGAATTATAGCTTAGGGGAAGTGAACGAGAATGAGTTCTGGATAGAATTATTAATCTAATAAAATATATATGTAGGACAAGTTTCATATAGTTAAATTTTATTGAGAATATAGTTTGGAAATTCGAGAGGAGATATTTAAAGATGAATAAGAAGTTATTTACATTAGGTATGGTAACAGTTTTAAGTGTAGGACTAGCAGCATGTAATAGTGCGGATAAAACTTCAGGAGAAAAAACTCAACAGACAAAGGCTAGTGAGACGAAAAAAGACGAAAAACGAAAAATTACATATTTAGGTAAAGAATATACAGTGCCAGCAAAAGTAGATAAAATTGCAACAGCTAGTTTAGAGTCAATGGAAGATGCAGCAGTACTTGGAATTAAACCAGTTGGTGCGATTACGGTTGGTGGTAAATTACCAAAGTATCTGGAGAAAGATTTAGAAGGTGCGAAATCTGTTGGTGAGAAAATGCAACCAAATTTCGAAACATTACTTCAATTAAAACCAGACGTTATTACATCTAGTACGAAATTCCCAGCAGAAACAGCTGAAAAGTTTACGAAAGTAGCTCCTACATTCCCGGTATCACATGTTTCAACAAATTGGGAGGATAACTTAAAGTTAATGGGAGAATTAACTGGCAAAAAAGATAAAGCAGAAAAAATTATTAAAGATTACAATGCGGACGCTGAAAAAGCAAAAGCAAAACTAGGAGATAAGTTAAAAGACAAAAAAGTCCTTGTAATCAGACTAAGAGCAAACGAATTATTCCTATACCCAGAAGGAGTATACTTCAACCCTGTAATTTATAAAGATCTTGGATTAACTGTTCCAGAACAATTGAAAACTGTAAAAGCACAAGAGAAAATTTCATTTGAAAAACTTGCTGAACTAAACCCAGATTATATTTTCTTACAATATGAAACAACTGAAAATAAAAACCCGAAAGTGCTAGAAGAAATTGAAAGTAATCCAATTTGGCAAAGTATGAATGCTGCGAAAGAAAAGAAAGTATTTGTAAACGTTGTTGATCCAATGGCACAAGGTGGTACTGCTTGGAGTAAAACAGCGTTCTTAAAAGAAGCAGTGAAAAATTTATCTAAATAATACAATAAGTAAGGTGCGTTGAATGATATGCAGAAAACAAATGCAGTACCAGTAACTATATTATGTATAGCACCCATACTCATCTTATTTACAGTTATACTTTCTATTTTGTATGGGGCGAAAAGTATTGATGCTGAAACGGTGTGGAACGCGTTATTTCATTTTGATTCAAGTGATGTAAATCATAATATTATTATTACTTCACGTTTACCAAGGGTAGTTGCAGCTCTTTTAGTTGGAGCATTTCTAGCCATATCAGGAGCACTTATGCAGGGGATGACAAGAAACTATCTTGCATCCCCTTCTATTATGGGTGTGACGGATGGGGCAGCTTTTGTTATTACACTTTGTATGATTTTTCTTCCGGGAATGTCATCGATTGGTATGGTTGTATGTTCAATGATTGGTTCTGCATTAGGAGCCGGTATCGTATTTGGTTTTGGTTCGCTCCTTCAAAATGGTTTATCGCCAGTTCGGTTAGCGATTATTGGGACAGTTATTGGAACATTTTTAAGCAGTGTGTCTGCTGCAATGGCTTCATACTTCCAAATTTCTCAAAATGTTAGTTTTTGGTTTAATGCAAAATTAGACCAAGTAGACCCTAATATCATTAAAATTACGATACCGTTTGGGATAATTGGAATAGTTTTAGCGCTGTTAATATCAAAATCTATTACGATTCTTTCTTTAGGAGAAGAAGTTTCTATTAACCTAGGGCAGCGTACAAAACTAGTTAAAGCGATGGCTATTTTATCAGTTATCTTTTTAACAGGAACGGCAGTTGCTTTAGTGGGGAAAGTTGGTTTTGTAGGTTTAATTATTCCGCACATTACTCGCTTTATAATTGGGGTAGATTATAAGTGGATTTTGCCATGCGCAGGCGTTATTGGCGGCGTTTTTCTAGCGTTATGTGATATTTTAAGTAGGTTTGTAAACTATCCATTTGAAACACCGATTGGAGTCGTTACCTCCTTAATTGGAATTCCTTTCTTCCTTTATTTAATCCGTACAAGAGGAGGAGAGAGACATGCTTAAAAGTTCAAGTCAACGTTTTGGAATGACGATGGGGATTAGTATATTTTTAATACTATGTGCTATTTATATTAGTTTAACGAATGGTACGTTTGATATTACGATTACAGATGTATGTAAAACACTCCTTAGAATAGATCCAGTACCAGACCATGATTTAGTTATTTTTGAGTTTCGTCTCCCGCGCATCATAATTGCGGGATTAGTAGGGGTAGGTCTCGGTGTTGCAGGTGCTGTTATTCAAGGAATTACGAGAAATGGATTGGCAGACCCAGGTATTTTAGGAGTTAATGCAGGAGCAGGAACAGCAATCGTCATTTTTATGTTTTTCTTCCAAGGGCAATTAAAAAGCACAGACTGGGTTTCTATTATGATGATGCCAATGTTTGGTTTAGTAGGCGGATTAGGTGCAGCTATCATCATTTATCTGTTTTCTTGGAAAAATGGTAAGTTAGATTCGCAGCGTCTTTTATTAACAGGGATTGCGATTGGATCAGGATTTGGAGCCTTTTCTATGTATTTATCACTCAAAATGAAGTCAACCGATTTCGAGATGGCTGCAGTTTGGGTGTCAGGCAGTATATATAGTGCAAACTGGAAGTATATTATTGCAATGTTACCGTGGCTTATCATACTGATTCCACTTATACAAAAGAAAGCTTATTTATTAGATTTATTTCAATTGGAAGAAACGAGTATTACAAGTTTAGGTGTTTCAGTAGAAAGAGAGAAATCAATTTTACTACTAAGTAGTATCGGACTTGTAAGCGCATGTGTTGCAGTTTCAGGAAGTATTGGTTTCATCGGATTAATGGCACCGCATATAGCGAAAAGACTTGTCGGTATTCAGCATAAGCATATCATTCCTACGTGCGGAGTAATTGGAATGTTTCTTGTAATTGCTTCAGACTTTATCGCAAAAACAGTTTTCACACCTGTAGAGTTACCAGTTGGAATCGTTATTTCTATTGTCGGTGTACCTTATTTCTTATATTTACTTTATAAGGCGAAAGCGTAAGAGGAGGAATAAAAGTGAGTATTTTAAGTGCGAAAAATTTAGAAACAAGTTATGAAAAGCTTACAGTGTTTCGCGATTTAAATGTGGAAATACAAGAAGGAAAAGTAACGACAATTATAGGACCAAACGGGTGCGGTAAATCGACACTGTTAAAAACGATGGGAAGAATTTTAAAGCAAAAGAGTGGTAAAGTATATTTGCAAGGACAGGATTTACATACAATTCCAACGAAAGAAATTGCGAAGCAGTTAGCTCTACTTCCGCAAACTCCAATTGCACCAGGAGAGCTTAAGGTAGAAGAATTAATTTCTTATGGACGTTATCCACATCGAAATAATGTAAATAAGTTAACTTCAAAAGATAAAGAGATGATTGACTGGGCATTAGATATAACGAAAACTTCTGCATTTCGAACGAGACAAATTGCAAATCTATCAGGTGGTCAACGACAAAAGGTATGGCTAGCGATGGCTTTGGCACAAGAGACAGAAGTGTTGTTATTAGATGAGCCAACTACATATCTTGATATGTCTCATCAATTAGATGTATTACAAATTGTGGAGAAATTAAATAAAGACCATAATTGTACGGTCGTTATGGTATTACATGATATTAACCATGCAGCAAGGTTTTCAGATGAAATTATTGCAATGAAGGAAGGAGAAATCGTTACAACTGGTAGCCCAGAAGAAATCATTACAAATGAAGTGTTAAAAGAAGTATTTCATATTGATGCGCGTGTCATGATTGATCCGTATAATGGGTCTCCTGTTTGCTTCGGTTATGATAGCGTTGTATTTCAAGAAGAAAAAGTAGAAATATATGTAACGAGTTAAGAAGGGGGGATATAAGATGAACACTACGATTGAAAAACAGCAGATTGTAACATCTAATACTGAACAGTGGAACATGTATTCAAAATTAGATGGTAAGGAATATCAAATTCATATTTCAAAGCCGAGGCAACCAGCACTGGATTCAGGATATCCTGTCATTTACGTATTAGATGGTAATGCCTTTTTTCAAACATTCCATGAAGCGGTTAAAATACAATCAGTTAGAGCGGAAAAAACAGGTGTTTCACCAGCCATTATAGTAGGTATTGGTTATCCAATCGAAGGGGCATTTTCAGGTGAAGAAAGATGTTATGATTTTACGCCTAGCGTAATTTCAAAAGATGCGGCTTTAAAACCAGATGGTAAACCTTGGCCTAAAACAGGAGGAGCACATCATTTCTTTACTTTTATTGAAGAAGAATTAAAGCCGCAAATTGAAAAGAATTTTGAAATTGATAAAGGAAAGCAAACACTATTTGGGCATTCTTTAGGTGGACTATTTGCTTTACATATATTATTTACAAACATAAATGCCTTTCAAAATTATTTTATTAGTAGTCCATCTATTTGGTGGAATAACCAATCTGTGCTTGAAAAAGAAGGGAATCTTATAAATGAATTAAACAAGGCAAAGGTTAAAACAGGAGTATTTCTTACAGTTGGTTCACTTGAACGAGAGCATATGGTTGTAGGGGCAAACGAATTATCAGAGCGCCTTTTCAAAGTAAAACACGATCAGTTTCGATTTACGTTTTATGAGGCGGAAGGGGAGAACCATGCATCTGTTGTACCGACTTCTTTAAGTAAAGGATTGAGGTTTGTTAGTCACATATAGAAGAGGGAAAAGGTGAGCGATTGCTTACCTTTTTTTCATTATTGTTTAAAAGCAACGTATCCATCAATTAAAAAGCTAGTGAGAAAGCGAGTAATTTAATATAAACGAGAAACATTCAAATAAACATTTGAATGTTTCTCGTTTATAAGGTATACTACATACATAATCAAATATATATTTGAATAAGAGGTGTTACATATGAGTGAAGAGTATTGTGAACTTTGTTATCATGATGAGCAAAAAGTAAAACATGCAAGTGATATGCTAGAGAAAGAGAATATAAGTAGTGTAGCGAAGATGTTTAAGGCACTTGCAGATGAAACACGTTTAAAAATTGCTTATGCGTTGTATACAGAAAAGGAACTTTGCGTACGTGATGTCGCAAGTATTATTCATAGTAGTATTGCAACAGCTTCACATCACTTAAGACTATTACAAACGATAGGATTGGCGAAAAAGCGTAAAGAGGGGAAACTTGTTTTTTATTCATTAGATGACTCTCACGTAAATGGATTAATTGAATTAGCGTTTAGTCATAGTAGTGAAATAAACAAAAAAGAACTAAATATGTAACAATGCATTTTCATAAAGATACTTCTTTATGAAAATGCAACTTTCAAAGGAGAGGAGATAATAAGTATGGTTAAACTTGTATTAATAAGACATGGACAAAGTGAATGGAATGTTGAAAATCGGTTTACAGGTTGGACAGATGTTGATTTATCAATGAAAGGTATGAAAGAAGCAAGAGAAGCTGGAATAATGCTGAAAGCTAATGGTTTCTCGTTTGATATCGCATATACATCTGTTTTGAGAAGAGCGATGCGTACTTTATGGATTACTCTCGAAGAAATGGATTTGATGTGGATACCTGTTCATAAAACATGGAAATTAAATGAGCGACATTACGGTGCGCTTCAAGGATTAAATAAGGAAGAAACAGCGAGAAAATATGGCGATGAACAAGTAACATTATGGAGACGTTCAACAAATGTACGCCCACCAGCACTTACAAAAGATGACGAAAGATATGAAGCAGCACATCCGAAATATAGAGATGTAAAAGATTATGAGTTTCCTCTTACAGAAGATCTAGAAGATACAGAAAAACGAGTTGTTTCCTATTGGAATGAAGAGATAGCTCCTAACGTAAAAGCTGGTAAACAAGTAATTATAGCAGCACACGGCAATACAATACGTGCTTTAGTAAAACATTTAGATCAAATTTCAGATAAAGATATAGAAAATGTGAACATTCCAACAGGAACACCATTGGTTTATGAATTAGATAGCGATTTAAAACCGATATGCTATTATTATTTAACTAGAGAAATAGAAACTTTAGAAGGAAGTTTGGTATAAATATACCCTACCTATGTATTGTATATTTATATCGGAGGTGATTTATAGTGTTATATTATACGGTTGTAAATAAAAAGAATTGTGAGGCATGTGGACTATGTATTTCTATAGCACCTGATATATATCAGGTAGACGGAAGAGGAAAATCATTTGGTGTATTAGATAATAACCAAGGAATAATGGGTATTCCAAAAACTTTCTTGCAAGCAATGTTGGCGGCAAGTGACGGCTGTCCAACAAGTTCGATTCAAATAAGAAAAGAGCCATTTGTAAATAAAATAAAAATTTAATAGTGGAATTATGAAAGACAAACAAAATTAAAAGGAGGCATTTATATGGGACATCATCACGGTCACCAACATCATGGGCATGCTCACGGGCATTCCCATGGCCATCATCATTTTGAGGAAAGTAGGAAAGGTAACAGAAAAGGATTAATTACAGCCTTAGTGATTACAGCAACTATCATGTTCCTTGAATTTTTCGGGGGACTAGTTACAAATAGTTTGGCCTTATTATCTGATTCAGGACATATGTTAAGCGATACAAGTTCCTTATTATTAAGTTTAATTGCTATTGGATTAGCAGCTAGAACGGTTACTTCTAAAAAAACGTATGGATATTATCGTTTTGAGATTTTGGCGGCATTAATTAATGGAATTACGTTATTTGTTGTAGCAGGGCTTATCGTATGGGAAGCAATTGGTCGGTTTTTTGAACCACCAACTGTTTCAAGTGGTCCAATGATGTTAATCGCATCAATTGGTTTACTAGCAAATTTAATTAGTGCATGGGCACTGATGAGACAAGGTGATGTGAAAAGTAATGTAAATTTACGTAGCGCGTATTTACATGTTCTTGGAGATGCTTTAGGATCAGTGGGAGCATTAGTAGTTGGGGTACTTATGTCGTTATTCTCATGGTATATAGCAGATCCAATTATTTCAGTAGTTGTTGCTTTATTAATTTTAAAGAGCGCGTGGGGAGTAACAAAACATTCCATTCATATACTTATGGAGGGTACACCCGTTGCAATTGAACTAGAGAAAGTGAAGCAAGCGATTAAAGGAGTAGAAGGTGTACGTGATTTACATGATCTTCATATTTGGACAATTACATCTGGATTAGACGCATTAAGCGTCCATGTAATGATTGATAAAAAACAGGATGATCAAGAAGTACTTCAAAATATTATTGATATGTTAAAACAAGAGTTTCATATTGAACATGCTACCATTCAAATTGAAACACTTACTATTAAACATAATGAAATGATCGTCTAATTAAATGTAAGCAAAAGGCTATGGGGAAATTCTCCATAGCCTTTTGTTTGCGTAAGTAGAATTGTCCTTTTTGAAAGTTTTGTTTCAATTTTTCGTCTAAAGAGACAAAAAGTTGTCACAATTCGTTCACAATTAGCATAAACATAAAATAGACGAAATGAACTTATTTCCGAAAAGGCTTGGTTCATTCCAATTATGATTCGTAGAGCTGAAAAAGCACGGATGAAAAGTTCACTATATTCTCAAGGAGGTAGATCGTATGAAAACTATTCTCGCTATCGCTGGACTTATTTGGGTTTTATCGCATGGTATCCCAATTTATGAAGGAGAACAAATTCGCAGTGCTCTAAATAAAAATTTTAATGAATATCATATCATTGATCGGCAAGATAATGTTGTGACAGTTCGTGTAAATGACTGTTTTCATACGGTAACCGTTGAAGGAACTTCAGTAGTGAATGATACAAAAGTATGTGATCAGCAATAATTATATATAGGAAGAAAAAGTCTCAATTTACATGTGTGAAGATTGAGGCTTTTATATTTGGGAATGAATAATAAGCGGGGATGGACAACCCTCGCTTATTATTGTTTTTTGAAAAAAGGAAAGGGTATAATGAAAATTAAGACTGAGAAGCTAACAATGTGTTAAGAATAATCATAAAGTGGAAATATACTCATATGGGGTATCATGCATAGATATTTAATGCTATAATTGGTATACTCGTAAAAGTAATTGTTTTATTGGATGAAGAGAAACTTTAAGAAGGTGATAATATGGGGCATAAAGAGCATGAAGCAGTAACACATAGATCAGAAAAAGAAAAAGAGCAAATTATAAATAGATTGAAGAGAATTGAAGGGCAAGTTCGGGGTATTCAAAATATGATTGAAAATGATCGGTATTGCGTGGATATTTTAGTGCAAATTTCAGCGATTAATGCAGCGATGAAAAAAGTAGGAATGGGTGTATTAAAAAACCATACGAGTCATTGTGTTTCAGGTGCAATTAAAAATGGTAATGGTGACGAAGCAATCGAAGAATTAATGACAGTATTTGAACGTTTTTCAAAAGCGTAAAAACAAGCTAGTGTGTAACTAGCTTGTTTTTTGTTTATCCTTGTATTGGTGTGAAAAAGTGTGTGTAAAATAAACTTTTAGAAAATAATTGAAAAATCATGATAAAAAACCATTGATTACCTTAGGGGGGTATGGTAAGATGTAACTGTGATTAACAAACAATGAATAAACAAGAGGAGGATTTTAAATGGAACAGTTAACATTACAAGTTGAAGGTATGTCTTGTGGACATTGTGTAAATGCTATCGAAAGCAGTGTGAAAGAGCTAAACGGTGTTGAACAAGTGAAAGTTCAATTAGCAGAAGGAACTGTTGAAGTTACTATCGACTCGTCAGTTGTAACATTAAAAGATATCGTTGCTGTAATCGAAGATCAAGGATACGATGTTCAATAATTATTTTTAGATATGGAAATAAATCGTACTTTATAGGAAGTACGATTTATTTTGCTAATAATTATACCTCATAAGGGTATATAGAGGTGAGAGACATGAATGAACAAAAAGAGGCCAATCTTCAAATATCAGGAATGACATGTGCCGCATGTGCAAATAGAATTGAAAAAGGCCTAAAAAAAGTAGAAGGTGTTCATGATGCAAATGTAAATTTTGCACTTGAAAAAACGAAAATAATGTATGATCCCCAAAAAACAAATCCGCAACAGTTTAAGCAAAAAGTTGAATCGTTAGGATATGGAATTGTAAGTGATAAAGCTGAATTTACTGTTTCAGGAATGACATGCGCAGCATGTGCCAATAGAGTAGAAAAGCGTTTAAATAAGTTAGAAGGTGTGAACGGGGCGACAGTAAATTTCGCTTTGGAATCAGCTACAGTAGATTTTAATCCTGATGAAATTAATGTAAATGAAATGAAGAGTGCAATTACGAAATTAGGATATAAATTGGAAGTGAAATCAGATGAGCAAGATGGATCAACTGATCATCGCTTACAAGAAATTGAGCGACAAAAGAAGAAGTTTATTATTTCGTTTATTTTATCATTCCCGTTACTGTGGGCAATGGTAAGTCACTTCTCATTTACATCGTTTATTTATTTACCTGATATGCTTATGAACCCTTGGGTGCAGCTAGCTCTTGCAACGCCAGTTCAATTTATCATTGGTGGACAGTTTTATGTTGGGGCTTATAAAGCGTTACGTAATAAAAGTGCTAACATGGATGTTCTTGTGGCACTTGGAACGTCGGCCGCCTATTTCTATAGTGTATATTTAAGCATTCAATCTATCGGTTCTTCGGAACACATGACAGATTTATATTTTGAAACGAGCGCGGTACTTATTACACTAATTATTTTAGGTAAATTATTTGAAGCAAAAGCAAAGGGACGTTCATCAGAAGCAATTAAAAAGTTGATGGGTTTACAAGCAAAGACAGCTACAGTTGTGCGAGATGGAACAGAAATGAAAATTTTAATCGAAGAAGTAGTAGCTGGTGATATCGTTTATGTAAAGCCTGGTGAAAAAATTCCGGTAGATGGTGAGATTGTAGAAGGAAAGTCAGCAATAGATGAATCGATGTTAACAGGTGAAAGTATTCCAGTTGATAAAACAATTGGGGATGTAGTAATCGGTTCTACAATGAATAAAAATGGATTTTTAAAAGTGAAAGCAACTAAGGTAGGAAGAGATACTGCATTAGCTCAAATTATTAAAGTAGTAGAAGAGGCTCAAGGTTCAAAAGCTCCTATTCAAAGGGTAGCAGATCAAATTTCAGGTATTTTCGTACCGGTTGTAGTTGTGATTGCTATTATTACATTTGCAGTGTGGATGATATTTGTTACACCAGGTGATTTTGGCGGAGCACTTGAGAAAATGATAGCAGTACTTGTTATCGCTTGTCCATGTGCATTAGGTCTTGCGACACCTACATCTATTATGGCTGGATCAGGAAGATCAGCTGAGTATGGTATTTTATTTAAAGGCGGAGAGCATTTAGAAGCAACGCATCGATTGGATACAGTTATTCTAGATAAAACAGGTACTGTGACAAATGGAAAGCCAGTGTTAACGGATGTAATTGTCGCAGATGGATTCCATGAAGAAGAAATGCTACGTTTAGTAGGTGCGGCAGAAAAAAATTCTGAACACCCACTTGCAGAAGCGATTGTAGAAGGAATTAAAGAAAAGAAAATTGATATTCCAAGTTCAGAAACGTTTGAAGCGATTCCTGGATTCGGTATTGAATCAGTCGTAGAAGGGAAACAATTATTAATTGGTACACGCCGATTAATGAAGAAATTCAATATTGATATTGAAGAAGTTTCTAAATCGATGGAAGAGTTAGAACGAGAAGGTAAAACAGCAATGCTTATTGCAATTAATAAAGAATATGCTGGTATAGTGGCTGTTGCAGATACTGTAAAAGATACTTCAAAAGCAGCTATTACAAGGCTTAAGAAAATGGGTCTAGACGTTGTGATGATTACAGGAGATAATACGCAAACTGCTCAGGCGATTGCGGGGCAAGTTGGTATTGAACACGTAATTGCAGAAGTATTACCAGAAGGAAAAGCAGAAGAAGTGAAAAAACTTCAAGCGCAAGGTAAGAAAGTAGCGATGGTTGGAGATGGAATAAATGATGCTCCAGCACTTGCTACGGCGGATATCGGTATGGCAATTGGAACAGGAACGGATGTAGCGATGGAAGCGGCAGATATTACGTTAATTCGTGGCGATTTAAATAGTATTGCTGATGCAATCTTTATGAGTAAGATGACGATAAGAAATATTAAGCAAAATTTATTCTGGGCACTAGCTTATAATGGCTTAGGAATCCCGATTGCAGCGCTTGGTTTCTTAGCGCCTTGGGTTGCAGGAGCAGCGATGGCATTTAGTTCTGTATCGGTCGTATTAAATGCATTACGATTGCAAAGAGTGAAGTTAAAATAATAAAACTTTAAATCTATAGAGTAATTGCATATGCTTTTAAACAAAAAACAATACTTTGAAACAAGTATTGTTTTTTGTTTATATAGAAAGAAAAAAGATATAATAAAGCAGAAATATTGAATACTAGATGGTAGAAAAGTTAAATGATAGTGTAGTAAGGAGGTTCATATATGTTAAAAGATATGATCATTAGAACATTCCATAAAGAGGATTTAGAACAAGTATTACAGTTGTTCTATGAAACAGTTCATACAATTAATGCAAAAGATTATAACGTGTTACAGCTACAGGCATGGGCACCAGATCAACTAGATAGGGAAAGCTGGTTAAAGTCTTTAGAAAAGAATATTAGTTATGTAGCGGATTATAACGGTATGATAGTCGGATTTGGGGATTATAATGAGGATCATTACGTAGATCGTTTATTTACACATAAAGATTATCAAAGGAAAAGGATAGCTTCATACATACTACAAAAGTTAGAACAAGAAGCAGTGAACTTGGGGCATAGGGGGATTTATACAGAAGCAAGTATTACAGCAAAACCCTTTTTTGAAAGTAAAGGCTTTATTTGCATAAAGGAACAAAAGAAAGAGCATAATGGTCAGATTTTTATTAATTATGTAATGAAAAAAATAGCCCTCTCGTAAACGAGAAAGCTATTTTTCATTATTTTACAGCTTCTTTTAGTTCTTTACCAGCTTTGAAAGCAGGTACTTTAGAAGCTGCGATTTGCATTTCTTCACCAGTTTGTGGGTTACGGCCTGTACGAGCAGCTCTTTCGCGAACTTCGAATGTACCGAATCCGATAAGTTGTACTTTTTCACCAGCAGCTAAAGTGTTAGTGATTGATTCTACTACAGTTTGTACAACTACAGTAGCTTCTTTTTGAGAAATCTCAGCATTTTGTGCTACGTTTTTGATTAATTCTGTTTTGTTCATGTTTTTCACCTCATATGTAAATAATGCTATTTAAGTTGTTATTATAACGTATAAAACATTCGAGAACAAGTGTACGCACATATATTCATAAAAAAAATGGAATTTGTAATATTTTTCAGGATTGCTGTATAGTCGTTCCATTTAAGCGGATACAGATTTTTTCTTTAATTCCGTTTGTTCTTTAGTAGAAGGTAGTTTCTTATTATAAGATATGAAATAAGGTAACGCTACAAATAACATACCTCCTACTAAGTTTCCGAAGAAAACAAAAATGAAGTTTGGAAAATATTCAAACCAAGTTAAATGACCTGCAAAAATTATAGCTGGGATGACAAACATATTGGCTACAACGTGTTGAAATCCAATTGCAACAAAAGTCATAACTGGGAACCAAATGCCGATAATCTTTCCGATAAATTCTTTACTTCCCATACTAAGCCAAACAGCTAAACAAACGAGCCAATTACATCCGATTGCAGAAATGAAGGCTTGTAGTGGTGTATCTTGTAGTTTAGCTTGCGCAATAGAAACTGTTTTTGCTAAAAAAGCTCCCTCTGTTAATCCGACGATATGACCGAAAAAATAAGCAACGAATACAGCACCTATGAAATTGCTCAATGTAACAATAATTAAATTTCGTATGAAATAAAATAAAGTAATTTTCTTTTGAAGCCAGGCCATGGAAACTGTCATCATGTTACCAGTTACTAGTTCACCGCCTGCAAGAATAACGAGAATAAGACCGATAGGGAATACAGCAGCGCCTAGAAAACTAGTAAATGATCCCCAAGCCTTTGGCATTGTTCCAATAACATGAATATCGAGTAAATACCCTAATGCTATGAAAGCACCGCCAAAAAAACCGAGAATTAGCATAGGGAGTAATGATAAATGAGCTTTTTTTCTTCCGGAATTAGCAGCAAGTTCCGTAATTTCTTCTGGTGTAAATACAGACATGAATAATCTCTCCTTAATAAAATGATAAAAGAATAAATGGAACATTTTTAAGAATCTATGTATTATAAAAATATGTTATGACTTCTGTATAAATTTGTCAAAGTGAGCAGGGCTGGAATTAAATATAACTAACATTGTTCGTGTTGTCACATTCATGTAACAATAAGGTTTTAAAGTACTTCTAGAGGTGAGAACATGAATACGTATCACGTAAAAGAAGAACAAAAAAAATCAATCGTCAAGGTATCTATAATCAGTTTTGTAAGTGTAGTAATGATTTCTATAAGTTTGTATTTCTATGCGACAGAAATAGAACGAAAACTAGTAACAGTTACGTGGAATGAAATAGAATCTTCTACAATTCCTAAAGAGTTTCATAATAAAAAAATATTGCAGTTCTCAGATGTACATTTAGGGCCAGAATTCACACTGAAACAATTAGAAAATTTGGTGGAGAAGATAAATGCATTAAGTCCGGATGTAGTAGTTTTCACAGGGGATTTAATAGATAAGTTTGGATCGTATAAAGCCGAAAGAGAAGAAGCGAAAGGGATTTTACAAAAAATACATGCACCCTTAGGGAAATATGCAGTGTTTGGGAATCATGATAGAGGCGGCGGAGGTAGTTTATTTTATAAAAAATATATGGAGGAAGCTGGTTTCGCTGTGTTAGTCAATGAAGTGCAGAAAATTAAAGCGGAAAACGGCAAATATATTACAATATCAGGTTTGGATGATTTTTTATTAGGTAAGCCGCAAATAGACTCAACTTTAAAACATGTAAGGCAACAAGATTTCAATATGTTATTAGTACATGAGCCGGATGTTGTAGACAAAGTAGCACGTTACCCAGTTGATTTTCAAATGTCAGGCCATAGTCACGGAGGACAAGTTCAAATTCCTTTTATCGGTCCATTCATTACGACAAAACTAGCTGAGAGTCATGTTGAAGGTATGTATGAAGTAGAGGGGAAGAGTAAGCCGTTATATTTATATGTAAATCGTGGTATTGGGACAACCCGAATGCCTGTTAGATTTTGGAGTGTACCTGAACTTTCAGTATTTATATTGAAGCAAAAGAGTAACTAATGTATTCAATTCCACATCATCATTCTCAATTTGATTTTGATGAACGAGCGATGTTAATTGGTGGTAAATAAAAAACAACAATAGGTCATATAAAACCTATTGTTGTTTTCATTATTTTTGCAAGGGAATCGTATCGAAATATGTTCTATAGTTACTAGAGAATTCAAAGTTGTTTTTTGCATCCCAATTAATAGACCAAGACATTAGGCCGCGGAATGCAGGATAGCCACTCTCATTTGAAAGTTTATACTTTCCTCCGAAAGGAATTCCCTTAATGATATAATCTAAAGCTTTTTTCATTTCAGTTGGAGAAATATACCCACCACTTGGAGCGGCCGCTGGTGCTGCAGGAAGTCCAATCATTACTTGATCCGAACGAAGAGCTGGGAACATGTTATTTGCATTACCACCTACAGGAAAACCATGTAAGAGCATATCTGCCATAGCGACCTCGTAGTCTGCAGTACCTTGATTGTAGTTATTACCGTCCATTCCAACCCCGCTGCCAGCGTTGTAGTGTTGAACGTGAATGTATGTCAGTTTGTCTTTCACTCCGTAAATAATCGGTAAATATGCACCCCAGATGCTTCCGTATGCACTATAACCGCCTTGAACATAAGCTGTTTCAGGAGCCATGCTTAATAGAAAGTCGGGACCGTAATGATCTGAGATTGTTCGAATAGCCGAAATAAGATTTACGATTTGAGGAGTAGTTGGGTTTTTGAAATTAGTGTCATTTCCGTTTAAGTAAATACCTGATTCAAGGTCAATATCTATTCCATCAAAACCGTATTTATCAATGAGAGATTGTATGGAATTAATAAAGCGTTGCTTAGCGGCATTGTCAGGAAGTAAAACGACTCCATTTTGTCCACCAATTGAAAGAACTACTTTTTTTCCTTTACTCTTTAAATAAGAAATATCTGATTTGAATTCTGCATCTGTACCATACACAGGAGAAAATTCAACAGTAGAACGATCACCACCAGTTTCCCCGAAAGATACATTAATTACATCCCATTTTGGTGAAACGTCTCTTAATTTAATAATGCCAGTACCGTTATCAAAGTTATGCCAGTATCCAACGAGTAGTTTTGATCCTAAATTGTTTGCTGCTTGTGCTTGAAAGGGGGCTAGTGGTAGCAGTAAAAAAATGAATAACGTACAACAAATGAATTTGAACTTGTTTAACATATCAACACTCCTATACAAAAAGTTGTCTAGATGTATAATCTTGTTTATTTGATGATATCTGAAAATTCGTTCTTTCGTAAGGTAGCTATAATTTTCTCAACAATTGTATATGGAAAATTATTAAACCTAATGTAATAATTTTTATAGGAGCTTGCATTACAATTGTTAAATTCAGAATATTTTGATATATTTTAAAGTGTAGGCAAGGTTTTCACATAATACTCTTACATAAATTTCAAAATTACGTTTGGAAGGGGATGTATAAGAGTTGGATAAAAATCTTAAGAAAGACCTCAAAATACGCCACATTACAATGATCTCAATTGGCGGCGTAATAGGAGCTGGTTTGTTTGTTGGAAGTGGGGCAGTTGTGCATTCAGCAGGGCCAGGTTCTATCGTTTCATATGCATTAGCAGGACTTCTAGTCGTTTTCGTTATGAGAATGCTTGGGGAAATGGCAGCTATTAACCCGACAAGTGGGTCATTTGCAACATATGCAAGAGAAGCAATTGGTCCATGGGCCGGTTATACAATTGGGTGGCTATATTGGTTTTTCTGGGTAATTGTTATTGCGATAGAAGCCACAGCAGGTGCTGGTATTATTCAATACTGGATTCCAGAAATCCCACTTTGGTTATTAAGCCTAATATTAACGATTTTATTAACATTGACGAATGTTTTTTCGGTGAAATCATTTGGAGAGTTTGAATATTGGTTTTCTTTTATTAAAGTAATAAGTATTATTTTGTTCCTTTGTCTTGGACTAGCTGTTATTTTAGGATTTGTACCAGGAACGGAAGCACCTGGCACTTCGAATTTAGTAGGACAAGGAGGATTTATGCCAAACGGTATAAGTTCGGTGCTACTTGGAATTACTGTCGTTATATTTTCATTTATGGGATCTGAGATTGTTGCAGTAGCTGCTGGAGAATCTGCTGAACCTGTAAAAGCAGTAAAAACAGCAACAAATAGTGTAATTTGGCGTATTCTCGTATTTTTCATTGGATCGATTGCTGTAGTTGTTACACTTCTTCCATGGAATTCAGCGAACATATTAAAAAGTCCGTTTGTAGCGGTACTGGAACATATAGGGATACCAGCGGCAGCACAAATTATGAATTTTATCGTTTTAACAGCTGTACTTTCTTGTTTAAATTCTGGTTTATATACGAACTCAAGAATGCTTTTTTCAATGGCAGAAAGAGGAGATGCTCCAAAGGCATTTTTGAAATTGAATAGTAGTGGTGTTCCAGTTCGGGCCGTTTTATTCGGAACGTTCTTCGCTTATATTGGAGTTGTTTTTAGTTATATATCTCCAGATAAAGTCTTTTTATTTTTAGTCAATGCATCTGGCGGAATTGCGTTACTCGTTTATCTCGTTATAGCTGTTTCGCATTTAAAGATCCGTAAAAAAATGGGGAAAGTAGAACAACAAAATTTGAAAGTGAAAATGTGGTTTTTCCCGTATGTAACGTATGTTACAATTGCCGCTATTATAGCTGTTTTAGTTGCGATGCTTGCAATTGAATCTTTACGTTCACAAGCACTTTTGACGATGCTTGTTACTGTTCTTATAATACTTTCTTATTTTATTTTTAATAGAAATAAAAATAGTACAGTATCGAATACTACAAGTAAGAATGAGGAATCTGTGCGATTCTAATTTCTTGTTTTCGAAGAGAGTTACACCCAATCATTGCTATAAAAGAATCATATATAATCATAAAAATGAGTAATTACTATTGTCATAGTGAATATAAACTTTTTTCTTGACTTTTTATGCGAAGGCGAGCAAAATGATAAAAAAGGAAGGGGGGATGACGATGGAAGAGTACGTATTAGAGCTGTATAACCTGCTATATACGACAGAATGGCAAGATATTGTTTCGTTTCTAGGAATCGTATTTTGTATGAAAATTGTAATTGTATATATGGAAGAGCAAGGTATGTTCTATTCCTTCTCATCCCCGTTCGATATGCAACGCGAGCCGTTGCTGAACTATGCCAAGGTAAATTACGAACAATTTCCTTTTGTATTTTTCTTTATGATTCGATTTATTACAGCAATTGTAAAGAAAAAGGAAAGTGACGATGAAGAGTGCCACTCAACTTGTAATATAGCGAATGTTCTTTAAGCTAAATACAAGGAGGAGATTTATATGTGGTTTCGATTTCTTATGATTGGTTTCTTTTCATTAACAGCAATTTCTTTAATGGGATATCAAGTGTCTGAAATTTTTCAAGCATATAGCGATACATTTTTTAACAAAAACTAATCGCATTGCTATTTGAATAATAAAGCGATAAAATCCTTCTTAAGAAGTTTTATTAAGAAGGATTTTTTCTTTGTTTTGTCTTGCTGTGTCAAACTATTGTCACATTTACACTGTGAATAGTATGTTAAAATAGTGAGGTTACGTATACATATTTGAAGGAAGAGGGAGTGACCATTTTGGTGGATCAATCAACAAATCAGAAAAGCTATGCTCCTATTGTGATAACGCTTTCTGTAATTGTAAATGCGATTATTTTATTTTTGTTCTTTGGACCTGTTGGCTATGAAGGAGAAGTACATTTTGATGTAACGATTTTACCAATGTTAAACGCAATTTTTAATAGCTTTACGTTCGTATTTTTATTAGCAGCGTTATTCTCTATTATTAAGAAGAATGTGAAAATGCATCGTGGCTTCATCCTAGCAGCATTTACAACGACGTTGCTATTTTGTGTTTCTTATTTATCGTATCATTACTTGGCGCCAGCAACACATTTTGGTGGCGAAGGATTCATTAAATATGTGTATTTCATCATTTTAATTACACATATTATCCTTGCAGCAATTATCGTACCACTTGCATTGTTTGCACTTGTATTTGGTTTTACAAATCAATTAACACGTCATCGTAAAATTGTACGTTGGACGATGCCGATTTGGTTATATGTAAGTTTATCTGGTGTTATTGTTTACTTAATGATCTCACCTTATTATCAATAAAAAATCTCAGCCTATAGGCTGGGATTTTTTTGTTAGGCAAATGTTTTTGTAAAATGAAAAAAATATGGTATACAAAAGTATAGTTGCTTTTCATATAGAAGGGATGGTAAAGGGATATGCAAAATTTTGTATTTCGTAATCCAACGAAACTTATTTTCGGTAAAGGTCAATTAGAGCAATTGAAAACTGAAATTCCACAGTTCGGTAAAAAAGTTCTTCTCGTATACGGGGGAGGCAGCATTAAAAGAAACGGTATTTATGATAATGTAATTTCTATTTTAAAGGAAATAAATGCAGAAGTATTTGAATTGACAGGTGTTGAACCGAATCCACGTGTATCAACTGTAAAGAAAGGGATTCAAATTTGTAAAGATAATGGTGTTGAATTTATTTTAGCAGTTGGTGGAGGTAGTGTAATCGACTGTACGAAGGCAATTGCAGCTGGTAGTAAGTACGATGGAGATGTGTGGGATATTGTAACGAAAAAAACATTTGCCAGTGAGGCATTACCATTTGGTACTGTGCTTACTCTTGCGGCAACAGGATCTGAAATGAATGCTGGTTCTGTCATTACAAACTGGGAAACGAATGAAAAATATGGCTGGGGTAGCCCAGTTACCTTCCCTCAGTTTTCAATTTTAGATCCAGCTCATACTGCGTCTGTACCGAGGGATCAAACAATTTACGGTATGGTAGATATTATGTCACACGTATTAGAACAATATTTCCATCATGGAACAAATACAGAATTACAAGATCGTTATTGTGAATCTGTTTTAAAAACAGTCATTGAGACAGCTCCTAAGCTTTTAAATGATCTAGAAAATTATGAGCATAGAGAAACGATTTTATACTGCGGTACTATGGCGCTAAACGGTATTTTAGCGATGGGAGTAAAAGGAGACTGGGCAACACACAATATTGAGCACGCGGTTTCAGCGGTTCATGATATACCACACGGAGGTGGCCTTGCGATTTTATTCCCGAACTGGATGAAGCATGTTGTAGATGAAAATGTAAGTCGTTTTAAACAGTTCGCTATTCGTGTATTCGATGTAGAAACAGATGGAAAGACTGATCGAGAAATTGCGTTAGAAGGAATTGAGGCGTTACGTCAATTTTGGACTTCAATTGAAGCACCAGTAACGTTATCTGATTATGCTATTGGAGAAAATGAAATTGATGTAATGGTGGATAAAGCGATGGCTTATGGCGAATTTGGTAACTTTAAAAAATTAAATAAAGACGATGTTTTAAGCATATATAAAGCTTCCTTATAAGTGAAGCGAGTAAAGGAACCCATTTGATATAACAATCCAATGGGTTTCTTTTTTGTTGTTTATAACTGTTTGTGATTGTTTTTGGTTATTTGTGAATGTTTATGGTTGATTTTTGTGATCGTTTTCATTATACTGTAATCAAAGAAGAGGTGAATAAAATGTTAACTCCTGAACGTCATCAAATGATATTGCAACTTGTAAAAGAGCAGAAGGTTGTTAAATTACAACAATTAGTGGAAAGAACAGAAAGCTCTGAATCAACAATTCGTCGTGATTTAGCGCAATTGGAAAAACAACGGTTATTAAAAAGAGTTCACGGTGGTGCAGCTGTTTTAACAGGAAAAGGACAGGAGCCGACGATGGTTGAAAAATCATCCAAAAACATTCAAATAAAACAACAAATTGCGAAGTATGCGGCTAACGTTGTGGAACAAGGTGATTGCATTTATTTAGATGCAGGAAGTACAACATTTGAAATGATTCCATTTTTAATAAATAAGGATGTTACCGTTGTTACGAATGGACTTATGCATATTGAAGCTTTAGTTGAAAATCATATTCGTGCATATTTACTAGGCGGAATGATGAAGAGTAGGACGAAAGCTTTAATCGGTGCAATGGCGCAGGAAAGCATGCAAAAGTATCGTTTTGATAAATGTTTTTTAGGAGCGAATGGTGTACATGAACAGCTTGGTTTTACAACACCAGATCCAGAAGAGGCACTTTTAAAGCAAATGGCATTAACATTAGCAAATGAAGGATATTTCTTAATTGATGAAAGTAAGTTTTCGGAAGTTGCGTTTGCGAAAATTGCCAATGTGGAAGAGGCGAATATTATTACAAACCATTTAGAAATTGATTTAGAAAAATATAAAAGACAAACCAATGTAATTGAGGCTGATAAACAATGATCTATACAGTAACTTTAAACCCATCTATTGATTATATAGTACAAGTTAATTCCTTAGAGTTAGGCGCAGTAAATCGAGCGGAAAAAGATATGAAGTTTCCTGGAGGGAAAGGGATTAATGTTTCTCGCGTTCTTCATCGTTTAGGTGTGGAAAATGTAGCGCTAGGATTTACTGGTGGATTTACCGGTCGATTTATTAAAGATGTATTACAGACGGAAGGTGTAATAACAAACTTCATCCAAGTAAATGAAGATACTCGAATTAATGTGAAAATAAAAGGGCAAGAAGAAACAGAATTAAATGGGCAAGGACCTAGTGTGACTAAGGAACAATTTGAACAATTAATGAAACAAATTGAAAGTATGCAAAAGGGAGATTGTGTTGTACTAGCTGGAAGTGTACCAGCGTCTATCCCAACTACTTTTTATGAATCAATCGCAGCGTTCGGAGCTGAAAAAGGCATTCGTGTAGTAGTAGATGCAAGTGGTAGTGCGCTGCAGCATGTAGTTAAAAATAAACCATTTTTAATAAAGCCTAATCATCATGAACTTGGTGAGTTATTCGGAGTAGAGATTTCCACAGTAGAAGATGTTTTACCATATGGAAGAAAATTAGTTGAACAAGGTGTAGAGCACGTTATCGTATCAATGGCCGGAGATGGAGCTTTATTATTTACGGCAGAAGGTATATATGAAGCAACTATTCCAAAAGGCGTTGTAATTAATTCGGTTGGGGCTGGAGATTCTCTCGTTGCGGGATTTGTAGGAAGATATGAACAGACAAAAGATATTGAAAAGGCATTTCAATATGGCGTTGCAACAGGGAGTGCAACAGCATTTTCAGCCGATTTATGTGAAAAGGAAAAAGTAGAAGAATTATTGTCGCAAGTAATTGTAACTAAGCGATAGGGGGAAGCAACATATGAAAATTACAGAACTATTAAAAAGGGATACAGTTATTATGAATTTGACAGCTTCAAATAAAGAAGCTGTCATAGATGAGTTAGTTGAGAAATTAAACGGGGCAAATCGTTTAAATAGCAAAGCTGAATTTAAAGAAGCTATTTTAAAAAGGGAGTCACAAAGTACAACCGGCATTGGTGAAGGGATTGCTATACCTCATGCGAAAACAAAAGCTGTTAAGCAACCAGCGATTTGTTTTGGTAGAAGTGTAAGCGGTATCAACTATGAATCGCTTGACGGACAACCTGCGCATTTATTTTTTATGATTGCTGCAAGTGAAGGGGCGAATAATACGCATTTAGAAACGTTATCACGCCTATCTACACTATTAATGGATGAAGGGTTTCGTAAGCAATTGTTAGAAGCGAAGGATGAAGAAGAACTTCTTCGTTTATTTGATGAAAAAGAAAATGAAAAAGAAGAAGAAGAGGTTGAAGTTGCAAAACCAGAAGGGAATGAACCGTACGTATTAGCTGTTACAGCTTGCCCGACTGGAATCGCTCACACATATATGGCTGCAGATAGCTTGAAAGCAAAAGCAGCAGAGCTAGGAATTGCAATTAAAGTTGAAACGAATGGATCAACAGGTATAAAAAACGGTTTAACGAAAGAGGATATTGAACGCGCAACAGCTATAATTGTTGCGGCAGATAAACAAGTAGAAATGAATCGTTTTGCTGGTAAACATGTTATTCAAGTGCCAGTCGCTGACGGGATTAGAAAAGCTGAAAAACTTCTTAATCGGGCTGTAAAACAAGATGCACCAATCTTTAAAGGTGTAAAAGAGGATGGAAAGGCAGAAAATACGGAGAAAGAAAATGGATTAGGAATTTATAAGCATTTAATGAACGGCGTAAGTAATATGCTTCCATTCGTTGTTGGTGGCGGGATTTTAATTGCGCTAGCGTTTTCGTTTGGTGGTATAAAAGCAGAAGGTCCTTTAGCTGAATTGTTCATGTCTATTGGAGGAGGGGGAACAGGGGCATTTTTATTCCTTGTACCAATTTTAGCAGGGTTTATTGCTAGTTCTATTGCTGATCGTCCTGGTTTTATGCCCGGTGTTGTCGGAGGATTTTTAGCGGCACATGCGAATGCTGGATTTTTAGGTGGATTAATTGCTGGTTTCTTAGCCGGATATGTTGTTTTAGGATTGAAAAAATTATTTTCAGGCCTACCAGTACAATTAGAAGGAATTAAACCTGTATTGTTATATCCGGTCTTTGGATTATTGATTACAGGAGTTGTTATGCAAAAAGTAGTAATTCCGCCTGTAGTAGCATTGAATGAAATGTTAACAGGATGGTTAAATGGTTTGAACGGTACAAATGCTATATTACTAGGTCTTATTTTAGGTGCGATGATGGCAATTGATATGGGTGGTCCAATTAATAAAGCAGCATTTACGTTTGGTATTGCTGCGATAGAAGCGAAGAACTTTGGGGTACATTCAGCGGTTATGGCTGGTGGTATGGTGCCACCGCTTGCAATTGCGTTAGCAACTACCTTCTTTAAATCGAAGTTTACAGAAGCGGAACGTAAGTCTGGTTTAACAAATTATATTATGGGGGCATCGTTTATTACAGAAGGTGCGATTCCGTTTGCAGCAGCAGATCCGGTTCGGGTAATTGTCAGTTGTGTTGTCGGTTCAAGTATTGCAGGTGCATTATCAATGTTATTCCAAATTACATTACCAGCACCGCATGGTGGATTGTTTGTTATCGCTTTAGTAAATAAACCAGTGTTATATATTTTATCGATATTGATAGGGGCAGTTGTTTCTGCTCTTATGATGGGAATTTGGAAAAAGAAAGTTAAATAATACGTGTAAAGGGAGTAGCTTTTATTAGCTGCTCCTTTTTATTACAAAAAAGGAGGTTGATAATTGGAGAATGATGAATTTTGGTAAAAGATGTAATGAAATATGATTTTTTTGTAACAAAAAAGTAATACTGTAATTTTTTCTGGAAAAAAATTCTGGTGCTTGTATGTGGAAAATATATGAAAACTATTGGGAATTCTATTGGAAATGTAATTCATTAATATGGAAATTTATGTTACAGCTCATTAATCGTATATTACGAATGGTTTGTAATTGTGTGTTTTCTAAAAATCTTAAAAATCCGTTGCTATAATAAAAATACGAAAACAAAGCAAATGGAGGCTATTCATGAAAAAATTATTAGGTATAGCAACGGCGGCAGTTTTTGGTCTTGGGATTTTTGCAGGTTCTGCGAAAGCGGAAACGATTGTAACAACAGACGTATTAAATGTTAGAGAAAACCCAACTGTAGAGTCTAAGCTTGTAGGTAAAATGTTAAGTGGAAATAAATTAGATGTTGTAAATACAGAAAACGGATGGACAAAAATTAAATTAAATGGTCAAGAAGCATTTGTAAGTGCTGAATTTACAAAAAGTACATATTATGTGACGGCGGGTGTGTTAAATGTTCGCGCTGGAGCGAATACTGACTCAGAAATTCTTGGAAAACTGAATAAAAATGATGTAATTGAAACGACAAATCAAGTTCAAAATGAATGGTTGCAATTTGACTATAATGGAAAAACAGGATATGTTCATGTGCCATTTTTAACAGGAACGGCACCAGTGATTGAAAAGAAAGAAGTTGCAACGAAAGAAGAAGCGCCGGAAAGAGTAAATACGCCGGTTAAAAGTAATAAAGTAGTTAAGAGTAAAGAATCTGTTAAGAATGTAGAATCAAGTAAACCTGTGGCAAAACAGCAGTCAACTACGAAACAAGTTGCGAAATCTAATGAAACAAGTGCACCGACTAGTGGACGTGAAATAACGGTAGAAGCGACAGCATATACAGCAGATCCGAGTGAAAATGGTTCGTATGGTGGTCGTGTATTAACTGCAATGGGGCATGACTTAACAGCGAATCCAAATATGAAAGTAATTGCTGTTGATCCTAAAGTAATTCCACTTGGATCAAAAGTATGGGTAGAAGGATATGGAGAAGCGATTGCTGGAGATACTGGTGGTGCGATTAAAGGAAATCGTATTGATGTTTTAGTTGGCTCAGATGGTAGTGCGAATAGCTGGGGGCGCAAATCTGTAAAAGTGAAAGTTATAGAGTAGTATATGTGTATTAATATAAAAGGCGGTTGCTTGAAAGTATGTAAGCAATCGCCTTTTATGGATTATTGAAAAGGATAAATAGTTTTACCTGTAATAATTTTATATGCGCTGCAAAATTGGTTTTGTATATACTCTGTATCTTTATTTTCTAGATGTAATGTTGTTTCTTGGAGAGCAGAATGAAAAGAACGTAGTAAACAATTTAAGGCGAAGTATAATTCTTCTTGTGAACAATTGTGTTCTTTTGTAGCAGTAGCTAAAATGAGGTCTTTTGTCAAAGATGAAAAATTGATAGTGGATTGTTTCATAGTTAACTCATCCTCTCGAAGGTATTTTTAATCATGTATATGCGGAATTGGACAAACTATGTTCTTTTTTATTTATAATTTCATGTACCGTAATGAAAGAACTTGCAATCATGCCGTTAAAATTGGTAAGATTGGATATAATCAATAGATGGAGTACATTACATAAAGAGAGTTGAATGATATGGGAGAAGTGCAACGTGAAAAAGTTGCTGTCATCATTGGACCAACTGCTGTTGGGAAGACGAAGTTAAGTATTGATCTTGCCAAAGCGTTAAATGGTGAAATTATAAGTGGAGATTCCATGCAGATTTATCGTACGATGGATATTGGAACCGCAAAGGTGACGAAAGAAGAGATGGACGGAATTCCACATTATATGGTTGATATAAAAAATCCAGAAGAATCATTTTCGGTTGCCGAATTTCAAGAACGTGTTCGTAAGCATATTCGCGAGATTACAGAGCGTGGTAAATTGCCGATTATCGTTGGTGGAACTGGTCTGTATATACAATCTGTTTTATTCGATTATCAGTTTACGGATGATGCTGGTGATGCTATATACCGAGAACAAATGGAAAAGTTAGCATTAGAACGTGGTGTGGAATATGTACATAAGAAATTACAGGAAGTAGACCCAGAAAGCGCTGAGCGTATTCATGCAAATAATGTACGCCGTGTCATTAGGGCGTTAGAAATTTTCCACACGACGGGTGAAAAAATGAGTGATCAACTTGAAAAACAAGAAAACGAGTTATTATACGATGTTTCCTTAATTGGCTTGACAATGGATCGTGAAATGCTATACGATCGCATTAACTTACGAGTTGATATAATGATGGACCAAGGTTTATTAGAAGAAGTAGAAGGGTTGTATAATCGAGGGATACGAGATTGTCAATCTATTCAAGCGATTGGGTATAAAGAGATATATGATTATTTTGAGGATCGTGTCTCTTTAGAAGAAGCGGTATCACAATTAAAGACGAATTCACGTCGTTATGCAAAACGTCAATTAACGTGGTTCCGTAATAAGATGGATGTCACATGGTTTGATGTTACAGACGGTGAAAAAACGTCAGAAATTTTACGATACATAGAAGGAAAGCTACAACTAAAGTCGAATAATAGTAAGTAGAGAAAAAGAGGAGGATTCGACATGAAGCAATCAATCAATATTCAAGATCAGTTTTTAAATCAACTCCGTAAAGAGAATACGTTTGTTACGCTGTACTTATTAAATGGTTTCCAGCTTCGTGGATTAATTAAAGGATTTGATAATTTTACAGTCCTACTGGAAACAGAAGGTAAGCAACAGCTTATTTATAAACACGCAATTTCTACATTTGTACCACAAAAAAATGTTTCAATTGAATTAGAATAGTAATGAATTATTGTACATAACAAAAAAAGAGCGAGTTTCTCGCTCTTTTTTTATTTGCCATAAACGATAAATAGTGAAATTTAAGCGATTCTAAATACAGTTAGACGAATGTTAGTATTTCCTGTTGCAGGGATCGTAATCTCGTTAAGAGTAGATTGGACAGAAATGTTTGCTCCGGCAGCTAATGTTTCGATTGTAGTAAATGAAAGTGAGTCGCCTATTAAATTTGAAGAGAAGTTGTCAGTTGCGACTGCTCCATTTATTGAAATTCCTACTCCGAGTGGCGCACATCCTGGTGCAGTTGTAGAGATGGATACGCTAATTACATAAATACCACCGTTGATAACTGTAACTGTGTCTGTGCCATTAAAGATAATATTATTTACGTTAATTGCAGTACTGAAGATAAAGTTATTAAATTGTAGTACTGTTTGTTGAATGTTGTTTGTTACAACAATTGTTGCTATAGGGAAGCTAGGTCCAGTAGGCCCAGTAGGTCCGGTAACTCCTATACCAGTAGCGCCCGTTGGCCCTTGAACGCCTTGAGGTCCAGTGGCACCAGTAGCACCCGCCGGTCCTTGAGCACCTTGAGGCCCAGTGGCACCAGTAGCACCTGCCGGTCCTTGAGCACCTTGAGGCCCAGTGGCACCAGTAGCACCTGCCGGTCCTTGAACGCCTTGAGGCCCAGTGGCACCAGTAGCACCCGCCGGTCCTTGAACGCCTTGAGGCCCAGTGGCACCAGTAGCACCCGCCGGTCCTTGAATACCTTGAGGTCCGGTAGCACCTGTATTACCTTGAGGTCCCTGAGGTCCAGTAGGTCCAGGAGGCCCACCAGAAGGTCCAGTAGGTCCGGTAACTCCTATACCGGTAGCACCCGTTGGCCCTTGAACACCTTGAGGTCCAGTAGCACCAGTAGCGCCCGCCGGTCCTTGAGCACCTTGAGGTCCAGTGGCACCAGTAGCACCCGCCGGTCCTTGAACGCCTTGAGGCCCAGTGGCACCAGTAGCACCTGCCGGTCCTTGAACGCCTTGAGGTCCAGTAGCACCCGTGTTACCTTGAGGTCCAGTAGCGCCAGTAGCGCCCGTGTTACCTCGAGGTCCGGTAGCACCAGTAGCGCCTGTGTTACCTTGAGGTCCAGTAGCACCAGTAGCCCCCGTATTACCTTGAGGTCCAGTAGCACCAGTAGCACCCGTATTACCCCGAGGTCCGGTAGCGCCAGTAGCACCGGTAGCCCCTGCTGGCCCAGTAGGTCCAGTAGGTCCTTGAATGAATGAAGCAGAATTAACTAGAGCGGTTTGTAATGCTGCGATTAATTTAAGAAGCTCTTGAAGTGTGCAAGGGTCAATTCGGAATAGTTTTGTAATGGATAGTAAATAATTAATTAGATTTTGAAGCTCGATAAATACAGCGCTTGCTACGAAAGTTGGATTTTTTAATATAGTTATTAAGTTTTTAATAATAGCTAACCCTTGTGCTTTCAGGGAGGAAGTAGCATCTAGTGAACAAATAAATTTACTTAGTAGGTTCAATGTATCAATTAGATCTTCAATATTTTGGGGAGATGGATTTGCGAAAAGTTTTGGGATTATTTTTGTTAAATCGATAATGATTGCGCGGAATGTTCTAAGTTGTGCCTTAGTAACTGGGATTGATGGAGTATTTGGAATTCGTCCAGCGCTACTTGGAAAGCATGGTTTGGAGAATTTGTTCTGACTGTCGTTATAATGAGACATTAAATCTCTCCTTTCTAATGAGGATATGAACGAAACTCATCATAGTAGATGCAAAAATTAGTTAAATGGTCATAGTAAAATCGTTTGTTTGAAGAAAAAATAGAAAAAACGCCTTATAATAAGGCGTTTTTTCTATTTTCTGCGTATTGATAATATCGTTTTAGTGAAATCTTTGATTTGAAGCCAGCTAGCTTTATAATTTCTGACTCCGGAGTTTCTTTTTTTATTAAGTTTAAAATATAGGTGTTACGAAAGTGTTGTCCTGAGATTCCTTTGCGTAAATTAGCTCTGGATACTTCAAGGCGAATCATTTTTTGGATAGCGATTTCTGTTAATCCCTTCGGTGCATCATTTTCGTATACCCATCTATATGTTCCGCGATTAAAATCGAATGCGACAAATAATGGGTCATTACTATGATATTTTGGACGAACGGGTTCGGGGATGCTTTTGTAATAAGTATATAGTTGTTTTTTGTCTTCGCTAGTTAAAGTAATTGTTCTTTCTACTCCTGCGGTTGCAGGTATAGATAATGTGTTAGTTTCAAAGTGGACGTGATGCATAGTTAATGCTGTAAGTTCCTGTAAGGATAATCCATAGTCAATTAATAAATTTAAAATAGCGATATTACGATCCGTCAATAAAGGGCGTACAGGACGTTGTTTTTCTGAAAGTCCTTCTAATGAAGTGACTATATGTTTTAATCTTTTTTCTTCATCAGATGAAATGAAATCTTCATTGCGGAGTGTGCGGTCTGGTTGAATAGAAATTTCCATGTTCTTTAATGGGTTGGGAATATTTAGAAAGTGATGCATTCGATTTAATACAATGAATACACGGTGCATCGTTTTCTCTGAGTAATGTCGATTCTTTTTTAAGTCGGAAAAGTAATCTTCGTAGTCTTTTGTACAAAGTGTAGCCCATATATTACTGGAAGGGAGCTTTTTGTTTTTTTCTAACCAATGTCCGAAATCTTCAATGTCATAAACATAACGTTTAATGGTTGAAGGTTTTCGGCCTTTATTCAATAAAAAAATAGAAAAGGCTTGTATTGTATCATGGAATTCCGTTGTCTCCATAGTCCCACCACCTTCATTATTTCTTTTATTATAGCAAACTTTTCTGAAAATAGTCATTTGCAAAGGAGACAAGAATAATAATATTTGGTGAGTGGATAAAATGAGGTGATTGTATGGAACAATCGATGCGAAAGAAAAATAATAATCAAATTAACATTGTGTTAAATCATCGAAAGAAAATTTCTTTACCGGCTGCAGAAAATAAAACAGTAATTTCAAATGAAACTACTACGAAACATGAGATGCTGCAAAGAATTGAAGAAGAGATGGGAAAACTCGTTGGGATGGATGATATAAAAAAGATAATAAAAGAAATATATGCTTGGATTTATGTGAATAAAAAAAGACAAGAAATAGGATTGAAGTCTGAGAAGCAAGTACTCCATATGTTGTTTAAAGGCAATCCGGGTACAGGGAAGACAACTGTTGCTAGAATGATAGGAAAATTGTTATTTGAGATGAATATTCTATCAAAAGGGCACCTAGTTGAAGCTGAACGTGCAGATCTTGTAGGAGAGTACATCGGTCATACGGCTCAAAAAACAAGAGATTTAATAAAAAAAGCAATGGGGGGAATTTTGTTTATTGATGAGGCTTATTCATTAGCACGAGGGGGAGAAAAAGATTTTGGAAAAGAAGCAATTGATACGCTCGTAAAACATATGGAAGATAAGCAACACGGTTTTGTATTGATTTTAGCTGGATATTCCAGAGAGATGAATCACTTTCTTTCATTGAATCCAGGACTGCAATCTCGTTTTCCGTTTATAATTGAGTTTGCGGATTACTCAGTAAATCAGCTGTTAGAAATAGGGAAGAGGATGTATGAAGAACGTGAATATCAGTTATCGAAAGAGGCTGAATGGAAATTTAGAGATCATTTACATGCTGTAAAGTACTCATCGCAAATTACATCCTTTAGTAATGGACGATATGTCCGGAATATTGTTGAAAAATCAATTCGTACACAAGCTATGCGGTTGTTACAAGAGGATGCGTATGATAAATATGATTTGATTGGAATATCAAGTAGTGATTTGATGCTTGAAGAGGAGACGCACAGTACGTAAACTGTGCGTCTGTTTTTTTATATAAGTGCTCTACTATTTTTTTGCTTTTTCTTGATAAGATTTATGGAAACGTTCCATTTTAGCGCTTTTTTCGTGTGCAGAATTAGGATCATGTCCAATTTGACCTACTGAGCTTTTTTGAGCCCCTTTATTCACATGGTTTGTCATTTGTGTTCACCTCGCTTTGAGAATTAGTATAAACATTATGTAAGGAAAAACTCGTTAGAAAAGAAAAACCTCTTTACGATCTGTAAAGAGGTTGGATTGCTATTTATGCATTGAACGTTCGTTTGTGTCGATGCGTCTATGCGGTAAATGCCATTTGTAATGAATAGAAACCATGCGGAAGCAAACAATTAAAATGAATAAGGTGTATAGAGCCCAATCGCTAACAATAATTTGAGCGCCGATTAAGAAACCTGCCAGAATCGTCCAAAAAGCATATACATCAGCTCGAAGAACGAGAGGTTTTCTACGGGCTAAAAGATCGCGGATAATACCGCCTCCAATGCCAGTTAAAACGGCTGCTACGATTGTAGCGCTAATTGGTAAATTTAATTTTTGAGCGTATAATGCCCCTTGTACGGCAAATGCTGATAAGCCGATAGCATCAGTGATGTTTTCCCACTTTTTCCAGTGTCTAATTAATTTATTTGGAAAAAGAAAAATAATCGTCATTGATAAAAGTGCGATTTGGAATAACATGTCTTGTTGCCAAAACGCGACAATCGGATAACCGATTAATAAATTACGAAGGGCACCTCCCCCAAATGCGGTTGCCATTCCTAAAATATACACCCCGAAAATATCATAATCCTCTTCCATTGCAACAATAGCCCCGCTTAATGCGAAAGCAATTGTGCCTATGATGCTAAAAATCTCCCATGCCATGAATTTTCTCCCCCGCTAACTAGATGAAATGTGCTTCCTCTGCTATTATATTAGAAGGTTTAAATTTCGAAAAGGATGAGTGAACATATTTGATGGAAGAAAAAGAGAAAGTCATATTAGTGGGCTGTCAATTGCCGCAAGATGATGATGGAAAATTTATGCATTCCATGAAAGAACTTGCATCATTAGCGAAAACTGCACGAGCAGAATTGTTAGTGTCTACAACGCAAAAACGACCGAAGTTTCATCCGGCGACTTATATAGGTAAAGGTAAATTAGAAGAGCTTACAATGTTAACTGAAGAACTAGAACCGGATGTTATCGTATTTAATAACGAATTAACACCGAGTCAAATTCGGAATTTATCCGCAGTATTAGATGCGAGGGTAATTGATCGAACGCAACTCATATTAGATATTTTTGCGCAACGTGCGAAGTCGAGAGAAGGGAAGCTTCAAGTAGAATTAGCTCAGTTGCAATATACAATGCCGCGTCTTATGGGGCAAGGATTGTCTTTATCACGTCTTGGTGGTGGTATTGGAACGAGAGGGCCAGGTGAAACGAAACTTGAGACTGATCGTCGTCATATTCGAGCGCGCGTTGATGAAATAAAGAAGCAACTTGCAGTTGTTGTGGAGCATCGAAAAAGATATCGTGAAAGAAGAAAAGATAATAAAGTATTCCAAGTTTCATTAATAGGATATACGAATGCGGGAAAATCTACACTGTTTAATAGATTAACGGAAGCTGATACGTTTGAAGAGAATTTGTTGTTTGCGACGCTAGACCCGACGACAAGGAAGATGCCGTTACCTTCTGGTTATACAGTATTACTAACTGATACGGTTGGTTTTATACAAGATTTACCTACGTCATTAATTGCTGCATTCCGTTCGACGTTAGAAGAAGCTGGTGAAGCGGATGTTATTTTACATGTTGTGGATTCTGCAGATCCTAATTATGTAGGGCATGAGAAAACAGTAAAACAATTATTGTCAGAACTCGAAATAAATCATATTCCTATTATTACGTTATATAATAAAAAAGATGAATTACATCAAAACTTTATTCCGTTTCCGAAAAATGACTTCTTAATGACTAGTGCTTTTGAAGAAAAGGATCTATTACATATAAAAGAAGCGATAGAAACGAAAATGAAGGAAGAAATGAATCGTTATCAAGTGGAGATTCCTCCGAGTGAAGGTAAGTTATTAACTCTATTAAAGACGGAGACGCTATTAACAAAAATGGAGTTTTTGGAAGATAAATTTGTGTATGATTGCGCAGGGTATATTTTTGCTCATTCATCACTTAATGCGCAATTAAAGAGATTTTTAGTGGAAGAAGGAGAAAATAAAAATGTTTGATCGTTTGAAAAATGGAGAAAAAATTGCTCCAATCGTAAAAGAAGTAGAGAGCCAAATTACAGAAGTACATAAACGTGCGGATGAAGTAATTGAAAGTAATCAGTTTCGTGTGTTAGAAAGTTTTCGTAAACATAAAATTAGTGATTCACATTTTATTCCGACGACAGGTTACGGTTATGACGATATTGGTCGTGATACGTTAGAAAAAGTGTATGCAGATGTATTTGGAGCGGAAGCGGGCCTAGTTCGTCCGCAAATCATTTCAGGTACTCACGCTATTTCTACAGCGCTATTCGGTATTTTACGTCCAGGAGATGAGTTATTGTACATCACTGGTAAGCCGTATGATACGTTAGAAGAAATCGTTGGTGTACGCGGAAAAGGTGTAGGATCATTCAAAGAATATAATATTGGTTATAATGCAGTTCCGCTTACTGAAGAGGGGCTTGTTGATTTAGGAGCTGTTGCGGCTGCCATTCATAGTAATACGAAAATGATCGGTATTCAGCGCTCAAAAGGTTATGCTACTCGTCCGTCTTTTACTATTTCTCAAATTAAAGAAATGATAGCGTTTGTTAAAGAAATTAAACCGGATGTTGTCGTGTTTGTAGATAACTGTTATGGCGAGTTTATTGAAGAACAAGAGCCATGTCATGTTGGTGCAGATTTAATGGCAGGTTCGCTTATTAAAAACCCGGGCGGGGGAATTGTTAAAACTGGTGGTTATATTGTTGGTAAAGAACAGTATGTTGAAGCGTGCGCCTATCGTTTAACATCTCCAGGAATCGGTGCGGAAGCAGGTGCATCTTTATACAGTCTGCAAGAAATGTATCAAGGTTTCTTCTTAGCGCCGCATGTAGCAGGACAAGCGCTAAAAGGTGCGATTTTTACAGCTGCATTTTTAGAAAAGTTAGGAATGAATACATCACCAGCGTGGAATGCACCAAGAACAGATTTAATTCAATCTGTTCAATTTGATGACAAAGATCGCATGATTGCATTCTGCCAAGCAATTCAATATGCATCCCCGATTAATTCTCACTTCACTCCATATGCTAACTATATGCCGGGGTATGAAGATGATGTAATTATGGCTGCGGGAACTTTTATTCAAGGTGCAAGTATTGAATTGTCAGCTGATGGTCCAATTCGTCCGCCTTATGTTGCTTACGTACAAGGTGGGCTAACTTATTCGCATGTGAAGATTGCGATCTGTTCTGCAATTGATGCATTAATTGAAAAAGAATTATTAACAATTTCTTAAAGGGAAGCTGTCGATTTCGACAGCTTTTTTTCGTGTGAAAGTAATGATTTATTGCATTAGAAAAAAGAATGAAAAAACTTTTAAAAAAATCATGTAAGAAAAGCTAACATCTATTGACATCAAACATAACATGGTATAAAATGAGAAGCAGTTAAGGCGAAGGAGGAACTGAAACGATGAAAGAAGATAGACGTTCTGCCCCGCTGTTTCCTATTGGTATTGTTATGGATTTAACACAATTATCTGCACGTCAAATTCGCTACTATGAAGAGCATAATCTTGTTTCTCCAACCCGTACAAAGGGGAATCGTAGATTATTTTCATTTAACGATGTAGATAAGTTGTTAGAGATTAAAGATTTATTAGATCAAGGCTTGAATATGGCTGGTATTAAACAAGTGTTACTAATGAAAGAAAATCAAACAGAAGCAGTGAAAGTAAAAGAAGAAACGAAAGAAATTTCAAAAACTGAGCTTCGCAAAATACTTCGAGACGAACTACAACATACAGGTAGATTTAATCGAACTTCATTGCGACAAGGTGATATTTCAAGGTTTTTTCACTAAAGAGAACTGATTCTGAAGGTGTTTAGAGGGACTAAGGAGGAATTTATAATGGCTAGGTACACAAAAGAAGATATTTTCCGTTTGGCGAAAGAAGAGAATGTAAAGTATATACGTTTACAATTTACGGACCTTTTAGGAGTAATTAAAAACGTAGAAATTCCAGTGAGCCAATTAACAAAAGCTCTTGATAACAAAATGATGTTTGATGGATCTTCTATTGAAGGTTTCGTACGTATTGAAGAATCTGATATGTACTTATATCCAGACTTAGATACTTGGGTGATTTTCCCTTGGACAGCTGAAAAAGGTAAAGTAGCTCGATTGATCTGTGATATTTACAATGCAGATGGCACTCCATTTGAAGGGGATCCACGTAACAACTTAAAACGTGTATTAAAAGAAATGGAAGCTTTAGGATTCTCAGATTTCAATCTTGGACCAGAGCCAGAATTCTTCCTATTCAAAGTAGATGAAAAAGGAAATCCAACATTAGAATTAAACGATAACGGTGGATACTTCGACCTTGCGCCGATGGATCTAGGGGAAAACTGTCGTCGTGATATCGTTCTTGAACTTGAAGAAATGGGCTTTGAAATTGAAGCGTCTCACCATGAGGTTGCTCCAGGGCAGCACGAAATTGACTTCAAATATGCAAATGCAATTCGTTCATGTGATGACATTCAAACATTCAAACTTGTTGTAAAAACAATTGCTCGTAAACACGGTTTACACGCAACATTTATGCCAAAACCATTATACGGTGTGAACGGTTCAGGTATGCACTGTAACTTATCACTATTCAAAAATGGTGAGAACGTATTCTATGATCAAAACGGTGACTTACAATTAAGTGATGATGCTCGTCACTTCATCGCAGGTATTTTAAAACACGCACCAGCATTTACAGCGGTGGCAAACCCAACTGTAAACTCTTACAAGCGTTTAGTACCTGGATACGAAGCTCCTTGTTACGTAGCATGGTCTGCACAAAACCGTAGTCCATTAGTACGTATCCCTGCATCTCGTGGTATTAGTACACGCGTAGAAGTACGTAGTGTTGACCCAGCTGCAAACCCATATTTAGTAATGGCTACATTATTAGCAGCAGGTCTTGATGGAATTAAAAACAAATTAACTCCACCAGCTGCAGTAGATCGTAACATCTACGTAATGACAAAAGAAGAGCGCGAAGAAGCAGGTATCGTTGACTTACCAGCAACATTAGCGCAAGCTTTAGTTACATTACAATCTAACGAAGTAATTAGTAACGCATTAGGAGATCACTTACTTGAGCACTTCATCGAAGCGAAAGAAATTGAGTGGGATATCTTCCGTACGCAAGTTCACCAATGGGAACGCGATCAATATATGTCTCTTTACTAAGAGGTGAGGAGCCCTGATACTACGGTATCAGGGCTTTTTTATTTGTTGGCAATATAGGTGTTAGTTGAAATGAATTGAATAGATGTCTGAAAAAATTATGACGGTATTTAAATTTCTATTCCATAACTTTAATGTAACGTGGTGAAATTCGAATTGTTTTGTGTTCCAAAAGGGTGGATAAGTAAAAGTAACATGCGTAATATCTATGGATATAAAAAATTGAATGATATGTTGTGTTCGGTATTGGATATGTTTCATACTAAAGTTCGAGTGTTTAAAAATATAGTACCTTGCAATAAACAATACTAAGTGGTATATTATGGATAAGGAAGGTACTGTGTATTGAACAGTACTGAAATGAGAAAGGGGGATTGTCCTTGAACGTTCAGTTTAAAAAAGGTGTGTTAGAACTATGTGTACTGGCACTTGTGAAACGTAAGGATTGTTACGGCTATGAACTTGTTCAGCAAATCTCAAATAAATTTTTAATATCGGAAGGGTCAGTATATCCTTTATTACGCCGTTTAACGAAGGAAGGATATTTTCAAACGTATTTAAAAGAATCTACGGAAGGACCACCTCGCAAATATTATCAACTAACTGAGCAAGGGGAAACGCAACTGAATTTGTTAGTAACAGAGTGGCGTGATTTTGCGAAAGGTGTACAAGAAATTATTGAAGGGGTGGAATGGGATGAGTAAAGAACAGTTTCTTAAGGAATTATCAGGTCATCTTAGAAAGTTACCGGACGAAGAGAGGAAAGATATTTTATTTGATTATGAAGAGCATTTTCAGTTTGGGATAGAAGAGGGGAAAACTGAATCGGAAATAATAAAGGGTCTTGGCTCTCCGAAAGTAATTGCAAAAGAATTACTTGCGATGTATCGATTTGATGAAATGAAAAAAGATCCGTCAACTTCAAATGTGACAAGAGCTGTCATGGCAGCGATTGGACTTAGTTTGTTTAATTTCATTATTGTATTAGGCCCGTTAGTTGCAATTATCGCTTTTATATTCTCTTTTTGGGTCGGTGGGATTGTTAGTGTAGTGACACCATTTTTCGTTATTGGAAAAGTATTTATGGGCACATTTATATGGTTAGATGTATTCGTAAGTATAACATTTGTTGGGATAGGTTTGTTGTTATGTATTATCGCTTATTATAGTACGAAGTGGTTTAAAAGGTTATGTGTACGTTATGTCATATGGAACTTCAAAATGATAAAAGGGGAGTAGATGATGAAAAAAATATTGTTAGTAGCGATCGCTTGTATCATTATTGGAGTAATAGGAATTTCACAAACATATGAAAAAGCAGTGCAAACTGCAGAAAAAGGAAACAAAGAAGATATAATTAAAAACGAAACACTAAAAAATATAGAAGTTAAGTTAGATGTCGGGGATATTGTTGTCCAAAAATCTCCTGACGCTTCTTTTTATGTAAAGCAATTAGGAGATGCGCGTAAACAAGAGATTCATATTACTGAAGATGGTGACACATTAAAAATCATTGGGGAAAGAGAAAAAGGTGCTTCATTTGATTTTTCTTTTTACGATTTTAGGTTTCAAACGTCTACATTGACTCTCCTTGTGCCTGAACGCTCTTACCAAGATGTAAAAGTAAATTCATCTGCGGGACAAATTGAAATAAGTGATGTGAAAAGTGACCGTGTAAGTGCTAGAACACTTACTGGAGAAGTGGATTTGAAACATGTAACGGCTAAGAATGTGGAGGGATCTACAAAAGCTGGTGAAGTAAACTTTAAAAAAGTAATAGGGAAAGTGACTGCAAAAACGACCAGTGGGGAAATAAATATTCTAGATCATGATTCTAAGTACAATCTAGAAGCAAGTTCAACTGCGGGAGATGTAAATATTACTTTATCGGAAAAACCAAAAGATGCGGTAATTACTGGGCAAAGTGCTGCCGGGGATGTAACAATTTTTAATGAAGAAAATAAAGACGTAACGATTGGTAATGGGAGTAAAAAGATTAGCGGTAAAACAGCTGCGGGCGATGTGACGATTGAAACGCGTTCGTAAGAAATAGAATGTGTGAAAATCTATCAAAATACAAAAAAGAAGATAATTACCTTATATAAATAAGGTAATTATCTTCTTTTTTATTCTTAATGTAAATCACGATATACGCCAATTACTTTACCGATAACTGACACTTGCTTTAAAATAATAGGTTCTAATGAAGAGTTTTCCGGTTGTAGACGGAAATGGTCTTTTTCTTTATAGAAACGTTTAACAGTTGCTTCATTATCTTCTGTTAAAGCGACTACAATTTCACCATTATATGCAAACTGTTGTTGGCGAACAACAACTAAATCTCCATCGAAAATACCAGCTTCAATCATACTATCTCCAGAAATACGTAACATAAACACTTGATCTGCTCCTGCGACAATGCTAGCTGGAAGAGGGAAGTGTTCCTCAACGCTTTCGACTGCTGTAATTGGTAATCCAGCAGTAACTTTCCCGACAATTGGAACTTGAATAACAGATTGTGTTTCTGTATCCATTCGGTCTTCACCTAAAATTTCAATTGCGCGTGGTTTTGTTGGATCGCGTCGAATGTATCCTTTTTCTTCTAATCTTGATAAATGTCCGTGCACTGTAGAACTAGAAGCGAGGCCGACTGCTTGGCCAATTTCACGTACGGAAGGTGGATATCCTTTTTCTTGTACTTTTAGCTTAATAAAGTCGAGAATGTCTTGCTGGCGTTTCGTTAACTTTTCCATGTTTTCTAACACCTCGTTTTCTTTCATTTTTCTTATTAATAAGTATAACATGTGAAAAAACATTCTACAAACATAAGTTCGAACAAAAGGCGAATTTATGTTACACTAAAGGGAAATTATAGTGAGAAAGAGGGGTTCATAATGAATGCAATTATTTATGCGCGTGTGAGTACAACAAAAGAAGCGCAAGAAACATCATTATTACGTCAAAAAGATGAATTATTGCATTTAGCGGAGCGCTATCAAATGAATGTTACTAAGGTGATTGAAGAGCAGGCTAGTGGCTATACAATTGAACGTGATGGCATATTAGAAGTGCTAGATACAATTCGAGACGAACAAATTGATGTGCTACTTATACAAGATGAAACGCGCCTTGGTAGGGGGAATGCAAAGATTGCGTTAATGCACTGTTTACATAAAGAAGGAATAAAAGTATATACGCATACACATAATGGTGAATTGCAATTGTCGGATTCTGATTCAATGGTATTAGATATTATTGGTATTGTTGAAGAGTATCAAAGAAAGATTCATAATTTAAAAATTAAACGTGGTATGCAACGAGCAGTAGAAAAAGGCTATCGTCCAGAAAATAATTTAAAGAATCGTCATTTAAGTGTAGGACGAGAGAAGAAAGAAGTGCCAATTGAGGAAATTGTACGTTTACGTAAGAGTGAACTTACTTTCGAAGAAATTGCAGCAACACTACGTGGCTTTGGTCATAATGTTTCAAAAGCGACGGTACATCGTAGATATGTAGAGTATACAAAGCAATTGCTTGATAAAGAAGAGTAACTATTGTATGATAATAATCAGTTTTGAGTAGAAGGGGGATTCGAGATGCTTAGTCACGAACTCGTTGAACGCATTAACTTCTTAGCGAAAAAAGCAAAAGCTGAAGGTTTAACTGAAGAAGAACAACGTGAGCGTCAATCGCTACGTGAACAATATTTAAAAGGATTTCGTCAAAATATGTTAAACGAACTAAAAGGAATTAAAGTCGTTAACGAACAAGGTACTGATGTTACACCGGCGAAATTAAAAGCTTTAAAAAAGCAAGATAATGCAAAATTAAACTAAAAGATGGGCGAAGCCCATCTTTTTTTATTTATTTATTTAATAACTTTCCAGTTGTTATTAACTGTTGCTTCTATCTTTTTATGCTTCAATATATAGTTAGCGATAAGTTCAGACATATCTGTTGGTATATCTTTTATTACGGGCTTATTTTGAAACATAAAGAAGTTCCCTCCGCCGCTCGCGCGATAATTATTCATAACGACATCATATTCTTCACTCATATTAAGAGGAGTGCCTTTATGCTGTAAAGATTCTACTCTGTCGCCAATTGGTTTGGAAATGTTTAATACGTACGAAATTCCTTCCCACATATCGTAATTATAGTGTTGCGGTTTTGGTTCTATGTAGCTAGGGTTTACGATGATGGTTCCATCTTCTTTTAATGTGAAATAAGAAGCAGAGAGTTCGAGAGCATCTTTTATATCAGCTCCAGTTATTCTAATTACTTTTAATGTATTTGGATAAATATAATTAGAAACGATGTCACGCATTGTTACATATGTCGGGAAACCTGGAGATGTATTATGGAATAAGCTTGTACAAGAAATAGAAACATTAGCCATATCCATCTGTATTTTATTTATGAATTCAATAAAAGGATGGTCTTGCAAACGAGTTTGCATAGCATCTGAAATTTGCATGTCACCGTGGATGGTTCCAATAGGTTGATCAAGCCATTTTTGTGTTTTCTCTTCATAATCAGTTACCAAGTAAAGAACATCTGGATCTGCCTCGATTTCTTGCACAGTCAATAGTTCGGAATAACTCTCTTTTTTTACCCACTCTTGTTTCATTTTTTCAAATGTTACAGTTACTTTTCCAACTGAATGTCCGTTACATCCAGTCTGTAAAATTGTTACATCATTACCCACTGTTTGAGCCATTTCTCGGTGCTGATGGCCTGTTAATAAAATATCTATGCCCTCAATTTCATGACACATAGCATACCCTTGGTTTTCGCCTGTTAAAACTTCAGTCGGTTCTCCAGTTTGTAAATCGCGTTCAAATCCCCCATGATACGCTACGACTAGTAAATCTGGTTTCTCATGTTCGTGAATGTAAGAAACCCAATTTTTTGTTGTTTCTAACGCATCTTCAAATTGCAAGTCTTTAATGTGATGGGGTTGTTCCCAATTTGGAATATAATGCGTTGTCACCCCTAAAATAGCAATTTTTATATTTGCTTCAATATGTTTTATTATATATGGTTTCCCGAAATAAGGTTTTTTATTGCTTTTGTCTAAAATATTTGCTGATAAATATGGGGAGTTTGCAGTAGAAATAGCATTGTTTAATACATCCATTCCATAATTAAATTCATGATTCCCAATCACTGCAGCGTCATAACGTAAATAGTTTGCTATTAATGACATTGGGTTTTTCTTATCTTTTTCATATGTAGCGTAATGGTAAGTAAATGGTGTTCCTTGTATGAAGTCACCGTTATCAATTAAAAGAACGTTTTTATTTTGGGACCGTTCTTTTTTTATAAGAGTAGAAATCTTAGCTAAACCAATTTCTGCTGGAGAGTTATCTTGGTAGTGAATTGGATAAACAGTACCATGTATATCACTTGTTAATAGGATGTTTAAAGTTACAATTTGATTTTGATTCAATATCATTCACCTTTTCTATTATTATCTACTGATTAAGCATATCAAATATATGGAGAGAATTTTAATGTGAGTGTATAGAATGTGTAAAGATTCTGTAAATAATCAATTATTTGTAAAAATGTGTGATATATTTCTTCATGTTTATGAAAGGTTATTTTATAACAATGAAAAATGGAGGCATTAACATGTTGAAAAAAGTTTTTGCAATGAGCACAACAGTTGTATTAGCAGCGGGTTTGTTAAGTGGCTGTGGAACGAAGGAATCAAGCGCAAGTAAAAATGAAGATACGAAAAAAGGGTATGTACCGAAGACTTTAAATGTTCAATTTGTTCCTTCTCAAAATGCAGATACGTTAGAGGCGAAGGCAAAACCACTTGAGAAGCTATTAAGTGATAAGTTAAATATTCCAGTAAAAGTTAGTATTTCAACGAATTATAATACAATTGTAGAAGCGATGGCATCTAAGCAAGTAGATGTGGGATTTTTACCCCCAACAGCGTATGTGTTAGCACATGAGAAAAAGGCAGCAAACGTAATTTTACAAGCGCAACGTTTTGGCGTAGATGATGAAACGGGAGCTCCTACAAAGGACTTAGTAGACTTTTATAAATCTGAGTTTGTTGTTAAGAAAGATTCAAATATTAATAGTGTAAAAGATTTAAAAGGTAAAAAAATTGGCTATCAAGATGTAACGTCATCAGCGGGATATGTGTGGCCTGCGGCTGTACTATTAAAAGAGGGCGTTGATCCGTTAAAAGATGTGAAACCTGTTACATTAAAAGGTCACGATCAGTCGCTTATTGCTCTTTTAAATGGTGACGTAGATGCAGCTGTTGTATTCCAAGATGCTCGTAATATTGTAAAAAAAGATTATCCGAATATATTCGATCAAACGAAAATAGTGAAATTTACGGAGAAAATTCCAAACGATACGATTTCGGTACGTTCTGATTTAGATGAAGAGTGGAGCAAGAAATTACAGGATGCTTTCATTGAAATTGGAAAGAATGAGGAAGGTCACAAAATCATTAAAGAAGTATATTCACATGAAGGATATGTTAAATCTGATGATAGTAAATTTGATATCGTTCGTGAATATGGAAAGAAAGTAAAAACGCAATAATACATATGGAAATGGCAACTAGCTGGAAAGGTATGTTTTCAGTTAGTTTGCCGTTTTGAATACATAGAAGGTAGGTAAGATGTGTGATAGAGTTTCGAAATGTTTCCAAAGTGTATCCAAATGGTACAAAAGGATTGAATAATATAAACTTGAAAATTCAAAAAGGTGAGTTTGTTGTAATGGTAGGGCTTTCCGGAGCTGGAAAGTCTACACTTCTAAGATCGGTAAATCGTCTTCATGAGATTACAGAAGGAGAAATCATGATTGAAGGTGAGTCTATTACGGCTGCGAAAGGAAAAGGATTACGCCGCATGCGCCGGGATATTGGTATGATTTTTCAAAGTTTTAACCTTGTAAAGCGATCAACAGTATTAAAGAACGTATTAGCTGGCCGTGTTGGGTATCATTCGACGTTGCGTACAACGTTAGGTCTATTTCCGAAAGAAGATTTGGAGCTTGCTTTTCAATCGTTAAAAAGAGTAAATATTTTAGAAAAAGCATATGCGCGTGCTGATGAATTATCAGGAGGACAACAGCAACGTGTATCGATTGCTAGAGCGTTGGCGCAAGAAGCAAAAATTATATTGGCAGATGAACCTGTTGCATCGTTAGATCCGCTAACAACAAAGCAAGTATTAGATGATTTGAAGAAAATTAATGAAGATTTTGGAATTACAACAATTGTAAACTTACATTCTATTGATTTAGCTAGGCAATATGCGACGCGCATTATTGGATTACATGCAGGAGAAATTGTTTTTGATGGTTTAGTAGAAGAGGCAACGGATGAAAAGTTTGCTGAAATTTATGGTGACGTAGTACAGAAAAGTGAATTGTTAGAGGTGGCAGTTAAATGAATGACGTGACGATATATTTGAAATCGATACCGAAGCCACCGAGTAAGTTGAAACATATGTTAACGGCTGTTCTAGTCATTTTACTGTTGTGGGGAAGTAGTGTACAGGTCGATGCATCATTGTCAAAACTAGTAGTTGGTTTTCCTAATATGATGGATTTGTTAAAAGAGATGGTGCCGCCAGATTGGAGTTATTTTCAAGTTATTACAACAGCAATGTTAGATACAATACGTATGGCGATTATCGGGACGACTTTAGGAGCGATTTTAGCTATTCCACTGGCACTGTTTGCGGCAAGCAATGTGTTTACTAGTGCATTTTTGTACAGTCCAGCTCGATTGATTTTAAATTTTATCCGAACGATACCAGATTTATTATTAGCGGCAATTTTCGTAGCGATTTTTGGAATCGGACCACTTCCAGGTATTCTGGCTCTTACTTTTTTCTCGATTGGGCTCGTGGCGAAATTGTTGTATGAGTCAATTGAATCAATTGATCCAGGTCCTTTAGAGGCGATGACAGCAGTAGGAGCAAATAAAGTGCAATGGATTGTTTATGGAGTAATTCCGCAAGTGAAAGCGCATTTTGTCTCTTATGTTCTGTATACATTTGAGGTGAACGTACGTGCAGCAGCTGTTTTAGGTTTAGTAGGAGCAGGTGGTATTGGATTATACTATGATCGTACACTTGGATTTTTACAATATCAGCAAACTGCATCTATTATTATCTATACCCTTGTTGTTGTATTGTTAATTGATCATGTAAGTACATTGTTGCGGGAGAAATTATAATGAGTAAAACGACGATAATCGTACCAAAACCGAAGAAACCGAGTGTGTATCGCTTGTTTATTTTTATAGCACTTATATTTGTTTACGTATGGGCTTTTTCAGGAGTACCGCTAGAAGGAATTAAGGATACGGCAGGAGAAATTACAAAAGCAATTATGACAGGTGTATTGAATCCAGATTGGGCGTATGTATCTTTGCCAGATGGTGAAGATTTATTACATGGTTTAATTGATACGTTGGCAATAGCAATATTAGGTACATTTATTTCTGCCTTTTTATCTGTTCCATTTGCTTTTTGGGCGGCGACGAATATGAGCAGTGGAAAACTAACTTCAGGAACTGGGAAATTTGTACTTAGTTTTGTTCGTACATTTCCTGAATTAGTTATGGCCCTTTTATTTATAAAGGCTGTTGGACCAGGCTCTTTTGCCGGCGTCCTAGCTTTAGGATTACACTCTATTGGAATGTTAGGGAAATTATATTCAGAAGGAATTGAAAATATAGATAAGGGGCCGACAGAGGCGTTAATAGCTACAGGCGCAAACCGGTTCCAAATACTTTGGTATGCAGTATTGCCACAAGTATTACCAGATTTTCTATCGTATACATTATACAGGTTCGAAATTAATGTACGATCCGCTGCCATTTTAGGTGTTATTGGAGCAGGTGGTATTGGTACGCCCTTAATTTTTGCACTGAGTTCACGTAATTGGTCTCGTGTGGGAATTATTTTATTGGGCATCATTTTAATGGTCATTATCATTGATTTTATTTCAAGTTCGATTCGGAAACGGATTGTTTAACTGATTTGAAAAGCATCGAATTTAGATGCTTTTTTGTATTTTTAACGCATTATCCGAAAGAAATCTCCTTCCTGGGGCGTGTGAAAGACGAATTTCGGTTTGGCGTAGCCAAACATTTGGTTTTCCTATTTATTTGACCCCTGATATAATCAGTCTTATAAGAGGTAAAGTTTGGTATAACAATGAAAGTAGATAATAATCATGTTAAGTGTGGGTAGTTCACAAGTGGGTTAAAAAAAGTTAGTATTGAAGAATTTTGTATATCTGTATAAATATACAGATAATTCCCTTTCTTTTCAAAATAAAAATAATGAAAAAGTATGTCATATTGAATACCCATACATTCCCGAAAACATTGATTTTTTTATAAAAAATCAAAAAAACATCAACATATTTGTCGATACATGTTGTATAATCTTGCGTGGGAAGCTATCATATAAATGTATAAAACGTTTACTAATATAAGCGAAGGGAAGAATAGCATGTCACATTCAATCGAACAACTTTCTATCAACACGATTCGCACATTATCCATCGATGCGATTGAAAAAGCAAACTCTGGTCACCCAGGAATGCCAATGGGTGCAGCACCAATGGCTTATACATTATGGACTCAATTTATGAAACACAATCCAAATAACCCAACGTGGTTTAACCGTGATCGTTTCGTATTATCTGCAGGTCATGGTTCAATGTTATTATACAGCCTACTTCACCTATCTGGTTATGATGTAACAATGGATGACTTAAAGAACTTCCGTCAATGGGGAAGCAAAACTCCAGGACATCCTGAGTACGGTCATACAGCTGGTGTAGATGCAACGACTGGTCCACTTGGACAAGGTATTGCAACTGCTGTAGGTATGGCAATGGCAGAAAGACATTTAGCTGCTAAATATAACCGTGATGCGTATAATGTAGTAGATCATTATACATACGCTATTTGTGGTGATGGAGATTTAATGGAAGGCGTTTCTGCTGAAGCATCTTCATTAGCTGCTCATTTACAATTAGGTCGTCTTGTTGTGCTTTACGATTCAAACGATATTTCATTAGATGGCGATTTAAATCGTTCATTCTCTGAAAGTGTAGAAGATCGTTACAAAGCATACGGATGGCAAGTAATCCGTGTTGAGGATGGAAACGATATTGAAGCTATCGCGAAAGCAATCGAAGAAGCGAAAGCTGACGAAAAACGCCCAACGCTAATTGAAGTAAGAACGACAATTGGTTTCGGTTCTCCAAACAAATCAGGAAAATCAGCTTCACATGGTTCTCCACTTGGTGTAGAAGAAACAAAGTTAACGAAAGAAGCATACGCTTGGACTGCTGAGCAAGACTTCCATGTAGCAGAAGAAGTATATGACAACTTCCGTAAAACAGTACAAGATGTTGGTGAAACTGCGCAAGCTGAGTGGAACACGATGCTAGGTGAATATGCACAAGCATACCCAGAATTAGCAAACGAACTGCAAGCAGCAATGAACGGTCAACTTCCAGAAGGTTGGGAGCAAAACTTACCAACTTATGAATTAGGATCAAAAGCAGCAACTCGTAATTCTTCTGGTGCTGTAATTAATGCAATTGCAGAATCTGTACCATCATTCTTCGGTGGATCAGCTGACCTTGCTGGTTCTAACAAAACATACATGAATAACGAAAAAGACTTTACAAGAGATGATTACAGCGGTAAGAACATTTGGTACGGTGTACGTGAGTTCGCAATGGGTGCAGCAATGAACGGTATTGCACTACATGGTGGTTTAAAAACTTACGGTGGTACGTTCTTCGTATTCTCTGACTACTTACGTCCAGCAATTCGTCTTGCAGCATTAATGCAATTGCCGGTAACATATGTATTCACACACGACAGTATCGCTGTTGGTGAAGATGGTCCAACACATGAACCAATCGAGCAATTAGCAGCGCTACGTGCGATGCCAAATGTATCTGTTATCCGTCCAGCTGATGGTAACGAATCTGTTGCAGCTTGGAGACTAGCTCTTGAATCTACAAACAAACCAACTGCTTTAGTATTAACTCGTCAAGATCTTCCAACATTAGAAGGTGCAAAAGACGATACGTATGAAAAAGTAGCAAAAGGTGCATATGTAGTTTCTGCAAGCAAGAAAGAAACAGCTGATGTAATCTTACTTGCAACTGGATCAGAAGTAAGTCTAGCTGTTGAAGCTCAAAAAGCATTAGCAGTAGACGGTGTTGACGCATCTGTTGTCAGCATGCCATCTATGGATCGCTTTGAAGCTCAAACTGCTGAGTACAAAGAATCTGTATTACCAAAAGCAGTAACAAAACGTTTCGCAATCGAAATGGGTGCTACATTCGGATGGCACCGTTACGTAGGTCTTGAAGGAGATGTGTTAGGTATCGATACATTCGGTGCTTCTGCTCCTGGTGAGAAGATTATGGAAGAGTATGGATTTACTGTAGAGAACGTTGTTCGTAAAGTAAAAGAAATGCTTTAATGATTTTAGAAAAATCTCTCCGGCATGGAGAGGTTTTTCTATGTAAATGAGTTTTTTCGACAGAAAAAGTTTTTTCTCTCTCCGCAGTCAGACAATCATTGCAAAATTTCTTCTATATAATGAAGAGAAAAGGTTGTCCAGATTGGGAGGCGAAAGATGAAAACGTATGAATTGTATTTAATTCAAGAGGATATTGCGAAAGCTTACTTTGGTCGTGAATATTTGTTTTTTGATTTATTTGCTCGATTTTCAGAATCTGGGTCCCTTTCGGAGAAAAAAGTGTTATATAAACAAATGATGTATATAACGATGCCATTACAAGTAATGAAAATTCATCATAAATTAGAACAAGCTTTGCGCGTTCTTGGTAAATATGATCGAACACATCATACACATACACTTTATACAGGGGCGGAATATGGCGAAATAATGGTGAAACCACACTATATTCGCATGAATACCTCTGGAAATGTTTCTATGGAAACGACTTTCTTTGAGGTGCTTCGGAAGTGTGAATTAACATTTTTAGCTATGGATTATGAAAATACAAAGTACGGATGGCTGAATCCTCTAAAACAAGTACGAACATATGTGTAAAAATGTCGAATTGTATCTTGTCTTATTGAAAAGGTTTTAGTACACTGTAAGGTAGACAACATGAAGGAGGAAAATATATGCCAATTTGGTTAGGTATTCTAGTGGGCGTAGTAGCACTAGTAGCAGGCGTGGCGTTAGGATTTTTCATTGCCCGCAAATACATGATGAATTACTTACAAAAAAATCCACCAATTAACGAACAAATGTTAAAAATGATGATGATGCAAATGGGACAAAAACCTTCCCAAAAGAAAATCAATCAAATGATGAGCGCGATGAATAAGCAACAAATGAAATAAGCGCTAAAAGACACTCGCTAAGAGTGTCTTTTCTTTTTGATATGGACAGAGTTTAAAACTTTTAAAAATTCTGTATTTTTGGTAAACTGAAAACATCGCTCATTTTAAGAGAGGGGGAAAAATATGAAAGTGTTTATGAATTTAGCGTGGTTTTTTAAACAAGAAAAACGAGCGTACATAACCGGAATTATTTTATTATTTGGCGTTGCACTTTTAGAACTTGTAGCACCAAAAGTGATTGGGATTGTTGTAGATGAAATTAATGAGGGAACATTAACGACTGATAAGTTACTAAAATGGGTTGTACTCTTAGTACTCGTAGGTATTACGATGTACATATTACGTTACGTGTGGCGTATTATGATTTTCGGATCTTCATTAAAATTAGCTCGCCAATTACGGAAAAATTTGTATGAACATTTTACAAAGATGAGTCCATCTTTCTATCAGTCAAATCGCACAGGTGATTTAATGGCGCACGCGACCAACGATATTCAAGCAATTCAGCAAACTGCTGGGGCGGGTGTTTTAACACTTGTTGATTCATTGGCTGTTGGAGGATGTGTACTCGTAGCAATGGGTTTTACAATTAGTTGGAAGTTAACATTGTTAAGCTTAATTCCAATGCCGATTGTAGCAATATCGACAAATTATTACGGCACTTTATTACATAAAAGGTTTCATAAAGCACAGCAATCGTTTTCGGAAATCAATGATAAAGTGCAAGAGAGTATGAGTGGGATGAAGGTAATTCGATCGCTTGGACAAGAAAAAGAAGATTTGCAAGCGTTCCGAAAAAAATCAGAAGATGTCGTACATAAAAATATGTTAGTTGCACGTATTGATTCGTTATTTGATCCAACAATCGCTCTTATCGTAGGATTTTCATTTTTAATCGCAGTATGTTACGGGTCAGTATTAGTTGTGAGAGGTGAATTAACAGTAGGTGATCTCGTTACATTTACGACGTATTTAGGTACCCTCGTTTGGCCGATGTTAGCGTTTGGATGGCTGTTTAATATTATGGAGCGTGGGCGTGCTTCGTATGACCGTGTAGAAAAAATTCTCTCACAAAAATCAGATGTAGTAAATAGAGAAAATGCTGTGCATACAGTAGCGAGCGGTGATGTTTCATTTGCGGTCGATTCGTTTTCGTATAAGAAAAATGAACTGTTACATTTAACAGATATTCATTTTGATTTGAAGAAAGGGGAAACGTTAGGGATTGTAGGACGTACAGGTGCAGGGAAAACGACTTTATTAAAATGTTTAATCCGTGAGTATGATCATTTTAATGGTGAATTAAAAGTTGGAGAGCGGGATATTCGCGATGTAACACTTTACGGTGTCCGTTCTGCTATTTCATATGTGCCGCAAGATCATTTTTTATTTTCAGCGAGTATTGGGGAGAATATTGCCTTTGGAAAGGCGGATGCTACATATAATGAAATTACCCGTGCTGCAGAGATTGCTTGTATTCACAATGACATCCTTCAATTTTCAGAAGGATATGAAACAGTAGTTGGGGAAAGAGGCGTTTCTTTATCTGGAGGTCAAAAACAGAGAATTTCTATTGCGCGTGCTTTATTAACGGATGCTGAAATATTAATTTTAGATGATTGTTTATCAGCGGTAGATGCAAAAACAGAAGAAACGATTTTAAATGCTTTAAAGAGGGAGAGAGCAGGGAAAACGACAATTATTACTGCCCATCGTTTAAGTGCAATTCAGCATGCCAATCTTATTCTTGTTGTGGATGAAGGTAAAATTGTACAACGAGGTACACATGAACAACTAATGAAAGAACATGGTTGGTATAAAGAAATGTATGAGAGCCAGCAGTTAGAAGCATTAGTCGAGAAAGGAGGCGTATGATGGCTGAGAAAAAACAGAGCGATTTAAGAAGATTACTGTCTTATATGAGGCCATATAAAGGACTGTTAGCATTAGCATTTTTATTTCTAGTTGGTGCAACTGTAACAGAAATGATGGGTCCTTTTTTAATTAAACAATTCCTTGATGAACACTTAGTACCACGTAACTTTGATCAATCAGCACTTGTTACTCTATTTGTAGTGTATATTGTTGCTCACTTATTAAAAGTATTATTTACTTATTTAGACTTGTTATATTTTCAAAATATCGCTTTTAAAATTGTTCAAGATATGCGTGTTGAAGTATATGAGCATGTTCAAAAGTTGTCATTAAGTTTCTTTGATCGTACGCCGATTGGTACGCTTGTATCGCGCATAACGAATGATACAGAAGCAATTAAAGACTTTTATGTCAGTGTATTATCAACATTTGTTAAAAATATCGTATTTTTAGTAGGGATTTTAGTAGCGATGTTTTTATTAAATGTAAAATTAGCGCTATTTTCTCTCGTATTAATTCCGATCATGTTTGCGATTATGGTATTATATCGCCGGAAAAGTGCAGCTTTTTATTTAGAAGTCCGTAATCAATTAAGTGTGTTAAATGCAAAGTTAAACGAGTCCATTCAAGGGATGAATATTGTTCAAGTGTTCAGACAAGAAAAGCGCATGAGAAAAGAATTTGAAGAAGTGAATAATAAACATTATAGTGCAGGGCGACGTACATTAAAGTTAGATGCATTGCTTTTACGTCCAGCAACTGATTTAGTTCATATTGTAGCTATTGCGTTAGTACTTGGTTTATTTGGAATTGATGCTTTGAAGAGTCCTGTTGAAGTAGGCGTTTTATATGCGTTTGTTAACTATATCCATCGTTTCTTCCAGCCTGTAAATGAGATGATGATGAAATTATCATTTTTCCAACAGGCACTGGTTTCATCATCACGTGTATTTCATTTAATGGATGAGAAAGATTTAGCGCCAGTTCAAAAAGGGGATGGAAATCCTCAAGTTATTAATGGAGATATTGAATTTAAAAATGTTACTTTTTCGTACGATGGAAAACGTGATGTTTTAAAAAATGTATCTTTTCACGTGAAACAAGGGCAAACGGTTGCTTTCGTTGGGCACACTGGTAGCGGAAAGAGTACCATTATGAATTTATTACTGAGATTCTATAATATTAAGTCCGGAAATATTGTAATAGATGGTGTAGAGTTAGAGAAATTTGAAGAACAAGAAATTAGAAAGAAAATAGGACTTGTATTGCAAGATGCATTTTTATTTGCGGGAAATGTAAAGCAAAATATTCGTATGTATAATGAAGAAATTACGGATGAAGAAGTAAAAGAAGCGGCACAATTTGTGCAAGCGAATACGTTTATTGAAAAATTACCAGAGCAGTATGAAACGGAGGTAGTAGAAAGAGGAGCTGCATTTTCTAGTGGTCAACGACAATTAATTGCTTTCGCTAGAACGATAGCAACGAATCCGAAAGTGTTAGTATTAGATGAAGCAACAGCAAATATTGATACAGAAACTGAAGATGCAATCCAAACAGCGTTACAGCAAATGCGAAAAGGACGGACTACGATAGCGATTGCACACAGATTATCTACCATACAAGATGCAGATCAAATTTTTGTTATGCACGATGGAGAGATAGTAGAGAGAGGGACACATCAAGAATTACTGAGTGAACAAGGATTGTATTATAATATGTACTTACTACAAAATAAAGGAAGTTTACAAAAGGCCTTGTAGAATTACAAGGTCTTTTGACTGCGTGTGAAATTTTTACAAAAAATATAGGAATTACATAGTATAATGTAGTAGAAATGTGAATGGAAAAAAGCAGGAAATGAAATAAAGGAGAAGAATTATGGATTACGTGTTAATAGGTGTAATTTTATTATTATTAGCTGCAGTATTCGTGCTGTTTTATAAAAATAAACAGCTAGAATCAGAGAGTCAGCAAGCGGAATTTGAAAAAAAACAAGCAATTGAAACGTACGAAAATGAAATTGCAGCTACGGTTACAGAACATAAAGAGCAGCAAAATACATTAAAAAATATGGAACAGAAAAAATACAATGATTTACAAATAAGTGCAGCGAGAGAACTTGAAAATATGCGTATGATGAAAAATCAATTAGCTGTGCAACATAGTAAAGAACGCAGTGAAATGCAAGAAAAACATAGTAACGAAATACATATGTTTCAAAAGTTAATTGCAGATTTGCGAGAGTATACGAAAAATGGAGCCGAAGTGAGTACACACGAAACATTACAATATATGAAGCGTGGCTTCGTAGAGCAAGGCATAATACTAGATAATGAATTTCATATAATGCCGAATGTTTTTATGAGGAATCAGCATGGAAGAAATGATTTTCGAATTCATCATCTTGTTTTAAGTAAAACGGGTATGTATGTACTTGAAACGAAAGAATGGACAGGGAAATTAATTCATGGCTTAACGAAAGAAAATGCTAGTACATATTCATTTATGATTGATGAAATTGGCAAGTATCAACAAGAGATAGAGAAAGAAGAGACGTTTGAATATATTACAGGTGAAGATTCATTAACGATACAAGTGAAAAATGAAGGGAACCCAGTATATAGAGCGAAGAAACTATCTCATATTCTATACAATTGTTTGAAAGAAATGCAAGTTGATATTGTAAAGGAAAACATAAATCCGATTGTATATTTTTATAATGAGAATGGGAAAGAAGTGCTAGATCTTTCTGAAGAAAAAACGCCGAGATTAAAAGATAGAGAGCAAATTGTATCGTTCTTCAGAAATGAATTCTTAACGGGGAAAGTAATATATACAGGTCAAGAGTTGGAAAAACTTCGAGAAACCATTAATCGAATGAATTATATAATGAATTAAAAAGAGGTGGGCTTTCTGAGTGTTATATTAAGGGGTATTTTGTATGTTTATTAATAGAATGTTAAAAGTAATAGAAAGTAAATAATGAAAAAGCATTCGCGATTGCGAGTGCTTTTTTTATTTTTCAATACGTTATGGAAGGGAGAGAAGGGTTTTGAAGGGAATAAGGAATGAAAGCGGAGGTGATGCATATATATAGATGCGTTAAGTTGTTTTTTGCATATTGTATAAATGAAAAGGAGGTAAGACGGTGAAAGCTATACCGACTGATGTCCTGAGTAAAGAATTGATGGAAAGAGAAGGCGTTATATCTATTACAGTAAAGGAATTTGAAAAAATCGAAGTAGCTGGAGTAGTAGTCGCTGGTCCCGCGGTTATTTTGATTAATCAAGATTAAGTACATAGTATTGAAATAAAAAGTATCCTAGATGGATGCTTTTTATTTGTGTAGAAGAAAGAATATGGTGGATAATTGCCTTACTGGAGGGAGAGTATGTGGCAATTATTATAACGATGTTAGTAATGGGGATTTTATTAGGGTTTGTTGGAGCTGGGGGAGCCGGGTTTATTATCGCGATACTCACTTTAGTATTCCATATTCCTATTCACGTTGCACTTGCAACGTCTTTAACTGCTATGGCATTTACGACATTATCTGGGGTTATAAGTCATTATCGTGAAGGAAATGTAGTACTTACTATAGGTGGGATTGTTGGGGGATGTGGAGCGCTTGGTTCTTATATCGGTTCAAAAATTGGTTCACTTATACCAGGACATCTTCTTCATTGGTTTACAGCTGGGATGCTATTTTTATCTGCAATTTTTATGTTTATTAAATTAATTAAGTTTCAAAATAGGGAAGAGTTACTTTTAGCAGAGATTAAAGATTTTTCGAAAGAGAACATAATGAAATGTATATGTCTTGGATTAGTCACTGGAATGATGGCTGGTTCATTTGGGATTGGTTCTGCACCATTTATTCAACTTGGATTAATGGTTCTATTAGGATTGACGATTCAGCAATCTGTAGGAACAACAATGCTTGTTATATTGCCCATTGCGATTGGGGGTGGGTTAGGGTATAGTTCAGAAGGGTATCTAGATTATATATTATTATTGCAAGTATTAATTGGGACGATGCTAGGAGCTTATATCGGTGCGAAGTTTACAAATTATGCACCACGTATGCTTTTGAAGTTTTCAATGATTATGACACCAGTTTTCGCTGGATGTATGTTATTAATGGGATAAAAATAATATAGCAAACTAATATGTTTTACGAATGAATTATGTAAGTAATTCATATTTCCCATATAAAAGGATTTGCTTTAATATAATGAGTGTAAAGTTCGAGTATTCGAAGTACTACTTGAATTATATCCCTATCCCTTTTCTAAAAATGCGAACAAGTTTTGCCCTATTCTATTCAATATTTAATTGTATAGAAATATATTGTTCGATGACCATTATGGAACGTACATAATGGGAAAATCCCGATCCTTAAAGAGGATGCCCCTAATCTTCATGTGAAAATATGATCGGATATGAAAGCTGACCAATTTATGGTCAGCTTTCTTTTTGTTCAAAAACTATTTCTTCTTTAATTTCAGTTTGTAATAATAAAGCTTTTCCGAAACGACGTTTACATTCTGCACGCACTTTTTCAATGGCTAGTAGCTGAGTAGTAGCAGGAACTGTGACGATAGCTTGGCGAGGTTTTCGATTTTCTTCACAAAAGACACATTCCACAACATATTTAAAAATCATGCTTTCATCCTTCCGTTTTTAATTTCTAAGAAGGAACTGCCTATGAAGTTGATGTAAAATTTCGTCATTGTTTTCCTTTTTTCCTCTTTTTTCAAGGAGAAAATACAAAAGGAGACGAATAGTAGTAGGGGAGGGGTGTATATGGAAAGATGGATAGGTTGCGCAGCAGTATGTGTAAATGAAAGAAATGAAGTTTTAATGGTATTACAAGGACAAAAGGATGAAGAAAAAAGGTGGTCCGTCCCAAGTGGAGGACTTGAAAAAGGAGAAATATTAGAGGAATGTTGTATCCGAGAGGTTTGGGAAGAAACAGGCTACAATGTGGAAGTTGTAAGTAAAATATACGAAAAAGAAGCGATTACATATGGGGTTCCTGTATACGTTCATTATTATGTCGTAAAAAGAATAGGCGGTAGTATGAAAATCCAAGATCCTGATGAGTTAATACATGAAATTGCTTGGAAGAGGATAGATGAAATGAAGGAATTAACGTTATCTTTCCCGGAGGATTATGAGATTTTAAACAAATACATAAATAAAAAAGCGAGTGTGTAAACACTTGCTTTTTCAATGTATCCACGATAAGAAAAGCGGAACGATAACTAAACTAGCTCCTGCAGTTAAAAGCATAGATAAACTTGCAATCGTTCCTTCTACAGGACCGATTTCGAATGCTTTTGATGTACCAGTTCCATTTGCGCTCGTTCCTAACATAATACCTTTTGCAATTGCTGTTTTAATACGGCATATACGAATGAGAGAAGGTCCGAGCAATGCTCCTGTTAACGCAGTTAAAACAACAAATACTGCTGTTAATTGTGACATACCACCAATCATTTCTGAAATGGCCATTGCAATTGGCGTCGTTACAATATGAGGTGCTAAACTATGCTCTAACGATGAATCAATTTGAAAATAATTTGCTAGTAGTGCTGAAGTAATAACTGATAGAAACGAACCGACAATGACATTAAGTAAAATAGCCATTCCATGTTTCTTAAGTAAATCAAAGTATTTATAGATTGGCCATGCAAAAGCAACTGTTGCAGGTTTTAATAATTCTGTTAACCAGTGGCCTCCAGTTTCATACGTTTCATAAGATGTGTCTAGTCCGAGTAATAACGCGATTAAAATAATAGGACAGACGAGAAGAGGAGAAAGTAAGCTCCAATTCCAGCGTTGATACATTTTTTTCGATATCCAATATGTGAATAGTGTTAATAGTAAACAAAGAAAGCCGATCATTGCACGGATCCTTTCCGCTTTAGTAGCAATTCTGTTAAGAGTCCTGTAACGAGAGTGACACAAAGTGTACTAATCATAATAATTAAGATGAGATCGATTCCATATTGTGATAGTGTATCTTTGTAGCGTATGACAGCGACTGCAGAAGGAATGAAAAATAAAATAAGTTCTTTTAATAAAAAGTCTGCACCGTCTTGTATCCACTCTTTTTTCACTAGGTTAAATTTTAACGAGATTAATAATAAAAAAATACCGATAATACTTCCTGGAACTGGGAGGTGTGCCTGTTTTGCAATCCATTCACCTGTCCAAGCGAAACAAAATAATAGTAAAATTTGTCCGCTTAATTTCCACCATTTCATACAGTAAACACCTCTTTCTTTTTTTACATAAAAATTGTAAAAAAGAATTAACAATTTCTACTATACGTTCATTCAAAAAATTTGTCTAATATATAAATTATATGTTATTAATATATTAGACGTATTAATTGAAATGGAAAAGGGTGTCCAAAATGGAATTACGGCATTTGCAATATTTTGTTGTAGTGGCAGAGGAGTTACACTTTGGACGAGCAGCTGCTCGTTTACAAATGACACAACCACCGCTTAGTCAACAAATTCAGCAATTAGAAAAAGAAATGGGAGTTATGTTATTTTCAAGAACGAAGAGAAAGGTTGAATTAACAGAAGCTGGAGAAATGTTTTTGAAAGAAGTAAAAAAAGCGTTTGAACAAATTGAAAAAGCTGTAGAAATTGCACAAAGTGCCCAAAGGGGAGAAGTGGGCTCACTTTCAATTGGTTTTGTAGGTGCGGCGATATATGATATTTTACCATCTATCGTAAGGGAGTATAGAAAGAAATTTCCGAGGGTGTCTGTTGCATTACATGAATTATCTACTCCAGATCAAGTGCATGCACTTCATGATAATCGTATTGATATTGGATTTTTGCGTCCACCAATCCCAACACAATTATTAGAATTAGAGCCAATTCAAAAACTATCTTGTACGTTATGTTTACCGAAGGCTCATCCACTTGCAGAGAAAGATGAAATACATATAGAAGATTTACGGGATGAACCGTTTGTATTTATTACGAGACCAGTATGGCCAGCGTTATATGATACAATTTTATCACTTTGCCGCGACGTCGGGTTTAGTCCGCGTATCGTACAAGAAGCGACGGAATATCAAACAGTTATGGGACTTGTAGCAGCGGGGATTGGAATTACAGTCATACCGGTATCGGCAAATAAATTATATAAAACAGAAGTTGTATATAAAGAGCTATATGATTCTAATTTTGTTGCAGAAATGTCAGTCGCGTACAAAAAAATGAATAGCAATCCAGAGCTTTTAGAGTTTTTAAAAATTGCAAGAGAGAAGAAAAGAATAGAAGTTGAGGATGAGATTAATTCAGTTATTGAAAAATACACCTCGTTAAACACTAAAGCGGAAATGTAATTGCATTTCCGCTTTAGTGTTTTTTTAGTTCTATACGAAAGAGATAAACATGTTCATTTTTGTTTTCTAGGACTAAAGACTTAGAGAAAATTCCGATTGTAGTGCGATGTTTAAAATGTCATATTTTTATACACTAGTAGTATAGAATGCGTATGTAATAAGGTAGGGGAAGAATTTTATGTCTTTATGTCGGTTAGCGAGAAAAAATATAAGAACATTTGCTACCAAAAGGATGAAGCAATTTATGTGGATTGCTATGAGTATTATGATTTTGTTTTTTATGATATCGCTACAATTTAATGAAGTAGTTGCTGGGGAATTAGGGACTACATTTTTATTTCAAATGTGTTTTTACACGTTGTTTATCGTAGTCATTTTCATGTGTACGTTTATTACATATAAAATGACTTATTCTCTTCTGCAAGCGAGGAAAGAAGAAATTAAATCTTATGTAGCAGAGAATAGGAAGAGAAATGATGTACTATGTTTATTATGTCAGGAGCAATTATTTATTTATGGAGCAGCGTTTGTTTTTGGATTAGTTAATGGGATGTTATTTTTAAAATTATTTACGATTATCTTTATGAAAATAACAGGAATACAAGGGATAAATAGTGCACCGATTACAATATATGCAATAGTAGTAGTGAGTATAATTATGATTGTTATTCTTCTATTATCGATGGTGCAATGTATTCGATTTGTTCAAAGTTTACAAGATGAAAATTCATTTCAGTTTAAAGAAAAGGCATGAGAAATCATGTCTTTTTCCATTTTACACATAAAAATAATCATGTTACAGTGTAAAGACCTGACAAAGAATGGGAAGGAAAGGTTGTATAGCATGACAAATGAACAATCGATTGTAAAGGTTGAGCGGTTAACGAAGCGAATCGGTTCAAAGACACTTGTAGAAAATATTAGTTTCGAAGTTAAAAAAGGTGAAGTAGTTGGTCTACTTGGACCAAATGGTGCTGGAAAAACGACTTTAATGAGAATGATGGTCGGCATGATTCGTATGACAGAGGGCGAAGTTTGGATTGATGGTCAATCTGTAAAACAGCAATTTGAAAGTACTGCCTCGAAAATTGGAGCGGTAATTGAGACACCGGAATTTTATCCGTTTTTGAGTGGCTATGAGAATTTAACATATTTCGGACGCATGAATGGTAACGTTACAGAAGAACGTATCGATGAAGTAGTGAAACTGCTAGGTATGGGACAAGTCATTGATCGCAAAGTAAAAGCATATTCACTCGGCATGAGACAACGTTTAGGAATTGCCCAAGCGCTTATTCATGATCCAGATGTATTAATATTAGACGAACCAACGAATGGATTAGACCCTAGTGGAATACATGAAATGAGAATGTACATAAAGAAAATTGCACATGAACAAGGAAAAGCGGTACTGGTATCTAGTCACTTACTTTCGGAAGTTGAATTAATGTGTGATAGAGTTATCATTATTCAGCACGGAGAATATGTCGCGACGCAAAATATTCAGCATAATCAAAGTGAAGAGATGGAGACAATCCGTATACGCGTAGATGATGCGAATAAAGCGGCAGAAATGTTAGACCAAGATGTTTTAATAAAAGGTAATGATTTACTTATTCATGTAAAAGATGAAGAAATCCCAAATGTTATTCGTACATTGCTTGAGAAAAACATTCAAGTGTATCGTGTATATGAAGAAAGAAAAACGTTAGAAGAGCAATTTTTAGAATTAACAGGGGGAAAAGATATTGTTTAATTTAGTGTATAACGAATTGTATAAAATATTTAAGCGAAAGCGAACGATTATTCCATTTGCAGTTATTGCAGTATTAATAATCGGATTAGGATGGGTTACTGTAAAGTATTTGGAGCCGGAAACAAAAGGATGGAAAGCTGATTATACAGAACGAACTGTAGAAATTGAGAAAAAGCTAGGCATGGAAAAAGGAGCAATTTTAGCGGAACGATCTGGGGATGAGCTTGTAAAGGAATATCAGCTCAAGATGAAGCATTTAGACACAGATACAGCACCGGCAAGTAGTTCTCCACTTTCTTTCATGAGAGATACAGGCTTTATCGTATTTCCAATATTACTTCCGTTTATCCTCGTGTATGCAAGTACAATTTTTGCGAATGAATATAGCTGGGGAACATATAAATTTTTAACAATACGACCAGCGAGTCGCTTTAAAATTTTGACAGCTAAGTTTTTAGCAATTGTCATATTTGCAGCATTATTGTTTATATTTAATATGATTTTCTCCATTTTATGTGGACTGGTTATTTATAAATTCCAGCAGCCTGCATGGAGCGAGTTTATTTTCCAAGATGGAAATATTATAAAACAAAATATTTTTGTAGAAGCTAGTAAGTATTATATTTTATCGTGGTTGCCGACGATTGTGTACGCAGCGTTTGCGTTTATGATTTCTGTGCTAACAAGATCTAGCGGAGGCGCGATTGGTATTTCACTATTTCTTGCTTTATCAGGAAACATCGCATTACTAGCAGCAACTAGATATGCTTGGGCGAAATATTTATTGCCAGCAAACACAGATTTATATAGTATTGCAAAGAATGGAAGCTTTATTGATGGAGTAACGTTCCCGTTTGCATCATGTATGTTATTACTGTATTTATTTGTATTTTTAATCATTTCCTATACAGTATTTTTAAAACGTGATTTAACTTAAAAAAGGAGCCGTTAAATATGTCTTAACGGCTCCTTTTTTATGCAAATTGTTTAAGTGCCCTTTCAGCTAGCAAAGCGAAGTATTCTGCACTTATAGGTAATGCTCGCTCATCTACTGTAAAGCTTGGATGATGCCATTCATGTGTACCACTCGTTCCCATAAAGACGAATGATCCTGGTATGTGTTGTTGATAAAAAGAGAAATCTTCGCCAGCCATGGAAGGAGTAGGGGTAATCACGTCTAGTGACATTTCCTGTGCAGTTTGTGTACATAAATGAGTAAGACTTTCATCATTATGGACGGCAGGAGGACCTGAATGAAAATGGAATTCTGTTTTTACACCTAGTGCATCAGAAACGCCCTTAATGATACGTTCCATTAAGGCTGGAATTTTTTCGCGTGTTTCAGCTTGGAAAGTACGAACAGTACCTTCTAATATTGCTTTTTCAGGAATAACGTTCCATGTATTTCCTGAGTGGATGTTTGTGACACTAACGACGGCATTATGTGAAGAACTTATATTTCGGCTTACAATTGTTTGGAGTGCCATCACAATTTGAGAAGATGCGACAATAGGGTCTACCCCAGCATCTGGTACAGCTGCATGTGTACCAACTCCGTGAATTTTAATTTCAAATCGATCAACTCCGGCCATAAGTGGACCATCTTTAATACCGATTGTACCTACTGGTAAATCAGGTTTGTTATGCATACCGAAAATAGCTTGTACGCCATGTAAATGCCCAGCTTCAATAACTTTGCAAGCGCCATTACTACTCTCTTCAGCTGGCTGGAATATAAAGCGAACAGTTCCATTTAGGGAAGGTTCCCTTTCTTTTAATAAATAAGCTGCACCTATAATAGCAGCTGTATGAAAATCATGCCCACAAGCGTGCATTTTTCCATGGATTTTTGAAGCGTAGGATAAATTTGTTTCTTCCTGAATAGGAAGGGCATCAATATCAGCACGGATTGCTATAAGCGGTCCGTTACGATTCCCCGAAATTTCAGCAATAACGCCCGTTTCTAAATTAGAATTTATAATCGTAATGTTTTTCTCTTCCAACCAATTCTTTATAGCTTTCGTCGTTTCAAATTCTTCGTATGATAGTTCTGGATGCTCATGTAAATTTCGACGAATAGAAATTAGCGTCTCAGTTAATTGCTCTAGATTTGCTGCCACTTATAATGCCTTCTTTCTTAAATAAAGTATTTACATTAAGTATACAATATTAAAAGAGAGGATTCTCAAATGAAAATCCCCTCTCGTTTATGCTGCCAATTTTTTGTGTGTATGATGTTTACGATAACGTCCACGCATTGCATAAGCAATTTGCGGGATTGCAATCCCGATTAAAATAAGTGATACACCGAACCATTGTGAAGATAGTACAGCTTCTTTTAAAACGAATACAGACATAATTGTTGTAACTGGTAGTTCCGCAGCGCCAAGAATAGTCGCTAAGCCAGAACCAATCTTTGGAATACCAATTGTAAAGGCGATAGAAGGAATGACGATACTGAATGTTCCTAAACCTAAACCGTATTTCCAAAGTCCTTCAGAAATTGCACCGTTAAAAATAAATGTTGGAGGGAATACGATCATTACTAAAGTTAAAGCACCAGCCATTAAAAGAACACCGCGTGGTAATGAAGGTACTTCAACAGCAACTTTTCCGCTCACGAAAATGTATGTTGCAAATGTAACAGCAGATAATAGGCCTAATATAATTCCAGTCGTATCGAAATCACCTGCTGATTTTTCTAGTAAACCACTTGATAAAAATGTACCTGCAAGTAAGAAAATAACAGAAATAACTTTTTCTCTTGAAGGTAAAGTTTTTGTTGCGACTGCTTCAATAATAATTCCGACCCAAACGAATTGGAATAAAAGTATAATGGCGATAGATGCTGGTACAGTTTTTAATGAAGCATAATAAAAAATTCCAGTGAAACTTGCAGATGTACCTGCAACGAATAAAATTAAAGCTTGTTTTAATGGAACACGATGTCTAGAAAATAGAAGTGTAATAGCAAGCAAAATAATCCAACCGAACAAATATTGGCTGCCAATTACCTCTCCAAGTGAAAATCCTTCTGCATATGCAAGTTTAACGAAAATAGCTAAAATTCCATAACTACACGCTCCTAATAAAACTAAAAGAGAATAACGAAGCATGAAATATTCCTCCCATCTATATGAAATTGTTCCGTAACGGACATATATAACTAGAGGGAAGTATACAAAATTAAAAATGAAGGGTCAAATAAAAGAAAAGTGTGACATTTTATAGAATAATAATAAAAGTATGATATTTATGCATAATCTTGAAATTAGTAATAATAGAAGTATTGTAAAATCAAGTTTGTATTGTATAAAGACAGCATTTGAAAAAAATATTTTTTAATCAATATGTATATAAACGTACGAATAACATGCTAATCATTTGAGAAACTATATTACCTTTGTTATGTTAATAACATTAGAGAGGTTTTGTAGTGTAATTGAGATTTTTCTATATAAATAGAAGGAAATGAAAACGTTTTTTCAGAAAAAGTGTGAAAGGGTAGTTTTTCTTATTATCATGTTGGAAAAGTGATTTCACGAATTGTTCATAGTATTTTTATATGTTTTTGCTACAATATGTAAGGAGAGGAGTGGAATAATGCAAGATATTAGTATTTTTTTAGCGTTTGGTGCTGGGTTTTTATCATTTATTTCCCCATGTTGCTTACCGCTTTATCCGGCATTTTTATCGTACATAACAGGTATGTCGGTTTCTGAGTTGAAAGAAGAAAATGCAATGCTTCGCAAAAGAAGTATGATACATACAGCGTTTTTCTTACTTGGATTTTCAATTATATTTATTGCAATTGGATTTGGTACAAGTTTTATTGGAGGCATCTTTACAAATTATAAAGATTTAATTAGACAGTTAGGTGGTATATTTATCATCGTGTTCGGTCTTATTATTGTCGGTGTGTTTAAGCCGAAGTTTTTAATGCAAGATCGTAAATTCACGTTTAAAAATCGTCCGAGTGGTTATTTTGGATCTGTTTTAATTGGGTTGGCATTTGCTGCAGGGTGGACGCCTTGTACAGGACCTATTTTAGTGTCTGTAATCGGATTAGCAGCAACAAATCCAGAATCAGCAATGATTTATATGATTGCATACATACTTGGATTTGCTATCCCGTTCTTCGTACTATCATTCTTTATTACGAAAATGTCTTGGATTAAAAGAAACAGTATGAAGTTCATGAAAATCGGGGGATACATTATGATTATCATGGGTATCTTCTTATACTTTAACTGGATGACAAAAATTATCGTATATTTCTCAAGTTTATTTGGTGGTTTTACGGGTTTTTAGTATTATTCTGTGAAAATGTTGGAAATACTAACGGAAAAGCATATAATGAAAGTATATTTTGCATATAGCCACAAAAAAGGATGAGAAAATATGAACATAGTTGTTTTATCTAGTATCGTTGCTGTTTGTATGGCTGTTGGTGCGATGTTTATTCGTTTAAAAGCAGCTAAGAAACCTGCAACATTGAAAAAAATTATACTTCCACCATTTTTTATGAGTACGGGAGCGTTGATGTATGTTTTTCCTGAATTTCGATTAACTCCAGCAGAAATGTTAGAAGCAATTGGCGTCGGTTTGTTTTTCTCTATTTTTCTTATTAAAACATCTAAATTTGAGATTAGAGGACAAGAGATTTATTTGAAGCGTTCGAAAGCATTTGTCTTTATTTTAATCGGATTACTTGTCGTGCGAATTGTATTTAAAACATACTTAAGTCAATCTCTTGATTTGGGACAACTTAGTGGGATGTTCTTCTTACTGGCGTTCGCGATGATTGTGTCATGGAGAATTGCCATGTACCGTTCCTTTACGAAATTACAGAAGGAAATGGAAAAAGAAGATGGTTTTTATAATGAAAAAGATATGAAACTAACTTAAAAACTGTATATGTATAAAATAAAAAGACAGCGTTTTTTGACGCTGTCTTTTTATTTTATATTGTTAACACCTTCTATCCCAGCCGCGGCGTATAAAACGTTCCCCATTAAAGAAACAATTTAAATTTGGTGAGACGAACGGACCGATAAACGGAATAATGTTTGGCTCTGAAGTTTCATCAACGAAAGTCGGTGGTTTAGTAGGATCTGGTCTGAGTGTATAGCGAATGCGGGCGGTATTTTGAATGAGACCATTTCGTGGCTCTGCTGTTACTTGAACGATAAAACGAACAACAACGGATTCACTTGGATTAACAGTATTGATAAGAATACCGATAGTTGGGCTAGTTCCGGGACGTGCTACTCCATTTACTGTTACTGAATTTGGATAGAAAGTAACTTCAGGAGGAAGTGGGTCGGTAATGAGTACGTTATTTACTGGGAGGGTGCCATTGTTAGTAAAGGTAAGTGTATATGTGATGAAATCACCGAGATGGGCGCTATTTACATTTGCGGTCTTAATAAATGTGTTTGGCTCATTAGGGTTTACTTCTATCGTAATTGGTGGTGTTGTAGTCGTTGTTGTGATAGGTGGTCTAGTAGAGTCGGGTTGAGAAGTATACGTAATGGATGCGATATTTGTAATCATTCTATTAGCTGGAAGTGTAATAACCTGTACTTTGAATGAAATAGTTACGGATTCTGTTGGATTAAGAGTTCCGACTGGAATGCCTGTGGATGGATTTGCGTTTGGAACGGGAATGTTATTAATTGTGACACTATTTGGAACGAATGATGTGCCGACAGGAAGTGAGTCTGTAACAGAAATGTCAGTGACAGGAATCGTACCTTCATTTTGGAATGTGATAGTAAATGTAATCGTATCACCTACTGAAACGATGGATTTATCAGCGGTTTTTATCGGGTTAATAGTCCCAACGTTTACAGGAGTAATTGTAGTAGGTGTAGGCGTAGTAACGGATACAGGTGGTTTAGTAGGATCGGGTTGGTACTGGAAGGAAACGTTACCTTGGTTTTGAATTTCTCCGCTTGGTGGAATTGAAGTAACTAGGACACGGAAAGAAATCGTTGCGGATTCAGAAGGAGCAAGTGTTGAAATTGGGATGCCTGCTGATGGATTTGCAGTTGGTTGCGGCACGTTGTTAATTGTGACACTATTTTGGATGAACGAAGTACCGATAGGAATTGTATCAGTTACAAGTATATGATTAGCAGGAATGGTACCTGTATTTTGGAGAGAAATCGTATACGGTGCGAGACGTTCTCGAGTAAGTAATGCGGGAGCATAGGCGACAACGAGGACTATTCTTAATTGTAGAAACATCGAAAACAATAAAGAGTAGGATAACTGTTCAGGCGAGTGAGAGGAATGAAGGAGTAACGCCCCGAAACTCTCCCAGTGAGATTCCCAACTGCATACACTCGGCAGAGTGAGATGTTGGAAGCAGGGTAAAACATGCGGTTACGGTTCGTAGTGTCTATATGGATAACCGAAAGCCAGCAGGAATAATAAACCGGCTGGAACTAACTAAGTACCGTATGCTGTCAACCGACAAGGTGAGAATGTGTAAACACTGACGAACTTGCGAATGTACACCTCGATAGGTTTACGGGTCAGAAATGATTCGGAGTCTGAAAATAAGACTTGTCTAATGGATTGGAAACATCGCATAGTGACCAATCCTAACGTTGTTACAGGCAACGGAGCTAGACACGGGGTAAAGCAAGCACCTAAATCGGAGATTGAAAGATCTTTAAAACAACGATAGTCTGAACGGAACGTCGAAAGCCACTAACGTTGGGTCTATGACTCTATCGGCGGATATAGTTGAATACGAAACGGGTAACCGAGGGAAGTATTCTTAATAGTGGTGAGAGTAGTGGCACGACCGTTGAAGATTCTGTAATGGAATTGGAGGAACAGCCACAAGCCTATTTGTAGGAACTGAAATTTCATCTAATCTTGCATGGATTCTGGTAAGACTCAAAAGGTCACCAAATCAATATGAGAGTAGGTGATAGACCATGAATGATAGAACTAAGTCCACGCCAAAGAATAAGAAACTAAGACACAACGAATACTACGGTATCCAAACTTTCTTAGATAACTTATACCAGAAGGCAACAAAGAAAAATTCTTTTAAAAATTTAATGCCTATCATTATATCAGATGAAAATATACTCCTCGCGTTTCGTAATATTAAAGGAAACAAAGGGAGTAAAACAGCAGCTTGTGACAATGTAAACATTAAGGATATTGAGAGAATGGAACAAAGCTATTTCTTGAACGAAGTAAAAAGACGCTTTCAAAACTACCAACCGCAGAAAGTAAGGCGCAAGGAAATACCGAAACCCAATGGGAAAACCAGACCTCTGGGAATACCAAGTATGTGGGATAGGATTATCCAACAATGCATCTTACAAGTAATGGAGCCTATCTGTGAAGCACACTTCTGTAACCGAAGTCATGGATTTCGCCCAAACAGAAGTGCTGAAAATGCTATAGCAGACGCAACAAAACGGGTAAATCAGCAAAACCTTACATATGTGGTGGATATAGACATTCAGGGATTCTTTGACGAAGTAAGTCACGTCAAACTCATGCGCCAACTATGGACACTGGGTATTCGTGACAAACAACTACTAGTCATTATCCGGAAAATATTGAAAGCGCCAGTGCAACTGCCTAACGGCAAAACGATATTTCCGACCAAAGGTACCCCGCAAGGTGGTATCCTTAGTCCACTACTCGCCAATGTTAACCTTAACGAATTTGACTGGTGGATTAGTAATCAATGGGAAACTTTCAAAGCCAAGAAGGTAAAGCCGAGATTGAAAGATGGGATTTGGAGTAATGACACTGTAACATATTGTCTATCCAAAACATCCAAGATGAAACCAATGTATATCGTAAGATACGCAGATGATTTTAAAATCTTTACAAATACACGTAGGAATGCGGAGAAAATTTTCGAAGCAACTCAAATGTGGTTAGAAGAACGTCTAAAACTGCCTATCTCAACCGAAAAGTCTAAAGTAACCAATCTGAAAAAGCAACAGAGTGAATTCTTAGGTTTCACTCTTAAGGCTGTAAAGAAAGGTAAGAAGAACGGTAACACACGATACATTGCAGTAACACACATCTCTCCAAAAGCACTGGAAAAAACAAAACAAGATTTAGCAAAACAAGTGAAAAGGATACAGAGAACCCCAAACTCTAATGAAACAATTAAGAGAATCAGTATATACAACAGCATGGTCATTGGTAAGCACAACTATTATAAAATAGCAACGCATGCTTCCCTGGATTTCAGTAAAATGAACCATAGTCTTGGTCACATGATGTATAACAGATTCCCAAAGTCAAAAATTAGAGGAAAAAGCAACACAAACGGATACACGAATATAGGGAAATATAAAGGGAAAGACAGAGGTATTAAACCATACCTAAAGTCAAAAGCGATGAGATTTCTCATGAAATGTCCTATTTTACCAATCTCCTATATTCAACACAAAAAACCGATGATGAAAAAGCAATCTATTAACAGATACACCGCAGAAGGACGAGCCCTTATACACAAAAACTTGGCAGAAATAACCGAAGCGGAACTGAAATGGTTAAGAGAAAACCCAGTTATAAATGAACGGGCAACCATAGAATACAATGATAATCGAATTTCTCTTTATATTGCACAAAAAGGAAGATGCAGTGTAACAGGTGAGAAACTCTCGCCTTGGGACATCCACTGTCACCATAAGCGATTATGGAGTGAAACAAGGGATGACAGCTACAAAAATCTTACCATCATCAAGCCAAGTGTCCATACACTAATACACGCGACCAATATAGAAACCATAAACCAATTCCTCAATAAATTAAAACTCAACGAGGAACAGTTAGGCAAACTTAATAAATTGCGGAAATTAGTCAAAAATGAGGAAATCTGTATGTAATCACAAAATGAAGTGGATATGGAACATGAACAACTAGCGTTGTTTGCTTAGAGCTTATCATTATTAGATGAAAAGAAAACTACAATATAGGTGGACCGCGGTATGCCGTGAAAGTGGCACGTACCGTGCGGATCGGGGGAAAAGTTGGAGATAACCTCAAAGACTTACCTATCGACAATTAATGATATCACCTAAAGTAACTGTTTCCGGCGTGGCTGTTTTTTTCGGATTTAATATAGCTGTAGTTACATTCGTTGTGTTAATTGGAGTAGGGTCTGTAATTGTAATAGGAGGTTCACCAGGACCTGGTTCATATGTGAAAGTAACAGTTGCTTGATTTCGAATAATACCACCAGGTGGTACACTTGTGACTCTTGCTTGGAATTGAACAGTAATTGTATCGTTTGGATTGACTGTTCCAACAGGTATACCTACAACAGGATTTGCTCCAAGATCTGAAATGTCATTTATTACAACAGTACCTGGAAGAAACGTTAACCCATTTGCTAACGGATCAGTAATGATAACGGAAGTTGCAGGGACTGATCCGCGATTTTGGAAGGTTACAGTATACGTTATGATTTCATTTATATCTACAATTTGTTTGTCGGCTAGTTTATTTGGGTTAGGTGTAGGTGTAATAACGGATACTTCAACAGTTGGAGTAGGATCTGTAATAGTAATAGGGGGTTCGCTAGGGTTTGGCTGGAATGTGTAAGTGACAGTTGCAGTGTTTTTAATAATACCGTCTGGTGGGAGTTCAGTTACAGTAACTTGATAAGTTAATGTAACAATTTGTCCTGGAGTTACAGTCCCAACGTTTACACCATTATTTGGATTTGTTCCAGGTTGCGTGACGCCATTAATCGTAACGCTATTCGGAATGAAAGTAGTACCAGATGGAGTAGGGTCTGTAATAATAACATCTGTCGCATTAATATTCCCGACATTTTGGAACGTAATTGTATATGTGACAGTATCACCAAGATTAATAGTTTGAGGGTTACCTTGTTTGTTAGGATTAATAGTAACTTCACTTACTTGCGTCTTTGTAGTAGGTGTAGGCGTAGTAACAGATACAGGTGGTCTAGTAGGATCTGGCTGATATTGGAATGAAACGATCCCTTCATTTTCGATAAAGCCTGTCGGTGGTATCGAAGTTACTTGAACTTGGAAAGTTACGACGGCTGAAGTGTTAGGTTCTAATGTACCGATAAGAATTCCGGAACTAGGAACGATACCAGGTTGCGTGACGCCGTTAATCGTAACGCTATTCGGAATGAAAGTAGTACCAGCTGGAATAGGATCGGTTACAAGTACATTTGTTGCAGGGACAGTTCCTGTATTTTGTAAGGAGATTGTATAGGTGATTGTGTCACCTAATAAAGCAAATACTTTATCAGCGGATTTTGTAGGGTTTGTTGTTGCCGTGTTGACATTGGTAGTAGTAGGAGGCGTTGGAGTAGTCACTGTTACTGGAGGTTCTCCAGGATTAGGTTGGAATGTGTAGGTGATAGTAGCTTCATTTATAATAATTCCGTTAGGTGGTATGGAAACAACGCGAACTTGAAAAGTTACAACAACTGATTGACTAGGATTTAATGTGCCAAGAGGAATGCCAAGAGCTGGATCAACATCACTAGTTGGGATACCATTAATTGTTACACTATTTGGAATGAAAGTCGTACCAACTGGAATCGAATCTGTAAAAATGATATTTGTTAGTTGAACAGTTTGTAAGTTTTGGAATGTAACGGTGTACGTAATGATATCGTCTATATCAACGTTGTTTCGATCAGCCGTTTTCGATGGATTAATAATACTATTAATGATTTCAGTATTAACTGGTGGTGTTTCTTCTGTTTTTGTAATAGGAGGTTCATTTGGATTAGGCTGAGAGGTAAAGTTGATTGAACCAACATTTGTAACAACCCCATTAGGGGGTATATTCGTAATCGTTACTTGGAACGTAATGGTTATTATTTGATTTGGTTGTATTGTACCAATGAGTATCCCAATGCTTGGATCAACACCTGGTTGTGAAAGGCCATTTACTGTAACAGAATCTACAATAAATTGTGTGCCTACTGGTGGTTGATCAATGACAGATACATTTGTCATAGGAATATTTCCAGTGTTTTCAAGGGTAATTGTATAAGTGAGTGCATCGCCAATGTTAGCGATTGGCAAATCTACTGTTTTTGTTGACTCTAATTCTGCATTTTGTACAATTGTTTCTGCGATTGGAGTCGGTGTGGTTGTTGTAATAGGCGGGAGTGTCGGATCTGGTTGAGATGTGTAAGTGACATTTGCTTCATTTGAGATAATGCCATTTGGTGGTAAAGCTGTTATTTGTACTTCTAAAGTAACAGTCACTACTTGTCTAGGGTTTAATGTGCCAACTGGGATTCCTGTTTCAGGGGTCAAATTAGGTTGTGGAATGCCATTAATCGTAACGCTACCAGGGATAAATGTAGTTCCAGTAGGGATAGAATCTGTAATAATGACATTAGTTGCAGGTATATTACCAGTATTTTGAAGGGTGATTGTATAAGTGAGCGTATCACCAATACTTGCAAACTCACGATCCACTGTTTTTTGCGGGTTCGGGTTAGCGGTACGAACAGGTAAAGTTACGGTAGGAGTCGTTTCTGTTGTTGTAATAGGAGGTTCGCTAGGATTAGGCTGAGAAGTGTAGGTAACACTTGCTGTATTTTCTATTTTTCCATTAGGAGGAATAGCGTTTATTTGAATCTGGAATGTAACAGTAACTGTCTCGCCGGGATTAACTGTTCCAACAGGAATTCCTGTGACTGGACTTACGCCGGGTTGAGCGACATTGTTTACAGTAACACTATTCGTAATAAAAGTTGTACCCGGTGGTAAAGAATCTGTAATTGTTACACCAGTAGCAGGTATAGTTCCTTGGTTTGTAAATGTGACAGTATAAGTTACAATATCGCCAATTTCTGCAAACGTAAGGTTTGCTGTTTTTGTTGGACTTATGACTACAGTTTGGATAGGAGTTGTTGTTTCAGGAGTTGTTTCTGTTTTTGTGACTGGAGGTAAATTTGGATCCGGTTGATAATTAAATGTTGCACTACCTTGATTTCGGATTTCGCCGCTAGCAGGGATGTTTATTACTCGTACTTGGAAAGTAATCGTTGCGCGTTCGGATGGCGCTAAAGTTCCAAGTGAAATTCCTGATGATGGATTTGTTCCTGCTTGAGGAATCCCATTAATCGTAACACTATCTGGAATAAATACAGTACCGGCAGGGATAGAATCTATTACTGTTATATTCGTAGCAGGAACAGTACCGGTGTTTTGAAATGAGAGAGTATAGGTAATGACATCATTTAATGCAACGAAGGAGCGATCTGCTGTTTTTTGTGGATTTAGTGTAGCGGTATTAACTGCTGTTTCTGTTTCAGGAGTTGTAATAGTTGTCGTAACGGGAGGTTCATTTGGATTTGGCTCGTATGTGAATGTAACATTTGCTTGATTTCTAATAACTCCTCCGGGCGGGATACTATTTACTACACCTTGGAACGTAACTATAATACTTTGACCGGGATTTACAGTGCCGACGGGTATACCAATTTCAGGGTTTTCTCCAAGTTGTGATGTGCCATTTACGACAACGCTACCTGGAACGAAAGAAACACCAGATGGAAGTGTATCTTTTATAATAATATTTGTAGCGGGGACGGTCCCTCTATTTTGGAATGTTACAGTAAAAGTAATCGTATCCCCTATATCAACAACTTGTCGATCAGCAGATTTTGTAGTCGTTGGATTAGGATTATTAATTGGAATGTTTACACTTGGAGTGGTGGTAGTTGTTGTGACAGGAGGCTCACTTGGGTTCGGTTGATATTGGTAAGTGAAGGATGCTTGGTTTCTAATTATTCCATCAGGTGGTAAGTTTGTAACGACAACTTGATACGTGATTGTTTTCGTTTCTCCGACAGAAATGGTACCAAGTGGTATACCAAGTGATGGGGCTGCTCCTGGCGTTGTAATGCCATCGATTGTAACACTATTTGGAACGAAAATAGTTCCGTTAGGTGTAGGGTCTGTAACGACTACATTTGTAGCCGGAACGGTCCCGTTATTTGTAAATGTGACCGTGTAGGTAAGGTAATCGTATCTCCTAAATCAGCAACTTGTTTGTCGGCAGATTTTGTAGGCGCTGTAATAACGGTCCCAACTTGAGTTTCTGTTTTAGGAGTTGGGGTAGTTGTTGTAACAGGAGGCTCATTTGGATTAACAATATAATTAAATGATACACTGCCTTGGTTTTCTATAATTCCATTTGGCGGGACACTTGTAACTTGAACTTGGAATGTAATTGTTTTTGCTTGATTTGGATTTAAAGTACCAATCGATATACCGTTTTCAGGATTACTGTTAGGTTGTGAGACACCATCAATCGTGACGCTATTTGGAATAAATGTTGTACCGTTTGGAATTGGATCTGTTAGTACAATATTTGTTGAGGGAACAGTGCCGTTATTTTGTAAACTAATTGTATACGTAATAACATCACCAATATCAACGAAAGTACGATCAGCAGATTTTGTAGGGTTAACTGTAGCGGTATTAACGGAGACTGTAGTAGGTGCTGTCGGTTCGGTTGTGGTAACCGGCGGCCTTGTTGGATCTGGCTGGTACGTATATGTCGTTGAAGCTTCGTTTGCAATAACGCCGCCAGCTGGAATTTGTGTAACAAGAACTTGGAAAGATAGTGTTTTGGTTTCACCGGGATTAATTGTTCCAACCGGGATTCCTAGTGCGGGATTTGAATTTGGAACCGGTACATTATTTAAGATTACGCTATTCGGAATGAATGTTGTACCAGTAGGAATGGTATCAGTAAAAACTACATTTGTAGCAGGGATCGTACCATCATTAGTGAAAGTAATCGTATACGTAATAACATCACCAATATCAACAGTAGTTTTATCCGCCGTTTTAACAGGGTTTGTAATAGCGGTGTTAACAGGAGTAGTAGTAGGTGGTGTAGGGTTTGTTGTTGTAATAGCTGGTTTTGTAGGATCTGGTTGATACGTAAATGTTGTGGTTCCGATATTTCGGATTAGGCCATTCTCTGGGAGAGCGGTAAATTGAACTTGGAAAGTGACAGTGACAGTATTACCAGCTGCGATTGTTCCAATTTGTATACCACCAGAAGGGTTTACGCCAGGTTGTGAAGTACCGTTAATTGTGACGCTATTCGGAATAAATGTAGTGCTACTTGGAATTGGATCAGTTACAATAACGTTCGTTGCAGCGATGTTTCCTGTATTTGGTACAGTAATCGTATACGTAATAATATCACCGATATCAGCAATTTGTGGACTAGCAGTTTTTGTTGGATTTACAATTGCAGTTCGTACAGAAGTAGTTGTTGGAGGTGGTGTTATCGTAGTGGTTGTTGAGGGTTCAGCCGGATTCGGTTGCGACGTAAATGTTACATTTGCTTCGTTAGTAATCGTTCCGTTAGCTGGGAGGGAAGTGACTTGGACTTGAAATGTGACAGTTGTAGTTTGACCAGCAGGAATTGTACCTAGCGGAATATTTGTTGGAGTTACGCCAGATTGTGCCGTTCCATTAACTGTAACACTGTTTGGAATAAAAGTAGTGCCAGTAGGGATAGGGTCGGTGATGGAAACATTTGTCGCTGAAATATTACCGTTATTTGGAACAGTAATCGTATACGTAATGATGTCACCAATATTCACAATTTGTTGGTTTGCACTTTTAGTTGGATTTATGATAGTAGCATTAATTTGTGTTTCAACTATATTACTTGTAGAGTTTCTGTTAATTGGTGGTTGGTTTGGTGGATTATATTGAAAGCCTGAAGTTGCACTATTTGGAATAGGGTTAGGTGTAGGGAGAGTATTAACTTGAACTTGAAACGTAATTGTAGCATTCCCGTTTGCAGCAATCGTTCCTACATTTATTCCAGTAGCAGGATTATCTGTAGTAGAAGTACCATTAACTGTAACGCTACCCGGTACGAACGATGTGCCGGCAGGAGGCGTGTCTGTAATGATAACATTATTAGCAGCTAATGTGGCTTGATTTGTGGCCGTAATTGTATACGTAATCGTATCACCGATAGTAGCAATTGTTTTATCTACTGCTTTTGTTAATGCGACATTAGCTGTGAAAATATCTGTATTAACAATATTGCTTGTTGTCGTACGTGTGATAGTGGGTGCGTTAGGTGCAGGTTGAAATTCGTATCCAAATGATGCTACGTTACTTGCAACTGGTGGGGTAGGGACACTTGTAACATCTACTTGAAAGGTAATTGTAACAGAGCCGCCAGCAGGAATGTTGCTAATGGGAATACCAGTAGCAGGATTTCCAGCTGTTGCAACGCCATCAACTGTAACGCTGTTTGGAACGAAAGTAGTGCCAGCGGGTATGGGGTCTGTAAATGTAACGTTTTGGGCAGGAAGTGTTCCGGTATTTTGGACAACGATTGTATAGGTTAAACGACTTCCTATTGTTGCTATTGCCATTAGATTCGTCCTTTCTGTATAAATTTAAATCCGGTCAAGGCATGGAATATTTACAAATAGCATTATTTAATAATCTAGAAACAATACTATGTGTAAATATTAGTATAAAATGAGCTCGTCATTGCATCCTATTCAAATTTAAATGAATAGGAATAGGCAAAGGCTTTTTTTTTGCCCAAATTAGTCTGTGCATATACAAATGGAACTTTTTTTACTTGTTTGCATTAAATGAAATAGCGAATAAATATTTATCTTATATGGAAGGGGAGTGGAATTGTTGGCTTTTGTACAAACATATACGAAAACGGACTCTTTATTTATGGTACACACAGGGAATACAGTTGGCATGCGTGGTATTACAACAGCGACGGCGTATCAATACAATGCATTAATAACAAGAGATACAAATTTAAGTTTTGCAGGAGTTCCTTCTTCGGTAGATCCATTAACTTTTGCGGGAACGACAAATGATTGGACATTAAATGGTTCTTGGGCAAGACTTAATCCTTCAGTAACAGATGTACCAGCAACAGCAACTATAGACTTTGCAATGCTAGTATGGCAAGGAACATTGAGTGCAACTGTGACAGAAACGGTGGTAAATAACAATATACCTACTTTACAAACACCGGATGGGGTCACTCATACAATTACGAGTGTTCCTGCATGGGGAGAGACGAGATCAAGCGGAACATTTCAAGGTACCATTTATACACGTGCTGCAAATGTAACAAATATTCTACAAGGGCTTTCAAATCGAGCAGCGGGGGATTATTTTGTAGAAAGGGTTCCCACGGCAAATCCTCCGACGCAAGGGACAGGCGTAGGATGGGCATTGGTTGTTGTATATCGCGATAATTCATATCCTATTAGGAATGTTAGTTTATATACTGGTTTACTCATTTCTACATTGGGTGAGACAGCAACGATTTCAAATTTTATCACTCCAGCTGTAGCGCCGGTTAATGCTCGTGTATTTACAATGGCAATTAATGGTGATACTGATGCGACAGGTGATAGATTTAACTTAAACGGTACGGGACTTTCAGGACCTAATAATTTAATAAATAACTTTTTTGCTTCACAAGTAAATAATTATTTGGGAAATTTAAATACAGTCGGAAGTTTTGGGGATAGAAATATGCCAATTGGTACTTCTGCGACTAATCGGCGTGCAGAGTTTGATGTGACAAATGTACCCGCAAATGGCGTGTTAACAGCCGGCTCTACTTCTACTATCGTGAATATCCCAAATACATTTGATTATCTTTACGCTGGTGCTGTCGGTTTACAAATAGATTTAGCGGAGGCACGTTTAACTGCTACAAAATCAGTAATAGTGAGTTAAAAAATTGAAAACTTTAATAAAATTTTTTATCCTAATAGGAGTGAATTCTATTGGCTTTTGTTCAAGCTTACGGTAAAAACGATAACTTATTTATGATGCATACGGGTAATACGATGGGAATGCGCGGTACTGCAAATACAAACTTTGCTTACAATGCACTTATAACATTAAATACAGATTCTACTTTTGGAGGAGTTCCTTCATCGACGGACCCGAATACATTTGGAGGTACAACAAATGATTGGACATTAGATGGCTCATGGGCTGAATTAAATCCATCAACTACTATCGTTCCAGCTACGGCGGTTGTAGATTTTGCGTTACTTGTTTGGTCAGGTGGATTGGATACGGCTGTTACAACTGCTGTTGTTGATGCGAATCCGCCAAATTTAGTTACGCCTGATGGAACGAGTACACAAGTGACAATTAATTCAGCATGGTCATCAGAAGGGACAAATCTCCCTTTTATAGCCAATGTTTATAATCGAGCAGCAGACGTTACATCTTTACTGCAAGGTTTACCGAATCGAGCAGCAGGAAGATATAGTGTGAGAAGATTACCTACGCGTCAGCCAGTTGGTTATGGTGCAGGATGGTCGTTGATTGTTGTATATCGTGATTCCTCATATCCGATGAGAAATGTGAGTTTATTTCCAGGTTTTTTATTATCCGGTACACCACAAACCATTTCAGGATTTTTTACACCAGCTACAGGGACGGTGACAGCAAGAGCTTTTGTAATGGCGGTAAATGGTGATCCGAATTTTACAGGTGATAATTTTCAATTGAACTCTGTGACATTAACAGGACCAAATAATCCAATAGGGAACTTTTTTAGAGGGCAAGTAAATGATATTAATGGAAATTTAAATACAATTGGTAGTTTTGCAGATCGGAATTTTTCTGGAACGACTACAACTGCAAATGCAAGAGCTGAGTTTGATATTACAAATGTAAATGCAACAGGTTCTATTGCACCAAATACGACATCTACACAAGTAAATATTACAGGTACCGGAGATACAATTTATACAAGTGCGGTTGGATTACAAATAGACTTGGCGGAGGCTAAATTAACAGCAGTAAAATCAGTAACTGTAAGTTAAAAAAGATTGCTATAAGTTAGCAATCTTTTTTTATGAGGTAGATTTTGTTAGTAAAGATTGATAATGAGAATAATCAATCTTTTTTTCTTGTAGTTTTTTTACTAAAAATTTATGATCACGCTTCGGTGTAGCAATAATATACCCTTTAATAATTAAATCTTGTGTAATTTGAGAGGCTTTTTCTTGTAAGGCTAGTTCACCGATTTTGCCAGCAATTTTTGATTTAGCAACATCGCGAAATAGCTCTGGAACAGGACTGACGAGCTCTTCTAACAATTGTTTTTGTTCGTCATCCCATAAATGCCTCGTTTTATTAATATAGTGCTCTTCCCAATCTAAAATGGACATACCATCTTCTTTTGGTAGTCGTTTTAAAAATTTTCTGAACATAAAGTATCCACCGATAGACATAAGTCCTAATAAAATAACAGTCCACAGTACAATAAACCAACTGAACCATCCTTCGAGCAAGAGTATCCCCCCTTAATGATTGCGGTTTTCTTTTATTTATATTATAAACAGTGAGATTGATAGAAAGCAAGAACGCTTGGTCATTTTGACCAAGCGTTATCATTTAAACGAAGTATAGTTGTTCCACACATAAATTATTATTATCATCTTCTACATATTCAATGATTAATGTGCCAACTTTACGATCTTTATCTTCAGTTGTGAAAATAGAGTAAGAAGTAAAACGTGCTGTTGATAGGCCGCTTATATGTGTAGGTAAAGAAATGTAGTCGTTATCGCGGAAGAATTCCATCAGTTCAATATCCTCAAATTCTTTTCGGTCAACTTGTTTGTTTGTATAGCGGCGTTGAAGTTGTTTTAAAGACTCGTTCCAAGAAATTGCTTTTGTATCGTATACCATTGTCTTATCTCCTTACTGTATGTAATCATTAAGAACATACGTTCTAATCTAGTATACTCTTTTTATTTGAAAAGGGAAAGCAAAAAATAATGTAAGCTTGGATTTCCAAGCTTACATTATTAATGCGTCCGTCATAATCTCTATTTTTTATTATATGTTAGATAAGAATAAGAAACAAGATGATATATATTTTGTTGATAGTTTTCAAGATTCTGTATATTATAGTTTTACTAAAGCGCAAGGGAATGAGAGGAATGGCATATGTAATTTCACTCCAAGGACCGATGGCAAGCGGAAAAACGACATTGACTAAAAGGTTAGAGCGATGTGGGTTTTCAGTTATATATGAAAACCCTTATCCAATTGTAGAAAAGCGAAGAGTATTAAATTTGGATATAAATTCAAAAGAAGGGTTTATTCTAAATCAAAAAATGTTTATGGAAGCAAAAATAAAGGAGTTTCAAAATGTAAAAGATTCAGTTGTAATTTTTGATCGCGGGCCAGAAGATATTAAGTTTTTTACGCTCTTTTATCCAAAGATTATAGGAGAAGAGTGGGATATAGAAACTGCATTAAGAGATGAATTATATAAATTAAGAGAATGTCGTTCAGATGCTATTTTTTATTTAGATGGCTCGGAAAGTAATTTATATAATAGAAAAAATAATGATAGAACAAGAAACAGAAGTACATTTGAGGAGCAATTTAAATTAGTAGAAACTGAAAAAGACTGGTATAAACAATTTCCTGTAACTTATGTGGACACGAATAGATTAACAGCGGAAGAATTAGAGGGATATTTTATGGATTGGTTAAAGGAGAGAGGGATATGAAAAAAATACTTTTATTTGTATACCCAACATTTGCGGAGTTTGAAATAACAGTAGCAACGGCATTGTTGAAAAATAAATATGAAATTATTACAGCGAGTTTAACGAAAGAATTGATTATAAGTGAAACAGGTTTGCAAGTGCAACCGCATATAGAATTAAGTGAAGTACGTGTAGAAGAATATGAGGGGATTATTATTCCAGGCGGAGATGCGATACATATGAAGGATGCAGAAGGACTCTTTTCAGTCATCCGTCAGTTTCACGAACAAGAAAAATTAGTAGCTGCTATTTGTGCGGGACCGTATGCACTAGCAAAAGCAGGCTTATTCAAAGAAAACCCGTATACAGTAACTATAGATTATAGAAAATTAGATTGTTTTCCAGTAGAAAATTTTGTGTATGAAGAAGTTGTGGAACATTCAAACATTATTACAGCGCAGGGGCATGCATTTGTACCATTTGGAATAGCGATTGCCTCTTATTTTGGGATAGCGAACGAACACAATATAAATTTTTACAGTGGTAAGGGGAATGTGATGATGGAGGAGCTTTTGCCTGAGAATGTATAAAAGCTAGCATTTGCTAGCTTTTTTCTTTTTGACATCGATAAATGGCTAACGTTTTCGGATCGCGCCATATACCGTTATGAATTGCCAATTCATTTTCTACTTCTTCTTTTAGCCATTCCTTCATTTCGGCGTGAAGATGTGTATTATCAGGTATATTTAGCGACGGAAACATGCTAGAAATATAGTTTACAATTGGAGTAGCATGATGAAAAACGAGAGCATTATGAATAACTGCTTCTTCAACAGTTGAAAAAACAGACTGTAATATCTCTTTACCATTTTCCAAACAAAATGGCGTGACTGAAGATGTTGTTTTCGGTAAATCAAATGCGTCTAACATGCGATTACACATTTCAACTATACGAGGTAATGTAACGTCAGAATTTGTAGTAGCTAAAAGTGAGCCACCAGGACGTATTACTTTATGGAACCCTTGGATAGTTCTTTCAACATCTTTCATATGATATAACATATGTCTTGCGACGATCCAGTCGTAGCAATTGGCTTCAAAAGGAAGTTTTTCAGCGTCACCTAGTCTCCATTCAATTAAAGTATTTGTTTTAGTGGCTTCACAGAGCATGGCTTCTGATTGATCAAAACCTGTTAATTGACCTTTATGGCCATTCGCTTGCAAAAAGGAAAGAAATTTTCCGTTAGCGCACCCAACCTCTAATATTTTCTCGTCTCCTTGAAGTTGTAAATGATCCATGACGACTTCATCTAAATTCACTTGTTTTTCTTCGTAATGTTTATGCGTATCAATACGTATTTGTAAATGGTTGCTTACATTGTACTGGCGTTTTACATCATTCATCTTTTCGCATTCCACCTTCGTGCAAAATTGCTGAATTGCGTGCGTTAATACGTCGGTTTTCTTTAAGCCTTCGTAATGGAGTGCAGCTTCAAACCTTTCAAGTAATTTTTCTTCAATTCGAAAATGAATATTTTTTCGCTTTGTCACTGAAATCTCTCCCCTTTGTATCGGTTAGTGAGACTATAACACGCCTGAAAAATTTGTGTAAATCATTTGTGTACACAAATGGAGGGGATGAAAAAATTGTTTGAATGTGAGTTTAAACTATTGACGATTTAACCGTTTTCATATATTCTTAAATTAAGAAATATTCAAATAATTAAAAGAAATGAGAGAGTCACATGCTTCTTCAAGGAACACATCGAATTGGTCGTATGGCCATGCTGTTGGCACTTGCGGATGAGAATGAAAGCCCTGTATTATCTATCCCAAAAGGTTGGAAGTATTGTACGGGGAAAGTGGGTTCGATGAATTCGCAAAAGGTTGTCGCAGCAATGGAAACAGCGGCTAAGAGCAACCAAGTTATTGAAACAGACGTTTACAGAGAAACACATGCACTTTATCACGCAATTATGGAAGCTTTGTACGGAGTGACGAGAGGTCAAATTCAGTTAGCAGACGTTCTTCGTACAGTAGGACTTCGCTTTGCGATTGTGCGCGGTACACCATACGACGGAAAAAAAGAGGGCGAATGGGTTGCTGTTGCATTATATGGAACGATTGGTGCACCTGTAAAAGGATCTGAGCATGAGGCGATTGGTTTAGGAATTAATCACATATGATTTGCCCATAGTCTATTAGTTAGAAGGGGGCCTTACTTTTTTAGGACAGAAGTCTGTCTTAAAAAGATAAGGTCCCCTTTTGCCTTTTTAAGGAGGAAAAACAATGATTACGTTAACAGGACACACATTGACAATTGAAGAAATGAAGAGGTTGTTACTTGAAGGAGAAGGTGTAACAGCTTGTCCAACTAGTATGCAAAAGGTGGCAGAGTGCCGCGAAGTAGTTGAGAAAATTGTAGAGGACGGAAAAGTTGTTTACGGTATTACAACTGGATTTGGAAAGTTTAGTGATGTGCTAATTCAAAAAGATGATGTAAAGGCACTTCAACATAATTTAATTCAGTCACATGCATGTGGGATAGGCGAGCCATTCCCTGAAGAAGTATCACGCGGTATGTTAATTTTACGAGCAAACACGATGCTTAAAGGAGTATCTGGTGTTAGACCGCTCGTTGTAAATATGCTTCTTGAGTTTGTAAATCGTAAAATTCACCCAGTTGTTCCACAACAAGGCTCACTTGGTGCGAGTGGCGATTTAGCACCTTTATCTCATCTTGCGCTCGTATTATTAGGCGAAGGTGAAGTGTTCTATAAAGGAAAACGCGTTCATGCAATGGTCGCTCTTACAGAAGAAGGTCTTGAGCCAATTGAACTTGAAGCGAAAGAAGGTCTGGCGTTAATTAATGGTACGCAGGCGATGACAGCGCAAGGAGTTCTTTCTTATATAGAAGCAGAAGCAACGGCTTATCAAGCTGAATTAATTGCATCTATGACAATTGAAGGTTTACAAGGCATTATTGATGCATTTGATGAAAATGTTCATAAAGCACGTGGTTATAAAGAGCAAGTGGAAGTAGCAAGCAGAATTCGTGACATCCTTCATGATAGTAAATTAACAACGAAACAAGGAGAACTACGTGTGCAGGATGCCTATTCACTTCGCTGTATTCCGCAAGTACACGGTGCTTCTTGGCAAGTTTTAAATTATGTGAAAGAAAAATTAGAAATTGAAATGAATGCCGCGACAGATAATCCGCTTATTTTTGATGGCGGAGAAAAAGTAATTTCAGGTGGTAATTTCCACGGTCAACCAATTGCATTTGCGATGGACTTCTTAAAAGTTGGAATGGCAGAACTTGCAAATATTTCAGAGCGCCGTATTGAGCGTTTAGTGAATCCGCAGTTAAACGATTTACCACCATTTTTAAGTCCAGAACCAGGACTTCAGTCTGGTGCAATGATTATGCAATATGCTGCAGCGTCACTAGTTTCTGAAAATAAAACGTTAGCACATCCGGCGAGTGTTGATTCAATCCCGTCATCAGCTAACCAAGAAGATCACGTAAGTATGGGAACAATTGCTTCACGCCATGCACATCAAATTATTCAAAATGTAAGACGTGTTCTTTCGATTGAGATGATTTGTGCGATGCAAGCCGCAGAATATCGCGGTATTGAAAACATGAGTACAGTGACGAAGAGTTTCTATCATCAAGGTCGTCAGCAAGTACCTTCTATTACAAATGACCGTATATTCTCAACAGATATTGAAAATATTACGCATTGGTTAAAAACGAATTATTCGATAAAAGAAAGATTAGATGTAAACGCAGCACTATAAAATGAGAAAAGGGAGAGATTGAAATGGAAAAAGTACAACAAACAATTCGCGCGCCAAGAGGTACTGAGTTACAAACGAAAGGGTGGGTGCAAGAAGCTGCACTTCGTATGTTAATGAACAATTTAGATCCGGAAGTTGCTGAAAAGCCAGAAGAATTAGTTGTATATGGTGGAATCGGCCGTGCAGCTCGTAACTGGGAAAGCTACAATGCAATTGTAGATTCATTAAAAACGTTAGAAAGCGATGAAACATTACTTGTTCAATCAGGAAAACCAGTTGCAATCTTTAAATCACATGAAGATGCACCTCGCGTTCTTTTAGCGAACTCAAACTTAGTACCGAAGTGGGCGAACTGGGATCACTTCCGTGAACTAGAGAAAAAAGGTCTTATGATGTATGGACAAATGACAGCAGGTAGCTGGATTTACATCGGGACACAAGGTATTTTACAAGGGACATATGAAACGTTTGGTGAAGCGGCACGTCAACATTTCGGTGGTTCATTAAAAGGTACATTAACACTTACTGCTGGTTTAGGTGGTATGGGCGGTGCACAACCTCTTGCTGTAACGATGAATGGCGGTGTTGTTATCGCTATTGATGTTGATAAGCGCAGTATCGATCGCCGTATTGAAAAGAGATACTGTGATATGTATACAGAATCATTAGAAGAAGCATTAACTGTTGCGAACGAGTATAAAGAGAAGAAAGAACCGATTTCTATTGGTTTATTAGGAAATGCGGCAGAGATTTTACCAGAGCTAGTGAAGCGTAATATTACGCCAGATTTAGTTACAGATCAAACATCTGCTCATGATCCATTAAACGGTTATATTCCAGTAGGTTACACATTAGAAGAAGCAGCAAAACTTCGTGAAGAAGATCCGGAGCGCTACGTACAATTATCAAAAGAAAGCATGACAAAACATGTAGAAGCAATGCTTGCTATGCAAGCAAAAGGCGCAATTACATTTGATTACGGAAATAACATTCGCCAAGTTGCTTTTGATGAAGGTTTGAAAAATGCATTCGATTTCCCAGGATTCGTTCCAGCATTTATCCGTCCATTATTCTGCGAAGGAAAAGGACCATTCCGCTGGGTAGCACTTTCTGGTGACCCAGAAGATATTTATAAAACAGACGAAGTAATTTTACGTGAGTTTGCTGATAATGAGCATTTATGTAACTGGATCCGTATGGCTCGTCAGCAAGTTGAGTTCCAAGGTCTTCCGTCACGTATTTGTTGGCTTGGTTACGGTGAGCGCGCGAAATTTGGTCGCATCATTAATGAAATGGTTGCAAATGGTGAATTATCAGCACCAATCGTTATCGGTCGTGACCATTTAGATTGCGGATCAGTAGCATCTCCAAACCGTGAAACAGAAGCGATGAAAGATGGTAGTGATGCAGTAGCTGACTGGCCAATTTTGAATGCATTAATTAACAGTGTAAACGGTGCAAGCTGGGTATCTGTTCACCACGGTGGCGGCGTTGGTATGGGTTATTCACTTCACGCTGGAATGGTTATCGTTGCAGATGGAACAGAAGCAGCAGCAAAACGTATTGAGCGCGTATTAACTTCTGACCCTGGTATGGGTGTTGTTCGTCACGTGGATGCAGGATATGACTTAGCTGTGGAAACTGCGAAAGAAAAAGGCGTTAACATTCCAATGATGAAATAAGGAGGAGAAAACATGCTGGACACTTTACTAATAAATATCGGTCAATTGCTAACAATGGATCAAGAAGATGGCTTGTTAAGACGGGAAGCGATGAACACGCTTCCTGTTATCGAAAACGGTGCGGTTGGAATTGAAAACGGCGTAATTACCTTCGTTGGAACAGCGGAAGAAGCGAAAGGATTACAAGCGAAAGAAGTTATTGATTGCGGCGGGAAAATGGTTTCTCCTGGTCTTGTTGACCCGCATACTCATCTTGTATTTGGTGGATCTCGTGAAAATGAAATCGCGCTAAAATTACAAGGAGTTCCGTACTTAGAAATTTTGGAACAAGGCGGAGGTATTCTTTCGACGGTAAATGCAACGAAACAGGCGTCGAAAGAAGAACTCGTTCAAAAAGCGAAATTCCATTTAGACCGTATGCTATCTTTCGGAGTTACAACTGTAGAAGCGAAGAGTGGTTACGGATTAGATGATGAGACAGAATGGAAACAATTAGAGGCAACTGCACAATTACAAAAAGAGCATCCAATCGATTTAGTTTCTACATTTTTAGGTGCTCATGCAGTTCCGAAAGAGTATAAAGGTAGATCGAAAGAATTTTTACAATGGATGTTAGACTTACTGCCAGAAATGAAAGAGAAGCAATTAGCTGAATTTGTTGATATTTTCTGCGAAACAGGCGTGTTTTCTGTTGAAGAGTCAAAAGAGTTTTTATTAAAAGCGAAAGAGCTTGGCTTTGATGTGAAAATTCATGCGGATGAAATTGATCCTCTTGGTGGTGCGGAAGCGGCAGCTGAAATTGGTGTAGCATCAGCGGACCATTTAGTTGGTGCTTCTGATAAAGGAATTGAAATGCTTGCAAACTCTAATACAGTAGCCACTTTATTACCAGGAACAACTTTCTATTTAAATAAAGAAAGCTTTGCTCGCGGTCGTAAAATGATCGATGAAGGTGTTGCGGTAGCTTTAGCTACAGACTTTAACCCAGGCAGCTGTCCAACGGAAAACATTCAGCTTATTATGAGCATCGCAATGCTGAAGTTGAAAATGACACCAGAAGAAGTTTGGAATGCCGTAACAGTTAACTCTTCTTACGCAATTAATCGTGGTGACGTAGCTGGGAAAATTAGAGTAGGTCGCAAGGCAGATCTAGTGCTATGGGATGCTTACAATTATGCTTACGTACCGTATCATTACGGCGTAAGTCATGTAAATACAGTATGGAAGAATGGTAATATCGCATATACAAGAGGTGAACAATCGTGGAGCACGGCCACTATTTAAAGAAAAATGCCAAGTTTATCGATCGTGAAGTGACAAAATGGAGTGAAATGATTAAAGATTGGGAGGAAGGCGTGGAAATATTCGGTGCGGCCTTAATTGGAGCACCCCTTTCTAAACCGTCTATTAGTCATTCAGGAGCAAGTTTTGCTCCAAAAACAATTCGTGCGATGTTAGATGCATATAGCACGTACGCAATTACAGAAGAACATGATATGAAAGAAAGTGTCTTATATGATTGCGGCGATATTACGATGCATGTGACGGATATAAAAGAAAGTCATAACCGAATTGCGAAAACAGTTGGTCATGTAACGAAAGTAAATCCGAACATGATACCAATCGTTCTTGGTGGGGATCACTCGATTAGTTTTCCGAGTATAACAGGATTTGCAAATAGTAAAGGGAAGGTCGGTATTATTCAATTTGATGCCCATCATGATTTGCGCAATTTAGAAGATGGTGGTCCGTCAAATGGTACACCGTTCCGTAGTTTATTAGAAAATGGTGTTATTACAGGAAAACAACTCGTTCAAATCGGTATTCGTAATTTTTCAAATGCACGAGCGTACCATGAATATGCAAAAGAACACGGTGTGATAGTGTACACAATGAAAGATGTACGAGAGCGAGAAATCAAAGATATTATTATAGAAAGTATTGAAGTATTAAGAAAGCAAGGCGTGACCTCTATTTACATTTCTCTTGATATGGACGTACTAGATCAAGCATTCGCACCAGGTTGTCCAGCAATCGGTCCTGGCGGAATGGACAGTATGACTTTACTTGATGCGATTGAATTGCTTGGTAAAGAACCGCTTGTGCAAGGGATGGATATTGTAGAAATTGATCCAACTCTTGATTTCAGAGATATGACGAGTCGAGTAGCTGCGCAAGTGATTATGAGTTTTCTTTTAGCGAGGGAAACAGTTAGTAAGCAGGTTAGTATATAGAAGGAAAAGTAGATTTTTATTTACGCTTTATCAAAAACACATTACTACTCAAATGTAGTGATGTGTTTTTATGTTAAAAGAGAATGAATGTGTGTGGAACCGTTAATAAAATTGCGGTTTTTTATAGTGTATTGTGTGAATTTAATTTCTTGCTTCTGAAGTGTTGACGTATAAAATATTTTTGTGATAAAATAAAAATTTTGCTAAAAAACTAAAAGTATGTTAAACTTGAGAAGGTTACCATATATGGAGGTGGATTATTTGTTTCAAATTGGCGATAACATTGTTTATCCAATGCAAGGAGCAGGTATAATTAAAGCCATAGGAGAGAAGGAAATCGCAGGAAAAAAACAACAGTATTATGTTATAAAAATGTCGGCTAGTAATATGGAAATAATGATTCCTGAAGGGAAAATATTGAGTTCAAATATACGACCAGTAACGGATATCACGGCATTAATACACATAATAGATATTTTTCAACATGGAGAATCAGATAGATTACTTACGTGGAAACAAAGATATAAATTGAACACTGATAAAATAAAAACGGGTAAAATGCAAGAAGGTGCTGAAGTTGTGCGTGATTTAATGCGTATACAGAAAGAAAAGGCACTTAATGCAAGCGAAAAGAAAATGTTAGATAACGCACATGAATTTTTGATTAGTGAACTGGGATTAATTGAAGGTATCACAGAAAATCAAATAAAAAGCTTTTGTTAAGGTTCATTACAAATAATATATGGCATCCCAAAAAAGGTTTTGAATTTTTTGGGAACATAATTATAGACAATCAATCATTTCAAAGACATTCAACTCTTTCAAACCACTTTTAGAGCATTAACCTCTTTTGTTATTACTACAATCATATCCATTTTTATTTTTTAATTCTTTTACGAATGTTCGAAGTTTAATTCAATACTTCGATAAAATAGTTACTTGATTTTTGCAATCCTGATTCACACTGGCACGGACGAGGAGCCGTAAGGATGAAAGAGAGGTAGGGCTTTCATTGTTTTAGGTATATAAGTTATTATTTTTAGAAGAATACTGAACCATTTTCACTTCTATTGATAAGGGATTCTTTATATTAAAGAGATGAAGAAATTGACAGCCATATATGATCAACTAAAAAAGGTTTCCTACTAAGGAAACCTTTTTAGTTTATTTATAGCATTCTGTTTTTTGGATATTCGAATGTTTTATAGAAAAGTCGTATAAATTGACGTTACTATTTAAAAGTAAGTATGATGCGATTATAGCAAGAATTTTTAAGGGGGAAGAAAAATGGCAAGTTCTAATAATAAAGCGGCAAGTATTTATGAAGGAACAAATGTAAACGCTTGGGGATCTTTTGAAAATATTGAAGAAACGAAGTTGTTTGATCAGATTCAAGTCGGAGCTTGGTCTCTTCGTAATCGCATAGCAATGGCACCGATGACAAGATGCTTTGCAGACAATGAAACTGGAGTAGTTGGTGCTGATGTAGTGGAGTACTATAGAAAGCGTGCTGCTGACGGAGTTGGATTAATTATTACAGAAGGAATTGTCATTAGTCCGAGAGCGAAAGGCAATCCAGGAGTACCAGGGATTTATACGCAAGAACAAATTGATTCATGGAAACCTGTTACAGAGGCAGTACATAAAGAAGGCGGGACAATTATTGCTCAAATATGGCATGTTGGTCGTATGAGTCATCATGAAATAATTGGTGGGCAAATGCCCCAAGCGCCTTCTGCCATCGCTGCAGAAGGGAATGTTCCACGTTTTCGCAAACCATTCGATACACCAGAAGCAATGACATTAGAAGAAATACAAGAAGTTATCAGTCAATACGCACAAGCAGCAAAAAATGCGATTGAAGCTGGGTTTGATGGGGTAGAAATTCACGGTGCACACGGATATTTAATTGATCAATTTACTTATGAGTTTGCTAATAAGCGTACTGATAAATATGGCGGTGACTTAAAGCAAAGATTAACGTTTATGAAAGAAGTAACTGAGGCTGTAATAGAAGCAGTTGGAGCTGATAAAACACTTCTTCGTTTCTCTGCTTTTAAAGGGGATAATCCTACTTATATGTGGGAAAACCCTGAGCTGGCAATTGAAACATTTGTAAATATGTTTAAAGAAGTTGGGTTAACGATGATTCATCCTTCAACGATGAATTATACGCAAGTGATTGCTGACGGAAAGAATTTTCATCAATTAGTAAGAAAATATTGGGAGGGTACGATTGTTGGGGTTGGTAATTTGAATCCGAAAGAAGCTGAAGAAGCGTTGCAAGAAGGAACAATTGACGTAGCTGCATTCGGAAGACCGTTAATTGCTAATCCAGATTTTGTTCATCGAATTAAACATGCTGAAAGTTTAGTTGAATATGACGCGAAAGAGCATCTTGCTACATTAATTTGAATAAAGATAAAAGGAGAACACATGGAGTGTTCTCCTTTTATTATGGAATTTCATAGGGGGAAGCGAGATGAGTGAAACGCTACTCGTTATTATTAGCATATTACTATTATTAATGTTGCTTTTAATCGTCTTTTTTATTATCACATTTTTTATAAAAAAACGGACGCATCATTCTATTTTAAAATTACATCCATACTTAGGAAGAATGCGTTACTTACTGGAAAAGATAGGGCCGGAATTCCGACAATATTGGTTTGATCACGATACAGATGGAAAACCTTTTTCACGTTACGATTTTCAAAGTGTTATGTTTTTAGCGAAGTATCGCTCTGAAATACTTGGTTTTGGGTCGAAACGAGATTTTGAAGCATCTGGTTATTATATTGCTAATACGTTGTTTCCGGTATTAACAGAAGAATTAAGTGTGAACGTAACGCAAGAACGTGAAGGGAAAAAGTATGTGATTCATAAAGAAGGATTATTTTCACGGAGAGAAAAATTGACAGCGGATACAACGAATATTTGGTTATACGAAGAAGACGATGCAATTATCGTCGGCGAAAATCGTAAATATCCGTGGAAACTGTATGGCATGTTTGGGGCATCAGCAACTTCTTACGGTGCGATTGGCGAAAATTATATTTTAGCGAGCGGCTTTGGAGCGAAAATGGCAGGCGGATCGTGGATTAATACTGGTGAAGGTGGCGTTATTCCAGAACATTTACATACAGGGGCGAATATCGTTGCGCAAATTGGTCCAGGGCTATTTGGATACCGTGATGAGGACGGGAATTTTTCAATGGAGAAATTTATGGAGAAAGTGAAAGAAAGTAATATTAAAGCATTTGAATTGAAATTTGGGCAAGGTGCGAAAATACGTGGTGGTCATTTAGAGGGGCAAAAAGTAAACGAGAAAATTGCTTTTGTTCGGAATGTACGAGAGGGAGAGACAATTAATTCACCGAATCGATTTTCATTTTTAAATAATGCAGCAGAGACACTTTATTTTATTCAACAGTTGCAAGAAACTGGCGGGAAACCAATCGGTATGAAAATTGTAATTGGACAGCAGGAGCCGTTGGAAGATTTATTTAAAACGATGAAAGAGTTAAATATCTATCCGGATTTTATTACAATTGACGGTTCAGAAGGTGGATCAGGAGCAACATATAAATCGATGGCAGATAGTATGGGGATGCCGCTTATTCCAGCGTTACTGACATGTATTGATACAGCGAATCAGTATGGTGTTCGTGATAAATTCAAAGTGTTTGCCTCGGGGAAATTAATTACACCAGATAAAGTGGCAATTGCTTTAGCGATTGGTGCAGATGCTGTAAACTCGGCACGTGGTTTTATGATGGCAAGCGGTTGTATTATGGCGCTTCAATGTAATTCTGGCCAATGTCCATCTGGTGTGGCCACGACGAATCCGCACTATCAAAAAGCGTTAGATCCGTATGAGAAGAAGTGGCGAGTTATGAATTATATTATTAGTATGAGATATAGTTTGTTTTCGTTAGCAGCAGCAGCGGGAGTAAAGAGTCCGCGTCATTTAACGAGGGAGCATATTGTATTTAAAGATGAGATGGGAGGGATAGTTCCTCTCTCAGAATTGTTTCCTACTAGTAAATAGAAGTAAGCTATGTTTAATAGATTAAAAGTCATACATTTGTATGGCTTATTTTTATTAAAAAAATAGGTGTTTTATTTTCTGAATATTTTTACTTTAATTTCTTTTAAAAACCGGGTAATCCACTGGGATAAAGGCGTTTATGAAGGGTTTCACATGCAGTAAAAAACACCTGTTCACTTGAAAGAACAAAAAATGTTTGTTAAGGTAGGGAACCATAAGCGAAAACAAGAAAATAGAAAAAGTCATTTTTCGAAATTTTGAATGGCTTATGTAACTAAGGGAGAGATTTGGTGAAGATTGAGATTATGGCTTCGCTTGCTATTTATATGGCAGGTATGTTGTATATCGGTTATTGGTCTTATAAGAAGACATCCGATTTATCAGATTATATGTTAGGCGGAAGGGGACTCGGTCCAGCAGTTACAGCTTTATCAGCTGGTGCTTCTGACATGAGTGGTTGGATGCTAATGGGATTACCTGGTGCGATGTATGCGACAGGGTTATCAAGTGTGTGGATTGCGATAGGTTTATTAATAGGTGCTTATGTAAACTATTTAATTCTTGCCCCGCGTTTGCGAACGTATACAGAAGTGGCTAATGATTCAATTACGATTCCAGACTTTTTAGAGAATCGATTTAAAGATCGTACGAAAATACTTCGTTTTGTCTCCGCTATCGTCATTTTAGTATTTTTCACATTTTATGCGTCGGCTGGTTTAGTATCAGGTGGACGTTTGTTTGAAAATTCTTTCAACCTTGATTATAAAATTGGTTTATTTGTAACTGTTGGTGTCGTAGTTGCTTATACACTATTCGGTGGTTTTTTAGCAGTAAGTTGGACCGACTTTGTGCAAGGGTGTATTATGTTTATTGCTCTCGTATTAGTACCAATTGTTGCTTTTACAGATGTCGGTGGTGTAACAGAAACATTCAATACGATTAAGCAAGTTGATGCATCGCATTTAGATATGTTTAAAGGGACCACAATTCTTGGTATTATTTCCTTTTTAGCATGGGGTCTTGGGTATTTTGGTCAACCACATATTATTGTCCGCTTTATGGCAATTACCTCTATTAAAGATTTGAAAACTTCTCGTAGAATCGGTATCGGTTGGATGACGATTTCAATTATAGGTGCAATGCTTACTGGTCTAGTTGGTATTGCTTATTACGCTAAAAATAATGCGACATTACAAGATCCGGAAATGGTCTTTGTAACATTCTCAAACATTTTATTCCATCCGTACATTACTGGATTTTTATTATCAGCTATTTTGGCTTCGATTATGAGTAGTATTTCCTCGCAATTACTTGTTATTTCAAGTGCAGTAACGGAAGATTTCTATAAAACATTTTTCCGTCGTAACGCAAGTGATAAAGAACTTGTATTTATCGGTAGACTGTCAGTTTTAGTAGTAGCTATGATCGCAGTTGTTTTAGCGTATCATCCAAGTGATACAATTTTAACACTCGTCGGTTATGCTTGGGCAGGATTTGGTTCAGCATTCGGACCTGCCATTTTATTAAGTTTATATTGGAAGAGAACGAACAAATGGGGCGTTCTTGCTGGGATGATTGTTGGTGCAGTAGTTGTAATTACTTGGGTACAAATTCCAAGTTTAAAAGCGAATATGTATGAAATGGTACCTGGATTCTTCTGTAGCTTATTAGCTGTGATTGTTATAAGTTTATTAACGAAAGAACCAGTTAAAGCAATTCATCGTGAATTTAATGAGATGGAAGCAGTGCTGGAAGAAGAAACGAAATGATTAGCGAAGAGAGTAAACGAAACTGGCGTTTACTCTCTTTTTATTTAAAATGAAAATAAGGAACTTGTTGACAACTAAAAGTAAGTAACTTATAATAAATTTGAGTTCGAGTTAATTTGTACTTTGAATAAAGATTTCAAATGGATTAAATATTTTTTAAATAATTATCTCGAATTTGAGATAATTTAAGGAACTGGAAGTTAATGTATAATTTTAAAATCAATATCTCGAATTCGAGATAAAATTATCATGACGGATTTTACTAGTCAGTATGGACAAAATGAATAATGAATCTTAATGTAAAGCAATTTTTATAATGGAATAAAAAAGGAGTGGAAGAAATGGAAAAGAAAACAATGGGCATCCACCATATTACAGCGATTGTAGGGCATCCACAAGAAAATGTAGATTTTTACGCTGGTGTGTTAGGTTTACGTTTAGTGAAACAAACAGTGAATTTTGATGATCCAGGTACGTACCATCTTTATTTTGGTAATGAAGGGGGAAAACCGGGAACAATCATTACGTTTTTCCCATGGGCAGGTGCTCGTCAAGGAGTTATTGGTGACGGTCAAGTAGGAATCACTTCTTATGTTGTACCAAAAGGGGCAATGGAGTTTTGGGAAAATAGATTAGAAAAATTCGATATTTCGTATACAAAAATGACTCGATTTGGAGAACAGTACTTAGAATTTGATGATCCACATGGTTTGCATATAGAATTAGTAGAAAGAGAAGAAGGCGAATTAAATAATTGGACTTTTGGGGAAGTTACGCCAGAAGTAGCAATTAAAGGATTTGGTGGTGCAGTTCTTTTATCAACGCAGCCTCAAAAAACTGCTGAACTGTTAGAACATATCATGGGTCTTGAGAAAATTGGAGAAGAGGGTGAATTTGTTCGATTCCGTTCTTCTGCTAATATTGGCAATATTATTGATTTGAAATTATCGACAATCGGACGCGGTCAAATGGGTGTTGGTACAGTTCATCATATTGCTTGGAGAGCGAGTGACGATGCTGATCAGCTAGACTGGAAAGAGTATGTGTCCCGTTTTGGATACCACGTAACTCCTGTACAAGATCGAAATTATTTTAACGCAATTTATTTTAGAGAACACGGTGAAATTTTATTTGAAATTGCAACAGATCCCCCTGGTTTCGCTCATGATGAATCGTTAGAGACGATGGGTGAGGAATTAAAGTTACCGGAACAATATGAAAAACATAGAAAACAGATTGAACAAACGCTTTTACCATTTGAAGTGAGAAATTTAGATTAAAGTGATTGAAAGGGGAAAAGGATTATGATGAAACATGTTTTTCAAAAAGGAAAAGATACGTCAAAACCAGTATTGCTATTACTTCATGGTACAGGAGGTAATGAATTAGATTTATTACCACTTGCAGAAATAATGGATCCGGAAGCTTCAGTATTAAGTGTCCGTGGAAATGTATTAGAGAATGGGATGCCACGTTTCTTCCGTCGATTAGCAGAAGGTATTTTTGATGAAGAGGATCTTATTTTCCGTACGAAGGAATTAAATGAGTTTTTAGACGAAGCTGCAAAAACATATGAATTTGATAGAAACAACATTGTAGCTATCGGTTATTCAAATGGAGCAAACATTGCGGCAAGCTTATTATTCCATTACGAAAATGCGTTAAAAGGTGCTGTGCTTCATCACCCAATGGTGCCTAGAAGAGGAACACAATTGCCTAATTTAGCTGGGAAATCCGTGTTTATTGCTGCTGGGACAAATGATCCAATTTGTTCATCTTCTGAGTCAGAGGAATTGAAGCTACTATTAGAAAATGCAAACGCTAATGTAACAATGCATTGGGAAAATAGAGGACATCAATTAACGATGGGTGAAGTAGAAAAAGCAAAAGAATGGTATGGAAAAACAGTTCTATAAGTATAAATAATAAAAGAAGCATCTGCTAATCGTTAGCAGATGCTTCTTTTATTATTTAAGACTGGATTGCAAGGTGAGGTGAAGAAAGTGGTAGGTGAATATCAACGACCGTACCTTTATTTAATTCACTTGAAATGTGTAATTTACCATGATGTTCTTCAATTATTTTGTAACACATCATTAATCCTAGCCCTGTGCCTTTTTCTTTTAAACTATAAAAAGGTTCGCCTAAACGGGAGATACGATCTTCTGGGATACCGCAACCTTCATCGATGATCCGTATTAAGATGAAATTACCCTCTAATGGTTTTGTTTGGATGAAAATATTTCCGCCATTTGGCATTGCTTCAATCGCATTTTTTAATATATTTATAAAAACTTGTTTTAATTGGTTACCGTCACATTGAATGTCATATACGTAATCAAAATGATCCATAATGATATGAACGCTATGCATAATTGCGGTTGGTAAAATAAATGTAACTACCTCTTCAATTAAAGTTTGTATGTTACAAGTTTGGATTGCTAATACTTGTGGTTTAGACATCGCCATAAATTGACTCGTGATAGATTCCATCTGTGAAATTTCACTTAACATAACATCGATATACCACTTCTGCTCCTCATTTATTTCAGGGAGTAGCAATGTTAGAAAACCTTTTAGAGAAGTGAGTGGATTTCGAATTTCATGAGCAATTCCAGCTGTCAGTTGTCCGACTACTGCGAGCTTTTCAGATTTTCGTAATAACTTTTCCGTTTCCTTTAGCTCAGTAATATCTCTTCCCATTACGATAAGACCTTTACGGGAGCCGTCAGGGTGATAGAGAGGAACTTTCGATATACTTAAGATTAGGTCGAAATCATCTCTATGAATAATAAATTCTTCACCATGAAGAATTTGTCTTTGTTGCCATGCTAATTCATCGACTTCTTCACAATGTAAAAAAGCTTCTCGGTACGCTTCATTATATTGAATGAGTTCACTATCTTTTTTTCCGTGGTAAGGTACATGATGGAAATTGAAGCAAGAAAGTGCGTAGTCATTTGCCTCAAGCCAGCGCCCTTCATGATCTTTAAATATAACAAACGCAGGCATGGAGTTTACTAATGTGCGTAATCTCTTCTCACTTTCTTTCAGCTTTTTCTCAATTCTTTCTGATTTTTCAAGAGGCTTCATAATGGCATATACGCCAGTTAGACGATTTTGGACAAAAATAGGAACTAGTTTTGTCACGACATCTAATAAGAATCCATCTTTATGATAAATAGATAAAATATACTCTTGTTGATTATCCGCTTCCGTATTCTTTATATTTTGTAATACTTGCTCAGAAATATGAGCTTCTAAAATCGAGGTAATGCTTTTTCGCTCTAATTCTGAAGAAGTGTAACCTAGTATTCTTTCAGCAGAAGGATTAGTGTGTATAATAATTCCCTCTAAATTTAATGAAATAATACCATCAGGGTTGTGTTCGAACAGAGATGCGTACATTTCTGCTAATGAACGATCTTGTATATGGTTTCGCAAACGTCTAGAAATGTTCGGATGACGTTTTTTTTGAGTTGATGAATATTTTTTACGACTCATAATAGTTCCTCCGTACAAATAGCATCTAAAAAGATTTGTCTATTCATAACTATAATATAGATGTAACGTGTATTTCTATAAAAAATGGAAGTTATATAATAAATTTTGTTTTCTTTATTTTGGAAAAGTACGTATAGGGTGGTAATAAGGGGAGCTTATATTGTTTTATAAATCATTTGTAAGTTACAGGAGTAGGTTTTCCTTATAACATTAGGGTAGAAGAGGGGGAGAGAAAATGAGAACTTATATTCAAGGGATCGATCATGTACAAGTAGTTGCGCCTGTAGGGTGTGAAGAAGAAGCGCGAGAGTTTTATAGTAATAAAATTGGTATGGAGGAAATCCCAAAGCCAGAGGAATTAAAGAAGCGCGGTGGGTGCTGGTTTAAGTGTGGAAATCAAGAGATTCATATCGGAGTTGAGCAAAACTTTACCCCAGCTAAAAAGGCACATCCGGCTTTTTATGTTTTAAACATAGATGAATTTAAACAAGCGTTAATACAGCAAGGCATTGAAGTAATAGATGATCATGCACGACCAGATGTAATTCGATTTTATGTGTCAGATCCGTTCGGAAATCGAATTGAATTTATGGAAAATAAAAACTAGGTGGAAATCCACCTAGTTTTTTAACCTTTTCTAAACAATCCTAATACTTCAACCGTTTCTGTAATGTTAACAAATGCATGAGGGTCAATTTCAGAAATTGTTAATTTCATACTTGCTAATTCTTCACGAGAAATGACTGTCATAAGTACACGTTTCTTTTCGCTAGAATAAGCACCTTCGCCATCAAGTAATGTAATGCCACGTACAACAGTTGAAAGAAGTTGTTTTTTCATTTTTTCTGCTTCATTTGTTACAATCATAAGTGTAACCTTCCGATGTTTCGTATGAATAGCATCAATAACTTTACCAGTTACATAAATCGAAAGTAAGCTTGTAAGAGCAACATCCCAAGTGAAGAAGAATCCTGCAATGATTACAACGACTGCATTTAAAATAATAAGGAATCCGCCAAGTTTAATATCTCTTTTGCGAGATAACAACATACCGATAATATCAAATCCACCAGTTGATCCATTACAGTTAAAAACAAGACCGATACCAGCTCCGGCAATAACACCACCAAAGATAGATGATAAAAGTGGATCTGTTGCTACGACTTTCACTGGAACATAGTATAATGCAACAGATAATACAATAACAGAGACAATCGTGTTAAAAATGACTTTTTTTCCAAGACCTATGTATCCTAAAATAAGGATAGGTAAGTTTAATACAAAGTTAATAATACCTGTGTTTACAGGAGTTACAATCCCTAAAATAATAGCAATTCCGCCAATTCCACTACTTAAAATTTTGTGGGGGATAAGGAAAAGATTAAAGGCAATCGCAATAATAATAGAACCAATAATAACACCAAGAAATCTGACCATCTCTTTCCCGTCCTTCACTGAAAAATTCATATTATTTCAAGATTATATATGATATTGAAAGTTTTGGGTAAAAACAGTTTATTTCGGAAAATTAGATTAATCAAAAGAATTTGAGTATTTTACCATTTGAAAGGAGATACAGTTGTGAAAATAAAAACATATCAACAGAAAAGCCCGTTGAAGCAAGAATGTGAGGATTCTTATTTTTGTAATGAAGAAAAAAAGATTTATGGTGTATGTGACGGTGCAACACCACTTGTCCCGTTTCATGATGAAAAGGGACATAATGGAGCATACATCGCTTCACATTTATTTGCAAGTTATTTTAATTCATTCCGCGAAAATCATAGTTTACAAGTTGCAGTTGCAAAAGCAAATGAAGCATTGCAAAGAAAAATGTTAGCATATGGAGTAGATACGAGAAAGAAAGAGCATTTGTGGTGCACATGTATCGCGGCAGTCCAAATAGTTGGTGAGAAAATTGAATATGCACAGTTAGGGGACTGTATGATTGTCGCAATATTTCGAAAAGGAACGATGCAAGTATTAACGAAAGATACGGTTGAAGGAATTAGTAAACGAGCAAAAAAGAAAAGAGAAGAAGATCGTAAAAAAGGGTTATCTGTACCAGAAGAACATGTTTTTCAAGATGTGCGAGAACAGTTAAAATACAATCGTTATCTTGCAAATGTGAAGGGGGGATATTCCGTTGCGAATGGAATGAAAGAAGTGATTCATTATTTACAGCATGGGGAATTACATGTAGATGAAGTGAGTGGGATTTTTATTTGTTCAGACGGATTATTCCACCCAGATTGGCCACTCGAACAAACTGTTGCATATATAAGAAAGAATAGTATAAATGAATATGTAGCAATTATTGAAGAGTTAGAAGGGGAAAAGAGAATACGACCAGATGATAAAACAATTATGATGATTGATTTTTAAGGGGGATATTCAAATGGAAATTAAATGTGTAAATTTAGCATTTCAAGATGAATTAGTTCCTTTAGAAAAAGTAAACAAACTGATTATTCACCATACATCCGAAGATGGATGGGATGTGTATAAAACACATGAATTTCATCAAAAAGTAAGAGGGTGGAGCGGGATCGGTTACAATTATTTTATTGAAGAAGATGGAACTGTAGTCGAAGGACGTGGTTTACATATTGGAGCACATGCGAAAGATCATAATAGAGATACAATTGGAATATGTATGACGGGTAATTTTGATAAATATGATCCAACTACCGCACAAATGAATGCATTATATTCTTTATGTAAAATGTTTATGAATCGGTTTGCTATAAAGAAAGAAAATATACTCGGTCATAGGGAGCTAGAAGGCGTTACAAAAAGTTGTCCTGGAAAGCGTTTTTCTATGGTAGAGTTAAGAAACATACTATCTTACATATAGAGGAGTAATAAATGATGATGAATATAAAAATACCAAATGATAAAAAAGAAGAGCTTGTAGCACAAATTCAGCAATTTTTCGTTGAAGAAGATTTAGATGAAATTGGGCGTTTTCAAGCAGAGCGTTTAATAGAAGAAATGATTAAATTAGTTGGACCATTTGCATACAATCAAGCAATTGGAGATGCAAGAAAGCTTGTAACAGAGAAACTATCTAATATTGAAGAAGATTTGTATGTGTTAGAAAAAAGTGAAGGGAAGTAAACTTCCGTCAATTATAAAATAAGTGTTATGTCACGTCCTTTTCCGATGTTTTATTTGGAAAAGGCCGTGACATTTTTTTATTGTCATCAGGAAAATAATGAAACTTATTCCTCTATCTCGTACTCCATTCTTTTGCCATTTCATCATGATATGCTTCTGTCCAATGATATGGTTGCAACTCTTTTAAAGGTTTAAAAATAATATCTTGTTTAGCATTTGTAATCGCACACTGTACTTCTAGTCCCCAATAAAATAAACGTTCTTGGCATACACCACAAGGCGAGAGTACCTTTAATTCAGAATGCTCATTTTCTCTCGCAAGACAAATAGAATGTGTAACTTTCTTTTGAAATTTATGAGCTTCTAAAATTGCACCTGTTTCCATACAAAGTTCAGTTGAAGCATTTATTACATCCGGAGCAACGCTTGTATAAATTGTTCCATCTTCTACACGAATCGCTGCGGCTCCACCCCAATCGTTTGGATATCTTTGTTCAATTAACTGTTTCACCACATCATATAATTGTTGCTCAATATTCAATTTCTTTTCCTCATTTCTGCCCAAATTCAATTTTTTTATTTCGAAATATTCTTTCTTTTATCATGATAACATAAACAAAAAAATAGAATGAACTTTTAATTTCAAGCCATCTTTTTTGCTAAAAGGAACGTTTTTTTATAAAAAAGTTGAGATTAAAAATATATTATCTTAATTTTATCTTTTTTTAATAATTTGTTTATGGGCAATTTATAGTTGTTATTTATAATTCCTATATATAGCAGCTATTGATACTATAAATAAGAAATTTGAATGTGTAACACTTTGTATTCCATTAGCTGTAATCAAAATTTATAACATAAATTGCGCACATAGAATCTTCTTTTGAAAGAAAAGTGGTGTAATTCTTTGTTAAATGAAGGAAGGGTTTGGGAAGCTATGAATAAAACAATTTTAAAAACATGTATCATATCAGCAGTTTTAGGTGGAAGTCTATTAAGTGAAACGACTGGAGTGGTGAAAGCAGAAGAGATTACACCAAAAACGAATCATACTGGTGTATTTAAAGATGTTCCAAAGGGGCACTGGGCATATGAGGCGATTCAGCAATTAACAGACGAGAAAATCATTTTCGGCTATGATGATGGAAGATTTGGTTTTGGAGATAACGTGACACGCGAACAAGTTGCAGCTTTACTATATCGTTATTTTAATTTGGCAGAAGACAAAAATTATCAGAACCCATATGGAGACGTAAGTGAAGATTCGACAAGTTATATAAAGGAGATTTTGTCTTTAACAGAAATGGGCGTTTTTAAGGGTGACGAGCATGGGAACTTTAGACCGAAGGCTTCCTTAACGCGTGCAGAAATGGCACAAGTTCTTACAAATGCTTTTCATTTAAAGGCAAAGAGTGATCACACTTTTAATGACGTTTCAACGAACTCATGGGCAAGCAATGCAATTAGTGCTGTTCAAACAAATAATATTGCAAAAGGAGTAGGCGGAGGAAATTTTGCTCCAAATATGGATGTGACGCGTGAACAGTATGCACAATTTTTATACAATGCAATACAAGAAACTAAGCAAACTCAAAAGACGAAGGGGCAACAACTAGCTAGTATACTTGGTGAAACAAACTGGCAAGGGACAAAAGTCTATGACAAAGATCATAATGATGTAACGAAAGAAAATCAAAATTTCATCGGGCTTGCAAAGTATGATGCTAAAACGGCAAGGTATGAATTTTTTAATGCAAGTACAGGAGAGAGTCGTAATGATAGCGGTACCTTTTTTATAACGAATGATGGAAAGAAAAGAGTACTAATTTCTGAGACGCAAAATTATCAAGCAGTTGTTGAATTAACGCAATTAGATAAGGAGAAATTTACATATAAAAGAATGGGGAAAGATACAAAAGGGAACGATGTAGAGGTGTTTGTTGAACATATTCCGTACCATGAAAAAGAACTTTCTTTCACGCGGCCTGATAAAAATTTAGAAAGTTCGACAGGTAAAATAGTTAAAGATGTTGATGGAGATGAAATTTTATCTAGTACACTATGGAACGGAACGGTGGTATTAGACGACCAAGGTAATGATGTAACAAAATATAACTCAAACTTAATCAGTCTAGCAAAATACGATAAAAATACAAATAAATACGAATTTTTCAATGTGAATACTGGAGAAAGTCGTGGAGACTACGGTTTCTTTGATGTTGTACATGGTAATAAAATAAGAGCTCACGTTTCGTTAGGAAATAATAAATACGGTGCAGTTCTTGAACTTACAGAATTAAATAAAGAAAAATTTACGTATACAAGAATGGGGAAAGATGCGAATGGAAAAGATATAAAAATCTTTGTTGAGCATGAACCGTATACAGGTGATCTAAAACCAAATTTCACAAAGTAAGCCTTTACTGTAGCAAAGGCATTATGTTAGAAAATGTTAGTAAGGAAAAGCTTAAGGGTTGGGTAATTAAAATAGTTATTTATAGACAAATAGATGCCTTGAGGCATCTATTTGTCGTTTTAAAATGATTTTTTATGGGTGCAATTTCTCTTTTCTCAAATCTAGTAACTTACTACTTGCACAACCCTACATTTTCGTTTTTTATTTATTTTCTTTATTCTCTTTATATTCATTAACTTTCTTTTTTACATTACCGACAGTATCTTTAGCAGTGCCTTTTACCTTATCCCATTTTCCTTCAGCTTGTAATTTCTTATTGTCAGTTACTTTCCCGACAACTTCCTTTACTTCACCTTTTACTTTATCAATGGCACCTTCTACTTTTTCTTTTAAACCATGATCATGCTTTGTCATACATTTCTCCTCCTTGTAGTTTGATTAGAATTCTCTTTTCATATTGCAAGTTGAATGATGTATCTAGCAATAGCGTAACAGATTTAGTTTGAATATTCAAATGGTTAATAGAGTTGAAAAGGAATTGTCATAAAGTGTATAAAGTAGTAATGAGAAGAGAAAGGATGTTAATTATATGTTTTTGGCGGTCCAGATTGATTTTGTATAAGCGATCTTCATATGGGCACGTTCCATATTATTTTGACTGCTGCTACCGAATCTTGCTTGTCCGACTATTAAATGACAATTGGATTCAATAGCTGTCTCAATTCGTTTTTGAATTAATGCAGTGTGACAACCTTTACGCTGAAATTCTGGCAAAGTAGCAGAAGCAGCTAATGATGCGACACCCTTATTTATATACAGGACACCAATGCCCGCAGGAATGTTTTGAACTTCAGCTATGAAAAAATGCCATCCTGGTTTATTGTGGAGAATTTCGTTATTTTGGCGCACGCCATCTTTTGTAAAGGATGGCATGTTAAATCCACGTACATATATGTCTGCAAAAACATCAAACTCATTTTCTTTTAGTTTGCGTACTGAAATGTTAGAAGGAAGAAGGGACGGATCTTCTCGCGGTGTACTATATAAAGCGGTATGGAAGCTAGATTGATAAAAACCTTTTTCAGATAAGTATTGAAATAGTTCAGCTGTACCTTGCGCTGGTGTAATTTCAAAACGGCAAGGAATTTGTAGTGATTGATAATAAGAGAGAATCGCATCTATCTCATCTGTATTTGTAAAGGTAACGCCTTTTACTGTATTAAAAGCAGGACCAGCAATTACTTTTGATGAAAAGGCAGTGGCACTACCGAACTTTTTCACTTGTACCTGCATTGGATTTCCGTCCATTGCTTGTAATAGTGCTAATCTAGAAGAAAGCATATGTATTTCTGCGTTTTCAATTTCTTGTGCGGTATTGATTGTCATAATTGTACTCATGAGATTCCCCCGTCAATAAATATATTTCATAGTACATATACGATGTTTGTTCTGAGATTCCTGTTGAAATGTAAGAGAATAAGAGGTTTTTTGGAAGGGAAATGGAAGTGAACTGTCGAAGGGAGTAGAAACAGATTAAAGGTGGTGCTCTCATGAAACAGAAAGACGTGCAGACATGCTCTAATTGTGGTTCTCAAAATATAGGAGAAGGTGAGTTTGTCGGTTATGCACAAATACGGAAAAAGGAGACGATGTTCACATCTTCACCAGTAGATGCTTATATTTGTACAGATTGCGGGAATGTCCTTTTATTAAAAGTACGACATTATGAAAAGTTTAAGCAGAAGCCGTTATGATTATTAAAAAGTGTTTTTATTAGGGAAGTTAATAGGAGAAATATTTACATATATATGAATATGCCTTATATAAAGAGATGACAACATATACTGTGTGGGATGCTTATGAATCGTTGCACAACGTACAAAAATGTATAGAAGAAATTGTGAATTAGTATGAGAAAGAAAAATTAGCTCATCTTAGAATATTTCATATCGAAAACTCCTTTAAATAAATAAAGGAGTTTTTATTTTCGGGTAACAATAATTACCTTTAATTGTTATAATTGGTTATTGAGATGGGAGGTTTTTATTTACACCATAATCATAAAAGAAAACTAGCTAAATTGTATAGAAAACCGCTATATAACACATTCGCAACCGTAAGTTGACAAAGTGCAACCGCAGGAAGATAGAGATAAAGGCAATGTTTACATACAATTTAGGTAAGAAAACAAAGGGGGACACACACATATGGGATTTGGTGAAAAGCTTTTTAAATTAAGAAAGGAAAAGGGCCTTTCTCAAGAAGCATTAGCTGAGAAATTAAACACAACAAGGCAAGCGGTTAGTAAATGGGAAAACGGTCAAGGTTTTCCTGAAACTGAAAAGTTAATAATGATTGGAAATGTTTTTGAAGTATCACTCGACTATTTATTAAAAGAAACTGCAGAGAAAAGTAATGAAAATGTGGATGGCTATTACGTAAGTCAGGAAATGGCAGAAGGGTATGTAGCGTATGGACAAAAAATTTCTAAATATATAGCGCTAGGATTTAGTTTACTCATTTTATCTACAATACCATATTTACTATTTAAAGAAGATGCAACAATGTCGACATTCCTTGTTATTATTATTGCTGTCCTTGGAATTGGAGCGATGATGGTACCTGTAATGATAGAAGAGAGTCGATACAATGTATTAAAAAAGGAAGAATTATTATTTGATCAAAACTTTCTAAAAGAATTGACAACAAGATATGCAATTATTAAGAAAAAGTATGCTGTAGTAATAATCGTTGGATTTTGTTTTATAGCAGCAGGAGCGCTACCTTTTTTATTTGAGAAAAAGCATATCACTTCAGGAGAATTAGTCCAGTATCACCCTTATTGTGTTGTACTTATTGCTATTGGAGTTTATCTTTTTGTTCGTGTGTTAGGAGTATTAGAGGCGTATCGAATTTTAGTAGAAAATAAAGAATATAGTAATCGTCTTATTTTTAAACTGAAAAAGAAAGTGAGAGAAAAAGTGGATAATTTTTAATAAATGAAAACATATTTTTATGAAAAGTTAAGATAGGAGTGTAATGATGTCAAATCTTCTAGAAATTGAAAATTTAAGTAAATCATTTGGAAACAAAGTTGTTTTAAGAGATGTTTCCTTCAATGTGCCGTCTGGATCAATTGTTGGATTCATTGGTGACAATGGAGCAGGGAAATCAACAACCTTTAAAACAGTACTAGAATTAATTTCTAAAGATAGTGGTACAGTAAAAATATTTGGTGAAGAAAATATAAATAAAGATGCCAAGATTAAGGAAAAGATAGGAGTCGTATTTGATGCTATGAATCTACCGGCTCATCTTACGATAAAGCAACTAAACAAAGTTTTTGAAAAGATGTTTGAATCTTGGGATCAAGATAATTTTTATCGATTAGTTCATACTTTTTCTTTACCTACTAATGAGAAAGTAGGTAAATTCTCGCGTGGAATGTCCATGAAACTAACTATAGCTGTTGCGTTATCGCATAATGCAAAATTATTAATTCTAGATGAAGCGACGGGTGGTCTCGATCCTTCATCTAGAGAAGAGGTGTTAGAGGAATTAAAAAGTTTTGTGAGTAAAAGTAATGGTGGTATACTACTTTCTTCTCATATTATGAGTGATGTAGAAAAAATAGCTAACCATCTTATCATTATAAAAGATGGAGAAATTTTATTGAACGAAGAAAAGGATAAAGTTTTGAAAAGTTACTCCATTGTAGACGTTGATGAAGAACAATTAGCTTTAATTAACAAAGATATAGTTGTGGCTAGAAGGAGACTTGGTTCATATTTCAATGTACTCGTATCAGATATATATAAATTACCAAGTGGTATTGCTCATAGAACCATTTCGATAGAAGAAATGAGTGTCTTATTAACGAGGAGTGAAAAATAAATGAGAGGTTTATTATTGACAAACTATTATCTAGTGTATCGAACTTTCTTTACGTTCATGGGAATAGCGATATTAGGATCGGGATTTGTTTTTTATTTTGGTAATGCTTCAATGTACCGTTTAATTGCTACATTCATTATCTTATTTGCTGCAATTCCTGCACTTGAAGTTATTAAATATGAGAGTAAGTCAGGTTATGAAAAATATGTACTTACTTTACCGGTTACTAGAAATAACATTGTACAAAGTCATTACCTTTTCTATTTTTTAGTTGTAATTATTGGTACTTTATTGTCGTATGGCATATTTTATATACATAGTTTCGTTTCAGATACACCAATTGATGATGGGATATTTAAGAGTGTTTCTTTAGGGACGTTCATCATCCTTAATGCCGGAGCAATAGCCTACCCACTTCTCTATGTTTTTGGAGCAGAAAAATCTGATGCTATTACAATTGGAGGCGCATGCGGGGGACTTGTTACTTATTTTGGATTACAAAGTGTAATTGGCTATCTAATAGAACAATTTCCAATATCAAATTTAAATTCATCTTTATATGCTTCCATTCTATATACAATATTTGGCGTTATCATATATATCTTTTCTTTTGTTATTTCGGTATTTATATATCGTAAGAAGGAATTTTAGCATATCTTCTCTTAGTATTTTCTGAATTATTTCCAAAGAAATAATTCAGAAAATACAGAAAAATGTCGTGATTATTTGTAGAAGTCTGTTATAATAAACGAAAAATGAAAACGCTTTAAAGGGGGATATAACCAATATGATGATGAATGTACCGCTAACAATTAGTTCTATGATGGAAAGAGCAGAAAAACTGTTTTCGAAGAAAGAAATTGTTTCACGGACACATGACACAGTTACGACATTAACGTATAAGCAGTTAGGTGAAAGAACGAGAAGGCTTTCCAGTGCGTTAAAAAAATTAGGAATTAAAGAAGGCGAGCGTATAGGAACGTTAGCGTGGAATCATCATCGACATGTGGAAGCGTATTTTGCTATTCCTGGTATTGCTTCCGTTTTGCACACAATTAATATTCGTTTATCTCCTCAACATATTTCATACATTATTCAGCATGCAGAAGATCGAATTCTACTTATTGATGAAGATCTCGTACCGCTCATTGAAAATATTCAATCACAATTATCAACTGTACAAGCTTACATTATTATGACTGATAAAGATGAAATTTCAAATACTACGCTAGAACCTGTATATCATTATGAAAAACTATTAGAAGAAGGCGATCCAAATTTCCAATTTGTAAAAGATATTGATGAAAATACACCTGCTGGTATGTGTTATACGTCAGCGACTACAGGAAATCCAAAAGGTGTTGTATATACGCATCGTAGTACTGTACTGCATTGTATGGCACTCGGTTTAGCAGATACAGCTGCTTTATCGGAAAGTGATGCGGCAATGGCTATTGTACCGATGTTCCATGTGAATGCTTGGGGACTACCTTTCGCAGCTACTTGGTTTGGATCAAAACAAGTGCTTCCAGGACCGATGTTTACGCCAAAAATTTTATTAGAAATGATTCAAGCTGAAAAAGTGACGTTAGCTGCTGGTGTGCCGACAATTTGGCTTGGTGTATTACAAGAGTTAGAAAATAATAGTTACGATTTATCTAGTATGACGAGAATACTATGCGGTGGTGCAGCTGCACCGAAGAGTGTTATTAAAGCATTTGAACAGAAACATAATGTTCCGTTCATCCATGCATATGGTATGACCGAAACAAGCCCACTCGTAACACTTGCACGTTTAAAAAGTTATGAAACAGAATTATCGTATGAAGAGCAATTAGAAATTCGATCAAAACAAGGGTATCTTGTTCCTGGTGTAGAGATGAAAGTAGTCGGTACAAATGGTGAAGTGAAGTGGGATAGTACGGAGATGGGAGAACTATGTTTACGAGCACCGTGGATCGCTGAAAGCTATTATAACGATGATCGTACTGTTGAAGGCTTTCGTGATGGATGGTTATATACAGGAGATGTTGTCACAGTCGATGAGGAAGGTTGCGTAAAAATTGTCGACCGCACGAAAGATGTGATTAAAAGCGGAGGCGAGTGGATTTCTTCAGTAGACCTTGAAAATGCTTTAATGGCACATGATGCTATATTTGAAGCGGCTGTCGTTGCTGTTCCTCATCCGCAGTGGCAAGAGCGCCCAGTTGCCTGTGTCGTTCAAAAGAAAAATAGTACAGTAACAAAAGAAGAAATATATGAGTTTTTAAAACCACAGTTTGCGAAGTGGTGGTTACCAGACGATATTGTATTTATGGAAGAAATACCGAAAACATCTGTTGGGAAGTTTTTAAAACAGGCGCTTCGGAAAGAACTCGAGCATTTGCATAAAGAGAAATAATGGAATTTATATTTGTAAACCTATTTTAAAAATAAGTTGACAAACGCTAGATAGAAAGATAATATAACTCCTATAATATGTTATCTAAAAATCATTTTGAGTTTACAAATAGGAGAAGCAAATATGAATACAAAAAACTTAGTTTTCGTCGCTTTATTTAGTTCTATTATGGGAGTGTTAGGGTTAATACCTCCAATTGCTCTTTCTATTACACCAGTTCCAATTACATTACAATCACTTGGTGTTATGCTTGCTGGTGGATTGTTAGGATCACGTCTTGGTGCATTAAGCCAGCTTATTTTCTTACTTATTGTAGGAGTTGGAGCGCCATTACTTGCTGGTGGACGTGGTGGCTTTAGCGTATTTGTTGGGCCAAGTGCAGGATATTTACTTGGTTATATCGTTGGAGCATTTGTCATTGGTTACTTAATTGAGCGTTTGCGTGAAGTTTCTATTATAAAAGTATTATGTATTAATATAATTGGTGGTATTTTCGTAGTTTATGTATTTGGTATCCTTGTGCAAGCTTTCGTAATGGATATTTCTGTATGGGAAACGATGAAAGTAAGTGTTGTGTTTTTACCAGGTGATTGCATAAAAGCGATTATAGCAGCAATTCTTGTAACGAAATTACATCGTTCATTGAAACATATTATTACGCCTGCTCTAAAGAGAAGCAAATATACAAATGCGGGATAAGAAAGAGAAGAAACACGTTCGTTGCGTGTTTCTTTTTATTATTTTGGAAAGAAAGGACGTCTCATATGGGTATTACAAAAGAATATAAAAAACATGCCTCTTTACAACCAAATAAAATAGCAATTAAGGAAAATGATCGAATTTTAACATACAAAGAGTGGTTTGAGTCAGTGTATAAAGTAGCAAACTGGTTGAATGAAAAAGAATCGAAGAATAAAACGATAGCGATTGTATTAGAAAATCGTATAGAGTTTTTAGAACTATTCGCTGGTGCCGCTATGGCCGGATGGGTTTGTGTGCCATTAGATATAAGGTGGAAACAGGATGAGCTTAAAGAAAGGATTGCAATCAGTAATCCGGATATGATTGTGACAGAGCAATATAAGTTAAATGATCTATTGGATGAAGAAGAAAGAGTAATTGAAATTGATAGATGGAAACAAATAATAGAGAACTATCTTCCTACAGAGCACATTGTAGAAAGTTTACAAGATGCTCCTTTTTATATGGGATTTACGTCAGGATCAACTGGGAAGGCAAAAGCATTTTTACGTGCGCAACAATCGTGGGTTCATAGTTTCGATTGTAATATACATGACTTTCATATGAAAGAAGAAGATTCTATTTTAATAGCTGGGACGCTCGTTCATTCTCTTTTTTTATACGGTGCAATAAGTGCACTATATGTAGGGCAAACGGTGCATATTATGAGGAAGTTTATTCCAAAACAAGTGTTGGACAAGTTAGAAATGGAACATATTTCGGTCATGTATACAGTTCCGACAATGCTAGAATCTTTATATAAAGAAAAAAGAGTAATAGAAAATGACATGAAAATTATTTCGTCAGGAGCGAAATGGGAAGCTGAAGCGAAAGAAAAAATAAAGAATATATTCCCTGTTGCAAAAAAATACGAATTTTACGGTGCATCAGAACTAAGTTTTGTAACAGCATTAGTTGACGAAGAGAGCGAAAGAAAGCCCAATTCAGTAGGGAAACCTTGTCACAATGTGCAAGTGCGAATATGTAATGGAGCAGGAGAAGAAGTAACGAAAGGCGAGATAGGAACTGTTTATGTGAACAGTGATCAGTTTTTTATGGGCTACATATTGGATAAGGTTTTAGTTCCAGAGTTGACTGCAGATGGCTGGATGACAGTGCGAGATGTAGGTTATGAAGATGAAGAAGGCTTTATTTATATTGTCGGTAGAGAGAAGAATATGATTTTATTTGGAGGAATTAATATTTTTCCAGAAGAAATAGAAAGTGTATTACATGAACATCCAGCTGTTGATGAAATAGTTGTAGTTGGTGTGAAAGATAGTTATTGGGGTGAAAAACCTGTGGCCATCGTAAAAGGAAGTGCTACGAGGCAACAATTAATAAGTTTTTGCTTACAACGATTATCCTCGTTTAAAATACCGAAAGAATGGCATTTTGTAGATGAAATACCGTATACAAATAGCGGGAAAATCGCTCGTATTGCAGCAAAAAATATGATTGAAAACCGGGAGAAGATATATGAATAGAGCGGTTATTGTAGAAGCAAAAAGGACACCTATTGGTAAGAAGAATGGGATGTTAAAAGACTATGAAGTTCAGCAACTATCAGCGCCGCTTCTCACATTTTTAAGTAAAGGAATTGAGAGAGAAATAGACGATGTTATATTAGGGAATGTTGTTGGACCAGGAGGGAATGTTGCGAGATTATCTGCGTTAGAGGCAGGACTTGGTTATCATATCTCTGGTGTAACGATTGACCGTCAATGTGGTGCCGGATTGGAAGCGATTCGCACCGCATGTCATTTTATTCAAGGCGGAGCAGGTAATTGTTATATTGCAGGAGGAGTAGAGAGTACAAGTACGTCACCTTTTCAAAATAGAGCACGATTTTCACCAGAAACAATAGGCGATCCTGATATGGGAGTAGCGGCTGAATATGTTGCAGAACGTTATAACATCACGAGAGAAATGCAAGACGAGTATGCTTGCCTCAGCTACAAACGAACACTGCAAGCGTTAGAAAAAGGATATATACATGATGAAATATTGTCTTTTAATGGATTGTTAGATGAGTCTATGAAGCCAGAAATGAATTATGAACGAATGATTAAAAGAACTAAACCCGCATTTCTACAAAATGGTACAGTAACGGCAGGGAATTCATGTGGTGTAAACGACGGGGCGTGTGCAGTTCTTGTAATGGAAGAGCGGCAAGCTCGAAAATTAGGATACAAGCCTATTCTTCGTTTTGTTTGTAGTGCTGTAGTTGGAGTGGATCCCAACCTTCCGGGAACTGGTCCGATATTTGCGGTGAACAAATTACTAAACGAAAGGAATATGAAAGTAGAGGACATTGATTATTTTGAAATAAATGAAGCATTTGCTTCAAAAGTTGTAGCTTGTGCAAAGGAGTTACAAATTCCGTATGAAAAATTAAATGTAAATGGTGGTGCAATTGCGCTCGGTCATCCGTACGGTGCATCTGGGGCTATGCTTGTAACGCGCTTGTTTTATCAGGCGAAACGAGAGCGTATGAAATACGGAATCGCGACGTTAGGAATAGGGGGCGGAATAGGGCTTGCACTATTATTTGAGAAAGTAGAAGACTAGCAAGGAACTAGTTCTCTACTTTTTGAGGAACATAAGCATTGCTACCAGGCTTTGCTTTTATTTCGTTCCAAGCAGCGATAGCATCAGCTTTTGATTTCCCTTTGTTATTTGGATCTTCGAAAAAGTCGCGAGTGAAACGATTGTATTCAAACTGAGAGCTGATAGTTGTTTTATAAGTAGGATCTTTTTTTCGTTCGTTTTCTTCATACCAAAACGTTATCGCGTCTTCATATGTTTTTCCAACATTCTCTTTAAAAAACTTTTGAAGAGCTACTGTAAAGCGGAAGTTTGCTCCGATTTTTTCTTTGAAAAAAGCACGAACATCTTCGCTACAGCGGTGATTTTCAGTAATAACAGTTTGAAGAGAAAGGTCTTTATAAGAGAGAGAAGTTTTACTCGCTTTTGGACCAGAGCTGTTTTTTAATATTTTACCAGTATGTAAATAATGGGAGATACGATTGGCTATTTCAATCTTAGAGCCACTAGCTGGCAACCCATGCTCACGACGAAATGTTTGCAGTTCTTCTTTTAACCAATAATAGTTTTGGAAATCTTCAATTGATATAGACTTTGTTAAAGATGGACGCATGAATGTAACAACTTCTTTCTTTCATAATTTTCTTTAATTATAAAACGTACGTTCTTTTTATGGAAGGATTAATTTGTAAATATAATAGGAAGAGGAGATTACATATGGAAAATGTAATGCAAGTTCGTGTTACTGGAATTTTAATTGAAGATGAAAAAGTATTGCTAGTAAAGCAAAAAGTTGCTAATCGGAATTGGTCTTTACCTGGGGGAAGGGTAGAGAATGGTGAAACGTTAGAAGAAGCAATGGTTCGAGAAATGAGAGAAGAAACAGGGTTAGAAGTTAAAATTAAGAAGCTACTCTATGTTTGTGATAAACCAGATGCTAGCCGATCTTTATTGCATATTACATTTTTACTGGAAAAGATTGCAGGGGAAATTATGTTACCATCAAATGAATTTGATCATAATCCGATTCATGATGTACAAATGATGCCAATAGACGAATTAAGTCAGCATGGTTTTTCGGAAACCTTTATAAAGCTTGTAAATGAAGGGTTTGCAAATGCAGGGAGTTACCAAGGATTGAAACAAAATATTGGCCTGTAAATATAGTTGAAGGATAGCCGTTCGCTATCCTTCATAACATGTTTTACACTGCTGACTGTAAAGAAGAAACAAGTTGATTTAAAAACTCATCCCCAGTCATAATCGCTTTCCCACCGCCACGAGCACTTTTTTTATTTCCGCCACCTTTTCCTTCAATTGCAGGAAGTGCATCTTTTAAAAGAGCACTCATATCAAGCGTGACTGTTTTTCCACAAGCAAGAATACATTGTAATTTGTCCTCGTTTTCAATAATGAAATATGTAATGGCATGTTCTTGTTGTTCTGTAATAATAGCAGAAAGCTTTGCGATTTCTTGCATAGAACGATTTGTAAATACTTTAGAAATAAGTATGCCAGCATGTATTTCGGCAGGGTGTTGAAGTAGTTCATTTGCTTCTGTATATAATAATTTTTCATTCATTGTTTGCATTGCTTTTTCAACTTCTTTTTGAGAAGTAAGAAGTTGTGTTACTTTTGCTGGAATATCAGCTTCGCTACTGTTTAATTGTTTAGAAACATCCTTTATAATTTGTTGCTGTTGTCCCATTAATTTAAGTGTGCGCCAACCAGCGATAAATGTTAATCGTATGCTGCCTTTATTACGTTCCCATCCTAGTACGTGAATAGGACCTACTTCACCTGTACGTTTCGGATGCGTTCCACCACAGCCGTTATAATCAAAGTTTTCGATCATAACAACGCGTATATTTTCTGTCATATTCGGTTCTTTACGAAGTGGTAATGTTTTCGCTTCTTCTAAGTTCATCCATTTAATAAGAATTGGATGATTTTCAAAAACAATTTTGTTCGCAATTTGTACTGCTTTTTCAACCGTTTCTGCATGTAAATTTTCTGTTTCTAAATCAATTGTTACCGTTTCTTTACCAAGATGGAATCCAATCGTAGGTATGTGAAAGTAGTCCCAAAAAGCAGCAGATAAAATGTGCTGAGCTGCATGTTGTTGCATATGATCAAAACGGCGCTCCCAATTAATTTTACCTTCTACTTCTTCTGTATGTAATTGTTCTGCAATGAAGTGGTGGATTTCTTCGTCGACTTCTTCAACACCAAGTACAGCAATGCCATTTAAAGTTCCAGTATCATGGGGTTGCCCGCCACCTGTTGGGTAAAATGCCGTTTCGTTTAAAATAACGTATAAGTTACCGTCTTTATCATAATCTTGCTTTATAACTTTTGTAGTAAAGTCTTGCTTATAAGCGTCAGTGTAATATAATTTTTGCTCCAATTTTCTTTCTCCTCTCGCATTAACTAGTTTCATTGTAAAGCAATTGAAATTCGTTTCCTAATATTTCAGAAGAAAGAAGCTTTTTTTAGAATTTTCTTGCTATAATAAGAAAAAGAAAATGCGGGGGTGGAATGAATATGTTGTATGAAAACGGCGTAGATAAACTGCTTAGTTTAAGCAAAAATATTTCTGAATTGTATCGAGAATTAAACGAAATGACCCGGATTTTAACGGATTGTAACCGCGAAAGTGTGAAGTTTGATCGGTTATATGTAAAAGAGTTACTGTGGAAGAAAGAAGATGTAATAGAGAAATATGACCAGCTACTTGTGCAACTTTGTATAAATGAATGCTTTGATTTAAAAAGTGTCATTACAGGGGAATATAAGTATACATATGAAGAAGTAGAAAACATCGTTTTACAATTTAATGAAAAGTATAATGTCGCAATTTTAATTAAAGACGTTTGTAAAGAATTACAGTTTACATATGGCATAGATATGGATATAACGAGAACAGCTCGAGTATCAACAGCTCAAGTATAAAAAGGGAAAAGAAAGCAGATCCTTTGCTTTCTTTTTTTATGTGATAACAGGGAGAGTAGGTTTTTAAGATGAAGGGGAAGTTACAAAATATTCATCCGTTAGGAATGACAATTATAATAGGGACTTTATTTGCGAGGTTCGCCACGTCAATGAGTATTCCTTTTTTAGCAATTTATTTAACGACTGTTAAAGGCGTATCAGCTGGAATGACGGGTGCTATTATTGGAACGAGTGCACTTGTTGGAGTGTTTGCTAGTTTTATCGGAGGGAATTTATCTGATCGATTCGGTCGAAATATGATTCTAATATGGTCCATGATCGTTTGGGTATTTGTATTCATAGGATTTTCACTTGCAGATCATGTTTTAAGTTTCTTTTTATTAAATGCTTTAAATGGATTATGTAGGTCCTTTTTTGAACCGACGTCAAGAGCGTTATTATCAGATTTAACGAAACCAGAGTATCGTTTACTCGTATATAATTTGCGTTACGGTGCAATCAATGTTGGAGTAGCGATTGGGCCACTTGTCGGATTACAGATTGGAAGCGCAAAATCAACAATTCCTTTTTTAGTAGCAGCTGGAGTATATATTCTATATACAGTTATACTAGCGTTTCAATTCAAGAAATATCCAGTGGAACAAAAGAAAATCAATAAAGAAAAGCCTGTTACAATGCTAAATGCGCTGCGTATATTACGAAAGGATGTCGTATTTTTAGTTGCGTTAGTTGGTATTATTTTGAGTAATTGTGGTTTTTCTCACTTAACGACGACAGTATCACAATATTTTGCAAATGCACATATATTCCAGGATGGAGTGAAATTATTTTCATATATGTTAGCATTAAATGCGATTGTTGTAGTCGTAATTCAATATCCTGTTATTCAAATGTGTAAAAAGTATACACCATTAGCATCCATTATGGTTGGAACTTTATTTGTGAGCGGGGGATTATTTGGATTTGGAATAGTAGAATCTATGCTAGGTGCTGCTATTTGCACAATTATTTTTACAATTGGAGAAGTCTTAATGTTTTCGATGACGGATGTATTTATTGATGATATAGCTGTTGCGCATCTAAAAGGAACGTACTTTGGAGCAATGGGCTTTTCAGGAATTGGAGCAGTAATTGGTCCATGGTTTGGGGGAGTACTTCTCGATTATTACGGGTACCAAAATGGATTTGTAGTATTTTCAGCGCTAGCTATATTTTCAACTGTAGCGTTTCCAGTACTGTTAGTTACGAAAGGTTTATTGAAAAAAAGATATGATGGGAATTCTAATATGGAAGTACATGCGAAATAAAATAAGCCCCAGTCAACGACTGGGGCTTATTTTTGTATTTATTTTACTTCTCAATTTGAAAAAGAACTTTCTTTTCATGTTTATTAGCTACTTCATTTTTGGAAATATGAATGGCTAAATATCCATTCTCTAAGCAGGCTAGCATCTTTTTATAAATAATATTATCGGGTAAAGGAATGATCCTCTGCAAAGAAATATTTTTATGAAGTATGCAAATGTTTAGGCCTGTCTTCATCTTTTTAATGACTACATTTTGTTCTGTCACATTTGGTACATCTGTTTCCAAAATGTATTCTTGTTCCGTTTCACAAAGGTCAATATGAATTTGATTTGGGAAACTAAAGTTGCTACAAGAATCAGAACAAAACTGATCCATCCATTCTTCGAAACCATCAACATGAAAAAGACAATCCTTCTTTTTCTTGCCCATGTAAGACACCCTCCGTAAAATCTCAATTCATACTATGTTATGCATGAATGAAGCAGGGGTGAAGAATAAATGGAAAAATATAAACATTGTATGTGGAAAAGGTAGCTAGTGTGCATTTTTTGTTTTACATATCATGATGTGCATGATGTTTTTGACGTGAATGGTTACGGTTTTTTACTTTATGAGATCCGCTTAATGGTTCGGGTTGTCCTTTTTTTTCTTTCGCTTCACGATTGTTTTTTCCCATTGTATGTGACACCTCCTCTTTCTTTTTAGAATGAGAGAAGTTTGCAAATTTATACGAGAATGTTTTTAGAAAAAAAGGTAAAGATAAGTGGGACTAACTATTATGGAAAGGGGATTGTATAATGCCATATCATAAAGATAAGCAACAAGCTTTTCAAGCAGCGCAGCAAGGTGTTACACAAGCAGAAAATGCATTTAACAACATTGTAAAAAATGATCCAAACTACGGTCATGATTTAAAAGAATTACGCCAAGAGGTTCAGGAAGCGTATGAACAGATTCAAAATGCACTAGAAGTAGCTTCGGAAACACAACGCCCACAACTTGAGCAATACGAAAATAATCTTCAAAATATTATGCAGCATGTAGATCAATTAGAAAAGTAAATGAGGTTGTTGTGTATTCGACAACCTCTTACTTTAACGAATATTATGCGAAAACAGAAAATTTTTCTACTCATTTTTTCTTTATTATGCGCAGTACATATATTTCAAGTTGAAAAAGTGGAAGCGAAAATGTTGCTCAGAAAAGAGCTAGAACCAACTGGCTATGTAACATGGGAAGTACCTAATAATGAAAAGATTATTGCTATTACATTTGATGATGGACCGGATCCAACTTATACACCACAAATTTTAAATTTATTGCGCCAATATAAAGCAGAAGCGACATTTTTTATGATTGGATTTCGAGTGCAGCGTAATCAATATTTAGTGAAACAAGTGTTAAAAGAGGGGCATGAAATTGGAAATCATACGATGAACCATTTGTATGCGAGTAATTCATCGGATGAAAAATTAGAAAATGATATTTTAGATGGAAAGAAATTTTTCGAAAAATGGGTGAAAGAGCCTTTGCTATTCCGTCCTCCTGGCGGTTATATTAACGATGCTGTATTTAAAACAGCGAAAGAAGCTGGTTATCAAACGGTTCTATGGTCGTGGCATCAAGATCCGCGTGATTGGGCAAATCCAGGGGTTGAATCTATCGTAAATCATGTAGTGAAACATGCTAAAAGTGGTGATATCGTATTGTTACATGATGGAGGAAATGATCGTAGTCAAACAGTAGCAGCATTAGCAAAAATTTTACCTGAACTGAAAAAGCAGGGCTATCGATTTGTAACGGTTTCTGAATTGTTACGTTATAAACATTAGAAAAAATCCCAAAAGGTGAATGTTCCTTTTGGGATTTTTCGTTACTGGTTCTTTTTGCGTTTCTTATTATTTTGTCGTTCTGCAGCAGTTAAGTTTTCATTTGCAAACTCTTCGTTATAACCAGCACCTTGTCCTTGTGCGGATGCAGCATTCATTCCTGAAATAGTATGATTAGCTTTTCTTTTACCCATTTTATTTCACCTCTATAACTTTTTTTGTAAGTTGAATGATGAGCAGTTCATAGTGCATATGAACTGTAAGTAAAGCGCTAATAGAGCACTTTACTTTATGGTAATAGTATTTATAAGGAGCATGAAAGCTATTCAAATTTAGAAACATAAAGAAAACTTATGATAATCTATAAGTTTCTTATTATTTACTTATTTAGAAAGTTGTAATAAGATATTATCGTAAGGTATTGAAAAGTTTGTCTACATTTTATATTCAGACAACTTAGTCACGTTTAACAGGGGGGAAACATAATGGTCAAACATAATCCATTTCAATCACGTGCAACTTTTGAAGTAGATGGAAAAACGTATCATTATTATGATTTGAAAGCGCTTGAAAATGCAGGGGTTGGCAACGTATCTCAATTACCATATTCCGTGAAAGTTTTACTTGAATCAGTACTTCGTCAAGTAGACGGACGTGTAATTACAGAAGAGCATGTTACAAATTTAGCGAAATGGGGAACGAAAGATGTGCAAGATATCGATGTTCCATTTAAACCATCTCGTGTAATTTTACAAGATTTCACTGGTGTTCCAGCTGTTGTTGATTTGGCTTCGCTTCGTAAAGCAATGGCAGACATGGGTGGGGATCCTGATAAAATTAATCCGGAAATTACTGTAGACCTTGTAATTGATCACTCTGTACAGGTTGATAGAGCGGGTACAGCAGACGCGCTTGCATTCAACATGGACTTAGAGTTTAAACGTAATGAAGAACGTTATAAATTTTTAAGCTGGGCACAAAAGTCATTTGATAACTACCGTGCAGTTCCACCAGCTACAGGTATTGTACACCAAGTAAACCTTGAATATTTAGCACCAGTTGTTCACGCGGTAAAAAATGCTGAAGGTGACTTAGTTGCATACCCAGATTCATTAGTTGGAACAGACTCACATACAACAATGATTAACGGTATCGGTGTTCTTGGATGGGGCGTTGGTGGTATTGAAGCAGAAGCGGGAATGCTTGGACAGCCTTCGTACTTCCCAGTACCTGAAGTAATCGGTGTAAAATTAACTGGTACACTTCCAAGTGGTACTACAGCAACAGACGTTGCATTAAAAGTAACACAAGTATTACGTCAAAAAGGTGTAGTTGGTAAATTTGTTGAGTTCTTCGGTAATGGCTTAAAGAGCATGCCTTTAGCTGACCGTGCAACAATTTCAAACATGGCACCAGAATACGGCGCAACTTGTGGATTCTTCCCAATCGACGAAATTTCATTAGAATACTTACGTTTAACAGGTAGAGATGAAGAGCAAATTCGCGTTGTTGAAGAATATTGTAAAGCGAACGGCTTATTCTATACAGCAGACAGCAAAGATCCAATTTACACTGATCTTGTTGAAATTGATTTAAATACAATTGAATCTAACCTTTCTGGACCGAAACGCCCACAAGATTTAATTCCACTTTCAGACATGAAAGATGCGTTCCACAAAGCTGTTGTAGCACCAGTTGGAACACAAGGACTTGGATTTAATGAGCAAGAGTTCGATAAAGAAGTGAAGGTTACATTAGAAGATAAAGAAGTAACGATGAAAACAGGTGCAATCGCAATCGCTGCAATTACAAGCTGTACAAATACATCAAACCCATACGTATTAATTGGGGCAGGTTTAGTTGCGAAGAAAGCAATTGAAAAGGGACTTAAAGTACCTGAATACGTAAAAACATCATTAGCACCAGGATCTAAAGTTGTTACGGAGTACTTAGATAAATCAGGTTTAACAACGTATTTAGATCAATTAGGTTTCCAAACAGTTGGTTACGGCTGTACGACTTGTATCGGTAACTCTGGCCCATTAGCACCGGAATTAGAAGAAGCAATCGCAGCAAACGACTTACTAGTAACATCTGTTTTATCTGGTAACCGTAACTTTGAAGGTCGTATTCACCCGCTTGTAAAAGCAAACTACTTAGCATCACCACCACTTGTTGTGGCATATGCACTTGCAGGTACTGTTGATATTGACCTGAAAAATGATGAAATCGGTAAAGATGCAAATGGCAATGCTGTTTACTTCAATGATATTTGGCCATCAGCTAAAGAAATTGAAGATGTAGTTCAAAGCGTTGTTACATCTGAGCTGTTCAAGAAAGAATATGCACAAGTATTTAACAGCAATGAGCGTTGGAATGAAATCCAAACTTCAAACGAAGCTTTATATACTTGGGATAATGATTCAACATACATTCAAAACCCACCATTCTTTGAAGGTTTATCTAAAGAACCAGGTGAAGTTGAAACGTTATCAGGCTTACGCGTAGTTGGTAAATTTGGTGACTCTGTAACGACTGACCACATTTCACCAGCAGGTTCAATCGGTAAGCATACACCAGCTGGACGCTACTTATTAGAAAATGGCGTACAACCAGTTGACTTCAACTCTTACGGTTCTCGTCGTGGTAACCATGAAGTTATGATGCGTGGTACATTCGCGAACATCCGTATTAAAAACCAAATCGCACCAGGAACAGAAGGCGGATATACAACATACTGGCCAACTGGTGAAGTAACATCAATCTATGATGCTGCTATGAAGTATAAAGAAGATGGCACAGGCCTTCTAGTTATTGCAGGTAAAGATTACGGTATGGGAAGTTCTCGTGACTGGGCTGCGAAAGGTACAAACTTATTAGGTATTAAAGCAGTAATCGCAGAAAGCTTCGAACGTATTCACCGCAGTAACTTAGTATTAATGGGCGTATTACCACTTCAATTTAAAGATGGCGAAAGCGCTGAAACGTTAGGTCTTGTTGGTAACGAGTCATTTGAAATTCAAATTGACAAAACAGTTAGACCGCGCGATCTTGTAAAAGTAGTTGCAACTGATGCAGATGGCAACGAAAAACAATTTGAAGTAGTAGCTCGTTTCGATAGTGAAGTTGAAATTGACTACTACCGTCACGGTGGTATCTTACAAATGGTTCTTCGTGAGAAAATTGAAGAGTCTAAAGTGTCGAACTAAATAATTGAAATGAATGATAAGGAAGCTAACAACTGTTAGCTTCCTTATTTTATGGAAAGGGATGAAACCAAATGGTTTCATCCCTTTCTTTTTACTATAAAAATGGAGGGAATACTATGAAAGAATATAAAAGAATTTTGTTACCGTTACAGAAAGAAAAAATATTAGTAATAGCAGCTGTATGCAGTGGGATTTTTGCAGCTATTTTAAATCTATCCCGTCCACTATTCATGGGACTAATTGTAGATAACCTAATTCAACGAGAGCTGAAGGGAGCGTATTTTTACATTACTTTGTTTACAGTTACCCGCTTATTGATGTGGGTGAACAATCTTTCATTTGATTATGTAAGCTCAAAAGCGAGCCAGCGAATATTACGAGAGAAGCGTATAGATGTATTGCGCCATTTTTTCCTATTACCGTTTGAAGAGAGTGAGAAAATCAAACAAGGAGAGCTAGAAACGTTAGTCGTATCTGATATTCCGAACTGGGTCAGGCTATATGGTTCTATATTAATAGAATATATACACGCCATTGCGCAATTTATCGGTGCGATCATAGCACTACAACATATAGATATACAGTTTATATTGTGGGTAACTCCATTTTTATTTTTAAGTGCAATGGTTCCAATGCTTTTAGGGAAAAAGATAAGAAATATTGCCAGTATTGCTCAAAAAAATCAATCAACTGTTGTAGAGATGGTGTCACAGTTTGTAAAAGGAGCGCAAGATTTACGTAGTTTGCAAAAAGAAAAATGGGCTATTGGCTTATTTAAAGGAGTAACGGCACAATCTTATAAAACAGAAGTAAAGAAGACGATGATGCAGCATTGCATTGGAGTAGTTGGAACAGTGATTGAAACAGGAGCATATATCGTTGTTCTTATTATAGGTGCGCAAAAAATAATGCAGGGCGAAATGGAGGTTGGTTCACTTGTTGCAGTTTTAGCGACAATTGAGATGCTCTTTTTCCCTGTCCGTTACGTGGGCGATTTATTAATGATGTCACAAGTTGCAGTTGCTTCGGCAAGTAGAGTGTTTTTCTTTTTAGATAAACGAGTGGCAAATAGTAATGTAGAAAGAGCGATGGGGATGACAATAACAAATGTCACATTTCAGGAAAATGATGAAGAGACATGCAGAATTCATAATATTGATTTGCAAATTAATCCTGGTGAACTCGTTATGATTGTCGGAGAAAGTGGTGCAGGAAAAACAACGCTTTTAAAATTAATGACAGGTTTGTATAAACCATCTAACGGTAGCATTGCTTATTATGGAAATGAGGCTCGATTGACTACAGTGTGGCAAGAACCTCGATTCTTTCGGACGACAGTAAAAGAGAATATGTATTTCGGGGAAGTGGGCTTAGAAAACGAGTTAGAAAAAAGTGCTGAACTTGTAAATGTAACGCCGATTATTAGGGGGTTACCTGAAGGAATTCAAACTGTACTACATAAAAGCGGTGAAGAGTTTTCGGGAGGAGAAAGAAAACGGCTTGCATTATTGCGAGCAATTGGTTCAAATCCGAATTTTATTATTTTAGATGAACCGACTGCGGGATTAGATCCGGGCAATCAAGAATTTGTTTGGAATATGATAGAAGGACTAGGAAGCGATGTAACGAGAATTGTGGCGACACATGATGTCGAGAGGGCGATGATAGCGGATTGGATTGTTGTCATGAATAATGGAATTGTTGTGGAATGTGGGGATCCTAGAGAGTTATTAACATATAAATCATTTTTCAAAAAGATGTTAATAAAAAGATAAGAGCGACATAATGCTCTTATCTTTATTCATTCTTATTAAGTTGATACGTATAAGATTCAGTATCGTTAGTACTAAACTCTTTCATTAGAGTCAGTTGGTTTGTATCTGGATTATATTTGAAAATTTTGACCGTATGTTCGCTACTTAGAGATGGATTATATTCTTGAATGGCAAATGTATTTTCAGCAATCTGTGTCATATTACTGGTCGAAACATTTTCTATAGAATCGTGATTTGTAGAAATTTCAACGACTTGTTTGCCGTTAAAAAATAAAAGAACAATCCCTAAAACAACTAAATATATTCGTATATATCGAAGTTCTTTGCAAATTGGATGTTCTCCCAAAACAGTCATCCTTTCTATAATTATTCTGTAGTAGTGATGGTGGTCGTCGTGAAGAAAGTAAGAACACCGAGGCCTGCTAACAGGATAAATGAAATTAAAGCGATATAGAGACAAATACGACCAACTTGTTTTTTCTCAGGGTCTTTACTGAATAGTGAGATGATCCATGTGATAATACCGATTGGGGAAAATATAAAACTAAGAATATATAGAAGTACTTTTTCAAATAAATTCATAGGAGCTCCTTTCATTATGAAACATTACATATATTTCTAATTATATGATAAAAAGGTAAATATTTCATCTTGGTTATAAAAATTCTGATTATTTAGACTGTGAATATTTCCAAGCTTGTCCGTATAAGCTAAAATAAGGTATATAGCATTTTGGTGAATATGTTACAAGACAAACACGTTAGGGTGATATAAAATGTGGCGGAAGCTTACGATTATTGTAGTGTTACTTTGTTTAGCGGGATATGCAGCTTATGAACAGTTTGGTAAAAACGATCAGGCGGTACAAGGGGAACAAGAAAAAAGTGAAGCTGCTATGAAAGAGATGATTGCAAGTAATGGTATTGAAATAGGGAAGAGTGCACCAGACTTTGCATTAACGAAGTTAGATGGAACGAATGTAAAGTTATCAGATTTAAAAGGAAAGAAAGTGATTTTAAACTTTTGGGCAACGTGGTGTGGACCTTGCCAGCAAGAAATGCCGGATATGGAAGCTTTCTATAAAAAACATAAAGATAACGTAGAAATTTTAGCAATAAATTATACGCCTTCCGAAAAAGGTGGAGGAGTAGAAAAGGTAAGTAATTTTGCGAAGGAAAAAGGAATTACATTTCCTATCTTATTGGACAAGAACATTGATGTAACAACAGCCTATAAAGTCATTACGATCCCAACTTCGTATTTTATAGATACAAAAGGTGTCATTCAAGATAAGTTTATTGGGCCGATGACGCAAAAAGAGATGGAGAAACGAATTGCTAAATTAAAATAACAGTGAAAAGGTAGAGATGGAATATAATCATTTCTGCCTTTTCTTTTTCACGTAGTGAAAGCTTCATGATATGATAAAAGAAATATAAACGTTGAGAGATAAAGGAGTGTATTTGGAGTGGGGAATATATCCTTACCGTTAGATTATGTTGTAATTGACTTTGAAACAACAGGATTTAACCCTTATAATGATAAAATCATTCAAGTGGCAGCAGTGAAATATCGTAATCATGAACTAGTAGATCAATTTGTTTCCTATGTGAATCCAGAGCGTCCAATTCCAGACCGAATAACGAGTTTAACGGGTATTACAAATTATCGTGTTTCAGATGCACCGACGATTGAAGAAGTGTTACCTTTATTTTTAGCATTTTTACATACGAATGTAATTGTCGCTCATAATGCATCTTTTGATATGCGCTTTTTGAAAAGTAATGTGAATATGCTGGGGTTGCCGGAACCGAAAAATAAAGTGATTGATACTGTATTTTTAGCGAAGAAATATATGAAGCACGCTCCTAATCATAAACTTGAAACGTTAAAGCGAATGCTTGGAATTCGTTTAAGTTCTCATAATGCATTTGATGATTGTATTACTTGTGCAGCAGTTTATCAAAAATGTGCCTCTATTGAAGAAGAGGCGAAAAGGAAATCGAATACAGAAGTACTTGATGAGACAGCAGTATATGAAGCGGTAAAAGAGATACTTGTACGAAATAAACGTGATATCGAATGGATTCGTTGCATGAATGTAGGAAGCTATTTAGATATAAAAGCTTTTTATCCAGTTATGAGATTAAAGGTAAAAGGGCGAAAGAAATACGTATTAACAGACATATTAGAAGATGATGTGAAAGAAATATGTACGAGTTTAGCCTGTGAACCGGCGTTAAAAAGTGAAGTTGGTAATACGAGAATTATGCTGAATAGCTTAGAGGATGTCTTGAAATTAGAAAGTTATATTTTAGAACAGTATGATTTCGTACTGCAAGCGCTGCATGATTATAAACAAAGTGAAATGAATGCAGATGAAAAGTTAAAAGAGTATTTAAATATTATGGTATGAAAAACTCCGTGTACGTTTTATTGTACACGGAGTTTTTTTAGGAGTATTAAAACATAAAATTTTCTTGCAAATCTGATTAAAGAGTTTTTCCTTTGCTCATACTATGTATAGTAAGAATGAGAAGGAGAGAGGGTGAACAGCATGAGAAGAAGTCGTCGCAAATCATTTGACGAGCTTGTGAAAGAAAATAAACAACAATTATTAAGCGATCGCGATGCAATCGATCGTATTGAAGAACGTATTGAAAAACGTTATGAAATGAAACTTTTTAAGCAAGCTGAATAATTCTTAACGCTAGTACGATACTACTGTTAAGGAGGCGATAGTAATGAGTAATCCGAAAAAGAATTCAAAAGACTTTGCACCGAATCATATTGGAACACAATCAAAAAAAGCTGGTGGCAATAAAGGGAAGCAAATGCAAGACCAAACGGGTAAACAACCGATTGTTGATAACGGTTAAAGAAAAGGAGAATATTGTATTCTCCTTTTTTATGTATAAATTTGAGGGAAGATAGGTAATTTAAGATGGTGTGTATATACAATATTAGGAGGAAAGTACATGCCAAATCCAGATAATCGAAGTGATAACGCTGAAAAGTTACAAGAAATGGTGCAAAATACAATTGATAACTTTAATGAAGCGAAAGAAACAGCGGAACTTTCTAATGAAAAAGATCGTTCTGCTATTGAAGCAAAAAATCAAAGACGTTTAGAAAGTATTGACTCATTAAAAAGTGAAATCAAAGATGAATCTTAACAGAATGTACAAAAAGGGCTGACTTTTGTCAGCCCTTTTTCGTAATCGTAAAGTTTTCAACAAGTAAACGCCAATTTTGCGGGAATGGTAAACCAATCTTCCAATAACTAATACCACCTATACCTTGTTCTTTCATTAAATTAAACTTACTTTGAACAGACCGTGAATCTTCAAACCAAACTTCGTGTTGTACACCATTTTCATCGAAATAATTAAAATGAGGAGCCTGTGCTGTGAAATCATAGCGGATCGGAACATTGTATTTACGAGCTAGTGCAACAGCTGCGACAGAGCTAATTGCTTTTGCAGGCGGATTTCCTTCTTTGAATGGAAGTTTCCAATCGAATCCGTATAAATTTTGTCCCATCATAATTTTTTGCGGAGGCATTTGAGATTTTGCGTATTGAAGTACTTCTTTTACAGGACCGATAGGAGAAATAGCCATCGGTGGTCCGCCCTGCCAACCCCAGTCGTATGTCATAATGACGACGAAATCAACAATTTGACCTTGTGCTTTATAATCATGAGCTTCGAAAAATTTTCCCTTTTGATTTGAACTTGTTTTCGGTACAAGTGTTGTACTTAGTGTGTACCCATTAGGTAAGCGTGTTTTCACATTTCGTAAAAAACGATTATACGCTTCGTGATCTTCAGGTGCAACACTCTCGAAATCAAAATGAATATCTCGCATACCGTACTTCTCAGCTGTTTGCAAAATGTTTGTAATAAATTTATTTTGAATCGTTGCATCACGTAAAATAACGGATGTTAGATCGGCACTAAAGTTTCCATTTTCAATATTTGTAATAACGAGCATAGGAATGGTGTTTCCTTGCGTTGCAATATTAGCAATTTTAGCTGTTTCAGTTGGTTCTTTTAACGTACCATCTCTTTTTGCCTCGAAACTGAAGTAGGCTAAATATGTTAAAAATGGATTAATAGCACGTGTAGAATTAACTAAACTTTCTTTAATGGGGATAGTTGAAGGTTGTAAATAAGCGATGGATTCTACTGCTCGTTTCGTCCCTTTTGGAATATATAATTGCTGGCCAACATGGAGAATGGATTTTAAAGATAAATTATTCACTTTAGCTAAACTAGCGAGAGGAACGTTATATGTTTGAGAGATTCGATATAAGCTATCGCCAGGCTGTACATAATAATTATTTCCTTTCGTATTCACAATTAGTGCCTGACCAACAACGAGTGTTTCAGCTGGATTTAATCCATTGTCTTTTACTATCTCGTCAGGTGTTGATCCATATTTTGATGCCAAGCTATATACGCTATCACCGCTACGAACCGTTACAATTTGAATCATATGCTTGCTCCTTTCGGTAAAAGATTCACTATTTTTATTTTATTTTTGATGTCACTGTATTATGATTAAATGTATGCAAGGTAGCAGAAGTGAAAGAAGGCGAATACATATGTTTGTAGCAGAACATGAAGTTGAAATCCGTTATGCGGAAACAGATCAAATGGGTGTTGTTTACCATTCAAACTATTTAGTGTGGCTTGAACTAGGTCGCACGAAACTTATACAAGATTTAGGGTTTTCATATGTTGAAATGGAGAAGGAAGGAATTATTTCTCCTGTTTTAGATTTGCAAATTTCTTATCGTAAAGCGATGCGCTACGGGGAAAAAGCAATTGTAAAAACGTGGGTTGATACAGTGAGCCCGCTTCGCGTTGTATATGGATATGAAATTTATAATGGTGATGGCGAACTTTGTATTACTGCAAGTACAACGAATATTTGTGCAAAAAAAGAAGGGTTCCGCCCTGTATCATTTAAAAAGTTCTATCCAGAGTGGTATGCGAAATATGAGGAAATTAAGAAAAAATAAAAAAGCGTGGCGGAAGCCACGTTTTTTTATTTTTCATAATTAAATTGCGGGAAATCATCACCGTCGTTAAATGTAACAACTAAATTATGTCCATCGAAGAACCACTCATCATCGCTTTCAATAAAGAAGTTAATATCTTCTTCTTGAATTTGAACAGCAGGGTGTGCAGGGTCATCTTTTCGAATACCTAAAGAAAGTCCTTTTTGCACAGTACTACAACCACCGTATTGTACGAAAAAGCGTAGTGTTTCACCTGATTGTAAGTTTAATTCGTTTTTATACCATTGTGCTGCTTCTTTTGTTACGGAAAGATTCATGTATAGTTCCTCCAAATTATGTTGCTTTTTCTTTAGTATAAAAAATAACGCAAAAAGACGCTATTAATATGCTTCACGTTTTCTTTTTGCGTTATGTGGGTTACGATCTTATTTTTGCTTTTTTGAAAAGTTTGCTTTCGGTTCAGTTTTATTTATAATTCGGCCAATATTTGCACGGTGTTTATAAATAACCATACCTGCTAATAAACACATCGCAATAATGAAGATTTTATCCCCGCTAACAATTGATGCGATAACGGCAACGACAGCTGTTACCATAGAAGAAAGTGATACGTATCTTGTTGTAAATAAAAGGCTGAAAAAGACAACAGCTAAAATTGCAAAAACAACTGGTGAGTAGCATAATAGCACGCCAGCAGAAGTTGCAACAGCTTTACCACCACGGAATTTCGCGAAAATCGGATACACATGTCCAAGAACAGCTGCTAGTCCGAACCATAGTGGGTGAACATCTAACGCGAAAATAATTGGTAAACTTGTTGCTAATGTACCTTTTAAAATGTCAGCAATTGTAACGATAAAACCTGCTTTTTTCCCTAATGTGCGGAATGTATTTGTTCCGCCTAAATTACCGCTTCCGTGCTCACGAATGTCAATTCCATAACCAATCTTTCCAACGACTAATGCAAATGGAATCGAGCCAAGTAAGTAGGCAACGATAAATAAAAGATATGTAGTAACCATAAGTTCAGTCTCCTTTATTCAAATGTGTTGATAAAGGGTAAAAAGAGTTTTTCCCGTATATTGTACCATACATTTGTAAAGAGCACATTTCTTTTTTGTAAATGAAAAATTCATTATTTCGTGCAAAAAATTTCACAGGAATGTTACATTTCTCACAGAAACCATAAGACTATATGTAGTAACATTTTAATCAAAATACAACAACATATTGGTGGAGGGTTATAAATGTTACAAAAAAATACACGTGGAGAAGAATTAATGAGAGTGTTTGAGACGATTGTCCACGGCAATGAACAAGATTTAATGCAAGAAAATGCAAATGTAGACGGCCGCTCTCCAATGGGAGTAATGGGAACGTTCGCATCTGAGAGTGCAAAATATTATGCTGTGGAAAATTTATTGTCAGATCAAGTGAAAAAAGCGATAAATGAAAATATATTATATCCACATGATTTAGATTTTTATGCGACAGGAACGACGACTTGTTCACAAATTCCGTTAGCGCAAATGCTTGCGAACGGTTTTCATACCGGACATGGACATATGAGACAACCGCAAGACATTAAAAGTGCATTAGCTCTTTCATCTATTATTTTTCAAGCGAATCAAAATATGCAGCACGGTGGTCAATCGTTTGCACTCTTTGATGTTGATTTAGCTCCATATGTGAGAAAAACAGTAGAGAGACATAAGAAACGATTACAGTCATATCCGCTCACGAAAGAACAAATAGAAGAATTTGCGTGGAAAGAAACAGAAAATGATACGTATCAGGCTTGTGAGGCTTTCATTCATAATTCAAATAGTATGCATAGTAGGGGCGGCGGACAAGTACCGTTTATTTCTATTAATTATGGAACAGACACATCAAAAGAAGGAAGACTTTTAATTAAACAACTTTTAAAAGCGACACAAGCTGGTCTTGGTAAAGGAGAAACACCAATTTTTCCTATTCAAATTTTTAAAATGAAAAAAGGTGTGAACTTTGAAGAAAGTGATCCGAACTATGATTTATTTGAATTAGCGTTAGAGACAACGGCTGAACGATTATTCCCTAACTTTTCATTTTTAGATGCGCCATTTAATGCTGTGCATTATGATGGACGACCGGAAAGTGAAGTATGTTACATGGGATGTCGTACTCGTGTTATGTCGAACATACATGGAGAAGAAACGGCGATTGGAAGAGGGAATTTATCATTTACATCTATTAACTTAGTGAAATTAGCATTAATTAGTGGTTCAAAAGAAGCGTTTTTTGAAGCGTTAAATTATTATTTAGATTTAGGAATTAAGCAATTATTAGAGCGATTTGAGTATCAATGTACGAAACGAGCAAGAGATTTTCGATTTTTATACTCACAAGGTGTATGGCGCGGTGGAGAAAAGTTACAGCCTGAAGATTCTGTAGCATCCATTTTAAAGCAAGGGACGTTAAGTCTTGGTTTTATCGGTCTTGCGGAGTGTTTAGTAGCTTTAACAGGAAAGCATCATGGAGAAGATGAAGAATCATGGAAACTCGGGTATGAAATTATTTCCTTTATGAGGGATAGAATGGATAAAGCGACAGAAGAACATGAACTGAATTTCTCGGTAATTGCAACTCCGGCAGAAGGATTATCAGGGAAGTTTGTGAAAAAAGATAGAGAAGAATTTGGCGTGATTATCGGTATAACAAATCATAATTACTATACGAATTCATTCCATATTCCAGTTTATTATAACATTCAAGCGATAAATAAAATTCGTTTAGAAGGCCCGTTCCACGCTCTATGTAACGGGGGACATATTACGTATATTGAACTAGATGGAGCAGCAATGCATAACAAAAAGGCATTAAAACAAATTGTACAAGCGATGGCAGAGAATGGCGTTGGATACGGTTCAATTAATCACCCTGTTGACCGTTGTAAGTGCTGTAGTTATCACGGAGTTATTGGAAATGAATGTCCGAGCTGCGGAAATGAAGATGAGGCTAACATAGAAAGAATTCGCCGTATAACAGGTTATCTTGTAGGAGATATGTCGAAGTGGAATAGTGCGAAACGTAGTGAAGAGATGGATCGGGTGAAACATAAATGAAAGTGATGAACATCATTCATGATAGTGTAGTAGATGGAGAAGGGTTGCGGACAGTCGTGTTTTTTGCGGGCTGTCCGCATCGTTGTTTCGGTTGCCATAATCCGAAATCGTGGAATATTTGTAATGGAACTGAAATGACAGTAGAAGAAATTGTGAAAGAGATTGCAAGTAATCCATTAACTGATGTAACATTTTCAGGTGGAGACCCATTTTTCCAAGCTGCTGAAGTGAAAAAAGTAGCAAAAGCTGTGAAAGATTTGAAAAAAAATCTATGGATGTATACAGGTTATACGTTAGAAGAGATACAGAGTTCTCAAAATAATGATATGATAGAGTTGTTACATTATGGGGATGTTTTAGTCGATGGAAGATTTGAAATCGAGAAAAAAGATTTAACACTTCCATTTCGCGGAAGCTCCAATCAACGTATTATTCGATTGAAAGAGTAAAAAGGCGGGATAGATTATTATGAATAAAACAGTATTACTTGTTGAAGATGAAAGAAGATTACGTGAAATTGTCAGCGATTATTTTCGCAATGAAGGCTTTGAAGTAATCGAAGCAGAAGACGGAAAAAAAGCGTTAGAATTATTTGCAGAGCATGAAATTGATTTAATTATGTTAGATATTATGTTACCAGAAATAGATGGATGGTCTGTTTGTAGACGAATTAGAAAAGAATCAGCAGTACCAATTATTATGCTAACAGCACGTTCGGATGAGGATGATACATTACTAGGGTTCGAATTAGGTGCAGATGAATATGTAACGAAACCTTTCAGCCCGAAAGTGTTAGTAGCTCGCGCGAAGACGTTACTGAAACGTGCGGATGGCGTGGTAGGGGTAGCAGAAGAAAATGCTATGTCTTTAGCTGGAATAGAAGTGAATCGTCTATCTAGAACTGTTTTAGTAGATGGAGAAGAAATTATATTAACACATAAAGAATTTGAACTTCTCGTTTATTTAATGGAGAACAAAGGAATTGTGTTGTCACGTCAACATTTATTAGATCAGTTATGGGGATATGACTATTACGGTGATGACCGAACTGTTGATACTCATATTAAAAAACTACGAAATAAGCTAGGAGATAAAGCGAAGCATATCGGTACTGTTATTCGTGTTGGTTATAAATTTGAAGAATAACTTGGAACGTATTGTGTGCTTCAGTCTAGGAAAATAACAATTTTATATCCTCTTTTGCAGGTGGAATGTACAAAAAATGCTTTTTTTGTCTACAATGTTAAATAAGTGTATTTTTTTAATTGGATTTCACGATGAGTTCACAAGAAGGACACAAAACGTGACTATACTAAAAATACGAATTCACCAGAGAGGGGAAGTAAACATGGGATATTACGACGGACCAAATTTAAATGAAGAGCATAGTGAAACGAGAGAAGTGAGAAAATCGGGCAGTAAAAAAGGCTATTTTTTCACAGGTTTAGTCGGAGCTGTAGTTGGGGCTGTTTCAATTAGCTTTGCGGCACCATATATGCCATGGGCTCAAAATAATGGAGCGACTGTATCATCTTTTAGTTCAGATTCAAAAGTTGAAGGTACTGTAGTTCCTGTTGTCAATAAAGCAAAAAATGAAACGGACTTACCTGGTATGATTGAAGGCGCGAAAGATGTTGTTGTAGGTGTTATTAATATGCAACAAAGTATTGATCCATTTGCAATGCAACCGACGGGTCAAGAACAACAAGCTGGTTCAGGATCAGGTGTTATTTATAAAAAGGCAGGAAATAAAGCATATATTGTAACGAACAATCATGTAGTAGATGGTGCAAATAAACTTGCTGTAAAACTGAGTGATGGCAAGAAGGTAGATGCGAAGCTTGTAGGGAAAGACCCTTGGTTAGATTTAGCTGTTGTTGAAATTGATGGTGCTAATGTAAATAAAGTTGCCACTTTAGGTGATTCTAGTAAAATCCGTGCGGGTGAAAAAGCAATTGCAATCGGTAACCCACTAGGATTTGATGGAAGTGTAACGGAAGGTATAATCAGTAGTAAAGAACGCGAAATTCCGGTTGATATTGATGGCGATAAACGTGCAGATTGGAATGCTCAAGTTATTCAAACAGATGCAGCAATTAACCCTGGTAATAGTGGTGGTGCGTTATTTAACCAAAACGGAGAAATAATTGGGATTAATTCAAGTAAAATTGCACAACAAGAAGTTGAAGGAATTGGATTTGCTATTCCAATTAATATCGCAAAACCAGTTATTGAATCTCTTGAAAAAGATGGAGTAGTAAAACGTCCAGCGCTTGGAGTAGGTGTTGTTTCATTAGAAGATGTGCAAGCTTATGCAGTCAATCAATTGAAAGTACCGAAAGAAGTAACAAACGGTGTTGTATTAGGTAAAATTTACCCAATATCACCGGCTGAAAAAGCAGGTTTAGAGCAATATGATATTGTAGTAGCATTAGATAATCAAAAAGTAGAAAATTCACTTCAATTCCGTAAATATTTATATGAAAAGAAAAAAGTAGGAGAGAAGGTAGAAGTTACATTCTATCGTAACGGTCAAAAAATGACGAAAACAGCTACTTTAGCAGATAACTCAGCTACAAAGAATCAATAATCGGAATAAAAGAAAGTCTCTTTCATATTGAAAGAGACTTTCTTTATCGGCTATACTAAAGGAATAGGAGGGATAATTTATGACAATTGAAAACCCAACTCGTACGGAAATTGGTGAAGTATTAAAGAAAAGCAAAACGATTGCAGTTGTTGGTTTATCGGATAAGCCAGAACGTACATCGTATATGGTTTCAAAAGCAATGCAAGATGCTGGATACCGCATTATTCCAGTTAACCCAACAGTAGATGAGGTGCTTGGAGAAAAGGCAGTTGCTTCACTAAAGGATATTAAGGAACACGTTGACATTGTAAATGTATTTCGTCGCTCAGAGTTTTTAATGGATGTTGCAAAAGAATTTGTAGAGATTGATGCAGATGTTTTTTGGGCACAATTAGGAGTACAAGATGAAGATACATACAAACTTTTAAAAGAAAAAGACTATACTGTAATAATGGATCGTTGTATAAAAGTAGAACATGCGATGACAAAATAGTATAGATTGTAAAGGTAGGAAGATTGCTTCAGCCCTCATGATAATAAGTAGGGCCGATGAACGAGGTGTTCATCATGAGATTTTTTAAAGGCTGTTTTTGGGGATTGTTACTTGTAATCCCGTTTTGGATATTGATCATTTGGATCATAATAAAGGTTTGGAATGTGTAATCTTGGAATACATATCCATTTCTCGTTGACAAACGATTATTTTTCTGAAATAGTAGCCTAGAGGAATCCTTGTGAAAAAACAAGGATTTTTCTATTGAAAATGGTATATAAAAGAGATAAGATAACTTGCCAAAACGATAGTCGAGGCGTTATTCTATAATAGAAACATATGTTCTGATTTTGGATTAGGAAAGGGGCAAGGAGTTTGGCGAAGCATCAGTTCCAATATAATGAAGATGCGATTCAAGTGTTAGAAGGACTTGAAGCCGTTCGAAAACGCCCGGGTATGTATATCGGGAGCACGGACAGCCGTGGATTGCATCATTTAGTATACGAAATAGTAGATAACTCCGTTGATGAAGCGTTAGCGGGATTTGGCGACGAAATTTCTGTCGTAATACATAAAGATAATAGTATTAGCGTTATAGATAAAGGGCGAGGAATGCCTACGGGAATGCATAAGCTTGGAAAACCTACACCAGAAGTTATTTTAACTGTACTTCATGCCGGTGGTAAGTTTGGTCAAGGTGGTTACAAAACGAGTGGTGGTTTACACGGTGTTGGGGCATCAGTTGTAAACGCCTTATCTGAATGGTTAGTCGTAACGATTAAGCGTGACGGAAATATTTATGAACAACGCTTTGAAAATGGCGGTGTTCCTGTAACGACGCTTGAGAAAATCGGAAAGACGAAAGAATCTGGTACAACAATGCATTTCAAACCAGATACAACGATTTTCAGTACAACAAATTACAATTATGAAACATTATGTGAGAGATTACGCGAATCTGCATTCTTATTAAAAGGGATGAAAATCTCAATAAAAGATGAAAGAAATGATTTAGAAGATGTCTTTCATTATGAAACAGGAATTGAAGCTTTCGTTTCCTATTTAAACGAAGAAAAAGATTCAATTCACCCAGTTGTATACTTCACTGGTGAACAAAATGGGATTGAAGCAGAACTAGCATTTCAATTTAACGATGGCTACTCAGAAAATATTCTTTCGTTTGTAAATAATGTACGTACAAAAGATGGTGGAACACATGAAGCTGGATTTAAGACAGCAATGACGCGTGTGTTCAATGAGTATGCTCGCAAAGTTTCACTATTAAAAGAAAAAGATAAAAACTTAGAAGGTACAGATATTCGTGAAGGTGTAGCGGCTATCGTTTCTGTACGTGTACCAGAAGAAGTACTTCAGTTTGAAGGGCAAACAAAAGGGAAACTAGGTACAAGTGAAGCTCGTTCTTCAATTGATGCCATTGTATCAGAGCATTTGGCTTACTTTTTAGAAGAAAACCCGGACGTAGCCACACTTCTTGTGAGAAAAGCAATTAAAGCAGCGCAAGCACGTGAAGCTGCTCGTAAAGCGAGAGAGGAAGCGCGTACTGGTAAAAAGAAAAAGAAATCAGAAGGTACATTAAGTGGTAAGTTAACACCTGCACAATCACGTAACCCGCAGAAAAATGAACTATACCTAGTAGAGGGTGACTCTGCCGGTGGTTCTGCAAAACAAGGGCGAGATCGACGCTTCCAAGCGGTATTACCATTGCGTGGTAAAGTAATTAATACAGAAAAAGCAAAGCTTGCTGATATCTTTAAAAATGAAGAGATTAATACAATTATTTATGCGATTGGCGGCGGTGTAGGCAATGAATTCGATGTGGAAGACATTAACTACGATAAAGTTGTAATCATGACCGATGCCGATACAGACGGAGCGCATATTCAAGTATTGTTATTAACATTCTTCTACAGATATATGAAACCACTTATCGAAGCTGGTAAAGTGTTTATCGCACTTCCTCCTTTATACAAAGTAAGTAAAGGAAAAGGAAAAAGTGAAGTAATTGAATACGCATGGTCAGATGATGAATTAGATGAAGTAACGAAAAAAGTTGGAAAAGGTTACATGTTACAGCGTTATAAAGGACTTGGCGAAATGAATGCGGATCAATTATGGGAAACAACGATGAATCCTGAAACGCGTACATTAATTCGCGTGAAAATTGATGATGCAGCAAGAGCAGAGCGCCGCGTAACAACATTAATGGGCGATAAAGTAGAACCGCGCCGTAAATGGATTGAGCGCAATGTACAGTTTGGTATGCAAGAAGAAGGAAATATTTTAGAAAATGAAATGATTATGGAGACGGAGGTGGAATAACATGCAAGCAGAGAAGTTTCATGACCTCCCGCTTGAAGACGTGTTAGGTGATCGCTTTGCACGTTATAGTAAATATATTATTCAAGATCGCGCACTTCCAGATGCGCGTGACGGCTTAAAACCAGTACAAAGACGTATTTTATATTCTATGTATGTAGAAGGAAACGTGCACGATAAAGCGTTCCGTAAGTCAGCTAAAACAGTCGGTAACGTTATTGGTAATTATCATCCGCATGGTGATTCCTCTGTATATGAGGCGATGGTACGTTTAAGCCAAACTTGGAAAGTACGTAATGTTTTAGTTGAAATGCATGGTAATAACGGCAGTGTTGATGGGGATCCGGCAGCAGCAATGCGTTATACGGAAGCACGATTATCACCAATTGCATCGGAGTTATTACGTGATCTTGATAAAGAAACAGTAGAATTCGTATCAAACTTTGATGATACGAGTGAAGAACCGGTTGTTTTACCAGCAGCGTTCCCGAACTTATTAGTGAACGGATCTACAGGAATTTCCGCAGGTTATGCAACAGAAATTCCTCCGCATCATCTTGGAGAAGTTATTGACGCTACAATGATGCGTATTGATAAACCGAATAGTACTGTTGATGATTTATTAACAGTTATGAAAGGACCAGATTTCCCAACAGGTGGTATTATTCAAGGGATTGATGGTATTAAAAAGGCGTATGAAACAGGTAAAGGTAAAATTATTATTCGCGGGAAAGCAGAGGTTGAAACGGTTCGTGGCGGGAAACAGCAAATCGTAATTACTGAAATTCCATACGAAGTAAATAAAGCAAACCTTGTTAAGAAAATGGATGAGTTACGCCTAGATAAAAAATTAGATGGCATTGCTGAAGTACGTGATGAGACAGATCGTACAGGTCTTCGCATTGTCGTAGAATTAAAAAAAGAAGCAAATTCTGAAGGTATTTTAAATTATTTATATAAAAATACAGATTTACAAATTCCATATAACTTTAATATGGTAGCGATTAATAATCGTCGTCCAACGCTTATGACATTACCGAAAATTTTAGATGCATATATTGGCCATCAAAAAGAAGTTGTTACGAGACGTTCACAATATGAATTACGAAAGGCAGAAAATCGTCAACATATTGTAGAAGGTTTAAAGAAAGCATTATCGATTTTAGACCAAGTTATTGAAACGATTCGTGCTTCAAAAGATAAGCGTAATGCAAAAGATAATTTAAGTGCGAAATTTGGTTTTACAGAAGCGCAAGCGGAAGCAATTGTATCCTTGCAATTATATCGTTTAACGAATACAGATATTACAGCGCTACAACAAGAGGCAGATGAGCTTAATAAGAAAATTATTGAGCTACAGGCAATTTTACAAAGTGAAAAAAGATTACTTCAAGTTATTAAAACAGATTTAAAGAGAGTTAAGAAAACATATAGTGATGATCGACGCGCGATTATTGAAGATCAAATCGAGGAAATTAAAATCGATGTAGAAGTGATGATCCCACAAGAAGATGTCATCGTTACTGTAACGAAAGAAGGATATGTGAAACGTACTGGATGGCGCTCACATAATGCCTCAAATGGCAAAGACTTCGGTATGAAAGAGGGTGACATCTTACTTGAACGATTCGATACGAATACGACAGAGACAGTCCTCTTATTTACGAATAAAGGAAACTATATATATCTGCCAGTATACGAAATGCCAGATATTCGTTGGAAAGATTTAGGGCAGCACGTTGCTAATATCGTTTCACTCGACCGGGATGAAACCATTATTTGGGCAACTGTCGTACCGAACTTTGAGGAAGAAAAGCGATTTATCGTATTTGTAACGAAGAACGGTATGATTAAGAAGACAGAATTAAACCAATATAAAGTACAACGTTACTCTAGAGCATTCGTTGCTGTAAACTTGAAAAAAGATGATGAAGTTGTTGATATATTTGCGACAGATGGAACGAGTGATATCGTTCTTGCTACACATGGTGCATATGCACTTATTTTCCATGAAGATGAAGTAAGTCCAGTCGGTGTAAGAGCCGCTGGTGTGAAAGCAATTAATTTAAAAGAAGATGACTATGTCGCTTCTGGTAAACCATTAAATGCTGATAAAGATCAACTTATTCTCGTAACGCAGCGCGGTGCTGTAAAACGCCTAAAAGCATCAGAAATTGAGAAATCAACGAGGGCGAAGCGAGGTCTTGTTATTTTCAAAGAATTAAAACGTAATCCATACCGCATTGTCGGTATTGAAATCGTTCGAGACGATGAACTAGTTTATATGAAGACAGAGAAACATATCGTAGAAGAAATTGATCCGAAAGCGTATCGAAATAAAGACCGGTATAGTAACGGTAGTTTAGTGCTAGATGTTAACGATACTGGTGAAGTTATTGAAACGTGGACGAAAAAAAGACCGGAATAAAAAAAGCATCTTGCCATGAATAATGGCAAGATGCTTTTTTCTAGGCAACTTATTATGTAAATAATAATAATCTTGTTATAATAACTGAATGAAATCGTTCTCATGAAGTGGACTTACTACCCACAAATAGCGGGATAAATGGAGGGGCAACATGAAAAAAATAGGTGTAGGGATTGTAGGGTTTGGATTTTCTAGTACAACATTTCACATCCCATTATTACAAACGATAGAAGAATACGATATTCGTGCCGTATTATCTTCAAAAGAAGAGGTAGTAAAAGAAACATTACCGAATGCTAACGTCTTGAGTACAATTGATGAATTGGTGAAGCGAGCTGATATTGATTTAGTTGTTATTACTTCACCAAATACAACTCATTTTCCATATGTAAAAGAAGCAATATTAAACGGTAAGCATGTTGTTGTAGAGAAACCATTTGTTGTTTCAATTGAAGAAGGAGAAGAGCTTATTTCATTAGCAAAGAAACATAATGTGGTATTAAGTGTATATCATAATCGCCGTTTTGATAATGATTTCTTAACGATAAAGAAATTATTAGAAGAGGATAGAATAGGAAATGTATACGCATATGAGGCGCATTTCGATCGCTTCCGTCCACATGTACGTGATCGATGGAGAGAAAAAAACTTACCAGGATCAGGTATATTATATGACTTAGGCTCGCATTTAATTGACCAAGCATTATCATTATTTGGGAAACCAAATGCAATCAGTGCAGATGTAATCAAACAACGACCAGGTGCAGAAATTGATGATTATTTCCACATAGTACTTCATTACGGAGTTAAACGTGTCATTTTACGTAGTAGCAGTTATGTGAAAAAGGCAGGTCCACACTTTACACTGCATGGAGATAAAGGTTCTATCGTGAAATACGGTATGGATTCACAGGAAGAACAATTAAAAAATGGAATGAAGCCAGGCGATAACGGTTATGGGGTAGACATTGAACAGAATTTTGCTACTCTAGAAACAGAAGAAGAGTCAGTACGTATTCCAACAGAAGTCGGCTGTTATGACATGTACTATAAAGGTGTAAGAGATAGTATTATAAGTGGTGAGAAATTACCTGTGATAGCACAAGAAGGTTTAGAAGTTATTAAGTTGATTCAATTAGCGGTTGAAAGTAGTGAAACGGGTAGAGTTATCATTATAAAATAAAAAAGACACGAATTTCGTGTCTTTTTATTTTTGTGGAACAGAAAGACCATAGAAGAACATAGTGACTATATCTTGTATATGTTTTTCACGATCCCCTTCAAGAAGCTGTGCCCCGAAATCATCACCTAATTTAGTAAACATTTGAATGTAAAGTAACATCATTTCTTTAGTAAGGTGGGGATTAATTTCATTTTTTTGCTGTGCTTGTTCTAATATTTCTAAATACCAAGGCAAGATTTTTTCGTTTTGATAACTATAAATAAACTTTCGGAGCTCTTCATCTCTTTGCATCATTTGTAGTAACATATCCGGCTGAAATAACCCACCAGTATTCATTTTTCTTACAATCATTTTTTGCATCATATCATGAAAAGGTAATTTTTCCGCTGCAAGATCTTTATAATATTGAAATTCACATATGATAAATTCTTGTATAAGTTCTCTAAATAACGCATCTTTACTTCCAAAATGATTATAAATTGTAACTTGAGAAACGTTTGCTTCTTTTGCGATATGTTCTATTTTTACTTCATTAAATCCACGTTCTGAAAATAATAAGAAAGCTGCCTCTTTAATAGCGCGTTTTTTCTTCTCTTTCACTTTTTCAAAGCCATTCAATACAATCACCTCAATAAAAATATACAGGAAAATATAGGTGAAAACAATAATTTTGAAATATGGACATATAAATATTTCAAAAAGTTGTTGCGAATATGGAAGAGGAGGAGTACAATAATTTTGAAATATCATACATTAAATATTTCAAAAAATGAGGTGGATTTATGATTTCAGTTCAAAATGTCACAAAACAATTTTCGAACGGAAAGGGCTTGTTTCATATTACATTTGATGTAAAAGAAGGAGAAGTGTTCGGTTACTTAGGACCGAATGGTGCAGGTAAATCAACGACGATTCGTAATTTAATGGGATTTATAAAACCGACATCTGGAAAATCTTCAATTTTTGGATTGGATTGTTGGAATGAAGCAGCGAAAATTCAAAGGGAAGTTGGTTATTTGCCGGGTGAAATTTCTTTTATTGAAGGAATGAACGGATTAGAATTTCTGAAGTTAATGCAAGGAATGCGTGGGCTAAAGGATACGAAAAGACGAGATGAATTAATAGAACGTCTACAATTCGATGTGAAAACACCGATTCGAAAAATGTCTAAAGGAATGAAACAAAAAGTAGGGATTGTTGCTGCTTTTATGCATGATCCAGAAGTGTTAATTTTAGATGAACCGACTTCAGGGCTCGATCCACTTATGCAGCAAGTGTTTATAGATTTAATAGTAGAGGAAAAGCAAAGGGGAAAAACGATTCTTATGTCTTCACATATTTTCACTGAAATTGAGCGTACATGCGACCGAGTAGCGATTATTAAAGATGGGTGCCTTGTAACGGTTGAAAATATTCATGATTTACAAAGTATGAGACGACAAGTGATAGATGTAACCGTATCATCAGAGGAAGAGATTAAATCTCTTACGCAATGTAATTTGCAATTTGAAGCGGTAAAAGGTAGAGAGGCATCGATTATCGTACAAGGAAACTATCAAACTGTTTTACAAATACTTTCAAACTATAATGTAACGGCACTTCAAACGAGAGCAATGGATTTAGAACATTTATTTATGCATTATTACGATAAGAAAGAAGGGGTAAAGCATGAATAAGCAATTGTTTTTAGCTAGTTTGAAAGAGACGCAAAAAAGTATTTTGAGTTACGCAACTGGTGCAGCCCTATATTTATGGTTGTTAATTTGGATATTCCCTTCAATGGTATCAGCGAAAGGTTTAAATGAATTAATAAGCGCTATGCCTGATAGTGTGAAAAAAATTGTTGGCATGGAAAGTCCGATTCAAAACGTAATGGATTTTTTAGCTGGTGAGTACTATAGTCTATTGTTTATTATCATATTAACAATTTTTTGCGTTACAGTTGCAACACATTTAATTGCCCGGCATGTAGATAAAGGGGCGATGGCATATTTATTAGCGACACCTGTATCTAGAGTGAAAATTGCAATCACACAAGCCGCTGTTCTCATATTAGGACTACTAATTATTGTAGTTGTTACGTATGTAGCGGGCATAGTAGGTGCAGAATGGTTTTTAAGTGATAATAACTTAAATAAAGAATTATTCCTAAAGATAAATATAGTAGGAGGGCTCATATTTTTAGTCGTTAGTGCATATTCATTTTTCTTTTCTTGTATATGTAATGATGAAAGAAAAGCACTTAGCTACTCAGCAAGTTTAACTATTTTATTTTTTGTACTAAATATGGTAGGTAAATTAAGTGATAAGTTAGAGTGGATGAAAAGTCTATCGTTATTTACACTGTTTCGTCCAAAAGAAATTGCGGAAGGAACGTATAATATATGGCCGGTAAGTATAGGTTTAGCTGCGGGAGCGCTTTGTATTTTTATAGTAGCGATTGTATTGTTTAAGAAGAGGGATTTACCGTTGTAGAGTAGAAAGTCCACTATATGAGTGGACTTTTTTTGATGAGGAGGAAACGAATGGGTTGCAGCTATATGTAAATGATGTAGAAAAGTCATTATTGTTTTATAAGAAAATAATTGCTTTGAAGTTGTCGATCCAAATGGATATCTCCTCAGAGTTACGTATAAAAAAGGTAAACATGAAAAATGTTTACCTTTTTTTATGAAAATATTCAAAAAAATGAACCTTTTTCTAGGCTCATACGTCTAATACATGTAAAGTTAAATTTGAAGCGAGGATGAAACAGGAGGAGCAATTGTGAAAGTAATCCCTTTATATAAAATGTTGGTAAAAGAAGAAACAGATGTTTCCTTAGCGAAAAAAGGTGATCATGAAGCTTTTATGACGCTTATACATACAGAAAAAGTGAAGATGTATCGCATTGCAAAGGCTATGTTACGTGATGAGACAAATATAGAGGATGCGATACAAACAACAATTTTAAAAGCCTATGAAAATATAAAAAAATTAAAGAAGGAAGAGTTTTTTCAAACTTGGTTAATTCGAATTTTAATGAATGAATGTAACAACATTATTAGAACGTATAAAAAGGTAATTGTGACAGAAGAGAATGATTACAATATGAGTGCGTGCGATCAGTATGAAGATATAGATTTGTGTAATGCGATTCAATCGTTACATGAAGAGTTAAGAGCTGTTACGGTGCTTTATTATTATGAAGATATGAATCAAGAGAGTATAGCGAAGCTTTTAGAAGTACCAAAAGGAACAGTGAAATCGAGATTGGCACGTGCGAGGGAACAACTACAGAAACGATTAAAGATGGAATAGGAGGTGCAAAGGATGGATAATGAAAAAATATTTGATGAGAAATTAAAAAAGAGAATAAACGAAGAGAATGTTATAGTACCACCAGAGTTAAATGAAAAGATTAATCGTACACTACATAGTCTTCCGGTAAAAAAGAAAGGTTACAGAGTTTATATGATGGTTATAAGTGCTGCTGTTCTAGCACTTTCCATTGTGTCTATGTCGGAGTTTTCTGATCAAATTTTTGCTCAAAACGGCGGAGTGTTTGAATATGTAAAGAAAAAGGCATTTTCTGATTACGAAAATGAAGAGGAAATAAAAGCGAATGCAAATTATCCAGATAAAGAAAAGATTCATGAAAAGATGCTAGATTCCATTGATCATTTTAATAATATTTCAGGACAATTTGAGGAATATTCTAGTTCGTCAAGAATTGCTACAACATACAAATATGCGATTGATACGGAGCAACAAAGAGGAATCTCTTCAAAAGAAGACAAGCTAACGAAAAAACGAACCATTATATATAACGAGGGCAAGAAAAAAGAATTTGATGATGAGAAGTATACGTACAAAGAAACAAAATGGAGCCCGAAAGAAAGAAACTATGAACTATTAAAATTAAATCCTACGGGAAGGTTATTGAGAAAATCAGGTGAGAAAAAAAGATATGATGATGAATATGTGGGATTCGCGAAGTATAGTATTCAATCCGAATTTGCTGATTTATTAATTCGATATAAAGATTGGAATTATAAAGAAACGAAGTATCTTGGACTGGATTGCTACAAAATAGAAGGGACAATAAATATAGAAATGCCTGTAAGTACATCTGAAGATTTAAGAGGGAAATTTGAAATGGTTGTAGAGAAAAATACAGGGATTATGCTAAAATTCCTTAGTTTCCACGAAGGTATGATTCAATATTCGATTACAACAGAATGGATACAAATAAACAAAGGATTGAAAGAGAATACATTTCAAAAGGAAAGCACTAATTATGAGAAAGTGAAAAATATATTAGATGAATAGAAAACGGAGGAAACTATATGGAGAATCATTCTTCTTCAAGAGAAAAGAAAAATAAACGAAAATATAAAAAGACAACGATAATAAGTGTATTGTTAGCGATATTATTATTTGGCGGATTTGGATATGGTACTTACGTATATATGAAAACTTCTAATCTCGTACAAAAATCAAATGTTAATTTGGCACGTGGTGAAAAATCAAATTTACGTGAGGAAACGGTAAAACCGATTACTAATAATGTTTCACTTTTAATTATGGGAATTGATGAAAATCAAGAGCGACAAAAGGAGTATAATGGTGCATTTCATACAGATGCACTGCTGTTAGCTACTTTTAATAAAGATGATAAGACTGTGAAATTGACGAGCATACCACGTGATACATACACATATGTTCCGGTTGAAAAGAAAAAAGATAAAATAACGCATGCATATGGAAGTGGTTTCGTTAAAAATGGTAAAGATGGAGGGCCGCAAGCTTCAGTGGAAGCGGTAGAAAAGTTATTACAAGTGCCTGTTGATTATTTTGTAAAGTTTAATTTTAATTCATTTACTAAAATTGTTGATGGATTAGATGGGATTGAAGTAGATGTCCCAGTTGAATTTACGGAGCAAAATAGTAAAGATGAACCTGACGCAATCCATTTGAAAAAAGGACTACAAAAATTAACAGGGGAAGAGGCACTTGCCTTAGCAAGAACGCGTCATATTGATAGTGATGCAATGAGAGGGCAGCGGCAACAACTTGTTATGGAAGCGATTTTAAGTAAATTAAAAAGTGTAGGATCGATTACGAAGCTAGAAAAAATAGTTGAGGCGGTTGACGGTGATTTTAAAACAAATTTAGTAATGGATGATATTTTATCTTTTTATAAATACGGTTTAAACAGTTCAGTTGAAAAAATACAATTAGCTGGTGATGATTTATACTTACCTAATGGCCCAAACGGCCAACGTGTATATTATTATAATCCTAATAAAAAAGATCTACAGAGTTTGAGCAATACTCTTAGAACACATCTAGGATTAAGTGAAAAGCAGATTGAGGAGAATTAAAGCAGATGTGATGTCTGCTTTTTATTACGTTAAATAGTATGTCGTTTATATACAAATGTTATATACTATTTTCAAAATTAACATAATAGTGTAACATAAAGTTAAGGTTTAAGTTACATAACAGAGGGCCATCACATAGAATAAATGTTAGTGATGAAAATAGTTTGGGAGAAATGAAAAAATAAGGGAGTATTAAAAATGAGAATTGTAAAGAATTTAACATTTCAAGTTATTGTGGCCATTATTTGTGGTATTGCAGTAGGAGCGATTTGGCCGAGTGTTGGACAAGAGATGAAGCCAATTGGTGAAACGTTCATCAATATGATTAAAATGGTTATTGCACCGATTATCTTTTTAACAATTGTGCTTGGTATTGCAAGTATGGGAAGTATGAAAAAGGTAGGTCGTGTTGGCGGGAAGGCACTATTATATTTTGAAATTGTTACAACAGCGGCTTTAATAATTGGTATCATTGTAGCGAATGTTGTGCGTCCAGGAGACGGATTAGACCCTTCAAAACTAAAGGGCGGAGATGTTTCACAATATGTACAAAGCGGACAAGAAATGAAATGGATGGATTTCTTTTTACATATTGTGCCGTCTAACATGTTTGAAGCATTTGCAAAAGGTGATATTTTACAAGTTTTGTTTTTCTCCATTTTATTCGGTGCAGGGTTAACGATGTTAGGGAAAAATGGACAACCGGTAATCGACTTTTTTGAAAGATTATCGAAAGTATTTTTTAACATTTTATCAATTGTAATGAAATTAGCACCAATAGGAGCATTCGGCGGGATGGCGTTTACAATTGGTAAATATGGTTTAAGTACACTTATTCCACTTGGTAAATTAATGATTTGTGTATATGCAACAATGGCATTATTTGTTTTTATTGTTTTAAATTTCATTTGTAAATTTTACAAATTTAGTTTGTGGAAATATTTAGCATACATTAAAGAAGAATTACTTATTGTTCTTGGGACATCATCATCAGAATCAGTATTGCCGCGAATGATGACAAAGATGGAAGACTTCGGATGTTCGAAGCCAGTAGTAGGTTTAGTCATTCCGACAGGTTACTCTTTTAACTTAGATGGAACAACAATTTATTTATCTATGGCTACTATATTTTTAGCACAAGTCTTTCACGTCGATCTTTCACTAGGTCAACAATTAACTATAATAGCTATTTTATTAGTTACATCTAAAGGAGCAGCCGCAGTAACAGGTGGAGGCTTTATTGTACTAGCGTCTACTTTATCTGCGATGAATGTTATTCCATTAGAAGGGTTAGCACTATTACTTGGTGTAGATCGTTTCATGTCAGAAGCACGTGCTATCGTTAATTTAATTGGTAACGGTATTGCGACTGTAGTTGTTGCAAAAAGTGAAAATGAATTTGATGAAGAGAAGTATACGAGAGTAATAGAGGAAATGAAAAAAGAGAAAATGGTCGGATAAAAAAGTCAGCAAAGCTGACTTTTTTATTTTTGTAGAAAAGAGGTTTGTTACGGTATACATTATTTATTAACAATAATTTACAAGTGTTTTATGGTGGAGGGATATAAAGACTATTAAATCAATACATAGAATTCAATGAGATATAGTGTTTCGAAAGATTATGGAATTTTTATGAATATTACTGTAAGAAAATAATTTTTTTAAAATTTTCAATAATAACACTTTACAAAACTCGAAAAATTAGTAGAATAATAGTTAATAAGAATCTTCTGATAAATATATAAAGAAAAACAGAATTATCAGAAAATTCTTAAATGAGAGCGTTAAGAATTAGGGAGGGTACAGAAAGTGAAAAAGAAAAAAATGAAAAAACTAACAGCAGTTGTAGCACCAGTTTTAGCAATGAGTATGGCATTGACAGCATGTTCTACATCAGGTGGAGATAAGAAGACAAGCACAAATTCTAGCTCTGGCGGAGATAGCAAATCAGAAGAAAAATTAGCAGCGAAACAAGTGTTCAATAAAACAGAAAATCAGGAAATTCCAACAATGGATACGTCGAAGAGTACAGATACTTTGGGCTCTCAAATTTTAGGGAACACAATGGAAGGCTTATACCGTTTAGATAAAGAGAATAAACCAATCCCAGCTGCGGCAGAATCAAGCACGAAGAGTGAGGATGGTAAAAAATATACATTTAAATTACGTAAAGATGCAAAATGGTCAAATGGTGATCCTGTAACAGCGAAAGATTTCGTATTTGCATGGCAACGTTTATTAGATCCAAAAACAGCTGCTGAGTATGCATTCATTGCATTCCCAATTAAAAATGCAGAAGCGGTTAATAAAGGTGAAAAACCTGTAACAGAACTTGGAGTTAAAGCAGTAGATGACCTTACTTTAGAAGTTGAATTAGAACAAGCAGTACCATACTTCTTAAACTTAGTAGCATTCCCATCGTACTATCCATTAAATGAGAAATTCGTAAAAGAAAAAGGGGATAAATACGGTTTAGAATCTGATACAACTGTATATAACGGACCGTTCGTTCTTACTGATTGGAAGCATGAGCAAGGTTGGAAACTGAAGAAGAATGATCAATATTGGGATAAAAAGACTGTAAAATTAGATGAAATTAACTATAGTGTTGTAAAAGAGCCAGCAACTAATGTGAATTTATATGATAGTGGTCAAATTGATTTCTCCTTATTAACAGGTGAATTTGTTGACAAATATAGAAATAATAAAGAGGAATATGGGGTGTATAACGAACCAAGTACGTTCTTTATACGTTTAAACCAGAAACGTGGTGGACAAGATACACCATTAAAGAGCAAGAAATTACGTGAAGCAATTGCGCTATCAATTGATAAAAAGAATTTAACAAATGTTATTTTAAATGATGGGTCAAAACCTGCAGATTATTTAGTGCCGAAAGGCTTAGCAGCTGGACCTGATGGGAAAGACTTCCAAGAAACGTTTAAAAACGGTGTTAAACCAGATGCGAAAAAAGCAGCTGCTGCATGGGAAGAAGCGAAAAAAGAACTTGGAAAAGATCAAGTTACAATTGAGTTTTTAAACTATGATACTGGTAATGCGAAAAAAGTTGGGGAATATGTAAAAGATCAAATTGAGAAAAACTTAAAAGGTGTAACAGTAAATATTAAACTGCAGCCGTTTAAACAAAAACTTAAATTAGAATCAGATCAAGATTATGATATTTCATATGGTGGATGGAGCCCAGATTATGCGGATCCAATGACATATTTAGATATGTTTGAAAGTAAGCACTCTCATAACCAAATGAGTTTCTCTGATCAGAAATATGATGAAATAATTAAAAAAGCTGGTGGGGAATTAATGAGTGATGCGAAGAAACGCTGGGAGGAACTAGGAAAAGCAGAGAAATTACTTCTTGAAGAAGATGTAGCTCTTGTACCTTTATATCAAAGTGCTAGATCTTATGTTATGAAACCGCATGTAAAAGGTGTTGTTAAGCATAATATTAGCCCAGAATACAGCTATAAGTGGGCATATGTTACTGAAAAATAATAGAGTTGAAAAAGTACTTCAAAGCAGTCTACATGCCTTGAAGTACTTTTTTGTTGTACCATTGAACGTGAAAATGAAAGAGTAGAGAAGAAATGAAATGTAGTAGATGGAGGATACGTGTAGTATGGTCATAGATAATAGAATGTTACTATTGTTAAGTAAAATAAATTTTCTAAATATTTTAAAAATAACTTTACAAAACCGGAAAAATTAGTAGAATATTAATTAATAAGAATTTTCTGATAACTGGTTATTAGAAAATCTCTCAAAAACAGCTTCGTACATATAATTGGGGAGGGTACAAAAATGAAGAAAAAGATGAAAAAGTTCACGGCGGTTGTAGCGCCAGTTTTAGCGATGAGTATGGCGTTGACAGCTTGTTCTGGATCTGGTGGGGAGAAGAAATCAACTACGACGTCTAGCGGTGGTGGGGAAGAGAAAAAATCTGAAATTAAATACGCAGCGAAACAAGTGTTAAATCGTACAGAGAATCAAGAGATTCCGACGATGGATGTTTCGAAATCTACTGATACATTAGGTTCTCAAATTTTAGGGAACACAATGGAAGGTTTATATCGATTAGATAAAGATAATAAGCCAATCCCAGCTGCGGCAGAATCTAGTACGAAAAGCGAGGATGGCAAAAAATATACATTTAAACTACGTAAAGATGCAAAATGGTCAAACGGTGATCCTGTAACAGCGAAAGATTTCGTATACGCATGGCAACGCTTACTTGATAAAAATACAGCGGCAGAATATGCGTTTATCGCTTACTATATTAAAAACGCAGAGGCAATTAATAAAGGTGAAAAACCTCTAACAGATTTAGGAGCAAAAGCGGTAGATGATTATACGCTAGAAGTAGAATTAGAAAAACCAGTGCCATATTTCTTGAATTTAATGGCATTCCCATCGTACTATCCTTTAAATGAAAAGTTCGTAAAAGAAAAAGGAGATAAGTTCGGTTTAGAAGCAGATACAACGTTGTATAACGGACCGTTCGTTATGGCTTCATGGAAACATGAACAAGGATGGCAGCTAAAGAAAAATGATAAGTACTGGGATAATAAAACTGTGAAATTAGAAGAAATTAACTATAGTGTAGTAAAAGAAGTTGCGACGAAAGTAAACTTATATGATACAGGATCAATTGATTTCACGCTATTATCAGGGGAGTTCGTTGATAAATATAAATCGAATAAAGAAGAGTATGGTGAATATTCAGAAGCAAGTACATTCTTCTTACGTTTAAATCAAAAACGTAATGGACAAGATACACCGTTAAAGAGTAAAAAACTACGTGAAGCAATCGCATTATCAATTGATAAAAAAGGTTTAGCAAACGTTATTTTAAATAACGGTTCAAAAGCAACAGATCAATTAGTACCAAAAGGGCTTGCGACAGGACCTGACGGTAAAGATTACCAAGATACATTTAAAAATGGTCTGAAATATGATCCGAAAAAAGGTGCAGCAGCTTGGGAAGCAGCGAAAAAAGAGCTTGGAAAAGATCAAGTGACAATTGAATTACTAAGCTATGATGATGGAACAGCGAAAAAAATTGCTGACTACTTTAAAGATCAAATTGAGAAAAACTTAAAAGGTGTAACGGTTAATACGAAAATTCAGCCGTTCAAACAAAAACTAAAATTAGAATCAGCACAAGATTATGAAATTTCATTTGCTGGTTGGAGCCCAGATTATTCGGATCCAATGACATTTATTGATATGTTCGAATCGAAGAGCCCATATAACCAAATGAGTTATTCGAATCCGAAATATGATGAAATGGTGAAAAAAGCAGGTAATGAGTTAATGTCTGATGCGAAGAAACGTTGGGAAACGTTAGGTAAAGCAGAAAAATTATTACTTGAAGAAGATGCAGGGATGGTACCTTTATATCAAACAGGTAGAGCATATGTAATGAAACCGAATATAAAAGGCATTGTGAAACATAACATTAGTCCAGAGTATAGCTTTAAGTGGGCTTATGTAACGGAAGGTAAATAATAAAAAGAGCGTGTTTAAAAGTAGATAAGTTATTTTTAACACGCTCTTTTTATATTCAATTAAATAGAGAAGAATAAGAAATGTGGTACTGACATATAGTAGATGGGGGAGAATTCGTATAGTAATAATAGTAAAATACATAGTTACTATAAAAATAAGATAATAAAAACTTTAAAAATGAGGGTAATTTATAGCGTGTTAATTGGTGAAAAAGTATTAATGATTATGTTCGTAGAAAATCTCTCAAAGTTAGTTTCGTACATATAATTGGGGAGGGGACAAGAATGAAGAAAAAGATGAAAAAGTTTACGGCGGTTGTAGCACCAGTTTTGGCAATGAGTATGGCTTTAACAGCATGTTCTTCTGGATCTGGTGGGGAGAAGAAACCGACTACAACGTCTAATAATGGTGGGGAAGAGAAGAAATCTGATATTAAATATGCGGCAAAGCAAGTGCTAAATCGTACAGAAACGAATGAAATTCCAACGATGGATACTTCAAAAAATACAGATACACTTGGCTCACAAATTTTAGGGAATACAATGGAAGGTTTATATCGCCTTGATAAAGATAATAAGCCAATCCCAGCTGTAGCGGAATCTAGCACAAAAAGCGAGGATGGCAAAAAATATACATTTAAATTACGGAAAGATGCAAAATGGTCAAATGGTGATCCTGTAACAGCGAAAGATTTCGTATTTGCATGGCAACGTCTAGTAGATCCAAAAACAGCTGCTGAGTATGCATTTATTGCTTACTATCTTAAAAATGCAGAAGCGATTAATCAAGGAAAAGGAGAAGTTTCGACATTAGGTGTAAAAGCGGTAGATGATTATACGCTTGAAGTAGAACTAGAAAGACCTGTACCATATTTCTTGAACTTAATGGCATTTGCGTCATACTATCCATTAAATGAAAAGTTCGTAAAAGAAAAAGGAAATAAATTCGGTTTAGAGTCTGATACAACACTGTATAATGGTCCATTTGTGCTTACAGACTGGAAACATGAGCAAGGCTGGAAATTAAAGAAAAATGATCAGTATTGGGATAAAAAGACTGTAAAACTAGAGGAAATCAACTATAGTGTAGTAAAAGAACCAGCTACTAGAGTAAATTTATATGATACAGGTGCAATTGATTTCGCGCTATTATCAGGTGAATTCGTGGATAAGTATAGAAACAATAAAGAAGAGTTTGGGGCCTATTCGGAAACAAGTACGTTTTACTTACGTCTAAATCAAAAACGTGGTGGTCAAGATACACCTCTAAAGAGTAAAAAATTACGTGAAGCAATTGCGTTATCAATTGATAAGAAAGCTTTAACGAATGTTATTTTAAATGATGGTTCAAAACCAGTGGATTACTTAGTACCAAAAGGTTTAGCAAGTGGACCAGACGGTAAAGATTTCGCAGAAACGTTTAAGAATGGTTTAAAACAAGACTCCAAAAAGGCAGCAGCAGCATGGGAAGAAGCGAAAAAAGAACTTGGAAAAGATCAAGTGACAATAGAGTTATTAAATTATGATACTGGTAATGCGAAAAAAGTTGGGGAGTATGTAAAAGATCAAGTTGAAAAGAATTTAAAAGGTGTGACAGTAAATATTAAGTTGCAACCATTTAAACAAAAACTAAAATTAGAATCAGACCAAGATTATGATTTTTCATATGGTGGCTGGAATCCAGATTATGCGGATCCAATGACATATCTTGATATGTTTGAAACAAAAAATTCGCAAAACCAGATGAGCTACTCAAATTCAAAATATGATGACATTATTACTAAAAGTAAGACAGAATGGATGGCTGATGCAAAAAAACGTTGGACAGAGTTAGGTAAGGCAGAGAAATTATTACTTGAGGAAGATGTAGCACTTGTACCTTTATATCAAAGTGCTAAATCATATGTTATGAAACCGAATGTAAAGGGAATTGTGAAACATAATATTAGTCCGGAATATAGCTTTAAATGGGCGTATATTGAAGAGAAATAAAAAAGAGAAGAGCATTTTCAAGTTGCGGTATCGCACTTGGGAATGCTTTTTTATGTGCACTAATTATGGATGGGTGAATATATGTATTATAGAAAATTTAAAGGAGAATTTTATGAAACGAAACACATACATTGATTTCCTAGCTTATTATGGAATAGGGAGTGCTCATCCTGGTGGTTTTACGTTAACAAAACAACTGTTAGCACAATTGCCTTTTAGATATGGAGCAAATGTCCTTGAACTCGGCTGCGGTACGGGGAAAACAGCAGCGTATATGACAAAAGAGTGTGGTTATAAAGTAACGGCGGTTGAAAAGAATGAAATTATGATTCAAAAGGCGAAAGATAGATGGTTGTTTGAAGGACTAGACATTCAATTAATTGAAGGAAATGTAGAGCAATTACCTTGTTTACATGATTCATTTGAGTTCGTACTCGGAGAATCGATACTCGCTTTTACAGAAAAAGAAAAGGTTATTTCAGAGTGCTATCGTGTATTACAGAAAGACGGTAAGCTTGTTGTCATTGAAATGATTATTGATAGGCACATCGATAAGGGAGAGGAAGAAAAAATCGCTCAATTATACGGGATGAAAGAACTATTAACTGAGAGCGAGTGGGTACAATTATTTCAGAAAGCAAATTTTCGGCGGGTTACTATTGCTGGCGGTGGTACAATTGCAGAAACAATCTCTAGCTATATAGAAGAGCCGGAATGGAATGTATCACAATTTATTCCGAATGAGTTATATGAGGCATGGGTGCAACATGAAAATGTACGACTTATGTATCAACATATTTTAGGTCATCGTATTTTTATATGTGAAAAATAAAGAAAAAGAGTTGGCTAAAGATAGTCAACTCTTTACTTATGTTAAATGAAAAATAATGCAGCTAATGTAATTCCGAAGATGAAACCAAATCCGAGTTCAACACCCCAGCCACAACCGCCGCCACCCCAGCCGCCGCCACCACAATTACTACAACCACGACCGCCACATCCACAGCCGCTGAATCCACCACCACAACCAAATCCGCAACTATCACATCTGCTAAGGCCGCCGCAAAGGTCGCAACCACCATTTGCATAAGCGTCATAGTATCCGAATCCTGAATCAAAAGATGAGCGCTGTTGCACCGGTTCAATCCATACAGAGCTTTGTGTCACATCGATTATTTTACCTAAATGTATACGGCCATCACGGTCTTCAATCCGAACCACTTTTCCGAAGTAACGTCGGCATGTATCATAACATTTTTGTCTATGCATATTCATTCCTCCTTCCCCATTACAGTAATACGATATGTAAGGGGGACAAGTGCGGCTTGTACGAATGCCCTAACTATCATAATTGTTATAGGAAAGGGGAAATATAGGAAGAGGATATATAAGGAGGAAAAGGCATGAAATCTACAGATCAGTTTCAGACATACGAAGTACCGTGGGAAGAATTTATTGAAGCATTGCGAGAGGAAATGAAAAAACAAGTAGGGACAGATATTATTGATACAGTAGTTTGCAATTTAGAAGATGGTTTTGAAGTGTATACATATGTGCAGGGGGATTTGGATTTTGAATATAAGGAAGCGCTGGAAAGGAAATACGGGAGTGATGCAAAAACTCCTAACGTGTTAACGATTATGTTATTAGCTGGCATTTATCGTACAAGTGAAGAGAATATACGCTTACATGCGGATCATAAAGATAATCCGATTGTTGAAGTGTATGTGAAGAAATGAAACACGCTGTGAAAGGCGTGTTTTTTAATTTTATGATAAAATGTTAGAAAATTAAGAAAGATGGTGGTGGTTTGAAAATTAAACATCTTAATTTAACAGTTGCAGATGTAGTAGCCGCGAGAGAGTTTTTAGAAAAGTATTTTGGCTTAACTTGTAGCGGAACAAGGGGAAATGGCTTTGCAGTTATGCGTGATAATGATGGATTTATACTAACTTTAATGAAAGGAAAAGAAGTTCAGTATCCAAAAATATTTCATGTAGGATTTCCACAAGAAAGTGAAGAACAAGTAAATAAGATAAATCAAAGATTGAAGGAAGATGGATTTTTGGTTGAAGCTCCTAAACGTGCACATGCGTATACGTTTTACGTTGAAGCACCTGGTGGATTTACAATAGAAGTGATGTGTTAAGTCAAAAATCAAACTTTTTGTTATGTGTTTTTAAAATAAAAAGTAGGAAAAGTCTGTTTTAAGTGTAGAGCTTAAACAGGCTTTTTTACTTATATGATCGGATAGAAAACGCTAGAAGGAATCATATTCAGTTTTTATAACTGTTTACATAATAAAGTTATGCTGCGTTCGTTGTCCTAAAATACAAGTCATATATCTTGTATCCTCTCATAAATTTAAACATAGGAATTTGTCTACAAAGGTGGCGAAGCCTCATCATGAAAATTCGAATTTGTGCCACATTCATGTTGTTTCTATTTATATGGTTACATCCTTTTTGGACTTTTGCAAAAGGAGAGGAGGCAAAGGAAAGGGTCGTTTCACTTGTATATGATGATTCGGGCAGCATGAGAAATAACGATCGCTGGAAATATGCCAATTATGCTTTGCAAAGTTTAGTTGCGCTATTAGATGAAAAAGATACATTTTCTTACGTTCCAATGAGCAAGCCGAATGATCCATTAAACATTTCGTTAACGAAGGATAAGAGACAAACGGAAATTGAGGGAATTGGAGCGTGGAAAACGTATTTAAATACTCCGTTTAGCGCAGTAGAAACGGCGATGCAATCTATAAAAAAGGAAGCAGATATAGATGGGAAACGTGAATTTTGGCTTATTGTCTTAACTGACGGGGCATTTAATGATTTAGAGAAAGATAAGATTGGCGGAAAAGAACAAATTACACAGAAGTTAGCACAGTTTAAGAAAGAAATGGATGCAAAAAAGATATCATTACATCCAATTTTAATTACGATGGAAGAGGATTTAGGACAGCAAGAAAAGGCACAACTAAATACGTTTAAAGAAATATGGAAGAAAGAGATAAATGGAGTTACGATGCCATCTAGTGGAGAGGATGGTATTGTAAAAAGCGTCAATCAAGTGGCGGCATTAGTTGCAAATCGTGATCCGTTCTCCTCTGTTGAATCGATTGTAAAAACGAAAGTAGTAGGGAAGAAAGTAGAGATTACAACACCATTTCCGTTAAAGCGTATGACGCTTGTGCGACAATCGCCTTCTCTGCCCGATTATCAGGTCACACAAATTTCTAAACCATTACAATTACAATCTTCTTTTTCCATACATGCACCAGGTGAAGCGAAATTGTTCGGAAATATAGTTCATATCAGTACGGAAAATGAAGAAGTTATTAAACCAGGAACGTATACGATAGAAGTGGACCGAGATATTGAGAAAGAAGGATTACAAGTACTAGTCGAACCGGCACTTAATTATACTGTTTCTACTTATGACAAAGAGGATAAGGATAGAAAAAATGTTGAGGAAATGTATGAAGATGTGACAGCTGTTATTGAAGCAAAACCTACTGAGTTGCCAGTTCAGTCTTCTTACTTTCAGGCCGAAGTAGAAATAGACGGGAAGCAATATGCGATGAAGTGGGACGATAAAAGACATGTATTTTATTACGAAACGAAGCTTACTAAAGGATTAGTACGCGGGAAAGTTCATATGAACATAAAGGGGTTTTACAGACAGACGAAAGAATTTAAAATCGAAACAACGAAAAAGCCTAAATTATCACTTCAAACTGTCACGAAAGATTATGAAGAAAAAGTAACAAATTTAGAGAATAGTAAACCATTTATTATACAACCACAGTTAGATGATAAGCCGATGACAGAAGAGGCTGTAAAAAAACTATTAAAATCTACTGGTGTCACATCTAAACAATCAATCAACTATGAAATAAAACAGCATGGTAATCAAATTTACATTTATCCTCGACCGCATTACTCCGACACGTTCAATTTTACAGATACCGGCACCGTAGAAGCTACCATCGTAGTGCAGGATTCAAAATTACCAAAAGTAAAGAAAGATATAACACTCCATATTCAAAATGCGCTGTTTTATGAAAAGTATGCGCTTATTTTTAAGTTTGTTATTCCTATCACTTTATTACTGTTAATAGTAGGAATAATCGTTTTAGGATGGATTGTCCGTCCAAGATTTCACCGGAAAGCATTATTGTATTACGAATGGGATCAAGAGGTAGCGAAAGATTGGTTATATCAATCTGAGCCAGAGTTACTCAAAAATAAATGGTGGAAACATTATTTTGGTATTCCGTATAGAGCAGAAAGAAAGACTGTGCAATCCGTTACGTTTATAGCAAAGAAAGGATCGAAATCGATATTTGTAGCGAAAGAGTCACAAGTAGTAGGAATGATTATTGATGGGATGTTTATAACAGAGGATGAGGTTGGAATGGAACATAAGACACTATATCCAAATGAACTTTTAGTAATTGATAGAGGATATGGTAAGGAGATTTACAAATACGAGTGTGAATAGTAGATGGGGAAAAGAGGAGAGTATTATTTTTCCCTCCTTTTTTCAAACAAGCAAGAATAGGAAGGTGGTTCACATGACGTTACAAGTTCCAACAATATTAATTGGTTTAGGTGGAATCGGTAGTACTGTGACACATCAAATATATGAAAGACTACCTGAGGAGCGCCGGAAAAAAGTAGCAATGCACGTATTTGATACAGATGTGAATACATTGAGTAAATTCGATCATATTCGAAAGTTTAAGACGCAAACGAGCTCTAGTAAAACACCTAGGGAGTATATTGCGGGAGATCCGACGATTCCAGAGTGGTTTCCGATGGATCCAACTATACTTGATAAACCATTAACAGAAGGAGCAGGACAGTTACGCGTCATTTCCCGTTTAGCGTTACGTGCTGCGATGAAAGAAGATAAATTAACGTCCTTTTGGCAAGAAATCGAGAAGATTTTTCCAGTTACAAGCGATCAAACGGAATATGGAGTACGTGTCATTATCGTAACATCACTAGCGGGCGGAACAGGTTCAGGAATGTTTCTACAAATTGCATTATATTTACGTGAAATGCTTCGAAAAAAACTGCAACATCACAACATTTTAATACGTGGTGCGTTTCTAATGCCGGATGTGTTAGTGAAGACGAGAACAGTTAGTGCGAAAGAGTTTGAAACGGTGCAAGCAAACGGCTATGCCTCGTTAAAAGAATTACATGCCATTACGCTCGGTTCTACAGGAGAACTATCCAAACGCGGCGGGGTTACGATTGAATTAGAGTATCGACCGGATCAAGTAGATGAGGATGGGAGAACAAATCACACGATTAAACAACACCATTTACCGTACAATTATTGTTTTTTATACGATTACGAAAATTTACATGGACACCATCTGCATAATTTATCAGATTATATGGAGCAAATGGCAAATACGATTTATTTACAATTATTTAGTCCGATGTCTGCAAATCATTTTGCACAGGAAGATAATCAAATTCAGCAATTAGCAGAATCAAGCGGGAAAGGGCGATATTGCGGGGCCGGAACGGCAAAGATTATTTATCCATATGAGCATGTGTTAAAATATTGTGCTTTAAAATGGGCCGTGCAAGGTTTAGATGAATCGTGGCTTCATTTAGATCAATTGTTTCAAGAGAAGAAGTATAGATATGACCAAGATGTAAAGCGTGGTATGCAGCGTGAAAAGCCAGAGCGCGGGAAAAGTTATTTAGAAGATTTAGAACATCTTGCTACTCGTCCAGAGCAGGCTCATATTTTCTATAGACAAATGTACAATGAAACGCGTGAAGGAGCAGAAGGCGGCAAGGTTGGTGTTGCGAAATCTAAACTGTTTTTAGAAGCTGTAGAGAGTTATGTACAGCGTACGGTACAAAAAGACGAGGAATTAAATCGTCTGCAGCATGAGTGTAAAATTTCGGCTGCGAAGCTAAAAATGACGGAACAAATGAAAGGTGAAGTAGCAAGGGTCGATCATGCGGTTCGTTTATATGCGTATGCGATTCCGAGCCGTGTACATGAACATGTAACGACACTTTTATATGACATGATTGAATCAGACCGTTTTTCACCAAGTGGTTCTGAAGGCCAGTCATATCAATTAAATACATGGTTTTTAAAGAAAACAGATCCAGTTCATCCAGTAGCAGCTCGTTTTATGTTGTATGAAATTCGAAAGCAGTTAGTGGAAAAAATGAATCGACTACATGAAAATAATGAACAAAAGCGTAATTTAATTCAAAATTACGATAAGAAATTTAATGTGAGTAACATTGATGGAACGGTAACAGCTGTACGTCGAGTAGAAATTGCGCAACAACAAGGTTGGTTCGGAAAAATGATTAATAACCAGCAGCGTTTATTTAAAAAGGAATTTGAGGATATTGTAACGCAGTACGTACACAAATTAAACGAATACCGTAAAGAAATGCTATTAGAACTCGTTTATCAATCGTTATATCAAGCGGTTAATAAAATGATTCAATATTGGGAAAGGTTTTTTGATAATTTACATGAAACACGTGAAAATTTATTGTTCGAAATTCAAAAGCGAAGCAAAGAATTTGAAGGGAAAACAAACCCAACGAATGTATACGTATTAGCGGAAGAGAAGTTACAAGAAAAGATATGGCAAGATATGCAACAACATTTAAATTTAGGTGTATTACCGAAAGATATATCAGCAGAAATTTATATGAGCTTATACGGGGAATATTGCCGGGATGCGAAAACAGAAGAAATTCAATCGAAAAAGGTAGAAGACTTTTATCGTGAGCACATACTAAGTTATTGCTATGATGAATTACAAATACGCTATCGCGATAAATTAGAGCTGAATATCGTTGAGGCATTACGAAAAGAAGCGGATTATAAGAATCGTGATCGTGATGAATATGTTCGTGAAAAAATTGAAGACTTGTTCCATTTAGCAAGTCCATTCGTGCCGAAAGTTTCTCATCATAGGGAATTACAATATTGGGGTATACACCCATCTTTAAAGAAAGAACTGCAAGAGGAATTAATGCAAGAAATGTTTAAAGAAAAAGATACAGTAAATGAAGCTTTCTCGCCATTTGAAGTCATTTGTTATCGTGCACATTACGGTTTATCACTACAAGACTTTCCTAAGCTTTCGTCTGGACATATTGCAAATGGATTTATGAATGATAAAGGTGATTATTTTCAGTCGTACTATCGCCGTGTAAACAAGTTGAATAGTAAAAAATCTAGTTTAACACCGCATTTAGATAAGTATTGGCACTTACCAGCATTCATGCCAGACTTAAATGCAACGCAAACGAAGTTAGATTATGATAAATGTAATCGAGCTCTTCTATACGCGTATATATATCGCTGGATTAGTTTAGTTGCTGTTGATGGTCAATTCGTGTATCAATATAACGGCGTTGGACGTAGTTTCTTAATTCAGTCGATGGGGAAAAATATTTCAAGCGAAAGTTATAAATTGCACAGAGCGTTACTTCATAATCCGTTCATTTATGAAAACATCTTATCCAGGTTTGAAGAAGAACAAGAAAAGGCGATGATACAAGGTGGGCATTTATATACACATCCATTTGTATTAGGTGCTCAAGATATTAGATGGCTACGTAAAGAGCATGTCCATAATATTTTAGATATGATTTTAATGTATGACCGTGAAGCGAAATATGATCCAACGTTAGAAGAAACTTCTGATGAATTATTAAGGTTATTCCTTGATGAAATTGAGTTATATTTCCAAAACTATTACGGTACAGGTGCCGATATGGTTGCCAAGAAAGAGAAAGAAATGTTTATTAAACAATTGTGGGATCGTTCGTACGCGAAAGGATACGTAGATCCAAATAGTGCGCCTTATAAAAAATGGCAAAATTTATTAAGCGTTCATGATGAAGAAGAAACGCCAAAAACGAATGTATAATGAATGAAAAGGGAATCCTTAAAAGTGGCAATACAACTTTAGAAAAGAGGGATTCCGATGCCGTTTTTAGGAAGTGTATATCAAATATTTGGATTGTATCCAGAAATTTATTATGGGATGATTTCAGCTGAAATTGCGGAGCAGCAAAGATTGGAACAAGCGGAAAGTGAAGAACAAGAAACAGAAGTGTAACTGTATAAGAAGCTTCAAAATAAAAATGATAACACGCTACTTACTCTTTAAACGTATAAGAGCAAGTAGCGTGTTTTTTTGCTATTTAATAATCCCATTTTCTAAAATTTTAATCGTAGGTGTTACTTTCACGTTAGCTTTTGAAAAGACACTCGGCCAAGCGTCTTCAACTTTTTTCCATTCTTCATATTGAAACGCTCTCGCATAATCACCAAATCCGAATGGATCGAGTTGTTGTTTTTGAATTTTGTGGATTAAATTGTTCAAATCTTTGTTTAGTTGTTTTGTAATAAGAGAAGTTAATTTCTTCCTATCTTTATCTATATCCATATTGAATGTAAGTTCAGATACGGCAATTTTTAAATCCATTTTAACATTAAATTTGAAGTGGTTATCGCTATAGCCTGTACGGATATCACGATTCATGCTAAGAACGTTTATTGATACGAAATCTTCACCTTCTGTATCTTTTAGATGACTATTACTTTCAACTGAATGCGAAGGGATTTTCATTGTAAGTGAAACAGGTATATTAGCTTTTTTTTGCAACATGAGCAGAAGGGCACTTTCATAGCGATTTAAAGACATCTTATAAATTCCGCGAGAAGTTAAAAGTGCAGAGCCTGTAACGATAACATCTTTTTTTCCTTTTTTTATTTCTGAAATAGCAGGTGTTATACCTTTATTAAACGTTTGTCTATGAAATTCATGAAATGGTGTGAAAACTGTCCGATTGTATAATTTATTTGTATTAATTAAATCTGTTAAATACTCAGGAAGAGCAGGTTTATCTTTAAAGTTATTATATATAACAGAAGAAATTGGCCCGTCTACTGCAACCATGCGCATGTTTCCGGTATTTTTAGGATCGCGGTACCAAACATCAAGGTAAGGCATAGCACCTTCTTGTTTTAAAAATTTCGTGCTAAATAAAATGAGCTGTAACTTTTCTGTAGACACTAAACCGCTACTTGAACTATTAAACGTTGCTTTTGCTTCTCGGGGTGTACGTACTTTCGCTTCATGAGTTTCGTACTTTTTCTCCACATCTTCATTAAAAATAGGGTTTACGTGGTACACAATTAATTTACCTTTTGCTTTTGCGTCAAAGCCGTAAATTAATGAAATCGATTGTTTTTCTAAGTCTAGACGATCTCCACAGCCTGTTAAAAAGGTTATGAGAAAGCAAAGTATAGTGAAATGAATAAAGCGCCTCATTTAAACTCTTCTCCTTTCCCAATACTGATATAGTGTCATGTATAAGAGAAATACGACTGGAAATAGAAAAACGATAAAATAACTGGCAGCTCCCCAAAATTCTCGCAACGCACTTATTTGGTAAGAGGAAGGGATATAAAAGAATAGAACGAAAATGCATCCGAATAATAAAATCCAAACAGGTAACGAACTCCCTTTTTTGTTAAGTAATTGATTGATTCCATCTGAAGCGGTAAAAATATAAGGAATGCACGAATCGAAAATAATGAAGAGGTAAAATGACAAAAAGATAATTTCAAACCGTTCCAGAAATGAAAAGTGAAATGGTGTAATAAGAGAAAGAGTCGGCCATAAAAACTTAGTTATACCATCTGGGCTAAAATAAACGAAAGAAACGAACGTAACTTGTAGGTAGACGAATAACGTAATCATATTTGCAAGAACGATGCCTTTTTTTGCAGCTGATTTGTTAGTTAGATAGGGATAAAGGACGAATGCAAACTCGAATCCGAGAGATGCAATGATAGTTGATTTCACTGTGGTTACAACTGGTAGCCATCCTTCCTTTAGAAAGGGAAGAAGATATATCCAATGACCATCTTTAAGAGGGATAAACAATAGTAATGGTATCCAGAGGGTAAAAAGCACAGTGAAAACGGCAAAGCGACTAATAATAAGTACACCTTTACATGCAAGCATAAGCATTGGAATAGAAAGCAAAATCATAATTAAAAACATTGGAGTTCTAGGTAAAATCCAAATGTGAATGACATATAAAAGAGAAAAGATTAAGGAGACCGCAGCAAGTATAGCGTATAAAATCCAAAGAAGCATAGCGAATTTTCCTAGCCACTTCCCAAGATAACGAGTCAGCACATCAAGTAAAGTATACCCAGGATGATTTTCCATAATTTTCACAATACATAGACTGACTAAAGTAGTGATAGCGCATCCAATAATAATAGAAATCCATCCATCTGTATTCGCCCCTTGTGCAACTTCACGAGGAAGTGTAAGGACACCGAATCCTACTTGAACACCACTAATCGTTAAAATGTATTGAAATAAACTAATCTCCCTCTTTGCACGCTTTGTCACTTCTCTTCCTCCGTTCCTTCTATATCGCGTTGTCGATTCTCTTGTTTTAAGTTAAGGGATAGTGGACGCTTCTTCATTATTTTCCATGGTAAACGTATAAGAATATCTTTTAAATCCGAAGCAAATAACGGAGAAAAAGGACTACCATAAGGAACACCGAGAGATTCCATAGAAAGTATATGAATAATAATGATTGCCATCCCAACCATAATGCCAATGACACCAAATAAAGAGGCAATTATCATCATTGGGAAGCGAAGAAGTCGAATTCCTGCAGACATTTCTAGATTAGGGATGATGAAAGAAGCGACTGCAGTAATAGATACGACGATAACCATGACATTACTTACTATTCCTGCTTGAACTGCAGCTTGTCCGATGACAATCCCTCCTACGACGCCAATGGTTTGTCCAACGGGACCCGGAAGCCGAACTGCAGCTTCGCGGAGCATTTCAAGTACTAATTCCATCAAAAGTGCTTCTAATATAGGAGGAAAAGGAATTTTAGCTCGAGATTCTCCAATCGTTAACAATAATTTAAGTGGAATCACTTCATAATGAAAGGAAATCATAGCAATATAAAGAGCAGGAGCAAAAATTGCAATAAATAATCCAGTGAAACGAAGTAATCGTATAAAAGATGGAATCATTGGCCTGAAGCTGTAATCATCTATCGTCTGAAAAAAAGCTGAAAAAGTCATTGGTCCAATTAATACGCCTGGTGAACGATCTACAACAACAGCAATTCGCCCATCTAGAATATGATGTGCTGTTGTGTCAGGGCGTTCAGTTATTGATAATTGCGGAAAGAGAGTAAAGGAATTATCTTCAACAAACCCCTCTAATTCACCAGTAGTAAGAATTGCATCCACTTTTACTGATTCGATACGGGATGCCATTTCTTTTACGACATCTTCGTCCGCAACATCTGCTAGATAAAGCAAAAAAACCTTTGAAGTAGCTCGTTCACCAACAGTGAATTCCTTCACTTTCAATTCGCGATTTGGAATATATCGACGAATAAGTGCAAGGCTGTCGCTCGCTACTTCATTAAATCCTTCGTGTGAGCTTTTTATGGAGCTCTCTGTTGTAGGCTCTTCAATGCTCCTTTTTGGTGCCGCTTGCGTATCAAGCTCTAAAGCGGATAATTGCCCGTTTATAAATAAAATACTTTTGCCGTGTAAAAGAGATTGTTCAATGTCTGTCCACTGCTCAATCTTTTTAATATTTCCGATAGAAACAGAGGCTTCCCAAAAATCGTCTTCATTCCACTCTTTAAATAAGAGAGGACGAAGGATGTTTACGTTAATAACAGTTTTGTCTACAAGTCCTTCCATATATATAAGTGCAGCTTCCTGTCCGTTTTTTAATGGAAAATTGCGTGTTATTAATTCTGGAATACCGCTAAACAGTTTGGACAAGTGCTTTAAATTAAGGGAAAGGGAAGAAGAAATAGATTTATTTAATGTGTGATCAGCTTGCTCTTGGTTAGAAAAAGATTTTTCACCACGAATCCATTTATTAAAAGACCCCATTTGTTTGCTTACTCCTTGTTATGTTTTATCCCGATTGGTGAGGGCTGATTAAAGTTTCACTTTATATGGGTTATTATGGATAGTTCCATACGGACATATGCGTAGTTTAAATTTTATATTGTATATTTTTAACTTTAACGCTATAATTATAGTGTTAAAGATGGAATCGTGATATGACCTGTTATGACTCTATCGTTTTATTTATGAATAAATGGATTGGTATTTTAGCAAGATGTGCTAATAAACTACTCCACCATGATAATAACGTGCCGAAATGTGGTGCGTATATTTTCGTGGTGGAGTTTTTTTATTCTCAAAAAGGGGGAAAGACCATGAATAACAACATGGTTCATATTACAATTGACGGAAAAAAGTATACAGCGGAGCCCGGTTCAACGATATTGGGTGTTATGAACGAGAACGGGATTGAACATCCGCAAATTTGTTACGTGCCAGAAGTAGATCCTATTCAAACATGTGACACTTGTATTGTAGAAGTTGACGGAAAGTTAATGCGCTCTTGTTCGACAGTAGCGACAGAAGGTATGAACATTGAACGTAATTCTACTCGTGCGAAAGAAGCACAAACAGAGGCGATGGATTGGTTACTAGAAAATCATTTATTATACTGTACAGTATGTGACAACAACAATGGGAACTGTAAACTGCATAATACAGCAGAATTAATGGAAATTGAACATCAAAAATATCCTTATGAACCGAAAGTAGATGTAAGTGAAGTTGATATGACGCATCCGTTTTATCGTTATGACCCGAATCAATGTATTGCATGTGGTCAATGTGTAGAGGTGTGTCAAAACTTACAAGTAAATGAAACATTATCGATAGACTGGGAAGCGGAACGCCCACGAGTGATTTGGGATGAAGGAGTAAATATTAATGATTCTTCATGCGTTAGTTGTGGTCAATGTGTAACGATTTGTCCTTGTAACGCTTTAATGGAGAAAACGATGCTCGGTGAAGCTGGATTTATGACGGGACTAAAGCCAGATATTCTTGAACCGATGGTAGATTTAATTAAAGAAGTAGAGCCTGGATATAGCGGTATTTTTGCGGTATCAGAAGTGGAAGCGGCCATGCGTGATACTCGTACGAAGAAAACGAAAACAGTATGTACATTTTGTGGTGTAGGTTGTTCATTTGAAGTGTGGACGAAAGGGCGTAAAATTCTTAAAGTACAACCTTCTTCTGATGCGCCAGTTAACGCAATTTCTACTTGTGTAAAAGGAAAATTTGGTTGGGATTTCGTAAATTCTAAAGAACGAATTACGAAACCTTTAATTCGTAAAAATGGAACGTTTGTTGAATCAACATGGGAAGAAGCGTTGAATGTAGTTGCAAGTAAATTAGGATCGATTAAAGAAGAGTACGGTAAAGATGCTATCGGTTTTATTTCTTCATCTAAAATTACGAATGAAGATAATTATGTGATTCAAAAATTAGCTCGACAAGTATTTGAAACGAATAATATTGATAACTGCTCACGTTATTGTCAATCACCAGCGACAGACGGATTATTCCGTACAATTGGTATGGGCGGAGATGCTGGAACGATTAAAGATATTGCACAATCTGGTCTTGTTATTATTGTAGGTTGTAATCCGACAGAAGGTCATCCTGTTTTAGCTACACGTATTAAACGTGCACATAAATTACACGGACAAAAATTAATTGTGGCTGATCTTCGTAAAACAGAAATGGTAGAGCGTTCAGATGTCTTTATTAGTCCAAAACAAGGAACAGATCAAGTATGGTTAATGGCTGTTACGAAATATATGATTGATCAAGGCTGGCACGATCAACGATTTATTGATGAGAATGTAAATTTCTTTGAAGATTTCAAAGAGAGCCTTACAGCATATACACTTGAATATGCAGAAGAAATGACTGGTATTTCAAAAGAAACACTGATTCAAATGGCTGAAATGATTCGTGATGCAGATGGTACATGTATCCTTTGGGGAATGGGGGTAACGCAAAATACAGGTGGATCTGATACTTCCGCTGCGATTTCAAACTTACTACTTGCAACAGGTAATTATCGTCGTCCAGGCGCTGGTGCATATCCGCTTCGAGGTCATAATAACGTACAAGGTGCTTGTGATATGGGTACTTTACCAGGATGGCTTCCTGGATATCAACACGTTACGAACGATATGGAACGTGCGAAATTTGAAATGGCTTATGGAGTGAAAATTAATAGTGAACCAGGTCTGAATAATATTGAAATGCTTCACGCGATTGACGAAGGGAAAATGAAAGCTATGTATCTTGTCGGAGAAGACATGGCTCTTGTAGACTCTAATGCGAATCATGTACATGAAGTATTATCAAGCCTTGATTTCTTCGTTGTGCAAGATGTTTTCTTATCTAAAACGGCTCAATATGCAGATGTTGTATTACCAGCAGCGCCATCTCTTGAAAAAGAAGGTACTTTTACAAATACAGAGCGTCGTGTTCAAAGACTATATCAAGTTCTTCCTACGCTTGGAGATGCGAAGCCAGACTGGTGGATTGTGCAGGAAGTTGCGAATAAATTAGGTGCAAACTGGAGTTATAGTCATCCAAGTGAAATTTTTGCTGAAATGGCAAGTTTATCACCACTATTTTCACAAGCAAACTATGAAGTATTGGAAGGATGGAATAGTTTCCATTGGGGAAGTTTTGATGGAACGAATACACCGCTTCTTTTCCAAGATGGATTTAACTTCCCGGATAAAAAAGCTCGTTTTGCGATTGCTGACTGGGTGCGCCCAGCTGAATTCCCAGCTGAGTTCGACCTTCATATTAACAATGGTCGTATGCTTGAGCACTTCCATGAAGGGAATATGACAAATAAATCAACAGGTATTCAAACGAAAGTACCTGGCGTTTTCGTTGAAGTTTCTCCAGCACTTGCAAAAGAACGTGGAGTAAAAACTGGTTCATTAGTCCGTCTTGTCTCTCCGTTTGGAGCGTTAAAATTACGTGCACTTGTAACAGATCGTGTAAAAGCGAATGAGTTATATTTACCGATGAACTCTACAGATAATGAAACAGCAATTAATTTCTTAACAGGTCCTGCCGTTGATACGCGTACGAACACACCTGCTTATAAACAGACGAAAGTGCGTATGGAAGTGCTGGAAGTTGATGGCGAAAATCCGATGCCAAAAGCGAACCCGCGTAATAAAAAACGTCATCCTCAATCTGGTATTGAGGTACATCGTAAGTGGGCACGTCCAGGGTATGTGCATTTAACGGATAAGTAGGAGGAGAAAAATATGGCTGCACCTATAAAAATGATTCAAAAACAAGAATTAACTGAGGAAGAAATAAAACAGAAAAAATTAGACGATTTAAAAGAGCTTCTAGCTAATAATGAAGACGCTCTAAATCAAATGTTTAATATAGTAGGGGAATTGAATGATATTGGCATGCTAGAAGCAGCAAATTCTATGCTAAAGGCGAAAGAACCAATCGCAAAGATTGTTCTTGGTCAAGTGACTCGTGAGCCCGTTACAAATTTAATTAATAATATGATGGGGGCTGCGGGTGCTTTAACAGAACTTGATCCGGAGCTTACGAAAAAGCTTATAGGTAGCTTATTAGTAGGGCTAGAAAAAGGTAATGAACATCTAGAGAGTAATAAAAAAGTAGGGGTATTCGATCTTATGAAAGTATTGAAAGATCCAGACATTAACCGTGCTATCGGGTTTGGGCTTCATTTCTTAAAAGGTATGGGAAAAGGATTAAAAGAAGAGTAAACTTCATGAAGTGAACCCTTTCGCCCAAATGTTTGTACGAAATAGTTTGGGCGGAAGGCTCATTTTGGTAAAATATATAATAAAGTAAAATGAGGTTTTTTGGGAGGTATAATTGTATGTCAAAAAAAGTACATGAATTTAATGATATGATTCGAAAACTTCGAAAGGAACTTTTCGGAAAAGGGCCAGAACGAATTCATACTGTTTTCGCTGAAAATATGGCGATTGCGACTCTTTACGGAAACTTAACACCTACTGAAAAATTCATTTCAAGTACAATGGACGGTGCGGAAATGGTTCATATGGCTAGAACGAAAATGATTCAAGAAGTGTATGCTGCAAATTCCCGTGAACATTTGGAGGAACTTGTTGGAGCGAAATTAGTGAATTTGTTTTCAGATATGAAAGTAGAAGAAGATATTGCAGTTTCGGTATTTGTTTTTGATAAAAATATAACGTGAGAGAAGGATATTGATCGTGAAACCGATACAGGTAGAAAGAGAAATCTTTCGTTATGAACAAGGGGCGTTTAAACATATAGAGGACAGCATTGTAACAGAGTTTCCAGTCACGATTAAAATGAACGGACAGGAGTTTGTTACAATGGTTAGTACTCCAGAATATATAGAAGATATGGTAATAGGCTTCTTAGCATCTGAAGGAATCATTCGGAAGTATGAAGATATTGATGACATATGGGTACAAGAGAAAGAAGGATTTGTACATGTCACGACGGCAAAAGTAAATCCGTATTACGAACAAATGCAAAATAAACGTTATATTACTTCATGCTGTGGTATGAGTAGACAAGGATTTGTTTTTGCGAATGATGCATTAAGTGCAAAGAAAATGAATGGCGTCCATGTACAGGTTACTGCAGAAGACTGTTTTCGATTAATGAAAGAAATGCAGCAATCTGCGGAGACATTTCGTCATACAGGGGGCGTTCATAATGCATCTTTGTGCAATGTGAATGGTATTATTTTAAGTCGAATGGATATCGGAAGGCATAATGCGTTAGATAAAATTTACGGTTATTGTTTAAAAAATAATATTTCTATAAGAGATAAAATTATTGTTTTTAGCGGTCGTATTTCTTCGGAAATATTATTGAAAGTTGCAAAAATTGGTTGTGAAATTATACTGTCAAAATCAGCTCCAACTGAGTTGGCTTTACAGCTAGCTGAAGAATTAGGTATTACTACGATAGGATTTATTCGGAATGAATCCTTAAATGTATATACGCATCCGGAGCGTGTTTTAAATATAAACTAAGTAAAAGCGAGGCAATAAATATGAAATCTGTCACATTAGACAAACTACAACGTCCGTTAAAGGATTTACGTATTTCAGTTACTGATCGCTGTAATTTTCGCTGTCGATATTGTATGCCAGAAGAAATATTTGGTCCTGATTACTCGTTTTTGTCTAATGATAAAATTTTATCTTTTGATGAAATTGAAAGGATAACGCGTATTTTCGTTTCTTTAGGTGTTAGAAAATTACGGATTACAGGCGGAGAACCGTTACTTCGAAGAGGTCTTCCGCAGCTTATCGAGCGCCTGAATAAAATAGATGGTGTGGAGGATATCGGTTTAACAACTAATGGATCGTTACTTAAAAAGTTTGCTCCTGATTTATATAAGGCGGGTTTATCACGTGTGACAGTTAGTTTAGATTCCTTAGAAGAAGAGCGGTTTTTCTATTTGAATGGTAATAGAAGCAAAGTACAAAGGGTTCTGGAAGGAATACAAGCTGCAGCTGAAGTCGGTATGAAAATTAAAATAAACATGGTCGTTCAAAAGGGGAAAAACGAACAGGATATCTTGCAGATGGCGCAATACTTTAAGAAAAATAAACATATTCTTCGTTTTATTGAGTATATGGACGTTGGAAATTATAACGGTTGGGATTTAAAAGAGGTTGTCTCTAAACAAGAAATAGTAGATACGATTCATCAAGTTATGCCATTAGAACGAATAGAAGCGAATTATGCAGGAGAGGTTGCGACTCGCTATCGTTATATTGGAAGTGATGAAGAAATAGGTATTATTTCATCAGTAACAGACTCCTTCTGCTCCTCATGTACGAGAGCTCGTATTTCTGCAGAAGGAAAATTATATACTTGTTTGTTCGCTTCTAAAGGAAATGATTTGAGAGAACTGCTTCGATCAGAATACACTGACGAGGAAATAACAGATGTCGTACGCGATATATGGAACAAACGAGAAGATCGTTATTCAGATGAACGCTTAAGTCATACAAGTAAAAAAAGAGCACCTAAAATTGAAATGTCACATATTGGTGGTTGATATATATAAGTGACAATATGATGAAGTATATACAAAATGGAAGATGTGCAATGGTTGTAGATTTTCTATTTTATAGTAAAAGTGATGGTTGATCTCTCTGTAAAAGATGTGCAGAGAAATTAAGCAGCATTCAAAAACCTTTATTTTGAGGAGGTTTTTTGAAGCTGCTTTTTTATTTGGAGAAAATGGAGGAATTAGTAATGGCATTTCATAAACCGGAACAAATTGCTGAGCTTGTCATTGAGGCCGGTGTTCAAAAAGTAAGTCAGACCTTGCCAGCAATGCTTATTCTCGGTTTTTTAGGAGGAGCGTTTATTTCGCTAGGTTTTTTACTTAACATTCGCGTTTTAGGTAATTTGCCTGAGCGCTGGGGGAGTTTAGTAAATGTTTTAGGAGGAGCGGTTTTTCCTGTTGGACTCATGCTCGTTGTATTAGCGGGAGGAGAATTAATTACCGGAAATATGATGTCACTGTCTATGGCGCTATATGCAAAGAAAATTACATTGGTTAGTGTGCTAAATAACTGGATTTGGATTACTTTCATGAATTTTGTAGGAGCTATTTTCGTAGCGTATTGTTTCGGTCATCTTGGCGGATTAACAGAGGGGGATTATTTAAATAAAACGGTAGCGATAGCAGAAGGCAAGTTACATGAATCTTTTGGAAGAACTTTAATTTTAGCAATTGGGTGTAATTGGCTCGTTTGTTTGGCGCTTTGGCTTGCTTATGGGACGAGTGATTTTGTCGGAAAAATAATCGGAATTTGGATTCCCATTATGGCATTTGTAGTGATTGGATTTCAGCAAGTGGTAGCAAATATGTTTGTCATCTCAGCAGTTATTTTTGCAGGTCATCTCACATGGATGGATCTTGCTAAAAATTTTGTTCCTGTCTTTATCGGAAATGTAATTGGCGGGGCTGGTTTTGTTGGATTTGCGTACTTTGCTTGTTATCAAAAACAACATTCTAATATGAAATAGAGTTCGTGAGAGGAAGGGTATATGTAATGGCTGAGCGGTATTCACGACAACATTTGTTTAAATCAATTGGGAGTAGAGGGCAAGAAAAAATTCGAAATAAACATGTGTTAATTGTAGGAGTAGGCGCATTAGGAAGTGCAAGTGCCGAAAGTTTCGTACGTGCAGGTATTGGCAAGTTGACGATCATAGATCGTGATTACGTTGAATGGAGTAATTTACAAAGGCAACAATTGTACTCTGAACAAGATGCAAGAGAGAAATTGCCAAAAGCAATCGCTGCTAAAAATCGGTTAGAAAAACTTAATTCGGAAGTACAAATACATGCTTTCGTAATGGATGCGTGTGTAGAAAACTTGGAAGGGCTATTAGAAAATGTCGATGTAATCATTGATGCAACAGATAATTTCGATATCCGATTTATAATAAATGACTTATCACAAAAACATAATATCCCGTGGGTATATGGTTCTTGCGTTGGCTCGTACGGTATGAGTTGTACAATTATTCCGCAAGAGACACCTTGTTTACATTGTGTGCTGAAGAACGTTCCAGTTACAGGTGTGACGTGTGATACAGCTGGAATTATTAGCCCGACTGTACAAATCGTCGCAGCATATCAAGTGGCGGAAGCACTCAAAATTTTAGTAGAAGATTTTGCAGCAATTAGAAAAACATTTTTCATATTTGATATATGGAGTAATCAAAACCATTTTATAAAACTAGGGAAAATCAAGACAGACAATTGCTCTTCATGCGGTTTGAATCGCATTTATCCTTATTTATTATACGAAAATCAAACGAAGGTAGCTGCTTTATGCGGAAGAAATACAGTTCAAATTAGACCAGTAGACAATAGAAAATACAATTTTGATGATATAGAAAAAGTATTAAAAAAAGTGGGGGAAGTAAATCGGAATCCGTATTTACTATCTTGCCAATTAGATGAGTACCGCATCGTTGTTTTTCGGGATGGTCGTGTTTTTATTCATGGCACAAATGATATTTCGAAAGCGAAACAACTATATTATCGCGTATTCGGCTAATAGAAAGGGTTGTCAACAATGGAAAGAAGAGTACCAATCACAGTTGAAGAGGCTGTTCGTAAAGTGATGGGATTTGCTCATAACGGCTTAAAGGAGCTACTACCTATTGAATTAGCTTACGGACGTATATTAGCAGAGGATTTAGTAGCTGACCATGATGTGCCGTCATTTAATCGTTCACCGTATGACGGGTTTGCTATTAGAGCAGAAGATACGAATTTAGCAAGTTATGAAACGCCAATTGTATTTGAAGTAGTGGGTGAAATTGGTGCAGGATCGCTATTCGATGAGAAAGTAGGTCCGTTTCAAGCAGTTCGAATTATGACGGGAGCACAGATTCCGAGTGGATGTGATGCAGTTGTTATGCTAGAGCTGACCCGTCAATATGAGGAGGCTGGCAGTAAGTATATGGAATTGAAACGGTCATTCAAAACGGGCGATAATATTTCTTTTCAAGGTGAAGATGCTCGTAAAGGAACGGTTCTTGCAAAGAAAGGAACATACATTCATCCAGGCATTTCAGCTCTTCTTGCTACGTTTGGGTATAGCGAGGTGCCAGTTGCGAGAAAGCCTGTAGTTGGACTATTAGCGACTGGCAGTGAATTACTGGATGTAAACGATTCATTACAGCCAGGGAAAATCCGAAATAGTAATACGTATATGATATTGTCTCAAATCCGAAGAGCAGGCGGAAGAGTAAAGTATTTTGGGAAGTTTAGCGATGATTTTTATACGTGTTTTACGGCTGTAAAAGAAGCAATAAGCCAAGTAGATATGCTCATTACAACAGGTGGTGTATCAGTAGGGGATTACGATTATTTGCCAGCTATATATGAAAAATTAGGTGCATCAGTTCTTTTCAATAAAGTTGCAATGAGGCCAGGAAGTGTTACGACTGTAGCGCAATTAAATGGCAAGTTATTATTCGGTTTATCAGGAAATCCATCTGCTTGTTACGTAGGATTTGAATTGTTTGTAAGACCTTGTATTCGAACGTATATGTTTAGTGAAAAAGCACATGTAAAAAGAGAAAAAGCGTTATTAGGAGAAGACTTTTTAAAGCCAAATCCATTTACAAGATTTGTACGAGGAAAACTAACATATAACGAAGGGCAGTTAATCGCTTATCCGTCAGGGTTTGATAAATCTAGCTCAGTTTCTTCTCTAGCAGAGACAAATATATTTATTGTACTTCCAGGTGGTACGAGAGGGTATAAAAAAGATATGTTCGTAGATGTTCTCTTGTTGGAAGATAACGAAGGTAGTGAATGGCCTTGGACATTTTATAAAGTGAGAGGTGATTCTAATGCGACAAGTGCTATTTGAAATTGTAGATATACCGATTGTAGTTGAAGAAGTAACAAATAAGGTTGCAAGAAGAGACGCAGGTGCGATTACAACTTTTATTGGTACAGTGAGAGAATTAACAAAAGGAAGACGAACGCTACATTTAGAGTATGAAGCATATGAAACGATGGCAGTAAAACAACTTATGAGAATTGGTGAAGAAATTAGTGAAAGATGGCCGGACGCAAAAATAGCAATTACGCACCGAGTAGGCCGGCTAGAAATAATGGATATTGCGGTAGTCATCGCAGTTTCATCACCGCATCGCAAAGTAGCTTATGAAGCGAATGAATACGCAATTGAACGTATAAAGCGAATCGTCCCAATATGGAAAAAAGAATTTTGGGAAGATGGGACGATGTGGATTGGCGATCAACTTGAAAATACACCATATCCAGCAGGAAAACCGAAGAAGGAAGAATGAGAAAATGATTACAATTTTACTGTTTGCAAATTTGCGTGAGGAAGTCGGGTTAGATCGATTCGTAATTTCCGAAAAACAAGAAATGACTGTGCAGCAATTAAAAGAATGGCTCAAAGCAAACTATAGTTTACAATCGCTTGATAGAGTGATGGTGGCTGTTAATGAAGAGTTTGTAACGAATGAAGAGATGATACGAGCTGGAGATATTGTCGCATTCATCCCGCCTGTTAGTGGTGGATAATAAGCGTTTCTTGAAACGATAAGAAGATGCTATATATAAATTCGAATACGAGAAGGGATGAGTTCTATGCTTACTCAAGAACAAATAATGAATGCGTTAAAACATGTAGAGGATCCAGAATTACACAAAAGTATTGTGGAGTTAAACATGGTTAGAAATATACAAATGAATGGAACAGAGGTTAAACTTGAAGTAGTGCTAACGATTCAAGGATGTCCGTTAAAAGCAAAAATTCAACAAGATATTGAAGAATCACTTTACGCAATTGGTGCATCAAAAGTAGATTTAACATTCGGTTCTATGACAAAAGAAGAACGTGCAGTCTTAACAGAGAAGTTAAAGAAAAATACTAGAACAGAAACTGGTATGCCAAGCATGCTTCGTCCTGATTCAGGAGTACAATTTCTTACTGTAACGAGCGGAAAAGGTGGAGTCGGAAAATCAACTGTAACAATTAATCTTGCAACGGCTTTAGCTCGTATGGGCAAAAAAGTGGGGATATTAGATGCAGATATATATGGTTTTAGCATTCCAGCTATGATGGAAACGAATCAAAAACCAACGATGATTGATCAAACAGCAATTCCAGTTATTAGTCACGGTGTTAAAATTATGTCTATGGGATTTTTTACAGAAGGAAATAATCCGGTTATGTGGCGCGGACCGATGTTAAATAAATGGATTCAAAATTTCCTTGCGAATACGCACTGGGGAGAATTAGATTATTTACTTCTTGATTTACCACCTGGTACAGGAGATGTTGCTATTGATGTTGCAGCAATGATTCCGCAGGCGAAAGAAATTATCGTTACAACACCACATAATGTAGCTTCATTCGTAGCATCTAGAGTAGGCGTAATGGCAAAACATACGAAACACGAGATTTTAGGTATTGTGGAAAATATGGCTTATTATGAAGAACAAGATGGATCGAAAAATTATCTGTTTGGAAAAGGCGGCGGCGAAATGTTAGCAGAACAATTGCAAACAGAAGTAATCGCACAAGTACCTTTTGCAAAACGTGAAGAAAATAGCGGTTCATCTGTATATGATGAAGATTCTCTTGTTGGAGAAGTGTTTACATCGTTAGCAGAAGATATTATTTATAAAGGATAGAGGAGGGATTTTTATGGTGTGTAATATCGATCATTCTATTGAAGATGTAATGAATAAACTTGAAAGTCAAAAGAGTTTTTTATCTGAAGAGATTTTTAAAGGATTAAAAAATTTTTTGCAAGGTAATCACTCACAAGAAATATTAAATGATGTCTTTCATCTTCTAAAAAAGTATGACTTAGTTAGTGAAGAAGAAAGAGAGACGAGAAATACTCAATTATTGCTGATTATAAAATAAATAAGCTTTGGCTTTTGTTTTGTAACAGGAGGGGTAAATGTAATGAATATGAAGAAGATGATTGAAACGATAGAAGCAACAAAAATGACTGATGAAGAATTATCGATTGCTCATTTACATCAAAAGCTCGTGAAGCTATATAGTCAAAAAAATGTTGCTCATTATACGGAGTTATTAAAATATATTTTATCCTTATCCGTGCAGCTTGATTTACATTTCGTATTGAAATATTTTGGTGTGCGACCGGTTGTTGCTATAGACGAGCGTATGCAATTTCAAGAGATATTTAAATGCTTAGCTAATAAGGATGATAATGGGGAATGGTTTTTAAATTTCGTTTCTTTATATGTAGGGCTAATTGTAGTTCTTCACTTTGATGAAAAAGTGATTGAGAGAAGTTTTTTTGATGCTATGGTAGTGGGTGAAGGGAATGAAATATAAGGATCTTGCCCATAACATCTTTCTATTTAATAGCTATAATTAGTCTTTTGATTGGCTATGTAAATATGAAGGTAACGAATTAATAAAAAGTGTTCTTCAGTTGTTTCCATCGTTTTTTCATGTTACCATTAAGCGAATTTTTCATAGGGAGAGAAAGCGATGAAATGGATTTATTTTATTCTTATTAATGTTATAGCTTTTAGCCTTATGGGGCTTGATAAACGGAAAGCGAAGAAGAAACAGTGGAGAACGCCAGAAAGTACGTTGTTTTTATCAGCAGCAGCTGGGGGAGCAGTTGGAGCTTGGATCGGTATGTATATGTTTCATCATAAAACTCATAAAAAGAAATTTGTTTTCGGCATACCGTTACTTGTTGTAATAACGGTATGTTTATTATTCGTTGTATGAGAAATGTCGAAAGAAATGCAGATTGATTATTGGTAAAGTGAGCACGTGGGAACGTATAATGGAGAAAAAATGAGAAGAGGAGAAAAAGGAAGATGGGGAGTCAATCAGCAGAGCAAAAAAAAGGGATTATATATGCGGCTGGTGCGTATACGATGTGGGGAATACTACCAATCTATTGGAAATGGGTTGAGGAAGTTCCAGCAGATGAAATATTAGCACACCGCATCGTTTGGGCGTTCGTGTTTATGTTAATCGTATTAGGTGTTACGAAGAGATTTCGTCAGTTTATTGGAGAGTTCGTGAATCTTTTTAAACGACCTAAATTATTAATGTCATTAACAATAGCTTCAGTCTTGATTAGCGGAAACTGGTTTGTCTACATATGGGCCGTTAATCATAATCATGTTATTGAAGCAAGTCTTGGCTATTATATTAATCCGCTTATTAGTATTTTACTTGGTACAGTCGTTTTAAAGGAAAAGTTAAACTTTTGGCAATACGTTGCAGTTGGTTTAGCTGGAGTAGGGGTTATCATTTTAACAGTACGTTTCGGGGCTATTCCGTGGGTTTCTTTATCACTTGCCCTTTCATTTGGATTATATGGATTAACAAAAAAAATGTTAAACTATGATGCGACAATTGGACTTACGATGGAAACGATGTTAGTAACGCCGTTTGCGATTATTTATTTAGTAATGACAGGAGTACATGGTTTCGGCTCATTTGGCTCGATCTCAATGTCATCGACATTACTATTAATAGGAGCGGGCATTGTTACAGCATTGCCACTTTTTTATTTTGCAAAAGGAGCCCAACTTATTCCGCTTTATATGGTAGGTTTTTTACAATATATTGCACCAACAATTAGTTTGATTTTAGGTGTATTCGTATTTGGTGAACATTTCACATCTACTCATATGATTGCATTTTTCTGTATATGGGTTGCATTAGTTGTATTCTCGGTAGCGAAAACAAAGTTCTTGGTGCAGAAACAACCGAAATTTATAAAAAATAAATCAGCAAAAGTATCGTAATGCGTAGTATTTTCTACGCATTTTTCTTTATACTGATACTATAGGATTTCCATTATAGCTAGTAGGGAGCTGAGAACGTGGAAACGATTTTACATAACGATCCGCTTATGGCCGCTGTAATTTCATGGTTTTTAGCACAATTAACGAAAGTAGTCTTTAAATTATTTAAAACGGGTGAATTTGATTTTGCAAAGTTTTTCGCTTCAGGTGGGATGCCAAGTTCTCATGCTTCAACTGTTACAGCACTGGCGACAGGTGTTGGCGTTGTGGAAGGTGTGGAAAGTACTTTATTTGCAATTGCTGCTATTTTTGCCATTATAGTTATGTATGACGCTTCAGGAGTAAGGCTTGCAGTAAGTAAACAGGCGAAAATATTGAATGAGTTTTTTCACGGTAGACAAACAGAATATAAGAAGTTAAATGAACTTGTCGGGCATACGCCGTATGAAGTAGTAGTTGGTGCTTTATTAGGGATTATTGTCGGAGTAGGATATTGTTTATAAGCAGAGCATCTTATATGTTCTGCTTTTCTTTGTATTCATACATATTCAGCTACTTTCTTGAATATCGTTATACGGATTTCGAAAGGGTGGGTGAGTAACTTGTTATTATATGAAAAAGTGCATGAAGAAATAGCGAGAAGAGCAACTGCACTTCAAACGATGCAACGGCAAGATGGTACGTGGCGATTTTGTTTTGAAGGAGCTCCATTAACAGATTGCCATATGATTTTTTTATTAAAATTATTAGGTAGAGATAAAGAGATAGAACCGTTTGTAAAAAGGTTAGCATCACTTCAAACAAATGAAGGAACGTGGAAATTGTATGAAGATGAAGTGGGAGGTAATTTATCAGCTACCATTCAATCTTATGCCGCCTTACTTGCTTCGCAAAAATATACAAAAGAAGATGCGAATATGAAGCGAGCGGAAAATTTCATTAAGGAACGCGGAGGCGTGGCGCGTGCTCATTTTATGACAAAGTTTTTATTAGCAATTCATGGAGAATATGAATATCCTTCACTCTTTCATGTACCAACACCAATCATGTTTCTACAGAATGATTCCCCCCTCAGTATATTTGAATTGAGTAGCTCAGCACGTATCCATTTAATTCCGATGATGGTGTGTTTAAATAAAAGATTTCGAGTAGGGAAAAAGTTATTGCCAAATTTAAATCACATTGCGGGCGGGGGCGGAGAATGGTTTCGGGAGGATCGGTCTCCTTTGTTTCAAACGTTATTAAGTGATGTAAAACAAATTATCTCGTATCCACTTTCGTTACATCATAAAGGATATGAGGAAGTCGAACGTTTCATGAAAGAGCGTATTGATGAAAATGGAACGTTATATAGTTACGCAACTGCCTCGTTTTATATGATTTATGCTTTACTTGCGTTAGGGCATTCTCTTCAATCATCAATGATTCAAAAGGCTATAGCTGGTATAACATCTTATATATGGAAGATGGAAAGAGGGAGTCACTTGCAAAACTCTCCTTCAACTGTATGGGATACGGCTTTACTCAGCTATGCGTTACAAGAGGCACAAGTTCCGAAAGATCACAAGATGATTCAACAGACAATAACATATTTATTAAAAAAACAGCATACAAAAAAAGCTGATTGGAGCGTACATGCTCCCGTACTTACTCCTGGCGGTTGGGGTTTTTCGGATGTAAATACGACAGTTCCAGATGTTGATGATACAACCGCTGTACTAAGAGTGTTGGCAAGAAGTAGAGAGAATGAAAAGGTAAATAATGCTTGGCAGAAAGGGATTGATTGGGTTAAAGGATTACAAAATAATGATGGGGGCTGGGGAGCGTTTGAAAAAGGTGTGACGAGCAAATTATTAGCAAATTTACCAATCGAAAATGCAAGTGATATGATTACAGATCCTTCCACACCAGATATTACAGGAAGAGTGTTAGAGCTTTTCGGGACATATACGCAAAATGAATTACCTGAGAAACAAAAACAAAGTGCGATAAATTGGTTAATGAATGCACAAGAGGAAAATGGATCATGGTATGGGAAATGGGGGATTTGTTATATATATGGTACGTGGGCTGTTATCACAGGTTTACGGTCACTCGGAATTCCATCTAACAATCCATCATTGAAACGAGCAGCTTTATGGCTTGAACATATACAGCATGAAGATGGTGGATGGGGAGAATCATGCCAAAGTAGTATGGAGAAAAGATTCATTACTTTACCATTTAGTACACCATCTCAAACAGCATGGGCGTTAGATGCTCTCATTTCTTACTATGATACAGAAACGCCAGCTATTCGAAAAGGCATTTCATATTTGCTTGCGAATCCTTATGTGAATGAAAGATATCCTACTGGAACAGGTTTACCAGGTGCGTTTTATATTAGATATCATAGCTACGCTCATATATATCCCCTACTTACTTTGGTACATTATACAAAAAAATATAGAAAATAAACCGAGAGATATCTCTCGGTTTATTTTGTTGGGTAGTAGGTCCCTGTTGAAAAGAATAAGGTTGTGCTTCCTTATTTTTCTGTTGACTGGCGTTTTTGACGTGCATCAGCGGCATTTGCACGTGCGTTTGCTTCTAAGTCATTGTGGTCAGCAAGTTCACGAGAGAACTCTACATCAATGCCATCAGTAGCTTTGTTTTGTTTGAAATTTTTTTTGTTCATTCGACACAATCTCCTTGCACTTTATCCCGCTTTAATGGGCAGTAAGACCCCCACCTTAAAATTCAGTGAAAGCAAAGAAGTTAGGGGGGCGGGATGCCCATAAAAGTCCGATTGGTGAGGGCTGATAATCAGTGGGGATGAAGAAAATCCCCACTGATTAAAGTTTCACTTTATGCGACGTTGCAAAGTTAGTTTGACACAAATAGACTTTTTTATACAAAGAGGAATTGGAAAGTAAAAAGCCGAAATATACAGTATAAGTAATAGAAATGGGGGATAGGTATGGAGTTTTTAAACGGGAAAACAGCTGTTGTAACAGGAGCTGCACAGGGAATTGGAAAAGAGATTGCAAGGGTGTATGCAAAACTAGGGGCGAAAGTATTAATTAGCGATGTAAATGAAGAGAAATTACAAAAAACGACACGTGAGTTCTTGGATGAAGGATATGAAGTGAGCTTATATCGATGTGATGTGAGTAATCAAAATGAAGCAAAGTCGTTAATTGAATATGCCGTTCAAAAATTCGGGACATTACATATTTTGGTGAATAACGCTGGGATTACAAGGGATGCAATGTTACATAAAATGGAGAAGTCTGCTTGGGAACAAGTATTACAAGTGAACTTAACTGGAGTTTTTTATTGTATGCAACCAGCGCTGCTTTACATGAGACAACAAGGGTATGGACGTATTATTAATATATCTTCAATTAGTAGAGAAGGAAACATAGGTCAAGCAAACTATGCAGCTACGAAGGCAGGCGTTGTAGGTTTAACGAAAACGGCAGCGAAAGAAGTTGGAAATTTCGGTATTACGTGTAATGCGATTTGCCCAGGATTTATGGATACAGATATGACAAAAACGATACCAGATAAAGTGAAAGAAAAGATGGTCGGCGCGATTCCGGTTGGTAGAATTGGAACGCCAGAAGATATTGCGAACGCAGCTGCCTTCTTAGCATCAGAATACGCATCCTATATTACAGGAGAAGTATTAAATGTGAGCGGGGGACTGCAAGTTTAAAGACATACATAATGAAAAGAACCTGACCTATCCGGTCAGGTTCTTTCTCTTTAATTTAAGTTAAGCCAAACGCTCTTCACTTCTGTATAGTTATTTAATGCATAAGATCCCATTTCACGACCAAGACCGGATTGTTTAAATCCTCCAAATGGAGATGCTGCATCAAAGACGTTATAACAGTTTACCCATACTGTACCAGCACGTACTTTACTTGCAACGTAGTGTGCTGTTTTAACATTTTCTGTCCACACACCAGCTGCTAAGCCGAATTGTGATTTATTTGCACGTTCAATTACTTCATCAATATCGTTAAACGGTATAGCAGAAATAACTGGACCGAAAATTTCTTCTTTTGCAATCGTCATTTCATCATTTACGTCAGCGAATACTGTAGGAGAAACGAAGTAGCCTTGATCAAATGGATTACTTCCTCCGCAAAGTACTTCAGCACCTTCTTCAATCCCTTTTTCGATGTAGCCCATTACACGTTTTTGTTGTTCTTCGGAAACGAGAGGACCGATTGTAGTTTCTGGACTTAAGCCAGCACCTTGATTTAATTTTTTAGAGTAAAGGACAAGGTCAGCCATGACATTATCATACATTTTCTTCGGAACAAATAAACGTGATCCAGCAGAGCATACTTGTCCTTGGTTAAACATAACACCAGAAAGTGCACCAGGAATCGCGCGAGATAAATCAGCATCTGGCAAGATGATATTTGGTGATTTACCGCCTAACTCAAGTGTAACACGCTTTAATGTTTCAGATGCTTGGCGCATAATTTGCTTACCGACTGGAGTAGAACCAGTAAATGCAATTTTATCAACGAGTGGATGATTAACAAGAGCTTGTCCAGCTGATTCACCGAATCCAGGAACGATATTAATAACACCTTTCGGGAATCCAGCTTCTTCAATTAATTCAGCTAAGTATAAGGCAGATAGTGGAGTTTGTTCTGCAGGTTTTAAAACGATTGTACATCCTGTAGCAAGCGCTGCTCCCATTTTCCACATTGCCATAAGAAGTGGGAAGTTCCAAGGGATAATTTGACCAACGACACCAACAGCTTCATGACGTGTATAGTTAAAGTAATCACCGGAAACAGGGATTGTTTGACCAACGATTTTCGTCGCCCAGCCAGCATAATAGCGCATATGCTCAATTGCAAGTGGTATGTCTGCTGCCATTGTTTCACGGATTGGCTTTCCGTTATCTAACGTTTCAAGCTGTGCAAGCTCTTCTTTATGTTCTTCCATTAAATCAGCTAACTTGTACATAAGCCGGCTTCGCTCAGCAGTGCTCATGCGAGACCAAGGACCTTCGTCAAAAGCCATGCGAGCTGCAACGACAGCTTTATGAATATCTTCGCGACCAGCTTCAGAAACGACGGCAAGTGTTTCGCCAGTTGCAGGGTTAGGTGTGTTAAATGTTTTACCGGAAGCGCTTTCAATGAAGGATCCATTCACATATAACTTTTTTGTACCTTGAAGAAACTTTTCTACCTTTTCATGAAGATTTACAGCTAGTTGACTCATTGTATAACCCCCTTGAAAATATAATGTAAACGCAGTACGAGACGGCGTTTATTCCGAAATCAAGGATGTGGAAACTAGATGGAAAGCCTCTAATTAAAATCATAATTAACAAATACTGAAAATTCAAATTTCATTTGTGTTACAATTGTAAAAAATATGTAATGTAAGAAAGTCTTCTATATGATTATAAAAAATCCTGCTTGTTTTTGCTTTCTAGTAGGAAAAACTAGAAGAACAATGGTACAATAATACATCGTGAGAGGAGGGAGAAAATTGAAGAATTATCATGATGATCCACGCTTTCGAATCGCCCATAGAGAAGCGTTAATTGGTCTTGGACTTGCTATTATCAATTTTATAATATGGTACGGATTTGCTTATGGGCTTGGTAGTAAAAATCCAAGTGAATATACATATGTATTTGGTTTTCCAGCATGGTTTTTTTATAGCTGTATCGTTGGATTTATCGTTATGGTTATTTTACTTAGTTTAGTTGTTCGTTTTGTATTTCAAGATATTTCACTCGATGAGGAAGAAAAAAGTGAGGAATAATAGATGAATTGGTATGTAATCATTCCAATGATAATTTCGTTTATCGTTGTATTTTTAATTGGTGTATATGCTTCAAGACGTGTACAAGCGACTGCCCATAATAAATTTTTGCAAGAATATTTTTTAGGTGGGCGTGAGCTCGGTGGTTTATTATTAGCAATGACAATGATTGCTACGTACGGTAGTGCTAGTAGCTTCATTGGTGGCCCTGGTATAGCATACAATATGGGGCTTGGATGGGTATTGTTATCTGCGATTCAAGTTGTAACAGGTTATATCGTTTTAACAGTTATCGGTAAAAAGTTTGCAATTATCGCTAGGAAGATGGAAGCCATTACTCTTATTGATTATTTAAAGGGAAGATATAATAATAAAGCAGTTGTCATACTTTCTGCGTTATGTATTATTATCTTTTTATTTTCAGCAACAGTAGCTCAGTGGGTCGGCGGTGGCCGATTAATCGAGTCGCTAACGGGTCTTTCTTATACAACAGCACTATTTTTATTTACTTTTTCTGTACTTGTGTACGTATTAATTGGTGGATTTCGTGCAGTTGCTTTATCAGATACGTTATTAGGTATCATTATGTTAGTTGGAACGACAATCATCTTAATTGCTACTGTCGTTGCCGGTGGTGGAATTGAAAAGATTATGCAGGAACTTGTTCAAATCAATCCGAATTTAATTACACCATTCGGAGCAGATGGTAGTTTAACGAAATCATATGTGACATCATTTTGGATTTTAATTGGAATTGGCGTTGTCGGTTTACCGCAAATTAGTGTGCGTGCCATGTCTTATAAAAATTCAAAAGCGATGCATCAAGCGTTAATAATTGGGACGATTGTTGTCGGTACAATTATGATTGGTATGCATTTAACGGGTGTGTTCGCACGAGTCGTACTTCCAGGTATAACGGTACCAGATAAAGTAATGCCGCTACTCGCGATGGAAGTGTTGCCACCTTGGTTAGCTGGGGTTTTCTTAGCTGCACCAATGGCAGCGATTATGTCTACAGTAAACTCGTTATTGCTACTTGTAAGTTCATCAATCATTAAAGATATATACGTAAATTACATAAATAAAGATGCGGCAGATAGTACGATTAGAAAAGGGAGTTTATGGATTACTGCTATCGTAGGACTGCTCGTTTATGTAGCAGCAATTAAACCACCTGATTTTTTAATATGGTTAAATTTATTTTCTTTCGGTGGATTAGAAGCAGCATTCATTTGGCCAATCGTATTAGGATTATATTGGAGGAAAGGAAATGCAACAGGAGCGCTTGCATCTATTTTAGTTGGGGTAAGCTCATATATGTGTATCCATCTTTTCTATCCAAATCCGTTCGGTATACATACAGTTGTCTTCCCAATTTGTTTTGCGTTTATCGCTTATATCGTTGGAAGTATGAGTGCTGTAAAGAAAACAGTATAGGTTAGTGGGAGAACGTAGTCCTTAGAGGACTGCGTTTTTTCGTATAAATTTGTTCTTTTTATTCTGTAATCCTGTGAATATTCATAAATTAATAACAATTGAGGGGATGGAGTTGAGGGTGATGAAAAAAGTATTGTTTTTAGGAGACCCGGGAATTGATGACTCTTTGGCAATTATGTATGGATTGTTACATCCTGATATTGATATTGTTGGTGTAGTAACTGGATATGGAAATGTAACGCAAGAAAAGGCGACAAGTAATGCGGCATATTTATTGCAACTGGCAGGGCGGGAAGACATACCTGTTATTAATGGTGCAAAAATCCCTTTATCTGGAGATATTACAACATACTATCCAGAAATTCATGGGGCGGAAGGTTTAGGACCAATTCGACCGCCAAAAAATCTTTCTCCAAATATAAAGCCTTTTTGTGAGTTTTTTGACATACTTGAAAAATATAAAGGAGAATTAATTATAGTTGATGCTGGTAGGTCAACGACACTTGCGACAGCATTTATTTTAGAAAAACCATTGATGAAGTATGTGAAGGAATATTATATAATGGGCGGTGCTTTTTTAATGCCTGGCAATGTGACACCAGTCGCAGAAGCGAATTTTCATGGTGATCCTATTGCGTCACAATTAGTAATGCAAAATGCCAAGAATGTGACATTGGTGCCGCTTAATGTTACATCTGAAGCTATAATTACGCCAGAGATGGTAAAGTACATTACGAAACATTCTAAAACGAGTTTTAATAAATTAATTGAACCGATTTTTACGTATTATTATAAAGCTTATAGAAAATTAAATCCGAAAATAACAGGGAGTCCAGTACATGACGTCGTTACAATGATGGTTGCGGCAAATCCCTCTATTTTGGACTATGTATACCGCCGTGTCGATGTAGATACAGTAGGGATTGCAAAAGGAGAGAGTATTGCTGATTTTCGTCCTCAACCTGATGCAAAAGCTTTAAAGAATTGGGTTCGAATTGGTTGGTCGTTACACTATAAAAAATTCCTCGAAGATTTCGTTAAAATTATGACGTAGACATAATGGGAGAATACAAGTTAAAATAATGGAGATGATTACTAAAATAATCATCTCCATTATTTTGTTTGTAAGAGATAGATAGAGAAGAGCTACACAATAGGAGAGGAATTTTACTTGAAAAAAACTATAGTATGCGCAGTGATTGTGGGTATTTTCGTTTTGCTAATATCGGGTAATTTTTTAGTGAAAAAAGTTTGGAGTTCGAATAATGATGATGCGCAGTATATCGCATCCTTTATTGAAGAACATAAAGATGAAAAAAATAGCGCGCTTCTAGTAAAAAGAAATGATAAAGTCGTTTATTCTGTAAATCCGAATGTTGTATTGCCAGTTGCTAGTACAATGAAATTAATTGTGGCGCTTGAATTTACGAAACAAGTTACGGAAGGGAAAATTGATTCGTCTAGTTTTGTTTCCATAAATGATGTGAATCGTTATTATGTACCGAATACAGATGGTGGTGCGCAAGATAGATGGCAAAGGTATTTGGAGAAGACAGGTAAGATAACTGAAGGAGCGATTTCTTTAGAAGAAGTGGCAAAAGGAATGGTTAAGTTTAGTTCGAATGCGAATGCTGAATATTTAATGGAAGTGTTAGGATTAGATAATATTAATCGGAATTTACAAAGTTTATCGCTTCCAGCACATCAGCCGCTATTTCCAATCGTTTCATCTTTATACATTCCAGGATATTTGCATAAAGAACTACACGTTCCGAAATATAAAATAGAGAAAAAGTTAAAAGAAATGTCTCAAGAGCAATATCGTCAATATGCGATGATTATTCATGAGCGCTTAAAAAAGAAGGGACCATTATTACAGAAGGAAATTCCTCTTTATTTAGAGGAACGTTACGATAAAATTTGGTCAGATCGATTGCCAGCTGCTTCTGCAAACGATTATATGGTACTGCTTCAAAAGGCAAATCATAAGGGTGGACTGACAGAAGCAGAAGAAAAAGTATGGGCTAACATCGTTGAAACAGATATGAGCGCTAAGAAATACCGTAAAACATTTAGACATGCAGGGCAAAAAAACGGCTATACGCCATGGACAGTTACAAAAGCAGTTTATGCGATGGATAAACGGGGGAACTGTACAGAAATAGTGTTTTTAGCAAATAATTTAAATGAGGACGACAGTGCAGAAATACGGAAACATTTAGCAAACTTGCATTTCCAAGTGTTGCAAAGTGATAAGTATGATGCGACTTTTATTAAATAAACTCGGTGCAGAGAGCACCGAGTTTATTTTTGTGTACAAGCACTTTTTTGCTATCGCTGGGTATGATGGGTAGTAATACTTAGGTGAAAGGGGAAAAGGTGATGAAACAAAGTAAAGAAGAGTTTATAAAGAGTGAAGGCGCTGATTTCCCTGGGAAAACATATGTGGATTGTGTATTACAACATGTATTTAATTTTCAACGAAATTACTTATTGAAAGATATGTTTCAAGTGCATAAAGCGCATATTACGATGCTGATGGAAGAAAATTTAATGAAAAAGGAAGAAGCTAAAGTTATATTACACGCGTTAAAAAAGGTAGAGGGAATGCCAGAAGAGCAATTGCTCTATACAGAGCAGCATGAAGATCTCTTTTTTTTAGTGGAACATTTAATTTCTCAAGAAGCAAAAAGCAATTTTGTAAGTAATATGCATATTGGTAGAAGTAGAAATGATATGGGTGTCACGATGTATCGCATGAGTTTAAGACGGTATGTATTACGATTAATGGAACATCATTTGTTATTGCAAGAGAGTATATTGCAACTTGCTGCTGATCATAAGGAAACGATTATGCCAGCTTATACCCATACACAACCAGCGCAGCCAACGACATTTGGTCATTATACGTTAGCGATTTATGATACGATGCAGAGAGATTTAGAACGCATGAAAAAAACGTACAAACTTTTAAATCAGTCCCCAATGGGAGCCGCTGCGCTAGCTACAACAAGTTTCCCAATTAAACGAGAGCGAGTTGCCGAGTTGCTTGGGTTTACAAATGTAATTGAGAACTCATATGATGCTGTTGCTGGAGCGGATTATTTATTAGAAGTTAGCTCTTTACTTATGGTAATGATGACGAATACGAGCAGATGGATCCATGACTTCTTACTATTAGCGACGAAAGAATATGATGGTATTACTGTGGCGAAGCCATATGTGCAAATTAGTAGTATTATGCCGCAAAAGCGAAATCCAGTTTCCATTGAACACGCCCGTGCAATTACGAGTAGTGCTTTAGGAGAAGCATTTACAGTATTTCAAATGATTCATAATACACCATTTGGTGATATTGTTGATACAGAGGATGACTTGCAGCCATACTTATATAAAGGGATTGAAAAGACTATTCGTGTTTTTTCTATTATGAATGCAGTTATTCGAACGATGAAGGTTGAGGAAGAAACGTTGAAAAATCGTTCCTATAAACATGCAATTACGATAACTGATTTCGCAGATGCTTTAACAAAAAACTATGACATTCCATTTCGGCATGCGCATCATGCAGCGAGTGCTATTGCAAATATGTTATTGGAGCAGAAAAAGGAGCTTCATGAATTACATTTGAAAGATGTGAATATGTACTTACAAGAAAAATTTAATATAACTTTATTAGAAAAAGAGTGGAAAGAAATTATATCGCCAGAAGCTTTTATACAAAAAAGAAATGTATACGGTGGGCCGAGTAAAAAAGAAATGGAGCGCATGATTAACAATCGAAAAGAGTCATTTCGACAAGAAGAAGAGGTATTTGAAAAGGAAAAACAGAGAATTTTACAAGCTGAAAATAATTTGAATACGTTAGCTTCGAATATTATTGAATCGTAAAAGAGGGATTTAGTGAATTAATCGCCAATACCTTAATAAAACTATAAATAGAGAGAAGAGATTGTCGATGATTCAATTGCATGTATATGAAGAGATTGTTAATTTTAAAGAAGAGGTTACACCATTTCTAGAAAAGAATGAGCAGGAAAATAATCTCATATTAGGCGTATTACAAATGGTCCACCAACCGATATTTATGGGGATAGCGAAACAAGGAGAAGAAATTGCGGTTGTATTTCTTCAAACAGAAGAGAAGAAACAAATTATTGTTGCTACGTCTGAAATTGCGGAAGAGGACATCGTGGAACTTGCAAAAAAATTAGCGGAAGTATATCCAAATGTTCCTGGATTAATCGGTAATAAGAAAATTGTACAGAGATTAGCCGAAGAGATTGCAGTGTTAGCAAATAAGAAAACTACTGTTGCGATGGAGCAAGGTATATATGAATTAAAACAAGTGAAGAAAAAGTGGAACGGAGATGAAGTCTTTCGAGAAGTAAATAGTGATGAGCTAACATTAATAGAACAGTGGATATACCAATTTTGCGAAGATGTGAATCTTCCTACTACGAAAGAGGAAGCAAAACAAACGGCACATACATTAATTACTAATCATCGTTTATTTGGTCTAGAAGTAGATGGAAAACTTGTTTCTGTAGCAGCAAAAACACGTCCAACTAAAAATAATATAACAGTTAATTTCGTATATACGCCGAAAGAAGAAAGGAAAAAGGGATACGCATCTAATTGTGTAGCGGCACTTAGTCAACGTATGTTAGATGAAGGTTACAAAACAACGACATTATATACGGACCTGGCAAATCCAACATCGAATAAAATTTATCAAGAAATTGGTTATGAACAAATTGCGGAGTCTGTGCTTATATTTTTAGAGAAGTAGAACAAAAAGGCGTGCTAAAATAGCACGCCTTTTTGTTATTCATCAATTCTAATAACCTCGCCTTGAGGGAAGTCTTCGGTTTCTAGTAAGTTACGAATAGCTTTTGCAACGTATTCAGGTGATAATAGCTTTCCTTCTTCTTTTAATGCGATGAATCGATCTAAATTTGTGAAGTCTTCTTTATTTGTTTCCCGAATTTGTGCTTGCATATTTGTATCAACAACACCAGGTGCAAAAGCGACGATTTTTACTGGGAATTCTTTTGCTGCTTCTTCCGTTGCTACGCACTGTGTAAACATATTTACGCCAGCTTTCGTTGTACAATAAGCGCCCCATCCGAAGTAAGGATTTTTTCCTGCACCAGATGAAATGTTTATAACACGTTTATCTACTTTCCATTCTTTCGTATGTTTCATGAAAGTGGAGGTGAGAATCATAGGTGCAAGTAAATTAATGTGAACGTTCGTAATGAATTGTTCACTTTCTGCTTTTTCAATTGGCTTCATAGGAGCAACCGTACCCGCATTATTAATTAAATGAATAGAAGATACACTGTCTTCTTGAATAGATGAAATGATTTTGTTAAAGTTCGTTTCTAAATTATGTACATCTTGAAGATCTAAGGAGTGGAAAACACAATTGCTATTATATTGTTCTGCGAGTTTCGTAAGCTCTTTATTTTCTCTTCTAGAAATAGAGATGACAGTTGTATTTTTTTCTAACAATTGTGTGGCAATAGCCTCACCTAAACCTTGTGAAGTTCCTGTTATAATAACGTAGCGCATAGTTTTATAAACCCCTCTCATATGTGCGGAATTTTGTTGGACAACGTACATTGTATAGTTTGTCTACATTTTATAGTATAGAGCACTTTTTACTATAATTGAAATGAGATGATTGTGTGCCTTTTATAAATCGGTTTACGACAACAGTACCTGGTGCCGTCACGTTTACTGGGAATACGCTGGGACTTAGCCCTACATCGCCTGCACCAGGTAATATTTTTGGTACACTTGCTGTGTTTACAACAGTAAATACAGCGTTGCAAGTACCAGGATTCCCAGCGGGGACAACAGATGAGTGGCAATTGAATTCTTCAAGTGCAATTTTAAATCTTCCAGCGGGAAGCAGTGTGTTATATGCAGAATTAGTTTGGGCTGGTACTTTCCGGACTGATACGGAAGATGTTTTACCATTTTTAAATGATAACATTACATTTACAACGCCAGCAGGGACGTTTTCTGTTACGCCAGATCCTGCTACCGCGCAGCAAGGTTCAGTAGGAAACCAGTTTTATTATGCTCGCTCTGCCAATGTAACGAATCTTGTTAGTGCAGGTGGGGGAGGCACATATACAACGGGTGCTGTGCCAGCTGCAAGAACTTCAGCCGACCCAACAATTAGTCGTTCAGCGGGCTGGACGCTTGAGGTTGTGTATCAAAATGCAAGTTTACCACTTCGAAATTTGTCAGTATATGCAGGTCAAGAAATTATTGATGCTTCATCACCACCAGTTGATGCTACTATTTCCGGATTTGCTACGCCAGCTACAGGAGCTGTAACAGGAAGGGTACTTGTAACTGCTCAAGAAGGTGATTCTAACATTTCTGGAGATCAACTTCGCTTTGGACCGAATGCGAGTGCTACAGTTGCATTATTCGGGCCGAGAAACCCTGCAAATAATTTCTTCCAGTCTCAAATTTGTAATGACAGCGGAAATTTAGATACGAGCGGTACATTTGGAGATTTAAATCAGCCGTTAGGGGTAGCTTTGGCTGTCCGAAGACAGGGGTGGGATATTACGAATGTAGATGCCTCCGCATCTTTAGTAAACAATCAAACGTCAGCAACTGTTCGATTTGTTACAAATGGAGATGGATACGCTGCAGCTGGTTTTGGTGTTCAAATTGATGCAACAGGTCCAATTATTAATCCTGTTAAATCGGTCAATAGAACAGTCGCAGGGGTAGGGGATACTCTCACTTATACGATTACGGTCCCAAATACAGGAACAGGAAGTGCAGAAAACGTTGTATTACGTGATAGTATTCCGAGCGGAACGACGTTTGTTGCAGGTAGTGTAACGGTAGGAGGGGTAACACAGCCGAATGCGAACCCTGCTACTGGAATTAATTTAGGTACAATCCCAAATAATACGCAAAGAATTGTTACCTTTCAAGTGCGAATAACATCGTTTCCGAACCCCAATCCTATTCCAAATCGTGCAATGGTATCATATCAATTCCGTCCTTTCGTCGGTAGTCCACTTATTACTAGTATGTCTTCTTCGAATACAGTACAAACGACAGTGAATCAAGCAACTATAAGTATGCAAAAATCTGTAGATCTACAGACGGCAACGCTTAATGATGTATTAACGTACACGGTTAATGTGACGAATAATGGAAACGTTACTGCAAACAATGTTATTTTTGTTGATAGTATTCCTGCAGGAACAACATTTGTAGCAAACAGCGTTACGGTAAACGGAGTAGCACGTCCAGGAGCGAATCCAGCAAGTAGTATTAATCTAGGCAGTATTAATGCTTCGCAAACGACCGTAGTGCGCTTTCAAGTTCGAGTAACATCGAACCCTCTTGTCAATCCAATTCCGAACCGTGCAAGTGCAACATTTACCTTTACTCCAGTGCCTGGTCAACAACCAGTTTCAGGGCAAGCGACAAGTAATACTGTAGTTACGACAATTAATATAGCTGATATAACAACGAGAAAAACAGTGGATAAAGCTTTTGCAACGGTTAACGACGTTCTTACGTACACGGTAACAATTCAAAATACAGGAAATGTACTTGCAACGAACGTTATTTTTCAAGATCCAATCCCAATTGGAACGACATTTATCGCAAATAGTGTGACTGTGGATGGGATTTCACAACCTGGAGCAAATCCAGCGACTGGGTTTACAGTAGCTAATCTATCTCCTGGCGGAAGTAGGACTGTTACATTTCAAGTACGAGTTACATCGACGCCATCAGGAGGTACGATTGCGAATCGCGGAAATGTATCTGCTAATTTCGTCGTTATTCCGAATCAGCCACCGATAACAATTAATAGACAAACGAATACAGTTGTGACACAAGTTAATACAGGCGGTTTAAATGTAATAAAAGAAGTAAATACAACGCAAGCGGCGGTAGGTGATACTTTAACATACACAATTGCCGTCCAAAATACAGGAAACGTTTCGTTAACAAATGTATTTTTCCAAGACGCTATTTCTTCTGCTGTTTCATTTGTTGCAAATTCTGTAACAATTAATGGAGTACCACAAAGTGGATTGAATCCGAATACAGGATTTTCTCTTCCTAATATCCCTGCGGCTCAAACAGTCGTAGTTACATTTGATGTAGTAATTGTACAGGATCCAGAAAATGAAGATATTTTAAATCAAGCAAATGTAACAGCAAGTTTTCAAGTGAATCCGAGTGAACCACCCGTAACAATCAATGTTCCGAGTAACATTGTGAATACAACTGTACAATCAGGTAACTTTGAAGTTGTGAAATCAGTGAATACAGATGTTGCAACTGTAGGGGATGTTTTAGTATATACAATTGAAATCATAAATGCAGGTAGTGTGCCAGCTACGAATGTATTTTTCCAAGATTCAATTCCACAAGGGACATTATTTATTGAAAACAGTGTATTGGTTAATGGTATTTTACAAGAAGGTGCAGATCCAGAACTTGGATTCCCGTTAAATGATTTGCCTACTGGCGCGAATGTAATTGTTTCATTTGAAGTGTTAATTGATGAAATTCCTCAAGGAAACAATGTTGTAAATAATGCGAATGTAACTGGAGATTTCCTTGTAAATCCAACAGAGCCACCGATTACTGTAACAGAACCAAGTAATACTGTTATGACAGTCGTGAATTCTTCAGGGTTAAATGTAATAAAAAGTGTAAGTGCTACTGAAGCCGGTGTAGGAGATACGTTAACGTATACAGTTCGTATACAAAATAGTGGAACAGTAGTAGCGACAAATGTATCATTCCTTGATCCGATTCCAGTTGGAACTACTTTTGTAGCGAATAGTGTAACAATAAATGGGACACCTCAACCAGGTTTGAACCCGACAACTGGATTTCCACTTGCTAATATTCCAGTAGGAGGGATGGTAACAGTTACTTTCCAAGTAACAATCACGAGTGTACCACCAAATAGAGTTCTTCCGAATAATGCGAATGTAACTGCTGATTTCCAAGTAAGTCCTCTCCAGCCACCAATTACAATTGTAACGATTAGTAATATTGTTGTGACGCGAGTGAATGTAGGATCACTTAATATAATGAAGAGTGTAAATACACCACAAGCAGGAGTAGGGGATACGTTAACGTATACGATTCTTATTCAAAATACAGGAACTGTTCCTGCAACGAATATTATTTTTCAAGATCCAATTCCGTCCGGTACTGCGTTTGTAGCAAATAGTGTGACGATAAATGGAGTCGTTCAGCAAGGCGCGAATCCTATGGCAGGTTTCCCAGTACCAAATATTCCGGTCGGGCAAACGGCTACGATTACGTTTCAAGTTACAGTGACGAGTGTTCCGAGCGGTGGAAATGTTAGAAACCAATCGAACGTTACTGCCAGTTTTCTTATAAATCCAGCAAACCCTCCAATAACGACTGTTACAAATAGTAATTTTGTAGTGACGCAAGTAAACACAGCACAGTTAAATATACAAAAATCTTCTTCTGTACAACAAGCAGCACTTGGAGAAATTTACACGTATTCTGTTGTCATTCGAAATAACGGTACAGTAACAGCAACGAATGTCTCTTTCCTTGATCCAATTGCTCCAGAAACAACATTTGTAGCAAATAGTGTAACGATAAATGGAACGCAACAACCAGGATTTGACCCAAATGTTGGTTTTCCGCTTCCTAATATTGCAGCTGGAACATCAGTGACAGTAACGTTCCAAGTTACGGTAGTTGCACCGTCTACACGTGGAGCAGTATTAAATACAGCATCTGCTACAGCCACTTTCTTATTAAATCCTTTACAGCCACCTGTAACAACAACGAACTCAAGTAATACAACGGTAGTTACAATACCATTACCTCCTCCTGGTGAAGTAACAGCAACAAAAACAGTTGACGTTGCAACTGGAGCGGTTGGGGATGTATTAACGTACACTGTGCTCATTTCAAATGTAGGAATTATACCAGTTACAGATGTGTTCTTCCAAGATGTCATCCCAGAAGGAACGACATTTATAGAAGGTAGTGTAACGATAGGTGGAGTGCAGCAACTTGGTTTAAATCCGGAAATAGGATTTACAGTTACTCCATTATTAATCGCTGGTGGAAGTATTGAGATCACATTCCAAGTGACGATTACAGAAATTCCAGATAATGAAGTCATATTAAATGATGCAGACGTTACATTTACTTCACAACCAAATCCGCAAGAACCACCGATTACGGAAACGATATTAACAAATTTAGTCGTTACGACGATTAATATAGCGTTTGTTTTTCCATTGAAACTAGTAGATAAAGAAGTAGCGACTGTAGGGGAAATATTAACGTATGATGTATTGATTTTTAATTTCGGAACAGTGCCAGCGACGAATGTTCAATTTATTGATACGACTTCCGCGGGAGTAGCATTTGTACCAGGAAGTGTGAGCGTAAACGGGGTACCGGCACCAGGGTTAGATCCTTTCATTGGTTTTACAGTTCCCAATATACCTGTAGATGATTTTGTAGTTGTCACATATCAGGAAGTGGTTACAAGCATACCAGAAGGTGGAACGATTGTTAACTTTGTAGACGTTACAGCGACATTCGCTGTAAGTGAAACAGAACCACCGATTACGGAGACGGCGACAAGTAATACGACATTAACAGAAATCAATGAGCCTGGTTTGAATGTTTTAAAATCAGTAAGTCAGCCGGTTGTTGCAGTAGGCGATACAATCACATATACAACAGTAGTTCAAAATACAGGGACAGTGCCAGCAACGAATATTCAATATAGTGATGTACTACCTTCCTCTATAGCATTCGTGCCGAACAGTGTAACGATAGACGGTGTGTTACAACCTGGATTCAATCCGAATAATGGATTCCCGCTTCCAGATATAAACCCAGGTGAAAGTGTAGAAGTCACATTCCAAGTAACTGTTGTTAGTGTTCCGTCAAACGGAACAATTGCCAATACGGCAAATGTAACTGGAAGTTTTGTATTAGTACCAGGAGAACCACCAGTTATAGTAACAGAGCCGAGCAATACAACACTCACAACTGTAAATAGAGGACGCTTTAATGTTATTAAACAAGTAAATAGAGCCGCTACTCTAGTTGGAGATGTATTGACGTATACAGTGCAAATAACGAATACAGGAACAGTAACAGCTAATGATGTTCAGTTTATTGATACCATTTCAGCAGGAGCGTCATTTGTACCAAATAGTGTAACGATAAATGGAGCCCCGCAACCAAACTTAAATCCGATTACTGGATTTGGAGTTGGAGATATACCAGTTGGTGAAACGGTTATAGTGACGTTTCAAGCGACAGTTACAAACATCCCGTCATCAGGAACAATTACGAACGTTGCAAATATAACAGGAAGCTTTACTTTAGTGCCAGGAGAACCACCAGTTGTAGTAACAGAGCCGAGTAATACGACGATAACTAGAGTGAATAGAGGACGATTTAGCGTTATAAAATCTGTAAATAAAGAAGCGACACGTTTAGGAGATACGTTAACGTATAGTGTGCAAGTTACAAATACGGGAACGGTAACAGCAACGAATGTTCAGTTTATCGATTTTCCGTCACCTAGTTTAGAATTCGTTCCTGGAAGTGTACAAATAAATGGGATTCCGCAAGTAGGATTAGATCCATTTGTAGGCTTTTCATTACCGGATCTTGCAGTAGGGGATAGCGTATTAATTACATTTGAAGTAAATGTAATCTCGGTTCCGTCTTCTAGTAGCATTATGAATACAGCGAGAGTAACGGGTGATTTCGAATTGATTCCAGGAGAACCTCCGTCTACAATTACAAATTCAAGTAATACGACGGTTACGCCGGTAAATAGAGGTAGCTTAGATATGCTAAAAGAAGTAGACCATTCAATTGTTGGCGTAGGAGAAACGGTAACGTATACGGTTCGTATATTAAATACTGGTACTGCTGATGCAATGAATGTTCAATTTATCGATGTGCTATCTCAGGAAGCTGATTTCGTTCCAAATAGTGTAACGATAAATGGGGTTCTGCAACCGGGGGTAAATCCGCAAATTGGATTTACGATACCAGATATTCCAGTTGGTGAGACGGCACTTGTAACATATAAAGCTACGATTACAAGTTTTCCGGATAGTGGAACAGTAGTAAACGTTGCTGGAGCGTTAGCAGAATATATTTTAGTACCAGGAGAGCCTCCAGTTACAGTGATGGACACGAGCAATACAGTTATTGTAACGGTAAATACTGCAATCTTATTTGTTGCAAAAGGAGCAAACTTTGAAGTAGCGATGGTAGGGGATGTTGTCACTTACGGAATTGCCGTTATAAATGATAGTACAGTTCCTGTGACCAACATTGTGTTAACGGATATCATTGATCCAAATACGTTATTTATAAATGGCACGGTAACGGTAAATGATGTAGCTCTTCCATTTGCTAATCCAAATACCGGTATTCCATTAGGTGATTTTCAGCCAAATGATGCGGCAATTATTAATTTCCAAGTTGTCATAACAGGAGGGCAAATAAATAATTTAGTCACAAATACTGCTATAGCAAATGGGCTCGCAATTGTAAATCCGAATGAGTTACCAGTAGTAGTGGAAGGTGATAGCAATACAGTTGTTATCCCGTTTATTCCTCAAAATGTCTCAACGACAGTCGTAAAAACGGCAGATTTACAGGCAGCAACGATTGGAGATGTTATTACCTTTACGACAGTTATTACAAATACGGGTGATACTGTCATACAAAATATTCGTTTTCAAGATATGTTAGATAGTAGTGTTCGATTTGTCCTTGGAAGTGTAACGGTTGATAATACACCAGTACCAAATGTAAGCCCGGTATCAGGATTTCTTATAGGGAATTTAAATCCAGGTGAAGCACGAACAGTTTCGTTCCAAGTAGTAGTTCAGAGTGCCCCAAGTGGTTCGGGGAATTATATAAATCAAGCAAGTATTCGTTTCGAACATCAAGTAGGCACAGTGTTACCACCTGTTACACAAATAGTAGAAAGTAATATAGTTGTTATTCCATTTGTTCCAACGATAGAACAAATTTGCGAAACGAATCTTAATTGTTTAGGGAAAATTTCTTTTCAATGTTCTCCGTGTGATCACTTGCAAATAAAGAGAAAATAAATGCAGAAAGAGCATCCTGTAAGAGAAGGATGCTCTTTCTGTATGAATCAAGTAGATTCTTTTTCGGGTGAGCTGAAAAATTCATCAATTTTGTCGGAGAGTAGAAATGGAATAGCTCCTTTTATAACAGAAATGTCCCAGTCCCACCATGAGATATTTTCTAGTTTGTCAATTGTTTCTTGTGGGAAACGATATCGAACAAATTTTGCAGGATTACCAGCTACAATTGCATATGGCGGTACATCCTTTGTAACAACACTCTTTGCGCCAATAATGGCACCGTTACCAATCGTAACACCAGATAAAATGCAGGATTGATAACCAATCCATACATCATTGCCGACTACAATATCACCTTTTGAAGAGGGGTGACCAGTAATATGGGCTCCTTCGCTGAAAAGAGCGTTAAATGGATAAGTCGTTATCCAGTCCGCGCGATGTTCTCCGCCAAGTATGAAAACAACTTCTTCTCCTAATGAACAAAACTTACCTATTTTTAATTTCGTTTCATCATTCCAAGAAAAAATAGTTGGACCTACTTTACTATAAGTATAATCACCGATATCATACTTACTATATTCAGGTTTTTGATTTAAATATAACATGATTCTTCAACCTTCTTTCTCAATCAAGAAATAAGCGTGGAATATTATATGCAAGGTGTAGTAAGGTGACCAGTGTTAATAGGTAAAATAAATAAATGGGAGTGGAATGTATGAGATATGAAATGGGATTATATAATAAACCTTTTCAGTCAATTCAATCAGGAAAAAAAGTGTATGAAGTGCGCTTATACGATAAAAAGCGTCAACTCATAAAACAAGGCGATCATATTGTATTTACGAACCTTACGACAGCAGCAACGATGGTTGTAAAAGTAACGGAGATAAAACGATATAAAAACTTTCAAGCAATGTACGAACAAATTGATAAAAAATTATTGGATTGTGAAAATGATAGTTTAGAGGAAATGTTAGAAAGTACATACAAAATATATACGAAAGAACAAGAACAAAAGTGGGGAACAGTTGCGATCGGTATTGAGGTAATAAAATGACAAGAAATCGCGGCGCGGCTATCATTGTGCAGGAAGGGAAAATTGTTCTTATAAAACGTATCCGAGAAGATGAAACGTACTATGTTTTTCCAGGTGGAGGAATTGAAGAAGGAGAAACACCTGAAGAAGCAACAAAGCGAGAAATTTTTGAAGAATTAGGGGTACATATAAAAGTGGAGCATCTAATTGCAAAGGTGGAGTATAAGAGTACGGAGTATTATTTTAATGCCGATATTGTAGGTGGAGTTTTTGGAAGTGGTAAAGCTGAAGAATTCGAAATGAAAGATAGAGGGATTTATATTCCGTTATGGTTGCCGATATATGAGTTGGAAAAAGTGAATATAAAACCGTATGAAGTGGTTGAAAGTATATTAGAACATTATAAAATATAAGGTCTGACAACATACAAAAAAAACCATTGACATAGTCTTCTGATTTAAGTATTGTATTCGAGTATGTTTATAATCAGGAGGTTTATATGAGCAATCAAACAACTACACATCATGTGAAAATGACAACAGCAGATCCATCTGGAATTGGTCTATTTGGATTAGCGATGGTAACACTTGTAGCATCATCTCAAAAGTTAGGCTTAACAGATGGCGTTTCACTAGTATTACCATGGGCAATCTTTTTAGGAGGATTTGCACAAATCTTTGCTTGCATTCACGATGCAAAGCATAACAATACATTCGGTACAACAGCATTCGGTGCATACGGTCTATTTTGGCTAGGTGTTGGAATGACTTGGTTAATTCAACTTGGAGTATTTGGCGAAAAATTAGCACAAGCTGCAGATTCAAAACAGCTTGGTGTAGCCTTTATCGGATATTTAATTTTCACAATCTTTATGACAATTGGTGCAATGGAAACACATAAAGTATTATTTATGATTTTCGTCCTTATTGATTTCTTATTTATCGGTCTTTCATTAAGTACTTTAGGTGTTATGCCGCATGCAATGCATAATTTAGCAGCATATTCTGAACTTCTTATTTCATTATTATCTTTCTATGGTTCAGCAGCAGCAGTGTTAAACACACACTTTGGTAAAGTTGTTTTACCAGTTGGAAAGCCGTTTGGTATTTTTAAAAAGTAATAAAAAGCACAGATGATTGTATAGTCATCTGTGCTTTTTTATATGAATAAATAAAAATAAAAAATACAATTGAAATTGATTCTCATTATTAATATAATGAGAATGAGAATCATTTATTGAAAGAGGGGGATGCCAAAGTGGCGAAAATTTTAATAGCTTATGCAAGTATGTCAGGAAATACAGAGAGTATTGCTGATTTAATTAAAGTTAGTTTAGATGCTTTTGATCATGAAGTAGTATTGCAAGAAATGGAAGGCATGGATGCTGAAGAATTATTAGCTTATGATGGAATCATTTTAGGATCTTATACGTGGGGAGATGGGGAATTACCATTTGAAGCGGAAGATTTCCATGATGACTTAGAAAATATAGATTTATCAGGGAAGAAAGTAGCGGTATTCGGATCAGGTGATACGGCGTATGAACTATTTTGTGAAGCGGTAACGATATTTGAAGAAAGACTTGTAGAGCGCGGTGCAGAGCTTGTACAAGAAGGGTTGAAAATCGAACTAGCTCCAGAAGATGAAGAGGATGTTGAAAAATGCAGTAATTTTGCAATTGCATTTGCTGAGAAGTTCTAAGAATGGGAGTGTCAACGTGGAGACAATGTTAAGTGCGACCGCTATTACAAAGTTAAGAGATGGAAAGCTTATGTTAGCTACTACATATAATGGTTTATTTATTGAACAAGACGGAGAATGGAAACAAATTTTAAATGGTTTTCAAAAACGAATTAGGGATTTACATAGCGAAGATAATGTAGTGTATGGTGTAGGTGACGAAGGAATTTTTATTCGTAGTATGAATGGTGGAGAGAATTGGACGGTTCAACGTTTTCCAACAAAGGCAACGAGTTGGAACGTGTGTAGTAATATAGAAGGAACTGTCATTGCTCATGGAGATAAAACGTTGTATCATTCGAATGATTTTGGTTCGACATGGGAAACCATTCATCCATTTCTTGAATATGGTGGCGGAGCACCATCTATTCGATCGTTGTTTTTATATAAACATTACTTATTTATCGGTACGAAAATACATGCTAAATATGGTGGTGTTTGGCTCTTTAATTTGGAGACACGTAAGTTAAAGAGGATTAAAATCGTAATGAATCAGATGATTTCAGCGTTGACGTTACACAATTCTTATTTAGTAGCAGCCAGTGGGTCGTGCAAGGGGATTAGCGGTAATATTTCTTTTTGTAAAATAGATGAAAGTATAGAGAGTGAAAAAACATATTGGCACACATGTCAAAGTGAGCAAAAAGCAAGTAGCTATTTAGACTTAAGTGTAGATCAACATGTGCTATATACAACGTCAACGCAAAATAAGGCGGGGATTAGTACCGTTTGTCGTGTACTTCTAGAAGAAGGAATTGTTACAGTATGTGACTCAGTTAAAGGGCATGGTTGGCGCATCGTGAACGAAAAAGAAGGCTATGTTGTAGCTGGATCAGGTGAATCAAAAGCAATGCAATGGAAGAAAAAAGTTGTATAGTAAAAAAAACTTTGCTTTTATTATATTGATATGATATATTATATTTAAACCATTTTACTTTTAATAATATAGAGATTTAAATGAGCTGTAACTTCCGAGGAGGATAGCAATGTTAAATCTCCTCAGAGTTGCAGTTTTTTTAATGTCTGACTTATTTTTGTAAAGTGGTTGAAAATGAATATGTACATATAGGTACATTGTAGGAGGATTTTTTTCATGCAAAACGGTAAAGTAAAATGGTTTAACTCAGAAAAAGGTTTCGGATTCATCGAAGTTGAAGGCGGAGAAGACGTATTCGTACATTTCTCAGCTATCCAAGGCGAAGGCTTCAAAACTTTAGAAGAAGGTCAAGAAGTTACTTTCGAAGTAGAACAAGGTAACCGTGGACCTCAAGCTACTAACGTTAACAAGAAGTAATTGTGGAAAAAAGAAGGGCTTGCCCTTCTTTTTTTTTTGCGTTTTAATTGAAGAACCTCCTATGTACATAGCATAATGAGATTGAATTTTCGTTTTTTAGATGAAGTATTACATGCATAAAGTGTATGAATAAATAAATACTGAAAATAAAGTATGTGTGTGAAAAGGAATGTAGAAAGAGGTAAATAAATTGGAAAACGCTACACATTTTATTGTGTTTGATATAGAGAGAAATTTTAGGCCATATAAATCAGAAGATCCGTCAGAGATAGTTGATATCGGAGCTGTAAAAATAGAAGCAAGTACAATGAAGATAATTGGAGAATTTTCGGAGTTAGTAAAACCCGGTGCACGACTTACTCGTCATACGACAAAATTAACGGGAATTACAAAGAAAGATTTAATGAATGTAGAGAAATTTCCGCAAATTATAGAGAGATTTATTCAGTTTATCGGAGAAGATTCTATATTTGTTACATGGGGAAAAGAAGATTATCGATTTCTATCTCATGATTGTACGTTACATGCTGTAGAATGCCCTTGTATGGAAAAAGAAAGAAGAATTGATTTACAAAAATTTGTTTTTCAAGCGTATGAAGAATTGTTTGAGCATACACCAAGTTTACAATCTGCAGTAGAACAGCTCGGTTTAATATGGGAAGGGAAGCAGCACCGTGCTTTAGCGGATGCTGAGAATACAGCGAACATACTTCTTAAAGCATATAGCGAGAGAGATATTACTAAAAGATATAAAAGACATGGTGAACTCGAGCTTGTAAAGGACGGAAAACTAACAGAAAAAGCGAAAAAAAAGATGCGAAAATGGGTATTTAAAGAAATGAGAAAAAATACTGAGCGTCCTTTCGTTTGGAGTACATTTGAAAGTAGCGACACGTGGGAAAGTATAACGGAAAGATATTATATAAGTGAACCAACAATAGAACTTCTGAAAAAACATTTTCGTACGGCGGTTCGAAAAGCGGAAAGGCAGATTAGGTATTTGGCTGAGATGGAGAAGAATGCAGAGGTTAAATGACATTCTTCTCTATTTCTAGCTACATAAATTTACTGTCATTGTATTGATGGATGAATAAAGTATTCATATAAATAGGAATTGATTTGTTGTGCTACTTTGAAATTTAAGGTGTGGTAAGAAATTTTTTAATATATTCATAAAATTAGAGCCCATAGAAATGAAAGAGGGTAAAGTTGAATGGAAGCAATCTTTAACATTGTAACAGTTTTAGTTTTTGGGATAATATTTACCACGCTATTAGCGGTAATTACACTTCCTTTCATAGCACAGAAGAAGAATTGGAAAAGGCTTAATATATCTTTAAATCGTGGTGTATTAAAGATTAAAATAGAAGAGTAAGCTAAGAGTCTTATATATATGGGAGGTGTGATAGTGATAGACTTGGATATTAACGATGTTACCGTACAGATGGAATTAAACGGAGTCTTTTGGAATGAGGATGGGATTGCTGAAATGACGGTGACTACAAAAGAAGAACATTCTCTTATTCTTCGTCTAGTAGTTGATTTAGAAAGGAAAACGATTAGGGCGACGAGTGCTGAAATAGTGAATGGATTCTGTCCTCTGTGTAAACAGAAAAGGAACGAATGTAGTGAACTTAATGACTTACAAAATAAAATGGAAATTTTAGAAGAGGCCTACGATTGGGTGAGAGAGCATCCGGAATATCGTTTTCAGTTATCCTTTTACGAGTACAATAAGTTTGAGGTAGTGAAGTGAAATTTTCACTTGAACAACATACATAGTGACTAAAAGAACTCGGTCCACTAAAAATATTGAAGAAGATACTTTTAATGGAAATGAGCTTGTACAACAAGGAAGCGATATACTTAATACTGCAACAAATGTCTTCTTGAATCAAAAATAAACATATTTTGTTATAAAGCAGAAAAACCGATTCTTAGTAGAATCGGTTTTTAATATAAATGAAAACTATGCCCCAAATAAAAGAGCGCTTATTAAAAGCGCCCAGTAAAAACAGTTAAATAGAAGAATTTATTCAATCCCGTTCGGATCATAAGAATACTGCTGCTTATTCTCAATCCGCTCAATTACGTCTTGCAACTCGTCTGGCTTCAGAAACTCAATTGGAGAGAAGCCTTTCTCAAATGTAAGTGTATCAGCCTCAATCATTAATACGTATCGGTCATTTACCTTTGCGATATGTATTTGATCCCCGAAATCAGCAAGTAGGGCCTTTACAGAGATATGATCTGCTTTTAGCTTTAATTCCACTTCAGGCGCATGCTCGACGATTTGAGCGGTAGCTTCCATTACTTCTTCGGTTGAAAATTGTTCCATAATTTCGCGTTTCGGACTGGCAGCCCATACTTCCATTGCTTGGTCGAATTGTTCGCGTTCTTCCGTACCTTCTTCAAATACATCTTCAATTTGGTCATATACCATGTCCATTACTTGTGTTTTCATAATTTCAGGCATAGAGCGTTCGTATTCGACGAATTTTAAGAAGTCTTCAAAGTAACGGGCGTGTGATGCTTGGTGAATCTTTAGCTCGCCCACTTCGACCATACCTTCTTCGGGCATGTACGGATATTGGATAGATTTCATATTTTTTGTTGTGATGGCCATTTCAACGTTACGAATTAGTGTGGATTCATCGGAAATAGAAGCGACTTTTGGCTCGAAGTCACATTTCATAACGAAGACGAATGGATCATCAAAGTATTTGCGTAGTTTTGCTTGCGCAATTAAAAATACACCACCGCGCACAGCACTTGTGTCAAGATATGTATAAACGAGAGGTTCGCTCATATCTTTGAAGTTTTCCTTCGTTTCCGCAAAGCGGATGCGATTAAATAAGTTGTAATGAGGATTTGAATCAAGTTCGTGCCCTTCTTCTACAATAAAGCGACCGATCTTTGTCGGAGCTTGTTCTGTTTTCGCATGACGTTCTACTTTTCTCTTTGAAATTTTTAATAATTCTCCATTCAAAAATTCTTTTAAGGAGCTATCTTCATATTCTTCAGCGTCTAATGTTTGAAAATGTTTGTAGCGTTTATCAACAGCTTCGCCTTTTCCTTCTACTTGTACAACATAAAAGGAAAGATAATTTATTTCAAAATCCATATTTATCACCTTGTTTCATTTCATTAACTCTTATCAGTATAGAGATGGAAAAAACTTTCGTCAATTTATATAAGGAAGGGGAAGCCCCCTTCCTTCATATATTTTTTATTTTCGAAATTAAAATCCGTCTTCTAATGCTGAAAATGGAATGTTCAGTCTGTTTTCTACTGTACGTAAACGTTGGTTTAAGCGGTTTAATCTACGTGTATGACGTTCAACCGTGTTTTCTAATTGACGTACTCTTTGTTCAAGCTCATTTACTCGTCTTTCTAATTGACGGTTTCCAGCACCAGGAAAAGAGATTGGAAGTTGGAATTGTCGAGTTTGATCATATGGATTAACTTGTTCTACTGGATCTATATATTGTTGGTATTGTGCTTGTAAATCATATTGAGGTTGATAACCAGTTTGGTTATATGGATCGTATGGATTGTAGGGGTACATAAAAACATCCTCCATTTCTTTAAAATAGGTTAATTCACCATAATGTATGTGTAAAAGCGGAGTGTGGCACGGCAAATACCTATTTATGTTCACAGGATGTTTTTTATAAATACGAATATGGAGTTTTACATTTGTATTTCGTTCGTTTTATGGTATATACTGGATAATAGGGAGAGGTTACGTAAAGGTTACAATTCTATCAAACTCAAACTTTTATGTAAATATATATAGACATTTGGAAAAGAAAAGAGTAATTTATATAGAGTAAAAAATAACTTGTAACAATTTATAAATATATTGTAAAATGATTGTAACAAAACATACATAAAAATGAAATAATACATAAAAGTAGTATTGGGGAAAAGGGGAGAGTATATTGTTCCGTAAAGTAAAGGGTATATTAGTTGGGGTTTTATGTGTAGCTGTAGTGAGTGGCTGTGGTACAAAAGTAAGTGATGTTGCATTAGTAAGTGATATTGGTGGCCACACGGTAGAGGCTAAAGCAGAAGTACAGGATTCTATTAGTTTAGTAGATGGGCGTACAGGTACGGAAGTAAAAAAGTTAGATTTGTCGAGTCTAGGTTATTTTGAAGATGAAGCGAAATTTAAAAAATCAGTTGAGAAGGTTGCTAGGGAAGTTGGGAAAAATGTTGACAAAAAGATGGTCCCTTCACGTCTAGGATCTGATGGAAGTTGGCAAGAAGGGAAACCTTCTTATGAATTAATGGAAAAAGAATTAGTAGATAAATTATTAAACGTAGGTATGTGGGATTCTTCCTATCAATTACCTATTGTTGAGAAGAAGCCTACTGCAACATTAAGTGATGCGCAAGGAAGTGGTACGGTAATTGGTAGATATGAAACGAATTTAGGTGGCTCAACAGGTGGCCGTATTGAAAATATTCGTTTATCAGCAGCGAGCATAAATGGAGTTGTATTAGCAAAAGGAGACCGTTTCTCTTTCAATGCATTAATTGGTGATACAACGCCAGATAAAGGATATCAATTAGGAAAAGAAATTGTAGATGGTAAATTAGTAGATGGATATGGCGGTGGTGTTTGTCAAACATCATCAACATTATACAATGCGGCAGATCAAGCTGGTTTGAAAATGGTAGAGAGAACAACACATTCTAAAACGGTAGGTTACGTTCCACAAGGAAGAGATGCTACAATTGCATATCCATACTTAGACTTAGTGTTTGAAAATACGAATGATGCACCTGTGAAGCTTTATATGGGCATTCAGGGCGGAAAGTTAGTTGCTGAAGTACATAAAATGCGATAAGAATTAGAACAGACTATTTTTGTAAAGTCACCTTTTCTGAAAGTTAGAAGAGGTGACTTTTTATTATGAACATAAAAATAAGTGTAAATTCTGACTTTTCTTATTTACATAGGATGATTTTAGTTGTATCCTTCATAGTAACGGTTATATGTAATGGAAGAATATTGGGATAAGGAGATGGAGTTATTTATGGTACAGATTCATCCGAAAACACGTATTGGTCATGTTGAATTTAAGGTGATAGATTTAGAACGTCAAATTGCCTTTTATGAGAATGTTGTAGGCTTAGAAGTAATTAAGCAAGAGGGGAATAAAGCATATTTATCTGGAAAAGGTGGAAAGAATACATTACTTGTTCTTGAAAAGTTAGAGGACGGGGTACTGCAAGAGCCGCGTACGACTGGTATATATCATGTAGCCTTTTTAGTTCCGACTCGTGAGGCTTTTGCGTCGGCATTATTTGGTGTGATTCGTAATAAGAATGTAATTGATAGTCCGGCTGAGCAAGAGGGACGTTATACATATTCAAATGAAATTTTACCAATTTCAAGGTTTAATAGCGCGAGTGATCATACGTATAGCGAAGCGTTTTATTTACAAGACTTAGAGGGAAATGGTATTGAAATTTATGCGGATCGTCCGCGCGATCAATGGGGAGAAGGGCCAGGAGGAAGTACCCCGCTTGATTTAAAAGAACTAGCAACGCTTGTTGATTATGAGTTTGATGGATTACCTGCTAATACTGTCGTTGGACATGTACATTTACGAATAGCTAATGTAGAAGAGTCACATGACTTTTATGTAGATACAGTAGGCTTTGAAGTGCAGCAACGTGAAGATGACTGCTTATTCATTTCTGCAGGAGGATATCATCACCATATAGGCGCAAATACGTGGAACGGAGTAAATAACCCGCATTCACCAGCACATGCAACTGGACTTAAGGTATATACGATTGTATTACCGCATAAAGAAGCGTTAGATGAAGTGAAAGAAAGATTAATAGAAAAACAACATGGAATAAATGAGATTTTAACTGGATTTACTGTAGTAGACCCGAGTGGTATTACAGTACAGTTTGAAATAGAAACAGCATAAAAGAAGTCGGAAGGTGTATAATTACCTTCCGATTTCTTTTTGATACGTAATCCAGGTAGCACAAGGATTGAAAGGAACGGATTTTAATATCTCCATTGCATATATACTTGTTGAATCGAATTCACCTTGAATGAAGGAATAACCGTGTTTACTTGCATACATAGCTTGTTTGAAAACGAGCAATTTCAGTAAAGATATATCGTCTATAGTGTGAGTCCCACACCATCCTAGTTCTACCGTATTATCCTTTTCTGATGTATGGAGGAAAGAGTATACCATAATTTGATGCTCTTCATTTATAATGAGAAAGCTCCCATCTAGTAGTACGTCATCAGCTAAAATCATCTCTTGCCAAGTTTGTAGTGGGAATGAGGCAACGGGATTTGCTAGGTGGGTTTGCTCATAATTTTCTTTTACTAAGTAGGCTAGTTTTTCTAATAAATTATTATTTGATACGATGTTCGATAAAGTTTGTACATGATAATTTGAATTAGGGACTATATCGATAGAAACTATTTTTTGTAAGTCTAATATCGGCATATATGTTCTTCGAATTTCCGTAAAATTATGTTCTTCAAAAAACGTTTTTAAATGAGCTGATGTTTCCCATATAGAGGTTTGTAATGGGAGTTTAAAGTTTTCTCGCTTTTGAATCTCGTTTAATAAAAATTCTTCAATGTGTAGCTCTGCATAGAAAGGATTCGTATATATTCGAAAGTATGTGCAGTATGGATGGAAGTTACTGCCCCAGGTGAAAAAGATGCCTACTACATCTTTTTTATAGTAGGCAACATACGCACATTTTGTTTTATTATCTCGTAATAAGTGAAATACGTACGATTCTTCATTGTATAAATCAATAAGTTGTTTTACTTGTAGCTCATTACTTCTACTATACTTCTCTATAACAAGGTTATTTTCATTGGAGGACTTCTTCATAGCTCAATCCAAAATCTTCTTACTACATTCCCATCTTCCTCAATGAAATCATCATCACGAACCCCGCCGTTATGTAAAATTGTTTTTTCTGAAGCAGTATTTACTGCATCGCAAACGACAAGTGCTCTCGTGATGTTTAATTTCTTAGTTTTTTCTAGGGATAATTCTAATAACTTCGTAGCGTAACCTTTTCTTCTTTCAGAAGGGCGAATGCCATAACCGATATGACCGCCAGCGTTAAATAAATGTTCGGTTAAACTATGGCGTATATTAACAGCTCCTACAATTCTATTATGATCTGTAACGAGCCAATATGTAGAGTCTGGTACCCAAGATTCAGGAAGGTTTACTCCGTTATGTGCATCGAGTAGTTCTTGCACCATAGCTGGGAAGTTAGAAGGGTCCTTTGTAATAACCCACGGAATCATCGTTTCACCGCTATCTTTCCATTCGTTATAAAAATCTAAGTATTCGTCTTGTAAATCGGTAGTAGGTGTAAGCAAAGAGACGTTCATTGTGAGTAAGCTCCTTTATTTATGTAGTATGTATAAAAAAATCACGACATGAAATGAAAACGTTTTCTTAATTTTCTCAACCTCATTTCATGTTATCCACCTTTGTTTTTTCAAGAAAATGAGTGGATGTTTAAAATTAGAAGTTATTTATTTTATGTTAATATTTAAAATATTAACATAAAATGGCCTAGGTATTAAGTGTATTTTAGTAAAATTCCTTCATATCGATACATGGATGTGTGTGATAATTTTTATTTTATCTATCTATAATGAATGAAAGGGGGAAGGGCTCGTGAGTGTAAATATTGATTTCATTATACGAATCGGTGTTGCTGGTTTGTTAGGGGCAATAATCGGTATTGAAAGGGAAATTCGATCAAAAGAAGCGGGCTTAAAAACACATTTCCTAGTAGCGGTAGGAAGTGCTTTAATAATGGTCGTTTCGAAATATGCTTTTTCAGATATTATGAATGAAGATCATATGGCACTAGATCCGAGTCGTATTGCAGCGCAAGTTGTTAGTGGAGTAGGTTTTTTAGGTGCAGGTACAATTATTATTCAAAAGCAGGCGGTGAAAGGATTAACGACAGCAGCTGGTTTATGGGCTACAGCAGGAATTGGATTAGCAATTGGTGCTGGTATGTATGTAGTAGGAATTGGAGCGACGATTCTCGTTTTAATTGGTTTAGAGATTGTAAGTCGTATTTTTAAGGTGCAATTTTTATTTCCGCAAAATATAATGGTGCAAATGTGTATAAATAAACGTGAAGCAGTACAACAAATATTAGAAACACTTCATATGAAAGGCATTCCAATACTTTCATATGAAGTGGAAGCTTCACAGCAAGGGATAGAAATTGTTTATAAGGTAGGGATGCAACTGAAAAATATATCGTCAGAAGAAAAGAATGAGTTTATTCAGCATATGCAAACATTACCAGAAGTTACATTCATAAAGTTAAAATCATAGTTTTGAAAACGAGGATAGATGTAGCGGGAATTTCGCTATTATCTATCTTTTTTTGATATAAAACGCACATAAAGTCAAGTGTTAATTTTGCATGGTATGGATACACGTGTGAACGTTACCTTATTTTTTCTCAATACAGTATAAAAAGTAAAAATAGTAAAATAATGGTGCGGTACACTAAAAAATGTAAGGTAGGGGAGAGCATGAAAGGCTATTCAAAAAAAGTGTTAGTAGGGGTAAGTTTTGTTAGTTTCATGTTAGGGAGTTTTCAAGGGGACGCATTGGCAGAAGGTACAAAGGGAGAGCAAGTTTCATATCGGAATGTGCTCAAAATGGAGCCGATTGGTTTACAATTACCAGTGCAAGAATTAGCTCATTCATCAAAAGTGCTGGAAAATAAGTCTTTTGAGAAAAGGCTACAATTTGCTGATTTGTCACAAAGACCGCCTGAAGTGAAAAAGGAAAGTAAGCAATTAGCTGTAGCGAAAACGTATACAATTGCTGAATTAAATCAATTGAGCAATCAGCAGTTAGTGGACTTACTTGTAACAATTGATTGGGAGCAAATTACTGGGCTATTTCAGTTTAATAAGGATAGTCTTGCATTCTATCAAAATGATAGTAGAATGCAGGCAATTATTGATAAATTGAACCAGCAAGGACAAGCTTATACGAAAGATGATTCAAAAGGGATTGAGACTTTAGTAGAGGTGTTACGATCTGGTTTTTATTTAGGATTTTATCATACAGAATTAAGTAAACTAAATGAGCGAAGCTATCATGATAAATGCTTACCTGCACTAAAAACGATTGCGAATAACCCGAATTTTAAACTCGGTACGTTAGAACAAAATAGAGTTGTCTCATCATATGGAAAATTAATTGGAAATGCTTCAAGTGATGTGGAAACGATCACATCAGCTGCAAAGATTTTTAAACAATATAATGATAATTTTTCTACATTGGTAGATAATCTTTCAGCTGGAAATGCGATTTACGATATTATGCAAGGTGTTGATTACGATATTCAATCGTATTTGTACGATACGAGAAAAGCACCGAAAGATACAATATGGTATCAAAAAATTGATAGCTATATTAATGAATTAAGTCGTTTTGCCTTAATTGGAACGGTGACAGCGAAAAATGGTTGGTTAATTAATAATGGTATTTATTATACAGGTAGACTTGGTACGTTCCATAGTACAGAAACGAAAGGATTACAAGTTGTAACAGATGCCATAAAAATCTATCCGTATTTAAGTGAGCAATATTTCGTAGCTGCTGAGCAAATTGCGACGAATTATGGCGGGAAAGATGCGAATGGTAAAGTGGTTGATCTAGATCAAATAAGAGAAGATGGTAAGAAAAAATATTTACCGAAAACGTATACGTTCGATGATGGAGCAATTGTGTTAAAAGCTGGAGATAAGGTGACTGAGGAAAAAGTAAAACGTCTATATTGGGCGGCAAAAGAAGTGAAGGCACAATTCCATCGTACGGTTGAAAGTGACCAGCCGTTAGAAAAAGGAAATCCTGATGATGTATTAACGATGGTTATTTATAATAGCCCAGCTGAATATCAATTTAACCGTCAATTATACGGGTATGAAACGAATAACGGCGGTCTTTATATAGAAGGAACAGGTACGTTCTTTACTTATGAACGTACGCCAGAAGAAAGCATTTATAGTTTGGAAGAATTGTTCCGACATGAGTTCACGCATTATTTACAAGGTAGATATGAAGTGCCAGGACTTTGGGGACAAGGGAAGATGTATGAGAATGAGAGATTATCTTGGTTTGAAGAAGGAAATGCGGAGTTTTTTGCAGGTGCAACGAGAACAGATAATGTTGTACCGAGAAAGAGTATTATAGGAAGCATATCTTCAAATCCAGCAGAACGTTATACAGCAGAGAGAACGTTAAACGCAAAGTATGGAACGTGGGATTTCTATAATTATTCCTTCGCTTTACAATCGTACATGTACAATAAGAGATATGATATGTTTGACAAAATTCATGATCTTATTAGGAAAAATGATGTAACAGCATATGATGCATACCGCTCTGCTTTAAGTAAAGATGCGAATTTAAATAAAGAGTATCAAGACTATATGCAAATGTTAGTAGATAACCGTGAGAAATATAATGTTCCATTAGTATCAGATGATTATTTAGCGACGCACGCACCGAAACCAGTTTCAGATATTGCAGCAGAAATTACAGCAGAAGCAAAATTAAGTAATGTATCAGTTAAGAAAAACAAATCACAGTTCTTTCATACATTTACACTACAAGGAACATATACAGGTACGACTGCAAAAGGAGAATATGAAGACTGGAAGACAATTACACAAAACGTAAATGATACGTTAAAACGTTTAAGTGCGAAAGAATGGACAGGCTATAAAACAGTAACAGCTTACTTCGTAAATTACCGTGTGAATGCATCAGGACAATTTGAATATGATGTTGTATTCCATGGTATTAATACAGAAGAAGGTGCTGTGAATAAAGCGCCAGTTGCGGTTATAAACGGCCCATATAGCGGAAATGTAAATGCAGCAATTTCGTTTAAAAGCGATGGATCGAAAGATGAAGATGGAAAAATTGTTGCTTATAAATGGGAGTTTGGTGATGGTACTGTAAGTAATGAACAAAATCCGACTCATGTATACACAAAAGAAGGAACATATACGGCAAAATTAACAGTAACAGATGACAAAGGATTAACGAATACTGTTACAACGAATGTAACGGTTCAAAAGAAAGAAGATAATAGTATAGAAAAAGAACCGAATAATTCATTCCAGACAGCAAATAAACTGCAACTCAATCAAGTTTTACGTGCTAGTTTAGGAAATGGTGATACGAGTGATTTCTTTGAAATAAATGTGGAAACGGCGAAAAACCTGCAAATTAATGTAACGAAGGAAAATAATATTGGAGTAAACTGGGTTCTTTATTCGGAAGCAGATTTAAATAATTATGTTACGTATGCCCAGCAAGAAGGAAATAAGTTAGTAGGAAGTTACTACACGTATCCAGGAAAGTATTATTTACATGTGTATCAGTATGGCGGGGGAACAGGGAATTATACGGTAGAAGTGAAATAGTAAAAAGGTCGCCGTAAGTGGCGACCTTTTTGTTGCGTGTTATACAAAAAAATTTACAAAAGCTTGATAGGCACTACCAAGAGAAAATAACGTAGCTACCATATGTGCAGTCCATTTAGGCATATTTAAATTCAATACGACATTATACAAGATTCCATATAAGATACAAATGATTAATATAAATGCAATGAATTGAAGAACTAATAAAAATAGTGGTTGTCCCATTTATTCTCACCTCTTTATTTAATATATTAATATAATAAATTTATAAACGGAAGAATTATTTCTATAAAGTACCAAAAATGCGATATGAAAGGATCATCACCAAAAGATGGGGTTGATAAAATCAACGTTCTGTTTCTAAGCGAATGCGCAAGAAAAGATGGTCATCACTTCTGTAGCCAAACCCACGCCGTTTGATAAGTTTAATCTTATTGTTTGTTCCCTCCATGATTCCATTGGATAAAGGTGACACAATTGTATCGAGCATCGCTTTCTCACGTAATACGAAGCTTTTCACAATTTTCGCAACTGCACCGCAAACATGGAATTGATAGCGTTTTATCCAATCAGCTAATCGTATTTTTGCCTGTTTCGATTGCCTCTTGATTACGATTCGGAACGACAGTTAAAACACGCCCTGTATCTGCATTTGGCACACTTGTTGCATACGTGTGCCCTTTACGAATCGCAAACTCATCTACACAAATTCGAGTAGCTATTTCATCATGGAATTGTTCAGCTGCATACCAATAAAACCAGCGCTCTACCGTGGTGTAAGGCAAGTTATATTCGCAGGCAACATCTGACAAAGCGCGCCCCTTACAACGCTGTACAATTTCACGACGAAATGAGGCTGTTGAAGAGTGAATCCGCTCTAACCCGTAATCAAAAGTAAATGTATAATTGCACTGTGTACAACGTTGACGAGGTACCGCTAATTCAATCCAAAGCACTCCAATTCATGCTAAGCATAAGTTTACCGATAAAATAAAAAACAAAGTCTGTAAATTTATGTAAAATAATGATATAATTTAATTGAATATAAAGAAAAAGGAAACGGATACAGCTTGTGCGTATGCAGTGCATTTTGGTCTAGGTCGCAGTCTTTTAATGTGCTCGAACTACAGGAGGAGTAAGCATATTCCCGATGGATCCATTTCTGCACTTCCATTATTTTGGGAAACCCCTGGTATCCAAGACTACATTTTACCCTTACATTATTTTTTTGATGTAGCTCTTGAAGATAAAAACTATTTAATTTTCAAGGAACAGTTATTAACTTAAAACTTATTATACTAGGAGGGTGTATCATGAAAAAAATATGCTTTGTATTAATTGTCGACGCTGGTATAAATTATGGTTCAATATTTTCTCTACCATTTTTAAGGAATCACGATGATTTGAAGGGGTATTTTTCTGAGTATTATGATGTTTCGATTAATTATATTAGGGATAAAAACTCAGTTGACTATTTGGTAGTTCCCAAACCGTGTCCACCTTTTGATAATGAAAATAATCTTCCAATAATTGAAGTACCAGCAAACTTATTTATGGAAAAGGATTTTGAAAAAATAAAGACTTATATAGACAATTATTTTTCTAATAACTCATAAAGAAAATAAAAGTATAAAAAGAAGTCCGATAAAAAACGAGTGGTGAAGATTCAATGAATAAGGCACAAGCAACATTAGTAAATTACCAGCACCAACTAGATTTAGCTTCTTATTGGGGAGATGGTACCACTTCGTCTTCAGATGGGATGGGCATGCAAATGGAGGTTTCATCTTTACATGCAGACGCAAATCCACAGTACGGAACAGGTAAAGGTGCTACCATTAAAGTCCGATTAGTGAAGGCTAATAATCAGTGGGAGATGAAGAAAACCCCCACTAATTAAAGTTTCACTTTATCGCTTTATGAGTGATCAATTCTCTAGCTTTCATACAAAAGTGATTAATCCGAATGCTAGGGATGCCGTTCATGTCATTGATGGTTTACTACATCACGAAACAGATTTACATATTGAAGAGCATTCTATTGGATTATTACGCCTCTTAGAACATAAATAAAACCCTTGATTTTCTGCTTAGCGTAGATAAATCAAGGGTTTTTCTTTCAAAATCTTTTTACGCGTTATAGCCGAATAATTTTAAATCTTCCCCTGAGTTCGAAATGATCTCTTCGAACTTCAATCCTACTTTTTCTAAAAGCTTTCCTGACTGGATGTTATCAGTAGTAGTAATGGCTACAATTCGTTTCAGACCTAGTTTTTGTACTCCGTATTCGATTACAGCAGAAGCTGACTCGTAGCCATATCCTTTCGAACGGAATTTCTCTAAAAAGGCAAAGCCAATATCAACATCTTCTAATGAATCTCTTTTAATAAGGCCACACATACCGAGCGGAGTGAGATCTTCTTTTCGTTCTACTAAGTAAAGGCCGAAGCCCATTTTATTATACATATCAACGGGTCCGTTTAAGATGTATTTTTTTGCATCTTCTAAGTTTTTAATCCTTTTATCACCGATATACTGAATCCATGCAGGATCGTTTACTAACTCGAGAATAAATGGAGCATCTTTTAGATGAAACCAGCGAAGAACGAGTCGTTCCGTTTCAAGAACTATCACAATCTACTGCACCACCTTTAACATTTATAATCATTAGTATGGATTGTGTAATACAAAATCGCAACATATTTTACAAGAGCCCGGATTGTTCACATAAAGTTCGTTTGTTTTGTATAAAGGGATATTTTATAATTAGAATTGATTGTAAAGAGTGAGATGCTTATACAATGACTCCTAGGTGACTAGGAGTTTTTACTATATAACTATCATTATTACTAAATATGACACACTACACATTCTACCCAAGGAGGTACATAATGAAGAAATTATATAATGCATCGTTTACGTATTTGATTATCGGTTTATTATCAGGGATTTTCGCTAGGGAATATGGAAAGTATAAGGGGATTGTAGGATCTACTTTGTTAAACCTTTTACATACACATACACTTGTACTCGGCTTTTTCTTCTTTTTAATTGCTTTAGGATTAGCAAAAGTATTCGCGTTTCATGAAGCGAAAAGTTTTAATAAGTGGTTTGTTGTACATAATATCGCATTAATATTAATGTTAGGTTCATTGGCAGCAAGAGGGCTTCTTCAGTTAAATGGAGCGGACTTTAAAGGGTTAACTTATATTGTTGGGTTTTCTCATTCGCTGATGGCATTTACTTTAATTTGGTTTATGTTGTTAATAAAGAAGTCATTTAAAATATAGTTTTATAGAAAAGAACTTGCAGTAATTGTTGCAAGTTCTTTTTTTATTCGAAAGTAAGAAATGAATTTCGTATATGTAAAACTTGAATTATTTAATTTTTCGGATTATTATGTATAAAATAGTTAACATATTTTGTAATTCAAATTTATAGAAAGTAGGAGAGTGTAAGATGGAAATAACGGTAGAGCGTTTAGTAAATGAATTAAAGGGTGTACTTCCCGAAGATCGAGTAGTAATCAATACAACAGTAAGAGAGTTACATAGTAAAGATGAATCTTATCATGCTAGTAGTTTACCTGATGTAGTAGTTTTTCCGAAAACGACCGAAGAGGTTAGCACGATAATGAAAATAGCGAGTGAGCACGGGACACCCGTCGTTCCGTTTGGGGTAGGTTCTAGTTTAGAAGGACATGTAATTCCTTATGAAAAAGGAATTACGGTTGATTTTTCATTAATGAACAAAATTCTTGAAATAAGAGAGAAAGATTTTCTGGTGAAAGTACAGCCAGGAGTGACTCGTTCTCAGCTCAATAAAGAATTGAAGAAATACGGATTGTTTTTTAGTGTGGATCCAGGAGCAGATGCAACGTTAGGGGGAATGGCTGCTACAAATGCAAGCGGAACGACAGCGGTTAAGTATGGAGTAATGCGTGATCAAGTTCGTGATTTAGAAGTCGTTCTTGCTGATGGGGAAGTAATACATACTGGGAATTTAGCTGCGAAGTCGTCATCAGGTTACCATTTAAATGGTGTTTTCGTAGGATCAGAAGGTACGCTTGGATGCTTTACAGAGTTAACATTAAAAGTATACGGCATACCAGAGCATGTTATGGCCGCGAGAGCATCGTTTCCAACTATAAATGATGCAGTAGAAGCTGTTATTAACATATTGCAAGCGGGTATTCCGATTGCGAGAATTGAACTCGTTGATGAACTATCTATGAAACAAGTCAATCATTACAGTGAAACAAGTTACAGAGAAGAACCTACATTGTTTTTAGAGTTTCACGGTAATGAAGCAGGGTTAAAGCAAGATGTTGAGTTTACGAAAGAAATTGTTTTTGATCATAAATGTAAAGAAGTTGCTTTTGAAACGGAAACTGCAGCGAGAAATAAATTATGGGATGCACGGCATAACCTAGCATACGCTTACGTTCATAGCTATCCTGGTAAAAAGCTTATGAGTACAGACGTATGTGTACCAATTTCAGAATTGGCTGGGGCAATTCAACATGCGAAAGATACATTAGATAAGGTTGGGCTTGTTGGTGGTATTCTTGGTCATGTAGGAGACGGGAATTTCCACGTGCTCTTAATGGTTGATCCAAACGATAAAGAAGAAGTGGAAAAAGCAGATGAAATAAATGAAAGTATCGTTTTGTATGCTCTTAAACGAGGGGGAACGTGTACAGGAGAACATGGCGTCGGAGTCGGAAAAAGGAAGTATCAAGAAGAAGAACATGGGGCGGCATTATTCGTAATGGAAAAAATAAAGAGAGCTCTTGACCCGCAAAATATTTTGAATCCGAATAAGGTGTTTCAATTAAAGGATAGGGGCTGATTGGGTGAAAGTACTAGAGGCGATAAGTAATATAGCTGGAAAGTATTTTGCATTTTGGGTTATTTGTATTGCAGCTATTGCATATTTTATTCCTGCTCCATTTCTGGGGTTAACTAGTTACATAACGATTTTACTTGGGGTTGTCATGTTTGGGATGGGATTAACATTGAAGGCTGTTGATTTCAAAATCATAGCTACAAAACCATTACCAGTTATTATCGGTGTATGTGCTCAGTTTATTATTATGCCACTTGTCGCATACGTACTAGCCTACGTTATGAATCTGCCAGCCGAATTAGCAGCTGGATTAGTGTTGCTCGGTTCAGTACCGGGTGGCACCGCATCAAATGTTATGGTTTATTTAGCAAAAGGGAACTTAGCGTTGTCTATTGCAATGACGTCATTATCAACGTTACTAGCACCAATTGCTACACCTCTTATTTTATTATTACTTGCAGGGCAATGGATGCCAGTGAATGCTATGTCCATGTTTCTTTCTATCGTACAAGTCATTATCATACCGATTATTTTAGGATTAGTAGTGAAGAAGTTATTCCCTAAAACTGTTACGAAAGGAATGACCGTTATCCCTTTCATATCGGTTGTAGCAATTATCATTATCGTTTCTGCAGTTGTTTCAGCGAATGTAAGTAGCATTACTTCTTCAGGCCTTCTTATCTTTATTGCCGTTATGCTTCATAATGCTTTCGGTTTTTTACTCGGATATATAACAGCATTCATACTTAGACTAGACGAAGGGACAAGAAGAGCTATTTCAATAGAAGTAGGAATGCAAAATTCAGGTTTAGGTGTTGCGCTAGCAACAGCACATTTTGGACCAGCTGCCGCCCTCCCAAGTGTGTTAGCAGCAGTATGGCATAACATTGCAGGACCGATTTTAGCAACCATCTGGTCAAAAAATGCAAAGGATACTTTCAGTGATGAAACTTTATCGGTAAATATAGAAAAATAGGAATGATAAAGAATGCAAAAACGTATTGTACATTTTGAAGGGCTAGTTGTTTTCATAGCTGCGATTTATGCGTATTCATTATATGAATTTAGTTGGATAATATTTTTTCTGTTCCTTTTAGCTCCGGATTTATCAATGTTAGCGTATGGTATAAATAATCATGTTGGGGCTAACATTTATAATTTATTTCACACATATATCATATCGATATTAATTGTTATCATAGGTGCTTATTTTAAGATAGATATAGTTATTATGATTGGTTTAATATGGACCGCACATATTGGAATGGATCGAATGTTTGGATATGGATTGAAATATGAGACGGATTTTAAGGATACTCATATTCAGAGGTTATAGTTGCTTTTGAGGAGAGGGATACTTTGAAACAGAGAATTACTATCGAAGAGTATAACATCAAATGGGAAAGTGAATTTAATAAGTTACAAACTCTCATTAACGATGTAATGGAAGACAGTATTTTATCCATTGAACATGTTGGGAGTACATCTATTAAAGGACTTGCAGCAAAACCAATATTAGATATTGATATCGTAATAGAAGATTATGGTTTTTTTCCTAAAGTAGTAACAAAGCTTGAAGCGATAGGATACTATCATCAGGCAGAATGGAGCTACAAAGGGAGAGAGGCGTTTGGCAGAAAGGACGCTTTCGTTCCGTGGGACGGAGAAAGTACAGATTGGATGGAACATCATTTGTATGTGTGTGATAAAGAAAGTGAAGAGCTAAGAAGACATATAGCGTTTCGGGATTATCTTCGTGAACATGAAGGTGTTGCTGTTGAATATGGACATTTAAAGGAAGAGTTAGCAAGAGAGGCAAAAAGTAGAACGAGCTATAGTGAAGGTAAGACAGCATTTATTACAAATATATTAGAAAAGATAAACTAAGGCGGCATGGAATACATGCTGCCTATTCTTTTGAAATAGAACGCTGCCATTGTAAAAGAAATACAAACTGGCCCTGTTGAATGCTACGATACTTAAATATAATGAGAAATAAAAGATCGGAAAAGAGGGAACTTATGTATATACCAAAATATTTCGCAATACAAGATGAAGAAATGAAGTACGAAATAATGGAACAAAATAGCTTTGCAACGTTATTTTCTCAACATAATGGGGAACCATATGCAACGCATTTACCATTGTTATTAAATAGGGAGACCCTTACTTTACATGGTCACTTCGCACGGCCGAATGAACAGTGGAAAGATATTGGGAATCAGCAAGTACTAGCTATATTTCAAGGACCACATAGTTACATCTCTCCGTCATGGTATGAAACAAACAATGCAGTACCAACATGGAATTACGTTGCAGTGCATGTATATGGTGAATTAGAAATTGTTGAAGATGAACAGGAATTAATAGACTCTCTTCAAGAGTTAGTACATAAGTATGAAGATCCGGAGAGCACCTACTCACTTAATGATGTAGACCCGAATTATATGGGAGGATTAAGTAAGGGAATAGTGGGCTTTAAAATAAAGATAAATAAAATAGAAGGAAAAGCGAAGTTAAGTCAAAATCATTCTGTGGAGAGACGGAATTTAGTTGTGGAGGAACTTGAGAAAGTTGGTAGTGAGGGGAGTAGGGGGATTGCAGGGTTGATGAAAGATTAACGATTAACGATTATATAAAGGATATGTGCGTTTAATTTATATAAATTAAAAATTCGTGCTAATAATTAGCACGAATTTTTGTTATGCTTGTTTAAGCCCGTATGCTGGAGACCATGTATCGCCTTTATTTAAGGCTACATCTTTGGAATTATGACTAAATCCAAAACTCAAAATTAATGTCAATGCTACTGCCGATAGTGCTAAACCAATTTTTTTCATTATTTTAACGCCCCTTTAGCTAATGATTTTTTACGTGCTTGATTGCTTAAATAAAAATATTTACTTGCTTTGAAGTGATTTTCTTCTGCATAAAACTTATTTGCTATTCTTTCTGTATACTCTTCGATGCATTCCCATAACTCTTCTGTTTCGAAATAAGAAACTCCTGCTAAAACTACTTTTTCTATTTCAATTGTATTTGATTCTTTACAAAGCTCGTCTAAGATTTTAAATCGATATTGATATTCTTTAATTTCTAGTTTGTTACAGACGGATAAACCTCTTTCAATAAATTGAGATGCAGATTCTTTTTCACCTAATTTCAAATATTCATCTGCTTGCAGATAAAGAGCTTTAAAATGATTCGGCATACTTTCAGTAACTTTGGATAGATGACGAATTGCTAAAGAAGAAAGATTTTGATTTGCGTACAGTAAACCAATATTATTTCTTGTACGTAAAAGTAATGATTTTTCGCCTTTCTTTTTAAGAATATCGATAGCGGAGTTAAAACTTTCTTCAGCTTGTTCATATTGTCTTAAATCTAGACAAGATAGCCCGAAAACATTGTCACATGCAGCTAAATTAACTTCATATCCTGAGTGTGTAGAGAAAACTTTTTTAGCTTTTTGTATATAGTTGATTGCTAATAATGGGTTGTATATTTGGTAATAAAAAGAGGCGATACGATAATTGAATTCAGCAAGTTCTAATTCTTCAGGTACATATTTTAAAAGTTTTTCAGCTTTCTCGAAGTGATTTTTAGCTTCATTATAGTCTGCAAGAATGGTGCTATGAATGGCTTTAAAGAAGTGATAATAATAAGCAAGACAATTATTTTCGGGTACTGGATAAATATCAATTTTATTAAAAGCATCTTTAGTAATATTTAAACCATCCGTTAAAACTTCATATCTAAAATTAAAAAGTGAATAATACAATAGTAGATTAGTATCTTTTTCAGAACTAGAGATTTTATCCTCAATATCATTTTTAATCTTTGTTGCTTGAATAGTTTGATGTTTCAATATTACTCTATACCAATCATTAAATAATTTCGTAATTTGTTCATTACCTTGTAGTTGAACGTTCATGAAATCCCCTCGCTTTTTGAATATTCTTATAAAATATAGTATCAAAAATAACAATATTTAGAAATACGATTTTTATTTCTCAATATTTGTTTAACAAACTTTTCAGTAAGCCGATTGGAATAGTATTAATTTGTTTTGGAGTAAAGAAAAGGTGTCGGGGGAGGGGGCATTTTAAATTTCTAGTTGAGAGGTGAAAATATAAAAAAGGGTGCGTTCACACAATTTGTATGAACACACCTTTTTACAGATTAAACAATCAAGTCCCACAAAAAGTACGATAAGGGCGATTCGTAGGCGCAGGTGGAAGGCAGTATTCTTCTTGATCTGTAGAATATGCATAAGGATTTGCTAGAGCTTCAAGAAGTTTTTCCATTACGCTATAGTCGCCATTTGTGACAGCGGCTTCTAGTGCTTCTTCTACGCGATGGTTTCTTGGGATGATTGATGGGTTATTATTTTTCATCATTTCGTAGGCATTTTCTTTCGATTCATCTTGTTTTTCTAATCGAGATTGCCACAGTTTGTACCATTCTTTAAATTCAGGGCTATCGAATAGAGGGGTATTTTCTAACGTATTAAGAGTTAATGAACGGAATGTATTTGTGTAATCCGCTTTAAATTTCTCCATCATTTTTAAAAGTTGCTCAATAAGTGATTGATCTTGTTCTTCGTTGCTAAATAGTCCTAATTTCTTTTTCATTCCAAGGAACCACTGGTTTTCATACTGTACGCTAAATTTTGAAATTTCGTCTTGAGCAATCTTTAATGCTTCTTCTTCATCTTCGTGTAGGATTGGTATTAAGGATTCAGCTAGTCGCGCGAGATCCCATGCGGCCATATATGGTTGATTTCCATATGCGTAGCGACCTTGTGTATCAATGGAGCTAAATACAGTTCCTTGGTCGTAATTGTCCATAAATGCACAAGGGCCGTAATCAATCGTTTCACCGCTAATCGTTATATTGTCAGTGTTCATTACGCCGTGAATAAATCCAACAAGTTGCCATTTTGCGATAAGACTTGCTTGTCTTTTAATGACCTCTTGTAGCAATGCAGTATATCGGTTTTCATGATCTTCAATTTCTGGATAATGCCTTTTTATTGTATAGTCAGCTAGTGATTGAAGATCCTCGATAGAACCGCGAGCTGCAGCATATTGAAATGTGCCGACGCGTATATGGCTGCTTGCTACTCTAGTTAAAATAGCTCCAGGTAACTTTGTTTCACGATATGTTGGTTCGCCTGTTGTGACAACTGCTAAACTGCGGGTAGTTGGAATATCAAGTGCATACATTGCTTCGCTAATAATATATTCACGTAGCATTGGACCGAGTGCAGCACGACCATCACCGCGGCGTGAATACGGAGTAGGACCAGAACCTTTCAGTTGAATGTCAAAACGTTTACCTGAAGGAGTCATTTGTTCACCAATTAAAAGAGCACGACCGTCGCCTAACATATTAAAATGTCCGAATTGATGACCGGCATATGCTTGTGCTAATGGACGAGCTCCTTCTGGGAGTGCATTACCAGCGAAAATAGCGATTTCGGCTTCCTTCTTCAATTCTTCAGGATTAAAGCCAAGAGATATCGCAAGTGAATGGTTTAGCTTAACTAACTCCGGTGAACTTACGGGAGTAGGGGGGATTTCTGTATAAAATGATTGTGGTAAAGTCGTATAACTATGGTCTAAATTCCAACCAGCTTCATTATTTTTAGTCATTTTATCTACTCCTTGTTTATTTTTTTTATTATGTATTTGTACGTATGTATTCTTTGTAAAATTAGCTAAAAGTATAATATGATATTTCCCCTTGCAATCTATTGTAAGGACTTCACTGCACTATGTCTATTTAACAGTAAATATAAAAACTCCATTTGAAGAAAATGGAGTCTTTATTATTATTTCATTTTTACAATTATTTTTCCTTTTGCTCTTCCGGCCTCTGAATATTCCATTGCTTTTTGCGCATCTTCAAAAGGGAAAACTCGATCGATTACAGGTTTGATTTTTCCGGCTTCAATATAGTTTGCGATAGTACGTAATTGATCTCCGCTTGGCTTCATAAATAAAAATGAATATTGAGCATTATGCTTTTTTTCAAGTGCAGTAAGTTTTTTACTTGCTAATGAAAATAAGAATGTTTTAAAAAATCCAGAACCAAATTCTTTACCGAAACGAGCGTTTGGCATTCCTGAAACGGAAACAATGTTGCCGCCGCTTTTTATAATATTGAATGATTTTTCAAGTGTTGTACCACCAATGGTATCAAATACTGCATCATAATCTTTTAGTATTTCTTCAAATTTTTCTGTTTTGTAATTAATAATTTGATCTGCTCCAAGAGACTTTACTAAATCGGAACCAGCTTCACTAGCAGTTGTTGTAACGGTAGCGCCCATTATTTTTGCTAACTGAATTGCGAAAGTACCAACACCACCAGATCCAGCGTGAATTAAAATCTTTTGATCTTTTTGTAATTGCATAATGTCATGTAATGCTTGATAGGATGTTAAGCCAACAAGTGGAATTGAAGCAGCTTCTTCAAAACTTAAATTTTTCGGTTTTAAAGCTATGTCATCTTCATGAATGGCTATATACTCCGCAAAAGTACCAATCTTATTTTTTCTTGGACGTGCATATATTTCATCGCCGACTTTAAAACGAGTTACTTTTGAGCCAACCTTTATGATGACACCAGCAAAGTCATTCCCAAGGATTAGGGGCATTTCATATTTAAGTAACACCTTTACTTTTCCATCGCGTATTTTAAAATCAATTGGGTTAATACTAGCTGCATGAATTTCTGCGAGCACTTCATGCTCATTTATTTCAGGAATAGGTACCTCGGCCATACGCATTGGGACTTTTCCGTACTTATCAATTATCATCGCTTTCATTTCTTATACCTCCAAATTTCAATAAAGTGAAACTTTAATCAGTGGGGGGTTCTTCATCCCCCACTGATTATTAGTTGAACCAATCGGACTTTTATGGGCAGTTGATCCCCTATCTAAATTCTTTGCTTTCGCTGAATTCTGAGGTGGGGGTCTTACTGCCCGTTAAAGTGGGATAAAAGTTGTGCAATAGCTTTTCGATATCTAATACAAGATTTTTTAATAAACTTAATTTTGTACGTATATCAATATAATAAAAGTTTTTTGTACCTTCTTTTCGCATTAAAATAATACCGGCTTCTCGTAAAATTCTAAGGTGATGTGATACCGCTGGTCGAGAAAGGTGTGTTTGTTTCGTAATTTCACCTACACGTAATCCTGTTTGACATTCCGTTTCCAGGAGAACTAACAAAATAGCTTGACGTGTTTCATCGCCAATTGCTAATAATACTTTTTGAGAATCAATAAAATCTTTTTTTATAACATTTAATTGTTCTTGTTTATTCATTTCAATTACTTTACCTCCTGCTAATGAGTCGAAAGGTTTAAGATGATGGACCATTACTTCGATACGGTAATGCTACATGATTGTTGTATGAGCTGCAATATTGGGAAAGAAAATCGAGACGAATGAAATTTTATGAGTTGAAAATGGTAGGAGATAGAAAAGGCTTAATAATACGTTGTTTACAGATGAGGATGGTTAAGTCATTGCACAAAAAATTAAGCGGTCGTAACCCTATATAATTTATTGGGTTACGACCGCTTATCATGTTTTTATTATTTTGAAGTGAGTTGTTTCGTTTTACTCTTTCATACATGCATACTTCAAGCAGATTATAGATGTATGAAAAAGTAAAAGTAATTTGGGGCGTAATCTATCTATATGATAATTTAAAATGAAATATAAGTCTATATCTTTGTTGTTTTTTTGATTATATTTATGTCACTGAGCTCAGAACAATGATGTGGAGGATAAGTATATGGAATTGAATTATGTACCAGTTTTAATTGTTGGAGGGGGATTATCAGGATTAGCGTCTGCGTTATTCCTTGCAAAACATAATATTGAATACTTGCTTATTGAAAGGCATCCGTCTACTGCCATTCATCCGAAAGCAGGTGGAATCACTTTTCGTACGATGGAGTTATTTCGAGAATTAGGTTTAGAACAAAGAATTAGATCAGCGGGTAAAACATTAGAAAATTGCCGAGGAAGAATAGCTGTTCATACAATAGCTGAGGCGAATCAGGAAGAATTCGCACAATTGAGGGTGACTCAGTATGGAAACGATGAAAAATTACTTCGAAAAGTAAAAGAGATTAGTCCATCAAAACAAACTGCTTGTTATCAAATTACTTTAGAAGAGATGATGTTACAAGAAGCGAGAACATTAGGCGGAGAATTATCTTTTTATCATGAATTGGTTTCTTATGAACAAAATGAGCAAGGAGTAATCGCAACGATTCGAAATCGTGAAACGGAAAAAGAGAGCGTTGTTCATTGTGACTACGTAATTGCAGCGGATGGAGCGAAAAGTAAAATACGTGAGCAGCTAGGGATTAGTACCGAGGGCCGTGGAACAATTGGTGGTTATTATATGAATATTTATTTTGAAGCGGATTTAAGTGAATTTATACAAGGAGATGCATTTGGTTTTACTATGGTACTTCATCCTGAAGTTCTTGGTGCGCTTATTCCAGTTGATAACGAAAGAAGATGGATTTACCATGTATCCTACGATCCATTAAAAGGAGAGCAACCAGAAGATTTCACTATAGAACGTTGTAAACAAATTATTCAAACCGCAATAGGAAGTACAAATGTTGAGTCAGAAATAGTAAGTGTTTTACCGTGGGAAGCGACTGAAAGTACTGCTACAAAATTTCAAGATAATCGCATTTTTTTAGTTGGTGATTCTGCACATATTATGCCGCCAACAGGAGGGTTTGGTTCCAATACAGGAATACAAGACGCACACAATCTAGCCTGGAAATTAGCGGCTGTTATAAAAGGAAAGGCAAAACCAAAATTGTTAGAAACATATCATGAAGAGAGATATCCTGTTGCAAAATTAACGACAGATTATGCGAGTAGTTTACTGTTTCGTGCTGCGAATAGAGAAGAAGGTATTTTAAATAATATGGACGGTTTAGCTGTTACAGTTGGATATCAGTATTGTTCAGAAGCGATTATAGATGACTCAGTCACTCCACATAGAATGGATAGCGTAGAGTTGAACGGGAGACCTGGAACGCGAGCGCCACACTTTTGGGGGATGTATAAAGGGAAAGAAGCTTCTATATTAGACTTATTTGGTAACAATTTTGTATTACTTACTGGAGTAGACAATAGCTCTTGGGCTGAAGCTGTATTTGATGTTTCATCTAAATTAGGAATAAATATTAAACTGTATCGAGTAGGTGGAAGTGGAGACTTTATTGCTCAAGAAAATGTTTTTCGTGAATTATATAGGATAGAGAATGGAGGAGCTGTATTAATTAGACCAGATGGCTTTATAGGAAGGCGTTTGGCAAAAGCAGTGGTAAATCCAGATGTAATGCTGGAAGAGGTAATGGGTAATTTATTATGTGATTTTTAAGTAACTACGGAAGTATTGTCTTATATAGGACGATACTTCTATTTTTTTAGCTTACAAAATAAAGATTGTGTAGTGAAGAGACATTACTATTATAAAAATATATGTAAATTAATTCCCTTTATTTTTTGTTGTTAGAATTTTTTAAGTTTTTAGTTATAAGTGTTGGTAATTACTAGATTGAATCATTTTTTTATTGTATTATATTTCCTAGAGGTTACAGACTACATTACCTTTAGCCGAAGTAAAGCAAATAAATGATGTAAAAAGACATGTTTTATCACCAAAAGAATTTTTTAAAGGTTCATTGAAATTAAAAACAAATGCTTTAGGTTATGCAGCTGTAGGATGGGATGTAATTAATGATACAAAGGAAAATATTGAAAATAAAGCGTCAAAAACTAAGCTAGCTGGTGATATTATTGGTGATGCAGCAATTGGGGTTGGTTCTACTGCTGCTAGTGCATTAACTGGTGCTGCAATAGGTACAGTAATTGGGGGACCAATTGGAACTGTAGTTGGGGCCGGAATTGGCTTTGGTGTTTTTATCGGGATAAGTTGGTTAACAGATGGAATCAAATTTAACAAAGGTGATTGGAATCATGATGGCAAACAGGATTCGGTAAAAGATAGAGTTAAATCAGGAATTGGAAATGTATTAGATAAAATTTTTAAATTTTTATGGGGTGTATAATGGACAAATATAATGGCAACAGCATAGATGATTGTATGCGGATATTAATACCATTTGATATAAGAAATATTGTAGGGGCCTTTGTGTGGGTTATCATGAATTTTATGCTACTCATCATTTTATTCATATTTCCACCGTACAATATATACTCTTACGTAGCTTTACCATTTTATGTGATATGTAATCTATGGGGAATTTGGGTTTCTATTCATAAGCCTCGGCAGCCTCAATTGCAACATTTATTATATTCTGGATTTGTTGCGTTAAGTATTTCATTTTGTAGTTTTATAGCTGTGCAAAAGTTAGCTTACGAATTCGTAGAAATAGAATCTCCTTTATTTTTTATTCTATCGCTTATTGCATATAGTTTAATTGTTTATAAATCTGAATTATTCTGGATTAAATATTTTACAGCTCGCTTAAGGGGGATCACTGATCAAGATGTGAAAATCTCTAAAATTGTATATTTTTCGGGTTTAGGTTATATGATTGGTCAAGTTAGTATTGGAATTTTGAGCCAAAAAGCTATGGCGATTGTGCTAATCGTTATTTTTTCATTTATTTCAGTTGTTTTCCTAGCGCTAAGTACACATTTGTATTTTTACTTTGATTTCAAAAAACAAGGTATTACTTCGCGACATTTAAAAGAATTATATTTTCAAAAGAAGCCTAAACTGTCAAGGAAGGAAAGGAGACAATCCGTGGCTGCTTTGGGACATGTAAATATACCACATTCTCAAAAGAAACCTAAACTTGCAAGAAAGGATATACGAAATTAAGAATTTGTAATTAAGTAAAGCCTAGATTTACGTAAATATCATGTCAAATGACAATAGAATTTTATCTTGTATGAATTGAAATTAAAGAAGTTAGATAGGAATCGGGCTGTTCGGAAAAATTCGATGTGTTCAAATACTAATTAGTATAAGATAGATATATAACTTATACTGATTAAAGCTTTACCGTACTGAAAAAATAATATTCACAAATATTAATAGGTTTGGTATGATTAATTTCGACAAGTTAATCGAGGCCGGAGATATTTGAGATAAGCCATAAATTTATTTAAGGATACAGAAGTGTCCTCTAAATAATTTATGGCTTTTTTTATTGATGAAATGTAATCAATAGGAAGTTACATGTGAATAGGGGGATATGGAAAATAAATAGTATAGTAATAACATAGGGGAATTATATTTGTAAGATTGGAATTTTAATATAAACTTATAAAAATGATGAAAGTATATCTTCTATTTCGTGTAAATCTCATTAACTTGTTGAAATTTGTAACGTAGGAAGGGTTAGAAGGATGAGAAAAATTATTAGCGTTTTAGTTATCTTCTTTATGACGGGAAGTATCTTTGCTGGGGGAGCTGTTCATGCGAAAGCAGAAGGAAAGCATGAGTGGAATAAGAATAAGTTTTTAAATATTGCACATCGCGGAGCAAGTGGACATGCACCTGAGCATACTTTTGCTTCTTATGATTTAGTGAAAAAAATGAAAGCGGATTATTTGGAGTTAGATATTCAATTAACTAAGGACGGCCAGTTGATTGCAATGCATGATACGGCAGTTGATCGCACGACAAATGGTACAGGTGAAGTACGAGATAAAACATTAAGTGAAATAAAGAGTTTAGATGCAGGATCGTGGTTCAATAAAGCGTATCCAGAAAAGGCTAAGCAAGAGTACGTTGGTCAAAAAGTTCCGACTCTTGAAGAAATTTTCCAAAAGTACGGAAGAAGCATGAAGTATTACATTGAAACAAAATCACCAGATGTGTATCCAGGAATGGAAGAGAAATTATTAGCTTTATTAGAAAAATATAATTTAATAGGTCAAAACATGTCTTCTAGCCGTGTGATGATTCAATCATTTAGTAAAGATAGTTTAACAAAGATTCATAGTATGAATGAAAATATTCCGTTAGTTCAACTGCTTTGGTATTATCCAAATGAAAACAATGAGATTGTTGAATGGTCTGCTATTACACATGAACCGAAACATGTAACGAATGAAGATTTTCAAGAAATTAAAAAGTATGCAGTTGGTATTGGACCAAACTTACGTAATGATAACGGAGAATTAATTATTGATGAGTCATATATGAAAATAGCTAGAAATAATGGACTGCTAATTCATCCTTATACAATTAATGAGAAACCAGATATGAGATTGTTAATAAAATGGGGTGCTACAGGAATGTTTACAAATTATCCTGATCGATTACATAGTGTGTTAAAAGAAAAATAAATAGGAGAAAAGGTATACCGACATTTTGGTATACCTTTTTTTATTATGCTAGATTATAGTAATAGGATACATATTCTTCTAAACCTTCAACCTCATTTTCAGGTGGCTCAATGCCGCCCTTTCTACCGTAGCAAACATTTCTCAAGTATTCTCCAAAAATCATAGAGCGACTTTTTTCATTTTCCATCCAATTATATCTATTAATGATAAACTCACCATCGAAACTTGTATCAAATGTATATGGGATACAAGTAATAGTTTTAGGTAAATGTTTTTTTAATACTCGATATTGCCGACCAGCGCCTAAACTTTTGCAAACAAATAGTAGCTGATTAATCTTTGTAAAATCAAAAATCTTTTTCGCTTCCATTACATTAGCGATAGAATGGAGGGAGTTTTTCTCGAATAGGATAGCATCTTTTGGTACGCCATGTTCAAGTAATTTATTTACAATTACTTCTGCATCTGACAAATCCCCGTAATTCCAGCTCGGATGTTTCATGCCATGTAAACTAGTACCACCTGTAACGATAATTTTATTTCCTAAACCTTGTCGATAAGCTTCTAGAGGAGCTTGCCAATTGCCAGGGTGTGAACCGCCGAAAACGAATATTGCATCACATTTTTGTGGTGTTATTTCTTTTAGAAAAGTGATTTCTGTAATTTGATCGATTTGTTTTTTCGTAAGAGTAGGGACATCAGGATATTTAGGTATTACCATTTGAAAACCTCCTATATAATAAAATGACAAATTCATTATATAGCGATTTTAATAAGTAGAAAAAGGGAAGCTTTTCATTTGAAAGTACCCCTTTTAAGATAACTCTCCAATAAACCAAATCTCTTTTTTATCGATTGTATCTTCATCATAAATGACTTCTTGAAAGTGAAACAGTTGGGCAGTAGGGCGAATTGAAATTCCCCATGTTTCCCAAAAATTAATTTCATTTGAAAGAGGGATCCATGTTTGAAATTCATTATTTCTATTGAAAAAATTTTGAAAGTAGTCATCGTTTTTAAATACGATAATTTGCGATCTCCATAAATTTTCTATAGAAATTATAGTAACAACTCGATATGTATGTGTATCATTCGGTTTTATTTTTATTAAATGATTCACTCGATCTATTAAGGTTTGTATACATAATCGTTTTACTTTTCTAGGTGTTTTATGAGACTCGATAAAAGCTTGAGAAACTGGTAAAGGCATATACCAATATTCATCGTTATAGAAAGTAGAAGGGAATATTTTTGTATGTTCCTCAATGTGTTTAATCATAGTGTTTGTTTTTCGTTTCATCCCACGTATTTTCTTTTCATGCATTGTGAGTCATCTCCATAAATTTTTGTAATGCAGCTGAGCGAAATATATCGTTTCTAGTAATGAAAGTAGTAGGAACCTTTTTGAAGCTATTTGGTAAAGGGTTGAATGATACGTCATGTTCATGTCCCTTTAAAATTGATTTCATCATAATCGCTACGCCTATATTTGATTTTACACATGCAAGTATCGCTTCGATTGTTCCGAATTCTAATACTCGTTTAGGCGAGATGTCTTCTTCTTGAAGCCAGTCTTCTAATAAACTTCTATAATAGCACCCGTGACTAAAAGCGAGTAAATTCATATCTTCTATGTCTGTAAGAGAGGATAAAGGTTTTTTACTAATGAGAACCAATTCTTCTTCATGAAATACAGTTGTATGGAGTTTATTATGCTGAGTAGAGCCAGCTATAAACGCTCCGTCTAGTTTTCGCTCTAATACAAGCTTAATTAGTTGTTCAGTCGTATTTGTTTCCAAAATCAATTCGACTTCTGGGTACCTCTCATAGTAGGCCGTTAATATAGAGGGAAGCCTTACCGCAGTTGTAGATTCTGTACACCCAATTTTTAAAGTACCTTTAGGATCAGTTCCATTACTTTGAACCGCTTTTATAGATTGATCCATTAAGTGGATAATTTGTTTGGCATACGTTAATAAAATCTCACCGTTAGAAGTTAAAGTTACACCTTTTCCGTTTCTGTAAAATAAAGGAACACCTAATTCATTTTCTAGTTGTTTCATACGCATCGTTACGCCTGATTGCACATAGTTCAAATTTTTCGCTGCGTGAGAAATATTATTTTCCTTCGCGACTTCGTAAAATACAGTTAAATCTTTTATGTCCACGTATCATCCCTCCGAAAAGGTATCAATTTTTTTGATGGATTATATGATGAATCTTTATTTTATATGATATCAGAACTTTCATACAATGGAAGGGGGAGGGATTATTATGTTGATTGAAGAAAGGGTGAATAGTACTTATAAATGGGTTATGTTAATTGTTGCGACGATTGCTCAAACAACAGCGACACTTATAACGTATGGTGTCGGGGTTTTCGCTTTATTTTGGAAAGAAGAATATGCACTTACGAATACGGAGAGTGGATTATTAGTAAGTGTTGTAAATGTTGGACCGTTATTTTGTATGCTTTTTGTCGGTCGGCTACTTGATCAATATAATGAAAAAATATTAATTTCTATCAGTTCATTTTTGCTAGGGAGTTCGCTTTTACTAACTAATATAGTAAGTGGATTTAATGGGTTATTATTTGTACTTTTATTAATAGGAATGTTTTATAGTGTTTCCCAGCCAGGAGGAAGTAAAGTGATTTTAAAATGGTTCCGAAAAGAAAATCGTGGGTTAGCGATGGGAATAAGGCAAGCGGGTATACCGATTGGTGGCGCGTTAGCGGGAGTGTTAATCCCGTTTCTTACAGTACAATATAATATGACTTACGCGATCAATAGTATCGCATGCATTTGTATAATGGGAGGAGTATTATTTTTTGTGTTTTATAAAGAGCCATATGTTCAGGAGGAAGCGAGGAAAGGACATAATAACATTTCCTTTTGGATGGAGCTAAAAGTAGTGATATGCAAAAAAGAGTTGTATCCAATTTATATAACGGGTATTTGCATGATTTCATTACAAATGGTGTTAGTTGGACACTTCATGAAATTTTTAGCAGGGGAACAATCGATTACATCTATTGTAGCCGGAACAGTATTTTCGGTTATGTTCTTTTCTGGAATGATTGGTCGTATTGCATTAGCAGCTATTAGTGATGTGTTGTATAAGGGGAATCGGCGTATACCTTTATTTATAGCTGTCTGCGCTTCTATCGGCTTGATTTTATTGTTAGTAATGAATATACATACAATAATGAGTGGAGTCTTGTATAGTGTAAGTGCATTGTTAGGATTCTTTTCAATTGGATGGTTTAGTCTTTTTATAGCCGAAGTTGCTGAATTGGCAAGTGAAGAATCTGTAGGAATAACAGTGAGTGTAGCACTTACATTAAATCAAATTGCTATTATTGTTGCACCTGTTTTATTTGGTTATATTGTGGATGAGAAAGGGTATGCGTATGCGTGGTTATGTATAGTAGTATTGTTAAGTATCTCGGCAGTCAGTTTATATAGAAAAAACAAGAAAATAAAAGAAAGTTAGCAATGTAAATTTTTTATGAAGAAAATATAAAGAAATGCCGAGTGAGCGACATTTCTTTTTTTATTTGTTGTATAATCAAAGTATAAATGAGATTCATTTTCAATGAAGTTCATTGCCTGTAATTTTAGCTATAATGATTTGTTTTTCTTTATCGTTATTTACATGATTTATTTTGTTTGAAAATTTTTAGTATCATTTCCTTTTAAAGTTATAATCTATTTTACTTAATATTAAATTATAACTATATTTTATTGTAGGATAATGAAACGTCATATCATCTAAACGATTGTTTTTATCTGTGTTTTTCATCTTAACAACTCCGTTTCTTATCTTGTGTAACAAATGTTACATAAGATGTTGAAATTATAGTAGGGTGCATCCGATTGTATGGTGGAAATTTTGCGAGAAAGAAATACAATAGAGAGTAGCCGAAAACTGAATATGAGAAAAAGGAATCTAGTTCATTTAGGTGAATAATAGGTAGTATTATAAAAAATTTAAAAATTAATAGATATAGAATAGAATGGATGCGCGTTAAGTGAAACTATATAAAAGAGGGTTCCTATTATGCTAAAGAAATGGTTAATCGTTTTCTTTGTTTTTGCTATTTTTTGTGGGAGTGTCGTTGCACTAATACATGCAAATAAAGGTAAGAAATATGATATAAAGGCATTTTCTAATTTAAATAGTAAGCAAAAGGACGATATGCAAGAAGTTGATGCAACTGAGAAAAAACGCTATGAAGCTGTAGCTGGAAAACTAGATCAATATTTAAAAGATAAAGGATTTAATGGGAGCGTTCTTGTAGCTAGTAAAGATCATGTGATTTTACGAAAAGGTTATGGATATGCGAATGTGAAAGATAAAGTAGTAACAACGCCAAGAACGAAATATCGTATTGGTTCTATTACGAAAACGGTCGTTGCAATATCTATTATGCAGCTAAAAGAAAAAGGGAAATTAAATATTGAAGACAATGTAAATAAGTATATCCCATCGTTTCCAGCAGATAAAAACATTACGTTACGAAATCTATTAACACACACATCTGGCTTGCCAGATCAAGGACAAGGTAGGGTGGATGCAGGGTCACGTTTAAAGTTAGTAACGTGGATTGGAGCGCAAAAATTGCAATTTCCTGCAGGGACAGGCTGGAAATATACAGACTATAATTATATGGTGCTTGCATATATTGTAGAAAAAATTACGAATAAACCGCTCGCTGAATACGTGAAAGAAAATATTTTTACTTCTGCTGGCATGTATGAATCTGGAATGGGGGCGACTCTCCCAGAAGATATTTTTTTAGCAGAAGGTTATACGAGAAAAGATAATGAATTAATAGCTGCCCCCCGCTTAAAAATGAACTGGTTGTATGGGTGTGGTGAAATGTATACAACTGTTGAAGATATGAAAAGATTAGATGAGGCAATAATGGATGGAAAGCTGTTATCTAAACAAAGTGTATTAGATATGTTTACTGCATCACCTGCAAGAAAATATGGATTTAGTTTCTATACGTATCCAGATTATTATCATAACCACGGGGTATTAGCAGGCTGGAATACTTTTAATAATTTTAACTGGGATAAAAAAACATTCGTCATATTGTTCTCTAACGTTCAAAATGGTATGAATGATACATTTAATCAAGAGTTTAGGAAAATGGCGAATGATTTAATAGAAGGAAACGGAGCATGAAAGAGAAAGAGCCTCTAGCGAGAGGCTCTTCTTTTTTATAAAGTTGAAAACTCTTCAACAAGTTCACTAAAACGATTTAATGCACTTTCAATCGGTTCTGGCGTAGTTAAATCAACGCCAGCTTTTTTCAGTAGATTTAATGGATAATCTGAACTTCCACCTTTAAGGAATTCGAGATAGTTTTTCTGTGCATTTGGATCGCCGCTTAATAATTTATCAGCAATTTGGATTGCAGAAGCGAATCCAGTTGCATATTTGTACACGTAAAATGGACGATAGAAATGCGGTATTCTAGCCCATCCGTATTTTACTTCTTCGTCAAATACGAGGGAGTCGCCGTTATATTCTCTAAACAAGTTTTCGTAAACCTCGCTAAAGGTTTGGGCATTTAATGATTTACCTTGCTGTGCCATTTCATGCGTGATTTTTTCAAACTCAGCGAACATGATTTGTGTAAAGAAAGTGCCTTTAAATTTCTCGATGAAGTGATTTACTAAATGGTTACGTACATTAGCATCTTTTGCTTCTTTTAATAAATGATGAATTAATAGCACTTCATTTACTGTAGAAGCGACTTCTGCGACGAAAATAGTATAGTGTGCAGAAATTCTTGGTTGATATCCGTGTGAGTAGTGCGTATGCATGCCATGCCCACATTCGTGAGTAAGGGTGAAAAGGCTATTTAAATCATCGTGATGATTTAAAAGAATGAATGGATGAACGCCGTATACACCAAAGTTATAAGCACCGGAACGTTTTCCTGGCGTTTCTCTTACGTCAATATAACGTTTATCTTTAAAGCTTTTTAATGTTTCAATATATTCTTCACCTAAAGGAGCTAGTGATTCAATCATGATGTCAAACGCTCTATCGTATGGAATATCTTGTTTTACACCTTTTACTAAGTCGACACTTAAGTCATATTGTCTTAGTTCATCGACATTTAATTTCTCTTTTCGAAGTTCATTATATGTATGTAAAGATTGAATGTTTTTTTTCGTCGTTTCAATTAAATTTTCATATACTTCTTTCGGAACCATGTCGCCAAATAATGATTTCTCTAACGCTGATGGATATTTTCTTAGCTTAGAAACAGTAACATTATTTTTAATAGCTGCAGATAAAGTAGAAGCGATAGAATTCTTTAATTGAACGTATGGTTTGTAATAAGCTTTATAGGCTTCTTTACGTTTTTCGCGGTTCTCATCTTCTATTAACTTTGCATACATTCCTCGTGTTAAAGTAACTTTTTCTCCATCATTAGTAGTCACTTCACCAAATAGTATATCTGCATTATTTAGCATGCCATATGTATGTTGCGGAGAGGAGAGTGCTTCGCCCATTTGTGATAAAATCTCTTCTTGGTCCTTATTCAATACGTGTTTTTTATAACGGTATAATTCAAATAAATCTTCTTTATAATATTGTAAGCCTTCAGCTTCTTCTATGTAAGTGTGTAATGTGTTTTCATCTACGCTAAGTAAGAATGGAGAAAAGAAAGATTTAGCTGCACTTACTTTCACTTGTAATTGTGTTACTTTATCGACAAGAGATTGAGCGTCAGTATCGCGTGTATCAAGATCAGATTGTAATCGTGCATAAGCGAATAGTAAAGATATGATGCTAGAAATTTCTTCACTCTTTGTTAAATAGGCTAATAAACTATTGCCATCGTGAATATTTCCATTAAACTCGTGTAGTTCTTTCGTTAATACTTCAATTTTATGAAAATCACTTTCCCAATCTTCAATGGTATCATAAATATCCGTTAAATCCCATTTTTCTTTCTCATCTACTTGTAGTCGATCTTTAAGTTCTGTCATAATCATTTCCTTTCTAAATATGTAGTTATATTTCTATATAACTATGAAATACAACAAATTGCAAAAAATCCCTGCTGAAAATTAAAAAGCCTTGCTAAAAGGCAAGGCTTGAAAAATTATAATGTAATTCCGAATTTTGAATGTAAAAGGTTTTTATATTGCCCATCTGTAACTTTTTCTTTCGTTTTTTTACCGTTTTTCGCTATTGTGAGACTATCCTTCGTTAAAGAGGCATGCCCATCTTCAGTTAGTTTTACAATAAGAGGTACTTTGTTAAATGGTGAGCACTCATGTTCAACGATAATTTTTTGTGCTGCATTTGCTTTTTCTTCATCCACTTCTTCTATATAAAATGCATAGCCTAACGTCCAATCATCAGTAGAAGATTGATCCAAAAACTCATTGTTTTTACGCATCTCTAACATGTAGTTTCCTTTTTCGGTCATTTCTTTACGAATACGATAATCTCCTGTAACGGAGTGAATGACTTCACCTGAGAAAGGAACAGGTGCAAGTGGTAAGTATGATCCGAATCCAACTTCAATTAAATAAAGCTCATTATGATGTGTTAAAACGGTTGCGATATGGCCAGAATCAACAGCCCATATAGAATTTGCAGCGTTATACACTGTTCCTGAAACGAGATGAACATCGAATCCAGCGTCTTTAAGGAAGTGATACATAGTAGGATTGAGTTCATAACAAAGACCACCACGATTGTTTACTAAAATTTTTTCTTTTAGATTTTCTTTTGATATTTCCTTAAAATTCTTTTCGAGAACATTTAAGTTTTCAAATGGGACAGTTTGTGCCATCGCGTACATAATGTTAGGTAAATCTTCAAATGAAACTTTGTCTTTTTCTTCTATATGTAATCGTGCGAAAAATTGTTTTTGAAAGTCTGTCATAGAAACCCCTCCGTTAAACGATTTATATATATTGTATCTAATATCGCAAGAGGAAACATCTGCATATGTGCGTACGACTAAAGTATGACACCTTTACTTCTTGCTATACATATAGTATGATGATTTCAGTAAATTAGATTTCAATGACCATAATATAAAATAATGAGAGGTGCTTTTTGTGAGTGCGGTAGGTACTAAATAGGAAAAATTGAATGAAATAAATCGGATAAGAACAGGGGATTTTTATGTATACCATACCCCTAATTTTGTCATGGATTTATTTCGATACCTATGAAGATACCTACAATACTTTATAAAGCGTGTAATAAGGGGATTGCCATCCGTTTTTTATGGTTTATTTCCTCATATGTTATTACTCATGCCTTGTAAATGTAAAAGCTGCGGTATCCCCGCAGCTTTTTTGTGTATATTTTTAATGTTTAAAAAGGGTAATTGAATAATGTAGAACTCATTGGAATCTAATGAGTAGGTATCTTCATTTATGATAGAAATCAATCATAGTGAGGAGAAACAAAATGAATACAATGACTTTTGAAAAGTTACAATATAACGAATTAAAGGATATAGTGAAATCTTATTGTGTAAGTGGATTAGGAAAAGAATTAATAAATAAATTAGAGCCGAGTGCAAGTATAAAAGTAGTAAGGAATCGATTGAATGAAACAACCGAAGCGCGAGCTATATTAGATGCAGAAGGGCATGTTCCTTTCTTCGGTATTTCAAATATCGCAAGTGCAATTCAAAAATTAGAAAAAGGGATGATTTTAGATCCAGAAGAATTAGTCAGTGTTTCAGACTTTTTACGCGGATGTAGAAAGATTAAAAAATTTATGTTAGATAAAGAATTTTTTGCACCAGTATTAGCTTCTTATGCAAATTCAATGACTGAATATAAAAGTATTGAAGAAGAAATTAACTTTTCAATTAAAGGAAATAGTATTGATTCTGCCGCTAGTAAAGAGTTAAAACGAATTCGAAATAACATGGATTCGGTAGATGGGAAAATAAAAGAACGTTTAACGAAGTTTTTAAATAGCAGTGCAAATAAGAAGTATATTCAGGAGTTCTTTATTAGTAAAAAAGATGATCGTTATACGATTCCGATTAAATCTTCTTATAAAAATCAAGTTGCCGGAAGTATTGTTGAAGCGTCGGCTAAAGGTTCTACTGTATTTATAGAACCGCATACGGTTACAAAGTTAAATGCGGAACTGGCAAGTTTGAAAGCAGAAGAAGCGATGGAAGAATATCAAATTTTAGCGACTTTATCAGGAATGGTAGTAGAAAATATATATCATATAAAAATTAATATGGAATTAATTAGTCAGTATGATATGGTGTTTGCGAAAGCGAAGTTTAGTAAATCGATTGATGGAATAGAGCCGAAGTTAAATGATCATGGCTACGTTCATTTAGTAAATTGTAAGCATCCGCTTTTAAGTGGAAAAGTAGTACCATTAAACTTTGAAATCGGTCAAAACTATCGTAGTTTAATTATTACAGGGCCGAATGCGGGCGGGAAGACAATTGTGTTAAAGACGATTGGATTGTTAACATTAGCGACAATGTCAGGTTTGCATATTGCCGGAGATAAAGAAACAGAAATTGCTATTTTCGAAAATGTATTTGTAGATATTGGTGATAATCAAAGTATCGAAAATGCACTAAGTACATTTTCATCACATATGAAAAATTTATCTGAGATTATGAGGATGTCAAATAATAATACGTTGCTATTATTTGATGAAATAGGAAGCGGGACTGAACCGAATGAAGGAGCAGCACTTGCAATTTCTATTTTAGAGGAGTTTTATCTTGCAGGATGTATTACAGTTGCGAGTACGCATTACGGTGAAATTAAACGCTTCTCAGAAATGCACGATGATTTCATGAACGCAGCCATGCAATTTAATAGTGAGACGCTAGAACCGCTTTATAAATTAGTGATCGGTAAATCAGGTGAAAGTAATGCACTTTGGATTGCAAATAAAATGAACGTAAGAGAACGTGTACTGAAAAGAGCGAAAGAGTACATGGAAAATAAAGAATATACTTTAGAAAAAGTGAATGAAAGTAAAATTAGAAAGCCGAAATTCCTGCAAGAAAAAAGAGAAAATCATTACGAGTATAAAATTGGCGACCGTGTAAATTTATTGGATCATGATGATTTTGGTATCATCTATAAGGAAAAAGATAACTTCTATAATGTCGTTGTATATTATAACGGTGAATTCATTGAAGTGAATGTAAAACGTATTACTTTAGAGGTATCAGCAAAAGAATTATATCCAGAGGGATACGATTTAAATACGCTATTTGTCGATTATAAAGAAAGAAAAATGCAACATGATATTGAGCGGGGATCGAAAAAAGCACTTCGTAAAATTCAAAAAGAAATGAGAAAGAATAGAGGGTAATCCAGAGTGGTAACGATTAGACAAGAACGACAAACCGATTATAGAAAAACGGAAGAAGTTGTACAACAAGCATTTTTAAATGAAGAATTTAGTGATAAAAAGGAACATGAACTTGTAAAACGTATTAGAGAGTGTGACGCATTTATTCCAGAGTTATCAATCGTTGCAGTAGATGAAGAAATAGTCGGTCATATTATGTTATCTAAAATTACGATAGAACAAGATGGAGCTTCTGTAGATTCATTAGCGCTTGCACCAGTATCAATTGCTAGGAGCTATCAGAAAAAAGGAATTGGTGGAAAGCTTATAGTAGCTGCGTTAGAAAAAGCGAAAGAACTTGGATACGGATCAGTTGTAGTATTAGGACATCCAGAGTACTATCCGAAATTTGGTTTTAAGAAAGCCAGTGAGTGGAATATAAAAGCACCATTTGAAGTGTCTGAAGAAGTGTTTATGGTAATGGAATTAACAGAGAATGCTCTTGAAAGTGTAGAAGGAGTTGTACAATATTCGAGTGCATTTGCTGAGTAGGAGTATCGGTTAAGAAATATAATCATAAAAGACGCTATCTTTTTGTATGGATATACAGAAAGGTAGCGTTTTTTATTAAGCGAAGCTACTTACATATATTTTGCTCAATGAATAATTGAGGTGTTAAAATTGAGATAGAAATGTAAAGGGAGAGAAAAAAGAATGAAGAATCGAGAAACAGATAGCAACGTAGTTACGTTATATGTTACAAGACATGGTAAAACAATATTAAATACGAACCATCGCGCGCAAGGTTGGGCAGACTCTCCGTTAGTAGAAAAAGGTGTGGAAGTTGCCTCTAATTTAGGAACGGGATTAAAAGATATTCATTTTACAAGTGCGTATAGTAGTGATAGCGGCCGCGCGATTGAAACTGCTAATTTAGTATTAAAATATAGTGAGCAATCAAAATTGAAACTTGAGCAAAGGAAAAATTTAAGAGAATTAAATTTTGGTATTTTTGAGGGTGAAAAGCTTGAAAATATGTGGGATGTGGTTGGAAAAGCTGCGGGCGTTGCATCACCAGAAGAACTCATGAAGTTTTCTATTCAAGAAGTTATTGATCTTATTAGAGCAGCAGATCCTACGAAACAGGCGGAAGATTGGGAATTATTTTCTACTCGTATAAAAGCAGAGATAGATAATATTAGTGAAGAAGTAGCTAAAGATGGCGGCGGTAACGTTTTAGTTGTTGTTCATGGGCTGTTGATTACTACCTTAATAGAAATGCTAGACAGTAGTAAAACGAAGCTTGGAGTGGAAAATGCTAGTGTGACGAAGATTTTATATCAAGATGGAACATATACAGTCGAGTCAGTTGGAGATATGAGCTATGTTGCAAAAGGGAAAGAAAGTGTGGAAATATAATCCTATCTCAAATAGATATAAGAAAAGGGAGTTAGTAAAATCTAGCTTCCTTTTTATTTTTTAGTGCATCATTTGAAATATTGTATCTTTATATTATGATTTTGTTTTTAATGTGTAGAATGTTTCTTTGTTCAACAATTGGGTCATTTAATTGAATAAGGGCGTATTTTTTTGAATAGGACCACTTTGTTAAAAAGGATACATCCAATTTTTAGCGAATACAGGGTTATAAATAAGAAAAGTGGTGAGGTAAATAGGAAAAGAATGTAATTCCTTTTTGGACAATAAAACAGAAAAATGTATAATTAACAGGCTTCAGAGCGCGGGGTGTGTTTTCGCAGAAGAAGAGACCAGGTTACTTATTTCAGTAGCCCAAACTCCAGAGGACCTCAAGAGAATGGTGGAAATGCGAGCCGATGGTTTACCACTTGAATATGTTGTTGGATACGCAAAATTTTGTGGGATGCGGATAGAAGTGGAGCGGGGTGTTTTTGTGCCTCGTCAACGAACCGAATTTCTTGTTCACCAAGCCGAAGCGCTGTCATGTTTTGGTGATATTGTCGTTGATCTCTGTTGTGGTTCAGGTGCTGTCGGTGCAGCTCTAGCGGCAGCTTTAGGAAGAGTTGAATTATATTGTGTTGATATTGACCCTATTGCGGTACGATGTGCAAGCCGCAATGTAACGAGTTTCGGTGGCCATGTTTTTGAAGGTGATTTGTATAAATCGTTGCCTCATTCACTTAAAGGCAACGTGAATACCATACTTGCAAACGCACCTTATGTTCCTACTGATGCAATAAAACTGCTCCCACAGGAAGCTCGCCTATATGAACCAAAGGTGGCGCTTGATGGGGGAGAGGATGGACTTGACATTCAGCGAAGAGTAGCGAAAGAAGCATTTCTCTGGCTAGCACCTGGAGGTCATCTTTTAATAGAGACGAGCGAAATGCAGGTAGATCAGACCTTTGAAATCTTTGCTGGTGCTGGGCTTACCACGAAAGTGGCTCGAGATGAGGAATTAGATGCTACTGTTGTTATAGGTTCGAAAGCTAGTTTTTAATTTAAATGGGTATGTATAGCCTTATTCATAAATAAAATGATAATTTCCTAGCGATATACAAATAAAAAACATATGCTTTTAATTGAGAAAAGAGATCGAAAATTATCCGAGTGATTTGAAGAAGAAAGGACATAACACATTAGTTATGTCCTTCCATTTATCAACTTTTTTCACTATAGGTTTTCATAAAACTTAACCTAGATTCCTTTTCATTTTGTGAATTATGGAATCAATAAAATCTTCCCTGTACTTTTTCTGCTCTCTAATAATTCATGGGCATGGGCGCCGTCTTGTAAAGAGAATGTAGTAGCACTCGCAATGTTTAATTTTCCACTAGCGATCCAATCAAATAATTGAGTAGAGCGTTTTTTTCGTTCTTCAAAGGTAGTAAGCACGTTCCAAAGGTCCCCGCCAGTTAAAGTTTTTGAAGTATCCATAAGCATGCGCGGATCAACGGGAGCAGGATTGCCGCCGGCCATTCCGTAAAATACAACAGTACCACCAACTTTAGTAGCGTTAAAACTTTCCTCAAGTGTAGATCCTACTGATTCATATACAACATTTACCCCGGTACCATTTGTTATTTCAAGTACTTTCGTAGCCCATGATTCCGTATATAAAAATACGTGATCGGCACCAGCTAATGTGGCTACTTTTCCTTTTTCGTTTGATGAAGTTAGGCCGATTACTTTTCCGCCTAGCAGTTTAATCATTTGAATAAGAAGTTGCCCAACACCGCCAGCTGCAGCGTGCACTAAAGCTATATCACCTTGTTTTATTTCATAGCTATCTTTCGTTAAATAATGTGCTGTTAAGCCTTGTAATAAGACAGAAGCGGCTGTTTCAAAAGAAATTGAATCTGGAAGCGGGATTGCTTTTTCTGATGGAACGGCAACTAATTCTGCATTTGCAAATGGAACATCAGCAAATGCAATACGGTCTCCAGGATTGATATTTGTAACGTTAGCTCCTACCTCTTCAACAATACCAGCCCCTTCATAACCTAATATATAAGGTGGATTGCCAGCAAGATGATAATCACCGCGGCGTCTGTAAATATCAGCGAAGTTTAATCCAATTGCTTTTGTACGGAGAAGAATTTCATTTGGATTTATGATTGGATCATGTATTTCTTTATATTGTAGTACATCTGGACTTCCAAACTGTTCGAAACAAAGTGCTTTCATATGGAATACCTCCATTATATTGTTTGTCGATGCTCTTTATCATACAATACAAATATCAATAGACAAAGAGGATTATTTCGATGAAATCAATCGGGAATTCCGATTGAAAAGAGGGATGATAAATGGAGATAAAACAATTAATTACCTTTAAAATCGCCGCGGACACTTTGAACTTTACCCAAACTGCGAAGAAATTAAACTTTGCTCAATCAAGCGTAACGGCGCAAATTAAAACGTTAGAAACTGAGCTAGGTACGCCGTTATTTGAAAGATTAGGGAAACGTCTTTTCTTAACCGAAGCAGGAAGAAAGTTTCAACTATACGCGGACAAGATAATCGCACTTAGTAACGAAGCGAAGACGGCTGTGAAAGATGATGAAGAAATAGCTGGTACGTTAACGATTGGTGCGCAAGAAAGCCAATGTACATATAGACTTCCTTCTATATTAAAGAGATTTAAAGCACAATTTCCTCAAATAAAACTTATATTTAAACCCGCACATTCCAATAAAGATGCGAAGGAACAATTGATGGAAGGAAAAGTCGATCTTGCATTTATTTTGGATGAATGTAAAACAGAAGATGCTTTACATGTTGAGCCGCTTATGAAAGAAGAATTAAAAGTAGTAGCTGCTCCAGGGCATCATTTACTCCAGCAAACTTCTGTTTCGATAAAAGATTTAGAGACGGAAACACTTTTATTAACAGAACTAGGGTGCTCATATCGGACTTTATTTGAAGAGTTATTTCGCATCCAAGATGTGTATCCAGCAAATAAGATTGAGTTTGTTAGTGTAGAGGCAATAAAACAATGTGTTATTGCAGATTTAGGTATAGCCGTTTTACCGGCGATAGTAGTAGAAAAAGATATACGAGAGGGGACGATAAAAGAGTTACATCTAGAAAATACTATCAATCCAATTTTCACACAAATTGCTTGGCATAAAGATAAATGGATGACAGTGTCACTGCAGCAATTTATTGATGTGACGAGGGAGTTTTTTACAACGGATTAAGTGGAGAAATATTTATTTTCTATAAAAGAAGAAATGGTAATTTTGTATTGAGAATCGATGCTTGCATGAAACGAGTATCGGTTCTTTATGTTTTAAATAAAGGATGTTTTCAAATGTGTATTTCTCAACTTTTTTTCTTACAAGGGTAAGTAAATTTCTTCGTATATTCCAATAATCGTAAGGGAATTTACAACTTTTATTCGTTTCTGTAAGATGCCTCTAGGCAGCATGAAAGGAGGGGCGTACATAGGGGATAGATATACGTACTTATTTTGAGGGAGGAGATTTACAATGTTTAAAAAGTTAATGAAAATATGTGTGTTAAGTGTAGCGAGTGTAGGGGTATTATTTAGTTTTCAAGGAAGTACATTTGCAGCTACCGATCTGAGTAGTTATTATGACGGGAAAAATCCAGCAACAACGAAAGTATACGGGGGAAGTACAACGTGTGATGCAGATGGATTTAATGCAAAGTCTACAGCGGTATACGAAGGTAGTAAAAAAGTAGGGACAGTGTATTTACGTTACAGTAATAAATGTCATGCAGCTTGGGCTAAGTTTGTTTTAGATCAACCAGCACCAGCTGTTTCAGGAGGAGTGTATGCGTACGCTGTTGTGAATAAATACAAAAATGGTGTGTTTCAAAAATCAGTCACTTCCAATCAAGGAAATGGCACAATTAAAACTGCTCAAACGAGTACTTATACAGGAATGGTATTTGATTTAACTGCTGATTTCGGATACACAGCAGATGCTGAAGCAGTTACGTTTAATAACGGTTACGGGAAAACAGCACGTTATTAATAAAGGAGTGAAATTATATGAAGCTATTAAAAAAGGTGAGTGCATGTTTATTGTTATCTTTACTCGTTGTAACTAGTATGTTTAGTACGACTAATAGCGATAAAGCATACGCAGAAGACCACTCATATGATGGGAAAAGTCCTTATTATAATAGCTGTGATCAATCAGCAGTAACGAAAGAGAAGAAGTGGATTGATTCAAATTCTTATGTGGAATTAAAATTTAGCACGACGTGTAAAACAGCATGGGCAAAAGTTACTGTAACTCGCCTGGCAGTTTATAATAACGAAGCTGATGCAAGAATTGTTAGAAAAACAGATGGAAAGGCATATACTTGCGGAAGTGCTGGAGGAAATGGTGTTGTAAATAAAGGGCAAACATCATGCTATACACCAATGGTATATGATTTAGATCCAAGAAAGGCACAAGCACAAGGGAAACATGCTATACCAAATAGTGATGCTTATAATTATGCCGAGACTATTTGGTATTGATGAGGATATGGAGATTGTAAGGTAGAATATTTTAAGAGCATGTTTTGATTGGTTTTCAAAACATGCTCGATTTGTATTCATCCTAAGCTTTTTGATATCAACTAATCAGGTCTGTATCAGGAGGAACATATCCAAGGTGTCTAGCCATAGATACAATTTGTCCTTTATGGTGAAACTCATGCGTCTCCGTATGAGTTAAAAGCCATAGCGGCGTTGTACTCCAAGGTTCTTTTTGCCATTTTACTTCATTTGCTATATTGTCGAGCCAGCGGTCATTGTATTCATCTAAAAAGCGTTGTACGGTCGCATCTACTAACTTAAATCTAGTACGAACTTTTTCCACATCTGCATGCTCAATTTCGTAATCGCTAGCAAATGAAAAGTCTGCTCGCTTTTGTTTAAATGCGAATGATCCAAGCCAGTATCGGTAGCAATCGGCTACATGAATATGTGTCTTTATAATGCTACCGCTCCCGAAATTCGGAATTGTGCTATGTAATTTTTCTAGTGGAATTTCTTCCAAAAACGAAAATAGAGTTTCTCTTGTAGAGCTAATAAGGTTATATTGTTGTTTTAAAATGTGTAACATGCAAGTACACTCCTCCTTTATTTACATAGTAAGTAATTCTATATTTACGAGGAGTGAACCTTTTTATTATTTTTAATAAGCATATTAGATGTATTTCTTATTTGTTTCTGATAGATTAAACAAGGTAAAACTTTAATAAGTTGAACATTCTTAGTTCATAATAAATGGTACATGAAGAAGGGGAACGATAAAATGAATAGACTAGTTGGCTTAAAACAATTTGAAATAACGCGCGGTGCGTTACTTACATTTATGGAGACGCTAGATGATAAAACTGCAGATACGCAGCCAAAGGGTTTTAACAATACAATTCGCTGGCATATCGGTCATGTGTTAACGGCAGCAGAAGTTTTCATGTTTGGAAAAGAATTCAAACAATTACCAACGGAATATCCAGGTATGTTTGGATATGGATCAAGACCATCTAAATGGACAACAGCAGGACCATCGTTAGAAGTGTTAACGGTTCAATTAAAAGAACAAGCAAAACGTATTAAAGAAATTCCAGCAGAAGCATTTGAAAATAAACTGCCAGAGCCATTCCTAGGATTGGAAACAGTAGGGGAACTTTACGGTATGATGCTTTATCATGAAGCTGATCATATTGGGCAAATGAAGGCGATGGAACGTATTATTAAAGCTCTTTAGTCTTAATTGCATATAACGAGCAATACAGGTGTAATGTTAAATAATATATACAAAAAAGGTAGATAAATTATTATCTACCTTTTTTGTATAACTTCTTGAAGGATTAGGGATTATCATCGTGATGCTGATGAAGAAGGGCGTAAAAACAATATATAAGGATAAAAAAATATTATTTTTATGATGGATTATTAATTATAGTATTCCTAAATATGGAATATGCGTATAATAATAGAGAGGAACTAGAAATAGGGGTGAATACTATGATTACATTAGAACAAAAGCTAGAGCAATATATACATACATATTCACAGTTAAAGGGAGAACTAAAATGGAAAACGAGTGATTCTCGAATAGGAATGATGATTGCTGCTATGTATGCAAGTAGTGATAAATTGCTTGATCTCGGACGTTTTTTAGAAATTAGTAGTTATATTAAGAATGAGGTAGGGATGTTTTCATATTTAAAGTCTTATCATCGCTTTGTAGTGGCCGCAACATTAGATATTCACTTTACAGATTATAAGAAAGCTTTTCGAGAGTTTTTAGACTTATATGAACAATTGGTCGCTGGTGGCTTTAGCCGCAGTATATTTACTTATCTTGCAGCAGCTGTGCTTTTAACAGAAGATAATGAGCATCATGGCACGCACATTCAGCGTTCGATGCAAGTATATAAACGTATGAAAGAGGATCATCTTTTCCTAACAGGTACAAATGATTATCCGCTCTCCGTTTTATTAGCAGGACAATCAGAGCATGTAGAAACACTTATGGACCGAGTGGAGCGTCTTTATCAGAAACTAGCAAAAGCTGGCTTGCGCAAAGGGAATGACCTCCAATTTCTAAGCCATATTCTTTCACTAAAGAAGGATGTCAGGGAAGAAATATTAGTTGCAACATGCACAAACATATGGAATTTGTTAAAGCAAGAAAAGGTAAAAGTGAAACAAATGCATTACCCAGCAATCGGGCTATTAGCGTTACTTGAGGATGGAGAAAAAGAGATTCATTCTATTAAAGCGTTGATTGAAAAATTGCAGGGAGAGAAATTATTCCGTTGGCATACAGATACGAATATTCTTATTGCTATTCAACTGTTCGTAAGTCAGAAAGGTGAGGAAAGTAAAGCTACCAACACAGGTTTACAAACTATGATAGAAGTCCTTATCCAAGCACAACAAGCAGCTATGATGGCAACGATTGCCGCTTCATCTGTAGCAACCTCCTCTGCTAGTAGTAGTTCATAATGTGTAACTGTTTATGCTGTTGTAAATTATAACTCCTTTGATAAGGATGGTTTAAAAAATATTACTAAAAAAAGCCCATCAAATGAGTGATGGGCTTTTTTTATATAATCAGTATTATCTTTTCAACTGCTTCAAATGTTTGAGTTGTGTAACAATCATAATGCTAATAACAACGAGTAAAAACCATGAGCTGATTTTACTTAAGTGAACGAGATTCCAAGCTTCCCGTTGGTTTGGATATTGCCATGCACCGAAAAATGTTGCGATGTTTTCTGCAATCCAAATAAAGAATCCGATAAGAAAAAAGGAGAGAACGAGCGGCATTTTATATGTAACGCCTCGTAATGAAAATTCCACAAATGTTCGAAAGAAAACGATGAATAGAAGTAACGTTAAGAACCATCTAAAATCGTATAGAAAATGATGTGTGAAAAAATTGAAGTAAATCATTGCTCCTAGAGGTATTACAAAAATAGCTTTCGGCCAATGATACATTTGTAAATGTAGTCTTCTCCACGCTTGGCATATGTAACTTGCAACACTTGCATACATAAAGCCGCTGTAAAGTGGAACTCCAAAAACCTTTGAATATGCCTCTTCCGGATAACTCCATGAACCGAAATGAACTTTATATATTTCTAGTAAAAGGCCGATGAGGTGGAAGACAGTAATTACTTTTAATTCGTCTTTCGTCTCAAGGCCAGTCTTGTACATAACCCACTGCATAAGAAGGCATACGATGAGTATGAAATCGTAGCGGTATAACCCTGGGATCGAAACGATTTTTGAAAGGGCCAGTGTTAAGAAAATAACGACTGGGAATAAGCAGGATAATGCTTGTTCATAGGTAAAATAGAGTAGTTGTTTTATATATAACATTGCATCACCTTAGATATTTTTATTTGAAAACTCAAAATAATGATTAAGTATACTACACTTTTAAAAATAAGCTAGTAGTCTATTTTGCGTGTATTTGTAAGTTTTGGAAGGGAATTGTAATAAGTATTTTAATATTTAGCGAAGTGAAAAATAGTTTGCTATTTAAAAAAAGTGGGGATATAATATCTAAATGAAAATGATAATTATTATCAATATTAATTATAAATAAAAAATAATTATAAAAAACAACTGAATATAAAGGATGAAATGAAACATGTTACATAAGTCTACTATACGTGCTGGCAATAACCGCTGGATACAGATTAAGTTTATATGTTTTATGAGCTTAACAATTGTATGTTTAATTGGATCTATATTTTTGGCTGTCGCATTTGGTGCAAAAGATATTCATTTGCAAACAGTGTGGACAGCGGTTTTTGATTATAATCCGAAATTAACACAGCACCAAATTATTTATGAATTAAGACTCCCAAGGGTAATTGGTGCAGCAGTTGTAGGAGCGGCTTTTGCAGTGGCTGGAGCTGTTATGCAAGGAGTAACACGAAACCCTTTAGCGGATGCAGGTGTGCTTGGCATAAATGCAGGTGCGATGTTTGTAGTAGCACTTAGTTTTGCCTTTTTCCCGCATATGCCGTATTCCTATTTAATGATTGTCTCCTTTATTGGAGCGATCTTAAGTACAGTGCTTATTTTTATTATCGGATCAGCAACATCAGGCGGATTAACACCGATGAGATTAACGATCGCTGGGGCAGTTATGGCTGCGCTTTTACATTCGTTAAGTTCAGGTGTCGCGATTTATTATGACTTAAGTCAAGATTTAGCTTTTTGGTACGCTGGTGGTGTTGCAGGGGTTAAGTGGGAACACTTGAAATTTTTGGTTCCTATTATTCTCATAACCATTGTTTTTGCGACAATTTTAGGGCGGTCTATTTCACTCATATCAATGGGTGATGATGTCGCTACGAATTTAGGAGTAAAAACGAACCGAACGAGAATACTAGGGATGATTATAGTAGTCATTCTTGCAGGTGTATCTGTTTCAGCTGTTGGCTCTATTGGATTTGTAGGACTAGTTATCCCGCATATTGCTAGAAAATTAGTTGGTGTTAATTATCGACTCATTATTCCTATGTCAGCATTTTTAGGAGCCATGTTATTAGTTGTAGCTGACTTAGGGGCAAGAACAGTAAATCCTCCTAAAGAACTTGCAATAGGAATTATGGTGGCTCTTGTTGGAGTTCCGTTCTTCCTCTATATAGCACGTAAAGTTGGGAGGGAGTTGTAAGTGAAGAAGATTTTAAACACAGATAAAACGAGAGCCGTTACTGTAACTACAATATTCGGTTGTATTGGTATCGCTGTCATTTTGCTTAGCTTAAATACGGGGACACTTAGCATTGCACCGCTCAAAGTAATTCAAACGCTTTTCGGTCATGGTGATTTTGAGAGTGCAACCGTGCTATACGATTATCGTATGCCAAGAATTATAATCACAATGTTAGCTGGTATTGGCCTTGGGATTTCCGGTGCGATTTTGCAAGGGTTATCAAGGAATGCGTTGGCCGATCCTGGTATTCTTGGACTGCATTCAGGTGCATCTTTCGGGCTAATTATATTCGTTACTTTCTTTCATTCTATTAATGAGAATGCATCGATTTTAATACCGTTATTTACATTTGGTGGAGGAGTATTAGCTGCATTTCTTATTATTTTACTTGCGAGTGATCGTTCGAAAGGTTTACTTCCCATTAGACTTATTCTCGTTGGTATTGCTGTTTCAGCTGGCTTTAGTGCAATTTCGTTATTTTTCTCTCTCAAGTTAAATGATGAGACGTATACATTCGCTTCTAGATGGCTAGTTGGTAACGTGTGGGGAAGGGATTGGATTCATGTCCTAGCATTATTACCTTGGATTTTCATACTTACCCCGTATGCATGGTTAAAATCTAAAACGTTAAATGCATTGTCACTAGGTGATAGTGTGGCAGCGGGACTTGGTGTTTCTGTTCAAAAAGAACGGTTACTACTTTTAGCTACAGCGGTTGGATTATCTTGCGGGAGTGTATCGATGGCAGGAGGGATTGGTTTTATCGGTTTAGTTGCTCCGCATATCGCCAGAAAGTTAGTAGGTACTACCTATCAACATTTCCTTCCACTGGCTGGTATTATCGGAATGATTATTTTAGTACTAGCAGATACGATAGGTCGTTCTATATTTGAGCCAAATTCTATTCCAGCTGGTGTAGTAGTGGCCGCATTAGGAGCACCGTATTTTCTTTATTTACTTACAAAAACAAAATAAATACTTCAAAGAGGAGAACATATGAAAAAGAAACTTACTATTTTATTTAGCATCATGTGTATTTTAGTATTAGCAGCATGTGGTCAAACGAAATCTAATGAAGAGACAACGAAAAAAACGGAAAAAAGTAATGACCCAAAAATTGCTTCAATGTCTATTCATTTAACGAATAATTTACTTGCATTAGGAATTACACCAGTAGGTTCTGTAATTGGTGGAGATTTAAAAGATTTCTTACCACACGCAAAAGAACAACTGAAAGATACGAAGAAACTGGGTGTTGTAACTGATCCGAATATGGAAGCATTACTTCAATTAAAGCCTACTGACATTTATGTGGATGAAAAATACGCGGGTAAAGATGTAGCGAAATACGAAAAAATTGCAAAAACGCATACTTTCAATTTAGATGAAGGTACGTGGAGAGACCATTTAAAACAAGTTGGTAAACTTGTAAACCGTGAGAAAGAAGCGGATCAATATATTCAAGATTACGAAGAGCAATCAAAACGAGTAAAAGGTTTAATAGATAAAGAGCTAGGTAATAACGAAAAAGTAATGGCAATTCGCGTTACTGCCAAAGAATTACGTGTATTTAGTACGAAAAGACCGATGGGACCAATTTTATTCCAAGACTTAGGATTACAACCTGCAAATGGTGTAGAGAAAATCGATGGAAACCGTCCTTTCGAAGTCATTTCACAAGAAGTATTACCTGACTTTGATGCAGATGCTATTTTCGTTGTTGTAAACAGAGACGATAAAGCAAAAGCTGCATTTAAACAACTTCAAGAAACACCAATCTGGAAAGACTTAAAAGCAGTTAAAGGCAAGCACGTATACATTATCAATGACCAACCGTGGCTTGACTATTCTGCTTTAGGAAACAAAATGGCAATGGATGAAGCGGAGAAAATGTTTACGAAATAATATCGATTCGTCGTTAGGAAGATCCTCTAAATTTAGAGGGTCTTTTTTTATTGTTAGAATAAATGAAAAATTATACAATGAATTTAATTTAACGTAGAGGAGATGTGCCAATGTCAGCGCTTATTGTAAGTATCCCGTTTATGAAACAGTTTATGAAACGAGGGGGTAAATAGGCTCGAATAATTATCCCTGTTATTTAATAAAGGGGGAGTTTGAAATGATGATGAATCTTTTTCAAAATAAAACGATTAAATTATCAGCTATTAGAGAAGCTGATACTGCAGTAATGGCAATGTGGCAAGAAGATAGTGAGTATTTAAGAAATGTCGATACAGATGTAGCGTTTCCGCAATCGTTACAAGAAATAGCAAGTGATGGGCTATTAAAGGGACGGAGATCGAATAGTGTATCTTTGATGTTGAGGACAGTTCAAGATGATCGTTTAATTGGTTTTGTTGCAATTCATGGCATAGAGTGGAATAACAGAACAGGGTTATTAGCAATTGGTATAGGAGCTGCAAATGATAGAGGTAAGGGATATGGAAGAGAAGCAATCCATCTTATTTTAAAGTATGCTTTTTATGAATTGAATTTACACCGTGTCGGTCTGGATGTTATTTCTTATAACAAAGCTGCTATTGAGTTGTATAAAAAGATGGGTTTTCAAATGGAAGGCTGTATGAGAGAAGCAGTGCAAAGAGATGGGAAGTGTTTTGATCGCATGATTATGGGGATATTGCGGGATGAATGGATAGAGCTACAAGGTTAGAAAGTATATTCGAAATTATATATGTAGTATGCAGGAGATATAATGAGAATTGGCGAAAATTTACAGTGTACGGATTGAATTTATAAGGAGTCATGCAAAATGAATTTAGAAAAAGCAAAACCAGTAAATGAAGAGGTCGCTGAATTAAAGGAGTTAATTAAAGAATTGCACGGAAGTGTACATCAATTGCAAAGCGAAGTGCAGCAACTAAGGCACGAAAGACCGGTTGTTGAAGTGAGGAAAGGTGTCCAATTATCGCCAGCAATCGTTGGACAAATTGGTGGTATGATTTTAGGTGGTTTAGCAATTATCGGTATATTTTGGTGAACGAAAAAAGGTATGCAGTTTAGCGCTGCATACCTTTTTTCGTTGTCGTTATTTGTCGGTAAGTCGATATTCTCTGTCGAATCGTCGATATACTTAGAAAATCGTTGATATATTTTAAAAATCGTCGATATAATTTCATGCAATCCAACTTTTACATTAAATAACGTAAATATATATAAGCATGTGATAATAGTAATGCAATGATTGTTAACGGCAAACCAATTTTTAAGAAGTCCATATAAGAGAAAGCATGTCCTTCACGTTTAGCAATACCAGCAACGACTACGTTTGCTGATGCTCCGATTAACGTTCCGTTTCCTCCTAAGCAAGCTCCAAGTGATAATGTCCACCATAGTACTTCGATTTGCGGAGAATCAACAGATAGTCCGAGTCCTGTAGCTAAGTCTTGAATAAGTGGTATCATCGTTGCGACAAATGGGATATTGTCAATTGTCGCAGATGCGATACCTGATACCCATAAAATAAGTATCGCAGCGAAACCGATATCGCCATTTGTGACGCCGATTACTTCTTTTGCGAGTGAAGAAATAAGTCCGATATCAATTAAACCACCAACGAGAACGAATAGTCCGGCGAAGAAGAAAATAGTTACCCATTCAACGTGGGTAAATACATCTTCAATATCATGTTCTTTCACACCGATTAACATAAGAAGTGTAGCGCCTGTCATCGCGATAACTGCAGCATCTACATGAATAATCGAATGAAGTACAAATCCTAAAATAGTTAGTCCTAAAATCGAAATGGATTTTAAAAGGAGGCTTTGATCTTTAATATAATCTTTTTCATTTAATGCCATTAGTTTTTCGATTTGTTCAGGTGTTGTTTTTAGTTTGTTACGGTACATGAAGTAAATAATGCCAAGTGTCACAATAGAAATAATAATTACGATTGGAGCTAAGTTAAGTAAAAAGGCGTTAAAGTCTAAATGCTTGTTTGCTGATCCAATCATAATATTAGGTGGATCACCGATTAATGTTGCTGTTCCACCTATATTTGAAAATAGTACTTCTGAAAGTAAATAAGGAATAGGATTAACTTTTAAAATACGTGTAATGGATAATGTAACAGGAACGATTAATAAAACGGTCGTTACGTTGTCCAAAAATGCTGATCCGACAGCGGTTAATAGGGATAGCAGTAATAAAATACGGATTGGTTTTCCGCCAGCTGCCTTCGCTGCTTTAATGGCCACAAATTCAAAGACGCCTGATTGACTCGTAATATGTACGAGAATCATCATCCCAATTAAAAGGGTGATTGTTTCCCATTGAATATGTGATGTGAAAGCGGTATGCAAATCTACAATTCCAAAAATAATCATAATAGCAGCACCGAATAGTGCAATTACAGCACGATTCAATTTCTCAGAAATAATAAATCCGTACGTGACTAAAAATACGGCAATTGCAAAATAATATTGCCAATTTGCTACTTCATGTGCTGATTGTTCCAATCATGTCACCTTCTTTAAAGTATGTATTCAATTGTAAACATGCATCCTTCTGCATAATTTATATTGTAGCAAATTCAAAAAAGAAAGAAAACTATTTAACAAAGTGAAGGAAAAAATGTGTTTTTTACATATGATATAAAAAAATAAAGAAACACAGTGCAAATTATTAGGAAAAGTGAGAGTTGTCCTCTAATATAGAGATAGCAATTTACATTATTTTTGCGTAAAATGGTTTAAAGAGGTGAATTCCGATGGAAATAGTAAAAGATAGTTCTCTTATTCAAAATGAAATTGAACGTTTTGTAAATAAAGATGTATATATTCATTTAGAAACGACGAATGGAGCGTACGCGTCACACTTTAATGAAAAGATGATGACAGTTGGAGCATTCATTCGAAATGCAATTATTCGCTTTGAGCGCGGGAAAATAACTGGAACAAACCCATACCGAGTTGGTCTAAAGATGGATCATGGCTGGGTATATGCAGAAGGTATTACGCACTGGGAAGTAGACGATAAAGAGCGTTTATTACTAGCAGGGCACGATAATCAAGGCCGCTTAGCAGTTGCACTTGAGTTAAGCTTAACGCCATTTAAGTAAGAAGGAGGGAAACTTATGGAGAGACATGTACTTGTTGTATTTCCGCATCCAGATGATGAAGCATTTGCGGCGGGAGGAACAATTCGCTTATTAACAGATCAAGGAGTACCTGTAACGTATGCGTGCGGTACGCTAGGACAAATGGGACGTAACATGGGTAAGAACGTATTTGCTAACCGTGAAACGATTCCGAATATCCGTGAAAAAGAATTAAAAGATGCATGTGAAGCGATGGGAATCAAAGATTTAAGAATGCTTGGTTTCCATGATAAAACGTTAGAATTTGAAGATATTGATTTCGTTGCAGACAAAATTGAAGCGATTATTCAAGAAGTAAATCCATCTCGAATTATTACATTTTATCCAGAGCACGGCGTACATCCAGATCATGATGCATTTGGCCGCGCTGTCGTTCGCACCGTATCACGTATGTCAAAAGAAGAACGTCCAGTTATTCATGCGGTTGCGATTACGAAAAATCGCGAAGCTGTACTAGGTGAGCCGGATGTTGTAAATAATATTAGTGAAGTATTCGAGCATAAATTAGCTGCACTAGGTGCGCACCGTTCGCAAACAGAAGCGATGCTTGAAGAAACGCATGTAAAAATCAAAAACAAAGATGCAGCAACATTAAAATGGCTGCAACTGGAACAATTTTGGACTTATAAATGGGAGTAGACTAGAAGGGAACCTTCTAGTAGCTCTTACATAGAAAAAGCGCCGTCACTTGTGACGGTGCTTTTTTGTGCTATTAACAATATTAGCATCATCCCTTTCTAAAGATAGGACAGCTTTAGCTACTTTCTTACTAGAATGAGGATGTTATAAGAAAGTTTGTTGCTTTTATCATTATTTGGAATCTGTATTATTACATAAAGTTCAAGTGGAGAAGAGAGTATACTTTTTGTATGGTGTAATAAAGATATAGCCCGCCTACAGAAATAGGCAGGCTATTTTTTATAAAGAAAAGACAAGTTAAGGCTAGAGCCCTTGTTAAGAAATAGGGTGAAAACAAGATTTTTTAACGAGAGATAAGGTCGTTCAACAGATAAAGATATCGTATTTGAAACATGTGATTATTCGTGGGTTAAGTTATATTTTTGATAAAAAATCTTTAAAAAGCATTACAATTCCTAGAAGAGATAAGACTTCAATCGAAAACCAAAATACACTTTTTTGAGGTTTTTTAAATTCCATTATTATGGAGAAAAATAAAAAGATAGCAATGAGAAAAAAAATTAAGAGACGAAGTATATCAAACATCAATAGCACTCCTAATAGTTAATTTGTTTCACTATATAGTTATTTCCAATATTACAGAACTTAAGAAGCGACTAATTAATATTAAAGCAAAAAGTTCTCAGAATCCATGAATTAAAAATGAAAAAATTTGAGCCACTGAAAACAGGGGGATTATATATTAATTAGTTTAGCGATTGAAAGAGTAATTTTTTAATCTTGTAAATGTCTGGTTAGTTCAACTAAACAATTAGTGGGGGATAGATACCCCTCTTAATGATTAGAATTTCATTTTATTTGTTTTCTTTTTTATATAAAGTCTTAGAACTGGAATTTAGTAATGGTTTATAAGAAACATATATTTTGAATTGTTTAATAGAATAATATATATTTATATAGATTTAATGATTTTAATTTGTTAAAAATGGGGAAATCGATATGAAGGTTAAATTTGCTGTAATAAAAGATGAAAACTTTGACTGTAGTTTATTAAAAACAAAATTACTGAAAACTTTTAAAGAAGTAGATTGTGAAGCAGATATTGTAAAGGTTGAGGATGGAATTTTTGAAAACAATGGTATACAAACGCATTTATTAGAAATAACCATTCATGTTACTGGAAAAAATATTGGGTATAGGTCTGTTTCCGCCAGTATATTTATTGTTCTAGAGAGTTTATCAATGGAACTATTTCGTATTACTATTAGTATACATTAAGCAGCTAACAAAGTAGACTCTTCATAAAATCATACTGACTATATTGAGTTAGTAAACATGAAAATGGTGATGAAAACAATAGAAATTATCTTAGGTGCTCTCATATGCTGGAGAGCACCTTGTTTGCTGTTACATAAACAAGGGATTCCTTTTCTATATTTAATTTATCCTAACGCTAATTTAAATATAGAAGAATGGAAACATAATTAGATTGTACAAATAATTTGGTGCGCACATATACGGAATGTATTCACCGGTAAGAGGGTTGTCTCATAATATATATATATAGATTTTTCTATTAAGATGAACAGAGGGTGTGAATATATGGAAGATGTTTACGCTAAAATTGACAGTCTCAAGGCGGAGCAAAAAGAAATGATGAGAGACATTCGAAATTTAGAAACGCGTACCACTATTAATGAGAAAGACATAGCAACAATCAATAAGCAATTAGAAAAAATAAGTACAAATACGACTTGGATTTTGCGAATTATTATTAGTGCGATAATAATGTCAGTTTTAGGATTGATATTAAAAGGAATGATTTAAAAGAAAGAGGGGAGCTCCCTCTTTCTTTTAAATAAATAAGAAACTATAAATTTTCCGTTTCCTTTTCATCTGCATACTTATCCTCTAAGGAAATTAATAGAGGGATTGATATAGTTACAAGAATGATTAAAGTGGTGATAAAAGATTTAGAAAGAGAAAAAGAACCTTCAATTAAAGGTAATAAAAACTTGAACGAAAGTATACTTGTTAGTAAGGAAATTACTAACAAGCTAAAAAGTAATATATTTTTATTCTTTATAGATGCCTCTATAAAGTCTTTAATACAGGCTATTACGACAAATATAGTTAATATGATCAGAGAAATAAAATAATGTGTTACATTTGTCATACTAATAGTAGGATCGTCTATGATATAAGCAAGTAACTTAGATACTAACATGCCTCCAAACAATAAAATAATAAAAGCGAGTAATCCTTCCGATATATAAGTGCTGAAATTATCTTTCTTGTTAAAAAGCTTATAGTTCAGAGTAGATTGGGTTATTTGAATTAGGAATAGGCTAATAATCCATACATAATATACAATTGGTAATTCTCCTGAGAATAGAGAGATTAGGAAGTTTAATAGTGTCCTTAAAATTTCAATCATTACGAAAGTCCTCCTGTTTGTAAGCTTGGCGAAATTAGAAATATGCTAGTCTATCGTTTAATAATTAGATCTAATTATTCAAACTATTTCTAATTATTCCATAAAAAGGTTGTTGATTCAAGGTATCTCTTTAATAAATCTGCCAAGGCCGAGTACTAGAAAAAGAAACACAATATGTAATATAATTGAAAAAGTATATTTAAAAATTAATGTTAATATTACCCTCCTATAAGTATTAACATACGTAATTGAGGTGTTTTCTTTGTTGTTTTATGAGCGAATTTCTATCATGGCCCCTCCTGTTCCGTAGCTAAAGAAAGTCTTTTTATTTCTGAGATTTTCAAAGTTATAGGAGGGTATGAAAAATGAAAAAAGTCTCAGTACCATCACTGTTGTTAATGATTATTCTTGTCGCATTTCCGCAAATTAGTGAAACGATTTACACACCGTCTTTACCGGACATTTCAAAGGCGTTACATGTAAGTAATAATGAGGTACAGTTAACACTTAGTATGTATTTTGCTGGATTTGCTTTAGGTGTATTTTTTATTGGATGGTTATCAGATATAATTGGCCGTCGCCCGGCAATGTTACTTGGAATTGTCGTATATGGCGTTGGGAGTTTCTTATGCTTTATTACAAATTCCATTGAAGTTTTATTAGTAAGTCGTTTTATTCAAGCGTTTGGAGCAAGTGCAGGATCAGTTGTGACACAAACGATTCTACGTGAAAGTGTAGAGGGGCATAAGCGCCACGTTATGTTTGCTCAAATTTCGGCAGTTATTGCTTTTACACCAGCGATAGGACCGTTAATTGGTGGCTTTCTTGATCAAATGTTTGGATTTAAAATAGTATTTTTAAGTTTAGTAGTTATGAGTATCGGTATTTTTCTGTATACATTTGTTTCTCTTCCAGAAACAAAAACGGACTCGGTAACGAATAAAATAAATGTGTTTGCAGTTTTAAAGAAGTTAATTACAAATCCGAAAGTAGTAACGTATGGGCTATTAATTGGAGGAGCAAATGGTGTTTTATTTAGCTATTATGCAGAAGCACCGTTTATCTTTATTGAATACTTTCAATTATCGCCTAGTATGTATGGATTTTTAGGAATTGTTGTAGCGTCTGCTTCTATTGTTGGAGCGAAAGTTTCGAAACGTTTACTTGCTACTTATAAACCAGAGAAAATTATATATATCGGTTGTCTCGTAATGACAGGAGGAGCTATCCTTTTATCTGTTATTACGTTTGTTGGACCAAATCCGAATGCAATATATATGGTTGTATTTTTAGTAGCGATGTTTATATTGCTATTAGGAATCGGAGTAGCGCTACCTAACTGTTTAAGTTTAGCATTAGTAGATTTTCAAGATGTTATTGGTACAGCAGGTGCATTGTTTAGCTTAGGGTACTATGTAATTGTAACGATGACAATTTGGGGAATGAGTCAGCTGCATACGGGCTCGTTACTAGTGATGCCACTTTATTTTCTAGCTATAGTCGTTATCATGACAGTGTTTACTAAAGTGTTTATTTTAGGTAAACAAACTTCAAAAACGATTTAAATATGTAATGGTAAAAGGGTCTCATTAAAAATGAGACTCTTTTATATTTTATCCCGCTGTTTTGAGGCAGTAAGATTCCTGCCTCAAAATTAGATTAAAAAAGTTAGTAGTTTATTAATATATTAAATTTCTGGTTGGTATATGAATTGGACGCGTGGGAAATTACGTTATTAACTATAATGATTGAAGTACATGAGATGTGAAACCGAGGAAAAAATGCTCTCCTCGGTTATTTATATTGTAATAATATACATACCGGAATCATATTGAATAGATGTATTTTATTGTTAATTCAGTTAAAATTTAAACGTAATCATGCATATTAATTTATTGAAAAAATAATTGAATTTTTCAGATTAATAAATTAATATAAGGTAAGTAATTTTAAGATTTATAGAATATTGGAAGATGAAAGGTTTTGAGAATTTTATTAGGAGCACAAAACGATTTTAGGATAGCTTTAAAGCTAGTGTAAAATGACGTTTGCTTCATCATTTTCAGGGCCGAAAAGAATTAGGGGAAAGCATCTTGTTTTAAAATGCGGCTATGAATCATCTAAGAGGGGGAAGTGAAGTGGCAAACAAAGAATTGAAAAGAGGTTTAGAAGCACGTCATATTCAAATGATTGCTTTAGGCGGAACAATTGGTGTTGGTTTGTTTATGGGTTCAGCCAGCACGATTAAATGGACAGGTCCGTCAGTTATGCTTGCGTATGCAATTGCAGGTATTTTTATCTTCTTCATCATGCGTGCCATGGGAGAAATGTTGTATATGGAGCCAAGTACAGGATCATTTGCAACGTTCGGTCATAAGTATATTCACCCGTTAGCTGGTTACATGACAGCGTGGAGTAACTGGTTCCAGTGGGTTATCGTTGGGATGTCAGAGATTATCGCGGTGGGGGCGTATATGCAATATTGGTTCCCGGATTTACCAGCTTGGATACCAGGTGTAATCGCAATGGTTATTCTTGGCGCAGCTAACTTAATTTCTGTTAAGTCATTTGGTGAATTTGAATTTTGGTTTGCGATGATTAAAATCGTTACGATTCTATTAATGATTATTGCGGGATTTGGACTTATTTTCTTTGGAATTGGTAACGGTGGAGAAGCGATTGGCATATCGAATCTTTGGTCAAATGGCGGTTTCTTTACAGGTGGTTTTTCTGGATTCTTCTTTGCATTATCACTTGTAGTTGGAGCGTATCAAGGTGTGGAATTAATTGGTATTACTGCTGGTGAAGCGAAGGATCCGAAGAAGACACTTACAAGAGCGATTCAAAGTACAATTTGGCGTATTTTAATTTTCTACATCGGTGCGATTTTCGTTATTGTAACTGTGTATCCGTGGGATCAATTAAGTACAATTGGAAGTCCGTTCGTAGCAACTTTTGCGAAAGTTGGTATTACGGCAGCTGCGGGACTTATTAACTTCGTTGTTATTACAGCAGCAATGTCTGGTTGTAATAGTGGTATTTATAGTGCTGGTCGTATGCTATATACGTTAGGTGTAAATGGACAAGCACCGAAATATTTCACGAAACTTTCTGGAAATGGTGTACCTTTATTCGGTACAGTTGGCGTAATTATCGGTTTAGCGGTCGGTGTAGTTCTAAGTTATATTGCACCAAAAAACTTATTCGTATATGTATATAGTGCGAGTGTACTTCCTGGTATGGTACCATGGTTTGTCATTTTAATTAGCCAAATTAATTTTAGAAAAGAAAAGGGAGCAGAGATGAAAGATCATCCGTTCAAAATGCCGTTTGCTCCTGTTACAAACTATTTAACAATTGCCTTTTTAATTATGGTATTAATCGGAATGTGGTTTAACGATGATACGCGCATTTCACTAGTTGTAGGTATTATTTTCTTAGCTATCGTTACAATTAGTTTCTATGCTTTCGGAATAGGGAAGCGAACTCCGTTAGACGTTCAAAATGATCAAGAGATTTCAAGTAAATAAAGATAGTAAAAAGTCCGATTTCTTATTTGGAAATCGGACTTTTTGTTATTAAAACTTTTCTAAAACGATCTTCCCAATTGTACTTCCGCTTTCAAGCAGGGCATGTGCTTTTTTTACATTTTGAGCGTTAATTGGTGTGAATGTTTCATTTAAAGTAGTCTTTAAAATGCCTTCATCTAGTAGTTCGCTTACTTTATTTAATAGTTCGTGTTGCGTAATCATGTCTCCAGTTTCATACATCGCTTTTGTAAACATAAATTCCCAAACGAGTGTAGCACTTTTACTTTTTAAAATACCCATTTCAAGAGGGTGCTCATTTTCTACGATAGAGCAAATTTTTCCTTGTGGTTTAATGAGGTCACATATTGCTTGCCAATGTTGATCTGTATTGTTTAAACAGAAAATATAATCTACATCTTTTAGCCCAAACTCTAATATTTGTTCTTGTAAAGGTTGGTGATGGTTAATGATATAATCGGCACCGAATTTTTCAACCCAGTGTATCGTTTCATTGCGGGATGCAGTTGTGATAACATTTAGTCCGGCCCATTTTGCAAGTTGAATGGCAATTGAACCTACACCACCAGCACCGCCTATAATTAAAATGTTTTTAAAGGAGTTCGTATCTTTCTTATTATAATCAATACCTAAACGTTCGAATAAACCTTCCCAAGCTGTAATAGCTGTTAACGGAAGTGCTGCAGATTCAGCATCACTTAACGTTCTTGGTTTTTTACCAACAATTCTTTCATCAACTAGGTGGTATTCACTATAGGTACCTTGTCTCGTAATGCTTCCAGCGTAAAACACTTCATCGCCTTCTTTAAATAACGTACAACTTTCGCCAGTTTGCACAACAACACCACTCGCATCCCAGCCAAGTATTTTCGCTACTTCTTCTTTTTTATCTTTCGGAGAGCGAACTTTTGTATCAACTGGATTAACGGAAATAGCGTTAATTTTAACGAGTATATCTCTTCCTGTAGCAACAGGTTTTTCAACTTCCATATCAATTAAACTGTTTTCTTCTTCAATAGGTAAGTATTCATGTAAACCAATTGCTTTCATTTGTATTCCCTCCATTAAAGTAAGAGTCATTTACTCTTTTATTTTTATTATAGTAGGTGGAGTGTCATTATGTAAAAAAGTTAAGTCCCTTCTATTTTGTAAAAGGCCTGTTTCAGCATCATGTAGTACCGTGTAACTGGAGAGGATCCGCCATCGTTTTGATTTTATAGGCGTTGGATGAAAGTTATACTTATTTTTCCAGTGTACCTTGCAATGAACAATACCAAGTGTTATATTATACTTGTGGTTACTTATTATAAAACAGTACTGAATAATAAATAGTAGTGGACATCAATTAGAATAGGGTGAATGAATATTGAATGTACAATTTAAAAAAGGAGTTTTAGAACTTTGTGTTCTTGTCTTACTTGATAAGCAAGACCGTTATGGGTATGAATTAGTTCGAAGTATTTCCAATCGAATTGAAATATCAGAAGGGTCTGTTTATCCTCTACTGCGTAGATTAACTAAAGAAGAATATTTTACAACGTATTTACAGGAGTCTTCAGAAGGTCCTTCAAGGAAGTATTATACGCTGACGGATAAAGGTAGAACGTATTTGTACCAACTTTTGAGGGAATGGAATGAGTTCTCACAAGGTGTCAATCAATTAATAAAAGAAGGTGTAAGTAATGACGAAAAATGAATTTTTACAACAATTAAATGCATCTCTAAAAAGATTATCTGAAAAAGAGCGTGCAGATATTTTAAAAGATTATGAAGAACATTTTACTTTCGGATTAGAGGAAGGGAAAAGGGAAGAAGAAATTGTAGCTTCATTAGGTTCTCCAGCTCAAATCGCCAAAGAGTTATTAGCAGATTATCATATTGAGAAAGTAACAACAAGTGCAACAACAGGAAATGTTTTTCGTGCAATTTGGGCAGTAATTGGATTAGGTTTTTTCAATTTGTTAATCGTACTTGCACCTGCAATTACATTAGCGGCATTGATTTTTTCAGGTTGGGTTCTAGGTATCTCATTTTTAGGTGCACCATTACTTGTTTTAGTTGATACGATTATACATCCAAATACATTCTTGTTATTTAATCTTTTCGTTTCTTTAGCACTTTGTGGACTTGGATATTTCATTGTTATTGCTATGTTATTTTTAACGAAGTTAGCAACGAAAGGATTTGTTCGTTATTTAAAGTTCAATATAGCACTAGTAAAAGGTGGTTTGAAGCATGATAAATAAGAAGAGTTTCTCAATCATTGCAGGTATTATTTTCATTATTGGTATTATCGGAAGTTTATTCACTTATCGTTCAATTGCTGGGGTACCAATTTCAGAAGAAAAGGTCATTAATAATAATGTGTCAAGCGTCATTATCGATACGAATAATGTTCGTGTTAACATCAACCCTACAACAGGTAGTAACGTGAAAGTAAAATTAGATGGTGAGGTTAATCCAAACGTAAAAAGAACATTAGCTACGGATGAGAAAGATTCAACGCTTCTTATTTCTTATAAAGAAAAACAACAGAGTTGGTTCAACTTTAATATTTCTGAAGTGTTGGCGCCATTAACATTAAATGTGTATCTACCTGAAAAACAATATGAATTATTAAAAGTTTCCAATAATAATGGCTATGTTTCTGCTAAAAAACTAAACGCAACAAATTTTAATATCAATACAAGCAATGGACGTGTTGAATTAAGAGAAATCAATTCGCCAAAAATTATCGCGGAAACAAACAATGGAATTATGGATTTCAAAGATGTATTGGCACAAAATATTCATGTGAAATCGAACAACGGACGAATAATGCTAGACCATGTTGAAGGTGAAATAGAGGGGCAAACTAAAAATGGAAGTCTTACTCTGAAAACGAATGAACTGGATCGAAATCTCAATTTTACGACTCACAATGGAAAAATTAATATTGAAACTGAAAAAGAACCAACTAATGTTCAATTTAATGTTGCTGTTGATAATGGTAGAGCGAATATCCTTGATAAATATAATGGAAATACCGTTATTGGAAAAGGAGAAAATGTAATTAAATTAAATACACATAACGGAAATATTACAGTGGAAAAACAATAGCATATCTGCCAAATTTAAACTGCAAAATTATTGAAGGTGATTATGAAGTGGTACCTGGTGTTCGGTTATTGTATACACCAGGACATTCTCCAGGACATCAGTCATTATTAATTGAGACGGAAAAAAACGGTCCTGTACTATTAACGATTGATGCATCTTATACGAAAGAGAATTTTGAAGATGAAGTGCCGTTTGCGGGATTTGATTCGGAATTAGCTTTATCTTCAATTAAACGTTTAAAAGAAGTTGTGACAAAAGAGAAACCAATTATTTTCTTTGGACATGATATAGAACAGGAAAAGGGTTGTAAAGTGTTTCCTGAATATGTATAGTGCAAAAAGTCATGAGCTCACGTGCTCATGACTTTTTCGTTTAAATAATTTTTTTTAATAAGTTATAAACTTTTTTGGAACTATCTTCATTTAGTTGATAGTACGTTAGGTTTACATCATCAGGAGTATCTTGCTGAGCAATCATCACTTCGTTATTGTGATGATCAACTACCCAAATGAAATATTTTTTATAAGTTCCATCTTCGAAAGTAATCCACATATCACAATCTATTAAATCTGATCCTTCTTCATCTAATATTAATTTTCCTTTTTTTGCGGTATCCATACTATTAATAAACGTTTTTAATTCATCTGTTTTTGTGAGGAAGAGATCCTTTTTTGTTTTAATGGATTCGACATGTATATCTTTTATTTCCTGTTTTCCTAAAAAGACAGGGGGCTCATTTGGATCCCTTTGAGTGGAAATAATAGTAGCTTTTTTCTTGGGCTTATTTGCTGTATAGAGATCTTGAATAGATTTTCCAGAGTTTATAAACCATATGATCCCACAAATAATCAATGTGCTACAAAGCAGTAAAATAATTTTCTTAATAGAATATTCTCCTCTCTATTACTTCGTATAAAGAGCTTTTCTATTAATATATGATAGGTAAGCGTAAAGTATTATAGTTGAACGTGGCTATTCTTAACAGTTTTAAGAGGGCGATCAACGAGTAAATTGTAAGTAAGCCCAATTAATACGAAAACACCGCCGATAATCTTTCCAGTTGAGAGTTCATTTGTCAGGAAGAAATCAATGATAGTCCCTGCAAATAACTGTCCGATAAAGATGAGTAACGTTAAATAAAATGCTGATATTTTAGGAGTGATATAGTTCGATAATGAAATAACGATAACGCCTACTAATCCGCCTAAATATACAGCGATAGGTATGGATTGTAACGTATGCATTGGAATATACATTGAATCTGAACTGAAAATTAAAAATAACATAGAGAAAAATAAGCCAGTAATATAATTAAAAAACGTGCCTTCCCAATTTCCAATTTTCGCTGCTAAATTTGCGTTAATAATTCTAGCAACGACGATAGAAACACCAGCTAAAATAGCGATCGTAACATATAACATTTTCTTGCCCCCATTAATAAATTGTCATGATTATAATTCCAGAAGAGATGAAACATAATCCAATTAGTTTTTTCTTTTCAAACTTTGCAACTTTCATTCCTAATAAACCGAAATGATCAATAACGATGGAAGCAATGGATTGACCGAGTAAACTTAATGCGATCGTAATAGAGGCACCAAGGACGGAGAAGCTTATATTGTTAAAAAGAACAGTGAATACTCCAATCGCTCCAGCGCTATATAAAAAAAGTGAAATACTTTTATCAAAATGGATTTTATGTTTGTTTATGATTAAAACGAAAATAACTGCAATTAAACCGACAAAGTGAATGACAACACTTGCTGTATACTTGCCAATTAACTCAGATAAAATCCCATTCAATGGAAGCATAACGGCGATGAGCACACCAATAAAGACAGAAAGAAAGTTATACAATGTAATATCCCCTTTGTATTTCATATTTGTAATGACTGTATCATGCTGAAATTGTGTATTACTATGACATATGTCATAGTGGAAGGAGAAAATTTTGATTACAATGGGGAGTAGTTGTAAAGGCGGGGGAACTATGAAGAAAATATGTAATTCTATTAAATTAGCAGAGTATATGAAACAAAATAATATTGACTCATTTTTTAGTAATGATATGAAACCATATATGGAACTTATATTTTTTAAGAAGAATGAGTTTATTTGTAGAGAAAATGAAGAGATAGATTATTTATTTTTCTTCGTTGAAGGAAAAGCGAAAGCGTTTAATACATTAAGTAACGGGAAATCTGTATTATTATGCTTTTATGATAGCTTGCAGCTGTTAGGAGATGTAGAGTTAATTCATTCTCAAAAGACAACTTCAAACGTACAAGTGATGGCAGATTCATATTGTGTTGGTTTGCCTTTAGGGAAAGTGAGAAATCAACTATTTCATGATGCGAAATTTTTACGATGTATTTGCGGATCGTTAGCGCATAAGTTAAATCGGCTTTCAAAAAATAGTACAATTAATTTACTATATCCTCTTGAAAATAGACTTGCGAGTTACATGTTAGCAGCAGGAGAACGGGCAGTACAGCACGGAAATAGAATCGTATTTAGTGGGAATTTAACGGAAACAGCGGAATTGTTAGGAACGAGCTATCGGCATTTGTTGCGCACATTAAATGTTTTTTGTGATAAAGAGATAATAAAGAAGAATGATGGTTGTTTTGAAGTAGTAAACGTGGAAGTTTTGAGAGAATTGGCGGCAGATGTTTATAAATAATATAGTAAAGTGGGGATTTAGATGAAAATAGCAATCATTTCAGATGTTCACGGAAATAGTCACGCTTTACAAGCAGTATTAAAAGATATTGCACGTCGTAAGGCCGAAATGATAATAAATTTAGGGGATAGCGTGTATGGGCCATTAGATCCTTTAGGAACCATTGAAATATTAATGAAGAACGAGATGGTACATATTAAGGGAAACTGTGATCGCATGCTTTGGGAACCTATACAAGAGCAGTCGGCTACACTAACTTTTGTCCAAAATCAATTAACAAAAAATCATATAGATTGGTTACAACAACATCCGTCACAATTTATTATAGAAGATATGTTATGTTGTCATGGTACGCCAATTTCAGATGAAGTGTATTTGTTAGAAGAGATGAATGAAAATGGTGCGATATTAAAGAATGAAAAAAATATAATGGATCAACTTCAAAATATTGAGCAAAAAATAATAGTATGCGGTCATACGCACATTCCTAGAGTTGTGTATTTAGCAAACGAAAAAATCGTTATAAATCCGGGGAGTGTAGGACTTCCAGCATACAAAGATGAGTTACCTGTTATGCATAAAATGGAATCAGGAACTCCGCATGCAAAATATGTAGTGATAGAAGAGGTTTTGGGAGAATGGATAATTGAACAAATTTCAGTTCCGTATAATTGGGAAGAAGCTGCTCGGTTAGCTACTCAACATGAAAGGCATGATTGGGCACAGGCGATAAAGACTGGGAAGATAGAATGAAGGGGAGCTTACTTTATGGTAAACTGCTCTTTTTTATTTTGAGTACATATTGAATTATATAAAAATAAAATGTTATGATTATGGAAACGTATGAATATATGAACAAGTATTCATATATTTGAGAAGAGGAGGGATTAGAATGAAAGACCTAATTATTATTGGAGCGGGTCAAGCTGGATTAACAATGGGATATTACTTGAAACAAGAAGGGTATAATTTTTTATTACTTGAGGCAGGAAACCGAGTTGGTGATTCATGGAGAAATCGATATGATTCTTTACAGCTTTTTACTCCGCGGCCTTACAGTAGTTTACCAGGTATGGCGTTAATAGATGAAAAAAATGAATTTCCATATAAAGATGAAATTGCAACGTATTTAGAAGAATATGCAAGACATTTTCAATTACCGATCCAATTACAAACTAAAGTTTTTAAAATAAAGAAAGAAAGAGATATATTCGAATTACATACCCCTACAGAAATTTTACAAACGAAAAAAGTTATTATCGCAACAGGTGGTTTTCAGCAACCGTTTATTCCCTCAGTTTCAGCAAATCTATCATCACATGTTTTTCAAATACATTCATCACAATATAAATCACCATCACAAATTCCTAAGGAGAAAGTACTCGTAGTAGGTGGCGGGAATTCAGGAATGCAAATTGCAGTAGAACTGGCAAAAACTCATGAAGTTACACTGTCTATTAGTCATCCTTTAACGTATTTACCGTTACATCTTTTTAGAAAAAGTATTTTCAGTTGGTTAGAAAAATTGGGTTTATTGTACGCCGAAGTAAATACAAAGAGGGGGAAATGGTTTCAAAAGAGAAAGGATCCCATTTTTGGATTTGAAGGTAAGGAACTCATTCGTAATGGATCAATACAACTACAAGAAAAAGTAGTAAGTGCATCAGAAAATAACATTATGTTTCAGAACGGTGAAACATATAGTGCAGAAAGCATTATATGGTCAACAGGCTTTATTCAGAACTATAACTGGATTGAAATAGAAAAGGCAGTGGATGAGAATGGATTGCCTAATCATGTAAAAGGAATAAGTCCAGTAAGAGGATTATATTATATCGGCTTGCCATGGCAGTCTCAAAGAGGTTCTGCACTTATTTGTGGTGTAGGAAAGGATGCGGCGTATTTACTTTCTGAAATCAAAAAAATAGATCAGTAGCAGCGACTACTGATCATCCATATGTACATGAATTAGGAGAGGTCAAACATTTATTGACTTTATTATAATTGATTTTCATAAGAATAAAAACTGAAAATTCTAATTTCGTGTTGAGAAAGTTTTTTGTATCGAAATATATAAAAGAATAGGGGGTTTTTAGTAAAAAGAAATATGATATTTATATTTTAATAAATTATGATATAGTTTATAAAGAGTAGATTACATAAAATGTTATTTTATTACATATAAAGTAAGGGGGATGGCTGTGAAGTTTGATGATCAACGCCTACTAGGAGTACGATTAGGTTCTGTACTTGTAACAGAAGAAAATCAATATTTAGTAATAAAGAAAAAAGATCATTATGCACTTTTAAATATACATAATTTAGAATGCACACATGTTGAAGTGCAGCTAGAACATATTGAAGAAATGTTGCAGGAAGATTTCCAAGAAAGTATAACGGAGATTATCGCACCAGAACATATAAAAATTGTTGCGAAAAATGTAATATAGAGAATGAGAGAAAAAGAAAAAACTTCATCTTTTATCGATGAAGTTTTTTTAGTTAATTCGAAGTGAATGTTTTAAAAAATTTATCGCGGTACATGTACATAAGCCATGAGGCTGTAATTAATGAAATAATGATTTGTTTGTTTTGAATTGGTGCCTTGAAAACAAGCCAGCCAACGATATCAAATAATAAATGTAGTGCAATTGAAAGAACTACAAATTGTAGTAACGTCTTAAAAAATCTTTTCATAAAGTGTCCCCCTGAAATAAAAGGTTTATCAACAGTGTTGTATATTACTATTATACATTAAATGTGTTTGGTGGTAAAATTTACATAAGTTAGTGAAATAAAACAAATGAAAGCTAGTGAGGAGGAATAGTCATGGAATTTTGGATGATCATACCGATAGCGATCTTTGGGTTTATTTATATCGTCGAAAAGTTAAATAAAATTGAAAAGAAAACGGATGCACGTTTAAAGCGAATGGAAGATAGGTTACAGCTAATTACGAAAGAAATGGGAATTGTAGATAGAGAACCGGAAATTAATAAAGAGTTGCGGCAGCTTATGGAAGAAGGAAAAACAGTTACAGCAGTTAAGAGAGTAAGAGAAGCTTTTGGTTTTTCTTTACTAGAAGCGAAGCAATATGTTGATAAATTATAAAAAGATCATCCGTGTGGGTGATCTTTTTTCACTGCACCATGCGTGTATTTACATAAGCAGCGATTATAAAGTGTCCAATTATAATGATAGGAAATAAGATTTTTACATTAGGAGTAAGGAAGACGCTACCAATTGTGGCAATAACACCAGCAGTTAAATTATAAAGACCAACTATTTTTGATAACTTATCTTTTTCTGGTACACGGCGTTCATTGAATCCTGATAAGAGCCAAGTGTATTGTTTTACTCCGATGAAATAAGCTAGTGCAAATGAAATGATTGCTAGTATGAATAATGATGGGGAAGCGAAGAGAGTCATTGAGAACACCTCCGTTAAAGGGCTATAAATCAATTATAGTATGAATGTTATAATTTAACAAAATATAAGTGTAATAGAAAATGGAGTATGTATCATGAAGGGGGATTAAGTATGAATATTGTGGAATTCCAGAGATATGTATCAAATTTCAGTGAAGAAAAAGGATTTCAAGATACAACAATTGAAGAGCGTACAATGTATACAATGGCGGAATTAGGGGAATTAGCGGAAGTTATATTAAAGCGCGATAAAATACAAGATGCAAAAAGAGAAATCGGTTTAGAAATGTTTGATGTCATTTGGAATATATGTGATTTAGCAAACAAGTTAGAAATTGATTTGGAGAAGGCATTTGAAGAAAAAATGATGATTAATAAAAAACGTGAATGGTAAAAGGGAAGTTAAAAAGCGTACAAAATTTTGTGCGCTTTTTATTAATGGTATGAAAAAAATATGTAAGAAAAGATGGAACAAACACTGAAGATGAATTGTCTATTATAGGTAATAACTATTTCGTTTGAAAGAAAGGGTGGAGAAAATGAAAAATACATTATTAAAATTAGGGGTATGTGTTAGTTTACTAGGAATAACTCCATTTGTTAGTACAATTTCTTCTGTACAAGCAGAACGAACGGTAGAGCATAAAGTAATAAAAAATGAGACAGGAACTATTTCGATTTCTCAGTTAAACAAAAATGTATGGGTTCATACGGAGTTAGGTTATTTTAGCGGAGAAGCAGTTCCTTCGAACGGTTTAGTCCTTATTACTTCTAAAGGGTTAGTACTTGTCGATTCTTCTTGGGATGATAAGTTAACGAAGGAATTAATAGAGATGGTAGAAAAGAAATTTAAGAAGCGCGTAACAGATGTCATTATTACACATGCACACGCTGATCGAATTGGTGGAATGAAAACATTGAAAGAAAGAGGCATTAAAGCGCATAGTACAGCGTTAACTGCGGAATTAGCAAAGAAAAATGGATATGAAGAACCACTTGGAGACTTACAAAGCGTTACAAATTTGAAGTTTGGAAATATGAAAGTAGAAACATTTTATCCAGGGAAGGGACATACAGAAGATAATATTGTTGTTTGGTTGCCACAATATCAAATTTTAGCTGGAGGCTGTTTAGTTAAGTCTGCGTCCTCGAAAGATTTAGGAAATGTTGCTGATGCTTATGTAAATGAATGGTCCACATCGATTGAAAATGTGCTGAAGCAATATGGAAATATAAATTTAGTAGTGCCTGGTCATGGAGAAGTAGGGGATAGAGGATTACTTTTACATACATTGGATTTGTTGAAATAAAAAAAGCGAGGAGAAACAATTTTCTCCTCGCTTTCTTCTAACTATATTTAAATGCGAAGTCCGCATACGTTACTGAGATTTTAATTCCAAGTATACAAATACCAGTACCGTCATAATTGCGATAACAACGTAAGTAGCATCAAGCATAATAAGTGTTTTTAAAGTTTCAGTCATCCTCATTCACCCCTGGTATAAAAAATATAACATAATCTCTTATCAATTAAATCAGAGATTATAAAGATAACAATGTACATGAAATTTATTAAGTAGATTCTATATAAATATATCATATAAATAATGTAAACAATGTTAAGATAATGTAAATGTATTGTAAAGAAAAGGACGGTTCATCATGTCTGTAAATCTATTCATTTATAAATGCTATGTATCTCTCGTGTGCCGGATAGAACGCAGTTATAATATATGAAAAATAAATTCATTTTGATAAATCAATCACGATGCTAGATGTTACTACATTTTCCTCTATTACTTCTACCTGTACTTGTTCATCGTTTCTCCAATTGATATTGAAGTTGTCTGTCGTATACATTTCCTTAAGAGTGACCTCTTTATATTTTTCTAAAATGCTACCTCTTTTCCCATAATAGATTCTTACAGTTGAGCTGGGACTTGGTCCTTTTGATTTTATTGTTTCTCTAAGCTCGATAATATTTATGAGATTTGGAGATTCACTTTTTTGAAAGGTAAAGGAACTGACCACTTTTTGTACCTTCTTAAAAACAGGACCATTGGATTTATTTGATATGTTAAATTCCACAACTTCAGGTACGGATTCTTTTCCTCGTAGTGTTATCGTTGCTTCATAATCGTTTTTCCAATCTACGAAAACGTTTGAGGAATCGAGGCGTTCTCCCTCATTTGCAATACTTATGTCAAAATGTTCCCATAAGCCGTATTTAATTCTGACAGGAGAGGAACCATGAGAAGAGTCTGAATCTATTTTCACTACTTTAATCGTATTTTTATTATTTGGAGAATGACTTTTTTCTAGTGTAATGTCCTGTAAATACAAAATGTAAGACAAACAGCCTACTACTAAAATAATCGAAATTACAATACGTAAGGCAGTAATTGGACGGATTCTTTTCCTTTTTTTCTTAGTGCTTTTACTATCTTGTTCAAGTTCTTTTTCAATACTCGTTTGAACTGTTACTTTTGGCGGGCAAATAAACCACCAAACGAAAGCTATAAGTAGTAAGAAAAGAGGTATTCCTTGAATAAAGAAAAATCCTTTCCAAAAATCAAGTGCAGTACTATATGGAGAATCTGTTGCCATCCCCCCTATAAAAAGTGCCACTGGACTTGCAAGTATATTTATCCCTAAACCGATCAATACGAATGAAAGATTTTTATTCCTAATTTTTCGTGCCCCAGCCATAATAAACAGAAATACTGCAATACCAAGTATAAGAAACAGTATTCCGTAATAAAACATCATATATACCATCATATTGTCCCTCCATAACTTTAATTGTACCATTAGTAAGGAAAAATTTGTGAAATGTTAGGTGGATATGATATTTGTATTCCTTAAAAGTGTACCGATATATGATGCAAATAAATCATGTGCAAGTATGAATGCCAGGATATAGTAAAAATATTATGTCAACAATATGAACTGTCACAAATCTTTATATATTATTGTGATTGATATCACATCACTTTTTTTCAATGGATATTATGCTTAGGGTGTAATGAATGATTGGGAGAGGGTGGGATGATATGTTTTGTTATCAATGTGAGCAAACCCCAACAGGCGGATGTAAAGTAATGGGTGTTTGTGGCAAGAATGAAACGATTGCGAGTTTACAAGATACGATTGTTTTTGGGTTAAAAGGAATTGCGGCTTATCGTACGCATGCTGCTCAGCTAGGGTATACGGATGCTTTTGTAGATGCTACGACGCAAGAAGCACTGTACATGACATTAACAAATTCTAATTTTAATGAACAAGAACATATTGATATGGCTATGAAAGTTGGGAAATCAGCTTTACGAGTAATGGAGTTGTTAGATGAGGCACATACGAATCACTTTGGTGTGCCAGAGCCTGTTCAAATTACACAAAACCGTGTAGAGGGTAAAGCTATTGTAGTTACAGGCCATAATTTATTTGCGTTAGAAGAATTATTAAAACAAACAGAAGGAAAAGAAATTAATATTTATACGCATTCGGAAATGTTACCAGCACACGGGTATCCGCAGCTGAAAAAATATAAACATTTAAAAGGAAACATCGGTAAGGCATGGTATGATCAAAGACGCCTTTTTGAAAAATTTACAGGTGCCATATTAGCGACAACGAACTGTGTTATGCCAATTAAAGGATCATACTCTGATCGATTTTATTCATATGATATTGCCGGCCTAGAGGGCGTACAAAAAATTGAAAATGATAATTTTGCACCATTGATTCAAAAAGCGCTAGAACTTCCAGAAGTACATATGGAGTCGGATGAACAGTTAGTAACAGGGTTTCATCATAATACAGTCTTATCATTAGCTCCAGAAATTATTGAGGCAGTAAAAGAAGGAAAGATTAAGCGTTTCTTTGTCATCGCAGGTTGTGATGCACCAGGAAAAGGCGGGGAATATTATCGTGAATTAGCAACGTCACTTCCGCCTGAAACAGTGATTTTAACGACTTCTTGCGGAAAGTTCCGCTTCAATGATGTGGATTACGGCGTTGTACCTGGTACCGAGATTCCGCGCTACATCGACTTAGGACAATGTAATAATTCCATTTCTACAGTGAAAATAGCGGCTGCTTTAGCTGATGCTTTCCAATGCGAAGTGAATGAATTGCCAGTAAGCATTGTCTTATCTTGGTTTGAACAAAAAGCGGTTGCTATTTTGCTTGGGCTATTTAGTCTTGGAATTCAAGATATTCGCATCGGTCCAAAGGCGCCTGAATTTATTTCAGCTGGCGTGCTCGATGTATTACAAGAAACATTCGGTTTGAAATTAATTACAAATGCAGCAGAAGATATGGATATGATGTTATCGTAACAAGAGGATGATTGGTCTTATTCAGAAGAAGAGCTAGCTTATAGCGCCCCAAAACAATAATATAGAATTATTGTTTTGGGGTATTTTCTTTTCTTAGCGGGGTGGGTAGTAGTTGATTTTAGAAAAATATAAAAATCGAGTTGACATTTACAACTACTCAGTCATACAATGTAGTTGTAATAGGTGATACTGAGTAGTGTTGTTTCTTAAAAAAATTTTCACTAAGTAATAGGTAATAGCGGATTTTAGAAGAAATTTGAAAATCAGTTGACATGTACCGCTACTTAGTCATACAATGTAGTTGTAATAAGTAATACTGAATAGTGTGGTTTTACTCAAAAGCTATTCAGTAAAAATTCGCCTTAGTACTCTGTAATACTGAATATAAGTCAGACAGAATAGGGGGTAAAGGAGGATCAGAACATGGAAAATTTAACTGAAATGTTGAAAGGTTCACTGGAAGGGTGTGTGCTGGAAATCATTAGTCGCCGTGAAACGTATGGTTATGAGATTACTCGCCACCTGAATGATCTTGGGTTTACAGAAGTCGTGGAAGGAACAGTCTATACTATCCTCGTACGATTAGAGAAGAAAAAGCTTGTGAATATTGAAAAGAAACCATCAGATATGGGACCGCCTCGTAAGTTTTATTCATTAAATGAAGCTGGACGTCAGGAACTTGAATTGTTTTGGAAAAAATGGGATTTTGTATCGTCAAAAATTAACGTCTTGAAGTCAAACTAGCCTCATAATATAAAATGTTTCGGCTCATATTTGGAGAGTTTCTGGTTCTGCTTTATAAAAAAAGGAGGAAAATAAGATGTTGGAAATATTCAAAAAATTAATTGGTGATAAAAAAGAGTATAGAATGATGATGGCACGTGTTGCAGCACTGCCAGAGGACTATCAGTTTGTGTTTAAGAAAATTCAAAACTACATGTGGAATTTTTCGACCGGAAACGGGATGGATATGCTGCACATTCAGTACGAATTAATCGATTTGTTTGAAGCTGGTGCAGCGGAAGGCAGACAAGTGTTAGATATTACTGGGGAAGATGTGGCATCTTTTGCTGACGAACTAGTGGCAAACGCTAAAACGTATGTTTCTAAGTATCGTGAAGATTTGAATGAAAGTATTATGAAGAAATTGAGAAAAAAATAAATGCAACAAGTAATACCGACTGATTAGCTGGTCATAAATGTGAATTAACGCCATCGCTATTCAGTTATATTTTTAAACCACTACTAAGTAATACAGATTATCAGTGGTACTAAATAGAGGGTGCAGGTAATTTAATTTTATAAGGGGGAAAAAGTATGAGTAATGCAGCGATTTCTGTAAAAGGGTTAAAAAAAGCTTTTAGAGATAAAGAAGTCTTAAAGGGAGTGGATTTTGAGGTGCAGCGTGGAGAAATTTTCGCGCTGCTAGGCTCAAATGGAGCGGGAAAGACGACAACGGTTAACATCCTTTCGACGCTACTGAAACAAGATAGCGGTGAAGGAAGTATTTGCGGATTTGATATTAAGCGCCAACCAGATCATGTTCGTCAAAGTATCAGTTTGACAGGACAATTTGCAGCTTTAGACGGCATGCTTACCGGGAGGGAAAACTTAATCATGATTGCCAAGTTACGTGGTGTTTCCAATCCTGCTCAAGTTGCTGACGATTTGCTTGATAGATTTAGCCTGACAGATGCGGCCAATCAAAGGGCAGATCAGTATTCAGGCGGGATGAAGCGCCGGCTTGATATCGCGATGAGTTTGATCGGGGCGCCAGCAGTTATTTTTCTTGACGAACCAACGACTGGGCTTGATCCTGAAGCGCGCATTGAAGTGTGGGATACAGTTAAAGAGCTTGCTGGTGGAGGAACAACTATCTTACTAACAACCCAGTATTTAGAGGAAGCAGAACAATTAGCTGACCGTATCGCTATTTTACATGGTGGAAAAATTATTACGACAGGTACTCTTACTGAACTGAAAGAGATGTTCCCGCCAGCAAAAGTGGAGTATATCGAGAAGCAGCCTACATTGGAAGAAATATTCCTTGCGATCATTGGCAAAAAGGAGGAGATGTAAATGAAAAGCAAAACAGGGGTATTACTTGGGCGCTTAATGCGCAATATTATGCGTAGTCCAGATACAATTATTACGGTAGCGATTACACCGATTATGATGATGCTATTGTTTGTATACGTATTTGGTGGGGCTATACAAACAGGAACAGATAACTACGTCAATTATTTATTGCCAGGAATTTTGCTAATGGCTATCGCATCTGGTGTCGCTTACACTTCTGTACGATTATTTACGGATGTAAAGAGTGGGCTTATGGCACGTTTCATTACGATGCCTATTAAGCGCTCATCGATATTGTGGGCTCACGTTTTAACCTCTCTTGTTGCGAATGTACTTACTATCTTAGTTGTTATTCTTGTTGCGCTCTTAATGGGTTTCCGTTCCAGTGCGAATATTCTAGATTGGCTTGGAGTAGCTGGGATACTAGGGATGTTTACGTTAGCGCTAACATGGTTGGCTATCATTCCAGGGCTGAAAGCGAAGTCTATGGAAGGGGCGACAGCATATTCGTACCCACTCGTTTTTCTTCCATTTATTAGTTCGGCCTTCGTACCTACCGAAACGATGCCGAAAATTGTTCGTGCATTTGCTGAAAACCAGCCTGTAACTTCAATCGTGAATGCGATTCGTGCTCTTTTATATGAAGGATCTGTTGGAAGCGATATTTGGATTGCGCTCGCTTGGTGCGTAGGGATCATGATCATCTCTTACTTTTTCGCTAGTAAAGCATTTAAACGTCAGTTAGGGTAAGTGAAATAAATCGTCCGAAATAATATATATCTTTGAAAAAGCACGGAAAGATTTTCCGTGCTTTTATTATTTGTTGTGCTCTCGCTGTAGTAAATAAAATGATATTAAAAAAGGATATCTACCCAGTGACAATGGCTCACTGCTTATGGAGTGTAAAAGCACAATTGCTTTTGTAAATTCTCTAGTATTTCTTCAGGCATTTCCCTAATTGTAATATCTTTCCCTAGGAAAAGTAGCCAATTTACTATTTCCGTTACTTCATCCGAATTGTTAACATTGATAAATGTTTTTAAAATGGCTGTGGATTGGTAAGGATTTGTATAAGATATTGAAATTTTGAAAGGGTGGTATTTTTTGAATTGGGCAATTGCTTTTGGACCAAGTTCAAGTATAAGGTTAATCACTTCATCCTTCTTACTTAGTTTTTCTAAAATCTTTTTCTTATTTAGCTTTTTTTTCGTCGTGTATGGTTCGATATGGATGAGATGATCGACAGGAAACATTCTCTTCTTTTCTTCTTTTAAGTCAAAACCTTCAATGATCCATTGACTTTTTTCTTGATACAGGTGTAATAGATAAATGGAATAAGACTTGATTTCTTTCTCTTCTTTAATGGAAATCAATAAATGTCTATCCAAAAGAAGGATTTGGATGAGTTTTTCTAACATAGGGTGAGGGAGGTCAGAAAGCTCAAGTAGATCAGGGTTATATGGGTTAGTCCCTTCAAACAGCAAGAGTTGATTTAAAAGAACGATATCATCTTGCTGGGTTTCTGAGATGAGTCCTAACAGTTTTTCGGCTAAAGATTGACGACTTTTTAAATAGGGAAGTTGTTGATTTCTTGTAGCCATAAAGGCAATAAAAAGAGCTTTCACTTCGTTATCAGTAAAGCGAACAACGGGCAGGATAGAGTTATGCATAACAAAATATCCCCCAGTCCTCCCAACTTCAGCAACAAGTGGCATGCCCATAGCTTCTATTTCTCTAATGTCCCTAATAGCTGTCGATCGAGAGATGTTAAATTCTCGTATGATTTCTGAAATTGTAAAGTGGGAGCGATTGTTGATATACCGCATAATTGTATTAATCCGTTCAACTTTTTTCATTTGGTTCTCCTAAACAGTATCATTTTTTGACATGATTTAAAGTTATTATAAACTCATCAGATGAAAAGATAAATCATTTGATTCATTTTAAAAGAAGGAAGGTTTTGAATATGAAAAATTATACGATTGAAGAAAAAGATAGCTTTATTGTGTTAGGTATTGGAACTGAAATTAAGAGTGAATATACAGATTTTGTTGGAATAAAAAAAGAAAAGGAAGACTTTTGGTCGGCTGTTAAAGAAGATGGAAGGTTGGATACTTTAAAGGCTCTAGCTACAAATGATTACATTTTTTCTGTGAGCGAAGCGGTGAATAACAAGATGATGTATTATGCGGGCGTCATGACAGAAGCACAAATAGAAGAAGAATCTAGAGTGATTCAGTTTCCTAAGGGAGAATACTTAGTAGTAAAAGGGGAAGACAAAACAGCTGAAGAGCTAAGTAATAAGCTTACTGGTATCGCCTTCGGTCAGGCTTTACGAGAAGCAACAGATTTTGCTTATGTTGGTGGACCAAATACGACGGTTGAGATGGGGAAAAGAAACGGTTTAGTGTTTGGTGAAATGTGGATTCCGGTTGTTAGGAAGTAAATAGTTAAAAGGAGAGATGAAATTGTCCTGTATCGTTGATTTTAAAAATGTAACTACAGTTGGTTTAGAGTCTTCACCTATAGTAGAAGCGCTAGCTGGTTTACGTGCTCATGAAGCCCGTTACTTTATGAATAAATACAAGCATGAATTTATAGTTGTACCAGCTAGTGCAAGCCAGAAGACTCTTGATTATGTGAACCGCATTTTGAAGGAAGAACGTGATATTGAATTTGCGGCGAAACCTTTAGAAACATCGTATTTTCAAGTGGAAAATATTAAGTTTGCATACGTCTTTTATGAAGATGGTCTTGTGATTAACGTCATGTATACATTGGATAACCCGAAGAAGAGGGCTGTTGGATTTAAGCTTTCTGATGGAATGGAGGTACCAACAGAATTGGCAGAGAAATTTAAGTTTGCTAGGCAGAAGTCTAAATTAGCTGGAACAATTCGGGGTTCGTTTTTTGTAATTAAAGGAGAATATAGTGTAAGTTGAAGAATCCAGTCGTTTGTAGTATTTTAAAATGCACGATTATGGAATATGGAGGCTAACAATCTTGAATTGTTGGCCTTTTTTACATTCTTTTAAATAGGGAAGCGGCGCATCGCTATCAAGCTAAGAACATGTGAGATTTTATAAAGTTTTTGGTTAACCAGTAACAAATAAGAACCTAAAATCCACGTCAAGATAGTGAGGAGAGGTATGTAAAAAAATAGATTGGTTGTATGCATAATATACAACGCCTAAAAAGCTACCTTTGCTAAAAACTATTCACCCCTCACATAAATAGAAAGCATTCTTTATGTGAGGGGTTTATTCAATTTAAGTCTATAAAAATTGAATGAAAGCAATGCAAGTTCTCACTTATTTAGAATAAGAGAAAAGATGATGTTTTATTTGTTCAATAAAATAATGATGGTGTATATTATCGTTAGATACACGACTTGCCATAATAGCGCCCTCCATTGAAGAGGCAAGGAAAGAAGCGAGCGAAATAATGTTTATCTCTTCTTTAAGTTCTTGTTTCTCTATTCCTTCTTTTATGAGAGAAGCCATTAACATTACTGTATCATCATAGCCTTTTGCTGCTGCTTTTTGTAATTCTGGAAATACTCCAGTACTTTCAATTGCGCTATTAAGCAATGGACAGCCTCCGGCGATAGGGGGGTTATTAGCTGCATCTTGATATACAAGGAAAATTGCAAGGATTTTATCGATTGCTGTCTTTTTATTTTCCATTGCTTTATGAAAATGACTCCACATAATCTCACCACTTTTGTCGTAGGCAGCAAGAACAATTTCTTCTTTATTTTTGAATCTACGATAAATAGATCCTTTCGGTAGTTCAGTGGCTGTCATTATATCCTGAATGGATGTGCGAGTTATCCCATTAGTATTAAATAAATATAAAGATGTTTCAATAATTTTTTCTTTTACCTTATCAACTTTAGTCATGCTTTATAGTCCTCCTAATAAAAACGAGCTTAATATTCCAGGTAATGTTTACCCTCTATTTTCTTGATTTTTTGTGAGTATAAATAAGTTTGGAACAAAAAATATCTTATCAATTCCTATCTGATGGAAACCTCAAACTGTATTATCCATACTATTCGAATGAATTTTCTGTCAAAAACAATATGACCAGTTGGTTAATTCAGTCATATCATGCAACTAATTTTACCGTATCGACATATGAGTATTATATATAATTTTAATTAATATGTTTAGCTAAAATGTTTGAACTACTCTCATTTTCACTTCGTTTAATTAGGAGATCTTGCGGTTAAAAGCCGTATCACTTCATACTATAAAAGATTAATTGTTAATAATGAATGAGTACTGGAATTTGATTGTAAATCAGGAGCTGAAATATAAATTTATTTGCTTTGTACCGTTTTGATTTTGTAAATAATTTATAAAGCGGGTTTAAAAAACTAGAAACTTATAGTATCATTAGTTTTCAGACCGAACCGTCCGGTCTGGAATTTATATAAGTATATTTAGAAGGAGAACGTTATGCAGAAAGAAAAATCAAAGATTCTAAGTAATTTCATTATGGAGGTAATAAAGTGAGCTTTATAAAAACGAATACAAAAGAACTTATTATGCTAATAGTTTATATACTGTTTGCACTACTTCAAATTGGCTTGTTCATATTATTTGGCATATCCCTTTTAACTAACAGCAACTTAGTTGAATCAGAATTTGCTCTTAGTGCCATCGGTGTGACTGTACCTGCTATTGTAGGAATCATTTTCTTTAGGAAAGAAATTATTGAAAGTTTTACTTATTTTAAAGAGAAAACAATTTTGAAAATAGTAAGCATTCCTATGGTAGTTTTACTTATGATAATTGTGGAAAATTCTATTATGCATTTTCTAAATACAGGTCAGCCAGAGAACCAAGAACAGATCCTTACAAATGGCGCAGAGATGCCTATTATATTCACATTACTTGTATTTGGGATTATAGGACCAATAATTGAAGAAATTATATTTCGCCATATATTAGTAAATCGTTTTTCGGAATATGTTGGTACTGCTATTGCATCCATCGTTTCGATTATAATTTTTACACTTCTTCACACGAACCAACTTTCGGATATTGCTATCTATTTACCTGGCGCGGTGATGCTTACTGCAGCTTATCTTATTTCTAATAGATCCCTTGCATATGTTATAGCGATACATATGTTAAACAATTTTATTCCTTTTATTTAATTGCATATGTCATAGAGAGACACATGCAGTTGAATATTATAAAAAATTAGGAGGGTGTCAAACATGATTGTAACAACAACGTCTGGAATTCAAGGTAAAGAAATTATTGACTATATTGATATTGTAAATGGTGAAGCTATTATGGGGGCCAACATTGTACGCGATTTATTCGCTTCTGTTCGTGATGTTGTCGGTGGTCGTGCTGGTTCTTATGAAAGTAAGCTAAAAGAAGCTCGTGATATCGCAATGGACGAAATGAAAGAACTTGCAAAACAAAAAGGTGCGAACGCTATCGTTGGTATTGACGTAGATTACGAAGTTGTTCGTGATGGAATGTTAATGGTTGCGGTAAGTGGTACAGCTGTACGTATATAAGTAAATAAAAAAACGGATTCCCTCCTTGGAATTTATACTTTCAGGAGGGATCCTGGTTCTGTTGCAGATTTTAAGACTAAAAACAGAAGTTGATAAATCATTGTACGTCAAAAAACCACAGTTTGGGTGTAAACTGTGGTTTTTTATATAGAGGCCCCAACACGTCCCTATTAAGCTAAGCTTATGCAACGTCAATTTTTGTTAGCTTAATAGTAGCCCTATTACAATTAAAATAATATGTCTATATTGTTTTAAGTACTTTTTTATAATAAAACTTAATCAATTTTAATATATGTTATGTATAACATATATTTATCTAAAATAAGGGGGAATATTATGACTGAAATAAACGAATCTTCAGGAAGCGATTTACAAAAAGATGTGAAGTTTTCTATTATAATCCCTGCACATAATGAAGAAAAGTACATTAGAAAATGTTTGGATTCAATTGCAAAAGCATCAGTGGCATATAAAGAGCAAACGGAAGTTATAGTTGTTTTAAATCGTTGCACAGATAAAACAGAGGAAATAGCAAAATCTTATGATTGTATTACATTAAAAAATGAAGATAAAAACTTATCTAAAATCCGAAATGCAGGGGCAGAAATAGCTAGTGGAGAAATAATCGTTACTATAGATGCTGATACGATAATGACAGAGTCTTTGTTATCTAATGTAGATAAATATTTATCTTCAGGTAAATATATTGGTGGTGGGGTGAATGGGAAGTTCGAAAGAATGTCTTTTGGAATATTCTTTTCTGCAATTCTAATTATAATTCCCTTACTTTTTAAGTACGGAGCTATATCTGTGGGGATTTTTTGGTGTTATAGAAAAGATTTTATGGCAATTAACGGATTTAATGAAAACATGCTTATGGCAGAGGATGCAGATTTCGCGAAACGCTTAAAAGAATGGGGAAAACGAAATAATAAGAAATTTGGTACCATTAAAAATGGCATGATAACTTCATGCAGAAGATTTGATGCATATGGAGACTGGGCTTTACTTAAAAATCCAAAAGTAATATTAGCTTATCTAAAAGGAAATGATCAAAAATATGCAGATAAGACATATTATGATAATCAAGAAAGATAACGATGGAGAAAAGCGGCAGGAAATAGGGAGAACAGCAGATTTTTTTATACATAATGAGAGCCGAACTTAATTTAATAGATATGATAAGAAAACCATCAATTTGATTAGTCCTTTTCAAATCAATGGTTTTTATTTTTGAAATAAATATGTATTTTTTATAAAAAATATTTTTTGACCCCCATAAAACTTTGTATTCCTCCGAATATGTATAGTGAAGAAAATAAATAGAAGAAAATTGATTATGAAAGAATATTGACGTGTTAATAAAATTACTAGATTAAGTGGGGCATCCGAAATAAAAGGGTGAAATTACCAATGATATAGAGAAGAGTTATTCAAGGATTGCAGATAAAATAGAAACAGAGCAAGCAAAACAAGCGGAAGAAAATAAGAAAGTAGAGTGAAATGTAAGCCTAACTGTAAGAACGATAGAAAAGTTGGCTTTGAAAAATATGAACAACAAGAAGACAAGCCTAAAGAAACTGTGGTTGAATGGTCACTTGTTTAGTGACCATTTTTCTATTTCAAGCAGAAGGAGGGAGAGAGATTACCCGTGTTGAGTTTAGTAATGAAGATCTTAAGAAAACCGAAAATAGAAGATATCGTATGTAACATACAAAATAATGAAGAAGATAAAGAAGCTTTTATCGTACAGTATCAGCCGTTTATTAGAAAATCAATCTCGTCTGTCTGCCGCCGATATATTACAGAACAGGATGATGAATATAGTATTGGATTGTTTGCGTTTAACGAAGCAATTGAACAGTATTCATATAAAAAAGGGAAATCTTTTCTAGCGTTTGCTGATCTTCTTATAAAAAGAGATGTAATTGACTATATACGCAAGGAGTCTAAGCATAACCTTGTCTTTTTAAAAGAAGATGAGCAAGAGGAAATGTTAGAAATGCAAGTATCGCTTACGGAGTATATGAAGGAAATAGAAAATGGTAACCGTAAGGAAGAAATTCTCCATTTTCAAAGTGTGTTAGCTGAGTTTAAAATCACATTTTCAGAGCTTGCTAAAGAATCTCCTAAGCATCGTGATACGCGTGAACACTTAATAGAAATTGTAAAGATGATTATAAAAGAAGAGGAAATGATGGAGGAGCTGTTCCGGAAGAAAAAGTTACCGCTTAAACATATTGAACCGCGTGTTAGGGTAAGTCGTAAAACGTTGGAACGGCATAGAAAATATATCATTGCAATGTGTATTATCTTCGCAAACAACTATACATACATTCTTGATTATATAAGGGGAGGGAAGCATGATGAATAAAGGAATTGTGATGGATATAAAAAAACATAGCGTAGTTGTTTTAACGCCAAATGGAGAGTTTATTACGTGTAAAAGAAAAGGGGATTCTTGCATGATTGGAGAGGAAATTTCATTTGATGAGCAAGAACAAAAAGCATCGCGTTTTTCAATCCCTTATTTCTTAAAGCCGGCATCATTACTTGTTGCTTGTTTTCTATGTGCGCTGTTATTTTTCTACAACCAACCGGAAGAAAAAGTATTCGCTTACGTCTCAGTTGATATAAATCCAAGTTTAGAAGTGAGCGTAACGAAGGATCTTCGCGTTATAGATTTACAAGCTTGTAATGATGATGGAAGGCGTATTTTAAAAGAATTGAAGCAATGGGAAAATAAACAATTGCAAGAAGTAATACGTACAATTATAAAGCAGAGTCAAGAGGATAAGTATTTAACGAATGATAAGCAAGTTATGCTAACCGCTATTGCAAAGGATAAGTTGCTAGAACCGAAGTTGGAAAAGGTAATGAAAGAATTAAAGAAAGAATATGAGCTAAAACATATTACAGTCGAATATCAAAGTAGCACGATGCAAGTACGAGAGAATGCTAGAAAAGCTGGAATTGGTACAGGTGTCTATATAATGCAAGAGAATGAGAAGAACAAATCGGTTACGCCGCCTGCCACGCCGTCTAATCCGGTGGAAAACGAAGAAGAGGTGCAATCACAGCCGGAGTCATCTCCTGATGTATCGCCAGATTTGTCTTCTGTAAAAGACAAAAAATATGAGAAGCCAGAGCATAAAGAACAAAAGAAAATAGAGGAACAGCCAACGAAGCAAATAAAAGAAAACAATGGTAGAGGATCTCAGCAAGAAAATAGAGGGAATAAGCAGGAGAATAACGGTAGGGAATCCCAACAAGGAAATAATGGGAATCAGCAAGGAAACAACGGTCGAGAATCCCAACAAGGGAATAATGGAAATCAGCAAGGAAACAACGGAAGAGGGTCCCAAGGAAATAATGGGAATCAGCAAGGAAATAACGGAAGAGGGTCCCAAGGAAATAATGGGCACCAGCAAGAGAACAACGGAAGAGGATCGCAAGGGAATAATGGGAATCAGCAAGGAAATAACGGAAGAGGGTCCCAAGGGAATACTGGGCACCAACAAGAGAACAACGGAAGAGGGTCCCAAGGAAATAATGGGCACCAGCAAGAGAACAACGGAAGAGGATCCCAGAAAGAAAGTGTTGGAAACGAGCAAGGGAACAACGGAAGAGGATCTCAACAAGAAAATAGAGGCCACCAGCAAGGGAATGAAAAGAAGAATCAATAGAAATATAGAAGTGGGAGATTCATTTTAAAGTGAAAAGGAGTTATCTCACTATTGCGGGCAGTAAAACTCCCATCTCAAAATTTGGCTAGGGCAAAGAAGTTAGGTGGGAGTTGGGCTGCTTAAAGTTGCACTTTATTATTCTATCGTTCTATTAAGAAGGAGTATGTGAAAAATATAATGGAGAAAAACATTCAACAAGAGAAAGATAAAGTAAAACCTGTTTTTTATGATCCGAAAGGAAGAAGAAACATAGCTTTTATTTCGTTTCTATGTATTTCAATAGTTAGCGTAAGTATTGTATTTTATTTTTTCTTTCGAAGTATTTTTTCAACACCAGAAATTCCAAATATGAATACAGCTGTACAACAAGATACTAAACTTGTACCAATTAATCAAAAACTTAGTGATCAGCAGTTAAAGAAGGAAGAGTTTAAACCAAATACCGAAACGAAGGATAATAAAAATTTGGTGAATTCGCCGAAGGATAGTAAACAACGTAAAGAAGTGTATGGTTTTTATGTAAACTGGGATGAAAATAGTACCGCTTCTTTAAAAGAAAATATTGATTCATTAACCACGCTAGTACCGGAGTGGTATCATTTAAAAGCAGATTTAACGATTAGAAGTGAGATAAAACCTGAGATAGTAAAGTTAGCAGAAAAAAATCAAGTGAAAATTATGCCTTTACTAACTAACTATACTGAGGAAGCTTCTGGTCCGGATAGTGGGCTAATTCATAAGTTGCTGAATTCCTCAAATGATGTAAAGACAAAGTTTATAAATGATTTAGTAAAGCAAGTTGAAAAGAATCGATTTGCGGGTATTAATATTGACTTTGAGGCCGTACCTGAAAGTGATAGAGAAAACTTAACAAATTTTATGAAAGAACTTACTACGGTCTTTCATAAACATGATTTGCTCGTTACACAAGATGTTCCAGCTAATGATAAGGCTTTTGATTATAGTGCGTTAGCAAAAATAATAGATCGAATGATTGTAATGATGTACGATGAGCACTATGGAGCAGGAGAGCCAGGACCAATTGCTTCAAATAAATGGTTTCAACACACATTGAAAGAACTGAATATTCCGTCTGATAAACTTATAGTTGCTTTCGGTAACTATGGATATGATTGGAAAGTAAATAGTAAGGAACCGGCGAAATCTTTAACTTTTTCAGAAGTTATGGTAATGGCTCATAATTCAGATATGAATATTCAATGGGATAAGATGAGTGGAAATCCTTATTTTAGATATAAAACAGGAGATAAAGAACATACTGCTTGGTTCTTAGACGGCGTTACTCTCTATAATCAAGTGAAAATCGCAATGGACAACAAAGCAAAGGGGTTTGCGTTATGGAGATTAGGAGCAGAAGATCCTACAATATGGAAAGTTTTAAAAAATCCGATTGAGGCACAAAAAAATCCTGATGTATTACATAAAATCACTAGTTTAGATGAAGTGAATTATTCTGGACAAGGTGAAATTTTACAGATTGAGAATGAAAAGCAAAATGGATTGAGAGATTTTAAAGTAGGTAAAGATGGTTATCTTACAGATGAAGTATATCAATCCTTACCATCTGCATACGAAGTGCAACGATATGGAAAACCGAAAGGGAAACAAGTAGTACTAACATTTGATGATGGACCAGACCCGAAATATACGCCGGAAATTTTAGATATATTAAAAGAGAATAAAATAAAAGCTGCTTTTTTTGTCCTTGGTGAAAACGCGCAACTAAATACTAGTATTGTGAAAAGAATATACGATGAAGGGCATGAAATTGGCAATCATACTTTCAAGCATCCTAACGTAGCTGATACGTCTTTACTACGAACAAAAGTAGAACTTAATACGACACAACGTCTGATCCAGGAAATAACTGGGCATTCTACAGTTTTGTTTAGGCCACCATACGAAGCGGATGCGAACCCGGATTCCTCAAATGAAATATTGCCTATTTTACGGGCACAAAATATGAACTATACAATGGTAGCAGAAAAAGTGGATCCTGAGGACTGGGCAACACCATCAACAAATGAATTAGTAAAGCGTGCTCTTAATCCCGTTTATAAGGGAGAGGGAAATATTATTCTTCTCCACGATGCGGGAGGGAATCGTACCCATACGGTAGAGGCGTTGCCGATCATTATTAAAGAGCTTAAAAAGCATGGATATAGTTTTGTAACAATTTCAGATTTAATGAATAAAGAACGAGATGAAATTATGCCCCCAGTTTCTTCTGAGGGTGAGCAATATTTACTTTACAATAAAGCTGTCTTTTCAGGGGCGGGATACTTTAAACATATATTAACAACTATTTTTTATATTGCTATTGGATTAGGGATTTTTCGATTCTTATTCTTAATTTATTTTGCGTGGAAGCAGAAAAGAAAAACGCTATCTCGCTCTATTCATTCGTCCTATCAACCTTTTGTTAGTGTTGTCATAGCAGCATATAATGAAGAAAAGGTAATAGCTAAGACAATTCGCTCAATTTTGGATAGTAAGTATGGAGAATTTGAAGTTATTGTTGTGGATGACGGATCGACAGATGGTACGTCAAAAGTAATGCAAGAAACATTTTATAAACACCCTAAAGTTCGTTTCATTCAGAAAGAAAACGGCGGGAAATCATCGGCAATGAACTTAGGGTTTCAACAATCGCGAGGAGAGATCATTGTCACTTTAGATGCGGATACTATTATTGCGCAAGACGCCATTTCTCTCATGGTTAGACACTTTGAAGATCAAAATGTAGCAGCAGTTTCAGGTAATGTCAAAGTGGGGAATAGACGAAACTTGTTAACTACTTGGCAACATGTTGAATATATAACAGGATTTAATTTAGAACGTAGAGCTTTTGATGAGTTAAATTGTATTACAGTCGTTCCAGGGGCTATTGGGGCGTGGCGTAAGAAGAATGTAGTTGAATCTGGATATTTAAGCGAAGATACATTAGCAGAAGATACAGATCTTACTATTACATTTTTACGTCAAGGACATAGAATTGTATATGAAGAAAAGGCGTATGCTTTTACGGAGTCACCTGAAGATGTGAAAAGTCTCATTAAACAGCGATATCGTTGGTCATATGGTACACTTCAATGTCTTTGGAAACATCGAAAAGCGTTATGTAATTCAAAGCATAAAACGTTAGGGTTTATTGCATTGCCTAACATGTGGTTATTCCAATATGTTTTGCAATTCATTGCTCCTTTTGCAGATATATTAATGATTATGGGGTTATTTAGTAGTGATCCGCTAAAAGTTTTAGGATTTTATTTTGTATTCTTTTTAATGGATCTTCTCGCATCTCTATTTGCATTTAAATTAGAGGAAGAGAATCCGAAACCATTAGTATGGTTAATTTTACAACGCTTTATTTATCGTCAATTTATGACTTATGTTGTCGTTAAATCTATATTCTCATCGATTCGAGGAGTAGCGGTAGGTTGGAATAAGCTAAAGAGAATAGGAAGTGTAAAACATTCCACGGAACATAAGGAGGCATCTTAAGAGAGCAGGTTATCTGCTCTCTTTTTTATTAATTTTAGTGAGCTGAGTGTAGAGTACATACATCTGTATCTATAAGAGTTCTAATAGTGAGACATTATGTGAAGATACTCCTTTAGTTTCGAGAAAAAGTTTTTTTATATTTTTTTAAAATGACGGACATAAAATTGTATATACCTTCGAATTATATATATGGATAACATAAATATGTATATAAAAGGGGAGCAATAAGATGAAAGAACAAAAAGAAATGTTTGAAGAAATCTCTGAAGTACTAAAGGTATTGGCGCATCCTGTTCGTTTATCATTAGTAAAAATAATGCTTGCAAAAGGTCCTACTAATGTAACAACAATGTATGGGGATTTGGAAATGCCTCAAAGTACAATTAGTCAACATTTATCTAAACTAAAGGCTGCTAAAATGGTTACAGGTACTCGGAAAGGATTAGAAATTTATTATGAAGTAACTGACAATCGCACAAAATCAATATTAGCATGTTTAGTTTAAATGCTGACTTCTATTTCAAAATAAGAAACGCTATTCTTTTCTATGATTTTACAGAGAGAATAGCGTTTTTTATTTTTAAGGAGTATCTTTTTATTAGCTTGATGGTGATATGGTATTATCTCTAAAATAAAAAAATATTGATTTCGCTTTTATTCTTTCTCAGGAGTTTGAGCTCAAAAGGCCGACTATCACTTTGTTTCCAATGCAGTGGACAGTGGAAGAACTTATATTTTTGAATAGAGGGAATTATATGTTTTTGATATATTAATAGTTAGGAACCACAAATAAGGGGTGAAGATATAGAAATGGAATTATTTGATTACTATAAACGAAAAGGAAAGTTGAAACTGTTAATTGGGACGGGTATTTTTATTCTTGCTTTATGCGCTGTATATGAAGATTGGGGACATATTAATTGGGGGCAGTTTATCTTTTTTGTTATCGCTGCTTCTATCTTTTTTGGGATTGGATTTTGGCAGTTAAGAAAAGGAAAGTTGATACAAAAGAATATGATAAAAAGTAATGCAACATTTTGGGATGTTGATACTTTGGTTGTATTAGAATTACCAAAACGAAACAAGCAATTTGGTCTATATCATCCTGATGGTAAGTATATAGCAGGAACAAAGATGGTTTCATCAAATATTCTTTTTTCAGTAATACCCTTTTTACATAATAAAGATGTTTACGGATTAGAAACGAGTAGCGGGGAAATTCTAGCTTATTTTCATACTGAAGTGGACGGATATGATTGGGTAGTCTATGATTCAAATTATAATCAGATTGGTATGTTTAAAGAAAAAATGATACAAGGATTTACTATGATACGAGGTACTTTGATGACAGATAAAGCCACAAAATTGTCAGATGTAGAAGTTGAGTTTGATTTTATTCAAAGTACTCTCCGTACAATAGATGGACGTACATTAGTAATTGGTAAGCAGGGATATATGCCTATAGAATGGAGTGAAAGGTTTATGGGTTTAAATGTACCTACTATTACCTTAGGTTCTAATGCGTCTAATAACGAAAAAATTCTCGGTTTAGGTGTGCTCCTTTATAGTTTACGTACAATTGAGATTAGAAAAAGTCGGGCAAGTGTTTAATGAGGTAGAAGTAGTGTTTATATGCGAAATTGTATAGAAATCTCATTTTTCTAATTATATCTTTTTAGATTGATGGATGTGGGGTCACGTCCATCAATCTAAGAAAACAAGTTAGCCCAAAAACGATAAAAATAAAATTTATAAAAACACAAAATATAAACATTGAGGATTAAACAAAGTATATAGTGCCTTTTTAGTCATGTAATCTTTTGAGCTGATGATCTTTTCCCCATTCAAATAGTTCATTCATAATTTGCATTAAAGATTTCCCGTATTCGCTTATTGTGTACTCAACCTTTGGTGGTACTTCTTGATATACAGTACGATGGATAATCCCATCAGCTTCAAGTTGCCGAAGTTGTTGAGTCAGAACTTTTTGCGTAATGTTTGGGATTTCTCGTCGGATTTCATTTGTTCGCATTTTTCCATCCATCAAAACACATAAAATATGAACTTTCCATTTTCCACCGATTACATCGAGCGTCGTTGCAATTGGACAGTTATCATTTTGATGCATATAACACCTCCAAAGGTACCTCAAGGTTCCTATAGCACCTGAAAGTACGTACTTTTCAATTATATGTAATGCATTCATACTAATATGTAAAGGATTGATTCATTTATAAAGGGGATGGAAAATGATGAGAACACTTGTAATTGTAGCACACCCTCATATTGAAAAATCAAAAATTAATAAAAGATGGATAGAAGAACTTGAGAAACATTCAGATGAAATTACGGTGCATGAATTATATAAAGTGGCACCAAACTGGGAGTTTAATATTGAAGAAGAGCAAAAGTTATTAGTAGAACATGACAGATATATATTCCAATTTCCGCTTTACTGGTACAGCACACCGCCATTATTAAAAAAATGGTTTGATGATGTATTAACATATGGATTTGCATACGGATCAAAAGGGGATAAAGTGAAGGGAAAAGAGTTTGGTGTAGCAGTTTCTATAGGTGGATTAGAAAAAGATTATGAAAATAGCGGAATTACGATGGATGAGTTGACGAAACCATTCCAAGCTACATGCTTATATACAGACATGAAATTTATACCTTCATTTTATTTATATGGTGCCGAATATAAATTAAGTGATGAAGAGATTGATAAAAGTGCACCTGAGTATGTGCAATATGTAATGAACAAGAAGTATTCTAATATATAAGAGGAAATAGCCATTTACTTGTGAAGTAAATGGCTATTTTATATTCTTGTTATATTCACTAAGTGTAATCTTTAGTAAATTAATAGTTAATCTGGTAAAATAAAAAACCTAACATATATAAAGGGGAGTTTTACTTGAGAACGATGCAAAAATTATTACAAAAAAGAGCAATGCAATCACCAAATTTGGAAGCGCTTGTAGGCGGAGGGAAAAGATATTCGTTTCAGCAATATAATGAACGAGTAAATCAGCTTGCACATTATTTATTACATAATGGTGTGCAAAGAGGAGATCGTATAGGAATACTATGCAAAAATAATCACCCATTTCCAAGCGTTATGATGGCAAGTTTAAAAATTGGAGCGGTATGTATTCCGCTAAATCATCAGCTTACTGTATATGAATTAGAAACGATTGCAAAAGAAGCGAAATTAAAAGTGTTAGTTATTGATGAAGAATTTAGTGAAGTGTTATTAAATGTTGATGCTGTTAAAGAAATTCCTTATGTAATTCAAACGACAAAAGAAGGCTTTGGTTCATTTGAATTAGAGTTGCAAAAACAGCCAATGACAGAACCGAACGTAGAAGTTCATGAAGAAGATGATGCCATTTACTTATTTACTTCAGGAACGACTGGACAGGCAAAAGCATGCGTAATTGGACATAAAAACTTACATCATTATTTTGCAGAGATTGCAGGACAAAGAGAAATTCCAGCAGGTGAACGCTTTTTATCCGTGCATCCATTATTTCATATGAGTGGCATGCTTTCTATTTTAAATTGTATTTATCATGGTGTTACGATGATCTTCTTAGCTGATTCGAGTCCTACTCTTATTTGGGATAAGATTGAAGAAGAGAAAATTACTACGATGCTTGCATTCCCGGCTGTTTATAGCTATATGCTTGATGAACTAAATAAAAAAGAACGTAACATTTCAACCTTTAAAGTAGCACAAAGTGGTGGAACAAAAGTGCCAGAAACACTCATCCAAAAATATATGGAAAAAGGAATCTATATGGTGCAAGGATATGGTAGTACAGAAGGTTGGGTTGTAACATCATGGCATCCAATGATGGGAAAAGAAAAGATGTCTTCTGTAGGAAAAGCCTTGAAAAATGTAGAGGTGAAAATTGTTCATCCAGAAACAGGACATGAACTTAAAGCAAATGAAGTTGGAGAGATTCATGTAAGAAGTCCATACATGTTTAAAGGGTATTGGAATAATGAAAAGGCGACAAAGAAGGTAGTAAAAGATAATTGGTTTAACATGGGCGATGCTGGCATGATAGATGACGACGGATTCCTGCACATAATGGGAAGATATAAAGACGTTATTATACGTGGTGGTGACAATGTATATCCAGACCAAGTAGAAGATGTTATTCATGAAATACATGGTGTTTTAGAAGTTGCAGTAGTTGGAGTTCCAGATGGATTTTGGGGAGAGATTCCAAGAGCTTACATTGTGAAGGATGGCGAAACAACAGTAACAGAAGAAAGTATTATTCAGTATTGTAAGGAGAAATTAGCAAGTTACAAAATTCCAGAAGTGGTATTCGTAGAAGAGTTACCGAAAAATGCTTTAGGGAAAGTGTTGAAGAGAGAATTAAGAGAAAATGTACTTGTAAAATAAAAAACGATTAGGTAATGAGGAATCCAGTTATGTATAAAGCATAACTGGATTTTTTGTTTATGATTCTGTTGGTTGATATTGTAAATATTTAAAACCTTTTATGTTTTTTTAGTGTAATATTGAAAATAAAGGGAGCTAACTAATTTCAGTACTAGGGGGAGAAACTATGGCTATAAAATTAGAAACTGAGCATTTATGTATAGAACCTTTTACTAATGATGACGTGTTTAGAATTAAAGAGTTAGCTAATGATAAGGAATTAGCTAATATTCTTGGCCTTCCGCACCCATATAAATTAGAGTTCGCGCAAGATTGGGTTGATATGCAACCAGAACTTATAAGGAAAGGAATTGAATACCCTTTAGGAATTGTCTCTAAAGAATCAAGAGAAATTGTAGGTACAATTACACTAAGAATTGACAAGGGTAACAATAGAGGTGAACTTGGTTATTGGATTGGTAAGAATTATTGGGGAAAGGGTTTTGCAACTGAGGCTGTAAACAGAATAATTCAATTTGGTTTTATCGAATTAGGTTTAAATAGAATTTGGGCATCTGCCATTTCTAGAAACCGATCATCAATTAAAGTGTTAGAGAAGTCGGGCTTACGTAAAGAAGGCACATTGAGAAAAAATAGACTTTTATTAAATACATATGAAGATGTTGATGTGTATGGAATATTAAAGACAGAATACAAAGGTTTAAATTACAGATAAGATTGAGAGTATGATGACAAAAGGAAACCCTTCAGAACAGGGTTTCCTTTTGTATTTCTCAAAAATCAATATTGTAGTTTAACAGGTCATTGTTTATCAAAAACATAATAATTTACTAGATTTTGTATTTTGTGTAAGATAATAAAGAATATTCAAATATTAATTAAGGGAAGAGATGTAAATGAAGCTACCGCTATTACAGGTAGAGACAGAGAGATTGATGATCCGTCCGTTCCAAAATGATGATTATGAAAATTGGTTAGATGGATTTCATAAGAGGTTACCATCGCAGTATAAATATGACGATGGTTATCAAGTTATGGCATCATCAACGAAAGAATGGTTCACGGAATGGATAAGGGGCTTTGATGAAGCAGCACATCGAGATGAGATGTACGTATTAGGTATTTTTCGTAAAGAAGACGGAGCTAATATTGGTAAGCTAGAGCTGATTAAAATTTTACGTATGGACTATCAATGGGCGATGATGGGATATTCCATACATAATCAATACTGGAAAAACGGATATGGCATGGAAAGTGTGAAAGCTGCAGTATCGTTATTTTTTAATCGTCTTCATTTTCATAGAATCGAATTACATATACGTGTTGATAATGAGCCATCCGTTCGTCTTGCGGAAAGAGCCGGTTTTTCTTTTGAATGCAAGAGAGAGGCGTTTTCATTAGAGAATGGTAAGTGGATGGATTTTCTTATTTATTTTAAAAATAAGGAGATGAATATATGAGAGTTCTAATTACAGGTGGAAATCGCGGATTAGGGTTACAGTTAGTAAAAGTGTTTCATGAAAATGGACATATCGTTTATCCGTTAGTTAGAACTGAGGTTGCGTTAACACAATTGAAGAAAATGTTTAGTTGCAGATGTTTTCCTATATTAGCAGACTTATCGGCTGATGAAAGTACAGAACAAATTAAGAAACAGCTTGAGGAATATACAGAGTATATTGATCTAGTTATAAATAACGCAGGAATTACTGGAAAGGAGACTGAGGTTTTACATACGAATTCAGAAGAGTTAACGGACTTATTTAATATTCATTGCTTAGGTGTAATTCGAGCTGTAAAAGGTACATATGTGGCTTTAGCTAAATCGGATCATCCGAGAATCATAAATGTGTCCTCTCGGTTAGGTTCATTGCATAAAATGGCCAACAAAGAGTTTCCGCAAGGCCATTTCTCATATTCATATCGAATTGCTAAAGCTGCACAAAACATGTTAACGCTCTGTTTACAACAAGAGTTTGAGGATAAAGGAATTCGTGTAACTGCTATTCACCCTGGAAAATTAAAGACTGAAATTGGTGCTTTTGATGCGAATATGACCCCGGCTGAAGGAGCAAAAAATATATATGATTGGATAATAGATTCAAATGAGGATGTTTCAGGGAAGTTTATTGAGCCAGGTGTAGGTGAATTAAAGTGGTGATATACGATCTTGCAATCATTCAGAATTTGTTTGGCCCTTCTAAAAAAGTATTAAATGGCTTACCACATGCAGTAACGATTGAAGAAATAGAAGAAGATGTTTTGTATAACGTACAAACATATAAAGAAAAGATAAGTAGATTTGAAGAGGTTTGTTTTAATTGGGAGTTAAAAAGAGCGAGTATTGTATTAAACAAAAGGTTTAGTAGTTATAACTCAAGTGTGAGGGTGTTACTTGATGCAGGTTTTTCTTTGCACGCAGCAAAGGTAGAAGTATGTAGAGAATTGAACAATATAGAAGAACTTGAAAGACAATATACATATCGATCAATAGCAGAAGGAACGTTATCGGAAAAAGAATTTAAATATATTTGGGAACAATGTATGTCGGGTTCAGGGAATCAAACTTCAATTTTAACTATCGATGAACATTTTTATTCTGTACAAACAGAGTTAGGTAAGGGTTGGGAAAAGTCATGTATTGTTTTTTATGATAAAAATGAGCTGATTGGTATGTCCATACCGCATATAGAAACTGGAACAGAAAGTGAAGGACGATTATTTTATTTTGGGGTAATGCCTTGTTATCGTGGGAAAGGAATTGCTTCCCGGCTGCATCTTCAATCTTTACATATGTTAAAGGAAATAGGGGCTACTTATTACATCGGAAGCGCACATACTTCAAATGAAAAGATGCAGAGAATATTTTGGAGAAATAATTGTTCGTTGAAAACGGAGATAGAGCTTTATTATAAAATTTTTAAAGAAGGTTAGGAGAAAAGAAGATGAAGACTATAAACGTATTTCATTATGACGCATTTACGAATAAACCGAATATGGGTAATCCAGCAGGTATTGTATTAGATGCAGATGGATTAACAGAAGAGGAAATGCAGCGTATTGCTGAAAAAGTTGGATTTAACGAAACAACTTTTGTTCTTTCCTCAGAAGTAGGAGATATAAGAATGCGCTACTTTACACCTGGTTTTGAAATGGATTTATGTGGTCATGGGACAGTTGGGACAATATTTGCCTTGCGTGAAAGAGGTTTATTAGAAGAGAAAGCAAGCCTTACGATTGAAACGAAGGCCGGGATTTTACCGATACAAATAGGTGTAAATGAAAATGGAGAAACCTTTATTAAAATGAGGCAGGCAGCACCTCAGTTTAAAGAATTTACAGGTTCAAAAGAAAAATTAGCTCATAGTATCGGTTTAGAAGTAAATGATTTAGATGTAAGTTTACCGATTGTATATGGAAGTACGGGGAACTGGACCGTAATTGTACCGGTTAAAAATCTAGATGTATGTGAGAGAATGAAACCTAACAATGAGGTGTTTCCATCGGTATTAAAAGAAATACCTAACGCTTCTATTCACCCAATTTGTCTAGAAACTTATGACGAAAAGGTACATATGCATGGGCGTCATTTCTCATCAGCTTATGCTGGAACGATTGAAGATCCCGTGACAGGAACAGCTTCAGGTGTAATGGGAGCATATTATGCGACGTATGTGGAGAAAGATTTTGACCATGAAATGGAGTTAATCGTTGAACAAGGGCAAGAAATACATAAAGATGGTCGTGTAACGGTATATGTAACGAAAGATGTAGAAAATGAGAAGTTACAAATAGATATTGCTGGTACAGCTGTGTATGTGAAAGAGTTTGAAGTTTTACTATAAAAAAGAAAGCCCGGCATACATCCGGACTTTCACTATCTGTTCAATACTTCAATATACGAAGCATCTCCAGTTGTTCTTAAAGCAGAGCGGAAATTGTTATTTTCTAACGTTTTAGCGACTTGTTGTAACTGCTGTGCATCATCATGATGGATGAGTAAGCTGTCAGCACCGCTTTCCTCTATATGAATGTGTTCGACATTTCCGATGGCATCATGTACAGCTTTTAAAAATTCAGGTTTCATATTGTCCTCCTATATGTATGTAACGTTGTTGTTAGTATTTCCTTATTTTTGAAATATAAAAGTAAATGAAAGGAGAAATAAAAATGAATATAACGCAGTTTAATGAATATATAACATCATTATTTGGAGAGCATCTTCATAAATACGGTGATGGTGAATATGGATTTACTCATATAAGTAAAGATGAATTTCACAAAATTGGTTACACAACAAATTTGACGTTAGAGACGATTGAAGAAGGGTATAAAAATGGAATCGACATGATAGTTACACATCATGCACCGTGGAGTTTTTTATTTGGAATGGAAGAGGCTTGTATTGAGAAATTAAAACAATATGAAATGAATCATTTTTGGATTCATTTGCCTTTAGATTTTATTGAATTTGGTACGTGTACATCATTATTTAATGAAATTGCGATAGATACAATTTTAGAATACTCTACGTATGAGGAAGAGGAATTACCTGGAATAGGAGAATTTAAAGCACCGATTGCATTTTTAAACTTGGTTGAAAGACTTGAAGAAAAAATGGAAGAGAAAGTGAAGAGCTGGAGAAACCATGATAAACCAGTAAAACGAATTGCGATTTTAACTGGTGCAGGGAACAATACAAATTTGATTGAACGTGCATTAGAAAAAGGGTGTGACACGTATATAACTGGAGAAAAAACATTATACACAGTGCAACATGCGAAATTTAAAGGCATTAACTTAATAGTAGGTAGCCACACATTTACAGAAGTTTTTGGTGTAGAAAGTTTAGCTCGTAAGTTAAAAGAAAGAGATAATTTAATAGAAATTACTAGATTAAATGAAGATCATTTGGAGTGAAGAAATTGTATCACATTATCATAAATGGAATGAATTATTTGATGAAATATTGAAGGAAGCAGTTGCAATGAAATAAAATTATTTTTTGTTATATTAAGATTTTTAGGAGGAATTCCCTTATGTTTGTCAAATAATAGTAAAGTTGTCTTTTGAATTGAAGAAATCTTCGGGATTAAAGGGTGAGGGAATGGACATTTCAACAATCGCTGCACAACTAGTTAAGGAGAAAGTGATTTCACATTATCCAACTAGCGTAAAAGTGCTGAACGGGGGAACGGCAAGTACTGTATATTTGTTGGATGAAAAATACGTTGTAAAACTTAATGAAGCGGAAGTAATACGTGAAGAAGCTATTTTTCTTTCTTTTTATGAAAGGAATACTTTGTTTGCAAATCTTTTGTATAAGGAACCTTTACATACATATATTGTGTATTCTTTCCTTGAAGGTAGTACTTCGTGCGGACGAGGACAAAAAAGAATTACGCTTAGTACCCTTGTAAAAGAAGTTATTAATAAGTATGAAATAGTTTCACGTATAGATGGCTGGGGTTGGAAAGAAAGTCCGGTTCAATCTTGGAGTGCATTTTTAACGAAAAATGTGATGGAAGCTTATGAAAATGTAAGACGTTACATAAGTGAGGAAGAGTATAGAACAGTTCTTAAGTTAGCAAATAGCCCAAATAGAGGGACTGGAATAAATCATCCATTTTTACTGCATGGTGATCTTGGATTTCATAATTTTATATTTCAAGAGAATAAGCTGCATGGTGTAATTGATCCTTTACCAGTGTTAGGAGATCCTATATACGATTTAATTTATGCGTTCTGTTCAACCCCGGAAGATGTAACGAAAGAAACGATTGATTATGCGATGAAACAATGTGTATTTCATAAAAAAGACCGTGATTTATATGAAGAAATAGTCATAGGATTATATTTGCGTATAGATACATGTTTACGGCACCACCCGAAAGATTTAGAAGATTATTTAGCAGCTTGGCGTTATTGGATGGACGAGGTTGAGGTGACTTTATAGTACAAATATTTTTGGGGGGATCGTGAAATGAATGTTTCAGAAGCGAAAAAGGATTTAGCAATCAAAACGAAGCGAGGATTACCGATTATATTAGCTGGTGTTTTATTTTGGATAGTTATGAGTATAATGGGCTTTGTTCTTTCTGAAAAACAAGTGGTGTGGGTATATTTAATCGGTATGGGATGTGTGTTTCCTTTTGGATTAATGATAGCTGCTATATTGAAAATTGATATGTTTGCGAAAGGAAACCCGTTAGGGGTTTTGGCAGGATTAATTGGTGGGATAAATGTATTGAATATTCCGCTTGTATTACTTGCCTATTTTCAATTTCCAGAATGGTTACCTTTTGTAGTAGCGATGTTAATAGGTGTTCATTTTATCCCGTACGTATGGATTTATGAAAGCAAAAGTTATGGTTTATTATCCGTAGGGACTGTATTCGTAACGTCAGTTTGCGGGATTCTTTTTGCAGAAAAAGGATTTACTGTCATTCCATTATCCGTTACAGGTGTTTATTTACTTACTTTTATCAGTTTATTAATTGAAAATAAAAAAGCAGATCATTATCAACAAAAATCAGCTTAATAAAAATAGAGGGATAGGGGAAATTATGATGAAAAATTTCGTTTGTACAACGTGTGGCGTGCAGTATGCAGCGGGTGTAGAAGAACCAGTGAGTTGTCATATTTGTGATGAAGAGAGACAATATGTAAATCCGAAAGGGCAGTCTTGGACGACGCTAGAAAGCTTACAAACAAGTGATACATATAAAAATGAAATAATCGAAGAGGAAAATGGGCTTTTTAGTATTACAACAAAACCAGGATTTGCGATTGGTCAAACGGCATATGTAGTGAAAACAGAATCATATCGTTTACTATGGGACTGTATTACTTATTTAGATGAAACGACAATTGCGAAAATAAAAGAGCTTGGTGGACTAGATGCAATTGCCTTGTCTCATCCTCATTATTATTCAACACAAGTAGAATGGGCAGAGACATTTGATGTACCAATTTATATACACGAAGATGATAAAGAGTGGGTGATGCGCCCGAGTAGTCGTATTATTTATTGGTCTGGTGAGTCTTTACAATTAGCGGATGGATTGGTTATTCATCGTTTAGGTGGTCATTTTAAAGGTGGATCTGTCTTACATTGGGAAGAAGGTAATGATGGGAAAGGAATTTTGTTAACAGGTGATATTATTCAAGTTGTAGCGGATGAACGATGGGTAAGCTTTATGTACAGCTATCCAAACTTAATTCCATTACCAGCGAGAAAAGTGGAAGAAATGGTGAATCGAGTGAAGCCGTTACAGTTTAATCGGTTATACAACGCTTTTCATCGAGTAGTAAAAGAACATGCAAATGAGGCAGTGGAACGTTCTGCTGAAAGATATATTAAGGCGGTAGAAGGAAAGTTGTTTCATACGTAAAAGGAGAGTTAGTTTTATGAAAACGTTAGTATGCTTTGGGGATAGTATTACAGCTGATGAAGTGTTTTTCAATGGAACGCCGAGGTTAACACCACGTTTGCGAGAGATGTTTCCGAATTGGAACGTAGTGAATGCAGGTGTTCCAGGTGATAATACGTTTGATGCGTTAAAAAGGATTAAAGAAGATGTATTATCACATAAACCAGATTTCGTAACAGTTTTTCTTGGCACGAATGATGCAGTCTCTTTTTCGCAAGGGTCATTACAAGCATACAAAGAAAATTTAGAGAAGATTGTGAACCATATTTCTTCAGGTAAAGTACTGCTTATTAGTCCTGCCCCAGTTGATGAAGAAAGACAGCATAATAGAACAAATGAAGTACTCGGTCAGTATGCAGACGTGGTAGAGGAAGTGGCGAAAGAAACAGGAAGCTATTTTCTAAATTTGTATGCTGAAATGATTCAAGAACGGAATTATAAAAGGTTTGTAGAAAATGATGAAAGAGATGGGCTACACTTTGGACCAGAAGGCTATGAGTATGTAGCGAAGTTAATTGGTGAAAAGTTAAAAGGGATTTTATAAAAAAGCAAAGCGATATCGCTTTGCTTTTCATTGTTTTTAATAGCTCAATCTAGAAATGCTTGTTGCAATGCTTTCAGTCCATCACTGTAAATACTATGAAAAAGGTTTATTGCCTCTTCATCACTAACTTCAACAGGAGTGAACGTACCAGACCACTCTACTACCGATGTGTTACTTTCAGTACCTTCTTTCACCTGGATTGTAGATAAATAATTAGTGACTGGGAATGGTGCATTCATGATTGAATACGTGTAGTATCGTTCTTTCTCATTGAATACTTCTAATCGTTCTATAATCGTGTCACCATCTGGATTAGCTAGGTGACGTACACGACCGCCTTCCGTTAATTTACTGTTAGGTATATAAGGTAACCAGTCTGGAAGGGAGTTGAAACCTCCGATTAATTGCCATACTTGTTCAGGTGAACCGAAAATTTCCATAGATGTAGTAGTCTGTGCCATGTTCATTACGCTCCTTTTCATCCCGGTATTTGCGGGTAAATAATCAGTGGGGATTGCCCCACTGATTAAGGTTTCAATTTATTTTACGTTGATTGGTAGTGGTGCATTAGGTGCTACTAGTTTTTGTTCGCGCATTTCTTCCCAGAATACTGCTGGAATTACTGTATTTAAGGCGTTTTGGTCTTCTACAATTCGTTCCGGTTTACTTGCACCAGGAACAACGGCAGCAACTGCTGGATTCGCTAGTGAAAATTGTAATGCAGCAGCTTTGATACTGATTTCGTGACGATCTGCAAGAGCTTTGATTTTCTCAACTTTTGCAATGATTTCTGGTGATGCTTTTTGATATTCGAAGTGAGCACCTCCAGCAAGAATACCTGAGCTATATGGGCCACCAACAACAATATCCATATTATGCTTAACAGCCGCAGGCATTACTCGTTGTAATGCACGCTCGTGGTCTAGTAATGAATAACGACCAGCTAGTAAGGATATATTTGGCTGCGCTTCTTCTAAATCAAGCATCAGTTCAATTGATTCTACTTTGTTTACTCCAAGTCCCCAGCCTTTAATAACGCCTTCTTCACGTAAACGTGTTAGTGCACGGAATGCTCCTGTTCGAGCTGTTTCAAATTGTGAAATCCACTCATCACCATAAAAGTCTTGTGCTAAATCATGAATGAAAACAAAGTCTAGACGATCTGTTTTTAAACGTTTCAAACTTTGCTCGATAGAACGAAGTGTTGCATCTGCACTATAGTCATTGATCATTTTATTTTTGCGGCCAAATTCGAAAAGTCCGCCTTTTTCACCTAAATCACGTGCAGATGGATCTTCTAGTTCATCTGAAATCGTTCGACCGACTTTTGTGCTTAAAAAGTAATCATCACGATTTCTTTTTGATAGTGCTTCGCCAAGACGAATTTCTGCTAAACCAGATCCATAAAGCGGAGCTGTATCAAAGTAACGAACGCCATTATCCCAAGCAGCATCCACTGTAGCGATTGCTTCTTCTTCTGGAATATTACGGTACATATTTCCTAGTGGTGCTGTACCAAAACCAATTTTTTCTTTTAGTAATTTACTCATTATTAATATCCTCCTAAAATGTATTTGAAAATTAATTCATCATTGTGAATGGATGTGAAAATGAAAATATGTCATTTCATCGTCGGACAAAATGTATGATAAAAATACTCACTTTAAAGTACCGGGACAAGAATGTAATTTCTAATACTGCATGACTCACTCAACTCTTACAAATGCTATTATGAAATGTATTTTACATAATGAAAAGTACGTACTTTAAAGTGATATAGATACTAAAAAGTAATACAGGTACTTTTTAGTGCCGTACTACTCATCTGCTGTTTACGTATGCTATTATGAAACATGTTTAATAGGATAAAAAGTACGTACTTTAAGGTGCTATAGATACTTAAAAGTAATATTTAAATCTTTAGCTTACTTGCCTTATCACATTATTAAAGGAGATTTTTATATGAAAACATACAATATTCCTGTAGAGGCGACTTTACAGGTTATCGGTGGGAAGTGGAAAGTAGTGATCCTTTGTCATTTAAAGAAAGATAAAAAGAGAACGTGCGAATTAAAACAATTAATGTCTGGTATTACACAAAAGATGTTAACGCAACAATTACGTGAATTAGAAGAAGATGGTGTAATCGAGAGAAAAGTGTATAACCAAGTGCCGCCAAAAGTAGAGTATTCGTTAACGGAATACGGTCATTCTTTAGATGCTATACTCGATTCTCTTTGTAACTGGGGAGAACATCATCTTGAAAAGAATGGCAACACGTCTATGCTCATTACAGCAGAATAAACAAGAAAAAAACGAACGAGAATACGTTCGTTTTTCTTTTTGTATATAGAAATATTTTTAAACGGCATAATTACTTTTTGGTAATATAGGTACTTTTTTGTGCTGTAGGAACTAAAATGTGCCGTATAGAAAATTATTTGTTTTTACGTAACAATAGAGAAGAAATTTAGAAAAAAGGAGGGAGATCGTGTGAAACAATACAATATACCGATAGAAGCAACTTTAGAAATTATCGGGGGAAAGTGGAAAGTCGTCATTTTATGTCACTTAACGAAAGGAACGAAGCGAACGAGCGAGTTGCAGCGTCTAATTCCTGAAATTTCTGTTAGAATGTTGACGCAACAATTACGTGAGCTAGAAGATGATGGTGTGATTACACGTGAAATCTATAAAGAAATTCCACCCCGAGTAGAATACTCCTTAACTGATTATGGGTGGTCTTTGCAAAATGTATTAAATCAATTGACCGTATGGGGAGAACGATGCATAGATAGAAAAAATAGTAAAGTTAAGTGAAATCTATATATGTAATATTGAAACGCCACCTATTGATGAGGTGGTGTTTTTTCAGTATAAAACTTTAGAAAGTTACTACGGTGAAAAGTAGGGATCTATACCAGAATAGCAGTTGTTTTAGCCGTGATGAATAATGGATTAAAGTTTTCATAGGTACTTAAAAGTGCCTTCATCACTTTAAAGTACGTACTATGCTTCATAATATAACCGTTTTATAATGACACTCGTAGCAAGAAGTCATAACGGTTTTAAGCTATGTTCAAAAAGACTTATTAACTAGTATAGTTTTTTGTTCAATTTTTTAGTAGGAGATGTTTATATGGTTGAAGAACTTTTTTATAAAAAAATACTTAAAAATCTTTTTTCAGATCCAGTTCAAATTACACTTTGGAATGGAGAAACAATACAATATGGAGAAGGGGAACCTCAATTTCATGTAACATTCCATAAGCCGCTTTCAAAAAAAGAGATTGCTAAGGATCCTTCTATTGCATTCGGTGAAGCATATATGAATGGGGATCTTGAAATAGAAGGGAATCTTGAAAAAGCAATTCAATCTATTTATAAAAGGCAGGATAGCTTTTTAGGTGATAGTAAGTTGCAATATTTCAAAAGTAAATGGAATTTCTCAAAACAAAAAAATAAAGATGATATTGCTTATCATTATGATATTGGGAACGATTTCTATAAATTATGGCTTGATGAAACAATGACATATTCTTGTGCGTATTTCCAAAATGAGCAAGATTCTTTAACGACAGCTCAGGATAATAAAGTGAATCATATTTTGAAAAAGTTGAACCTTCAAAAAGGTGATACGCTATTAGATATTGGTTGCGGGTGGGGTGAGCTCATTACAGCTGCCGCTAAGCAGTACGGTGTGAAAGCGATGGGAGTAACGTTAAGTGAGGAACAGTATGCTAAGACTTCCGAACGAATTAAACAAGAGGGACTTACGGATTTAGTTGAAGTATCTTTACTTGATTACCGTGATATTAAGAATCGTAAATTTGATAAAATTGTTAGTGTAGGTATGATTGAACATGTAGGAAAAGACAACATTACACAATACTTTGAGACAGTGAATGCACTACTAAATGATGGTGGGATTTCGCTACTTCATTGTATTACTTCTCCGGCCAATGGTGGTGCTACGAATGGTTGGATTGAAAAATATATATTCCCTGGCGGATATGTTCCTGCTGTTAACGAATTAATCACGAACATGACAAACGAACAATTTTACATTGTTGATGTGGAAAGCTTACGTAGACATTACGGGAAAACATTACAGCATTGGGCTCGAAATTTTGAAAACGTACTGGAGGAAGTTCGCAAAACGAAAGATGAGCGATTCATTCGTATGTGGCGCTTATATTTAAATGCATGTGCAGCTTCGTTCTTTACAGGTAATATTGATTTACATCAATTTGTATTTACAAAAGGTATTAACGATACAATTCCGATGACACGTTCTTATATGTATGAATAAGAGCATGTAATGAAGCAGCTCTGTAACTACTCATCGAGTGTAAATAAAATGATGGTAGAACATAAGTCTATAACTTAAAGTCGAGATCGGAATCAGAAAATGATTTCCATCTCGACTTTTTTATATATAATTTTAAAAACAAAACTATATACTTTTAATGATAAAAATATATAATAAATATAGAATCAAAAATTTATGAGCAAGGAAGTTGAAGAATATGACATTAACAATGGGCTTTATTGGATTTGGAAAATCAGCTAACCGCTATCACTTACCGTATGTGAATATACGTAAAAATATAAAAGTAAAAACGATTTTTGCTCGCCAAATTAATGAAGAATTAGCGGCTCCATATAAGGAAAAAGGTGTTAGTTTCACTACTAATTTGAACGAATTGTTGAATGATAAAGAAATCCAAGTGGTGACGGTCTGTACGCCAGCACATACGCATTACGAATTAGCGAAAAAAGTTATACTTGCTGGAAAATCAGTTATTGTGGAAAAACCATTTTGCGATACAGTGGGACATGCGAAAGAATTATTAGCTTTAGGACGAGAAAAAGGTGTAGTAGTTATGCCTTATCAAAACCGCCGTTTTGATGGTGATTTTTTAGCGGTGAAGCAAGTTGTGGAACAAGGATTCCTTGGTGATATTGTCGAGATTGAATCACATATTGATTATTTCCGTCCTGGTTCAATCACTCACGAAGGTCCGAAAGAAGAAGGTTCATTTTACAGTTTAGGTATTCATACGATGGACCGTATGATTTCACTGTTTGGCCGTCCAGATACGGTGACATACGATATTCGTAATAATGAAGTGGAAGGTGCGGTTGATAATTATTTCGATGTTGGTCTACATTACGGAAATAAGTTGAAAATTAAATTGAAAACGAACCATGTTGTAGCGAAAGATTATCCGCGCTTTATCGTTCATGGAACAAATGGATCGTTTATTAAATATGGTGAAGATCAGCAGGAAAATGATTTGAAAGCGGGTATTATGCCTGAGAGTGCAGGATTTGGTGAAGATTCGCCGATGTACTATGGAATTGCGAAATATCGCAATGCAAACGGTGATTGGATTGAAAAACAAATTAAAACGCCGCTTGGTGATTACGGTCGTTTTTATGATGCAGCGTATGAAACAATTGTAAATGGTGCACCAAAGCTTGTGAAAGACGAAGAAGCGGTAACGAATATTGAAATCTTAGAAAACGGATTTGCTGCGCCATCACCTTCCGTTTACAAACTTGAGGCTTTAAACTTAAATGAATAGAAGAGGGAATACAGCATAAAGGAGGTATGGAAATGGCAAGCGGATCCACACAAGTAAAATACCTCGGCATTTATCAAAAAATGAAACAGCAAATTTTAGACGGCGAATATAAGATTAACGAAAAAATTCCAAGTAGCCCCGTCCTTGCTGAAGAATTTGATGTTTCTGTCCTTACTATAAAAAAGGCGCTGGATCTGTTAGTTAGAGACGGCTACATCATTCGCCGGCGCGGAAGTGGAACGGTCGTTCAAGATTGGCGTCAGCAAGAAAAGGCGCGAATGATTCAAACTTTAACAGGTACAAAAGCTGTTTATGGCAGTGAGGTAGAAAGTAAAATTATTGAGTTTACGATTGTCGGTGCCGATGAAGTCATTGCTGAAAAATTGGGTATTTCAGTAGGGGATTTTGTATATAAAATCATCCGCCTCCGCATCATTCACAGTATTCCAACGATTATGGAGCATACATGGATGCCGATTTCGGTCATTCCAGGTGTTGATGTTTCTGTTTTAGAGGAATCAATCTACTCCCACATTCAAAATAAACTAGGTCTTCAAGTGGGAACATCCGTTGTTAGGGTTAAAGGAATTCGCCCGGATGATAAAGAAAAGCAGTTTATGAACTTAACAAATCAAGATTTCCTAATGAGAGTGGAACAGGTGGCCTACTTAACGGATGGACGCACTTTTGAATACTCTTACGCCGATCATTTGCCGGAAACCTTTGAATTCGAAACAGTTATTACTGCAAAAAGTTATAAAGAGGTATAAAAAATAGGTTGGGGCACGTATTGCCTCAACCTATTTTCTGTTTTCAATATAGTAGGAACAGCTATTATTCATCTGCTGTAATCAGCATGGATGTGTTCCCGGTTTTTTCAAGATGAACTTCTCCCCAAGTGCAGAGGGAATCAAGTATGGCTCCTAAAGACGAACCGTAATCCGTTAAAGAATACTCTACTTTCGGTGGCACTTGGTCATATACTTTCCTTTGGATTACACCATCTTCTTCTAGTTCCCGTAATTGTTGTGTTAACATTTTTTGTGTAATACCAGGCATTAAACGTTTTAATTCACTCGTTCTTTTTGTTCCTTTTTTTAAATGGCAAAGAATAACAACCTTCCACTTTCCGCCAATAACTTCTAAAGTCGCTTCTACAGGAATATTGTATGTCTTCATAAAAAAACTCCTTTGATGAATGTAGATTACAGTTTTGGACTTACATACGCTTTAATAATAAAATTATTTCTTTTTAGTGCCTATAACACTTTAAAGTGCGCACTATTTATTGTGCGAAATATCGTTCATAATAACCGATGTAGAACTGCACTAGAAAGTTTATATGTTACTTTTTAGTACCTATAACACTTTAAAGTACGTACTTTTTATTATGCGGAATATCGTTCATACTAACACATGTAAGTAAGAAATGAATAAAATGTACTTTGAAGTGCATTTGGAATGGGTCGGCATAACACTATGGGGACATTCACAAAAAATGATTAATTAATCCAAGACTTAACATTTGATTAATAGAACTGTAAGGTTTAAAATTACAGTATAGATTTAAGAAGTGAGTTGTCATCATCTGTAAAATGTAGTTTCAACTATTTTATAAAAGAAGCATGCAAAGAACTGAGTAGTAAAAAATAAACGAAACATTGCCGAATAACTAACATTACGTGAATTTGATTCTAAACTGTAATTTTTTTTAATACATTTCAACAAACGATATTTAAAGTGTACATTTTATAAAGAACATTAAAGGAGTGAGTGAAATATGGTGGTTTTATATACAACAGCAAGCTGTGGTTCATGCCGAAAAGCGAAAGCATGGCTGGAAGAGAATCAAATTGATTATACTGAAAAAAATATCGTATCCAATTCTATGACAGTGGATGAACTTAAATCCATTCTTCGTTTAACTGAAGAGGGTGCCACTGAAATAATTTCAACTAGATCCAAAACTTTTCAAGACTTAAATATAAATATAGATGAGCTTTCGCTGAATGAATTTTATCAATTAATAATTGAGCATCCGCTAATGTTGCGTCGCCCAATTATGCTGGACGAGAAAAGATTACAGATTGGTTTTAATGACGAAGAAATTCGTAAATTTTTACCACGTAGCGTTCGAACATTTTTAAATATTGAACTGCAAAAGTTGGCTAATTAATAAGTAATGGTATGAGAGAGAAATTTTTTGAAAGGAGGAAACTGAAGGTGATAGAAGTATGCGTTACAGTGAATTATAAAGATAGAAACTATCAAACAAATGTTATTGTAAGCAAAGATACGGTGTGGACAAAAATTAAACAATTGGCAGAAGAACAAGTCAAAAAACAGTGGGATTTTTAAATATGATTATCAAAAAAATGAAGTTATAGGTTAGAGATTATAACTAAATCCAAGACTTTTCAGGACTTAAATATAGATAAGAAATTTGTTTGAAAGGAGGAAGCAGGAAATGATAGAAGTATGTGTTACAGTCAATTATAACGATAGAAATTATCAAACAAATGTTATTGTAAGCAAAGATACGATATGGACAAAAATTAAACAGTTGGCAGAAGAGCAAGTGAAGAAACAATGGAGTCTTTAAATGTATGTTTAACTTAAAAAGCTAAAGGGAGTTATGGAATCTATTTCTTTATGCTAAGAGTGGTTCTTATATATTTTAACGTCTGGCTAACCTATCTGTAATATTTATGGCTACAGTATGTTAATATAGGAGAAATAATATTTTTGATCGTAGGAGGAAAACAATGAGCAGCGACTTTACTTTGGCCATACACAGTTTAACTTATTTAGCTTTACAGCCAGACAGGATGTCAACAAGTAATGCTATTTCAGAAAGTGCGGGGGTTCACCCAGTACGCATTCGCAAAGTGCTAAGTTTGTTAAAAAAACATAAGTTTATACAATCGAAAGAGGGGACTGGTGGCGGTTTTATTTTCGCCCGAGATTTAGATGAAGTTAATCTTTGGCATATTTATCAAATAACCTCTGAAGGTGCATTGCAGCCTAAGTGCCCAGAATCAAATGATCAGTGTATTGTAGGTTCAAACATGCGAAAAGTGCTGTTCACTATTTTCTTAGGTGCGGAAGAACATCTAGGTGAATACTTAAAGAATTATACAATGAAAGAAGTTGTTGATCTTATCAATCAAGAACGTTAAGTGGCTTACTTGTTATATAGAGACGTAAGTTCTTACCATTGAAATGTAATGGAAAATATTACAGTTTAATTTCGTTTTTATCGTCACAAAAAATATTTATAAGAAGGTGAAAAAGTATGATGTCAAATAATAATCAAGTTTTAAAAGTAGGAGATTGGGTTCGTGGAATATCAAATGAGGGCGAATTCATAGTTGGTTACATTGTATCACTTGATGAAGCGGAAGATATAGTTACAGTTAGTATTGTGAAACGTGACGACAAGTACACAATAAACGAAGCGATTTTACTCTTTAGTAAACATGTTAACAAACTTCCTGAATCAAAGGTAATCAATAAGGAGCAAATCCTTTATCTGATAGACCTTGCATTATTAACAGGAGACGAAGAATGGTTTATCGAGCTTTCTTCAAAATTAAACTCAATAAAAGAGCTAGTTAACGAAGGATTTTAAAGATTACATGATTTGCTTTTAATAGGTTGAATCGTGCAATAATCAATAATATCATCTCTAAGGAAATGATATAAAAACGATTCATTATAAATATAGCAATATTCCTGAAGAAGAGTTGAAAAAACTCGAATTAAGATTACATTGCATTCAGTTGTTTGCACACCTCTGATAACAATTGTTATGTAAATAAGCTGCCCGATATGGGCAGCTTATTGTATTTTTGCGTTTAGCGTAGGTTTTTGTAAAATGTTAGCGGTCCTCTTATTGCCATCAAGTAAAAGGTAGCTTCCTAAAAATGTATATGAATGCAATGTCGATAATATATATCCTGAAAATTGGTTGGTATATTCAAAAAGATATTTCTTTTTAACCACATTAATTATTTGTTAGAATATCTTTTTAAATTAAAATAAATTTTTTTGACAAAGAAGAATATAAGTATCTTTATAATAAGTAACTTGGATAAATAATATGTGACTGTGTTTTATGCTAATTCATTCAGTTTTAAGCGATAGGAACAAGGGTTGCATGCGAACTGTAAAATGTTATCTATGTAAAATTATATCCAATTAATATTTCTGAAAATATAAAAATATTAATTTTATAAATATACACGTTATAATGAGGGCGTCGAGAGAAATTTTATTATCTCTGGAGAAAATATAAAAAATGCGATTATTAGTAAGAAAGGTGTGTGATTAGAGGCGAAATGAATGTAATGTGCTTCAGTGGCTTGTGTAAGCAATATTATCAGTGCTACCGAAGTTATGAAAGTTAATGTATAGAATTGAGAAAGAAATGCCTCGCAAATGAAGAGAGGCCGGTTTAGCTAAAATTACTGTTAAAAGTAAAAAAGAGAAACCATTAAAGTAATACACTGTTATTAGAAATGTTGCAACGTATTTATGAAGTCTATTCTATATTGTTCTCTTAAGGGGTCTTTATATAAAGAGCGGATATTACGAGTAAACTTTTTTGTGAACGCTAACAATTATATTAGGACGCTAATTAGCGAATGTTTCAATTTGGATTCATTATGATGAAGGACATACAATGTGGGGCAACTTGTAAGGAATTCATTTTCCGGAAAGGGAATATTTGTTAGATGCAAAGAGAGATGCAGGAATAGATACAAGGGGGAGTTATTATATGAACGGGAATACTGCAAAGAAAATAGAAGTTCAAGCTGAAAATACCGCACTAAACAATGAGCAATATGCAGATCCGAAAAAGTGGCATAAGCAGGATACTACATGGGCACTCAGTCTATTTGGAACTGCAATTGGAGCAGGGGTGCTCTTTTTACCGATTAATGCAGGTTCAGGTGGTTTATTATCTTTACTGCTAATTACATTGCTTGCATATCCAGTTATGTACTACTCACATAGGGCGCTTGCTAAAATGATATACGCTTCTAATTCTGCTGATGAGGGGATCACAGGTACAATTAGAGAGTATTTTGGAAATAAAGCGAGTATCATTTTTAACATCGTATATTTCGGTTCAATTTATACAATCGTACTAATGTATTCGGTTGCGCTTACAAACACTGCAAGTAGTTTTATCGTGCATCAATTGCACATGCCAGAACCTCCAAGAGCAATTTTATCACTTGTATTAGTTCTTGGTCTTATCGCTATACTAAATTTTGGTCAAGATATTACTGTAAAGGTAATGAGTATGTTAGTGTATCCTTTCATCGTTTCTCTACTGTTTATCGCAATATCTTTAATTCCACAGTGGAATACGTCAATGCTTAGTTTTTCAGCTGTTTCAACTGCTTCAACAGGAACAGGCTATTTTGGGACGATATTGATGATTCTACCAATCATCGTATTCTCATTTAATCATTCACCTATGATTTCATCATTTGTTGTGAAACAGAGAGCTACGTATGGAATCGAAGCCACTGATGCGAAATGTGCGCAAATACAAAAGGTTTGTTATATCATGACATTCGCTGTTGTTATGTTCTTCGTTTGGAGTAGCGCATTGAGCTTGACTCCAGAGGATATAAAAATGGCAAAAGAACAAAACTTATCAATTCTTTCATATCTTGCGAATGAGCTTAATTCGCCTGTAATCACGATTGCAGCTCCAATTATTGCTTTTGTGGCTATTACAAAGTCATTCCTTGGCCATTATATCGGAGCATTTGAAGTAATGCGTGACATGATTATTAAGTTTGGTAAATCACGTGGAAAAGATATTGAAGAAAAAACAATTAAGACAATAATCCTTACTTTTGTTGTATTATCATGCTGGTTTGTTGCTTATACAAATCCAAGTATTCTTGGACTTATTGATTCTCTAAGCGGTCCATTAGTTGCTGCTATCTTATGTCTATTACCGATGTATGCGATTCAAAAAGTACCGGTATTAGCTAAGTACAAAGGGAAAATGAGTAACGTATTTGTTATTATTGTAGGTGTACTTACTGTTTTAGCAAGTATTAAGTCATTATTCTAATTCACGATTTTTGATTTTAGTGTCAAAGTAGTGGAATATGAAATATCTATTTTGGGACAAACTTCTCACGTTGGAGAGTTTGTCCTTTTTATTTAATCTATCAACAAACAGCCACCTTTTCAGAGATAAGGTGACTGTTTCGGTATTAATTTGTTTTAATTATTCACGTCTAAATGGACCTTTTGGAGCAATTAGCTCTAAATTAGTACCATCTGGATCACGGAAGTAGGCAACGCCTGTACCAAATCCAGATTTCAAGCCATCTTCTTCTTGGAAGATAATTGGCTCTCCATCTGGTTCTACCCCAATTGCTTTTAGACGTTCTACAGCGGCATCGATATCTTCTACTTCAAAACAAAGATGCATCGCACTAATTTGATCATTTGAGTAAGATGCTTTATCTGATTTAGGGGCAACGTATTCTAGAATGTCGATGTTCAAATTGTCTAAGTGTAGATTGGCATATTTAATACGAGTATCTTCAAGTCCTTGTGTTTGCGCCATTCTTGTTCCGCCAATTTCATCAATGTTTGATACTTTCTTACCTGTTAATGCTTCATAAAAAACGATAGATTTTTCTAAATTGCTTACTGTAATTCCGACGTGATTTACTTGTGAAAAGCCTGCTGTTTTTTCACTCATTTTTGTTACCTCCTATTTTTAGGTGGTGTAATGTATCGTTTCACCAATCTTTTACTGTAATTAAAATGGGCCTTTAGTTGAAGTTCTATTCTAATTCGTTTTTAACAACTCAAAAGAAATATAAGAGTATTTTGTAGATAAGAAAAGAATCTAGTATCGGCTAGGTTCTTTTATTTTTCGTTTGTTTTTATACAAAAATTTGATGGGCTTGCATTACAGCCATTGAGCAAAAAAGTTTGATATGAAAAATATTATTCTTTAGTACATACATTTTTAAGATGTTAAATATATTTCATAGTAGTCTCTGTAAGATAGGGATAAGTAAAATAGTACTTTAAAGTACCTATAGCACTTTAAAGTGCGTACTTTTTATAATTTTGAATATCATTCATAATAGCACCAGTAAGAAGAAAACAAGCTTTTCGGTACTAATTACCAATGATGTTATAACAGTTTATTTAGATTCAGATTGTTTAAAAGGTTGTACGATATGGCCTAATAATTTCAAAAAAATGTCGGTGTGGCATAAAACAATTATGGAGGTTAAAAATATGAGTTCTTCAAATTTGAATGAAATAAGTAAACAAATTTTAAAAGAGGAGGAAACACTTCAATTTTCCTCTTTTACAAATGAAGATGCGTTGCAACTAGGTTTATTTATCGTGGAAACAGCAAAGCAAGAGGGTAAAGTGATTGCTGTTGATATAACAAAAAACGGTGTGCAATTATTTCATTTCAAGATGACAGGGACAAATGCGGAAAATACGAAATGGATTGAGCGTAAAAAGCGAGTCGTTTCCCTGCATGATCGTAGCTCGTATTATATGCAGATACAAAGTGAAATAACTGGAATTTTATATAATGAAAAATATCTTTTAGATACTTCAGAATATGCTGCGTTTGGTGGATGTTTTCCTATCAGAGTAAAAAACGTAGGGGTTATTGGAATGATAACAGTATCAGGACTACCACCAGAAGAAGATCACGAATTGGTAATAAGAGCAGTTAAAAATCATTTGAATCAATAGCTGTAGTTAGTGAATAGATAATTAATTTTAGGGGGCAATACTATGCCATTAATTGAACTAAATACTTGGCCAACGATGTCAACAGAAGAAAAGAAGGAATTCATTTATAATGTAACGGAACTTACAATAAAACGATTAAAAATTGTCCCTGACAAAATTCAAGTGTTGATAACGGAACTTGAGAAAGAAAATTGGGGGAAAGCTGGGGCTGTAGCAAGTGATGCTACCTTTGCTGAGAAAAGTAGGGTGTCCAATTGGGAGACAAAAGAGTCCTACGATACATCGTCTGGTAACGTTGATGGAATGGCTATTATTAAGATTGATATATGGAATACATTTGATCAAGAGACGAAGGATAAGTGGGTAAATGAGCTTACACAATTAACCTCTAAATATACGCATGCACCTTTGGATAAAGTGCTAATTCTTATTCGTGAAATGATTCCAGGAAACTGGGGGCAAAGTGGTGTAACGGGAGCCGATAAAGATTTCCTTTCCAAAAGTCGTACATTTTAATGAATTAATAAAAAGGCAAAAATGAACATATTTCTGTTCGTTTTTGCCTTTTTTATTATTTGTTTGTGATAATGAACATGATCCTTTACATTTTCAAGTAATAGCCTCTAAAGTCGCCTCTCTAGGAAGAGAGTATTTCTCCATATGAAACCTTTCTTCGTTGAATGTAGATGTTAATTTTGGAGCAAAATAAGCTAGGTTATATAAATGTTACTTTTTAGTACCTATAGTACTTTAAAGTACGTACTTTTTATTATGTTAAATATGATTCATAATAGCACATGTGAGAGGGAAACAAGCTTTATGGTACTAGTAATTAACTATGTTACTTTTTAGTACCTACAGCACTTTAAAGTGCGTACTATTCATTATGTTAAATATATTTCATAATAGTACATGTAGGAGAGAGACAAGCTTTACGGTACTAAAAAGTATCTATAGTACTTTAAAGTGCGTTCTTTAAAAAGAGAATGAAACCATTCATAATAGCGTTTGTAGAGATTAAATATATGTTTTGAAAGATAAAAAGGCCTTTTTATCGCACTATTATGATAGGAATTATAGGGAAGAGGGGAAATCAATTGAATTCATATACAGCATCGTCTTCAGAAGTTCAGACGAATCGAAGAAGTATATTTGCGTTATTAGCGCTAGCAATTAGTGCGTTCGGGATTGGGACAACTGAATTTGTTAGTGTCGGTTTATTACCATCTATTTCGGAAGATTTACATGTGTCGGTGACAACAGCTGGTTTAACAGTTTCTTTATATGCGTTAGGCGTAGCATTTGGTGCTCCGGTATTAACGTCGTTAACAGCTAATATGTCACGAAAAACGTTATTAATGTGGATTATGATTATTTTCATTATTGGTAATGGAATTGCAGCTGTCGCAACAAGTTTCACTGTATTACTTATTGCGCGAATTGTTTCTGCACTTTCGCATGGTGTGTTTATGTCAATTGGTTCAACGATTGCTGCGGCACTTGTACCAGAAAATAAACGTGCTAGCGCCATTGCCATTATGTTTACTGGTGTAACAGTTGCAACTATTACAGGAGCACCAATTGGAACATTTATTGGTCAACAATTTGGCTGGAGAACATCATTTTTAGCAATTGTAGTAATTGGAATTATTGCCTTAATCGCAAATAGTATTCTCATTCCATCTAATATGAAAAAAGGTGCGTCTGTATCATTCCGCGATCAGTTTAAATTAATTACAAACGGAAGACTGTTACTAGTTTTCATCATTACTGCATTAGGATATGGGGGAACATTCGTAACATTTACGTATTTATCTCCGTTATTACAAGAAGTAACAGGATTTAAAGCTAATACGGTTACTATCATTTTATTAGTGTATGGAATCGCCATTGCAATAGGGAATGTGATTGGCGGGAAATTATCGAATCATAATCCGATTCGAGCGCTATTTTACATGTTCTTTATTCAAGCGATTATATTATTTGTTTTAACATTTACAGCACCATTTAAGGTAGCGGGGTTAATCACAATTATTTTTATGGGACTATTCGCATTTATGAATGTTCCAGGGTTACAAGTATATGTCGTAATGTTAGCTGAACGATTTGTACCGAGTGCTGTCGATGTTGCATCGGCAATTAATATTGCGGCGTTTAACGCCGGGATTGCTCTTGGTGCTTATTTAGGTGGTATTGTAACGAATTCGTTAGGGTTAATTCATACTGCTTGGGTAGGCGGCATTATGGTAGTAGGTGCTGTTATTTTAACAGCATGGAGCATGTCATTAGAAAAACGAGATCAAGTAAAATAAAAGGAGAGAAAATATAATGAAAAACTTACAAAGTACAACAACATTGCATAACGGTGTAGAAATGCCTTGGTTTGGTTTAGGTGTATTTAAAGTAGAAGAAGGACCAGAGCTTGTAGAAGCAATTAAATCAGCAATTAAGGCAGGATACCGTAGCATCGATACAGCTGCGATTTATGGAAATGAAGCAGCTGTAGGTGAAGGAATTCGCGCTGGTATTGAAGCGACTGGAATTTCAAGAGAAGAATTATTTATCACTTCAAAAGTATGGAACGCAGACCAAGGATACGAAGAAACAATTGCTGCATATGAAGAGAGTTTAAAAAAATTACAACTAGATTATTTAGATTTATATCTTGTTCACTGGCCTGTAGAAGGGAAATATAAAGATACGTGGAGAGCGTTAGAAACGCTTTATAAAGAAAAGCGTGTACGTGCAATTGGCGTAAGTAACTTCCAAATTCATCACCTGCAAGATGTAATAAAAGATGCAGAAATTAAGCCAATGATCAACCAAGTAGAATACCATCCTCGTTTAACACAAAAAGAATTACAAGCTTTCTGTAAAGAACAAGGTATTCAAATGGAAGCATGGTCACCACTAATGCAAGGTCAATTATTAGATAATGAAACATTACAGGCAATTGCTGAGAAATACGGTAAAACAACAGCACAAGTGATTTTACGTTGGGATCTTCAAAATGGAGTAATTACAATTCCAAAATCAACGAAAGAACACCGTATTATTGCAAACGCTGATGTATTTAACTTTGAATTAACGAAAGAAGATATGGAAAAAATCGATGCGTTAAACCAAAATCACCGCGTTGGTCCAGACCCTGATAACTTTGATTTCTAAGATTAAAGAATGAGTAAAAAGAGTGCAAAGTTGCACTCTTTTTTATTTTCTATTCAATAAAATGTTTCTGTTTATTTGATTAGCGTTTATATTATGGCTGTTGAATTGCTTTTGGCTATGTAGAGAACTTACTCTAAGACAGTATTAAAGTTTGCCATGTAATCATGCATTCTATAATATGTATGCTATAGCATGTATATTGCAAGTTATTTGGAGGTGGCATATGGACTTATATGAGTGAACAGGGTATCTTGTTCATCGCACTGATGTGAAATTAACAAAATATATAATGTAAGTTTTTAATCACATATTGATTATAAATTTTATCTTTTATATGCTATAGCATATAAAATTCGCCTCTTAAATTGTAATGGCGAAAATTTAAATAATACAGTAGATATATTATGAAACGAGGAGATTTTAGTTATGGAAAAATTTATATTAGCGTTTGATAGAGAGCTTGTAATTGCAGAAAAAAAAGACTCAACATGGAGTGTCCAATCACAGTTTGTAGGTGCGAATCCAGTTGCGTTAGCTTTAGATCCATACGATTCAGAAAGAATGTATTGTGGTACTTTTGATAGAGGATTATGGAGAAGTAAAGATGGAGGAAGTTCATGGGAAGCGATTGGAACTTTACCTTCCTTCGGTGAAGTGTTCCCAGCTAATGCTATTCATATGAGAGCTATTACAGCAGTTGCTGTATCTCCAGCAAAGGGAGATGACGGTAACGGGATCGTATATGTAGGAACTGAACCGAGCGCCATGTTTGTATCTAAAAATGGAGGAGACAGCTTTGAACTGCTAACGGATTATCGACAAATGCCATCGTATTCATCATGGTTCTTTCCTCAACGAACATATACGCACCACGTAAAACATATTGAAATTGATGCTAATAATTCAGAAACTATATATACAACGATTGAGGTTGGGGGATTAATTAAAAGTGTAGATGGAGGTAAGACGTGGACTGAGGAAAAAGAGGGGAACTACCCTCAAGATATTCACATTCTTACATCACATCGCAATGCTCCAAATCGTTTATACGGGGTGTTAGGTGATTCATTCTTGAAAGAACCAGGTCAAGAGTATGCGGAGAGTAATGATGGAGGTAAGACGTGGAACTATATGTGTAGTGGGCTAAAGCATCATTACGCATATCAAATGGCAGTTAATCCAAATGATCCAGAAAATATTATTATCGCGACATCTTCAAATCCACACGTAGCACACGATTACAATAATGGAAATTGTGAATCATTTATTTATAAGAAAGAAAAAGATCAGCCTTGGTCAGAAATGAATGCAGGTTTACCAACTCCTAAGGGCACAATCATACCAGTATTAAAGGCAACAAGTGATGGAACGTTCTATTTATTTAGTAATAAAGGGGTTTATAAGTCGGTAGATGGCGGTTCAAATTGGACGTCATTAGATATTCCATGGGAGAACAGATTTATGGAACAACACCCTTATGAGATGTTAATTATTAAATAAGTAATGAGTATAATTTTTACAACTATTCATTAAGTATGGTTATTTGAATTGAATTTGAAAATGTAAAAAGCTAGGTAATGCGTTATTCGTGTTACCTGGCTTTTTTGACTATCAATTTAAGGTTATTTTCATATTTGTGTAAATATGAAACACGTAGAATATCTGAATGGAGAATGGGTAAAATAGTACCGAATAATGTTATAAGGCTTTTTAGGGAAACTGAAGAAAGCAGTGTGTTTAGATTTAGAATGACTGGCAATGGGTGTTAAGAAGTTCAATGATTTAAAAATGAACTCTTTTAAACGCATATTATCTATGAGATGTATGATTTTGAAGAATATTAAAACTCAGGAGGAATTGAATTATGACAAAAGATTTCTATACTGCACTGAAAGAAAGACGTACTTACTATGGGATTAATAAAGAGGTAAAAGTATCGGATGAAAAAATTAAAGAAATCGTGGAGTTTGCTGTGAAATATACTCCATCTGCTTTCAATTCTCAAACTGCGCGATTAGTTGTATTATTTGGTGAAGCTCATGATAAACTATGGGATATTACAACTGAAACATTAAGAAAAGTAGTAGGAGATGGAGATTTTTCAGGAACGCAACAAAAAATGGATTCCTTTAAAGCTGGTTATGGAACAGTACTATTCTTTGAAGATGAGGCAATAGTGAAATCGCTTCAAGAAAAATTTGCTGCATATGCTGAAAACTTCCCAATTTGGTCACACCAAGCATCAGGTATGCACCAACTAGTCGTGTGGACAGGTTTAGAAGCAGAGGGATTAGGGGCATCTTTACAACATTATAATCCATTAATCGACGATGAGGTAAAACAAGAATGGAATGTTCCTTCTAATTGGAAACTCATTGCACAAATGCCATTTGGTAATCCAACAGCTGCACCAGGAGAAAAAGAATTCCAACCGCTTGAAGAGCGTGTGAAATTTCATAAATAATTAACTGTTCTCTAAAGGATAATTTAAAATTCATATCCTAATTAGGATACATACAAATATTTTTGTGAAAAAAGAATCCATTTTCAAAATGGATTCTTTTTTAGGTAATAGGAAAATATTCGTATTTATAAATTAATTAGTAATTCTTTAAGATGTATATATTTTATATAGGAGAGAAACAATAATTTTTGGGGACGGGGTGTAATAGTAACTATGTAGGAGGGATAGGGGTGATGAAAAAATGGATATTTTATTAGCGATTTTACCAGCGTTATTTTGGGGGAGTATTGTACTCTTTAACGTTAAATTGGGCGGAGGACCCTATAGTCAAGTACTTGGAACAACTTTTGGTGCACTTCTTTTCTCAATAGGTATTTATATTTTTGTAAAACCAGTGTTAACGCCAATGGTAATTGGAGTAGGAATTGTATCAGGGTTATTTTGGGCATTGGGACAAGCTAATCAATTAAAAAGTATTGATTTAATTGGAGTTTCTAAAACAATGCCTATTTCAACCGGGATGCAATTAGTGTCAGCTACTTTATTTGGAGTAATCGTATTTCATGAATGGTCCACAACAACGTCTGTTATATTAGGTGTTCTGGCACTTATTTGTATCATAATCGGAATCGTTCTTACATCACTCCCAAATTCAGAAGAGAAACAACAAGCACAAGCAGGGAACTTAAAAAGAGGGATTTTAATTTTATTGGTATCTACTTTTGGCTATTTAGTTTATGTAGTCGTAATACGATTATTTAATATAGACGGATGGTCAGCATTATTGCCGCAAGCAATCGGCATGGTGTTAGGTGGAATCCTGCTAACATTTAAGCATCGACCATTCAATAAATATGCCATTCGTAATATTATTCCTGGCTTAATTTGGGCAGCCGGAAATATGTTTTTATTTATATCACAGCCGCGTGTAGGGGTAGCTACAAGCTTCTCCCTTTCCCAAATGGGGATTGTAATCTCAACTTTAGGTGGCATTTTTATATTAGGTGAAAAGAAAACAAAACGTCAGTTTAATGCGATTATCATTGGAATTATTTTTATTGTCGCAGCTGGAGTTATGTTAGGAATTGCAAAAGGATAAAGAGGAGGAAAAAATTATGTATACAGATTTAAAAGGAAAAGTAGTTGTTATTACAGGTGCTGCAAAAGGTCTTGGAAGAGCAATGGCAGTTCGTTTTGGAGAAGAACAAGCAAAGGTTGTAGTAAATTATCGATCTGATGAATCGGAAGCGAAAGAATTAGTAGACGAGATTAAAAAAGTAGGGGGGGAAGCTATTGCGATAAAAGGAGATGTAACAGTCGAATCGGATGTTATCAATCTCGTGCAGTCAGCAGTGAAAGAATTTGGTACACTAGATGTCATGATTAATAATGCAGGTATCGAAAATCCGGTACCTTCACATGAAATGCCATTACGTGATTGGAATAGAGTAATTAATACGAATTTAACAGGCGCTTTCTTAGGAAGCCGCGAAGCAATTAAATATTTCGTAGAGAACGATATTAAAGGGTCAGTTATTAATATGTCAAGCGTTCACGAGCAAATTCCATGGCCATTATTTGTTCACTATGCAGCAAGTAAAGGTGGTATTAAGCTAATGACAGAAACATTAGCACTAGAGTATGCACCAAAAGGAATTCGTGTAAATAATATTGGACCGGGTGCTATCAATACGCCAATTAATGCTGAGAAATTTGCAGATCCAGAAAAACGTGCGGATGTTGAAAGTATGGTTCCAATGGGATATATCGGAGAACCAAAAGAAATTGCAGCTGTAGCGGTATGGCTTGCTTCTTCGCAAGCGAGTTATGTAACAGGTATTACACTGTTTGCTGATGGCGGCATGACTCTATATCCATCCTTCCAAGCTGGACGCGGATGAGTAATTGTATAACAGGATTTTTTCAGAGATTATAGAATCAGTCTTTAAAGTGATTTTTTACTTTAGGAATATCTTTCAGAGTGACGGATATAATGAATCTCATATAAAAAATCATGCGAAAAATATGGATTAATTTTTATATAAAATTCTTATATTAAAACAAAAGGGCATCCAATTAGAGGGTACCCTTTGTTTTATAGTTTTTATTTTTAACGATGGTAAGGTATTGGAAATTATTGATGCCATTGTTGCCATGTTTGATGAGGATAATGTTGATGCCATTGATTCCAATTCATATAATGTGGCCACATTGTATGATGCCATTGTCCCCAAGGTACATAATGGGAAGGGTACATTGAATTATCAGCTCCTTTATAAAGAATCTATATATTTTATGTTTTTTTACTTTTAAGGAGCTTGTTTCTGTATAATATGGGCATCTTGCATTAGAACCCGATGAGCTGGGGATTTAGTTGAAATGGTTACAGAAGATAATTTAAAAGAAATTTATTGGGAAAATAATAATTATAAGCTTGTAACAGCGGAGAATTATTATTTTCTTCTCGATAAGTTAACTAGAGATAAATGGTTTAATCGTGAAGTAAATGAATAGAGAAAACATGAATAAAAACGTTATTTTAATCTCAAAGAGAATTGAAAAAATAGAAGAGAACGGCATCAGTAATGACACCTTGCGCTAGCGTACTTACGTAGATGATTGAACAAAGGAAAAAGCAATTACTAAACATATTCCAAAAGAACAAGGTTGGAAGGTAATAACTATTGTTAAGGAATTCAGAGTTATGATTTGTAAAAGATTACATGGGGGAGGTTAAGTACTTCGACATTAGAAGCTAAAGTGTAAATACCATTAATAATTTATGTTCGTGTCAGTTTTCAGAAGTATTTGTAGTATACATGTGATTTACTGAGGCTTTGATTAAGAAGATGCATAAATCGCTAATAAATACCTAATTTCATTAGAGTATATGTTTATAAAAACGAAAATTAGGCCCTGCCTGTAATAGAGGTGGAACATAAAGCTACAGTTATAGTGTAATGAGAATGAAAATGTTATACGGAAATGAATCTAATAAAAATTCATTTATTTTTTTAAAGGAAAAGCAGTTAGTAAAAGCTAACTGCTTCGTGAATAAGAAGAACACAATGGTTATTCGTATTCGACCTTGGTGTATCTATAGTATTACCATGTATTTAAAAAATTATTCAATACAAAAGCAGTTAGCGAAGGCTAACTGCTTCATTTAAACTTATTAAAACCAAACAACTCAATTATTGATTAATCAACCACGTCCAGCTTGGAAGGATGGATATAGAGTCATGCCGCCATCAGCAAACAGTGTAATACCTGTTACATAACTCGCTTGTGAAGAAGCAAGCCATGCTGCTACTGCTGCAATTTCTTTCGGTTCTCCGATATATCCCATTGGAACCATACTTTCAACATCGGCACGTTTTTCTGGATCTGCAAATTTTTCAGCATTAATCGGTGTATTAATGGCACCTGGTCCAATATTATTTACACGAATTCCTTTTGGTGCATATTCTAGTGCTAATGTTTCTGTCATTAGCTTAACACCACCTTTACTTGCTGCATAGTGAACAAATAATGGCCATGGAATTTGTTCGTGAACGCTTGACATGTTAATAACTGACCCTTTAATATCGTTCTCCACAAAATATTTAATTGCTTCTCGGCTTCCTAAGAAAGCCCCTGTTAAATTCGTATCAATGACTCTATTCCAATCACTTAATGGCATTTCATGTGAAGGTACCGGATTTTCAATACCTGCATTATTAATCATGACATTTAGTGTACCAAATTCTTTTACAGCAGATTGAATTAGATTAATCATATCTGATTCAACTCTTACATCTCCTTGTACAGCAATGGCTTCTCCACCAGCTTGCTTAACTGCTTGTACTACTTCATTTGCTTCTGATTCGTTTGAATAATAATTAATTACAACTTTCGCTTGTTCTTCTCCAAAACGGATTGCCATTGCTCTTCCAAGACCAGTTGCACCACCTGTAATAACAACTACTTTATCTTTTAAATCTGTATACATAATTTTTTCCTCCTCTTTATCCTTTTGCAATTCCTAACATAACTCCAGCTGCGACAATAAAGATAATCCCAATGATAATCGCATTAAACTGACGTTTTGTTTTCTTTTCACCTAAAATAAAAATGCCACCTAAAGTTGAGATTACAATCCCCATTTGGGAAAGGGAGAAGCTTGTAGCTACCCCTACACGTGGCTGTGAAATAAATAAAAACATATTTCCGGCTGCCCAAATTAAGCCAGGAATAATATTGCGAATGGCATATTTATTAAATGGTTGATGCTTAAATGTTAGCATCAGTCCACCTAACACCATGCCGATCGCTTGCGGCAATAACGCCGACCATCCGTCTATATCGAATAAGCGGATAATTACTACATACACTAAGTAACCAAGAGTTGAGATGAATAACATCACAATCCCTTTTTTGAAATTTCCTGTTTGTTCTTCGTTTTTCTCCTCGTTGCTTTGAAGAGATGTGAGAACGATTCCAACAATGATACAAATAAGTGCCAGAACACCTAATACAACAGACGTTGTTGTGGACCATTCATGAAATACGATTACTCCAAATAAAGTAGCTGACACTAATTGCATTCCTGTTGAAATAGGCATTGTTTTAGAAACCCCTATTAAATCAACACTTTTCAATTGATTGGCTTGTCCTACTGCCCAAAATAGGCCTGAAATAATCCCGATGATTATAACCATTGGCGTCAAAACGGGCTTCATAAAAATATAAACACCGATAGAAAAAACTAGAGCGCCAAGGGTAGTTCCTAGTATTTGACTGTAGGGTCCACCACCTAGTTTAACGTTGAAGAGTACAATACTTCCCCAAAATAACGCTGGTAAAATCGCTAATAAAATATCCATTTTTTAACCTTCCTAAAACATATTTATTTAGCTGAATTCATATAAGAGACAGCAAGCTTAGTTTGTTTGGTATCTAATTACGTCCCCCTTTTATTAAAAATAAGCACCTATTTAAAAATATGTTTTGAAATTAATTTATATTAAATATATTTTTGTTAACAGGTTACTTTATGTAACCGATAATAACTACACAATAATTTTATGTCAAGAATTAATTTTCGATTTTAAAAGGGTAAATAAAAAAATTCGTAATAAGCAAGTCTAATAAAATGGACTTGCTTATTACGAATTTCAATTTTTGAATGATTTAAATATACTTCCCAGTAAAAAAAATTCTCAATTCAAGATAAATAAAAGAAAAAAGTAATACAGTTATATAAATGCGTAAAAATTCTAAAGGAAGTGAGACTGTGCAATCACATCCAAACGAATGGATTTCGGTTATACCGTTGGAGCAAATGACTAATAAAGAATATGACGTTTTGATTGTTGGCAGTGGAGCAGGAGGCGGGGCGGTTCTATGGAGATTATGTGAACAATGGAAAAATAAAAAAAAACAAATTGGTCTTCTGGAAGCAGGGGATTTGCTTTTACCAACTCATGGGCAAAATCTTCCCACAATGAATATTGATCGGCTTTTAAACAATTATTTTCCTAAAGTCGCAACACCTATTGGGAAGCGGTTGCCTCAATATTCGGAAGCAACACTGGTTTTTGCTCTTGGAGGTAGAACCTTGTTTTGGAGTACGGCATCTCCCCGAATGCCTACTTTTGAAATGGAAAAATGGCCTGTGACAGCAAACGAGATGAAATTCTATTATGTTATCGCAGAAAAAGTAATGAATGTCACTCCGTTTTTCGCCCGAGGATCATCTATGCAAAACATCATGTTAGAGCGTCTTAAGAAAAATGGATTTCCGGAAGCTATAGACTTACCAATGGCTGTTAATCTTAAAGGAACACAACAAGGACAAATTGGTTCCGATGTTTTTTTTAGCTCAATCCATTTTTTAGCCTATGCCTTGAATTGGAGGGCTTTTGATTTAGCAGTCAATTCTCGTGTCGTTCAAGTAGTAATCGATCAAGGAAGAACAGTCGGAGTTCACGTGATTTCTCCTGATAAAAAGTCCTATTTCATTAGAGCAAAAACAGTTGTATTATCAACGGGTGCTCTAGAAACACCTCGAATTTTGCTTTACTCAGGAATTCAAGGACCAGCAATTGGCCATTATTTGACGAATCATTCCCTTCTTAGAGCTATAGGGCAAATAAACCGTAGAAACTTTTCAGAGGAACTAGGAAACTTAGTAATAAATATCCCTCAAACAAAACAATCTCCTTTTCAAATTCAAATGCTCGGATCGGAAAAATACTATGCTTATCAGCCTTTTGAGGAAAAACCATTTCTTGAGGAAGTGAAAATTGCGTTAAATACCTTCGGTAAAGTAGAATCCCGATTTGAAAATAGTGTTTACTTAGACCCTACCGAACGTGATGAATATGGTATACCACAGATTCAAGTCAGTTTTTCCTACAGTGAAAGAGACAATATGATCATCCAACAAATGGCACAAGCTAAGATACAAGCTACCTCAGCAATGAAATTATCCTTGACTTCACAAGAGAATAGGCCTCCAATCTCTCTAATGTCTCCTGGAAATGATTATCATGAGTCAGGTACATGCCGTATGGGTGATGATCCTTTAACTTCTGCAACCAATCAATTTGGTCAAATTCATGGCATTCCGGGTCTTTATGTAGCTGATAATAGTGTACTTCCCTCCATTGGAGCAGCTAATCCTACTCTAACTACAATTGCATTGTCTATTCGTACGGCTGATTACATTATCCGACAACTAGGGTAATATGGGGTGATTTACTTATATAAATTTCAATACATAATGGAACGTACAAAGAAATTTTGTACACAGCATATTAACTGCCACTTTCGGATTTCACTTCAAATACCCTCTTTTGTGGGGGCTATTTTTTTGCGTATCGTGTTTTTTCTAAATGCTGAAGATATCCCAAGTTGCACGAGATAGTTAGGTTATCGGAATTAAATAAACATAAAAAAGCTATCAGGAATTGATAGCTTTTTTATGTTTATCTATAGTGCAAAATAGCGAGTACATATTATTTGAATCAGCAGCTAATTGTAGACTGCAAGGATCTGATTTTGAAATTACCTTATTCTTTAGAGTTTCGTATTTAAAAATATTTAGCAATTTCTTTCGCTTTAAGAATAGCATTTTCCTTAATTTCTAATGCTTTTTCAGGAAACTTGTTATGCCCCTCGATAAAGATACCCTCAAAAGATGAAGTTCCAAAAAACTCCATCATAACTTTTAAATAGCGGTGCCCCATTTCTTTTGATGCTTCTGGTCCGTCAATATAAATATCGCCACTCGCTTGAATGTGCAATGCTTTTTTACCTGTTAATAATCCAACTGATCCTTCTTTTGTATATTTGAATGTTTTTCCAGATACAGCTACAGCATCTAGATATGTTTTTAAAATGGCAGGGATGGAGAAATTCCACATAGGAGTAACAAATACATATTTATCAGCTAAGACAAACTGCCCACCTAATTCAGCTAGACGTCCGACTTTTGAAATTTCAATAGGTTTTAATTCGTTCAATGGGGTCCCGGATCTAAGTTTATTCCATCCGTTAAAGACATCAGCATCCAGATATGGAATATCAGCCTTATATAAATCAAGATGAACGATTTCATCATTAGGGTTTAGTTTTTTATAAGATTTAATAAATTCTTTTCCAACCGCCATACTGTATGATTGAGTATCATCAAATGGATGGGCTGTAATATAAAGAAGATTTGCCATATATTTATTCCAGCCTTTCTAAAATGAGGTCAGTTATTACTTGAATATTAAACAGTGTAAATTTTATAAGATAAATTGTCCATTTATTGAACTTATTAAGTATAATTTTTAGTGAATTATAATTTGTCTTTGTTTGAGAGTTATTTCGCTTGTGAATATGAAAGGAGATCTACATTTATTCTTTCATCCAGCTTTCTGCCCATTGACTAATTGGTCCCAGAATTTCCCCTAATGCTACGCCTTTTTTGGTAAGTGAATATTCTATTCTTACAGGGCGTTCTGCGAGTACATGTCTTACCACTATATCGTTATCCTCAAGTTCTTTCATTCTTTCTGTGAGCATACGTTTACTTAAATCTGGAATTATTGTATGAATCTCACTAAAACGTTTAGGACCACTCATTAGTACATAAATAATTAATCCCGTCCATCTTTTTCCTATTAATTCAAAGCTTCTTTCTATTTTAGGTTCTATGTCTCGTTGATTATTCATTTCTCACACCTCCGTGCCAATAAATTGTAATTGTGTGTTTCTATATATGTATTGTAACCATATAAATTATATCAAACAAATAGGATAATTCCGTTATTTATGTAGGGAATTATAAATAATTAGCGGGGGAAAGCAATCTGCGTGTTTCTATTTTAATAATATTTTTTTATAATGTGAAGGTTTCTCCGTATTATATCTAATTAATATACAAAATTTACAATTATTAAGAAAAGTAGTTAGAGATGGAGATTTTTCAGTGGCCTCGAATTTTTCTGCGAGGTTTTTTGAACGTTATCTTATAGATGTGTTATATAATTTGTAGTTAATTAGGATAAAAATAATCCTATAACTGTATGTAAGAATATATAATTTTACACTCTTTTCTATGATAGAAAAGGATACTACGTTAGTAAATATAAAGAGTTAGAAATTATAGTTTATAGGGCACTTTTTTGTTCCTATGGAACTTTAAAGTGCGTAATTTTCTTTATCGTTAATATATATCATAATGGTATTTATTAGTTGGTTTTAGCTTTACTCTGCTGTTGATGTGATTTTTTAATTCCGTACAGAGTGCAATAGCTACATAATTTTCGTTTATACTCTTTTGAAAAAAGGGTGGATCAGCTTATTTTCTGTTAAAGATAAGAGAAATGAACCACAATATAAACGTAATTATTTATTCCAACGTAAGTCAATCATGTAGCACATGAATTTGGAGGGATCTATATGCATATGCAATTAAAAGGAAAAACAGCACTGGTTACTGGATCTACGGCAGGCATTGGAAAAGCAATTGCCACTTCATTAGTAGCGGAAGGAGCTACTGTACTTATTAATGGACGCCGTGAAGAAAATGTTAATCAAACGATAAAAGAAATTCGAATGCAGTATCCAGATGCTATCCTTCAACCCGTAGTAGCTGATTTAGGAACAGAACAAGGGTGCCAAAATGTGATTGAAAAGTACCCTGAAGTAGACATTCTTATTAACAACTTAGGAATTTTTGAACCTGTAGAATATTTTGATATCCCTGATGAAGATTGGTTTAAATTGTTTGAAGTCAATATTATGAGTGGTGTTCGACTTACTCGCTCGTACTTGAAAAAAATGATTGAAAGAAAAGAAGGAAGAGTTATCTTTATTGCTAGCGAAGCAGCTATTATGCCATCTCAAGAAATGGCTCATTATAGTGCGACTAAAACGATGCAACTCTCACTTTCTCGTAGTTTAGCTGAGCTGACGACAGGAACGAATGTGACTGTTAATACTATCATGCCTGGTTCGACTTTAACGGAAGGAGTGGAGACTATGTTAAATAGTCTTTATCCTAATGAGCAATTGACAATAGAAGAAGCTGAGAAGCGATTTATGAAAGAAAATCGACCAACCTCTATTATTCAAAGACTTATTCGACCAGAAGAAATTGCCAATCTTGTCACTTTCTTAAGCAGCCCACTATCTTCAGCGATTAATGGTTCCGCGTTGCGAATAGACGGGGGATTAGTACGTAGTGTATTTTAATAAATTTAAAACAATATAATATGCTGTTGAAGGTAAAGATGGTAAGGCAAATGAGTTGTATTTTACTTATTAACAGAAATATACAAAAAATAAATTGTGATATGACAACAGCCGGATTTTCTACTATAAGAAAAATTCGGCTGTTATTTTTTTATTTGTTGTAAAGGATGGGAAGCTTTTAAGGTTGTGGCACGCCTCTTAAGACAAAGATAAGGCGAAGTGATCCTGCTGTTATTTGTATTATTTAGTGAAAGTTACCAAACGTTTTTCAACACTATTTTCCCTATTGCTTTATTTGATTCCAAATATTCATGTGCTTGTGCAATTTCATCAAACGTAAAAGTTTTCGAATCTAGCAATGGGCGAAGTTTTCCTTCTTCTACTATTTGCGTTAGTTTATTTAAAATTTCCCCACAAGCGTCACGTTTATCTGTATGTAATATTTTTAACGCCATAAAAGTAACGTGCAGAGAGAGTCCTTTTGCGTGTAAAGGAGAGAGGTCATGGGTTGAACGAGCTGCAATTGTTACGACAGTTCCGTTGATTGCAGCAGCTTCGAAAGAGTTATCGAGATTTTTGCCACCTACTGTATCAAATATAACTTCAAATCCGTTGCCATTCGTATGTTTTTGCACATATTCTTGAACAGATTCTTCTTTATAGTTAATAGCTACGTCAGCTCCGAGACGATGGGCTATTTCTATTTTGCTTTGCTGAGAAGCGGTTGTAAAAACTTTAGCACCAGCCCATTTAGCTAGTTGAATGGCTACGTGTCCTACGCCACCAGTAGCTCCATGAATGAGAACATTTTGACCAGGTTTAATATTTGCACGATCAAATAAAGATTCCCAAGCTGTAATTGCCACTAATGGTAGAGCAGCTGCTTCTTCCATTGTTATATTGTTAGGTTTGTGAGCAATTAATCGCGTATCAGCAAGCATAAACTCTGCAAGTGCACCACCAGTTTCTTTAAAACCTCCGGCACATCCGTATACTTCATCGCCAGCTTTGAATTTCGAAACACCTTCTCCTACTTCAATAACAATACCAGCTACATCGCCATGTAATATAGCTGGAAACTCAGGAGCGACTGCTGAAACGGCACCACTACGCATTTTCGTATCGATTGGATTTACACTTGTTGCTTTTACATCGATTAGAACATGACCTGGTAAAAGTTTTGGTTTTGAAACTTCTTCTAATTGAAATACAGATGAATCCCCAAAAGAATGGATAATTTGTGCTTTCATAGTTTATACCTCCTGTTTATGGTTATAGCATAGCAAAGTACGAAAAATAAGTATAATATTTTGAATTTGGTTAGTGAGAATTTTATATAGAGAAGGGGAAAGTACGTGAAATCATGTAACGTACTTGCAAAAGCAACAGTAAAGTTTTTTGAAGAAAGGATAGATGTTATTTTTGCAGCACGATTTATTCATTATGTTTATTACTACTTACTTAGTATAGGTACTTTTAAGTGCCTACATCACTTTAAAGTACGTACTGTTATTCATGTTATGGCCGATTTATAATAACATTCGTAGCACAAAGAAAGTTATGACGATGACAATCGGCAACAATGTGGTGCTACAGTATTGCTTATGAATTTTGAGAAGAAATATGAAAAGTATAGATTTATATAAATAAAGGAAAGTGAGTGAAACAAATGGAAAAGTTTGCGAATCATTTTGGATATAATCGTATGTTTGCGAAAGATCAGCTTACATTAGGAGTTCACATTCCGATTGAAAATTATCAGTTTCATGCTCCAACGATGGAAAAACAAGTAGAGTTAGTACAAAAAGCAGAACAATATGGTTTTACAGGTGTATGGCTTCGCGATGTTTTACTGCAAGACCCTGACTTTGGTGATCCTGCAACAGGTCAAATTTACGATATGATGATTTATTTAACGTATTTAGCAAGTAAAACAGAGAAAATCGCATTTGGAACGTCGGCAACCGTATTGTCACTTCGTCATCCATTGCGTGTAGCAAAAGAAATTGCTACATTAGATCAACTATTTCCAGAAAGAATTATGCTTGGCGTTTCATCCGGTGACAGACGTGCCGATTTCAAAGCGCTAGGTGTTAGTCATGAAACACGAGGTGAAAAGTTTAGAGAAGCGTTTGCTTACTTGGAAGAGATTTTGTATAAAAACTTCCCGTCTATCCAGTCGACACTAGGAGAAGTGAATGGAGCGAATTTGGTTCCAAAACCGTCTAAACGTGTTCCAACCTTTATTACAGGTTTTAGTCAGCAAAATATGGATTGGTTCGCTGAACATGGTGATGGATGGATGTACTACCCACGTAGTCCAGTGCATCAGGCAGCAGCAATTGGACAATGGAGAGAACTAGTAGAGGATTATCATCCAGATGTATTTAAACCATTTATCCAACCGATGCATTTAGACTTATCTGAAGATCCAAATGAACGTCCTACACCGATACGTTTAGGTTACCGTACAGGGCGTAAGGCACTAATTGAATTACTTGATATATATAAAAGTATTGGTGTGAATCATTTATTCCTTGCTCTATTTGATGGTCAACGTCCAGCTGACGAAGTATTGGATGAGCTAGGAGAAGAAGTACTACCTCATTTCCCAGCATTGTAAAGGAGTGAAAAGAATGAAAGCGATAGGACTTATGCAATATGGAGATAAAAGCGTACTACAAGAGATTGAAATGCAGACACCGCTATTAGGAGACACCGATGTACTAATTGAAGTATATGCAGCTGGTATAAATCCCGTGGATTGGAAAATACGTGAAGGTTTACTGCAAGACGTAATTTCTTATGACTTCCCGCTCGTTTTAGGATGGGATGTTGCAGGTGTAGTTGCTGCTATAGGGCCAAACGTAACAGCATGTAAAGTGGGGGATGAAGTATATAGTCGTCCGGATATTGAACGAAACGGTGCTTATGCAGAGTACGTGGCTGTAGATGAGAAATATGTGGCGAAAAAACCGAGGAATTTATCTTTTGAAGAGGCGGCATCAATCCCTCTTGTAGGTTTGACAAGTTGGCAAAGCTTAGTGAAGTTCGCAAATGTTCAAAAAGGTAATAAGGTTTTAATTCATGCTGGATCTGGCGGAATTGGTACGTTTGCTATTCAGCTAGCGAAAAGTTTCGGTGCACATGTTGCAACTACGACTAGTACGAAAAACATGCAGTTTGTAAAGGATCTAGGCGCTGATACTGTCGTCGATTACAAAACAGAAGACTTTTCTTCGCTTTTGCATAATTACAATATTGTTTTTGATGTGTTAGGCGGAGATGTACTAAAGGATAGTTATAAAGTGCTTGCACCAAATGGAAAGTTAGCGTCTATTTATGGTCCGAAAGGTATGGAAATTCCGCAAACCGAGATATCAAGAGAGAAAAATATTGAGAGTGACCATATATTTACTGAACCTAACGGATATGAACTTTCTCTTATTACAGAATTAATTGAGGACGGGAAGATTAAACCCGTTGTAACGCATGTGTTGCCTTTACATGTAGAAGGTGTAAAAAAAGCGCACCACATAAGTGAGTCAGAGCGTGCTCGTGGCAAAATAGTATTGAAGAAACATTGGTAAAGTATGAGGTTTTAGAGACAGTATTGTGCTAAGTAGCAAATGAGTTTATATATTCTATTCTAGCAATTGTTTTAAAAGGGAGAGAACAAATGGATTCAATGACATTTCTTTTATTTGGAGCGACAGGGGATTTAGCGAAACGCAAAATTTACCCTGCTTTATACAAATTATTTAGTAATGGGAATATACCGCAATCTATTTCTATTATCGGTATTGGTAGAAGGGTAATGTCAGATGTGGAATTTCAAACAAAGGTAGAACAATCCCTTGTTACATTTTCTAGAAGATCTACTGATGACGAATTAGGAGTAGAAGAATTTATTAGCACATTTCGTTATTGTCAATTAAATACAGCGAATATAGAGGACTATCAAGATTTGTTGAGTCTTGTAAAGAGACGTGAAACAGAATTGAACATTCCTGAAGACCGCATGTTTTACCTATCTGTTATACCAGAAGTATTTGATGTCATTGCTTTAAATATTAAGGAAAGTGGATTGTGGGCTACAAAAGGATTGAACCGTCTTATTATAGAGAAGCCTTTTGGTCATCATGTAACGTCTGCTCACGAGTTTAACAAAAAATTAATTGAAGATTTTGATGAAACTGATATTTTTTATATCGATCATTATCTTTGAAAATGAGTGGTAACTAAGGATAAACTTAGAAAAGTATTACGAAATAAATAGTATGTAATTTAAGACATTTTTATTGACGATAATAATATATGTGGTTAATATACTAGACATAAGATTATTTAATTACTAAAAGTAATTAAATATATGTTATTTCGTAAAGTATTATAAATAAGTAAGTCGTGGTAGAAACGCTTTGAATTGCCACTATTAATATTGGGGACAATTAGAAAGCGAAAGGTATAAAAAGAATTGGAATTTGATAACTCTTTGTTTTTATAAAAACATGAGCTTCTGTACAATTCATTTTTAATATATTGACCAGGATTATACAACAAGAGGGGGACTGAAATTGGAATCAATGACCTTTGTTTTATTTGGAGCGACAGGGGACCTAGCGAAACGCAAAATTTACCCCGCACTATATAACTTATATAGAGATCAAAAGCTTCCAAAGCAAATATCCGTTATCGGGCTTGGGAGACGTGAAGTATCTCATGTAGATTTTCAAAAAAGAATAAAAGAATCAATAGAGACGTTTTCTCGTCATAGAGAAGAAGGTACTCCAGAACTCGAAGGTTTTTTAGATAATTTTCGCTATTGTCCATTAGATGTGAGTAAGCCGGAAGACTATGAGAGATTATTACAAGTCGTTCGTGAAAGGGAAGAAGAACTACATATAAAAGGGAATAGAATGTTCTATCTTTCCGTTGCTCCTGAATTTTTTGAGACAATCGCTTTAAATATTAAGGAAAGCGGACTTGATAAAACGGATGGATGGAAACGCCTAATGATTGAGAAACCGTTCGGGCACGACCTTACATCTGCTCGTGAGCTGAATGATAAGCTTAGTCGCACGTTTGAAGAAGACGAGATATATCGTATTGATCATTATTTAGGTAAGCCGATGATTCAAAACCTTGAAGCACTAGAGTTTGCAAATCCTGTTTTACAATCGATTTGGAATAAAGAACATATAGCAAATGTACAAATCACAGCGAGTGAAACAGTTGGGGTTGAAGAAAGGGCAGGATATTATGATCAGGCAGGAGCCATTCGAGATATGGTTCAAAATCATATGTTACAAATATTAATGATGACTGCTATGAATTTGCCGGAAAAGGTTAATGCATGTGAAATTCGAGAGGAAAAGCGAAAGGTAATGGAGGCGCTTCGTAAAGTGAAAAAAGAAGACGTTCAAAACCATATCATTCGCGGACAATATGGTGCAGGTGAGATAAATGGCGGGCAAGTTGTAGCATATAAAGAGGAGCCAGGAGTAAATCCTTCTTCTAATATAGACACATTTATTGCTGCTCGCTTGTGGATCGATAATCCATTTTGGACTGGCGTTCCCTTTTATATACGAACAGGCAAACGAATGAAAGAAAAGTCTACTCGTATTGTAATCGAATTTAAAAATACGTTAAAACAGCAATATCAAGATAGTAATCCAAATGCAGCACCTAACTTGTTAATAATTGAAATTAGCCCAGGTGAGAACGTTTCATTACAGTTAAATAGTAAAAATCCATTGAAAAATGGAGAAATTGAACCGATCCGTATTAACTTTACTTGTGAGCAAGCGGATGTGGGAGTACCTGAAGCGTATGAAAGACTCATTCACGATGCTGTGAGTGGAGACGCTACATTCTTTGCACATTGGAGAGAAGTTGAATTGTCATGGGAATGGGTACAACCAATTCTTGAAGCATTCGAGGAAAACTTATTACCACTTCATGAATATGAGTCTGGTTCATATGGTCCAGAGGCATCTAATGAATTATTGCAAGAAAGTGGATTTAAATGGTGGTTAGATCAAGAAACGAAAAAATAAGTACTTTCTTTCATGAAAGCATGTAGGGGGACGATTACTATGACACAAAACATAAATCAATTAGCAGTGAATACAATTCGTACGTTATCAATTGATGCTATTAATGCGGCAAATTCAGGTCATCCAGGTCTTCCGATGGGAGCAGCGCCAATGGCTTATGCATTATGGGCGAATCATTTAAATCATAATCCTAATCATCCAAAATGGTTTAACCGTGATCGCTTCGTTTTATCGGCGGGACATGGATCTAGCTTATTATATAGCCTACTTCATTTAGCTGGATATGACGTTTCAATTGATGACTTGAAAAACTTCAGAAAGTTAAATAGTAAAACACCAGGTCATCCTGAGTTTGGTCACACTTCTGGAGTTGAAGCGACGACAGGACCGTTAGGACAAGGGATTGCCAATGCTGTCGGAATGGCAATGGCAGAAGCGCATTTAGCGGCGAAGTTCAATAAGGGTGGTCACTCTATTATTGATCACAATACGTACGCTTTAGTTGGAGACGGTGATTTAATGGAAGGTGTCGCTTATGAAGCGATGTCAATGGCAGGACATATGAAACTTGGCAAGTTAATTGTGCTGTATGATTCAAATGAAATTTCACTTGATGGTGAATTAAACATTGCTTTCTCTGAAGATATGCAGAAAAGAGTAGAATCTGCACATTGGCAATATGTAAGAGTTGAAGATGGAAACGATGTTGATGCGATTACAAAAGCGATTCAATTAGCGAAAGATAATACGGACCAACCTACTCTTATAGAAATTAGAACCATTATAGGTTACGGAAGTCCAAAAGTTGCTGGAACGAACAAAGCACATGGTAATCCGCTTGGAGTAGAAGAAGCGACAGCGACAAAACAAGTGTATGGTTGGTATTATGAAGAAGACTTCTTTGTACCTGAAGAAGTAACAGCTCATTTTAATGAACTGAAACAAAAAGGTATTGAAAAAGAAAATGGCTGGAATGAGCAGTTCAACTTATACAGAGAGTCAAACCCTGCACTAGCAGATGAATTAGAAAAAGCGATTACAGGTGAAGTTTTAATCGAAGCGAAAGACATTTTATCCTTCGATACTGAAAAAACGATTTCAACTCGTGTTGCAAGTGGGGAAGCTATTAATCATTATGTGAAATCGATTCCTTCTATTTTCGGTGGAAGTGCGGATCTTTCTCATTCTACGATGACAGATATAAAAGGTGAAGCAGTGTATGCAGTAGAATCGTATGCTGGTCGAAATATATACTTCGGTGTACGTGAACATGCAATGGGCGCAGCAGCGAATGGACTGGCTCTTCATGGAGGAGTAAAACCGTTCGTGAGTACATTCTTTGTATTTAATGACTATCTTCGTCCATCTATTCGACTGGCTGCATTGCAAAAGTTACCTGTTACGTACGTATTTACACATGATTCGATTGCTGTAGGAGAAGATGGTCCAACGCATGAACCTATTGAACATTTAGCAGCTCTTCGGGCAATTCCTGGTTTAACAGTTATCCGTCCGTCAGATGCAAATGAAACAGCAAGTGCGTGGGCGTATGCTTTACAGCAAACGGATGGTCCAGTCGTTTTAGTACTTAGCCGTCAAAATTTACCGGTGTTTCATGAAACGAAAGCAAACATAGAGAATCTTTCTAAAGGGGCTTACGTATTAACACAAACGAATGAAAATCCGGATGTAATTTTAATTGCGACAGGTTCTGAAGTATCCTTAGCTGCTAGTGCAAAAGCGAAACTAGAAGAAGACAATGTCTCTGTTCGCATCGTTGCAATGCCAAGTTGGGAGTTATTCGATCGTCAATCGAATGAATATAAAGAATCCGTTCTTCCGTCTTCTGTAACGAAACGAGTATCTCTTGAGATGGGTGTATCTCTCGGGTGGGAGCGTTATGTAGGAGAAGAAGGAAAAGTACTATCAATTGAAACATTTGGAGCTTCAGGAACTGGTGCTGAAGTCATGAATCTATTTGGATTTACGACAGAAAATGTTGTTCAAATTACAAAAAATGTATTGAATTCTTAAGCTATGACTGTGAATACCTTTCCGTACATATCAGTGCTGCAAGGTATTCCAGATTGTAGTGATATGAATTTTTAATAAAAGATGATTTGAGGAGGAATTATATTATGCAAGTAGGATTAATTGGCTTAGGTAAAATGGGATTAAACTTAGGGAAAAATTTAATCGATCATAAACATGAAGTAGCAGCATTTGACTTGAATGCAAGTGCAGTGGAAGAAATGAAAGAGTACGGGGCAACAGGTGCATCTAGTTTAAATGAACTTGTTCAGTCATTACAATCACCAAGAGTTCTTTGGGTTATGGTACCACACGCTGTTGTAGATTCTGTTATCGATGAGGTTACACCACTTTTATCAAAAGGAGACATTTTAATTGAAGCGGGTAATTCACATTATAAAGAGTCTATTCGCCGATATGAGCAACTAAAGAAAGATGGTATTCACTTTATGGATGCAGGAACTTCTGGCGGAATGGAAGGCGCTCGTAATGGTGCTTGTTACATGATCGGAGGAGATCAAGAAGCTTGGGATATCGTTGAACCTATCTTCCGAGATACTGCTGTAGAAAATGGATACTTATATGCTGGAAAAGCTGGTAGTGGTCACTTCTTAAAAATGGTTCACAACGGAATTGAATACGGTATGATGGCTGCTATTGGTGAAGGATTTGAGATTCTAGAGAAAAGTGAATTTGACTACGATTATGAAAAAGTATCAAGAGTATGGAACAACGGTTCAGTAATCCGTTCATGGTTAATGGAATTAACAGAAAATGCATTTTCTAAAGATGCAAAACTAGATGAAATTAAGGGTGTTATGCATTCTTCTGGTGAAGGAAAATGGACAGTAGAAACAGCATTAGACCTTCAAACAGCAACTCCTGTTATCGCAATGTCTCTATTAATGCGCTACCGCTCATTAGACAATGATACATTTACAGGAAAAGTAGTAGCAGCTCTGCGCAATGAATTTGGCGGACATGCAGTAGAAAAGAAATAAACATCTTAAAAATTTAACTCATTGACGTTTAAAAAATGGAGGGAATGAATCATGAAATTTTTTATTGATACTGCAAATCTTGAGGACATAAAAAAAGCATATAAACTTGGAGTTTTAGCTGGTGTTACAACGAATCCTTCTTTAGTAGCAAAAGAGGGCATTAAGTTTGAAGACCGTATTGCAGAAATTTGTCAGGCAGTGCCGAAAGTTGAATCTGTTTCGGCAGAAGTAACGCCAGATGCTGTGACGGCTGAAGAAATGATTGCTCAAGCAGAAGAGTTGATTAAGATTAACGGCGGCGATGAGAAAGTTACAATAAAACTTCCAATGACGCTAGCAGGATTAGAAGCTTGTCGCTATCTTACTGAAAAAGGTGTGAAAACGAACGTTACACTTATTTTCACTGTGAACCAAGCACTTTTAGCTGCCAGGGCAGGTGCAACGTATGTTTCTCCATTTTTAGGACGTTTAGATGATATTTCTGAAGATGGCGTATTATTAGTTGCTAAAATTGCTGAATTATTCGATGTTCACCAATTAGATACACAAATTATTGCGGCTTCTGTTAGACATCCAGATCATGTAACTCGTGTAGCGATGGCAGGTGCTCACATTGCAACAATCCCTTATAAAGTAATTGAACAACTTGCTATGCACCCATTAACAGATCAAGGTATTGAGAAGTTTGCTGCGGATTGGGCGAAAGCACCTAAATTATAATGTATAAAAGTAAGAGGCTTTCCGAAAATTGCTTTTCATGAGAGGAAAGATTCCTAGGTAACTTCATCGTTTAACTTGGATCCCGAGTTTGGAGTCTTACTATGTGAAAATAGCAAGAGAAGAAAGTGTCATTCACTTTTGAAGAAGGAAAATTTGCTTACGCGTAGCGTTTATCACAATAACATTACAATTATGAAAGAGAAATCCCCTTATCAGAGAGAGTAGGTAACATGTATCTCTGGTAAGGGAGATTCTTTTTATATAAATTATTATGTTGTGAAGGTGAGTTGTATATCGTTATATAAATTTTTACTCAAAAAAGAACTATATAGGTTCTTTTCATTGTATATCATTTTTGAAAGGGTTTACATAAAGGGGTGGAATTGCGTATGAATATGTACCTTTTAATGATTACATTATTATCAATTGTAATTGTTATTTTAGGGGTATCGTGGTGGAGATGGCATGCGTTTATTAGTTTAACGATTGCAAGTTTATTTTTAGCAATTATGTCTGGAATGCCAATGGATAAAATAGTGAGTGCTTATGAAACGGGAGTCGGAAGTGTTCTTGGGCATTTAGTAGGTATTTTAGTATTAGGTACAATTTTAGGGAAAATGATGGCAGAGTCAGGTGCTGGAATGCAGGTGGCAGAGTTCTTTATTAAAACCTTCGGAATAAAAAACTTACCATGGGCGATGTTAATTGCGGGTTTTATTATTGGAATTCCGGTGTTTTTTGAAGTAGGTATTTTAATATTATTGCCGTTAGTAATTTCTATTCATAAAACAACGAAACAAAATATTTTATTGATAGCATTACCAGCAATTGCTGGGTTATCTGTCGTACACGGCCTTGTTCCTCCGCATCCAGGGGCAATCGTTGCAATAGGTATTTATAAAGCGAATCTTGGGAAGGTATTATTGTATTCACTCATTATTACATTTTTTGCAGCGATTATTGCAGGTCCTATATTCGCTAAATGGATTCACAAACGTGTAATTCCTGAAAATGAGCCAGAATTGATTCGTGTAAATACAAAATCAACGAAATTACCAGGAATAGGAGTTTCGTTTTTAGTTATATTGTTACCTGTAATGTTAATGGTGTTAGCGGCAGCAGCTCCTTATGTTCCGCTTTCTACTACTTTGATGAAGATGGTCACCTTAATCGGTAGTCCTATCATTGCACTTTTGATTGCATGTTTTGCAGCATTTTATTTTCTTGGATTTCGTCAAGGTATCGATAAAAAGGCTATTAAGAAGGTAACAGAAGATAGCTTATTACCAATCGGTTCAATCGTTGCGATTATTGGTGCCGGCGGGGGATTTAAGCAAATTCTGATCGATAGTGGTGTAGGCGATGCTATTGCTCAAATGTCTGAGCATTTAGCCTTATCTCCAATTGTATTAGCATTTATGGTAGCTGGATTAATTCGAATTGCGACAGGGTCAGCGACAGTCGCCTTAACAACAGCAGCGGGTATCGTTTCGCCAATCGTTGAAAATACGACAGGTGTGAATTTAGAATTACTCGTCATTGCAACGGGTGCAGGAGCATTAATGTTTTCTCACGTAAACGATGCTGGGTTCTGGATGGTAAAAGAATACCTAGGTTTAACAGTGAAAGAAACATTTAAAACATGGACAGTATTAGAAACATTACTTTCATTTATCGCTTTTGGAGGAGTTTTACTACTCGATATGTTTGTTTAAAATAAGGATGTTTTTATAGTGGGATACTGTAGTAATTTTTTGTTAGGAGGAAGAAATGGTGAGTTCAAAATATATGATTGGTGTAGACATTGGGACAACTAGTACAAAATCAGTTCTATTTTCTACGGATGGATCTGTTATTGCAAGTCATGGAATTGAATATCCTTTATATTCTCCTACGCCGGAAACAGCAGAACAAGACCCAGAAGAAATTTTTCGTGCAGTAATACATACGATTAAAGAAACTGTACAGACAAGTAGTGTACAGCCGCATGATATTCTTTGTGTTTCTTTTAGTTCGGCAATGCATAGTATCATTGCTGTAGATGAGAAGGGAAAGCCGTTAACGAGATGTATTACTTGGGCAGATAATAGAAGTGCAAGCTGGGCAGAGAAAATAAAGAATGATATGAATGGCCATGAAATTTATTTGCGGACTGGGACACCAATTCATCCGATGTCACCACTTTCGAAATTAGTTTGGTTACAGAATGAACAGGCAGAATTGTTCGCAAAAAGTTATAAATTTATTTCTATTAAAGAGTATGTTTTTTATAAGTTATATAAGGAGTATGTAATTGATTATTCTATAGCATCAGCGACAGGAATGTTCAATTTGAAATCTTTAAAATGGGATGAAGAGGCTTTACGTGTAGCGGGCATTACAGATGATAAGCTTTCTAAACTTGTTCCAACGACGCACAGCTTAACAGGATTAGATGAAGAGCTTGCCAAAGAAATGAATGTACTTGTTTCTACTCCATTTGTAGTAGGAGCGAGTGATGGAGTCCTATCCAATTTAGGTGTAAATGCAATAGATCCTGGCGTTGTTGCTGTGACAATTGGTACAAGCGGTGCGATACGTGCTGTAACAAATCGTCCTGTAACAGATCCAAAAGGTAGAATTTTTTGTTACGCCTTAACTGAAGACCATTGGGTAATTGGTGGACCGGTTAATAACGGTGGTATGATTTTCAGATGGGCTCGTGATCAATTAGGTACTTCAGAGATTGAGCTTGCGAAGCGTTTAGGAAAAGATCCATATGAAGTGCTTACTGAAATAGCAGCAAAAGTGAGTCCGGGGTCCGACGGTTTATTATTTCACCCGTATTTAGCAGGAGAAAGAGCGCCTTTATGGAATGCAAATGCGCGAGGATCTTTCTTTGGACTTGGATTGCATCATAAGAAAGAACATCTTATCCGTGCTGTTTTAGAAGGAGTAATTTATAATTTATACACCGTTCTTCTCGCTTTAAAAGAACTCATTGGTGAACCGAAAAAAATTCAAGCGACAGGTGGTTTTGCAAGATCGGAACTTTGGAGACAGATGATGGCAGATATTTTCCATCAAGACGTATATGTTCCGGAAAGTTTTGAAAGCTCTTGCTTAGGAGCAGCAATCCTCGGTTTATATAGTTTAGGTGAAGTAGATACGTTGCATGTAGTTTCTGAAATGGTAGGGGCGAATTTCCACCATGAACCAAACATGGAAAGTGTAGAAAAGTATAAAGATTTAACACCAATCTATATTCGTCTGTCTCGTCAATTGGAAGAAGAATATGAAAGTATAGCAGCGTACCAAAAAAAGTGGGTTTAAAAGCTATTTAACAAGAAAATATGGTAACGTATAAAGAGGTACTCCGATTTTTTAGGATACTCTTTCAACATAAAACATTATAAGAAGTAAGATGAATGAAAAATATAGGGAGAGAGGGTTATGAAAATGAAGGATAATAAAGAGTTTATTGGGTATGTTGGAACTTACACGAAAGAAAAAAGTGAAGGAATATATAAGTTTATTTTAGACACGGAAGCAAAGAAAATTAGTAATGTAACACTTGCGGCCAAGTTGGATAATCCTACATATGTAACGATTAACCGAAATAATGAATATCTCTATTCCGTTGTTAAGGAAGGAGAATCTGGTGGTGTAGCTGCTCATTCGATTGATAGTAAAACTGGAGAGCTAAAGGAGAAAAATAGACAAGTGGTAGAAGGGGCTTCTCCTTGTCATGTGAGTGTTGATAGTGGGACTCACACGGTAGTTACAGCAAATTATCATAAAGGAACGATTGAGTCTTTCGCAGTAAATGAAGAAGATGGATCTGTAAATCCTGCGACCTCTATTATAATGCATAAAGGTTCAGGTCTGAATGAAGAAAACCAAGAGAAACCACATGCGCATTACGCAGGATATACGCCTGATGAAAAATATGTGGTAGGTGTTGATTTAGGGATAGATAAAATAATTACGTATGAAATAAAAGATAGTGTATTAAAAGAAGTGAATAGCTTGGCTGTAAATCCAGGAAGTGGTCCGAGACATATTACTTTTCATCCGAATGGAAAGTATGCGTATGTGATGACGGAGCTTAGTTCAGAGGTTATTGTGTTAACATATAATCCGACAGAAGGAGCTTTTACAGAAGTACAGTATATTTCTACTATTCCTGCCGCGTTTGATGAAAATAATCAAGGAAGTGCGATTCATATTTCTTCTGACGGCCAGTTTGTATATGTAGGCAATCGTGGTCATAATAGTATCGCTGTTTTCAGTGTGGATCAAAACTCAGGTGAGCTTACATTTGTGGAACACACATCTACAGAAGGAAATTGGCCAAGAGACTTTGTATTAGATCCTACTGAAAAGTTCCTTATTGCTTCAAATGAAAAGTCGCATAATCTTGTATTATTTTCAAGAAATGAAACGACAGGGAAGTTAACACTTTTACAATCTGATGTTGTTGTGCCGGAGCCTGTTTGTGTTAAGTTTTTAAATGTTTAAGTTGTGTTGAAGCTGAATGCATGCAGAGGTGTCGTTATTTGTCGGTAAGTCGATATCCTTTGTCGAAACGTCGATATATTAAAAAAATCGTTGATATATTTGAATTTGTGTTCGATATATTTGAAAAATCGTTGATATAATTTCATATGCCTAAAAAAAGCAAAGCGATATCGCTTTGCTTTTTACTGTTTCTTTTTCGGTCTACGTACTAACTCGCCGCCGCAGTTTGGGCAAACGTTATGTCTTTCTTCTGTACATGGTGCGCAAAATGTACATTCATATACGCAAATGTATGCTTCAGAATCTTGCTCCAGCGATTGATCGCAAATTTGACAGTTTGTTTTCATTTGTAGTGCCATAGTAACTCTCCTTTTAGTTTGAATATTTATAATTTAATTATAATTCAATGAGCAGAGTTAGTCCTTTTCAATTGAAAGGAAATAGAATGATAAAGTTGTGATTTGAAATGAAAGGCGCTCGTTTATTTTTAAATTGATTATTTCATGCAGTTAGAATATTATGAAATAGTCAAAAGACAACAGGGGGTATACATTTTGACTAATCATAACGATCATTTAAAAGCAAACTGCGAAAAATGCTTCGGTTTATGTTGTGTGGCGTTACCGTTTGCAGCATCGGTAGATTTTGCAGTGAATAAAGATGGTGGTAAACCATGTTCCAATTTACAATCAGATTTTAAATGCAGTATACATAAAAATCTTAGAGGAAAAGGTTATAAAGGCTGTACAGTATTTGAATGTTTTGGCGCTGGACAGAAAATTTCTCAAGTTACTTTTAACGGGATGGATTGGGGGAAAGATGCTAAGCATGCGAGAAAAATGTATGATGCTTTTCCAGTTATGCATCAGCTCCATGAAATGCTTTGGTATTTAAATGAGGCTATTTTATTAAAGGCGACACAATCGATCCATAAAGAATTAAGGAAAGCAATTGAAGAGACGGAGCGACTTTCGAATTTAAATGCGGACGAGTTAATGAAAGTAAATATCCCATTACATCGTGCAGAAGTGAATATTTTACTTGTAGAAACGAGCGAACTAGTATGGAAAGAAATGAATACTGCGCGTAGGAAACGAATCATACACCGCGGCGCAGATCTTATGGGAGCAAACCTGAAAAAGAAAAATTTACAAGGGGCGAATTTAAGAGGAGCATATTTAATTGCGGCAAACTTAAATGGTGCAGACTTACGAGGGGCGGATCTCATTGGAGCAGATTTACGAGATGCAGATATTCGTGGGGCTGATTTTACAAATAGTATTTTTCTGACGCAAGTTCAAGTTAATGCGGCAAGAGGGGACAAACATACGAAATTACCGAAATTATTGTCTCGTCCATCGCATTGGAGTGTGTAAAGAGTGTATACGAACAGGCAGAGATTAAGTATCTCTGCCTATTTTTCATTTCTTTTCAAAAGTAGTAATAAAAACACTACATATAATAAGAATACCACCAATAAAAAAGTTACTACTCAATGTTTCGTTTAAGAGTAACCAACCAAGCAACGATCCGACGATAGGTTGGAAGAAGAAAAATAACGAACCGATGCTAGCGTCCATTAATTCTAATCCTTTATTCCAAAGGAAAAAGGCACCTGCCGTTGAGACGATTCCTAAATAAAGTACGCCTAATACTACATATAGGTTCATATGTTCAATAGGGTTTGATTGAAATTCCCATACCATAAAAGGTGTAATAAAAAAGAGTGAAAAGAATATAGCGTACGTTGTAATCACTAAAGATGAAAATCGAGCTGAAGCAATTTTTACATAAATAGATAGTAAAGCCCACGTAATAGCTGCCCCGACTAATATGATTGTACCGATAAAATAGGAGCCAATTTCAATATCCCATCCGATGACGATAATGACACCGATTGTCGCTATGATGGTAGATAGTAATCTACGAGCGGTTAGTTTTTCTTTTAAAATGATCGCTGCAAATATAACCATAAATGCAGGTGTAGCTGATGTTACTAAAGATCCTGTATGAGCGTCGGATAATTTTGTTCCGATAAATTGACAAGTGATCGAAATGAAATATCCGATAAATCCAATCCAAGCGAATAATAGCCAATCTTTTTTACGAATGGTTACTGTTTTCTTTTGCTTTTTCTCAGTAATTTTTAAAATCATATACAAAACAACAAAAGCAATGATAAAGCGTAGCCAAACGAGTGTGAGTGGTGGGATAAAGTCGAGTACATATTTGCTAACAACATACATACCGCCCCATATACTAGCTGCTAGTGATAAACATATAGCTCCTAAAATGGTTTGTTTCATGTAAAGTACCTCCGTCTATTTTTAGGGTATGATGAGTTCCCTAAGACGAGGCATAGTGCACGTGTTATATGAATGCCCGTCTTAGTTTATAGACGGCCTACAGGTTGATCGTTTTCGAATGAAGTGTTGTAGTACATGTGTATTCCTCCTTCTTAAGTTATAATGATATTATAACTTAATTTTCTGATTATTGGAGGTTGTTATGAAATATATCGTTATAAAATCACATGTTAGCAATTATCCTGATCCAATTCGCTTAGAAGAGGGGGATGTAGTGAAAATGATAGAGAGTTACGATGGTCCTGAAAATTGGGAAAACTGGATGTTTTGTCACGAAGAGAAATATGACCGGAAAGGGTGGGTTCCGGAGCAAATTATAATGAAAAATATAACTGATGTAGGAATCATTACGAAACAATATACTGCCAAAGAATTAAATGTAAGTATTGGAGAAAGATTGATTGGGTTAGAAGAATTGAATGGATGGGTTTGGTGTGAAAAAACAGGTGGTGAGGATGGCTGGGTACCAAAGGAAAACTTACAAAAATATTAGTAATACGATTTGGTTATTAATATAGGAAACATATTTTTAGTTTATGAGTATATTGGTTGTAGGATGAAAAATAGATTAATAGAGAAAGAGGAGATTATTATAACTACAACCGTTATTTCTCATTTTTATAATGAAGAGTATTTATTACCGTGGTGGCTTGCTCATCATACGAAACTGTTTGATCATGGTATTTTAATTAATAAAGGCTCAACAGATCGTTCGGTGGAGATTTGTAAGAAATTCGCACCGCATTGGGAAGTGCGAAATTCTGTAAATCCAGAGTTTGATGCATATGCGACGGATCATGAAGTGATGAGGGTAGAACAAGAAATACAAGGATGGAAAATGATTTTAAATACGACTGAGTTTCTTTGTGTGCAAGATAAAAATCAGTTTTGGAAATCACTAAATGAATTGGGAGGGAGGATGTATTGGCTAGAAGGGCTTATTATGGTTGATGATCCTAACTACAGTTATCCGGACCTTAACTTTGGACTCCCTTTAATGAAACAGCGATTTCACGGTTATTTACCAGAAGATTGGCCGTTGTGGAGAAGAGGTAGATTTATTCATAATCATGAACACGGAAGTTATACAGTTGGAAGACATTTATCCGCGCATGAATCTATGATTTATCCGCCTCTTGCTTGTATATTATGGTTTGGATTTAGTCCGTGGAACGATGCGATGAGAAAGAGAAAGTTACAAATTGGTCCGACTCTTTCTGAAGCTAGTAAGCATGGGGGAATGGGGACGCATCATATTATTACGCCGGAAAGATTAGAAGAATGGTATAAGGAATTAGCGAGAGGAACGAAGGATTTACGTTTTAGTGATGCGTACCGTTATGTTTTTGTATAAATGATTCCCACCATGAAATTGTTTCTTCGATTCCTGTATTTAGATCGTATGTCGGTTTCCAGTTTACTTCAGTTTTTAAACGCTCTACATGAACGCCGACAAATAAAGGTTCATCTTTAGAGAAAGGTATTGCACCCAGTTTAATTAGATGTTCTTTTCCTATCTTTTTAGCGATGATAGAAGCTAACTCTTTAATTTGTACAGATTGACCAGAAGCGATATTGATTGTGTCTGTAACGCCATGTTCTAATACTGTTATGAGAGCATCAGCGACGTCGCTCACATGGAGGAAATCTCTTGATTGTTTTCCATGTGTACATAGTGCTTCCTCATTTTTTAATAAAGAAGTGATGATGTTAGAAACGAGTCGATTCCCTTGTTCGTGAGGGCCATACATATGAAAAATGCGGCCCCAACACATGCTGAGGCCTGATTGCTCAGCGTACGTTTGGAGCCAGGAGTGTAGTGCATTTTTACATAATGAATACGGGGTTTTATAAGAAAGAAGCGGTGAATCTTCAAACAATACACCGTTAAACCATTCATACTCTGCGCCAGTACCGGCAACGACGACTCGCTTTCCGCCGCATGTTGTGAAGTGTTGAATCAATGAGATACTAGACGTAAGCCAATAGTAATTATTGATAGATACATAACACGCTGGCGGCACTGCTTCCCAAGCTAAATGAATGAGATGACTAGGCTTCATGTCGTAAATGAGTTTTTTTACTTCTTCATCGCAAAGTAAGTTGACTTTATGCCAATGGCAAGAAAGATGGGAAGGCTTATTTGTATTGTAAGTGGCGTGCACTTCATAGCCCTTTTGAATAAGAGAATGTACAACATATTTACCAATCCATCCGCTACCGCCTGTTACAAGGATTTTTTTCATGGCTCAATTACCTCAACTTCTGGTATTGTTACTAAAAATTTGCCGCCCCACTCACGAATGAAAGAGCATTCTTTCATAATCTCGTCTTTTAAATTCCAAGGAAGTATAAGAATGTAATCAGGTTTTGTACGTTTTATTTCTTCTGGAGATTTTATTGGAATGCGGGTTCCTGGTAGAAGGAGATTTTGTTTATGAGGGTTTTTATCTACTGTATAAGCTAGAAATTCTTTTCCTATCCCGCAATAATTTAAAAGGGTGTTTCCTTTAGCTGGCGCACCGTAACCGATAATTTGTTTGTTTAAAGCTTTCGCTTCGATAAAAAACTGTAAAATATTTATTTTCAATTGTTCGATGCGTTTAGAAAAAAGGAGATAACAATCTAATGTATTTAGCCCGTGATCCACTTCTTTTTGAATTAATTTTGTAACACTAGAATGGATAGTTGATTCGTCACTATGATGTTTTACAAAAATACGTAAGGAACCACCGTGCGTTGCAAGTTCTTCTACATCGACAATTTGTAAATGATGGTGAGATAAAACTTTTTGCAGGCTTATAAGTGAGAAATAGGAGAAGTGCTCATGGTATATCGTATCAAACTGTTTAAAGGATATGAGGTTTAGTAAGTGAGGGAATTCAATTGTTATCGTGCCATCTTGTTTTAATAACGTTTTTAAACCGGCGACAAAATCATGCAAGTTTGGAACGTGTGCTAATACGTTATTAGCGATGATTAAATCAGCTTGTGGTAATTTTTTTGCTAAGTCGTTGCTGAAAAAATTCACTTCAGTAGGAATTCCTTTTTGGATAGCGATTTCTGCTACATTTTTTGCAGGTTCAATTCCCAATGTTTCGATATTTTCTTTTTGAAAGTATTGTAATAAGTACCCATCGTTACTCGCGATTTCAACCACCTTGGAGTCTTTCTTTAAATAGAAACGCTTAATCGCCATTTCTACATATTGTTTAGCATGCAGTAGCCAGCTTGATGAGTAAGAGCTAAAGTATAAATAGTCATGAAAAATATTGTGCGGAGATTCAAATTCATCTAATTGTACGAGTAAACAAGAGTGACAAACAAATGTGTGCAATGGATAAAATGGTTCCATTTTATATGCGTTTTCTGGAGAAACAAATGAGTTAGCGAGAGGAGAAACACCTAAATCTAAAAAAGTGTTGCTGAGTAATGAGTGGCAAAAACGGCATTTTTTCTGTTCCATTTTATAGCCCCCTTATAAATTTTTGAATGCATCGATTTGTTGCCGCGTGAAAGATTCGATATTTTCACCAGATGCATATTTTTTGTACCAATCAACAGTCCAAGTGATAGCCTTATCTGTTGATAACTTAGGAGTCCAGCCGAGTTTAGTTACTGCTTTTGTACTATCGAGTGTTAAAACAGGCGATTCATAAGGAGTGTTTGTAGAGGGGGAAGTGATTGTTAGTTGTTTATTCCATAATTTTATTACAGATTGAATGACATCATGAACGGTTCTGTTAGGTTCGTTCAACGGGCCGAAATTCCATGCTTCTGCATATGCAGCGTCTGTCCAAAGTTTTTCAGCTAAAAGGATATAGCCGTGTAAAGGATCTAATACGTGTTGCCACGGGCGAATAGCCTTTTTGTTTCTAATCGTTAATGTACCATCTTGTAAATATGCACGAATGACATCTGGGAATAATCGGTCTTCTGCCCAATCCCCACCACCGATGACGTTACCTGCTCTTACTGAGGCGAGTTTCTGAGTATTAGTGTGGAAGAATGATTTTTGATAGGATGTTGCCACTATTTCAGCGCAAGCTTTACTAGCACTATAAGGGTCGATACCTCCTAGCCGGTCAATTTCCACGAATGCCCGGTTACCGCTCCCTTCATTTTCATAACATTTATCACTTGTAACATTAATGATGCCACGTATACTTTCTGTATGTTTTGCAGCTTCCAATACGTGAACAGTGCCTAAAACATTCGTTTTAAATGTTTCGATAGGATCTTTGTATGAAGTGGTGACGATTGGCTGGGCAGCTAAATGAAATAGTATGTCAGGGTTATGATGTTTTAGGGCGTGTAATAAAGAATCGTAATCTGTAATGTCGCCTTTAATTGTTATGCACTCTTTTGCTACGTTACATTGTTCAAAAAGATTAGGAATCGATGGGGGATGAGAAGAAAAGCCAACTACTTCTGCACCTAAAGAAGTTAAGAAAAGGGTGAGCCAAGAGCCTTTAAATCCAGTATGTCCCGTAATAAATACTTTTTTCTTATTCCAAAAAGATGAAGAAGCCATATTACCAAACCTTCCACGGAGCGTTATTACTTTCCCATAGCTCGACTAATTTATTTTTATCGCGCAATGTATCCATCGGATGCCAAAAACCAGTATGTTGATATGCTGATAGTTCGTTTTTGTTTACTAACTGAACTAAAGTGTCTGTTTCAAAAACAGACTTATCTCCACTAATGTAATTGAAAACTTCAGGGTTTAAAACGAAAAATCCACCGTTAACCCATCCGCCATCCCCGAGTGGCTTCTCTTGAAAAGATGTTACAGACTGTTTATTTAATATGAGAGAACCGAATCTACCAGGAGGTTGTACGGCGGTAACAGTTGCCATTTTTCCATGTTTTTTATGAAATGCAATAAGTTCTTTTATATTTACGTTGCTTAATCCATCACCATAAGTGAGGCAGAAAGGTTCGTCTCCAACAAAATTTTGAATTCTTTTCACTCGTCCTCCCGTTTCGGTATTTACACCAGTATCGATTAGTGTAACTTTCCACGGTTCTACACGTTGAGAATGGCTAGTAATTGTATTATCGCTTAAATGTATCGTGAAATCTGACATGTGTAAGTTGTAATTTAGAAAGAACTCTTTAATTGCATATCCTTTATAGCCTAAGCAAATAATAAATTCAGTAATACCGTAATGGTTATACAAACTCATAATGTGCCATAGAATAGGTTTTGTTCCAATTTCAATCATAGGTTTCGGTTTTAAATGTGTTTCTTCCCCAATCCTTGTCCCGTATCCACCAGCAAGAATAACAGCTTTCATTTTTTCCTCCTAAAATAAAAATTTATAATATATACAGTATTCATATTGTATGCAAATGGTTTTGTTTTTGACTAAGTGCGTAAAAATGTGTGGAAAATGATGGTGTGAGAAATATTAAGGTTTAAATTTAGGGAATAATTGTTGATATTCAGGGTGGTTACGAAGATCTTGGGTTTATGCTACTAAGCTCTAAAAATCGAGTTTCGAGTTGCTCAGGGGACTGACCATAATGTGTTTGAAGTCCCATTCGAACGCCCTTTTTTGAAAGGGTGGGTGTAATTTGTAATTTTCTTGCCTTTGTATGTTCGTTCCAAGGACTAAAGTAAAATTTAACAATGAATGAAGGGGAGTTATAAACGACATGTTGATGCCGCGTAAAATGTCTGCCTGGTAAATATGCACCATCAAGATGGTTGTGTATAAATCTCCAGGCACAGCCGATTTCTGGGTTATAAGGAAAAAGCCCATGATATCGTTGTTCTACTAAAGGAATGGAATATCTTAGTTTTGAATAATTGTAATCATGCTTATCAATCATGACAATCATTCTAATCGCATACATATTTTGACCTAACGTATGAAGTGATGAGAAAAATTCTTCTACATTGTTACAGCAAAGAAATTCTGTAGTATTTAATACCATCTTCCAACCTGAAACTTCTCTTTCAATTTCCATTACCTCAATATCAGTATTAGTGGGATCGAATTCAAGGAATCTTGAATCTCGTACTTCCCAGTGGGGAGCAAATAATTTACAAATTTCAACGGAACGATCTGTAGAACCTCTATTAATTAATATACCGTGATCAAATATTTTTGTATGATGCATAAGCCACCATGGTAATAAATACTCCTCGTTATAAAAGTGAGAGATAATAGTTTTAGTAATTTCAATCTCCTCCAATAGCATGAATAATAATTTTAATTAAATATTATTATCATATGTTTTGTATTAAAAAAGGTTGAAAGGAATATGCGATTCTATGATGATATTTTCATAGTAATGTAGTATGGGAAATGTAATTCGATTATAAGAATTAAGTAATGTATTGTTAATTTACAAAATGATAAAATGGTAAGTGGAATTGTGTATAAATTATGAATAATAAACCGTCACGTTTGACTGTACAGTTTATGTATTGTATGATGTTAGTAATATAAACAAGGGGGGAAGATCGTTGGGAAGGTGTATCGAATCGGACAGTTGGCTCTCATGGCTCACGTGTCGAAACGAACGATTGATTATTATACGAATCTAGGTATCTTAAAAGCGGAGCGATCTCAATCTAATTATCGCTATTACGACAAAACAGCATTTGAGACATTACAATTTATTGAGAAGTGCAAAGAAATGCATATGCCGCTTTGTGAGATTAAAGAGAAAATCGAGGAGAAGAAGAAGCTGCTCGGTATCAATGAACACGTTTCGAAACAAGTGAATGAAGTGACAGACCATATTCATCGATTAGAAGTAGAGCTAACGGAATTAAAGCCGCTTTTAGATGGATTGACTGATTCACAACGTGAAAAAATATCGAAATCTTTATCTGGTCAAACGACAGCTTTAATACAGACACTTGCTCTATTATTATAGAACAAGTGAAATCCGACCTCTTTAATTTTTGTATCGGGCTATGTTTTCTAAGAAAGAAATAAGAAAACATTATAGTATACAGGAGGTGGACACCTTAGTTTTTTAACTAAGGGGATTCATTGGAAATATTTAATTTAGTCATGGTTGCGATTTTAATCGCATTTACTGGATTTTTCGTAGCAGCTGAGTTTGCGATTGTAAAAGTACGTTCAAGTCGTATTGATCAGCTTGTTGCAGAAGGAAAACGCGGTGCTTTAGCAGCGAAAAAAGTAACAACAAATTTAGATGAATATTTATCTGCTTGTCAATTAGGTATTACAGTTACAGCTATGGGATTAGGTTGGTTAGGTGAACCGACAATTGAAAAGTTATTACACCCGTTATTTGAGAAATGGAACTTAAACCCTTCTATTTCATCAGTATTAACATTTGGTCTTGCTTTTATGATTATGACGTATTTACACGTTGTAGTAGGAGAATTAGCTCCGAAAACGATGGCAATTCAAAAGGCTGAAAAGGTAACGTTATTATTGGCAGGTCCATTAATGATGTTCTATAAAGTAATGTATCCATTTATTTGGGTATTGAACGGTTCAGCTCGTGTTGTAACTGGCTTATTCGGTTTAAAACCAGCTTCAGAACATGAAGTAGCTCATACAGAGGAAGAATTACGCCTTATCCTTTCAGATAGCTATGAAAGTGGCGAAATTAATCAAGCTGAATACAAGTATGTAAATAACATTTTTGAATTTGATAATCGTATTGCAAAAGAAATTATGGTACCGCGAACAGAAATCGTTGGTTTCTACCTGGAAGATTCAGTAGAAGAACACATGAAAGTAATCCAAAATGAGCGATACACACGTTATCCGATTTTTGGAGAAGATAAAGATGATATTATCGGTATGGTCAACGTAAAAGATTTCTTTATTCGATATATGACCGAGGATCAAAAAGATTTATCATCCATTCGCTCGTATATGCGTCCAATTATTGAAGTGATGGAAACGACTCCAATTCACGATTTATTACTTCAAATGCAGAAGAAGCGAATTCCGATGGCTGTTTTATATGATGAGTACGGAGGAACAGCTGGAATTGTAACGCTTGAGGACATTTTGGAGGAAATCGTCGGCGAAATTCGTGACGAATATGATGAAGATGAAGCACCACCAATTCAACATGTGAACGAGCAACATATCATTGTTGATGGAAAAGTGCTTATCTCAGAAGTGAAAGATTTATTTGGATTACACATTGAAGAAGATGATGTGGATACAATCGGTGGATGGATTATGATGCAAAATCATGAAATCGAAGAAGGACAACACGTTGAGGCGGAAGGTTATGAATTTAAAGTGTTAGAAAAAGACGCTTACCAAATTAAACGTGTTGAAATTCGTAAGATGGAACAAGAACAAGAAGAAGAGAAAGCAGCAACTGTGTAAGTTGCTGCTTTTCTTCTAAAGTATAAAAAATGAGAAATTAGGAGCGGATATTTTGATTCAAGTAGCCTTACGTGTATATCGATTACAATTGTATGTGATCTTTAGTGGTTTACTACTTATGTGGACGATTACTCCGTTTGGAAAACAAGTAACAGGGTTTGGGATCGGATTAGCTGTAAGTGCATATTGCCTTTGGTTATTAGCTCGCAGAGTGGAGAAACTTGGGAAAAGTATTGTAATGAAGGAAAAGGCTCCAGGGTTAGGAGTTTTAAACCGATTTGCAGCGGCCATTTTAGGAGCTATTATCATGTATGAAATTGAGCATGAAATGGAAATGTGGGCATTTGGTACAGGCATTTTAGGTGGTCACTTTTTAATGATTGCGAATTTAGCTTATGCAAATATGCAGGTAGTGAAAGAAGAAGAGAAGAAAAGGGAACATGCTTCGAAAAACATAGAGCTATGATGAGAGGGACCTAATGGGGTTCCTTTTTTAGTTTAGCGATATGATACAAGTAATTAAATTAACGACAAATATAATACGCTTCTTTTTTGCGTTTTTCAATAGTATGAAAAATAATAAAAAAAAATTTAAAAACCCATCGATTTCTAAAGGTTATGTATGTTATCATGACAAAAGACTTTTTGAAAGAGGTGGATACCAATGTTACAAGCGCTACTTATTTTTGTGCTTCAAATTATTTACGTTCCCATTTTAACAATCCGTACGATTTTGCTTGTAAAGAATCAAACAAGATCCGCTGCTGCTGTTGGATTGTTAGAAGGAGCTATTTACATTGTCAGTTTAGGTATTGTGTTTCAAGATTTATCAAATTGGATGAACATCGTTGCCTATGTCATTGGCTTTAGTGCGGGACTGTTATTAGGCGGTTATATAGAGAATAAATTAGCAATTGGTTATATTACGTATCAAGTTAGTTTACTAGACCGTTGTAATGAATTAGTAGATGAGTTACGTCACTCTGGATTTGGCGTTACAGTATTTGAAGGTGAAGGTATTAATTCGATACGTTATCGCTTAGATATCGTTGCAAAACGTTCTAGAGAAAAAGAACTATTAGAAATCATTAATGAAATTGCACCGAAAGCGTTTATGTCTTCTTATGAAATTCGTTCATTTAAAGGCGGATATTTAACGAAGGCGATGAAGAAAAGAGCGTTAATGAAGAAGAAAGATCATCATGCATCGTAAAGAAAAGGGAGTAGTGCCGTTTTAAAAGTTCCCATATGTAAAAGAGAGGAATCTACATTAAAATAGATTCCTCTCTTTTTTATTGTTAATTGAAAAACTAAATCGTATAATTATTTTTTTTACTCATCCTCAAATTAATGATTAGCCATATAACTTGAAAAAATACAGGTATGATAAACGCGATTAATATAACGATAAGTGATATGGATTTAATTTCGGGTGTTTGAATGACACCAGCACCATCAACATCTCGTAGCCAAATAATAGCTGCCCATATTCCAAAAACGATAATCCAAAATAGGTTACCAATCCACCAAGAAATCCATCGTTTTTTCATGTTAACACCCCTTACATGTATCTACTGTTAAAAGTATATTTTCGTTCGTTACATTTATAATGAAACAACTTTAAAATTAGTTTTTAACTGTATATCTAACTTGTTTGAAGGTGACTATTTCTCCATCATCATTATTATCTTTCGTTTGCAAAAGTTGAACTTTTGGTTTGTAGTCTGTCCGATGAGCGTGTTCGATATCTTTAATGTTAAGCTTGTAAGATTCACCATTCTTTAGCTTTTGTTCCAACACTTTTTTATTAGCAACATAAATAAAAGTCACTTTATTTTCATCAATACCTTCAGTCTTAATTTCTAATTCATTATCTTTTGTTGTAATCGTTGGTGTTAATAGTTCCATACTGGCGTTTCCGGTTTCTAAAGAATTTTCTGCTATAGTTGAACATCCTGATAGTATGATTCCAGTGAATAGAAGAACAAGTAATTTCCTTTTCATAACATTCCCCCGATTCTATGTGATTTCTGATTTTGGCATTGTTAGATTGCTAGTGTTTTATGTAAACGTTTAGTGAGCATTCTTTTTAATTGTACCATAATATGTAAAATGATGCAGGCTGTATATCCAATTTAAAGGAGATTGAAAGTTTACTTATTGCTGTAAATTAGTATTTTTACAGTAGGCATATATCTTCTTTAGGAAATCCTTTTTCGTATTTAAAATATGTAATGAAATAAAACCAATAAGTCCTATTCCGCCAAAAATAAGCCATGGTGTATACACTCCGCTTAAGTTGGATGTAAAAGATGTACCAGTATAATTACCGATGATAAAACCAAATGCGAGTGATAGTTGATAAAATCCAAAGAAAGTGGCTGTATATAATTCATTACTGTAATTTGCAATAGCGATATCAGCGTTAGGTAATACGAGTGTTTCACCGATTGTAAATAAAATTACACAAATAAAGAGCCAATATGGGTGTTGAAATAAAGGAATGAGTAAAAAGGAAATACTCATTAATAAAACACCGTATTTAATAATCGAAAGTGTGTTGTATTTGTGGAATAATTTTCGGAATAATACCATAAATATGACGCCTGTTATTGCATTTATCGTAATAACGAGTGTAGCAAGTTGATTGCTATTACTAATGTTTTTCATATGAAGTGGAAGTGCGACAGTAAGCTGAGTAAACATAATATAGAAGAAAATCATGATAAAGGAAAACAGAAGAAAAGACTTGTTTTGTAAGATGGCCTGTATTCCTAATGTAATAGACGTGTTTTCAGTAGTGACTTGGAAGTGATTTTTAAGTAAGTAAAAGATTAAAGCAAATATCAGCATAAGAGATCCTGTTAGAGAGAAAGCATAGATTGGATCGAGTAAGAGTAAAAACCCTCCTGCAATTGGTCCGATTATTGCACCGCAATTAAAGCTAAGGTTTAAATATGTAAATAAATTTTTTCTCAAATGAGCTGGCTGTGAGCCAAATATAGCGCGAGCGGCAGGTTCGTAAAATGCAGTTCCGAAGCCAATAAGTGCAGAAGAAATAGAAATTGTATAGAAATCAGAGCATATTCCTAAAGCGATAAATCCGATTCCTCTCAAAAATAATCCGGCTATCATCATAATGATATAGCCTATTTTGTCAGCAATTAATCCTGAGAATAAAGGGATAACTCGTGATGTAATTATTATAACCGTCAACACTGTTCCTACTTGAAAAGCTGAAAAATGGAGAAAGGTTAATAGATAAATAGCTAAAAATGCGTATACTGCAAAATAACCAAAAGACATAAAAAATGAAGAAATAAGCATGAAACGTATCGGTGTTGAGAAACTTTTCATAGAACTCCTCCTAATATTGTAACCAGTAAATTTTTTTAGTGGTTAACTATTTTATATTATAATTATACATAAAGTCAGAAAAAAGTAAAATTTAAGAAGAAGGTGAATAGAATTGAGTCAAAACGCACCAAACGAATTAGAGTATATTCGAGAATTTTTAAATACATGGAGAATACCAAACGATACGAGAGAGCCAATTGATTTGCTGCAAACAGAAGAGGATATAAAGAAATTTATGAAAGAATCTTTTCATGAAGAGCTTCTATTTCATACGATAGAGGAATTAAAAAGTTTTCGAGAAGATATTCGGGCGGCAATTGAAGGTGAGGGATCATTGCAACAATGGTTAGAGAAATACCCATTTTATGTACATATAAAGGAAGATATGAAAGGTATTACATATGAACCAGTATACGAAGAGAATGTGTATACAAAAATATTAAGCATTGTGTTTATCTCGATTCAAGAAAATTTGTGGGGAAGGTTAAAAGCATGTCCAGATTGCCGTTGGGTATTTTACGATCATTCGCGAAATGGAAGCAAAAGATGGTGCGGTATGTATGCTGGTGAAGAAGGAGGCAGAGCATGCGGTACAATTGCAAAAGTGAAAAATTACCGCGCAAAGAGAAAAGGAAGAACGGGTTATAATGTGTAATTTAAATTAGGGGAAGAAAATGGAATGGGGGAATGTAGCATATGAAAGGTACACAAATGTTAGCTTTAAATAAAAAGTGTTGGGACACAGTTGCACCTTATTTCTTTCAAGTAGATTGTTTGCCGAAATATGGTCCGTATACAGCATCTGAAGAGGAGATTCATTTGTTCGATTCAATTAGAAATAAAAAGGTTCTTGATATTGGATGTGGAAGTGGGCATTCGTTGCAATATATGGCGGAACATGGCGCAGAAGAATTGTGGGGACTTGATCTTTCGAGCACACAAATTGAAACGGCACATAAAACGTTACAGTCGTGGAATCCGAAGTTAATATGTGGAGCAATGGAAGAGGAAGTGGATATTCCGAAAGGGTATTTTGATATTGTATATTCCATTTATGCATTAGGTTGGACTTCAGATTTAAGAAAAACGTTGGAACTAATATATTCATATGTAAAGCCAGGAGGAAGCTTTATTTTTAGCTGGGAGCATCCCGTATATTCAAACTTAATGTATGGAACAGAGGAGATTGCTTTCAGCTCGTCTTATCATGAAGAAACTCCTATTACGTTTGAAACATTTAAGGGGGAGGATGTACAAGCGACATTATATAAGAGAAAAATAAGTACGTACATAAATGAGTTAAATAGAGCAGGATTTACAATTGAGAGAATAGAAGAGCCTGAACCATCGAGCTTGTTTGATGAAGAACTAGCTGAGCCGTCTACGAAATATTATTCTTTATATAAAGCTAGAATGGTGCCGACTACTTTTATTATTAAGGCGAGAAAATGAAAAATACAGCGTACACTGAAAAAAGCGTACGCTGTATTTTATTAAAGGTTAGTACTTATCTCTTCGGTTGAAAAATATGTTGAAAGAAGTATTTGTGATGTAAGTTATCTACAATTTTATTTGCTTGGTATGTGCGATGTTGTTCGAGTCGAAGTCTTTGCTCCATCATTTTGATTGCGTGATCAGATAAACGTAACATAGCGCATGTCTCCTTTTCTATAAATATAGGTGTCTATTTGGTATCGATCCCATATTTATAATTAAGGAGGCAAAATGTGTAACATAGGCAAAAAGCACCTTCCTCTCCCATTACGCTTACGAGGTTAGCTGTCGGACTCGGGAAGTGAGAGTTTCCCTACTTAAATAAGATTCGCCCCAAGTAGCATAGCTACAAAAATGGTTCCCCCGCTCCAAATTTTGGACTCAGCAAAAGGTTTTATAAAGTAAAAGATAACACAAATAATCAGGTTAGTCAAACTATTTATTGTTTTCTGTCTTTTTTAACGAGGTTAAAATCACACCATCAGGCAATACGATATTTTGTACTTCGATAAAGCCATGTTTTTTATATAAAGACAAAGCAGGTGTATTTTCTTTCCCTGTTTGTACAATATATGTTTTGGAAGGGGAGAACATGTCAAATACATAAAGTAGTAGTTTTGTTGCAATCCCTTTATGAAAATGATCAGGGGATACTACTAAACGATGAATATCCACTTCTTCTTCATCTATTTTAAAAGAAATAAAACCAGCAAGTGTATCTTCAAAAAAATAGCCGTAAAAAATTTCATCACAAGATTGAATATCGGCTACAGTATCATAAAGTCGAGGGATAGCTGTACTATTTATATATTTCGCCTCAATTTCATAAGCGGGTATTTGAATGCTTAAAATAGAAGTTGCAGTTTTGTGAGAAGTTGTTATTAATTTTTGAATCATAGAATAGAAACCTCCTTGTTGGCTGTATTTTCATAGATTTGACAAGATTTTTCTTTTTTGGATATAATAATTACATAGTTACACAATAAGTTAGTAGCTAAATTGAATTACACTATAATAGAAATGGAGGACTAAAGATGGGGTGGATTATCACATTAATAGTTGGTGCTATTATAGGTGCAATTGCAGGTTCTATTACAGGTAAAGACTTTCCTGCTGGCATGTTTGGAAATATAATTGCTGGTTTATTAGGAGCTTGGTTAGGCGGTAAATTATTTGGAGATTGGGGTCCATCACTAGGTGGTATTCATATTGTACCAGCTTTATTAGGATCAATTGTTCTCGTTCTTATTGTATCATTTGTAGTGAAATCTGCAAGGAAATAAAGAGTTATATTATGATAAAAAGCCCTATATAAGGGCTTTTCATCATTCGAAGAGGTGGTTTTATTGGAGAAAGTAAGTTTAAGAAAACGAGATAAGTTGAAAAAATTTTTTAGAGAACACAATTATTTAGCAGTGTTACTTGGGTTTGCACTATTGTTCATTAATATTTTATTACTAACAAAAATATCATTTGTTTTTACGCCGTTTATCGTCTTTTTAAAAACAATTTTCTTCCCAGTATTATTAGCGGGCGTACTATTTTACATTTTGCATCCATTCGTTTCGCTTTTAGAAAAGAAAGGTGTTTCAAGAATCGTATCAATAGCCTCGATATACTTAATCGTAATTGGATTATTTGTGTTTTTAGTTTTAACGGTTATTCCAATTATTAAAGATCAAATTGATGCATTAATAGATAACTTACCGTATTTCGGTCATGAAATTGAACGAGCAGCACGTAGATTTGGGGAAAGTAATTTACTAGGAAAAATTCAGGAGAATTTAAATATTGATGTAGCGAGTATGGTAAAGGACTATACAGTTGATTTTACGAAATCTTTATCATCAGTAACAGGAAATGTAACTGGATTTTTAAGTACTATTACAGAGGTCGTTTTAACGTTTGTAATGGTTCCGTTTATATTGTTCTATCTTTTAAAAGATGGTGAGCAATTACCAAATCACTTTTTAAAGTTTATTTCAGAACAAAGACGACCAGCAGCGATGAGAATACTAGACGATATGCATTATGCGATTAGCTCGTATATTAGAGGACAAATTATCGTTAGCTTATTTATCGGTATTATGCTATTAATTGGTTACCTTATTATCGGTATTAAATATGCAGTACTACTCGCTATTTTAGCGATGATTGTAAATATCGTTCCGTACGTAGGACCAATTATCGCAATTACACCAGCGTTAATTATTGCGTTTATTGATTCGCCGGGGATGGTTTTAAAGGTAATTATTGTAATGATGGTTGTACAATTAGCAGAAGGTAAATTTATTTCTCCGCAAGTCATGGGGAAAAAGCTAGATATTCACCCGATTACTATCATTTTTATTATTTTAACTGCCGGAAATTTATTTGGAATTATGGGGATTATTTTAGCAATTCCAGGGTATGCGATATTAAAGGTGTTAGTAACGCATGGTTATCGATTTGTTAAGTTGAATACGTGAAAAAAGCTAGAACAGATATTACTGTTCTAGCTTTTTTGCTCTTTCTATAGTAGACAGATTAATCTTATGCGTAAGCTTTTAATTCAACAATAGGTAGATTGCTTTCCTTTAGTTTATAATCAAAGATTAAATCGTCCATGCGAAAATTAGCATCCACTTCAAGAGAAATAAAAGTACCTCCGATTTCTACTTGATTTCCGTTCTCATTTTCAAAAGTGAGCGCACCTTCAAACGTTTCTATGTACTCATCGCAAGTGTATAAATATATAGCGACAGGTGTGAAATGTATAATTACTCCTAAAGTATCACCTTGCGTTGTATCATCGTTTTTAAACTCATCAATCTTTTCATCGTTCTTTTTAGTAAACCAACTCATGACATCACCTCTTTTTTGTATTACAAATTGTTTCTGTACATATCGATTATATATTGTGCGGAATAAATTGGTAATGATTATTATTAAAACGCTAAAAAGTTTGAATATTTAGTTTTGTATGGAGGGAAAATGTGATAAACTGTAAAAAAATAACGAAAAGCGATGAAAGAGAAGAGTACATATTCGAAACTTTTCAGAGAGCTGATATGTGGTGGAAATCAGTAAGGGATGAATATGGAATGGGCTCTGGAGCTTCTAACTGAAATGAGTAGGTAAAGACGGTTGCTTCACGTTAAGAAGTTGAAGTGAGCTAACAATAGCTAATTAAGGTGGTACCGCGGGAGTCTCTCGTCCTTTTTTAAGGATGAGGGGCTCTTTTTATTTTGAGAAAGGAGGAGTTAGGATGAGTGAGAAAATAATGTTAACAGGAATTAAACCGACAGGTTATCCGCATTTAGGAAATTATATTGGTGCAATTAAACCTGCGTTGCAAATGTCAAAGAAGAATGAAGGGAAAGCATTGTATTTTATAGCAGATTATCACGCGTTAAATGCTGTGCATGATCCGAGCCAGTTTAGTAGTTATACGAAAGAGGTAGCAGCTACTTGGTTATCGCTTGGACTTGGAGAAGATGTTATTTTTTATAGGCAAACAGAAGTGCCGGAGATTCTAGAATTAGCTTGGATATTAGCTTGCCTAACTCCGAAAGGGCTTATGAACCGTGCTCATGCGTATAAAGCGAAAGTAGAGCAAAATAAAGAAGCGGGTTTAGAGGTCGATGCAGGAGTGAATATGGGATTATATACGTATCCGATTTTAATGGCAGCCGACATATTACTATTCCAGGCTACGCATGTACCCGTTGGAAAAGATCAAATTCAGCATATCGAAATTGCGCGTGATATTGCGACGTATTTTAATCATACTTTTGGCACGACATTTACACTTCCGGAGTATGTCATACAAGAAGAGGGTGCAATATTACCAGGGCTTGATGGAAGAAAGATGAGTAAAAGTTACGGGAATGTGATCCCGTTATTCGCGGAGCAAGAAAAACTACGAAAGTTAATATTTAAAATCAAAACAGATTCTTCACTTCCAAATGAACCGAAAGAACTAGAAACGTTATTTACAATTTATAAAGAATTTGCAACGGAAGATGAAATGCAGTCAATGCGTGAAAAATATGAAACTGGCATTGGATGGGGCGATGTGAAAAAAGAGTTGTTTCGCGTTGTAGACCGTGAATTAGCTGGGCCACGTGAGAAATATGCTATGTATATGAATGAACCGAATTTATTATATGAAGCGTTGGAAAAAGGTGCTGAGCGGGCGCGGACTATTGCGAAGGTAAATTTAACAGAAATTAAGAAACGGATTGGATTTGAGAGGGAGCACTGAGCGTTCCCTCTTTTTTCTCTATAACTTATTCGTCATATCGATGAGTAAAGCAAGGAGTTCGCATATTCTTTTGAAACTTATTAGTTGCATATATTAAAAAGTATGCTACTATAGGGTTGCTTATTAAACATGTTTAATAAGTATAATGAAAGTCACTTAATAAACATGTTTAATAAGTAGGGTTCATTTGATTACGAAGGAGATGATTCTATGAAAACAGAAAAAGAAAAGATGTTAGCGGGAGAAATGTATATTGCAGATGACGAAGAATTAGTGGCTGATAGGGTGGAGGCAAAACGTTTAACACGCCTTTATAACGAGGCGATGGAGACAGGAGATGAGAGACGTTTTACATTATTAAATCAGCTTTTAGGTTCTTCAGCTGACGGGGCATCACATATTAAACCTACTTTTCGTTGTGATTATGGTTACAATATCCATATTGGAAAGAATTTTTTCTCCAATTTCAATTGTGTGATTTTAGACGTTTGTGAAGTGCGAATTGGGGATAATTGTATGTTTGCACCTGGTGTTCACATTTATACTGCTACTCATCCTTTACACCCGGTAGAGCGGAATTCTGGTAAAGAATATGGAAAGCCTGTAAAGATTGGTAACAATGTTTGGGTAGGCGGGGGAGCTATTATTAACCCTGGTATTTCAATTGGAGATAACGCTGTAATTGCTTCAGGGGCAGTTGTGACAAAAGATGTACCTAATAATGTAGTAGTTGGTGGTAACCCAGCTAAAGTTATTAAAACGATAGACTTATAGAAATCGTTTTTTATGAGTGCATGAATAAACGGATGTTGTATCGTATAGAAAATGTGAAAGGTGTTTCATATAAAGAAAAATAGTGCGGAAAATCGTAAGAAGACATTACTTACTTCTTGAAACGCTCTTTTTCTTATTTGTTTTGCTGGTTTTCTCGTTTGCTGTAAGTTTCTATCATAGGTTATACACAATTTTTAAGTATACTAGGAGAAGCATTCGGAATATTGCTAGTAGAAATATATCATCTTTATTGCTTTAGAAAATGATGTATGATATATTGTCAACGCAACTTATTAAAAGTGTTTAATAAGTATGTTGATTAAGGTGGTGAACGATTTGAGTGAACAATTTGTTACTCAAAAATCGATTAAAGAGACAATCCTTCGCGGCATTCGTAAAGTTCTTTTAGAGCGAGGTAGTGCAACGAAAGTTGAGCTTAGTAATACATTAGAAATTAGTTTTCCAACGATAAGTAAATTTATAGAAAAAATGAAACAAGACGGTGAAGTCACTTTAGCTGGTTTAGATGATTCAAGTGGTGGAAGAAGAGCGAAACGATATGAATATAATCCAGAATATATGTTAGGTTTAGCGATATTTTTAGAAAAAAATGAAACAAACTATACAATTTTCAACTGTTTAGGGGAAGTAAAAGAACAGGGGAGTACTTCAAGTATGTTAATTGATACGGGCGTAAATCTATTATCTAAACATATTGAAGGTCTTATCGCTACATTCCCGAAAATAAGCTCTATATCAATTGGTGTGCCTGGTTCGGTTGATAATGGTCGTATTTTTTATATTCCTGGATATGAAAAGTTCCAAAATTTTAATTTGAAAAGTCATTTGGAGGAACAGTTTTCTATACCAGTAGTAATAGAAAACGATATGAATGCTGCTGTGCTTGGTTATTATAAAAACACTGGAAACTATGACAATTCCTCTCTTGTATATTTGTATTCCGGTCAAAATGGTCCAGGTGCAGGTATTATGGTAAATGGAGATGTCGTACGCGGAAGCACATTTTTCTCAGGAGAGATATCTTTCGTCCCGCAGTATAATAATAAAAATTTCTTGCAAGCTTTGAGAAGTGAAGATCCGAATAATCCAGAGGAATATAATATAGATGCTATTACTCGTTTAATCGCTACATGTATAGCTATTATTAACCCGCATGCCTTTATCTTCTGTGATGATGAAGTGAATCAATTTGTAATAGATCAAATTGTAAAAACTTGTCCGCAGTACATCCCGGCGGAACATATTCCGAAAATAACAGTGAGTAATTGGAAAGAAGATTATTTATATGGATTAAAAAGTCTAGGACTTGATCTTATGATTACGAGAACGAATAAAGAAAATTAAATGTCCTGGCAATGAAGCATCCAATTGCCAGTTGAATAACATAAAAGAAAAGGTGTCGATTATGAAAATTGAACATGTAGCAATTTGGGTGAATGATTTAGTAGGAATGCGTGATTTTTATAAACAATATTTTAATGGTGAAGAAAATAGCTTATATGATAATCCGAAAAAGCAATTTAAATCTTATTTTATAACTTTTGAAGGTGGTGCGCGTCTAGAACTTATGAAGCGGGTAGGGATAGAGGATGCATTACAAACAGAAACAATAGGATATGCACATATTGCTTTTTCTGTAGGTAGTAAAGAAAAGGTGAACGAATTAACGAATACATTAAGAGAAGCAGGGTACCCTGTGTTAAACGGCCCACGAACTACAGGGGATGGTTACTATGAAAGTGTAGTAAGTGATCCTGAAGGAAATCAGATTGAGATAACGATCTAACATGAACAACCTCATTTCGCATTATCATGACGGGAGATGAGGCTGTTTTATTTTTATCTTTAATTGGAGTGATGAAAATCGCGAAGAATCCCCTCAATAACTGGATGAAGAGTACTAGGTAATTCATCAAGCGGAAAGAAACGTAATTCTTTTGATTCTGTTTGATCACATACAAGCTCACCGTGGAATTCGCGGCAAATATAAACAACGAGTACACCGTGTACTTGATCGCCGTTTGGATAGATTTGAAAGTAATCTGGTCCAGAGTATGTACGGAATAGTTCTGGATTTTTAATAATAAGTCCAGTTTCTTCATATACTTCTCGCTTTAAAGCGTCTTCTAATGTTTCGTTATATTCTAAAGCGCCGCCAATAATGCCCCAGCGGTTAAAGTCTGTGCGGAGCTGCAGCAATATTTCATTGTTTTCATTTACTATAATGGCGTGTGATCCTATTAAAATCAGTGGCTGATTTCCTACTAAATTTCTCATATCTTCAATATAACCCATAGTTATTCTCCTTATAGCTAATAATAATTAGGAAGTTCTTTTAACATTCTTTCTGTTTTCCGTGCTGTAAAGGCTAAGTTATGATCATCTTTCGTTCTGAAAAATAAAGTGCGTAAAAAGGTTTTAATGTTGGCGCATAAAATACAATATTCATTTAACGAAAGGCGTTTTCTAATTTGAGGAAGCCTTTTTATTTTTTTATGAATAATAGAAATTAACTCGTCTTGCGGAAAGTCATGATACAACATCGCTAGTAAAGGAGTAACGATGCGTTCATCTTCGTTATTATGAAAAAGGTCAGATGGAATGAAGATTTTATTTAATAAACAATGAATTAACTCTTCGTACCATTCAAAAGTTGTATACGTATTATGAACAATTTCCGTAAAGGCATCAGATACGTGAGCAAGACAATGAGCCCATCCTTTATTTTCAATATAGCCTCGGAAATCTGTTTCTAAGTTTGTGTATGTAATGAGTTTGTTTTTTATTTCTTCAATATCCTCCTCCGTACAAAAGTAGTGCGAATTAGCGAATTGGAGTATTAACGCAATTAACGAAACAGTGTAAGAACGTGTGAAAACCCCATCTGAATGCGGGGAGTATATGTCACAATATAAATATTCATCACTTAAACAAGTTTGCAACAGTAATTTCAGTTGATCATCCATAAGGAATTCATGATGAATAAAATGCACAAAACATTTATATATAAGTTGATAACGAACGTAACTATCAGTCGTTCCGATATACTGAAGCATATGGAGCGTTAATTCATTTATATCTATATATCGCAGTTGCGTATAGTCATTTTGTTGTATAAGCTCTAACTGTTGTTGCAGCGCTGTAATATCCAATGGAGAACCTCCTCCGCACTTTAAAGATGCGATGTTTTCTAGTATTCTATATATTCAAGGACAATCCTCCTCATGCAAGGAGAACAAGTAGAAATTCAAGTATGACATAGATGAGGGAAGAATATGACGACGATAGAACAGTTAGTAAAACATTTTAAAATAAGAAGAAATGCTTCTTCTATCATGATAAAAGAAAATAATGCAGAGATTTTTACAGAAGAGCAATTAAAGGGAATCATGCAATATTGCGTTGCTGAGGCTGAAAAAGAGGGAATTGAAAACTTACATTTTGAAGTTTCTTCAAAAAGCCCAAATTATGATGTGTATAAGAAATGTTTCGAAGCGTATTCTTTTGAATATGTTACTGAAAACATGATTGTGTTTAAGGATATATATGAAGTAGAAGATGTAGAAAGTGAAATTGATTTTAAGTTGATTGAAGAAGTTGGTGAAGATGCTTTTTATTCACTTTGGAACGAGATGACAGAAGAACAAGTCACTTATGATCAATTTGTAAATATGATGCTACAAGAAATTGGAGAGCAATGGAAAGAACATTGTTTAACTGCGAGTATTAATGAAGAGCCGATCGGAATTGTAATCCCACATATTGAAAAGGGGACGTTAGAAGAAGGAAAACTTATGTATTTCGCAGTCGCTCCAAATATGCGAAATAAAGGATACGAAGCAGCATTCTTTACAGGAGCAATGTTTGTATTAAAAGAAATAGGAGCATCTTATTATATCGGTGAGACAAATGTACAAAATGAGTGGATGAAGGATATTTTTGAAAATAACGGATGTCAGCTGCTTAGTTCAACTGAGAGATATGTGAGAAAGTTTTAGGAGGATGAACGATGTACTCTCTTGAACTCATTTCGAGGGAATCCGTGTACAACTTATGAACAAGTAAAAGAACTTTTTGCCTGTTTGTAAGATAAAAAGAAAAATGAGAACGACAAAGTAGATATTTGTATAATACAATAGAGTAAGATTCGATTATAAGAGAAAGCGTTGGTGAAAGAATGGGGCAGCAAAGACATTGGTTACAAGCAACTGTAGAAAGAAATGAAGATAATACGTTACAAATAAAGTGGGAAAATAATATAGAGGAAGTTCGCATTTACTGGAGTACTTCGCCAGATCATATTGAAGAAAATGGAGAATTACTTGCAACGGTAAATGGAGAATCATCATATACAATTGAAAACCTGAGCGAAAATGAGCGTCCATATTTTAGACTAGTAGGTAGTAATGGACAAGCAGTAACAGTAGCTGAGCGTAGACTGCCATTACAAGGCGCGTTTAACTTCCGTGATATGGGAGGATATGAAACGACAGAAGGCCGTAAAGTAAAATGGGGTAAATTATACCGTTCTGAAGAATTAGCAGGATTAACAGAGTGGGATATTGCGTATTTACAAAAGTCTGGCTTAAAGTTAATTTGCGATTACCGTACAGACTTTGAAGTGAAGCATAAGCCAAACCCTGAGATTACAGGAGCTCGTCAAGTGTGTTTACCAGTTATGCAAGACTTAGCAAAAGACTTGAACATAAATGAGTTTTTCCAAGTTGGTGACCTTTCTATGTTAGGCAAACCAGGCGAATACCTTGTGAAAATGAATCAAGATTTCGTAAGTGGTAACGAGGCGTTCGTAAGCTTCTTAAACTTAGCGCAAAACCCGGAAAACTTACCGTTAGTAAACCATTGTACAGCTGGGAAAGACCGTACTGGATTTGGATCAGCATTATTATTACTTTTACTAGGTGTACCAGAGAAAACAGTAATGGAAGATTATTTACTAAGTAACGGTTTCCGTGAAAAGTTAAACGAGAAAATGATGGCCTTTTTAGGTGCAAAACTACAAAACGATGAGAGTAGAGCGATATTAGGTGCGATGTTCGAAGCACGTGCTGAGTATTTACAAGCTGCGATTGATGAAGTGAAAAAGCAATATGGTTCAGTTGAAGCGTATGCTGAAAAAGCACTTGGCTTTACGAAAGAGTCGTTAGAACAAATGAAAGTTTTATTGTTAGAAGATAAATAAAGCGGAGGGAGGCTGATTGGATTAGCCTCCTTTTCTTATTGTTGTTATAATTAGGCTATGAGAATATAAGAATTGAGGAGAACATCATGAAATACAAAGTTATATTATTCGACGTAGATGATACATTATTAGATTTCCCTGAAACGGAAAGACACGCATTACATAATGCGTTTGTACAGTTTGGTATGCCTACAGGGTATACTGATTATCTTGCAAGTTATAAAGAGATTAGTAATGGGTTATGGAGAGATTTAGAAAATAAAATGATTACGTTAAGTGAATTAGCGGTAGATCGATTTAGACAATTATTTGCACTTCATAATATAGAAGTAGATGCACAGCAATTTAGTGATGTATATCTTGAAAACTTAGGGAAAGAAGTACATCTTATAGAAGGTGCAGTGCAATTATGTGAGAATCTACAAGATTGCAAGCTAGGCATCATTACGAATGGATATACGAAGGTGCAACAATCTAGAATCGGAAATTCGCCTTTATGTAATTTCTTTGATCATATTATTATTTCAGAAGAGGTTGGTCATCAAAAACCAGCACGTGAGATTTTTGATTATGCATTTGAAAAGTTTGGGATTACGGATAAATCAAGTGTACTAATGGTTGGAGATTCGCTCACTTCTGATATGAAAGGCGGAGAAGATTACGGCATTGATACGTGTTGGTATAATCCGAGTTTGAAAGAGAATAAGGCAAGTGTTAAGCCGACTTATGAAGTGAAGAGTCTGCTGCAAATTTTAGAACTTGTAGAAGTGGCGGAAGAAAAGGTAGTTTCATTTTAATCGTGTCGATATTTGTTGATAAGTCGATATTCTTTGTCGAATCGTTGATATATCGAAAAAATCGTTGATATATTTTAAGTTACGGTAGATATATTGGCAAAATCGTCGATATAATTTGAGTTGCGTTCATTTTATAGGTACGATCGGTGTAATAACTAGAGGTGAGTGAAAGATGTTAACATTTTTATTTGAGTTAGACAAGAATATCCCACAGAAAGATGAGCAGCGGTATGATGCTTATTCAAAGGGCTTTATCGAAGGGGATGTAACGATTCGCGTGAGTGACAGCGTGCTTTTTCAAAAGTCATGCATGAAGGTCGCAGAGCTCGGTATTTATTTAGGACAGTGGATGGAGCAAGTGCAACATGGGCAGAACGTACATATGAGTTATGAAACGCCTGACCGTGATGAGACAATTCTTAGTTTCTTCTATGAAGAGGACAATCAATGGAGAGTTTCTTCCAGTTGGCAACAATTTGAGGTTCAGGAATGTATTTCTACTACAGCATTAGTGGAGAGTGTTCAGCGTTATTTATATGAGTTAAATAAAGAACTGCGCGCGTTAGAATATCCTGTGACGTTTGATCAGTACTTAAGAGGAGAGCGGGTGATGCAGCTTTCTTACAAACGACTGTGTGATAGTAAAGCGGATACGGTGCCTATTGAGGTTTACAAGGGAAGTGACAGAGTAGGCACAGTACGAGGCTATTATAAAAATACGTTGATGAGAGTGCTAGATTTCATTCCGAAAGTCGGTAGTAATATTATTTATGAAATAAAGGATAGTAAGGACAATATGCGCGTCATTGCAAAGGATGTAAGTAGGCAACGTCAAAGAAGAATTTTAGTAACATATAAAGATAATCATGATGCTGAGCATGAAATACTTGTATGTGACGGAAAGTTATTGGATGCAAATTTCTTATTTACCTTTACATATAAGAGAGAAGAATTTGTTGTTCATAAAACTACTTTTGGGATGGGAAAATTATTACGAAAAGGCTATGTAATTGCAGATTGGAATATTCGTCTTGAGGAAGATATGTATCACATCGAGATGAATGTATACGATGAAGATTATATAGAAGACCAATATTTACTGTTGGGCGTATTTCATGCGGTTTTGTATGGGTGATCGTTGTATAAATGAAAAATACCGGTATTCTTTGTGAAAAGAATGCCGGTATTTTTATTTATCCTCAAAAATAAAAACTTCATCAATCGTACTATGAAGTGCCCTCGCAATATCGTGAGCAAGCTGCAAGGAAGGATTATATTTTCCTTTTTCGAGATGGTTAATTGTTTCACGACGTACACCAACTTGTTTCGCTAAATCTTCTTGCGTCATATTCAATTTGGCGCGGTATTCTTTTATTTTCGTTACGAACGCCATGGTGCATCTTCCATTTCGTCAACAGGTTTATCGTAAAAGAACATAGAAAAACCAAACGTAAGAATGAGTGTGCCGAAAATAAGAGCGATATCAATCTCTTGTAGCACCGGGTTTGGAAATAACATTTCAATGAACATAATGATAGCGGTAGTTAGTAACGTAACGATAAAGGCATTGCGGCACGATTTATTGACGATTTGTTCAAACAGTTCATCGTGTTGAACCGTTCTATATGAGGTGAAAAAGGAGAAGAAACAAAACATAGTGAACAATCCTTTTTCATAAAAAAAGCCAAGAAAACCGAAGAAACCGAGAAATCCTAAATATTTTATCCAAGTTGTTTTCATGATAGTTCCTCCTTATCATGTTAGAAATAAATCACGTTATGTTATAAATATATCACATATGGATAGGAATGGTAATAATAGTTTTTTAGTTTGCTTCATAATAATAGTAAAAAGAGGAAATATACTGCGAAATAAAGAGGATAATATTGTAAAATGGTTGTAAGGAGGGGGAGGAAGGTATGCTAAATTGGATCATGATCGTTGTATTACTTGTAGTCATTACTGTAGTCGCGACGGTGTTAATTGGGCGAAAGGGTGATGCAAATTATAGTAAAGCGACAAAGGGGAATATTAGAAGGCTTACGATGATTTATATTATACTAGCTGTCGTTTTAATCGTTGGGTTAGGTCTGTATATTTATTTTAAAGGTTAAAAACTGAAAAATATAAAAATATAAGTATGCTATAATGTTAATATAGTTATTTGGTAATTAAGGAAAGGATTGGATGGAATGATTGAAATTATGAATGTGTCAAAAAGTTATAATGGTTCTACCTATGCAGTAAAAGATTTAAGTTTATCTGTGCCTAGCGGAGAAATCTTTGGATTTTTAGGGCCAAATGGTGCCGGTAAATCAACGACAATTAAGATGATTACTGGTATCCATGGGGTGGACAAAGGGACGATTACGATTAACGGTATAGATATTATGAAAAATCCGATGGAAGCGAAAAAGACGTTTGGTTATGTCCCAGATAGTCCAGATATGTTTTTACGATTAAAGGGAATTGAATATTTAAACTTTATGGCAGATATGTATGAAGTGCCGAAAGAAGTACGCCAAGAACGAATTGAGTCCTTAGCGAAGAAATTTGATCTTTATAATGCTTTATCAGATCAAATTCAAAGTTACTCGCACGGTATGAGACAAAAGATTGTTATTATTGGTGTGCTCGTGCATGAGCCAGATGTATGGATTTTAGATGAACCGTTAACGGGGCTTGATCCGAAATCTGCATATATTTTAAAAGAAATGATGAGAGAACATGCGGATAAAGGAAAGATTGTATTCTTCTCTACACACGTATTAGAAGTGGCAGAAAAATTATGTGACCGCGTCGCGATTATTAATAAGGGGAATTTGCAGTTTAAAGGGAATTTAGATGAAATGAGAGATCATTTTAAATCCAACGAATCACTTGAAAAAATGTTCTTGGAGATGACGGGCAATGAGTGAAATTTGGACGTTAACGAAAGTATTATTGAAATTAAATTATGCAGATTTTATAACAGATAAGAAGAAGCGATGGGCGTATGTATTTTCATTTGCGGCTATTTTATTTGTCGGATTTTTACTGTTTGGTTCTATCACGCATGCAATGTATGAGGGAATGATACATTTAGGGCAAGATCCAGGAATGATTATCGCAATGGGACTTGCGATTGCGAGTATATGGGTATTTTTAATGAGTATTACGAACATTTTAACTGTATTTTACTACAGCAATGACATTGAAATGTTATTACCATTACCATTAAAACCAGCGCAAATTATTTCAGCCAAATTTTTAACGGTATTAATTACACAATACGTAATGAGTTCATTTATTTTACTACCAATCTTTATTACGTACGGTTTAAAAAGTGGAGCGTTTATTACATATTACATATATATGATTTTCATTTACTTACTCTTCCCGATTGTGCCGTTAGTACTAGCTTCGTTACTCATGACAGTTATTATGAGGTATACAAATATAGCGAAAAATAAAGACCGAGGAAATATATTTATCGGAATCGTAAGTATACTATTTATTGTAGGAATTAACGTATTTTTGCAGTGGAAAAATAAAAGTTCGTTTTCTGAAGATGCAATTGCGGATTACCTTGCAAACAACCAGTCTTCTCTTTTAGTACAAATGACAAACTATTTTCCAACTACATATTTTGGAGCAGTAGCATTAGTAGAAAATGCAAATTGGAAGGGTCCTTTATACGTAATAATCTTTGCAGTTATTTCATTTGTATTTTTTGTGTTGTTTTATTACATTGCAGAGCGTACATATTTAAAAGGGGTTATTGGACTTTCAACGAGTACAGCAAAAAAAGAAGTCATTTCAGCAGAAGGTTTACAAAAATCAACGGTACAAAGTTCACATTTGAAAGCGTATGTGAAAAAGGAATTTAAAACATTATTCCGTACACCACAATTTTTCTTAAATTGTATCGTACAAACTTTCGTTATGCCGATTATGTTGTTCTTCGTTTTATTTGTACAAGATGGAAATTTAAAATGGGTTACGAGTTATATTAATAATCCAAAATCAGCAGGTCTTGCAATTGGCGTTGGCCTTTGTGCCTCTCTATTTTTAATGGGAAGTAACGTCATCGCAACAACTTCATTCTCACGTGATGGAAGCTCTTGGTTTGTGAATCGATATTTACCTGTAAAAGCTTCGGATATCTTTTTTGCAAAAGCAATCACGGCTTGGTTAATTAATGTAATTATTTTAGCAGTGTTCGGTATTACGATGGCAGTTGTAGCGGGAATTTCTCCTGTTTTCATGTTACTGTGGTTTTTACTAAGTGCGAACGGCTTACTGTTAATTAATTTAATTGGTACACGCTGGGATGCACAAACTGCAGATATACATTGGGATACAGAGCAGAAATTATTTAAGAGCCGCTATACAACTTTGTGGAATTTTTTAGCTAATATTTTAATAGCTTTAGTTATTGTAGCGGGAGTAAGTTTATTATACTTCTTCCTTCATGTCGGACTGTGGGTTATGTTTATCGTTTTATTTGTAATGTTTGCGATTGTAAATTATATCTTTATTAAAATTTTAAAATTAGGTGCAGAACGTATATTGTCAAATATTGAATAAAAAGATAGATCCTCTGTATTCGTGCAGAGGATTTATCCATAGGTGGAGGAGAAAAGGTGAAGAAAATAGCAATTGTAACAGGGGCCACTCGTCTGAATGGAATTGGTGCAGTTGTATGCAAGGTGCTTGCTCAAAAAGGAATAGACATTTTTTTCACGTACTGGTCTCAGTATGATAAAGCGATGCCATGGGGAATGCATGACAAAGAGCCCTTTTTGTTGAAAGAGGAGATTGAAAGTTACGGTGTTCGATGTGAAATGGCAGAAATCAACTTATCGCAGTCGTATTCGCCCAATCGTTTGTTTTATATGGTATCAGAACGGTTAGGTGATCCATCTATTTTAATTAATAATGCAGCGTATGCTACTCATACGAGAATTGAGGAATTAAATGTAGAACAGTTAGATAAACATTATACGGTTAATGTTCGGGCTACTATGTTATTAAGTTCATTATTTATAAAACAGTATGCAAGCAAGGCGAGTGGAAGTATTATTAACCTTACTTCAGGACAGTCACTAGGGCCGATGCCTGATGAATTAGCATACGCAGCAACGAAAGGGGCAATTGAAGCATTTACAAAATCAGTAGCACCAGTTGCGATGGAGAAGGGGATTACAGTAAATGCTGTTGATCCAGGACCGACGAATACAGGATGGATTACAGAGGAGCTGAAGCATTATTTAGTATGGAAGTTCCCGCAAGGTAAAGTAGGAGAGCCGGTGGATGCTGCGCGCTTAATATCTTTTTTAGTAAGTGAAGAAGCGAAATGGATTACTGGGCAAGTTATTCATTCGAATGGTGGGTACTCATAAATATATTATGTTAACAATTGTTGAGAAACAAAAAAACGAAAGAAAATTTTATTTTTTTGTATAAATAAAATGTCAAGAAAGATAAAAATTTGATAGAAGAGTATATCGTCATATGAAGATCGTAATTCTTCATGTGACAATATACTCTTTTTCTTTTACTACAGAGAAGAAAAATGAAGTAGAAGAAACTCGAATATTCAAATTGATTTATCAGTTTTTGTACGTATTATTATGAAGATTACTGTCGGAAAGATGGTAATTCGTATGAAAAGGGATTTTTTAAGGGGAAATCGAATCGTAAAGGGGAGGATAAAAACGTAAACATAGGGGGATTTATATGAAAATGAAAAAGGTCGCTATCGCATCGATAACAATTGGTACAATGCTTACTATGGCAGCTTGTAGTCCGTCAGCAGATAAAGAAACAGAAAAGAAAGAGCAAGTAACAGCGCAAAATGAAGGAGAATCAAAAACGACAAGTGCAGATGAAGCGTCAAAAACAACGAAAGATACTGACAAAGAAACAAATACTTCTTCCAACGAAAAAACAGATAAAGATGCAAAAAACACGAAAGAATCATTAGGAACAGAAAGTAACGGTAAAACGTCAACTCAAAACGAGAATGTAAAAACAAAAGAAAAAGAGACGACAGGAAAAACGAATGATCAAACGACTAGCGGGAAAACAACAGATCAAAGTACAAGTACAAACTCAGACGGAAAAACAACGAAAGATCCGAAGAAAAGTGTAGCTGTGAAAACGAGTGTGAAAGAAGTTGCTGCATTAGTGGATAGCTTAGATAAGCAGTTAGCTGCTAATCCGAAATTGGATACAGTAAATAAACTTGGAAAACAAATTAATGCAAAGTGGGATGTAATTGAGAAAGAGTTAGAAACATCACACCCAGCTGAATATAAAACAATTGGACAAAGTATGTATCCGTTAATTGTAGGGGCGGAGAAAGAAAAGATAGATATTACTAAAATGAAATCATTAACGACGAAAACGAAAAAAGATTTAAATCAGTTATTGACGAAACTTTCGTAGTTTCAAAAGCCTACTTGTGGGAGTAGGCTTTTTTTATGTTGAGAGTGTAATGAAAGTTTATGGGAAACCTAACGAAAAAGGATGGTGACAAAAATGACAATCGATCGAATTTGTACAATTGGCCCAGCAAGTAATAATAAAGAATCGTTAGCGCAGTTAATAAGCAATGGTATGAAAATTGTTCGGCTAAATTTATCACATGGGACGCATGAAAGTCATAAAGATATCATTCGTTTAGTGAAATCGTTAGATGATTCTATTAAAATTTTAGGCGATGTACAAGGTCCTAAAATAAGGTTAGGTGAAATGAAAGGAGAACAAATTACACTTCAGGCGGGAGATTCTTTTATTTTGCATACGCAACCAGTTACAGGGAGTAGTACGGAAGCAAGTGTTGATTATGAAGGAATCGCGAATGATGTGAAAGTTGGAAGTAGAATTTTAGTTAATGATGGTGAAGTTGAGTTAATCGTTGAGAAAGTAAGTACGGATAAAATAGAAACGAAGGTGAAAACAGGTGGTAATATCTCCTCTCATAAAGGGGTGAACTTACCAGGCGCAATCGTTCGTTTACCAGCTATTACAGAGAAAGATAAAAAAGATATTCAGTTTCTTTTAGAAGAAGGTGTTGATTTTATCGCATGTTCTTTCGTAAGAAAACCTAGTCATATAAAAGAAATACGAGATTTCATACAACAATATAAAGAAACGTCACCTAATTTAATTGCCAAAATAGAAACGATGGAAGCGATTGAAAATTTTCAAGATATATGTAAAGGAGCAGATGGAATTATGATTGCAAGGGGAGATTTAGGAGTTGAGTTACCGTTTCAATTTATTCCGCTCTTGCAAAAAATGATGATTCAGGAATGTAATCGAACGAATACATATGTTATTACAGCAACACAAATGCTTCAATCTATGGTAGATCATTCTATTCCAACAAGGGCAGAGGTAACTGATGTGTTTCAAGCTGTACTGGACGGAACGAATGCTGTTATGCTTTCTGCTGAAAGTGCTTCAGGAGAGCATCCGGTTGAAAGTGTGAGTACACTACGTCTCGTTTCTGAATTTGCTGAGCATGTAAAAAAAGACGGTCCTTTTGTGATGAAAGATGTACTGGAATTGCTGCATAAGTCTTTGGATGAGTGATGAATAAAAAAGAGGGCGGATATGTATCCGTCCTCATGTGTGTCATTCTATTCTTGCTCTTGCTCATCCAAAATCTTTTCAAACGCAGCAGATACTTTTTCAAATTCCTCGTCATTCTCAATGTATGAGAATTCACTATCTTCTTCTACTTTTAAAAAGAAAATATCAATGTCTTCCTCGGTTTCTGTTTGGATATCTTCAACAAAGGCAACTGCAATATATTCAGCGCCTTCGACATCCATCGCTCCAAGCACTTCTACTTCTTGCTCTTCGTTATTCTCATCACTAAGAGTAAACACTTCGCCAACTTCAATATCAGACATATTCATTCTCCTCCTGTCCAACTCTAATAAATAGAGTGTTTAAACTGCATACATACTAATATATCTTTCCATGAAAAACCAATTTCATACATAAGAGAAATGAAATTCTACTTTTTTCGTATGAGTATACAGCTATAAGGAGCGCGTGTTATCTTAATAAATCTATTCAACAATTGCATCCATAGTCTGTCTTGTTTTATCACGTTTTGGCTCTTCTTTACGGTAACCAAAGGCAACCATAACAGATACTTCAAAGTTATCTCCATTGATAATGCCTTCTTGACGAAGTAAAGAATCTACTTTCTCTTTATCAAATCCTTCTATTGGACAAGAATCAATCCCGATTTGAGCTGCGCTCGTCATCATATTCCCTAAAGCAATATAAGTTTGCTTAGATGCCCAATCAAATACAGCACGATCAGATTGTAATAAGTTAAAATCTGTTTCCTGGAACTTTTTGAAGAATTCATATCTAATTTTTTGCGCGTCTTCAGGTAATTCAATAATATCATTCATCATATGTTTAATATAATCTGCATCATAATGCATATCTTTAATATTTCTTGAAAGAACAATGACAAAGTGGCTAGCTGTTGCAAGTTGCCCACCAGCGCCCCATGAATATGGTTGTAGTTTTTCTCTTAATTCTTTATTTTGTACGACAACAAATTTCCAAGGTTCATATCCGAAAGAAGAAGGGGATAATCTGCCTGTTTCTAAAATGAAGTTAAAATCTTCTTCTGAAATTTTGTGCATAGGATCGAACTCTTTACATGCATGTCTGAAATGAAAAGCATCCATAATTTTTTCTTTTGTAGTTTGATTTGTATTTGTCATAAAAGTTCCTCTTTTCATTAATTTATTTTGTAACCAAATTATATTTTTAAAGTAACATAGAAACAAGTACGCACATTTATGTGGTATAGTATCAAAAAAGATACTAATGTTAAGGGAAGGGATTTATTATGGATTGTTCAAACGAAAATAATGTAAATTACCCATTTTTAAATAAATATTCTTGTCCAGTGGAAGCGATGGTTGAGGTCATTGGAGGGAAATGGAAAGGGGTAATTTTGTATCATCTATTAGATGGGACAAAGAGGTTTAATGAATTAAAAAGATTAAAACCTAATATCACACAAAGAATGTTAACATTACAGCTGAGAGAACTTGAAGCAGATGGCATCATACATCGTGAAGTGTACCGTGAAGTACCTCCAAAAGTAGAATATTCGTTAACGGAGCTTGGTGAATCGCTTCGTCCAATGATTCTATTAATGATGGAGTGGGCGACTCATAATATGGAGAAAGTTTTGGAGAGTAGGAATACGAAAAATAATAGGAAAGAGTTGTAGAAATAAAAGGTGTTTTCCATATGTGAAGACACCTTTTATTTTCATGTTTTTACTTTTTAACATCAACTGCTGAAATTGCGAAGTCATGCAAGTTTACAGTTTTGCCATACCAATCAGCGTGTTTAAAAACAACACCTTTTCCATATCCTTCAGTTGAAGTATGTTCCCATAGCGTTGTTGAATAGCTAGCAGTAGGGGATGCTGTACTTACAGAAGAAATTCTATTTTGCCAACTAAGAGGCAAATTTTTAAAACCGCTACTAAGAGAAAAATACTCGCCACCTTTATTTGCATGTTCATAGAAATCTGTATTATTAGGTCCGCTTCCTCCGACACCAAGAGGAGTGATTGTATGATTCAACCTTTGTTTATCTTTTTTAATAAAAGACTCTAAACTTTCTTTGGTCGAAAATCCATAAGATAACCAGTTTCCATTTTGATTTTGTTTCGGTAGAACTAAAGTTATTTTTATGTCTTCCTTTGATGGAGCATCCAATTTGTTAAACGAATCTACAGTCTTTTCATCTACAGTTACATATTCAAAAGAGGTAATCGAATAACCCTTTTCGGTACTAGCTGATACTGATCCTAACCCTACAGTTAATGATGAAATGGCTACCACTGCACCTACTATCATTTTTTTTAGCATGAATTCATCTCCTTTACACTTAGTTTTTTATATAACTAAAATGTATGTTAATTTGAATATTTTATAAATATTTAGAAATTCATAAAAATTAAACATAATATTCTTTTATTGGTCTGGGGTAAGGAGGGTAATTTGAAAAAGGATTTACTTAAAAAGTAAATCCTTTTTGGGTGTTAGCAATAACGTTATTATGTAAATTTTGCAATTTGCTAACTGACTTCAAAACTCTACTGATTAAAGTTTCATTTTATCCTGTTATGAATCATACACTTCTTTTGCATTCATAGAAGCCGCATCTAATAAAAGGAAAATGGCTGCTATAATATGTAGAACGATTACTATATAAGGAAAGAAGGCAACTAGAGTAACGATAATGCCAATATAATGAGGGTACGTATTCATGTCTACTTTTTTAGCTAATAAAATAGTAGTGATATGTAACACAATCAATAAAAGTAAAGGTATCCCATATAGGTTAACGTGACTTAGAAATAAATAATAACAAGGAAGTAATAAAAGATGATAGATCCCTGTAGTCCACTTTAGTGCTTGGATGTAGGTTTTCAAAGTGAATCCTCCTAAAATAATTCATATCTATATATTACCAAAAATAATAGGTAATTGGATATTATATATTTGTAGATTTTAGTAGATTTTAGTAGAATGTAATTTTTTTATGTTAACTAATTATGAGTTATTTATAAAATAGAAAAACCACCCAAACGAGGGTGGTTCGTATTACAAATAATTACTTAAAGAAGAAAGCGGAACCTTCACTTCACTACCTTCCTTCATATTCCGCAGCACAACAGTTTCTGTACTAAGTTCTTCTTCCCCAATAATAAGCACATAAGGGATATTCTCTTTATTTGCATAATTAAGGGCGCGTTTTAATTTGCGTCCCGCTAGTTCAAGTTCGATTTTTAAGGAAGTGGTAGAACGTAATTGCTGGGCGATTTGTAAGCATTGTAATTCTGTTCCGAGCGGGATGATAAATACATCCGCTGTAGATGATACTGTTTCTTTCTGTGATAGTGCTGTATAAATAACGTCTAAACCGAATGAAATACCGACTGTTGGATAGTTCATATCATCACCACGGAATGCTCCAATAATATTATCGTAACGACCACCGCTACCGATGCTAGATGTAATTGATCCATCTTTTAAAAAGATTTCATATACGGTACCTGTATACATTGTGAGTCCTCGCGCTAAAAACGGATTAAATATAGCATTTTCATTTATTCCAAGTGCGATTAAATATTGCTGTAATTGTTGTAATTCGTTTACTCCATCGGCAACGAGTGGATTATTGAAAGCTTCTTTAAAGTCAGCAATTGAAAGCTGTAGACAAGATAATACGGTATTACATATCGTATCAGCCATTTCTTCAGAAATTCCGCGCTCTAATACATCTTTTTGTACGCCATCAATCCCAATCTTTTCGATTTTGTCTAATGATAAAATGACGTCACTTGTTAATTCAGTAGGGATGTTAATGGCCTGAAGAATACCATTTAACAATTTGCGGTTATTATATTGGATCGTTACTTCTAAGTTTAACGTTCGGAACAGTTCAAACGCCATGCTCATAAGTTCCGCTTCTGCCATGACAGATTCAACACCGACAATATCAACGTCACATTGTATAAACTCACGAAATCTCCCTTGTTTAATAGGGCCATCTCGAAATACTTTCCCAATTTCATACCGTTTAAAAGGAAGGCGTATGTTTGGATTCATTGCCACAACTTTTGCGAATGGAATTGTCAAATCGTAACGTAAGGCAAGTGCGCGTTTTCCTTGATCCTGAAGTGTATATATTTCTTTTAATATTTCATCACCACCGCCGTACTTGTAAGACATAAGCTCATACATATTTAATGTCGGCGTTTCTAACGGTTTACATCCGTATCGTTCAAACGTGTCTTCGCACGCTCTTTTAATTTTATTTCGTAGTACTTGTTCCTCTGGTAAATAGTCTTTCGTTCCTTTTACATTTCTCATTTCCACCATAATCACTCCTTTTTAAATTAAAAAAAGCTATGCAGGTATAAAAATACCCACATAGCTTTATGAACGCTTCGTGGGTCAACAGGAAAAGCCCTGTACCCACGAAGAAAAATTTTTCTTCGGATACACGGCGTTACGTATGATGATGAAGTTGGAAAGAAGTATTAAAATTTTGCATTACAAATCTCTCCTTAACATAAGTTTTTCCAAATTATATCAGATGATTTTTGAATTATCAATATTTTTAGTTTTGAAAAATACGTGAAGTTATGTAGGAGAAATGGAAAAGGGTGTATAATAAAACTTAATAATATGAAATAACTTTTTAAGGAGAACGTTATGAAAAAAGATAAAACAAATGCGATGCGAATATTAGATAAAGAAAAAATTGAATATTCGATGATGTCATATGATCCAGACGATGGGAAAATTGATGGCGTATCAGTAGCCGAGAAAATTGGACGAGAAGTGAGAGAAGTATATAAAACGTTAATCGCTCAAGGGAATAGTAAAAATTATCATGTGTTTATCATCCCGGTAGATGAGGAACTAAATTTAAAAGCTGCCGCAAAAGCAGTAAGTGAAAAGAAAATTGAAATGATTCCTGTTAAAGATATTACGAAAGTTTCAGGATATATTCGCGGCGGCTGTTCACCAGTCGGAATGAAGAAGTTATTTTCTACATGTATTGATGCGAGTGCCCAATTACTTGAAACGATGATAGTAAGCGGCGGAAAAATAGGTATACAAATTGAGCTGAAAGTGGATGACTTGGCGAAAGTGACGAGAGCGCAGTTTGGTGAGGTAACGAAGTAAATATACATAGGGAAAGAAGTTCTAGTTTTATTAACTTTAGATAAAGATTTATAGGATAGTTAGTCCATTATGGGGCTGATTATCCCTTTTATTTACATACCTATATTAAAATGAATAAAGATTGAATATTCAGTTTGAAATAGACTGTAATATGAATCATTTGTTTGGATTTGGGAGGAGGACAAAGGCTCGGTGCGTTACCCTTAAAGATAGACAAGTGACAGAAGATTGTTTAATGGGGGCAAGAAATACCCATAAGAAAGCACGTATTGGGGTCCAATATTTTGGGGGAATCTTACGCTAAGAGTTTGCAAGATGTTATACAGTTTTTTTTGCTAATCCAGTAACATACACGAACACTAAAACCGCATTAGGATAGGAATGTATAAAAAATGTATAGATTTATAGAACTAAAAAAGAAGATTCTCTTGTGAGAGCAGGGTTCTCCTTTTTTCATGCTACTGATAATAGGACGTTATGTTAACCTGATATGTATAGAATATACATCCAAAAATATGAACAAATCAGTTACCTCAAATGGTACAATAAGGAAAATGATTAGATGTGAAGGAGAAACTATATGAAAGAAAAGACTTGTAATCAATGCGGAATATCATTGACAAAATCCCTTCTGAAATCTGTGGGAGGCAGTGTTGGTATTTTGAATAAACCATCCCAACATGCTGTTGTAAATGCAACGTATAGTGAGGTAATTCCATATGTTTGTTCCAAATGTGGAGAAGTTCGTTTCTTTATTAATGATCCAGAAAAATATAAAGAATAGTAAACCTTCTCTTAAATAATGGGGGATTGCTATGGCGTTTTATTTTATAGGAGGAGGTAGGGGAATTATGGGGAAAGAAATACTGTTTGATAATGAAGGTGTGATTCTAAAGCTAAATGGGGTAACAGGATTACTTGCATTTAAACTAAAATTAAAAATGCCTTATAACACGATCAAGAGTGTCTATGTTGACTATTTTGATGCTCCACAATGGATGCTTCGTATGCCTGGAACATCAATTTCTTCTCTCAATATTTTTGAAGGAAGTTTTAAATATGCTGACGAATGGTACTTTCTCTCTTATGAAAATAGAGTCCCTCTCGTAATGATTGAATTAGAAGGTCATGAAAAATATAAATATATCTTTTTTGAGATTGATGATCCTACCAAAATAGCCGCAGATATTAGAAAACATATAAAAGATTTTTAATTATTGTTGCACCTATCTATATATTACTTCCGCTAATGAGACGTTATGTTAACCGAGCATGTATAGAATATTCATCTTATGTTGTTCCATTAAAGGGCCAGTTTAATTCAGCAAAAAGGAAAATTTATTAGACATAGAGAAATACAAGTTTGTTAGCAATTGAGTAAGTTAAGGAGATTATATTTATAATGAATACTATAAAAACCACAGGGTGCTTTACTATTGTTGATAATAATGAAGGCAAAATATTGCTAGTTAAACGAAATGATTATCCTATCTGGGATTTGCCTGGGGGAAGATTAGAAGAGAACGAACAGTTAGATAAATGCGCTATAAGAGAAACTGAAGAAGAAACGGGCTATATAATTGCTATTGAACGTAAAATAGGAGAATATCACCAGCCTGAATACAATGATATGCAACATATATTTTCAGGAAAATTACTAGGAGGAGAACCAATAAATAATGGACCTGAAACTGCAAAAATTGGATGGTTTAATCCTAGTAGATTACCTTTTTTAATGGTTCCAAATAGAAAAAAACAGATCAATAATTTTATGAAACACAAAAATTCACTAATAAAAGAGACATTAAAGACACCATTTATGGTAAAGGTATTGAAAAAAATTATGTGAGATGGTTATTGAATTAACGGGTGCTTTTCTTGAATAAGGATCAGTTCTTAATTTCTTGTATCTATCAAAAAAGATAATTTGTACTTCCGACTTCGAAAGTTATGTAAATAAGCTGTTCACTGGAATCTCATAGAAAACTATGGTGAGATGAAATGTTTGATTTTGAAGCACTTCAAACTCTTAGCTAGATGGCTATGTATCGGTACCCCACAATAAAAAGGCAGGGACATATCAAATATGTTCCTGCCTTTGATTTTAGAGACATGTTTCCTAACAGTTGATTTTGTTAACGAAAGTCGACTTCAAATCCATATTTTGTGTGAAATAAAAGCATATAATAAAAGTATGAGGTGATGATGTGAAGGAGATAAACATTCATAAAATAATTGCGGATAAGAGAAAAGAAAAGGGGATTACACAGGAAGAGTTAGCGGCGTATATCGGTATTACGAAGGCATCTGTTTCTAAGTGGGAGACAGGGCAGAGTTATCCGGATATTACATTTTTACCACTGCTAGCATCGTACTTTAACATAAGTATAGATGAACTAATCAGTTATAAACCGCAAATGGAACAGGAAGATATTAAGGATTTATATCATAGACTAGCGGAAGCTTTTAGTGAAAAACCATTTGATGAAGTAATGATGGAGTGTAGGGAAATCGTAAAAAAATATTATTCTTGCTTTCCATTATTAATTCAAATAGGAATACTTTTTATTAATCATCACATGTTAACGGAGGACACGGATAGAAGAATTGAAATTTTAGAAGAAGCAATGAATCTCTTTAGCAGGGTTCAGGAAGAAAGTGACGATGTTTCTCTTGTGAAAGAGGCGGTATCGTTTCAAGCAACTTGCTATCTTATACTCAATAAACCGAATGGAGTATTGAAATTGCTTGGCGGAACGATACGTCCTAACGTTCCAGAAGAGGATTTAATTGCCCAAGCATATCAAATGCTTGGAAATGCTGAAAAGGCAAATGAAATAATGCAAATTAGCATGTACCAACATTTAATACAACTCGTTGCGACAATACCGAATTATGTAGTAGTAAATGCCTCAAGCGCTGAAAAGGTAGAGGTAATTTTAAATAGAGCTTACATGTTAATAGATATATATGAAATAGAAACATTACATCCCAATATGACTTTAAAAGTATACTATGCTGCTGCGCAAGTATATTGTATGCAAGGGAATTTTGAAAGAGCATTAGAAATGTTACGTAAATATGTAGCAGTTTGTGCGGCAAGCTTCACAGTAAATAGTCTGCATTTACACGGTGATTCCTATTTTGATGCGATTGATGGATGGTTTGCAGAGTTTCCGCTCGGCGCTAAAACAGTTAGAAATGAAGAGATTATAAAGCGAAGCATGCTACAAAGTATTGCAGAGAATCCAGTTTTTGCTCCAATGAAAGATATAAGAGAGTATAAAAATATAATAACGAGTTTGAAATTTAAATTGGATATAAAAGAATAGGGGGACAAAATGATGACCTTTGACGAATATGAAGTAGCGATAAAGAGTGAATTAACTTTGCAAGGTACGATTACAAAGCCAAAAGCTGACGGGAAGTATGCGGCTGTTGTCATTATCGCGGGATCTGGAGAAATTGACCGTGATGGAACAATCGTACCGCTAAAGCTTGAGGCGAACATATATAAAGATTTAGCGCATGTAATGGCGAGACTTGGGGTAGTGACGCTCCGCTTTGATAAGCGCGGAGTAGGAAAGAGTGACGGAGAATTTCTAAAGACTGGAATGTGGGATTTAGTTAGTGATATAGAGTCTACGATTACGTATTTAAAAGAACAACCATTTGTTGATCCGGAAAATATCATTTTAGCTGGTCATAGTGAAGGTTGTATGTTGGCAACTGTAGTAAACGCAAGAACACCAGTTAATGGGCTTATCCTTCTTACAGGAGCTGCGGAATCATTAGAAGAGGCTACGAAAAGACAAAGAGAAATTGCTTATAAAGAATTAAAAGAACAAAAAGGAATAAAGGGAAAACTAATGCGCCTTCTCAAGGTGGAGAAACGTGGAGAAAAGCAGATGGAAAAAATAAAAGAGAAAATGATGAATACAGAAAAAGATACGATTAAAGTTGGTTTTAAACCGATGAACGCAAAATGGTTTAGAGAGCATTTTCAGCATGACATTTATAAAGACTTACAACAAGTAACATGTCCAGTGCTAGCAATTGCTGGTGATAAAGATATTCAGGCTGACCCTGAAAAAGCGAAGCGAATTGGTGATTATGTGAAAGGTGATTCTGAGGTACATGTAATAAAAGATATGGATCATAGTTTGAAAAGTTTTGAGGGGGATTTTAAAGCTTTAGAGTTTAAAAAGAATTACGAAGAAGGGGCGGGAAAGCCACTTCATCCAGAGCTGGAAGAAATAATTGCGAATTGGATGGATACGTATTTTATCTCGCAGTATGCTGGCAGTAAGACATCCACCTTAAAAATCTGCGTTAGAAGGGAGAGTAACTGCTTGTAAAAGCCTGATTGGTGTGGGTACCTATGAATCCTACACCAATCGGGCTTTTTTGTAATTGTCGTTTCAATCCCACGAAGGAAACAGCATTCTTCAACTAACTCTATTACAGAAGCCGATACACCCTCATCACAATGATTCTTGAAAGAACCTATCATAAGAAATTTTTCTTTTTAATTTATAATAAAGATAAAAAAAATGTGAATTTTATAGAAAAAGAACGACATATGAAGTAAAATGTCATGTATAGTTTCTATCATTCTCTTTTATAATTGTTTGAAATGTTCTTACATATTGATTTATCTGGGAGAATGTATAGATTTCGATTGATTATATGTAATGAAAAATGAAGGTGTTATGTAACTATTAGGATGTACATTAGAAGAAGTGTGAGGAGGAAGGTATATCTATTAAAATAGCAAGATATACTAAATTAAATATGAGTATTAAATTGAATAAAAAAGTAGTAGCATTAACAGCAGGACTAACAGTATTATCTTCATCGATGGTATCGTTCGCAGAAGAACAGCCATCTGTAAATAACCATCAATCTATAAGTATTCAGGAACAAAGCGGGACAGATCAACTTCAAGTATCAGAAGAACAAGTTTTAAAAAGTATTGAAGAAAGTTTTGAAGGGGTAGATGGACGCGGTGGAGGTACTATCAATAATAAGAAAGTGGACAGTCTTCAAAGTTCAGAAGGTATTTATGAAGAAACGGGTACATTAACGGTTCCTCACAATTCAAATAGAACAAAGCGTAGTCTTGCTTTCTCAGCACCTACAGTTTCTAGTACGATAAACGGGGTTCCATTCACGGAATGGATTGTTCCAACAGGTAACGATAATATTCGCCCTCAAAATCATATGATTCCAAAGTATATTACAATTCATGAGACTGATAATAAAAGCGTAGGAGCAGGAGCTAAAAGCCACGCTCAATACTTATATAACCAAGCAGTAGGAGAAACAGACCGAGCTGCATCATGGCACTTTACAGTAGATGATAAAGAAATTTATCAACACTTACCATTGAACGAGAATGGATGGCACGCAGGAGATGGTGATGGGCCGGGTAATAGAGAATCTATTGCAATTGAAATTGCAGTTAATAGTGATGGTGACTACAATAAGGCAGTCGATAACGCTAAGAAACTTGCAGCTTATTTAATGAAAGAAACGGGTGTACCATTAAACAACATCGTAAAACATCAAAAATGGAGTGGTAAAAACTGTCCCGATATGTTGATTAATAGTGGACAATGGGTACCATTCGTAAATGGCATTGAAGGATATTATAATAAATTTTATCAACCGACAGACGATATAACAGGAGGTTGGTATGAATCGGCTATTCGTGATTTGAACAGAAGAGGTATTATGGTAGGAGAAGGAAACGGCATTTTTGCGCCTAATAGATCTGTAACAAGAGCTGAGTTTGCGCAATTAATCTCGAATTCTTTAAGTCTTCCAGCTGGAGATGCAACGTTTAAAGATTTAAATGATGTAAATTCAACTTTACGAGATGGTATTAAACGTACTGCAAGTGCAGGCATCATTTCTGGTAGAGGAGACGGTAATTTTGACCCTAACACACCTATTACAAGAGAAGAAGCAACGGTTATTGTAAATAAAGCTTTACAGTACAAAGGAATAAATGGACCATTGGTAAACTTACCATTTACAGATAAAGGTCAAATTATCTATAAAGAAGCTGTACAAAGATTATACGGCTTAGGTATTGTAACAGGTATGGGAGATAACCTATATGTCCCTAAAGGAACAACAACTCGTGGTGAAACTGCAGCATTCATTTTAAACATGCTTCAAGTTATTGAAACTGGGAATGTTCAAAAAGGAATTGGTACGGTTGAAATAAATGGTATTGGAGTAAATGTTCGCAGCGGAGCAGGATCTAGCTACTCTGTTGTTAGAAAAGCAAGCAAAGGTGAAAAAGCTACAGTATACGAAGAAAAGAATGGTTGGCTAAGAATTGGTACAGGTGAGTGGGTTTATAATGAGCCTAGCTACATCGTCTATACGAAAGATAAAAATTAAATAGTTACGAGTAAGTCATACATCACATATCTCATGTATTCCCAGGCAATGGACAGCATTTTCTCCATTGCCTGTTTTTGTGTTTCAGTTTTTTTATAGTTAAATAAAAATTTGAAATGGGGTTAGAAGGAAGAGTAATTGCCTGTAAAACATTGACCGTTTTAGGTTAGTTTAGTATATAGGTTTTTCAGTTTTTTCGTAATTTTGTATTTGTGAACGAGAGCTTTTGTTATTACACTATCTTCATTTTTTATCGGCAGAGTGGGGTGAAATATAGGATACTTCACTGCAATCCAATTAAAGTTTTACTTTTTCCATAATGCAGTTTTTATATAATATGAAAGTGAATGGTTATAACTACTTAAAATATAGCCGTTTCTTTTTTACACATAGAAAGGAAATAAAATCATGGAAAAATCAATGAAAAGTGAATGAATTGGAATGTTTATCTTTAATGAAACTTTACATACATATGAACAAAACGAAGGAAAAGTACATTGGGAATTGGATGTTAGAAATGAGCATGTACAAGTACATGAAATGATGAAAAGGGCAGAAAAACTTTATGTATGTTTAGAGGAATTTGATAAAAAAGCTAAGCTTGCTATAGTGGAAGAATTAATAGAGTATAAAAATGATTTTTGGCCTGAATATGATGAGAATGATGAACATTTAGATTGGGATGCTGTAGATGCAGGAGAATATGATATGACGAAAGAAACATTTGAGCAATCTATTACTCTTATGGACATTGTAATTAGGGAAAATGATATATATTGCGAGTATAATGATGGAGATTTGTTTGGAGGACATAGAATCCATGCTTCTTTTGACAATGAGTACAATTTATTAGCAGCAGAGATTTAGTTTTGAGAGATGAAAGTGAAAAGGATTGATTACTATAATCAATCCTTTTTGTCATTATTATAAGGTAACGGTGAAATAAATAGGTAGAGAGTTGCATAGTTTTAATACGGTCCCCACTCAATATTCACGCCAACAATAAGAAAAATAAGTCCAATAATAAACCAGATGAATGCAAGAGGAGCCATAAATCGAATCCATTTTCCGTAAGAAATACCGCTCGCCGCGAGTACTCCCATTAAAACACCGGAAGTTGGATTGAGGCAGTTCACTACACCTTCTCCGAGCATAACAGCTTGTACTGTAACTTGGCGTGTAATGTGCATAAAATCAGCTAATGGAGCTAATATCGGAATGAAAATCACAGATTCACCTGTCCCGGATGAAATGAGGAAATGTAATGCGGCACTACTTACATACATACCGATAACGCCAAATACAGGGCTTTGTCCTTCGAGAGACTGTGCGAGTTGGTTAACGATTGTATCAAGTAATTTCCCTTGTTCCAAAATGACTGAAATACAACGAGCCATTCCAACGATTAGAGCACCATATATGAGATTTTGGCAGCCTGCTAGAAAAGTAGAAGCGATATCGTTTGCTTTCATTCCACCTATTATTCCGGCTGTAATTGCTATGAAAATAAAAGTAGCAGTCATTTCTGCGTCTGTCCAATGTAGACGAAAAGCACCGATTAAAAATGCAATTAATGATAAAGCTGAAACGAGTAAAATTAATTTATGACGTATTGTCCAAGGAACTTCTGTTTTCTTCGCCTCTTTTCCACTTGAAAGAGCATTACTTGGAAACCAGTTGTCGCCGAGAATGCTTCCTTTATTCGATTTCTTTAAGCGTTTTATATACCAACTAATATATAAAATGGTAGCGAGTAAAAAAGATATATAGATTGCTGTGCGTAAACCAATTCCTGAAAACATTGGGAGTTCCGCGATTTTTTGTGAAATGCCTAAAGGTGAAGGAGATAATATAGTAGCATTAAAACCAGCATAAGTGCCTAAATAAACAATTGCTACGCCGACGATAGCGTCCCATTTTAATGTGCGTGCAACGATGATGCCGATGGGGATAAAGCCGATAACCGAGTTAACGATAATACCAGTCGTTCCGAGAATAGAAAAGAGTGCGGCGACAATGCATATAAAAAGTAATTGCTGGTTACGAAACTTGTTAATAACATGATAGATTAAACCGTCAAGAGCACCGGTTTTTTCAAGAATCGCAATGGCACCGCCTGTAAATAAAATTAAGAAGATGATCGGAGCAGCAAGTGTCATTCCTTTTTCAATAGCAGTAAAAAAAGAAACAAATCCTACCGGTGATTGCGGAACAGAATGGTAACTTCCTGGTATTGTCGTTGTAACAGTACCGTTTGTAACTCTTTTAAATTCTCCAGCAGGGACGAAATATGTAGCTATGGCACAAAGTAAGGCAATAAAAAATAGTAGTACGTACGCGTCAGGCATTTTAAACTTTCGTTTACTAGGCTGTTTTTTTGCCTCGGTCTGTAATTGCATAAAACTCCTCCTTTTTTCACTTGGTTAATTTTTAATATTCTGAAATTTATCTGTGAAATAGATTATAATAAAGGTGGCTTCTTAAGGCAATAGTTTTTCTGTCTTTTTCCCGCACATACAAATTCTTGCAACATTAGACAGGGAAACGAAAATAATCCAAGAATATGTTAAATAGAAAGTAAAAAGAAAAGAGGGAAAAAGATGTGGAAAACTACGGATCTATGTGATGAGTTTGAAAATAAATTACAAATATGTCGCCAATCTTTTCGGTCTTTTGGGAAGAAAGAAAAATTCTACGGGAAAATTGCAACGGTAAAAGTGAAGGATGATAATGTACTAGTGAAGGAAGGATTACAAACATTACCAGAAGGAACGGTATTAGTTGTTGATGGGGGAGCGTCTACGAATTGTGCGTTACTCGGTGATAATTTGGCAGCTATTGCGGAGGAAAGAAAGCTAGCAGGAATTATTGTATATGGATACGTTCGTGATTCTAGTGAACTAAAGAATATAAATATAGGTATTTTAGCGTTAGGGACAATGCCGAATAGAAGTGTAAAAGAAGGGAAAGGAGAACGAAATATTTCATTGCAATTTGGGCAAGTTGAATGGAAGCCGAATGAATATGTGTATGTGGATGAAGATGGCGTCATTATTAGTGAAAAGAGTTTGCATCGTTAAAGGTTAGTAAGTTACTATTCTTAGAAAATAAATCCGATAAAGCATGGACAAAATTCTTTGTCAATAGTAAAATAATACAGAAATTTAAAATTAACAGAATGTATAGGTTTATCGTTTTACGATAACTTAAATGGAAGTAAGTTGTGCCTAGAAAAGTGAATGTTATCACAATGATACGTTCATGAACAAAATTATTTTTCCTATACAAATATAGCCGCGAATGATGCGGGTAGGAGGTGTTGCACAGTTTGTTCGACACTTACAAAAAAAGAGTGTCAATTGCACGCCCTTGAAGGGCCTTTTTTTGTGTGAATAGTAGTAAGGGAGGAAATTTTGGGATGGCAATATTAAAAAAATGGCTGCTTACGTCGTTAATGGCAGTTACACTTGTATTTGTTTCTTTTGCGAATACAGTACATATTACGTTTGCTGAAGGAAATACAGCAAAACTTGCAATTATTGGTGAATCACAAAAGGGCATTATGTTATGTCCGAAAGAAGAGCAAATTAAAGATGGGGAAACAGCTTTAAGCTTGCTACAAAAAGTCATGGGGGACAAAGTAGAAGCTGAAACGATGTCGTTTGGAACGTATGTAAAAGGCATTGATGGGCTAATGGCCGGGGCTACAAGTGGCTGGCTGTATGATGTAAATGATAAATCTGCAGAAGTTGGAGCGGATAGTTATAAATTAAAATCTGGAGATGTTGTTGTTTTCCGCTTTGTTTCAGACTGGAACAATATGAGTCAAGAAACATTACAACAAACATTAGATAAATTTGGTACTTGTAAAACTGTAGAAGAACCAAAAACAGATGATCCAAAACAAGAAAAACCAGAAGAACCAAAGACGGATGATCCAAAGCAAGAGAAACCAGAAGAACCAAAGACGGATGATCCAAAACAAGAAAAGCCAGAAGAACCAAAAATGGATGATCCAAAACAAGAAAAGCCAGAAGAACCGAAGACGGATGATCCAAAACAAGAAAAACCAGAACAACCAAAGCAAGAGAACATTCAAATTCCAGCAGCACAAGTAAATGACGCGATCTCTAAGACGTCTGAAAAGATGTTACAAGATGGAATTGAAAGTGATTGGGTAGCGCTAGGTCTTTCTCGTTCTGGAAAGAATATACCAATCGAGGCGAAATTAAATTATGTTAAGGCTGTAACTGAAAAGGTAGAAAAGCGCGTTAATCGTTTTTCAGCGACAGATTTAGCTAGAACGATTATTATGATGAATGCAATGAATGCAGACCCAAAAATGGTAGGCGAACATAATTTAGTTCAAAAATTGTACGAATCAGATAAAGTGAATTCTGTTACAGGTTATACATTTGCTTTACTTGCATTTGATACGAAAAAATATGAAATTCCAGTAGATTCAAAATGGAATCGAGTTGCTTTAGTAGATGCACTTTTAAACGCGCAGCATACGGATGGCGGCTGGACTTATGATAGTGCAAGCAGTAAAGACAGCGCGAGTAGCGTTGATGTAACAGGTATGGTTTTATCAGCATTAGCTCCTTATCAAGACCGTGAAGATGTGAAACCAGCTGTGCAAAAGGCTGTCGCATACTTATATAATGAACAACTAGAAAATGGCGGTTTCTCTGCTGATGGACAAGAGAATTCTAATAGTGTTGCGCAAGCAATTATTGGATTATCCCTTGTGAAAGATGTAGATCAAAACCGTCTTCATAAGGCAGTACAAAATCTATTGTCATATCAACTTCCAAATGGTGAATTTAAATGGTTACCAGGCGATCAAACCGGTAGCGGAATGGCAACAGAGCAAGCATTATTAGCTTTACTTCAGTTTAAAGACCCTGGAAAATCGATTTATGACTGGTCAACTGAATCTGTTACTGAAATTAATCCAAAACCAAATGTAGATTCAGAAAATGTTGTGGTGGAAAAAGAAGTTACTGAACAACCAGAAGAACAAAAACAAGTGCAACAAGAAACAAAAGATGACACTTTAAAAGTTGTTGTGGATAACGAACCGGTTAAAAATAAAAAATCCGGAAACGGTAGCACATTACCAAAAACAGGAGCATCTTCTCATAGTGCAGCGACAGAAGTAGGTATGGGTGTATTATGTATTGCTTCTGCATATGTATTATGGAGACGTAAAGCAGCTTAACAAAAATTAGGAGCAATCATTTGCTCCTAATTTTTAATATGAAAGGTGAGAGGCAACATGAGTAAGATGAAATGGTTTATTTCTTTACTGCTTTCACTTGGGCTACTTGCCGGATGTGAAGAGGCAGCGGTAAAGCCTGAGAAGAAAGTAGAACCGAAGCAAGAAGAAGTAGCAAAACAAGAAGAGAAAAAAGATGAAGCGAAGCCGGAAGAAAAACCGGAGGAAAAACAAGCTGAACAAGAGCAAAATAAGCAAGACGAACAGAAAGAGAAACAAGAACAAAAAGTAGAAGAGAAGCCGAAAGAAGAAAAGCCGCAGGCACAGCCGGAAGTAAAGAAGGAAGAAAAACCTCAGGAACAGCCTGCTGTTAATAAACAACCAGAACAACAAAAAGCACAAGAAGAGAAACAACAAGAGCAACAACCGAAAGCACCAGAAGTAAAAGAAGAAGCGAAGGTTGTAAATCAACCGAAAGAAACACCGAAGCAGGAGCAGAAGATTGATCCGAATAAAGAGGAGAAAACGATACCGACTCCGCAAGTACCAACTCCTGAACCACCAAAACCAAAACCAGATCCAGTACCAGTACCTAAAGCAAAACAAGTTACGATCTCAGTAAAAGGTAATGAAGGATATTTATTAGGTGCAAAAAAGGTGGATGTACAAGAAGGCGATACAGTTTATAAAGTATTGCAGCGTACAGGATTAGATGTGGATGCAATGGGCTCTAAAGATGGAGTTTATGTAAAAGGTATTAATGATTTATATGAAAAAGATATTACCGCTACTAGTGGATGGAAATATTGTGTGAACGGTGCGTTTCCAAACCATAGTGCAGGTGTAGTTACAGTAAAACCAGGCGATACAATCGAGTGGGTGTTTGTATTAAAATAAGAAAGGCATTCGGTAAAGGACTATGAAAATAAGTTTTTCTTCTTTACATCCTTTTGTGAATTTTTTCTATTATATCGGGGTGATGATACTATGTATGATGTGTCTTCATCCTCTTTTTTTAATTGGAGCAATACTATTAATTGTTATTTTAAATGTGATGCAAGGGAATAGCGAAAAGGTAAGAAAGATGTTACCGAGCACAATCGTTTTCTTTTTTATGGTCATTTTATTTAATTCGCTATTAACACATAGAGGCCGAACTACGTTATTTTGGTTAGGTGATAGCCGTATTAAACTTGAGGCAATTATGTTTGGAGTAGTAATGGGGTTATTACTAGTTGCGATTATGTTTACGTTTGCTTCGTATAATGATATTATTTCAAGTCATAAATTTTTATATTTGTTTTCTAGAATTTCACCGAAAGTAGCATTGTTAACGATGATTACAGTGAGATTTGTTCCTTTGTTTATGAGAAGATTACAGAAAATAACACTCGTCCAAAAGACGAAAGGTGTACAGGTAGATGCAGGTTCCATTGTGGAACGTGTGAAAAATGGTATGCAACTATTGCAAGTATTATTAATTTGTTCATTAGAAGATGCACTGCAAACAGCAGATTCTATGCAAGCTCGTGGATTTGGTGTAACGAAGCGTACGACATATATTCGGTATAGAATGGAAAGACGCGATTGGTACACGCTCAGTTATTTAAGTATTTTATTTATAATTGCTATTATATGTAGCAATTATGGCGGAGGAAAGTTAATCATTTATCCGAAAGTCGAATCTGTTTTATTTCAGCAATATGATGGGATGATGTTTGTTGTATTTACGATGTTTATTAGTTTACCAATCATAATGGAAGGAAGGGAATGGGTATGGTGGCGCATGCAGAAATAAACAATTTATCATTTGTATATGCTGATGAAAACGAAGAAGCGTTACAGCATATTTCTCTTTCTGTTCAAAAAGGAGAGTTTATTGCACTTGCTGGAGGATCAGGATCTGGAAAGACGACTTTATTAAAACATTTTAAAAAGGAATTACTTCCAATCGGTAAGCGTACTGGGGATACATATTATGATGGTACTTTATTAGAAAATGTACCGGATTTGTTATCTGCTCAAGAAATTGGTATGGTATTTCAAAATCCAGAAAATCAACTCGTAATGGATACAGTAATTCAAGAATTAGCGTTTTCTTTAGAAAATATTGGATTACCATCACATATTATTCAAAAAAGAATAGCAGAGCTCATTAGTTTCTTAGGATTTCAAGATTTATTGCATCAATCTGTTCATACGTTATCTGGCGGACAGAAGCAACTTGTTAATTTAGCTGCCGTATTAGTAATGCAACCGAAATTGTTATTATTAGATGAACCGACAGCGCAGTTAGATCCAATTGCCGCAAAAGAGTTTTTAGGATTGTTAAAGCGTATTAATGAAGAACTTGGAATTACGATTGTTTTAAGTGAACATCGTTTAGATGAAGTAATACCACTTGCAACGCGCGTTATTTGTATGAGTAACGGCCAAATCGTGTATGACGGTAGTCCGAAAACGGTTGTAGCAAATATGTGGGAAGTAGAAAAGTTCCGGCCATTTATTCCGCAAATTCCAAGATTGTTTTTAGAGTGGAATACGAAAGATATTCCGTTTACAGTGCGAGAAGCGCAAATGAAAATGAATGATTTTTCAGCGATGTCATATGTAAGTGAGCCAATAGCACAAAGTGAAAAGCAAGAAGTCATTTTAAGTGCCGAGCATATTTCATTCCAATATGAAAAAAATAGTCCGCTCATTTTACGAGATTTAACAGTATCGATTGAAAAAGGAAAATGGGTAGCTCTCGTTGGAAAGAATGGGACAGGGAAGTCTACACTGTTAACGCTTTTAGCTGGATTGCAAAAAGCGAGAAGAGGGAAAGTAAAGTGGAATGGGAAAGTGATACATAAAGTTGATTCGAAAGAACGATTTAAATGTATTGGGTATGTATCACAGCATCCGTATTATCATTTTACATTTGATACAGTGTGGGACGAAGTGTATGAACGAGCGCGTGAATTATATGGAGAACAAGGAAACGAAATAGCAGAACATCAGCTTAAAAAGTTTTGGCTATATGCACTTAAAGAACGCCATCCACATGATTGTAGCGGGGGAGAGCAACAACTACTTGCATTATGTACAACGTTATTATCAAAGCCGACTTTATTATTACTGGATGAACCGACAAAGGGACTCGATCCATGGAAGAAAGAGAGAGTAGGAGAGTTATTTAGGAAACTGCAAAAAGAAGGTACAACAATTGTAATGGCAACGCATGATATTGAGTTTGCAGCGAAATACGTGGATCAATGTATGATGTTATTTGATGGAGCAGTCATTATGAATGATGCACCGAAAGAATTTTTTAGTGGCAACTTCTTTTATACAACATCTATCAATCGATTCATTCGAAAAGAATTGCCATATGCATTAACGTGGGAGGATGTGTACGAAGCGTGTCCAAACGATATGTTGCATTCATAATATGTATTTTTGCAGTAATAATAGGCACATTACTCTTTACTACACTTATCATGGATGGGTATTACATGTTAAGTAGTTTGTTTTTATTAGTCGTTATTATGTTACCTTTCTATATCCGCTTTGAAAGAAAGGCGTTTGTTTCACGTGAAATTGTTCTCGTTGCCGTGTTAGCAGCAATTGCAGCAGTGAGCCGCGTACCATTTTCTATTTTACCGAGTGTACAACCGACTTCTTTTGTTATTATCGTTTCTGCAATCGTGTTCGGAAGTGAAACTGGATTTATGATCGGGGCAACAGCGGCGATTGTGTCTAATATCTTTTTAGGACAAGGTCCGTGGACGCCGTGGCAAATGTTTTCATGGGGTATGATTGGCTTTATAGCTGGATTATTACGTAATACGTTCTTAATGAAAAAGCTATGGGGAAGACTACTATACGGATTGTTTGTTGGATTTTTATTTGGCTGGATCATGAATTTCTGGGGACTTCTCGGTTTTATACGAGAGGCAACGTGGGAAACAGTCATTTCGTATTATATCGCAAGTTTTTATTTCGATTTGAGCCATGCAATTTCGAATGTTGTTTTCTTACTATTATTTAGTACGTCTTGGATTACGATTCTTACAAGATTTAAAAAGAAATATGGCATATTGGATAAGCATAACATGGTATAGAAAAGCATACTCATATAAGGTAGGGTCGCGACTTACATATTCGTTTGCCTCTTTCATGCTTCTTACATATTGTAAGGAGCATTTTTTATTGTCAAAAAATAGTCCAATATATATCCGTTACCATATAAAATTATTTGTATAATAGTAGGTGAGAATTATTTTCAAAAGGGAGGTGTATAGTTAATGAAGTTAGTTATTCCGAAGCAACATGGTGCATGGGCGATGCTTGTTATACCATTTCTATTAAGTGTCATACTTGGGAAACCTACTATGTATCATATTCCATTGTTTTTAGCTTGGTTCTTTATCTATTTAGCTACGTATCCATTTCTTATGTACATAAAACAAAAACGGAAAAAAGAGTATTTACATGCTTCAATTGTATATTTTATTATTGCGGTCATATTTGGGATGATTTCTCTATTATATGAATGGCGCATTCTTTTATTCGTAATAGTCATGATTCCATTCTTTATAGTAAATATGTATTACGCTCGTCAAAAAAATGAAAGAGCATTATTAAATGACGTTAGTGCAATTATTGTTTTCTGTATAGGTGGTTTAGTTAGTTATTATTTTTCAATGAAACTGATAGATAAAACAGCATTATTTATTGCGCTTATTTCATTTTTATATTTTTTAGGAAGTACGTTTTATGTGAAAACGATGATACGTGAGAAAAATAATCCGAAGTATCGTTATATATCTTGGGGTTATCATATCATGTTAACGGTCATCGTATTTGCTATTAATCCGTTGTGTTCTCTTATTTTTATACCAAGTGTCATTCGAGCCATTATATTGTATGGCAAAAAAATTTCTATTATAAAAGTAGGGATTTTAGAAATTGTGAATTCTGTATATTTTTTAATCATAACGGCAATAATTATGAAGTATGCCATTTGAAAAAACTTCCCACCTTATGATGGGAAGTTTTTTCAATCTTGTTCTAAAATGTGAACGGTGTAATCGCAGCGTTGAATAGCTTGTTCGATCGCATAAAGAGATTGCTCAATACGAGCGCGATTAAAATCTTTTTCAACAGTCTGTAATGCTGCTTCTAAACATTGTTTTGCTTCTTGTAATGATTGAAAAGAGTCTTGGACATATCCGCGGGCATTTTCGTGCATTTCATAATCCTCCTTGCATACTCATATATGTATAGTATGAACAGTAAAGAAGAAAATATAATTTGTTATATTTGTTTGACAATTGAAATGAAATTACGTATAGTAAGAATTAAGTGAATATTTTCTTATCCAGAGAGGTGGAGGGACTGGCCCGATGAAACCCAGCAACCGCGATGCAGGTGCTAATTCCAGCAGAACATATTTGTTCTGGGAGATAAGACGAAGATATATACGTAACTTCTTCTTATCGGAGAGGTTTTTTTATTGCAAAAAAACCGATTACGAAAATTTATATTAAGAAGAAAGGGGTTGCGCGTTACTGTGACACTCGAAAAATACGTAAAACTGCGTAGTACAGTTTATGAATATATGATAGAGCAAGATAAGCCGATATCATTGTTAGATATTCAAGAACATATCGTTTCGCATCATGAAGGAAAATTCACGAAAAAGATGTTACATCAATTTTATTTATCAAGACTATTAGATGAACTGAAACTGGATGGGAAAATTACATTAGCTGATGAATATCTCTATACTGAAAAAGGGGTATTTTATAAGGCGAGAAAAGGGAGCTAAGCTCTCTTTTTTTGAAGTATGTAGAGTAAAAGACTGCTTAAGCAGCCTGATACAGGGAATGGTGTTGAGTGTGTAGTGTCAAAGATTGAATGTGCCTGAAAGAGGCACTTCATATCGGCTGCAAATGAAAAGAGACACCTTCGCCGAATAGGTGTCAGTCGTTTTTGTCATATAGACTTGCTATTTGACAGTTATTAGAATAACATGCAGAGGCTCTAGAAGTCAAAAGGGAATTAAAGGAAGAGGGGTTGTTATGTACGCTTATTTAATAAAAGAACTATATAGGCATATTCCGAAATATATTATTGATAGAGGATATGAATATTATGAAGATGGACATGTAGAAGATGTAGAAATACATAATAATAAAGTATTTGCATTTGTAACTGGAAATGCAGGGGATTATGAAGTGGTCATCGATCTCGAAGATTTTTCAGAAAGTAATTGTGAATGTCCATATGAAAATTATTGTAAGCATATGGCGGCAGTTGTTTATGATATGCAAGATGCTGGTGAGAGTAAGGTGAAAGAGAAACTGAAAGATTTAGAAAAGGAAGAGTTACTCACAGTATTAAATCGTTTATTGCAAAGTTCAAAAAACGTGCAAATTGTAGAGAAGATGTTAAAGAAGGGGAAACTTTAACTTATAGAGGGAGTTGTTTTGTAGTGAATGTACTCATTATATATGCTCATCCTAGTCCTTCAAGTTTTAATGCGGCAATTTTAAATCATGTGCAAAAGGGACTACAGGAAACAAATCATTCAGTTACCGTACTTGATTTATATAAGGAGCAATTTGATCCAGTCCTTGTATTTAATGAAGAGAAGAAAAGACGTGACTTAGTAAATGAAGAAGAAACAGCTCGGTACAGGACATTAGTAGAAGAAGCGGATATGCTTCTATTCATCTATCCGATATGGTGGTGGGGGATGCCAGCTATTTTAAAAGGATTTATTGATCGTATTTTCGTTGCTGGATTTGCTTATAAATATGAAGGTGCTCTGCCGAAAGGATTATTGAAAGGGAAGAAGGCGTGGGTGATTAATACGCTAGATTCACCGTTATGGTACGTCGCACTATTATATCGATCAGCAGATTGGATTATAATGAAGAGAGGTGTCTTACGTTTTTGCGGCATTCGCGATATAAAACGGTCAGTATTTCAATCTGTAAAAACGAGTAAACGAGAGAAGCGGGAAAAGTGGTTATTACAAATAGAAGAAAAGGCTCGTACATTATGAATGAAATGGAACGTATTATAAACTGTTGTGGGTATGATAACGAACTTTTTCGAACGTATATTACATGTTTACTTCAATTGAAGAAATGTAGCGAAACATTTCAGCAAATTCAAATACAATTAAGAAATGACTACTTGATAAGAGGAATTTGTGAAAGAGAAGTGGATGAAGTAGTAAGGGGAAGTAAAGAATATGATACATATTTTCTTCCTAAAGCATTACAGTGGGATTTCCTTAAGAACAATCCACATTTAATTGAAAAAGTATGTGAAGATTTTTTTGCATTTGAGGCATTACATCTTACGGAGATAGAGTGGAAGACCATAATAAATTGCGTGGGAAATAAATGATTTATTATGTAAAAAAGCTAGTATAAAACTAGCTTTTCGTTTAAATAAATAAGAAACATAGACTAATGATAAAACCTGCATATAGTAAGTTCACAACGCAAAATCCCATAATATCACGAGCACCTAAACCAGCTATCGCTAATGCTGGTAATGCCCAGAAAGGTTGAATTAAATTTGTCCAAGCATCGCCCCACGCAATGGCCATTGCTGTTTTTGCAGCAGGTACACCAAGTTCAGCGCCAGCTGGAATCATAATGGGTGCTTGCACAGCCCATTGACCGCCACCAGATGGAACGAAAATATTAACGATGCCAGCACTTAAAAAAGTAAAGAGCGGGAAAGTCGTTTCGTTTGAAATGCTAATAAAGAAATTCGAAATAGCTCCTCCAAGTGAAAGGCCTTCACTATTTGCTCCAATCATCATCCCCATAATTCCTGCGTAAAACGGAAATTGAAGTAGAATGCCAGAAGCGCTTTTCGTAGAGTCTGAAAAAGCGCGAATATATTGAATCGGAGTACGGTGGAAAACGAGTCCAGCAATTAATAACATAAAAATAACGATGTCTAGCGTAAGGTTAAAGCCTTTCGTATAAAAGTAGTTGAAAATATAAATGAGACCTAACAATCCAACGCAAAGTGTAATAATGATACTATTTTCCATTTTCTCAGCGAACGTATTTTTCCCTACCTCTTGAGCGGCAGCTTCTTCATGAAACACGCTAGGGTCTACTGTAATCGTATGTTTTTCATCTGGATGCATCGCCTTATTAATGAGAGGCATCGTAACTAAAAAGATAATAACTGGAACGAGGGCGTATGGTGAGAATAACGTTTCAGTGATTGGAATCGCTTCTTTAATACTTCCAGCTGTCGTTTTCATTAACGTTTCTCCGCCTGTTGCTAACGTAAGAGGGATAGAAGCAGAAAGCCCCGCATGCCAAATGAGAAATCCAGAGTAAGAAGAAGCAATTGCCAGTCTATAATCTAATCCTTCCAGCTGTCTTGCTACTTCTTTTGCATATAAAACAGATACAACAATACCAAATCCCCAGTTTATGTACGCCCCTAGTAAACTTACGATTGAAATGGCAATAATACCTTGTCCATTCGTTTTCGGTAGTCTTGCCGCTTTCGTTAATCCTTTTTTAATAAGAGGGGCGTTTGCTAAAGCAGATCCTGTCACGAGTACAAGTGCCATTTGCATAGAAAAGGCGAGAAGTCCCCAAATGCCATTACCCCAGTGATTAATCATTTCCACAGGTGTTTGATGCGTTGCAAACATACCAAAGAAGATAACGAAAACAGTTAATAAACATGATAAAATAAACGGTTCTGGCAAGAAGCGTTGCACTAAGGCGACGCAACCATTAGTAAAAGAACGAAACAAAATAGATCAGCCTCCTTATGTATATGTATTACAATTATTCGAGGTTGTTTCGTTCATAACCTCTTAAAAGTAGAAAATTCTGATATTTTTAGAAGGATTGAAATATGTTCAAGAAGAGTGGTAGCATCATCACCCTGACAGAAAAAGTTGCTTTTTCCCTAATATGAAATATTGCATATAAAAATGAATTGATGCAAATGTAAAAGCTTATTATAATGAAAGCATAAATATACAACACATCTTAATACAGCAAAGAGGAGGAAGGAATATGGAAATCGCAATGGCAGTTTTAAAATTTTTAGGTGGAGTAATTCCTTTAGTTCAAGAACTTTTAAAAGCGTTTATGTAAGTTTATTCGTTAGCTATCATATATCCATCATTATTATATCTTACTAAAAAAAGAATGGGGTGATTTTTCTGAACATTAAGAAAAATACCAAGAAAAGAAAGTTCCTTACATGTGTATTAGTTAGTCTATGCACTCTTAATTATTCATCTATTTCTTTCGCAGAAACACAAATCGGTCATGCAAATGATATAAATAAAAATGCTAGTAGCATTGATACTGGTATAGGGAATCTTACATATAATAATCAAGAGGTTTTAGCTGTAAATGGTGATAAAATAGAGAGTTTTGTTCCGAAAGAAAGTATCAATTCAAATGGTAAATTTGTAGTAGTGGAACGTGGGAAAAAATCACTTACAACGTCACCAGTCGATATTTCGATTATTGATTCTGTAGCGAATCGTACGTATCCAGGAGCTGTACAACTTGCCAATAAAGCTTTTGCAGACAATCAACCGAGTTTATTAGTGGCTAAGAGAAAGCCTTTGAATATTAGTATAGACTTACCTGGTATGAGAAAAGAAAATACAATCACTGTCCAAAATCCGACATATGGTAATGTAGCTGGAGCAGTAGATGATTTAGTATCTACTTGGAATGAAAAGTATTCCGCAACACATACGTTACCTGCAAGAATGCAGTATACAGAATCTATGGTTTATAGTAAATCACAAATCGCAAGTGCTCTTAATGTTAATGCTAAATATCTTGATAACAGTCTAAATATTGACTTTAATGCAGTTGCAAATGGAGAAAAGAAAGTGATGGTGGCGGCATATAAACAAATATTTTATACTGTAAGTGCTGAACTACCTAATAATCCATCTGATCTCTTTGATAATAGTGTTACTTTTGATGAGCTAACTCGTAAAGGAGTAAGTAATTCGGCTCCACCTGTTATGGTTTCAAATGTAGCTTATGGTAGAACGGTTTATGTAAAATTAGAAACAACATCTAAGAGTAAAGATGTACAAGCTGCTTTTAAAGCTTTACTGAAGAATAACAGCGTCGAAACGAGTGGACAGTACAAAGATATTTTTGAAGAAAGTACCTTTACTGCTGTCGTATTAGGTGGAGATGCGAAAGAGCATAACAAGGTTGTTACAAAAGATTTCAATGAAATCCGAAATATCATTAAAGATAATGCTGAATTAAGTTTTAAAAATCCAGCATATCCAATTTCATATACAAGCACGTTCTTAAAAGATAATGCAACTGCTGCTGTTCATAACAATACAGATTATATCGAGACGACAACTACAGAATATTCAAGTGCAAAAATGACACTTGATCATTACGGTGCTTACGTTGCACAATTTGATGTATCTTGGGATGAATTCACATTTGATCAAAATGGGAAAGAAGTACTAACACATAAAACATGGGAAGGTAGTGGCAAAGACAAAACAGCCCATTACTCTACAGTAATCCCTCTTCCACCAAATTCAAAAAATATAAAAATCGTAGCAAGAGAATGTACAGGTCTTGCATGGGAATGGTGGAGAACCATTATTAATGAACAAAATGTTCCATTAACAAATGAAATAAAGGTTTCAATTGGAGGAACAACATTATATCCGACGGCTAGTATTAGTCATTAGGTTGGAGCAAAGCGCCCTGTTTATAGGGCGCTTTTTTAATTAGGTGAAAGGTAGATCGGCGTTTCTCCCCATCAAGCTAAAAAAGAATATTTACCAACATAGCCTTATACAATTGCATTTAACTTTAGTTAAACTTTCATGTATGAGTGTTATTTTATACATTCACTTGATTGTTAAATATGCAGGTATGATTCTCAACGCTCTTATGTTTACCTGTTTTGAGCTAAAAATAAGAAAATTTGAAATGTTAGTTGTATACATTGTGTTAAATATTGTAAAATGGAATGGTACCAAAAAAACTAAATTGGTACCAAAGGTTTAGGGGGCGGATTATGAAACAAAGAATAGTAACAGAAACCATTCATCAAATTCAAACGAAGGGGTTTACATTTACAATTAGTGATTTAGCAAAACAATTAGCTGTCAGTAAGAGGACAATCTATGAGCACTTTTCTTCAAAAGATGAAATAGTAGATGAAGTTATTCGTAATGTAATAGAAAGTATTCAAGAAAAGGAAAAAAATATCGCTGAAGATGATACGTTACAAATAGTTGAAAAAATAAGACTCATCTTAATTTGCATTCCACAACAATTTACATTCATGGATGCACGTTTATTAGTAGAACTAAAAAAACATCATTATTACCAATGGTTAAAATTAGATGAGTTTTTACGTGAAGGCTGGTCTACTGTAATTGGTTTAATAGAAGAGGGAATGAGAGAAGGTAGCATAAGAAAAATTCAAATTCCGTTTTTTATTGAAGTGTATTTAGGGGCACTGAATCGCATATATGATCCTATGTTTATTGAAAAGAGTGATTATACATTGGGAAGTATGCTTGAATCGATTATGGACATGTTACTATATGGCATTTCTAATTCGAAATAGAAGGTGGGAGAGTAGTGCAGTGGATTTATTTATGTTTAGCAATTTTATTTGAGGTAGCAGGTACAACTGCGATGAAACTATCTGATGGATTAACGAAACTTGTACCAAGCATTCTTATTTTTGTATTTTATGTAGTAAGTTTTGTATTTCTGTCATTTGCATTAAAAGGGATGGAAATGTCCGTAGCATATGCGGTGTGGTCAGGTATGGGAATTGTAACGATTACAACAATTGGTTTTATTTATTTTGGAGAAAGTATCAATATAATTAAGATACTAGCAATTCTTTTTATTTTAGTTGGAGTCGTAATATTAAATTTTAATAGTACGGCACATGAAGCGAAGAAAAAAGAAATGGTGGAGGAACGTATACATTGAATCGATTAAAGTATTTTTTCTTTATTACTGATGTTGGGTTTGTTATATATTGGCTCATAACAATTTTTCATATGATTCCGCAAGAATATTTGTTTAAAGATTATGAAGATCCTATTTTAGTAGCGTGGAATTGGTCTTTCCTGCCTCTAGATTTGTTAATCTCGTTAACGGGATTTTTAAGTTTGTATTTGCATTCTAAACAAAAACATACTTGGAGCCACTTTGCATTTCTATCATTAATTTTAACTTTTTGCTCAGGGTTACAAGCTCTAGCATTTTGGACAATTCGTTTAGATTTTGATATGTCTTGGTGGATCCCTAATTTATATTTGTTAGTTTACCCATGCTTCTTTTTTAAAAGTTTTTGGAGAGAGTGTGGATCGTATGAGATTAACACGAGAAAAGAATTCATGTAATATAGATAGCAACTTTAAGCACATTCGAATTCTAGATTTTAAAACATTTCAGTTTCTAGATCCGTTTTTTTCGCCAGCCATACAGCAAAAGTCAAAATGAAGATAGCCGATGATTCCTACGGTAAGGAATCATCGGCTTGTATTATGCATGTTGAGTGAGTTCACGTTTCTGGAATAATTGTAATAGCGATGGTCCGAACCGGAGCCTCTATTTCATCTTTATTTTGGCTATTGTAGTATTTAATCATTAATTCGTTAAGTTCGCTTTGAAATTTTCCAAAGCGTTCTTCATCTAGCTTTAATTCCACTACAGAAAAAGTAGCAGTATCTTCTTGACTGTTTTGTTCCTCTAATTTCTTAAGGTAACTTTGATATTGTGTCATAAGTGATAACTGATAATAGGAAATGTAGTTTAATTTTTCATCATCAGATAAGCCTTTCCATTCACTTCCTTCAATTTTTGCATCTTCTTCATTGATTGCGTAATATTTTTCAGAAACAGATTTTACCTTTTTTTCTTTAATTACATGGACGATACCAGAATCAACCATAGTTTGTAGCTGTCTATATAGTGTAGCTTGTGGTACATTTTTAATGATTTTTACCATTTCTAATGGTGTTAGCCCATTTTCCTTATTTCTCATTAACACTTGGCAAATTTTCATTCTTACTGGATGCATTAAAATTTCAACTTTATTACTCATTCGCTCACCTTATTTATCATATATTTTTATTCTCATTATAAATAATGAGAATAATGTTTGCAATTCATTCGTTTATGATTTATCATTATCAATAATGAGAATGAATTTAGGGAGGAATGACAATAATGCAACTACATTATGGATTGAATGATCTTAAAGACATTGATATTATGACTTTTCTACCTATTATATTGCCAGTTATTGCAGTGGGGGCACTTTTAGTTTTTATTGCATTCATTGATTTATACCGACATAGAAAAACAAGAAAAAATGTACTTGTATGGACGTTCATTATTCTTTTCGTTAATGTATTGGGACCTATTTTCTACTTCGTTATAGGGAGAAAGGACAGTGAGAAATTATGAAACTAGAGATTAAAAATGTAACAAAATCATTTAAAGGAAAAACTGCTGTCAATAATTTCTCGATGGAACTGCAAGCGGGGGAATGCGTCGGATTAATTGGACCAAACGGAGCAGGAAAATCTACATTAATAAAAGTAATTTCGGATATTACTAATCCAACTGCTGGTGAAGTTTTATTGAATGGGATAAAAATATCAAAAATGAAAAGTGAAATTGGTTATCTACCTCAATATCCTAATTTTTTTCATTGGATGACAGCGAGAGAAACGCTTATGTTTATGGGCCAACTTTCGGGATTGAATAAAGTAGAGTTGTCAAAGTCAATTCCAGAAATTTTAGAGAAAGTTGGACTAAAAGGGGAAGAAAACGAAAAGGTTAGTACATTTTCTGGTGGAATGAAACAACGACTTGGTATTGCACAAGCATTATTGCATAAACCTTCGCTTATTGTCATGGATGAACCGGTATCCGCATTAGATCCAATCGGCCGGCGAGAAGTATTGAATCTGATTGAAGAAATAAAAAAAGATACAACCATTTTATTATCAACCCACATCTTAAGCGATGCAGAAGAAATCTGTGAACGATTTGTCATTATAAAAGATGGAACAAAAATAGAAGACACAACGATTACCGAACTTTTACACCGTAATAGTAAAAATAAATTGATTATTGAAATAACAACTAAAGATCAAAAGTGGATTGAAGTTGTAAAAAAATTACCGTATGTGAAGGACGTAGAAGTGGTTGGGCTTAAAATCAAAGTAAAGGTTGAAAGTATTGAAATAAATAAAAATATGTTACTGCAAAATGCACTCGAACATAAAGTGAACATCGTTAAATTTGAAATGAGCAACGATACTTTAGAAGAAATTTTTTTGAAATTGGTGGTGCAAAAATGAATAACACAATGGTATTGATAAAAAAAGAATATGTTCAAATGTTACGTGATTTTAAGATCATTTGGCTACCAATTGTTTTTATATTTTTAGGCGCGACACAACCGATAGTAACTCATTATTTACCATCCATTCTAGAAGCATTAGGTGGAGGGCAGGGAATTATCATTGATCCAAATATGGCAACACAAAAAGGAGGCGAAGTATTAGCAAGTACTTTGGGATCCCAGTTTGATCAGCTCGGACTTATGATTCTAGTGATATCTATGATGGGTACTATTCAAACAGATAAAGCCAATGGTATGTTGGCTTTTATTTTAACAAGACCCGTTACTGTTACTTCATATGTAGGTGGGAAAATAGTGGCCAACTATTTAATGGTAGCTTGTAGTGTAACAATTGGATACGTTACTTCTTATCTATATGTAAATTTTCTTTTTAGCGCTGTTCCATTCGCGCACCTAATTACTGGATTACTATTGTATCTAATTTGGATTCTTTTTATCGTATCTTTCACAACAATGATAAGTACTATTTTTCACAGTCAAGGTATGATTGCATTAATTTCAATTGTTTTCCTGTTAGCCTGTAGAGTAATCGTCGGTTTGAATCCAATAATGGATTTGCTTAATCCAGCAAGTATGAGTAAGGATGCAATGGAAACGTTAGTTACGGGGGGCGTACATTCAAACGCAATAATTACAGGAGTACTAACTATAGTTTGGATCTTATTGACACTCTTCGTAACGTATTATTGGATTGCTAATAAAAAGTTTCATTATGAATAAACGTGATGAGGGTAATGGTTTTAAGTAAAACACCCCAACAAGAAAAAGCTTCCACTACTGTGGAAGCTTCTCTAACTGAAAGTGTTGGAAGTACTACGAGAACAGTAGTGCCATACGAATAAGGGACAATAAAAAAATTCTGGATGCAAGAGGATTTTTTTATTGGGAATAGTAAGGATGAGGGGAGGTGTATTACATATGGGAAAAGGTAGAAGTAATAATGCTGGTAAAAAGCAACCAAATTTCGATGATTCATCTAATTTCGCTAAACAAAGTCAACCGACAGAAAAGAAGAAGAAATAAAAAAAGGAGCTCTCTTTATGAAGAGAGCTCCTTTTTTTAGATATATTGATGTTTCAACACAACAGATTGTGTGTTCAATTAAATAGTCATACATGTAAGGTTTAAACTCCTGCTTCCACTACTGTGGAAGCTTTTCTAAATGATGTGCAATATCAATATACATATTGGAGTAAACGGAATGGATTTCATTACTTGGCGTAGCATTAGAAGAGAAGTGGACAATTACCATATTCGCTTTCGGATCGATGTAAAGTGTTTGTCCGTAACTACCTAACACTTCGAAAGCACCTTGTTCATTGTGCGGAATCCACCATTGATTATGATAAGAAATGGAAGCTCCAGGGCCAACTGCAAGTTCACCTTCTTGGACATTTTTTATATCTTCAGTAATAGAAGAAGGGAGAATTTGTTTTCCGTTATATTCCCCGTTGTTTAATAGTAATTGCCCGAATCTAGCCATATCTCTAGCAGTTGCATTTAAACCAGCACTAGCTTGTTCAACTTTTGTTTCATCTGTTACGTAATACGCGTTTTCTTCCATACCAATTTGAGACCAAATACGCTCACTAACATTTTCAGCTAATGATTTACCAGTGATCGTTCGAATCACCCAAGCGAGTGTTTCTGCTGATCCGTTATCGTAAGAAAAATCGGAACCAGGCGGTGCAGTTTCTTCTGCTTCTCGTAACATATCATAAATTTTCATTGGGCCGTCGTAATTTTTACCTCGAGGTAAAATATTGCTCGCTAAATATAGTTGTGCATCTTGATTTTCTAATGCTGGATGTTCATATCCGTGAGTAGGATATTCTACAGAAACTTGCATATCCAATAATTGCTGAAGCGAGGCTTTACCAAACGGTGTATTTTTTAATTCTTTTATATATGTGTCAGCTGTTTTTTCTAAGTCAATACGGTTTTCTTCAGCGAGAGATTGTATCATTGCTCCGGTAAAAACCTTTGCTAATGACGCCATACCATGCGGTTCGCTCTCGTTATATCCATTGAAATATCGTTCATAAACAAGTTGTCCATTGTGTACAACGACAAACGCATCAGTTTTGTTATCATCTAAAAGTTTTTTTAGAGGAGTTGTATTTCCAAATCTACGCTCTACAGCAAAATCGTCTAAGTTTTGCAATGCGGTAGAGAAGTGAAAAACGTGATCCGGGTTATTTTTCACCTCGTTAATTAAAGTGAATTCTTTCATATGTGTATACGACCAACGTAAGTACGGATCATCTAACCAATTTTTTTTCGTCACATTATTTTTCGACGGAATTGTTTTATTATGTTTGAAGTATGTAAAACCGAGCCCTGTAATTACAAATATGAATGTGATTATGAGTAAGAGTAGGGGAGATTTTTTAAGTTTCATATCGGTCCCTCCTTTTTATTTCTACTATTAGTATACGCGTCTATTGAAAGAAATACAAAATAAGGAAAGTAAACGGGGAAGTTTACTTTCCTTATTTACGTTAAGCGGATATTTGTCCGTCTGTACGTTGTTTCTTGAATTTTTGTTTTCGTCCGTGTAATCCATAGTATAAAAGTAAAGTGAACGCAACGATAATAGCTGCGATAAAATACATATTATGATAGCTTGATTTCGCTGCGACGATACCTAAAATGAAAGAACCAAAGCCAATACCACTATCAAAGAATGAGAAGTACGTAGCTGTCGCAGAACCACGTCGATGGTTTGGAGCAGCAGAAATCGCAATCGTTTGGAAGCTAGGAATTAATGTTCCATAACCTAAACCGATTAACATACCTGCGCCAAGGAACCAAAATGAAGTTTGTGCTTGGCTTAAAATGAACATCCCAATTGTGAAAATAATGATAGCTGGATAAACAAGTACGTTTTCACCGAAGCGATCAAAAATCTTACCTGTAAATGGACGAGAAATGACAACAACAAGTGCATATAAAATAAAGAAGTAACTTGCAATATCAGCTAAACCGAGCTCTTTTGCATAAATAGGAATAAAGGATAAAATACCACTATAAGAAAAGGCTAAAACAAATCCTGTAAGAGCGATTGGAATAGAAGATGGTTCAAGTAAGTCTTTCCATTTCATTTTTTCTCGTTTTTGTTTGCTTACAGGTGCTTCATGCGGAATATTGACAAGTAGTCCTAATAAAAATGCAAGTAATGAAAATACGGAACAAACGATAAATAATACAGTAAACGAAAAATGAGAAATAATTGTTAAACCTAAAAAAGGACCAATTACCATCGGCAGACTCATAAATACGCCGAAATAGGCAAGTGCTTCGCCTCGTCTATGAGCTGGCGCAACATCTGTGACAATCGTACCAGTTGCAGTTGTTGCCATACCGAACCCAATACCATGTAAGAAGCGAAGGGCTAGTAATAAAAATAAACTTTGTGCACCGAAATACATAACGGTAGCGGCTAAAAATAGTGAAAGTGAAATAAATAATATTTTCTTTCTTCCTAAATCATCGAGCCATTTTCCTGTGAATGGTCGACATAAAACAGATGAAATAAGAAAAACAGTTGCAACTAAACCAATTTCCTCAGGTTTTCCTTTTAGGCCGTCTATTACATAGACGGGTAAAGTAGTCATAAGCATATAAAATGTTAAGAAGAGAAATAGACTACTAAAACAAGTTCCGAGGAAATCCTTCGTCCAAAGTTTCTCACTTTGCATGGTCATCCCTCCAAGTTAATCTAAGTTTTTAATAATTTGTTGTAACACTTGAAATGCTTGATGTAAATCATCTTCGTTAATACCTTCTAGCGTCTTTTCTTCAAAAGTATCAACTTCTTCTTGCCATACCGGAATCATTTTTATCGCTGTTTCTGATAAAGAAATGAGCTTCTCACGGCGATCTTTTCCTTCAGTACGAATAATCCATCCCATCGTTTCCATACGTGTTAACGTACGAGTCATCGTTGGTGATTCAACATTTAAATACTGACATAATTCTGTTTGCGTACAAGAACCAGTTTGATTAATACGGAAAATTACAGCCCATTGCGCACTAAATAACCCAGTGGGAGATACGCGTTCATTAAATTTCTTCGTAAACTTGCGAGAAGTCTGGCTGACAATGTGAAAAAAATGTTGTTTTTCGTCCATGTATGTTGATCCTTTCAAATTAGTTACCTAGCTAACTATATACTTTTTTATTATAATTGTCTAGTAATAGACATGTTGATTTATGTAAAAAATTCTTATAGGTTTTATGTTGCGAACGTATATTCTACGTGCTATTCTTTAAGTAAGTAAAGAATTTTCTTTCTATTTAAATAGAATGGGGGAACTTGTGATGATTAAGCCTGCAACAATGAAGTTTGTTTCACTATCGAACGGAGAAACGATTGCGTATCAGGAAGTTGGAAGGCAAAATGCAGAAATTCTTGTACTTATTCACGGGAACATGACATCGTCACAACACTTTGATTTAGTTATTGAAAAGCTGCAAGATCAATACCATATTTACGCTCTCGATTTAAGGGGATTTGGTCAATCAACGTATAATAAAGCGATAGATTCAATACAAGACTTTGCAGAAGATGTAAAATTATTTATCGACGGGTTAAAACTAAAGAAATTTTCATTAATGGGCTGGTCAATGGGCGGTGGTGTTGCAATGCAATTTACAGCGAATCACCCAACTTTTGTAGAAAAGTTAATTTTAGTAGAATCAGTGGGCATGAAAGGGTATCCGATTTTTAAAAAGGATATAAACGGGCAACCAATCGTATCAAGCTTAGTAAAGACGAAAGAAGAAATTGCACAAGATCCCGTACAGATTGCACCAGTGTTAGATGCGATAAAAAATATGAATAAATTATATTACCGTACAGTATGGAATTTATTAATATATACACATAATCAACCTGAACCAGACCGTTATGAAAAGTATTTAGACGATATGTTAACGCAACGTAATTTCGTAGATGTGAATTATGCGCTCATTACATTTAATATTTCAGATGAACATAATGGGGTTGTAGAGAGAAGTAAGCAAATTCATCATATTAAAGCACCAACACTCGTCATACAAGGTGACAGAGATTATGTCGTACCACAAGTAGTCGGTGAGGAGTTAGCAAAACATTTGCCAAATGCAGAGTTGAAGGTATTAGAAGATTGCGGTCATTCGCCGTTTATTGATTGTTTAGATGTATTTATAAAGCATGTAGAGGATTGGTTAGAACAGAAATAATCCCCGAAATGAAAGGTATTGCATATACTATAACATTGTAAGTAAAAGGGGAGATTATCCATGCATCATCCGTTCTTCATTGCGCATTCTCCATATAATCATCATGTGTATACAAAAATGATGATAGCTCCGCTGTATATGCAAGTTTCACCAGTTGTAGTTCCGTTACAAATACAACAGCCACCAATTGTTCATTCGCATCATTATTTGTATGAAACTGCTTTTTATAAACATCCGTATTTCAAGCAATTCCATAACAATGTGAAAGCACAAGTTTGGGAAGGATAAGAAGCTAAAAGATTCATTCTTTTAGCTTCTTTTTTATTGCGAATATTCGTACACGCATTTGCAGAAACAGTTTATAATGAGAAGTGGAAAGCGTGAGAAGGAGAGGGAAAGGGAATGTCGATACGTTTTACTTTTTGGATTATGGTTGGGATTGTAGCAATCTCGGGTTTGTCACAAGGAATGCTTTTACCGGCCATTGCAATGATTTTTGAACAAGAAGGGGTTAGTTCAAGTATTAACGGTATTCATGCGACAGCACTATACATTGGGATATTAGTGATCTCACCGTTTCTTGAAAAACCGATGCAAAAGTTTGGAATGAAGCCAATTATCGTGATTGGTGGGTTTCTCGTTATTATTTCATTATTCTTTTTTACACAAACATTTTCGTTTTGGGTATGGTTTATCCTTAGATTTCTAGTTGGCGTGGGAGATCATATGCTACATGTCGGAACACAAACATGGATTACGACAACATCGGATCCGAGTAAAATAGGTAGACAAGTATCGATATACGGTGTATTCTTCGGAATTGGTTTTGCCGTCGGTCCATATTTAGCAAGCACAGTTCAGTACGGTCTTGCAACGCCATTTATTATATCTACTATACTTTGTCTAATAGGTTGGCTGTTATTATTACCAACAAAAAATGCATTCCCGGCGCAAGATGAAAGAGAAGTGAAGAGTGAATCATCATTTTCTCGTTATAAACAAGTTGTTGGATTAGGATGGATTGCACTGCTGGGACCACTTGCATATGGCGTACTGGAAGCAATGTTAAACAGTAACTTACCAGTATACGCGCTTCGAAAAGGATGGTCTGTTTCAGAAGTATCCTTCTTATTACCAGCATTTGCAGTTGGGGGCATTATTACACAAATTCCGCTCGGTATATTAAGTGACAAATACGGAAGGGATCGTATTTTAACGTGGACGTTCTGCATAAGTACGGGCATTTTCTTGCTTGCAGCCGTATTTGATCAATATTATTGGATCGTCTTTGCCTGCATGTTGTTAGCGGGTATGGTCATTGGATCGTGCTTCTCGTTAGGACTTGGATTTATGACAGATTTATTACCGAGACACTTATTGCCAGCAGGTAATATATTATCTGGAATTGCCTTTAGTTTAGGAAGTATACTGGGACCTGTATTAGGAGGCGTATTTATAGAAAAAATACAGTATACAAGCTTTTTTATTGCGGTTATGATTATAATGGGAATTCTCGCAATGTTATATATGATTTACATGAAGAATCAATTCGCATCAAGAAAAATAGAAAGTAGGTTAGGGCATGACAAAACAACCTAATAAAAAGAAATTTGAAGTACTCGAAAATGAAACAATTACAGACTGCTTAGCACGTATGGAACAAGAAGGCTACGCACCGTCTCGTCGCATGGAAGAGCCAATCTTTCATGAAGTGAAGAAAGACGGTAAAACAGTAGTTGAACCGTGCGGTAGGAAGATTGTTTTTGAGGGGAAATTGAAGTAATACGTTATATAAAAAGAATGTGCTTTTGGGTACAAGTAAGATAAAACATATGGTCACATAAGAACGCTACTGATTTCAATATCAATAGCGTTTTTATTTTTAACAAATATATAGATCAAAATGAATTTCTGCTTGAATGGAACTAGCAAAATCAATAATGTTTTTTTGTAAATATATCGTGGGTGATTCGTTATTCTCCACTTGAATCACTACCATAAAAAGAAACTCTAAACTATACTTCTTCTTGAGATGTTTTAATTGTTCTGTTTTTCCTTCAAGGGATTGTAGAATAACATGTAACTGATTATTTATATCGTATGATTCTTGATAGCCAGTGCTTAAAGTCCAATTAGTTTCTTTTCTATATAGGGTTTTGGTGGATACAAGATTCGGATTATCACGTCTTGCAACAACATCACCTTTTTTATAAGTTCTTGTAGGCTCGATACTTAGGGCATTGGTAATTGCTTCAACAGGAAACACATCACCCGTTGCACTAAAATAAGCCATAACTTTGGTTTTATCCAGAATGGTTCCTCCTCTATTATTAAGATGTTACTTTTATTACATTATAAAAATTTATGAATGTATTTGCTAGAATGTAAATATGTTTTTTATTGAATTTTGGCGTTGGTATATGAATGATAAAGCTAGATATATACCTTTGTAGGAAAGAACAATGATACAAAAGTAGGATGCTTAAAAATATAAATATTTGTATGATAAAAACAAAATATATTTTAAAAATCAGAATGTAGAGGAGGGAAAATATAATATGATACAAAGCATATATGAAACGCATTTATATGTAAGAAATTTAGAAAAGGCAATAGATTTCTATCAAGATAAATTAGGTTTATCATTAGCAAAAAGACTATCGAAAAGACGAGTTGCATTCTTTTGGGTAGGAGAAAATAAAGAGCAAATGCTCGGGTTATGGGAAGTACATAGTAATGAAAATTTTGAGACGAAACACTTCGCTTTTCGTGTAGATTTAGAGTTTTTAAAGACTTCTAAATTGTGGTTAGAGAAGTGTGGAATAGAGGTAGTAGGGAGTCAGGGGAAAGGAAATGAAGAGCCAATTGTCCAAAGGTGGATGCCAGCTGCAAGTGTATATTTTCTAGATTGTGATGGAAATAAATTAGAGTTTATTTCTATACTAGATGATGATCCAGATGAATTAGAATATGCAACGTATTTAAGTGAATGGAATGCGGAGCACTAAGAAAAATAAAGTGGAACTTTAATCAGTAGTGGTTTTACAGCTTTGTATTATGTTAAATAGGTAGGAACAAAATAAAATCCCTCAAGAAAAGGCACGTTCTTGAAGGATTTTTTTATGCTTTATATATTTTATATTGCTTGTAACGTATTAATGGTGTTCACTTTTAGATATTTCAGCGCGTTGAATATAACCATCAGAGAAGCTGAAATAAAGAGAATAGCTTCCTCGATTATATATAAAGCCTTCGCTAGTCATATCCTCTCCGATTAAATCGGGCTCACCAAACCACTCTTTTAATTCATTGATAGGGATATCCATTTTCACCCATATATATCTAGCGTCCCAAGGGTACATATCAATATTATAATCGCCGTATACCGCTGTATTAGGTGCATCACATTCTGTACATGGTGCTTTTTTCAAAACATCAGGCACTCCATATTCTTTTTTTACGTCAGATAGCTCTTTACCCAATGAATTTAATTTAAATGGACCAAACGTCCCATTCTCTAAAGCTGTTGTTAACATTTGTTTCATTTCTTCTTTTGTATTGATGTTGAAATTATAATCTCTGTTTTTTGCTATTGCATTATATAAAAATTGTGCATACTCCTCACGTTTCACAAGCGTGTTGCCATTGTAATTACCTGCCTCATCACCGTAGGATATTCGGTTACTACGTAGCGTATTTACAAATTTATAAGCCCAATGATCTTGAGGTACATCTTTAAAGTTATTTTGTCCTTTTGATTGTAATTGAAATGCTTTTTGTAATACTACTGCCATTTCATACCGAGTTAATGCATCATCTGGACGAAAAGCACCTGTTCCATCACCTGTCATAATTCCAGCTTGCGCAATGGCTTTAATATCCTTTTCAAACATATGATTTTTAATATCGTTAAACATATTGCTCTGTTCATTGTTTGCTGTTAAACCTAAATAACGAGCGATTAAAGAAGTTACCTGGCCTCTAGTAATATGATCCCCAAAACCAAATTTTCCATTTCCATATCCGTTAAAAAGTCCTGCTGCTGCTAAGTAATCAATAGCATCTTTTGACCAGTGATCCTTTGGTACATCTGTAAATACAGTGTTCGCATTGCCAGCTACCTTATAGTTATTCGTAGTTGTTTGTGCGTTTGCTGTGCCTACCATCATTGTAGTTGTTAGTGCTGTGGTGATTAAGAATCCGAAAATTTTTTTAGCTTTGCTTGTTTTCTTACCCATTTGCGAAAGCCTCCCCAGTTTAATTTAACTTTATTAAACATACGTATTACACATATACATTTAATACAATTAAATGTATACATCGCAATTATAACATGTAAATGATGGTTATTTGTTATTCATTTCCTTAATGTGGATAAAATTTCAATAATCTATATGAAACTACAATTTTTAGATAATAAATATTCATTGTTATTTAATTGAAGAAAAATGCGAAACCTTTTTATAAAATATGGAAATGTTAAAACCCCTTTGATAAAATAGCAATATGCAAAAATAATTATTTATAAATTCTCAATGTAATGAATATTCATGTTCAAATATACGAATTTAACTACATAGTTATTGTAATAAAGGGGGAGAAAGATGTTAGATGAATTGTATAATGCTTTTTTAAATGCATCGGGTTTTACAGAAAGCGCGAGGAAACGAGATCAGTATGATACATTACATGATTATTTAAAAGATCAAGAAAGAGAGTTAAAGCAATACATTCAAGAGGCTGAATCAGCGAAGAGAGATTATGAGAGTAAAAGTAATGGCTTAGAAGCAAATAAAATTCCAGCAGTGGAATTTGAACAAAAACGTCATGAAAAGGATGAAGACTTAAATACAGTACTATCCTATTTTAAAAGTGAATTAAGCAATGTTGGATCTGCGATAGGTACAGCTTATGCAAAGTATTTGGAATATAAAGCGAAAGCAGAAGCGGAGAAAGCGTCAGCATACGCTGCAGCGACCAGAGCTTTTGAAGAAAAGAAAAAGGAAATTGAAAAACTTATCCATTAAGTATACAAAGAATGGAGGGAACTAATATGAGTGGTAAAGAGGTTGAAATTATAGGAAGTAACACTGCAAGTGCCATTTCTTACGCACAAAACATAGAGAACGGCATGAAAGATTCTTTAAATCAAGCGAAAAACTTAAAAGCATACGTTACATGTGCGAAGTGGAATGGAAAAACGAGAGATGCCTTTTTAAGTTATCTTGATTTAATCATTCAATACAACTCAGAAATGGTAGAGGCATTTGAAGGACATACGAAAGCTTTGAAAGAGTTAGAGAAAAGTATTCAAACGTATGGCGATATACCGGAAGTAAGGGCGATAAAAAAATTGTGATGGAGAAATGAGGAATAAAAGAATGGGGAAAGAAATGATTTTTGCACCTGCTGAATTATATGTTCTCGCAGGTGCAGCTGGGGTTACCGATATATTTGGATTGCCAAACCGTGACGCAATTATTTTACTTGATGAAGAATGTGTCACGAAAGCAACTACGAGTTTAAAAGAAAAAGGCTTACTTACAAATGAAAACGGAATTACCCCTGCCGCTTTTCAAATGATTGAGCTATTAAAAGAATATGAAAATTGTCATGAATACACGAGAATGAATAATGTATTAATTGGCTTTTTGAAAGAGGATAAAGACCGAGTGGCTGTATTAACGGAAATAGAGCCAAATAAAAAATACGAGATCGACTACATACCAAAGCCAGACGTATATTTTTCCTTATTAACACGCATCCCTTTCTTATTGAGAGAACCGAGGGACATAGAAGATACATTTTTCTCAAAGAGAATGACAGAAGAAGAACAACAAACATTTGAGGAAAAAGATTTATCAAATAAAGATGTTATAGCGATAGAAACATATACGAGGCCTCGGAGTAACAGAGGAGGAAAATGGGAATGTTTCTTATATTTCACTGAAGGAGAAGATTTCGTTCAAATTGATGTAGAACGTAATCGGTATGACTGGGTGAGTCTCTATGCGGTAAATAAGAAATTGTATGACGTGTTAAAAATGCCGTATAAAAAATTAATTGACCCGAGACAATTTTCGTTAGGAGGTATTGAATAATGCAAGTATCAATGGGAGATGGTGGTTCTGGTGGTGGAGAAGAAGTATTAGTTAATTTTCAAGAACTACTTGATATAGTAATGAAATTAGAAGATATATATAAAATCCATGTAGACGTCATTGGAACGAATATTGAGAGTTTATTAAGCAGTGATTTTTATCAAAAAGGTGAAGCGATGAGAGTAATTGAAAAATATCCTGATATATTACACAAAACACTTGAATTTGCTGAACACTATTCTAGGTCGGCGAGACTTGTAAGGGTCGCATGTGTAGAAATGCTTGAAAAGGACGAACAATTACGTGAAATATTAAGTAAGTTGTAGAAATCACCATACGGCTGGGGGGATGAAAACGAAATGGATGTGAAATATAGACCTGAACCATGGCAAAACATGGGGGATGGTATGAATCGAATTACAAAAGATGCACTCATAAAATTACAGCGCGCAAATGAATTATTGAAAAAAATTGATGGAAGAATACGAGATTTAGACTCAGATGGCAGTATACATTTTAACCCAAAAGATCAATCGCAAAAAATCGGGGAATTACTTGATAGCTATTCGACATTACAAAGATATTGCGGAGAAGTAGGGCGATTGGTCTCTGAACATATAGATAAACCTTTTTTAGTAGAAATGGATAAATTCGCTCAAAAAATGAGAGATACATCTATTCTCAGTTTCGAAACAGATAACCGAATTGGCTCCACAACAACGACAGTATTACCAGATGCGCACGCAGGGTACGGAAGTGTACCACAAACAATAAAAACAAAAAAAGATAAAATAACAGTAGAAGATATTTTTAGAGATTCACCTGCATTTGATAACGTACTGAGAGAGGAATACAAAGAACTAAAAAAACAAAACCCAGATGCAAAATTAAATTATGAAGAATACAAGAAAGTAGTCCCATCCACACGAGGATTTGAATATAAATCGATAGAAGATGAACAGAAAAAACTAGAAATGGTGCGAGACATAGGAATAGGCGTAGGAATCATCATCACAACAATCCTTTGCCCACCACTCGGAACCGCTGCGGCAGTTGTATACGGCGCTGTACAAATCAAAAGTGGTATCGACGGAGAAGACTGGGGAACACACCGGAAATTGAGCCAAGAAGAGCGGGTAGGAAACATCATTTTTGGCGGATTAGACGCAATCCCAGTTGTTGGAGCAGTAGGAAAAGGAGTAAAAGCATTCAAAGACACGAGTGAATTAGCTGATTTAGCGAAATTATTAAAATTCAAAGAAGGAATGCCTGGTTTTAATCCAAATTTGGGTGGAAATGTGGTACAATCATTGCGTGATAATAAAGCTATTATGCTTGACCGTTTGAAACTAGTAAGCCTTAAAATGGAGAAATCCGGAAATGAAAAGATGTATCAACTTGGCGAAAAAATAGCCAAAAGCATAGATGATAGGACAGCCAAATCGGCAAGTTTTGAAGTTGACGGAAATGGCTTACTATTATCTAAACAAGGTGGTACAGATTTCCAAAGCTGGGTGAATAAGCATCATACAGAAAGTAATAAGATTATAGATGATAAGATTAAGGGTGTAGAGGCTTCTCTTGCTAGTAAGGGTACGGGTGAAGGTACTAGGCTTATTCCCGGTACTCCCGGAAAGGTGACAGGAGGAAGTTCTACAAAACTGGGGAAAAATATGTTTGAAGAAATGGGTTTGCCTAAAACTACAAAACGAACTCCTTATGAAGCGCAACATATTATTCCTAAGGAATTTAGACGTCATCCTGTATTACAAAAAATAGGTATGGACATGGACGATGCCTCAAATGGATTTTTTCTTCGAGTTCCAGATGCTGATGTTAGTGTAACTTCTAGACATAAAGGATATCACGCAGTTTATAGTAATTTTGTGAGGGGAAAATTGGATGAAATAGATATTAGGCAAGATATATCTATAATAGAAAAACAAGTTTTTGAATTGCAACAAAAGTTAAGACTACTTCAAGAAAAGGGATTACCACTATACATGAAGGGTAATTATCTTGAAAAAGAACTTAAAAGGATTAAAGAAATTGGATTGGAACAATACAAAATAGAAAGAATGGACAAAGAGGTTGCGACCCCTGTATGGAAAAGAGGAGGAGGGGCAACAGTTGACCTTTGGGAAAGGTGGTATAATAAGTAATGAACTATGGTGTATTTAATAATTTAGTTGAAGAGGTAATTCAGTTCTCGAAAAAATTCCAGAGCGAACTTACTAATAATATTTCTAATGAGATTGTTATTATTAATGATATAAAAAAGGCAGAGCATTTAGCTTATGATGAAACTTTTGGCGAGGATGAGTATAATTGGAAAGATATCAGAGAATTGGAAATGAGTGAAGTTTGGGGTATTTATTACGCAATGTCAGAAAATGAAAAGCCTAAAGGATTGGAAGAATTATTAGAAATTATTGCTGATAATGTGAGAAAAAGCCCATTTAAATATAGTATATTTTATAACGATGTTGTAGCTGACCTTACTAATTGTGCCATCAATAGAGCGATAAACGGAAAGAGTAGTTCCTTTTTTGAAGAATTGTTTGAGATATATCAACTCGGTGCGTTTCCTTGCGGTTGGAATGGTGATTATCCAGAAGGAAAAATTGTTGCGTTTAAATTGGATTAATGAAATTTGTCAAGACATATAGGGTACTATACTGTAATTATCAAATGATTGTACGTATAAACCTAAAGTGATTAACGACTTATAAACTTAGAAAACACTTGAATTTAAAGCACTTGATTGTCGACTAAAGGCAACAATCAAGTGCTTTTTTAATAGGTAGGCATGCTATAAATTAAAGCTAACACAAATTACTAGTATTATATAATTGAAAATACATTAGCAAAAGGTGTGGACTCCGTAACCCCATTCGCTAAAGGTGTAGAAATAATGCCAGATGGAAGTGTCGTTAGATCTGGAACGAACTATAGCGGGAAATTCCAAGAAGCCCATGATGCCTCAAAGGCGAGTATTCAGAGTAGGATTTCGAATTTGGAGAGTGGTGGGGTTAAGGGTACGGGGGATAGAAGTAAGACAGCAAGTGAAGTTAATTTAAATAATATAGCTGATTTTATTAACGGAACTAAGAATTTTGATGATGTATTAGATGATTATGCTCGACATTATATTGAGGCAATAGATATTAAAAACTGGTCTTGGGCCAATAATATTAAAGGTGGGAACAAATTAACAAGTAATAAAAGGAAAATGATAAAACAAAGAGCTGAAGAATTAGGTCTTATCCCGAAAGTTGAAGTGAAAAAAGTAGAAGGTATGCGCTATGGATTTGCTGATTTTGAAGGACTGGGTCTAGTAGTACATAAAGATGAACTTCCAAAAGATTTATGGTTAAAAAGAGATGTGGAGCAATTTGACTGGTTGAATAACAGGCTTCCAGAGGATATAAGGGCTATGGTGGAAAATGGTTCTTATACGTGGCATCATACTGAAGTACCAGGGAAAATGCAACTAGTTCCTTACGGAATCCATGGTATTACTGTTCATAATGGTGGAAGGACTAAAGGAATGTGGGCAGATGCGCCAAGATAATAAAAAAGGAGTGTTTTGAATGGAAATTAAAAAAGAATCTATAATTTATCCGTTACCGTCTGATAGTTTAATATTAAAGAAAGAAGAATTTTGGAGAGTTCAACTACCGGTAGATTATAAGAATTTCATAAAAGTTAATAATGGTGGTTCCCCAGAAAAGAAATCTTTTGTGTGTAATAACCATAGCTATGCAGTTATTAGGTTTTTATGTATTCTTGAAGCCCCAGAAAATATTGAAATAGGTATGTTTGATATTGATGTAACATGGACCCAGCTAGATGAGAGACTTACAGATGATGGAGATTTACTGGGAGTAGCTTTATTACCAATTGCTGTATTATTTGCCGGTGATTTTTTATGTTTAGATTTTAGAGAATCAAGAAGTAACCCGAAAGTTTGTGTGTGGGATCATGAGAATTCTGCTGAACTTGAACCAGTAAGTCATCATGTTGCAGATACATTTGCTGAATTTATGGGTATGCTTCACTAATACATCTATCTAGACAAATCACATGATTAAAACTAGATAAAGGAACTCCAAAAAGATTTTTGAGTGATACAGAAAAACAATGAGAAGCTTGAAAATAATGACTCATGATGGTTGTACCATCATAGAGTATTATGTGCAATGATAGAATAGAAAATAAAGTACGAGCTTAGGCGAGATGACATTTTATCGGGCGATAAATATAAACACATGGAATGTATATGAAACTAACGAACTCGTACAAACTCGTAAGTTTTAACATAGTATTTGTTATGAAGTATAAAAAGTGTCATATTGTTACTACAAAACTTATAAATTTATGCTGCTTAAAAACAAATGAACTTAAAGCGCTTGATTGTCTACGAAAGACAACAAGCGCTTTTTTATTAGATAGGCATGTTATAAATGTTTAAAAATTATTTTTATGAATTAAGGTTAACAAAAATTACTAGTATTATATAATTGAAAATACATTAGCAAAAGGTGTGGACTCCGTAACCCCATTCGTTAAAGGTGTAGAAATACTGCCAGATGGAAGTGTCGTTAGAACTGGAACGAACTATAGCAGGAAATTCCAAGAAGCCCATGATGCCTCAAAGGCGAGTATTCAGAGTAGGATCTCGAATTTGGAGAGTGGTGGGGTTAAGGGTACGGGTAATAGTAAAATCCAATTAGGTAAAGAAGATTTGGATGCTTTACGGAAAAAGTGGAATGTTCCAGAGACTAATACAATAGCAGTTGGTAAAACAGATGTAAAAGGCCTTAGGGATTTGGCTTTTGAAGGAGGGTCTCCAGAAGTTAGAAAAGAAGCTGGACTGCCTTCATTGGATACAATCTTACCAAATAGGGAGATTAGGGCTCCATATGACCATTTAAAAAATCCTAAGTTAGCACAGTTTACAAGACATGCTGAAGAAGGAGTTTTAAATGAGTTTGATTATGCTATAAAAAAAGCAGGAATCGAACCAACGGAAGTAACGGGTACACTTAGAATTCATCAATCTAACCCAAGAGGTGTATGTAATAAGTGTAGCAAAGGATTGCTGAAACCACATCCTATTGAAAAGAGTGGTATATTTTATCAAGCTAGCAAAAAATATCCTAACTTAACAATAGAAGTAACATCGGAGATTGATGGCAGTGTTAAAACTAATGGATTGTTATCTTTTGTTTTAAAAGATGGAAAGATCATTGAATAATTTAAGGAGGAAATCATGGGTAATATATTAATCGAGAATTTACAAAAAGAAGTTAAAGTAGGCTTTGTTTTAGCAGTTGCTGAAAGAGTATTTTCTATAATCAGCAAGGATGATGAAAGATATCCGGATGGAAGGGAAGCCTTGGACAAATGTTGGTTATGGATTGAATCTCATGCTGTTACTGGGGATGAATTATATGAGCTTATTGATAACGCAGACTTTACAGGAATTTCAGAATTTGCAGAGGAAGAAGAAGATTTGAATATTTCTAGGATCTGGTCACTATTAGTTGATGCTGTCGCTTATACTTCTTGGGAAGCCTATAAAAATGAAAAAGTAAAATATTTACCACAGTCATTAGAAAGTATTACTACCGATAGTATTACAATTTTCTTAAATAGTGCAGTGGAAACCAGCTTTATTACTGTAGAGGAAATCAAAGAAATGGAAACAGTTATTAATAATTACTCGAGTACAAATACTGAAATTCCAACAAAAAGAGAAGATTTTATAAATATATTTTAAGTAAGTAATAAATTTGGGGATTTTTTATAATATTTAGCTCTTGGTTTGTTTATAAAGAATAATTAAGCTAGTTTGCATATATTAGACATATAGAGCATTGCTATTTGTAATAAATTGATATAGGTTTCTTAATATTTTTTTGTTAAACTGCACTTAAAGTTTAAAAAAACACTTGATTGTGAAGTGAACCCAAAAAGTTAGACAAATATTATAAGCATCTAGTGAGGAATGAATCTTGTATTGTGTAGGATTCATTCCTTTTAATTTTGTCTTAGCAAGTGTCAAAGTTCCTGTTTACAGAACAAATGATAACGGAACTCTCGAACGTGTTGGAACTAACGTAGAAGGCTGGGTACATGGGCACTGCATTGATAGTAATCAGAAGATACAAGATGAGATTGATAGTGTTAGAGCTTCGCTTGCGGAGATACGGGGAAGTGGTGGTACTAAGGGTACGGGTGAAGCTATAGGGAAAATAAATATTCCTTCTATTAGGAATGGAGAGTTCAATAAATGGTTTGACGAGTTATCTTCAAAAGAGTTTAATAAAATGTGGGAGGACCCTAAGTTAAGAAAAAGGATTGAAGATAGAATTCGAAGACCGGGAGGATATCATGAGTGGCATTTGGTGGCAAGAACTCCAAAGTTTAAAGAGTGGGGAATATCAATGAATGATATAAAAGAAATGAGAACTTTAACAAAATATGTAAAATTTGTTAATCCACCTGGTGTTCATGGTGGCGAAGGTTCTACAGTAGCTCATAATCAAATTCTAAGAATTATAGATACATCAAAAGATTATGAAACCTTTGTAAAAAGATTAAATAATTGGGCAGAAGATAGATTGGAAAGCGGAAAGATGGGATTACCAATTGAATTAAGGAGGTAGTAAAATTATGAATGACCATGTATCAATATGGATTGGGAATTTTGAGAATGAGGAAGAGTTAATGAATTATACAAATATTGAGTATACAGAAGATGGAGACAGTATTTCTTCAACTTTCGAAAAAGACTTTAACTTAGATTATTATGATCGCGATTTAATTGAAAAGAAATGGATTAGTAAATCGACAAACAGTGTGAAGGATTTATTAGATGGATTTTCTTACTCCGATCAATTTTTAGAACAGTTTGATACTATAAGATATAGTGAAGAATTTAATGCTGCTATTCTAATTTACAATTTGGAATATGATGCTCAAAAAACAAAAGGTAAATTTAGAAATAGTGATTTGAAGTTTATCGGTGTGGCACAATATACAATTACTGTAGATGATAGATGGTAATTTTTTAACTTTATGAAAGTATATGAGTTAAATTAAGCGTATTAAAAACCTTGAGTGGCTGATTGAAGTGAACCCGAATAGTGGTACATGAAAAAAACACCTCCTGAATTCGCATACTAAGTATGCAAATTCAATGGAGGTGTTTTTCGTTTGAAGACAAGAGTTCATTACCCAGAAGAAACAAAGTGGAAAGTGATTGAAATGAAGAAAGACGGCTATTCAAATCGTACAATTATGGAGAAACTCGGAATTAAAAATGTTTCCCAAATTAAGACATGGATGAAATGGTATCGTACAAATCAAACGTATCGTTTTCAACAACCTGTAGGAAAACAATATTCTTATGGAAAAGGACCAAAAGAGCTCAGTGAATTAGAACAGCTACGTTTAGAAAATAAACATCTAAAAACAAAATTACTTGTATGGGGAAAGTATCTGGAAATCGAAAGGGGCTGAAACCAGAAACTGTAGTTACTTTATGGGAAAATGTAAAAACAAAAATAACGGTAAAAGAATTGTGTAACGTATTAGAATTACCCCGTTCCACATTTTATCGTTGGTTACAACGAACGGAAGATTTGAAAGATGGTATAGAAGAGAAAATAAAGGACGTTTGTCTTAGGCATAAATTCCGGTATGGATATCGAAGAGTGACCGCTACTCTTCGAAAAATGGGACTGTGTGTCAATCATAAAAAAGTATTACGAATCATGAGACAAAATCACATTCTTTCAAAAGTACGTCGAAAGAAAAAGAAATATATCAATGGTGCGGAGCCAATGGTAGCCCCTCATCGATTGGAGCGCCAATTCGATGCATCCAGACCAAATGAAAAATGGTTTACGGATGTGACGTATCTCTTATTTGGAGAGCGTACTTTGTATTTATCAACGATTATGGATGCCTTTAATGGTGAAATTATTAGTTGTGTCATCAGCGAATCACAAACACTGACATTAGCGATGAAGATATTAAAACAAGCAATGAGAGGGCGAAAAGTAAAAGATGTCCTTCTTCACTCAGATCAAGGAAGTATTTATACAGCAAAAGAATTTCAAGCGTATGCCAAAGAAAACGGCATTATCACCAGCATGTCCCGGAGAGGAAATTGCCATGATAATGCCGTCATGGAAAGCTTCTTTGGTCATTTAAAAAGTGAAGCTTTCTATTCACAAAAGATAACAAAAGTATCCAACACAACTGTGCGAAAGATTGTGCTAGAATACATTCATTACTACAATTGTGTGCGAATTCAAGAAAAATTAAACCACCTATCCCCTAAAGAATTTAGGGAACAAGTGGTTTAGGTGTTTTGATTGGTGTCCCGTTTTCGGGGGTCACTTCAGATTGCCTTTCAAGGTTTTTTTACTTTAGTTTAAATTTAATAAGCTAATATTTGAGTGGGACAATTTGTTAATCCAATAGGTAAACATGGTGATATAGGTTCTACTACAACACATAATGAGTTGTTAAAAATTATTGATAGTTCTTTAGATTATAGTACATTTAAAAGAAGATTAAAAAATTGGGCACATTTTAGATTGAAAGGTGGAATAAATTCATTACCTGAAGGCTTAAGATAAGTGATGTTACTATAATTTATATATAGGGGGATTCATTATGGAAAATCCGGGCGTAATGTCTTTATGGATAGGTAATTTTAGAACTAAGCAAAGTCTAAAAGAATATGTTGAAATTAAGTTTGATGAAGTTGGGGACAGAATTCAATCTAAATTCATGAGAGACTTTAATATTGATTTTATTGATTATAACCAAGATTTATTAGAGAGTACCTTGATAGAGGGCTCCACTACATCGTTGACTACCCTTTTAAGTGGTTCCTCTTACGAAGCGGAAATTTTATCACAATTTGTGGAACATTATGGGGAAGAATTGCCAGAAACCTATGATTCTGTTATTAGATTATATGATTTTGAGTACGATGGAGATATAGATGAAGTTAAATTTAAAAGTGGAAATTTAATTTATATGGGGTCAGTTGTATATGAGGAATGGGATGAATAGTTTGTGATTTAGTGAAGGAAACCAATACAATTAGCTATAGTAACTGCCTAAGTATTTATTACAGGACTTATAGGTTATATACTAGAGTGATAAAGCATGTGGTACTAAAATTGTATACACAGTCAGGTAAGGCATGAGAACGAAAAAGAATAGGCTGTTAAAAAGTAAAGACCTCATGATGGTTGTACCATCATAGAGTGTTATGTGCAATGATAGAATAGAAAATAAAGTACGAGCTTAGGCGAGATGACATTTTACCGGGCGATAAATATAAACACATGGAATGTATATGAAACTAACGAACTCGTACAAACTTGTACAAACTCGTAAGTTTTAAGATAGTATTTGTCATGATGTACACAAGGTGTCATACTGTTACTACAAAACTTAGAAATTTACGCTACTTAAAAACAAATGAACTTAAAGCGCTTGATTGTCTACGAAAGACAACAAGCGCTTTTTTATTAGATAGGCATGTTATAAATGTTTAAAAATTATTTTTATGAATTAAGGTTAACAGAAATTACTAGTATTATATAATTGAAATTAAACTAGCAAAAGGTGCGGACTCCGTATTCCCAATCTTTAAAGGTGTAGAAATACTGCCAGATGGAAGTGTCGTTAGATCTGGAACGAATTATAGCGGGAAATTCCAAGAAGCCCATGATGCCTCAAAGGCGAGTATTCAGAGTAGGATCTCGAATTTGGAGAGTGGTGGGGTTAAGGGTACGAGTGAAGGTGAAAAGCTTCAAAGAGGAAAATATGCAAATCGCTTGGATAAACTGCATGATAAATTTGGTAAGTTAACACCTGGACAAATTAATGAACGAATTAAGACACATTATAAAAAGGGAACACCAGATGAAATAGAAGTTAGTCCTGATTTTAGGAGCAAGATGATTACAAGAGAAAAACAGATTGAAAGAATATTGCAAAAACAAATTAATGATTTTAACAAAGAATAATATAAAATAATATTAAAAAGGATGGGAAAAAATGAGTTCTAAGTTAGATATATTAAGAGAGTATAATGAAGATATTCAATTGATTAATGCAAATGAATTTAAGAATATAAATTCACCTTTAATTCCTGATTTATGGGTGGAAGTATTTAGTGAACAGGATAGAGAAAAGAGAATCAAGAAAATTTTGAGTAGATGGAAAAAATATGTAGATAATAATTTATCTAATACTATTGCTTACTTATCAGAATACCTTGAGGATATTGAACTGATGGTAAGTGAGGACACCTATTCAATCTTGTATACAATAAAAAATCAAGGTGGAGAAGATTTATATTATGAAGGAAGAAATCCTAAAGATAGTTTTAATAATGAGGAATTAGAATCTTCATGGAGAGAAATTCCTGAATCTATTAGGGACTTTTACGAAAATGTTCATAATGGATTTTATGATTACACAAATGAATCAATGGGATTGATGCCATTAGAAACTATAACTTACTTTGGGGATGATGACTTAGAGTGGGGGATTATAGATGAATTGGAAGAACCTATAAGGATTAATTTAAAAACATCTTTTGGATTCTTTAGTAATGGCATGGGGAGCTACATAGCTATAGATTATGAAAATTGTAAGAATAACAATGCTACTTTTTGGTCAGCTAAGAGCCAACCTAAATATAATGTTGACTTTTGGAATTTTGTAGATGAATGGATTGTTATCGGTTTTGAATAAAAGGGTCTTAAAATTTTGATACAAAGTCTATAAACTTAAAGAGATTTTTAGGTTTAGAAAACATTTCTACCAATATGATTTAAAAGAATTATATAATGACACTTTATTACATCATCACATTGGTGGTGGAGGTCAAACTGTTGATGTACCCTCAAAGCTACATCCAGGTTTAGGAGGGATTCATAATGCTGAAAAAAGCGCAGGAATTTGGGGGAATAACCAAAATATGCTGAACTATTAGAAAAGTAAGGGTGATTATTTTGGGAATGAAGGATGGTATGAGCAAATATTTTAATTTAAGAAAAGAATATTTTGATAAAGGGTTAGATTTTTTATTTAAAACGCCATATAACGAAGAAGTGGGTTCATTTATATATATAGGTGAAATGGATGATGAAGAAGAAATTTCATGGAAACCTATTGAAAAAAATAATAAGAATGATTTAACGACGATTGAGGAAAAATTTGAAATTAAATTGCACACTTCAATTGATGATTATTTTAATTCTTATTGGTTTGCTGATTTAGATGGATTTGTTGAAAATCATTATATTAGGTTAGAACCTGTATTACCAAATATTGAATTGGATTCCTTCGAAAGTAATTTAGAAGGGTATAAAAACAATCATAATAAGGTTGATAAGACTCCAATAGGTGTAGAAGGGAACGGTTTGATAGTTGTGTTAGATAATGTAAGTGGTAAGGTTGAATTGGAGGATTTTGAACGAGGTTCGTTTGAAGCGCTTTCGGATAGTCTAGATGAGTTAATTTCTAATTTAAAGTTACAAAAATAATATACTAAGAACATTTATATGAAAAAAGGTTTGATATGAAGTGTAGACCGAGTGTTAGCTACAATTGGACTGCAGTATTTTATAGAAAGATGTGATTAAGATCAAGCTAAGACCTACAAAATTTAAGCTATTAAAAAAACATATGAAATTAAAGCACTTGATTGTCTACGAAAGGCAACAAGTGCTTTTTTATACATAGGCATGTTATAAATTTAATTATTTTTATGAATTAAGTCTAACATATATTGGTAGTATTATATAATTAAAAATAAACTAGCGAAATATTGTGATAATAACTCTTCATTAAAGGGGTAGAAGTATGAATTAATGAAAGTGTAAAAAGAAGTTCTTGTGGCCTGTAAGGAGGGTATTCAGTATGCAGAGTAGAACCTCGAACTTGGAAAGGTGTGTTGTTAAGGGAACAGGTAATATTGTAAAAGAAGTAGCTTCAAAAAACTGTTACCAAGAGAAGGTGACATAGGAACGTATAAAAATCTAAATAAAGCAGGATCGGTTAGCTCAAATAAATGCTAGTTAAAGAAAAAGAACTTGAAAGAAAGATACAAAAACAGATTAACGACTTTAATAAACAATGAAAAATGGGAGATGGATAGTAGATGGGTCAAAAACTTACTTATTTAAAAAGGTACAATAAAAATGTTCGAATATTAACAATCGATGAAATTAGTAGACTGGGTGATAATGAGATACCAATTGAATGGAGAGAACTGTTTTATAATGACGATATTAAAGGGCGAATTGATTTACTTCTGAACATATGGGGGAGAAATGTAGGGACTGAATTACGGAATACGATCTCTTATCTAAATAAACATCTAACAAATGTTGAAATTATGGATGTAGAAGGGGCTTATTCGATTTTATACACAATAAGAAATTCCAAAGGAGACATATTATATTACGAAGGGTGTAATCCTCAAAAGGGACAAAAAAATATAGAATTAGAGGATGCATGGGATAAAATACCTGCTTCAATTCGAAGTTTTTATAAAAATGTTCATGATGGATTTTATTACTATGCGAGTGAATCAATGGGCTTAGTTCCACTTGAATCAGTAACATATCTTGGGGACGAGGGTATTGAATGGAGTATTATTGATGATTTAGAAGAGCCTATAAAAATCAACCTAGATTCATCGTTTGGCTTTTTCACTAATGGTATGGGGAGTTACGTAGCTATAGATTACAATAATTGTATTGATAACACTGCTACCTTTTGGTCTGCAAAATTAAAGCCCAAATATAAAATCAGTTTTTGGAGTTATGTAGATGAGTGGATTGTAATTGGCTTTGAAGCGTAACTAGGTAAAGGTGTTTTTATCATAGTATTTGTCCACGATAACGACAAAGATCTTGGTGATAAAGATTGGACTATTGAAAAAATAATAGTGACGGATTAATGTTACTTATAAAACATATGAAATTAAAGCACTTGATTGTCTACGAAGGGCAACAAGTGCTTTTTTAATAGGTAAGCATGCTATAAATTAGGGCTAACACAAATTACTAGTATTATATAATTGAAAATACATTAGTAAAAGGTGTGGACGAAACAACCGCCTTCATTAGAGGTGAAGAAGTATTACTTGATGGAAGCGTACGTAGATACGGTGGAATGAACTTCAGTGAAAGCGTAAAAGAAGCCCATGATGCCTCAAAGGCGAGTATTCAGAGTAGGATCTCGAATTTGGAGAGTGGTGGGGTTAAGGGTACGGGTAAAGGTAGTAATGCAAAACCCAAAAAAGTTAAACTAACTCCAGAACGAGAAAAATACTATCGAAAGAAAATAGATGAAGCTGAGGCTCAGGGAGAGTATAAAGTAGCAAATGATATTAGATATGAACGTCATTGTAAAGAAACGATCCCACCTTTAGATCGTGAAAAATGGGATGTTAGGAATGAGAATCTAAAAAAAATCACAGAGTGTGGTAGGGAAGAAGAAATAAAAGGAAGAAAAGCTTTAGGAGAACATCTTGACCGTAAGCTAGAGAACAATAACCTTGGTAAGGTTGTTACGTATACATCCAGTGAAGGGCATCTTACGCTATAGGTCGTAATGCTAAGGATGAAATCGATTTAGTTCATGATCACAAACACAAAATAAGTGACAAAGAACACGTTATTCATAATGACAGTCAAATGCGAGCTGAAAGGGAAATGCTCGAAGATAAAAATGGAAGTCATATTGTGACAATATCAAGTGATAAACCCGATTTGAATGGGATTCCTCCTCATCCAAGACCAAGTGGGCCTTTAGGAGAAAAGAGTGAGATTTACTACACTGATCCAAATAGCGGTAAAGTGACTCATAAATGGGAGAACAATACACGTTTACCTGGTGGAGGTAGGTGGAAAAAACTATGAATAAAAATTATTATGTGACTATATTTTTTAGTATTAAGGAGGATATACATGAAACCTGATTTTTTCTCAATTACAATGTATCCTACAGTATCTTTTAACGAAGAAGAAGTATTAGGTCGTCTTTTGGATGTGTTTGAGTCAAATGAAAAATTTGCTCCTACTCATTGGGGTAACAGTGAAACCGTACGGGTAGAATATAATCGTCAGGAAATCCTGGAAAAAGTAGTTTCAGAGCATAAAGTATCAGAAGTTTACCTTTATCGTGATAAATCGGTGAACTATAGTGGGAGTTTTGAAGTTAACTGGAGTCATCGCTCATTTTTGAAGTTTGAGTTTCATAAATCGATACCTAAAAAATTATGGCCTGCTTTTTTTGAGTTATCTGACCAAATTGCAGAAATTGCGAAACCAAGTTATGGAGTAACTCAAATTTTTTGGCCTTTATCATATCCGTGGAATACCGAACGTGAACGATTACAAATGTGGATGGAAATATCTTCCCAACCAATACCAGTTAGGTTTCTTCCTAACGGTCCCTTAGGGGTAGGGGCTAGAACATACTTTAGTGGTTATATTTTAGAAATGTTTGATAAGGAATTATTACAAAATAGTCCAGCTGTGGTATCTGAGCTAGATTGGGGTGGCCTTTGTATTGATATTTTAAATAATCCATTAGGGAGTGATAGTGATACATTACTTGATAATTGGCTACAAGTAATGAAGTATTTGGAACCAGCACAAGTAATGGCTATACCAAGTTTTGATGAAGATCAAATGGGTGTAACTTATTCTCCAAATATTGCTTGGAAGGACTATCTGAAAAGCTAAATGAAAGGAGATCGTAATAATGAATGAGAATGGTAATGATAGAATAAGAGTCATGGAAATATTAAATAGATCTCAATACAATGATGAGGTTATAGATGGGCTAGATATGAGCAATTTAGATCTTACTTTTTCAGATTTTTCAGAGGTGATGGCAGAGGGTAATGGCAAAACAAGTCCATTTAAGAGCTTCTTCACTAATGAGAGCATCTTTTTTTGATTGTGATTTTGAGTTTGCTGATTTCAGGAGCTGTAATTTAGAGGAAATACATATTGCAGATTGTAGATTTGGTGAAGCTAATTTCTCTAAAGCCAATATGAAATATGCAAAGGTAAATATAAGTAGTTGTTTTGAAACATGTTTTGATGAAGTTGATTTTTCATATGGAGAATTAGTTGGAACGATATTAAATCATGCTACTTTTCGACGAGCAAATTTATATAAAATAGATGCAAAACAGGCCGACTGTACGGGAACGGATTTCAGCAACGCGAATCTTACAGAAGGTAACTTTGAAAAAGCATATTTAGAAGATGCTAATTTATCAGAAGTAGATGCTAGAAATACAGATTTTACAAACGCGGATTTAACAGGAGCGAATCTTTTAAATGGGAATTTCACGGATGCGAATTTTACCGGTGCCAAACTAGACAATGTAGTTTGGAAGGGAGCACAGGTAGAAGGAGCCAAGTTTGACGAAAATGTGAAGGAACAAATCTTAAAAATGATTTAAATATGATGGGAAGTATATACATTTGAGCACTCGAAAACCTATGATTGGTAGCGAGTGCTTTTTTCGTAGAGATATTAGAGATTACTAAATTAGTGAAAATCAATATAGATTATTTTTAAGGATTATTAGATAGATTAAGTCGGGAATATTATATAATTGAAAATACATTAGCAAAAGGTGCGGACTCCGTATCCCAAATCTTTAAAGGTGTAGAAATACTGCCAGAGGGAAGTGTCGTTAGATCTGGAACGAACTATAGCGGAAAATTCCAAGAAGCCCATGATGCCTCAAAGGCGAGTATTTAGAATAGGATCTCGAATTTGGAGAGTGGTGGGGTTAAGGGTACGGGTGAAGGTAGTAGGATTATTCCTGGTACTCCGGGTATTGTAACAGGAGGAAATTCTACTAAATTAGGAAAAAATATGATGACAGAAATGGGGCTTAGACGTTCAACTAAATGGAGTGGATATCAAGCACAGCATATTATTCCTTCTGGAATGGCAGATAACCCCATAATTAAAAAGATAGGTATGAACTTTGATGACTCATCAAACGGTATTTTTCTAAGAGTACCAGATGATAATATAAGTACAATGGCTAGACACAGAGGATATCATTCTGTTTACAATGAAGTAGTTGCAAGAGCATTAAATAAAATGGATATTAACCAAAGTATTGATAGTTTACAAAAGCAGGTATATGATTTGCAAAAAAATTTAAGAAAATTACAGGGGAATGGTTTACCATTGTACCCAAGCCAAGGTGCAACAGTAGAACTCTGGGAAAGAAAGCAAAACAATTGGAAATACAAAATAAGTAAATATCAGTAAGGTGGTAAGGTGTAATGGAAAGTAAAGATATTAGTTTGCTTGAAGAATTACTTTATAATACAAATAAAGAGGATACAATTAGCCGAATAAAGAATATAGATAATCCAATACTCCTTCATTGTTTTGCAGCAAATTATAATTGGAATAGTGGATTTGATATACCAAATGCAATTCTTGAAAACAAAGATTGTGACTTAGGGACGGGATTACTAATGTTTCATTATGCAGACGGATATCGATTATTAGAAAGTCCAGAGGAAGTTTTGAATTCTCCATTACAAGAATGGAAGGTTTTTATATTAGAACTTCAAAATAAAATTATGAATTTGGAGTTTAAAACACAAAATATATCATTTAGCCCTGAATTAACAAAAATTCAAATATTCAAGTTGAAAAAAAGGAACCCAAGTATTTCAGATATTCTTATTAATGAGTCACCAGGAAATATAATTGATATTTCTACAATATAAATAAATATTAAAAACTCATTACAGTAAATAAATGAGTTTAGTTATAGTGATTTTATAAAGCTTACTATACTAAATTATATTTTATGTACGAATATGATAAAGTTCGCGGTGCTAAATTTAAATACGCATAAGTATATATGAATAAAAAATAAAGTATATTTGCAGTGAAAAAAAGCATAGGCTGTTAGAAAATACGTACTTCATGATGGTTGTACCGTCATGGAGTATTATGTGCAATGATAGAATAGAAAAAGAATTACGAGCTTAGGCGAGATGACATTTTACTGGGCGATGAATATAAACCATGGAATGCATATTAAACTAACGAACTCGTACAAACTCGTAAGTTTTAAAGTAGTAGTTGTTACCACAGATAAAAGGTGTCATACTGTTACTACAAAACTTACAAATTTATGCTGCTTAAAAACAGATGAAACTTAAAGCACTTGATTGTCTATTTGAGGCAACAAGTGCTTTTTTTATACATAGGCATGTTATAAATTTAATTATTTTTAAGAATTAAGGCTAACATATATTGGTAGTATTATATAATTAAAAATAAACTAGCGAAATATTTCGATAATAAACCTTCTTTCATTAAAGGGGTAGAAGTATGAATTAATGAAAGTGTAAAAAGAAGTTCTTGTGGCCTGTAAGGAGGGTATTCAGTATGCAGAGTAGAACCTCAAACTTGGAAAGGTGTGTTGTTAAGGGAACAGGTAATATTGTAAAAGAAGTAGCTTCAAAAAACTGTTACCAAGAGAAGGTGACATAGGAACGTATAAAAATCTAAATAAAGCAGGATCGGTTAGCTCAAATAAATGCTGGTTAAAGAAAAAGAACTTGAAAGAAAGATACAAAAACAGATTAACGACTTTAATAAACAATGAAAAATGGGAGATGGATAGTAGATGGATCAAAAACTTACTTATTTAAAAAGGTACAATAAAAATGTTCGAATATTAACAATCGATGAAAATTACTTGCCACCAAATAAATAATTATTGGGAGGATTTATATTGGAACTTAACGATCAAGTGTATGACCGAATTGTGAGATTATGTAACGAAGGAGATGCTTTTGTTGAAAAAGGAAAAGATGATAAAGCAATAGAGAGCTATATTGCTGCTCTGGATTTGGTTCCGTTGCCGAAGACCGATTGGGAAACAAGTACATGGATTTATACAGCATTAGGAGATACTTATTTTTTAAATCGTGAGTATGAGAAAGCGAAAAGTAATTTATATAATGCACGAAACTGTCCGGAGGGTATTTCAAATCCATTTATTTTACTGAGACTTGGAGAGAGTTTATTCGAGTGCGGGGAGCTTGATAAAGCTAGAGAGTATTTGCTAAGAGCATATATTTTAGAAGGCTATAAACTCTTTTTTAATGAGGATGATAAGTATTTTGAATTGATTAAGGATATGATTTGAGGAGGGTAAATATGGCTATTTTACAATCGCATATAAAAGAAGAATTCGAAAGTCTTTTGGAAAAAAGCAATGAAGAATTCAATAATGGTAACTATAATGACTCTATTGTGTTATTAGAAGAGGCATGGGATATAATTCCTGACCCTAAAGGTATTTATTGTGAAGAGAGTTACCATTTAGTTAAGGATATTATTTCCACTTGTTTTATGGTAAATGATTTAAAAAAAGCAAAGGAGTGGGCAGATAAAATATTTTTAACTGGATTTGCACGTATAGATTCTGGTGATAAGGAATTTATTGCAGGAAAAGTTTCTTTTGAATTAGGTGATTTAGAAACCGCAAAAGAATTTTTTAGTATTGCCAATAAAAAATCAGAGGGTAGATGTTTTGGGAATCCGAAGAATACTAAGTATCTGAAAGTTTTAAAAAGTTAAATGTTTAGCTGCGTAAAAAGAATTTAAGAAGCTGATTACATTATATCTGAAACAGTATGCCTGATTTATTACCATTAGAACATAGAAAAATTGGAAAGGAGGATTAATATGGAAAGTCCAGGAGCTGTTTCTCTTTGGTTTGGAAGTAGTACTAGCGAAATGGTGTTAAGAAAGTATGTAGAAATAAAATATGATAATGAGGGGAACAGAATTCCTTCGCGTTTTATGAATGATTTTCAAATAGATTTCATTGAGTATAACCAAGACTTATTAGAATGTACATATAATGAACATGTTACATCTTCTTTGTCTGAATTACTACAGAATGCTTCGTATTCTGAATCAATTATAAGTGAACTTATAGACTTTTATGGTGAAAATTTAGAAGAACAATACAATACTGTCATTAGGTTATATGATTTTGAGTATGAAGAACTTGTTGAAGAAGCAAAACTGGATGGTAGAAACCTGAAGTATATGGGGTCGGTAATGTATGAAGATTAGAAGTCTAATGTAATAATGGGGATGGAGTAAAAATGACAATGATACAATTTAATTCTTATCATCAAAAAGTAGAGATAAAGAGAAATTTAGAACTTATGAACTTAGAACATAAAAAAATTAGAGAGTATGTAAATTTTGATGTATGTTCTTTTGAGCAATTAGATGAATTTCAAGTAGGATACAGCATTGCCACCAATGGAAACTCCCTTGTAACCGATGAGGAAGATACTTGGGATGCAAATTGGATTGTTATTGCATATGAAACTATGTGTGGAGATCCAATTATTATTGACTTAAGTGAAGAAGGATACCCTATATTTTCCCTCATGCACGGAATGGATAGTTGGAGTGGTGGCGATTTTCTTGCAGATTCCATGGAATCATTTATTAATTTTATGAAAGATATAGGTGATTTTCTTACTGAGAAACAAGTGTTAGAAGGTAAAAGAATGATACAAACTAAAGAATTGGAAATATTGCTAAATGAGTTTTTGGAAAGAAATAAATTTACTGATTTTGAAATATGGCACTCTTTATTAAGTCCATTATTTGATATTGCAGAAGAATATGAGCAAACAATGGAGAGAAAAGTAAAAAAGATGAAGGAAGAAGGAAAGAAAATAACGGAAATTGCCCACATGCTTAATATAAAGCCTAAAGAAGTGTATGAGTATATTAAAAAATTTTAATAGAAACTCTTCACTTTTAAGAGAATAATCAAGCACGATGAATGGAGCAATACAGGCAGAAAATGCTTGGATTTTTTATAAAGCCGAAACAAAAAATCTGCTGAAGAAGACTCCATTTTGCTCAATCTTTTTTTCAAGATGGATGTTTTTTATTTATCGTAAAACTTAGGATTAAGAGTTGTTTTTGATTAGAATTTATTTCGAAGCAAGAGCAATGGGGTTTCGAGGCAGCTCTGCATGAGTAAAGATACTTACAAAAAATCAATGAATTTCAAAAGAATATCCATAAGTGAATTCGGTATGGAGAAAGGGAATGAAAGACGAGGGACGCGAAAGGTGGCTACAGGGATGAAGTATGGTGAAAATACTAAGTTAGTTGAGGAAGTTATCGAGTATATACAAAAGAGAAGCTTATTTGATAGGAATGATATAAAGTTACATGAATTTTCACATGACATTGAAATAATTCATGATTTTGATAAAGCACAGGAATTGGCTTGGTCTCAAGATTTGGATGTTACACAAATCGTTTGGGATGATATGAAATCGGATGAAAGTGCAAAATTATTAGAAGGAACTTATAACCTTAATATGGAATCAAAAAAAGATATGTTATATGAAGTTTTTTCTGATAACTATAATTATAATCATGGATTTATTTCTATTGATCATATAAACATTCTTGAAGAAGTAGAAAGAGACCTTGAGATGTGTGCACTAAATCGTTTAGTAAATGGAAAAGTGGATAATTTTTATGAAAAGGTATTTGAGGTGTATAAAATGGGAGGATGGCCTTGTGGATGGAAAGGTGAGTACATGAATGGGAAAATTATTGTCTACTTACCAAATGAAAAATGAAGGCTTACATACTGACATACTTTATGAATTTAATGAACTCTATTGCGAAATGATTATAGAGAGAGGGCAGGCGATACGTTTAAATATCTTAATAGTTTAGGAGGGATTATTAAATGATTAATCTATCTAATATTCCAGATTTGATAGAAAAGTCAGCAGCGAGTGATATTGAAATTCAAGCAGTAGAAAATCGCATGAATGTTACATTACCTAATGTATATAAAGAATTATTGAGATGTACAAATGGCTTTTCAATCGGTAGTGGATTACTTATTTATGGTACGGAGCATATTGCAGAAAGGAACGAGGTTTGGGAAGTAGATGAGTATGCGAGGGGATATGTCTCAATTGGTGATGACGGTGGGGGTAATGTATTTTTAATGGCTCAACATGCAGAGGAAAAAGAGGTGGTAGTAATTGATTCTGGGGATATGAATCCAAGCCATGCTACTGTAATTACCGCTGATTTTAAAAAATGGGTGAATAGTGGTTGTGTAAGTGAAATAGAACAGAAAGCGATACATAAGTCGTCTGATATATGTAATATAGTGTTAGTGAAAACTCCTAGTGAAGGTTTGAAAGATTTAATAAGAATAAAGAACATATTAGGGCTTGAGATTTCCGCAATTGATTTGCTAAAGGGTTCAAAAAATCTTCCTTATATATTAGTAGAGAGATTTCCATACGGTAAGGCGAAAAAACTTATTGAAAAATTAGCAATTGATAGTACTATACTGAGTATAGAAACGACTGGAAAAAACAGTTAATATCAGAGGGTAACTTTCATACGAATAGAGAAATCGATATGAATCCAAGGGAGTAAATAGGGAGAGTTAAAAATGATTATAAATGATGCAGTTTTTGGTGAGATTGAGTATACATATGGATGGATTAAGGACATTAACGTTGAATTTTGTGGAAAAGAAGTTGAAATAGCATTGATAGTGAAAGGTGAAGAAGACGGTAAGTTTGATGAAGGACAATATACTGCTTATAATTCATTATTGCAAAATTGGGAACAATTGCAGCAAGGTTTTTTACAAGCGATTTTAGACTATTACAAGCAAGAGCGTCAACAATTAGGGTATGATATTGGATTTAATGAAAATTATCCGTATATCGAAACAATTGACCAATTACTTAGGAGGATCACATTAGTTGGAATTGTAGTCCCATATGGAGATATTCATGAAGAACGAGATATTGGGATAACTTTCGATTGTACGTGGGATGCAGAGAATGGATTAGGAATACGTTTACTAAATGAAAAAGTAACTGAAGTGGGGTATCAAGACGTTGCTATTTGAATTTTAATCTAAGGAGTGAAAAAGTAATATGAAAGAATTTGAGGAAAGGTTTAGTGAATTGCAAGCTGATATGGTATCTATATGTATGGAATATGTTGAAAATAGAGCTGATAAAGTATATGTGTATGCTTCATGTGAAGAAGATATGATTTCTAGTAGTTTCTTTTATTTCATTAACAATAAGTATGTAGAGTGTCACAAGGTTAATGATGCATTGAAAAATGGAGAAAAAAGATATGATGTATCTCCAGAACGAATGTTTCAGGTTCTACAAATTATAAGTGAAGATATTGAAGGAATTGAAATGTTATGCAAAGAATACGAAAAAGATATGCCAACTGAGATGAAATTAATATACGATACTAAGAGTGGTAAGTTTAAAGCTGAATATGAGTATGATTTAATCCATACAAATGATGATATAAAAACGGCGGATGATTTTGCTGATGAGTGGTTTGAGGAAGTGAAAAATAATAACCTTTAAAAGGAGGACAGTAATAGTTATATCTTAGTTAAATAGATAATGAGTGGGAGGAGAAAATGGAGAAATCAGTATTAGAAAAAATAGAATTAATTAAGGATATTTTAAATAATGATCCATTTTGTTTGCTTATTGGTGAAATTATAGAGGTAGAAAAAAAGATTGATGAAAGATTAGAAGAAGGCCCTTTGAAAGATTATAATTGTATTATAAAAAAATATGAAATGTTGAACGGTGGAGTAATTACTATATATGGTCATCTAAAACGCGAAAGTATTCAATTTTATACGGAGGACATGCCAGGTGGTACTGATAAGTGGATTTGTATAGGGAAAATTGAAAGATATCCATTGTTTATTAATAAGGTTAATGGAGAAGTTTCTTGTTTGTATGGAGATTTAATTAATCAAAATTTTATTATTGAGTCATATGGTGATTTTAATAATTTCTTACAATATTATTATGTAGGAAAAAGATATTGTGAATTAGGTAATAAGTTTGTTCAATTTGGAGGAATTAGTGAAACCGTAGGAAGCAAAGAGGATGATTGGTATCAGTTATTAGAAAGTAATAATTTATTATAATAGATTAGTTGAACGTATTATGAACATAATGATGTGAAGATATGTGATAAATTATAATAACGATGTTGTAAAAAGGAGGAGAAGTTAATAGATTTTAAAGGGGAAATTTCCGTTCTATATAAAATGCGTTTTCTAGAGAATGAAGGGGATAATATTGAAGTTTTTGAGAGTATTCTTAATGAATTAGCAAATAAAGGGACAAATGATATAATTCCTGATCTTTGTATAATTTTTGAGGATCATATTGCTGAGCCATCAGCGGGTGACTACCTTATTGAAACGATTTTTTATATTGCTGAGCCATCAGCGGGTGACTACCTTATTGAAACGATTTTTTATATTGCTGAACATTCCGGAGTAGAGGAAGGGCTATGCAAATTAGCTATTAGTATTCCTAAAATGTTACCTCATGCAGAATTCTGGGTGGAAAGAATTCATCGGACACTTTTAGATTCAAAAGATTTAGTCGTATCGTATATGAATGTTTTAGAAAATATAAATAGTTCAACAAAGCAAATAATTAAAGGAATTCTTCTCGAGATAAGAGAGGACGATCCAGATTTATATTTAGAAAAAGTAAATTTAATCTTAGAGAAATTGTGATAAGGGGATACTATGGAAAAGAACACATATTCAGTAGCATTTGACTTTAATCGAGAGAATACTTGTAAATAAAATAGAATTCAGCCTTTTTTCTAGTATAAGGGGGGATAGTTTGTGAGAAAAGATGAAATTGCAAACTTATTAGACAGTATGTTAGATAAAGAATTAGAGGATTTAGATTCCCCTTCAGATAATGATTGGAGGGAACTGGAGAAAAAATTTGGATGTCAATTTCCTAAAGAATTTAAATGCTTTATTGAACTAATGTCTGAATATGTATTTCCAGGGGATATTTTAAATGTTTCTAGTGGTAAGACGAACGGAAATGATACTATTGAATTTATTTATGATTATGAAATGAAAGAAGGTTTTTGGAAAAACGAACTAATCCCTTTTTATAGTATAGGTAATGGAGATTACTTTTGTCTTCATTCAAAAGAGGGCCAGCGAACGGGAGTTTACTTTTATTTTCATGAAGAACATGGTGTAACTAAGGAAGCGGATAATTTTGAAGAATGGTTAAATCAATTACCAACCTATTTGAATTAATAACTAAAGATAGAATTGTATTCTAGAAATTAATTCTTTTATTAAACTATAAATTTTTTGAAACTCTTCAATAAACTCTACTCAAAGTATGGAGGGAAATAAATGTCATTAGAAAAAAAGATATTTATTTTAAAAAGAATATGTTTTCTGGATCATGAAGATGATAGTATTGAGCTATTTGAGGAAATCTTAAATGAAATATTGCAAACGGCAGATAATAAAGTGATTATTGATTTGTGCAGTGTATTTCATGATGAAATAGATGAACCTTCGATTGTTGGTGATTTAATTGAATCGATTTTTTATATAATCGAAAAAAATGGAGTTGAAGATGGTTTAAGTAAACTGATTGAAGGGATAAGCATTGTTTTGCCACAAGCTAAATATTGTGCTAAAAGATTCTATAAGAGTCTTCTAGCTTCAGATGATTTTATTATTCCATTTATTAATGTATTGAAGAAGGCTAAAGCTACGAATAAAGAAGACGTTATTAAAATTTTGAAAGAAATAAGTGAGAAACAACCACAACAATATTTTGAAAAAGTTGATTTGATTTGTAAAGAGGTTATTTAATACTTTAATTATAAAATAACTTTAAAGTTTGCGTGTAGGATCATGAAAATAGCTTTAATATGTTTCATTAAAATATCAATCTAGATAAATAATATGGTTAATACTAGCTAGAGTGGCTTCGAAAAATATTTAAATAGCACGCCAAAAGCAATGGGAAATTTGAAATCAATCCTTGTAATGGGGTGTACTATTGAGGATTACTTTGTGTAATTCTATCCTAGAAAAGGATTGAATATTTATTAGAAGGTGAAGTTATGTGGAGAGAGAAGATTAGTCATATATCCAAAATAAGAGAGAAACGAAATCGAAAACTCAATTTACCTATCAACGAAAGGGAGTTATCAAAATTTCGTAAATCTGTAGTAGAAAAATTTGGTGAAGATGTCCTGCCACAGCAGTACTATGAATTTTTACAAACAGTTAATGGAATTGCATTTAATGGATTAATAATATATGGGATTGATCAAAGTTTTTTAGATTTTAAGCCAATAAATGAGGTAGATAGTTTTTTTGATGCTAATGAAATATGGGAATCAATTAAAGACGAAGATGAACTGATTTTTTTCGGAGATTCAGATATAGCTTGGTATTGTTATAATGTTTCCAAAAAGAAATTTGTTGAACTAGACAAGCCTTCAGGCGAGCATATGGAAACTTTTTGCGATTTTGATACTATGCTTAAATCTGCTCTCTCAGTAGCACTTAGCTAAATGTATCGTAGTCAATGTCTAACTGTTTAAGCTAAATGAAAATAGTGCAGGAGGATTCTATGGAAAGTAAGGAAAAAGCGATAAAAATCTATGATTTCATTAAAAAAGGTGATATAGAACAAGCGAAAGAGATCATTATTACTGATAAAAGTTTGCTTGATTTTGTAACGCCTTATGGAACGTGGCTACATGCTGCAGCTAGAGCTGGTGAACTGGATATGATAAAATTTCTTGTTGAATCTGGTATGGATATTAACCGTAATGAAGGTGTACCAAAATCAGCGCCTATTGCACATGCAGCTAGTGAGGGTGAAATTGGTATTGTAGAGTACTTATTTAATAAGGGTGCAATATTAGATGTTGGTGACCCGAATAGGAATCCTTTATTCTCAGCGATTTATGGTGGGCATCTTGATGTTGTAAAGTATATTGTTCAGAATGGTATTGATATTACTGTTAAGTATACAGGAGATACTATGAAAGATATGGGAGCTTATGAATTTGCTATTGAAAGAGGAGAAGTAGAAATTGCTGAATATTTAAAAATGTACACTTGAGATGGAAGCGATATATTGATGTAATAGAAAAGTTGAAAACTAATGATCATATTAATTTAATTATCCAATTCATTTAAAAGGAGAAATTTATATGGACAGCAAATCTGAGATCAAGAGATTATATAGTTGTAGATTTTTAAAAAATCAATCGGAATGTGAAGAGTTTGACAGTGTATTAGAAAACTTAGCAGATTGTGATGATGAGAAGCTTATTAAAGAGTTGTGTATAGTATTTGAGGATGAAACACAAGAGGAAGAAGTTATGTTTGGTCTAGTTCATTTTATTGAAGATTTTGAAATGGGAAAATATCTAACAGAGATGCCTAAAGCTTTACCAAAAATGGTTGAGAGTGCAAAAGAGTGGGCAATGCTACTAAACATAAGAATTTTAAATAATGATTTATATAGAAGTGAGTATGCTAAAGTACTTGTAGGAATGAATCATGATATACAACTAACGATAATTAATTTACTTAATGAAATTATTGCTGATAACCCTAAAAGATTTGAGAGGACTGCCAATGAGGTTCTTAGTCAATTACAAGGAGTTCATAAAAATAAATAAGAATTGTAGAACTACTGTATTATAGATAAAACTAAGAATACCCTAGCGAAGAGCTAGGGTGTTTGTGTTATATAGTTTCACCATATGCTTCCGAATTAGGAGCAGGAGTAATCAACGAACCTTTTGTAGCGTTTCCTATAATAGAATGAAAGTGTTTAACGTTTAAATATAGGAAGAAAAACAATTAAGCTTTTATTTTATTTAAAATGGATACTCTATTAGTAGTGAATAATAAATAATTTTGTTTTACTGTCTTAATTAAAATACGATCAGTTGTACCATATGCTGTTCCAATTCGGATTACGCTTTTTTCTTCAACACCAGCATATGTATTATCTTCCGTTACCTCAGTGATTTCACATAATGGAATATGAATTTTAGAGAATTGCCATGAAATAATTAGTTCATCTTTTGTTTTTTCAACATGAATACCTAACATATTACCAGAACCTTTCTATAATAAAATTTTACTCGTACTATTTTATTATACAAATTTATAAATTGTAATTGTATTTTTTTACAGAGAGTATACAATTAACAACGAGAAAATGTTCATTATTACTTTCATTCCTATTATAACGAATTCTACAATAGAAAACAGAACGTATATTTGGTATAATCGGAATATACTATATGAAACGATGTACATGAGTTTGGGATTTATGAAAAAAGGTAACATAATAATACATACGCTATAGGATTCAGTTCATGTTATACAAATCAATCGTTAGAAAGGAAAAGAAGTATGAATCAAATTTCATTCGAAGATTTATTTGAAGAAGAAAACAAACGAGAAAAGGTGGAGGTAGCTGAGCCCCCCGTGCCTTTATCGCCCTTACAAAAGGATATTTTAGAGTTAATTAATTCTGAAGAAATAAGTGCACTTGAGTTATGCGAACAATTAATACGAGCTGGTAAAATATCAGATGAGAGATTCACAACGAATAAGCCTAAAGCATATGGGCAAGTATGCTTACTATTAGAAGGTTTTGTTAAAGAAGGAAAGCTTATTTTTGTCAAAAGTGATGAGAAAAGAGATAGAGTATATAAATTGAATGAAGAAGATTCTAACGAATAAAATGTGTAAAGTATAGTAATGAAATAAGGAAGTCCTCATATTTGTGTTGAAAGATTATTTTCACATAAGCGTGGGGATTTTTTTTGAGGGAGGATGTATGAAAGATTGGGAGTATAATGAATTATTTCATGCAATTCGGGAGGCGTATGAAGAGTTATTAGATGAAGAGAGAGGGTATCGATATGCTATAGCAAAACTAGCGGATGAATTTGATAATTTAGGAAAGATTGAAGGTGTTATCGTTGATACTGCCATAGGAGAAATTGCAGTCGATCATCATATAGTTTTTGTTGGGCGTATTGAAGGTATAACAAAGAGGCTAAGTATGTTTAACCCTCAAGAGGCAGAAGGAGAATTGACAGTAGAGGAAATAAAAGATTTATTGGGAAGAATAAATAATGTAATAGAAGGATTGAAAAATGTAAAGGTTGCTTATAAATCTTCGGTTGAATAGTTCATGTTTCTGCAAATCTAGGAGACATAGTTAGACAAGAGAAAAGAAATATAGGAGGTGATGTTGTGGAGGAGAAAAATATAAATAAAAAAATAAGAAATGGTATTAAGCTTGGTGACATTAATGAAGTAAAACGTCTAATAGGTGATAATCCAAAATTTTATATTCGATGACACCATTTGGTACGTGGTTACATGTTGCAGCAAAGAAAGGACATATTGAAATTGTTCAGCATTTGATTAATAAAGGGAGAGATATGAATGCTAGAAATATTTGAAGCAACATATGGAACAGTCCTTTGTTGGGTATATGAAGATAATGTACATGTTGGTTTTTACGATTTAGTGAAAGACTGTATGACAGATATAAATAAGATTTTAAATGTAATTTATTAAGGTCTCTTATAACTATTTTAGATGTGTAGTAATTAATTGAGGAAATTCAGAGGGATGGTGCGAGATGAATAAAGTAGAATGGAGATCACCAGATAAGCCTTTATTGCGAGAAAATGTAAAGAATGTGGAAAAAGAGTTGGGCATTCATTTTCCTTTAGATTATATAGAATGTGTAATGAAGAATAACGGAGCACATGTTAGCCCAGAAGTATTTGAAGTTGAGGGGAAGAGAAAAGTTTTTGGTACATTACTAACTTATGATATGGATGATGATGAAAATATTATTGAGGTATTCAATGACTACAATGGCACATTACCTAGTGCATTGGTGCCATTCGCATTTGACCCAGCAGGAAATTTAATCTGCTTTGATTATAAAAATCATAAAGAAGATCCCATTGTCGTCTTTTTGGAACATGAGGGAGCATGGGAAAAGGAAATATTGATGGAAAGTGAAGGGGTTACGGCTCAGGAAGCAGAGGAAGTAGCGAGAGAAAATGTATTTTTTGTAGCTAATAATTTTACGGAGCTTTTAAATAAGTTACATGATTAATAGTGGGAAAGGGATTTAAACTTATTTGGCTGTGATAAAGCAAATAAAAGGAGTAGTAAAATGAAACCGAATTATTTTACAATCGCAATGTATCCGACTGTAGCATTTAACGAGGAAGAGATATTGAATCGTCTTCTAGATGTATTTGAGTCAAACGAAAAATCCGCTCCTACTCATTGGGGAAACTGTGAAACGGTGCAGGTAGAATATAATCGCCAGGAAATCATAGAAAAAGTAATTTCGGAGCGTAGAGTGTCTGAAGTTCAACTCTATCATGATAAAATGACGGGTTATATTCACTTAAGAATATAACCCTATTTATTAGAACCAGTAGTATATAAGGAGATTATCTCACGGGTTATTTGCAAATATTAGACGGGGGATATTTGACGCTGTAAAAGAAAAAATATTGACTCTTATATCATTATTGATGTTGTCCTCAATTTTCCTCATGTAGCACTTGAAAATCAGTAACAAGTGAAACGATTTTTCCTGCTTCATCGATTCCCCAATAGGAAGGATAAAATCCATCTCCATAACCTGAACGGAATATAATGATATTACTTCCTGTTTCCTCACAAACCACGCAATTTCCCCAATCTTCATCATGTTCTGTTAGTATGTCATCTATAAGATCATCATACAAACTAGTAAATTCTTCTCCTAGTTCTTGTTGTAACCTGTCTTCTATTTCTTCTAACTTACTAATTGCTTCAACATCTGCAAAGCACCCTAAGCTTGTATCAACTGGGTAACCAAAAATATAACCGTCTTCCAGTTCACTTACATTTTGTCCTGGTTTTGTTGCCATCTTCCATCCTACCGCTTTTGACTCCGACAATTTCAATTCAGCACCAGCAATGACTCCATCTTCCTTATGCCACCAAGCAACAATTGGATATGTACCTGGCTGAATTGTTTGTTCGAAGTGATTTTCATTAAAAATAAGAGGATCACAAGCGACAATTTTACCTGAAGTAACTTTCAACTGTTCTAGTGCTTCGGAACGCAGAGCCTCACTATCCGGTTTAGATAATTCACGTAATAACTTTGACATAATGTTTCTCTCCCTTTCCTTTTAAAATATTTGTTGGTGCTGCCTCCCATATATTTTTATATGAGTTACATTTGTGTTCCGTGGTATTTCTAGCGCCTTTGTATGTTTCTATAACTTCGATATTATCGCCATGAACTTCTAAAAACTCTGCGGCATATCGTACCCGCGTTTTTCTAATAGTTCCGCAACATATTCTTCATGCGTTTTACGTTTTCGGATATATTGCCCCGTACAAGTGTAGATGGAACAAACATTTATTCATTGAAAAATATAACAAATGAATTTGACTTTAAAATTAGAACCAGTTTTGAGGATGTAAATAATAATCCACCCGTTGATTATATTATTTTAAGGGTAAAAATGCATTAATTAAAAATTCAATAAAAGAAGATCGAACTAGATAGTCTTTCTAGATTAATCTTCTTATTTTATATTCTCAAGGGATATCCCACTTCACTGCGACTCATTGCAATATGTCTACTTCTGTGACACATTACACAATTGTACAGAGATAATGAAGTAATATGAAAAAAAATATAAAGATTTAAATTTAATCCTATATATTTTTTATAAATTCTAAAAGTAAATCCCTTATTTTTGGTATGATTGACAGAGACTATTTAATTTCTTATGAATATTCTTGAAAAGGAAGTCATGCTGTATGAAATCAATAAATGTAAATGGGAATATATATTATATTGAATCTGTTCCTTTTGAAGATAAGAGTGAGCAGGATGAAGAAGGATACTACGAATATTTTTACAAAGGAGTCAATTTATCGTTTCACTCGGACAAAGAAATAATTAAAGCCCGAATTTATGACGACGAAGAAATAATATATTTCTTAAAAAATCCATTTCTTGCTTTTGGTAAAGATTTTGAAGCTATAAAAGTATATATAATTAAAGAATATGATGTAAATAAATTTAAAATTCCAGGTGAAAAAAAGCCTATATAGAATTATAGCTATAATTCTATATAGGCGTTACCATGACCAATTATAATAAAACAGGAAAACTCACAAAGTACTTATGCCTGTGGGCTATGAAAGGAATGTATTCGAAATTGAGTAAATCAAGTGAAATAAGTAGATTTGAAAATAGATTCTCAGAAAATGTGATTGAAATAGCAGCTGTCACAGGGGCATTAGGAATCGGTGCATCAAAAGGCGGTGACAACATTTTGTGGACTGCGTCAATTGATTTGATTGCGTGGAAAGACTTACATAACAATGAAACGATTAGAAAAGAAGACATACGACTGGCATGGTTGGTTGATGATGCAGAATGGAGAAAATCAAAAGGCATTTTGACAGCAAATACAGTTGTAGCATTACAGGTGCGCAAGTCAGAAAATTCATTGATGCTTGTTAAGGTTTTGGAAACACCATATAAAGATGATGAGTTGGAAATCATCTTACAAGATGCAATGAAACCGCTTTTTTATCATGATGAGATGTTGGGTGTGTTCGAACTCGATAAAAGAGTGAAAACTTTTGAAAAGAGAATATCTTGGGCTGGTGAAGAATGTCATTTATATTTTGATTGGAGTGAAGACAAACATATGATGAAGTCTGCACTGGAAACAGCACATGCACTTTTCAAAGAGCAAGATGAATGGAAAATGAAAATGAAAATGTACGCTGCAAAAGAACTGGTAGAGTTAGCAAATGAATGGCTACAAGATGATGATGAAGCAGAAATCAACGAAATTACAAAAGAAATGTTCATTAATTCCATCACATTAAGCAGCTTAAGCGTTTATTCAGAAGGTGATTTTGAAATATTCTTTTCGGATGGAGATATATTTTGGGGACATTCTATCATTGTAAGCGGAAATATTCATGAGGGGCTCTCTTCGGCTGAGATTGCAGGATAAAGTGAAACTTCCATCAGTGAGGATTTTTCTTCATCCTTACTGATGGATTATTTAAACCACTCAGGCACTTACTGCCCAAAAGTAGCGCGATAAATTGTTATAGTTTTTGATTATTAGGCGTTTTCTTCTCGTCTATCTCTTCTCTTATTAAGTGAGAACTCCAAACCTCTTTAATAATTAATGAAATTTAAGGTTTACATATACGATGGAACTTGCATAGATGTTTTAAATAATCCCTTAGTATCTGATATGGACACGTTATTTGATAGTTGGCTATCTACAATGAAATATTTAGAATCAGCACAAGCAATGGCTATACCAAGTTTTGAGGAGGATCGGAGAGGTGTATCCTTTTCTCCAAATGTTTCTGGGAAGGATTATCTAAAAAATTAAAAGAAACGAGGTCGTAATTAGACTGGAATTTACATAAAAGCTTAGATGATGCAATTAGTTATTTCGGATAAACGTGATGTGATTTGTTAGGAGGTGAAGTTGAATGAGAAATGACTTAACATGGCCAGTACCGGATGAGCCAGTTTCAGCAGAATATATAAACATTGTGGGAAAAGAGATAGGGTGTATATTTCCAAGTGACTATGTAGAATGTGCTACAAATAATAATGGTTCAGCTATATTACCTTATAAATTTGAAATAGATACGATAACAAAGGTATTTGGAACTTTACTTTCTTATGATGTAGATAGTAGTGAATATATCGTTAAAGTATATAACCAGTATATTTCTACTCTGCCAAATGAATTGGTACCATTCGCATTTGATCCAGCAGGAAATTTAATTTGCTTTGATTATAAAAATCATAAAGAAGATCCAATTGTCGTCTTTTGGGAACATGAGGGGACATGGGAAAAGGAAACATTGATGGAAAGTGAAGGGATTACGGCTGAGGAGGCAGAGGAAGTAGCGAGGGAAAATGTATTTTTTGTGGCTAATGATTTTACGGAGTTTTTAAATAAGTTACATGATTAATAATATTATTCATATGAAATGGTTCGTATAAATGTAAGCAGCAATAAAAGGAGAGAGAATGATGGACTTAGAGCATTTAAAAAAAGATATTTGGTATGGAGAAGTTTCTAATCATACAATTGAAACTCTTAAGTCTAACTTAAGGGATAGTGCAACAGAGAAAGAATCCTTTATTTTAATTAATGAATTGTTAAAGCTTGGTGATTTCTCTGTAAAGAGGTTACTAATCGAACTTATGAATAGTACTCGAGATGAGCTTATTTTGAATTTATGCACTAGACTATTTTGTTCAGCAGCTACTCACGATGATTTATTAGAAACGAATAATTTGAAATTCCTTTCAAGTGCTTCAGAGGATGGAGTTCATAATTTTGTAGTAAGTGCTGGTGAAACTCTTTCATATCATGTAGTACCATATCTTTTAGCATTACTAGAAGAGTGGGAAGATACCTTTGTTGAAAAAGCTATAAGAAATGAACTTTCATGGATGCTTGGAATTGAGGACGAGTATTATGAAGTATCGTTAGAAGAATTTAATGAAGCTTATTCTAAATTTATCGAAAATAACGATACGCAAGAATACTATTATCGTAATAGACTATCTTTTCCTGGAGATTTGGCAAAGGAGTTAGTTTCGGAAGTTATGAGTTCTTTAAGAGATAGAACTACTTATAATGTTGTTACTATACCTTCCGTTTTATCAATTTGGAGTGGAATCAAATGTCCTATTCAATACGATACGATAATAAAAAATGAAAAACATAGAGAGTTGATGTCATATATCGATGTTTTAACAAAGAAAGAATGGAAGATTGGTAAAAAGTATTTTTATGGACATGTAGTCGTATAAGAAAGCAATATACGAGTAAAATCGAATACAGAGTGTATGATATACAGGAGGATAAAATGATCTCACCACAAGATTTTTTAGTGAATTGGAATGAAGAAATATACGGTTTAATTCATTATAATGAAAAAATCATTCACTCGTTTTCCTTCTCGAAAGAAACGAAAGACTTCTTAATTAAAGCAGGTTTTCCCGAGTCTGCTCCTCCATTTCTTACATTTGAACCTGCGGATAACGGTGGCGGGATAAGGTTGAGCGAGATACAAAATGAATTAGGTACGATGTATGATAAGTTTATATACTTTGGATTTACTGGTAGTGGAAATCCAATCTGTATTGATGAATCTAAATCACAACTCGTATATATAGATTATGACAATGAAAATAAAGTCGTTCTTATAAATAGTACGGTAGAGAAGTTTGCAGAATCTTTACTTGTCTATGTGGAATTTATAAAAGAAGTAAAGGCTGCCAATGGAAGAAAGGCTTATATTGAAAAAAATATACCTAAAGGTTTGGTGGAGTGGATTTCTAGTGCACTTCGAAAAATTGATGCAGCTGCTTTAACAGAAGGATGTTTTTGGACAGAGGAACTAGGGAGTTTTAGTGAATAAGTGTAGATAATACTAGATGGTATTTTTAGTGTGGGAAAAATAAAAATACATCTAGTAGCCCAATTAAATCTTAAAAGACATAAACACATCAAGAAGGTGAAAAAATGATATTACCAGAGGATTTTCGGGAGAAATGGGATGTTAATAAAGATGGCCCACTCATTACATTTCCTGAAAAAGAATTAATAAACAAAAACTTTTCAGCTGAAGTGAAACGATTTTTGTCTATAGGAGGCTTGCCAGAAACACCGCTACCATATTTAGAATTTACTTCATCTCAGTCTTTCGTAAGGTCTATTATAAATGTATTTCATATGCCAGAAGAGTTTCGAAAATATTGGTATTTAGGAACAACAAGCTCTGGAGATCCAATTTGTATAATTGAAAAACAAGAAAAAATAGTATTTCTAAATAATAGTGATGCGTATAAAGAAGTGTTTATGAATCCTTCTATACAACAATTTGCAGCATGTTTATTAGTATATTCAAAAATGATTGATAAGGCAGTAGAGATAAATGGTGAGGATGCCTTTATCGATAATAATATACCAGAGTGTACAATAAGTTGGTTGAAGGAAGAATTTAAAAAAATTGATGATAAGTGTATGGAAAAGGGTTCTTTTTGGTGTATGGAAATTGAGAGCTTATATGAATAATTGGAAGTGAAAGAAAAGAATAAATGGAGTACAAAGAAGAAAGTGAACGTATTTGGGCTGAGATTATTTGTATTTATTGGATTACCTATTATCGAAGGGTATCAGAATAGTAAACTAGTTGAAGAAGGTACATCATTACATGCAGAAATTGTAGGTAGGCATGTAGAGGAGGAATTCATATTTACACACCCAACATTAGTAGTTGAGGTAGACGGTAAAAAGCATAATGTATGGGTAAGTGAAGAGACATATAACGGAGCAGAGTGGTTAGGTAGACTAAAAGTCATCAAAACAAAAGATGGTAAAGTGGAGAAAGACCCTAGATATGAGGGTGAAGACTTAATCACGAGTTATTAAGGGACAAGATAAGGTTCCTATAGTGGTAGAAAGAAATGGTTCACTATTTGTTTTAAATAATGTAAGTGGAAAGAACGAATTCGAGGATTTCGAACGTGGTTGTTTATAGAGGTTTCGAATAGTTTAAATGAGTTGATTTCTAGTTTGAGATTACAAAAATAGTAAAGTGAAGAATGTTTATATGAATTATAGACCGGCTAGAGGGGCGTGGAAAAGTGGAATATAGTGGAATGGCTTCAGTTTGGTTTGGGATTTCTAAATCACTCCAAAATCTTGAGGAGTATGTCGAAATAGATTACACGACAAATGGTGATTCAGTTCATTCAAAGTTTGGAACAAGCTTTGAATTCGGTTATTATGATGAAGATAATATTGAAATTTGTTTTTATGAGAATAATAAAAGGGACGTTGAACATATTTTAAGTGATTTTTCTTATAGTGAACGAATTATTCCTAAAATAAAAAAGCTAGTAAATGGAGATAGTTTAGCGAACGATATTAACTTTGCTATTGTTCTTTATGATTTTAAATATAATGAAGTGAAAAGAGAGGATATGTTTGATGGTTTAGAGGTTACATTTATTGGTTCTATGCCGTACAGGTAGTTTGCAGGGAGCTGCAAATTCATTTCATAAACACATGGATAAACCTTGTAAAGGAGGGATACAAATGCATGCTTTGCCAAATCGTTTAGAAGAAATCTTTGAAGAAGATATATATAAACGGGAAGATAAAGGTCAGGTGAATGAAGTAATAAATAGGTTAGGTGTAGAAGTGTCTAATACATTTAGAGAGTTTTATTATCGATTTGCAGGACCATTTTGGGAAGAGCATGTTCCTTATGAATTACTTGACATTATAGATGAAGAGAATAATATAGAATATTACACAATTATTGCTCGAAAGGAACATGGATTTCCTAATAAGTATTTAGTATTAACGGAAATGACAGCAAATGCTGTATTGGCCCTTCATAGTGTAACCGATAAAGTTTACTCAGTAAATTTTGAAGGTAGAGATGAATTACTTTTAAATGGAGAATTAAAGGAGAGTTGGCCAACGTTTTATATGTTTTTGAAAGAGTATTTCAAGTGTTAAGTGTTGATGGAAGTTAACAATTCAGTTTTTGGAGAGATTGAATATAATTATGCTTGGGCTAAGTGTATGCCTATAACTTTTATAGGCAATGTAACTGAGATTGATTTGATGATAGATGGTGAAGAAGATGGAGTGTTTGATGAAGGGCAGTATGTAGCGTATCAATCATTAATAAAAAATTGGGAAGAGGTACAAATAAGTTTACTACAGTCTATATTAGACTATTATAAACAAAGGCGATGTGAATTAGGATATGATATTGGAGTGCGAGAAAGTTATCCATTAGTTGAAACAACTGATCAAATGCTAGAGATGGTCAGTTTAGATGGTATTGTTGTTCCGTATGCACATATTACGGAAGGACGAGAGGTTGGAATTACATTTAATTGTACGTGGGATATAGAAAATGGTGTAGGAGTTCGTTTATTAAATGAAAAGGTAATGGAAGTAGGTTATCAGGATATTATTTTTTAATATAAGTTAAAAGTAAATGAGGGGATATATAACCTGAATGAAAAAGGTGTCAACCTTTATCAAATTGACACCCAGATACGAATCTGTTTAACATCTTACATACTTACGTTTGAAACCAAGTCTTCCTCTATCAAGTTCTTTCTGAATACTCTCTGTAGCATTTAACAAACTGCTTTTTTTCTTATCACGTTTGATTTCAACTATACCAACTTCTTTTGCAGTCTCGACTGCTTTTTCATGTAGTGGTACATATGAAATTGCCACGGTGTTTAGGAAGTTATTCATAGCGGATTTTGTTCGTTCTGGAGAATGATGAATTGTATCTTTCACCATTTCAAGCATATCGGAAATTTTACTTTCGGAAAACTCATTGTCTTTGCGATTTCCTAATAGCCAACAGTAGCAACTCCAGCCGGCAGACATTTTAAGCTCGTCCCCACTTGCAATCCATTTATCAGCAACGTCTTGCGCAATATTTGACTCCGATAAAGTTACGGCTACAACATAATCAGATAGCATATAAAAATATGCCCCGTCTATCCAGCGATCAAAATCAGACTCACTCATAGCTTTTGGATCCGCAATAATCCCTGCAAAATACATAGCATCGTAGTTGCCTGTGGCATACAGTTCTTCAGCTAACTCTTGGTTTACTTTTATTTTTTTAGCGATTGGTTTCATAGCGCCTGTAGCTACGCCAAAAACTGGCTCGTGGGCACCGTTAGATATGTATATTTTTTTCGTACGTTCCTTACCTAGAGCCTCAAGTTCTTGCATAACTGTTTTAAAATCCAAAGTTGTGCACTTCCTTCCTTCATGTAAGAGCCTTTTTAAGTCTTTCATATTTCTTATTTTAATACTAATTGTATTTAAGAGGTATGTCTACTTTCTAAAGGCATCGAAACTTGGTTTGATTTTTAGATGAACTACATTACACTTTAGTGTAAATAAAGAGCTAATTAAAAGAATGGTATAATATAGAAAAAGTAAGTGATGAAAATTAAATAGGGGGAATTTAATTGGAAATAAAATTGAATCGATTATATAGAGAGATAGCGGAAACGGTTCATGCCATGATTCCAGAAGAATGGGAGAAATTTTATTTTTACGCTCAAATATCAGAAGATGGAGGGGGAACTTACTTTTACTATAATACACTTGAAGATAGAGAAGATTTTAATTATAGTGTGAAAATCCCGTTTTACTTTGCTGTTGATAAAATAGAATTTAGAAGGAATAAAAGAAAGTTATTTGAATTGAGTGATGAATTAAGAAATGTTTTCAAAGATAATCAGCAAGAGCTTTGGTATTCTTTTACAATGTCTCTGGAACATAGTGGGGAATTTAACATGCATTTCGATTATACAAATTGGTTCGATACAGAATATAGTTTTAGTGATCAGATGATTATTTGGAAACATAAATACTTAGGTGAAGTACCAATTGATGAAAATGATAAAGAGCTAATTCATAAGTATGAAAATGAATTTCCGAATAATCCTATTTGACTGAAAGGAAAGAAGAAATAGTTTTTATAAAAATCTCGACTTTTAAAGTAGTCAGTAAGTTATAAAATTGGTTCTGCAAGATAAAGAAGAACTACAATGGAAGTACACGGAATGGTTTCAATATGGTTCGGTAATATGCAAACGCAAGATCAGTTGGATACATATATAGATGTTACGTATGATGAAGAAGGAGACTCTATACCAGCAAGATTTTTTGTTGATTTTAATATTGATATGATTGATGTAGATGCAGATTTTATTGAAAAGGAAGTGTTAGAAGAAGCGAGTGATGACATTTCTATGTTATTAACGGGATGTTCATATGATGATAAAATACTTTCTCGAATTAAGGAAGTAGTTGAATTAAATAAATCCTATAATTCTATCGTTTTAATTTATAATTTTCAATATGACAATTCAGTAAGTAATTGTGAAGGTTTTAATTTTGTAACTGCTACAAGTTATCTATAGATACAAGAAAATTGCAGTAGAATAAAAAATACATTTGTATAGTTTTTTCAATGAATTTTTAGTATGCATGTTATTTTTTAATAAATTTACAAACGGAATTTAAAGGTAAGTATGAGGAGTTGTTTATAAATGATAAAGAAATTTACTAGAGTAGTACTAACTACGGTGATGCCAATTGGTCTTATCATGGGTTGTGGGAACGTTGAAAAAACTAAAGCAGAAGAACCGAAAACGGCGGAGAAAAAGGACTATACGGATTACTCATATGGAAGTAAAGGTATAGTAGTAAGCGGCAAAGCGAAAGAACGTCAACAATACGAGGTTGGATATATGGATGATAACAAGTTAATTGGGATTGACGAAAATATTGAGGACTGTATAGTGTTAGATAATAAAGATGAAGCAGGTCTTGTTTGGAAGCAAATAGAGCGTGGATCGATTATTGAAGTGCAATATGGTAAGGACCGCAATGATATTGTAGGCGTACAATTAGTAGGAGATCGTGAGCCATACGAAATTAGTGATAAGTTTGATCGAAATACGATAAACGAGATTGTTGGAAACGTTAAAGGGAATTTGTAATAGAAGCTAAAATAAAAAATATTTTACTATTAAGAAAGTCGATTCCTTATTAAAATAAGAAATCGACTTTTTATAATTATTTATTTTGTAAGTTGTCTTTCCAAAAATTATAGCTATTATCAATAACTTCTTTTAATTTGAAATAGTTTTCCCAAGTATCTTTCACGTGGTAGAGAGTTTCTTCGTCTATAAAAACGTCTGAGTAATCACTTATATACTTCCATTCCTCATCATTATTAAAGTAATACATCGCGAATTGGTTACCTTCGTCATTTAACATGTCATCTGCCAAAACGCCATCCCAGTTCATATAAATTTCTGTGCCGGTCATTTGTCTAAGTTTAAACTGTTTAATTTCGTTTGGAGACTCTTCTTCAAATTCTTCACTATATAAATTATGTTCAATTATCCATCCTAAAAACATACCAGTATGTACAAAAGCTTGATCAATTGATAAGTCCGCAGGAAAATCACCTTGATAATGGTACTTCGCTTTATCGTAAACAATCGTATGTAACAATTCGTTCATCCCCTTTAAATAACGTATTCTCTAATAAATTTGTACTGTTTGTTTTAATAGTTCAACTATGTTTTCAAGCCATTCTAGCGGTGTTATTTCTAGTCCTTCAAAATATATACCATCTGCTGAATATCATGTGTACCCTCGTTTTTCTTCATCATTTTTTGGTCTTCTTCATTTCAGGTATCGATATGAGAAATCTTTTCCAAATAAAACTCATTTCAATGTAAAAGGTTACATCTATATTATCGCAAGAATGTAAAAATGTTAATATTTTCAAAGAGAAAAGTACAAGGAAACAGCATTTATTTAATAGAGACTTGATAGTTATGAAAAATTATAAACATCCTTCTTGTTGAAGCAAAACAGTAAAAGGTATCCTAATCTATTTTTTGAGAAGTAGTAGTGTGCAAAAGGGGACAAGTTCTTTTGACGGCAATAGCAATTGGTTATAAAATAATGTCTGTTAAGGGATTTTCTAGAAAATATAATTCGCCTTCTGGGGATAAAATGAAAAGGTGGAATAAACATATTTTCATACATAGTAGATTCATAGTCTTTCACGAATGAGAAAATAAAGGGAGGTTGAGATATTTACACGGATAGTGTAGGTATCGATTACAGCAATGAATATAAAAAAACGAGTAATCGCACTATCAACAAGTTTAGTGATTTTAGGGAGTGCACCTTTATCAATATCAGCAGAAGAGATAAACAAATCTCATACTGACCAGCTTAGTATTGCACAAGGGGAACGTGGAACGAGCGGATTACGTTATTCTGATTTCAATCTAGAAACTCCTGATCACATGCAAATTAATGAAGCGGAAGTATCAGGAAATGAGAAAATTCTTTTAGAAGAATATAAGCATAAATATTCTGAATCAGAAGAATTACATAAAATGAAAGAAGCGAAAAAAGGTCAAGTAGCAGAAGAAGAAGCTATTTCAAACATTGAAAAGGCATTTGAACATGTAGACGGACGAAATGATGGTTCTACTCGCGAAATGAAGCCGGTTGAAAAACGGAGAGCTATTCAGTATAGCGCATCGATGACTACGAAGAAATATGGAACGCTTGCAGGTACTCCATTTGTAGAGTGGATTGTTCCAGCAGGAAACCCTGATATTCGCCCCGCTAATCCGATGAAAGCACGTTATATTACAATTCACGAAACTGCAAACACTGCCCGCGGTGCAAATGCTGAAAACCATGCGAAGTATTTATATCAACAAGCAACGGAAGGTACGTTCCGAACAGCTTCATGGCATTTTACTGTAGACGATAAACAAATTTATCAGCACTTACCAACAAATGAAAACGGTTGGCATGCAGGAGATGGCGATGGTTCCGGAAATAGAGAATCAATCGGTATCGAGATTGCGGTTAACCAAGATGGAGATTACAATAAAGCGCTAGAGAATGCAAAGAGACTTGCAGGTTATTTAATGAACAAAGAAGGTATTAGTGCGGACCACATTTATAGGCATCAACAATGGAGCGGGAAAAACTGTCCTGATATTTTAATTTCTCGTGGGAATTGGACTGGCTTCGTACAAGGTATTCAATGGTATGCAAATGTTAACGCACAAATTGATTCGCCTTTACAAGAAAGAAATGAGCTATTTGATTCCAATGAATATAATCCAGCTGAACCTAATATGGAGCTTGTAGTGAATGGTGATGGTATAAACGTACGTAGTGGTTCGGGACTTGAACATCATATCGTTCGTAAAGCTTCAAACGGAGATCGTTACAAAGTGTTAGCAGTTAAAAATGGTTGGTATAAAGTAGGTAACGATGAGTGGATTTTCTATAACCCAAGTTGGATTAAGATAAACTATAATGTGCCACATAAAGAAGTACAAAAACCAAAAGATGATATTACAGGTGGATGGTTTGAAGGGAACATTCGTAAGCTGAACAGCCTAGGAATTATGAACGGTGAAGGAAATGGTGTATTTGCGCCTTATCGTAATGTTACGAGAGCTGAGTTTGCAACATTAATCTCAAATGCTCTCAAGCTACCGGAAGGAAATAAGTCATTTGTAGATATTAACAAAGCGCATCCATCACTTCATAGCGGTATTAAACGTAGTGCAAGTGCGGGAATTATTAACGGTCGTGGCGGCGGGATTTTTGATCCTAATGCATCTATTACACGTGAAGAAGCATCGATCATGATTGACAACGCATTACAGTATAACGGTGTTACAGGTGAATTAGTTGCATTACCATTTACAGATCAACATCTAATCACATACAAACAACATGTTCAACGATTATACAGTTTAAAGGTAGTTACTGGTGTTGGAAATAATGTGTTTAATCCGAAAGGGACAGCAACTCGTGGTGAAGCAGCTGCCTTTTTAGTGAAGATGTTAGATGCAAGTCAAAAATAGAAAGAATGATAAAGGAGCTATCCAAAATGAGAATTTGGAACAGCTCCTTTTTATATAAGCCCTTATTAAGCCCCTTGCAAGCCCCTTATAAGCACCTACCAAGTAATAAATCACTAAGAAAAAACAAAACAAAAACAACTACAAAAACAAAAAAGCGCGAAAAAATAAAACCGTCGTTGTAGTAGTTAAAAAAGTTTGGAATTCAACTGCAAAAAACAATCCCTCACTCCTATATGTATATTGAAGGATTGAAATCTGCCTTTTTATAAGTGCGAGGGGGAGGTAAACATATGGCGGTGTACCGTAATGTGCAAGTGAACTTTTGGCAAGATGAATTCATATTAGATTTAACGCCAGAGGAGCGTTATTTTTACATATATTTGTTAACTGGTACGAAAACGAAGCAATGTGGAATTTACGTATTACCGAAACGTTTAGCAGAACTGGAAACAGGCTACAGTATGGAGACTGTTGAGAAGCTGTTAAATAGGTTTGTTGCATATGGGAAAATTTTATACGATGCGGAAACGAAAGAGTTATACATACTAAATTGGTTACACTATAACCCTATTTTAAATACGAATGTAGAAAAATGTGTGTTACGTGAGTTAAAGACTATAAAAAATAAAGAATTCATACATATGTTTTTACGTAAATGTCTGGAAGAAGAATGGAAGATTCCATTGTTGTTGCAACATTTTGGTATGCCAGAGGAAGAGGATACTAGTAGTTTACAAGAAGTTGTTGAAAAAATAGAAGATATGGAAGTGGAAGAGGATACTCAACATAGTGAAGTTTACAAATTTTACGAACAAAATATAAGTAGTCTATCTCCATATATTGTGAAGGAATTGAAGGGGTGGATACGAAAAGTTTCAGGAAATACCGTACTAGAGGCACTTAAAATTGCGTTTGAACAGAATAAGCGAACGTTTGCTTATGTGAAGGGGATTTTGAGGAATTGGTGTAAGAAAGGACAGGGGAATTTAATTGAAGGAAAGGAAGGAGAAGTTTGTTTACATGATCCATAACATGGGAAAAGAAGGATTTTTCCTTTTCAAAAAGGTTCTTTCAAAATAGAAGCGAATAGTTTGAGAAAGGAGGGGTTATATGGAAGTTGTTATAAAGAAGAAACGAACTAGGGGTAAGAAAATTTTCATTTGGTCTAGTAGTACCGTTCTTTTATTAGTTATTTGTACAGCGATTTTTTTAAACATATATACGCTGAAATCTGTGCCAAAGATAGATGGAACGATAAAACTAGAGGATTTACAACGTGCTGTTACGGTAAAGCGAGATAGTAAAGGAGTACCACATATTAAAGCGGAAAATGCACATGATTTATATTTTTCGCAAGGGTATGTACAAGCGCAAGATCGATTATTTCAAATGGATTTAAGTAGAAGGCAGGCTTCTGGGATGTTAAGTGAAGTTGTGGGGGAAGCAGCTGTTGATCGAGATAAGTTGTTTCGAACGCTCGGTTTACGGCGAGCAGCCGAAGCGTCTGTTAGTCAATATGATGGGGAGGCGAAAGATGCTCTGCAGTCATTTGCTGATGGGGTGAACGCTTTTATACGCGAGGCAAAAGAGGAAAAGAAATTGCCGGTCGAGTTTACTATATTAGGCTATGAACCTGCTGAATGGTCTATTGTTGATACGTTAACAATTGGAAAGTATATGGCGTTTGATTTAGGTGGACATTGGCATGGACAGGCATTTCGATATTGGGCGCTGAAAAATTTGCCGAAAGAGCAAGCAAATGAGTTATTTCCTACATATCCGAAAGATGCGCCTAGATTGCTAGCTGAACTCGAGAATACAAATGTGAATGTTGCACAAAGTTTTGCAAAAGCAATCATTCCACCAGAGTTTAATGGTAGTAATAACTGGGTTATAAGCGGTGAGAAGAGTGCGTCTGGTAAGCCAATTTTAGCGGATGATCCTCATTTATCACTTGCGACACCTTCTATTTGGTATCAATCGAAACTTGAGATGAAAGATTTACATGTGAGTGGCGTTATTTTCGCTGGCGTACCCGGGGTTATATTAGGACACAATGACAAAATAGCATGGGGCGTTACGAATACAGGTCCTGATGTGCAAGATTTATATATTGAGAAGAGAAATCCTAATAATGAAAATGAATTTCTGTATAACGATAAGTGGGAAAAAGCTACCGTTGTGGATGAATCTATTAAAGTAAAAGGCGGAAAGACAATACCGTATAACGTTACCGTTACGAGGCATGGTCCAGTCATTTCAGAGTTTGCGGATAAGGGGAAGAAGAAAACGAAAACCGTATTCGCTTTGAAATGGACTGCTTTGGAGCCTTCCGCTGAATTAAAGGCTGTATTAAATATGAATAAGGCGAAAGACTGGAATGAGTTTGAAACGGCTCTTCAAGATTTCCATACCCCAACTCAAAACTTTGTATTTGCATCAAACGACGGCACAATTGCTTATAAAGCAAATGGAAATATACCAGTGCGTAAAAAAGGTGATGGTAGTTTACCTGTTCCAGGATGGACAGATGAATATGAATGGGAAGGGTATATTCCGTATGATCAGCTTCCAAAAGTAATCAATCCAAAACAAGGGTTTATTTCAACTGCGAATAATAAAATTGTAGATGATAATTATCCGTATCATATTAGTAATACGTGGGCGCAGCCATATAGGCAAATGCGTATTCAAGAGTTTTTACAAGAGAAGGAAAAATATACAGTGAAAGATTTAGAAAAATTACAGATGGATCAAAAAAATTTATACGGGAAAGAGTTTGCTCCTATATTTTTAAAAGAGTTAAATAAAGCATCTTTAAATGAAGTAGAGAAAGAGGGCGTAAAACAATTAACGAAGTGGAATTTTTACGATAGTAAAGATGAAGCGGCACCGTTACTATTCCATTTGTTAATGAAAGAGATTTCAAATACGTTATTTTCAAAAGAAATACCGAAAGATGTGATGGAGTTATTTGAAGGGAAGTCACAAGTTGTGGATGAATTGATTCGAAAAGAAGTAGCAGGAGAAAATAGCGCTTGGTTTAAGAAATACGGGGGCTTCACAAAAGTTGTGCATACATCGTACGAGAATGTAATGAAGAAATTACAGAAGGAATATGGACCCGATGTTACAGAGTGGAAGTGGGGCGATTACCATCAACTTGCTTTTACACATCCAATCTCAAAATCATCTAGTATGTTAGCGTTACTAGCATTTAATCGTGAGAAACCAGTTCCAATTGGCGGAAGTCAAGTTACCGTTCAAGCGGCGAGTTACGGAGATAACGGTATTGTCAATCACGGAGCTTCTTGGCGATTCGTTATTGATACGAAAGATATGTCAAACGGTTATCATATTGTAGGACCAGGACAATCAGGACATTTTAGAAGTGATTGGTATCATGATCAAATAGATGATTGGGTAAATGGCACGTATCATACGACCACATTGAATACGGAGGGGATAGAAGGGAAGGTGTTAAATTTGGAGCCGAAGTGATAGAGTGTTTTTGTTTGTGGAGAGGACTAGTAATAATCTTTTTGATAATGAAATCTTATCATTTAGAACATAACCCAGTTCTTAAATCATTTTAACAGCCAGCCTACTATCATTTAATTGGATAGTAGGCTGTTTCCATCTTCGAAATACGCTGTAGCAACCTCTTCAGGATTACGATTATTTCTACATGCTGCAAGTACTGTAACTAATAAAGCCATTACAACTATTAACATGATCATTCCAGTTTTAAGGGAAATTAGTTAACAAAGACCAGATATTATTTGCAACAGAACTGTTCCTCTGTACCCCTTGTTTCATCATTTTTCTAGGCCATTCAACTTGACAAATGTTTTTTTATCAAACTACAATGAAAATCATTATCAATAATATAGGGAGGATATTTTTGTCAATAAATGAAAAACAATATATTTATAGGTTAATAACTAGATGTTGTTAAGTCGTATGTACTATTTTTAGTTTAGCGTTGCCCAGAATGTACACCAATTAATCTCACGAATTACAAGAAAACTATAATTGAAATGAGGCTTGCATTGTGAAGTTGGACGTGAATGAGTTAGCAGAGTATCTTGCCAATACTCCTTTCCGAGTAGAAGGAGTATATCGTTATGCTAAAAATCCAGGTGTGCCTTGTGCTGAGTCTACAGATTCTTTCCCAGGATTTGTATTTCCACTTACAGGGAAGACGCAATTTCAATTTAATGGTACGCCGTATATCCTTTCCCCAGGAAAAGTTATACATGGGGGTGCAAAAATGACATTAGCCCATAAAATGTTTGGTGAAATAAACTGGGAATATATTCTTGTTTTATATCGGATAAGCAATTCAGAACGAGAAGACTCTGGCTTTACTCATCAGCATTTTGAATTGTTAACAGGACAATCTCCTCGTCTTGTCGAATTACTTATGCGTCTTTGGGATGTGTATAATCAGCGAGGAGGCATTTCGATGTTTCAGACTGAAATGCTGTTTCGCGAAGCGTTGAATGAAGCTTTATTAAGTGTTGTCAATAGAGAAAACAACTATGAATCGCATACTTTATTCGAACGAATATCTAGTTATGTCCATAAATACTATTATAAAGATATTACAATAAATACGCTTACAGAACAAAATAATGTTAATCGAAATCGTCTTTCTTACGTGTTTAGAAAGCATGCAGGTATGGGGCCAGCAGAATATTTATTGAACTATCGTATAAAGATGGCTCAAAAAATGTTATGTACAAGTGGTGTGCCTGTACAACAAATTGCGCAGGCTGTTGGAATCGCAGACCCTTTTTATTTTAGTAGAGTTTTCAAGAAGCGAGTTGGCATTTCGCCTACTAAATATCGCGAGAAGTTCATCAATAATCCATACTAATGTCAACAGAGGTCCATTCTTATTTGAAAATCATTGTTCTATACTTATGGAGAGTTAAAGGAAACATTAGATTGAAAGTACTTTCATTGAAATCACTCCTTTGTACTATCTGAATGAAAAGTTCTGGCCTGAGCATTTTCTTTTTAAGCGTAATAACGACTTTTTTACTTAGATTACTGTAATATAGTGGAAGTTGAAAATGAGGAGGGATCATTATCCATTACCAACCTATTAAACTAAATGACGAGTTATCTAAAATTAACGATTATTGGTATCCACAAGTGATTAGTGAAATGAATGACGATCAAATTCAGCTTTTTAAAGCTAATGGAGATTTTATATGGCATGAGCATCCTAATACAGATAAGCTATTTATTGTGCTTGAAGGGGAGATGTTCATCGATTTTCGTGATGGACAGGTGAAAATTTCTAAAGGAGAGATGTTTATTGTCCCGAGGGGCGTTGAGCATAAACCGTTCACTGAAAAGGAATCCCACATTATGTTGGTAGAGCCTAAAAGGGAAATGGATTGATAATCGTAAAAAGATAAAAAAGGAGCGGAAATCCGTTCCTTTTTTATTTATCTTACTATTTTTGGAAACTCAGTGTGAATAAAATGTGAATAAGGGATGAATAGCATTTTTATCAATAAAAATTTATTGTTTTTTTTGTGGAATATATATGAAACGTTGTATAAAATAATCAAGAAAGCCAAAAATTACAGGGGGAAAGTTGTGAAGAAAAATAAGAGTTTAATAAGTTTTTTAGGAGTGTTTATTATGCTGTTTTCTTTTTGTTTTCAAGGAAATGTACAGGCAGATGTAAATACTGTTCAATCTGGAAAAATTAAATCAGGAAATGTAACGGTATGGGAAGTTGGAAATGTAGCGAAAGTGTTAGCTGATGTAGAGCGCTTAAATTTAAATACAGTAAATGTACCAATTCAGGTAGATATTCCGAATGTGACTTCTACGAACATGGTAATTAATCAAGCGCAAAAGCAACAGGCTATTATTTTAATTCAAGAATTATTAAAGCGTAATATTCAAGTTATAGTAGAACCGTTCCCATATATTCAGCAAGGAAATGTTGGAGAAACGGAATGGAATCCAAGTAATATTAATGATTTCTTCTGGAATTGGAAAACGGTTATTTTGCAAGACATCTTTAACTCGATTACAAGTAAATACAATGTGTACGGGCTCAAGATTGCTTCTAATTTCGTGAATATGGAATATGCAGAAGGATATTGGAGCGATACGATTGATTTTGTTCGCCAGCAGTATAAAGGAAATGTTTTGTATCAAATGAATTGGTGGTTAACAGCAAGCTGGGATCCTTCATATGAAGCGAAGTTTGTTGAGAAAATAAATCGTCCGTATTTAAAGAAGGTAGACATTGTTAGTATCGATAGTTGGTTTGAAGTTTCGGAAAAAAGAAATCCATCATACGAAGAAGTGAAGCAAAGTTTATTTGCGACGACAGTGTATAACCGTGGACAAAATGTTGTTCAACAACTAGAACAATTACATAAAGCAACAGGAAAACCGGTTTATTTTGGCGGATTTAACGTTCCAGCGCGTGAACTAGGCTTGCAAAATCCGTGGAATCCAGATGTTTCTAATGTGTTTTCAAAAGACGTACAATTAAACGGATGGCGCGCTTACCGTGACGTATTAGAACCAAAGCCATATTTTAAAGGTTTTTCAATTTGGTTTATTGGTTCTAATGATAGTACGCATGCGTATCAAATACATAGTCAAGAAACGGCGGCAGTTATTAACGGCTGGTACCGAAAATAATTTTTATAAAATAGGTAAGTTTTAAAGTTTGGCACATATATTTCTAGTGAAAGGCCTTTCACCATCTTATCACCTAGGGGGCAATCATAATGAAATTTTTGTCTTACCTTACAGTAATTTTGGTGATTCTTGGCGGTTTGAATTGGTTATTTGTAGCGTTAGATTACAATGTAGTTGAGAAATGGTTTGGTTCTATGCCGGCGCTTGTGGACACTATTTATTGGCTCATTGGTCTTTCTGCAATTTATCAAATTTTTGATCGGTTCTTTACGGACAATTAGCAATTATACTTTATTACTAGAGTGTTAAGTACGATTATGTACTTAACACTTTTTTATGTGTTTATAAAAACATTGGCACTTGCAAGCGATTCCATTGCGTCTTACGCCGTAATAATAGAAAACAAATTGACCGTGTCTTGTATTGTGGGTTATAATTCAGAAAGTTTAAAAAATACCAAAATGAGAAATAGGGAGGTCATCCGGGTGATGGAAAGAGTGTATAATTTTTCAGCAGGACCATCAATACTCCCTTTGCCAGTTTTAGAGAAAGTGCAAAAGGAGCTAGTAAATTATAACGGGACAGGCATGTCTATTATGGAAATGAGTCATCGATCTTCTTATTTTCAAAGTATTATAGAGGAAGCGAGTAGCTTACTTCGTGAATTAATGAACATTCCTGATGAGTATGAAATATTGTTTTTACAAGGCGGTGCGTCATTACAATTTTCTATGATACCGCTGAATGTAATGAATACGTATAAAAAAGCAGGATATATATTGACTGGCTCATGGTCTAAAAAGGCGATGCAAGAAGCTGAAAAAGTAGGAGAAGTGCAAGTGATTGCTTCTTCTGAAAATGAGAAGTTTACTACAATTCCTAAACTGGATGGTTTACTAGGCGATGAAAAACTAGATTATGTACATATTACAACGAACAATACAATTGAGGGAACGAAGTATGTGGACATTCCACATGTAGATAAAGTACCGCTCGTTGCGGATATGTCCTCAAATATTTTATCAGAACGATATGATGTTTCGAAGTTTGGTCTTATATATGCGGGAGCGCAAAAGAATTTAGGGCCAGCAGGCTTAACGATTGCAATTATAAAAAGAGATTTAATTGGGGGAGCAGATCGCTCTTGTCCTACGATGTTAAACTATGAAACTTACAGTAAAAATAACTCCTTATATAATACACCGCCGTCCTTTAGTATTTACGTAACGAAACTTGTACTAGAGTGGCTGAAAGAGCAAGGTGGAGTATCTGCGATTGAAGAACAAAATAAAATAAAATCTTCACTTCTTTACAATTTCTTAGATGAATCAAAATTGTTTACTTCACCAGTTGATCCTACGTATCGATCACTTATGAACATTCCGTTTACAACACCGTCAGAAGAGCTGAACAGTGAGTTTTTACAAAAAGCGAAAGAACGAGGACTTGTTACACTAAAAGGACATCGTTCAGTCGGTGGTATGCGCGCAAGTATTTACAATGCGATGCCAGCACACGGCGTACAGCAATTAGTAAATTATATGAAGGAATTTGAGCTTGAGAATAGATAGGGAGATGGGGATATGTTTCGTGTTCAAACGTTAAATCAAATTGCAGAAAAAGGTTTGCAAGTGCTTAGCGGAGAGCGCTATGAAGTAGGGGAGAGAATGGACCACCCAGACGGTATTTTACTTCGCAGCTATTCTTTACATCAAGAAGAATTTTCAAAAGATTTAAAGGCGATTGCGAGAGCTGGTGCTGGTGTAAATAATATTCCTGTCGAGCGATGTACAGAAAAAGGGATTGTAGTCTTTAATACGCCAGGGGCGAATGCTAATGCAGTAAAGGAACTTATTATCGCCAGTCTTATTATGTCTTCACGTAACATTATTAACGGAGTAAGCTGGACGAAAAATTTAGAAGGTGAAGAAGTACCGCAGCTTGTTGAATCAGGAAAAAAACAATTTGTTGGATCTGAAATTGCGGGAAAACGTCTAGGAGTTATCGGGCTTGGTGCAATAGGTGCTTTAGTTGCGAACGATGCGTTAGCTTTAGGGATGGACGTTGTCGGATATGACCCTTACATTTCAGTTGAAACAGCTTGGCGCCTTTCTACACATGTGCAAAGAGCATTTAGTTTAGATGAAATTTTTGCAACGTGTGATTATATTACACTGCATATTCCTCTTACGAATCAAACGAAGGGGATTATTGGTGAACACGCTGTAGAGAAGATGAAAAAAGGAATGCGTCTATTCAATTTCTCTAGAGGTGAACTTGTAGATGAAAAGGTTCTTCAAAAAGCGTTAGAAGAAGAAATTATTGCGCATTACGTAACGGACTTCCCAAATGAAAATGTGATAAAGATGAAAAATGTAACTGCGACGCCACACCTTGGTGCATCTACATCTGAATCAGAAGAAAATTGTGCGGTCATGGCAGCGCGTCAATTACGTGAATATTTAGAGACAGGAAATATTCGTAACTCAGTCAACTATCCAAACGTAGAATTGCCGTATATCGGAAAGAAACGTATTACAATCATGCATCAAAACGTTCCGAATATGGTAGGACAAATTACAGGATGCTTAGCAGAACATCATATAAATATTGCGGATATGATTAATCGTAGTAAACATTCTTGGGCGTACACGATGATTGATATTGATAACGGAATTGATGATATAATAAAAGAGAACATTGTGGAAAATATAAGCAAAATTACAGGTGTTGTAGCCGTTCGAATGATTGTGTAAAGGAGAGAGGAATGTGGCAAAAATCCGACCGTTTCGGGCCATTCGTCCAGTAGAAGAAAAAGCAGCACAAGTTGCAGCTTTACCGTATGACGTATTAAATAGTGAAGAAGCAAGAGAGGTTGTAAAAGGGAATCCGTATTCTTTCTTACACGTTGATAAAGCAGAAATTGATTTAGACCCAGCGCTTTCACCGTACGATGATCGCGTATATGAAAAAGCGGGTGAAAATTTAAATCGATTGATACGAGAAGAAGTGTTCATTCAAGACGAAGAGCCAGCACTATATATTTATGAACTGACGATGCAAGGAAGAACGCAGTCCGGTCTTGTCGTTTGTACATCTATTGATGAGTATGAAGACGATACAATTAAAAAACATGAAAGAACGCGCCATGAAAAAGAACTTGATCGTATTCGCCACGTAGATGTGTGTGACGCAAATACAGGTCCTATCTTTTTAACATATCGTACAAAAGAAGAAGTGAAACGTTTCATCGCAAACTGGAAAGCAGAACATACGCCAATCTATATATTTACAGCGGAAGACGGCGTTAGGCATATTGCTTGGAAAATAGATGATGAAGAAGTAATTGCAAGTTTAGTAAACTTATTTGAAGATATTCCTAATCTTTATATTGCAGATGGACATCACCGCTCGGCATCAGCTGCAAAAGTAGGGCTCATGCGAAGAGAACAATATCCGAACTACACAGGAGAAGAGGAGTTTAATTTCTTCCTATCAGTTTTATTCCCTCACGATGAATTATCAATTTGGGACTATAACCGAGTTGTGAAAGATTTAAATGGCTTGTCAGAGGAGCAGTTTTTAAATCAAATTACGCAGTACTTTTATGTAGAAGAAGCATCTGTTTCACCGTATAAACCAAATGAACCAAAAACATTTGGCATGTATGTGAACGAGAAGTGGTATAAGCTCACAGTGAAAGAGGAAACGTTTGATGCGAATGATCTTGTGAAAGGTTTAGATGTATCTATTTTGCAAGATCACTTATTAAGCCAAGTACTTGAAATACATGATCCGCGATCTGATTCACGTATCGACTTTGTCGGAGGAATCCGCGGATTAGAAGAACTAGAACGCCTTGTAAATAGCGGTGCATATAAAGCGGCGTTCTCATTATATCCGACATCAATGGAATCTTTATTAGCAATCGCAGACGCTGGAGAAGTTATGCCGCCAAAATCAACGTGGTTTGAACCGAAACTGCGTAGTGGGTTATTTGTACATTCTTTAAAATAATGATAGACTTCATTAGTTTGAAAAACCGAAATGATTTTAGTTTCGGTTTTTCTTATTTTAAAAGAGTTAAGGACATTCCTAGTATTACAAGAAATGTCCTTTCCACTAATTTATAGGATGTTTTGCTAAAATTTAAACTCTAAAATTAGTTTACTAGTTTGACCTGTAAACTGATAATTATAGAATCCTCGTAGGTTTTCTAAGTTACCGGTAGCTTTAATAATTGTTCCTGGGGAATCTAAATTTCCTTTATCAAATATACCTTGCTCTATAGCTGTAAATGTTCCTTGTTGCCCCTTATAAATCCCTTCAAAGTGTAAAAAACCAGAAATTTTAGCAGTAGCCAAGTGACCATCATTTATATTTGAGTCTAAATAATATAATAAGTATTCAACAAAAGCTTTTCCTTTTAATTCCCCATCAATATCATATTCAACATGAGCAATATTAATAGGAAAATCTTTTCTAGTGTCATCAATTGGTTTTTCATCCCATTTACTTACTGTAAATGTTACTTCCATACACGTAATCTCCCTCCAATTATATACTTTTAAAAAGTACCAATTCACAGACATATCTCATAGGAGTGATTTTATTCATTCCACGCCACTCTCTAAAATAGAAAAAGATACATTTTCACAATCAATTTCTGCCATTGCGCCGTAAGGTAAAATAAACTTCGGTTCAGTATGGCCAAAATTAAAATTATAAAGAATCGGCAAATCTTCTAAGTTATGTTCTTTCATTACTTGCAGTATTTCGTGTTTATATTCTTCATAATACATTTCGTCTTTTGGTTTACCAAAAATGATGCCTTTTGCTTTTTGCAGAATGCCTTGCGCTGCATAATTTCGTAACCAATACTTTATATAACTTGGTTCTGGATGATCTTCAGAAGTTTCAAAGAAGAGAATGCTATCCTCCCAATGTTTTTTCTCAGGCCAAAGTTCCGTTCCTTTTGCAAATTCCAGTACTTCTATACATCCGCCAATTAAACGCCCTTGTACAGTAGTAGAACCTTGAAGTACCTCATATCCATTGTTTTGCTGCATCGTCCGTCTTGTATCCTTATTTATCTCTATCCATTCTAAACGTTCACTCGTCCATTCAGGAGCTGGTTGAATTTCGCCAATCACTTCATTGGAAAAGAGAGTTCGATTTACCATTTCAACCGTATATGGATCCATCTCTACATTTTCAGCAAAGTCGGTCAAAATTGCCGGACCGTATAAAGAGGAAAGACCTGCTTTATGACAAAATAAATGTGAAATAGTAACGTCAGAGTATCCCATAAAAATTTTCGGATTTTCACGTATTACATTAAAATCTATATGAGGAAGTAAGCGAATGCTATCTTGACCGCCAATATTCGCAATAATTGCTTTCACGCGCGTATCTTTAAATGCTGTCATTAAATCTTCCGCACGAGCTTGTGGGTTGTTATAAATGAATTCGCTACCTTTTAAACTATTTGGCATGGGAACAACCGTAAGACCGAAAACTTCTTCTAACCTCTTTACCCCTTGCTCATATCGCCATCTTATTTCAGGATCACCTGCTCCTCCCCATGAAGGACTTACTGTTGCCACAACATCTCCTGCCTGTAATCTCTTTGGTTTTATTAACATGTTAACTCCGCTCCTACATAATGTAATGGACTACGATTATCAAACTGTAGTATTGAAAAATATGATGCATGACATTAGTTTCTTCATCATCAATTCGTTTACCTGCTGGGATTCAAGAATTCAGTTTTAGTGTTGAATTGCATTTGAAAATTATAGTATGTAACATTGTATGAGAAAGATGGTTGCTATTTTCTATAAATTGAAACTGTAATAGTTACAGGTTCGTCGTATCCAATCAAAAATAAAATCATCATGAATGGAGAGGTTACAGCTTTTCCTGAACAAGAAAGCTATCGTCTTTAGGCACTTGAGATGAAAGTGGGATTGGATCCGGAGTGTCACTAAAAATCGTAACGTTCGTGGTACTTTAAGTGTCTGAAGTATAGGGAGTTTCTTCGTTTTTTTTGTTGGGGTTTTTAGGGGAGTATTCTTTAATTATTAGATAGAGAGATAAAATAAAATACACCTAGTTAATAGGTGTATTTTTTAGAATTGAAAACCACATAACATCGAATGGTTTTCTTGTAAACATATAGGAACAGTAGTATAGATTGTTTTTAATTTTGTTAACTTACCAACCTGTACCATGTTCAGAATTAGCAGGAGCACCGCCAGTATTGCCATGAGCTTCAAATTTTGGAGCAGGGAAATGTGTATGTCCTTCTTGTTTAGGAGCCCCACCAGTGTCACCAATGTTTAATGCAGGAGCCCAAGTATCCGCATGTGAATCTAATTTTGAGCTTAAATCAGCATGTGTCTCTTGTTTAGGAGCAGGGAAATGTTCGTGCCCCTCAAGCTTCGGAGTCGGCGTATCACCAACATTTAAAGCAGGAGCGCCAGTATTACCATGCGCTTCTAACGTAGGAGCAAAGAAGTCAGCGTGACTCTCTTGTTTAGGAGCCATTCCTTCTCCATGAGTATTTGTATAAGAAGGAGCCCAAGTATCCCCTATATTGTATGATGAAATAGGAGGTCTGCCATGATCATAAGCAGGAGCGCCACCGCCATCTCCAATGCTTACTGATTTCGGAGCAGGAGTATCCCCAACATTGAAAGCAGGAGCGCCACCGTAGTCACCATGATTTTCTAATTTCGGAGCAAAAGTTTCACCGTGCTCAGCTTTTACAACGCCGCCATCCCCAATATTTACACCAAAAAGACCAAAGCTAAACACTGATAACCCTACAACAGCTGTACTAATTTTTCTTTTCAATCTATCTCTCTCCTTTTTATTGTTTTATTTCATTTTGTCTAAACGTGGTAGATAAAATGAAACGAATCGTAAAAAAATTCCAAATATATTATGATATACGAATAATTCTGTGTAATATTTTGTAAAACCTCCTTGAAATTTGAATTTTATGAAAATAAAATTCGACATGGTTCATTATTCAACTAGTTGAATAAATTTTGATTGAGTTTTTATAAAGGTATTCGCTAACCTTAGGACTGAAAGTAGTTCTTAATTTCTTTATACCGTGGTCATAAGATTATTTTAGCTTTGAATTAAATTAAAGCCCTCTTACTGTATATTTAAAAATCACAGTATGCAACATTGCATAAGAAAGAGGGTTGCTATTTTCTATAACCTGTAACTATAATAGTTACAGGTTGGTCGTATCCAATCAAATATAAAATCATCATGAATGGAGATGTTTCATAATGGGTATGAAAAAATTAATTTTAGCAGGTGCTTTAGGAATCGCAGCATTATCAGGAACAAATTTACCAGGACTAGAAGTAACAACAGCGAGTGCAGCTTCTATTGAATCGAATTTCTCGACGTTAGAAGGACGAGTAGTAGAAGTAGATAACGGTGTAATTGTCGTAAAATCTAAGCAATACGAAGAACCTGTTAGTGTATACATGGATACTTTCTCAAATGTGAAAGTAGGAGATGAGGTTAAAGCTACTGGATCTATGATGCGTAATTTTACAGAATATATGGTTGCAACTGCAATTGAAAATACAACAAACAAGTTAGGCATGCACATGAAAGAAGATGGCTCACCTGATTATGTAATTGGTGAAGTATCAAAAGTAGGAACAGACGGTGCTACTAAATATGTCGTAGTGGGGTATCCATCGTTAAACGGGAAGAAAGATATTATTGATGTTTTCTTAACAAAGGGACAAGTATTTCATGTGGGTGAGAAAGTGAAAATTGATATGAATTATGTGGGCTGGGGTGGAAGTTCTATTAATTGGAACACAGTTGATCATATCGAAAAAGTGCATGAAGTAAAAAACAACGTTGAAAATAATGACGATGTTTGGATTTGGTCTTAATTAGATTTCTGTAAATAATAAATGGATTATTCAGTACCTAGCAAATGGTCATACACATGACCATTTGCTAGGTACTTTTTTGTTTTGTATTTTTTGAGAATAAGGTATTCCTGACTAGAATATGATGTTTAAATCGGAGTAAATTTTAAAAATACAATAATGAAAGAGGTGTTTATATATGGAGCGAGATGAGAATTATTTACGAGCTAAAAAAAGAGTGGAGAATTTAAAAGCGTTTTATATTCATTTAGCATTATATATACTAGTTAACTTAATGCTTTTTTTTATAAATATAAGCTCTGATTCAAGTAAATTATGGTTTTTATATCCACTTGCAGGCTGGGGGATTGGTATCGTTATACATGGTTTGACAACTTTTCCATTCGGGATATTCGGAAAAGAGTGGGAAGAACGAAAGATTAAAGAATATATGGAGAAAGATAAGTAAATTTATTTTGGAATGTATGAATATAAATCTCTACAATCAAACGCTTAATGCGAAGCCTATTCTATAGCTTCGCCTATTTGTTTTGTACTCGAAGTTCATGCGAGTACGTGTTCCTATTCGGTTTTTAGCATGAATAACATGTGAAATCAAAACTTTACTTGTAGTACATAATAAATACAGTTGTTACCCTTTTAAAATTACATGTGGATATAGAATAAAGTTGATTTATCATCCTATATGAAAATAAAAATAAACCACTGTTCGATTTGAATATTCCACGATATAATGGTGAGAGTTTATGACAGAATAAATATTTACATAAGAAGTGAGGTACTGTATGAAAAAAAGAACGACAGACATTATTTTTATTATTATCGGTGCATTTCTTTTTGCGTTAGGTGTCAATTTGTTTGTTATCCCGAACGAGTTTGGTGAGGGCGGGGTAACAGGTATTACGATTATTACGTACTACTTATTTGAGTGGTCACCAGGTTTAGTCAACTTAATTTTAAATGCGATCTTATTAATAGTCGGCTATAAATTTTTGAATAAAATCACAACGATTTATACGATTATCGCTGTAGTTACGAACTCGCTATTTCTTCATTTAACAGAAGGATGGACGATTGCTTCGGATGAAATGCTCGTAAATGCCATTTTCGGTGGAATATTTATCGGGTGCGGGATTGGTCTCATCATTCGCGTCGGTGGAACGACAGCAGGTACTACCATCTTAGCACGGATGACGCATAAATATTTAGGATGGAGCATTAGCTATGGTCTACTGTTCTTCGATTTAATTGTTGCGTTTTCATCTTATTTCATCATTGGTGCAGAAAAACTGATGCTGACAATTATTATGTTATATGTAGGAACGAAAGTAATGGAATTTGTAATTGAAGGTTTAAATCCGAAAAAGGCCATTACGATTATTTCGGATAAACCAGATGAAATTGCAGGGAAGGTAACAACCTTAATGGGCAGAGGAGTTACCGTGTATTCAGGTCATGGCTATTACACGAAAACGCCGAAGGACATTCTTTACGTTGTTATTAATAAGCAAGAAGTAGTGAAGCTAAAGAGGATTGTTCAAACTACAGATCCAGCTGCGTTCATTGCTATACATGATGTTCGTGACGTATTCGGAGAAGGGTTTGTTGATATTTCGAAAGCTTAGAAATTATTTTTGCTTAAAATAATCTTAATACTAAAACGTGAGAATCTATTTTGAATAATCTTTTTTCAAAATAGATTCTTTTTTAATTAAACGCCATTCACTTTTAGTTCAACCTTTTGCGTTCTAATGGAAACGGCCGATAAAGCGCTCCAGTCTGTTTTTTAATTTTGAAATGTGAGAGTTGAATTACAATGGATTATATGTGATTGTTTAATCTACTCCCCATGAGTTCCGCCATTTGTTTTGCATCTGGATTTTCTTCATCGTACAATTTTTCAATAATATTAATATAATCCGTCTCATTTCGATTTTGACTTAATTTATATGCAGCCTGAATGTCTCCTACTTTAATTTTAAACCCAACTATGCCCTTCAGTTCATTTTCTAAGAGAGTGGGGGAAAGTTTATCCCATAATACTGGATTTTCACGATGCTCTTCATATTTTTTCAGCATTGTGGTTAATTCATCTATTAATTCCTCTTTATGTAAAATACTTGCTTTACCATATATATGGACGGCTTGATAATTCCATGTTGGAACTTCTTCATTTTCATACCAAGAAGAAGAGATATAAGAGTGCGGTCCCTGAAACATTACAAGAACATTCTCACAGGTTTCAAATGTTCTCCACTGGGGGTTCCCATAAGCCATATGTCCGGTAATAAAATAGTCATCACCTTTTTTAGTTAATCCAAAGGGCAAATGAGTTGCGATTGGTTTCTCTTTTTTTGTTGTGACGATTGTTCCAAAAGAGTTTTTTTGAACAAAATCCCAAATTTCATCAACATTTGTGACTTTAAAATACTTTGGAATATACATAATAGCCCACCTCTCAAAAAATTTATATGAGTGTTTTAATCATGATAAGGTCAACTTGTTCATCATCTCCCATATAAAAGGAGTGAGAGCCAGCTTGTACAAACCCTAATTTTTTATAAAAAGCAATAGCATTTTCATTTTTCTCCCATACGCCTAGCCAAATATTCTTTTTATTATTTGCTATTGCAATTTCGATAGCGTTATTTAGTAGATATTTGCCAAGACCATGTTTTTGAAAGGAGCTCTTTATATAAATTCTCTCGACTTCAAGTGATTCATCGCCCATTTCTTCAGACTGAGCATCATCAGTATTGATCTTCAGATACCCAGCAATTTTATCGTTGAAGTAGACAAAAAAGAATTGAGAAGAGTTATTGGATAATTCTTTTTCTAATTGCTTTAAGTTAAATGCCTTTTCCAAATAATGATGCATATTTTCGGGTGAATTTTGATGTTTAAAAGTTTCATTAAATGTTTCATAACTAATTTCTTGAAGTTTGTGTATATCTTTAAGGGTGCACTTTTCTATATGTGTAGTCATATTAATAGTTCGCTCCTTTATATAATCAATAATCTCTCTTATTTCCCTTTTTTACAAATTCCCAATCTTTTTCTATATTTTTTCTTACTCTTTGAAGAAGGTTAGAAATAGTTTCCGCTTCTGTTTCCGAAAATCCCTCTAATGCAACAGTATTGGAATAATCATTTTCTCTCTTAATGAAAGGATAAACATTTTTTCCTTTTTCTGTCGGGAAAAGTTTTTTAATTTTTTTGTTAGATTCATCTTCTTTCTTTTCGATAAATCCATTGATTTCAAGCTTTTTGATAGCCCGGGCTGCAGTTGTACGATCTACTTTTATCATCTCAGATAGCTTTTCTTGAATGATTCCTGGGTTTTCACATATTCGCACAAGATACAAATACTGACCTTTTGTAAGCTCATATTCTTTAAATTCTATATTACTGATAGAATCTAACGCCCTTGCAATCATGCCAATTTCACGAAGAATTTCTTTCATAATGAACTCCTTATCTTTTATTTTTGTTGCAAATGCAACAATTCGAAGTTACATTTAATATAAAATATTTTTATTGTAAATGCAACAAAAATAACGATGAAGAGGTTGATTAAAATGAAGTATATTTTTTATGTATTAGGAATTTTAATATTAACCCTTGGTATTTCTTTTACAATACAATCAGATCTTGGAACGTCACCTTTTGATGCACTTTTAGTAGGACTTTCTTTAAATGTGGGACTTACTGTGGGAAGCTGGGAAATAATAATAGCTTTATTATTAATATGTTGTAACTCAATTTTAAAAAGACATAGACCAGAGATAATAGGGTTGTTAACAGCATTCATCACGGGTATTGGTATTGATGTGTGGCTATTTTTATTACGCAATTTAATTACACCAGAAATATGGTACAGTAAAATGATTTATTTTGGAATTGGCTTAGTTATTACAGGATTAGGAACTGCGATATATTTACAAACAAATTTTGCTCCCATTCCAATTGACCAATTAACTTTAATCATACAAGAATTAACGAGAACGAATATCTTTATATCGCGAACATGTATTTACCTTATATTCTTAATAATGGCAACGATTTTACATGGACCAATTGGAATTGGAACTATATTAACCGTTTGTTTAGGTGGGCTATTACTGAATTTCTTTATGCCACTTACTAAAAAAGTATTAGATCACTTATTCGTACACCAGAGTACATCACCAAGTTATAAGAGTAATAAAGCAGCTGACCACAATGATAACAAGAGTATCTTCTAAGGAATCCTTTTCTTTTTCTTGCAAAAAATCCAATTGTTTCTTAATGTATTGATGTAGAAGGATGAATAAGAGAGGGTTTAATGAAGATGATACATATTTTATTAGCTGATGATGATAAGCATATTAGAGAGTTGTTACATTATCATTTACAAAAAGAGGGGTTTACAGTTTTTGAAGCAGAAGATGGAAAGGTAGCGCAAGAAGTATTAGAGAAGGAAAATATTCATCTTGCGATCGTAGACATTATGATGCCGTTCGTTGATGGCTATACGTTATGTGAAGAAATTCGGAAGTATCATGATATTCCTGTTATTTTATTAACAGCAAAGGATCAGTTAGTCGATAAAGAAAAAGGATTTATTTCTGGTACAGACGATTATATCGTAAAACCATTTGAACCAGCTGAAGTCATTTTCCGTATGAAAGCTTTATTACGCCGTTATCAAATGCTAAGTGCGGACATAATTACACTTCACGGGACGACAATTGATCGTAAAGGTGTTGAAGTAAAGTGTAACGGGCAGACGATTTTGCTTCCATTAAAGGAATTTGAATTATTATCACAATTAGCTAGTTATCCTGGGAGAACATTTTCAAGAGAAGAATTAATTGAGCTAGTATGGGGAATGGATTTTGAAGGGGATGAACGAACAGTTGATGTTCATGTGAAAAGGCTCCGAGATCGTTTCTCAAAACGAACGGATGATTTTCAAATTACGACAGTACGCGGACTCGGGTATAAGTTGGAGCTGAAATAAAATGAAATCATTATACTCTAGATTTGTTTTTATGACGGTCGGTATTATGCTACTCAGTAGTATTATCGGCTTTTTATTAACGAACGTATATTATCAAGTGAAGTTAAAACCGTATAATAGTGAAAAGATTTTAAAGTATGCGGAAGAAGTTAAATCGTTATATGAAAAGCAAAGCGAAGAAAATCAAGAGGCGTACTTACAATCTATTGCGAAGCTAGGGTATGAAATTTATATTGTCGATGATCAAAAGAATGGAAAGCGTATCGGCAATGCGTTTCGTAAGACGTCTATTAGTGATGATACCGTTCATAAAGTATTGCAAGGGGAAACGTTTAATGGTGTTTCTACATATCCGACTCGTCTATTTATTACTGGTTTTTTCGATAATGAATTAATAAATAGTGTCGGTGTACCGGTAAAGCACGGTGATAAACAGTACGCATTATTTATTCGTCCTGACATTCAAAACCAATTTGGCGAGATGCGAATTTTCTTAGCGGTATTACTTGGGTTTATCGTACTATTAAGTATTATCTTTATAGCGATTGCAGCAGGTTACATCGTTCGTCCCATTCGTAAATTTACGAATGCTACGCAAAAAATTGCGAGTGGGGAATATGAAATTGAATTAGATGTAAAACGAAAAGATGAAATAGGAACGTTATCTACAAGCTTCCAAAAGATGACGAAAAGTATTAAAGAACTCGATGAAATGAGACAAGAATTCGTTTCGAACGTTTCACATGAATTCCAGTCACCGCTTTCTTCCATACAAGGATTTTCGAAGACATTACAAACAGAAAAGATGAGCGTGGAAGAAAGAAACCATTACTTACAAATTATTGAGGGCGAAAGTAAGCGAATGTCTAGTTTATGTAAACAGTTACTTACGCTAGCGTCATTAGATAAAGAAGAGAAAGTTTTACAAATAAAAGAATTCAATTTGCAGAAGCAAATTAAAGACGTCATTTTTATGCTCGAATGGAAATGGCGTGAGAAAGATATCGCCGTTGAATTTGATGTGCCAGATATCACTATAAAAGGTGATGAAAACTTACTTCATCAAGTATGGAGTAATATCTTTACGAATAGCATTAAATTTTCAAACGACGGTGGGACCATTGAGTTTTTTGTCGAAGAGTTAGAGTCTAGCGTTATAATCTCGATATCCGATAACGGAATCGGCATGGAAAAAGAAGAAATGGATCGTATTTTTGATCGTTTTTATAAGGTGGATACAGCAAGGGCAAGAAACGTAGAAGGTAGCGGTTTAGGATTATCGATTGTGCAGAAGATTGTTGAACTGCATAACGGAACTGTTTCAGTTTATAGCACGAAAGGGGAAGGGACGACTGTTCGGGTGGAGCTTCCGATTTAATTTAACAATTAAATAAATGCAAAAAAAGGGACAAATTTGTAATTGGAAATTTGTCTCTTTTATTTAATAATAGTGTATAACTGAAAGAGAAAATGAAATGTTTTTTAAACTGAATGAAGTGAAAAAATCTAAATTAAGATAGCGGTTATTTGTATTAATGTTAATTTTAGGGGGAAGGTTCATTATCTAGTTCTTAAGACTTAATCCAAATTCAAGTGCGAAAAACAGTTGCTTTATCTTATAAAGTTAATAGAAGGGATAGAAAAATCTAAAAAATACATGAAGTATTTAATCGGATTGTTTTTGGGGAGTTAAAAGTATTAATTAAAAATTTAGTTTATATAGATAAAATAGTTTTTTGTGTAATAATTTAAAAGTAATATTTGACATGGGAGGATTAAAAAATGAATATTTCTAGTGATATACATGAAGCAATCAAAAATGATAAGTTGGTATTTTTTGTAGGTTCTGGTTTTTCTAAAATTCTTAATTTTCCAAATTGGAGAGGGATGGTTATTAAGGTTTTGGAAAAGCTTGAGAAAGAAGATCCTAAGTATACAAAATTAATGAACGCACTAGAATTCTTTCCTGAAATAGAAGTTCTGGAACAGATAAAAAATTCAGATTTAAAAAATAAAAAAATAGTATATGATGTTCTTAAAGATACGTTTTTATTAACAAATGATCATAAAAATCTTTTAGACAACCATAAGAAAATTGGTCAAATTACCTCGAAAATTATTACTACAAACTACGATAAAGCAATAGAGGAAGCGAATCCAGAAATTCGATCATTTGACCAAACCAATGAATATTTTTTAGCTGAAATGGGACAGTTAGATGGTTATATATTTAAATTACATGGATCCATTGATAATCCTACGAATTGTATTGTATTTAAGAATGATTATGAGGAATTATATGATGGAAGTTCTCCATCAATAGAACGATTGAAAAATATAATAAGTGATCATACTATAATCTTTTTAGGATTCAGTATGACAGATCCATTTGTGCAAATGCAGTTTGAATACATAAATTCATTATATAAAGGCCTTGGAAAGATACATTATATTTTAACTACCTCGGATGAAAAGGGATTAGAAAAGTATGGAGTGTCCCAAATAAAACTAGAGGGATGGGAGGAGCTACCAGGTTTTTTAGATGCGCTTTGTGAAAAAAAAAAGCTTTTAATGAAATAGCAACCAGTGTTGTCGTTCAAGATATTCCAAGTAAAGTTTTGGATGAGAAATTGGTTAAAATAGCTATTTTAGTGGCGGATCCAATAGACATGGATTTAGGGTATGATATAGAGAAGATTATTAAATGTTTTTCTAAATTACAAGTAGAGATAAGTCAGTACTATTTATCAGAGGAAAGCCTTAATAGTTTAATTGATTACGATTATATTTTTATTTTTTCGAAAGTAATGAAAAATAAGGTGATTATAGAGAGTACATATTTTAAAACGAGTCTTGTAACACTTTCAAAGATAGAAGAAATGATTTGGGAGGATTCTGTAAAAGGTATATTTGTATTTACTGATAAACGTATAAATAAGAGTGAAACGGAATTGTTGAATTTCCCTGTGGTTCAAGGGATATTTAAAAGTGAAAAAGAAGTGCAAAAATTAATATATAATGCCTTTAAAAAAAGCGACATTAACAAATTAACAAATTATACATTCTTAAATATGGAAAGGTTAAAATTGGAAATAATTGATCATGGGAAAGCACAAGAGAAGAAAATTGGTATTAGAAATAAAAGCACAGTCATTTCTGATGAAATCAATCCAAGGCGTTTAATTAACTTTGTTGGTAGGATAACTGATGTTGAAGATCTTGTAAGAAAGGTAGTAGAATTAGATAATCGAATCTTAACAATCAAAGGTTCCGGTGGAATTGGGAAAACGACAATAATATTAAAAGTTGCACTAGAACTATTGAAACGGAATTATTTTGAAGATGGTATTCATTTTATTGATTGCGAACATATTACTGAATATGAAAAGTTTGAGCACAAGGTAGCCGGTTGTTTCGATCTAGACATGTCATTAAATTTTAAAGAGCATTTAAGAAAAAATCCTAGGGGCTTAAACAAATTAATAATATTAGATAATTTCGAACCATTGTTATATATTCCAGAGGTTAATAAAATAAGGGAACTTGTTAATTTTATATGTGATTATTCAAAATGCGTAGTTACCTCAAGAGAGTGGATTGGGGTTGATTTTGAAGAAAAGCACCAGTTACGTTCGCTCACTACTGAAGAAGCATATGAATTGTTTATTAAATTGTATCCTGTAAGAATGGATGAAATTGATATAAGTATTTTGAAAGAAGAAATATTGGAAAAGTTATTAAACAATAACCCCTTAGCAATAAAAATAATAACCAAAAATATCCCTAAGAATATGAAAATGATGAGCTTGAAAAGTGAACTAATGAATGCTTTTTTTGACACGACTAATTTGGGATATAAAGATGTTTATACCGAAAACGCTGATAAAAACATAGAAAGAACCGAATCTTTATTTCAATCTATAAATTATTCATATGTACGATTGACATCAAAAGAACAAAGAGCATTAGAGATGTTATCACTGTTTCCGAATGGAATACACTTAGAAAATTTCGGTGATTTTTTCAACTCTCCTGAATTTAAAAAAGATATTAATAAAGTGACATATAAGGAGATAAAATTACTTGAAGATAAGTCATTAGTTGAGATAATCGGTCCGATAGTTAAATTACAATCTGTAATCGGAAGATTTGCGGAGTTTCACTTCGAAAGAAGGCCTAATGAGGAAAAAAGTATGTATTATAAACGAGCATTTCTTTATAATGATGTTGTATTAGATGTTATTATTAATCTTAATACTTTGAAAGCTCCTAAGGCATTTTCAATTTATGATCAAAATGTAGATAATTTGCAAAAAACGATTAGCTTTATTGATAAATTTGAATTAGATAAAAGCAGAAAGCTAGGTTATATTAACTCGTTACACTATGAAATTGTTGAGATATCAAATAAAATAATTGAAAGTATCGAGTTACTTAGTGATTATTTTGAAAAGAGTGAAGAAAGAATTTTAATTGATATGATAGTATGCCGACTAAGATATTATCAAGGTTCATTTGATGAAACATATAATATTTTAGAAAATATACTTCCGTTTGAAAATTTAGCGGATTTATTCACTTCAGATTTAGTTACGGAGCGAAGTAGCGCATTTCTTGCTGCATCTATATATGTGTTTGAAGGGAAAGATTTTGAAGTACTAAGAATTTTATTAAATAATTGGAGATATTCTAATATAGAATTGGTAACCAGTATATTGTTTAAATTAGGATATTACAATGCTTTGCGGAAAATTAGTGAATCAGAGTCATTTGAGCGTTTTGATTTGATGGGGAATGAAGATGATTTAGATACTGAGGAAATTAATAAATATATTAATAGTCTATCTAAAAAAGCCCATTTAGAGAAGATGCAAGCAACATACATAAAAGCTAAAACAGAATCTGTTTCAATTGATGAAATTGAGGAGCTAGTAGTAACAAATCCGTATTCTTTAGGATTGAGGAAATTAATGCAAGCATTTATCATGGAAGATTCTGAGAAAAGTACCTTGTTATTTAAATCGGCTATAAAAGATTTAGAACATATTAAATATTATTATGTTGAGGCTATTTACTTTTTAGCAAAACATTTAAAGAAAATAGGAGCAGAGCAATATCAATATTGGTTTGAAAAAGGATATAATCTGGCTAAACAACATTGGTATAGATTTTTATTACATCAATTCAGTTGTTTGAAAACTGGAGTATACAAAAAATATGATGAAGATGAATATCCAATCCCTATAATGTTTGATGAAAATAGAATTGAAGATTTAAATGACTACAAACGTAAGTCTTGTGAATTGGCGAAAAAGGAACTTCAATTTTCCATAAGAAAGCGTTAGTATTGTCTATATGAGGTTATAGCTTGATTACGAATGGAGTATATTTTTAGAGATAGAAGTGTACTTTAAAATGGGTTCCGATAATAAGAACGAAAAAGAACTATAGTTTTGTAGTATAATGAGAAAAGAAGCCAATTTCGTAATGAAAATTGGCTTCTTTTTGTTATAAAGCCGCACCTTTCCCGCGCTCTTCCTTAAACCGAACACCAAAAGTATCCGCTGTAATTTCATCAGCTTTCGGCAATGCTCGTAATTTCGGATGGAGTAGCCATACGAGAGAAATAAATAAAATCCCGATGCTAGCGAATGCAAAAATGAGTTGGCTACTAAATACATTTGCAGCATATCCGCCAATTAAAGAACCGAACGGCATAGCAATTGTGCCCATACTTCGCATAACTGAATTGATGCGGCCAATATATTGGTTTGGAATTAAAATTTGACTAATTGTCGCAAATAATATGTTGGTTGCACCAATCGGTACCCAAGCTAGGCCGAATAAGAAAATAGATAACCATTGAAACGGTACAATCGTAGAGAGGAACCAAAAGATAGCACCAGTCGCAAAGCTAATAATAGATGCGCGGCCAACGTTACGTTTGCCAACCCATGAACTGAATAAAGCACCAATCAGACTACCTGCTGATATAGCAGCTAAGAAGAATCCGTATGATTTCACGCCTCCTAAAGAATCAGCGAAAGAAGGGAGTATGGCCATCGTCATACCGATAGAAAAATTGGCAACAACTGAACCGATTAAGAATACGCTCATTAAGGAACGAAAGACGATTGAAAAACCTTCTTTTAAATCAGAGAAATATTGTTTAGTTGAAAGTGATGTGTTTGCTGCAGTTTGCTGTGGCATTTTCAATGAAAAGAACAAAAGGGCAGTAATCGCGAATGTGAAAGAGTCAATTACATATAAAGAGATTGCGCCAAGTAGTGCTACTAATATTCCAGAAAGAGTCGTACAAATTAAATCGATGCCTTGATACGCAAATGAGAAGAGTGAGTTTCCTTTTAATAATTGTGTTTTATGCAGTAGAAGTGGTAAAGCTTTTAACTGTGCAGGATAGGCGAATTGTTCGATAAAGGCTACGATGGGCATGATGATGAGTAGTAGTTGGACTGTTAATAGGTCGAAGTAGTGTGTAATAGGAATGATTAATATAAGAATGCATTGCAAAACTTGTGTGATGACGAGGGTGTTTTTAATTGGCCATCTATCAACGAATGGGCCGGTAAGAAATTGTAATGCAGAAGGTAGTAACGTAAGGAAACCAGCCAATCCAGAATAAAAAGGATTACCACTTAGCTTATATACGAGCCACATTGCTGCTACGTAATATAAGCTATCTCCTATGTTTGTAAAAATTCTCCCTAAAAATAATAAGAGGAAATTCCGGTTTTTTAATATGTCCACTTTATCTACTCCTTTATAATAAATTTATTCGGTAAAATAAATTTGACCGTTTATGTAAAAAAAATCGTATTACGATTTTTCTTCTTCTTTAACAAATTGCTGCATTGTTCTCTCTGCGATTTGAAGTGCAGTAGTAGAAATATAATAAGGTTTACTATTCGGATCTTTATCTGCACCTTTTGTGATTTCGTTTAATTCAGACATTAATTCATAAAACTTTTTTACCCACACTTGAAATTGTTCTGGCGTAGCATCAAACTCCCAGCAAGATGAAACGTAATTCCACTTAGCTGGGTCTTCACTTGCATTTCGTAATGTAAAAGCTTCCTCTGGTGCAGCGAGAATTTGGCTTTTCGTTCTTTCTATCATTTGTAAAAAGATTTGGCGACCTGATTCGCTTACTATTTCTAAATGAGGTAATAGTTCGGCAGCAGGGGTAAAGCCTCTAGCGACAGATTGATAAAATTTTTGAACGATGCCATTTTTTTCTTCTGTATATACGATTTCTATAAAGCCATTTTTCTCTAATTCTTTTAAATGATAATGAATTTTCGCCCTTGAAATGCCGAATTTTTCAGATAGTAGTTGTCCTGTATAAGGACGTTCACATAGACGCATCATCATTTCGACACGTAGTGGATCGCTCATTGCTTTTAGTTGGCTATAAGTAGTTAGTGTGAACATGGGCTTCAAAATGATCAACTCCTTGAATAAAATTACTCGGTCAATATTATTTGACTGAATTGTATCAAGGATTCTATTTATTTTCAATACTTTCCGAAAATTTAATCTTTCCTCTGTAATCTTCTGTTCATATTCCGTTCATATTTCTTTTTTATGATAAGTGCATAGAAAGAAAGAGGAAGGAGCGAGCGAAATGTTTTTAGCTCTGCGTGAATTGAAACAATCAAAATTAAGATACGGATTAATCGGATTGATTATGGTGTTATTATCATTTTTAGTCCTTGTGATTTCAGGATTAGCAAATGGATTATCATATGATAATGCTTCATCGATTCAAAATATGGAGGCAAACAAGTTCGTTTTAGCAGATGATGCGGAAAATAAATTACTTCGTTCACAAATTAAGAAAGACGATGTAGATAACGTAGTAAGTCAAGTAGGCGAGAAAGAGGCTGTTCCGTTTCGTGTGAAAGTTTCAACATATGAAAAGAAAGATAGTTCGAAAAAGGTTGATATCGCTATTTTCTCAAGTGAACGCGATACATTTTTAGAACCGAACATTATAAAAGGTGAGAAATTAAGTACAGCAAATAACGAAATGGTTGCTGACGAATCCATTAAAGAAAAAGGAATCGATATTGGGGATACAATTATCGATCCTGTTTCAAAGAAAGAATTTACAATCGTCGGATTTACGAAAGATCAAATGTTTAGCCATACACCAGTCGTTTATGTAAATGAAGACGTATGGGGGTCTATTTCACAACCAAACCAAAAAGATTATAGTGCAATTGCACTGAATACAGATAAAGAGATTAAAAATGCACATGTTATCGACAAAAAAGAAGTACTGCAAAGTATTCCAGGGTTTAAAGAAGAGCAAGGAACGTTAACGATGATCATTGCATTCTTACTTGTAATCGCTGCTTTATTAATCGGTGTATTCTTCTACGTCATTACACTGCAAAAAACACAGCAATTAGGTGTATTAAAAGCAATCGGTACGAAGAACTCGTATTTAGCAAATAGCTTAGTCGTGCAGGCGTTATTCTTATCAGTCGTTGCGATGGTAATTAGTATCGTTCTTGTACAAGGATTAGAACAAATTTTACCAGCAGGTATGCCGTTCTTATTAACAACACCGATGATTGCACAATATGCAGCAATCTTTATCGTCATTAGTATTTTAGGAACACTTATTTCGTTATATCAAGTATTAAAAGTTGATGCGCTAGAAGCAATTGGAGGCGGGATGTAATGACTTCATTATTAAAATTAGACAAAGTAAGTAAAGTGTACGGGGAAGGGAATACGGAAGTAACTGCCCTTCATCCGATATCGCTTGATGTAAAAGCTGGAGAATTTATCGGAATCGTCGGTCCTTCTGGATCAGGGAAAAGTACGTTATTATCAATCGCGGGTGCACTATTATCACCGTCAAAAGGGGATATTTACATTCGTGAGCAAAATATTACGAAGTTATCAGAAAAGGAAATGACAGACATTCGTTTGAAAAAAATCGGCTTCATTTTCCAGTTTGCAAATCTTGTTCCATATTTAAATGTAAAAGAACAATTACTTTACATTGCAAAGCTTAAAAAAGAAAACAAACAAGAATCAGAAAAGCGTGCGGATCATTTATTAGCGGCATTTGGATTAGGAGAAAGAAAAAATCATTATCCAAATCAACTATCTGGTGGGGAAAAACAAAGGGTAGCAATTGCTCGTGCGTTCATGAATAACCCAGATTTAATATTAGCGGATGAGCCAACGGCAAGCTTAGACTCAAAACGCGCACGTGAAGTTGTTGAAATGATGAAACGTGAAGTGAAAGAAAGTCAAAAAGCAGCAATTATGATTACACATGATGAAAGAATGCTTGATGTATGTGATCGTATATTGACGCTAAGAGATGGACAATTAATATAAAGAAAAAGGGCCAACCGTACATGTGAAGTGCACCCCAATTGTTAGACACAGTCTAACAATTGGAGGTGCATTTTTTATGGCTAAATTTTCTTCAAAAGAAAAAATCCAAGCGGTGAAACGATATTTAGATGGTACAGAAAGTGGAAAAATAATTGCTAAATCTGTAGGAGTTAACCCTAGCGTACTTCGTGAGTGGATTAGACGATATGAGTCTTCAGGTGAAAAGGCCTTTGAAAAGTGCTATACATTCTACCCAGCGCAGTATAAACTAGATGTACTTTATTATATGAATGAACACGGGACATCTATCAGAGAAACAGCGGCACTTTTCAATATACCGTCTTATGAAACACTTCGGAAATGGAAAATAGCTTATGAAACAGGAGGATTGGATGCCCTACAATTAAAGAAAAAGGGGCGTCCAACCATGAAAGATAAAAAAATAAAACCAGTAGATGAAGGATCAATCAAAGCCTTACAAGCGGAAAATGAGCGTTTACGTATGGAAAATGCATATTTAAAAAAGTTGAATGCCTTAGTTCAAAACAAAGAAAAATCACCAAACAAGACAAAGCGCAAGTAATCTACGAGTTAAGGCATGAATTTCCTATCAAGGAGTTACTTCAACTCGCAAACATTCCACGTAGTACGTACTATTACTGGATGAAACGTTTTAATCGTCCTGATCCAAATGCGGAGGTAAAAGAACTGATTCAAGCTATTTATAATGAACACGATGGGTGTTATGGCTATCGTCGTATTCGTGATGAACTTATGAATCGTGGACACAAAGTAAATCATAAAAAAGTGTATCGCCTTATGAAAGAATTAGGATTAAAATGTCTGGTTCGTATGAAAAAATATCGCTCTTACAAAGGGACAGTTGGGAAAATTGCGCCAAATATTTTAAATCGCAACTTCCAAGCTGAAAAACCAAATGAAAAGTGGGTTACAGATATTACGGAGTTTAAATTATTTGGGGAGAAGTTATACCTATCACCAATGTTGGATTTATTTAATGGTGAAATTATCACGTATACAATTGGTCCCAGACCGACCTATTCCCTTGTTTCAACGATGTTGGACCAAGCACTTTATTGTGTAACCGATCCGGATAAACTCCTCATTCACTCTGATCAAGGTTGGCACTATCAAATGAAACAATACCGTCATTCTCTTAAGAATTGTGGCATAACTCAAAGTATGTCTCGCAAAGGAAACTGTTATGACAATGCCGTTATTGAAAATTTCTTCGGTATCATGAAATCGGAATTTCTGTATCGAAAAGAATTTGAAAATATAACACATTTCAAACAAGAATTAGCAAAGTATATAGAATACTATAACCATAAAAGAATTAAGGCAAAATTAAAGGGTATGAGCCCAGTACAATACCGGGCTCATACCCTAGAGGCTGCCTAATGAAACGACCTGTCTAACTTTCGGGGGTCACTTCATACATGCGATTGGCCTTTGTATAATTATTTCTAATAAGTATAATGGCTTTATTTTGAGAATAACGTTTTAATTTTATTGCGCGCAATTAATAAAACGCCGCCTAAAACAGATAACATACCTAAAGCCATATTATTTGATTGCTCACTACCAGCGTTAGGAAGTTCTCTAGCATTATTGTTTGCATTTGTAGTACCAGTCTTTGTTTCTGTTTGTTTCGATTGAGATACTTCGTTGATCTTGTTATCTACATTTTGCTTAGTTGTATGTAACTCAGCTAATTTGTCATCAATTTTTTTCTCAGTATGTTTAAAGTCGTTGATTTTAATATCTAAGTCTTGTTTTTTCTTTGATAAATCGTCTGAAACAGTTTGTTTCGATTGCTTAATCTCGTTAATTTTATTGATTAAATCTTGTCTAGCTTCTTGTAATGCAGCTAGTTTGTTTTTTACATCTTGTTTAGCTAGTTCTAAGTTAGCGGAAAGGCTATCTAAATTACCTTTAATTTTCTTAAGTTCCTCTAACGTGTTACCAGTATTCGGTTTGTTTTCTTTTAGCTCAGCAAGTTTGTCCTCAGCAGTTTGTTTCGCTTTCTTTAACTCAGCTAACTTTTCATCGACTTGTTTTTTAACTTCCTTAAGTTCATTAATCTTTTGATCAATGTTCTCTTTATGCTGCTTAATTTCATTCACTTTTTCATCGACAGTTTGTTTATGTTCTTTAATCTCATTAACCTTATTATCGATATTTTGCTTATGTTCTTTCACTTCAGCAACTTTATCTTCTACTTGTTTTTTATGCTCTTTTATTTCAGCGATTTTATCTTCGGCGATTTGCTTGTCTTGCTGAAGCTTTGCATCGAACTCTTCTTTACGTTGCTTAATTTCGTTAATTTTTTCATCGGCAACTTGTTTACGCTCGTGTAGTTCATTCACCTTCGTATCAACATTTTCCTTAACTTTGTTAAGTTCATTCAATGTTTGATCCACGTTTTCTTTGTGTTGCTGCAATTTCGCATCTAACTCTTGTTTATGTTGCTTAATTTCAGCTAATCGATCTCCCGTACTTTGCTGAGGAGTAGCATCAGTTACTTCCGCATGAGCAGAGTTTGCGCCAGCAATCATTGCTAAAGCTAGTGTAGACGCAGCGATTGTTTGTTTTGTTTTCATATTTTTGTACCTCTTTTCTTTCATATGCATGAACTGTTTTGTGTAAAAATGAGCATATAGAAGTAGATTATCTTATCATTATATACTATGTTAGGTGCTTAGAGGAAGGATTTGCATAATAATCTATCATTATGTAATTTTTAAATTCTTTTATTTTGGGGTAGGGGACAAATCTTTAGCAAGATGAACAATTTCTTCAATAGTAAAGCTTACATCTTTACTATTGCGAATAACAAACAAATAATCAGCTTCGTTTTCTACAGGATCCACGACATCCTCGTGAAATGATTCAGCTTGTTGCCGATCGAGTACTTCTTTGAAACTAGAGTAGCTACCTCTAAAAATATTCGTACTTCGCGTGCTTCGAGCCACTCTTTCGTAAAGTACATCATCTGGAATGTCAAAATGAACGAGTATGCGTACATATTCATTTGGCGGAAATAATTCATTTAGTAAATATAGTCGTCCGTTTTTACTGCGATTGGAATTACAAATAATAAGGTGTAAACTCGTATGTTCTTTCGCATAATCAACAATGAATTTTGAAAGGCCGTGCTTAAATGTATTAGCGCCTTCAGCTGGTTGTAATTTTTCATAATGCGCGTTAATAAATTCTGCTTGGTTATCTTGATCCATAACGAAAGAGTGAGGGAACTCTTTTTCTAATTCTCTTGCAAATGTAGTTTTTCCGCTGTGTGTTTTTCCTACTGTAATAATGACGAATCGTTTCATATTGGCCTCCATGTGTATTGTTATAGTCTGGAATATTCTGTGTGAATCGACAATTTTCCTGCTAGAGAATATACAAAGTGTCGGAGTGATAGTAGGCTAAAAACTTGACAAAAAAACTTATTTATGCTATAATTTACCAATATAAAAATAAAGTGTATAATAGGGTTCTCCTGGCCAGGGGAACCCTATTTTTGTTGTGAAAATGAAGGAGTGTATGTGCGTGAAAAAAGGTGAAGCAAGTATAACGTCGTTAGTATCAGCTTTCGGAAGGGCATATCATAGTGAATTTGATAATCCGAAAATCTTTGATGATTATGTAGCTAAAGAGTTCATTTCTCAAAAAGAACGTAACGACATTGAAATGAATATGGTTCAAGGAATACATTTTTTCAATACAGACATTGCACAGCAGTTTCAAGATAATCCACAAGAAATATTAAAATGGATTACACAAGTGCAATTATCACCAACACCTTTAGCGCGTGCGGCATATTGTGAAAGAGTATTACTACACGAGATTACGCTGGGAACGAAACAATACGTTATACTCGGTGCGGGATTAGATACATTTAGTTTTAGACACCGAGAATTAGAGAGTAATATAGAAATATTTGAAGTGGATCATCCTTCTACACAAGGGTTTAAGAAGGAGAGAATAAAAGAAGCAGAACTTGAAGTTCCAAATAATCTTCATTTTATTTCGATGGATTTCACGAAAGGATTTTCCTATGAACAGTTACGGAATGAAGGATTTGAAAATAAAAAGACGTTCTTTAGTCTATTAGGTGTAACGTACTATTTAACGAAAGAGGAACTTTCTAGTTTAATAGAATGTCTATTTGCGATGGTTCCAGAAGGGAGCTCTATCGTTTTCGATTATCCAGATGAAAACTTATTTACAGAAAAGGGACTGTCCAATCGAGTGGAAAATATGGTGAAAATGGCTACAATAGGCGGAGAACCGATGAAATCATGTTTTTCTTATACCGAAATGGAAGCACTATTAGAGAAGGCGGGCTTACTCATTTATGAGCACTTATCACCAGAGGACATAAATAAATTATATTTTGAAGGACGAAATGATTATTTAGAAGCTTTTGAGACGGTGCATTATGTGCATGCGGTAAAGAGGTAGAGGATTATTAGGCATGGAGAGGAATCTCTGTGTCTTTTTTATGGGAGAACAAGTGGGAAACATTAATAGGAAGGGAAATTCGATAATTTAAAGAATATGAAGTATGAATGTAACAAATTAAGTAGTGATGCTAAAGGAGAACAGAATGTACACAATTGGACAAGTTGCAAAATTTTTAGATGTATCTAGAGATACTTTGAAGTTTTATGAGGAAAAAGATTTGGTCAAGCCAAAGCAAAGTGTTGAGAATGGGTATAGGAAATATAATCATTTTGATATATATGATATAACAACGGTCAATTTCTATAGGGAAATGGATATCGAAATAAAAAAAATTCAGGAATTAAGAAAAAGTAAGAGCGTAGAGGGAATAAAAGCATTGTTAGAAGAGAAAGAAAAAGAAGTTTTAGAGGAGATAGAGTATAAAAAACTTCTTTTAAAAAAGCTTCAAATTGCAAAAGAAGATTGCGAAAAAATAAAGCAATTCTTAGGGAAATACGTAGTAAAAGAAATGAAGCCTTTAGAAGTAAATGGAGAAATAGAGCATTTTACTGCGTATGATAAATATGAATCTTTGAAAAAGAATACGGATCGTTTAAAAAAGGCAGTTACTTTAACATCTCTACGAAGAGTTATAAGTTTTAATGAAGAAGGTATTATAGAAGATAAATTTATAATTGTAAGAAAAGTAGAGGACTTTGACAAAGAATTAGAAGGGGAAATTCTATCACATCCAAAATGTATGTATACAGTTATTGAAGATGGAAGGTGGTCGACTGGTGGGAATAGTATTGATCATATCGTGGGATCCAGTTTAAGAAAAGCAGCAATAGAACAAGGGCATGAGCTTTTGGGGCTAGTGTATATAAACATATTACTTACCACGTATGAAGATGAACTTGAGCGTATATTTTTAGAAATTTATGCACCTGTAAAATAATGCAGACATGTATTGACCTGTGAGTAACCCCCAGGTTTAAGCTGGGAGTATCTGTAAATATAAATACTATTATATTTGCGAAATACATAGTTTGAAATGGGGATTGTGCATGAATAGAGAAAAGAAATTAAAAAAGCCAGTAGCTAGTTTTATTGTACTAACCAATATTATTTTTCTGCCACTTTTTTTACTTGTAGGAGCTACAAGTATGTTGGGGTTCCCTGTATGGGTTTTTGATGTAATGTTTTGTATATCGTCTTGGTCTTCAACTTTTGCTTTTGTAATGCTATTTAAAAAAATTTATCCGGGGCAGAGCGTTATACAATTTGTAAAAGATAAATTCAGGACTAAACTTAAATTATCTGTGATTCTTACTGCAAGTATGATTCAGGCTTTTATATTTTTATTGATTTTGTTTCTAATATCTAAAAATAGTAAAGTAGGCTCTATTTTTACTGTATCTTCATGGGGAATACTAATCTATTTCTTTGTTAAAAATTTTCTTGCGGGGCCATTGGGAGAAGAACTAGGATGGAGAGGATTTGCACAAATTGAGCTTCAAAAGAAGTATTCACCATTAAAGGCTTCAATAATCATTGGATTTTGGTGGGGGATGTGGCATCTACCTATTTGGTTTACTACAGGATTTGTTGGCATGGACCTAATGAAATATATTCTATTTTTTATGATCTCTATCATATGTATAAAAATCGTCATGACTGCATTTTACAACTTGAATCAGAATTTAATTATTCCAATCATTATCCATCAATTCTTTAATTTTTTTATTGGTATTATAAACGGAAATTTAATAAATCTAATCATGTATAACGCGATATTTTATTTAGTGGTAGCAGTTGTAATGATTGTTATAAATCCAAAGAGAGTTTTGTATGGAGCGGAAAATATAAATAGTAGCAATCGAAAGTATTAAGTATATTGCTATTGGAAGGCGAGGAATTATGAAAATTATATAAGTATTTATAAAGGATTAGTCGTTGCTATAATCATTTTAATCCTTTCAATTGTTTTTCTATATTTCAACCCGCATAGCAGAAAAATGCCCGATAAGGAAGTATATATTACTGTATTTTTCATGCCCTTACTCCCTTCTTTTCTAGCAGTTATTAGGAGAAAAACTTTTATGATTTTTTACGGCATTTGGTTGTTACCAAGAACTTTTTATTTGAGTGTAGCTGCGATATCTACGTTATGGAATTTATATATTCTATCTTGAATGATTTATTTTACTAAGTTTTTGAAAGGGAAGGATGAGGAGTATAATGAAACAAGAATTATCTAAATTAGCAGATATACTAGTCAACCATTCTACGAAAGTACAGCCTGGTGACCAAGTGTTAATTCAAAGTGTTAATTCAAAGTGTTACGGAAATAGATCCTATAGTAGTTCGTGAAATTATAAAGTCAGTGGAAAAAGCAGGTGGATATGCACATGTATCAATGCGTGACGTTTCTGTTACGAGGCAATTGATTTTATCAGGATCTGAAGAACAATTTAAGTTATTAGCAGATTGGGAATGTTATCGACTAAGTAAAATGCAAGTGTATATTAATCTCCGTAGTCCCAGAAATGCATATGAATTAGCAGATGTACCAGCAGAAAAAATGAAGTTATATCAAAAGATATTCGGAAAAGCTCATAGTGAAGCGGTGTATAAAAAGAGATGGGTGACAACTCGCATTCCGAATGCGGCTTCTGCACAAGAAGCAAATATGAGCACGGAGGCTTATGAAAAATTCTATTATGATGTATGTACGCTAGATTACAACAATATGTCGAAAGCGATGGAGCCATTAAAAGAATTAATGGAAAAGACAAAACGAGTGAGGATAATTGGAGAAGGAACAGATTTGGAGTTTTCCATTGAAGGAATAGGCGTTTTAAAGGGGGATGGTACGGATAATATCCCGGATGGCGAAATATATACAGCACCTGTTAAAGATTCTGTAAATGGAGTAATAACATTTAACACAGCTTCCATTCAACAAGGTTATGCGTTTCAAAATATAAAGTTACATGTTAAACATGGGAAAATAATAGAGGCATATGCAAATGATACAGAGCGAATGAATCGCATTCTTGATACGGATGAGGGAGCAAGATATGTTGGAGAGTTCGCGCTAGCTTTTAACCCTTACATACTACATCCGATGAATAATACGTTATTTGATGAAAAAATATATGGTAGTTTTCATCTAGCGATTGGAGATTCGTTGCAAGGTGCAGATAATGGGAATACATCAGCGATACATTGGGATTTAGTAAACATTCAAAGGCCAGAGTACGGCGGTGGTGAAATTTGGTTTGATGATGTACTGATTAGAAAAGATGGGGGTTTTATTTTACCAGAGCTGTTAGGATTAAATGAAAAGAATTTAAAAAGGTAAAGTGCTTTTTGGAAGTTGTGTAAAGGAGATTAAAACCCTAGGACAGGGGCAATATAGGAGGAAGTTAAAATGGGAAAGAGTGAAATGTTTCAGGATTTTAACTTTAAATTAGTGATAATTGAAGCTTTATTAGATAAAGAGCCACTATTTCAAAAGGAATTGAAAGACTTAATAGATAAGTATACGAATAATTTCGAATGGTATGCAGGAGCTGGACCAATTGTTGAAATCAAAGATTTTTTAGAAGAGTTAACTTTGGAAATAAGTGATTTGGAAAAGATTGAATCCCTTTGCTTTGATGGCGGGAATGAAATTTATCATATTTTAAAGCCTGATTGGGACGGTGAAGACAGTTTATTTGATGTTATATCTGTTGAAGGATTTCAAAATCTAAAAAATTTAAAAACAGTGGAGTATATTTCAATGTGTTATCCGAAAGTATTAGAACCATTAAAACAAGCTGGAATAGAAATTGAGGATTAATGAAGAGAATTTAAAATAATAAAGTACTTTATTGAAATTGTGTAAAGGAAATTAAAACACAACATATTAAACGAAGTGATTTATCGTATAAATTTACATTCAGTTAATATTAGTAGGTTAATAGAAAAGTTAGTGTTAATTGTTGAATGGGGCGTGTAAAAACGACAAAATCTCTTAAAAAACACTTAACTTTTTACTCCATTTATCTTTACAATCCCTCCTTATAATGTGAATTGGACAAGCACCTAAGAGAAGGCAGAACATGTCAGTTTGTACATTCTATTATTAGGGGGAGAATTTGTATGAAAAAGACAGTTGCTTCGTTAGTGGTTATGACGGCATTATTACCGACATTTTCAGCACATGCGGAAGGGAAAGAGCAAGTTCGAAAATCAGCTACAACTTTTAATGTTATTAGTGATATTCAAGGGGATTTAGGAGACTTTGATCACGTGTTAAAAGATATGAACAAAGTGACGCCACTTTCTAGAGCGCTTATTATGAATGGGGATATAACGCCAACTGGACAACAGTCACAATATGATGATGTGAAGCGTGTATTAAACAAAAATAAGCATCCCGAGAATGTATGGTCAACTGTTGGGAATCATGAGTTTTATGCTGGTAAATGGACAGCTGATGGGAAGTTATCTCAAAGTACATGGCCAAATGGTGTAACTGAGGAAACTTTATTTAACCGCTATCTGAAATTTAGCGGACAAGAAAAGGTATATCATAAAAAAGAATTAGACGGTTATCCGCTTCTATTTTTAGGAACAGAAAAATATATGAAATACCACGATTCAAAAATGTGGGATGAAGTATATATGAGTGATGAACAATTAGGTTGGTTAAAACAAAATTTAGAAGAGTACAGCCAAAAAGATAAAAACAAGCCGATTTTCATTTTTTCTCATCACGTTTTACCTGATACGGTGTCTGGATCAAGACAATCACCGTACTTACAAGATTATTTAAATGTCGATAAGTTGTATGATATATTAAAAGACTATCCACAAGTTGTTTTCTTTACGAGTCACACGCACTGGGATTTAAACTTACCGGACTGGGCTGGTAAAAAGAAAATTGCAGGCGGAGATAAAAAAGGATTTACTGTTGTAAATACGGGCGGGATTGAAACGGGCTGGATGTCAGCTGGACCAAATGGAGGAGAGAAGACTGCTCCTGATGGTTATTCATTTAAACAAGGGTTGCAAGTGAAAGCATATGGTAGCGATGTAATGGTGACAGCTTACGATTACAAACGTGATAAGGAAATAAAGAAATTATTAATTAGTGATTCGAAAATTGCACAAATGGCACCCAATGTAACCGCTGATGATAGTAAAAACGTAGTTGTCGGTGCAACGGAGTATATGGAGTATAATGTAGAAGGAACGAATGAGTGGCTGACGTATAATCCAGGAAACCTGCCCAAATTTGACGGGGACAAAATCGTATACGTACGCCATAAAGGCGAAATGAATTTAGAACCAGGATTAACACAGTTACTCCGTTTTTCTGCAAATAAGTGATTGGAAGAGGGCCTGCTTTTTAAAGAGTGGGCCTTTTTGTATTGTCGATTTTTGTCGGTAAGTCGATATATTTGAAAAATCGCTGATATAAATTAAGAATCGGTCGATATAATTTGAAAATCGCCGATATAAGTTAAGAATCGCTGATATAAATTTCATGTACCGTATTGAAGTTATAATTTCATTCACCAAAGCCGAATTCCAACACATTTTTCCCCCAGAAAGATGACTTCATCATTTTTACATGCAATAATAGTAACGTTACATACATTGTGAAAGAAGTACAAAGGAGCGTTATTCATGAATTTAGCTAAATTCCCGAGAAAAAAATATACAGAGTCATATACACCGATTGAAAAATTAAACAATTTTTCAGAAGCATTTGGTGGGCCGACTATTTATTTTAAACGAGATGATTTACTTGGTTTAACAGCTGGTGGTAATAAGACGAGAAAGTTAGAGTTTTTAGTTGCGGATGCACAGGCGAAGGGTGCAGATACGTTAATTACAGCTGGTGGTATTCAGTCCAATCATTGCCGCCTAACACTGGCAGCTGCGGTGAAAGAGAAAATGAAATGTATTCTTGTATTAGAAGAAGGGCTTGAGCCAGAAGAGAAGCCAGACTTTAATGGAAACTATTTCTTATATCATTTACTAGGTGCTGAAAATGTCATTGTTGTACGAAACGGAGCAGATCTTATGGAAGAGATGCATAAGGTTGCGAAAGAAGTAAGTGAAAAAGGGAATACACCATATGTCATTCCAGTTGGTGGATCAAATCCTACTGGCGCAATGGGATACGTTGCTTGTGCGCAAGAAATTATGGCGCAATCATTTGATCAAGGAATTGATTTCAGTTCAGTCATTTGCGTAAGCGGTAGCGGCGGCATGCACGCTGGTTTAATTACAGGTTTTGCTGGAACACAAAGTAACATCCCAGTAATCGGAATTAACGTAAGTAGAGGAAAAGCAGAGCAAGAAGAGAAAGTAGCAAAACTTGTAGATGAAACTTCAGCTCACGTTGGTATTCCAAACTTTATCCCGCGCGAAGCTGTTACATGCTTTGATGAATATGTAGGGCCAGGTTACGCGTTACCAACGCCAGAAATGGTGGAAGCAGTGCAGCTGTTAGCAAAAACTGAAGGTATTTTACTTGATCCAGTATACACAGGTAAAGCAGTAGCGGGATTAATCGACTTAATTAGAAAAGGTACATTTAATAAAGAGGACAATATTTTATTCGTACATTCAGGTGGTTCACCAGCTTTATATGCGAATACATCTTTATTCGAGTAAGTATGAAAAAGCATTGGGTATCCAATGCTTTTTGTTATATACTGGAATTATTAGGAGGCCAGAAGGGGGAGTATATAAGTTCAAACTTAAAATGGATGATATACACGATACTCGGTATTTTTTATTTTATTAATTTTATTTGTAGCTTATGGAGTTTATTTATATTTCACTTAAGTGAAATGGTAACCGAACCAAAGGAAGAATAAAATAATTGCTGTATTAAATAGAGTAAAACATAACCCGATGATGGCTAAAATTTTCTTCTCAGCTCGGCTACAAAAAGAGATGACCGCTAATAGGATCGCTATGACATATGAAGGATAGAAATGTGTCTTTAGTTTTTATTATTATCTGTATATTAATAGTAACTGGCTGTTCAAATATACTAGGAAATGAAGAGCAAAGAATTGAAGTGCAAAAAGATATTGGTGATAATGAATATGAAGATTTTAAGGTAGTGACAGATAATAATGAAGTGATGCAAGTAAAGAAAATATTAAAGGATACTATTTTTGAAAATAAAAAAGTGGAAATGTCTCGTCCAGCTGATTATCATTTTATTTTTCAATTTAAAAATCCGAAAATAGAGGCGAAAGCTGTGTTGTATCAAATTTGGATAAGCCCTAATAAGGATACAGTGGAAATCATCTCGGGTGGTAATCGGTACGCTCAATTAGAAGAAAAAAATGCAGCTATTTTGTTTCGGATTGTTACAGGGGAAAAGTTAGCTGAGTAAACTATATTGGATTATAGGGATTCAGTTCATATTTTTCATTTTGAGAGATAATTAGTTTTCAACAATAATAGCTATCTTTTTATGTTGGAATAAACATTGAGAATCGGATAAAATGGAAATTAGACATTGGATTCATGCTCCTTAAGGTGTGCTTTAATCTGCCAACGGATAATAAAACTAGGAAATATATTGTTTTTATAAAGATTCGATGTTATGTTTAGTTTTCTTAATATAATATTTCCCTTATATAGGAGTGGCTATTTGAAGAAATTAATAGTATTAGTTTTATTGGCTACATGCTGTCTCACTATTGCAGGATGTTCTAATAATAGGGTTACAACAAAGGATGAGTCTAAAAATTCAACACCTGTAAAGATTAAACGTATCAATAAAGCGTGGTATAAACATATATAATAGTTTTCAAGAAACTTGAAATTGTTGATGATAAAGATATCATAAGGTGAAATTAGTTAGGCAGATTAGAGGTTGTGAAACCTGGTGACAATCAGGAAGCATGGTTCGCATTTAAATTAATAAAATATGCGGCATTAAAATATTCACAAAAAAGAGTCTACATGTAGGTCATTTTTTGTGGATATTTTTCATAAATAAGAGATATTCTATGCTGCCTGTCTCTAACTTGGACCTTCTAAAAATTACTTTACTAGGTTAAAATGTTTATAGAGTATCATCCTTCAAAATGCGATGGGTCCCATAATAACTCGATTGATGTGGTCCTTTTTCGCGTTATTTACTATCTTTATATATCTTTCTATTAAAAAATCTAACTTTAATAGATTAAATGAGATAAAACCTAGTTAAAAACAATGAAATTTCAGGAAAAATAAGGTACACTATTCAATGGTTTTGGTTTAAAATCAATTGACGTTAATGTATACGGGGGAAAGATTGATGAACAACAATACAGTAAATGAATCTGTTGAAGAAGTTGAGAAAAAACGGGTAAGATCCAAAAAACGTTTTACAAATTGGAAGCTTATCGCAGCAGGTGGCGGTGTACTTGCACTTCTCCTTGGGGGAATGAGTTATTATCAGGCAACTCACTTCAATTCTAATGTTACGATTAATGATACAAAAGTCGGTGGTATGAGCGCTGATGAGGCAATACAGAAATTAAAAACATCTGGACTAGCAAACAAAGTTTATATTGATCAACAACAAATTTTAGATGAAAAAGAGACAAAAACGGAACTGACGGAAAAAGATTTGCCGCAAGTTAAGAAACTATTAAAAAGCCAGTGGACATTTTTCCCTTCTTCAAAGGAAAAAGATTATTCATTGCTACCAAAAAAGGCAGAGCAGTATCGTAGTGAAACGATGAAAAAACTTGTAGAAGAAAAGCTCGTGTCTATGAATGAAAAATTAAAGGCACCTCAAGATGCTATGGCGAAGCTTGAACAAGGAAAAGTTGTAATTTCGAAGAGTGTTGATGGAAAACAATATGACGTTGCGAGTTTACTAAAAGATTACGATAAACAGAAGCATAAAAGCGAAATTCATCTAAAGTCTGCATACATACAACCTATTAAAGAAGACGATCCAATTATTAAAAAAGAAGAGAAAGCATTACAAAATCTTCTTACGCAGTCTGTTGATTATAAAGTGCAGGATGAAGTGTATTCGTTAAAAGCGAAAGATTTAATTCAAAATGCCTCTATGTCAAAGGATATGAAAGTGACAATCGATGCGAGCGATATTAAGAATAAGGTTGCTGAAATTAATAAGGCTAAATCTACATTACATAAAGACTTCGCTTTTAAAACACATTCTGGTTCGGTTATATCAGTAAAAGGACAAGGATACGGCTGGGCACTAGATGTGGAAAAAGAGACAAAACAAGTTGGGCAAGCCTTTGAAAAAGGCGAAAAATCACTTTCTGCTTCTAACATTCACGGGAATGGTTGGGAGAAAGAAGGGATCGGTTATAAAACAACATCGAATAATGGCATAGGAGACACATATGCAGAAGTATCCATTGCAGACCAACAAATTTGGATTTATAAAGATGGCAAACTAGTCGTTACAACAAATGTAGTAACGGGTAAACATAGCACGGGTGAAGATACATCACCAGGTGTGTGGTACGTTCTATACAAACGTACACCATATACGCTAAGAGGCAGCGCAGTAGGGAAAGCTGATTATGCAGTTAAAGTAGATTACTGGGTTCCATTCACAAATAGCGGTCAAGGATTCCACGATGCCGGCTGGCGAAAAGACTGGGGAAGTAATGCTTATTTAACAGGAGGATCAGGCGGTTGTGTAAACCTTCTTCCTAACGTTGCAAAAACTGTGTATGATAGTTTGAATACGTATGATCCAGTTATCGTGTACTAGAAAATAGCTACGTATTAAGAACTTAAACGAATAAATAAAGCACCTGATGGTACATGAAAAAACACCTCTTGCATTCGCATACAAAGTGTGCAAATGCAATGGAGGTGTTTTTGTTTGAATACAAGAGTTTATTGCTTATAAGAAGTAAAGTGGAGAGAGATTAAGATGAAGAAACAGGTTTTCAAATAGTCAATAAAATTGACACTGAATATCATTTTCATTTATGATGGAATCGTCGTATGTAATTGGACATGAATTTTATGAAAAAGTCTATTTCTTATATTCATATAATAGATTTCTATTAAGGTATCACATTCAAAAACTATCACTAATTTTTTTAATAATTTAAATGTAGGAAAGGGTAATATAAAATGAACTGGAAAAAAGGCGGATTATGGGTTATTATTTTTTTCGTTGTAAAAGGCACAATTTCTACACTTTTAATCGTTACAGGTGCTAAATATTTTGATTTGTCATTTATGCAACTTTTCGTACTAATATTGATTTTATTACTGATTTCTCTCATAAGTCGAAAATTACTGTATAGACATAAACAAAACAAAAAGCAAAAAGAGCTAAATATATAAGGAAGCCCCAGAGACCTTTGGATTTCTGGGGTTTTATTTATTCAATAGTGAGTTTTGGCTCCGTGATACGAATGGTACACCCCATCAGTTTTATCGGTTGTAAATCAAAAGAAAGATATATTTACAAGGACTCTTAACAAGTCTTACGAATCCAAAAGTCTCTTTATTCTTTATTGCGTTTCTGCCGCAGTTTATAGATACAAAGGCTTCAGGTCCTATACCTTTTATCATTTTAGGAATTACTTTTACAGTAACTGGACTATTGTGGTGTTTATTTGTTGCTTATTTCTCTTCCTATGTCACCAAAAAATTAAGAGGAAATCAAAAGGTAGGAATGATTCTAAATAAAGTAACAGGACTGATTTTTATTGGGATGGGGTTAAAGTTGCTTCAAACAAAGGCTCCTCAATAAACATGAATAAGAAAAAAATGCCCCCTTCAAGAGTTGTTATCTTTGCTTTAAGCTAATTTCTATATATTAAAAACCTCTTCAAATTTGAAGGGGTTTTTTGCATGTTATTTTGGTTTATCTAAAAATTTATTTTATAGTGAATGATCTATTTTAATCAATTGTCATGTGAATATGTCCTCCAATGACAAGGTTAAATCCATTCATTTCGTCATCGTAGCTTCGTTATCTTGCTATTACATTCCAAAATGCGTACAATAGCGTGCCTTCAAGGTTATACTGATGCTGGAGGTGATTCAAAGTGACATACGATTGGAAAATGAATTCGAAACAAACTAATTCACAATCAGATTCTTACAAGTGAATTCCATCAGTATACCATTTGGTTTATAAACGAATGTGGAAGTATCTTTCGGAAGATGAGCTTTTCATTAGCTAGAAGATTTTTAAACATCTAGTCATCATTTGAAACTAAAATCGTTTTTATATTAGGTTTCGAATTTTTATGTGGTACAGACATTAGTTGAAAGGTAGGTTTCGCCTGCTTTGACTTATATCGCAAACTTGATAATTTATAAAGCTGGATTTGATGGGGGGATATTATGAAAGGTAGCAATCATTTTAATTTTCACAAGCTTTGGTTAGGACAGTCTATAAGTTTATTAGGTACTCAGTTTACAATAGTAGCTTTGCCGCTTTTTGCATTAGAGGTGTTACAAACAAGTGAAGCAAATGCTGCTATACTTCGTGGGGTTATATTCGTCCCTTATCTAATTTTTGGGTTAGTAGCCGGTGCTTTAATAGACATTTTTCATAGGAAAAATATTTTGCTAATTTGTAGTATATGTCAAGGAGTATTGTTTTTATCAGTATTCATACTGACTGTAACAAATATTATAACGTTCCCCTTATTGGTAGTTGTCATGTTTTTAAATGGAATATTCACCACATTTTACAACATCGCTATTCCTTCTTTCTTACCGGAAATAGTAACAGATAAAGACAACTTAAAAAAAGGAAATGCTCAACTAGCACTTTCAGAGTCTCTTTCTATAGTAATTGGTCCTATGCTAGCTGGAATCGTCATTACTCTAGTTGGATTAACAGGTTCATTCACTGTTGACGCAGTAACGTATTATGTTTGTTTTATGTTTGTATTATTTATTTCAAAGTTTAAACCGCATACAGAGGGTTCTTTAAAAGACGTAAATATAAAATCCATATACCAAAACATATATGAAGGTCTGATATATTTCAAAAAACACCCTGTATTAGAGCCAATTGTGACATGTGGTGCTGTTTACGGTTTTTTTAAATACATACTAAATAGTATTTTAGTAATATTCCTTTATAAGGTAATGGGTCTATCTGAAATTGAAATAGGGTTTGTTGTAGGTTCAGCAGCGGTCGGATTTTTAATAGGTAATACGGTTCTCATGAAAAAAAGTCAACAAATTAATAATACAAAAATGCTTATTTATAGCGCTACTGTATCAGTTACCGGTTTGGCTTTTATACCGATAATGGGATATATGGGAACAATTTACGGTATAGTAGCCGCAAGTATTATACATGGTATGGGAGAAGGTGTATTTGGCCCTTACGCCGCAACTATACGACAACTTGCCTCACCAAATCACATGCTGGGCCGAGTAAATGCTGTACAGCGCACGCTTAATTGGGGAGCTTGGGCATTGGGAAGTTTTGCTAGTGCACTTTTAATTTCTATATTCGGGCTTCAAATTACATTATTTATAGGGGGATTTGGAACAACATTGTGTTTAGTGGCGTTGTTAAGACGAGGCATATTAAAAGGAACTGACATTGAATATACGAGTTCATTTTAGGGGAGCTGATATTGATGCATAAGGTATTAAAAGGAACTGACATAGAAAATAAACCACATATTTTATTTATAGGGGGATGGACAAAGCCTATACAAGATGCATTAGACAGTGGGTACACTGTTTCCTATATAGGATCTTACGCTAGACACATATATTTTGATGGATTTATCTTAGAAAAATGTTTCTATAAAAAAGAAATAGATACAACAAACATACCCTTATCTATATACTATGCTGAAGAATTATTTAAAGAGAAACCTTTTGATGTGGTTGTATCTTTCAACGAAACAGCATTAGATACGGCTTGTATAATTGCAAAGATTTTTAATGTTAAAGGACCTTCTTACAATGCTAATATGATAACTCGTAATAAAGACATGATGCGTGAAATTCTAGCAGGTAAAGACTTTTCGATAGATTCGACAGTTTGTAATAATACTGAAGACATTAATGAATTTTTGAATAAAAAAGATAGTGTTATAATAAAGCCGCCGATTGGGGCAGGGGGTAAAGGAGTATGTAAGCTAGACTCAGGAGATGACGTAGGGGTATTTATTGAAGAAAATGGTATTCAACTACCTGTTTTAGTGGAAGAGTATATTGCAGGTGATATAGTTTATACGGTTGAAACCGTTTCTTATAACAAAAAACATTCTATACTTGCTATATCAGCTGAAGTATGTAAAGAAGATACATTTCTAATAAACTATACGATTATGCCGGCACCTATAGATGAATCTCAAAAACAATTAATTATGGAGAAAGTAATGATGTTTTTGAACGACATGCAAATGGAAAATGGCATTACTCATACAGAAATAAAGTTAGACAAACAAAATAAGCCAATAATTATAGAGTCTCAAGTTAGAATAGGTGGGGGCAACATCTGGAAGATGGTGGAACTAACAACTGGCATATCTCAATTTGGATACTATTATGATGCGCTAAATACTGAGACTATAGATGAATTTAGATGTGTACCTTCAAAATGTCATGCTATGTCTTTAAGCTTGATTCCAAAACCAGGTTGCTTAAAAGAAATCAAGTATAAAGGGCTAACTAACATATCCGAGGTCGTATTAATTGATCTAGTAGTAAAAGAGGGCGATACCATACCAACTATTATAGATAGCACGCAACGCAAAGGGGCTATATTATTTACGGCTAATGATATAAAACATATGTATGAAGTTGCAGAGGAAATATGTAACAACATAACGTTTGTTTATGAGGATTTCTCAGAATGGAAACCTTCTTTTAAAAAAATATATGTAAAAAGAAATGTGGCAAATGACTGGTCTATATAACAAAGGATAATTTAAATCACATGTCTCTATTAACCAAAAATCGGATAAAAATGTATTAGCTAGAGCCATGTTTTTTGATGAAAATGACGAGTTTATATAACGAGTCCTTCAAGATCAATTACAATGAGCCGGTTTATCCTTAGTAGGACAAAAATTGGCTTTTTTGTATGAAAATGTGCTTAGTGTGGTTTTTGTTCGAAATACTGGAGAAATCCCATTGCTATCATGTAAAGAAATACATTCTTCCCTAAAATGAAATTTTAGTTTGATAGCGACGAGCTACTGATTGTGGAAAATCTCCAGGCTTCTATTAGCTGCTTAGTTGAAGAATTTGTTCCATAGCTCTTAAGGTATTGTAATATAAATAATAAAATTATCTTTCTGCCATTCATTTAAGTGGCTCAATCTCTACATCTTATGAATTCCCTGAAAGTACTAAAACTACGCAAAATAATTAACAATCCTATGCAATAAAGTTACTCCACTAAAGGGCCATATTGTGGTACTGTTAAGGAAAAGCGAGTAATTGCGTTGTACAAGGGGGTGTTGGGGTGAATGTAATTGCGTGGTTGATCGTTGCTTGTGAAATAGGGTTTTGGGTTGTTATAACTTTAGGTCTGCTCACACGATATATCCTTAAGAAAAATAAATTAGGATTGTTTTTCCTAGCTTTAACACCTGTTATTGATTTAATTTTATTAGTTGTTACGGGTGTGGACTTGTATCGTGGTGCGACTGCTACCCAAGTGCATGCAATAGCTGCTGTTTATATTGGAATCTCAATCGCATTCGGTAGGAGTATGATTGAGTGGGCTGATATACGCTTTCAATATTATGTGATGAAACAAGGAGCGAAACCAGTTAAAAGATTTGGCATGGATTATGCAAAACACTACTTTAAAAGCTGGGGACAACATGTGCTTGCTTTTCTAATAGGTGCCGGAATTTTATTTGTCTTAATCTATTTAATTAACGATTCTTCGCGAACAGAAGTGTTGGCTGGCTTTCTAAAAGTATGGACACTTGTGTTGGGTATCGATCTTTTGATTGCCATAAGCAATTTTATTTGGCCGAAAAGGAAAAAAGGGTAGCAATTTAATAATATCGCAATTGGGCGTGATTGTTGAGCAAACACAGGTAGAAAAATGATTAAACTTTTTTATGAAAAATGATTCACTAACAACAAAAAAACCAAGCATTTTGACCGAGTTTTTTTCGGAATATTTTGTTTTTATATCAAAAAATCAATTTTTGTAGCATGCTTTTGATCAAACTTTATTACAAACCAACAGCATTTATGGCAAGCTTATGGGTTAATAATTAATCCACGGCGAAGGTATGTTGATTTACGTTAATATTGAAGACGTTGATGATCCACTAAGCTTCGCAAGGAAAGTTAGAAGAGCGTTATGCAATTAACTTATTTATTAAGTTAGATGAGCAATAGGAAAGGATCTTTCGATGGAAGATCCTTTCCTATTATTCGTAAGTAATAGATTATGCTAATTAAAATATCTCGGATTATTAATGCTTTTTCAATGGTTTCACTAAATACTTGAGACAGCCTCTTTCCATTTTTTGCTTCAAGTTCTTTCATACATAAGATGAAGATTTTTATGAATTAGGTTTACTTGACTAGCAGACGAACGTATTTTTTGCAAGAATCGACATAATAATCTCCATTTTTATTGTAGTATCAGTGCTTAGTAGAAAATAAATATATACGACAAATTTTGACAAAGAAAGGATTGTATTTTTGTTATGCTATGAAAGTTATTGATTTGTAATGTGTATATAGGAGGATTTTTAAATGTCAAAGAAATTGTTATTATTTGCACTTATGAGTTTATGTGTAATTGCTTTAAGTGCTTGTAAAGGTAATGAAGAAAAGTTAAAGGGCGCGCCAAATGAGCAAAAAGTGGATGAAGACAAAAAAGTAGAAGAAGAAAAACGTAAACAAGAAGAGCAACAAAAAGTAGAAGAAGAAAAACGTAAACAAGAAGAGCAACAAAAAGCAGAAGAAGAAAAACGTAAACAAGAAGAGCAACAAAAAGCAGAAGAAGAAAAACGTAAACAAGAAGAGCAACAAAAAGCAGAAGAAGAGAAACGTAAACAAGAAGAGCAGCAAAGAGTCGCTGAAGAAAAACGTAAGCAAGAAGAGCAACAAAGAGTCGCTGAAGAAAAACGCAAGCAAGAAGAGAAGAAGGCTCAGCAACAGCAATCTACACAACAGGAGAGAACACAAAAACAAGAAAAACCGACACAAGCAACAGGTGGGAAACCAACAAGATCACAAATTTCAGTTGGTTCACATGTAGTTATTCAATTGGATAATGACTATAGTAAAACTGTAAGTGGCGTTGTGAAAGACATTTTAACACATAGTGAAACACATACATACGGCATTAAAGTTCGCTTACAAGATGGACAAATTGGCCGTGTTCAAAGTGTTAAATAATGAAAAAAAGATTTGACTACTTTTCAAATAAATTAAAAAACCCGGTTCTTTCGTAAAGGAACCGGGTTTTGCATTTTGTTGGTGCTACTACACCTCTATTGATTTATCAGATACAAAATAGATGTTTTTATAATTTGAAAGACGAGGAAACGAACTTGGAGGGAGTATTAGAAGCATGTTTAAGAAGATGAAATCAATGGAGAAAAGGAACTGGTTTTTAAGTCTGGGCTATGGACCTATCCTCTCGTTCTAATCCACTAAAAAAAGAACTTCCCCATACCCATTAGACTACTAAGCATTCCAATTCCATTCATAGTGCCTTTTCCTACTGTAAGTAAGTTTCCAAGCATTCCTGGCTGACCGTAACCTCCGTTATTCCCCCATCCCATGGGACTTATCTGTCCACCCCATCCTGGAGGGTTTCCGAAAATACCCCAGTTATTGTTACTGAATTTAAAAGCTTTAGCTGGCGGTGAGAGTAAGGCGGCAAGATGACCTTGTGCGAACATCCCTGTATGGTTGAATGGTTGAGCCCAGGGGATGGGAGGTTTTTGATAATTAAAACCTGCATGGCTTGGTAATGGAGTCCAATTAGCAGGATGTCCTTGGGGCATCATCCCTGCATAATGGATTGGCTGACCAAAAGAGAAGGGAGGAGGATCGGGAGTGAAAGTCATATAATTGGCTGGTGAATCCGAACCAATTGGATAGAAGCGACAACTCCAATCCTCACAAATCTTCAAACCACTCATTTCGTCAGCTTTATTTATTTGGGGCTGTGAATATAAAGATGACATTGAATTTTGGTTATTATATTGTTCCTCGTTTTCCTTTGAATTCACATACCAATATTGGTGCATAAGCTTATTCCCCTTACTTTAAAAATGTAATGTTAGACTTAGCCTATGTAATATTCCTTTTTATGGATGGTTACATAACTAGATTTCCAAGCCTGTATTTAAAGGAATGGGTGTGTGGGCTTGTTGGTTTATCCCGCTGTTTGTTGTGGGCTGTCAGTAAAAAAACATGGATTAAAGTTTCGCTTTATTTTAGAAGGGTATTTTCATTAGCTCTTTTTGTTTATTTTAACCTAATGTAATTTCGGTTAACAAACGTGTTTACATATTCATTCAAAATTTTAAGCTGGGTAAGTAGAATTGCTAAAAAGAGAATATCCATTCGAAGAGTTTGGCAAAATACTGCAAGGGTAATAAATTCTCGTGCAAATATGCAAACGAGTTAAATTAATCAATGGAATTGATAATGAAGGGGTAAATCAATCTATGAGTGAAACGTTACATAAAAGAAAACCACCATATGTAATGCTTGTAATCCTTTTTATTGGGGCATTTGTTTCATTTCTAAATAACTCGCTTTTAAATGTGGCCTTGCCATCAATAATGAAGGATTTAGAAATTCAAGATTATTCAACGATCCAGTGGCTTTCTACAGGATATATGCTTGTAAGTGGTATATTAATTCCGGCATCAGCATTTTTAATAACCCGCTTCTCCAATAGGAGTTTATTTATTACATCCATGTTGATTTTTATCCTTGGTACGGCTTTAGCGGCTGTAGCACCGAACTTCGGTTTATTACTTACTGGTCGGATGGTTCAAGCAGCAGGTTCTTCAGTGATGGGACCTTTGTTAATGAATATTATGCTAGTAAGCTTTCCGAGAGAAAAAAGGGGAACAGCAATGGGGATTTTTGGGTTAGTTATGATTACAGCTCCAGCAATTGGACCGACACTATCAGGTTATATTGTAGAGTATTATGACTGGCGTTTGCTTTTTGAAATGATTTTACCGCTAGCAATCATTAGCTTACTGTTAGGGATTTGGAAATCGGAAAATGTCATGAGACAAAACAAAAATGCAAAACTTGATTATCTCTCATTACTATTATCTTCTGTCGGCTTTGGCGGTCTGTTATATGGATTTAGTTCTGCAAGCTCCGATGGTTGGACAAATAAAGTTGTCGTAATAACCTTAATCATAGGCGCTATTGCCCTAATTGCATTCATTATTCGTCAATTAAAAATGAATGAACCGTTATTGGATTTACGTGTTTATAAGTACCCAATGTTTGCGCTTGCGTCTGTAATTGCAATTGTCAACGCAGTGGCCATGTTTTCGGGTATGATTTTAACACCAGCTTATGTACAAAACGTTCGCGGTATTTCACCTCTGAGTTCTGGGCTGATGATGCTTCCAGGTGCCGTAATAATGGGGATTATGTCACCAATTACAGGTAAACTATTTGATAAATATGGCCCTCGTATTCTTGGTATAGTAGGACTTTCCATTACAGCCGTTTCAACTTATATGCTAGCAAACCTACAACTCGACTCTAGTCACACACATATTATTCTTATTTACACACTGCGGATGTTTGGGATGGCGATGGTGATGATGCCACTTATGACAAATGGCCTTAATCAATTGCCAACGCGCTTAAATCCGCACGGTACAGCTGTTAATAATACAGCTCAACAAGTATCCGGTTCAATTGGTACTGCTATTCTTGTTACGATTATGAATTCTGTAACAAAAACAAAAGCTGAAAGTTTAATGGCTCATGTAGATCCAACAACCTTCACAGAAGCTACGAAGGCAATGGTAACGCAGAAGGCTTTGTTATCCGGAATTCAGCATTCATTCTATGTAGCGCTGGGCATGAATGTTGTTGCGCTACTATTAGTTTTTTTCGTTAAACGTGTAGATACAAGCGCGGAAGCTGTCGAGAGGTTAAATCGATAGAGCAAAATAAAAATCGAGATGATGATTTCTACTAAAAGGGGAAAAGAGATGAAAGAAAAAGTGAAATAATTACACAGAATGAAAAAGGATTTGATATGAATATCAAATCCTTTTTCATTAGCAACAGAGTATACTTGCTTATCGTATTTGTTTGAATTGACATGAGAAACTACTGGTTTTCCTAATACTACAACCTTTAGCTCTCAATTTCTAATAAACATTATAATAATATGCCTCATTGTAATATATTATTTTTTCTGCAAGGTATAAATCTAATGTCAATAGACGGTTTAGATTACCAACCTTATAAGTAATATCATAATCGTGAATAGTTAGGGAAAAGATAAAATAAGGTAATCAATTACATAACTTTATTCCAGGCGATTCATTACTATGTTCTTTTTATTGACTGGGATATTTTATCTCGCTATTTGCCGGGCAGTAAGACCCCCATCTCAAAATTCAGCGGAAGCAAAGAAGTTAGGTGGGGGGAGCAACTGCTCGCCCGATTGGTGAGGGCTGATTAAAGTTTCACTTTATTTCATGCTTTTTGAAAGGGTGTTTGTAATGGATAAAAAAGTATCTGCCATTCCTCAGCCGAAAACATATGGACCGCTGGGGAATCTCCCATTAATCGATAAAGATAAACCGACTCTATCGTTTATTAAGCTGGCAGAAGAGTATGGTCCTATTTTTCAAATTCAAACTTTAAGTGATACCATCATTGTCGTTTCTGGACATGAACTGGTAGCGGAAGTTTGTGATGAAACAAGATTTGATAAAAGTATAGAGGGTGCTTTAGCAAAGGTTCGTGCCTTTGCTGGAGACGGATTATTTACAAGCGAGACTGACGAGCCTAACTGGAAAAAAGCTCATAATATTTTGATGCCTACATTCAGTCAACGGGCAATGAAAGATTATCATGCTATGATGGTCGATATTGCCGTGCAACTCGTTCAAAAATGGGCAAGACTGAATCCGAATGAAAATGTAGATGTCCCAGGGGATATGACTCGCCTTACATTAGATACAATTGGTCTATGTGGTTTTAATTACCGATTCAATAGCTTTTATCGTGAGACCTCTCACCCTTTTATCACTAGCATGACCCGTGCTCTAGATGAGGCGATGCACCAATTGCAGAGACTGGATATAGAAGACAAACTCATGTGGAGAACGAAACGTCAATTTCAGCATGATATTCAATCTATGTTTTCTTTAGTAGATAATATTATTGCTGAACGTAAAAGTAGTGGGAATCAGGAAGAAAATGATTTACTTTCCCGTATGTTACATGTGAAGGATCCGGAAACGGGTGAAAAATTAGATGATGAAAATATTCGTTTTCAAATTATCACTTTTTTAATAGCTGGGCATGAAACAACAAGTGGATTGTTATCTTTTGCAATCTATTTTTTATTAAAGAATCCGGATAAATTGAAAAAAGCTTATGAAGAAGTAGACCGTGTTTTGACAGATCCCACTCCAACATACCAACAAGTTATGAAGCTTAAGTATATACGGATGATTTTAAATGAATCACTACGTCTATGGCCGACTGCTCCAGCATTCAGTCTCTATGCAAAAGAAGATACAGTGATTGGTGGAAAATACCCAATTAAGAAAGGCGAAGATCGTATCTCTGTTCTTATTCCACAGCTACATAGGGATAAAGATGCGTGGGGAGACAATGTGGAAGAATTCCAACCTGAACGATTTGAAGAGCTGGATAAGGTTCCTCATCATGCTTATAAACCATTTGGAAATGGCCAGAGAGCATGTATCGGTATGCAGTTTGCACTTCATGAAGCGACACTCGTAATGGGAATGCTTCTTCAACATTTTGAATTCATCGATTATGAAGACTATCAGCTGGACGTAAAACAAACATTAACGCTAAAGCCTGGTGATTTTAAGATTAGGATTGTACCTCGAAATGAAACTATTAGCCATACTACTGTTCTTGCGCCTACAGAGGAGAAACTGAAAAACCATGAAACCAAGCAGCAAGTTCAGAAGACTCCTTCCATTATTGGAGCCGATAATCTTTCACTTCTTGTTCTGTATGGCTCGGATACAGGGGTAGCAGAGGGCATTGCAAGAGAACTAGCGGATACAGCTAGTTTAGAAGGTGTTCAAACGGAAGTGGCAGCTCTTAACGATCGAATTGGAAGTTTGCCGAAAGAAGGAGCGGTTCTTATTGTAACTTCTTCTTATAATGGAAAACCGCCAAGTAATGCAGGACAGTTTGTGCAATGGTTGGAGGAATTAAAACCAGATGAGCTAAAAGGTGTTCAATACGCAGTTTTTGGTTGTGGAGATCATAATTGGGCTAGTACTTATCAGCGAATTCCAAGATACATTGATGAGCAAATGGCTCAAAAAGGAGCAACAAGATTTTCTAAACGCGGAGAAGCAGATGCAAGTGGTGATTTCGAGGAACAGCTCGAGCAATGGAAACAAAGTATGTGGTCTGATGCGATGAAGGCATTTGGATTGGAACTTAACAAAAACATGGAGAAAGAACGCAGTACTTTGAGCCTACAATTTGTCAGCCGTCTTGGAGGATCTCCTCTTGCGCGAACATATGAAGCAGTTTATGCATCTATATTAGAAAATCGTGAACTTCAATCATCTAGCAGTGAAAGAAGCACGCGACATATTGAAATATCCTTGCCAGAAGGGGCTACATATAAAGAAGGAGACCACCTTGGGGTACTACCAATTAATAGTGAGAAAAATGTCAACCGAATTTTAAAACGCTTTGGATTAAACGGGAAGGATCAAGTCATATTAAGCGCAAGTGGGCGCAGTGTAAATCACATACCTTTAGACAGTCCTGTTCGTTTATATGACCTTCTTAGTTATAGTGTCGAAGTGCAAGAAGCAGCCACTCGAGCACAAATACGAGAAATGGTGACATTCACAGTATGCCCTCCTCATAAAAAGGAATTGGAATCATTATTGGAAGAGGGAGTTTATCAAGAACAAATATTAAAGAAACGTATTTCAATGTTAGATCTTCTTGAAAAGTATGAGGCTTGTGAAATCCGATTTGAACGCTTTTTAGAACTTCTTCCGGCGCTCAAACCGCGTTACTATTCAATTTCAAGCTCTCCACTCGTTGAACAGGATCGTCTGAGCATTACGGTCGGTGTTGTAAATGCGCCTGCATGGAGCGGGGAAGGGACATATGAAGGAGTCGCTTCTAATTATTTAGCTCAGCGTCATAATAAAGATGAGATTATCTGTTTCATTCGAACGCCACAATCAAACTTTCAATTACCTGAAAATCCAGAAACACCAATTATCATGGTTGGACCAGGTACTGGAATTGCACCATTCCGTGGATTCTTACAAGCGCGTCGCGTTCAAAAGCAAAAAGGTATGAAGGTAGGAGAAGCACATCTATACTTTGGTTGTCGTCATCCTGAAAAGGATTATCTCTATCGTACAGAACTAGAAAATGATGAAAGAGATGGATTAATCTCTTTACACACAGCTTTCTCTCGCTTAGAAGGTCATCCTAAAACATATGTACAGCATATAATAAAAGAAGATAGAATCCATTTAATTTCGCTATTAGATAATGGAGCTCATCTTTATATATGTGGTGATGGAAGTAAAATGGCTCCAGACGTAGAAGATACCCTTTGTCAAGCCTATCAAGAAATTCATGAAGTTAGTGAACAAGAAGCAAGGAATTGGTTGGATCGTGTGCAAGATGAAGGGCGATATGGAAAAGATGTTTGGGCTGGTATATGAATGTTTCTTAATTAAATAAGTAATATGTAACGAATGAACTTCTTTCGAATAAGTGAATAACTCATTTATAACAATCCCGTGTTTTTATTCAATACGGGATTTTATTATTTTTAATAAGCTGGACGGATACTGTAGGAAAAGAAAAAATCTCATATGAAACTAAAGCTATATAATCTTAGTTTGATGAGTACGGTGTTAAACACGTCATTTAAAATATAAACCTTTGCGCACTGGTTGAACAGTTTTTAGCACATTGTTAAATCGCTGGGGAATTTATTAAATTAGGTATACTTTCTATAACGTATGAGATGAACTCCGAGTCAGATTTGAATCACGGTGGACGTCACTGAATCACCCGCTTATCTTAACGTGTATTTTGATTCTACTGCCCCTTTTAGTATATAGGGGTATCGCCACATTGCTATCAAGTTAAGGTTTTACAGTACTTCCTAAATGGAAATTTTATTTCTCTATAGTTAGTTATTTTGAGAAATGAGCTCATTTTTTATTTTTGGGGTGTGTACTTTTCTTAAGTTAATGGGCATGGAATACCGTCAGCATTCCGAAAAAATATATGCTAGGAACATGCAAGATTTTATACAGTTTTTCGGATAATCCAGTTACAAACGAGAATCATAAAACTACGTTAGATTAGGAATGTATAAAAAATGAATAGATTCATAGAATAAAAAAGGAGGTTCCCTTGTGAAAGTATCGTTCCTCCTTTTTCCTAGCTACTGATAATGAAATATTACATTAATCTTATATGAATATAATATTTAAGTATTTAAATATCTTATTTTTCATAAAAATGATGGAATGTTTTTTTATTGATTTTATTTTGTTGATTCGGTGCATCTATTAGTTATGATAAAAGTTTTTTGGAGGTGAATCATGTTAAATAAGAAAAAATGGGAAGGTCTTATATCAGATGATTTTTTGAGTGCAGCTGCATTAGATCCAAATTTGATTGGTCCTACATTACCACCTATCCCTCCTATAACATTTCCAACGGGAACCACTGGGCCAACAGGGAGCACTGGACCAACAGGAAGCACTGGGCCAACAGGGAGCACTGGACCAACAGGAAACACTGGACCAACAGGAAACACTGGACCGACAGGAAGTACTGGACCAACAGGAAACACCGGACCAACAGGAAGCACCGGCTCAACAGGAAGCACTGGCCCAACAGGAAACACTGGACCGACAGGAAGTACTGGGCCAACAGGAAACACTGGCCCAACAGGAAGTACTGGACCAACAGGAAACACCGGACCAACAGGAAGCACCGGCTCAACAGGAAGCACTGGCCCAACAGGAAACACTGGACCGACAGGAAGTACTGGGCCAACAGGAAACACTGGCCCAACAGGAAACACCGGATCCACGGGAGACAGCGGCCCAACAGGAAGCACTGGCCCAACAGGAAGCACCGGCCCAACGGCAAACACCGGACCAACCGCAACAATCTGTATTAGAACTGATCCGAATAACGGATGTTCTGTAGCAGAAGGGATAGCCACATTAGCAGAGGGATTTGCCTCTCATGCGGAAGGGGAGAACACAGTAGCAAGTGGAGATGACTCTCATGCGGAAGGAAACTTCACAATAGCATTTGAATTTGCCTCTCATGCGGAGGGAGTATCCTCAATAGCAGGTGGAATTGCCTCTCATGCGGAAGGAGAAAACACAAGAGCAAGTGGAAGAAGCTCTCATGCGGAGGGGACAGATGTAGTAGCAAGTGGGGATGCCTCTCATGCGGAAGGGACTCTCACAACAGCAAGTGGGGATGCCTCTCATGCGGAAGGGACTCTCACAACAGCAAGTGGGAATGCCTCTCATGCGGAAGGAGAAAACACAAGTGCAAATGGGACCGCTTCCCATGCAGAAGGAGTGTCCTCAATAGCGGATGCGGATTACTCTCATGCGGAAGGAGAAAATACCAAAGCAAATGGGATTGCCTCCCACGCTGAAGGTTCAGTCACAACAGCAGTTGGAACTGCCTCCCATGCAGAGGGATCCCTTACAACAGCACTTGGAATTGCTTCCCATGCAGAGGGAGCAGACACAACAGCGCTTGGATTTGCTTCCCATGCAGAGGGAGCAAACACAATAGCAAATGCAAATTACTCCCATGCAGAAGGGCTAAATACCGTAGTAAATTCAATTCATACAGGTTCTCATATTATGGGGCAAAATGGAGTCACCAGATTCCCATTTTCTTGGCATTTAGCAAATGGTCTTGCTGTTGGACCATCCTTAAATTCCGCTGTAATTGAAGGGCTAACAGGAAATCTTTATCTCGACGGTACTGTATTCTTTTCTGCTGCTGCGGATTATGCAGAAATGTTTGAGACGGTTGATAAAAATCCAATCGATGTCGGATACTTTGTAACTTTAGACGGGGACAAAATACGAAAAGCAAACGCAAATGATAATTATATCCTAGGAGTAGTAAGTGCGAATCCAGCAATGATTGCAGATGCAAGTGATTTACGTTGGCATAATCTTTTCGTAACAGACGAATGGGGAAGAACTCAATATCATGAAGTTGTTGTGCCAGAAATAAAAGATGACAAAGGAAGAGTGATTCACCCTTCCTTTACAAAAAGTGAACCTATATTAAATCCTGAGTGGGACTCTTCACAAGAGTATATCCCACGTCTACAAAGACCTGAATGGGTTCCAGTTGGTCTTGTTGGTAAACTTCTGGTTCGAGATGATGGTACCTGCCAAGTAGATGGTTATTGTAAGTCCAATGATGAGGGAATTGCTACAACATCAACTAAAGGATATCGTGTTATGAAACGCACAGGACCAAATCAAATTATGATTCTAGTTCGCTAAAAGACAAACCACCATTAAACTCCATTAATATAATTGAGTTAACAGGTTTCATTAGATTGTTATTTTCTTCTTGTAACTGAAAAGATTTATTGCTGTTTCAAATGTATGTATTCATTCATAACCTTACAGTAAAAGGGGGATGATTGAAGGTATGGTGTTTAATGAGGAACCAATTTCTCAACAGCTTGCCAGAATTATCAGTGGCCAAGAAGGATTCGTTGGTGGAAAATGCGTGGCAACAATAAATCAGCATAAAATAAAGGCAACTATCTTAGGAAAACGTTTTAGAATAACAAATTCCTCCTCATTCAAATCAAGAGATAATAACACTGGAAGGGCATTATGTCTAGGACGGGTAGCGCTCTTACAAAAAAAGTCAATAGATTTATTGCTACAATTCTTAAACGAGGAATAATTGTTTCGTCTATACACCATGAGTGGTTATGTGATTATTTGAATTTAATTTACGTTAATATCAAAGACATTGATGATTCACTAATTTTTGCAGGAAACGTTAGAAGGGCGTTATGCACGTAATCAAATTCTTTAGATAAATGAGTGATTATGTTAAATAGAAGATTTAAGTGAATGATTTTATAAAAAAGAAGGCGTTCCATATTTGGAATGTCTTTTCTTGATGTTTTAGTTGCTAATGTAGGTGATTAATTAATTATATGTTTCTTATCTTGTGGCAATAAGAACTGGGTAAGATATCCTTAGAGGTGTTTGGGTTGTCTGTAAGTTTCATATTTTATCAAATGTTATTAGAGCATTACAAAACGAAAAGGGAGAAATCGTCAGAGGAATATATCAAATTATTCATTTCTTCTATAATATATAGAGGTGGTTTTGACATAAAAAAATAATAGGTAATTCATTTGACAATTAAAATGACCTACTATAATATATATGCTATAGCATATAATTAATAAAATGAATACATTCACTGTGAATAATTGACTGGTATGCTATACTCTTTTATATATTAATTTATAGAGGTGATATATGAACTTACATGATTTAATAGGCTATCTTGTTCATCGTACTGATGTGAAAATGACGAATTATTTTACGAAGAAATTAAAGCCTTTTGGAGTTACGCCAGAGCAGTGGGGGATTATTAGTGTTCTTTGTAGCCAAAGGGCCACTACTCAAAAAGAGTTAGCAGAAGCGATTGATAAAGATCAAACTACTGTCGTAAGAATGATACAGTCAATGGAGAGAAAAGGGATTGTAAAGAAAGCTTTGAATGAGCAAGATCGACGTTCACACAACCTGTTTTTAACTGAAAAAGGTGACGAGTTAAAGAAAACAATCTTGCCTGTAGTGACAGACGCTCACCATTTCGTTACGAGTAATTTGAGCGAGGAAGAAATTAAAGTATTACAATCATTATTAAACAAATTATATGATACACGCTATTAATACTTGTTCCTTATTGATGCTATTCATAAGGAACAAACTTTATTTTATGTATTATATATGCTGTAGCATATAATTTGTTTTAAGGAATAGTGGAGATATCTTTATTTTGTATGAGATTCGATTCAGGATCACGTTTTTTCCTAGTACCAGTCAAAATTTCGTATTGTATATGCTATAGCATGTAAATGTATCAAATAAATAAGAAAGATGTGATTGCTATTTTAATATTAATCAATGTAGTAAAAGTTGTATTATTTCTGTTCTTTTTAATGACAGGTACGAAAATTATATCTGGGAAAATGGCAGATGAGTTTAAGCGATTTGGTTTACCTTCGTTTTTTAATTTCTTAACTGGAGCTTTTGAGATCGTAGGAGCGATTGGAATGTTAATAGGAATTTGGATTCCAACAGTAGCTTTATTAGCAGGATTGTTGTTAGGCGGTACGATGCTGGCAGCTGCATTAACTCTAATTGTACTAGCGAGAGATCCCTTTAAGAAAGCAATACCTGCGCTTGTTTTGTTTGTTCTTAGTTTAGGGATAAGTTTGTATCATATTTTTTAAATATAATTTAAAACTGTTTGCGTTCAAATTGCTACCGTTTTGTGGGTATTTTATAAATAGTATGATTTTCAAATTAGTGGTGGAATAATAGCAATACGAATGTAAACAGTATCATCGTTAGAATCAAAAAAATTATAATTAGTAAAAGAAATGGTAAGAATTTTATATTAAAAATAGGAGTGAGCAAAGATGGCATATTTATTACAAGTTGATTTTCCGTTTGAAGGTCCTTTTGGTGAAGAAATGGAAAAAGGATTTTGGGATTTAGCAAAAAGTATTAACGAAGAAGAAGGATTCCACTGGAAAATATGGACAGAGAATCAAGAAACAAAAGAAGCTGGAGGCATCTATGTATTTGAAGAAAAACAAGATGCTGAAAAATACGCGGAAATGCACAAGAACAGACTTGAAGCAGCTGGTGTAAAAGATATTAGAGTAAGAATTTTTAACATCAATGAAAAGTTAACGGAACTGAATCGTGGGTATACGAAATAATTCCGGCAGTCGGAGCAAGCGTAAAAGGAGGGGGATAATCCCCTTCTTTTTTTTATTCTTACATTGATGGTGAGGAACTCGTACAAAAAAATCCCTATATAAATAGGGATTTGTGTATCGGTATATTGTTCCTTGGAAAAGGTTGTATGAAGTCTAATATATGAGAATTCTTACATCTGTGAAAATTGGACTGAAATAATTATTTATAAAAGAGTAAGACCCTTACTGGGAGGTAAGGGTCACAGGAAATGCAAATTTATTTGTAATTTGCTAAGTTGATTATAACACATATGCTTGTCTATACATGTTACAAAAATGTGAACATATCTGTTGATTAGTAACTAAAGATAACGAAGATTGGATGAATTAAGCTGTTTTTAAAGGGTTATAACAGAGAAAATGTGAGAAAAGACCTGATAACAGGTCCGTTTTTGTTGTTGTTTTGAAGAATAATAAATAATGTCGTTTCTTACTCATTAATAGGAGCAAAATAGAAGAAATACATCATAGCCATTCTTTCTATGATGCTATAGAAAGAGTAGTGTGTTTTTTTATTATTGAAGCTACCCCGTTACCAGTAATCTAAGAGATCAGATCTCTTCAAAAAAGATAAAATATATTTCTTTGTTACCAAAAAACTTCAAAATTTCGTTGTGGGGGTGTAACAAAAGTTTAAGTTGATGGGCATGTGACGATACCCCATACCCATCAAGCTAAGATTTTTAATTACCACTAGGACAAAAATTTTATGTATCATTGACTACTGATAATGATGCTTTATATAGATTGCCCGGATAGATAGGGGATACAGCTCTTCTTTTATGGTACATTTTAATAAACAAGGGAGCAAGAGGTTTGAAAAAGTGGATTAAAATCACATTAAGCTTAGTTGTTGTTATAGCAGTTTGTATTTTTACTGGCTACAAAGTCGGTACGTATGTAGGTTCAGATGTTAAGGAAAAGCAGACTGAGAGAATTAAAGGGGAAGAGGTAATACTTGATCTCAATTCTGATCGTCATATAATCAATGCAATGCATAAAATGACTCATCAAAAAGTATTATCTCACGAAAAGCAAGGATTTATTAAAATGACTCCAGAAAACATCGAAACAGTACGTCGAGTAATTGATGAAAGTAATTGTGGAACCTTACAACATAAAGAACAGTACCTCAATATTTTTAATTATGTGTAAATTATTTGTAAATATGGAGAAGTAATGAATATAAATGTATTATCAAACAATCTCTTTGTTAGTCTGAAACTTCTGGTTATTCAAAGGTTGCAAGGATATTAAATTCTCCTTATTGATACCTAAAGTTATTTAGAATAATATATTGAGTTTTATTAAAAAGATTCTCAAAAGCCACTAAACTCTAGAAGCAAAGTCATGAGGAGAATACTACGTAGGATATTATTTTGGTTTGATAACTGAAAATTAAAACTCTACAAATGAGAAATGCTGTTGATTTGTCAAATTCTCTTGTTTACTATCTATTAATTTAAAAAAGAAAAATTTTCATTTAGGGCTTACTTCAAAATATTAGCTTGATAGCGATATGGCTCTACCTCATTAAGAAAAGAAATAGGAGAGAATTAAAATGTACCCTATAGAATAGAAACTTAAAAAATCTATTCTATGGGGTACAGATTAATCTATCGCCTTTTTTATTTTTTATCAAAAAATAAATTTAGATCAGTTTTATCCGTGTCATAAGCTAAAGCTTCAGCAATACAATCTTGAATAATTTCCAATTTAGCTTTTTCAAAGAATGGTACTGAAAAAATATAATCCGATCCTGCCCTTTGAATAATTAATACATTTTGCAAACCACTACCTAAAATACCAATTCCGATTAATAGTAAAATAAGTCCGAATATAAAGTTACTTCCCATGGTATTAAAGGAAAAAAGAAGAATAATCAATCCTAATATAATGGGTTTTATTCTATACTGAGAAGAAATCATTGTAGAACTAATATTTTTTAAAGGAATGTTTTGATTATCTTTTCCAGCAGGAATAAACCCTAATATAGTGTTTCCGGTGGATACTTTTACAAATCTTGAATCAACTGAAACAAATCCTTTAATCCAAAAAAACAAAAGTGACAAAGAAAAATCTGTTTTTTTCTCCATTTTCTCCTCCTAAAATGTAAAATATTCAATTTATGAAAATAGTATATCAAATTTTACGTAAATTGGGAATGGTGAAATTCATTCTTTGTAGGTAACACTTTTTTCTTTGTTGCTGCTTCCTGCAACCTTTTCACTGTTTGTTTTTTTGTTAATATTCAATTTATGAAAAAGATTATATTTAATAGAATTCTTCCAACGAAAACGAAAATTTCTTTTATCTTCCAAGTATTTATTAGGATTGGAAGTAGTATAAGGGCCAAAATTCTGATTCTTTTCTATCTCTCCGTCTCAAAAAACTCAATCCATTCCCCATCAGGACCCGCAAAGAATATGTAACGTGTTCCATCCGGTAATGTTTCGATTTCTTCTCCTAGTAGGAAGGTTACGCCGTGTTTCTGTATTCTTTCGATTTCATCCTCTAATGAATCTACCTTAAAGCAAATGTGATGTACTTTTCCTTCTGCCGGAAGGGAAGAGTTGTAGCCTTCAATTAATTCGAGTATCGTCTCTTTTGATTCTTCCACACCTAAAAAAGCGAGTTTTAAGTCTGGATTCGGGTGCCCCATTCGCTTAATGAGCTGTAAGCCGACTACTTTTTCATAAAAGGAAATAGATGTTTCTAAGTTTGCAACCATAAGTCCAACGTGTTCAATTCTTCTAACTGGCATGTAGATTCCTTCTTTCTGAAAATTATATACAATATATTATTGAAAATTGAGAAAATAAGCAAGATAAAAACCTTACAAATTTTAGCGTGTTATATGGTATAGTGAGAAAGTATGTTTGGGGAGAAGGAAGGAGATTATACGATGAATACACCTACTCAAACTCCTTCATTATCGGAAACGATGAAAGAGTGGCATTATGCATTAGCGTATGAAATTAAACATTGGAAAACGATAGGTGGTAGTAAAATTTCTATCATGAACGGTCGTTTTTTATATACAGATTATGAAAGTACAGTATACGTATTTCAGCTTATTTCGGAAGTAAGCTTACCTGAAGGTTCACCGATTCGAATTGAGTTCGATGGTGGGGAAGCGACAGGGGAAGTATTATCTGTACATGGATTAGAAATAGAACTGAAATTAAATGATTATATACAAGGTGAAATACGAGAAGCTGTTTTATACAGTGAACCGTGGCAGCTTTTAGAGCAACTGCAAGAGAGATTGAAGGAAGCGCGTAAAGATAAGCTGAAACGTAATCGTATAAAGCGTCTTGTTGATGGGACGAGTAGTCCGAAACATATTGAGAAGATGAAAAATCCGAAAAATGAATTGGCGTATCGCTCGTTTTATAATCCGACAACGTACGTATGGGGACCACCTGGAACAGGGAAGTCTTACAATTTATCACGTATTATTTCGGCTCATTATCAAAAAGGAAAGTCGGTACTTGTGTTAGCTCATAGTAATGCAGCAGTGGACGTATTAATGAGTGAAGTAACAAAGCAAATTGAAAAGAAAAAGAAATGGACGCCTGGTGAAATTGTTCGTTACGGTTATAGTCAACACGAACATATACGAAATCATGAAACGTTACTTGCGTCGAAGTTAGTTGAAACGACGAACGGGTCTTGGGGTGAGGAGAGACTCTATTTAGAAGAGACACGACAAGAGCTTCGTGAAAAGATTTTATCGTATAAAGCAACATCTGCTGATAAGAAGCGTATACAAGAGATAGAAAGTGATCTTCGAAAGCAAAAAGCGAAAATTAAAGAAGTAGAAAAAGAATATATTGAAAATGCGAAAGTGATTGGTGCGACTTTATCGAAATGTGCTATTGATTCACTTATTTATGAGCGTACATTTGATTTAGTTGTCGTAGATGAAGTGAGTATGGCGTTTGTTCCGCAAATTGCATTAGCTGCTTCACTTGGAAAACGTATCGTCGTTTGTGGTGACTTTTTACAGTTACCTCCAATTGCGATGGCAAACCATGAACTCGTTCGCAAATGGCTTGGCGAAGATATGTTTTACCATGCCGGGATTGTGGAGTCTGTTAATAAATCAGAAGCACATCCGAACCTGTTTATGTTGCAGGAACAAAGACGTATGCATGCGGATATATCTAAGTTTACAAACTCATTTATTTATAAAAATAGAGTATACGACCATCCGTCTGTTTCAGAACGTAAAGAACTTGCGCAATTGCAGCCGTTCGCAAATGAAGCAAGTGTTTTATTTGATACGAGCCAAATGGGAGCTTTTTCGTTAAAAGACGCTGCTTCAGGATCTCGTTTTAACATTATGTCTGGTTTAGTAGCAATGCAAATGATGTTAATTGGACTGTTAGACGGTGTGCAATCCATTGGTGTTGTGACGCCTTACAGGGCGCAGTCTCGCTTTTTATCAACGTGTATTAGAGAAATGTTACAGAGAACGAAATACCAAAACATACCTGTTTTAGCAGCGACAGTTCATAAGTTCCAAGGATCTGAAAGAGATATGATGATTTTTGATACAGTAGATAGTTATCCGCAAGAACGACCTGGCGTATTATTCTTTGACCATAAAAACCATCGCCTCGTCAACGTTGCAGTGACGAGAGCGAGAGGGTAACTAACTGTTACGATTTATTTAACCAATTATAACGAAAGTTAATTAAATATATCAGTAAGCCCTGCTAGTCAAGTGATTGGCTAGTAGTGAGGGTTAACTGCGGGCAATCCCTAAAGCTGATTGAACTACAACGTGGCTAGAAATGGCGAGCGTGAATGTTGCGAAAGCAGAAAAAATCAATCAGATCGTGCAAGGTTAAATCCTAAACACTAGAACAATGGGTCTTCCGCCTCGAATCATCTAAGTCAAAATGGATAAGATGAACGTTCAACGACTATCTCGTATAACTGACGAGAGTACACCACAAGCCTATGGTGGTGGAAAAATCCTCTATCTCTAAGTAGATAAACATATAGTCTGCGCTCATGTGAAAACATGAGAAGTTCATAAGAGAACTGGCTAAGGAATTGCGGCCCTAGTTGAACAAGATAAATTTTATTGAATCTATCAAACTTCATTGAATTCATCGAACGTACGTGCTACGATAGGTTCAATGAGGTGAGAATAATAATGAAATTTTCACGAGTTAGTCAAGTATCGGAATTAACAGGTTTGTATCCCAGTAGTCTTAGAAGAATACTAGTGGAACACGCTACGATTCAGAAGAACAAATCTTTCATTAAAGGAGTTACATTCTGATGATATTGGCGAAGAAAGTTAGACTGATTCCAACGCCTGAACAAGAACAAGTGCTTAAAAACCATGCTGATGCTGCAAGATTCGCTTATAACTATTGTAAAAGAATGAGTGATAGATACTATAAGCTATTTGGAAAATCTGTTTCACAGTTAGCTTTACAGAAACGATTTACAAAGATCAAGAAGCGAAAGAGATATGAGTGGTTAAAAGGCATTAATGCACAAGTGCCAAAACAGGCTTCAAAAGATTTTGATATGGCAAGAAAGCATTCGTTCAAAAAGTACAAAAATGGTTCTCACACTTCTTATAAATCAAAAAAAGATGTAATCCAAGGATTTTATGCCAATTATGAAAGACTAGTTATAGGAAAGAAAGTCGTTCATATTCAGTCTATTGGAGAAGTGAAAACAAGCCAACAACTACCAAGAAACAAAAAACCATCCAATCCAAGAGTTACATTTGACGGTCGTCACTGGTGGATTAGTGTGGGGTTCCAAGAAGATTTTGAATTCCAAGAACTAACGAACGAGTCGATTGGTGTGGATGTTGGGTTAAAAGAGCTGTTTGTAGCTTCTAATGGTATGAAAGAACGAAATATAAACAAAGATGCCAAGGTTAAAAAACTTTTGAAAAGGAAAAAGTCAGCACAAAGAGATATGTCTAGGAGATTTAAAAAAGGTGTAAAAATTCAATCTGCCGGATATGAAAAAGCGAAAGCTGAGCACCTGCGGTTATCTAGGAAAATTACGAATATCCGAAATAACCATATCCATCAAGCAACAGCTAAATTGGTGAAAACCAAACCAATGAGGATTGTTGTGGAAGACTTATCTATCTCAAACCTGTTAAAAAACAAAAAACTATCGAAAGCATTTTCCTTTCAAAAATTATACTTCTTCTTTCAATGTTTATCATACAAGTGCGAGAAATATGGCATTGCGTATGTAAAAGCTGATAAATGGTTCGCTTCAAGCAAGATTTGCTCATGTTGCGGCGTAAAATACGACCATTCGGTTCAACCAGAAGGACAGTGGAGTTTAAAAATACGTGAGTGGTGTTGTGCTTCATGCAATAGCCATCACGATAGGGATGTAAATGCTGCGATAAATTTATCAAGATGGGTAAAATTAAATGCTTGATACTAGGAGGTAACGATACTGCCTCGTGTGGAGTGTTATACCCCTCGTCCCTTTGGGGTTGCGAGAACACGATGAAGCACTAACTCGTGTAAATTTGATTGAATTGTATAGATTTAGTTAAGTTTATCGTATCGGAAGTTCATTCAATTATCAGATTGCCACTATATGCGCAAAAATTTATCGAGAAAACAAGCGTTGTCACAATTAACAGCTCATATAGAACGTCACGGAGATGTGTATGATCGCACGACATCAAGACAATTGTGGGAACGAAAAATATCGAAACGATTACGCTGGTTTATGGAAATGAATCTTGAGGAAACGAAAGGGCTATTAAAAGATATTTTAGCAGCAAAACGAAAAATTATTATTTCGCTTCCAAGTACAAAACAAGTGGATAAGCGAGTATGGCAAGCGTTAATGCGTACAAATGCGCAAATAACGGTGTATAGTGATGGACCAGTTCCACTGAAAAATGTAAAGTTACAAAGACAAAATAAAGCTTTCCCGTTTATCGTAATTGATGATGAAATCTTCTGGGCAGGCGCACCGCTCACATCTCAAATGATATTTGAGGGGAGTACGGAATTTCCGTACGTATGTGCAAGACTGCAAGCACCTGAGACAATTGGTGTATTAAAAGGATTTTTAGATATTCGGTAAATTCGGATAGGAATTCCTTGACTTTTATTTGAAATGAACTTAGAATGAATGTAATTTAATATAATTTTATGAAAATTCTTATCACGAGAGGTGGAGGGACTGGCCCTATGATACCTCGGCAGCGGATTCGTTATGAATACTGTGCCAATTCCAGCAAGGTAACTTGAAAGATAAGAAAGAAGCTCATTTTGACTGTATATACAGAAGCCTCTTTCTATCTTTTAGAAAGAGGCTTTTTTACGTGAAAATAAAAGGAGGAAGAAAAATGGGAGCGACAGGAGTAGCGTCACAAAGAAAAACAATTGAAGAGAGTATCGAAAGAAATAAGGAAAAGTACATAGAAACAAGTCATGATATTCATGCGAATCCGGAGATTGGTAACCAAGAGTTTTATGCATCTAGAACGTTAAGTTTATTGCTAGGTAGTGCAGGATTTCAGTTACAGCACAATATAGCTGGACATGAAACGGGATTTATCGCGCGAAAAAGCTCTGGAAAACAAGGACCAGCAATCGCATTTTTAGCTGAGTATGACGCTTTACCAGGACTTGGCCATGCGTGTGGTCACAATTTAATTGGCACAATTAGTGTTGCAGCAGCAATCGCGTTATCAGAAACGCTTGAAGAAATTGGCGGGGAAATTGTCGTTTTCGGAACACCAGCTGAAGAAGGAGGATCGAACGGTAGCGCAAAATCGAGTTATGTAAAGGCAGGCTTATTTAAAAATATTGATGCAGCGCTTATGATTCATCCGAGCGGAAAGACAGCAACAACGAGTCCTTCACTAGCAGTCGATCCACTTGATTTTCATTTTTACGGAAAAACGGCTCACGCCGCAGCATCACCTGAAGAAGGGATTAACGCATTAGACGCGGTGATTCAGCTGTACAACAGTATTAACGCACTTCGCCAACAACTTCCGTCAGACGTGAAAATTCATGGCGTTATTACAGAAGGCGGAAAAGCACCTAACATTATTCCTGACTACGCCGCAGCAAGATTCTTCATCCGTGCTGCAACGAGAAAAAGATGTGCGGAAGTAACAGAAAAAGTAAAAAATATCGCACAAGGGGCAGCACTAGCAACAGGCACAAAAGTAAAAATCCATCAATTCCAAAATGAAATCGATGAACTACTCGTAACAAAAACATATAACGACGTCGTAGCGGAAGAACTAGAATTACTCGGGGAAGACGTAAATCGTAAAGAAAGATTTGGTATTGGTTCAACCGATGCAGGAAACGTTAGCCAAGTCGTACCGACAATCCACCCGTACATTAAAATTGGTCCGGATGATTTAATTGCACATACGAATGAATTTAGAGAAGCGGCACGTTCAGAATTAGGGGATAAAGCATTAATTACATCCGCAAAAGCATTAGCAAATACGGCGTATCGATTAATTACGGAAGAAGGGTTGTTAGAGAAGGTGAAGGAGGAGTTTAGAGAGGCGCAGAGAAATCAGGGATAGGTGATTGAAAGGAGTGGATGATCCACTCCTTTTTCTTTTTTGGAAAGCTGGTGCCTATCACTTTATTAGAACGACAATTTCTCCTCAAACTCACTCTTTAAAACAATTAAAGGAGACGATAAGCCGAATTGCATTAAAGAGTCTAAAAATGCAGCGAGAGAATCCATCGAATCGCTCATGACCTTCATCATATAATTAAATTCCCCGCTAATTCGATATAAATCAGTTACTTCAGGAGCGGCATTACAATATTGGATAAAATCAGAGCATTGGCTCGTTTTAAACATGATGAATGCTTGAATGTTTTTATTAATTTTAGAAGGCTCAAATTTCGTTCGGTAAGCCGCTATAACGCCTTGATCTTCAAGTTTATTCATACGCTCCTTTACAGCTGGTTGTGTCATGGATATGATCCGTCCTATTTCTGAAACGGAAATTCTTGCATTTTCATACAACAAGTTCATTATTTTATGGTCGATTTCATCTAGTTTTACTGCATTTTGCATTGTGTAGCCTCCTTATTTTATTTTTTTAAGTGAATCACAAACTATAACTATAATATCATAAGTGAACGAACTAAATTACCTATAAATCTATATTTAAAATAATTGGTTTTTACATAAAAATATAAGTATAGGTTTTTATCAAACGTAAATTTAGGAAGGATGGAAAAAATGAAGAATCTTGATGGGAAAGTAGCGTTAGTAACAGGGGCGAGTCGAGGAATTGGTCGCGCGATTGCGATGAGATTGGCAAACGACGGTGCATTAGTTGCGATTCACTACGGCCGAAATAAGTCAGCTGCAGATGAAACAATTTGTGAGATTGAATCTAATGGAGGAAAGGCGTTCTTAATTGAAGCAGATCTCAAATCAATTGAAGGTGTCAAAAAGCTAGTAGAACAATTAAAGAATGAATTACAAATAAGAGTTGGTACATTAGAGATTGATATTTTAGTAAACAATGCAGGGATAGGTACACAAGGGACGATTGAAAATACGACAGAAGAAGTTTTTGATGAAATTATGGCCGTAAATATTAAGGCGCCGTTCTTCTTAATTCAGCAAACATTACCGTTACTACGAGCAGAAGGGCGCATTATTAACATTTCATCAGCTGAAGTACGACTTGGTTTTACAGGGTCCATTGCATACGGCTTAAGTAAAGGTGCATTAAATACGATGACACTGCCTCTAGCTAAACATCTTGGAGAAAGAGGTATAACTGTGAATACAATTATGCCTGGATATACGAAGACAGATATCAATGCGAAATTGCTAGATAATCCAGAAATACGAAATTTTGCTGCGAATTCATCTGTGTTCGGACGAATAGGGCAAGTTGAAGATATTGCAGATGCAGTAGCATTCCTTGCTTCTTCTGATAGCCGCTGGGTAACGGGGCAGATTATAGATGTTTCTGGTGGGTTTTGTTTGTAGGGGCACTACTCCATACCTATTAAGCTAACCAAGTAAATTACTAGATATGAGACGCCCCTCGTTTCATATCTGGTAATGTATAGAAAGGTAGGGATGCTAAAGAGGCCTATTCAATTGATACTTTTGTTTTATAATCAAAAGAATACCTCCAGTATTTTGAAAAACCTCCACGTTAAGATTATGAACGATTTTATACAGTTTTTTGACTGATTCAGTAACAAACAAGGAACCTAAAACTGCACTATAATAGGGATGTATAAAAATTATATAGGTAGATAGAACACAAAAGGAGCTTCCCTTGTTAGAGTAGGGTTCCTCATTTTTCCTTGCTAACAATAATGAGACATTATGTTGACTTAACATGAATACCATATACACTCAAAATCACGCGAGATATCGTTTGATTATAATGTTAAAATGAAAGAGAAGGTGTAAAATAATGAATAAGCTTTTAGGTTTCTTGTTTGTTGCGGTTGGTATGTGCTTTTTCATGTTAACTTTGACAATGAACATTCAGAATGTTACATGGGCTGTAATGTTAGGAGTGAGCATTGTATCTAATATAGCGGGTACAACCTTATTGTTCAGATACATTAATGAGTATAAGAAACAAGCAATTTAATTGTTTTTATAGTGTTGAAAAAAGCAAACTCCTCTCTGTTTGGGGAAGAGTTTGCTTTAATATTAAAAATTAGTTTCCTATAACGAATTTTACGTCAATTAACATCTTTTGCGTGGGACTATTTATTTTTTACAGTAGTAAATATTACATTTTACTTTTAGTAACTATCTTAGCGTATAAAATCCGCGTTTTGCCACCAGTCCCCTAAGTAGTTGAATAATCACTTTTTAGAGGTGTTGTATTATGATTTTTAACTGGAAACCAAGTTGGTATGAATTAGATCAAACTATAGTTGTAGGTAACACTGATTATTTTTATCTTGTTAAAGATAAAAAATCATTTGCAAATAATTTAATTAACAATGAGGACATTGAAGTGCGTGGAGAGGTATTAAAGATAACGCATTCTGAATTAGGAGAATTGTTAGGGATATATACAATTGGGTTAAGCTATAAGTTCTTTTTAAAAGATGGTAAATATATAGCAGTAGACGCTGAACAGGATATTGGTCAAATTGAGTATCCCATTGATTATAAAATAAATGATTGGAATTTTAATGTTGAAATAAATATTCTCGAAGTGACTGGTTTTTCATCACAACAGAGGCATGAGAGTTTATTAAAAAACGAAAGATTAAGGGTAGCAAAGGAAAGAATAGAAAGATATAAACGATTATTAAATATTGAATAAGATGTCTTAAAGTCGGTTTCCTAATTTAGAAATCGGCTTTTGGGGATTTTTTTATAACAAACGGTGTCATAACTTAATGTTACTAATATTTTGCTTAGCGTGGTTTTTTCAAAAATACTGGCGATACCCTATACCCATCAACTTAAGAATTTTCACTACCCTTAAGTGTAAAAAAACGTTATTCTTTCTAAAAAAGCTAGACTAGAAAGGATGACATTTTCTTATGAATCTCTCGCTTCAAGAAGAACTACAACCATTTGCGGAAGAATTACAACGATATATTACACCTGTATTTTTAGAAGAACTTGCAATCTTGATAATCCAGTCGCATCACATATCTCTTGCCGGTTTTTTCGAAAGTGTATATTCCTAATCCACTAATATTTGTACAACGATAGCCTTTTTGTAATTGCTCATTCAGCCATTGCTCCTCTTTTTCTATATCAAAAAATATCTTAGCTTTCTTCATTCGATTCACTTCCTTCGTACAGGGATAAAATATGTAATAGCCTATTTTGCTCCATTTTCAAAATGGCACTTCCTTCCGCAGTTATCATATAAACTTTTCTCCGACCTGACTCTCTTGGACAGTATAACTGATTCATATTCATCGGTAATCTCAAATGAGATGAATAATATCATGAAAACTCTCACTTTATTCACCGTTTTTTTAACTGTTCCAACACTTGTATTTAGTTTTTTGGAATGAATGTCTCTATACCTCAAACTTCATGGGGGAAAACAATTGTTTTATCAATAATTTTTATTATATGGATAGCGCTGGCGTTATGGAGAAGGAAAATATTCTAATTTATTACTACTTCAAAAGTATGAGCATCAGCAAACCTTTTTACGTAAGGATTGACGATTTTTTTATAGGTAAGAAATTACGCGTGTTAAATATTTAACTTTATTAAAAATTGACTGATTAAAATAAAGAGGTAATAAAATGAATAATCTTGATAAAATTCAAGCAATGGTAATTTCCATTGGAAAGAAAATGCAAATAGAGTTATTTGAGCAAATACCAGTACCAAAACTTACAACATCACAGTTTTATATTTTAAAAATTATAAACTATTACGGTGCATTAAGAGCAAGTGAGCTGGCGAGAGAAATGAATGTAAAGCCAAGTACAATTACAGTTACAATTAATCGATTAATTGAACAAGGATTAGTCAATCGTTATCACGATAGAGAAGATCGCCGCGCCGTTATCATTGAACTAACAAAAAAAGGAGAATCTGTAGTTGAAGAAACTATTATCGCTCGTAATGAGCATATTGCTAAATACTTATCCCTTTTAGAATTTCAAGAGAAAGAGAAATTATTACAATTACTTGAAAAGTTAAGGGCGATAATATGCGGGAAACCAGAGAAAGAGTAACAAGACTTGAGAGAGCTTTAAAGTGTATGTAGTTTGATTTTTCATGAACTGTTCTACATCTGTTAGGTTTTATGATGTATTCACGATAATAAATCGTAATATCGCATAATAAGATACATCTTTATTGCAAGATTCATTATTTTGTTGTAGATCCTTACGCTGTGTTTTCAAAAGATAGAATGTCAATTTTGGTAATCCTAGCATTGTACACAATTTTATTACAAACATGTTATCTTTCACTTCATTCCAATATATCATAGCGGAACTTGGGTCTTTGTAGTAATGGAACAAGAACGGCAATAAGACTTAATTGTGTTAGCAAAAATCAGGGTTTTTTGCTAATGATAAAAACGGTATTAAATAAAGCTTGGATGTGTTAATACTACGTTATCAAAATAGCTTGTAGATTAAGCCTTTTTTAAAACTGATGCATATGGGGGAAAACCCCATATACAACAGTTTTAAAACATTAGATACTTTATTTACCAAGTTAATACTAGTTACATCAGTATAGGAAACAGTGGAAATCTAAATCTTTGTTTATATGTTAATTACCTCAAACGTATCCCTTCGAAGGCGTTTATAACCAAATCATGTACATAGGAATCATCCAACTTTTCACCAGTTACTAGCAAACGATAAAAAATTGGTCCGTAAATGAGATCGATGCTTAATTCAATATCGAGGTTTTCTTTTAATTCTCCTCTTTTAATTCCCTTCTCCAGAAGTTGCTTTGCTTGCAGTCGACGTGGTTGGAAGTATCGAACACGATATTCCTCTGCTAGTTTCGAATCAAATTGTCCTTCGCCAACTAACTCATTGATAATGGTTCCTTCTCGACTGATTAAAAAATTGGCTAAACTTGTGGCGTGAATTAAAATATCATTCAACGCTGAACCTGTGTCAGGTACAGGCAATCTGGCAGCAGCAGCAGAAAGAAAACCGTCCATTACCACAGCAGCCTTATTTGGCCACCATTTATAAATCGTAGCTTTGCTGACTTTAGCACGTTCTGCAATTTTATCGACTGTGACTGCTTTAAAGCCACTTTCCAATAATAACTCATAGGACGCAGAAAGGATGGCCTTTTGGGTTTCAATATTACGTGGTCGACCTCTTTTACTTTGCACATTAATCATTCCTTTCAAAACATAAACTATACGTTTAGTATACTTAATACGAACAAAAAACGAAATAGCCTATTTACAAAACTGAACGTTTAGTATATATTTTAGTTAATTAATGAACTGTACGTTCAGTTTATTAATTAACTAACATCTTGTAATGGTATGGATATATTTGGGTTCCAAAAATCACAAATTACATTGCTAAAAAACATTTAGAAAAGGGGGGGGAAAGAGAGGAAATTGGACCTTTTAAAAGCAGAATGGAAATTAGCTCAGACTTAATTTATTACAATAAAAAATGGCATCGCAGTAGTACTTGCCAAAGTGATTTAGTAATTTTGAAATAAAAGTATGGGAGGAAATACTTATGTCTAATTTTAAAAATAAAGCAATTGATAAGGACATTTCATCAGGTTTAATCATTCTTTTAGCAACTGCATGTGGTATTATTGTGGCTAATCTTTATTATGCACAGCCTTTAATTGGGCTAATTAGTAATGAAATTGGGCTTTCTAATAGTAGCGCTGGATTAATTGTAACGCTAACTCAAATTGGATATGTTGTTGGCTTATTATTTCTTGTGCCTTTGGGGGATATTGTTGAGAATAAAAAATTGATACTTATATTGTTATTTTTAAGTGCATTTGCACTCATTTCTATGGTTTTTGTAAAAAGCGCAACCTTGTTGTTAATTGCTTCATTCTTTATCGGACTGGGTTCGGTCGCAGCGCAAGTGCTCGTACCTCTTGTATCATATCTTTCATCTGAGAATGCACGCGGTCGCGTAGTTGGCAATGTCATGAGTGGTCTGTTATTAGGTATTATGCTTGCGCGACCGATATCTAGTCTAGTAGCCGATATGTGGGGATGGAATGCAATATTTGCTTTATCTGCTACTGTAATTATTGTTTTAGCGTTTGTATTATCGAAAGTACTCCCTACTAGGAAACCAAAGGCAAAAACAAATTATATAGCCTTACTTAATTCAATGTGGCAACTGCTACGTACTACTCCAATTTTACGCCGTCGCGCCATTTATCATGCTTGTGTATTTGGGGCTTTTAGTTTATTCTGGACCACTGTTCCATTATTATTATCTAGTCCTGCTTTTCATTTTTCTCAGACTGCCATAGCATTATATGCACTTGTCGGAATTACAGGTGCAATAGCCGCTCCAATAGGTGGTCGTCTAGCTGATCTTGGCTGGACACGACCCGCCACTGGGATAGCTCTCACTGTTGTTATTATTTCTTTAATACTCCCACTTTTTATTCAAAGTAGCTCGCCCTTTGGAATAGCTGTTTTAGTAATTGCTGCAATTCTGTTGGACATGGGAGTATCTGCAAACCTTGTGCTTAGCCAACGTTTAATTTTCTCGTTGAGTCCAGAAATTCGTAGTCGATTAAATGGACTATTTATGGCTATTTTCTTTTTAGGAGGTGCTGTTGGATCCTTTATTGGAGGATGGGCATATGCCTTAGGAGGATGGAATCTAACATTATGGATAGGAATCGCTTTTCCGACCATAGCCTTGCTTTATTTTGCTAGAGAAAAATAGTTTTATAATCAAATTTAAACAGCCCAGATTCGTTTGAATGCTTCTTCATTAGTATGTCCGAGTTTTATAGATTAATTGCGGTTATTTTGAAGTTTTTATATCAGAACCAGACTTTTTTTCTATATTGCTGTAATTGAAAAAGACTCACCTTGTTGAATATATTTGAAATGCAATAAAAAAGAGCTTGTGCCAAAACACAGACTCTCTTTAAGTTGAAATGAATATATATATAGCCACCACTTTAGAGAAGGAAACGGTAGAGAGAATAGAATATGGCTAGATTTAATCTTTAAAAATGAACTTCATCAGGTGGTCGACTGCAATAAAATTGATAAAGAAGATTATTTACTGCAATGGAACGCAGCCCAATTAAAGATATTGAAATTAAGCATTTACTCCAAAATGCATTAGTAGACGAAATAAATAGTCATGAAATATTCATGAAAAGTATTAATATTATTTACTATCATGAGGGATATACCGAATATAATATAGAGGATTTATAAAACAAAAAGGGCTGAGATAGCCTTTTTGTTTTACACTTTGACGAGTATTTTTTATGAAAAAATACGTTATTCTTTTTGTAAAATTAATAAGAAAGGATGACGTTTTTGTATGTCTATTTCTGTATCCGATAAATTACAACTATTTACTTAAGAAATTCAAAGATTTTTATCGCTAAATATCTTACGAAATCTTGCCAGAGAGTTTGGTTTCTTGTGATGAACCCGTAAATTTCAAACAAAAGATATACCCAATTCATGAGTAAGAATGAAAAAAGAAAAAAATTCTATAATGTTTTATTTAATATCAGTTTATAGGGAAATTCATGTAATTAAATATGAAATAATACATATTATAATGATTTATTAAGATAAAATGTTATATTTTTGGATGGAATATATAAATGGAGGAAATGTAATGAACAAGAATTTAAAATTCACCCAAATGATGATTGGGATTAGTACAATGGCATTATCATTTGGAAGTATTCAAACGCAGGTATCAGCAGAAGAAACAGCACCCTATAATATCTTACAGATGAAACCAATGGGGACAGAAACTTCAAAAGATGAAATTGTACATGCTACAAAAGCGGACGAAACTTTGACTTTTGAAGAGCGTTTAAAAATAGGAGATTTTTCACAACGTCCTACTCCGGTTATGAAACGTGATGAAATTCAATTAAAGCAAAGCTATACTTTGGCAGAACTGAATAAAATGCCTAATAGCGAACTCATTGATACATTATCAAAAATTTCTTGGAATCAAATTACGGATTTATTTCAATTCAATCAAGATACGAAAGCATTTTATCAGAATAAAGAACGCATGAACGTTATCATTAATGAATTAGGACAACGAGGAAGGACGTTTACAAAAGAAAATTCAAAGGGCATTGAAACATTTGTTGAAGTATTACGTTCTGCTTTTTATGTGGGATATTATAATAATGAATTAAGTTACTTAAAAGAGAGAAGCTTCCATGACAAGTGTTTACCCGCATTGAAAGCGATTGCGAAAAATCCAAACTTCAAATTAGGTACAGCTGAGCAAGATAGAGTCGTAACTGCGTATGGAAAATTAATTGGTAATGCCTCTAGTGATACTGAAACAGTACAGTATGCGGTAAATATTTTAAAACAATATAATGATAATCTTTCTACGTATGAAAGCGATTATGCGAAAGGACAAGCCGTATATGAAATTGTAAAAGGAATTGATTATGATATACAGTCTTATTTGCAGGATACGAATAAGCAACCTAATGAAACAATGTGGTATGGAAAGATTGATAACTTTATAAATGAGGTTAATAGAATTGCTCTCGTGGGGAATATAACAAATGAAAATAGTTGGCTAATTAATAATGGCATTTATTATGCAGGTCGTTTAGGGAAATTTCATAGTAATCCATACAAAGGATTGGAAGTTATTACACAAGCGATGAGCTTGTATCCTCGTCTAAGTGGACCTTATTTTGTAGCAGTAGAACAAATGAAAACAAACTATGGTGGAAAAGATTATAGTGGAAATGCAGTAGATCTACAGAAAATACGTGAAGAAGGGAAACGACAATACTTACCTAAAACATATACATTTGATGACGGATCAATTGTCTTCAAGACGGGAGATAAAGTAACAGAAGAAAAAATTAAGAAATTATATTGGGCAGCCAAAGAAGTAAAAGCACAATATCACCGTGTAATTGGTAATGATAAAGCGCTAGAACCAGGTAACGCTGATGATGTACTAACAATAGTAATTTATAATAATCCAGATGAATATCAATTAAATAGACAATTATATGGATATGAAACAAACAACGGTGGAATTTATATTGAAGAGAAGGGGACCTTCTTTACATATGAGCGTACGCCAAAGCAGAGTATTTATAGTTTAGAAGAGTTATTCCGTCATGAATTCACTCATTATTTACAAGGAAGGTATGAGGTTCCTGGTTTATTTGGAAGCGGAGAAATGTATCAAAATGAACGATTAACTTGGTTCCAAGAAGGAAATGCAGAATTTTTTGCAGGATCTACACGTACAAATAATGTTGTTCCGCGTAAAAGTATGATAAGTGGCTTATCATCTAATCCAGCAAGCCGTTATACAGCAAAGCAAACTTTGTTCTCAAAATATGGATCATGGGACTTTTATAAGTATTCCTTTGCACTACAGTCATATTTGTATAATCATCAATTTGAAACATTTGATAAGCTTCAAGATTTAATCCGTACAAACGATGTGAAAAATTATGACTCATATCGTGAATCATTGAGCAACAATACACAATTGAATGCAGAATATCAAGCGTATATGCAGCAGTTGATTGATAATCAAGAAAAATATAATGTACCGCAAGTAACAAATGATTATTTAATTCAACACGCACCAAAGCCGCTAGCTGAAGTGAAAAACGAAATTGTGGATGTAGCAAATATAAAAGATGCCAAAATTACAAAATATGAGTCGCAATTCTTTAATACATTTACCGTGGAAGGCAAGTACACAGGTGGTACATCAAAAGGTGAGTCTGAAGATTGGAAAGCGATGAGTAAACAAGTAAACCAAACTTTAGAGCAGTTATCCCAAAAAGGTTGGAGTGGTTATAAAACAGTTACAGCCTATTTTGTAAACTATCGTGTGAATGCAGCTAACCAGTTTGAATATGATATTGTTTTTCATGGTGTCGCAACAGAGGAAAAGGAAAAAACAACTACTACAGTAAATATGAATGGACCATACAGTGGGATAGTAAATGAAGAGATTCAATTTCATAGCGATGGTACAAAAAGTGAAAATGGAAAAGTTATTTCTTATCTATGGAACTTTGGAGATGGTACTACAAGTACAGAAGCAAATCCTACCCATGTATATGGAGAAAAAGGAACATACACTGTGGAACTAACAGTAAAAGATAGTAGAGGAAAAGAAAGCAAAGAACAAACAAAAGTTACTGTAAAACAAGATCCGCAAACAGGTGAATCTTATGAAGAGGAGAAGGTACTCCCGTTTAATACGCTTGTAAAAGGAAATCTGATTACTCCTAATCAAACAGATGTTTATACGTTTAATGTTACAGATCCAAAAGAAGTAGATATTTCTGTGGTAAATGAACAAAATATTGGGATGACATGGGTGCTTTATCATGAATCAGACATGCAAAATTATGTAGCTTGTGGTGAAGATGAAGGAAATGTTATAAAGGGGAAATTCGCAGCGAAACCAGGTAAATATTATTTAAATGTATATAAATTCGATGATAAAAACGGTGAATATTCATTATTAATAAAATGAATTTATTTCTAACATGTATAGAATGGCTATTTTAAAGAGGAGTCTGTTAATATAGGCTCCTCCTACTTTTTATTTACATATTGGGAGAGCACCACATCACCATCAAGCTAATACTTTCATATCCCCCTAAATTAAAATTTTCTTTCTCTACAGATAATTATTCTGAGAAGCCGTTCATTTTTTGTTTTGGGGGTATTTCTTTTTCTAAAGTTGTGATGGGTATGTATGGTGACCTCTATTAGACAATAGTGAATGAACAATTTCGGGGTTCAGTTCAACTTTATTCAAAATAAGATTTTTTTGCAGTAAAATCAATGGTAGTGGAACTTTTTTAATCGAAATTTTTTAAAAATTAACATAAATACTTGCGATATTTAAATTAGTACTATATAGTTCTAGTTATGACAAAGGTAAAATTAATGAATCAAAAACGTGTGATTGAAGTAGCTGCAACATTATTTTTAGAAAAAGGGTTTGCTTATACAAGTATGGATGAATTAGTACGTGTAAGCAAAGTTTCAAAGTCTAATGTGTATTATCACTTTTCTAATAAGGAAGTATTATTAGAAGCGGTCGTTGATTATTGGATTGAAATGTATCAATCTGCAATTGATGACATAATTTCTCAGAACCAATTTTTAGTTGAAGATCGTATCCAACTGTTTTTAAAGCAATTATCACAAGGAGTTCAATCGAGAGAGTATAAGGGAAGCTGTCCATTTATTACTCTTTATATTCAAAGTCCTACACAGGCCACGCAAATAAAAGAAAAAATAGGTCTTTTTTTTACAGGATTACAAAAGAAAGTTTCTCTATTACTTAAACAAGGGATAGAGAATGGAGAATTCAGAAATACGATTCATATTGATGAGGTTGCATCACTTTTTATTACAAATCTTGAAGGAGCGTTATTTATTTCAGAAACATTGAAAGATGCAACTGTAATCACGAAAACAGCAGATCATTTTTTAAAATTGCTTCGATAAAAGAAGCATTTTTTTTACATCAAATTAGTACTAAGTAGTACTAAAAAGGGGATCTTATATGAGAACAGTATTTTTAACTGGTGGAACAGGCTTTATTGGAAAGCAATTAGTGAAAGAATTAGCCAAAGAGGATGTTAAAATTCTTCTTTTAGTGAGGTCGAAAAGTAAAGCAACAAGCATTTTTCAAGAAAGAGACATCTTAAAAAAGGATGTTATGCACTTTATTGAAGGTGATTTGACGAAAATAGATTTAGGTCTAAGTGGTGAAGATAAGGAGAGGGTATTGAAAACGGATGTGATTATTCACGCAGGAGGCCCCATGGATATTCAAGCGACAAGTAAAGATGCAGCTTCCGTATTTTTAAATGGCGCCAAACATATTAGTGAATTAGCTAAAAGTATTCATCAATTGAAGGGTTTGCAACAATTTATTCATGTTGTAGGTTATATGAGTCCCTTTGATGATAAAAATAGCAAGATTGCAATTGATGTGTTTAAAGAAGGAAACAATTATTTGAAAATAAAAAATCCATATGAGAGAACAAAATTTTTAGCAGATCTTTATATCCGTCAGCAGGCATCAGCAGTAGGTTACCCGCTTTCTGTAATTAATCCGCCAACTGTAGTTGGTAGTAGTAAAACAGGAAGTACAGAGCAGATAGCAGGATTAGGTTTGCTTGTGATGAGTATGCGAAGAGGGCTCATGCCAGTGATTCCTGGAGGTAAGGGATATAGGTTACCACTTATTTCAAACGATGAACTTGCGAAGTTTATTGTGCAGGTTTTCAGATTGGAGCAACCGACTATTCAAACATATACACTTGTTGAAGACAAACAGCACGATCAAAACATTGCTGAATTATTAAGTATTATGTCGGAAAGTATGAATATGAGGGCACCAAAAATCTCTGTTCCAATGCCATTTATGAAAGCAATTATGAATAGTGGAGGAAGTAAAATAACAAAAATTCCTTCTGATGGACTGAATTTTATTACAAAACAAAAATTTTCAAATGTTTCAGCGAAAAAAATTATGGGAGGAGATTGGTTTAAGGAGACGAGTGTAATGAAATTTTTCCCTGCCGTAGTAGCTGATCTGGATTATCGAATGATGTATCAAAATGGCCAGCATAATCATTTATTTAAACGAACATTATGCGATAACACTACCCTTTACCAATTACAAGGAGTGGGTCAACCGTTTATTTTATTACATGGTTTATTGAGTGATGGAGAGGATTTATTTCCTTTAGCACAAGAGCTTCATGAAAAAACTGGTCAACCTGTATGGATCTTGGATCTTCCAGGTTTGGGACGTTCTCCTTTTAAACGAGAGAAAAATCTTCTAGATATCTATTTGAATGTAGTGAAAAAGTTATTGGAGAAAGCTACGAATGGTGCACATCTAATTGGCCATTCATTCGGTGCGTTTATTCTTCTGGAAGCATTGGTACAAGAGTACATAGATAAGAAGTATGCAATCACTTTACTTCAGCCACCTGTTGTTAAAAAAAATGCTAAATCCCTAAATGTTCCTCAATTTATGAACAAATGGACATTAAAACTGGCAACTACTAATTTGATAGGGCGTTATTTATTAAGTAATGGTTTGTTTGAAAGTATGGAGAGCATCCCTGAACATTATATTGAAAAGATAAGTAAAAGTTTTACTTATCCTAGAATTTTAAATACTACGGTTCAGCTTAACAGTTTATTACTGAAAAACGATCAAGGTGATTTCAATGAAGTAACAAAGTATAATCTTCACATTATTTGGGGGGATTATGACAGAGCTTATGCTGCTCCATCGCATCTTGGTAAGGTTGATTTTGTTCCATATGGCCATCATTTTCCTCTTAGCCATCCGAGTGAAACGGCAACATTAGTAATAAAAAATAGTAATACTAGCAGATGAGAGTGTGGGATAAATAAAAAGTGTGTAGTAAGATCGTTGTGTCTTTGAAATAAAATCGTACTGTTTGGGGTCCCGCCCCATGCCAATCAAGCTAAGAAAAGCAAATATCCCAAAACGAGAAAATGGGCATCTCCAGGTGAAAATGCGTAATTTTTTTGTTTTAGGGGCATTATAAAGCCTTCAAGTTGATGGATGTGGGAATACTATCAATATAAGCAGTATACCCCGTTGTATCTGTACTGGATTTATCAAAAGAGGATGCTGAAATGATACCATTGCTTCTGGCTTGTATAGCAGAGGCATTTATTCATTTCAATCCAGATTCTTTTTTAGCTAAGGATGAATTTGATCTCTTATATTGGTGTAGAAAGAACTTCAAAGGATTTCATAGTATCTCTGATGATGGATTCTTACAGGATTTTAAGCAGGTATACGAATGTTATCAAGCATTGCAGAACGTTGGGAAACAAGAGAACAATATAAAAATAAATATGTAATAGCAAGGAGAAGAGCAACGCATGTATAATATACTTAAACGTCAATATAATTACTTTATCCGAGGAGTGATTCGGATTAACGAAGAAGTACAAAGGGAATTGGACCTATTGGCTCAAAAGATTCGTGAAACTGTGTCTTCTGTCCAAAAAATCATCCTTTTTGGCTCTCATGCATATGGCACACCAAATGAAGACAGTGAATTTGATCTCTGTATTGTTGTAGAAGGTGTAGGAGCAAGAAAAAGGGGAGTCATTAATCGTATCAATTGGGGTATTTACGATGTTATGGAAACACCAGTTGATTTTTTAGTGTATGGGCCAGAAGAGTTTCTAGAACGTGCTAGTCGTACCGTAACTATGGAACATAAGATTGCACTAAATGGTAGAACAGTCCCAAAAACTCATAACCTTTTAATGCTGCACAAATCGTGTCGGAAATTAGATGAGGAATCCTCATTGATTTTAGAACAGTGCGTGCAGCTAAATGGTTATGCTACAGATATTCGTTTATCCGTATTTTGAATCACTTACTGTTTAAGATAGATTAATGACTATACAACATGCTCAAAAAGTACTGAGTTTTTATAAAGAAAAGTTAAACATGCTAAATATGCATGAAATCGTAATCGATTAAACATAGAGGATATACATAAAAGAGAGTGCCTATAAAGGGACTCTCTTTTTCTATCTAAAAAAGAGGAGGAATGCTTCATAGTAGAATGAAATGATACTTTGCTATGGGGATAACAATATAATGATGGATAATTATCACACAATTGTTGTTTTGTAGGTACAGTGGCGGTACTTTTAATTAAAGCACAAGGAATCAATCACGATGCATTTCTTTTAGTACCTGTTCGTGAAGCAGAGGAATGCCTTCTTCTCGAAACCAAGCACCTACACGTGAAAAAGTAGAAATATGAGGCACAAATGATAAACCACAAAACTCATGAAAAAAAGGTTATCATACAATCCGTCCCTTCTGTAGATAGTTCAGGTTACTCTTATTCTTTCAGGAGAACGAATTTCTTTATGTATGTATTTTTGAATGTTTGTGAGCTTTATAACACCATTTCTATACTTTAATATCTGAAAAATCTGTCACGAAATATTCCGAATTTTGAAGTTGCTAATTACATATGATTCCATTTATTATAATTATTGAGCCGGCTCCAAATAATGGAAGCTTTCTGGTATAGCAAAGTAATTTTCAATGTTTATCAACTTATTTTCATAAAGCTATTTTATATCAGAATCCACTTTCATTTTATTTTATATGAAAACAAAGCAACTATAATAGAGGGGGATTTAAAAATGGAAAAAAAATCTTTTAAAATCCGTTCAGTTAATGACAATGAACAGCTTTGGACAAAGTTAGCTGATCAAATGGAAACACTTGAAAACAGGGATGAAATGAAATGCTTCAACTGCTCAATTTGTTGTGATAATTGCTGCTTTAATTGTTGCTTCCAAATCTAATTTATACTTACAGTAAATAAACACTCGAAATACTTATACCTTTTAATAAACTTAGTTACTAAATTCATTATTTTCTGTTCTTGCCTAGCAAGAACAGAAAATAATTATACAAGGGTGATTTGATGATTATTAACAAGTATCATTTACGATATCCTTTAAACGAGGAAGTTCTAATGATTAATACCTTAACTGGTGCTGTAGATTTTTTTTCTCATGACTTAATTAATTTTATCGATACATTGTCATATAGAGATTACAAAAATTTAACTAACGAAGAGAAAAATGCTACTAAAATTTTAATTGATAGAGGTTACGTATTTAAGAACACAGAGGATCGGGACCATAGACTATGGCAGGCTAAAAATATTGTAGACGCTGGAAATGAAATGCAGTATGTTATTTGCCCTACATATACATGTAACTTTCGTTGCCCATATTGTTTTGAAAGCCATAGCCTTCATGAGAAAATAACAGCTTTAACCGAAGAACAACTCCAAGCAGTTATGCAAGCCATAGACATCTTTCATAAAGAAAGTGGTTATAAAATCGGTATGATTAACCTTTTTGGAGGCGAACCACTCCTTCCTTTTACTAAAAAAATAGTCAAACAAATCTGTGAAGAAGCTGTTAAGCGTAACTTCAAAATTGGTTGCAATACAAATGGCTATCACCTTTCTTCTTTTGTAGAGATTTTCCAAAACTACCGTGATCGACTGAGTATTATGGTTACAGTTGATGGACCGAAGAATATTCATGATCAACGACGTATTATGACGGGAGGTCAAGGTACATTTGATCAAATTCAAAAAGGTATTTGTGATTCACTTAATCATGGCATTCGTACCATTGTAAGAGTCAATATAGACCAAACAAATATTGATTATGTTTCACTTCTTGTAGACTATTACAAAAAAAACAAGTTATTTGAAAATGAAAATTTCTCAATTTCTTTTTCGCCTGTCACAGATCATACATGTAAAGGCTTAGGAGAAGATTTAATGAAGGGTTATGAAATTGTAAAAAAATTACAAAAAAATATTCCTGATTTTGAAAAATTAGAAAAACAAAAATCTCTTAACTTCGGAGCTGATATGTACCGTTTCTTTAAACCAATTATGCAGTTAGATTCAGAATTAAAAAATAAAATTGAAATGGTTGTTCCCAATATAGTCTATTGTGAATCTGCTGAAGGGAAACGAGTTGTATTTGGACCTGATAACCATATATATGCTTGTCCTGATTTAGTTGGAAGATCAGAGTTCAAAATCGGCGATTATTTCCCTAAATTCTCTCGCCAAGATTGGAAGTGGGAAAAGTGGAAACAATTCAATTCCTTTACCATTCCACAATGTAAATCTTGTGCCTCATCACCTATATGTGGAGGAGGGTGTGCTGCTGAAGCTCTTATAGTTCATGGGAACTTGAATCAACCAAACTGTCCACAAACAGATAAAAAGGTTTTCGAATATTTAAAAACTATTAAAGAAGAGATTTCAATATAAGGAGAGGAACTAAGCTATGATAGCAAGTACCTATAATTCAACATATAAATTATCTGATGGAAATTACGTTCTAATCAATTCACTAAGTGGCGCACTCGATGTAATTAATACAGACATAAAAAAAGTATTAGATGATATTAAGCGTAATAAAAAATTAACTCTTTATCCTGAATTAGAAGAACTTCTCTCATTTTTAACAAAACGTGGCTATCTTTTTAATGACCGTGATGAAGAATTAAATAAACTTACTATTATTCGTGATCGGATGACTGAATCTTTAGCAAATAGTAATTCCGGAGTTACATTCAACGTATGCACAACATATATGTGTAACCTTAGATGTCCTTATTGTTACCAAGGTCATGAAATACATAAAATTTCACATGCTTTAACCCCTGCTGAAGTAGACAAAATGTTCCAAGCAGTTGATAACATTTTGTCTATGGAGAATGAACGTGGTCGATTTGAGAATGCAACCCACCGCATGATGTTATATGGTGGTGAACCATTGCTTCCAACAACTCGAAAGACAGTTGAACAAGTTGTTAAACGTGGAATAGAAGAATACGGTTTTCGTATGTACGCCATTACAAATGGTACATTCTTGCATGAATTCTTAGATTTTCTAGAGCCTTACAAAGAGAACTGGGATTATTTTCAAATCTCTATTGATGGACCGAAACATATTCATGATCAACGACGTATTACAGCTGGTGGCACAGGAACATTCGATCGAATTGCTGCTAATATTTCACTGGCATTAGAGCGTGGTTTCGCAGTAGGCTTACGTACTAATGTGAATAAAGATAATCTTGCATATGTAAAAGAATTAGCAACCTTTATCGAAGATCAACATTGGAATACTTATCCTAATTTTGGTTGGCAGGTATCTCCTGTTACTGATCATTACGGAGATAATCTACCAAATCACCTTCCAGAGCATGAATTACTCGCCGAAATTTATAATATTTTCGGAGATTTAGAAGAATTTATGGATAAATTTAACGCAAAACTGGGTACAGACCTTAACATTCGTACTTCTAGAATCCGTCAAGCCATACGAACTTTTGACTGGGAGAAGGTAAGTGAACTTGATTCCTGCTCTTCTGTCATGCATAGTTTACCTTATTTTAAAGAATGTAGTGCGAGAGAACAGCGTTTCTATGCATTTGGTGCAGAAGGTTTAATATACGCTTGTCCTGAGGCCGTAGGTAAGCCAGAAACTGCAGTGGGTTCCTTTTTTCCTGAATACAATTTAGATGCTGATAAGCATGCTATTTGGGATCAAGATATTACTGACTCCGAACAGTGTAGTAGTTGTAGTATCTCACTATTTTGTGGTGGAGGATGTGCTTATGCTAATTTAATGCGAAATGGTGCCATTAATAAACCTTACTGTAATGATTCACATCAAACCATTTCGACTTATATTAAGAAAAATGAAACTGCCTTTTTAGAACTAATTAAATAAAAAGATATAACTCCACAAATACCTTCACCATTGTGGGGTTACTTTCTCTTAAAGGATGTGATCAATTTGACAGCATCGCAAAATATCTTTCCAAAGTTAATTCCATACGAAGTTTATAATATGGATGTTTGGGAGGAGGGGCCTCGTTATTTAATAAAATTTGATAACGGATTACAATTAAAAGTCACTGAATCACTGAGAAATTTATTCAATTATATGGATGGAACCACATCCATAGGAGATATATGTACAATGGTACAAACGAATCACGATGGCAATATTACTATAAATGAGTTAACAGAACTGATAAATGAACATCTATTACCAAAAGGGGTTTTAGTTGGTTCTGAAAAAAAAGCATCTCATCACTCTGCAATTACATTTAGAATAGCAATATTCCACGCTTCTTACTTAAAAAAGGCATCCAAATATTTCGAATTCTTATTCTTTCGGGGCGTATTTGTTTTATTTAGTATTTTCTTCAGTATAAGTCTAATACATTATTTTTTTCAGGCTAATACTGAAAATATATCAAACACATTTGGATCCGTTTATAAATTTACTATTGCAATTTTGCTGCTATTATTTTCTATTATTATCCATGAACTTGGTCATATAGTTGCTGCTTATCGATATAAAATACAACCTAAAGACGTCGGAATGGGTCTTTATATGATGCGGCCTGTTTTATTTGTTGATTTAAGTGATACCTGGCGATTGCCTAGACGACAAAGAGTAGTTATTGACCTGGGCGGAATTTACTTTGAATTATGGATATTTATATTATTTGAGTTGTGTTATTTTATTTCAGGATTCCAGGAATTTTTTGTAGCAAATCAATTCATACTCATTACAGTTCTATATAACTTATATCCATTTTTACAATATGACGGTTTTTGGGTTCTTACTGACATTCTAGGAATTGCAAACTTGCATACTAGAACCTTCCAATTGGTGAAAAGTGGTCTCCTGGGATACTTTTTTTTCAAGCCTGATTATCGAAAGCAATTTAATGATACAATTAAGAGGATGAACAGGCACTATAAAATAGCATTTCTTACATATGCTAGTATATATTTTTGTTCAGTTATCACTGCTATCTGGTTCATTCTTCGATATACCATCTATTTATTCACATCGCTAGATTCGTTCACATGGGGAAATGCAAAAGGTGCCATTATTGTAATAATTATAGTTTTAATTAGAACAATAGTTGTCTTTACATTAAAATTTAAAAGGGCCGGGAGGGAAAAGGATGATAAACAAACAAACCATCCTTCAAGTAGAAAAAATCAAGAAAGCTTATGAAACCGAAGCAGGAACAATTCAAATTTTAAAAGGGCTTAGCACTAAATTTTATTCTGGAGAGATTGTTAGTATTATTGGTCCTAGTGGAAGCGGAAAATCCACACTACTTGGAATACTGGGATCATTGGATACCCCTACCGAAGGACGTATTATTATTGAACAACAAGATATTACCTCCATGTCAGAAGAAAAGCTAGCTGATTTCCGTGCAAAAAAGATTGGTTTTGTTTTTCAATCGTATAATTTAATCACAACAATGACCGCTCAAGAAAATGTTATGATGGCACTTATGTGCGCTGGAGTAAGAAGCCAAAAAGAAATGATAACAAAGTCTAGGGAAATGTTGGACCTTGTTGGGATGAAAGAACGATATCATCATTTACCAAGCCAGCTATCTGGAGGTCAACAACAGCGTGTAGCAATTGCTCGTGCATTAGTAAATAATCCAGCCATTGTTATTGCTGATGAACCAACTGGGAACTTAGATTCCAAAACAGGAAAAAATATTTTGGACTTAATTTTTCAACTACGTGACCAACTCCAGATGACGTTTATTATTGCTACACATGATACGCATGTGGCAAAACTTTCAGATCGTGTTTTAAAAATGGAAGATGGCCTCCTCGTTCAAGAAACCTTTAACGACCATACAAAATCTAGTGAGCAAGAAGGTGGCATAACACCATGCTACTAAAATCTGCACTACGTAGTTTAGCACGTAATCGTTTAAGAACTTTTTTTACTGTGTTCAGTATTTTAATAGGAGTAGCTAGTTTCTTTTCTATGTCTATGTTGGTAGAGCTGGTTCCGCGATCTATTCACGAATCCTCTAAAATTCTTTTAGGAGGGGATGTGTCAGTTCAATCCTATTTAAAACCGATGGATCGCGAAACTCTTATTTCTTCCATTCCTAAAGAAGAACAGAAAGCGCTCACAACTTCTTTATTAGGTCAAAGTATGGTCAAATCTGATCGGAAAACAACAAGTTTAATTGTAAAGGGAATTGAAACGAACCACTATCCTTTCTTTGGTGATAATCTGTTTCCTAATATTCGTACTTTACATAAAGATGAACTACTACTTTCCAAAAATACAGCTGACCGTTTGCAAGTCAAAGTAGGAGATAGAGTTGAGATTCCTAACCGTTCTACTGGGGCAATGACCTCTTATAAAATTAGTGGTTTAGTAGAAGGTGTCCAAGAATCCTATGGCGATGCTTCAATTTTTGGAACTGCCTATTTACATTTAGATCAAGCACAGCAGCTTTTAAATGTACCTGCAGGCACAATTAATGAAGCATTAATCTTATTAAATGAAAATGTTAATATCTCTTCTTTTAAAAAGAATATTCAAAAACAATTACCACAAAGTAGTGTAATAGATGTTCAGGATAAGGAGCTAGAGAAACAGAAAGATTTACGGATGTTGTTACCATTTCTTCAGCTTTTCAGTATATTAGCTCTTGGAATTGCCGCTATTACTACTTCTAATACAATGAAAGTCATTATTGCTTCACGTACGCATGATATCGCTGTTATGAAGTCCGTAGGAATGAAAACTAAATATATTATTCGATATTTTCTATTAGAAGCATTATGGCTAGCGATTCTCGGAACAGTTGGTGGGATTGTACTCGGCTTATTAGCTAGTGTTTGGCTGACGTCCTATCTAGCAGACGTGCTTTCACTACCGCTACATTGGGGAATTTCATGGTCCGTAATTTTTACAACAATTATTGTGGGATTAATTGTAACCTTCTTAGCTTCTTGGATACCAGTAAAAAGTGGAATGTGTGTATCACCACTTCAAATGTTACGTGATACTGAGAACACAAGTGTGAATTATGCTTTACCATTTAAAAAGAAATTTCAACTTTTTATATTTACTTGTGGCATTCTTTCTATTTATGTTTACAATATAGCTTTCACAACAAATACAAATGGCAACGCAGTCTTTAAGTGGTTTCTTGCTCTTTTACTTACAACTGCAGTTCTGTTATTTATTTTTACTTTTGTCCGATTTATAGGGTTTATATATTCTTTATTATTCAGATTAATTGGCGCCATGAAAAGCATAATGCCACAAAGCCTCTTTCTTGCTTTACACAACATGGCTACTACAAGTAAACGAAATGGTTTATTGGCAGTTACCTTAACTATTGGTGTTGTTTCTGTTGTCTCTAGTCATGTATTTGCAGACAATTTAATTGAGTCAGTTCAAGGTCAATTGGAAAGAGAGGCAATGGGAAATATCCTTATTACAAGTTCCATTCATGACGAAGGGAACGTTGAAAAGCAGCTACAATCTATTAAGGACATAAAAGGATCGAAAAAAGGTTATCAATTAGATGGAAGACTCCAAAATATTAACGGAGTGGACGCAGCATCTATATTCATGAAAAATATAAAAGATGATAAATTTTTTAGCTCAACTAAAATTTCAATAGAAGGGGTAGATACCTCTCTTAACTCTAGATCCTATATGATATCTGAAGGGCGTGATTTAGCTCTATCGGATGCAAAGGGGAAAAAAGCAATTCTTTTGGACAGCTATAAGAAATTAGGTGTAAAAGTCGGTGATACAGTTGACATTCAAATTGGAAATGAATTAGTAAACTGCGAAATTATAGGTTTCTTTAAATCTGGTGTAGTTAAAACCGTTGGCATCCGTATTCCAACTGAAACATTAGCTACATATGGGAAACCAAGCCGAATTACTTATTCCTTAGATAGTGATCCTAAAAAGATAAATACTATATTAACAGAATTAAATGAAAAACTTCCTGGTTCAGCAATGGCATATTCAATTGCTGCTACAGCAATCGATAGTCTTCAGTATATTATTCAAATGCAAAGTGCTTTCTTCTCAATTGTAGCGTTGTTCGCATTTTTAACAGCTGTTCTTACAATTGGAAATCAAGTTGTCATTCGCTTAATGCAACAGACACGAGATGTTGCTATTATGAAAACAGTTGGTATGTCTTCTAGTAATTTGATGAAGTCTATCTTATTAGAAAACACGATTATCTCCCTATCGGCTGGATTAGTTGGCGCTGGAATTGCCCTAGCCTTTTCAGGCATCACTTTACGCTTCTTATTCCAAATGCCGATGAAAATAGATATGACTTGGTCCATTTTAGGTATACTTTTATCTGTTATAACAACAATAATTGTTGTATGGATAGCAGCAAAACAATCATTATCGGCTAAACCTATACACCTTTTACAAAATAAATAAAGAAAGAAAAAAGTGTATTTTGATTATCTAGTCAAAATACGCTTTTTCTATTTTCTTTAAAACAACACATATCCTATGTTTATCAGGTTAAAATTAAAGAATACCCCAGAACGAAAATCTGGAGATCCCTCCCTCACATGCTTGTTCCCATTTAAAAACTGGATTAGATTAAACCTAGTTGATTTAAACGTGTTTCTTATCTCTTATCTTTCTAATTTATTGATTAATAAAATGTAGACTGATCATTAGGTTTTATATTATAAATAGTTTTTATTAAAATAAAGTATTAGACTCAATAGTAGCTATGTAATTATTATACAGTTAATAAGAACAATTCTGAGAAGATGTACGTAGTAATAAAATGGGAGAGGAATAATTTGAATCAAAATAAACCGATAGAAACAGAAGAAAAAATATCTATCATACAAAAAATGAAAAAATGGGCTAGAAACTAAAAAAAACAACTTCTTGTACTTTATTTGGCATATCGAGATGAAAGAGTCCCTTGGTATGCTAAATTATTTACAATGCTTGTTGTTGCGTATGCTTTTAGTCCTATAGATTTAATCCCAGACTTCATTCCAATCTTGGGGTATCTTGATGATTTGATTCTTGTACCATTAGGTGTATACTTGGCATTAAAACTGATTCCTAAAGAAGTGTTGGAGGATTGTAAAAGAAAGGTAGAGGAAAGACAGATAACAAGCAAACCAAAGAATTGGATAACAGGCATTATTATCATTACTCTCTGGATCCTTGTCTTTGTATGGGCTGTAAAAATTGCAAACCTGATTATTTTCAGGATGAAAGAATAAAGAAAGCTACAGAGTATATACAGCTAGATATGGAGGTATTAATGAGCTCTCTCCAAACAGGACAAACATATGGAATATCCGATGCCTATGTAGGTATGACTGATAAAGTACTAACCCGTATGATTTTTATAAATTAATATATGTATTATCTTATAAAAAAACTCAACAGGATTTATTCTGATGAGTTTTTTTGTTTATATAATTTATCAATAATTATTCTTTTTTCTCCGGCTGATAGGAAAGAATAACGACACCTGAACTGGTCGTTCTTGTTTCGATCAGTTTTAAAGCTTTTGTATCGTTTCCGGTTTTAAAGAGACGCTTTCCGCTTCCTACGATAACGGGATTGACTATAAAGTGATATTCATCAATGAGGTCATGTTGCATTAATGTTTGTGTAAGATCACCACTGCCATAGATTAAAAGGTTCTGACCGGGCTGTTCCTTCAGTTTCGATATTTCTTCTATAACATTATCCTTGATAAGATTTGTATTCCATTCGGTTTTTTCTAAAGTTGTTGAAGCAACAAATTTAGGAATGCTGTTCATCTTATCAGCAAAACCTTCTTCATCAGTCATAGAAGGCCAGGCAGCTGCAAAACCTTGATAGGTTACTCGCCCTAGTAGAAGCGCTTCACTTTCAAACAGTAAATTGGATTGAAACTTTGCTACTTCTTCATTGAAGTATGGAGCAGTCCAAGCTGGTTCCTCCATGACACCATCTAGTGAGAGGTACATCGATACAATTATTTTTCCCATTTTGTTCTCCTTTAGTTTTAAATTGAGATGTTTACATATTGGTAAAACAATTATTAATTCTCCAGCTAGAGAAAATTTACCTTTTTAATAGTTTCGACAAAATGTATTTATGTATGTTTTGGAATAAACTAATATATATTCATAACTTTGAAATATTGTATAACTTCTAATTTTTATGCATTATTGATTAGCATTGCTTATTGTGCTAACGAATCAGGATAGTGTGGCGACCGACTAAATAGTTGCTTATCCTCAATTATTAGAAGGGGAGTTTTATTATTTCGCGAATTGATTAGACATAGACGAGTGCTATAATTTTCTATATATACATAAAGAGGTGATTACGTATGAATCAAAGACCGTCAGAAGAAGAATACGCCGGGAGCTCCGGCGTATATATCCGATTAGTGCTGGACGGTAACATCATCGACATTTTACTTGCTCAGGAAAAGCAAATGACCGAACTCCTGGCATCATTGACCGAAAGCCAGGCCGCATATCGGTATGCGGAAGGAAAATGGACACTGAAAGAAGTTGTGGGCCACATTACAGACGCGGAACGCGTCATGACCTACCGCCTGCTCCGGTTCGCAAGAGGGGACCAGACGCCTTTGACCGGTTTCGATCAGGAATTATTCATACCTCCTTTCGGAAGCTGGACAACCGCGCAATTGGCCGAAGACTACCGGGCCGTACGGCAATCAACGATTACATTACTGCGCGGGCTACCAGCGGAGGCGTGGATCCGCAAGGGCACAGCCAACAACCTAAGCATTACGGCGCGCGCCCTCGCGTACAGCATTGCAGGACACGAGCTTCATCACATGGGGGTTATCCGAAACCGGTACTTGAGTTAATCGTCGGCAGAGGCCTTTGGAATGGAACGAACACCACTCATACAACCTTAGATACCGTTCTTATTAGGGTCCCGCCCCACAACCATCAACTTAAGGATTTAGACTATTTTTGAAATAAAAAGCACGTTACTATTCTCTTATGTTAATGAGAAAGGGTAACGTGCTTTTTATGAATATGCACCAAAAACAAGAGTTATATCGATTTTTCTCATTTTGGGGTATTTGTTTTTCTTAGATTGAGGGTGACGGGGCACTACTCTATAATGATCAAATTAAAATTAAAAATAGTTATAGAGACTCCATTTCTCGGAAATGTTGTAACTATTAAGTTGTAAAAAGAACCATAGTTTTTCATTTTTGAAAAGGCTATGGTCTTTTTTAGTTGTAGCAAAGTGATGATGCGAGGAAGTTTTTTTGATAAATCAAAAAAACTTGATTAACAAGTTGCATATAGAACTCATCTACGTATATACTATAAACATCAAAAAAAATTGATGAAGGGAGAGTGAACTACAGTGGCGCAAAATTTCCAGCTCTATGAGAAAAAGTTTAAAGCATTAGCGGATCAGAAACGTCTAGAAATCATGTATGAGCTTTGTCAGAGAGGCCAAACGTGTGTATGTGATTTAACAGAGATTTTTGAAATGACACAATCTAAGTTGTCCTATCATTTAAAGATTTTATTAGACGCAGGTTTAATTGTAAAAGAAACAAAAGGTACGTGGAGTTATTATGATTTAAATGATGCGGAAGTGAATAATTTATTATCAGAAGAATTGTGCTGTATCTTTAGAAAAACAGGCAAAGGTAGCTGCTGTTAAAATTTTAATTTATTAATCAAAAAAAATTGATTAATGATATGTAAAGAGGAGGAATAAGGTATGAGATATGTTCACGTTGGTATAAACGTTACGAATTTAGAGAAGTCCATTGAATTTTATGAAAAAGTATTTGGTGTATCACCAGTTAAAGTGAAAACGGATTATGCAAAATTTTTATTAGAGACGCCAGGACTTAATTTTACGCTGAACGTACGAGATGAAGTGAAGGGAAATCAGGTAAATCATTTCGGTTTCCAAGTGGATACAGCTGAAGAAATTACATTACATAAAGAAAGATTAGAAAAAGAAGGTTTCTTCGCGCGTGATGAGATGGATACGACTTGTTGCTATGCAGTACAAGATAAGTTTTGGGTAACAGATCCCGATGGGAATGAGTGGGAATTCTTTTATACGAAAGCACATAGTGATGTTCACAAAATTGAAGAGTCATCTTGTTGTACGATTTCTAATGAAGTAGCTAAAAATTCTTGTTGTTAATAGGAGATGGAAAATAAAATGAAACGTTTATCTTTTCTAGACCGATATTTAACACTATGGATTTTTCTAGCGATGGCTGTTGGGATTGGTTTAGGGTTTGTGTCCCCTAGTGTAGTAGACGGACTGAATACATTACAAGTTGGCACGACGTCTATTCCGCTTGCAGTTGGTTTAATTGTCATGATGTATCCACCATTAGCGAAAGTTCGCTATGAGGAAATGGGCCAAGTATTTAAAGATGTTAAAGTGTTAGTTTTATCATTAGTACAAAACTGGATTATTGGTCCGGTACTTATGTTTGTGTTAGCAATTATTTTTCTTCCTGATAAACCAGAATACATGGTTGGTCTCATTATGATTGGATTAGCACGTTGCATTGCGATGGTCATTGTTTGGAACGATCTTGCCGATGGGGATAAAGAGTATGCGGCAGGTTTAGTGGCTTTTAACTCGGTATTTCAAATGTTATTCTTCTCCATTTATGCATACGTGTTTGTAACAGTCATTCCAGAATGGTTAGGGATTGAAGGTGCTATTGTCGATATTACAATGATAGAAGTAGCAAAATCAGTGTTTATTTATTTGGGAATTCCTTTTATAGCAGGTATGTTGACGCGCTTTGTACTAGTTAAGTTAAAAGGAAGACAGTGGTATGAAAAGGTGTTTATACCTAAGATTAGTCCACTTACATTGATTGCATTGCTATTTACGATCATTATTATGTTTTCTTTAAAAGGAGAGATGATTGTTAGCGTACCACTAGATGTAGTAAGAATAGCAATTCCATTACTCATTTATTTTATTGTAATGTTTTTTGTTTCTTTCTTTATGGGAAGAAAGATTGGTGCAAACTATCCGGTGACGACAACGTTAGCATTTACAGCAGGTAGCAATAATTTCGAGTTAGCGATTGCTGTAGCAGTTGGTGTGTTTGGTATTCATTCGGGCGCAGCATTTGCAGCTGTTATCGGTCCTTTAGTTGAAGTACCTGTCATGATTGCACTTGTAAACGTTGCTTTTTGGTTTAAACGTAAATATTTTAATGATCAATCAGTCTAAATTTAAAAATAAAGGTGGAAAACAACATGGAGAACAAAAAGACAATCTACTTTTTATGTACAGGAAATTCATGCCGAAGCCAAATGGCAGAAGCATGGGGAAAGAAATATTTAGGAGATAAGTGGAATGTGTATTCTGCAGGAATCGAAGCACATGGAGTAAATCCAAACGCAATTAAAGCAATGAACGAAGTAAATGTCGACATAACAAATCAAACATCAGATATAATTGATGCAAACATTTTAAATCGTGCTGATTTAGTCGTTACGCTTTGTAGCCATGCAGATTCTGTTTGTCCATCTACTCCGCCGGATGTGCATCGTGTTTATTGGGGATTTGATGATCCAGCAGGAAAAGAGTGGTCCGAATTTCAACGTGTTCGTGATGAAATTGGTGAACGTATAAAGCGATTTTCTGAAACAGGGGAATAAATAAAGGAAAGAGTCAATCTTCTATTGTGTTGGAGATTGGCTTTTTCCTTTATTATATATTTCATTGATTTAAAACAACTATTAAAAAGAATAGAGAATATTCTGTCATAGTGTTAAAGTTATAATAAAGCGATTTCAAAAAGGTGGTTTAACTTATGATTTCTGAATTAAGCAAGAATGATTTTTATAAATGTAGTAGTTTAATAAATGAACGAGGTCAATTAGAAGTCAAAGCTGTAATTGCAGGGGTGAATCCTGGTCGAATATTTGTAGATAACGAGACTTCTCCTAATTCGGGACTCATTTGGTTAGGTAATAATGATGGCTTCTTTTTTATTGGAAATGCTGAAAATGAAGAGTTTAATAAAGAAATGAATCATCTTATTAATAATGTAATAAAACCTGAGGCGAAAAAGGTTGGACTAAATTGTTTTGAAGGAATCGGTAATCATTCAAAGTGGAACAAAACAATTGAAAGAATATTTCAGCACCGTAACTTAAAGAGTTGGAATCAAAGAGTGTATATGCTAAGAAAAGAGGATTATGAAAATCATCATGAGCCTAAATTTGAACAGGGATATACTGTGCTAAAAATGAGTAAAGCTCTCTATGAAAATAATAATAACACATTTAAGAACATTGATTTTTTACAATCAAAAATTTTAGAGTTTTGGTCTTCACCAGATTGTTTTTTCAATGAAGGAATCGGTTATTGCATTGTTTATGGTGATCTAATTGTGAGTGTTTGTTTTTCAGGATTTGTATTTGAAAATATACACTGTATAGATATTGAAACAATAGAAGAGCACCAGGGGAGAAAATTAGCTCAAACGATAGCTCATAGTTTTGTGAAAGATTGTTTGGAGAATGACATTACTCCATATTGGGACTGTATGGAATTGAACAAGTCTTCTGTCGCAGTTGTGGAAAATGTAGGATTTATAAATGTATGTAACTATGTAGGATATTATTTTCTATTTGATGAATAATTTGTTGATGCGATGAAACGATAGACATGAGTTAGTTCTATAAGTTTACGAGCCGCAAATGCGGCTTTTTTATTTGTGGCGTAATTCGTTTTAGAATTCTTTTTCGAAAAACTGAATGATTTTTTTAGAATTATCTTCACTTAAATCATAACCTTCACCGTGTGTTTCATCGCTCGTTTTTGCTATTACGATGTCACCATCAGACTCTATCCAAACAAAGAATTCTTGTATAGAATTATCTTGATAAGTAACCTTCATTTTTGAATGTATATAGTTTTTGGCCTCTTGATCTAGAAGGAGTGTTTTTTTCTCTGCGCTTTCCATACTTGTGAAAATTGTTTTCATATTTTCTTTATTTACTACTTGATTACTACTTTTTGAATTTACAGGACTAATCTCAAGTTTTCTCACTTCTTTTTGTTCAAACATAACGTTTTCATATGCAAATTCTTTTTCTTTCACTGCTGTGGGTGCTTCTTTATTGGAAGCTTTCGTCTCATTTGAATTACTTGTACATCCAATTAATAAAGTGATACTTAATGCTCCAATTATACCAAATGTTAATCTCTTCAATAATAGGCCTCCCATCTACTATTTTCTATAATTCTATTTCCTATTTGAAATATCCTAGCTATGCTTAATGAAGTGAAATACATTTTGTTATGGGAAGCGCAATGAATTACATGTACCCTAATTTTTTGTATGGAAGGAGAGAACGTGGTGAAACACATAATAAGAAATGTAGTAATGAATTATTTTAAAGAAATTCATACATTAGCAGTGGAAGAAGAATTACATAAGAACAGTTGGCATACAGATTTACACTATAAAATCATCGTAAATGGAAAGCGATATTCTGCAAGATTTATAAATAGCAAGCGAACAATCAATCCAGCTTTTGGAACGTTATCAAACGAACACCTGAAAGAGCAAGTACGGTTTACGTATTATGTACGCGAACATGGAATTCCTTTTATGCAGATAAACAAGAATAGGGCAGGAGAGCCATTTACACTTGTCGCTTGGAATGAGAAACAATACCGATTTGTCTTGTCTAATTGGATTGAGGGAGAACATATTACACATTGTACAGAAGCTATCGCAAAAGCCTTTGGAAAGGAAGCAAGAAAGATTCATGACATATCTTGCGCATTTCAAAGTTTGATTTTTCAAAAGAAATCACATTTGGATGGGTATGCCCAGTTTATTCATATGTTAGAAAGTAAGGCAAGCGCATGCAAAGAATTACGGGAGTATATAAATCTAGCTACATATCATATAGAGTGTGCATATACGAGTGAATTAAAGTTTATCGTACAGACAGATTTAAATCCTTTGAATGTTTTATGGGACTCAAGTGAGCAGGTAAAAGGAATTGTAGATGTCGAATCGATTGGATATGTTGATCGTATTGAAGGACTAGCCTTTTTACTAAAGTGGTATTCTCGAACAGAAGGAATACATTCGCATGAAGTATGTTCAAGTGTTGCTAGTGCATTTTTAGAAGGGTATAAGGCTCATAAGATTGTAACATCAAATGATTACAAAAGACTTTCTTCGTTACTATGGTTATCCGGTAGTTTAAATTGGAATTTTGTGAAGAAAACACTAAGTGTAATAAGTGATAAGAGGAAATTAGAAGAACATTTGGAAGTTTATAGAGTGAGGGGAGAAAGACTATCTTCATTATTAATTTGTACATAACATGTATTCTCCTAATTTGGGATTCAAATAAGAAACCATAGGAGGTGTTCTAAAAATGAAAATACAAATTGTATTGTTTGACGGTTTTGGAGAACTTGTCTCCTTTGCACCTTTTGAGGTACTGAAAAGAGCGATAGAAGAAGGGGCTCCGTTTACAGTTGAATTCGTTTCAAGTGAACCAAAACAAGAAGTTACTACTTCGTTTGGGGTTACGGTTCAATCACATGAATTTTTACGAATGGATAATCGTCCAGATATGTTCATTTTCTATGTTTAATAATTTGGCTGAATATAACCTAACTTTATTCCCTTTGTGACACCTCCCCAAATCCCATCAGCCTATAAAATAAGGAAAGTTCCACATAATGGACATAAACGATGCTTATAAATATAAAGTAGTATGTTATGAAAATGAATAAAGATTGCAGAGCCTACATAAAAAGGGCCTTAGCTAAACCCAGAATATAAAGTGCTTTTTTGAGGATGAGAAAATATGTATAGGAGGAAGTGACATGAAAGACAATACTCCTAAGAAAATTTTATTTATTCAATCAGGAATTCCTTTTTATTATCCAATGATCGAAGCAGCAATTTTGAATAGTTTACAAAAGATAAACAGCGATACAAGTATGGTGAGTCCAGAAAAAGCTATAAAAACCGCATTGAAAGTGAAACCAGATTTTATTTTGGTATTAAGCGGTTTAAGTGAAGAATTTAATCATATTATGCCATTCTTAAAAAAGGCAGGGTTTACTACTGGACTTTGGCTGACAGATGATCCTTATTATACGGATGTAACACAACATCTTGTGCCGTATTATGATTACATATTTACGCAAGATTTAAATTGTATCAAATTTTATAGAGGGTTAGGATGTAACAATGTGTTTCATCTTCCGTTAGCAGCAAATCAAGATGTGTTTAAACCTTCTCAGAAAGAAGATACATATAAGTATGATCTTAGTTTTATAGGTACAGCATTTGAAAATAGACTTACCTTTGTTGATTCTATTTCAGAGTATTTAGCAGAAAAAAATATAAAAATTGTAGGTTTCGGTTGGGAGAATTTAAAGAGTTATGAAAGGTTAAAGGATAAAATACAAATCTTGCCACTTGCAAAGTATGAAGATGCGTTATATTTTTACGTATCTACTAAAATCAATATAAATTTGCATCGTTCACTAATTGATCAGGAATTGAATTGTAACTCTGCAAATATTCAAGCGTATTCCGTAAATAATAGGACGTTTGAAATTAATGCCGTAGGTTCTTTTCAATTAACTGATATACGTCCAGATGTAGCAAAACATTACATACCAGGTGTTGAAATAGAAACTTTTAATAGTGCATCGGAGTTTATACAAAAAGCAGAGTATTATTTGGAACATGTACAAGAAAGAAAACGTATAGCAAAAAATGGACTGGATAGAACTTTGAAACATCACACATATGATAAACGAATCATACAATTATTAAACTATATTAATTTGAGGGGCGTGAAGGTGTAATCTAGTCATTAACTTACATGAAATAGCATCGATTATACTTGAAGATAAGCATTTAATGCACTGGGATAGACCAGAAGAGATTGCTGAGGACGTTTTAAATTGGTTCATATAAAAAGGTCCGTTGTTCGCATTTGAGCAACGGATTTTCTTTTGAAAAACTGAATCTAAGAGAGATAAGCAAGAGCATTACAGTTCTATCACCAATTCATTTTTTGGTATAATAGATGCGTGGCAGAAAACAGATAGAAAGATACTGCTAGGAATTTATACTTAAATGTTGGGAGATTGAACAGAGTTATGGGGACAGAAAAAGAAATTAGTTCCGCTAAATTAATATGGAAGATGACGCGCCCGCATACGTTAACGGCGACATTTTCTCCTGTAATTTTAGGAACAGTGGCATCACTTTATGTTGCCGAAATTGATTGGCTTTTATTTATTGCGATGATGGTTGCATGTTTAGCATTGCAAATAGCGACGAACTTATTTAATGAGTACTATGATTTCAAACGTGGATTAGATACAGCTGATTCTGTTGGAATTGGTGGCGGAATTGTCCGTCATGGATTGAAACCAAAAAATGTGTTAACAGTCGCACTTTTATTGTATGTAGTAGCAGCAATTATTGGAGTTTATATTTGTATGAATAGTAGCTGGTGGTTAGTCGTTATCGGTTTAATCGGAATGGCGGTTGGCTATTTATATACAGGTGGTCCATTACCAATTGCGTACACTCCGTTTGGAGAATTAGTTTCTGGCTTGTTAATGGGGACATGCTTTGTACTTATTGCTTTCTTTATTCAAACGAATACGATAACGACTGAAAGTGTATTAATTTCAATTCCAATTGGAATTTTAGTCGGTGCAATCAACATGTCAAATAACATCCGAGATATTGAAGAAGATATTAAAGGTGGAAGAAAGACATTAGTAATCCTCCTTGGGAGAGAAAAAGCAATAGTAACACTAGCTGTAGCCTTTTTCATTGCTTATTTATGGATTGCGGTAATTGTATTAATGGGTTATATAAGCCCTTGGGCATTAGTGATGTTCCTAGGTTTAAGAAAACCAATCTCTGCCATTCAAAGTTTCCAAAAAGGAGCAAAGGATCCCGGATATATGCGCATCGCAATGAAATCAACAGCGATGACAAATACGATTTTCGGCTTCTTATTATCAGCAGGATTACTAATAAGTTACTTGTTTTAAATAAAAACCCCCAGTTTCTCAATTTTAATTTAGAGAGATTGGGGGTTTTATTTTGACTTTGCTTCATGTTAAAAACAGTTTCATTTGAAATGAAAATACCAATACATTGCAACTTCATCATTTGTCATATCCAAACCTTTATAAATAAGAAAATCAAATCCACCAATTACAAATCCACATTTTTCATAAAATTTACATGCTGCGACATTATTATTTTGCGTTTCAAGCATAATACCTGGCATATTGCCTTCTTTTGCCCACTGCTTTGCTTGATCAACTAATCTTTTACCAACTCCGAGTGTACGATATTTTTTATCCACTGTTATATCTTCTATGTAAGCATAGTGATTCCAATTCTTTTTCAATACTATGAATCCGATGATTTGGTTATGTAACAGTGCTATGTAAATTACTTGATTCGGTTTATTTATATACTCATTGTACGCCAGTTCTTCATTATCACATTGATTTTGTAAATAACTTTTTTCATAACTTGGAACGTCTTCTACTGTATATTCTATGCGTCTATTTACTTTGGAAAGAGAAAGAATTAACCGAGCATTCACTATAAAACTATCATCAATCTCCGGGAAATTGCCTACATCATTTTTTTCTAACTTTCTAATTAAAAGGTTCATCGGAGTACCTCCCAATAATATTATTTCTTCTGATTTTTTATTTGATTCAAATGAATTGCGATTACAAAATTATAATAGAATTTCAATGGTAAGGCTATCTCTGTATTTTATCTTTATACTAGCATGCTAGTATGAAAATATTGTTTGAAATGAAGCGGATTATTTTCAATTAAACTTCCAAAAAAATCAACGTCTATAGTATCAACAGGTTACTAAAAAATGAGATGATTTCATTAAAGAGTATTTTAGTGAAAGAAGGATTAAAGAAATGATCCTAGTTTTTTCTAAAAGAGTGATTCCATTAAATCAATTCAGAGCATGTTCTGATTTATCTTTCTTCAGAGCATGCTTTTTGGGCTCGTTTCCATAAGTGTATTAGTACCAATTTAACAACTCATCAGTTACAAGTTACTTTTTGGATACCACATTTTAGAATAACTAACTTATAGAAAAAATTGAATAATTTTCATGTGTAAGGAGATTTTAAGAAGGATATAGAGGGGATATTTTCCTGTTGTTTTCTAGCCAAATGATTACTGACCCAAAAACCATGTGGTGGAAAGGTTTCTAAAGCTTTTCTGTCAAGAAATCACTAACACTAAAGTTCAAGTATAAAAACATAAACCATTCGATAAATGGGGTAGTATGATGAAAAAACTTAGTAGAAATCGTTTGAGAAAAGATATTCAGGAACTTGAGAGTGCAAGTATGCAGATCCAACATGATCAAGAGTGTGAACTCAAGCAGAGTGTATGTGCGAATGAAGAAGTTTTGAGACAAGTTTTTGAGAATTGTTCCGATATTGTATTTCGTCCACTTCTCATAAATAGTCAAACTGAAATTCTTTTTATTTATATAGATGGATTAGTTGACACTAAGATTGTGGAACAAGTTGTTTTCAAACCAATGATGTTTGAAGGTTTGCCTAGTGGAGTAAAGAGTGAGGATTCGGTAGGAGAAATTATACAAAAACAGCTTATTGCGGTTTCTCAAGTAAAGACGATTTCAAAAGTTCATGAGGTTATAGAAGCGATATTGAAAGCGAATATCGTCATTTTAACAGAAGGAGAGAGTCAAGCTCTAGTCGCTGATTTAAAAGGGTTTGAAAAACGAGGTATTGAAGAACCGGCTGCCGAGATTTCTGTTCGTGGCCCTCGGGACGGATTTACCGAAACGTTAAGGGTGAATACGAGCCTAATTCGCCGAAGGATTCGGAGTCAAAGACTAAAAATGGAACCTTATTCGATTGGGGAATTATCACAGACAGATGTGGTAATGACCTATATTGAGGGCATTGCACCCGATTCGGTTTTGGATGAAGTTCGCCAAAGGGTAAAGCGAATTCAAATTGATGGGGTGTTGGAGTCAGCTTTTATTGAAGAGTTTATCGAGGATCAACCCTTTTCTCCCTTTCCGCAAATTCAAAATACCGAGCGACCAGACGCGGTTTGTGCAAGTTTATTAGAAGGGAAAGTCGCCATTTTAGTCGATAATACACCTTTCGTTTTAATCGTTCCTATGACATTTTGGACGGGTTTGCAAGCAGCGGAGGATTATTATGAGCGCTCCATCTATACGACTTTTGTTCGATGGATACGTTTAATATTAATTAATATTTCATTATTTCTTCCGTCTCTCTATGTTGCTATTACAACTTTTCATCCGAAATTAATTCCGACAAATTTGCTTATTAGTATTGCAGCTGCGCGAGAAGGTATTCCTTTTCCTGCTGTTATAGAAGCACTAATGATGGAATTTTTATTTGAAGGTTTGAGGGAAGCGGGCGTTCGGTTACCAAAACCCGTTGGATCAGCAGTTAGTATTGTGGGGGCACTTGTTATCGGGCAAGCTGCTGTGCAAGCAGGTATTATTTCCGCACCTTTAGTTATTGTTGTGGCGACAACCGGTATTGCGTCATTTGCGTTCCCGCGCTACAACTTAGGAACAGCTTACCGGATGTTACGCTTTCCTATGCTGTTATTGGCAGGAATGCTTGGGCTATACGGTATAGCAATAAGTACCCTTGCGATTTTGATTCATTTAACTAATATTCGTTCTTTTGGTATTCCGTATTTAAGTCCAGTTGCGCCTCAGACTCCGCGTGATTTAAAGGATGTTTTTCTCCGAACGCCTCGTTGGAATATGACACACCGCCCAATAATGGTATCTGGTGAAGAGAAAGTTCGTTTTCCAGATGGACAAAAGCCAGATGAGAAACGGGGAGGGGAAACAGAATGAGTCTGCACAAGGCGCTCTCTATGATACTGGTCGTTTCATTATGCTTCTTGACGGGATGTTGGGATCGTACGGAGCTAAATGATCTGGCAATTGAATTAGGGTGGGGACTTGATCAAGCGAAGAATAATAAGGTTGAAATTAGTGCGCAGTTTATTATCCCATCAAAAATGGGAATGGGACAGAGCGGAAGAAGTAATACAGGAAAATCGGTTTTTATAGAATCAGGAATTGGAAAGGATACACATGAAGCTGTACAAATGATGCAAACAAAAATGTCGAGAGAAATCTTTCGAGGGCACCAGCGTGTAATATTGATTGGAGAAAAAATGGCTAAAAATGGCCTCGCTTCAGTTTTAGATGCATATAGCCGCGATCCTGATATTCGATTACGAGCAGATGCGTTTGTAATAAAGGGGCATACTGCAAAAGAGTTTTTGAAAGCATCCATCCCCTTAGAATCTATCCCGGCACTTGGGGCACTGAAAGAGCATATGCAAATAGAGGCGTTAGGAGATATGTCTTTATTACATTTTCTTATTGCTAGTACGAGTGATGGAATCACTCCGATTTTACCCGTTATTAAACTAAATGTGTCTCATAAAAAAGGAAAAACTGAGGTCAAAGGGTTTCAAATTGTAGGCGGTGCTATATTTAACAACGATTTCAAATTGGTAGGGTATTTAAACATGCAGGAATGGTTAACTACTCTTTGGATAGTGAATCGTTTAAGTAAACAGACGGTTACAGCAAGCGCCTCTAAAGGAAATGGTAGTGCAAGTTTATATATGACAAAAATCAATAGAAAAATTATACCTACTATACAAGGGAACACAATTAAGTGTGATATTGTTTTTTCTGGTGAAGGAACAATTCAGGAAAATAATACGAATTTAGATCTTACGCAGCCAAAAAATATCACTCTTTTAGAACATGTATTGGAAAAACAATCTGAAAAGCAAGCTCTCCAAACTATTAAAAAGGTTCAAAAACAATACGGAACCGATATCTTTGGATTTGGGGAAGCCATTCATCGAAAATATCCATCCGAATGGAAAGGGCTAAAAAAGAATTGGAGTAAACAATTTCGAAAAGTGCAAGTTTCTGTTCATACAAAGCTTACTATTCGGCGAGTAGGACTGACTGGACCACCGTTGCAGTTAAAGAAAAATGAAATGAAAAAATAAGGAGGAATATAGAGTGTGAGAAATTCAATGAAAATCTCTGGCAGGCAAATCTTTTGGATGATGTTCACATTTGAAGTGGGACAATCACTCCTTCTAGTTATTCCAGCGACGATTCGCACTGCCAAACAAGATGCGTGGATTTCGATCTTGATTGCAGGGGGGATAGGGGTTGTTCTTACTTTTTTGGCAACTACACTTGGTTCGCTCTATCCGAAACAAACGCTAATTGAATTTAGTCAAACCATTCTTGGTAAATGGCTAGGAAAGCTGCTGCTGATTCCTTACTTCTTTGGATGGTACATGATAATTTGGATAACCGTCCGTGAATTTGGTGAGTTCATTATTATCGCTTTGTTTCATAATACACCTTTGTGGGTTATTGTCTTGACTGCGATGTTATTGCTCATTTTTATTATTTACCAAGGCGGGGTGGAGGGGATTGGACGTTTAAGTGAAATTATAGGGCCAATTGTACTTTTAATGATAACGTTTGTAATCATTTTGAATATTGGCAATATGAATTGGGATTATATGCGGCCTATTTATCATGATTCTGGATGGCTTCCCATACTTAAAGGCTCCTATACTCCTGTAGCTGCATTTTTCGGGGAGGCTGTCATGATGATGATGTTCGTTTTCTTTATGGACAAACCAGAACAAGCGTCATCGCGGGCAATGTGGGGAGTAGGACTGGCCGTTTTCATGGTAACGATCGGAACATTAGCGGTCATTTTAACATTCGGTCCGAATCTATCTTCAAGTTTTTTGTATCCGGTTTACGATTTGAGCCGGTACATATCCGTCATGGAGTTCATTCAAAATGTAGATATTTTGATAGTGATTATTTGGTTTTTTAGTATTTTTGTTAAACTGGCGTTATACATGTTTATCGCTTGTTATGGAACAGCACAAATATTTCATTTAAAGGATTGGCGAAAAGTAGCTTTGGTTCTTGCTCCTATTTCTTTCATCATAGCTGTATCAGTTAAAAATATCCAAACATTTACTCATTATTACTACCTATTTTTTGTGATTCCAGTTGCATTTCCGGTTTACATGTTTGGAATTCCCTTTCTGTTATTGGTGGTTGGGAAAATTCGAAGGAAATATGCATAAACCTAATCTGGTAATGTGTTCGAATGAAGGTATGTATAGCTTTTTGACTAAAATAAAAAGAGAACGAGCCTACTCACCAGCGTAGGCTTTTTTTATTTGTATATTACGTTATAAGAGATATCTTATTTTCTCCGGAATGTCCTTTTTAGAAATGTATGCAACAGAGTCCTTATAGTAAGAGTAGCTTATTTGGGATAATCAAAAAAACGTATATTGCAATATAAAAACTTAGTTTAATCCTAAAGGATACCCTACAACGATTCCTATAAATTGTTCTCAATAATTGAAAATAAAATCAATCCAGATTATTATATTGTTATTGTAAATTTATTTTATTGAAGGAGGATACATAAATGAAAAACTCAAAAGGCTCTATTGAGTCAGAGATAAGTAAAGCAATTACGCACTGGGAAAAGGACTACCTAGGACGCGGGTCTATATCCGTTAAGACAGATATATTACGAGATATGATTATCGTAAATTTACAAGGGATTTTAACGCCGGCTGAATATACTGTTTGCGAAACGAAAGACGGTATGCTAACGATAAAGAAAAATCGTTCGGAGTTAGTTGAATCTGGAATTGACGATTTGAAAGAGATTATACTCGAATTAACTGGAGAAAAAGTGAAAAGCTTTCATACGGATATAAGTTCGCGTACAGGTGAGCGAGTAATGATTTTTAAGTTGTTTCATAATCTTGAGGAGAAATTTTAAAAATTAAAATCACCGTAGTGTTAGTGGGAGATAATTAAGAAACCTAAAAGTTTTGCACTTTATTTATAATTATTAACATGATAATAATTAAAAACTTGAAATTATTTACGTATAATGAATTTTGATTGAAATAACGCTTGAAAAAATGGATAAATAAATTGACAAACTGCTTAATATGGTTTATCTTATAATTGTTTTAAAAATTAATAGATGCTTATTTTAACTGTTTGCTATAATTAAGGCTTTAGCATTTTTTTAATATGTAATATTGACTAAATGAAAAAGTTTCTTAATTAAAAGATAGCGCATAACATAAATTGATATATTGATTGCATAATCTAGGAGATCAGAGATATACTGTTATTTTTCATAGGAGTAATACATATATTACTATCCTCTATAAAATGGGAGCTCTTCAAAAAACTTTATTGAAGTTAGTTGAAGTGAAACCGACAATCTCCATAATTCAATGATGATATAAAATCATTGAATTATGGAAGTTGTCGGTTTTTTTTATGGAAAAAACGATGTACGAAAAAGAGTGAATAAAAATTGAAATTAAAAAAACTATCGTAATGAAAAGGAATTTTTATAGGTTATTTTCGTTTGGAAGGGAGTATTTTACATGTTAATTTCGCTAAGTTCATCAACACTGTTAACATTATTTTTTATCGCGCTTAGTGCTTCTTGGCTAAGTGGATTATTGTTTTTACATGCAAGGATGCCTTTACGTTTTGTTCATATCCATATTGGTATCGCTGCTTTGCCTTCATTGGTTTCTTTACTTGCACTTGTTAATCACAATGGAGATAGAGTTGTGGGGCCTTGGCATCTAGATACTTTAGCTTGGTTCATGGCTTTCTTCGTTCTTACAATTGGTTTAATCATTCAGCGTTTCTCTGTACGTTACTTAATGGGAGATCGCTCATATCGAAAATACTTTGCACTTTTTACATTTACTACAGGTGTATCTTCGGTCGCATGGTTAAGTGATGATCTTCGCTTCATGATTATGTGTTGGGGAGCAACTCTTATAGGATTGGTTCTACTCATCGGGCTAAATAAAGAGTGGAAGGTAGTTAGTGAAGCAACAAAAATCTCAGGCTATTTATTTACAATAAGTTGGATTGCCTTGCTATCAGCTATCATTTGGCTGTTTCAAATAACTGGACAGTGGCAGTTAACATCAGTTGTAACGAATGAAAATGTAGCTCAATTTGGAACATTGGAGAAAACAGGAATTAACTTATTGATTATAGTAGCTGTGATGATTCCAGCAGCACAATGGCCTTTCCAAAGATGGTTAATTGAATCAGCTGTTGCTCCGACGCCTGTTTCGGCTATTATGCATGCGGGTTTAGTAAATGCTGGTGGTATCATGTTAACTAGATTTTCACCTCTTTTTCATGATGATATTGCACAAATCATTTTACTCATTTTCTCTAGTATTTCTGTCTTAATAGGAACAGGAATTAGTTTAGTCCAAGTTGATTATAAACGTCAGCTAGTAGGATCCACTATTGCACAAATGGGGTTTATGCTGATTCAATGCGCATTAGGAGCGTATTTAGCAGCTGTTATACATTTAATGTTACATGGTTTATTTAAAGCCACACTGTTTTTACAAGCTGGTTCTTCCGTACAACGTTTTGAGGGAGTGAAGCAATCTAATGAAAAGATGTCCAATTTATGGATGATAGTCGGACGTGTTTTCGGATTATTTATAGCAATTGCTTTCTGGTTTATGACTTCTGGAGAGGGGTATCAATTCGTTAGTGCGTTCATCTTAGGTTGGTCATTATACGTTTCATGGAAACAGCTTGTTGTTTTTGGAGAGGGAAGAATGGGAAGAATTGCTGGCTTAATTGTTTTGAGTGGATTTTCTCTCATTTACTTTACCGTTCATAACTCTCTTTATAAATGGTTGCATACTGACATGTATCAAAATGTTCAACCTTCAGCTCCAGCCGTTATTTTTGTTATAAGTCTCTTATTATTTGGTAGTGTTATTAGTACTCTCGTTACTCGTAATCAATCTTCTACAATATTTGCTGTAATGTATCTTTGGTTCGTTCGAGTAGGTGAAGCGAGACAAAAGTCAGTAGAAAGTCATCCAAGCTATCTGAAACATGATGTATCAAAGGGAGGTAATCAGTGATGAGCATACAGTCAATCGTAACGAAAGAAACTTTAAAAAAGAAAGATACAAATATTGAAATACAAGAAAAGAATATGAATGATTTAGTTGAATCTGCTAGCCGAGTGATTGCACCACTTTGGCCTATCTCAACCTTTGCAGCTCATCACCCTTGGATGGGACTTGAAAAACAATCATTTGAACAAGTTGCAGATTGGTTAAAAGAAGCTCGTAATGTAGATATATATCCTAGTGCCTCCATGATTCATTCGGCAAAGGTGAAAGGGGAGATTGAGGAATCATTTTTACAAATAGGCTTGTCTCGTTGGCTTGATTCACAATCTTTTCATATGCCGCGAGAGACAGCAGAGCGTTTTTGCCAAGAAGCTTTAAAGTTAGAGAGATTACCTTCTAGTTTATTATCATCGCCAGAATTAAATAAATTAGCAGAAGAAATAAGTTATATAAATACAGGGAGTATGGAAGACTCTTCTATGCAACCAATCAGTTCACTTATAGAGAATCAAAAGGGTGACAACCTATCAGATGTTCTTAATTACCATATTATTAAATGGTGTAAATTATATCTTGATGACTCCGGATCAAGTTGGACGATGCCAAACCGAGAGAAAGGTTTGTATCGTGCGTGGCACCACCTTATTACATTTGATCCAGCGCTCAGTAAAAATGAGCGTAAAGTTTTAAAAGATTGGCCAGAAGATGCCCTTATAGCTTTAACAAAAGCATTATCTGAACTAGGAATTTCTGAATCTAACAGGCAAGCTTACCTTGAAGGGCACTTACTTTCTTTGCCTGGATGGGCAGGAATGATACGATGGCGCTCGCAACAATCAATTGAGGAACAGGAACTTCTCATACAATATTTAGCAGTTCGAATTTCTATGGAGCTAGCCATTGTAAAACCGTATTTACCTTTAAAAAATCAAAAGGTTGAGAAAAAAGTTGAGGTTGTCCCACTTATAGCTTCTTGGATCTATTGGGGGGATATTTCAATACGGGAATGGTTACAAATGTCTGCCACTGAACAAAGCGAATTATTAGCATTTGCTTATCGTTTTGATGAAAATATTCGCAGGAAACTTTGGCTGGAAGCTTGGGAACAGACGCATGCTGAGCAATTAAGGGAGAAGATCGCTTCTAAACAACATGCAACGAATGATAAAAAACATGTATTAGCTCAATTAGCATTTTGTATTGATGTACGTTCAGAACCGTTTCGTCGCCACCTTGAAAAATTAGGTCCGTTTGAAACGTTTGGAATAGCTGGTTTCTTTGGGTTACCAATTGCGACTACTGAACTAGGCAGTAATAACAGCCATCCTTCTTTGCCAGTTATATTAAAACCGAAACATCAAATAAAAGAACTCGCGGATGAAAATGAATATAAATCTTATGAGCAACGTAAGAAGATAGACAGCTCAGTAAGTTATACGTTTAAGACGATGAAAAAAAATGTACTGACAAGTATGCTATTACCTGAGGTAAGTGGCCCTTTACTTGGTTTACAAATGATAACAAGGAGTTTTGTGCCAAGAAGAGTAGGCGGCTTCATTCGTAACCTTCGTAAAAATATGTTACAAAAACCTAATACAACATTCTCACTTAATCATGTCCATGATACAAAATGTGAGATACCTATCGGTTTTACGAAAGAAGAAAAAGTGAACTATGTACGTCAAGCTTTAAAAATGGTGGGACTGACAGAAAAATTTGCTCCTTTAGTTGTAATGTGCGGACACAGTAGTCAAAGTACGAACAATCCTTATGCTGCAGCGCTTGAGTGTGGTGCTTGTGGCGGAGCAGCAGGAGGGTTCAATGCAAAAGTTTTCGCTACTTTATGTAATCTTCCAGAAGTAAGAGAGGCGTTGTCTGCCGAAGGCATTAACATTCCTGAGGACACCGTTTTTGCAGCAGCTGAACATAAAACAACAGTGGATGAATTGGAATGGATTTACGTCCCAGAACTTTCGGAAACTGCGCAAGAAGCATTTGATAGTATTGAGTCGATTATGCCGAATGTAAGCCAACATGCAAATAGAGAGCGTTTAATGCAATTACCTCATTTTAAAACGAAAATAAAAAATCCGAGTAAAGAGGCGCACCGATTTGCAGAAGATTGGAGTGAAATACGTCCGGAATGGGGATTAGCTCGTAATGCATCTTTTATTATCGGGCAGCGTGAATTGACTCAGGATTGTGACTTAGAAGGTAGGGCTTTCCTTCATAATTATGATTGGAAACAGGATGAAAATGGCGATATCTTAGCTAGCATTATAGCGGGACCAGGAACAGTAGCGCAGTGGATCAATCTACAATATTACGCTTCAACTGTAGCTCCTCATTATTATGGTAGTGGAAACAAAACAACACAAACCGTTACGGCAGGACTCGGTGTTATGCAAGGAAATGCAAGTGATTTGTTATCAGGCTTACCTTGGCAATCCGTTATGCAGTCAGATAGTGAAACGTATCACTCACCACTTCGTTTACTCATTGTAATTCAAGCGCCTACTAAATATATAGAACGTTTGCTAAATAAGGATTTCACATTTCGAGAAAAAGTTCAAAATGGATGGGTCAGACTTGCAAGTGTTGATTCAGAGGGACGCTGGAAAAACTGGTAGCAATCATGTAATGCATATCAACTATTGTTACTAGCTTAAAAGTTTCATAAATACAATCATGAAGAAGGAGTGCTATATATGAGTTCAAAGCATAAAAAGGTTTTATTGTTAACAGAGATGGAACAAGGAATAGAGCCTATTATCCAACAAGTAACTAACATTCAACAAGAAAACATGTTGACTATACACAGCTACGATTCCGTAATTGTACATCCTTTTGGAGATATAATGAGATCTATTATTATTGCTATTTATGAAGAAAATGTGGAAGAAATTGCTGTTGTCGGAATAGAGGATAAAGAAACTAATGTAGTTAATCTACAAATTCAACGTGATTCCATAAAAAATAACAAGGAACTAGACTATCTCTTTGAAAATTGTATGCCTGAATTTTCAAGTGGTAGCCTTGAGGAATGGCTAAGTGGAAAAGAAAATGTTAGTGAAAATATTGAGAAGAGTATAGATATGATTCGTCATCATCCATTAGTACCTTCTAATGTTAAAGTTCATGGCTTCATAATTGATAAAACAGGTGGAAAAGAAACAGTTGTTAAAATTCCTGCTAACAAAGTAGTTGAACAAGTTAACTAATTTATGAAAGACAAATTAATTCTTATGTATAAATCGCTGTTGTATAATAAATTTTATGATGTTTTAAGAATCAGAAGAGGTAGCTATGCAAAATAAAATCATCGTTATGTTTCAAAAAGATTTTCGTTTATATGATAACCCAGCTCTATTTGAAGCTGCTCAGTCTGGTGAGGTTCTTCCGCTATATGTATATGATGAAACTTTTTCAATAGGAAGTGCGTCAAAGTGGTGGCTACACCATACTATAATAGATGTAAAGAGGCAACTTGAGGCATTGGGATCTACGTTAATAATCCGCAAAGGAAATACAATGGAAGAAATACTTTCTCTCATAGAACAGTTAGGTATAACGGCTGTATATTGGAATATTTGTTATAATCCGGAAAGATTACAATTTAATCAAAAAATGAAAATGATGTTAGAAGATAAAGGTATTACCTGTAAGGAATTTAATTCGCATTTATTATTAGAACCGTGGATTATTAAAAAGAAAGATAACACTGAATATAAGGTTTTTACGCCTTTTTATAATGCATTTCAAAAGCAGGTAATATCTAAACCTATTAGTAAAGTGCAGAGTATAAAATGGGGAAGTTCTTTACCAGCAAGTTTATCTGTTTCAGAATTACACTTGTTGCCGACTATACCGTGGACATCTCATATGGAATCAATATGGGAGCCTACAGAAGAAGGGGCATACAAAACATTCAAGAAATTTTTCTCTAGCAAATTAGTCTCTTATAGTGAAGGAAGGGATTTTCCAAATCAAAATGCTCATTCGATGTTGGCACCGTACCTTTCATTTGGTCAAATATCAGTAAAGCTAATGTATCATTACTTAATAAATAAAAGTAACGAAAAACAATGTAGTCTTTTTGAACAACAAGTGAATAGCTTTATACGTCAATTCATTTGGCGAGAGTTTTCTTATTATTTGCTATATCATTATCCATTTACAGTATATAAACCTCTTAATAAGAACTTTGAACATTTTCCGTGGAATAATGAAGAGGAGTTATTAAGAGTATGGCAGAAGGGCGAAACTGGTTATCCGTTTATTGATGCAGGAATGCGGGAGTTATGGCAAACAGGTTTTATGCATAACCGAGCAAGAATGGCTGTGGCTTCTTTTCTTGTAAAGCATTTGTTAATTCCGTGGCAAGAAGGGGCCAAATGGTTTATGGATACACTATTAGATGCTGATATTGCAAATAATACAATGGGGTGGCAATGGGTTGCTGGAAGTGGGGCAGATGCATCACCGTACTTTCGTATTTTTAACCCGATCACACAAGGTGAAAAGTTTGATAAAGATGGGGAGTATATAAGAAAATGGGTACCAGAATTAAGAGATATGCCTAATAAATATATACATAAACCGTGGGAAGCACCTGAGCATATTTTACAAAAAGCCAATATAAAGCTAGGAGATACATACCCTTTGCCAGTTGTTGATCATAAGGCAGCACGAGAGAGAGCCCTTTGTGCATATAAAAGTATGAAAGAATTTATATAAAATACACGAGTCAATATGAATTTGATATGTAAAGGTTATAATGTCTATTTACGTATTAAAGTTGTATTCATTGAAAGAGCATACGAATCATATAGAGTTTCTAAAACCTTCTATTAAAAAGGAGAATGTTTATGAAAAAATCTAGTATTATAGTATTTTTACTAACATATGGTTTGTTTTATGTTTCTAGTGTTTTATTTCCTATTGATCGTACTTGGTATGATGCGTTAGAAAAGCCGTCTTGGACACCTCATGGTATGACAATAGGAATGATATGGGCTGTATTATTTGGACTTATTGCATTATCAGTTGCAGCTATTTACAACAACTATGGATTCAAGCCAAAAACATTTTGGTTTTTATTCCTTTTAAATTATATATTCAATCAAGCGTTCAGCTATTTTCAATTTAGCCAAAAGAATTTGTTTTTAGCAACAGTAGATTGTTTACTAGTCGCTATTACTACGTTACTTCTCATTATGTTTTCTTCCAATTTATCTAAAGTATCGGCATGGTTGCTAATCCCGTATTTTTTATGGACTACATTTGCTACATATTTATCTTGGACCATTTATAGTATGAATTAAAGACGTAAATGAAAACTTGAGCATAATAAAAATGCTCGAGTTTTTATGTATATGAATGGTAATCTGAAATATAGAATATATACATCTTAGGGAGGTCATCTTTGTGAAGAAATGGATAAAAATTATTCTGTACTCTTTACTAGGTATTTTACTTATAGGAAGTATTAGTTTTTTTGTTTGGTCTCAGTTTAGTTACAAACCGACGAAAGAGGCTTTGTCGTTAGTGGATGATAAAAAAGATGAAGATTATATAGCTTTTGGAGAGAAAGATGCGAAAATAGGTGTTATTTTTTATCAAGGAGCGAAAGTAGAAGCCGAGGCTTATAGTTATTTAGGAGAAGCTCTTGCGAAAGATGGACATTTTGTAGTAATGCCTAAATTACCATTAAACTTAGCGATACTTGGAATCAATGAGGTAGATAGTGTAATTGAAAAGTATCCGGAAGTTCAAAAATGGTATGTTGCGGGGCATTCAATGGGCGGAGCTATGATTTCTAAGTATGCCTTTCAACATGAAGAAAAGGTAGACGGGATTATTTTCTTAGGTTCGTATCCTGCAGATGACTTTTCTACGAAATCGATCCCGATGTTATCAATTTATGGAGAAGTAGATGCGTTAGCAACTGTAGAAAAAATAGAGGACAATAAAAAGTTTATGTCAAAGAATACAACTATGCACATGATAAAAGGCGGAAACCATGCTCATTTTGGCATGTACGGTGAGCAAAAAGGTGATAATGCGAGCTTAATTACGCCAAAAGCACAACGAGATGAAACAGTGAAAGTAATGAAAGAATGGCTATTGAAACAATGATAATCAGTTTAATAAATCGATGGAGATTATATAAAAAAGATTCTTACTATGTAAGAGTCTTTTTTTAGTAATTGCTAGCATTTTTGATGTATATCCAGATCTTGAATGGATCAATTCGCATGAAATAACCTTATTTGGGTATAAATATTAAAAAATTGAAGGAGTTTAATATGAAAAAAATGATAGCGGTTTTGTTTACTTGTAGCTTTCTTTTACTAAGTGTACAAGGGATGGCAAATGCAGAGGATTCTTCAAAAGAGATTTCCTATACAGAAAACAATACAAGTAAAATCTTTGAAAATCCAAAAGTTTTTTATAGTAAGGTTAAAAATCATACGTATCGTTCTTTTTATGTCCCTTTTCATGACGCTGAAAATCATATACAGAAAACAGTTCTATATAAAGATTTACAATCGACTATGAAATCCGAAATAGGACCGTGGATAAGTAAGACAGCGGGTACACAAGAAAATCCTAAAATTAATCCGAATAGACAAATTTACTTAATAGCATCATGGATAGAAACAGAAAAAAAATTCCGAGTAAAATATCTTATCGCTGATGCTGAAACAAAGACGACTCTTTGGACTGGAGAAGATAAGGGAATGAAAAAAATAAGCCGATAAAAAATCAGCTTATTTTTTATTTGTTTACTATTTTTAATTGATCTCTTATTTTCTCCGGAATATCCTTTTCTGCAATAATATCGTAAGAATAAACATATTTTCCTTTTACATGAATCTTTAAGAAAGTTTTTCTAATAAAATCATTAGGGGTGTTCGTTCCAACTTTATATTCTTTTTCATTGTTTAACTCATCAACACCTTTTAGGGCATACATAGCTCGTCCTTTATGATGATAATCCGGAACACCATATCCTTTTGCAACCGCATATACATTTTTTTCTTCAGCAATCGGATTAAATCTGTCTAAATCCCCGCGTAATATGAAAGGTAGTAAGTATATAGGAAGACCTATTCCTATTATGCAAATTACAAATTTCTTCATGATCGTTTCTCCTCTTGTTAAATTACTTATTTTAAGTATAGGAAAAAATTCTTATGAATTTAGAAGTGAATTTCTTAAGTTTTTCTTAAATAGGTGTTTAAAGGAGGGATAACAGTGTATGGTTATTCTTTCATGCAAATCGTATTATTTTTTATCCCGCGAAAATGTTTTTTTCATTAGATAATTACTTTACCAAGAATCGGGATGTTTGCGGATACATTTATTTTTGGGATACATAATTATATTTAGAGAATACCCAGTTACAGTATTTGAACTTTTAATAAGAAGGGATGCGAAGGAATGAACTCACAGAGACAAGGCTATGCAGGCTGGTGGCAAGGCGGACATGGTGGTTGGCCGGGTGGACACGGCGGTTGGCAAGGTGGACACGGTGGTTGGCAAGGTGGACACGGTGGTTGGCAAGGCGGGCACGGTGGTTGGCAAGGTGGACATGGTGGTTGGCAAGGTGGACACGGTGGTTGGCCGGGCGGACATGGTGGTTGGCCGGGCGGACACGGTGGTTGGCAAGGCGGACACGGCGGTTGGCAAGGCGGACATGGTGGTTGGCCGGGCGGACACGGTGGTTGGCAAGGCGGACATGGTGGCTGGCAAGGCGGACATGGATATTAAAAAGATACTATAAAATCATTTTTTTATGCAAAGTTTGTATATTTAGTATGATTGTATATTTTCATTTGTATAGTAAGGATATAATGAAAACAGCAAAAAAATCCTGTGAAGTAAGGATTCTATACGTAAAATGAAAGCAGTGGAAATGTCAAAAGAACAAAAGACACCGCTTTTTATTATTCAAGGAGAACGAGACTATCAAGTTCAATCGAAAATCGAAATCCCTCTTTGGAAAGAACAACTAAAAGAACGAGGTAACGTTGATTATCGACTATATCCAAAGTTAAATCATTTCTTTACAGAGGGTGATGGGGAAATAAGTAAACTAGATGAATATTATGTCCTGCTAATATCCCCGAGTATGTTATAAATGATATTGCTGCTTGGGTGCAAGGAAGATTGCAATTAAATTAGCAACCATATGTTTTAATAAAGACTTTCTTTCTGCGATTAAAATAGAAACATTACTATTAGGTTATATTTTTTAAAAACACTCTTTGAAAAGGAGTGTTTTTTTATTTTTCTAAATAGAAATTTTCTATAAAATAAGGGACATGCCTTTTACACAAATCGTTATTTGTAACACCGCTATCAAAGGAAAGTGCTCGTGACATCTCGTTAATATTGAAAAACATTAATAACCTATTGTGTGAAGTTTTTTGAAAATTTAGGTTTAACATCTTTAAAATAGGTGTATTACATATTACATAACAACTAAATAAGAAAATAAAAAATCTAAAGGGGGAAAAATACAATGCATAAGAATGAAAGAAAACCGGTGGTTCATGAATATGATAATGAACATGAAGTAGTTATGAAAGTAAAAGAGCTAGAATTACAAGGGATTCACCAAGATGACATTTACGTCTTAACACATGAAAAACATCTAACAAAAAAGATTGCGGATGATACAAATATAAATACGATTGGAGTAAAAGAACAAGGATTGGGCACAAGTATTATCAACTTTTTCTCCAAAAAAGGGGACGAGCTCCGAAATCAAATGGAGGAAATGGGGTTGTCGAAGGAGGAAGCTAACTTATATGAAGAAAAACTAGATCAAGGGAGAATCTTACTCCTAGTAACAGCTGAAACACCAACGGCGAGTGATAGGCAACCGCAAAACTATCATTCTCTCTAATAGATTGCAATAGGTAAGGTAATTATTTTAGCTTGTAGCATGAAAGAAAATAAAAGTGGAGAAGGGTGAGAAAAAATGAAACATACAATATTTAAATACGCTATGATTGGGATTACGACTGGAGTTATAGTCTCCTTATTAAAAAAGGAAAATCGGAAAGCGATACAAACAAAAGGAAAAAGCGTAAAAGAAAAATTGCAAGAAGGAAACATAAAGGAAACATTGGAGAAGGTAACCGAAACAAGTAAACAATTCTCTGTAACTGCAGCTAATGTTGCAAAACAAACATTACCACAACTGCTTACAGCCACACCAGTTGTCATTTCTACCATTAAAGATTTAACAGAAAATGAAAATAACAAAAAGAAAAAAGATGAAAAGGATTACGAAATAAATGAAAATAGTAAGGACTTAGACGGAGAGAAAACGAAAAATGAAAAGAAATATAGGAAAGAAGGGAAAGAAGAGAGTGCCTAAATTTAACTCTAAAAATAGAAAGTGAGGAAAAAGGTATGAAATCTCTGTATGCAATTGATGTAGGAATTGGCTTTACCAAGCGGGCATATCGACAGGATGTAGATTCTGAGGTGACGATTAAGAGTGAGGCTTCTACACTAGCCCCTGTACCCAATCATGCTGAAAGTGAAGATTTAACAAAGGTAAGTTTTATAGACTTAGACTTTGCATACTACATGGGAAATGAAGCGCATCAATCTGACGCTTCATTTCTTCCTCCATTTGACGAAGAAATAGAAAATTATTATGAAAGCGAACAGTTTAAACAACAAATATTTGGTTGCATTGCAAAGGATTATAAAGAAAATGTCGTGTTACCTTTAGTTGTTACTGGGCTTCCCGTTACTTGTTTTGGTAGTCAGCATGAGCAATTACAACGTGCACTAAAAAAAGAAACTTCTGTGCAAATTGATGGAAAATTTATTACTATTACGGTGGAAAATGCTTTGATTCTTCAGCAACCGGTCGCTTTACATGCTTATTTCTTAAAAGAGGGAATCATTCAGGAGCGAGATCGTATTTTAATTATTGATGGTGGATTTCGTACATTAGAAATGACAGATATGAAACAGAATGTCATTTTAAATCATTATGAGACAGAGCTAGGATGTAGCAAGCCTTTGAAAAATATTAAGAATATCGTGCAGAATCATGCGGGGGAAAGTAATCAATTGCATATTAACGATATGCCAAACATATTAGAAAAAGGATATGGAGGTCGAGAAGAAGATCCTCAGACAAGTCAGGTTCATACTTTAATTCAAAAAGAGTTGGATGCACACTTCCAAGACGTTATGCGTGTATTACAAGAACAATTTAAATTAGAACAGTACGATACTATTATTTGGACAGGAGGAATAGTAGATCTCCACAAAAAACGAATTGAAAAAATACAAGGTGAAATTTCTTCTTTCCGTATGGTAGACGCTTCGAAAGAGGCTGCACTTCATGGATACTACATGATTGGAAGTCAAGTATTTGACGACATCACCAATCAATCTGTATATGAATCTAAATTATAATAACGACTGAAATGGAGTTCGTTGAATAGACGTGCCAAATTATGTAGCTTCTTTTCCATATATAAAAAATGCTTTATAAGAAAAGATAAAAAGTGCTTGTATAGAGGAAATGTTTAAATTTGAGAATAAAAATAGCTAATATATAGGGGGTCTTCCTTTTAATAGAATAAGACCTCCTATGCCATTTGTTTTGTAATTTAGTTGATCTAAAAACTTTTCCTCCAAGACATGAATACCTACATACAAATTTCATATTACGGATATGATTCGATTAAACATAAAACTGTTCAGAAAGGAAGAATAATATGGAATGCATAAAAATGCCGAAATGGAGTTGGTATCATGTGAAAACTAGTGAGCTTGAAAAACTTTCTTCTATAATTCCTCGTGATGTAACATCTTATTTCTCTCAATTTATAAAGAAAATAAGTTCTCCTTGTGAAAATGGATTATATGTTTATACGTTATCATCAAGTCAAACTTGTGTATATGGTTCGTTTTTATTTGATCAAGATAAAAAGGACGCCAAAATTCAAAAATTTCTTCATTATTTCGTAGCTCATGGAATACTCATAACGGTCCAGGAAAAAGAGGAAGAGGATTTCCAAAAATTAATACATAATTCCTCTTTTAGTGTGAAAAATTGTAATAGTTCCGCTGAAGGATTATGTGCTATCTTATCAATCTTTATATCTCACTACTTGCGAAAGGTTGACTATTTCGAAAACAATTTTAGGAATGTATTATGGGATTTTTATCATCATAATAACATAGCAGTTTTAGAAAGAATTTATCATATTCGTCATGAACTATTTATGAACACACATGTGTTTCGCTTAATACAAGAAGTGTTACAAGGCCTGAAAGAAGCTTGGTTAGAAAACTTAACAAACACTCTTTGTTATAAACAAACAAACGTAAAATTAGAGCGTGGATTACAACTTGTTAAAGAGTACCAAGAAGAATTGGACACGATGATTCATTTACAAGAAGTTGTTTCTTCACATCGTGGGAATGAGATTATGAAAGCTCTTACTGTATTAACTGCTGTAAGTACGCCTTTGACGGCCTTAGGAGCATTGTGGGGGATGAATTTTAAATATATGCCTGAACTAGAATGGAAATATAGCTATTTAATTGCTCTCTTATTTATTATTTTCACAACAGGAGGTATGTATTTGTATATGAGAGTGAAAGGATGGACAGGTGACTTATTACGAGTAAAGAAAAAGAAATCCTTTTTTAAATCTAATTAATCTTGTTTATAAAATATATGATAGATATACGGTTAGTAATATTTATTAATTGGGGTAGTATCATTTCGACTTTACAATAGGGATATCGCTGCTTTCAGCAAAACAGACTTCAGAGGCGATTTAGCCAAGATTAATATACCTACCCTTGTTATTCATGATGATTCAGATGCAACTGTACCATTTGAATATAGTGGGAAATTAACACATGAAGCACTCCTATTATTCTTAAAGGACTGATTAAAACTATATCATTGTTAATTGATACATGATAAATAATTTGCAATTCCATCATATTTTTTCTAATAAATGGAAATACCTAAAGGTGAATAATTTTGAGGAGGTTTTCAATTATGGAAGAAAACCAGGACATGAATTCTCTAGATGAACAAGACGTGAAACGTGAGACATTGACAACACGACAGGGGCACCCTGTGAAGGATAATCAAAATATCCGAACAATTGGGAATCGTGGTCCAGCAACACTTGAAAATTATCATTTCATCGAAAAAATTTCTCATTTTGATCGAGAAGAGGTTCCAGAACGTGTAGTACATGCGCGAGGAGCTGGAGCATTTGGGTATTTTGAAACGTATGGAAAAGTTGGAGATGAGCCGGTAGAAAAATATACTCGTGCGAAAGTGTTTTCGGGGGCTGGCAAAAAAACACCGTTAATGGTTCGTTTTTCTACAGTAGCTGGAGCTAAGGACTCACCAGAAACAGCAAGGGATCCACGAGGCTTTGCAGTGAAAATGTATACGGAAGATGGTAACTGGGATTTAGTAGGGAATAATTTAAAAATTTTCTTTATTCGTGATGCGATGAAGTTCCCAGATATGATTCATGCGTTTAAGGTTGATCCGGTTTCGAATGTGGCGAATCCTCAGAGAATGTTTGATTTTGTTTCTCGTACCCCGGAGGCAACGCATATGATTACATTTTTATTTTCTCCATGGGGTATTCCAGCAACATATCGCCATATGCAGGGATCTGGTGTAAACACTTATAAATGGGTAAATGAAAAAGGCGAAGCGGTATTGGTGAAATATCACTGGGAGCCGAAGCAGGGAATTCGAAATTTAACACAAGAAGATGCAAACAGTATTCAAGCAATGAATGTTAGTCATGCAACACAAGATTTATATGAAGCAATTGAGCGCAAAGATTATCCAGAGTGGGAGCTATTTGTACAAATTATGGAGGATGATTATCATCCAGAACTCGATTTTGATCCTCTTGATGATACGAAGCTTTGGCCAGAGGAGCAGTTCCCCTGGTTACCAGTAGGACGTATGGTTCTTGATCGTAATCCAGTTGATTACCATTCAGAGATTGAACAAGCTGCTTTTGGTACAGGAGTACTTGTTGATGGCATGGACTTCTCAGACGATAAAATGCTACAAGGTCGTACTTTCTCTTATTCAGATACGCAACGTTACCGCGTTGGTGCAAACTATCTACAATTACCTGTTAATGCACCTAAAGCACCTGTTCGTACAAATCAACATCGTGGTCAAATGGATATGCGTAATCCGAAAGAGTCTGGAGAAAATCCGCATATTAACTATGAGCCATCTATGCTGGGTGGTTATAAAGATGCAAAACAAGAAAAGCACCATCCACACCAACCAACTTACAATGCGGCTGCTATGAGTGCACCAATCGATCGTCCTAATAATTATGGTCAAGCAGGTCACACGTATCGTAGTTTTGAGGAGTGGGAACGAAATGAGTTGGTTAAAAATCTATCTGAAGCACTTGCAGTATGTGACAAAAGAATTCAGAATGCGATGATTGAACACTTCACACAAGCTGATGAAGATTATGGCCGTCGTGTTAAAGAAGGTATTGAAAAGAAAATGAAAGAAGCTAAAACGGAAAACAAACTTCCAGGCCGCGAAGTAAGTAAATCAAAATATGGCCAAGGTTCATTAGCTGCAAACGAAGCAACAAAAGATGCAGTAAAGAAAAGCCATGAATCAGATCCTTATTAATTAGACGTAAGCACAATAGGCTTATACTTAGAGGTGCCGTTAAAACGGTTAGGCAGCCTTTCATACGATTACTAAGTAGTTTTGTTTAAAAATATGAGGGGTATTAAATATCATAAGATAGTTGAGAAACAAGTGAAAAATAAAGCTTTATAAAAGATGCTCTTGGATAAATCCAGGAGCATCTTTTTGAATGCGGCGTAGTGCACCACTGTAACCAATTTAAAGAATCGAAATCTTCTATAACGAAATTTTTGCTCATTTTTAAATGTTGATATTGAAATGTTAGGTTGATAAATCTCTATTAGTTTCGAGTTGAATATTTTTCTTAACGGCTAAAATTTATGGATTAGAGTTTTTTTTGTCTCTTAGGTGGATTGCTATATTACTATCAAGATAATATTTTGAATAATCCTCAAAATAAAGAAATGTTTTTGTCAGAAAACGATAAAATCTTATTAATTTTTATAATTAGTAGAATTTTTATAGAAATAATCCTCTTAATATATTAAAATAACATCGTGTTATGTAAGATTTTAATTATTAGGGGAGAGAAATTTTATGTTGAAAAAAATCATTCCAGTTGCTTTAGCATTAAGTACAGTTACTTTTACTAGTGTATTCGCTGTGCCTTCAGCCCAAGCAAGTACAGAACCAAACCGCTACATAGATGTGCAAATGCTCGGTATTAACGATTTTCATGGGCAACTAGACACAGTAAAAAAAATTAACAATAAAGATGCAGGGGGAATCGAGTACTTAGGGGCTTATTTACGCGATCGTGAAAAACAAAATCCGAATACATTAAAAGTACATGCTGGCGATGTTGTTGGAGCAAGTACTCCTGTTTCAGCATTATTACAAGACGAACCTACCATTGAATTTCTAAATGATTTAAAATTCGATGTTGGAACGATAGGAAATCATGAATTTGATGAAGGTGTTGAAGAAATGAACCGCCTTATTTATGGTGGATACCATGAGAAAACAGGGAAATTTAAAGGAGCAAAATTCCCATATGTTGCCGCAAATTTCTATAATAAATCCACCGGTCGTTTATTTTTACCACCATTCACTATAAAAAAGGTACAAGGAGTTCCTGTTGGATTTATCGGAGTCGTAACAACGGATGTGCCTAATCTTGTTATGCCTACTATGCTAAAAAATGTAGAAATTACAGATGAAGTTGAAGCTATTAACAAATCCGTAAAGCAATTAAAAAAACTAGGTGTTAAATCTATCGTTGTTCTTGCACATAACGGGGGGACAACAGATGGGAACGGCGTAACAAATGGTGATATCGTCCGATTAGCAAATGAGACTGATCCAGAAGTCGATGTTATTTTTGGTGGGCATAGCCACACTTATGTAAATGGAACTGTTAATAATAAACTTGTCGTACAAGCAAATTCTTACGGTATGGCTTTTGCTGATGTTGATGTAAAGATTGATCGTAAAACACAAGATATTGTTGAGAAAAAAGCAGAAATTGTTACAACTTACCATGAAGGCATGGAGCCTGATAAAAAAATAAAGAAGAAGATGGAGAAATATCAAGCAAAAATCGCACCTCTTGTTAATGAAGTTGTAGGTAAGTCTATTGCTCCGCTAGATCGCAAACTAAATACGGCTGGTGAATCTACTCTTGGAAATTTAGTTGCTGATGCCCAGCGTGCAACAATGCAATCTCAAATTGCACTTATGAATCCTGGTGGTATTCGTAATGACTTAGATGCTGGTGATATTACATGGGGAGAGATATATGGTATTCAACCATTCGGAAATCAATTAATAAAAGTAAATTTAACGGGTCAAGATATTTGTGATATTTTAAATCAACAATGGCAAAAAGATATAACAAGAATGCTTCAAATTTCAGGGATCCAATACACTTGGGATGCAAACAAACCTAATGGAGAAAAAGTAACAAATATGCGCCTAACTAATGGAGAAGAAATTATTTCTTCTAAAACTTACAGCGTCGTTGCAAACGCATTTCTAGCTTCAGGTGGAGATGGATTTGTATCCTTTAAAAACGGTAAAGATGCTGAAACAGGACCAACTGATTTTGAAGCATTAGTAGATTACATAAAAAAATCAAAAGAACCAATTCAGTCTATTATTGATGGAAGAATTCAAAAAATAAATTAGGTTTTTATTAATCTCAAAAAATAGATTACCTATGCACTATACTTTTTCGTGTGCAGGTAATCTATTTTTTTGATTTGAAATAGAGTTTTACCGTGGCTAATAGGTATACCGTCTAGATGCAGAATGCCGAAAAAAATGAAATTCGTATAATTGCTAATTCATCCGTAACTATCATTGTTTTGTTTGATAGCAATGGAGTACGGCCACACATCCATCAACTTAAGAGTTGGGACTATTCTAGAGATTAAAAGCACGTTAGCATTTTCTTAATTAATGAGAAAGAGTGACATACTTTTTAGGAATATGCATAAAAAACAAGGGGTTTCATTATTTGCCGAAGATTTATCTCAATAAAAGTCTCCCAATACACTTAATCAATTCACTAAATTAGAGTTGAGTTTTTGGTAAGAAGGGAGCCATATGTTTCGAAAGAAATGTAGAAATTTCTATAATAGTTTCCTTCAGTTCCTTATCTAGCTTGAGTGCATCTGGGAGTAGTATCGCCTATCAAATTAAGACCATAGACAAGATGAACTTTCGTCTATTAGAACTGAAATATTCTTAATATAGAGGCATACTAGATTATGATGTTTTTCCGTAACAAATATAGTTAAAAATTTCAGGTTTAGAGAGAATTATAAAGGGTATATATACAATATAAAGAGTTGATTGGAGATGAATTTTATGGTGAATGAGTCTATAAAATTTGTATTCTTACTTTAAATAAAAAGGGGGCTAGTATACATGAATAAATGGTTAATAAATAAAAAAATCCTATTTATTTTGTAAACGAGGGGCGTGTGGAAAATGAAAAATATGAAACGCAAGCTAGGAACCTTTGCACTCACAATGACTGGGATTGGCTCGATTTTAGGGTCTGGCTGGTTATTTGGTGCATGGAAGGCTGCTAAAATATCAGGAGGGGCCGCTATCTTTTCTTGGCTCTTAGGAATGATTGTAATATTATTTATTGCCTTACCATATAGCGAGTTAGGAGCTATGATTCCGGAGGCTGGCGGAATGGTAAAATATACCCAATACTCACATGGAGATTTCGTAGGATTTATTGCTGCATGGGCGAATTGGATAGCCATCGTCTCAGTTATTCCAGTTGAAGCTATAGCCTCAATACAATATATGAGTTCATGGCCTTGGGAGTGGGCAAGTTGGGCCAAGGATTTAGTAGACAATGGGATGTTGACTTCAAAAGGTCTTGCAGCTGCTTCTTTACTTATTATTATATATTTCTTTTTAAACTATTGGACTGTTAGTCTATTTGCAAAAGTAAATTCTCTAATTACTATATTTAAAATCGTAATTCCTGGTCTTACAATTGGTGCATTGCTATTCGTTGGATTTCATGGAGAAAACTTTACTAGTCATCAGGACTTTCATGTATCTAATTGGTCAAATGTATTAACTGCTATGGCAACATCCGGTGTTATTTTTGCATTCAATGGTTTTCAGAGTCCAATTAATATGGCTGGTGAAGCAAAGAACCCAGGGAAATCCATTCCTCGGGCAGTTGTAGGATCTATTTTAATTTCAACTATAATATATGTATTATTACAAATTGCGTTTATCGGCGCTGTAAATCCTAATATGATAATTAACGGATGGTTAAATTTAAATTTCAATTCACCATTTGCTGATTTAGCAATAGCACTAAATATTAATTGGTTAGTTATTGTATTATATTTAGATGCTTTTGTATCTCCTTCGGGGACAGGTACTACTTATATGGCAACCACATCACGCATGCTGTACGGAATGGAGAAGAATGGATATTTCCCTAAAGTTTTTGGGAAATTACATCCTATATATGGTGTGCCTAGATTTGCCATGATGTTTAATTTAATGATTTGTTTTGTTTTTTTATTTTTATTTAAAGGATGGGGTGTTTTAGCTGAAGTGATTTCAGTGGCTACATTAATTTCATATGTTACTGGACCAATAACAGTAATGACCCTGAGAAAAACTGCACCTAATTTTCATCGTTCTTTCTATATAAAAGGATTAAACATTATCGCGCCTTTAGGGTTCATTTTTGCATCATTAACATTATATTGGGCAAGGTGGCCGTTAACAGGAGAAGTAATGTTTATTATACTTATGGGCTTACCTATATATTTTTATTATCAATTAAAAACAAAATGGGTTGGATTTAAGAAGAATTTTTTAGCTGGATTATGGATTGTAGGGTATTTATTATTTATGATTTGTATATCGTACATTGGAAGTGAAAAATTTGGTGGGTTAAATATTATAACTTATGGATGGGATATGGTACTTATTTCAATTGTTTCATTTCTATTTTATAGATGGGCTATAAATAGTGGATTTAAAACAAAAGATCTACAGGTAGCACAGAAGATTAATGGTAGAATTAGTTGAATAATATACATAAATTAGAAAAAATGATTTATTTGAGGAATAAAGAATTTGTATTTATTTAGAAAGTATAGTTAAATGATTTCTTTAAGTAACAGGAGCAGCTAGCAAAGGCTAACTGCTCAACTCTCGACCAAGGGAGCTAGAGTTGGGAAAATATTCAAAGCTGACTTTTAAAAGTCTTATATAGTATCGAGAAAACGTGGGTCGTATTTGTATGAAACATAAAAGAGTAGCTAATAAAAGTTAATTGCTAAGCCTTTGAGTAAGAAGGGAAAACAAAAACTGTATTTGCATTACTAACAGAATGTTGCGTTTTATTTATAGAGAAAATGCATGAAATTCTATATTACATGGGATGAGCGATGTAGCTCTGTTGGAAGAAAGAGTGAATGAATCCCAAAAAATCTAGACAACTTTCTGAACAAACGTTTATCCCGCTTTAATGGACAGTAAGACCCCCACCTGAAAATGCAGCGAAAGCAAAGAATTTAGGTGGGGATTGGGCTGCCCATTAAAGTCCGATTGGTTCAACTAATAATCAGTGGGGGATGAAGAAAATCCCCACTGATTAAAGTTTCACTTTATTAGCGCTTCAAGTACTTTAACGGAATTTGAAATAAAAATTATGGGTTAATGGTATGAATGTATACCAAAAACTATTACGTGAAAAGTATGTATTAAATAGTGAAGGTAAATTAAATGAAAATATATCTTGAACAGAAGACACTATATAGTGTAATACTTATACAAAAACAGTTCATTTAACTAAAAAGGACAGTTAAATGAAATATAACCGTTCCTAATTATAGGAACGGTTATAAATTTATCATGTGCTGGAGGTCAATCCGAATGGCATGGACTACCGTTGCTAAATAGTATGGACATGGAATTTAATGAGTATACGTAATAATAGCAAACAATAATAGTGGAAGCCGTAACGAATTATTAGTTCGTGATGCTGAAAGTGCAATCGATCAAATGAAATATAAAATCGCACAAAACTTCAATATATAACTTGATGGTCGATTCACTCGCTAATTATATAGTGTATGGATTAGAAGGAGGGATTATAATCTCTCCTTTTTTATTGGGAAAAATCTATGCTCAAATGGTTTTCAAGAAATTTTAAGTAAAAGTACAAACTACTCTTCTGGATAGGAAGAACTGAGCTAATAGTTAGAAATTCATTATTTTGATAAGAACATATTTAATAATAAAAAGTAGTTAGCAAAAGCTAACTACTCGGTAACCAATTTGTTCTAAAACAGGTTAGTTATATTTTGGACACATCTTTAAAAAAATATACAACATAAGTGAAAACAGTAATCTATGTTAATTGCTCTAACAAATAAAGCAAAAAGGGTCTAATATTAATTATTAAGTATTCATGATGTTAAAAACATAACAAAAGACATGTTTTATACCAATTTCGCTTCCTAATTGTTTATTACATTTAATAATATAAATAATTTTATTAAAATAAATGATGCAACGCAAATTAATTTAACTGCCGTAGATGTTGAAGAGTTAACTTGAAGGGGTAGGGAAGCTGTTTACTATTGCTTAGAAGAAATATCAGAATAGGTTTTTATAAGGGAAAAGCTTCATTTCGTTTATATCAAAATTTTTTGGGGAAAGAGATAAATGGTAGAAAGAATGAATAGATAAACAAATTCTCAAAAATCATTATTACGTAGGGGGAAATCTATGGATAAGATAATAACGTTAATTTAAAAATTTCTTTTTTTATTTTTAACGTATTATTCTCGGAATAACATAATTCCTCCAAATAAAAGGGGAAATCAAATGTGAAATCATCGATAGATAGTATTCAAAAAAGTAAAAAATTAAAAAATCAAGAAAAGGGAGAGAGAGCAACATGGAAATCAATGTCTATGTTTCTAGTTCCCTTGCTTTTAAGTAACATATTACAATCAGTTGGACAATTATTTGGTATGGTGGTAGTTGGACGATGGCTTGGTGTGAATGAATTAGCTGCCATTTCAGCATTTTTTCCATTATTCTTTTTACTTGTTTCGTTTGTAATTGGGATTGGATCGGGTAGTTCGATTTTAATTGGTCAGGCATTTGGAGCCCGTAATGAAGATCGTTTAAAAGCCATTGTTGGTACGACGTTAACATTTACCTTTATAATAGGCGTTATTTTGGCAATAGCGGGAAATGTATTTGCTCTGAACATTATGCGTTTTATGGGTACGCCAGAGAATATAATTGATATGAGTGTGCATTATGCGCGTATTTTATTTATTTCTATGCCAGTTTTATTTCTATATTTCTCCTATACAACGTTTATACGAGGTACAGGAGATTCTAAGACACCGTTTTATTTCTTAATTGTTAGTACAGTCTTAAATATAATTCTATTACCTATTCTAATTTTTGGTTGGCTAGGAATACCCAAACTTGGTGTGTACGGAGCTGCCTATGCTTCTGTTATCTCGACCGTTGTAACATTTATTGTTATGCTTATGTATTTGAAGAAGAAGAATCATCCACTGCAATTAGATGAGACTGTACGGAAATATCTTCGTATGGATTGGGATTTATTAAAACTATTATTACGCCTTGGAATTCCAGCGAGTATTAATATGATTCTCGTTTCGTTATCTGAGATTGCGGTAATCGCATTTGTGAATCGTTTCGGTTCTGATGCGACTGCTGCATATGGGGTTGTAAACCAGGTTGCAAGTTATGTTCAGATGCCTGCGGTTAGTCTTGGAATTACGGTATCTATTTTTGCTGCGCAATCTATTGGTGGGAAACAATTTAACCGATTAGAGGAAGTTATTCGTGCTGGAATTATTATGAATTATATAATTGGTGGTATATTAATTGCTTTTATTTACTTGTTTTCAAGAGAAATCTTATCATTATTCTTAACGAACACGAATACAGTTGAAATTGCGCATAGTTTGGTGATGATTACACTTTGGAGTTACTTAATTTTCGGTCATGCTCAAATTATTGGTGCGACAATGCGAGCAAGTGGAACTGTATTATGGCCCACTATTATCGGTGTCGTATCAATATGGCTTGTAGAAGTCCCTGTTGCTTATTATCTTTCTTATCATACAAATCTTGGTATAAAAGGAATATGGATTGGATATCCAGCAGCATTTATTGCAAGTTTACTTTTGCAATATGGATATTATAAACTTTCATGGAAGAAGAAACGAATTTCAAGACTTGTTAGTTAGAATGGAAGGTGAAAAATGATATTCTCTTATAAGTTGTCAGTTTTAGGAGTATGACTATAGCATCATCAAACGAATAAAACCGAGTTACCCTCAAACGGGAGTATGTTGGTTGTAATTGTAAATTCAATTTCATCCTTTCATAGTTATCTTTAGAAGTTCAACTCAATTTTTCATGTTGGGGAAGAATATATTTCTTGAATTAATAGGAATAGGACAGATTATATTTCGATTTGAGATTACGGACAATAAGGAGTTAAAAAAGTCAAAACAGCTACATGCTATGTAGCTGTTTTGGCTTACATAAATTTAATTAGTAACCAGAGTCTTCTGAAGTAAGGTTATCTATCATTTTATAATCGTATTTTTGTAATGGTTTCTCAGCAGGCCCTTCAAGTACTTCTCCTGTATATGAGAATCGCGAACCATGGCACGGACAATCCCAAGAACGTTCTCCATTGTTCCATTCAACTTCACATCCAATATGGGTACAAGTTGTATCTACAATATGAAGCTTACCTTCTGCATCTTTATAAGCTCCTTTTCTATGTCCATCAATATCAACGACAGCCCCTTCATCGTTAGATAAATCACGAATACATTTTTGTGGAATCTCTAACTTTCCTTTAATTAAGTGACCAACAACATTGGCATTTTCGACTAAGAAGTTCTTTAAACTTGGATTCATATGGAAACGGGAGGGAGTATATAATTCCCGAAATTTGTTCTTTTCTTTTAATATGATATCTCGGAATAAAAGAGCAGCTGCAGTTCCATTAGTCATACCCCATTTTCTGTATCCAGTGGCAATTAATATGTTTTTTTGATCAGATGTGATTTCACCGATATAAGGAATTTTGTCTAGTGTAATTAAATCTTGTGCTGACCAACGATATGGGATATTTTCAAGGCCGAAAACTTGTTGTCCGAATATTTCTAGTGCTTCATAATGTTTTAATGTTTCGCCGCCTTGTCCCGTTTTATGACTTTCTCCAGAGATAAGAATGAATTCTTCTCCATTAATTGTTGTGGAACGGAGAGAACGTGTCGGTTCATCTACACTAATATACATACCACCTGAATAATTTGTTCTTGTCTTAGCAGCAATTATATAAGATCGGTCTGCATGCATTCTTGTAGAGTAAAGTCCTGCACCTTCATAAAAAGGGAAATGGGAACAAGAGAGAATATACTTCCCTGTAATTTGAGCTCCTCCACGGGTAAGAACCACAGGTTGCTCGCCTGTTTTTATATTTACTGCTGTGGTATTTTCAAAGATGTATCCACCTTTTTCTGTAATTATATTTGAAAGATGGGCTAAATATTTAAGTGGATGGAATTGTGCCTGATTTCTCATAACAAGTGCATTATGTATTTTTAAATCAATAGGAAGTTTGTTTACAAGCTCGCCTTCAATATGAAGCTCTTTATAAGCTTCTGCTTCTTTTTCTAACTTATATGCATATTCTTCTGTTGTGGCATACAGATAAGCATCTTGTTGAGTGAAATCGCAATCGATTTGATGTTTATTAATTGTAGTTTGAATGAATTTTAAAGCATCGATGTTTGCTTCGTAATACAATCTTGCGGTAGTTCTTCCGGTATATCTGATAAGCTCTTCATAAATCATATCATGTTGAGCAGTAATTTTAGCTGTCGTATGTCCAGTCGTTCCATTTAATAATTTGTCTGCCTCTATAACAGCGACTTTTAGACCTTCATTTACTAAAAGATAGGCAGAAGTAATGCCAGTAATTCCTCCTCCTACAATAATAACATCGACCTGCATGTCATTTTCTAAGGAAGGGTATTTTGGCAAATCGATACTGCTCGTCCAATAAGATTCGACATTATGGGGTAATATTCCATCGTAATTATTGTTATTTGTCACTATAAATCCTCCATCTAATGGTTTATAGATCTATTATTTCCATTTATTAGAGAGGTAAACTTTGAGTTTAGAAAACAGCAAATTGTGGTTGGATGGCATGTTCAATTTAGATGTAATTTTGTGTGAATAAAAGTAATTTGTCTATAGCAAATATCTTTAATTAATTATCATGTTCAGAAGGATAAAAAGTAGAAGATCTACATGGTGAAACAAGATACTTCTTGTGTTTGCTTTATAACTCAGAGGGTATTTCTTCTCTATTCTAGACATTGTGTTGCCCTTAAATAAAGTTTAATCAAATTAATACTACATAATCTTGATAAACAATCATAGAAAAGAGTGTGTTTTGAAAAAGGTAAATCAAAACACGCTCTTAATACTTTCAGTTGTTTTATTCTTTTATAAAAAAGTTTGATCATTTCCTATCTGCATGACTACACTATTAGATTCTTTTCTTTAATAAGTTTAAAAGTTAATGTGGAGAATTCAAATGCTCATAAAGAATACTTAGCTAACTGTTCACCCCAAGATGATAATTCAGTTTCAATAAATCCTACTTTTTTATATAAAAATTTAGCTGTAAAGTTTTCAGGAGCATATCCAATCATTATTATAGAAATGTTTGCGTTATTATTTCTTCTTATCTCATCAATAACTAGATGTATAGCTTGCTTACCTATACCTTTCCCTTGAAATTTTTTATCAATCATAAGTCTATAAATCCAATAATTATTATCATCAGAATCTATCCCAAACATAGTAAATCCTATCATTGTTTCATCAAGATAAATACCTTTTGCATAGAAATCATCCAGAAATTGAACTTCTGCGATAGAATAAAGGTTGGATGCAATCAATGTTTGTTGTTCTTTTTTAACAGATAATCTAATTGCTTCTTCCCAATTATTTTTGTCAATTGGCTTTAAATAAATTTTTTTCAATCTGATACTCTCCTTCTAATATTAAAGGGGAACCATGTAGTTTATGTGCTATTGGAACGTTATCCCCTTATTTTTTCGCCCAACCAAATAGAAATAATTTCTCATCGACAACGCCTCCTTAAAGGTATAGTTAAAAACACTATACTCAATATAATTATATTCTTTCCTCTATATTTTTTTGAAGACCTTATTATCCATATCCAATTTCACTGTTAACTTAGTAACGGTTATTCCATTAAATGGCTCTTTAACGGAATAGTTTATTGTCATTTAACGGTTCCTTAATTGCTCTTTCACTATCAGAAGATGTTTTTTTCATTATAAATATGCCCTTTATATCATCAAAAAGGGGAGATAAGGTACAATCATAATTCTAAATAACTGTTAATATAGCAATATTTGACACATTTAAAATGATTAAGGTTTCTTCAAAAAAGTGCTCTTTTTAACTTTTAAACCTTATCTCAAGCTTAAAATTGTTTTGGATTATGAAAAATGTATCTTTAATAGCAACATGTTTTTATATTAGTTAATTGCGTTTGATATACTGCTTTGGCTCAGTGCAACGGATAATGGATTCAATTAAAGGGTATTATCAAAAAGAATACTATAAAACAAAACAATTTCAGAAATAGATAAGGGGTGAACAAGTGGTGGAAAACATGATAAATGAGGATAACTCTGGTTTACAAAGGCAACCTTCTCAAAAAACGGTTGGTCAATATTTATTCGATTGTTTAAAATTGGAGGGAATTACCGAGATTTTTGGTATTGCAGGGGACTATAATTTTACACTTCTTGATACTTTAGAGTGTTATAAAGGTATCCGCTTTATAGAAGGGCGGAACGAACTAAACGCGGGCTATTCTGCAGATGGCTATGCAAGAATTAAAGGGATGTCCGCACTTATTACAACTTTTGGAGTTGGAGAACTCAGCGCTTGTAATGCTATAGCTGGGGCTAATAGTGAGCATGTACCAATCATTCATATAGTGGGTGCGCCTCCCGAAAATGATCAAAAAGAGCATAAGCTGATGCATCACACTTTAATGGATGGGAATTTTGATGTTTTTCGCAACATGTATGTGCAAATTACTGCATACAGCGCGGTGCTTACGCCTGAAAACGCTAAAATTGAAATTCCAGCCGCAATTCAAATTGCTAAAGAAAAGAAAAAGCCTGTATATCTTGTTGTGGCCGATGATTTAGTGACCAAGCCGATTAAAAATCGTGTAGAGCCAACAGAAGAGCGCTCAACATCTAATTTAAAAACCCTTCATGCTGCGGTCAATCATGTCCATAAGCTACTAGATCGTGCGCATCGACCAGTTATACTGGTGGATGTAAAAACCATGCGTTTCGGTCTTCAAGCGGCTGTTCAACAACTGGCAGACACCATGAATGTTCCTGTTGCAACGATGATGTACGGAAAGGGAGGATTCGACGAAAACCATCCAAATTATGTGGGAATGTACTTGGGATCTTTTGGAGATTCTGAAGTTCAAAGTAAGGTGGAAAATGCAGATTGTATCATCGCAATTGGTATGGTATTAGCGGATACTAATACTGCAAGTTTTACTGCAAAACTAAACCAGCTGATAACCGTCAATATTCAACCGGATATGGTTAAAATTGCTGAGGCAGAGTATCCGAATGTTTTTGCAACTGACATGTTACTCGCACTACAGAATGTGGGTTATAAGGGACAAGGTTTGGTAGAAAAAATGTCATTCCCTTACGACCAATTAAATACTAACACCGATGCCCTTCTAATAGCAGCGAACTATTATCCACGTTTTCAGCAGATGCTGAAAGAGGAAGACATTGTAGTTGTCGAGACCGGTACATTCTATTACGGAATGGCAGAGGTGAGACTACCGAGCGATGTAGTATATATTGGGCAAGGTGGTTGGCAGTCCATCGGTTACGCAACCCCCTCGGCGTTCGGTGCTATTATGGCTGTGCCTGAACGCCGAGTGTTTCTGTTTACAGGGGATGGAGCCTTACAACTGACAGCTCAAGAAATCAGCACCATGCTTTATTATGGATGCAAGCCTATAATTTTTGTCTTAAACAATGATGGTTATACGATTGAAAAATATTTGAATGTAAAAACAAAAAATCAAAAGTACAACAAAATTCCTCAATGGTCTTATACTAAGCTAGCGGAAGTTTTTGGAGGCGATGCGCTTACAGCTACAGTCCGTACCTACGGAGAGCTTGATCAGGCAATAAAACAAGCTGAAATAGAAAGTACTGAAAAACTTTGTATTATTGAAATGATTGTAAAAGATCCAATGGATGCATCTAGATATATGAAAAAGATGCGCAATTATATGGAAAAGCAGGAAATGCAGCGTACTCAGCCAATAGTCTTGAATAGACCGGGAAGATAAGTCTAATTTTTTGATAGGAATTATGCAGTAGATAACTCGTTTCCTCACGAATATACAATTCTATTTTTGGGATTTGTTTTTCATTTTGTTTGTTCGGAAAAAGACTGGATGCGTATGGACTATATTTACATTCTGTGTAGCTATTTCTCGTATCTGAGTAGGAGTTCATTATCCTTTCGATGGCGTAACAGGAGTTCTAATAGGGATTTTTTCAGCACTATTTTCGTATTGGGTAACATACAAAATTACACTTATTAAACAATTGTTTAATCTGTACGGAAAAATAGAGCAGAATGTAATATCCTCTAAAAACAAATGGAAAAACTTTTGATTATGCAACACAATAAAAAAGATTACATATACTAATGAATATTTTGTTTCAATATCGTCTATATTAAAGAGCGCTTTTAAAAGCGCTCTTTAATTCTTAAATAAGAATTTTGTTTAATTTTATTAGTTGACCAAGAAATATAGACAAATTTATCAGGAGTGTTAGTGTAAATGTACTTGAAGAGATGATGTTCTAAAAGATGTTAACAAAAATTAGGATTTTTTAGTGGTGATTTATTTATTGATTCTGTTTATATAAAAATTACATAACAGTAGCTGAAATAAAGCCATTAAATAAGACTAAAGGATTAAGGATTGGATTCAGTATGGCTGGAATCCATATAAAGGTTGATGGCCAACCATGAATAAATAGTTGGCCATAATAATCTTAAAGATCCATATCTTTTAATCCGGGACTATGCTCATTTGGCATTTCAGGAAGTTCTGGTACAGGAAAACCTTTTGGCGGTTCCGTTACTGTTAATGTTCCTTTGTTTCTACTTGGTGATTCACCTTGGAATATTTCTCCCATTCTTGTTGGATCTAAGCTGAAATTAAATTGTGCGTTATGGAATCCCATATCTACATACTTTCTGCACTCTGGATATTTATTAATATCATAGTTCGGCACTGGGAAGAGTTTGCCCCATTCAACCCCTAATGTTTCTAAAGCTTTTGCGAAAGCATTTTGATGTGCATTATCACGTACAATTAAAAATGCAAGTGTTTCTCTAAAGGTTTGATTAGAACTCATTTCATAAATTCTAGTTTTTTGAAGTACACCTGTAGATTCAAGTACAACATTATCTAGTAAATCGCTAATTAAGTTTCCATGACTATATACCCAAGATCCATTCCATGGGTTGCCAGCTGCATCAACAGGTAATGAACTTTGAGCCCCTACAATAAAGTGATGAGGATTTGCATGTTTAACCGCTTCGTCAAGTGGTGCTGTGTCAATACCAGCATTTCCAGGCGTAGGTTCACCAGATCCAGTTAATAGTTGATTAATTGTATGTTGTACAAGTTCTACGTGACTTATTTCCTCTAAAAAAACACCTCGAAGTAAATCACGATATTGCTTCTCTTTACCTCTAAAATTTGAACTTTGGAAGAAGTATTGCATCATTGTACGCATTTCACCATAATGCCCACCTAATATTTCTTGTAAAACTTTTGCAGCAGCAGGATCTGGTTTGTCCGGCTTAATCATATTAATTATTTCCTCTTTATAATAAAACATGAAGTACACCTCTTTTAAGTTAGTTAACATTGTTATCGTGTCCGGTAATTGGTTACTTAATACTGGAATTCATTTTTTTACCAAAAACTTTTACCTTAAAATGCAAAGTCTTTTTGAAATAACTATTTTCGATGTGAGATGAAAATGGGGGAAATACTTAGTGTTTTAATAAAAAAGATAAGATTACGAAATGTAATCTTATCTTTTCATTAAGAATAATGAATTATATTTTCAAGGCTTTAAAATGACTTTTATACAATCATCTTCACGATTATTAAAAATTTGATAACCGTAGCTTGCTTCTTCAAGGGGGATTTTGTGTGTAATAATCTCTTTTGGATCAAATTCTTTGTTTGTTATTTTCTTAAATAACTCCGGCATAAAATGAATGACAGGTGCTTGTCCCATTTTCAGATTAATATTTCTAACCCAAAATGCCCCGAGTGGAAAGGCATTATAATTACCACCATAAACACCGGTCATTTGAACTGTTCCATATTTTCTTACGGCTTTCGTAGCGATTTGAATAGGACCGAGGGTACCGCCTTGTAATTTTAATTTTTGTTCCAGAAATTCTAGTGGTGATTTTTTCCCATCCATGCCCACGCAATCAATAACTACATCCGCACCGCCATGCGTAATTTCCTTTAAATGTTCTCCCATATCAGGAAATTTTGTAAACTCAAATACCTCAACATTGTTAATCTTTTTTGCATAATGTATTCGATAATCTAAGTAATCGACTGCGATTACTCGTTTAGCACCTTGCATCCAAGCAAATTTTTGTGTCATTAATCCAACAGGTCCACAACCAAGGACAATAACAGTATCACCTCGTTTAACACCTGCATTTATTACACTCCAATAGGCTGTTGGCAAAACATCAGATAAAAAGAGTAGGGATTCATCTTCAAGTTCGCATGATTCTGGTATAACAAATGGAGTGAAATTTCCGAAAGGAACTTTTAAATATTCAGCTTGTCCGCCCGGATGATTACCAAATTTCTCTGTATAACCAAAGTACCCGCCAGAATCATAATGAGGGTTGGAGTTGTCACATTGACTCTCCATTTCATGTTGGCAATAGAAACAATGTCCACAAGCAATGTTAAAGGGGACCACAACACGGTCTCCTTTTTTTACTTTAGTAACATCTGGACCAACTTCTTCAACAATTCCCATTGGTTCATGACCAATAATGTACCCTGGAGGTAAAGGCATGTTGCCTTGATATAAATGTAAATCAGAACCGCAAATAGCGGTTGAAGTAATTTTTACAATAATATCATCTTTTTTCTCTAACTTTGCATCATCCACTTGTTTAACTTGTACTTTGTTTGGTCCTTGATAGGTTACAGCTTTCATCTCATATCTCCTTAGGAATCATTTTTCATAATTTATATGTATCCTCTTGGCAACACAGAAATCTTTAGTAAAGAGGAATCTATACATAGTGTTGTTATGACAGTATGTTATAGTAACTCTTCTTTCTTATGTCTTCTGCCCTATTTTAAGAAGAAACTCAATATTTATTCATGATCTAATTCCCATAAAAAGGATAATTATTATTTCATAACTTGAAGCATATTAAAAACATCGGAGGTGAAATAATATGGCAAACAATAATAGTGGAAGTCGTAATGAATTGTTAGTTCGAGGTGCTGAACAAGCTCTTGATCAAATGAAATATGAAATTGCACAAGAGTTTGGTGTACAACTTGGTGCGGATACAACAGCTCGTTCAAACGGATCTGTTGGTGGTGAAATTACAAAACGTTTAGTAGCAATGGCTGAACAACAACTTGGTGGTAGAACTAACCGTTAAGTGAATTGACATAAAATATAGTAGATATGTAAATCAATTTCTTTTGTATATGTATAAAAAACAAACCCTTATAGTAAATGAATTCTCACTCAAAGATTATTGATAATCTTCTTTCATAATCTTTGGGTATTTTATTTGTAAACTACTTTCCTAAACAATAAACACGCAGTGTTGGAAAGGTGTTTTCCATGCATAGTAGAAAAGCTTTTGCAGGAAAAAGCATACTTAAAAATTTGATTTTAATATTGAAATCAATATTTATTATTATCTTTTCGAAAGGGAGGAATTTAAAAATGGGTATATTAAGTGGAAATCCTCAAAATGAACCGTTACATTACGGAGAAGTATTTGATATTTGGAGTTATCTTCTTGCTGCACAGGGTGCGATTGCAAGTCATCAAGTATTTATGAATCATACAGGTGATGAAGACTTGAAGAAGTTTTTAGAAAGCTTAATTGAAAATGATATGAATTCGGAAATAGAAGAGTTAAAAACTCTTTTAAAGGTTAATGGTGTAGCTTTACCGCCTGCTCCTCCAGAACGACCAGTTGCATCTATCGAAGACATTCCTCCTGGAGCACGTATTAATGATGCAGAAATTGCTGCTGCTGTTTCAACAGGATTAGCAGCTGGACTTGTCACATGTAGTCAAGTAATGGGAAAATGCCTTCGAGAAGATGTAGGTATGTTATTTGGACAATTTCATATGAAAAAAGCGCAGGCAGGTGTAACGTTGCTACGTTTAAGTAAGAAAAAAGGGTGGGTAGTTCCACCTCCGTTACATGTAAGAAATTCAGATCAAGCTTAATAAACAAAAATAAAAAAGTGGCGTTGGCCACTTTTTTATTTTTTAGATGTATCCTCAAGCTTGGATTTATTTATTGTGGAAGAATCTATATATTCATCTGACATTTCCATAGCATATTTATCATGACGAATATGATTGTGATTTCTTAAATTATCATCGTTACGCAGTACTAGCTTCTTCATATAAATGTGGAAGAAAATTTCTGTTCCACCAATAATTAAAGCGGCTATAAATGAAGAAAGTCCAATATTACGAGTAGCATCTAAATCAGTAAACAAGGATGTTAGTAACCAAGTGCCAAAGAAGTTTAAGCCTAAATCTGCTATTGTAGCAATCATATTTCCGTACTTAGGTAAAATGAAGAGATCTCCGATTAAATAGGCAGCTCCTGTAAGGAAAAGAGAAATGAGTAATACTTTAGGAATTGAAATGCCTTTAAAGATACTAAGTATAATTAGTAATACTGCAGTTATCAATGTGTATTTAATTAATAAAGCAACAATATGTTTCATTATTTTCCTCCATTGTCTAAACGTATATGGAATAAAATATTTCATTAAAAACGGGTTATGCTGTTAAATAGCTTAACCCGTTTTATGTTGTAATGGAGGTCTATTTATGATATCCCATGGCACGTAAGATGTATTTCGTTCTCCTATACATGATTATTTTTAGTTTAAAGAAGATTAACTATACCTTTGAATTCACGGTCGTAATTACCAATTAATTAGCTATATATTTTAGCATGTAATTTAACATATTAAAGAAAGAAGGAGGTGAATGAACATGTCAAACAATAACAGTGGAAGCAGTAATCAATTATTAGTACGTGGCGCTGAACAAGCTCTTGATCAAATGAAATATGAAATTGCTCAAGAATTTGGCGTACAACTTGGTGCAGATGCAACAGCTCGTGCAAACGGATCTGTTGGTGGTGAAATTACGAAACGTCTTGTATCATTAGCTGAGCAACAACTTGGCGGTGGCGTTACTCGTTAATTTTATATATGAAATGGATATAGAGGAGAGGCATGCCGTCTCTCCTTTCTCATACATTTTTTTTATAAATAAGCTTAGTAGCGTTACAATCGTTTCGACTTTATTTGTTTAACTTTTAGACTCTCGAGGTTTTACATACATAATGAATTTTTGTGAAATAAAGGATAAAAGATAAGAGATTATATTTGATGCGAAAGGGGCAGAGAAAATGAAATATGAAGCGTTATTTACAGTTGAGATTTCTGTAGGAAGTGAACTAGTAGCAAACCATAAAATAAAGGCTCATAATGTCACTGATGTTATTGAAAAGCTTGCCGAGAAGTATTTAAGTGATCATGAGGGACATTCTCGAAATGAATAAAGGAGAATAGTAATATGACCTGTCATGATGTTAATAATGAAACGAAAGAAAAAAAAGATTTAAAATGGTGGCAGCTCTCACTTATTGGGATTGGTTGTACGATAGGAACCGGCTTCTTTTTAGGATCCAGTATAGGAATTAAAATAGGTGGTTCGTCAATTATTCTTATTCTTATTTTAACTGGATTTACTACTTATATTGTATTTGAAGCATTGGCAAAAATGGCTGTAGAAGATCCACAAAAAGGATCTTTTCGCATATACTCAAAAAAAGCTTTTGGAAATTGGGCAGGTTTTAGTCATGGATGGACATACTGGTGTTCTGAACTGCTTATTATGGGCAGCCAGTTAAGTGCGTTAGGAATCTTTTCACGCTACTGGTTTCCTAAAATACCATTATGGATATTTGCTGCTATATACGGAGTAGCAGCTATATTAATTATTTTTATAGGGGTAAAGATATTTGAACGCCTAGAAAAATGGATGGCTATTATAAAAATTGCGGCTATTATAGGATTCATCGTAATTGCTATTTTAGTTATTTTAGGATTTATAAAGGGTGGTTTATATAAAGCGCAAATCCCGCGTAATTTTAAAGACTGGTTCCCAAATGGATTAAAAGGCACTTGGTCCTCTCTAATTTATGCATTTTATGCATTTGGAGGAATCGAAATTATGGGGTTAATGACAATAAGACTGAAAGACCCTAAAGATGCACAAAAATCAGGAAGAGTAATGTTAATGATTTTAACGATTATTTACGTAGTCTCTTTAGGGTTGGCAATTATGATGGTTCCATTAAACCAGTTTAATACGAAAGAAAGCCCTTTTGTAATAGCATTACAAGACTATAATTTGCCGTATGTGCCATTTATTTTAAATGTAGTGTTAATTTTAGCGGGTTTTTCAACATTAGTTGGTTCATTATTTGCAGTGACAAGTGTACTAATGAACTTAGCTGAAGAAGGTGATGCACCTGCAATGTTTGCGAAAAAAAATAAGAAAAATATCTCTTTTCCAGCCCTAATTCTTATTATAATTGGACTTGGTGCTTCTATCCTTAGTGCTTTATTACTACCAAAAAATATATATGAATATGTAACAACTGCAGCTGGATTAATGTTGTTATATACATGGAGTCTCATTCTTCTTTCATTTTGGAGATTAATGAATCCAAAAGGTTGGATGCAGATAAAAAGTATTATTGGTCTTATTATGATTGCACTAGCTGTTAGTGGAACACTATTGCAAAAAACAACGCGTTTTGGTTTCCTTGTGAGCTTGTTGTTTTTAGGAATAGTTATTATTGTTACTATAATTGTTCATTTTGTCTCAAGGAAAAGGAATACAGCTATATGAAGAATCTATTTTTACACAATATGAGTAGTATGTAACAACTAAATAATAGAAGCTATTGAAAAATGATTTGGTAAGTTTGAAAACCAAAATATAATCCATAAATAATAAGTGATATTCCAGATATTACTGTTATAAGAGATAATATACGCGTATTTAAAATTTTACGAAATATACTAGAAGTACTTGCCATCGTAATATCCCAAATAAAAATACCTAAAATAGTACCAAAGCTATATAACAAAAGCTGCTCTTTATTATAGGAAGAAGCGGCTTTTGCTAATATAGAGCCGAAAATGCCAAGCCAAAATAGAATTGTTAATGGATTCGATAAAGACATAAAAAAACCAGAAAAAAAGCTTTTAATAATTGAATCGTCATTTCTAGTATTACTAATGCTAATTTGATTCGCATTTTTTACACTTTCAATGCCTGTATAGATTAAAACAAAAGCGCCGAAAGACCATAAGAAAAGTTTGATAATATCTTTTTCGAGGAAATGAATGACACCTAAATAAATAAGTGCCATGTAGATAACATCTGCAAGTAAGGCTCCTATACCAAGGATCCAAGCATGAAAAAACCCACTCCTAATACCTTTTTCTAGCTGCGCAGCATTTATAGGTCCCATTGGAGCAGATAATGATAAACCTAAAAAAACATAGCTTAAAAATATGCCCACGTATGATATGCTCCTCCCACTAAATTTAATTTATATTAAATCTATTCAGTGGTTAAAGTTTGTACAACTAAATAATAAAAAGTAGAGTGGATTACTTATTTTTATGCAAGTATTTTATGATTCGAGAAAACGGACACTTAGATGGAATTGTTTCATCATCACGTAAAAAATATTGTTGCCATTCATAATTATCTTTTTCACCATAATCTTTAAGAAAAGGGTGAATAGGGGCTTTGTCATAAGCGGCTAGACGTTGACGTATTAAGTTTTTTAGTTTTCTACTGCGTTTCTCAGAATTCATAATTCCCTGTAAAACCCACCTAGGAGTTAAAGCAAGCATCATACATGAAAAATGTCTACTTTGTCTATTGACATGGGCAGGTGTAGCACAGTAGACGAAATATGATTCATTATGAAAGCAAAATTCCCAAGTATTTTCCATAGGGTCATTGGGGATATGCGTAGGCCATTCCATCTCGTCCAAACGACTAGTTGTATTAAGTAGAGACCAATACATATGTTCAAAATCTTTAACTGTAGTTTCTCTCATTAAATCTATTGGTGTATGAATAAAAACAATAAGTGAGGCATATTGACCTGTATCTCTAGAACATTCAGTATATTCTTTAAGTAATGTAGCAAAGTCCTCGCTAGTATTCGTATCTCTAGGATCACCAATGAATCCGTACCGGAGGTGATTCGCTGTAAAGCCGTGTTGAGCCGGGATACAAGGAAAAGGTTTATTTTTATCTGTCATTTTTAATTTAAAAGAACAGAAAGCTTCTTGTTGCCAATGTGGAAGGTTAATAATATGTTTTTGTAAAGAGTCTTTATCATAAAGTATAGTCATCTTTTTATCCCTCCTAGGTCATAATATATAACCTATTAATTATTTAAGAATAGGTGACTAACACGGATAGAATAATTATTTTTTAATCTATAAAAATAAAATGATTTAATGAAGAATCCCCTTCAATGTAGTTACTTTAATAGTTGATCTTTAATAACGTATAAATTTTAAGTAGCTATAAAATTTGAAAAATATATAAGGAATATGTAGGTACAATGTTCACATTTATATTTTCTAACTAATATGGTTTATAACGAAACAAGAAGGGATGTATTATGATGGAGATTTTTAAGGAAGAAAAAATTAAATTTATAGATTGTAAAGGCGAGGAAGTCATTTTGAAAATCAAAATTAAGGATATAAAAAATTAGGGAAGAGGAATTAAGGATACTTTATTGTGATTAACATAGAAGGATGCAAAGTAATCATGAATTAGATTGAAATGAATTCATGTAGTATAGGCCCTTTTTGAATTTTTTTGCATAATGTAGCATGAGTGAATATTAAGGGGGAACATACATGTCTTATCCTAATCAGTTAGCTTGGCATGAAACATTGGATTTACATGAATTAGTAGCATTCCAAGCGAACGGCTTAATCAAATTAAAAAAGTCAGTTAGAAATGTACCTGATCAAGCACTTCAATCGTTATATATTAAAGCTATAAATGTCATCCAAAACAATCTGCAAGAGTTAGTACAGTTTTATCCGTATGCTCCTGGATTTCAATCGCAGCAGCATCGTGATGACACTGGATTTTACGCTGGAGATTTACTTGGATTAGCAAAGACATCTGTTCGAAATTATGCAATCGCGATTACCGAAACTGCAACACCCCGACTGAGAGAAGTTTTAACTCGTCAAATAAATGGTGCTATACAATTACATGCGCAGGTTTTTAACTTTATGTACGAACGTGGTTACTATCCAGCTTACGATTTAAAACAACTATTAAAAAATGATATTCAAAATGTGCAAAAGGCAATACAAATGCAATATTAAAATGAAGATATGGAAATTATCTTTAATAGTTAAGACTAAATGGTAATTTCCATTGTTAATAAATTGATTAAAAGCTAAAAATATAGATTGATTCGAAAATATTAAAGAAAATATACTAACGCTACTTTAGAATCTGTGAACCCCTTAAAGTTATTTTAGTGAGTTGTCATCAAATATTAAATATGCTTAGAGAATAAGTATCTATATAATATTTCTAACTGAACATTAGTTTCCTTTGGCGCTAAGTATGTTTAGCACTTTTTTCTTTTGGGGAAAATAATAATATACATTAGTGGAAAGGATGGGGTTTAATGGTAAACAAAACTGAAAATACAAGCTATTTAACCTCTTCTGTTTATTTGACCCGTAATCTATGGTCAGGTATCTTGTTTGGACTAGGATTAGTAGCTTTTATAGATGAAACTATTTTTCATCAACTGCTGCATTGGCACCATTTCTATGATAAATCTACAACAGATATTGGACTCATTTCAGATGGTCTTTTTCATGCTTTTAGTTGGTTTGCAACGATTGGTTCCTTGTTCATAGTTGCTGATCTTCGTCGTAGAGATGCATTTTGGTTGAAAAGGTGGTGGAGCGGATTAATGCTTGGTAGTGGTGGGTTTCAATTATATGACGGTATAATTCAACATAAACTAATGAAAATACACCAGATTCGATATGTAGAGAATGTTCTTATCTACGATGTAATATGGAATATAATTGCGACTGTAATGCTCTTATTTGGCATTCTGCTAGTTTTTCAGACAAGAACTGATGAAAGATTATTGAGAGGTAAAAGCTTAAATGAACAATAACCATCTTCATCATGAAATATGGAATGCACTGGATATTTTACTATTCGTATTCATTTTAATTATGTTAATCATTTATATAGTAGCCACGATTTTATCAAATCGCCATTACAAACGATGGCCGTTATATCGAATTGTCTTCTGGGTTTTAGGGCTTATTTGTGCGGCAATAGCAGTTGTTGGGCCATTAGCTTATCGTGCTCATAATGACTTCACAATACATATGCTTGTGCATTTACTCCTTGGGATGCTTGCTCCAATTTTTATAGCATTAGCAGCTCCGATGACTCTTTTTTTACGAACGCTCAATGTGAAAGCAGCGCGACGTCTTTCAAGTGTATTAAAGAGTAAGCCGCTACAAATCCTTACTCATCCCATTATCGCAACCTTGCTTAATCTAGGAGGGCTATGGATTCTCTATACTACTAATTTATACTCGATGATGCACAAAAGTATACTTCTTCATTTGTTCATACATTTCCACGTTTTTATTGCAGGATATCTGTTTACCACATCAATGATTTATATTGATCCAATATCCCATAGATATAGTTACAAATACCGATCAATTATTTTAATAGTTGCATCAGCTGGTCATGGGATATTATCAAAATACATATATGCTCATCCGCCTGCTGGTGTAGTCACTGAACAAGCTGAAATCGGGGGCGTGCTGATGTATTATGGTGGGGATTGCGTTGATATCGTTCTTATTTTTATACTTTGTTTGCAATGGTCTAGGGGCAGCAGATCGAGAACAAAAGGTAATAATGTATTAAGTTCATGGTAATTATTAGATTTTTTGAAATTAAAAACTTTGAAATGCAATTTGGTCATACTGTACTTAAAAGAAACTTTGATAAAAATCAGTATTTTATTTTCATTTTTAAAATTTATAAATAAAAAGCAGCTAGCAAAAGCTAACTGCAGCGAGAAAATTACATCCATGAATTTAAGGAGTATAACTATATCATGGTTAAATATAGTATGAACAAAAAATGTAAGCTTATACTATGAAATTAAAAAGAGCAGTTATTTATTATGACTGCTCTTTAATGGTAAGAAATAAAGCCTGGGTAAGAAGCAGACTTTATTATAAATAGTGTGTGTGAAAGATCGATTTTTATTCCAAAAGGGTAGTTCTATTCTTAGGATAGAGATGTTAATTAAGTACAGTGTATTTTCATATTAAACGTAATATTTTTTGACGTGTTAATTTTGTATCATATGTTAATTCTTTAATATAAAAGCCAAAGTTTCTTGTGCTTAATGTATCTTTTTATCTACATATTTTCCGTAATCAGGTACAGCAATTTTATCAAATTCCTTAACGAGTGTGTTGAGGCTTGTTGATAGCAATTCACCTGACATTGGTATTCCGTGTCCAGTAACAGTGACTAGAGGCTTTAATTTTTCTAATTTAATAACGGATTCTTTAGCAGCGTTCCAGTCTGTTGTTAAATAACGAGGCGGACCGCTTATTTCCTGTTCTTGAGTAATTACCTTATATAGATATTCCTGTTTCACTGTAACAAAAGCGTCCCCTGCAATTAATGTTCGGTCTTTTTCTCGGAATAATGAAATATGACCTGGAGTGTGTCCTGGTGTATGCACCCATCTAAACTCTGGCATATGAGGAACAGTTCCATCTGCAGGTAGTACTTTTACGTTATTTCCTAAATCAATCGGTTCATTAGGGAACAGAGGTGACATTTTCGCTACCATACCACCTTCAACTGTTGGATCTGGTTCAGGATAGCTTTGTAGTCCAGTCAGGAAAGGTATTTCCAATTGATGGGCATAGACTGGAACATCCCAATACTTGATAAGTTCAATTATTCCCCCAACATGATCAAAATGCCCATGAGTTAAAATAATTGCTTTTGGGCGACTATTTGTACCAAATCGCTTCTCAGTGACAGAGATAATTTCATTTGCACATTTAGGCATTCCAGCATCAACTAAAATAAAATCATTGGTATGCGGATGTCCAACAAAACAGATGTTGACGATTTGAATCGTGTAACAGAATAAATCAGGCAATACTTCAATGCCATGGCCACTTTCAATTGAAGTTGCCGGAATAAACTTGTAATCACTTCCATAATTCATTTCATTGTCCAATTTTTCTCCCCCTTAATTTATTCCAATATGACATTATAGTTCCCTAATTTTGAAAATCCATTTTGGAGCATTTGAGAAAAGAATGAGTGGGGGATTACAAAAAAACAATAACTTAGTCTTAGAATTAAGGGGGAGATATGTCAATTTATATAAAATGTAAACAAAGAATATTGATTTTAAAGTCGTAGTTTATATTATTTTTTTGAGTTTAAGTGTATATCTTTTAAGAGGACATACCAAGTTCTTTTGTTTTGATAATTACTTGAAACTTGAACGGGAAAAACATGATCAAGCGCCCATTCTAATTTGTTTATTTCATTTTCAAGTCCTGTTGGATAGAGTAAAAGGATCTTAAAATTATTTTTAACAATATTTGACAAAACGGTTTGTAATTCAAGCGCTTCAGTCAAGCTTCCGCCCCATCTAACAAATAAAATGGATTGTGAATTATGCATTCTTTCGTAAAGGTTATCAATTCTTTGATCTAATTTTTGTTTGAAATCATGGTATGTGATGAACCAATCTTCATTCGGAATAACAGGGAAATCATGATAAGATGTTACGTTATATTTTGTATCTTTTATAATATGAGAAAAAACAGGTTGTATCACGCCATCATTAAACACAATATTTTGCTCCGGCATTGATTGCATGTTTTTTAAATCCATAAAGTCTACGAAATTATTTTTCAATAATGTGTTGATAGAAGAAAGATTCGGTGATACAAACCAATCTAGAGGACCTGAATATTTCCGCAGCTTATATTTTTTTAGATGAATAGCAGTATAACAATTTTCCCCTAAACTAATAACATCATCATACATTCCTTGAAGCTTTTTCATTTCCAATACAATCATCCTTTTTTAGAAAAATTAGAAGGTATATATAAATTCTAAAAAGCGTTATTATGACACAAAATATGCTTTTGAAAAATAGGAGAACGAGTTAATTATAAATAATATATGTATGTATAAAACCTCCTGTGAAAAGGCTCACAGGAGGTTAAACTAAGGCGTATTTCGAGTTATGTACCATTTGTTGAGGTAAGAATTGTGAGTGATAATTCATGGCGTTCCTATAATAAAGGGGGAAAACAGAAATACATTGAAGTTAGTTGTGAACAAATTGTAATTTAAAATTGAGAGGAAATAAGAAGCCCTAGTTGCTTCATTATGCAACTAGGGCATTATTTAATCTCTTCCTAACTTAATTATATCATGTAAATCAAATTCGAAATAGACTGTTTCTTCTCATTTACTCCTGCTACAATCAAGAACACATGCATAGTAAGGAGAGATGTTATATGAGTTCTTTCGTTCTCGATTTTCAGGAAATAGAAAAGGGGCAGCTTTCACTCGTCGGCGGAAAAGGGTTGAATTTAGGGGAGTTATCTAACATTCAAGGTATACAGGTGCCAGAAGGATTTTGTGTGACAACGGTAGGATATGAAAAGGCCATCGAGCAAAATGAAGAGCTTCAAACTTTGTTGCAGCAGCTGACCAAGTTGAAACTTGAAGACCGAGCTCAAATTGGTGAAATGAGTAAGGAAATTAGAGAAGTCATTATGGCAGTACAAATCCCTACTGATGTAGTGGAAGCAGTAACTCAGTATCTCTCACGTTTTGGAAATGAACACGCGTATGCCGTGCGTTCTAGTGCTACGGCTGAAGATTTACCGTATGCCTCGTTTGCAGGTCAACAAGATACGTATTTAAATATTATCGGAAAAGAAGCGATTTTACAGCATGTAAGAAAGTGCTGGGCTTCTTTATTTACAGAGCGAGCAGTCATGTACCGTATGCAAAATGGTTTTGAACATAATCAAGTTTCTATATGTGTTGTCGTTCAAAAAATGGTTTTCCCTGAGGCTTCGGGCATTCTATTTACTGCTGATCCGATTACATCTAGCCGAAAGATATTATCAATTGATGCCAGTTTTGGACTTGGTGAGGCGTTAGTATCAGGACTCGTCTCTGCTGATAATTATAAAGTAAAAGAGGGGGAAATCGTCGATAAGGTGATTTCAACTAAAAAAGTAGCTATCTATGCCTTAAAAGAGGGCGGAACAGAGACGAAACAGATTAATTCGGCTCAGCAAAAGATTCAAACATTGTCTGAACGCCAAATATTACAACTCGCACAGATTGGGAGACAGATTGAAGCTTATTTTGGCTGTCCGCAAGATATTGAATGGTGTTTAGCCCGTAATACATTTTATATTGTTCAAAGCAGGCCGATAACGACTTTATATCCAATTCCGGAAGAAAATGATGGGGAAAATCATGTGTATATATCAGTTGGTCATCAACAAATGATGACTGATGCGATGAAACCACTAGGGTTATCTTTTTTCTTGTTAACGACTAATGCTCCTATGCGTAAAGCGGGAGGACGGCTGTTTGTTGATGCTACGCAACAATTAGCTTCACCTGCTAGCAGAGATTATTTAATAAATACTTTAGGAAAATCAGATCCACTCGTAAGAGATGCATTAACGACTATAATCGAGCGAGATAATTTTATTACATTGTTACCGGATGAAGAAACGGAAAAGAGTGCTAGTAAAAGTAAGCCACCAGTAAGTTTGCAACCAGAAATCGAAAATGATCCAGTAATCGTTACGGAATTAATAAAGAATAGTGAAGCATCACTTGAAGAGTTAAAAGAAAATATGCAACTGAAATCAGGAGTGGACGTACTTGATTTTATTTTGGAAGATATTCAGCAATTAAAGAAAGTATTGTTTAATCCACAAAGTATAGCAGTTATTATGGCAGGTATGAATGCTTCAACATGGATCAATGAAAAAATGGAGCAATGGCTGGGCGAAAAGAATGCAGCGGACACCCTTTCTCAATCGGTGCAAAATAATATTACGTCGGAAATGGGTTTAGCATTAATGGAAGTTGCTGATGTGATTCGGCCGTACGAAGAAGTTATTGCGTATTTACAACATGTAGAAAATGATAGCTTTTTAGATGAACTCGTTCAGTTTAAAGACGGGGAAAAAGCTCGAGAGGCAATAGATGCTTTTCTAAATAAATACGGAATGAGATGTAGCGGAGAAATCGACATTACGAAAACGCGCTGGAGTGAGAAGCCAACAACCATTATCCCGATGATTTTAAATAATGTAAGAGATTTTGAATATGGTGCAAGTAAACGGAAATTTGAAGAAGGACTGCAAGAAGCTTTGAAAAAAGAAGAAGAGTTAGTAGATCGATTGCAGCAATTGCCGGATGGAAAACAAAAAGTAGAAGAAACGAAGCGAATGATTTGCAATATCCGTAATTTTATCGGCTATCGTGAATATCCGAAATACGGTATGATTAATCGTTATTTCATATATAAGCAGGCGTTACTAAAAGAAGCTGAGCAACTTGTGCAGAGCGGTGTCATTCATGAAGTTGATGATATATACTATTTAACTTTTGAAGAGCTTCACGAAGTTGTTCGCACGAAGAAACTAAATTATGAGCTTATTCATAAACAAAAAAATGATTATAAATTATATGAAAAACTAACGCCTCCTCGTATAATGACGTCTGATGGAGAAATCATTACAGGTAAATATAAACGAGAAAACCTCCCAGCTGACGCGATTGCAGGTCTGCCTGTTTCTTCTGGAGTAGTTGAGGGGAGAGCTCGCGTTATTTTAAACATGGAAGAAGCGAATTTAGAAGAGGGAGATATATTAGTTACAGCTTTTACTGACCCTGGCTGGACGCCATTATTTGTATCTATAAAAGGACTAGTCACTGAAGTCGGCGGACTTATGACTCACGGGGCGGTTATTGCACGGGAATATGGATTACCGGCAGTCGTTGGAGTAGAGAATGCTACGAAATTAATAAAAGATGGGCAACGAATACGAGTACATGGAACAGAAGGGTATATTGAAGTGTTGTAATGAAGTAAAAGATCATCCGCTATAAATAGTGGATGATCTTTTTATTTTGCAATAACTCACTTCTTTAAGCCAGCTGCATAAAAAGGTCCATGAACTGCGATTGTTGATAAAATACGAGCAATTTCCTCTGGTGTTTCTTTTTGGCCACTATTTAACCATTGCTGAATGACACCAATATGAGCAGATGCCATATAAGAAGCTAAATATTGGCTTGGTGCGGTAAGTATCGTTATTATTTTAGCGACTGCTTTAAAACGTAGTGCAGTAAAGGGACATAAAACGGAATTACAGGCATAAAAGATAAAAACGTTTCACTATGAGTGAAGCGTTTTTTTGTTTAGATGTAAGCTAAGTAGCATAGAAGAGATATTTAAAAGTAGGAATTAATGGTGTTATATAATGAATGTATAACACAAAAACGAAAATATAGAGGAAAGGAGAAAATAAATGAAAAGAGGAATTACGGTAGATATTCTAGATGGACATGCAAATGACAATCTACTTTGGAAAGTGTTAAAGCCAATCAATATTGCTTCATTTAATTGGCGAGTGGGGAATGAGGAGTCCTACTTAATAGCGCGTGGTGGATTGGATGAGGCATTATTTCCAGAGGAACCAAGTGTAGTGGAAGGATTAGAGTTAAAAAGGTTAGTTAAAGATAACATATATTATCTTATTTTTGCAGATTTAAAAGCATATCCCAAAGGAGAAATAGTACTAGATATTGAAACATATGAAGAGTTTATGGAAAGTAAGTGTGAGATAGTCGTATTAGTGGCGGACGGTCAATACATACAAATTTATGCGAAAGACCAAAAAGCGATTGAACTGATGTATGAAAACGCACGAAATCAGGGGTTTTATGTAGAATATGTTACAGACGAAAATGACGGTAGAACACGTTTGTCAGTATAGTAGGAATTTGAAAGGGGAAACGCAATATGGAGAGAACTATAAGTAAAGAATATACAATTCGAACCGCTACTGAAGAGGAAAGCGATAACATTATTACTCTATTAAAAGAAGTAGCACAATGGCTACAACATAAAGAAGTGGATCAGTGGCAGTACCTTTTAGGAGGAGAAGCTACGGCTGAAATATTAGAAGGTATAAGAGAGAAATATACATATGTGGTTACGAAAGAAGATGAAATTATCGGTACAGTCACAGTATCTCCTAAACAAAATGAATGGGATGAATATATTTTTGGTAAAGAGGAAGTTTCTAATTCATTATATATTCATAGATTTGCGGTGAATCGGAAGTATAAGGGGAACGGAATCGGAGAATGGATGTTACGGTGGATAGAAGAGAATGTACAACATGACAAAGAGTTTTTAAAACTAGATTGTGTAGGGCATAATGTTACGTTGAATGATTTCTATAAGCGATGTGGTTTTGAATATGTCGGTAGTACGGATGGACATAGTATGTTTCAGAAGAGCATAATATAGTTGAAAAGAAATAAGAAAAAGCGTAGGAATTTCTACGCTTTTTCTTATTTCTTCTCACTGTCTTTTAAAACTTGATTTATTTTTAAGTTAACTACTTGGGCAGCTAGATATCCAAGACCTCTAGCAGCTTGCAGTTGAGTTTTTTTTACAATTTTCTTTTTGAGCAATGTTTTTTCATGATTAATATTTATTTTTTTCATAGTTTATATGCCCCTTTGAAATATCCTTATTATGGTTATTTTAATTCTTTTATTCAGATAAAACAATCGATGTCTAAAATCTGTTTACATATTTGAATATGAAAGAAGGAATTCAATATAATTATACAGAATATTCAGATAAATAGGAGGTGTCGAATTTTGAGTGAAATTGAAGTAAAAAGGAATGTAATTAAGACAGGGAGTGAGAAGAGCATCATTCTTCGGTTTATACTTGCTAGTCTCGTTGGGGTGTTTATGTTTTTCGTACCGGTTACGATAAACGGTGCTTCTTCCATAATGATTGATCATATCGTGTCGTGGATTAGAGCTTCGGTTCCGAGCGCCGTACCTTATTACGCACTACTCGTTATGGTAATGGGTGCAATTTATCCGTTTTATACGAAAAAATGGAATACATCTATCGTAGATATTTGCTTTTCGATTTTAAAAGTGGTTGGCGTCGTTTTCGGTGTATTATATTGTTTGAAAGTAGGGCCAGCTTGGTTCTTTGCGCCAGATGTTGGGCCGTTTTTGTATGAGAAACTAGTAATATCGGTAAGTTTACTCGTTCCGATTGGTTCGGCTTTTTTAGCATTATTAGTCGGGTATGGATTACTTGAATTTATCGGTACGTTTTGCCGTCCGATTATGAGGCCGTTATGGAAAACGCCTGGACGATCAGCAATTGATGCGGTTGCATCCTTTGTGGGAAGTTATTCACTGGCTTTATTAATTACGAATCGCGTATATAAAGAAGGAAAATATACGACAAAAGAAGCGGCCATTATCGCTACAGGATTTTCTACAGTATCCGCAACATTTATGATCATCATCGCAAAAACATTAGACATCATGCATTTATGGAATGTTTATTTTTGGACGACTCTCGTTGTAACATTCATCGTAACTGCTATCACCGTAAGACTTCCACCCCTTAGTAGAAAACCAGATACATATGTAACAGAAGAAGGGTTCCCAGAGCCCGTTTATAAGGAGAAAATGCTAGAGCGTGCTTGGGAAGATGCGCTAGAAGTATCGAAATCTGCACCGAGTATTATAAAAAATATTGCAGTGAACTTAAAAGACGGTTTTATCATGACGATGGGAATTTTACCATCTATTATGTCTGTAGGGTTAATTGGTATTGTCTTAGCGAAGTTCACACCAATATTTGATTGGGTCAGCTATATTTTTTATCCTTTTACATGGGCTTTACAACTGCCAGAAGCAGACTTAGCTGCTAAAGCGGCATCCGTCGGTATTGCGGAAATGTTTTTACCATCATTATTAGTAGTTAGTGCACCACTTGTGACAAAGTTTGTCATTGCGGTTGTTTCGGTATCATCTATATTGTTTTTCTCAGCATCCATCCCATGTATTTTATCGACAGATATTCCGTTAAAAGTATCAGAACTTATTATTCTGTACGTACAAAGAACGATATTAACATTGCTTATCATTACGCCGATTGCTTATTTGTTACTTTAAAAAGGGGAAAAGTATAAAAAAGAATCCTTCTATAAAAGGAAGGATTCTTTTGTTTAGTGTTTTTATCAAGTAAATACTTTAAAATGTACACTGTTTTGATGTTTTATTTGTTTTTCGAATATGACGTAATACTTCTTAAGAAAATTCCTAATCCTGCAAAAAAGAATCCTAAGCATAATAAGCTGCCTGGCGTTCCCCAAGTAATTTGATCTAGCATTTTTATATCCTCCCATTTACCCCATATGAATTAACTGTAAAACTTTCACTTTATTATTATATAGTATTTTTCGGTTGTAATCCAAAATTATCCATACTACCAAATTGAAAAAATAATCTTTTTGTAGAAATAATAGCGTTTTTGGTGTGCAAATCTTTCAATAATGCACACTAGACCTTTAGAAAAAGAAAAACCTTACATGAAATGAAACCAATATAAATGTAGCTTGATATAATGGGATGGACACGGTATTTGTTACAGGCTTTTACGGATTATTATGTAAGAAGGTATTAAAACTTGAATTTTAAGTGCATTTAAAAGTTAGTGTTAATGTTTTAATATCTATATAATTAAATGTTTATTTCTGTGATATAGTAAGAAAAAGGGGGCTTACAAATGGAAATCATTCACGAAAGAGCAAAGCTACGGTTAATGGATGGTAATGATGTCGAAACTTTGTTTTCGATTGTAGAAGGAAATCGGGAAATTTGGGCGTATTTAATCTCTAAAATGGATAGTGTGCAAGATATGCAGCAATATGTTCAAAAAGCGATACAAGGTTATGGAAAAGGTACGCAAATACCTTTCGTTGTAGTGGATCAACAGACGAATAAGATTGTAGGAAGTACACGTCTATATAATATTTCGGTAGAAGATAAAACAGTCGAGTTAGGACAAACGTGGTATCATCCAAGTGTCCAGCGTACGAGTATAAATACAGAGTGTAAGTATATGCTTCTCCAGTATGCTTTTGAAAAACTCCATATGCTCAGGGTACAAATTAAGACGGATGCAAGAAATGAAAAAGCACAACGAGCAATTGAAAGGTTAGGCGCAGTAAAAGAGGGTGTGCTTAGAAATGAAAGAAAATTACCGAATGGTTATGTGAGAGATGCAGTTGTGTACAGTATTATCTCAAGTGAATGGCCAGACGTGAAAGAACAATTGTTAGAAAAATTAGAGTTGTATAAAGAAAAGCTATAATTCGTGTTTTGAAAGGTATATTGTTCGTAAGGCATGAAAAATATACCTTTTTTCTTACAAAATGCTACTTTATTTTAATTCCTTTTGTTTCATCGTTCCCTTCTGAGAAAAAATTCGTTACAATGTAGTTGTATGGTAATAAACTTATGAATTTAAAACATGTAATGAAAACCGCAAATGAAAATGAATTGATAACCCTCAATTTTAAATGAAAACCCTTTTATACATAAATAACAAGTAAAGTTCCTTCTTTTAAATAAACTCAAACAAAACGATTTGATATAAATGTTTTTTTATAGAAGTATGGATGATGTACGGAGGCAATTACAAATGAAAGAAAATAAGAAGAGTAAGAAAAGACGAATCTTTCAAGTATTTTTACTAATGATTTGTTCTGCTATTTTATATGTAAGTTATGCAGCTTACGATATTTGGAGTTATCGTTTTAAAACAGATGATAGCGTGAAAACGGATGCTGGTATCGTACTAGGAGCAGCTTCTTGGAACGGAAAACCATCTCCTGTATTTAAAGAAAGAATTAATCATGCGATTTCTTTATATAAGAACGGAAATATTAAAAAGATTATTTTTACAGGTGGTACAAAGTTCGAGGCAGAGCTTGAGGAAGCGCGTACTGCAAGAGTATATGCAATGAAACAAGGTGTAAAAGACGAAGATATTTTAATTGAAACAAAATCCCTTTTCACTGAAGAAAATTTAAAGAATGCGAAGGAAGTTGGAATAGAGAACGGAATACGCACATACACGATTGTAAGTGATCCACTTCATATGAAACGCGCAATGAGAATCGCAAAACATATTAATATTGAAGCGTATGCTTCACCAACGCCGACATCAGCATATAAAACGTTAGATACAGAAATACCATTCTTCTTTAAAGAATTATTCTCGTATATTGGATATGTAACCTCGTTGCCATTAAAGGCATTGAAGGGAGACTAATAAGAAAAGAACCTATCTTTAAATAGGAACTTTTCTTATTAGTCAAAAACATTGTATTTTTATCGGAATAGTGAAACAATAGAGAGGTAGCTTCATATAATCATAATGACAAAATGAACGGTTTATGAATCGAACATAAAGGAGATTATACTATGGCACTCTCATTTGTTGAAACAGAAAAACAATCTTTCATTATTGAACAAATAAATAAATTGATTCCGAAGTTCATGGAAAGGGAGCATCAACTAAGTGAATTAGGATCATTTCCGTATGAAAATATAAATGATTTGAAACATATCGGATATACGAAATTAACGTTACCGAAGGAATTTGGTGGTAGTGCGATTTCTTTATATGACTTCGTTCTATTTCAAGAGAAAATTGCGGAAGGCTGCGGGGCTACTGCATTATCGATTGGCTGGCATCTTGGCATTGTGAAAGAACTAGCGGAAAATCGCTCTTGGAATGATGAGATGTTTAAATGGTTTTGCGAAGAAGTGCGAAATGGGGCGCTCTTTAATAGGGCAGCAACAGAACCGAAAACAGGGAGCCCGACGCGTGGCGGTAAACCAGAAACAATAGCGGTTCAACAAGGCGAGAAGTGGGTTATAAATGGAAGGAAAACTTTTACAACGATGGCGCCAGTACTTGATTATTTTATTATTTCAGCAAGTATGGAGGGCAAAGAAGAAGTTGGTGAGTTTGTCATTCCAAGAAATACAATCGGTGTATCCATTGAAGAAACGTGGGATAGCGTTGCAATGCGAGGGACTGCTAGCCACGACCTTGTCTTACAAAATGTAGAGATAGAAAGTCGCTTTTTTACGGATGTAAAAGGCGGGAAAGTGAAACAAAAGGGTATTGGCTGGTTGCTACATATACCAGCATGCTATTTAGGAATTGCACAATCAGCAAGAAATTATGCAGTTCAGTTTGCGGGATCATACAAACCAAATAGTTTAAACCATTCTATTAGTTTATTACCGAATGTTAGAAGATTAGTTGGAGAATTAGAACTCGAGCTTATGCAAGCTCGCGTCTTTTTATATCAAATTGCGAAAAAATACGATGAGGCAGAAGATAAACTGTCACTGCAAGCAGAATTAGCGGCAGTGAAATACGCCGTAACAAATGCGGCGATATCGATAGTGGATAAATCAATGCGCATCGTAGGAGCAAAAAGTTTATCAGAAAAAAATCCGCTTCATCGTTACTATTTAAACGTAAGAGCAGGATTACACAATCCGCCGATGGAAGATGCAACACTGTCTATGCTTGCGGATGCGGCGTTTCGATCGTAGTTTTTTTAACTTGAATTTTATTGTTTATGTACAATATAGTTGTTTTGAAAGCACGTGTTTGATTAGTAATCGAACACGTGCTTTTTATTCGTTGGATATACTAGTTTAAAAAGCACGCGTTTTAATATAAATGCTTATCATGATTTTGTAAGTGTTCCTTGTTGGAAAAACATTTGCCATCTTCCCTCTATTAGTTTCCAAATGGAGCTTCACAAAGTATTCTGCATTCTAGTTTCATCTCTTACACGATATGTTGCCAATACAGTATCCTTCGATAAAGGGTATATTTCAAAATTAGAAAGAGTCATTTCTCTCACACTAAGTCCGTCTCCACCAACAGAATCCTTCTTATACCAAACGTTTCCCGAACTTCCAAACTCAAAAAAGTCGTCTGCAAGTAATTTGTCCAGTTCTGCTGGATTTGTACGAGTTTTAGGTTCTGATAGTTTTTCTTCCAGTTCACATAAATGCTTTTTTAATTCAGAGTGCTTTTTCACGTGATCATCCCCATATATTAATTATCGTACAACAACTAAAAACTGCTCTTTTTAACTAACGAAAAGAATTTTGACTAGTTAGATAATTGGTTGCGTATTATTATAATGCCAGTTTGGAAGCTTTGTAAACATTTGTTATATTTAATCCCAAATTAAAGGTCTTTCCAAATCTACCATGCGTAAATATTGTAAAAATTGACCTGCATGGACCGCATCATGATAGGCAATTCGTAATAGCATATCGCCTAAATATCGTTGATAGCCAACATCGCTTCGATCAATAAGTCTTGCATCTAGCTCTGCTATGCTTATTGATTGAACATATTCTATGAAATCGGCAAAACATGATTGTGCTAATTCAATTTCTTTTTTAACACAAGTAATTGGCTCATCATCATACGGGATATGTATGTCGTTTATTGAGCCGTTGTTTTTTAAAATCATATGATAGTAAAAAGTTGAGGTCCATACGTGACGAATCATTTCACCAAAGGACATAGCCTCGTGATCAGGCTTCCAATTAAGAAAATTATCGGGAAGAGAATTCCATAATTTTTCTGAGCGCCTTCTCGTTTCTTTCAAATTTAATATACTAAGATCAATTGCATTCATAATACATTCTCCTTTACTATTAAACTTAAAATAATTGTATCAATTTAATAGTTAGGGTATCATCGAAATATGAATGTATATCCGAATATCTCATATATAGCTAAACTAATTGCTGAACCTACAAGAGCAATTATCTTAGAGTGTTTAATGAATAATCAGGCACTACCTGCTAGTGAATTAGCTTATATGGCAAAGGTGTCACATCCAACAATTAGTTCTCATCTTTCTAAATTAGTAGAGGGGAATCTACTGACAGTTGAACAACATGGTAGACATCGTTACTATCGACTTGCTAATCAAGAGGTAGCAGAGGTTCTTGAAAAGTTAGGAACAATCGCACCAACAGTTCAAGTTCGGTCTTTAAAACAATCAGATCAACTAAAACAAATTCGTTATGCTCGAACTTGTTACGATCATCTTGCAGGTAGACTCGGTGTAGAGATAACCGAAAAATTATTAGATAAGGAATTTATCATTTTAGAGAAAGGAGAATACATTGTAACGGAACAAGGTAAGCGGTGGTTTCTGAATTTTGGAATAAATATTGAAACGGCAAATATAAAGAGAAGAATATTTGCAAAACCTTGTCTTGATTGGAGTGAACGACGCTACCATATTTCTGGTTGGTTAGGATCTGCAATAGCAAAACTATTTTTTGAACAGGAATGGATTACAAAAACGGATAAGAATCGGGCTGTCCATCTTACAAGAAAAGGTATGAAGTTCTTGAAAGACGAATTAGGCATTGACATGGAAAATAAAGAAATGAAATAACCTGAGTCTATACAAATGTAGACTCAGGTTATTTCATTTCTTTTCTTTTAAAAATCTTTAGTGATATTTGCGCACGACAAATTAACCTCACTTGCTTTACGGAAAGAGATTAGCTGAAAAAATAGTAGTTGAGACGATTCTATTAAATTAGTAATCATATTCATTGAAAATTATGCGTAAGAATATAGTAAATGAAGGGAGATATAAAATGAATAAAGTGAAACTGAAAGTATTTAATATAAAGTATGTCATGATATGTCTTTTATTCACAATTATATGTATTCTCACTTCATTCTTCATTTCTAGTAATTCGAACGTATTTAAATCTTATTATATTAATCAATTATTAGGAACGAATTCTACGAAAGGCCTTATGTATATGATAGGCAGTGAAAATCGTTATTTTGCCGAAGAATTTCATAAAGAAAAAGGACGAGCGTCTTTGGAATCTTTTTTACTTTCACTTTCTACAAATATTAATGTAAATGACCTCCGGAGCTTATTAACTCGAGAACTTCCAAATATGAATCAATTTTATTCAGAAATATTAATTGCCGGGGAAGGAACAGATTATACGAACATTCCTGAAGAATCCAGCATTCCTTTAGAGAATATTCAAGATAAAGGTACTGCTGTTAAACACCCAAAGAGTGAGAAAGAAAACAATTCAAATACACAAAATAACGGTGAAAATAAAGTTTTTATTTATCATACACATAGTTGGGAGTCGTTTATTCCTCTCATTCCAGGTGCTACTAAACCTGATGATGCCTCTAGTACAAATAATGAAGTGAATATTACGTTTGTTGGAATTTATTTAAAACAAAAGTTAGAAGAAAAAGGAATAGGTGTTTCACATGATACGACAAATATGAGGGACTTTCTACGAAATAAAAATTTAAACTGGGCCCAATCTTACAAAGGGTCCCGTCAAATATTACAAGATAAATTAGCACAAGATAAAAATATTATGTTTCCCATTGATCTTCATAGGGACGATGCACGAAAAAATATTACGAAGAAAACGATTAATGGAAAGGATTATGCACGACTCTATTTTATTTTAGGTCGAGAAAATCCTAACTATGAAAAAAATAAAAAAATAGTAACAGCAATCAATTCATATTTAGACGAGAAGTATTACGGTTTAAGCCGAGGCATTTTTATTAAAGATCGTAAAAGCGGGAATGGAGTATATAATCAAGACCTTTCTCCAAATGCATTACTTATTGAAATGGGAGGGGTAGATAATACACCAGAAGAACTGTATGCTTCCGTAGACGCATTAGTAGAAGCGTTTAGCCATTATTATAATGAAGTAACTAAGAAAAATAACTAAAATAAAAAAGGAGTGACACCTAGTCGGAAGTGCTAGGAGGTTACTCCTTTTTTGTAGAAAATAAAATTACCAATAGATGTTAGTAGTTAAAAAATCTTTCTTTTCATTCTTCTTTTTATCGTTTTATAGGAGAATGCTATGCTTCTTATTTCACCTACTGTATAATAAGAAAAAAGCACGAAAAGAGGTTATCTCATGCTAGAGGTTATTGCAACATGTTTAGAAGATGTAAAACGAATTGAACGAGCTGGCGGAAAACGAATCGAATTAATTTCATCTTATACAGAAGGCGGTTTAACGCCGAGTTATGCATTTATTAAAAAAGCGGTAGAAGCAGTACATATACCAATTCACGTTATGATTCGTCCGCATGCGAAGTCTTTTACATATACGGAAGAAGAAATTGAAATGATGAAAGAAGATATTGTAGTTGCTCAGAAATTAGGAGTAGCTGGTGTTGTATTAGGTGTATTAAATGAAAAGAATGAAGTGGATGAAGAGAAACTAGCGAATTTATTATCTGTGGTAGATGGGATAAATGTCACATATCATCGTGCAATAGACGACACGGAAAATCCAGTAGAAGCAATGAGAACGTTAAAGAAGTTTCATAAAGTGACTCACGTCTTAACTTCAGGTGGACAAGGGAATATAGTTGATAATATTCCGGTGCTTACAGATATGCAAAAGGTAAGCGATGGTCAAATTCAGCTTGTAGCTGGAGCTGGTGTGACGAAAGAAAATATAAAACGATTGCTAGATGAAACTGGAATTTCGCAAGCTCATGTCGGTACAGCTGTAAGAGAAGGGAAATCATGTTTTGCTGAAATTGATCCTAATTTCGTACAAGAATTAGTTCAAATCATACAATAAACAATTAAGAAAGAGGAGAAACGATGAAGGAAAATACGAAGAAAGAATTATTCTCATGGGCGAAAACGATAGGATTTACCCTTGTATTAATCGCAATTATTCGCGGTGTTTTATTTACACCGTCATTAGTACAAGGCGAATCGATGATGCCCACTTTAGAAAATAACGAACGAGTTCTCGTGAACAAGATTGGTTACAGTATAAGTGGATTAGAACGTTTTGATATTATCGTCTTTCATGGAAAAGAAGGATACGATTTAGTAAAACGAGTAATTGGTTTACCAGGTGATACAGTTGAGTATAAAAATGATGTTTTATATGTAAACGGAAAAGCGATGGAAGAACCATATTTAAAAGAGTTTAAAGAAAAAGCAGCAGGCCGTGTATTAACTCCAGACTTTACGTTAGAACAAATCACAGGAAAAACGAAAGTGCCAGAAGGCCAAGTATTTGTTTTAGGGGATAATCGTGAAGTTTCTAAAGACGGTCGTATGTTTGGGTTTATTTCAGAAGATGAAATTGTCGGAAAAGGACAAGCTGTTTTCTGGCCGTTGAAACAAGTAAGAGCGTTATAAAGAAAAAGTATGGGGGAATATATATTCTTCCATACTTTTTTTATGCCTATTTAAACGTTTGGTTCTGCTATAACTTGAGCTTTTGAAAGAGAACCATCATTATTTCTAAATTTTATTTTGTATTGACCTTACATAAAGGTTAAGTAGCTGAAAAATATATTGATAGAATTGAAAGAATATTTTATAATTTTTAATTATATGTTTGTTTCAGAAAATGGAATTTAAGTTCCGAAATTCGGAATAAGAGGGAGAGAGAATGACTATAAATAAAACGGCAGTTAAGACAATGGATATTTTACAGTTGTTTTATGAGCATGAAGAGCTAAGTTTAACAGAAATGGTTCAGCTTACAAGTATGCCGAAAACATCTGTTTATCGTTTAATTGGTTCGTTAGAAGAAATGGAATTTTTACAAAAAAATGAGAAGGGGAAATATCGTCTAGGAGTCGTTTTTTTACGGTTTGGTCAACTTGTTTCACAAAGACTATCCGTAAGAAATATTGCGATTCCATATATGAAAGAGCTTAGAGATAGTTTAGGGCAGGCAGTTAATTTAATTATTCAAGATGGTAATGATGCGATTTATGTGGAAAAGATGGAAGGCGTTCAGCCTGTACGTGTGTATACGGCGGTTGGAAGAAGAGCGCCACTTTATGCTGGTGCATGTCCGAGAATTTTACTATCGTATTTTTCTGAGGAAAAGAAACGGAAATACATAGAGGAAACGAATTTAAAACAATTTGCAGATGGAACAATCGTAGATAAGAAACAATTACTAGAAGTGTTACAAATGGCGAAAAAGGAAGGACACACCATTAGCTATTCTGAGTTAGAAAATCATACAGCAGCTATAGCAGCGCCCATTTTCGCAAATGATGGAACGGTTGTAGCAGGCATTAGCATTTCAGGATTAGCAATTGAGTACAGCGAAAGTAACATTTCATATTTTATCGCGAAGGTGAAAGAGACAGCGAATCGCATTTCGAAAGAACTTGGCTTTTTGGCATAGAAAGAGGGAGTAGGATGAAATTTTCTGCGTTAGGGGATCAAGCAATTATTGTTACATTTGGTGCAGAAATCGGGATGGATGTATACGAAAAAGTACAACGACTATTTCAAGCGTTGCAGCAACATCCGTTTGTAGGGATGGTTGAATGTGTTCCGTCGTTTACTTCATTAGCCGTTTACTACAATTTGTATGAAGTATGGAAGGGAAATGATAGAAAGATAAGACCATATGATTGCGTATGCCAATACATAGCTAGAATGTTAGATACGTATAAGGAAGAGCTGAAACGAGATGTGAAACATATTTCTATACCCGTTTGTTACGGGGGAGAATATGGACCTGATTTAGAAGAGGTGGCATATTATCACGGTTTACAAGTAGAAGATGTGATCCGAATACATAGTGAAACAACGTATTTTGTGTATATGTTAGGCTTTACACCAGGATTCCCGTATTTAGGAGGACTATCAAAAAAACTAGAAACGCCTAGAAAAGAAATACCACGGTTACAAATCTCTCCTGGTTCAGTAGGAATCGGCGGAAATCAAACAGGTATTTATCCGCTTGAAACACCGGGTGGATGGAATATTATTGGCCGAACACCAATCTCCTTATTTAATCCGGAAGAAGAAACACCAACCTTTATTCAAAGCGGCATGTATTTACGATTTATCCCAATAACGAAGGAAGAGTACGTATCACTTGAGGGGGCTAAAGAATGGATGTAGAGGTTTTGCATGCAGGGATGTTTACAACAGTCCAAGATTTAGGACGATCTCATTATCAACAATACGGTGTGCCAGTTGGCGGGGCGATGGATCAAAGTGCACTTCGGACGATCAATATGTTAGTTGGTAATGAAGAGAATGAAGCGGCACTCGAAATGACGATTATGGGACCGAAATTGTTAATAAAGAAAACGACGTTACTTGCGATTGGCGGTGCGGATATGGAACCGTTACTAAATGGGGAGCGTATACCATTATGGCGTCCCATTTTAGCGGAAGAAGGTAGTATGCTTTGCTTTGGAAAAGTGAAAAGTGGTTGCAGAACGTATGTGACTTTTGCAGGTGGTATCCATATTGATCGTACGATGGGAAGCAAAAGTACTTACATACGTGCTGCGATTGGAGGTATAGAAGGAAGAATGTTGAAAAAGGGTGACTACTTCCAAATTGGTGTACAACCAGAAATGGCGAATCGTTTCGTTCAAGACTTACAAAAAGATAAGAGAATAAAAACGAAATGGGCAATTAGCAACAGCGTACTACCAAAGTATAAGAAACATCCTAAGCTTCGTGTCATAGCTGACTTTGAATATAATCAATTTACAGAAGAAAGCAAAAAGGCATTTTTTACGAAAGAGTATAAAGTATCTAATTACGCTGACCGTATGGGTTATAGGGTTGAAGGAGAAATTTTAAATAGAGCCGTTGAAAAAGAGATTTTATCGAGTCCTGTTACATTTGGAACCATTCAAGTTCCTAATGGTGGACAGCCGATTATATTAATGGCAGATAGGCAAACGACAGGTGGCTATCCGAGAATGGGAAATATCATTTCAGTAGATTTACCTCTTCTTGCCCAGCTAAAGCCGGGGGACTATGTTTCTTTTGAGAAAATTTCGCTTGAAGAAGCGGAACAATTGTACATAGAACAAGAAGTAAATATGAATCTATTAAAGAAATTCATTGCTTTACGAAGCTGAAATTAGGAGGGAAACAGTGTGACTACAATTGATTTAAATTGTGATTTAGGAGAAAGTTTTGGCGCTTATAAAATGGGGAATGATGATGAAATTCTCCCGTTCGTTTCCTCAATAAACGTTGCTTGCGGTTTTCATGCAGGTGATCCGTCCGTTATGCGTCAAACAGTTGAAAAGGCAATGCAACATAACGTTGCGATAGGGGCACACCCCGGATTTCCAGATTTAATTGGATTTGGTAGAAGGAATATGAACGTTCCAGCAAGTGAAGTATACGATTATGTTCTATATCAAATTGGTGCATTAGACGGTTTTGTAAAAGCAGCTGGCGGGAAGATGCATCATGTGAAACCCCACGGTGCTCTATATAATATGGCGGCAACTAATCCGGAAATTGCAGATGCAATTGCAAAGGCAATATATCATATAAATCCAAGTCTATTACTTTACGGATTAGCAAATAGCGAGGCGTTTATACAGGCTGCAGAAAAATACAATATAACTCTCGTACAAGAAGCTTTCGCAGATCGTACGTATAAGCAAGATGGAACATTAACGAGTCGTACGGAAGAAAATGCGCTTATAAAAAATGAAGAAGAAGCGATAAAGCAAGTGCTTCAAATGGTGAAAGAAGGCTATGTAAATTCGGTGAACGGCCAGAAAGTAGCCGTTCAGGCGCAGACGATTTGTTTACACGGTGATGGAGAAAAAGCAGTACAATTTGCGAAAAGAATATACAGAACATTCGAACATAATGGTATTTCTATTTGTGCACCGAAATAAAAAAATGTGGGGAAGTGTTGGAATTGGTGAAATTAATCGGTATATTACTAGTTGCAGTGGGCTTTTTATTTAGATTAAATACACTTTTAGTCGTTATGGTTGCAGGTATTGTTACTGGCATGGTTTCAGGATTAAGCTTTTATGATGTGATTAGCATGTTCGGTAAATTTTTCATAGAAAATAGATATATGTCTATGCCTATCATACTAACTTTACCGGTAATCGGAATTTTAGAGCGTTACGGTTTGAAAGAAAGAGCAGAAGCACTTATAACGAAATCAAAAGGTGCAACAACTGGAAGAGTATTAATGTCATATTTTACGATAAGAGAATCATCAGCAGCACTAGGGCTTAATATTGGTGGTCATGCACAAACAGTAAGACCACTCGTTGCACCGATGGCAGAAGGGGCTGCGCAAGGTAAATACGGTAAGCTCCCTGAAAAATTAAGAGAAAAGATTAAAGCAAATGCAGCAGCTGCGGAAAATACAGCTTGGTTTTTCGGAGAAGACATTTTTATCGCAACGGGTGCTATTTTATTAATGAAAGGATTCTTTGATTCAGTAGGTATGCATGTCGGAGTATGGGATATGGCGCTTTGGGGTATTCCAACTGCAATATCTGCACTTATCGTAAGCTGGATTAGATTTAAAAGGTTTGATAAATATATAGCAAAAACGATGACATCAAAAGAAAAAGAAGAGAAGGAGGCGATATAAAATGTACATCATCACAATGGATACAATCTACTATGTATTAGGTATAATCGTTGCCTTTATCGCCGTTCGTATCGCATTCGATCGTGAACATCCAAATCGATTTGGTTCTAGTCTATTTTGGGCGTTATTTGCAGTTACATTTTTATTCGGAAATGTAATCCCTTCGTTTTACGTTGGCTGTATTGTACTCGCTATGGTTGTGTTAGCTTCACTAAATAAAGTAACAAAATCAGAGGAGAAAGAAGTTCCAGTACAAGAACGTGTAAAACATGCGGAGAAATTAAAAAATAAAATCTTTATGCCTGCACTATTAATTCCTATTTTTACAATTATCGGTACGTTAACGTTAGGAAAAATCAAATGGGGAAATGTTTCTCTTGTTGATCCGGATAAAATAACGCTAGTAGCATTAGCATTAGGAGCATTACTTGCATTCGTTGCGGCAATGCGTATTACAAAATCGAAAATAACAACGCCTGTACAAGAAGGAAGCAGACTATTACAAGCTGTCGGCTGGGCTGTTATTTTACCACAAATGTTAGCAGCACTTGGTGGTATTTTCGCGAAATCTGGCGTTGGACAAGTCGTTTCTGATTTAGTCGGACAAGTGTTACCGACAGAGTATCCGTTCGTTGCTGTTATGGCGTACTGTTTAGGAATGATGCTTTTCACAGTTGTAATGGGAAATGCTTTCGCAGCGTTTGCCGTTATTACTGGCGGAATTGGTTTACCTTTAATTGTACAAATGCACGGCGGGAATCCAGCGATTATGGCAGCGCTTGGTATGTTTGCGGGATATTGCGGAACGCTGCTTACGCCAATGGCAGCAAACTTTAATATCGTTCCGGCAATGCTTTTAGAACTGAAAGATAAAAATGCCGTTATTAAAGCGCAAGTACCAATTGCTCTTTCAATCTTCATCATAAATATGTTTATCATGTACGGCCTAGTATATCGTTTCTAATTAGGAGGATAAAACTATGAAAACAGTATTATTAACAGGATTTGATCCGTTCGGTGGAGAAAGTATCAATCCAGCTTGGGAAGTCGCAAAAAGTTTGCATGAAAAAACAATCGGAGAATACAAGATTATTAGTAAACAAGTACCCACTGTATTTCATAAATCAATCAGTGTATTAAAAGAGTATATAGAAGAACTAGCACCGGAATTTATTATATGCATTGGACAAGCTGGGGGTAGACCAGATATTACGATAGAGCGTGTCGCAATTAATATTGATGATGCTAGAATTGCTGACAATGAAGGAAATCAGCCAGTAGATGTACCGGTTGTAGAAGAAGGCCCAGCTGCTTATTGGTCTACACTTCCGATGAAAGCAATTGTAAAAAAACTTCAAGAAGAAGGTATACCGGCTTCCGTTTCACAAACAGCAGGTACGTTCGTTTGTAATCATTTATTCTATGGTCTCATGCATGAACTAGAAAAACATGATACAAAAATGAAAGGCGGATTTATTCATATTCCGTTTTTACCAGAGCAAGCGAGTAATTATCCAGGGCAACCGAGTATGTCACTTTCTACTATTCGTAAAGGGATAGAGTTGGCAGTTGAAGTAACGACGACCGTTGAGGTAGATATTGTAGAGGTTGGTGGCACGACACATTAAGTAGAATGAATTGCACGACACCTCCTGTAAACAACTGGTATAATAAGTATAGCAATATACATAGAGGTGATTTTTGTGCAACAATTTGAAGAAGTACGTTTGATTTTAGAAAAAGCGAAGAAAATGACAGTATTAACAGGCGCTGGTGCAAGTACGGAAAGTGGTATCCCAGATTTTCGTTCAGCAAATGGATTATATGCTGATGCGAATGTCGAGATGTATTTATCAAGAGGGTACTATAACCGAAGTCCGAAAGAATTTTGGAAGCATTATAAAGAAATCTTTCAAATCAATACGTTTCATCAATATAAACCAAATCGTGGGCATCGCTTTTTAGCGGAGCTAGAAGAGCAAGGGAAAGATATTACGATTTTAACGCAAAATATTGACGGTTTACATCAATTAGGTGGTAGTAAACATGTTATTGATTTACACGGCACACTGCAAACAGCACATTGTCCGAAGTGTAAAACGGGATATGATTTGCAGTATATGATTGATCATGAGGTGCCGCGCTGTCAGAAGTGTAATTTCATTTTAAATCCAGACGTTGTTTTATACGGAGATACATTGCCGCAATATCAAAATGCGGTCAAACGTTTATATGAAACAGATGTGCTTATCGTTATGGGGACGTCACTCAAAGTACAACCTGTTGCTTCATTCCCGCAAATCGCAAAGAGGGAAGTAGGAGCAACAACGATTTTAGTAAATGAAGAGTTAACAGGACAAGAATATAACTTTGATTATGTTTTTCAAAATAAGATTGGTGAATTTGTTGACGGATTGTCTTCAAGGAAATAAGTTATCGAAAAAACTGAGGTATCCGCCTCAGTTTTTTATTTGAGTAATCGTTATACTAAGCAGCGTGAAAACATGTCGATAATGTAGTAACAACATCTCTATAATTAATAAAAAAGTGTTTCGTAGGTAAAATAGCAGAGTAAGAAGTAGTATTATTTTTAACGAATACACAATCGTCATAAAGTAAGCTAATATGTAGCTGTTGTAAAGGTTTTATTTGGTGTTGTTTTATATATAAAACTAAGTCTTCGTAAAGTTGTCTACTAAAATCACTTACAGACCATTCTAATGAAAGCTGACCTGCTATGCTAGTCCACCAAACTTTAAAACTACATATTAATTCTTTGAATAATTCTTCATTACATAAATGATTATCAAAAAGATTCTCATAAAAGATATGGTTTTCATCATAAAAAATTTGCGAATCATACTTGTCATTAGCCATTTGTTTGCGAAGTGAATGCCATAATTCTTTGAATTTTGCTTCAAAGTTAGTAGAAAAATTGAATTGTCTTGCTATGTAAGGAAATTTTAAATTTTCCTTTTTCTCTTTTTGGTTGAGATAAATATTTTGAATATAAATCATAAAGTTTAAACAATGGGGCGCATTAGTATGTATTGTAAATGAATCTGTCATTTTCGTTCTCTCCTTAAGTAATGTCTTTTATGAATTTATTTCTTTAGTATACAAATAAATGTAAACTAATGGTATAAAAATAAATTTGTACCATTTTTCTTTTAGAATAATATTCATGTTATTGTGCATTAAGGGAATGGTAATAAATAGGATATAAAATAAAAAAACTGAAAATTAAATCTTTTATTTCTTTTATAATTAATATAAAATTCTATATATATCATATAAATAAATTTGATACATAATGGTTCCATGTAGAAATGTTAATAGAATGAAGCGAGGGAGCGAAATGAGACAGAAAAAGGAGCAGAAGAAACAATCGAAAAAGAAAAAGACTCATATTCCTTTTCGGTTAAATGTACTATTTTTTATCGTCTTTCTTTTATTTTCAGCTATTATAATTCAATTAGGTAAAGTACAAATCATTGATGGAGAAACGTATAGAAATGAAGTGAACAAAAAGGAAGATGTAACGGTAAGTACACCTGTTCCTAGAGGGAAAATGTTTGATCGACAAGGTCAGGTGATTGTAAATAACAAACCACTACGAACCGTTACATATACGAAAATGAAAGGAGTAGATTCGAAAGAAGTTTTACAAGTAGCAAGACAGTTAGCCCAGTTAATTGAAATGTCGCCAGAGGATATAGACAAGTTAACAGAAACAGATAAAAAGGATTTTTGGATGCAGTTAAATGAAAAGCGGGCAGCAGAAAAAGTAACGAAAGAAGATGAGAGTAAATTTAGGAAGCAGGAGATAGAAGGGAAAGAATTAGATAAAAAAGTGGAAGAGTTACGTAGGGAAAGAATTACACAAGAAGAATTAAGCGAACTTTCAAAAGAAGACCTAGAAGTACTAGCTATTAAAAGCAAAATGAATGCGGGATATAAAATGACGCCGCAAATCGTTAAAAAAGATGTAAGTCAAAATGAATATGCAGTCGTAAGTGAAAGATTGGCAAGCTTGCCCGGAGTAGATACGACAGTAGACTGGGAACGTGAATACCCAAATGATAAAATACTTCGTTCTATTCTTGGTAGCGTTTCTACTGAAAATGAAGGATTGCCAAGGGAACAATTAGATTATTATTTAGTGCGTGATTATAACCGAAATGACCGCATTGGTAAGAGTTACATCGAAAAGCAATATGAAGACGCATTACATGGAACGAAAGAGCAATCTAAAAGCATTACAGATAAAGCAGGAAATATAATCCGGACAGAAAAAGTGACCGAAGGAAAAAGTGGAAATAATTTAATGTTAACAGTAGATATGGAGTTACAGAAAAAAGTAGAGGAAAGTCTTGAAAAGAATTTACGAGCATTTCATTCTGCAGAGCCGATGATGGATCGTGCATTCGTTGTAATGATGAATCCGAAAAACGGTCAAATTTTATCGATGGCAGGAAAGAAAATTGTAAATAAAGATGGCGGGATGCAAATAGAGGACTATGCTTTAGGGACGATGACAAGTTCTTATGAGTTAGGGTCAACTGTGAAAGGGGCTACATTATTAGCCGGCTATCAAACTGACACAATTAAGCCGTATACACATTTCTTTGATGCACCTATGTATTTTAAAGGAAGCTCTAAGCCGAAGAAATCGTGGAAAGACTTTGGTGATATTGATGATTTAAGAGCTTTACAAGTTTCATCAAACGTATATATGTTTAATACAGCATTAAAGATGGCAGGTATAAATTATGTGCCAAACAATCCATTAGATATTAAACAAGAGACATTTAATAAAATGCGCTACTATTTTAGACAATTTGGTTTAGGTGTACCGACTGGTATTGACTTGCCGAATGAATCGATTGGTCAAATGGGTAGAACGGATAACGTACCTGGTTTTTTACTTGATTATGCGATTGGACAGTACGATACATATACGCCGCTTCAACTTGCTCAATATATTTCAACCATTGCAAACGGTGGTTACAGAATGAAACCGCAAATTGTGCAAGAAGTGAGAGAACAACCACATAGACCAGAGGATGTTGGAAAAGTTATTCGATCTATTGAACCAGTTATTTTAAATCGAGTGGATATGAACACTTCATACATTAATCATGTAAAAGAAGGATTTAGAAGGGTTTTTCAAGAGAATGACGGAACAGGTACTGCAACGTTTAAAGGATTACCGTATAAACCAGCTGGAAAAACAGGGACAGCTGAAACTGTGTATGGTGGAGAAAGTGAAATTGGAAGAGATGAAAACAATAATCGAAAAAAATGTTATAATTTAACTCTTGCCGGTTATGCGCCGTATGATGCTGATCCGGAAGTAGCTTTTTCAGTTGTTGTACCATGGGTAAATGATGACAAATCAGGAATTAATTCCGCGATTGGTAAAGAAATTTTGGATGCGTATTTTGAATTGAAAGCGAAAAGAGCAGGTGGAAATCCAGTCCCAGTAGAGCAGCCGAACAAGGCCCAGTAAAAATAATATCACTGCATTGAGACATATGGTGCAGTGATATATTTTTTGATTTAAAAAGCGTTTGAATAAGGTGGGAATGGATATGAAACAGGAGATTAAAAGAGGTTGGGGGAAATACATACTCTTCGTGTTTGTTTTGGTAATAGCCTATCATTCTTTTACTTTATGTAAAGTGGAAGGGAAATCGATGCAACCGACTTTATATGAAGAAGACTACGTATTTGTAAATAAAGCAGCCGTACACTTTTCTGATTTAGAGCATGGAGAAATTGTCATTATAAAGGAAGAGGATGAGTCAAAATATTATGTAAAACGAGTAATAGGGCTTCCTGGTGACGTAATTAACATAACGAATGGATCTGTATATGTGAATGATAAAAAACAAGAAGAACCGTATACAAATAAAGATTTATTCAATAATACGCAAGTGTTTTATAACTTTCAAAAGACAAAAATCCCACCAAATAAATTATTTGTAATGGGAGATAATCGTGAACTTAGTAGAGATAGTCGAAACGGTTTAGGATATATTGAAGAAGATAATATAATAGGCAAAGTGGAATTTGTATATTATCCTTTTTCAAAAATGAAGATCATAGAATAAGTGGGGGTTTCTCTATCCCCACTTATTAACGTTTCACTTTATCTTCTTTAAAAAACCTTTTGGGTTAAACGATATGAAAAACTTATGCTTAGATTCATCGATTATGAAATTGTTGTTTGTAGCTAAAAACTCTTCAACAGCTTCCATTGGGCCAGGTCCCCAATCAGGAGAAACAGGATTTCCATTAATAGATGTATCTTCTACTATAATATAACTGCCTTTAGTAACGATAGATTTATAAAGCAACAATTCTTTTGCTACATGCTCTTTACTATGATCTGAATCTAAAATAACTAAAATCACATCATCAGGTTTGCGCATACTTAATATTGTTTGCACAGCGGTTACTGAAACAGAAGAAGCTGTTAAATACGTAATACGATCATGGGATGGACGATTTGGTTGTGGAAATATATCAATAGTAAGAACATGACCTTTTCCAATTAAATCTAAAATGGAAGCTAAATACAGTGCGCTACCACCATAACAAGTGCCACATTCAATAATTAAATCGGGTTTTAATTCGTAAATCATTTCTTGATACAAAAAAAGATCAGAAGGAAGTTTGAGAATGGGGACTCCAAGCCAATGTGTATCATATAACCAGACGCGACTATCGTAAAATTGTTTTAAAAATTCGCTGCTTATGTTATCGATTTTGAACACTCCTTTCTGGAAACGAAAGTTGTACAATATATTATGTGAGATATGATTGTAAGGAGAATGTTTTTGAATAAAAATGAGCAAAATACCTCATTAAAAAAACAGTTGTTTGTATAATAAGAATTTTTTTATGCAGCAAGTCTAATCAAAATGCTGTTTAAATTTTTAGATGAGGGGAAAAAGAAAGGAAAGAAAGGAAAGAAAGGAAAGAAACGTATGTATAAGTACACAATTTGTTTCATTAGAAAAGGAAATAAAATACTCTTATTGAATAGAAATAAAAAGCCAAATATGGGAATGTGGAATGGTGTTGGTGGAAAAATTGAAGATAATGAAACGCCATATGAAGGAATAATTAGAGAAACGCTTGAAGAAACAGGCATAGATCTTCCAAGTGTAACGTATAAAGGGAATGTCGTTTTTAAAAGTAAGGACGAGTCTCAGGGGCGTGAAGGAATGTATGTATTCCTTGCTGATCTGCCAGATGGGGTACATATGGACACGCCAGTAAGTATGGCGGAAGGATTATTAGAATGGAAAGAAATTGATTGGATATTAAATAAGGATAATAGAGGTGTAGTGAGCAATTTACCAAAATACTTACCAATAGTATTAACAGAAGAAAATAAGTTAGAGCATATATTCACGTACGATAACGGGAATATTATTCATTACACAACTTCATTTTTGACAGATGATAATGCGAACACACGATATGTAAAAAAAAATCTTTCATACTCAAGTTAATAAAATCTTTCAAAGAGCAATTAGCATTTGTATGTTGATTGCTCTCATTATATATAAGGGGGAAAGATATGTTTCAGAAATACAATTCATTGGCCATAATCGTTATATGTACGATGTTCCTCTTGGTAGCTTGTTCTAAAAGTGATAAAGAACTTAAAAACATTCAACAAGCGGACTATCTAGTATCCTATTCAAATGCAATGAAAGATGGTGGTTACATATATGCATATGATAAGAAAGGAAATACGATTAGTAAAATGGAAGTAGATGGTCAAAGTATGATGAGCAATGCAAAAGATGAAAAGGGATACTACTTTTCATCAAATAGAAATAACAATCATTATGCAATTGATAAGACTGGTAAGATGCAAGAAATCAGTAGACCGAAACAATTACAAGATGTAAACGCAGGGGCATATTTTATACATGCAGAGCAAGGTTATAAATTTTATGATGTGAACATTGGGCTGGTAGACGAAAAGAAAGGATATACAAGTGAACTCGTATATTGGAAAGAGAATGATAAAAGGCAAGAAAGTGTAGAACTAAAGGGAACGATTCAAGGTGCGCATATTATTGAGAATCATATATACGCATTTTCACAAACGCTAGACAAAGTATATATTTCAGAAATAGATTTGGTCACAAATAAAAAAACAAACGAATTTGAAATTCCTAATGAAAATGTATATTTTGCAACAACTCCTCAAAAAGTAATTTTTCAAAAGTATAAAGATAAATTATTGTTCGTACTAAGTGATAATGTAAATCAAAAGTTACCACCTAAATTAATTATGGTAAATACAAAGACTAGAGTAGTAGAAAAAGAAACAATATTAGACGAAAAGCAATTCATACCTGTTCTAGTGCAGGTGATTGAAGATAAGGTGTATATTTTAAATAATGATGAAAAAGTGAAAGAGCTAGATGAGAACTTGAATATCATACGTACATATTCATTACAAAGTGACAAAAATACAAAAATCACTAGAGAGGACAAAGGGATTTCTGATATACAAGTACATGGTAATAAGTTATACATCTTATACAAAGATATGAATCCAAAGAGTAAAAAGAAACAATTGGTAGCTGAGATTGAAGGATATGATTTGTTAACAGGGGCTAGTATTGAAAAGACTACTTTACAATTAGATAAGAAGTGGGATGATATAACTTTTCTTATTATGAAAGAGTAGAGAACATACGTAAACGGAGCAAAAAGGAGGGGCTTTGCCACCTCCTTTTTGTTAGCTGTGAATCGCCTTAATGATAAATCGATGTTGCTTCACATCAAAATATCCTTTTTGCAAGATGATTTCATGTATACGATATAGTTCCTCATAATACCTTTCGACAGTAAAATCAGGGATTTGCCACGGAATCGCTTTTAAATAATAGACAATAGCGCCAATATCATAAAAGCGTTGGAAAGGGAATTCTTCTTTTGCATCTAAGATAGTAAATCCATTTTCCTCTAACTCACTATATGCTGCTTCGAGTGACCAACTTGCAAATTCGCTATTTAGTGGTGAGCCAAACTGCTCATTAAGTACCGCGCAATCAAGACCGCCAACTTGCTGTGTAAGAAATATTCCATTAGGAGAAAGTATTCTATTTACCTCAGAAGCAGCATAGGATTCATGTTGATTTATAATTAAATCAAACTGCCCATCTTGAAATGGTAATGCAGTATCATCGCTCACCTCTACAACAGTAATCCCTAAAGGTTCTAATTTCTTCTGAGCAATTGGCACGTTTGGAGCATAACCCTCAGTCGCATAAATAGTTGGTGGGAACGGTTGTAACATAGATAAAAACTCTCCGCCGCCAGTACCCATATCGAGCATTGCTTTAGCACGTTGCATAAGCTGATAAGCAGTGCTACCGTACGACCATGATAAAGGCTCGCTCTTCATTCGGCCCGTTTCTGAAATAAAAGAAAAATCCCAACCGCTAAAATGTGTATTTGCACTTTCTAATAAAGTTAAAAATAATAGATTACGTTTCATAATTATGTCCTCCTATTTTTCAATGAATGATATGATGAAAAAAGAAAAAGGAGGACCTCTTATGAAAGAGAAGCGGTTTTACGTTTCGTGTTCGAATAGATTCATATAAATTCGCTCCTTGTAAGAATGGTTATTTATATATTCGGGATAAGTAAGTGAAAGTCCTTTGAATTTGTGAGGGAAGGTTATGCTCTTCAATAATTGGGCCATTAAATGAAATAGTGCAATACGTATTGATTACATGCATTTTAACGTTTTTGAATTTTCTTGAATTATCCTCTTGAACCTCTAGTTACTTTAGGTTTTATAATGAATTTATATTTTTAATAGGGGGATTTACATGAATACGGATAAAAAGTTTTCTATTGGAGAATTCTCGAAAAAAACGGGCATACCAATTCCTACTTTGCATTACTATGATGAAATTGGATTGTTACAACCAGAAAAGAATCCTTCTTCAGGGCACCGCATTTATAAATATCAAGATATTATAACCTTACAAAAAATTATAAGTTTAAAATTTCTAGGCTATAGTCTAGATAAAGTCGCTAATTTGTTACATGAATCAAGCTTTAGCGTTGATCTGAATGAAAGCTTGTCTCTCCATTTGCAAGTGTTAGAAAGAGAACAAGAACAAATTGAGCAATCAATGCAAGTGATTAAAAGAGTAATGAAGTTAGTCGAAGAGGAAGAAGAAGTAGATAGTACTGTATTATTTAGTCTTATTTACGGTATGAATACTGAACATACACACAAAGAATGGACGGAACGCCATAAGTTAACGGATATCGTGGAAGAAATATCAAAGAAATCAGAAGAAGATAAAATTGCTTTGGATAAAACGTTTATTCAATTGTCTAAAAAGGTTAAGCAATTATATGGTAAACCAGTCGAGGATTCGAAAGTACAAGAGATGATTAAGGAATATATTGAAGAGTCTTTTTCATTTCTTAATGAGGATCTGATACAAAAGTTAGCTAATACTAGTGTGGAAGAACTGGATATGCAAGAACTTGAAAATATGATACCTTCGCCTTTCGCAGAAGATGAACAAAAATGGCTTAATGAAGCGATGGAATATTATATGAAGCAAGTAGAAATGGAATAGGGATAGATTTTATGAGCAATGGTAGGTGGTTTAGCTTTATCGAAATAATGCTATAGACCTTTCATTGAAGAAGTGGAATGTTGGAAAAATACGTTTGTTATTGCTGTATTTAAAAGAAAGAAATGCGTATGCTTTATTTTTGAAGCATACGCGTTTTTGTTTAAAATACTCAAAAACAAAAATCTTTTGATAAAGTACCATTTTTAATCACCGTTCGTAACCCATGTTTTATAATCCAAGGATTAACTGGATGCTGTTTATCACGTAATTGCTGCAACCATTGAAAAACGAGTTCTTTATCTTCTTTCGTAATATCGTTAATATGATTGGCTACAGATTTTTGAACATATTTAGAAGGGTCATTCATTAAAGGCTCAAGAAGCTGTAAATTGTACTGAAAGTCACCTTTCAGAGCTCCTATTTTTTTAGCCCAAGGAAGTCTTGGTCTTGTACCTTCGGAAACTAATCTTCTAATGTGGCTGTTTTCGTCATGAATCCACTGTTGTAATATGTTTAGTGTGTCTTCATGGTATGTTTCAAGAAAAGGCCGAATGGCATATTCAGCAGTATTTCTTTTCGTTATTTCATACATGGCGTTGAATGAGGTTTCAAAGTCGTTAAGTCCATATTTTTCAACGTATTTTGCAATAGGCATGTACATATATCCGTTTGTAAATGTGCCTACTTCTGTTGTATTTTCTGGTCCTAATGTTTTCAGTAATATATGTATTGCTTCATTAAAATCTTTTTGTAAAGCATTGTGTAATTCATCTGCAATTACTTCAATACGCTGCTTTAGCTCTAAATTTTCAACGTTACATGTTACGGAAGATACAAAGTTTCTTTTAGAGAAAGTAGGATCGTGTTTACAAATAGAATCAGCCATTTTTTCTGCTAATTCTTCGTTAAATAAAAATTTTAGCGGAACATATTTACCCATTTTTTCACCTCAGTGGTCAGTTGAAAACAAGTTTTATTTTTTAATCGACAATCCATAAACTAAAGTCTCATTCGGAGTCGTAATACTAAAACCTGTCGTTTTATAATCAAGCTTCACCGTATCACCAGTGTAGTCTTTCGTAAATGAATCCATTTGTACGATAAGGTCTGCATCTTCATATACAACATCATCTGCAACATATGTATCCCAAATTAAATCGACATCAACGAAAATACTACAAGAGTTTGTCATTGTCCCTCTAATGCGAATGATTTTTTTATCTTCACGTTCTAATCTATGTATAGCTGCTATTGCTTCATCAGTAATGCGAATGTTCATTGTATCCCAACCTTTATTTATATTTCCTTTATTATTGCAAAAACAGAAGAAATAGGGAAGTAAAGAGGTTTGTAATAAAAAACGAGCAAACAAATTTGTTTGCTCGTCTCCTTTTATTTCAGTTCACATTTATCAAGTGGAATGACTTTTGTTTTTTTCGTAAATTTGTATCCTAACCAAAGTACTAAGAAGAGTGGTAAACCGATGTAAGAAACGAGTACGCCGTTCCAATCGATTGATTCACCCATAAATGCGCCGTAGTTTTGACCTAAAATTACGATGACGCAAAGTGCAAATGCGAAGATTGGTCCGAATGGGAACCATTTTGCTCTATAAGGTAAGTCATTTAAATCTTTTCCTTGTGCGATATATGCTTTACGGAAACGGTAATGACTAATTGCGATTCCAACCCATGCGATAAAGCCAGACATTCCTGATGCATTTAATAACCAAATGTATACAACACCGTCACCGAATAAAGAAGCAATGAAAGCGATACTACCGACAATCGATGTTACGATTAATGCGTTAACAGGTACGCCGCGGCTATCTAATTTACCAAGAAACTTCAGTGCTTTCCCTTGGCGAGCTAAATCCCAAAGCATACGAGTTGATGCATACATACCAGAGTTACCAGCAGATAGTACTGCCGTTAAAATAACAGCGTTCATAACAGAAGCAGCGAAGGCAACGCCCGCTTTTTCAAAAATAAGTGTAAATGGACTTACTGTTACATCACTTGCGGCAAGACTTTCAGTTGTATAAGGAATTAATAAACCGATAACGAGAATGGCAAGGATATAGAATAAAAGGATACGCCAAAAGATCGAGCGAATTGCTTTCGGAATATTACGCTCTGGATCAGATGTTTCACCAGCAGCTACACCTAATAATTCAGTACCTTGGAATGAGAAACCAGCTGCCATAAATACACCGATAATTGCCATGATGCCGCCATTAAATGGTGCATCTGCAACAGTGAAGTTTTTAAATCCAACAGTTTCGCCGCCCATAATTCCGAAAATCATCATAAACCCGACAATTAAAAAGATAATAATTGTAGCTACTTTAATAAGTGCGAACCAATATTCAGATTCACCAAATCCTTTAACAGATAAGTAGTTTAAAAGGAAAATAATAGCTAAACATAATCCGCTCCAAATGAGGGAAGGAGTATCTGGAAACCAAAATTTCATAATTAATGTTACAGCCGCTAGTTCAGCAGCGATAGTAATTGCCCAGTTATACCAATAGTTCCATCCAAGTGCAAAGCCAAGTGATGGATCAACAAATTTTGTTGCGTACGTGCTAAAAGAGCCAGTAACAGGCATGTAAGCTGCGAGTTCAGCTAAGCTTGTCATTAAAAAGTAAACCATAATTCCAATTGCGGCGTATGCAATTAATGCACCGCCAGGTCCAGCTGAATGGATGACACCACCGCTGGCAAGAAATAGTCCGGTACCAATTGTACCGCCGAGAGAAATCATCGTAAGGTGCCTTGATTTTAGACCGCGTCTTAATTCACCTTTTCCTTTTGTAGCTTCTGTTTTAGAGGTAGCTTGATTCGTTGCGCTATTCATGTTCAACACTCCTTTTCTTGTAAGATAGGAAGGAGCGGGGGAGAAAAATACAAAAAACCGCCAAAGGAATTTGGCGGAACGTTTCACAAATAACCACCCCATCATACCCTTCCGTTAAGATAGCACCCCACGTTTACACGGTAATTTTGTAAACGTGACAGTTCTGTTCCTTTCGGAGACAGCCCCAGCTCATATTTCCAGAGAAGAAATATAAACTTCGGCAACTTTTCCTTTCAAACGGAGTCGGTGACTTTCTCTGTGTCTCGTCCGTTTTACTCTTAAAAGTCGCAACCTCTACCTCATCGGATTGATGAGGATTTGATATATTGCTAAGATTTTTAATATATGGCAATTGTAATGAGTTTCTGAATATATTGCAAGATATTTTGTAGGAAAAAATCAAAAAATATCGGTTATTGTATAGGAAACGCTTGCAAAACTCCACCCGAACCTACTATTATGTAACAATAAGCAAAGAAAAAATTGTTATACAAATGTTTCGCAAAAAATATTGAAAAACCCTTCAAAAATTAAAAGAAAATTCAGAAAATATAATTCGACATTCATAATCAGGTCATATTTTTTGATATAATTAGAGTAACGTGTAAGCAAAAAAGGGGAAATCAAAATGAAATTAGAAACAGAAAGGCTCTATATAGTGCCGTGTACAGAAGAGAGTATTCACGTTGCTAACGAGCAAGGATATAATAGTGGCCCACATATTGTAGGGCATGTAGAAAATGTAAAACAAAATAAGGAGGTATTACCTTGGGGCGCGTGGTATGTCATTCGAAAAGAAGATGACATCGTTCTAGGTGATATAGGTTTTAAAGGGAAACTAAATGAGGAACACACAGTAGAAGTTGGTTACGGATTTATTGAGAAATACTGGAATAAAGGGTATGCGACAGAAGCTGTACAAGAACTAATAGATTGGGCTTTTCAGACAGGAGAGGTAGAAACGATTATTGCAGAGACGCTCCTTGATAACTATGGTTCGATTCGTGTGTTAGAGAAGTTACATATGAAAAGGGTAGATTCGACAGAAACAATGATGAATTGGAAAATAGAAAAAAACCGCTCGAAGTAAGTTGAGCGGTTTTTAGTAATTAAGGTAGCATCTGTTTTTGATCATTCGGATATTGGGCTGTTGATGCGTTAGAACGATTGGAATGATTGCGAACAGCAATGAAAATAGAAATAATAACGACAAGACCAATTGCCACGTAAGAAAGTGAAATAATAGTTGGATCCACTTTAAATGTAGTAAGTAGTGTACGAATGTTTGTAAAGATAATAAGGCCACCAACTAATACGCCAAGTAAATGAGAAGGAACGATGCGCACTAACCATGCAGCGATTGGAGCTGCGACAATACCGCCAAGCATTAACGAAAATACCCAAACCCAACTTACTTGTTCCCAGCCGAGTGAGATGAAGAAACCAATTGTTGCAGCAAGTGAAACAGGAAATTCACTCGTATCTACAGATCCGATAACTTTTCTAGCTTCATTTCCTCTTGCTAGAAGTACAGGTGTCGTAATCGGACCCCAGCCCCCACCACCAGTTGAATCAACGAATCCAGCGAATAAGCCAAGCGGAACAAGTTGTTTAGCCGACATACGTTTATTTGAAGTAACAATCTGTTTTTGAATAATGAATCGTAATAAAATATAAACCCCTAAAGTAAATAAAAATACAGAAATGTACGGTTTAATTACATCCCCAGGTAAATTGCTTAAAAAACATGCTCCAACAAATGCGCCAATTGCTCCTGGTAATGTAAGCCTGGAAACGGTGTATTTATCAACGTTCCCAAATTTGAGGTGAGATGCACCAGAAGCGGCGGTTGTAACAACTTCAGCTAAATGAACAGATGCGGAAGCTACAGCCGGTGCGATACCAAACATTAGTAAAAGTGAGGTAGACGTTACCCCGTACGCCATTCCAAGTGCTCCATCGATCAATTGAGCGAAAAATCCAATAATAGCAAAGACAATTAATTTCTGCATAAAAAATCCCCCTGTAATAGTAAATGAAAAAGGCACTTTTCCCGTGTGAGAAAAGTGCCTTTGGTTTTTCCAATCAGCAATATTGAAATTTGTTTCATTATAATACATATTAATCGTATAAATCAACTGGGTTTTAAAGTTTTTTGAATTGAATGAAAGAAAAATAAAATATACAATAAAAGGATGGAGAGAAAGGGGAGAAAGACATGTTACGATTTGATCATCTCGTTCACGCAGTTCATGGCACACCGGAGGAAGCGGTAAAACAAATGCAGGCACTTGGATTTCATACTGTACTAGGCGGAGAGCATACTACTTGGGGTACTTGGAATAGTTTAAGTTATTTTGATTTATCATACATAGAATTTTTAGCAGTTCAACATGAAGAAAAAGCGAAAGAAGCAGAAAATCCGTTAGTACAAGAAACGGTAGTGAAATTACAAGATGGCGATGGGATGCTGCAAATCGCAATTCGAACAGATACCATTGAAGAATTAGCAGATAAGTTTAGTAAATACGGTTTACAAACAATAGGACCTTTTGAAGGGAAACGTATGAGAAAAGATGGCCGCCTTTTAGAATGGAAAATGTTATTTGTAAAGCAAGAAGAGAACGGGCCGAAATTACCTTTCTTTATACAGTGGAATGAAACAGATGAAGAAAGAAGAAAAGATTTACGTAACATTGGAACAATCACGGAACATAAAAACAAAGTACAACAAATTGAAACAATCCATTACGCAGTAAAAAATGTTCGAGAAACAGTACGGAAATGGAAAGCAGTCATGGAGCTAACTGCAACTCCAGTCATGAAAAATGAAGAATGGAATGCGGAGTGTCAAAGTGTATCGTTTGGTGACATTCAAGTACAGTTTTGTGAACCAATTGGGAAAGGGCTAGTACTAGAATATTTGAAGAATCATGGCGAATATCCATTTGCAGTAGAATTTAAAGGGGAAAATAAACGAGAGTATGAAGTGTTAGGTAGTTTGTACATATATTGATAGAGGTGAACGCTTTGGAAGAAATACTTAGAGAGATAGAGAGAAAACTAGAATGGCCTCGTATTATAAAGTGTACAGCTATTTCAAAAGGTTTCTCACATGAAGAGAAATATAAAATAAAATTAGAAAATAGAGTAACATATTTTGTAAAAGTATGTGATGCTGTTTATTTTGAACGTAAACAAGAAGAATATACGTATATGAAACAATTAGAGTTATTACATATTCCAACGCCGAAGTTAATTCATTTCATAAAACTTGAGGAATTAAATAAATGTGTTCAAGTATTTGAATGGGTCCAAGGTGTAAATGGTCAAGAAGGTTTAAGGAAGCTATCGGCGGAAGAACAGTATCATGCAGGAAGAAAAGCAGGAGAAGTATTAAAGAGGATTCACTCGATAGAAAAAGAAAGTGCAAGTAATAAATGGAAAACATCTAGATGGAATAAATACGAAAGATACATAGAGGCATTAGCAAATTACGAAGTGAATTTTATAGATTTGAAGCCAGTATTAACCTTTGTAGAAAATCATAAAGACTTATTAAAAAATCGTCCAATCACATTTTTACACGATGACTTCCATCCAGCAAATAGTATGATTCATAATAAGGAATTTATCGTTATCGATTTTGGTGGATATGATTTTGGCGATCCTATACACGATTTTTATAACGTAGCGATTTTTACTACAAGAATAAGCAAACCATTTGCGGTTGGACAAGTCCATGGTTATTGCGGAGGGGAACCATCACTTCATTTTTGGAAACTGTACTCATTATATGCAGCAATGACATTCCCAGCGGATATCGTTTGGACAAACCGAAGCACGCCGCATTTAGTAGATGATATGAAGGGAAGATTGAACCAAATTTTAGAAGGTCATAATCAATTTTCATTCTATATTCCCAAATGGTATCAATCAAGTGAATTTAATAAATAAAGGAGGAATTCATATGGACAAAATAGCAGTAATTTCAGATATACATGGTAATATTCCGGCTTTAGAATCTGTGCTACAAGACATTAAATTGAGAGGAATCAAACGCATAATTTGTCTTGGAGATTTAGTAGGGAAAGGTCCTCATTCTAGCGAAGTAATTGAAATCATTCGTAAAGAATGTGAAGTAGTCGTAATGGGAAACTGGGATGATTTTATTACAAAGCCGACTGAATTTGAAGCATTAAAATGGTATCAAAAACAACTATCGGAAGAACAAAATGACTATTTAAGAAGCTTGCCATTTTCAATCGAGTTTTATATGAGTGGAAAACTCATTCGAATGTTTCACGCTTCACCGAGAAGTTTATATGAAAGAATACAACCACACGCTTCAAGAGAAGAGCGTATTAGTATGTTCGAAAACAGTGAGCTTACGGAGAATATAGAAGGAGAAAAGAAACCAGATGTCGTTTGCTACGGTGATGTTCACCAAGCGTTCGTTCAAAATTTCAGAGGGAAAACGTTATGTAACGCTGGTAGCGTAGGAAATCCGCTTGAAATTACACAAGCTTCTTATTTAATATTCGAAGGAACTTACAATAAAAAAGAAGCAGCAAGTTTTTCCATCCAGCTTGTACGTGTACCGTACGATATTGAATTAGCTATAAGGCTGGCAGAAGAGCTCGATATGCCAGAAATTGAAGAATACAAACAAGAATTACGGACTGCTTTATATCGAGGGTTTAAGGGAAAGTAAGTCAATCATAATATATCAACGATTCGACAAAGGATATCGACTTACCGACAAATAGTGACATAAAAGTTAATTATAATTTTATTATGTAAACTAAATGAAGGGAGAAATATCATGAACCGAAAACAAAGTATAAAAGAAATTGCTAATCATATTTTAACGTTAAATGTAACGCATCCAACAAGAGTTGGAGTAAGCGGTATTACAGCATCAGGAAAAACAACATTTGCAAACGAAGTAGCGGAAGAAATAAAAAAACGAGGGTTACCAGTAACGCGCGCTAGCATTGACGATTTTCATAACCCAAAAGTGATTCGTTATACACAAGGTAAAGAATCTGCAAGAGGGTATTATGAAGACGCACACGATTATACAGCTTTCAAAGAAAGACTATTAAAACCTTTAGGACCTAATGGGAATTTACAGTATGAAACGATCTCTCATAATTTAAAAACGGATATTCCTGTACATAATGAGCCGTTAATGGCTCAAACCAATATGGTACTCATAGTAGATGGAACATTTCTATTAAAAAAAGACGTTGAGCATTTATTTGATTACAAAATTTTTGTAGATACAGATTTTGAGATTGCGAGAAAACGTGGTGCTAAGCGGGAAACTGAAGCTTTTGGAAGTTATGAAGAAGCAGAGAAGATGTTTTTGAGCAGGTATCATGCGGCCTGTAAGATGTATATGGATGAGCATAATCCGAAAGAGTGTGCGGATGTTGTATTTCGGAATAGTGATTTAGCAAATCCAGAACTTATATTTCAAGAGCGAATGTAATACACAATCAAAAGTATATGTATAGCCTTTTATTAATAGTTATAATTCTCGTATAATTATATTAGCTTTAGAAAGTGAAAAACGGGGGATAAGGCAATAAGAAACGCAAAAAGGGGAGAAAAAATATAATGAATGAAGTACTAGAACTAAAAGAAGAACTACTACAAATTAAAAATAATAATTATGCTGTACCAGAAGACGTAGATGCATATCCATATGCGCAGTGGATGCTAGATTATATCGGATCACCTGATGCTGAATTACGTGATGATTTAATTTATAGTACGCTTCACACATGGATTACAAATGATGTATTTAGACAAAAAGAATTACGGGGATTAATGCTACAAGCAATTAGTCCTGATTATTTATTTTATAAAATTGGTGAAAAGGGAACAGACTCTGTTTTTAAACGTGCATTCTCTGTATTAATTCCACCACTTATTTTATCTGTTCATGAAAGAGAACCGTTGTTATCAGAAGAACAACTATACAGCGTAGCAGAACAAGTGCTGGAATATGTATATTTAGAAGAAGATGTAAGAGGTTATGTAGAAGGAAAAGGATGGGCACACTCTACTGCACATGCAGCAGATGCGCTCGATGCGTTAGCACGTACAATACAAAATCGTGAGTTTTCATATGCGATTCTTGCAGCTGTTCGTCAGAAAGTTCGCCTAAATGACTATGTTTACATACACTTTGAGGATGAGAGATTAGTAACGCCAATTATGTCGTTACGTAATCAAAATCTTTTAACAGAAGAAGAGTGGAGCAACTGGTTACATAGTATAGCAATTGTTGAAGACATCCCGCATCCTCAGTATGATATTTTAGTACAAAATATTAGAGCTTTCTTAAGAAGTTTATATTTTAGAGTTTTAGAGACAGAGGGTAGTACAGCCTTTACAGATGATATTTTGGAAACTTTGAAGGATTTGCGTAGGTATTAAAAATCCATTTTGCTAAAAGGAAATTACATAAAACCAGCACCTCCCAACCATACTAATAAAATGTGTTGGAGGTGAGTTTAATGGACAAAAAAGATTTTGAAAAAGTGTATAATGATTATTTATATCAAGGAGAAGAACAAGCTCAATTCGAAGTAGACCATGAAGTTAATACAGGAGCAGAACAAATAGTTGCAGTTCGTAAAAATGATGATGGGGATTTAATTGCTTTTAAAACAAGTAGCGGGAGAGAGTTAGATTATATGACTGCTCTTAGTGAAGCAAAATCAGGGAAGTTAGCTCATGTGGACGTATTTCATAAGTATGGCAGAGATATTATACGTAGCGAACCTGATGGAATAAAAGAAAATAACTTAGATAATTTACCTTCATTTTAAACGGGTAAACCCCAAGAAGAGAATGTTCATTTGGATATTCTCTTCTTTATTTTACGAAGTTTTTCTTGCAAATAGACGGTTCATTTTTAACGTGCGATAAAACTTTTAAAGAGTGCTCTAAATTTTTCTTTATCTTCTGCTGTAAATGGTTTCGGTCCCTTTGTACGTTTACCACTTTTTCGAACCATTGCACTTAAATATCGTGTTTGTAACAATTGTTCAATGTTATCATTCGTATACTTATAGCCTTTATGGTGTAGTACGATACAACCTTTTGCTAAAGCAAGCGAAGCAAGACCGTAATCTTGTGTTATGATTAAATCTTCTTTTTGGGCTAACTGCATAATTCGGTAATCCGCAGCATCTGCTCCAGAATCAACATAAATTGTTTCCACGCCTTTTGGTTGCTCTGCATTAGAATAATGAGAAAAGCTTGTAACGAGGGTAACAGGAATTTCTGCCTTCGTAGCTTCAAAAATAATTACATCTTTTACAGGGCAAGCATCTGCATCAACATAGATTTTCATTGGTATCACTCCTATAACTAGGTTCGTGTTGATGATAATGGTAGATTTAGGTTTTGTCAAACGAGGGTTTGTATCTAAAGTTACTTTTCACAAACCAAAATAGCCTCACGCAAGCGAGAAATACCTTCCTCAATTTGATCAATATCCACTTTTCCATAAGATAAACGTATATAACCATCTTTCGCGCCGAAAATACTACCAGGCATAAAAGCAATTTCTTGTTTTAAGCTTTGCATAATGAGTTGTTTTTCGTTGATCGGTTCTTTTAATTTCCCCCATATGTATATACCACCGGTCGGATTTGAAAAAGAGATTTTATCGTGAAGTTGCTCGTTTAGAGCGCGGACGATAACGTCTCTTTTTTCTGCTAGTTGTTTTCGTAACGGTACGATATGAGACTGAAATGGTACGGTTTCAAAAAACTGCTGCATAAGCCACTGCGGGAAAATGCTCATCCCTAATTCCATTTGGTGTCTTGCATCGGATAACCTTTCTACTACAGACTGCGGAGCGACAAGCCAACCAACTCGTAATCCTGGTGCAATCATTTTTGATAAAGAATGCACGTAAATGACAGTTCCATTTTCATCAATCGATTTCAAAGTGGGGCAAGGTTGTTTCTTTTCTAACGTAAGTAAACTAGACGGATCATCTTCAACAATCGCAATTCGTAAGTCTGCACAAAGCGATAATAGTTTTTTTCTACGGTTTGGATGCAGCATTGTGCCCGTAGGATTTTGGAAATTTGGATTTAAAAAGATCATTTTAATACGATGCTTTCTATATAGCTCTTGCACATCATCCGGATTAATACCGTGTTCATCGACAGGTAATGGGAAAATACGAATACCTGCTGATTGGAATAACGGTAAGGAATAACAGTGTGATGGACTTTCGAAAGCGACAGCATCACCTGGGTTTAATAAACATTGTACGATAAGGTGAAGTGCTTGCTGTGCACCAGATGTAATCATTATGGATTGCTCAGTCGCTTCAACTTTTAAATGTTCTTTCATATATTTTACTACCGCTTGTCTAAGCGGGAGATAGCCTTGCGGATGATCGTAACTTAATGAATGTGTTAACGGTTGTTCCCGTAAAATCGTTTGTAGTTGATCGTGAGGATAGAGATTACAACCGAGTTCTCCGTTTGCAAAATCAATAATGTTTTCATTTTGTTGTACTTCTGCCCGAATATGGCGAAGTAACGGCAAGTTTGGTAAGAACGTACCGCCTTCTACGAAATTTCTCCAGTTCGGCGTTAATGTTGGAGAAACGCCCCACATATGTGTACTCACACGTGTTCCTTTACCAGTCGTACTTTCTACAATTCCCATAGCACGTAGTTCATTATAAGCAGTCGTTACTGTACTTCGGTTTACATTTAACTGCGTAGCTAATTTCCGTTCGGAAGGTAGGAAGCTACCTGGAGGAAGTTCTCCGTATGTAATACGTTTTTCAATAAAGTCAACAACTTGCTGATAAATAGGGATTTTACTGTCACTATCTAGCTTCCATTCCATAAAAAACGCCTCCGTATCTCTTATATACATCCAGTATAGCAAATTGGCTGGGTAAAAAAACAGCCAATTGGACGGTGTTTTATCCAGCCAATTTTACTATGCTAAATAGGGAAGGGGAGATTCGGATGAAACGATGGCAAATGGAATGGCTCCTAGTATCAGTTGCATTAGTATGGGGAGCAAATTATACAATAGGAAAGTATGGTGTGGCATTTATGTCATCCATTCAATTTAATAGTTTACGATTTTTAGTAGCATCACCGGTATTATTACTTATTACTTTTATGATGGAACGCTCATTACGTATTGAAAGAAAAGATTGGCTACGATTAGTAGCAGTCGGCATCGTTGGAACGACAATGTATCAAACGATGTTTATGCTATCTGTGAAATATACTTCAGCAACGAACGCCTCATTATTAATTGCGATGTCACCTATATTTACAGGGATATTAGCAGTATTACACAAACAAGAACGTTTTTCGATGAAAGTACAAATTGGTTCAATAGTAGCGTTTATTGGTGCAGCATTCGTTTTATTAACAGGACATACAGGAGGAGCTACTTACGAGTATGCGTGGCTTGGAAATGTAATTGGATTAGTCGCAGCAATTGCTTGGGGATGGTATCCAATATTAGCACAACCTCTTATTACAAAATACTCCGCAATGAGAGTCACATCTTGGTCTACTTTAATTGGAATTGTACCTCTCGTTATATATTGTTTATTCAACGTAAATACATTAACGTGGCCAGTAGATACGCCAAGCTGGGGATCACTAGCATATTCAATTGTCTTTGCGACCATCTTCGGACTTGCAATGTGGTATGTCGGTATTAGTCAAATAGGCTCAACGAAAGTAATGGTTTATATGTATCTTGTACCGTTGTTCGCAGTTATTTTTGCGGCAGTAACAATAGGAGAGCAAATCAATATGATGCAACTGGTTGGCGGACTTATTATCTTTGTGGGTCTATATGTTGTAAAAAAAGGTGGAATCAAAAAGCCAGCTCTCAATTTGAAAAAGGTAAGCTAACAGTAAAAAGGATCTCTTTCATATAGAAGGAGATCCTTTTTTGTTTCGTAATAAAAGCGCTTGTTCAACAGCCCATTTTTGATGATCATGAAGTAAATATTCTATAGCATGTAATGGAGACATCCACCTTAAAACATGATCCTCCTCACAGTTTCCAGTTCGTTTCTGCACCATGTTCGCAATATAAAAGAACCCATCGTTTAAATAATAAGTATCTTCTTTTTCCGCATAAAAATATCGCATTGCATTACCGATATATTGATTAATTTCAATTGCCCATCCTAATTCCTCTAGTAGTTCACGATGTAAGCATTCATCTTTTGTTTCGGTACCTTCCATACCGCCACCAGGTAAAAAATAACGGTCTCCTTTTTGGATAATAGCAATGTTTGAAGAAGTTGAGTTAAAAATAATTGCATAACAACTAGGGCGTAATACATATTGCTCAGTAGGCTTTTTATAACCAAAAGTAAGTTTAGATATCATAAAACACGTCACCTCTCTATAAAATACATAAAAGGAATAATAAGGTAAGGTTAGAATTATATAAGTACAATCTTAATAGATTGGAGTGATAACAAAATGATAAATCGAAAGTGTTCGCGCTGTAAAGAAATAACAGGTACATTGCACGGTGGTAAAAAAATTAAGGAAGAATTTTTATGTGAAGACTGTTTGCAAAAAGGAATTGCGAGTGGGGAAATCGAATTATCACAAGTGGAAGAAAAACAAACTTCATATCTTTCTATAAAAATATTAAAAATAATGAGTGTGATTTATTTAATAGGATCTATTTTTATGGCTTTTTCAACTGGTCCATTTATACATAATCTTGGGTTTGATGAAATATCTATTTCGGGATCGGAATTAGGTTTAATAAGTATTGTTATGTTAGGTTCTATATTTCAGTCAGTTCTTGTATTTTGCGGGATATGGGTATTTATCCTTTTAGTAGAAACAGTCATTAAAATTTATGAAAAAATGAAGTGAGTGAGAGGGAGAAACGTATGCGAGTAAGAAACATCCAAGGGGAAGATTATGTAAAGATTCATTCTGTTTTAAATGATTGGTGGGGCGGGAGAGACATGGCTGCTATGTTGCCAAAATTGTTTTTCGTTCACTTTCAAGAAACGAGTTTTATCATTGAAGAAGATGGCGAAACGTTAGGTTTCTTATGCGGATTCTTTTCGCAAACGCATAAAGAGGAAGCGTACGTTCATTTTATCGGGGTAAATCCGAAGTATAGAAGAAGAGGAATTGCATCGACATTGTATTCGTATTTCTTTGATGTCGCACGTGCAAATAATCGTAAAGTTGTAAAAGCAATTACGTCACCAGTTAATAAAAAATCGATACAGTTTCATCAAGAAATCGGTTTTCGAATTGAGGATGGGGATGATGAGGTAGAGGGTGTATCGGTACATACAAATTATGATGGGAACGGCGGGAGTAGAGTTTTATTTTTGAAACATGTGTAAAAGTAGGCTAGCGAAAAGTTAGCCTTTTTGTTGTGAGGAGCTAGAAGTATGGAGAGTAAACAAAGTAGAAATGAGTATGTAAGACGGATACATAAGGTTCAAGATTATATAGAATCCAACATCGATAGTTCACTATCTATTGAAGAGCTAGCCGATGTAGCAGGATTTTCAAAGTATCATTTTCATAGAATTTTTAAAGGGATAGTAGATGAACCATTATCTCGGTATGTAAACCGATTGAAACTGGAAAGGGCAACAAACCTTCTTACATACCGTTCGGATATGACGATTACTGACATCGCTTACCATTTTGGTTTCACAGATTCGGCAGTTTTCTCCCGTACATTTAAAAATTATTACGGAGTAAGTCCGTCTCAATATCGAAACTATAATAGCAAGAATTGCAAAGACGTAAGAAGAACTTCTCAATACAATGAATGTAAGAAGGTTCGAGGGAATGTTGAAATTGTAACAGTAGACAATATAAACGTCGCATACATAAGGCATATCGGTACATATGACGAGTTAACTATAGCTTTTCCGAAAATGATAGAGAAACTATTTCAATACGCAACCAAGCAAAACTATCATGTATTTGAGGATACGAAAGTATTAACCATTTACCACGATCATCATGAATTTACGGAGGACAATCATTTAAGAACAAGTTTATGTATAACAATTCCAGGTGAATCTGCAATAGAAACGAACGACATTGGAATAATGGTAATACCTTCAGGCAAGTATGCAGTAGGACATTTTGAAATATTCCAAGATGAATATAAAAGAGCATGGGACTTTATATATGGTGAGTGGCTGCCAAATAGCGGATATAAACCGAGAGACTCATATCCTTTTGAAGTATATAGAAATGATCCAAAGCAGCATCCAAAGCATAAACATATAGTTGATATATATGTACCTATCGAACCTTTTTAATTATAGGTTAAAGGGGAAGGAATAATGAAAACTGCTGAAAAGTTAGATCAGATTATAAAAGAAGAATATAAAAATATGAATGGTATGTTAGTAGTGCAGAAAGGTAATATTATTTTTGAAAAATATTATAACGATTACGGACCAAATGATACATTTCATGTAGCGTCAGTTACAAAAACGATAATCTCTGCGCTAATTGGGATATGTATAGATAAAGGCTATATAAAAAGCGTTGATCAAAGAGTAATAGAATTTTTCCCAGAATATAATTGTAATTCATCTGAAATAACAGTGCGGCATCTCCTTACTATGACAGCTCCATATCCTTTCGTAGACTGGCAGGAACCGTTAGAAGAATTATGTACGCAACAAGATTGGATACAGTATACGTTAGATAGGATAGGAAAAGGCGGAAACATTGGGGCTTTTAAATATTCATCTGCAGGAGCGCATGTACTATCAGCAATTATTACGAGCGTAACAGGAAAAAGCGCGCGTGAATTTGCGAATGAACAGCTATTTCAGCCACTCGACATGAGAGAAATTCCAAACTACAATATGAAAGCGTTTGGATTTGATGACTTATTCGGAAAAGATGTAAAAGGATGGGTTCATGATCCAAATGGTATTTCGACAGGCGGCTGGGGACTAACGTTAACAGTTAAAGATATGGCTAAGTTTGGACAGCTGTATTTGAATGAAGGTACTCATAATGGAAAACAAATTCTATCAACATCATGGATAAAAGAATCAACAGAAATGAACACAAATCAATATGGTTACTTATGGTGGTTACGAGAAGAAGATGGAATCTTTTCATACTGTGCTATGGGTGACGGTGGGAATATGATTTGTTGTATTCCAGAGAAGGAATTGGTTGTAGTAATGGCTTCTGAAGCTATGCCGAATGCACGGGATAGATGGGAATTGATTGTGAAATATATTCTTCCTTGTATACGATCAAATCAATAATGGTAGCAAAAAGATGGTGTGAATTGGAGTTTCATACCATCTTTTTGTTTTATGACGGAAAGTTCAGGGGAATGTAAGAATTGCGTTAGTAAATGTAAATATTAGGTTTTATCGATATTCGATTATTTTTTTTATGTATAATGAGGACAAGGCCTAAAAATACTTAAATATTTAAGTGAATATTTTAAAAAGGGAGATTAAGAATATATGAAAAGCCTACTTCAAAAAACTTTAGCTGTTACAGGATTAACTGCTTCTTTATTAGGCATGGTTTCTTCCGTTTCATTTGCTTCGATTAGTTGGGATAATGACGCAACGTGGACAGGAAGCGGAGCAAAAGCTAAGGCAACTGCCTATACTGCGAAAAAGAACGAACCTCATTTTTACAAGATGACTGTAAGAGCTAGCTTTGATGATGGGACTTCTAAAGAGTTAGCATTGTATGATGCTAAAACGTCAGATCGTATAAACGTTAGCGTTGCATCCAAAGGACCGGTGACCAGAGGTTATTCGGGTCATGAATGGATAATGGTAGGGGATAGTGCGTACACTTCTAAGGAAATGGTAATTAAATAAAAATCAACAAAAACCGTGAAAAAGGATAAATACCTTTTTCACGGTTTTTAAAATGAGGAGGATATATGAATCTAGTATTAAAAGAAATAGTGGTGAACAAAACAATATTCATTATGTTATTTATTGGATTTGTATTGACAATATGGCCAATCCTGATCGCAATGTCGACGCGAGATTATTATGATGAGAAATTTTATGATAGCAAAAATGGTTATTTTAATTATTACTATTCTGTTCAACTTACTAATATGGGGGAAATTAATTTCGAACAATTTCAGATGTTAGTAGAATCTGATTTTAAAAACGCTAGTGTTATTACAAATGATATTCGTATTACTATTCCGGATATCGGCCACGTAATAATGAATGGTCTCCTTAATAAAAATTGGTCTCCACCTTTGCTAAAAGGTTCTCAGATAGGACAAGATGAAAAAAATAGTGTAATAGTGGGGAAGAAAATTTATAAGGATATGGAAACAATAAAATTATTTAATAAGGAATATACAGTTAAAGGCGTAGCTGGAGAAAATACTGGATATGAGTATAATATTAAAATTTACGTCTCTCTAAATGACATGCCAGATGAAGTGAAACAGATGATACAAAAAGATAATACATTCCAAATGATTGTTCGTTCTAACGAAAACCCTATCAAGGAAATAGAAACTTTCATACAGCATATGAAACAGAACAATAAAGATATAAATGCCAAAGTAATTAGTGAAAAAGAGAACTATGAGAAGGAAAAAAACTCAAGTGAAGCCGTAGAAGAGTTACTCAGTTTTCCATATAGGCTTTTATGTATAGCTTTCATTACCAGTATAATAGTAAGTTATTATTGGATTTATACGAAGAAAAAAAGTTTGTCGTTAAGGAAAGCTTTGGGAGCAAGTAATGTAAATCTTTTTATTTTTATATTTAGTCAATTATTTTTATGTGCAATCACTGCATCAGCCTGTGCAATATGCATACAATGGATTTTTAGCATTTTGAGTGAAAATATTATAGAGTTTACAAGCTATAATATTAGTTTACAGTCTACTCATATTGTAATGTGTGTATTTCTTTCACTTACTATAGCTTTCATTCTCTCTGTAATACCATTTGTATATGTGCTTAAAAGTGAACCTGCTAAAGCATTAAAGGAGTAAAAACGATGAGAATAAAAAGTGCGTTCATAGCATTAAAAAAGAGGTTTCTATTTTCCGTACTTCTTCTAATACAGATTACATTTGGATTAGCAACTATAACGAGTTCAATTAATGTGTTTTATAATTTAAACTACCTAAACGATAAATCCAGCTCGGTATTAAATGGGGATAAAACATATTTAGTTACTTTTGAAATGACGACAGATAGATTACAAAGCAATCAATTTAATAAAGAGAAAATTCAAGCGGTTTATAATACAATTCATCAAAATAAAGATGTGATTTCGTATGGTACATACGAGGAGCGAGTTATTGAAATAGAGTCAAGTAATAGAACATTTCAAAACAGTATGATTACGGATTTGAAACATAAAACGTTTCACGACGAAAGACCTACTATTAAAACAATTTTTGTAGATGAAAATTACTATAAAATGTTACATTTACCTTTAAAACCTGAAGAAGGTTTCTCCTATGATGACTTTCAAAAAAATAGTGAAGAAAAAACAAAAGTTTTAATGGGTTCTTACTTTAAGAAATATTTTCAAGTTGGGGATACAATTAATAATCAATATACAATTACAGGGTTTTTGCCAGAAAATAAATTTATCGTAAATAATAATACGACGAACACATATTTGAAGTTGGATTACGCAATGATAATGCCTATGTCATTTGATAGATTTGAAAAATATGAAGCAATGTTTTTAAGACTGCATCAAAGTACAGTTTTATATTTACAAAAAGGTGCAGATGTAAAGAAACTAGAAGAATCAATTCAACTTAAAGGAAACGGCGGTACGTTTCATTTGAAAAGTTTAGGTGATGAAATAAATGAAGATGTTACTCTTAACGGCTATTCTGAAATACCTCAACTTATAGTAGGAATCTTATTCATTGTATTCTCGATTGTCGGAATTGTAGTAACGACCATTGTTTCTATCTTGATGAGAAAGCGGGAATTTGGTATAAAAATAGCTTTTGGCGAAAGTAAATTTGGTATGTTTATTCAAATTGTTTTAGAGAACATTATTGTAGCAATAACTGGCTTAGGAATGTCAATAGCTTACTTTTCATGGAGGTATGGGGTTCTATTACAAATGTCGAAGGATTTAAAGGAAGCAACGGTATTAGACTTTAAATTGGATATGCCTATATTGTTTTTAGTATTTCTTTTCTTATTATTGATTATCATTGTCTCGAATGTAACTGTCTTCTTGTTTATTAGAAAGCTTGAACCGAAAACATTAATAGGTGGGATGGAATAATGGGGTTAATTGAACTAAAAGATATTAAGAAGGTGTATAGTAATAAGAATCACAATACGTTCGCGTTAAACGGTATAAATTTAACGATATATAAGGGCGAAATTATAGCGGTAATGGGGCGATCAGGCTCAGGGAAGAGTACATTACTAAATGTTATCGGGTTAATTGATATGCCAAATGAGGGTGAATATACGTTAAATGGAAAATCATTAACTGAAATTAGAGCAAATAAAGTTCATAAAACAAGAAATGAAATGATCGGATTTATTTTTCAATATTTTGCATTGTTAAAAGAACATACTGTACTGGATAATGTAGTGCTACCACTCACATATAGAAAGCTAAAGCAACGAGAAAGAGAAAATAAGGCGAAGTTCTATTTAGAAAAAGTAGGTTTAAAAGAACATATGTATAAAACACCCGACGAGCTATCAGGTGGACAACAGCAGCGCGTCGCAATTGCAAGAGCGTTAGTAGGTGAACCAGAATTAATATTGGCAGATGAACCGACCGGAAATTTAGATAGAAAAACAGGAGAAGAAATTATGAATTTGCTATTACAATTGAATGAAGAAGGACGAACAATTATTATTGTAACGCATGATATGGAAGTAGCGAATAAGTGTAATAGAATTATTGAGTTAGTTGATGGGGAAATTGTGCAGAGTTAACAATTAAACTAAGATACATCAAAAAAATTGCTTTTTATTTAAGAATCCATGTTGATTGATTTTTCAAAATGGATTCTATTTTTGTTTCTAGAATTAAAGTTAAATAACAAATCCACCGTAACTTTTTACGACTGAAATTCGTTTAACAAAAGAAAGGATTTTTCAATGATGAATGGGGGAGAACCATGAAAATTTTAATACTAGGTGGTACACGTTTTTTAGGGAGAGCTTTTGTAGAAGAGGCTTTACAGAGAGGGCATGAAGTTACATCATTTAACCGCGGAACAAACAAAGAAATTTTTCCTGAAGTGGAGCAGCTTATCGGTGACAGAAATGGTGATGTATCAAGTTTAGAAAATCGTAAATGGGACGTTGTCATAGATACATGTGGATTTTCTCCACATCACATAAGAAATGTTGGAGAAGTACTTAAAGATAATATTGAACACTATATATTCATCTCAAGCCTTTCCGTATATAAAGATTGGATTCCGCATCATATAAAAGAAGACTATATATTACAACCTGAACCGACGGGTGAGCAAATAAAGGCTGTAGAAAATGGTGAAATATCTCCTTATGAGTATTACGGTGCGCTGAAAGTATTATGTGAAAAAGAAGCAGAGAAGTATTGGCCTCGGCGTGTTTTACACGTAAGAGCAGGACTTCTTTCAGGAATGTTTGATTATACAGATCGGCTTCCATATTGGATTCAGCGTGTAGCAAAAGGAGATAAGGTATTAGTTCCAGGAAGAAAAGACCGTCCAGTGCAGATAGTTGATATAAAAGACGTCGCAAATTGGGGACTAAACATGGCAGAAAACAAAAATGCAGGTATATTCAATGTAACAGGTCCAAATTATGATTTGACGATGGAAGAACTATTAAATACGTGTAAAAAGATTACGTATAGTGATGCTGAATTCGTTTGGGTAGACGAATCGTTTATGAGTGAACATAATGTGCAGCCTTGGACAGAGATGCCTTTATGGATTCCAGAAACTTTTTCATTAGAAGGTGAAACGAAGCCGTGGAAAGGTGGTTTTTCTATTAGTATAGATAGTGCTGTGAAAGAAGGGCTTACTTTTAAAAGGTTAGAACATACAGTTACAGACGTGTATGAGTGGATGAAGAGTGTGGACGAATGGGAATTAAAAGCAGGTATTTCAGGAGAGAGGGAGAAAGAGTTGTTAGAAAAGTGGTATCAATAAATTTAGATGAGCTCTTTGAATATACTTGATTGCACATAAGGAGGAGAAAAGGTGATGTGGAAAAACACCATTCACAGTATCTCACCAAACTTAAGTTTGAAACAACCAGCTATGACGGATGAACTAACTGATATACAAAACTGTTTACATGTGGAGTTGCCGAATGATTTACATCAATTATTACAGGAAACAAACGGTGTAGAAGGTGAATACGGGGACTTTATATGGTCTGCTTCAAAAATTAAAACTGAAAATATAAATATGAGAAATATAGTTGATTTCAAGGATTTATATATGCCTTTTGACTGTTTATTATTTTTTGCTGATGGCGGAAATGGTGATTTGTTTGGTTATTCTATTTTGAACGGAATCGTGCAAAGAGATGATATATATGTATGGAATCATGAAAATGATAGCAGAACGTGGGTTGCGCCTTCTTTAAAGATTTTTATGGTGTGGTGGGAGAGTGGAAAGATAACAATTTAAACATAGTATCAAGAAAAAACGCCTTGTTAATAAAGAAACAAGGCGTTTTTCGTATATAAATCTACCACTCAATCGGTTTTTCTCCATACATTTCCCATAGCATAGGAAACATCTTTTTCAATCCTTCCTCGTCATCTTCATACCAGTCTAACTTGATATCAACTTCCTCAGAATGTTCTTCTGTTTCAAACTCTTTTGCTTTCACAATACCAACTGTGCCAATTTCTCCGTAAAACACAACGTAGTCTTTATACCGTATTAGATAGCAGTAAGACATCCACCTCAAAATCGAGCAAATACGAGGAAGACCCGTAAAAATAAGTTGTATGAATTACATTTATTATTAGATTGTGTTTGCGACTATATTTTGGAAATTTTCTGTTGATTTACAATGTACGATAGTATATATTGTATATAAAGTATATATACAATATTTTCAAAAAGAGGTATTTGCATGCAAATCACTATTACGAACACTTCAAAGGAACCTATTTATGAACAAATTAGTGCCCAAATAAAAAAGCTTATTTTACTAGGTGATTTAAAACAAGGAGATGCTCTTCCTTCAATGCGTCAGTTAGCAAAAGATTTACGAGTAAGTATTATTACAACGAAAAGAGCATATGAAGAACTGGAAAAAGACGGTTTTATTAATTCAATTGTCGGAAGAGGGTCCTTTGTAGCAGAACAAAACATTGAAACTATGAAAGAAGAAAAATTAAAAACAGTTGAAGAAAAGTTATGTGAAGCGATTCAAAATGCTAAGCAAATGGATGTTTCTTTAAATGAGCTAAAAGAAATGCTTACAATTTTATACGAGGAGGAAAACTCTTGGAAAACGTAATAGAACTTCAAAATGTCAGTAAATCTTTTAAAGGGTTTCAAATAAACAATTTTTCGATGGAAGTAAAAAAAGGATTTGTTACGGGTTTTATTGGAGGAAATGGATCAGGTAAATCTACAACAATTAAAATGATTATGAATCTAATAAACCCGGATAGTGGAAACGTCTCCTTATTTGGCATGAACTATTCGACTGATGCGAAACGAATTAAAGAAAGAATTGGCTTCGTTTATGACGATAATGTGTTTTATGATGAACTCACATTAAAGGAAATTACTAAAATTATTGCACCTGCTTATAAAAAATGGGATTTTAACCAATTTACATATTATAAAGAGCTGTTCGAATTACCATTAAACAAAAAAATGAAAACATTCTCCAAAGGAATGAAAATGAAAGCCTCTCTCGCAATTGCCCTTTCACATCATGCTGAACTAATTATTATGGATGAACCTACATCTGGACTTGATCCTGTATTCAGAAGAGAATTATTGGATGTTCTACAAAATATTATGCAGGATGGAGAGAAAACTATCTTTTTCTCATCACATATTACAACGGATTTAGACCGCATTGCCGATTATATTACATTTATTCAAAATGGGAAGCATATTTTCACAAAAGATATTTATGCCATTGCAGAGGATTATGTTTTAGTCAAAGGACCACTAGATTTGTTAAAGTTTGATACTGAGCGTGAATTTATTTCTGTACGTAAGGCAAATACAGGTTTCGAGGGATTGATTGAAAATGCACATTCTATCGAAAATTTATTTGATAAGGATGTGGTGATTGAAAAACCGAGTTTAGAGGATATTATGTATTTCATGAAAAAGGGGGATTCAAGATGCTTAATTTAATTAAAAAGGATTTGATTTTACAAAAAACTTTCTTGCCTGCTTATCTCTTATTTCTAGTTACCTATTTGTGGGCCGGCATGGATGTAGCATATGTCATAATCATTTGTAGTGCCGTTTTTGTAATTAACACATATCAATCTGATGATAAAGATAATGCTAATATTTTAGTAAACTCATTACCGTATACTAGGAAGGAAATTATAAGTTCAAAATACGTTGGAACTTTACTTTTTACAATAGTAATCATCCCATTTTGTTTAGTTGGAAAATATTTCATTTTAGACAGCATGGAATTTCAACTTTCCATAGAAAGTTACATACTAGGCTTCTTGGCAGTCATGCTGATAACAGCATTTTACATCCCATTTTTTGTTGCATTTAAAGTGAAAACACTTGTACCAGTTTTTATATTTTTATCTATTGGAGTTATATATTTAATGAAAAATACTCCATATTTATTAAATAAATATGCTAATGGCGTACTGACCTTTTTAAAAGAGATTTCAGATTTGAAATTATTTCTTTTATTTGCTGTCATAGCAGTGGGGTGCTATGGGGTTTCATGGATATTATCTATTCGTATCTATCAGAACAAGGCTCTTTAATAGCAAGTTCTAAAAGGAGGATGGTTTAAATGAAATTAAAAAAAGAGCGTCCTAGTCGAATACGAAATTGGCTGAAAACTATTGGAGCATTTTTCGTTATGCAACTAATTTTTATCATCCTTGACATGAATTCGTGGATACCGAACTTCAAGGAAGGAGGAGTTGGGGATCGTCTCGTTAATTCAGAGTTCTTTACGGAATGGTTCGCTCCTTATAAAACAAAGCAATTTAATGTACTAACGACAGTTATGGCTATTTTATTATTCCTAAATGTAGTAACAAGTGCAATAAAAGACGCTTTTTCTAGAAAAAGAATTAATTAGCACATAAGTTGACCTTGCGTCTTTTTAATAATGTCTTAACTATATTTAAAAACAACAGGAAAAAGATAAAAACTCCACTTATTGATGTTTCACTTTATCTTTTACAATGATTTCTTGAAAATTATTTGATTCTTCAATTTTGTATATTGATAGAGATAGATGCATTCGTCCCCCATACTGCTTCCAAAGTGTGCGCAGTAATTGTGACATATGTATTTATACTTGTGATGACAAATGATGTGTATAATTTTTGGAAAGTTCGAAAATTATTGAACGAACTAGAAAAATTTAGTAATCTTATTTGTACGATACATACATAATAGTTTTATAGCGATTTTTAAATGAAGTATAGGGGACAATCGTTGTGGATCTTACGTTCAAAGTTGAGAAAACATGTTTTAACTACCGCGGCGGAGCAATTTGTAAACATGATAATAAAATACTTATTCTGCAAGGTGACAGTGAAGATTTTTGGTACGTACCAGGCGGTAGAGTGAAAATGCTAGAAAATAGAGAAGATGCATTAAAACGAGAGCTTGCGGAAGAGATAGGTGTTCCTATTAAAAGGAAAAGATTAATATGGTCAGTAGAAAATTTCTTTACACTTTCTGAGCGAAAGTTTCATGAGATTAGTTTTTATTATGAAGTAGAGCTACATGAATTACCTGCAAATGGAGCGGATCAATATATTTTGGAAGAAGAGGGTAGAACGTATTTGTTTAGATGGGTGCCAGTAGAAGAACTGCATACATATAACTTACAGCCTGCATTTATAAAAGAGAAAGTAAAGGATGTATCAGTTCACACAGAACATATCGTACTACAAAAGTAAATGTATTCGGAGGGAGAAACGATGAAGGGGACTAAAAAAGAGGTACATATAAATGACAAAGTAATTCGTTACACACATATCGAAAAAGGTTCTAGTACGGTTTGCTTTATGTTCTCAGGTTCAGGATATAATTACGATAAGCCGTTATTTTATTACGCGACGATGCTTATGCTTGAACATAAAATTGATGTTGTACATATTCATTACTCTTACGATGAACAGGTAATGAATAAACCAATAGAAGAACTAACGAAAGTAATGATGGATGATATTAATCCCGTAATAAATGAAGTGTTGAAAAATGAACAATACAGCAAATCGATGTTTTTAGGGAAGTCACTCGGAACAATTCCGATTGCAAATGATTTAATGAAGAGAGAAGAATTCACGCAGTCAAAAATGATAGTGCTTACACCTTTACTAACTTTTGAATCTATTTTTGATTCTATTTTACATAGTAGTCACGAAGGGCTTTTAGTTATTGGGGATAAAGATCATCAATATAATGCAGATCAAGTTAAGCAGTTATATAAAACGAATTTAACGATTGATGTTATCAAAAATGCAAATCATTCTGTAAATGTTGGGGAATTTGAAACAGAGAATTCAATTGAAGCGATAGCGAAAATAATAGAAAAGCTTAAAGAAATTGTTAGGGAAAACTAACTTATCAATACATGCAAAAAGAGGTGCGAATTGCACCTCTTTTATTTTAATAAGCCTTCAACACATGAAGCAAATAATCTTTCCGGTTCAGCGGATTATAATCAACACGTTTTCGAGTAGGGAAGGGAGGTTTCAGTTTTGTGAAACCAGCTGGCTTCGTTGTAAATATGCCTTCTCCTTCAGTGAATGAATGAAGCATTCGCTGAAAATTCTCTGTTTTCGCAACAGGTAACGATCCTGTTAAATGGTATGAGTCATTATTGAATATCGGCTCGCTAAAAGTTGCTGGAATAGCAGCGAGCTTATACATTGCGGTACTAATTGCCTGCTCCGGTACAGTTAATTCAAACGCATTTACTGGTTCATATACATATGTTTCAGCTTTCTTTAAAGCATCCATTAAAACGAGTGGCGTTACGTTTCTAAAGTCACTCGCTGTTGTAACAGGGCTTGCATAACCTGTATGCGTTAACGTGACAGAAATATCCGTAACTTCCCAACCGTATAAACCTTGTTTTAACGTTTGAAATACAGTATCTTCAATCGCTTTATGAAATGCTAAAGGTAGTGAGCCAAGTTCAACGCCTAATTTATATGTTATGCCAGAATTAAGTTCACCACGTTCGACTTTGAATCCAACTGTTGCGTAAAATGGATTCGTTTTTTCGCCCATTACTTCAACGGAAATCCCAATGCCAATTGGCTTCTCAATACATACAACTCGCGTATTTGAAAAAGTAACCTGCAAATTATATTTCTCAAAAAGAGTCGTTTCAATTACTTCTTTTTGTACTTGACCGAAAAGGCGAATGTATAGTTCATTATGAACATCATCTTTCCACACTTTAATGAGTGGATCTTCTTCACATAGTTCCATAAGAGCAGCGTATAAATCATGAATTCGTTCTTTAGGTACTGCATCGATGGCAGCTTCCATTTGTGGTTCGGCAAAGTGAATATCTTTTATATAATCAGTCCGTGCACCGATAATATCACCAATTTTAATATCACTTAGTCCCCACACTTTGCAAAATTCTCCGCTAGGAACGGTAGAAGTTTGAACAGCATCTCCATTATGAAACATGCACATTTTTTTAATCTTTTCCTTATGTGGTAGAGACTGATCGCGCTGTATATCAACATATTTTCTAACGTGTAAGTTACCAGAAAAAACTCTTACATATGCAATCTTTTCTCCAGAAGGTTCACGTTCAATTTTAAAAACAATACCGGACAATTTTTCGTCTTGAGACAGATTATTAGCTGGAAGTAAGGTTGAAATATTTTCAAGTAGTTCAGATACTCCTATACCCGTCATTGCGGAACCGAAGAAAATCGGATACACATTTGCTTGCGCTATTTGTTTAATGAGTTCTTCTCTTAACATTGTGTCCGTTACGATTTCGTTATTTACATATGACTCAAGTAACGATTCATTATATGGTGCTAATCGTTCTATACAATCATCATATGATTTATATTCAATAATACGAGCTTCCTTTGTTCCTTCGTTTAGGACAGAGTAAAAGGGGAATGCTTCATTTGAAAGAATCGTTTTTATTTGCTTTACAACAATTTCACTATTTGCACCACGACGATCAATTTTATTTACAAATAAAATAGTCGGTATGTTTAGTTTCTGTAACGTTCGCATTAAAATCTTCGTTTGTGCTTGCACACCTTCAACGGCAGAAATAACTAAGATTGCACCGTCTAAAACGCGGAATGATCGCTCCACTTCAGCGATAAAATCAGCGTGTCCCGGTGTATCGATGACATTTACTTTTAAGTCATCAATAAAGAAAGAAACGACGGATGCTTTAATCGTAATTCCGCGCTGCCTTTCTAATTCCATTGAGTCTGTTTGCGTACTTCCGCCATCAACTCGGCCAATTTCTTTAATCACATTCGTTTCATAAAGAATACGTTCAGTCAAACTCGTCTTGCCAGCGTCTACGTGCGCGACAATCCCTATATTTATTGTTGTCATATATCAATATCCTCATTTCATTTTCCATTTTCATTTCCTCATTTCTATTTGTGTATTGCCGCATTACAATCACTCTCCAGTCATTTAAATTATTACTATTATAATGTAATTTACATTTTTTGTAACGCTACAAAGCGCCTTAATTTGGAAAAAATAAAATGAAAACAAAATGCTTGCATTCTAAATCGATATAGATTATATTAATTGACGTATCAACTATTGATATATCAAATGATTTTTAAAATTGGATGTAAAGGAGGGGTAATTTGACAAGTTCATGCTCAAAAGAAGCGATTATTTTATATAAATTACACTTTCTAAATAAAGAAGTAAGTTCGAAATTTGAAGGGTGTACGGGTATGAGCCAGTCTCGATTAGAGCTTATACTTCAGTTATTTGAAGTAGGTGAAATTAGTCAAAAAGCACTTCAGCAAGAAGTGAACATTGATAATGCCGCGATAACGAGGCATTTAAAACAGTTAGAAGCAAACGGAATGATTGTAAGACGTAAAAATCCAGACGATAACAGAATTACGTTAGTTTCTCTTACTGAAGAGGGACGAAATAAAATTCAGGCGTTTCAAGAGGAAAAAGAACGTTTTGCAGCATCGGCATTTAAAGGATTAAGTGAAGAAGAACGCGACAATCTTTTAAATATGTTAATTCATATTCAAGAAAACATAAAAGAACTTTAAAAAAGGGAGAATACAACTATGACTAACTCAGTAAAAACAAATGATTTTAACGAAATTTTAACAGGACGTCGTTCGATTCGTAAATACGACCCATCAGTGAAAATTAGCAAAGAAGAAATGACAGAAATTCTTACAGAAGCAACACTTGCACCATCTTCAGTAAACATGCAGCCATGGAGATTCGTAGTGATTGAAAGTGACGAAGCGAAAGCAACACTTGCGCCACTTGCGAAATTTAATCAATCTCAAGTAGAAACTTCTTCAGCAATGATCGCTTTATTTGGTGATTTAAACAACTTTGATAACGCAGAAGAAATTTACGGTACAGCAGTAGAGCGCGGTTTCATGCCAGCAGAAGTAAAAGAAGACCAGATGAAAAAACTTTCAGCTTACTTCTCAATGGTTACACCAGAAGTAATGAAAGATACTGTACTTATTGATGGTGGTCTTGTAGCAATGCAATTTATGCTAGCAGCTCGTGCTCACGGTTATGATACTTGTCCAATTGGTGGTTTTGAAAAAGACCAAATCGCTGAAGCGTTCGGATTAGATAAAGAACGTTACGTACCAGTTATGTTAATTTCAGTCGGAAAAGCGGCTGACAGTGGTTACCAATCAGTACGTCTTCCAATTGAAAAAGTTGCAGAGTGGAAGTAATTTTAAAGAAATAAGTGAGATATGAGAGGGGAAACACCATGATTATTATTCACGCAATATTTCAAGTAGATCCAGCGAAACAACAATCATTTTTAGAAGAAATTCATCCGCTAATTCATAGTTCAAGAGAAGAAAGTGGAAATGTGTCTTATGATTTATATAAAGATACAGAAAAAGAAAATGTGTATACGATGGTAGAAGTATGGAAAGATGAAGTAGCGGTTGCGAGTCATAATACGAGTGAACACTTCACATCTTTCGTTAGCAAAGCAAAACAGTATTTAACTGCTCCTCTTGATATAAAAGCTTATAATGGAGAGTTAGTGAAATAATAAGGTAGAAAAAGATGACTTTAGCGAATGGCTGAGGTCATCTTTTTTTTGTATAAGTAGAATCCACTTTGGATCCAGTTATATTGATAGGTAAGTGTTGCTCGTATCCTCAGGAACAGTGGTTAATTGTTTATTAAATTCGAACATTCGGTTTATTAGAATATTTTTCCATGGTATAATTTTCTTGAAAATATAAGGTAGAGGGGAGTAAGTGATGGGAGAATTTCAAAGTAATTTGCATAGAGCAACGCAACTTGCAACGAAAATGAGAAATGCTTCAGATAGAATGCAAAGTGCTACTAGTCGCTCTATAAATAAGGCAACGCGTACGACACTATCTGTGAACTTCAAAGCACAAGAAGCAAATCAACAAAATTTACAGATCACGAAACAATTTTGCGTTGCTTTTCAACAAACAATTGATAATATCCATTCCGTAGCAAATGAATTTGAGAAAATGGATACCGGACTTCAAAAGACTTTTCAATAATGTAACAACCTACGTAAAGGGGAAAAGGTAGGGAGAAAAGATGAGTCAAGAAATTGAAACGAGAATCAGTCAATGTAATCAAAAATTACGAATTATATTTGAAGAACAAAATGAAAACCGAATCGCGCTGCAAAATCAAGAACGAGCTGAGGTTAGTTTTCATGAATGGAAAAATAGAAATAATCGTTTATTTAACCGAATACTAGAAACTTGGTATGGTGACAAAGATGCATTTCACCTTTTTACGAATATGCGGCAAGAGATCGGACAGTATGAAAGAAAACTTACATTCGAATTAGAAAACGAAAAAGAGACGTTGCTTAAAGAAAAACGGCATCTCAGTGAGAAAGAAAACGACCTTTCCTATGAACAGCAGCAACTACAAAGGGAGGTCAATACATGAGTTTAAACATGTATTTGGGAGAAGTACAAAGTCAAACTCAAAGTATGAACGCTATATGTAATGCTACGATTCAAAGTATGGAACAAGCCATTCAATCTATTGATGCCTTTGCGATAGACACAGTATTACAAGGACAAACATACAGTAGTGCAAAAGCCTACCTTGTCCAAACATTTCGGCCATTAGCGCAAGGGATTATATGCTTATGTGAAGAATTAATTCGCCAAAACGAAGCATTCCCAAACGATTTCCAAGCAAAAGTTGCTTCAACAGATGTTATCGAACATGAAATAAGACAACAAATACAAGAAATCAATCAATCCATTGCAAGTATAGAAGCAATAGAAGTACTTACACCAATGCCTGGAGTAGACGCAATTATTGCAGTCTTAATTGCAATGAGAAAAAAACTAGAAGAAAAACTAGAGCGTTTACAAGAATTCGATCATTCGTCCAGTAACAACTACAGCACCGCCCTCCAATTAGCAGCTAGCATCACAGCCGGACTCGCTGAAGTGCAAAGCGGGAAAGGATTTAGTCCTGTGGGTGGTACGTTTAGTACACAAGGGTTGAATATGGATTGGGTGAGTTCGATTCAGGGGATTATAGAAGAAATAGCTCGAAAAAATGATCAGTCAATTAAAGATATAGAAACAAATAACATAATTGAGAAGAAATCTCCGGTTAGAAATGCTTGGGACGATGCGACAGACAGTATAGTTGGCACGTTTGAAACAGCGAAAAAGATGTGGGAAGCTATTCAAAGAGGATCGGGGAAAGCTATTGGTGATGAAATCGAGTCCGCAATAGCTTTAAGTAATATGGACATAGGAACTTTTATTAATGTAACCTATGCACTTTTCCATTTGGATGAAACTGCAAAAAATATGTGGCATGCATTTTCAAATAAAATAAAACGAGATATGATAGAGGGAGATGCAGAGAGTCGTACAGAATTGACTACCTATGGATTAACACAAATAGCTACCACAATATTAGGCGATAGGGCACTAAATAAAGTAGGCCATATCACAAAAGGAGCAAAAGCATCAAGTGGAGTAAGTACATTTGCTAATGCAGTAAAACTAGCAAAAGAATTGAAGCCTACGCTTGAAATGTTACAATCATTTAAGAAAGAGGCTTCCTATGCATTCTCTAGTGTTGGTGGAACTGTTGTAACCAAAATACCTCAAGGTGAATTGATAGAAGCTTATTATAAGTTTGCGAAGTCTAAAGATGGTGGTAAGGGTACGGGTGATACTAGATTTGCTTATAAGAATAATCCTATGGATAATCCAAAGGCGGCAAAAGATATACATGAAAATCCAGATGCAGTTTATGGGTTTTCTCCAAATCCAAACTCGGAGAGTATAGGTGGATTTGCTGATGCACTAGACTGGACAAATCCAGAACAAGTGGCTCAGGCAACTGTAAGAAGGCAGAGTTATCATGATAAAAATGATAATATTATAGAACTAATTAATAAAATGAAGAATGAGGGAAATTCAATTGAAGAAATTGCAAGAGCGGTAAATAATCAAAGAAATCAGAATCGATTAAATGATTATATAGATGATCCAAAAGGACTAGAGCGTGTAATGGCTAGAAATGAGGTTAAATATGGTAATCCACATGGTCCAACAGCAGAATTTTCATTTAATAAGTATGGTTCATGGGAAAAAGTGATCGAAAAGTCAATGAGTGCAAACCCAGGAATGGACGCATGTTGTGGTTTATATGATAAATATTATCATTTATATAGAATTGGGAGTAAGTAATAATTTATTGTATGGTTAAAAATGATAATCTAGTAAGTATACTACTTGGGAAGGTGTGCAAGAATGAATGATACTAAAATAAATATTATTTATGAAGACTTTGATAAAGATAACATAATTATTTTTTTTGAAAAAAACGGAAGAAACATGTGCCTTACTTTTGGATTATATGAGTTTGAAAATGAGATGGAGTATTGGGATATGCCAACTAAATTAAAAAAATATAATGGGGAAATAGGATTTATTTTTGATAAAAATATTAATAGAATTGATTTAGAAATGGAAATAGCTCGATTTATAAAACATAATGATTTAAATAAACTAGATTTTTAATGTGTTTTCAGGAGAAAAATAAGGTAACTATTCAGCTGCCAAATTGATTTAGTTATTTAATATTTTTATTTACATCCGACAATAATTATACAAATCGGGATGTCTGTTTGATGAAGCGTAATAGATATGATGTTTTATTTTTAGGGAAATGAGACTCTGAGATTACAACTCATAGTGATTAGTTGATAAATATAAATATCTGGAATGGGCAAAAAACTAACGAACTCGTACAAACTCGTAAGGTTTAATGTAGTAATTGTCATAACATACAGAAGGTGTCATGACAACTACTACAAAACGTACAAATTTAATACTACTTAAAAACATATGAACTTAAAGCACTTGGTTGTCTATTTGAGACAATAAGTGCTTTTTTAATTGAAAGGTAAGCTATAAATTTATCGAAATTATTTTTATGAATTAAAGCTAACAGAATATGCATATAGGCTTCAATTGCAGGTATATAGTTTGTTTTTCAATGTCAAAAAACATTAAAAAAAACAGGGCAATATTATTAAATAGCCGGGTCCATTGTAGAAATATTTGAAGGTATTTCGCTCATAGGCGGATCTAATTTCTTAACTATCGTCGCAGAAGTAGGAACTGGTGGGTTAGCATCACCAATTGTTATTCCATTAGATATAGCAGCAACAGCTGCTGGGGCTAGTCTTTTTGCACATGGTGGATTTGTTTGGGATAAATCGATTCAAAATGCTAAGGATACTCTTCAAAGAATCCAGTCTTCTGGTGGAGGAGTTAAGGGGACTAATAATGTTGGTAAGAGCCTGAGTAAACCTAAGACAATAAATAATGTACAACAAGCTAAAATAAAGCAAAAAGAAATTATAAACGAAGTAGAAAATGGTAACGTTAAACTTAAAACTAATAAACAAAAAGGTAATTATGGAGAAATGAAAATGGATGTTCATTTCGAAAGTAAAGGTTTTGATAGAATTAGTAACGAGTTTAGATGATAAAATAGTTAAAGGAATAGACGGGGTTTATTATAATCAGGGCCCACCTCCGAAATATATAATCGGCGAAGCTAAATATGGTGGTGCTAAACTAAGTAAAACTAAAGATGGAAGACAGATGAGCGATACTTGGATAGAGGGAAAGATTAGGCTAGAGAAAGCAGTAGGAAAAGATGCTGCTGATGATATTTTGTTAGAGGGATATGATGAGATACTAGTTAATATTAAAGAAGACGGCTCTATTATAACCAAAAAGTTAGATGATGCAAGAACTATAAAAAAATAAGAAGGGTTGTTTAGAAATGCTAAGGGATACACTTAAAGACAAAGAATATTTTTTGGAGTATATTTCTGAAGAAGAAGATAGAATAAATAAATTTGAAACAAAATTACGCAATAATGAAGTGCGAGAAGATAGGATTTTAAATGTGAGAAAGAAGGTATATGATTTAGAATATCAAATTTTAATAGCTAAATATTCTATGGGGGAACCAATAGAATCCTTGATAGACGACTATAAATTAATAGCCGGAAAAATGGAGGAATTTTGGGATATTAATCTTTATGAAGATATGTTGTGGATGCTTTCTATAGGTATTATGCTGGAGATTGATAAAAATACATTTGATATTCTTGCAAAATTAGTAGAAAAGCATAAGGTGAATGATTTTTTATATAATTTTATCATTCATTATAGAAATGAAGAAGTGAACTATCAAAACAGTAATTGGTTATTTGAAAAGCCATTTAAAAGTCTAATTAATGTCATGATGTGTAATGATAATACAAAATCTTGTGAATTCATGAAAGAATACTTGTTAGAGCGATGGTATGTGGGGCATAATGATATGGGATGGTATGAATGCCATAAACACCAGGAAAAATTATATTTTGGTTATTGGAGTTTTGAAAGTGGAGCAATCGCAAAGATTTTAAAATTAGATGATTCAAGTTTAAAAAATACTTTATATTACCCTTATGATATGGTGCATTATCAAGAAAAATAAATGTAAGAATCCACAGTGATAAATTTTTTACACTGTGGATTTTTAAGTTTGTGTTAAAGTACCTATTAAGGGTACGGCTAACGGTAAACCTAGCAGTAAAAAAACACAACTGTAGATAATTTTGATGCAAAAACAGCTACAAATAAGCAAAAAGGTAATTATGGTGAAATAAAATCTAGTGACAATTTACTGAATAATCAAAGTTTAAAAGAAGCTGGATTTGATTTAAAGCCAGTCGGAAAAAGTACACCGTCAGGTATAAATGATAAAATAGTAAAAGGAATTGATGGATTATACGAAAATACAAATGCAGAATCAAAGATCAAATACGTTATAGATGAAGCTAAATTTGGTAGTTCACAATTAGGAAAAACTAAAGATGTACGACAAATGTCAAATGATTGGTTGAATGGTGCGAAAACCAAAAAAATAGAATATTTAAAGCTGTTGATGGAGATAAGAAATTGACAGATAAGATTAAAAGAGCGCTGGAAAGAAATCAAGTAGAAAGAGTACTATCACAAGTCGATAGTACCGGAAAAGTAAAAGCATATAGGTTAGATGCAAAGGGAAATATTATTGGAGAATGGCCATAATTTAGAAGCTAGGAGGAATCAAATAGAGTGAGATTTTGACAATGCTCTTATTGATTGGGGGCATATAGGGGAAAGAGAAGTTGGATATTTAAATCTAATTTGGATGATATCTCTAGGAATTTTATTAGAGACGGAGAAAAAGAATCTTGTAAGTTTAACTAAGCTAGTTGAGAAGGAAGATATGAACGACGCAGTAATTGATTTCCTCTTATGCGCTAGTGATATCGGATACACAAATATGACGAACAGATATTATAAAGAAAATCCATATGTAAAAACGAGAGAGATTATAGAACTTGCACAAATAGATAAAAAAGAAGCATCTAAAAGATTACAAACGTACATGGAGAAAGAATGGTTTAAAGGCCATTATGATTATGAATGGAAAAATGCGCATAAAGAACCTGGATATGTAGGGTATTGGAGCTTTGAGACAGCTGCAATAGTAAAGATACTCGGACTTGATGATACAAGTTTAAAAGATAATAATCATTATCCATATGATTTGGCACATTATAAAAATGAAATGAAATTCAAGCATATAGACCTAAGTGAATATCACTATGAAGATGAGACAGAAGAAATAGAGGATATAGTAGAAGGAATTGAAAATAATCCTGCACTGGAAAACATGATTCCGCCAAAATGGCATTCATTGGTCAATGAATTGATTCATGACTATGAGAATATGGATGATAGTAGTTTTTATGAAAAATACAAAAAAACGATAGAAATAGGTCAAGTGTGGTTCTTACCACAAGAGTATGAAGAAGAAAATGAGCAAAAAAATCTATTAGGAAGTTTAATTGTGTTTGCCCTGACGGTAAGAGAGTATATATTACAATTGGACTATAAAGAAGATTTAGAAGACTACATTGATAATCTAAAAAATTTCTGGAATGTTTCAGAAACAAAGTTAGTTCAATTTATGTTAGAGAATGATCAAAATTATTATGCATGGGTACCAAAAGAAGCAAACATCCCAAATATGTATGAAGTGAAGATAGAGAGTGTCGATGTAGAGGAAGTTTTATAACGAGCAAATCAAAATATTGTGCATCATGAGTAACGTTAAAAAACTAATTTATACGGAATGTAATGAATTAAGAGGTTAAAAATAGTGGTAGTTTGGAGAATCCAACTGCCACTATTTTTGTGTTTACGAATGGTTCTGTAAATTAAGTAGAGTATTTCAGAGTATATATATTATGTAGGAGAAGTAAATAAGTTAAAGGTGCTAAATAAAATCGGTCATATCGCAAAGACATCAAGTGGAGTAAGTACATTTGCTAATGCAGTAAAACTAGCAAAAGAATTGAAGCCTACGTTTGAAATGTTACAATCATTTAAGAGAAATGCTTCCTATGCATTCTCTAGTGTTGGTGGAACTATCGTAACCAAAATACCTCAAGGCGAATTGATAGAAGCTTATTATAAGTTTGCGAAGTCTAAAGATGGTAAGACTACAGAACCATACGATATAGTACCGTATAGGCCAAGGAATTCACCACTAGAAAATCATCATGGCGTTATGGATGTATGGGCTAAACATAATGTCCCCGATTATGTTAGTAGAGGGGCGAATGCTCCAACTATAGCTTTAACTAAAGAGCAACACAATGCTACTAAAGCTGTTTATAGACAATGGCTCTTTGAAAAATAGGGAAAAGGTTGGAGGTAAAGTAGATTGGAAATCTGTTTCACCAAAAGAAATACAAGAATTGACGGGAAAAATGTTTGATGCTGCGAATGTACCACGTTTAGCTAGACAAGAGTATTATAGGGCCTTTAATCAATATAATTTTAGGGAGTAATTTAGATGGAAAATATTAATCAGTTGATTAAAAAAGTAAAATCATTACCTAATTGTCGAGTTCAGGAGCCTATAGAATTACCGATAATTGATAAGAATAAGCATATGCTACCAGGTGATTTAAAAGAATTTTATAGTCTTTGTGGTGGTCTAACTTTATTTGAAAATGAGGAATATCCTATTCATATTGTTACCCCAGAGGAGTTTATTTTGGCTAATCCCGTAATTGTAGGAGAGTTATGTGAAGAAGATATTTCATCAAGTTGGTATATTATATGCAATGATGGTAAGGATGAATATTTAACAATAGATCTTAGTGAAGAAAGACTAGGTAGATGTTATGATAGTTTTTTTGATCGACATGGAATAGTTGGGGAGTCGCAAATTATCGCAACTTCATTCACTAACTTACTTGAAAAACTTATTAAGAATAATGGACAATATTGGTATTGGCTAAAGAGTGAATTTGAATCACTTGGAGATGCTTATGATGATCAAGAGTGAAAAAGAGGGCCTTTAAGTGGGATAAGAAAGTGAAAGGGTTTTTGAAAGTATGTACTCTATGATGGTTGTACCATCATGAAGTACTATGTGCAATGATAGAATAAGAAAACGAGGTACGAGCTTAGGCGAAATGACATTTTATTGGGCGATGAATATAAACACATGGAATGGGCATGAAACTAACGAACTCGTACAAACTCGTAAGTTGTAACGTAGTAGTTGGCCCGACATAGAAAAGGTGTCATACTGTTACTACAAAACTTACAAATTTATGCTACTTAAAAACGGATGAATTTAAAGCACTTGGCTGTCTATTTGAGGCAATAAGTGCTTTTTTAATTGAAAGGTAAGCTATAAATTTATAGAAATTATTTTTATGAATTAAAGCTAACAGAATATGCACATAGGCTTCAATTGCAGTTATATAGTATGCTTTTCAATGCCAAAAAACATCAGAAAAAGCAGGGTAATATTATTAAATAGCTGGGTCCATTGTAAAAATGTTTGAAGCTATTTCGCTCATAGGCGGATCTAATTTCTTAACTATCGTGGCAGAAGTAGGAACTGGTGGGTTAGCATCACCAATTGTTATTCCATTAGATATAGCAGCAACAGCTGCTGGGGCTAGTCTTTTTGCACATGGTGGATTTGTTTGGAATAAATCGATTCAAAATATTAAGGATACTATTCAAAAAATCCAGTCTTCTGGTGGGGGTAAGGGTACAGGTGATTTTGTTAAAGTTAATAATGAAACTATAATAAATACTGCAACTTCTCCTAAAAAGGGTGGAGAGACTGTTGTAGGTCATGCTTTACAAAAACATGCAGGAAGAAATCCAGATATTTGGGGGAAAGTTAAAGGTGGCCCTGACCAAATAAACCAAACTGCATTGAAACATCTTAAAGAAATAATGGATGGACCAGGAGGATTTATAAAAATTAAAAGTCCTAAAGGAATAGAGTTTTTGGAGAAAAAACTACCAGATGGACGTGGAGTTCGATTGAACCTTGATGGAACTTTTAAAGGGTTTATTGATCAGTGAAAGAGGGGGATTGTAAGTGGAAAATTTAGAGATTATATTAAGAGATTTTAATAAGAGAAGTATTGATAAGTTAATTTACGACGAACTTAAATTAAATATATTAAAAATTAAATCATCACATTTTTATGATAATATTTTAGAAAAAGATTTGGATTTTTCTCAAGTGAAAAAAATGGAAGAGATTTTAACACCGAAAGGCACAGGAAATGTATGTTTAGAAGAATTACAACTAGGTATTTCATTAAAAAATGTAGTAATAGTATTTTCATTTGATGAACAGGATGGTGATATTGTATTTAACTTTCCTGAAAATGAAATATTAAAGGATGAGAGGAATGATAATAAGTTAAGGTTAAAAAAGTTAGTGCATTATCTAGTTAATTTGAAAAAAGAGTATGATATTCCAAACGTAATAATTGGTTATGAACCTGCAACGGATGAGGATACTTTGCTAATAGAAATTAATGATAAAGTAAAAAATTATGACAAAAAAATAGAGGGAATATTTTCTTGATTTATGAGCCTTAAGGTATATGCCTTGGGGTTTTTTTAGTAACTTTGAATAAATTAGAAAATGAAGGTTTAACTTTACTGAAAGATAATTAACTCGTATGAACTTAAAGCAATTGATTGCTGATAAAAAGAAATAAGTACTTTTTATTTTGAGATTACAATATTTAGTAAGATGAATTATATATCCAAAAATATCAAAACAAAAGTTTCGAATGATGAAGTGCTTCCACAACTCTCTTTCATGATATGAAGAAGTTTTTAATGCCTGGGATTATCGCAAAAGGAGCAAAAGCATCAAGTGGAGTAAGTACAATTGCTAATGCAGTAACACTAGCAAAAGAATTGAAGCCTACGCTTGAAATGTTACAATCATTTAAGAGAGAGGCTTCCTATGCATTCTCTAATGTTGGTGGAAATATTGTAACCACAATACCTAAGGTGAATTGAAGAAGCTTATTATAAGTTTGCGAAGTCTAAAGATGGTGGTAAGGGTGCGGGTGAAACACTATCTAAAAAGAAATCAATACCCGACTTTGTGAAAAAGCAATGGGAAGCAGGGAATAGATTTAATAAGGAAAATCGTCCTCGATATCCTTATAATGAAGTAGAGTTAGAGGCAAAGGAAATCAATGGGAAGAAATATGTTGTGGATTCTTATATTCCGGGTGAAGAAATTGTCTCGAGGAAATTTATCCAATTGGCTGAAGTAAAAGAAAAGATGGCATTAAGTTATTTAAGTGAGTTTACTAAAAAGTATTCTTCCGGTTCAGAAATTTCTTCAGGTAAATTTAATCCTAATGCTTTAAAAGGTGGTCGACTAGATGGAGAATAAATTTTGGAAGTCCCTGTACAAACAAAACCAGTTCCACAAAAAATTATTGAAGAGGCGAATGAGAAAGGGATTATTATTCGTGATATTAATGGGAAGGTGTATAATTAATGGAAATTTATTATTGCGATAAGTGGTCTAATATAAAAAAGAAGCCTTGGAACATAATTGATGAGAATGTAGCGAAAACACTTCATGAAAAACGTCATTCTTATACTGCTGTTCTCAATGATGGAGAGCAGCCAAAGTATTTAGTAAATGTCACTGATAAATGGGTATCGGTAAGTTTTTTGGATGATTTTCTTCGTAAATATTTACACTACGATTTTATTGTTAAAGAAGATAATAGAATATTCCTAAGGACAATAATGTATTGGGAATATGACGGGGATACACAGTTAAAAAGTATGATTTTGGGGTATCAAGAAAATGGTCATATTGCTATGGAGCAAAAAGATTCTAAAACTGGAGAAGTAGAAGAGCGAGAGATAAAAGATGATGTATCTAGAAATTGGGATACATTCCCTGAGTTTGGCCAATACTTATATTTGTGCAAAGAAGAGAGGTAATTCTTTTGAATATAAGAACAATAACTAGGCGAGATAGCTATTAGTGGGCTAAGAATATAGAATATAAATAAATGGAATAAACATGAAACTAATGAATTCGTAAGTTTTAAAGATATTGTAAAGTTAATTGAAAATTCCCTGAAATAATCCTACTTTATAAGCAGATAAACAAAAAGCACTTGATTGCCAACAAAAAGCAACAAGTGCTTTTTGTTTCGGAATTACAATATTTGGTACGGTGAATTATATATCCCAAAATACAAAAACGAAATTTTCAAATGCTGAAGTGCTTCCACAATTCTCTTTCATGATATAAAGAAGTTTTCAACGACTGGATTATCGTAGCAGTTTACTCTACGAGACATGCCAATCAATCGATCGATCGCTAGTATAGAAGCAATCGAAGTACTTACACCAATGCCTGGAGTAGACGCAATTATTGCAGTCTTAATTGCAATGAGAAAAAAACTAGAAGAAAAACTAGAGCGTCTATATGAATTCAATCATTCGTCCAGCAACAACTACAGCACCGCCCTCCAATTAGCAGCTAGCATCACAGCCGGACTCGCTGAAGTACAAAGCGGGAAAGGATTTAGTCCTGTGAGTGGGACGTTTCATAGTGAAAAGTTAAATATGGAATGGGCAAAGCAAATTCAAATAATTATAGAAGAGAAAATACGGAAATCTGACAATGGTATTGGAAAAAGTGTAGATTTAGAGCACAATGTGTATAACGACATTGAAGGAATAAGCAGCGAAAATCAATCTATCAATAATAGATTTACAAAAGAAGAGATACAAGCGACACAAAAATACCTTGAAGGAATTAAAAATGGTACAATAAAAGGGAATATAGGTGAGGATTTCCAAGTTGAAACCGATGATTATGAAATGGAGCATAACATTTTTGGCCAGCCAGTCGGTGGTAGAAGGCCAGTACTCGATCCTTTTTTAATCGGTGTGGCGAAGTTTGGATTCGATTTTCTCTTTGGTGATCTTTTCACACTCTTTGACCCAGAAGCTACCTATGGTGAAAAACTCCTAGCAGTTGGGATGATGACTCCATATGGGAAAGGTGTAAAAATAGTTGATAAACTTCATGATTAAAAAAGGTTGGAGATGTGAAGAAAGCAACGTCTGGGAGTGCGGGTGTTGCTAAGGGTATGGGTGAAACTCCTAAGATAACTGAAATAAAAGAGAAAGATCTTGGGAAGCACATTATTAAAGGGAAAAATGGAAGGAAAGAACTTGCGCCAAACGTGCGTTATATTACTGAGGATGGTTATAAATATACAACAGATGAGCTTGGTAGAATAGTAGATGTTGAGGCAGGAGAATTAATACTTCAAAAAGGAAAACGAAACACAGGAATGCAAGTGGCTGCAGGAAGAGAAGATAGATTACCGGATGATGATGGTGGGCATTTGATAGGGACGCAATTCCATGGATCCGGTGATATTGATAATTTAGTCGCTCAAAATAAACAAATTAATCGTTCGGGTGGAGAATGGTATAACATGGAGAAAGAATGGGCTAATGCATTAGGTGGAAAGCCTCCTAAAAAAGTGACAGTAAAAATTGAACCAGTATACTTAGGTTCATCGCTAAGACCAAACTCATTTAAAATAAAATACCAAATTGAAGGCCAACGTAAGGTAATACGTGAAATACTTAATAAAACAGGAGGTTGATGTAAAAGTGTTCGAATTAGAATTAAATAAAATCTATCAAAATATAGCGCAAAAAATAAATGATACAATTCCCGTAGAATGGGATATCTTTTATTTTAATGCAGAGATTTATAACCAAGAGGGTGGGGTATTATTCTTTTTCAATACCCCAGATAGATCGGATGAATATATATATTCCCATGATATACCAGATGTATTTAATGTGAGTGAAAAAGAATATGATAAGACATATGATGAATTATTTCATTTAAGTGTAGAGTTACAGGAAATATTTATAAAAAATAATCAGGAACCTTGGTATTCTTTTGATATGATTGTGACATCTGAGGGGAAATTAAAAATTCATTATGGGTATACTAAATGGTATCAATCTACTTTTGGACCGAATGACCGAGTGGATTATTTTGAATATAAATATTTAGGGAAGAAACCTAGTAATGAAAATGAGCGAAGAAAATTCGAAGAGATGAAAGAATATGAAGAGCAAAATAAATCTTAAAATATTTTTTTGTTAAATTAAGGAATGTATTATTAGCGAGTAAATATGTAAAATATCCAAATTAACTAGCTTTAGTTGGACTATTGAAAGAAGAATAGTGACGGATTAATGTTACTTATAGAACATATGAAGTTAAAGCACTTGATTGTCGACTACAGGCAATGAGTGCTTTTTTATTGAAAGATATACTATAAATTTAAAGAAATTATTTTTATGAATTAAAGCCAACAAAAATTACTAGTATTATATAACTAGAACTACATTAGCAAAAGGTGCGGACTCCGTATCCCAAATCTTTAAAGGTGTAGAAATACTGCCAGATGGAAGTGTCGCTAGATCTGGAACGAACTATAGCGGGAAATTCCAAGAAGCCCATGATGCCTCAAAGGCGAGTATTCAGAGTAGGATCTCGAATTTGGAGAGTCCGGATCTACAATTCGATTTTATTAGAGTTGAAACAGATATAAAGATTACTGATACTGGATTCGGTGTTGATGAGTTAAAGGTAAAGGACTGGAATAAGAAAATAGATTAATTCATAGGGAGGATGCAATGATGAACCCCAAAAAGTTAGAAATGGCTTTTAAAAGATATAGTAAAAATTTTGTGGATGGAATCAAATTTGAAGATGTGAAAGATAAATATAATGTCAGTAGAAGTAAGGTTGAGAAAATTGTTAAGCAAAATGAAACAGAGAAAGATCACATCCTACTAATAAATTTAAGCAAAATTTTCTCATATCACTTGTCACTATGGAAAAACGATGTATTGATAAGCGGTGGAAACAATGTAGAAGGATTAAAGAACATGCAGAAAGTCTTATTTTACCAGTGCATGGGACAAGATCTTTATAAAATCAGATATCCAAAGATGATTTTGGGGTATACGTTTAGAGAAGTCGTCCTCACATTAGTTCATTTTGCAATGTATGGATGGGAGAAAGAAGAAAATATATTATATGATTTTATGACTCATCACTTCGGTGAACATTTAATAGATGCCAATGAAGAGGATAGACATATTTGGTTTTTGCTAGAGCTGTACTTGCAGTATAGAAATAAAACCATCATGGGAACGAATAAAAAATTGCATCTAGCTGTGAAAAATAAGTTTAAGGAAGCTGAACTGCGGTGCGGCTCAATCCCTGAAGACCTGAATATTTATGATGAAGTGCTGGAACGTTGGTCGACTGGTGATTTAGAAGAAATAGAACATCTAATTTCGATAATGTCACAGTATCATTCTGCATTAGCTTCTGAAATCGGACAGCTAGGTGAATTTGGTGATTTCAGATATGGATTTTATCCTTTTGAAATATTATTTTTAATCCATGTAAGGAAACAACTAGGGTTGCCAGTACCTACTCAAATCGATAATTTCCTGATGAATACTCCAGAAGCTAGAATGGTATTTGGGGAACATGAGTCATATCCTGAATGGGATCCCGTACTTCAGATGATCGATCAATTTTATCGTGAAAACTATCCGGAATATATTCCTAACAAGCATGGAGAATTATTTCAATAAAAGGGAGGAAGCTAAGATGCCTGATCAAGGGATAGCGCAGATTATATTTCCTGATAGCAAGGATTTGGAAACAATTTTGAAGGAACAAGGAAGTTATGACTTACATGAAGACCTATTAAAATATGGATTGACAACGAAACAGTTTTTATACGTTGACTATAAAGGTGAGCAATACCAAGAAATTGTCAATTTTATTCTTGATTACGAATTTGCCCACCAAATTGAATTAGCAACACAAGAAGAACTTGAGAGATTAGAAGCATTTAATTATGAATTTTTACCCGATAAGATCAAGATGGCCAACAAAATACTGTCACCAAAGGGATTTGGTCTGTTTTTATATCCAAATTCGGGCGACTTTTATGCATTATTCATTGGGAAAATAGAGAATATAACAAAAATCCTGCAAGAAGAGGTGTTGCTTGATGATAGAATTCCTTTTCAAGAAAGGTGTATCAAATATTATAGATAGGCCTAAGGTTGTATACCTTCACCCTTGAATCCGATCAAGATTTTTTTATAAGTTAATATCAAGATTGCATAACCACCTAGAATGTGCTATTTTTGGCCACGTACAATTTTAATAACACCATGTGTTACTACAAATGCATTTAAACTTTTCACCTCCTGAATTCGAAATAATAAAAATGTTTTGGATTTGGGAGGGTTGATAATAGAAAAATAAATTGAGAAATGTGCCTATTTTATTGGTTACTTGGACGCTGACAAAGGTACATGCTTAGTAAAGGAATTCAATGGCAACGTTAGGAGAACGTAGTGGCTATTGAATTTTTTATTTTTACAACTGTATTAGAAAGAAAAGCGTGAGAATTAGGTGAGATGATATTTTATTGAAAAGACATGGAAAGGACATAATAATAATGACCTCGTAAGTATTAATGTATTACTTGTTACCATATAAAAGGTGTCATACTGTTACTACAAAACTTACAAATTTATGCTGCTTAAAAACAGATGAATTTAAAGCACTTGATTGTCTACGAAAGGCAACAAGTGCTTTTTTAATAGATAGACATGCTATAAATTTTTAGAAAATATTTTTTATGAATTCAGGCTAACAAAAATTACTAGTATTATATAATTGAAAGTACATTAGCAAAAGTTGCGGACTCCGTATCCCCAATCTTTAAAGGTGTAGAAATACTGCCAGATGGAAGTGTCGTTAGATCTGGAACGAACTATAGCGGGAAATTCCAAGAAGCCCATGATGCCTCGAAGGCGAGTATTCAGAGTAGGATCTCGAATTTGGAGAGTGGTGGGGTTAAGGGTACTGGTAGTAACGCAAACCCAAACAAAATTAAACTAACCCCGGAAAGAGAAAAATACTATCGAATAAAAATAGATGAAGCCAAAGCACGGGGGGATTATAAGGAAGCAGATAACATTAGGTATAATCGTCATTGTGAAGAAACAAAAGAGCCTTTAGAACGTAAAGAGTGGGATGTTAAGCGTGAAAATTTAAAGAAAAGTCAAGAGCGTGGAAGAGAAGAAGAAATAAAAGGAAGAAAAGCTTTGGGAGAACACCTAAATCGTACATTAGAGGACAATAACTCTGGCAAGGTTGTTACGTATACATCCAGTGAAGGGCATCTTACGCGTCCAGATAGTATAGGTCGTAATGCTAAGGATGAAATCGATTTAGTTCATGATCACAAACACAAAATAAGTGACAAAGAACACTTTATTCATAATGACAGCCAAATGCGAGCTGAAAGAGAGATGCTCGAAGATAAAAATGGAAGTCATATTGTGACAATATCAAGCGATAAACCTGATTTGAATGGGATTCCTCCTCATCCAAGACCAAGTGGGCCTTTAGCGAAAGAGAGTGACATTTTCTATACTGATCCAAATAGTGGTAAAGTAACACATAAGTGGGAATCGCACCTAGATATCCCAGGTGGAGGTATATGGATAAAAATATAGATAAGTATGTAACTTTACTTTTTAGTATTAAGGGGGATTTAAATGAAACCTAATTATTTTACAATTGCAATGTATCCTACAGTATCGATTAATCAGGAAGAGATACTAGTTCGTCTTTTGAGCGTGTTTGATTCGAATGAAAAATTTGCTCCTACTCATTGGGGTAACAGTGAAACCGTACGGGTAGAATATAATCGTGAGGAAATTCTTGAAAAGGTGATTTTGGAACGTAAAGTATCAGAAGTACATTTGTATCGTGATAAGGCAGTGCATTATAGAGGAAGCTTTAAAGTTAACTGGAGTCATAGGTCATATCTTGAGTTTGAGTTTCATAAATCAATACCTAAAAGTTTATGGTCTGCTTTTTTTGAGTTATCCGATCAAATCGCAGAAATTGTAAAACCACGTTTTGGGGTGTCGCAAATCTTTTGGAAAGCGTCTTATCCATGGAATACGGAACGTGAACGGTTACATATGTGGATGAATATGTCTGCCTTACCTATACCGGTAAGGTTTCTTCCTAACAGTCCTTTGGGGGCAGGCGCTAAAACATATTTGAGTGGTCATATTTTAGACATGTTTGATAAGGAATTATTACTAAATAGCCCAGCTGTCGTATCAGAGCTGGATTGGGGTGGGATTTGTATAGACCTTTTACAAAAACCATTAGAAGCCGATATAGATATATTACTTGATAGTTGGTTACATGTAATGAAATACTTAGAACCAGCTCAAGTAATGGCCATGCCAAGTTTTCATGAAAGTCGAATGGTTGTAACTTATTCTCCAAATATTGCTTGGAAGGACTATCTGAAAAGCTAAATGAAAGGAGATCGTAATAATGAATGAGAATGGTAATGATAGAATAAGAGTCATGGAAATATTAAATAGATCTCAATACAATGATGAGGTTATAGATGGACTAGATATGAGTGATTTAGATCTTACTTTTTCAGATTTGTCAGAGGTGATGGCAGAGGGTATCATGGCAAAACAAGTCCATTTAAGAGCTTCTTTACTAATGAGAGCATCTTTTTTTGATTGTGATTTTGAGTTGGCTGATTTCAGGAGCTGTAATTTAGAGGAAATACATATTGCAGATTGTAGGTTTGGCGAAGCGGATTTTTCTAAAGCGAATATGAAATATGCAAAGATAAATATAAGTAGTTGTTTTGAAACATGTTTTGATGAAGTTGATTTTTCATATGGAGAATTAGTTGAAACTGTATTAAATGATGTAAATATAAAATAATTGGAAATTGCATGGAATTGTTGGAGGGGTAATGTGAAAGCTAATAAAGCATTTGAATGCGTATGTAATCTAATATCTGAAAAGTATTTAGATAATGGCTGGAAATATTCGAAGTCTGGTCATTGGATGAGTAAAAAAGATAAAAATTTCATTTATAAGGTACTCTTTTATACAAGTTGGAATAATATATCTGATAAAAACGTAGTATTTTATGGTGAATGCGCAATTCTTCCTTTAAAATCTGAAGATAAAATATTTCATATTAATACACGTCAGTGCAATGTACCAAGCGGTCAGTTATATTGGAACATAGCAAATGAGGAAGAGTGGGAGCGGACAGTTAACGAATTCACTAATTGGTTAAATAGTGTATTTATGCCAATTGTAGAAAGGTGTACGAATGATTTGAACAACTTTGTAAAAGAGGTTGTTGAAAGGGGTTTTTATCCTCAAAAGGGTTATATGGTAGATATTAATTTTATATTAACGCACGGGTCGTGTGAATTGGCAGAGGAAGCTATCAAAAGATACTATGACAGTTTGGAAGAGTCAATAAAAAAAGAATTTAAAGATAACTATGAAAGTATGGTGTGTGGTAATGAAGCAGTTAGTGCATATGGTAATAATATGATGAGAAATTACACCAATTTTAGAACTATCATAGATAATAAAATAATTGTTACTTTATAGTACATCAAATGGTTTGACTTAGTAAGCGATAATTGGTAACCCAATTATCGCTTTTGGTTTTAAATAAGGGTACGGGTAAGGATGTTAATACCGGAAGTAACTCTTCAAAATTAGTTGGTAGAGAAGTTAATCTTGATTGGTTGGGAGATAAATATAAGGCTGTTGAACTTGAAGGTAGTGTTAAAGTTGGCGGAAAAGAAATGGATGTTTCAAGGCGTGTATATCAGAGAACTGACATACAGTGGGATTATAAGCCGATGCATCCAAAGGCAAAGGGTTTATCAAATAGGGAACTAGCAGCAAAAGGACGTCCACCTTTTGTAGTTGATAAGAATGGAGTAGAGACACAGATTGAACTTCATCATTTACTTCAAAAAGAACCAGGCGATATGGTAGAAATATTTGCCACTACTCATGATGAGTATAAAAAGATTTTGCATGGTTTAATAAAAGATGGTGATAGTTTTAGAAATAGTGATATTTTAGATAAACAATACAATAATTTTAGAAAAAAATACTGGAAATGGCGTTTTAATAATTTAGATTGAGGTGATTAAGAAATGGATATGGAAATTTTAGAAATGATAAATCAATATACTGAAAAAGGAGATTTTTTTGGAGAAATATCAGACGAAAACATAGTTATGATTGAAAAAAAATTAGGTTGTACTTTTCCGCCACAATATAGAGAGTTTGTTAAAAGGTTTGGTTCAGGAGGTATTTGTGGAGTTGAGGTATTGGGAGTAGAAGGAATGGAGTATGCATCAGTAGTCGATGATACTGAAAGATATAGAAAATTAGGATTACCAGAGAATTATTTGGTTATTGAAAATGTAGATGAATTTGTTTATTGTATTAACACGAAAGGTGATTACTATGTTATAAGATGGGATGATATCAGTAAGGAAGAAATAATTAGATACTCAACTTTTGATGAGTACTTAAAAGATAGCTTTCAAGAAGCAATTGACAATTGGGATTAGAAATTAAAAACAAAAAAGCACATAAGCCAAATGAACGAGGAAGAACTTATTTTTGAAGTGGAAAGAAAAAGAATAGGTTGTTTAAAAGTACATACTCCATGATGGTTGTACCATCATAGAGTGTTATGTGCAATGATAGAATAAAAAATAAAGTACGAGCTTAGGCGAGATGACATTTTACCGGGCGATAAATATAAACACATGGAATGTATATGAAACTAACGAACTCGTACAAACTCGTAAGTTTTAACGTAGTAGTTGTCACGACATATAAAAGGTGTCATACTGTTACCATGAAACTTAAAAATTTAATGATACTTAAAAACATATGAACTTAAAGCACTTGATTGTCAATTAAAGGCAACAAGTGCTTTTTTGCGTTTTAGCGTAGAAATTTAACAGAGCAATATAATTTTATAAGTGCATTAAGTGTTAAATTTTTATTGTTGTTTTATAGATTGTAATGGCTATGTACAGTGTACGACGATAGTAGAGGAAAAAATAAAGGGTTGTATTATTTTTTGAAGTCATCGTAAAGTACGTTTTAACGGATGGACGTTATGCACACGTTATCCGCAAAAAACGGGTAAACGTTACAGGGACTTTAATTGCTGTAACGGGAGAGGACTCAATATGGAAGAGAAAGTTGTTGGTTATGTACGAGTTTCAACAGAAGGGCAAGTACGTGAAGGATACAGTTTAACATATCAAGTAGAAGAAATTCAGCGGTACTGTAACGAGAATGAACTACAACTGCTTCACATATACGAAGATAAAGGAATCAGCGGAGCGAAAGTAGATGAAGATGGATTAACAGTTGAACGTGAAGGTCTACAAGAGCTATTGTCGGATATTGCATATCATCAAGTGGGCAAAGTTATTGTATTAAATACATCTCGGTTATGGCGCTCTGATATGGCAAAAGTATTAATACAACGAGAGCTAAAGAAATACAAGGTAGATGTGAAAGCAATTGAACAACCGAATTACAGTATATATACACATGACCCCAATGACTTTTTAGTAAATGGCATGTTAGAGCTATTAGACCAATACCAACGTCTTGAAATTGCATTAAAACTAAGTAGAGGGAGAAAGAAGAAAGCGGAACAAGGTGGATATGCGGGGGGCGGTGTGATGTTTGGTTATAGAGTAAAGAAAGGGCAAAAAGTGTTAGAAGTAGATGCTAGGAAAGCGGTAGTTGTACGTAAACTATTTGAATTAAGACACTTTTTTAAAGATTGGTCGCTAACTCAATTGGCAGAACGACTGAATAGGGAAGGTTATCGTACTGAGAAAGGAAAGCTGTTTACGAAAGTACAAGTGAAACGCATGTTAGACCGAGAGAACTTTTATCGAGGGGTATATACATACGGGCAAATACAAACAAATGGGAAACATTCAGCAATTTTATAACAGTCGTACTTAAAAAAATCGCTCATTTTACTATATGTACTTATGAAATTATGAAAATGGATAGGCTTGCGTACCTATGCGCATCGAAAGATGAACGCTCGAACTAAGGTTGCCGACATTTTTATATATGACTAAATCATTGAATAGAGGGATGAGTTATGCATAATAGACAGAACTATTTGTATGTAGGAGTAGATTTACATAAGGAGCATCATACGGCTGTTATTATTAATTGTTGGCAAGAGAAATTAGGAGAAATACAATTTGATAATAAACCATCTGCATTTTCGAAGTTTTTATTAGAAGTAGAGACATATGTGTGTGATGGGATAACTGTTGTATTTGGTTTAGAGGATGTTGGTGGTTACGGAAGAGCGTTAGCGAAATATTTAGTAGATCATGAACGAATAGTGAAAGAAGTAAATCCGGCTTTATCATTTTTAGAACGAAAAAGCCAAGTGATGATACAAAAAAATGATAGTTGGGATGCGGAATGTGTAGCACGCATACTGGTAAACAAATTTAATCAATTGCCAGATGCAAAGCCGCACGATTTATTTTGGTCGATACAACAACTAGTTTCAAGAAGGAATGCATTAGTAAAAGCACAAGCAGCTTTGAAAAATCAACTACATATTCAATTGAACCACCATTATCCAAGTTATAAAAAGTTTTTCTCAGAGATAGATGGCAAAACGGCATTGGCATTTTGGCAGCAATATCCGTCACCTTCTTGTTTAGAGGGGACGAATATAAAGCGATTGACAGCTTTTTTATTAGATGTTAGCAACAATACATGCTCAGTAAAGAAAGCAAGTGACATATTAAAGCTTGTAAAAGAAGATGGACAAACAATGAAGGAGTATCAAGAAACACGAGACTTTTTAGTGAGAAGTATTGTTAGGGACATTGTATTTAAAAAACAGGAAATGAAGTACATTGAGAGAGAACTAAAACAGTTAATGAATGTATTAGATTATCAATTAGACACAATGCCGGGAATAGAACTTGTGACGGCATCAGCATTAATCGCAGAAATTGGGGATGTAAGGCGATTTCCAAATGCCAATAAATTAGCACGGTTTGCGGGGATTGCGCCTGTTTACTTTGGTTCTGGTGGGAAAGGTAAGGCACATAAAAGTAAACAAGGAAACAGGGCGCTACACGCTTTATTTTATAACTTAGCAGTACAGCAAGTGCAAGTAGCAAAAGGAAGTAAGATGCCACGAAATCCAGTGTTTCATGCGTACTATCAAAAGAAACTTAAAGAGGGAAAAACAAAAGGACAAGCATTGGTATGTATTATGAGAAGGCTTGTAAACATTGTATATGGCATGATGAAATATAAAACAGCTTATGAGTTGCCGGTAGTGGAAGAAAAAGAAGTAGTTTAATAAGGTTTACATGGTTTGTTTTTTTATTGTGAGGGTTTAAGATTACAACATAGGGTACGGGTAAAACTGGTGTTGGTAAAACGGGTGAGGGAATACCTTTAGAAAAAGTAAAGCCCGATGTACTTAAACAGATACATGCTGATGATAATGGAGCATATGGATATTTACCAAAAGAGGGTACTGCATATAATAAACCAGAATATGACTTTACAAATGTTGAATGGACAAAAGAAATGCAAAATGTAAGAAAAGATTATCTTGAAGCATCTAAACAATTAGAAAATGATATCGAAAAAATGATATCTGAAGGATTTTCTAAAGAAAAAATAGCTGAACATGTTGTAGAAGCACGTAACCAGCAAAAAAATGCAGCGAGGGAAAATATGACTGCTGAGGAGAGAGCCGGTTTAGAGGAAAGAAATATAAAAAAATATGGTAATCCAATAGGACCGACAGCTGAGAGTATGTTTAATAAGATAAGAGATTCGTACATTGATAAAGGAATTTATGAATCAGATGAACAAGTATGGAAAATTATAATTCAAAAATCAATGCAAAAAGATGATGTAATAAACACACTATTAGGATTAGAGCATTAGGAGGGACAGGATAACTTATGATAATAATGAATAATTACTCTAAGACAGGAACGTATATTATATTAGAACCTAGCGGATATTCAGTAGTTGAAAAAAATAAAGTAAAGTTGGTTAGACAAGGCGTCGGAGGATTTAGTGAAGATGGACAGGTAGTTGGTATTTATGTTAAAGATAACAAACTATTTTTTTTCTATAATGGAAAATCATTTGAAACATCTATAGAAGATCTAATTTGTACAAATAGTTATGTTTCAAAATTGAAAAGATGTTTTAGTGTAACAATAGGGGGACAAAATATCTGTAATATAGTTTATGAGCCTTTTATTGATCCAGGAATGATTTATTATGATGCAGACCCTGAAGAGTTCGATGTATTGTTATACTTAAGTGAATTATTGAAGAATGAGGATTCTATTAAGAGATTTATGAATGGGATGGAAATGATTAAAAAGCAGAATAAAGGTTAGTGTTTTAGGGGAAGAAATAAGTGTTTGAAATTACGTACTTCATGATGGTTGGCCCATCATTGGGTACTGTGTCCAATGATAGAATAGAAAAAAAGTACGAGTTTAGGTAAGATGACATTTTACAACATATGAACTTAAAGCACTTGGTTGTCTATTTGAGGCAATAAGTGCTTTTTTAATTGAAAAGTAAGCTATAAATTTATAGAAATTATTTTTATGAATTAAAGCTAACAGAATATGCACATAGGCTTCAATTGCAGGTATATAGTTTGTTTTTCAATGTCAAAAAACATAAAAAAAATAGGGCAATATTATTAAATAGCCGGGTCCATTGTAGAAATATTTGAAGGTATTTCGCTCATAGGCGGATCTAATTTCTTAACTATCGTCGCAGAAGTAGGAACTAGCGGGTTAGCATCACCAATTGTTATCCCATTAGATATAGCAGCAACAGCTGCTGGGGCTAGTCTTTTTGCGCATGGTGGATTTGTTTGGAATAAATCGATTCAAAATGCTAAGGATACTCTTCAAAAAATCCAGTCTTCTGGTGGGGGTAAGGGTGCGAGTAATCGAATACCTTCTTATGGAAAAGATTCAGTACCTAAAGGTCCATACCGTGAAGTAAATGGTTATCCAATAAAAGTGAAAGCAGGAGCTCAAGAGAAGCATATTCCCGATACACCGAACTATAAACAAGAATTAGCAAATGGAAAAAATAAGAGCATTTTCTATGGCGATAATAAAATAGCACAAGAATTGCTTGATAAGTTTGCAGGAAAAGGAACCACTGTTACCAAAAATAAAGAAAGAGTGGACTTTGGTAAACCAATAGGTAAATACTATGACACTGTGACCGGACAATATATAGAGACTAATAGAGGAATGATACATTATGGAAAAGATGGTGCCCATATAGTACCAGCAAAACCATCAGAATAAAATTAAGAAAGAGGATGTCTATGGAAGCAGATTCTTTATTTAAAACATTAACAGAGCATGAAGGTGTAGAAATCATATTAGAGTGGAACAGTGGATTGAGAATTATAGGAAAAACAGACACATTTTATGAGACAGACAATGGATTAGATGATGATGACCCCGCATACGCAGAATATTATGCAACAGCATTTCAAGTAAATCATATTTTATCTCAACCTTCTACTAATGAAGGTATTGTATATAATTGGTTGATACAAGAAAAAAGTTCATTGGTTGAAATTTCTCTCTATGATGATCCGCCAAGTGCAGTGTTTTTAACTGACGGAAAAAAAGTATGGGAAAGTGGAATATATAAATAATAGGTGGTATATAAACTGAGACCTCGATTGGCATATATGCTTTTCAAGGTTTTTCTATGTTTTTAACACCTGTAAAGGGTGTTCATCAGTGGCACGAAATTGGTTGCAAGAATAAGAGGCAGATGAGAGCATGAGTGTACTTAGGATATCTAATAGAAATCAATGTCGACTCTTTAAAGAAACAATGAGACGAACTCAAGAGATTATAGAAGTACAAGCTGGCAAACCAAGATGAAACAATTTACTTTGCAAGAACAACAATTGAACTTACAAGAGCAGGAAGACAATATTGCTGCAGCTAGAGAGGTTGGGATAGAAGTTCAAGCAACTATTAGAAACTATAATGATCCGCTTCCAGCTAATCTGATTGATAGATTTATAACTAAAAAGGGAGTACCTAAAAATTTGGGGGAAGCTCTAGACTTAAGAATTCTAAAGCAAAAGACTAGTTTTAGAATTCATAATCCAATGGGTTCATTTGAGTTAGAAAAAATGAAATAGAAAGAAGTGCTATAGCTATGGAAAAGTATTATGTTGATAAAGATATATATGTATATCCTGAATCTTACCAAAAATTCGTGGAATTGAATTTAGTTGATTTTGATGTATGGTATTTAATTGAATCTGAACAGGCTACTAGAAGGTATCATGATTTAAAGGAAAGATATCCAAAAAGGAATTTAATTCCTTTTGCTAGAAGAGATGACAACGATGATATTGCGTGTTTTGAAATTGGCAAAGGAAGTAAAGTTCAACTTATTCATGATTTTGCTTCTGAAGGTTTTGAACAAAGAAAAGAGTTTGATGATTTTTGGGAGTGGGTCGAAGTTGCTATGAAAGAAATGATTGATTACAATCGGAGTGAAGAAATTGAATAAACAAAAATTCTATATAAATTTAAGTAAAGAAGTATCTTATGCTTTACGTCATGCTCAGTGGAAATACGAATTGGAGTTAGATGAGAATGGCTGGGTGTCTGTTGAGCAACTTTTACACGCACTTCACCAATCCATTGAATGGAGAGATGTGAAGATAGAAGATTTAAAAATAATGATTGAGAAATCTGAGAAAAAAAGGCATGAGCTAAAAGAAAATAAAATTCGTGCCTTGTATGGACATTCTATTCCCATGAAAATAGTAAAGGAAGAAGGAGTTCCACCTGAATTTCTTTATCATGGTACATCTCCTCGCTTTTTAAATTCTATTGAATCAAATGGGCTATCACCTATGTCTAGACAATATGTCCATCTTTCTGAAGATATTATAACTGCTGAATTAGTGGGAAAAAGAAAAGATAAGCATCCTATTATTTTAGAAGTTAATACTGGAAAAGCTAGAGAAGAAGGCGTTAAATTTTATTTAGGAAATGAAAAAGTTTGGTTAGCAGATGAGATTCCTAGTGAGTTTATCGCAATTAATAAGAATTAATTGAATCTATTCTACTAGCTTATGACGGCAGGAAAAATTTTTTCTTTAAGGTATATATTTGAATGAACCATGTTATCTGTCTTAAAATAAACAAATAAATGGCGAGTTACTTATGGAAAATAATCAACAAGAGAGACTTCACATTTGAGGTCTCTTTTGTTGATTTCAATTGAAAATTATTATAATAGAAGTGGAGAATATTGATTTGAAAACAATAATCAAAAATATAGGTAATAAAAATATAAAAGCTAAAGTAGAAGAACCATTAAGTTTTCACGTAAAAACACTTTTTAATTTATTATCTAAAGTAGAAGATAAATTAGTAGATAGATTTTCAATACAAATTGGATGGTCTGTTTATAGTTTATATAAGTATGAAGATTATTATCAAATTATCACCCAGGATTATACTAAAAACCCTTTGAAAGATACGACGGAAGATTTAACAATTGCATTATGGGTACAACTAGAACAATCGCATTGCTTACGTCGATTAAATATAGAGGGGCAATTAATAAAATTTAACGATAAGATTGTGATAGCGAAAAATGTGTTGCAACAAGAAGAGTATTATTTACAAAGATCTAGTGGTTGTGATGAAGATGATTCGGGTTGGTATATAGGCCCTATCAATGAAGAAGTATCAGGAGAATTGGAATTTATATACGCCTATGAATTATTAAAAATAAAACCCGCAATTATTCAAGTGCTAGCCTTACCATATAATTATTTAGTAGTATTTGAGAAGGACGAAATTAAAGCGGTTTTAAATGAATGTGATGTTGATATTTGGAGTGAATTAGAAAAGAAATGAATCTAATGAAAAAGTTTCATGGAGGATTAGAAAATGAATGTTGAAATGAAACCTGAAATTAAAGAAGCTTTGAAAAAAATTAAATTTGTAGATAGATATAAGGAATTGTCTGGAAACTTTAGCTCAAATCTTAATGATTTGAATGATAGACTTGAGGATTATGATATAGAAAAGGTAAATGAAATATTTATAAGGTTGGGATATGCAGCAACTTTTGATAAGAAGGAGAAATTTTTTAAGGTAGGTGTTCTAGATCATTCTCCAAATTATATGATATGGTTTCATATAATTTTAGAACATGGAATGACAGAGTTTGTATGGGTTGTATATCATAATAATGAAGTGAGGCTAGGTAGTCCTTGGAGTGTGTATTCAAGGGTATTGATGAATGCAAGTGAAAGAATAAAAACACCAGTATATCGAAACTATATGGAGTTAGAGGGAATATTAAGAGAGGCATTTTTAATGTATGATGATTTTAAAAGTAAAATAAGTAATGTGTATGGTAAAACCCACAATTGAAAGTAGTAAGTAATAAGATACTGTAAATTATTATACATAAGTAATTCACATGCTCAAAACATTATTAGTTTGTATTGAGTATTTTTTTATTTTGATAAAAAAATACTTTATGTGAATGCAACAATCAAATGAAAATAGGATGTAATAAAAAGTACGAATAGTAATGAAGTGAATGATTCCTATTGGAAGGATGCGATTATATACGGGGCTTTCTAATGAAAATAAAGCGATATTATATGAAATAAATACTTAAACAAATAGAAGTGGATACTGTATCTACAGTTTTCAGAATAGCTGAAGGGCTGCGTATTGAAGATAAATATTTGGATTTTCAATTGACTATTAATGTTCATGATAAGCCTATAAATGGTGACTTACAGTATTTATTTTTAGAATGTGATGAAAAAAGTAGAAAATATACATCTTTTTAAGAGGTTTAGAAGGTAGGGACAATTAACTATGAAAATTTATTATTGTGACGAGTGGTCAGATATTAGAAAGAAACCTTGGAATATGATTGATGAGTGTAAAGCATATTTGTGTCATCAAAATAACGAACCATATACGGCCGTGTTAACTGAAGGTGAAAGGATTAAGTATCTTATAAATGTTACAAAAGATTGGATTTCAGTTGGGTTTTATGATGAATTAGTTCGTAAGTATTTAAATTATGATTTTGAAGTTATAAATGATAATAGAATTTTCTTAAGAACAGCTATGTATTGGGAATATAATGATACGAATGAAAAAGAAAAAACTAGCATGATTTTCAATTTCCAAGAAAATGGTTATACAGTAATGGAAAAGGTGGATGTGAATAGAGGGTTAGTTGAGGAACGAGAGAATCATGATGATCTTGAAAATAAATGGGATGTGTTTCCTGATTTTGGTCATTATATTCATTTGTGCAGAGAGGAAAGATAATGTATTTATATAAGGTGTCAAATACCCAATATGAAAATTACGTGAGTTAAGCACTTCATTGTCAACAGAGGACAATAGGTGCTTTTTTTTTACGTGGAGTAAAGTAAAAATATAAGTTTGCTTGTTGCTCTGTTTCAACTTTGTTTCATATGTTATAATTTAGAAAGTCTATATTCTTAATTTTTAGAAAATTTAAAGGTGGTAGGTTAATATATGAGTACATTAAAGAAAATTACTAACAATATTTCGAAGGTTATTATAGGAAAAGATGAATCGATAGAACTGGCAGCTATAGCTCTTATAGCAAGAGGGCATATTTTATTAGAAGATGTACCGGGGACAGGAAAAACAACATTAGCGAAAAGTTTGGCTAAAAGTGTGGACGCTAAATTTCAAAGAATTCAATTCACAGCGGATACTTTGCCTGGAGATGTTATTGGCCTTGAATATTTTGATGTAAAGGAATCGGAATTTAAAACGAGGTTAGGTCCTATTTTTGCAAATATAGTATTAGTGGATGAAATTAATCGGGCTGTACCGAGAACACAATCTTCGTTATTAGAAGTGATGGAAGAACGTACTGTTACAATTGCGAAACAGACACATTTATTACCAGAACCTTTTTTAGTAATTGCAACGCAAAATCCTCTTGAATCGGCCGGTACATTTCCTTTACCTGATGCTCAGTTAGACCGGTTTTTACTCACAATACGTCAAGGTTATCCTACGAGAGAAGCTGAAAAGGAAATGATGAATCGGTTTCAAATGAATGATCCGTTAGAAACGTTACATTCTATTATTTCAAGTGAAGAAATTATTACGATGCAAAAGCGTGCAAGAGAAGTGTTAGTAGGGAATGATGTGCAAGATTATCTTCTTGAAATTATTGAAGCAACTCGTAAGCATGAGCTAATTGAAATTGGTGTAAGCCCACGGGGAACGTTGGCATTTATGAGAGCGATTCAAGCACGGGCAATATTAAATGAAAGAGATTACTGTACGCCAGATGATATAAAACAACTTGCTGCTTCCATATGTGCTCATCGTTTAACGTTAACGATTGAGGGAGAGATGAAAACGACGAAAGAACAAATTATGAAAGAAATTCTTCATACGATTAATGTGCCAGTGGAGAATGTACGATGAATCAACACCTTGTGTATACACCTTTAGCGGAGCCTTTCGTAATGGGAGTTATGTCAGTTGTAGCCGTTATTTTATGCGTATTTTCAAGCAATCTACTGTTTTTATCTCTCGTATTTTTGTATGTAATTTTAATAGGTGCGATGCATGTATACATACGTAAAGTATCTCGTGTTGAATGGGAATATAGACAAGGGAATTCAAACGTTTTTATAGGTGAAACGAATATGTGCAAAATGAAAATTTCAAATAAGTCGATATTTCCTATTTTCAATATCGTATTTCGATTTAAATGTGAAAATAAGCTAATTTGGAATCATGATGAAATAAACAAAAATACGAATACAGGTTCAAATTATTATATGAATTTTAATTTAAAAGGAGGAGAGTCAGCTTCATTTTATTTACAAGCTGTAGCGTTAAAAAGAGGAATTGCGAAATGGGAAGAAGTTGAAATTGTTATTACGGATCCTTTTGGATTTATAACGAATCATATAACATATAAACAAGTCGATACGCCGTCCTATTTAGTTTTACCAGCTGTTCCAAAAATGCAAGCCCCTGAATTACAAGAATGGTCACGAGGATTTCGAAAAGCGATGTCTTCACCCTTATATGATGAAACGAAAGTAATGGGAGTGAAGTCTTATGAAAATGAAGATTTTCGTTCCATCCACTGGAGTGCAACAGCGAAAACAGGGACGATAACTGCGAAAAAGTATGAGCGAACGCAATCAGATAAATACGCGATTTATCTCAACTTGCAAAATAAAAGTGGCGTTTCATTGCGAAATGATATAGAAGAATTAATTGAATTAACAGCAGGCATATGTAAACAATTGCTCATGCAAAACTGTTCATTTGAAGTATGGATCAATAGTGTAAAAGATAACGGTTTACTACATATAAAAAACGGGGATAATCGGAAACATTTGCAAAATGTATTAAAAATACTTGCCTCAATATCGGATCAAGATACGCCTGTATCTTCTTCTTATTTTTACACAGCTGGATTTCGGCGAAAGGAACTGGATGCGGTTCCTTTAATCCTTGGTACTTCTCCAAAGAAATATAGTAGAACAAATAAATGGATTGTAATGAAAGAATAAGAAGGGGCTTATGTCATGGTGAATAAAGCGCGGCATATGAAAGTGAAGTTGTGGAGTGTAAGAGCTTTAATCATATTTTTCTTTGCGATTAGTGCAATAACGTTATCACAAGGTGTTGTGCATGTGCAAAGCATAGTAAAAGAACGTTTTTTTACTGAAAAGAAATCTGAAAAAGTTTATAAGGAAACTATAAACTATGGTGATACTGAAGATTACGGAACACCTATAGAAGAGAAAAAAGTAGGAGATAATGGTGAGAGAACGACAACGGGTAAAAAATTTAAAGGTTTTGAAAAGGAAAATTCATGGGGAGACGTATTTTCTGTGCTTTCAAATTCATGGATCAGTATAGTTTTTTATGTAATGATTGCAGGGGGAATTATATATTTTCTTTATAAATCCGTTAGGAAAAAGTTAACGAAACCAGAAATAGAACAGGAGAAAAAATCGGTAACAAAAGAAAATACGGTAAGAACCGAAAATAACAAGAAAGTCATTCATCAGTTAAAACAGCCATTACCGACAAATACGATAAGAAAAACGCTAGTTGAATGGGAAAGAACATTACCATTTCATGAACAGAGAAGATCCTATGAAACGATGCAACAGTGGTTAAAAAGAATTAGTAGAACGAGAAATATTACTTCGCTATATGAGTCTGTTCGTTATGGTGAAAAGACGTATACGGAGTTAGATGTGGAAAAAATAATGAAGTGGGTAGAGGGAGATGGGAAGGTGGATACGTAAATATTCACCTTTACTTTTTTGTAGAGAAGTTTGATTATCATGAATCATTTTCATATATATAACAGCCTTCAACTAAGAAAACGAAATTAACTGTAAATTAACTTTATTTACTTATACTTCATTACATGTTAACCTATACTTAATTTTTATAAATTATAATTAATTTTTAAGTTTTTTAAGGGTGTGAAAATGTAATGAAATCGGTATTAAAAAGCATACTTATTTCCTTTGTTTTTTCTGCAGTAAGTATGTGTTGGTTGCTGTTCTTATTATTCAAAGGGGACGGAGACTGGTTATTGTCTTGGGTAGGCGTATTCATGGCATATTTATCTTTGTATACTTTAATAGATTTATATTGTAAAAATACATACGATAAAAAAATAAGTAAATGGCTTATAAAAACAGCGGTGACTAGCTTTAGTTTTGCGGTATTAGGAATCTCATTTTGCATCATACACGAGCTATTAACACCATGGAGTCTCAGTTTAATGGTGTGGTATTGGCTGGTAATGTTAGTGTTATTTTTAACGACCATAATCTCATTAGTCAGTCTCGTATTTGTGAATCGTAAAAATCATAATTTCACCGGTGGATATAGAATACTTATACTTCTAAATGTACTGCTTACGTTAGGACCAGTATTATGGCCACTATTACTTTCTATTATTGGAAATGGAATGAATGCTAGTGCAGGCTGGTAAAAATGAATTTAGATTAGTTGTGTAAAGAATAGGATGAAAAGTTGATATAGAATTTTAAATGTTTATGAGAACATGTTTACATAAAAAATGAAAACATGTTCTCTTTTTATTTGCATGCATAACTCTTCCCCAGTTTACTTTATTTAAATTTAAACGTAAGTATTTCGTAAGGAATGGATAAGAAAAAAGACAGTTTTATCATATAGGATGAAAGTATAGCTTGAATCAATACGATATGAATAGGGGAGAGAAATCCTTATGAAAAAACGTAATTCAATGAAGTTAGCGAGTTTGACAGTTTTATTAGCGGGTACTACTCTATTTACACCTGGCTTCACTGTGAAAGCAGAGTCTACTCAAAGTATTTCGAATTCGTCAAAAGTACATGATCAAAAGAATCGGAATGGATGGAAACAAGTAATGCAGGAAACAATCAAAATTGGAGCACCAGGGGTATTAGCTAAGACATCTAATAAAGGAAAAATTAGTAGTTATACTGCTGGCGTAGCAGATTTAAGTACAAAGAAACCGGTGAAATCGGATTATCGCTTTCGGATTGGTAGTGTGACGAAAACTTTTACCGCCACGACTGTTCTTCAATTAGTAGGAGAAAATCGCGTACAACTGGACGATTCAATTGAAAAGTGGCTACCGGGTCTCATTCAAGGAAATGGGTATGATGGTAATCAAATTACGATACGTCAACTTTTGAAACATACGAGTGGTATCGCTGAATACTTAAAGTCAAAAGATGCTGACATAATGAATTCGAAAAAAACGTATACAGCAGAAGAAATAGTGAAAATAGGACTTGCGCTGCCTTCGGATTTTTCGCCAGGTAAAGGCTGGTCGTATTCAAACACAGGATACGTAATACTAGGAATGCTTATTGAAAAAATAACTGGTAATAGTTATGCGGAAGAAATCGAAAAGCGAATTATTGAACCTTTGGACTTGCCAAATACGTTTTTACCAGGTAATTCACCTGTCATCCCAGGAAAGAATCATGCTCGTGGATATGTGAAAATGGAAGAAACAGGCGAGTTGAAAGACATTACGTATTATAATCCGAGTTTAGCTAATGCAGCTGGAGACATGATTTCTAATGCGGATGATTTAAACAAGTTCTTTTCATCTTTACTCGGTGGTAAGTTACTGAAGGAACGCGAGCTAAAAGAAATGCTTACTACAGTTCCTATAGAAGGAAAAGGGATTGGTGATGGATATGGTCTTGGAATCTATGAGACTAAACTTCCAAATGGTGTCTCAGTATGGGGGCACGGAGGATCAATTCCTGGGTTTATGACTTTTGCTGGTGGAGTAATTGGTGGTAAACATACATTGGCTGTCAGTATTAACTCTTTAGATGAGGTCGATATTGTTTCGCAGTTTAATAAAATGATGCAAATTGAATTTAATAAATAACAGATAAAAAGAGTTCTACTATAGAGGTATATAAGGACTTGTATGTGATTTAATCGTTATTAAAATATAGTCTTAAAAAATCCCGAATCATGAGCAATTTACTTCCCATGATTCGGGGTTTTTATGTGCTGTTACAAGAAAAGTAATGATGGATTTAAATTTTTTCATTTTACTATAAATCTATTATATTTATTTGATATTTCTTATTTATAGTGACTTTTACATTTTTAAAATATTGCAACATACAAAGGTAAGTAGTTCTAGATTTCGGAGTTAATAATAAGTAAATTCTGTTTTTTGTTGAAAAATATTTAAATGTATTTCCGTAATTTACATAATAAGGTACTTTTATCGTATGAATTAATAACAAATAGAATTAAGTATACAAAAATAGATAATTATGATTTGTGCCCAAATGATTGACTATTATGAAATTAGTGATTAATATAGGTTTTATATTTTGGTTCCATTTGCATTACAAATATGTATTTTATTTCAAGTTTAAATTGTGTCTTAAACTATAATTGAATATATTGTGAAAAAGAATGGGGAGCGGGAACAGCAATAGAAAAGGCTATCTTTTCAAATTTTGTAATGAAATCAAAGGGAGGATAAATATGTATAAACAAGTAGTAGAACTTTTAGAAGAAGCGGCTATATCGTATAAATAATATACATATGAGCTAATATTAGATTATGAAACAGATAGAAAAATTAGAGAAAGGTTTAAATGTCCTATTACGGGGGTGAAGAGAAATGATTAGCATGATATTCAGTTATATATTATTAGGGATTTCATTGTCTGCACCAGTCGGTCCGATTAATGTTGCTCAAATAAATAAAGGAATAAAAAATGGTTTTTTGAGTGCATGGTTAGTAGGAGTTGGAGCAATGTCAGCAGATGTTGTAATGATGTTTTTAATTTACTTTGGTATTTCGACTTATTTAACAACTCCAGTTGCCCAGCTCTGCATTTGGATTTTTGGTTTTGTAACGATGATTTATTTAGGCTATGAAAGCATGAAAGAAGCTACTAAACAAGTTCAATATATTTCATCAGGTGAAAAAGAACATCCTTTAAAATCTTTTCTATCGGGGTTTGCTATCGCAATTTCTAATCCATTAAATATTATTTTTTGGATAGGGATATACGGATCAGTTCTAACTAGTGCTATGAATACTATTGGAAAAGAACAAGCTTTATGGTATAGTGCAGCCATTTTTGCTGGGATTATGCTTTGGGATATATTTATGGCTACATCTATTCATTTTGGTAGAAGATTTATTAATCATACAGTAATGAAATGGATTTCTATAGTAGCAGGAATTGTTTTAATTATGTTTGGAATATATTTTGGCTATGAGGCAGTAAGAGGGATTGATAGACTATTATGAAATAATTGATAATTAGAGTCGATAGTTATTTTTTAGAACTTTATTCATAGCGAACCTTTTGGTTTTTGAATTTGTTAATTGATAAGTATAGGTTAATTCCTTATAGTAAAAGACTTATAGAATCATTCTATAAGTCTTTTTATTGCTGTATAGAAAAATATATAGGCACATTCTCTTCTCACAAAGAGAAATAAAATTCTTAACAAGAACGATAAAATAAATATATAAGCAGTAAAGCAAATTTCAATAAAAGTAGCTTGTTTGCATTTGAAAAATCTAGAATGTTTTTAATTGCTATGAATTACTTTCACAACTTTTGTGGGCACTCCTGCAACGACAATGTTTGCAGGTGCATCCTTTGTAACAACTGCACCTGCAGCAATAACTGAATTGTTTCCAAGTGTCACACCAGGAAGTATGGTTGCACTAGACCCGATCCATACATTTTCACCAATTGTAACAGGGGAGGCGTATGTCGTGTTTCTTGTTTCTAAAGTTAGCCCGTGATTAAGTGTGGCAATTGTAGCATTCATACCGATTATACAATTGTCTCCTATTTGAATCCCATCTCTATCTTGAAAAGAACATCCATTGTTAAAAAATACGTTTTTGCCCTTACAAAATATTCATTATTCTTTCAAAGGTTCCAGTAAAACAACTTCACAGAAATGTTCATGTTCAAATGAGGAAGAAGTGAACAATAAAATGATTTATATTCTGAAAATTGTAATTTTTATGATTGTTAAATATAATAGTGATATATATTGAGTGGACTTAAATAGAAAATAGTTTAGTTAATTAATTATTTTTCGTCTTAACTAATATGGCATTGGAGTGAAATACATTGGGACAAAATCAGTTCAGATGGAGTAACGAGCAATTACGAGAACATGTTGAAATAATAGACGGTACAAGAAGTCCTCATAAATTATTAAAGAACGCAACATACTTAAATTCCTATATACGTGAATGGATGGAAGCAAATATTTGGATCTATGATGACAGAATTATATATGTAGGAGAAAAACTACCAGAGCAACTACATGAATGTGAAGTTATTGATTGTGATGGAAAGTATGTCGTTCCTAGTTACATAGAACCGCATGCACATCCATATCAATTATATAATCCAGAGACGTTAGCGAATCATGCGATGCAATTTGGGACAACAACTTTTATTAATGATAATTTAACTCTATTTTTCACATTAAAGCGTGAGGAATCATTTCATTTATTAGATAAATTTAAAAAGCTTCCAGCTAGTATGTATTGGTGGTGCCGTTTTGATGGACAAACTGAATTGCAAAATGGGCAATCTTTATTTAATAGTGAAGAAATAATAGAATGGCTACAGCATGAAGCAGTTCTTCAAGGAGGAGAGCTAACAGCATGGCCAAAATTATTACATGGCGATGATGAAATGCTAACTTGGGTGCAGGAAACAAAGCGATTACAGAAAAAAGTAGAAGGACATTTCCCAGGAGCATCTGAAGCAACGTTAGTAAAATTAAAACTGTTAGGTACAGACTGTGATCATGAAGCAATGACGGGGCAAGAAGTGTTAACTCGTCTTATGCAAGGTTACACTGTTTCTCTTCGAAACTCTTCCATCCGACCAGATTTAGAAGTTTTATTAAAAGAACTACTGGAATTAGGTGTGAAGCAATTTGATAGATTCTTTTTCACAACAGATGGTTCTCATCCGTCCTTTTATGAAAACGGAATGACGAATGTAATGATTACTACTGCTATAAAGCAAGGTGTTCCAGTAATAGATGCATATCATATGGCAAGTTATAATATTGCTCGTTATTATAATATGGAGCATATACATGGTTCGATTGGGACAGGGAGAATTGCAAATATCAATATTTTAGAAAGTAAAGAAAACCCAGTACCAGCGAGCGTTATTGCAAAGGGGAAATGGGTGAAGCGTGACGGTGTAAATACGCATGAAGCATTACATATAGACTGGGGTAAATGTAAAGTAACTCCATTATCATTAGATTGGTCCATAGAAAAAGAGGATATGATTTTCTCTAATAAAACGGGTATACACTTATTAAATAACGTTATTACAAAACCATATACTAGTAAAATCAACATAGAATGTAATGAATTGTCCACAGATCATGATGAATGTTTCCTTATGATGATTGCTCGTGATGGCAGTTGGCGAGTGAATACAGTTGTGAAAGGTTTTGCGAAAGAACTAGGTGGGCTTGCTAGCTCTTATTCTGGTACAGGTGACATCATTCTTATCGGAAAAAGAAAAGAAGATATGCTTATAGCTTTTCATAGAGTAAAAGAGCTTGGCGGGGGAATGGTAATAGCTGAGAAGAATGAAGTATTACATGAAATCGCATTACCATTGCTCGGAATTATGTCTAATTTAAAAATGAGTGAATTAATACAGGAAGAGAAACAGATGGTGAAATTACTACAAGAGCGTGGCTACGCGTATGATGATCCAGCATTTACAATTTTATTCTTTTCTGCGACGCACTTGCCTTTTATACGGGTAACGCCTATAGGGCTATATGATGTGAAAAGTGGAAAGGTAGTTGCTTCGCCGGTGAATTTGATAAAGTAATATTAGAAAGAACTCCTCCGCTACAGTAGTTATGTAAAGTGGGGGAGTTTTATATTTTAGATGTATTGTTATAAATAGGGTTACATATAAATAACCTCAAAAATAACCTTAAACGAGAACAAATAGATAAATTAGGAAAATATATTTTTAAAACACACTTGACGCATAGGAATTAATGGATTAATATGTGGATATTACTTATTTTACCACTCATTATTTTAATGCTAAAACAAATTGAATAGCTGATTGGATAACCAAAGGCACGTATACATTTCATAATTTTGAAATGTGTTCGTGCCTTTTTGTATTATTCATAGAGCAAGGAGCGGAGGAGATATGAATAAAACGATGCCAACATTAATCGAAGAAACAGATTGGTTGTTTCGTAAAATGGTCCGTAAGTTTGTAAAGGAACGTGACAAAATTAAGATTGAAGGTATTATGTTGCCGGGCATCTTAATATTAAACAAAATTATTCGAGATGGTGAGCAGCGTCTAACTGATTTAGCAGAAGAACTGGATTTTACATCAGGAGCGATTACGGCATTATGCGATAAGTTAGAAGAAAGAGGCTTGGCTATTCGGAAACGTCATCAGGAAGATAGACGAATCACTTTACTTGATATTACTGAAGATGGCCTGAAATTTATAAAGCGAAATAATAAAATAAGAACAAGTTTTATGTCTGTTTTATTCGATGGATTTTCAACAGAAGAATTACAAGTGCAGACCGAAATTTTTAAACGCTTAGCCCATAATTTAGAACACCTTTCGGATACAATTATGAAACTAAGCAATGAGAATACAGAGGAATAACAAAGAATACTATTACTCTAGTTATTTGGGTCTGAAAATTCAAATTGTTAAAAGGTGACTTATTAATAATATGAATAGGAGTGGAAAGAATGGGACATCCAACAATTTATCCAACAGGGGCAACAGTATATAATCCCGGGAAAGCTTGGAGTGGTTATACAATTTATCAAGCTGCAGATCATGGTGCGTTATTAATTGATATGAATGGAAAGGAAGTACACTTATGGAAAGGACTGCGTGGATTTCCAAATAAGTTATTACCAGGCGGATATGTTTTTGGTCATACAGCACAAAGAAATCCTGAGTACGGTTTTCAAGATGAAGTAGATTTAGTTCAAGTAGATTGGGAAGGAAACATAGTCTGGAGATTTAACCGTCTGGAACACATTGAAGACCCAGGCCATGATCCGCAGTGGATGGCTAGAGCTCATCATGATTATCAGCGTGAGGGAAATCCCGTGGGTTACTATGCACCAGAATTAGAACCGAAAACAGATGGTGGAAATACGTTAATTTTAGCACACAAAAATGTACATAATCCGAATATATCCGATAAGCCGTTATTAGATGATGTCATTATTGAGGTAGATTGGGAAGGGAATATTATATGGGAGTGGGCTGTCAGTGATCATTTTGAAGAACTTGGATTTGATGAAAGTGCTAAAAATGTACTATTCCGTAATCCTAATATTAGATCCTTTGGTGGTAATTCGGATGGAGATTGGATGCATATAAATTCTATGTCTACAATTGGTCCGAATAAGTTTTATGACCAAGGAGATGAACGTTTTCATCCTGAAAATATTATTTGGGATGCTAGGGAGTCAAATATAATTGCCATTATTGACAAGAAGACAGGAAATATAGTTTGGAAACTCGGTCCTGATTATTCTAGCCCAGATGTTAAGCATTTAGGATGGATCATTGGACAACATCATGCACATATCATTCCGAAAGGATTGCCTGGAGAAGGGAATTTACTTGTATTTGATAATGGTGGTTGGGCAGGATATGGTCTTCCAAACCCTGCATCTCCATACGGTTCCAAAAATGCTGTTCGTGATCACTCGAGGATTCTAGAAATTAATCCAGTAACTTTAGAAATTGAGTGGCAATATACGCCAACTGAAGCTGGATATCAAGCTCCTTTAGATTCGTATCGATTTTACAGTCCATATATTAGTTCTGCCCAAAGGCTACCAAACGGAAATACATTGATTACAGAAGGAGCAGATGGTCGGATTTTTGAAGTTACTCGTGAGCATGAGCTTGTATGGGAATATATTTCACCTTATAAAAATAACAGAAACTCCAATATGGTTTACCGTGCGTATCGTGTACCGTATGAGTGGGTACCTCAACTAGAAAAACCAGAGGAGAAAGAAATTACTCCTCTTGATATAGCAGCATTTAGAGTCCCGAATGCTGCAGAAGCTGGTACGGAATCTGTTGTGACAGTCGAAGGAACAGTATCTTACGGCACCGGAGATTTCTGTGTAGCGACATTGGAAGAAATAAATAAAATACGAGATTAACGTTAGTAATTTAAAGTGTGGGGAGAGTCATTTCCCCCACTTATTAAAATGAACTTGATAGGTTTGTTATATGACAAAACGTTTCCATTTCTTTATTTGTAATAATTTAACGTAATATTTCGGTTAAACAAATCTTACTTCAAGCTTGAACAAATTGTTATGGAGGAATGATAAATGGTGAAACTAAAGCCTTTATTTTTAAGTTTATCAATGGTTACTAGTTTAGCTGTAGCAGGATGCTCAAACTTTTCAAAAGAAAGTGCGGGAACGACAAAAAGTAATGGGAAAGAAACGGCCGCGGTGAAAATGGCTATAGATACAGCTGCTGGCGGATCTTTTCAGTTTAGAGCTGCCGAGAAACAAGGCTATTTTGAGAAAAATAGTATTAAAGCTCAACTATCGAATTTTGCTTATGGAATTGATACAGTTAATGCGGTATTAACGGAACAAGCTGATACAGGTCTTGCTGCTGATTATGCGCTTTTAAATTCGTTAGGAAAAGGAGATATGGTCGTAATTTCAACACTTACGCGAGGAAATGAAAAATCATCAAAAGACAATGAGCTTCTAGTTAGAGAGGGGATTAAAACAGAAAATGATTTAAAAGGTAAAAAGTTAGGCGTACCTAAAGGGACTGTAACGGAGTATGTTTGGGCGAAATATTTGGCAGCGAAACATATTAATGAAAAGGATATTACCTTCGTTCCATATAGTACACCAGACGAAGCTATTGTAGGAATGAAAAATGGTGATATAGATGCTGTTTGGAGTTCTGGTGCATTAAAGGATAAATTTAAAAATATAAAAGGTGTAACAAAATTAGGTGATTTAGAAAGTGCAGGCGTTACAATTGACAGCTATTTACTAGCAAAAAGATCATTCGTCGAGAAGAATCCAAAAGCTGTTGAAAACACACTTAAGGCTTTATCTGAAGGTATTAAATATGTAGATAACAATAAAAAAGAAACCGCTAAGCTTGCTTTTGAGCAATTGAAACTACCAGAGAAAGATGCGTTAAAAGATATTGAAAGACAAAACTATGTTCTTGGATTTACAGAGGAGGACGCAAAACATTTAGAAGATATGAAAGTATGATTAGAAGAGAAAGGGAAACTGAAAGATAAATATGAATTGAAAGATAAAATTAATCTTGAAGCACTTAAAAAAGCTTTCCCTGAATCTGTTACTTATAAATAGAATAGGAGTGAAGTATGGTGAGTACAGTAAGTGAAAAAGAAGTATTGAAATCTCCTGTGGCCATTTCTATTTCTGGGTTATCTAAATCATTTAATAACGAACAATTTGTTTTAGAAGATGTAAATTTAACAATTGGGAATGGTGAATTTTTTATATTACTTGGCCCAAGCGGATGTGGAAAATCTACGTTATTAAGTATGCTTGCTGGATTTGTTGAAAAGACATCAGGGAAACTAATAGTCAATAATGAAGAGGTAATTAAGCCTGATAGAAATCGTGGCGTCGTATTTCAACAAGCAGACGCAGCGCTTTTTCCGTGGCTAACAATTAAAGAAAATATTGAATTTGGTTTAAAAATGAAAAAAATGATAAAGCAGACCCGAAATGATATATCCTCTCACTATATAAAACTTGTTGGACTAGATGGGCATGAAGGAAAATATCCAAGAGAACTTTCTGGAGGAATGAAACAAAGAGTTCAATTAGCACGTGTGTTAGCCAATGACTCGCAATTTTTATTAATGGATGAACCATTTGGAGCACTCGATGCAATGACTAGAAGAACAATGCAAATAGAGTTAATTCGAATTTGGAAAGAAACAAACAAAACGATTATTTTTGTCACTCATGATATTCAAGAAGCTCTATTACTTGGGCAAAGAATAGGGGTAATGTCTAAAGGACCTTCTTCAAAAATTGAAAAGATTTACGATATTCCACTACCGTATCCGAGAACATTTACAGATAAAGAATTTAATTACTATTATCAAATGATTCAATCACACTTTGATTGAAAGGAGGTCCAAATATGAGCGTGTTGAAAGATGAGATTGCAAGAAAAGAGACTATTTATGAAACAAATAATTTCAAGATTGGTTTACAAAAGAAGCTATTACAAAGTGGAATTATCGCTTGGATACTTATCCTTACGATATGGAGTGTTGTAGCGAATTTTTCTGATCCGCAATTTTTGCCAAGTCCGATAGCAGTTTTGTATGGAGCAATTGAACTGAGTCAAAATGGTTCCTTATTTATATATATAGGAGTTAGTTTTTTAAGAGTAATAGCTGGATGGATTTTAGGGAATCTTGTAGCCATTCCGGTAGGATTATTAATTGGCCGAATCCCATGGTTAAGAGCGCTATTTGATCCAGTTATCAATTTTATTCGCTTTATTCCACCTCTTGCCTTTATAACATTATTTATGCTTTGGTTTGGTATTGGAGAGCAATCTAAAATTTTTCTCATTATGTATGCAACTTTCTTTATTGTGACGATTAACACAATTACCGGTGTGCAAGCTGTTGAAGAAGATAAAATTCGCTCAGCGAGAAGTATGGGAGCATCAGAATGGCAAATTATGTTCCATGTCATCATACCAGCAGCACTTCCTTATATTTATACGGGGGCAAAGCTTGCAATGGGATCCTCATTTATGGCCATTGTTGGAGCTGAAATGGTTGCAGCTAATGAAGGAATTGGTTATATGATTTGGAATGCAAGGTTATATTTCAAAACAGATTGGATTTTTGTCGGTCTTGTTATTCTTGGATTGATGGGCTTCTTGATGGATCGGATATTTAATAAATTCGGAAGTGTAGTTCTGAAAAGATATAATGTGGTGAAAAAATAAAAAAGAGCCATTTAGCTGACTAAAAAAGGTTAGATAAATGGCTCTTTTTTATGAAAAAAGTCGATGCGTTCTTACTTCTTATTATTTTTCTATCTTGGTTTCAATCCTCTTCACCAAATCAGCTGACACGTTATGAAAATACTCTAACACTATCTTTCTAATATCATCAGATATAACTTTCAAATCACCAGCTAAGTTTTCTGCAAGATGTTCTTTTTCTATCGGTTTTAACTTCGTATAAAATTCACCAGCCTGCGTAAAGTCATCTTGTTTCGTTATTGAAGTTCTTTCAAGTTCACCTTCAATGTATCTTCCGTCACCGCTCGTTATTTGATTAGCAGGTGTCCAATTTTGCTGTTGGTTAATCGTTAATTTCCGAAATTCGGGACCAATTCTTCTTCTTTGAGAATCACTATAAATGTTAGCTCGCCCTTGCAACATTTTATCATCTGATAATTCAGCACCGTCAAGTAAATTAGAAGGGGAGAAAGCGACTTTTTCTACTTGTTCCATATAATTTTCAGGGTTTTTATTTAATACCATTTTGCCGACTGGTATAAGAGGATACGCTTTTTCATCCCATATTTTTGTATCATCTAAAGGGTCGTAAGAAAGATGCGCTTCATCTTTCGGGTCCATGAGCTGGACATATAAACCATATTCCACTGGTTTACCGTTTGCAATTGCATCATATAAATCTTTGCCGCTATAATCAGGGTTTTCGGCAGCCAGTTTATTTGCTTCCTCGTTAGTAATGAATTGTACACCTTCAAATGGGTACCAATGATACTTTACATACTTTCGATTGCCTTCTGCATTTCTCCAAACATATGTATTTACACTATGTCCTGGGATGTGGCGAAGGCTTTTGGCCGTACCATTATCAGAGTACAAACGGACAACGAAATGTATGGATTCAGGTGCTCTAGCGACAAAGCTCCAAAATCTATTAGAGTCTAATAAGTTATTTTTAGGTGAAGGTGACAACGCTTGAATGGTTTCAGGGAAACGCATCGGATCGCGTACAGAAAAGACAGGAATGTGATTACATAATAGATCGAAAATACCTTCTTTAGTATAAAATTTTGTAGAAAAACCGCGTACATTTCTAGAAGTATCAGGTGTTCCTTTCGTGCTAACAGCTAATGAAAATCGCACCATAACGGGAACTTTCTCATTAGCATTTTGTAGGAAATTTAGTTTAGTATGTTCGGGCATTGGATAGATTGTTTGAAAATAACCGAACGCACCAAATCCTTTTACATGAACAGGTCTTTCTAAAATTTTTTCGTGAATAAATTGTTGTAACGCCTCGTGAAGCACACTATCTTGCTCTAGAACAGGTCCACGTGAACCAACTGTTTGAGAGTGAAGGATTGCTTGTTCATTACGTTCTCCATTTTCATTAAAGTCTTTCCCTAGTAAAGATTGCCTCTGTTTATCATAGTGTTCATTCATCAATATAGCCTCCAAATCTTTTTCGTCCATTGTTACTAAATATGATTTTATAGCCTTGATTATGTATAACACGCTAAGTTCAAACTAGTTACAGACCGCTAGATGAGAAAAACGCGTATGTAGTGGACCTGTTGAAATAGAAGAAATTATGGAAAAATGAATATCGGGAAGAACATTACTATTAAAATTTCAATCTTAAAAATGAATTTATACATGACTTTATAGAAAATGAACATAAATAAAACAGGGAAAATAACTAGGAGGAATGTAACATGTCGGATTGGTTTCAATTAGATAAAGAGTATATGATGTCAACGTACTGTCGTACAAAGCTTGCGATAGAAAGAGGAGCAGGGTGTAAACTGTATGATGTGGATGGTAAAGAGTATATAGACTTATTTTCTGGTGTCGGAGTAAATGTATTAGGATACAATCACCCGAAAATCGTACAAACAACAATGGATCAAGTTACGAAGTCGTTGCATTTACCGTTTCATTTTTTAAATCCAGTTGCGATTGAATATGCAAAGAAATTAGTTGATTGCTCTTTAAAAAACGGAAAGGTCTTTTTTACAAACTCAGGTACGGAAGCGACAGAAACGACGTTAAAATTAATTGATAAATATAGAGCTATTATGCATGAAGAACGTGAAGGAATTGTAGTGTTGAAGAATAGTTTCCACGGGCGTACGTTGGGGGCACTTCATTTTACAAGACAAGAAAGTGTATATCAAAATTTCCCGAAAACATCGATCCCAGTATATGAAGTTGAGCGCGAGAATATAGAGCAATTAGAAGAGACAATAATTCATGAAAATCCAATTGCAATTATGTTAGAACCTGTATTAGGAAGCGGGGGAATTTATCCATTATCGGGTGAATATTTACATGGTGTTCAAAATTTATGTGAGAAATATAATGTACTACTTATCGTTGATGAAGTTCAAAGTGGTATGGGGAGAACGGGAAAACTATTTGCTTATCAAAATTTCAATATTACACCACATATTATTCAAATTGGTAAAGGAGCAGGAGGCGGGATACCACTTGGCGGAATTATTGTAGGTGAAAAGTTATGTGATGTATTTGCGCCAGGAGATCACGGCACCACATTTGCTCATTCATCAATAGGAACGGCTTTAGGTTTAACTGTATTAAATACATTACTTGACGATGGTTTAATGCAAGAAGCATATGAAACGTCACTATATTTGAATGACAAACTGCAAGACATTCAGAAAGAAAATTCTTATTATATTCAGGAAGTGCGTCATGCGGGGATGATGTTTGGGATAAGTGTGAATGACACGAATGAAAATGTGAAGAAATTACAGATTGAGTTAATGAATAAAGGAATGTTGGTCGATGTAACACAAGGGAATATTATTCGATTACTTCCGCCGTATATTATTACGAAAGAGGAAATTGACGCATTCATTTATGAGTTTATTTCTTGTGTTCATAACATAGCTGCTACAGCAAGTATTTAAAAAAATATAAAAAAATATAAAAAGCTGAAGAAGTCTCTATTTTAGCGGCTTCTTCAGCTTTTTAAAATAGTAAATTACTTAACCTAGAGAGCATCTCATTGGACAAATAATTAATTATGTGAAACAATAATAACAGATAAGGAGACGTTAATTTTCCTTAAGTGCTTCGAATTAATTTTATTCAATAAGAGAAGGTGTGCTTAAAGAAGTTAAATTAAATAAGGAGCTGTTTTATTATATGCAACAAAATAATGATTTGAATTTTGAACCTCAAGACGTTAATATTGTCAATCCTAAACAAGCCAGGAAAGCAGTAGTTGCTACTGGTATAGGGAACGCAATGGAGTGGTTTGACTTCGGATTATACGCGTATTTAGCGGTAATTTTAAGTCAATTATTCTTCTCAGGTGTTGATAATAGTGGATTGCAACTTGTACTTACATTCGGTACATTTGCAGCGGCCTTCCTCGTTCGACCAATCGGAGGTGTATTCTTTGGTAGTATAGGAGATAAGTACGGCCGAAAAATCGTGTTAAGTACTACTATTATTTTAATGGCACTTTCTACATTATTCATCGCATTACTACCAACCTATGAACAAATTGGTGTATGGGCACCAATACTACTTTTAGTTGCCCGAATGATTCAAGGCTTCTCTACAGGCGGCGAATATTCAGGAGCAATGGTTTATATCGCAGAATCTTCTCCAGATAAAAAGCGTGGTATACTCGGTAGTGGTCTTGAAATTGGAACACTCTCAGGTTACATTGCTGCATCGGTAATTGTTACCATTTTGACGTTATTGTTAACAGATGAACAAATGCTCAGCTGGGGCTGGCGTATTCCTTTCTTAATAGCTGCACCAATTGGTTTGGTCGGTTTATACTTACGCCGTCATTTAGATGAATCTCCCATCTTTGAAGAGATGGAAAAAGCACAAGAGGAATCTGAAGACAATGAACAATTTTCATTTATGGATATTATGAAATACCACAAAAAAGACTTCTTATTAAGCACAGTAATTGTCGCCTTCTTTAATATTACAAATTATATGATTCTTTCGTATATTCCTTCTTATCTAACTCAAGTACTTAAAGTCGAAGAAACAACAGGCTTACTAATTATTTCTATTACGATGGCACTTATGATTCCACTAGCACTATATTTCGGTAAATTAAGTGATAAAATTGGTAATAAACGCGTCGTGCAAATTGGTTTACTTGGTTTAACTGTATTTGCAATTCCAGCATTTTTACTAATAGGTAACGGGCATATTGCAGCTATATTTGCAGGTATTTTCGTATTAGGTTTCTTCCTAAGTGTATATGAAGGAACATTACCTTCATTATTACCATCACTCTTTTTCACTGATGTACGTTATCGAGCACTTTCAATCTCATTTAATATTTCTGTATCGATATTTGGTGGTACAACACCACTTGTATGTTCATACTTAGTTCATGCAACCGGTAACCCGCTTGCACCGGCATTTTATTTAACAGGTGTAAGTATTATTGGATTAGTTGTATTTAGTGTACTATTCGTTACAACATCAGGACGTGCGCTAAAAGGTTCATATCCTACAGTAGAATCGAAAAAAGAAGCACACCAAATTGCTAAAGAAGATCCTGAAGAAACACTTTGGTGGCATGAAGAGTCATTAGAGATTGAAGCAGGGAAAAACGCCTCAATTTAAAAAGTAAGGTAGAAGTATAAAAAGACTCCTATGAAAATAGGAGTCTTTTTGTTGTATTATTTTTTCCTTTTCTTTAAATCCTTCTGATACATGTAAAGCTTATGAATTTCATCCTTAAATTCCTGCAAAAGTACGATGTTTTCCTCATTTGAATAACGCACTGTATTATAAGCATTACTAATAATATGACTCTGAATATTTACATCTTCTTCACTATTTATTCTATCTAACCATGCCTCAATAGTTTCTCCTCGATTTCTATTTAAAGGGGGAGTTAACTTACTTTCAAGCTTAAAAATCTCTTTTCGAATTTCGTTATGTGGCGGTTTGTTTCGTTTCAAACGTTTTTGGCTCATTCCTTCTTTATCAGTGATGATAGTAGATTCAAAGACAGGTATATTTGGTAAACTTAATTGTTTTCGTTTTTTTATTATTTTCCAAACGACATAAATAGCAATGAGTGTACAAACTAATATGGTAATGCTATTTATAAGAGTTGGATCAAAAGAACGTGGCTCCAAATCATCCTTAATTGTAGGGTCTTTTAGATTTCCTTTATTCGACCAAAAATCATCTGTTTCTTTTAACACGGCTGCTGAAAATAATGGATTGATAGCGTATCCGAACCCTAATGCAACTGCTTCTATGATAAATGAAAAAACAAGCCGAATGAAAGGAAACACTTGAATAAGTACTATACTCATTACACCAATCGTAATAATAGAAGCGAAACGTAATAACTGTTGATTACGATTTGCTCCAGTTAACCAAAATGTAATCATAATGTGTATAACTAATAGTAATAGTTTCCCGAGTGGTGGAAAAGGCGCATAAAATATAGCTGAAACACCAAACCAAACAATACCACCTAACGATTTTTGAACTGGGTATCCTGGTCCAACTACATGTACGATAAAGAAGAAAAGCGGTAACATAATTGTGCCAAATAGAGAGAACGGGAGAAAGATAGAACAACCGATTATTTGAGTCATTAACAGTATGACAAATCCAGTCGTTTTTTTCTTCGTGAATGTATGGATTAGAAATACACCAATATAGCTTAGTGCTAAAAATATAGCAATAGCAACAAGTTCGTCCCTTTCTGTTAATAACGAAAGGAGGAGCAGCAGAATAAAGTCATTAACGTGATAGAGCCAAGTTTTCAAGCTTTTCCACCATCCCTTCGTTATTTATGAGAAACGTAGGTTGCGATAGAAGAGAGAGGTCATTCTTCTGCAAGCCAATGTAAATCATTGTAGATGATCGTTCTCCTTTTCTATTTGTATAATGGAGAAATCCTTGTTTCGGAATTAGTGTGCTATCGTCTGAAATACGTGCCAATTCCTCTAAAGCTTTTGCGTAATGTGTTTGTCCTTCATTTAATGGTAAGTGCAGAGGGCCACCTTCAGCTAATACACTAATAAATAATTCAAACGGTATTTGATGCTTCGTAGCATATTGACAAATGTATGTTGCAAATGAAATAAGGTCTTCTATATTATCTTTCCAACCAAACCCGCGATCAGCAGCTAATGAAAGACAAATTGTCCAACTATAATTTTTAACAGGCTCATATTGCTTTGCTTGTAATTCCTGCATTTTGGCAGATGCTTTCCAATGAATGGAACGGAAAGACTCACGTTCGTACCGTTTCACACCGATAATAGATGTTTCATCATTGTAAAAAGAAAAATTCGTTCGATAAGCTCCATTTAAAAGTTGCTGAAGTTCTTGCAAATCTGCTACTTCTTTAGGTGATGGATACACAATAATTTCAGTTCTTAATTTATCAAATACAGGTAAATGTACAGATAATAAATGAAAAGGATCTTTCAAAACACATTCGAACTGTTCAATTTGAAACACGCCACGCTTCGTTGCAGTTAATGATAAATCCCATTTTTGCGCTGAATGAGCAGGTTGTGAAAATGGGAAAGAGAATAGTGTTTTTGATATTTGTTCAATTCCTTGATCTTTATTCGGTAGTAGGGACGGGTCTAAATGAAAATAACAAACACCGTTAACGAGTGGTATGTTTGCTCCATTTTTTAAATGAATAAAAAACTGTCCAGATTCATTAGGAAATAAACGAGTTGTTTGTTTCTCGTTTAGCACTTGAAACTGTTTCTCTATATATGCGACATATTTATAAATGAAAATCGCAAATAAATAGTAGAAGAAAAAGAAAAACATAATGATTCGTTGCGGCATAAAAAATGTAAATAGTATCGCGCCTGGAACAGATAGTTGAATAATATGAAGTTGAAAAAATAAAGGTACAGTTACAACGCGCTGTCCATTCATGTTTGCTCAATCTCCACTGGTACGTCAACCTCTTTTAAAATCTTTTGCATCATTTCATTTTTTGTCGTACGTAATGCGCCTTCCATTGATAAGATGATACGGTGATTCCAAACAGAAGGAACTAACAATTGTATATCTTCTGGTGTGCAATATTCTCTCCCGCGTAAAAAGGCTAGCGCTTGAACTGCACGTACTAAAGCAAGTGTGGCACGCGGACTTACACCGTTAGCGATATAATCATGATTTCTTGTAGCATGAGCAAGTTTAATAATGTAATGTTCTAACGGTTCTGATACGAAAATCTCTTTTACTCGTTTCTGTGCCTCTAAAATATCATCTAAAGTAATAACAGATGTGACACTTTCTAGTGGTGCATCGTTACGAAAACGTCGCATCATTTGTAGTTCATCTTCAGAATTCGGATAACCTATAGAAATTGTCATTAAAAAGCGATCAAGCTGTGCATCTGGAAGAGGGAACGTTCCTTGTGATTCAATTGGATTTTGCGTCGCAATAACAAAGAACGGTTTTGGAAGAGGAGTTGACTGCTTTTCAAGCGTCACTTGTCGTTCTTCCATCGCTTCTAATAAACTAGACTGTGTTCTCGGCATTGCACGGTTAATTTCATCTGCCAGTAGAATGTTTGCCACGACTGGTCCGAGTCTTAACTCGAATTCGCTCGTTTTCGGATTGAAATATTCAATACCTGTCACATCACTCGGAAGTACATCCGGTGTAAATTGAACGCGAGAAAAATTACCACCAATACTTTTTGAAAGTGTTTTCGCAAGTAACGTTTTCCCAGTACCAGGTACATCCTCAAGAAGTACATGACCGTCAGCAAGCAAGGAAACAATTAATAGATCGATAACATTTTCTTTACCTACAAAAACTGATCCTATATTTTCCTTCAATTTATTTATCATATATATCATTCCTTTCAAAATATAAACGGATATTTCTATATTTTAACAAATTATTCAGAAAATTTATATGATTTTTCAATTCAAAGAAATAAATATTCAATTATTAAATTATAATCTTGCATATTTTGGAATGTGAATATACAATATCGGTATACGATGTATCGCAAGTCGATATATCATGAAGCGATGTATCGGAGGTGGTTATAATGAATACGAAAGCGAGAAAATATATTCCGTTAACTGAGGCGACATATTACATATTGTTATCACTAGTGAAACCAATGCACGGTTATGGAATTATGCAAATGGTAGAAGAGATGACAAATGGAGAAGTAAAACTCGGTCCTGGAACTTTATACGGGAATACGACGAAGTTATTAAAAGAGAAATTAATTATTGAAGTTGCCTCAACAGATAGAAAGAAGTGCTATGAGTTAACGCCACTTGGTAAAGAAGTGTTAGAGCTAGAGTATAACAGGTTGCAGAGATCTGTAAGGAATGGGAATAGTATATTAGGGGAGTGAATGGAAGATGGAGACAAAAAGGGTATTCAAATTTTTTATGGCATGGAATTTAGAAAAAGAAGAAGCTTTTTTACGAAAGATGCATCAGCAAGGTTGGGCATTACAAAAATATAATTTAATGTATACGTTTCAGAAAACGGAGCCAAAAGATGTAATGTACAAAGCTGATTTTAGATTGGTTTATAGAGATTCGAAAGAACAACAACAAGAATATTTCGAAATATACGAAATGTCAGGTTGGAAACGCGTAACAAGTTTCACAAGATGGAATTATTTTTGTAAAGAAGTAGAAGAAGTAAATGAATTGCCTGATATTTACTCAGAAAAGGAGACGAGGATACAAAAACTAAATGAATTATTGTTATTCCTTGTTATTATATCAGCAAGTTTATTACCATCAATGTATAATCTGTTTTTTAAGCCCGATGGAATCAAGAGTGCCAATGTGGGCGAAAGTTATGACCGGTCTTACAGGTGGTATGTGGATGTACTTCTTTATAAGACTTTCTTGGAAAATCAAGAAATTAAAAAGTGAAATATTATAATAAAAAGTGGAGTTGAAAAGAAGTTGATTTTGTAAAGAGGTAATTAAATATGGGAATCAACTTCTTTTGTTTCTATATAATCGTATTTTTGCTCACTCTTTTTTATATAATAAAAATCTATATGAAGGCATAAAATTAACAATATCAAAGCCGCAATAATTTACCCTGAAAATAATAAATGAAGAAAAAAGATTCATATTGAGGATCAAAAAATAAAAGATGACTAAAAAGATGTGGGGTGTAACTTATAATAAGGAAGAAACACGTTTTTTATTAAAGTATAAAACGAAAAAATCCCTTATAGAAAAATCTATTTCTACAAGGGATAATCATGTTTTTATTAGAAAGACTGATTTTGAGCAGGTTTAATAAATTGTTCAGGATTTTCAACAAGCCCACATACAGCGCATTGGACTCTGTAAGTAGGTCCTTGATAGGCCATATGAAAAGCGTTCATCGTTTCATTTGTATATTCTTCTTCTACTTGACCAGTTTGTGGATTTAATTTGACTGGTTTTACTTGTTGCTCAAGAATATTAAAGCGAGTGCGGTTCGTTTTACAACTTGGACATAGCATTGGTTCCATATGTATACACCTCCATTTGTAGCATTTCTTAAACTCATTAATTTTATGCAAGCGAAAAAACTTTCTCAATATAAATAGGTGTTTAATGTATTTAAAATTCAGAAAAAATAAAATATAATAAGAGTACGAACTGGTTATGTCCAAACCAAATCTCCTGTTTTATGCCAATAAGCTGGGAGGCCGAGAAATCGGCCTCATTTTTTTGTGCTCGTTACTATAGGAAACAAGGTTTTTATGAGACTTTTGTCGAAATTTTAAGGATGGATATAAAGGGGGATGTAAAATGAATTTGAAAATGAAGTACATCATTTTATATGTAGAAAAGTTTGAGGAATGTTTAAAATTCTATAAAGATATTTTACAGTTACCTATAAAATCAGAGCACGGTACATATATTGAATTTAATACGGGATCTACAATATTAGCAATGAATACGCGGCAAGATGTGAAAGAATTAACAGGATTACCACTTACAGAAGGCGAGTTACAATCTTCTCATTTTGAATTAGGATTCGTTGTCAAAAATGTACAAGAAACGATTGAGCAACTTAGAGAACAAGGTATTACGGTTTTAGTTGAACCAATTGTAAAGCCGTGGGGCAAACCATTGCATATATTGCTGATCCAGATGGAAATTATATTGAAATTTGCAGTTCATTAGAATAGAAGGAGAAAAAGAGATGGGATTTCCGAAACTAGAAACAGAACGTTTACAATTAAGAGAACTAACACTGTTAGATGCAGAAACGATGTTCCATTATTTTTCAAAAGAATCTGTAATACGTTATTTCGGAATGGATTCTTTCGAAAATATTGAGCAAGCGAAAACAACGATTCAAACGTTTAAAAATCGTTATGAAGAGGGAAGTGTATTTCGCTGGGGAATAGAGAAAAAGGGGACGGGCCAATTAATCGGAACGTGCGGTTTTCATTTAATTAACCATCATCATAAGCGAGCTGAAATTGGTTATGAATTAGACGATACATATTGGGGACAAGGATACGCCTCGGAAGCGTTACAGGCGATTTTAGCTTACGGGTTTGAAACGTTGCAACTTATAAGAATTGCTGCTGTTGTATATGTAGAGAATAAAGCTTCTCAAAAATTATTAAGTAAAGCAGGATTTCAAGAAGAAGGATTACTTCGAAAACATATGATTCAAAATGGAGTTGCGCATGATACGATTTTATATTCTTTATTAAAAGAAGAGTGGAAGAAATAATGAGTACGAGTGAATTGATAAATGTTATGAAGAAGCATAAAGAAAATAGGTTCATTTTAGGTATAGATGGTTTAAGTCGTTCAGGAAAAACAACATTTGTTGCAAATTTAAAGGAAAATATGAAACAGGAAAGCATTCCGTTTCATATTTTTCATATTGATGATCATATAGTGGAGCGTAATAAACGCTATGATACCGGATTTGAAGAATGGTATGAGTATTATTATTTGCAATGGGATATTGAGTGGCTTCGGCAAAAGTTTTTTCAAAAGTTACAAAATGAAACGAGACTGAAATTACCGTTCTATAATGATGAGGTAGACTCATGTGAAATGAAGAAAGTACAGATTCCCATAGTAGGCGTAATTGTAATTGAAGGTGTTTTTCTACAGCGAAAAGAATGGAGAGATTTCTTTCATTATATGGTGTACTTGGATTGTCCAAGAGAGACAAGATTTCTACGCGAGAGTAAGAAAACACAGAAAAACCTTTCAAAGTTTGAGAATAGGTATTGGAAAGCAGAGGATTATTACTTAGAAACGGAATTGCCGAAGGATTGGGCGGATTTAATCATCAAATGATTTGAAAATAGAAGGTGGGCATAATGAATATTTTATGGGATTTTGATGGTACGTTATTTGATACGTATCCAGTTTATACAAAACTTCTTTCTGAAATATTAGGTGATACAGTAGATAAACAAGAAATATACAAAAACTTAAAAACATCCTATTCTCATGCAATTCAGTATTATAATATTTCATGCGAACAGGAAGAACAGATTAAAATTTTGAAGGGGAAAATCACTCCAAAAGATATGAAACCTTTTGGAGGTGTTGAAGAGATTTTGAAATATGCGGATAAAAATGTGATTATGACTCATAAACATAGGGCGGGGGTTATGGAAATTTTAGAATATTACGGCTGGGACAAATACTTCGTCGACATGGTTACAATTGACGATGGATTCCCCCGAAAACCGAATTCGTTAGCTTATGATCATCTGCATAAAAAGCATAATATTGATTTAGCTACTGGAGACAGGGAGTTAGATTTAATACCTGCAAAAGAGTTAGGTATTTCAACATGTGTGTTTCAAGGGAGTTGTGATGTAGCAGATTATTCTTTATCGCATTACTCGGAATTTTTTCAGGTAGTGATTGATAGAGAGTTTTTTTTAAAAATAAGTGATTATTAAAGACTGTATCTTTCCATTTGAAGATACAGTCTTAATTTTTTAGAGTATTGCATCTTTATTTTCTATACACTTCAATACGTTCGTTCTCCCATGTATTCAACAAGCTTTCTATATGTACCAATTGCCATGGATTAAAAAATGATTGTCCATTTTTATTAAAGAAATAGCCGCCGCCTAGATGAAAAGAGGCATGTAGTACTTTGTTCTTTTCATTTTTCCAAACAAGGATATCGCTAGGTTGTAAAGAATCGATAGAAGCTGATTTTAATCGATACTGTTTTATTTGTAAACCTTTTAGAAAGCTATTATCATGTACCCATTTCGTAATAATCCATTTTGCCTCAGATTTTTCACTACAAATACTCGCTAAAGTAGCTGCAAGACAATTTGCTCCGTTTACACTTGAAAAACTATTAAAATAGGGAGCGATATGGGGGAAACTATTTTCGAATTTTTTGATTTGCTCTTTACTTAATGAAGTTTGATAAACAAATTGTTTTGTTAATAAAAGTAAAAATTTATATTGAAACTCTTTATGTAAGTTATCCCATAGTGATTTTTGCATACTTATATAACGCTTCGAATCATATGTAAATGAATAAGGAGATACATGTTGTAATATGGCCGTTTTACTTGAAGGAGATGGTATATCCTCTAGTACACATTCAATCATATCCCATTCATAAATAGAGCCTCTATTAACTTCAAATTGAATTCGGAAAATACTTTCGCGTGTTTCTTTGTCCCATTGCATAATCAAACTAGGGTTTGCTACACAAACAAATTGAATGTCCTTATGAATATTCCATACTTGATAACTATTTCTGCTATTAATATTGTTAAAAATGGTATGGTTAGAAAATTCCTCTTTAGGCATTAGTAAAGTATTAGAAGTGAAATGTTTTACTACTGCTCCATACTTTTTAGGGAAAAAGAATAAATCATATTCAGGTAGAAATTGTTTAATCCATTTATTTAGTATATTTATTTCGATTTGTATACTATTCATTAAAAATCACCTCTAATCTATATTCTATACTAGTACTTTAAATGCCTTTCTAATATATAGAAAAAGCGATATTAATTATCATTGGATATGAAAATATAGGGAATATTATTCAGTATTTGTAAGTAGTCATGTTATTCTAATAATAGATTTCAATAAAGCGAGTGATTACATGAGTATTTTCATTTTAGAAGACGATGTCATACAAGCACAGCAAATGAAGCGGTTAGTTGAAGAGATTTGTGAGAAATATATGTTGCCTTTTGATTTTATTGAGGTGACTAGTAAAAGTGAAAATATTATTACTAATATTCCGAAGGCGAAGTATGTTCCAATCTATTTTTTAGATATAGAGATTAAAAGGGAAGAGCGTAAAGGGTTACAAGTAGCACAAGAGATACGAAAGTATGATACGCAAGGAATTATTGTGTTTGTAACGACGCATTCTGAATTTGCACCTATTTCATATCAATACATGGTATCAGCTTTAACTTTTATTGATAAAGGGTTGCCATACGAGGAGAGATATAAAGTTTTTGAACAATGTTTACTTCAATATGAAGCAAGAAATAAGCATATTATTCCGTCGGATGACTTTATCGTTGCAAATAGTAATGCCACTGTGCGGGTTCCTTTTCATGAAGTTGAATATGTTATGACTGATGAACCGCACCGGTTAGCATTAGTGACGTTAGATCGAATCGTTTATTTTTATGGAGCATTAAAGGAGATAGAAATAATAGATGAACGTTTATTTCGTTGCCATCAGTCATATATCGTGAATACGAAGCAAATGTCTTCTTACGATGCGAAACAAAAAATGATAGTTTTAAAAAGCGGGAAACGCATTCCAGTGTCACGGCGTTTAGTGAGTAAAGTACGTAACATGTTAAAGGGTGAGATGTAATGTATATTTATGATTTATTTGCAATACTGCTTACTAGTATGTGTCATGCGTTTTTATATATACAATTAATCCGATACAACAGATTGTCAGTTAGAATGTTAATAGCTTTAAGTACGGTATTCATTATTTTACTTGCTATTGTCGTAACAGTAACGAGATATCCAGAATTGAATAGTACGATTGTGTTATTTTTAATAAGTTTAGGATTAATGCAAAATGAATTGAAATTTAAGCATAATGTATATTTTGCACTGGTGAGTATGGTGATTATAACGTTAGTGAAAATGTTGCTATTAGATTTAGGGATGAAAATCTTTATGTTAACGCCATTCAATTTATATTTATGGACAGGTAGTATTATTCATCTTATCGTATCAATCCTTACTTTTATCGGTATTTTAGTAGCGCGAAAAAGAATTCAAAAAATCGCTCAATATATAGTAAGTAGTCCGTTATACTATGTAACTTATATATTATTAATGATCGGGTTTATTATTGAATTAATTTTAACTCAGCCGTCAACTGAGTTTTTAGCAAAAATAAATCAACAATACAGTGAAGTAAGTTATAATTCAGCGATTATTATTTTTTTATTATTACTAATCATCGTACTAATAAGCTCACATTTATCGAAAGAAAAGTTACGAGAAGAGCATGAAAAACGTTTAGATAAAGAGTTATTAGATTATGTGGAAAAATTAGAGGATATGCATGATGAGCTTGCTAGTTTTCGTCATGATTATATGAATGTATTACTATCGTTAGAAGAAGGAATACGTACAAAAAATGTGAAAGAAATTGAGCAAGTGTACTACGATGTTATTGCTCCCACATTAAAAACAATAAATGATCATGAACTTGATATCGCAAAATTATCTCGCATACAAATTCCTGAAGTAAGAAGCGTATTAAGAGCAAAAGTTAGCACTGCTCAGCAGCAACAAATAAAAGTAATGCTTGATATACCAGAGAACATTGAAAGTGTTTCGATGACGATTATTTCATTTATTCGTATCATTTCAGTTTTAGTAGATAATGCAATTGAGGAAGCAGTATGTAGTGAGGAAAAGATATTACAAATCGCATTCTTTGAAATGGATTCACGACAATATTTTATCGTGCGTAATAGTTCAAAGGGGGAAGCAATTGATTTACAAAAAATTTATGAGAAAAACCATTCAAGTAAAGAAGGTGCTAGAGGGTACGGGCTATTTTCGTTAAAACGAATCATAAATAAAACAAATAATGCGACGTTAGAAACAACTTATGTAAGTCCTTATTTCACACAAACATTTATATTAAATGAGATGAAATGACCATCTATGATGAAAAGGAAACCGAATAAGAAATAACTACATACTTTCTTCACTCAATTTTATACACTTCAAGTAAGAGGTGAAGCGAGATGAATGGTCTTATTTTTACAACAATGATTAGCTTTGGTTTACCGCTTATAGCACTTTTATATGCTTTTTGGAAGAAACGCTATATTCCATATATGTTAGGTATATTGGCTTTTGTTGTATCACAAATATTGATTCGCATACCAATGCTAAATTATTTAAATGGAACTAGCACAGATTTTCAAATGTTTTCTGTTATGCAGCCTATACTATTTGCAGTTTTGCTTAGTATATCAGCTGGAATTTTTGAAGAGATAGCTCGTTTTATCGCAATGCGTTATTTTATGAAGCAACGAGATTGGCAGTCTGGTTTTTTATTTGGAGCAGGGCATGGTGGTATTGAGGCGGTGTTGATAGTCGGTATCCCAGTAATATCCCTATTATTATCACAAACAGTCATTCAAAATGGTGACAGTTATTATCTCGGTGGTATTGAACGCATCTTTGCGATGGTATTGCATGTTGGGCTTTCTTTCATTGTATTGCAAGCTGTTGTCCAAAAGAAATTTCGTTATGTTGTATATGCAATTCTCATCCATGGGACTGTAAATGCATTAGCTGGCATTATATCGCTATATGTGCCAGGGAAAAGCGGGATTATTATGTCAGAAGTTTCAATAGCAATTTTTGCGTTACTCACTTTTAGTTATAGTTTCATTTTAAAAAGAAAGGGTGTATTAAAATGAGAAGAATGTTACTTATTATTATAAGTGCTATCGCGGCGTTCGCGCTCGCAGCATGTACCGGTAATAAAGTAGATGAAAGTACGTCAAAAAAGTTTATTCCAAAGGCGGAAGAAATTGTATCATTATTAAATGAGGCAAAGTATAAAGACGTGCGTGAAAAATTTGATAGTAAAATGAAAGCTGCATTGTCAGAAGAAAAGATGAAAGATCTTACACCTATAATAGAGAAAGCTGGTACATTTGAAAAAATTGAAAAACAATCGATTGAAGAAAAAGATGGCTTATATACTGTTATTCTTGTAGCAAAATATAGTAAAGAACAACGGACATTCATTATAACTTATAATGATAAAGAAGAAATAGCGGGTTTAGTTATTAAATAAAAAAGAGATACAGTGGAAGTTTCCGCTGTATCTCTTTTTTGTTTTAACTAAATTATGGTTATTTGTGCTAATATGAACTTATAGCTATATAGAAGGGGGGATTAGTATGAAAACTGAAATAGTTCCTAAAAAGAAGTACAGTATAATAAGCTACATATCTTTACTCATCGGCATTTTATGTTTTCTGTTCGTTTTTATTACACCGACAAGGATAGCGAATGCAGGTAATATAGTGGGAGATTATGTTACAGTTGCCCTAACAGTTGTAGGTATCATATTTTCTATCATTACAATGACGAAAAAAACAGAGAAGAAGGGGATTGCGATTCTTTCATTCATACTGTCCTCATCATTTTTTATATTTTGGATTATCGCAATTATCTTATTGTTTACTGGTCAAATTAGCTTTGCGCCGTAATGTACAATAAAAAGAGTCCTTCTCGTATGAAGGACTCTTTTTATTCGGTATCTTCAGGGCGATATTCTAAAATATCTCCTGGTTGGCATTCTAATGCTTTACATATTGCTTCTAAAGTTGAAAAACGGACTGCTTTTGCTTTTCCATTTTTCAAGATCGAAAGGTTAGCCATTGTAATTCCAACCTTCTCCGAAAGCTCTGTTACACTCATTTTTCTTTTCGCTAACATTACATCAATATTAATAATAATTGCCATATTATTCACCTCAGACCGTTAAATCATTTTCTGATTTTATATCTATCGCATCTTTTAATAGTCTTTGGAGTACGGCAGCAAAGACCGCGATTACCATTGAAGCAAAAATTATAATCATTCCAATAACAATAATACCAGGGGCGTCATCTCTCTCTGCCACAAGATAGAAAAGTGGCATACCTAATACATATAATACACTAATGGCTAGTGCGCTGTACTTAATATTTTTTAAAGCTTTAACAGACAACTCTGAGAATGCGTTGTTTTTATCAATATAGTTTAAAAGCTTAAATGTTTGGTACAGTGCGAAGTAATAAGGTATTGCTGTCGCGTATAAATTGATAAATACAAGATATTTAATATATGCCATTTCGGGATATAATTCAGCAGCGAAATTCCCTATTTTAGGGACTAAAAAAATGCACATAGCAAGAACAGGGATACCCATTAGAATCACAGCTGTCTTTAAGAAAAGTGTTGATCCTTGTTTCATAAAAAGCACCTCATTTATTTAATATCTTATTAATTTACCATGAAATTTATTGTTTAACAATAAATTTTTATTTATTTTAATTGGGGATTTGTTGTTAAACAAGTTAATGATGGGAAATCTTTTTTATAAGATAGATGAACTATACCGACATGTAATGAATGAGAAAGTTACTATTGTTAGCTTTAGAAAAATTGGGAACTAATAAAACATATGTAGGCAGTCAGAATTTTGTATGTAATGAATGTGAAACTAATGGAGGCGCAATCATGTTTGTATTGGGTTTAAAGATGAAGAAGTTACTGTTAGTAGGAACGATAACACTAAGTATGTTATGTACTGAAAGTATGATGGATGATCATACGGTGGAAGCGAAAGTGAAAAAAGTAGAACGCCAACCGAAAAATGTAATCATAATGGTTATGGACGGAACAAGTTCTTCAGCAACCACATTAGCTCGCTTGTATAAAGGGAAACCACTTGCATTAGATGAAATTGTAACAGGAGGAGTTCGTACATATTCGGCGGAATCAGCTATAACAGACTCAGCTCCAGCAGCTACAGCATTAGCGACGGGGAATAAATCGAATTCAGGATATGTAGGGGTATTACCTACTATTGTGAGTTCACCTGGCTTAAAACCAATAAAAGAAGAGGACAAATTACGTCCAGTTGCCAATGTTTTAGAAGGTGCGAAACGTACTGGTCGCGCAACTGGAATTGTTGCCACAGCTGAAATTCAGCATGCTACTCCTGCTGGATTCTCCGCTCATCATGTGAATCGTAACAATTTTGAAGTGCTCGCGGAGCAACAAGTATATCAAAATATAGATGTCGTATTAGGCGGGGGAAAAGCAGCACTTCTACCTGAGACAGATAGTGGGATTCGAAAAGATGGTGAAGATTTAGTAAAAGTGATTCAAAATAAAGGCTACGACTTTATTGAAACGAAAGAGGCATTATTGAAATCTAAATCTAATAAAATTTGGGGCTCATTCTCACATATTGCCTTAGCATTTGATATGGATCGTGAAGCAATAAATCCGGAGCAACCAACACTTTCGCAAATGACGGAAAAAGCCATTCAAACGTTATCAAAAGATAAAGATGGGTTCTTTTTATTTGTGGAAGGAAGTAAGCCAGACTGGGCAGCACATGTGAATGATCCAATTGGGATGATTAGTGATGTGTTAGCATTTGATCATGCAGTTGCAGAAGCATTAAGATTTGCAAAAAAAGATGGTAATACGATGCTAATCGCCGTAGCGGACCATGGTAATAGCGGTATTTCTATTGGCAATATGAATACGACAAAAGGTTATAATACTACGCCGGTCTCTGCATATATTGATCCATTGAAAAAAGCGAAAATGACACTTGAAGGGACTATCAATAATTTGAAATCTGATCTATCCAATGTAGAAGAGGTAGCTAAATTATACGGGTTGGACAATTTAACTTATGATGAAAAAGAAAGGTTAAAAGTGGTTAAAAAGAAAATAGACGTAGGTCCAATTTTCACTACATTATTGGCTAACCGTGCGAACATAGGCTTTACAACAGGAGGTCATACTGGTGAGGATGTATTTTTATATTCATACGGCCCTCAAAAGCCAGTTGGTTTGATTCAAAACACGGACGTTGCAAAGACAATAGCGAAAGCGATGGGCTTTAATTTAGAAGAAGTAACAAACAAATTATTTGTAGAGAGTGAATTAGCCTTTAAGCAGAATGGTGCAACTGTAACAATAGATAAAACTGATGTAGCGAACCCTGTACTCATAGTAAAACATAATAATGTAACAGCTCAATTATTTGTTAACAAAAATATAATTCGTATTAAGAATAAAGATTATGAACTAGGAAGTGTTGTTGTAGAAAGTAATGGAAAGGTTTACGTACCAGAAGAAGCAATTCATCTATTTAGAAAACATTCTCGTTAAAAGATTGCCAACCACTTACCTTAATTAGGAGGAGTGGTTGGCAATTTTTTGTTTATTAAACGTAAGCAATTTGTAAGGAGTGAGTAAGAAAAAAGAGAATTTTATAGTATATAATAATATTTATTACATCTACTTTTAACACCTGATACTAATAGTATGCTATAATATGAATTAGCAACAAAAAGGAAAGGAATTAGTAAAATGACATTAGAAAATACTAAAAATTTAAAAAAACAAGTTGCTCCATATGAAAAATCAACAATTAAAAAAAGTGTGTGGCAACTTATTAACACAGTCGTGCCATTTGTTGTTTTATGGTATCTCGCTTATAAAAGTTTGTCTGTTTCTTATCTGTTAGCATTAGTTCCATCTTTGTTAGCTGCTGGTTTTATGACGCGAATTTTCATAATTTTTCATGATTGTACCCATTATTCATTCTTTAAAAGTCGACGTGCAAATAGAATAGTAGGTACATGTATGGGTGTGTTAACGTTATTCCCATTTGATCAATGGGGGCATGAGCATGCGATTCATCACGCTACAAGTGGTAATTTAGATAAGCGAGGTACAGGAGATATTTGGACGCTTACAGTCGATGAATATGTAGCTGCACCATTTAGACTTCGTTTAGCATATCGTTTATATCGCAATCCATTCGTTATGTTTGGATTAGGTCCGATTTATGTTTTCTTGCTTAAAAATAGATTTAACCGAAAAGGTGCAAGACAGAAAGAACGTATGAATACGTATTTGACGAATATTATTATCGTTGCTGTAGTAGCTATACTTTGCTGGGCAATAGGATGGCAATCGTTTCTATTAGTACATGGTACGATATTCTTAATTGCAGGTTCAGTAGGGATTTGGCTGTTTTACGTACAGCACACTTTTGAGGATTCTTATTTTGAAGAGGATAAAGATTGGGAATATGTAAAAGCGGCAGTAGAAGGAAGTTCATTTTATAAACTTCCAAAAATCTTGCAATTCTTAACTGGTAATATTGGATTTCATCATGTTCACCATTTAAGTCCAAGAGTACCTAATTATAAGCTAGAAGAGGCACACAATAATACGCTTCTGTTAAAAAATGTACCAACAATTACACTTGCTACAAGCTTACAATCACTACGTTTCCGTCTTTGGGATGAGAAAAGTAACAATTTTGTTAGCTTTAAAGAAGTCAAAAATATAATTAAAAATAATGTTTCTGTCCGGGTGAAATCGGAATTATAATTTCATCGGCTATAAAACTCCCCTTAATCATTTTCGATTTAAGGGGAGTTTTTGTTATATATAACGGATATTGAGGACGTGGAATACTCATATGTAGGTATAAATTCAAGGATATGATAATAATATTATGTAAACAAGATAAAACATCATTTTTTTTATTATTGTGAAGGATATCATACATATATAATGGAAAGCAGAAGGTGGATGAGAGTAATGATGAGAATAGAAACAACGTAATAAAATAATTCTTTCAAAAGGAAGGGGAAATGAAAGATGTTGAAATTACAAGGAAAATACAATGAAGCGAAAGTATTTACGAATAACGTTGATGAGACTGCGACAGGGCAGATTATTGATCTTTGTAACCAAGAATTTGTAAAGGATAGTCAAATTCGTATTATGCCAGATACACATGCGGGAGCAGGGTGTACGATTGGGACAACAATGACAATACAAGATAAAATTGTTCCTAATCTTGTAGGGGTAGACATTGGTTGTGGTATGGAAGTTGTTGTAATTGATAAGAAAAAAGAAGAAATTAATTTCGATTGTTTAGATGAAACAATTCGTAAATTCGTTCCAAGTGGTTTTCGTATCCGAGATAAAGAACATCGATTCTCAAAAATGATTGATTTTGATGGTGTGAGAGCTCCATTTACATTACAACGCGCTCAAAAAAGTATTGGTACACTTGGGGGAGGAAATCATTTTGTCGAATTGAATGAGGACGATAAAGGGAATGTATATATTGTCATTCATAGTGGTTCTCGTAATTTAGGTAAACAAATAGCAGAGTATTACCAAAACTTCGCATATGAACAACTCATTGATGTTACATCAATGAAAGATGAGATTATTAAGAGATTAATGAAAGAGGGGAGAGAAAAAGAAATACAAGAAACTTTACGTGGAATAAAGAAGCCTAATATTCGAAAAGAATTAGCTTATTTAGAAGGACAGGGATTCAAAGATTATATGAATGACATGAATATTGCTCAAAAGTATGCTGAGTTAAATCGTAAAGCAATGATTGATGAAATTGTTACGAAAATGGACTGGAAAGTAACCGATCAATTTACTACAATACATAACTATATAGACATAGAAAATATGATTCTACGAAAAGGTGCTATTTCAGCTCAGAAAGATGAACGAGTCATTATTCCAATTAACATGAGAGATGGTTCAATTATTGCATTTGGTAAAGGTAATCCAGACTGGAATTTTTCTGGTCCGCATGGGGCAGGACGTATCATGAGTCGTAAGAAGGCTAAAGAATTATTGAGTCTAGAGGACTTCCAAAATACGATGACAGAAGTTTGGACTACATCGGTAGCAGAGAGCACAATTGATGAGGCACCAATGGTATACAAGCCAATGAATGAAATTATCGAAAATACGAAAGAGACAATAGATATAAAGCATATTATTAAGCCGTTATATAATTTTAAAGCGAATTAGAATGATAAAAGACCGCACATAAGGTAAAAGCTATGTGCGGTCTTTTATATATAAGTATAGTATTACATAGTCTCGCTAATTTTACTTTCACTACGAGTGTTAGTAGCAAGTCTTTTCTTAACTTTAAAGTGATAGTACGTGTAGCAAAAGATGATAAATGGTACAGTGCAATAGATTCCTAGACGTTGTTCTGGGATAAAGATTAGACTGATTAATATAATGCCATACAATCCAAAACCAAGTATTGGTACAAGTGGATAAAGTGGCGTTTTGAACTTTAAGTCTTCTAATTTTCCGCCGTCTGCTACATAATGTTTACGGAAAAAGAATTGAGAGACACAAATTGACATCCAAACAATGATTGTTATAACTCCAGAAATGGAAATGAGCCATAAGTAAACCGTTTCAGCAGCTACAACGCTTGTTAAAAGAGAAAAAGCAGAAATAGCAATTGTCATAATTAAAGCGTTTAAAGGTATTCCTCGTGATGATAATTTCTTTAAAAAGGCTGGAGCCATTTCATTTTTGGATAATGACCAAAGCATACGAGTTGCCGCGTATAGTCCTGAGTTTGCGACAGAAAGAACAGCAGTAAGAATAACAAAGTTCATAATATCAGCCGCATAGGGAATACCGATATTATCAAAAACGGCAACGAACGGGCTTTTTGTTAATCCTGCTTCTTCCCAAGGAATTAAAGCAACAAGAACAAAGATTGCTAAGACGAAGAAAAACATCGTACGCCATATAATATTTCTAATAGAACGAGGTAAAGTTTTTGCTGGATCTTCACTTTCACCTGCAGCGATTCCAACAAGTTCTGTACCTTGGAAGGAATAATTGACTGTAACCATTGTTAATAGAATAGCTGCAAGTCCATTTGGAAATAAACCACCATGATTCACGAAATTTGATAATAGCGGAGCTGGTTCGTCGCCTTTTAAATCAATAAAACCGAACATAGCGGCGCCACCAAGAATAATAAAAGCGATAATGGCAGATACTTTTATACTTGAAAACCAAAATTCTGTTTCTGCATAACTACGAGCAGATAGTGCGTTAATCGTGAAGATTGTAACTCCAAATATTAAACACCAAACCCAAACAGGAATATCAGGAAACCAGCGCTGCATTGTAATGCCAGCAGTTGTAAATTCAAGGCCGGTCGTATTCGCCCAGCTTAACCAATACAACCATCCGATTGTAAAGCCAGTTGCAGGATTGATAAACTTAGTGGCATATTCCTGGAAAGACCCCGAAACAGGCATGGCTACAGCGAGTTCACCAAGACATAGCATAACGAAATACATTAATAATCCACCGGCCATAAAGGCAAGTACGGATCCACCAGGTCCAGCCTGACTTATAATAAAACCAGATCCGTTAAATAATCCCGTTCCAATCACGCCACCGAGTGCAATCATGAATAAGTGTCTACTTTTCATCGTACGTTTTAATTCATTGTTTGTATTATTTACTTGCGCCATTGTTTTCCTCACTTTCGTAGTTGATAGCATAAATTTTGATGTTTTTCCGTATTGTGGAATATATTCCGTGATGTGAAATCTTGTTATAATTTTCAGATAATTAAAAAGAAAAGTCAATATTTTTTTGTTTGCGCTTTCAAATTATTGTTCGCAACATATTTTTATTTTTAGAAAATTGAATAAATAGATTGATTTCATTTCGAATGTTTGTTAAATTGATAGGTAATTGAGCGTGCTAACATATTACAAGTGAAGTAGAGGTGAGTTATGGTACAGTCCATTGATCGAGCGATAAGTATTATAAAGTTATTAAATTCTACTAATGAAAAAGAGTATTGGGCCATTTCTGATATAGCGGACAGAACACATCTCCCAGTTAGTACAGTACATAGATTACTTAACTCTCTAATCGAGCATGGGCTAGTTACACAAATTTCAGAGACGAAACAGTACAAAATTGGACCAATGTGGATGGAAATAGGATTACGACAATTGGAGAAGGTAGACTACAGATCAGTCGCAAGAGAAGTAATGAAACGATTGGCCTATGAAGTGGAAGAAAGTGTTTATTTGAACATTCCAAATGGAACACATTCTATTATTATTGAAAGAATGGATAGCCCTTTAAAAATTCGAGTTATTGATAACTTAGGGGAACAGATTCCTCTTTCAATTGGTGCTGCAAATAAAACGATGCTTGCCAATATGAAACAGAATGAAATGGAATATATTGTTGAGCAACTACTTTCTGCTTTACCAGAACAAAAGCAAATTCTTCTTGATCAAATAAAGCAAATAAGAAACGAAGGATATGCTGTCAGTTATGGAGAAAAAACAGAAGGGACAGCTTCAGTAGCTGCACCTATTATCGGATTTAATCATAAAGTAGTAGGAGCATTAAGTGTTGGGTTAATTAGTCATCGCATTAATGATGATCGACTATCTTTTCTTATTAGTAAGGTAAAACAAGCAGCACATGAAATATCAATAAAAATCGGCAGTACATCAGAACTATAATTTTGATAACTGTCGTCATTTTTTATTCATATACTGGAATTCATTTTCATAATGCGGAAAAATAGGGGGATTTATATGTCAAAGTGGCAATCAAAAGAACAATTGATTCAATTATTAAGCGGTCTTGTTGAAATTCCTAGTATTACAGGTACAGAAGCTGAAGTGATATTGCCAGACTTCGTTGTGGAACAATTATCTGATTTACAGTACTTCAAAGAAAATCCGCACCATTTGCAAAAAAATCCGACAGGGGACGGAAGATATTTTGTTACAGCACTAGTAAAGAAAAGCGATCGTACAAAAAATACCGTAATTTTAGTAAGTCATTTTGATGTTGTAGATGTACAAGATTATGGAGTGTGGAAAGAAGATGCATTCAATCCTAAAAAGTTAACGTCTATGTTTTATTCTCATAAAGATGAATTACCAGACCATGTACGTGAAGATATAGAACATGGAGATTGGCTGTTTGGTAGAGGAACAATGGATATGAAATGCGGCCTCACGTTACAAATGGCAATGATTGAGCAAGCTTGCGAAGGAAGGTTTGATGGGAATGTTCTTTTATTGGCTGTACCAGATGAAGAAGTAAACTCTGTAGGGATGAGAGCTGCTGTCCCAAGATTATTAGATTTAGCAAGAGAACATGATTTAGATTATAAAACAGTACTAAATTCAGAGCCTATGTTTTCAAGGCATCCTGGTGACCAAAAGAAATATATTTACACTGGTTCTATTGGTAAAGTGTTACCTGGTTTTCTTTGCTACGGAAAAGAGACACATGTAGGTGAACCTTTTGCAGGTTTAAATGGGAGTTATATGGCTTCATTAATAACAGCAGAATTAGAGTTGAATACAGACCTTTGTGATATTGTAGAAGGGGAAGCGAGTCCTCCGCCAACTAACTTACTTCAAAGGGACTTAAAGGAGGAGTATTCTGTACAAATTCCGCATCGCGCAGTCACATTATTTAATTTGTTTTTACTAGAAAAATCAATGACAGATGTCGTTTCATTGCTGCGTCAAAAAGTAACGAAAGTAGCAGAAAAAATAGAAGAATCATATGAGAAGCAAGCTTATCGTTTTTCTAAATATAATCCATTTATACCACCTAACCTCAAAGTAAATGTATTAACATATGAAGAGCTTATCGCTTATGCAATTGAACAACACGGGCAAGAGAAAATAGATGATATTCAATCTAGCATTATTAAAAATAGAGAAGATAAAGATGATCGTGCGGTAACGATTGATTTAGTAGATAAACTAGCTATTTTATGTAAAGAAAAGGCGCCGATGATTGTACTTTTCTTCGCTCCGCCATATTATCCAGCTGTAAGTTCACGCAACAACCAGTTAATTAAAGAAGTAGTCGGAGAAATGGAAAGGTATGCACACTTCAATCATAATATTACATTTGAAAACCAAAACTATTTTGGAGGAATTTCAGATTTAAGCTATGTGGGCTTACAAAATCCATTACATTCAATGAGTTCACTTGTAGATAATATGCCATTATGGGATAAAGGTTACTCAATTCCACTTCAGGAACTAGAAGAATTTGACGTTCCAGTTTTAAATATGGGACCGGTAGGGAAAGATGCACATCAATGGACAGAACGTCTAGATGTAAATTACGCATTTGAAACGCTATTAGATATGTTACCGATTTGCATTGAAAAATTACTTGTTTCTAATAAAATTACACAAGCGTAGTAGAGAAGGGGAAAATGAAATTATTTTAATATAATTAACAACTAAAACGGCCAAACTCAAGTAAATTCGAGTTTGGCCGTTTATCATGTAGTGCATTTCTAATTACATTCATGTGAATTTATAGTTTTACTTTTTCGTTTGACCAGATAGTTCGACAGACTTTTGTGTACAACGTTGCATAGCTGAAATGATAGCTGTTCGTAAGCCTTTTTCCTCTAAAGTTGCTACAGCTTCTATCGTTGTTCCGCCGGGAGAACAAACCATATCTTTCAATTCACCTGGATGTATTCCTGTTTCTAGTACCATTTTTGCAGAGCCTAACACAGCTTGAGCAGCGAATTTATATGCTTGATTTCTTGGCATGCCATCTAGTACAGCAGCATCTGCCATCGCTTCTATTATCATATATACGTATGCTGGTGAAGAGCCACTTACAGATGTTACAACATCCATTAACTTTTCACTTACAATCTCTGATTGACCAAAACTATTGAAAATGTTTAGCACATCTTCTAAATCTTTTTCTGTCACCATTTCATTCGGACATAATGCTGACATTCCTTCTCCAACAAGAGCAGGGGTATTAGGCATTACTCGTACAACTTTTAATTTTTTATTAAAGGCATTTTCAGTACTTTCAATACTTTTACCAGCAGCAATCGTAACGATGATAGCATCGTTTTTTATTACTTCTTTAATTTCGTTAATTACTAATGAGTATAAGTCTGGTTTAATTGATAAAATTAAAATATCAGCATTTTTAGCGACTTCATTGTTGTCAGTAGTTATAGTTATTCCGTACTTTGTACTAGCATTTTCTAAATTCGTCGTGTTTAAATCTGAACACATGATTTTATTTGAAGACACTATCTTTTTGTTTAGCATCCCGCCAATGATAGCCATCCCCATATTTCCGCATCCGATGAATCCAATTTGTTTATCCATAATAATTCAATCTTGCTCCTTTTTTAATAAATTATATCATTTTGAAATTGTTATCTTAAAATAACAATAACATCTCCATGCAATATAAAGAAACATTCTAAGAGAATATTTTCCTTTTTGCAACACCAAAAGATAAAAAATCAATTATATTCGACATTCTGTAAATATATACACTATAATGTAAGGTATTATGTTTATGAATATGAGTTGTAGTTATATCAATTTGTATTTTCATTCAGTAGAGCAATCTTTTCATGCAAGTAACTTGCTCCTCTATTTATTTTTAAAAATACCTCTTGACACCAAATCGAACTATATCGCATAATATAAAAAAATTAAACCGAAAATCGTTGAAGGGAAATAGTACATATGTCTTCTTGCGAAAGAGAGTGGAATTCACCGGCTGAAAGATTCCTCGTATAGAATATATCGAACCTATCCCTGAGTCTTAAATGAAAGTTTAGGCGTTCGCCTGCGTTATAGGCACCAAGTGGATATCTATGTATATCAATTAAGGTGGTACCGCGGAACAATGACCGTTTCGTCCTTTTTATTTTATGAAGGGCGAAGCGGTCATTTTTATTTTGCTCTTAAATAGGCTACGTGCAGCACTCATAAGAATAGAAATCGCTGCGAGCTGTATGAATAGAAATGTAATGTATAAAAAACTTTGATTTTAGACTTGGGGGATAAAAAAGTGAAGAAACAGCGAATAGTTGTAAAGATTGGGAGCAGTTCTTTGGCGGATAGTCATGGAGGCATTTCTAAAGAACAACTTTCAGATCATGTTGCCGCATTAGCTCGATTGAAAGAGGAAGGGCATAAAGTGTTGTTAATTACATCTGGGGCCGTTGCTGCAGGTTTTTCTGCTCTAGGATACCCTAGCAGACCTGTAACAATTAAAGGGAAACAGGCTGCTGCGGCTGTCGGACAAAGTTTGTTAATGCAGGCATACACGGAGGAATTCCGTAAATACGGTATCGTTACTGCACAACTATTGCTGACGAGAAGTGATTTTTCTAGAAAAGAACAATATAGTAACGCTTACGCTACGTTAGGAGAGTTATTAAACCGTTCTGCTCTTCCAATTATTAATGAAAATGATTCCATCTCTTTAGAGGAGTTAACGTTCGGTGATAATGATATGCTGTCAGCTTTAGTAAGCGGACTTGTTTCGGCAGATATGCTTATGATTTTTACAGATGTGAACGGTTTATATGATAAAAATCCTCAAAAAAATGAGGATGCGAAAAAATATTATTTCCTTCCTGAAGTTACAGAAGAAATTGCTTCTCTTGCTGGAGATGCTGGCTCAAAACTTGGGACTGGCGGTATGAAATCAAAAATTGATGCTGCAAAGACGGCGCTATCTCTTGGGGTAAGTGTATTTATCGGTACAGGACGTGGACAAGAGAAATTTGTTGATGTTTTAAAGGGGAAAGGTGACGGGACGTATGTCGGAAATGCCCCTCAAAAAGAAATGAAGATGAACAAGCAATGGATTGCCTTGCATTCGGTTGTTAGCGGTCAAATTGAAATAGACGCCGGAGCAACTACAGCTATCATTCAGCATGGCAAGAGTCTTCTTCCTGCGGGTGTTACAAATGTGTCAGGATTTTTCAAAGTTGGCGATGTTGTAGAAGTCATGACGCAACAAGGGCGCGTAATTGGAAAAGGACAATGCACATATAGCGCAGAGGAATTAAGAGAGATAAAAGGTATGCAAAGCCAACATATTCAAGCAAGAGGCGAAAGGCATAGTTATGAAGTCATCCATAGAGATCATTGGGTTTCACTTTAAGAAGAGGGATCAAAAAGGAGGAAATAAAAATGAATGAAGTGTTAGTAAAGGGAAAAAAAGCGAAAGAAATCGCTGGAGAACTTGTGCTTAAAAATACGGATCAAAAAAACGAAGCACTTGCTGCAATTGCAAATCAATTAATAAGTGAAACAGCTTATATTTTAGAGGAAAACAAACGCGATATAGAAGAAGGTAAGGCAAAAGGATTTTCGGATTCACTCCTTGATCGTCTTATGCTAACTGAAAATCGTATTATTGATATGACAGAGGGGATTAAGCAGCTAATTGAATTACGTGATCCTGTAGGAGAATGTGTAAGTGCATGGGAAAGGCCAAATGGACTATCTATTCAGGAAATGCGTGTACCACTTGGTGTTGTTGGGATGATTTACGAGGCAAGACCGAATGTAACAGTGGATGCTGCTACTATTTGTTTGAAGACAGGAAACGCAGTCATATTACGTGGTAGTTCTTCTGCTATTCATTCTAATAAAGCCATTGTTGCCGTTATTCACAGAGCGCTCAAACAAACAAGCTTACCAGAAGAAAGTGTACAGCTTATAGAAGATACAACGCGAGATAGCGCGAAGCAGTTATTTACAATGAATGATTATTTAGACGTTCTTATTCCAAGAGGTGGCAAACAATTAATCGATACTGTTGTGAGGGAAGCGTCTGTTCCAGTACTTGAAACAGGTGCGGGGAATTGTCATATTTTCATTGATGAAACAGCGGGTAAACAAATGGCATTTGATATTATTATAAATGCAAAAACGCAGCGTCCATCTGTATGTAATGCGATTGAAACGATTGTACTTCATGAGAAGTGGGCAGAGCAATATGGTAGCGAGTTGTTTTCTTCTTTGAAGGCAAGAGGCGTGGAGCTACGTGGTGATCAAAAAGCATTGGCAATTGATTCATCAATTGTACTTGCTTCAGAAGAAGACTGGGGGACAGAATTTTTATCTCTCACGCTAGCAGTTAAATTAGTTTCTTCTATAGAAGAAGCGATTCACCACATAAATACGTATGGATCTATGCATTCTGAAGCGATTATTTCAGAAAACGAGGAAAACGTCAGCAAATTTTTCGTATCTGTTGATGCTGCTGCGCTGTATCACAATGCATCAACTCGTTTTACTGATGGATCTGAATTCGGATTCGGAGCTGAGATTGGCATCAGTACACAAAAGCTACACGTAAGGGGACCAATGGGGCTTCCTGCATTAACTTCTACAAAATACGTCATTCGTGGAAATGGACAAATTCGAAAATAAAAATAAAAGACACTCAATTCGTTTGGGTGTCTTTTATTTTAAAAATTATTTACCATACAAAAAGCCCAACAAGCATAGCGCTTAATAAGGAAACAGCCATTCCGCTCACAAGAAGCTTCCAAACATTTTTCCCGATGACTGATGATTTTTCGCCGCCAAATAATGAATTGTAAGTTCCATAAATCATACCTACTGTACTAAAGTTAGCAAAAGAAGCTAGAAATGTTGTGGCAACCGCAACCGTATGCGGTTGTAAAGACTTTAAGTTTGATTTTAAATCCATCATTGCAACAAATTCATTCGTCGTTATTTTGATCCCCATTAGTTCAGCTACATACATAGCATCACTGCCCGATAAACCGAGTAAAAAAGCGAAAGGACTAAAGATAATAGAGAAGATTTTTTGAATTGTTAAACCCGTTACAAAAAATCCTAAAATCCCATTTAAACATGCTGTTAAAGCTACATATCCAATTACCATAGCTAAAATAACGATAACCATATTCATCCCGACTAACATACTGTTGGAAATAGTAGAAAAGAAATCCTTTTTTTCATGTTTGGAAGGTGAATAAACAACATCTTCTTCTTTCGAAACTTCCACAGGATTTAATACATTGGCTAAAATTAATGCGTTAATACAGTTTAATGGGATTGCGCTGAAAATATATGTTGCTGGAACCATTGATAAATAAGCACCAAGAATGGATCCGCTGACGCTACTCATACTCATAATTCCAAAAGTCAGCAGACGATTTTCTTTTAAAACAGATAATTGATCCCGAACAACCGCAAGCGCTTCGGTGTTCCCTAAAAACATCATTTGAATCGAAAAGAAGCTTTCTAACTTTGGTAAACGAGAAATCTTTGAAATAATTGCACCTACTTTATCAATCATCCAAGTTAAGATTCCAAAGTAAGACAGAATATCAAAGAACGTGATAACAAAAATGATAGGAAGTAATGCGCTAAAGAAGAAATCAATTGTTTGATTTTCCATAGCAGAAGGAAATGCAAATCGAATTCCTTCATTCGCACATGCCAGTAGCCAACTGAAAAATGAAGCAATTTTATTAATGATAATACTGCCTAGCTTTGTGCCTAACATAAACCACGTAATAAAAAGCTCCAATATGATGAGAATTACAATTGGTCTCCATTTTATATGTTTTTTATTAGGCGAACATAAGTAAACAATTAATATGACAACGAAAATCCCTAACATATTCAATATGAAATACATGTCAACAACTCCTTGAGGCTTATTATTTGTATATAAAAAAGCTCCTATTCTCCTTAATTTAGAATGAATGTATTTCAACTAAAATTTTGTTGATTCTAAAAATATAGAAGGTAAAATTCGATAAAAATAGAATTTAATATATAGCAAACAAGGAGGGATAAAAATGGAGGTCTATCACATAACGAGTAGAAAGAGGGAAACTTATAACGTTCAAGTGAAATATTCGATACTTTTCGAATGTGCTCTTGGAATTGCAGCAATTACTCATAAGAGGTTAATTGATACACTTGAAAAGAGTCAAAATGAATGGGAAGAAATTAAGAAATCATTAACAGAAGAAATGAGAGAGCATTTACAATTTGTCAAAGAAAATAATACGTGGAAAGCATTGCTTCAGTTGTTGTATGAAGAAGATTTTCACGATGTATCGCAGTTTCACGCTAAAATTGATTCACTTTCAGAAGAAGATTTGAAGTATATATGTTTACCGTTTTTAGGAGAGAAGTACCAAGAAAAAAGAATTTTAGCGGCAAGTGGAAACGTAACTGCAATACATGAACTAATGGAACTGACACAAGAACATCAGTTTTTCTCTACTTATATTCGTTTTATATGCGATGTTGATGTACAAGTGCTAAAATCCCATTTAATTGCTGTTATGACAGGATGGTATGAGAGCGTTATTCAGAAAGAGGAAGAAGAAATACTTTCTATATTAAAACGAGATTATGAAGCAAAGAGTGAAATGAATAAAAAGATGAAACCAGAAGAGTTTGTCGAGTGGGCTACAGGTGGCGTTCATTATATGCCAGAACCAAGTGTTCATCACGTGCTTCTTATCCCGCAAATAACGTACAGACCGTGGAATATTGAGGCGGATGTTGAAGATACGAAAGTATTTCATTATCCAGTTGCAAACGAAAGTATCCATCCTGAAGATCCATATGAACCGAACTATTTTTTAGTTCAAAAACATAAAGCTCTTGGAGATGAAGCGAGGTTACGCATTGTAAAAATGTTGTTCGAAAAAGAACGAACATTGCAGGAAATTACAGAAAGATTGCAACTTAGTAAATCGACTGTACACCACCATTTGAAATTGTTACGTGCAGCGAAGTTAGTGGATATACATGATGGGAAATATGTATTAAGAAAGAAAGCAGTACAATCGTTAGCGAAAGAATTAGATGCGTTTTTAAATAGATAATATACAACAAGAATGTACATAAAGGGAGGAATATAAAAGAAAAGTTGGTGTGTGAAATTGAAAAATGTATTGAAAAATCGTTCGTTCTTTTTTATGTGGATTGGTAGTGCAATCTCAGAATTAGGAGGGGGGTTCGGAACGTTATGTAATTCAATTCTAGTATATGAGTTAACAGGATCGGAAATGGCTTTAAGTAGTATGTGGCTATTATATTTCATCCCATCACTCATACTGCAATTAATCAGTGGCCCATTTATTGATAAATGGAGTCGGAAGTGGATTATGATTTTTTCACAATGGATACGAGCGTCCGTATTCTTATTACCTTTGATAATGTTAGTTTCCGGTAGTTTAGAAGTTTGGCACATTTATGTTGTTCAAATTGTAGTGGGACTTATTACACCACTTTATACACCTGCAAGTCAAGCAATTACACCGAGCATTGTAGGGAAAGAACAACTTCAAGATGCAAATGCGTACATTGATGGAATGACTCGTCTTATGATGTTTCTTGCGCCAGTATTAGGTGGAGTAGTCATTCATTTGATTGGCACAGAACTTGCGTTATCTTTCGTATGCATTTGTTTATTTGTTAGTGGCACTTTCTTACTTTATATAAAAGAAAATAGAACGTCGCAACCTATTCGGAAAACGTGGCTAGAACAGTTTCTTCACGGTTTTACATATTTTTTCACAAAACCAATCATCGTTTGGCTCGGTATATTTCTAACTTTTGTTCAATTTGGAGTAGGAGTAACAATGGTCACAAACCTTCCTTATATAAAAGATGAGCTATCAGCGGGATATGCGGAATTTGGTTATTTTATGGCCGGATTCCCACTTGGCTATGTAGTTGGATCTATACTAGTCGGAAAAGTAACATATAAAAGCCGGCGTATACTTATGCTTGGAGGATTGTTTATAGGGGGGCTCACATACATTTCGCTAGGGTTCAATCATAGTATTATCATTGCAATAATAGTTGAAGTAATAGCAGGGATTTGTATTGCATTTTTCAATGTTCATAACACAACGATATGCCAACAGTCAGTTCCGAACAATATGATAGGACAAGTATTTTCAGTGCGATTATTTTTCATACGATCCGCTATGCCGTTAGGTGTGTTAGTAGGGGGAATATTGAGTGAAATGTGGGGAGTAAGAGCGCTATATTTAATCATCGGTGCAATTATATGTGTCACCTCTTTAATAGGAATGTTACTTCCGTATTTCAAGTTTTTAGATGAGGCGATAGAAGAGAAAACAGCATAATTCGAAAAATCTAAACTTTATAATTGAAAATAATTATCATAATCAACTATAATAGAAGTATAGTAGTATTCGTATTAGAATGAAGGAGTGGGATATATGTTTATCGAAACGAAAACATTTACAGTAAAAGAAGGTACATCAAATATAGTTGTAGAACGTTTTACTGGAGAAGGTATTATTGAAAAGTTTGAAGGTTTTATTGATTTAAGTGTTCTTGTGAAAAAAGTAAGACGCGGCGACGAAGAAGTAGTCGTTATGATTCGCTGGGAATCTGAAGAAGCATGGAAAAACTGGGAAACAAGTGAAGAGCATTTAGCAGGTCATAGAGCGAGCCGTGGTAAACCAAAACCAGATCATATTATTAATGTAGATCATGCAGTTTATTATGTAAAATCATCGAAAGCGGCTTATCAACAGTCGTAATATATATGTAAAGGTAGAGGATATTTGTTTATTAATAAACAAATATCCTCTTTTTTTGATTTATAGTAAAATATGGATGTGATAAATGTTTATTTGATAAAAGTGGTGACTTAAAAAAACTAAAAGAAATAGCTATATCTGAATTTGAAAACTATCGTGTTTCTAGCGACAAAGTGAAAGGCATTTCTCATTGGTTACAGAGTTCGTTAATTAAAATTCAATCTGCTTTGAAAGCAAATGATGAGTTAAAGGCTTCATACATAGTTCAAACTTCAACTTGGACATTGTTAGAAGGAATATGGGCTATTAATAATAAGCCAGTACCGCCAGCGGGATCTGTGTTGAAGTATATTCAAACGTTACCGAATAAGCCAATTCATTTAGATGCGTTACTTAATAAACTATTTTTAGATGATACGAAGGACCGTATTAAAGCAGCAATTGAGTTAATTGAGTGGGTGCTTCATAAATAATATTGTTGGTAAATCGATATGTTGTGTTGAATCGTCGATATATCGAGAAAATCGTTGATATAAATTTCATATACTGTATAAGTAGCAACTAAAAGAGTGTAATCTAGTTAAATTTTTAAAATGAAGTTTCATAACAAGGTCTATTTTGCAAAGGAATTGCTTATGCATAAAATAACAATAATGTATCTTAATGCAAAAAAACTAGAGAATCTAGCAGGTTTCCCATAGGGTACAGTACGAAACGATTATAAGTAGTACAGTGATATAAATAGGAGGTTATCGCTATGACATCTGAATTTAAAGAGATGGCGTTCCAGCTGAAAACGGAACGACTCGACCTGAATATGTGGGAGGAATCCGATGCAGTCTGGCTTAGAGAACTAGTTGGTGAACGTGGAGTGGAAATGCCAACCGTTGAATCTGTACGTAACGATCTTATTGAGAAGCGCAAGATAGCAGCTGAAAATGGTATTTCTCTTCTCACGATTCGTAGACGAGATGAAGGCGATTTCATCGGTTACTGTGGCTTAATTATCGGTCGTTCCACGCTTGAAGAGCCGGAGATTGCATACGAGTTGTTCCGCAGTGCTCATCGCATGGGTTATGCGACAGAGGCAGCATCAGCGGTATTGGAGGCTGCGATTGCTACGGGGCGCAAAAGACTATGGTCTACTGTAGGCGCTTGGAATACTGCGTCTTTTCGGGTGTTAGAGAAGTTAGGATTTAAGCGACATCATAGTACGTTTGGCGAACGCGGTGAGATTGTTTGGAATGTGCGCGATCTATAGATTAAATTCAAAACAATGAAAAATGTAAAAGAAAGCCCATATGTTAGATTACTCAGTAATCTAGCATATGGGCTTTTCCTTTAAATGCAATAGTTTGTTTTAATTTTTTACATCCTCATATAATTGGAGTGCCTCTTTCACATTCAACCCATTTTTCACAATCCCATGTATCGCTTGAATCATCGCAGCTGGATGTTCGGATTGCCATATGTTGCGGCCCATATCTACGCCGATTGCACCTTCTTGCAGTGCGTTATACGTAATGTTTAATGCGTCTTCAATTGAATCTAGTTTTGGGCCGCCCGCGATAACGACTGGGGCAGGGCAAGTGCTTGTGATTTTTTCGAATCCTTCGCAGTAATACGTTTTAATAATGTCAGCACCCATTTCAACGCATACACGGGAAGCAAGTGCTAAAAAGCGAGCTTCACGTTTTTGCAGTTCTTTTGCAACTGCGGTAATGCCAAGTACTGGCAGACCATAATCATGAGCTTCTGAAACTACATTTGCGAGATTTGTAACTGTTTGTGTTTCATAGTCTGATCCGACGAAAACAGATACACCGACGCCAATTGCATTTTGTTTTACTGCTTCTTTTACAGGGGTAACAATTGTTTCATTCGCTAAGTCTTTACCGACGACAGTAGCTCCGCCTGATACGCGCATAACCATCGGTGTACTGCAATTTTCAGGAATGCAGGAGTTAAGTACACCTCGCGTTAAAAAGAGGGAATCTGTGTAAGGAAGCAAGTTTTTAACTGTTTCAAGTGGTTGTTCAAGCCCGTGAATTGGTCCTAAAAAGTAGCCGTGATCTATCGCTAACATAACCGCTCTACCATCAGGTAAAATTGTATTTAATCGATTTTTAAATCCCCAAGTCATTCAAAATCACTCCTTCGTTAATGTTGGATTTTCCGTTTGAACAGTATCTTTATTTGGTAAATGTGGTGACTTTATAAAAACCGCTTTAAAAGGTTTGTCAGAATGGTTAATAAGATAGTGAGATTCATGAGGACGAACTTGCAGGACGTCACCTTGTTTCATTGGAACTCTTTCGTTATTTACATAGAAATCTATTTCACCTTCTAATGCATAAAAGACCTCTTCGCACGTCGTATGATAATGGTTTTGAAACTCCTGCCCAGGCTGAATGACAACAAGGCCAAGATCAATATTCGGACCTTGTATTAAATATTTCGGCCCGTTATCACCGAAGCGATAGGAGAAGTCATTTTCATTCGCTTTTAACATACATTCCACTCCTTTATGTAATGTGTTACAGTGCACCAGGCGCAATCCACATATGTGAAGTGAGTCCTTTATCAGCTAAAGCGAGCTGACTGTCATATACAGTTTTCCATGTTTCATAGAACTCTTTATATAGTTCGTGATTTTCAGTTACTGGTTCGAATGTTTGCTCCCACTGTACAAACTCTTCGGCAGTCTCTTCCATAGATGCATATATGCCAGCACCAACTCCTGCAGCAATTGCAGTTCCTAAAGCAGCTGCTTCTTTCACAACAGGTACTTTTACAGGAATACCAAGGACGTCTGATAGAATTTGTGGCCATAGTTTTCCTTTAGCGGCACCACCAGCAAAAACGACTTCAGAAGGGAATGTCCCTGTGAGATTTTCTATTAATTTTAAGTTTCCAAGTGTAACGAAGGCGGCATTTTCTTCAATAGCACGGAACAGTTCTTTTTTTCCACATTTGTCAGCGTCTAAACTTAAATTTAAAAAAGATGGTGCGGCATGACGCCAAGAAATGTAGTTCATAACGTTTGAAAAAGTAGGGATAATGCCATGTGAGCCGACAGGTACGTCTTTTGCTTGTTCTTCTAATAATTCATAAGCATCTACACCGAGTTTGTCAGCAAGTTTCTTTTCCTCTTGGCAAAAAGCGTCTCGAAACCAGCGCATAACGAGGCCTGGGAAAAAGGCAATCGTTTCATATTGCCATAGGTTACGTACGACGTGACAATTTATACGAATCGCAGCATGCGGATCTGGTATTGGCTCAGTAACATTCACTTCTTGTTGCCAAAAACTACCTCCGCATATTAATGTTTGATGTGGTTTCACGACTCCAGTTCCGAGTGATGCCATTTGAGCATCTCCGCCCCCGGCTACAACAGGAATTCCTTCACGTAATCCAGTTAATGCTGCACATTCTTTTGTAACATTACCAATCACAGTGCCAGCTTCATTTACTTTTGGTGAAAATGGTAAAGTTATACCACACTCTTTAGCTACATCGTTATCCCAATTTCTATTTTGTAAATCAAAGATTCCAGACGTACAACCGTTTGAAGGATCAATTTGCAGCACGCCGCTTAGTTTATATAAAATCCAATCGTTTAACATTGTAAAAGAGTGAATAGAATTATAGACGTCGGGTTCATGTTTTTTTATCCAAAGTAGGCGAGGTAAAGCACCTAATGAAAAAGTTTGACCAGACTTTGTATATAAATCTTTTTCAAGATGTGACCGAATTTCTTTTAGTTCACTAACCTCCGCGGATGCACGCCCATCAACATTTGCGCACGCCCATATTTCTTGCCCATCTTGATTATATAAAACAAATCCTTCCCGCATACTTGTAGCGCTAATAGCAAGAATAGAAGAGGCAAGAGTATTGCTTTTTTGAAGAACCTCTTTCGTGCATTCTTGTACCAGCTTCCAATTTTCTATTACATCAAAGTTCATAGAACCAGGGTAACGTGGGTCAGATTTATGAATCCATTCTTTTTGACTTACTGCAATTTGATTACCCTGTAAATCAAAAAGAACTGCTCGTATGCTTCCTGTACCAGCATCGAAAGCTAATAAATTGGACATTAACAATCACCATCCTTTCGTAATAAGGAGAGGGCAGTTTCCTCATCGGTAATTAATGTATGAATAAACTTTCCTTTTAAGGCACCATAAATTGCATCTATCTTTTCTATACCTCCAGCAACACCGACGACATGATTCATATTGCGCAAAATAGAGAGAGGCGTGCCAATTAGACGATTGTGATGCGAGAGCTCTAATAAATTGCCATTTGTATCATAAAACTGTCCTAAAATATCGCCAGCACCGTTTTGACTACGAATATATGTCATCTCACGTAATGTTAATTTTTCTTTTTTTACAATCGTAGCGTCTTGAGATAGTCCTCCAATACCGACAACAGCCGTATGAGCAAGTGAAGCGACATGAAGCATATCTTTTACACTCGGTTCTGATAGAATACTTTGTGCCATTTCGGTTGTAGACGCTAGAAACGGCGTAGGGATAATGTGAAGATCACCTTGCATGTAATGTAAATAGTTTTGTTTTCTCGGGAGATAGTGATTTACTCCGCCTGTTAACGTTACGATTGAGAGATTAATAGAACTTTCGAAATGAATGTTTTCTAGCATTTTGCTAATTGTTTCTCCCCAGCCAATACCGAGTAAATCTCCTTGCTGGAGCTGAGTTTCTAAATATTGTGCAGCAGCTTTTCCGAGAGAATCGTGATAATTGTTTACTGGGGTCGGGATAATAAAAGCATCTTTTAAGTAGAACTTTTTCATTAAGTCACGCTCAATACTTAAACAGTGCAAACCAGTCCCTTTTACGTGAAATGTAACGATACCTTCACTCCGCGCCTTATCTAATAACCGGACGACTTTATTTCTTGAAATATGAAGAAGTGAAGCGATTTCCTGTTGTGTTAATTGGTCCTTATAATAGTACCAAGCTACTTTCGTTAATAAATTCTCTTCAAAGTTCAGCTGAGTCATACTCTTCATCCCTTTCAACAATTGACCACAGCTTAAACATATGTACCATATATTTTGTTTATTCCAGTTGAAGCGATTAATAGTACGTAGAAAAAAGTGTTCTAGATATAAAAAAAGGAATATACAATGCTACAAAACAAGTAGAACAAATAATCATTTTCTCAAAAAATGTTCTGTATAAAGGCAGGTGACATCATGTGGAGAACGCACCTTTATTACAAGTAAAAAAAATGAGTAAGGCGTTTTTAAATCAACTTGTATTAAAAGAAGTGAACATTCAAGTAGAGCGCGGAGATATATACGCATTAGTTGGAGGGAATGGTGCTGGGAAATCAACATTAATGAAAATATTAACGGGGTTATATTCGTATGATGATGGAGAAATATATGTAAAAGGAACGAAGCAACAGTTTTCAAATCCGTCAGAAGCACACCGAAAAGGTATGTATTTAATACCGCAAGAACCGCTCATTTTTCCGCATATGACTATTGAAGAAAATATATGTATCGGGTTAAAAGAAAAGAAAAAGAAACTAAGAGTACAGATTGAGCAATTGATTAACAGTCTAGGGTGGGATATTGACCTTAATGAACTAGGAGGATCATTATCGATTGCGCAACAACAGTTAGTAGAAATTGTGAGAGGATTAATACGAGAAGCCGAGATTCTTATTCTAGATGAGCCAACATCGACATTAACAACTCACGAAATTAAGAGTCTTTTTGTGTTGATGAAAAGTTTACAAGAAAAAGGAATAGGGATGATTTATATTACGCATCGTTTTCCAGAAATCTTTGAAATTGCCAACAAAGTAGCAATATTACGAGATGGAATGATTGTAAGTCAAGGAGATGTATGTGACTATACATATGACATGCTGATGGAGGGGCTATTGCCAAAAGGGTATAAACAGAAAGAGAAAATAGAAGTAGTTCAAGAGACCACAAGGATGAAAAAAATATTAGAAGTGATTGATATAAATGGTCACGCATTCGAAAATATTTCATTCACTGTACATGCTGGTGAGATTGTAGGTATTGCTGGCATTGTTGGATCGGGCAGAACGGAATTAGCAGAAGCGATATTTGGATTGAAAACTGTAAAAACAGGGTCTATTTTATTAGATGGGAAATCAATTGATACATGTTCTTTGCATAAAAGGCTAGACGAAGGACTAGTTTATGTGCCAGAGGATAGGGCGAGGAATGGCATTTTCTCAATTGCTTCTGTTAAAGAAAATATTGCAGCAGCAAGTTTACAGCAAAATAATCGTTTTTTTATAAATCAAGAAAAAGAAAGCGTTTTAGTTAATTCGTTTATAGAACAGTTCCGAATTGTTGTACAGGATATGAATGAAGAAATGGCATCTTTATCAGGAGGTAATCAGCAGAAGGTCGTGCTTGCAAAGTATCTCGCATGTAATCCTAAAGTTATTATTCTTGATGAGCCGACTCGTGGAATTGATGCGAAAGCAAGGCTTGAAGTGTATGAGACGATCGAAAAAATGAAAAGGGAAGGACTCGCAATTTTATTAATCTCTTCAGATGTTGAAGAAATTGTTCAATTAGTAAACCGTGTATATGTAATGAGAAATGGACGATTTGTTTCTCATATGGAAAAAGAACAACTGAGTGTGAATGAAGTTACACGCCTTGCATACGGAGGTGTAGCGGAATGAAACGCATGCTAAAAATGCACGAAACGTCTATCATAACGTTACTACTAATTTATATAGCTATTGTAGGAATGATAAATCCTAGTTTTATCCAATTTAACTCGTTATCTTTAATGGTGAAATCAAGCGTTATTTTAGTCGTGTTAGCAATTGGCCAGTCGTTCGTCTTATTTACGAAAAATATAGATGTATCAGTTGGTTCAAGCATGGGGCTAAGTGCAGTAGTTTGCGGAATGTTGTTAACTGATGGATATCATGCATCTCTGTCCATACTTGCTGCTATTATACTTGGCGCTATTCTCGGTTTTATAAATGGAATTGGTGTTGCAAAGTTTCGGGTACCGGCCATTATTATGACATTAGGCATGTTAGGAATTATTAGGGGTGCCATGTTAATTTTTACAGGCGGGAAGTGGATTGAAGATATTCCAAACGATTTTAAGCAGCTGTCATCTATCGTCATTTTTGGTTTACCTATAACTGTATGGTTCGTTCTTATTATTTTACTACTACTATACTTCTTTTTAAGGAAAGTGCCATTTGGAAGATACTTTTATGCGGTAGGTGATAATGAAGATGGCGCGAGACTTATTGGTATACCTGTTAATAAAGTGAAAATATGTGCGTTTATGATTTCAGGCATAAGTGCTGCGCTCGCTGGTTGCATATTTGTTATGAATATCGGATTCGTTCCTAATCAAACAGGAACTGGGATAGAACTACAGGTTATCGCAGCTGCTGTACTAGGGGGGGTTCATTTAAAAGGAGGAACAGGTTCTATAGTTGGAGCTGCATTAGGAGCGATATTTTTAGAGGCGATAAGCAGTTCACTCGTCTTTTTAAAAATACCAGCATTTTGGAATAATGCTATTTCAGGTTTCTTATTATTGCTAATCGTCATATTAGATAGCGTTATGAAAAAGTGGAAGGCAGAAAGGAGGATGAATCTATGAAGTATGTATACAGATGGGAAGGTGTTCTAATTGTATTGCTTCTTATAGAATTCATTCTCTTTAGTTTAATCAATAGTGATTTCTTAAATATTAGTAATCTCCTTTTTAGTACAAATGATTTCCTATTTATCGCAATTGCGGCGATACCAATGACTTTCGTTATAGTAACAGGAGGAATTGATGTATCGGTCGGCTCAATAATGGGTCTCACTTCGATCTTGATCGGTGTACTTTGGATGAACGGAATATCTATTTTGTTTGCTGTCATAATAGCCCTAATAATTAGTTGTTTAGCAGGCGCTATAAATGGACTTATTATAAAAATGACAGATGTAGAACCACTCGTCGTTACACTCGGCACGATGTTTTTATACGGAGGAATTGCACTCGTCATTTCAGGAGGAGCAGGTGCTTCTGGGTACGAAGGAATAAGCGGTTTACCTGACACATTTGTACAACTGGCAAACGGTAGTTTTATAGGAATACCGAATTTATTATGGCTACTGATCGTATTAACAGTTTTATGTACTGTATTATTTCACCGAACTATATACGGGCGCCATGTAAAATTAACAGGTGCGAACGAAAATACAGCAAAATACACCGGGATTAAAACGAAAAAAGTAGTCATAATCGCTTACATGCTTTCCGGGTTAGGAGGTGGATTAGGGGGGACTTTCTTAACTGCCTATTTCGGTTCTGCACGTGCTGATATGGGAAGTGAAACAATTTTACCAATCATTACGGCAGTCGTATTAGGCGGGACACTTATTACAGGGGGAAAAGGAAGCATTATCGGTACTGTACTGGCGAGTATTTTCATTGGACTCATGCAGTATGGCTTGCAAATGACGGGTTTAACAAATGAACAATCCAACGTAGTAATTGGTATTATCCTTATTCTTTCAGTTATTATGAGACATTTCAAATTACATCAATTCACACTGGGGAAAAGAAAGAATTTGCATAAGGAGGAAATGTCATGAAGAGAAAACTAGGGATTGTATTCATTGTATGTATGTGTTTAATCGGTTTAATCGCCTGTTCTAGTCAAACCGCAGATAAGAAAAAAGCGGATGATGTGAAATTTGCATTTATCCCGAAATTAACAGGAGTTGGATTCTTTACATCAGGTGGTGAAGGAGCAAAAGAGATGGGAGATAAACTAGGCGTACAAGTGAAATATGATGGACCGTCTGAAGCAAGTGTATCTGGGCAAGTAAAATATATAAACAATTTCATTAACCAAAACTATGATGCACTTATGGTTTCTTCAACGTCAGTTGATGGTTTATCGCAATCACTGCAACGTGCTAAGAAAAAAGGGATGACGGTGTTAACATGGGATTCCGATGTGAATCCGAAAGATCGTTCCTTTTATATAAGCCAAGGAACACCAGACCAACTTGCTAATTTATTAATAGAAATGACTTCCAAGCAAATTGGAGATAAAGGGAAAGTAGCATTTTTTTATTCTAGCCCAACAGTAACAGATCAAAACCAATGGGTAACGAAAGCAAAAGAAATTATTAAAGAAAAATATCCGAACTGGGAAATTGTAACGACGCAGTACGGTGAAAATAATGCGCAAAAGTCTCTGTCAGTAGGGGAGAATATTTTAAAAACGTACCCTGATATTAATGCGGTCATTTGTCCAGATGCAACGGCACTTCCGGCAATGGCACAAGCAGCTGAAAATTTAAAAATGGATAAAAAGGTTGTCGTAACTGGCTTCTCTACACCAAACGTTATGCGTGATTACGTAAAACGAGGAACTGTACAACAATTCGGATTATGGGACGTAAAACAACAAGGTGCACTCGCAACGTATGTAGCAAATGAAATTGTTGTAAAAGGGAAGAAGTTAAAAGTAGGGGATAGCTTCGAAGTAAAAGGAATTGGAAAAGTGAAAGTAGAGCCAAACTCCATTCAAGGATATGATTATGAGGCAGAAGGAAACGGAATTATCGTATTGCCAGAGCGAGTTGTATTTACAAAGGATAATATTGAAAAATATAATTTCTAGTAACGAAAAAACGTCCGAATGTATCGGACGTTTTTATTTCTTCATTAATTATGAACTGTTTCTTTTTCATTTAATCCAAGGGTACGACCTGTAGAAGTGTGAAGGTCTTGGAATAATCTTGGATTTTCTGTTAATGAAATGCCGTAAGAAGGAATCATTTCTTTTATTTTTCCTTCCCATTCTACCATTCGACTTGGGAAACATTTTTCTAATACTTCAAGCATAACATGAACGGCAGTAGAAGCACCCGGTGAAGCACCTAGTAATGCTGCGATTGATCCATCAGCCGCACTAACAACTTCTGTACCGAATTGAAGTGTTCCTTTACCGCCAGCATCAGTATCTTTAATTACTTGTACACGCTGACCAGCAACTACAATATCCCAATCTTCACTTTTTGCGTTCGGAATGAATTCGCGTAATTCTTCCATACGTTTTTCGTGTGATAACATAACTTGCTGAATTAAGTATTTTGTTAGTCCTATTTCTTTTACACCAGCAGCTAACATCGTTAAGACGTTATTTGGTTTTACAGAACCAATTAAGTCAAGGTTTGAACCAGTTTTTAAGAACTTAGGAGAGAACCCTGCGAATGGTCCGAACAGTAAAGCTTTTTTGTTGTCTATATATCTCGTATCTAGATGAGGTACAGACATTGGCGGAGCGCCAACTTTAGCTTTACCGTATACTTTCGCATGATGTTGCTCTACAACTTTTTGGTTTTTACATACCATAAATAGTCCACTTACCGGGAATCCACCAATATGTTTTGATTCAGGGATACCAGTCTTTTGAAGTAGGGGTAGGCTACCGCCACCGCCGCCGATAAAGACGAATTTAGCAGTGTGATGCTCAATTTTACCACTATTCATATCGTGTACTTTCACTTCCCACAAACCATTTTTCGTGCGTTTAATGTTTTCGACACTATGTTTGTAGTTTAGCTCGACATTTTTCGTTTTTAAGTAATCAAACAACATTCGTGTTAATGCACCAAAATTAACATCTGTTCCAGAGTCAATTTTCGTTGCCGCCATAGGCTCATTAGATGTACGACCTTCCATAATGAGTGGAAGCCATTTTTTTAATGTTTCAGGAGAATCGGAAAACTCCATTCCTTGAAACAGCGGATTTTTTGAAAGCGCTTCAAAACGGTTTTTTAGAAACTGCACATTTTTTTCACCTTGTACTAAACTCATATGAGGTAGAGGCATAATAAAATCTTGTGGATTACGAATTAATTTGCTTTTTACAAGATATGCCCAAAATTGTCTTGAAAGCTGGAATTGCTCATTCACTTTTACAGCCTTACTAATATCTATAGATCCGTCAGATTTTTCGGAAGTATAGTTCAGTTCGCATAGCGCAGAATGCCCTGTACCTGCATTATTCCATTCATTAGAGCTTTCTTCCCCGGCACTTGCGAGTTTTTCAAAAACTTTAATTTCCCATTCTGGTGCTAATTCTTTTAGCAATGAGCCTAACGTTGCACTCATAATTCCTGCACCAATTAAGATAACGTCTGTTTTTTGCTGCATGTTGCTCATGATAATCTCTCCATCCCCTATATTGGCAAAAAAGAGTAGGTGTTTACTGTGTCTAAGCCGTAAAAAGAAAACACCGCCTAGGCCCCACCTAGGTATTTACCTTTTTTGTCTCAATTATATAACCATCTCATACTCTATTATAATAATTAATAGACTAAAATATCTAGTGTTATCTGATAATTTTAAACTATTTAACGTTTTATTCGCCAAAAATCTTATTTAACAAGCTCTTTTAAGGTGATAAATAGAAAAAAATTACAGTTTGAAATTATCTCGAAAAAGCTTACGTATCCAAAAGTGGGTAGAAAGGATACCTTTTTATGGGACTTTTTTCAAAACCTATTGTATGATTATTCTGAAAGTTAAAAGGAGGGATACACATGCGTACACAAGAACAAATCGCAAACTTATTTCGAAATTTTTCAATAAAGGAATGTAAAGGGTCAAGTGACTTATATGAATATTTATCAATGAAAATTGCTGAAGATGAGGAAGTACTTACACTATCGTCCTATGCTCAGGTAGGTCAACCAGTCCCAAACTTATTATTAGGTGCAGTACATTATTTATTGTTAGCAGGGAAAGAACATCATGTAAAAACGTATTATAGTAGCTTAGTTGAACATGCTAATACGGATTTAGATCAAGCTTTTAATCATTTTAAAGATTTCTGTAAAATGTACAGAGAAGAAATGATTAATTTATTACAAACGAAACTCGTTCAAACGAATGAAGTAAGACGATGTGCGTACTTATATCCAAGTTTCAGTTACATATTTAACAAAGTGAATAAACCGTTGGCGTTAATAGAAATTGGGACAAGTTCTGGATTACAATTATTTTGGGACCAATATAGCTATTCGTACGGTACAGATGAAACATACGGAAATATAAACTCGAATGTACATGTAACTTCTGAAATAAGAGGGGAGAATGTGCCTCATTTATTAAAAGAAAGTCCACCTGTCGTAGAAAGAATTGGACTAGATTTACATGTAAACGATTTACATAGTGATGAAGATTATTTATGGCTACGTGCACTCATTTGGCCAGAACATAAAGAAAGGCTTGAACTGTTTGACAAAGCTGCATCTTTAGTAAAAAATAAATCTGTTCAATTAATAGAAGGAGACGGTGTAGAGTTATTACCATCTATTATTGAACAAATAAGTGAAGATGCTGTTATCTGCATTTTCCATACACACGTCGCCAATCAAATACCAGAACAAGTAAAACGTAAGCTGGAAAAACAAATCCAAGAAATCGGTGCAAAGCGTGATGTATTCCATCTTTATAACAACATGTGGGACCGGGACCTTCATATTGATTATTATATTAACGGAAACGAATATCGTGAAACGGTTGGAGAAACAGAAGGGCATGGGAGATGGTTTAGCTGGAAACTTGGGAATGAGATGCTTTGTTAATATTTGAGAAATTTTTATTTTCAAGAAATTAGATAATGAAATTCCAGAAAATGAAAGTGACTAGTTACTTTCATTTTTCTTTTGTGATAATATGTTAGTAATTACTTACTTACATATTGAATGGAGGAATAAAAATGGGGAAATTAACAGCACGAGAAAAAGTTATGGAAGCTGCTACGCTATTATTCGGGGAAAAGGGGTATACAGCGACAACCATTCGTGAAGTGGCAGAAAAAGCAGGAGTAAGCGAATTAACGATATTCCGTAATTTTAAAAATAAGGAAAATCTTTTTAGGGAGAGTATTATTTTACGGACGACACCAGTTGCTTTGCTAGAGGAAATAGAAGAGCAATTTACTGGTGATTTACATAAGGACCTTACGAAAGTGGCGGAAACATATATTCAAACCAATTTACCAAAGCTAAATTATATTTGGGCTGCGTTAATAGAATCAAGACAAAATAGTGAAATGAAAGCATTACTACATGAGTTGAATTCACATCTAGTGAATCACTTAGAAAGATATTTAAAGCAACTTGGTGAGAAGGGACACATTTCCAACTGTAATTACCGTTTGATAGCGAATATGTTTTATGGACAACTGTTTTTATACATTATGAATGTAAGTATATCGGAAGAAGAAATTCAATTAGAAGAGTATATAGAGACATGTGTAAATTTATTTATGAATGGGATTTTAAATAAATAAAACGAATAAGGGTGGCAGAAATGAGGAATATATTTGCATTAATAGCTTTAATTGCAGGTTTTTTTATGGCAATTTTAGATTCGAATATTGTGAATATTGCATTACCAGAAATGACAAAGACATTTCATACTTCAATTGATACAATTTCTTGGGTTGCTAATAGTTATAATGTTGCCTTTGTATCGTTTGTATTAATTGCAGCACGCCTGGCGGATCAGTTTGGTCGCAAGAAACTGTATATTATTGGTTTATTGGGGTTTTCTGTTAGTTCATTTATGTGTGGTATAGCCAATTCTTTTCATATATTAGTAGCTTTTAGGATAATACAAGGAATTTCCGCCGCAGTTATCGTACCAGTTGCTATGCCATTAGGCCTTAATTTAGTACCGAAAGAGAAACAAGGTATGATAGGAGGCATCATGGGAGCTTTTGGGGGATTAGCAGCGGCAATTGGCCCTTCACTTGGAGGTGTTTTAACTGACAAATTAAATTGGAGTTGGGTGTTTTTTATTAATATACCAGTGGGTATATTATCTTTCATCTTCGTGATTCTTTGTATTAAGGAATCGTATGATCATGCTACAAGCTCTAAAATAGATTGGGCAGGGATGATTACTTCTGCATCTGCACTATGCTTACTCGTATATGCACTCATACAAGTAAATACAAATCATTTAAGCACGATAAGATTAATACTTCTTTTTATGCTCTCATTCATAGGTTTTATATTATTTTTTATCATTGAAAAGAAAAGTGAAAATCCAATGTTGCCATTAAGAATATTCACAAATAAAGAGTTCTCAATCTCGAATTTTTCTTTATTCTTTGTTGGAATGGGACTAATGAACTTTTTATTTATACTTGCTTTTTATTTTGTTCAAGTAGAAGGTATGTCTGAATTACAGTCAGGTTTAATAATTAGCACGCTAGCGATTGTTTCGATGCTTGTTACAGCAATAGTAACACCACTTGCAGCAAAGCGGGGAAGTTCATTAATAGGTAGTATAGGGCTATTAACATTTATCGTAGCGTCATATTTATTTAGTCAAATAGATTCAAACTTTACTACATGGGATTATATTTGGAGGCTAATAATCGTTGGAATTGGAACTGGGTGCACATTAGCACCATATACAACAACGGCAGTTTTAAGTGTGCCTATTGAAAAGTCAGGTGTTGCTGCAAGTATTTGTAATATTTCAAGAACAGTTGGAAGTATTGTTGGGGTTGCGATACTTGTGATGTTTCTGAATCATCAATTGTTAGTTGAAAAAGAGAAGGTAAATAGGGAAGTAGTAACTGTGATTAAAAAAAGTGATTTGTCAAATTTAGAAAGGGGGGAAGTACTGCAAGCGGTAAATAAAAAACAGCAAATCATCTTAAAATCTGATGGAGAGCGAAAAATTTACAAACAAGTAAAGGAGGAATATCAGCAAGGAATAATTCGTAGTTATAATTTAGCATTTTTAATGGGCGCAACTATATTTTTTATCGCATTTATTTTTAATATAGGAAGAGTCTTATTAGAGAAGAAAAGAAGAGGATCGTTTGAATAAAGAAAAAGGCTGTGCGTCATATAGAGCACAGCCTTTTTATAGTGATATGTATTTAATCAAAACCCAGGTAATCCATCAACCTCACAAATTTTCTTGGATGTAAAACTTATATTTAGTAAAATTTTGCGCGAGGGGATGTTGTTCGGACCAATAATTACAATATAGTTTTGGCATAGTATTCCTCCAAACTAAAATTTTTTTTGGTCGTCAGAAAAGATTGTCTTTAACACTATTACTTACACTACCATAACCGTTGTTTTCAGTAAAACACGCTCCATCTAATGTAAGATTCCCTGAATGTTGTAATGTATTAAAAGTTCATTGGTACGCTCATTACTAAGTCGTAACATGTCATATATGTATTTTTGGCTATATTGAGGATAGGTTGGTTTTATATATGTTTTAGTAATTGAAAGAAAACTATTAAGTATGAAGAAGGGGATAAAACGTTTATAGGGGATATAGAAAGTTATAATATATAGAATTAGAAATAAGAATTTGATAGTATTGGAGTAAGGAGTTTTAATAACAGTATATTAAGTCGTATTAATATATCTGTTGCGAATGCTTTCATTAAATCTCTTATTTTAATGGGAGTATTTGATAGAATTCAAAAAATATAATGGAGGTTAATATGAAAAAAGTAATTGGCGCAGCAACAGCAACTGTTTTCGGATTGGGAGCATTTACTACAACTGCTACTGCAGAAACGATCGTAACAGCAGATGTACTCAACGTACGTGAAAAACCGACTACAGAATCAAAAGTGGTCGAAAAAGTAAAAAACGGGGAAGAGTTAAAAGTCATCAATACCGAAGATGGCTGGTCAAAAATTGAGTTAAATGGTAAAGAAGTATTTGTAAGCTCGGAGTTTACGAAAGATATTTACCATGTAACAGCAGATTTGTTAAATGTACGTTTTGAATCAAACACAGAATCAAAAATTCTTGGCAGACTGAAAAAAGATGATGTAATTGAATCAACGAAGCAAGTAAAAGACGGATGGCTACAATTTGAGTATAAGGGAAAAACAGCTTATGTAAATGCTTCTTTCTTATCAAGTAAAGCACCAATTGAAAAAAAGGCTGACGAGAAAACGAAGCAAGTAGCGAAAGTACAAAAATCGGTGAAAGCTAAGGAAGAAGCTAAAACACAGAAGATAACAAAGGCAAAAGAAACAATAAAACCTAAGGAAGAAGTGAAAGTGCAAGAAGTAGCGAAACCTAAGGAAGAAGTGAAAGTGCAAGAAGTAGCGAAACCTAAGGAAGAAGTGAAAGTGCAAGAAGTAGCGAAACCTAAGGAAGAAGTGAAAGTGCAAGAAGTAGCGAAACCTAAGGAAGAAGTGAAAGTGCAAGAAGTAGCGAAACCTAAGGAAGAAATGAAAGTACAAGAAGTAGTAAAACCTAAGGAAGAAATGAAAGTACAAGAAGTAGCGAAACCTAAGGAAGAAGTGAAAGTGCAAGAAGTAGTAAAACCTAAGGAAGAAGCAAAAGTGCAAGAGATAGCCAAAGCTAAGGAAGAAGCAAAAGTGCAAGAGATAGCCAAAGCTAAGGAAGAAGCAAAGGCACAAGAGATAGCAAAGGCTAAGGAAGAAGCAAAAGCGCAAGAAATAGCCAAAGCTAAGGAAGAGGCGAAAGCACGAGAAATAGCAAAGGCTAAGGAAGAAGCGAAAGCACGAGAAATAGCAAAGGCTAAGGAAGAAGCAAAAGCGCAAGAAATAGCCAAAGCTAAGGAAGAGGCGAAAGCACGAGAAATAGCAAAGGCTAAGGAAGAAGCGAAAGCACGAGAAGCACTAAAGGCAAAAGAAGAGTCTAAAAATAACGCGCAGTCTGCTAAACGTGAATTAACGGTGGTGGCGACAGCATATACTGCTGATCCGAGTGAGAATGGTACATATGGTGGACGCGTTTTAACTGCGATGGGGCATGATTTAACGGCTAATCCAAATATGAGAATTATCGCAGTAGATCCGAAAGTAATCCCATTAGGATCTAAAGTATGGGTAGAAGGTTATGGAGAAGCAATCGCTGGAGATACCGGAAGTGCAATTAAAGGTAATCGCATTGATGTATTAATGGGTTCAAAAAGTAAAGCGATGAATTGGGGAAGACAAACAGTTAAAGTGAAGATTTTATAATAAATCTAGAATATAACATAATGAAAATAAGACTGACATATTCTGTCGGTCTTATTTTCATACCATCACATCATTAAGAATTGCATCAAATATATCTTTTTGTGTGAAGTTATCTGTAAAAATAGTTTCTCTAGTAACTTCAATTGTATCGTGCGGATTATACCATTTTTGTAGGGAGTCCTCACCAAATTCATGCCGCTTTTCCCTTGTGTTATGTCGTCGAATCGTTTCTTTTAACGATAAATCAAAGTAATATGTATACGCGTTTCCTTCAAAAAAATGTATTAATTCTTTCAGCATATCACCGTATCTACGACTGTTTAAAATACCTTCTAAAATAACAAACTCACATTTCCCTTTTCCGTACTTTGTAATTTCAAATAGTAAATTGTGTGATAAATTACCGATCGTGTCGTGTACTCTAAGCATATCTCTACGTACAACATCCTGTGATACTAAAAGTGTGCCTTGTCCGAAATGTTCTTGTAGTTGCTTTGCGATTGTTGTTTTACCACTTGCGGAGTTTCCTCTAAGGATGATTAATGTTGATTTTATAGGATTAGACATAATGTATTCCCCCAACGTGAATGATTATATAGAAAATTTTAACAAATGAAACGTAGAAAGTGTATAATTAATATGATGTAAATAAAAAAGGTGGGGCGAAATGGAAGCGAATTTAAATAAGGCGCAACCAATTTGGAAACGAACATGGTTTCGCTATCTTGGGGTATTTATAATTTTACAATTGTTGTTTATTATTTGTGAAGTAACTGCATGGGCACCAAACTTTAGACCTGGCGGAGAATTTTTTAATAGAGTATTAAATTCTCAATTTTTCACAGAATGGTTCACTCCATATGAAATTCCTCATTTTAATGTGTTTACAGCATTTTTTGCGATTACATTGTTACCATACGCACTAATAGGTGCAATGAAAGATTTCACTACAAGAAAAATATAAAGAATTAAAAAGAGGTACTATATGCTATTTCAAAAAGATAATGTATCGGTTAGGTACGTAGTAGAAGAGGATGCACCAATCATTTCAAAATGGTTAACAGACCAAGAAGTACTTCAATATTATGAAGGACGAGATAACCCGCAATCAGTAGAAATGGTACTGGATCATTTTATACATAATCCAAATAGTCATGAAAAAAGATGCTTAATAGAGTTTGATGGTGTGCCGATCGGTTATATTCAAATGTATCCAGTTGATTCGGAGTGGAAAACTTTATATGGCTATGAAGCATCACAAAATGTATGGGGGATGGATCAATTTATTGGAGAACCAACTTATTGGGGAAAAGGAATTGGAACAAAATTTGTTAAGGCCGCAATTACATACATTTTGAGCGAAATAGGAGCAGAAGCAATCGCAATGGACCCGAAAGTAAATAATGAACGTGCAATAAAGTGTTATGAAAAATGTGGATTTAAAAAGGTGAAGATTTTAAAGGAACATGAACTACATGAAGGGGTATTAGAAGATTGTTGGATGATGGAATATAAATAAAAGGGAGCGGCGCAATATGAAAAAAGCATTATTAGTAATTGATGTACAAGCAGGTATGTATACAGCAGGAATGCCAGTACATAATGGGGAAAAGTTTTTAGAGACATTACAAGAGCTTATTGGGGAATGCCGTTTAAATGATATACCGGTTATTTATGTACAACATAACGGACCAAAAGATCATCCGTTAGAAAAAGGTACAGATGGCTGGAAGATCCATGTGGAAATTGCACCACAAGAAGGGGACAGTATCGTTGAAAAAACGACCCCAGATTCATTCCACAAGACGAACCTAAAAGAAGTATTGCAAGACAAGGGAATCGATCATGTTATCATTTCAGGAATGCAAACGGAGTACTGTGTGGATACGACAACGCGCAGAGCGTTTAGTGAAGGGTATAAAGTAACGTTAGTGAGCGATGCACATAGTACGTTTGATACAGAGGTGTTACTTGCTGAAGACATTGTGAAGCATCATAACGTAGTGTTTGGAGCGTTTGCTAATGTTGTTACGTTAAAAGATTTGAAAGAAACTGTCTCTAAATAAGAGGCAGTTTTTTATTAGAGGAAATCGTGTCAAATAATGTCGGTAAGTCGATATCCTTTGTTGAAACGTCGATATATTGCAATAATCGTTGATATATTTGAAAAATCGTTCATATAATTTCACGTACCATAATAAAAACACAAAAAAGAGCACCACATAATTAAAAAGGGCGCTCCTGTATCAAAATATTACTTCTTCTTATCTTTATCCAATATATTCTGTTCTTCCGCAAACTCCGTACCATATGCGAAGCGACGATTAATACGAATATTATCGTTGTGGTGCTTTGTGTGAGAGTTAGAGAAGCGATGAACGATTACTTCTGATAATGTGAAGACAATTGCGGAAAGGATGCTTCCCCATGCAATTTGCATATAGTTGTCTAATAAAATATTACCGAAAATCCATACGCTTAAATACGTTAGTAAGAAATCCGACATAATGGCACCGGTATTACCGATTCGATTTAATATGATTTTATCAACGAACATATAAGATACGATTGTAACAAAGAGACTGAACGAAATAATTTGGACGAACGTTGCTGGGAAAAATAAAGCGAGTCCGATACTAAATGCGATAATGCACGATATAAACTTGATAAGCACTACTGTGAAATCATTCAAAATTTACACCTCCGTTTTATCCATAGTTTTGCAATAAATATAGGAGTTCATACATTGTAACGAATATATTTACATAAAACTTTTTCATGTCAATTATTTGTCTAAATATTAAAAAAACAAAAGGAAAATGTTATAGTAAAATGAGAGTATATGACATTTTTAGGTAAGGGGGAATCCTCGGTGTGGATTACTTCAGAAGTAGAAATTCCAGACGAGTTAATTGATCATCTTGAAAAAGGAAAGTTAGTGCTATTTGTTGGAGCGGGAGTTTCTATGAAAGGGAAATCAAACTTACCAAATTTTGATGATTTAGTTGATGAAATTGCAAAAACGTTATATGTCGAAAAACGTGAAATTACAGAACCGCATGATTATTATCTTGGTAAAATTGCGAAAACAAAAGATGTACACCAAGTTGCAAGAGATTTAGTTCATATTGAAAAGTCAAAGCCGAATCCGCTTCATTATGCGATTCCGAGGTTGTTTCCTTTAGATACAGAAGTCCGCATTGTAACAACAAATTTTGATCGACATTTTACAACTGCGATAAAAGAAATGAATAGAGAATTAAACGTATATTACGCACCTGCGTTACCTACAGGTAGAGCGTTTAAAGGACTTGCTTACATACATGGCAATATAGAACAAGAAAAAGAAGCGTTAATTTTAACAGATGGTGATTTTGGAAGGGCTTACTTGACAGAAGGATGGGCAAGAAGGTTTTTAGTTGATTTATTCTCGAATTATACCGTTTTATTCGTTGGATATAGCCATAATGACCCAGTAATGAAATATTTAGCAACTGGTTTACCACCAAGTACAAGACGTTATGCATTTGTCGCACAAGGGGAAAATACGTACCACTGGGAGCATTTAGGAATACGGCCGATTGTATATCCGAATAAAGGTAATAATCATCAATCTCTCGTTAAAGCAGTAAAACGATGGGCGGAGTTAATGGGGGATAATTATATTACAAAACGAATGCGAATTCGTGACATAGTAACAGTACCGCCGTCAGTAGAGCAGGAACAATTATCATACATAAAACAATCTATAAAAAAAATTGAAACAGTCCGCTACTTCGTTGAATTTGCTCACGATTATGAATGGGTGGAATGGCTTGAAGCGGAAGGGAAATTACAAAATTTATTTTTAATTACATCAAACTATAATGAGGTAGATGAATTACTTGCAAAATGGTTAGTGGAACAATTTCTTTTTAGTCATCAAAAAGAATTATTTCAATTGATTTTTAAAAATCATTCTAAACTATCTCCGTTATTATGGAGAACAATTTGTAGCTACTTAAACGAAACGAAAATGAAAATGGACCCGTTGTTGTTTGCAAGGTGGACACTGCTTTTATTAGAAACAGCTGAAAAAGATAGTAAATCGATCGAAACAATTGCTTACTTACTGCAAAAATGTTCTTTTCCTGAGCATAAAGAAATCGCTTTATTGTTACTAACGTTTATTTTGGACGGCAAACTTAAGTTGAAGCGTGAAAGAAAGTGGGGAAATGATACCGGGGAATCAATAGAACTTGAGGAATCGAGTCGTTTACCCGTGTCTACATTTTCTTTTGTGGAGCAAATTTGGAATGAAAAGATGAAACCGCATATTTCCTATTATGCCGTTCCAATTATGATGATGGGAATAGAGAAGATGCGGATGTTATCACTAAGGCAAGCGGCACTGAAAAAAAGGGATAAGGAAAATGTGGAAAAAGAGTTTCAGCAAAATGATCTAGCGTTTTTAATTCAAATTGTAAAAGAATGTTTAACCTATCTATGTGAAAACGATGAGAAAAAAGCAAATTATTATATTACAGAAATGATAGAAGCAAACAGCGTACTTCAAAATCGAATTGCAATTGATGCGATGAATAAAAATGTATTTGTTAGCGCCGATGAGAAAATGAAATGGTTGTTACAGGAAGGAATTCTTTTAGACGTCACGTATAAACACGAAGTTTTTCAACTTATAAAAAATCATTACGCACTCTCTTTAGAAAAAACAAAGGAAGAAGTCATTCAAATTGTATTAAAGGACCTTGCGGAGGAAAGAGCATTTGATGTTTGTTTCGTGTTGGATTTATTATTCACTTGTGATTCGAATAGTCCATCTACGGCAAAAGGTTACGAGTTAATGAAGCAAAAACATCCTCATTTTCATTCTGAGCGATACAGTGTACAAAAGAAAGAGGCGGCAGAACAAAGTATTACTTGTAATGTGACAGCTGATGGATTATTGCAACTAAAAGACGATGAAATTATGAAGCAAGTTCAGCAATTTTCTCAAGATGGTGTTTTTGAACAACGTCATTTTTTAGAGATGTTATCGAAAGCATGTAAATTGAATACAGAATGGAGTATTTCATTTGCATATCAATTAGTTGGAATGCACGAAATAAGTAATGAAGTATGGTTTGTTTGTATTAGGGAGTGGCGAAATAACCGAGGACTGACAAATGAACAAATACAAAAAGTTATTCCTCTATTACAGAAATTCGTTAGAAATACAGCTTTTCATTGGTTAATTAGTAGCTTTCTATATGAAATTAGTAATCGATTAGAAGAGTTAGAGGAAAATAGTATACGCAATGTAAAGCGGTTTGCTTTTTCGGTATTCCCTCAAGTCATGAAAAGTGACACGGATTTTAAGCTGGCAAAACAAGATTTTTACAATGAATCGATTCAGCATCCTGTTGGGAAAATGACAGCAGTATTATTAAAACTGTTATCATATGATCATTTATACGATCGTAATGTGTATGAATATTTATTTTTGTTTGAAGAACAAGTAAGAATTAGTACAGAACGAACAAATTTTATGATAGCTCGTTTAGTAGCAGATATTACATTTCTTTATCATATTGAGAAGCAATGGTGCCGAAAATATTTGTTACCGTACTTAGAGTTAAAGAAGGAAAATGAGATTACGAAATATGCATGGGCTGGCCTATGTTACACACAAATCAATTTACCTTTATTTACAGAAATGAAGCGATTTATTAAGTATGCGGTAGAACATTTGAAAGTATTACATCCGCATACGAGGGAAGCTTTCTTAAAATGGCTCAGTTTTGTATTTATTAAATGTGTACTGTATTGGGAACAAAAAACAGACTGGTTATACCCTTTACTTATACGAGAAAATGAAGAAAATAAAATTAAATTTATGCAGTTCTTATGCTATTATGTCAAAACGTTAAGTGCAAAAGAACAACAAAAATTTTGGGCAGCTTGGCTCAGTATATTTTTGCGAGAGCGACCGAAAATGGGGGGAATCACAGCTAGAGAATATGTAATGCTTTTACGTATTATTTTATTTATGGATGAAATAGTAGAAAGAGGATTATCTATCATTTGTAAAACATTTTTGGACGTGGGTGGAAAAGGGAATCAAACGGAGTTAAAACAGTTATTTCATGAAATACTTGAGAAAACAGAGAGTATAAAAATGTATAAAGAGTTGTATGCAAACGTATTTTTCACTTTACTGCAAACGCTTCAGGAAGCTAATTTACTTGAAACGGAAATCATTCAAATAAAAGAATTATTAATTGGATATAGAGTAGAAAAATGTGTAATAAATGCAATAGATAATGAGATAATTCGCATCGGAATTGTTCTGGAGAATTTACAAGAAGAAATGTAGGGCAAAAATGTAATTTAAAAAAATATATAAAAAGTTGTTGACAGTGTTTTGAAAAGCGTTCTATAATACGAATCATACTTATTCAATTTCAAAAAACATTTGAATAAACAAAGTGCAATGAAGAGATCACAGTAGTGGTTAGTCTTACTGTAACAGAGAGCTGGTGGTTGGTGTGAACCAGTACAGAGATAATCATGAATTACAGTCTTGGAGCATCTTTTTCGTAGTAAAGATAGTATTGTCTTTATGAAGAAAAAGCGGTCAATTGATCGTTAACAGTGAAGAGAGGTAGACGGAAAGTTAGTCTACAACTAGGGTGGTACCGCGATAAATATCGTCCCTACTGATTTATTCAGTAGGGACTTTTTGTATTTTAGTGGCCCAACTTGAAAATTAAATATGTATGCGTTGAAAGGAAAAGCAGTAGTTGTTGTTTCCCTGTAACAGAGAGCTGGTGGTCGGTGTGAACCAGTACAAAAACAAGAGCGAATTACAGTCCTAGAGCATCTTTTTTGTAGTAAAGATAGTATATATCTTTATGAAGGGAAAGACGGTCAGATGATCGTTAACAATGAAGAGAGGTAGACGAAAGAAGTCTACAACTAGGGTGGTACCGCGATAAATATCGTCCCTACTGATTGCATCAGTAGGGATTTTTTGTACAAAAAAAGTGGGTTTTTAACTAGTAGAGAGTGTCTTTGTACGAATGATTAGTTTAAAATAAGAAGAGGTATCGATTCCACTTTAAATTTGTATAATTGACCAGTTCAGAAAATAGAGAATTTTTCATTCTCTTACTATACTTTTAAAACATTAGAGGAGGATTTCCAAATGGCAAATCATGAATTAGATCAATTACGTAAACAGGTAGATGAAATTAACTTACAACTATTACACCTTTTAAACAAACGTGGTGAAATCGTTCAAAAAATTGGGGAGCAAAAGCAAGTACAAGGTACGAAACGTTTTGATCCAGTACGTGAGCGTGAAGTACTTGATATGATCGCTGAGAATAACGAAGGACCATTCGAAACGTCAACGGTTCAACATATTTTCAAAACAATCTTCAAAGCTAGCTTAGAATTACAAGAAGATGATAACCGTAAAGCATTACTAGTATCACGTAAAAAGAAACAAGAAAACACAATCGTTGATGTGAAAGGTGAATTGATTGGTAACGGCACACAAACGTTCATCATGGGACCTTGTGCGGTAGAAAGCTTAGAACAAGTTCGCCAAGTAGGGCAAGCGATGAAAGACCAAGGCTTAAAATTAATGCGCGGTGGTGCTTTCAAACCGAGAACATCGCCATACGATTTCCAAGGTTTAGGAGTAGAAGGATTACAAATTTTACGCCAAGTAGCAGATGAATTCGACTTAGCAATCATTAGTGAAATTTTAAATCCAAATGATGTTGAAATGGCATTAGACTACGTTGATGTAATTCAAGTTGGTGCACGTAACATGCAAAACTTCGATTTACTACGAGCTGTAGGTAAAGTTAACAAGCCAGTATTATTAAAACGTGGATTAGCAGCAACAATTGATGAGTTCATTAATGCAGCAGAATACATCATTGCACAAGGTAACGACCAAATTATTCTATGTGAGCGTGGTATCCGCACATACGAAAGAGCAACACGTAACACATTAGACATTTCAGCAGTACCGATTTTAAAGAAAGAAACACATTTACCAGTTGTTGTTGACGTAACGCATTCAACTGGACGTAGAGATTTATTATTACCAACAGCGAAAGCGGCTCTTGCAATTGGCGCAGATGCAGTAATGGCTGAAGTACATCCAGACCCTGCAGTTGCATTATCAGATTCTGCACAACAAATGGATATTCCAGAATTCCATAAATTCATGGAAGAGTTAAAAGGATTCAAAAATAAATTATCTTAATTCCATATCATATATGCGCTGAAGAGGAAACAGTAGTGCTTATCTCACTGTTAAAGAGAGCTGATGGTTGGTGTGAATCAGTACAAAGGTAAGCATGAATTACAGCCTTGGAGCATCTTTTTCGTCAAGTTTTGATGGGAAAGACGGTCTAATGATCGTTAAAGAAGAAGAGAGGTAGACGAAAGAAGTCTACAACTAGGGTGGTACCGCGATGAACATCGTCCCTACTGAGCGCTCAGTAGGGACTTTTTTGTACAAAAAAATAGTAAAGGGGCAAGAGAAATGAGATACATTACAGCTGGAGAATCACATGGACCGCAGTTAACAGTTATTTTAGAAGGTGTACCAGCAGGTTTAACGCTGGCGGCGGAACATATTAATAAAGAATTATTAAGAAGACAAAAAGGGCACGGACGCGGAAGACGTATGCAAATTGAAACAGATACAGTTGAAATTGTAAGTGGTGTTCGTCATGGGATGACACTTGGCTCACCCATTACGTTAATCGTAAAAAATGATGATTTCAAACATTGGACGAAAGTAATGGGTGCAGAGCCAATTTCGGAAAAAGAAAGTAAAGAAATGAAACGTACAATTACGAAACCACGTCCAGGACATGCGGATTTAAACGGGGCAATTAAATACGGTCACCGTGATATAAGAAACGTACTAGAGCGCTCATCTGCAAGAGAAACGACAGTTCGTGTAGCTGCTGGTGCAGTTGCAAAACAAATTTTAAAAGAATTAGGCGTAGAAATAGCAGGGCATGTACTTGAAATTGGTGGAGTAAAAGCAAAACATATTTCAAACTTGTCAATTGAAGAAATTCAAACAATTACTGAAAATTCACCAGTTCGATGTTTAGATAAAACAGTAGAACAAGAGATGATGGATGCGATTGATAACGCAAAAAGTAGCGGAGATTCAATCGGTGGTATAGTTGAAGTTATTGCAGAAGGTATGCCAATTGGCGTCGGTAGTTACGTTCATTACGATCGTAAATTAGATGCAAAACTTGCTGGTGCGATTATGAGTATTAATGCATTTAAAGGTGCTGAAATTGGCGTTGGTTTTGAAGCGGCAAGACAGCCAGGAAGTAAAGTGCATGATGAAATTTTATGGGATGAAGAACAAGGATACACGAGAAAAACGAATAATGCCGGCGGTTTAGAAGGCGGTATGACAACGGGAATGCCAATTGTCGTAAGAGGTGTAATGAAACCAATACCTACATTATACAAACCGTTAGCAAGCGTTGACATTGATACGAAAGAAGCATTCCAAGCGAGTATTGAAAGATCTGATAGCTGTGCAGTACCAGCAGCAGGTGTAGTAGCTGAATCTGTTGTAGCATGGGAACTTGCACATGCATTAGTCGAACAATTCGGAAAAGATCGTATGGAATTAATTCAACAAAACATTACGCAACATAATAAATACGCAAAAGAATTTTAATAAAAAGGTGGTTTTAACATGCAAGTAAAAGAGCAACTATCATCATTACAACCATATAAACCAGGTAAATCACTTGAACAAATGAAAGAAGTGTACGGAGATCATTCGTTTGTTAAATTAGCATCGAATGAAAATCCATTCGGCTGTTCACCACGAGTTTTAGATGAGTTGCAAAAATCGTGGTTGGATCATGCTTTATATCCTGACGGAGGTGCTACAACGCTCCGTCAAACAATTGCAAATAAGTTACATGTGCAAATGGAACAAGTACTTTGCGGTAGTGGTTTAGATGAAGTCATTCAAATAATAAGCCGTGCAGTACTAAAAGTAGGTGATAACATCGTAACGGCTGGAGCAACATTCCCGCAGTACCGTCATCATGCAATTATAGAAGGTTGCGAAGTGAAGGAAGTTGCGTTAAATAACGGTGTATACGACTTAGACGAAATTTCTTCAGTAGTAGATAACAATACAAAAATCGTATGGATTTGTAATCCAAATAACCCGACAGGCACATATGTGAATGACCGAAAATTGACTCAATTTATTGAAGGCATTAGTGAAAATACGTTAATTGTCATTGATGAAGCGTACTATGAATACGTAACAGCAAAAGATTTTCCAGAGACATTACCGCTTTTAGAAAAACATAAAAATATTCTTGTACTTAGAACGTTTTCTAAAGCGTACGGATTAGCTTCTTACCGCGTTGGATATGCGGTTGGACATGAAGAGTTAATCGAAAAATTAAATGTCGTACGTTTGCCATTTAACGTATCTTCATTAGCACAAAAAGCAGCGACGATTGCTTTTGGTGATGAGGAGTTTATTGAGGAAATAGTTCGTGTAAATACAGAGGGATTACAACAATACGAGAGCTTTTGTAAGGAACATGATATTCCATTTTATCCATCGCAAACAAATTTCATCTTTTTGCCAGTTGAGAATGCTGGAGAGATTTATGAAGCTTGTGCACACGCAGGATTTATTATTCGTCCGTTCCCAAATGGCGTCCGTATTACAGTCGGAACAAGGGAGCAAAATGAAGGGGTGATTTCAGTGTTACAACAACACTTTGAAAATAAAAAAAGAAAGTCTCGAGATGAGGCAAATGCATAAGAAGGTAGTATTAATTGGAACTGGTTTAATCGGAGGCTCTCTCGCATTAGCAATTAAGAAAGAGCACGATGTAACGATAACAGGTTATGATATATTTCCAGAACAAGTAGAGCGTGCAAAAGAATTACACGTAGTAGATGAAATAGCAGTAAATTTACAACATGCATGTGAAGAGGCACATTTAATTGTTTTTGCTTCACCAGTTGAAGAAACGAAGAAGTTATTACACAAATTAGCGTCATTTCGTTTACGAAAAGATGTTATTGTAACCGATGTTGGTAGCACAAAAGGAACAATTATGAATGAAGCGGAAGCTTTATTTTCAAAGGAAATTTCTTTCATTGGTGGACATCCGATGGCAGGTTCTCATAAAACGGGAGTTGAAAGTGCAAAAGCGCATTTATTTGAAAATGCATTTTATATTTTAACGCCAATGAATCATGTGCCAAATGAACCTGTGGAAGAGTTAAAAGATTGGTTAAAAGGAACAGGGTCACATTTCCTTGTTTTAAATACAGAAGAACATGATTATGTAACAGGGATCGTTAGTCATTTCCCGCATCTTATTGCCGCTGGATTAGTAAAGCAAGTGGAGAAACATGCAGGAGATAATCCACTTATCCATCAGCTAGCTGCTGGAGGTTTCAAAGACATTACACGTATCGCATCTAGTAGTCCGAAAATGTGGAGTGATATTGTTAAGCAAAATCGAGAGCATTTAATGGTATTATTAAAAGAGTGGATCTCTGAAATGGAAGATTTATATGATACAGTTTCTAGCGGAGATGCAGGCGAGATTCAAAACTATTTTGCGGATGCGAAAGAATACCGTGACTCTTTACCGGTAAGAAAGAGAGGGGCGATTCCTGCCTATCACGACTTATACGTCGATGTTTTAGATAAAGTAGGGGCATTGGCTCACATTACAAGTATTTTAGCGCGCGAAGAAATTAGTATTACGAACTTGCAAATATTAGAAGCACGTGAAGGATTGCTTGGGGTATTACGTATTAGCTTCCAACGAGAAGAAGATCGTATGAAAGCAAAGCTAGCGCTTGGAGAAGAAAAATACCAAACGTATGAAACAATTTAAATGAGAAGGTGAAAACGTGAAGGAAAGAACAATACAACCTGTTAATAACGGATTAAATGGCAACATTACAATTCCAGGAGATAAATCGATTTCTCACCGCGCTGTCATGTTCGGTGCGATTGCAGAAGGAAAAACAACAATTAAAGGTTTCTTGCCTGGTGCAGACTGTTTAAGTACGATTTCTTGTTTTAAAGAAATGGGAGTAGACATCGTACAAAACGGTGATGAAGTCACTGTAGTTGGTAAAGGATTAGAAGGTTTACAAGAACCGAAAGCTGTATTAGATGTTGGTAATTCTGGTACAACTATACGTTTAATGTCAGGAATTTTGGCAAATACACCATTTTTCTCTTGCGTACAAGGTGATGCGTCTATTGCAAAAAGACCGATGAAACGTGTAACAAATCCATTAAAACAAATGGGTGCAAACATTGATGGCCGCGAAGAAGGAACGTTTACACCGCTAACAATACGTGGTGGGGATTTAAAAGCAATTGAATACACTTCCCCGGTAGCAAGCGCACAAGTGAAATCAGCTATTTTACTTGCAGGACTTCGTGCAGAAGGTGTAACAGCTGTTACAGAACCACATATTTCTCGCGATCATACGGAAAGAATGCTTGAAGCATTTGGCGTCAAAGTAACTCGCGAAGGAAAGACAGTGAAACTAGCAGGTGGACAAAAGTTAACAGCGACGGATGTTCAAGTACCAGGTGACGTATCATCAGCTGCCTTTTTCTTAGTAGCAGGTGCAATTATTCCAAATAGTAAACTAGTATTACAAAATGTAGGTATGAATCCAACACGTACAGGTATTATTGATGTTTTAGAGAAAATGGGTGCTACGTTCACTGTAGAGCCAATTAACGAAGGAGCATCAGAACCAGCTGCAAACATTACAATTGAAACATCTTCATTAAAAGGAATCGAAATCGGCGGAGATATTATCCCTAGATTAATTGATGAAATTCCTGTAATCGCATTAGCGGCAACGCAAGCAGAAGGAATTACAGTAATTAAAGATGCACACGAATTAAAAGTAAAAGAAACAAACCGTATTGATACAGTCGTAGCGGAATTAACGAAACTAGGTGCTCGCATAGAAGCAACTGAAGACGGGATGATTATTTACGGGAAATCAGTTTTAAAAGGAAATACAGTTAATAGTTATGGTGATCACCGCATCGGAATGATGCTTGCGATTGCCGGCTGTCTAGCAGAAGGAAAAACAACAATTGAAGACGCAGAAGCAGTAGGCGTATCATACCCTACATTCTTCGAAGAACTTCAAAGGTTAACTAAATAAATGGATGAGAAGCAGATACAGGATGTATCTGCTTTTTTATATTGAATTTGTGTCGTTAAGTCTATATAATTTCATTCACCGCACTGTAATATTTTAAATTATGGTACAATTCAAATAAAGAAGGGGGAAAATTTATGAACGTTATACGATTAAAAGAAGATAAATTTAGAGAAGCATTACGCTTATCAGAATACGCTTTTCAATATAAAGTTGAAGAAGAACGAATGCAGCAGCAACTTACAAGAATGAAGGAAAGTCATGAAGTATACGGTATTATGGAAGGTAATGACTTAGCTGCAAAACTACACCTTATTCCGTTTCATATATACATAGGAAAAGAAAAATTTAAAATGGGTGGCGTTGCAGGGGTAGCGACGTATCCAGAATACAGAAGAAGCGGATATGTGAAAGAATTGCTTCAACATTCTCTTCAAACGATGAAAAAAGACGGATATACAGTATCAATGTTACATCCATTTGCTGTTACATTTTACCGTAAATACGGCTGGGAACTTTGTGCGAATCTTCTCGTATGTCATTTGACAAAGAGTGATTTAGTTATGAAAAAACAAGTGAATGGTACTGTGAAACGTTTCAATAAAGAAAATCACCCAGAAGAAGTCGAGAAGCTTTATGAAACATTTGCAGAACGTTTTTCTGGTATGCTTGTTCGCAATGAAAAATGGTGGTTACAAGCTGTTTATGAGGATTTAACATTAGCAATTTACTACGATGAAAATAAAACTGCAGCAGGTTACATGTTATATAAAATAGAAAAATCTAAAATGACTGTAGAAGAATTCGTACCACTGCATAATGAAGCTCGAAATGGTCTATGGAACTTTATTTGCCAACATGATTCTATGATTAAAGAACTTGAAATGACAGTAAGTGAAAACGAACAGTTGTTATATACATTGCAAGAACCACGTGTGAAAACAGAAATAAAACCATATTTTATGGGAAGAATTGTAGATGTAGAGCATTTCTTAAAACAGTATGAGTTAAACTGGAACAATGTACAACAAGAAGTCATTCTACACATTACAGATTCATTTGCACCGTGGAATAATGTATCAGTGAGACTTGCAAATTATGAAATAACAATTATAGAAGAAACGATGGATAAAGGGATCAAGCTAGATATAAATGCACTATCTACAATATTGCTTGGATACAAACACCCATTAGAACTAAATGAATTAGAATTAATTAGCGGAAGCGAAGAGGAAATACGGGCATTTGAGAATGTAGTACCAGTGCACAAGCCGTTTATTTATGATTTCTTTTAATCTGCATATTTGAAATCGGGCTATTCTAAAATTTCATTTGGAATAGCTTCTTCAAATGTTGTCAGTTTTTGTCGGTAAGTCGATATATTTTGAAAATCGCTGATATAATTAGAGATGCGCCGATATATCCTGAAAATCGCTGATATATTTTAATAATCGCTGATATAAATTTTTTCACAAAACAAGGGATTAAAAACGCAATGATACTTGTCACACACTTGACTTTTAACCGATGTAATTTATAATTAAAAACGGAATGAATTTTCATTCCTGAAATTGAGGTGAAAAAATGGCTAAAAATAAACAAGAAGACATTTTTGATGCGGCAATACAACTTTTTGCAGAACGAGGTTATGATGGTACAACAATTCCGATGATTGCTGAAAAAGCAAAAGTAGGTGCTGGTACCATTTATCGTTATTTTGAAAATAAAGAAGCACTTGTTAATTCTTTATTTACGAAAAGTGTTTTACAGCTATCAGAGTTAATAAAAACCGACTTTCCAGTCAATGCAAATATTCGTGAACAGTTTAGCCATACATACAACCGTTTATTTGAATTTGCAAGACAAAATGCAGATGCTTTTCTTTTTACGAATTCTCACTGTGATAGTTATTTTCTCGATGAACATAGTAATGAAATATTCGAGGATTTTATGGGTTTCTTTATGGACTTGATTGAGGATGGAATCGAAAAAGGTTTTCTCCGTCCATTACCACCAATTGCGTTAATTATCATTGTATATCAACCGATTGAAAAATTAATTAAAGTAATGGAAACAGGCCAATTAGAATATACAGAAGAATTGGTAAAAGAACTGGAAGAAAGCTGTTGGAATGCTATTAGAATCATTTGATTCTATAGCGTTATAAGGATAGGAATGAACATTCATTCCGAAATCCATAGTTTAATAGAGCTAAAAAGTAAATTAATAGAACGAGAGGAATGAACGTTCATTCCGAAAGGGTGTTTTCAAAATAATAGGAATGAATATTCATTCCGTAACTAACGTAAAATTTTAATCGTGGGAGATGATGCAAATGAGCAAGCTGAGAAATTGGAGAAGTTTATCTTTTCTATTGTGGATAGTTATTACCATTACAATGATCGTTACGATGCCTAATATGGATAAATTAGTGAAAGAAAAAGGGCACATTACGATTCCTAATACAGAACAAAGTAGTATTGCTGACAAAATGATAAAAGAAATGAATAAAGACGGGACAGAAAAGTATGAGATTATAGCAGTTTTTAATAGTGGTAGTAAAACAGCTTTAACGACTGAACAAAAAGAGGAAATAACAAAAACAATCAATGCTTTGCAAAATGAAAAAGAACAATTAGGAATTAAAGAAGTTGTTTCACATTTAGATAATAAAGAATTAGAGAAACAATTAGTTTCTAAAGATAATACGACTATTTTAACGCAAATATCGATAGATAAAAAACATGGTGAAATATCGAAAGTTTCAAATAATCTTCATAATAAAGTGAAAACGAAAGGGGTAAAAACGTACTTAACAGGAAGTGACTTAGTAGCAGGTGATTTTCTTACATCTTCTCAAGAGGGAGTGAAAAAGACTGAAGTTATTTCTATCATTTTCATTCTTGTAGTATTAATCATTGTATTCCGTTCACCTGTTGTTCCGATTATTTCACTTCTTACAGTTGGTGTATCGTACTTAGTTTCAATGGGGGTTATTGCCCATCTTGTAGATCAATTTAATTTCCCGTTTTCAAACTTTACGCAAGTCTTTGTAGTTGTTGTCCTGTTTGGGGTTGGAACAGACTATAACATTTTATTATTTACGAGATTTAAAGAAGAATTAAGTAAACAAGAAAACTCATTTTTGGCTACGAAAGAAACATTTAAATCGGCAGGGAAAACCGTTTTATATAGCGGGATAGCAGTACTAATTGGTTTTGCATCTCTTGCTTTAGCGAGCTTTAAATTATATCAATCTACTTCAGCGGTAGCAATTGGTGTTGCAGTATTATTACTCGTATTAACTACGTTAAATCCATTTTTCATGGTGCTTCTAGGAAAAGGGATGTTTTATCCAGTTAAAACATTTAAAGGCCATGAAGATAGTCGTCTATGGGGATTCTTTGCGAAAAATTCAGTTGCAAGACCGTTTGTCGCTTTAATTATTGTATTCGTGATATCGATTCCTTTCGTATTAAAGTATTCTAATACACTTAATTACAACGATTTATTTGAAGTAGACAATAAATATGAGTCGAAAATGGGGATTAACGTAATAGAAGAACATTTTCCACCTGGTTTTTCTTCACCAAGTACGTTAGTCATTCAATCGAATAATAAGTTAGATGAGGCGAGTTCGCTTCAAACTTTAGATGAACTAACTGAAAAGATTTTGAAAGTGAAAGGTGTTTCAGAAGTATATGCACCGACACGTCCAACTGGTGAAAGAATTAAAGAACTATATATAAATAAACAAGCGGGTGAACTAAATACAGGTTTAGGAGATGCCAATGGTGGTATAAAGGAAATTAATGATGGATTAACTACTGCGAAAGATAAAATGGGTAGTAAGGATTCAAATAGTCTTGCAAACGTTCAAAAGTTAATTGATGGAACAAATGAAGCGAAAAATGGTGTATTGGCATTAGGAACAGCTTTAAATCAACTATCAAATGGCATAAATGACGGAGCAAAAGGTGCGCAGCAAATTGAGAGTGGGTTAACTTCAGTAAATGAAAATATAAGTGTATTATCTCATGCAACTTCACAACTTCATGCTGGCTATACGCAGTTAGAAAAAGGTTTAAGTTCTTACGATCAATACTTCGGAAGTATTTCTCAAGCGATTGACGGTGCGAAGAAAGGTTATGAACAAATTGAAATGTTAATGACCAATTTCATTCAAACGAAACCAGAATTAGCAAATGATCCTAACATTCTGCAGACGATAGGAATTGCTAAAGAGGCTCAAAAGCAATTAGGTGGGCTGTCAAATGAATTAAATCAATTAGCAGCGCAGCACAATGCGGCGATGGGATCATTTAAAGAAGCGAATCAATCGTTATTGAAAGTGGATAACGGCTTAAAAGAAATGAGCAATGGAGTTACTAAGTTACAAAAAGGAGCAGCTGATCTTAAAAATGGATTAAATGAAGGAGCAACAGGTTCAAAACAAATTGCAAACAAGTCATCTGAGTTACAAACCGGATTAACGAAAATAAACGATGGGCAAGGTCAGCTATTAACCGGACTGAAAGACTTGCAAGAACAGATGGGACAATTACAATCAGGACTATCTAAAAGTACAGAAGGCCTTGAAAAGGTAAGTAACGGCCTAGGGGATGCTCAGAAATATTTAGGAGAACTAAATGAATCAAAAAGCTCTGAGAAATTTTATATTCCAAAAGAAGTTTTGGAGGGAGAAGATTTCCAAAAAGCTTTGAATACGTACATGTCACATGATAGAAAGACTGCTAAAATGACAATCATTTTAGACGTAAATCCGTATTCAAAAGAAGCCATGCCAATTATTCAAGAAATCAATAAAACGATAGATGGTACTTTGAAGGGGACGGAATTAAATCATGCGAAAACAGCAATTGGAGGAACAACAGCTAGAAACGTTGATTTAAAAGAAGTAACAGGGCAAGACTTCTTACGTACAGCTACAATTATGTTAATTGGAATTGCAATCGTATTAATCGTGATTACACGTTCATTATTAAACACAATCTTTATTATTGGATCTTTAATATTAGCTTATTTTGCATCACTTGGTATAAGTGAACAAATTAGTACACACTTACTAAACGTAGATTCACTAAGCTGGAATGTTCCATTCTTTAGTTTCATAATGATTGTCGCTTTAGGAGTGGATTATAGTATTTTTGTAATGATGAGATACAATGAGTTAGAAGAGGACCCAGCGACGAAAATTGTAACTGCTTCTCGTCATATCGGAGGAGTCGTATTATCAGCGGCACTTATTTTAGGTGGTACATTTGCTGCATTAATCCCTTCAGGTGTATTAACGCTTATACAAGTAGCATCCGTTGTTGGTGTTGCATTGTTACTATTAGCTATTATTGTGATGCCGATATTGCTACCTGCTTTAATAGGCTTAACGAGTAAAATGAAGAATTATGCAAAGAAATTAAGTGAAAGGAAATAAAAGAATCGCCTTTTAAAAGTAACTGTTTCAGTTATGGGAGAGAACATATAAAATAACACACAAATTAGGGATGTAAATCACATATGATTTAGCATCCCTTTTTTAATTGGTATTACATTGTTTAAGTACTTTTATATAGTAAAATTGCAAAGGAAGAGAAAAAGAAAACAGTAAAAACAGCAGCGCAACGATTGGGGATTACTGACAAAGTATTTGGTTTAAAAGATAAATGGAAAATTTATGTTAAAATAATGGTAGAGATTGTGAAAAAATGTTCTTAAACTAACGGTCAGGATACTTTAAGAAGGATTTTTCAAAGGAAATGGTGAATATCATATTTTGAAGGAGTGATTGCAGTGGAGTAATTAATTTTTTAAATCTTGGTTAAATACTTTGAAGGAAGGGATTTATAAATATGAATGCAAAACTAATAATAGTAGAAGGTTTACCTGGATTCGGAAAATCGACCACTGCAAAGCTAATAAATGAAATTCTAAGCCAAAATAAAATTGAAGTTGAACTATTTTTAGAGGGGAATTTGAACCACCCCGCCGACTATGATGGTGTATCTTGTTTTAATAAATTTGAATTCGATAGATTAGTATCTAACAGTGGAGATTTTAAAGAAGTGCTTCTTAAAAGAGTTTTAAAAAAAGGAAGCAATTATTTATTACCATACAGAAAGATAAAAAATGAGTTTGGTGACCAGTTTTCGGACGAATTATGTAACGATATTTCAAGAAACGATATATATGAATTACCATTAGATAAAAATGTTGAATTAATTGCTGACAAATGGAATGACTTTGCTGAAATTGCTCTAGAAGATGATAAGGTTTATATTTTTGAATGTTGTTTCATACAAAATCCATTAACGATTGGGATGATTAAATACGGTGAACAAAAAGAAAAAATAATAAATTATGTAATGAAAGTTGCAAAAATCATAGAGAATCTAAATCCAATGTTATTCTATGTAGAACAAGATAATCTTGAACTTTCATTTAGGAAGGCATTAAAAGAAAGAACTCCAGAATGGTCTACAGGATTTGTCGACTATTACACGAACCAAGGCTATGGGAAAGAACATAACCATTCAGGTGTAGAAGGAACGATAAAAGTTCTTGAAGCTAGAAGGAATTTAGAGTTAGAAATATTTGATATGTTAAAAATGAACAAAGAAAAAATCAATAATACAAAATATGAAATTGACTCGTATAGGTCAATGTTAAAAGATAAGTTAATAATACAAATGGTGAAATAGCTTTTTACACTACCTGGTGCTTTAGTTTGCTATTTATAATGCGAAATGCATACAAATTATTGTGTTATTTCAATTGATAAACATAATACTCCAATTATAAATGTTTTTTCAAAATGAATCCTCTTTAAAACGTGTATGTAACTTTAATATAATTAAAAACAAAGGTTTTATTCAAGTTTGGAAAGAAAGGAATAGCAATCAACCGTTGCTATTCATCCAGCTTCTACTATATAATAACTATAGTCTACAATAATTGAGTCGTAATATGCGATTTTTTAAGACAATCGGTGAGAAAACGCTGAAATAAGCGGTATTAGTAGGAGGACACAAATGATTACAGTAAGTAACGTTAGTTTGCGTTTCGCGGATCGCAAATTGTTTGAAGATGTTAACATAAAATTCACGCCAGGTAACTGCTACGGTTTAATCGGAGCAAACGGTGCTGGTAAATCAACATTTCTAAAGATTTTATCTGGAGAAATCGAACCATCAACAGGTGACATACATATTACGCCAGGTGAGCGTCTTGCAGTATTAAAACAGAACCACTTCGAATACGAAGAGTTCCCAGTATTAGAAACTGTAATTATGGGTCATACTCGTCTTTACAAAGTAATGCAAGAGAAAAATGCCATTTATATGAAAGAAGATTTTAGTGATGAAGATGGTATGCGTGCTGCTGAACTTGAAGGTGAGTTTGCTGAGCTGAACGGTTGGGAAGCTGAGTCAGAAGCTGCAATTCTTCTTAAAGGTTTAGGTATTGGTGAAGACCTTCATGATAAGAAAATGTCAGAATTAACTGGGGCAGAGAAAGTAAAAGTATTACTTGCTCAAGCTTTATTCGGTCAACCTGATATTCTATTACTAGATGAGCCTACCAACCACTTGGACTTAAAAGCGATTCAATGGTTAGAAAACTTCTTAATGAACTTTGAAAATACAGTTATCGTTGTATCCCATGACCGTCACTTCTTAAATAAAGTATGTACGCACATGGCTGATCTTGATTTCGGTAAAATTCAACTTTATGTTGGTAACTATGACTTCTGGTATGAGTCAAGCCAATTAGCTTTAAAATTAACACAAGATGCTAATAAGAAAAAAGAAGAGAAAGTAAAAGAGTTACAGAACTTCATTGCGCGCTTTAGCTCAAACGCATCTAAAGCGAAACAAGCAACTTCTCGTAAAAAATTATTAGATAAAATTACATTAGATGATATTAAGCCATCATCTCGTCGTTACCCATTCGTTGGCTTCACACCAGAACGTGAAGTAGGAAATGACTTATTAACTGTTGAAGGTCTTTCTAAAACAATTGATGGTGAAAAAGTGTTAGATAATGTGTACTTCACTTTAAATAAAGGTGATAAAGTTGCATTTATCGGTCGTAACGATATTGCGATGACGACATTATTTAAAATCCTTATGGGTGAAATGGAGCCAGATAGTGGTTCATTTAAATGGGGCGTTACAACATCTCAATCGTACTTCCCAAGAGATAACTCTAAATACTTTGAGAACAGTGACTACAACTTAGTTGAATGGTTACGTCAATTCTCTCCACAAGATGAGTCAGAAAGCTTCTTACGTGGTTTCTTAGGCCGTATGTTATTCTCAGGCGAAGAAGTTAAGAAGAACGTTTCAGTACTATCTGGAGGCGAAAAAGTTCGTTGTATGTTATCTAAAATGATGTTAAGTGGTGCAAACGTTATTACACTTGACGACCCAACGAACCACTTAGACCTTGAGTCTATCACTGCATTAAACAATGGTTTAATTGCATTTAAAGGTACAATTTTATTCACATCACATGACCATCAGTTCGTACAAACAATTGCAAACCGCATTATCGAAGTAACGCCAAACGGTGTAATCGATAAAGAGGCTACTTACGATGAGTTCTTAGAAAATGAAGAACTTCAAAAACAAGTAGATGCAATGTACAAAGGTCAATAATAAATGATGAAAACCCTCGCTCTCGTTTTGAGAGCGAGGGTTTTTTTATAAATTGTATTTTATGGATTGTGAATAATTATTCAAAAATAATTTTATTGAAGGAAAGAGATTTGAATGTTGTACATAGAAGAATGGCTGAAGCATAAATAACTGACGAAATATAATATACATAAAAAAATAAATGTTATCTATTGTGAATTTAATTATATTACATTAATGTTCCAGAACTGGAGACATATTTATTTGCGAAGTAGGGAATAAAGGTATATAGTATGTGATGTCATAATTAGTGGATGAATCTTGGGAGAAAACAGAAAATGTTACAAATTTATTTTGTTAAATAGAAACCAAGGTCAAAATGTATAGAAAGAAATAGTTGAATAAATACTAGCTTCAAATTATAATTACTAGTATTCTTCATATAGTTAAATAAATAGAATCTATTTGAAGATAAAAAATTGAATAGAGAGACAGACTTATAAAAAAATAAGCCTTGGATGATCAAAAGAGGTGGAGAAATGAAACAATTCTTATTAAAGAGCAAAAGCGTGCTAAGCAATCATTTTGGATTCTTTCTGTTTGCCGTTATTTTATTTTGGCTCAAAACATATGCGGCTTATGTAACAGAATTTAATTTAGGTATTTCAAATACAATCCAAAAATTCTTGCTGTTTTTCAACCCGCTTAGTTCAGCAGTTCTATTTTTAGGACTTGCATTATTTGCAAAAGGGAAACGATCTTATATTTGGTTAATTGTTATCAACTTGTTATTGTCGATTCTTTTATATGCAAACGTCGTATACTATCGCTTTTTCAGTGACTTTATTACGTTCCCGACGTTGACACAAACGAATAACTTTGGAGATTTAGGTGGTAGTATTGTTGCGTTGCTACATCTTTATGATCCGCTATACTTCTTAGATACAATTATTTTAATTGTGTTAGTTGCAACGAAATTTGCAAATCCAAAACCAATTCGTGTTGCGAAGCATAAAGTATCACTAGTATTTGTAGCAGGTATTTTATTATTCAGTGTTAACTTAGGACTTGCAGAATCTGACCGTCCTGAATTATTAACAAGAACGTTTGACCGAAATTATATTGTGAAATATTTAGGGGCGTATAACTACACAATTTATGATGGAATTCAAAGTGCGAAGGCATCAACGGAAAGAGCGTTAGCTGATGGAGATAATATGACAGAAGTAAGAAATTATTTAACATCAACTTATGCTAGTCCGAATCCTGAGTATTTCGGTAAAGGTAAGGGAATGAACGTAATTTATATTCATTTAGAGTCATTCCAAAACTTCTTAATTGATTATAAATTAAACGGTCAAGAAGTTACGCCGTTCTTAAACTCATTTACAAAAGATGCGAATACGCTTTACTTTGATAACTTCTTCCATCAAACAGGACAAGGGAAAACGTCTGATGCGGAGTTTATGTTAGAGAATTCTATGTTTGGTTTACCACAAGGATCTGTATTTACAACGAAATCTCATAACACGTATCAATCAGCACCAGCAATTTTAGGACAACAAGGATACACATCAGCTGTATTCCATGGTAACTATAAAACATTTTGGAACCGTGACGATATTTATAAATCATTTGGTTTTAATAAATTCTTTGATGCTTCATACTATGATATGAACGAAAAAGATGTGGTAAACTATGGATTAAAAGATAAACCATTCTTTAATGAATCCATTCCGTTATTAGAAACATTGAAACAACCGTTCTATACGAAGTTTATTACGTTATCGAATCACTTCCCGTATCCGATTGATAAAGAGGAAGCGACAATTGAACCAGCAAACACAGGTGACTCGTCTGTAGATACGTATTTCCAAACAGCACGTTATTTAGACGAATCTGTAAAAGGTTTCATCGATTACTTGAAACAATCTGGTTTATACGATAATTCTATTATCGTTATGTACGGTGATCATTATGGTATTTCAGATAATCATAATGCAGCAATGTCAAAAGTAATGGGTAAAGAAATTAACTCATTTGAAAATGCACAGTTACAACGTGTACCATTTATCGTTCGTGTACCAGGTGTGAAAGGTGGCGTACAACATCAATATGGTGGTGAAATTGATGTTCTTCCAACTCTTTTACACTTACTAGGAACAGATACAAAAAATTATGTTCAATTTGGTTCAGATTTATTATCACCAGATCATAAACAAGTTGTTGCGTTCCGTAACGGCAACTTCGTAAGCCCAACAGTTACTGCATTAAACGGCAAATACTATGATACAACGAATGGAAAACCAGTAGAATTTACAGATGAAATAAAACAAAATGAACAAATGGTTCAAAACTCGTTAAAATACTCTGACCAAGTCGTAAATGGTGACTTATTACGATTCTACACACCGGAAGGATTTACACCGATAGATCGTTCGAAGTATAACTATAACAATCGTGATAAAAACAAAACGAAAGTAAAAACGACTCCGGAAGGGGAAGCTAAATAAATAACAAAAGGCACTATTCCTATGAATAGTGCCTTTTGTTTGTAAATAAAACATCATCATGAGATAGAACCATCTGTTGCTTTCTGTTTTGTCTTTCCGAAGAAAACTACACCGGCAATAATGATAATGATGAATGCCCATTTTATGAAAGGATTACTTTCGAAAAATGCAGTGAACCATTTCTCGTCTACAATCATTTTCGCAGCGGTATAAGCTAAAACAGCTGCTCCAATCGTAATGATGATAGGATAACGGTCAACCCATTTTAAAATTAATGTACTGCCCCAAACTACTACTGGAATTGAAACTAATAGCCCGATGATTACTAAAGAAAAGTTGCCATGCGCAGCTCCAGCAACAGCGAGAACGTTATCAATTCCCATCAATGCATCAGCAATGATAATGGTTTTAATAGCAGACCAGAAACCTTCTTCTGCCTTAATATCGTGATCTTTGCCTTCAGCAATTAATTTGTAAGCGATCCATATAAGGAGTACACCACCAATTAGAAGTAGCCCTGGTATTTTTAACAACCAAACGACAACTAAAGTAGCGAGGGCTCTAATCGCGATTGCCCCGATAGTTCCCCATATAATAACTTTCTTTTGTTGATCTTTCGGTAATCGTCTTGCTGCTAACCCAATTACAATGGCATTATCACCTGCTAACACTAAATCAATTACAATAATGGCAAGTAAGGCTGACAAATATTCAGCTGAAAGGAAATCCATATACATATCACTCCTTAAGAGTAATATGTGCTAAAGTGTTGATAATATAAAAAATAGGATTGACTTTGTATATTCAATCCATAATTTCTTACTGTATTTTGATAAATCTGTTTTAATTTCGTATCAATCGCCTTTGCAATCTCTTTTGCTTTTCGATTCATCTTTTTAATACGGTTTTCTCTTCTACTATCCAAGTTTTTACTTCTGATTTCATGAATAGATCTATCTTCCTTAGCACGAAAACGTCGTATTTTTTTACGAAGGAGAGAGGGGGAATTGAGTCGAATATACGAGGAGTAATTCCAAAAACGATAAAAAGACTTGATTCCTAGTTAAAGGAAATCAAGTCTTTTTATTACATACGATTATCGTGCCAGAAGTTTAATGGGAAGTGTTCGTTCTCACTATAGGCTTCTAATTCATATCCTTTTTCTTTCAGCCCTTTAATAATACCAGGTACTGCTTTTACGGACTGTGGATGAATGTCGTGCATAAGGATAACTTCTGTTGGCTTGTTTGCACCATTAATAACGTTTTCTACAATTTTAGCTGATGCAGCGTCAACCGGCATTTTGTTATATCTCCAGTCTAATGAATCAATTGTCCAATCCCAAACTTTTAGCCCATTCTCAACAACTTTGTTGCGAAGCGCTTCGTTTAATCCTGGCATTGAGCCGTAAGAAGGACGAGTTAATACTGGTGATTTACCTAGAACGCCAGCGATTAATCCTTGATCTTCTTTCATCTCATCTACGTAATGACCTTCTGTGTAAAGTTTCTTGTAGTTATGAGTCATACTGTGCATCCCAACGTAGTGGCCTTCAGCATCTTCACGCTTTACAAGATCAGGAAAAGCTTTTACATTTGAACCAATAAGGAAGAATGTTGCTTTTGCATTTTCTTTCTTTAACATATCTAAAAGCTCAGCTGTGTATTTTCCAGGACCATCATCAAATGTTAAATAAGCTACTTTTCTAACTTGCCCATTGTATTGTTTTGGAGCTTCTTTCGGTGCAAGAGACGATTGAATTTCACTTACAAGTTGAACAGATTTTGCTTCATCCTCTGTACTTGCTAGAGCAGTATGTGTTGATCCTAAAGCCGCTTCGTATGTAAATAATACCCCCGCGCAAATCAAAATAGCCCTTTTCACTAAAGTTGTCATTCGAATTCCATTGTGCATAATTTTCCTTCTCTCTATAAAAGTTCTACTCTACTATATTAGCAATTATAGGGAGGTAATTGCAAAAAAACTTTTTTACAAGTGCAAAAAAGTTTGTCCAAAAGTATGCAAGATTTCATACTTTCGTATCACTTCATTTTCGTTCCAATTATTGATTCGAATATTTTTGTTTTTTATTAAGATATTGGTAAAGAAACAATTAAATGAAAAGGGAGGGGGAATATGGCTAATTATATTTGCAATACATGTGGAGTACAGTATTCCTAAAATGAAGAAGCACCTTCTCGTTGGAAAATTTGTAATGAAGAAAGACAATATGTGAATCCAATTGGACAGTCATGGACAACATTAGAAACTATGCAAAATAGCAATTTATACAAAAAGGAAGAAATGTTTATTTTATCTTGATATCCATATAATTAATTTTATATGAATTTAATACTAAAGGCCTACTATTTATAAACTAATAGGCCTTTCAACTTAAGTAGTTCTCACACTAATGAGGGATGTTAAAGGAAATATATGTTACCTATAATAATGACTGTAAAGCTTTGGAAAATGAAAAGGAGGAGATTTGCATGAAGAATTGGGTTCAATTTAGAATTGCAAGACCAACAGATAAATTTGAAGAAGTTATAAGTTTTTATGAGACGGGGTTAGGATTAAAGCGTATAGGAGAATTTCACAATCATGAAGGATATGATGGAGTTATGTTTGGATTACCGGATGCCGAGTATCATTTGGAGTTTACAACGCATGTTAACGGAAGTCCCTGTCCGGCACCGACAAAAGATAATTTACTAGTTTTTTATATGCCTAATAAAGATGAAATTGAAAAAATAGTGAATCGATTAAGCAATATGGGCTATCATGAGGTGGAACCAGAAAATCCGTATTGGATAGAGAAAGGAATCACAATAGAGGATCCAGATGGTTGGAGAATTGTGCTAATGAACGCATTTGAATAAAGAAGCTCTTTTCGTATGTAATGAAGTGTAACAAAATGATTGAGTCATAAATCCCTACAGCATTTGTAGGGATTTTTATATAAGAAGATTTAGTTAAGGGAGTTATTAAAAAGTATAGAGTATTAAGTCATATAGAAGGTACAGGCCAAGAAATTATTGTACAAATGAATGGGAAACCAATTCATGCATGGGTAGCATCTGCTGGTATTGGTGGAACTCTAATGGGGGGTATAAAGCAGTAAAGAATTATACAAAAAAATTGAGCTACATTTAGTAATGCCTGCTGAATTGCCTTATGGTTCTGAACAACCACCAAATGATTTAAAGAAATATGCTGGATCAGGTGGGTTCGGCTTAGGAAGGAAACAGGAAGACAATTTGATAGAAAAACAATGGACTTATTCATATGAAGAGACCTTGTATGAAATGGCGCGTTTTTATAATGAAACTAGTATGAAAATAGGAACGTCTGCGGCAGCGAATTTATTAGCCGCTAAACAAATTGGGAGAGAAAAAGGTTCTGATTTTAATGTAGTTACAGTTTTTCCAGACGCAGGGTCCATAGAAGAGTGGTCAGATGTAAAGAGCTTACCAAAAATAAGGAGAGAATCAAACCATTAAAAGTTCTTTCATATTCTATTTCTTACACTATAGGAAATCGATGAAACGAAAACCTGTATATGTAAAATGTACAGGTTTTTCGTAGGGGTTTTAGATGTTTGTAGCAACTAAAAAATTTCACATACCGAATTTAAAAAGTAAATATAGGAAAACCAAAAAGTAATGTAGAATATATCGTACATACATATATGAAGTCAACATAAAAAATAAAGAGGTGGGTATATGTTACTTGAAGAAGTAATGCAGCAACTAGAGGAATACGGAACAGAACAGAATCGTAAAACGTATAAAAACCACGGAGCGAAAGAGCCACTATTCGGAGTTAGTTTTGCTAATTTAAAATTGTTAAAAAAGAAGATAAAAAAAGATCATGATTTAGCAATTTCATTATGGGAAACAAAAAATATGGATGCAATGACATTAGCAACAATGATATTAGATCCAAAAAAAGTTACGACAGAACTACTAAATAAATGGGTACAGGAAGTTGATTATTATTGTTTAATGGACGTTTTAATGACAGCTATTTGTACGTCGCCAATCGCGATAGAAAGAATGGAAGACTGGACAAAGTCTGATGATGAATGGATTGGAAGAGCAGGCTGGGCTTTATTAGCAAATATAGCGATTAAAAATAAAACGTTACAAGATGATGTCTTCTCTCCTTATCTAGATGAGATTAAAGAAAATATACATAATGAAAAAAATAGAAAAAGAGAAGCAATGAATCGTGCTTTAATCGCGATAGGAATTCGTAATGAAGACTTAGAGCAAGCAGCGATTGAAATTGCACGTGAAATTGGAAAAGTACACGTTGATCACGGAGCAACGTCATGCAAAACACCAGACGCAGAGTCGTATATAAAAAAAGCGAGAGAAAGAGCTGCAAAAAAGAAAGTGAAATAAGAAAAGGGGAACGGTTATGAAAGCAATGGAAGCGGCAAAAAGCATCATTACATCACACTTTCCGGATTGTGATGTAGCCTTACTTGGAGGAAGCGTTGCAAGAGGGGAAGCGACAAAAACATCTGATCTGGACATTGTAATAATAGATCCTAGTTTGTCATCTTGTTATAGAGAATCTTTCTATAGTAATGGATGGCCAGTTGAGGTATTTGTACATAATTTTGAAACGTTAAAAACCTTTTTTAAAATGGATTGTGATCGCGGAAGACCTTCGTTACCACAATTAGTTGCAGAAGGTGTTGTATTAAAAGGGGAAGATGAAATTGTTGAGAAATTAAAAAGCGAAGCGAATGAGTTACTAAATAAAGGACCAGCTAAATGGACTGAAGAAATGATGAAGCAGAAGCGTTATTTTATTACAGATACTTTGGATGATTTTATTGGTGCATCAAAAAGAGAAGAAGAGTTGTTTATCGCGAATTTATTAGCTGATTTATTACATGAATATGTATTAAGAGTAAATGGGAAATGGCTTGGAAGTTCAAAATGGTTTATAAGGGTACTTAGAAAATATGATGAACAATACGCAGATCAATTTGTAGTAGCGTTCGATCATTTTTATACAACGGGAGAGAAAATAAAATTAATTACTTTTGTAGAAAAAACGCTAGAACAGTATGGAGGAAGAATGTTCGAAGGGTTTTGTATAGGAAAGTAAAAAGGGGATAATACAATGAATATACCATTCGTTCAATTAAGAGAACTGACACTAGATGATGTAGAAGACCGATATCAATGGTCATTAGATACAAAAGTAACAAAACATTTAGTTGTACCAGATCAATATCCACCGTTCACTCGTGAAGATACAAAAAAATGGATTGAAGCATGTATAAATCGAAAAAATGGTTACGAACAAAGAGCTATCACTGCGGAGAACGGCATACACATTGGATGGGTAGATCTTAAAAACTTTGATAAAACAAATAAAAATGCAGAATTAGGAATCGCGATTGGTAATAAAGAATACTGGGGTAAAGGGTATGGAATAGCTGCCCTATATAGTATGTTACATGTAGCATTCTTTGAATTTGAATTAGAAAAAGTATGGCTACGTGTAGATGAAGATAATTTTCAAGCTAGAAAGAGCTATGAAAAGGCTGGTTTTGTATGCGAAGGGTTAATGAGAAATGATCGATTACGTAGAGGTCAGTTCATTCATCGCTATCGTTATAGTATGTTAAGAGAAGAATATCAATCTTTAATTAGTAGTTTATAAAAATGTTATGTTAACTAAAAGGAGATAGAGAAATATGATTCGATTACTTACGAAAGAAGATGCAAAAAAATATTGGGACTTACGTTTACAAGCATTACAAGTAAATCCAGAGGCATTTGTAACAACTTATGAAGAGGCGATTCACCAAGAAAATCCGATTAAGCGAGTGGAAAGTAATTTAACAGCTGCTACTAGTTGTACATTTGGTGCTTTTAATGAAGAGCATCAATTAGTTGGAGTTGTTACTTTACTAACAGAAGAGAAAGAGGCGTATAAACATAAAGGTCATATCGTTGCGATGTATGTAGATGCAAGCAATCGAAGAAGTGGTCTTGCACGTGAGTTAATACGTAAGGCAATCGAAAAAGCAAGAGAAATGAACTTGGAACAATTGACATTAGGTGTTGTATCCACTAACGAGCCAGCAAAAAGGTTGTATGAATCAATAGGCTTTAAAACGTATGGGATTGAAAAGAGAGCTATAAAGATGAATGGTGTGTATAGTGATGATGAACATATGGTTTTGTTCCTTTAAAAGAGGGAGTTTACTATGAAAGATCTCTATTTAGAAAAAAATATGAACCCGCAAGTAGCAATTCTATATGCGACAGTTGCCGATACATTTAAACGGTTGCAAAAGTTAGTAGAGGGTACCGATGAGAAAGAACTGTCTTTTAAAGGGTTAAAAAATAATGAAAATAGTATTGGACAACTACTTCAACATTTAGCAGTTGTCGATTTGCATTGGGTATACCGCTTAAAAGGAGAACCCGTTCCACTGGCACTTGATAATATATATGGACATATGTTAAATGAAGTAGGAGAGCTGCCCAGTTTAAGAAAATATACATTGCAACAATTAATGCAAGATTATGAAGCAGTGCAACATATGTTTTATGAGGAATGTTTGAAACTAACAGAAAATGATTTAACACGAGAGGTTTTTTATGAAAAGGGAGAAAATGCGACTATAAGGTGGGGAATATGGCATATAGCTGATCATAATCGGTACCATCAAGCTCATATTAGTCAGTTAAGAAAACTATATAGAGCTAGAATGCATACGAGATAAAGATTTCGAATTTTAATTATATTTAATTTGTTGTATAGTATAAGAAGAAACTAAACAAGGGGTTTTATAATGAAAGCTATTGCAGTAGGGATATTGGCATCATTTTTCTTTGCCTTTACCTTCGTTTTAAATCGGGCAATGGACCTAGAAGGTGGAAGCTGGATTTGGAGTGCATCATTACGGTACTACTTTATGGTCCCAATGCTTTTACTTATTGTCATGTATAGAGGGAATTTAAAGCAACTCTTTCAATATATGAAAAACAATCCGAAAGAATGGTTAGTGTGGAGTATCGTTGGATTTGGTCTCTTCTATGCACCACTTAGTTTTGCTGGAGCTTTCGGACCTGGTTGGCTCGTTGCATCAACATGGCAAATTACGATCGTAGCAGGGATTTTGTTAACACCATTTTTTGCAGTAGATCCGTTACATAAAAAACTCCCAATGAAGGAATTAGTTATGTCGGGTATTATTTTATGTGGTGTTGTACTTATGCAAGTAGAACATGCTTCTTCATTAGGAATTCGTGAAACCGTTTTATGTGTAGTTCCTGTACTTATTGCAGCGTTTGCGTACCCTCTTGGAAATCGAAAAATGATGCAAGTTTGTAAAGGGGAATTAGATGTATTTCAGCGAGTTCTCGGTATGACATTAGCAAGCTTACCATTTTGGTTTTTACTATCTGGTTATGAAGTATCAACAGGTGGTCTACCGTCAAGTAGCCAAGTTTTCCAATGTTTTATTGTAGCAGTTAGTTCTGGCTTAATCGCAACGGTATTATTCTTCTTTGCGACAGATCTTGTAAAAGATGATCCGCAAAAACTAGCAACAGTGGAAGCAACTCAGTCCGGTGAGGTTTTATTTGCGCTAGTAGGAGAACTTATCTTGTTATCTGCACCAATTCCGTCATCTTTATCTTGGATTGGTATGAGTCTAGTTATTATTGGAATGATACTACATAGTTATGTAGCGGTCGTTGTGAAGAAAGAAGAAAAAATAACGGCGTAATGAGATTAGCTCTTTATATAAAGAGCTAATCTTTTTTCATAGAAAGGAATGATGATATGAATTTGCAACGCGTTGAACAAATTGAGAAAGATCCTATTTTAAATGTACTACAGTATGCAGTCGGACCAAGTGAAATTAGCTTAAAGAAAGCAGTTTTATTTTATGAAAGGAATAAAGCGACTTTGCATAGATATGAAGAAAAGGCTTGCATAGGTATTGAAATAATTGGAGCAAAGAAAGCGAGAATTTGTCATATAGCAGTCATTCCACAATATCGTCATAATGGAATTGCGTGGCAAATGATAAAGGAAGTATTAAGAATACATCAATTGATGTATCTAGAAGCAGAGACAGACGATGAAGCGGTAGAATTTTATAAAAAAATTGGTTTTCAGGTTAAAAGTTTAGGAGAAAAATACCCGGGGGTTGAAAGGTTTTGTTGTTATTTGGAAATTCATTATAAAAATATATAAATATACATCTTATGTTTCGTTTGAAAAAAGTGATATTTACATTATATAATAAAGGTATCTGGAAAAATATAGATAATAGAAAATAGGTGTATAACACATGAGAATGGATAAAAGTAAATTTATAAAAATTGCTACTTCAATAGGAGTGTCATCTTTTTTATTAACGGGCTGTGGCGATTATGAAGAAGATACTGTCCAGCAAGAAAGTACTGCTGTTAAAACAGATGGTGCAAAACAAGGAAATGAACAAGAAAGATTAAATTGTGATGATAAAGCTCCAACTAATGAAAATGTAGAAAAAGATGAGTTATGTAAGGAAAATAATCCGTCATTTTCTTCTTATCATGAAAATTCACATTTACCGATACTGCCGTTCGTTGCAGGATATTTATTAGCAAGCAGAACTTCAAATATGAATTATACAGTAAAACCGAATATAATGAAGAAACCGTATGCAAATAACATTATTCCATATCGTGAAAAAGACCAAAGTAGAACTGGAGGCAGCGGTGGTGGCGGGTATTACGGCGGAACTAACAGTAACAATAATAAATCTTCCAATAAAGTGGATTTAAATAAACAACAGCCAAATCCATCAAATAAAGTAACACCAGATACAAATACGCCGAAATCATCTACGACACAAACGCCGAAAGTGAATTCTGGTTCTAGTGGAATTGGGAACGCAAAAGCGCCAGCAGGATCCTAAAATGAAAGGATAATGGAGTAATGTATACAGAACAAGAACAGAAAGAGTATATGAAAGTATGGTTTTCACTTGCAGAAGAGGCTGGTCGGAATGGGTTTACTTGGCCGAGTCTATTAGAAAATGAAGAATGGAATCAATATATGGCAACAGGTATGTATCGTATGCCAGTAAAAACTTATACTGCTATTTCAAAAGCGACAGAAGAAATTATGTATGTGTTATATAGAACGTATCAATACATTCTCAATACGACAGAAGATTTTCAAAAATTAGGATTTCCAGCTGAAACGTGGGAAATTGCGAGAATGAAACATACAGGTTTATTTTCATATTTTACAAGGTTTGACTTTATCGTAAATGGTGAAGATATAAAGTTAATAGAAGTAAATTGTGATACACCAACAGGTTATTTAGAGCCATCTGTCGCAAATGAAGTGTTATGCCGTTATCACGATGTAAATCATCCAAATCATATAGAGGAGCATATTGTGCAGGCGTGGGAACAAATTAAACATGACTATAGTATAGATCCTAGAGAAACGATTTATTTTACGAGTTATGATTGGCATGATGAAGACCATCAAACAGTTCAATTTTTAAGAAGCTATTGTTTAGATCAGTCAACGGATTATATAGGTATTCAAGATATCGTTGTTGCAGATGATGGTATATATACGCAAAATGGTGAGAGAATTCATTATTTATATAGACTATATCCAATTGAATATTTAGTTTCAGATGCTGATAAAAGCGGGAAAAGAATTGGACTCCAGTTTTTAGATCATATAGCGCAAGGCAGAGTGAAAATCATTAATCCACCAGCTGCTTTTCTTATGCAAAATAAAAGTGTACTCGCATTAATTTGGCAACTTTACGAAGAAGAAGTTTTCTTTAAGGAAGAGGAGCGAGGAATCATTCAGAAATACTTCCTACCAACATATTTTACAAATAAACCGTTTATAGAAAGAAATGAATCCTATGTTTCTAAACCTTTATACGGCCGTGAAGGCGGAGGAGTATCTATATACGAAAATAATGAACTATTAGCTGAAGATAAAACAGAGTATTACTTTGAACAGCGGAAAATATATCAGCAATACATAGAAATGCCAGACTATACAATTGACACGTGGGACGGTCCGTATACTGGTAAACTATTAATTGGTTCACACTGTATTAGCGGGAGAGCTGCTGGTTTATTTTTACGTGTAGGTGAGAAAATAACAGGAAATTTATCGATGTTTACTGGAGTTACAATTGAAGGATAAATGAAACAAAGAGCTTATCATTTTTGGTGAGCTCTTTGTTTGTATATAGTGTTTTTATGTTTTTGATGTAACGCCTTCATTTTTTGCATAGATAAAATGAATAAGTTAAAAATTAAGAAAAATATGATAATATATGTATGTAGTAGTTTAAAACAAATGGGGGAACAATCGTGAAAATGAATGACATAGTGGCAAGTACGCAATTGCCAAATACAATCAAAACAATTACAAATGATTTAAGAAAATTAGGATTAGAAAAAGGAATGACAGTTATTGTACATTCTTCGTTAAGTTCCATTGGCTGGGTATCAGGCGGAGCAGTTGCAGTAGTAGAGGCGTTAATGGAGGTTATTACAGAAGAGGGAACGATTATTATGCCAACTCAGTCTTCGGATTTATCTGATCCGAAACATTGGTCAAGACCACCTGTACCTGAAGAATGGTGGCAAATTATTCGGGATAACGTTCCAGCATTTGAGCCACATATAACACCAACAAGGGCAATGGGAAAAGTAGTTGAATGTTTTCGTACATATCCGAATGTAGTACGTAGTAACCATCCATTAGGAAGCTTTGCTGCATGGGGAAGACATGCAGAAGAAATAACAGTAAATCAGTCACTATCGATGAGTTTAGGAGAAGAATCTCCATTAAGAAAAATATACGATCTAGACGGATACATATTATTAATTGGTGTTGGATATGATTCCAATACTTCTGTACATTTATCAGAAGTACGTTCTGGTGCATGTGAGTTAATAAAAGTAAGGGCACCTATTATAGAAAATGGTGAAAGAGTATGGAAAGAATTTGTTGATATGGATTACGATTCTGACAAATTTGTAGAAATTGGTGTAGAGTTTGAGCAAAAAGGAACCGTAACAATGGGGAAAATAGGAAACGCAAAGTGCCGTCTTATGAAACAACGTGATATAGTTGACTTTGGAACAGAATGGTTTCGTAAGAAAAATTAGTAAGGGATGGTTACGATGAAGGGGAAAAAGGTATTAATTACAAGCGGTGGTTGTTTAGAAAAATGGGATCAAGTACGCGGCCATACAAATATGGCAAAAGGAACAATTGGAAGAATAATCGCCGAAGAGCTTATAAGTAAAGGGGCCCATGTTATATATTTACATGGTTATTTTGCGGAGAAACCGAATGATATAAACAATCAATTAGAATTACATCCATTTGAAGGAATTGTTGATTTACAAGATAAAATGAAAAGTATCATTACGCATGAAAAAGTCGATGCGGTTATTATGGCAGCGGCTGGATCTGATTGGATTGTGGACAAGATTTGTGATCAAGAGGGTAATGTTCTTGATATGAATGGAAAAATCTCAAGTGATATAGCACCAATTATACATTTTCAAAAGGCACCGAAAGTATTAAAACAAATAAAAGAGTGGGATCCAGAAACTGTACTCGTTGGCTTTAAACTTGAAAGTGACGTAAATAAAGAAGAATTGTTTGAAAGAGCGAAAAATAGAATGGAAGAAGCGAAGGCGAGTGTAATGATTGCAAATTCACCACATTCTTTATATTCGCGCGGAGCAATGCACTACGTAATTGGACAAGACGGTAAAGGGCAGTTATGTAATGGAAAAGATGAAACAGCGAAAGAAATTGTCAAAAGGTTAGAGGTACTATGTAATCGCGTTACTGCTTCATAATTTCAAGTATTTGGATAAGAGTGAATCCGCATAGTATATATTGGTAAGCGAAACTTTTTGCTTTGATACAAACGTTGACCATTCAATATGGATACATAGAATAATTGGTGAGGAGTGAATTCTATGGAACATTTATTAAAGCAAGCTATTAAACTCCGGAAAGAAAAGAAATATGCGCAGTCTAAAGAGATACTCATTGGATTAACGAATTTTACGAGGGATGCAGAAGTACTTTATCAATGTGCTTGGATACATGATGTAATGGGGCTGGAAACAGAAGCTATGCCGTATTATGAACAGGCAATTGCAAACGGTCTTGAAGGTGAGTCACTTTGCGGAGCTTATATCGGCCTTGGTAGTACATATCGTTGTATAGGTGAGTATGACAAAGCAATTACTGTTTTAGAAACAGGATTACAGCAGTTTCCAGATAATGATGTGATGAAAGTATTTTTGTCATTAGCGAAATATAACGTAAACGATCATGAATCCGCGATGAAATTATTACTTGAAACAGTCGTAAAAGTAGAAGAAGTGAAAGAATTTGAACGTGCTATTTCATTTTATAAAGATCATTTAAATGAGGTTTTTAAATAGAGGAGTGAACATATGAGTGTCACACTTTCGCGAAGGCGAAAAGGTATATGGATTGGACTCGTATCTTTAATCTTGTTATCAAACTATTTATTATATGCTCTTCCGATTGTACCAGCTGCTCCGAAAGAAGTTGTCCTTGGATCAATATTAGATTGTATGTTTGTAATTCCAATCATTACGTATTTCTTTATTATTCGAAAAAGGTACTCGTTAACGTATATATTTCCTGTTGTAATAGCTGGTTATATATTTGCAAGATTTATTATTCCAAGCGACTATTTACAAGCTTTTTCATACGTTTCTTATATTATAGTTGCAGGGGAAATTGCTTTTGTATGTTTTGAGTTATTCCTTCTATATAAAATTGTTAGAATGCTTCCTACAATAAGAAAAAAATATAAAGAATATAAAAGTGAGTATTCTTCATTTTCTTATGCAATTGATGCAGCGTTTGACACCACTATAAAAAGAAATAAATTAGTAGATATCATTGTAACAGAGTGTAAGTTAATCTATTATGCATTTTTATCGTGGCGTGAAAAAGTGCCAGAAGGTGAATGCGTATACTCATATCACAAAAAGACTAGTGCAATAGGTGTATATATTATGATCATCCATGCGACTTTAATAGAAAGTATCGGTTTTCATTATTTGTTTCATCAATGGAATCCAGTTGTAGCATGGGTGTTACTTATTTTAAACGTATATGCAATGTTTTATTTTTTAGCTGAAATACAAGCAATGCGTAAAAATCCAATTATTGTTACGGAAGAACAGGTAATTATTCAAATTGGATTAGGGAAGAAAATCATTATACCGTTTACACAAATTGATAAGATTACGTTTTATAAAGGAGAACTTTTAAAAAAAGAGAAAGAGCTTCTTGACGCAACGGTGATGGAATTTATAAAGGAACCTCCAACATTTGAAATAATACTTAAAGAGCCAATAAAAGCACAATTGTTATATGGATTTTCTAAAACAGTAAGTCGCGTTCACTTAAATGTTGATGAGGAACGGAAATTTTATGATGCAGTTACCGAGAAATTAAAACATGGGTAATGCTATTAATTTTCATCATGCGTTTGGTGTGTACGGTATTTGTATCGAAAATAATAATATATTAGTAATCGATAAATCAAAAGGTCCATATAAGAATAGATATGATCTACCTGGTGGGAGCTTATATGAAGAGGAGTCGCTGTTAGCGGCACTCCATAGGGAATGTAAAGAAGAAACTGGATTAGAAGTAAAGGTTATAAAGCAAGTAGGAACGGTTGATTTTCAATACCCTTCAAAGTTTAAAGATTATACACATGTACACCATATTGCAGTTTTGTATGAAGTTGAAAAGAGTGCAGGGAAAATCATAGTACCAAAACAATTTGAAGGTCAAGATTCTTTAGGAGCGAGATGGGTTTCTATAGAAAGCATTACAGAAGACAATTCATCTCCGCTTGTATGTAGTGCAGTAGAGTGGCTGAAAACAAATGAGCTTCCATTAGAAGTAAAAAAATATGAAACATGGACAGTGAAAAACTCCTTCTAAAATAAGAGGGAGTTTTTATTGTGTATTTGGAGACCAAACACTTCTTTATCACTATATAAATGGATATAATAAAGCTAGAAATAGCATAAGGGGAAACAAAGAATGAATAAATTACTAACACCAAAAAGTGAAATTATAGAAAGAAAAATAAGATATGACTCGACAACAGTAGAACACACTTGTTTATTACTTGAAAAGCAGTTGCAAAGTATCGTGCTATTTCATGAGGTTCAGTATTCATTTACAATGACTGCACATCGTGCGAGTTTAACAATCCCAAAAGGAAGTTACACCATTGCATACTATTGGGAAGATCGTCCGTACAATTTATACATATGGAGAGATAAGAATGGAACGTATTTAGGCTCTTATTTTAATGTTGTAAAAAATACGCAAATAACAGATGAACTAGTGTCATTTGAAGACTTAATTATTGATATTTTGGTACTTCCAAGTGGAGAATATTTTATTTTAGATGAGGATGAGTTGCCTGAGTCTTTAGAGGAGTTTGAGGATGGTTATGTGAATGAAGCTCTTAATGTATTAGAGGAAATAATTCAAAAGACGCTTCCTCAAATGATTGTAGAGACAGAAAGAGTGAGGTTAAACTAAATTGTAATCGATTTGAAAATAGAATACGTGTTTAATGAAATTGAGTAGTCTCAAGTTATATAATCTAACTTTTTTGATAAGTCTAAGGTTAGATGTATATTTCTTGGGATTACTCTTTTTTTGTGGAAATTAATATTGACTGAATACAGTTCAGTCGTTTATGATTGAATCATATTCAGTCGCAGAAAAAACATAATAGGAGATAACATATGAAAAGAATATCGAAAGAACCAGATGTTAGAAGGCAAGAGTTGATGGATATTGGTTTTGAACTATATATGAAAAATGGTATGAAAGGATTTGGCATAAAAGATGTTGTGAATCATGCTGGTGTAGCAACGGGCTTATTTTATTATTACTTCAAGTCTAAAGAGAATTTTGTTGATGAAGTATTAAATGATTTTATTGTGAAAAATATGGAGTTAATTGAAGAAATACTTGTTTCTAATGAACGGTCTGTCATGCAAAAGCTGAAAGATTCTCTAAATATATTTTGGACATTTATCGAAAAATTAGCGCCTTATAAAAATGTGAGTTCGTTTCAGACGGAACAACATTTTCAACTGGAACAGAAATTATTTACGCGAATGCAGCCATTAATTCGACAAGTAATCGAAGAAGGGGTGAAAACTGGGATTTTTAATATTGATAACTCATTATTAGCATCAGGATTTATTTTATACGGTCTTAGCAGTATTGCTCATTCAGAGGTGAATTTGAATCTAGACATGAAGCGAGAAATGGTTAATTTAGTATTAAATACACTACGATATGATCAAAGAGAAGGAGAATGTATATGAAGATCATGATTGATGGAAACAATATTTCGAATGAACAACTTACAAAGTGGAAAAAAGAACGTATGAAAAAAGTTTTCAATACATTAGGACATAAAGAGCCAGAATTAAATGATACAGACGTTATGATAAAAAAACTAACAGAACTAAAATTAAATTATTCATACAATGAAATGTATGATAAGTTAAAATCTAAACTTAAATTAAGTGAAATGGGTATGCGTATTTGTACTGCTTTATCTGGTGATAGACGAAAATTTTCAAAAACAAATATTTATTTAGATGGGATTACAGCAGAAGAGGCGATAAATGGAATTGATAGTTTTATGCTTGAACAATCAGATGAAAATAATCAAGTGAATTTATCAGCCTGTCCAGATCACTACGTACTAAGACCCTTTGGGGAAAATGAATTGGAGGTTATCGAAACTACTGGTAATTCTCCATTTCCAGTTCAATTTTTTATTGTTTTTGGTGACGAAACAGGATTAAAGACACCTAGAGATAAGTCTTATCAATACCAATCAACAGGTGTTGCACGTATGAAAGACGGTACTACTATTGGTGGAGTTCGACATCAATTCAAAGATACAGATACTGGTATAGAAGTAAGTCTAGTTGTAGAGTTTCCGGCACTTTGTCCTAATAGTCTTATTGAATCGCATCAAATGCATTTGGCATGTGAGTTTTCTTATTGGTTACAGTGGATTAAGGAACATAAAAAATAATTTTTATATAAATAACAATAAGGGTATTTAAACGAATTATATATATTTTTTAATAAAACCTAGTTGACTTATCGGAAATATTTGTATAATATGTACTTAATTCTATTACGTATTGCTGATTGGAGAAACCAAAGGCATTTTATCTATTGATAAAATGCCTTTGGTTTTTTTATTACATAAATACTGAATCTATTCATTTAGATGAATCATTTCAAGGAGGGGAAGAAGTGACTGTTTCAATTAATGAGGTATCAAAATATTTTTCGAAGCAAACTGGTACTGTTCAAGTATTAGAGAATATTAATTTTCAATTAGAAAAAGGGGATTTTGTTACAGTAATTGGTCCGAGTGGTTGTGGAAAAAGTACATTATTAAAAATTATTGCAGGTTTAGACAACGATTTTGAAGGTGAAATCATTATTGATGGGGAGCGTATAACAAAACCGAGTAAGAAGCAAGGATTTATATTTCAAGAGCATCGTCTGTTTCCGTGGTTAACAGTTGAAGAAAACATTGCAGCTGATTTGTCATTAAAAGATAAGTATGTGAAGGATAAGGTAAAGGAATGGGTTAAAATTGTTCGGTTAGACGGTTTTGAAAAATCATATCCGAAAGAAATATCAGGCGGGATGTCACAACGTGTTGCGATTGCAAGAGCGTTGCTAAGAGATCCTAATGTATTATTACTTGATGAACCATTTGGAGCATTGGATGCATTTACCCGAAGTCATTTGCAAGAAGTACTGCTCAACATTTGGGAACAAAAAAAGACGACAATGATATTCGTTACACATGATATAGACGAAGCAATATATCTTTCAAACAGAATTGTCATCATGAGTGCAAAGCCTGGAAAAATACATAAAGTAATTGAAAATAATTTACCTTATCCGCGTAGTAAAACTTCGGAGTCATTCCAAGAAATTCGAAAGAAAGTATTACAGCAGTTTGAGTATGGAGGATTGATTCAAACAAGTTTATAGGGAGAGGGTGAGTATTTATGTATAAAAAATTTAAAGTTCTTTCTTTTGCATTAGCTATTTCTTTATTTTTATTCGGATGTGAAAAAAGCACAGCAAGTAGTAAGAAGGAAGATGTAACAGTACAAATTGGTATTCAGCAAGGATTAAGTCCACTATTACTCGCGCAGAAAAAGGGATGGTTTGAAGAGGAGTTTAAAAAAGAAGGAGTTAAGGTGAAATGGACAGAGTTCCAAAGCGGACCTCCTTATTTTGAGGCAATCGCATCAAATCGATTAGACTTTGGTGAAGTTGGCAATTCTCCAGTTATTTCCGCGCAAGTAGCAGGTATTGAATTTACCGAAATTGCTAATACAAGTTATGCGAGAAAAGGAACAGGGATTCTTGTACAAAAAGATAGCAAGATTACGAGTGTAAAAGATTTAAAAGGTAAAAAAATCGCAGTAGCAAAAGGAAGTAGCGCATTTAATTTATTGTATCGAGCGCTTGATAAAGAAGGTATCAATACGAAAGATGTAAATGTTATTCAACTGCAACCAGATGAAGCGCAGCCAGCATTTGAATCAGGATCAGTAGATGCATGGGCAATTTGGGATCCTTTCATATCGTTACATACGGTAAATAAAGGAGCGAAGGTGATTACAGATGGTGAACAATTAAATGTATCTTCTCCAGAGTTTTTAATTGCGAGAACAAAATTTGCGAAAGAGCATCCAGAATTAGTGGAGAAATTCCTTAAAGTATATGAAAAAGCACGTGTATAGCAAGATGAAAACTTGGATGAAGCAATAAAAATATACACTTCTGCAAAGAAAATAGATGCAGATATTGTAAAAGAAGTGTTTAATCACGACAAACCCATCTTAGTTCCGGTAACGAAAGAAATAGTTGCAGAACAGCAACAGACAGCAGATTTTCAATATAAGCTTGGTTCTATAAAGAAAGAAATTAAGACAGATAAAGTTGTAGATAATTCTTTCGTAGAAAAAGCGTTAAAGGCGAAGTGAAAAGAGGTTGTATAAATTGGAGAATACGAAAGCGGTTATTAAAAGGGCGAGTATAACGATTGAGAAAAACAATGTAAAGAAAGTACAGAAGACGAATATCAAATTTTTGATAAGGGCAATTACTATACCGATTATTATATTAATAATTTGGCAATTGGCCGGCGTATTCGGTCTAGTTTCTAAAACAGTTTTACCAACGCCGCTAGATATATTTTTAGCTTTTCAAGAACTTATAAAAACAGGAGAGTTATTCGGTCATGTAAGTATTAGTGTATTCAGGGCTGCGGCTGGTTTCTTTATTGGCGGGAGTTTAGGAATTATTTTAGGAACAATTGTTGGATTTTCAACGAGAAGTGAGCAATATTTAGATCCGTCAGTACAAATGTTAAGAACTGTGCCTCACTTAGCTGTTGCACCGCTTTTCGTATTATGGTTCGGTTTTGGGGAAACATCAAAAGTGTTATTAATTGCAGATGGTGCATTTTTTCCTTTATACGTAAACGCGTTTCTAGGAATACGAGGTGTAGATTCAAAGTTATTTGATGTTGCGAGAGTGTTAGAGTTTAGTAAAAGAAAATTAATTACAAAACTAATTTTACCGGCAGCATTGCCAAACCTATTACTTGGGGCAAGATTATCATTAGGAGTAGCATGGGTGAGTTTAGTAGTAGCAGAACTTATGGGATCTACAGAAGGTGTTGGCTATATGATTATGGATGCAAGGCAATTTTCAAATACAGATATTGTATTTGTCGGTATTATTATCTTTGCATTTGTTGGGAAGTTTTCGGATTCACTCGTACGTTTACTAGAAGTAAAGTTTTTAAGATGGCGAGATAACTTTAAAGGCGAGATAGGAAATTAACATATAAATTATTAGGGGTAATTTATATAGAGTAGTTTAGTGTACGTTTCAAAATAAATAAGGGGTGTGTAAAGGTATGGAATTATTATGGTTTATTCCGGCGTATGGAGATGGACGATATTTAGGAACGACAAAACGAGGAAGAGCAGCTGAGTATGGTTATTATAAACAAGTTGCACAGGCAGCTGATTATTTAGGATATACAGGTGTGTTACTTCCAACTGGCCAAGGTTGTGAAGATCCATGGGTATTAGCATCGGCACTTGCAGCTGAGACAGAAAAGCTAAAATTTTTAGTAGCAGTTAGACCGGGACTAATGTCACCGACAGTTGCAGCAAGGATGGCATCTACATTTGATAGAATTTCAGACGGGAGGTTACTTATTAATGTAGTCGCTGGAGGAGATCCAGTTGAATTACAAGGAGATGGATTGTATCTTGAGCATGATGAAAGATATGAAGCAGCTGATGAGTTTTTAAAAGTTTGGAAATCGACATTGCAAGGTGAAACATTTTCTTTAGAAGGAAAACATATTAAAGTTACGGAAAGTAAAGTTGTGTTCCCGCCAGTGCAAACGCCATACCCTCCTATATATTTTGGAGGATCATCCGCTGCTGGAAAGGAAGTTGCAGCAGAACATAGTGATGTATATTTAACGTGGGGCGAGCCACCAGAGCAAGTGAAGGAGAAAATAGAGGAAGTAAGAAAACTGGCAGAAGAGAAGAGACGTTCAGTGCGATTTGGCATCAGGTTACACGTAATTGTAAGAGAAACAGAAGAAGAAGCGTGGGAAGAGGCAGAACGTTTAATTCAATATGTAGATAATGAGACAATTGAACTTGCTCAGAAGACATTTGCAAGATATGATTCAGTTGGTCAAAAGCGAATGACCCATTTAAATAAAGGTACACGGGAGTCGTTAGAGATAAGTCCTAATTTATGGGCTGGCATCGGGCTTGTAAGAGGTGGTGCAGGTACTGCGCTTGTTGGAGATCCGCATACAGTAGCAGATAGAATAAAAGAATATGAAGCGTTAGGAATTGATACGTTTGTATTATCGGGATATCCTCATTTAGAAGAGGCATATGAAGTGGCAGAACTGTTATTTCCTTTATTGAAGGAAGATAAGAAGCAAGAAAATAAAATTGTTGGTGAAATGATAGCTGATGCATATGCATTAAAAAAATAGTGAGAAAAAACCCGCAAGTAAATCACTTGCGGGTTTTCATCGTAAACTATCAGAAAATATGGTAAAATTAAATAGTAACTTAAGGTGCGGTTGGTTGTTCAATTATCACTTCTCTAAGTAGGAGGGGGGTGATAATAAGTGAGTGAAATAGCGTTGTTACTGCAAGGTGGACTGTTTCTCGTTGCACTGTTAACATTCGTCGTCGTTTTAATAGACAAGCTCAAAAAATAACAACCCACCTATGCCAATAGAATGTGGGTTGTTTTGTTTGTAAGAAACAAATAGGATAAATGAACAATCCAATCTGCTAAGTTACGTGGACTAGTGTGTAGCCGCACACTAGTCTTTTTTATTTATATACAATTTATAATTGGTTTATGTGATTGTATTGTTCTTTTCATACTTATTATAACACAGTGTCTTTTCATCAAGAAAGGAGACCGTATGTTCTGTTTCTAATTAAATAGAAGGTGACTTTTCTTTAAAGAGCCCGTCCATATACTGTTTTAAAGTTTGAACGTAAAATTTTTGCTTATTTACATCATTTACGCCGACAATTGGTGATGGAAGTTCATATCTCTTTTCTGATAAATGAACGACAACATCAAAAATATCAAATAGACGAATGAAACAGAACAGGCCATCTTTATCACTTAATAAAATAAAGTAATGGTTTTCACTATTTGTATTTAATGTATTCCATAAAGAACTTTTGCTTAAATCACGAACAATGCTCTTTTCTTTTAATTCCATGAAGTCGGCATTCGATAGGATGCTAGAAATATCAATCGCATCTGGATCTTCAAAATAGCCATCGACTGCTTGTACAGCGAAAGTATAAGCCATTTTTAATACACTCATTTTATACTTACGGTTATCTAAAAGTAATTCCCGTTGAATAGAGCTAGCTACTTTCGTTACACGTTCTTCTTTCCAGATTTCGTTATGTAGTGAAATATCGTGCTTTTTACATAGTTTCATAATTAATGCATTGGAATAAAGTATTTCGTCACTTACTTCAACAACATCTGTCTCAGCGGCCGCAAGTTCCTCACCATGCTCATTCGTATAGAGCGGGGAGTCAATCTGTTTTTTCATATGTTCAATCTTAAACTGACTTAATTTATGCCGAATTAAGGGGCGATCAATATTTGTTGTCATTTGTTCATAACAAGTATCACAAATTGAGTTTGTGAAATAATATCCACATAATATTTCTGGGATGACATATTGTTCACTAAGTTCTTTCGTATCTTTTCTGCAAATGATGCATTGTGTCATTTTTATCACCTTTACCTGCAAATTTGTATGTAATCTCATTGTAGTGTATTTATTGGTATTTTGGAATATTGTAAAGGAAAATATTATGTGAAATTGTTACTTATTTTGGTACAATGAAGAGAAGTGCTAGTTTAAAGGAGGACGTTTTTTTGAAATCGAAAGTGCACTTTTGGACATTAGAAGTGCTAATGGTTGTAGCGATCATATTTATTTGCACAAAAATATCGTTTCTATTTCAACCGATTGGTATCTTCATATCAACGCTGTTTTTCCCAATCTTAATCGCGTTATTTTTATACTTCATATTTAATCCGGTGTTAGTCTTTTTAGAGGAGAAAAAAGTACCTAGAAATTTAGCGATTTTACTGTTATATCTTTTTATCATAACATTAACTGCGGTTGGCGTTGGGGTAGTTGTTCCAACGATCTCACAACAGCTAATGGATTTAGTGAAAAATATGCCAGGCTATATAAAAGAGGGAAAACTATACATACAAGATTTATCCCATCATAGATTGTTTGAATGGTTATCTACACAAAATTATGTTTCCATTGAAACAATTGAAAAAAATGCAATTGAATACTTAAAGGATATACCAAACACAATTACGTCGAGTGCAACGGCTTTATTTGGTATCATAACGAACGTCGCATTAGTTATTTTTACAGTACCGTTCATTTTATTTTATATGTTTAAAGATGGACATGCGTTTCCAGGAAAAGCAGTAAGCTTATTACCAGAGTCATACCGTGAAGAAGGGCTTCGTATCATTAAGGAAACGAACGAAACATTATCTGCATATATTCAAGGGCAAGCGCTCGTTTGTATATTTGTAGGTGCTTTTACTTTTATCGGTTATTTAATTATCGATTTACCGTACGCTTTTGTTTTAGGAATTATAGCTGCATTTACAAATATAATTCCTAACTTAGGCCCATTTATCGGTGCAGCACCAGCTGTTATTGTAGGTTTGTTCGTATCTCCGATGCAAGCGTTGTACGTAATTATTATCGTAACAATTGTACAACAGTTTGAAAGTAACATCATTTCACCGCGTATTATGAGTTCAAAATTAAATATCCATCCGTTAACAATTATTATTTTAATTTTAGGGGTAGGTAACTTTGCGGGAATTATCGGAATGATCTTGGCGGTGCCAGTTTATGCAGTAACGAAAACAGTTGTATCAAACTTAGTGAGATTGTTTAAGACGAAACGAAGTAATCGAAAATAGTATATGTTGAGAAAGATACACCACTTTTTAAGTGGTGTATCTTTTATTTATTAATCAATGTTAAAAAGTGTACGAATGCAATTTTATTATATATTTATTACATATCAAATAAAACGGTAAAGTTGTATGATATAGCCCCCAATAAACTATGTGGAATCCCTCTGAACTATCCAAATCATTTCCTTACAACGTGCTATCAACATCATAATCGACTCCTTTCAAGTTTTATATTTTTAAAGGATTATAGGTGAGTGTAGTATTTGCTTCTACGATCTCGAATTTCGTCCATAATCTTTTTGTATTGTTGCTCTTGTTTTAATTCATCTTCAGAAAAGATTTCTTTCTGGATTGTAATTGTTAAGAAGAAAAGATGAAACTTCATGATACATTCCTCCTTTCGAAAGGAATTATAGATGGCTACAGTAGTGACTTTGACGTTCTTTTACATCTTCCATAGCTTTATTAATTTGATGGTCATGCAATACCTCACTGTCCGAGAACTTAGTTTTTTGAATGGTAATCGTTAAAAAGAATACTTTAAATTTCATTAGATAAAACCCCTTTATAATTGATTTAGAAAAGACGGCTGTAATAAGAAGCTTGACGCTCTTTTACTTCGTCCATAATAGTTTGAATGTGTTGCTCACGTAAAATCTCACTTTGAGAAAGCTTACGTTTTTGAATGGTGATAGTTAAAAAGAATGCTTTAAATTTCATGAAGGTATTGCTCCTTTAAAATATATTTTTAATACATATGCGTATAATATGAACTTTTAATGTCAGTCATTTTATCAGTCAGTTGTTTTATTTGTTGTTTACGAATGATTTCACCTTCAGATAAAGTATTTTTCTGAAGTACAGTCGTAAAAAAGAAAATATGAAAAGTCATAAATGAATTCCTCCTTTCGAAAAGGAATTACATGTGATCACAATAAAGTGCTTGGCGCTCCTTAACATCATTCATAGCTTTTTCAATTTGCTCATTATGAAAAATTTCATGTTTGGAAATTGTATTTCTTTGAATCGTAATACTTAAAAACAATACGCTAATAGTCATCGAATGTTGCTCCTTTCTTTAAAAAATAATGTAAGAGACTAAAAAATCGCACAAAAAAGCCACAGGAAGATATAGTTCTCCTATGGCAGGGCGTGAAAAAGCCACAGGAAAGTATACGACCTCCTGTGGCGAATTTATGAATTAATAGAAATAAAGTACGATTTTCAATTCTCCATTAGGGTGGTCGAATTCATATTTAATTGTTCAGAAAATACAGGTGCAGTTAACGCTAAAGTTAAAGCATGTAATTGTAATTTCATCATTTCCTTCGACCTCCTTTTAGAATATTTTTCTTACGTTAGTAAGTATATACAATTAATGGATAATTGTAAACATAAAAAGCGAAAATTTTTAATTTTGATTAAAATGCGTATATTTTAAAGGGTTTTGAGAAGGTGTATTGTAATTAACGAAATATCGATAAAAATGGGGGATGCTAAATGAAATATATGCATCGTAATGTAGTTGTTATGCTAACAATTTTTTTATGTATTACTGCTTGTTCTAGAGGAGAAAGAATAAAAGAAATATCTGATGTTGAACCTGGTGACTTTAAGAAATATGCTGGGACATATGTTGGGAATAACTCAGATGTAGTTGCAATTGTTAATCGTTTACCCGGTGGTGAAACATTTCAAAGTGTAAGTTTAGAGAATGAAAGTATAAAGGTGAACTATGGTACAAAAGAAAATGGAACTTTGACAGAAGACATGGTTGAGACGTATTGGTTTGATGGTAAGGATACGATGGAGAAGAATTTTCTCTTTAACGTTATTTATTTAGCGATTTTAGTACCAAATGCAAAAGGTTACGAGTTGCAAGTAGAAAATAAAAATTTCACGATAAAAAGAGAAGAAATACTATCAATCCTGTATGAAAAGTTTGATAATTTCCCAAAAGAAAATGATATATGGGATAAAAAGAAAGTAGTAAAGTTTCTTAACGAAAATAACGAAGAAATTACAATGCTTATGAATGATAAAGAGTTTAGGAATGCTTTATTTGTAAAGTATCCAGTACAGCAGTTGAAATGATAGGAGGAAAATAGGTGGAGTTAGTATATAAAATTACTTATCATCGAATGCAAGATCATTATTTACCTAAGTTAATACAGGCAATTAGCTTCGTTAGTGAAGAAGATTTATGGAAACAAGGGGATTCTGTGAATTCAATTGGTGGAATCGTACTACATATTTGTGAACATATACAGAAAAATACTAGTCGTTATAAAAATCCAAATATAGTCTTTGAAAAGGGAATTGAGGAGTATTTTCCAGTAAAGCGACAACGTACTGAACTTTTGCTACAGTACGTTGAAGACGTATTTGATGAATGGGGAACAGAATATATACAAGCATGTGGAGAAAAAAGACATATTGACCTTCATAGTTTATTACATTTAGTGGAGCACACAAGTAATCATTTAGGGCAAGTTGTAGATCGTACAAAGTCTATAAAGGGACAACAATTTAATTTTTGTCAAAATGGTATAAATGAAAAGAATTTAAAAATTAGAGTTGAAACTTCAAAATTTTAGAAAGAGAGTCATTCTTAAACGAATGACTCTCTTTTTTTATAAAAGAAATTTATGGAAATATACATTTTTATGTGATATGGTTAATTACATAAGTAATGAACCTATGAACCTAAGGTGGTGAAATTATGAAACCTACTCTGGAGCAAAATAAATTAATATACTTGCAAATTGCAGAAACGATTGAATCTGATATTTTAAAAGACATATTACTTGAAGAAGAACAAGTTCCATCAACAAATCAATTTGCGAAGATGTTACAAATAAATCCAGCTACTGCAGCTAAAGGGGTAAACGTATTAGTGGATGAAGGGATTTTATATAAAAAGAGAGGGATCGGGATGTTTGTTGCAAAGGGAGCGAAAGAAGTTGTACTTAAAAAAAGACAAAATACTTTTATGACCGAATATTTACCTAAAGTGTGGGAAGAAGCGAAAGTATTAGAAATATCCAAAGATGAATTGATGGATATGATTCAAAAAATTACGAAGGGGGGGAACGAGGGATGATTGCACTTGAAACGAAAGATATAACGAAAAAATACAAAAAGAAAGTAGCAGTAAATGAAGTAACGATTTCATTGGAAGAGCATAAAATATATGGTTTGCTCGGTAGAAACGGAGCAGGAAAAACGACACTATTAAATTTACTTGCAGGTCAAATTACTTCAAGTAGTGGAAGCGTATCAATATTTGGCGAACATGTTTTTGAGAATAGTAAAGCGATGCAAAATATTTGTTTTGTTAGAGTAAAAGAAGAAGCTCAGTTAAGTTTTAAAGTAAAAGAAATTTTTAAGATGTGCAGCATGTTTTATAAAAACTGGGATGGAAAGTATGCTGAAGAACTCGCTAATAAATTTCAGCTTAATATGACAGTGAAATATCATAAATTATCACACGGCATGCAAACAGTCGTCGGCATTATTCAAGGGTTAGCAAGTAGAGCACCAATTACTATTTTTGATGAACCAACTACAGGTTTAGACGCAGCACACCGTGAATTATTTTATAGTCTACTACTAGAAGATTACGGTGAGTATCCACGAACAATTATATTATCAACACATTTAGTAGAAGAAGTAACCCATGTGATTGAAGATGTGATAATCATAAAAGAAGGAAGATTAGTTGTTCAATCATTGGTAGAAGATTTATTACAACAAGTTCAGATTATTTCAGGGCAAAAGGATAAAGTGGACGAGTTCTTGATCAATAAAAAAGTATTAAATCGAGAAGTTTATGGAAATAAGGGTATTGCTGTTATATGGGAAGAACTTTCTAATGAAGATTATTACTCTCTTGAAAAAGAAGGTTTAGCAATTGATAGAATTACATTGCAAAAATTATTTATTCATATAACTGGTGGTGAAGTGAAATGACGATGTTAATGAAGCAGTTAAAGTTACATATTAATTTTCATTATAAAGCAATTTTAATATTTTGGATTGTAGCCTTATTAATAAAAGGAGCTTTAAATGCTGCGCATTTAAATGGAGTGAACATTGGTTATTTACCCGAAATTATAAATAACCCGTCAATAGCAATTATGTTGTTTATAGTAGGGAGTGTTTTCATCATTCAAGATGAGCTATTTCGTTTAGCTGTTTCATTTGGTGTAACGAGAATTCAATATTTCATCGGAGCAATTTGTTATATCATCTTGCAATCCGCAATGTTTTCGTTTCTTCAAATAATGCTTTTACAAGATATAAAATATAATTTAGTAAATGTTAGTTTTGGGGAGCAATCGGTGCAACAATTTATTTTGCAATTTTTATTTTATGTTACAACAGCATGTTTCTTTCAAGTGGTAGTAGTTTTTAAACAACGATTTCAGTGGATCGGTCTTATGATTGGTGGGACCCTTTTCTTATCAACAAATAGTGTACTTTATGGAGAAGCAGGGGTAACCAATTTATTATTTACGAGTGATGGATCTTTAGTAAATATACCGTATTTTACTGTTATTTCAATTGGATTAACTGTCCTTTATATCATAACTAGTAGTATATTTATTCGTAAAGTATCATTCGAAAAAACGATTTGAAATATTATTAGATTACTATAGAGAGAAGGATAGCAAATGGGAGACACATCTTCACTCATTACAGTCTTTTTAGGCATTGCACTATTAATATTCTGGCGTCGTTATCGCTCCATGCATAAGCCAATAAAGGGATCAGGAAAACGTATTTTATGGCCGTTATTATTTTTAACACCAGGTGTTGTATGGTTTTTTGGTCCAGTACATCCAGCTATATTACAAGTAGTTATAGCGGTATTCATTGGGGTACTTTTCTCTGTGCCGCTTATAGTATTAACAAATTATGAACGAAGAGATGATGGGAATATTTATACGAAAAAAAGTGCTGTCTTTTTAATTACTTTTATTGCACTTGTCGTTTTAAGATATGGTTCAAGACAATTTATTGTAGATTTAGATCAACAAACGGTTGGTTTATTATTTTACGTAGTTGCAGTATCGTATATCATTCCGTGGAGAATTGCTTGTTATATAAAGCTTAGGAAAGTTTGGCGGGAAAATAGTAATCATACTATATGAAAACTTCTCATTTGAGAAGTTTTTTATTTTTATAGGTAAGTAAAATAATTTGTTGAAGTGCAAGATTGTTATAGAATATGATACATATTAAAATAAGGAAAAGTAGAGGGGATAAAAATGCGTACAATTTTAGTTTTTCTCAATAATATGTCCATCGATAAAATAGAGAACATTAGACAAAAACATGATCCTTTATTTGAATTAATTCCACCGCATATAACAATTGTATTTCCATTTAAGAGTGATATTTCAAATGATGAATTAAAATCTCATATTTTGAATTTATCAAGAGGGGTAGGCAAAATTGAAATTGAATTTGCAAATTGTATCACTCATGTAAGAAACTATTTGTTTTTAGAAGTGGAGCGGGGGAAAGAACAAATAACTAAACTACATGATATCCTGTATACAGGACCTTTATTACAATTTTGGAGAATGGATATTCCGTACATACCGCATGTAACAGTCGGGAGAAAAGAAAGTGCGGAGTTAGCTGCTGAAGTAGCCAAGGATATTCATAGTTTCCCTGAAAAGTTACAATGTGTAATTGATAGAATTAGTGTAGAGCGAATTGGAGAAAAGGGGGAATCAATTATTGAATTTGAAGTACCGTTGCAAAAAAGCTGACAAAAGTCAGCTTTTTTTATTCGTAGCATAAAGTAAAGCACCAATCGCACCGCTATTACCACCATCTCGTAAAAAGATGGGTGTTTTATTTTGGTATTTTGTGTAGCTACTAATAATATTTTGAAGATGTATGTTATTACATAGAGTTGAACCAATATAAATAATATGGTCAATGTTTTTTGTTTCGGCGAATTGAAGGCTTAATGCAGTAACGACTTCACCGACAAGTCCTTGTACAGTAGCAAGTATATCTGAGCTATTATAATTTGATTCTATAGTAGCGGCTTTGCCAAAATTGCTTGCAGTTAAACTATTATCAATAGGGGAGAGAATACCACCATAAATATCTCCAACCGTAATATCTAGTTTTTTTCTAGTTCCTACTTTTGTTAAAGGGATCACATCTTCAAAATGATCTAGATTTGTTAATAATTTTGAAAGTCCCATGATAGTACCACCGCCAACACCAGTTCCGCCAGCTCGAATATATTGGTCATTATAAACGTAATGAATAGAAGTACCTGTACCGATATTTGTTAAAATAAAGTTGTTTATATCATACTTCTCTTCTTTTAAAATGTATCGGACGCCTATAAGAGTAGCTTCAAATTCATTTAGTTCTACTATTTTATATGAGTTTGAAAGTAGTTGCTGTAATTCTTTCGCTTTACCACCTGTAATACATATTTGCTTTTTACCAGTGTTTTTCTTAAGCCAATCTATTATTTTATCTTGTTCATTTGAATAAAATTTTTCAAAAGCTAATTGCCTTTGTTCATCCAAATAAGCAATTTTCGTTAATGTGCCTCCAGCATCGATACCAATAGTACTTTCCATTTGTCTGCTCCTAACCAAGTGATTTATTTACTCTGTTCATGTTGATGAAACGAATTTTTAGGAGATAGACACCCCCGTTGAATTACATGATTTTTATTCTGCTTGATATATTAATAGCTTTTCTATCGTTACAATCGGTTGATTATTAACAGTGGCGGTACTTTTACCTAGTAGAAAACCTCGGCGATTGCGAGTTAACTCATAATGCAAATTAAGTTTATCACCGGGATATGCTTTTTCATGGAATGTAACCCCATCTAACGAGGAAAGGAAGCCTAGTCCGTTAGAATCACTTGTATGTACAAATGCACTAAGCTGAGCAAGTGCTTCTACAATTAACATATGAGGCATATGTTTTTGACTATCATTTATAAACCATTCGTTATTTGTAATGAGTTTATATCCTGTAACGGATTCACCTTGTTTTACATTTGTTACTTTATCAATCATTAAAAATGGATAACGATGAGGAAGAGTGTCTTTAATATGCATTTAAGTACCTCCAATGAATAACTCCCCTGCTTATAGTTAAGCAGGGGAGTTATCATTAATTTTTAACTAATTCTTCTGCTTTTTCAAGAGAAAAAATGCCACTATTTCTAATGTTTTCAACAACTTGTTGTAACACTGCTTTATCTTGAACGAGTGCAATGCGTACAAAGCCTTCTCCGTGAGGTCCAAATGCATGACCTGGCGTAACAACGACATTCGCACGATCCATTAATGCATATGCGAAATCTATAGAAGTCCAGCCGTTCGGAATTTCGGCCCAGACGAACATACTGCCAGCTGGTTTTTCAACATGCCAGCCAAATGTTCGGAACCCATCGACTAAAGTATCTCTACGTTCTTGATAAATACCGCGGTTTTTCTCACAAAAAGCAGCACCATTTCTTAGTGCAGCACATGCCGCTTTTTGAATTGGTAAAAATACTCCGTAATCTGTATTAGATTTAAATTGTGTAAGTGCCCCGACAATTTCTTCATTACCAATCATATAACCAATACGGCTACCTGCTAAACTATAACTTTTTGACAAAGAGTTAATTTCTACGCCAACTTCTTTAGCACCAGGCACAGAAAGGAAGCTAATTGGTTTATTACCATCAAAATAAAATTCAGCATAAGCAAAATCATGGACAACAATAATGTTATGCTTTTTCGCAAATGCGATTACTTCTTTAAAGAAATCTTCATGAGCCATTGCTGGAACCGGATTCCCTGGGAAGTTTAAAATCATCATCTTCGCTTTATCTGCAATTTCTTCAGGAATTAGCTCTAAGTTAGGTAAGAAATCATTTTCTTTTTTTAAAGGCATGTAGTAAGATGTTGCTCCAGCCATTTGAATTCCTGTTTCATAAGCTGTATATCCTGGATCAGGAACTAATATAATATCTCCCGGATTCGCATAAACCATAGGTAAATGAACGAGTCCGTCCTGTGACCCCATTAATAATAAAACTTCTTTATCGGCATTTAATATAACATTATGAGTGTTGTTGTAATATTCAGTTACAGCTTCGTGAAATTCTTGAATACCACTTAATGTGTATCCATAGCTTTCTTTTTGATTTGCTGTATGTACCATTTCTTCTCTTACGAAATCAGCAGGTGGCATATCAGGATTCCCGATACTTAAATCGATCATTTTGTGACCTGCTGCAATTTTTTCTTTTTTATAGGCCCCTAATTCACTAAATATAGAAGATTGGAATGCTTTCATTCTAGTTGCTAACGTGTAAGTCATCAAAACCCCTCCTAAAAAACAGTGTTTTCTTCCTGCGTTTTTAATTATTCTGAAAACACATACTTACATTTTATCACTTTTTTGTGAAAATTAAAATGATTGACAAATTTAGAGGGAGGATAAAGAGATGGAATACAAAATAACGCAGAAAACATTTTCTGCGTTTGATATGAAGTGTAATTATTTCTTTTTATATGTACATAATTTTTCCACTGCATAAAAGTATACGTTTAATTTGCCATCGACAACTTTTAAAGTTTGATCTGATGTAAATGAGTTACCATAATCAATGTGATATACATTAGAATCCTTAACAAATGAGCCTTTGTATAAGTCTTCTTTTTTCTTCGTTGTTTGCATCTCTACTAAATATTGAATGATTTTTTCTTTCTTTTCTTCTTTTACAACTGTTTCAAATTTATACGATATAGGACAAAGACCGTTTTTGTTGTCAACGACTTCCCAAGTGCCGTATATGTCATTATTGCTACATCCACTGAGTAGTATAATGAATAATGGAATAAGTAATAGAATCTTTTTCATTTTGTACTCCTTTCTTTGCATTTTCAATAAACGTGCGAATACGATACGAACATTGTAATAAATAAAGTTTAAATTTTTATAAAGAATTATTTAATTTCATATAAAAATTTAGGGGGGGATTGAAAAAGCATGAATCTAGTGTAAAGTCAGATTCATGCCGAGTACAATAGTTTATGTGATGTTTCTTTTGAGGAAGAATAAAGAGGAAAGTAGGATCACAATTCCATTTAAAATATATACAATTGCAACAATAAAGGCTAATGTACCTGCGACAAATCCAGCTTTATCAAATATAGAAGCGAATGCTGTGGTAGTCAAAAAGACAAGGGGAGTCAGTAGTGAAAATATAAAACCTGCGACAATTCTTCTTTTAAAGTTATGCTGAGAAAGGAAAATGGCTAAAAAGTTTAGGATGCTAAACATAACTATTACAAAAATAAAGATAATAAATAATTGCATACCATCAGACATTCCTACACCGCCTTGTTGTAGATAATAGTTTATATAATGTATTCGAAGGTAAGAGTGTTTACTCCTTTTAATAATTTCAATAAACGTAATAAATAAGATTATATAAAACAAAGAAGCATGGATTAGTTTAATACTACTAAATCCATGCTTCTTTAATTATGTTATAAATTCGCAGATTGCGAAGGTTGTTTTTCATACTGTTTCTGTTTAGATAGCGATATGAAGATAATGAATAATGAAATAACACCGAAAATAAGAACCATATATTGCAATCCAATCGTATCTAAGAAGAAGCCTGTGCCAAGTAAGACAATTTGGAACATCACTCTCTCAAACATATTACGGAATGAGAAGAGTCGGCCGTGATAGTTCTTTTCCACTTTCGTTTGGAAAATTGTTGACATAATAGGGAAGAAACAACCAACACTAAAACCAAACAACCCAAATGATGTAAGAGACATCCATTTTATATCGCTAAAGAACAATGATAGATGTGCAAAAGCGGTACAAACAGCGAAGAAATATAGTAACTTTTCAGGTTTGAAATGATCAGATAAACGTTTAATAACGAAGGCACCTAACATAAATGCGATACCTTCAATCGTATATATAAAGCCTTTAATCGTTGGATCATGTTGCATTTCGCTAATATTAATTACCATTAAATTAAATCCAGCTATAAATAATAGAGGGATAATACTTAATATAAGTGCTGTGAAAGCAATCGGAATTCCTCTTAAAATACGAAATACTTCCATAAAGCTATTATCTTTTGCCGCTTGCTTACTAGGTGTTGTTGATTTCTTATCTTCGAATTGTAGGAAGAAAGTTGAGAGGAATAATAAAGCATATGCTGCCATTGAGAAGGCGTACATATATTGTAAACTCATTACAACTAAAAGAATTCCACCTAGTGAAGTACCTGCAATACGAGCGATTGTACCTACATTCATATGTACACCGTTCATTTGTAATAACTCATGCTCACGTACGATGAGTGGAATTACAGATTGTAATGCAGGGAAATAAAATGCTGCTGAAATTTGAAGCGCAACCATAAATGCAATCATAAAGGCGATACTTTCAAATTGGATAGCGAAAAACATAAAAATAACACTAATAACACGACCAAAACCAGCATAAAGAAGGACTTTTTTCTTTTCATATTGATCGATGATACGACCAGCCATAGGTCCCACTAGAACACCTGCTAATAGCCCGATAAACAATATAACTGATTTCATGAAATCAGAAGGGACATATTTTTGCATAAATTCCAGGTTGCCAAGAATTCCAAGCCATAACCCTAAACCAGCAATAAACTCCCCAATTAAAACAATCCAAACATTTTTGTTACGCCACATAATATAAAACCTCTCCGTCTTTTAAAATGAAAAACTCGTATATAAAACCTCCTTATTTTATGTATTATTTTTAACGAACTTTTTTAGAGTCAGAGTCTATATTACGTGTTTCATGAGTGGATTTCAATTTTTTTGATTTGTCAAAAAATCGATTCGTTAATTGATAAAATAAGCAAATCAAAATGTAAATACTAAATGATTAAAACATAATGAATAGTAGGGATAAATATTAAAAAAATAAAAAAGCAAGAACATATAACTATGTCTCGCTTTTCTCAATTGCAAAATTAAACATTAGATTCACTTAGCAGCATTTACGCTCTTGTCCAATAGCTAAAGCGCTAAAAGATAGAGGACCAACAACTTCTGCGCTTGCACCACTAGTAAGGTTTTCTACAGTTAATGAATATTGGTGTGTTCCACTGCTAACATTTTGATCTATAGCTTGAAATGTTTGAGTGTAGAATTGCTCAGAATCTGTAGATTCAATACCTGCTTGTGCATTGAAAATTTCAAAGTTATCACGGAAAATTCGGAATAAAACTTGTGAAGTCCCAGATATACCTTCTATACCAATTGTAGCGATTAACTCTACACGATTATTACGTGAATTTCTACTTGAAATTCTTACTTTCAAATTTGCTAGAATTGCTTTATTTGGAGAAGCTGGAATTGCAAAAGTGGTTTCACCCGTTTTACTTATAGGTTGAGTAGCTTGGTAATCAATGATATGAGTCATATTCGTCACCTCCTCTTATACTAAAATATGAAAATAGCAATGAAATAGCTTGGACAAATAATAGAGTCGACATTAATTGTTGAAAAGGAGTAATTCACAAAAAAGCATCAAGAAAATATCACAATACAGTGATGGTTTTCTTGGTGCTTTTGTACTTAGGCCGAAAATTCTTCTTTGCGTACTTCGAAAAATTCATTACGACGTAAGTAATTATAAACTTTCTCGGAAACCTCTTCTTCTTCAGACATTAAGAAACGATGATTAAAAGCATAGAAGGATTGACCTTTAATTAATTTTACGTAGTAAATTTTACACGCCTCCTCTAGCAAAATTAGTATTCACTTAATATTATGATGACCTATATGCTTGTGAATCATACTTGAAGTTTCAAAGTATAGAAGCGAAACAAATTAAAAAGCTTACAAAACTGTAATGTTGTTGTCACGTTTTCCGATAGTTAAAAATAACCAATCTCTTCTATACTACAAATAAGTTACATAAAATAAGGGGGTAAAAATGATGGATGAAGTGATTGGAGAAGTTGTAGCAGGAATTTGTGAATTTGTGGTGGAAGTAACAGCAGATGCTATTGGGAATTTAGTTTCTGGAAAGGATGAGGAAAAAGAAACATTATAATAGTTTGTAAAAGTATACAGATGATTAAACTATAAAGGCTGATTTCTAAAGGGAAGTCAGCTTTTTTATTTTTTACATTATATTAATATTATTTGAATATTCATTTGTTATTATGTTTATGAAACTCATAAAGGAGGTGAATAAATAAAGATGTCGAATTTAGAGGCTGATTTATCTGATTTTCGTTTAATTGTGGCGAATGTGGAGGAAAAGGAATATCACTTTATTGTTCGTGAACACCCGATTGTAGGAAAAATTATATCGCTATTGGAAAATGGAAAAGAATATGGTTTAATAGATAAACAAATTGCTAATAAAGATAAATTTATTAAATCGGAGCTTACTAAATTAGAGTATTTTAACATAGATGTTCTCTATCATACACCTGGATGGATATGGATTGGTATGGATCAATTTGGTTTACATGCTCGTGAGGCTACTTATAACGAAGTAGACGTTATTATGAAGTTGAAAGAGGATTTATATTATATAGATGTATATGAAAAAGTAAAAATGTAATTGATATTTGGTCAGGTTAGGGGACAAGTTCCCGTAGCCTTTTTTGTTTTATATGTAAACGGAAAATCGATTTTATGTTGATGATAGGACAGCATGATAAGAAGTGAGCTGAAAAGAGGATTTGAAAATACATAAAGAGAACTTTAATTATTATATGAATTCTATATGTAAATAACAATAGAAAGAAGATGATAAAATGAGTAAAGAAGAGCTTGTGAAACAACAGTTTGGTAATAATGCGGAGAAGTATGTAAAAAGTAAAATTCATGCTAAAGGACCGGATTTACAATATGTAGTTCAACAAGTTGAGTCTCGTCATAATAATCGTCTTCTTGATATTGCTACTGGCGGAGGACATGTTGCAAATGTATTAGCGCCATTGTTTAACGAAGTAGTTGCTTTAGACTTAACAGAAAAAATGTTAGAGAATGCAAAAAAATTTATTATAAGTAACGGCCATGAAAATGTGTCTTTTGTTGCTGGAAACGCTGAGAGTTTACCGTTTTCTGATAGTTCTTTTGATACAATTACGTGCCGAATTGCAGCACATCACTTTACGAATCCAGCTCAGTTTATTTATGAAGTAAATCGTACGTTAGAAGATAATGGATTGTTTATTTTAATAGATAATGTTTCACCGGAAAATAATGAATACGATACATTTTATAATTTTATAGAAAAAAAGCGGGATCCGAGTCATGAACGGGCTTTGAAAAAAACAGAATGGATTACCTTATTAGAGAAAAATGGTTTGCAAATGCAGTCATGTCTTACTTTTGACAAGAAATTTGATTTTGACTGGTGGTGCGATATGATGAATGTACCTTTGCAGAAGCGGGTGAAGTTAACAGAATGTATGATGAAAACATCAGTTGAAATGCAAGAATTCTTTAACATTCAATATGAAAATAATAAAATTATATCGTTTTATACTGAAATGGCATTGTTTGTATGTAGAAAAAGTTTAACATTAAAAAGATAAATTTCTTGCAGTCTTTCCAAAGTACGTTATACTTAGTAACAGAGAAAATGAGAATTGAGGAAATGTAATAATGATTCGCGTACGTATTGAAGGAACTGAAGAAGAAATGCTTGAATTTATGGAGAAAATGCCGGATATTCCTGGATTTGAAAAAACACATACGAGAGAACCAAGAAAAGGAAATAATCCAAAGTATGATTCAAGTAAAAATGTGCTAGCATATTTATCTTATAAAAAGATTGAAGTCGCCAATAAATAGGCGGCTTTTTTAGTTTGCACCGTTTCACAGCCTTGTCTTTTTTACATACTAATAATAGTAGATAATGCTGAAGAGGGGTGAGTATAGTTAATAAGAAAATCATCTTTTTTGGAGACTTTGGTATTGATGATGCTGTGGCGTTAATTTATGCAAATAAAACATGTAAATTAGATATTTTAGGTATTGTTGCTGAATATGGGAATGTATCGCGAGAAATCGTAACAGAAAATGTGTATTTTTTAGAAAGATACTATGCTACAGAAGTAAAAATCATTGAGGGTGCAGCAAGACCGATGACAGCTGAAGAACCTTTGTTTTTTCCTGAAATTCATGGAGAGCACGGCTTAGGTCCCATTATTCCACCTGAAATGAGGATTTGTAAACGGGAAAATTTTTGTGAATTAATTAAATTAATTGAGCCTTGTCCAGAAGATATTATTATCGTAGCGACAGGACGATTAACAACATTGGCAACATTATTTTTATTATATCCAAATGTAATGGATAAAATATGTTCGTATTATATTATGGGCGGTGCGTTTTTATTTCCTGGTAACGTTACTCCTGTATCGGAGGCAAATTTTTATGGAGATCCAATTGCTGCAAATATTGTAATGAAGTACGCAAAGAATGCGACTATTTATCCATTAAATGTAACGCAACAGGCCCTAATTACGCCTGAAATGGTGGATATTATTAATAAAGAAGGAACAGGGCAGGCAAAGCTTATTAAACCAATGATTGATTTTTATTATGAGAACTTTTATAAAAAAGAATACCCGGGTATTGCTGGAAGTCCGATTCACGATTTGCTTCCGTTCATTTCATTTATAAATGATGATATTTTTGAATATAAAAAATCTGCAGTTTGGATTAGTACGACAAATGACGTAACAAGAGGACAAAGTGTGGCTGACTTTAGAAAAATAGCTGAGCCGACGAGGTTTGATGATCGGCCGATACAAAGAATTGCGGTTGGTTTTAATTATCCTGCATTTAAAGAAGAGTTTATGCGGACAATATTGAAGCCCGATTGTCCATAATAAGTGTAATATCTCAAGCTGCATAAATCGTTAGTCTAAAAAGTTAATTAACATGTATCATTTTTACAAAAAAATACAGTTATGCTCCATGAATAACTTATGAAAAATGTAACATAACTAATGGTAAGCAATTGTTTCTAATTATATTTTGATTGGTGAAATATAAAGGAGGTTATCATATGATTTGGTCTTTAATCGTTGGTGGTATATTAGGGTGGCTTGCTAGCTTAATTACTGGTAGGGATGTACCAGGCGGTGTAATTGGTAATATTATTGCTGGTATTATTGGTTCTTGGATTGGTGGGAAATTACTTGGTAGTTTCGGCCCAGTAATCGGCGGATATGCAATTATTCCAGCTTTAATTGGTGCGATTATTTTAATCTTCATCGTAAGTTTCTTATTGCGAGCAATGCGAAAATGAATGTAAGGACTGTTTACATTTGTAAGCAGTCCTTTTTATATGTTATGCTAGTATTATACAATCAGGAGGTGTCAGCATTGAAAACATTTACAGTAAATTTTCATCAAGAAGATAATGCTAAAGCGACAACAGTACATAAATTAAGTGAAGAGGACTTCAATAAAGCGACAGAAAAAGGTACTCGTCATCTATTTGATTTAGATACAAACGTTGGATTCTTCGTATTCTTTGACGCAGAAGATGCAGAAGGAAATGATCAATACTTAATGCTACAATATGAAGGAGATCATGAAGAGCCAACTGCGTGTTACGGATTTGACTTAAAATTATACTATCAATTTTTAGCACTATACTTAAATGATCTTGAATTCCAAGGCGAAACGGATGAGGAAGAGGAAGAATATGGTCCAATTCATCATTTAGCTCACTTACTTTACCATATTGTTGAAGATGGTAAGTCAATCGAAGTGTAAAAATACATATGTAAAGCTGTCCTTTTTGGGCAGCTTTTTTCTATTTAAGGAAGGAGTGCAGTGTAAATGGCGAGAAGGGATATATAAGGAGATGGAAAAATGATAAACAATACAATTCCAAGTTTTTTAAAATTATGGGAAAGCACCGACGTAGAATTAGCAGTCCTCAATCAATACTTCACTTCGCATCCAGAGATATTTGAAGAATACTTTAAGTATCATTGTCCTAATACGAATGAACGTCTTTCTAATGCCATAAAACAATATCCCGCAAAAATAGAAGACATTCGTATCATTACTAAAACATTACCAATCATTATCCAAGAGGTAACAAATGCATATCATAATAAATTTAACTTTGATGTAAAAATGAAATTTCATTTATTTGTTGGAGGATTTGGATCAAATGCATTTGTAGAAAGAGAGATTATTGGAGATATGTTTTTTGCCGCAGAAAAATTATCTCCAAATTTAAATCACCTTCGTGTTATTGTCGCTCACGAAATAGGGCATATATATCATAATGTTATGTTACAAAATAATGGAATGGATTGGGAGAAAGCTGAGTGGACCGATGCGGCAGTTAATTTGTATCGTGAAGGTGTTGCAACATACGTATCAAAGCAAATTGTGAAAGGTTTAAATGAATCCGTGTATTACTCATATGACGATGATGGTGAACGTTGGTTACAATATTATATAGAAAATGAAGAACAAATAAAGAAACGTTTTTTGAAAGATTATATAGAAGGATGGACGTTTGAAAAAGAGAAAGAGTGGTTTCGGTTATCTGGCGGACAATATTTTGGATACAACCGACTCGGTTATTTTTTAGGAACAGCTTTTGTAGAATATGTTGCACAAGCATTGGGCGAGAGTGAAGTATTTACTTTTTGGAACAAACACAATTTGAAAAGAGGTGTAATGGATTGGTTATCGAAATGAATCAGATTATGATAGGGGGCTGAAATGTATGAGAGTGTATGTAAAGATAGGTATGTTATTTCTCGCTTTTACATGTATTTTTGCATTAGTAGCATGTAAAGGAACAGACGAAAAAAAGGAAACAGATCCAACAACGGAAAATAGTAAAAATGAACAGAATAATACTTCTGAAGAAAAGAAAGAGCCTGATGAAAAATCAAATAAGGCAGGGTCAACAAAACCAAAGATAGATCCAAGCACGAAAGATACAGTAATCAATCAAAAATCAATTAACCATGTTAAAGAATTATTTGAACTAGCGAAAGAAGGAAAAGTACCTAATGTTCCGTTCGCAGCTCATACAGGAGATATTGAAGAAATAGAAAAAGCGTGGGGGAAAGCAGATAAAACAGAACAAGCAGGAAACGGAATGTACGCAACTTTTACAAATAAAAATGTTTCCTTCGGTTTTAATAAAGGATCACAAGTTTTTGATGTACGCTCCTATCATGCAGAACTAAAATCAATTACATTTCAAGAAATAGAGAAAGCTTTAGGAAAACCAGCTGCAGTTAAAGTAAATGGGGAAGATAAAATATATGTATATAAAGTAAACAATCAGTTTGAGTTAAAATTCATTATTTCAAAATCGACTGGTAAGGTAAATCATATTTCGGTATTTTCGCCTGAGGATAGTATTAATAAAATGGCAGGGTAATAAAGAAAGGATGTCACAAAGGTCATCGAGACTTTTGTGACATCCTTCTTTTTACTGTTAAAAGGGTGGGGAATGCAGCCTATAAAACATGGGGAGTATGCTCCGAAATGTCTTTTTTTATTTTATTACGCTCTAAATTTTGAACAAAAAGAGCTTGAATAATGCCCCCAATTATTAAGAAACAAGCACAAATATAAAATAGCATGCTACCGTTTAGTTTACTTAATAAAACGGCACCAAGTACAGGACCGCACGTTCGGGATATATCCCAATGTAACCCGTAAATTGAAAAATACAATCCACGTTTATCTGTAGGGGCGATTTCTGAAACAAATCGAAGTAAATGGTTTAAAGCGATGCTTCCACCAATGACTAAAAAGAGTAATGTAAAAAATAGTGACGCGATTGTTGCTGAAAGCCCGTAGCCAATTGCAGCTATTGTATAGCATGTGTAAGAAATAAGAATAATTTTCGCCATAGAAAATCTTTCAGACCATTTCACGAGGAAAACTTGCAGAAAGATTTCCATAATAGCTTTGCATGTTGAAATAAAAACGAGTGTGAGTTCGAAATCCGGAAAATTATGTTTCGCGAAAATAAGATAATTCGTCTCAGTTTGTGCATAAAAAAAGCTAATAGGAAGTGTAGAAATCATAAGTCCAAATACTGCGTAATGTTTGTGTACAAATTGTTTTGGAGATGTTACTTCAAATTTTTGCGTTGGTGTTGTCATTGCCGGAGCGGTTTCTGGAAGCTGCGTCCAAACAACGACTGCATATACTATAAGTGCAATGCTTTGTACTGTAAATACATATTCAGGGTGAGTCTTATAAAAAATAGTACCAATTAAAGGGCCGATTAGGGTACCTATTGCTCCCATCGTTTGCAGAAGAGAGAAGATTTCTGCTTGCTGATTTTGTTTTGTTAAATCAGCTATTTGTGCACGTTGAGCAGGAATATATAAGGAACGGCCAACCCCATTTATGACATATAACAAAGCAAATATAAAAACGGATTGAGCAAAGATGAAGCTGCCGATTGCAACACCTTGCAGCAGTAAGCCGAGTAACATAATTTTCTTTCGCCCATATTTATCAGTCACTCTTCCAGCAATAAGTGTAAATATAATGTCCGAAAGCGGTTGTAACCCGAAAATAAGCATAGTCATCATAATATTGCCGTTTAGCATCTTATTAACGTAAATAATCATAATGATAGCTAACATGGATTCTGTTGTTCGAGTTAATAATTCACCGCACAGTCTAATGATGATTGGTTTATTGTAACGTAATAAGAGATGATTCAATATTATTTCCTCCTTTCTATATTGAAATGATAAGATGAAAGGAGAAATGGAAAAAGGGTAAAAAGAATAGGGAGTATTTTTCACCTTTTAGGGGGAATATGATGTTTATTTTAGATCAATACATTGAACTATGGGTTGCCTATGGGAAAGGGAAAAAAGAAGGAGAACAATTAGAAATAACAGTCCAAAATATATCCGAAACATTATTTTGTACAGAACGTAATAGTAAATTGATTATAAAAAAATTAGATGAGTTAAATTGGATTGCTTGGTTTCCAGGACGAGGGAGAGGGAGGCGTTCTAAAGTAATATTTCGAAAGCATCCGAAGTCATTAATTTTAGATAAGGGAAAAGAAATAACGAAAAAAGGGGATGTGAGGAGCGGAATCGAATTTGTGGAACGCTATAGCTCGCTATTTTCATCCGTACAGAGTGAATATCAGTCATGGATTGATTCAATATTTGGTCATAAAATAGAAATGACATCTGAAGGGAGAAGAGATGTCCTTCGTTTGCAAGTACAAATGAATCTAGATATCGCTTTAGATCCGGTTTACGCTACGATGCGATCGGAATGTCATATGGTTAAACATATTTTTGATACACTTGTATATGTAAATGAGGAAACAAACTCTATAGAACCAAGGCTTGCTTTTCAATGGGAATATGATGATGCTGAAAAGGTATGGACTTTTTATTTACGAAAAGGCGTTCGTCTTCATAATGGGAAACGACTTACTGCACATCATGTCATACATTCATTAAAACGATTTATGAAAGCTGAAAACAACCCACATGCATGGATGTTACAACATGTTGAAAGTTTCCGTGCAGTGGATGAATTTGTTGTTGAAATTCAATTACATACGGAAAATAGGATGTTTTTACATATGCTAAGTGCAGAACAATGTTCTATCGTAAAGGAAGATGAAGCGGGAAACTTCATAGGTACAGGACCTTTTATATTACAAGAGAAGAATACACATTTATTTGCATTAGAAGTACATGATTTATATTATCGTGAAAGACCTTTTCTTGACCGAATTGAACTATTGAATGTAGAGCAAAATGTAAATACATATGACGTATTAGTAAAGGCACAGTATAAAGATAAAGAAAATCTTAATAAAGAACTTTCACGGCTTGAATCGAATGTGACATATGTAACGTGTAATCTTGTAAAAAAAGGGCCAATGCAAGATGAGCTGTTTCGAAAAGCGCTATACAAAATTATTCATGGTGATAAAATCGTTCAAGAACTCGGCGGAGAACGTGGAGAAGTGGCAAAGAAACTAATATTAGCAAATGAAAGTATAGTAGATATTGACGAAGATATCCAAAGTTTAATTAAAAGGAGTACGTATCATAGTGAAGTGCTACAACTATACACATTTACAGGACGAGATCACGTTGAAGATGCACAATGGATACAAAAAGAGTGTGCGAAGTACGGGATTCGTGTAGAAACCAATTTTCTTGAAATAGAAGATCTTTTAGAAATTAGTACGATACAAAAGGCTGATATGATGCATGATAGCGCAACAATTAGCGAACGAATAGAAGATAGTTTATTATATATGTTTCTTACAAAAAACAGTTTTATTCATGGGCAAAGCAGCGTGGATTTTCATAAATTATTGTCCCCTTATTTTAAACAAGAACAAGTAGAGGAAAGAGTTACACTGTTACGCGATATTGAGGACACATTGTTACGTCAAATTCATGTTATTCCTTTATATCGCAACAAACAACAAGTAACTTCTCATGAAAAAGTACAAAATATAATGATTAATTCACAAGGGTGGATTGATTTTTATAGAATATGGTTTAAACCTTGATAGATAAAGGTTCTTATGCATTTTTTATGAGGTGTATAAGAGCCTTTTTGTATGTAAAATAGGATTGTTTTACACATTGTTACGCTACTTGTGATAAAAGTCCATTTACAACGTAACAGTGTTATGTTACATTGTTATCAGGAAGGAGTGTTATACAGTTGAGTACAGATTTAATTTCAAAAAAAGATTTATTAGAACTTACTGGTATTTCATACGGACAGTTATATAGGTGGAAAAGAAAAAATTTAATACCGGAAGATTGGTTTGTACGAAAGTCTACATTCACGGGTCAGGAGACATTTTTTCCGAAAGAAAAGATTTTAGAGCGAATTGATAAAATCCAAACGATGAAAGAGGATCTATCACTTGATGAACTAGCGAATATGTTCTCACCGAGTGTGAGAGAAATTCTTTTAACAAAGGAAGACGTTTTACGTAAAGGGATTGCATCAGAACCAGTTTTACAATTTTTCATAGAACAAACGAATAAAACAGCAGAGTTTCAATTTGTAGATATTCTTTATGTGTACATGTTAGAAGAATTACTACAATCGGGAGAGATTAGTTTAGAAGAAGGAAAAATGGTCTTGCAAGTTTTAAGTGAAAATTATGAAGCAATGAAACATAAAACGTGTGACTTAATCATTGTCCGAAAGTTAGGGATTTCTACATGTTTCTTAGTTTCAAACGTGGATGACTTAATTTTTGAAAAAGGCACCAAAATCGTTTTACGCGAAGCGATTATGAAATATACCGAAGCATTAAAAACTAAATTGTTGTAGTGGAGGAGAAAGTATGCGTACAGATAATTTGATTATAAATGGTTACGGTTCATCGAATGGCGGCGAGTTTCATAAAGTGCAATTAAACGGAAAAGGAACTGTGAATGGAAATGTTGAATGTGAGCAATTTGAATGTAACGGTTACGGTGCAGTTACTGGCGATTTGAAAAGTAGCAGAGCACGAATTAGCGGATCTGGTAAAGTTGATGGCACAGTTCATGCTGAAACGATGCGAATTGATGGAAAAGCTACAATTACGCAAAATGTAAAGGCAAACAGTTTGAAAATTGCAGGAAAAGGTACGATAGGCGGAAATGTCACAGGTGAAGAATTTAAAGTCAATGGTCAAGCAACAATTGACGGTAATTGTGAAGTGGATACTTTTTCTTCAGAAGGACAATTTACAATTGGCGGATTATTAAGCGCTGATGAAATAAATATTAATATTCACGGTACATGTCGCGCGAAAGAAATTGGTGGTCAAACGATTAAAGTAAGACATAGATCAGGTACATTAAGTAGGCTATTTAAAACAGTATTTGGCTTGCAATTAGAAGCTGAACTATTAGAAGGTGACAATATTGATATTGATTATGCTCACATAAGAACGGTAAGAGGAAACAATATTACAGTAGGACCGAACTGTGAGATTGAACTCATTGAATATACAGGTGTTCTTACTGTTGATAAAAGCGCAAATGTAAAAGAAATTAAGCAGGTTTAATGGGAAGGAGAAAGTAATATGGAACATCCACATAGTCTCACAGTAAATGGTTCCGGTAATTCAGCAGGCGGAGATTATAATAAAGTGAAGATTCGCGGTGAAGGAACGATTTCTAATGATATGAGCTGTAATGAATTTAAAACGTACGGCACGAGTGATGTACGGGGGAATATGAAAGTAAAAAATTATGTTGTGTATGGAGATAGTGAAGTACAAGGAACTGTAGATGCAGAATATGTAAAAGTATATGGTAATACAAAAATGCATGGTGATGCACATATTGAAAAAACAAAAGTTAGAGGTATGATAGATATTGCTGGGAAGTTTTCAGGTGATTTTGTCGATGTAAAAGGTGCTTTAAATGTGAGGGGAAATATTGAAGTAGAAGATTTATCATTAACTGGTGGTCTTGAAAGTGATGGATTACTTAATGGTGAAAATATTCAAATCTCACTTCGTTATGAAGGAAGTAAGGTAAGAGAAATTGGTGGTAAAAAAATTACGATTCGTAAAAAAGCGAGATTTCTTCCTTTTATTAGTCATGTTGGAAACCTTCAAACTTCAATTGTTGAAGGAGATGATATTTATTTAGAACATACGATTGCTGACATAGTGAGAGGAAACAACGTTACAATTGGCCCTGGGTGTGAAATTAGTGTTGTAGAATATCATACTAGTTTTAATCAAAAGGGTAATACAGTCGTAAAAGAACATAAACAAATATAAGTAGTATGAGGGAGAGCAAGGTTATGGTTGAGAAGAATAATAAGCTCGGCTTTATTGTGGCGGGCTTATTGCTAGGTATTTTAATGGCATCAATGGATAATACCATTGTCGTAACAGCGATGGGAACGATCGTTGGTGACTTAGGAGGTCTTGAAAACTTTGTATGGGTCGTTTCTGCCTATATGGTCGCAGAAATGGCAGGTATGCCGATATTCGGTAAACTATCAGATATGTATGGTAGAAAGAGATTCTTTATTTTTGGTTTAATCGTCTTTATGATTGGTTCGGCACTTTGTGGTACTGCTGAAAACATTACACAGTTAGGCATTTATCGTGCGATTCAAGGTATTGGCGGCGGGGCATTAGTACCGATTGCATTTACTATCGTGTTTGATATTTTCCCTCCTGAAAAGCGCGGGAAAATGGGTGGTTTATTCGGAGCAGTATTTGGATTGTCAAGTATTTTCGGGCCATTACTTGGCGCATATATTACAGATTATATTAGTTGGCACTGGGTATTTTACATTAACTTACCGCTTGGTATTTTAGCACTTATTTTTATTACATTCTTTTATAAAGAATCACGAGTTCATAGAAAACAAAAAATTGATTGGTTTGGCGCAATTACTTTAGTTGGTGCAGTAGTTTCTTTAATGTTTGCACTTGAACTTGGCGGACAAAAATATGATTGGGATTCTAGCTTTATTTTAAGTTTATTTGGTGGATTCGCTATTTTAATTATTGCATTTATTTTTATTGAACGAAAAGTAGAAGAGCCAATCATATCATTTGAGATGTTTAAGCAGCGCTTATTCGGAATGAGTACCATTATTGCTTTATGTTATGGTGCTGCGTTTATGTCAGCAACTGTATACATTCCGTTATTCATTCAAGGTGTATACGGAGGTACCGCAACAAACTCAGGGTTATTACTATTACCGATGATGTTAGGATCAGTTGTAACAGCGCAATTAGGTGGGTTTTTAACGACGAAGCTTAGCTATCGAAACATTATGATTATTTCTGCTGTTATTATGCTAATTGGACTATTTTTATTAAGCACATTAACGCCAGAAACAAGTCGTGTATTATTAACAGTGTATATGATTATTATTGGATTTGGAGTTGGTTTCTCATTCTCTGTACTAAGTATGGCGGCTATCCACAACTTTGGTATGGAACAGCGAGGGTCTGCGACTTCAACGAGTAACTTCATTCGTTCATTAGGCATGACGCTTGGTATTACAATCTTCGGAATGATCCAAAGAACAGGTTTTCAAGATCAATTAGAAGAAGCATTTAAAGGTATGAACGGGGGAATGAATACAAACGCTTTAGGAGATTCAAGAGCTATTTTATCAGAATCGGCAAGATCTCAAATTCCACCGCAAATATTAGATAAAATTATTGATGCTCTTTCTAGCTCAATTGTCCAAACATTTATGTGGGCATTGGTACCAGCTGGTTTAGCATTCATATTTATTTTCTTTATGGGAAATGAGCGCATGGTAATTAAAAAACAACAAAAGAATAAAAAGAGCGAAACATCAAAAGCGTAATGAAAAAGCTCCCTTCCAATTGGAAAGGAGCTTTTTCGTATGTACGGATTTAGATTAGCCTTCGATGATTTCGTATTCTTCGTCTGCTAATAATAAAATTTGTGTTTTCTTACCTTTGTTTTGAACTTCGATTACATCGTAAGCACCTAAGTCTCTTATTTTGCTTTGAGAAGCGTTAACCATAACTTCAATAGAATCAATTAAGATATCTTCTTCAATGTATGATTCAGGCAATGCCATATCTTCAGTATCTAATACACATGCGTATAGATTTTGTAAGTTTTCAGCAGTTGGATTTTGTTCTTCAACATCAATGATGTTTTTTACTGCTTCCATATTTTCTTCTTTTGCTTGGTATACTTTAATTTTAGCCATTGTTTTAATCTCCTTTATAACGTAATCGTAGAGGCTACACTTCATTATAACGTTTTTTTCATGAAAGATGAAATTGTTATATGTATTTATAGGGAAATTTAAGTGTTTTTACCCATTATAGACGTAATTTCATGATTTGTGTAATGAATAAGTAACTATATGCCTAGGTTAAAAGTATACTGTCTAAGCTCTTCTCATATTTCATCCCTATACTATATGTATTAGATAAAAACATATAGTATAGGGATGGAGTGTAATGGATTGTGAGTCAGCATGAAATTGTAATATCTTATTGCATTTAATGAGATGAAAGGTATCGTATCATATCATTCGTGCAAGAGGACAATGGGGTTATCTTTGTAGATTGCAAATCATTCATGAGTCTAATAACTGTTATCGTATAGTATTTATGATAAAGGGGTTAAAATTGAAGTTGCGACTGATCACAATTATAGAAGAAAAGGATTGGCGACTATAGTTAGTGCAGCACTAATCTTGGACTGTTTAGAAAAAGGGATATATCCAAACTGGGATGCAGCGAATACTACATCTGCAAAACTAGCTGAAAAACTAGGATATGTTTTTGATAAGGCGTATGATACTTATTTTGTGGATAATAGTTCAAATAAAAGAGCAGTTAGCCAAAGCTAACTGCTCCTCTCTAAAGGGGGAATGGAGAGATACAATCATGTTATTTACATTATTGACGGGAGATTGATTTTTAAACAATCTTCTATAAAAGTTGAGATAAAATATTTTTAATTAACCCTGAGGATCCAATTAAGAGTACTGATAAAAAAACGATTGAGAATATACTTTTTTTAGGTTTTTTAAATTCTATGTATATGTTAATAATGGCACCAATTGCAACTACAGTAAAGATAACGAGTCTTATTACATCTATCATAAATAACGCTCCTTTTAATTACTTAATTGTATTATATAGGAATTGGCCTTTCGATTAGTTTATTTGAATACGATTTAAGGTAATTTTAAACAAACTAATCATTTATACAAAAGTAAGGTTAAGAAAAAAGACAGCGTAAGAAGTAATAGTATATCTTGTAGAAGCTGATGTTGACCAAATAAATTAGGGTTATTATCTATGCGGAAAAGTATAATTAATATTTATATATACTCACTTTAGGTACTTTTACAACTTAAATAATAAAACATGCTTTTCATAATGATCCAAACACCAATTATATTTTTCTAGAATAATTGGATGAACAACTTCTTTCGGAGTATCGACCTCAGTATAGCCATATTTCTTATAAAAGTTTTTTAATTCCTCAAAAGGAAGACAATATACATTTGGAACTTGTAATTTCTTCGCAGTTTCTACTAAAAATGAAACAAGATCCCCAGCTAATTGTAGCCCTCTAAATTGAGGAAGAATATAAATTCCACCCATTTCTAAAGTATCTTCATCTATTTGGACTAATCGTCCAACACCTGCATACTCATTGTTGTATGTAATAATTGCAACTTTGTCTCTTTTTAAATCACTTCGTACAAATCCTATTGAGTCGTATTGATTATTAATCCATTCTAAATCATTAGATGTAGCCATTTGGATACTCATAGACATCCTCCTTCGGAATACTAGCACTATCTTTATTATATAAAACATAAGATGCTATATCAAAAGAACCTTGATATAGCACATTTGCAAAATTTATTAGTTGAAGTTGTAGATTTGCTGGTATTGAAATGATAATTTCAACTAAAAGAGGATAAGAACCTTGTGAATTTAGTGTAAAACTAGTTCTTGTGTTTGGTAACGCATTATTATTTAAGCGTATAGAGTTTATAGGCTTATTTTAATTGGTGTAGCTACTATATTATTGGAACTAGTAAGGAAATATAATAATCCCCAGCCTGAGTGATAAAAATCGTATTAGGATTTAGCAAAAAAAACCTCCTGAAAAAGAAAAGGGATTTAAAAATAAGAGCACTTCGAAAAGTGCCCTTCAGTAACGACTACTCATTCTAAAAAGAAAGGATGCAATATATCATATGAAGTTAAGTGTATTTAATTATGGGCCTTTTATATAAAAGTTTTATTTTGTATTTTGTTCCGAATAAAAAGGCGGTTGTTTCCGCAACCACCTTTCAGTAAAATAAAGCACTTTTTATGAAATAAATTATGGATGATCCCTAAAAAAGGTTATAGGATATACTCACATTTTTATAACTAAAGTGACGAGTTCAGGTTATAAGAAAGGAACAATTATATTGTATGAAATCTATTCCAGAGTAGTCGCAAAGAAAGCTGTCTTCTTATTTGAAGGCAGCTTTCTTTTATTAGAAAAAGAAGTAGAAGTAAAATAAAAGATTAAGTTACTTGTCCAAACAAATCTTTAAAAAATACATAAAATGCTAATAGTTAGTCAATATTTTAATATTGCTAACTTTTAAGACTAAAAGGGGTGATTTTATGTGTGAATGTGAAGTTTGTAGAAGAAAGAAAAACCGAGATCCATTAAATCGGGATTGTGAGCCGAAAAAACGAGCTCCTAAGCTAAAAAAAGAGGATTGTGAACCAAAAAAAGAGGATTGTGAACCAAAAAAAGAGGATTGTGAGCCAAAAAAAGAGGATTGTGAGCCAAAAAAAGAAGATTGCGAATCATTAAATTATTATTCGTTTAGTAAAAATACAAATTTTTTAGAGGAAGCTATACAAACAGATAAAATCGATCAAATTTCTGAGGAATATATTGAAATAGTTGATTCAGCAGATGTACAAGTTACTACTACAGATACAAAAGCTGCGCTATCTATCCAAGCGGCATTACAAGCAGCTATTGTGGTTGTAGTAAGTATTTCTATAGCAGATAGTGAAAAGGCAGATAAAATAACACAAGAATTATTTCAAAAATCAGCTATTAAACAAATTAATAGACAAAAAACATTTATTAAAAATTCCAGAAACGTAACCGTAACAACGACTGATACAGATATTGCAGTGAATATTCAAATTCTCCTTCAAATTTTATTAGCTTTATTAGTTAAACTAAACATTTTATAAAGTGTCTATCCTATTGATATTTAGCTATAAGTTTTCACTCTAAGTAAACGTTTTTTGTTGTAACATATGGTACAAGCTTGGACTTCTTATTATGACTGAATTAATATTCAAGATAAATGAAAAAGCAAGTGTGGAAAACTACAAATAAAGTTGAAATACATTATTTAACAGTAAATGAAACTTATATTTATGTGAAGTGAAGGAAAGAAAGCTGACTTCTTATTAGAAGCCAGCTTTTTGAAGTTATTAGTAAAAAGAAGTGGAAAATAGAAGATTAAGTTACTTGTCCAAGCAATTTTTATTAAATTACATATAATGCTCTTAGTTATTTGAAATTTTTATAGAAAATTGATTGGAGTGAATATTGTAAATGGATGATTTAAACAAATTTTCTTCCTTTAAGTTTGATAAGGATCAAAAGAATATAATTATAGACCTTTTACTCTCAGATATTTTTAATAGGCATGGGATAAATGAAGAAAAACTAAAAAATTTATCGCCAGAAAAAAAGCAGCAAATTAAAAGTATTGTTTCTGAAATACAATCACAAGTTAATAATTATTTAGATTGAAAGGGGGTGAACGTATGGACAAAACATGTCATTCAGATGAAAATAAAAAATGGAGTGCATTAGATTACTCAAATCCTCATCCATCTTTTAAAAATGCTAGTGTTTCAGAAGCAGCTGCGCAAGAAAGTAAAACTTACCAAATTTCTGAAGAATCAATTACAATTGTCGATTCAGCAGATGTAGAAGTTACTACTACAGATACAAAAGCTGCGTTATCTATTCAAGCGGCATTACAAGCAGCTATCGTGGTTATAATAAGTATTTCTATAGCAGATAGTGAAAAAGCTGATCGTGTTGCACAAGAATTGTTTCAAAAATCATCTATTAAACAAATTAATAAACAAGAAACTGTTATTAGAAATTCTAGAAATGTTACAGTTACGACTACTGATACAGACATAGCAGTAAATGTTCAAATTCTTCTCCAAATTTTATTAGCGTTACTAGTTAAATTGAATATTTTATAAAGTGTTTAACTTGTTTTTTATCTAGTGATTCTTTTACTGTTTTAATTATAGTACAGGCTATAAATATTACTCATAACTGGACTAATATTTAACATCGCTAAAATAATAATGAGAGCAATGTGATGGAAAATGAAGTTTGGTTATTTTATGAAAATTTAAAAGCCATTTCCTTTATTGGATTTGGCTTTTAAATTTTAAACAGTATGAATTTGAAAAGATTATATTAAGATAAAGAATTAAAATATAATGATACAAAATACTTATAAAATTATTCGTGTTTTAGAAAAATAATAAGAAAAAGGTGTTTAAAATAGAATCATTTGTATTAACAGTTCAAGTTTTGAAGAATAGTGCATACAATATAAAGTGTTTTCCTTTCTTCATTTAAGTTTTACGTATATAATTTAAAAGTACTATTTTTATTTTATATTTTTTATATTTATAACAGAATAGAGGTTTAAAAATGGGTGTTAAAATCATTACGGATAGTGCGGCGGATTTACCGGTAGAATTGCTGCAAGCATATGATATTGATTTAATTCCACTCCGTGTTTATGATGAAGCAGAAACAGAGTATTTAGATGGAGTTACATTAGAGTCAGTTACATTATTGCAAAAAATGAGAGAAGGCGCTGTTTATAGAACGTCATTGCCTTCACTTGAAACTTTCCAAGAAAAATTTGTTTCTTATGCAAAAGAAGGTAATCCTTGTATATATTTAGCTTTTTCATCTGAACTGTCTGGTACATATCAATCATCAGTTCTCATTAAAGAGGAAGTAAAAGAAACATATGCTAACTTAGATTTAGAAATTATTGATACGAAATGTGCTTCGCTTGGTCAAGGTCTTGTTGTTTTAGAAGCTGCTAAAATGGCCAAAGACGGTGCATCAAAAGAAGATATTTTAAAACGTGTTGATTTTCTAATGAACCATATGGAACATATCTTCACTGTAGCTGACTTACAGTACTTAGTGAGAGGTGGACGTTTAAGTAAAGTCGCAGGATTTATCGGTGGTTTACTAAACATTAAACCGATCTTAAACGTGGAAGAAGGAAAACTTGTACCACTTGAAAAGGTAAGAGGGAAAAAGAAAGTACTTGGCCGAATTGTCGATATAATGGAAGAGCGTGGAAAAGAACTTAAAGGTCAAACAATCGGTATAACTCACGGTGACGATCTAGAAACAGCTGAAGCGTTAAAAGCATTAATTACAGAAAGATTTGGCTGTGAAGTATTTATCGTAAATACAATTGGTGCAGCAATCGGAGCACATACAGGACCTGGAGTTATAACGTTGTTTTTCTTAAATGAAGTAGAGTAAAGGATTGATCTTTTGATCAATCTTTTTTTCTTCAAGGTAATGTTACTATTTCTGTAGCAGATGAGCTGAAAAAATTTAAGGAATTATTACATATGGGTGTTATTACAGAAGATGAATTTAATGCGAAGAAAAAGGAGTTACTAAATATATAAATTAGTTTTTTATGAAATTAGTATGAAAATGCTAAATATAATATATAAAAAAGATGATTCTGTTGTGGACAGAATCATCTTTTTTATGTATTGAAGTATTTTGTTTATAAAAATCTAAATATTTCAAGATATTAAAATTTATTTATTTCATATATAATTGTGTAGGGAGAAATATCTGTAACTATTTGTAAAAATAGGGGGCGGCTATAAAATGCATGAAATTGCTAAGTGGGATTTAGATTCATTGTATTCGAATGAAGATATCCTATCTCCAATATTGGAGTTAAAAGAACAATTTTTTGTAACAAAAGATATAGGGATTCTTTCAAATTTTATACAAGCTATTGAAAAAGCAGAATACTATTTGTACTGTCGATTGGCTGAAGAAAGTGTTTCATCTGACATTACTAGATTGACTGTGAAAGTAAAGGAACTAAAAAGTGAAGTGCAGCAAGTCATACAGCAAAGTGAAGTGGAAATTACTGATAATACTAGGCTAATAAAAGCTGAACTACATGCGTGGGAAAATATGTACATACAATTAAGGAATAGGATAGAAATAGAGCACAATAATAAGCAATTATCATTTGGACAAGCAAATCATGTTGCAATGAATAGTGATAATGAAAAGGAAAGACTAGAAGTATTCGAGTCATTAATATGTGCTTTACATAAGGAGAAAGAAATTTTTGCTACTGTATTAAATCAAATAGGAAGATTGCGTAATACAAAGAGTAATGAATTAGAAGACATAGATATTTTAACTCAATCTTTTCATGCAAATGGCATTTCAGAAACTGTATTATTACAAATATGGAATGCGACAGAAGAAAACCTAGATAAATTAGTAAGTGCTTTAAACGTGTATAAGAAAGGTAGAGCTTCGATTACATGGCATGAACTTATGACAGTAAAGGAGAATAATGAGGTTATTATTCCTTTTTCAGTAGCAGTACAAAACATATACGATGCATTAAAAAATATAGATGAAGAATTAGCAGAATTTGCACGTCATGCGATAGAAAGTGGTTGGGTAGATGCAGAGCTGAGAGAGAATAAACCACCAGGTGGATTTTGTGCTCCTTTTTTCAGTGAGAAAGAATCTCGAATCTCAATGCGTTACGACGGAAGTATCGATAGTGTAAGAGTACTTGCCCACGAACTAGGACATGCTTGGCATTTTTATAATATGAGTTTTGAACAATCCTCTTCTTTTTTAGATGATTATTTGCCAATGAGTACAGCTGAATCAGCATCTATTTTCTTTGAAACGGTGCTTATAAATTATCTAATTCAAACAACAGATAGTATAGATATGAAAAAGTCATTGCTTAGCTGGAAAATAAGAAACTGTTTTAATTATGTAATGGCAATTCGAGCATCGTACGAATTTGAGAAGAACTTTTACGAGAAATGTAAAGAAAGTCCTTTAAGTGCTGATCAAATCGAGAAATTATCTATAGTAGCGCAAGAAAAAGCATATGGAAATTCATTATCAGAATATCAGCCGTTCGTGTGGATGAAATATATTCAATTTTATATAGCAGATGTTCCTTTTTATAATTATCCATACACATTTGGATATTTAGTTAGTTTTAGTTTATTAGAAATAGCTAAAGAAAGGAAAAGTACTTTTCATTTGAAATATAAAGAGTTTTTACGAGAAACAGGAAAAGCTCCAGTGGAAGAACTTATGAAAAAACATTTTGAAATAGATATAACGAGCTATGAATTTTGGGATAAAGCCTTTAAACAAATTTCTAAAGATATTGATGAATATTTGCAACTTATGTAAGGGGAGAGTAAAGTGAATCACCAACTTATAAAGGGAATACCTTTTTCAACTTTAGAATATGCAAAAGCTATAAGTTTATTAAAAGGTTGGCTACATGAAAAACAAGAGAAACCAAGATTTGTAGTAACTGCAAATCCTGAAATTGTTATGTCTGCAAAGGAAAGTACGGCTAAATCTAAACAGTTTAAAAAGATGTTACTATCTGCGGATTTAATAACAGCGGATGGAATTGGTGTCATAATTGGCTCGAAAATATTAAAAGGAACGCTGAAAGAACGCGTCACTGGGGCAGATATCACTCACGATTTAATAAAATATTGTAACGATAATAGATACCGCGTCTTTCTTTTTGGAGCTGCTCCAGAAAGTAATAAAAAGGCATTAGAAAAATTAAATGAGCAGTTCCCGGGAGCACAGTTTAAAGGACAGCATGGGTTTGTAAATGGCGAAGAAATAGAAGAAGTAAAAATGAAAATAAAGCAATTCAAGCCGCACTTATTGCTAGTAGGACTAGGTTCACCAAAACAAGAAGAATTCATCTATGAAAACATACAAACATTAAACATTCCACTATCTATTGGTATTGGAGGTATGATCGATATATTATCTGGTACTGTAAAAAGAGCACCAAAAATTATGAGGGATACTGGAACTGAATGGCTGTATAGGTTACTTTCACAGCCGAAAAGATTAAAGAGACAAATCGTACTTCCGAAATTTTTATTGTGGGTTATGTCTGAAAGAATTAAAGGGAGTAATTAATAAAGGAGAGTACATTCATGAACAGAATCGGCATTATCGGAGCAATGCAAATTGAAATAGACTTACTTTTAGAAAAATTAGTTGTACAAGAAGAACAAACAATCGCAGGAATGCCTTTTTACGTTGGGGAATTCATGGGAACAGAAATAATTGTTACAAGATGTGGTGTAGGGAAAGTTAATGCAGCCGCATGTACGCAAACGTTAATTCATAAATTTGATGTAGATGCTATCATCAATACAGGTGTTGCTGGCGGGCTACATCCAGATGTAAAAGTTGGCGATATAGTTATTTCAACGAATGTAACTCATCATGATGTAAGTAAGACTCAAATGAAAAACTTATTCCCGTTCCAAGAGGAGTTTTACGCAAGTAAGAAATTAATGGAGTTAGCACGTACTGCATGCAATAGTAGTAGTTTACATATTGGAGTTCATGAAGGGAGAATCGTAAGCGGTGAATGTTTTGTTGAAGATTCAAACCTAAAAGCGAAATTAATAGATGAATATGCACCGCATTGTACAGAAATGGAAGGTGCAGCAATTGGACATGTTGCCTACATAAATGAAGTACCGTTTCTCGTAATACGATGTATTTCTGACAGTGCAGACGATGAAGCCCAAATTTCTTATGATGACTTCGCGAAAACGGCCGCAAACTATTGTTCAGAAATTATCGTTGAGATGCTTAAAAATATATCAAGTAAAACTGTATTATAATTTAAAAGGAGAGAATGAAATGTTACAAGCATTAATTTTTGATATGGACGGAACGTTATTTCAAACAGATAAAATTTTAGAATTATCGTTAGATGATACATTTGATCACTTAAGATCCCTTCAATTATGGGATACGGTAACGCCTATTGATAAATACCGTGAAATAATGGGTGTACCTTTACCGAAAGTTTGGGAAGCTTTATTACCGAATCATTCTCTTGAAGTAAGAGAACAAACAGATGCATATTTTTTAGAAAGACTAATTGAAAATATTAAGAGCGGAAAAGGTGCTTTATATCCGAATGTAAAAGGAATTTTTACATATATAACAGAAAATAATTGTTCAATTTATATTGCTAGTAATGGTTTAACTGAATATTTACAAGCAATCGTATCTTATTATGAGTTAGATCAATGGGTTACTGAAACGTTTAGTATTGAACAAATAAACTCACTTAATAAAAGCGACTTAGTAAAAAGTATTTTGAACAAATATGATATAAAAGAAGCAGCTGTAGTTGGGGATCGTTTATCTGATATAAATGCAGCAAAAGAAAATGGCTTGATTGCGATTGGATGCAATTTTGATTTTGCACAAGAAGAGGAACTAGCCCAGGCAGATATAGTAATAGATGATTTACTGGAATTGAAGGGGATATTATCTGGAGTAGAGAATACGCATGCTACAAATTGAATGAGGTAACAATCATAAAAATGCTCAGAATAAATGATTCTTGAGCATTTTTATGTATTTTCACACATAGGAGGGGATGGACTTGAAAGGTATACATATTAAACAAATAGAAAATTTAATGAAATATGAATTCAAATATCTTGTTCAAGAGAGTAAAGAAGAAGGTTTTAACTTCCTAAAAAAATTAATAAATGAATATGAAAACAAACTAAACACATTTAATAAAACGGGTGAATGTCTATATGGTATTTTTCAAGGGGAAAAGTTAATTGGAATAGGAGGGTTAAATGAGGATCCATATACAGAAAATAATAAGATTGGCCGATTAAGGCGATTTTATATTTCAAAGGACTATCGTCGTATAGGGCTAGGAAAGTCGTTATTAAACAAACTATTATCTCATGCGGAAAAGAATTTTAAAGTAGTTGTTTTACATACAGATACAAAACAAGGTGATGCATTTTATAGTGCAAATGGATTTGTGAAGGGGCAGGTATATAAAGGCTCTAGTCACTATAAAGTATTATGTTAGTAAAAAAAGAGACCTCTGCTTCGAAAAATAAGCGTATGAAGTCTCTTTTTTCTAGTCAATTATGTTTAACATTCATTTTTTTCAATAGTCCCTTCGGATCACCTTTTACATAATAAAAATGTGGATTATTTTCATCGTCGTAAAGCATAATATAAGGTTTTTGATTAAGAGGGAGAAGAATAAGTACTTCATCAATTGTTGTTTGTAGCCATTGATTTGTAATAGAAACTGGTTTAGATAAAGGAATTTTTATCATGTGACCATCTTTTGGAACGACATTTAAGTTTTTGAAGGGGCCAGTAATGGATTTAGCATATTGAACAGCTTTTTTTTGAATAGCTGGATCTAAAGATTGTTTTTGAACGACCATTTCTTTTTGACAATCAAATACTTCAATTTGTTGATTTGTATTTGCGAACGCATTTGTTGATAATAAGAAGAAAAGAAGAGTAATGACCCCGATTTTTTTCATCATAGTACAACACCTCGTTTTTACTATACCCTTAACTAGTTCAAATATTTTTCTGTCACATACATGTAACAAAGAAGTTGTATGATACAATTAATTTTTGTTTAAAAGCAATGGAGGATAATGTATGAAAGTATTAATCGCAGATGATGAACAAGATATGCTAAGGATTTTAAAAGCTTATTTTGAGAAAGAAGGCTTCGAAGTTTTCTTAGCGAAAGATGGAGAAGAAGTACTTCAAATATTTTATGATGAAAAAATTGATTTAGCTATTTTAGATTGGATGATGCCGAAACATAGTGGTATTACTGTTTGTAAGGAAATAAAGAAAAACTCAAGCGTAAAAGTATTAATGCTTACGGCGAAAAGTGAAAGCGAAGATGAATTAGCAGCGCTTCAAAGCGGGGCAGATGAGTACGTAAAAAAACCATTTCATCCAGGTGTATTAATCACTAGAGCGAAAAAGCTTATACAGCACGATGATGTCATTCAAGTTCAAGATTTGAAAATAGATTTTACGAAAAATAAAGTTTATAAAAATGACAAAGAGTTAGATATTACAAAAACAGAGCTAGAATTAATAAAGTGTTTTTTAAGTCATAAAGGCATGATTTTGACTCGTAAAAAATTGTTAGATATCGTATGGGGATTTGACTATTTTGGAGAAGAGCGAACTGTTGATACACATGTAAGAAGGTTACGTAAAAAAGTAGGAGAAAATATTATAAAGACGCATCGTGGTTTAGGGTATAGTTTGGAGGAGCAGAGTGAATAAACTTGGAAAAAAACTATTTCTCAGCATTTCTTTAACTGTTATTCTTATTTTTACGATCTCTTTATTAATAATTAACTATCTTTTACCGAAATATAATATTTACAAAACGAGAGAGAACTTGAATGAATTTACAATGCAAATACAAAATACATCTGTAAATGAGTTAGAAGATGTAATTCGTACAATTGAAAGCGAAAATAACGTTACGTTTGCATATACGTCAATCAATCAGTCAGAAGATGATATGAACGAAGCGTTACGCATGCAACTTACGAAAAAGAAAGTAGTTTTAAATAAACTGTGGATTACGAAAGACGAAGTCATGAAGGTGAAAGCGGAAGGGCAATCGAATAAACTGTATGATCAAGAGAAGTTAAAAGCAAGTTTTTTCGCTAAATATATTGCAAAAGATAATACAATAATTTTAATGGGAACTTCTATTGCACATTCTAACGAAATTATAAAAACGTTAAATACATTTTATTTATACATTCTTTGTTTCTCACTCCTTCTTATTATTTTACTTGTGTGGATACTTTCAAAAATAATAACGACTCCATTAAAAGAGCTAAGTGATGTAGCTCAGGACATTTCACATTTGAAGTTTAAAAGAACAAAAGTGAAAACGAACGATGAAATAGGGGAGTTAGCCGATAGTATTAATATCATGAGTGATACACTACATGAAGCACATCAAGATTTAACAGATCGTAATGAACATTTAAAACGATTTATGGGTGATGTGACGCATGAATTAAAGACACCAATTGCATTAGTAAAAGCATATTCTATGGGAATTAAGGATGGGTTAGATGATGGGACATACGTAGATACAATTATAAAACAAACAGATCAAATATCAAACTTAATTGAAGAACTATTACAATTTTCGAAGTTAGAAAGAGATGTTTTACAAAAAGAAGAATTCCCTATTGAACCATTAGTCCGAAGTATAATAGATAAGCATAAAATTGAACTGGAGTCGAAAGAAATACAGTTGCAGACGAACAGTAATATTAAAAATCAGGTCATTTATGCGGATTTGAATAAAATGGGAATGGTGTTTCAAAATTTAATTTCTAACGCAATAAAATATACAACAAATCAAAATATAAAAATCATTTTAGAAGATAGAAATAAAAGTGTATATTTTCAAATTGAAAATGAGATTAATGCAGAACAAATTCAAGATATCGAAAAAATTTGGGAACCTTTTTATGTCTTAGACTCTTCACGAAGTAAAGAAAAATCAGGCACAGGATTAGGACTAGCGATAGTGAAAAGTATTTTAGAAAGGCATGGTTTTGACTATGGCGTATCTACTAAAGAGGGAGAAATACGGTTTTATATTTCTATGAAGAATGACTAATTCAATACAATTAGAAGCATCGTCTATTAATAGGTGATGTTTTTTATTGATTATATGAGAGCAGTAAATCAGAATATATAACCTTGAAAGCCCGTTGGAAGAGTGTTCTACAAATTTCTCAAGTTGCTGTATAAAAAATAAACTGAATTTTCAGTAATTATATTGTATAGTAAAAGGAGACATAAATGGGGAGGGAAGGATATGGGGAAAAAGAAAATAGCAACATTATCAGCAATATTATCTTTATCAATTACGTCAGGAGTTTCTAGTATGACTGCGTATGCAGACAATAAAGAAACAAACTACATAAATGAGCATGACGTGAAGTTAAATGGAATTGTTTCAGATGCGTTACGTTCAAGTACGAAAATTGAATTAGAAAATGGGATGACAAAACCGATTTATTCGCTTGATGAAGCAATTATTGAAAATTTATTTGTAGAAACGGAAGTAGATAGTGATCGAGATGGAAAAAAAGATCGAGTATCAGTAAAAGTTATGCGTCCAAAAACTGATCCAAATGTGAAAGTTCCTGTTATATATGAAATGAGTCCATATCGAGCTGGTTTAAAAGATGTTCCTGTATATAACGTAGATGAAGAATTGTATGCGTATGAAGGGAAACCGTATGGAGCTGTTAATCTTGGTTCGTATGGAAATTATTATGTACCAAGAGGTTATGCAGTCATTTTAGGTGAAAGTATTGGAACTGGGAAATCAGATGGATGTCCGACGACTGGGGATGAGCAAGAAATATTAGGGACGAAATCTGTTATTGATTGGGTAAATGGACGTGCGAAAGCATATACAGAAAATGGTGAGGAAGTTAAAGCCGAGTGGTCAACGGGAAATGTCGGTATGACAGGAGTTTCTTATAATGGTACGTTACCAAATGCTGTTGCAACGACAGGCGTTGAAGGGCTAAAAACAATTATACCAATCGCAGCGATTAGTAGTTGGTATGATTATTATCGTGCAAACGGTGCAGTGATTGCGCCAGGTGGATACCAAGGAGAAGATACAGATAATATGGCAGAAGCAGTATTAACAAGGGAAAACCCTGAAGTTTGCGGACAAGTAATAAAAGAGCTAACAGCCGGACAGGACCGGAAAACTGGTAATTATAATGATTTTTGGGATAAACGAAATTATGTAAAAGATGCTAAAAATGTAAAAGCGAGTGTGTTTGTTGTTCATGGTTTAAATGATTGGAATGTAAAAACGAAGCAGTTCGCGCAATGGTGGGAAGCGCTTGGAGAGAATGATGTTCCTCGTAAAATGTGGCTACATCAAGGTGGACACGGTGGAACATCAACGAATGACTGGCAAAGAACACAAAATAAATGGTTCGATTATTGGTTATATGGAATTGAAAATGGGATTATGAATGAGCCAATGGTTGATGTACAACGTGAAAATAAAACATGGGAAAAATTAAAAAACTGGCCAGATCCAGCAGCTGTACCGTCAAAAGTGCGAATGTATTTAAGTAATAAAGCAGTTAATTTACCATTCAGTATGGGTTCTGTTAATAAGATGTTTTCATTCGTAGATGATGCAAAAATGAAATCAAACGAATTAGTAGCAAACCCAGAATTAGAAGTAGCCAATCGATTAGTGTATACAATGCCTGTACTGCAAAAAGATACGCGTATAAGTGGTACACCAAAGATTTCAATTACAGGAAATATTGATCGATCTGTATCAAATTTAACAGCATTACTTGTTGATTACGGAGGAACGAAGCCGGAAATCGTAACACGAGGCTGGATGGATCCACAAAACGTAAAAAGTATAGAAAATTCAACAGCGATTCAACCAGGCAAAGATTATACATTTACATGGGACATGCAGCCAGATGATTATGTCTTTAAAGCTGGGCATCAAATAGGAGTCGTTTTAATTGCTAGCGACTATGATTATACAATTAGACCGAAAGCGGGCACGAAGCTTACAGTGAAATTAAGTGAAGTGACATTGCCAATTGTGAAATAAATAGTTATGGATAAAGAGGCTGTCCCAAAAGGTGCTTTTTAGCCAAAACCGAATAGAAAGTGAAAGGAAGAAACGTTGATTTAATAACGTTTCTTCCTTTTCAATTTCATGTGATTTTACTTCGAAAGAGACTTATGAGACAACCTCTTTACATTTTGAAAGGGAGAGTTTAATGTGAATGTTTATTGGTAGATACAAAAAGGCTTACAATAAATAAAAAAATTGCATTTATGATCAATAGGCCACTAAATGTAAGCCCAGCAAAACCTCCAGCGAATCCATCTCCTACTTTTTCACCAATTACATGCAAAGTGGCGAAGAAAACGATGGGGGAAGAAAGAATGAAAATGCCACTGGTAATTTTCCATATTCCCCTATATTTCTTTGCTATAAAGAAAATTAGAGCATTAAAAGCAATAAGAAGTAAAAGAAATATAATGAATGAATTCATCATATCCTCCTTTTGGTAAAGAGTTTGAATTTTCATTATTTACATTGGTATTTCAAAGGAAATATTATACAATATGATTATATTCTATGGAAAGTGAGTGATATATTATGACAGTCAGCTCTTTCGAATTTTCATTAAAAATACAGGTACAGGGAGATTAATTGAATTTAAATCTTCCGTACGTAAAAAACGGGGGAGAAAATAAATGTTTAGTTTTTATAGTACACTTTGCACGGAACTTTATGATTACACAAAGCCTGTCGGTTATTCTTTAAATGGTGATATTGAGTATTACGAAAAACGTTTAAAAAATTGTAGAGGAAGAATTCTCGAAGCAGCAGTAGGATCAGGGCGTGTCATCATCCCGCTTCTTGAGGCTGGTTTTACAGTAGATGGGATTGACTATTCACCTGAGATGCTAGAATCGTGCCGTATAAGATGCAAAGAGAGAGGCTTACACCCTAATTTATATGAAGGAAGCTTACAACAATTTTCACTTCCGCATAAATATGAGGCAATTATTATTCCTACTGGTTCTTTTTGCTTAATTGAAAATCGAGAGGATTCTATAAATGCATTGAAATGTTTTTATGAACACCTTAATCCAGGCGGACGATTAATCGTAGATATTATGCTTCCGTATGACTGGAAGACGGGGGAGATTCATACATCGACTTTTTCTTTACCAAATGGTGACGGAATTACATTAGAAAATAAATCAATTGAAATAGATTGGCTGAACCAAGTTACTCTATCCTATTTAAAATATGAAAAATGGAGTAAAGGGCAGTTAGTACAAACGGAATTGCAACGCTTTGCGGTGTGTTGGTATGGAATAGAAGAGTTTAAACTTCTTTTAGAAAGTATTGGTTTCTCTAATATTACTTGCTCTGCTGACTATGTTTTTGAAAAAAAACCGTCAAATGCAAATCAAATGTTTACTTTTGAAGCTGTGCGAAAAGAAAAATAAAGAAGTATGTAAGAAAACAAGGCAATCGATACAATATCGATTGTCTTGTTTTAATTGTATATTATATTGCGTACATGTTATTACGTTTTCATTGTCCAAGCATCCTTCTACTAACTACATATACTATTTATATTAAAGACAGTCACTATTTTAAATAGAACTGTAATGTTTCTATAAATGATATTTTAGAGAGGTAGGGGATAAATTTGGCAAACGAAGAACAAGATAGAATTGAAAATCAAGTGTATTCAAATCGTGTAGTAAGATCAGAATTTGATGCGAATTGGGAAACTTGTATATCAAAAAGTGGTTATATAATTTATGTAGCAACAAGTAATAATGCTGAAGTAATAGTACTTCTTGCAGATGGTTCAAGTAAATTATTAATTTTCGAACAAGGCGGTAAAGTAGTAGTAGGCGGTGGTGGAACAAGTCATTACAGTAAGCCGCACATCGCAAGAAATATTTAAGGTAGAACAAAATGCCGGAAAATGGTTAACTCATTTTAGTAGAACTTGATGTACTACAAATACTTTTGAATGATCAGAGAAGTTTGTAGGGAATTGTACGGATCAATATTTGAAATATAATGTATGGTTTGAAGAATTCTATAAGCAATAAAAAAGCATTTCCTATTTCGGGAAATGCTTTTTCTATGTTATAGTATAATAGTGTTTTAAAACAATGTTATTTTAATATATTTCAAATTTTGTTATGTATTATTTTTATATTAAATTAGTTGCGTAAGTATTTTTTTATATAAGGAGTAATAATTAGAGAAATGAAAAATATAGACTTTATACTAGAAAGTGATGAGGCATTAAAACCGTCTGAACGATTAGTACTATTATTATTAGAGAAGCATAGAATGTTATATACGAACGATCTATTGGCATTATCTAATTTATCATATAAAACATTAACAGATTCATTAACGTCGCTTGTATTAAAATCATATGTGTTAAAGGAAACAGGTAAGGGAAGAAGACAGAATTGTTATAGATTGGTATGATAAGACTGCTGATTTTAGAGATTTTATATTAATATTTATCGAATGTAAGGGGAAAACGCATTTTTGTTTTCAAATGAAAAATGTAATAAACTTAAATGTTTTTAATTTCATTTTTGTTAATGATAATTTAATTATTTTAAAAAATAGAAAAATAAAATAAACTGCATAAAACAGAAATAAAAAAACAATCCGTTTTTAAAACGGATTGTTTTTTTATTGGAATAATATTATAAGATGAATGGAACACAGGAATAACTATTCTACTTCACTTGTATACTTTTCAGGTAATAATTCCATTACGTTACATTTTACAAGTTCACCATTATAAGAAAGTATAACGTTCGTATTTTTTCCGTAATCACTTATTAATTCTCGACACATACCACATGGAGCAACAACCCAACATTTTTCTATATCTTCATGAGGGTGTGGGTGAGCAACTGCTACAATGGTATCAAATTCATGATCACCTTCTGAAATAGATTTTCCAATTGCCATAGCTTCACCACATACTGTTATTCTTCCAACATTCGCTTCAACATGTACTGCTGCATAAATATTACCTGTTTTAGTGCGTACTGCTGAACCGATATGATGACGGCCATATTTATAGTTTTTTTCGATTACTTTTTCAGCCGCTTTAATTAAATCATAGTCTTCACTATTTAAAGGTATTACGTGTAACATAATTTCTCCTCCATACTAAACATGATTAGCATTATTTTAGCGGGAAATTTTAATATTTAAAATAAAAGATAAATGTTAAATAGATAATATTATTATGTAAACTATAATTAAAAAAGGAATTTATAATAATCAACAGAACATATAGAAGAGTGTGATGATGAGAAAACAGCCTATGATATAGCCTTAGAAAAAGGTCATACTCACCTTTTACATTATTTGCAACAGGGAGTGAACGTGTGATGAATAAATGGAGTGTAGGGATATTTTTATTTAATGAGGTGGAAGTGTTAGATTTTGCAGGGCCATTTGAAGTTTTTTCTATCACTAAAGTACATGAAGAGAAACCATTTACTGTTTATACAGTTAGCCAAAATGGAGAAATGATTACAGCAAGGAACGGATTAAAGGTAAAGCCTGATTATAGTATTGAAGATTTACCACCAGTTGATATATTAATCATTCCAGGTGGTAAAGGCGCACGGGAAAATGAAGTGAAAAATGATATTGTAATAAATTGGGTTCGTCAGCAAATGAAAGAAGTAAAGCTAATGACTTCAGTTTGTACCGGAGCGTTATTACTCGCGAAAGCTGGTTTACTGGAAGGGTTAAAAGCAACAACACATTGGGCTAGTATTCAAACTTTCAAAAAAGATTTTCCGAATGTAGAAGTAATGGAGAATGTGAAATTTGTAGATGAAGGACATATTATTACATCGGCAGGTATTTCAGCTAGTATTAACATGTCATTTCATATTGTGAAAAATTTGCTAGGTGTGGAGATCGCTGAAGAAACGGCCAAAAATATGGAATATGATATTGATTTACAAAATTAAAAAAGCCCAAATTGGGCTTTTTTCTTATTTTGAGTGTATATAGGTATGATCTATGCTCTAAACTTAAGCTCTTAAACAGTCATTCTAGTTTATCGAATGTACGAAAATGCATCTCTTTTCTCCTTGTAACCATGTTAAAACAAGGAGAACTTTGTATGTAAAAAAACTCTTCTACAATAGTAGAAAAAGAATAACAGAAACTACTATTTTATGCCAGCATACATAAAAAAATGCAATGTAAATATGGAAATGTCGTCGAATGCTATCTTTAATTGGTTAATTAGTGAGATATTTTTGTGAAGGAGCTTATTTTATAAGAATAGAATTAAAGTTAATAAGAAATCATGCCGATGGTAGTGAAAATATATGTGTTAGGGGGATTTCATAATGAGGAAACTCAAGCGAATAAATGTTCCTAATATACAAGAACAACTATCACAGTCTAATGAAAATCGAGCAATTAATAAGAAAAAACTAAGACGATTTATATTCATGTTTATATTTATTGCGGCGGCTACTTTGTACGTTCAATTTATTTTAACGAAACAACAAGAAATAATTGTAGAAAAAAAAGATACAATTACGAATCAAAAAAAACAATTGGTTTCTTTAAAGAAAGATGAGGCTTCTTTAAAGACTAACATAGAAAATTTAACAGATGATGATGAAGAAATTTTGAAGTTTGCGAGAAAAGAATATCAATTTTCTAAGTCAAATGAAACTATATTTGTGTTGCCGAAATAGTGTAATAGAACAGTTAGCGATAGCTAGCTGTTTTTTCATGTAGGAATGTCATGGTACAAGAAACAATTACATATTGTAAAAATGAAGAGCTGGAGCTGTTTTTATACTTATGGAATATATACGAAAATAAATGTTGTTAAAATTCTGTCAATTGTATTATAATACAAGGTAAGCGGATACATTTTTTAATCCATGTTGAGTTTATCACTCATACGACTATTAAGAAAACCGTTATCCCGTATTAGAAAGGAAGAGAGCTGTGTACGCTTCAAATACAATTTATGTCGTAGGGGATGCGAAAGCACCTCAAAATAATCCCATTACCGAAAAGTTTAAAAGCTATTTTGTAGCGTTTGTACTTGTTAAGGAGACTGGGGAAATTGTAGATGCAGATTGCTCAGCGACAATTGCATTAACATCTCAATTCGTTAAATATTTATTTCTACATAAAAATATTAATGACCCAGAATTAGTAATGGAAATAAAAGATCGTTATTTCGGTTCGTCTCAAAAAGCATTACTTGTAGCATTAAAAGATGCACAGAAAAAATATAATCAAATTGCTGCTTTGTCTACCCATTCATAGACAAAATCCAGCCGTAAGAATCTTCTTATGGCTGGATTTTTTTATTTCACATTTACCTTCTATATGAAAAGTAAGCGAAAACGGAGATCTTTTGCTCCAAAAAAGTTGAGAATTAAGGATCCGTTTTGCCAGACAACGAAAGGATGAACAAAATGAAAATTACCGATGTAAAAGTAAATCGTAGACGTGTAAATCTTCATACACCGTTTAAAACCGCGCTTCGTACCGTAACCGAAATAGAAAGTATAGATGTATATATTCATACAGATGAAGGAATTGTTGGCAAGGGTGCAGCAGCTGCAACACCGGTTATTACGGGGGATTTCGCTAACGGGATTGAAGAAGCAATTTTAGGGCCGATGCGTTCCAATTTAATTGGTCAAGATATCATTCAATTTCAGCAGTTACTACAGCACATCCAAATGAGTTGCATTGGAAATCCAAGTGCGAAAGCCGCGGTAGATATCGCATTATATGATGTGTATTGTCAATATCATAACATTCCACTTTACGCATTATTAGGTGGAAAAAAAGAAATTCACACAGATATTACTGTAAGTGTAGATGAACCGTTCATTATGGCGAAAGAGGCAAAGCAACATGTAGAAAAAGGATTTCAAACTTTAAAAATTAAAGTGGGGAAATCTGCACACTTAGACTTAGAACGTATTGAAGCGATTCGAAATAGCGTACCAAAAAATACGACGTTACGATTAGATGCAAATCAAGGGTGGAATCCAAAAGAGGCAGTTTCTATCATTAAAGAGATGGAAAATCGCAATTTAAATATTGAATTTATTGAACAACCTGTTCATGCGAAAGATTGGGATGGATTAAAGTACGTCAAAGATCATGTACAAACACCTATTATGGCAGATGAAAGCATATTTTCAGCGAGTGATGCATTAAAAATTGTGCAAGGAAGATATGCAGACTTAATCAATATTAAATTAATGAAATGTGGAGGCATACGTGAAGCGTGGCGTATTGCTGATATCGCAGAAGCAGCTGGTGTGAAATGTATGGTAGGAAGCATGATGGAATCTTCTCTTTCTGTTAGCGCTGTTGCACATTTAGCTGCTGCACATCCTAATATTCATTACTTCGATCTTGATGCGCCACTTTGGTTAATGGAAGAACCGGAAGGAATGACTTATTCTGGATCAAAGGTAAACCTTCAATCGACAGTGAATAGTAAATCTTAGGAGAAGAGACTAGTAAATTATCTTTTAAGGGGGATATGTATGAAAAAAGTAGGAACTGCATTTTTAACAACTTTATTTATATTTTCATCGTTTACATCAGCAAATGCTGAAGAAAAGAAAGATAGTAAGGCGTTTATCGATGTATCTGCCGCAACACTTTGGACCACGCCTGATTCATTACGGCCAATTGATGCACCAAGTGCTACAAATCCAGTTGATTTGTGGAAGTGGACGAAGTCGATGACGCTGGATGAGAAACTTTGGTTAACAAGTGCAAATAAATTAGAAACGCAAGCGTTATTAGGCCAAGAAGTAACAGTTGTAGATAAAAAAGGGGATTGGGTGAAAGTGTTAGTCCATGGTCAGCCAACACCTCGAAATGAAGAAGGCTACCCAGGATGGATGCCTGAAAAACAGTTAACATATAATCAAGAATTTGCAGATAAAACAAATGAACCTTTCGTATTAGTAACAAAACCGACAGCCATTTTATATATAAATCCTTCTGAAAAACATAAATCGCTTGAAGTGAGCTATAATACGCGACTGCCGCTACTTAGTGAAGATACGATTTCATACCGCGTGTTGCTACCAAATGGGCAGAAAGCTTGGCTACGAAAACATGATGGAACGGTTTACCGTTCTCAAAATGATATTCCAACCCCGACGGCCGATGATTTAATAAACACAGGGAAAATGTTTTTAGGATTACCGTACATTTGGGCTGGTACAAGTGGCTTCGGATTTGATTGCTCTGGATTTACACATACGATTTATAAATCGCACGGTATTACAATTCCACGAGATTCTGGTCCGCAATCGAGAAATGGAGTTGCAGTGGATAAAGAACATTTACAAAAAGGAGATTTAATCTTCTTTGCACATGATCAAGGGAAAGGCAGTGTTCATCATGTGGGGATGTACATTGGTGATGGAAATATGATTCACTCACCGAGAGCTGAAAGATCGGTAGAGATTATACCGCTAAATACACCAGGATATATAGAAGAATACGCTGGCGCCCGTCGTTACTTACCTTAAAAAATAGAGGGGGTTTTCAAATGAAAAAAGTTGTTCGTTACTCATTAGTTAGTACTTTATTCGTTTCTTCAATTTTAGTTGGCTGCGCAAAAGAAAAAACAACGACAAAGCCGAAAGATGAGAAGAAAGTATTACAGTTACTAGAAACGGGTGAAATTCCGTCATTAAATTCAGGGAAAGTAACAGATGCAGTATCATTTAACGTTTTAAATAACGTCATGGAAGGATTATTCCGCTTATCGAAAAACGATGAAGTGATTGAGGCTGGAGCACAAAAATATGAAGTGAGTAAAGATGGGAAAACATATACATTCCACTTGCGTGATGCGAAGTGGTCTAACGGAGATCCAGTAACAGCGCAAGATTACGTATATGCTTGGAAACAGCTTATCAATCCGGATACTGCTTCTCAATATGCATACATTGCATACGATGTGAAAAATGCGGAGAAAATAAATAAGAAACAACTAGGGTTAGAGGAATTAGGAGTAAAAGCGACGGATGATAAAACATTCGTTGTAGAGTTAGAACATCCTGTACCGTATTTTACGAAATTACTTATTTTACCATCGTTCTATCCAATTAACGAAAAATATGCGAAAGAACAAGGTGATAAATATGGATTAGAAGCAAATAAAGCGGTATATAATGGGCCTTTTACACTATCTGATTGGAAGCATGAAGCGAGCTTTACGATGAAGAAAAACGAAAAGTATTGGGATAAAAAAGCAGTGAAGTTAGATGAAGTAAACTATCAAATTGTTAAAGAAATTTCAACTGCGGTAAATTTATATGAAACAGATAAAGTTGATCGAGCTGTCATTTCAACTGAATTCGTAGATAAATATAAAAATAATAAAGAGCTTAAACAATATACAGATCCGGTTATGTACTTCTTCCGATTTAATGAAAATGTGCCGATTCTTAAAAATAAAAATGCACGTCTTGCACTAAGTACAGTGTTTGATAAGAAAGGACTTGCGACTTCATTTTTAAATGATGGATCGGTTGCTGCAAACTATTACGTGCCAAAAGGATTTTTAAAAGGTCCAGATAAAAAAGATTTTAGAAGTACAGCAGGTGAGTTTAATAAAACGGATGTAAAACAGGCGAAAGAATATTGGGAAAAGGCGAAGCAAGAGACTGGTACAAATGAAGTAACGCTTGAGTTATTAAACTATGATTTAGAAAACTTTAAGAAAGTAGGAGAATACATTAAAGAACAGCTAGAGAAAAACTTACCAGGCTTAAAGGTAAATGTAAAATTACAACCACATACGCAAAAGCTAGCGCTAGAGAAGAAGAAAGAATATGAAATGTCATTATCACGTTGGCTACCAGATTATCCAGATCCAATGACATACTTAGAAGTATTCCTTTCTGGAAGTAGTGTGAACAATACTGAATATGCGAATCCAGAATATGATGCGTTAATTAAGAAGATTAAAACAGAATTAGGTAATGATGAAAAGGCTCGCTGGAAAGCACTACAAGATGCTGAAAAAATGCTACTTGATGATGCAGTTATTGCTCCAGTATTCCAGCGCGGATTATCTTACTTACAAAAGCCGTATGTGAAAGATTTATACGTACATCAATTTGGACCAGCAACAAGTTTAAAGTGGGCAGATGTACAAAAATAAAGGATGAGAAAACAGACTCCACGTTTGTGGTAGTCTGTTTTTTAGTTAAAGTCGGGTAAATAGTACATGGTATAATTTACTAGTCTGTATAAAATTTTGGAGGGGAATGAAGTTTTATGTTTGAAGAAAAGAAAGTAATACATACAAAAAGGTTATTCATGAGAAAGCCCATTATAGAAGATGTTGATCAATTTTATAGCATAGTAAAAGAAGAGGCTGTTGGCAAATGGCTTGCTAAATCAAAGGGAATGTCAAAGGAAGAAGCAAAGGACTATATTATGCAACTAATATCACATTGGGAACAGTATGGTTTCGGGGTATGGTTGTTAGTTAATAGAAATACAGGAGAGCTTTTAGGACATTGTGGTTTAAGAAAAATAGATGAAACAGGTGAAATAGAAATTATGTATTTACTTGATCCGGAATATTGGGGAAATGGATATGCGTCAGAAGCAGCAAAGGCTTCCATTCAATATGCAAAAGAGATGATGAATGTAAAAAGAATAATTGCTAGAGTAAAAGTAGCAAATGAGAACTCGAAAAAACTTTTACGAAATCTAGGGTTTATATATACTCATGAAGTTGATTATAGCGGGCGCTTATTATCATATTTTGAACTCAATACATCATCCGAAGAATTCTAGACATTTCATATGTTTTTTCATTGTTAAAAAATAAAATTATTACTAAAATTTCAGTGTGAAATGTATGTAGAATCTTGTATAATTAACGTGTTTCTATGGAAACATTTTCTTGCGCTATATATAGGTCTTAATAGAACAAGGAAAGAAATACATACATGTATATAATAGATAAATAGAATGGAACATGTATAGAGAAAAAGGAGAGAAATGATGACGTGTCAAAGACAAGGGTTACAATTTAATTGCGATAGGAAGAGGAATAAAAAATGAAAATGAAGCATGCCTTTGGTCCCATAATTTTAGCGTGTGTGCTTTTTTTTATTATCATACTCATCCCATCGAAAAGTTTAGTATCACTGATTAGTGATAAGAAGGTAGCAGATGCGGCAACTTCCTTACAAAAAGAAAAATTACAAAGTGTATTCTTGCAACAGAAAATGTTAGAGAATTCGCAGTATTTACCGATGTACGGTTCATCTGAATTTTTACGAATGGATGCATATCATCCGTCTAATTATTTCAAAGTAAATCCCGCTGGTTTTACGCCATATTTAATTGGGATTGGCGGTACACAAAGTTTAGCTCATATATTAAATATGACATCTACAATGGATGAGTTAGAAGGTAAAAAAGTAGTCTTTGTTTTATCACCACAATGGTTTACAAAGACTGGTGTATCGCAGGGGGATTTTACGAACAATTTCTCTAAACAACAAGCATATCATTTTATTTTTAATGATAAAATAAATGTAGAAATGAAGAAGCAAATTGCGAAACGACTTTTAGATTATAAAGTTGTTCAAGAAGATGATATATTAAAAAATTCCTTAGAAGGTATTGTATTTAATGATACGAAACATAACGTAAAAGCGGGTTTAGTTAAACCACTTGCTTATATGCATCGAAATATTTTAGATCATAGAGATTTATTTAACTCCATATTTAAGATTGAGCCGATGAAAGAAAAAACAAATGTGGGACTACGTTCAATTTCTTGGGTAGATGCACGTAAACATGCGGAAGAAGAAGGGAAAGCGGAATCTACTACAAACACATTCGGAATTGAAAATCCATATTACTATAAACATAATTTGAAGAAAAAGTTAAAAGGTTTAAAAAACTTTAGAGCAAATGAATCGTATGAAGAATCACCAGAATATGATGACTTACAAATTGTTTTAAATATTTTTAAAGAGAAAAATGTCAAGCCGCTCTTTATTTCTGTACCTGTAAATGGACCGTGGTATGATTACGCTGGTTTCCCTAAAGAGCGCCGTGAAGTGTATTATAAAAAAGTTCGGGAACAAGTTGAGAAAGCTGGGTATCCAGTAGTCGATTTCTCTGGCCATGAATATGATAAGTATTTCTTAAAAGATACAATTCATTTAGGTTGGAAAGGCTGGATTTACTTTGATGAAGCAGTGCAAAACTTTTATACTGAGAAATAAGTGTGGAGAAAAAGGAACGGCTATAAGCTGTTCCTTTTTTTAGTATAGAGGATTTTGATGTGGGCAATTCGGAAAGGCATGTATATCTTGAATGTGTCTAAAATCATAATGTTTCATTGCGAACTGCGCTTGATAAAGGTATTCATACACATATAATTGACCATCATGTGCTGAACATAATACACCAGAGGTTCCTTGCCCATTTATGAAGGAAATACCGATAGGGCGTCCGATTAAGTATTGTATTTTTTGTTGCCAATGCATAGGGGAATCACTCCTTTTTGAGATAATATACGAAATGAATGAGTGAATTGTTGCTTATCCACATAATTATGGAGGCTTTTTATATAATTCCTAGAAGATATTCATATGAATGAATTACAAGTGCGAGAAAGGAATGCATAATGAAGAAAGAAAATATTTTAGAAGAAAAGTTAAATATAATAGAATGGTGTCAAACATTACAGCGAGTACCTGATGATATATGGTTTCAGGCATTAAGAGAAGGTTCATGGGCAATTGCAGATGTGATTTCACATTTTATCGTTTGGGATGCGTTTTTAATAAAGCATAGAATTCCATACTTTATAAGTGGACAATCTGTACCAAATGTTCCAATAGATGTTGAGGAAATGAATAAGGGAGCAATTAAATATGCGAGATCTGGTATTTCAAAAGAAGGACTATTAAATCAATTCAGTGTTACTCGTAAATAGTTAGTGGATGAAATTGAGCGAATTCCCACCAAATATTTTTATAATGTCTACCAATTTGGCACTAAAAACGTGAAATTAAATCATTACTTTTCATCACTCATTCAACATGACTTAAAGCACAAAGAAGAAATAATGCAATTTCTAATACAAAATTAAGCCTATAATAAAAACCGCTAACATTCGTAATGAATGTATAGCGGTTTTTATTTATATTTTTACGCAAGATTTTTACGTTTTTTTGTCCATTTTTTTATAACGAAGTATAAAACAATAAGTATGACGCCACCAATTGCGAATGATTTCACATATGGTCCAGCGATATCATTAATATTCTCCCAATTTTCACCTAGTTTTTCACCTAAGTAAATGAAAATGATAGACCAAGGGATGATTGCGAGTGCTGTTAACGTAGTGAAACGTAGGAATGACATTTTTGTAATACCAGCAGGAATTGAAATCGCATGACGCACTACTGGAATGAAGCGTGCTGTAAAAATGACGCCAGTTCCGTAACGATTAAACCAATCTTCTGCAGCATCTATATGTTTTTTATGAATGAAAATATATTTTCCGTATCGTTCTAATATAGGTCGTCCACCGTATCGTCCAAGCCAATAAATAAAAATTTGAGCAATAACACCGCCAATTGTACCAAATACAACTGCGCCTAAAAATGAGATACTACCATTGAATACTAAGTATCCCGCATAAGCAAGGACAATCTCACTTGGGATAATCTCAATCATAAGTCCAAGCATAATGCCCCAATAACCTAATCCTTCAAAAAACGTTAATACTGAATGAATAAAACTACTTACCATTGTTGCACCTTCTAGTTTATGTATTTTTGAATAGGTGAACCTTATACTTAATAACATAAAAGATTCACTATGTGTAGATTATACCTTATTTGTATAGGGGATTGCTATTTCAATTCTTTTATGTCCTTTATAAGGATTATAGTAAAGTATATAAGTTCAATTTTCATGAAGAGAGAATGAAAAGATTATTAAAAATTCCTCATATTCTAATGATAATAGACTGAAAATTAAGTATAATAGTGGAGGTCTTTAATTTACAAAAATAGGAGGAGAACATATGTATATTACAGATCCGATTTATGGACCAATATCTATTCAGGATAGATATATTCTTCAATTGATAAATACAAAAGCATTTCAAAGGTTGGCGGATATAAAACAACAAGGACATACATACTTTTTACACGAAAACGCAATACATACGAGGAAAGAACATTCAATAGGTGTATATGTACTTGTAAATAAAGTGATAGAACATCTTACGAATATTGGTGATATTCATTTATCAGAATATGAGAGGGAATTATTATCTGTTGTAGCACTTCTACACGATATTGGCCATGGTCCGTATTCGCATTGTTTTCAACAAATATCAGGTGAAGATCATGGTGAGTGGACTATACGAATCATTCAAGAGGACGAAGAAATACGCACGATTTTAAATTAGACCCCTGGATTATTAGATGATGTAATGAAAGCTTTAACAGAAGATGGTGTTTTTCTAATTATAGATGAACTTTTATTTAATTCATTAGGCATGGATCAATTAGATTTTTGGAATAGAGATTTATATTATTCTAATCTTGAATTAGAGGGCTTAAGAATTGAAGAACTGATTGCTAGTATGCGTTTTATTAATGGTAAACTTGTAATTGAAGAATCTGGAATCCCTTTGATTGAACAACTAATGAAAATGAAAGAAGGACTTTATAATAATGGCTTTGGTCATCCGTTTGTAATAGGAAAAGATTTATTGTTGCAATCCATTTTTCGAAAGGTAATGGAAAAAAACCTTAAATTCTATACTCCTGAATTACAAAATTTCTTTTATAAAGAAGAGGGTTTATTAGTAGAGGACTTTCTTCCATTACAAGATGAAATGATTTTACATGAAGTTCAGTGCTTTGCAAAATCAGAGGACAAACAATTAGTGGCGTTAATTCAGCTTTATTTTTCAGGTACTAAAAGTTTATCATTTCAAAAAGGGCTGGAGGGTGATTTTAAGAGGGAGAATAATAATTTAGCAATAATAATTGAGAAAAAGGCGTACAGTTCATATGTAGGTGGTATTTACGTCTATAGTGAGGGGCAGCTAGAGGATATTGTAGAAAAATCCCCTTTTATTCGAGAGATAGTAAGGTTACCTAAAAAAGAATATGCATATTCAATTTAATTAGTTTGAAAACATAAAATGGATGAGGTGGAAATGTGGAGTGGAAAGAACGCCTTTTAGAAATGGATGATTTACCAGTTATATTAGAATGGTATAACGATGAAAAATTACATAACATAGCGGATATAAAACCATTTAAGCGATATACAATCGAAGAGCTTCGTCAGTACTGGACCGAAAAATTGTCGCGGTCTCATGCAAGTTATCATGTAATAGTAGTGAAGGATGAAGTAATAGGTAGAGTTGGATTAAAAAAGACGAAATATGATGATATATATGTGATGGAATACTCTATTCTCATTGGCGTTTCGAATTTATATTCAAAAGGGCTTGGAACGGAGATTACAAAGTATTTTATTAGTAAATCATTTTTAGACCCTGATATAGAAGCAGTTCTATTGCAAGTTAGGGAAGATAACAAGAGGGCGATTCGTTGTTATGAGAAAGCTGGATTTGAAAAAGTAAAATCGTATGTGGAGAATGAAGTGAAAGTGTACGAAATGCGTAGAGTTAAGAAAGAGGAAACAGTATAGAAAGAAAAAAGCGTGTGTATTTAATTCTGAATATAGCGTGAATTAGGGAGAGTGAATAAAATACATGAAACATAAAATTGCATTACTGGCAGATGTACATGGAAATGCAACTGCTTTACAAACAGTTATCGAAGATTCTATGAAAGAAGATGTGACTGATTATTGGTTTTTAGGAGATTTAATTATGCCAGGTTCTGGATCGAATGATTTATTTAAAATGTTAGAAAGTATAAACGTTGATACTTATGTACAAGGAAACTGGGAAGATAGCTTTCTTGACGTTCTTAATAAAAACATTGATATTGATAACGCAACTGATATTTATGTTTCTAGATTAGTTCAGTATCAATGTGAAAACTTGGATGAAAACTATATTAAGCATATTAAAAATTTACCATTACAGATAATAAAACAGGTTAATGATTTATCAATCAGTATTAGTCATAATTTACAAAATAAAAATTACGGAGGAGATTTGTGGCCCACTAATAATCAGGAACAGTTTGATCGGTTATTTGATCGTGAATATGATATTGCGATTTACGCTCATACCCACCATCAATTGTTGCGCTATAGTAGCGATGATCAATTAATTATTAACCCAGGAACAGTTGGACAACCTTTTTACAAGTGGAATAAGCTAAACTCTGACTTACGTGCTCAGTATGCAATTCTTGAGATTGATGAGGCAGGGATTGCGGAGGTGAGATTTAAAAAAGTTTCTTATGATGTAGAAAAGGAATTAAAAAACGCTATTAGTAAAAATCTTCCTTATATTGATTTATATCGCGAATTGCTCGAGACTGGAAAAACTCATACTCACGATATTGAATTATTGCGAGAAATTAATGATAAATACAATTACAACGATGATGTAATTAAGTTTATCGAGAAAATCTAATAGGCATTTAATAGCACGAAATGAAGATTGTTGAATGAATTATAGATTAGTAATGATAATTACATAATCAAGAGCAATTGTAAAATGAAACTTATATGTAAACGATTTTTGCATCTTATATTGATATAAAAAACAAGCATCTCCCAGTTCTACATATAAGATAGGGGGGATGCTTGTTTTTTACGGTTTCACATCTAAATTTTGTAGAAATAAAGTTGCTGTTACGTAACGTTTCGCTAACATTTGTACATATGCGGTATGTACAGAAAGTGTGGCGATAATAATGGCGTTACGGATTGCTTCACGTTGTTCGTTATTAACCTGATCGAACTTGCTTGCAATTTTATCAGCTCTTTCTTTTACGATGTTTTCAATTGTATGGATTGTATCTGTTGCATTTAATTGTAAGCAATTCCCTTGATTGAGTTCTTCAAATAGAGAAGAGTATGCTCCATATAAATGAACAGGATTGATTAAGTCATCACTTCGATCGGCTGGGTCGTTTACGATAAGGCGTAATAGCTTACGAATGGATTCAAAATCAAGTGCTGTTTTTAAATCTTCAACAATGAATAGTAAGGCTGCTTGTTCAATTGAATATTTTTTTCCTTTTTGAGGAGAGCCAATCATTTCTTTTATATCTCGTTTCACCCAGTTTTGCATGGCAGTTACAGAGAAACTTGTGTTTTCGATCTGATTGCCAAGCGCGACTATTTCATTTAAAGAGAAACCGACGTCTGTATCGTCAATTTTTATCAGTTTTTCAAAAATAGGTGAAAGTGCGGTAGTGATAAAAGCAGTTACGCTTTGTCCGCTTTCAATATCTTTTTTATGTGACTTTGCCCAAGCTTCTTGTAAAATACCGAGAGGCTTTTTCGTATTCCATCCTCTTAATGATAGAAGAAGGGTAGCCATTTCGTTTCGTGTGAGATGAAATGTTTCCATCTTTTCACCTCCATAAATAATAAAAAGTTCTTATGAACCTATAATATGTTTTGTTTCATTTAAAGTCAATTCTGTTTTGCTTAATTTTTCCTTTGTCACTAAACTGTCGGAAGTAAATAACACTTGCATATTTCGACAAAAGTTCATATAATAAGTTCATAAGAACCTTTAAAATGTTTTTAAAAATAAATCTATCATTCTGAATTTACTAGAAAGGTAGATTTCACATATATCTATATAAAAGGAGAATGGATATAATATGTTGAAAAAACTTGTAGCAGTCATGACAGCATTCATGGTTATCTTTGGAGCTAGTAGCTTCATGTTTGTAGATCACGCAGCAGCGAAGAGTTACAAATCTGGTAAAAAGTCGTTTACACCAAGTTCAGGTCAAAAGTCAAAAGTTGATTTAAACAAAAAAGACTCAAATGTAAATTCTCAAAAAACGACTCCTGATTCAAAAACAAAAGCAACAAATACAGCACCAAAAAGTAATAAAGGAAGCTTTATGAAAGGTTTATTACTAGGTGGTCTCGGTGGTTTACTAATGGGTAGCTTATTTGCAAATATGGGAGCTCTTGGTTCTGTATTAGCATTTATGGTAAATATGTTAGTAATGGCTGGTATCGTAATGTTAGCAATTCGTGCATTTAAATACTTCAAAGATCAACGTAAGAAAAAGGAAGATGAAGTAGCATGGAAACGATAAAAATTTCTGAACAAGAACTGATCAATGCCCTTTGCGTATATATCGCTGAAAAAAGACAAGTTGGTCCAGAAGAAGTTTTAGTTGAACTTATGTACGACGATGACTATGGTTTTTCTGCTGAAGTAGAGGTAAATGGTCGCCAGCAAATTTTAATTCAAGCGAACTTAATCGAAGCACTACGCTTATTACTTGACAGAGAATATAATGTCAATTCATTTGCGGCGAGATTACAACTTGAATTAGATGATGAAGAAGGTATTTACGCGTTAGCGAAATTTAATAACTCAGATGAGTAGGAAAAAGAGCTGTTGAGAGTATTCTCAGCAGCTCTTTTTAGTATGTGCATATGCAAGGGAATAATCACGCCAAATTTCATTCATTTTCCGTCTACCGACATCAACACCTTGGTTAAATTGAATGGCAGCTTGTTGACGTACCGCATGTACATGTTGGATTGCTTGTTGCAATTGTTGTTCCACAGAATGGGATTTTTTATTTGCCTGTTTTACAATTGAATATCCAGCAACAGTCCCTTGTGCCATTGCAATTTTCCCGCTTTCAATGCCAGTTATATTGCCGGCTACAAATAAACCAGAAAGAGGGGTTTCCATTGTTTCGGAATGGAGAGGAACATGCCCGCCTAATTCCGGAATGTAACGGAACGGACAGCCAGCTACAGCGGCTAGTTCAGCGAGAGGATATAAGCCACCGGCAATACAAACGAAGTCTGCTTCATATATTTGTTCCGATCCGGTTACGATATTTCCTTTCGTATCAATATTAGCAATGCGTACACCTTCAACTTGATTTGTTCCGATAATTTCAAGAGCTGCTTTTCGAAGGTGAAGAGGTGTACCGTTTATTTTCATTCCGCTGTTTGGATAGAAGGTTAATCCGGCTTTTCGAATCCAGTCATATTTCATAAAATGGCTACCTATGCGTAGAAAAGCAGAAGGAGCGAGATGAGCCGCATTTAAAAGAGAGTTTAAAACTTCTTCTGGTTCTCCAGCCTGTTGACTTAATTCACTTTTTTCAGGAAGTACGATATGTTCAACTTTGATGCCTGCTAATTGTAATTCATTCAAAATAGCGAATGACAAAATGTTAGCACCAATAATGATTCCTTTTTCCCCAACTTGAACGCGATGAACATTTGTCATTACTTGGGCTGCCCCGATTGACATGACTCCTGGAAGTGTCCAACCGGGAAGGGGAATGGAGTACTCAGCAGCGCCAGTAGCAAGTAAAACGAACGGTGCTTCTAACGTACCGATATTCGTATGTACGTACCAAGAACTTTCATCTTTATCTAAATTATAGACGGAAATGCCACATTGAATATTAACTGAAAGAGATTGTGCTTCTTCGTGAAGGCGTTTTGATTCTTTTATCCCGTTCCACCATTCTCCAGTAGGTTCTTGATGTAATTGTCCTAACAATCTTCCGCCAGGCTTCATAAATTCATCAATAACAAGTACATTCAGTCCAAATCGAGCGCAAGAGATAGAGGCTGATAAACCCGCTGGGCCAGCTCCGATAATTATGACATCATTCATCGCTTTTTCACCATCTCTCTCACGATATTTGGATGCTGTTTACCACTAGCAACAACCATATCTTTTTCAACGACAGTTAAGCATGCTCGTACGTTTGCTTGATTGTTTACTGTGACGCGGCATTCAGAACAATGTCCGATATTACAGTAAATACCTCGCGGCGTCCCGTTATCTTCGTGCACTCTTAATGTTCTTATTCCGTTTGCAAGTAAAGCGGCCGCAATCGTTTCATGTTCATATGCTTCATATTGTTGACCGTTAAATTGAAAAGTAATGCGATTACTATTATGTAAACTTCCTAAAATAGGGTGATGTGTAATTCTACTCATTTACTTTCACCTACCGATCCAAAAGTAACTGCTCGTACCGGTGGTTGATATTTCAATGGAATATCATTTGTAGTTACGCCTGGATTTGCATGTTCAATCATTCGATCTATCATCATTCTACATGTGCGGCCACCGCAAAATCCCATGCCAGCACGTGTTCTTAGTTTTAATTCTCTTGCCGAGCATTTATATTCAGCAATTGTCGATTGAAGTTGACCGTATGTAACTTCTTCACATCGACAAACAATTAAGTGGTCTTTATTCGTCATATGTATTCCTCCTCTAGTTCGGTTTGCACAAATTATACAATGCAAAAACTATGCCAATATAGAGGAGGTAAGGTTTATTGTAACCCGAGCTTTTTTAAACGGTTATATAAAGTGGCTCTCGTAACACCAAGTTGTTTCGCACATTCTAATTTATTTCCATTCAAAATGCGTAAAGCCCTCTCAATGACCTTTTTCTCATGTTCCTCCATCTCTTCTTGTAAAGAGAGGATTGTATTATTGTTGCTGAGTAATAGGGAATGAGCCGAATGTTCCTCTAAAGTTTCAGATGTATGAAATGGTAAATATTCTTGTTTTATAATACCGTCAGTCGCAAATACGACAAGTCTTTCGACAACGTTACGGAGCTCGCGAATATTACCTGGCCAATTGTAATGAAGCAGTTCATGCATAATGCTTGAAGGTAAGTCGCGAATGGGTCTGTTATAGTTGATTGAAAAATCGTTTAAGAAAGAGTAGGTTAATTCAATAATATCTTCGCGTCTTTCGCGCAGCGGTGGAATATGCAAACTAACTACATTTAGACGATAGTATAAATCTTCTCGGAACGTGCCTTTTCTCATTTCTTCTTGTAAATCACGATTGGTAGCAGCGATAATACGGAAATCAATATGAATCTCTTTTTCTCCACCAACTCGGTAATATTTTCGTTCTTGTAGTACACGTAAAAGTTTCACTTGCATATCGAGCGGCATTTCTCCTATTTCATCAAGAAATAATGTGCCACCTTGGGCGAGCTCTATTTTACCTTTCTTACCTTTATTATTTGCACCAGAAAACGCCCCGCGCTCATAGCCGAATAATTCACTTTCAAATAATGCTTCTGGAATTGCGCCGCAGTTAATTGAAATGAATGGAGCTTTAGCTGCTTCACTTGCATCATGAATTGCTTTCGCAAATACTTCTTTTCCAACACCACTTTCGCCGAGTATTAAAACAGTTGATTTCACCGAACAAACTTTTCTAGCTAATTGTATTGTTCTTTGTATAACGGGGCTCTTTCCATTCATCGCAAGAAAAGGGTCTGATTCATCTTTATACTTTGCTACTTCTTGTTCTAAACGGTGCATTTCATGTGACATATTGAATAGTTTTTCATTTAATGCGACTTGATTTGTAACGTCAGTTTCTGAAACGACTGCTCCTATAATTTCATCGTTACAATAAACTGGATTTGAGTTAATTAATACGAACAAATCTGGACGAGGTTGATGGAACTGAGCGATTATACTTTTTCCGTCATGTAATGATTGCAAAATTTCCAAATCTTTATAGTCAAAAAAACGAGTGATAGGTTGCCCAATAATCTCATTATGCTTGACTGAAAAGATCTTCTCGGCGCCATCTGTCCAGGTGCAAACGCGTTCTTTATCATCGATGACTGTAACGGAAGAATCCGTTGTTTGTATTACGGTGTTATAAAAAGAATGGAGTTCATTGTATGACTTAACAAGAAACGGGATGATTTGCTGAGCTGTTATACAGCATATAGGCTCTTTATTTTCGTTCATTATGATAACGACTATTTCATTGGAAAACGCGTCAATTAAAGCGGTGAATGATTCATCTTCATATATTACTGCGCAGTTATATTTTTCTGTAGTAGAAGGGCGGTAATAATACTTTCCGTTAATTTGCTCAATATGTTGCAAGCAGTATGTATGATTAATGGATAAAATTTTTAGAAATTCTTTTATTGTGGGAAATGAGAATGCCATATTGTCCTCCTATTATGTATAAAAATTTTGACAGTGATAAAAAAATAATACACTTATTTGCGATAAATTTAAAATATTTTTACAAATAAAAATATTATTTATAAAAATTGTATATATGTACAGTTGGCACGTCAATTGCATAAAAGAAAGTGAGAGCTTTAGGGGAAGGAGGAGTATTTTGTGAGGCACTGCGACGTTTTAATAATTGGCGGCGGTATTATTGGCTGCTCGATCGCTTATTACACTTCAAAATACGGAAGAGACGTAACAATCATTGAAAAAGGAGAATTTGTCAGCGGGACGTCTTCACGCTGCGATGGAAATATTTTGGCTATTGATAAAGACCCAGGATTTGATAGTCAAATGTCGTTAGTAAGTCAAAAATTAGTAACGGATTTAAGTGAAGAGTTAGAGCACTCATTTGAATATAGGGCACCAGGAAGTATTCTCGTATGTGAGTCAGAAGAAGAAATGGAAGCAGCGCAGCAATGGGTGAATCGTCAAAAAGAAGCGGGTTTACCGTTTCGAATGCTTGATAGGCAAGATATAAGAGCAGAATCGCCATTTTTTGCAGATGATTTATTAGGCGGGTTAGAATGCGCAACAGATTCGACTGTAAATCCATATCTTCTTGCTTTTTCACTTCTTGCAGAATCGAAGAAATATGGTACGAAGGCTTTTAATCATACGGAAGTAAAAGAAATGAAAAGAGATAAAGAAGGTTCCTTTATTGTAGAAACGACAAATGGGACGTTTACTGCGAAGCAAGTGGTGAACGCAGCGGGTGTGTGGGCTCCGAAAATCGGACAAATGTTGGATATAAATATCCCAATTGAACCGAGAAAAGGGCATATTATTGTAGCTTCAAGGCAACAACACGTTGGTTGCCGTAAAGTAATGGAATTTGGTTATTTAATTTCTAAATTTGGCGGACAACGAAAAGTGGATGCTTTAACTGAAAAATATGGGGTAGCTCTTGTGTTTGAGCCGACAGAAAGCCAAAATTTTTTAATTGGTAGTAGTAGAGAGTTTGTAGGGTTTCATACGAGGATAAATAACGAGGTTATTAAATGTATTGCGAACAGAGCAATACGTTTTTATCCGAAAATGGCGGATATGATGGTGATTCGTTCCTATGCTGGATTACGCCCGTGGACAGAAGATCATTTGCCGATTATTTCACGTGTGGAACATATCCCAAATTACTTTATAGCAGCAGGGCATGAGGGGGATGGCATTAGTCTTGCCGCAGTTACAGGAAAAGTGATTGAAGAGTTATTAAATGAAAAAGAAACAATCATTCCTATTGAACCACTTCGTTTGAGTCGTTTTACAGAAAGGGTGTTAAACGGATGAGGTCACAAAGAGTCTTTACGACGATTGATACACATACGGGCGGGAATCCAACGAGAACATTGATTAGCGGCCTGCCTAAGTTAATAGGCGAGACGATGGCAGAGAAGATGTTACATATGAAAAAGGAGTATGACTGGATTCGCAAATTGTTAATGAATGAACCGCGTGGTCATGATGTAATGTCAGGAGCACTATTAACAGATCCGTGTCATCCTGAAGCAGATATTGGTGTTATTTACATAGAGACAGGTGGATATTTACCGATGTGTGGTCACGATACAATTGGTGTATGTACAGCTTTAATTGAATCAGGTTTAATTCCGGTAGTTGAACCGATTACCTCGTTAAAGTTAGACACGCCAGCCGGCTTAGTTGAAGTGGATATCTTTGTTCAAGATGGAAAAGCGAAAGAAGTCTCCTTTTGTAACATACCAGCTTTTTTACTGAAACACATTACTGTAGACGTCGAAGACATTGGAACTGTAGAGGCGGATATTGCGTATGGAGGGAATTTTTATGCCATTATCGATGCGAAATCAGTAGGGTTAGAGTTAGTACCAGAAAACGCATCTACAATCATAGATAAGGCAATTCATATAAGAAATATCATTAATGAGAAATTTGAAATCATTCATCCAGAGCATTCGTTTATTAGAGGATTAACCCATGTGGAGTTTTATACAGATCCTACACATGAAAGTGCGCATGTGAAAAATACAGTTGTCGTTCCGCCTGGAGGAATTGATCGTTCTCCATGTGGTACAGGAACATCAGCAAAGTTAGCGGTATTATATGCTAACCAAAAAATTGAGATTGATGAAGAGTTTGTTCACGAGAGTATCGTTGGCTCTTTATTTAAAGGTTGTGTCATAAATACGACAAATGTTGAAAATATTGAAGCTGTCGTAACGAAAATTACAGGTTCAGCTTGGCTTATGGGGATGCATAGATTTTTTTACAATGAAAAGGATCCACTGAAAGAAGGCTTTTTGCTAATTCCGCCGATGGAACATGAAACGGAGGATGTAAAATGAACATTCAAAAAATGTATACAGCAGTAGACGTACACGTAAATGGCGAGGTATTCCGTGTAATCAAAGATGTACCATGCAAGTACTACTACAATTTAGAACAATTAAACGAACAATTTTCAGGTGAATTAGCGGAAGAAATGCAGCTTTTATTAAATGAACCGCGTGGTTTTATCGGTTTAAATGGATGTATCGTCGTTCCTTCTATTCATCCGGAAATCGATGCAGCTGTATTATTTTTTAATCATGAAGGGTCAATACCTCTTCATTACGGAGGTATTGTCGCAGTCATAACGATGTTACTAGAAAGTGGGTATGTAAAAAAGAGAGAGACGAATCAATACAAAATCGAAACGTTATCTGGCATATTTTTAGTTCATGCGTATGTAGAGCATGATGAAGTTGTATCTGTTTCGTTTGAAAGTAAAGTATGTTATATGATTGAGAAAAATTTACAAGTTGAACATATAAGTTACTCTCTCATACAGGCAGATAAAGTATACGCAGTTGTAGAAAAAGATGCGTATTCACCAGAAATTCATATTGAAAACATTTCTGAATTGAAAAAATGGGGAGAAAGTACACTACAAGCTATACAAAAACAGTCGTTAATAAAAAGGCTTATTTTAGTAGATTCTTCGCAAAAAGAAAAGAACCATATAAAGTCGATTACCTTTCATGAAGATAACTTTATCGTACGATCGCCAGGTTTTGTTTCTACTATTGTGTCTTATGTTCACGCGTTATTTAAAAATAATTATATAGCGGATAAACCTTTTATAAATGAAAGTATATGTAATAGCTTTATAACTGTTGAAAAAGTGAAGAAGGAAGAAATAGGTTACATTTTCCGTTTTGAAAGTAGAGGATTTATTACAGGGATGCAGACGTTTCTATTAGATCCTACAGATCCGTTTCCGACAGGATTTTTATTAAAATAAAATAGTAAAGGGAGAGATAAATATGAAAAATATTAAAGGGGCATTTCCAGTATTAATCACACCGATGGATGAGTTTCAAGAGATTAATTGGAACGGTGTAAAACAAAACGTAAACTACTTTATTGAGCAAAAAGTGGCTGGCATTATTATTAATGGAAGCACAGGAGAGTTTGTGAGTTTATCAAAAGAAGAACGATTTAAAATGGTAGAAACAGTATTAAAAGAAGTTGATGGTCGTATACCAGTTATTGTTGGAACTGCTGCGGAGACGACGAAAGAGACGATTGAATATACGAAACATGCAGAAGCGCATGGAGCGGATTGTGCATTAATTATAAATTCGTATTATTGTAAACCGAAAGAAGAGGAAATATATTTTCATTTTAAAGAAATCTCAAACGCTGTAAATATTCCAATTATGTTATACAATAACCCGTTTACATCTGGTGTTGATATGAGTACAGAACTCATGCTACGTATTGGAAAAGACTGTGAAAATGTTACACATATTAAAGAATCTAGCGGAGATATTCGAAAAGCGAGAGATTTAGTAAGACAAGGCGAAGGTGCTTTTCAAGTATTTTGCGGATCTGAAGATTTAGTTATGGAATCTTATTTAGTTGGTGCAACGGGATGGGTTTCAGTAGCAGGTAATATCGTACCGGGACTTGTTACGAAAATGTATGAGCATTTCCAAAATGGTGAATTAGAAAAAGCTTGGGAAATAAACGACGCTATTTTACCCCTTTGCGAGTTTCTTGAAGGATCAGGAAAGTATGTGCAAATTGTGAAACGATCAATGGAATTACACGGGCAAGCTGGAGGACCTTCACGTTATCCGAGACTCGGATTAACTGAAGAAGAAGATCAAAAACTTCAAACGATTATTTCAAAAATTGCAGCTCATGCAGCTGTTTAAATAAGGAGGAGAGCATATATGTTAACGAAAAACATTGAACTAAAACCAAAAGTGAAAGCGTTTTTAAATGAAGAAATTAAAATGTTTATTAATGGTGAATTTGTTCCTTCAATTAGCGGGAAGACGTTTGAAACATACAATCCAGCAACAGAAGATGTTTTAGCGGTCGTATGTGAAGCACAAGAAGAGGATATCGATGTCGCAGTAAAAGCGGCACGATCTGCATTTGAATCAGGACCTTGGGCAGAAATGACTACCGCTGAAAGAGCACATCTTATTTATAAATTAGCAGACTTAATAGAAGAGCATGGAGAAGAATTAGCACAGTTAGAAGCTTTAGATAATGGGAAGCCATATCAAGTAGCACTGGATGATGATATTGCAGCGACTGTAGAAAATTATCGCTATTATGCGGGATGGGCTACGAAAATTATCGGGCAAACCATTCCGATTTCAAAAGATTACTTAAATTACACACGCCATGAACCTGTTGGCGTTGTAGGTCAAATTATTCCTTGGAATTTTCCGCTCGTTATGTCTTCTTGGAAAATGGGAGCTGCACTAGCAACAGGTTGTACGATCGTATTAAAACCAGCAGAGCAAACTCCTTTATCGTTATTATATACAGCGAAACTTTTTAAAGAAGCAGGTTTTCCAGATGGTGTTGTAAACTTTGTGCCAGGTTTCGGCCCTGAAGCGGGAGCTGCAATTGTAAACCATCATGATATTGATAAAGTAGCCTTCACAGGTTCAACAGTTACAGGAAAATATATTATGCGTCAATCTGCAGAAACAATTAAACATGTAACGTTAGAACTTGGTGGTAAATCACCAAATATCATTTTAGAAGATGCTGATTTAGAAGAAGCGATTAACGGTGCATTCCAAGGTATTATGTATAATCACGGCCAAAATTGTAGTGCTGGATCTCGCGTGTTCGTTCACCGAAAACATTACGAAACAGTCGTAAATGAACTAGTGAAAATGGCGAATAACGTGAAACTTGGAGCAGGTATGGAGAAGGAAACGGAAATGGGTCCTCTCGTATCTAAAAAGCAACAAGAGCGTGTACTACATTACATTGAACAAGGAAAAGCTGAAGGCGCGACTGTTGCTGCTGGTGGTGAACGTGCATTTGAAAAAGGTTATTTTGTACAGCCAACCGTATTCATAGATGTTACTGACGATATGACGATAGTTAAGGAAGAAATCTTCGGTCCAGTTGTCGTTGTACTTCCATTTGATTCAACGGAAGAAGTAATCGAAAGAGCAAATCGCTCTTCTTACGGACTCGCTGCAGGCGTATGGACACAAAATATTAAAACAGGACATCAAGTTGCCAATAAATTAAAGGCAGGAACGGTATGGATTAATGATTATAACTTAGAAAATGCAGCGGCACCATTTGGTGGATTTAAACAATCTGGTATCGGCCGTGAGTTAGGTTCATATGCGCTTGATAATTACACAGAAGTGAAAAGTGTTTGGGTAAATATAAAGTAATAGAGAGATGAAATAATGAGATAGACGGACAACTGGAAGTTTTCATAATAGTTGTCCGTTTTCTTATATATAAAATAGTGTTCTAAAGAATGATAAGGGGGATTTGGATGGAGCAATTAGTAGAGTGGTTAGTAGGGCAAGTATGGAGTATAGGGCTAGTTATTTTCGCATTAGGGGCAGGGGTGTATTTTACTATTGCAACTCGTTTTCTACAAATTCGTTATTTTAAAGAGATGATTAAACTATTATTTGAAGGGAAGAGCTCGGAGACGGGAATTTCATCCTTTCAAGCATTTTGTTTAGCCTTATCAGGTAGGGTCGGAATAGGTAATATTGCAGGGGTCGCAACAGCTATCGCTTTCGGCGGACCGGGAGCTGTATTTTGGATGTGGGTAATGGCTCTATTAGGAGCAGCTAGTGCATTTGTTGAATCAACATTATCTCAAGTATATAAAAGTAAAGTTGGAAATGAATATCGCGGTGGTACACCATATTTCATTGAAAAAGGATTGAAAATGAAATGGTTTGCAATCATTGTAGCAGTCGTTGTAACACTTTCATATGGTGTTTTATTACCAGGTATTCAATCTAGTAGTATCGCAGTTGGATTCGAAAACTCTAATGGTATTAGCAAATATATAACTGGTATATTGTTAGTCATATTATTAGCGGCAATCATTTTTGGTGGCGTAAAGAGAATTGCAGGCGTTTCACAAATGCTCGTTCCATTTATGGCAATTGGATATGTAATTGTTACATGTATCGTATTAATTGCGAATGTAACGGAAATTCCAAGTATGTTCGCTTTAATTTTCTCTAGTGCTTTCGGTATAAATGAAATGTTTGGTGGAATCGTCGGTGCAGCAATTGCATGGGGCGTAAAGCGCGCTGTATTTTCAAATGTAGCTGGCGTTGGAGAAGCGACGTATAGCTCTGCTGCGGCTGAAGTATCTCACCCAGCAAAACAAGGGTTAGTTCAAGCCTTTTCTGTATACATTGATACAATTATCGTATGTACAGCGACAGCTCTTATGATTTTAATAACAGGTATGTATAATGTTATACCGGAAGGGAAAAGCGCTATTGTAAAAAATATAGGGAATGTTGATGCTGGTCCAATCTATACACAACAAGCAGTTGAAACTGTTATGACTGGGTTTGGTCCATTATTCATTTCAATCGCAATCTTCTTCTTCGCATTTACAACTTTACTCGCATACTACTATATCGCTGAAACGACACTTACTTATTTAGATCGTGAGCTTAAATATAGCTGGTTAAAACCAGTTTTGAAAATTGGATTTTTAATTATGGTTTACATCGGTAGCATAGAATCAGCGTCGCTTTTATGGAATCTTGGGGATTTAGGAATTGGTAGTATGGCATGGTTAAACTTAATTGCGATTCTACTATTAAGTAAAATCGCATTAAAAGTGTTAAAAGATTATGAAGCGCAGAAAAAAGAAGGGAAAGATCCAGTATTTGATCCTAAAAATGTAGGAATTGAAGGTTTAACATTTTGGGAAGAAAGAAGTAAAGAGGTTCAAAGAAAAAATGTTAAAGAACAAGAGGTAGTGGATGATAGTCTGAAACTGTAGTTTAAATAAACTGAACATTCACTCTATTGAACGAGGTATATTGCCTTCTTTTCATCACATACTACAGTAGGTACAGATAATTTGAATGGGGGTAATAATAAGATGGAACACGAACAACATCATAGTTCAGTAAATGACGTTCTACATCATTATAAAGAAGGAATCGGTAGTTTTACAAACCAAATTCCTGAAATTGCTGAAACATATAATGCATTCACGCAAGCTTGTTTTCAAGAGGGTTCTTTAACAAAAAGAGAAAAACAACTTATTGCATTAGGAATTAGTCTAGCAACGCAAGATGAATATTGTACCGTTTATCATACAAAAGGGTGTCTTGATCAAGGGTGTTCAGATAAAGAAATTCTGGAAGCGTGTGGTGTATCAGCAGCATTTGCTGGTGGAGCTGCAATGAGTCAAGCGGTAACTTTAGTGCAAGAGTGTTTAACAGAACTGAAAAATCATAAGCATTGAATAGAAAAAAACGTTTTAAACTTTATGTTTAAAACGTTTTTTATGTGAAATTACATTTGTATTCACTTTAATATTTTATATCTTCATAAATCGAATTCTCTACATCAGGAAGAACTGTGTATATGCTTTTACCGATTAAAGCTTCTAATTCTTTCTTAATTGCATAAAACCCTTTCCAATGTAATGATGTATGAGACGTTGTACCGTGACGTAAACCAACGGAAATCAATCTTCTTTCCAGCGTAGTAAAACCATCCGCGTCAGCAAGAGCATCACAAAGAGTAATTACTTTATTGTATAAATCGTAGTTACAATGTTCATTCAATATTTCAACTAACTGGATTCTCATATGATCAGGAACGAGACTCCACTCCGCTGCGATATCTATATGTTCATTTTTGCATGGGAATGAGTGTGTAACACAAATAACAGCGTTTCCTGTATACCCTAAATCATTCATATACATATAACCATCATAGGAATGAATGACCGATTTGGTAAAACCTTTGTATCTTCCGATATCATGCAAAAGGGCAGCATTATATGCTATATCAGCATCTACGTTATACCCATTTTTAATAAGTTCTATAATTATGTTTTCAGTTGCCTGAGCAACATTTATTGAATGTTCAAACCAAGGACCGGGGTTTTGTTCATATGCCCATTCGAGTAATTCTTTTGCATATGTTCTATCTACTATATATTTCATATCGTTATCCTTTCCCTAAAAAATCATGTTTTAAAGAATTTCATCTTAGTATATCATTATTCCTGCTTTAAAAATTGGTACAATGAAACAAAAGGGGGATTAGTAATGCAAAATTTAGTAATTGAAGAGATTAAGAAAATAAATGATGATATGGAAGAGCTTTCTGAACTTTTGAAAACGGTTGTAAATGATGGGGCGTCAATTGGTTTTTTACCTCCACTGGATCAAAAAGAATCAGCGAGATATTGGGAAACTGTTTTAGCACCAGAAGTGATCTTATATGTTGCTAAAATAAATAATGAAGTGGCAGGGAGTATTCAATTACATTTCGTTACAAAGCCTAATGGGATTCATAGAGCTGAAATTTGTAAGTTAATGACTCATCCAAACTTTAGACGTAATGGCATTGGACGTTCACTTATGCGCAAAGCAGAGGAACGAGCGAAGCAAGAAAACAGGACTCTTTTAGTGCTAGATACTAGAGAAGGAGATCCTTCGAATAAATTATATAAATCATTAGATTATCAAGAAGCTGGCAAAATACCAGAATACGCAATTTCTCCAAATGGTAATTTAGATGCAACAGTTATTTATTATAAATTTTTATAAGTGATGATTAAAATGCTGTCATGCTTAAAATAATAAAGTTTGATTTTTAACACCGTCTATATTTCTCTAGCGGTGTTATTTGAATTTAATTAATGTGCTAATTGAATTTGAGAAAGTTTTTAGAGGGTTCTTTTCGTAATGTTCCTCGACTTATAATGGATGTAGAGAAGATGACTAGGCAACTATAGTTATTTTCGCTTTATTATGGGAAAGGGGATGACGAGATGAAAACGAAAGGTTTACAGAAGGTGAAGAAAGTTATATTAAGTGGTGGGATATTACTTACAGGATTGTTAACTTTCGGTTTTTCAGAAAAAGCTTCAGCTCATGGATACGTAGAATCACCAGCGAGCCGTTCTTATTTATGTAAGCAAGGGGTAAATGTAAACTGCGGTCCAATTCAATATGAGCCGCAAAGTGTAGAAGGAATAGGTGGATTCCCGCAATTAGGACCTTCGGATGGTCAAATCGCAGGAGCTGGCCATTTCCCTGCTTTAGATGTACAGACTGTAGATAGGTGGAAGAAAGTTACGTTAAACGGTGGGACGAATACATTCAAGTGGAAACTAACGGCTCCTCATAGTACGAAAGAGTGGAAATATTATATTACGAAGAAAGATTGGAATCCGAATAAGCCTTTAACGAGGTCTGATTTAGATTTAGTGCCTTTCTATGTAAAAAATGATGGAGGAGCTAGACCTGGAACTTCCGTAACACATGAAGCAAATGTGCCAACTGATAGAAATGGATATCACCTTATTTTAGCTGTGTGGGAAATCGCAGATACTGGAAATGCATTTTATCAAGTTATAGATGTTAACCTTGTAAATAACGGTTTAGCATCAAATAACGTGCTAAATCATGTAGTGCAAGTTCCTACTTTATTTTAAATAAAGTATACATTTCGATCATCTAATTCATTTTAGATGATCTTTTTTACGAAAAACGATGAAAAATATAGAAGAAAGTGCAATTATTTATAAAAAATTATGCTTTAAATATTGTCATATTTGCTTCTTTAAGATATCCTTTTCATGAAGAGGTGGAAAACATGGAAAAAGTACTAGTTTTCGGGCATAAAAACCCAGATACAGATGCAATTTGTTCTGCAATTGCTTATGCAGAATTGAAAAAAGAATTAGGAATGAATGCTGAGCCTGTACGTTTAGGCGAAATCAGCGGTGAAACTCAATTTGCGTTAGACTATTTTAAAGTAGAAGGACCGCGTTTTGTTGAAACAGTTGCAAGCGAAGTGGACAACGTTATTTTAGTTGACCATAACGAGCGTCAACAAAGTGCTAACGATATCGAATCAGTTCGTGTGTTAGAAGTTATTGACCATCACCGTATTGCTAACTTTGAAACAAGCGATCCTATTTACTACCGTTGTGAGCCAGTTGGTTGTACAGCTACAATTTTAAACAAGATGTACAAAGAAAACGGCATTACAATTCGTAAAGAAGTTGCAGGTTTAATGTTATCTGCAATCATTTCAGATTCTTTACTATTCAAATCTCCAACTTGCACAGAGCAAGACGTAGCAGCAGCTCGTGAATTAGCGGAAATCGCTGGTGTAGATGCTGACAAATACGGCTTAGAAATGTTAAAAGCTGGTGCTGACTTAAGCGGAAAAACAATGGAGCAATTAATCTCTCTTGACGCTAAAGAATTCCAAATGGGTAATGCGAAAGTTGAAATCGCACAAGTAAACGCTGTTGATACAAATGACGTTCTTGTACACCAAGCTGAACTTGAAAAAGTTATCTCTGCAGTAGTAGAAGAAAAAGGTTTAGACCTATTCTTATTCGTTGTAACTGATATCTTAACTAACGATTCTGTCGGTCTTGCGATCGGTAAAGCAGCAAACGTTGTTGAGAAAGCATACAACGTATCCCTAGAAAACAATACTGCTACATTAAAAGGTGTAGTATCTCGTAAAAAACAAATCGTACCAGTATTAACAGAAGCATTCCAAGCGTAATATTATTGAGTATGATTTAGCAAAAAGACAAGTAGTCAGATTGGCTACTTGTCTTTTTCTTTCTCTAAAAAACAGAAAATTAGATTTTTAAAAGGAGAGTTGTGTATGTTTAATGATTTGGAGAGTAAATTACAGTCACTTTTAGAGCGAAATATTACTTCTGTTTTAGAATTAGAAAATTGGCTTTTCGATGAATTGCGTGTAAACGCTGAAATAGAAGAGAAGATAACAAGTAGTTTAATCGCCACGTATAGAGATACAGGTAACAGAAATATGCATGATTTACATATGTATAATCAAAATACAATTCAACCACTTTTAAAAAGATACAATGCAAAGTTTGACCAAAAATTTATAGAGTGTCCGTTTTCTAACTTATTAGACGAGCGAAAATATGCATTTATGAAAAAAGCAAGATTTGTAAAGAGTAAAATGTTTAATGAAAAAAACATTGCTCTTTCTATTAAAGAGCAAGAGTGCATTACGAAGTATAGAGAAATAATGTCTAACATAACAATTAATTGGGAAGGCGAGCAAAAGACGTATGCACACGTTAAAGCAAAGCTAGATAACCCAAATAGAGCTATTCGCGAAAAAGCTTGGTACGCTTTATGTGAAGCAAGGAGTGCAGTGAAACCAGAAGTGGATCGTATTATGAATGCACTTATACAATTGCGGAATGAGATAGCTTTAAATGCAGGGTTTAATAATTATAGTGAATATGCTTTTAAACAAAAAAACAGAGATTACAGTATTGATGATTGCTATAAGCTCCATGAATCTATAGAAAAGTATGTTGTACCAATTTGGAAACAGTTGGGAAGTATTTCTAAAAAGAATCTCGGTGTAAAAACGTATCGCCCTTGGGATCTTTCTCCATGTAATTTACCAAAAGTCCCATTCCAAAATGTGATTGATTTATTAAATGGTGTGGAAGAAATATTTCGAAAGACAGATTTATATTTTTATGAGAAATTTATTCATATAAGGAAAGCTGGATGCATTGACGTAGAAGAACGTGAAAATAAAGCACCAGGAGCTATTTGTTTTACCTTGCCTCATAGTAAAGAGGTTTTTGTGTATTCTAATTTTAGTTCTTCATTTTATGCAATTAATGCACTTATACATGAAGTGGGGCATGCATTTCATTTTTATAAACAATTTAAAAACGATAGTAGTATGCAGGAAAGATATCTGCGCGAAGAGGTGGCTGAACTTTATTCCCTCAGTCTTGAGTTATTAGTAATGGATAAGCTGAATGTTTTTTATAAGCAAGAGGATGAATATAAAGAAGTGCAACGCCTACAAATATATCGTGCTTTGTCTTTATTAATGTCGTCAATTGCAGGAGATGTATTCCAGCACTGGATCTATGCGAATCCAAACCATACACCAGAAGAACGTGATAAGAAACACGCCGAACTATGCAAAAGATATCAATATTCAACAGTCGACCTTGCAGGATTAGAGGATGAAATCGGTGCAAGCTGGATAGAGTCCTTTCACTATGTTCAGTTTCCTTTTTATAAAATTGAATATGCAATTGCACAAATAGGAGCAATGCAATTGTTTCAAATTTACTGGGAAGACCCAGAAAAAGCGATTGCTTTCTTTAAAGAAGGTGCGAGTGCAGATTGGAATTTATCTATACAAGAAATATATGAAAAAACAGGTGTCACGTTTGATTTTTCGGAAGAAAGGATAGAAAGTACTGCAAGTGTTATTTTGGATGTGATCAATGAATTAAAATAAGAATAGCATTCGCTATCCTTATAACTGTTTATTCGTAGATTTTTTCTTGTTTATATAAAATGTAATAATAGCTGTAATGAGAAAAATAGGTATAGCATACGCTTGCCCAACAAACAACTTCCAGCCCGCATGATTATAACTTTGAGATGCTGGAGCAATCATAGCGATTACGCAAACAATAATATAGAGTACTAGTGCAGGGAGTATATTTTTCATTTGTTCACCTCCTTTTCAGAAAATCACCACATGTATATTTATATAACACATTATAGCTTGAGATAACAAATATGTTTTTCTAATATTTATGTAAATAAAAGGGTTGTTTTTAAGTGGAATAGAATAGGTGTATGTAGAATGATATAGGGGTGTTACATATAATGAACAATATATTAAATCGAATAAAGAAAGATGTAAGTATAGAATTATTGAATACGCTATGGCCTGGTTTTAAGAGGGCTGCATTTGCACTATACGATGATGAGCATGTGTATGTATTTCATCATCCTCTATTTTTGAAAGATAATGATGAGTATAGTGTTTTAAAGTGGGATGAACAATTTAAAGGTGATACTTGTATTCTATTCAAAGATTATCCAACTGCTATCGTGAATATGAATAGATATAAAGATTATGCAAGTTTACTTGCGATTGTGGTGCATGAACTTTTTCATTGTCATCAATATTTGAATAAAGAAAGTAGATTTCCAAATGAATCTATAGGATTTCAATATCCTATAATAGAAGAAAACACAGAATTACGAAATAAAGAACGAATTTGTTTATATGATGCTGTTCATTGTAAATCTCAAGAAGAGAAAATTAATTATATTAAGCAATTTATTAAACTAAGAGAGCAAAGAGCTAGTGTTATGGGAGAAGATTTTATAACATATGAGCATATGATTGAAAGTATAGAGGGGCCTGCTTGGTATGTTGAAATGAATGCTTACAATGCAGTATGTAAAAATGATGAAAGCGACACATTACGAAAATATAGCGGACTCATTTTAGATGCATATGAAGCTAATTGTAACATTAGAAAGAGCTGCTATAGCTCAGGAATGCTTTTATGTTTATTATTAGATGAAGTCCTACCTGAATGGAAAAAAAGCTTCTTTAATAGTGATAAATCGTTATATGCTTTTTTAAAACAAAATATAAAGGTGGATTTGAGTTTAAATAATGAAATTACAATAAGTAAAGAAACGAAGCAAATCCTTCATTTTGTTCAAGACGAAAGAGATAAGGATTTCAACCACTTTTATGAGGAGAAGGGGTATCATTTGTATATTATAGGCAATATAAAATTAAATTCGTTTAATCCAATGAATGTAAAGTTAAACGGAAATAAAGCATTACATAAAACATTTTTAAGTGTAGGTATACATAATAAAACATATATGATAAATCAGCCTGTTTTAGCATCTTTTGAAGAAGATTTTAAAAATATGACAAAAGTTCATATCAAAATAAACAAAAAACCGAAAGAAACAAATAATGGATGGAATGTATTGGGGGTTGGAGATATAGAAGCTGAGTATGAAGAAGTAGAGGGTTCTATATTTTTATATTTAAAAAGTTAGAAATGAGGTAAGAAAAAACGATGAAAAGGTTATGCATAATTCCATGCGGAAAGAAGAAAATTTGGGATAAGTATCCTGATTACGGACCGATGGAGGCAAAAGATGTATATATTAGCCCGTTCGGAAAAGCATGTCAATCGTATGCAACTATGTTTTTTGAGAATTGGGTTATATTATCAGCGAAGCATGGATTTTTAAGGCCAAATGATATTGTACTAGAAAACTATGATCTTGCGTTTGATTCAAAGAGCGATAAGGTAATAAGTATAGAGCAATTACAAAAACAGATGGTAGATAAAAGTTTACTACAGTTTGACGAAATCGTCTTACTTGCAGGGAAAAAGCATAAAAAAGTAGTAACAAAGCTATATCCAGAAGAAATGATTACATATCCGTTAGAAGGATGTAAAGGAATTGGATATATGTTGCAGAGGTTGAAAGAGGCAGTGAAGGAAGAGGAGGAAATATAAGTATAGTTTCGGTCACTATGAGCTTAAACTGTTTTTAGGGAATTAAAACGTAAAATAGAGTTTTTAAGCATCGCCAAAAAGGTGATGCTTTTTGTTCGTGTCACCACTTTTTATAACGAAAACGAATTGCCTTCACTTTTAGAAAATGTAGGATGTATGGGTACAGTTAAGATTGTAAGTGGGAATAGCAATAAGACAAGTTTTGAATATGATATTAAGAAAGGAGATGTTGATAAATAATGGCCAGATATAGTTTGCACGGAGGACACAATAGTATTGTTCAAGGTGCTAATTTCGGGAATCGGAAAGAACACGTTCTAGATAGGCAAGTTAAAGATGCTGTGGCGACTAAGTTAAGGTCCCTAGGACACACGGTTTATGACGATACGGACGAGGTAGGGACAACTCAATCACAAAATTTAAATAATATCATTCGGAATAGCAATTCCCATGCTGTGGATTTAGTTATTTCTTTTCATCTTAATGCAAGTGATGGAAATGGACAGGGTGTTGAGGTTTTGTATTATGATCAGAAAGATTTGGCGGCTAAAATCTCAGCTCAACTAGCAAAAGATATTGGATGGCGTGATCGAGGTGCGAAACAACGTACAGATTTAGCAGTATTAAATGGAACGAAAGCACCGGCTATTCTTATTGAATTAGGATTTATTGATAATGAATCCGACATGGCAAAATGGAATGTTGATAAAATCGCTAATTCTATTGTATTTGCTCTTACAGGACAAACTGGAGGAGGTGCAACGGACTTGCTCAAAGTAAAAACTGGTGGTGTAGCATTTAGCAATTTACAAGCTTTGGCTCAGGCGATGGTTGATGCGGGTATTGATGGACAAATTGTCGTTCAGAAAGATGGCATTGGTTATGCTATAACGAATGGCTATCCGTCCGGAAATATCGATAAATTTACAGCTTGGTTAGATGCACGTAAATGGTACTATGAGTACTTGAGATAAAACGAAAAATTGTCTTATTTTTAGTTAACAAGTATATTAAGTAACTAATAATTATGTAACTATAAAAATATGAACAATGTATATGTAAATTAGTACACAAAACCACCTGTCAGAAAGGTGGTTTTGTGTATCACGCTTTAATGGCAGTAAAATTCATACCTCAAAATTCGGATGAAGCTAAGAAATTAGCTGGGAATTGCACTGCTTGTGGCCTCCTACTGATTATAGTTTAGAGCTTTGTAAGTCTTTACTTATTAAACCTGTAATAATATTTTATTTTCTCAATACATAAGCCGAATTTTAAAGTATTACGCAATAATACACTACCTTTCATACTATTTATTAGTTGATAATAGCAAAAAAACAAGCTTTGAATATAATAATGAAAAAGACCAACTATGAGAAGTCAAGAGGAATTTTATAAATAGGAAACTTAAAAAAGGGTGCACCAAATAACCCTAAGAGATGTTAAAAAAAATAAAAGTATCAAACTTCTTTTGAATATTGAGGGATTTCATACGGTTTATTGTTTTTTAGGATGGCATAGATAATGTAGCACAACTTTCTAGCTACAGCTCCTATACAAACATAGTAGTGCTTTCCTTGTTTTCGTTTCTTCTCATAAAAAGCTTTCAAGACAGGGTCATGTTTATGGGCTGTAATAGCGGCTTGGAATAAGGCTCTACGTAAATGAGAAGAGCCACGCTTAGATATAGACATACCTGATGATTCAAATTGTCCAGATTGGGACACAGAGGCATCAATGCCTGCGTAAGCGACAAGTTTAGATGGTTTATCAAAGCGGTGTATATCCCCAATTTCACTTAGTATAGTGGCACCTAAAATTGGTCCAACGCCAGGTACTGTCATGATAGGAGTATCTAAATCAATTAAAAGTTGTGACATTTCGTCTTCACATTCTTTGATTTGATCTTCGATAAAACGAATTTGCTCCATCAACATTTTTAGTTGGAAGGAAAAAGCGTTTTTACAGAAGGTAACACCAAACGAATTAGAGGCTAATTCCATTAGCTTGTTAGCTGTTTTCTTTCCTAGTCGGTTACGACTGGTTTGCTCAATTATTTGTGTTAAATCATCAATAGATATCTGTTCATAGTCACTAGGAGAGGCATATTCAAGTAAGATTTGCGAAGAAGTTTTACCAAAAACATCCGAAAAGATGCTTTGGTACTCTGGGAAAGTCTGATCTAATACGACAAGAGCTTTTCGTTTTAAATCACTCATATTACTTACAAGCGCATTACGAAAGCGGCTCATTTGTTTTAGAGCGAACATTTTTTCGTCCACAAGTGGGGTTTCAACAAAACGGCCGAATCGAATGATATCGGCAATCATAGTGGCATCAATGGCGTCTGTTTTTCGCTTTCTAATTTCTGTTCCTTTTCGCCAGGCATTGGTTTGAATGGGGTTTAATACAATGACTGAAAATCCATGATCCAGTAGAAAAGAATAAACAGCTAACCAATAATGTCCGGTGGCTTCCATTCCAATCAGTATTTCTGTAGGAGACTCAATGTATTGGTAGATCTGATTTAAAAGGGTTTGTCCACCTTCTTTGTGATTCTGAAAAGGAAATGGCTTAGTAATAGGTTTTCCCGCTTGATCGATAATGGACGCATAATGTTTATGTTTAGCGATATCAATACCTAAATAGAACATAGCTTACACCCCTATATTAATTAGTGTTAGATAGTGCTTTCCTCCCCTGAACTAATAAGCGCTACTACCTCGTAAGAGATACGAAGAATGACCAATGGTCATCAACATCCAACTCATTCGTAAACTACTTATTAGACAGAGGTACCGCTCTTTTTTACGAATACAAAGATTCAGGGAGATGGTCGGCAACACTCTATCTACAAATATTAGTATCTCATAAAAATAGATACCCTTGGGTTTATAGGTACATCCCGTCCCTAAAAACCTAACTTAATCATACGAGGAGATGTGAAATAATGGGTTATATTGTAGATATTTCGAAATGGAATGGCGACATTAACTGGGATATCGCAGCACCACAATTAGATTTTGTAATTGCACGTGTGCAAGATGGTTCAAATTATGTAGATCCTTTATATAAAAATTATGTGCAAGCAATGAAAGCAAGAAATATTCCGTTTGGTAATTATGCGTTCTGTCGTTTCGTTTCAGTAGAGGATGCACGGATAGAGGCGAGAGACTTTTGGAACCGTGGTGATAAAAATGCAACAGTTTGGGTAGCTGACGTAGAAGTAAAAACAATGAACGATATGAGAGCGGGTGCACAAGCTTTTATTGATGAATTACGCAGATTAGGAGCTAAGAAGGTTGGTTTATATATTGCTCATCATATGTATGATCCATTTGGAATGGCAAATGTCAATTGTGATTTTGTATGGATTCCTCGTTATGGTGGTAACAAACCAGCCTACCCATGTGATATTTGGCAATACACAGAAACAGGGAATGTAGCTGGCATAGGAAAATGTGATTTAAATAAGTTAATGGGAAATAAGCCGTTAGTTTGGTTTACTAATCAAACTATTGAACAATCGACAAAACAAGAAGGAGTTGGAATTATAGTGAATAAATTTAGTAAAGTTGTTACGTATGAATTTGGTACAGCGTTAGTAGTAGAAATGTTAGGAATGATGGATGCTCTGGGGTATGAATCTCGTATTATCTCATATGGAGATAAACAAGGATTAGTTAGATTTGAAACAGCATATCGCCAAGGGAATGAATTAGATCGAGCGACAGCGTGGTTAGATGCTAAAGGACTTAAATATTTTTATACAAAAGAGTAGTTTGCTAAATAAAAAGCCGTCATGTGACGGTTTTTTATTTTTATGTAATCTTTTAACTCTATGTAAAACAAAAGCGAAATGCCATTGTAGGCATGAAGAGGAAAGGTATTAATAATAAAAAGGAGTACGATACGTACTCTTTTTTTGGGTGATTATATTCCATCTTGAACAGATTTCTTTACAATTAACCATGTGTCTTTCTTTTTAATCGTTATAGCTACATTAGTTCCATTAGATTCCTTATAAAAGATATATCCATTGTTTGAGTTTACATATGTGACTGGTTCGCCTATGCAATCTCGCGAGCAGGATTTGTTGACTAGTTCAATTAGGGATAGTTCGCTTGGATCTGTTTTACTGGCTTCTATAACAGCATCAAGGCTTGTTTTTCGATAACCTTGCAAGTTTATATGAAAAAGCTGCTCTATTTCTCCTGTAATGCTAGTATTCATTACTTCTATTGAATTCTTTTTTTCTTGAAGAAATCCGTTTTCATAAAGTAATTTTGTATATCCAATCCATGCGATTAAAACTAGCATGATAAACATACTACATATTTTAAGTGTTCGAAGGCGTTTACTAACTATCGTTTCTGAGTATTTCATTCACTTTAATCCTCCAATGTTTTTAATTTAAAGTATGCCTCAATACATATTTTTAGAAGAAGGATAGAATTTAAAGAGTTCTAGATAAAAAAGAAAGCATCTGAAGTGAGATGCTTTCTTTTTAGTATTTTCACTATCTGTTCGTTACTTGTTTCATAAGTGGTCTAATTTCTTTAACGGGTGGTTTTTTATCATAGGCATCAACGTAAGAAAAGTAATAATTTAAGTTTCTGAGAAGTCCTTTTCCTATTTTAGCACTTAAAAAGGGAAAGACTTGTCCAGTATAATCATCAAGAGATTTACAGTAGTATTTTTCATCTAAATATATACTGTATTTACATGTTAGTTCTACTAGTGAGTTCCCTTCATCATCAATTACTTCCTTAGAATCAATAATGTCTATTAATGCGAATTTTTCATTTAGATAAACTTTCTTCTTTTTCTCATGTTTATTTGTAAGTATAAATACGAGACCAATGGCGTTAATCAAACTGTTTCCTCCTATAAAAAACGGATATTAATAAAATATATCGATATATGTTAAATGTAAAGAGGACAGGTGAAATATCATTGCTAGAAAGTTCGATAAGCCGATTTGGTTTTCAAATCGGCTTATTGTTATTGAAATACTTGCGGGAATTGCTTTACGATTGCGTTTGTTATCATGTCGGAAATTTCTAAAGCTTCTTTTTCAACTTTATCGTACAATTTTACTCCTGCTTCATAATCTTTATTTAGAAATGCCAGTGCTTCTGCTTTTGTTAATGCTAGATGTTCATAAAACATTTGTGTAAATTCTTCTTTTTGTATATATGGGTTGATGCTAGTAAGAAACACTACAATTTCATCACCGTTAGCGTACCATTTTTTCTCTATAGCGACAGCTGCGTTTTGGTCACCAGCTTTTGCAGCTTTAACAAGATCTGCTGCAATTACTAAGTGGTCTTTAATTAATGCACTATATTTTTTTACTGCATCTTCACCATAGAATGGTTCAAGAGATAGTCCCATATGTGTTGCATTTTGAAGAAGCCGTCCAACTGTAACGTTTATGTCGGGTAAATTGAAAACAATACTTATAATAGCTAATCTCGTCCAAGCGACATGTTGTTCCCATAAAGAACGCATATAACCTTTTAGAAAGTTCTCGTTTTTACTAATTCGGAAATTACGTACAGATGTATCAAAGTGTACATAAGGGTTATGATAGGGGGAGTAATACGATTGCCAATAAGTATACATAAACGGTAACACTCCTTTGAACATGTATAACTCAAAGTATGATGGAAATTTATTTTTAGTTACGTGTCCTCGTTTATTTTCAAAAATTGCTATGGAAAAAGATGAGGAATTTTATTGCGTTATATATAAATAAATTGAATATAAAGTAAAAGAGGCTCTGCAAGGGAAGTTGCAGAGCCTCAAAAGGGTATTGCCGAGATGTCGGACTCGACTACGTAATATTATCATAAAATTCTATTAAAAAAACCTGGTAAATGTGTCCAATTGAAAGTGAGTCTTTAATAAAGTGAAAGGGACCTGCTTCCCGCGGCAGATCCCTTTCACTAGATAATGTCGATGAGCAAAAACTCATCTGGAGTACCTTTATAGTAACAAGTGAAATTCGTTTTGTGTATTGAGAAAAAAGAATTAGATATTTAAATGTTAAGCATTTATATTTTACCTTTTGTAATTATGACCATTTGTAGTGAGTGGATTAAGATTATAAAATGGTGATAAGATTTATAATTACATCTAAAAGTGTTATGAAATATATATAAATTAAAAAAGACCCGCTTATATAAGCAGGTCAACTTAAGGGGTTTATCCAACAGAATATTTCATATAATACCAACTGTATTGCAGTAAGTCTATAAGGGTTATATTGAGAAAATTATTATGAATGATCTATTTCGCACCTGTATTAACGTTTAAAAAGTTGAGAAAGAAAATGAAAAAGCTTTCTATAAGAAAATAATGGTTGGTACTTATAGTATGATTCATATTTCCACGCTTCATTATTTGAGAATTGGGGTTGGTTCGATACGCTTTTCTGTTTGATGAAACTAATATTATGGTGCTTCATATAGTAACCTCCTGAATTCATATGTATAAGATTAGTAGTATTCAAGGAGAATTAATAAAATGTGTATTTATTTTGAAATTCGTTATAATTGCTAATCATTCTCAAAAACGTAAAGAAGCATAAAATAATGAAAAAGCAGGCTGATAGTCATGTATTCATCACTTTCATGATGCATAAGAGATGATATAATAGGAGTAGATGAAAGATAAAGAAAAGCAGGTGACTCTTTTTTGTTTACAAAAGCACAAGAACTTTTAGCGTCTTATTTCGGTTATTCGTCATTCCGAAGAGGACAAGATGAAACAATTAAAAATGTATTAGATGGGAAAGATACTGTCTGTATTATGCCTACAGGTGGTGGTAAGTCAATTTGTTATCAAATTCCCGCATTAGTATTTGAAGGAACAACGTTAGTTATATCGCCTTTAATATCACTTATGAAAGACCAAGTAGATACATTAGTACAAAATGGTATTTCAGCTACATATATTAATAGTTCTATTTCGATTACAGAAGCGAATCAACGAATTCAATTAGCGAAACAGGGCCATTATAAGTTACTTTATGTAGCGCCAGAGCGACTTGATTCAATGGAGTTTGTTGACCAACTGATCGATATGAAAATCCCGATGATTGCCATTGATGAGGCGCACTGTATTTCGCAGTGGGGACATGATTTCCGTCCGAGCTATTTACATATACACCGTATATTAGATTATCTTCCAGAAAAACCGCTCGTATTAGCATTAACTGCTACGGCAACACCACAAGTTCGTGATGATATTTGCAACACGCTTGGAATTAATCAAGAAAACACGATTATGACAACGTTTGAGCGCGAGAACTTATCATTTTCTGTTATTAAAGGGCAAGATCGTAATGCATATTTAGCGGATTATATTCGTCAAAATCAAAAGGAATCTGGGATTATATATGCAGCTACTAGAAAAGTAGTTGATCAGTTGTATGAGGATTTAATGAAAGCGGGAGTTTCTGTATCAAAATATCATGCCGGTATGAGTGATAACGATCGAAATGAGCAACAAGAACTCTTTTTACGTGATGAAGTGAGTGTAATGGTAGCCACATCTGCGTTTGGGATGGGTATTGATAAATCGAATATTCGTTACGTTATCCATTATCAACTTCCAAAAAATATGGAAAGTTATTACCAAGAAGCAGGACGTGCTGGCCGTGACGGATTAGATAGTGCATGTATATTGCTTTATTCTTCTCAAGATGTACAAGTACAACGCTTTTTAATTGATCAATCGACAGGAGAGTCTCGTTTTTCAAACGAACTTGAAAAACTGCAAAATATGACTGACTACTGTCATACAGAACAATGTTTACAATCATTTATTTTGCAATACTTTGGAGAAGAACCAAAAGAAGATTGTGGCCGCTGCGGTAATTGTACAGACGACCGAGAAAGTATCGATGTGACGAGAGAATCGCAAATGGTTTTATCTTGTATGATTAGGACGAACCAACGATTTGGTAAACAAATGATTGCACAAGTACTAACTGGATCTAAAAATAAGAAAGTCATTGAATTTAATTTTCATACTTTGCCAACTTACGGACTTTTATCAAATCGTAGTGTAAAAGAAGTGAGTGAATTTATTGAGTTTTTAATTTCAGACGAGCTAATTGCAGTTGAACATGGTACTTACCCGACACTAAAAGTAACGGAAAAAGGGAAAGAAGTGTTACTTGGTAAAGAGAATGTTTTACGTAAAGAACGAGTAGAGACAAGACAAATCGTTCAAGATCATCCTTTATTTGAAGTACTTCGCGAAGTACGTAAAGAAATTGCGCAAGGAGAAGGGGTACCTCCATTCGTTATTTTCTCTGACCAAACGTTGAAAGATATGTGCGCAAAAATGCCGCAAAGCGATTCTGAACTTTTAACTGTGAAAGGGATTGGTGAACACAAACTTGTGAAGTATGGTTCGCACTTCTTACAAGCAGTTCAGCACTTTATTGAGGAAAACCCAAACTATGCTGAAACTATTAAAACAGAAGTGATGACAGAACGGAAGAAATCAGGGAAAGCTTCAGCAAATTCTCATTTGGAAACGTATGAAATGTATAAACAAGGTATTAATCTAGATGAAATTGCGAAAGAACGTGGATTATCAAGACAAACGATTGAAAATCATTTAATTCGTTGTTTTGAAGATGGAATGGAAGTAGACTGGAACAGTTTTGTTCCTGCAGAATACGAACAACTGATTGAAACTGCTGTGCAAAATGCTGATGGTGGTCTGAAATCGATTAAGGAACAACTTCCGAATGAAGTGAGTTACTTTATGATTCGTGCTTATTTACAAATTAAAAAGTAGTGACATGTAAAGGGGATAGGGATTAATGCATCACGTTTTTGTGTATGGCACGTTAAGAAAAAAGCAAACGAATGCTCATTATATGCAAGGTGCAATATGCATTGCAGACGAAGCATGGACGTATGGGGAATTATTTGATACAAACGAAGGGTATCCGGCGATGACTTATTCGAATGAAGAAAAGGTGTATGGAGAAGTTTATGAAGTAAATGATGACATATTGCATAAGTTAGACGAACTAGAAGAATATACAGGTAATGCAGAGACGGATTTATATAAACGAATCACACAAATAGTATTTGATGGTGATAGGGAAATAGAGGCATATGTGTATCTCGCTCAAGATAAAAATATGCTAAAGAAAGTTATCATTTCTGGTGATTGGTTGAAGTATCAACAAGGGAAATAATAGCAGCCATAGAGCAGATATTGGAATTTTCCATTATCTGCTCTTTTATTTTTGGTACTTTAAAAATTCTTATTATTTAGATAAAATGTAAATGTAGGGAAATCAAAAGGAGGATTTTTCATGGGTATCAGAAATTTAGTTTCTCACCTGTAGTAGAAAAATAACGTACAGGAGGAGAATAATAATGAACGAATTAAATGTAAAAGAATTTTATAAAAAACAATTTGAATTACTAAGCTATAATATAAAAAATGAAAATTGGTTGCAGGAAGTTGCGAAAGAAGTACAAGAACAAATTGGATATTCATTTCAAACGATGTTAGAACTAGGAGCTGGAAATGGTGGTTTTGCAAGAGCGATGTCTAATTTGGATGTAAAAATGACTACTGTTGAGCTTGTACCAGAGTTAGTTATGTTTGCTAAAGAACATTCTACTAGTGATATTGAGATTCATTGCGCTGATTTTTATAAAATTAACTTTGAAGAAAAGTTTGATGTTGTTAGTTATTTAGATGGATTTGGTGTAGGGACAGATGAAGAACAATTGGTTTTATTAAAACGAATCCATAATTGGTTGAAAGATGATGGGTGTGCACTTATTGATATTTATCAACCATTATATTGGGAAAAAGCAAATGGACAAGAAATGCCGATTTATTCTGCAATGCGAAAATATGAATATGATAGTGAGAATGCTAGGATGCTGGACCACTGGTGGGAAAAGGATTCTTCAAATGATATCGTGACACAATCTTTACGTTGCTATACGATAGGTGAGATTAGTAATTTATGTGCAGAGGCTGGTTTCAGTATAGTTGGGATTTTCCCAGGAGGAGCGTATGACTTTGAAGAGAGGAAATATAAAGAGCAAGCGTCTTTAAATGAATGTTTATCATATCGAATAAAAATAAAAAAAGAGTAGGGATTAATTCCTTACTCTTTTGTGCCTTTATAGTGTGAATCATTGACTGTTTTTCGTATTTAATTGTCGTTCTTTTTTAATTCTTATAGATCTTAGTACAATCCCAATTCCAAGAAATACAATAGTAGCAACGACTCCGCTAATAGGGTTTAACCAAAAATCACTGCCTTTGGTAAGTGTAATAATCCCTGTTATTGTAACTAAAACGGTAGGAACAGCATCTTCAATTGCATGCATGATAACGCATGGCCATACTGACTTTGTAAGTCTATATATTTCAACATACATAATAGACCAAGAAACCATAAGTATGCAACCGGATAAAAGCATATTTAACCTTGAAATAGATTCGAAATATTCATTTGGTAAAAAAACTAAATAATAAGCGGCATGCCAAAGAGACCAAACTAAACCAGAAATAATATAAATAAACCAATCGTTTAACTTTAGTTCAATGAGCTTAGGAGTTAAATAACCGCGCCATGAAAACTCTTCAAAAATATTTTTAATAAAGTTACCAATAGTAGACATGAATATGAGTGACAATAACGAATATATTTCAAAACTAGTTATGTTTGCTACTCCAAAAATAAGTGCTAAACTTATCGTTATTACTGTAACGAACGGGTAAATTAGTATCGCAACGAAGTACCATTTAAAGTTTGCCTTCAAATTTAGTTTTATACCAAAATCATTCCAATCTCGGCTAATAACTCTAAGGAAAATACATGAGAGGAAAGGTAATATTAGCCACAGTCCCATGCCTAAAGAGTTTCCTTCAGGCTGATCTGTTAGAAAAGAATCTAGAATTATGCCAATCCAGCCACTAGCCAATACAATGAACACAAAAATAAGTAAATGTAACTTAAGGGTTTTTCTTTTGGTAGCAGTCATTTTCAATAGACTCCTTTACTCTTATTTTTGACTTTTGTGACCTTGGGTATTTTATCAATGAAATAATAGATAACTAGAAAAGAAGCTGGAGAGTATGTAAGGGAAACTTAGTTAGATAGTATAAAGTCCTTTTAATCAATAGAAAATAGCGGCTTTTGTATAAATCACATTATTATATGTGTAGTTGTATGATTTAGATGTTATATATTCTTATCATGTAAAAATCTCATTGGAATTTCAATATTAGAAAGGTGAAAAGTAAGTTTTTTCAGAAAAAACAAATTAAGTCCTTGACTTTATAATTGGATTTTTAATACAATTATATTTCGACTGAAAAATTAGAACGGACAGGAGGGAATCATCAAATGAACAACATTTTTGAAGAAGAGTTACAAAAAATGAAAGATACATTACGTACGATGGATGATCAATTAGAACAGCTTGAAAAAATTCCAGTTTATTACGGCGATGATTTTAAAGAGCAAATTCTTGAAAGTATGAGGGAGTCTAATAGACAAAACTTACGTATTGGGGTACAAGAACCGTACTTTGGTAGATTAGATTTTCAAGAGGATGGCAAGGAAGAAGTTATGCCGATTTACATCGGTAAAGTTGGTGTTTCAGATAAAGATACGATGAAGCCAATTGTAATTGATTGGCGGGCACCTGTCGCAAGTATGTTTTATTCATTTACCGGCGGTGAAGAATTAGCGTTTTATCAATCACCGGATGGATTAGTAGAAGGTGATGTTTATTTAAAGCGAAATATCTCTATTCGAAAAAGAGAATTAGAACGTGTTGTTGATACATATGTAAAAGGAAATGAAGATGTCTCGCATGCCGATGATTTTCTTCTATATCGATTAGGTGAGAATAAAGATAATAAACTAAAGGATATTGTTTCGACGATTCAATCGGAGCAAAATGATATTATTCGTGCGGAAAGAAACTTGCCATTATTAATTCAAGGGGTTGCAGGAAGCGGTAAAACAACGATCGCTTTACATCGCCTTGCTTTTTTAATTTATGAATATCGTGAGCAACTAGAAGCTGAAAGAATGATTGTATTCGCTCCGAATAGTCTGTTTTTAGACTATATTTCGAGTGTGCTTCCTGAATTAGGTGTTGGGAATATTAGTCAAACAACATTTCCGGACTGGGCATTACGTACGTTAGATGATTCGGTGAAACTGAAGCAGACAGAAGAAAAGTTGAAAGAAGCATTTTCTATTAATCGTGATGAAAAAAAGGTTATGCTTGGTAAATTGAAAGGTACGCTAGAATTTAAGTCCTTTATTGAAGAGCAAATGGTTCAATTTGAAAAAGAACTAGTGCCAACAAGTAATTTTGAGGCATGGGATAAAGCTGTTATTCCAGTGGAAGATATAAAAAAATGGATGCAAGTTGAGTATAAACATTATCCATTAAAGAAAAGAAGAGAACGTTTAGTTGGCCGAATGAAGCGCTGGATTGAAATTGAACTAAAAAAGTATGGCGAAACAAACGAGAAGAAATTATTAAAAAAAGAAGCGACAAAGAGATTGAACAGTTATATGAAGTTTTGGCCGAAAATGAGCTCGCTTTCAATATATAGTTCAATATTGAAAAGCAAAGAAATACTCGAAGTATTACCCGAGGAACTTGTGAAAGAAACTGAGAAGAGTTGTCGTAAAAAAGAAGTGTATGTAGAAGATTTACCCGCTTTAATTTACATACATCATCGCATAACAGGTATTGAAATCGGGCAGAAATTTCATCACGTCGTTATTGATGAAGCGCAAGATTTCTCACCATTCCAAGTTTATGTATTAAAAGAAATTACATTAGGTAATTCTTTCACTATATTAGGTGATTTATCTCAAGCGATTTATGATTACCAAGGGATTGAAGATTGGAGTGCTTTTAAGGAAGTATTCCAAGAAACAGGCTATTATGAACTGACGAGGAGCTATCGTTCTACAAAAGAAATTATTGAATTTGCGAACGAAATAATTAAAAACGCCGAGATTCCAGTAGGGCTTGCGACACCAGTTTTTCGTAGTGGTGAAGAGGTCAAAGTAATTCAAGCAGAAGATCAATTTAATGAGATTATGAAGACGTTAAAACATTTACAAAATGATGATGTGAAAACAATTGCGGTAATAGGAAGAACAGACGATGAATGTCGCGATATATATGAGAAATTAACAAAGGCAGGAGTAGCTGTAAACGTCATTGAAGCAGATCAAAGTAAATATGAAGGTGGTATTTCAGTAGTACCTGTATACTTGGCAAAAGGGCTAGAATTTGACGCTGTGCTACTCATTGATGTTGATGAAGAACATTACAAAAATACAAAACACGATGCGAAGTTACTATATGTCGGATGTACGAGATCACTTCATGATTTATGGATTTTCCATAGTGGGGAAGCATCGCCTTTAATTAACGGATTAAAATAAAAATGAAACGCAAGAGGCTTTTCTAGTAACAAAAAGAAGGACCTCTTGTTTTTCCATATAAAGGTACGGGGAGAGAATAACAATGATTACAAAAGTAATAACAAAGAGAAATTGGGAAATCGCAAAGATAAATGGAGAAATTAATGAAGCCTCATTAAAAGAAGAGGGATTTATTCATTGTTCGTTTTTTGAACAAGCTTTAAACGTTGCAGCAAAATATTTTATTCATGAAGTAGATGTTTTATTACTGACAATTGATCCATCCTTAGTGAAAGCAGAAATAAAATATGAACTTGCTTCTAACGGCCAAGAATATCCGCATGTTTACGGAGCAATTAATATAGATGCAATTATAGATGTTGATCCATTGCTTAAGGAAAAAGGGGAATTTATATTACCAGAGTTACAAAGTTAAGCGTGTTATAAGTAAGCTAGAAAAGCACAAATTACAAATTTGTGTTTTTTATTATCCGTTTTTTGGTAAAAAACATTGTGTTTGTCACCATAATACTGTACGATACATAGTATAAAACATATACTGTATGACATATAGTAATGGAAATGAGGTGAATATATGGATGCTTTATTAAATTCATTAATTACTGAGCTAAGAAGAGGTACATTAACATTAGCAGTTTTAAGCCAATTAAGAACGCCGCAGTATGGATATTCACTTGTCCAATTATTAGAGAAATCAGGAATCGTAATCGATCAAAGTACTTTATATCCACTACTTCGCCGGTTAGAAAAGCAAGAGCTAGTGACGAGTAGTTGGGATAAAACAGAGAGTAGACCTCGTAAATATTATGTTTTAACTGAATACGGATTAGAAATATTCCAGCAGTTGAGAAAGGAATGGATAAAAGATTCGAAAGAACTTTATAACTTATTAAAGGAGGAGGACAAGAATGAATTTGATTGATATTTATGTCGAGGAAGTAGCGAAGAGATTACCTGAAAAAAATCGTGAAGATATTATTCTTGAGCTACGGTCAACAATTGAGGATATGTTGCCTGATGATTATAATGAAGATGATGAAAAAAGGGTTCTTGAAAAATTGGGGAGTCCGGTTTCATTAGCTAATGGATATTTGGATAGACCGATGCATTTAATTGGACCGCGTTATTTTGATGTATATACGACATTATTAAAAATGATCATTCCAATTGCAGTTGTTATTGCACTCATTGCAATGGTTGCAGAAAATTTTTTAAGTTATACTGGTGATCAAGCAGTATTAAATGTTATTTTACAAGTAATAGGTAAAGGCATTGGAGAAATTTTTGAAGTAGCCCTCCATGTATTTTTCTGGTTAACACTCGTATTTGCTATTTTAGAAAGAACGGATAAAAACAAAGATACCGAGCCGTTGACGACAAATTTAAAAAAGTGGACGCCAGATGATTTGAAAAACATTTCGTACATTCCGAAGAAAAAAGCAATCTCCAAGTTTGAAGTTTTTGGAGGGTTAATGTGGACGGCAATATGGGGTACACTTTATTTTTATGCGAATCATCTCGTTGGCGTATACAGTGGTACGGGAAGTGGATTGAAGTTTGTCGCGCCAACGTTTAATCAAGATGTGTTACTTCAGTATTGGCCAATCGTTGTGATGATAATTGTTTTTGAAATAGCGATATCTCTTTATAAATTAGTACAGGGACAATGGACAAAAAGATTGGCAATCGGGAATGCTATTCTCCAAATAGCTGGAACGATAGTATTCATTATAATTGTAGTAAATCCGCACATATTTACCGATGGATTTATTACGTTTGTGGTAAATGTGTTCACTATTTCTCCGGAAGAACTTAAAAAGTGGCTAATTAGTGGGGGTATTCTCATTTACGTTTTATCTGCTGCATTAAACATTTATGATGGCTTTCGAAAAGCTAGTGTTCGTGTAACAAATAGGTAGTTAAAAAGAGAACGTATATGAAAGGAAAAAAACGATGATAAGGGAAGCAACGGAAAAAGATGTAATATACATTTTAGATATTTATAATGATGCGATACTGAATACAACTGCTGTATATACGTATAAACCCGTAACCCTTGAAAATAGAATAGATTGGTATGAACAAAAAAAGGCTGATGGTTATCCGATTTTTGTATACGAACTAGATAATAAAGTAGTAGGATTTGCGACATTCGGTCCGTTTAGAGCTTGGCCTGCCTACAAATATTCAATTGAGCATTCTGTGTATGTTGATAAGGAATATAGAAAATGTGGGATTGGAACTTCTTTGATGAGAGCATTGATCACAATTGCAAAAGAAAGAGAATATATGACTTTAATTGCTGGAATTGATGCGGAAAACGAGAAAAGTATTGCCTTACATGAAAACTATGGATTTGTTCATGCAGGGACGATTAAAAAGGCTGGTTATAAGTTTAATAAATGGCTAGATTTAGCTTTTTATCAATTGGAGCTTAATGGTCCTAAAAATCCTTTAGAAGAATAGAAAATTAGTATCTTAGGTAGCATGGAGTTATTCATGCTACCTTTTTCTTATTGTAATCATAAGAATGCTTATCTAAAAAGGGATTTTATATTATATATTGAATTATTAAAAAATAATATAACGTTTGGAAAAGAGGCTGGGAAATGGAAACTGTCATTCAAAAAATGAAAGAGATACAATCTGATCATGTTGGGATAGCTATTTATTCTACAAAAAGTAATCGCATAGTTGCTTCATATAATAGTGAATTAAATATTCCGTTAGCATCGGCAGCAAAAGTAACAATAGGATTTGTAGTAGCGCAGATGGTGAAGGAAAATAAATGTAATTGGCATGATATACTTCATCATGTTAAATTTAATCCAAATGAAGATAGTGCGCAGTTGTATCCACATTTACAAGGAAGAAGGACTTTAACACTTAGTAAAGCAGTAGAAGTGATGATAGCATGTCATGATAGTTACGTTGCACAGTCAGTTGTAATGTACTGTGGTGGATGGGATGCTGTGAAAATGTATGCCCAAACGTACTTTTCAAAAATTTATATACAAGAGGACGCTAGAGATGAGAAAAATGTTGGAGAATTAAATGAAGTTCTTTCACTTTTAGTACATATTTTTCAGGGTTATAAATCAGAAGCAGAATTATGGGAACCAATTATTAGCGGCATGGTAAGACAGCAAGCTGAATATGAAGGAATACATTCATATCACTTAGCTCATATGACAGGTGGGCTATCTTCAGCTGCAATAAATATTGGTATAATAGGAATATTTAACGAATTTCCGTTTCTTTATGTTATTGGGGGAAAAGATTTACCTAACCGACTTGAAAATAAAGAGGTAGATGAAGCTTTTGCGGTAGCTTTGAAGTACATATACAAAGAATATAGTGAAAGCATGCTAGGAGTGAGTAATTGAAAAGAAACTTAAAGACATCAACAATCATTATGTTAATTGTAACGATTATTGCTCTTGAAGTGGGTATCGCACTATACAATCACAATTTGTCATTAGATACTATTTATTTTGCAGCGATCCTCATTTGTATTGTATTACTTTTTGGTACACGTGTTTCTGAGAAGAAAGAGAGACGAAAAAAAACAGCTCTTTTATTTTGGCCATCTATTTTACTATCTATCGCTTGTTTTGCAGTTATAAGTTACATAAGAATAGGCTATGTTTCTGTACCAGGTATAATTGGCTTTTCATGCTTTGTTATTTATGGTGGTTTCGTATTTATTAGTATGTTAAAAAGGAAAAGTAAAAATGAGAGATAGCTTACTAAGTTGAAAGGAAGAGATATATGAAACGCATAGAGAATGGTACTCGCATAGAAGGAGAATATATAAAGAATAAAGTCATTCAATATAACATGTCTATTTTAACAGATGAAGCAAAACAGCCGATGGAACAAGTAAGTTTTGTTCTGAAAGATGAGGCTGGGAAAATCTTTGGCGGCGTAACAGGTACGATGTATTTTTATCATCTTCATATAGATTTTTTATGGGTTGATGATTCAGTTCGTCATGATGGTTATGGTAGTCAACTATTACATAAAATTGAAGATATTGCGAAGGAAAAAGGTTGTAGATTAATATTATTAGATTCATTTAGTTTTCAAGCACCAGAATTTTATAAAAAGCATGGCTACCGAGAATATGGTGTTGTTGAAGATCATCCGAAAGGGCATAATCAACACTTTTTAGAGAAGAGGTTATAGTATTCGTGTTTTGCAAGAAAAGTGTTTTTTAAAAGCATCGCCAATAAGGCGATGCTTTTTTTAGTTTATAGAAACTAATCCATCTGATGCAATTATGCGAAGAAATAGTTCGATTCGTATTACAAGGATTTTCTTTTTTTACTATTCAAATAGCTTATTCATTAAATCTTGTATTTCACGTCTTCTTTTATCTGTTTCATCCTTATCAATTGTATATGTATCATCCTCTATTATGAGAACATCACCCTCTTTTGCAGTGGAAGGGAGTTTGGATTTAGGTACATCAATTGTTACGTTATTCACTTCAATAACTGCTAGTTCGCCTTCGAAACGGTCAATAATACCTCTCTTCATAATTATCTCTCCGTTCTTACAGAAATGTTAGAACTATCACTAGTAATAATTACAGTTCCATTTAAATCCGTTCTATATACTTTAACAGACATTGCATTTAACTTTGCTAAAGTTTCCTGTGTGGGATGGCCATATCGGTTACCTGCACCTGCACTGATTACAGCGATACTTGGTTTCACTGCATCTAAAAATGGTTGAGAAGAAGAAGTCTTACTTCCGTGATGGCCAGGTTTTAATACATCGGATTTTAGGCCGGAACCATACGTTGCAACCATATCTTTTTCACTTTTAGATTCAGCATCACCAGTAAATAAGAAAGATTTGCTGCCATGTGTTACTTTTAATACAGCACTCCACTCATTTAGATCGTTACCGTATTCTTTAACAGGAGCTAAAAATTGTGAGTTTAAACCATTGATTGATAAAGTTACTCCAGACTTCGCTTCTTTAATAGTTAACCCTTTGTTAGCTACTGCAGTTAAAAAGTCTTGAAACGTTTGTGTCGTATGGCTTACTTTAGGTGCGTAAACGTTTTTTACATTCATAGCATAAAGTACTTCATCCAATCCGCCTACATGATCGGCATCAGGATGAGTAGCAATCATATAATCGATAGTTTGGAATCCTAATCCTTTTAAATAATTTGCTACTACTTTACCTTTTCCGTTGTTACCACCGTCAATAAGGATCGTTTCGCCACTTGGAGATTTAATAAAAGTAGCATCACCTTGTCCTACATCAATATAATGAACTTCTAACTCTCCTTTAGGCTTAGGAAGAGCCGGACGGAAACTAGGTTCTAATACACGAGCTAAAAATGCGGCGAACTGTTCACGAGTTACTTTTATGTCTGGACCAAATGTACCATCAGGAAACCCAGCTGTAATATTATTTTGAGCTAAAATTTTGACAAAATTGTAACCCCAATGAGTAGATGGAACATCAGGGAAATTGACGTCTGCACCTGTAGGTTGCAAATTAAAAGTTTTAACTAAAACTACTGCCATTTCTGCACGAGTTAATGAACGGTCAGGGAAATAGTTTGTTTCACGTTGTACAATGTTATTATGTGCTAACTTATGTACAGAATCATAGTAATAGATACCTTTGGCTACATCGGAAAAAATATGATTATAGCTAGATGGTTTTTCTAATTTTAATGATAAATCTAGCATTAAGGCCATTTGTCCACGAGTTACATCATCACCCGGTTTAAAAGTTCCTTCTGGCGTACCATTAATGATACCTTTATCCGATAAATAGTTAATTTCCTTAATTGCCCAATGATTAGATTGGACATCTGGGAAAGCTTTAGCACTTGTAAGATTTGGAATGAACAATGTTAAAATCATGACAAATGCTGTTAGTAATAAACTAAACTTTTTCAAAAAATCGACTCACTTAATGTATTTTTTACCTTATTAACTTTACCATTTATTACAAGTAATTCAAAGTTTAATAAGTAAATATTTTATTAGTTGTTTTGTATTTCCATAAATTCGTTAATTTGAAATAATCTAACTTAATAGAGGGGATAGGAAAGGTATTAGAGAATTGTTTATATTGCAATTGTAAAATCCATATTATAAATTTATAAAATCATTTATAATAATTTATATCATGTTAAATGGGAGAAAGAAAATGTATACATATAAATTACAAGATGAGAAACCAATCTGTTCAGAAAAATTAAAGAGGCTTTACGATTCTGTCGGTTGGTGGCCAGAAAGAAAAGAAATCGATATTCAAAAAATGTTAAAAAATAGTATAGCAATTGGGGTATGGAAAGAAAATGAGTTAATTGGTTTTGCTAGAGTTGTTTCAGATGGTGTTTTTCGAGCGTACTTAGAAGATGTTGTTGTGAATGAGAGTGTAAGGAATAAAGGTATTGGAGAGAAGATGCTTACAATGTTACTTGAAGAAATATCTCATATCGATATTGTGAGCTTATTTTGTGGAGAGAAGCTTATAAAGTTTTATGGTCAAAAACAATTTCAAGCGACGAAACAAATTGTGATGCATCGTAATCAAATAGTGAAAGAATAAGGGGAGAATTAGAATGAATGCAACAAGGGAATATTGTTTATCGAAAAGAAAAGCGACAGAAGATTCACCAGATGGTTGGAATGCAACGTGTATGAGGCTTAATAATAAAATATTTGCGATATTGAACCATGAAGAAGGCGAAAAAGCGGCAATAACATTAAAATGTGATCCAGAACTTGCGCTAAGATTAAGAGAAGAGTATCCAGAAACAATCATTCCGGGTTATCATATGAATAAAAAACATTGGAATACGGTGTATATACATAAAGATGTGGAACAGGTGCAAATTAATAAGATGATTGATTGGTCGTATGATTTAGTTCTACAATCATTTTCAAAGAGAAAGCAGCAAGAGTTATTAGATTAATATGTATAAGGGGTGGATGTATTGAAAGACACGATTAAAGATACATATGATAAATTAGCGAGTACATATAAAGAAAATCTAGATGTGGCAAATCCATATAACAGCTATTATGAAAGACCAGCGATGATGGAGATGGTTCCAAAGAAATTAGAAGGGAAGAGTATACTAGATGCCGGATGTGCAGCTGGATGGTATACTTCTCAATTTGTAGAAAGAGGAGCAAATGTTACTGCAATTGACGTAAGTTATGAAATGGTAAAAGCTGCAAAGGAAAGTATGGGGGATAAAGCAACGTTTCTTTGTCATGACTTGCAAGATATATTGCCATTTGAAGACAATACTTTTGATGTAATTGTAAGTTCGTTAACTCTTCATTACTTACAAAATTGGAATCAAGTATTTCAGGAGTTTCGTCGAGTACTGAAGCCAGGTGGAGAATTTATATACTCCATTCATCATCCTTTTATGGACTTTACAAAGTTTACTTGTAAAAATTATTTCGAAAAACAATTATTAGTAGATACTTGGGTTAAACCAAACATTACAATTGAAGTTGAATTTTTTAGAAGGTCACTTCAAGATATTATTAATGAAACAACAAATTATTTTATGTTAGAAAAAATGGTTGAACCGAGGCCAGTTGAAAAGATGAAAGAAGTAAATAAAAACTCTTATTACTATTTAAATACAAATCCACATTTTCTTATTGTTAAAGCAGTTAATAAATAGCTAGTAAAATGATTATATTTTACTAGCTATTTTGCAATTATAAATGATGAATTAGGAGTTTTGAAATGAATACGAAACGAAATAGATTACTATACGCAATGTTTACAATCCTTGTTATTATTTTAGGGCTTAGTTCAAGAAAATTTGCTTTTGCGCTGCCGGCTCTATTAAATGATTATTTAGGTGATGCTTTATGGGCTTTAATGATTTTCATTGGATTTGGATTTTTATTTCCTAAAATAGAAATGAAGAAATTGGCTTTTATTAGTTTAATGTTTTGCTACGGGATTGAAGTGAGCCAATTGTATCATGCTGAATGGATAGATAATATTCGTGCAACGACTTTAGGTGGACTCGTATTAGGTTATGGATTTTTGTGGAGTGATTTAGTTGCTTATACAATTGGTGTTGGGGTAGGATTTCTTTTTGAGTTTATATTAAGGACGAATAAGCGATTTTAAATGGAGGTATTTATTATGGAGGATATATTAGAAATTGTGAATTTTTGGTTTGAAGATAAAGATGTCACAGCTACTGAAATAAAAGCAAACGTAACAAAGATTCATTGTAATAATAAATCCTATATTTTGAAGGAAAAGGGATCGATAAAACAACTATTAGTTGAAATACATGTATTAGAACAGCTTGAGGAAAAAGGGGTTAAAGTACAAAAATTAGTGAAAACGAGTAATAGTAAAAAGTATGTATTTTATAAAGAGAAGTATTATTGTTTGTACAAATATATTGCTGGAAGTGGACTTGAAATAAAAGATACAGAAAATCTGAAGGAGCTAGGAAGTACAATTGGAGAAGAAATAGCTAATTTACATCAAGTACTTAATTCGGTGAATAATAATGGGTTAGTAAAAAGAGATTTGTATAAAGTAGTATACGGATGGGCTTTACCTATTTTAGAAAAGAATGAGTATGTTCATCAGGATGTAATTCGAAAAATGAATCAAATACATACAGCTTTCAAAGAAATAGTTCACCCATTACGAGAGCAAATTATTCATCGTGATATGCACTTATCCAATGTAATCTTTAAAGATAATGAATTTCAAGGTTTTATAGATTTTGAACTATTAGAAAGTAATGTAAGAGTATTCGATTTATGCTATTGCTGTACGAGTATTTTGAGTGAGTTATATAGTGATGAAGTATTAAGAGGGAAGTGGCAACATATTATCAGCACAATCTTTGAAGGATATAATAAACAAAACATTTTAATGAAAGAAGAACTACAGTCTATTTGGTATGTGATGCTTTCGATTCAAGTTATCTTTATTACTTATTTTGTTCAGTTAAAAGATTTATTAAAGTTAAATGAAGAGATGTTTTTCTGGATTTTTGCTAATAAAGAAACTATTGAAGAATTAATAGAAAGTAGTGTACAAATATGAAAAAAATAATATTAATAGGTTCTGGTGGTTCAGGGAAGTCTACATTAGCAAGGCAGTTAGGCAATAAATTAAATATTAAAGTACATCATCTTGATGCACTATTTTGGAAACCGAATTGGGAAGGAGTACCGAAAGAAGAGCAAAGAACGGTTCAGAATGAATTAGTGAAAGAAGATGAGTGGATTATTGATGGGAATTATGGCGGGACAATGGACCTAAGAATGAACGCAGCTGATACAATTATTTTTCTTGATATTCATAGAACAATATGTGTTTATCGTGCTTTTAAAAGAGTTATACAATATCGGAATAAAACAAGACCAGATATGGGCGCGGGATGTAAGGAAAGATTTGATTTACAATTTTTTAAATGGATATGGGAATATCCTAAGACGAAGCGACCTACAATTTTAAAGAAGTTAAATCAATTGAGTAAGGATAAAGATGTTATTATTTTAAAATCTACAAATGAAGTAAGACTATTTTTAGAGAAGTACAGTGCTATAAATGGTTAGATTATAAAAAGAAATAACCTGGGGGTATAGAATTGGATAGATTTATTAGGCTAGTTGATTCTAATATGGTGAAAATTCCAGCAGGAAAAGTAGAATTAAGAGATGATCGAATAAAAAAAGAATGGAAAGCCCAAGTTAATTCGTTTCTTCTTGCAAAGTATGTTGTAACGATGGAATTATATGATGCGATTACGAATCATACATCAAATTTATCCAAAGATAAAAAAAAACCAGTTGTAATTTACATAGATGACCTTGGATTTAGGCTCGCTAAGTCCATTTAGAAAAATTATAAGAGCAAAATAATATAGATAAGATTTAAAGTAAGGAGTGTTTTAAGTGGCACGTGTTTTATTCATTAATGCTGGATCAGAAGGACATATAAATCCAACGTTGCAAGTTGTAGAAGAATTAGTTTCGCGTGGGGAAGAGGTAGTTTATTTTTCGATAGAAGCTTTCAGAGAACGTATTGAAAAAACAGGGGCTATTGTAAGAACAATTGACGACCAAAGGTTTATAAAAGCATTTCTTTCCGGTGGCCGAAATTATTTGCAGGAAAGAATAAATGGCCTTCTACATACAGCAGATGTTATTATACCAAGTGTTCTTGAACAAATTGAAGGAGAACATTTTGATTATATGATTCATGATTCGATGTTTGGCTGTGGCCGTATAATTGCTCAAATTTTAAAGCTTCCGGCAATAAATTCCTGTACATCTTTTGCACAAGATGAAAAATCATTTCAACAAATGTTAGATCACTTGTCTAAAAGTATCCCAGTGAAAGTTCAGGAGAGGATACATAATGATTTTGAAAGATTAACTAAGGAGGTTGCGGAAAAGTATAGTGTTGAAATAAACTCACCATATGAAGTTTTCTGTAATCCAGCGTCACTTACTATTGTATATACAATAAAAGAGTTCCAGCCTTTTGGAGATATGTTTAATGAAACATTTAAATTTGTAGGTCCATCCGTCCCTGCACAAGTAAAAAATGAAGACTTTGATTTTACTTCAATTGAAGAAAAAAGCCCGATTTACATTTCGCTAGGCACTGTTTTTAATGAAGCGCTTGATTTTTATAAACTTTGTATGAAGGCGTTCGAGAATAGCGAGCATACTATTGTAATGTCTATTGGTAATAAAACGAACATAAGTGATTTAGGTGAAATTCCTAAAAACTTCATTGTGAAAAACTATGTACCACAAACGAAACTACTTGCATATACAAAGTTGTTTATTACACATGGTGGAATGAACAGTACACATGAAGGGCTATATAACGGGATTCCACTCATTGTAATTCCGCAAAGTGCAGATCAGCCAGTAATCGCAAAGCAAGTGGAGAATCTAGGAGCTGGGATTAAGTTATCTATGAAAGAATTAACTGTAGAACAACTACGTGAAAGTGTAGAACTTGTATTAAATAATCCATCATATAAAGAAGTTGCATGGAATTTGAAGGAATCTTTCCTGAAATCTGGTGGCTATCAGGAAGCTGCTGATGAGATTTTTACATTTATAGGTCAATAATAAATAGAAAATTATACATGAGAAGAGTGTCTATATGAAATGATATAGACACTCTTTTTTTATATGAAGCGGAGAATTCGTTGTTTTGAAATGTTAAATATTCTGTTTTGCAAATTCGGACCATAGTTTTACGTGTTACTAATGCTTTCATCATTTCTGCACAACTTCTGCACATACTTTGATGATTTCTATGTCATGATATATTCATCAAGTGAAATATTTCACAAGAAATGAAATATATTTTCACTGCGGTGTATGCATAACACACACATACATCGTTACAAGATTGTCTCTTGTTATTCTTTTACATCGAAGCCCACATTACACTACAAATTATAACAAGAAGGGGACAGGAACATGAAGAATCAATTTTTAAAACAACTACAAAACATGAAAATGAACAAAAAAAGTCTAGGAGCTGTTGCATTAACAGCTGGAATTATTGGCACGACACTTATTCCTCAAAACGCATACGCGCACGGTTTTGTTGAAAAGCCGAGCAGCCGATCTGCTTTATGTAGTCCAACTTATGGTGCACTAAATGTAAACTGCGGAAGTGTTATGTATGAACCACAAAGTTTGGAAGCTCCAAAAGGGTTCCCGCAAACTGGCCCAGTTGATGGTCAAATCGCTTCTGCAGGTGGTAAGTTTGGTGGTATTTTAGATCAACAAACTGCCGATCGTTGGTTTAAAAATACAATTACAGGCGGGGAAAATACATTTACGTGGAAATATACAGCGCCTCACTTAACGAGCAAATGGCATTACTATATTACAAAAAAAGGATGGAATCCAAATAAAGCGCTCACAAGAGCAGATTTTGAACCAATTGGAACTGTGCAACATGATGGTTCTGCAGCCTCAAATCATTTAACTCACAAAATCAATGTACCTACTGATAGAAGTGGGTATCATGTAATTTTAGCAGTATGGGATGTAGCTGATACAGCAAATGCATTCTATAATGTAATTGATGTTAATCTCATCAATGACGTAAAACCAGACACAGAAGCTCCAAGCATTCCAAATAGAATTCAGGCACAAAAAGTAACAGCGAATAGTATAGAACTAGCATGGACCGCTTCTACGGATAATGTAGGGGTAAAAGGGTATCAAATCTTCCGTAACGGAGAGATGATTGATACAGTACCAGGAACTCATTTTATTGATAAAAAATTACAACCAAGTACAGAATACTCTTATACTATAAAAGCAATTGACGCAGCTGGAAATGTATCGAAAGAAAGTGCAACGCTTACAGTAAAAACAACAGTTGAGGCTCCTGATACAGAAGCACCAACACAACCAAAAGGATTACATAGTATGGGAACGACAGCGTCAAGTGTGGATCTAATGTGGAGTCCTTCTGACGATAATATTGGTGTAGACCATTACGATATTTATAGAGAAACAAAAGGATCAATGGAAAAAATTGCAACATCCAATACGACTTCTTATATGGATAAATATTTACTCTCTAATACTACTTATAAATATGTAGTGAAAGCTGTTGATGTAGCTGGAAATGAATCTGTACAGAGTGATATATTCATAATTACTACAAAAACTGAAAGCGTTTCATATGAAGAATGGGATGCAAAGAAAGCATATGAAAAGGGAGATAAAGTTCTACACGAGGGAAAAGTATATGAAGCAGTCCAAAGTTATAAAGGAAATGGGGATCCAAACTGGATTTATGCCTTATCATTATGGAAAACAGTGTAAGCTTTACCTTGGTATGAACTAAGAGATAATGGGCTTTGATGCAAAAGGACATCTTGAGAATTCATTTTTCTATAAATAAAAAAGGGCAGTATATGAATACGTAAAGTAGTTTCATATACTGCCTTTTTTATTATGATAACATTTTCGTCATAAGTATATGCGGAATGCCATCTTCCATAAATACATCAGAAGAGGTTTGATAACCTAGTTTTTTATAAAATCCTTCAGCCTGTGTTTGACCGTGTAGTTTTACTTTTGTAGATTCTTTTTCACGAGCAATTTCTTCTAACGTTTGAATAATTACTTTTCCTAAACCGTATTTACGATAGTCTTTTAAAATACAAATACGTTCTAATTTTCCAGTTCCATCAACAAATCGTATGCGACCTGTACCAACAGGAAGCTCGTTATAATAAACTAAAATATGTTTACATTTCTCCCCGATTTCATCAAACATATCGAATTCATCTTCAAGTGGGACATTTTGTTCTTTTACAAATACTTCTTTTCGAATATGAAAGGCAGTTTCTAAATCTGTAAGTTCTGTTATGAGTTTGGAGTGCAAATTGTTCAATCCTTTCTAGTGTAATGTGCTTTTGTTTTCATAGTATATCATAATGTTACGTAATAACGAGAAAATATAAAAAAGCTGACTGTAAGAGTCAGCGTTCATTATAATTCCTGTATCCCGTTTTTTGTTCCAATAATCGCCTTACTAGTCATGTTAACAAACAATCCGGTTTCAACTACACCAGTAATCATTTTTAATCTTTTGTGTAAATCGGAAGGAGTAGCTATATGATTAGGAAATATACAATCGACAATCATATTATTATTATCGGTTATAAATATTTCATTATTTTTTAAACGTAACGTTGTTTGACATCCTAAAGATTGAATTTTACTTTCGGTTTGTTTCCATGAAAAAGGTATAATTTCAACAGGTAATGGGAAAGTACCTAAATGCGTTACGAGTTTCGATTCATCAGCAATGATAAGTAGTTCCTTAGAGGAAGAGGCAACGATTTTTTCGCGAAGTAATGCGCCACCGCCTCCTTTAATAAGCTGTAAATTAGAATCAATTTCATCAGCTCCATCAATTGTAAGATCAAGACTTTGTACGTCGTTTAACGAAATCAACGGAATATTTAGCTGCTGTGCCAATGCTTCCGTTTCCTTTGATGTCGGGACAGCTTGAATTGATAATCCCTCTTTTACACGTTGACCTAATTTTTGTATCGTCCAGTATGCGGTTGATCCTGTACCAAGACCAATCTTCATACCATCTTTTACGAAGGTTGCAGCATATTCACCAGCTATCTGTTTTAAATCCATCGCTTTACTCCGCCGGACGTGGTCCAGCATCAAGACCTGAACTTTCAACTGTAAGTACTGGACGAACTACTATATCCTTATGTACACGCATTTGACAAGATAATCGTAAATGATCCTCAATCCCTTTTTCAGTCATTGCATGTTTTTCATTCGCACTCGCTTCACAAAAATCACCGGCTATAATTTCTACTCTACAAGTTGTGCAACGTGCTTTTCCGCCGCAACGATGGAGTATGTTTACACCGTTATCTTCAATTGCTAATACTAATTTTGTGCCTTCTTTTACATCAAAAGTTCCCGCACCTTCAATTGTTAATTTTGGCAAATTTGTTCCTCCTCACGTAAAATTGTACATAACATATTTATGACCGCGAATTATTGAACATAAACATAATTTTTTTATATGCCCCGTAACTTTTTTATTTGTTGAATCGTTAATTAAGTAAGCGCTGAAAAGGAGTGGTTATTTTGTGCACAAAAGTAACTCATATTTTGAAAAATCATATCGATATGAATCATTCAAATATAACTTTTTTAATTGAGCAATACGGAGAGTTGAAAAGATACTGTACATTTTTAACGAAAAATAAATGGGATGGCGAAGATCTTGCCCAAGAAACGGTTTGTAAAGTACTTCAAAAATATAGTAATAAAGATATTTGTATGACGCTCGTATATAAAATAGCTAGAAATCGTTGGTTAGATCAAATAAAGTCAAAATCAGTTCATGAAAAAATAAGAGACCAAATTACTTTTGAAGAACCACATGAAAAAATTGCAGATTTGCATGAAATGGTAGGGAAAGTATTATCTTCATTAAATGTACAGCAATCCACGATTTTATTATTAAAGGATGTTTTTCAATATAGTATCGCTGATATTGCTAAAGTATGTTCCGTATCGGAAGGGGCAGTAAAAGCTTCTTTGTTTCGGAGTAGAAATAGGTTGAAAACTGTAAGTGAAGAAGGGATAGAGATAGTTGAATTCACAGACGATATGGAAGTTGTAGTAACGTCTATTCGAGAAGAGAGACCGGAATTATTAACGAAACTGCTTCCAACAATAGATTTTACTAAGTTACCATCTAAACAGCCAGTCTTATTATTTAATGTGAAACAACCTTCTTCCTACAGTTGTATGCTTTTAGCAGCATAACAATTATTGGAGGGATTTAAAATGAATGCAATTCCATATGTTGTAGAACAAACGAAATTAGGAGAACGTTCCTATGATATATACTCAAGGTTATTAAAAGACCGTATTGTTATTATTGGTTCAGAAATAAATGATCAAGTAGCGAGTAGTGTCGTAGCTCAATTATTATTTTTAGAAGCAGAAGATGCAGAGAAAGATATATTTTTATACATTAATAGTCCAGGCGGATCAACGACAGCAGGTTTTGCCATATTGGATACGATGAATTTAATCAAACCAGACGTGCAAACGCTATGCATGGGCTTTGCAGCATCATTTGGTGCATTGCTATTATTATCAGGTGCAAAAGGAAAACGGTTTGCACTCCCAAATAGTGAAATTATGATTCATCAGCCGCTTGGTGGTGCACAAGGGCAAGCAACGGAAATTGAAATCACAGCAAAAAGAATTTTAAAGTTAAAACATGATATTAATAAAATGATTGCAGAAAAAACAGGGCAACCGATTGAAAGAGTAGCACATGATACAGAAAGAGATTATTTTATGACCGCAGAAGAAGCAAAGGCATATGGGATTGTAGATGATGTTGTTACGAAAAAATAGCAGAAAGCAGGCTAGAGAGTAAAGTATATTCTCTAGCCTGTTTTATTAATCTTTTATCCATTCATCGACTAACGCTTGATTCTTTTTAATCCATTTTCGCGCCGCTTCTTCGGGATCTTTCGTTTTATTTAACTCGACCATTAATGTACCAAGCTGTTCATCGTTCATTTTCCATTTATCAAAGTATTTTATGATATCCGGATGATCTTTTTCGAAACCTTTACGAACGGAGTAATAAATGTCATCTTTTTCACCATATACTTTCTTAGGGTCTTTTAAATATTTTAAGTCAAATTCTGAAAACCCCCAATGTGGATTCCAAAGCGTAACAGCGATTGGTTTCTTTTTCGTATATGCTTTTTTTAGTTCACTCATCAAAGCAGCTTCAGAAGACTGGACAAGTTTTAGCTTTATATCATATTCCTTCATCGCTTTATTCGTTAAATTCATAAGACTGCTGCCAGGTTCAATTCCGACAATTTTATTATCTAGTTCATCTTTATGTGCATTTAGATCTTCAATGCTGTTTATGTTTTTCACATAAGAAGGGACAACTAAACCTAGTCCGGTTCCTTCATACCATTTTGATTTTAAGACAATATCATCTTTATAACGATCATTTAGTGGTTTATCCGTAACGGGTAGCCATACTTCTAAATTAGCATCAACATCACCGCGAGCAACACCAGTCCAAATTGCCGCTTTTTCTAAATACATGAGTTCAACTTTGTAGCCTTTTTGTTCTAGTAGTACCTTCCACATATTTGCAGTTGCAATGTTTTCTTTCCAACTTGTTACACCTAGTTTAATTTTTCCTTTCGAATTTGCATTTGTTGCATTACATGAAGAGAAAATCATAGTAATAAATAATGCAAGGCATATGAGCCATATTTTCTTTCTCATTAAAAACCTCCTAAGAAACGTTTGCTTTTTAAATAAATGTATAAGTAAGCATTCTTATTATGAACGGAAAAAAGAATTTTAAAGAAATCTTATAAATGTTATTTTTATGTAATATTTCTTTGCAAAATCGCAACACTATGTGAATAGATGGGTAGAAAAGGAGTAGTGACATGGATAATACAAAGGTACGTGTTGAAAACGTAACAAAAGTATTTGGGAAACACCCGCAAAGAGCGCTTACCTTATTAAAAGAGGGAAAAAGTAAATCGGAAATTTTGAAAGAGACAGGAATGAACGTTGGCGTAAAAAAGGCGACGTTCGAAGTATATACGGGAGAAATTTTCGTTATTATGGGATTGTCTGGTAGCGGGAAATCGACATTAGTTCGTATGTTAAACCAACTGATTAGACCAACAGCGGGGCATATATACATAGATGGAGAGGATATCGCAACGATGGGAAAAGAAGAGTTGCGAAGAGTGAGAAGAACGAAGATGAGCATGGTGTTTCAGAAATTCGCTCTATTCCCTCATCGTACCGTTTTGCAAAATGTTGCATATGGGTTGGAAATACAAGGAGTTCCAGTAGAGGAACGAGAGAGAAAAGCGTTAGAGTCCTTGAAGTTAGTTGGACTTGATCATCATAAAGATAATTATCCAAGTCAACTGAGTGGTGGTATGCAACAGCGTGTCGGCATTGCGAGAGCGCTTACGAATGATCCAGATGTTTTACTTATGGATGAGTCATTTAGTGCATTAGATCCACTGATTCGAAAAGAAATGCAAGATGAACTGTTAGAATTACAAGATAAAATGGAAAAAACAATTATTTTTATTACGCATGATTTAGATGAAGCCCTTCGAATTGGTGATCGAATTGCGTTAATGAAAGATGGAGAAGTTGTCCAAATTGGAACGCCAGAAGAAATTATGATGAGTCCTGCGAATGAATTTGTAGAGAAATTCGTGGCGGATGTGAATTTAGGAAAAGTAATAACGGCGGAATCTATATTAAAACGACCAGAGACGTTATTAATAGACCGTGGACCACGTGTAGCACTTCAAATTATGAGAAATGCCGGCGTTTCTACCGTATATGTTGTAAACAAAAAATATGAGTTTTTAGGAATATTAACGGCAGATGATGCGAGTAAAGCAGTACAAAAGCAATGGCCGATTGCTGATTTATTACTTACCGATATTCCGCACGTGTATTTAGATACTTTACTGGAAGAAACGTATGCGAAAATGGCGGAGATGAAATATCCGTTACCAGTAATTGATGAGAAGAAAAGGCTAAGAGGAATTATTAAACGTGAAAGTGTCATTCAAGCTCTTGCAGGTAATATTGAAGAAGAGGTGAAAGACGATGAATAGTATACCACGTATTCCTTTAGGGGAATGGGTCGACTCATTTGTTGCAAGTTTATATGAGCACTTTGAAGGCTTATTCCGAGGATTCTCTTATATTATCGGTGGATTCGTTGATTTACTCACTAATTTTTTAACAATAATACCGGCTATATTGATGATTATTATTTTGTGTTTCCTCATTTGGTACACAACGAGAAAAGTATCTTTAGTTATTTTTACACTCATCGGATTATTATTTATTTTGAATATTAACTACTGGGCACAGACGATGCAGACATTAGCTCTTGTACTTACATCTGTTATTATTTCAATTATTGTAGGTATCCCAATTGGCATTTTAGCTTCGCAAAATGAACGGTTTTCAAAATTTTTAAAACCGACATTAGATTTTATGCAAACAATGCCGGCTTTCGTATATCTGATTCCTGCGATTACATTTTTCGGAGTAGGGGTAGTACCTGGGATTATTGCATCGGTAATCTTTGCAATGCCACCGACAATTCGTTTTACTGACTTAGGAATTAGACAAGTTCCAGAAGATTTAATAGAAGCAGCGAATGCGTTTGGCTCTACCGCATCACAAAAATTATTTAAAGTACAATTACCACTCGCAACTGGAACGATCATGGCTGGTGTGAACCAAAGTATTATGCTCTCTTTATCAATGGTAGTAACAGCATCGCTTGTAGGAGCTCCAGGTCTTGGAGTTGATGTATACCGCTCTGTGACACAAGTTAATATCGGGATGGGATTTGAAGCGGGACTAGCCATTGTTGTCATTGCGATTATATTAGATCGTATTACACAAGGATTTCACCAAAAAAGAAGATAACAAGAAAACACACTTTATTATACAAAGTGTGTTTTTTGTTTGAATAGATTATATTCGAACGATAACAGAACCGTCAGCTGACGCAAAAACTTGTTTTTTTATTTCATTGATTTAATTCTTCGATGAATAACGATATGTTTGTTTAATAGCGACTTGAAAATCTCTTCTTAAGAAGAGGATTATGTGGTGGAAAAGTATAAGTAATAAAGTGCATTTTTTGGAAATTATTAAGTGGAATAGCGAATATATTAGGAGACAGTGACTTCATGTAAATAGATATTATTTTGGAAGAAATTATGAGAGGAGATGCTATTTTGTCTAAAAAGAAAAAAAGTAATGATGCCTTGGCGATAGGCGTCGGTATAGGGGTTGTAATCGGTGTAGTCCAAGGTTATTTTACAAATAATTTAGTAGTCGGAATTGTGATTGGGATTGTAATTGGAGTTGTGGTTTTGAAGAAAAAATGAGGTGTAAATTCAATTCAAAATTGTTGCGTTAAAAGAATGAATTTTCGGAATATAAATCTTATTTTTCCTTTTTTTATGATATTATATATAAAAAGGATGGTGATGGATATGCCAACAAATAATCAAGAAGAACAAAATTGCTTCATTTGTGAAAAACATAAAGGAAATATTACAGTTCCAGGTGGAGCTATTTACGAAGATGAACTCGTTTACGTTGGACATGTCCACTGGGATAGCGAAGAAACGTATCTTGGTTATGTAATGATAGATATAAAAAGACATGTACCTGGTCTTGCTGAGCTAACAGATGAAGAAGCAAAAAGGTTCGGACTTATATCAAGTAGAGTAAGTAAAGCACTAAAAGAAAGTGAAGGTGCCGAACATATTTACACTTTTGTTTCAGGGAATGGTGTACCACATATGCATATGCACATCATACCGCGTTATGCAAATACACCAAAAGAGTTTTGGTCACTGACTGAAGTAGAGAAATGGAACGGTGCGCCTTATAGTGATACAGAAAAAATCAAAAAACTATGCGAAAGAATACGAAAGTATATGGTGAGTGAATATGCATACAACAAATAATAGACAACATTCATGGATTGGAAGTAGAGAAATGTGTTTAGACGAAATTTCGGTAAAGCAATATGGTGATATCGTGCTCGGTGCATATGGTGGGAATATTAGTGCCGGAGCAAAAAAGAATGAAGATGGTGCGTTAGTTTGGTCAAATGGTGATTGGGAATTTGCAGCTATATTAGATGGACATAATAGTGCAGAAAGTGTTGATTTAGTAGTAAATACAATTCAAAAAGAATATGAAAATATAAAAGAAATGATGAATGAATCGATTGATACAGTATTTCGATCTATTGAAAATCATATTCTTACAATCTTACAATCTTCTTCATTTAAGGAAAAGTGCAAAAGAATTAAAGGTGAAACAGCTTGCTTACTATGTGTAAGAAAAGAAAACTATATATGGTGGTTATCTATCGGAGACTGTTTAGTGTATGTATTTCATGATGAATTACACAAATTAGGACAATACGCACTAAATCAACGTCATTTTTACGAATGGATTGGTAACGTAAATACTTTTGATTTACCTGTTCCTTGTTATTCAACAGGCATTCGTGAATTACGTAATGGAAAGAATCGAATTGTAATGGTGACAGATGGAGTATTAGAATGCGGGGAACGTCGGTATGAAACTCCTGTAAATCTGTATAGTGATATGAATAGAAATAATATAAAACTTGAAGAAAGTGTTCATCATGTATTAGAGCACGTTCATCATCAATTCGGACGCGATAGTGCGACAATTATTAGTTGGGACATTGATAATAAAGGAAAAGCTACTTATCCGAGTGATCAGCCAGAGAAAATAAAAGTAAGAAAATAAAAGGAGAGGGTTTTCTGTCAATTACCAAAATAACGCTATTAATTTTATGGGTACTATGTATATTCGTTTTTGAAAAAATAGCAAGAAGAAGATTAAACATCCCGAAACAAAAGGGATGGGATAATCAATATGTGAATAAAACACATAAATGGGGGAATAGAATTATTATTTTCTCTTATATAGTTGTTATTGCGATAAGTGCTTTGTTTCCAAACCGTATATTTATGGGGTATGTACCTCTTTTGTTTTTTATCACGTTATATGGATTTCAATCATATATGGAGTGGAAATATGATAAGGAATCGCGCGAGTTCTTGATTTCATTTTTTGCAGTTACAGCGCTAATAATAACTGGATTAATTATATACTTCTTTCTTTAATAAATTTTCAATTAAAGATTTAAAGGAGGAAAATAATGAATAGATCTGTATTACGTGTAGAAGTTATTATTTATAATGGAGATAACTCAAAAGTGCTCGTTCAATGCGATGAAAATGAATCATTTTATCGTTTTCCAGGAGGCTCTATTGAATTTGGTGAACCAGCAAAAGAAGCGATAATACGAGAATTAATGGAAGAATACGATTTGAAAATTGATGTCCAAAAGCTAGCTGTTGTAAATGAGCATATTTTCGAGTGGAACAACGAAAAAGGACATCATTGTACATTGATATATTGGGGAACTGTTCAAGAGATGGTTACAAATGAAATAAGGCATAAAGAACATGAGAATATTATATTAATATGGAAGAGCATAGAGGAATTAAAGGAGAAGCCAACATATCCTGAAGGAATTGTAAGTTATTTAGAAGAGAATAACCATAATATAGTCCACTTTGTTTCTAAAAATATATAAAGTAATTGGAGGGATAACAATGGATACCTCTACAATTTTAATTATTATTATTGGACTGGGTATAGGTGGTTACTTTTTAGAACAGTTTTTAAGAAGAAAATTAAATATGGAGAAAAGAGGCTTCTTTGGATATAAGCATGTGAATAGTGTACATGTAAAATTAGAAATAGGTCTTATTATTATTTATGTAATAAGTAGTTGTTATTATATGTTTAAATTTGAAAACGCTAAAATGGCTTATGTCATGTTCACTTATTTAGGGATATCATGGACTTTAAGAGCATGGATGGAATGGAAATATGATAGAAAATCAAAAGAATATATACTTTCGATAACGGGAATGGTTTCTTTTATATTGATGCTCTCGATACTATTTTATTTCGTTCCACCTGCTGTATAATTAAAAATTTGATTATACATAATGAGATAACTAATAAATAAGAAACCATTTACTGCTAAATGGTTTCTTATTCAATTTAAACATTTAATTTCGCTAATACGGATTTAATGAAATTTGTTTTATCCTCTGCATATTGATGTTTATCATTAGGATTAGCCTGTGAAAGTTGAATCTTCAACTGTTCATACTGTATACGAGCAGTTTTATTGACTATTAAGTAATCTCTGAATTGCAATTGTTCTATTACATGTGTATTCCCTTTTTCATACATATGAATTTGATGAGTTCTTGGCTCACCTTTATTAAAATAATATCGTTCAGGCAATACATCTTTTCTATATTTATAGTTTAGTAGTTCTAATTTTTTAATACAATGTATACCGTCCCTATAATTTTCTAATTCAATTGCTATATCAATAATGGGCTTTGCACTTAAATGTGGAATAGAAGTACTACCAATATGGTGTATCGCTAAAATATGTTCGCCAATTTGTTCCTCAATGAATTGTTTCTCCTTTACAAATTCAATTGCCCACTCTTCAGTCCATGGAACTAAAAACACTTTACCATAGGGTAAACCTAACATTTAATTAGCACCTCTTTCAAAATGGTTTTCAATAAAGGTAATTACATTTTCTTAAAGCTTCTCAAAACAAGATATTCCCACAATCTCCAAGGAAGAATTTTCTTTGCAAAGATCATAAATTTTACACCTTTACCGATTGGATAACGTAAATTCGTACGCTTAGACTCAGCAATTTCTACAATTTTATTAGCAACATCTATCGGATTACCAAATGTATCACTGCCGCTATTAATATGTTTTTGTATTTTATCCATATATTCTTTGTAAGGAGAAGTAGTATCAGATTGGTTTGTAGCTAGTTGTTTACCAACTTCCCATATATTCGTGTTATAAGAACCAGGTTCCACTAAAGCAACATCTATTCCAAAAGGTTTCACTTCTAAACGAAGGGATTCACTCCATCCTTCTAATGCATATTTGGAAGAAACGTAAGGAGATAGACCAGGGAATCCAACTTGACCACTAATGCTGCTTATATTAATGATTTTCCCACTTTTTTGTACTCTCATATAAGGTAAAACAAGCTGAGTGATTGAAATAGCACCAAAAAGGTTCGTTTCAAATTGTTTGCGATATTCCTCTACTGGAATTTCTTCTACAAAGCCACCATTAGCATATCCTGCATTATTAATAAGGAGGTCTACTTTGTTTATTTCTTTTAAAAATAATTGAAAGTTATGTATAGAGTTTTGATCGGTTACATCTAATTGTTGAACTGTTATGTTGTGCAGCAAGTTTAGTTGAGTAGCTTGAGATAGTAAGTTCGCTTGTTTTTCAAGGTTTCTCATTGTAGCGATAACTAAATAATCTTTTTTTGCGAGTTCGAGTGTAGTTAATAGTCCAAATCCACTTGAGGATCCTGTAATAATTGCGACTTTTTTGTTCATTTTCTGCCAGCTTTCTTTTTCTTTTATCATAACGAGTTATGATAAGAAAATCTATTATTCTTACATTCGTTTTGAGAGCATTACCCGTTAATTCTATATTCTATGAGATTTTTAAAAGAGGAAATTATACGGACTCAGCGTATATAGAGAAGTGAGTATGAATACGTTTATGAAATGAGGGAAGAATAATGGCCCATGTGAAGGATGTATTAGCAGATCAGTTATTAGCGAATGCGAACGATCCTAGTTGGTATATTCCGTTTTCAGATGCAGTTAAGGGTTTATCTGAGAGGGAAGCTTTCTGGAAACCGAATGAAGAGAGTAACAGTATAGCTGAAATTGTACAACATTTATTGTATTGGAATTCTACGTGGCAAACTAGATATAAAGAATCGAATGTGAATGCTGTGCCCGCTATTGGAGATAATAACAAAAGTTTTATGCTTTCAAATAATCAAACTTTCGATGAATTACGAGAAAAACTACTAGAGAAACTGTTACTATGGCAAAATCTCATAAATGAAGAAAAGGTTGAAAGCGATGTAGTGGGATTTCCTGTTTCTGCAAAGTGGTGGGAAGTGCTAGCCAATGTAACTACTCATAATGCATATCATATCGGTCAAATTATTTACATCCGAAAATTACAGAAGAGTTTTGATGGTGAATAAGATAATAATTTTCAAATTAGGTGAACAAAAGTGGACAAAACGAGACTAATGTCTCATTTTGTCCACTTTTTTATTTTCAACATAGAGAGAAAACCTATTAAATCAAGGATTGGAAATTGGCACGGTACTTGCAATATAAAAGATGAACAAGAAAATAGGAGGGCTGAACATGTTAAAAACAACTGAAAGTAAAGGGAATGGAATTACGAAAGAACAAGCTCGCTGGATGTACGAAAAAATGTTAGAGATTCGTAAGTTTGAAGATAAGGTGCATGAATTATTCGCGCAAGGCGTTCTGCCAGGTTTCGTCCATTTATACGCTGGGGAAGAAGCGGTAGCAGTTGGTGTATGTGCCCACTTAACGGATAGTGACAGTATTACAAGTACGCATAGAGGACATGGACACTGTATCGCAAAAGGTTGTGATTTAAACGGTATGATGGCTGAACTTTTCGGGAAAGCGACAGGATTATGTAAAGGTAAAGGCGGATCCATGCATATTGCTGATTTAGATAAAGGAATGCTTGGTGCAAATGGCATTGTAGGTGGTGGTTTCCCGCTTGCTTGCGGTTCGGCATTAACAGCTAAATATAAAGGAACGAAAGATGTAAGTGTTTGTTTCTTCGGTGATGGAGCAAATAATGAAGGAACATTCCATGAAGGGGTTAACTTAGCGGCGATTTGGAAGTTACCAGTTATTTTTATCGCTGAAAATAACGGTTACGGTGAAGCAACGACATTTGAATATGCTTCAAGTTGTGATTCTATTGCGGATCGTGCGAAAGCTTATAACATTCCAGGTGTTCAAGTGGATGGAAAAGATCTGCTAGCTGTATATAAAGCTGCTGAAGAAGCAGTAGAACGTGCGCGTAACGGCGGTGGTCCAACAATAATTGAATGTATGACATATCGTAATTACGGTCATTTCGAAGGTGAAGCACAAACGTATAAAACTTCAGAAGAAAAAGAAGAACATTTAAATGAAAAAGATGCGATTGTGAATTTCCGTAAGCATTTAATTCATGAAGCTGTATTAACTGAATCTGAGCTTGTAGATATGGAAAAGGCAGTAGATGAAGCGGTTCAAAAATCAATTGAATTTAGTGAAAATAGTCCATATCCAGAGGATGAAGAGTTATTAAAAGATGTATACGTTTCTTACAAATAAGAGGAGGGTGAAAAATAATGACTAGAACAGTAAGTATGTCAACTGCAATTAATGAAGCGATGAAAATATCGATGCGCCGTGATGAAAATGTAATTTTAATAGGAGAAGACGTTGCAGGTGGTGCACAAGTTGATCACTTGCAAGATGATGAAGCATGGGGCGGTGTTCTTGGTGTTACGAAAGGCCTTGTACAAGAATTTGGCCGAAATCGTATTTTAGATACACCAATTTCAGAAGCGGGTTACATGGGAGCAGCAATGGCAGCTGCGGCAACAGGACTACGTCCGATTGCTGAATTAATGTTTAATGATTTTATCGGTAGTTGTCTTGATCAAGTATTAAACCAAGGTGCAAAGTTCCGCTATATGTTCGGTGGTAAAGCGAAAGTGCCAGTTACAGTACGTACGATGCATGGTGCAGGTTTTAGCGCAGCTGCACAACATTCACAAAGTTTGTATGCGTTATTTACGAGCATTCCAGGTATAAAAGTTGTCGTTCCTTCTACTCCATATGACGCAAAAGGCTTACTATTAGCGGCAATTGAAGATGATGATCCGGTAATCTTCTTTGAAGATAAAACACTCTACAATATGAAGGGTGAAGTGCCAGAAGGTTATTACACAATTCCATTAGGAAAAGCGGATATTAAACGGGAAGGTTCTGACGTAACAATCATCGCAATTGGAAAACAAGTTCATACAGCACTTGCGGCTGCTGAGCAATTATCGAAAAAAGGACTTGAAGTAGAAGTAATTGATCCACGTTCTTTATCACCACTGGATGAAGATACGATTTTAGCATCAGTTGAAAAAACAAATCGCCTTATTGTTATTGATGAAGCAAATCCAAGATGTAGTATCGCAACGGATATTGCGGCAATTGTAGCAGATAAAGGATTCGATTTGTTAGATGCGCCTATTAAACGAATTACAGCACCACATACACCAGTTCCGTTCTCGCCACCACTTGAAAAGTTATATTTACCAACGCCGGAAAAAGTAATTGAAACTGTATCAGAAATGATCGGAGACCAAACTTTATTACATGTGTAATAAAACGATGAGAAGGGAGAGAGAAGCATGGCTGTAGAAGTTGTAATGCCGAAGTTAGGTATGGCGATGAAAGAAGGTATTATTACAAGCTGGAATATTAAAGCAGGCGATCATGTCTCAAAAGGTGAACTAATTGCTAGTATTAATTCGGAAAAAATCGAAACTGAAATAGAAGCACCAGCTGATGGAACTGTTCTTGATATAGCTGTAAGTGAAGATGAGGGAGTTCCACCTGGCACTGTCATTTGCTATATCGGTAAGCTGAACGAAAAAGTAGAAATCAATGAAAGTATAAATGTTGTAGAAGAAAAAGCACCTAATCTAGAGCCTAAAAAGGTCCAACATCCAGAACCATATGCGAAAGAAGTGGCGAAGAAAAGAATCAAAATTTCACCTGTAGCGAAGAAAATTGCAAAGTCTGAAAATCTAGATATCAAAGCATTAGTTGGTACAGGCCCTGGCGGAAGGATTACAAAAGTAGACGTATTAAAAGCGATTGAAGAAAGAGTAACAATTCCAGAAGTACTTGAACAAGAAGAAAGTAAAGTAATTCCTGTTACTGGTATGCGGAAAGCAATAGCAAACCGTATGCATGCAAGTTTACAAAATAGTGCACAATTAACATTAACGATGAAAGTAGATGTTACAGATTTAGTTGCTTTACATAAAGAAATAGCTTCAGTTGTACAAAAACGATACGATAACAAACTAACTATTACGGATTTCGTTTCTCGTGCTGTTGTATTAGCGCTTGGAGAGCATAAAGAAATGAACAGCGCTTATATGGATGATACAATTCATCAATTTGAACATGTTCATTTAGGCATGGCAGTCGCATTAGAAAAAGGATTAGTCGTTCCAGCTATTCGCTTTGCTAATAATCTATCTTTAGTAGAGTTATCTAAACAAATTAAAAACGTTGCACAAAAAGCAAGAGAAGGTAGTTTAAGTAGTGATGATATGCAAGGGACAACCTTTACAATTAGTAATTTAGGTAGCTTCGGTATTGAATATTTTACGCCAGTATTAAATACACCTGAAACTGGTATTTTAGGTGTAGGTGCAATTGAACATGTTCCAGTATATAAAGGGAAGAAAATAAAAAAAGGCAGTATGTTACCTTTAAGTTTAACATTCGATCATCGTGTATTAGATGGTGTACCAGCAGCTGCATTTTTACGCACAATTAAACGTTATTTAGAAGAACCTGTAACAATTCTTTTATAAAGAGAAGGTGAGAGAATGAGTAAACTAGTCGTTATTGGTGGCGGACCTGCTGGCTATGTAGCGGCAATTACCGCAGCTCAAAATGGAAAAGATGTCACTCTTATTGATGAAGCTGATCTTGGCGGGACTTGTTTAAATGTTGGATGCATGCCTACAAAATCATTGTTAGAAAGTGCAGAAGTGCATGACATTGTGAGAAAAGCGAATCATTATGGAGTTACACTCAATAATGGAAGTATATCAATTGATTGGAAGCAAATGCAGGCGAGGAAATCACAAATCGTAACGCAGCTCGTTCAAGGAATTCAATATTTAATGAAGAAAAATAAAATAAAAGTTATACAAGGTAAAGCGAACTTTGAAACGGATCATCGTGTGCGAGTTATATACGGTGATAAAGAAGATGTAGTAGATGGAGAACAGTTCATTATAGCGGCAGGTTCAGAACCGACTGCATTACCCTTTGCTCCATTTGACGGAAAGTGGATTTTAAATAGTAGCCATGCAATGTCCATAGATTATATACCAAAATCATTATTAATCGTTGGCGGTGGTGTAATAGGATGCGAGTTTGCAAGTATTTATAGTCGTCTTGGAACAAAAGTTACGATTGTTGAAATGGCACCGCAATTATTACCAGGTGAAGATGAAGATATCGCACACATTTTAAGAGGGAAACTAGAAAATGATGGTGTAGAAATATTTACAGGAGCAGCTTTAAAAGGATTAAATAATTATAAGAAGCAGGCTTCATTTGAATATGAAGGAAGTATCCAAGAAGTTAATCCAGAATTTGTTCTCGTTTCTGTCGGCCGAAAACCACGTGTACAACAATTAGATTTAGAAAAAGCAGGAATTCAATATTCAAATAAAGGAATTTCTGTGAATGAACATATGCAAACCAATGTATCACATATTTATGCAGCAGGAGATGTGATTGGTGGAATCCAGCTTGCTCACGTTGCATTCCATGAAGGAACGACGGCAGCATTACACGCGAGTGGAGAAGATGTAAAAGTAAACTACCATGCTGTACCTCGCTGTATTTATACCGCTCCAGAAATTGCTAGTGTCGGTTTAACAGAAAAAGATGCAAGAGAGCAGTACGGTGACATACAAATTGGAGAATTTCCTTTTACAGCAAATGGAAAATCGCTTATTATTGGAGAACAAACGGGGAAAGTAAAAGTTATTGTGGAACCTAAATATCAAGAAATTGTTGGAATTTCTATTATTGGTCCTCGTGCAACAGAACTAATTGGTCAAGGAACTGTAATGATTCATACGGAAGTTACTGCCGATATTATGAGCGATTATATTGCAGCGCATCCAACTTTATCTGAAGCGATTCATGAAGCTTTATTGCAAGCGGTAGGACATGCTGTACACGCTTAAATGGAATTATAATAAACCACTATTCTCTAAATGAATAAGAGAATAGTGGTTTGAATTTTTACGGGAGAAATTGAATATCCTATTATTTTTTTACGTCAATCGCTGAAGTAATATCGTTCCAATCAGCAGCTAAATTAGCAGTTTTACCGTACCAATCCGCATGTTTGAATACAACACCTTTTCCATAGCCTTGTGTTGAAGTATGCTCCCAAAGTGTCGTTGAATAACTTGCTGAAGGTGATGCTGTACTTACAGAGGAAATTCTGTCGTTCCAGCTAGATGGTAAGTTTTTAAAGCCGCTGCTCCAGTAAATATATTGGCCACCTTTATCTTTATGTTCATAAAAATCAGTACTACCAGCACCGCTACCTAAAGGATTAATTTTATTTTTAAGTACTTTTTTATCCTTTTCAATATAAGCATCTAATGTTTCACGGCTAGTAAAACCGTAAGCTAACCAATCTCCATTTTCATTTTGCTCTGGTAATACCATAGTAATTTGGATGTCTTTCTTATCTTGATCACTTAATTTTGTAAGAGAATTAACATTCTGTTCATCCACTTTTAAATAATCAAAAGACTTAATTGTGTTACCTTTTTCTTCAGCACTTGCTACTCCTAGTCCTCCAGTTAATGCAAATCCCGCTACTAATGTACCTGCTACTAATTTCTTCAACATATAACCATCCCTTTTAGTTTAGATTTTTGTACAGGTGAATCTTTGTACTAGTAAAATGTATTCTAATTATCAACTATTGTAAATATTCTGAAGTTTTAGAAATAAAAGATGGAATATTTACAGTTTTGCATTTTTTCTTTAGAAAAAATAGTTATTAGAATGATATAATAAATAGATATATCGATTTTGTTGGATCTTAAAATGTTTTAGGGGGAAAGTCTTTGAAGTATTTTAATAAAGATTGGTATAAAGAAATGCAAGTATCTGGTTTTTTAAATTTCCCAGAAACAGTAGAAGAATGGGAAGAGATGTTGCGAGAGAGCGAAAAGGTAGGAATGGATTATAAGCAAAGTTTAAGAGAAGACGTGGAAGAAAAGAAAGAAGATTTATTAAAGTTCCTCCCTAAATCACTGCATCCATACATTCATGACAATACAATTAATTCAGAATACCCAACGGAAAAATTAAAGAGACTTATGCTTGAGTGGACAAAAGATTATGAGAAAAGAATGAATGATTTAGAGCAAGCCTATATAGATAATTATAATTCTATAAAAGAAAAGCTCGCGCAGAATGTCGTTCAACTACATGAATACTCACTACATGACAGTGTAGTCAAATCAGTGGAGAAAAAATCAGAAGCTACGCTAATTATAACTTTAGATTGCAGTGGTACTTTCAGTGAATTTGATAAACTACAAGCAACTTTTATAGGAGTAACGAAATGTTCTATCCCGGAAAATTTTGAAGGTGCTTGGTGGTTATGTCATGAAATAGATTTTGCTGAAGATGGTTTTGAACTAGGGGTTTTATTTGATTGTCCATTTGAAGAAGTGATGATTTGTGCAAAAAATGTATTGCTGGAAATAGATAACTAGTAAACTTTATAACTCTATAAATAAAAAACAGTCTTATATGACTGTTTTTTATTTATATACTAAATGATCCAGCTTCCAATATGTATCTGTTAATGGCGCAGCTTTGCTATCTATGTATAAATACATATTATTTAAATCTTTTGGAGAATCTTTCATATTAAATACAATGTCGGTAGTTAAAGAAAACTCAGATGGAACCTTTTTAGCATTTTCATTTTGTATAACTTCACCTTTGTATTTTTTACCCGTTTTTTCATCTTTTATGAAATATTTTATTTCTGAAAGATCTATCGTTTGTCCGTCAACACGAGCATTATTTATAGTAACGCGAGCTGTGAGACGCCACTCTTTGTCTATTTTTTCAAATTTAGCATTTTCAACAGTTGCTCTATAGTATTCGTTTTTAAAGATTTCCCCATAGTGCATTGCATTTTTTGCTAGAGCGCTTTTTTCTTGTTTTGGTGTAGCATTTCCACTACATCCTGCCATTATCCCTGTAAATAATAATGCTGTACAAGTTACTTTCATTAAAGATTTCATAGTAATTCCTTTCTGTGTTAAAAAGTAAAATATAGGAATAATTTTACATTAATAGAAGGATGAATGGAAGTATAATTGTGAAATATGCAAATATGCATTTATTTAGTTGTTAATTTAATGGGATAGAAAAAGGGAAAAAACCTGTATAGAGCTGAATAAAGAAGTATTGAAAATATTATAAAATAGAAAAAACATGCATATAATTAAAAGATGAATAAATTTTCTGGATATTAAATGATAGTGGTGAGAACATGTTTACTGAAGAGCGTAGAGAGAAAATTTTAGAGTTACTTAAGAAAAATGGAAGGGTCATTGCAAAGGATCTTGCGGAAAGTTTCGATATGTCTATCGATTCTATAAGAAGAGATTTGTCTATTATGGAGAAGGATGGCTTGTTAAAAAGAACACATGGAGGAGCAATTGAACTTGCTAGAGTACGGAATTTAGCTACCAAGCCATTGAAACGTTATAGTAATGGTTCTGTATATGAAGACGCAATTGCAAAAATCGCAGCTTCTTATATACAAGAAGGAGATTCCGTTTTTATTGGTGGAGCTTCTATTCATTATGCCATGTTAAAATATTTACCTGAAACATCATTTACAGTTGTTACGAATGCTTTAGAAATTGCTAGTACGTTACGGGAATATAAGAACATTGATACGTACTTAATTGGTGGAAAGGTGAAACCATCAGGAAATATGACAGATACACTTGCCTCAGAGTTGATAAGTAGATTTTCTATTGATCTTAATTTCTCTACAGGTGGTGGCATTTCATTGAATGGTATAAGTACTGCAACGCCGGAAGTTGCTTTTTTTAGTAAAACAGTAAGTAAGATTGCTAGAAGAAATATTTGTTTAGCTCCTCACAATAAACTTGGAATAGACTACTTTATAAAAGGAGAGTCACTGATTGAAATTGACATTATAATAACAGATTCGGAGGCTAGTAAAGAAACAATTCAAGAATTTGAGAAACAAGGTAAAGAAATTGTAATAGCATCAATAGACTGCATTTAAAAGGAGTTTGAAATGATTATAAAAGGGCAAGAGTTTCACATAAATGGATTAGTTTATACAGTTCGTCCTGCAGCTGAAACAGATGCGGAACAGTTGTCGGAAATTAGAGTTCAGATCGATGGAGAAACTGAAAATATGGATAGAGAAGCTGGAGAGGGATTTATAGATAAGATAGGGTTTCAAAAAATAATAAAAACAGATAGTGAAGAGAGTAAGAATCTGTTTTTAGTTGCAGAAGTGCACAACCGAATCGTTGGATTTTCAAGGTGCGAAGGTTCAAACCTGAAGAGGTTATCTCATAAAGTAGAATTTGGCGTTTGTATTTTAAAAGAGTTTTGGGGATATGGAATGGGTAAGAGTCTATTGCAACAATCTATTCATTGGGCTGATGAAAATGAGATTAAAAAGATATCATTACAAGTATTAGAAACAAATGAAAAAGCCATTCAGCTATATAAAAAATTAGGTTTTGAAGTAGAAGGTATTTTAAAAAATGATAAAAGGCTGTCGGATGGGAAGTATTATAATACGGTTGTAATGGGAAGGTGTATTTGAGTCTGTTCATTAAAGAGGTGAAAATGTATGTTTTATAGAAGAAAGTACTATATAGTAAAAAATGAATTTATTAAAATTTTTAATGATCATTTCAATCATACGAACTTACCTAATCAGTTAAAGCATGGCTCTAGGCTAATAGGACGCTGGATGAAAGATAATAAGAATGGTACGACCGAAGTGTTTGCCATATGGGAATATGATAGTTATGAACAGTATAAAGAAATAGAATCAAAGATTAGAAATGACGAGAAACATGCTAGAAGAATACATGAATGGTATGAAAAACATGGCGGAAGAGAATATGTTTTACAGGAGTACATAGTAGAGATGAAAAATGAAGAGTTAGTGTGTACTGTAAAGTGATAGAGAGGTGATGGATAATGGGAATGAAAACAAAATTATATTTTAGTGTAGCATCCACAATTTTATTTGCAATAGCCGTGAGTGTTTTCTTTATAAATGGAAATCCACAAAAGTGGTTTTGGTTATGTATTTTCTTTGCTTCCATTATACAAAATATAGTGCTACTAAAAAAGAATAAAGAAGTGCATTAAGATATTCAAATTATTAACATATTTGTGTCGTCTTTCTAGTTTTGTTGAAAACGCTTTTATTCAGTTTTATAATAAAAGTATGTTTTTACAAATCTCCAAAATAATGAATAGGGAGATGATACAATGCTAGCTTCACCGTTTTACTTACATACATGGAAAAAGTTTGTTGATGAGGGTGTCCTTGATTCGAACCGTATAAACGAAAGAATTTCAGAATCATGGCATCGATGTAAACAAGCAAATGTGAATCCTCATATGAATAAAGGTCAGAAAATTTTGTCTTCTAATATTTTTCAAGACCAAAAGAAAAAGAGTGAAATCTTCCTAGATATAGCAATACCTCAAATACAAAATATGAGAAAAACCATTGATGAACTGCAAATGATGGCATTATTAATCGATCCAGACGGTTACGTTCTATCGTTAAGTGGAAATAAACAAACGTTGCAACGAGCGAAACAGATTAATTTCATTGAAGGTGTGAAATGGACGGAAGCTGCTGTTGGTACAAATGCGATAGGAACAGCGCTTGAGATTGAAGAGGCTATTATGATAAGTGGTACAGAGCATTATTCTGTCGCATCTCATAGCTGGAGCTGTGCGGCCGCTCCTATTCATAATGATGATGGGAAATTAATAGGCGTTCTAGATTTCTCTTGTCCGATTGAGTTTTCGCATCCATATATGCTCGGTATGGTAACTTCGATTGCACATGCGATTGAACGTGAATGTAGTATTCGAGTACATCAAAATGAACTGCAGTTAATCCATCGTTTTTTAGATGTAATTGATAGTGATGAACAAGTTGTAATTTGTAATCATCGTGATGTTATCGTTTCTGCAAGCAAGAGGGTTCGGGAACGAGTATGTAATTGGTCACGGATGAAACTTGAAGATTTAATGCACTATGGATTGAAAACTAAATTAGAAGTTCCATTATACAGTAATAATAGAATGATTGGGAAATGTATTTATGTAAAGGGAAATAAACAAGTAAAATCATTTTCAACGTCCCCATTTATAAATGGCATCACTTTTCCTGGAGTAATTGGGACAAGCAGTGCATTTCAACATACTTTAGAAGAAATTAAGCTTGTATCACCAACTGACGCAAGTGTATATGTTTGTGGTGAAACAGGTGTAGGAAAAGAATATGTAGCGAGAGCGATTCATGAAAATAGTCCAAGAAAAAATGGTCCTTTTATAGCTGTTAACTGCGGTTCATTACCGAAAGAATTAATGGAAAGTGAATTGTTCGGTTATGCTGAAGGAGCGTTTACAGGTGCACGGCGCCAAGGATATAAAGGGAAATTCGAACAAGCAGACGGAGGAACAATATTTTTAGATGAAATTGGTGAAGTGCCACCAGAGATGCAAGTAGCATTATTGCGTGTTTTACAAGAACGAACAGTAAACCCAATTGGCAGTTCAAAAGAGATACCAGTAAATATTCGTATTATTACTGCGACACATAAAGATCTATTGCGATTAGTAGAAGAAGGGAAATTCCGTCAAGATTTATATTATCGCTTACATGTTTATCCACTATATGTCCCATCGTTAATAGAAAGAAAAGAGGATATTCCGTACTTCATAAAACATTTTTGCAAACGAAAGAATTGGAATGTTGTATTTCCAAAAAGTATTTGTAATCAATTTTATCAGCATACATGGCCCGGAAATATTCGAGAATTATTAAATGTATTAGAACGCATCTACATTTTGTCGCAAGGACGAGAAATATGTGAAAAACAAATCTCTTTTTTATTACAAACAATGATGGGAAATCAACATCAACTTGCATTGCAAGCAGAAAATAAAACAGAGAACACATTAAATTTCCGTGAAAAAATACAGCGTGATAGCATGATTGAAGCGTTAGAAAAGACAAATGGAAATGTTTCATTAGCTGCAAAACTTTTAGATGTACCTCGAAGTACATTTTATAAACGAATGCAAAAATATAAGTTATAAAGTAGATTTTTGTAATCTACTTTTTCTTTGTGGGCTCATGTTCTGTCGGAATGTGCGCTTACCGGGGAAATAATAGAATAGTTAGAAATTAATTTCCGGAAGGAGGACTTAGGTGAAATATATTGAAATTGGTATTGGGAATACGTGGTTCGTTCGAACAGAAACTGAAAATAAAGATGGAACTGAATTTGAAGAACGAGGAATTATAAAACCTATTTATTTTGAGTCTTTATATGTACGAGTGTGGTTTCGAAAAACGTGTTTAATTTTTGATACGAAAGAAGGGTTTAAAAAAGTTAAGAAGAGGAGGATTGAATATAAATTTATAGTTGGAATTGTAAGTAGACTGGATAAAGAAAAAGTGGGCTAACATGCGTAGTTATATTGGACAGGAAATTCTTTTGAATTATATCAAATTCATGAAAAGCACTTTTACTAAATATAAATTGTTAATAAAACCGCTAAGGAAACTTAGCGGTTTCTTTTTAAAAAGGAGGGATTTTCGTATGAATAGGATCGTAACGGTTTTACTTGCAATTATTATAATGGGGTATTCCATTTATAGTTGGAATGATACTTCGGAAATGAGTATGCTAATTTTACAAACGCTTTTAGGGTTTATATTAGTTAGCTTAGGGGTGCAAAATTTAAAAAATAACGAAAAAGAAAATAGAAGTATAGGGATAGCTCTATTACTTGTGGCTTTGTTTTTAATTGTTGTATCTTTAATAAAATATTTTGTATGAATAAGTTTTTAAATTAATAAAAAATTAAAATTCTACTTGTATTTCACTATATAAAATATGGCATAATGATTTAGTTAAAATAGAAATGGATAGGGTATTTGAGAGGGGCAGTATAATGAGTTTTGCAATAGAAATAGTAATAAAAGCACCAATGGATGTTGTATGTGACTACATAATAGAAGATGAAAAAATAAAAGAATGGAATACGTTTATAATAGAAAATCGCTATCCTTCAAATATGGATAAAGAAAATCCACGTGTAGGAGATAAATATATTACTGTTCAAAAAGTCGGTAAGAAAATATTGGAGGCAGAAGTAGAAATTCTTGAATACGATGCACCCTATATTATTTCACTTGGCAGTGAAATGAAGCAAGGTTATTCGGCAATGACTTATATGTTAGAAGAAGATGAGGAGGGTACAGCACTTACATTAATTTCAGAATATGAACCTAGTAATCTTTACTATAAAATTATGTATAAGTTAACAGGCTGGATTTCACGAGGTTTAACTATGGAACAAATTGAGCGTCTAGCAGAATGTGTAGAAGCTGCTTATCAGAAAGAAGATTAAGATTAAAAATATATTAAGGTAAAAGCGTTACTCAATCTCGTGAGTAACGCTTTTACTGTTTGAAGATTTTTTATTGAAAATCTCAATAGCTCTTTCATATATTTCTTTATCAACACAAAATCTTTCTGTTATCCAATAATTAAGTTCAGAAGATGTAATGATTTGTTCTCTTTTCTTACCTTGGAAATATCGTTTTAAAACATTATCATTAATAGAAGTTGGAATACCATCGATATAACCGAAAATCTGAATTTTCTTTAATACAGGGGATGTATACCAATCGTTAGACTTTGTAATGAGTTCTTTCATACTTGATAAATGTATTGGATCTGTATGTAAGATTTTTGTTGGACCTGGATCTCTAGTAATTTTAATCCTATTATTTGAGACTTCATAAGTGAAAGTTTCTCTTACATTACTTACTTGAAATGATTCATAAAGTGGGTAAGCTTGGAATAAAGGTGCACAATAACCAACATCAACATAATAAGGTTGGTCTAAGTTAACCCGTAAGCATAAATGTCCGGGATCCATATACATATAATGAACATTAAAACCAAGATTTGATAATAACCAATGGAATCCAATTGAGTGCGTCCAACAAGTACCCCCGAGACCTTTTGTTGTAATATGGTTTATGTATGTCTCAATGGAAGGGAAATAATTACCTGTTTCATTACCCTTTTCCCAGTCAATTATTTTAGTGAGGGTTTCCCATTTTATTTTTTCTTGATGAGCTTTAATAAGCTCATTTAAAAACTTTAAGCTAGTAGGCTGTTTTGTCATACCTAAAAATGATAGAAAGCTATTTACTAGTTTTTCTTGAGACATTTTCTGATCCTTTCTATATAGAAATCGTTTTTGGTATTATTATACAATAGATATCAGAAAATACAGTTATTTATTAATAGAGTGGGAGAGAATTATATGTCGATGTCGCTATATTATAAACAAATCCGTGAGCAATTAGGTCATGAACTAATTTTTATACCGAGTGTAGCTGCTATTATTAAAAATGAGCAAGGGGAAATCTTATTTCAATATCCTGGTGGAGAATACTGGAGCTTGCCAGCTGGAGCAATTGAGCCTGGAGAAACTCCAGAAGAAGCGGTAGTTCGTGAAGTGTGGGAAGAAACAGGATTGAAAGTGCAAGTAAAAAAACAAAAAGGGGTGTTTGGAGGAAAAGAGTATCGCCATACATATCCGAATGGCGATCAAGTAGAATATATTGTTGTTGTGTTTGAATGTGAAATTACTAGTGGAAAACTAAAATCAATAGATGGTGAATCTTTAAAACTACAATATTTCTCATTATCTGAAAAGCCTTCTTTAGCGCTACCATACCCAAATAATATATTTTTATAGATGTAAAATAGCACACCTTATGTATTGAAGGTGTGCTATTTATATAAACCAGTCGTATACATTTTCGTCAATGTATGCACAATTTCTTCTAGGTCGATCTTTTTATCATTTTGCACAATCGTCCAAAGAAACATCTCATTCATCGCAAACCAAGCACGTGCTACAATTTCTTTATTCAATTCAGAATGTGCTAACCCACCTTCTTGAGAGTATGTAATATCTTGCGTAATACTGTTTATAAAGCGTTCCCGTATCTCGTCCCATTTTTGACGTATCTCTTTTGATAACCCAATTGCTTCTTCTACAACTTGTAAAATTGCTCGTTCTTTCTCTGCTAATTGTAGAAATGCTTTAACTTGATTTTGAATCATTATACGTGCTTCTTCTGTCGTTTGAGGCGAAAAAGAGCGCTCAGCAATATCATAAAATTGATTCATAACATCTTCCATTAAAACGATGAGGAGATCATCTTTGTTTTTAAAGTATACATATGCCGTGCCATAACCAGTTTCTGCATGTTTAATAATTTGTGTAATTGTCGTTTTTTGAAATCCGTTACGAATAAAAATAGTGTAACCAGAGTGTAATAGTTTCTTCTTTGTTTCTAAGGAGCGGTGTTTTCTTGATGAAAGAGTAGTGTTTTTCAAAGAATCACCTCTTTATACTGAAATATCTGAAAATATAACTGTATTGTAAAAGAAATTCATATATAAAGTCAACTGACATAATATCATTGACGTTATATCAACTAAGGTGATATATTTCAATTAGTTAGAATAAAAAGAAAATTAAGAGAAGGTGACACCATGTATACAGAACCATTTCAACCAACTTATGAGTATGCGCTTGAATGTGATAAACATGATGAACTGAAAGATTTTCAAACTGAATTTTATAAAAAAGAAGGAACAATATATTTAGATGGAAACTCATTAGGGCTACTTTCAAAAAGAGCAGAGAAATCATTACTTACTTTGCTAGATTCATGGAAAGAGTATGGCATTGACGGCTGGACCGAGGGTGAGCATCCGTGGTTTTTCCTTTCGGAGAAATTAGGTGAATTGACTGCACCTCTTATTGGAGCTTTACCAGAAGAAACTATTGTAACCGGTTCCACGACAACAAATATTCATCAAGTAATCGCAACTTTCTATGAGCCGAAAGGAATTCGCACAAAAATTCTTGCGGATGAGTTAACATTCCCATCCGATATATATGCACTTCAAAGTCAAATTCGTTTAAAAGGATTAGATCCAGATGAGCATTTAGTACGAGTAAAGAGCCGAGATGGTAGAACACTTTCTGAAGATGATATTATTCATGCAATGACAGATGATATCGCGTTAATTTTATTACCTTCTGTACTATATAGAAGCGGCCAAATTCTTGATATGAAACGTTTAACAGCGGAAGCGCATAAGCGTGGTATTCATATCGGGTTCGATTTATGTCACTCAATCGGTTCTATTCCGCATCATTTCAAAGAGTGGGATGTTGATTTCGCGATTTGGTGTAATTATAAATACTTAAATGCGGGACCTGGTGGCGTTGCAGGGCTTTATGTGAATAAAAAGCATTTTAATAGACTTCCTGGATTATCAGGTTGGTTTAGTTCTAGAAAAGATAAGCAGTTTGATATGGAACATACATTAACAGCTGCTGATCATGCAGGTGCTTATCAAATTGGTACACCACACGTATTAAGTACTGCACCTTTAATCGGTTCTCTTGAAATATTTAAAGATGCTGGTATAGAACGTTTACGCGAAAAATCATTACATATTACAAGATACATGCTTAATTTGATTGATCATGAATTAAAAAATTTCGGATTTACAATTGGAAATCCATTTGAGGATGAAAAACGAGGCGGGCATATTTATTTAGAGCATGCAGAAGCAGCACGTATATGTAAAGCGTTAAAAGCAAATGGAGTAATTCCAGATTTTAGAGCGCCAAATGGAGTGAGACTTGCGCCAGTTGCTTTATATAATACGTACGAAGAAGTATGGCAGTCTGTTATGATTTTAAAGAAAATCATGAAAGATGAAGAGTATAAGCAATTTGAAAATAAGCGAGAGGTTGTGGCATAAGTATGAAAACATCAGAGTGGATTGATATTTCACAACCGCTAAATAATGATATTGCTACTTGGCCAGGGGATACACCGTTCTCGTATGAAGTATCATGGTCAAAAGAAGAGAGTGGCTCAGTAAATGTCGGAAAGTTAACGATGAGTATTCATACAGGTACTCATATTGATGCACCGTTTCATTTTGATAATGATGGAAAGAAAGTGTTAGATTTAGATATCCAAGTTTATGTCGGACCTACGCGAATCATTGACGTTTCTAATCTTGAAAGCATTGGGAAAAAGGAATTAGAGAAATTTCATTTAGAAGGCATAGAACGCTTGTTGTTACGCACATCTTCACATGGTAAAGCGAATGAATTCCCAGATATAATCCCGCATTTACGTGCGGATATAGCACCGTTTCTTTCAGAAAAAGGTATACGTTTAATCGGGGTGGATGTACCATCAGTTGATCCATTAGATGATAAAGAATTAGCAGCGCATCATCAATTGTTTAAACATGGTATACACATTTTAGAAAATGTCGTACTAGATCATGTAGCAGATGGCGATTACGAACTAATCGCATTACCACTTGCCTTATCAGATGCAGATGGAAGTCCAGTTCGAGCAGTTATTAGACCAATATAAGTAGAAATATATATAAAGGGGCGTTTTGCTAATATGAAAGAAAATGAAAAGGTAATTATGGAAAAAGGGATTCATACGGACTTTAAAGAGAATATGACGTACGGGGAATATTTACAATTAGATAGTTTACTATCTTCTCAAAAGAGATTATCAGACCACCATGATGAAATGTTGTTCATCGTTATTCACCAAGCAAGCGAACTTTGGATGAAGCTTATTTTACATGAGTTAAACGCAGCAATTGAATCTATTAAACAAGACAAATTACAACCAGCTTTTAAAATGTTAGCACGTGTATCAAAAATTCAATCACAAATCATTCAATCTTGGGATATTCTTGCGACATTAACGCCGTCAGAGTACATTGAGTTTCGTGACTCGCTCGGTCAAGCTTCAGGTTTTCAATCGTATCAATATCGTATGATTGAGTATGCGCTTGGTTATAAAACGCCGCATGCCTTAAAAATTTATGAAAAAGATCCAGAATTACACGCTCGACTTCATACGGCGCTACATGCACCAAGTTTATATGATGTCGCAATTCAAGCACTTGTAAAAGAAGGATTTCCTATTCATAAAGATGTGTTGAATCGTGATATTACGCAGCCTTATGAAGAAGACGCAACAGTAGAAGCAGCATGGCTTGAAGTGTATGCGGATGTAAAAAAATATTGGGATTTATACCAACTTGCTGAAAAATTAATTGATATTGAAGATTGGCTACAACAATGGCGTTTCCGTCATATGAAAACAGTAGAACGCATTATCGGACATAAAATGGGAACAGGTGGCTCTTCAGGTGTATCTTATTTAAAACGAGTACTTGATCAACGATTCTTCCCAGAGCTTTGGAATGTTCGCACAAAATTATAAAAAACAAACCTGTCAGTTCATTACTGGCAGGTTTGTTTTTTATTTGAACACAAGTATGTTTTAATTAAAGCTACAAGATATAATAAATTAGGTAATGATTTAATTGGAGGTAAAGTATTGGATTTCAGGCAGCTAGAAAATAAATTTGAAAAGAAAAAAGTAAATACATTTCTTGTTTATCAAAAAGGGGAATTAACAACTGAGTCTTATAAAACACCTGAATGTGCAAGTAATTTATATAAAATAAATTCGATTACAAAAAGCATTGTATCTATATTAATAGGTATTGCAATTGATAAAGGCTATATAAATGATATACATACACCCATTACAGAGTGGATTGAAAATGTACCTGAGGGAAAACATGATTTGACGCTTTATCACTTATTAACAATGACTACTGGTGAGGAGTGGAAAGAGTTTGGAAATGGAGTAGTATTCCCGAATGACTTTGTAGAATCAGCGAACTGGGTGCAATATATATTAGAAAAACCAATAATTGAAGAACCCGCTACAAAAATGAATTATAACTCAGGCTCTTCGCATTTACTTAGTTACATTATCAAAAAAGCTACTGGAATGCCGACAGAACAGTTTGCGAAAAAATATGTATTTGATCTATTAGAAATTACCGAATATGAGTGGCAACAAGACCCACAAGGAATACATGTCGGCGGCTTCGGTATGAAAATGAAGTCAAAAGACTTATTAAAGCTAGGAATATTATGTTTACAAAATGGATATTGGCAGGGGAATGAAATTGTATCATCGAAATGGTTAGAAGAATCAAGTACACCTCTATTTGAAACGTATGAACATGTCGGGGCGTATGGATATCACTGGTGGGTATTGAATAACGAAAGATTTCACATACCGTACTGTATGTACTTTGCTATGGGATATGGCGGGCAATATATCGTTATCATTCCGCAGTTAGAGGTAGCTGCTGTAATAAGTAGTCATATGCCTAAACGTGGACTTGTTCCATTAAAATTATTTATTGAACATATACAAGAGAATTGTAATTTTCAGTAAGGGCACAAGTAAATCCATTTAATCCAGTTCAATTGTTTCATTTCTTCACAATTGAAAGTAATTTAGAAATGAAAACCTCACTGTTTATATTATAAACAGTGAGGTTTTCATTTTATCTACTCGTCTTCTGAAATGACACCTTAATAAATTTCTCCGTCTTCGTTTCAAATTCTACATCAACAAAAACACCGTATTCTTTTCCATCTTCACGTAACCATAATTTAAATTTTTCAACTGTTATTTGAACGGTTTTCGGTTTTCTACCTATATGAAGATAATCAATTATATCAGCTTTCGGGTATTGTTCTTTCGTCTTTTCTACAGCAAGCTTACCCCATTTCGCATACGGCGGCTGTGCATGAACAATTGCTGAGCCTGTATATACATTTGAACATATTGTTAGGAACAGAATAACGAGTGCGACACGCTTTAACAATTTTTTCATAATGAACTCCTTTTACCTTTTTTTATATTGTTTACATACTTTTTCAACGATATTAGTTTGGATTTTTTTGTCTTCATTACATAAAAGCGAGCCTTTTACAAAACATAACCAAGAAATCATTTACATAATTAAGGAGGGAAAATTATGCGCCAAAAACCTGTTTTTAAAATAGCAGTTTTGCTTGCGTTCATAGGACTGTCTTTCATGGTCAGTAGTATACAACTAAAAAATGTAGAAGCCTTTTCTAATCAAGTCATTCAAAGGGGAGCATCTGGTGAAGATGTCATTGAACTGCAATCTCGTTTGAAATATAACGGATTTTATACGGGAAAAGTAGATGGTGTTTTCGGATGGGGTACATACTGGGCACTTCGGAATTTTCAAGAGAAATTTGGTTTACCGGTTGATGGTTTAGCTGGAGCTAAAACGAAGCAAATGCTCGTGAAGGCAACGAAGTATGATAAGTCAACTGCTAATAAAGGAACGACAACGAATAAAGGAAATAGTGGTGGCACTGCACAAGAGAATAAACCACCTCAAAATAAAGGGACAAATGTTCCAAATGGCTATTCTCAAAATGATATTCAGCTCATGGCAAACGCAGTATACGGAGAATCACGTGGTGAGCCGTATTTAGGACAAGTTGCAGTCGCTGCAGTTATTTTAAATCGTGTTACAAGTGCATCATTCCCAAATACCGTTTCAGGTGTAATCTTTGAGCCAAGAGCATTTACAGCGGTAGCAGACGGACAAATATATTTAACACCAAATGAAACAGCGAAAAAAGCTGTATTAGATGCAATTAATGGATGGGATCCAACAGGAAACGCATTGTATTATTTCAATCCAGATACTGCAACAAGTAAATGGATTTGGACTCGTCCACAAATTAAAAAGATCGGGAAACATATTTTCTGTAAATAGAGCGGAGGTGGAACTATGTTACGAGGTATTATAATCGTATTATTAACAGTTGGTGTAGTTGGAACTGGATACTGGGGCTATAAAGAGCACCAAGAAAAGAATGCAGTATTAATTCGAGCAGAAAATAGCTATCAACGTGCGTTTCATGATTTAGCGTATGAGGTTGATTTATTGCACGATAAAATTGGAACAACGCTTGCGATGAATTCGCGCGCATCTTTATCGCCTGCATTAGCAGATGTATGGAGATTAACATCGGAAGCTCGTTCGGATGTAGGACAACTTCCTTTAACATTAATGCCTTTTAATAAAACGGAAGAATTTTTAGCGAATATCGGTGATTTTAGTTACCGTGCAGCCATTCGTGATTTAGAAAAAGAACCGTTAAATGATCAAGAATACAAAACGTTGCAAACTTTATATTCCAATGCAGGGAATATACAAGATGAACTAAGAAAAGTGCAACATCTTGTTTTGAAAAACAATTTACGCTGGATGGATGTTGAGATGGCACTCGCATCAAATCGTGATCCTGCAGACAATACAATTATTGACGGATTAAAGACAGTAGAAAAAAATGTAACATCGTATTCATCTACAAACTTCGGACCGACCTTTACAAGTGCACAAAAAAATAAAAAAGGTGGATTTGCAGCAGAAGGAAAAGCAATTTCAAAAGATGAAGCGGCGAAAATTGCAAAATCGTTTTTAAATTTAAAAGGAAATGAAAAAGTAGAAGTCGAGAAAAGCGGAAAAGGTGCGAAAGAATCTTTCTATAGTGTGAAAATTAAAGACGAGGCAACGAATAATGAGTTTTATATGGATATTACCGGAAAAGGCGGATATCCAATTTGGGTTATGAATAATCGAGAAATTAAAGAACAGAAAATTAGTTTAAACGATGCAGGAAGTAAAGGTTTGAAATTCTTAAAGGACCATAAGTTTCATAATATGGAGCTTTATGATAGCTCACAATATGATAATGTTGGAGTATTTACGTATGTAGTAAATGAGAATGGCGTACGAATTTATCCAGAGGCAATTCAAATGAAAATTGCTTTAGATGACGGTTCTATCGTCGGATTTTCGGCGAAAGAATATTTAGCATCACATCAAAAACGAACAATCCCTTCGGCAAAGCTAACTGCAGCAGAAGCAAGAAAGAAAATAAACCCTGATGTAAAGGTAATGGAAGAGCGAAAAGCAATGGTAGTAAACGATTTGCATAACGAAGTACTTTGCTATGAATTTTTAGGTACTTTAGGGAAAGATACGTACCAAATTTTCATCAATGCAAATAGCGGAGCAGAAGAAAAAGTGAAGAAAATGCAAGCTGTTGAAAAAATTTATGATTAAACTTTAATGGTAAAGTGGTGAGAATAATGAAGATTTTAATATATATGTTGATGGTTTGTTTTTTAATAACTGGATGCAGTATTGGAAAAAAGGATAATCCAAACGAAAAGCCCGAGCAAAAAAATGTTTCAATGAAAAATGTTAATTATACAAATAAGTCAAATAAGCCAAATGAAAAAGCAGCGGACCATTTAGCGTCTTTAGCGGCAAGTGTGCCAGGTGTGAATGATGCGACAGCGGTAGTAGTTGGGAAATATGCTATCGTAGGAATTGATGTAAAAGCGAAACTAGATCGAACACGTGTTGAATCCATTAAATACTCTGTTGCAGAAAGTTTGAAAAACGATCCTGATGGTGCTAATGCAGTTGTTGTAGCAGATGTTGATACGTATGAACGACTGAAACAAATTGGAAAGCAAATTAAAAAAGGAAAAACAGGCGAAGGTATACTGGATGAGTTAGCAGCAATTGTTGGCCGTGTAATGCCACAAGTTCCAAATGACATGATTGAAAATAAAGAAACGAATCCAATTCAAGATAATGATAAACAATTACCAAAAGATGAAGAGCAAGAACTGAGAAAAGAACAGAATGACCAATCAAATAATCATTTAAATAAATAAATTTAACAGTAACCCTGTACTAAATTGTACAGGGTTTTTCAATATAATATTAAATATTCAGTTTATTTTTAAGGGAATATATGGTTTAATTATGATGGGAGGGACAACTGTTATGATGAAAAAAAGCACATTAATATTATGTAGTTTATGCTTAGGTTTCAGTATGACAGCGTGTGAACAGAAGAAAGAAGTAAAAAAGCACACAGCGACTTCTTCTACTGTGATGGAAAATCAAAAGAAAAAATCTATCAATATAAATCATTTCTCCAATATAAATGAAGGAATGACTTATAAAGAAGTGAAAGATTTAATTGGTTTTGAAGGGGATTTACTCATAGAAGAAGGGGTGGAACATTCTACACAAATTAAGCAAATTTTTGCTTGGAAGGGAAGCAATCCAACTGCATTAGTTGAAATTACATTTTTAGATGGCAAAGTACATTCTAAAGTGCAGCAAGGTTTAAGTTAATAAGTAAAAAATGGGAGAGTTTATCATGAACATACATACAGGGGAGATTCAATTAGTTCCGTATAAAGAGGAATATAAAGAAGTTATAGAAACATTTACTTTACCAAGTGAACAAGTTCAATTTACGTCGGACCCAGCTGAATTATTGAAAAAAGCAAAAAATGATCGTACAAAAAATGTCATTGTTATTTTAGATTACAATGGGGTACCTGTTGGTCTTTTTGCATTGCAAACAGGAGATAGAGTACAGGAATTCACAGAAAATGAGAACGCTTTACTTTTAACTTCATTTTCTATAAATCACAATAGACAAAGGAAGGGATACGCTAAAAAATCACTGGCACTATTACAAGAGTTTGTACAACGTTATTTTTCGATGAAAAATGAAGTTGTACTTGCTGTGAATGAAAAAAATATTCCAGCACAAAATTTATATGAAAAAGTTGGTTTCCAAGATAAAGGACTTAGAAGAATGGGACCAATTGGTCAACAAATTATAATGCATTTACCTATCATAAAATAATGAGAAGAAAAACTTACTCTTGCATAGTAAAGTAGTAAGTTTTTTTATTTGGAACAATATATGTTGTAAAATATATAAATAAACGAAATAGAAATGAAGGAAATACAAATGAATCAAGTTAGAAAATGGAATATTATTGGTGGAAGGGTGATAAAAACAGGAATTGCGGTTTTTCTTACAGTTCTAGTTTGCGAATTTTTCAATATACCAACTATTTTTGCTGTTATTACAGCAATTGTAACAATTGAGCCAACCGCAACGGATTCTATAAAAAAAGGACTAGTTCGTTTTCCAGCTTCAACAATTGGATCAGCGTATGCAATGACTTTCACATTTTTCCTAGGTCATCAGGCGCTTTCTTATGCGTTAGCGGCAATGTTTACAATCGTTACATGTCAAAAACTAAGGCTACACGCAGGAACGTTAGTCGCAACTTTAACTGCTGTTGCAATGATTCCCATTACGGCAGATCATTATTTTACTGCATTTTTAATTCGATTAGCTACTACATCTACTGGTATTATAGTGTCTACTTTAGTGAATTTTTTCATCTTACCACCACACTATGTTAAAACAATTTCGGGATGTACAGAAGAGCTATTTGTTAAAACGGCAAATGTTATGGAGGAATGGCTTACTGCGTTAATGGATGGGAAAGTTATAAAAAAGGAGACAACCTATACTCTTTCTAAATTAACTGTATTATTACATAAAGCAGTACAATTTGTTCAATATGAGCAAAAAGATTGGAAATACCATCGACATACAAAAAAAGAAATGAGAAGCTTTTTACTTGTACAAAAGCAACTTCATTTATTACAGCAAATTATTTATCATATAGATAATTTAGCTCGAGCACCAATTGAAACATGTGATTGGTCACAAAATGAAAAAGAAATTTTACGACGAACAATTCATTCTATAATTTCTATATTAAGAAATCATTGTGAAAAAATAGATGAGGAACATTTTAAACTGATTGATGAATTAGATAAGCAATTTTGGATTAATAAAAATGATTTAGCACATTGTAAACCGAATCAATATCATCATCATTTTTCAAGTGAATCTATCATTTTATTTGAGATATTATCTATACATGATATGTTAGAGGAATTAAAACAAATATTCGAGAAATATGAGAGTGAAAATCAACTTAATTGCTCAGTTCATTAAAATGCGGAGGATTGATATGACAATTTATATTGCATTACTAAGAGGAATCAATGTAGGCGGGCATAAGATAATCAAAATGGCTGATTTAAAACAAGCGTTTGAATCAATAGGGTTGAAACAAGTGAAAACATATATTCAAAGTGGGAATATCGTGTTCGAATCTGAAAAAGATATTGATTTTCTAAACAAACGAATACAATCTGAAATTAAAAACGTTTTTGGTTTTGATGTTCCGGTTATGTTAAGAACACATGAGGAATTTATAAACATTACAAAAAGATGCCCCTATGAAGTCAATTCATTGCGAGAAGGCGAAAGTATACATATTGCCTTCTTAGCACATGAACTTTCTAAAACAGAAAAAGATCAGCTACTTATGCAAAAAAATGAGATTGAAGATTGTTGTATTCATGAAAAAGTTGTGTATTTATTTTTCAAAAATAGCATTCGAAACTCTAAATTAATGAACCAGTTTCAGAAGTTGCATACACCAGCTACAGTAAGAAATTGGCGGACTGTGAATAAATTAAAAGCGATTGTAGAGAGTATATAACTATAAAAAGAAGAGGTTTTCTGTCTATAGAAAACCTCTTCTTTTTATTTATATTGTTTCGCTACAATGAGTTCAATGATAGGATAAATAAAGAATGAAGAGCACAGTGCAATAAAAAGAGGGAAGTTTTTAACCCCATCTAAATTAGCTCCCATAGAAAACCCTTCAGAGAAGAGTAATATAAGGAACATTACAACTACGAGCGTAAAATATGCAATTTTAGAGCTTTTATATGTAATTTGCTGTCCCATTTCATCTTGGCTTTCTTCCGATACTCCGTTTGGATCTCCCCAAGTAATTTGATTAATTAAATTACCGATAATTAACGAAAAAGCGAATATTGTTCCTCCCAAAATCGAACCTTCCGTTACATATTTATATGCCCCATGTATGAGAACTACGATTAATGATACAACGATAATTATGAAAATAAATTTTTTATGGTTCAATTTAAAAATGGCACCTCCATTGTTGTAAAAAACTCTTTACAACTATAGTATAAAATTGGGAAAGTTTAATGTCAAATACTTTTTACACACAGAGCCGTGAAAATGATATTTTGTATGTACGGTTAATAAAAAATTATATTACATTTGAATGTAAAAGAATGGGCTCGCATATATTTGGAAGGGATGTCAGATTAATTTAGGGGGTAGTTATGTCTATTCTTTTAAAAGCTGGTGCTGATGCAGGAAATAATGGTTTGAAGTTAATGGTGAAAGGGCAAGATCCTATTTTTATTCCGAGTATATATGCTTTATATATAGGAGAGCCTACAGGACTTTTAGATGAGGAAGATGTTTCATTATCTGAATTAGAAAATCACATTGACGTGACCATTAGTTCTCCATCGTTAATGTTAAATAATGTGCGGTATATCGTTGGAGAAAAAGTCATTCAAGATCAATTAAAAGGTACTGAGGTTGAGAAGAAATCGAATAAGTCAACTGATGAGTTAATGGTTATTACGATTCTATCTGGTTTAGCCGTAAGTGCTATGCGTCAAAGTCCAACTTCTAGCCATATTAACATTCGATATGATTTATCTGTTGCTCTCCCTATGCAGCTTATTACACAAGAAATAGCGGCGGAAAATGCGAAACGTTATATGGGGAATCATAAGGTTGTGTTCCATTATCCAAACGGACGTGATGTTACAATTAATATTTCCATCGAATATTGCAAATGCCTACCTGAGGGTGCTTCTGGGACGTGGGGCATTGTATATGATGAAGAAGGAAATGTTGTAAAACATAAAATAGAATGTGAACAAAATAAAGTGTCAGAAATTGATTTTGTTGATAAAACATTATTATCTTTTGATATTGGTGCAGGAACGACAGAAGAAGTCGTTTCACTAGGTGTAAACTTTAGACCACAACTAAGTAAGGGTTTATCGTACGGTGTGAAAGAAACGTTACTACAAATTATTACGAGATGGAACCGGAAGTATCCAACAAAGACAATTGATAGTATTACAGAATTCAATCAAATTTATTTAAATGATAAACACCCTAGAAATGCATTATTAGTTGAGGAATCACAACCAGCACTATTAGGTTTAGCAGCGCGCGTTGCAACGGATATTATTAACAAAATTGATGATATGAAAGACGATCCATATGTTTTTATTTATGGCGGGGGCGCAGTTATCATAAAAAATAGCCTGAAAATGATTTTAAAACAAAAAGGGCGTTTAACAAATGTAATCTTTGTAGATAATCCATTATTTACAAATGCACGTGGGTTATTAGTCTACACTTGTTCGCCAAAATATAGAGAGCATAAGCAAAAAGAGTTAGGATTTACAAACTTAACAATAAGTTAGTTGGTGGAAGTATGCGATCTAGGCGATATAAACGTGGTGACCGAGTAAAAATTAATATTCATAAGTCAGTATCACCTGAAATGCTTGCATGGCTGAATAAACAATCAAATCCAACCAACTTCTTTTTCTTTGCAGCGCAGCAACTTTTTAAACAAGTAGGAGATATTGATGTGTCAAAAGCTATACCAAGTAGCCATGTTTTCTCGTTATACGTTGAGCCATCATCTTTATTAAAAGTAGAAGTTAATCCTTTTAAAAGCTTACCACTAGAAGCAAATAAATCCACCGATAATATAAAAAAAAAATCATGGGAAGCTGTTGATCAATTAGATTGTCCGTTTTTTTAAACATAGAAAAATATAAGTATTGCCCATCACTATACATACGGATACAGTGATGGGCGTTTTTACATGTAAAGATAGGGGGGACACAAATTGCGGCGTGCCCCTCCTATTCATTATTTTTCTATTATTTTAGCTGTATGTTCAGTAACAGTATGAATGATGTCTTCCCAGTCATCAGGATGAATCTCATGTCCAGCGCCTTCAAGAGTTAATAGAGCTGAGTTAGGAATCTCATCGATAAGTGCGAGACCATGTTCAAAAGGGAGTGCGGTATCGTCTGTTCCGTGAATGACTAATGTAGGTGCTTGTATGGAGTGAAGCACCCCTTCATATGCATCATCGCCTTGAAGTAAAGCGTGATTAAACATGCTTAATAAATTGTTAGCTCGTTCAATTTCTTGTTTTACTTGATTATAGACTCTTTTTTCATCAAATGTGCGTTTGGACCCGCATAATAGACGGGACCCTGAAACTAAATATTCTGCTACAATATTTTCATTTGTCCAATCTAAATGCGTGCCATTTGCGTGATGTGTTAAAATTCTTTCATCCATCGGGGGTAAGTCACGTGTGTTATTGTCAGAGCCTATCACACTTGTAGCTAGTAATGTTAATGTTAATATTCTTTCGGGATGTTTTACAGCAGCAATTTGAGCGATCATACCGCCTAAAGACATACCAAATAGATGCGCTTTGTCAATATGATAAGCATCTAGTACCCCAATTGCATCTTCAGCCATATCCGTAACGGAATAATTAGAAGTTCCAGGTTCATATGCGACAGAGCGTCCCACATCACGGTTATCAAAACGAATAACAAATTTCCCCTTGTTAGCCAACTGTTCACAAAATTCTTCATCCCAATAAACCATTGAACACGTAGCACCCATAATTAATAAAATAGCTGGATTTTTAGGGTTTCCAAAGCTTTCTGTACATATATCAATCTCGTTTATTTTAAATATCTTTTCAGTCATAGAGTTCTCTCCATTTCTTTTGAATGTAATTAAACATAAAATTTTGAATGACTCTAAGTTGTGTGTTAGATTTGCTTTGTTTTTTGCGTAATTACCCCCAAAAATAAGTTTATGATAATTTAAGGGGAAAAATTTTGAGAAATAATTGTATGTTATTAAAATAAACAGCAAGGGAGAGGACATGAAAGCAATTGTTATAGATCAATATAGTAGTGTTGAAGAATGAAAGTTTTAAAACCAGTTGTTAAGAATAACGAGGTATTAAAATGAAGAAGGCGTTAGAGAAGCTTATATTTTGAGTGAATATAAACATGTTTCATTTTATTCATGATACGGATTGACTTTATTTATTGGAAAGGCGTAATATTATTAAGCTATATGAAAGAGATCTGTAAGAAGAGGGGAGTTATTATGAAAATAAATTGGACTGAAGTAAAGGAAAAAATTCGACCGCAAATTTCAAAACCATCATATGAAACTTGGTTTACGAATACTACTGTTTATTTAGAGGATGATATATTAACAATTTATTGTCCAAATGAATTTGCACGTGACTGGTTAGAATCTCATTATAAAGAATTAGTATTTAATACATTAAGAGAAATGTTTAATACGACTTTTGAAATTCAGTTTGATCTATGTAATGGCGAACCATCTAACTTGAAAGATGTCCAAAAAGAAAAGCTTAGTAGCTGGGATGAAGTAAAGAAAGCATTAAGACCTAAAATAGCAGAGAAAACATTTATGACATGGATTAGAAATACAAACGCTACGATAAAAGATAATAAAGTAATAATCTTTTGTGAAGATGCGTTTCATCGTGATTTGCTTGAAGGTGAGTATAAAAATATAATTTCAAGTACCGTACAGAAACTTTCTAATGAAGAATATCAAATTTGGTTTGAAATAAAATCAAATGCTACTTCAATAGCTCAGATTCATCATGTGCAAAAGAATCAACTTACTTCGGAACAAGAGGAATCCAGTACAATTTGGAATAAAATAAAAGAAAAAATGCAATTAACAATTTCGAGACCATCATATGAAACATGGGTCAAAGAAACGACAGCTAGAATAAATGAAGATTCATTAATCATTTATTTTGAAAACGAATTCCAACAAGAGTGGGTTAAAAAGTCTTATAAAGATTTAATTTCGCAAATAACTAAAGAGTTAACTGGAAATACATATGAGCTTCAATTTGAATTAAAATCAAATACAAATGCACTAGATAATGCTGGAAAATCAAATATTAAAGATATCACTTCCGAATTAGGGGAGCAGTTCAAAGTATCCAATAACAGTTTAAAATATAATGATGTAGACGAGAGCAATAAACGCATTCGAGCCCTAGAAGAAAAAATAATGAACTTGGAAAAGATCATTGGTACATTAGTAGAAAAATTAGATGCAGTAGAATTAAAAACACAGTTGGAAAAATAACCAACTGTGTTTTTTTTACTTAATTCGCTTTTTTTATAAACCCTTTATAATGACGTTTTACAAGCTGACTTTCTAACGTTTTCATTGTTTCAAGTGCCACACCGACAATGATCAGTAAGCTTGTACCACCAATTTGTGCAGAAGGTGGTAATGTAGCAATCTTTGTGAATACAAGCGGTAAAATTGAAATTGCACCTAAGAAAATTGCACCGATAAATGTTAAACGGTATAAAATTTTCGTTACATATTGTTCTGTTGATTTACCAGGACGAATACCAGGTACATATCCATTTTGTTTTTTCAAATTCTCTGCCATTTGTTCAGGATTTACTTGAATAAATGCATAGAAGTATGTGAAAGCAACGATAAGACCTACATATAGGGTCATTCCAATTGGATGTGCGAAATCAAGGTTTGCAACTAACCATTTTGATACGCTTGAATCAGGGAAGAGCTGCGCAATTGTACGCGGCGTCATTAAAAATGCGGAAGCAAAGATTACTGGAATTACACCAGCACTATTTACTTTTAGAGGTAAATGAGTGTTTTTTGCTCCTTGATATTGATTGTTTCCTGAAACAGCTTTTGCATATTGAATCGGTATTTTACGCACAGCTTGTTGAATGTAAATAACCCCAACAACTATCGCTAAAATTATAAGACCAATTAAGACCATTTTTATGATGTGCATGAATAATTGATCGCCTGCATTTTGAAATTGTTGTAAATAAATTTGATTCGCAACATTTGGAATCGCTGCTACAAGTCCTGCGAAGATAATCATCGAAATACCATTACCTACTCCGTTAGCGGTAATTTGTTCACCTAACCAAAGTAAAAATGCAGTACCTGCAGTTAAAACTGTTGCAATAAATAAGTATGTAGTCCAGCTTTGATCTGTTATTAATTGTCCACCTGCTATATTATTAAAGCCATAAGACATCCCAATGGCTTGTATGAATGCGAGAATGATTGTAAAGTATCGAGTAAATTGAGCTGATTTCTTACGGCCCATTTCTCCTTGCTTTGCCCATTCCGAAAATTTTGGTATGACGTCCATTTGTAGTAATTGCACTATAATGGAAGCTGTAATATATGGTGTAATACCTACAGCAAAGATTGAGAAGTGTTGCAATGCTCCTCCGCCAAATACGTTTAGCATACCTAAAACGTTAGCTTGATCTTGTACTTTTAATACCTCTGCGTTAGTATGAGGAACTGGAATAAACGTGCCAATTCGAAAAACGATTAACATCGCTAATGTAAAAAGGATTTTCCTTCTTATCTCAGCTACTCTCATGAAATTTGAAATCGTACGAAACATTATATCGCCTCCTATATTTTTATCAGTTTAAAACTGATTATTATATCCCGATGAAGTAACCACAAACCTCCTTCCGCATTAAATTCATTTGACAAATGGAATTTTATACATTTTGTAGTTTTCACGGATATAAAAATATAAGGTATTTTTAGCGAGCTATAAGTTTTTCGTAATCATTCAATACACATAATATATCGAATAAATTAACAAATGTACATACATACGCATGAAAAATGAATAAATAGGGTCATTTTTTACATTTATTTAATGATAATCGAAAGAAGGATGCTTTTAATTATTGTATTTCAAGAAATTTGCTAGGACGATGAAAGGAATTCTATTATGTTATTTAGTATAAAAGTGGCAGGGTATTTTTTATTTATGAAGGAATATATGAAAATAAAGGCTAAATAATTTGAGTAGAGATTTGTTAAGGGGAGTGATGTATATGAAAGTGATTATAAAAAATTTACCATCATTAGAAGTGGCATATATAAGACGAACGGGCAGTTACTTTGAACCACAAGATCATTGGGGGAAGTTATTGAACTGGTCTATTGAAAATAAACTTTATCCACTAGAGCAATCATTTATCGGAATTTCATTAGATAATCCTGAACTTGTTGCAAGTCATATGTGCCGACATGATGCTTGCGTTACCATACCTGAAAACTTTGAAAAAGAACAACATGAGGATGTGCAATTTAAAAGTGTAGATGGAGGTCTATACGCTCTATACCAATTCTATGATGAACCTCATAAATTAAGTGAAGTGTATCGATATATGTACGCAGTGTGGTTACCAAATAGTGAATATAGTGCAGATTATGATAGGGATAATTTAGAGTTTTGTATGAACAATGTTGCAGAAGACCTAGAAGGAAAATTAAAGGTTGATTTATTTGTGCCATTAAAAAACAAATAAATTTATGTCAGAAATATAGTTTTTAATAAGTAGTATAAATTATAAGCGGTATTAAAATAATTATTTTTTAATAGTATAAAACCCACTCTTAAAAATAGTTGAGAGTGGGTTTTATGTTGTTATTGAGAAAAAAGTTTACTTTAATTAATATGAATATTTGTTTATATGATGAATGTACGTAATAGTACATAATAAAAATATTATTTTTTTGTCACAAAAATGAGCATTCTGGTTTCTCTATAATGCAGGCATCAAAAGAGAGAGAGGTTTTATTCACATGCAAACAATAAAAAGTGAAGAGAGGAATGTTTCACATATAACATTTGAAGCGGTGTTTAAACAAAACTATGCGTATGTTGTTAAACAAATAATATGGATCATTAAAGAACAGACGGTTGCTGAGGAATTAGCGCAAGAGGTGTTTTTGCAACTGTATCATTCAGATTGGAAAGCAATAGAAAATTTACGTGCTTGGCTTATAAAGTCTTCTACTTATGTCGCCTATAACTACATTCGCTCTGAAAAGAGACATCGGGCAAGAATCGATAAAGAAACCCAGTATCAAGAAGTTCAAATTGATTCGTCACTAGATGATGAATGGATTAGAAAAGAAGAAATTACAAAAGTACAAAGGGTTTTGCGAAAAATGAAAGAACAAGATCGAACAATATTATTAATGAAATTTTCAGGGTTTCGATATAAAGAAATCGCGCAAGTACTTCAGATTGAAGATTCGTCTGTTGGAACATTGTTGGCACGAGCTAAACTTAAGTTCCGAAAAACTTTTGAACAAATGGAGGGGAAATAAATGACTTGTTATGAAATGGGATCCATTCAATCACATATTGATGGCGAACTTTCGCGTGAGGAAAGAAAACAATTTATAAAGCATTTAGACAAATGTAAGAAGTGTCAAAATTTATTAATTGAGCTAACAGAATTAAATCAATGGGAACATTCAACACTAGCCGAGGAGAAGCTTCATGAGGCTCCAGAAATAAATATTGATGTCGAAAAAGCATGGCAAACATTTAATGGTTATAACCAGACTAATAATGTACTTAGTACAAATCAAACGATAGAAAGAAAGCAGGGAGTATTTTCAAATATGAATAAAAAATCAAAACGGTTCATGTATACGTCGGTTGCTGCGGTAGGCATTTTTACTATAGCTATGATCCCGCAAGTTCAAGTTGCAGCAACTAATATTGCTTCTTACTTTGCTAATGAAGTATTAAATGATACGGTTGTGAATGAAGGAAGTAAAGATGAAAACGGTGTACAACAAGAAGGTATGTTGAACGGGCAGTTTATACCTATTGATGAAAAGATAACAGATCAAGGGATAACTGTACATTTTAAAGAATTATATGTGGCAGATGCACGTATATCTGTTCATTATAGAGTGGAGAAAGCCGATGGAACTCTAATGCCATTTGAATTTGATACAAATGGATTAGATATAAAAAGCGATGGAAAAGTAAATGGACAACAAGAAGAAAATCCTGAATATAACACAGGAAATGGTATGTTTTCACAATTATCATTTATTCAAGGTGAAGACAATTCACCATTTGAATTATTGTCAGAAGGAAAACAGTTAGAGCATGTAGGCATTCGTGATAAAGACAGACCAGAAGGCGTCATTACATTTGTTGAAGGTCTTGAAGGAAAAGGTTCCTTTAAACAGCCTTTAACATTAGATGTAAACATAAATAAAATAGGAAAAATAGCTGGATCTTGGAAAGGTCAATTTCAAATTAATCCTGAAAAAGTAAATAAGTAAAACAAATTTATATGAAAAAAAGAATAACACAATACATGTCGAGTGATATCTTTATCTATTGGTTTGCTTTTATAATGCTTATTTCTTACATTATTTTAACTATCTCTTTTATCTACTAATCAAATAGTAACGAAGAATTTCAATGTATGAGATAACTAATTTTTATAAGTTATTGTGCAGCGAAATCACCAAATAAACAATTGAATGAGACGAGCATATACTAATAAATGACACAATGCATAATTTATAATCGTATTTGAAGAGCACCTTAAAGTGCTCTTTTTTTTGAAATTCATGCACATATATAAGTTGTTCTTTATTCGTATTATCGCCCTTACATTATGTAATTTTGCATAATGTTACATAAATTGTGTATTTTCCCTTTTTTTCGACAGGAGCAGGCAGTATACTTTGTACAAGCTTTCTATTTCAAAATTATACGAGGTGAAAAAATGAAAAACAAAAAGACGTTAACTAAGGTAGCATTAACAACAGGTTTAGCTTTAACAGCAGTAGCACCATACGGAGTAGGTCATGCAGAGGAAACAGATCAACTACAAGTTCAAATTCAGGAGGAATCATTCCGTTCTGGTGAACTTACACAACCGTCACAAAAGGCACCAGAGAATGTAGTAAAAGATGCTCTTAAGGAGAAAACAGAACAAGCCCTTTCTTCAAAACAAGTCAATGGAGAAACTGGAGTAGATTACAAAGTTCTTCAAAAACGTGATTCATATGATGGGACTACACTTGTACGTATACAGCAAACATATGAAGGAAAAGAAGTATATGGCCATCAATTAACTGCACACGTAGATTATAACGGTGTTATTAAAAGTGTTTCAGGTGATAGCGCGCAAAATTTAAAACAAGAAGAATTGAAAAAGCCTATCAATCTATCAAAAGATGAAGCGAAACAATATATTTATACGAAGTACGGGAACGATATCAATTTTATTTCTGAGCCAGAAGTTAAGGAAGTTATTTTTGTTGATGAAAATAATGGCCAAGCTAGCAATGCATACCAGGTTACATTTGAAGCGGCAACACCAAAATATGTTTCCGGAACATATTTAGTAAATGCACAAAATGGTGATATGTTAAAAAATATGGTACAAGAGTCTAACTTGAAAGCAAGTGAAAAACTAGTTGGAGCCTTAAAGAAAAGTAAAAAAAGCAGTCTTACATCATTAACGGGCACTGGAAAAGATGATTTAGGGATCTCTCGTTCATTTGGTATTTCTAAACAAAGTAATGGCAAATATGCTCTGGCTGATTATACAAGAGGGCAAGGAATTGAAACATATGATGTGAATTATAGAGATATTACGAAAGAAGAAAGCTATTATCCTGGTACATTAGCAACTAGTACTTCGACAACATTTAACGATCCAAAAGCAGTAAGTGCTCATTACTTAGCAACAAAAGTTTTTGATTTTTATAAAGATAAATACAACCGTAATAGCTTTGATAATAAGGGACAAAAGGTAGTTTCAGTTGTACACGCTTGGGATTCTGAAGAGACGAATGATCCGAAAAATTGGCAGAATGCATTGAGTGCTAATAATGGAAGTATGCTTGTATATGGTGATCCTATCGTCAAAGCATATGACGTAGCTGGCCATGAATTTACACATGCTGTTACTTCTAGTGAATCTAATCTTGAATATTACGGTGAATCTGGTGCGATTAATGAGGCACTATCTGATATTATGGGAACATCTATTGAGAAATACGTAAATAATGGAAGCTTTAACTGGACGATGGGAGAACAAACTGGATCTGTCTTCCGTGATATGGAAAACCCAGCTTCTGTTCCATCTTCACTTGGAGTACCTTATCCAGATGATTACAGTGAATTTAACGATTTTAATGGATGGGATCAAGGTGGCGTTCATTTTAATTCAAGCATTATTAATAAAGTTGCTTATCTTATTGCAAAAGGCGGAACTCATAACGGAGTAATTGTTAAAGGAATTGGTGAAGATAAAATGTTTGATATTTTCTATTATGCAAATACAGATGAGTTAAACATGACTTCTAATTTCAAAGAATTGAGATCAGCATGTATTCGAGTGGCAACTAACAAATATGGTGCAAATTCAGCTGAAGTTCAAGCAGTACAAAAGGCATTTGATGCAGCAAAAATTAAGTAAGTTAGAAATATAGTTCTTATTCATATATTATTACATTATGAAAAACAGCTAATGTCGTTTTAAGGATATTAGCTGTTTTTTTCATACCAATGTATTTGAAAAATAAACTTACTAAGCAATAATTAGGTACTCTACCTTTAAGAAGTTGCGACAAAGATTTTAGGTTTATAGTATATAAAAACAGAAAATTAATAATATATTGACCCCTTAATGGGAAGTGCTATAAAATGAAAGCGATAACAAACGATTGCTTTAAAATAATTTCCCTGATCTTTTCGTATTTACAGATATATGAAGACATAAATAAACTATTTTTTTAACAATCAATGCAAACGTTTTCGTATTGGAAAGATCATTGAAATACATATGTGAAAATAACCAATACGGGGGGGGGAAGCAAAAGAGATTTCTAGATTAATTTAAATTGTGTAATGTAGTACGGGCATAATAAATCGTCCGTACTATTTAAAGAAAGGGTGTATGTAGTGCAAATGACAAAAAGATTAATTAACAAATCAGTTTTATTGCTTACTATAATCGTTATGTTATCATCTGTTTTCTCTTTTCAAAGTGTAAAGGCAGTTTCAAATTCGAAAACAACTGAAGTTATCATTCATTACAAAGAGCAGCTTGGAAATACAAAAGACTGGAATCTTTGGTTATGGGGAGAAAATGCAAATGGTACATCTTATGAATTTACTGGTGAAGATGAATTTGGAAAGTACGCTAAGATTAATATAGATGGTGACTATAATCGTGTAGGATTCATCATTCGTACAAATGAGTGGGAAAAAGAGGGTGGGGATCGTTGGATTGAAAATATAAAGGACGGTCGTGCTGAAGTATGGATTCTTTCTGGTGATGAAAAGGTATATAACGCTAAGCCTTCTTCGGATCTATCAATTCAAAAAGCAACTATTGATAGTTTCAATGAAATCACTGTAACGACGAATGTTCCATTTCATATTAAGGAACAGAAAATCGAAATTGAAGGTATTAAAATTAAGAATATTACTCCTTATGATATAAACAGTGGAGATATTACGAATAAGGTGAAAATAATTACGGAACAGAAAATTGATTTAAAACAAACATACAAAGTTAAAATAGAAAACTTAGCTGATACGAATACTGAAATTGGTAAAGTCATTCGTAGTGAGGAATTTGATCATTTATTTTATTATGGTGGTAACGATTTAGGAAATACATATACCGTGCAACATACAAAGTTCCGTGTATGGGCTCCTACTGCGAGTGAAGCGAAGTTAGTTACATATAAAAAATGGAACGATAAAATAGGTACTGAAATAAATATGCAACAAGGTGAAAAGGGCACCTGGAAAGCAGAACTTAAAGGGAATCAAAAAGGTCTCTATTATACGTATAAGGTAAAAATTGGTGATAAGTGGACAGAAGCAGTTGATCCGTATGCACGTGCTGCTTCTGTAAATGGAGATAAAGGTGCGGTTATTGATTTAGAAGAAACAAATCCGAAAAAATGGAACACTAACAAAAAGCCTAAATTAAAAAATCCGGAAGATGCTATTATTTATGAATTGCATGTACGTGATCTTTCTATTCAGCCCGAAAGTGGCATTAAACAGAAAGGAAAATATTTAGGTGTAACAGAAAAAGGAACAAGAGGGCCTGAAGATGTGAAAACAGGACTTGATCATATAAAAGATCTTGGTGTTACACACGTTCAGCTTTTGCCGATATTTGATTATGCTTCAATAAATGAAGAGAATGTAAACGAACCACAATATAACTGGGGATATGATCCAAAAAACTTTAACGTACCAGAGGGGTCCTATTCTACAAATCCATACGAGCCAACTGTTCGAATAACTGAATTAAAACAAATGATTCAAACACTACATGATAATAATCTTCGTGTTGTTATGGATGTAGTTTATAACCATATGTATAATGCTGCTGAATCTAATTTTCATAAGTTAGTTCCCGGTTATTATTATCGTTACAATGAAGATGGAACATTTGCAAATGGAACCGGTGTAGGAAATGATACGGCTTCAGAAAGAAAAATGATGAGGAAATTTATGATAGATTCCGTCACATATTGGGCAAAAGAATACAATTTAGACGGATTCCGTTTTGATTTAATGGGTATTCATGATTATGAAACGATGAATGAAATACGTAAAGCTGTTAGTCAAATTGACCCTTCTATTATACTGCATGGAGAAGGTTGGGATTTAAATACTCCTCTTGCAGCAGAGTTGAAAGCAAATCAAAAAAATGCAGAGAAAATGAAAGGGATTGCTCATTTTAACGATAATATACGTGATGGATTAAAAGGTAGTGTATTTGAAGAGAAAGAAAATGGGTTTGTAAATGGAAAAGAACACATGGAAGACCGTATTAAAAAAGGTATTACCGCAGGCATTGACTACGATACAAATTCGTCGACTTACCAAGATCCAGAGCAGGTACTAACGTATGTGGAAGCACATGATAATCATACATTATGGGATAAACTTGAGTTGACTAATCCAAGTGACAGTGAAGAAGTGCGAAAACAAATGCATAAATTATCTTCTTCGATTTTATTAACATCACAAGGTATTCCGTTCTTACATGCGGGACAAGAGTTTATGCGCACGAAATATGGTGATCATAACAGTTACAAATCTCCAGATTCAATTAACCAGATGGACTGGTTGCGCCGTGCAACGTTTAATAATGAAGTGGATTATATGAAAGGTTTAATAGAATTACGCAAAAAGTACTCAGCTTTTCGAATGACATCTGCAGAGCAAATAAAAACACATGTATCATTTATTGATGCTCCGAAAAATACTGTAGCTTATACAATAGAGGGGAATAAAAATGAATACTTTACGGTGGCTCACAATGCAAATAGAGAAACTGTTGAAATAACACTTCCATCGAAAGGTCCTTGGAAAGTACTAGTAGACGGGAAGCAAGCGGGAAGTAAATCCCTTTATGTTGTGCATGACAATAAAATTAAAGTTCCTGCGTTAAGTTCATTTGTTTTAAAGTTAAAATAGTATAATTTCACATACTGTAATTGTATTACAATTTAATCAATCAAAAAGAGAAGAACTCGCCAAGGTTCTTCTCTTTTTTATGTGTGATTAGGGTTTCCGTAATTGTAGATATACGAGTTTATGAATATAGCAAAAGGCAAGACGATGAATCTATTTTCAAAGTGACGAGAAAATGACAAAACTGTAAGAATGCATGAATGATTGTAAGAAAGTTCGATGTTTTCCTTTTTCTTTTTTTATTAAAGTGAAAAAGAAGAAAGCGGTGTCATAAGAGGTTGGTATTTTTAGGTGGGTACAATAACCAACACTATCCATGTAATAAAAGTATATGGCAATCAGTAAGACACCTTACTAATAAGGAGGGATTTGAAATGTCTTTTTCTCAATTCAATATCGATATTTTTCGAGCCATTAATGATTTAGGTAAACAATATTCATTCCTAAACCCGGCCATAGTATTTTTGGCAGAATATATAGTATATATTTTAGCTTTAATTATTTTAACTTATTGGTTTATTGGATCTAGAAAAAGTAGGATGATGGTTATTCAAGCGATGGTTGCTTTTGTAATTGCTGAGGTGATTGGAAAAATAGCAGGGAAATTCCATCTGAATTATCAACCGTTTGCAGTATTGCCTCATGTTAATAAACTTGTCGACCATGCTGTAGATAATTCATTTCCTAGTGACCATACGATTCTCTTTTTTTCAATTTGTTTTTCGTTTTGGCTTGTTCGTAAAAAAACTGGATGGCTATGGCTTATACTTGCGCTTTGTATAGCGATCTCTCGTATTTGGGTAGGGGTTCATTATCCTTTTGATGTTGCAGTAGGGGCTTTAATAGGATGTATTTCGGCGGTATTTTCGCATTGGTTAGTACCGAAATTATCTTTAATTAGGCAATTACTTACTCAATATGAAAGAGTAGAGAAACATGTTTTACCATCCAAAAATAAATCAAAAGGATTGTGAGTATAGACCTTTATCACCCTCATTACTATTCTTCACAAGTTGAATGTTCAATGCACTTATTGACATTCATGAAGATGAAAAGGAATGGGTAGTACATCTAGGTAATAAAATAGCTTGTTACCTAGATGTATAATCTAAATGCTGTTCCGTTAACATTTTGAATGTATCGTTATTGCAGAATTAAACCTACAATCATAATGAAACTAAATAGTATCATCCAACCAAACGCACAATAGCCGAAGATTCTAATCCATTTTGGCAATTGATTCATGTTAACTCTATTTGTGGGAACTCCTTGCATAAAAAACATCATTTTTTGATCTCTATCCCTATTATTTTGTTGTTCATACATAATATCATCACCTTTCTAGAACTATTGTGTTTATAGTATATCAGTCTGAAGAAAATTATGTATAAGGGCTCGTTTGCATCTTGCGTGGTGAATTTTATAAATAGCAAAAAAGAGTCCTATATAAATGGGACTCTTTTTCTTCAAGTATTAACTTACTGGATATGCATTAGAACCAAGATAACGTTCTTTTATAATTTGTAGATGATGAAGCTCATGTCCAGCTATGATGTATGCTAATGCACGAACTGTAACTTCAGATTTGTTCGCATATCCTTTTTGTAACCAAGTGTCTTTATCTAAGCTTTTCAGTAAATGCACGGTAGATTGGCGAACAACTATTAAATTCTCAAGAAGATCTTGCATAGATTGCTTATCAAAAGCAGCTTTAAGAACATACATATCATCGTTATAGCCTGGAAGTTCTGCTGTCTCGCCTCGAGCGATAGATAACAAGCGATACGCCATAACACGTTCTGTATCCGCAATATGGCCGATTACTTCTTTTATACTCCATTTAGTAGGAGCATATCGAAAAAGTCCCTCACTATCAGAAATGTCTTTTAATAAAAGATTCGTTTCCTCTATTTGTTGTTCTAAAATTTGTATGATATTTCCGTCTGATACTAAGTTAACATACGTAGCATAATAAGAGTTATATTCACTTGCCTTTGGTCTAATTTGCATACGAATCATCCTTTATATTTAATCTTTACGTACAGCTTATCACAAAATACTTTCAAATTAATCTGAAAGTTATAAATTATAATTAAAAAATTCACCTACTACCTTAGTTGAATTTATGTACTTTCACATCAATTAACAAACAGAAAAAGGATTTTTGATTTAACTCTTAGAATAGCGTTCTATTAGGAGTTCTTTGATATGAATTGTTTTTTGATTACTTTTGATGATAACTAAGAAATATAGAAAGGTTGTGAATTTATTTGATGGGTTATAAAGCTATGCTGTTTGATTTAGATGATACGTTACTTAATAGGGATATGGCAGTAGATAAATTGTTTTTATTTGTTTTAGAAAATTGTTATGAGGATGTTAGTGATACAGTTAAAAACAATATGCTACGGAAATTTAAAGAATATGATAAAAGGGAATACGGCATGAGTGATAAAACAATAGTTTTAGAATCGTTGTTTGATGAATTCCCGCCGAAGTATAGATTGCCACGCAATTATATCCAAGATTTTTGGAATAATAATTTCCCTAAATGTTTTTCAATAGACAAAAATACTATTCATTTCTTACATCATATAAAGAAGCACTTTGAAATTGGAATTATAACAAATGGCTCAAGTCAGAGGCAAAGGGCTAAAATAATTAACACGAATTTAAACAATTACTTTGATACGATCATTATTTCTGAAGAAGTGGGATTTAGTAAACCGGATAAACGTATATTTGAACTAGCATTAAATAAGCTTAATGTGCAACCAGAAGATGTATTATTTATTGGAGATGACTTAGAAAAGGATATTGCTGGTCCTCAAAATGCAAATATAAAAGGTGTGTGGTTTAACCCTCAGAAAATCAAGAATACTACCAAAATACAACCATATGCCGAGATTAACACTTTGGATAGCTTGTTAAGTTATGTTACGCCACAATATTTTTTTAACAAGTAAAATTAATTTCATTGACCGTATTAGTAATAAAAAATAGAGGCAATTTTAAAAGCTACAGCTAATTTAATCTATGATTCATACGAAGTTTTGTAAAACAATTTTACTCATATTGTGTAAATTATAAAGGGGTGGGACTATGGAAATAAAGAAAGTAGTAATCGATGGAATCAATATTGCGGTCATTAGAAATGATAAGGTATTAATATCCGATGTTCAATCTGCATTAGATACTATGGCAACTGTTCAATATGAGATAGATGCGAAGCATATTATTATCCATAAATCTTTAATAAGTGAAGATTTCTTTGATCTAAAAACACGTCTTGCGGGCGATATCCTTCAAAAGTTTATAAACTACAAGGTGAAATTTGCTATTGTTGGAGATTTCTCTATGTATACTAGTAAAAGCTTAAAGGATTTTATTTATGAATGTAATAAAGGTAAAGATATTTTTTACTTAGCAACTGAACAACAAGCAATTGAAAAACTAAGTACATTAAAGTAATAACAATACCCCAGTAAAATTACCCTCTTTTTCATATCGCTTATTATTTATAACATATAAGAACTGATGTTTGTGTTAAACTAAGAAATGAATAAAGGGGGAGTTTTCTTGAACAGTTATAATGATACGATACAAAACTTAAACAACATAATTTACAAACCTAACAATTTACTGATTGCGAATGTAAAAGAAGAAAAGCAAAACGCAGAATATGCAGGATATTTATTTCACTTAAATAACAAAACCATTCGTTTTAGAAAATCCAAAATTACTCCTAATAAAATTGGTCAATTTGTTTCTTTTTGGGAGAAAGATGACGATATGCAAAATCAAGCATTCTCTTATGACGCTGCTACTGACTTATTAGTTATCACTTGTATAGATGATAATAAACTAGGACAATTTATCTTCCCTAAAGAGATTCTTCTTAAGGAAAAAATCTTGAGAACACAAAATCAAAAAGGCAAGATGGCTATGAGGATTTATCCGATCTGGGATACCCCTGTTAGCAACCAAGCTAAAAAGAGCCAAATGTGGCAGCTTCAGTATTTTGTTGATTTAAGCGATTATAATAATTTACCTATAGACAAACTATTACATTTGTATTCGTAGCTTCTTATCTTGAGTAATCTTGTAAGTTAGACTTTTTGTACCGGTACAGTTAAACGAAATGTACATTGTTTCAGTACCCCATCAAAATTACAATCAGCATATACTAGTTTAACTTATACATTTTAAGGGGTGCTGACTATGACAAGTCTACAACATAAGCTTTTTACAAGATTGAATCTTGCAAAGCGTACTGAAATGAAGTTTGAAGAATTAAATACAATTCTTTTTGCATTTGCACACACTATACCATTTGAGAATTTAGATGTTATATCACGTAATTCGAATGCAATTACTATGGAAAATTTACAGGATAAAATTTTAACTAGATCCCGCGGTGGACTTTGTTATGAATTAAATACTCTTTTGTACTACTTTTTAAAAGATTGTGGTTATGATGTACAACTCGCATTAGGTACCGTATATAAAAATGATATAAACACTTGGGCACTCGAGGATGGGCATATAACGATTATTCTAAATTATGATAACGTACGATACGTAATTGATGTAGGTATTGCTTCATTAGTACCTCTAGTCCCTGTGCCTTTTACTGGTGAGGCTGTTTCTTCTAAAAATGGTACGTATCGAGTGAGACGAAAAGATACGAGTAAAGGGAATTACGTTCTAGAAAGAAAAGATACGAACGGTGAGTGGAAAGTATGTCATGCTTTTTATAATCGTATCATTGATGAGGCAGTAGTGAATGATGTTCAAAAAAGAGTAGTAGAAGATGAGAAATCTATTTTCAATAAAGGACCAATTGCAGTGAAATTGACGGAATCTGGTCATGTCTCTTTAACCAATACTAGTTTCACTGAAATAGTTCATGGCGAAAAAGCGAAACGTGAAATTACAGAAGAGCAATATAGGGAGCTTTTAAATACTTTATTTGCTATTGAGTTATGATAAAACAAATAGCTAGCCGGTTCTTATGAAGAATCGGTTATTTTAATTTAAAACAATTATTAAAGTTTGATTTTCTTAATAGATATAATACACTAGAACAGTATAAAAAAGGATAAACAATGAATTTTAAATGTAAAGGAAGATTTTTATGTCAATAATCGATAAATTAAAGCTTAATAAGTATACAAATATGGTCGTAATTAATGAACCAAGTGATTATGATATTTTTACCGGGAAAGAAACTACATTTTCAAAAGAACACGATGCTATTTTTATTTTTGTAGAAACACTGGATGAAATGGTGAAACAAACAAATTTTATTATTAGTAATGAAGAATTACTAATTGAAAAAGGATACATATTCATTGCATATCCGAAAAAGGGTAATTCTCGCTACAGTACGTTTATTCACCGTGATGAGATGTTTCCAGCATTAAACGTTGGAGAAGATGGATATGTGGGAGAAAGCGATATTAAATTTGCACGAATGGTAAGTATGGATGACATCTTTACTGTTGTAGGTTTAAAGCGTGAGAAGAAAAAAGCGACAAAAACGCCTGCAATGAGCCAATGTGTAGCTGATTATGCAGATCGAATTCAAGATGTTGAAGCTTTATTAGCTAATCACCCAAATGAACTTAAGTTTTATCAAAGTTTAACACCTGGATATCAAAAAGATTGGGCACGTAATTTATTTTCTGTAAAACAAGAAAAAACACGTGAAAAACGTCTTGAGAAAATGATCGAAATTCTTTCCCAAGGATATAAAACAATTGAATTATTTCGTAAAAAGAAAAAGTAAAACTAGGTAATTCACAATGATGCAACAATTAATTGAGCTTAGCACATTGTAAAAAGGATTCCTTTCAGTATACTAAAGTATGTTCTTATATTTAAATAATTAGCAAAAGAGAAAAGGTGTTTGAAATGAAATCGTATATTGTAGTTGGAGCTGGTATTTTAGGAGCGTCTACTGCTTACCATCTTGCTAAGGCTGGCGCGAACGTTACTATCGTGGATCGTCAACAAGTAGGTCAAGCAACAGATGCAGCAGCAGGTATTGTCTGTCCATGGCTTTCGCAACGTCGTAATAAAGCATGGTATAAAATCGTTAAAGGCGGTGCACGTTACTATTCTTCGTTAATTCAGCAATTAGAAGACGACGGTGAAACGGATACAGGTTACAACCGTGTAGGTGCAATTAGTTTACATACTGATGAGAAAAAATTAGATCAAATGGAAGAGCGAGCTTATAAACGCCGTGAAGATGCACCTGAGATTGGTGAAATTACGCGTTTATCAGCTGAAGAAACGAAAAAATTATTCCCGGCATTATCAGAAGAATATAGTTCTGTTCATATTAGTGGTGCTGCAAGAGTAAACGGAAGATTATTACGCAACGCATTAATAAGCGCTGCGAAAAAACATGGCGCAACTTTTTTAAAAGGTGATGCAGTATTAGTCCGTGAAGGTAATCATATTACGGGTGTTAAAGTAAACGATGAAACAATTTTAGCAGAGAAGGTTATTGTAACGGCTGGTGCATGGGCGAACGAAATCTTAAACCCATTAGGAATTAACTTCTTAGTTACGTTCCAAAAAGGACAAATTGTTCATTTGCAAATGGAAAATACAGCAACTGAAAATATGCCAGTTGTTATGCCGCCAAATGATCAATACATTTTAACATTTGACAATGGCCATGTCGTAATTGGTGCAACACATGAGAATGATACTGGTTTCGATCACCGTGTAACGGCTGGTGGTTTAAATGAAGTATTCCATAAAGCATTAACAGTTGCACCTGGCTTAGAAAATGCTACTATGCTTGAAACGAGAGTTGGATTTAGACCATTTACTCCAGGGTTCTTACCTGTAATTGGCCCGCTTCCTAACTTTGAAGGTATTCTCGTTGCAAACGGATTAGGTGCCTCAGGTTTAACTGCAGGTCCATATTTAGGATCAGAACTTGCTAAGTTAGCGCTGGGACAACCAATTGAATTAGATTTAAATGATTATGACGTTGCAGGCGCAATTGAATAACATAAGATATAGAAAAAATACGCTAAGCAAATTCGATAGGAAATAAGCAGTTTTTTTTCTCTGTTAAGAGTAAGACTGTTTATGAAAAATAAAATACTTTAAAAATAAAGAGCCGACACCATAAACCTGCATTATTAAGGTAGAATTGTGATGTTTGCTCTTTATTTCTATTTATTTAAAGCTTATTTTCGAGAGGAGGTTAAGCAATGAGAGCACCGTATCAAGTATTGATATTTCCTTATATAAAAACTGACGATTCTATTCAATACGCGATTTTCAACCGAAGTGATTATGCTTATTGGCAAGGGATAGCCGGTGGTGGTGAAGACGGTGAGATTCCTATTGAATCAGCAAAACGTGAAGCGTTTGAAGAGGCTGGTATTACAAGAGAATGTTCATATATACAATTAGATTCTGTGTCTTCACTACCAGTAGAGGATGTAGTTGGAGAATTCCTTTGGGGTGAAGAGGTTTATGTAATAAAAGAATTTTCTTTTGGAGTTAACGTCCCTACAAAAAACATCTCATTATCTAAAGAACACTTACATTATAAATGGGTATCCTTTGAAGAAGCAGTAACGCTTTTGAAATGGGACAGTAACAAAACAGCATTGTGGGAATTAAACAAAAGACTATTAAAATAGTAAAAGTATTAGCAAAGACGTTAGTGGAACAAGAATTGAACAATTAAAAAACTTACTATTCTTCATATGTAGCAAGTTTTTTTCTATACAGTTACCCCTGGAAAAATAAAAATAGTTAGAAATATTTTTTTATTGTATGGTTTTTGGCTCTGTATAGCGGAATACATATTAAGTATTCAACAGTTCAAATAAAACGAGTCATCTTTTTATTTGAAGAAGAAAGATGACCAGTTTTATGCTAAAATTCGCTTAGTGTATATTTTCGTTAAAATGTGGGCAGGCCCACTTTTAGCAAAACCGGAGTGGAAATGATGAGTATAAATTGTTTTGTGGGATTGATAAAGAATGAATTATTAAAAGAGATAAGCATAAGAAGCGAGGATGAATCCGAGCCTGTAGTAGTTAAAGATATTCCTAGACTTTGGAAGTGTTTAGGGAAAGGTAATTATGCCGCAGTATTCATGCACAAAGAATACAAAGATTGGGTAGTGAAAGTTTACGCACGAGAAGGAGAAGGCATTGAAAAAGAATCAGAAGTATACCGCAGAATCGGAAATCATCCTTCTTATTCAAAGCTTATTTATAAAGGAGAAAATTTCATAGTATTGAAACGGTTAAAAGAAATTACCTTATACGATGCTGTTCATAAAGGGATTAAAATCCCTAAGCAGGTGATCCTTGATATCAATAAAGCTTTAGAGTATGCAAGAGAACAAGGATTAACCCCCTGCGATGTTCACGGGAAAAATGTGATGATGGAAAAAGGAAGGGGATATGTAGTCGATGTATCTGATTTCTTAAAAACAAATGAAGATAGTAAGTGGAGAGATCTAGAAAAGGCATATTTTACATTTTATTTGCCTTTCATTTATAAATTGCCTTTCCCTGTTAAAATTCCGTATTTTATGTTAAACATTGTTAGACGTTCGTATAGAAAATATAAGAAGCTTAAAAAGAAATTCAAGTTGTAATACTTATAAGTGAACCGCTAGTAAACAAAAGGACCGTACATATTAGAGATGTACGGTCCTAATCTTTTTTATGCATACATATTTTTGCTAGTTATATCACTATCAATCCCAAAACGAGATATTTTGAATAAATGAAATCGTCAAAATAAGTGTTGATGCGGAACCAGTAGTTAATAACATTTCTACCTTTCGTCCATTCTGTTCTTTTGAAGGTTTTATAAGTTCTGTAATCAACATAATCCATATTATTATAGAAACTATAGAAATAATATTTATAGACATATGTAACACATCCTTTCGTGTTTTTACATAAACATTTCTTTTTTATAAATTAAAAGCAGTTTAACAATAAAATATGTACAGCATTATAAATCAATATTTTCCTGTTAAACCACCTTTTTTAAATAGAAATACGACTGATAAAACGATAATAACTGCCTTTAAACTGCTCCAATATGGATAAACAACATGATCTGTTAGATGAGCATGCTGAAAAATGTTCTCTAATCCAAAAATCCCAATAATGACCGCTAAAAGAAAAGCAGCTTTTCCAATAGTTGTATTACGATAGAGGGTAAATAAATATAGTGCAAATATAAGCGGTAAGATGATTTGTAGTAAAAGTGTCATAAGTAGCCCTCCTAGTTTATTTATAATTATATTATATATAAATTTGTAATAAAAAGGAATTGCTCTTTTTGATACTAATAAGATCCCTCTAATCATACTCTTCTATTAAAAAGAATATAAAGGGGTGTAAAGTTAATTGACAAAAGTTAAAGTTCGTTTACGACCCATTGTTCATAACATCAATTTACCCACTGTAATAAAAACAGCAATTCTTCCAGGTGAATCGGCTGAAAGGCTATTTATCGCAACGCAATTAGGAGAGGTTTTCTACATAGGAGATGGCGTCATAAAAACATTTTTAAATATTCGTCCGCGAATTATAAAATTAGGCACATCTGAAGAAGGTGTCTCTAGTAGTGGTTATGATGAACGAGGATTGCTAGGACTAACATTTCATCCACAATTTTATCAAAACGGTTTATTTTATCTTCATTATTCAGTAGCTGGCACTCAAGGACCTAGTGCACTTTCTGAACAATTTAAACCGAATCCTTGTGACCCGAAAACTTTAAATTTAAAATGGCTAAATAGAGATACGCAATATGATCATATCGATACAATTGAAGAATGGATTTTACAATCAAACGGTCACCCTCAAAAACGTAGAACATTACTTAATATAAAACGTCCATTTTTTAATCATAATGGAGGAAATACTTTAAACTTTTCTCCAGAGACGGGGAAACTTGTTTTTACAAATGGAGATGGTGGCTCGGGTTATGATCCGTTCAATTTAAGCCAAGATGATTTAGAAATAGCAGGTAAAATTATTGAAATCGATGTAAGTAAAAATACATTCATAAATAATCCTCCAGTCGTTACACGCTTTAATGAACTTCCTCTATCTATACAAGAAACACTTACAGTAATTGCAAAAGGTGTTCGTAATATAACCGGTATTTCATTCCAAAGGTTTTATAATCAGTATATTAAATATGCAGGTAATGTCGGACAGGATATTGTAGAGTCTATTTTTTCATTTGTTCAATATAAACCAATCCGGGTTACCGAACTTGTTCAAATGCATGTAATGAGACTCACCCCCAATCAAGATGGATTTATTAATTTTGGTTGGAGAGGATGGGAAGGAGAATTGCCTACTTCTTTTATAAAACACTGTTCTGAAAATCCTACTTTTGATGAGAGAACAATGGCTTATTATAATGAAACAATAGAAACATCAGTGAAGCGAATTCAGCCACTCATTAGTTATTTTCATAAAGATCCAAGACCGGATAAGTTTGGAGGAACTTCACTAACAGGCGTTCAACCATATATGGGAACTGCAATCCCGAATTTACATGGTAGTGTTGTGTTTACTGACCTTGCTAGAAAAGAAGAGTCTCGGCCGCCAGTTAAAGGTGTATTAGCATATACTAGAGCAGGTACAGATGGTAAACATACTGATTTTCATGTTATTGAAACTGATTATGATTTTGGTACGCAATCAGCTTATTATATGAGTTTAGGAACAAATTTGGATCAAACTAGGTTATATTTAGGAGTTTACGGTTCTATGAAAGTAACTGATTTTAACAAAGGTACCATTTTTGAAATTACCCCTTAATACGATATACACTCGTAGTTTAATCATACAAGGAATTCCCTTTGTTTTAAAACGTACAAGTTCTCCCCCTAAAAGCCTTTTATTGTATAGTAACTCATTACAAGTAGAACACAGCTCATAAACCACTAGTGTATGAATAAGATAGAAAGTGATGGATGAGATATCTTTAGGGGGTATTTTGATGAATCGATTTGTACGTTATTGGTGTCAACTTATGATAAAGAATAATGGGGACTTTGTTCATAAAAGAAAATTATCCCTAGCAAATAAAGTAGTCATTACAGCTTTAATGAGTGCTTTGGCCACCATGTTTCAAGCAGCAGGTAACTTAATTCCTGGTATAGGGTTATTTATTAGCCCTTTTGCGACGTTACCAATTTTTTTGGCGATTTGCTACTCTATTCGTGAGGGAGTACTTTCTTATTTCCTTACTATTCTCCTATTATTTATTATTGAGCCAAGTGAACTAATTGTTTTTCCTTTTACTACAGGTTTATTAGGTATAGCCTTAGGGCTTTCCTTTATACTATTCAAGAGGAGAATTTGGGTTGTTTCCTTTTCTGCAATTTGTCTACTTATAGGAATTATGATAGTTCTCGATATTTTCCGTTTTCCAGTACTTGGTCCTACTATTCATACAATTATGGATATAAAAATGATTTTATCAATATTTATACTGAGTTTTCTATACTGCTGGATCTATGCAGGGCTTTGTAGAATATTGTTGAATAGAGTATATAGAGTATGGTTTTAACACTTGTATAGAATGGAGACTTAAAACATGTATAACATTGCAATTAGGAGACCAAATTCGGATGATTTAGAGGAACTACACTTATTTTTCTGTATAGTTATTACGAATACATATAAAGACGAAGGATTATCACAACTATTGGATGACATAGAAAATGAAATTAACATGAAAAAGCAATATTTGAAAACAGATTTTGATAGTAATGGAGAAAAACGTTACTTTTTATTAGCAATTGATACAAATAACGATAAAATCATCGGAACAATTGAAGTTGGTCCAGCAAGTACGTTGATTAATAGTTGTACAGGCGGTGTACTTAAGGATTTGTATGAAATAGGAACTGTTTTTATACTGCCAGAGTATCAAAGAAAGGGTATTGGAAGTTTGCTACTAAACACAATGTTTCTTACGTTACTTAGCAGAGGAATAACAGAATTCTGTTTAGATAGTGGCTACAAAAAAGCACAAAGTATATGGACGAAGAAGTTTGGAGAGCCTAGTTATGTACTGAAAGATTATTGGGGAGAATCAAGTGATCATATGATTTGGAAGAAGAGTTTACATGATACACCTATAATATTTGAATTATAAAATGAAATATGCCTATGAACGTAGCTTTTCTTACATATGTATGCTATTATTTATCTTTATAATAAAAGAGGACGTGAATGAACTTGATTAAAATTAGTATCCCTGAAGTTGATGTTACAATTACTGAACGTAAACAAGTTATTAGAGGAGACGAGCCAAGAATTACGCCAATCAATGGTTTTATCGATTTCCACTTGTTCCCTAGAGATAAAGGCGGCATTTTTATGTTTTACAATATTAATGACGAACTACTTTTCGTAGGTAAAGCTCGTAAAATTAGACAACGTATTAAGAAGCATTTTGAAGATAATGTTTCTCCAATCAAAAATCACCGTGATGAAGTATACCGCATTGATGCATGTATCGTAGAAGATCCAACTGAAAGAGAAATTTACGAAACATATATCATTAACGAATACAAAGCAAAATATAACGTTGATAAAGTATTCTATAAATAAGCAATAAAAAAACAATCCTAGCACATATACTGGGATTGTTTTTTTATTTAGATTTAGCCCTCATATTTTTCTCCTTTTTTTAAATGATTAGCAACAATAAAACAAACTACACCTATACATATAAGTACAATTCCAATTGTTTTATGTTTTCCAAAAAAGAAAGGAATATCAGAAATAACATTTGTCATACATAACCCTACAAATACAAGGATAGGTCCTATCCACAGTAATACATTGCCGAATTTTGTATGTTTCCGCATAGTAAGCCTCCTCATCCCTTTTTACATATATATCCATGGATTGAAAGAAAATTCATAGAGAAATATAGTTTTTTTCATATCGAAAATTTAACCTTCATATATTGGTACAAGCAAACAAGAAAGGGGCCCATCATGAATTGGTTAGAAGCTTTTATATTAGGGATCATACAAGGTTTAACAGAGTTTTTACCGATAAGTAGTACAGGTCATCTTTATTTAGGAAGGCATTTGTTTCAATTAGATGAAGCAGGATTGTTTTTAGATACGATGCTGCATATCGGCACTTTACTTGCAGTCTTTATTTATTACAAAAAAGAATTTATATATTTAATCAAAAATCCGTTTTCAAAGCTGATGCTACTACTTATTGTCGGAACGATACCCGCAGTTGTAATCGGGTTGTTATTTAAAGACTTTTTTGAGGATATTTCAAAAACAGGTATTACGATTGGTTGGGAGTTTTTAGTGACAGGATTCTTCCTCTACATGGCAGATAAACAAAAGAATGGTCGTAAAAAAATGGACGACATTACATATAAAGACGCATTTATCATCGGTTCATTTCAAGCGGCAGCTATTTTTCCGGCAATTTCTCGTTCTGGTATGACAATCGTCGCTGCATTATGGAGGAAGTTAGACCGCGAAACTGCTGCTTACTTTTCTTTTTTATTATCAACGCCAGCCATTGTCGGAGCTATCATTTTGCAATTTGCAGATGTTTTTCAAGGGAAAGCAGAATCTATTTCTAGTACATCTTTAATTGTCGGAACGTTATCAGCAGCGTTTTTTGGATACATAGCCGTTTCATGGATGATTCAATATTTAAAACGTCACTCTTTAAAAGTATTCGCGTATTACGTATGGGGATTAGGTATTTTAATTTTAACGTTGCAATTTACTGATGTATTTTAAGTATAATGATAAAGAAGTTAATTTGTTTAAGATCCTGTTTCATTCATACAAGGCAGGATCTCTTTTTATTAAGGGGGAAAACATGTTTAATAAGGCTATCGTTATTGGTGGAAGTATGGCAGGAAAGTTCGCAGCAAAAGCATTATCAACTTCTTTTAAAGAAGTAATCATTATAGAAGCTGGTGAAAGATGGGATGGAAAGTCTTCGAGAAAAAGAGTTCCACAAAGTAATCATCCTCATGTGTTATTAAAAGGTGGAGAAAACGCAATTGAAGAATTGTTTCCTAATATTATGAATGAATTAATAAAAGCAGGTAGTATCGTAAATAACTTTACTCGCGATTTAAAATGGCATCAATTTGGTCTATGGAAACAGCCGTTCATAGGGGAAGTACATATGATTCAACAAAGTAGGTTTTTGCTTGAATGGCATATTCAAAAACGAATATATCAAATTTCAAATATCACCAGTAAATTTAAAACACTAGTGGAAAGGTTAATAGTAGACAGAAAAGCTAACAAAGTATGTGGTGTAAAAGTTAAATGTTTAGAGACAGACACACAAGAAGAAATACATGCAGATATTGTTGTTGATGCAAGTGGATTTAGTTCAAAAAGTATAGAGTGGCTACGAGAATACGAAATTGAAGTACAAGAAGAGAAAGTTCGTATTGATTTATTTTACGCAACGAAAATGTTTAAACTTAAAGAAAATGAGGAGTTAGACTGCTGTAATATGCTAATGTCTCCAAGTTTCCCTGACAATCCGCATGGTGTTCTTATTCAAACGATTGAGGATAATCGTTATTTTGTTACTTTCAGCGGGTATGCAAGTGAGAAAGCACCACAAACAGATGAGGAATTTTATAATTTTGCTGAAAATCTATCAATCTCCAATGTTACAGATTTCCTAAATAAAGCGGAGGCAATTTCAGATATCAAAACGTATAAAATTCCTTATCAAGTACGTCGGAGATTTGATCTCACTACAAATATGCCAGAAGGATTATTAGTCGTTGGAGATGCACACTGTCGTTTTGATCCTGTTTTCGGTCAAGGTGTTTCCGTTGCAGCTATGGAAGCTCACCAGTTGCAATTACTTCTGCAAGGTAGAAAACAACTTGATAAAACATTTACAAAACAATTTTATAAAAAGGCAGCTACTATAATAGAAACCCCTTGGGATATGACAACAACGGAAATATCACGTCACCCGCAGCTACAGAGAGAATTAACTACAAAACAAAAATTTCAGCTATGGTATACGAAACAAATATATCGACTATCCGCAAGTAATTCTGATGTTTATATTCGGTTAGTACGAGTGATGAATTTAATTCGTAGTCCATTTCACCTATTTCATCCAAAAGTGCTACTTGCTGTGTTATTAAAACGAAAGAAATAGCAGGAAAATAGTTGATTAAAAAAGAATATATAACAGTTAGTAGATATAGAAGGGGTAATCGAAATGAAAATATACATAGAACAATTAAAGAAACACGATGCTAAGGATTTATTTACGTTTGAACTTACGAATAAGTCTTTTTTTGAAACAATGGTACCTAATCGTGGCTCGCAATATTTTGATTTTGAATATTTTCAAAAACTACTAGATGATTTATTAATAGAACAGGCGGATGGAGAATCTTATTTTTATTTAATTCGTAACGAAGAAAATGAAATTGTAGGAAGAATAAATTTAATAGATATAGATTCGGAGACTCGAATCAGTTCGTTAGGTTATCGGGTCGGAGAAAAATTTACTAAAAAAGGAGTTGCAACTGCAGCCGTAAAATTAATTTTAGACGTAGCAAAAAATAATGAAATTAATGAGGTTCATGCTAAAACAACTTCTAATAATCTTGCATCACAAATTGTACTAGAAAAAAGCGGATTTTCTTCTTATCAAAACGAAGCAGATACAACATCTGTACAATTAAATGGGGAACAGGTGAATTTTGTACATTATATTTGGAGAAATAATTCGCGCTTATAAGAAGGGGGACTTATTCATGAATGATTTACGATATCCAATTGGGCAATTTACATACAAACGTCCTATAACGGAAGAAATGATAGATACATGGATTCAAGAAATTGAAGATTTACCTAATGAACTAACGAAAGCTATTAAAGATTTAGATCAGAAGCAGTTAGACACACCGTACCGCGTTGGTGGATGGACAGTTCGTCAAGTAGTCCATCACGTTGTTGACAGCCACATGAATAGCTACATACGCTTTAAATTAGCACTAACAGAAAAGAATCCAACGATTAAACCATATAAAGAAGAAAAGTGGGCAGAATTACCTGATTCTAAATTACCAGTAGATGTTTCATTAGTAATGTTAGAGTCATTACATAAAAGATGGGTTAACCTTTTATATTCTTTAGAACTTGAAGATTTAGAAAAGACATTTAACCATCCAGATACTGGTGAAACAAAACTTGCTGTTGCAATTGGACTATATGCATGGCATGGTCGTCATCATACAGCTCATATAACTTCATTAAGAAAACGACTAAATTGGTAACATGGAGATTACATTAGAGAAGGCAACAGAAAGTGATGCAGCAGTTTTATTTCAAATGCAAATAGACTCATTTACCCCTTTATTAAATAAATATAAAGACTATGAAACAAACCCAGCAAATGAATCTATTGAAAAAACTATATTTAGAATAAATAATCCCAGCAGTAATTTTTATAAGATGATAATAGATTCGAAACTTGTTGGAGCGATATGTATATCCCAAAAAGAACTACCTTATAAATTTTGGATCAGTCCAATGTTTATTCATCCAATCTATCAAGGGAAAGGAATTGCTCAGAAGGTACTTATTTTAATTGAAGAGATGTTTCCAGAAGCACGAAGTTTTGAACTTGCTACGATTTTAGAAGAAGAAAGAAATTGTTTTCTATACGAAAAGATGGGATATAAAAGAACAGAAGTAACTAAGAAATTAAATGATAAAACTACACTTATTTATTACAAAAAAGAAAGGTAAAGCGTTTAAAATACGCTTTACCTTTTTATGTTATTTTAGATTAAATATACAATTTTAATGTATATTCTTCCAAAATAATCGGATTAGTAATTTTTTAAATGAATAAACATGCAAAAATACACTATTTCGTCGTATATGTTACCAACGCTTTTTGAATGCTTAAAACACTATCGTCACCTTTAAATTCTTTCGTAATTGGCGTACTCAAACTAGATACCCCAATTTTAAGTTCTGCATCTAAATCAAAATGCCCAGCTGTTTCAATGCTAAATTGTGTAATGCTTTTATAAGGGATTGAATGATACTCAGTTTTTTTACCTGATATTCCTTGTTTATCTACTAAAATAAGACGACGATTTGTGAATACAATTAAATCACGAATTAATTTATAAGCATGTTCAACTTTCTCATCGTCTAACATAATCTTCTCTAAATCACGTTCTACACTTTCTGTACTCGTATTTGATGCATTTCCTAAAATACCGCTAAATAAACCCATAGGAAATTCCTCCTCCATTATTTGTGGAATGTGTTACTTATATTGTACCATGCTATTTACTAAGAAATTATGATATTACTTTAGTAGTTTCTGGTTATTATTGCAATTCATTTATATAACCTCATCTTAATATCTTATGCTAATATGTAAGTAAGAAAAAAGAAGCAGAGGGATATAGCATGAAAAATATCGGTTTAGTATTAGAAGGCGGAGGAATGAAAGGTTTATATACTGCAGGCGTACTCGAATATTTTATGGAAAAGAACTTATTTTTCCCTTATGTAGTTGGCGTATCCGCCGGAGCTTGTATGGGAGCAACTTATTTATCACGTCAAAAAGGGAGAAATAAAAAAGTAAATACAGAGTTAGTAGCAGATCATCGCTATATATCTTATCGAAATTTAATTCGAAAACGTGAATTATTTGGAATGGATTTTTTATTTGATGAAGTACCGAATAAAATTGTACCGTTTGATTTTCAAACTTTCTTAAACTCAAATGAACAGTTTGTTATAGGAACGACTGACTGCGAATCAGGACAAGCTATTTATTATAATAAAGCAGAACACGGAAATGACATTTTAAAAATCATTCGTGCATCTAGCTCAGTGCCGTTTATAGCGCCTGCTGTAGAATATGATAATCGAAAATTACTAGATGGAGGACTTATAGATCCTATTCCGGTTTTAAAAGCGCAAACTGATGGTTATGAAAAGAACGTTGTAATTATGACAAAACCAGAAGGATATGAGAAGCAACGAAATAAATTTTCTGGCCTAGCTAAAATTTTATATAGGAAATATCCGAATATCGCACAATCTTTAGTAGAACATTATCGTTTTTATAATGAGACGATATCTTATATGAATCAAATAGAACAAAAAGACAACTTTTATATTATTCAGCCTAGCGTACAGCTTCCAATAAGCGGAATAGAAAGAAGTAAAGAAAAGCTCGTTAATTTATATAATCTTGGCTATACAGATGCTCAATATCATTATGAAAACTTATTAAATTGGATAGAAAACTAAAGGGGTGGAAAGTTGAAGTTAGGAAAAAGGGTTATTTTTAATGAATTGCAGAAAATGCATAGTCCACTGCATAAACCGTTTCCGAATTGTGACATTCGAAAAATACGAAAAGATTTTAATAATATGTTTACAGAAGATGATTGTATAAGCGCTGATTTAAATTATTATTGGATGCATACAGCAGGTACTTTAAGTTACGTGCTTAATAATAATGAACAGGAGATTGTGTTCAATCAAATAAAGTGGCTAAGGAAATCTTTTTTTGAATGGTTTCCACAATATCGTTTTTTAGAAACAGAGATTATGAAGTATCCCATTTTGTATAGAGATTTCATGAATTATGAAAAGACTCGAAAGTTATTACTTTATTACCTTACTGATTAAAAACGTACAAGTGATGCTACTTGTACGTTTTTTGTTCATAAAATATTCAATATTAACAACTTGTCCATGTAGGTATTTTAACGAGAAAAAAGAAGTACATATAGAGAATGTGTGAGGGAGGAGATAGAAGTTTGTTAGCTGTTTTCCTTTCAATTCATGTCCAACTCAAATATTTCGAGTAAAATTCGCTTCTAAATGGTATTATCAAATATCAAGAAAACTAATTTAGAAACGAAGAAGGGACAGGTTTAATATGGAAAACGTATCAAATGTAGATAAAGTAGAATCAATTAAATCTTTACAGTCAACAATCCGTAAACTTGAAAATGCGCTATCTCAGATGACTCAAAAAGGCTCAAACACTACTTTAGTGAAAAAAAGACTCAAAGCAGCTAGTATCGGCTTAGCTATGTTAGAAAGTATTTGGAATCAAGAAACCCATCATTACACGCAAAAGGATTTAGCAGACGCTCGAAATGTTCTAATTGGTTTGCTTCCATCAATTGAAAAGATTTATGTTAAGTCAAAGCTCGGGAGTCCTCAAAGAACTCTTTTAGAAAGAAGAATAAAATCATTGGAACTTTCTATTCAAGCAATTGATCATTTTTCTAATCAATAACTTCTCTAAACACATAACTTACGACTACTTTTATATAGGGATTCTAATGAAAAAAACTACATATAGAATACTACAAAGGAGGAAGAGAGGTGACTACAATAATCAGTCCTAAGTTAGAGAAGCTTAAAAATCAATTAAAGAATGGAAACGAAAAAGCTCTTTATACTTTTTTGCATGAAATCAAGTCAAATCATACACCACTAGTAGAACAATGTCCTATAGATAATCAGTACAAACTTATAACTTATATATGGTTAGGTGATCAAAATACTGAAAATGTTTATGTAGTCGGTAGTTTTCCTGGTTGGGATCTGTCTGTAAATCAATTACAACGATTGTTACAGACAGATATTTGGTATGTTACGTTTAGGACGAATAAGAGGTTCATTTCAACTTATTATTTTACAGTAAATGATTTTTTCAAAAATGATTGGATAAAGCGTAGTGAACAGTACCGACTAGACCCATTCAATGAAAATGTATTTGGAGAAGGTGCCAATAAAGCGTCTGTGTTAAAAATAGATATGGAAGTGCAGTATAGCAGTCGTTTTCATTCAAATGATTATCCATCCGGAAAGATTGAAACATATTCTTTTTATAGTTCGATTTTAAATAACACACGTAAAATTCATATTTATACGCCTCATGATTATTCTCACACTTCACATCTTCAAGAACTTCTCATTGTATTTGATGGGAATTCATTCATTAATGACCTTTCAATCACAAAAACACTTAATTATTTAATTTACGAAAAAGAAATCCCATCGTGTATAGCTGTTGCCATAGATCCTGTTGATAGATTAGAAGAGCTAACTTATTACGATAAAATGAATACATTTTTAAGGGAGGAATTACTTCTGTGGATTCAGGCTAAGTATCGTGTGCATAAAGAAGCGAAACATACAACAATTACAGGTTTCAGTCTTGGTGGCCTAGCAGCTTTTTATGCAGCACTTCAAAATCCATATATTTTCGGAAATGTGTTGTCAATGTCTGGATCCGTACATTGGGAAAAGGATAATTACGAAAATACAATTCCTTGGATTGAAAATCAAATTTCATCAATAGATTTTAATACGACTCATCTCAATTCTTACATAGCAGTAGGTGAACTTGAAAACGAACCTCTTTTAACGGCTAATAAACGGCTATATAGAGCTTTAGAAGAAAAGAAATACCAAACCACTTATGAAGAGTTTCAAGGCGGACATGATAGCGTGTGGTGGCGAGAAAAGCTATTCGATGGATTAAGGGCATTAGAACTTACAAAAACGACACTAAAAAATAAAAAGGAGAGAGAATCTATGAATCAAGAAGAACTAGATAAAAAACTAAAAAAGCAAGAGATTTTAGTAAAAGATGAGAAAGTTTGGTCCTATACGTATGAGGATCATATTAGTTCTATCGTTAAAGAAGCAGAAAAGAAAGGGTCTTTTGATAATTTACCTGGTAAAGGGAAACCACTGAATCTTGATAAAGATCTTTCGTACAATCCTGAAAAACAACTGTATAGAACTTTGAAAAATAATCATGTTTTACCTAGGTGGATTGAGATTTCAAAGGAAATTGATGACTTAAAAGAAAAACTAAAAGAAAATACAAATACTGCAGAAGCAGCGAATTTAATTCGGACTATTAATAAAAAGGTTTTAGAACATAATTTACTTTGTCCAGCAAGTGCGCAAAAAACGAGGGTGAAAACGGACTTTTAACAATTTTTCATGAAGCTATCTCTTGCTATATAATTAAGTAAGGCATTTTCAATTCATTATGAAAGGGAGGCAAATGTGATGAAGAATACGTATCAACTTCAAATTCCGAAAGAACTAGAGCAGTATCGTAGTATTTTAGAAGAAAGTGTAAAACCGTATATTAAAGTGTCTGGAACATTAGCAGAGACAACCCTTTTTGAAAGTAAGTTTGGTGGTTATCCGTATTTACCTATAGATCAAGAGCATCCTAAAGATTCAAATGGACAACCTATGATGTTACTTGCACAGTTAAACTTTGAAGAAATTCCGCATGTTGAATATATGCCCCAAAAAGGAATATTGCAGTTTTTCGTAAGTACTGATGATGAGCTTTATGGAGCAGATTTTGATCACCCAACAATCCAAAAAGACTTTCGAATTATTTATCATTCTAAAATTACTGAAGATTTAAATAAGGTAATTACTGATTTTAGTTATTTAAACATTTTAGAAATAGAAGACTTTATCATACCTGAAGCAGCAAAATTAAAATTTGAATTAGATTATCAACCCATAACATCTAGAGATTATCGATTTGAAAAGATGTTTAGTGAGGATATTGATTGGGAAGAAATTGTTGATGAAGAAAATAATACAGAATTAGGCGAACTGTATGATGATTTATGTAAAGATTTCGGACATAAAATTGGTGGTTATCCATTTTTTACACAGACAGATCCAAGGGAATGGGAAGAAAAATACCAACAACATGATATATTATTACTACAAATCGATACAGACGACTCATTAAATATTATGTGGGGAGATTCTGGTGTTGCTAATTTCTTTATTAAAAAAGAAGATTTGTTAAATCTAGATTTTTCCAATGTTATTTACAACTGGGATTGCTACTAAAAAGATATAAATGAAATACTAGCAAGCTAAAAAATCTTCCTGAAGGTGAGGGAGATTTTTTTATGTTAAAAATAAACGTTATGTTAACTAGAGTGTAAGATAATACGAATAATAAAAGTCAAGCGTAAATAACAGAAATAACAAGAAATAATGTAAAGTTGTAAAACGTGTGTAAATAGCAATAAATTTATAAAGTACAACATAAAATAAAATTATTAATTTATATTTTGTAAAAAGATTTTTCCGCATAAAAAAATTGTTACTGATCAAAAATGTTTTTGATTCGTTAAATCTTAATCAATAATCGATTAAGATTTGCTGTGATGAATTTATAAATAAAAAAAAGATAAAAAACTGTATAAATGCGTTTAAAGAAGATTTTATGTGAATCTCACTAAAAATCTCTGTTTCGTCTCATTAAGTATAGTTTACTTGGGTTTTGATACCTGATATTACTTCGTTTCTATAACTGCCTATAATATATATTATGTTAACTGGATAAAAGTAATAAACTTATTATATGTTAGTTTGCATTGTTACGCTTCCCTTTTCATCGGATTCATTCTGTGTAATCGATTGTGTGCTTATTTGTTGTTGTTTTATGAGTTGTTGATGATAATGTCTCCAGATATAAATTATATTTAAGACAATAAAAAATGCAATTCGTTTTAAATGAACACATTAAACGAATTGCATGGATATGATTCATAATAAGTTTTTAAAATTAGTTTGCTACAGCAATTGCTTCGACTTCAATTAATAAGTTATCGTTAATTAACTTTCTAACTTCGACAGCTGAACTTGCTGGCGGATTATTAGTGTCAATGTATTGATCTCGAATATCTCTAACAACGGCCATTTGAGAAATGTCTGTTAAGAAAAATGTTAATTTTACTACATCATTGAAATTTAAGTCTGACGCTTCTAATGCGATTTTAATATTTTCAAATACTTGTCGTGTTTGTGTAGCTAAATCATTAATTCCAACAATTTGACCGTCTATATTAATTGCTACTTGTCCAGATATGTAAATCGTTCGTTTAGCGTTACTAACTTCCACTACATGTGAGTATCCAAAAGTTGGTGGCCATCGTTTCTGGATTGATAAATTTCTTTTGCATGGCTCTTCTCCTCTTTAAATATCTTGTTTTCTTTATATTAGATTTTAAATTCAGATTATCCCTTATTTACTATAATAATTATTTACCGTTCAGCTGCTACATTTGTAAAAGTATATTAGCACTTTAATTTAAAGTTATTGATGGATTATGTACGTTTGATTTTTTTGGGTGCTTGTTATAATTACACCTTGTTTTATTAATTCTTCAGTTACTTTTGTATAGAAAAAGTGATACCACCAGATAAAAAACTCTTCATAAGTAATTTCTTTTGAGTATCTGCTGCTGGCAAAGTATTGTTTTAAAGGTTTATCGTTTTCATTGAATAATAAGACTAAATCTTCACTGATTGTGTTTGCAATTTCGTTAAGTATAAATAAGTCTGTTGATTTAAATACAGGGATAACAGGTTGTGAATTTTGATATAAGCCTAATTTTTCGTAAACTACGTTTAAATGTAAGTCTTTTTGTCTATCTGCTGCTACGAAACCTTTTACTAATTGTTTTTTCTTATAATTAATATCGGTACTATTGTTTTGAAAATATTCTTTAAATGTTTCGTTATCTGCTGTTATTAAATTTAATGTTGAATATCGAGAATTTCCATAAAGACCAATTTGAACTTCTCCTAAATCTAAATACGTATTACCATACATCCCGAAAGCCTCTATATCTGTTAGTTCTTGTTCTTGAATAGCATAATAATATCGTTTCTTATTTCTTAAAGGTCGTTTCTTTTTTAAATAGTTTTCTTCAATGTAATTTATTTGTCCAAAATCTAATAACACACCACTATACAATAAAAGACTATAAGATTCTCTAGATAAATGATTAAACGTGTCGATTCTTTTTGAAATATCTTCAATATGACTTGAATAGTTTTCAAAAATCTTAAGTGTTGGTTTAATTAGAGGTTCACAAAGATTATAAAGCTTTTCTCCTTCACAAACTGTTATAATCATACACGTTGGATAGTACCTCCCTCCTATTTGTTTCAATAGCCCCTCTGCTTCTAATAAATTAACGCGCTTTTCAAATTCATCATTCGTCCAATTTAACATCATTTTTATAGCATTTGACTCAAAACCAAGATGAATCAATACAAGTAAATATTGAAGTTTCGTTCCTTTTATTTTTATAGATGGCGAATTATCTCCAGACGAAATCATTTTTGCTTCATAAGCTGTATGTAATATATTCTCCGGACTATTATTAGTGAACATTTCATATTCTCTCCCTTACTAATAAATTCATTATAAAATCTATGTATTTATTAAGTTCTATAAACGAAAATGAGTGTCCTCTAATAATCTCAAATTAAAAACCTTAGCATAGATATACTAAGGTTCCTTACATTTTTATAATGAATGAATTCTTTCATAGTCTTTTTTAAAATGTTTATTTTGATTTAGTAATTCGGCTGGTAAATTATGATTTTGTAGTACCTGATTTAAAGAATTCATAAAGCTATATGATCCTCCTACAAAGCTTACTGTATAAGTTTCATACTTGACGTAACCATCCCCATCAAAATATTCACGAACAAAATGATGTAAATATTCTTCTGGTACGAAAGGGAATTCAATGTTAAAAGATTTACATGGCATAATTCCATGTATGTTCATAAGGTTATATTTTATTGTTTTGCTATTAATATTTAGCATATATACACCTGTTTTTTTGTTTTGGTATAGCGGCTGATTTGTTTTTAGTTCTTTTTTTATATCTTCTAAAATATAACTTTCTTTTTGTATAACACCATCCGCTGCTATAAATCCTAAAATATAAGCCATATTATTTGACCACATTTTAAAATAATTTTCTGTTATGTCATATTTTCTCTTCCAACTGCCTATAGCGCGCCTTGGTACGTTGCTATCTGATAGAACCATCCGAATATACCTCGCAGACACATTAGCAAGCGTAGCTATTTCTGAGGTACTCTTCCCTTCTGTATATAGCTGCGTTATTTCAGATTTCGATAGTTTACATTTTGATTTCTTTTTTCTCTCTATTTGCACTTACATCCTCCCCTTCCTTTTAATAATTAGGGACATATTTTCTTCTATAACATATAACAAAACGTATGTTCTTTGTTACTTGTAAGAAGAAATTTACTAAATTAAAACAATTTACATTTACTTAGTATTCGTTTTATCTGCTGCTGCATGGTTTTTATTTTGTATATAAGAATAATGAATTTGACAAATTTATTAAATGTACTGCAATTACGGTGAAAGGTAAAATGATTTCGTTTAAACTACAAATAGCCACAGTTTGGAGATGCCTCTTCCCCGTTTCCTCTGTTTAATAGTAAACGTTATAGTGGTGCTTTTTCTTTAGAGCATGAAGATCTTCAAGAGATTGATGCAAAATACGGTCCATTCGATCTTACGTTAATGGAATGCGGGCAATATGATCCAAGGTGGTCTGCAATTCATATGTTGCCTGAAGAAACAGTACAAGCTCATATTGATGTACAAGGAGAATTACTTCTTCCGATTCATTGGGGTGCTTTTACATTAGCATTACACGAATGGAGTGACCCGATAGAACGTGTTACGAAAGAAGCTAACCGTTTAGGAGTTAAAATTACAACACCTCAAATTGGGGAATCTATTACGTTAAAATCTACAGACTATCCTAGGTATGCTTGGTGGCAAAAAGTCTAATTATAATAAAAAGCGAATCTGTCTCATATAGAAGATTCGCTTTTTTTCTTATTAATTATAATGTATTTTTTACAAACTGATTAAACTTGTCTATTTCTTCAACGAATGGATTATGATTACTTTCTTCAAATTTAGTTAATGTTGCGTTCGGGATTAAATTTGCTATTTCACGAGAAAATATGTAGGGACATTGTACATCATGCTTACCACAGTATATAAAACTTGGGATTTTTACGAATTTAAGTTTCTGACGAACATCATAATCTTTATATTCAACTTGTCTAAAATAATTTAACCGATTGCCAACTGTCTTTCCGCTATTCGGCAATTTTAATGCCTCTTCAAGCTTTTCTTCAGAATAAAAAGACATAAGTGCCCACTCTCTACTTAATGCTTTTCTTTCTTCTTGTACTGTACTATCATCATTTAATGCATTCATAATTGATACGATTCTATTAAATTTTACATTTTCACTACAATATATACTATCTTTATGAGATGCATATTCCTTGCTCGCCGCTGCGCCACCAACAATTATTTTCGTTAAACTTTCTTGTGCTTCAGTCGCATATACAAGAGCTAACATCCCTCCTGTCGAATGACCAGCAAACCCCCACTTATTAATATATAAAGCTTCTCGAATCGCTTCTAAATCTTTAATCGTTTCGGTCATACTATATTCAGAATCAGTTTTAGCCAAATCTGAATTGCCACATCCTTTTAAGTTAACTAAATATACGCTATAATGGTCAGTAAATGGGTTTGCAAAAGTATTTCCATTATCATTATACTCACTATACAAATGAGTAACGCAAAGTGGAGGTCCTTCTCCCTTTAGAAAATATTCAAACTTTCCTCTTGGAGTTTTGATAATATTTGTTGTCCACATATCGAATCTCCTATCTGAAATTTTCATTTTCTCTTAGTTTGTTATTTATAAGCGAATAGTATTATATAAAGAAGTAAGTAACCTATCCTGCTTAACCAATTTCTGATTCCTATAATTTATTAATTTATGATTAGATAAAATAAAATTATGCTCTAATATGAATTCATTGTGGAGCACTTCAACTAAAAATTTAGGTATCATCTCTCCTACGCCGTAATTATAATCACTAAGAATCCAAGAAATCTCTTTCCAATCTAGAATTCCTTCTGAGACTTTTTTTGGAGTGTGATATATAAATTCATGAAGTAACTCTACTAGATAAACATACATACCGCCAGAATATGAAGAATCCTCCCATGTAATAATGCCTTTAAATTGAATTTGGTCATACGTAACTTTTATATTAGTCTCTTCTTTTATTTCACGAATCGCATTTTCTAAAGGTGTTTCGCCCTTTTCTATCTTTCCTCCTACACCATTCCATAATCCTTTTACCGGATCATATTCTCTATTTAACATAAGTATCTCTTCATTTCTTTTTATAAAACATAAAGTGTGCTTGTACATAACGTGATTCCTTCCTCCGTTTTTAATAAGCTCTTACTGGAGATATAAGATGGATTGCTGCAGAGTGTGTCCCTGCTTCAACTAATATCGGTCTCATAGAACCGCTGAAACTTAAAGTAACCGTTTCTTCTTTTATTGCCCTTAAAGCATCCAACATAAATCGTCCATCGAAAGATATATTGAATTGTTTTTCACCTTGAATTACATCTATCTGTTGTGTCTCAGATATTTTTCCAATCTGAGAAGCATTAGAAGAAACTTTAATTGTAGATTCATTTACAATTTCTAAGTTAACATTGTTATTTGCCCATTCACTTGCTAATAAGCTTGATCGATCTACCCCTTGTAACATTCTTTGTCTATCTATGTTAATGACTGTTTGAAATTCATTTGGAATTAAACTAGATATATTAGGATATTTCCCTTCAATTAATCTTGAATATAATGTAGTTGTGCCGAATGTAAAAATAATGTGGCTTTCTGATAGATAAATAGAAACGAATTCTAAATTGCTGTTCATTAATTTTAAAAGTTCATTAATGGTTGCACTTGGTACAATACAATTCGCTTTCACATTAGTAGAAATTAATGTTTCACGTATAGCTAGTCTATGAGAGTCAGTTGCAGCGCATATTAATTTGTTGTGGTCTAACTTGATATGTACTCCAGTAAGAACGGGTCTAGATTCATTTTTCGCTACTGCAAAGACTGTTTGTTTAAACGCATCAATCAATTGTTTTGTTTCTATTTGTATTTCTGCATGATCGTCTATTTGTGGTACGTTAGGAAATTCATTCGCTGGAAAGCCATTTAAGTTTAATGTGATTTCTTCTGATTGTATGGTAATTGTTTGCTCATTCTTACTTTTTATTACTATATCGCTTGGCATTTTCTTTATAATTTCAATGAAGTATTTTGCAGGTACAACAATTGTTCCTGCTTTTAAGGTAGTCGTAATTTGTTCGTCATCCATGGAACTAGGGATGAATTTTTCGATGAAAATATTTGAATTACTTGCGATTAAAGTAATTCCAGATTGATCTGCAGTTATTTTTATACCGGATAGTATAGGAATTATAGCTTTGGTAGATATTGCTTTACTTACTTCTGAAAGTGCTTGAGTGAAATGTTTATGATTAACGATAAACTCCATTTTTTCCCCGCCTTACATGAAATGATAGTTTTATGAAGATTGATGAATGATTGTTCCGTTAAAAAAGTAAGGTACTGTTTCTTTCCTTTGTAATATATTTAATAAGTGTTCTGGTATACGTAAATGCGGTTCTGCTCTATGTAATTCCATCCAAGTAATCTCTTCAATTTCTTTTGGCCTTGTTATATTTGTTTCCCCTCCAATTTTTTCACCTAAAAAATTAAAGAATATTGCATGATGTCCTCTCTCTTCAAAAAAAGCTTCGCTAATGTAACAAATACCATTTACAGTTATATGTAGACCGGTTTCTTCTTTCACTTCTCGAATGACTGCCTCCTCTAACGTTTCTCCTAATTTAACTGCACCACCTGGTAGTGTGTAATAAGAACCATTCTTCCCTTTGTTTTTTACCATTAAGATCTTTTCATTTGTTTTATCGTATAAAAGCGCATATGTAACATTTACTTTTTTCATCTAAGTCCACCTTCAATAACGAGAATTTTCTGTCTTTGTTACATTCTACCATTTAATCGTTTTAAAATATAAAAAAATTAATAGAGTATTTCATTTATCTATCCTTAGTAAAGGTAATAATTGATCCCCTTCATTTCTAAATAAAAAGAACGTATTTTGAAAGTAATTATTCAACGTACGCTCTTTATGATTTGATTGATTCATTTTGGGATTCTATATATTTTCTAACCTTTTTTCCAAATAGTATCGATTATGTCCTTTAGGGTGATCTTCACTTACTCCAATTACTTTATATCCATGTTTTTTATAAAAAGCAGGTGCCTGAAAGCTAAAAGTATCTAAATTGATTAGGCTACACTCTTTTTCAATTGCAAATTCTTCAATAAGTTTTATTAACTTGGTTCCATAACCTTCGTGTCTATATTTTTCAGAAACCCATAAGAAATCAACATGTACGTGGTGCCAAAATGTAATTCCAGTTATTCCGCCTACTATTTCTTCATTTTCATTTTTCACTATAAAACTAATTTTTTCTGAAGGCTTTTTCTCTTCATCTGAAATATGTTTTTGATTATATTCAATTACTTTTTCTCTTATGTAATCACTATCTTCTTGGACCCATTGTTTTACTATTTTCATTTTAATTATCACGCTCCTTTTAAAGTATCTATTCAATTTAATAATCGTAATATCCTGTCTAACTTAATTGTCGTAGTGCAATGTTTCATTTCACTAAAATTTAAAAAAGCCGTACTACATTTTATTTGTAGTACAGCTTTTTACCGCGTTTGATTCTTTTTACTTAAAACTTCCGTTAGTTTGAACGTATTAGTACAATAATTCAATTGTATTACTGCGAAAAAGAATGAACATTCCTAAACCAATTAGAACAATTGGAACGATAATATGACAATTTCTCTCAAGTACTTTAGCTAAAATAGGAGCTCTTAACAATGTGTAGCTAATAAAACACCATATTGCTATCATGCAAAAAAAGATAATTAATGTAACGAAATTTGCTTCCAAGGATTGACTAGTGAACATTGGTATATAAATTGAGATATTATCAGCTCCATTAGCTAATGTAATCGCAGCTACTTTAAATAATGAGCCAGAAGTGTTATCAATGACTTCATTACTTTTGTTAGAACGAAGCGAGAATAGTCCTTTAATCCCCATATAAATTGGCACGAATCCTAATAATCCGATCCACGATATAGGAATGAAAAAAGAGCTTAAGAAACCAATAATACTTAGAAAAATAATTACACTAAACCCCAAATATTGTCCAATAATAATATAAAGTTCTTTTATCTTAGTTTTCCCATGGAAAGTTCTATCTTCTTCCTTACATACTCCTGTCTTTACTTGTGAAAATAAAACAAGGAGTATAAAAATATCATCAATATTTGTTGAAGTAAATGCAATAAAAGAAGAAATTATAGTTGTAACCAAAATAAGCCAACTACCTTTATAATGAAATGTATGCCTACTAGCGAAGCGGATTAACTGTAGTTTTTTATCAATATTTTGATTCTTTTATAAAACAATATGAATATTTTACTTATCTGCTACTTGATTCGTTAATAAATAAACCACTTTATTGCTTCTCAAATCATTTCATTTTAAATTAAGTAAGTGTATTCTTCCTACACAATGGCTAAAAAGGGAAAATTAAATGTTGTGTAATATAAAAAGAGCCCTTTATGAGGACTCTTTTTAAACTTAAGCTACTTTTCGATATAAATGTTGTGTTTCTTTTTTCTTTTCTGCTTTTGGTGGACGAATTAAAATAGATATAATGAAAGAGATAACAGAAAGAACGCCGATTATAATAAAGGTTGGTTCAAATCCTCCAAGAAGCGCCCCGATGAATGATCCTGCAAGTGCACCAAATCCGAAACCTTGGTATACAATCCCATAATTTGTACTATGGTTTTTTAATCCGAAGAAATCTCCAACAATAGCTGGGAATATAGTGATATTACCGCCAAAGCAAAAGGCAACACTTGCTACACATGCGAAATATATGCCGTAATTTAGCGGAATGAAACTTAATGTAAAGACTGACAATCCAATGATAATAAACGTTGCAGAAACGATTTTCATTCGACCTATTTTATCTGATAACGTTCCAAGAACAATACGACCTACTGTATTAAAAATTGCAATCATTGCAACGGCGTTAGCGGCAGTTGCTGCGCTAAGTCCAACGAGCTGCACTCCGATATCTTTGACCATACCGATTAAATATAGACCGCCCATACACGATGTGAATAGCATAAAAAACAAAAGGTATACTTGTTTCGTTCGCATCATTTCACGAGGTGTATAATCATTGTGTAAAGTCTCAGCTACAGTGTTACTTACTATTGCTTCACGTAAGAAGAACGATCCGATTAATACTAAAAGTAAGACGATAATCCCCCAATATAAAAAGGCTTGTGATACACCAAGGCTGTCGATCAGATTTCCGTTTATATATCTAAAGATTAAGCTGCCCATTCCATATGCTGATACAGATATACCTGAAATAAGCCCTTTCCGATTCGGAAACCATTTAATTAAATTAGATAATGATGTGATATAAGCAGTTCCATCGGCATAACCAACTACTACACCCGCTAATAAATATAGTAATGGTAAGGAGGAAACTTGTGAACTTAGTATTAAACCGAGTCCCAGCACAATCCCTGCAGTAGCGATGAGTTTTCGAAGCCCTAATTTTTGCTGTAACTTTCCTGCAAATAATGTTGAAAATGATAAAGAGAAGCTTGTAATGGAGAAAGTTATAGCAACTGAATTAAGGTTCCATCCAAACTTACTTACAAGGGGCTGATTAAATAAACTCCATGTATAAATTGTTCCAAGGCCAATTTGAACAATGATTGTACCTAGAACAATTAGTAACGGATTTATAGAAGTTTGTTTCATACTAACTGTCCCCTTCTTTTATCGTGACATGAATTTTCACAGTTAGTATAACCATCATAAAAAGCAAGATACTGCATGAAAAATGGAAATTGAATTCATGTACACAAAAAGACACTCCATTATGAAGTGTCTTTCTGCAGGTTATATTAGATTTACTTAAAGAAAGCTTTGTTAAGATAAGACATTTTCAAATGCTTATGTATATAGAATACCAAAAGATTTCTGTCATGAGATGGGACTTAAGATGTATTTTTCATTCATCATATAGTCGGATAAACGAAAAATTAATATTCAATTTCATCAAAATCTTTCGGCTGCGGTACCGTTTGCATATTAGCTGCATCTTTTGGATCGCTATAAATTGCATTTTGTTCTGTATTTACATCCTTAATGTTTTGCTTTTTATTTTTGTTCACTTTATCTTTCACTTTCAATCACTCCTTTTTGTTATAGGAGTAATTATGCCCTATTACTGTTACGAAATGTATCAACGACTAAATTACTAAATTCACGTAAATAATATAAATAATTATCACCGCCGTAGTTGTATCTTTTATTATACATTTTCGCAACAACTACATTATATTCAGGTATTACTAATATAGTTGGTCCCGTAATTCCTAATATTTGATACGCTCCTTTTGGTACGCGTTCACCAAGTTCATTTAATTGTGCAGGTTCATTTTGAACGAACCAAAACAAGCCATTTTGTGGTAGCTCTTTATTTGCATATATTGGACTCTGCAAACTCGTAGCGATTTTTATAACTTCTTTTGGAACAATTTGTTTATCATCTATCATACCTTGATTTAAATGAAGGTTGCCCCACTGTGCAAATTCTCTAGCGGAGACAAACAGATTTTTTTCAGTACCGTCATCTACTGTACCAATTTCACTAATTGCGTCTTTATTTGGATCATCAACAACTGCAACTAAATTATCATCTTGCTGTATTCTCCATCCTGTTTCTTGGAAATTAGCAGGTTTAAACACACGCTCTTTTAACAATTCAGGAAAACTTTTGTTATATAGCTGATAAATAAGACGTGTCATCATTCTTACATTAATATCTCTATACGCCCATCCTTGCCCCGGTTCAAATTCACGAAAAATTATCCCGCCATTCGTTTCTTCTAATCCGTGCGAATGTGTTACTAAATGTCTTATCGTCGTTTTACTAAGCAATACAGGATCAAAGTCTTTAAAATATTTTATCGCTTCATCATCAATAGAGTTTATTTTCCCCTCGTAAAGCGCATACGCTATCATTAATCCTAAATAACTTTTTCTAGCAGAAGCAACGTTAAATTGTGAAGATGCTGTTACTTTCTTGCTTGTAGATGTATTTGAGTGATAGCCACTATAATGCTCCAGTACAATTTTGTTATCTTTCATTATGCAAAGCGCTGCTGCAGAGCTATGGTTTTGTTCTTTTATATTTTCTACCCAAGAAATCAACTTATCATATGTATACAAATAAATCCCCCTTAATACACATAAAAATTACAGCTTGAAAGAAAAGTGCAAAATAGTTTTCACACCTTTCCTTCAAGCAAAATATCTTTGATGTTCTATACTTAAATGATCCACCAGTTCCAGCAATTAAAGCAACCGAAACATCCAGCGCATCCTATGCATCCGCCGCAACGACCTGCACAACCACCACATCTGCCGCCACATCCGCCACAGCGTCCACCACAACCTCCGCATCCGCCGCAACGACGTGCATCGTCTTGAATGTAGTAGTATGGATATTGACTTTGTTGTTGATCCCAATACACAACATTACCAGTTTGATAATCATTAAGGTTTAATGATTGTAGTTCTTGTTGAAACTGATTCATTATGAAACCCCTCCATTTATAAATATAAATTCCGTCCACATATTGAAGTTAATAAATGTTAATAAACAAAGTAGAAACAAATGGCTATATACTTGAATACGTACATCAACAAAATATGAACTTACACTAGGTGATGTACCTTGTTTTTCAGCCTATTTTCTTAATCACTTTTTGCTGGACGAATTTATTATTAATAGAGGTTTTTAAAAATTACTAATCCAACAGTTTAGTAGTTCATCACTTAATTTTCTTTCTAGTAACTCTTTAACTAAAGGTTCTGGCATGATTTTATAAGTATGTAAAGCTTCTTGATTATAATCTATCCAGTGAAATGCCAAATGAGATTCTTTAGATTTTGGTATGAAATCAATATGTAGCTCTTGTGAATCTATCTCAAAAATATGATTGATTTCATGGTGAAGAACTTCTCGATCTTGCCATCGGTTTTCTATGACTCCTAAAAATTGTTTTATACTACAATTTACTCCGAGCTCTTCCCTTAGTTCTCTTATTAATGCATTCTCAGCTGATTCGCCAACTTCAACATGACCACCTGGTAAAAAATAATGATGGCCAATATATTCAGCCACTAACAATTTTTTATCCTTAATCATAACAGCTCGTACAATATGATGAAATTTATTTTTCAATTGTTATTCCTCCCATTCATTGTTAAACGAATAAACGATAAACTTCCTCACCATCATAATCATGTCCCAATGGTTGAAAACCGTAACTTTCATATAATTTCTTTGCAGAGATATTATCTTTATGTACTGTTAATCTAATTTCTTTACACGCCTTAAACGTATTTTTTATTAAATATATACTTTCTTGTAATGCTGCTTTTCCATAACCGTTACCTTGCTGCTTTTGATCGATAATAAATCCGTTTATCCAATACATATCAGTTGTTTCTTTTACAACAGCATGCATAACAAAACCAACCATTAAATCGCCATTGTATATTGCAAATGGTTGGTATTCTACAGCATCCCCATCTGGTTTTATATATACTTTAGCAAGTGAAACTGCTACAGCCGGAACAAATTTTCTTTGATTTTCTTTAACTTGTAACTTTAATGCATCTTCCCAATTCTCTCTCGTAACAACCTTTAACTGGATATTCAATATGGTAAGCTCCTTTATAAAAAGAATGTATTTATATATTCAACGCAATAAAATAATTCCCTGTTTCTTAATTTTAAGAAACAGGGAATTATCACTTCTAAAAAATCTATCCAGTTATATCGCTGTACTTTTCACTTCGAGTATCTTTCTTTAATGATACATGCGCTATTAAAACTCCAAGTATAGTAATTACTCCACCAACTACCGAAATAAAAGTAGGTACTTCACCTAACCATACCCAAGCTATAAAACAAGCAATTACTGGCGTTAAATATAGAGAGCTTGTTGCCTCGGAAGCACCAGTATGAGATATAATATAGGCCAATGCAATATACGGGAGTACTGTTGGAAATAAACCTAAATATATAACGCTCAAATTCACTTCAAGAGGAGCCACCAGTATTTCTTGGTACATTCCCGGTAAGAAAATAAGCATACATACAGTACTAGATAAAATTGTATATATGGTAAATGGCAAGAAGCCGTACTTTTTCAAGTACGATGTTTGAAAAACGAAAAATAGACTTTCTGAAACGGCTGCTAATAATATAAATAATCCCCCGCTATTAAATTGAATAGACCCCCCTTGACTAAATGATATGAAAGAAATTCCTATAAAGCTAATTACACCACCGATCCATCCAGTTGCTTTCATTTTTTCATTTAAAAAAACAAAAGCAAGAACTGCCGTTACTATAGGTGTGACGGAAACGATTAAACTTGCCGATCCAGCATTTACTGTTTTTTCACCATAGTTTAATGCAATGTGGTAAAAAGTAAACCCTAAAGCACCAAATAAAAAAATCGCTGGAATATCTTTTAGATCAGGTAATCGTAGTTTGTATAAAAACGAAAACAAAAGAAGTATGAATGAAGCGATTAACAAACGAAGTAAAGTAAGATGTTCAGGTGTGTAAGATTCAAGGCCCATACGAATTGCCGGAAAGGCCGTTCCCCAAATTAAAATTGTAAAAGAATGAGCACATATAATTCGATAATCCCATTTTTTATAATTCATGTTTTCTCTCCCCCTTCAAACCAACCACTTTATAATTACCAATTATTTCTTCCCATCATATTTAATAGTTGATACAATGTCTTCAACCAGTTTTTTATCGTAAAAACCAACCACTTGGCATTTTTCAAGTGAGCGAAGGAGTTTTTTGATGACCACTAGTAAAAAACTACCTAAGTATCAGCAAATAGTAGACTATATGAAAGAAAAAATTGAAAATGGAGAATGGCCTATAGGAAGTAAGATTCCTAGTCAACGGCAGTTAGCGAAATTATTTCAAGTAAATCGTAGTACTGTAATAACTGCACTAGATGAACTTATGGCTGATGGATTGATTCAAGGGAAAATTGGAGCAGGAACAATTGTAACGAATAATACATGGTCATTATTAGCAACAAATCCACCACCTGATTGGAGTGAATATGTAAAGGCTGGTATTCATAAACCAAGCAAGTTAATGGTACGAGAAATAAATGAAGCAGAAGCAAATAACAAACTTATCCATCTTAGTAAAGGCGAACTTTCTCCTCATCTTTTTCCATTAGAAACGATGCAGTCCATTATGAAGAAAGTAAGTGAGGAATTAGACTATTTTGGATATGAGGAACAAAAAGGGTTTTATCCGTTACGTGAAGCAATAAGTAAATACGTAAAATCATTTGGAATACAAGCATCACCGGGTTCCATATTAATCGTCTCGGGTGCATTACAAGCATTGCAATTAATATCAATTGGTCTTTTACATAGAGAGTCTACCGTTTTACTTGAACAACCTTCTTACTTATATTCACTTCATGTATTTCAATCAGCAAATATAAATCTATCTGGTATATCTATGGATCCTCACGGTATATTACCTAACGAGTTATTAAAACGAATTAAATACAGTCAGAAGAAAAATATTTTATACTCAATCCCTTGTTTTCAAAATCCAACAGGGGTATTAATGTCTAAAGAGCGAAGAAAAGAAATATTAAAAATATGCGAAAAGGAACAGTTACCTATTATTGAAGATGATATCTATCGCGAGTTATGGATTGATGAACCACCACCAGTGCCTTTAAAATCAAGGGATAAACATGGACATGTATTATATATTGGTAGTCTCTCTAAGACACTTACCCCAGGACTTAGAATTGGATGGATTATTGGACCTGAACCAGTTATTGATAGATTATCAGATATAAAAATGCAAACAGATTATGGATCGAGTTCATTATCTCAAAGAGTTGCTGCTGAATGGATAAATAAAGGATTTTATGAGGAACATGTTGCAAACATAAGAATTAAATTAAAAGAACGAAGACAAATAATGATACGAGCTTTACATAAGTATTGTGCAGATATTGCCACCTGGGATATTCCTAGTGGTGGATTTTTTATATGGCTAAAGGTAGTACCTAGCATTCCGATGAAGAAATTATTTTCAAAGGCACTATCAAAAGGGATTCTATTAAACCCGGGACGTATCTATGAAGAAGAATCAGATCGATACATTCGTTTATCATATGGATATGCTTCTCCAGAGCAAATGACTAACGGTATTAAATTGTTAAGCGAATTAATTCGTAAGTTAATGACATAATAAAAACTCCTCTTTTTCCATAGAGGAGTTTTTGTGTATTTTATTTACCACAACCGCATTTCCTGCCCCAACACAATAAGTCCTTCATAAGGATCCCCGTCAATGTTTAATACTTGAGCAAAAGCAGGTTCTGTTTTTAAACCGTTCTCTTTTAAGCGAATAATTTCTTCTCTTATATGTGGATGTTGCATTAATAACATGTGCTCTACTATCATATGTCTATATGCATTTTGGTTGCGCACTGGCTTAGGCTGAGCAAATAATTCAAATTTAAAACCTTCAAATTCAAAATTTACTTTTATCGATTCAGTATTTTTAATTTTTTTCTTTTTTATTTTGAATCCTTCATAAGAGCCATATAAAGATCTCATTTCTTGTTCAAAAACATCAAAGTTATGTACTTCCATTACTATATCTAAGTCAGATTGAAGTGTGTCAATTCTTATAGGTATTGTCCCGTAAAGAATGGGACTATACAAAGCTAAATCCTCCATGATGTTTAGTTTATTCAAAACATCATATACCTTTTGTTGCTTGTCATTCCCTGATTGTAAATATGTAATAGATGTAAACATGGAAGTCTCTCCTTCATTTCACGTAATACGTGTTTCACTAAATTCAAGAAAATTTGTCCGTTTAAATTTGTTCTAAGAGTACCTTTATTTCAATATATTAAGACGAATAAACGATGTTTTTCAACTTTTCTCCTATACTGCAATACTATAAAAATAAAAAAGGAGGAATTATTATGAGCATTTTTAACATTCTTTTAACCATCCACATATTATTTGGGACAATATGCTTAATCACCGGTATTGTAGCGATGGTTGCTCAAAAGAAGAAAGGAAAACATACGGAATGGGGTGAAATATATCATGCATCCTATGTGGTCATAACCCTTACTGCAATTATATTATCCATTATAAACTGGGATAAAATCGCATATTTATTTTATGTAGCAATTTTCTCTTATGCTTTTGCGATTTATGGCTACCTTGCACGAAAAAAACGCTGGAAAAATTGGATCCACCACCATATTAGAGGTATGTTAGGTTCTTATATAGGTGCGGTAACCGCACTTTTAGTAAACGTCGGCATTCATATCCCCTTAATTAATTTACTGCCACCTATATGGTTTTGGTTTTTACCTACATTAATCGGTATTCCTCTCGTAGCCAGTGTATCAAAAAAATATAAAAAGCGTAGTTAAAATTCATTACATTTTTGTTACTTTCTGATGATTATTATGAAAAATCATACTCAATGTAATATTTTATTAATAAGTTCAAAATTGTACTGCTTTAAGTTAGTCACTTAGCGCTAAATAAAAAGAATCCAATACTTTTATTGGATTCTTTTTCGGATTTCATTTCAATGTCGGCTCTATGTATTCAATGATATTACCATCTGGATGACGAACTATCATTTTTATGCCTGTGGGTACTTGTATTGGTTCAGTAATCATTACGCCGTTATAGTTTAAGATTAGTTTTCTTACTTCATTGAGATCATCAATTACGATCGTTGCAGCAACATGATTCTTAATTGTTTCATTTAATTCTTCAATTAAAAGTAAATTTGTAAATCTAATTACATGCGTTCCATTCATTTGAAATTCCTGTGGTTTTTCTTGCTTTAATAGTATTTTGTAAAATTCTAGATGAGTTTGTAAGTCTGAAACATAGAGGCGTGGAACAACAGCTAATATATTCATCCTACTTACACTCCTTTTTATTTTAACTAGATTAATTATATATTAATCGAAAATTTCTATAAACTATTATGTTAAAAATAGTATCTTTTAATTAAATTTCAAAACTGAATGTAATCGATCCGGATAATTCGTAAACATCCCGTCAACTCCCCATAATATTAACTTTTTCATGTCTGCTTCATTATCTACAGTAAATGGATGAACTTCTAATCCGTGTTTCTTTATTTTCTTTACATAAGCTGCATCAATATATTTGTAATTCATACCAAGACCTATGCAATATGTACTATACTTCTCTATTTCTGATTCAGTTAATTGAACTGCTTTTTTGTAAGATAGTAATTGGACTAGAGGTATATTAACATGTAAACTATGTAGCTTTTGCAAACTTTCTTCACTAAATGATTGAATAATAACTTTATCCTGTATTTCATAGTGATTGATAATTTCTAATAACTTTTCTTCCATTCCTGGATATTCATCAGGTGATTTGGTTTCAATATAATAGTTCGCGTCATGCCCAAACACTTCAATTACTTCTTCGAGTGTTGGAACTTTAGCATTTTCATATTCTTTCTTTGCTAAATTTGGATACTTTTTATTGTAAGTAGAACCTGCATTTAATTGCTTTAATTCCTCTAATGTATGTTCCTTAACTAGCCCCATACCGTTTGTAGTACGATTTACTGTTTCATCATGCATAGCTACTAAATGTCCATCTTTTGTCATTTGAAGATCTATTTCTATATAATCGCCTTTTAATTGTTGTCCCAATTTATACGCAGCAATTGTATGTTCCGGTGCATACGCCGAAGCCCCTCTATGTGCAATGTTTTTTATATAATTCGATTGATTAATAGCTTTTGTGTACTTAAGTTCATTTACTTTATGAAAAACAAAAGTACCTATTACTATAAATGTACAAATGATTGTAACGATATATATCTTTTTCATAATAATGTATTAACCCCTACATGAAAGCAATTTGGCTTGGATAATTTATTCAAATAAATGTCGATTTTCAAATACCGTCATTTGTCCAACAGATTGAAAATCAGCCTTTTTATAAATAGTAATCCCATCAGGTGAAGCTTGTAATACACATTGAGCAACGTTTAATTCCTTTGCTTCTTGCAGCAAGTAATGAAACATAGTAGAACCAAATCCTTTTCCTCTCATTTCTTCTTTCGTTGCTATATCATAAATACCAATACTATCTTGTGTACACACTAATGAACCAACCGATACGACTTCATCTTTATAAAACCCTAAGTATAGTTTCATATTTTCACTATTCCATAAATGGAAAGAAGCAGTTTGATTGTAGAATGCTTGTACATGTATACCTTCCTCGGATGTACCAAATAGACTAGCTAACGCTTCTCCAAACTTTTTAATTTGTCCTGACGAAGATGCTTTTTGTATCGTAAAACCTTCTGGCAAGTTTGTTGTTGGATGTATTGTATGTAAGTTTGCTACCATCGCGATATTTTGTTCTGTTTCTTTTAATCCAAGCTTTATTAATTCATTCTTTATATTCCCCTCTAGCTTCTCGTCCCAAAACCAAACACTCATTGGATATTTCTTTTGGTTATAGTATACTACCTCCTTATATAATTTCTCGATATTTTCCGTTACATTATTGTTTAGTAAAGTAATGATATTAAATGTATCTGCAGGTAAACCACAGTCGACAGCAATGTAACCCTTCGTTTCTTTTACATTCATTCCCTGTGCCTGCCGCGCAATATATGAAGTTTTATATGTAAAATTATCTATTAGTAACTTTTTAAAATTCATTCATTTTGCCCCTTTCATAAAAATTCAAATTCGAATCTTTCAGTATTAAATATAACATATAAGAAATATACCTATTTCTATAAAAATATCTCTATAAATCACTCTTTGTCTCCTTAAAGAATTAAATATGATATAACGTTGTCGGAATGAAAAAAGTGGTATATAATAAATATTAACATTACTAGTAATTATTTTAGGTATTCCTAGAATAAAGGAGCGATACATATGAAAATTACTATTTATTTCGGAAGTCATGAAGATCAAGATGTTCGTACAATGGACTGTCATTTAGATGTAGAAGATACGGAAGAGATTGTTTCTGTATCATAATATAAATAGTTGGGATGAACCCTCTTCCCTACAACGTTTAAGGCACCTTTTACAGGTGTCTTTTTTGTTGTTTTTTCGTCAAAAACCCTTTACTTTAGAGCGTTTTAATAGTAAAATATACATATACGAACAAATGTTCTTTTTTATTTTAATTGTACATGAAGGGATGATTTTTACAATGGCTCAAACAAAGCGCAGAGGAAGAAAAAAGCAAACACCTATTATTTCAAATACAGGCTTTATCGGCTCTGTCTTTATTGATACATTGGAGTTACAAAAGAAATCCTATTATTTCGCCCGTAAAAAACTTCAAATTGTTCATCACGTATTAGATGGTCTATCTGGGGCAACAAGCTCTCTATTTAAAGAGCATAACATTTCAGCATACATGTCATGTGTATATTTACATAAACAAAAGAAAATCGGATTTGTTCTTTCAACGAAGCCTTTTGAACAAAGTGACGGTGTTGCTTACTTTATAAATTATTTAATCGAAAAGAATTTTTACGGTAACGAGGAAGTAGAATATCAAGAAGTATATAATACAGGTTTTATTGGTGTAGTATTCGCCGATTTATGTAGTATAGATCGTTTTAATTTCGAGTTTGAAATGGGTATGTTAACGAAATTAATGAAAGATATGATTATTCCGGTTAAAGAACTCTTTTTACGCCACAATGTACCGGCATACATTTCCACTTCTCATCTAGAGGAACAAAACAAATTAGGTTTCGTTCTATCTGTAAAACCATATGATGAACGTGCAGAAGCAGATTTATATTTTGAGGCGTATTTAAAAGAACGCGGGTTATTTATTGGTGATGAAGAAGACGATATTGATAAGATTGTTATTAGAAAAACAGCTGAATTACGATAGATAAGCGCAGGATGATGATCCTGCGCTATTTCGATATTATTTAATTACGTTCAACACTATACCCTTTTGAATGAATTTCTAAATTCAATTTATTTGAGTAAGCCTGATTTAAAATAAGAAATACGATTCCTCCTCCAATTGGAAGCGTGTAGGATGGAATATGATTTAATAATAGACCTGATAATGCCAGTGCTATCGGCTGCATCATTTTACCTAAACTTAATCCAATACTAAGCACTCTGCCCCTATATTCATCTGGAATCTCTCTTTGCATAAAATAAATTAAAGGGATATCGATTAATGCTATCATTAACCCTAAAAAGAACATAATGGCGCAGTACATGGTCACAAATACAATTTTATTCACTTCAATACTTTTGAATAGAACAGGTGCACCTGAAACTATCATAAAAATTGCCATCATAAAACTTGTTTTTTTCAATAGATAGGAATAAGAAAAACGATTCGTTATCTTTTTTACTATGATTGCACCAACTATCATACCTATTGGAAAAGTCCCTTGGATCAAACCAAATTGTTTAGAACTAAGATTGAGAACTGTATTCATAATGTATGGCAATGGAACAGTTACAGAAAATCCTAGAAAAAAATTAAGTGAAATTAAAATACGAAACGTATTTTTTAAGCTCTCCCGCTCCATTAAGTAAGAGTATCCCTCCTTTATATCTTTCATAAAATTAATTTCCCTTATTGAACATTCCTTATTTATGTATTGCTCGCACAATTTAAAGTTGATAAACAATATGGATATAGCCGAAAGGATAAATGAAATACCGTTAATGATTATAAAAGTGTTCATCTCAAAGACTGCAAAAACAATGCCCCCTAACATAGGCCCTAGAATTAAAGATATAGAATCGATAATTTTACTTATAGAGTTAAGACCCATTAGTCTCTCTTTAGAGACGATATTTGGTTTTGCAGCCTCTAAACCTATTACAAAAAATGTTGTAAATACTGTCATCAGAAAGGTAGTAGTATAAATGATGAATAAGTTTAACCCATAATAGTTGCTTACTATATAAACAGTTATTAATAAGCATCCGCTTAGTACATCCATACAAACGACGAGTTTCTTTTTATCAACCTTATCAGCAATTACACCGGCAAATGGATTCATAACAATCATTGGAATCGTTCCTAAAATAAGCGTAATCGCGAAATTTAAAGCAGATCCGGTTATTTGTAATACATACAATCCTAATGCAAAACTATAAATAGAGCTACCGAATATTGATACTGTTTTTGCAATTGAATATAAACAAATATTCCTTAGTTCTTGGTTTCTTTTTTTATTTTCTATATGTAACCGTAAACTTGTCATAACTTTTCCCCCTGCCTAATTTTGTGTTACGTACATTGTAAGTTCTTGGGTCAACCCAATCGCAATATGTACGATTTGAATAATTTTAAGGGGAAATAAATAAAAGATGGGGTTACCCCCATCTTTTTCCGAAAAATGAATATGTATAAATTTCTTCACCTTGAACAAAGAAATCCTCGTACTTTCCGCCTCGTTTCAAATAATTTGAAGTACTTTCATCAATGGATTGAAACTGTAGATTTTGGATTTCTTTCTTTATTTTTGAAAGTGAAAAATTTGCTCGAAAGTTATTTGTAATTTGGCTATTTAAGCTGAAATTTTTAAATAAAATAAATAAACTTAATAAATAACAATTGGATTTAAAAAGTGGGTTTAATTCGTGAAGTAAAAAATCCGCATGTTCAAAACTATAATTGCTCGTACCAGAGTGATCAATTACAATATCTACTGACCGATTTTGAATAGGGATGTTCAAAAAATCCGCACAGATAAAGAGAATATTTCTTCTCAGATTTTTTCTCGCTAATACGTCTTTTAAAAATAAAAGTTTATTGAAATCTCTATCTACTGCGATGTATAGGCAATCTTCGGGTAGTTCTTCATAAATGCTCCTCAAAAAGAACCCAAGTCCTGATCCTATATCTAGTATTAATTTGTTATTTAAATCTAAATGTATTAGTTTCTTTTTCGCCCATTCCCCTTCTTTAAGCATATTTTCCAAATATGCATTATCAGTTTCATGAATATAATCCGAAATAGTATCTTCAAGTGACGTTCGCTCATTTGCTTTAAATGATTTACCAGCAGTTATTATTCCTGAAGTAATTATATATTCTTCACCACAATTACAAATTAACTTTCCCTCGGTAATTTGATTGTTATTAATAATTCCATCTTGAAGAATTAGTTTTTGTCTACACTTAGAACATGTAAGTAAATGTAGTATACTTAAATCTATCCCTATAATTGTATTGGAAGTTTCATTTGTTAATAATAAATCATGTAACACTCCCTTTAATTTATCCCGTTTCTTCTCCAAAAGTTCTATTTCCTGTTCCATTTTGTCATATTTTAGTTTAAATAAAGATTGGTAAAAGATATCTTTTTCGTAATTCATAGATTTTGCTAAATTTTTATAAAAAAATAGTTCTTTGATTTCATTCAAGCTAAATCCTAGATCTTTGTAATGTATTATAAGTTCTAAATCTGTTTGACAATACTCATCAAAAAAATAGTGGCCTCCCTTTTTTTCAGGAATAATAAGACTGAGATCCATATAATGTCTAATTGTATCAATACTTAAGTTATTTACTTCTCCAAACTTACCGATTTTCATAGTATCCCTACCATTTAAATATTTTTTTATGTAGATTTCTATTTTTACCTTTAAAAATCCTTTCTCTTTTTTATCAACATTATTTATGGAATGAAAAGAGGGTATTTTTTATATAGGTGTGCCTAATAATATAGTACCAAGCTTTAAAGCTTGGTCAATTCTTTCCGAGATAGGTTGATGAATTTCTTCACTCCAGTAATTTGTATGTGTAATAAATTACACCTATTTCCTTGAGAATTTTAAAGATTCTCATCCCCAATACCTTACGAGTTATTGCTACAGATCTTGGTTTTGTACAAAAAACCGATAGAAACCAAGAAAAAGATTTTATATCTTTTTATGTTTAGAGGCGTTAAAAAATTACTACACCTCCTTCATATACGTGTAATATACAGGGATTTATAACTGGATATAGAACATAAAAAAGAGATGTTTATATTATTAATAAAATGATATACATAAGTGGAGGGTTAGAAAATGAAAATTGCAATAGTCTGTTTCGATAACTTTACCGATATAGATGTTTTTCTACCATGGGATTTATTAAATCGTGTACGTTTAGTCGGTGGTATTTCCGATTGGGATGTCCAGCTTTTAGGGACGGAACAATCTCATATATCTATGTCTGGCTTGCGTATTCCCATGACAGGAAGCATATCTGATATCCCTTTTGCCGACGCTGTAATTTTTGCGAGTGGTAAAGGTGTAAAGGATTTATATAAAAATCAACAATATATTAATAGCATTCATGTAGATCCTCAAAGACAATTAATAGGATCTATGTGTTCTGGTTCACTACTATTAGGAGCTAAAAAATTACTAACTGGTAAAAAAGCTACTACATATCCCTTAGCAGTAGAACAGCTAAAAGAATTTGGTGTAGACGTTATTGAGAAAAGTTTCGTAAACGAAGGAAATATATCGACTGCTGCGGGTTGTTTTGCTGCTCAAGAACTATCGGCTTGAATTATAAGGACCCTACTTAATGAAGAAATGGTTGATATTGTACTAGAAACTGTTCAGCCAGTAGGAAAAGGTTTATATTTTTAATCTCAAATCAAGTCAAGAAATTGTGGTTGCTCTCCAAAAATGATAAAATAAGATTTTTGTTTCGAGTTAACACAAATTTCGTTCTAGAGTGCTATAAAACTTCAACTTGATGGTGGCGTGGTATGCACCATTTATAAATAAAAAAACCCGCGTATCATTCACGGGTTTTCTTCTTAATAACTAATTGCTATTGTACCTTCACCTGCATGTACCGCAAATGAAATTGGTAATGGATATAATTTGAAATCCATTTCAGGGAATGCTTGTCTAATATCTGAAATCCATTCTTCAGCTCCATCTTTATCGTTAGCATGGAACATGTGAAGTACTTTTGGTAATTCTTTTTCAAGTTCATTTTTAATGTATTCTCGACATTTTTGGATTTTACGTACTTTCTTTTCAAGTAAAAGCTCTCCACCTTTTACTTCTAATATTAAGTTGACACTTAATAAACTTCCAAGTAAAAATTGAACTCCCTTTACACGTCCACTTGCATAAAGGCCTTTTAAACTTTTCGGGAATACGTGGAAAGGTCTTCTTTTTTCATCTACTAATGTTTTGTGTATATCTTGTAAAGTCATACTATCATTGTATAACGATTTTGCTTTTCTAATTAGTTCGTCCATTGGATAACTTGTTGTTTCACTATCTAATACCGTTAATGGGAAACCTGCCATTTCTGCAGCTAACTTCATGTTTTGATAGGTTCCACTTACTTTTCCGCTAATAGCAACTGCAAATCCTTCTTCATATTCTTCTTTGCATTTCGAAAATAACTCTACCATTTCCCCTATGTTAGGTTGTGATGTAGTGACAGTTTTACCTTCGTTTAAAGCATTATAAACGCGCTCACGCACACCTTCTTCACAATCTTTGTACGACACACCATCAATAATAACTTCAATTGGGATAACAAAGTTATCTCCTTCTGTTGTAAAACTCGCAGTTGTACTATCAGTAATCCAAGCAACACGCTTCATGTTGTTCCTCCCTTAATTCAATTCCTCTTTTCTAATTTTTCTATATATTTATGTTATGAAAAGAGAATATCCCTGTAATAGTAACAGGACTTTATTGTTTTGGCTATAGTAGATAGATGATAAATGTGAATATTTCTTGTCTTTTTCACAAATTAAAAAGAAAATCAAGAAATTTGCTTGATTTTCCTTTTATCCTACATTATTTAAAAGTTTCATTATCTAAAATCACAACATAATCATTTGTTAATCGTCCGGCTTCTTTCGTATAACTAACAAGTCTTTGTACATTATCACAGCTAAGTTTTGCACCCCATACGAGTAATGGTACACCGATAAAGTCGATGTGAAACCTTCTAGAAAACAGACCGCCAAAAGTCATTGGTAAAGGTACTGTTGGTGATGTATTAGAAAAAACAATCTTTTCATGACTTTGATAATGTTTTTGCAGAATCTCTCCTAAATGCTTCATCGCAGGTACAACGATTTTTGATGCGCCGCATCCAATCGTATAAACCGGGTTACCATTTTCATCTACTCCATGAAAAATAATTTTCCCCATATCTTCAGTTTTCAATTTATTAAAGTAATCCACATTTAATATTTCTTCTTTTGTTAGCTTACGATCCGTTGGTAATTTATTTAAATGATAAGCTGCTGCAAGTGCAGTTGAATGCGTTCCGCCGAAATCCGTGTAAATGAATATCATATGATCATCCCTTGTTATAAAAGTTCAATGTTATTTAGTATTACCGTTCACAGCATTGATAAACAAGGGATGAATGTATTTATACTTTTTTATTAATGTATTATTCATTTCCGATTATACTATTGTCTATTTATTATGTTACACCATGTAATAGCCATAAGCTTATTTATAAAAGTAAAAAGACGTACTTTTGACTCGTACGTCTTTTATCATCTTTATTCAAAATAAATGTATACTTTAACACGTATGAATTGTTAGTTATCAATAGTTTCTATTCTTTTAGAATCCGTCTCATTAAATACTTGAATGTTAAATTTAGCAGCTAGCATAATAGTGATTTTATAAATAAAGTATCCAAGAATACAACCTATAACGTTACATATTACATCATCAATATCAGTAACTCGTCCCACTCCACTAAATAAAGACTGAATTAATTGTAGCAATTCAATACTAGTTGATATAGAAAATCCTAATAAAATTGTATTTTTGAATTTCTTATATTTATCCCATAGGATTGGTGCTAAAAATCCTAAAGGCATTAATAATAAAATATTTCCGCCTACATTTCTTATAATTAGACCAATCATAAATAGGGCATCTCATCATAAGCACTACCAATTTGATTGATGTCTTTAATAATTGATGCAAATGGTATTATATTGACCGAGCGATTCAGATTTTCAATATTAGAAGGAAAACCGATTGGTAAAGGGAATAAAGTTACTGCAACAACCATACAAATGTAGACCAAGAATAAAAAACTTATTATTTCTTTCCACCAAATCACATGTTTTTTATTTTTGATACCAATTAATATTCCACGTACAATTAAATAACAAATAACCCCTAAAATAATAAACAAGCTACCGTTGATCATATACAAATTGTTAACACATCCTTTCATATGAATTAATAATTAAAATTTATAACTATATAGTAATGTTTTTTAATTTAAAAATCCATATATCCATATGTAATCGTGCAGAATTAGAAAACCCTTTATTTAGTAAATAAAGGGTTTCTCGTTAACTAAAATACTTTTCAAAACAAAAACAATCATGCACTCGTTTAAATTGTTTTCTTATGTCTTCTTTATTTTCACCTGTATAATGAGCAAATGTTTGAACTGGATATAACTGATCTATATTACTTTTCATTACACCTTTTATCTCGTCTGTATGATCGCTATATACGTGTAAATAGGAATCTACTTTTACAAATCCGTTCTTTTCATACCATCCATGTATCCATAGATTGTCCCTAGTCCATGCTTCTAGGCGATTTAGGTTACGTTCATTCGCTAACTTCTCCGCTTCCTTTAATAGCTGATTACCAATTTTCATTCTACGGAAATCCGGATGAACTGCAATATGCCAAATCATACCACCAAGACCAGTTCCTCTTGAACAAACTGTACGTTCTTCTAATTCATATTCGATATCTATTAAACCTACAATTTGATTTTCATATACAGCTACTAGTTCAATAGCCGGATGTTCATATCTTTCCTTTTCTCTAAATACATTATCGTAATAAGCTGTATCTAAAAAAGATAACACACGGCAACGTACCCAACCGGTTTCATCCTCTTTTCTATACGCTCTAATTTCTATATCCATATAATTAAAAACCTCCTTCTATTTCTATCATTAATTTTTCGGGTCCTGCTTCTTTATTTGATGGAATAACTAATATAATTCCTAAGTCTGGATATACGGCCGAACGAAAACTGACGCCTGGGTCATATCCCATTACATGATATTTGAATATCTTGTTTTCTCTTGTTTCAATCCATATTCCATAGCCATAAGATTGATTATTATTTACTTGGATGTGAGGAGTTAAAAGTATTTTTGTATATTCTTGGCTTATAATTTCATAGTTAAATAACGCTTCCCAAAACTTCAGCATGTCTGACGCAGTAATAAAAGCTCCACCATCCGAACCACCTTTTATCGGAATAGAGTAAGCATTTGTTCTCCATGTCTGGCTAATTTCATCTTTTATATATCCGAGAGCTGTCTGCTTTGGTAATCTATCTAAAGAAAAATAGCCAGAATCATTCATACCAATTAGTTTAAATATATTTGTTTCTATATACTCCGTAAATTTAAGTCCTGTCTGTTCTTCGATTATTAACCCCAGTATGATAAAACCAGCATTGTTGTAGTGAAACTTACTTCCAGGCGCAAACATCATATCTTTGTTTTGAAATAATGGTAAAAAGTCTTTTAAATTTTTTAATAGATACATAGGAGTTTCTTTCCAAAGATCCTCAAAGTTATCCAAAATACTTTCATCAAAATAATCCGGAATACCCGAACTATGTGTCAGAAGGTGATGTATTGTAATATTTTCATTGAAATTTGGAAATTTAATACTTAAACAATCTTTTAACTTTGTATGAAAAGTAATTACACCTCTTTCAACAAGTTGACAAATGCCAATTGCTGTGAATATTTTACAGCCGGAGGCAATTCCAAACCTAGTTTGTAGCGTATTGTTTATACACTCATTTCGATTTGCATAACCAAACGCTTCTTCATAAACTATGCCCTTTTTTTCTTTCACTAAAATTACTCCAGAGAAATCTATATGACGATATGTTTCTTTTACAATGTTATCTATTTGATTTTTAGTTTTCATTACAAAATCACCCTCGTTTATCAATATTGTTCTCCTTTCTTATATTTCCATATATAGGAGGGATAACCCTCCTATTGAACATCGTAAGATTTAAATCAAAACTAAGAGAACTATTTCGAATGTATAGACTCAGAAGAATTCACCTTAGAATGTGAAGGCAATAAAGTAAACACACACAATATAATAGTTATAAGTAACATTACCAATGATCCTACAATAACTACAAGTTGTATAGAAATAAATTGAGTTGCAACTCCGAATAGAATCGTAATCAAAATGGTTATGCCGGCAATTACTAGTCCATATATACTTCCAATCCGTCCCATTATGTGAACGGGAACGTTGTTTTGATAAAAGGTATAATATCCTGTATTTGCATATGCCATAGAGAAAGATAAAATAAAGAATCCGATAGCAGCTATTAAAAAATCATTTGAAAAAGCATAAATGATATAACCGATTGCGATGAATAATGATCCTATTCCAATTAAAAATGAAGGTGTTAATTTTTTTGATAAAATTGTATTTGTTATTGCTCCTAAAATAAATCCGGCTCCAGCAATACTAACTAAAAAACCATATTCACTATCTGTTAACAATAAAACTTCTTTCGCAAATGACAATTCAAGTGAATCATTTGCGGCAGTTAACACCATCATCCCTTGAAATAAGAAGTACACGAAAACGATATACAAAGATTTTTTACTAAAATTTAAAACGATGGTCCAATCTTTTTTTAGTACAGCTAAAGACAACCTGTCATTTGATGTATGAATATCAGGTTTTTTATCAAGATTAGGTAGCAGCAAGGTAATTACTCCTGATAAGAGAAATGCTATAGCATTCATATATATAGCAAACTCTGGTGTACTTGCTATTAACAATGCTCCCGCTATCGATGGACCAATTACAGAGGCACCAGACCCTATTAAACTACGCAATGAGTTGAAACGTTGTCTTTGTTCAACTGGTATTAATTTCGTCATATACGTCATCGCAGTTGGCTCATAAATTGCATTGGCCATACTAATAAAGAATACGAATACATAAACGATCCAAAGTGATGGAAGTAAAGGTAAAATAGCGATAAATACCGCGCGATATATATCGAGGTGAATCATTAATTTCCGTTTATTTAAACGATCAATCATGCTTCCTGACCAAGCGTTTGTAAATAGAGCAGCTAATGGTTTAATTACATATAAAGTAGCAACAGCTAAGGCTGAGCCACCCATATGATAGACAAGTACATTCAGTGCTATTAAGTAAATCCATGCCCCTAAATTTGCAATACCAACTCCGGACAGTAGTAATAAAGGATATTTCCAATCGTTAAGTAAGTTTTTCATTTTAGGCCCCCGCTTTCCAAAGTGTTTTAAACCAATAAAAAAATCCCACCCCCAAGACTGTTAGTCTTAGGGACGAGATTTATCATCGCGGTGCCACCCTAGTTTGTTAATATGTCACCATATTAACCTTATCTGGTACTGCATTCTAATTCATGCTTATACCATAGCTCTATAACGGGAGCTCCCGTCACACCACCCCCTAATTATAGGTTCCGATGCGCTGCTCAGAGGCTTGGTTCAATAAAGAATTTTTACTCCTTTTCAGCTAAATGGAGCTCTCTGTGAAAAATTCATCTTATTTACTCTTCTCTTCACTGCATTTGATTTTTTCCATATTATCACAATTTACTTTAACTTTAAATACAAAATAATCAGATATTTATAGTTGCCTCATTTTTGCTTTTCGACCAATTCGGTATATGAAACGCATTAGCTTTTTATGAAGATAAGGAAATAAGGTAAAGAATACGTCCATTGTTTTTTTAAACGGCATTGGACATATAACTAATTTATTTTTATGAATAGCTTTCAGTGCAATTTCAGCAAACTTGTCTGCTGAAATCGGCTTATTTGTTTTTAGTTGTTTTATAATTTGGCCCTTATTCATATTAATTGCAATTGATTTTTCAAATATGGGTGTATCTACAAAAGTTGGACAAAGTACACTTACATTTACACCGTATTCTTCTGCCTCATAATGTAATGACGTTGTTAAACCGACGATAGCATGTTTTGTTGTTGCGTACGCGGTACAAAGTGGAGCAGGTCCTAAACCTGTTGCAGACGCAGTATTAATGATATGACCAAATCCTTGTTTTTTCATGAATTGGTAAGCCAATTGTGTCCCGTAAATTACTCCTAATAAATTTATTTCAATAATATGTTTCCAATTATCTAAAGACATATCGAATACTTCTCCATACATAGCAATCCCAGCATTATTAAACATATAATCAATTCTACCAAACTCATTAACTATTTTTATAATAAGTTCCTCTACGGATTCAGCGTTAGTAACATCTAAATATTCGAACCTAGCTAGTTGATTATTATTTTTTATATTATTCACAAGCTCTTGACCACTTGTTTCATTAATATCTGCGATAATTACAAATATATCTTTATTTGCTAATTGAATAGCTAAAGCTTTACCGATACCAGAAGCTCCGCCAGTTATAATTGCGACTCTTTGTTCACCCATATAAAAAACCTCCTGTTGTTAATACATATAATGAAAACGGACGAGTGTAAAGATTTGAACAATCGTTCTAATTCGCTTGTAATGCTACGCATGTTTGTTTGAAATAGAAAGTAAAAAAATCGTAATGGCTTCATTAAATAAAACTTCTAATTTCTCTGTTTCAAATGAATGAATGAATTGACATAATCCACCTAGCCATGAACCTAATAAAAGACTTGAATCCTCAACATTTTCTATATAAAATTCACCACTTTGTATACCTTCATCCAAAATTTTTTGATATGTTTTTAAAGGGATAACAGCTAAACCATAGAGTTGTTGAATTGTAGAAGGGTTCGCGCTCGGATCAGAGGCAAGTTCTTGTCCTGCTCTTAATAATGGCGTTGTGTAATTATAAAGTACAAATTTAGCTATCCCATATAATTTCCCAGTAGCGTTTGTATACTGTTTTTCTGCTAATTCCCATTTATCGTGCCAATTTCTCATACTGTCTTTAGCTAAATAAACAAATAATTCTTCTTTATTTTTATAATGGTAATATATATGTCCTTTACTATAACCAGAGGCTTTTGCAATGTTATCAATTGAAGTTCTTGTATATCCTTTTAAGGAAAATAATTCTGTCGCCTTCTCTGCTATTATTTCTTTGGCTAAATCGCTATCGTATCGTCTTTTATTCAATGTAGACTCCTTCCGTCGTTTCATACAAAAATTTGAACAGTCGTTCTAATTTCAATATATGTAGGTTTTTCTGTTTTAGTAACTGTTAAGTTTATTATTTCCCCTAAAAATTACGGTGCGTGAAATTACTTGAATCATAAAAAAAAGAGTCTATTATATAGACCCTTCATATTTCCTGAATTAATTTGTATTTGCCTCTGCTAACGGTTGTAACGGTGGTTCTAATTCTAGTTCTAATATATCGCCTTCTTGTATAGCTTGTCCTTTTTCAATACTTTGATTTGTTACATAACCCGTACCTGAAGTTTTTAAATCTAATTTTAATAGTTTAGAAAAATACATAACATCACGCATGGACCAACCTTGTAAATTGGGCATTGTTGCGTTGTTTCCTAATAAAAATATACGATCACCTTCGCTCATTACTTCACCAGACTGCGGATATTGTTTTTTAATTTTTCCTTCTCCTAAAATTATCGGTTGGAGTTTCTCTTTTTTTACATTATTCTCTACCGTATCTATTGATTGATTCACATAGTTTTGCACTTTTAATTGGGATTTTTTCGTTGCATCGGTCATTTGTTGTTCTGTATATGGTTTCACCTTTAAATATTCAAGGCTATTTTTCACAACTGGTTTAAATATTTCAGCGAGTGGCTGAGCTCCATATTCATCTCCCTTTAACTTTGGCTGCTTAATAGCTAAGTATACAATTAACTCTGGGTCATCAATTGGAGCCATACCTAAAAATGAAAAAATATAATTTTCTTTTCCTTCCATATATCGTCCATTTTCAGGATTCGGAATTTGCGCTGTTCCTGTCTTGCCTCCTATTGGGTAACCATCGACTTTATACATTGTACCTGTACCTTTTGAAGACGTAATAACACGCTCCATTAAGTCTCTTACCTTGTCCGCAGTCTCTTTTTTTATCGGATTGCCAACTTCTTTCGGTTGATTTTCCATAATAACTTGCTTGTTTGTTGGATTTACAACTTTGTCAACGATATATGGTTGCATCATTTTCCCGTCATTTGCTATAGCGGTTGCAGCTTGGATTAATTGAATTGGAGTTACTGTAGAACCTTGTCCGAAAGAAGTTGTTACTTGTTGAATTTGTGTATTTAATAATAAAGTATTTTTACTTTCACCAGGTAAATCTATTCCCGTTTTTTGGTTAAAACCAAATTTGTTCATATATTGCTTAAATTTATTTGGTTTTAATAACTGATCTTCTAAAATAGAAAAAGCTACGTTTGATGATCTTTCAAAACCTTCATCAAATGTAATAGATCCCCATCCAAATCCACCATTATGATCTTTTATATCAGATGAACCTACTGAATACTTGCCGGATTGAAAATATTCTTTCCCGTTATATACACCTTCATTAATTGCTGCAGCTAACGTAAATACTTTCATCGTTGAACCTGGTTCATATGCATTTGCGATTGGATCATTTAAAAAGTATTCAATATCCCCTTTATTAGGATTAAAACTAGGTTTACTAGACATAGCTAAAACTTTCCCCGTCTTTGGATCCGCTATAATACCTACTAACATAGAAGGATCATAGTGCTCTTGCGCCTTATTCATCGCTTCTTCTAAAAAACTATTAATTTGTTTATCAAGCGTAAGATATACGTTATTTCCATGTTTAGCAGGTTCTATTTTTCCTATATCATTTGTAAGCGGGATACCTCCTCGCGCTCCCACATATTCTATATTCCCATTTGTCGAGCGCAAATATTTATCTAAACTTTTTTCAAGCCCAAACTTCCCTTCTGTATTTCCTTTATCGTCTGGTCTAGCAAAACCAAGTATATAAGATGCAAAATCTTCATTTGGATACACTCTTGCTTTCTCAGGCATAAAAGAAACACCTGGGATTTTCAATTTTTTAATTTGTTCTTTCTTTTCCCTAGACAAATTCCGGCCAACTTTTCCGATTTCAACTTGCGTACGCCCTTCATGGAAATTCTTTAACACATCTTCTTTATTAATTTCAAGCGCATCAGCTAATTGCGCTGCGGTTTCATCTTTATTTTTCAATTTGCCATTACCTTTCAAATTCACAACAACACGATACGTTGTTGAATCTTGAACGAGCACTTTTCCAGTTTGATCATAAATCGTGCCACGATTCGCTTCCAAAACACCATTTTTATTATGTTGTTCAGTTGCAAGATCCTTTACATTCACATTATGCACGACCCCTACTGCTTGAATATAGAAAAAACGCAAAAGCATAATAAGAAACAAAACAATAAAAGCAATCATAAAATACCGCGCGCCTTTATTCGTTTGAAGTTTATGCATATTTCGCTCCTTTCTTTCACCATTAATTACTACAAAGATGTGCTACAAAATATGTAGTTTTTACTTTCAATACTATATGTTTCGAAGTTTTCGTATGAATTCCTTTAAAACAGTGTGAAACTAGTTATAGTTATTGTCAGTTATTTAAATACTTAAAATACAGCACGTGAAATTTAAGAATATTCATTCTTTTTTTGCATAACACTCAAATTGTTATTGCAAGTAATCTATTCACTTGTATACAACAAAAAATCCTCCTCTGAATTTCCAAAGGGGGATTTTTTCCTAAACTATAAAAGGCTAGTTATGAAATTTAAGCTACATGGTTATATTTCTCTAAAAAACGAATTCGTTTCGCTACGAATGCATACATTTTGAAAACAAGTTTTGCTATTGGTTCAAAAATACGTTTTTTCTGCAATAATAAACAGCTTGTTAAAATCGTTATGACAGCCGCACCCATTACATCTAAAGGAAAATGAACACCTACATACAAACGTGATATACAAACTAATACTGCCCACAAAAGTGCGATATATCTTAACTTTTCTCCTCTAAGAATAAACATGAATGCAATCGATAATACAAGTACAGAATGATCACTAACAAAGGATGAGTTTTCTGCGTGGGGTACTAATTGATTCACATCATATGATACAAAAGGACGTGGATGATAGTATACTAAATGAATAAAAACATTTACTAGCAATGCAATTATTACTGAAAGTGTCGTATACAACACTGTATATTGTTTTCTTATCGCATTCTCTTTCTTTCCGTTATGAAACCATAAGATAAGCATGAATAGAATAGCCACATATGCAGCACTATTTGTAATAGCAATCATTACCTTATCTAAGAGTACAGATGTACCTGCTAAATTGTTTATCCATTGAAATACTGCGTAATTCACATTACTCTCTCCTTATAATTTCTTATTTCACTTGAAATTAAGATACAAGTTTACTTGATTTACACAGTATACAACATTTACACACATTTAGATTTTCACTTTATTCATGTTACTATTTTTCATTTGACAATTATGTAACTATTTACACGCATTAAAAATATATATGATGGAAAAACCTTTAAAATCATATAACCCACTAACTAAAAGTGTATATATTACATAACATATACATATAAAAACATAGGTTATTAAATCATATTTTTATTCCATACGTAGAGCGATATTACCAAACTGTTCTCCCTGCTCCATACGTCTTAACGCTTGAATCGCTTCTTCCAACGAATAAACTTTATCCATAATTGGTTTAATCTTATATTTCTCTATAAACTTAATCATTTCATTAAATTCTTCACTGCTACCCATAGATGTCCCCATAATATCGATTTGATTATAAAATAACGCTCGTAAAGGTAATTCAATTTTATCTCCGGAGCTTGCACCAAAATTAACAATTCTCCCATTCGGTTTTAATACATCAAAGTATTTTAAGAATGTTGCTGGACCTATACTATCAATTATTAAATCTACTTTCCCTCCGCATAAACTCTCTTCCCAATTTCCAGAACTATTAAAAGAAAAATCTGCGCCATATGCTTCGGCAAATTTTCTTTTGTTCTCTACCCTTGAAGTAACACTTACTTTTGCGCCAATTGCTTTTGCAAATAACATAGCAAATGTCGCTACACCGCCGCCTATCCCAGGAATTAAAACATGTTCCCCACGCTTTAATCTACCCTTTGTAAAAAGCGCTCTATATGCAGTTAGTGCCGATAAAGATAGAACGCCAGACTCTTCCCAAGTAAGATATGACGGTTTTCCTACTACATTTTCAGCTGGGACAATTACATATTCAGCAAACGTTCCATCTTTTGGTCCCCCTAACACCTCTGGTAACTCTGGTACTTCGGCAATATTATCCCATCCAATACTAGGATTAATAATGACCTCGGTTTGTAATAAATCAGCTGAAACACCTTCTCCTATTTCTGTAACAATACCTGCACCATCTGACCCTATTACTAACGGTAGATCCATTTCTTTTCTATTGTTTATAATAAATAAATCCCTATGATTTAATCCTGCTGCTTTTAACTTTACTTTTACTTCCCCGGCATTAGGATTTGTTTCAGATAAAAACTTATATTCTAACCCCTCTACCCCTTTTTTATATTGATGTAAAATTGCTTTCATTGCTTCATTCCCCCTTAATATTTTCAATGTACTAGAAATATCGAAATAAATAAACTAATCTGTCTCCAATAATTAGATGTATATCGTTATGACAAAAGAAAAAATCCCTCCCTATAAATAACGCAGGAAGGGATTTTTTAAATTTTTTCAGATAAAAATCTGTAATGTTAATTCTTTTGAGTTTTAGCTAATTCTAATATCTTTTGAATAAATGGTGCTTTTGCATTTGTATAAGAAACACGATCAAAAGGATATGTAGCTGCAAGTCTCTCTTTTAGTTCTCTATATTCTTTACGTGCCCATTCATGCTTTATTAGAAAGTCTCGAAATAAAAGATTGTTTTTCCATTCGTCACTATTATAAATATAAACATGTAAATGATGAGTACCTGCTCTCCATTTTCCCTTTCTAAAAAAACGCCAATTAGGTGTTTCTTTTGGAACATACTCATATCCGATTTTTAATAGATCACCAATCCACTTTTCGATAATTTGCAAATCTGTTACGCCAATCATCATATCAATTAAAGGTTTCGCTCCTAACCCTTGTACAGATGTGCTCCCTATATGTTCAATAGCAATACAATCTTCCCCGAATAAAGAAATAAATTTCTCTTTTTCTATTAAATACTCTTCGTGCCACTCTTTTTCATATGGTTTAATAACGATTTGTTGTTCCATTTTATCCACCTTTTTATAATTGTTTATTATTATATTTATATAAATTTCATGTGATTCACATAGGATTTTTACAAAACGTGTCGAATACTGAAATATATAACTTAATTATAATAAATGCGAGGTATAATATGAAAGATATTCCAGTTGAAATTCAGTTAAATCAAGTTACATTCCAGTTAAAAGAACATCATAATTTTGATTGGCTATTGAAATTAGGAACCGTATTTGCAGTTTTTGACCAGCAAGATTCAGGTAATATAAGTTTTGGTGTTGAAAAAAATGGCCATAAAAAATTCATTAAATACGCAGGGGCACAAACAATTGCATACGAAGGAACAATAAACGACGCTATTGAACGTTTAAAAAATTCAGTTTTCCTATACGAGGAATTAAAACACAACTCGCTTATAAAACTAATTGAACACTTTCCAGTTCAATCTGGATATGTATTAATTTTCGATTGGTTTGATGGTGAATGTCTTCATTCGCACTGGAGTTTCCCGCCTCCTGAAAAATATAAAAATCCAAACTCTCCATTTTATAAATTTAAGCATTTACCTGTTAGAAAACGAGTTCAATCCTTAAATTCCATTTTTTCTTTCCATACATATGTCGAAAAGAAAAAATATGTAGCGATAGATTTTTATGATGGTAGTATTATGTATAATTTTAATACAAATGAAACGAAAATTTGTGATATTGATTTATATTCTAAAAAACCATACGTAAATAAAATGGGAAGATTATGGGGTTCCTCACGTTTTATGTCTCCTGAAGAATTTGAGCTAAACGCTATAATTGATTCGAGAACAAATGTATTTAATATGGGGGCAATGGCTTTCGCGATTTTAGGTGGTGGAAAAGATCGCTCCTTTACAAAATGGGAAGCAAGTAGGGATTTATATGAAATAGCGTATCGCACAGTAAATGAAAACCGAACCGAACGATATGCATCAGTTAAAGAATTTTATGAAGAGTGGGTAAACGTGTCGAATACTAAAAAGATATAAATCTATATTATTCAAACAAATATATAGTTTATACTATTATCATGATAATATATATGAAAAGGAAATTAAAAATAACGAGGCAAATATTATGAACTTTGTGTATATCAATCAACACGTGTTAAATAACCTTCTATACATTTTAAGTAGCATATTTATTTTTTATTTTATATATGATAGCGGGCGCAATTTGAAGAAATATAAAAAACTACTTATTATACTTTGTACGAGTATCCCTCTTATTTTATGTATGCGCTATCCTATCTATATGGATGAAAATTGTATTCATGATTTAAGACAAATACCGGTTATAGTAGGTACGCTTTATGGTGGCTTCCCTGTCGGTATAACATTGTTTGCTATTTTATTAATTACAAGATTTTCATTTTATGGATTTAGTATGTTAACAATAGTAGTGTATGGAACAATGTTTATCATTACAGCATTCGCATCCGCAAAATTTAATACGTATAATAGAAAAATTAAAGTAGCTTATGCAATGTTTTTAACATTTTTCTTAGCAATATTTACAACTGTAATTGTATTAACTTTATCAGATTTTGAAGTGAATAATTTGTACACCATTTATTTCATAATATTACCAACCGTTTTAATGTTGTTTGTAGTTTATTTTAATGAAGTTTTAAAAGATGCAGTATGCATGCGATCGAAGTTAATTAAAATGGAAAAAATGGAGATTGTTAGCCAACTCGCTGCTAGTATATCGCACGAAGTAAGAAATCCCTTAACTGTTGTAAAAGGATTTACACAACTTTTAAAAACACCAAATTTAACTCTAGAATCAAGAGACGAGTATATTAAGCATATACTGGAAGAATTACATCACGCCCAAGGAATTATTGATGATTATTTAACGTTTGCCAAACCTGCTTCAGAAAAATTAGATGAGATTTCAGTAGAACAAGAATTAAATCGAGTTATTAATATGATCTTACCTTTATGTAATATGAATACAATACATATTACAAAAGATTTCTCTACGGCAACAATAGTTGGTAATAAACAGCACTTTCAGCAATGTTTTTTAAACTTATTAAAAAATGGTATTGAAGCAATGCCTAATGGCGGTACTTTAAATATCTCCTCTTCTATTAGTAATAATAAAGTTATCATACGAATTGAAGATAGCGGAATTGGTATGTCACAAGAGCAAATAAATCGATTTGGCGAACCATATTTTAGTACAAAAACGAAAGGTACAGGTTTAGGTACAATGGTTGCTGTTAAGATCATTGAAACGATGCAAGGTAATTTGAAAATCCGAAGCGTTATGAATAAAGGTACTACTTTGACAATTACATTTCCGAAATGTAATACAAACGCATTTAACAATAAATAAAAAAGGAGCAATTATGCTCCTTTTTTATCTGTTTCGATACATAAGTATCTTCTATGTTTTTTAGTTTTACATTTGTGGAGACTAACTAAAAATTAGTACCCTCCGCCCCAGCAGCTGCATCCAACGATAATTAATAAAATAAATAACACAACTAATAAAGCGAAACCTCCACCAAAACCACAAGAACCACCGTAACTCATATTTTCTCCTCCTTTTGGTTTGAAAACTAATAGGTAGTTGATCATTTTAACTGGTTCGTATTATACATTATGTAAATATCCCTTTTTTGAGCATGTCTATATAAAAATAAGTAAAAGCACTCATTTGAGAGTGCTTTAAAATGGATACCAAAAATTTTGAAATACATGTAACTTTACATATACTGCAGCAATTAAAATAAAAATACCTACAAATAAAGCAATGAAATCCTGGCTTTTCGCTTTATTTGTATAGAACCACGTACGTGTATCCTTCTTTCCAAACCCTCTTAAATCCATTGCGTTTGAAACTGTATCGATTCTCTCTAAAGAATGAATAATTAAAGGCCAAAAAATTAAGACACGGTTTTGCATGCGGATCCATAAACTTGCTTCTCCTTTTTCGAAAGCTACTCCTCTCGCCTCTTGGGCATGTTTAATAACTTTATATTCGGACTGAATATCAGGTATATAACGTAATGCAATATTTATCGCATAAGTAATTTTATAATGAATTCGAAATTTACTTAAGCTACTCACAAATTTGCTTGGATCAGTCGTATAAATAAAAATAAGTGTAAATGGTAATAACGTAAAATACTTTAACGAAAGTGTAGCTGCATAAAATAATGTTTCGTATGTAATTGTTGCATATCCAATATACATAAATGAAGTATACGATCCAGTTAATTCAGATCCATGGGTTGGTGTAATAAATAAGATCATGACAGAATTTAATAAACTAAATGTAAATATAACAGTAAAAACAATAAAAATTTTACGAAATGGAATTTTAGCAACTAAAAGTCCGATACATCCAATTATAAATACGAATAGCAATACGCGAAAATCAAAAAATAAAAAGGTAAGCGTCATACAAAAAATAAATAACAACAATTTCACTGCTCCGTCCATGCGATGAAAATATGTATTATACACCTTCCTCCCTCCTAATATCATTAAAATACAGTTCCATAAATTTTTCAGGATTTGCAATACCACTAAATTTAACGAGTTTGAATAAAGAGCTCTCCTTTAAGTTCGCTCTTTGTAACGTTTCTGGATGTCCTAATACAATGGATGCGGTATGATTCGCAATAATTCTCCCTTCGTGTAAAACTATCGCCCTGTCTGCATATTCCAATGCGAGATTCATATCGTGTGTGATAAAAATAAATGATATTCCCTTTTTAGCTAATTTTCTAATAAACGACATAAACTGTTTATAATGATAATAATCTTGTCCCGCTGTCGGTTCATCTAATATGATAAGTTTTGGATTTGCTGTTAGTACAGATGCAATCGTTAATCTCTTTTTTTGTCCATAACTTAACGCCTGAATTGGCCAATTTCGAAATGGATACAAACCACAAATTTTTAACGCTTCCTCCGCTCTAAACTTAATTTCTTTCTTTGAAACCTTTTTTAATTTTAATGTGAATGAAACCTCTTCTATAACAGTAGGTTGTGTAATCATGTGATTTGGATTTTGCATGACATAAGATATAATCTCACCGCGTTTACATATAGACCAAGAATTGATATTTACTCCATCAATTAAAATCCTTCCATTTTTTGTTTTGTTTATTCCTATAAGACTATGAGCTAATGTTGATTTTCCAGCTCCGTTATGGCCCAAAAGTGCTACAATTTCTCCTTCATATATGGATAAATTTACATTCTCTAATACTTTTTGTTTATTAGGATATGAAAATGATAAATTCTCTACTTTCAATAATTCTTTTTTTGTAGGAGTATCTTTACAAAAAGCTTTTTTCTCCATCCACTCTTTTATTACGCCACTAATACTTTCCTTATGAAGATTTTCAAGTGGATATATTACGTCATTATTACTATCAAAATGTAATCTTTTTAATCCTTCTATGTACATAGGTTCTCTTAATCCGATTGAGGGTAATATATTTGACGCTAAAATCTCATCTGGTGTCCCTATCGCAACAATTTCCCCTTCATCAATTAAAATAATTTTATCTAAATCCAGATTTAACATTTCTTCTATTCGATGTTCAATAATTACAATTGTTTTATTATATTGCTTATGTATATTTTTAATAAGTTCAATTGTATGTAAGCTGCTAGCTGGATCTAAATTTGCTAACGGTTCATCGAACAATAATATAGGAGCATTTGTTGTTAACAAACCCGCTAAAGAAACAGTTTGTTTTTGCCCTCCAGATAATTCATGCGGACTTTGTTTATGAAAAGTATGCATCCCTACCTTTTTTAATGACTCCGAGACAATCTTTTTCATTTCATCCTGATTTACACATTCATTTTCTAAATAAAAGGCTACATCTTCTTCTACTGTAAGACCAATAAATTGTGCATCTTGATCTTGCAAAATTGTGCCTACATGTTTACTCAGTTCAAAAACACTCTTTTTCCTCGGATCTTTTCCAGCAATTAAAATATTACCAGTACTAGTCCCTTCATAAGAAAATGGGATTAGCCCATTCATACAATGAGCTAATGTTGATTTCCCTGAACCACTTCGTCCAGCAATTAGCACTTTTTCCCCAGGATATATATGAAATGTAATGTCTTTCACAGTAGGCTGCGCTGCATGCTTATATTGAAAGTTGAATTGTTCAAAAGAAATAATTGGTTGCATTTTAATATCCCTACTTTTCAATTTTTAAATGTGTATGTTTCTTATTCGATTTAGCTAGGCCTATTGTAATTGGCAATCCAAGAACTAAAAATACAATAACGTCAGCAATTGTTGCACCTAACACTTGTATAACAATTTTGTCAAACGGTTCTCCCATTACAATAATATCGAATGCCCCAGCAAATATAATAGCAATGACAATTCCAATTAAGCCAGTAATGGCTAAATAAGAAATATCTCCCTTATTATATGTCCCGTTTTTCACACTAAAGCCAACTCTTTTTTGAATGAACCCCATTGCAAAGCCAATAATGCCTGAACTAATAACCCATCCCCACCAAATACCCCAGCCAGCGATTGTGTCTGTTACGGTATGACCGATAAGTCCTATTAACAGTCCTGCCACTGGACCAAATAACGCTCCAAAAACGGTTAAAATAGCTAATGCAGGTTTAATAAATGTATTTGGTGCAATAGAAAACCCCCAAAGTCCTAATATCCCGTATAATGCTGCTCCAATTCCGATTGCCACTACTAATTTTGTTGATAATTTGTTCATAACAATTCCCCCCTCTTAATAGTCAACTTTTATTACTCTATATTTATTTTGAAAATGAATTATGCATCGACACTCCCTTTCTATACAACAAAAAATGACCTCTTACATAAGAGGTCATTTTCTTTCACGTTTAAGAATCCTCTTATCTTCCAAAAAACACATCGTGTTCTCTGCGGAATTAGCACCTTCCTATATACATTTACATAGGGGTTGCTGAGGTTTCATAGGGCCGTTCCCTCCACCTCTCTGGATAAGTATTAATTTGTAATTCGTATTATGGCATTAAACAATATAAATTTCAACACTTTTCTAATTATTTTTATTTTTTGTTTAATAGCACATTTAAATCATTGTATTCTTATCGGAATTATGAAATAATGAATTCAAAATAGTTACGGGAGGAATATACGATGAAAGTAATTGGTTTAATTGGTGGACTAAGTTGGGAATCTACATCATTATACTATAAACATATTAATACACTTACACTCTCTCAATACGACCAAAATGCAAAGCTTGTTTTATATAGCATGGACTTTGGTGAAGTAACGACTTTATTACAAAATCATCAATATGAAGAAGTGAAAAACGAATTAGTTACTGTTGCAAAGAAGGTTGAAAAATCCGGAGCTGAATGTTTATTAATGTGTTCCAATACGGTCCATTTATTTGCTGAAGAAGTAGAAAGTGCAATATCCATTCCACTTCTTCACATAGGTGATGTAAGTGCTAAAGAAATGGTAGAACAGAATATAAAGCGTATCGGATTATTGGGTACGAAACAAACGATGGAACAAGACTTCTATAAATCACGTCTAGCAAACTATAACATTGAGACAATCATCCCAAATGAAGAGGAAAGAAATTTTATTCATCATGTAATTTTAAATGAATTAAGTAAAGGGATTATTTCAGAAACATCAAAAGAAAAGCTATTACAAATTACAAAATCATTAATTCAAAATGGCGCAGAAGGTATACTACTAGGTTGCACCGAAATACCGTTGCTCATTTCCCAAAACGACCTTACTGTTCCTGTTTTTGATACTGCTTTTTTACATGCAAATACTGCTGTGCAGTTTGCGGGATAATCATATAAAAGCATAAAGGTTGAGCCTCTATGCTTTTATATTACCCACACTATTTATTTAAAAGAGATATAATCACTGTGATTGCTTCATTTGAACCACCACAATCTAAAAAACTATCATTCAGTTTTCGTATACCATGCTTATACTTTTCATTTAAAAGTACGTCTGTTACCGCTTCTTTTAAACTTTGTACATTAACATGCTCTTTCAATAACCTATGTGCGGCTTCCAGCTCAGTTAATCTTTGTGCTATCATCGGTTGATCTTTATCATGTGGAATGATGACAAATGGGACATTAAAATAAATAGCGTCGTGTACACTGTTCATGCCGCCATGTGTAATAAAAACATCTGCTTCATTTAATATTTCTGATTGGGGTACGTATGAAGCAATTATAAAATTGTCTGGCGCTTTCTTAATTTTAGAACGATCATTTCTATCACCAATTGCCATTACAACTACCCCTTTAAAATCTGAGAAAGTATCAATACAAGTATTAAAGAATGGTTCAAGTCCTTCAAGCAGTGTCCCCATTGAAATATAAATAACTTTCTTACCTTTAAGCAATTCAAGTGGAAACTCTACATTTGTTTTACGCTTTGAAATACTTGGTCCAATAAAAATGTTATTTTCTCCAAACAAATCGCTATTAAGTTGGAAGTAACGACTTGTGTACACAAGAGTAATATCTCCCTTGTTATGCATAAATTGAAGATTGTTTTTAGGCTTTACTCCAAATTCATGTTCCATTCGATATAGTAACTGTTCAGAAATTTCATCAGGTTGGAATGGTATTTCTGCATTAGGATGAAAAGGTAAAGTCTCCAAAAATTCAGTAGGAATTAAAAATATAGGAGAAGAAACTATGCCTGGAATTTGTAAATACTCCTTTACTAACTCTCCAGCACCAAATATATCATAAATTACGAAATCAAAATTAATGCTTTCACATAATTGTTTCGTAATTTCTAATATATATAAAGAAGTTTGAACATGTACATGAAAGAAAGAGTTCAATCCATATGAAGTTTCAGTATCAATAGAAATATCCTTTAATAAATCTGGATGGGTATATACAGTAGCTCCCAAATCTTCAATTCTGCCTTTAAAGTGTTCTGTAGTAATATAGTGTACGTGATTCCCCCGTTCAGTAAAGGCTTTGACTAAACTTAATGTCGGGTTTACATGTCCCTCTGCTGGAAAATTAATCATTAAAATATTTAGCACTTCTTTCTCACTCCTTACATTTCAACACTCTTATTAATCATACTGTAATGATTACCGTCAATCTTCCCCTAATAGTCCTAATATACTTGCTACTTTAGATTGATAAATAATTGTCAGTTATTTAATTAAAAAAGGCATCTACATAAGTAGATGCCTAACCGTGATAAGGAGTGTTCTGTGAGGTTAGAATAAGCTTTTCAGCTTGTCCTATGCTATCAATATATGATTTATTTTATAAAACGTGAACAATTGATAGAATGATTTTACCTTTCTATCACCCATTTTGAATCTATCCCTAAATTAAATGACTCTAGTTTCTATATTATTTCATATGTTTTAACCTTCTTGAGAGCTATCTATTTGTAAATTTTCTCCAGTCAATCTCTTATTTTTCAATTCAAAATAAGCATCTAAAACTTCTTTTCCAATATCAGAGTTAATACCAGATTTATCATTCATAACCCACGGCACAACTACAGAGAATGCTACTTCTGGATTATCATATGGCGCATACCCTGCTAACGTTAAGTTATAACATTCTCTTCTCTCGCCCTTTTCATTTCTTCCAATATCGCTTTCTCCACCGTAAACTGTCTGTGCTGTTCCTGTTTTACCTGCTGGTTTATAAGATGCTTTTTGGAACGCCCTTACTCCTGTTCCATCACCCTCTTGGAATACCTTTCTAAATCCTTCTTTTACTTGATTTATATATTCCTCTTTCATATCAATTTTATTTAAAACAATTGGTTCTACTGCATGCACCACTTTACCAATCTCATCTTTTTGCGACGTTTGCTCTCTTACCTCTTGTACAATTTGTGGCTTCATTCGATATCCACCGTTTGCAATTGTTGAAATATACTGTACGAGCTGAAGTGGTGTATACGTGTCATACTGACCAATTGAGTAATCTAATAAGAAACCCGGCTGATTATCTTTTTTACCAATTTGTCCAGCTGTTTCATTCGGTAAATCAATACCCGTTGGAACACCTAATCCGAATTGTCTGAAATAGTACCTCATTTTATCAAAGTATTCCTGTTTAATATTTAATGAACTATTTTTCACATAATCCACACCTGCAATTTTTAATGCTGTATGAAACATATAAACGTTTGAAGAGACTTGTAACGCTCTTAAATCATCAATGTTTCCAAACTCTTTCCAAGACTTCTTCTCCCTAGTACCTTTAAACTTCATAGGTGCATCATAAAAATAAGTACCTGGTGTTATAGCTTTCGTTTCAAATCCAGTTAAAACTGTCGCACCTTTAACTGTTGATCCTAGCTCATATGAACTAGTCATTGTGCCTAATGCATAGTCTTCAACTTCTGTTTTCCCGTCTTTTTCTACAAGTCTTTTCCCAGCCATTGATAATACTTGTCCGTTTTTCGGATTCATCATTACAACGAAAGCACGGTCCAACATAGATTCAGATCCTTTATATGCCTTTAATATTTTTTCTATACTTTCTTCTACTTTTTTCTGTAATTCCATATCTATCGTTAAAGTTAAGTTCTTACCGCTCTTTCCCTCAGAAATTGTTTCCGTTCTAATTGTAGTACCTTGTTTATCTGCAACGCTTCTTACTTCTTTTTTTGTACCATGAAGTACATCTTCATATTGCTGCTCGATATAACTTTTTCCAACCCTATCATTTCGGCTATAATCACGTACTAAGTAATAATCTAATCGTTCACTTGGTAATCCTTCATCAGAATTAGAAACATTTCCAAGAACGGATCGGAATAATCCATCATTCACATACACTCTCTCCCAATCAACCGACACGTCTACACCTGGGAGATTTGCTAAACCTTCACTAATTATAGTAAATTCCTTTTCACTAACGTCTTTTTTTATAATTTGTGGAGCCATTTGATAACCAGAAGTCATCTTACTTTTAATAGCTAACACTTTTATATCTTTATCTGTTAAATCTTGAAGATTTTTATCCGTAACTCGTTTTCTTTTTAACTCTTCAATTTTTTTATCTAAATTTTTTCCGGTAATATCTTTATCTCTGAACTTATTTATTTCTTTTTTAGATACTAATTTTTCAGTTAGTTTCGGATTTAATTGCATCCAAAAATCTTTCTTATCCGTCTCAGTTAGCTTGTCTATATCTTCTTTTGGTATTTCAATTATGTCTGCAAGTTGTCTTGCTGTTTTTAATATTTCTTCTGATTTTACACCTTTCATCTTTGTATATGTAATTGTACGTAAAGACTTATTATCAACTACTGGATTCCCTTCTCGGTCAAATATTTTTCCCCGCGGCACAGAAAGGCTTACGGTTGCATTTTCTCTCTTCTCCACTTCATTTTTATACGTCTCACCATCGATAATTTGTACTTTACCTAATTGTATAATCATGGCAGAAAACAATATAAATACACATAAGAATAAAATGTTTAACCGCATCGGTACTGCTCTACCGCTTTTTTTCTCTTGTTTTTTCACCTTGTCATAATCTCCTCCTTACTGTATTTCTATTAATAATTGAATCTATATATTAAAAGTAATGCACATTTTCTATACATTACTTTGCACAAATACTAATATATTGATAAAAACTTAATAGAAATTAAAGCAAATCTAAAGAAAAGGTAAAGTTTTCTAAATTAAATACAAAAATACCCAATAACGAAAAGCTTAACTTTTCGTTATTGGGTATTTAAGAATTAATAATTGAACGTATTGATTCTAATCTATCATCATAATTTGATAAAGGCTTTTTACTCTGAATTTTTGGCAAGTAAATCGTTACTGTTGTTCCGACGCCAACCTCACTCATAATACTTATATTCCCTTGATGACTTTCAATAATTTTATAACTTAACATCAATCCAATACCGGTACCTTTTTCTTTCGTACTATAGAATGGTTCACCTAATCTTTTAATTCGTTCTTCAGGTATTCCTATTCCTTTATCAATTACACTAATAATGATACCATCTTTGCCTATTTCTTTTATGTGAATTGAAATTCTCCCACCATCTGGCATAGCTTCGATTGAATTTTGCAAAATGTTAATAAATACTTGTTTCAGTTGATTTTCTGAGCATTCAATGATTATATCTTTGGTATCTGTAAATAGTTCAACTTGAATATTCGTCATAATTGCCTTTGTATTCATTAGCGATACGACATTTTTAAAAATTTGATAAATATTTTTCTTTTCTGTATTTATTTCATCCGTTTTAGCAATGGATAGAAATTCTTGAAGGATTGCTTCTATCCGTTCAATTTCAGAAAGCATAAGATTAAAATATTTTTCTTGATCTTCTTTATTAATTTGAAATAGCTGTATAAAGCCTTTAATGACTGTTAATGGATTCCTAACTTCATGAGCAACACCAGCTGCTAATTGACCAATTGCTGCAAGTGTATCTGATTTATTTAGCAATTCTTCTGTCTTTTTCCGCTCTGTAATATCACGTACAATAATCATAATTTTATCATGTAATAACGGTAAACATCTAGCTTCAAAGAAATCGATACTTTCATTAATTGTAAGCGGATATTCAACAATTGCATTTGTTCCTTTTTCTTTCACTTGAAAAATTGCTTCTTGAAATTTTTGTGCTACTGAAGTTGGTAATACTTCGTAAAACTTTTTTCCCATAAAAGCTTCTGCGGGTACGTAAAATTTTGTAGGGGATCCTGCTTTATAATCAATAATTGTGCCGTCATCTTCTGTTAAGAAACATAAGTCTGGTAAAGCTTGAAAAATTAATTCCAATTCAGACGTTTGTTGTATTAATTTCTCTTCTATTGCTTTTAAATGTGTAATATCTACACCAACAGCCCAATAACTAAATCCACTTACAGGAAACTGTTCTGATATATTGGACCACATTATCGTTTTAATTTCACCATTTTTACATGTTAAGCGCATTTCCCAATCTCTAAAGTTCTTTCCACGAGTCAAAAATTTCTTTTGTATCTCGTGACGATAATTATGATCAGGATACAGTAAGCGAAGTGCGTTTGGATTTCCAATTACCTCTTCCGCAGTATATCCTGTTACAATTTCACATTCGCGATTCCACAAAACAAAATCTCCATTATAATCAAGTGCATCAACCATAACAGGCATGTTTTGTAAGATTGTATGTAGTTCCTCCTCTTTTCGAGTAAGTAACGTTGTATTTTTATTTTGAAATCCTTTCATTACCCCACCTATAATTAGATTTGAAAGCATTTCAAAGTATTTTTGGGAATTGAAAATTTCGCTTTTCTGAGACCATACAACAAAAGATCCTAAATATTGATTGTATAAAAAAATGGGGATTTCAATTTTGGGAAGTTTACATATTTTCTTTTCATTTATTCCAAATGAAAATATACATTCTTTTTCAGCATCAAGAAGTTGATGTGATATGTTGGTTAATTGATAAAATTGTTCTGCCATGGTTTCTATTGTACTCACATCAATAAGTTCCATTAGCCGCGCATTCATTCCTTTTTCACCTCAATATGTAAAATTCATACAAACTTTAAATTCATACTTCTCCATTATACGAAGAATGTGCCTGTAGGTATATAGCTGAAGAATAATTATTCGAACAAATTTTATTTTTCAATTAAAAACAAAAAATGTATGCATGCAAATTGAAACTCTAATTAGTAAGTTTTATTCATCTCCGACTGATTATTAGCTGAGCCAATCATGATCTTTTATGTTGCATGAACTCTCCTTAACATCCTTACATTCGTTAAGTTTTGACATAGTTTTATACACACTAGTAGCAATATAAAAATACATTACATATAAAGTTCATAAAATTTTCACAATTATCATGAAAAATATAAACATTTATTCCAATATATTCTATATAATAAAATGTAATAAGGCTTCTATGAATCTCATAGAATACCTTACCCCTAATAAAAAGAAAAAAAGAATCCAATTGGATTCTTTTTTTCTTTTTATGTTACATTACATATTTATATAAAGCATGTGCAACACCATGTTCTTCATTAGATAATGTTTCATATTTACACATCGCTTTTATTTCTTCAACAGCATTTCCCATTGCAATTGAAATGTTCGCTTTTTCCATCATAGAAACATCGTTTAGCCCATCACCTATCGCAACAGTATTTTCAACTGAAATATTAAGATATTCAGCTAAAGTGTATAATCCATTCCCTTTTTGAGCATCTCGATGATTAATCTCTAAATTGTGCCAATATGAAGATGTAATTGCTAAATCTGAATTATGAAGAAATGTTTCTTTTAGTTTTTTTAATTTCTCTATATCATAAGAAAATGGCAACAATTTATGCACGTGTATTTCTGTTTCTACAATTGACTTGCAACTTTCCGTACTATGAAATGCTGTATGCTCAAGGTATAATGCTGCAATTGTTTCTAATTCTTGTATATCCACATTTGTTTTTGAATTTTTCAAATCCTCAATTTCCCTGCGTACACTTTCCACTCCATATTCTGGAACATATACGCCTTTATCTGTATAAAGTTGATAATATAAACCATTCTCTTCAAGATATTCTACTATTTTAAGTGCCTGCATATTTTGAATTGGATATCTTTTCATCATTTTTTTATCTTTATATATAAGTGCACCATTTTCTGCAATGATCGGACACTCTAAATCAGCTTCTAACAATAATCGTTCAATATCGACAATAGAACGTCCTGTACAAATCGCTACAACATGGCCCGCTTCTTGACATGCTCGAATTGCTTTTGCATTCTCTGTACTAATCATTTTATTCCCTGAAAGAAGGGTTCCATCTAAATCAATTGCTATTAATTTCATTATTTCTTCACCACTTTCTAAAATACACGAGTTCTACCTATATTCAAGGTATCGTTTTCACACTGGTCTCGTGAGGTTCTCTTTAGTTATAATTTATGAAAAGCGTTTCAGGTCAAGAAATAATTAAAAATAAAATCAGAAGCTTTTCTTTTTAAAGAAAAGCTTCTGATTTTAAACTATGAACTATAACTAATATATTTCGTCTCACACATGTACACATTCTTTTCTTCAGTTGGGACATATATTTTAAACTTTTCTAAACGTTTTCCGTAAACATGAATAGTGACAACGCTTTCATTTTCTGCTATTTCAAGAATATGACAATCAGCTGGTGGAATGACTTTATCTGTTTCTCCTTCTCCCAAATAAAGATTTTCTGTATGAGTTAAATAAACAAGTGAATTTTCAAACTGCTTCGTTTGTATAAAGTTCTGCACCATTATTCTTCCTGTAAATACGCCTTCTACTCCCCATGTGCCATCATGATCATGCAAAGGAGTCGATTGTCCATCTTTCCATACAAGAGCTAATACTTCAAAACGATTTAAAGGATCTTCATAAAGCAAGTGTCGTGCATATTGAGCCGAATTCGCCTTCTGTTTTTCTAACGGAAGCCATGTTTTCTTTTCTAAAAGTTCTTCTAATAATTTTTCAATCCCACAAACCATTTGATCTTCTAACAAATTACTATTTATTAAATCCGTTACAGCTTTAATAAATGTTTGGAACGTCTTACTTCCATTACACGTTAACATAAGCATCCTCCTCTACTCTTATTCACACACTTCCATACTAAATAACCAACTAAAATTTCACAATTGAGAAATAAAAGAACAAGGTACAGTAAATTTGTACCTTGCTGAACAGTTTATTGAGTTTTTAAGCAGATAGGTAAGAATTTCAAAGTTTGTTCATTTTCCAATATACATTGTTCTAAATTGAACGATGGAGATAATGCTATCTTTTCAAAAGCATTTATAAAGGTAGTTAATGCAATCTCAGCTTCTAAACGTGCAAGTGGTGCCCCTAAGCAAAAGTGAGGACCTTTACCAAATGTTAAATGCTTTTCATTTCCTATTCGGTGTATATTAAATTTAGAGGCTTGTGAAAACTTTTTCTCATCTAAATTTGCTGCACTTACCCACGCAACCACCATTTGATCCTTTTTCATTAAAGGGCCAAATATATTTGTATCCTCTGTAATTCTCCTAGCTAATGTAATGGGAAAGCGATAGCGTAATACTTCCTCAATTGCTTTTGAAATTAATGTAGGTTCTTCTCTTAATTCTTTATATGTTCCTGGTGAATCCACTAAGAAACAGTAAAAACTATTAATAATTAAATTTGTAGTTGTTTCATTGCCAGCCGCTAATAAACCCAATGAAAAAGTAACAATTTCTTCATCAGTTAATCTTTCGCCTTCATATTCAGCTCGTATTAAATCTGAGATAATATCATCCGTTAAATGGTATCTCTTTTCCTGAACGATTGGTAGAAGATATGCTTTAAATTCATTTAGTGCTATCCCCTTTTCTACATCCAGATCATTAAACTTTTCTTTACTATACGGCATAAATAAAATATCAGACCATGCTTTAATTTTTTTGCGGTCAGTTGTTGGCACTCCTAACAAATCGGATATAACAGTAACGGGTAAAGGAGCAGCAAACTCTTCAACGATATTAACTTCACTATATTTTCCAATATGTTGTACAAGTTCATTTGCGATAGCCTGTATTCGAGGTTTCCATTGTTCTAAACTCCTTGGAGTAAATGCTTTAGAAACGATAGAACGTACATTGCGATGTTCTGGTGGATCAGTAGAATTAATATTGATTCGAGTTTCTAAAGGAGGGATTGAGAATTGTCTTCGCTCCCTTCTACTTGAAAACAGGCGATAGTCTGATAAAACACGATTTACGTCCTCATACAAAAATACATTCCAAACATCTTGCTCTTCATCATAATGTACGGGGTGATTATCCCTCATAAATTGATACCACTCATACGGATTCCACAATTCCTCTTTCGTTTTCAGCTTTGAAATTTCATGAACTAAAATCACATTTTCAGGCGAAGCCATAGTCCTTTCCTCCCTTTTCTTTTACAATAAAAGTGATGGGTCGGTAATTCAAAGTTGTATAATCTAACATATGTTATTTTAACATATACTAAAGTGGATTTTTCGTAGGAGAACTTGAGAAATAAATAAGGGGGATTTTTATGTATGTTGATATTTTATTGCTCGCAGAATTGACGTCAGGGCCAAAATATGGGTATGAAATAAAGAAAAATATCCAAAATCGGTTAGGAGAGAATTTTGAATTAAATCATAATATGCTTTATCCTTCTCTTCGACGTTTTGAGAATATGGGGGCTATAACGAAAAAGGTACATACACAAGTCGGAAAACCAAACCGAAATATGTATGACATTACTGAAGCAGGAGAAGAAATTTTTTCTGAAATGTTACGCGAGTTTCCCGAAAAACTCGCGACAAATAATGCAGAATTTCTTGTTCGTATCGCGCTATTTGAAAAACTTGATTATGAAGCTAGAAAAGAAATTTTAACAATACGCCAAAACGTACTACATAAACAGCTTACTGCTATTCAATCTTTAGATGCTAGTTCATCTTTTATTACAGAAGTCATTGAATTTAGTAAATCGTGTATTGAACATGAATTGCTCTGGATTACATCACTTATGAAGAAAATATGAAAAATAACAAGAAAAGTTAAAAACAATGAATGAAAATGAGATTTATTATCAATACTATAATTAATAAAAGGGCAACCACGATTTGGTTACCCTTAAAAATTTATACTTCCGGATCGAAAGTTTTGCAATCTGTTTCTTCTGTAGTCGATGCCTGTTTCCCTTTATGACTTACTACATAAATTGCGTCTGCGCTACATTTATTACCGTTAGCCCAAAATTTACAGTTGTTTACTTCACATAAAACGTCTTGTGCCATAGTATCACACCTCCTTGTTCTATTATCATTAACAAAATTCGGAGGTATGATACTCTTTGTTATGCATTTTTTATTCCCTTTTTAGCTTTCTTAATGGCTCTATATTTCCTTGTACAATAGCACCTATATTTTCAGTTATTTTTTCAATATCAAAATGCCACCATTGAATTTGTAATAATTCTTCTATTATTGCATTTGAAAATCTCTCCCTTATTTTATTTGCAGGGTTTCCGCCAACAATTGTATATGGTGCGACGTCTCTCGTCACAACAGATTTAGCTGCTATTATTGCACCATCCCCTATTTTTATTCCAGGCATAATGGTTGCATCCATACCGATCCAAACGTCATTTCCTATAACTGTATCGCCTTTGTAAGGTAAATCAGACAAATTAGGTGTATACTTCTCCCACCCATTTCCAAATATATTAAATGGATATGCCGAAAACCCATCCATCCGATGATTCGCTCCGTTCATAATAAAGGTAACTCCACTTGCAATACAACAAAACTTTCCAATAATAAGGCGATCTCCAAGAAATTCATAATGATGTAATACTCGATCTTCAAATGTTTCTCCATCTTTCGCATCATAATATGAATAGTCTCCAACGAGTATATTAGCTTTTGTTATTGTATTTTTTATAAAATGGACGTTTTGATTTCCTTCAATAGGGTATTTAACATTTGGATTAGGATTCATTTTGTATAGCACTTCCTTTCCCATTCATTTCACTTTCTATTGCTATCGTTGGCTTTAAATTGTATATAGGTAAAATAAACAATAATCCAATTATAAATAGGAAAGCCGTTCCTTCATACATCATACTTAATGAAAACATCTCCTTTAATGAGCCAGCAATACTCATCGTTACTACCATTGAACCGGTGAATAGTGGACTTAAAATGCCATTTACACGACCAATAAAATCTGTATCGCTATTTTGAATAATGAGCGTATTAATACCTATTTGGATACATGGAAGAGCTAACCCACTAAAAAGTTGCGCTGTAAGTGTTACCCATAAATTTGTCGAATAACCTATAATACCGATGCCAATCGCCTGACCGAGCATACCGATAATTAACATCTTTTGCGGCGCAACGTTTTTTGCAAATACCATCGCTAAAGCACCGCCAACAATCATTCCTGCACCATTTACTGTTAGTAACCATTGTAAACTCTCTTTTGACAGCCCTAACTGCTCAGTTACGATAAATATGCCTAATGGCTGAATTAAACCTATACCTAGTCCTGCTGCCATAAAACAAAGCCCTAGCAAAGTTAATGCTTTTTTCTTTTTGACATACTTAATACCATCAAGCATTTCCTGTAACAGAGTGATTTCTTTCTTCTCATTATCATTCTCAAGATCTTTCGGAAGAAATAACAACACCGCTGCTGCAAGTAAAAAAGCGATACCTGTAATAATAATTGAAATATAAATTCCAAAACTATGAAAAATAAATGTTCCAAGAATCGGTCCTAAAACCATAAATATCGCAAATATTGTTTGATAAATAGACATTGCTAATTGGATTTGTTCTGCCGATAAATGTTGTTTAAATAATTTCATTCCAGATGGTTGAGAAAACTGCGAAAGGATTGCAGAAATAAGTGTTACAAAAAATACGATTTTCCACGTTCCGAACATTAGAGTAATTAATACAGCAAATACTGAAATAGAACTTAACGTTTCACACCATATCATTGTCTTTTTCGGCTTCCACCTATCGGCAAACGTTCCACCAATAAAGGAAAAGATGAAAATTGGAGCAAACTCCGCAACTGAAATCATCGAGATAGCAAAAGCATCACCTTTTGTCATTTCCATTACATATAGTAATACCGCAAAGTTCCGAACCCATATTCCAATTTGTAAAAATAATGCTGATGCTAAAATTCCTTGTACAAACCTGTTTTTTAATACTTGTGATACCCCATTATTTTGTTTCATTTCTACATTTGTCGACATAAAAAAGCCTCCTATTTCATGTTCTGAACAGGAGGCAGCACAAATCATATGAAAAGACTATATTTTTCGCAGAGCGAAATACATCCCTTTTCTATAAATGTACAGACTAATCCTATTCAGAAGAATATTTCGTTTTTTAACGAAGATCTCTTACAAATAGAATTAGTTGATCATTGGGATGTTTTCACCCTTCCGTTTCGAATTTAAATAACACATACATACTCTATGTAAATCATTTTCTATGTATGCATGTCTTACAATAAATATTCTAGAATGTTAATGGTAATTCCTCTAAAGAACGCATTAAATAATTACCTTGCCATTTAATGTCTTCACGATTCCCTTTTATTTGTAGTTCAGGCATTCTCTCAAACAAAGTAGTAATAGCAATTTTTGCTTCCAACCTAGCAAGTGGAGCGCCTAGGCAGAAATGGCTACCATGACCAAAAGCAATGTGACGATTGTTCTCGCGAGTAATATCGAATACTTCCGGATTCTCAAATACGGTTTCATCACGGTTTGCAGAAGCTAATGCAATGACAACCATATCTCCTTTTTCAATTGTTTGGTCGTGAATTTGAAAAGGTTCATCTGCCCATCTTGAAGTTGTTACTTCAACTGGAGAATAATATCGTAATCCTTCCTCAATAGCTGCATCAATTAATTTTGGGTTTTCCTTTAATAACCGTAATTGATTCGGATTTTCAAGAAGCGCTAATACTGTATTTGTTATTAAATTTACCGTTGTTTCGTGTCCCGCCACAATTAATAACATTATCATTGAATATAGTTCTCGAGCGCTAAGTTTATGTCCTTCGCTTTCTGCAAGTATTAAAGCACTAACCAAGTCTTCTTTCGGCTCTTTTCGTTTCATATCAACTAAATATTGAAGGTATGTAATAAACTCAGATAGTTGCTTTTCAGTTTCTTTTATTTCTTCTGGTGTTTCTGGGTAAGCAATAACAGCATGAGACCAAATTCTAAATTTCGCTTGATCTTCTTTTGGAATGCCGAGCATTTCACTTATTACAATGATTGGTAATGGGAATGAATAATCATCCACAAGGTTTAATGAACCTTTTCGCTCGACTTCGTTCAATAAATCATCTGCGATATGCTGAATTCTTCCTTCCAATTGCGCGATCATCTTCGGTGTAAAAGCTTTTTGTACGAGTGACCGTAAACGATTGTGGTTAGGTGGATCAGAATTTAACATGTGCGTCGTTAAATAATCACTATTATCAACAGTAAGAAACACATTCAATGTATCTTGAGAAAATACATTGGCCGGATCTTTTTTTAAGCGATTATCTTTTAATAGTGGTAAAGCATCTTCATATCTTGTTATAAGCCACTCTGCACCTAATTCTGTTTTATTCACAAATAAGATAGGTTGCATTTTACGAGATTCTTTATAAATTTCATATGCATCTTCTTTAAACTGAGCTGAAGCTAAATTGATGCCATCCTCTATTCTTAGCCCAACTTTATTTTTCATTGACATTGTATTCCCTCACTCTCATTTGTTTTTGAAAACCAACCAACATATGCATTATACTCTAATAAAAACGTGAAAATTGTAAATTTTTAATCAAAACCTTACTTCGTATATTGAAAAATAAAAAAAGTGAGAGAGTAAAATACTTCTACTCTCTCACTTTTTTATGCAAAGCACATATAATTACTAATTTGTTGATAGCGGTAACTTACTTTACGACGACGACCACCTTGCCAAGTGTAACCTGATACTCCGTTTCTTCTCACTTCAGTCGGAAAGAACCATAAGTCTCTTCCGAAAGGTCCAGGACGATGTAAACGTAAATAGCCCCACCTTCCTAAACAGTTACACATCCATGATTTCATATTGCCTGCTTGTGCTGGAGAGGAAAATGTAGATGGTAACGATGGAGCTTGAGACGGTGGTGGTGACGTTGGAGCATCTTCCGCATCATCTGGTCTATAATCTTCTTGTTCAATATCTCTCACTTCATTTGTAGATTCATATTCGTAGTTTTGTGGATTATAATACATCGCTTGATCATATGGATAATATTGTTGGTTATACATGTTAACAAATCACCTTCTTTTCATTCAGTACCTTTAACATTCATATGTGATATGCCCTCTAAAGGAAGCTTATGTTATAGCCCAACTTCAGTTTAAAAGCCTTGCATTTTTAAAAATACGAGGTTTTTAAACATAAAATGTATTTATTATTTCCTTAACTTCACACTATAAAAGCGCATTTCATCTAGTGAACCTACAAATTCAAATACTTCTTGTTTAATTAATTCCTTTAAGCGATATTCTAAAAACGTATCGCCAACTAACTGCTCTACAAGACCAAGTGCTTCACCAATTACTATCGGAGCTTTTAGAAATTCTTGATCAGCACCTACACTTTTCGCACATTCAATTATAAATTGATCAAAATAATCTTCTTGTACAGAATGCACTTCATTGTCTGTCCAAACTCTTAAAAATTCCGTACTTTTCGATAGACTATCCCACTCATGTTCAAACTGCATACGTTTCTCCACAGTTAAATACGGCAGTTCTACAAAACTTTTTTGAATTAGGGCTAAACTTTCAGGCGCTAATTCTCCAGTTCCACGAATATCATACTCTTGTTTTAATATTTCTTTACTCGCTTCAGACGTATTTATAAATCGAATGTTTTTCTTATCTTTTAATTGCGCGATTACAAAACTTAAGCCTACATGTTCATGCGCGTTATTTGCCTTCCAAATGGTAATTGGTGTTTCATGCGGAATTGAATGTAGAACTTCTACCGTTTTCTTAAATCTTGGTAAATACTCATCTTCAAAATAACTATCATAAGCGGTTAAGTTGTTTACTAACCATTCTTTTCTTGCTAACTGACCTTCATTTGTATGTAATTGATGTATTGGCCCAATTGAAAAGAATTCAGAGAATGAAACCACACTCTCCTCGAGTAACCCTTCCTGTTTCAACATATATTTTAAACAACCGGCTGTTGAATCATCAAAAGCGATATGAATGTGTATACTTTCACTTATATTCTTTTCCTTAGTTGTATCATTCGTTAATTGCTTAGGAATACTCGTTAAATTTTTTATCATATCTTCATTATAATTCCCGTCTAATACATCTAACTGTATTAGAATACTTTGAAGTAAATGTTTTGCTTCATCTTCATACATATCTTCAACAACGTTTTTAATTTTATCTATCACGTAAATCCCTCTATTCATTTCAAAAATAACGTAGAGTATAGTGTATCATTTTACTATCGTTCTTTAAAAGCTTTTTAGTCAAATCATTTCTTACATTGATTAATGCAGCTATCTAAGTTTTTAATGAAATCTTTCTCCATCTCCTCCTCAACTTATAGACCTAAAATATTTTTTGCTTCCACGTTATCAATCACACAAAATCACAATAGTTGCTAAATAAATTTTAAACACTTTGTAAATCTACTTATTTAAATGTATAATTATATAGAAAATAAAAACTGTAGGAGCAATATTAATGGAAAAAGTACTTACTAATTATAAACATTATTTAAAAAATTGGAGATTTATATTTATTTGTATATTACCTGCTGTCGCTTTATTGTATACACTTGATGTTACCTTTGAACTACTGTTTCACCAAAATTTCTATCTGTCTAATTTAATTATTGCTGTCATTTTATTCTTAATTTTTATTAACGTAAAAGATAAGTTTAAAATTAAAGGTTAAAGAAAACTATAATTGAAACGAAGCCATTGTAGAGCTACATTTTTCATAAAAAATAAGAGCACCCTGCTATTGGATGCTCTAATGTGATTAGAGGTTTTTTCTGAGTATTGATTCAGACACGAAGATCTTGTCCTACTATTTAATATATACTTGTACTTATTTTATTGTGCATATATTAAATATCATATCTAGCTACTTCATACATGCATAGGTATCGTTAAAAAATTTGTTCAAATATCCATTGTACAATTATCATATAAAAAAACATCCCCCTGGATGTTTTTTATGTACACATTTTTAAGCTTCCATAAATTTAGCCGGTACACCGATTTTTTCAACTACAGAAGATATATTAGTAGGATTAATCATTACATTTTCAATGCTAACTAATTTATTTTCTAATAGCCCATTCTCTGTTGTAATAAGTTCTTCAAACCGAGCTAAAGTCATCGAAAATTTGTGTTCACTTCCACCATTCATACTGACTTTTACGTACTTCATAGTGTCACCCGCCTTTCATAATAATCTATAATTCGGTAAAAAGGCGCTTACATCCTTTTTATTTACCCCTAGATTTTTCACTTTTACATTTGCTATTTTGAAGAAAACAGCCACCATTTTATGTTCAAGTTATAATTACTAATAAGAATGATAAAGATAAAAATGCACAAAGTGGTATATATAAAACAGTATCCATTCTAGCAAATTGAGTATCTTTTTTTCGCTTAAAAATACCAAAATAATGAAACTCACCAATTACTCTTATGAGAAATACAATCATACACACCCAGGATGCCACTTGAACAATACTATTAGGAAATGCAAAATGAACAATATTAGTTTGTTGTAATAAAATTATTGCTGCCATACTTAATAATAACGCAATGATCAATGTCATTCCTGCACCTGGTGTAAACGCCTTTTCTCCATCTTTAGTCGGAATAACACTATTTGTCGCCCACTTACCTCCGAAAGCCCAGTAAACATGTAAAAAGCTAACTAAAAATAATATACTGACGGCAATATATATAATAAGCATTTTATCCTCCCATTATTTTATTGGAGTCCTCAGTTTTAGATTATGCTATAAATTTCTCATTAGCAATCTATATGTAATTACAAAAAAGCCTTTAATGATAAATCATTAAAGGCTTACTAATATTTCTTATGCATTATACCTATTTCTACGACGTTCCATCCTTGTTTGTCCTTGAACAGTACCTTCTTTATATTGATGTATTTGCTCTTTCATTTCATATGTTGCAGCTGGAGCCGGTTCTTCGTAATTATGCTCATGTAGTTTTTCTGGTGTTTTTCGTTTTGATACTTTTTTACCAAACTTAAATAATTTCATCCTAAATTTAGGTAATCTTGGAAGTGGAATCTTAAAGGATAATTTTTTGCGTTTCTTTTTTTGTTTAAATAGATTTATATTTTCTTTATTATCATCTTTCTCTTTGCGGTGAATTAACATCGCAAGTAATCCACCAAATATAAGTCCACCAACTAAAAGCATGATATATTTGAAATTGCTTGTCATTAAGCTAGACATACGTTCAAGTATGACTAACGACTGTACTTCTTTCATATCCCAAAGTAAAGCGGACCATAATGCAAATAAACCGAAAGTAAGTCCATATGTACGAAAACGGAATAAACATGGGACTAAAGCGATACAAGAGGCAATTTTCGCATTCGCTATTATTGAACTAGTTGAAATATCTTGATGCCAAATGATTAACAATAATGTAATAAATGGCGCATACGCTATCCAACTACATATACGTGAATATATTTTTTTCGCAAAATAACTACCGAAACTAGTAAAAAATAAAAGACCTCCAATATATAAAGATTGTTCTAGTGGGATTTGCTTTAAAATTCCTGCAACTGGAAAGAGGCCGCTCAATAGCATGAATAGCACATCTAATTTCTTCACAATTCCTCATTCCTTTCAAATTTCTTTTGAATTCATTCATATTACTTTTCCACATGGTGTAGTTTTTCATTTCTAAAAAACATCTTAATCCTGTATGGAAATAAAGTAAATATGTAAAAGAAAAGATACATGACAAAAGATATCCTTATTTACATGAAAAAATGACAAATCCTGACCGATATAATGAACAGGATTTGTCTACTATTATTTAAATCCGAATAATCGAATCTTTCTTTTCTATTTTTATAATATCTACATCCAATTCATCATCAAACTCTTTAAACTCTCTTGCATCTATATCCGTCATATAGCTCTTTATTACTTTCGCCATATGCATGGAATATGGCATGTGTATATTCTTTTCCAAAAGCATACTTGAATTACAGCACATGTAATGTACCATTTTGGCAATATAGTTCCTTTCAACAGCTTTTACACCTAGAGGTAATATTTCAAGTATATATCGATGCAATGTTTCACTATCATTACACAGATACTCACCAGTGCTATAATACATTCCCTTTTGATCTATATATAAACTCGTACTATCTAATACGTCATCACATTCTATCACACCGTATTTGGGTACATCAAAAGATGTATTTATTCTTACAGCATTTAAGTTTGGAACCTTTAGCACATCTGGAACAATGTCAGGGAAAGTATCTATATCAATTTTTTCATTTTGTAACTCTTTTATCCAATGTTTTCTTACATTCGCATCTATAATGAAGTATACTTGCTCATTTTGCTCTTTTGCAGGTTGTAAAATTTCCGCTAATGTTTCAGAAACAAATTGTTTAAATTGAATGCCCATATCATTTCTTTTTGAAGGCTGCGGTAAAAAGGTGTTATGTTTATCTACATTTAATAATAAACGATCAATCGTTTGCCACTCTATATTCCCATATAATTTATATGAAATTTCTTTTCCTTTTATTTTTGAAAAAATGGGTAAGAAATCAAATTTCGAGATTCGTTCAATTGATAAATTAACATATGTACAAGGTAAATTTATCTTATTCCAACTACGTTTTAAAAATCCTTTTTGTTCTAATAAACTCAAAATACCATTTATAATCGTTTTACGAGATACACTTTGGCCTATAAATAAATTAATAAATGCTGAAATACGGTTTGTTCGTGCAAATCCTTCTCTAACAATTTGCTTTGGATCAATTTTTTCACGTCCATCACAATTTTTCATTGCAATTAACGCCAATGTCGCATCATTACGCTTACCTGCAGTAGCATAAACCGCTTTCATAACATCCTCTACTAAATTCGTTTTATACTTCTGGCAATATTGCATCTTATATGGATTTTGCAATACTTTTTCAATATTACATCTTACTATTTTTAACAACACTGGAGAATCTGCATTTAATATATATGATGACTCACTGATTTGAGCTAACACCATTTCACTTTCAAATAATGCTTGTTCTACTTCCAGCGATATTTTTTCAGACCATATTTCTAGCGTTATAGTCTCTAATCCTTTTGGTGCAATTAAAGGGAATACTTCTTTCCTATTGCCTGTTTCAATCTTTTTACATTCTGGTAGTAATGTGAAATAAGAAAATTTTTGCTGAAACCCTTTAAATAGATACTCTCTTTCTTTTGCTTTTATACCAGATCTTATTTTAGTACCTTGAACTTTATATATTCTCTCATTGTATGGAAGAAGTACCCTAAGATTTGCTCCTAGCATATAATCTTTCGGATATTGAAGAATATGATCTAATTCAACTTCTCCACCTATACGAAAATCATCTTTTAAATTTCTAAATATCTTAATCCATTTGATGCCGTTTGTAGCCTGCTGAACTTTTAGTTTTACAAATCGTAATTTCTTATTATTCAATGCAAATTCTGGAGTAGAAATTAATATCATGCCCCGTTTTCGTCTTAATAGCAAAGGGATGTCTGGATGGTTATATTCTTGATAAAATCTCCGAATTCCTATTGAAACATTTAATAATGGAATGTTCTCTCCTCCGCGCGTTATATATTCGAACCGAAATACATAGGCGAAATAGTCTTGTGTTTTTTCATCTTTAATAGGCTCTGACATCGCCTCACAAATATTTTGTGATCTAAGAGGAGAAAAATATATATCTTCTTCATTTATATTTTCTAATTGTACAGGACGTTCACAAAAAATATGTGAAATTAAAGCGGGCACCCATTTAGAATATACTTCCTTATCATGTAGTACTGTTAAATTAGAAATTAAATCGTAATGCCATTCATATTTTGGCGATTCTATTAATTTATTAGGTTTCCAATCATGAATAATCTCATACCAACTTTGAAAAATATAATCAAGTTGTTCTTTTCTTATAGGTTCTTTACATACAATCCATGGTGTATTTTCATTTAGTACATATGGATTATGCTGAATAAATAATATATCAGAAAACATATCATATAATCTTTCATTTAATCGTTTCAACTTACTCGTTAATAAAAATGTCTTATAATGTATCTCTACAATATCAAGCCATTCAATAGGAAAATATATAAATGATACGCTTTCGTTTAAAAGGGGTTCTATTATATTTTCAAATGTTAACAACTTTAATTTTTCCATAAAATGATTACTTCCTTTCTTCATTTTTCTTGATCTCAAAAAACTAAAGTATCATCACATAATTTAATTATTTAAAAGAGAAGCAAATACTGCTTATCCGACTTATATATTAATGACATGACTCTGATAAAAGTTAAAAGAAATTTTCATACATATCCCTCCTTTTATATAATAAATATAATATATTGAGATTATATAATATTAGTCACGTATTGTATTTGGGATTTACAATAATTTTACAAAAGATTATAAAAGAGGTATTGACCATACATATGTATATCAAATCCTCTTTTCACTATCCTATTACCTTTTTCGCTTCTTTATTCACTGACCACTGCTCTAATGTATAAGTCATTTCCCAAAATGAATATTCATATTGACTGCTAATAATAAAATGCTGTTTCATTCCTTTGCGGTCAGACTCTGTCACTTTTTCAGCGATAATTTATGTATATTTCTTCTACAAAACCAGCAACATCCTTATCCCGCCAAGATAGAGCATCATAGAAACGTAGATTGTTAACCTTTGAAACAACACGCTTCCCTACAATAGAAGAATCCACTGTGCTTTTCTTACTGAATTTCACATAAGATGGATCATTTTTAATCCATTGTTCTCCACCAAGATTTAACCAGCCATCTTTTTCAGTCCATACAATATAAGCTTCTGGATTGTTTAACTGGCGAATCATAGAATAGCTTGTACCTGATCCTTTACGTAAGTTAACGTTGTAACCTTCAATATAGGCGATACCGTCTGCTTCTCTAATATAGCACCAAATCCATTAGTAGCTTCTGTTACTCCCTTTATTTGTTTTAATGTTTCAAATGTATCAACATTAATATTAATCTCTAACTTGTTATTAACCATTCTTCATCCTCCTCCGAAATAACTCTAATTTAGTATTGAAATTCTCTAAAACTAGATGTATTATATTTTTGTGTTTTTCTCAGTTCCCGAGCCGAGAATACACCATCACTTGTGAAAGGACCCGAACTCCAGCGGGTTCTTTTTTATTCCTCTTCTTATATTTTTGTTCTTTTTTGTTACGAAATTGCGTTTTGCTTGTATATACCCATGTAAGCACTGAATAAAGAGAGGAGTTTTTATATGAACACTAAATTCGAGATTAATATTTCACCAGAGTTTATTATCTCTATCGTTCAATTATTAAATTTTTTACCTTAGCAGGAATCATTTGATTCTTGCTTTTCTTTTTTCGTTTGTTTTGCGAAATGCAACACGTTTGCGCTTATCTTTCTTTAACAACAAACAAGACGCCACCCAGATCACGGTAGCGCCTACAATAATTGCTGTTGGTTTAATCATTAACAAGTATATCTGGTCCCTTCTTTAACATGTACGAGAAACCCGAAATGAATACGACACTAAATATAATAATAGAAGACCACATATTAAAATGATATTCTTTACCTGCAGCTAAATTATATATGTTATGAACCAAGAAATTAGCACCTATGATAATCCCACCTAAAAATGCACTAATTAATATGCTCATTAAATAAAATTTAAGCTTTTGAAACATTTTCCCTCTACCCCTTTTCTAAAATAAACTTTATTTGAGTTTCTTTAGAAAATTATAACATTTATTTTCAGGTATTATTAAATCCATAGTTAAATTAAGGTTATTTTAAGGATGTGTTTTCTATCCAAATGTCCATTTTATTCAATAAAAAGAGTGCACCTGCGCCAGTAGGTGCACTCTTAATGTGATAAGGAAGTTTCTTATGAGTATTGAAACGAGATAGATACAAGCGAGTGAACTTGTACTATACTTCAATATATGCTTGTCCTCATCAAAAGGTGCAATAAAAAAAGCACCCTCGCCCAGGCGCCAAAAGATAGATCATATACTTTGAGGTAACTAACACGTTAGAAAAGACCTTTCCATATCATTGTATGATTATCAATTATCTTTATACCTAGATGACTCATTAAATATGTTTAATGTATAATTTCTATATAATAAAATAAAAAGCACCTAAATGAATGTTTTTATTAATAAAAACATTCATTACTGACTCATACTTTACCTAAAAGGATTGTTCGCAATGCTTTTTCTTAGATACTCTTCACTGTGTATCAGTTCCATTCTAGGTGGCATACTAATACTTTCTTTATTGTTCTTGTAAAAGTACATACTTTCTAATAAAAAGAGGACATCCATGTTTGGAAATGTCCTCTTTTTCAGTACGCTATTCTGTGATTCAATTACGGTAAATGAAATTTTATCCTGCTTCCAATTACCTATTTCGCTACACTCACCCGCTCCAACAATATTAAGTAGCTGGAAGAAGAGCAAAAGCCCTTCCTTGCTTACACAACAGATTTGACTTTGGAATTGAAAACAAGAAACTTGAAAGGAGAGTATTTCTAACTCTTATTATTCCGTTCATACTATAAATGCACTTGAGTTCTGAACTTCCTTCTTAATGCGTTTCAGAAGAGCAGTTAGCTTTTGCTAACTGCTCTTTTATTTGCAATCAAAGAATGATAAGAATTCACTATAATTAATGTGTTCGAAGTTACCTGTATCATTTTTAACAGCTATACCAACTTCTTCTGGTGTTCTAAACAACTTGAAGTCTTCGTCATTAAAACAATATTCTTTACCAGTACTAAATCCTCTTGATTCAGTTTTTGGCACCACATATGATCAATCTCTAAGACTAATTAATATTGATAAGTCGATTAGAATTTGCAAAACGTCCAGAGTCTTACTCATATCCATTCCTCCTTGAATATAAGTGATAACTTGTCATATACTATTTATGCATCTAGATTTTCATTTTGATCGGAGCAGTTAGCTTTTGCTGGCTACTCTTTGTTTGTAAAAAACACTCAATTAACTGAACGCGCATATAATATTCTGCGTTCCTTTCTTTATAAAATAGTCATTACAAAATGAATCTCGTCATGAGAGCACTTTATTAAGTGCTCTTTCTTGATTTTAAACTAAAACATAATGAAATTTTTACCACATAGCTAATTGTTAAATATTTTACGTTTATACATTATAATTGAATACGGTATTGTGTATTGGCATTAAGAGAAGCACTCTGGTCAAGTGCTTCTCTTTTTTATAAAATAGCGTTTTTGTCTAGTTTTATTACACCAAAGACATATAGAAAACTATATATCAAGATGTTAAAATGTTATTGTGATTCCCATATGGTTTCACAAACGACTTTTTCTCTGTTCTTGGGTTCTTACTATTACGTAAGAACCATTTTTTTATTCAAATTACGATTTTGTTCTATTTTTTGATACATTTATGAAACATTCATATGTTATCTTCAGTATGTTCTTTTCTCTTTTATTAATGCCGTGTGAGATATACTCAGACTTGAAGCCCTAGACCCCCTAACTCTAGGGCTTCTCTATTCAAATAAGAATTTTGTTCTATTTTTTCATTTAAAATATATAAAAATGATCCCTTTATAGAATTCGTCACACCCTAATAAAACAGACATATACTATTGTGTAATTCATTCACTTCTCTATTGGACCACCACCTAAAGGGCACTTATATAGTGCTCTTTTTTAGTATAAATTTTTATTTAAAATAACTATTTTGTTAAATTTCTCAATTCACTAAGTGCTAACTTTATAAAATGAATTCATATACATTTATTGAATACATATACGTTCATATAGAACTAAATAATTTAGGAGCTGATTAGTATGACAAGTAAACCAATGGTAATAACGCTTCCTCCTATATCAAAAACCAAAATTACTTTTTATTCTTCTTCTGGTGAAGTAATTAACAACACTTTTTTACAAACGAGACTTCAGAGCCTATAGCAACGTTTGCATATTGTCCTATAGACTTTGAAAGATTTGAAACTAAAAGAATGCCAGTCCTTATAAAATAATTTTCATTCTCATTTACGAATAATCTTTTTTTCATTACACATACTACATCTGAGCGCTCTCTCCCTGGGCTTCGCTCTTTCAAAACGGAAGGCACTCCTCCGTGCAGTGTATAAACATAGCGGGCAATCCAGTCAGTTGCCTGCTATGTTTGTTTATAGGTGTAAAGATTATTGTAAAAACTAACGCTTTTATTTCAAAATTATATTGTTTTAAACTATCTATTCTACTTCTCTTGTTCATATGCCAAGTTCTCTATTCATACACTAAACATAATTGACATAACTGAATGGAGGATAACTATGTCTTTTGCAAATATTATTAAATACGGACGCGTTCCCCTCTTTAATTCTAACTTCCCTTTAATTTTATTTTGGAGTCAAAAAAGTGGCTGTACCTCTCTTGCACATTGGTTTTTTTATCAAATAAATTTATTTAAACAAGCCATAAAATACGATTCTTTCATCCATAATTATGAAAATGAAATATATAAAAACTCCTCGGACTACTTTATTGAATTAGCTGCAGCTTTATATTCAAAAGAAAAAGATACCTATAAATTAGTAAGAAACCCGTATACAAGAGCTGTAAGTTCATTCTTCTCATTAATCGCTCCCCCTTACATAGAAAACCCAGCATGGAATCCTATTCGGAATTTTTATTATGGTAATCAATTTTGTAATAAACCTATTTCATTTAAAATCTTTCTCTACTACTTAAAAGCACAAATGATGGATTTAGAACAAGTAGATCCACATTTAATGCAGCAGTATGAACCAGGTGAGGATGAGTTTGTTACAAAGTATATCTACCTTGAAAATTTCTCTACTGAAATTATTCGCCTCGAACAAATATATCAACTAAAAACTTCCCCTTTACATATACTAACCAAATCATGGCATCATCAGAAGGACAGGGCGATTTTTAAAGGTAATTTTGCAGATGCTGATATTACCGATTCTTTATTCCCACGCCTCCCAACATACGATAGCTTTTATGACTATGAAACTATCCAATTAGTACAAGATGTTTTTAATAAGGATTTCAGCACATACAAATACCCATTAACTCCTTTAAAAAATAACTGATTTTCTAATTGCAGTTTCATATATTATGAGGAAACTTAAATTGACCTATTTAAGTTTCCTCATAAAACTCTCGTCGTAAGTTGGGACACTGGAAGCCGTGTTTTTTTTAATAAAATCAAATTTAGTCTTTATCAAAATCTTCAATACCATGTAAAATTTATGTAAAAAGTGTTAACCAATCCTCGAAATATACGTAAAATAGAAAGATGGTTAGATGATCCCTACAGCTCGCCAACTCTAACTTTAGGTATAGAGGTGATGAAGTTATTGGTGGATCTATTGTAAGAGGATCTGAAAATGTATTAGAGGTAACTAATGCTAAAATTATCTAAAAAAAGACGGACAAGGAAGTTATATTCGAACAGGATATCCCGTAAGATAGAAATTTAGGAGGATACTTATGAATGATAAAGATTATATGCACAGATAATTAAGTGAATTTTCAGACGAAATATTTCATCAAGATATAGGAACAGTAGAAAAAGCCTTAAATGAATTTATAGAAGAAGCTCACAAAGTGTGTATAGAAAACACTGTAAAGCACATAACTGAATTTTCAAAAAGTTATTTATCCACGCAAGAAAAAGAAGAATTCATTGAATATTATACTGAAATTTATTTTCCTTCTTTAAAACTTAATCCTATAGAATAGCTTGAACAAACAGTTGAAACGTTAAAACAAGCATTAAAAAAGCATTAATAAAAATCGACCGCCCTTAATTAAAGGGCGGATTTTATTTTTTTATCAAACTATTCTTTTGTTTTATTTAACTTCATACCACCAACCTTTACGATCAAGGTATTCTTTCATTGTTTTAATTGAACGTCCGACGTTGAATCAGAAATGAAATATGTTAATCCATCAGGTTTTAAAATGATTTTAGCAATCATTTTCAAGGGCATTACCCCCTGTAACATCAGGAGTTTCATAAGGTAAAAAAGCACCTGATTGGATGATGTTTTGTTTAGGTGCTTGTACAACTTCTTGTGTTGCTGATTCAGTAAACCAAGACATTGATTTATTACCTATAAGTAAATTTTCTCTTTAATTTAAGAAAAAAAGATAAGACTCTTTAAAATGATTTTTCTTGATTTCTCAATATAAAGAGTCTTAGATTTCCGCTAACAATCCTATACTATATGAACAACGAGTAAGGTACGATTGAATGATTGAATATATCCACTAGCGATGGCGCTATATTCTTTGCCGGCATGTACATATATAAAGCTAATATTTTATATGAATATTCGTAATCAATATTCATATATTACAATAGCGTCAGAAGTACCATTAAAACAATTAGAGCAACTACCACAGCTACCACAACCGCCACAACTAAAACAACCAAAACAACCGAAGCAACCAAAACAACGGAATCCACCACAACGAAATCCACCGCAACGACCTCCACAACGACCACAGCCACCACAACGACGAGCAGCATCTTCAATATAGTAATATGGATATTGGTTTTGCTGGTCCCAATACACAACATTTCCAGACTGGTAATCATTAAGGCTTAACGCTTGTAGTTCTTGTTGAAACTGATTCATTTTCATGACCTCCGTTTATTAACTTTTAACCTTTTGACGCTTTCCTATATTTCCTAAGTAGAAATAGCACTATAAAGTGAAACGTTAATCAGTGGGGGTTTTGTTCATCACCCACTGATTATTAGTTGAACCAATCGGACGTTTACGGACAGCCCGACTCCCACCTAACTTCTTTGCTCCAACTGAATTTTGAGGTGGGAGTTTTACTGTCCGTTAACGCGGGATAAACTAAGTTCAATACATACACCTACAAAATATGACCTATCACTAGATGATGCACCTTGTTCATGTACCTATTTTTCCACGGGCTCATTTTTATAAATTAAAAAAAGACGCATTTAGATTGATGCGCCTTTTTGCGATACTTCTTTTGTTAAATCATATACATAAGTATGATTCATACCTGTAAATAGCAATACCTCTTCTCTTTATCCCATTACGTTTTTCTCTTCTGTACTTATCGGCCACTTTTCTAATGTATAAGCCATTTCCCAAAATGAATATTCATATTGACTGCTAATAATAAAATGCTGCTTCATACGCTTACGGTCTGCCTCTGTTACTTGTTCAGCGATAGTATCTAACCTTGTAATTTGCTCTTCAACTAATGTTCGGAACCAATCGGATCCATAAGCAGAAATCCATTCGTTATAAATCGGCTCTTCTGGCTGGCACTCTTTTAAACGCTCACCAATTTCATAATACAACCAATAGCAAGGTAAAATTGCTGCAATAATATCGCCTAAATGTCCTTCATACGCAGCACGATACATATGTGAAGTGTACGCATATGCAGTTGGAGCAGGGATAAAATTATCTTTTTCTTCTTGTGTTATCCCTAATTTCTTCGCAAAATTCTCATGTAAAGATAATTCCGCTTCATATGTATTTTGAGCATGGTGTGCCATACGAGCTGTCGTTTCTAATTCTAGTGCTTTTGCAGCTCCTAAAGTTTGTACTCTAGCAAAGTGACTTAAATAATACGAATCTTGAAGCACATAATAGCGAAAACTAGCTAAATTTAACGTTCCTTCACCAAGTTTTTTTACAAAAGGATGATGAAAACTAGCTTCCCAAATTGAGTCTACTTCTTTACGTAATGATTGTGAAAAAGTCATGTAAATCCCTCCAATTATGTATGAAATTTAAGTATTTACCCACCATTATTAAATCTGTAAAACAAAAAAACTTTCTTTACAGACGTAAAGAAAGTGAAATTGACAGTATTTATACATGAAACAGCAATGTCTTTCCCACTTCCCTACGCTGGCATTAACCAGATCAGGTACTAAGAGTCTCAAATTCCAATTTGATCTCAGCCTATAATAGGCCCCCCTAGTGGATAAAATATTTAATTTTCGTATTGTATTCATCATAACATACTTCATGTAACTGTCAAAAGTTATTCATGATACCACTACTTAAAATCCTTCGTCTTTTCTTACTCTTAATGAAGTTTCAATAATCATATCTAATAGTTTACTATATTCAATTCCCGCTGCAGCTGCACTTTTTGGTAGTAAACTCGCTTGCGTCATCCCTGGTAATGTATTAATCTCCATTACATATGGAATACCATCCTTCACCATCATATCCACCCTTGCATAAACGCTGCATTTTAATGCTTTATAGCAAGCCAGTGACGCTTTGTTTACACGTTCCTTAAGTTCAGCTGGAAGTTCAATAACTTCTTCAATTGTACTAGTATCATCATATTTCGCATTGTAATCAAAGAACTCAGCCGCATGTCGAATTGAAATGATAGGTAACTGTTTTCCATCAAAAATGGAACATGTAATCTCATCACCTTTAATGTACTTTTCTATTACTACTTCAGAATCCCATTCGAACACAGTTTCCAGCATTGAAATTAATTCGTCTTTATCATAGACAATCTTTACCCCCACACTCGAACCACCAGAGTTTGGTTTTACCACTAATGGAAATCCTAACTTATCTAATTCATCAACATTTAGATCCTCCATTTTTGTAAGTTCAATCCAATCAGGTGTTTCTATTCCTTCATAACGTAGAATCTTTTTCGAAACATTTTTGTCCATACATATACCGCTAGATAACATATTGCTCCCGCTATAAGGAATACCTAAACTTTCAAGCGTTCCTTGAACTGTCCCATCTTCTCCATATTTCCCGTGTAATGCGAGCAGCGCAAAATCAATTTCTTTCGCTTTTTCGATTAAATCCATTTTTTCATTTAATGTAATTGGGACAATTTCATATTTATTTTTATCTAAATTTGCAATCATTTCATTTCCAGTCATAATGGATACTTGTTTTTCAGAGGATACTCCTCCCATAATAACGCCAATTCTCATTTCCTCAACTCCAAATTTCGTTTTTTATCCCACATTAACGAGCAGTAAGACCCCCACCTCAAAATTCAGCGAAAGCAATGCAGTTAGGTGGGGGATCAACTGCCCGTAAAAGCCCGATTGGTGAGGGCTAATAATCAGTGGGGGATGACCCCCCCTGATTAAAGTTTCACTTTATTGTATCACCGATTATTTTGATTCCCCGAACTATTTCTTCTTCTTTCAAACGTGAAAATCCTAATCGAAACGTGTTCGCTCCTCCTCCATCAGAATAAAACACATCTCCAGGAGAAAAAGTAACCCCTTGCTCATAACACTTTTGCAAAAGTGTGCGGGCATGAATTTTTTCTTCTAACTCTATAAATAAATGAAGTCCACCATCACCGGTCATTCTTTGAAACGGAATGTACTCGTTACACGCCCCAACAGCTAACTCATATTTTTTCTTATAAACAGATCTTGCCTTTTTTAAATATTTTTCAAAATATCCTTCATGTAAATATTGAAATAGGACAGCTTGATCTAAAGTAGATGTGTGAATAGTTCTTGCTCTTTTCACACTTTCTAAATAATGAATTAGTTCTTTATCTGCAATGATCCAACCTACACGCAAGCCAGGGAAAAGTACCTTTGAAAAGCTACTAATATAAATCACATTATTACCAGCACCAGCAAAAGTTAATAATGGTGCTAAATGTGAACCTGAATAACGTAACTCTTCATTAAATCCATCTTCTATAATAGGAATCTTATATTTTGAAAATAATCTCATCAGTTCCGTTCTTTTCTCTGAACTCGTCACAATGCCGGTTGGATTATGATAGGAAGGAATTAAATACGCAAAATCAAACTCTTTTTCACGCAAGCTTTTTTCAACTTGATTCGTATCAATACCATCTTCATTCATATCAATACCATGAACTTCAAGGCCATGTAAGCGGAATAGCTTCAGCGCAGCATGGTGAGTTGGATTCTCACAAATAACTCGACCTGATTTCTTTGATAACGAGGATAGAACAATATCTAACCCTTCAGTAAATCCATTTGTAATTAAAATATCTTTGTTCGAAATATCTACACCTTTCATTTCCATATAATGAAGTAGATATTTCATTAACGGTCTATAACCTTTTGCGTATCCGTAATTTAATACGACATCACCTTCAATGGACATACGAGTAAGAAAAGCTCTTTTGAAATTTTCCACATCAAATAGCTTTTCGTCCGGAGCAATACTGTTAAAAACAATCATTCCTTTTTCCCAACGAACACCATGTTTCATTAAATCTAATTCATCCGCTAATAAAGTAACTGTATTAAGTTTATTTTTCCAATCTATTTCAACAGACGAAGTGTTCGATATATCAACCTTCGCAACAAAATTCCCTTTTCCTTTAACTGCATAAATGAGCCCTTCTTGCTCTAAATCTGCATAAGCAGCGAGTACAGTGTTTCTGCTTACACTAAGTAATTCACTTAGTTCCCTTGTTGAAGGAATTTTTTGATCCCCGAGCAAATGCCCTTTCATAATCATCTTCTTTAAATAATCTTTTAATTGAATATAAACGGGACGATCTTTCACAACTTTAAAATCTTTAAACAATTCCTTACCCCCTGCAATCATTTTTGCATATTTATTTCATTCTCAAAAGGTCCACTACATATGTATTTTTTATAAAGGGCGGTACGGTTTTATAAAATACAACTTTAATCAATTAGTAACTTTACTCCCCGTTAATACGTGACAAATCTTTACGATATAAATTAATTATATCTTTTAAAGCTGCTGCTGCGGCTCCGCGTGGATTTGATGCACCACCAATTGTAGTAACTTGGCCCATCGTATCTGTAAAGAACGTAATCCCTTTTTCTGTCCCATTTATATTTGCTAGCGGATGATCTTTATCTATTTCGCACGGTTCAACATTTAAATTCACATTGCCATCCTCATCTTTATATGCTGATGCAATTAATTTAATAAATTTATTTTGTTCCTTAGCATTTCGAATTTGTTGTTTTGTAACATGTTCAATTCCTTTTATATGTATATCTGTAAGCATATGCTCTGTTCCCATTAAACTGTTTGTCAAAAGTAACAATTTACACGCACTATCAGAACCACTTACATCTAATATTGGGTTCGTTTCAGCAATTCCTTTACGTTGCGCTTCTTTCAGTGCTTCTTCAAACGTAATATTTTCCTCATTCATTTTCGTCAGAATATAATTTGTTGTCCCGTTTAATATTCCTTCTATTTTTTCAATATGGCAACCAGCTAAACTAAATTGACCAATATCAAGTGTAGGTAATGCGGCCGCAGTTGCACCACTATATCGAATTCGTACATTCGCAATTTTTGCTGCTTCATTTATTTCTCTCCAGTTTGTAACAAGCGCACCTTTTGAAATTGCTACTATGTCCATTTGTTTTTCAATCGCTTGTTTTATATATTGTTTTCCTGGATTTCCATCTTTAAGGTTTGTAACTGTTGATTCTACCAGCACTGTACCACTTATGTTATCTGTTGCACGTTCCTCCGGATGATATTCTATATACTTCTCAATTGCTGCGCTACTGCTACCATACGTTAATAAGTCCTGAATAGATAACCCATCCTCATTATGTATTGCAACATTTCTACCTAATAAGCCACTTACAACTAACTCTATACCATATGTTTCATATATATATGAACATTTTTCATGTAGTAATTTTATAAACTCTCTTCCTACTGTTCCATATCCTGATAATACAACTTTAATTTTCATAATATCCCCCCATATTTTTCTACCAAAGCCCTCTTTCAATATAATATAAAGCGCCCTCGAATTCCATCGAGAGCGCTTTATTACTATCTATTTCGGTAAACGTGATAACTTTTCAGCAATTGCTCTATAAAACTCTTGAATGCTAGAAAAACCTAACGTGTCCGAAACATTTAATCCTACCATGTCGAAATGGTCCCAATTTGCTTTCGTTTCGATATGATTCCATCTTCCAACCTGTAAAGGCTCATAATTATTTACAGCAGTATTAGTAGAAGATACAATCATAGAATTGGTATTTACTACACCGTCATTTTGCCACCAAACAGTATCAATTAATGGACGATTTTCTTCATATCTTGCATAGTAACTTAAGTTCCCTATTAACAATTTTTTCATCGTAATATAGGACAAATGTAATTATCCTGTATATCATGAACACCACCCCAATATTTTACGCCAAGCATTTCTTCTCTACCACATACTCCCCCTAATAAAACGTTTACACTTTTTTAATTTACAGTATGCTTTCATAACTTACACATAATATAAATTATTATATATACGTTATATATATACAGAAAATATATACAAATGTTGATAAATATTAATTCAAGTAAACATTTACTTTTTACAATACATCTTGTAAATCTGTTTATTTGAATTTATAATTAGATATAGTTTCCTCATGTTAAAAAGATTTAAAAACCATAAGAAAACTAATCTCATTGCTTCAAAAGGAGGAAAAATCATGCAAATCGGATCAAATATTCATACATTGTCTCAACCTACTAAAATAACTCCATCTAATCTTGAGCATAATACTATCTCTTCTACTAAACTTGAAAGTAAGAAAGTAAATGATCCCATCAAGTTCGATATTCGTTCATCCGAAAAAGAAATGAAACAGCCAGAGCATAAATTTAATGAATTAGATTTATGGAAGATGCTAAAAGATAAAGGCGTTCCTTTATGGATCATCCTTGAAATGCTACAAAAAGTTCGTAAAGAAAAAGAAGCTCAAAATAATTCGACTCAAAATACTAATGCGATTGAGGAAACAAACGAGACTCGATTAAATGAAGTAATGTAATCTTTTTTATATAAATAGTCTATAAACTAAAAAGAGTTCAAGCTTGATAAAGTTTCTATCAAGCTCGAACTCTTTTTTAAGATTTTTCTCCAATCGTTACAAACTGAAAAGATACTTCTCCTTCCAAACCTTTAATTAGCTTTTTTACTTTGACATTTTCATTAATCATTGTATTATCTGTCGACATTTTAGGTTTTTCGTCACCTATAGATTTTTTAAATTGAAGAAGATGCATTTTTGTTTCATTTGCTTTTATTTCCTTATATACGCTATTTTTTGCTACAATCACATACCATTGTGTTGGATAAATACGCTTGTTACCTATCCAAGCGTCACTATTGTATATGACAGGAATCTCTTTCCCTTCTAGTTTAATACTTTTCAAAGTCTTTTCGTCGTCTTGCGCAAACAGTAGCGAACCCTCTTTTGGGAATTTCGGTAACGTATTTACAGGTATATAATTAGAGCCATTGTCTCGTTCACGAAAAACTTTAGCTTTAATCAATGCTTGTGCTGTAGACTCATTTAAAATTAATACCTGTCCGTTTCCAACTTTACCTTTTTTTACAGAAAATACTTCATTTTCTTTCGTAATTTCCTGATAACGATTAATAATTGGTGAAATTTTATTTTCATCTCCAATGATTAATATACCGTTTGCAGGAAATAGATTCTCCTTTTTAGAACATGCACTAAAACTTATTAATAGTAGTATCGTTAACATAAAAATAGTTAGAGTTCTTTTCATCGCGTTTCCTTTCATCATACAGTTGATTTTTCACATACTTTCATATAGTCTTACAAGCTAATAAACTCTATTGTTCCATAACCTTATAAAGCTTTTGCAGGTAACGCCAACGGGTTATAAAGAAATATAAAACTTGTATACAAATAAATGAAATTAAAATTACGATAGAACTATTCATAATAGAAAAATCGAGTAATTGTTGTAATGCCATATAAGCGACTACGGTATGTATCACTGCAATGATAATCGGTAAGAAGAACATTAATAATAACTGTCTCGTTACAACTTTCTTTAGCTCGCGTTTACCTAATCCCATTTTCGAAATCATTTTATATTGCTGTTGATCACGATCCAAATCCGTATATAATCGGAAATAGATAAAACTAGCAGCGAATGTAAAGAAGACGATTCCGACTAAAACACTTGCCATAAGTAATAGTCCATTCGTTTGCTTCGCACTTAACAAATCTAGAGTTAAAGCTCGAAATTGAAAACTACCTTCTTCTTTCGCGAATGTACTAATTAATTCGTTTGAAATTCTCTTCGTTTTTATCCAATCGTCTACAACAAATCCGTAAGTACGATATGGAATATGAATATTATTTGGATCACTAGTAATAGGTATTTCATCATATACTTGATCCTGAACAGCGATATATATTTTTCTAGTATCATGTGGTAAAACTAAATTTTCTACAGCTTTTTCCACTTGAAATGTCTTTGTCCATTCACCTTGAATGACTTCTATACTTTTTTTATAGTCGCCATTTTTAAATTCGTGTTTTTGTGATACGACTCCAGGAATTAATAAAGTTTCACCTTCATTTTCAATTGTTTCTTGTTGATATCCAAGTGCTTTAGCAAGATCGTTATATTCGCTTAACTTCATTACAATTACATTACTTTCTGTGTATATATATGAAGCTGAAGCCATTCGATATGGAATATTAGCATCAGCAAGATGTTTTTTTATAATAGAAAGATTTTTATTTAATGCTTTATTGTTTTCAAAATCCTCATATAAAAATGTATACGGATTTGTCATCCTTACTAAATCTTTACTTCCAATTGCAGCTGTTGTACCAATCGCTGTAAATGCAACTGCTGAAACAATAGAAACTATAAAAAACATTGTTGCATTATCTTTCATACGGTAAATTAATTCAGAAATCGTTAATATATTTGTTCTCTTTAAAAAGAAAGATTCTCTCCTTTTAGCAAGATGTAATATATACACGCTACACTGTGTATATAAAAAGTACGTTCCTATAATTACTAGTAGGACACCCATTCCGAGCGTAGTAAAACTGGAACTTGAAATGAAACGAAATACTAAGAAATATCCATATCCTATACTAATTAAAGAAAGTAGTGATAATAAAATTGAAGATTTCGGTTCAGGTTTTGGTTTTTCCTCTGCTCGAATAAGTTCCACAAGTTCCGTTATTTTTACCATTTTAAATGTAAATAGTGAAACAATGAAAAATAAGAAAAGAAAAGTGATAATCGTTAATAATACAGCCTTCACTGGTGTATAAAAAGGCAAACCATTATTAATCATTAATACACTTGCGCTTATCAATAAGACTAGTTTAGAAAATATGAGTCCAATGAAAATCCCTATACAAATTGAACCAAATCCAATCAACATATTTTCAATTAATAATAATTTCTTAAATTGTCTCATTGACATACCTTGCATCATTAATATGCCAAATTCTTTCTTACGAGTTTTTAAAAATGAACTAACTGAATATAGGATAAAGAAAAATGAAAATACAAAAATCAAACCTTGCGAAATTGTAAATCCCATCGTACCATATGCACTTATTGTTGCACTTGTTGATTTTAATTCCCCTTGTAAATCAGGATGAAATAATAAAAGGGCATATGTAAAGAAAATCATAATAGAAAATGCACTACTTAAAAAATGAGCAGCATATGTACGCTTATTCCGAAAAATATTATTAAATGCGAACTGACGAAAAGTCATGCCTTTTCCCTCCTAACAAAGAAAGGACATCCATAATCTTTTGATAAAAAGTTTGCCGACTTTCACCACGATAAATTTCGTTATACAGTTGACCATCTTTTATGAAGATTACTCGGCTGCAAAAACTAGCTGCATACGGATCATGTGTAACTAACATCATCGTTGCCTTTTCTTCCTTATTAAGCGTATCCAGCATCTCCATTACATCATTTGAAGATTTAGAATCTAAATTCCCGGTCGGTTCATCAGCAAGTAATAATTGCGGCTTATGAACAATTGCACGAGCAATTGCTGTTCTTTGAGCTTGTCCCCCTGAAATTTCAAACGTTCTTTTATTCAAGATATCTGTAATATTTAATTTCTCTGCAATTTCTTCTACTCGTTTATTCATTTCTTGCACAGAAACACCATCTAATGTCATCGGCAATACGATATTTTCCTTCACTGTAAGCGTACTAAGTAAATTAAATGATTGGAATACAAATCCTAATTGTTTTCTACGGAATAAAGCCAAATCTTCAGATGATAACTGGAAAGGATTCGTACCATTTATTACTATTTCTCCCGATGTTGGAGAGTCAATAGTAGATACCATATTTAATAACGTTGTTTTCCCGCTACCAGATGGCCCCATGATCCCTATAAATTCACCTTCTTGAATTGATAAATCAATATCTACTAATGCTTTAAAAGGTATTTTCCCTTTATATACTTTACTAATATTTTTCGCATGTAAAATTCCCATTTCTATTCTCCCTTCATTTGCACTTCTCATAACAGAGTGTAAATGAATTGTCTTACAGTTCATATTGATTCTTCTTTCATTTATCTTACACGCTTGTAAGATTTCTAAAAAAACTGATAATAACATTATTTACAAATTAAAATTAACGCATAACTATCTTATAATAATTGTATAGTGGTAGGAAATACAATCTCCTATCTTTATTATACGAAAAAGAAAAGACCGATAATGGTCTTTTCCTTCCCGAAGTTATATTTTTAACTTACGCCTTTAATTGAAATGTATTTGATAAATACTCTCTGCATCACTGATCGTAAACTCTTGTAGGTATAGATCTCCACAATCTATTTTAAATAACTTAGTGAATCTATCTTCTTCCATGTTAATCCCCCTTACTTATATTAAAGCTCCTTAATCTGCTTCGTAAGTTCCATAAATCGTTCATCCAGAGCTTTATATTCTTTATCTTTAGAAGTTAAAAAGCTTAATTTCCCTAATACTTCTTGTCTTTCTGTTTCTAATGTTAAACGTAGCTCTTCGATTTCGTCTCTTGTTTTCGTAGGTTCTTCGAGCTGCTTTTGTATTGTATTGTTTACAAACACAAGCTTTGTATTAGTTGTTTTCTCCAGAAAATATCGATCGTGAGAAACGATAACGAGCGTTCCGTTATACTCAGCTAATGTATTTTCAAGCTGTTCACGTGAAGGAAGATCAAGGTGATTCGTAGGTTCATCTAAAATAAGTACATCTTTTTCATCTAAAATATAAGCCATTAGCTTACATTTTACTCGTTCACCCATACTCATATATCGAATCGGCTCTTTCCATTGGGAAGATTCAAACCCTAAATGTTTCATTAAATTTTGGACTTTTCCTCTTTCTTCAAACGTCTCTTTGAAAAATAAATCTTCTGGTGTTTTTTCCAGCGGTAAATCAAATACTTCTTGTGTTAAATAACCGATGTTTGCTGAAGGTGAAATCCATACTTCTCCTTCAGCAGTTTCGTTTCCCATAATCATCTTCAGTAAAGTTGTTTTCCCGCTACCGTTTGGTCCAACAATCGCAATCTTCTCACCGTGTTGAATTGTAAAATTAACGTTTTCAAATAATATTCGATTATTAAATTCTTTCCGCAATTGTTTTACTTCTAAGAAACGTTTCCCTACTTTTTTACTCGCTTGAATAGAAAATTCAACCGAATAATCTTCTTTCACACGTTCAACTTTCGTTTTCTCAAGCTCTTTTTCAAGACGTTTTCGTTTCGATTTTACTTGCGCATCCATTCGCTTCGCCTTTACACGATAAAACTCTTTCACACCTTCTTGTTTTGTGGACTGCGCATGTGCCTTTTGTGACCATGAGCTTAATTCTTTTATATGAGTTTCTACTTGTTCTATCTTTTTTTGTTGTTTTTCATATTCACGCTGCTGCGCCATTCTTTTATGTTCACGCGCTTTCATATAACTCGTATAATTCCCGCTATGATCAATTAATTTCTTATCCTCAATTGACCATATTCTAGTCGCGACAACATCTAAAAAATATCGATCATGCGATACGACGATAACTGTACCTTTCATATTTTTTATTTGTTTAATAAGAAATTCCGTACTCATCTCATCTAGATGATTTGTCGGTTCGTCTAATATTAAGACATTAGGATTTTCAGCAAATCCTTTTGCTAATCGAACTTTTAGCTTTTCACCACCACTTAAAGTAAGAAAATCATTCGTTGGCACGCCCCATTTCGCAAGAAGTTCTGCTTCTTTTGCAATTATATCCTTACTAACAAAAGATTCTTTTTCTTGTTCAACATATGCTGTTGTCATGTTCATTTGCATCCATTCAACAGTACCTTTTGAAGGCTCAATCTTCCCATTTATTAATTGAAGTAACGTTGATTTACCGGCACCATTTTTACCAATTAATCCGATAACATCCCCTTGTTTTACTGTCACATTCATTTTCTCTAACAACATATTTTCCTTTATTTCAACATAAACATCATTTAATTTTAATAGTTCTTTCATAATACCGATCCCTTTCATTAAGGGAGAATAAAAAAATCCTCCCAAATAAATTTGGCAGGATTAGTCGTTAAAATATTTATACCCAAATAAGCTATTGCGCAACATAAATAGCAATACCGTTGTATGGAAATTGGGCAGACTAATCCTATTTTTTAGAAATTGAAATGTATTGAATTTCAACATTTAAAAATAAGATTAGTTAATCATCGTCCACCCATCATTCCTTTCTGTCGTTAATAACCATATTGTACCATACTAGTACTGTATGAGTAAATGTAATTATATGTGCTGTTAAAAAGATTGCTTTCTTTTAGATTTATTTATCATTCCTTAACTTCATGTTGAATAAGCACAAATTACATTGATTGTAATACGTCCTTTAGGTTTCCCCAGTAATAAATTTTATATAAAAACAAAATCTTATTCGTTATCCAATAACCACTTATTGTTTTTCGATAAATTTTTATTGATTATTCCCTTGCAATAAGCTATTATATCTTTACAGAAAATATTAATGTAAGGATTGAATTTATGGACAGGACATTAGAAATCACAAAGTTAAATATGTTTGTAAGGATTTTTATCCTCCCGATTATAGTAGGGATACTTGTTGGTATACTAACGAAATTGGGGCAAGGTATACTTCCAGGAAATTGGCATTCATTAGCTAACTTAGGAAGCGTTTGGTTAGTTCCATCCTTTTTCGTGGCTAGCTTTAGTTATTCTAAGCGTACAGCTATGCTTTCTGGTATCCTTGCACTACTCGGTATGGTATTAGGCTATTATGGTTATGCAATAGTTATTAAAAATGTAGCTCACTCTATTTATTTTATATCTGTATGGATTGTATGTGCATGTATAGGAGGAACGATCTTTGGAATTGCAGGTTTTCTATGGAAAGATACTACAAATCCACTTCATAAATTCGGAAGCGCACTTTTAAGTGGAGTTTTTGTAACGGACGGACTTCACATTCTATTAAACTTTGAAGATTACAGTCACATGTTACCTGTTGGATATACGGAAGTGATAGTCGGAATTATCTTGATTCTTGTATTAGAACGCTCTAATGCTTATCGTGTGTCTTCTTTCTTAATGATGATTCCTATCACTATTTTAGGATTAATTGGGTATAAATTATTAAGTTTGTTTACTTAATTACAATACTGTATCATGAAAAAACAAAAGACTAATTGTATTATAGTCCACAAAACATATCACGTATTCGAACATTACACTTATACATAGGATAGATCCATGAAGCTATCTCTTTCAAAGGGGTGGCTTTTTTCTTACAAAAATATTTATCAGCTTTTTATTAAATCCTTCAAATTTAACAATCGTATTTATTAGTGTGTCATTATACATACTAATATAACGTTTTATCATTTCATATAACCGCTATAAAAAAAGGCTAAAAAACTTATTTCCAAAGCTCTTTAGCCTAGATCACTTATTTATACATTATAAAATTTAATTCGTACAACCGTACCTTTACCAACTTCTGAATGGATTTCTACACTATGTCCTAATTGCTTCGTAATTTCATATACGAGATATAGCCCCATTCCAGTTGATTCTTTAAAATCTCTACCATTTTCTCCTGTAAAGAAAGGTTTAAACACTCTTGGCAAATCTTGCTTCGGTATGCCTACACCATTATCAGCAATTTCAAGTATAACATTATTACCTTCCTTACAAGCTTTCACTTTAATCTTCTCTCGACTACCAGATGAATATTTAATCGCATTTGATAGTATTTGTCCAATTAAAAATTGTAACCATTTCGCATCACTTTCTACTGTAATGTCCTTATCAATTTTAAGCTCTGGATATACAAAATTCCGGATAAAGAAGCGTTTATGTTCATGCACAGAATCATTCACTATTTTATGTAATTGTACTCTTTCCACATAAAAATCTTGTGTAAATGCTTCTAAACGTGCGACATACAGTGCCATCTCTAACCCCTTTTTCAGCCTATCTGTTTCCTCATTTATACTTTCAAAACGCGAATCGACTTCATCCTGTGTAATTAATTCTATTACAGATAAAGGTGTTTTCATTTGATGAATCCACTGATTCATAAAAGTTAAATGATCATTATTTTTTCTTTCTTGTATGTGGAGCTGATTTTGATAATGGCGATATTGTACCTCAAGTAAGTCTTGAAGCGCAGCAGATATAGCTGCAAAATCAGATTTTTGAACCGATTCATCTAAAGATTGCATCGGGTTTGCTAATCGTTCATAGAAAGTACGATGAGTAAAGTAACGAAATACTAAATAGCCTACCATAAAAAAGGCACCTAAAAACATTGCATACAATGCCGTCGCGATATGCTTATGCCCATCAAACCAATATACGAGAAATATGGATAATAGTTGGATGACTGTAAAACAAATAAGAGGTATATGATCACGAATAAACAATCTTATCATTTTTCCATACCAGTATCCCAAGTAATATGCAATCTATATCCAACACTACGAATCGTTTCAATCGCACCCTCAATCTGTAACGTTTTTAACTTTTTTCTCACACGTGTTGTATTTACACTTAATGTATCATCATCAACATAGGATTCGCTATCCCATAATTTATTTAATAGCACTTCTCTACTCACAACACGCGGATAATTTTTCATTAACATTTCTAATAAAATAGCTTCATTTCTCGTTACATCAATTTCTTGATTCTTAAGCTTCAATACAAGCCTTTCAGGATATAAACAAAGACCATGTTGTTCAACCATCCGTTCTTCTATTTTCGGTGCATAATCTCCGTAAGCACGCCTTAAATGACTTCGAATTTTAGCCATTACAACTTCGTAATGGAATGGCTTTGAAATGAAATCATCGCCACCGTTTTCTAGCGCCATAACTTGATCCATCGTACCTTCACGAGCTGAAATAAATAATATCGGACATGTAGAAACTCCGCGAATTTGACGACACCAATAGTAACCATCAAAACTCGGTAAATTAATATCTAATAAAACTAACTCTGGTTGTTCTTCTAAAAAAATATTTAATACATTATGAAAATCCGATACAATAATCCCTTCATACCCATATTTCGCAACATGTGTTGATAATAGTTCTGCAATTTTCATATCGTCTTCTACAATCATAATTTTAACCATGTGTTTACTCCTTTTTCGATCCACAATCTTATATTCAATTATATAAAATAAATACTACCTTTTTTTATATAATCCGTAAATCAAAAAAGATACTTTTATACAAAATCATCCTTCTTCTATCATTTCTTATTTAATATGGAATTCACTCATAGTAAACCCCAATTTCTCCACATAATTCATCCCTAATTCCATTCGAGCAGTCTTCAGCGGGTCCACAACTTGACAAACTTTTAAATCGCCGGCTGCTGATAATAAAAGCGTGGCATCAGCTTTAGACATTTCTAATTCTTCATGTAAAAATGTCACCATATTACGTACAGCTCGATTCGCTGCATCATCTAGCAATTTTTCTGAAGCTATCGTCATTACTTTTTCTTTTTGAATAGCCATTGGCAATGGCCATTTCTTTCCTTTTATAATCTGAACTGTTACCGTCACCTCACCAGCAACCTCTACTCCACTAACCCCAATTTCACCATCGCCCATCGCTGCGTGTAAATCACCTAATGCTAATAGAGCACCAGGAACATTTACAGGTAATAATAATGTTGTCCCTTCTTTTATCTCTTTACAGTCCATATTCCCGCCGTGATCATGTGGTGTGCCACATGAAATGCTCGCTTCTTTCGGCGCTGTTCCAATTACACCGATCATTGGATTAATCGGGATTTGTAGTTCATTTGAAAACAAAACATATTCATTATGTACTGAGACAATTTTCACTGTATTTTCATGTAGCTCTTCACCCATTACACCAAGATTTGCACCTGTAGTTAAAACGCCTTTCTCTGCAATTTTTATCTTTTCAATGGTAACAACTAATATATCACCAGGTTCTGCACCATTAATATATACCGGACCAGTCGCTGGATTAATCCGGTTCCAATCTAACTCTTGAAACACAACATCTTCAGAATCAATTTGATTTTCAAAGCAATCATATGTTTCGAATATAAGGCGACTCCCAATTTCCACTTCCATACATGGTTTATTTTCTGGTGACATTGCGTAAATGATATGTTCTTTCTGAATTCGATACATATTATCTCTCCTCTTTATATTTGTCTACAATTACTAATTAGCTTTTTTCATAAAAGCTCCTTTTAATAATTAATAAATTTACATATAGAAAAGCACTTAGCTTATTTTCATACATACACTCTTTACTATAACAGGTAAAGAAAGGTGGTATCACTATGCCCCTTATTCCATATAACGAAAGCGATGTTGATTTACTAGCTCGTTTAATGCGTGCTGAAGCTGAAGGCGAAGGTCGACAAGGTGAACAACTTGTTGGCTGCGTAGTAGTAAATCGTGTACTTTGTGATTGCTTAGATTTTAAACAACTCCGTACCGTACGTGATGCTGTATATCAAAGCCCTGGTGGATTCGAAGCAGTGCAATACGGATATTTTTATCAACGCGCTCGTGAATCAGAAAAAGAAATCGCACGAAAAGTTTTACAAGGTGAGTGGCGCTGGCCTGCACGATGGGCTCTTTGGTATTTCCGTCCAGTTGGAGCTTGTCCGCCCCAATGGTATAATCAGCCGTTTGTAGGACAGTTTAAAAGTCATTGTTTTTATGAACCTAGTGGTGATGAATGTCCGAAATTGTATTCACGGTAGTAAAATTTGGAACGCAAGTACTTAGCTGAGTACTTGCGTTGCTTTTTTAGAAATCTAATAATTCGATAAATTTTTCGATACCTACAACATGTATTAATAACGGTATACGAGGGCCACTGGACTGATTCATAATAAGCCTATAAATTATAATAAATAATTGTTTTTGATTTTCTTTCATTATTTTTTTATTTTCATGATGACAAATCGAATAAAATTGCTCCATTATGTTTGAATAATTTTTATTTGAACGCAATATTTTACAAACTTCTACTAACCATTTTTTCTGCTTTCCCTCTAATGTGTTATAAAACTCTGTATTTTTCTCCTGATTTACCGCAATTAATTTTTCGGATTGAAAGTTTCTTATCCAATGCTCTGCACGATTACTTATCGCTCTCATTTCATCTAACGCATAGCTCCTATCTATTTTCTCTAATATCTCCTGTAAAATAAATGAGTCAAAATTTAATAACGGCAACGTTCCTGCTACTTGATTAAATTTCGGATATTCTTTAAATCCGCTATCAACTCTAGAAAGTTTAATTGCATCAAATAAATCTTCATTTTTGAGCGTTTTATTCTCATAACTATCTTTCAATCGTTCATATTCTGTATAATTGCGAATTACATCTTCATCAAGACCGATATGAAACGCTGCGTCTGGCCTATATTTTGCAAACATAAATAGAATCACTTCGGGCAAATACACTTTTAGCAACTCGCTAGGTGTAATACTATTCCCTGAAGAACTAGACATTTTTTCATGATGCCCTTTAATTCCAATAAAATCGTAAGCAATATAATGAGGCGCTTCACGATTGAATATTTTTCTCGCAATTTCTTTTGATACATTATAACTACCCGTTTCTGATGAATGATCTCTTCCGCCCGGCTCAAAAACAACATCCTCTATCATCCATCTCATCGGCCAATCGATTTTCCAATTCAGTTTCATTTCATTTGTATTTAATACCGATAATTCAGTTTGATTTCCGCATTCACATTCATACCGAACTGTTTTTAATACTTCATCAAAATGTGTAATCGTTGTCGCATCTTTCCTGCATTTCTCACAATATAATGTAACCGGATAAAAGCCCTCTCGCTCTTCTTCACTACACTCTCCCGTTTTAAAACTCATTAAAATATCATATATTTCTTTTCTTTTATATAAAGCCTCCAATATGTTTTTGTTATATCTTCCACTTCTATATTCAGCATGTTGATATATGAATTCCACTTCAATCCCAAATACTTGAAGCGATTCCTCAAACTCTTTTTCAAAATGCTCGGCATATGAATTATGACATCCATACGGATCTGGTATATCACAGTATGGCATTCCGATATACTTTACAAAAGATGAATCAACATTTTTAGGGACTTTTCTAAATCTGTCGTAATCATCCCATGAAAATATAAAACGAGTCTTTTTCCCTAAATCTTGAAGCGCCCTTACAACAAAATAAGTCGTTACGATTTCACGAAAGTTCCCAATATGAACAGAACCAGATGGACTAATTCCAGATGCGCAAACAAAAGTTTCTTTGTTTGGATGTTTTCTAATTAATTCGTGTGCTACTTCATACGCCCAATGCATATGTTACTCACCTCAATTGTTTTTTGTTTTCAGATTTTCAGTTTTATACAATAAAAAAACTCCCACCCCCAAGATTATTCATCTTGAGGACGAGAGTTATTAGCTTCGCGGTACCACCTCAGTTTGTCAATATGTCGCCATATTAACCTCTTCAGGTACGGCAAAATATGCTTATACCCTATCTCTATAACGGGAGATCCCGTCGCACCATCCCTAAATAAATTAGTTCCTTGCGCAGCTCCAAGTCTTTTTTCATTAAGATGTATACTGCTCTTTCTCAGCTACCAGAGCTCTCTGTACGTATTCTTTCTTAACTACTCTTCTCTTCCATGCCATTTTACATATTAGTTTTTTCATATGATAATTTAAAATAGTTTCATTGTCAAACTTTTCCGAAATAAAACAGTATAATTATCTAAAAAAATTCTTTATCGCTTCTAATTGAATTTTGTGGCTACACTCATCACAACAATATACCCCTTTTGGTTTCTCTTTAAATCGCTTATATTTTTCACTGCCTTCATAAACACGAAATATATTTTTACAAGAAAAACAAACAATTTCATAAAACATCATATGCATTTTCCTCTCAATATTTATACATTGTTTTAATCACTCGAGAAAATCAGTTTTTCCATGGTACAAATCTTAATATTTTCTGATTAAAAGGTTTGTCCCTATTCTTATCGAATTATATAAATATCTTATAAAGCGAGGTGAACATCTTGGACAGTAATATAGAATTAGTTTTAGATGCGAAAGCAAGTTTAGCTGAAGGACCATCTTGGAATGAAAAAAGCAACTTTTATACTGGGTTGATATTGTGGAGAAACAATTATGCATATTTAGTCCTACCGCTAATACAAACCGAGTAATTGCTCTCAATCAACAAATTGGCTGTGTTGTTCCATATTTAGATGACATACTACTCCTAGCTATGGAAAATGGCTTTTATTCTATTAATGTAGAAACAGAAAAACTGACACATATTTTTGACCCTGAACCACATTTATTTAAAAATCGTTTTAATGATGGAAAATGCGATCCGGCAGGACGTTTTTGGGCAGGTACTACAGATACATACGGTATTAATGCTGCTGGCTCCTTGTATTGTTTAAATAATAATTTAAAGGTAGAGAAAAAAGTTTCACATGTAAATACATCAAATGGCATAGCTTGGTCACCTGACCATACATACCTTTACTATATCGATACACCTACTAAAAAAGTAGTTCGTTTTCATTATGATATATGCTCTGGAGTAATTCGTAATCCAAGTGATGTAATTATTTTCCCCGAAAATGACGGTCTACCTGATGGTATGACAATTGACGAGGAAGGTTGCTTATGGATTGCTCATTGGGGAGGTTCAAAGATTACTAGATGGAACCCTTCAACTGGTGAAAAAATATTAAGTATCCCGATTCCAGCGCCATATGTAACATCTTGTACATTTGGAGGGCCTAATTTAACCGACCTATATGTTACAACAGCCAGAACAAGAATGACGGATGACGAATTAAAGCAATATCCACATGCTGGTGGTATTTTTCGAATTCAAACAAATGTAAAAGGTTGTCCTACCCATTCATTTTACAATAATAATATTGGAGCTGAAAACACTATGAATCGCATTAATTTTATAAGACAAGAAGAAAAGAAATATCATGACCTTTGCTATGAACAATATAAACTATTTGAAACTGGTTCTTGGCTGTACAAGCCGGTTAAAACAGTTATGGATTTGATGGATTATTTTGAAGGAAACAACAACTTGCAAGTACTTGATCTCGGCTCTGGCGTTGGAAGAAATAGTATTCCCATTGCCCGAAAGATTCAAAATACTAGTGGTACTGTTACATGTGTGGATTTACTTGATTCTGCTTTAACAAAATTACAAACTTATAGTAAAGAATATGGTGTAATTAATAATATTAAAATAGAACAAGTAGCAATTGAAAACTACTATATCCAACCTAATACTTATGATTATATCGTTGCAGTATCCAGTTTAGAGCATGTTCAATCAGAAGAAGATTTAAAAAACGTGCTCCATTCTATGAAAGAAGGTACAAAAAGCGGCGGTATGAATTGTTTAATTATTAATTCGAACATACAAGAAATTGACTTACATACAAATGAAGAGTTAGATGCTTTAATTGAAATTAACCTTCCTACTGAAGATATGATATATCTATTAAAAAGTATTTATAAGGAATGGAAAGAAATTAAAGTTGAAATAAAAGAATTAGTCTATGATATTGTTCGCGATGAAAGGCATATTCAATTAAAAACAAATGCTATTACGTTTGTTGTTCAGAAATAAAACTATAAAAGGTAGGGTTTTTCCCTCATATATTCAGAGAAACACCCTTACCTTTCAATTATAAATTCTTCAAAAAATTGCTTCGTTATTACCATCTAAAACATTATTTTTATTAGAAATACTATTCAGCTAGTAATTGAATTCATTCATTTATTAATAATTGCTTGTCGAGCTTTTTCTTTATCATCAAAATGAATAGTTGAATCTTTTAAAATTTGATACGTTTCATGCCCTTTTCCTGCAATCAAAACAATATCATTAGAAGATGCCATGTTTATTGCGTGAGTTATTGCAAGTTCACGATCTACTTCTACTTTATAATTCAAATTATTATTCTGCAAAAATCCTTTTTCAATATCTTTCATTATTGCCTGCGGATCTTCCGAACGTGGATTATCTGAAGTAATAAAAACAAAATCGCTATAACTTCCAGCAATTCCGCCCATTATAGATCGTTTTTTTGTGTCTCTATCTCCACCACAACCGAAAACAGTAATAACTTTACCTTTTGAAAACTCGCTAATTGTAGAGAGAACATTTTGTAATGCATCCGGTGTATGAGCATAGTCCACTATTACAAGAAAATCTTGATTTTCATCTATAATTTCCATTCTACCTTCAATACTCTTTAAGTTAGATAAGCTATCACAAATGTTTGTAAGCGGAATGCCTTCAACCATTGCAACTGTTATTGCTGCTAATGCATTATAAACATTAAAACGACCTACAAGATTAAGGCTAACCTCTATTTCTCCATTAAAGGACGAAACTAAAAAACGAATTCCTTTTGGGCTTAAAGTTATGTTCTTCGCTTGAACATCTGCTCTATTATGTATTCCATATGTGATAACCTCAGCTGAAGTAATTTTTTTAAAGTATTCTACCGATGGATCGTCTGCATTCAAAACAGCTATTTTTTTATCCGTAGTAGATAAATCATTTCCTAATCTTGAAAAAAGAAGACCTTTTACATGCTTATATTCATGAAATGTTCCATGATAATCCAAATGATCTTGCGTTAAATTTGTAAAAACAGCTATTTTAAAGTTACATCCTTTCACTCTTTCCATATGTAAACCTTGTGACGTAACTTCCATAACACAATAATCTGCATTTTGATTTTTCATCATTTGCAAATTCCGTTGAAGTGTTGGAGGTTCTTGCGTATTAATATCAGTAGGATACCATTTTGAATCAACTTTCACTCCGTTATTCCCCATGAGCCCCGTGTGATATCCATAATCACTTAAAATTTTTTCAAGTAAATAGGAAGTAGTTGTTTTTCCATTTGTACCTGTAATTCCAATTAGCTTCATTTTATTAGATGGATAACCATAGAAGTGTGACGCAATAACTGCCATAGCATATCTAGCATCTTTAACAATTATTTTAGGTATCTCAATATTTACATCTCTTTCTACAATTAACGCTACAGCACCATTCTTCACTGCATCTTCAACAAATTGATGTCGATCTTCAAGAAAACCATCGATACCTGATACACATATAAATAGATCTCCATCAGTTATCTTTCTAGAATCCATTTCTAACCCCGTAATTTCTACATCCATATCGCCAATAGTTTCTTTAACCAATAACAAATTCGCCAGCTCTTTTAGTTTCAAATCTCCCGCCCCCTTAAACATTTCCCTTATTTATTTTACCACTTTATACAAAATAATGGCTTAAAATACCATATTAATTTAACGAAATTTATTCATCTTAAATAAACAAAAAATAAAAGAGCACTTGTTTCCGCAAGTGCTCTTTTAGGGATTTTGAGATACCCTATTAACGAAAGTTAAGGTTACTTAAAGTTAAAAGGTATTTCTATTATATGCTTGTCCTCTTTATTTGTGCATAATTAATATATAAACATATTCAATCATTCTTAATAACTTTTAGTTATAGTTCTTTCTTACATTTTATCGTTAAAAAGTTGATTGAAGGTTTATTTGCCATGTTCTTATTTGGTTCATCAATTTCCGAAACTTGTACTAGTCCATATTTTTTAAAATCCTGTTTTATAGATTCAGAATCATAGAAGAACATTTTTACGCCTTCCATTATCTCATAATAATCTTTATCCAACTGTTTTCCTTTGCCATACATTGGAGCCTTTTTAGAAACAGTTGTAAAAACCATATATCCACCAGGTTTTAACTGATTATAACAATCTTTAATAAATTTCTCTCTTTCCTGTTCATTCAACAAATGAAGAAGTGCATGACTAAATATACCATCATACAGTTTATTATCAAAAGGCATTTCATTTACTGAACCGTGATAGATACTAACATCTTCTAGTCCGTTTTCTCTTGCTAAATCGATCGCTGTTTTCGAAATTTCAATACCTGTTACATTTATACTATTTTCGATAAATACCTTTGCGTTTCTTCCATAGCCAATACCCGGAACTAATATGTCTTTAACATTGTTTTCCACAAAAAAATCTTTTGTCAAAATTGCAGATTCTGTAGGTTCAAACCCCCACATCGTTTGTTTCTCAATAAAACTTGATTCCCAAAATTCCATTATATTTCTATCTCCTTATTTTTATCTCATGTTTAATATCACATGAAAGACCTATTCCATTTTAACGCTGCTTTTTTCACCACAGTCACTATAGGTCCATTGAATATAGCATATTAATAAGCCTATATCTAATTTAAAGATTGGCTGAATATCTATTCTAAATATTAGCTTTTACAATTAGAAAAAATAAAAAATGCCAATACTTCAATTGTATATTGGCATTTCACATAAGAAATTATCTTTTTATATTGTACTGATCTATTACTTTTTCTAACACTTCTAAAGTGATTGGCTGAGCTTTCTCTATTAATTGGTAACCAATCCGCCCATTTGGTTCAGCTGTAACTTGCTGTAAACTTTTTAAATCATGAATCCCTTTTTCTCTTAATTGCATATATAGTTGTTGTTCCGACATTTTCGCCTTCATCAAATTCTCTTTTACAATCTCTCCATTTTCTACTATTATAATGCTACTGCCATTTAGGAATTGTTCCATCTTCTTTGATTTCAATTCAAAGAAATGAATGATAAGAAGTACGCACGCAAATATTGCAGCTGCAAATATAGATGGGACTACTTTCCTACTTAATACCGGTTCTACAATAATACGTGCAATTGATACTACTATAATGATTTCAGCTCTTGTCATTTGGCTAACAGATTTACTACCTGTCATTTTTAATGCAATAATCCCAGTCAGAATTAAAATAATGCTTTCAAAAATCATATTCATAATAGCCCAATCCTTTAATGGTGAATGTTACTAACATTCCCATTTCATATAGCATTCTAAATGTATTTTAATTAAACTTTTTTGTAAAAATTAAACTTACATATACTGAAAAAGAATCTATTTTGACCAACCTTTTTTCAATAAGGATTTGATACTCCATCTTCCATTATCAAAAAAATAAAAAGCACCCGAATGGATGCATATAGATTAAACTTATTCATTATTACTTTCTTCACTTTCATCATCAACTGATTTGGAGTCTAACATGCTGCCTATATCAGGCGGTAAAGCTAACTCTATTCCAGCTATTGGTTGATTATCTTCATTAAACCATTGTTTCTTAAATCTAATTAATTCTTCATTTTTCTTTTTTTCATCCATATTACCCCGCCTTTTATATACATGATATGAAACATTTTACTTAATATGTACATTAAGAAAGATAATATACTATATATACTATTTGTACATATTGGAAAAGCAAAACCTCTTCTTTGTTTACACAACTCGTTATACCTGGTCATTTATCGATCTGTTTTGTGTTTGACATAATTATGAACGTATTCCCCACTCTTTTTGTAAAGACGTTATAAGTGATATTGTAATCGATTTAGATAACGGCTATATTTATTTACCTAATTGATAAGCCTATCCTTGTCCTTTGCCTTTATTTATTGTACATTTCTGCCCAGCATTTAATAAAACAATTAGCCCTACATTAACTATTCTGACAACATTTTAAGAAAAGTTGTTGCCGCCCAAATGAAATACGCAAGTTGCGTCATGATATACATCGTAATTTCAAAACCTGTAAGCTTTCTTTCCCTTTTGATTTTCTTTAAATATCTATAAAAACAAAATGAACATAGAAGTAATAAAACAATAGACATTTGAAATAGATTTTCCACTAAAAGAACTGCCATTTATTTCATCACCTTTCCAATAAAAAAGTATATAGTTCAAGCATATCATGTTAATGGAAGTAATTACCTTAATTTTCAAATTAAATAATCTTCCTAAGTAAAAGAAGTCACTTTTTTTTAATGTTTCAATACAATATTATGTAATTCACTACGCTCTATATAATATTAGATTACTTTTTCTTTTAATGTACATGCTTAGGAGGAAGTTTTACATGCAATTGATTCATAACATAAAAAAAGCGTTTCATAACTTATGTGACTACGATACGGCAAATCTAATATCCGCTATTCAATCATTAAATATTACACTTCATAAAATATCTCCTTTTATTACTTCACCACTTAACCTTGAATACGGAAGAAATGTTATCTATAAGTCTGAATTTGTGGAGATTTTAGTATTAAATTTCCCTAGCAAAGCAAAGACTCTTATTCATGATCACGGAATATCTATAGGATGTATATTAATAGTCAATGGTACGCTACAAAATATTACGTACGAAAAAAATAGAGAATGGATTGAAGAGTTTACAGAGGGAAATATTTTCACCGTAAAAAAAGATACTGTGCATAAAATGTATAATGCTACAGATTCAACAGCAATAACATTCCATGTATATTCACCACCATTAAAAGATGTACAAATATATGAGTAGTCTTTAAAAGGAGGAAATATGCAAAATTTAAAGGATCACTATATAAAGAGCTTACAAGATGGTCGAAATGTTTGGCTCTATGGAAAAAAAGTAGATGTAACTACAGACAACAATTTTTCGGGGACACTATGTACCATTTCTAATTTATTTTCGTTATTTGATGATCCCAAACAGAGAGATTCTATTGGATATGTGAGCCCAAAAACGAAAGACTTTGTTCATAAATCATTTTTAGTTCCGAATTCCTATAATGAATTATTAATGAGAAGAACTGCATTTGAAACATGGGGTTATGCTACAGACGGTGTAATGAGTAGACTATCTGATTACGCAAGATCGAGACTTACTGGCTGGTACGTATCAAGAGATTTTTATAAAAAGTTCGATGCACAGTTTCCAGATAAAATCGCATCTTATTACGAAAAAGCTAGGGATAATCACTTGTTTTTAAGTATAGTCCAACGTGATCCACAAATAAATCGCTCAACAGAATCAATGTTAAATGCAAATAACTTAGGGTTGCTAAGAGTTACAAAGGAAACTTCTGATGGAATTTATTTAAGTGGTGCGAAAATGATAGGAACTGCTTCTCCTTATTCAAATGATTTATTAATCTACCCATTAACAAAACTGACTGACGCTCAAAAAGATTTAGCTCACTTTCTTATCGTGGCAGCCAATTCTCCAGGATTACATATGGTTTGTAGAGAACCATATGCAAATACAACTTCAAGCACAGTTGATTCCCCTATTAGCTCACAGTATGATGAAATGGATGCACTATTAATCTTCGATAATGTATTTGTCCCTTGGGAACGTGTTTTACTTTATAACAATCCAGAAGCAATTTGGGCTATAAAATCAGATACAGCTTCTAGTAGTTTAGCTTATCATCAAGCTATAGTACGATTACTAATAAAGCTAGAATTTATAACTGCGATTGCTTTTGAAATTGCTGAAGCAATTGGAGCTCACACTTATTTGCATGTTCAAGAAAAACTTGGAGAATTAATTATGCAAATCGAAACAATTCGCGCACTTTTAATTGCTGCGGAAGTTGAAGGTACTACAAATGAAACAAAAACTTATTTACCAAACTTTAAATATATCGAAACTGCAAGGAATCTTGGTTCTAAATATTATCCCCGCGCAATAGAAATTTTACAATTAATTGGAGCAGGTGGCTTCATTCAACTTCCTTCAAGCTCGATTGATTTCCAGAGTCCAATAGCTGATTTATTAAAAAAGCACTTTAAAGGAACAAATATAGATGCCGAACAACGCACAAAATTATTTAAGTTAGCCTGGGATATTATTGGAAGCCCATTAGGATCAAGACACGAATTATACGAAAGATTTTACGCGGGAGATCCAATACGAAATACAGCTACACAATATGTAAATTATGATAAAAATCACTTTAAAAAGATGCTAAGTAAATATTTATGATGAAAAAGAGCACCCTTTGCTAAGAGTGCTCTTAAAAAATATATAATTATCCAGTTACATATATAGTTGCTCCGACCACAACTGCTACTTTTTCCGTAATGGTTTCATCTTATTCACCTTTATGTTTCTAATTAAGCTTTATAACTTTTGGTATATGCTTCCTATCATATTTCCTCGTATAGATTTCTCCATCTGGAGTAACGAATTGTAAAACAATCTCACCACATACCCCATCTAGTATTTCAAATTCACCTTCTGCATTTGAAATACTGCGTTCCTTACCTTTAATAGAATCTTCATAAATTTTCACATTAAATATAGGTTCGTTATTTTGACCTATGATAATACCTCTTGAATACTTACCAACGACAATGCATTTCTTTTTTATAATAATTAGTCACAACTATAGCTCAAATTATTACAACGGTACACACAAACAAGAGAATTATTTTACGCCTCACAACAAACCTCCTTATTCATTTTATTCTTTTTTTAAATTGAAAATTTAGACGTTCCACTTGTTTGATTTCTTCCACTACTTTACGAATTCCTTCCTCAATCCTATCTTCCTTTACATTCGATACGTTTAACTTTAATAGTCTTTGTTTCGGAAAACTTTTCACATAATTTTTATCAATCGTATCGATACTGATTTGCATTTCACTTAGTCTTTGTATCAACATGTCCGAAATACTTGTTTTATGTACTTCTAAACAAGTATGGATTCCAATTGTATTTTGCTTTTTATATGTGAATAAAAGCGGGTTTTCACTCTGCATCCTTTCTAATGCTTCTGCTAGTTTTTTAGATCTATTATTATAGGAAGATTGAATTTTATTTTTATGGCGTTCGAACATGCCACTCTTTATATAAATTTCTAAAGCAGCTTGGGATATCATTGGGCTATCGATATCTAAAATCTTTTTATATGTATGGAAAGCACTCGAAATAATCGGTGGAATAACTGCTACACCAACTCGTAAACCTGGAAAAATAATTTTCGAATAACTCTTTAAATATATGACATGATTACCATGATCCAGGCTATATAATGGATCGGCTTTTGAATCTGTTTCTAAATCTGCTAAATAATCATCTTCCACTATAAATACATTATATTTCTTAGCCAATAACACGATCTTTTCTTTCTCGTCTTTAGAATAAGAAGTTCCAAGCGGATGATGATATCTTGGTATTGTATAAAAGAATTTTATTTTACCTGTTCGAAAAATACGTTCCAATTCATTTAAGTCAATACCTTCATTCGTACGTTTAATACCAATTACTGGAACTTTATTTATTTCTAGATATTCTATATATAAATGATACGTTGGCTGTTCAACTAATATTGTTTCATTTTCATTTGGAAATGAGATAGAAGTTAATATTGCAAGTGCCTGTTGCACGCCTGACGTTATAAAAATATTGTCTTCTTTCGTGAACACTTGATAATTTGCCAACTGTTTTTGAATGACTGGAATTAAAGATGGTAAGCCTTTCGGTGTTCCGTATACGAACAAATCATTTTTATAAGTATCAATAGCCTTATTAATGCAATGCTGAAAATCTAAATATGGGAAAACATCTGGATCTGGTGCTGAAGAAGCGAAATCAATTATCTCTTTATTTTCTATAGTACTCCCAGATTTCTTAACAACGTAGTATCCACTTTGAGGGACAGAATATATAATGTGACGCTTTTCTAATTCATGAAGCGCACGTATAACTGTTGCCTTATTACATTCATATTGCGCAACGAGTGACCGTATTGATGGTAATTTCTGTCCTTCTTTTATCTCTCCATGTTGAATCATTTTTTCTATATCATTTAAAATATGTAAATACTTATACATTCTTTCACTCCCTTATAGAAGTATTTAAAAGGTCCCTCATTCTCACAGTCATTATAAAGTAAAAAGAAATACATCCTTTCTATCATTTTTAATTTTAACATTATTTCACATTTCCTCCTCTTAACAAGGAAATTACAATTAATAAATAGAATATCTTCATGAACAAATAAAAAGTGAGGGATATGTCATGCAGCGTTTAAATACGATTGATATTAGTAACGTTCTAGAATTAGAAAATACTCTTTCTACTTTATTGAATGAAATGATTTCTTCAAAGCTAGACCTAGAAAACTGGTTAAAAGAGCAGTCAAAAGTGATTTGGGAAATCGAAGAACAATTAAGAGCACATTATATCGCCTTTCAATGTAATACGGATGATGAAAAAATAAAGGATACTTTTGAACATGATCAACAATTTGTAAAGCCACTTTTAAAACGGTACCAAAATTTATTGGATAATAAATATTTAGAGTCACCTTTTCGAATGGAATTAGATTCTAACGTATATGGTTTGTTGGATGCAAAAATAAAAAATGCTCAAAAGTTATTTTGTGAGGAAAATATTGAATTAGAAGTAAAGGAAGACAAATTAGTCACAGAGTACTTTGAAATCACTGGAGGATTAATTGGAATTTGGGACGGAGAAGAAAAAACGATAACAGAATTACAATCCTATTTACAAGATTCGAATCGTGACATCCGTAAAAAGGCCAAAACCATTATTTCTGAACAATTTTTATCTGTTGAAAAAGAACTCCAAAACATATTAAATCAATTAATTGAAATTCGCCATCAAAAAGCAAAAAATATTCAACTAGAGAATTATCGCGATTATATGTTCAAAAAATACGAGCGTTTTGATTATTCAGCGAAAGATTGCTATGAACTAGCTGAATCCATACGTAAGTATGTTGTGCCTCTTAAAGATAAAATATTACTAGAGAAAAAAGAGAAACTGCAAGTGGATACGCTTCGCCCGTGGGATGTATCAGCTGTAACTCCAGATCAAAAAGTACTTAAACCAATTGCAAATGAAAATGATTTAATTGAAAAGAGCACTCATATCTTTAACAAACTAGATCTTGAATTTTCAACACTATTAAACCGAATGTATAAACACGATTGTCTTGATTTAACAAGCCGCAAAGGAAAAGCATCTGGAGGCTTTTGTGAGTACTTACCAGCTTCACAATTATCATTTATTTTTATGAACTTAAATTATACACAAGATGATATTATCACTTTTATACATGAAATGGGTCATAGTATTCATAACGAACTTATAAAACCATTAAAATTACGACAGTATATAGAAATTCCAGCTGAAACAGCTGAACTAGCTAGTATGACAATGGAGTTATTCTCGCTTAATTATTGGGATACCTTCTATACAGACAAAAAAGATTTAAAACAAGCAAAAATTAACTTCTTTAAAGATGTTATTTCATATTTACCTATTATGCTTATTGTCGATCAATTTCAACACTGGCTGTATGAAAATCCAAGTCATACTTCTGAAGAAAGAAATGAAAAATACTTACAACTTCAAAAACATTATCAGTCTAGCGTCATACATATTGATGGCTACGAAAACTGGATAGCAACGAGTTGGTTACCTGTACTCCATATCTTTGAAGTACCATTTTATTATATTGAATATGCGATCGCCCAACTTGGTGCATTACAAATGTATAAACAATATAAAGAGGATCCCAAGCAAGCACTTGAAAATTATAAAAAGGCCTTATCATTAGGTAGCTCTAAATCTTTAACAGAAGTATATGAAGCTGCTGGAATTCGTTTTGATTTTTCTAGCGAAACAATTAAGGAACTAATGGCATTTGTAGAAAAAGAATTAGAATTACTTGAGCAATTATAAGAAGAAAGCTGCACCTATATTTTTGGTGTAGCTTTCTTCTTTATTTTATTAATCACCTCTATATACTGAGAATCACCATATCCGATTGTTGGAAATAGTTGAAACAACTTTGTTAATAATTCTTGAGTTGATAAATCTTTATTTTTAGAGATAAATTTCATTACAGCATTATCTTCTTTTAGCATTTTTAAATATAGATCTATAGCCTGATACATTACAGGTGGTACCTTATAGAAAGTCTTTTTATGATTTACTAATACTTCATTGTATACCGAAGAATAATTTCCTAATTCAAGTTCAATTTGATTTACTTTAAATTCATCTTCTCTGAAGCTATTTAAGTATACCTTCCCCTCATAACGAGACTGTTCAAGGTATGAAAGTATTGTAAGTAAGTTCATTTGACAAAACATATCTTCACCAAACCATAAAACAATACATTTATACTCTTTCGTAAAAAGTTTCTTTAATGGATCTATAACCTTTTTTGTGTAACTTTCTACTGAACTGTTATGTCCTGCTGCCCTTGTCTTAATAAATTCTTTATCAAAAACTAGTGTAGTAACTTGGTTTACACACATCGCTTCATTAAATGGTGCGTAATCAGAATCACCCATTAGCTTTTCATTTTTAAATTCTTCATACATCATTTGACCATTCAATATGTTTAATACATCTTTATCAAACAGCTCGCTCTTCGCATTTCGTAATTGCTCAACCTCTATTTTTCTAGAAATATTCCTATTAAACTCTCCTTCCTTATTTATATTGAGTTTAACATATGTAATGCTCTGCTTTATTTAAATTATTAAGCAGGAGATTACCAATACTATCCCCTTTTATGTATTCCATAATAATTGCCTGTCTATTTTGTATCTTTATCACTTCAAATACGTTTGGAACTGACAGCCCACATGAATAAGCATATTTTTGTTTTTTTGCTTCATTCATAGACTCTGTATTCGGGAGGTAATCTTTAAATAATTTCATAATCTTATTATCATATAGATAAATTTCCGCTGTGTTCCCTTTTGCAATTGGATTACCTAAAACCACTTCATTTCTCCCCTTAACATAAATTAGAATAACATCTTATACCTCTCTTTACATTCACTATACCCCTAGCTAAAACCTTCTTCACGACTATACAAAAAACTTACCGCTTTCCATCATTAAATAGAAAGCGGTAAGTTTAATTTACTTGGAATATCAGCATGGAGATTTGGTGTATGCAAGATAGTAAATGAATATCCTTGCTGAATAAATGATACTTCATTATGTTTACATTCATATGGAACACTATTTTTCTTCAAGTTATTTTGTATGCGTTGTAAAAATGCTTGATCTGGTGTTCCAAAAGAAACATGTACTTTCGGTGGTAAAGCTTTCATCGCAATCGGAATCCATGGTCGCTGCCACCAAGTTGCGACAATGTATGCAGTGCCACCTATAACAAAGTTAAAAATATCTCCATCTTCCATTGTTTGCAAATTTAAATTTAATTTCAACCATTCCGTAAATACAGGTACACTTTTAACGGGAAGACCGATTTCCCTTACATATAAAACGTTTAATGGTGAATGCGGTATTAATACATCTTCTTTAACATAACTATGTGCAATAATTTCGAGAAGATTTCCATCTCCGTCTTTAAAGTATAAATTGAATAGATTATTCTCCTCACCAATTATATTTCCATCTTTCCATTTCACAATGAGTAACCCAGACTTTTCAAGCCATTTTGCTGTTTCATGAAATTTTGAATATGGGATCTCAAAAGCAAAATGTGCAGGTGCAATTGGTTCATATACTTCTTGAAAGCTAATTGTTGTATACGGTGTTACTTCAAATTGAATAAATGATGCTGTTTCTTTTTTTATTGGAAAAGATAATACGTCCCTATAAACTTGTTTTACCCCTTCTATGGAAACAGTTTGTAGTTTTATATCAGAAATATGTGTAATCATTTTACGTCCCCCTATTTCATACTATCTATTCGTATTGTATTACAATTATAAATAGATAAAATCAAACGGAAGGATGGATTTTTCATATAAAAGCTACAACTTTAGTATGAATATGTTAGCTTCTTTCATTGCTAGTACAGTAACATTTCAACACCATTATCCTCCATATTTCATTTTTTTGATTAACACTTTACTTAATTTTATTTTTTCAAGTTTCCCCTGCATTATTTCTATATAAAAAGAGCTGCCTTGCCTTAAACGAAAAGCAGCTTTTACAATAAAATACATTAAGATTTTACAGCAATAATCATAAACCTTTTTGAATTCGTACGAATACCTTTTTCAGAACTATTAGCTTTAATGAACTTTTGCAAAATATTAAAATCCTCTTCCTCTTCTCCAAAATTAGGAATAATAGGCGTATGTTTTAATAAGAAAATAAGATTCTCAGGCGTACTGTAATGATCAGTAACATCATATTCACGTACTTGTATGATTTTAAATCCCGCACTAATAAGTTCCCTCATATACTTTTCTTTTAAAGTTCCGTCTCTTTCACCAAAGCATTGTCCTCTGCCAAATACTTCTTTCAGATTTAATTTATCATGTTCGCTTACTTGTTGTGTTAAGAAAAAAGCACCTTGTTTCATTACTTTTGCTAATTCAGATGCTATAAACGGTGCGTGACAACTAGAAGCGATATCAAAATGGGCAGGCGGAAACGTTAACGCTTCAGAATTCATTTGAAAAAACTCAACATTTTGTACACCTGATTTTTTTAAATTGGAATGTGCCGTTTCAATCATGCCGTTAGAATTATCAATTCCAATTAACAGTTTAGCTGAAGATGCTATATTAAGTACATTTTCTCCTCCACCTGTACCAACATCAAGTAGGGTGTCTGAAAGTTTACATCTTTCTTTCACTTCCCCGTAAAAGTCCCATGAATCTCCTACAGTTTCACATTTTATTTTACTAAAATCCCAACCATTTACTCTTCCTACTTTATCATAAAAGTTTTTGTACTCTAATTCGTTCATTTTGTATTTTCCCCTCTATTAACGCTTATGCTATTGATTCTTTGTGAAAAAGATCCACCAATTTCCCCTATATATGCCAGCCAATCTTCATAAAAAGCTTGAACAGTGCGATATCTTTTATTTTTTTCTTTATGTAGAGCTTTTTTACATATATTATATAATTCTAGTGTGCTCTCCCATTTCTCATAGCTTTTATCATTTTTCTCGCCAATAAAAGCAAAAGCAATTCCGGCTAACACATACACATTCGTTTCGCTTGTAATTTGTGCATGCAGTTCATATTCTTCAGGTGCTTTGAAACGACCTGCTCCCCAAAAATCCTCCCCAACTTTATTGAATACAGGTTTTTTTGAAAGAAATCAATATCACAGATCGTAAGTTTTGATTGCTCAAAATTATATAAAATACTACCGTCATAAAAATCAACCATGACATATCCTAATGACTCCACATAGGCTGCAAACTCAAAAATTTGTGTCAATATGTTAAGTCTCTCCGTCACTGATAATTGTCTTAGCTTAACAAAAGGCGAACTTGGTGCATGGTGCTTTTCAAACGGTGTAAAGTCCCAATGATTGTGCATGCATTCCCCATCAATCCAATGAAACCTTAAACAAAATCCGTTTTGCATTTGAATAGGATTAATATATGGAACTAGTAAAGGATATTGAATTTGTTCATACACTTCTTTTGCCTTCATTAATCGTTGGATCGCGTCCTCTATCTTGCCTTTGTATTCTAAATTGCGTGCACCTGCATACTTCAAAAAATAACGTTTTCCATTTTCAATAATACCAAAGCTAATATTTCCTGAATCTTGCTGATCAAACACAGTAAACACTTCTACATCCTTTAACCAATCAAAATTATGCTCCTCAGCCAATGTTAATGGGTATTGATTTTTTCCAATTTTAATATTTATCATGTGCTGCTCCTAGCTTTGAGCGAACGTAGTTGATAGAGGTATGATACGCATACTCAAATTATTTTTACCTCATGCTTGATTTTCTTCTGTTTGTTCATAAAACATCACTCCTTTCAAATAACCGCCCTTAATTACTTTCTATTATATATTATAAAATACAAATTATAAGGAAAATATATTCCATATGCACAAATAGTTTACATAACATTTTTATGGTTTATTTATGTATGTAATCTACATCTCTCCCCAACCACACATACTATTTAAAACAGTACAGACTGCTTTTACATTCTTCATTTTTATTTCCTCCTTAAAATACATGTAAAAAGTAGGATTAACCAAAAAATTAAAGAATTCTATATATGACAAGTATTGGACGAATTATTTTCAAATTTCTCTATAATAAAGGTGGTATAAACAGTGTGAAACTTATGCAAGAACGTAGCCTTACCGTAAAGACAACTTTTACTAAAGAATACAAGATTTTTATTTTGGGTTTACTCATTTCACGAATTGGGGATTCACTATATACTTTTGCGTTACCTTGGATTGCCTATCAATTAACCGGTTCAGCTGTAATTATGAGTTCTTTATTTGCTATTAACGTATTGCCAATCGTTTTATTTGGCCCTTTAGTTGGTGTAATAATTGATCGTTATGATCGAAAAAAGTTACTTTTGGTAGCGGATATTACTAATATTATTTTAGTAAGTCTTGTTCCAATACTACATTCATTACATCTATTACAAATCTGGCATTTATACATAATTACTTTTATGTTAGCAGTTATGTCCATGCTTTTTGATGTAACAACTGTTACAGTCATTCCGCAAATTGCTGGAGCATCCTTAACGAAGGCCAATTCTTTCTATCAAATGGTTAATCAATTGGCTAGTTTATTTGGTCCAATGATAGCTGGGGTTTTCATTTCTTTTATTGGCGGCTTTCAGATGCTTTGGATTAATGTTCTTTCATTTATTGCAACATTAATTGCTGTGATATTATTACCGTCTATGAAAACCGTAAACAAGAAATGCCAAGATAAAAATACACTTCAAAATGTACTAGCTGATTTGGTTAATGGATGTAAATGGCTCAAAAATGACCGTTTAAATTTAGCTTTATCTTTTCAAGCTATGATTGGAAACTTTGGAGCAAGTGCGGTTTTAGGTGTGTTCATGTATTATTTACTATCCACATTGCAACTTACGCCGGAACAAAGTGGTTTTAATTATTTACTAATTGGAATAGGCGGGCTCTTAGGAAGCTTGATTGCAGTTCCTTTAGAAAAGAGATTGCAACGCGGTCTTCTAATTCCATTACTCCTATTTGTTGGAGCAATTGGTTTAACTTTTGCGCTTTGGAGTAGATATTGGCTTGCTCCCGGAATTGCTTTCGGTATTGCAATGACTTGCAATATTGCATGGAATACAATTGTAGCCACCGTTCGCCAGGAAACAGTTCCATCAAATATGCAAGGGAGAGTTTTAGGGTTTTCACGTGTACTTACACGATTAGCTATGCCACTTGGAGCGTTAGTAGGAGGTATTATTTCAGCTTATAATCCTGTCTTTGTATTTGCTTTAGCTGCTTTTACTAAATTAATTGAAGTCTTTATTGCTTTATATAGTCCGATACGAAAACTATAATAGAAGGAAAGATAACTATGATTGGTTAATTGCAATTACGGATAAGTTTATAAAGAAAAAAGGCATATTATAATGCCTTTTTTCTTTACAATCATTTAACTGGATAACAAACTTCTGTAACCCATTTATTAGCATCCGATTCCATCGCTGGGCTCACATGATAAATATTAAACATTGGACCTGCTAATTCGTAACCCTCTGTCTCAATCCATTTTGCCGCAGCTTCATTTACAGCTGTCATCTGTTCATAACTTCCATTAACTGTTATAGAAGCTACATTAGCTGATTCCACATTTTTAAATGTAACGTCTTTTGTATTTTCGTGCTTCCCTAGAATACTTAGCTGTATTTCTATATCTACATCATTTTCTTTGTATTCACGATCATGGAAAACCGCAATACTATAACTCGGATGGTCAATACTAATATTCTCCATTTGAATTTCTTGCATTAATATACTCCATAAATCACCTTCGCAATTATACGATGGAATAATCTTTCTAACACTAGCTACAGTTCTTTCTGGAATTTCTTTTATTGAAACATGATAATTCATCTCAACAACATCCTCTCTCATCGTTTTCATTGAGTCTTCGAGGAGACGTAATTGTTTTTGGAGGTTATACATGTCTTCTTTAATTTGAACACTACGATTTAAAAATTGCTCTTTTATGCTATCTATATTATCGCATTCTATTATTTCTTTAATAGTTGCAATATTAAATCCCATATCTTTTAATGTTTGAATTTGATTTACTTTCTTTAGCTGTGCTGCTGCATAGTATCGATAACCACTTTGTTCATCGACTTTTACTGGTTGTAATAATTCCACTTTATCGTAGTGTCTCAACATACGTATACTAATGGAAGATAGTTTTGAAAAGTCTCCTATTTTAAACATGATTTCCTCCTATAAATTACATCTACTTCGAAGCTCAATTTTATCTTAAACAATGACATTGTGTGAGAGTCAACCGTTTTTTATAACACTTGAATTATATTTCTTTAATTATTTCCCCTTATACTTTTTTCCTTCTTAAGGCTATACGAATTGATATTAGTCCGTTCACAGCTAATAAAGTTACAATAATACTTGTAACTAAAGCTACGTCTGGCGCAAATATTTTAATCGTCCGCCATGGTGAACTTGTACTATAAGTAAGTAGTGGGATGAATGTAATAGATAATAGTAGCGATAGCCCCCCTATAGATAACCAAATTACCTTTTTTACAGTTTTCATATGTTTATACTTTTTAATTAACATAATTGATATTACGAAAAGTATGAGTGTAACTATCAACATAATAATTTGTGTTAATGGTATATTTTTAGGGATATCAACCGGTTCTTCTCCATTCAAAATACTAATAATCCCCTTTTTCAATTCTGATAGTGCGGTTTCTTCTAATACATGATTTTTATTTGTTAAAATCACACCACTCCAGCCACTTTTATTTAAAGTAAATATTTCTGCACGAGCATCGGGCGTTGATCCTGAATGCCAAATCATCGTTTCGCTTTCATTTATATTTGTTGTTCTTAATCCAAAACCATAACTTTTTTCTGAATTTGTTTGATAAAGTGGTGAAAGATAAAGATTCATGTTTTCTTGCTTTAAAAATTGAGGATTTTCTTGGCGATTCAAAAACATAATGAATTGAATCATATCTTCCAAATTCGCGGTAATATAACCATATGGTGCCCCGGCATTATCATAGGACACTACACTTTTTCTTGGTATGCCAAACCACGACTGATAACCTGTTAAATAGCCTTTTTCATATGCAATTTCTTTACTTGCTGCCGCACCATTCATATTTAACGGCTGAAAAATATACTTTTCCATATATGATGAATATATTTCATTTGTGACTTCTTCAATAAGTGCGCCTAACACAATATAATTTGCATTACTATATTGATATTTTTCACCTGGTGGAGCAGTTACTTTTACATTTAAAAGCTCCATTACATTTTCTTTTAATGCTGTAGAACTTTTGGATTGCTTATCTGATAATGCTAAGCCTTCATATGTGTTGATTCCGCTTGTATGAGTTAGTAGATGTTGGATTGTTATAGTTGAGGATATTTGAGAATCTTTTAGTTTAAACCAAGGGAGATATCGTTGAACTGGATCTTCTAATTTTATTTTTTTATCTTCTATTAATTTCACTATAGCTAAAGCTGTTAAAGATTTACTTATTGAGCCGATTGCAAATGGAGTTTTACTAGTTACCTTTTTTTCAGATTCTCCAGTAACCCCCATCGTTTTTGTGAAGAATACTTCTTTATTATGTACAATTGCAACAGAAGCTCCTGGAATATTCTGTTCATTTATAAATTCTTCAATATACTTATCTAAAGTAGCTTTAATATTTTGCTGAGCATACACTTTTGGATGAACGATACATAATACTAATACATTACAAAGAATACATATTTGGAATAATTTATAGATAGTTTTCTTCATTATACTTTAGATAGCTTTCTTTTTTTATAATTTACTAAACTAATAAATACTACTACAGAGATTGTAAAACTACTCATTATTAATAATGAGTTCCACCATTGATTCTCTGATATACGATATAAAATATTATAATCAAATATAGCTTTACTATTAGTTTGGTTAAATGATTCAGTTAAAAATATTGAAAATGTAGTTTGCGAGATGAGGTAAGTAATAAATGCGATGAATATGCCACGTAAGACAAATGTGTTGTATTTTCCTTTTTCATTTTGAAGTTGTTTCATTTTAACTTGTAAATCAATTTCATTTATTTCTAAAAAATCTTGAACAAATAATTGGGGGGTACCTAAATCATCTATACTGTCTTCACCATGTTCACGACATTCTTGAATATGTTCTAATATTTGTCGCTTTATATTTTCCCTTTCTTCTAAACTAATATCGTATTGCTTTAATTCCTTTAGTACGTCTGTTAAAAATTGCTTTTCTTTACCTATCAATCTATTCCTCATTTCAGAAGGTCTCCTTTCAAACCGCTTTTTAATAATGTTTGAATATCCGATTGCAATTCTAACCACTCATTAATTTTCTTCTCAAGACGTATTTTACCGTTTTCATTAATTTCATAATAAATTCTAACTTTACCACTGTCTGTTACTTCTTGATAAGTATTAACCCAATCTTGATTTTTTAACTTAGTTAAAATTGGATAAATACTTCCTACTCCTTTCAATTTTAAATTGTGTACTTCTAGCTCTTTCATAATCTCATAACCATAACTTTTCTTTTTTGACAAAATAGATAATACACACATTTCTAAATGCCCTTTAATTAAACTCGTTCTATCCATAGGATAAATTTAACAGAAATATATACTTCATTCAAGTATATATTTCTGTTAAATGCAAAAAAACAGACAATAAAACAAAAAGATTAACAAACAACAATACCACTCATCAACCATTTTTAATCTTAACAATTATTTTTACAATATAATAATTACATAATTAATATAACTTTTAACGTTATTACCCTCTTACTTCAAGAACCTTATATCTTTATATATTTCAAACCATTGTTGCCATTTATCTTTAGAAAATTCTTTTTCTTCTCCTTCTAGAACGGCAGAAAAAAGATCTAAACAAATATGCCAACCAGCTATATCTTTCGGTGTATGATCAGTTAATTCGTGAATATATTCTTGGAGAAGTAAAAGGGTTCCATTATCCTCTTTATGTATTTCAAATCGGACCCGATCTTTATCCCAAGTAAATTCAAGCACTGAGTTTTGTTGACACTCTATAATATCAATATTTATAAATGAACCATCCATCATGTCGAACTTTATTACACCATTTGTTTTAAGGCTTTCAATCTGCAAATTGGACATCCATTTTTTTAACTTACTATTTTCTGTTAAAACTGACCAAACTTCTTCTATCGAATATGAAAAATGACGTTCAAATTTTACAATATATCCATTAGTTAGTTTCCCGATTTCAGCTATCATATTGATTGCCCCCTATATAGAATGTATGTTCTTAATTTATTTTACACGAATATAAATATAAAATAAATCTTTATATAAACGAAGTAGTAATTAAAAGTTAAACGTGATGAGAAAAACTTTAATCTTTTCTAAATCAATTTAAATAATCTTGAAAAATAAATATCATTTATGCACGTTTCTTCCCAAAATATAGACTTACGCTCAAATAAAAAGAGCCGCATTTGCGACTCATAAATTTATAGAATTACTCCTGTTTTTGTTGAATGATTTACCGCTTAATCGCATCAACAATTAACGATGGAAAACCAAGTTTATCACCTTTATTTCTAGAATCATACCTTTTCGAACGGAAAATAACACCGTCGTTTGCATCCCATTCATTATAATAAAACTGACCATTTTCATCACAATATTCAAGTAAAACTACCTCAAATCCAGCAGTTTCAAACATTTTCGTTAGTGTTTTATAGGTATGGACAATTTTATGACTTGCTGCTGGGTGATCTTTTGGGCCAGGTCCACCTATTTGAACTATCTTTTGGTACGCCTCATCTCGGAAAAATGCATCAGGAACACCGCACCGAATATGCCCCTCTTGCTTTAAAAATTCATAGCAAATTTCAGCAGCTCTTACACCTTCTTCAAACGAATAGGCTGTACTATCTACTTTTATATTTTTCTAAATTTGCGAACTAAAGTGAACACTATACCTGCAAAAACCATCCATAAGCCCATTGTTGTACTATTAGTTGTACTGCCCCCCGTGTTTGGAAGCTCTTTATATGTAGATTCTTTTTTATCAGAATTACTGTTGTTTTGGATATTACCGTTATTACTGTTATTAGTACTACCTTTAGCTTTGCTAGCGTCTGTATCCTTCACTAATACTTTTTGTATGGCATGTACCTTATTACCTACAGAATCTGTGACACTATATATTATTTCAAAAGTACCAACTTTAGTGGTATCTCCAATATCTTTATATACTACTTTAGAAGTAAGATCACCATCTTCTTTATCCGTAGCTGATACACCTACCATTGGATTGAATTCATCTCCCTTAGTAATTGTAGTTGTAGAAGGTACTTTTAGTATTGGTATGTCATTCTTAACTTCTTCTCTACCTGTGACTGTTACAGTTTGTTTCGCAATTTCTTCATGGCCTTTAGAATTTGTAACTGTATACGTTACTATGTAAGTACCGACTTTAGAGGTATCTACTTCCCCCTCAACTTTTACTTTAGAAGTAAGATCGCCGTCTTCTTTATCAATAGCTTTTACTTTTGCCATCGGATCGAATGATTCTCCTACAGTAATTGTCGTTGCAATAGGAACTGTTAATGTAGGTTTTAGATCTGATGTTTCTCCATCCCTCTCTACAATTACGGTCTGTGTTACCGTTGCTTTCCCACCTTGAGAATCAACGACAGAGTAATCCACAATGTATTTGCCTGGTTTAGAAGTGTCTACATCACCTTTATGTTCTACTCGATTTGTTAAATCACCATCTTCTTTATCAATAGCTTTTATATTGCTCATTGGGTCAAACTTATCACCGACACGTAGTGTAATTGTTGGCGGTACTGTTAGCTCTGGGACTTGGTTTGCCTCAGTTTTTTCGTTTTCTTTCACTGTTCCTTTAATTTTTGCTGCATCAAAAGCTTTTTGGACCGTTTCAACCTCAATGGAATTTGCCCCATATTTATTTGTTGCAACTTTAAGACACGCTAATCTTAATTCAGAGAAATTAGAAGTCATGTTCAATTCATCAGTATTTGCATAATAGAAAATATCAAACATTTTATCTTCACCAATACCATTTACAGTTACACCGTTATGAGTGCCACCTTGTGCAATTAAATACGCGACTTTATTAATAATACTTGAGTTGAAATGAACGCCCTCATTATCCTCTCCGTTTAAATCACTGTATTTGCTATAATCATCTGGATACGGTACTCCATTAAAAAATTTGACTGAAGATGGATTTTTCATATTACGGAGAACTGATCCACTTTGTTCTCCTATTGTCCAATTAAATTCCCCATTATTTATATATTTCTCAATAGCCGTTCCCATAATATCAGATAACGCCTCGTTAATTGCTCCAGATTCTCCAAAAAATTCAAGATTAGATTCACTAGATGTAACCGCATGTGTAAATTCGTGACCCGCTATGTCAAACGATCTAACCATTGGATCACCATATATAAGCATACTAACATTGTTAATATTAGCGCTAAATGCATTCCCCCAATTTTTAGGATCACTTGTTTCTCCAGAATCCCATGCATGTACAACTGAAACTACTTTTTCCCCTTTATTATCAAAACTATTACGCTTATATTTGTCTTTATAAAAATCATATACGTTTGTCGCTAAGAAATGAGCACTTACCGCTTTTGGGTCATTAAATGTTGTTGATGTGCTAGTTGTTAATATACCAGGATAATATTTTTCTTCAAAAGTAATATCTCTATAATTTACATCATACGTCTCAATTCCTTGCCCTCTTGTATAATCAGCAAGCGCATATTTCCCGTTACTTTGTTCAGAAATACCGAATGTACGAGTTATTCCTAAATCATCTTTTCCAGTCCCGGTTAATGATTTAAAATTACTTTTTTTACTCTCCTGAATAGCTTCAACACGCTCTTCATTTACTTTTAAATCTGACTCTTGCACCATATTTTTCAACATATCACCACTATGAGCATCCACTAAATAAGTTCCAGATACATAGTTTGGTGTGGCAGCTGCAAATGTAACTTGATATGCATTTGTAGCTTGCCCACGATTTTCATCAACAAAAATAACTTCCTTAACTTCTGCCTCAGAAATAAATTGAATATCATTTCCGTACTTCGTATAAATATATTGTTTTGCTTCTTCTTTTGATAAATTAATAGGATTCTTTAAATCTTCTTTTTCTAAGTTTTGTGCACTTTCCCCTGAAACACTTTTAATAATACCCTTTTTATCTACATGAGCAGTCAATTGGTGTCCGTATACTTCTTTACCTTCATATATTTGTTGCATACGAACAAGTGTAGTCCCATCATATGAACCACGTTTTTGAAGAACCTTGTAATCTACCCCTTTGTCTCCACTAACTTGTTTTGGAGACAAAGCATGTTCCGTCTTTTCCTTAAGTGCATCTTTCACTACGTTCTCTGGCGTTTTTTGTGATGGTTTTGTAAGTTCACCTGTACGGAACGAATCCTCTTGAATATCAACTTGCATTTGATCCGTTTCCTCCGCATAACCTTTCTCGTATGGTACTATGCTTGTCAAAGCTAATCCTGTTGTTAATGCAACTATAGCTATTTCTTTTTTATTTTTCATGTTATTTCCCTCTTATGATTTCCTAAAATATGAAATTACTAAAATTTATACAATCTATTTCTAATGTAAAAAGATGACTTCTGTAATCAACAAAAGTCACCTCTTCAATATGTAATACCCCTAATATATTTTTAATGCATAATTTCTATATAAAACAGAAAAAGCATTCATTAACGAGCATTTTGCATTACTTTTATTAGGTCATTTATATTTTCAACTTTCTGCTGAAACTGATCAAATCTACTATGTAACAATGAAGGATTCTTATCTTCAGTTGAAATAACTTTTTTTAACTCCTGTTCTAATATATCATATGTATCAAAGAAATTATCAAATTCTACACTTACAAGCTCTTCATTTTCACGATAAAATCTTTTTGTTTCTATATAAGTCATGTATGATTTATTTAAAAAACCTAATGAAATTAAATATTTAGAAGTGTTTTCTTGATAAATAGCAATATCACATGCTATTTTCATATCAGAATAAGTCTTTTGAACGAAACAATGCAATTCACAAATCTTAAACTTTAATCCATTATTCATTTCATCCCCTCCCATCCTATCTATTCTACATAAAAAAAGAATATTATACAAAGTAAAATATCAATATAGTACAAAAATAAAAAGCGAAAGAATAAATTCTCCCGCTTATTATATCAATAAATACATTTCATATTGTGCTAAAGAATTCTTTTCAAATCCAGTTTTCTTTAAAAACCCTTCTAGTAAATTGTTATTTGGAAATCCAATTGATAAACTTTCTAAATTCAACTCATCTCTTGCTACTTGTAATAATTTTGATCCAATACTACGATTTCTATACTCTTTGTCTACAAAAATAAAACTAATTTTACCTTGTTCATTTATACATATAGCACCTTTTAACTCATTATTGACATATGCGCCGTAAAATGAATTATTTGTTTTTTCAATATAGTCCATATCATTTTGCCAATTTATATGGAAGTGTAACCATTTCTGAATTTCAACTTTAAAAGCAGGGAATTCTAATTGTTTTACTTCAATTCCTTTACATTCTTTATGTATTATTTTAGTCATATCTTTTAAATTATAATAAGATAGATCGTACACTTTTTCATAGCCTAATTTATTATAAAAACGAATCGCTCGGTCATTACCTACAATGACTTCAAGAAAAAGTTGCTTACACTCATTTTGAAGCGCCTCTTCTTTATGCAGTTCAAATAACTTTTGACTCACACCAACACCACGATAATTCGGATGAACCGCTAATGTACCGCAGCGCATTGTTTTTATATTTTCATAATCCTTTATCCCACCAAGTATTACACCAACTGGCTTGTCACCGTCTAAAGAAAGAAACGAGTGTTCTAACGAATTCCCTTCAGCTCCAAAAAACCTTTTTATAAAATCTTCTTTTGAAACTTCCATCTTAATAATATAATCTGAAAACCCATCCCTAAAAGCTTCATACACTAAATCTATATTTATTTCACTGCATCTTTTATATTGAATCATATAAAATTATCCCCCACTTACTCGTGTTAAACTTAACGTTCAAATACATAAGATCTACTAGTCACATCATACTTTAATTTTGAATTCTACTGCTTAATTTGAAATGAACGGACACTTCCCTACATATCTATCACTATTAATTTGTTTTATAACAAACGGTGCAATATCGCCATTTTGTATTTTAATTCCTGGCATATCAACTAAACTCTCTTTTATACTTCCAATACCATTTCCCTCTATAACAAATGGTAATCTAACAATTGTCCAATCTACCTCACTATTTTGGATAATTTGTAATTCTTTATATTTATCTTGCATCATTTTTGGTAAAAACAATTTAAACAAAGTAGCTCCTATTTTATTTACAATTCCCTTCTGATCTCCCGTAACATTTAAAGAACCTCCGGAAATTAGAATATATCTTTTTATTTTAGACTCCTTCATCGCTTCTAAAATATGCTTCGTTACTGTACTAAAAATGTAAGATTCATTTTTCGGTTGACCTACTGCATTAATTACAGCACTACAACCTTGAAGTAAGTCTTGTATCGTTGAAAAGTTACGTGCATCCCCAATAATAGTCTCTATATTTTCATTTATTTTCTCTGTATTTGTAGAGTTTCTCGTTAATATTTTTACTTGATATCCCTTTTCTAACGCTTCATTTACAAGAATTTTTCCAGCTTTTCCGTTTGCACCCAAAATAGCTATTTTATTTGTACTTTCCAATATTAACCCCTCTTACTATCTATGATTTACTACATTAATCTCATATACACGTAAAAAAGCAATTAAATGCTCACACGCTCGTTCACATGCTAACATTTTAAAGATTTTTTGTTCCTCTTTCGTTTTATCATTTGCTTGATCTGAAGCAGCTTTTAAACATAAAAAAGGTTTTTTATTGATTTGACATACATAAGCAAAAGCTGCCACTTCTTGATCAACTGCCAATGCCCCATATACAGTATGGAGTAAATATCTCATTTCCGAACTACGGATACGTTGATCTCCAGATAAAAATGTCCCGAAATGAATCGGATCATACGATCGTATTTTTTTTATTCTTCTTACAAGTGATTTTGTTGTTTCAATAGGTGCTGTTCTACCATTATATAAGTTAAAAACATCTTCACCCGAACCAGCAGCAGTGACATCGTGTTGTATTGCGTTCAGTGCCACTACAATATGACCATTTTTCACCTTATTTGATAAACTCCCGCATATCCCTGTCATAAACAACTCATCCGGCTGAAACTCACTAATTAATAATTGTACACAACTAGCACAACTTACCTTCCCAACACCAGTTATAACTGAAATAATTTCCAGATCATTTATAGTATGAAAATGAAATTCCCAAGCGGCTTTTTTTTCAATGCGTTCACTTGGATAAGATTGATGCAAATACGTAAGTTCAGGTTCCCAAGCGGCTACGATTGCAATACGTTTCATTACAAACTTCACTTCCCTCACTGTCATTTAAATAATTTATCTATGCTTTCTCTTTTATAATCTGGAATCCACTCTTTATATTTCTCATATAAATTTCGTATTGTTTCTTTATTCTTCGAAATTACTTCACTTCCTCTATCATCATGCATAAACATGATAATATCTTTTGTTGCATTTATGAGAAATACATCTGGATAAGAAATTTCTTTTTTTGCGTCCTAAACGGGGATAAAGACCTGGTAAATCTTCATGATTCGCCGCTTTAATAAGTCGTTTATACTTTATATCACCAGCGAAATATTTTAATGAAAATTGATATGTACAATACAAGTCAGTTTCTTCATCTTCAAAAAAAAAGTGTGGATTTTTTACATTTCCCTTTTTAAGTCAATAAACATTTGCTATTAAAAACACTTTATCTTCTTTTGAAAATATATCTTCAAATAAGTGTTTATTATATGTATGGTACTAATGTAACCCCAGTAAATATTTCATTCATATATTCTTTTAACTGTATTTTATATTCTTTCTACTCTACAATTTCTTTTAACTGCCAATACGCATCTTCTAGCCAAGGGTGCAAAACTTTCAACGTGTCTTTTCTATCCCACAAATATGAAATATATGCAAAAGCTGCATGTTCTAAAGATTTTTCTAACCCCTTTTTTACTTCTACTAAGTATGGTGGTGTCCCATTTTGATCCCATTCTATTTTATCAGCAACAAATAACACTAAATCCATCTTCGTTGCATGTTTACGCAGTGTCGTATGGCAACAAATTGCATTTAAAGTCTCTTCATCATGCACTTTAAATATCTCTTTTGCGAGTACTCTAGAAAGTTTTTGATGAATAATCATTGGAAATTTTCGTTCTTCTTCTAATATCTCTATTCCGAATTCTTCAGCAACTACAATCCGTACTTCATTTGGAAAAATTGCACTAATATCATGTAAATATCCCGCAATTGTTGCCTTTTCTTCATTTACATGATACATAACCGCAATTTTACGAGACTCATTTGCCACTCGAATTGAATGTTTATATGTAACTTCTTTATTGTATTTTAATAGAAAAGCTTTTATATCAGTTTCAATCTTTCCAGTTGGAGTAAATGAATATATATCCTTATATAACATCGTAGTATGTCCCCTTCTTCCTAACTTTCAATATAACGTTGTATTTAAATATCCTTTTTATTTGTATTCGTTATAAATGTTGTAATCCCTTTTTTAATACGTTACATGAAATTTTATACAGAATCATCGCTACAAGTACATAAATGTTTGATATTATAGTAATGTTAATGATTTGTAAGGAAAGGAACTACATAATGAATAAAAATATATTAATTATTGATGACGATAAAGAAATTGTTGAATTACTTGCTGTTTATTTACGAAATGAAGGCTATAACATTTATAAAGCATATGATGGCGATGAAGCATTACAAATGATTTCTACATATGAAGTTGACCTTATGATTTTGGATATTATGATGCCAAAACGAAATGGATTGGAAGTTTGCCAAGAAGTTCGTGAAAATAATACTGTACCTATTCTTATGCTGAGTGCAAAAGCAGAAGATATGGATAAAATATTAGGACTTATGACAGGCGCTGATGATTATATGATTAAACCATTTAATCCATTAGAATTAGTAGCTAGAGTGAAAGCTTTGCTACGACGATCATCTTTCCAAAATGCCACTTCCCAAAAGAATGAAGATGGTATGATTCGCATTCGTTCTGCTGAAATACACAAACATAATCATACCGTGAAAGTAAATGGCGAATATATTAAGCTTACATCTATTGAATTTGATATTTTATATTTACTTGCGAGTAATACAGGAAGAGTATTTAGTTCTGAAGAAATATTTGAACGTGTTTGGAATGAAGATGGTTATGGTTCAAATAAAACTGTAATGGTCCACATTAGTAATTTACGAGATAAGCTTGAAACAGGAATGAACGGAGAAAAATTTATTCATACCGTTTGGGGAGTAGGCTATAAAATTGAGAAATGAAGCATTTGATATATTAAAAGATATCCCGAAATGGAAACTTATTTTTTGGCTCTTATTAGCTATTACACTCACTCCTATTACTGAATTAATTATATATCGCCTCGTTACGAGTGTAATTGAGAGTTCGCTTACGTTAAGCGAACTTGGTAAAGAATTCATTAGAATTTTTGGTTATGAAAAATATAAAGGAATAAAAGAATCTCTATGGATGATGATTGTCTCTTATTTATTTTTATTTTCTATTTTCTCATCCTACCTATACATTTTTTATCGTCATGAAAGAAAGCTTTACTATGAAACTTGTATAAAAAAAATGATAGAAGAGATTCGCTATATTGCAAATGGAAACTTCAATCATAAAGTTTCTATCGTAAACCATAATTATCTAGAAGAGTTAGCAAGCGGGGTTAATCAAATTGTTGAACAATTGAAAGTCTCGATTGATGAAGAAAGACAGGCAGAACAAGCAAAAAGCGAACTTATTACAAATGTATCGCATGATTTACGTACTCCACTTACCTCTATAGTTGGATACGTGAATTTAATCCACCATGATAATTATAGAGATGAAGTAGAATTACGGCATTATATACAAGTCATTTACGATAAAGTAACTCGTCTTAATGCATTAATGAATGATTTGTTTGAATATACACGTGTTCAAAATAAAGAATTAAGTTTATATTCTGTCCCTATTGATATTGTAGAACTTCTCGGACAATTAACCGTTCAATTTCGAATACAGCTTCAAGAGGCTAATATTGATTGTCGCCCCTTTTTCCCATCAAAGAAGTTAATGGTATTAGCTGATGGAGACAAATTAGTACGCGTATTTGAAAATCTAATTATTAATGCTATCGCTTACGGTAACGATGGTGATTATATTGATATTACTGCCTATGAAAGTAATAATATGATTGCAATCGATATAACCAATTACGGCCAACCTATTCCAAGTACCGATTTACCTCATATTTTCGAACGTTTTTATCGCGTTGAGAAATCGCGCTCTACAAACACTGGTGGATCTGGACTCGGATTGGCAATTGCAAAGAGTATTGTCGAATTGCATAAAGGAACAATTGAAGTGTATAGTGATGACAAAAAAACAACATTCACTGTAAAACTACAACCATATAAATGTTAATACAGCTTAATTTTAGGTCCAATTTCTTACGATATAAGAAATTGGACCTTTTATTTTCCAGTAACATCCAAAATTTAATAATCCTTTATAATTCTTTAGAAATTCTTTACCTTTTCTTTCTTCCTAATTAAGCATTCCTTTTTACAATATTATTATCGATGTCATAATAGGAGGATCGCTTATGCAATTCTTAAAAAAATTCACAATTTTATTATTATCTTTTGTTATTACTGCACTTATCGTTTTATATTTTTATCTTTATGTAAATGGCCCAATTATTCAAGCTAAATCAGCTATTTTAATAGATGCTCATTCAGGTGAAGTTGTTTATACAAAAAATGAAGAAACTCCTATACAATCGGCTACTTTATCTAAATTAATGACTGAATATATCACACTGGAACAACTAAATGAAGGAACTATACAGTTAGATGAAGTAGTACAAATAAGTAACGAAGTTTTCCGAGCAGAAACGAGTCCTATACAAGTAACTTCGAAAGATAAAACGACGGTTCGTGATTTACTTCATACACTGTTATTGACAGGAAATAATCGTTCCGCACTTGCCCTTGCAGAACACATCGCTGGAAACGAAGATAAATTCACACAGTTAATGAATGAAAAAGCAAAACACCTAAAGTTATCACAATCATCTCCGTTTCTAAACGCTACTGGAATGAATAACGATACAAATAAACTTTCAACTACAACAGCAATTGAAGTTGCTAAACTAGCAAAACAATTAGTAACAGACTTTCCAGATGTACTGAACGTTACAAAACTAACCTCTTACCAGTTCACCTTCAAAGATACGAAAGTTTTCAACACCAATAAAATGATATATTCCCTTAATAAAAACATTAAACACCAAGGTGTTGATGGCTTACAAACTAGTTTTTCAACTAATGGTAATTATAGTTTTGTCAGTACAGCAAAACGAGGAGATACTAGGCTTATTTCAGTAATATTAGACGCCGAAAATGAAAACAGCACTTTTATTGAAACAAAAAAGTTACTTCAGTACGGCTTTGATCCTTCTTCATACTCTGCACTCCAAGCTTTTAAAGATGCTGTTACATCTTGGGCAGTTTTGCTTCAGTTTAAAAATTTGATTATACAAACATTGTTGATTTTCTTCATTATAACAATTTTAATGTTCTTACATATACGTCAAAGAAAATCCGAGGATTTCAACTAGGAAATCTTCTTATATATAAAAAACGGCTTGCATTTACAGTGCAAGCCGTTTTCTAAATCTATAGTCCTCTCCCAATTAAATTCGCTGAAACAGGCTACAACTTCTTTCCTTGAAATACTTTTGAATACATTTTAAAATCATCAACTTGTACATATTCCTCTATACATTTAACCATGAACGATCACTTCTCTCCGATAAAGTTCTTCTTCAATTTGATTAATTATTTCATCTATAGATAAAGCTCCATCCAAAACAATATCTGAATTTGGCTTTACAGTATGAAGCGCCTCCAAATAGGCTTTTCTAGCATATGTTATATAATGCTTTAAATCATTATGTATTTCACTCATTGCATCTTCTTTAAAATCTCGCAAAATTCTTCTAGCCATCGCAATATCTAAAGGTGTATCGATAAATATGGTTACATCAATGAATTGTCGCATTTCACTATTTAAGTATGCAAAAGGATAATCTAAAATAATATAATCTACATTACTATCTCGTATAAGATGCTGAATATCCTTAATTAATGGTGTGAGTACCCATTCATTATAATTTGCTCCATCATCAATCCATTTACAAATATCTGCAGGACAATTATCAAAGGTGTAGCTATCAAAATATAGTGCTTTTGAATTCATTAACTTATGAGTTAACCCTTCTGTAACAGTAGTTTTACCTCCTCCTGAAACAGCTGCAATTGTAATGATTTTCGTCTTTTTATTCATCATTTTCCCCCAATCCCCTTTTAATTAACATAATTATAGAAAACAATTATATTTTAGCTCTCCATTCATATTCTAACATACTCATTTCCCATAAATTCCAATACGTTTCCCCTACTTTTTTTGAATCCCTTAATAAACCTTCTTTTACAAATCCTATTTTTTCATAACAAGAAATGGCGGACGTATTAAAATCATAAACACCAAGTGTTACTCTATGTAGTTTTAATTCTTCAAATGCAATATGAAGTACTGCTTTCATCATATGTTTCCCTATAGAACGTCCTCGCATTTTCGTATCACCAACTAGTACTTTTCCAATTCTTGCAGATTTATTTATATTGTCTATTTGTCCAAGTGAAATATGACCAATTACTTCTTTGCTCTCTTCATCTATTACTTTGAATGCAAGTGTATTTGTACTTTCTATATATTGTTCTAATTGCTGATCATTTAAAGGATATGTAAATGCATTTCCTGACCATTGTATTAAAAATTCTTCGGAATCAATCCAATTTATTAATTGTTTGAAATCGGATCTTTTTAAGGATTCTAATTTAATCAACTCCATTCTCCTTTCATACACCATTCTATATATCCTCAAACTTATTTCTATATATAGAATATATTCTCCTTTTATACGAAATGAAAATAAAGCCATTCATAAGAATGGCTTTACAAAAAACATAACCTAATTATGCTATGTTTCCTATGTTAACAATGGTTCAATCGCTTCAATTTTACAAACTGAAATAATTACTGTAACTACGCCAGCACTATTAGCAAGCTTTACAACATCACAAGTAACTGAAGAAACAGTTCCTGCATAATTATTAGTTCCTGTTGTAATACGCACTGATCTGTTTACTAACTTTCTCAGCTCATCTCTAATTCCTTGTACACAGCAACAGTCACATGCCTTATTTTGCTCTTCATGTTCTTTTTTACACTCTTCAAAAACATCCCAACAATCATCCTGTTTGCCTGAACACTGTTTACATGAACACTTTTTTCTAGAATTACTATAACGAGATCCCAAAATCTCACCCCCTAGTCATTTCTATTAATATAGTATGTCCACTAGCTTCAAAGTGTATGAGGCAAAAACATAGAAAAGAAAAAACAAACTTTTGTACTAAATCTTTTTATTTTAATTAAAAACTAATCCATTACCGTTTCTACCTTTAATTTAAACCCTTCATTTATGTACAATTCCCAAAAAAATCTCTTTAGTAATTGTATTTAAAAATTTTAAACTGGCCTCCAATAATTTGACGCCAGTATGTATCTATAGAAAATATGAGTTAAAGCTATTTTTTTAGAAAGATCTATCAAATTACTATTTAAATCTACTTCAAAACTTTCTTTCTATTACCAAAAAATATTCTATCTATTTGTTGTAATTTTTCCGCATTTACCGTTTCAAAAGTTATCCTATTTACATTTACTATTATTAATAAGTAGCATAGGAGGTGTAAATAGAATGTCTTGTATTGTTACAGGTTTAACTCAGCCTCTTTGTTTAACGCTTGTTTATAATGTTTCATCGGGTATACTAATATCTTCTACTGTTGATTGTGGAAGTTGTACTCTAGAAACGGAATTCGATTATACTAGTAAGAATCTAGTTATTAGAGTGCCATTTACTGGTGAAGGTACTCTTATATTCAATGACAAATTCCAGGCAAGTTGCGTTACAACGAATTTAACTCAACCTTAGTCCAAGTAATTTTTCAGAGGAAATAGAAGTATAACTTCTACTTCCTCTCTCACCCTCCTAAATTAATAAACAAAACCTAAACTTTTTTTCCATATTAAATTTACAATTTAAAACATGTTGTACAATATTTTTTATTTCTACACTTTAACCTAATTTATTAACTCTTCCCCAAAATCGAACCCCCTACATTTCATTTCCTATTAATAGAAAAGGAGGTTAAAATACAATGCCTTGTGTTTTACCAGGATTAACTCAGCCAGTTTGCTTAACCATTGTTTACAATATTTTATCTGGCACACTAATATCTTCTTCGATCAATTGCGGCGAATGTGAACAGGAAATTGGATTTGATTATATGAGTAAGAACCTAACAATTAAAATGCCATTCACCGTTGAAGGCTCAATTACATTTAATGATAAGTTTTTAGCTAGTTGCATTACAACGAACATAACTCAACCTTAATTAGATTTATAAATTTTTAAGAGAAGTGGAATTCCCTTTATATTAGTCATTTTAGACATACAAAATACTTAAAAAGTTAGATATATAAACCGTCTCATTGTTTAACTTCCATCTTCCGTTTCCTCACTTTTCTACCTTAATATTTCCACTCTTCTTTTTATCTTCTACTCTTCACTTATATTAGTAAATACAAAAATGAGCTCTAATTAAATAGAGCTCATTCCGAGTTTTATAATTTACTAGACTGCAACCCCTGAATAAACGGAACTACCTCAGGATTCACAAGTGACGATAAATCACCTAATTCTTTCCCTAAATAAGCAGCTTTAATGACACGTCGCATTACTTTAGAATTACGCGTTTTCGGTAAATCTTCTACAATGTGAATATCTTTTGGACATAATGCTTTTCCAATATGAGAGTTTACTAAACTCATTAATTCTTTCTTTAATTCACCTGAGAATGTTACATTGTCTCTTAATACTACAAAACAATGACAAACTTCACCTTTTACATCATCTGGTACACCAATCGCAGCAGCTTCTATGACATCATTATGCTTCACAAGAATAGATTCATATTCAGCAGGTCCAATGCGTTTTCCAGCAATGTTTAGCGTATCATCTGAGCGTCCTGTAATAATATATTGTTCACCATCATAAACAACCCAGTCACCATGAACCCACTTATTTTCAAAACGTGACCAATATGTGTTCACATAACGCTCATCATCTTCCCAGAAACTTTTCGTCATACCAACCCAAGGTTTCTCTAAACATAATTCTCCAACTTCATCACGAATCGGATTGCCCTGATCATCGAGCACAACCGCTGCCATTCCTGGTAAAGAAGCGTTAAAGCTAATCGGTGCAATTGGTTTAATAAGGACGTTTCCGAAAATCCCACCAGAAATTTCAGTCCCGCCTGAATAGTTACAAATTGGTACATTACTTTTTCCAACCGTTTCAAATAGCCACATCCAAGGATCTGGATTCCAAGGCTCACCTGTTGAGGCGAATACTTCTAAACTCTTAAGCGAATGTTTATTTACATACTCATCACCTTTTGCCATTAACGCACGAATTAATGTTGGTGATATACCGAGATGTGTAATTTTATATTTATCAACTGTCTCCCATAAACGATCTGCCTCTGGGAAGTCCGGAACACCTTCATACATAACCATCGTTGCTCCATTAATAAGAGAACCGAATAGTAAAAATGGTCCCATCATCCATCCCATATCTGTTACCCATAATACGCGGTCACCTTGTTTAATATTCATTCCGAACCCCGCATCAAAAGCTGCCTTTAAGGGAAATCCAGCATGAGTATGTACTGTCCCTTTCGGTTTTCCAGTTGTACCTGATGTATAAATGAGCATTAATGGATCATCACTATGCATTTCTTCAGCATGTACAAATGGCTTTTCTTTTTCTAACGTACTCCATGAGAAATCATAATTATGCGGTGTAAAATCATTTCCTGCATGACGCACGATAACAACTTTTTCAACAGTTGGACAATGCTCACAAGCCTTATCTACTTCGTCTTTTAATGAAACAACTTTACCTCGGCGTGAAAAACCATCTGCAGTAATAATCATTTTAGATCCTGCCGCTTGCACGCGTGTCATGACTGCATCAGACGCAAATCCTGAGAATATTGGTGAAATAATTGCTCCGATTTTCATTACAGCTAGCATCGCAACAACTGTTTCTGGAATCATCGGCATATAAATTGTGACACGGTCACCATTTTCAATACCCGCATGTTTCAAACCGTTTGCAACGCGACTTACCCAGCTATCAAGCTCTTCATATGTAAATGATTTTGAAGTTCCATTTTCCCCTTCATACTGAAGTGCTGGTTGTGTTCTTGTTTCATCGTCTGCAAGCCAGCGTGATAAAACCGATTCTACAACATTACATGTTCCGCCATTATACCACTGTGCAAACGGCGTACCATTTTCTAAATCTAGCACTTCTGTATAAGGTTTCATCCATTGATAGCCAACTGCTTTCTCAGCTTCTCCCCAAAACCAAGCTGTTTCTTCGATTGACTTTTTATAAAACGTTTCATAATCTTCATAGCCCAATGATTTCATCCAACCATATAAACGCGTTTTTTCTTTATACTCTTCTGTTGGAAACCAAACTGCTTGTTTCAATGTTTTCCCCTCCTTGACTTTTTGAGCAAGAAAGCCCTAAATAGGGCTTTTAAACTGGATAAACCGGATGTTTACGATCCGTAAATACTTGATATTTGCTCATATACATTTCGAATCGTCCTTTTAACTCTTCTCTTAAATTGTTTGGATGAACAATACCATCAATGACCATCTCTGATGCTAAATGGTAAATATCAATATCCTTCTTATACTCTTCGCGTTTTTCAGCAATGAAGCTATCACGCTCTTCTTCTGGTAAAGCTGCAATCTTATTTGCATATACAGCATTGACCGCGGCTTCTGGACCCATTACCGCAATAGAAGCTGTCGGTAATGCTAGGCAGCAATCTGGCTCAAAGGCTGGACCTGCCATCGCATATAAACCAGCACCATATGCTTTACGAACAACGATAGAAATTTTCGGTACAGTTGCTTCACTCATTGCGGAAATCATTTTTGCACCGTGACGAATAATACCAGCACGTTCTACTTTTGTACCAATCATAAATCCAGGTACATCTGCAAGGAACAATAACGGAATATGATATGCATCGCATAAATTAATAAACTTCGCTGCTTTATCAGCTGAATCGTGGAATAATACGCCGCCTTTCATTCGCGGTTGATTTGCAATAATACCTACTGGCTTACCATCAATACGTGCTAAACCTGTAATGAGTTCTTGAGCAAATAATTTTTTCACTTCATAGAAAGAACCTTCATCAATAACTCTATTAATAAGATCTTTCATATTGAAAGGAGCATTTTGATTTTCTGGAATGATTTCTTCTAACGTTTTATCGAATTGTTTCGGTTCTTGAGGTGTAACCAATGGAGTCTTTTCTAAGTAGTTATTTGGAAAATATGAAATGTATTGTCTTGCTTGTGTAATTGCATCTTCTTCTGTCTTACATAAAACATCTCCGCATCCTGATACAGAGCAATGCATACGAGCTCCGCCCATCTCTTCTAAAGTTACCTTCTCACCGATAACCATCTCAGCCATACGAGGAGATCCTAAATACATAGATGCATTTCCTTCTACCATTATTACAACGTCACAAAAGGCTGGAATATAAGCACCACCAGCTGCAGAAGGTCCAAATAATAAGCATACTTGCGGGACTTTACCTGATAATTTCACTTGATTATAGAAGATTCTTCCTGCCCCGCGGCGCCCTGGGAACATTTCAACTTGATCAGTAATACGCGCCCCAGCAGAGTCAACTAAATAAAATAAAGGAACACGTAATTTTTCTGCCGTTTCTTGAATACGTAAAATCTTTTCAACTGTACGTGCGCCCCATGAACCAGCCTTTACCGTAGAATCATTTGCCATTACGCATGCAGTACGACCATGTATTTTACCCGTTGCAGTTATAACACCATCAGCAGGTAATCCTGTTTGTTCACAATTTGCAAATAATGCATCTTCTACATATTCACCATTATCAAATAAAAGAGCTAAGCGAGCTCGAACGAATAGTTTACCTTTCGCTTTGTTTTGTTCATGATATTTTGGTGCGCCGCCTTGTTTAATCGTTTCAACTCGTTCTTCAAATGTATTCGATTGTTGTTTTTGGTCTAACATATTTACTCCCCCTTATACATTGGTGTGCGTTTTTCCTTGAATGCCTGTAATCCTTCTAATCTATCTTTCGTATGGATTACACCTTCATACGCTTGTTTTTCCATTTGTAATCCGGTATGTAAATCAACTTGAATACCGTTTGAAATTGCTTCTTTCGCTAATCGAACAGCAATCGGACCATTACTAGCAATTTTCTCTGCTATTTCAATCGCTTTCTCTTCAAGTAAATGAGGTGGTACAACAAATTCTACTAGACCATATTCTTTCGCTTCTTGTGCTGAAATACGTCTACCTGTATAAATTAATTCTTTCGCTCTACCAACACCAATTAATCTTGGCAAACGCTGCGTACCACCTGCTCCTGGTATAATTGCAAGTGTAGTTTCAGTAAGACCAAGACTTGCAGATTCAGCCGCAATTCTAAAATCACAAGCTAAACATAATTCCGTACCACCACCAAGTGCGATTCCATTTATAGCAGCAATAACTGGCTGTGGTAATTGTTCAACCATTTCCATAGTAGTACGAATCATACTAACAGCATGACGAACTTGTTCTTCATTCATGTCAGCACGTTCTTTTAAATCAGCACCAGCACAAAACGCTTTTTCACCAGCACCTGTTAAAATAACTACACGAGTATTTGCCTCTTCATTTATTTGAGTTAATATGTTTTGTAACTCTTCTAATAACGCTAAAGATAATGAGTTTGCTTGTCTTTCACGATTTAATGAAATCTTTACAACGTGCGGTGTTACATAATCAACTGAAATGTTTTGTAATTGTAGCATCTTCTCACCTACTTATCGTTTTATGTTGAAGCGCTCTATACACATGACTCGGTAATTGGATATTTAATTTACTTTGAATAAATTGACTCGCTCTCAATAGCTTCTCTTCATCAATATTCGTTTGGACCCCTAACTTATGGAGCATATGAACTAAGTCATCAGTTGCAACATTACCTGATGCTCCTGGTGCATATGGACAGCCGCCAAGGCCACCACAAGAACTATCAAATGTTGTAATACCATATTCTAAAGACTTTACTACATTCGCAAGAGCCATTCCGTACGTATTATGGAAGTGCATTGCAAACTGCGAAGCATCATATTTCTTTAATAAATGCTCTAAAACTTGCTCTACTTGTAGTGGATTTGCTACTCCGATTGTGTCGCCAAGAGATACTTCATAAATGCCGTATGAAAATAGTTGATCACATAATTCGTCAACTGCTATGACGCTTATATCCCCTTCATAAGGACATCCAAATACAGTAGAAACATAGCCTCTTACTTTTTTCCCTTCGAATAATGCCTGTTTTGTTATATCTTCAATTACAACTAATGCTTCTTTAATTGATTTATTAATATTACTTTTATTATGAGATTCACTTGCTGATAAAAAAACATTCACCTCATCTACATTTTGCAAAAAAGCTCGTTCCAAACCATTTTGATTTGGAACAAGCGCTGCATATGTAACATTGGGATCCCTTTTCAGCTCTGAAAACACATCATTTGCATCTGCTAATGCAGGGACCCATTTAGGGTGAACGAATGAGGAAACTTCAACGTACGATAATCCCGCCTCTGTAAGTAGTTGGATCCATTTTACTTTATCTTTTGTGCCAACAATCTTTTTTTCATTTTGTAAGCCATCACGTGGCCCGACTTCTTTAATGACAGCAAAATTAGGTAGTTTCAATTCGCTTCCCCCTATATCTCCCTATTCAATTTCTAGTAATACATCTCCTTCATTTACAAAATCGCCTTCTTGCACATTAATTTTCATAACTGTGCCAGCTTCTTCTGAAACGATTGGAATTTCCATTTTCATAGATTCCAAAATGACGACATCTTGCTCTTCCTCTACTGTATCTCCTACTCCTACAACAATCTTCCATACATTTCCTGCCATCGATGCATATACTTTCGTCATCATTTTTTCCCCCTTAGTATTGTTAAATCTTATTTTTTAACAAGTTGTTTCGTTACAAAACCCGTTGTATAAATACCACTTTTGAACACATCATCTTCCAATACTTGAAGCAGCATTGGCGTGTTCGTTTTAATACCTTCTACTTTTAATTCTTCTAGAGCATCATGTAATTTCGAAATTGCTTCTTCACGCGTTTCACCATGAGCAATGACTTTCGCAATCATTGGATCATAGAAAGGTGTAATCGTTACTTGATTCTCCAAAAAGTGATCAATACGTACATTTGTCGGAAGCGTTAAATTTGTAATTTTCCCAGGTGATGGGAAGAAAGTTTTCGGATCTTCTGCATAAATACGTGCCTCAATGGCATGACCACTACGTTTTACATCATCTTGTGTAAACGATAATTTTTCACCACATGCAATTAGAAGTTGTTGTTCTACAAGATCTAAACCAGTAATTTCTTCTGTAACTGGATGCTCTACTTGTAATCTCGTATTCATCTCTAAGAAATAGAAGTTCTTCTGATCATCTACTAGAAATTCAACTGTACCAGCATTTGTGTATCCTAGAGCTTTGGCAGCTTGTACAGCAACTTCACCCATCGCTTTTCGTGTACCTTCATCTAAAAATGGTGAAGGTGCTTCTTCAATTACTTTTTGATTTCGGCGCTGTACTGAACATTCACGCTCCCATAAATACACTGTGTTACCATGTGTATCTGCCAAAAGCTGAATTTCAATATGATGTGCATCTGCAATATAGCGCTCTAAATACATTTCTCCGTTACCGAAGAAGTTTTGTGCTCTCGTTTTGTTGCTTTCAAATGCTTTGGTGAGCGTTTGCTCAGTTTCCATCAACTGCATTCCAATGCCTCCGCCGCCTGCGGATGCCTTCAACATTAATGGGTAACCAATTTGTTTAGCAATTTCAATTGCTTCTTCAGCAGTTTCAATATTTGTAGTAATACCCGGAACTACTGGCACATCTGCAGCTTGCATCGCAATACGTGATTCGATTTTACTTCCCATCTTCGTAATGATTTCTTCTGATGGACCGATAAATACGATTCCTTCTTCTTTACAACGAACCGGAAAAGATGGATTCTCAGATAATAATCCATACCCCGGATGGATTGCTTCAGCATTTGTCTTCTTAGCTATTTCAATAATTTTTTCAAGGTTTAAATAGCTTTCTTGGACACGCGGCCCACCTACTAAGTAAGCTTCATTTGCCATTTTTACATGCAAGGCATTTTCATCTGCCTCAGAATAAATAGCAACAGTGCGAATGCCAAGTTTTTGACAAGTTTTCATAATACGAACTGCAATTTCCCCGCGATTAGCAATTAATATTTTTTGAAACATAGTGATTCCTCCTTTTTATCTACACCCTAAATGTCTAGCAATTACGAGACGTTGAATTTCAGAAGTTCCTTCACCAATTTCTAATAGTTTTGCATCACGAATATGTCGTTCTACTTCATATTCACGCATATAGCCATATCCACCGTGAATTTGTACTGCTTGATTTGCAATACGGCTTGCTACTTCAGATGCGAAAAGTTTTGCCATAGCCGCTTCTTTACCGAAAGGTTTATCGTTATCTTTTAACCAAGCTGCTTTATGTACTAAATTACGCGCTAGCTCTACTTCAGTTGCCATATCAGCTAATTTAAATTGAATCGCTTGGAAATTAGAAATTGATTTTCCAAATTGTTGACGTTCTTTCGCATATTGCAATGCACGTTCAAATGCAGATTGCGCAATACCAACAGCTAATGCTGCAATTGAAATACGTCCTCCATCAAGTGTATATAAGAATTGTTTAAATCCTTTATTTACATCACCAAGAATATTTTCTTTCGGTACACGTACACCATCAAGTACGATTTCACAAGTATTAGAAGCACGTACTCCCATCTTATCGTAAGGGCTTGAGATCGTTAACCCTTCACTAGTAGTCGGTACGATAAATGCAGAAATACGTTTTCTACCATTCTCTTCAACACCGTTGACAGCGGTTACAATAATGGTATTTGCATACTCTGCATTTGTAATCCAACACTTCTCACCACTAATAACATACTCGTCTCCGTCTAATATAGCTTTCGTTTGTGTGCCACCTGCATCAGATCCAGCATTTGGCTCAGTTAGTCCGAAAGCACCTAAAGTTTTGCCTGATGCCATTGGAACTAAATATTTCTGTTTTTGTTCTTCTGTACCGAAATAATAAATTGGAGAAGCACCTAATGAAATTGTTGCAGCGTAACTTAATCCTGTCCCACCACAAGCACGACCAATTTCTTCAACTGCTAACGCGTACGATACTGTATCGCCACCTGAACCTCCATACTCTTCTGGGAATGGGATGCCTAATAATCCTAGTTCGCCCATTTTTTGAAATGTTTCATATGGAAACTCTGCAGTTTTGTCATAATATACAGCTTTCGGTGCGATTTCCTTTTCAGCAAAGTCACGTACCATTTCTTTAATCATTTGTTTTTCGCGAGTTAGAGTAAATTCCATTCCGCTACACACCCCTTATCGAATATTGAGTTTCGACAGCGTGCGAGTTTCTACTACAAACATTACGAATGAAAAGACAAGAACATTAGTTAGATAATTGTTATAATTCTGTCATAATTTAATTTTAAAACAGATTCTGTACTAACGCACAAAAAAATTCCTACATTGTTCTACAACAACATAGGAGTTTTCTTGTCGAATTATGTAATTTTATGTTTAATAATCTCTACCTTTACCTGAATCTGAAATCTCTACTAAAGCTTCAGGATATGGTTCGAAATATGTTTGTCTTAATAAATACTTTTCATCAAATCGAAGAGCCCATGATTTTAAAATTGCAAGTAAGCTACTAAGCGGAATTTTCTTTTCTATATACTTTTGTATTAAATTTAAAAAATGATCTTTTTCTTGTTTTTTCAGCTTTGTTTTAAAGTATCCAAAAATATGCTCACATACATTTACATTTGATGTATAGCGGGGTGTGCGCATAAATAATTCATATAAAGTCTTCTCATAATTTTCAAATACAACTTCAATCTTTTCATTTTTATGATTTGCAATTATACGCCCTAATTCCTTTTGTTTCACCTGATTATATGCCATAAATAAATATTTATTATCCGACTGAAACGATACAAGATCTTTCATATTTTTATTATGTTTAATCATCTTGTAATATGCGATTGTAAATAGCCTTGTAAAGAAATGCTCTCTAATAATAAAATTCGACAATCTGCCTTCCTCTTCAATAGGAAGATGCGAAAATTTTTTTATTACTGCTCCGCCAAATAAGCCTGGTCCCTTTCCTTTTGCTGGCGCTTTTTCAAAACTAGAATAAATTTTCACATCACGCGTACCACAACTTGGTGAACGATTCTTTAAAATAAAACCATCCACATCCGATATCATTTGTAAAAAGTCATTTGAAAACTGCTCCATTTTTTCAGTTACATCTTCTCGTGTTGACGGTTGCACAAGTCTATTCTCACCATTTTCTTCTACAATTCGTATCGTTTCACGAGGAGTCCCTAATCCAATCTCGACTTCTGGACAAACAGGTATAAATGTAACAAATGGCTGCAAATTTCGTATTGTTACATCCGGAATCATCTCTCCATTATAACGACAAGCATCAAACTCTAAACATTTACTTACAACGATTGTAGGTTTTGCAAATTGTCGCATTTCATTACCTCCTTAATGCTAGTCCGTATAATATAAATTGTACTAATATTAACATTTTAAGCAAAGTTTGATTCCTTTAATTTTATAATTGCAAATATAGCAAATGATATATTTGCAATCATTCAACTCTATTTTCTATAAATGCGCCCTCTATAATAACGGTTTAAATACTGTGAAACGAATAATATACACATACTCTGGAGAAATTAACACGTAAGAAAGGAGGGATCGTTATGAAGAAGAAATTATCATCTATTGTATGTGTTTTAGCACTTTCTATTATGTTTTTAGGTACATCTGCCCATGCTGAATACGATGGAACTAATATGAATAGAGTTAATAACACTGACATTTCAACTCGAGTGAATGACAATAACTTAGACAGAGTTAATAATGATGTAAGAACTCGAAATGTAAATACAACAAATGATTTAAATGATAATCGTGATAGAAATAATAATTGGGCTTGGCTCGGTTTATTAGGACTAGCAGGATTATTAGGTCTTAGAAGAAGAGACAAAGAAGTACGTTAATTTAGAATGTTTTTAGTAAACAAGTACTTATTTATCAAAAATATAACAAATATAAATCGCCTTTTTAAAGGCGATTTATTATTTTACTTAAATGTAACATATGTAATTCATACTTCGACGATTAATTTCGTGGCGTTAATCCGTACAATATAAACTGAATCGTATTTTCAATTTCAGTTTCATCATCCCATTTTTCTTCAGGCAATAATAAAAACCGTGTTAATAATAAACCTAATACAGCTGATAAAGTAAGTCGTAAAACAGAAGATGGGGGCATTTCAATAATCTCCCCTTCTACTTGAAACTTTGCAATTAACTTTTTAAAATGGCAAAGCAACTCTGTTTCTACTAATTGTTGTATTTCATTTTTCAGTTCTGGCTGAAATGGCACTTCTTGAATTAATATTTTTATCATTGGAAAATGCTTTTTTGCAAATTCAAATCTATTATGAATAATAACTCTTAGAAGCCCTTCATACGATTCATACTCCGATTTAAATATTTCCTTTGCGAAGGCTTGTACGAAAAATGGTGCAGCAAACTTTGTTAATGTCGGCATGACGACTGCTAATAATAAATCTTTTTTCGTTTTATAGTAGCGGAAGATTGTTCCTTCCGCTACACCAGCACGCTTTGCAATTTCACTTGTTGAAGTTGAAGCGTATCCTTTTTCTCCAAACATATCAACAGCCGCCTCTAATATACGCATTTGACGTTCATTTCGTTTATCCGTGTTAGTTGCGGCAATTAATTCTTCCAGCCAATCTTTCTTCATCTATAATGCCCCTTTGTATCATCATTATATTTTTCGATGTTTCTTTAATGCAAATACATTCCCTATTGCAAATAATATTGAAAAAAGTAATAATACGGTAAGATCTAATGCAATCTCTGTAAATCCTTGATTTCGAATCATCACCTGTCTCATTGCGTTAGCGCCATATGTGAGTGGAAATAATTTCCCTAACATTTGAAGCCACTTATTCATCGATTCAATTGGAAACAAACCCGAAAAGAAAATTTGTGGCACAATGACAAGCGGTATAAACTGGATCATTTGAAATTCATTATTTGCGTATGCCGATAAAAACGTCCCTAAAGTTAATGCCGTTAAAGAAAGCATACATGTAATAAGTAGCGTTAGCCATATGGAGCCAGCTACATACAAGTCTAAAATGTAAACTGAAAAACTTACGATAATAATGGATTGTATAAATGCAAAGATCCCAAAACCAATAATATATCCTCCAACTATTTCCCATCTTTTAATTGGAGTTGATAATAACCTTTCTAAAGTACCACTTAAACGTTCTCTTACGAAAGATACCCCTGATAAAATGAATACAAAGAAAAAGGTAAAGAAACCGATTAATACAGGACCAAGTCCATCAAACATTGTAAAGTTTTTAGAGCCATGTAAATAATTCACTTCAGGTTTCATAATCGATATATCGTTCTTCTCTGTACTTTTTTGTAATATTTGAAGTACAGCACGATTTTTTGACGAATCGCTACCTTCTAATACAATATTCATTTTTCCATTTTCTAAACGAATGACTGCATCTACCTTTTGATTTTCCAGCTCAGACATTGCCTTTTCTGTATTATATTCATAAATTGACGCTTCTTGATTTTTCATCACTTTTACTAACTGAGCGGGCATATCAACAACAGCAATATGCGGTACATAGTCCTTTTGTGTAAACACTAGTGACAATAACCAAAGTAATAACATAGGTGCCCCAAACATCATCGCTAACGAACGTTTATCTCGAAAAAATTGGCGAATAATACGAATGATTACACCGGTAACTCTCATGATTCAGCCACCTCTTCCAACAAAAAGACATCTTCAATCCTTCCTGATGATACCCGCTTTTTCAATTCTTCAGTTGTACCAGTCGCAACTAGCTTTCCTTCTCTAATTAACCCTAGGCGTTCACAAAATTCAGCTTCGTCCATAATGTGTGTCGTTACAATTATCGTTGTGCCTTTCTTTTTCAAATCATAAAATTTTGCCCAGATTGTTTTTCTAAGAAGCGGATCTATCCCCACTGTTGGCTCATCTAAAATTAATATTTCTGGTTCATGAAGGAGTGCTATTGCTAATGATAAACGCTTCTTCATCCCGCCTGAAAAATGCTGCACTTGCTTTTTCATATGTTGTGATAATTGTACAAGGTCAAAAACTTCTTCAATTCTTTCTTTTTTATGCTTTCCCTTTAATCCGTACATCGTTGCCATAAAATCTGCATTTTCATATGCTGATAGTTCTTCGTATAATGCATCAGCTTGAGCCATATAACCAATTCTTTTCATTTCATTTAAATTAGGCATGTTCGTGTTGTAAACAAGCACTTCACCTTCCGTTGCTTCGTTAATACCTGCAATCAATTTAATAAGAGTCGTTTTCCCAGAACCTGAAGGCCCAACTAAACCAAATATCTCTGCTTTTTCAACTTGTAATGAAAGATTGTGTAAAACTTCTTTTTTCCCAAAACTTTTTGATACAGTCCGTAAAATAATGGCAGGCTGCTTCACGTATTCTTCCCCCTTCTCTAAAATGAGTGAGTACTCACTTTTATTTTACTCTTGCGTAATTATATGTCAAACTTCATTGATTAGTATGTATTTTCACTCGACGACATTAAACAATGAAACAGAGTCGACATTAGAATTTTATTTCCTAAAGTCGACTCTGTTTCATTTAAACTATAAATTTTACTTTACATTTTTAAATTCATATACTTCCTAATTCTAGCAACATCTAAAGAATATTCGATAACTAATTGCTGTAACGGTAATATAACTGTGTCGGGATATAAATGTGCATATTGTAATGTTTCTGCATATTTTTCTAATCTTTTTTCTAAATACTTTATAATTTGATCAGGATGAGTTACTAATAAACATTTACAATAATAATGTATTTGTTCCTCAATCGCCGTATACTCTTCAATTTCGTATTCTTTATGCATGTGTACACCCCTTTAAGTTTTTTACATGAATTACTTATCACACTTTTCACTCGACAAATTTTAAGTTTTTTGATTATTTACACTATAACAAACACTGAGGGTCAAATTTTGTTACTTTATGTAACGTAGAAAATTTTTAACAAAATTGTAATGTTTACTCCTGCAAAATACAGAAAGCCCCTTTACTCATTTTTGTATAAAAAAAATCGTACAGCTTAATTTAGCTGCACGACTACAAGTTCTGGCCTATTCAAAATCCTTTGCGGAATGATACTATTACCTAATCCTCTACTTACTACCATAGACGTATTTTGTTCTTCATATAAACCAGCTGTATATGTAGGGAATACCCCTTGATTCGGAGCAACTAACCCGCCAATAAATGGCAATCTAACTTGCCCTCCATGAGCATGACCCGATAATACTAAATCTAGTTGCTCATCAGCGTATTCTGTCAAAAATTCAGGCCTATGGGATAATAATACATCAAATGTATTTGGAGGCATTTCAAATTTCGCTTTTAAAATTGCATCTTTTACAATATTTCCTTCATCACGGTTTCCAGTTACAAACTCCGGATCATCAATACCTAGCAAGTTTATTTCTTGCTCACCCTTTCGAATGCCTACATGTTCATTCCTTAAAACATTGACATCATATTTCTTCAACTCTTTTTCTAAACGGTTATACTTTCCAGACCATTGTTCATGGTTTCCTGTCACAAAATATACAGGATACTTCTTTACAATTTCTCGTATTAATTGCATACTAACTTCTGCATCGTACGATTTACTGTCAATTAAATCACCCGTAATCGCAATAATATCTGGGTCTATGCTTTCAATTTTTTGAATTAATACACCTTGCTTATTGCCAAATTGTTTATTGTGTAAGTCTGAAATTTGTAGAATTTTATACCCTTTAAAAGAGGAGGGTATTTTACTAGAGGTTATTTTAACCTCAGTTATACCTATTAAATTGTTCTGTAAATATAAAAAAGTAATAAAAGCTACTAATATGCCAATAAACAATATGATTCTATTAATATTTCTCTTCATATTCTCTCCTTTTATTTTTATAAAACACTTATTTTATGTTAACAGAATTATATGATACATTTTTGATTTTTATTGAATATAGTACAGTACATGAAATTTCACATCGGATACGTCATATATATTTATTTTACCTTTATCCTCTTAATAATAAAAACACAAAAACGATTCTTTTCATACGAAAAAGAATCGTTTTCTAATTTTATACATCCAATAACATATGGTAAAGAACTGAAATAACTAAGAGATTATTATTTAATAGCATCGATTACAACTTCAGCCGCCTCTTTAATTAGTTGATTATCATAGGTAGCCTCTTTCTCATCTTTACTAGATAAAATTGCGATGATAATAGGTGATCTATTTGGTGGCCAAACGATAGCAATATCATTTCTTGTCCCGTAACTTCCAGCTCCTGATTTATCTGCAACTACCCAATCAGTTGGCACGCCTGCCCGAATAAGTTTGTCTCCTGTAGCATTCCCTTTCATCCAATCTGTAAGAATGTTACGCTTTTGATGCGGAAGCGCATTTCCGACCGTAAAATCTTTAAGATTCCTAGCAATTGCTTTTGCTGTACTAGTATCACGAATGTCTCCTGGAATAGCCTCGTTTAACTCTGTTTCAAAGCGATCAGACATAGTAACCCGATCCCCCATCTTTCTAAGCGCTTTTTCATATCCTTTCGGTCCGCCTATTTTATGAAATAAAATGTTCCCTGCAGTATTATCACTATAACGAACAGCAGCCTCCGCAATTTCTCCTAGTGTCATTCCAGTATCTACATGTTTCTCTGTAACAGGTGAATAATCCACTAAGTCTTCTTTCGTATAAGTAATAACTTCATCTAATTTCTTAGTAGAGTTCTGTTGCAGTAATACCCCTGCCGCTAAAGCCTTGTAAGTTGATGCAAAGGCAAACCTTTCGTTAGGTCGATAAGCGATTGTTTGATTTGTACCAGTATCAATTGCATATACACCTAATCGAGCATCATATTTTTTCTCAAGTTGAGAGAACTCTTTATGCGTCGCCTGGTTTTTATGTTTTATTTTCCCTTTCTTTTCTTTCGCTTCAACTTGCAATGGTCCTCCTGTAAAAGCTTCTAGGCTTGTAATACTTAAACCTAATATACCAACGCATATTCCTATTTTTAGCAGCCTCTTGTTTTTCAAAATCATCATTCCTTTCAAATTCTTAACACTTTTTTTACTTACATATAATAGACAATCACCAAAATAAATTTGTTCCATAATCTAAAAAATTTTATAACTAATATCGGTGTTATTAACAAAATAAAGAGTAGCAACTATGATCGACGCTACCCCTTATTTCACACCTCATCTTTTTACTTATAAATGCTTTATATAAAATAGGGTCTCTTCCCCTGAGAAAAGTAATCAAATTTCACTAATTTTGATTAGGACTATCTGTACTAGCACCCTCACCATGTATACGTTGCTGTTTTAAATCAAAATATGCATCTAAAACTTCCTTTCCAATTATAGAATTAATTCCACTTTTATCATTATGAAGCCACGGAACTACTACTGAGAATGCTACTTCTGGATTATCATATGGAGCATATCCAACTAACGTTAAGTTGTAACATTCCATACGTTCTCCTTTTGCATTTCTACCTATTGGATCATCTCCACCATACACAGTTTGGGCTGTCCCTGTCTTTCCTGCTGGTTTATATGGAGCATTTTTGAAATGCTTTACGCCAGTTCCATCCCCTTCTTGGAATACCCATCTAAACCCTTCTTTTATTTGATCAATATATTCTGTCTTCATATCAATCCGATTTAATACGACAGGCTCTATAGAGCGTATAACTTTACCAACCTCGTCTTTTATTGATTGTTCTCGTATTTCTTGTACAATTTGAGGTTGCATTCTATATCCACCATTAGCAATCGTTGAAATATATTGTGCCAATTGCAACGGCGTATACGTATCATACTGACCGATGGAAAAGTCTAGTAAAAACCCAGGTTGACTATCTACTTTTCTAGTTTGTCCAATTATTTCATTCGGTAAATCGATACCTGTTGGGACGCCTAAACCAAATTGCTTGAAATAATAGCGCATCGTATCAAATGCTCCTTGTTTAATATCCAATGAGCCATTTGGTACGTAATTAACTCCCGCAATTTTTAAAGCTGTCTGGAACATGTATACATTCGAAGATACTTGTAAAGCTCGTAAATCATTAATATTACCAAATCCAGATACATTCCACGATTTCTTAGCTTGTGTACCTTTAAATTTCATCGGTGCATCATAAAATTGATCTCCTGGATGTATTGCTCCTGTCTCATATCCAGTTAATAAAGTAGCACCTTTTACAGCAGAACCTAGCTCATACGAAGTTGTCATGTTACCTAATGCCAAATCCTCAATCTCTAGTACTCCTTCTTTTTCTACAATCTTTTTGCCTGCCATAGATAAAATCTGTCCGTTATTTGGATTCGTCATGGCGACAAAAGCTCGATCGAGCAGCGGCTCAGAACTCTTAAAAGCTCTCAAATTTTTCTCTATACTTTCTTCCACTTTCTTTTGTAATTCCATATCAATCGTTAATGTTATACTGTTACCACTTTTTCCTTTAGAGATTATTTCGGTGTTTATAATGTTTCCTGCTTTATCAGTAACATTTTTCACTTCTTCTTTTGTACCATGTAATATATCTTCATATCGCTGTTCAATATAACTTTTTCCGACACGATCATTCCGGTTATATCCACGTACTAAGTAAGAATCTAAATTTTCTTTTGGCAAACCTTCTTCACTACTCGTAATATTTCCTAATACGGAACGAAATAAATTTCCGTTTACATAATTACGTTCCCAATCAACCGTCGCATCTACTCCTGGAAATTTCGCAAGGTTTTCACTTATCCGCGCATACTCTTCATCTGTTACATCCTTTTTAATAATTTGTGGTGTTAGTTGATAACCCGAACTCATTTTACTTTTAATAGCTAACACCTTTAAATCTTGTACTGTTAATTCTGCCAATTCTACTTCTGTAACGCGACCTCGCCTTAAGTCTTCTATTTTTTTATCTAACTTTTTTCCCTCTATACCCTTTTCTTTAAACGTTTCTATATCTTTCTTAGTAATCTTTGTCTCCGCACGTTTCGAATTCAACTGCATCCAAAAATCTTTTTTATCGATATCGGTTAATTTATTTATGTCTTGTTCGGGCATTTTAAGTACTTCCGCCAAGTCTTTTGCTGTTTTTAAAATAGCTTCACTCGTAATCCCCTTTACCCTTGTATACGTAATTGTGCGAAGAGGTTTATTATTAACGACTGTTTTCCCTTCTCGATCTAAAATTTGTCCACGTGGAACTGGAATACTAGTTATTGCATTTTGACTACTTTCCACTTGGTTCCTATAAGCCTCTCCCTCCACAATTTGTACTTTCCCTAGCTGCATAATAATAGCTGAGAATAGTAAAAATATGCAAAGGAACATGATATTTAATCGAATAGATATATATGTCTTCTGCTTCTTTCCTTTTTGTTCTTTCATAAATCCTCCATATAATTCTTCTGGAACTTCTCACTAATACTTAAACGTTCCCTATATATTACAAACCATTATTCGGTTATAAATAATGTCTTATCTTTTTTTCTAAATCCTTGTAAGTATCAATTTCTTTTGGTATAGCCGCGTAATTGATAAATCTCCCTTCCTTTTTTTTCTCTAGTTTTTTGTCGCTTGCAATGTGACTCATAATATATTTACACATAGGCTGGCTAGTAACTTTTCATACTGATTATTCCTTTCTTCATGCTGTAGTACTTAATAGACAATCTAAATAATAAAGTTGTTCCACATTTACAAAAAAAATAATTAACTATAAGATGAAGTAGGCTACAAAAGGGAGGATTTTATGTTACATACAAAAATAAAAAAATGGGGATTTTTTGCGGTTCTTTCTATTGTAGGTTTGATTTTACTAATTTTATTTAAAATCAACTTCATTTCAGTTACTATCGCAACTTCTTCAGCCGAAAGAGGAAAAATCTTTGATCAAAATGGTGTAATACTAGCTACAAATAAGAAAGTTAAGTCTCTATATTGTACTTCTAATGATGAAAAGTTATCGAAACAAGATACATCAAATACATTAGCTTTTTTCGATCAATTTTCAAGTAAGTTTCAACATGATATTTCTTCAGAGAGCATAAAATCTCAATTACAACAATCTTGTAAAAAACAGACTATGCATGATATACCGTTATACTCTGATATAGCTGAGAATGAACTTGCATTCATAAACAAAAACAAACCGAATAATGTAATAATTAAAGATGAATGGATTCGATATTATCCTAAACATGAAATTGGTTCACAGGTAATTGGGTATGTAGAAAATAACCTTAATTCAAAGCATATGCCAGTTGGAAAAAGTGGGATTGAGTTGCAATATGAAGATGATTTAAAAGGAAAACCGGGTAAAACTCTTATTTTTAAAATGAATAACAAAGAGTTCTTATGGAACATTCAAAAAGTACAAAAAGGTAAGGATATCAGGCTAGCTTTAGATTCTAAATTGCAACAAAAATCAGAGGAAGCATTACGATCGCAAATTAAGAAATTACCTGATGCTAAAGCTGGTTATGCTGTAGTGAGTGATGCAAAAACTGGCGCAATTTTAACTATGGCCAACTCAGCAGTTTTTGATCCAAATATATTACATACTCATGTATCAACTAAAATAGATAACTTAAAATCACTTTCGCAAAATAAAGCAATTCAAAAATTAAAGTATGGTGAATCTTATGTAAATATGGCCTCTACTATAAAGCCACTTACTATTTTAATTGGATTAAACGAAAAACTTTTTCAACCTGAAGATACGTATTTAGATAACGGTACTTTTGAGTATGATAATCAAAATAACATTACAAATGCACCCGGAACACCAACAGGTGAGATTACACCGAGGCAGGCTATCATTAATTCATCTAACACATTTATGACAGCAAAAGTAGCTCTTCCATTATTTAACCAACATAATGGCAATATAGAAAAAGTGGCACATATATGGACAGATTATTTAATACAATTCGGCCTACGTTCTAAAACCGGGATTGATTTACCCTTTGAAGAAGACGGTCAGTATGAATTCCATCCTTCTAATAAGTTTGAAAATGGAATCTCCGCTTTATTAAATGCCTCGTGGGGCGGAAATGAAGTGCATACTCCTCTTCAACTCGCTCAATATGCAGCAACTTTAGCAAGTAAAGGTGATAAATATAAACCACAAATGGCAAGTGCTATTATTGGTCAAGATGGTAAAGAAACAAAAAAGTTTAAACCAATTTTAGAAAGTTCAAATCGTTACCCAATGAACTTTTGGAGTGTCGTACAAGGTGGAATGAGTCAAAATATAGAGGAGATTAAAAAGTTGCCCTTTGACGTCGCTGGTAAAACAGGTATTACAGGTTTTCCGAATGAGCAAGCAAGAATGATAAATCATTCTCTATTCATTGCATATGCTCCTACCGAAGATCCACAGATTGCCGTTTCTGTCGTTATTCCTGGTAGTAATTCAGAAAAAAACATTGCTGCTCTCGTTACATCAGAAATTTTAGAGTCCTGGAATACTCTTCAAAAAGAAAATAAAAACAAAAAGGAAGGTTCATTAAAGTGAACCTTCCTTTTTTACCAAATAGAATCTATATTTATTATTTTCCATTCACCTTCATTATTCTTTTCAAACATAAATGAGTATTTAATGTCAGTTAAAACATACTCTTTTTGTACATATCCAGTATTACCGTTAATTGTCGATATTTTTATATATTCATCATTCTGCACTTTTTCTGGAATCCAAGCTTTTACCATTTCATTAGATACTTCATATAAAACTTGAGATTCTCGCTTTGGTTCAGCTAAAATTTTCGTTTTATTTCCAGTAATAGTTGCATATATAAAATGAGGTTGCTTTGGTTGGTTACTTTCTGTCAATCCACTTGGTACTTTATATACATGTTTTGTATCATTTGCAAATTCTCCCCCCATTGTAAGTGCAACTTGCAACTCATGAAAAATATCTTCATCAAACTTCAATTCATCCTTCTTATAACTCTTCCCTTTAAATTGAACTTCATCGTTTAACGCTTTATACAATTCATTTTTATTTTTTACATTTGTACTTTGATATAACTCATTCATGAATTGTTTTAATGTTGGATCTTGAGCAGACTCATCTTTTGTTTTAGGCTTAATTTGTGTACTACTTTGTACCGGTGATTTATTATCATCAAGCCAAGGTTGTTGAACAATAAAAAATAAAAATGTACAAGCTAAAACCACAACAATTGGCAATGCTTTTTTACGAAATCTTCTTGTTTGTTTTAGAGAGCCTCCCTCATTACTTTCATATATAGATTGCTTTATTTTATAAATATATTCTTCTTCGTTTTTACGGTGTTCCATTGGGCCTTTTTTTAATTTTCTATACCAGTCAGGATTTTGTTTATTGTTCATCACTACTACCCTCCCCTATTAATTTTGAAACCTTACTTCTTGCTCTACTTAATCTAGATTTTACAGTTCCAATGGATACTCCTAACGTTTCAGCCATTTCTTCATAAGATAATTCATATTTTGCATCCAATATGATTATTTCACGGTGCTTTTTAGGTAGCTTTAATACAACTTTCCACACATCATTCATTTCTTCTTGCTTAAAAAATTCTTGTTCTGCCGACTGGGATTGCTTATCGTCACTAAAAAAACCTATTAAAGATATTCTTTTAAAATAAGATGATTTCAAATAGTTTATTGCCGTATTTCTTGTGATTTTTAATATCCACGTTTTAATAGATGACTCCTTTCGAAATGAATTCCAATTTTTAAATACCTTTATAAATACATCTTGCGTAATATCATCTGATAAGTGTGGATCTTTCGTAATAATAAATGAATAATTCCATACATCTTGCCAATAGTCTTTTATAACATCGTCCAGCTCATCATGATTACACTTTTCAATAAACGTCTGTTCCATTTCCGCACCTCAAACTTATTTGAATAAACGTAAAACTACCCTCACTTTTATTATGGTTTCAATATATAGACAAGGTACAAGTTTCATTTGTTCCATTGATTATTTTTTTCAATAGTAGAAATCTTAAATAATCACCAATATATTCTCTTAAATGACAAGTTCCATAATATCACATTTAAAACGATAGAATTTGATTTAAACAATGAATATAATGAGGCATTAACTCCCTAGAACTACAACAAAATAGAAAAAGCATTCTCAATTAGGAAGAATGCTTTTTCGAAACTTAATTCTTCATTTTTTTCTCAATTTATACATTTGAGTTAAGCAAACAATGAATGTAGTAAAAGAATTTACTTTATAATTAAGTATTATTTCTGAAAAACATGTTTTACTTTTTCACCTGGAACGTTACTTCCTCCTCTTCCTTTTACATCTTCAATCATCATGGTAACAATCATGTCTGGCGCATTTGCATCGAAAGCTGCGAACCATCCAAGTTCTTTTCCGTCTGCTTCTTTCGACTCTTTCAGTTCTGCTGTACCGGTTTTACCAGCAAGCGTTACACCATCAACCTTTGCAATTCTCCCTGCGCCATCAGGTTCATTAATGACTTTGATTAATGCACTCTTTAATATCTTTTGATTCTTTTTAGAAATCACATTTTCTTTCCAATTCCCCGCTACTTTTTCTTCTTTTAAAAGATGGGGTGACGGAATATTCCCTTCATTCACAATCGGTGCATATGTTAATGCTAAATGAAGTGGTGTCATTAATACTTGTCCTTGTCCTTGTCCGTATCCCGTGTCTGCTAGTTGAATATCATTTTTTATCCCATCCCTTGCAATAATTGAAATAGGAAATTCATATTCAATTGGTAACTTTTCATGAAAACCATATTTCTTCAGTTCATTTACATACTGAGTTTTTCCTATTTTCAAAGCTTGTTGAGCAAAATAAATATTATCAGAGTACTTCATTTCCTTGTCAAAATCAATTGGATTTGTATCCTTCACACGTGTTACATAATAATTTCCCCAAGATGAATCTTTTGTCCACTTTAACCCTTGAATTTTAAATTCTTCCTTAGGATTTATTGCGTTTGTTTCCAAACCAATTGCACCTGTAATCGTTTTAAATACGGAACCTGATACAAATGCTTGTGTGAAGCGATTCATCATTGGTAGTTTCGCGTCGTTAGTCCACGCTTCTCTTTGGGCTTTTGAGGTTCCTCTAACTATTATATTTGGATTATAAGCAGGGCTACTTACAAGTGCGATTGTTTCACCCGTTTTAGGATTGATCGCTGCACTAGATCCTGCTTCATTTCTCATCTCATTAAAGATTTTTTCTTGAATTGCAGCATCAATTGTTAACGTAACATTTTCCCCTGTCTTCGCTTCTTTTTTTGCTACGTTTTTCATCTCTTTCCCATTCTCATCTTCTATAAATACGCGTCCACCCTTTTCACCACGTAATTTATTCTCCAGTACTTTTTCTAGACCTGTCTTACCTATGAAATCATCAGCTTGATAACCTCTTTTTTGAAGCGATTTTAACTCCTCTGCATTCACCTTTCCTATATATCCTGTTAAGTGTGCCGCTGCTTCTCCTAATGGATACGTCCGAATATTGACTGGGCGAGATGAAACTCCTTCTAATTGAATATAATCATTCTGTCTAGTTCCTTCTTTTAAAATGCCTATTGGTACAAAGGAATCTGATTTTATCCATTTCGCTGTAAGCTTCTGATCGACCTCTTCTATAGACATGTCCAGTAACTGTGCTACTATTTCTTTTGTTTGCGCCGCCGTTTCGCCTAGTTTCTCTGGAATAATTCCAACCTCAGTCGCTTTACCATTCGTTGCTAGACCTTTCCCATTTCGATCGTATATTTCCCCGCGTTTTCCTTGTTCTGTTTGCATACGTACTTTGTAATCTTTTTTCATACCTGGAAAAATGAAATCTGGTGTCCAATCTATTTTCCAAGATTCCTTTTCTTTCACGAGTTTTGCTTCATGGATAAATGAAGCTGGTCCTCCATCCGTATCCATCTTAACTTCAAAAAGAAAAATTTCTTTATCTTTAGCATTCTCTCCTTTCGTTTTAACTTTTAAATTCTTAACGCCAATACCTTCATAAATTTTTTGGTATTTCTCTGTGAATTCCTTTTTAGAAATTGTTTTTTGAGCATGTTCTGATAAATCATCATACATATTTGCAAATTTTCTATCATTCCATAAATTTATATATTCTTCAAATGCTTGTTTTGGCGATTCGTTTTTATTACATCCTACTAAAATAACTGCAAAACAAATAAAAAGCAGCATCCATAATTTTTTCAATTCAATCTTCTCCCTTAGTTAAAAATGTTTTTTTCTTTCTTTATATATAAAATGAAAAATGTTTTAACGCTTAATTGACAATGTAAGTAATGAAATTGTTCCACATCTACACTAAAAATTTAATTTATGGTTAAGTTGGATTAGAAGAGAGAAGTTTTTAAGCTCATACAAGCAGTAGAAGCGGATATAATTAATGAACTTTATTATGAGTATTGTTTTAACAATTTCATTTAAAATATCTCTTAGTTCGGGTTCTCCAATTCTACCTTTTTTGTATATATTTGATAAAAAAAAAGAACCCTTATACTAAGGGTTCTGCAACAGAAAATATCAAAAATATAAATAATAAAAAGAATTACTTAAAGTATAATTTATAGGCACCCTATATACTTCTTTTCGTTTCAAAAAACCCCTGCGCTGTTTGCGACAAGGGTTTAGCTCATTCTAAAACTTATTTAGAAGAGTCATGTACAGGCAAACTATTAAAAATCAATTCAGCAACTTTTACATACCCTTTTGAATTTGGATGAATGAAATCTGTAGACCAAAGCGTATTGTCATTAACTAACGGATGACTCCAAAAGTCAACATGATGAAGCTTATACTCTCTACTCAGTGAACGTATAACATCATTTGCCTCTAATAATTGTTCTTTTATTACTCGTTTTTTTTCAGAAGCAAGAGGAAGCCTTACTGTAAAATCTGGAAGATTTGCTATCATAATATCGGCACCTGTTTTACTTAATTTATCTATCATAAATTCCATATCGTTCTTATATGTTTGAAGATTCCAACGTCCTTTTAATACATCGTTTGCACCCACAATTAGACTAACCAAATCTGGTTTAAAAGCTAATGCTTTTTCCAATTGCTGTGAGCGAATTTCTTTCGTTACTAACCCGCGCTTTGCAAAATTGGCATATTCTATATCGTTTACACACAGTTGAACAAAATGATCTACCCAGCTTTTTAATGCGATTCCCTCAACTTCATCCCCTATCCCCTCTGTAAAACTATCACCAATCGCTACAAATCGCTGCCACATATGTATTCCCCCTTTATTATGAACCATATCTATACTATACAATAGCTCACAACGTATTTGTTATTTCTAAATGGTTTTCGATTTCAATTAAATTCCATAGGAGATTTTTAAAATAGAAAAGGATAAATAGATAAAAATATTTCACATGAACAAAACATGAAAACCTACTTACTATACTCATACCAAATATAAAGTGAAACTTTAATCACTCGAGGTTGCATTCCTTCCCAACTGATTATTAGCCCTTACCTATCAGGATATCCATTAATGTGGGATAAACTTTTCATAATCAAAACTATTAATTTTTTACTACAAAAAACTACATCCTATATCGGACGTAGTTTTCCTAACAGATCTATCTAGGTTTTACTTCTTTGTTATAAAAATCATATAATAATTTAATAGATGAACTAGATAATATAGACATTGCCTTCTCAACTAATTCTCTATCCCAATCAAACCAACGCATTTCCATTAGCATATTTATTTCAGCATCAGTGAATCGTTTCTTTATTTCCTTAGCAGGATTTCCACCGACTATTGTATATGGCGGAACATTTTTACTTACAACAGATCCTGCTGCAACGATTGCACCTTCACCGATTGTAACGCCAGGCATAATAATAGCATTCATTCCAATCCAGGCATCACTTTTTATAATTGTATCGCCCTTCGGTTCATATGAATGTTCAATTTTCTCAACGAATGGATATACTGTAATCCATTCTGAGTGATGATTGTGATTACCACCCATTAAAATGACTACTCCGCTGGCAATACAAACATAATTCCCAATAATGAGTTTATCAAGATGCCATCCCATCTGTTCAATTGGATTGAAAAGTGCTCGGGACTTAGCATCCCCCCACAAATACCTTACACAGCCATCTTCAAAATTTTGATGACCATAATAACCTGAATAATAGGAGTACTCTCCTACTTCAATGAGTGGATTTGTTACTATATCTTTTATATACTTTGTTTCCGACCAATGATTAAATAATGGATGCTTCATAACTTTATTCCTCGCTTCTAAGTAGTGTAGATTTCTGCAATTTACTTAGAAGCTTACTACAACTGCTACATTTTTTAGCTTTCTCAAACGACGAATCATTATATTCAAGCCTTTCTTTTATAATAAAAAAATCATAACGTTATAAATTACATAAGTCAAATTGTAAAATTATGTACTAAACCTTAAAGTTTGAATTGAAATTTCAACATTAAAACAATCGAGCTTTTAAATAAAAAACCCCAATTATATACAATAAAGATATTTTAGCTATACAACTAACTTATTTCTTATATTAGCCTTAACTCCCTCGATATAGTTTTATTATTTATCAATTTGTCTGATAAATCAATAAATGTTAATATAATTATAGAAGATACTATCATCCATTAGATTTCACAGCTAGTTTTTCATAAAAACGATTTCTGAATCCTTAAGTAAATAGGAGGTTTAGAGGATGAAACTTTTAAGGCAAGCAACAATTATTGGTGCATTGACTGTTGGAGGATTTTTATTTTCGAATACAATTGGTACACTCCCACCTGCGTCTGCTGAATCGCAACCTACACAAAAAGAATCACGATTTTTAGATACTTGGCGGTGGCAAAACTATTTTTTATTACATCATAATGCAGACTTTATAGAAGAGTTAGCAGTTGGTGACTTAAAGCATGGAGATACATTCGATGTTACTATATATACTGGTGGTAAGGATACCGGTATTGTAAAAATATATCAATTGAGTGGAAATGAAAATGATGAAATAAACTTGCATAGATATAAAACCATTTATGACTCGGGTTTAAAACATAATTATGGTAGATTTGTAACGCCTATTACTAAGGCTTATAATCCGGGAACATATGTAGCCGTTATGAAACTTGGAGAAAATTATTATTATGGGGGCAGCTTTAAAATCTCAAAATAATTAATGTTTATCTCACCAGCAACCAAATATTGGATACTATTTTCTTAAACAAAAACCATTTTAAAATCTCCTCTACCTTATATAAGATTGAGGAGATTTTGGTTGTTTGCCCTTTTTAAAATTAGAAAAAATCCTTACTTTCTTTATAAATTATCATTTTTACTCAATAACTGTTTCCACTTCTTTAAGTTCTACCATTCAATATGCAATATTGCATATTCCACATGTTCGATTTATAAATATTGAAGGGATAATGCTATATGTCTTTCTTCTCTTGGTCCCCTCTTATTTTCTTAGTAGTTGTTTCAATCATCATTTCTATTAAAAAACTTAAGAAACAATAATGTATTATTTGGAGGTGTAATAATGTCATTTGCAGCGTGGAGTGCAATTTTCATGACTTTAATAGGGGCAATATCCGGAGCAATTTTTGGTACAATCTCCTCTAGAAATTAAAGCAAAAATGAAATACTTACGTAAAAACGAATTTTTAATAAAACTCTATACAAAAAAGTAGCCTATAAAATTTTATAGGCTACTTTTCATTTCATCATTATTACTTAGCTAATTCTTTCGTACCCTTCATTACATCAACGAAGAATCCCCAGTTATTCACAACAGAAGAAATACTAATATGTTCATCTGGAGTGTGAACATTGAATATATCTGGACCGAATGAAATTGCATCTAATTCAGGCATCTTTTGAACGAATACACTGCATTCAATCCCTGCATGTACAGCGAAGATTTCAACATCTTTATTGTATTTTTCTTGATGCACTTTTTCAAATAAATTACGAATTTGTGAATTCGGATTGTATGGCCATTCTGGATACTCTGACTCGATTTCAAATGTTGCACCAACTAATTCGGCAATACATTTAATCTCATCTGCAATATGTTGTTTTAAACTATTTACAGAACTTCTCACTTCGTTACGTAATTTAATTTCATCTTGCAACGTTTCAATAACACCTAAATTTGTTGAGCTTTCTACTAGACCTTTAATATCCATGCTCATACTTTGAATGCCGTTCGGAATTAAGAATAATGATGAAATAAGTTGCTTTTGTGTTTCTTTAGCAAATACTTTTTCTACTTTCTCATCTAATTTTGTAAGTGTAACATGAACATCTGGATCAACAGCACGCATTTCTTCTTGTAATACTCGTGTCCATGATTCTAGTTTTTCTTCTACTTTCTCTACATCTTCTGTACGTAATACGATTGTAGCTATACTTTCACGCGGAATTGCATTCGTTTTTAATCCACCGTGAACTTCACTTATATCAAATTGAATATTTACTGATAAATCATGTAATACTCGTCCTAATACTTTGTTCGCATTACCGCGTTGTTTATCAATTTCCATACCAGAATGCCCGCCTTTTAGACCACCGACATATAGACGGTATGCATCCATATTCGCTGGTGCTTCATCCCAAATTACTGGAATCGTTTCAACAGCTTTTGCACCACCTGCGCTACTTACAAGCAATTTATGATCTTCTTCAGAATCAATATTAATAAAAATCTTTCCTTCAAAATGATTTGAATCAACAGCGAAAGCTCCGCCCATTGTCGTTTCTTCTTCAGTAGTAATAACTACTTCTAGTGCTGGATGCGGAATATCTTTTGAATCTAATAAAGCTAATGCATATGCAACTGCAATACCATTATCAGCTCCTAAAGTCGTTTGATTTGCATATAACATGTCCCCGATAATTCTTAATTCAATTGGATCTTTTTCAAAATCATGTACGGTTGCTTGATTTTTTTCACATACCATATCCATATGCCCTTGAATGATAATAGCTGGTATATTTTCATAACCAGCAGTTGCTTCTTTTTTAATAATGACATTTAATGCTTCATCTTGAATCACTTCTAAATTACGCTCTTTCGCAAAGCCAACTAAAAAATCACTAATTTCCTTTTCATTACCTGATCCTCTAGGAATCTTTGAAATTTCTGCAAAATGATAAAATACAGGGTGCTTTGTTAATTGTTCTAAAGTAGAATACATTTTTAAGCTCCTCTCAAAATAACAAAATAATATGTAAGTCTTTTATCATTATACCATGATTCATAATTTTCACTTTCTATTTCATACTTTAATATCCGCTCGTTAAACATTTAAATTGCATATAAAAAGAGAAAGAAAATGCACTATGCATTTTCTTTCTCTTTTTTTGCTCTCATATATTTTGAAGTACTATTATTCATTAATTTCTCTAACCGATTTATATTTTCCGTTAACGCACCTTTCACAAGAGAGAAATCTGTATTTGGTTCTTCTTTTTTTTCTTTAAAAAACGAAGACTTTTTTACACTAATTTCAGCCATCTCTTCTCCCCCTTTTCAAAAAGATACAACCTTTTATTTATATTATATAGCAAAAGCAGACAGCGTGTACACGTATCATTTTCTTTTTAATTCTTCTTCTAAATCTTCTACTTGCTGTAATGTATCTCCTTTTATTAACGAGAAATCCGTTGTATCTTCATTGTCTTCTTTAAAAAAATCATTATCATTATTTTTTATCACTACAATCACCTCTACGTGCTAGTGTAGGAATGATTGTCCGATTTTATACAAGTTTGTCTAAATTCGCTTTACCTTTATGTATAAGTGAAAAGGACAGAAAAAATTTCTGTCCTTATTTACTAAAATAACTATGATGTATTGTTAAATTATATACATTTTCAAAATCTCGATCTTGCAGGTTATTTTTCTTCCCATCAATAACAATGAAAACATCACTCACTATTTTTGCTGGTATAATTCCGACATTTTCTACTTGTACTGCTTTCTGCTCATTCAATTGCTCAATGTACTCTAATGGAATAATCGTACTAAATTGAGAACGGATACCGCGAAAGTTTGTATTTAATTCCTTTGCCGCTTCAAATACAACAATTTTTGCTCCAATCTTTTCCCCATACGAATCTAAAAATGCGTTTAAGCTTTTTGTATATTCTTCCTCCGTATGCCATTCCATCGTACCGAACACTGCTGGATTGACATTTTGAATGATTGTTGTGTATATTTCTCCTCTTGCTTTAGAAGCAATTAATGACCGTTTTATCGATTGAACTGTCTTGCCGATATCGCTAAATTTCGCTCCCCATATTTCTGAAATATTAGGTGTTAAAATAAATGCAATATCAACGAAAATAACCATTGCAGTGAACATTAAAAGATTTTTCCAGAGGGTTAAATCAATTCCTTTTATCATGAAATACACGGTGACTGATATTATAAACAACCCATACCAAGTCTTTCTAATACGTTGCTTCTTCTCCTCGTACAACTCTTCGTTTTTCCAATAAAAGAAAACAAGTACTAGAAAAACGATTGCTAAAATAAATAAGCCGATTCGAATGTTAGAGATCACCAATGACATCACCCTCCATTCAAAAACTACTCACGATATCATTACATGCACAAGCAGCTCTCTTTATGACAAAAGACGTGGACAAGCTTCTAAATTTAGCTACATCGCATATACATTAGAAGGTGCCACGTCTTTTACCTTGAATCTACATTGTATATGTAGACAAGCATGTGTTTCAAATTTTCATGTTAAAAAGAAATATGTTTCGGAATTTCCCCTTCAGGTACTTCTCCATCCATACTTAAGTAATAATGACGAATTGGACGTAAATTTTCGTCTAATTCATAAACGAGCGGTATACTCGTTGGGATATTTAGTGAAACAACACCATCGCTTGAAAGATTATCTAAATATTTTACTAGCGAGCGAATTGTGTTACCATGTGATGAAATGATTACTTTGTTACCATTCTTTAATTTCGGCGCAATTTCTGAATGCCAATAATCAAGTACTCTTTTCTCCGTATCCACTAAACATTCTGTCAATGGAAACTCACCTTTTTTCAGTGCTTTATATCTTGGATCATTCATTTCATACCTGGGATTATCCTCAGTAAGAGCAGGTGGTCTTACATCAATACTTCTTCTCCAAATATGAACTTGTTCCTCACCATATTTTTGCGCGGTTTCATCTTTATTCAACCCTTGCAATGCACCATAATGTCTTTCATTTAGCTTCCAACATTTATGTACTGGCACCCAGGCAAGATCCATCTCATGAAGTACAATCCATAACGTCCGAATTGCTCGTTTTAATACAGATGTATAAGCTACATCAAAAGTATATCCATTTTTCTTTAATATCGCTCCTGCTTCTCTCGCTTCACTTAATCCATTCTCTGATAAATCTACATCTGTCCATCCAGTAAAGCGATTTTCAAGATTCCATAAACTCTGTCCGTGACGAATAAGTACAAGTTTTATCATTATAATTCCCCTCTCGGAAATGTGAATTTTATTGTTCCATTGCGTACACGTATAAAGTATCTAGTAATGTATCTTTTTATCCATTCACTCTATGATAGCTCCATAGTTGCCAAATGTATGGATAAAATTTGTTCTTTTTCAAACTATAAAAACAGATATATTTCTTTTTATTTTTGATCGATTGCAACTTCCCTTTTCGATATCCAAGCATCAAAACCTGATCGGCTATGTGCCATTTCATTCATAACTTGATGCCAATTTTCTTCACACGATTCACCAAATTTTGAAAAAATAGCACCCATTTGTTGCCTTTGTACATCGCTCAGTTTTTTCTCTAAATCGGTACCTTTTTCTGTTAAAGATAACTGTTTCACACGGCGATCATGTGTAGCTTCATTACTCTCAATTAAGCCCTTTTCCACAAGTTGTCGTAATGGTCCGTGAAGAGCTTGTTTACTTATTTCTAGTAGTGATAATAACTCATTTACACTTATCCCTGGAAAGCGTGCGATAAAAAATAAAATTCGATGATGTACTCTTTGAATACCATACTCTTTTATAATTTCATCTGGCTTTTCAGTAAATGTTTTATATGCAAAGTAAAATAAGGCTAATGCTTCATTCATCTGTTCTTCTTTATGTTGTGTCATCTACTTTCCCCCTGTATGTAAATTATACCACATTCTCGTAATGAATTTTTAAATCCATACTCTAGAGCTACTTTCGTTTATTACAAGACAGCAAAACAATGAGGAGATGATTCACTTGAAAACGCAATATACTGTTAGTACTTATTTATTAGACCGACTAAGCGAACTAGGAATTGAACATATTTTTGGTGTCCCTGGTGATTATAATTTGGCTTTTTTAGATGATGTAATAGCACATGAAAATGTAGAGTGGATTAGCAATTGTAATGAATTAAATGCGGCATATGCTGCAGATGGATATGCTCGTATAAAAGGAATCGCTGCTCTTATTACCACTTTCGGTGTTGGAGAATTAAGCGCCATTAACGGTATTGCTGGATCATATGCAGAAAATGTACCTGTTATAAAAATTACGGGGACACCACCAACAACAGTAATGGAAAATGGAGCACTCGTTCATCATACGTTAGGTGATGGAAAGTTCGATCATTTTTCCAATATGTATAGAGAAATCACGGTGGCACAATCAAAATTAACACCTGAGCATGCCGCTGAAGAAATTGACCGTGTGTTACGTGCATGTTGGAGTGCGAAACGCCCTGTTCATATTCAATTACCGATTGATGTGTATAATAAACCAATTAATAAACCTACGGAACCGATTTTACATAAACCAGTTGTAAGTAATAAAGATGCGCTGGATAAAATGCTTCTACATGCCACTTCAAAAATAAACAGTGCCAAAAAACCAGTAATTTTAGCGGATTTTGAAGTAGATCGATTTCACGCTAAAGAATATTTATATCAATTCGTAGAAAAAACTGGGTTTCCCATCGCAACGTTAAGTATGGGAAAAGGAATATTCCCAGAAAAACACTCTCAATTTATAGGGATTTATACTGGTGATGTAAGTTCTCCATACTTGCGAAAAAGAATTGATGAATCTGATTGTATTATTAGTATTGGTGTGAAGTTAACTGATACTATTACAGGTGGCTTCACACAAGGTTTTACAAAAGAACAAGTTATAGAAATACATCCCTACACTGTGAAAATTACAGATAAAAAATACGGGCCAGTTGTAATGAAAGATGTTTTACAACAGTTAAGTGATGTAATTGAACATCGAAATGAAGAAACGCTTGATATTAAGCCATTTATTTCAGAATCAATATTAATTACTGAAAAGTTTAATCCAAAGCTACAAATGGTTACACAAAAACGCTTTTGGCAGCAAATGTACCATTTCTTACAAGAAAACGACGTCTTACTTGCAGAGCAAGGAACACCTTTCTTTGGTAGTGCCGCTATCCCTTTACCAAACGACACTACATATGTAGCGCAACCATTATGGGGATCGATCGGCTATACGTTACCTGCTCTACTTGGTACACAGCTCGCTAATTTATCGCGGCGCAACATTTTAATTATTGGTGATGGTTCTTTTCAATTAACTGTCCAAGAATTATCAACTATACTACGTCAAAATTTAAATCCAATTATATTTTTAATTAACAACAATGGTTATACTGTTGAACGTGCAATTCATGGTCAAAACGAACCGTATAATGACATACAAATGTGGGATTACACAAAACTAGCGAACGTATTCGGAACAGAAGAAAAAAGCCTAACATGTAAAGTGGAAAATGAAATAGAGTTACAAGAAGTCTTAACTAAAATAAGTAATGATAAGGATCAACTTACCTTTGTTGAAGTTGTAATGAGCCAAGGGGATCAGCCTGAACTGCTAGCTAAACTTGGGAAAAGATTCGGCCAACAAAATTCTTAATATAAAAAGCATAACCTAATTATATAAAAGGAAAAGGATGGAAAGTTCCACCCTTTTCCTTTTATATATACTATTTTAAGAACCTTCTTCGACTAACGTCTCGTGTGACAAGTCAAAATTCTTAATCAACCTTTAACTTTATAGCTTTTGTAGCAATAAATGTTTTAATATGCTTATCTAATATCCTTGTTCCACCAAAATCATCCTCATAAAAACCTGTTATAATAAAACCCGCTTCAATTTGGCCTTGGATTTGATCTTCCAGTGTATGCGCATATTCTATTGTTTGATTTGAATCGATGTAATCTTGAACTTCATCCTCTGGTAAATAATCCAATGTCGATGAAGGGATTGAATGTTTTACATCAAGAATACCTTTTTGTTCTTGATTATCATCAAAAATCCATAGTAACGGATTTGTAAATCCAGAAATGAGAATACCTTTATTCTTTAAAACCCTTGAAACTTCATTCCATACAAGATGTACATCTTTTACAAATAAATTAGAAACAGGATTTACAACAATATCAAAATATTCATCCTCAAAATCACTAAGGTCTGACATATCTCCTTGAACTGTTTTTAAAGTTAAACCATCTCGTTTTGCTACCTTTTCATCTTGTTCCAATTGCTTCTTGGATATATCAGTAACTGTTACATCCGCCCCAGCAGCAGCTAGAACAGGTGCTTGTTGCCCTCCACCTGACGCTAAGCAAAGTATCTTTAATCCATCTAATGATTTTGGAAACCAATCTCTAGGAACTGATTTTTCTGTGGTAACTGTGATTTCCCATTCACCTGATTTACTTCTTTCAATAACCTCGCTACTTACAGGTTGCGTATATCTAGAACCTTCTTCAACCTTTTTATCCCATGCATTACTGTTTTGTTGAGTTGTATCCATTATAACTATTCCCCCTAGCTATCTTGTTACATTTTAAGTGTAAGATCATTTACTATTTATGCTTTTTTCTATTAATCTAACCAATAATTAATACATATTTTTCTATATTTATATTAACAGATAAAAAGTAGTTAGAAAAATAAAATATTCAAAATAGAAAAATATAAATTTATTTAAACAAATAAAAAGGCATTCCAAACTTGTTGACGGTTGGAACACCTTTTTATTTGTTATTTAAATTTTCAACCTCTTAACTACACCCATTAAACAAATCAATTACAATTTATTCCGCAAGTGTTAACTGCCAAGACACACCATACTTATCATTTAACCAACCAAATTTTTTACTAAATGGATAAGAACCTAAAGGCATTAGTACCGATCCATCCTCCGCTAGCTTATGAAAGACAGTTTCAATTTCTTCTTCTGTTTCACAAGTTACATAAAGAGACATAGATGGTGTAAATGTAAAACCATGCTTTACATAACTATCAATGCACATGAATTCTTGGCCATTTAACGTAAACGTTGCATGAATGACAGAACCCTCTTTACCAGGTCCGTTTTCATCGTAACGAGAGATATTTACAATTTCTGATTGATCGAATAGCGACGTGTAAAAATTCATTGCTTCCTCAGCTTTTCCTTCAAACATTAAAAACGTAGTAATTTTTTGATTTGTGTTACTCATTTAGAGACAACCCCTTGTTATGTATTTATGCAAAATATACATCGGTTAACAAAAACGAACATACATTCTCATTATTATATTGTCTATAAAAACGATGAGTTTGTCAATTATCTACATTCTTATTTCTTCTTAAATAATGCTGTCCAAAGAAAGGATTCTCCAAACATAGTATTTGGTTGTTCAATCTGTTCCATCTTTCTAATTTCAATCACTTCAAATCCTTTAAATATCTCTCTTAGTTTTTCTTCCGAATAAGCAAGACCTCCTTGTAAACTCCATCCTCTATATACGTCCCAATCTGTTATTTCTGATCCATTTCGCTCATCTAAATCACCTGCCGCGAAACACGTTAATCCGAAATAACCACCTGATTTCAATGCGTTTTTAATTAAATTCACATAATTTACTCTTCTATGTGGTGGAATATGATGCAAACAGCCCGAATCGTATACAAAATCAAATTCATTTTGAACCTCTAAATTGAAAATTGAATCACAAATAAATTCAATTTCTACTCCTTTTGCTAACGCCCTCTCTTTTGCCCAGTTAATGCCTTCTATAGATAAATCTACTGCTGTTACATCAAACCCTTCATTTGCTAGATAAATTGCGTTTCTACCCGGACCACATCCAAGTTCCAGTACTTTTCCTTTTGAAACCCGCTTTTTTTGTATATACGAAACTAGATTCTCATCTGGAACATTTTCAAAAAACGGAACATCTTTTTCTCTATTCGCATAAAATTCATTCCAAAATGGTTCTGCTGGTCTTAATAATGAATCCAGCATTTTAATAATATCTTCTTGCGTGTGCAACGTTTCATTTTTCATTTGCACCCCTCCAATTTTAATATTCAGAAAATTATTATATATCTTTTAGAACTTTAAGACAAAGAAAAAACTCCTACATTCAATAGGAGTTTTTCTCTTTAAAATCCAAGTACAGCTAACCAGTTTAACAACTTCTTTTCTCGCGCTTTTAAATCATCGTTCCTAAGCTTACCTAACTGTATTTCACTAACAATTTCTCCGTCCGCCATAAAAAGAATTCTTTCTGTTTTTGCTGCTACTTTCACATCATGAGTGACTAACATAATGGTCGTTCCACCACGATTAATATTTAATAATATTTGCATTACTTCTTCTGTTGATTTTAAATTTAAAGCACCAGTCGGCTCATCTGCAAAAATAATATTTGGATTATTAATGAGTGCTCTACAAATAGAGACTCTTTGTAATTGCCCCCCAGATGCTTCGGTTATATAATGAGACGCTATATCACTTATCCCCATATTCTCCATTAGCTCTAGAGCACGTTTATTTACTATTTTCTTACTCTCACATTTCGCTAAATATGCTGACAAGATGATATTATCAAATAGGTTCAAGTTTCTAAGAAGGTTGCTCTGCTGAAAAATAAATCCTATTTCAGTAAGGCGCAACTTGGCTAACGCTTCTTCTTTCATACGAGATATTTCTTTACTACCAAATTTCACACTTCCTGACGACATTTGATCCATTCCACTAATATTATATAATAACGTCGATTTCCCAGAACCAGAAGGCCCCATAACTGATACAAATTCTCCCTCATAAACCTCTAAATCTATATTTTTTAGCACATAATAATTTGCATTTCCATCTATTGAATATGTTTTATTTAATTCCTTTACTTCTAAAATTTTTTTCAAGTGATACACCCCTACTCCCCATTTGGCTTTACATCGTTTGTTTGCTTCATAGTAAAACTACTGAAAAGTGTTGTTGCAGTCACACATATACATAATATAGCTGGACATATTACATAAGAAACGATAGGGTTTACGACAAACTTTATATGAGCTGCTCCCATAAATGAGCCTAACCAACTTACTAACATTTCACCAAACGTAGCAGCTATACATGTCCCTATCACAATGCCTAATAATACAATGAAGATAGAACGTGTTATATACTGTATACGAATATCTTTACTAGAAAAACCGATATTTTTCATAATTAAAATTTGCGAAAAATCTTTTGCTAATAACAGTTTAAAAAACATCGCAGTAATTAAAACTGATATCAATATCGCAATCAAAATAGCCACTTGCGTCACGAGTCTTAATTGTTTAATTGTCTCTCCTAAAGTTTGCTTTACATAATCATTTGTATCTGTTATTTTTGCAGAACTAAATTTTTGTTTATACTCCTTCACTTTTTCTTGCAAATCCACTTTAGGCTTCATATCTACATTTACTACATACCATAATATATTTTCATTATTATTAGAAAAACTAGCTTTAGCTGTTTTCCCGCCATTTGTTACATCTTGATACATACCACTAATCGTTAGTGTTTTCTCTTTCCCATCAACAAATAAAACGATATGATCCCCTACATTCTTTTTTAATTCATTTGCGTTCATATAAGAAAGAGCAATTTCATTTTCATTTTTTGGTGCCCTACCTTGCATATAGTCTAATGGAAATGTAGTGAAGTCTCCCACTTCTACATGTAAGTTTTCATGTGTACCATCAGCGTTTACCATTTTAAATGTACTCGTAACAAATGTTGCATATTTTTCTACTTCTTTATCATTTTTTACATATGAAATAACACCCTTAAAACGTTTCTCTATATTTTCAGTTTGCTGTAAATCTATTCGAATATCACTTTTTCCTGTTCCCATATAATTTACAAAATCCGGTGACTGAATCGTATACAAAAAGTTAACAGGTACAACAATCATGAACACAGCTATTATTAATACGATGCTTAATATACGATATAACTTAAATCTTTTTATAACATCTTGTATACCAATAAATACATTTACATTTTTAAATTTAGATCGATTGAGTGAAAAGGAGTTTCTAATTTTTCTCTTTCCTAGTTTATCTCTTGATTGTAAAGCGTCTATTGCTGTAATTCCCCTAAAATTCCGCAAAATAATACGACAGAACAGGATAACGACTAAAAATAACAATGTTGTAATTATGAATGGCACAATATTGTGTAAAATGCTTTTATTTGCCGCCCCCATATAAAGGGTGATATTTGAAGTGAAGATTTTTGTAACAAATAGTGAGAGTATATATCCACATATACATCCACCAGCTGAAATCACAATATATTTTGTTATATATAATTTTTGAATATCTTTGTTATGAATCCCAATTGCTTTCATAACACCAATTTCTCGATAATCTTCTTCCATCGAAGTAATGATCGTAAATCTAATACATAACATTGCAATTAACATTAATAATGCACTTATTATGATAAGTACTGCAGCTATTATTCTGTCTGTTAATGAATTGAGTGTTTTAAATAGTGAGTACGTAATAGAGGGACCTTTTTGAGGTAAGTTCGATGACTTATATAGATTTTCAAATTCATTTATTTTATATTCGTCTGTTAGCTGGAATTCAATAAGATATTCGCTTTCTCCAAAATTTCTTTTTATTCTTTCAAAATCCTTATTGCTTATTACAAATCGTTTTGAACTAACGATTGATGGGTTCATTTGAACATCACGAACAAATGCTGAAATCGTAAATTCTAGTTCATTATTATCTTTAATAACCCATATTTTATCTCCCATACGCAAATTATATTTTTGCATATAATAAATGGGTACACCTATTTCCCCTTTCCTAACATCGACCACTTCATTATTTAAATTTAATAAAAAATCAAACTTACTATTTTGTTTCACGAAACTAATGTCCATTACACTATTATGTTCTGCTTGATTTTTCTTTTTAATAAAAATGTTAGATCCATTTATTTGAACCATCTCAGCCGTTTGCTGTTTTTTTACAAACGGATTTTTTTCTACAAAGGAATCAATTGACTTTTGATTTACTTCTCCGGCATGCATTTGTACGAAGTGCGGTGCGTTTGATACTTTAACCAATTGATCCATTGAGTTCAATAGATTTATAACATTACTTGAAGCACTAGCCATTAAAAGACTTGATAACATGATAAACATAAATAAAATGGTAATTATCATTTTATTTTGAGAGAAATCTCTTTTTAACATTCTCCTAATCATATTAAGCTAGTTCCCTTCATTCGATAGTATTTTCTTCGTCACAACCGCTATTAATAACATTATGAAACTAATAACTAATATAGGTAAATAAATTTTCATGCTGAATTCTTCAAACATAAAACCGTAAATGACTTGCCCAATCGGTGCCATACATTGGGATACCGCTGTTATAATTGCCATTACTTTTCCTAAGTTCTCATTTGGTGTTTTCTTTTGAACTACAGTAATCACATAGATGGATACAATTGTCATAATCATTGCAATTAGAATAGAAGAAAGTATAAAGAGAATAAATGGTGGATAGTATCCTAAATTAAGAATAACTGGTGTAACTGATAGTGCCATCGGTATTACTAATAGAGCTATTAAAATCATCCAATAATACAATGTTTTCATCTGTAGCTTTTTCGCAAAAAAACCTATTGATAATGCACCTATTATAGTAGCAAAATCGATCAATCCCATTCCAATGCCATATAACGTGTGGCTACTCTCCATTGTTACTCGTATAATAATTGGAGCACCAACAACAAATAGCGGCGTCAGTATTAAATTTAGTAATGCGGCTAAAAGCATAGATTTCAAAATAAATGACTGTTTTAAAACGTATATAAACCCTTCTTTCATATCCTTTACAATTGTCGGTATGATATGGCTTTCTTGCACTCTCTTTATAAAAGGTATTGTAATAAACATTTCTAAAATCGCAGATAAAAAGAAAGCAAAGCAACTTATTATTACGAGCATTTTCAAACCAATTATGCCGTACAATATTCCTCCTAATACAGGAGCAACTATATTAGATAATGCTTGCACACCATTTACGATACCGTTCGCTTGTTCTAACTTTTTCTCTGGAACTAATTGCGGAATACTCGCCATTACAACTGGTGCGTACATTGCATTAACGATTGCTAGTAAAAACATAATTGTTCCGATCAATAGAATAGATACAGATCCAGTAAATAGCAAAACTATAAAGCTTAATACAATCGCAGCATTTATAAAATCAAAAATAACCATTACATTACGGCGATTGAAACGATCTGCTATCGCTCCCCCAAGAGGAGCTAGCAAAAACGGAATACTCGTTACTGCATATAATCCTGCGAATATATCAGCACGCCCAGTTATATCTAGTACATATAATGACAGCGCAAAACGTAAAAGTGTTGAACCCAAAATAGTAATAATTTGCCCACTCACCATTAAATAAAAATCTTTCATCGAAGGTTTTATACTAATAAATATCATAATCACGCCCTTCATTCAACCTAGACCGACTGTCGGTCTATAATAAACAAACAGAAAAACATTATTTCTGTTTCATTAAAACCTCCATCATATAATCAAAGGATCCTTCTTTCGCTCCAACAGATACTTCCATCATTTTAATATAAGCTTTCACCCTCCTCATCATTTCTTCTGGCTTCCATTGGAATAACCCATCATCAAATATGACTTGCGCTGAAGATAGTAATAGTTCAATCGTTTCTTGTGGATATGAAGTCGAAAATATCCCTTCTTCAATTCCTTGTTCTAAAATTTCTGTTAATACAGGAGATAAATGAATAATGGATTGTACTAAACTTTTTTGATGCATTTCTGCATTATTTGGTTGATGAAATTGCTCAATCATTTTATCTTTTATATCACCTGATTTTGGAGATTGCTCCATTAAAACTCGAAATAACTTTTCTAATACTGGTATATTTGGATTAGAGACGATTACTTTCGCTTTAGCAACATCTTCTTTAATAATCCTCATAATAATCTCATCCATTACTTCTTCTTTCGATTTAAAATAGTGATAAAACGTCCCCTTTGCTATCCCTATCTCTTTTAAAATGTCATTTACTGTTGTTTTCGTATAACCTTTCGTAATAAATAAACGTTCAGCCGTTTCTAAAATTTCTTTTCTACGCTCCTCATATTCCTTTACTATTCGCATTCAAGTTCCCCTTCCCATCAGACCGACTGTCGGTCTATTTAAATTATATGCTTAGTTAGTAAAAAGTTTCCTATTATCGTATATATACAACTCCCTACTTTCTATTTCCTTTATAAATTTTTATTTTTTAACTTCCGTTTAATTTGTTTAAAATGTATCTCATGTTTCTTACCGTCACCTTTCATTTGAGGAAAAGAACGATGCCCCCGCTTGATCCTATTTTTGTTGATTCTTCATTCAAACGCACAATACTTTGTAGTTTTTCAGCTCCTTTACCACAAATCTACGCATCTCCTTTTCATCGATGACTTCAAAAAATGACAATTGATTCATACGAAACGGTTTCCCTCTGTTCGATCTATTTACTTATGAATGGATTTTTTGTTAAGTTCCAATATGTAATTTTGCATATTTCATACTTTTAATTTTTGCACATGCGATAATTTATTTATAAAAATATAAATTATTAATAAGGGTGATTTATATGAGCAAGTTCCGAAATAAGATGATTAAATATTTGCAAACATTTTGGGGATGCTTAGCATTTGGTGTATTAATGTTTGCTATCTTCTTAATTATGGATTTAACAGATGCATCTTTAAATACATTAAGCTGGAGAGACTGGCTAGGTTCTGTAGCAAGCGCAGCCATTTTATCTGTTGGGATGTTTACTTTAAATAAATTGGATTTAAAATAAATATTCGGTCAATACTGAATGTAGGCTGTATGCCAACATTCATGTAAAGTAGTCTTCTCTGTATCTCCTTGTATTGAGCAGTTAGCTTTTGCTAGCTGCTCTTTTATTTCGTTCCAGTTCTTACCTCTTAAAGAACTCTTTAACTACGTTTTCCCAATAAATACACATATCTATTCCCCTTTACTATAAAATGAAATCTTTATTTTGTTATACGCTTCCATTCGTTCCATATGCATTCTCCCTTTCTCAACTATTAACCGGACAAGCATATATTATTGTATGGAGGAATCCACTCATAAAAATCTACCTTTCTTGTCAAAGAGCATGCTTATATGTATGTTCCTTTTTATTATGTTTCCTTTCATTTCTAAATAGCATTTTCAACTCTATTCATACTATTTTTTCAACTTTAGGTTACAAACTATTTCTGTAAGCGTAGTATCTCCTTTGTACAATAGGCAATTAGTGTTACCCATAACAGTACACTTCTGCACTATTCACTATAAATTTTCATATATTGTATTGTGCTTGTCCAAAACGTGAGGTTGTTACTCACGCAATCTAAATGAAAGAAAGGAGTGAAAATATGCGATCATCTAGTCGTAAGCTCACGAACTTTAATTGTAGAGCACAAGCCCCCAGTACACTACCAGCTCTCGGTTTTGCTTTTAATGCTACTTCACCTCAATTTGCCACACTATTCACGCCACTACTACTACCTAGTACGGGCCCAAATCCAAACATTACTGTCCCTGTAATCAATGATACAATTAGTACAGGAACTGGTATTAGAATTCAAGTAGCTGGTATTTATCAAATCAGTTATACATTAACAATCAGCCTCGATAATGTTCCAGTAGCCCCGGAAGCAGCGCGCTTTTTCTTAACACTAAACTCATCAACTAATATTATTGCAGGATCAGGAACCGCAGTCCGTTCTAATATCATTGGCACTGGTGAAGTAGATGTATCCAGCGGTGTCATTCTAATAAACTTAAACCCTGGTGATTTAATTCAAATTGTACCCGTTGAAGTAATTGGTACAGTAGATATTCGTTCTGCCGCTTTAACAGTTGCACAAATTCGTTAATAAAAACAATATGCTTGGCTAATTAACATTTAATATTCCTTATACACCCCAAAATATATGTTATAGATTTGACACACATTTATATCAAACAAGCATATTTTATTGTATGGTGACTATGTAGTCACACAAATCTAAAGCGTTCATAAGAGCACACTTATATGTGTGCTTTATTTTTTATGAAAATCAAGCTTTAATATAGCTATTTTGTTTTACTTTATACTCATCACTCTTTTGAACATTTACCTTTTTATTGTTATATTTGCCCATTCTTTTTCTACTTTGTTTTACTAATTAGTTGATTAATTTCGCAAACACCATTTATTAAACATTCCATGTTTCTTCACCCCCTGAATATTTTCCAAATAAAAATACATACTATTTTCAAGCCGCCGTGTCCACGGCTAATACTTCTTTCTTTTGTTACAGCAGAAGCAGATAGATTTTTCACTTATCTGCTTTCTCTGTATATTTTTTAGGGAATCGAAAATAATACGAACAAGCTGTTTGAACTAGCAGCTTCACTCTTCTCGCAATGGGGATGCAAATTATCACAATTAGCTAACTCATTGAGCTCACTGGCAGACAACCAAAATCGTTGTCTGCTTTTTGTATGAGATTTTTTGTTTTACATATACTACTTTTGAACCTGCAGACCAATACGAGCCATTTTGGTGCTTGGGATTTCCCTTCCGGGGATAAGTATTTTTTACTTATCCCTTTTTTTGTATAGACACTTATATTTAGGGTAAAACTAATCACAAGCAGATTTTCTGTTTATGCGTAGTTCTAAACAAGATTACTTTTTCTCCTATTAAAGGACAGCAGGTACGACTGCTAGTCCTTTTTCTTATTTCGCATACTATCCCTTCTGTTAACTTCACACTACATTACCTTCATCGCCGTAGTAAGTAACTTCCCAATAAGGATGGTAGTTGTGCATCTCGAGTTCCCATCGAACAAAACTAACAAAGTTACAAATTTCTTTCACCAAATCGGCCAATTCTTTGTTTGCAAAAGATGTTTTTATATCGTTATACCAATTGATTTTTTCATAATTCGTATCATCATCAGAGGAGCTAGTACGAATTGCTTTCTCTCGATTTTTTTCGATTAAATATTGTCCATACGTAAGTTGCACTTGTTCTTGAATTACGACATGGTTGTAATACCCTTGTTCTACTGGTTTTGGACTATAAACTTTCCTTTGTAAGTTTTAAATACGGTGAATGAAATTTCCGTTTTTTTCTTGCTATCATCCTTGTTCTATACAAAAAAAAAAGAGCCACAATATTTTGCGACTCTTTACAATTATAATTATTTAACGGCCACGTCTTTGCTGACCTTGCTTTGTACTACCTTTTTTATTACTTGGCTTATTAAATGATCGGTTGTTTTCATTTCTTGAACTATTTCTTGAATCACTTCTTGAGCCATTTCTCGAACCACGTCTTGAATCACTTCTTGAACCTTCACGGCTATCTCTTTGACGATACTCGCCTGATTTCTTCGGAGCCGGCCTTGGTACCGGTTTTCCATTTTCATCTACACGTTTTATCTTCGGTTGTTCGATTATTTCTCTTTGTATTGGTGCACCAAGCGTTTTTTCAATTTCTTCTAAATGTTTTTCATCTTTCGCTGCAACGAACGTAATTGCAATACCTGATCCACCTGCACGTCCTGTCCGGCCAATGCGGTGAATATAACTTTCTACATCTTCAGGGATATCATAGTTAAATACGTGCGTTACACCATCTACATCAAGTCCACGAGCTGCTACATCCGTTGCGATTAAGTACTGAATTTTTGCTTCGCGGAAACTCTTCATAACTCTTTCACGTTTCGCTTGAGGTATATCACCATGAAGTTCAGCACAATTATAACCTAGTCCTTTTAAATTATCATAAAGCTTACTCGCTCTAACCTTTGTACGACAGAAAATAACTGCTAAAAATGGCTGATCACGGTCCATAACAAAACGAAGTGCATCTGGCTTTGCACGATCTGTCGTCTCAATGACACGTTGCTCTATTGTATTTACCGTTACTTCTTCACTTTGTACTTGAACCATTTGCGGTTCATCCATATAACGCTTCGCCAATTTTTTAATATCTTTTGGCATCGTTGCTGAGAATAACATCGTTTGTTTACTACCAGGTGTCTCATCTAAAATATCTTCAATATCATATAAGAAACCGAAATAAAGCATTTGATCCGCTTCATCTAATACAATCGTTGTAAGATTACTCAAATCAATTGTTTCACGTCGTATATGATCTAATAATCGTCCTGGTGTCGCAACAACAATATGTGTATTACCTTTTAACTTTCTCAATTGTTGTGCTACATCTTGACCGCCATAAATCGCTAATACATTAATATCTTCTCTTTGCACAAGCATTTTTTTAATTTCAGTTGTAATTTGCAGTGCTAGTTCCCTTGTTGGTGCAACAATTAAAGCCTGAACATCGCTACATTCTGGATCGATTTTTTCTAAAATTGGTAACACAAATGCTAACGTTTTACCCGTTCCTGTTTTCGCCTGCCCAATAATATCTTTACCTGACAGTATAACAGGAATTGCTTCCTCCTGAATTGGTGTTGCTTCTGTTATTCCATTTTCACGTAATGTATGATTAAAAGTTTCACTAATTCCTAATTCTAAAAAGTTTTTCAAATTGACCACTTCTTTTCCTTATTTTTCACATTAGCTTTCATTGTACCATTTGTTTCGCCAAATATGAAAAATAAAAAAATTCTTATCTTCTTTTTTTATATTCATTATGTACTAGTTGGACAAATTCTTTTTGTTTTATCTCAGAATTTATTAATGCTTTCATATTTGCAGAATTCAAAATGAACTTCTTAATTTTTCTATTACTCCAAATTAATTTTGTATACTTTGTATCTTCGTGTAGCTTTCGAAACCACTCAAATTCGCTTAATTTGGCAATATGATGTTTTAATTTCATGTCATTTTGAGGGAAAAATAAAATGATATCTGCTATTACATCAAATAATAAACTCATCTTCTCCCCTCCTGTACATATATATTTCAATGTTACGGAAATATAGTTATAGGGTGATAAAATTGACAACTACATTCATAAGGATCTTTTGCATATTTTACTTACTATATTTTCAATCCACCACAATTATAACGGCAAAATCTCAAACAGATGTAATCAGTGAATTCAAACATGCTTTGCTCAAAAATGATAAAGAATTAATGCAGTCATATGTAACAGAAGGAGTTAAACTACCTACTTTCCAAAAGGAAAAACCTATTCATGAAATTAAAACCGTACTATCTCCAAAAGAAGATACTACAATTCTTATTTCTTATTTCAAAGGCACTAATGATGAATTTACTATCGGTTTCATTTTGGAAATAGTAACAAAGAATAATAAAATATCTCGAATTAATCAAATTTATGATGGAACGAATCCATTTATGAAAGAAGCTACTATCGTAAAAGAATATGAAATGAAGTGTAAGAAACATATACTTACTCCTACAAAATTCCCGTTCGAAATTCACGAATTTCAAGGATACATCTATAACGATTACTTAAACCTCCAATACTACAATGAAGATATTAATGGGATTTTTAAAATCACTGTTTCACCAGTTCAAAACAAATTAAATTTCTATGTACATAGGGGCGCTAAGTTCTATAGCTTAAAAAATAATATAAAAGCATTATACAATCCTCATTTCGATTCAGCATATGAGCTCCTTTTTCAGAAAAATGGTTTTCAATACACAATTGCAATTGGTAACAAACGCTATATACAAGGAAAATATAACATCAAGGATTTAATTCAAATTGCAGAATCTATGAATTAAAAAACGATCTTTTCTATATAAGAAAGATCGGTTTTTTATTATTTTATATATTGAATTCCCCTCCATGATAGCAATAATACTTTACAGCTTTAAGGTCTTTAATCCTCTTTAAAGACTCTTCCGCTTTTTCTATATCTAAACAAAAATTCGGATTAGCTATTACTAATTCACCATTATCTTGAACGGCTGCATCTCCTGTAATTACACTGTGTAAGTCCGGAAAATATAATGAAATATGTCCCGAAGTATGTCCTGGGGTCGCTACTATTTGACATTCACCATTCAAAATTATTTGTCCATCATGTACTTTTTCATCGACGAAAATATGTCTTATATTTTTTAACTGTTGTATAAACCATTTACCAAATTCTTTTTCTTCATTTGGCATACGTTCTAACATTTCTTCTGCTTGAACTAATCTCTCTGATTCTATATCACCATTAATGTAGTTAGATTCAATTTCACTAGCAATAATATTAACTTGAGGATATTTCACTTTAAAATCATATAAAGATCCTATATGATCGTCATCATAATGAGTAATAATTATATTTTTTAAGTTTTTCATCTTGTATCCATGTTTTAAAATTGCCTCTTCAATTAAAGGTAAAAAATTCATATACCCTGTATCTACTAAAGTTAATTCATCGTTTACTATTATTAAACTTGGATAAATACATTGTTTTTGCTCGTTAAATTCGAATTCAATTGGTAGTTCTATTATCTTCATTTTTCTTCCCCCATACCACTTAATAAATGTTTAATAAAAACTAAATCATTTACATACATTTCGTTCAAATTTACGTTTAATGTGTACTTTCTATATAGCAAAGAAAAAAGCATCCGTTATGAATGCTTTCCTTATCTTACCTGTTCAACTACATAAATCAACTTTGGCCTATCCGAAACCTGATATGTATAGTCTTCATTTTTATGCATATATGTTTCTATCCTATTTATCACTTTAAACATTCTGTCTGAATTCGCACTGAACCGAGATACTGAATCACATAAAACTATTGACCCTTTCTTGTAAAAATTTACAATTTCATAAATATCTCGTTCTAAACAAACTTCTCCTACTTGCAAATCCTCTTTCGCTTCATAGTTATAAATTCCCATTCTCATTCCCCCAAAAAATTGTATTTTTTCTTACAACATCCCCTCGTTACATAAATAATACCACGATAAAATTCTAAAACTCAAACTCATCGGCTTCATCTGAGAAAATAAAAAAACATCACCGAAGTGACTACTTTCAAGAAGATGGGAGAAAAGAGAGGAAAAAATAATTCAAAACAAAGTAACACCTGAAATGCTAGATGAAGCAGCTAATCGATTAATAACAGAATCACATTAGAAGCCTATGAATCACCAGCGAGGAAAGGGGCTATTCAAGAATTACTAAATTTCTCATCAATAGATTATTTAGAAGTAATTCAACATTGTACGAATGCAGAGATTAATGTGAAAAATTAACTTTAATACGCATTACCACAAAACGTTATCTACGTAGTACCTTTACTTGGAACGAACATATACACTGTGAGTCGTTACATAACCAACATTCTATTATTTTGAACAGATAATTCCCTATTTTTATTGAAATATACATTAAGAAAAACTATAAAATTGATTAGTCTCCCACTTCTTTGTCTATCCTTTTAAAAAATCTATTTTTTTGTAAAAGGAGTGTTTATATGGAGAAACAGAAACTTTGGAAAAAATTCAAGAAAAGCTCAGCAGATCTCGGTAAATCTAGCGTATATGAAAGTATTATTTTATATTACACAATGAGAAAAAAAGGTTACCTACTAAAGCGAAATTCATCATATTAGCCGCTCTATCCTATTACGTATTAACAATCGACTTTATTCCAGATATAGCTGCTATTATTGGGATTGGCTTATTAGATGATGTTTTGGCGATCGCTGTAGCTCATAAATACGTGATGCGCCATGCAGACGCCGAAATTCGAGAAAAGAGCAAAGTAAAAATGGAGTCATTATTTACTCCCGCACAAGCATAATGAAAGAGGAGCTAATATAATGTTACTTAGCTCCTCTTTTATTACACAATGTTTAAATGTACTATTTCATTTCACTTCATTCGCCACAAAAAATTGCTCACAAACACTCGAAATGCGCTGTAAGTCTACGTTCCCACCAGATATAACTGCTACTACTTTTTTCTCTTTAATATATGTATCCACTTTCCCTGCAAGTAGAGCAGCAGTAGCTAATGCGCCTGCACCTTCTACAACAGCTTTCCCGCGTTGTAATAAGTCTTTCATCGCTAATTCCAGCTCTTTTTCTGATACTGTTACAATATCATCTACTAATTCTTTTACAACTTCAAAAGTTAAATTGCCTGGTATTTTTACCGCGCAACCATCTGCTATCGTAGGTGCCTCATAATGTTCTATAATTGTACCTTTGTCATAAGATGCCTTCATCCCATGAACATTTTCTGCTTGGACACCAATTATATGAATCGACGGATTAAAAGATTTTAATGCAACAGCAATTCCAGAAATAATTCCTCCTCCACCAATTGGTACAATGACCGTATCAACATCCCACATATCATCAAGAATATCTAATCCTATTGTACCTTGACCAGCCATTACTTCTACATCGTCATATGGATGTAAGTATGTTTCACCTGTTTCTCTAATAATCTCCTCACATTTTGCCTTCGCATCATCAAAGGTTTCACCATGTAAAACCACTTCAGATCCATATCCTCTCGTTGCATCAACTTTCGCTTGAGGGGCAGAAATCGGCATTACAATTTTACTTTTAATACCGAGTAAATGAGCAGATAAAGCAATTCCTTGCGCATGATTACCAGCAGAACAAGCAATTACTCCTCTCTCTTTTTCTTGATCTGTCAGCTGTGACATTTTATTAAACGCACCACGGAATTTAAACGAACCTGTTAATTGCATATTTTCTAATTTCAAGTGAATTTCTCCACCTGTTTTACTAGTCAAATAAAATGATTTTACTAATGGAGTTTTACGAACATTTCTGTCCAAAATAGTTTGAGCTTTTTTAATATCGTCTATATGCAATGGTAGTTTTTTAGTTATCATACTAACACCTCTTCCAATGTTCTATTCCTAAGTTTTCGTAAGTCGCAGCTCCTTTATACGAAATGAAAAAGTCTTTATATATGTACCCCACTCTGTAATACATACATCTGCAAACAATTTAACATCCTCTTCATATCACGTTCTTTATAATGATTTAGGCATGCGATTTGGATCCAGTTATTCTTTTGTAAGTACGCTGATTCATAATGGACAATATATCCTTGTAATGCTAACGCATCACCGACCGCTTTAGAAGAAAGACCTTCATTTAATTGAATCGTAAGTATAATTGGTGCGGCATGTTCTTTAGGTGAAACAAGTTTTAGGCCTATACTAGTCATAGCTTCTTCCATATAATCATATGTCTCTTTAATTTTTACAAATGCTTTTTCATCTTCAAATCTCTTCAACGCTTCTTGCAATGCATAAATTAAATTCCATGAATGGGAATACGGAATACTTTCATTTTCTTCGTACATACCAATATCCATATAGGCTGGTAATGTCTCGTTTACTTTCACATTATGATTATGAAAAACGAAAGATAATCCAGTAAACGATTTAATTGCCTTTCCGCTCACGCCACTCGCAAAATATACATCCTTTAAATCTATCGGTATCGCTCCAATTGAGCTAATACAATCTACACATAGTTTCACTTTATACTTTTCACATAAAACATTTAGCTCGTCTAAATCATTTAACATTCCAGTTGATGTTTCGTGGTGAACAAACCAAAGCCATTCATAATGTCCAGCTCCCATTATTTTTTCCAATTCTGTATAAATAAACGGTTCTCCCATTTCTTTTTTATACGTATCAAAATGTAACTCTGCACGTGTTGCATGCCCGACTAATCTATTACCAAATTCCCCATTTGTTAATACGAGCCCCTTTCCTTTTAAAGAACGTAACTGTAAAGCAATGGCATCATTCGCTAATGTCCCTGTTCCTAACATGATTTGCACACGTTTTGCTTTTGTCATTTGAAGTAATCGTTTCTTTACATTATCCATCGTCACTTGAAATGACTTAGAACGGTGTGAAATAGGCTTAGTAGAAAATGCCTTTCGAACATTCTCTTCAATATCTACTGGGCCGGGTAAAAACGTATACTCTTTCGTCATAATTCCCCCAACACTCGACGCTTCAAACATAGCAGGGGTAACATACATAGGCTGGAATGCTGCTGCTTCTGTACCAACTAACGAATGGAAAGATTTGAATCCCATTTGCTCATATAAAGGTAGTTCACGTGTTGTTGCAGAAATGAGTGCCAATTCATATCCATTTAGAAGCAAATAACGATGTAAAAAGCGAATTAAACCTAATAACGCTCTTCCATTTCGATATTCACTTTCTACTGAAAGTAAACGAATTTCATATACGTTTTCTCCATGTTCTTGCAAATAAAAATCTAGATTTGAAATTTTATAATCTAACGAGAATGGTCGTTTTCCTCGCAACGCAACCATACCTACTAACTTATCGTCATCTAAACAAATTAAATATGTATTTTCTTCATGAAAACGATCTATACGAACACGATCTTTCGTTTCTTCATGTTGCGGAATTTCTTCTACAAATGTTTTATAATTCAATTTATGTATACTTTCAAATTCCCAAACTTGATCAGCAACTTTATAAATTAACCCCATGCCCTATCTCCTTTATCTATTTAATAAAAAATGATAAGTGGAGATTAACCCCACTTATTAAATGTTTATTTCATTCGCGATTTACATATAAAATAAGTACAATGATGAGTGCACTTAAAATAGTCGTAACAATTGAGTAAGAATACAAAATCATGCAAAGTGGTAAACAAGCAATTGTAATTAGTCCTGGCTTCGTAAATCCTTTAAAGATTAAATAAAATATAATGAAAACTGCAACGAGGGTAAGCGCTATCAAATAATCAAATGCGATTAGTCCTCCGATAAATGTTGAAATACCTTTACCGCCCTTACCTTTAAATAAAACTGGATAAATATGTCCAATTATTACAGCCAACAATGTTAGCATTACAAATGTAGAATCTTCAAAAAGGTATTTTGCAATAGAAACTACGATTGCCCCTTTGATCGCATCACCTAAAAATGTAGCGACGAAATACCCTTTTCCATACACACGGCCCATGTTTCTTGCACCAGGATTACCACTTCCTTCATCCCGAATATCAACGTTATGTCTCCATTTCGTTACTATATAAGCAGTCAATATGTTTCCAAATAAATAAGAAGCCACCAAATACAAAAATTGCATACTATTAATCATATAATCATTCACTTTCTACGTAGGAGTACTTATACAATATTCAAGAACAATGTATATTGTACGTTTCTATCCGCATCCCTTTATACATTTTAACATCATATATTTACAAATCATACAAAAATTCTCATACAGCTATTTTTTAAAATATATATTTTTCATTAAATAATATGTTCCTTTCACTGCTGATTGTGATTGTGATATAAATGTAACTTTTCCTATGCTTTTCTCACAGCATTTCTTAAATTCATCATATATTTCAGGAACGAAACGCAATATGCTGCCACTTACTGCAATGGAAGCTGATAAATCAAACTGCATCTTGTTATAAACATCTATTGTAATCCTTGCTAATTCCTTTCCAGCTTGCATCATAATTTCATGTGCATCATCATTCCCATTTCTAGCTTCCCGAACAACGAATGGTGCGATTGCTGCAACTTTATCTTTTGAAGAACTATAAACTAGTCTTTTTATATGAGACGATGTTAATAATTGAAACTCATCTTGAATCCTTAAGCTTAATGGACAAAGTGTAACTCCTTGATCCAATTGATTTACCATTCTCTTTAAACCTTGTAATGCAATCCAATATCCACTTCCTTCATCACCTAAAATATGTCCCCATCCCCCACTATACTCGTATACTTTTCCTTTCTTTCCAATACAAATTGCACCTGTACCACCAATGGTTAATATTCCATCTTTCCCTTTTAAAGCAGCGGCATGTGCTATCATTGCGTCATTAAAAACTTCAATTTGTATTCCATACTTCTTTTTTAGACGTAATGTTAATTCATTTATATTTGCTCCGCTTATACCTGCTAATCCTAAACAAATACACACACAATGCTCTTTCACTACACTTATCTGGCAATGATCAATCGCTTCCATAATATGCACAAGAGCTTCTTCAAAATCTATTAATATGTTTCCAAATCCACTAGTAGCTCTTACAAGTTCATTTCCGTCTTTATCAAATGCAATTGCTTCTGTCTTTGTTCCCCCGCCATCTATTCCAATCATATACTTCATATACGTTCTCCTCATTTTCTTCATATTGAAGGGTACGTTACATTCCCTAAAACTACAGATTTCTTTGCACCTGTTGCACTCGGCACATTACTCGGATTACGATGATACGTTTCGTTTGCTAAAATGGCAAAGGCGATTGCTTCTTTCGCCTCTGAAGAATAGCCTATATCTTCTTGAATGAATATTGTACATTTTTCATCCTTCAATCCATACCGTATCATTTCAACAAGTGTGTCATTATAACTGCCGCCACCACCTAAAATTACCTCATCAATTTCATAATACGGCAAAATAAACTCCTTATAATGATGAACAATTGAACTTGCTGTAAACATCGTGACAGTCGTTAATATATTTTCTTTACTATGCTTTTCATACCGCTTCAATAACTGACTTACAAACTCTTCACCAAACTGTTCTCTACCAGTTGATTTCGGTGGATTCATTTTCAAAAATGGATGATTCATACAATATGTCAAAATTTCATCTACAACTTCACCCTGTTCTGCAATTTCACCATTTTGATCATATGGCAACTGAAATAACCTTTGACATACTTCATCAATTATCATATTACCCGGACCAGTATCAAAAGCTATAACGTTCTGATCACTTTTTTGACTTGGTATTACGGTAACATTACTAATCCCACCAATATTTTGTAGTAGTCTATTTTTACTTGGGTCACGATACAAAATAACTTCTGAATATGGTACAAGTGGTGCACCTTGTCCTCCTGCTGCCATGTCCATCGTTCGGAAATTTGAGATAACCGTCGTGTTCGTGTCATATGCTATTACTGCAGGCTCCCCAATTTGCAATGTGGAAGCTATCATATTCCCTTCTGGCTTTGGCTGATGGTAAATCGTTTGTCCGTGAGAACCTATCAAATCTAATTGTTCCAAAGAAAAATTGGCCTCTTTACAAACTTCTTTTACAGCGTTGGCGAAACATAAACCTAACTTAAAATTTAAACTACATATGAGTTGGACATTTGAATTTTCTATTGATAATGCTTGTTGTATTTCACTTTTTATATCATTACGAAATGGAACTGTAGTAAAATGGATGAGTTCGACCTTAGACTCTACACCACTCCCTTCTATACGAACGAGCGCTACATCTATTCCATCTAATGAAGTACCGGACATTACCCCTGCAATATACATAACATGCATGACCTCCTATTTATTAAAAAACAATCATGTAAGTTACAAATGTACAACCGATCGAAAACAATATAAATCTAAAAAACAACTGAGCTTTCGATGCAAACGATCCATCAATGAAAGAAACAACTACTGTAAGCAAAATGCTTGCCGCAATGCTTGTAACAAGCCATATACTATGCATTTGTGATAGATGTAGCATTCTTAATAAAGGCACAAAAAGTAGATTCGCACATATCACTCCAAATAATAATAAAAATACACCTTTATAACTAAATTTTATATTCATTCCATTTCATCCTCTCTGGACTTCATGTGAAAGAAGTGATAGGCAAAATACCTATCACTCATAAATTAAAGCATAAAGATTATGGATTAACAGATTCGCCTTCACCATTCTTCTCAATTTCAAGCATATTTTTGTCGTACATTTTAAAGAATGGTAAATATATAAGGAACGATATTGCTATATTTATAAAAACTAATACTATTGCACGCCAATCTCCGCCTGTAGCTAAATACGCACCAATTGGAGCTGGTAATGTCCACGGTGGCATAATATGTGTTGGTGTTACAAATCCCATCGCAGTTGCTGAATATGCAACAGTTGCCGTTACAAGTGGTGTAATGATAAATGGGATAATTAAAATTGGATTTAGTACAATCGGTAATCCGAATATGACTGGCTCATTTATATTAAAAATACCCGGAACAATACAAGTTCTTGATAATGCTCTCGAATATTTTGATCGACCAAATACAATCATAGCTAATACAAGCCCTAATGTCGCACCAGAACCGCCAATCCATATAAACCATTGATATAACGGCTCTGGTGAAATAAATGGCAACTGATCTGCTCCACTAGCAACTGCTTCACCATTTTTCCCTAAGTATACTTCCCATAATGGCCGAGCAACAGTTCCAACAACCGACACACCATGGATTCCGAATGACCAAAAAAACGTAATTAAAAACACTGGAATCATTACACCGAAGTAACTATCCCCAGCTTTTACTAATGGTGCTGCTAGTTTATCAACAACATGGTGTAAATCAATGCTAAAAACGACAGTTACTAGACTCATAATAATAATAACGAATGCAGCAGGTATAAGTGCTTCAAACGAACGCGACACAGATGGCGGTACTTGTTCTGGCATTTTAATCATTACATTTTTCTTCTTACAAAACCTTAAAATCTCTACGGATAAAATAGAAACAATCATCGTCACGAATAATCCATGACCTCCAAGATTTGTCATCGGAAGCATAAATCCTTTTTTATCAATTAATTCAGGAGTTAATGTTAATAGCAGTGAACATACTGCTAGCTGAGCTCCCGATAAAGCATCTAATTTATAACTTTTCGCCAAATTATATCCTATTCCAAATGCTATATATAAAGACATAATAAACATCGTTAGGCGATATGGTATTAATATACTTGTTTGATTTTTTAATGCCCAAACGGATATGAAACTATCTTTCGGTAAAGGTGGAAATGCTACGATTAAAAAGAAACTTCCTACGATGATAAATGGTAATGCTGAAATCACTCCATCACGGATTGCTTGTAAATGTCTCTGTTCAGAAAGTCTTGCCATCGGTCCAGATAAGTTTTTATCGAGAAACGTGACAAACTTATTCATAACGGTTCCCCCTAACGAATTAAATCATTTACAGTCTTTAATAAAGTCGGTCCGCCAAGAGGTGTATATGCTTGCGGCGGTATAATACCGCACGGGATAGATTCCTCTTCTGCGAATTTTTTAACAGAATCAAATCGATGTCTAACTTGAGGTGCAACCATTACAACGTCCCAGCCATTCTTTACTTCTTCCTCTACCTCATTTGTTCCAATCGCATGCACTTCCATGTTCATACCCTTTTTCTCCGCCTCCTTTTTTAAAGCGTTTACAACAATTGCGCTGGACATTCCTCCAGAACAAACGAACAAAACCTTCATTTATGAATCCTCCTATACTTATAATTTATTCCCCTTCAAATGAAAGGAAGTTTCACTTTACTAACAAGCATATGAAGTAGTAAATGAATTTAGTTATAATGAAAGTAAATTTCAGTAAAAATATTTTTCCTATTAAATTAATGTTTCAATATTTATTTTTCTCAATTGTAAGAACAACCTCATCTCGGATATCATAATAGTTAACCACATAATAGGGAGGCGTATAAATGATTGTTAAACGTTTATTAATGATATGTTGTATCGTCATCTTTTTTATTCCTTTCACTTTCATTTCCCCTCACTCTACTTATGCTGAAGCTAATACTACGTATAAAAAACATGAATTACGTGCTGTATGGATCGCATCTGTTCTTAATATTGATTGGCCCTCAAAAACCGGCTTACCCATCGAAAATCAAAAACAAGAGTTTATTAGATTATTAGACGATGTTAAAAACACCGGTATGAATGCAGTCGTTGTACAAATCAAACCAACCGCTGATGCCTTTTATCCTTCAAATTACGGTCCTTGGTCTGAATACATTACGGGCACACAAGGAAAAGATCCTGGTTATGACCCACTCGCATTTATGGTCGATGAAGCACATAAAAGAAATATAGAATTCCACGCATGGATTAACCCATACCGAATAACGATGAATCACACTGATATAAATCGATTATCAAATAATCACCCTGCAAAACAACACCCCGATTGGATTGTACCTTATGGCGGGAAGTTATATTACAATCCCGGTATTCCGGAAGTGAAAAAATTTATAACTGAAGGTGCTTTAGAAATCGTGCAAAATTATGACATTGATGCGCTGCATATGGATGATTATTTTTATCCATATAAAGTAGCAGGTGAACAATTCCCCGATCAAAAAACGTACGAAACGTATAATAACGGTAGATTTACAAATATAGAGGATTGGCGACGTAACAATGTAAATGAACTTGTAAAAGATTTAAATACTGCTATAAAACAAGAAAAATCATACGTAAAGTTTGGCATAAGTCCGTTCGGCGTATGGCGAAATATAGCTGACGATCCAACTGGCTCTAACACAACTGCAGGTCAAAGGAACTATGATGACCTTTACGCTGATACACGTGAGTGGATACAAAAAGGATATATTGACTACATTACACCGCAAATATATTGGAATATTGGTTTCACACCAGCTGCATATGACATTTTAGTAGATTGGTGGGTAAAAGAAACAACTAATAAACCGATTCACCTATACATCGGTCAGGCGGCCTATAAAATTAATAATAATTCTGTCCCAGCTTGGTCTAATCCAGAAGAATACCCAAGACAAATTGAATTAAATCGGTTATATCCTGAAATAAAAGGTAGTATGCATTTTAGCTTGAAAGATATTAATAACAATCCACTAGGAATTAAAGATAGACTCTCAAAAGACATATATAAATATCCTGCATTAATCCCCTCTATGCCTTGGCTTGATCATGATCCACCAAAACAACCGACTTTAAAAGGTGCTATTCCAAGAGATGAAGGTATTGCTGTAGGTATTATTGACGATAGAGAGAATGATTCTGCTTATTACGCCATTTACCGCGTGAATGGAAAAAGTGAAGTGAATATAGAAAATCCGAAAAATTTACTTACTACTGTAAGAAAGACAAAGCCTGGAGAAATTTATGTAGATAAAACGGCTATCCCTGGAGAAACATATACGTATGTAGTAACTGCGGTTGATCGATTGCATAATGAAAGTGTTGCTTCTAGTCATACTACCGTTAAAGCAAAATAACAACTAATAAAAAAACGCCTTAAAGCTAAGTATTATAGCTTTAAGGCGTCTTTTTTATTTATTCTTAAACTTCTCAGTCGCTGCTCTCATCTTCACATTCAAATCGTGATCAATCGAGTCGCGAATGTCCCTCTCTACTACTTCCATTTCTTTTTGGAAATTTTGTAAGTAGACTTTCAATTCTTCTTCTTTTTCAGGACGTTGTGATGGTGGTAATTGCACCACTAAAGATAACATCGCTATTAAATCTTTCATTAAGAACGTTTCAAGTTTATGTTGTTGTTCAAACATACGTTGCTCTTGATAGTACGGCAGTGCATTTAATACTGAAATTGTAATATCATCAACTGTTTTTTGTAATGAAGGATTTATTGAACGCTTATACGCTTGAATTGTATTTAATGCATCTGGATATCGATCATAAAAATACAATTTATAAAACGATAAATCTGTCGGTTTTACTGTTTGCTGCGTTTCTTGTCTTAAAAAATCTTTCACTTTTATCGCAGCTACATCAATATCTTCATTTGTAAGTTTTTTCGTTGTTTTTGCCATTACATGTACTTTTTTCTGTTTTTCTTTCGGTAACATTGAGAATACTTGCTCTCTCGTACGTTGGCTCGATGCACAGAAAAGAGTGTTTAATGTATGTTGCTCTTTTTTTCCTTCCGTGCGAATCCAGCGATAAAAGAGTGGATGTTGTGTAAATTCTTGTAGAAACGGTAATGATTTATTCGATAACTTTTCTAAAGAATCGTGTGCTCTTTTATATGGCTTCGTCCATGAAAAATACAGTTTTCGTCCGAAATATACGACTAAAACAACGACCGTAAATGCGATTAAAAGCAATGTACCGAGTAATAATAGTACGGTTTGAATGAAACTCATTTTTTCACCTCCTCTAAAAGTCTGCTATTTTCTTGGGCGCTGAATGAGCTTTTGTTTCATTTCATCATTAAATGTGTCTAGTTCAATAACAAACTTCTTACTTGACTCGATAATACGTTCTGATGATTTCTCAGAAGCTTCAATCGCAGCAAATACATTTTGGAATGATTCGCGTAATTTATCCATGCTAATTGCAGGATTTTCAAGAAGTTTTGTTGTTTCTTCTGTATTTTGTTTTAACGCTTGGGAATTACTTAATACCATGGATTCAATTGCTTCATTTGTTGCATTCACTGCATCAATTGTTTTACGTTGATTCGTTAATGCTAGCTGAATCGCAGCAGAAACTGTTACAACGTTTTGCGTCATCGTAATTGCATTACGAATTGCCTCTGTTAACTTTTCATTATTTTTCTTAATAATGTCTACTGATGCGATAGATTGTAATAACACACTTTTCGCTTGTTGCATATTGCGCGTACGTACGAGTATCTTTTCTAATGCATCATTAATTAATGGAATATCCCTTTGACGTTCTGGATTTTGTTTCTCAGCTTCCAGCATGCCAGCAAGTTTTTTCCCTAAGTATACTTGCTTATCAAGCGCGTGAATTTTATCGTGTGATTGTTCCTTAAGCATCTCTAGGCCAACAGTATCTTCTTGTAAGTTGTCACGGCCAATTAGAAGCGATCTTATAATCTCCTCAATTTGCTTATCTATAGATTGGTATTTATGCACGTATGTTTCAAGTGGATTTTTCTTGAATACTTTAAACATAATTTTCTTCATACCACTTGCTTTTAATGAATTCGGATCAAGCTCTGATACTACTTTACGTAATTCTAACAATGTATTCGGGATTTCTTCATTTTTCCCGTTCATCATCGCTGTGACAGGACGTTTTAATGCTGATAACGTTTGTCCTGCTGCTTGTTGTTCTTTATCCCCTAAATCTCCTAGCTGAGACAATACTTTCGATAAATCTGTATTTTGCTCGCTATTTAATTTTTGTACATAAAGATCGGCTTCTTTATTTAATTCATCAAGTTCTTCATCTTTTATAACTGTATCAACTACTACTTCTACATTATTATCTTTCACAATTGATACGGGTTCTTTTTTCTCGAGTTCAGTCAACAAAATCGCTCCTTTATTTATATGTGCGAATTTATGTGCACTATATTTCATCTAATATATTGTATTTCATGTGCAAACAGCCTATATGAAATCAATTTTCAAGAAATACCTGCTTATGCAGTCATTCCCTGTTTCTTACTATAAGTATACCTGTAAACAACATAATTTTCCTCAGACTTAAGACCTAGAGACCGACATGCTGAAGGCGGATTCTTCGTATGTTACGTATATAAATTACGACCTTCCCATCCTACTGTACTCAATCTTTTGACATACACCCTTTTTCAATGTGATAATTATATTGCGTTCAATCCTATTGCTTCTTACGCGCTACAAATGCACCATTTTGAAATGCCAATAACACTGTTTCAAACATTTTATCTTCTTCAATCATTTTTATAAACTCAGCTAATTCACTCGCATGAGAAGTAGCATTATCGACAACAAGAAGACCTTGTGGTTGTAAAATGCGTTTTATATGTTCAAGCCACCACATGTATTGCGTACGCTCTGAATCTAGGAAAATAAAATCAAATGAATGATCTAGTTGTGAATCTAAAAATGCCCCTGCTTCTTGATTGTGAACATCAATCCTTTGCAACAAGTTTGCCTTTTCAAAATTGACAAGTGCCTCTCCAACTCGTTCTGAAGAAAGCTCCACAGTTGTTACATTTCCATTTGTTTCTTCTACCGCATTAGCTAACCACAATGTAGAATAACCATTAGAAGTTCCAATTTCTAAAATGTTTATTGCGCTACACCCTTTTACTAAAATTGATAAAAATTGCCCCATCTCACGAGAAATATTCCGTAATTTTTCTTCCCGTGTTTTTTTATTTCGATCATGCTCTTCTCCATATTGTTCAAGTTGAAATAATAATGAATTTAATGTATCCATTTTTTTCATCGCCTTTCTAAAGCAATATGATGAAAAAGCTCTTGTTGCTCGTCTACTTTCATTATATGCGAAACAAAAACCTTTTTCTCGTTATATGACAAAGATTTATAATTTTTTATAGCATATTGTTTCGTTTTTTGGTAAAGTTAATTTCTACGTGCAATTATTCCATTCATACTATTTTTAATTCAATTGCAGTTGTTAAATCATATAAACCCCATTTAAATGAATCGGTATTTCAAATTCAATTAAGCGCCCTTTCCGGACGCATTTTCTTTGTTTATATATTTCTAGAAGAAAGGATGCTTACAAATGAACGTGATTAGCTTAGATGCTGCTCGAAAACGAAAGCAGCACAAAAAATTAATGATTACTATACCGATTATTACACGTATTTATGAAGAAGACGGGGAAATTAAATTTGAGGTAGCTGGCGAAAAAGATGTACCTCTTGAAATGTTAGAAAAATAATAAAAAGACGCACTTCTAAAGAAATGCGTCTTTTTTATACTATTCTATTTAAGTGCATAAGTTTTTCAGGATTAACCATCATATAAATATTTGAGATTTTCTCATTCTCAAATGTGAATGAAAGTACATAAGTCACTTTGTTTTTCACTTTAACAATAACACCTGGGGCACCATTTACTATCTTATAATCAACATTGTACGCTGATGGGAACTTACTTCTAATTCCAGAGAATAAACGAATAATTCTATCTGCAGAATAGATTGGATGAATCGCAGTTGTAACTTTACCACCACCATCTGCTTTCAATATCGCATCTGTTTTTAATACTTCTAACATACCTTGCGCATCACCACATTGTAGTGATGATACAAACTTTTCAACATAATCAGCCATTTTCTTCGTACTTAATGTTGATTGCTTCGGCTTATCCAATATACTATTTCGTGCCCGTTGAAAGATCTTTCTACAGTTCACACTACTCTTATCAACAATTGAAGCTATTTCTTCGTATTCATAACTGAAAACCTCTCTTAATATGAAAACAATCCTTTCTACCTCAGACAGTTGTTGTAAAAGTAATAAATATGCTGTGGAAAGGGATTCTTTCATAACAAATGACTCTGATGGCTCATTACTTTCTTCTACAAGTGGCTCTGGTAACCACATCCCTACGTACACGTTACGTTTATGCGCTGCCGAACGTAATTTGTCAATTGAACGATTTGTCGCCATCTTACACAAATATGCTTTCATATTTTCTATAGACTGAAGATCCTCTATATTATTTAACGAGATAAATACATCCTGAACGATATCCTCAGCATCCATAACACTCCCAAGGATTCTATATGCTAACGAAAATAATAATGGTTGATACGCTTCATATAATTGCTCCGTTTCCATGATGAACTCCCTCACTTTCTAATTGCTTTAAAATGTGTAACGCTGCACGTTTTCCACTTGCTACTGCAGCATCAGCTAATATTTCATCATGCCCAGTCCAATCACCTGCAACGTAAACACCTGGCATTTCAGGGATATTAGGACCTGATTTTTCAACTCGGTTTATATGAGGAAAATCATATACTACTGTTATTTTCGGTAAATATTGTTGCGCAACAACTTCTCTTTTCCAATTTGGATGTAGCAAATCCATTGTACTTTCTAACTGTTCTTTATCTTCATGAGTATGTTTCATCTCTAGTACAGGATTATGGTACTTAATTAAACTCACTGCAATTGATCCATCATCACTTAATTTAGCTGCTCTTGATTGATTCGTGAAAAATATAGGCTGATCTAACCCTAACGCAAATTGATGTGTCGGATTAGGTAATCGTCTCAAACCAATATCTAATGCAGCAACAGTAACCGGTACCGATTGTTCACTCCATCTATACAAACTTGTTCCTTCCACACCTTTAATTATGTTACAAGCTTCTTTCGGTGGAGTCGTCACAATGACTGTACCTACTTCAAATACCTCATCATCAAAACAATATATTCTTTGTTTATCTTCGTAATGCTCTATTTCCAAAACATGCTTTTTATCCAAAAATTGCACCCCGGCATGATTCGCAATGTCTCTTAATTTTGTTATTATCGTCTCCCAGCCACCATCTACATAAAATACCCCATCTTTTATCGAAAGCTGTATTTGCTTTAGTACAGATGATGCTAATTGTATTGTAGGAGCAAACGTATATGTTGTTGTTCGGCATAGCGCATAAAATATATTGCGAACCATTGGATCTTTTATTTCATTTTCTGCCCATGTAGTTAGGCTCACTTTTTGAACTTTTCTTACATCTAAATTCCCTAAACGAATCATAAGACGTGAGAATTGTACTTTTGCAGACCACGAAAGTAGTGGTGTTGATAAAATTGAACGGAAATCTGTTGGTATGGTGAAAATATCCCCTTTCCATATTCCATGTGCTTTTGTAGATGGAATTCCACCCGGTAGATTCATACCGAGCTCATTAAAAGTTAAAAATGCGGCTCCTCCTCTATATAAGGCGTGTGCACCAAGATTCATACAGATCCCATTTTTATTAATAGTCATCCCTCGACCACCAAAGCGATTGGACTTTTCTAAAACAATCACTTTTCTTCCAGCTTTCGCTAAATATATAGACGCTGTTAATCCAGCAAGGCCACCACCAACAATTGCTACATCAAATTTCTTCATAATAAAATCCCTCCTTATCGTTCTACATACAAGACGAACGATTAAGGAGGGATGTGACATGAAAATATATTTTTACTCATCTATTTTATTACATTATTTTTTTATTCGGTCATATTGCATACGAAATAACTCAATTGCAAATGGTATATCCTCTTCACTCTTTATATAATAACTGATCCATCCTGATTCAGGTAATACGTGATGTGGTTTGACCAATCCTTGGTTTACTAATTCATCCCGCTTTAACTTTGGAAATGGTAAATCGACTAACTTATCTCCATGCAGATGACCAAGTTCTTTCTTACCGTAATTTATTTCAATGCCGCCAAATCGATGCGGTTTTTCAGAAACACCCGCCCAGCTGAGCACTTCATTTCTAATCATTTCACTAAATGACATGAACCTTCACCCCTTATTAATGATTGATGTAATATTAAATTAACACGTTCTTTACTTTTTTCCATCAATCCAAAGTATGAATGGATATACGAATATAGTTTCATCTCAACACCTTTATTTTTTACATAATTAAAATAATTTCAAAGGGGATTTATTCTATTATGTAGAATTACTATTAAAAATAATTTTAAGGGACGGATTTATATGAGCGAGGTATTATTACAAAAGGCAAATTATCTACAATTTAATGAATTAAAACTCTTGAAAAAAGCTATTTTAATAACAATTTAAAAACTAAAGTCAATATGAATAATACTGAACAAACAATTATCATTCAAACACAATTAGCAAAAACATTAAAAGATAACGGCATTTTTTCTTTATTAAATAATAGAACTGCAAATATCCAATCCATATCTTATAAAATAATGAATGATACAATTGTGCATAACAATTTATTAACTACAGATCCAATTGCGTTCCACAATCTAGTATCGTACGAACTATTTGAAAATACCATAACGGCTTATACTTCAGATTTACAACCTATTTATTTACCAGATGGTGCTACAATTATTGATTTTACTTTCTCTGCATTTCCAAAAATTGCACATAACATGAAAAATGCAAAAGTAAACGGTATACCTGTTCCACTTAAAACAAAGGTATCCCATTTTGACGTCATAGAAATCTACTTTGATTTAAAACAAAACTTGGTATTAGATTGGCTCAATTATGCCAATACCGCTAAAGCACAATTAATTATTCAGCAAAAACTATCATAAAAAATAGACCAATGCTTCTTATAAAAAGTATTGGTCTGTTTTTTATGATACGAAATACACCCCATATTCTTTATGGAATAAGCAAATTTAATAAGATACCAACAACTGCACACAACCAACAATAGACACATATCCTAATTTTGTAACCTTACTTACTAATAGAAAGGCAGGTAATACAATTGAGTTCCAATATCGACTACACTTCCCCCTCAATTAATTTCACTTATGATTTAAATAAAAGTAATTTTTTTCAGAAAGATGCTCAAAACTATATAAACGTACTTGGCAAGAAACAATTAAATATGTTAGAAAACACTTCTTTATTAGATATCTATTTAAGTACAGGAAATGTTGTAGAGCCGCACATACATCAAAATGCAGCTGAACTTGTTTACTGCATTTCAGGCTCTGCAGTTGTTTCTTTACTTAATCCTTTTACAAATCAAATATTAAACTTACCAATAAAACCGGGGCAAGTTGCCAACATTCCACAAGCGTGGTGGCATTATGAAATTGCTACAGCAGATAACACTCATTTATTAGCAATCTTCGACGCACCAACACCAGAAGTTATTTTTGGTTCTGACATGTTAAGATTAACTCCCACTAATATAATGGCCCATACTTACTGTCTCGATGAGCAACAATGGAAACAAGCGGTATCCCCTATTCAATCCACTACAGTAATCGGTCCTCCAGCAAATTGTAATCAGAACCGCGGAACGATACCCCCTGCAACTCATCCTCCTAATCCACAACAAAATTTATATTACCAAAATTCATATTATTTTCCTCTTTACTGGGGATATTAATTTATATTATGAAAGGACAATTATTTATCTCCTCGGAAAATACGTAGGAGATTTTTTTATTATATACCCATTCCTATTTATTATCGTAACAATTAATAGAATAGCTACATATAATAGTTATATATTTAATTGGAGGTGATAGTACTATGAGTAATTATAACTATCGAAAAAACTACTCTCATAATAAAAATAGTAGTTCATCAACATCCTCTCAGTCTTCGAATTCTCAATCTTCCAATTCCCAATCACAAAGAGACTTAGCCAATCAAGGCTATGTAAAGAAAAAAGGATGTAACTGTAATAAAAACAAATAGTTGATTACTAATTTGTACAATAACATTTTAACACTCACGATAAATAAATTACTTCCCTTTTATTTAAAAGATGAATTCTGTTTTTAATAGAATTCATCTTTTTTATTTATAGATAATTTTTCAAATCATATAACTTATTCCATAAACAATAGATTATAAATCATTAATTTTGATTTTTTTAACAAAGAGTACTTTCTCAATTGATTTATCACCTATCTTTCCATAAAATATAGCCCACCCTAATAAAATTAGGATGGGCTATATACAAACGCCAATTCAAATTTCAAACAGGCGTTGTAACAAACTAGACGATATTTATACCTGCACTTACAAATCCAGCTACTGCAGCTATTGGACTTGCTGCTGTTAATGAAACGTATAGTAGTATTTTATCTCCTGCAGCTACTGGGATAGCATCAGGTATAATACCTGATGCTGTAGAACCAATTGCGATTGCAGCAAATGCTGGTGTTAATAATAGAGGTGCACCCTGTACTGTAAACGTATTACTTGCTGCAGGTGCAGTTAATATTTGTATCTGCACTTGAACAGGTGATAATGGAGATAATGCAGCTGTTGCACTAAAGAAACCTGCTAATGACGTAATAACACCTGCGCGTGGTGCTACAAATGCATAATCACCTACACCCAACGCTAATGTGATACTAGTTCCACCTGTTAAAGCTATACCAGGCTGACTAAATCCAAATCCAAGAAGAGTTCCTGTATTTGCTACTAATGCGTTAACTAACGCAGCTGGTGTTGTACCCGAAGCGAATGGAATAATAGCTCCGCCACCAGTTGCTCCTGTTGCTCCCGTTGTTCCCGTTGCTCCTGTTGCTCCCGTTACTCCTGTTGCTCCCGTTACTCCTGTTGCTCCCGTTGCTCCCGTTGACCCTGTTGCTCCCGTTGACCCTGTTGATCCTGTTGCTCCCGTTGCTCCCGTTGGAATATAAATTGGCGGAAGAACCGGAAAAGTAGGTCCAATATTTTCTGGTCTTACCATACCTTTATTCAAAGATAATTTTTCATCGCTGTTCAATTTACTACCTCATTTCACATTTTGTTTACTAATTAACAAAATAAACCCTCTATCATTTTAGAAAAATTCCATAACTACTTTTTCATACTCAAATGATTTTACATAAAGTAAACTTTTTACCGTTACTATAACTAGTAGTATTAATATAATAAAATGATAGTTCCATTCCAAAATACTAAATCGCTACTATTAAACTCTTCGACTCCACTTTCCGGATCTATTTTTTCTCCCGCATTATCAACTTCAAATTATAATAATAATTTAATAATTAATTTAACTGCTGGTAATACAATTTCACTTCAACTATTCGGCGTATTATCCATAGTTAATTTAGTTGGAGGTGGTTCAACAGGCGCCTCTTTAACAATTATACGAATCGATTAAAAAATGATTCATTCTTTTTATAATAATCATTCTTAAATGCTAAAATAGTAACTACTAGGTCATTCCTTTAGTTTATATTTTAATAACTTCACGTAAGTGATTATGCAATAAGAAATACTTTGTACTATATTCATAGTACAAAGTATCTATACTAAATTTTCCGTATATACATTATCAATTTACACTCCTCACTGCTAATGTTACATTGAACATGAAGATAGTTTCTCAAATGCGAACCATCTCAAAACATATTTGAGAAACATACCCCAATCCTATACGCGAGAGCAACACTATGTTGACACTCAAATGAGTGTCTTTTTTTGTGGATTATAAAAAATAAAAACCATCTCTTATAGATGGTTTTATCATTACGCCTTTCTTTGTTTTTCAAGGTAGCTGTAAATTTATGAAGTTGAATAATAAATAGTCATATTTAACCGGGTTTGCGTTCTTCCAAAATTACGATAGGAATGCGGTCTATCCGCCTTAAAGCGAATTGAATCCCCGCTATTTAATTTATACTGACAATCATTTATTTCAATTGTCAATTCCCCTTCAAACACCGTTATAAATTCTTCAGTCCCTTCTTTATGACCTTCCGAATTTAACTTTCCTTCTGTTTCAATTTCAACCGTATAGATTTCAAAGTTCCTATCATCTTGGAAAGGAAAAGAAGGATACACTTTATATCTTCCATTGTCTTCTGATAATACTTGAACATCATTTCGTAAAACAACTTTCGTATCCGGTTGCGGATTATTGATTAAAGAAGTAAAAGACACTTTCAAACCATTCGCAATTTTCCATATCGTTGTTAATGTTGGACTTGACTCTCCACGTTCAATTTGTCCAATCATCGTTTTACTCACACCTGTTAATTGGGAAACCTTTTCTAAACTTAATTTTTCTTTTTCTCGAATTGTTTTTAAATTTTTCGCCAGAATAAGTTGAATTTCTTCCATAAGAAACACCCCTACACTATATACAATATAACGACCGTTATGTATAATAAAAAGCACACGTTATATAGTTCTTTTCAGTCATTATAACATACAAAATACTTAGGGGGTTTTGAAATGCCTATATTTTCTTTTTTGTTATTTGTTTTTATAAGTAGCTTCACACCCGGACCCAACAATTTTTTAGCTATGACATACGCTAATCAACATGGTTTAAAAAGGAGTATGCAATTTTGCTTCGGAGTAGCTTTCGGTTTTTTCATCCTCACTTCCTTATGTAGTTTCTTTAATATTGTATTAATTAAAATCCTACCTATAATCGAATTCCCTTTAAAAATCTTAGGTGTAGCATATATGCTATATTTAGCTCTTAAAATACTCACAAGTAAAACTAGCATAAATCCCAATGAAAAATATAATAAAAATTTATTTACAGTTGGGATTTTCCTTCAGTTTATTAACCCTAAAGGAATACTATTCGGACTAACTGTAGTATCAACTTTTATTCTTCCTTACTACAATTCATATTCAAGTTATCTACTTTTTTCATTATTTCTAGGTGTAGTTGGATTAATGAGCACATTTAGTTGGACATTATTCGGTTCCATGTTTCAAAAACTTTTGTTGAAGCATACTAAATCATTTAACATCATTATGGCCGTTTTATTAGTTTTCAGTGCGCTTTCCATTATAACCAATTAAATTTCCTTTATTAAAAAAGAGGATTACTCAATAAAAGTATCCTCTTTTTGAGGCCGAGTGATTTTTCTGTTTCACTAAAATAAAATCTTTACTTAACTTCATACCACCAGCCTCTACGCTCAAGGTAATCCGTCATTCCTTTAAGTTGCGGCCTCTACTTTTTATCATTCATTTTAAAATCTCTTTATAATAATACAGAAAAATACGCTATAATATAAGTTATTGTTCTTTAGGAGGGGTTTAATGGCTGATAAGTATAAATTTTTAATTCTTGTTGTTACAGCATTTTTTTCTTTCTTTTCCTTAATAAAAGATTTCCGTAACACTTCAAAAAGTTTCTTTTGGGGAAGCTTTGCAATTCTAACAAGCTTTATATTATTATTAACACACGCTTTAGAGTTAACTCCAATACTTCTCCATTCAGCCCAGATGGCTCTTGAGATTATTACAATACCTCGTAAATTATTGTTCCCGTCTGGCACTGAAGTTTCTAGTATTTGCTAACAATTCGTGTATCTAAAAAAATTCAAGTCTATATTTCTAATTATCTTTATAAATATAAAAATGCGGTTTCTCCTTTCTAGAGAAACCGCACCCTATCAAAAATTCTTCTTAAATTTTAAACTGACTCGTATACAGATCAAAGTAAAATCCTCTATCTTCCATGAGAGATTCATGGTTCCCTTTTTCCAAAATACTTCCATCTTTTATAACAAGGATTTGATCTGCTTTTTCAATCGTTTTCAGTCGATGAGCGATTACGAAACTTGTTCGACCTCTCATTAAATTGTTTAGTCCTTCTTGTATTTGTAATTCTGTTCTCGTATCAATATTAGATGTTGCTTCGTCGAGAATTAATATATCTGCATCTGCTAAAATTGCCCTTGCAATTGCAAGAAGTTGTTTCTGTCCTTGACTTAAATTCGATCCTTCTGAAGCTATTTTTGTTTCATATTGATTCGGTAAATGTTTTATAAAAGAATGTGCAGATGCTGCCTTAGCTGCATTGATTACTTCTTCATCACTCGCATCTAATCGCCCATAACGTATATTATCCATAATCGTCCCAGCAAATAAATACGTATCTTGTAAAACTACTCCTATTTTACTTCGCAACGAATTCATATCATATTCTTTTATGTTTTTTCCATCAATATGAATTTGTCCTTGCTGTATATCGTAAAAGCGCGTTAGCAAATTAATGATTGTTGTTTTGCCCGATCCAGTTGGACCTACTAAAGCAATTGTCTCCCCTGGCCGCGCTTTAAGACTCACTTCTTTTAAAATCGTTTTATTTTCCTCATACCCAAATGAAACATTCTCGAGTGCAACATGTCCTTGTAAATTTTGTACAACGAATGCATCTTTTTTATTTTTGATTTCCGGTACTTCATCCATAATTTCAAAGACACGTTCCCCACCAGCCACTGCCGCTTGAATCGTATTCATTAAAGTTGCGAATTGACTGAGTGGTCTTGAGAATTGACGAGAATAATTAATAAAAGCTGCAATGACACCTACTGTTGTCATTCCATTTAAAGCCATTACTGACCCAGTCCCAATTACAAGTCCCATACCTAAGTTGTTAATAAAGTTCATACTCGGAAAAATAAAAGCTGAAAATGTATCCGCCTTCGTTGCAGAAACTCTTAGCTGTTCATTAATTTTATTGAAATTTTGTACGGTTTCTTTTTCTTTCCCATATAACGTTGTAACATCCGCACCTGTTATAGCTTCCTCAATAAATCCATTTAATTCTCCTAAATCTTTTTGACGCTTTGCAAAGTTTTTACCACTATAAGCAACTAGTTTTTTTGTAACGAAAAACATAATAGGTACTGTAATTAAAGTAACAATCGCTAAAATCCAATCTAATGCGAACATCGCAATCGTCACACCTATAAAAGTTAGCGCTGATGAAATAATTTGTACAACACTTTGTGTCAACGCTTGATTCAAATTATCTATATCATTTGTTACACGACTCATTAAATCCCCTTGAGAACGTACATCAAAGAACCGTAAAGAAAGCGTTTGGATTTTCTCAAAAATATCTTGTCTTATTTTTTGTATCGTTTTTAATGCAACGTTAACCATGACAAATGTTTGTAACCAAGTTAAAAACACTGTAATACCATAAATTGCGATAAGTAACATGCACATTCTTGCTGTGCCATTTAAATCTTTCGGTACAATATATTGATCTATAATTACTCCCATTAAATAAGGACCTAATAATCCAAGTAACGTTGTAGCAAATACTAAAAATATAACGAACGTAAGAGCAACTTTTTGATACCCCATATAGTTCCATACTCGCATTACAGTTCCTGTCGTATTTTTAGCTTTCCCTAACTTAGGCGCGTTACGTCCACCTTTATTAGCAAATTGCCCTTGAAAATTACGCATGTTCTTTCCCACCTTCCTTATACAAATTGCCACCTTGGGAAAGATAGATTTCTTGATAAACCTCGCATTGTTCTAACAGTTCTTTATGTGTACCATCACCAACTAATTCACCATTATCTAAAACGAGAATTTTATCAGCATCTATTATTGATGAGATTTTAGAAGCAATTAATAATGTTGTTGTTCCTTTATATTCTCTCCTTAATGCTGATTGAATGTTAGATTCTGATTTAGCATCAACTGCTGATGTAGAATCATCTAATACAAGAATAGATGGCTTTCTCACAAGCGCCCTTGCAATGGATACACGTTGTTTTTGTCCACCTGATAAATTCGTCGCACCTTGTGTTACATGATATTGATAAGAATCTTCCAGTTTGTTAATAAACTCAGTCGCACAAGCTGATGAAGCCGCCACTTCCAGCTCTTCCTTCGTTGCATCTTCTTTTCCATAACGTAAGTTCTCTTCTATACTACCTGAAAACAACAATGCCTTTTGAGGTACAAACCCGATTGAACCACGAAGTTTTTGTAAATCGTATGCCTTAACATTTATTCCATCAATACATATTTCACCTTGATCAACATCGTATAAGCGTGGTAACAATTTTGCTAAAGTAGATTTACCACTTCCTGTAGAACCGATAACCCCTACTTTTTCACCTTTACATATGCGAAATGAAATATCTTTTAAAACATATTCATTATTTTTCGTATAACTATAACTAACATTTTTAAAATCAATATTCCCCTCAATTTCCTTAGGTACAAGCGCATTTGTTTCGCTCGTAATATCAACCTCAGTATTTAAAACTTGCTGTACTCGATCCGCAGACGGAAATGCTCGCGCGATTTGCATAAATACCATACTGATAGACATAAGTGACATTAAAATGATATTCAAATAATTTATAAACGCTAATATAGCTCCTACTTGAAGAGTCCCGTTAAATACTTTTTCTCCACCAATCCATAATGTTGCGACAATCCCTCCGCTTACAACTAACATTATGATTGGCATCATTAAGGAAATAAGCTGCACCGCTCGAATATTTATCTTCGTTAAATTTGTATTAACATTTCCAAACTGATTAATTTCATATTTTTGTCTTACATACGCTTTAATAACACGTACTCCAGATAAATTTTCTTGTAACTTTGTATTCACTTTATCTAATGCTTCTTGCACCTTTTTGAACGTCCCGCTCGCTTTACTCGCAATGAATATAATGGCAAGTAATAAAATTGGAACGACTACGAGTAATATAGGAAATAACTCGCGTGCTGTCACAAAAACAATTATGATACTTCCGATAAATAACAAAGGACCACGAACGAGAACACGTAATGTCATCGTCATCGCCGATTGAATAGATGTAATATCATTTGTCACTATCGTTAATAACTTTCCAGTTCCAAACGAATCACGATTTTCACTAGAAAATGTTTCTATTTTCGTAAACACATTTTTTCGTATGTCAGTAGCGAAATTAACAGCTGCTTTTGTAGAATACATCATACACCCAAGCCCTCCAACTAAACCGAGTGCTGCAGCTCCTATCATAAGAAGTCCCATTTTTATTACATAATTCATATCCCGATTTGCTATCCCAACATCAATAATATGTTGCATAATAGTCGGTTGAATTAAGTCCATCGCAACCTCAAGTACCATAAATAGTGGTCCAATAATAGCGAAGAACATGTATGGTTTTAAATACTGTAATAATTTACGAAATGATTTCATACATAATCTCCTTTTCCCATGAAATTACCCCCTAATAACTCATATCCCTCCTTATTTAAGCGCTGTAGTTTGTAATTTCTTTCTTATTCCTATTATATTATGTAAATTAATATTTAACATTATTAAATGATAAGCATTAATGACTTTACGGTCAATAAATGTGCTTTTTATTATATACATATAAAAACCGCATTCCTAATGAAAAGAATACGGTTTTTCATCTATATTTTTTCAGTTGTAAACTCTAAAAACTCAGTCTCAAATCCATTATTTTTAGACGGACTACACGTGTAAAAACCTATTTTAATAGGCTTATTTCCTATATCCTCCATCAAATGAGCGATTCTTATTTGTTCCCATTGGTGGATCTTCTTCACATATATTGTATAATCACCACGTTCACGAACAATTCGAAAACGCAGTTGCTCGTTAGCTAATTCTGTCGGAAAGTCTTGCGTGGACCAATCGGAATATCCATTATTCGTTACGACAGCTCCTAAATGAGATGGACCATCTGGAATATATTCTAATGAAGTTTTCAGCCAACACTTTTCCGAAACCATAACAAAAAGACCAGCTTGATCGAATTTTGAATTTGGATTCATACGCAATTGAACTTCAGCTTGAAAGTCTGTCATCGTCTCTGTATAAAATACATGACCATTCATTACTTCGAATCCATAATGTGTTTTAAGCCAAAAATCTGTTTCGGCTTTCGAGCGGACAATAAGCGCATGATTGTTATTAAGCTTATAATATTCAGGTACATTCATTATAGTAAGTTGCTCAATATGTTCTGGTATATGTGATATTTTCATAGTTCCTCCCTAATAAAGCATCTATATACACATTTAAAATTCTACTAATACTGGGAATTTATAACCTTTCAAATCCAACTCTCTATTACTTCGAACCATTAAATACTTACTTGATTGTAATTCTGTAAACTGTACATCCTCAACCCCTAATTGATCTGGAGAGAAGTAAAATTCGATTTCTGTAAATCTTTCAGCGATCTCCCCACATATTTCATCTAAAACTGGAATTACTGGTGCAAACACTCCATATAATTTCAACTTTTCATTATCTACTTCATACACAATTAGAGCATCGAGTTTCTCTGAATAATACAATTTCTCATTACATTCCGAATTGTACATATTCAAATAAAACGAAGGACGGAAGTTTAATGTTGAAAAATTATTTGAAAGTCTTTGGCTACTATCTATAGTTTCATGTATTAATTTTCTATCCTCTTCCATATAATAATCTAGCTCTCTAAGTAAGGAATCATTATTATTCTTTTTATCATATGGAATAGTCATCAAATACTCCTGCACAACTTTAAAACCATATGATGTATATAGTTCAGGTTTTTCCGTAAACAATAATGTGCATTCACATTTCTTATCGATTTCTTCTATCATTTTACTCATTAATTGTGTCATGAGTCCTTGTCTTCGAAAATTAGGGTGTGTCATCACCGATTGAATGCCTGCTGCATTTATTCTTTCACCATTCACTAGCAATGGTAACGAGAATACCGCAACGTTTGCAATCGCTTTATCTTCTTGTAAAAATGATAAAGCTTTATATGTATCATCCCAATAACCTCTCTCTGAAAAATCATGCAATGTTTGACTTGAAATCCCAAACACTTCTTCAAATAAAGGAAATAACTGCTCTCTTTTCGGTTCTTCTAAAAGAAGTTTTTCAAAACTTTCAACATTCCCCATGTTGTCCCTCCATATGTTAATTCCATCAAATTAGATATAGTTGTAGAACCTGCTCTTAAAGTAATAGGTCTTACCAATCAATATACTATCATAAAATATAAAAAAAAAGTCTAATTAATTTTATGTTTCGACTATTCGAAAACAAGTCGAATAAAACAATATTAGGATTTTTGGATATTAATGAGTTTATTATATAAAAATAGCGCTTTCTAATTCGTTTTTACTAATAGAAATACACTATTTATAATAAAAGATTTTTATTCTTTTATCCCTTCAAGTCTTTCCTTCGTATTAATTTCTTCTCCACTTATACGCTTTTCAAAAGACTTTCTCCAACTACTTGAAAGTGCATTTACTTCTAATATCCTTTTTATCCCTTCAATATTTTGCTTTTCCTTGTGCATGATACGGTTAGCAAACGCTACTGAAACACCCTTTGGATCAGACTGTAGTCTTTTTAAAGTATCGACTGATGATACCCATCCTTCTTTTAATACGCGAAAATAAAACCCTGTATATCCTGTTTCTTGAAAATATAGTGGTAACTTCGGGATATTGTATTTCTTAGCTAATTTAAAACAAGGTTGCCTTGGCTGCGTTACTTGTACAACTGCTTCTCCAATTTGAAATGTATCACCAATACAAACATCCTCTTCGCGCATATCACTAACTGTTATATTTTCTCCGAAAGCCCCATATACAAGATCTTGATTCAACTCTTTTTCCCAGTATGGATAGTGATCACCAGTATAAACACAAACTGCTTTATCTACTCCTCCATGATGAACTAAGTCAGCTTGTCCATCCCCATTAAATTTTACAAAAGATAAATATACCGGTTCCTTTACTTGTTTCTTATTTATGCCTGTATGAATTACTTTTCCGCCGTATGTAACCTCTTTTGGTAATCCTATATTTAAAGATAATAATTGATATTCATTAGCCATTCTATTGCCTCCTTTAAAGGTGTTACATGTATTTTCTCTCGGTTAATTTTTATAACCCTCTCTGTTATATAAAGATGATTATAAAACCTCTAAAATCATTGTTCAATTCAATTATTTATATAATAATGATAGGTATATCCTATTATTATACTTGAGGTGATTCCAATCGAATTACGACAACTTGAATACTTTTTAGCTGTTTCAAAAGAATTACATTTCACAAAAGCAGCTGAGAAATTAAATATTTCACAGCCTTCACTAAGTCAACAAATACGTGCATTAGAGCATGAAGTTGGAATGCCCCTTTTCGATCGAATTGGTAAAAAAATATCTTTAACCGAAGCTGGGAGGATTTTATTATTACATAGTAAAACAATTTTTCATGAAGTTGAACAAGCCCGTTCTGCTATTCAAGATTTAAACGGATTACAACAAGGTTCCTTAACAATTGGATCATTATTAACCGTCGTAAATTACTTACTACCACCAGCTATTTTAAATTTTAATAATTTATATCCCAATATAGAACTTTCTGTATTAGGACTTCGCACAGGAGATATTCGTGAAAAATTATTACAAAACGAACTAAATATTGGCATTACATTTCTACCAGTGCACGATAAAGAAATTATTTCTATCCCTCTCTACAAAAGTGAACTTATAATAGTCGTACCAACTGGTCATCAATTAGCTGAACATAATCATGTATCTATTGCTGAATTGCAGAATTACCCTTTAATTCTTTTACCTAAAAATTTCTTTTTAACCGAATTAATTACATCCCATTGTCAAAAATTCAACTTTAAACCAAAACCAATTTTAGAAATTAGTACAATGGAATCTTTAATCCAAATGGTTTCAAAAGGCATGGGGATTACAGTTTTACCAAAACCGTATATAGACTTTTTACAAAATAAAAACATTCAAGCTATTAAAATAGAAAATCCTACTCCAATAATAGAAATAGGGCTTATTTATAGAAAAGATAAATATATGTGTGCTGCAACTCGAGAATTTATTAAACAATTGAAACTAACCGTACATTCTTTACAAAATTAAACGAACAAAAGAGATTATCCTATGAAGTCATTTCATAACGACCTAGTAGAATAATCTCTTTTCATAATGAAATAAAGTATTAACTATAAATTTTAGTGTACCTTTTTGGAAATTGGAATATATTTTGTAAAATAAGCCCCAACTAACAATAATACGATTGAAAATAGCACTGTCAACATACCGCCGAACTGAAACCAATATGCGAACAAATTAAAAATTGCAAGTGAAAAGAAACAAATTGAAGTTAATGCACTCTTCAATCCTTTTATTTCTGCTTTTTTTCTTTTTTGATACGCAATATACATGGAAACGGCTAAAAAAATGATAAAAACAAACATTAATAAAATGTTTAGCATCGGTAATCCCTCCAGTATAAATAACCTCCTTCGGTGCTACCATATTACCCCATTTACCCTTTTGGAATCAATTTATTATTCTCTTCTCTCCAAAAATCAGTATAAGTTTTATTTTCAAAGTTCACATTCACCTCAGAAAAAGGAAGACTCCCTCCAACCTCCAACGAGTACCAGTCATTTAAAAGTGGAGACCCGAAACAAATATTCATTGTGCATTCATGCAAATCAAATAATACGGAATGTAAAGTTCCAAACCATTCTTCATAATTATGCACCGTCAGCCCGGCAGGATATTCTTTTTGTACTAATCCTTTTAAAGACTCTATACTCACTTGTTCATTTCGATTTAAATGTTCATACAATGTGTGATATCGGTTTGTAGATTGTTCTAATCTTCTACTATTCAGTTTTTGAATAGGTAAACTAATTGCGTGGTTTGTTGATACGATAAAATCTTGGCTTTCCTCAACAATTGTGATTATTGATTTATATCCATCAAATATTTCAATACATACTGCATCTACAGGGTCGGCTACTATTAGATTCATATTACTAGCAATTGGTATTTCTTCTATTAGTGACTTAGCCTCCTGCACATTTTTGCATTTCTCCAATAATACTCTAATGACCGCAAAACATTGTAAACCACTTACCGCTGGCTTTCTTAAACCCGCAATATTTCCAACCGGTTGACCACATGCTGAAAATGTAACAGATAATCCATGCTCGTTAACTCCTTCCGTTCGGCCAAAATATTGAGTAGAAAAGCCACTATGTGCATATGCACCTTCAACATGAGTCGAACAAAAACGCATATCATCTATTACTGGTGACAAATCATAGTTTCTTAATACATAAGTATGCTTTAAATCTGTCTTTTTAGGTAAAACAGCACAATGGCTACAACCTGCTTTTAATAGTGTTTGATAATAATACATCATATTTTCAGATGAAATTTTTAATACTTCACAAAACCCTTCAATCTCTTCATTAATTCCTGGACAATAATTATGTAATATGTTCCTAGATTCTGTCCAATGCTGATGCGATATTAAATTTTCTTTCTGTATAAATTGCGGAATAAGGTAAGGATGTTGTTTTACAAATTCCCCTTGTTGCTTACCGATTTCATAATGACTTCCTTTTAGCGATGAAAAATACCCCTTTACTTGATACATCTAATTCCCCCTTATTGAATTTATCCATATCGTACCAAATAAATTGTATTCATTCTTGATGTTTTTTACTGTCTTTCAAATCAAATACGGCTGGAATAAAGCGAACAGTTATAAAATAAAAACTAGGAAACTGTAATCTTTAACAGTTCCCTAGTTTCCTTCATACTAAATGATTCCCTCTTCCACCATCGTTTCTGCAATTTGCACCGAGTTCCACGCCGCACCTTTTAATAAATTATCGGAAACGATCCAAAGATGGAATCCGTTTGGTGTATCAGGATCTTTTCTAATTCTACCGACAAATGTATCTATTTTCCCTTCTGCGTATAATGGCATTGGATACAGCTGTTCACTAGGGTTATCCTGCAAAATAACACCTGGTGCATCAAACAATACTTCTTTAATTTCTGCAACAGTTGCTTCTTTTTCAAGCTCTATATAAACCGATTCTGAGTGACCTGATATAACTGGAACACGCACACAAGTAGCTGCCATTTTCAAGTTTGGGTCTTCTAAAATTTTCTTCGTTTCTTGTATCATCTTTACTTCTTCAAAGGTGAAATCATTATCCGTGAATATATCTACTTGAGGAAGTACATTAAATGCAATTGGATAATGTTTTTTATCTTTTTTCGCTGGTAATATAGTACTCTCCACTTCTTCACCTGCAAGTATTGACTTAGCCTGTTCTTTTAATTCTTGAATTGCATGAATACCAGAACCCGATACAGCCTGATAAGTGGAAACGATAATTCGTTCTAATCCGAATACTTTTCGTATTGGCTGAAGAGCTGTTACCATCTGTAATGCTGAACAATTCGGAACTGCTATTATCCCTTTATGTTCCTTTAAAGTGTGCGCATTTACTTCCGGAACAACAAGAGGTACATCACGTGCCATTCGATATTCACTTGTGTTGTCAATTACGATGGCACCGCTAGAGACAGCTTGATTTACAAATTGTCTAGAAACTTCTCCTCCAGCGCTAAAAAAGGCAATATCTACCCCTTCAAAGCTATTTATTTTTGCTTCTTGTATAATGATCTCTCGCCCTTTAAATTGTACTGTCTTACCAGCCGATCTTTTTGACGAAAGTAACGTAACTTCAGTTATATTAAACTTTGTTTCTTTTTCTAACAGTTCAATAATTTTCTGACCTACTGCACCCGTAGCCCCAACAACAGCTACATGATAGCCCTTTTCACTCATCTTTTCTCCTCCAATGTTAAATGAATAAATATTTCTACAATTTCATTTTATAAGGAATTTAATCATTTGGAAAATTGAAATACGTGATATAATCATTCACAAATCATGATAATAAAAGAGGGATTGTTTATGGAAATGAGACACGTTAAAACATTTTGTGCGATTGTTAAGTATGGTGGTTTTTCTAAAGCTGCTCATGCATTAGGTTATGTGCAATCTACAGTTACAGCGCATATGAAAGCATTAGAGAACGATTTACATATTCCTCTTTTCGATCGGTTAGGAAAAAAAGTACTTCTTACAAAAGCAGGTCATCAATTTCATCCTTATGCTTTAGAATTACTTGCAATTTATGAAAAAGCGCAAGAAATCCCTCAAAATACCGATCAATTAGAAGGTACATTGAGTATTACATCAAACGAATCATTAGCAGTATATCGTTTACCACAATTATTACGTACTTACAAACAGAAAAATCCGAAAGTAAATATCGTACTTGAAACAAACACAAATGAACAAGCATTACAAAAATTACATGAAGGAGAAACAGACGTTGTCTTCATAATTGGAGAAAGTATAGAACATAATGATTTTATTACGTGTACTTTTAGTAATGAAACATTTGGATGGATTTTACCACCCCATTACTGTACACACTCTAATCCATTTTATTTACTAAACGATACCCAGTTTATCTTTACGGAACAAAGCTGCGGCTATAGACCGATGGTAGATCGTTTTTTACGTCAAAGCGGGAATATTCCAGCTAAAACATTTGAAACTTCCAACGTTGAAGTCATTAAACAATCCGTCATGTGTGAATTAGGAATTTCAATTCTTCCTTACATCGTTGTACAAGAAAGTTGTCAAAAAGAGCAACTCTGTTTTCAGCCTATTGAAACTCCAACAGTTATTCAAAGCCATGTAATCTATCATAAATCTAGATGGATTTCCCCTGTAGTACAGTCGTTTCTTTCACTATTAAAGGTTATGAAAGTATAAAATAATATGAAAGAAAACATGAGTTGAAATCCTTTAAAGAATATCAACCCACGTTTTCTTTACTACCACTTATATAGTCATCTTCTTTTTATTAGGTGATGTTTTTTCTTTAACTAGAACAAATATGATTGGAAGGACAAGTAAACTAGCAATTGCACAGATTGTTCCTAAAGAAAAAAACGGAAATCCATTACTTATGGCAAGTGACGCTACGCCAGAAGCAATAGTCATCCCAATATACATGGCAGAGCTATTTAATGCCATTACAGTCCCTCGCACAGCTGGTTTTAATTCTGAAATTAGTGCCGTTAATGATGCTTGTCCAAATCCAATAAATAAACTCCAAATAATATGTACAATAATTGCAATTACTAGATTTTCTGTGGAAAGCGAGAATAACATTACACTAATTGAGGATACAATGCTCGCAATGACTATAACACTCTTCTTTCCTATTTTATCAGCTAATTTTCCACCTAAAATATTACCAGCTACACTACCAACTCCTGCCAAAAAAATTACTATACCTATTTTACCAACAGAAATTCCAAAATTATTCTCATAATAAACACCTATGTATGAAAACATGCCATGTAATCCAATTGTCCATAGAAACGTTGCTAATAATGCAAATAAAACTGATATATTTACTACAGTCATTTTCAATGGTGCATCCACCGTTTCCGTTAAAGAAACATGTACATCCTCTCTCTCTTTTTCATTTCTTAATATGTGATTAATTAGTAATGTCAGAAATAAAGTTAAAAGTCCTATACTATAAAATGTCCATTGCCAATTTCCTATTTCAGATAAAAATGCGCCTATAGGTACTCCAATGACTGTTGAACCTATCATTGCTCCCATAATTGTTCCCATCGCTTTTCCTCTTGACTCATATGTAACTTTATCTCCTACTAATGCAAAAATACTTGGCATAATCATTGCACCAGATAAACCTGTTAGACCGCGAAATAATAAAAGAATTTCAAAATTCTTCGCTAATCCCGTACAAAATGTAGAAATAGAAAAAATAATAAACCCTATTATGATCATACGTTTCCTTCCAACTCTATCAGACATCATTCCAAATACGGGTGCAGTTATTCCATAACAAAGTGCATAAATAGTAATTAATAACCCTCCACTCCCATCAGGGATACTAATTGTTTCTGTAATTACTGGTAATAAAGGTGCCACTAATAATGAATCTAATCCAACAAAAAAAGCTACAATTGCCAAAATACGTATCATTGACTTTAACTCCATATATAACTCCCCTTTATTTCACATATGAAATAATTATTTATTATTATCCCTTCTTTAATTTTCACTGTACTAGTTTTTATTTCACATATGAAGTATTTATATAAATAAAAATGTAACAGAATGTTACATTTTTACTATATTTAATTCAAGTGCTTCTTCCACTTTAATAATAAAGCCTCTAAAAGTCCTTCTTCTTCTTTCGTAAAACAACCACAATTCTCTTTTAAAAAATCACTATATTGCACATCTACTTGCTTTTTCGTCTCTTCACCTTTTTTAGTTAAATAAACGAGCGTTTCACGTTGGTCATTCGGGTTCTTCTCTGTCATTACGTAACCATCTCGCTTCATCCGTTGAATCATTGTTGTCATATTACTTGGAACACATCCCATGTTTTCAATTAACTTTGACATAGATACTTTCCCAGATTTTGCGAGTACTTGAATCACTCCAAATTGTACATAACTTATATCATATTGTTCAATTGCCTTATCTAGATTTTTTTGGAGTAAATGATAAACATCACGAATATTACCGTAAAGCTCTCTGTTATTCATATGTAAGCCCCTCTATTTTATTTCATATATGAATCATATTCCCATTTATTTCTTGTGTCAACAAAAACACCTTTGTAATTATGATGACAAAGGTGTTTCAACATATCTCTTATTTATTAGTCTGTCCCCCACCTGCAATTAATTTACTACCTGAATATGTACCTTTTTGCATAAACACCTGATTAATCAACTCTTTTTGTTCCGCTTCTGACATTACTCCTGTTCCTTCGCCTAAATTCCCGCTTTGTAATTTCCAAATCTGATTGTGATCCGCATCCATTTTTTCATATTTTCCTTGTTTCCATCTCTCTAAAATATCTGCATATATTTTTCCTTGTACTAGATCATTGTTCTTTACAATATCAAGTAAACTTTCAATACGTTCTTGTGTAATAAAAATATAGCCCCACTTTTGATCAGCTTTCGTTTTTTGATGTGCCATTTCATGTAACGCTGTCTGTATTTTCTCATCTGTCCATTTAAAATTTTTATTAAAGCCGCTATTTGGTAATGAATGATTGCCATTTTCTAAAACCTTTGCATCTTCAGCTTTTACATTACTATCAGCCAGCACTTCTGCTGCCGGAGCAGCGGGTGATGCCTTTTTCGCAGCTGGTTTACTATTATTCAAATAATACAGCATACCATATGTTAAACCTACTCCGATTACCGCCATGCCAGCTATAATTCCAATTATTTTAAAGAATGTTTTCATCTTGCTCGTTTCCTCCCGCATATCTCATTCATAATATCTATTTATCAAAAACAGATGCAGCATCTCTTTTTTCGCTGCTTACTACAATTTTTTCATACTAGTCAACATAAACATAACTTTTACTTTCTAGAAATGTAGCAACTCCATCCTCATCGTTACTTTTAGCAATAAATTTAGCGACTGCTTTTAATTCCTCAACAGCGTTACTCATCGCTACACCAACCCCACACTTCTCTATCATTTCCATATCATTGTAGTCATCTCCAAAGGCAATAACTTCAGATACGTCTCGATTTAAGTGTTGTAGAACATATTGAATACTATTCCATTTTGAAACTTCTGCATGCATAATTTGACACAATGTCCCGTCATCTATAATGACTGCCTTGCATTCATCAGGCAATTCTTTAATAAATTTCTGGTTTATTGAGCCTTTAGTACAAATAATCGCTTTAGAAGCTTTTTCAAATTCTAAACCTCTTACATCCATAATTTCACATGGTATATTACCAAAATAATAAGTAACATCAAAATTTGAATACAACTTATCACCTATTTCAAGGCAAATCTCATGAAGATTATACTTGTTTGCTATTTCTATGATTTCTAAAATGTTATTTTTAGAAATCTTCATTTCATATAAAATATCATTCCCTTTAAGAACTAGAGCCCCGTTATAACAAATGATAATCTCACTCTTTAACACGTCGGGAATATACTGTTTTATAGCTCTTGGCGGCCTTGCTGTAGCAAAAATCAATTCGTCTCCATTATTTTTACATTCCCTTAGAATATTAATAGATTTCTCTGAAATTGTTTTATCACTTCTTAATAAAGTCCCATCAAGGTCTGAAATAATAATCTTTTTCATACTTATCTTTATTCTCCTTTCACAAATAATAATTCGAAATATTGGTTATTTTTCGGATCACCAGAGCTGCTGCGGATAGTTAATCTCAACTTTCTTTTTTTCTCAATTTAATTCCAAATATCATTTCCATTTGTTATATATTTTTTATTTCCTGAAGTACATACATATTTCCTTATATTGTATTTCTTTTCTTTAAAAATTGAAAGATTATTCTGTCAAAAACACTATCTTTTCTAAATACTAATTCCACTCAAAGCATTTCATTTTAATTTTATAAAAATAAATGATAGCCTTATATTTAAAGGAGATGAATAAATATGAGTTTATTGCATAACGGTTTAACTTTTTTAAACTTTGATGATACGTATTTATTACAAAATAAACTACATTCTTATTCACATGAAGATATTGATTTTACTCATTTAGAACACGCAAATCTATATTGCGAAAACACTTCTTTAATGCATATAAAAAGAGCATTAAATCGCAGAAAGAATAAAGGAATTACTTTTATAGGTTCTGGAAATTATCATTATGTATCTCATTTATTATTAGAAGAAATAAACAAGCCTTTTACCCTTATACTATTTGATCATCATACTGATATGAACTTACAGGGAGCGAATGAACAGACTCTTATTTCCTGTGGATCTTGGGTATCATTTTCTCTTCGAAATAATGATAATTTAAAGAAGGTAATCATTATTGGGCCTTCTTCTCTTACAATTCATTCTAATGATTGTCCATACGTAGAAATTTTTCCAATTGATATATCACATGAAGTATCCATACATACAATACTTTCACATATTCATACAGAAACAATATATGTAAGCATTGATAAAGATGTTTTAGATCCAAAAGTTACTATTACCAATTGGGATCAAGGGCACATGAAATTATCTAGACTTTTACAATTTATTCATTCTCTAATTATGAATAAATCTATTTATTGTATTGATATTTGTGGTGAACACCCAGTTTATCCTTCTCAACTTTTCTTACCTAAATATAAAAATGCTATTCATAAAAATGAACAAGCAAACTTACAAATTTTAAAAACAATTTATGAAACGAACTTACATATTCAATATGCATAAAAAGAACGAGTACCTTATAAGGTACTCGTTCTTTTTATGCGCGATTTTCTTTTAACCACTTCGTAATCGCATCTAATCTCGAAACATCAAAACGACTCTCTTCACACACATGTAAACTGTTTAAGTTATTTACAATTTCTAGTTCATTCGTTTTTACACTTTTCGCTTCAATTATTTTGCAGTACCCGTCTGTAATGGCATTTAAATTTTCATAATAACGTTGAAACGATTTTGATATATGTAAATGTTTTTCAAAGTTTCTTCTTCTTTTTGTCTCGTCAAATTCTTTCCGTTTTCTAAGTTCTTCATCATTCGTATATAAATAAAAATATTGATCAGGAAAACCAATTTCCCTATGTATCAGCTTTTCTTTATAAAAGTTTTCTATTAAAGATAATGGCTGATCAAATATTTCAAAATGGAAACACCAATTATAACTAAGCGGCTGATAAATGTCTCCATCAAGTATTACTAATTTATATTGCTCTGACTTCTGCATTGCTATTTTCCAGCGCTCTACTTGTTTTTCAAAATACCATGTTCTATGTTCATTTTTTGGTCTTTCAAATAATAAATTCACTTCAGGTATAATATAAGCACCATAATTCTTTTCTAACTCACGACACGTTGTGCTCTTACCAACCGCACTTGCTCCCTCAAACGCTATAATCCCCATAGTTTCTCCCTCTTTCATTAACTAAAATCTCTTTGTTTCGCTTTTCTCCCCCATAACTGTTTCCATAAAACAATTGAAGCGATGGAGAGCATTATTGTTGTAATGATACTGCCTTCAATACCAAATGTGCCTCCATGCAATATTTCTGGTCCATTTGTTATAGACTTAAAAATCGGAGTGGAATACACATTTGTACCACTAACGGCGAAACCATATACATTATATTGCGCCCAATTCCAAATTGAGTGCCATGCACATATTCCCCATAGACCATCTTCTTTCAATACGTATAAAGCTGCGTATACTCCAACTAATATTATATTCGATATAGATAATATTGTAATTCCCGGATTAAGGAGATGAAGAAATCCAAATAAAAAAGAAGTAACAATTATTCCAACCCATATACGACCTCTAGTAGAAAGAACCGGGAATAACCAACCTCGTACAATAATTTCTTCAGTTGCCCCTTGTATTAAAAATGCAACTAAGGATCCTAATATACCTACTATTACTGTTGAGGTAATATGTTGTACTTGTAATTTTACACTTCCCATTAGTAACAGCAAAATAACTGGTATTGAAATAAATACAAATCCTATTAATGCACCTTTTAAATACTTTCTCATCCATTTCTCTTTCCAAAAACCAATGGATGAAAATGGCCTTTTTTCTACAAAACGAATCCATATAAATAAAATGAGTATAGCTCCTCCAAATGTTAACAGCATTCTAATATTATCATAAATCCCTTTCATGAATGTTGTTTCAACTTTGGGTAAAAATAACATAAACAACATAAATAGTTCACCTAAAGTCAAAAATATAATGGCTAATATTACAGCAAAGATTGGATGGACTTTTTTTCTCCCTGTTTTTGCTGCTTCAATTATTTTAAATGAATTATTTTTCACTCTCTTTCCTCCTTTTCCTTTATTAATATTTAATTCCCACCAGTTAACAACCATATTTTACCACAAGTGACCTATTAATAATATTTCACTCCATTTTTTACATGATTTTGCATAAACCAAAATTAGGAATAATATATAAATAAAAGAGATGTTTTTGTGTCTTTTACCATCCGATTTCACACTGGTATTACCAGCACTTGCTATTTCCCACCATTTGTTGTAAGATAGTAATTAAGGTCAATTTAACAGTATATTTTCTTTGCATATTATCAAGTATCAATCAGGAACATTTTATATTCCTTATGGGTTTTTGATAATATGTGAAATTTTATTTTTCATTCAAATAAGGCCGAACATATTGTAATCTTTTTAATTTTTAGGAGGCATTACCATGACATTAACAGGTAAAGTAAAATGGTTTAACAGCGAAAAAGGTTTCGGTTTCATCGAAGTTGAAGGTGGCAACGACGTATTCGTTCACTTCTCAGCTATCACTGGCGACGGCTTCAAATCTCTTGACGAAGGTCAAGAAGTTAGCTTCGAAGTTGAAGACGGTAACCGTGGACCTCAAGCTAAAAACGTTGTAAAGCTATAATTCAAACAATAAAAAGGTTGTTACCAGCACGGTTAACAACCTTTTTAATATATAACTAAAATTTTTTACATAAAAGGAGTGGTTACATGTATCGCAATCGAAAGAACGATGTAGCAGAAGTACCACCAGAACAAACCCCTGTCTGGGAATGTGAAGCAGAGGATTGTTTAGGATGGATGAGAAAGAACTTTTCATTTGAAGAAGAGCCTAAATGCCCTTTATGTAAAAGTAGCATGAAAAGCGGAGAACGTTTATTACCTAAGTTAGGTTAATTTTTACTTAACCCCTCTTATTTAAGAGGGGTTTTTTATTATAAATTTAAATCTTCAACATCCGTTCGAACTATAGAATACAATAATGCATCATGTTGCTTATTTCCTTGATGAATATATCCACGTAATAATCCTTCTTTATGAAAACCTATTTTACATAACATTTTACAAGAAGTAACATTTTCAGGGTATGTAATAGCACCAATTCTAAATAAGCCTAAATCTTGAAATCCATAACGAATAATTTCCCTGGCTGCTTCTGACGCATAACCATTCCCCCAATAACGAGGATGTAAGTCATATCCAATTTCAGATCGTTTACTCCATAATTGTAAATTATTTAATCCAATTGTACCTATTAAAGTATTTGTTTCTTTTAATACAATCCCCCATCGTATTGCCTTTTTCTCAAAGTAATTTTTTGAAAAAGATTCAATCATACGTGAAGCTTGTCCAAATTCTGTAAAAGAATTCATACCGTAATAACACGTTACCTCATCCAATGAAAAGATTTCATATATTTTTTGACAATAAGATTGTTCTATTTCAACTAAACGCAAACGTTCTGTTTCTAATATAGGAAATGCCATAGGATCACTCCTTTCTTTCTACTTATTCATTATAGCAGAAAACATATTTATAATTAGGAAAGTCCTCAATGTCCCATTAATCAAATATTTCAAGAGTAGCCTACCCTCTTAATTCAATACGAACTAAGAGTAACCCTTCTTGCATTTACATGATGCGAAAAATAAAGAGATGATCATAGTACATTGATCATCTCTTTATTCCATACTCACTTTTCCCTTCTAAAACAACACCCTACCCCATACATTTATGGTAAAATATAGTCAATACATTATTTTATTGTGGAGGTGTAAATTTCCTTTGTATATATTCATCAGCTTATCCCTCTTACTCATATTACTCATATTTTTATTCGCAAAAAAGTTCACTCCAAACTCATTCATGATGACTAGTTTTAAAGGCAATAGCTTTAAGACATTTTCAATCAGCATTTTAATCGCCGCTACTCTTTCTCTTTCATATGGAATCTATCACGCAGCAACATATCAACCTAAACATTTAGATATCACATTACAAAATCAAAACTTTACTGTTTTCGGTAACGTTGGAGAGCTTGGATATTTCTCAGAAGAATTATTAAAAAAAGATACAGAAGTTAAGCTACATTTTGCCTCTTGGAAACCAATGCAATTAAATAATCCAGAAATAATAGTAAACTATCCTTCAGGTAAACAGGAAACATGGAAACCGAACATAACATTACTTCCTGCCAATAAATTAAAAGAGAAACATGGTATAAAAGAGCTTTATCAACTCTCATCATATTCATTTAAAGAATCCGGTAATATAACATTAACGATTACTGAGAATCATACAACGAATAAAAAGATCTCAATTCAAGTAAAATAAATAAAATGTCCCTCCGTTATATTGGAGGGACATTTTATTTATATATGTATGCTATATTAATTTGTCGGTTCATTTAATGTTGCAATTATCTTATTTGCAGTGTTCTTTCCATTTCCAATACACGCACCAATACCGACACCGTAATATGAGGCACCTGCTAAGTATACATTAGGATATAGATCCGTCATTTTTTCTTGTAATGTTTGAACTGCTTGATTATGTTCTAAATGATATTTCGGCATTAAATCTTTCCATTTTGTCACTTCAACTACTTCTGGTTCACCTTTAATTCCGAGACTCTTTTCAATATCATATAAAGCGACTCGTACTAGTTCTTCTTCATTATAATTTTTAATCGTTTCATATACCGGATTCGTACTCTTATAAAACATTCTCACTAATAGCTTTTGGTTTCCAGATGTATGTTTCCACTTCCGGCTTGTCCATGTACAAGCATCACAATGTAAATCACTGTTTTCTGTTACGATAAATCCTGTGCCGTCCGCTGGTAATTGTTCATCTAGTATGTCAAATCCTAAGTAAATACTTATAAGTGATGAATTTTTAAATGTATGAAACTGCTCGTTTAACTCATTAGACTGTAATAAACTTTCTGCGATATCATGCGGAGTCGCTAAAACAACATAATCAGCTTGGATTGATTCGTGATTTGCAAAGGAGACTTCATAGCGATTACCTTGTTTACTTACAGCTGTCGTTACAACACCCTTCTTAACAACCGTCTCAGTCAGCACTTCTTCTAAACGATCAATAATCGTAGATAATCCACCTTTAAATGATACGAACTTTTTGTTTCCTGCTGATTGAAACTGCTTTTTATTCTCTTCAAAACCTTTAATAATACTTCCATATTTATTTTTATAATCCAGTAAATACGGTAGTGTAGACGCCATAGTAAGCTCATTCAATTTACCAGAATATACACCTGAAAGCACCGGAGCAATTTGTCTTTCTACTAACTCTTTTCCTAAAAAGCTTTCTAAAAATACAGCAAGAGAAGTATCTTTTGTAAACTCTTTATTTTTCGTTATGAAATCTTTTAAAGCAACAATTTTCCCCTTCGTTGATACTAGCGTACTGCTAAACAACGATCGGGCACTCATCGGTATCCCAAATATAGTGTCAGAAGGAATTGGATGTAAAATATTATCAGAATATATGTAAGAAATACCCGTTTCATTATATACCATTTCTTCTTCTAAATTTAAATCTTTTATAAGCGGCATGACATGTTCATTACGAGCAACGATAGAATCTGCTCCGGATTCCATAATAAAATCCTTTTCTTCTACACTATGGATTTTCCCACCTAAGTACTCTTCTTTTTCTACAAGGATTAAATTTAAATCTATATTATAATCCTTTTTTAATTTTTCTAAATAAAACATAGTAGAAAGTCCCGTTATACCTCCACCGATGACAACAACTGTTTTCATATGTATTGCGCTCCTAACCGATACAATTAATAATTCCTTTATTATTATACCCAAAAGTCCTTATATTCGACTAGCAACTTGCGCATTCTGTAAGAAATTAGACAATATATCCGAATAAATTTTTGGTTGATCATTATGTACTAAATGACCGGCAAACGGAATAACGGCAATATGAATATTTCCGTTTAATTGTTTGAACGTTGTAACAGCTGTAACTTCATCTTCTGAATCTCCCCCAGCAATACAGAGTGTAGGTATTTGAAGATTCGCTACATCACCAGTTTCATCGAAAGGATATCAATCTTTAACTTGCCACGATTCAAGCAATGCTTTCCAATCACTTTTTTCATGAATTTGATTCATATACGTTATAACTTCTTCATTTTTCATCAATTGCTCGTGACACTTCGCTTCATACTCCAGAGACTCTTCCCAATTATCCCTCTTAACCGGAAAGATTCCTGAAAAAGTTAATGTTCTCACTTTCTCTGGATACTTTTTTGCAAATAATAAAGCGATTAATCCCCCTAGTGAAACACCCGCTATATGACATCTATCAATTTATAGATGCTCTAACGTATCATATAAATCCTTTGCAGAACGTAGGAAATAATTCTCCAATGTCCCCCCTGATTTTCCATGCCCTCTTAAATCAGGGCGAATGACTTGATAATTTTGTTCTCGAAAAAATGCTACCTGCTCTTCATATTCTACTAAACCTGTCATACCACCAGAATGTAAAAGTACGATTGGTTCCCCTTCTCCTGAAATGTACGTATGTAATATCATGTATCCGCCTCCTCTAAAACAGAATATTCCATCTATTATTAGTATATAGAATATACATCTGAATTTCCAAATAAAAAAGAACTATAACATTTTCACATCATGTCATAGTTCTTCCTATTTTAAAAACATAAAGTAATTAATCAGTTTGTCTATTTCTTGACTTAATGCCAATACTTTTTCATGTTGAATTCCGTAATCTGATACTAAATATAAAAGTTCTTCTTTCTTTATTTCAATTATTTTTTCCAATTTCACTAATTCCATGTCGTTTTACTTCTCTCTCCAATACTAAAATGTATGTATTTTAGTATAGCCTATTTACATAATTAGTAAAAGTAAAATACTCATGTAAAATCTTACATATTTTAAAATAATATACTAACAACAAATAAATTTATATTTTTGTACCTTAATACAGACCATTAGGCTTCATTACGTATTCATAACAAATCGGAATTTCTCTAAAGTTATATCTTTATATTTTGGAGCCCTCCTAATATGATCAAAGTAACTATATGAGAATTTAAAAACATGTCCAAAATCCCAATCAATTGACAAGCCACCTTTTAAAACAGTTTTATTTTCCATCTTTCTATCCCCCGTAAAAAAATCACTTTATACTCATCCTAAAGATGGCGTCAATACAAATAAAATATGATTGGATTCATCACTCTTATTCAAAAAACGATGTTTCACATTTGGCGGGATACGTACAACATCTCCTTCTTCTAAGAAGTACTCTTTGCCTTCTAACTCCACATAAACTTCTCCTTTCATAACAACAGCAATTTCTTCTTTATCTTCATGTGAATAGTGATTTTCCGTTGTATTTGCTTGTTTATTTAGGTCCATCATTAACATTTCAATACGCGCTTTCATAAAATCTGGTGTTAATACATCGTAAACTATGTGATCGCTATTTTCTCGATATACTTTCTTTCTATCTTTCTTCTTAGAAATGAGTGAATCTGTATCAATCTCATTAATAAATAGTGTAAATAGCGGTACATTTAACGCTTTCGCTATTAATTCCAATACACTTAACGAGGGATTCGCATGTCCTCGTTCAATTTGACTAATTAATGAAGTACTAATTCCTGCATAATCCGCAAATTCGCGAATTGTCATCTTATTTTTCTTACGATAACTTAATACAGTTTGTCCAAGCCTATCATGTATCATAGTAAATCCTTCCTTCGTCCATCATAATATATATTTCATCGCTTTTGTGTTGACTTACTAAACAAAGGCAAATAATCCTTTTCTATCGTCTCCGAGACTTATATACTTACCTTTGTACATTTTATCGTATTTAGTTCATTATAATAGACAATCTATCGGAGGGACAAACTTTGAAATCACCTATTCTTTCATATTGCATCTTATTTTTCGGTGTATTCGCCTTATCAACTTCAGCGATTTTTGTAAAATTGGCAGATGCTCCTGCAACTATCATTGCTTTTTATCGATTATTTTTCGCTGCATTAATTCTGTTGCCATTATTACTTTTTAATCGAAACAATCGAAACGAACTAAAAACAATAACAAGAAGACAATGGGGATTCGGATTCATTTCTGGGCTATTTTTAGCTGCACATTATGTACTATGGTTTGAATCGTTACAATATACTTCTGTAGCAAGCTCTACTGTTATCGTAACGTTACAACCTTTATTCTCAATGATTGGTGGTTATTTTTTATTCAAGGAAAGGTTTACGAGAGGCGCGATTATCGGTTGTCTCATTGCTATTTCAGGAAGTATCATCATTGGCTGGCAAGATTTCCAAATTAGCGTGGAAGCCTTATACGGAGATATTTTAGCATTTATTGCGGCAGGAATTATTACCGCATACTTTTTCATTAGCCAATATGTTCGTAAAGATTTGTCACTTATACCGTATTCGCTCATTAGTTATGGAAGTAGCGCCTGTTTTCTTGGTATATTTGCTTATATGAAACACGAATCTCTTATCCATTACTCTACACAAACTTGGCTATGCTTTATTGGTTTGGCGTTTATTGCTACGATTTTAGGGCAAACGATTTTTAATTGGTTATTAAAATGGATGAGTGCTACTGTAATCTCCATGAGCATTTTAGGAGAAACAATTGGGACTTGTATACTAGCGTACTTTATATTAAATGAGACTATTTCTTTACAACAAGGACTAGGCATTACAGTTATTTTTATTGGTCTTGCATTATTTTTATTACAACCAAATTCTAATAAAAAAGCATGACATTATACTGTCATGCTTTCACTATCCATTATGTACAATTAAACCATCAGGTCTAAAACGACTCATCATAATTTCATTAATAAACTTTCCGTGAGCTTTCAAATTTCCTATCTTTACTCCCTCTTCTACAAATCCGAATTTTTCATATAGAGTTTTCGCTTTAGGATTCGTTTCTAAAACACCTAGTTCTACTCTCTCTAACATTAACCAATTATCAGCCAAATCAAGCATTTTTGTAAGAAGAGCTTTTCCAATGCCTTTATTATGATATTCACTATCTACCCCGATAAACAAATCACCCGAATGAGATCTACGTCCAGGACTTTGGGTTAACCCAACAAATCCTACAACTTCCCCATCATACTCTGCGACAAATTCAAATTGATTTGGTGCTAAATTTCGAATTCTATTTTCCATCGCATCTACACGCATGCTAGGTAAGAAAATCATATAAGGTAAAACGTCATCTTGTATGCATATACGGTGAATCGCTCTGGCATCTTGTATTTCTACTGCTCTTACTTTGATCGTCATATTTTCTTCCCTCCATATTCTTAACAATACATATATTCCATTCTAGCCTCCCGCATGAAACCCCTTCTCTCCTTTATTTCTTTATGTTATTTTTATATAATTATTTCGGCATAATATTAGCTTTACGAACAAACTTATCTACATTAACCGGTTAACTTTTTACTTTATTATATAACGCAAGCAGCTTTTCCATTGGAATACCATTTACTTTCATACCGGCTATATCACAATTTTCTATTTCCATATTTTTTAGATTACTACTACTTATCGTACTCCCTTCTAAATCACATCTATTAAATGAAATAGGATATTTATTTTCTCCAAGACTTGTATCTTTAAATTGAACTCCACCTAAAATCACCAAACTAAATTTACTGCCAGAAAGATTTAAATCTGCATATGAAGAACTTCTAAAATTAATATTTCTAAACTTGGATTGACTTACATTACAATTGCTCATATTCATATTCCTTATATTGCTGCCAACAAATGAACTATTTTTTAAATTTACTTGATAATACTCTGTATTTTCCAAGTTGCAGTTTTCGTATTGGCTATTTTTCATGTCTTCATTTTTAAATACACTTTCTTTGTTTGAGCTCGTCCCTATTCTTTTCACGTAACAATACTCATCTTCTGATTCAAAAATTGTTTGGTAACCCATCTTTTTATAAAAATGGTGATTATTAATTTGTCTACTCGATGTTTCGAGATCCCAAATCCTTATGCTTGGATATTCCGCTTCTATTAATTTAATAACATTTGATCCAATTCCTTTCCCTTGATAAACAGGCTCTACAAAAATACGATCAATCCGGCCATATGACTTACCTGAGATTGTAACTATAATTCCCCCGATTATTTTTTCATCCATTATTACTTTATAAGAATCCAATTCTTCGATTGAATATCTCATCATTTCTACTGAAGAATACCCTGGTGGTTGGATGTTATAGTCAATAACATCACCTTGACCACATAACCATCGTTCTGCTTCTTCATCAAATGTTCTTGTCATTATTTCTGTTAATTTTTCAGCATCTAAAATTGTAGCTTTTTCTATAGATATTATTGCCATTTTTGTTTTCCCCTTTATTATTACAAGATAATATTTTTGTAAACAATACAGTTATAAAATAAAGAAAATTAAAATTAATCACTCTACTTATTATTAAACTACAAATCAACCTATATTTTCCACTGTTCTTTAGATGAATAAAAAAGAGACCATGCAATATAAACATGATCTCTTCTATTATTTATTTTCACTTGTATATAATTTAAAATTAGTTTTTATTTCAGCCACTCGTTACAACTATTACTTAACTCCTGTAAATCCTCTATAAATCGACTTGCATGATATCCATCACAAACCGAATGATGTACTTGCAATGAAACTGGTAGCATAACTTTATTTTTTTCATTAAAATATTTCCCACAAGTTATAATAGGTAATAGATAATCAGCATCATTACTAATATTAAGATTAAATCCAGTAAAACTAGTCCAAGGTATGCTAGAAATCGGAAATACATTAGGCGGAGTATTTTCTTTCGTGAAAAGACCATGGACACTAGCATAGTATCTCATATCGTCTTCATAATTTTTATAGAAAGTGCGGAAATCACTTGAATAATCCGTCCATATACTTGAAAAAGACTTATCATCTTTATGAAAGATTGTATAACTCGGGATCATTTCCTCCCAATAGCCTAAAGCTCCTTCATCATTAAAAGATGTTCGAAATTCTTTATGATTATTTACTACTTTAGAAATTAAATATATAAAAACGGGATAAAATTTTACTCCCTTTTGATATACTTCCTCTAATAACATCGTGATATCAACATTAACAGTCATACTAAATGTACATTTCAACTTTAAATAATGCTCAAAATACTGCTCTCTATTCCAATTTTCTCTATCAATTACATGAAACTTCATTTTAATAGCCTCCTAAAATTTTCTTTTTATTTTAGGAGGCTAATTTCCTTGCTTTCACCATAATTGTTCACTCCTAACAGTTTACATTTCACCCTAATTGTTTATTTAATTATATTACATCTATAAGAATCAATTCACATATTTCTGGAAATCCATCCACATACTATAAATAAATCAAATAAAATTTGGAGGATTCATACATGAATAACAAAAATATAAATAAAAAAGAAAATGTTATCGAAAACGCTACACCTATTCAAAATAATAATACTGCCAATCTTACTATCGAAGAACAGGCAATGAACGGCTTATATGGAATGCCAGAAACCGATATTGAAGATGCTGATCATGCTGCATCTGATGATTTGACTTCAAAAAATTAATTACATTGAAAAAAGCCAAGGAAAATATCCTTGGCTTTTTCAACTACGCATCCACTTTTTGTATCTCTTCACTCTTCCTTGAAAGTTTTCCTGGCCAAAAAGCAAAGCGACCTAAAACGACTGTGATTGCCGGTACAAGTAGTGGTCTTACAATAAACGTATCTAGTAATACACCAATTGCTGTTACAATACCAAATTGAACGAGCACTTGAATTGGAAGTGTTCCTAATACAGCAAAAGTTCCAGCTAAAATTAAACCTGCAGATGTAATGACACTACCGGTTTGTATAACGCCATTTTTTACTGCATCCAAATGATTTTGTGTCTTTCTGTTTTTCCATATTTCTGAAACCATAAAGATATTATAATCTTCACCTAAAGCAACTAAAAATACGAATGCATATAACGGTATTGCGCCTTGAATGGCTGGTGCTCCCATACCGAAGTGAAGTAATATCCATCCTGCTCCTAATGCAGAGAAAAATGATAAAACAACAGTTACAATTAAATAAATCATCGCGACAATTGATCGTAAGTAAACAAGTAATAATAAAGCTATAATACTAATCATTACTGGAATAATAACCGCTTCATCACGTTCTGTAATTTGCTTTGTATCATATAATGAAGCCGTTTCTCCGCCAATCCATAGTCGATCTTCTGCATTACTAACCCCAGCATCTTTTAATACTTTTTCTACACGAGTTTTCAATTTAGGGATTTGATCTAATGCTTCAATTGAGTATGGATTTTCAGCTAAAGAAACCTCATACATTTTAATTTGCTTATTTTCTTTCCCCTCTTTTGGTTCTTTCACTGTTTTTACGAAAGAGAATTTTTCTAGTTCTTGTTTAATAGGAAGCTCTTTTCCTTTCGTATCAACAACAACTTTTGCTGGCGCTAGTTCACCAGCTGAAAAATGATCACTAATTAACGTAAACCCTTCGCGTGAAGGCATATCCTTTGGAAATGATTCTAATAGGTCATATGTGTATTGAATACGTGGTACAAATGAAGCCAATCCACCTAGTACAAATACAGTAAGCATAATGATTGTCCACGGTCTTCGTACTACTACATCTCCAAGTTTTTTACTAAAGGCACCTTTTGATTTTTTAACTTTTACTACTTTCTTTTTCCTTCTTGCTAATTCCTCATTCATCGAAGTTGTTCTCGGTACAAACGGGAAGAATGCAGCTCTACCGAAAATTAATAATAACGCTGGTAAAATTGTTAAAGCAGCGATTCCCATAATAAATACAGCAACACTAAATGGTACTGCAAATCGATGGAAGGCACCATAATGAGCAAGCAATAATGTTCCTAATCCAAGTACAACAGTTAACGCACTCATTATTATTGCACCACCAGAAGCTTTAATTGCAAGTTGCAGCGCCTTATATTTGCTTTCTTCTTCTAACAAGTACTCCCGATATCTCGAAATTAAAAATAAGCAATAGTCCGTTCCAGCACCAAACAATAGCACTGTCATGATTGATATCGCTTGGGCATCGACTTTAATCCATCCGTAATCAGCTAAAAAACCAAGTGTAGGACTAATAATACCGTATGCAAAGCCAACAACAAGTAAAGGTAAAATCGCTAATATTGGTGAGCGGTACAATAAGATTAATAAAACCAATACAAGTAATACAGTAGCAACTAACAATTTCACATCTGCTTGACTAAATAAGCTAACTGCATCCGTTTGAATGCCTACAGGTCCAGATAATCGAACATGTAAACCAGCGTCACTAATTTTTCGTTTGAATGGATCTTCATCGACTTTACTATTCACTATGTTTCTTAAATCTTCAAGATTTCCTTTTAATATATCTGTTCCAGCCGACTTGTTAAAAAATACCGGTGTAACAAATGATGTACCGTCTTTTGAAGCACTTTTTGATAATACTTGTTCCGGGATTGTATCAAATGGTGGTAACGTTGATTGTTCCTTTAAAGGACTAGCTTTTAACTCTTTATAAACGTCTTGTATGAGTTTATAATCTTGTGACTGTAATCCACCATCTCTATACCATACTACTAACAACGGATTCCCCGCATTATTCGGAAACTCTTTTTTCATAAGTGCTTCCGCTTGCTGCGACATAGCTGTTTCGGGTAAATTTTTCGGGTTCGGTTCTTTCGTACTATTTACTTGTGGTAACGTAAATGAAAGTAATAATGTAATAAGAATCCATACCGATAAAGTGATCCATTGCGTATTTTTACCTGCTACAAGCCTCCCTAACATATGTAACGGGTGCTTTTTCATAAAAAAAACCACCTTCCTTTTTTCCTCCACTATTAATTATATATACTGGTCGGTTAATTAATCAAGAATGAATAAAAATTATGTTATAATTATCTAAACAATACATGTCAGGAGCGAATGGATTTGGAACAAAAACAACGCCCTCTTGGAAGGCCTCGTCAAAATAAAAATACAAAATCTACAAAAGCAACCATTTTAGAAGTTGCAACTCGGTTATTTCTTACTCAAAATTATCAAGTCGTTTCTATGGAGGAAGTAGCAAAAGTTTGTGGTGTTACGAAAGCAACCGTCTACTATTACTATTCAACAAAAGCAGATTTATTTACCGCTACTATGATTCAAATGATGGTACGTATACGTGAGAATATGTCGCAAATACTCTCTACAAACAATACTTTAGAAGAGAGATTATTAAACTTTGCTAAAGTTTACTTACATGCCACAATGGATATCGATATGAAAAACTTTATGAAAGATGCAAAACTGTCGTTATCTGAAGAACAATTGAAGGAATTAAAAAAAGCTGAAGATAGCATGTATGAAGTGTTAGAAAAAGCACTCGCTAAAGCGATGCAATTTGGAGAAATCCAAAAAGGAAACCCTAAATTTGCCGCTCATGCATTCGTATCTTTATTATCAATTGGGAATTTTAAAGATGAAAATGACAATCCTATTCTTACAAATATAGATGAATTAGCACAAGAAATCGTTTCTTTTTATTGGAACGGATTAGGACGTTAAAATTACATGGGTTTCCTTTAATAAAAAAGCATGCTTGTATTTCTTCAAACATGCTTTTTTATCATTTAAGTGTTTTATTTATATACCAACAATTAGACTACACTTTAGCATCCATTATTAAAAAATTATTATCTTCGACTTTTACAAATTTTGAAGTTGAATCTTTATATTCCCCTTACTTAATCCCCCGTGGTAACAAACTACAGATTCAATATCTAGATTTAAATACTTCTTCAAAGACTGCCATGCTTCCATAATATTTAAAGTTGTTGGAGCATGAACTCCTCCTAACACTCCATTCACACTATACATCGAGTCTCCAGCGACAAGAATTTTGCTTCGTTTCAAATATAAACTAATATGCCCCGGAGTATGCCCTGGAGTATGGAGAATTCGTATTCCACCGCAATACGGAAGTTCTTGCCCGTCAATCACAGTGTCACTCACTTTTCCTTTTGGTGGATTCTCTACATGTACATCTTTCAATAAAGGTAAATCTCCCTCAATATATGGCTTATCTAACTCGTGCGCATATACTTTAATATCGCTTACACCATTCTCAAATACATCAGGAAGGCTACCTATATGATCTATATCCTGGTGTGTCAAAATCACAACTTTTAGCTTATCAACAGATACCCCAACTCTCTCCATCTCTACTTGTATATCTTCGAATTGTCCAGGAAAACCAGTATCTATTAAAACTGCCATTTCATCATTCCATAAAAGAATTGGGTGAATGATAAATTCTTGAAATTTAAGTTGTAACATTTCTACCCCTTTAGCAATCTCCATACAGCAATTCTCCTTTATAACTGAAGTTTGAAAATATGTACGAGTAAACTGAAAATATAAAGCACCGCTATCTCATAATATGTTTTGTCATCCCAATAGAGAATGCTTCAAACCCTATAGATTCATAATAAGATTGCAATTTTTCCACACACATAAGTTGCGGAATAACCTTATTTTGTTCGCAGTGATGGATTAATCGTTTCACTATGTCTTTTCCAATACCAATATACTGATACTCCGGCATTACACATACACCGCAAATAACACCTGTTATTACACCATCTGATATAACACGCCCCATACCAATTAATTGTTGCTCTTTAAATGCGTATATTGCATACCAACTTTGTTTACACATTTGTTCTAATTCATTCACTGTTAATTTAAGAGAATTCCATCCTAAAGATTCATATAAAGCTAATAATTCATTAAATTTTGTAGGATGTTCACTTGTGTAGTGTATACTATTTTTCATGTAAATACTCCCTATTCTATAGTTTGTTAATGTTTCATAAAATTCCCCTTATGAAAATTGCGATTGACGTGAAAATAACTAGAACAAACTTCAATAAGAAAGATAGAATTCCTTCTCAACATAAAATAAAAAGAAGTTATCTCACTTGAGATAACTTCTTTTATGTAAGACTCTCATTATATTATCAACCAAAAAATATACAACTGCATACGATTAGCACAAACAAAACTAATAAACCATTTGAGAAATAACCCATTGAATACTACCCCTTTATTAAATTATGTAAAAGATTTTATCATAAAATGATTTACAACTTAATAACTGAAAAAGACATTGTATTCATTAGTTACGTATATTTAGTAATATTTTAATTTCTATTCATATTCTCCTTACTTTATTGTACTAGAAACTAAAAAGAATTCTCTTTCCCTTTTCATCCCTCAACTAAAATTCAATAATACAAATTTCAAAATGTTAATATATGATAAAATAAATTTAACAACACTTTACTTACAATAATAAGGGGGCCTGCTCATGAAGGCGAATCTAGGAACAATAAAAGAACACTTAAACAGTGAAGAAGATATTCTTTCTACACTCTACTGCGTAATAAATTTTGGTTATATCAGTAGATCTGGCATTTTAGCTGCTACAAATAAAAGATTATTGTTCTGTTCTGATGCTATGTTTGGAAAAGGACTAAAATGGGAATTCAAATATACTGAAATAGAAGATTTCAGTCATACGGATGGGGTTGTATTAGAGATGTCTGCAATTCCCTTTATCAAAAAAATAACCATGAACCATGGAGACGATTTTATTGTCTTTGATAATTTTTCAAGCCCACAAAACGTACAATCCTTTTTTAAGTTGGTTCAATCCAAGCAATAAACCTATCAAGACTCTTACATATACCATATTCTTTGACACGGTAAAGCTTATAGAATGTAAAAAGAGGGTTGCATTTGCACCCCTCTTTTTATATGTCACTGTTTTACTTTAAAATCTCTTTTTCACACATAGCTCTACTTATATTTTTTTGACTCATAATACCTTCTTAATTTTCATAATGTTTTCACCTAACTAAACGTATGATTTAGATTATCTTCATTATGCATGCTACAATCTTTCAATAGACCACATTTAACATTATATAATTTTTATAATTAGATAATACAAATTTATTTACGCTACTTTTACAGCTTTATTCTTCAAAATAAACTTTGCAAATAAGAAACGCACAAGTGGCCCCATAATAATTAATTGTAATGGATAAGCCATAATGAAATTTTTAATAAAAATTGTAAAATATATTGAAACAAATGAATCCCCTTGTAGCCCACCATGTAAATGCATCATAGTCATTCCGAAAAATGACATAAAGAACACCATTCCGATTACCATTGCTGTCGCCATCGCAACTATAATATTTATTTTCTTCGATTTATCAAACGGTAACATGAATACAATTTTTTTCGCACAAGGTCCAACGATACATATTTCAATTAATAGCGCAATAATAAATCCAATTAGTAGTTCTAATGCGATCTCCTTAATATGAATTGGCCCTCCTGATCCATTCGTTAGTAAATTGTAAAACGTCATTACGATAACCATCCCAAGGCACATCATCATACCAAATTGGAGGTTTTCCTTTCTTGTTGTTGGCAAAATTCATCATCCTTTCTCTTTGAGTCTTTGTCATTATATCGATATTGGAAACCTCTTCGTAAGTGAACATTTTGTGAACAAATTTAAAACGTTTTCATATATTTTCTTTGCTTTCAACTCAAATTCTCACTTTTACTTATAAAGGTTTTATATATTTCAATGTTGAATTACTAAATTGAAACATTACTACTAGGAGGAGAACCATGAATGAACAAGGATTTTTCGTATATCATATCGTAACAAGGAAAAAAATGAAGATTGGACAAAGCATTCAATTTAATAAAAATCAAACTAATACGCTATTCCACTTCTTTTTTGAAAGAAAACATTTAAATTCTAATGGTAAAGATTCTATACAAATTTTAAAAGAACATTATACAAATGAAGAATTACATATAAAGAATGAAAATGCTACAGTCGTTATGAATTACATGGATCAAACAATTAGAGCCATTAGAGAAACGATTGTGGAAATGGTTAGGCTGCAAGAATATCCTGATTATCCATCAAGATTGTCTTGTTTATATGCTGCTAAAAGCTATGAAGATGCTTTAAAATGGAAAGCATTATTTGATTCTTACAATCGAGAAGTTTTGCAGATTGTTAAACTACGAGTAATCGGAAGTTCTTTTGAAGGTGACGGGAATCTTTTACCGAAAGAAGATGCTATTCCTTTTTCTCAAAAAATGGAACAAGCTAGAGAATATTGGAAAGGAAATGTGAATAACGAACTCCCTGAGCTACTCATTAATGGCGAAATTGAAGTAGTCGAAATTATTGATGACTTTTCCTCAATGCATGTTTAATTTCTAACTAAATCAAATAGGATGGAGATTACAATGATGAAAAAAGTGTACTTCAATCATGATGGTGGTGTAGATGATTTAATTTCACTATTTTTATTACTTCAGATGGATAATGTCAAACTTACAGGTGTTTCAGTTATCCCTGCTGATTGCTATTTGGAACCAGCAATATCTGCAAGTCGCAAAATTATTGATCGCTTCAGCAAAGAATATATTGAAGTAGCCGCATCAAATTCCCGTGCGAAAAATCCATTTCCAAAAGACTGGCGGATGCATGCATTTTATGTAGATGCTTTACCAATTTTAAATGAGGCTGGAAAAGTTATAACACCTGTAGCAGCAAAGTCTGCACATCATCACTTAATAGAAACGCTTCTACAAACGGAAGGAAAAACAACTTTATTATTTACGGGACCCCTAACTGACCTTGCTCGTGCATTATATGAAGCTCCCATAGTCGAAGATAAAATTGAACGTCTCGTTTGGATGGGTGGTACATTTCTTACCGCAGGCAATGTACATGAACCAGAGCATGACGGAACAGCTGAGTGGAATTCATTTTGGGACCCTGAAGCAGTGGCTCGTGTATGGGAATCAAAAATTGAAATCGACTTAGTGACACTAGAAAGTACAAACCAAGTTCCATTAACTATAGACATACGTGAACGTTGGGCAAAAGAACGAAATTATATTGGTGTAGACTTCCTTGGCCAATGCTATGCGATGGTTCCTCCCCTCGTTCACTTTTCAACGAACTCTACTTACTACTTGTGGGATGTACTAACAACTGCGCTTGTCGGAAACACTAACCTCGCAAAAACTCAAACGATTAATAGTATCGTTCATACATACGGACCAAGCCAGGGGCGTACAGTGGAATTTGATGGTGGGCGACCTGTAAATGTAGTATATGATGTAAACCACAATGGATTTTTCAAATATATAACTGAATTAGCAAGGAAGGCTTCTACTTGAACCACTATCTATACGAAAAACACATAGAATGACACCCCTCCAGACAATGATTCCCCATTTAGAATTTGGTTGAAACTACATATTTAAGTATTGAAAAGAGTATTGAATTAAATTTCAATACTCTTTTTGTGCAATTTAATTATATTGGATTCATGTCGTGTCTTATTGATTATTCATTTCATAACCATTTACAAAAAACGTTATTGTTTCTAATTCATCTTCATTTAATTCTCTATCTATGTCTCGTTTATACGCTTCCTTTATCTTCCCTTCATCGCCTTTATGTATTTCAGTATAAGTTCCTACTGTTTTTAACATACGAATCTCTTGTAAAAACTCCTCTCGATTTATCGCTTCCCCATGAGAGAGAATATATGTCTCAGCATCAAATTTTTCTAATTCATCTATTAATGCAAACGTTCTTTTCGTCGTATAGTTCCACTTCGAAGAAAAAATATCTGCATATATACAGTCTCCTAAAAACAATATCTTTTCTTCTTTTATGTACATAACAACTGAATCATGTGCATGATCTCCGCCCACATGTTTTAACACGCAGGTCACCTCACCAAGGTCTAATTCAATTTGATCCTGGAACGTTAAGGTTGGAAGAATAATTTTAATATTTCTCGCTTTTTCTTCAAACTCTTTTTTGATGCAATCCGCACAAAATGCAATTTCCGTACCCTCTTTTACGCGTGCGTCCAACGCTTCATCTGTCCATTCATAAGATACTATTGCCTGCATTTCTTTTTTCGTTTCAGCGTGTGAAATAGTTAATGCATTCTGTAATACAGATAATCCAAAAATATGATCCCAATGCCAATGCGTTAGTGCTACAAAATCAGGATTCGATACATTTTTTTCTTTTAACATTTCTAAAAATAATTGTGCATGTTCCTCTGAATTCCCTGCATCGATCATTAACGTTTTTTCTTTTCCAATGACCATTCCTAATATAGGTCTATCTGTTTCAGAAACTGGTGTCATATACCAAAATGAGTTTCCTATTTTTTTAATTTGTTGCATCATTTGTTCCTCCATTTACTATTACTCTCTTGAATTATTATCTGTAGAACCTTTATCAAGCACATAGGGTGAAATTATATTGCTTTCTTTAAAACGTAATAACTTTTTCTATCCATTTAAATATGCATCCCAATCGTAGTCTTCAATTTTATAGAATCTACCTTCATCATTTCTTTCATATGCACATAAAGGTGGTTCCTCAAGAAATTTTAAAATAGAATCATCTATATTCAAAATGACTCCAATTGAAATAATTTGAAAGTTTTTAGGATTATTGACATAGTCATCACTTTCATAACCACTCAGTATTGACCAACCAGAGTCACCTTTTTCTCTTGAATCCTCTTTAAGCATAAAGTTAAATTCTCTTTTTTCAAGTACATCATTACTAACAATTACCTTCGTATCAAAATAAAAATCCCAATCTTTTGAAGATGGATCGTCATATTCCGTATCACATATATTTTCAATCCCAAATGAAATTTTATCACCTATTTTTAAATCTAAGCGATATGGTTCATTGCTCAGTTCCCCTACAAACTTCTTCTCATTTCTTTCAATGATTTCAACCCACATTCTTTCACCATTAAATCCATCTTCTTCCTCATTTTTAGATACAAAAATTAGCTTTACCAAATCCCCAACCTTTAATTTCTCCAAAACTTCTGAGCTAGGAAGGTAGAATGTATAGGGCGCTTCTTTATTTAATTCATAAACATTATCTAAGTACCAAGTCATTTTTCCTCTCCTTAAAGGCTTTTCACATTCATATTTTTAAAATAATACTATTTTTTCTTCCGGCAGACTACTACCATAGAATAGCAATCTTCTCCCAACTCATTGCCTTCCCAATCATTATATATATGTAATAATTCAAAACCATTCGCTACTAATAATCTTTCTAACTCCTGCGGGTACGTATAACGAAGATCTATCGTTGTTTTTATTTCCTCTACTAGAGTATCCCCCTCATAAAACCTTCTTGTTGTTATGTAGTGCTGTATTTGTTGAATTGAATCGTATGTCATTTCAGTATATAAATCACATTTTCTTCCCTTTTCATCATTAACAGTTGTCCAATATTCTTCTATAGATGGTTGTATTAATTCTTCTTTTGAAGGGAAACGTGTATCGAATATGAATATACCATTCTCAGCTAACACATGATGAATAGATGTTAATAATTGATTTTGATGAATATTTGTAAGGAAATGCTGGAATCCATGCCCCACCATAAATGCTAGCGAAACGGTATCTTCAATGTTCAATTGTAAGCAGTCTTGTTGTAACCATTTTACCTTCTTACAATCCGTAGTTTTTGTCTTTGCTTCAGCAAGCATGCCTTCATGTATATCTACACCAATCATTTGATATCCATTTTCTATAAATGGAATTGTAACCCTTCCTGTACCACAGGCAAGATCTAGAATCCATTCATTTTGTATATGTAGTTTTTGTGCCCATGATAGTAAAAACGGAAAATCTGATAAACTTTTATTTTCTATATCATATCGTTTTGGATTTTCGTATTCAGATAAACTCCATTTTGTTTGCAAAATTATTCCTCATTTCATATTTACACTTAAATTTAATATATAAATTATAACGAATTATTAGTTTTTTCTCTATAATCAAACACAATTACTTGGACTAATCTAACTTTCCTTTTCGTAAGCTAAAAATAAGGTGGAAGAATCGGAGTGTGATACGATGGAACGATTATGGATTCCTATGATAGTTACATTTTTTTCATTTGGTGGCTTATTATTAGGCGGTGCTGTTGGCATTGCTACGCGCCAGCTAATTGAAGAAAAAATGCATCGTTTATATGCATTATGTGGCGGAATTTTACTTGGACTCTTACTACTTGAAATTATTCCTGAAACATTTTCAAGTTATGAAATGATTGGACCTATACTTGGTATGGCTATCGGTATTTTAATTATGAGCTTATTAGATAACTATTGTCACCATCCAATGATACATACAAAAGATCAACAAGCATGGCAAACTTTCCTTTTTCTCTCTTTCGCTATATTTATTCATAATTTGCCGAGTGGATTTGCTTTAGGTACTGCTTTTATTAATCATGCTGACTCTGCCATACCTTTTTTAATAGCAATCGTCGTTCACCATATTCCTGAAGGCTTAGCATTAATTATCCCCTTTCTATTTACAAAACATAAATATATTTCCTTTTTATTAACAACTTTATTACTATCTCTTATTCTCGGTACCGGTACAGTTTTTGGCATTTTAATGGAAGGAAAAGCGCTTCATTTACAAGGACTCATTATGGGAAGTGCTATCGGTTCACTTGGCTATGTCACAATTCATGAAATGCTTTGGAAAGCAAAGAAGCAGCTCTCTTTCCTTTCATTTTTAACATGGGCATCTAGTGGATTTTTACTAATAACAGTATTTACACTATTCGCTGGTCATCATTAAAGATAATAATATTATCATTTGTATATTTTTCCTTTTTCTCCAAAACATAATAGTATCTACCTAATTATAAGGAGGAACAATTATGTTTGGAAAAACAGCCGGTGAAGCATTAGTTGATTTATTAATTGACTGGGGCGTAGAACACATATACGGTATGCCTGGAGATTCCATCAATTCTATCATTGAAGCTTTAAGAAAAAAACAAGATAAAATTAAATTCATTCAAGTTCGCCACGAAGAAGCTGGTGCATTAGCAGCGGCTGCCTATGCGAAATTAACAGGAAAACTTGGCGTTTGTATGGCAATTGCAGGACCTGGTGCTATTCATTTATTAAATGGTTTATATGATGCGAAACTCGATAAAGCCCCTGTTCTAGCAATTTCAGGTCAAGTAGAAACCGATTTACTCGGAACGGATTTTTTCCAAGAAGTAAATTTAGAAAGAATGTTTGATGATGTCGCGGTTTATAACCAGCGTATTATGTCAGCAGAGCAACTACCTGCCGTAGTGAATCAAGCAATTCGAATGGCTTATACGAAAAAAGGTGTATCCGTTCTTACAATTCCAGATGATGTCCCGAAATTCGAAGTAAAAAATGGTGCTCGTATTACAAATACTTCTTTTACTTTGCCTGAGTTGTTTCCACAAAAAGAAGATTTAGATGCAGCAAAACTCGCAATAAATGCAGCGACAAAACCTGTTATTTTAGCTGGTAAAGGAGCAAAACATGCGAGAGAATCTTTACTTGCATTTGCAGAACATATTGGTGCTCCAATCGTACTTACATTACCAGCTAAAGGCGTTATTCCAGATGAACACCCTCTTTGTATTGGTGGATTAGGATTAATCGGAACGAAACCTTCTTATGAAGCAATGAAGCATGCAGATACTTTAATTATGGTTGGTACTTCTTATCCGTTCACCGGTTTCTTACCTGAAAAAGCTAAGACAATTCATATCGATACAGATCCTGCCCAAATTGGGAAACGTTATGCGACAGATATTGGTTTAGCTGGTGATGCTGAAAAAACTTTACGATGGTTAATTGAAAATGTTGAAGAACACACAGACCATTCCTTCTTAGAACATTACCAAGACATGATGAAAAAGTGGGAAGAAAAATTACACGATCAAGAAGAAGACTCTTCCATTCCAATTAAACCACAACGCGTTATGCATGCTCTGCAGCAAGTAGCACATGATGACGCAATTCTATCAGTCGATGTCGGAAATGTAACAGTATGGACAGCAAGGCACTTCCGTATGACAAATCAACAATTTATCATTTCTAGCTGGCTCGCAACACTTGGTTGCGGTTTACCTGGTGCTCTTGCTGGAAAAATTGTATTCCCGGATAAACAAGTATTTGCAGTTTGTGGTGACGGTGGTTTTGGAATGACAATGAACGAATTCGTAACAGCTGTTAAATATAAACTACCAATTGTTGTCGTCGTATTAAACAATAATAAAATTGCGATGATTAAATTCGAGCAAGAAGTCATGGGTAATATCGAATTCGAAACAGACTTAACGAACCCTGATTTTGCAAAATATGCAGAGGCGTGTGGAGGTATCGGATACCGCGTTGAACATATAGATGAATTACTCCCAGCTTTTGAAAACGCAGTAAAACAAAACAAACCATGTATTATCGATGTAGTTGTAGATGCTAACGAAGCACCAATGCCAGCAAAAATCACATTTGGTCAAGCTGCTGGTTATACGAAGCATATGATAAAAGAATTATTTGAAGAAGGTAAGATTGATTTACCACCACTATAAACAGAAAAAGATAGCTGAAAACAAGTTGCTTTCAGCTATCTTTTTATTTTTGTATCTCTCTATAAAAAGAAAAGTCATTCGTAGTTGGTTGTACTTGTTTCTCTGCTTGCACTTCTCTACCTTTCCGCTCTGGCCTTCTCGTATTTCCTAACTTAATCGCATCTTGCATACTATTACTAACTAGATTTCCTGCGAGAATTGTCATACTATAAAAAGCAATCGGTATAAGTACAATCCATGTATGTGTAGTTAAATGGCGGAAGTTTTGACCAATTAGGCCAGTCCATTCTTTTGTTACACTATCTGGATCCATTCCACTGAAGGTTATTGTTCCGCCAAAAAATAATTGTAACAAACCAAGATGTAAAAGAAGTAATAACGTACTTACAAATTGTTGTGCTACTAATAAAAGAAATGGTGGTAACATATGAGGCCATATATGGCGCTTCAACCTCTGCCACTTACTACCGCCGAGCACAGTGGCTGCCAACATAAATTCTTCTTTCTTAATACGTTTTACTTCTTGCGCTACATACAACATCACTGTTGGTACAGCGAGACATACAAGAACTATAATTTGAAATGCCGCACGCAAATATAACGGCACAACTTCTGCTCCACTATCAAACGTTAATACTTCATTTAACATAAAATAAGAAATCATAACCATCGGTACAATACTAAAAGGATCAAAAAAGGATGAAATAACTGGAAAAGAGCGTTTACCATACATACCAAGAAGTAAACCAATTCCCCCTCCAACTATAACTCGTAAAATCGCTATAATTATACTTGCACCAACTGTCCATTTTGCACCTTCTATTATTAATTGAACAAGGTCACGACCTTTCACATCACTTCCAAACCAAAATTTACTTGATGGTGCAAATGGAGCTGCCTCTAGTTCCCCTTTTTCGTTATACATCATCGTAAGTTCACGAATATTCCCATCAAAAAACAACGTATATCCAATACTAACAATCATTAGTACACTCAAAAAAGTAATACCTATCCAAAATCTCACATCTCTTTTTACAACTTGCCACATGTTACACACGCTCCTTTATAACATTTTGTAAGAACGTATGTAATAAACGAAACAGTATAAAAAGCGGTACGTATAATATTACTAGACTCACTGTAAATATTTCTAATTTCGAATTTTCTTTTACAAAAACAAACATACCGTACGTATTAAATATCCATTCAATAATATATAAATTTGATAACATAAATAAAATATTTGTTTTTGCATAATAGATCGTTGTTAACAAAACATTTCTTGAAATATGATGTGTTAAAATATGTCTTAAACTAAGCCCTTTACTTTTAGCAAATAAACTATAATCTTTCTCTAATTCTTCTTTAAACCGTAATAACAACAGTTTAATAAACAATAATGTTGTTGGTATTGTAAGACATATAATTGGTAACAAACGTATCCTTTCTTCCCCTAATCCAGCCAGTTTGATCGGCATAACTCCTGTTTTTTGAAACATAATTACGACAAGAAGTTGCGATAATAAAATAAGTAATATATCTGGTATACTCTCAAGCGTAAGAAAAATCCCGTTCCACATTTTCTGTTTCATATGAGAACGCTGTAATACCCAAATGACAAGTATATACGCTATAAGCAAAGAGAGTAAAAAAGCTGAAAGAAATACAATCATCGTTTCAATATAATGAATCCATATTTGCGGAAATAATTTTCTTGAATCCCGAAATCCATATGTAATTTCACCCGGTTGAAGTAACTTCCCTCCAAGAAATACAATCGTATTCCAAAAACCGATTAAATCAATTTGTAATCCCTTAAATAAACGTGGTAGCGCTCCTAGGCAGATTATACATAAAATTGCAGCTACTAGTTGTAAACAAGTAATCCCACACCACTTAACCATTCGCATCAACATAACAATTTCCCCTTACCATACGATAGAATATTCAGAAATAAAAAACTAAATATATCACATCTCTTTAGCTACTGTATGTACTTGCTTTTGCCCACTTGGTAAAATAGCTTGATATAAACATGTAACAAACAATAATAAACCAAATAAAATAATATACAATGTATCTGCAAGAATCCATTTTGGGAATAACATCGCTATCGCACCGAGAGATAAAAGCTGGAATCCTGTCGTTAATGGACTAAGCAAGCTTTGTACACGCCCCATGAATGACTCTTCTACAATTTCATACATCCAGCCCGATATTGCAACATTAATAAACGGTAAAAAGAAAGTCGCAAAAGCGATACATACATAAAAAGACCATACGTGATTTACAAAGTAACACATACCGAAGAAGATCCCTGAACCTGCCATACCAAATACAATAATAGGTTTAGGAGCATATTTCTTACCTATACTCGTTGCTACTATACTTCCAATTAATAATGAAATCCCTCCAACTACACCGCCCACCATTGCTAAACTTTCATACGTTGCTGGTGCCAATTTGTATTTTAATATGTAAGTAGTAGATACGCTTAAAATACCATTTAATAAACCAAACACGATAAATCCTAAAAGTAATTTTTTTAAAGTTTCATTTTGGTATATATACTTGATCCCTTCTTTAAACTCTGTTATTAACATCTTCAAATTAACTTCTTTCCATTTTGTTCTCCCATTTGGTAAACGAACTTTTTCTGGAATGGAGATCGTTTGAATCAAAATACCACTCATAATAAAAGTGAGCGTATTTACTAAAATGCTCCCGTAAATTCCAAAAGTCCAGTACACCATCGTTGCAATTCCTACACCAAACAAAGCATACAAACTATTTACCATTTGATTCATACCCGCTGCTGCACCGTATTGGTCTGATTCAACCACTCCCTGTATCATCGACTGTTCTGATGGAGAGAAAAATTGTATACATGCATTTTCCAAAAACAAAAATATAAAGACAAGTATAATCATCCCGTAATAAAGCGAAATTAGGATTCCAATATTACAGAGCGAACAACATATATTACTTATCGTACAAATACGTTGTCTATCAAAACGATCCACTACTGTCCCTACTAATAGAAAAAAGATTAATGCAGGTAACGCAATCATAATTTGCGTCATTGTTGCGTAAACTGGTTGTTTTCCGTATTGATCTAACAAGTAAAACATTAAAGAAATTCCAGCAATCATAGAACCGAGTCGTTCTAAAATATTCGCTAGAAAAAATCGTGCATACACTTTGTTGCGAAATAACTGTAGCATTTCTTTCATATTTCGTATCCTTTCTCTCGACAAAATAGTATTATTTTAGTCATTTCTCGGAAGTTATATTATATTTTTCGACCATTATCCAATCTTTTCCTTCTATATAAAGAACAATAAAAAAACTCTTGTTATCTATACAAGAGTCTTTTTTATTTAACTTCGCTTCATGTAATGATATATCTCGCTAACTTTTTAATTCTCTATAGTTTGGATACACTTTATTTATTTTACAAATGTATCGGACATCCACTCATAAAACTTTTCCTTCTCTTCAAATTGCGGATAATGCGCGGATTTTTCAAAAGTAATAAATTCTTTTTTCTCTGCTTCAATCGTATCAAAATATGTTTTTGCCGCATGAAATGAAGTATTATAGTCATATTTCCCCATAAGGAAATAAAACGGTAACTTCAGTTTCTTCACCTTAGTAGGTAATGGATTCTTTAAATCTTTTTCTAATAAGACAGTCTGAGAGTGTGATAATCCAACGTTATAACGAATTACGTCAAACAAGTTATATTCATTACTAAGTAACATCCCGATGTTATCACCATTTGGATTTTCAATGAGTCTTGATGTTCCACCATATTTCGCAACATAATTTCGCGGAGTGTATGTATCGCCATTTTTAATTTTTTCAGTCAATCCATTTAAATAGGAAACCTCATCTGTATTCCCAGCATTTTGTGCCTGTTCAATTACATAGTTTAAACTATCCATTTCACTTTCTACTGTATCACTCATCTGCCCTATCCCAACATACGCTTCGTATTTTTCAGGTGCTTTATTAGCAGCTTGCATTCCAATATATGTACCGTAAGAATGACCAATTAATATTACCTTTTCTTTTCCCATACGTTTTGAAATATACTCTGTCATAGCTAATACATCCTCTACAAGAAGATCTGATGTAAGATTTGAATAGTCCTCAAAGAAATGATACGATTTCCCACTTCCTCTTTGATCATAATTAACTACGGTGAATTTCTCTTCCAATAATTTTTGATACTTTTGAGCATATGGTATTTCTGAAGAACCAGGTCCACCATGTACAAAAATAATAACTGGATTGTTCTTATCTTTGCCGCGTATCATAATTTCATGACTACTTCCATTTATCTCTATTTGTTCTAATGTACTTATACTGTTTTTTCCTTTTATTTGCGAAGTCCATGTAGGAAATACTAGTGCTACGATTAATGTTAGTGTAGTTATGACTCCAATAAATGTTATTAATTTTTTTATCTTCTTCATAGGATATATCCTTTCTTATAAATTTGTAAAAATAACAATTTAATTCTATAAAACTACATTAATAATATCCCATACACTTCTTAACATTCCGCTATATAAACTCTTAATATTTTCTTAATTTCCAATACATTAATCGTAGAAAAACTTAATCACAGGTATTACAAATATAGAAAAAAGCCCTTGTTTTCAAACAAGGACTCTTTTCATAAACTATTTAGCTACTTCTTCTTTCGGCATTACCATTCCTTTATACAATTGAACAGTTATCCAGTAATAGATGAAATAAATGACTAAGAAAATCCCAATTGGCACCCACACTTTTACAAACGGGTCAACTAATATAAAACTAAATAAGTTAAGCCCTACTAACACGTGAGAAATACCAATGATTGCTGGGAAGATAAATAAATATGAAATTTCTTTATATATACTTTTCGTTAACATACTACGTCTCACACCGATTTTTCGTAACATTTCATAACGGCGTACATCACGAGAAGCACCTGTTAATATTTTGAACATAAGGGAACTTGCCATCATTGCTAAAAAGGCAATTCCGAGGAAAAATCCCATAAACATTGTTCCGCTCATGAAACTGTTCATAAATTGATAAATTGTCATTTTCGTAAATAAGTCTACTTTTGCACCTGTTGTTTTTTCAATTTGTTCTTTTTGTCTCTTATCTATTTCGATCAACAACGGTTTATACTTTTTCATATCATCTACTTTTGCTAATGTTACAGTGTGTTCTGTTCCTTGAATTCCTTTATAATGTGCTTCATCTGCAATTCTTACAGGTTTTCCGTTAAATTGATTATGTGTAATTTGTATTTCTCTTACAATTGCATCTTCCCAATCTCTCGGCATACGAGGGAATTTTGCTAATTCAGGAGCCTCTAAAGCAGAATATACAGGTTCAGTTAAAGGTTCAGTCACACGTTTACGAACAGGCTCTTTTAAAGTTTTTGTATCAAAGTGGTCTGAAACAAGTGGCGGTTTCGCAGTTAAATCGTTACGTAAATAATAAACCGCTTCTCCATCTACTTTATACTTGTACTTGCTTTCTTCCACAATTTCCATTTCTTTTAATGCAGCTGTATCTTGTTCATTCGGATCATGAATTACGACATCATACACACGTGAGAAGTCTGTCATAATACCTACATTTTTTTGGAACGCCATACCTGCTGTCATCGCACCTGCTCCTAATGCAATTAACATTGCTACAGTACCTAATACTCTCGATAAACTATTTACTCGAAAGCGTAGCTGTGCATATGTAAAACTATTTAAGCCCGTTTCATTTCGCTTTTTATTCCCTTTAATTTTCATCACAAAAAATGGGAGCAATGAACTAAAGATAAAATATGTTCCAAGCGTTGTAACGATTGTCGCTATTATAAAACCAAATTCAGCATATATTTTTACGTTAATCATAAAATAGTACCCTGTACTTACTAGTAATACACCAAGTACAGTCATTATAATAATGCGAGTTTTACTTTTCTTCACTTCATCTAGTGTTTCATCTTCACGTATTAATTCTAATTCTGTTTTACGTAATAAACGGATGCTATTCATTAAACCAGTAATAAAAAATAATATTAAGAAGAATATAGCTGTAACTATGATTGCTGGTGTATATACAGATGAATAACTACCCTTTGCTGAAATTTCCATACCATTCATTAAAAAATTTCCTGCTACACTTGCAAGTAACATCCCTACTAAAATCCCGATAATAATACTAACAATACCCATACCGAATGTTTCAATAAATAATAATTGTGCTACTTTTTTCTTTTTCGCTCCGAGCATCATGTACATACCGAGTTCTTTTCTTCTTAATGTGAGTAAGAAAGAATTGGCATATATAATATAAAATACTGTAATGAAAGATAATAGTATTGCACCTACCCAGAATACGAGTCTTATACTACTAATAAGACTATTATCTTTCGTAAATTCACTATTCATCGCCATCGTTTGGAACATGTAAAAAATACTAATACTAATAACGAGACCGATAAGTAAAACCATATAATCTTTTAACATTTTTTTCATACTATGACGTGATAATTTGAATGACATAGTCTCTCCCCCCTACTTAGACTCAGCAGGTGAGCCCATATGAGCGAGCACACCTAAAATGTCTTGATAGAAACTTTCTCGCGTTCCTTGACGCTTTAATTCTTTATATAAAAGACCATCTTGAATAAATAAAATACGTTCACAATAACTGGCACTAAATGCATCGTGTGTCACCATCAAAATACTTACATTGTGATTTTCATGTAAATCTTGCATCGCTTCTAATAAGCTTTTTGCATTTTTACTATCAAGCGCTCCTGTCGGTTCATCTGCTAATACGATTGCTGGATTATGTACTAAAGCTCGTGCTGCCGCTGTTCTTTGCTTTTGTCCACCAGAAACAGCAGTTGGATATTTTGTTAAAATTTCAGTAATTCCTAATTTCTTCGCCACCTCATTTACCTTTCCAGTAATCTCACTTGAAGGTACACCTTGCAGAGAAAGTGGTAAAGCAATATTTTCATAAATTGATAAGTTTTCTAGTAAGTTAAAATCTTGAAAGATGAACCCTAATTTTTGAGATCGAAAATCTGATAATGCATTCCCCTTCATAGAAGTAATATTTGTACCAGCTATTGTCACACTGCCACCTGTCGCTTGATCCAATGTACTAATCACATTCAGTAAAGTCGTCTTTCCAGATCCAGAAGGACCCATAATCCCTACAAATTCCCCTTCTTTAATACTTAATGACACACCCCTTAATGCTTTTGACTGATTCTCATTTCTTTTCCCATACGTTTTTTCTACACTTTCTACAGTAACTACATTTGTTGACATCTCTTTCACTCCATCCCTTTTGTATAAATTTAATTTCTCACACATTTCTTATCTTTTTCTCATGTAAATTCTTAAGAATTTTTTAATTCTTCAAACTAAAAAGGTTATACAGATAACATGAACCTATTTCCTACTTCATATTCTCATCTTTCTACAACTCGTTCCTTCGATTTCGCTTACATTTACCTTACATTTTTGTAAGGTAAAAAAGAAAACACACCATTATGAATTGGTGTGTTTTCTCTTTAAACTCTATTTCCGATTATTTATTTCCTCTTTCATACTTTCCACAAATCCATTTAGTTCAACAACTTCTGATTTTTCTTCCCCATATTTACGTACATTTACAGCTCCGTTTTCCATTTCCTTATCCCCAATAACAAGAACATAAGGAACTTTTTGCATTTGTGCTTCTCTAATTTTATATCCTAATTTTTCATCTCGTACATCTCGTTCGACACGAACACCAGCTTGTGCTAATTTATCCGCAATCTCATCTGCGTATTGTACATGGACTGCATTCGAAACTGGAATGACTTTCACTTGAACTGGTGCCACCCATGCCGGGAATGCACCACCAAAGTGCTCAATTAATATTGCTAAAAATCGGTCTAAAGATCCTAATACTGCTCTATGAATGACAACTGGTCTTCTCTTTTCATTCTTCTCATCTATATAATTTAAGTCAAACTTTTCGGGCATTTGGAAATCTAGCTGGATTGTTCCGCACTGATGACTTCTATTTAAAGCATCTTTAATATGGAAGTCAATTTTCGGTCCGTAAAATGCACCGTCACCTTCATTTAGTCTATATTTACAATTCAATGAATGTAATACATTTGCTAACGCCGCTTCTGCTTGTTCCCACAACTTATCATCACCCATTGAATCTTCTGGACGAGTAGAAAGTTCTACTTCATATTCAAATCCAAAAGTTTTATATACATAATCGATTTGCGCCATTACAGATTTGATTTCATCTTCAATTTGTTCTGGAGTTACAAATAAATGTGCATCATCTTGGCAGAAAGTACGTACTCTTAATAATCCGTTTAACGCCCCACTAAATTCATGGCGATGTACTTGACCAAACTCACACATACGAATCGGTAATTCGCGATAAGAATGCAATTTATTTTTGAACATTAACATATGACCTGGGCAGTTCATTGGTTTTAATGCAAAACTTTTATTATCCACTTCTGAGAAATACATATTATCTTTATAATGTCCCCAGTGCCCTGATCTTTCCCATACTTCTTGGTTCATCATGAATGGAGTGCGTACTTCTTGATAATTATATTCTTTTTGAATTTCTCTTAAAAAAGCTTCTAATTCATTACGAATAATTTGACCTTTCGGTAAATAAAACGGCATTCCCGGAGCCTCTTCAGAAAACATAAATAACTCAAGCTCACTCCCTAATTTACGATGATTTCTTTTTGCTGCTTCTTCAACGAAATGTAAATACTCTTCTAATTCTTTCTGGGAAGAGAATGCAACACCATATATGCGCTGAAGCACTTGATTGTTACTATCTCCTCGCCAATATGCACCGGAAACGTGAGTTAATTGAAAGGCTTTCAAATAACCTGTAGATGGTAAATGTGGTCCTCTACATAAATCTACAAATTCACCTTGCTTATATAGTGTTACACTTTCCTCACTAGGAATTGCTTCTAAAAGTTCTAATTTCAAGCGATCGTTCATTTCTTGAAACAGTTTAGCTGCTTCTTCTCGAGAAACCTCAACTCGTTCTATCTTGATATTTTCATTTATGATCTTTTTCATTTCTTTTTCAATTTCCCGTAAATCTTCTACGTTTACACTACTTGGAAGATCCATATCATAATAAAATCCATTTTCAATTACCGGTCCTACACCAAGGTTTACATTACCATAAATTCTTTTTATAGCTTGCGCTAAAATATGTGCCGCAGAGTGTCTTGCAATTTCTACACCTTCATCTGAATCTATAGTAACGATTTCTACTTCCGCATTTTCTTCAATATTACGGCGTAAATCATATAACCCATCATTTACTTTCCCTGCGACTGCTTTCTTTTTTAAACTACTGCTAATAGATCCAGCAATTTCTTCTAAAGTAATTCCTTTTACAAATTCTTTCACACTACCATCTGGAAATTTAATTTCAATCATTTGTTCTTTCATTTTTCATCTCTCCATTTCATAATAAAAAGCACACTCATCCCTACAATAGGGACGAGCGTGCTTATACCCGTGGTTCCACCCAGATTCCCATCATAAAAAACATAATGGCTTCATTTACGGTAACGTCGTTTACACGGCACTAGATACTTCATTTCCCCAGTGCAGCTCTAAGGTGGTAAGTTATTTTTCTGCGTTAGGAAGTTCTCAGCTTTCCTTCCTTCTCTGTATAACCGGGGAAAATAACTCGTGTCCTTTTCTTCGCTTATTATGAAATTGAATGCAAAAAAGCATATTCATCCCTAAAATAGGGACGAATATGCTTATATCCGTGGTTCCACCCAGATTCCCATCACAAAAAACATAATGGCTTCTTTTGCGATAACGTCGCTTACACGGCACTAGATACTTCGTTTCCCTAGTGCAGCTCTAAGGTGGTAAGTTATTTTTCTGCGTTAGGAAGTTCTCAGCTTTCCTTCCTTCTCTGTATAACCGGGGAAAATAACTCGTGTCCTTTTCTTTGCTTTTTTAAATACATCCATTAATTGTTATTTACTATATCTTATTCATTTTATTTTTGCAAGTGTTTGGAAAAGATTTTTTATTTAATAAAAAAAGAAACCAAAAAATGTTTTTGGTTTCTCCTTCTCAATTTTACCACTCTTGTGGTTCGTAATTTAAGTCTGCAAATAGACGGCGTTTCTCTTTCTTCGTTAAATCTCTCCACTGTCCAACTGGTAAATTATTTAATTCAATATTCATAATTCTCGTACGTTTTAACGTATATACTTGATACCCTAAAGCTTCACACATACGGCGAATTTGACGATTCAATCCTTGTGTTAAAATAATTTTGAACTCATATTTTGATAACTGTGTGATCTCACAAGGAAGTGTTTTTGTACCTAGAATTTTAACACCCGCTGCCATTTTTTCTAAGAAATCAGGTGTAATTGGCTTATCTACTGAAACGATATATTCTTTCTCATGTTTGTTTTCAGCACGTAAAATTTCATTAACAATATCACCATCATTCGTTAACAAAATTAAACCATCTGAATCTTTATCAAGACGTCCAATGTGACTAATTCGTAATGGATGATTCACTAGATCGATAATATTACCTTTTACTGATTTTTCACTCGTACATGTAATACCTACTGGTTTATTTAAAGCGATATATACGTGATCTCGAGCAATGCGAAGTTGCTCTCCATTTACGCGTACATCATCACCTGGATTCACTTGGTCACCAATTTTTGCAACCTTACCGTTAATAATTACTCTTCTCTCATTAATTAATTTATCTGCTCCGCGTCGAGACGCTTTTCCAGCTTCACTAATAAATTTATTGATACGCAAATTAGGCACATCCTTTTCTAAAAAAATTTCAAGCTCACACTGCTTCTACCGTACAATACAAAAGGGTAAGCCTCCTATTATAACTTAAATATATTAACATGAAAGGGCATATAACGTCTTCTATTAATTACTTATTTATAAGAAAATATCTTTATTATACATTCATTTATGCACTTTTTCCGTGCTTAATATACAAACCATTCTTCCTTACATACAACTTGTTTACCTCTCATATCTTCTATATCTTCATGAATATTAGCTAGTTTATACAACTCAGGGAAAATCTCTTCTACATAATTTTGATGTGCCATTCCATCTTTCCAATAAGTTAACACGATGTAACGATTTTCATTTTTTAAAGACTTCCCAACTACCCCACCTAGCATCCCTTTTATATTTTTCATTCCTTTATTCCAAATTGTTTCTTGTTTATGTAAAAATTGCTTTTCTTTTTCTTCCTTTACATCACATACAGCCGCCCTTACGAAGGATCCTTCTGTAACAACGTCTTTCAAAGGCACTTCTGCTATATCATACAACGTTTGAAATAATTCGATTTCACATGAAAGAAACGTATCCTCTTGATTACTATTTAAATAAATTGTATCGTGAGCACCATTCATAAATGATTGATATGCATTTCTATCTTCCCATAAAGTAAATACACATGCCTCATTTTCATTCCATCCACCAAATTGTCCATAAAAACCATCTAGGTGCTGTATATCACGCCATTTTTCTTGTGCCATTGAAAATAACTCTTTTTTCTCTTCTTCTACTTTACAATAGATTGTTTTTAGTAGCATTTTTAATTTCCCCTTTAGCATATAATTGATCTTCTTCTCACAATAATTAGTTCACATAATATTTTTATAATCACCCTAATACTCTTTATAGATATATAGAACTAATCATATTTAGGACTACATCTATCAAAACATCTATCGAATTTAATTTCAAATAATTCAGAATAAAAAAAGATGTAACTCTTAATGAATTACATCTTTAGCTAATCTCCCTTATTCATCTTTTTCTCAAATAAATAATACGTAATTTCTCCCGGATAATGTAATACAGTTACCTTCCGCTCCCCTTTTTTAAAACTAACAGTATGCCCGTTTTCTCCTAAGTTCTCCCATCCATTTGCCTTTGTAATAGGCATTACACTTATATATTGATAGTCCTCTTCATTATCATCGTTAATATGAATTGCTGACATTGGTACTGGAAAACCTTTAATTTTAGATTCTTTATTCATAAATATGAATGCAATTAAACCAACTAATAACATAGCCATTGAAATACTTGAAACTAGTTTTCTTCTATTCATTTTCACTAAAAACCCTCTTTTCTCGTATATAACTTTCATTATTTTACCAACTTTAATTATTTACGTATATAAAATAAATAATTTATATACTTTCCAACTTAATTTTCTCTACTTTAAACAACATCATTGTTATATATTATAATTATAAGTTTTTAAATTTTGGAGGCGTTACATATTGCAGAAATTACTTTTTACTAAATTGTCAGTTATTATTTCTATTTTCATCATTTTCGGTACGATTTTCTACGTTACTAATGTGAAAAATAACAATGAAAAAGCAACTGTAGAAACAGTGGATACAAAAATTTTCAAAACTAAATTACAACCTAAAATCGATGAATTGACTACTAATTATAATGACATCATCGAAAAAGATTGGTTGCCTGCCTGGGAAGAGATTAATACGACTGGAGATTCAGTAGATCGAAATAAACTATTAGTTACAATGAATGCTGTTTCCAAACAATATGAAAACATTATGAATGAAATAGACACTTTGAAAATTAAAGAAAATATATCGGAAGTACAAATACAAGAACAACTAGTTTATTTCACAACTGAGTTTAAAGCTGCTTCTAAATTTATGAAAAACGCGGCAGATTTAATTATAGACGGAGCCACTAACTCTACTCCAAACAGTGCAACAATTGAAAATACGAAACATGCTTTAGGGCTTGCAGATCAACATATTGTCATCGCTTTATCTACTTTAACTGAAGTTGAAGAGAAATTAGGACTTTCGAAAAAATAGAATTCTTTACTATTTTAAAATAAAAAATGATTGCATTTCATTAATTGTATATCTATAATGTTTTTATTGATTCTATACACATTCAATTCGTATAGGTTATTAATTTTATAATTCGGATGAACCATTCAGGAGAAGGTCTATTGATCTACCGACGGGGCAAAAAGTTGTTAACCGACTTTGAAACTCTCAGGTCTTGTTTACAAGTAGAACTGCATGGGGACGAATCTCTGGAGAGACTCCCTCCCGCTTTAAATAGCGCGGAGGAAAACGAGCACCGAAGGAGCAAATCCGCTACTATAGCGGATAATCTCTCAGGTAAAAGGACAGAGACAAGCGAAAGAAAATGCCGATTTGTATCGGTTTATTTTTCTATCCCTTGTTTCTCCAGAGACCATTTCATTTACTTGAAGTGGTTTTTATTTTTTCTAAAAAAGGAGAATAAAGATGGAGACAGTAAGTAAAGTATTAGAACAAATCAATCACTATGTGTGGGGATTACCAACGTTGTTGTTACTCGTTGGTACTGGTATTATTCTCACAGTGCGTTTAAAAGGTTTACAGTTTAGTAAACTATTATACGCTCACAAACTAGCTTTTAAAAAATCAGAAGATACATCTTCCTCTGGAGATATTAGCCACTTCCAAGCACTTATGACAGCTATGGCGGCAACGATTGGTATGGGAAATATAGCTGGTGTTGCAACCGCTGTGACGATTGGTGGGCCTGGTGCAATCTTTTGGATGTGGATTACTGCTTTATTCGGTATGGCAACAAAATATGCCGAAGCAATTCTTGCGGTGAAGTACCGTGTTAGTAATGAAAATGGTGAATATTCGGGTGGGCCAATGTACTATTTAGAACGTGGTTTAGGTAAGAAATGGCTTGCAGTTTTATTTGCTATATTCGGTACAACTGCTTCTTTCGGTATCGGTAATATGGTGCAATCTAATTCAGTTGCAGAGGCAATGCGAATTAATTTCTCTTTCCCTCCTGCTTTAACTGGTATAGTAATGTCATTTTTAATCGCTATCGTTATTTTAGGCGGTGTAAAAAAAATCGGGAAAGTAACAGGATATGTTGTTCCTATTAAAGCTTTCTTTTATATCATTGCTGGTCTTATCATTATTTTCTATCACTACGATCAAATTCCTGAAGCATTTTCACTTATTTTTTCTGGTGCGTTTAATGGTACTGCAGCTGCTGGTGGTTTTATCGGTGCAACAGTTGCATCAGCTATTCAAATTGGAATGGCGCGCGGCGTATTTGCGAACGAAGCTGGTTTAGGGAGTGCCCCTATTGCCGCGGCGGCTGCAAAAACTGATTCCCCTGCAAAGCAAGCTTTAGTTTCAATGACTGGTACTTTTCTAGATACATTTATTGTATGTACAATTACAGGGCTAGTATTAATTACTACAGGTGCATGGAAGTCTGGTAAAACTGGGGTTGAAGCTACAACACTTGCGTTTCAATCTGTATTCGGTACTGCTGGTAGTATGATTCTTGGTATCGCAATTATTTTATTCGCCTACTCTACTATTTTAGGCTGGTCGTATTACGGTGAGAAATGCGTGGCTTATTTATTTGGAGAAAGTGCTGTTAAATATTATAAAGCAATCTTTATTGTCATGATTGCTATTGGTGCGAATTTAAAATTAGGCATCGTATGGACATTTGCGGATATTGCAAATGGACTTATGGCGATTCCAAACTTAATTGGTCTTATTGGGTTAAGTGGTATTGTTGTTGCTGAAACGAATCGCTTTTTACAAGCAGAGAAATTGAAAGAAAATAATAAAAAACAGGCAAGTTAATCTATGAAAAAAGGAATGACTCATACATGATGAGCATTCCTTTTTTCATCCCCTCTTTTACTTTATTACTATCATTAAAAATATATTTATATCAATGTTTACTCCTTTTTATTCCTCCAAAAGTTTTTCACATAAATGTCATAAATCGTATGGTCTAACTATATAGTTGAAAAGGAATGCGACATTAAAGTGTCGCTGAAAAACTCATCCAAGAAAAGGGAGGAAAAATCTTTTGAAAAACAAAATCATTGTTTTCCTATCTGTTTTGTCTTTTATTATTGGTGGTTTCTTCTTTAACACGAATACTTCAAGCGCTGAAACATCATCTACTGATTACGTTCCTAACCAATTAATCGTTAAGTTCAAGCAAAATGCATCTTTAAGTAATGTGCAATCTTTTCATAAATCTGTCGGAGCTAATGTCTTATCTAAAGATGATAAGTTAGGTTTTGAAGTCGTTCAATTTTCAAAAGGTACTGTAAAAGAAAAAATAAAGAGTTATAAAAATAATCCAGATGTGGAATATGCAGAACCGAATTATTACGTTCACGCCTTTTGGACTCCAAACGACCCATATTTTAAAAATCAATATGGATTACAAAAAATTCAAGCTCCACAAGCTTGGGATAGCCAACGAAGTGATCCTGGTGTAAAAGTAGCCATTATTGATACAGGAGTTCAAGGCTCACACCCTGATTTGGCTTCGAAAGTAATTTACGGGCATGATTATGTTGATAACGACAATACATCTGATGATGGGAATGGTCATGGTACACATTGCGCTGGAATTACTGGAGCACTTACGAATAACAGCGTCGGAATTGCTGGTGTTGCCCCACAAACTTCCATTTATGCTGTTCGCGTATTAGATAATCAAGGAAGTGGTACTCTCGATGCTGTAGCGCAAGGTATTCGAGAAGCTGCTGATTCGGGTGCAAAAGTAATTAGTTTAAGTTTAGGAGCTCCAAATGGTGGTACTGCATTACAACAAGCCGTTCAATATGCATGGAATAAAGGCTCTGTTATAGTTGCAGCTGCTGGAAATGCTGGAAATACAAAAGCTAATTACCCTGCTTATTACAGCGAAGTAATTGCAGTTGCTTCTACAGACCAATTAGATAAGAAATCTTCATTTTCTACTTATGGTAGCTGGGTTGATGTTGCAGCACCAGGTTCAAATATATATTCTACTTATAAAGGAAGCACGTATCAATCATTAAGTGGTACATCTATGGCAACACCTCATGTCGCAGGAGTTGCTGCTCTTTTAGCAAATCAAGGATATAGCAATACACAAATTCGCCAAATTATTGAGTCAACTTCTGATAAAATTACTGGTACAGGTACGTACTGGAAAAACGGTAGAGTCAATGCATATAAAGCTGTACAATATGCGAAGCAATTACAAGAAAATAAAGCTTCTTAAGAAATAAAGTAAAACTTTAATCAGTTGATCTACCATTCATGCGGAATAAAATAGAAGGAGAGACTTCTACAACTAAAGCCTCTCCTTCTTATAAACTATATTACTCTCCCTGCTTTTTAACCATATGTAAATACAGAACAAAATCCATCATTGTCGACGAATGACCAAGTTGACGAATCATCGCTGTTATATTTCCTCTATGATATGTACCATGATTTACAACATGTTGTACTAACTCTAAAATTGAAGTTTCTAATTTTCCTACATACGGATTCTCGATAACAAATACAGCATTCACATCTTGTATTGTACTTAAAAAGTCTTTATATTGATCTGCCATATTTTCAAACATTTTTTCTAATTCATGTAACGATTTGTTTTCCATTTGTTTTCGTAAATCTTCTCGGCCTTGTATTGCTTCATTCATACTTTTACCATGCAATATGTGTAACCACACTTGATCTGTAATATAAATATGGGCAAACGTATCCTTGATTGATGGAAATACACTCTGCATCTGTTCAGTAAAAATCGTCTCATAGTTTGGTAATTCTTTTAGTCGATTGAATAATCGTAGATTAGCCCAAGCATGGTAATCCACTTGTTTTAACATGTACTCTTTCAATCGAAATCGCCTCCTTATTGTATGAAACGAATAGTTTGTTTCTTTATTTCTGATTCTCTATCAGCTTTTGCAATTCCTTTTTCTTCAATTTCTTGTTTATTTATAGTTTTATATTTTACATACGTATGAAATTCCTTTTGAAATGGAAACGGTGTAATCCGAATTGTTTCCTTGTCCACCCATTCAGCTTGTATAGGTTTCTCCTCCTTACTATTAAACATTTCTGTTCCTTCAAAACCATCTTTAAACAAATCAATTTCCTCTTCCTTTTCTACACCCGGTTTATTCATACAGACATATAAAGAAAGTTCATCGCAAAACTTTAATAATCTATAATGTTTATCGAACATCGCAAATTGTTCTTTTGTTAGCGTCGTCAATATTCTTTTTTGTCGTTCCAATTCCCCTGTATAAAATGACATCATCTCTTCATCTTCCTCATTTAATGGAAATGATAAAAAATGCTTACTACAAAGTAATGCTCCGTATGGATTGGAATCTTCAATTTCATTCAAACCAATCGTATAAAAGACAAAACGTAATGAACTTGGACAATCCATAAATGTATATGGGATATTTTTAGCATCATTTAAAATTGGTACTTTATCAAGTTCTATCCATCCTCTATCATGCTCATATATTGCATCAATTGTCTCTTTTAAATATGTGTCATCTTCAAAAAAATCTTCTTTTATATGCTTTGCAATCTCTCCAGCTAAAAAACCATGATCATGTTGACGAATTAATGTACTTTCTTTCTCATCCTTTTCACGAAAAATCATCCGTATACTCCCCCTCATCCTCATATTATAGCGTTTTCTATGCATCATTTCTTAATTAATCCCTAATTATTAGCAGGGATTCAGTTTCCTGCAACGAAATTAACATAACTATATAGCATTCTTTCTAACAATATAAATAGCTTTATCTTTACTATCTATTATACTAAATCATTCATTCCAAAAAATTTTTTTATGAGGTGAAAACATGAACAAAACAGAATTAATTAAAAATGTCGCACAATCAGCTGATATTTCTCAAAAGGATGCTTCTGCAGCTGTACAATCTGTATTTGACACAATTGCTACTGCATTACAGTCTGGCGATAAAGTTCAATTAATCGGCTTTGGAACTTTTGAAGTGCGTGAAAGATCTGCTCGTACAGGACGTAATCCACAAACCGGCGAAGAAATTCAAATCGCTGCTGGTAAAGTTCCTGCATTTAAAGCAGGTAAAGAGTTAAAAGAAGCTGTGAAATAAACAAGAAACCAGCCATTTTATAGGCTGGTTTCTTGTTTTAATTTAGTAATTGCTTTATATTTTCTGCATGATACACCTCGCAAATATAAAATATGCATCTGCAGTTACTTACAATTTGATATTTTCTTGTTGGATACACATGCGCCGAAACAGAGCATCCATCAAATAATTCAATAATATTCCCAGAAGGCTGATATCCTTCATATAATACGTTCCTTCTTACTTCCATCTTTTCTATAAGTTTTTCAACTGGAATGTTTCCACTCTCTAGCTCCCTCTTTATTGTATTTGGTAAAAACGAGGTATCCGCAAAAATGAGATTTTCAGATAATACTTTCCCTTTATAACTAATATTGGATACACGGTAAAGAAATGTTCCGTTTTTATCAAAGAAACTCTTTGCTTCTTTCGGGATATACTGTCTATCCAGCACCTCTTGTTCTAGAACATCAAACTGAACTGTATCATTCAATAACTTTTCTAAAGCATGAATAGATGATGTATCTCCAGAAAATAAAATATTTTTAATTGCTTGTACATTATAAGTGGATTCATTTGTTCTATTTTCCGCTACTAGCATGAGGAACACCTCTTCTATAAAATATTTTATTAAACTTATTTATAATTTAAAAGCGCTACTGCATCCAGCTGTATGATTTCGGTGACTTCTTTACTACATATTGCAATTGAAGCTATATAATCTATACTTGGCCTTAAATCTCTCATCACTGTATTTTCTACTAACTCTTGTCTATCCTGAAAAACTAACAAGTTTGGAGGATCATTTGGAGCTGATATAGTAATATCCACTGGTGGAATCATTAGACCTTCACCTGTCGCTTTGAGCACAGCTTCCTTTCTAGTCCAATATGTTAAAAAACCTTCTATTTTTTGTTCATTTGGCAACTTCATAACTTGCGCTATTTCAATGTCGGTTAATACGCCTTCTACCATTTTCATAACATCAACATCTGGATTCATTTGTTCAACATCAACGCCTACAGGTGCAGACTTTGTAAATGCAACTACAACCCACTCACCCGAATGTGAAACCGATAACTGCGGCATCCCCTCTGGTAATTGTGGTCTACCATGTTGTAACTTACATACTGGGCACAGCCTATCAATTGGCACTTGAACTGGTGACATAGAAAGTATTTTACCTAGAACTAATCTACTAATTACACAACCGATTATAAAACGAGCACGATCTGCCGAATGATGATATGAATTTGCTTTCTCTCGTTCAACATCATTTAGTAAATTGTAATGCCATGATTGTAAATCCGAAATTCTTCCCCACCATATTTGACAATCATTCTCATTCAAAATCGGTATAGAATCTACAACTTTACTTTCTATCATGTAAACTCTCTCCTTCTAAATACCAATATCATTTTATTTCAAAAGACCATTTTCAAACTTATTCATTTACAACTTCTTTCTCTTTTTGTAATACAGGTAACGGTTTTTTCTTCTTTTTTGACATTACCTCTTTATCAGAAATACGTAAAGAAAATAGTAATGCTACGAGTAAAAATATTGCTGATCCAATTAATGCTGCTTGATATGGCAATAAATCTGAATGAGTATTATGTTGTACACTGCTATTTCCAAAACCGGCTAGTATACTAGCTAAAACAGCAACTCCTATCGCTGAACCTAATCGATTTTGCACATTAAATATAGTAGTTGCTCTCCCCATAGAAGGCGGCGTTATATTGTTAAATGCAGAAAATTGAACTGCTCCAACTGATTGGCCTAAGAAAATACCTATGCCAAACAATAATACCCGTATTTGCCAAGGGTTCGTATCGTGATTTACAAAACTTAATAAAATAAAGATAATCGCCGTACAAATTAACCCTATAGAAATTACCTTACGAGCTCCTAATTTCTTATATGACCATGGCACAATCTGTGACGATATCATTAATCCAATGGCCTCTGGGAATGTAGTAAGACCTGATTCCAGTGCGGATGCTCCTATTACATTTTGATACATAAGTGGAAAAACAAATAACATTCCTAGTAAACCAGCTGATGAAAATAATGAAATAAGGCTCATCTTTCTAAAGACTGGTTCTTTTAATAAGCGTAAATCTAACATCGGTTGCTTTACTTTCAGTTCTACGATTATAAACAATGTAATGAATACAACCCCAGCTATCCCAGTACTCATAATTTCTGGAGAAATCCACCCTTTTGACGGTCCCTGGCTGAGTGCATATATGAGCATCGCAAATCCTGGTGCTGATAAAATAAAGCCGAGAGAATCAAAGCGACCAGCTGATTTTTCAACATGCTCTGCTAAAAATAGAAGTCCAAATAGCAATGCAACGATTCCAAATGGTAGATTAATATAAAATGCCCAGCGCCAAGACATTTGATCTACAAAAAAGCCACCAATAATTGGTCCTACTGCCGGTGCGACAGCAATTGGCAACACAATAAACCGAGAAATTTTCGGCCTTTCCTCTGGTGAAAATGTTCGGAATAACATCGCCATCCCAACTGGTGTTAAAAGCCCCCCACCAGCACCTTGAATAATACGAAAAATATTCAAGGATGTAATATCGTTCGCTATCCCACATAACGCAGATGCGGTTGTAAATACGAAAAGAGCAGCTAGAAATACTCTTTTCGTACCGAATCGATCTCCTAACCAACCAGAAATCGGAAGGAAAACAGCTAAGCTAACTAAATATCCAACATTAACTGTCCCCATCGCAGATGGTGGCACTTGCAGTTCCTTACTTATCGTTTGCAGTGCTACATTTACAATCGTTGCGTCCATGGCAGCCATAAACATCGCTGTTATATATACGATGCTTACAACTACTTTTGGATTTATTTTTGCTTTCATTATCGTTTTCCTACTACTATTTTTTCACCAGCTTGATTACTTTTTGGATTCAAATCTGTCCAGGTATTTTCAACATATTGTAAGCAATCGTGCCTGCTAGCTTCTTCATGTACGACATTCCACCCAATAGGTACATCAAGAAAGACAGGCCAGAGAGAATACTGGCCCTCCTCATTTATTAATACTTTATATGTGTAATTATCATTTTCAAATGGATTCGTCATACTCTCCTTACCCCTTTCTTATTCTGCAAATATTTCGCTAATACTTGTCCAATTTCCGTAAGTGGACCTGGCTGACATAGATCTTTATGTCTACAGTCAATATCATGCTGCAAAATTTTCCCATCTAAATAATTTAGCCATGTATTTGGAGAAATAGGATCAAACCAGTCTGGTATAACAGTAGATCTAAAGAATAAAATATCTCCATTATAAACTTTCGGTACGTATCTCCCTAATAATCCTACCGAATTTACATATGTTTCTTTCAAGTTCAATATAGTCTCTTCTTCAAGACTTGCTAATGCACTTCCATCTGTACGAAGGATTTCAACTGCACTTTCCATCGTAAGTGGTTTACCATCCATGTTATCTGGGTCATATCCGCCTAAAGCAAGTAATGCGATTAACGCTTCCTCTTCAGTAGGCGCTTCCGTATTCGGTAGGAAGTGACCAGGATAAGAATCTAGCATAACGAGTAATTCTACTTCTTCCCCTTCATTTTGTAGTTGCACTGCCATTGCATGCACAACATTTCCTCCGAGCGACCAACCGAGTAAACGATATGGTCCGTGAGGCTGTACTTCACGAACGTGTTTTAAATAATCCGCTGCCATTTCCTCTAAACTTTTTGGAAGTTCTTCATTTTTAGCGATACCACGTGCTTGTACACCATAGATTGGATAATCTGTTCCTAAAGATTTCATAAGTCCTGCATAGCACCAACTTAATCCACCTGCTGGGTGTACACAAAATAGTGGCAATTGGTTTCCACTTGCTCGTAACGGAAGCAACACATCGAGTGCACTTTGTCCATTTCCCACTTCAAGTCTTTCAGCAAGGCCTGCGACAGTAGGTGCTGCAAATAAAGTTCCGATATTTAATTCGATCCCAAGTGCTTCTTTAATACGGCTCATAAGCTGCACTGCAAGGAGTGAATGACCACCTAAATCAAAGAATCCGTCATCAATTCCAATTTGAGGTACACTTAGTACTTCTGTAAACAAGTCACATAACATTTCTTCTTGCGGTGTTCTTGGTCCACGACTAGAAGATGATACGATAAATTCTGGAGCTGGCAATGCCTTTCTATCTAACTTACCGTTCGGAGTTAAAGGGAACTCATTTACTACTACAAAAGCGTATGGAACCATATAATCTGGTAAACTACCACTAGCAAACTGACGCATTTCATTCGTATCAATCGCTTCATTATTTGATGCGACGATATAAGAAACTAATCGTTTATCCCCTGGTTGATCTTCCCGTACAATAACTGCTACTTGCTCAACTGTAGGGTGTTTCATTATGACCGCTTCTATTTCTCCTAATTCAATTCGGAATCCACGAATTTTTATTTGATGATCTGCACGTCCTATATAATCTAGCGTCCCATCTTGACGCCAGCGTGCTAAGTCTCCAGTACGATACATTCTTGTACCTGGCTTGCCAAATGGATCTGCAATAAAACGTTCTGCAGTTAAACCTGCCCTTCCTAAATATCCACGAGCAAGCCCTGCACCTGCAACATACATTTCTCCAACTACTCCAGGTGGCACTGGTTGTAAATAATGATCTAATACGTATACTTTAAGATCAGGTATACTGCACCCAATTAAACTATTTGCTCGTAAAGAAACGGTACTCTCATCTAGCTCAATATAACTAACATGTACTGTCGTCTCAGTAATACCGTACATATTAATAAGCTTCGGCGCGTTATGAGGATGTCGACTATACCAATCTTCTAATCGACTTAGCTCAAGTGCTTCACCTCCAAAAACAACATATCGTAAAGATAATTGTTGGCCAATCTCTTTATTTTCACGATCTGCTTGCATCAATTGATAGAACGCTGATGGAGTTTGGTTTAAAACAGTTACCTTTTCTTTAACAAGAAGCTGTAAAAATTCTTTCGGCGAGCGACTTACAGTATGTGGAACTACAACTAAGCGCCCTCCGTATAATAAAGGTCCCCAAATTTCCCAAACCGAGAAATCAAAAGCATATGAATGGAACATCGTCCACACATCGTTTCCATCAAACTGGAACCAATGATCAGTTGCTCCTAAAAGTCTTACTACATTTTGATGAGGTATCATAACGCCTTTCGGTCTACCTGTTGAACCTGATGTATAAATAACGTAAGCAATATGTGATGGAGTTAATGGCTTCACGCGCTCCATTTCATCAATATTGTCTTCACTATGTTTCTCAATTTCTTCTATTACTTTTACATTATCAACTAAAACTTTTAGTGCCTCATTACATTCAATTTCCACTTCTGAATTCGTTAAAACACATGATGGTTTCGCATCGTGTAGCATAAAAGAAATACGGTCTGCTGGGTAATCTGGATCTAACGGAAGGTATCCAGCACCAGCTTTAAGAACAGCTAATAAGCTTACAACCATGTTTAATGATCTTGGCATCGCTAAAGCAACGAGTTGATCAGGACCAATTCCTTTTGCTATTAGGAATCGAGCTATTTTATTTGCTTTTCTATTTAACTCTTCATAAGTTAATTTCTTATTTTCAAAGACGACAGCAATAGCATTTGGATTAATATGAACCTGCTTTTCAAATAATTGTGGCAATGTCATTTCTGGTGCAATTTGAAAACCACCATTCCACTTTTCTAACACTGTATTTTTCTCTGCTAAAGTTAATATTTCTAATCTGCCAATGGATTGATCTGGATTTGTCGCCGCATCATCTAATAACAAAATGAATCGTTCTATTAGTTTTTGAACCGTTTCATGTTTATATAAATCGGTACTAAACTCTAGTAAACCATGTAAACCGTTCGGAGTACCATCAACCCCGTGACTCTCACTAATTTCAAATGTTAAATCAAACTTCGCAGAGCCAACACTTTGAATTTCAAGGCTCGTTTCTATATCCGGGACATCAAAGATTGCTTCTGGCGTATTTTGGAAAGCTAACATAACTTGAAATAGCGGATGACTATTTCGAGTACGCACCGGGTTTAACACTTCAACGAGTCGTTCAAATGGAACATCTTGATTTTCATAAGCTGCAAGATTTGCCTGCTTCACTCTATTTAATAATTCTTTAAAACTTGGATCTCCTGAAGTATTTGTACCTAACACTAATGTATTTACAAATAAACCAACAATATCTGAAAGTACATCATCATTTCTTCCAGCAATCGGACTTCCAATTGGTATATCAGTGCCTGCACCTAATCTTGTAAATAGCGCACTTAGTCCTGCTTGTAATACCATAAACAAACTAACTCCGTTTTTCCGTGCGAGCTCTACTAACCTACTATGCATACCTGCATCTATATGAAAATGAATTGTTTCTCCTCTGTAACTCGTTTCCATTGGACGCTGATAATCTGTAGGTAACTCCAATTGATCTGGTAATCCCTTTAACTCTTTCTTCCAAAAATCTAATTGTGTTGAAATGAGACTTTCTTGTGTAGTTTCATCCCCTAACAATTGCTGTTGCCAAAGTGCATAATCTGCGTATTGAACTGGAAGTGTCTCCAGCTGTACTTTGTTCCCTTGACATCGCGCTTTATACGCCGCTGTAAAATCTCTCGTCAACGGTTGTAACGACCAGCCATCCCCTACAATATGATGCAATAGAATTAGTAATACATGTTCGTTTTCATTCACTGTAAATAGTTGCAAACGAACTGCTGGTTCAACATCGAGGTTAAAGCTATATCTTACAGCCTCCGCAAGTACACTTTCTAATTCATTTTTACATGTATTTGTTATAATCATTTCAAGATTTAAGTTTTCCATATGTAAAATTTCCTGGTAGGAACTACCTAATACGTTAGGGAAAATTGTTCTAAGTGTTTCATGTTTCTCGACTACATCATAAAAGGCACCTTGTAATGCTCCCTCGTTCAACTTTCCAGACAAACGAATGACTAACGGAATATTATAAGTAGGACTTGGACCTTCTAAACAATGTAAGAACCATAATCTACGCTGTGCAAATGAAAGTGGAACTTCATTTGGCCTACTTACTTTCTTAATCGCTGGTCTTGCAGTTTTTGCTCGATCCAATTGTTTCACTAATTCAGCAACAGTTGGCGATTCAAATAGTTTTCCAATTCCTAATTCGACACTTAACGTTTCACGAATTCTTGCCATTAAACGCGATGCAAGAAGCGAATGTCCACCCATTTCAAAGAAATTATCATCAATGCTAATGCGAGAAACACCAAGTACTTCTGCAAATAAATGACATAATATTTCTTCTTTCGGATTTCTAGCAACTCTCTCATTGTTCATGCCATTAAAATCAGGAGCAGGTAATTTCTTTCTATCAACCTTTCCATTTGGCGTTAATGGTAATTCTTCTAGCAATACAAATGCTGATGGCACCATATAATTCGCTAAACTTTCTGAAACATAAGAACGAATTTCTGAAAGATGAATCGTTTCCTTCTCTTCGGCAACAATATACGCAATGATTCGTTTATCATTTGGACGATCTTCTCGTACCATAACCACTGCTTGCTTAATATTTTCATGGCGTTGTAATACCATTTCAATTTCAGCTAATTCAATTCGGAAACCACGAATTTTAATTTGATGATCTGCGCGGTTCATGTACTCTAAAACACCATCACTGCGCCATTTTACTAGATCACCTGTACGGTACATGCGCTGCCCTGGTTTTCCATAAGGATTTGCAACAAACCGTTCAGCTGTTAACTCCGGTTTTCCTAAATATCCGCTTGCAAGCCCTTCCCCTGCAATATACAATTCACCAATTACTCCAGGTGGTACTGGTTGTAAACCTGCATCTAATACATACACGTCTGTATTCCAAATTGGCTTTCCAATAGGAGGTATACCACTTTCCCTTTCATCGATGTTCATGACAGTAGACCAAATAGTCGTTTCAGTTGGTCCATATAAATTAGTTAATGAACAACCTAATTCTTTTAATTTATTTGCTAAATGCGCTGGAAGAGCTTCACCACCAACTAGTATGTTTAGCCCTTGTAGCTTCTCTGGATAATCAGTTACTAACGCCTGCCAAAGCGTCGGTGTAGCCTGCATAATGGTCACTCTTTCTTCCTGTAAAAGTGTCGTTAATGCAGAAGGCTCTTGAATGTCTTCCTTTTGCGCAATTGTTAAACTTGCACCACTAATAAGAGGTAAATAAATTTCTAGAGCAGAAATATCAAACGCAAATGTTGTCACTGCTAATAAATGATCATGTTCATGTAACGAAAACTTTTGTTGCATAGCCATTAAAAAGTTACTTAAACCTCTCATAGGAACAATTACACCTTTTGGGTTACCCGTTGAGCCTGAAGTATATATTGTATAGGCTGGGTTTAAAATTGATACATCATTCTTACATTCTATATTCATACGAGAATATGTATGTAATGCTAGTTTCGTTTCTTCGTCATCTAATACAATTTTTTTCATATCATTTTCTATAACTAACTTAGATGAAACAGATGAATGTGTTATGATACAAACTGGTTTTGCATCATTTACTATATAATTTATTCGCTCAGCTGGGTATTCTGGATCTATTGGTAAATACGCTGCACCAGCCTTTAAAACTGCTAGCATACTAGTTACCATTTCTATTGATCTTGGAAATACTAAAGCTACAAACTGATTTGGTCTTATTCCTTCTTCTACTAAATAATGTGCTAGTTCATTCGCTCGTTCATTTAACTCTTTATACGTAAGATCTACACCGTTACAAGTAACTGCTACTTTATTTGGAGTTTTTTGCACTTGTTTTTCAAATGATATAGGTAGACTGATTAACTCATCGTCTTCCTTCGTTTCATTCCATTCCAATAAAACTTTATGATTTTCTTTAGGAAGAGTAATGTTTATCTTTCCAATTGACTCGTTTTTTTGATAAGCATTTATCATTAATTCTAATAATTGCATAAATCTTTCTTTATGCAATGCTAGCTCCGCACCATTATATACTTCCGGATTCGCATCAAAATGAATCATTAGCTCATTTTGATCAAAACGTTTATATACATTTATTGATAAATCATCGACAGGTCCCGCTGATAAATTATGTGTAATACCACGATTCCCCGCAAAGTTAAGCCCATAATCAAAAGGCATAACATTCACTAACGGTCCAAATAATCTTTGATTTTCACCTAATAACTTTAAGTCTCTTCTTAATTCCTCATGACGGTATTTATGATGGCGACGTACAGCTCGGATTTCTTTAGAAACTTGCTGCAATAATTCTACGAGAGTTATATTTGGAGTTACAGTAAGACGAAGTGGTACTAAATTCATTACCATACTCGGTGTATGAATAGATGCAGAACCTAGACGCCCCATCATCGGTAAACCTAAAACAATATCATTTTCACCTGTTAATTTATGCATATAAATACTTGTTACAGCGACAATGAATTCCGGCCAACTTGTTAACGAAATATTGATATTTTCTAGTAAAGCTTTCGTACTAGAACTACATAAATAAGCTGTTTCACGTAAAAATCCATTCGATGTTCTCGGTGCTCGTTCTGCCAAACTTACAACTTCTGGTTCATCCGCAAATTTTTCTAACCAAAAAGCACGATCTTCCTGAAATTGTTTAGACTCACGATACTCCATATCTTCTTGCACAACTTTTGCAAGAGAACCAAATGTCTTTTCATTCTTGTTTGTTTCTTCTATAAGTGATGTATACTCATTCGCTACCTTTTGGCTAAGAAGTGAAAATCCATAGCCATCCATCACAATGTGATGGATGCGCTGATACCAAAAGAAACGATTATTTTCAACTTGAATAAGTGCTTCAATAAATAAAGTATCTTTTTTCAAATCGACTGGCATAGATAAATCATTTTTCATCCATGCTTTAGCAGCCTCTTCAGGATTTTCTTCTTTACGAACGTCAATAAAATGCATATGAAACTGTGATTCTTCAATAACTTGCCATGGGCCAATTTCATCCTCTTCGAAGCGAACATGAAGTGCTTCTGCTTCCATTACAACTTTACGTACAGCTAATTCAAAAATGTCTTGATGAATATTTCCGTTTATTTCTACATATTCCCCAGTATTATAAATTGGATTAAGCGGATCTAATTGTTGCGCAAACCACATACCAGACTGCGCAGATGATAACGAATGACGAATCTTTTGACTATTAGGCATTCTTCACTACCCCTTTATTATGTAGTCTATATTAAAGTACACGTTCTGTTTGCAGAGATAATAAGCGATGCCAATCAACAACTGTTGGGTTCTCTGCTAAATCCGCAAAAGTAATCTCCTTTCCTTCGCGACGCCACTTCTCTACTAAACTCATAATTCTGACCGAATCAAGTCCTCTATTTAATAAATCTTCATCAGTCCCAACACTCTCTACTGGTTCACGAAGTAATTGTGCAACTAGTTCATGTACTTTTTGTAAAGTGATTTCATCATCATCTTTTAAACCTTGTAACTCTGTTAACAAACTGTTAGTTGATGTCGTTACTGCACATCTATTTGACGCATACTCCAACGCTTGTTTATGATGTTCTAGTGAAAAATCAGCAACTGCATCCGCTACAAAGAACGGCTGAATTCCATCCATAAATGCTTCACAAGCTGTTAAAAGGCAGCCAATATGCGCATAAATACCGCAAATAATGAGTTGATCTCTTCCTTGTTCATTTAAAATTTCTAATAGATTTGTCTTTTTAAATGCACTATATCTCCATTTTGTTAAGAATATATCATCCTCATCAGGAGTAAGTTCATCGACAATTTTCTTTTTATCTGGTCCAGCAGGAATACCGTCCCCCCAAAAATCTTGTAATAACCCTCGTTGTTCTAGTGTTTGTCCACCCGGTTGCGCTGTATAAACAACTGGTATACCAAGTTCCTTACATTTTTCTCTTATCACCTTAATATTTGAAATGAGTTCTACTTTCGGTGACTCTTTATCGCTATATGCATCAAGAAAATATTCTTGCATGTCATGGATTAGAAGAACCGCACGTTTCGGATCTGGTTTCCAATCCACTTTATTTTTTGGTAGTTCTGATTCAATTGGCATTTTATATACTGAAATAGATGGGATAGCCATCTAATCACTTCCTTCCGGTTTTTATTATTGTTTTACTGTAATAAGTTTTTCAGCAATGACTTTACGTAGTTCTTTTTTGCTTACCTTTCCAACGCCTGTTTGCGGGAATGATTCAATAAATTCAATTCGATCTGGAATCTTATAAGCTGCTATACCACGCTCTCTTAAAAATTTTTTTAATTCACTTACTGCCGGAGCTTGTCCGCGAGCTATAACAAATGCACAAGTACGTTCTCCTAAATAATCGTCAGGCATAGATACAATCGCTACATCATGTACTGCAACATGTGCTAATAGATGATTTTCAACTTCTTCCGCGGCAACTTTCTCACCACCACGATTAATTTGATCTTTATCTCTTCCTTCTACAATGATGTATCCTTGTTCATTTACTTTTACAAGATCACCTGTGCGATAAAATCCATCCTTTGTAAATGATCGTGCATTATGCTCTTCTGCTTTATAATAACCACGAATTGTATATGGCCCTCTTGTTAATAAACTACCTACTTCGCCAGGTTTTACATCGTTGTCATTTTCATCAACAACTCGTACTTCATCGAGTTCAGACATTGGTCTACCTTGTGTATGAATAATAATTTCTTCCGGATCATCTAATCTTGTATAGTTCACTAATCCTTCCGCCATACCGAATACTTGCTGTAATGTACATCCAAATGTAGGGCGTATACGTTTTGCAACTTCAGCACTAAATTTCGCGCCACCTACTTGAATCACTTCTAGACTCGATAAATCGTTATTACGTGAAGATGCAGCATCAAGCCATATCATTGCTAATGGTGGTACGAGAGCAGTAATCGTAACTTTTTCTTTTTCAATAAGTGCAAATGCCTCATCTGGACTACCTCCAGTTGCCAGCACTACTTTTCCACCCGCATAGAAAGTTCCAAATGTTCCAGGAGAGCTCATCGGGTAATTATGTGCTACTGGAAGAACGGCCATATAGACACTCTTTGCACTTAAATTACAAATTTCAGCGCTAACACGTAAACTATAAATATAATCATCATGCGTTCGAGGAATTAATTTAGAAAGTCCTGTTGTCCCCCCTGATAATTGGAGAAACGCAACATCACTTGGCTGAACTTCTGGTAATGGAACGGGATCTATATATAAATCACTTATGTTCACAAATTCTTCTTCTTCTCCCACTACAATTACATGTTGTAAAGTTGGCACTTTCTCTTTCACTTCTCTTGCTAGTTTTCGATAATCAAAACCGAGAGCTTTATCTGAAATAACGTAAGCACTCGCCTCACCAAACTCACAAAAATAACTAATTTCACTGCTTCGATGTGAAGGTAATGCAAAAACAGGAAGTGCCCCAATTCGAAATAGCGCAAAACATACTTCGAAAAACTCAATAACGTTAGGTAGCTGGATTACAACTCGATCCTCTTGCTTTATTCCTAAATTCAGTAGCCCTGAAGCTAATCGATCTACTTTTTTATCAAACTCACTATACGTAATATGCGTATTACCACTTACAACTGCAATTTGATCGCCATATTTTTCAGCTCGCTCTCTTAACATCCCGCCAAATGTTTCCCCAAGCCAACACCCTTCCTCTCGATAACGATCAGCAAATTCTTTTGGCCATTTTGTATAACCTGTTAGCATTCTTTCTGCCCCCTACTTTTCATTAAGTGAACTATCATTTAATCCTAATGCTTTCAACATTGTTTGGAACTTAGCTGATGTTTCTGCTAATTCATCTTCTGGTTTTGACTCAGCAACAACGCCCGCTCCTGCATATAAACGGAGTGTATTTTCTTGTACTTCAGCACAACGAATTGTAACAATCCATTCACCGTCTCCATTTAAATCACTCCACCCTAGCATTCCTGTAAAGAATTCACGGTCAAATGGCTCAATTTTTTGAATCGCCTCTCTCGCTTCTTCCATCGGTGTGCCGCAAACTGCTGGCGTCGGATGAAGAGCAATTGCTAATTCCAAAGAAGTAGTATTCGGATCCTTTAGTTCACCTTTCACTTCAGTAGATAAATGCCACATCGCTTCACTATGAATAACGGATGGCTTTTCCGGAACATGTAATGTATGACAGTACGGACGAAGCGCTGCAGCAACTGCTTCTACTACTACCGCATGTTCATGTAAATCTTTTGGAGAAGAAAGTAATTCCTCTGCTCTTCTCTTATCTTCAGCTGAATCCTCACTACGTGGCCTTGAACCAGCTAACGGATTAGAAATAACTTGCATACCATTACGTGAGACGAGTAATTCAGGGCTCGCTCCAATTAACGTCTTACTACTCTCATTTTCATCTTTCGATACATTCACAGCAAATGTATATCCATGCTTATTATGCGCTGCTAATTCTCGAAGAAGTTTTTGCTTATCAATCTTTTCGGAAGAATTAACATCTAACGATCTAGATAGAACGATTTTTTTTAAATCCCCGCCCTTTATTTTTGCAATTCCTTGCTTCACACCATTCATATACACTTCAGGCGCTGGCATTGGCGTCATTTCGAATGTTAAGTTCTCATTTGTTTCAAGCTGATTTGTTGTATCCAATTGTAATCGTTCAGAAGTCCTACTATATTCTGGTACGATAAGTTGGACTTCTTTTCTACGATCAAATGGCAAAGCACCGACAACGATAGGATTCAGATTTCCGGCTTGTTTTGCATTACATAATACTGCTTGTACAAGTTCTGGGAAACTTTCAATTTCATGATGCTTTACTGTAGTAAACTCTCCTTCTGCTAATATCGTTCGAGTTGGTGAAGCGAAAAAGAATGAAGATTCAGTCTTATAATCTTCTAGTAATTTTTCTGACAGTTCCTTTACAGCCGTAAATTCCTTCATTGTATAGTAACCCCCTGAATTTTTTATTAAACGCCTAATGTAGCTCCGCCATCAACACATAAATTATGCATTGTAATATGACTAGCTTTATCTGAAGCTAAAAACAATACTGCTTCAGCAATTTCTGAAGGCTGTGCAATTTTTTGTAACGGTATACCGAGTCTATATGTACTTTGAGAACCAGCAATTATATTTTTTTCTCCATTCTCATCAGCCCATAGTAACCTTTGCATTTCAGTTTCAGTAGAACCTGGAGAAACTACGTTACAGCGAATGTTATACGCTGCAAGTTCTAATCCTAAACATTTCATAAACATCGTCGTAGCAGCTTTTGATGCAGCATATGCAGCCATCTCCATTCTCGGCGTATTTGCTGCATTTGAACCAACTGTAACAATTGCCCCTGACTTTCTTTGCATCATATGTTTACTTACTGCTCGGGACATATAGAAAACTCCTGTAGAATTTACAGAAAACGTTTTATTCCAATCTTCATCACTTAACGAGTGAATCGCTCCCATACGTAAAACCCCTGCAACATTTACTAATATATCTATTGGAGCTATTTCATTTTCAATATCATTTACCATCTGTTCAACTGCGGTACTATCACTCACATCTAAGCAAAACGTTTTCAAATGTATTTCATTTAAGAGTTCGTTTAATCCCTCTTCATTTTGATCAACCGCAATAACTGTAGCTCCTCTTTCTAAAAACATTTTAGCAACAACACTACCTATACCTTGAGCTGCACCTGTTACTAAAACAGTTTTCCCATCAAATTCCCCTAAGTTCATTTCCTCTATCCTTTCATTTAAAAATCAATCTAATTAAATAAATAATGATAATGATTATCATTATCGATGTAAAAAATAATACACTTACTAAACTAATTGGTCAAGTGTACTTTTCATTAAAATATTATTCATTGATAATGTTTTTCATTTAATGTTCTTACACCGAAATGATAATCTTTATCAATAAACTTGTCAACCTATTTTTATTTTTCAGATAAAAACTTTAGTGCTTTTCAATACAATTACATCTAAAAGTATTAATAAACACTTACATTAATACTTTAATTCTTACTCCTCTTTGTAAAAATTGAAGATGATAAACTGAAGGTCTCTTCAGTTACAAAGCCTTAACAAAAAGTCGAGCATTTATTTTCTCAATATTTGTCTGAAAATATATCTTGCAAACATCAATTCATATTTTCTTTATTATTTAAGATTTAATACATATTTCGAATACGATGTATCGATTTATTATATTCCAATATAATCCAAACGGATATTTCACTCACTTTTATATCAAAAAAAATAAAAAGTAATTTAACCTTGTTAAAATAACTCAAAAAAGCACCCTATTTAACAGGATGCTTTTTCGTAACTATAGTGTTATAGAAGATTTATATACTTATGCTACGCTGCGATACGCTTCTTCTTGTTCTTTTTTCTGTTTAGGTGCTCGAATTAAAATTGCGATAATGAATGACACGACACATAGTACGCCAATCACCATAAAGGTTGGTTTGAATCCACCTAGAAGTGCACCGATAAAGGAACCTGCAAGCGCTCCAAATCCAAATCCTTGATACACAATTCCGTAATTCTTACTATGGTTTTTCATACCGAAGAAATCACCAACAATAGCTGGGAAAATAGTAATATTTCCACCAAAACAAAACGCTACACTTGCTACACATACGAAGTAGATACCGTAATTCAAATCTACGAAACTTAGAACTAATACCGAACTCGCCATAACCACAAAAGTACCCGTAACGATTTTTAAACGACCAATTTTATCTGATAACGGTCCTAGAATAATACGACCTAATGTGTTAAATATTGCAACCATAGCCACCGCATTAGCTGCTGTCGCTGCACTAAGCCCTACAAGTTGAACACCAATGTCTTTTACCATACCAATTAAGTATAAGCCACTCATACATGATGTAAATAACATGATGAATAATAAGTATACTTGTTTTGTGCCTAACATTTCTTTCATTGTATATTCATGAGTGTTTGTTTCCTGAACTGCACCTTGATCAGCAGCTTGATGGATTAAACAAGCTCCAAGGACAATCATAGCTGTAACAATTAAACCCCAATATATAAACGCTTGCGATACACCAACGGAATCGATTAACTTTGCATTTATATATTTGAAAATTAAGCTACCTGTACCATATGCAGCTACAGATATACCAGAGATTAAACCTTTACGTTCAGGGAACCACTTAATTAAATTAGATAGTGAAGTAATATAAGCTGTACCATCTGCGTAACCTACAACAACTCCTGCTAGTATATAAAGCAATATTAACGAAGAAGCTTGTGAACTAAGTACTAATCCTAGTCCTAATGCTAGTCCAGCTATCATAATAAGTTTACGAAGTCCCCATTTTTCTTGCAATTTACTTGCAAATAAAGTTGAAAATGCTAAGGAAAGACTAGTAATTGAGAAAGTTATCGCAACCGCGTTAAGACTCCAACCGTATTTACTAACTAAAGGCTGATTGAATAAACTCCATGTATATATCGTTCCAAGTCCCATTTGAACTATTACTGTACCAAGGACAACAAGCCATGGATTAACCTTTGATTTTTTCATACCTTTCCGCCTCCTCTTTCTATTTCAATGCTTTTCGCTAAGTCTTGTTTTTTTATGTTCATTTTGGTCATCTCTTTTGATTTAACACCTTCATTGTATAAGATGTTTTCAGTCATGTAAGCACTTACAAGGCAGGGCGTCAAAAACATGGAATCAGTTACAGAAAACGAAGGATGAAATACAAAAAAATGTTTTTTAAATACGTAATAGTTGTTCATATTGTTTTGTATAAGTTAAATTTACATATGTTTTTGAATCCTTTTTTCAATAGTAAAACAATAAAACCGTCTCTTTAATAAACATTAAAGAGACGGTTTTATTAAATTAATTCATAAGCCTGACTTTCTTTATACATTTATAATTGTTTCTTCAAATGTAATAATTGGCTCTACAAATTCCATCATAATGAAAGCATTTTTAATACGTCTTGTTAAAACTTCTTTTAATTCTGCACACATTTCTTCTGTAAGTGATTTTACAAATACAAAGTTGTGATAATACATCACACTCTTCTCTTTACTTAAAGGATTTAAAAACATCCCCTCTTTTGTAACGAGAGCGTTAGAATGCCCCGCTAAAGTTGAAAGAAATGTCTCTAAAATTTTTATTTCTCTTTTTGAAAATGCTTCTTCACAAACTACTTTAATATTCATTTCTGTTATCATTTATATATTCCCCCAACCATTTTTTCACAAGGGGATACTATTAAATCTTTACACAACTCCCCTTGTCGTTCAAAAAATTCACCAGAAAACTAAGTTGACTAACTTGTTTTTTCCCTTTATTCATATAAATCTCTCCTTTCGTATATATTACTTCTCCATTTGTAATTGATTACCTTTTTATATTGAAGTTTTTCTATGTTTTTAATTGGAATTTCACCAAAAGGGATCTTATTCCTAAACATATATTTTTTTGTACTCCTAAAAAACCCTTACTTATTTACTTTACGTTTTGGGCTACATAGTATTTGTCTTTTAAATAATTTGTTTAGCTGCAGTATATATTACATAGAAATATTGTTTCACTGATGCTGAAAACAATTTACTTTGCTTATAATAAAATATAACTTTTAGCATAGGAGTACTTTATACTCTTCTATTAGACTACAAATATTTTTTTGATAAATAAAACTAAATATTCACTAATATACTTATACGTGGTTTAATATATATAATAAAAAATATTTCTGTCTTTAATGAGGAGGTACTATGAAAGCAAACGTAGGGGATACTATACTTTTTCAACGAAACAATTTAAAGATTACAGGATCTGTATTAAAACTTTATACTGAATCGGTCTTAGTTGAAATTACAAATGTAAGCGGTGGTACTTTTGAATTTGATCGAACAATTGTAAATCATAAAAACTATAAAGTTTTAAATGCAAATACATAAAACAACCCAAAATAGCCCCTGCTAAACAGCAGGGGCTATTTTATATAAAAATATTTCACTAGTTTATATACCCTAAAACATTAACAATCTTACTCGCTTTTAAATTGTTAATATGATAATAAATTTCTAAACCTCTTCTCTCTGCTCGTAACACTTTACCCTTCATTTTTGATAAATGTTGTGAAACAGTAGATTGCGGGATGTTCAGTAACTCTGTTAATTGTGTTACATTACAAGTTTTTCTTGTACTTAATTCATTTACAATTTGCAGTCGGATTGGATGCGCCATAATTTTTAAAATATCTACATCTTCTTCTGAAACTAAAGTTTTTTTCATTTCACTCGTATATGTTGTCATAAGACATTCCCCTTTTATATGAATTCCATTTTTATAAGATCTATTTCCAAAATTTTTAAAACCCTCGATTAAAACTTTCATATAGAAATAAAAGGATTTTAAATTTTTGAAAACAGAACTTACATTCACTTTATTTATTTGGTACATATACATAATACAATGTTAATATGTGCTCTATGTGAAGTTCGCATAAATTTGTAATGAAGATTTTTCAAATAATTCACATCTAACTACATATTTCCTCCTAACACTATCCAGTGATTTTAACATATTTTAGGCGTTTGTATATACTATCTACAAAATAAATGTTATTTAGGGGGAATTCAAATGCCTACAATGTTACAAGAAGAAGTTGAAGAAGCGCGCGAAACATATGTCAGTCGTATCATTTTGGTCGGTGGATCGGCTTTATTTTTAGTAGGCGGTGTTATCTCGGCAATTTCGGCTTTTAAAGCTTATAATCGTTTGGAAAATACGCCGTCTTCTACAGATAACTCATAGGTGAATTATCTAATTTTGAATAACAAATAAAGAGGCTGTCCCAAAAGATGCTTTTTAGCCAAAATCGTATAAAAAGTGAAAGGCAGAAATGTTGATTTTATAACATTTCTGCCTTTTCGATTTCATGTAATCTTACTTCGAAAGAGACTTATGAGACAGCCCCTTTATTTTATCAAAAATTCTATACTAAAGAATCGCAAATAATATGAATTACAATTGAACTTACTTCACCACAAACCGTGTCTGACTACACCCATCCTTCTGCTTCGTTACTTCTAATACAGCTGGCATTGCGTTTTTCAGCTCTTGAACGTGTGAAATGACACCGATAAATCGGCCTGATTTTTGTAAGTCAATTAATGCGTCTACAGCTTTTGTTAATGACTCCTCATCTAATGAACCGAATCCTTCGTCGATAAACATCGTTTCGATGGATATACCACCTTCATATGCTTGAATGACGTCTGCCATTCCGAGCGCTAAGCAAAGCGATGCATTAAATTTCTCGCCGCCAGATAGAGTTTTTACATCGCGTGTTTGGCCTGTGTACGCGTCGTATACATCTAGACCTAATCCACTTTGACGATTTCTCTTTTCAACTCGTTCACTTCGTTTTAAATAAAATTGTCCATTTGATAATTTACGTAATCGTTCGTTTGCAATTTGAACAATTTGTTCTAAATACTCAATTAAGATGTAACGTTCAAATGATATACGGCTTTCGTTATCACCTTTCATTACTTCATATAAGTCAACAAGTTCTTGGAAAGCTTTTTCTTCCTCATGAATTTGCTCATCAATACGTCTAATATTTTCATGTAAATCAGAAATATATGTTACCGCATTTTGCGCACGTTGACGTTTTTCTTTAATGATATCAAGGTTAATTTCTAGATCTTTTATATGTTCACCTAACGCTGTAATATCCATATACTCTTTATCTTTTAATTCACCCTGTAACTCTTCAATTTGTTTTGCAAGTACTTCAAGAGATGAATAATAGCTTTGAATTTCTTTTTGTAACATATCCATCTCGGCATCACTTAATTTCGCTTCTTTATACGTAATTTGATCTGTAAATCCACTCTGTTCAAGCTCTTTCATAAAGCGCGTGAAAGTCTCTTCTTTCTTCGATTTTGCACTTTCAAATTGATTAGAAGCACCTTCCTGTTCTGCTTGAATACGTATATTTTCATTTTGCCAATGTTGATACGCCTCCTGCACTTTCTTCCATTCGTCCTCCATTAATTTGAGCTCATGCATAGCTTGGTCAAACTGGACTTTCCAAGCTTGGACTGTTTGTAAGTTTTCAGGAATGTTTTTCTTATCATGTTCATATGACGTACGAAGCTGCATACAATCCATTTCTATACGGTGCTGTTCTGTTTCTACCTCATGTTTTTGTTTCTGAAGTGCATCTACTTTTTCTTCTATGCTTTTTATTTTCACAGCTGTTTGCTTACGCGTTTCTTCACTTGCTTTTAACGTATTCACTTCAGTTGCTAATTGTTTTCCTTTTTGAACAAGCGCACTATATGTTTCAGCTAATTCTTCTGAGCGATAACCTCGCTTCTTAACCTCTTCTATTACTTGTTCATATTGAAGATGATAGAAATTCCATTTCTCCTCTACTTGCACATGTAATTTTTCAGCAATGTTCTTCTTGTCTCTTAAATCATTTAACTCTTTTTCATTGATGGCATCACTTTGCTCTGAAGCTTTTTTCGGATGGTTCGTGCTGCCACATACTGGACAAGATTCACCATCATGTAGATGAAGAGCTAATATACCAGCTTGTTCACTTAACCAGCGACGTTCCATATTCTCATATGCACGAACTTTCTCTTGCATCTTAATAAATGCAGTTTCTTTTTCTTGCTCGAATTTTTGTTTTTCTTGCCATACGTCATATGCTTGCTTTAAAACTTTTGCATCTTCTCGCATATTCGTTAGTTCTTCTACTTTATCTACATATCGTTCAAGCGCTCGCTCTAATTGCTGTAATTCACCAGACATTAGCTGTTTTTGATTTGTATTCTCTTCTAATTGTCGATCTAAGTTTTGCATACTTTCTTTTAATTTTCCTAGTTGAATTTCTGCATTTTGTAAATTCAACTGTTTCTCAGCTAATGATGCAATAATCGGTTGTAACTCTTCTAATCTTTGAACAAGTTTTTTTGCATTTTCTCTCTCAGGTTCTTTATTCTTTACTGCTTCATATTTCTCCTGAGCAAGTTCAAAATTATTCATTATATTTTCTTTTTTAGCGATAATTTGTTTTAACAAACTTTCAGCTTTCTGCTCATTTTGCATTGCTTCTTCGTACCACTGTTCAAATGGTAATAAGCGCTTCGTTTGTTCCGCACGCTTAAAAGATATTTCTTTCATTTCAATTACTGAACGTTTTTCTTGTAAAGTATTATATTTCTCATTCTTTTGTTGTAAATCTATAAATTTCTCATTTACAGACTTCGCTGCATGAAAACGTGTTTCAGCATCCTTTAATTGCTTCGTTTGAATATCTTGTTCTACTTGTAATTGCTCCACCTCTGCCTTATACGCAGCTGTCTCTTGTTCTAATGCCTCTACTACTTGATGCGTATTTACATGGTCTTGTTCCACTAATGTCTCTAATAATGCTCCATCACGAATTGGTAATTTAAAAACATTACGGAAATATAACTCTCGCTCTTTCTGTTTTTCTTGTAAGACGTCTTTCCATTGTTTTCGTTTTTGGTCAAGTAACTCACGCATTAACTTATAACGATCTGTTTTAAAAATACGACGCAAAATCTCTTCTTTGTTTTCTGTCTCAGATGTTAATAGTTTTCGGAATTCCCCTTGCGGTAACATAACAATTTGGCTAAATTGATGTTTACTTAAACCAATTAAATCTTCTACTTTTTTATTTACATCCGTTACATGGAAACGATCAACAGCCGGAATCTTCTCTTCATCAATTACTTCATATAATTCTACTGCATGTCCCGTAATCGTCTTGTTCCCTTGTTTTTTATGTCCCAGTTGTCGTTTTATTTCATAACGTTTCCCTTTTAACTGAAAGGTTAATTCTACGCTTGTATACACATTATCATCAGCAAATTGACTGCGGAGCATGCTCGTATCACTTCGTTCTTCTCCGCTTGCCTCACCATATAAAACATAACAAATCGCATCAAAAATCGTTGTCTTTCCGGCGCCCGTGTTTCCAGAAATGGCGAAAATACGATGCTCTCCCAAATCGTCAAAATCAATTACTTCTTTCTGTTTATATGGGCCAAATGCCGTCATAATAAGCTGAATCGGTCTCATCCTCGTTCACCTTCCCGTTCTTGCACTGTTTGTAATACTTCTACAAATAGACGTTCTTTCTCTTCTGATAAATCTAAGCCTTTCATTTCTTTATAAAAAGCCTTTAATAATGATAAATCATCCATTTTATGTCTTGAAACAGTTACTTCATTTGACTCAGTGAACTCTCGTCTTTGAATGGCTCTTTCAACATGCATTGCATTTGGATAAACAGAGCGTATTTTTTCCATTGGCTGCAAGACAGGATTTTCATCTAATAATTTTACAAACACGTAATCTTCACTTACTGGATGTTGTAACAATTCATCTATTTTCGCTTCTACTGTTCGCATTTTACGGCGTGGTGTAAGTAACCTTTTTTCAATTGTTACTTCACCTTGCTCGTCCAATTCCACAATATAATATCCTTTTTTATGTTTTTCTTCAGAAATAGAATATGCAAGTGGAGAACCTGAATATCGAATTGTCTCATTACGTACAAAATGCGCTTGATGTAAATGTCCAAGCGCTGTGTAATGAAACTTATCAAAATAATGACTATTCACGTATTCAGCACCACCAATTGAAAGCGGTCGTTCAGCATCACTTGTATTCTCTTCCGCTTCGCCCGCAGAAGTTACAAATGCATGACCAACAAATACATGTCTAGCTTCTTTATCCATCGTTTCAGAAAGCTCATTCATAAAAATACGCATCGCATCATCATGAGAACGTACGTCTTCGTTTTTCAATACATGTCTCACTATGCTTGGATCCGCATAAGGAATGAGATGGAAGTGAACCTCCCCATATTCATCATTTAATATAATTGGCTCATATGGAAATTGAAATTGCCCCACAATAAATAATCCTTGTTTCTTCATTAAACTACTTCCAAAATGAATACGATCTGGACTATCATGGTTTCCTGCGACTGCAATAACTGGTGTTTGTAAATCAATCACTATTTTTTGCAGCACATCATTTAATAAGTCTACTGCTTCCGTAGGTGGAATTGCTCGGTCATATAAATCCCCTGCAATAATTACGGCATCTGGTTTTTCTTCTTCAACAGCTTGTACAAACTGATCTAATACAATCTTTTGATCTTCAGTCATATACACGCCATGAACAAGCTTTCCTAAATGCCAATCGGCTGTATGAAATAACTTCATGGTTTCCTGCTCCTTTTAATTTACTGAATTTAGTGATACAAGTTGATAGTTTATTGTAGTTTTTCCGTTCTCCCATTCTAACTTTTGTATCATTGCACTACCGATTCTTTCTTCATTTGATTTATATAAAGGTAATATTTCTTGAACTGTAAATAAGTGATAACCATCCAATTTTAATTGAAATATGTTTTCTTCTATATGTAATCTTACTTCTTTTTCATTTGAAATAATTTTTGTGTGCATCTCAAATTTCATGATAGATACAACCCCTTTTTCTAATCTCTACACTATTAATAGTATATTGGCTATGCAAGATTGACAAGTAAATACACGGTAAAGTACATACTTTTCTATTGCGATATGTTTTTTTAATTTCACATATAATACGGTATGTGAAATTTTATTCTTTCCAAAAATAAAAATGTCTCATATGACATCTTTATTTTTGGATAAATTCTTTCATTACATAATATAAAACTGTAATGAAAACAATCGCTACAAAAAATGAAAATACTGCAACAATGTACCCATCTTTATTTAATAAAATGCAAAAAGAAATAGATATGATAAAAATCGGAAATACAAGTCGTACTTTTTCCTTCACTTCCTCTGTCGTATCTGTATGATGAAAATATTGCGTTATCCCTATCATTAAAGAAGACAAAATAATCACCGACAATAGTAAAGGTACTGGCATTCCGATTTCTCCTTTCTCTATTTCTAATGAAAAGCAATTTTTCTTTCATTATAATCACTTCAAATACTCTTTTCGAAGTGATTATGTACAATTTACACATATATAATAGCGTGTTTATCATGGTAACTTCAAATAATTACAATTACAGTAATGTTGTAATATTCATTTTCAACCTCCAAAATCCTGCAAATATAACTCGTCAAAATATGCAGTGGATAAATTAACATATACCGCCAACTTTAGACAAAATTTATAAAGGACATTTCAGTACGTATAAAGAATTAAGAATAAGAAGATATGTAAGGGAGGATGAATTATGACTGAACACGTTTTATTTTCTGTTAGCGAAAACGGCGTTGCATCAATTACTTTAAACCGCCCAAAAGCACTTAATTCTTTATCTTATGACATGTTGCAACCAATTGGGCAAAAACTGAAAGAGTGGGAACATGATGAGCGAATTGCGCTTATCGTATTAAAAGGAGCTGGCACAAAAGGTTTTTGTGCAGGTGGCGACATTAAAACTCTTTATGAAGCACGTTCAAATGAAGCTGCATTGCAGCATGCGGAACGTTTCTTTGAAGAAGAGTATGAAATTGATACATATATTTATCAATATAAAAAACCGATTATCGCTTGTTTAGATGGAATTGTAATGGGTGGTGGTGTCGGTCTTACAAATGGTGCGAAATACAGAATTGTAACTGAGCGTACGAAATGGGCAATGCCAGAGATGAATATTGGCTTCTTCCCAGACGTCGGTGCTGCTTATTTCTTAAATAAAGCTCCAGGGTATGCCGGCCGCTATGTCGCTTTAACAGCATCTATTTTAAAAGCTTCTGACGTATTATTTATAAACGCTGCTGATTATTTTATTGCATCTGATTCATTACCAAATTTCCTTACTGAACTAGAAAGTGTAAATTGGTCTAAAGAAGATGATGTACATACTCATTTAAAAGAAGTCATTCGTACATTTGCAACTGCTCCAACATTAGAAAGCGAGCTTGCTCCTTCATTAGAAGAAATTAATTCACATTTTGCATTCGATACAATTGAAGAAATTATTCATTCATTAGAGAAAGATCAAAGTTCCTTTTCTTTAAAAGCGAAAGAAACGTTATTATCAAAATCTCCTATTTCACTAAAAGTAACATTAAAACAGTTTATTGATGGACAAAATAAGTCCGTTGAAGAATGTTTCGCTACTGACCTTGTACTTGCTAAAAACTTCATGAGACATGAAGATTTCTTTGAAGGAGTACGATCTGTTGTCGTTGATAAAGACCAAAATCCAAATTATAAATATAAGCAGTTAAGTGATGTTTCAGAAGAAGATGTAAACCGGTTCTTTAACTTACTTAATGCGTAAAGTGAGAATTTAATAAGTAGGGTTTATCTCCCTCTTATTATTAGTAGAAGCAATCGCCCTTTCATACGGGATTAAATTGAGGCTATATAGTCGTATAATTACACGCCTATATAGCCTTTTTCCTATTTAATAAATTTTAATAAAATTTAATTTTATTAAATCGAATTATGTGCTACACTATTTTTAATTAAATATTCTAAAAATAAAAGAAGGAGGAGCGACTATGATTGAAAATTATTTTCTTTTCATCATTATGTCTATTTGTCTTATTATTTTACCTGGTCCTGATACTGCAATGGCTACGAAAAACACATTAGTTGCTGGTAAGGTAGGCGGGGTGAAAACAGTGTTCGGTACATGTGTTGCACTATTGATTCATACTTTAGCAGCAGTAATCGGACTTTCCGCACTTATTGTAAAGTCAGCTCTTTTATTTTCTATTTTCAAGTACGTTGGAGCTCTATATTTAATTTATATTGGTATTAAAGCCCTTTTAGCAGTAAGAAATAAAGAAGGCGTCAATACGAACGATATATCTTTGAATAACGCAAACGAGAATACTTCTTGCTTTCGCCAAGGGTTTCTTACAAATTTATTAAACCCTAAAATCGCAGTCTTCTTTTTAACATTTTTACCGCAATTTTTAAATCCAAATCATAATACGTTTATCCAACTTCTTATAATGGGCCTTACTTACCTAGTTTTAACAGTTATTTGGTTCGCTTTTTATATATTTTTAATTGATAAAATTAGTGCTTTTATGAAAAAACCGAAGACACAACGTTATATTCAAGGGTTAACGGGAATTGTCTTAATTGGTTTTGGTATTAAACTCGCTTTTGAAAAAAGCAATTAACAAGAAGAAAACCACCACTATTCATAGTGGTGGTTTTCTTTTAACAACTGATTTGGCTGTCTACTTTATATTAAAACCAGCGCTCAGTTACAACTTTTTTACGTGTATAGAATTGAACGCCATCTGTACCATTTGTACCTAAATCACCAAAGAATGAAGCTTTATTTCCTGCGAATGCGAAGAATGCCATTGGTGCTGGAACGTTTACGTTTACACCGATCATGCCCGCATCGATGTTATCACGGAACGTTTGTGCATGTTTACCGCTTGATGTATAAATAACCGCACCATTTGCAAATTTAGATTGATTTGTTAGTTTAATACCTTCTTCTAAATCTTTAACACGTACAATGCTTAATACTGGAGCAAAAATCTCATCTTGCCAAATTTTCATTTCTTGATTTACACCGTCAAAGATTGTCGCACCTACAAAGTAACCTTCTCCAACTTCTTCCTTAATTTTACGGCCATCTACTAATAAAGTAGCTCCATCTGCTACACCGCTGTTAATATAGCCCAATACGCGTTCTTTATGAGACTCACGAATTAATGGTCCAACATAATTATCTTCGTGGAAACCGTCACCTACTTTTAACTTCTTCGTCTCTGCTACTAGTACGTCGATGAACTCATCTGCAATTTCATCAACTACTGCTACTACTGAACATGCCATGCAGCGCTCTCCACTACTTGCAAATGCAGATCCAATTACACCTTGTACCGTTTTCTCAAGATTGCAATCTGGCATAACAATCGCATGGTTTTTCGCACCAGCTAACGCTTGTACACGTTTCCCATGTTTCGTACCTGTTTCATATACGTAACGAGCTACCGGCTCAGAACCAACGAACGAAACAGCTTGAATATCTTTATTTTCTAAAATGCTATTTACAACATCTTTTCCGCCTTGTACTAAATTTAATACGCCTTTTGGAAAACCAGCTTCATAGAATAACTCTACAAGTCGCTCTGCTAAAAGTGGTGTTCTTTCAGATGTTTTTAATACGAATGTATTACCACAAGCAATTGCAAGCGGGAACATCCATAATGGAATCATCATCGGGAAGTTAAACGGCGTAATTCCAGCAACAACTCCAATTGGGTAGCGCCAAATTGATCCATCAATGCCGCTTGCAATATTCGGAAGTGCTTGTCCCATCATTAAATTTGGAGTAGATGTTGCAAGTTCTACTGCTTCAATACCACGTTGTACTTCACCAGTTGCATCCGTTAATGTTTTACCATTTTCTAGCGTAATGATTTTTGCAAGTTCTTCTTTGTTTTCTTGTAAAAGCTGTAAATATTTATACAATTGTCTTGAACGATTCGGAACTGGTACTTTAGACCATGTTTCGTATGCTGCTTTTGCCGCTTCAACAGCTTTTTCAACATCTTCTTTCGGAGATAGCGGAACGTAAGCGATAATTTTTCCAGTCGCCGGATTTGGAACTGCTTCTACTTCTGTACCAGTAGATTCTACCCACTCACCATTAATATGATTTTTTACTCGTTTAATTTCAGTTGTAATCATTATATTCTCTCCTTTTTTATGATGTTTATAAGTCTATTATTTTTGATTAGAAATTAATTGTTCACTAACTTTCTTATATAAAGCAGCCATATCGTTTTCACCATACCCAGCTTCACTTGCTTCTTCATATACGTTTAATAGCATTTCGCTTACTGGTAAGTGAAGCTCACTTTCTTTCGCTAAATCTACTGCAAACCCTAAATCTTTCTTTAATAAATTTACAGTAAAACCTGGCTCGTAGTTTTCTGATGCAATAAAACTTTTATAATTGCGCTCATAAATTCTACTTTGACCATAGCTTACATTTAAAATATCAAACATTTTATCTAAATCCATATTGTTCTTTTTCGCTAATGTTAAAGCTTCACTCACACCAGCTGTATAAAAACCAATTAATAGGTTATTAATTAATTTAACTGTTGTCCCACTATCAATTTGCTCACTAACATGGAAAATGTTCGCACCTAATACACCCATGATAGATTCCGTCTTTTCATATACCTTTTTTGATCCACCAACCATAAATGTTAATGTACGGTTTTCAGCTCCAATTACCCCACCACTAACAGGTGCTGCTAAAAAGTCTACTTTCTTTTCCTTTGCAGCTTCCTCTAACTGTTTGTTTAACTGTGGAGATACAGTACTTGTATCAATTAAAACTACATTCGAGTGACTATTTTCAAATAATCCTTCTTCGCCAAAATATACCGCTTCAACAGCGCGAGATGAAGGTAAACTTGTAAAAATTACATCGCATGTTTCTGCTAGTTTTGAAATTGATAAGCCGATAATTCCGCCTTCTTTTTCAAAAGAAGCTTCAGCATTTTTATTTAAATCCACACCATATACTGTGTAACTTGATTTAACTAAATTTTTAGACATCGGAAGACCCATGTTACCTAAACCGATAAAACCAATCTTTTTCATATCGCTTTCCTCCTATTTACACAATATACTTTCCGCGATTTATAATAGCTTTCGCAATTTCTCTCTTTTTTGTAAATACGTTCGTGTATAAAGGCACTAATAATTGACGAATTTCAGTTAAAATCACGTGTCTATCTTGTTCTTCTGTAATAGCCGCGGAAAGTATAGAAATCGCTGATTCTTCTACTTTGCGATAGCCTTCTTCACAAATAACGTCAGTTATCATTTGTTTCGTACGCTCTTTTTCTGCACCATTTTTACTAATTGCTTTACTCGTACGTAAAAATGCTGATTCCATGACGTACACGTCCGTTAACATATTTGATAATACACGTGAATATTCTTGCTCTTGATCAATTTTTAAACCTGGAGTTTTAGAGAGCGTTTTCAAAGATTGTTTCAACAATTTTTTCGCTAATAAAATGTAACGATGGTTTCTTTCGACATTTTCTACATCAATCTCTATTTCAGTATCTTCAATTTGTTCCATTTGCTTCATTAACATTTTGGCAACTGTTAATCTATTAATTTCGTTCGTCCCTTCAAAAATACGACTAATTCTAGCATCACGGTATAATCGTTCTACTTCATACTCTTGCATATAACCGTAACCACCATGAATTTGTACAGCTTCATCTACGATATGACCAAGTGTTTCAGAAGCATTTACTTTATTCAGTGCACATTCAATTGCAAATTGAGACATTTTCTTCATAAGATCTTCATCGCTCTCATGAATTGCTTCATCAATTACACCTGCTGTACGATACGCTGCACTTTCTGCTCCATATGTAGCAATGATCATATTTGCAATTTTCTCTTGAATCATCGTAAAGTCTACTAATTCCGTTTGGAACTGTTTACGTTCTTTTCCGTATTGAACGGACAATCCAATTGCTTGCTTTGCTGTTCCAATATTTCCAAAGGCAAGTTTTAATCTAGCAAAGTTAAGAATATTAAGAGCTACATGATGCCCTTTCCCAACTTCCCCTAAAACATTTTCTGCAGGGATGACAACATCTTCTAAAATAAGCGTCGCTGTTGAAGAACCTTTAATCCCCATTTTCTTTTCTTCTAGCCCAATAGATACACCTTCACATGTTCTTTCGACAATAAACGCTGTCATTCCTTTATTTGTCTTCGCAAAAACAACGTATACATCTGCCATATGAGCATTTGTAATCCACTGCTTCTCACCATTTAACTTCCAAGCAGTACCATCTTCATTTAATACTGCACTCGTTTTTGCACTTAAAGCATCAGAACCAGCATTTGGTTCAGTTAAAGCATAAGCCCCAATCCATTCTCCTGATGCAATTTTCGGCAAATATTTTTCTTTTTGTTCTTTCGTTCCGTAATATATGTAAGGCAATGTACCTACACCTGCGTGTATATTAAATGAAACGCTAAATGCACCAGCGTATCCCATTTTTTCTGCTACAAGCCCTGAAACTGCCTTTCCTAATTCAAATCCGCCATATTCTTCTGGAACCTCGATACTTAATAATCCAAGTTCTCCAGCTTTCTCAAACAATTGACGAGAAACTTTATAGTTATGTTGTTCAATATTCTCCATTTGTGGAACAATTTCTTGTTTAACGAATTGTTCAGTCGTTTTTGCGATTAAATCTTCGTCTCCTGAAAAATCTTCTGGCGTAAAGAAAGCATGATTCACATCTTTATTAAGTGAAAAAAATTCATCCCACGGTAACTTCGTTTTCTCCATCTGAATCCCCCTATCATTTCGGCCTTACTTGCTACTACATATGCTCGTCTACGATGAGTGGAATATCTTATTTTTGAAAACAGAAGGCGATGAATTTTCACATCAAGCAGTTTGTCTTGCCAAAGATGTCTTCTCATCGCCTTAGTTGTTTTATCTATTGATCCTCTGATAATACTGTTTTTGCAATTCCAGTATCTAGTTCTTCAAAGTCATGATATGAAATTGTTTCATATAACTCACTTCTCGTTTGCATATTAGAAAGTGCATCTTTTTGAGAACCTGTTTCCTTAATTAAAGTAAACACATTCTCATACGCTTTCGCTGCAACACGAAGTGAAGTTACAGGATAAATAACCATTTGGAAGCCCATATTCGCAAATTCTTCTGCACTATAATACGGTGTTTTTCCGAATTCAGTCATATTCGCTAATAAAGGTGCATTTACCTTGCTATTAAATAGACGGAATTCCTCTTCTGATTGTAGCGCTTCTGGGAAAATTGCGTCTGCACCTGCTTTTACATATGCATTCGCTCTTTCAATTGCTTCATCTAATCCTTCTACACCACGAGCATCTGTGCGCGCTACAATATATAAGCTCGGTGCAACTTCTTTAATCGCTTTAATCTTTTGAACTAATTCTTCTGTCGTAACGAGTTTCTTACCATTTAAATGGCCACATTTCTTTGGTAATTGCTGATCTTCAATTTGGACAGCTGCTACTTTCGCTTCCACCATTTCTACAGCAGTTCTCGCTACATTTAATACACCACCAAACCCTGTATCAATGTCAACAAGAACAGGTAAATCTGTAGCTCTTACTAAATCTCTTGCTCTCTCTGCTACTTCAGTAGACGTTACGATTCCTAAATCCGGTAGCCCTTTACTTGCAGTATAAGCAGCTCCCGATAAATAAAGAGCTGAAAAACCTGTATTTTTCGCAACAAGAGCTGCCATTGCATCATGAGCACCTGGAATCTGTAAGATTTCATTTGCTTCTACTAAAGCTCGGAAGCGATTCGCAAGCTCTTCTTGTGTTGACTGTTTATCCACAACCCAAGCCATTCTAGATTCCCCCTATTATTAAATTAAGAATAGATCTACAAATTCATTTACATTCATATTTTCTAGTTTCTCTTCATTTAAACAAGCTTCATGAATTTGTTCTTGTTGCTTACTAGAATAATGACCTGCCATATTTGCAGTGAATTTTTGAACAACTTTTGGAATTGCTTCGTCTCTACGGAAACGGTGACCAAGTGGATATTCACATTCCACATTTTCTGTTACAGTTCCATCTTTGAAATGAACTTGAACAGCGTTGGCGATTGAGCGCTTGTTCGGGTCAAGGTAATCTAAACTGTACTGTTTATTTTCAACAACAACCATCTTATTACGTAATTCATCTACACGTGGATCATTTGCTACTGCATCCTCATAATCATCCGCAACGATATCCCCTTTTAATAAACCAATTGCCGTAATGTATTGTAAGCAATGATCACGATCCGCTGGGTTATTTAATGGACCTTCTTTATCAATAATACGAATTGCTGATTCGTGCGTTGTAATTGTAATACGGTCAATTTCATCTAATTTTCCTTTAATTTCTGGATGTAATTTCACAGCACATTCTGCAGCTGTTTGTGCATGGAATTCTGCTGGATATGAAACTTTAAATAATACATTTTCCATTACATAAGAATCTAATGGTCTTGCTAATTTTAATTCTTGTTTATTGAATAATACATCTTGGAATCCCCAGCCCGGTGCAGATAATGCTGTAGGGTAACCCATTTCACCTTTTAGAGCAGTCATTGCAAGATGAACACCGCGGCTCGTTGCATCACCTGCTGCCCATGATTTACGTGATCCCGTATTTGGAGCATGACGATATGTACGAAGACTAGAATTATCAATCCATGCATGTGATAATGCATTAAAGATTTCTTCACGTGTTCCGCCAAGCATTTTTGCAACTACTGCAGTTGTTGCTACTTTTACATATAATACGTGGTCAAGGCCAACGCGGTTTAAGCTATTTTCTAAAGCAAGTACACCTTGAATTTCATGAGCTTTAATCATCATTTCTAATACTTCACGTACTTTTAACGGTTCTTTTCCTTCTGAAATACGAACACGGCTAATATAATCTGCCACAGCTAAAATTCCGCCTAAGTTATCAGATGGGTGTCCCCACTCTGCTGCAAGCCAAGTATCGTTATAGTCTAACCAACGGATCATACAGCCGATATTAAATGCACCTTTCACTGGATCAAGTACATATGACGTACCTGGTACACGTGTACCATTTGGCACGATTGTTCCTGGTACAACTGGTCCTAATAATTTCGTACATTCTGGATATTGTAACGCTAAAATTCCGCATCCAAGTGTATCAAGTAATACGTAACGAGCAGTACTGAATGCTTCTGCACTTGTTACCTCTTTATTTAATACATAATCCGTAATCTCTTCTAATAATGCATCTTTTTGTTTAATTTCATTTGTTTTAATCATGCTATCCTTCCCTTTCTGTCGAAAATTCGTTATTATTAATGATGGGTGTCGGTCAAACACCCATCTGGCGGGCGGTACTAACAACTCCCCAGTTGTTCTTATTTACTAAGCACATGTCGCTCGCCAATATAATTTACACGTGGACGGAACAAACGATTGTTCGCATGTTGCTCAATAACGTGCGCACATAGTCCTACTGTTCTAGAGCTAAAGAAGATTGGTGTGTACAGTTGAATTGGAATACCAAGCATCCAATATACTGGAGCTGCGTAATAATCAAGGTTCGGATAAATTCCTTTTTCCTTCTCCATAATCTTTTCTCCAGCTTCACACATTTCATATAGTGTATAATCACCTTTCACATCACATAACTGCTTTAAAGCTTCCTTCATCATTAAAGCTCTTGGATCCATCTTCTTCATATATACACGGTGTCCAAAGCCCATAATTTTTTCTTTGTTATATAGTTTCTTCTGTAATAACTCTTCAAACTTTTCAACATTACCAGCTTCTAAAAGCATGTACATAACCGCTTCGTTCGCACCGCCATGTAAGCTACCTTTTAAAGATGCAACCGCACCTGTTAAAGCACCATATAAGTCGGATTGCGTAGATGCAATAACGCGCGCTGTAAATGTAGAGTTTGGCATTTCATGTTCACTATATAAAACAAGGGAACGATCAAAGATCTTCTCCTCAAGTTCAGTTGGTTTTTTACCTGTTAACATATAGAAGAAATTCGCGCTATATGATAATTCCTTAAGTGGCTCAATTGGCTCTTCATTATTTAAAATATGATAGCTATTCGCTACTATGTTTGGTACTTTACTCAATAATTTGTATCCGCGGCTTTTGTTTACTTCTAACGAGCGGTTTTCAATATCATTATCGTAACCAGCTAATGCGGACACACCTGTACGCAATCCATCCATAGGGTGCGTTTCTTTCGGTAATGCCTTCAGTACGTTGAATACACCTTCTGGTACCGCGTATTCTTCTTTTAATTTCTTTTCAAGTGTTGCTTTTTCATCTGCATTCGGTAGATGTTCTTCCAATAAAAGGTGCACAATGTCTAAGTACTCTTTTGTTTTTGAGAGTTCGATTAAATCATACCCTTGAATTACAATTTCACCTTTCACTGTGTCAAGAAACGAAATCTTCGTCTCCGCTGCCACTACACCATCTAATCCCGGGGAAAATTTTTCTTCAGCTTTCATCATTATTTCCTCCAATCCTAATAGATCTTCGTGCACATAACTGTAAGCCTTTACAATATTGTGAAACTACATTTCTATTTCAATGTATCAGAGTTTTTAGAAGATTTCAATTTATTTTATAATGATAAGTTTCCTACACTTTTACCGATGTAACAATACAATTTTTTAAAAATAATTTTCATATTTTATAAAGAAAGGACAGACTTCTCCTTATTTATCTTTAAAACAAAATATAAAGTTAATTCATATAATCCAGTTAAATATATACCTACTTTACAATTTCTTTTACTAAATAAAAAAACGAGCTGTATTCATATACAGCCCGTTTTTTGCACTATATTTATTTCACTATTCTCTAAATATAATTTCCATATAAAATTTATTTATTTTTAATAAAGTTATTATTTTACGTAATTAAATTGAATTTCTTCTATTTCCTCATGATAACTTACAACTAAATCATAATTTTGAAAGTACCAAAGATCATCAACATCTACAAAAAATAAAATGCCTTCTTTCTCAACTGACACGATTTCCCGATCTGGTTTCTCTGCAACAATCCCTAAAGAATATCCAGGCTGAATTGAACTATTCCCTCCGTACCTTACAGTAAAACGTACAGATTCACCGTGCTTTATACGTAATTCTTCCTGGAACCATTGTAGAGCTTTACGATCAATTGAAATTCTCATCTTTATTCCCCCCAGTTTATGCAAACTCTTTTTTTCCTAATCGTTGTTTTACAAAGAAGACGAAAATAATTAAGGCTATTAATGCTGAAATTGCACTCCCTGAAAATAAAATACGATAACCAAACATTTGTGAAACAACTCCAAGTAAAATAGCACCTAACCCGATTCCTAAATCAAACGCTGTAAAAAATGAAGCGTTCGCAACTCCTCTTTTACTCGGATCGACAATTGTAAGCATTGCCGCTTGCAATGCTGGCTGTGCTGAACCGAATCCAACACCATATAATGTAGCTGCGATAACTACACCTATTAAATCATTTGAAATCGTTAATACAACTATTGCAATAATAGTAATGCATAGTGCCGGAAGTATGATAAATACTTCTCCATACTTATCTAATAGTTTTCCTGAAATTGGCCTTACAATCGTTAAAGCAATTGCATATACAAGAAAGAATGTCCCAGGATTCACATCAATTGACGATGCAAATAGCGGTAAAAACGTCGTAATCCCTCCATATGCAAATGATAAAAAGAATACAACTATCGTAATGGATAGAACAGATTTTTCAAACAGTTGCATTTTCCCTTTTTCTTTTTGTGGTGTGAATGGCATTTTCGCCATTAACGATAATAGGACTGCCATAAAGGATAAAAGAGTTGCTAACAAGAATAGGCCGTGAAATGAATAATTTTGTACAACCGATAATCCAATCATTGGACCGATTGCCATTGCAATCGTCATAGCCATTCCATACCACCCCATACCTTCACCACGTCGAGAATCTGGAATAATATCAGTTATCGCTGTTCCAACAGCTGTTGTAGAAACAGCCCATGTTACTCCGTGAATAACACGTAAAACAGCCAAAAGGACAATAGTCGTCGCTAAATGATAAGAGTACATCGTTAACCCAAAAAAGATGAGTCCGAAAATAATGAAGGATCTTCTACCATATTGATCCAACATCCCTCCAATAATCGGTCGTATTACAACTGCCGCTATTGTAAACATTCCCATCATGAGTCCAACTTGTGATTCATTGCCACCTATCTCTTTAATAAAGAGCGGGAGTGTTGGAACAAGTAAATAAAATGCTGTAAATAAAAATAACATTGCGAAAGTCATTTGAATAAATGATTTCGTCCATAATCGTTCCATTAAAATTCCTCCATAAACACGTATGTTATTGCAATTAACACCTCCATTTTACATTTTCTTCGTGCCTTTGCCTTCCGTAAATAGACGTATCTTTTTATAATAAATGGTCCATCATCATTTTAAATTGGTCTTACAACTTTATACGTATGTTTTAGCCTAAAGTCCTATCTAACTGTACCTTTATATGTGTGAAAAGAATATACTACTTTATTATTGCAACTTAGGAGTGAATATTTTTATGTGGGTATCATCAAGAGTAACTGCCGTAGTTCCTTCGACTCCTGGGATACACGTTCCCGCCGTTCATACAGCTAGTTCCGATGTCGGTATTGAACTTCCCGCAACTTGGCAACACTATCAAATTCCCGGTCAAATTACCCCCTCATTTTGGCATCATGGCGCACATCCAAGTAGTACCACCTTTCAAAACCACAGTTATCCTCCGTTACCTCAATCTCAAGTTTTTTATCATTTTCCTTCAATTTATTTTCAAAATTTCTATGGTACTTTTAATATTTAAAATACATTGTCTCATAGCTACTGCATTTAAAAGAAAAAAGCACTTAAGATTGTAATGTCTACAAATCTTAAGTGCTTTTTAATAATTTTCATAAAATTTTCTTATTGTCCATTATTAGCAGGGGCCTCTCCTGCATTACCGCCAGTTTCTGGTTGTGTGGTCGCTGGTGGAGTTGTATTTCCTTGGCCTCCTCCATTATTTGCTGGAGGGGTTGTATTTCCTTGACCTCCTCCGTTATTTGCTGGAGGGGTTGTATTTCCTTGACCTCCTCCGTTATTTGCTGGAGGGGTTGTATTTCCTTGACCTCCTCCGTTATTTGCTGGAGGGGTTGTATTTCCTTGGCCTCCCCCGTTATTTGCTGGAGGGGTCGTTCCTTGACCATTCCCATTATTTTGTTCATTTTGTTTCTTTTCTTCTTCTTGTTTCTTTTGCTCTTCTAGTTTCTTTTGTTCTTCCTGCTTCTTCAGTTCCTCTTGTTTCTTTTCTTCTTCTTGTTTTTTAAGTTCTTCTTGTTTTTTTAATTCTTCTTGCTTTTTCTCTTCTTCAGTTTTTTGCTGTTGATCTTGTTTTGGTTTTTCCGTTGTATCCGGTACGCTCGTATTTGGAGAAGAATCACGTTTTTCACCTTTTATACGTAACTCACTGCCTTCTTGAATTACACTACTTGGCATTTTAAAGCGTGATTTATCCGTAGCCATTTCACTCATCATTTCTTTAAAGATCAGTTGTGCAATTTTCGTATTTTTACTACTAATATACTCGTCTTTACCATCTTTCATATATCCAGTCCATACTGCCATCGTATACTGCGGTGTATAACCTGCAAACCAACTATCACGAGTTGCACTTTCTGGAATGTTAAATTTCGCTAATTGTTTTGAATCATAGTTTGTTGTACCCGTTTTACCAGCAACATCTAAAGAACTAATATTTGCCGCTGTACCAGTACCTGATGCCACTACTGAGCGCAGCATATCAGTAATCATATATGCTGTAGAGTCAGCTATAACTTGTTTTGGTTTTTGTCCAAAACTTTGTGACTTTCCGTCTGGATAAACTACTTTCGTAACAAAATGCGGTTTTGCATACTTACCACCATTACCAAATGTCGCATAAGCACCCGCTATTTCAGTTGGTGATACTTCGTTTGTACCAATAGCTGTAGATTCTGTTGGCGCTTTTTTAAATGTAATACCTAATTTCTCAGAGAATTCCTTTGATTTATTAAGTCCTACTTCTTTTGCAGTTTTAACTGCTGGAACGTTACGTGACATTTTTAACGCCTCACGCATAGTAATTGGACCTAAATGACTTCTGTCTGCATTTCGAAGTTCTTGTCCAGTTGAATATTTAAATGGAGAATCATCAATTTGATGATACGTAGCCCATTTTAAGTATTCAATTGCAGGACCGTAATCAAAGATTGGCTTCATCGTCGAACCAGCTGCACGATCTAATTCAATGGCCATATTATGCCCTTTAAATACGGCTTTATTTTCACCGCGCCCACTACCTATAGCACGAACTTCTCCTGTTTTCGTATCCATAAATGTGAAAGCACCTTGGAATTTATCATTTGGATAATTAATAATATTTGTATTTAAAATATTGTCAGCTAATTTCTGTGCTTTTGGATCCAAAGTTGTATGAATTTCTAAACCATCAGAGCCAATATTAGCATCGGGCAATTCTTTTTCTACTTCTTTCACAACTGCATCCATAAATGCAGGGTATGGCATTGCTTGAAGTTGAGTTGCAGGCTTGAGTCCCTTTTCTACGTCAACTTTTGATGCTTCTTCCATTTCCTGTTTTGTTATATATCCATGTCGATTCATTAATTTTAGTACAACATTTCTTCTTTCTGTTGCCCTTTGAACATTTTCTTTTTTCGTTGGATCATAGTTATTCGGTGCTTTCGGTAAACCTGCAAGCATCGCAACTTCTGGTAATGTTAACTCCTTCAATTCTTTACCATAATAGTTTTGTGCTGCTGTTGCGATACCATATGAACGATTACCTAAGTTAATTTTATTTAAATACATTTCTAAAATTTCATGTTTTGAATATTGTTGTTCTAGTTTATACGCTAAATATATTTCCTGAACTTTACGTTTTGATGTTTTTTCCATCGATAAGAAGTAATTTTTAATAACCTGTTGCGTTATTGTACTTCCACCTTGTGAACCGTAATCTCCTTTAAGACTCACCAAAACAGCACGGGCAGTACCTTTAAAGTCTACTCCGCTATGCTCGTAAAAACGTGCATCCTCTGTTGCTAAAAATGCATTTTCTACTAATTTAGGAATTTGATCATACGTAACATTCGTCCGCTTTTCTTTCCCGTATTCATATACCAAATCGCCGTTTTTATCATAAATTTTTGAGGATAACGGATTAACAAGTTTTGCTTTCTCAAGTTTTGGTGCATCCTTAATCATTACAAAAAAGGTAGCAACTCCCCCCACTAAACCAACAATACCAAGTAATAAACAAGTAATTAAAAACTTGCGAAAGAACGATGTTTTACCTTTTGGTTTTTGTGTTTTAGAAGCTGGCTGTTTTTTCTTTTTAACTTGTCGTCGCTCCTCTCGAGAACGATAATTTTCTGACATGTTACTTTCTCCTGCCTTTCAATTCTCCCGTTGATTTACTTAAAAATATTGAGGTCACTTTCTAAAATGAATTAAATTAAGAAAGTATATCGACCTGGAGCATTCAATATTTTCCTAATTCACAGATTATAAATTTTAGAATGCTTGTTACACAAAGTATTTTCACTTCTATTTTTCTAATAATGCTGCCCCTTTAAGCATAGAATGTAAAAAGTGAATTTTTAATACCTCGTATAAATAATATACCTTTTTTTCAAATGGTCAATATTTTCTTATTTATAAATCAAAGGTGAAATAAAAATAGCACAACGATATGTACTTCGTGTGAACTTCCTTATAATTACGTATAACGAACATTTAATATATTGCATATAAGTATAATACCTCTTTAATTATAAAGATTTCAACATCACAACCTCAACATCTATAAGATATTATTAAAAATGAAAAGTGAGGAGTTGCGTAATGATGGAGTTATCTCCCGTGATTTCCAAAACTATAGTTGCTGTTGGATATAATCCTTTTTCTATGATTTTACGCATTCAATTAAAGAATGGAATGTATGATTTCTTTAACGTTCCTGAAAACATTTACACCGGTTTATTAAACGCACACTCTAAAACGAATTATCACAATACTTATATTAAAAATTCTTACCGCTACACTAAAATTTAAACTTAACTAGAATGAAAAAAGAAAGGAGGTAGTCCCCCTTTCTTTTTTAAATCATTTCACAACTCAGCTATCTTCTGTTCTTTTTATTTATTTCATCATATGCTTGAATTTGTTTTTTTAAACGCCGATCTGCTTTTTTATCATGTACAACTAATATCGCATGAATAACACCTGGAACCCAAAATATTAATGTTAATATGAAATTAATTACTGCTTGAAATGGTTTTCCGCAAAATAATACGGCTACAGGTGGAAGAAGAATTGCCAACAAATACATCATCTCTTGAAAACTCCTTGTTTTGTATTTTTCTCTCTCCATACACTATAAAAACCAGTAACTTTTACATTTCCGATATTTTTATTACCCACTAATAACTGTTCTACCATATCCTACATCTTAATAAAACTATATTTATGTTTACAGTGAGATTCGTCTAAAAATTTTTCAAACCATTTTTTCAACATAGAACTGTTCACCTCTATGAAAGAATCTTCCTCTTGCCTTATTACATACTTTTACTTAAATACTCAATCTCATGTTGTAACTTTTTAAATTGTTCAAAATGCATAGTGATAGATTGACTGTTTCCATACTCAGCACTATGCTTCACCAATAAAACACCCGTGTCATGAAAAAACGCGTCAAGCTCTTTTCTAATGGATACTTTCATTATATGCGCTGTTTTAATAGCCGATAAAATTGCAATTTCATTAAACTTTAATTTTATTTCCTTTGGACAAAATGCTTCTTCCACCAATATAACTTCATTGCTATAAATAAGTGCAACAAGATTACTTGACTTTGCATCTGTTAAATCTACTTTTTTTATAACATTATTCATTACATTTTGCCTCCTTTGTTTTCATATATGATAATTATACAATTTCCATTTTTAATTACGTAACCTTACATTCAGTGTAACACACTTTTATTATAGGATTAAGCTACACTTCAAACCTTTTATTATTCCGCAATTTTCGTTAGATGAACCCTTTGGACTATAAGACCATATAGTAGTGTTAACAAATGATTGTAAAGTGGGTGAGAACTATGCCCTCAGTTGTAGGGAATTTAGTTGTACAAGATAGTAACGGTTCATTTAATTTAGGTGATTTCTATAACGTTTCTCCAAAAGAAAACACGAAGGCTTATAATGGATCTGGTGCTTCCAACGTTGGTTTTGTTGTTAATACTTTTAATGGTGTGAGTGCGACTAATACGTTTGATTCTGACCTTGCGGATCAAAACCAAGTCGGTACAGCTTAACCCTATTTTTTCATCGTTCTGTTTAAGAATTTTTAATTTGTCCATACTATAATCAGGCTGTTATACAGCTATTGTTGATTTTTGGAGTACCCTATCTTTTTCTCCCTTTCCCTGGGGCTTAGCAGCTAGTATGAAGCTAGCTGCTTTTCCGTTTCATTTTTTCTGTTTCACATCTAACATAGCTTACTTTACGCTATTTCAATAATATCCGTGGTATTAAATACGTAAGTTTTATAAAACGCGTCAGTACACATTACAATGCGCTTTAGCGGATTTATATGTACAACTGTCATGTAGCTTGTAAGTATGTATCCATCTTCAAAATATGTCACCAATATTTCTTTCTCAGACAATAATGACATTAATAATTTATCAGAAATTCCCTCTTTTGCTTCTTTTGTTAAAAATGGTTTTTGTACTTTAAATTTCTCCCCAATAACCTTTCGCATACTTAATAACTGTTCCGACATTACTGTAAATGGAACCCATTCTCTTTTTGCTCTTTGTATCTTTACATCATTCATTTCTCTATCTCCTCGATTATTTATCCATTCTATTTCAAACATATTGCGCTTCGATTATTCTTTAATAATTGCTCGGCTCATATTTCCCCCGCATGAACAGGTAAGAAATCTCCCACCTCAAAACTCAAGACATACAAGGAAAGTAAGTCGAAGATCAACTTCCCGTAAACAGCCGATTGGTGAAAATGTAATTAGTGGATGATGAACACCCACTAATTACATTTTCACTTTATTTCTAAATCGTATACTATCTACACATACAAGAACATTCGTTCTAATTATACACGAACCTACGTTCTTTTGAGAAGGAATTTATTTTTTCTTCATCAAATGATCTTTTCACTTCCTATTAAATGGGAGGTGAAAAGATCAACTAAACAGTTTTAATTTTTTCGAGTTTATTAACCATCTATAAATGAAAGCATATATTATAAAGAACGAACTCACAAAATTTAAGGGATTTATAATGGACCTCCATTCGTTCCTTATGAATTTCTATGAAAAGAGAGCAATTTAAACACTCTCTTTTCGTATATACTACATAAAACTATTCATTAATAATTCACTCTAATTACTAAATATATTTTGGTTGTACTATTATATGTAACTCCCTCTCTGTTACTGCTTTTTTCGGGTTTCGAAAATACTCTAATTCGTATTTTAATACCTCATATTCAACCATCCCGATCTTAATCCCTTTCGTTTCTTTTAAAATAGCTAATAGGTTATTTATATCTTCATCATACGATTCAAAAATTTTCCCTCCGTCTTCTCTTTGAAAAATCACTTTCACATTTTCTCCCCCTACATCATTTATTTATCTATCCAATAATTCATTCTTCACCTTAAAATTTCATACGAAAAAGAACATCCATCTTAATAGAATGCTCTGCTTTTCACTTCATTTAACGTCAATATATTTCAATCTTATTGTATGTTTCATTCTGCAAATTATGTTTATCCACTTCTATAAAGTGAAACTTTAATCCACTCAATCTTTGTTCATTCCTGACTAATAATTAGCCTACGCAAATCTTACTGCCTACAAATAATGGGCTAAAATTAATTAATTCATTTTATATTTAATGAGATGAAACAAAACATTATAATATCAACATTCTATGAAGTGATGATTAACCTACTTCAAAATAATTACATAAATTCCCATTGTAATTCTTAATATTTATATGTAATATTGTATTGTCTTACTATCTATTTATAACTCACACACTAACTAGAAAAGGGAACCTTTAAAGGTTCCCTTTTCTAATTACAGTCATTATTTCTTTTCTAGAAATTCAAATGTATTTTTAAACTCTTTATCATTCACCTTAATATCAGCATCTTTCAATAATTCATTGACTACTTGTTGTTTCCATTTACCTGTCGTGTCTTGTAGTCTTTGCTGTTCTATATCTTTACGAATTGAATCTTTTACTTCATCAAATGGCTTTAATTCTTTTTTATCTGTCACTTTAATAATATGGTAACCGTAAGTTGTTTTTACTGGTTCACTTACTTGTCCTGCATCTAATTTATATGCAGCTTCCTCAAATTCTTTTACCGTTTGCCCTGGAGCAAAACCAGTGATTTCCCCGCCCTGTTCTTTTGAACCAGTATCCTCTGAGTATTGCTTCGCTAAAGCCGCAAAATCTTCTCCGTTATTTACTTTCTCTTTCACTTCTTTAGCAGTCTTTTCATCTTTTACTAAAATGTGACTTACCTTCATTTCTGGTTTATAGTTATCTTTTACATCTTTTTCTGTAACAGTCGCTTTAATCGCTTTCTCAAATGCAATTTCTGGCTTCATTTTTTCTTTTAATTCATCTTCATTTTTCAATCCAAGTTGTTCTAAAGTCGCTTTAAAGTTCTCACCCATTTTATCTTTTGCTTCTTCTACTTTCTTTTTTGCTTCCTCATCTGAAACTTTATATTTATCGAGCAACGCCTTACTTAACACCATTTGGTATAAAGTACTTTCCCCATATTTTTGTCTTAATTCTTTACTTAACTCTTTCTCTGTAACATTTCCTACTTTTGATGTTACTACGTTGTCTGAGGAGCCACATGCGGATAATGCCAGTACTACGCATGAAATAATTGTTCCTAAAAATAGCTTTTTCTTTTTCAATTCAAAATACCTCACTTTTATTATTATATAAGAATAACTATACAGTGTTGTTGTGTATACAATGTGTTTTCTAGATGTAATTCATTTCATTTGAATAAACTATGTATCAGTAAAGGGACTCTTTACGTATTCATAACACATGTAACTACCTATAGTTACATGCTCTTCTAGTATCCAATTATTTTATCCAATATGTACCGCATTTTTCGCTCTGCCCACACATGTAAAAATTTTGATTCATTAATATTCCCTTAATAATTTATACATTCAGGCTCTGCATAGTAGTGAACTTTATATCATTATCAACTAAAGATTCATATTATACTAATATGCCTTTATAATCTAAACAAAAAACGCAGTATACAATAATACTGCATCATAGGAGCTGATTTCATGGAGAAAAAACCTATTGTTTTCAAAGTCCCACCAAATTCAAAATTAAAAGTTACATTTTTCGGTCCTTGTAACGAAGTAATTACAAATGTTTCTATAATTAATCAACTTTCCACACCTAAATGTCAAACTATTACACAATATCCAAACTATACGAAATATGAAACTGAAGTACGATTATTATCGAGTTGTTAATCCATTCTATACAAAATCCTTACAATTTGGTTAACTACAAAACCTTATTAATAGACTAAGATTACTCATTTCATGATATTTCATTGATAATTTATTGATTTTTCACACATTTACATCAACCGAACATATATTATCGTATGGAGATTATCCACTCATAAAACCTATCTTTCTTTAGAGCGTACTTTTTATGTATGCTCTTTTTTTATTTATCCCTTATTCTGTACATATAAATCTGATCACTTTTATATTTCACGTCGGGTAAATCGACCTGCCCTTTATAAATAATCTAGTCAAGGTGTCCCCCATAATACTTCTTTATTTATTAGACATTCACTACTCTATTAAATTCGTGTATCCATTCAAGCACCATTTATCTAATATATTTTCCTTCTAAATTCACCAAAGATGTATTAAAATTCTTTATATACTCAAGGAGGTCAAATATGTTCAAGTTGCATCCCATACTACTCATCTTAGGATTTATTTTATTTTTATATAGTGTACTTGCCTTCATGTTATTCCTTTCCATACAATAGTAATACCTGCACAAACCGATGTTAAATATGTAATTTCTATATAGTAATGAAAAAGCCTTTAATTATACGGACATAAATTAAGATGTCTTTTTATACCATTAGGCAACTAGCAAATGTAACGCCAAAGAACTTTTACAACCTAGTTACTTACTCTTTTTATTACCTGCAGAAGATCTAATACTTAAAATAAGATAGCCCTTTCAACATCAAAACTGTAAAAAATAATTTTTAAAATTTACCTTTCATCATTACATCTTTAGCATGTGAAATTTTCATGAAACAAACTATATTTAATCGATTCACTTGTATATTTTAAATAAACAATAATAATCCCCCACCATTCGGTACAGGGGATTAACTAGACCTACTGAAAAGTATTTTATTCTCTTCGTTATTTAATTGGAGAAGGGAATCTTGCTGCTTCAAAATGTGAGCCGTCTTCCGAAGTACTTAAAACTCCGTCTATGCTACTTTGTGCATAAACCTCAACTTGATCTCCTTCATGCAATTGAATAATCGTCGAAACACTTACTACATTTCCAAAACCTATTGGACCAAAAAAGTCATTATCTATAGCTATTGCTGCATTGCCATTCACACGAATTTCTACCCGTGCTCTATAATTTAAACTTGGATCGTTAGGAAAGAAACCAATCGTTCCAATAAAAGAATATACTCCTTTAGTCTTCGGTATAAAAATAGATGTTTCTGGATTATACTCATTCGCTAAATCAAATTGTTCATTTTGGAACAATACTTTTACAAAAGTATTAGCAGGAACAGGTTGATTCACCGTATTTCTAGCTCTAAATGCTGATGCCCTAACAAGACTATCCTTGTTGTCATTACACTTACTATTGTTCTTACAACAGTTATGCTGTTTCTTTTTATATTCTTTACAATACTTACAGTAGTAATAGCAAGACATACTCGTTCCCCTTTCATGCTTATTACTCCATATTATGTAAAGGAGATTCACAATGTTTGGACGAACTATTGTTTTCCCCCTATACTTGTCGCCTATTTATATACACGTAAGCGGAAGACATTTCAATAACACAACAACCTAGTAGTATAGTAATCTCTATTCAAATTTGATAAATCCCTTTCCTTTCTATTTTACTTTTTATGCATAAAAAAGAACGAACTTACATTCGTCCTTTCACACATTTTTATGGTCCAAAGCTTATCATCCAACCTAACATAAATCCAAATATAGAAAACAATAGCATAAAAAGATATAAACTACATGCCCACAATGCATATTTCCGACTTTTTCTTTTTGTGATCATTCCTATGACTGAGCATACCAATCCAATACCAACTATTTGCAGAAAACCTTTACCTATAAATGTTTCTTGTATAAGCAATATAATGTTCAAATATAATAACGCCAGAAAGGCAATAATTAATGAAATAGTCCCCATCCACGTTTCCTGTTTATAAATATGATTCTTTCTTTTTTTTAAGAATGCCAATTCCATAACCTCACTTCACCTACTTTCAATTTTCTAACTTTTTCGTGGCTCATTAATTTTTCAACTTCTGCTTTAGGTCCTGTTACAACTGCCCCATATGTTTTTATCCCATTTTTTTCAAGGAAAGAAATACGCTTTGACAACTCTAATACTTTCGCTCTAGATAGCTTCACTGCTAAATTTTCATGCTTTTGTAATGACTTTAACACATCAATAAATTGTTCCTCATGAGGTGAATCACTCACAAAAGCACCACTTGGCCTTGAAATCATATCTGCTGGAAAGCCAATCGGAGCAACATACATACCCTCGTCATTCGTTTGCTTCTCCTCTACCCCTGTATTAACGGCATACCAGACGATATCAATAGTGGGAAACATATTCGTTACCTCTTGTACACTCAACAATTCTCTAAAAGATATAAATGCTTCTACAACAGATTCTTGCGGAAGACCCTTTAATACTTGCGCTTCTTCACTACTATTATAGGATGAATTATAATTATTAGGATGAGACAATACCTCGTTATCTATATATGGGACTTCCGGAATTTTTTCATCTGTTGTATATTCACGGCTAACTTTCGTTGCTCTACTAAATATATAATCTGTTTTCTCTTCCCCTATTCGAATATCTTTCTTTCCTACCCTTTTATACAAATCAAAATGCAATTGTAAACTAAGCGGTAACAATGTTTGCTCCATGTCCCTATCTTTCAAAAATACATTTGGTTCTGTTACACTTAATGTTTGATTTACTACATTCCGTATCTCCATTGCGTTTGTAGGTGCAAATACATAGTATGCGAGAGTAGATATATATAATATAGGTTGAATAAGTAATAAAAAAGTAAATACAATTAAAACATTCGTAATACGCGCTCTTTTTTTCCCTATTTTCATCACTTGCTCCTGTTTTCCATTAGAAAGTGTATCCGGCCTTTGATGAAGAGCTTCTTGTAACAATTCTTTATAATCATCTTGTTCAGAATGAGGTTTATCATTTGTCATTTTGACTCTTTTCCTCCTTTAACAATTCTTTTAATCTCTTTCTCCCGCGAAATATGTGACTTTTATACGTGTTTAACTTTAAATCTAATACAGAAGCACCCTCTTCGTACGTTAATTGATGTACGTCACATAATAAAATAGCTTGCGCCTCTACCACCGGTAAAGTATGAATAATCTGAATTAATTTTTCATAACTATTTTTTGCGACTACATACTCTTCTGTAGATTCACCTGCTTGAATTGTTTCTAATTCCTCCGTTCCTACAAAAGCTACTTTTTTCTCTTTCCTAACAAAATCAATAAAGGTATGATATGCCACTTTAAAAAGCCATGATTTCACCTTTTGGTTTTCATAGTCTTCTAGATAAAGAAACGCCCGATAAAAAGTCTCCTGCATCAAGTCCTCCGCTAAATGATGGCTACGAGAAAGGGAAAATAAATACCGGTACACATCGTTTATATAAACTTTATATATTTCTTCAATCTCCATCCCCCTCCTCCTTTCATATATAACACGAATAAACAAATTAAAAAGTTGCATTATTTTTCCTTTTTATTCATAAAAAATATTTATACATTTCAATAACTATTTACAATTATAAACAAAACATAAGATGTTATGGCTATAAATATACTTCAAAATGGGGAAAAACGGTCCGAATGTTCTCCTGCTCTTGTAAATTGATAGTCATAGGACAATCTTCCTGTACGATATAACCACAGATAGGATTTCGTTGCTACCTCTCGTCCTGGTTCGCGTTAGTAAATGTTCATGTATCTTTTCATATAGTGCCACTATCCATCATTTGTCATGATAAGATAATTCTCATTCTTTCTTCGATCGACGATATTTTCTTACCAAAAAACAACTTGTAGAGTATGTACAAAGATTATCTCATCAACTATTTACAAATTGTAGATGGAACTATTTGACGCTTACATATACACTCACCCCCCTCAATTATTTCCGCTATTTGCGGATACCTCAAAATTCGGCATCTGTGATAAAGGTAGGTGGGAGCTGGGTTTCCCGTATATATCCAATTGGTAATGGTTAGGTTAATAATCGTTTTGGGATTCCTGCTCCTATTCATAAAATTTTCAGCTTATAGATTGAAGACAGTTCCATATGGAATCGTAAGAAAAGAACTTCCATACGGTGTGATTTGATGCACTGGATAAAAATACTCCATGGATGAATAATACGGCTGGATACCTTGTTGTTGCATTTGCATTTGTTGTTGCATTTGTAACGCTTGTTGAACAGCTTGAACTGTACTTTGTGCTCCGCTAAACGTTATTGATGTACCATATGCTGGTCGCATACCCGCTTGAGAATAAAAATACGAATAAAACATTTTTTTCAGCTCACTTTCATATAAGTTATTACAAATTATGTTATGATTCTTTATTTCAGTGGGTGCTGAAAGTTAGTCTATTAGCTTTGATTAGGTTTAAAAATTTCTATTCTCTCTTACACTTTCATATTTCATTTACAAAGTTTATCTCCTAATACTAATTTAATTTTCGGAGGGGCATTTCATTTACAAGTTTTCGATAATTATTTTACAAACTAAAAAGGTAAAAAATTCACTATTTCTAATTCCATTCGATTACCTTCAAAACTATACAAATGAATTTTTAAGATTATTAAAGGTAAATTATCTATCTGTACATCCTCCACAAAATAAAAGCACCCTAAACGGATGCTTTATTTTTCACTACTATAATTTCTTAGCAATAATTCAATTGTCCACGAATTTCACCATTAGGATGTTGTACTGTATGAACATTAATATAAATGTTTCCAGATATGATTTCATTTACAAGAGTAGCTAATGTTTGACCCGCTAACGGCCCAACCAAATCTTCTTGAGTAATTATTCCCGTAAGCGTTGCACACTCTATTGAAACCGGATTTGTTATAGGTCCAAATAAAAAAGCTACAACAGGACCATTAGTTCCTTTTGCTCCAATATGCAGATGGGCAACTACTACATCCTCTATATCAAATAAATCCAACTTAAATTTTAGGCTAAGCTCGTCCTGGCTTAATTTAAAGAAAGCCTCCCCTCGAGCGTCTGTTTCTACTGGTGGAACTTCATTTCTACCACGTAGCTTTGCAAAAAACATATCTATCACTCCTATGCTTTTATATACTACTAATATATTCATACCCTTTATATAAGGTGATAAAGAAGCAGTTGTTAGACCAATAAAAATTCATTTTATATGATAGATTAATTTATCAATTTTATAAAATTCATTAATTTAACTATAGCGTTATTTAAATTTAATTCATATATTGTAGTAGATTACTAGAAGGGAGGTGTAAATATGGAAAGTTGTGTTTTGTTCGTTAATGGACAACCTCTTTTAGTGGTATCAGTTGCTGGAATCGAAATTGCTAGATTAGAACTTTCTCTTCAAGTAGCATTGACTTTAATAGCATTAGGAATTCCAATCTGTGCATAAAAGTTAGGCATTTATAAAAAGAGGGCTTAAGCCCTCTTTTTTATTTTTACCTTTCCTTCACAACAAAAAAAGACGCCATTAAAATCACGGCATCATGTACAATAATTGCGATTTGTTTTATCATTACTTCACTAGCAACCCTAATTCATGTAGAATTTCTGAGAACGAATAGCCATATGCAAAACCTATAATACGAATCCCTGGGGTCCATCTATGTTCTAAATTTTCATTGTATGTTTTCTTATAATACTTTAATTCAGAATCTATATTATATTTGTCGTTAATAATTACTTCCTCACTATGAAATCCATCTATTTCAATCTGAACAGCTACGTACTCTGCTCCCTCAATTAAGGCTTTAATATAACACTTTTCTAATTCCTCTAATGTCATCCCCATTATTAACCTCCTATCATAATGGGCGTTTTGTTCGATAAAAAAGAACATCTGGATCAGTAAATACGAAGATATACAAAAGGTAATCTCATTGAGTATTCAATAGTTTATAAGCTGTTTGCTTGTCCCGCAACATATTATATGATTTTTATATAAAAATAGTTCATCCAAAAAAGTAAAAATTACCATTTATTATTTTAAAAGATAGTTACAATCTTATTTTTTAAGCTAGTCTATCAATCGCTCCCTTGTGTTAAAAGAAGCAACTAATTATATTTATGAGTTTAAAAACAGTCACAAATTATCTATATCACGCTCTAATCTTATTTTCTTAACCTCATTAAATTCCTTTACAAATTAAAAAAGCAGCTGTTACGCTACTTTACATTCATTTTATCCCCAAGAGAAATGATAAATATATTCTCCCGTTACATTTTGATTAATCCCAGTAATTCTAGCAAACCTCATTAAGTCTGTCCCTTGAAGAAAATACATCGCAAGCATTACTGGTACTTGCGACCACATAAATTGATAAAAATCCTCGACTCTTTCGTTTGTTGAAACAATTAAATCATTTACAGGCCCTTGATTCCATACAGAAGTACTAACTAAACGAAACGGAAGATCTTTCCCATTAACTACTATTCTTGCCATGCTTTGAGTTATGTCCACATCAATTCCCTCCATCATTACAAAAATCGGACCTGTGTATTTACTCCTATGGTTATAAATATTCTTGACTTTCATAAATGACTAAGGCAAATCTCTATTTTTCACTTCTATTCAAATGAATTTATTACAGTAAAAAATAAATGAAATTTTAGTATTACTCTCCCTCAACTTCCGTATTATTTAGATTATTTATACCCTTGTTCGCTTTTACAATCCGGTATGCAAAATTACATATCTTATTATCTCAATATCACTTTATTAACTACAATTTGATAGAAATTCATTTGTATCACCTGATAAATCAGCGTTTGTAATTTAATTCCTTATTTGAAATTCCACTCTTTTATTTTTAAACACTATATTCAAATAATTATATTGGAATTTCTTGTTGTATACACATCTATCTTTTTCATGTATTATATACGAGAAGAGTAAGGTAAGAGTTACTCTTTGCCATTTTAGGAAAGGTCCTGTTGGAAACAACAGGACCTTTTTCGTATTAGTAAAAGCAATCTTGATTTACTCATTTAACCCACTCATTACTTCCCAAAATATAGTTTCAACCATTTTTGCTTTAAGCTCTCTGACCTGAAATGCTATACGTTCTCTTCTAATTAATCGACTACTCGTACTATGCGTGCTTCTCTTTACATACCTAACTTTCCGTACAGCTTGTTTCCCTTTAAAGTATTTCACATAATACAAACAAAAGAGCCGTTCTTGTTCCGTCAACTCTTCATCATCTAGCATCTCGTTCACCGCCTTCAAAATGCAGGATTTCCCTTTCCACTATCGAATTAGTAATGTTCGGAAAGGGGGTGTAACATGGCGGAAATTAAGGTAGGACTTACACAATTTTTAGACTTTACACTGAAAAGTAGTGCAGCTAAAACAAATTTTGTAAAGAATCTTAAATCTCAACCTGAATATCACCCAGTTTTTGATTACTGGAAACAATTACGAGAAACTGTTATTAAATTTCATAAAAACAAACTAGCTTTTGACTGTTTTGAAACATTAGTACAAACTGTTGACCAGAAGAAAAAGCAAAACTACATTGATGTTATAAAGCAGTATAAAAAATTTATTAAAAACAAAGACGTCTCTTGGTTTGATCCAGGTAAATCACATTGGTTATCACATAATTTAATCGTCCGCTCATCACCTGAACTCGGTTTGCTCATTAATGATGAGCCACATCTTATTAAACTGTTTTTCAAAGGAAAAAAAGAGCGAATTGATAAATATAACATCAACTCAACATTAACATTATTAAACGAATCAACATTTTCGAATGAACATAACAATGTGAATTATACGGTCCTTAATATCCAAAAGAACAAAATGTATACGAATAACTCTATTAATAATGATCATGTAATAGCTCTTGAATCAGAAGCTCACCAGCTTTGTTATTTATGGAATAAGATATAAAGGGTTTAGGAATCTCTTTATATGTCTTGTTCATGCGTAATTTAGGAACATTTTTCACAAACTACATTCATTTCGTTTAATTGAAGCTCACCTTCTTGTTTCTCACAAACAATGCAGGGTGGGCATTTTAAAAAAAATAGTTTCTTTACCCATTTCACCATCCTAGTTACCCCTTTGAAAGAATAATGTAATACTGTCTTTCTATCACATCTACATTCCCCCTGACTTCTACCGCTAAATACTTCCTAACATGTTCTTACGATTCCTTTCTCGCTCCATATCATGTTTTTCTTTCACTCTATACAGTGCCGCAATTTCCCCTTCTAGTTAGCCTTGCTTCTTTTACCTGCATTACTTTATTTAGCTGTAATTGTTGCTGGAACTCCGCTAACGCCACTTAATCTCTTGTCTCACAACACCTCATAAAAATATATGTGGAAAAGAACTTTATAGCAATGGCTATCATGAATACAATTTACCTTACTAATAAATAGTAGCCTTACAATTTCAGAAGTTTGACACAGCTCACGAAAAAGCTTATAAAGAAAAGTGAGGTTCCTAATATTCATTTCTAGATTTAAGATGCATATAAGACTAGGACATAAAAAGTAGAATCACACTGGATATCTACTCATATGTACCAGGACTTCAAGAAACTGCGGTGGATCAATTTGCTAACGAATTTTTCGAAAAGAAAGGTTCTCGTTATAAGTTTTCCTTTCACAGCAAATACACCAACTAAATAACCAAAAATATTGATAGTGAAAAAGGAGAAACTAACATGAAAGAAATCAAATCTGAACAGGAATTTAAAGACATCATCGCAAGCGAGGAGCCAGTAGTTGTTAAGTTCTTTACTACATGGTGTCCAGATTGCGTGCGGGTGAAGTAGTACGAATTATGTATGATTATACAATGTTAATAAGCGTTAATATATAAGGGTTTAGAGGACATATCAGCGACCATTTCCCTCTTACCATTACTAAGAAGTATTCGTTTAGTTTGCATTTTTGTTTGCAGTTTGGTTTGCAAACTTGTTAGCATATTTTTATTTAGATAATACACGCATTCCTTCTTAAAAATATGCCCATAATTATTTTTGTGATTTATTCTTTAATAAGGAAAATTGTAATTCCAATCTAATTTATTTAAATCTTCATGGAGCCTTTCTAAACGTTCGAAATCTTTTACGCCATATTCTTCTAAAGTTTCCTCATAATCATCACAAACTTTTCTTTCTAACCATTGTGTCATCATTTCAATTACTTCCTCTGCACTCACATTATACTTACGTAAAACCGTATTTAACGCTTTTGTTGTTTCAGTCATGATGGATCGCCCCTTTTTTATATTTCTTCTATTAGATGCACCCTCACAAACACATCATATTTAGCTGCTAACTCTTCCAATTTCTTTTCTCTATATTTTGTTACTGTAAAGAAATGAATCACTGGCATTTTCCCGTTGTACTTCTGTTTATAAATTTGCGTGAACTCTTCGTATTTTTTTATCTTCTCTTCATTCACTTTCATTTTCTGTGAGCGATCTACTTCGACTGCATGGAGTACCCCTTCTTCATCACGAAACTTCACATCAGGTACTATTTTCTTTTTTTCCTTATTCTTTATATAACGTATATCTGTTTCAATCTGCCAATCGTCTGGACAGAATAAATATAACCATGCTTCATTCCGTAATAGTGCATGTGCAAGCTTCCCTCTCGAAACAACCTTACCGTCATCACCAAACATGGCATGCCCCTCTTTATTGAGATAATACACATATTCTTTCCCTTGCATCGTCTTACTCAAATACGGCTTCAAATCGCCCATAATTCTGTTTGCATTTCGGATACCACCCATATCATGCACACTCATTACGTGTCTTCTTGTTGCAAACTGCAGCTTTCTAATCGTCGCAAGTATCGCCATCTGACGGTTGATTTTTATGTGACTCTGGATGTTCATGTTTTTCCACCTCATATTTTTTTAGATGTTTCCACATCATTTCATCGCTAATATAAGGAACTTGAATTTCAGTAAGCCGATCACTTTTATAAATCGCTCTACCAGGTAAGGATGGCAATATTTCTAGTCCAGATTCATCAAGAACAACCTCAGATGCCACTCTTGTCGGTAGTCGAAATCCTAACTTCGCATCGGACATTTGTTTAACCACTGAAGGTATTGATGTAACAGTTGGATACTGTGTAGCCAAAATCAAACGAAATCCTAATCCACCTGATACAGTCGCTATATAACTAAGCATGTACTGACACTCTTCTCGAATTTTATTAACAGCACGCGGTAATCCTTTTGCCGGAGCAAGTACGGCACCCTCATCGACAATTATGAAATACCTATCTTTTTCTTTTGTCTCAACTATATTTTTGTAGCCATTTTTCTTCATAAGTGTCCCACACTCTTCAATTTTCACCATAATTTTCCCGAGTACACGATGTGCCTTTTCGACTGAATCAGCTACCTCCACCACTTGTTTTAAATTACTAAACTCACTAAATTCCAATCCTTTTTCCTTCAAGTCAATTAAATATACATGAGCATTTTCAGGGTTTGCTTCAATCAAGGTGGTAAGTAGTACTTTCAAAAACACTGTTTTCCCCATTCGTGTAAGACCACCTAATACCATATGCGGAGTTTTATCGAAGTCATGATAAATCAATCTTTCTAGACTTTGCCCCATCGGAACGCGCCATTTCCCTTTCTCTACTAAACCTGTTGACCAATTCCACTTCTTCGGTATCTCCCGATGAAACACGCGAATGTTCAATTTATAATTATCGTAATGAATACGTACTGGTTTATTTAATCCTTCTGAAACTACATCCTCAACCTTCTGTATGATTTTACTCGGCATACCCAGCGGTAAGGTATATACATAAGTCGTACTACGATCATCCTCTATTTGCTTTTGGAACTTTGGATATTGTAATTTTTCTTCATTATTTCTCTTAATCGCAATACCAGCTACCTCAAAAAACACCTGTATTTTTCGCTTATCATCATTTTTACTTTTGAACTTTTCACCGAATAATGCCACTGTCAAACCTGCAGCTGGAACGAGTAATAATTCAATCATTTTCTCCACTCCCCATATACCCTTTATAAGGGTATATATCCCTTATTTTTGGAAGACTCCCGTACATGTTTTATGTCAACGTTCTGTAAATGTCCTGCAATTCCAGGTTGGTATTCCCTTATAGAAACGCGAAAAGCACATAACGTAGAAGATATAAGAACGAGCCCGTAAGCGTTGTGTACATGGTCATACGTGGAAGCCAATGTGGAACACTCTGCCCCATTTTTTCTGCAACCTTCATCGTAATCACTGACAAGCCTGTTGCCGTCCATACCACTATCGCTTCTCCTACGATTGTCATTTGAATCCCTCTTTTCGAATCAGTTGTAATCCTTTCGGTGTCATAACCGGTTGATACTCATTAATGACGTCTCCCCAATCAAGCACTTCATCCTCATCTTCGTATAAATCCTCCATAATATCTTTTGATAAACGGTAATAGCCTTTATACTCACAATCATTAAAAACCTCATGCCTTTCCATGTGGTCCACAATTGCGTTTGTTTCTTTTTTACCACTAGCACCTCTATACATATTTCTCAATTCTTTTGATGGATACAGGTAAGGAGTTTCATTCAAATATGAATATTGCCAACGCATGCGTGCCCTCTCCCCTCTTGGTGTCCTTGATTCCACTTGGTATTCCTCGTGGTCTTGATAAAGGTATATGATCTAGAAAGGAGGATTTTGCCTGTCTATACAAATTTAATTATGATTTTTTTACTAATTATATTTGGAAGGTAATTATCTGGACAATATGGAATAACTCAACAGGTGATAATAATGGTTATTTTGAAGAGTAACATTGGGGAATTATTAAAAAATAGTGGATTAAAAGGAAAGTGGATTGCACAGCAATTAAAGATAAGTCAAAATCAAATGAGTAATTATGTAACTGGTAAGTCTTATCCTCCAGTAGACAAGGCATTTGAGTTAGCGAAAATATTCAATTGTAAAGTTGATGATTTATATGAGGTACAAGAAAAAGCCCCTCCTTCTAATAAATCGTAAGTAAAAAGGAGGGGTAAATATAGCCATTTTAAAATATCAATATTATTGTTAATAAAATATTAGTTAGTATTGAGATTAACAAAATCCCCTTGCCCCATATACTTTTATATGGTGGAACAACTAATTGTTTAATTATACTTGTAATATCGTCTCTTACTTCCCATAGAGCTTCATTTAACCATAGCAACTTTGTAATAACTTCCTTTTCAGTTCCTTCTATTTCTTTATTTAAGATTAATCGAATGTTTGTTAAGAGTTCGTATATAGATTGAATTTTCCAGTTCAATTCATTATCTATATAAGGTGAACAAAGCGCTATTCTTTTTCGTACGTTTTCATTCAAAACTTTGAATTCTAATTTTATAGCATCTAAATTCAAATTAGAAATTCTTAACGAATCATTCGCTAATTGAAAGAACTCAACATTCGATTCATGTAAAATCTCAATCTTTTTATCTAGGTATTTATCTTCTCCTCTTCTTTTTAATTTATCTTTCCATCTTAAATGTTCCATTGTCTGATTAACAAAAACAACTACTAATGCTACCCCACCGCCAATTGCCGCGCTAATTAATGGTACAAATTCATTTTTCATTTTCTCTCATTCCCCTATTTTTTCTCTAATAAATCTTTTTATTTTGATACCATAATTAAATTATATTACAATTTTCCAAATATAAACATTAATAAAGAGTGAATTTCCCTATTATGGACATACTCATACTGAGGTGAATTGCATGATTTGGGCAATAGCATTACTTGGAATTGTTTTTCTCGTCGGTTATATAATGAGAAGTCCACACGTAACACCTGAAGAAATTAGAACCGAGCGAATCAAAAGAACTGCAACTCGTAGTAATTTAGAAGTAATGGATCCGAGGGAATTTGAACATTTTGTAGCTGATGTCTTTCGCACTCTTGGTTATACAGTCCAGGTTACTTCTGGTTCTAACGATGGCGGAAAAGACATTATCCTTTATAAAGATAACGAAATGAAATTTGTTGAGGTAAAGCGCTATACGAAAAACTCCATTGGCAGGCCGTTCATTCAGAAGCTTCATAGCGCCATTGTAGATGCGGATGCTGTTGGAGGATATTTTGTTACGTTGAGTAATTTTAACAAAAACGCAAGAATATACGCAGCCAATAAAAACATTGAGTTAATTGATGGGGATAAGCTCATTCATATGATGAATTCATAATTATTAAAGAAGCTGATTCTATAAAGGGATTAGTTTCTTTCTTTTTATAATCAGATTTACTAATATTTGCTATAATTAATTACATATTAATCAGTTATATATGCGGAGAGATTTTTGTGGAGAATAACTACATAAAGGTTAATGAATGTTATGATGTTTGAGAGTTTCCAGTTACACTTGCTGAAATAATTAATATTTCAAAGGAACTTCCAATTTAAAGAAAGTAATGAAAGCAAAAGAAGCAATTCATTTTGGGGAGTTGCTGATCCAAAGCCAAGTAAGAACGGATACATAGTTAGTTGAACAGTTGTTTGAGCCTTCCCGTATGAATACAGGCATCATTTATCTGGAAATGAAAAAATATTTGGTTCAAAAAACGTATGATTGGTAATAAATTCAAATAAATATAAAGGATTTGATAAACATGATTGCTAGGCAAAAAAACTTTTCGAACTATTACAAAAGGCATTATTGCACACAATGTAATCAATTCACTGTCCGAGAACATTGGGATTATTTTTTCGAGTGTGAAAATGATTGTGAAATTACTCAGAGACAAGTCGAACGCTTGATAGCAAAGGACAAATTCAAGGGGTACTATGAAAGAGAAGAAATAGAAAATAATTTTGTTTGCAATGAGCGTGATTTGTTTAAGCATCCCCTGGAACCTGAAAAAATTTTTTATACTTTATCAAAAAAAGAAGGTGAGGAATTAAACGAGCTATTTAAACGAAAAAATTATTTAGAGATTAAAATTGATGACTGTATAATTAAGTATTTAAACCAAAATCAATTAAATGAGCTACCTGATAAAATGAACAATTTTGGTTATATGGTTAACCTAATTGAAGACATTCACTATTTTTTAATTAGGTCTTGTCAAGAAATAATACTTTATGATATTGCATTAGAAAAAAATTCAAAACGCGATTGGGCTCCCTTCCATTCTTCAAGATTCTTTTTCAGTAATAGTATTGAATACTGTTGGTATGCTTATGAAAGAATAGTAGTTTATTTAGGGTTGAAGTATAACTATCAATTTTCTGAAGAAATTTCAAAAAACAAATCATTTCAGATCCTAAAACATCTCAAGAAAAATGAAAAATATAAGCTTTCAAATTTTAAAGATTTGTTAGCAAAATATAATAGTAACAATAAACATTTTATCGATAAATTCCGTAAAGAAAACACACATAGTATGTCTATTCATATTTCCAAACTTAATGAGTCTATAAAAAATAATGAAAAAGAACAAAAAGAAATAATGAGAAACAATGCTAATTATATGGATACTATACAATTAAAGCCTATTGTTAAAGATATTATTCGGTCAATTAAAAGCCTATACTGTATTCTCGAACAATTCCTTAATGATTTTTATGAAGATATAACACAGTTCGATAATCAATCAATACCGATGTTAAAAGAATACATTACACCAGTAAATATTAAATCGAAGGCAATATTGGAAATGGATCAAAATTATATAGAAGATTTAAAAGTACAGACTTTCTACAAGATCGCCACATCCAGTAAGTATATAAATCAAAAAGATAAACAACTCCTTTTTGACATCGCATTTCGTTTGGAAGAAGTTCAAAAGTGCATATATGACTCTATAAATATTTTTGTCGGCACTTTCTTTAATAGATGGTATCAAGAAATTGGGATAGATTTACGGCCTAATTTTGATGATAAATGTTTAATATATGCCGGGCAATGGAGAATAAATGCATGCATGGATAAAATCGCTGAATATTTCAAAAATAAACTTGATATTAATAAAATTAAATACTTTTCGGACTTTAAAGGATTAGATGATTCTTTTGATGATATCTACATAAGTAAAATCAATGAAATAATTGATAGTTCACCTTATGTTCTCTTGGCATCCTATAGAAACCAAACAGCACATAATCTAAGGCCTGGTGTATTATTTGGTGAAGAAACAGTTCAAATTGAGAATTTTAATATTCTTAATGCTATGTATGAAATTTTATTGAATTGTTTTAATTTATTACTTTTAGAACTTAATAACAACACAGAGCCAAGTGATATTTAACATTTTTATTATTATCCATCTACAAAATTCGTTAAAAAAATAGACTATAATTAATTAAGTTAATATAAATTAACATTGCTTCAAAAAATAAACAACAAAAACCGACTCCTTATGAGTCGGTTTTTGTTGTTCCATCCTTACCTCTAACAATTTCAATAATCAGTATTAATAAATCCCATAGTATTTGTTTAAATTTCTCACTCTTGAATAATCTAATTAAGAGATTCTGAATTTTCTCTTTTATAAATTTTAACATTACTTCTCCCACCACTTTTCCTTTAACATACTTTTAGCTATACTTCGTAAAAAATTACTTTTACTATTTAACGAAATATCTTCTAACAGTTTAATTGCAATTTCTTCATTAGATTGATTTCTATCCATATTTAGTAATTCTTCCGCTTTTTCTGAAAGTTCATTGATGTTTATATCAATATCATTTTTAACTGCAACATTAATTTCTTCCATTCTAAATTTCAATAAGCTTGATTCCTTTTCTGCCAAATCTAATGCAGCGCCCATAACTTGTGATTCAAACTTATTTTTTATCGCTTGTAATTCCTCATGCTTTTGGATTAACTGCAGTTCATTCTGAGAATCTACATTTCCGTTCTTATCCATCAAATCAACTCCTTATAATTTATATATATAAACATTTTAACGAAAAAATCGTTACAAATATATAGATTTATTTAATTTTTCCAAGCAACTAACTATCTCCAAAGGCATCTTTACATATAGAACATTGCAAAATTGACTAACACCTTTTCTACATTGCTATTCTTTCAGTTTTTCGATTCTATCATATCTCTTCCATTGTCCAAACCTCCCTCCTACTCTTCGCATAGCATGTACTAGAAAGGAGGTACGTACTTAATATGTCAAACTATTATTACAACCGTTCACATAAGTGTTATCGGAAGAAACGGAAAAAATGCGACTGTGATTGTCATTGTGAACCTCGCTATCAAACTTATACATCCGGCCCTCTATTCCGTAATGCTGACACTGATTTTATTCAAGTTTCTGCGCTTAATCAAACAGACGAACCACAAATTGTAACTATAGCGGTACAGAATTATCAAGATACTTGTGAGGGTGATATATACCCTTCTTATGGATATCTTTGTGGAGAGTTAATTAACGATGATAATGGTGGTTCTGATGATACTATACGAAACGGTAACGGTGGATGTATCTATTGTGAACCTGAAGGAGTAACTCCGTTTCTTGGACCAGTTACATTTACGATTCCACCACGGCAGCTGTTTAGCTTGAGGGTGTTTACGCCAACAGACCCAGCACGACCAACTGACCCTATATACGTAGTTCGGGTGACGACGCCGGTAGACCCTGTTTCCCCAACTGACCCTCTCTCTCCGCAGGACCCTTTCCGACCAGTTACCATAAACACATGGGGCATTAACTTCGCTGGAGTAATTCAGCAAGGGAATACGGTGTTGAACGAGCAGTTTGGACCAGTTGACCCGTTACTTCCAACCGATCCCTTCTAATACAGAACAAATAAAAAAAGCCGTCAAATGACGGCTCTTATTTTTGCTCAAACTATTCTTTTGTATAGAAGTATTTAAGTCCTCTAGCATCTAACCACGCTGTCGCTCGGTCTAGTTCATTCCCTTGGCGATATGCTGTTTCAAATCTAACTAATCCTTGTTTATCTCCATATGAGATAATACGAGATTCATACCCAAGAGCATCCATCATTCCTAACATTTCTGGTACTAACGCTGTACCAAACTCATACGTAACAACTTTATTAAATTTATTCACGATAATCTCCACTCCTTCTTCTTGTTTCTCTGTTTTTTCAGCAATTTGATTTGTAAACCACGACAAGGACTTGCTTCCAATTAACTCATTTAAATCACATTTACCAATACCAGGTACAATCCCTGTTTCTGTGTATTGCCAAATATCACATGGATATGCTGGTTTGTTACTGCCATAACGTGGAATCCATACGAAGTCACATTTTACATTTGCCATACCAAAAGGAGCGTACATATGATGGCCGACATATAAGCCGACTTTCTTAGCGCCTAAACGGTATAACTCATCGATAAACGCTTGGGTGCCAGCTCTCATGTCGTCCATTGTTTTTACTTCTACATCAGCCACCCAGACCGTCGCACTTTTATCTCCACGGTTCCAGAAGTCTTGCGCTTCTTTCTTTGCATCAGCAATGGAAACGAATCGGCAAAATGCATAGTTACCAAAAGGAATGTTATGTTGCTTCATGGCTTGTACATATCCTTTGTATAATGGATCAACGTAATTTGAGCCATCTTGCACACGAGCAATTACAAAATCCAAATACTGTTTTGCGACTGTCCAGTTAATATTTCCGTTCCATTTTGAAATATCTACGATTTGTCCCATTATTGATCCACTCCTTTTTTCTCCGTTTGTTTTTGTTTCCCACCTAAAATTTCAACAGCATTCGTTAAAGCTTGCGGAAGCGGAACTCCCATTCTTCCTGCATTTTCTAAAAGAGACAGTAACTCATTTCCGATAAAAAAGAAAATCGTCGCTTCTCGTATTGCACTGTTTGTTCCCATAATTGCATCCGCTTGGGTAGCTGCTGCAACCAAAAGAAAAAGCACCACCTTTTTGGCGATGCCTTTAAATCCCACTTTACTTTTTAATTCCCCGTTAAAGCCTGCTGCGAATACACCGGTAATATAGTCGATTGCTGCCATGATAACAAGAACTTTCAACGTTGTATCCCACCCTCCCAAAAAGTATCCGCAGTAGCCACCAAAAGCAGCGATAAAAGATTTTAGTAATACATCAATTCGTTCCATTGTTCCTCTCCTTCCCAAAATAAAAAAGCCCACTATTGTGCGCTATCCGTAATTAAATCTACTCTTCCATTGTCAGTCAGGTATTTATCAATTCTTTCTTTGTAAGTCTTCATTTTTACGATAATAAATGTATACGTAAACACTTCATCAATCACTCGCTGTGCCATGTACTCAGCCATTCTACATCCGCTCCTTTTTATTAAATGCTTGCAATGATTAATTCATCCAAAGCCTTTTGCATCAACGCTTGTTGCTCATTTAACGCCTTCAATTCTTCCTTATCTGGGCTGTTAATAATAATTTCATCTAATGCTTGTTGCATTAATTCCTGTTGTTTTTTAAGTACTATTAATGCGTCTGCGTTGGAATCATCCACTTGGATAACTTCCCACTCGTAATAAAAAGAATTCTCCTGCTTATTGTAGTAAACACGGCCGATTCGATTCCCCTCGATTTTATCGCTTGGTATTTCGCCATTATATAAAACCCAACCTTGTTTAATGGCATCTTGTGCGTTTTTTGCGAATCCGTTTAATTCATCTAATGGCATTAGATGCCTACTTACAACTAACCCTTTTTCGTTTGCAATAAATGCTTGCATTCACTTCACTCCTTACTCCCATAAAAACGGGAATGCTCCATACGGACTTTGATCTACAACTAATGTTTTTACGGACTCAACTGTAATCGGATAAGTCCATACTACTTGTCCAGCAGATGAGATTTTCTTAACTGAATCTTTGAAAGCTGCAAAGACATTTCCTGTTTTATCAACAGTAATATCTTTTATATCACCTGGTACAGACCAAGTAACTTTTAAATCTGGTCCCATCTTTACAAGTGAACTAGGTAAATTTGCTGCATCAGTATAAACCGCATATAAATTTTTATATTGATCGAGTGTAGTCTGTAAAATTGATACTACGTTCGTAGCGGCAGTAGCTACCTCTTTACCATTTGGATCAATCTTCTTAAATGTAGCTGTATCATTGCCGGCTGTATTCATAAATGTGTAAATAAACCCTTGACTATCTATAGATAGATTAGGGGCTTTGTTTGAAGAAAAAGAGTAATTCCAAATGTCTTTTCCGCCAGGAGAAACCTTTTTAATTTGACTCCCACCAGAATAATAACTGATGTATACATTTCCGGTTACGTCTACAATGATATCCTCCAAGAAATCCGTTTGGTTAATCTCCCAAATTCTTTCACCATCAGGACTAAATTTTAGTAACCGCCTAATATCATTAAATGCATAAATGTATCCGTCTTTATCTACCGCTAACCGCTGAATACTCCTGTCATAACTTTTAGACCATATTACTTGTCCTGTAGGTGAGATTTTTTTAATTTCACCTACAGTGGCTGCTGCGTTCGGTGCTCCAGAAGCGCTGTAAATATACCCATTTTTATCAACTACCACATCGTTAACAGCACCAATATGGTTATTGACAGACCAAACTTCTTTCCCTGTATCTGGTGCAATCTTTTTAACCGTTTTATCGGTTGTTCCAATATATATGCTGAGTTCTAAATTGCTAAAGCTTCGCCAACTTGTACCATCCCAATATTGACCAATTAACCATTCCCATTTTCCGTTTTTGTAAATACGGGATGTACCAAGCAACGAGTAGACTTGCATAAACTTATTTTTTAAGACATTAATTTTGCTAGAATCCATTGAACTAATGAAATTCTCTCTTGAATACTCGATGTTGATTTCTTTTTTGTTAGAGAATACTTTAAGCGCTCGTTCTAACATAAATTTAATATCAATATCGTAAAGACTGATCCACAGCGTCCCTTCCACTTTTGGTGGCTCTAATCCATATTCTCGGAATACAGTTTTGGTTGCTGGTGTAGCAGACTTAATCCATACTGTACCTTTATTTTTTGTTGTTGGCTCAGTGTTTTGGACAAATACTTTTACTGCTCGTATCAATCCAAGATTTGCCCCACCAATACCATGTTCTTCTAAAAAACTCATCGCGGCACCGCCTTTACAAAATCACCGTCTTCATCGTATTTCAAATCGAATATTTTTGTTTTGTATGATACACCATCTTTATAATAAGTAACGGTACGAACAAGATAATTACCATCTGTATCAGGACTAGAAAGAACTGAACGTTTCCAAAGTTTTCCGTCCTCTTGCATTTCCTCGTAAGTTGTAAAAATACCATTCTCATCTTTTCCGCTTCTGGATGGAATCTTTTCTTCTGCATCACTTGTTGTAAGGACTCGTTCGCCTTTTACTTTTACCCCTTGTGTGTTTACTTCACCTTCAGGATTTATCCATATTGCCTTTGCCCATTGCCAGTCATCTTTATTTGTAGTTCCTGACGGAATGAATTTCAATCCCTCTTGGTTTGTATTTATTAACCACCACTTTTTATCATGTGGTCGGAACTGCATAGGATTAGGATTATAATAAGCGAAGTCTCCTGTTAGGTTGTCCCCACCTTTAGACACTAGATTATTTGCATTGACGAAAAATTCCCCAGTCTTACCGTCAAGTTTCCACAGGTATTTATTCCCCGGATGGTTCCATGCAAACCAATCACCATTGTTATCTACTGCTATCCCCGCAAGAGACGTACCGTCATCTTTTTTAAATTGAAGCTCTTTATTCGTTCGGAACTCCAAATGACCTGTCATAGCATCCCCGGTTTTCTTTAGGAGGTTTGTTTCTGCTGATACTGTAAATAAATTAGCAGCTCTATTATATTTGAAAATTTGCTTGTTATCTTTATAATTGTGGAACAAAAGATCGTTTTGAGAAGATTCGATTGTCCATAATCTGTCCGCGCCTTCTTTCCATTCTAAACCTCTATTCGGGATTCCTGCCCCGACCGGAAATGTTAGAAGTCCTGTCATGGTATCTCCTGTTTTCTTTAGGAGATTGTCTGCATTGACTGTAAAGGTCCCATCTTCATTTTTAACAAAAAAGTATTTTCCTCCTTGTTCATCCCATGCGAAGAATCTATTTTTTTCATCTACAGCCAAGGAAGCTCTTCTTTTTCCGTCTGCACCTTGGAAGAAAATTTGCATACGGTTATCCATTGTAAGGTTACCGCTCATTGTATCTCCTGTTTTCTTCAGAAGATTAGTCTGAGCATTTACAGAAAAAGTATCTGTACTAATGTTATAAACCCAAGGGTACTTTTCAATTGCTCCATTAAAGCCTCGAAAGTAAATCTCAGAGTTGTTATAGATCAAATCCGCTTTCTTGGTTTCGCCATCCAACCAAGACACCCCTTTAAGTGGAGCAGCAAAGTTTAATGGTCCTGTCATTATATCCCCTGATTTTTTTAAGAGGTTGTCTGCATTGACGATAAACCCAGAATCATCATTTGACATCAGTGTTTTCTTACGCTTCCAATCTTGCATGATAAGTCTCTTACCATCTGATTCAGTAACTAAACCGTAATCCATATTCACATCATCTTTCCAGATTACACCTGTACCAGATTTATCAAACTTGAGTTGTCCACTCATTGTATCCCCTGATTTAGAAACCTTTTTTGCTAAATTATCATCAATTTCTTTTTTAGCTGTATTAAAATCTGCTTGCAGCATTACCAATCTATCGATGTCTTCAAATATTTTATTCAACACTGCTCTATTTACATATTCATTACCATTTGGCAATGCTAGTTTTAATCGATTTGTTAAGCTAGGCACATTCTCACACCTTTCTATACGTTTCTAGTTGATCCCAAGTTAGTTTAAGAGCGTCTAATTGATCCCACGTATACTTGTAGCTTTCAAGTTCATCCCATGTTAGATATGTGAATACAAATTTCACATCTAAATGAGCAGGAATGATTTCTCTTAAAGCTAATTGGATGTCATCAATATTAGGTGGTATACCAAATTTACTCGCAAATGTAATTGTGACTGTGTAATTTGGTACATCTTGCTTTACATCCACTTCACCATACTCAAATGATTCTGCTACTTTCTTAATCAGCATTAGCCTTGTGGAACCAGTACTTCGCATTTTACTTTTCACAACTGATTTTCTTTGTTCTAATGGCTTTTTGGTATCGATCTGTATACCGAATTCAAATTCCCAATCACCAATGGACCAAGTAGCTGTATCGATATCAAACTGCAACCGTACATCTTCAAATTCCTGATTTTCTTCAATGGCTGTTCCCGCGCTGATCTGCATGAGATTCACAAATAAATCCGAATCTCGGTACTCTTTCATGGAATCATTTAGAAACGCTTCTACTAATGCATCACGTTCCTTCATAGAAAATCACATCTCCAAGTACTGCAATTTGACCAGATTGAATGGTGACGTCTTTCTGCTCACCATTCATTAGCAATTTATTAACTGTTATTAACTCCATTACGTCTACCGCAACAGAACCTACTTTTAAATAACTAATTTGATAAGGGTCTTTTAATATGGATTGTTTACGTGCATTTTCGCGCCAATAGAGTCGATTGGTAAATTTAAAGTATTCGTTTATTCCCTCAATCAGCTGTTGTTTTAATGCTTCTGCTTTTTGTTTTGAAGAAACATATATAGCTAGATTCACTTTTACTGGGATAGCTGCAACAACCGATACAGAAGCTCCAATCGGCGCCTGTCCTTCACCCATTTCATTAGAAGGGGCAATGTAATCTTGCACTCTCTTAACCAATTCCGTTGAAGCGGGAGAGAAGCTTGCATTACATACGGATAGTTGAACAGTGCCTTTCCCTTTTGCAATAGGAAAGACTAATACACCGCCCACATCAGGCACACTAAGTGACCAGCGAATGTAATCACCAATATTTCCAGAGTTTGAAGATTCACGTAGCCATGTAAAATAGCGTGATCGTAAATCCTCATCGCTTTCTTTTTCTTCTCCACCAGTGATTTTTTCTACGTTCGTAACATTTGAGACGCCAAATACTGCTTCAATTAATTCAATTGTGTTTTCGGAAGTGTTTCCGATTAAACCAGAAAGCACCGCTTCAATTTCAACAATTGTATTACCATTCGGGCCAATAACCGCATCTGCTAATTGCGTATATTCAATGATTTTATTATCCAAGTCATATCGAACCGCCACGTATACAGAGCCTTTCGCAAGCTTTGTGCCCTCATTACCTGAAACAGTAACCTTCCCCTTTGCTTTTTTGGCAGGATAGCGCTTCAAAGGAGTCCTTGATTCTACAACTGCATCCAAATTATCACCGGTTGCATATTGAGCGAATCTTGTGTGATACCATTTCTTAAATTCTTCACGCTGTTCCGAACGAACAATTGATAAAGGCTTTAAAACATCATAAATAAAGCCGCCTTCTCGTTTGTCCCATCGTTTATCTACTTGATTTAATGCACGATTAAAAATTTCTTGTTCCGTTTCATTCCACCATGCAGGAGCTGTCATACTTTCACTTCCCTTCTTACCGGAACGTCACCGTATATTGTGTAGACGGTATAGGAAGCTATATAAGCATCTTTTTCGCCTTTTGTAATTTCTATTTCACTTACATCTGTAATTCTCTCGTCATAAATCAAGGAATCTCTTATTGCTTCTTTTACCCGTAAAATACGTCCCTTTTCACCAAGTTCACTATCTAGTAATACGTTACGTACCTCAGAGCCGTAATCGTCTGTATAGACTCGATAGGCACCTCTTGGGGCACGATGAATTTTTTCGATAAGGTTTGCTATTCCTCTTTGCCCATCATCTAGAGCGATTGCTCCACTCGCATCCGTAACAAATTCACCTTTTGAAAAATCAAAAAGAGGCGTCATATACCCGACAACCTCTTCGCTTTCAAAATTATTAACTTCAGGGAGTTCCCATTCAATTCGCGGTAATTTAGGAAATTGCATACGTATTAATCACCACCCATAAAGAATTTGATGAAGGGAAGCGATTAGGAAGCAACATCACATTCGTTCCAGGGTTAAGATTCCATGGACAAAATGTTTGGGAAGCAGGATAGCGTACTTTTTCATCTGTTATCGATACATATTCCGGACCAGTATAACGGCATAGCGATACCATTTCATTGAGTGGCTTTACTACAAATTGCCGATCCGTAGCACCTGCTCCAGATATACGTTGTATTAAAACTGTTTCTCCTCTAGAAAACTTCACATTTGGCATAATAAAAAATGCACTCGGTAAAGCTTTATCGGATCCGTGTATTTGGATTGTAACGTGCGGTTCGGCTGTGATGATTTTTCCTAAAGAAAAAGAATCATCCGTTATATCTGGTCCTTGCATATGATGTAAAATACGTTCAATCCCTCGCTTTTCCACCTTCTCACCTACCCTTCATCATTTTGTTGCGGTGGAACATACTCTTTATCTGGTAAAGCAGCTGAATGAGCAATATCCGCACTAAAAATAACTCTATTTTTATAAATTTGATAAGCAGCTTTTTTCACATAGTATCCACCTAGAATAGTACTTGTTGGGTCCTCTAAATAAATAAAGTCACCCGACCATATTCGCGGTTCTTCTATGCTGTGTACATGTTCGATTTGCCGTGAAACTTCCGGTAAAGTTCTTGTTCTAAGCACACCATCTGCATAACTAATTGCAGCTGCTTCTGTTTCTCCACTGAAGTCCTCAATTGTAGAAAGAGGACCGTATTTTCTAATAGATCCACCATCTTCTCTAAACACAAATATGTTTTTCTCCTTGTTTATAATAGCGATTCTATTCTTTACTTCCTCAGCAGAAACAGTTTTTTCAACGTTTGTTAATCCTGAGCCTAGTACAGGGATGAGTTTTGCAGGTTTCCACTCAAATACCCGTAGTCCCTCAGGCTCAAAACGAATCCAATACTTCTTACCTGTTACCTTCTTGCTTTCATATAAAATAACAATCAGCATTTCAAATACACTTTGAGCACTATTGCTATCTAAGTACATAAGCGGGAATATCGTATTAATTTCTACTAATTCTTTAACTGGATAGTTGTACTTACCCAATATAGAACGTATCATCTGGCTTGCTGTACGGTTTTGAAATACAAATTCATCACTAGACTTAACTAGATTAAAAAGATGGTCATAAGCAGTAACGTCAATATTACGACTCTTTGCATTTTTGTACGCTCTCACTACTCCAGCAAACCAAGTGATTCCATTAACGATTATTCGTATTAGTTTCCCGTCAATTTCATCTAATTCTTTTTTATAAATCAAAGTCATTTCCGCTTTTACTGGTCCTGACTGATAATCATCATCTAATTTGATAGGAGGAACAACAGCATCTGTTACTACCATGTTCCCAATAATAACTTCTAACATCATTCTTCCTCCTATCTAATGTAATTTGCAGCAGCATAACCATGTAAGCTTCCAGATTGAATGTATATCCATCCGGATTGGGTCTTACTGTTTCTAGCGAAGGTTACACTCGCTCCCTGTTTCAATGTCCCAATAATTTTACCGCTTTGTGACGGCGTATCACGAACTGCTAACATATGCGTGCCAGTCACTTTACCATCGGTTAATGCGTATTTATTTAAATCATTGGAAGGTGGTCTTCTAATGTTTCCCGCTCCATCTTTATATCCAAGTTTAATTTCACGATATTCTTTAAAGGTGATATTAAATTCGATATAACCAGGTGCATCTTTCCAGTATTCAAAGTTCTTCACTATCATTTCCCTTTTATAATTAATATCCGGAATGTTTAATAGCACGACTTCCCCGGAATCTTTTAAACCAGAAAGGAAACGAACTGATGAAAGTGGATCTTGTCTTGCTTCTTCGCCAGAAATTTTATTAAAAGAAAAAAAGGAGGTAAATGTAACCTCCTCCAGTTCCTTCCCATCAAAAAAAGGAACAACTCCTTGTCCCAATGTGTTTACTTCTTCTATTTTGGCGTCGCCACCTTTTGGCCCGACCCCTTTAGGAGTGTGGGGAAAGGTGTATTTTGCCCATTTTGTCAGTAGGAAGATCATGACTCCATCACTCCTAAATTAACTTTTGTTTTTCCTGTTGATGCATCATCTAGTTTATCAGCAATGTAATTTATTACCTTCTCAGCTACTTCTGTAAATGTATCTTCATTTTCATTCATGTCTTTAGCAGTGCCACCAGAAATATGAATATGGAACTCATTCTTTGTACTGCTCGCATTTGTTGTTTGATTTGTATTCGACTTATAAGAAGTTCCTTTTACTTCTGTAGCAAACGGTACGTTCTGCTCTTCGCTTTTAGCAGCCGTGGCGAACGGTGCATGTGTCTTTTCAGAAACGTTTACCGCTGAATTAACAGCCATATCTGTATTTTTTTCCATACCTAATCCAAGACCCTCAGTGATAAATCCACCAAGCTCAATCATTAAACGAGATGGACTGTGTATATCAAAGAATCCAGTTACGGCATCTTTAATACCACCCGCAATGTTGCCTACTGCATCCCAAGCAGCTGAAGCCATAGAGGAGATACCATCAATCAAACCATTGATGATGTCTTTACCAATTTGGAATAAGTCGATCCCTTTAAACGTATCTACAATGATATTCCATATATCAACGGCTATTTGACAAGCGGCATCAAACGCAGCTTTCCATTCTCCATTGAATAAATTCGATACAACTTTAACGACGCCCTCAATCACGCTACCGCCAATTTTAACTGCCGCTTTTATTAAACTGAACGCAATTTCAGTTACGCCAGACACTATCGGCATTACCGCTTGGAAAAGTCCAGACATAAATGATAGAACATTGCCTACAATCGCACTTATTGTAGAAAATGCTGTACTCACAATCGACATAATTTGCGAACCATGAGCACTCCAAAATTGAGCTAATGCTGATAGCACCGTTCTTATTATCGAACCTATTACGCTGAGAATTGTGGAAATTGTCGTCCAAATTCCGCGCCACGCCATGGACGCATACTGCATTATTTGTGTGCCGTGAGCGTTCCAAAAACTAGCTACCCCGGTTAGTACACTACGAACAACGGAACCTACTCCATTTAGTACCGTACCTACGACTGTTTTCAGTCCGTTGTAGGCTGCCGATGCATAACGCACTATTTGTTGGCCATGTTGTGACCAAAAACGAGTCATTCCAGAACCGATAGTACGTACCGTATTCATGATCCCAGCCATACCTTGAGTTATTGCGCCCTTTACCCCATTTATAATGGTAATGGCACTACGGATCGTCTGTGGCGATAATCCAATGGAGCTTAATATAGAAACACCTTTTCCGGTATTCCCGCTAAACAACGCACCCATTCCCTTAAAAAAGCTTCCTAAGGTAGAAATTTGTTGTTTAATTTGATTTACAGCATTTCTCACACCAGTTGTCATTGTAACAAGTGGTCTCATGGCTTCAGGACCCATTCCTAAACTAGTTAGAATAGAGACTCCCTTACCTTCGTTACCAGAAAAGATTGCCTTAATTCCTGACCAAGCTGTTGTTAATACTCCTTTTATTTGGTTGACCTTCGCCAATAAGGAGTCAAATGCAGCCTTTACCCCGTCAAACGCAGCATAAACTATATTCCTAAATGTTTCACATTGCGACCATAGAAAAGCGATTCCTATGCCTATTGCGGCGACTACTCCAATTACACTTAAGGCGGTTCCCATTACGCCTAACAATGCCCCTGAGGTCATTCCCATCGCGCCAGCTAATAGTGCAAACCCTTCAATTATTCCCGGCAAGAAACCAAGTATTAAAAGTACTGGCCCTGCTAATAAGAGAAATACCCCTGTAAGAGCAAGTATGACTGTTAATACCGTTTGTACAGGACCTGGTAAAGCATTAAACGCATCAGTTAACATGCCTAATCCATCAGCAATTACTCGAATTACTGGTATCAGTGCATTCCCCATTGAAATTTGTAGCGTTTCAAAAGAACCGGATAACTGGTTAAGCGATCCGTTTAAGTTATCTTGCATTTTCTTCGCTGTATCCGCGGCTGCTCCACCAGAATCTTGTAAGCCTTTCGTAAGCTTTTGTAATTTATCTGGACCTGCTTCAACTACTGCAAGCATTCCTGATACTGCTTCTGTACCGAAAATAGAAGATAATGCAGCTGCTTTTTGAGCATTCCCCATATCCTTTGTTGCATTACCGACCTGACCGATAATATCATGAAAAGGAAGCATTTTACCTGACGAGTCTTGAATGGTAATACCTAAATCAGCAAGCGCTGTTCTAGCAGACTTAGGTGGATCAGATAAACGTAGTAAAGAAGCACGTAATGATGTACCTGCTTGCTCACCTTTGATACCTGAGTCTGCCATGATGCCAGTAGCTGCAGATAATTCTTCTAGCGATATACCAAGCATTTTCGCAACTGGTGCAGCATATTTGAAGCTGTATTGCATGTCCAAAATACCAGCTGCTGATTGGTTGGCAGATTGAGAAAGTACATCCGCTATATGAGAGGACTCTTTCGCTTCCATACCAAATGCATTTAAAGCGGCAGCGACCGTTTCAGATGTCATTGCCATATCTTCCTGTGCGGCTTCGGAAGCAGCGATAATACCAGGCATTGCACCGATAATATCGTTTACCTCGAAGCCTGAAGCGGCTAGGTTTTGCATACCTACTGCAACTTCACTGGCTGATTTGGTAGTGGATGCACCTAATTCTTTAGCGGTTTCTGTCAAACTGCCTATCTGATTTCCTGTCGCACCAGAAATTGCGCCTACTTTAGCCATTTGTTGCTCAAAATCGGCGGCGGTATTTACTGCTGAACCTAGCCCAACCGCAATAGCTCCACCAGCAATTGAAGCGGCTGCACCTGTAGAAAATAAAGCACCGCTGGCTCGATCTAATCCATTGAGCATTGTAGCTTGTCTCTCGCTCACTCCACCAAATCTATCACGTAATGCAGCCATACTATTACCTGCATGTTGTGCACTTGTAGCATTTTGATTTAGCGCTGAGTTCATTTGGTTAATCTGCTGGGTCGCTTGCTGCATTTCCCTGGTCAATTGTTCGACCTGAGTCTCCAAATGATTAATTCGTTGCGATGACTGCTGTAAGTCCCTTTCCATCGTTTGCAAGTGTTGTTCTAACTGATTTACTTGCTGTGCTGATTGCTGGAACTCTTGACGTAATTGCTGCATTTCATGCTCAAGTTGATTAACCCGCTGTGTAGATTGGCTTAAATCTGTATTTAAATGATGTAGATTATTACCAAACTGAGTTGTTCCTTGTGCAGATTGGTGTAAATGGTTCGTTAACTGTACAACGTTATGGTCTAACTGTGATGTACTTTGCGTTGCTTGATGAAGCGGTACAACATTGGCACTTTGAAACCGTAATGCTGTATCTAATTCCCTTGCTGCTCGTGACGTTTGCTCCATGTGTTGCGTCATTTGACGTAATGGAGCAGACATCGCATCTACTAAACTAATCTTACCTGTTACTTGTCTTTCACCCATAAGTCACCGCCCTTCATTCTTGGGCCGCTGCGGCTTTTTCATCTAGTTCGTCTTGATGTAGACAGGACGCAATAAAAAAGACTTTCTTCTCACGTTTCATAAGAAAAAAGTCTTCCGGATCAATATTCTTTTGTTGAAAAAGCCTGTGGGCCCATGAAGCCATTGGGTCGGTTTTAATTAGTTTTTTACCGCATCAATCTCATCTTCCATTGAATCTTGACCTAAGCCAGATAACTCAATAATGTATTGCGTAGCCGCTACAATACCACCTAGTGATAAAATCTTTGGCACTACAAATTCAGGAGCTGGTGTAGGTGCTTTTACCTTTTGTGCTAATTCAGGTGATTTCCAATTAATATTTGTTCTTGTTTCATCCGTTGCAGCTGCAATCATAAGCGCGTTATATTTAGCTTCATTCAATTCTTCCAACATTGGAACACCTTTACCTTGAGGGATTTTTCTCGTTGAAGCTTTTTTAATACTTTGCGCTACATCAGCATCAATAGATTTTAGGGGTAACTCGATATAATTCCCATCAATTGTTTGGACTTTCTTTTCTCCACGAACACGATCGTCTGTATTTACTCCAAATAAATCTTCTAAGCTTGCAAATTGTTTTTTCTGTAATTCTGCCATAATAAGTATTCCTCCTAGTGTTTTTAACACGTTATTTTATGTGAATAAGAAAAAGAGAGGTTGTCCCTCTCTTTAGCCAAGAATTTCATAATCATCAAATGTAAATGGAAAATCATCATCAACTAAATCTTTTACTTTAAACCCTAATAAAGTTACCTCATCAAAGCTAACGCCTTTAAAAGCAACTTTCATGTTTGCACTTTCTGCATTTTCATCTGGATCGTGGTAATCCCCTACAAGGGTAAATGTCTGATCAGGATTTTTTAGAATACGCATTGCTAATTCTTTTGCCTTAGCAGTATGATACATTTTCATTTTCCCAGTAGCAGAACCACCCATAATACGGTTACCGTCTAAAAATGCATTTGCACGTTCAATTTTCTTTTTATCAAATTTAATTTTACCTTCAAACTCTGTTACTTCTGCCCACTGCTCTCCTAAATCGTCATAAACCGCTCCGTATTTACCACGAACGATATTACGAGGATTTACAGTAGGTAAACTGTTATCGTACATTGACATTTAGCAGACCTCCTTAGGACACCTTATTTTTGTTGTATACTTTTTCAATCGCATCAATGACAAGATATTCAGTAATGAAGAACGCTTCATCCTTGTAAACTACCTTGCCTTGATTTTCTGTATGACGTGGATCTTCGTAGCAGTTGAATGAACCTAATTCGATTACTTCCTGTACTGCCAATGGTTCTAATAATTCATCTTTAATCGCTTGTGCAGCTGCAATTCTACGCGGTTGTGTATTCGCTTTTGACATAAAGCGATTAAACACTTTTTCTTCTGCACTTGTAATATAATCAATCGCTGCTACTACTTTTACCTTTTGTAGTGTACGGATTGCGGCGCGTTCATCTGCTTCTTTCGAAATACCAACTGCCTCATCCATATTTCTAATTGTCGTCATGGTATTAACTGCGGTATTAAAGCGAACTGTGTTGCCTTCTTGGAAGAATAGTAAATTACCCTCTGACAATCTACGTTTCGTTTCAGTTACAGATAATTTTTCTACTGAAGTGAAAGGTGTCTCTTTTTGCGTCATACTCTCATTCAGTGGGCATGAAATTAAAGCAGCTGCTGCATATACTGCTACTTCTTCAGCCGTGTACTGTTTGTCATAAATACTTGCCTTTTGAATGTTATTTGTAACAGCATAATAATCAATTTCTTTTGCTTCTTCTCCACCTGTATTACCTACAATTAACTTTCCAGTAATACGGCTTGATTGTACAAATTGAGTCAGCATTGTTTTTACTGCTTTATCTTGTACCCCATCAAGACAGATTCCATTGAAATCCTCATCTTTTGCTAGAGCGAAGAAATTAACGTAATCTTCTACTTTTACGGCTTCACCACTTACACCACCAGTAAGTGGAACGTTGTTAATATCTTCAATCGTTTTTAGCCCGTCTACCTTTGTAACAGTTATATACAAGCTATCTTTCGTTTTCGATACTAACTCATCAATTGCAGTGAACGTAATTCTCTCAAGCTCTATATTGTTTTCTACTAGAATCAATTGTTTAGCAGTTTCATCACCGATTTTTGGGCGAATTGTTACTTTAAAGTTATTTCCACGTGCTCCTGTGTAAAGAGCTTCAATTTTAATCGCTTGCAGATCCAAGGAAGCTTTCTTAGCATCTTTTGTAGCAAGGCGTACTGCTTTTAATTTCTGAATAGGTGCTTTAAAAGCAAGTTCTAATAAATGAGCAGTTTGGCCAACAAAATTCGCCTTAGCTTCTTCTAAAGAATCTAAATCTACTACTGTATTTTCTTTACCCCAATCAGCCTTAATTGGCATAATCAGGACGCCACGTGCATTTTTATTAACTGCACCTTTGACAACAAGCTCAGTAAAGGAGTAAACACCTGATTCGATTTCATTTCTACCTTCTTTAAATGCTTTTGGCATGGTACTACTTCACCTCTCTCTTTAATAATGCTTTTACTTTCTTTTCCGCAGTCTCTAAATCTATTTCATCGATACCTTGTAGAGCAGCTGCTGCGGTATAACTAGGAACACCAAACAATGTATCTGATTGTTCAATTACTTCTGCTACTGGATAACGAACAGCTGAAGCAGTTTGTTTTACTTCCACTTCTTTACTTGCCATTCCAGCCACCTCATTTCTTTTCTATTAACCTGACATTGTTATGAACTTTACGCAGGATTTCATGATGCTCAACAAGCTCAACGAATCGTTCTCCTTTTACGCTAAACGTCCATACATCAACATCAGTTTCTTGCATTTCAAACTCAACATCTTCTAAACGAGCGTTTGTTGGTTTGTACTTTTCATCAACTAGCGGTATATCATATCGACATCGTATAAGTGCATCTTGCAACTTCGCTTGAAATTGCAGCGCTTGTGTTTCTGGTGTATCTTTATCCAGGAACAATGTACCGTGGATCAGCGGACGATATCTGTGAAACCCAACTGAGTCTTGGTACGGTTTACCTACTGGTGTTTGCAGATAGAAAAAAGGAGGCGTTGCTTCCTGCCTCCTTCTTGTTGTATATCCTTTTACTCCAGTGGTATCTTGAATGAATTTTAGTACACTAGTTAAATCACACGAAACCAAGTTCATTCATAACCTCTCCCACTCTATCCTCAAGCCATCGCAATGCTTCTGGCTCGAATTCATGCCAAGAGTCTTCCAACATATGAGCACCTTCTACCCATTTCCCTGCTTGTTTAGCGGTTTCTCGGCTCATTCCACTATGTCTTGTACGATGCCCTGCTTCTACATACTCAGCATAGAATAAGTTTGAACCAACAATGATTTCAACTCCTTCTCCCATACCAACTTTCAAGAAAACAGAACCATCACCATTTACACCTGCACCAGCAGAAAGGAATGAGTTTCGTAGTGCCCCTTGGTCAACTGGCGTTTTCTCTGCCACCATTGACATTAATTGTAGAGCTAATACTTCCGCCCACAATTCGAGCATTTTAGGCAACCTACTTTGAATTACGCTTTTCATTTGGTGCATCCATTCATCGAATCCCTCGAGAACAAATCCGCCTTCCATACCACCACTCATACTGTTACCTCACCTTTCAGGTCAATCTCAAAATGATGAATGCCTTCTCGATCAAATACTGGATATGGATGAGAAGCGATATAACGACCTAAAACATATTTTGTCTTTGGGTCGTATACATCAATTGTATCCCCTGCTTTTACATCAGGGTAAAGCGTGTGAATGAAGACTACATTGTCAATTTCGACTCTACCTAACACTTCATTCACTTTGCTTTGATTTTTCTTTACGAGAGCGCAGGGAAGATCAGTATCAATTTCTTTCATTTCTTGCTTACTGTCGTACTCGCTCTCATCAGAAACAACACGAGAAACAGTCATACGGTGAAATAGTATCGATTCATATCTACTCAAAAGAAAAACACCCCTGATTCGTTCCCTGTTTGCATGTATGGCTCAAGTAGATCCATTGCAAGGTCACGATAGGATGTACCTTTATCAGCGAATGTTTCTTTATAATCAGAACGCTCAATACTTTTCACCTGCTGCGGCTCTTTCTCGTCTTTCACAAGATAACAGACGGCAAGTTTGATATCATCAGGGACTTGCTCATCTATTTTCTTCACTTTTGAGCGCACAAAAATAGAAGCTCGTAATAGTGCGGCTTCCAGATTATTCACGTTATTTAGTTCAGCAAATAAGCTTTTCGCTTCATCTGCCGTAATTAAGCTCTTCATCACACATCGATTTGCATTACGCCTGATGGATAGCTTAATTCAGGGAATGCAGCTTTACCAATTTCAACGAATTCATTCTTAGTATTTTGTTCAACTCCAGTATCTACATAAATACCAGTTTGACCATCTTTCTCTACTGTTGGTCCTTGTACAGTTGAACCTAAAGATTTTTTACCTTCAATTCCTAAAAATACAACACGGCGCTCCGGTAAATAACGTTCTGTAGTTCCATTTTCGAATGAAATTTCTAAATCATTTGTTGTAATCGGTGGGATATTCCAACGGGTTAAGAATGTTGCTAATTCATCAGGGGTTACCATGCCACCTGCTACACCTTTAATATTAGAAATAGTTGATTTTGATTGTAAAATATCAAGGTACGCTGCATTAGACATATGAATAGCTAAAGGACGACGCCCTGCGTTTGCTTTCTTAAACTTTTCAATCCAATCTACTAAATCTTTAATTGGGTTTGCATTCTCATGATCACTCCATTTAGTTGCAGCTTTAATCGCTTTTGGAACATCGAACGCTAAATCTAGTGAAAAACCGTCTAAATCATACTTAAGCTGCCCTTTGTATAAAATAGAAGTGCGTAAAAACTCTTCCGTTTCTTCTACCCCTAGTTTTAAGTTATCAATATAATTAAACGCTTTATCAATTACTTGTTGGCGTTCTTTATCATATTTTGCATTCAAAATAGTTAACTGGTCCCTTTGATCAAAACGATAGCGATGGCTCATTTTCGCAACTTCAGCAACCGCACGTTCCAAACCTTGTTTGTCGCGTAGTGGAGCAGGTGTCCCAAACTCTACTAAGTTTGCAGCTACATTATTATGTTTTCTATAAATATCGTAAGCGAAATCTAAACTAAAAACGTCCTTATCACGAGGTAAGAACGGTAATGTTTTCGATTCAAATGGTACTGTTAAATTCTCTACATAACCAATTAAGGTTTCACGTTTAAATTCATCTAATTGTAAAATAGCCATTCAACTTCACTCTCCTTATCGAATATCAAGCATTTTTGCTTTTGCTTTAAACTCTGCTGTAATCGCAGGACATTTTGATTCTTTTACATAACCACCAACAAGCCCTACTGCTTGTACATCATTTGTATCGATGCGAATGTCACGGAACAATAATGAAACTTGTTCTGTCGATTCTGCGTCCTTTGTTTTATCGAACGGTCGTGTTTTCTTTGTTGTTGCATCAAAGATTAATGATGTACCAGCAGGGATAATGCCAGGTGTAAATGCAGTGTAATCCAATGTTACTGTAATTGTTTTTAATCCAACGATATCTCGCAGAATCTCTTTACCAGCAACAACTGTGTCTTTACGTGTATATAGATTCAATTTGTTTCACTCCTTATTTTTGTTGTGTTTGACTACGACGTTTCGCTAATTCTGCACCTTTATCGTAGTCTGTTTTAGATGCAGGTGGATTTCCACCACCTGGTGCAGTACTTCCTGGTCTTTGTGAACCACCTCCTTGACCGCCTTCTGGTGCAGCTTCCTCACTTGCAAATAAGAACGGTTTTTCTGTCTTGACCTGCTCAATAGCTTCCTTCATATTAGTGATTTCGCCAGTATCAGGATCAGTCGTTAATAACGGTTGAACCGCAGTAAAAAGGAGATCTGCATCATGCGGTTTGTGCCCAATAGAAGCTTTAACAAACGCAAGTTCAGTCTCCAATGATTTGTTTTTAGTTGTAAGCGTTTCGTTTGAAGCTCGTAATGTTGCATCTGCCTCTTCTTTACCATTTGCAGCAGCTAATTTATCTTGCAAATCCTTTAATGATTCAACACCTAATTGCTTATACACATCTAATTTCGCTTGTCTTTTTGCTTCTTTCGTTGCATCAGAAAGCTGCGTATCCAGTTGTTCCTGAGTATATGTCACAGGTGGATCATTCGGCGGATCTGTTGGTTGTGGGTCTTGTGGCGGATCAGCCGGCGGATTCGGGTCCGAAAAGTATTGTAAGTTTAAACGTAATTTATATAATGATTTCATCACTCTTCACTCTCCTGTTTCTTGTACTGCTTACTATAACTAGCAGCAGAATCTAAATTTTGTTCTTTTGCATACTCTTCAAAGTTTTTCGCATCAGTACGATACGTTTTACCAGTACTCATACTTCTTGCAGCACGTTGGCGGTTCGAATTATCAAACCCTCTTATTACTGCAACAAACGTTCTCCTGCAATTTGGATGTTCTGTAGCTGGTATACTCTTCGCTTCTTCTACAGAAAACTCTCTACCATCCATCGCTTGGCATTTTTTGCACGTTCTATTATCCAATGTTTCCAGTACTTTCATAGCTTTGAGTAAGTCCATGCCCATCTCATTACTACGCTTATCAAAATCAGTCATGTATTCTTTCTTCGCTTCATTACTGGCCGTTATAATTTCAGAACGTACAAGGCGCTCACTTTTATAAGCTTCTTGACCAATCCGCTTTTGCAACTTAACTGTAGTGGTACGGAAACTTTCACCACGCTGCATAGAATTGACTAATGTTGTACGTAAATGCTCTTTGAAGTTCTCTGTTTGCCCCCACAAGTTATCTGAGAAGTGTCCGTGCCCCCAATCCTTCTCTACGAGTATCTTAATAGCACGTTCTGGTATAACTGGCGGAACAACAATATATCCTTGTATATGAGCAGCAGCAATATAAGAAGTAAATGCATAATCAACAACACCTACTGTTTTTATAGAGTTGGTAATTATGCCTGTTGCTTCTTCGTTTATACGATTAATACTCATTTCCATCTGCCTTAGGATTGCTTCTAAATCTTTTCCTCTTCTGATTTCGTCCCAATCCCATTTATCTTCTGGTGAGCCTAAGCTTGTACGTGTATATAAATAAGAAAGTTCTTTATTTATGTCTTGCAGAAACTCTGCATACACTTCAAGCAGTACTCGAATGCGCTCATCTTTAAATTTAATTAGCTTCTTTTGTTGCTCTATTGCCATTTCCTGAAGTTTTTTCAGTTCTTCATGATTCATAGCTCATCGTCCGTTTTATCACTCTTCTGCATACGTTTATCACGGTTTGCGATGTGATTATCAATATTCTTTAAATCAACAATTTTACTCTCTGCTGCTTCTTTATCCAATCGTTTTTGTTCTTCTTGAACATCCTCAACAAGTGGATTCTGCTGAAGTAGAGTAAATTGTGACAACCGACCTTCTAATTTGTTAAGCATCTCAATAATTTCTTTCACATTTTGCGGTTTATTACGATGGATTTCCCACCAAATCCACTTGTAATTGTATAAATCATTATTTTCATTTCGTGGGTTCAACGTTTCTTTTAACGCTTCTGCTGGGTTCTCATGACCACTCTCAATTAATTTCTGTGCATTGAGCATTAAAGTGATAATCATAAACTTACGTCTAATGTATCGTAGCAGGTATATTTCCTTCTCATTCACTTGTAAATCAAGTGGAGCGTATAACTGCTCAATTGCTACACCTGACAAATCACCAAGTGCTTCCTGCTTATATATTTTAGGTAGTTGAGAAGTTTCAAAGATTGAATCAATAATAGTTTTCGCTTGCCATTCAATCGGTTCATTCTTCATATCAGCGATTAGATAAGAAGCATCGGCTTGCTCTCCCGGGTCTCCTTTTATACTAATCGCACGGGCTTTCCGCATTTTGATGCCTTCTTCCGGATCAACTTTAACCCCTTTAAACAATAAATACGGATCGCAGAATACATCTAGTCGGTTTGAGTTGTCCGATATCAACCTTGCTAATTCCTCAAGTTGTGTAATGATATCGTCTGAAAGGTTACTTGGTCCATACTGAACCATGCCGCCTCTCGGTTTCGCAAATTCTCCATTTTGAAAATAAGCAGCAGGTACAATCGGAATTGAATGCGGAATTGGATTGATTTTGTAATCTCCGTTTAGTTTGAATGTCCCATTCTCATTGATTAAATACGTTACGGTTGCATCATCGTATACTTCCACATGTTCGATTTCTTCATCGCCAACTTTTGTTTTATAACGATGAATAGTAGCAAGCATGTCACCCTTATGATCAAACACCGGAAAGCATTCATTGATTGGATATGATTTATATTTAATCTCGCCCATTTCATCAAAATAAAAAAGGACTGTCGCACCACCTGCAATCAATCCGCGTTTCGTATTTAAATAATCAACTGCATGGTCATCATTTTCTTCTAGCACATACTTTAATTCATCCCTAAATTGTTCAACTACTTCTTTACTTGCGCCCTTATCGATTACCGTATCAGGTACATCGTAACTTATCGGCTTCCCTAACATATAAGAAGTTGGCATACCACAAATAAGCTTGGAGTAATTGACCACAATTCGATGATTCGGATCGTCTGTCCGTTTCGGTTTTCTTTCTAAAATATCAAAGTCACCATCAAATACCTTCTGTCTTTTCTCTACATCCAGTAAAAGTTTATCGTGCTCTTTTAATATCTCATTCAGCAATTCCCAATCCTTCTGCTTGAGCTTTTCTGTATAATTCTCCTTCACACTCACACCTCCTTTTCGTTTAAAAAGGGTGCGGAACCACTCTTTTAAGCGTTCAAACATAGCGCACCTCCTAGAATACACGTTCAAATGCACTCGCATGACTCAGCTCTTTCAAGTCGGATACTTCATATCCATCTAAGCCATACCAGATAGCTGAAAAAGTATGTGGATCTATATTAAATTCATCCAAGATGATATTTCCGTTGCTATCTTTTTTGTATGTTAAATTTTTGAGTTCTCGCCTTATATTTGGGCAAGCAGTGGAGCAGATTATTTTCTTGAATCGCTTTACTTTCTTGGTATTCGCTAATCGTGAGCCTTGGAACTTCTTGGCTCCACTCATTTCAAATCCTTTTTGTCTAAAGTAAGCGATGGTTTTCGGCTCTGCACTATCTGCTTTAATGTGTTCACCTGACTCTTTAAATTCAATTAAATCTTTTGCAGTTTGCGGATCAGTCTGCTTATTCTTGTAATACTCCCAATACAAGTAGAGATACTTCTTCTCATGGTCAATTGCCATACGTACCACCGCGTTAAATGATGTTTCAAAACCGAAGTCCATTCCAACTCGTAGCATCAATTTGCGCTGGTTCTTAATGATTTCATCCATCTTTTCAGCTTCCATCATTTCGAACTGCGGTAATACCTTGACACCGTTGACACCAAACTTTCCGTATCTTGCAACACGGTGCAGGTCCGGATCATACTCTTTTGTTTCATCCAATTCATCGATGTACGATTGTGGCAAGAATAAATTATCATCCGCTGTACTGTGGTGGTAATACGTATCTTTCACAACAACTGTATGCTTCTCGTATAGTTCCTCATCATCTAATACCGTTCGCTCATTCACTTCATCTTTAAAGAAATGCAAATAAACCCAATTATCGATGCTAACAGGATTTGTTGAGAGAATCATGTGTAGTTTTAATGATGGATGACGCATACGTTTCTTTACTTCTTTAAAGCCCTCATACTTGATTTCTGATGCTTCTTCCAGCCAAACCATTGATACATTATGAACAGACTTTAATTTCGCGGGTTTGTCCATACCACGGAAAATGATTGTACTTCCGTTTGGGAATTTGATTTTCATTGGTGATTCAGTGACTCTGATTGTATCGGAAAGTCCTAAATCTTCAATGATATCTACCAAAAGAGCAAAGCAGCTCTCTTTAATTGTCTCGTATACTTCACGTATTACAAGACATTTGCGCTTCTCTTCCAATAGCTTTAAAACGATTTTCAGTGCAACATGATAGCTTTTTGATGAACCGTAACCGCCAACAAGAAAGTAATTTTTATGATTCCAATCAAACAGAAAGTCTTCAAAACGTGGATTCACTTCTTTTTCAACAATCATGATCGCTCACTCTTTCTGGTGATTTTAATCTCGATTGGCTCATTCTTTCCTTTACCAGTTAACGCTTCAGTTTCAGCATTAGCTTTCTTTATCTGAGCATCATACATTTCTTTTTGCATACGATGACGTTCTTCTTCAATTTTTCGTTTGAAGTTATCAGGCACTAAATCGAAGTACATCGCCAATTTATCAAGTGCTCTCATCTTGTCAGCAAGCTTGATAGATACGCCCTCTTTGCCCTTTTTCACTTCGGCGATGATAGAGCCATCAACCATGTCCGATTCATTAAAATCAACGTAATTAATGGTTCTCATGACTGGTTTTCCGTCTTCATCTTTTACAGGTCCAAACGGGCCCATAACTTCTACTTCTCTTTGGCCAAAGGTTACGTAATTCGTAATATCAGCAAAAGCAATCTTAATGTATTCATTCAATACGTCCATCGCTTCAACAAAAACATTCTCGACCATTTCACCTTTGATCTCTCGAATGTACGATGCTACACGTTCTCTTCTAAGTAACCGACTACTCGTAACATGTGCGCTACTCTTGGCATAGCCAGCTTTCAATGCAGCTTGCGTACCGTTAAAATACTTTACGTAATACAAACAAAAGAGCCGTTCTTGTTCATTCAGCTCTTCATCATCTAGCATCTTTTTCAACTTGGCTTTTGTCTTGGGATTTTTAACATTAGTAACGCTCCTTTTCGCAATAGTAACGTTACCTTTTAATTGTTCATCCCATTTGTCTTGTGATTTCCACTTTCTTATTTGAGATGGCTTTAAGTTTAATTCCCTCGCGATCTCAACAAGTGGCTTCTCACCATTACTTGCTTTGTATATTTCGAATGCTTTATCACGGTCTGGACTACGCTGTCTCGCCATCTACATCTCACCTGCCACCTCGCGTTCAAATTTTTATACTTCTATGAGTTCACTCCTTATGCTAATCGCTTTGTAAAATAAAAACATCCATTATGTGAATGCTTCGTGTTATTATATTTAAGCTGTCTTAATTCAGATTGATATGTAGGTGAAACGAATGGAGAATAAACAACCTGAACAAAAGTACGATTTAAGCAAGATATACACATACACAGAACATCCTGACAAAATCAGCGGTCGCTGTGATAATTGCGGAAATACCGCATTCAAAAGTTCCGTTAAAAATTTCATCTATTTAAGAGAATGCCGTAAATGTGGCATGAAGAAAAGTATCTAGCCCCGTATTGGGCTTTTTTCTTTATAAAATAACTAAGCCACGATACAAATGCACCGCGGCTGAATATATAAATGTAATTGGTCTTTCCGTCCTTTTTGCGGATTCTTACCGCCCATGCCCGTTCTCCGGTAACGTTTTGATAAAGGGGCTATGATCATTGGTTATGAGCGCATAGATACGTTATCCCCACATTATGCTCTTTTCAAAGAACAATTAACTGTAGGAATATCGTACCGTTGATTCCAATGTAAAAAGGTACCCAATTCACTGCCCAAAATACTGCCCTGAATGGTACCCTAAAACTTCCATATGCAGTTTTAAATCATGTTTAATGCCTTTGCGAAGTTAATAATTCCCGTTTTTCTTTTCCGATAAAATTTACCTGGTTTCATACCTAAGATTGTTGCCAGGTAATCATTATTCAACTCTTTACCACTCATATATTTCGCTTCCAGCACCCTTTGCTCGTCTTCATCAAGCGCTTCTTCAAACGCCCTTTTTAATTGTCTGTACCTTATTTCATCCTGTGTACTCTTTCTAAGTTCTGGAAACATTAATTCCACTCCAAATTCCGTTCGTTCTTGAATATTTTTAAATTTCACTTTCAGCACACGGTAATCTCGTAACTCTTCTATCACGAAAGGCCGTATTTCCTTTTCATTTACATATCTAGAAGGTTGATTCATATGATACGGTTCCCCTCCGTTCAATCTGCTTTCTTATCAAAAGATTATTCTATCGAATTATCAATTTCGTATTTCTTTGTTTTTCCAATACGGATTGCATCTTGAATAGTGAATAAGCTTGAGCTTCCAATCATTTTTCTTTTCCCTTTATAATACAATCTGTATCGCGGATGCTTTGCATAGCCTAAACCTTTACCTCTTTTTTTGTATTCCAACCTTATCACTCCACCATCAGGATATCTGTATATGGATTGTGACTTTTCATGTTCAGCTCTCACTTCCCTCCATCCCCTTTTCTACAAAATGAAATTTTTATATTAATCTTCCTCAAGTTCCGTAACAGTTATATAATTTCTAGCATTTTTTCGTTCTGCTACTCGCCTTTTATATGCTGGTCTCTTATAAAATTTAACGGTTTCAGGACGTACGCCCATATGTTGAGCGCATTGCAGTATGGTCCCGACGCATACGAATGATTCACCTTTATAAACGACGTACTCCTTTACCTTCACTGTTCATTCTCCTTCCTTCCCAAATAGCGTTTTTGTTGAAAATGATGCTCTCATTCATTTGGACACATTTACCAGTATTGTTACCAAAAAATTCATGATATGGTTATTTAGTCGAGTACGTCATTACTTGACAATTACCCTTAGAAATCCCGTTGATAAACGGGGTTTCTTTTATTTAAATAACGATTTTATTAAGTTTTTCATTCCAAATAGTACATCCTTTATTAACTTGTTACTTTTATTTTTCCTAGGAAAAATAATAAAGTTTGTTTGTATTTTTTATTACTGCCCATTTCCTATTATTCTGTATTCCTATAAATAGACAACAGCATAGGATAAACAGGAAATGATAAAATCATGAGAGGAGCTTGAATATGCAATATCATCCACGTTATTATCAATGTCAAAGCTCAATGGATAGCATCTGGAATAACAATAATTGGATTTACGCTTGGAATCCTTATTATTACAGTTACAACAATAATGCTTTGGACCACAACCGCTATCCTTATTGTGAAAATTTCAGATTAACAGATTATGGAACTAGACCATTTGTATTGAATATTAATCAAGCCACCAAACAAAACAATACTTACCGAACCGCTATCTGGACAGGAAAAAACTTACAAGTAACTTTAATGAGTATTAATGTTGGTGATGACATAGGTTTAGAAGTACACCCTACAACCGATCAATTCATACGTATTGAAGAGGGTCAAGGACTCGTTCAAATGGGTGATACCAAAGATAAATTAGATTTTCAAGAAATGGTCTATGATGACTATGCCATTATGATACCTGCTGGAAAATGGCATAATGTAATTAATATGGGGAATAAACCACTTAAAATTTACTCTATATATGCACCTCCAGAGCATCCCTATGGTACAGTTCATGAAACAAAAGCGATTGCCATGTCTACTGAAGCAAATCGATATTACTAATGAGAAAATATCTTAGTCTTAAACAAAATTATTGCTTAAATACTTCAAAACTATAAAAAATTTAAAATAACTCTTAGTCATAGAGCCCCTTAAAAACCACTCTTTAATTTTTAAATAAAGTTTTTATAAACATCTTTATTTCTTAATTTAATGATTTATGTTAAAATCATCTCATATCAATCTTTTTACTTTCACTTTAAAGATGATACTTCGATTGTGGTCCTAGTTTACTAGGTCCTCTTTTTTATTTTTTTAATTTTATTTAAATCCATTAACCGATCTCATACTTTGACATACAATACTACTACCTTTCTGTATAACGTGAGCTCGTCACTTTCGTTATAATGAGGCATAAGGAGCGCTCTCGATCAGCGCTCTTTTTATTTGTTATCAAATAAGAATTTTGTTTAGTTTGTTTTTGCAGCTTTATATTCAAAAAAGCTGGAAGACTTTTTATGTTTATCACAAGCATATACATCTGTAGGAAGATGCTTTCTTCCTTTTGAATCTCTACTTAATACAAATCCTTTAGTTGTTGCATCATTTTTGCATCCGACATAATTGCATTTCTCCACGTTCATTTCCCTCCAAAATAACTATTTTGTTTAAATTCACCTTAATTCTCTTTAGAGTTTCTTAACATTCAAATTAATAACTGTATAATAAAATTAACCATTAATTAGGAGTGTTAAAAATGATAGAAACCATAGTAATTTGTCTATATATTATCTTTGGTATAGGCGCAATATTTGGCTTAATTAAAGAATTTCAAAAACCCGAGAAAAAATATTCTATGATTTTATTCGAATTTTTAATTCTAATGGCAGTTACAATCACTTTATATAGAATATTAATCTAAACTACATAACGCATATAATTTGAAGTCCACGGCAGCTAGGGAGTCCTAACTGCCTTTTGCTTTAAAATAACACTTTTGTTCAATTTAGTAATTTTCTGTATAATAAAAGTTAACTAATCCAGAAGGGACTGAATTATGCGCAGATATCAATATTTTTAATCTACCTATCACAACAACATAATGGAGGTAAAAGTATTGATTACAGAACTACACACACAAAGATTGCATTTAAGACAAATGAAAGAATCAGATTCATTAAGCTTATTTAGAATATGGTCTGATCCTGACGTTACAAAATTCATGAATATAAGTAATTTCACTGATGAAAACCAAGCGAAAGATATGATTCATTTCCTCAATGAACTGGCTCAAAATAATAAAGCTATGCGTTTTACTATTATTGAAAAAGAATCTAACCAAATCATCGGTTCATGCGGTTATAATTCCTTAGATTTCGAAAACTCAAAAACAGAAATTGGCTATGATATTTCGAAATCCTTTTGGGGCAAGGGATATGCCCCTGAAGCGATTTCTGCCCTATTAGATTATGCTTTTACACATTTGAAACTAAATCGTGTCGAAGCAAAAGTTGAACCTGAAAATGTGAACTCCATAAAAGTATTACAAAAATTACAATTCACTTTTGAAGGGACTCTAAGAAAAAGCGAAATCTCAGCTGGGAAGCTTATCGATTTAAATATCTATTCGAAATTAATAACAGATTAATTTTAGTCCCTCGGCCTATACGATATCGTAGTATAGGCTTCTTTAATTTTTATACAAAATTCAAATTGGATACTACTTTGCAACCCCTTGCTCTTTCCCAAAAGCTGCAGCTCTCCCCTTGATTCGTTTTAATATGCGACTAATTTGAGTTTGACTAACTCCAACTTTCTTCCCGATAATTTCTTGCGACATATGATTTGAATACATATCCCATACAATCATTTCTCGATCTGGTAATGTCTGAACAAAAGAACCAACTATTATTGCATGTTCAACTTTCTCATTTTCATTCGTTGAGCGTTCATCAATTAGCATCTGTTCAAGTGTTAAATCGGTATCACCACTCCCTGTTGAAAATGCTAATTCATTTATAGAACTTGGAATTTGTTGATATTGCAAAGCTTCTTCTACAGCCTCAACAGATACGCCTAATTGTTGACTAATGACCTCTGGTTTTTCTTCTGTTAATTTTTTTCTAATGATTTTACTTTTCAAGTGGAATATCTCACTTGTTACCTTAACTTTTTGATTATTTATAATTGCTTTGGTAGTTTCTCCATGCATTTTAGGAATTGCTAAAGTGGAAAACTCACACCCATATGCAGGGTTAAAGTCTCTTCTTGCTTTAAGCAACCCAATCATGCCACTTTGAATTAAATCCTCTGCATCTAAACCAGTAGTAGTTTTTATCGATTCTAAAACTGCTCCGTACTTTCTCCATACAAACTTGTAAACTAGCTTTTTATATTTTTTTACAAATTCATCATCCGACATGGCTTTTATATCAACTACTTCAGGCATTCGCTCCACCCCTTTTGATTTCTCTCATATCAGTTGGCCCTTTCCATTTCCCTTCACTTTCCCACTTCTTTTTAAGCTTTCCAACATAGGTAAAGCTACGATCATACATAATGCTGATTTCCTTATCTGGAATTCCCTTTTGATTTAACCCTCTTACGATTTCAGGCGTTAATCCCACTGGAATTCTCTTTCTTGGTCCACCATTCTTTTTAGGCTGTGTATCCAGGTATCTGCCCAACTGACGTAATGTTTCGCCAGTCGGACATACTTTACACTCATTAACACTAAAGCTTTCATTGCATGAGCGATTATAATAACAACGTCTGCATTTCTGCTCGATAATATCGCCAATTTGGTATGTGATTTGAGTTCTTTCTTCTTTTGTCAGTTTCATACCGCTCACCTATAAGACTGCCTTGAGCGCAATTCCGAGCGCTTGTGATCTACCTTGTAACTCAAGTCGATGCTCACGTTCTTTCGCGGCCGTTTCTTCTGCAGCGCGCACATTGATATGCATTTTTCGTAGATCATGTTCCAATTCATGATTCTTTTCAGTAATTGCATTAAATTCATTTAGTAACGTGTTGTAATCCTCATCACGAGACTGTAGCTGATCTTGCATGAGTTTGAGTGCATCTTCCGCTTCCAGTCGAGCTTGCGTTTCTGCAATGAAATCTTTTGCTAGTTTTTCTTTTAGCTCTTTCAACCCCTCATACATTTTTGATACTTCGCTTAACTCTTTTTGAAGTGCATCTTTTTCATCAAGGATTGTATTTAATTGTCCTTTCCAGGAAGCATCTAACGTTTCTGCTTTTTCGATATGATTAGCTACTACAGAATTTAATTTTGGTGGTTCAGATTTCGTTTTTTCGTTGTTTTGATGTCGTGGTGATGGTTTTGTATTCTGAGGTATATTTGATGCACCTACGCGTTTATTAGGTGCTCCTTTTTCTTCCCGTCTTTTAGAAATGTGATGATACAAAGTCTTTTCATTTACCCCCAAGTGTTCAGCGATATTTCCCCAAGTCCATTTCTTTTTATCTGCCTTACGTAACTTTTCAGCTGTTGTACAAATATGATCCCAGTTTTTTTGTTCAGCCATGTGTTCCGTTCTCCCCTCAAGTAGACTTTCGCCTAACTTTTTTAGTCTTTGACCAATCTCACAATTCTTTTGACACCAACCCACTAATTTAGATGAATTCGTAAATACTGCTGGATATTTCGTACAACCCTCACAATGATTCTCTTGCATATTTATAATGTCGATTCGGACCTGACTCTTCTCCGCTTTATTCAACCCATCACCCCATATGAGATTGAAAGGCAGGTAGTATAACGAATTTGTCATACTACCAACCTACTTTTATTAGTCTTCTAATTTTTCATCAAATGGCTTTTCCTCATCAGTTCCTTCAGATTCCTCAGAAGATTGCAAATCTTGTTCTTGCACCTGTTCTTCTTCCGATACAACAGGTTCTTCTGTCTCTGTTTCTTCCTTCGGTTTCTCTTCTGCCTTTGGCTGTTCAACTACATCAGGTTGATTTTCTTTCCACTCGTACCACTTAATCGCTAATGGAGCGACACGCTTACGGTACTCATCAATCACTTCAATAATTTGGCCTGATGACATATTAAGTTCATTCGCAAGCTTCAAGTAAGACTCACCTTCAAGACGGCGTTTCACGATTTCAGGCATCTTATTTGGCATTCCGTCAAAGCTTGGTGCTAAACCACTTGTAATGAACTCGTCAACAATTTCACGATCCGCTTGTTCTTTCTCTTCACGAGTTTGAATCTTTTCTTCAGGGATATCAAAATCAGCTTCTAACTGTTCGAATGATGGTTTTACTTCTTGCACAATCCCTTTCTCATCAACTTCATACTGCGTTACAGGCTCGTTTGTTTTCGTGTTAATTGTTACGTTAAAGCTAACTTGCATAGACTCCAATGCAATTAAAACTTTTGTATCTATCAAATCAGATAAAGCATCTAATTTCCCTTTTAACGATGAATCCGATACCTCTAACACAATTTCTTTCTTACCATCTGCTTTTAGATTTACTTTCTTTAAAGTTGGTTTAAATTCGATATATGACATATAATTCGCTCCCTTTATTTAGCCTTTTTTATTTTTTTCTCTTCACGTTTTAACTTGTCGTACTCATCCAATGTGATAAATCCGCCATACTTGATAACATGCTTTAAAAGAATGAGTTGTAAGTGTGGATATTTATACTCAAACAGTTTTCGCTTTACCGCGAACGTTTCCGTTACCATTCCCTTTATATCAACGACTTCCACATCACCATTTGGCAAATAAACCATGAAGTCTGCACTATATGTAATTGCTTGATATTTTTTGCCGTTCTTTATAAACGCTGGTTGTAAAGTGAATCTCGGTTGTAATTCAAGATTTAAAATTTCACCTGCAGCTTTGCGAACTTTTAAACCCGTGTAATAATCCGATTCTGCCTTACTATCAAAAACATGGCCATCTATTTTAACTTTCTTATTATTGTACTTACTCAATATCCATCATCCTGACGTTGATGATTTACTTTGTTCTTTTCCAGGTATGCTTGCTCTATATCTTCATGAGTAAAGCCCAGGTGCTTTGTTCCTAATTCCATAAACAAGTTAAAAATTATTTCAACGTCATCCGCTAATTGCAATTTACTGTCTGGATAATTGTGTGCTGTATCCCACATTTCTCCTACGTAATAAAACAGCTTATTAAATGTATTGACAATCATTTTTTCTGTTTCATCTTCGCAACGAAATTCTATTGTGATATCCAACTGATTACTGATACTTAAAATAAAATGTAATCCATCCACAAACTCTGTCAGAATGGTTTCTCTTTCACTTGATCCTTTATTACTCCAATGTTTAAAACAACGTGTTTCATTTGCTAATTCAGCAATTTCTACTTGTAAAGCCAGGATTAAATTACAAACTAAGTTTTGACCTTCCAGACCATGCTGTTTAATAATCCGATTATCAAGTATCCTTTGTAGTCCACGTAATTTTGCGATGTTCATTATTTTCTTTCCCCTTTCGTTTCGCTGATCAGTAAAGTGATTTCGTAAACGCCATTTTGAAAGTCTGTCATTCCATCCATCCCCTTTAACATTTATTAGCTAATCCCACGAGCAGCAACAATATCAAGTGCCTGTTCTTGCGTGAATCCTTCCTTTACCAACGCATCAAATCTCGCTTTATATAATTTTGCAAGCTCGCCGTGATACTTAATTTGTAGAGGTAATTGATTTTTAAAATCGTCCAGTATCATTTCGAATTCAATATTGGACAATTTGCCGTTTGGCTCATTCATATCGCATACTCTCCCTTCTGGTAACTTCGAACCACATTACCCTCGTCATCGTAGTAAGCAATTTCCCAAAAAGGATGGCAATTGTGCTTCTCAATTTCTCCATCGAACAAAACGAACAGATTAGTTTTCCAGTTCCCAACGATCGTACCCCACATGCCAGCTACGTTTACTCGCATACCCATGTAAGCAAAGTGTAGGTTGCGATAGTTTTGCATTTTCTTAAATGCCTGTTCTGCACTGTACATCCTCTTGATGTCAAAAACACCTTCGTTCTCGCACTTTACAAACTTCATGAATTCAACCATTGGCATTGTTAGAAATCTTGTTCTAAACTTTTGCCAATACAAGAATCTTGCCTTTCCTTCGGTTTCCGCTACTACATATTCTTCATTCGGCCAATGTTCGAAAATGGTGGTTAATTTATATTTGTAAAGGACAGCCATCCCTTCATCTCCCCCTTAATTTGCAATCAATTTACGGAACAATTCTTCATTTCTTGTGTCTAATGCATGATCAATGAGTTGTGCTTTAGCGAGTTTCTCTAAATCATTAACTACCTGGGCTAATTCCAAGCGTTCGGTAAAAGGTAGCTCTGTTTCATCAGATGTTTCACCTTCCAATATCTCAATGAATTGAGGGTGCTTATATTTATCAGCAAAGTTTAATTCAATAAAGATATCTTCATCACGGTTATGTCGGATATGTTGAAATGCTTTATCTGGATCAGTACCCACTAAACCATTCCGGTAGAAAACAAAAGGCTTCGTTTCCACACATGTTGTTGAAATGAATATAGCTCTTGAATAATTTCCTCTTGCATTTTCAACGAAATGAACTTGCTGCAATAACTGATCGTGGCTCATTAAGTAATTTAAAGTCCATACACTTTCACGCCACTTACATTGAAAATTGTTCAAAAACCACTTAACAAACTCACGCTTTTTCTCAACCGACACGCTGCCCATGCAGTAACCCCCTTTTCCATCCTTCAAATTTTTTTATCCAAGCATCCCAATGTTCTTGGTATGAAGCTTCCTGCTGCTTTGCTACCTCACAATTACACCCTTCAATCGTTATCATCCCTGGATAAATTTCTTTATGAATTACACCAGTGTTACTGCATGTCATGCACATTTTCTTCACTCCTTTACGAATCTTCTTAATCGATAATTGTTACCGTTCATTTCAATAACTTCCGTTTCATCATCAAAGATGCGGCTGAAAATTCGTTCGTCATATATCCCAAATAAAGCTTGCACGGAATGATTTGTTGTATAAATCGTGTGCCGTCCAATTCGGCTATCGATAATTTCAAACATTTTCTTCCTTGCCCACTTATGCTTTTTTAACTCCTCTTCATCATCTGGTTCCTTTTCAGCACCAAGATCATCAATCACCAAGCAATCGATTTTCGAAAGCATTGTCAGTAGTTCATCTTCTGTCATGTCGCTTTTACGGTTATACGTGGACTTCAATTTGGTAAATAACTTTTCTTCTGTAATAAAGCAAGCACTTATACCGCGTTTCATTAACTCTTTTGTCATCGATACGGCTAAATGACTTTTGCCCGTTCCATAATCACCGACAAGCATGATGTTCTTTCCGATTTTCTTGTTAAACGTTTGTACGTATTGCTCACATGCTTCTTTTGCATCATAAAGTTGTTGACTTGGTGGCACATAATTTTGAAACGTTGCCTTTTTCAACTTCTGATTGATTAAGCTGCCATCTTCAAATCCTTTAAATAACTTGAGGACCTTTTCTTTCACATACATTTCTTGTGCTTCTGTTGCTAATTGCTGGTCTTCCTTCTCTACCGTTTTACACTGCGGACAAAATTCTTGTCCTGTTTCTTTATCGATAAGCATGCGCTTGTTGCATACATCTTTTATGTTTTTCTTCCCTACAATGAAAACGTTTTGGCATCGATTCGGTGAAAATTGAAACATTTCCGCTGCTTTCTTTCTAGCGTTTTGAGAAATCGTATTTGCTGAAGAACTCTTCACTTGATTTACCTGTTTTAACTGACCCATTCGATCCACCGCCTTTTACTTTTCCTGTTCGTTGTACAGGTCGCTCATTTAAATAACTCTCAAATTTTGTACCAAACAATGTAATAGGTCTTAAATAACCGCACATATTCGGGTCATTAATCCATTGTTTTACTTTTGTATCAATAACTTTTTTAAAGTCGTCTAAAGTAAAACCATCTTTCCAACGTGCGTGAATTAATTCCTTGGTTTTTTTAGAAGTATATTTGTACTGTGTTTCTGCTTTTTTATTAAGATATTTCACAATTTCTTGATACGGAATTTCATCAGGTGCATGGTCCTGAGGTTCATCAGGACTATATTCTTTTATATCTTTTAAATCTTTATCTTCTTCTTTATCTAATTCTTTATCTTCTTCTATGTCCGTGACATTTCCGTGACCTGTCACGTGACCAGTTCCTTCTGGTGGATTTAAAGCTGCTTGTTTTTCTCGTTCTCTTTGGCGTTGTTTCCTAATCCGCGCTTGTTCTCTAATCTCATCCAAACGATCTAAACTTTGATGCTTACCCCAATTTTTAATATTGATGTAATGCTCTTGATCCACTTCAATCATTCCGAATTTATGAAAGGTTTCGAGTGCCAGTCGTACGGTGTTAAGTGGACGATTAAATACCGTGGCTAGCATGTCATCTGTATACGGAATGTTTTCTGCTAAGAAAATGTAACCATTTGCGTTTGTCTTCCCTGCAAGTGATAAAAGCTTCACCCAGCAAATTAAAATTGTATCTGCTTCTGGCATACTTTCAATGATGCGAATCTTTTCATCATCGAACATACTAACTGATAGCTTAATCCATTTAACATCTGACACTTTTATTACCCCCTTGTGCAAATCGCGATGTAAGACCCGTTCTCCTTAATAACTTTTTTAATCTGGCATTCCGGATAAGACGTCCTAAAATACTGTTTAATCCGCTCTTTTATTTCATCTTTAGATTTTGCTTCTCTCCAGAATGCACTGGGGAGAAGCACCTTGTATGGAACGTTTCGCATGGATTAAAGCTCTTCATCTTCAAAGTTGAACTCATCCTGATCTTGTTGCTCTTGAACAATTGCTTCTGCCTTCTGGCGATTCGCATGTTCTAAATCAATAAATTTTGAAAGGGCTGTAATTTGTTGTAACGATAAATCGTTTGGCTTCATGTTGAATTTTTCTTTGATAATTATTTTTAAATCATCTTTGGTCATGTCGTACCCTTGTAGCTTTTCATTTATCGAAGCCCATTGTTTTTTGAATTCATCTTCCGTATCAATAACTTCACCTTCTTCAACTTGTAATTGATTTGGCGTAATATCTACTCGAGCCCCTGGTTGATAAGAAGGTGTCTCTTCAACAGGTTTGCTTGCAACTGGTTCCTCTTCACCAATTTCAATTCCGTACTGCAATTTAGCTGATCGTTTTAATAAATGTTTTTTGAACATATCGTTGAACCAGTCTTTCCACATGTCGGCATTGCGCCCTTTAGTTAAATGTTCAACTTCACTTGCTTCCATTAGCACCACAACATCTTCGAATCCATCACGCTTTGCTACTGAATATCCGCCAATTACCCGCCCTCTTGGAAAACCAACAGAATGAGTAACTTCTTTAGTTGTTGCGTTATATTTAAAATCATCATTTTCATGTACCAGTTGTGCATCTACACCTTTATATCCATCTGTTTTTCTCGCGAGAGCAAGCACTCCTTCAACTGCTATTTGAATGCTCATTTTCGGCCCATTTTTGGTGTTATACACGATGCAATAGATGTGGTTTAAGAAAGGATTTAAACCTGAATTGACACAAGTTTGAACAAATAATGCGAATTGCTCATCTGAAGTTCCGAGTGCGATAGTTCCTTTGATTGTATCCAGCTCACTTTGCGTAAAGCTTCCTACCACCGCTTGTGTATTCGAAACTGCTACTTGATTTTTAACCATTGATTTGTTCCTCCTTTTGTTTTTCTAATTCACCTTGAGCTTCTTTAGTCAACTTGTAATACTCAACTTCCACAAAACCAGTCGGTGCTGAATACAACATTTCTGGTTCAATGACGTTCGCTTGAATAAGCGCTTGGCTCATCCCTCGGTTTTCCGACCAATTTTTGATACCAACTGTATCTGAAGAAACAGGATACAGATTCACTGTTGCTGTCGTAATAAGATCACCACCATATTCCGTTCCTTTCGCACCTAATAATTGCATTGCTATATTTCCATTCCCGTACATTCCAAAAGCAATTTCACAATCATAATTTCTATAACGCATCTTCATGAACAACTTCCCCCTTGTTTTCAATTGTTTTTGCTTGAACTGTAAATTCTGTATCTTGAACCTGTGCCACGATCAGTTGGCCGACTGGTTTTTCGAAGTGTAAAATACTTTCTGCGTTATCGATAAATGTTGGTACGATAAACTCTGACTGCTGACTTAATACTTCAATGACTTCTAAACCTGCTTTTATTTTTTCAGCAGTACTTAGTCGGCTGTATGGCTTGCCATCCATCAATATTTCGAATGTCTCGCGTTCCTCGCCATTTTTCAGCGTTTCGTACAATTGAACATCGATTGTTTTAAATAACGCTTGAATCTTTTTCACCATTAATTCACTACGTTTGGTACGGAAATCTTTAATCGCATCCAGTAATACAATGGACTCATTTTTCTCTTTTCGGATTTGCTCTTTTGTTGTTGCCGCTTCATCAATTTCTTTTTGTAAGAGTTCTAAGTTATGGACTTGTTTTAATTTCGCATTTAGTGAGAAGATTTGATTATCTAGCTCGCTGGTTTGCGTTACATCTACTTCAACTGGTGATAATTGTTTGAACTGTTCTGCCAACTCCTTATGCTTAGCTACCATGCTTTTTCCGAGTTGTTTCGCTTGTTCAAAACGATCGATACGATTTTGCTTCACCTTATTCAAAGCTTCACCTTGTAACGCTTGACCGCATGTGTAGCAAGACTCTTGTACCTGTTCCGCTTTGATAGCGAAAACCAATTCTTTTTGCTTTTCAATTTCTTGCTTAACGCCTTCAATTTGATATTGCATTTGCGTATATGCTGATTGTTGTTTTTGAGAAGCGCGAACCTTTTCATCAATTGCAGAACGTTCTGCCTGTAATTTCGCTAACTTTTGTTTAACGACTTCTGTATCCGTTTCTGGCTGTTCTTTCTTTTGTTTATCCAGTTGCTCTTGTAAGGTAATTACGCGCTCACTTGCACGTTCATATGATTTTTCATGTGTTCTTTTTCGTTCTGCATGCACTTTTTGTAAGTCATCCAATGAATGCTTTTTCAACTTCTCCTCGAGCAGATCCACCTGCAATTTCGATAACTCCGCAAATACTTCTGCTTTTAATGGCTCGCTTACATATGTGAGAAGCTGTTCACGCTGCGTTTGCCAATGTTGTGTACTGAAAAAGCTAGGATTGAATAGCGATAAGAATGCTTGTTTATCAATTAATCCTTCCATCCAAGCTTCAAACTCTTTCGCTTTCTTAGGTACCTCATTGATAAAGTACTTTGCTGTTTTTTTCTGCTTGCGACCGATTAAGATGTCTTTCCCATCTACACTAATTAGAAGTTCCACTACTGTTTCCGCTTCTGAATCACCGATTGGCTTTGGATCAAGTTTTGTTCCAAATGGATCTGTACCGAAAAGCGCCCAAGTGATTGTTTCTGCAATTGTTGATTTACCAACACCATTGCGACCTGCAATGGAAGTAATATCACCGAATAAAATTTGTAAATTTGAATGATTCTTGAAATTTAAGATAGACAAAGATTTAAACTGAACGTGCATTTTATATCCCCCTTGTGATAAAATATTGTTAATTAAATTTGTTTAAGGGAACCCATTGCCGTGGGTTCTTTTTTATTCCCCTGCGGTTTTCTTCTCAAATCCAAGCTGCGTAATCATGTAATCCATGATGTTTTCTCTTAAAACTACTTCACCATCTGGTGCCATCAAAAACTCATCACCTGGTAGAATTTCATTACCTAATGCATCCTCAATTGGATGGTCTATCATTTGTTCTTGTGGATCTGCTTTGCTGTAACCATTGTGCATCGACATCGGGTTATCTAGCATCTTGTTCACCTCCTTCCACAGAAGAATGAAATATGTTATACTAGCCATGCGTCATACTTCAAACCGTTCTAGGCGTAGGACGGTTTGTTTTGTTTTTAGCCAACCTCTTCGCAAAGAGTTATGTAATGCGCTCTTACCACCGCACTCGCATCAACACCTTGACTTCTTAACCGCTGAATGATTCCTAAAATGTTTTTCCGATCTCTTTCATGTTCTTCATCATATTTTTCTTTCGCTCGATACAGTGCTGCAAGTTCCCTTCTCGCAAGTCGTGCTTCCTTAATCCATTCACATAATGCATTTGCATCACGCTCTCTTAACACTTTAATTTGCATTTGATTGCAATGTTGTAAGAACTCATCTAACACTTGTTTCTTTTGCATGTCTTTTGGTAGAACTGGTGCTGTTATGCTCATTCGCTTTGCTCCTTTTCTTTTCGTTCGATCTCTCTCTCGATAGTTCGTATATGACTTTTAACTCTACTACGAAATGGTCTACTTACTTGCATCGCTTTGATTACTAACCAAAAATCAAGTATTTGTTCATCGACCACAAACTGTTTGAAAATGTTTTTATAACAAAACAAATTGATAATCGTAGCGTGACCAGCTAATGCAAGTGTAGCTTCGTAAGACTTTGCTGATTTCGAATCTTCAGCAACTCCTTCTCGCAATAACTTTTCATCCTCTGTTACTTCTAGTACCTCAAATTCTGCTTCTACATGTTGTTTAATTCTTTCTTGCAACTCCTTCGGTGCCTCTTCCAACTTGATTTGTTTCATATTCTCTTCACCTTCCGTAATTGTTTATTTTCTTGCTTGAGCTGTTCATTCTCGCTGATAAGTTTTTCAATAAATGTACCTAATAGCGTTACGCCACCCACGAATGACACGATAACCACCGCTGTTATTAAAAGGCTGAATGTGCTTTCAACCAATATCACTTCCACTAAATCCCTCCTATACGATTTTTTCAGCTTGCTTTTCCATCCACTCATAAAATTTATGAGTAATGATCATCCATCGTTTCCCTTCTCTAAATGCTGGGAATCCGTCAGTTTTAACAATTTCGTACATTCTGTTCTTTCCGACTCCCAGAATCTCCATCGCTTCTTCCAATGTAAGTAAAGTCTTTTGATGATTAGATTGCGACTGTTGATTTTGAAGAAGATCCATTAATGGCTGAATTGCTTTTGTTACCGCTTGTTGAATTTGTTCTTCAATGGTCATTTTGTTTTGCTCCTCTCTATTTAACTTAACCAACTTTAACTTAACTATTAGTTAAGTTAAGGACAAAAAATTTTAATTTCATCTAGTTTCACTTTAAAAAACTCAGCAATCTTTACAATTAAGTCAAAATAAGGACGACGTTGACCATTTTCTATATACCAGTAATAAACTTCAGTTATACCAACGGCCTTAGCTACATCCTTATACCTATAACCTCGTTCTTCCCGTAGCTGTTTTAGAGTCTTCATGTGCAAATCCTCTCTTCCGTTTTTGTTGTTAAATCCATAATAACTTAACCGATAGTTAAGTTCAAGTGTTTTTTGAAATTTTTTTAAAAAAATTCCCTCTTCCAACTTAACTGATAGTTAATATATAATGTCAGTAAGGTAATATGAAATAAAATGAGCATATTATAAAATAATATAAAATAAATTTTGGGGAGCTTGGAATATGTTTAATCATGAGAGGTTGAAATCGCTAATTGATAAAAGAGGGATTTCCCAGCAACAATTAGCTGATGCAATTGGTGTTAGCCATGTTTCTGTTTATAACTATGTTGAAGGTAAAAAACCACCAGGTACACGCACACTTCAAAAAATGGCTAATCATTTAAAAGTTACTACTGATTATCTGCTAGGACTATCTGAGTCACCAGATCTAACAGCCGACCAAGATCTACAACTAACAAAAGAAGCGCAGGAGATTCTTCAAATTATAAATGACTTACCTGAGGGACAACGCAAAAAAGCATTGGAACAACTAGAAATGTTTGTGAATTACGAAAAAGCCAAAGGGAATATTTAACGAAAAAAGACTATCCGAAGAGTAGATAGTCTTTTTTTACATTGCTTTTTCTCTTTTAGGTTCACTTAAACAAATAGATAATAACGTTTCTTTTGGATTCTCCTCTTCTTGCAGTAGTAATAGAGCTTGTTTTATCAGATTAACTTCCCCTTCCGGACTCTTCATCTTCTCTTATCCCCTTATCGTTTTTGTTATTTTTTTACATAAATTTCTTTTTTGTTCGTACACCTAAAAAGGAAATTCTCCCTAAAACTACAAATGACATCGCCTAAATAGACGATGTCATTTTAAATATATATGTAAACCTTAATTGCGTATCTTACCAACCGCCACCAGGATCAACCATCATTTGTTGAACTACTGGCTTTGATTCATTAGTACTAGGCTTTTCTTTCGCAGAATCAGTGTTAACAACTAGTGTAGCTGCTAATAATAGTGCAGGAATAATTGTAATTAATTTTTTCATCTTATCACCTCTTTCTATTACTAATTATACCAAATATTCAAATTAAACCCAAGTAAATTTTCGGTAAATTCGAATAAAATATATTCCCTGATTTTTGACACATTAGGAGAGATTGTTTCAGTAACTCTTCTCTTTTAGTCCCTTGATATGTTAAAGCTAAATATGCGGTCTGTATATCCGTTAATTCACCAGTGGCACTTTTTATTTGATTTAACAATTCTCTTGCTCCTGTTGTGTTACCTTGTCTAATCATTAAATATGCCATTTCACCTGGATGCACAACATCTGAATCACTAATTTCTTTATCATGATGAATTTTTAAAAACGATAATGTATGTTGCACCATCTCTTTTTTCTTCTCGACACCTTTAACCTTTGTATTACCAATCATTTGTAAAGTTTTCTCTAGGTAATATTTTGAGTTTTCATATTCAGCTTCTGTGAATACGTAAGATTCACCTAGCTTTAAGTACGCATTTACTTTTGGAAAAGAAAAAAAGTTATCCCACTCAAGATCATCTATTAATTTAATACACACACTTCTGGCTTCATCTACTTCTCCACCTTGTAATGAAGTAACAGCAATTGCTTCTCTGTAACGTAGTTTGAAGCACTCACGAAGATACTTATTACTAATTTCATCAATTTTAGTTTCCAATGATTTCAGGCGCTCATTTAAAGCAGTATAGTTCCCTGTTTGATATTGCGCTTGACATAATAAAATGTCAGTTAATACTTCCATCTCCGTTGTTTTTACTGATTTACTTTCTATATGTAACGCTTTATAGTACTGTTTGGCATTTAATTCACCTATATATCGGTTATAAATAATCTGATATACTCTAGCGAATTCTTTATTTTCAGAAACCTTAGAATGTAATTCATTATTTATTACTTCAATTAAAAGATCGAACTTACCTCTTAAAGCTAAATCCTCCATCGCTTCACGTAAATTCTCTGATTTTGGATTTGTGACATCGATATAATTCTTCAACATATTCCTTTGCACCTGTATACCTTTATTTAATAGAATGATTGTTTTAGAAAGAAAACCAAAACTAATATCTGTATTACCTTTAAATACTTTTGTAACAGTACTTGGCTTAACACCCCAATGATCTGCCAGTTTGTTTTTTCTGATACCAGCTACACATAATTCTTTTTCAATTTGACCTAGAGCTTTCCACATGTTTTGTCCCCCTTGTTGGAACAAGACACACTTCCCTATCATGAAAACGCACCTTAATGATGAATCACATCCAAAAGCTGTGTTATACTAGCCGTATACGTTACGTAAACTCGTAACCGAAAGGCTCATGGCAAATGTTTTCCCTACTTCTATTAGGGTTAAACGGTGTAAACGTGTTCCCAGCACAGTTACACACGCTATGGGTCTTTTTCGTTCCGTTTGATTTCTTAAAATCAGTTTATCACAAGATTTGGAATTTTTAGTGCAACGATTGTACAACAAGGTTGAGAAATATTTTCTCAACCCATTGATAATATTTATAACATTTTATTTGATTTTTGAGTTTATTACAATCAATTATAGTGGATAATGAAGAATTTACCTATAATTTTTTGTATGGATACATTATCTTATTTTGCTACAAATATAAAATTACTACGTGAGGAACGTGGTTTAACACAGCAACAATTAGCAGATAAAATGACCCTATCTCGCAGTCGAGTAAATTCACATGAAAATGCTATATCAGCACCTGACTTTGACACTCTTGTGCAATATGCAAATTTCTTTGATGTATCTACTGACTTCTTGTTAGGTTTAACTGATGAAAGACGTACTTATGCACCGACGGATCAGATCGGATATTTATATACTTCTTTATCAGATATCTTAACGAATTTAACAGTAGAACAACAAAATGAAATTACGAGAAATTTGATGCGTTATGCCCGTTTCCTCAAAAACGATGTAAAAGACTTCACATAACGTGAGGTCTTTTACTTTTCTTTATTTTACCATAAAATAGAACATTAGTTCCCTTTAATTACAAAAAATTATTGAGAAAGTTTTTTCGTAATACCGAGCACAAATATTACACACCCGTTCCCGGGTCTGCATATCCTGCACCGCCACCAGGGCCAGCTTCACTATTCTTTTGAGTGTAATTCCATCCACCCGGATCTTTTATATATGTATTTCTCATGGCTTCTTCCCTCCTTCCAGATTTGAATCTACAATTATTTTAGCTCACATGTTCTACATCTGTAAATTCACTATTTAACCTTTAGTTTCAATTTCACTATCATCAAGAAGGCATATTTATGAATATTTCTAATATATACGACAAAAAACGACAATTTTCATATCAATTACTTGTTATGCTTACAAAGCAATATATAAAAATATAAGGGAGGATAATTAAATGAAAGAAATCATTTATCTTGATACTGATTTAATGAACTCAATGCTAGCACAAGTAGGACAAGGTCTTATTACTAGTTTTTCTGCCGAACAAAATTCACAAGAGACATTGACAGCGGGTCAACAATCCAGTCAAGGAAAAACCGCAACAGTAAAAGGTGGGTTTCAAGTTGGTAGACTTCTAGGAAAAGCTGGACTTGATGGGCAAATCGGTAACCTTGAAAAAGAATTAACACATGATTCGAGAGCTTTTTTAGAGGGTGAAAAAGATATTTTAAATAAAGCATTCCATGATTATGCATTAGATATTTTACAAGAAAAACTCATAGATGAAAACCTTCTTCAGCCTGGTCCTGATTTTCAAGAAGGCGATGTACATTTAGGTGAATCTACATATCAATTTTATGATTTTGAATTAATTAAAAAGATTACAAACTACAAAGCAATGAAAGAAATTATGCTATTTGGAACTGGCGGAATAGTTCAAGATTTTGACGAAGCACTTGAAATTTGCAATAAAAAAAAGAAAAAACATCAAATGACAGAATTAGAACAATTGGAGTTAGCTGAGGCTCAGCAAATTGTAAATAGTTATGAACACTTACGACCAATGTTGAAAATAATCAAGCAATTAGAAACACTTAGTTCCTATACACACGAAGCGTTTGGTGATTTATCTATAATCAAAATGGGAAATAAAGTAGGGTTACTAAAAAAGGGCTGCCTAAGAGAATCTTCAGAAGCTCTATCTTTTCGAACAAATAAAAGTAGAAGCATAAAATATTTAGTGAGAATAATCGGAGTGAAAGACGCTGTTTATTCCGGAGAAACATCATTATTTGAAAAACCTGAAGATATGCATGTTATACCAAATATGATATTTGACGTAGTACTTGGATCGTTCAATATTATAAGTGCAGGAGATGTTTTAGTCACTCCGATTGCTATTTATTACGAATGATATCAAACATATTATCCGTACCTTTTTTACGATTCTGAAATTTTTCAGATTTTGTTTTAAGTGAATTTCTTATCTCTGCAGAGTTTATATTATTATTGCTTTTCATGTCTTTATAAGCATTATTCATTTGCACCATTTCTTTTGTTGTTTTAGAAAATATAGAACTCGCTTTTTTGAAAATCATTTTGTAACACCTCCATTACAATTATTATCATATGACTGTATATAATATTCAAGAGGAATATTTACAGTACTAGTAATTAATTACTTTTATTGATTAAGTGTAAAAAAGAGCCCTATGGCTCTTTTTTTATTCATACTTCCCTATTTTGATATGGTAAAATATATCCATCGCTGATATGTCCAACTATGTAATTTTCATAGCAGCAAAATTACAACTAGACTTACACAACATGAATCAATTTGAGATGAAGGAGTGTATACAGTGAAAGGACATATTATAAAAAGAGGAAGTAAATACAGTTTCGTATTGGATATCGGCCCAGATCCAGAGACAGGCGGAAGAAGACAGAGATGGTTTTCTGGGTATAAAACAAAAAAAGAAGCACAAACCGACATGGCTAAAAAAATCGTAGAAATAGAAGAAGGCTCATATATTGAGCCCACAAAAATGAGAGTACGTGAATTTTTCCTTCAATATCTTGAAGCCAGAAAGATAAATCTACGAGAAACCACGTACTACAACTATCGAAAACATATTAACAATCATATTATACCAAAACTCGGAAACATTCCAATGCAAAAATTAAAAGGTGTGGATCTTGAAAAGTTCTATGGTGATTTATCCGAAACTATGAAACCTGTCACGGTTCGTAGCATTCATCAAATCGTACGAACCGCATTATCTTACGCTGTACGCCATGAAATTGTAAAAAAGAATGTTGCTGATGTCATTAGCCCACCTACTGCAGGCGCTGATGCAAGAACGGTTAATACATGGACTGAAGAAGAAGTTCTTCTTTTTTTAGAGAACGCAAAAGAAAGTCGTTATTATATTGCTTACCTTCTTGCAATTACATGTGGAATGCGTAAAGGTGAAATCTTAGGGCTTCAATGGAAGGATATTGATTTTGAGAGAAGAACGTTATCAGTTAACCGTTCCCTCTCTCATATCACTAAAGAATTTCATGAACCTAAAACATCTTCAGGAAAAAGGTTAATTGTTCTGCCTGAAATCACTTTACTGGCTCTTCAAGAACATCTTCAGAAGATAAACGAAGAAAAAGAACGGTATGGCGATGGATATAATAATTTTGATTTAGTTTGCCCAACCTATAATGGTAACCCTTGCAATTTCAGAAGTTTGACACAGCTCTGGAAAAAGCTTATAAAGAAATGTGGGGTTCCTGATATTCGTTTCCACGATCTACGGCATACCCATGCAACATTAATGTTGAAACAGGGTATTCACCCGAAAATCGTAAGTGAACGATTAGGACATAAAAAAGTAGGTATCACATTGGACACCTACTCACATGTCGTACCAGGCCTACAAGAAAAAGCAGTCGAAGATTTTGCAAACAATCTATTTCAAAAACACTAATGTTTGCAAAATGTTTGCAATTACGGATTTTGCATAAAAATACTAGCTTATCCGTGTGACATTGAGAGGAGCCAAAAACATGAGAGAAATCAAGTCTGACAAGGAATTTAAAGACATCATCGCAAGCGAGGAGCCAGTAGTTGTTAAGTTCTTTACTACATGGTGTCCAGATTGCGTGCGTATGGACAACTTTATCGGAGATGTAATGGAAGAGTTCAATAAGTTTGAATGGTATTCTATTAATAAAGATGAGTTCCCAAGTATCGCTGAAGAGTATCAAGTAATGGGTATTCCAAGTTTACTTGTATATCAAAATGGCGAGAAGCTAGGCCACTTACATAGTGCTAACGCAAAAACTGAAGAGCAAGTTACTGAGTTTTTAGAAGCATACTAAGGTAAAAACCCTCTGAAAAATATTTTCTAGAGGGTTTTTTATTTTTTCCAAATCAGCTGTCAGAAGTGTACATATTTGTACTCCCTTCTCCTTCCCGGGTTATACATAGATCTAAATCGCTTGCATACCCTAACTTTGCACTTTACAACATATTTTTCCTTCATGAAACTTTGTTATCCACTTCTTAAAAAGCTATAAAACGTCAACAATGTTTGTATAGACCCACACGACTTTCGTTTGATACTCTATTTATAGAAAGAAATTCCTTGTAGAAAGGTGAGTGATTAAAATGGATACTCTTTCTCATAAAGAAGCTGATAAAGGTGCTATTGTCAGCATTTTGGCCTACATATTTTTATCCTCTATGAAAATCATCATCAGTTATATTACCCTCTCTAGCGCATTACGTGCTGACGGTTTAAATAACTTAACCGATATCGGTGCTTCTTTAGCGATATTAATTGGTCTAAAAATCTCTCGGAAACCTCGTGATCCAGATCATCCATATGGGCATTCGCGTGCAGAACAAATTGCATCACTTGTTGCTTCTTTTATTATGGCAACGGTCGGATTAGAAGTTGTTATTAGTGCCATTCAATCTTTTTTAAATCCGAAACAAGCAGCACCTAATGTACTTGCTGCATGGGTAGCTTTATTTTCTGCTGTCGTTATGTACTGTGTGTATTTGTATACGAAAAAGATTGCAGCACGAACAAGAAGTAAATCATTAGAAGCAGCTGCAAAGGATAATTTATCAGATGCTCTCGTAAGTATTGGTACAGTAGTAGGTATTGTCGGTTCGCAGTTCCAAATGCCTATTTTAGATCCTATTGCTGCTTTAATTGTCGGTCTTATTATTTGTAAAACTGCATGGGAGATTTTCGTAGAAGCTTCTCATATGTTAACGGATGGAATCGATCCAGATAAGATGGAAGAGTACGCTGATGCGATTGAACATATTGGTGGCGTGGAAAACATCGTAGATATTCGCGCTCGTATGTACGGGAATCAAACGTACGTTGATATTACAATTGAGGTAGATGCTCGTATGGATGTTGGAGAAAGTCACTGTATTACTGACAACATCGAGGCAATGCTTCGGAAAAAGTTTGGCATTTATCATGCGCACATTCATGTTGAACCAATGGAAAAAGAACCTATTATGACATAGGTTCTTTTTTAATGAACGTTTTATGACATAGGTTCTTTTTTAATGAACGTTTTATGAAATATAACACATAAAACGAGCCAGCTACCGCCAGCTGCCCATCCTGCTAATATGTCAGATGGATAGTGAACGCCAAGATATATTCGGCTAACTGAAATAGATAATACAACAAAGCTCGCTATAAAAATAATCAACAATTTTTTATGCAACGTAATACGTTCTTCTGTAATCGTGACGTATGCAATAAATCCTAAAAAAGCAGTAGCATTCATCGTATGACCGCTCGGAAAACTATATCCAGTTGCAGTAACAAGCTGCGACACATCAGGTCTTGCTCGCTCGTACCATAGTTTAAGCATACTGTTTAAATAACGAGATCCATAATAATTAATTGTTAGAAGTAATGCGCTAAGCAACTTTTTTCTAACGAGAAAATACATTACAAGAATAATGAGTAACGGAAAATATATTCTTTTGGAACCGATAAACGACACCCAAGTAAAGTAGGCTGTCAAATAATCGTTTCGAAAACTTCGAATAAAATGCGCGACTATATTGTCAAATTTCTCAATACAAGCGGTATGATACGAAAGTGATAATACGACAAAACAAATGAGTAGCGTTGAACTTAACAAGTATAAATGTCGATATCGTTTCACATACATAACCTCACTATGCAAAAAAATGGAGCGGTTGTTTTAGTTTTCCTCTCCATTCCTTTTTTATGCATAGTTTATTTAAAAATATAATTGTTAATTGTTTCTTTCATCATTGGAATATCTTCATTCGTTACTGTAAAGCGCATCACTTTCTCATCAAGATCAAGTGCTTCTGCAAATAAACCTGCTAATCCACGAGATTTTCTGTCTACTTCCATAATAATCTCTAGGCGATCGTAAGCACTTGGTAAAATTAATAATTCTAGTTCATCTAATTTCCCATAATACTGTCCAGAAACAGGAACAAACTCAAATTCTTGTGCAAATGGAACTTGCTTACGTAATCGATACGGTAATTCTTCACATTCTATATGACGCGCTTTAAAACCTAATTGATTCACACTTTCTAACACACTATTTAATAGTGCATTTGGCAACACTTGAATGTAATCACGATCACTTGGATCTATACTACGTTTAATATCAAGGCCTGTGTGAACCCAAACTGTTTTCATTCCAAGAGTAAGCGGTGTTTCAACTGGCATTTTAAATGAAAATGGAATTTCTCTTTTTTCATTCGGCTCAACAGAAAAAGGTTCTGTTAAACGAACTCGCTCTAAATCATATGTTGTTGTTATTTTTTTATCATCCACTTCTCGAATATACGATGTTGATAGCGTTAAGTAAATGCTTTCAATTTGTTGGCTGACGGAACCTCCAGTTATGTGAACCTTCCCGAGTATCTCTTCTCCTACAATATACTCATCTTTTTCAAGAACTGTATCTACCTTTGCATTACCGATACCAACGCTTGCTAAAAACTTTTGAAACATGGGGCCTCCATCCTTTCTAAAGCAAAAGCTACATCTTTTTTTAAATCTCGTACATTCTCATAGTACGGCGTTTTTATTTGTAACATACGCATCAGCATTTCACGGTTATAATTTTCCAAAGTTAATTCGTCATACCATGGTTTTTCATATTTTTCATTAGATTCATAGCCTGCATATAATAAAAATAATGAGAAATGACCAAGCGCATAAAAATCGCTACGAAAGTGAACTTCTCGCATCAAAGCTTGTTCACCTTCATACGTTGTAGCTCGTTCATCACCCTCACCTTTCAATTTCGCCAACCCAAAATCAATAATACTAATTTGGTTTTCTTTCATTAATATGTTTGGAATGCGTAAATCTCGGTGAATAATACCTTTACTATGAAACACTGATACAATTTCTAATATTTTATATAAAATTTTTAAAACTTCACGTTCTGTATATACATGTCCATCTAAGAAAATATAATCTTCAAAATTTTTACCAGGCATATATTCCATCACAAAAAAGCTTTTTTTCTCCCATACGAAATGATCATATAAACTAGGAATTGCATGATGATTTAATGTTTGTAAAATCATTTTCTCTTGTTCAAATGATTTTCTACCAGACTCATATCTTTGTTTACTTTGTCTTAATTGTTTTAAGACTTTATATCTATTTATTTGTAAATCATTAACGACATATGTAACCCCATAACTACCCATTCCAATTACTGATTCAATTTTATAACGTTCTACAACAATTGTATTTTTTCGCAGTGGTCTATCAAATAAAGCTAGTATACGACGCCATTTCATCAACTACTTGAAAAGAAGCTACGGCTTTTACGTTTTCTTTTATAATGATGATGCCCATAACCAGATGAACGTCGTTTATAATCGCTACTTGAATAAGAGCGACCTCTATGGCGATAATCACTACTAGAATACGAACGATATTTTTTCTTTCCTAATAAAGAATCAATAATTTTTTTGAACATCCCTTCACCTCTTGAGTAAAATTTTCTTTTAATTATACCAAGTATTGCTGGCTACATTTGTGACAAGTTTGTAAAGAGTAAAAAACGACGAGTTAAGCCCGTCGTTACTTTCACTCATCCTCTTCATCAAACACTTCATCAATCATACATTTCTCTAATAAATACTCAAATGTAATATCTGCGAGATCTTCAATTTCTTCTCGTTTTGGGACGTATCCTCTTTCAATTAGTTGCTCATAAAAAAACTCCGCAATCTCTTCCGTATCAATTACGACTTCAATTTCCTTCATGAGCATCACTCCTTTATTTCTGTTTTATGAAAAAATCTCAAAAATATGTATATGAGATTAGAAAAATAGTTTTTCTTTTTTATAGGTCATATCCTTTGGACAAGGTGCATACGATGGTAGTACAAGCTATCAAAAAGGGGGATATAATTATGGAATATCAATACGAGGTAAAGCAAGAAGTAGGACAAACAAAAGAAGAGTTCATGCATGAAGATCAATGGGCAGACTCTCTTATTAAATGGCTTTTTATTTTTTTAATAATTGTAGGCATACCTTATACTGCATATGTTGTTGTTCAATTCATTCTCTCTTTCTAGTTAACTATTTTTTCTCTGTCAATTTAACTAAATAATTATGAACAACATCCATAACAATTTTGTATTCTTCATCTTTAAATGTATCAAATAACAATTGATAATCGTTATAAATATCAAGTAATCCATCAATGATTTCTTGACGATTTGTCTTAACACTCACTTTTTTCGAGTTGTTAATTGACTTTAATTTTCCTAAATCTAATTTATTCATACCTGCTTTATCTTGTTTCATTTTCTTCAAAATTGCATTTGCCGTTTGAGCATTGGCAAGTAACGTTAAATCTGACTCATCCGCTTCTAACCATTCACCATCCGTAATTCGTGACAGTTCATATATTGTATCTTCCCATGCATCATTTTTATATCTCCATACTTCTGTACGAAAACCAACAATACGGAAAACATCTTTATCATATCCTGTTACTTGCACGAGATCACCAAATGTGAAATTATAGTTTAATTCAATCCACTCAGTTTCACCTTTTTTCATATCTTGCTCTGTAACGTGCTGCAATGTTTGCTCTACGTAAAATCCATCGTGATTATTGACTTCGTATACGTAAACTCCATCTAAAACCTTCATATTTGTGATTTTACCAACGGTTCCATATAGCGTAATCACGACTATGTCCCCTACGTTATATTTAGGTTGCTTTTTCCTTGCCATCTATATCTCTCCTTTTTTTGACGTCGTGATTTTGATAACAGTATATGCAACCTACTTAAAAACGCTTATCACAGAAGCGTATATTCATAAATTTTTTCAATAAAAAATATCATCATATGAAAATTTATTTACAACGTAAAAAAAGCTAGCAAATAGACTAGCTTCATGTCGAAAAAAGTTCATATAGTTTTTATCTATCTTGTATGTATAAATCCCACGCTTCATCAAATATAGACATACTTTCTAGCATTCCACTTAGCTCTAAGTATGAACTAATTTCATCGTAATCTTCAGATTGCTTCGGAAAACTTAAATCATCATACATTGCCTCTGCTAAATTCGATATTTCATTACTAAATAAAGCTGCACGATGCTTCATCATATAGTGGTAAAATGTCTTTTTCAAAAATATTCCCTACCTTTCTAGCTTGGGTACATTATACAAGGCAAAAAAGAAAAAAACCAGCATAAAAGCTGGTTAAAAGTCGAAATAATTTCTTTTTAATAGACGTGGTCTTCCCATTAATTCTTCATATGTTAGTTGTTTTGGTAAGTCTTTCGTATAAATTAGAAACAATTGATCTTCTATTTCTTTCACTGTTTGATCTGATTGATAGTCCATACCACATGAGGAACAAGAAATGCATGGTGTCTCTTGGATTTCAATGGCTTTCGTACCATCTGGTAATTCCCAATATACAGTATTTAAGCTTTCTTTTGCTTCTGTACTGTCACACCACATACAATTCATACTGCATCACCCTCAGTTTTTTTGTCGTTTTCTTCTAATTTAGCCATTTGTGCTTGATATTTTTTATCTTTCAATTGGTCGCGCTTATCACGTTTATCTTTTAATGTTGCATGCGTTTCATTATCCTCATAGTCTTTACGACGGTTCATACGCTGTAAATCGTCTGGAACAAGATTAAATTTCTTATCACTCATAAGGCCTGCGATACCAACATCTGAACGTTTTTCTTCGTAGTTTGGATAAATTTCTTTAAAGTACCCTTCTGCTCTTCCTGGAATGTAGCTTTCTGGCTCTGGATACGTTGTAATAACACCTTCAAAGTTACGAAGTACAACTTTATCTGCACTTTGCGAGATTAAATAGTTTGGTTGAAGCGCAATTTTACCGCCTCCTCCTGGTGCATCAACAACGAATGTTGGTACTGCATAACCAGACGTATGTCCGCGTAAACCTTCAATAATTTCAAGACCTTTAGAAACTGGTGCACGGAAATGACCAATACCTTCCGATAAGTCACATTGATAAATATAATATGGACGTACACGGATTTTTACTAAGTCATGCATTAGTTTTTTCATAATTGGAACACTGTCATTAATACCAGCTAAAATTACTGCTTGGTTTCCGACTGGAACACCAGCATTCGCTAACATTTCACATGCTTTTTTCGATTCTTCAGTAATTTCAATAGATGTATTGAAATGTGTATTTAACCATACTGGATGATATTTTTTAATAATGTTACATAAGTTTTCTGTAATACGCTGCGGGAATACTACCGGCGCTCTCGTTCCGATACGAATAATCTCAACGTGCGGAATCTCTCGTAAATTTTTTAATACATATTCTAAAATTTTATCGTTAATAAGAAGACCATCACCACCAGAGATTAATACATCTCGTACTTGTGGTGTTTCACGAATGTAAGCAATTGCATCATCTAATTGTTTCTTCGGCACACCCATTCCAATTTGTCCACTAAAACGACGGCGTGTACAGTAACGACAATACATAGAACATTGATTCGTTACTAAGAATAGTACGCGGTCAGGATAACGATGTGTTAACCCTGGAACTGGTGAATCTTCATCTTCATGAAGCGGATCTTCTAAATCATATTTTGTTTTATATAACTCTTCCGAGATCGGTACAGATTGCATCCGAATCGGACAGCGTGGGTCATCAGGATTCATTAACCAAGCATAGTACGGTGTAATATTTAACGGGATCGTTTTCGTTGAAATTTTAACGCCCTCTTCTTCATCAGGTGTTAAGTTAATCACTTTCTTTAAGTCATCTAACGTTTTGATCGTATTCGTTAATTGCCAAACCCAATCATTCCATTGCTCTTCAGTAACATCTTTCCATAATTCGATATCCTTCCAGTGACGATTTGGTTTGTATACATCATGTAACATTGCTATTCCCCCTTTTTATACGCTCATCCTTTATATAAGCAATAGTTATGCCAACTTTACTTTATTGATAAGTAAACGTACGGATAACCCTATTATATAAGCGAAAAAAATATTTTTAAGCACTGTATGAAATCCATACATACTATCATATTCATTACTTTTTATATATGTAAACGCTCTTTTATTGGTGCAAACACACAAAAACCGCCAATTATTCGGCGGTTTTGTCGTACTTACTCAGTTTATATTGAAGCGTCTGACGAGGGATACCTAACATTTTTGCAGCCTGTAATATATTCCCTTCTGTTTCAATTAACGCTTGATCTATTAATTTTTTTTCCGTTTGATGAAGTGCTTCTCTAAGAGGCAATATGCCCTTCTTCTTTGGAAAACTCTCTTTCCGAAATGTACGCGGTAAACAATTGGCTGTTAATGTATTCCCTTCTGCAATAATGACAGCATGTTCAATCGTATGTTTTAACTCTCGAACATTTCCAGGCCATTGGTAAGCTTGTAGTCTTTCTTTCGCTTCCTGATCCATTTGAAGTACACCTTTTTTATAACTTTTATTATATTCTTTCAAAAAATAAGACGCTAACAATAATACATCCTCCGTTCTTTCACGGAGCGGCGGAATATATAATGAAAAGACATTTAATCGATAGTATAAATCAGTGCGAATTTTATTCTCTTTTAAACATATTTCTGGTGGCTGATTCATTGCGGTAATAACGCGAACATCTACTTTTCTCGTCTTATTATCACCAATACGACGAATAACACCATCTTCTAATACACGTAGCATTTTCGCTTGTAAATCGAGTGGCATTGAATTCAGTTCATCTAAAAACAATGTCCCTCCATCTACAAGTTCAAATAATCCCGCTCGTTCAATTGCCCCCGTATAACTACCTTTCGTCGTTCCAAACAATAAACTTTCTAATAGAGACTCTGGCAAAGCTGCACAGTTTTGTGCAATAAACGGCTTGTTCTTCCGCTTAGAGGCTTCATGAATCGCTTGTACAAATAATTCTTTCCCTGTTCCTGTTTCCCCATATATTAAAACATTCGCATCAGTTGGGGCTACTTTTTGTGCTAATTCTTTCGTCTGTTTAAACCGAGCATCATTCGTCACGATCGTCTCAAATGCAACATCCTTTTTGACCGCTTTTTTTCTAGATGACCGCTTTATTTTCGACTGCAAATCGACTATTGTATCGGTAAGTTTTTGTACTGTGGAATAATCTTTTGCAATTTCAACAGCTCCAGCAATATTTCCATCTATGAAAATAGGTAACGTCGTATTTACTGTACAAATGTCTTCCCCATTTAAGTTTTGATAATGCTGCACTTGATGAACGATTGGCTTTTTTGTATCTAATACTTTCATCAACGTACTTGTTTCCCTAGATAAAGAAGGAAACGCTTCTAACAAATGTTTACCTAACACTTTTTCAATTTTTGATCCATCGTGTTTTGCAGCTACAGTATTATAGAAAATTGTAATACCATTTTCATCTACTGCGTGTATAGCCTCATCAATACTGCCCAAAATCGCCTCAATGACTTCTTGTGTCGAAACTGCTAGCAATGTCATCCCCCCTCTTGCCGAAAATCCAGCAAATACTATGCCGAATTTCCGGCATACCTATGTGCGATTATAAGCATGACGATTCCGTTCTATTTTTATAACGTACTATTTAGACAAATCTTTTACCCATATATTCATATCTTCTAGCTTATCAAAAATGTAGCAATTGTTCGCCAATCTTCCTGTATACGTATAGCCTAACTGATGAAAGGCTGCATTCATTCCGAAAGAAAGCGATCGAGCAATTGTATAAGAACAGAAAATCGATTTTTCTTGAAGTTCTTCTTCTAACTTAATTAATAAACTTTTCATAAACCCATGTTTACGATATTCGGGTAAGGTCGCACAATTCGTTAATTCTGCATTTCCTTCTTTTATATTCATTTCTGCAGACGCTGTACTAATTATTTTCCCCTCGAATTCATACACATAGTAAATTGTATCGTCTTCTTTCATCGTTTGTTTTACATAACTCGCTTCGTTTAAAGGAGTTGGATACACTTCAAATACTTCTCCAAAGACAGCTGCTAATTCTTCTGCGTCCTCTTCTGTCGCTTTTCTTAATAGGAATTTTTCCGGAACTATTTTTTCCTTTACTTCTTTTGCTTTTACACCGCTTAAAATGGTATCTTCCTTAGCCCAATGAATACTATTTCGTCTTTCATCATTATTAAATTTCACGAAGAAGTATGCATCGTGACCTTGAAAATAATGTGGTATTGTTGCTTCTAATAAAAAACCGAAAGAGAGCCATGTTGAAACATGCTCTCCCTTTCCTTTAACAATACATTTAGTGAAAGAATGTTTCTCTGCTAATTCGTCAATTGTTTGGATGATTCTCTCAATATTTCCTGTGTAGTGGTCTACTCGAATACGTTTATTAAAATAGTCCAACACGCCTTCTACTGTATAGCCATTTGTCTGTTCTCTAAAAGATTCATAGTATTTCATTTTTTCACCTCACACCAATCTAGTAATGTACATGCAATAATTTTCGCGGCAGCTATCATTTTATCAACTTCTATATATTCGTTTGGATAATGCGCTACTTTCGTTTCTCCTGGGCCAAATACTATCGTTGGTACACCTGCGATTTGTGTAAATAAACCTCCATCAGTCCCCCACGGTGATGCTTCAATAATCGGTTTGTTCCCTTCGATTTCAACAAAGTTATGTTCAAGCGTTGTAATTAACTCATGATTTTCTTCTAGTTCACCTGGAACCCATCTTGCTCCAAACCATTCCACTTCTACAGGATTTTCAACAAACCAATTGTCCACATCATTTAATTCAGCGATCCAATTCTCGAACTCTTCTTTTGCTGCCTCTATAGTCTCATTCGGCGCAATACCGCATCTTCCTTCTAAAATTAACGAATCAGGAACAGAACTTGGCCAGCTACCGCCTTCAATTTTCCCAATATTAATTGGAATTGGGATCGGGATTCCTTTAAATAATGGATCTGTAATTCGGTCATTTCTCTTCTCTTCCAACTTTCTCAAATGATCTATAACAAACATACTTTTTTCAATTGCACTTACTCCTTCATAACGCGTCCCACCGTGTGCTGCTTTCCCTTTCACATGTAGACGAAACCACATGGATCCTTGTTGTTTCGGGAAAAACTTCATATTTGTTGGCTCCGGAATAATAACACCATCTGCTTTATATCCTCGTAATATAGTTGCTAATGTTCCTGCTCCGCCGCTTTCTTCTTCTATTACACTTTGAAAATAAATATCTCCTTTTAATTCAATACGAGATTCAATAATTGCTTCCATCGCAAGTATTAATGCGACATTGCCGCCCTTCATATCTGTCGTTCCACGACCATATATACGATTTCCTATTTTCTCACCACTATAAGGATGATAGTCCCACTGATTCACATCTCCTTCTGGTACGACATCAATATGCCCATTTAATATCATAGATTTCCCGTCGCCGCTTCCTTTAAGGGTTGCCACAATGTTCGGGCTATCTGAAAAACTTGTACGCGGTGATACAAAATAAGGATGATCTTTCATTTTAGAAAATGATGGCTCCCATATATCAAGATCTAAACCTAGCTCACGTAATTTTTCAATCACAATTGCCTGCGCACCACTTTCATCACCAGATACGCTCTTTTCTTGAATTAATCGTTTTAAAAATTTTACGCTTTCTTCTTCATGACTCTCAATATAATCACAAACTTGTTTTTTTAATTGCTCCATATATTGTATCTCCCCTCATTCAATTACTAGTAAGTTAGAGCCAATTTTAAAATCCGCTTCTGTATGTTGTTTTATATCTTCCACTGTGTATGGGCTCATCAATTCTTGTAAAATAAGTCCATCCTGCGTTACTTCCATTACTGCCATATCCGTAATAATTAAATCTACGCATTTTTTTGAAGTTAATGGTAATGTACACTCCGAAACAATTTTTGCATTTCCGTATTTATCGACATGATTCATCACAACAACGACCCGCTTCGCTTTTTGAGCTAAATCCATTGCTCCTCCAATACCTGGAACACGTTTTCCTGGAACAATCCAGTTTGCTAAATCACCATTCTCGCTTACTTGTAATGAACCAAGAATCGTTATATCTAGTAAACCTTTTCGAATCATCCCAAACGCTGTGCAACTATCAAAATAACTTGCTCCTGTAATAAGAGAAGTTGGCAAACCTGCTGCGTTACATAAATTTTCGTCTTCATTTCCTTTGCTTGGTGTAGGTCCCATACCTACAATTCCATTTTCTGCATGAAACATAACGTTTATATCGTCAGGCAAATGATTCGGTACAAGCGATGGTATACCAATTCCTAAATTTACAATCATACCATTTTGTATTTCTTTCGCTGCACGTCTAGCAATCTTATCTCTCACTTCTACGCCCATACCCATTTCCAATTCACTCCTTCCGACGGTACGATATAATTTACAAATACTCCTGGGACAACAATTTCTTCTGGATCTAAACTTCCCAGTGGAACGATTTCTTCTGCTTCTACAATCGTTATATCCCCGGCCATAGCAACGTGAGGGTTCATGTTACGAGCGCTCTTATCAAACACAAGGTTGCCGAACGGATCTGCCTTTTTCGCATATACAATCGCAACCTCAGCAGTTAATGCTGTTTCAACTAAATATGTTTTACCATTCATTTCAACAGTACGTTTTCCCTCTTCTACAATCGTATCAACACCTACATCAACTAATACGCCACCAAGTCCTACACCACCAGCACGAATACGCTCTGCTAATGTTCCTTGAGGAGAAAACTCAATTTGTAACCTTCCTTCGTTTAGCTGTCTTCCTGCATTTGGATTTGATCCAATATGAGAAGTAATTAATGATTTTACTCTTTCATTCGTAACGAGACGACCGATTCCTACATCAGGAAATCCTGTATCATTTCCAATTAAATTTAAATTTGTAACTCCTTTTTCTAAAATGGCCTGTATTAAAGATGGAGGGGAGCCAATCCCCCCAAATCCCCCAAACATTAATGTCATATCATCGTGGAATAAAGAAATTACCTCCTCTATCTCTTTTAATTTACTGAATGTATTCGTAATAGTTGTCATACGATACTATGCCCTCCTTTTTGCATCATTTCTTCAACACTTTTTGCAAAAATTGAAAGTAATTCATCTAACTCGGAATATGTAGTTGTCATTGGCGGTGCTACAAGCAGTGCGCTATCTTCTTTTCCTGCTTGCCCTGAAACAGCTTGGTATAAAAGAAGACCATTTTTAGCTGCAACCGAAATAAGTTCCGACGCTTTTGTAAACGGTTGCAATTCTACTCCAATCAGCAATCCTTTTCCACGCACATCAGCAATGATTGTTGATTGTTGCTGAACTTTCTGTAATCCTTTTATTAAATACTCTCCCTTTTCCGCTGTTTTTTCAGGTAGATTATGTTTCTCCATATATTCAATAACAGCTAGAGCTGTTGCTGCAGATAATGGATTTGCACTTAACGTATGTCCACTCATAACAGAACGCGATCCTCGTAAAATTGGCTCCATAACACGGTCACTTACAACCGTCGCTGCCATCGGTGTGTATCCAGCTCCTAAACCTTTACCAAGGGTCATAATATCCGGTTCTACACCCCAATGCTCCATCGCAAACCATGCACCAGTACGCCCAAGCCCAGTCATTACTTCATCAGCAATAAATAAAATATCGTAATGACTACAAATGTCTTTAATAACTTTATAATATTCTTTCGGCGGAACGACTGCACCTCCAGCTGCTCCAATAATCGGTTCAGCAATAAAAGCCGCAATATGTTCTGCCCCAATCCTTTCAATTGATCTTTCTAGTTCAGTCGCACAAGCAAGCTGACAAGTTGGATATACCTTTTGTACCGGACATCTAAAACAATATGGAGCTGGAATAGTTGGATAATCTTCTAAAATTGACACGAAACGTTGTCTACGCAGTGGATGCCCAGACATTGATAAGGCTCCCATCGTAATACCGTGATAACTCATCCATCGTGACAAAATTTTATGTTTCCCTTGAATACCTCGCTCTTGAAAATGTTGAATTGCAATTTTCATAGCTGTTTCATTTGCTTCCGTACCACTATTCACAAAAAAGCTCCAGTTCAAATCTCCTACACTTAAATCGCTTAATTTCTTCGCTAATTTTTCAGCTGGTTCACTCGTAAACTGTGATCTATAAACGAAAGCAATCTCCTCTGCTTGCTTTTTGATAACGTCCGCAATCTCCTTTACGCCATGCCCAATACCTGCCGTAATTGCCCCTGACGAGCCATCAAAATATTTATTTCCGTTTTGATCATACAAATACACACCTTTTCCATGTGAAATCATTGGATACGGCTGACCAACAAGTGGTTTAATTAAGTAATCGCGCATAGCGCTCCCCCATTTCTCCAATTTGTATATATATATGAAGAAAATTGACGTTTCTTTCATAAAAAAGAACCCTCTGCGAAAGCAGTGAATTTATCAAAAAACTATTATAAAATATACAAATGAGTGCTAAATATCATTTTAAAAACAGAAAATTCAGAACTTAAATTAAAGACCAACCCTTATCTATACGCTCAAATAACCCTCCCTTATATAAAATTAACGCTTCACTAAATGTTTTTCTAACATAATGTCAGCTTCCCTCAAATGCCGACATTGTGTAAACTTCGACGAAACTCCCTTTAAACTCCTTCCTGTTCTCCTACTTTATATTGCATATTTTTAAACAAATCTCGACAATTAATCCTACTAAATGCATAGCAATTATTTTAAAGAAATCAATATTTCACATACAACTCCATCCGTTTTATACAATAAAAAAAAGAACCGATTAACCACATTAATCAGTTCGGCACGACGCTCTTTTATCAGTTAATACCGTCACTTGCTAACATAAATAGAAACAATAGTATTACAAAATCACAATTCATCCTACAGTATAAAGCACAAAACCGTCCATAACTCCATTTACAATTCCTTGCGGGATATCCCCATCCCAAGGTTTCATTCCTTTCCTTAATTTCAAACTACCTTTCCTTTATAATTTATGTAGGACAATTATTACTTTGTATGTGTATTTGCCCATAATTAAAAAAATCCCTAGTTTCCTAAGGGTTTCAGGACATGGTTTCGACATGTCACGTGTTATGCTCTCAAATTTTTCATTTCGAAATACACACTTCCTCTGCCAATATGGATGATATATTTTTGTATCCTCTAGAAAATTATAACTCTCGTTCACCTAAACTTATCTTATCCTTAAAAAATACTTATTATTAATTTTCAACCTTTCTCCTTTAAAAAACAATTTTTTCGCATAACCTCATTCTTGCTAAGCATATAGTTTTAATGATGACAAAGGAGGAATGTTCATGTCTCAATCTGAAATCGAAAAATATGGACAAGAAGCTGCACGTTACGAACAGCTCGCTCGTTACTATCAATTTCATAATCCAAAAAAATATGTAGAACTATATATGAAATATTATGATGCGCTTACGAATCTTGTACAGGCATACGAAAAAAGAAATTCACAAGAAGCTGCTTTACCATCGCACATAAGATTTTTTCACTCTGCTTCAAATACACCTGCCGTTGACATTTTAGTAAATGGGCAAAAGGTAATTAAAAATATTTCATTTAAACAATTTAGTCCTTATTTAACATTAGTACAAGGTAAGTACCGAATAGATATCGTTCCTGTTGGAAATGAAACGCCCATCTTTTCAGCTTTAGTACCAATAATGGGAAATCACACTTATACTTTTGCCGCAATAAATAGTGATAATCATCTACAATTACAACCTATGCTTGATAATACTCATTTACCAGCAGGCCAGGCAAAAATACGCTTTGCACACTTTTCTCCTGATACCCCTGTTGTAAATGTAAGTTTAAAAGCTGGCGATCATTTATTTGAAAATGTACTCTTTAAACAAATAACAGATTTTTTAGAAGTTAGCCCTGGTACAGCGGATATAGAAGTTTCACTCGCAGATCATCAAAGTGTCTTACTAACTATACCGGATTTCAAAGTCGAACCGAACATTATTTATACAATTTCAATTTTAGGTTATTCAACGAAAGATCCTAAATTAGAAGCCGTTATACTTACGAATTAAAACAGTCTACACCATTCATTTGGTGTAGACTGTTTATTTTTGAAATGCAATTTGAAATTCTGTCCAATCATTATCTGAACGACACATGATGGACCCATTATGCTTTTCTACAATTTGTTTACATACAAATAACCCAATACCAGTTCCTAACTTTTTAGTAGTTACAAATGGTTCAAAAATCGTTTCTACATTTTCAGCTGGAATCATTGGTCCGTTATTTTTTATTACAATCCGAATCGATTGATCTTCTTCAAATACATCAATGATAATTTTTCGTTCTTCTTTCATTGATTCAAGAGCGTCAATTGAGTTCATTAATATATTTAAAAATACTTGTCTCACTTCACTCCGATAACCAGTAAGCGGAATTGGATATGGCAAATTCTTTTCAATAGAAACATTTGCATTGACCAAACTTGGATATAAGAACTGTATAATGTCTTGAAACAAATCATTTAGCCAAAACCGTTCAGATTCAGTCCACATTTCTTTTTTCGATACGAGTAAAAATTGCGAAATGCGAAAATTTAATTGGTCTAATTCATGAGAAATAATATCTAAATACGATAAACTAGGATGGTCTGCCTTTAATAATTTGACAAACCCCATAATGGAAGTAAGCGGATTACGAAATTCATGTACAAAACTAGCTGACATTTGCCCTAAAATTGTCAGCCTTTCTTTATGTGTTTCGTTAATATATTGCTGTTTTTCCTCTAAATTTCTTGATATAATTTCCGAGTATTTTAAAACAGTGTAATAAATTAATTTGTCAAAACAAGTATGTATTTGGGCCATAATTGGTTTCAATTCACGTGCACTAACATCTAATTCACACATCGCTTCGAAAAGCTCATTTCTTCCTACATTTGCATTATAAACAAAATCACCTATATTCGCATCTGCTCCTGCACGTTCAATAGCAATTTTCTCGCATAATGGCTGAAGATAATTTATATCTTTTTCTTCCATAGTAAGTTCAATAATAAACTCTAATAAATCCTCTCCATTTTGAACTGCTTCTAGTCTAAATGGATCTTTATCGGAAATTATCATTTTGTTTTTCCAGTTCTCAACGAATTGGTGCCTGTTGTTTTTCAAGTGCGAACAAAATACTTCTTTAATATCCTTATCGATTGGAAAAACCTCCATTCCTCCATTTCCATGCGACGAACACCCTTTATATTTTGAATATTAACACAAAAAACATGATTCGTTAATAGATTATTGTCACATTTTGTTAATATGTGTTGATAAAATTTTTATAACTTTATTAATTGTTTAGATTGTTACATTCCATTTTCCTTCCTTTCATTCAAATTTTTTATATTCGATGCGACTTTTTTTGCATCCTGCTTCATTCTTTCGTACAATAGAAAAGGAAAGGTGTGAAAAATATGGTAAATAAAAATGTGGAAGATTATCTCCAAGAAGGCATTTACGGCCAAAAGCAAAACAAACCAGAAGAACGTAATATGTATTTAACTACATTACGTGAGCGTGTAGAAATCGCTTTAACTATCGGTCAAGTAATGCAAAGTAATGTATATTCTGAAGTAGCTAGTAGCATGCGCTCTTCTCAATCATTACAAATATTCCTAAATGGTGGCATTGCTTACCCACATTTATCAAAATACATTAAATTAGCGAACGAAAAAAATGTTCCTTTTACAATTGTTCAAAATAAAGGTACAGAAACACCAATCGGTTTAGTATTATCTCATAGCACTGCTGTCGACAAAGAACAAATTTATGTAGAAGATGCTATTTTCAAACAAGAAATGAAGTAAAAGGTACACTTGATTAAATGAAATCATTCTAAGAAACGTCAAATAAACAAAAAAAACGAGTATGGAATCGTAAACATTTCCTACTCGTTTTTTTGCGATGTTTAAATTCTAGTTCCTTTATTTTTTAATACACACTAATTTCATTTCTGTCATTTCTTCGATTGCATATTTAATTCCTTCACGCCCCGTACCACTTTCTTTCACACCCCCGTAAGGCATATGGTCTACTCTGAACGTTGGAATATCATTTATCATGACACCACCAACTTCAAGCTCATCAATTGCACGCATAGCTTTAAACAAATTATTTGTAAATACACCTGCCTGTAGACCGTAACGTGAATGATTTACTTGCTCTATAGCCTCATCAAATTCTTTAAATGTATTTACTGTCATAAGTGGACCGAACACTTCTTGGCACTGTACAGATACATGCTCTGGAACATTCGTTAATACAGTTGGTTCAAAAATCCTTTCATCACGTTTGTTACCACCATACAAAACGTTCGCTCCTTCTTTAACTGCTTCTTGCACCCAGTTATCGATACGCTCGACATCTTTTTTCGAAATTAAAGCTGATACATCCGTTTCCTCAAGCAACGGATCACCAACAACAACTGTTTCCATCGATTTTTGTAACTTAGATAAAAATTCATCCAGTCTCTCTTCATGTACAAAAACGCGTTGTACCGAAATACAAACTTGTCCATTATTAACAAATGCTCCCCATTTTACTCGTTCAATTAATTCATCTGTTAATTCAACATCTTCATCAATAATAACAGCGGCATTCGATCCTAGTTCTAACGTAACTCGCTTTAACCCAGCCTTTGCCTTAATTCCAAGTCCAACTTTCGGACTTCCCGTAAAAGTAATGGAAGCAACATCATCATTTGTAACTATTGCTTCGCCTACAGTTGAACCAGGACCAGAAACAATATTTAAAGCCCCTTTTGGCAATCCTGCTTCTTCAAATAGTTCAACTAATGCATAAGATGATAGAGGCGTTTGATCAGCTGGTTTTAATACAACTGTATTTCCAGCAGCAATTGCGGGGCCCACTTTATGTGCCACTAAATTTAATGGAAAATTAAATGGTGTAATAGCTCCTATAACCCCAATCGGTTTTCGTATTGTGTATGCAATACGCCCATCTGCACCAGGTGCCGCATCAAGTGGCAGTGTCTCACCGTATATACGCTTCGCTTCTTCAGCTGCAAATTTGTATGTCTGAACGGTACGATCTACTTCTCCCCTTGCAGCACGTATTGGTTTTGCAGCCTCTTTTGCAATAATTTCTGCAAATTCTTCTCTTCTTTCATCCATTTTTTGTGCGACTTTCTCTAAAATAGTCGCTCGATCATATGCAGATAATGTATTCATTTCTTTCATTGCATTTTTTGCGGCAGTAACAGCCTCTTTTACATCTTCTTCCGTTCCTTGCGCAATTTCCGCTAATGTTTCTTCAGAGTATGGTGCGTATAATGGTTTATACGTGTTTACAGACTTCCAATCTCCATTTATATATAAATGCTTTTTCATAATTCTTCCCCTTTCAAATATATGTATACAACAATACTTCACCTAGTGAAAGGTCTGACTTATTTCATTGTAACATAGCCCTTATTCTGCCAAAAACATTATGCTCAAAAAAAACTCTGCCATCTAGCAGAGTCTACGAACTAATTTGTTCTTGTAATGAAATTTGTTTTTCATCTTCTAAAATAACAATTGATTCTACAGTTTTTGTAACTTCTAGTCTCTTTATATAATGTCCATCTAATTCTTTTACGCAAAACTTATAATTTTCGATTTCAATGAAATCCTCTTCGGCAATTTCTATATTCTTCGTTAAAATCCATCCACCTATTGTGTCAACACCATTATCATCAATCTTTAAACCTAATAACGTATTTACTTCACTAACAAGTACTTTTCCCTCTAGTATTGTTTTCGTTTCACTAACAAGTACTTTTCCCTCTAGTATTGTTTTCGTTTCACTAACTTGTTGAATTTCTGGCTGTTCATCTGTATCAAACTCATCTTGAATATCTCCAACTATTTCTTCTAAAATGTCTTCAACAGTAACAAGTCCAGACGTACCACCATATTCATCTATCAATATAGCAATATGTGTTCTTTCTTTTTGCATTCTTAAAAATAAGTCGTGTATTGGGATAGAGTCGATAACTAAAATAATCGGCCTAATATATTGCTCTACTTTCTTATTACTAACCGCATTATGCTGCACAAAATCTGTGAAAATATCTTTAAAATTCACAAAGCCTATTACGTGATCTTTGTCGCCATCAACAACTGGATATCTCGTATATTTTTCCCGAGACATTTTTTGCAACGCTTCTTCAGCAGGCATTTCTTTACTTATAATATGCATCTCAGTTCGGGGTACCATTATCTCTTTTGCTATACGATCATCAAATTCAAAGATTTTATTTACATATTTATATTCAGACTGATTAATCTCTCCATTTTTGTAACTTTCTGAAACTAATAACCGTAATTCTTCTTCTGAATGAACTTCATCGTGCCCTTTCGGTGGTTTCAGCCCTAGCAACTTCGTAATTATTCGGGCTGATCCATTTAATAGCCAAATAAATGGAAACGCCATACGATAAAAGAAAGTTAACGGTTTAGCAACAAATAAACTCACCTGTTCAGCTTTTTGAATCGCAAATGTTTTTGGAGCCAATTCCCCTATTACAACATGCAAAAATGTAATAAACAAAAACACTAAAATTACAGCAAAAATATCTGCTAGTTGAGTAGAAATGTTCAAATTCACAAAAAATGTGTCAAACATTTGCTTTAACGCAGGTTTACCGAACCACCCAATTCCCAGTGCTGTAACTGTTATTCCTAGCTGACAAGCAGATAAATATTCGTCTAAGTTTGTAATGACTGTTTTGACAGATGTTGCGCGATTATTTCCTTCTGCAATTAAATAGTCAATTCTTGAACTTCGCACTTTAACAATTGCAAATTCTGCTGCAACGAAAAATGCCGTTAAGGCAATTAAAACAATCACTATACTTATACTATATATGTCCAAATACTTTTCCTTACTTACATTGTAAGCAAGGAAGCCACCTCCTACTTAATTTTATTCAAGTGAAGTAAGCATTCTAATACTCTAACAAAATTCTACATTAGCAACCACCTTTTTATATATTATATGCATACATAAAAAAGATATTTATCATTATGATAATCTAATTCATTTCCCTCAGTCAAATGATTCTAAATTTCAAGATAAAAACTTTTATATTCACGATATATTCTTCCTAGCTTCATTTCGTGAAAAAACACTTTCTTTGCCGATTCCACACTTCTTTTGTCACACTGGAAGGGAACTTACTTCATAGATCGAAATCATTCAACAGGATATATATAGGAGGGATTATTTTGGAATATAAAACACCATTTATCGCAAAAAAATTAGGTGTTAGCCCAAAGGCTGTTGTCCGGATTGCACAACAATTAAATCTTACTATAGAAAAAAATAAATATGGTCACTTTATTTTTACACAAGATGATTTAGACCAAATGTTAGAATACCATCTTTCACAAATAGAGAAGTCCCAAAACACTCACCCTACTCAAAAAACATCATCAAATGATGTTGAAGAATTGAAAACTCAAGTAAATACAATTGTTCAAAACATATCATCACATGATTTTGAGCAATTAACCGCTCAATTAAACACAATTACGAGAAGACTAGATCGAATAGAAGAACAAATGCAAGATAAGGCAAATGATGTTGTTACGTACCAACTTTTACAACATCGCCGTGAAATGGAGGAAATGTTAGAGCGAATTCAAAAACTAGAAGCTACCCTCAAGAAAGAAGAACCAATCTATATTACTCCCGATACAAAGCCAATATATGAACGTGAAAAGAAACCGAAGCGCCGTAAAATGATTTTTAGTATATTTGGATTATAATTTTTAGACCCTTATTAAAATAATAAGGGTCTTTTTCATGAAGAATAATTTCATTTTAAAATCGCATTCTCTTTATTATACATATTCATTTCGTTTTATTTGGTTAACATAATATTCTTACTGTATTCTGCGATTAATGCCTGTGCATGGGCATTTCCTTGAATTACATCTCGAAATTCTTTTAAAGAATACAAATGCGTAGCCCCTTTTCGGGCATGAATTCGTACTGGTACACCTTGTAAAGTATCATGAAATTGAAATGGCTTATCTATCGGTTCAATTGGGAAACCGAGTGTTAATAAATACATATACATTCTTTTTGTAACCGCTGCGATATACCATTCTGCTTTTGTTTCTAATGCATGCATAAATAAAATAGCTGTTAGTCTTTTGAAGTGTCCTCTCCCACGAGACGTTTTCGCAATACTTAACTTGCCTATTTCATATACATTTTGCAAATCTTTCACTAAATCATTTTTAGAAAACGGATAGAAAAACTCAGAATTTGATTGTTCTGGTACCGTATACTTCATACATTCTACTGTACCGATATGATGTTCATCTTCTATTAATAAAAATCGTGATGGATTTAAATTACGTTCTACGAACATTAAGTTTCTTTCTTCACAAAAATCTCCCCATAGTTGCTCGAACCAAAAATGTTCTTCCTTTGTTTGAACACGCTGGAACATATTTCCCCGCCTTTCCCATCGCCGCTCTGTTTTTGATAACGCTTTCACTATCTATCATATAAGAACAAATCTTCGTATGCAACTAAAAATATTTATGACTTATTATATTCTGCAAAACGAATTAAATTCCATCATAATCATCTCTTATCCCTCATGTACCATCCTTCTCACAATATATTTATATTACTTGCAAATTCATATCGTATGAAGCCGTCTCCCCTACTGCATATAATTCTTCTTAATCTAAAGAAATCCTTTATAAAAAAGGATTTCTTTTACTTCTTCATGCTTTTTAACCACTTCTCAAAAATTTGTACCATTCCATGTTTTCCAGCTAATTTCTCTTCCCCTTGCTTTGTTTTATATGGATATAATTGTAAGAAAATACCACAACCAGACTCAATTTTTTTACCATGCATATGACTTCCTGGATATACACAAATGACTTCATAAATGGCCCTTCGATGATAGACTCGCTTTCCATCCTGTTCTTCTACAAATTTTATAGACCAGTACTTATACATTTGCTCAGTTGCTTTCGTATTCCCAACGTGCTGAAAAATATTGTACATTGGGCTATACTTCACTTCAATAATAATAGAAGATTGATAGACGTATTTCTCTTCCCCCTTTACATAACAGTCTAAGCGAATATCTGGCTTCTTCGTATCTTCTCCATTATAAAAATTACTCCCTTTACTTAATGCAATAAGAGGATGTGTTTCAATTAAATCATTAAATGCGACATGGACTTTCATATCATCTCGATGTAAAACTACTGTCGTTCCATCTTGTAATCCATCTACATAAAAATGTTCTTGTATTTGTTCACGAATGGAATTTCTAGCTTCAAAACCAATTTGCTCTAACATGGAAATAACGATAAAAAAAGCGTAATATTCATACACTAAAAAAGTTGGTTTATAAACAAATAATAAAGATGGAGATTGATCTGTATATTGTGGGAGTAAATCTAAATGCTGTAGTAATTGTTGATGTGGTATCGGTAAATTATGTGCGTTCATTCTACCCGTTTCAGAAACTTCTCTCCAAAATGGAGAATGCATTAAAGTTTGAAAGTATTGTACACTATCATGTACGAAATGCGCTAAAATTTTATATTCTTGTATCTTCATAGAACTTTTTCGTAAATCCGCCTCTTTTAGTAAATGTATATTTTTATATTTTTGTTTCTCTCTATCGGTCACTGATCCATTACGCTCAATTGTTTGTATAATCGTTTTTACAGCTTGAAATTCTTCTGATTTCTTCTTTTTTTCTCTTTCTAATATTTCAATTGTTTGACGCAAAAAACTTTCGGCTTCAAGTAAATAAAGATAAAATTGCATCGCTTTAAATTTAAGAAATGCATTTTCTATACTATTTTTTTGTTCGATAAACTTACGATTATAATATTTTGCGTACGGTTTTCTTTCCGCCACTACCGCTCCTTTCCTCGTTACTTTCCGCTCCTTTTCTTCCCATTTATATTCATGTATAAATTTTGAACTCGATTCTATTTTCTTAAAAATTTGCTTTATCTTTTTCATTTTTTGCGGCAACTTTCTAAGTAACACTAGATAAGAAGAATCTTCAATATCGCTAAGTGCAGAGAAAGTCTTTTTATAATAACCTCTATCTAAAATCAACTCATTTAAAATTGACTTCACATAGTTTTGAATCATTTCAAATTGATCATCAAAAAAATTTTTTGGAACGACTTGAAAAGCGCCATAATACGTTCGATCTTCTATATTCACCTCAAAATGATATAAACCACAACGCCATGGATAAAAGAATTCCGTTTTTCCATGTTCATATATTAATACCTTTTGTTTTTTTTCATTTATTTCATATTTTGTCTCTTTTATATTTTTCTGTCCCTCATAGACTTTATTCCATATAAAAGTAATATTCATTGGATTTTCATAATGGTATTGCAATCTAATTGGTTTTAATTCTTGCACTTTATAAATACATTGAACTAATGCTGTTGCAGAGGTACAAAGACGATTTAATAAAATATATTCTCCTTTTGACTCCGTTCCAATAATTAACTTTAATACAAAAGGAAGCGTTTCTTTCGTATCAACGATTTCTGTTTCGTATCGTCCATCATTTTGCATAACCATACAACTCCAGTTCTCTACGCTTTTCTCTTATATATGCTAAAGAGTGTTCAAATGTAGATACTCTGTTTGCAAGTGGAGATTGCAAAAGAGGTACTAATGTTGCCCCCCTTTTTACTTCCTCTGAAAGTAAAGACCCAACCATCATTTCAGTCCCTCTTATTTTCGTCAATACACGTTGCTTTATTTGTAAATCAAATCCTTCCTCTCTACTAATCATATAAGAATGATTATTTTGGAACGGTATATTTTGCAAATAAGTAGCAATTGCATTTGCACATCGAAAAGAAATTCCCTTTGACGTATCGTGTGATGACAATACACCATGTAACTTATCTAATAGCTCTAACTCTTCTTCAGAAAACACCTCAATCATCGTTTTATTCCTGACCCAATTTATGCGAAATTCTCCTGCAGTTACTTTCAGAGGTGGTTGTAATACAACTTTCTCTTGCTCCATACACATCTCACAAAACGGAATCTTTCGTAAAGTTATTACATTCGTCCGATCTAATAATCGATCTGAGAGCTCCTTCGTTGTTTCATCAAAATTCACAGTACCAACAAATATAATATTTTCTCCAATTTCAATTGTTGGCGGAATTGAATTTTCTTTTTCTTGCACACCTTCATATAAATTTAAAATACGATTTTGTTTTTCAAGTTGAAGAACAGATAGAAATGGAGTAAACCAATGCTCAATATGTGACATATTCATTTCATCAAAAACGATTATATACAGCTGATTTTGATTTTCTTTTGCCTTCATTAACGCCCTAACTAATTTTGTTTCACTTTCAATAAAAGTACCATTTGGATGAAGGTAACCAAGTAAATCATGTGGTTCTTGATATGATGGTGAAATCGGGATCCAAACCAATTCTTCCCCGTATTGTAATCCAAGTGCTTCTGCATAAGCTTGCACAAAACGGGATTTTCCAGCACCTGGTATCCCCCCCAGAATCGTCAACATATTTGTTTTTGTACTTATATGAAAGTTATAAATATCTGTTTCATCCAAATATAGCCCTCTATTACGTACAAAACTTTTCACATACTGTAAAAAGACGGATTCACGCTCATCCCATTCCCATTCATCCTTTTGCACTTTTATTTCCTCTACCTCTACAAGCTTACCTTCTTCAGTTATTCGTTTTTTTAATTGCTCATACACATGATTGCTTACAAAATATAATTGATCTTCTACCGCTATTTCTACATACTTCATCCAGTCATTAAGTTCTATATACTTACATTCCCGCTGCTGTTCAAAATATGCGATTGAACTAATTGACGATGACTTTAAAGATATATTTCCATATAACCTTCCCTCATGCCACAATAACTCAGGGGGCTCAAAGTCTTTCGGATATTTTGGCATTAGAAATGACAAATAACCATTACTAAGTTTTCTTTCTAAAGACTCTCCCTTTTTATAATCGGAAACTTTAGGTACTGGAATCATTTTATAACCGTTTGCTATTTCTCGCGGTTCTTCTGTACAAATTAACTCCACGTATATATGTCCTCTTTCATAATAAAGACGAAACATAACCAATTGCTTTTCTAGTTTTCTTTTTTTTAATTCCGAAAAGACTTTTTCATTCTTTTTATTGCTACATAAACCTTCAAATACATATGGTTCATTTTTTAATTGCTCTTGCAACGTGAATGGTATTGGCGATAGGCATTGTATAAAGAAATTCTCTCCACTCTTCTCACTCTCTGCTTTTGTAAACTTCCCAATAAATCTCATATAGTACATTCGTTTTATAAAACTTGGCTGAAAAGCTTTATGTAATTTCACCTTCGTCACCTTCTTTTTTCATACTATTCTTAGTGTATGAAAGAAACGCAAAACTAGAAACAAAAAACCTGACGTTATCCGCCAGGTTCAAAATGAAATCGTATATTAATGAGATGGAAATGCGTTTTTCTCTTGTAAGATGGCATTATGAGCAATTTTCATTTTAGCAAGTACATATCGTAAACGATCTTCAGCGTTTTCATCTTTATGTTGCTGTAATTCCGCCAAATTCTCTACCGCACTCGCTAAATTTTCAATCACTCCTCGCAGTTCAGGATGATGATTAAAAAAAGATTCTTGCACTAACACTTTCCTTACTTCACTCGCTAAATCAACAATTCTGTTCAACTGTTCTTTTCCTTCCATTTTCATCCCTCCTGAATATCTTATGTATTAAATATTCTATAGACAAAGAAAAAAGCCCTTTAAATGAAAAGGACTTTTACATTTTTATATTTCCAGTCAATAACATATAAAGAGATGTAACAGCTGCTACGACAATTGCCCACATTACATATCTCTCTATACGAGTAAAACAACGATTTCCTTTTTCTTTTCTTGCGTACACATAAACAATGATCCCAATTCCGTATACGATTGAAACGAGCAATAAATTCTTCAAACCAGCTGCATAAATAAGCCATATAGAGTAAAGTGAAGCAATTAAAGCTAGCGAACCATTTTTCACTTTTGCATCTTTTAGTTCATTTGTAATCACTAATTTGAATTGGAATAACGCTGATAATAAATATGGTACTAAAATTGATGTTGACGCTATGAAATACATAATTTGATATGTTGACTCTGAAAACAGAACGATTATAAATATAACTTGGGCAACGCCATTTGAGATCCATAATGCCATATGCGGTGTTTGTTTTTTATTTGTTTTCGTAAAGACTTTCGGAAACACGCCATCTTTTCCTGCTACATGGGAAATTTCAGAAACAAGTAAAAACCAACCTATTAATGTACCTACAAGTGAAGCAACTAACCCGATGTTAATCGCTACTGCGCCCCACGTCCCAACAACATGTTCTAATACATGTCCCATTGACGGCGTTTCTAAAACAGAAAGTTCTCCTCTTGTCATCGCTCCCATTGACAAGACAGAAATTAAAATATAAATAGACATTACTAAAATAAGTCCTAATACTGTCGCTTTACCGACGTCTCGACTATTTTTCGCTCTTCCAGATAATACTACCGCTCCTTCAACCCCGATGAAAACCCAAAGAGTTACAAGCATTGTATTCTTCACTTGACCAAGTATAGAGGAAACTGAAATAGTTCCTTCTCCCCAAAAATCATGTGTAAATGTATCCCAGCGAAACGCTGTTACCATTACAACAATAAATAATACGATTGGTACCAATTTCCCTATTGTTGCAATCACATTCATAATAGATGCTTCACGAATGCCAAATAAAATTAGAAAATGAAGTGTCCATAATAAAAGTGATGCTCCTACGATAGACGCAACACTATTTCCACCTTTAAAAATGGGGAAGAAATAACCTAATGTACTAAACAGTAACATGATTGTTGCAACGTTTCCTAAAATTCCTGCTAACCAGTATCCCCAAGCACTGTTAAATCCGATATATTCACCGAAACCAGCACGTGCATAACTATAAATCCCGCCCTCAAGCTCTGGTTTCTTTCTTGCTAACGTTTGATATACGAGCGCGAGTGGAATCATTCCCATCGCTGTAATACACCAGCCAATTATGATAGAGCCGCTATTTGCTCCTACTGCTAAATCATGCGGTAAACTAAAAACACCGCCACCAACCATTGTTCCGACTACTAATGCAATTAATGGAAAAAATCCTAACTTCTTTTCTATTTGTACCACCCCATCTGTCATTCTAGGTGTTATGTTCGTTCAACTATTAAAGTCACCTTTTTCTCTAATAGACGCTTCTCTTATATTTTTTCAGGAAAACATTACTTATTCTAAAAGAAAATGAAGAAAAATGGAATACTTTTTTGAAAAAATGTATAAGTATGCACAAAAAAACCGTTCATTTTATAATGAACGGTCATTTCATACATATGAATTTGTATATTTTTTGTAAATTTAACGAAGTAAATTCTCTTTTTGTAAAAATTGTTTTGCGACTTCTTCACTACTTTTACCATTCACATTTACTTCATAATTCATTTTTCGCATTTCTTCATCTGTAATTTTTCCAGATAATTTATTTAATACTTTTTCAAGTTCAGGATATTTTTGTAATGTCTCTTTTCTTAATAACGGTGCACCTTGATATGGTGGGAATAACCCTTTATCATCTTTTAACACTTTAAGTCCGTACTGTTCCAATTCACTATCTGTTGAATATGCATCGATTACGTTAACATCTCCAGATTCAATTGCGCTATAACGCAGCTTCGGCTCCATCGTTTTAACATTCGAGAACTTATAGTTATATAATTTTTGCATTCCTTTATAACCATCTTCACGATCAGCAAATTCTAATGTGAACCCTACTTTAGCATCCTGTGCAATATTTCCTAAATCAGAAATTGTACTTATATTCTTTTGATCTGCTATTTTTTTCGGCATAGCTAGTGCATATGTATTGTTATACTCCATTGGTTTCAACATAACCATACTATATTTCTTTTCCATTCCAACGCGAGCCTGCTCATATACTTCATCCCGATTTGTACTTTTTGGCTCTTCTTTCACGAATGTAGATAAAGCTGTTCCCGAAAACTCAGGGTATATATCTACTTCCCCTGATTTCAACGCTTCGAATACAAATGATGTTTTTCCAAGACCTTGTTTTAATTGTACATGTAAATCGGTATCTTGTTCAATAAGCTGCTTATACATTTGAATTAAAATTTCAGGTTCTGATCCAAGTTTGCCCGCAATAACAATATCTTTCTTTTCGGTATTCCAAAGAAATGGAGAAGCAACCATTATACAAACAATACATATCGTCAATATAACACGCTTAGACGAACGTTTTGGACTCTCAAGCACCCGAAGTACTACATCAAAGAATAAAGCAAGTAACGCGGCTGGTACGGCCCCTAAAATGATAAGCGCATGATCATTCCGATCGATACCAAGCAATATGAGTTTACCAAGCCCACCAGCACCTATAAGAGCTGCTAATGTAGCCGTTCCAACAATTAATACCATTGCCGTACGAATACCGGCCATAATAATTGGTAACGCAAGAGGAAGCTCTACCTTCCACAGTCTTCTCCAGCTATTCATCCCCATAGCTTTCGCTGCTTCAATTAAAGATTCATCTAACTCCCGTATTCCTGTATATGTATTGCGTAAAATAGGTAATAGTGCATACACAACTAATGCGATAATCGCTGGAAGTTTTCCGATTCCTACTAACGGAATTAATAGTCCGAGCAATGCAAGTGATGGCACTGTCTGCATTACTGCAGAAGTTCCTATTATAAATTCAGCCATTCGCTCTTTTCTCGTTAATAAAATGCCAAGCGGTACCGCAATAATTACTGCAAAAAATAATGAAATAAGCGATATTTGTAAATGCTCACTTAATGCAGTTAGTAATTCTATTTTTCGTTCTTGGAACGTCTGTATAAAATCAGTCACTGTTTAGCCTCTTTCCTTCATTTGTTCAACGATATAATTGACAATATGACGACTTGTTAAAGCTCCAACATATCGACCATTTTCTTCAACTGGAACGACTTCATCAGCTCGCAGGCGAACTAATGCTTCTTGTAAAGAAGAATGTAATGATAGTGCCTCCCCTTCTATCCGCATACTTTCATCATGTGGCAATACATCTTCAATACTTTTCCCCTCATACCAAGGTCTTCCACGATTTCCAATGAATTCTTCTACAAATTCATTTTTCGGGTTATGTATAATTCCTTCTGGCGTATCTAATTGAACAACTTTTCCTTCTTTCATAACACAAATGCGATCTCCAAGTGATAATGCTTCTTGCATATCATGTGTTACGAATACAATTGTTTTTTGAATCTTCTTTTGCAATTGTACGATATCCTTCTGAAGCTGTTCTCTACTTAATGGATCTAGCGCACTAAATGGTTCATCCATAAGAACGATTTTCGGGTTTGCGGCTAATGCCCGCACGACACCTACACGTTGTTTTTGTCCTCCTGATAATTCATCAGGCATGCGATCGCGATATACGTCTGGATCTAGCCCGACCATCTGGAGCAACTCATCGACACGAGCTTTTATTTTTTCTTTGCTCCACTTTCTCATTTCAGGAACAACTGCAACATTTTCAGCAATTGTCATATGAGGGAACAAAGCGATTTGCTGCAACACGTACCCTATATCCCATCGTAATTCATTAATATTGTATTCTTGAATATCTTTTCCATCGATTAAAATTGAGCCTTCTGTCGTTTCAATTAAACGATTAATCATTTTCATTGTCGTTGTTTTCCCGCAACCACTCGGACCAATGAGAACAAAAAATTCTCCCTTTTTAATTTCTAAATGCAATGAATCCACTGCTTTTGTGCCATCTTCATATGATTTTGACACTTGATTAAACTGAATCACAAATACAACTCCTTTATCGTTGTTTCCTTTATTTTGATGGAATATGGAATTCATTTCAAATGATACGCATTATTCAACAAAAAAAGAGCTCACATTTGAGCTCTAACGGTCTAACAATATGGTTTTCATTATAGCGGCGTATTCACGCACATACATTTTTCTCTTAGAGCGCATTGGCGTTTCAGCAGCTAGTGCCTCCATCCTCATGCCTAAACGCTTTGCAATTATTTTCGTTCTATATAAATGATACGTATTGCTTACAACTACCGCATGTTTCACATCATATAAATCTATACTAAACTTTAAATTCTCATACGTATTTGTAGATTGATCTTCTATTAAAATACGACTCTCATCTATACCATGTACCATTAAATAGTTCCTCATACTATGAGCTTCCGGTATATCTTCATCTTCTCCTTGACCACCTGAAACAATTACTTTCGCTTCAGGATGAGAAACTAAATATTCCAATGCTACATCCAAACGGTTTTGAAGAGATAAAGACGGTCTATCTCCAAATAACTTTGCACCTAATATAAGAACGTACGGAGAGTGATGGCTCAGCTTTTCACGAGCAACTTTCTTCATTCGAAAGGTCATACAAAGAATGTATAGTGGTGGTAATAATAAGATTATAAGTAATATCCATTTGTTCATAAATATGTTTGCACTCCCTTTCTTTTTATTATATAAAAAAAGATTGGAAGGCAGAAGTGTTTTTTAAACGATTGATTTATTAAAAACTTTCGTCCCTACTTTACGTTGTGAATATACATAATAAAGAGCAATTCCTAATGATAGAATCAATATACAGCTAAGTACGTAAAACGGGAGCATTACCCCAGCTTTAGATACACCAGCTGTAAACAGCATTAATAATACAATTCTTATTCCTGTACCAATTAATCGAAATAAGCTGTCAACACGTCCCATTACTTCGTTTGGGATTTCCTCCATCATCAATACATTTCTCGCCACTCTTGTCCCCGCATTTCCAATCGCATGAAAAATCGCTAGTCCATATAACAACATTACGGAAGGTTCAATAATCATTGCGGTAATTGAAATTACATAAATGCACATCGTCATAACGATTGAAACTTCTGTTTTGACATATTTCATTATCAGTGGAATACAGATTCCTGCAACAACAGCTCCAACACCGTACATCATTCCCTCTATCGCGTATACAGAGGCATTAGCTTTAAGTATATCCGAAATATAAACTGGTATTAAATAATTTGCCATCATGACACCTATAAACGGCATATAAGTAGCAAGTAAGAACCAAAAGAGCTTAGGACGTTTTTTCATAAAGTGAATTCCTTCGAACAATTGCTTCTTAAATGTTATTTTCTTTTTAATCTCTTTTTTCTTGACATACGGTATACATAAAAACAGCAAAAATGCTCCTACAAAAGTTAACATATCTACTAACAATATCCACTTCAAAGACACAACTTCAATTAGAAAGCTCGCGGCTGCTCCTGAAATAACTTGTGTTAACTGTCCTTGTATTTCCATCGTTCCACTTAAACTTTTATAATGTTCTGCTTGAAAAATTTCTTGGTTGAACGCAAAAATTGTAGGATAAAATAATAGATAGTAAAAAGAGCCCGCTATATAAATAAGAATATAATGAATAGAATGATAGGATTGCCCAGCAAATCCCCATATAACCATTATTCCGATTACGGCTATCCCAATACCTTCATTACATAATAATAAAGATTTTCTTGAAAAACGATCAATACTTTGCCCGATAAACGGAGTTAACAAAAACATAATCAGTGTTGAGATGATGGAAACATAACCAAACGTTGTCTCTCCTCCACTCTCTTTAATTAACAACCATGGAATCGTTATCATTACAATACCGGAACCAATAGCTGATAGACTATTGGCCCCTAGAATGAAATACAAGCGTGAATCTTTATAAAGAGATGACATATCACTCAACTCCTAGTTGCTTTTTCACCTCTTTATATACGCTCATATATGCTTTCAATTCTTTAACTACATCATGAATTAATGGTTTTGCATCTTCCCCAAGTTCACCATCTTGCACATGTAATCCATCAAGAACAACTTGTTTTGGAATTGCATTTGCATAAACACCTCTAGCGACCGTTCGCATGCTGTTTAATGCATTTATTCCACCTTTACCGCCACCAGCAACCGCTAACAACGCAACTGGTTTATGAATAAATTCATTACTACTTAAGTAATCTAAAGAGTTTTTCAGCGCACCGCTCATCGCATTATGATATTCTGGTGTACATAATACAACCCCATCCGCAGCTTTCACTAACGTTTTTAATTTTTTCACTGCCTCTAAATCACGTTGTGACTCTTCTCCATTGTATAAAGGTAACTCCTCAATTGCTAAATCATATAATTCCCCTTCAAATTGATCCGCAATATATTTTGCCACCACGCGAGTTCTACCAAATTTTCTTGGTGTACCGTTAATAACAACTAGTTTCATGATTATTTCTCCCCTTTGTTTTCAATTTCTACTTATATATTATCAGAAATTTCTACACAAAACACAATATAAAGAGTTAACTTGTTTCATAAAATAGTATGATAAACAAAAAAGAACTCATACTTTCGTATGAGTTTCGTACAATTACTTTGTTTCATCTCTCATGCTCAATGTACCTAAACTTTCATTTGCTTTAAAATGGTTATATGCTTTTTCCGCTAATCTTTTCCGTTCTTCTGATAATTCTATATATTTCATTACGTTTTCAATTATTTTTTCATACGGAGTAAATACAATACCCGGCCAATCTATTTCGTCCTCTGGGTTGCTATTTTCCGAAATAATAAATTTCTTATTTGCCACTGCATAAGAAACTCGAGGAGTTTCAAGAATACCAGATAAGTAAAAGTGGATATTTAATATAATTTTAGACCTGGCAATTAACTCATTTCTAACAATTCCCCATGCATTATTTTTAAAAACAATATTTAAATTCGGGGCAACGACTTTTAATTGATCCAATATAGCTTGCCGCCTTGGGTTAAGAGCACCTATAAACAGTATATCAATGTCTTCAATTAATTCTTCATCAAATGCATCTTTTTTTATTTCTAAAGTTGGTGCATAGTTCATGCCTACATGTTTTATTTCTTTTCCTACTCCTCTTTGTTTTAACCATTCTATATTTTGTTTACTATAATCCCAAACTTCCTTATCTTTTAATAACATTAAATAAAGAGGATGCGCATAAGGGCTTCCTTCATATAGCTGTTCTAAATTATAAATAATTGCATTTTTCGGAAGGAGATGTGGGCTATGTGCATATGTATGCGCTCCAAAAACAATTGTATTCCCCACATTTTCGAGTATTGTTTCTGATATGATTGCTGTATTTCCCTCTTGCTCCAATCGCCATTTCAAAGCTCGCGCAACATCTATAAAACTACCATACGTCTTTGGGCATATAAACAAACAATAATCATATTCTTTATTCAAATAAGCTTCCATTAGCCTTAAATTATTCTTATATAAATCTACATCCGGATATTTCAGTAAAAGATCCTTTGCATGTTTTTTTGCTACTTTATATAGTCCAGCATAATAAGCAGCAATGCACCTTCTTAATTCAATTCTTTGCTGATGTTCATCTGATACGTCCATGTTTAACAGAAGATTTGCGATACAATACGCTTTTAAATGATCACGATCATAATAATAATCTAGTAGTGGCAACAATTCTTCATACGTATTTCCATGCACAGATTCTCCTAGTTCTAGCGCCCATCGTATTAATTCCATTATTACTCCACTACTCCTTTAACCGAAATTGTATTTAATAAAATTTCGCATTACTTTCTACCATATTTGCTATATGCAACGGTAACTCATCTTTTTTCGATTCCAAAAATTTTTGTGACACTGCACCTAAATGCTTTTTATGTGGTATATAAAAAGCATTTATAGAAATCTCATAGTCAAATAAGTAATCATACACATGATAATCTACAAATAGAAGATCATTTTTCGGAAAAGGAATTTCCTTCCCTTGCAGGGCATACATCAAAGCAATATTATTTTGAGATTTTAATCGATACATTCTTGCAAGTTGATATAATGGCTCAGCCCTAGTTGGTCTATATTCCCACGCTTTTTGAAAATAAAGAACAGCTAATGCTGTATATTGCTCTTCTTGTTTCTTAGCATTTTCTTTTTCATCCACTTCTGTTACTTCAAGTTGTTTATTTGCTGAACGAGTTGCTAATTGTTCATAACAAAATCCTATTCGCAATAACGAATAAAATACCTCTTCAACCCATCCCCCTGCTTCCACTCGTTTTTTATACCATTTAATCGAATCTTCAAATTGACTTAAATGAAAATACGTTTGGGCTAAATAAAATAAATATCTTATATGCAAATCTGGCGTAGTTTCTGGATCACTCAGCCCTTGTAACAACAGCTTCTCATCTCTTTCAAATTTATCCGCTTTACTCCCACCATCACCAGGGTCATTAACGACAAGCGTCTCCAGTCTAGCTACTCTCGTATTGTAATCCTCTCCAACTTTGGAACGATCTATATCCCAATACTCATGAGTAACACCGACTGATTTCCATGGTAAAGACGCTTTTAAAAGCCGTGTAAGCCAATACTTAATATGAATATCATATTGTAATGTAAGATAATGGTCTTCCGTTAAGCTCGTTTTATCGAAATTCGGATCAACCTCTAAAATCATATCCGCATCTAATATTAATAAATAATCTGCTTCTGGGTATGTTTTTTGCGCTAACGAAACAGCTAAGCTTCTGTTATAACCAAAGTTTTTAAACGGCTCATGATGAACCGTCCCAGGTATCTCATTTTCCTTACACCAATTTTCAATAATTTCAGGCGTATGATCAGTTGATCCAGTATCACAAATAGAAACAAAATCTACAATTGATTTCGTAGCATTTAAACATCTTTCCATAATTCTAGACTCGTTTTTAACAATCATACAAAGACATAACTTTTTTTCTTCCCCTACATTCTTCACTTGCTCATTTCCCATTTAACCACCTCATATTTTTTTAACACGCTCTCTCCATATGTAACATCATTTCTTAGCTACACTGATGACATAATCATTCTTTTACTATTTATGAAAACTTCATTTTATTTATTCTTATTTTTATGTTGGGACATATTTCATGCAGCGCTTTATACTTAATACAACCAATACAAAAAACATAATGCGGGAATCCGTACATTTCAAAGTCTAAGAGGAGGCTATATTTTGTTGGATTACATTTGGCTAGATGAAAAATCACCATTTTTTGATACAAACGGATTATTAGAAGTAGATAATACTACTCCATTAGATATTTGGGACATTAGCAATAATGAGTTAATTATTACTAGCGAAGACAATGAGTATGCGTTTATGAGTATATTCGATTCCTTTACAACCTTATTATTAGCTAAAGAAGAAAATATAGAATATATTGTTCAATCAATGAACGTTGAAGCTGTCATTTGTGACAAAAAAACGATGATTGATTGGTATTTTTAAATTAGTAATTTCTTAAACTATAAAAAAAGAAACTTGCGCTTATGCACAAGTTTCTTTTCAAAAATCATCCTCTATTTTTTCACAACTTCATGCCCACCGAACTGATTACGAAGGGCTAAAACTACTTTTCCATGGAATGTATCATCCTCCTGAGAACGGTAACGCATAAATTATGACATTGCGATTACTGGTGCTGCAGCTTGCAGTTTCAACAGTCCATTTTCCTTCTCCTGAAGAGTTCATTACACCTTTAATGCCATCTAGTTTCGGACCTTCTGCAAATGATTTTTCAGTTAAGTCCATTAACCAACCACGGATAACGGATCCGTTCGTCTATAAATATCATGCCCATTCATATGTTGTAATAAATCTTCCGCTTGTTTCGTACTGCGATTATCTGCCCAAATAATAGAGCGCGTTAACGGCGCACCGTTTTCATCTACTGCAATTAATGCGTGCATAGCTGTACTAATACCGATTGAAGAAATATCTTCTGGTAATACATTACCTTTTTTATGGAAACACTTACACTTTTATATACAGCGGCACATATTACATCAGGATCTTGCTCAGCCCATCCTACATTCGGTTGAATAATTGGGTAATCGATTGCATATGATGCAATGACTTTTCCTTTTTCTGTGAACACAACCATTTTTGCACTTGTGGTACCGATATCAATCCCGATTACTCTCCCCCTTGTTTCCATGCGAATCTTCCCTTCATTTCTAGCAAAATACGATTTAGTAAACCGTTTACATGAATTAGTATATAATTTTTTTTCATTTATCAAGTTATAAAAAGAAAATTTTTTTCATAACAAAAAAATAAATCCCCTCATTCCGTTTCATTTACATACTCTATGTAGCTTTTCCGTCCGGTAAAATTGCATCATATTCGTTTTGCAACACACTTTTTTTCTAGTTTTTCGGTAACTATTTTTTTAGCTTAATGGGTATGTTATTCGTTGTACAATACCTACATTTTAGTAATATTTCGTAAGGTATTAAGAGATAAAAACGTTTAAATTCCTTGACCAAATTGTTGTAATAGATCAGATACAAAAACGCCATCCTTTCCTATGATTCTATAGAAAGAATAGCGTTTTTTTCATTTTAGATAGAATTTTATTTTGTTAACTTGATGATACTGTGCTTCTATCCCACATCGTCTCTAATTTGAAAACATTTATTCCATTTAATAATCCTTTAATGAAAATAACCTAACTAATATATTCAAACAACTCTATTGACACTTAACACTACACTTCATTAAGGTACATTATTCTAAATTTATTGATGTAGTTGAGATGGACTCACTTTTTGAATTTGAACAAGTATATCAAACGCTTTACCTAATGATATATCAACTGTTTTTGGTATATCAGGCCCTTCGGTAGTTACTCCAGCGAAAATTGGATGTTGTTCGTTCAACCAAGTTTTTGTCACGCCGTTTGCCTTACGTAAATCAATAAAAAATTGATCTTTTTTAACTTGTCCAAAGATGTAGTTATAACTGTTTGGATCATCCGATTTTAATATTCCATATGGGCCAAATTCACCATTGCTATTCTTGACATTGTATTGTCCTTCATAAACTGATGTTCCAATAGATACGTACCGTTTTCCGTAATACTCTGCTAAATACTGCCCAGCTACTTTAGGGTATACAAAAGGAAGCATATTTGTTTTCGAAACGTGGCCATTATGCCCCCATACAATAGTTTTTCCTAAATGTTCTTCAGTCCACTTTGCATTTTCATACATTGCGATATCATGTTTCAAATATAAATCAGATGGTTTATCAGGAGGTGACGTTAACATTGTAGTAAACTGTTCAATAATACGAGCATTTTGTTTTATCCATGCGAACTCTTTAGATTTCCCATTTAAATAACTTTTATTTTCCTCTAATAAAGCACTAATTTGTTTAGCATCTGAAATATACTTTTCTTTTTCTTCTTTCGTAAGGCTTTCAAAAGTATTCATATCCTTTGTTACAGGAATAAGACCTTTTATCTTCTCTTCTATCCTCGGCACAAGTTTTGAATTGGTTCTTTTAACATATTCTATTATATTATTATAAACATTCTCGTTTACTGATTGAATGTCCATCCCGATGATACGCACTTTAGATTTATGTTTTGGATTAGCATTATATTGCCGAATCCAATCAAGTAAATCTAACATTTCTTTCGTCTTAAATACAGGTGATAGATGCTGGCTTGGATTTCCCTTACCAGTAAGAACATATCGATCAAGTTCTAAAGCTCTGTCCCACCCCTCTTCTAAAACTAGGTTGGTAAAACCCTTTTCAGATACTAAATAATTTACAATACGGTTTTTCATCGTAAAAACTTCATGAGCCCCATGCGTAGCTTCACCTAAACCTACAATTGAAGCTGAACCCACCATATTCTTAAATGGTTTTAAATCATTAAAAGGTGTATTTGGATTTGTTGTTTTTAAAGGCTTCGCGTGCATTTCTAACCATTCCGCTATTTGATTTTTATTGTAGGGAGCTGTAACAGAAACTCCTGTTTTAGAGTCTGCATAAGTACTTCCTACAAAATTAGTCAGTATTATAGCAGAAACACCAAGTGCAGTAATCATTTTCTTTTCATAAAACCCTCCTGAAATATTTACTTAAAACGATAGCGTTCTTTTATTCTTAATTACGAGTATTAAATTTTTTTAGAGCAAGTTGTTTTTTGCACCAAAATGATATATTTTAAACTATAAACCTATGACAAAACTTATCCATTTCGCCTTTTTGCCTACTTCCTAAATTCAGCAAGTAAAATACTTTTAAAAGGATCAGGATTACTAAAGTTAAAGCTGTTCAAATTGACGGCCAATGTATGCTTGCCTCCAAGTGTTCCACCAACAAAAGTGGAAAACCCTAGAACGCTACCTCTGTGTCCCCATACCGAGACACCGTTCGGAAGCTTAAATTCAACGATTCCAAGACCATATCCCGCTCCTTCTCTATCTGTAGGAACTGTAGTAAGCATTTGTTTTAGTTGCTGTTCCTTCAGTAATTTACCACTGAGTAAGTATGAGAAGAATTTATTTAAATCGTCAGCAGTAGAAATTATATCTCCATCCGAGCTACCTGGGTTAATATACGTAACGTCTTTTAGCTCACTTGCTCCATCTAGTTGGATATAACCACGGGCATGCTTGGTGCCTGGAATCACGCTTGAATTACCAGGTAGGAATGTATTTGACAAATCAAGAGGTTCAATAATCCGATTTTCAACCTCTTCCGCATAGCTGTTGCCAGTTACTTTTTCAATAAGAATCCCCAGTAATACGTATCCTGTGTTTGAATAAGACCAACCCTTTCCCGGGGCAAAGTCTGGGGGAAGAGAAATCCCCATCTTTACAAATTCTTCAGCCGTATACGATTTTTTTGTATCCATAATATCGAAGTCTTTTGAATTCATATATTCAGCAATACCACTTGTATGATTCAATATTTGCCGGATCGTAATCTGGTTACCATCATATCCGTTTCCTTGAATGACACCAGGCAACCATTTTTCAATGGAGTCGTCTAGATTCAAACGGTTCTCTCCAGATAATTGAAGTAGAACTGTTGCAATGAACGTTTTCGTTACACTGCCAATGCGAAAGCGAAAATCTGCTTTCATTGGTTTCTTAGTTCTCACATCTGCTACCCCAGCGGTATAACTCCAAGTTTTACCACCCTTAGAAATTTGAGCGAGTATTCCTGGGTATCCAAGTTGTAGTGCATCTCGCATTGCTTTCTTAACGGAAGTACGATCGCTTTGCGTACTCGTTTGTAACGAACTTGATACATTTTGCGACGGTTCTGCTTTTACAATTGAGGCTGGTGTTATGTATAACAGGGAACTCCCAGCTATTAATAATGCTAGACTTCCACATATAATTTTACTGCGTGTTTTCATAAAGCATTCCTCTCCTCTATTTAAATTGTATTGCTGGTTGATAGTTATGTCATATGCTAATCACACAGCTATCACCCCTCCCAATGATAAAAGTCAATACTGAATTTGCAATCATCTATAGACCAATTATTTCTTCAAACAACTCTCTGACCTAATAAATGATTAATCCCTCTTCTTCAGATATCTGTTAACTTCTATAATTTCTTCTTTTCTTCCATAGCGTTTTATTAATTAATTTGTTTTTATATAAATAGATAGTAACTACTCCCCCCTCCCGTTCTTCTCTATATTTTGATCATACACATTGAAAATCTCTTTTTTCTTACTCCTTCCTTACAAATTCCTTACGTTCCAAACCACTTCTATATTTCGGTGGTTTTTGTTTTAAGAAAACTTAGTTCTATTAACTTGGTAACATTGGAATAACACCAAATGCCAATCAATTGAAGTAAAGTAAATGCTTCGAAAATGGGAATATTGGGAATTTCTCTTGATGGACATAGAAATCCGGTCCTCAATATAGAGATTTCCTTATGTAAGTATATTACGTATTATAATTATAAAACTTAATTAATTTCTTATTTTTCAGAAAAATATAAAAATATCCCAGAATTTATTGTATAATGTTGTAAAAAGATGTCGGAGGGATTTAATGTTACATAAAATATCTCAATTCACAATTAAGCTTTCATCAATTCTTTTATCACTCTTATTATTATTAAATTTACCTTATTTATTTATCACTCAAAATGGATTTACCTTTCAACCAATTCTTTTTTTTAACCAGATTGTTACTATGTTAAAAGATGTTTTCTCCCCTGAATCATTAGTAGTGATAGGATCAGATCCGAAATTTGGTAGTTTCAAAAAAACACCCTTATTCCCAACTGTTTTAGAACCTTACCTATATTCATTTACTGTATTATTTTTAGCCTTTTTACTTGCGCTCTTTCTATCATCCAGCATGGCATTTTTTTATTTTTTAGCAAAAGATTATATAAAAAAATGGATAAACCGAATTGTGTTCATATTAGAAGCTGTCCCTGATATGATGATGATGATTTGTTTGCAAATATTTTTCATATGGGTACTTAGAAAATTCGGGGAAGCTCCTTTCACCATTATTTCTTTTAATGAAAATCGAGCTTATTTACTCCCAATTGTATCTTTAGCAGTCTTACCTACATTACAAATGTTTCGAATGATGGTGTTATACATAAAAGAAGAACATGGAAAAGATTATGTAGAGGTTGCCTATGGAAAAGGCCTTTCATCAAGTTATATACTATGCATTCATTTATTCAAAAATATATCTATCCACTTCTTCCACCATTTAAAAACGATTTTTGTTTTCTTACTTTCTAATTTATTCATTTTAGAATTTGTTTTTAATATGGAAGGCATTATTCAATTCTTATTTAATAAGGCGTTTATTTCACCTCCAGCTGCATTTATCATACTGGTTATGATTATCTTACCGTTTTATACTATTTTTCAAATAATCTCATTCATGATGAATAGATGGCAAAAGCACTTGAAAGGAGTAGCATTATGAAATCTATTTGGAAATCAAAACGCTTTTTAATCGGCTTTACTTATTTATTTATACTTATTTCAGCCAGTTTTATTTATAGTTGGTTCTTTAAAGATAACATCCCAAAACCTCCTCAGTTACTTTACAATGACAATAACGAATTACTTGGAAAGGCCCCCTTTCCGCCATCGTTAATTCCGCCTTTTGGATCTGATCGTTTTGGAGAGTCTGTTTTCTTACAAATTATAGAAGGAGCAAAATTTACTATTTTATTAGCCGTGGCAATTAGCTTCTTTCGAATTTTATGCGGAACATGTATAGGAATTCTCTTAAGTTTATATGCTCCAAAATTCAAGAGATTTTTCCAAGCATGCTCAGAAGTTTTTTATTATATTCCAACTCTATTTATCGCATTCATACTCATCACGCCCGTTAATATTGTAATCACATCAAATGCTGATGGGTTAGATCCAAATATTTCATTTACGTTTTATCAAGTACTCGTACTTATTTTCGTTGCTCTGCCTACACTTTCTTTATATATATCCTCAGAGGTTGATGAATTTATGAAACGAGATTACATTTTAAGTGCACAATTATTAGGTGCTAGCCGTTTTCATATTATGAAAAAACACTTACGAGTCTTATTACTTGACCGCTTATTTGTATTATTTATGGAACATATCGTCCAAACACTCATACTCGTTATCCATTTAGCGTTGCTTAACATTGTAATTGGTGGGATACAAATGCGTGAACTGTATGACGGAGTGCTCAAACCTGTTTCTCTATCTAATGATTGGGCAGGCCTTATTGGCTTAAATCGTAATGAAATGAATCTTTCATGGTGGATCATTTTTTATACTCTCGCTTCATTCTTTATTACGATTCTATTTATTAAGCTTATGACACTCGGGATTCAAGATGCACTGAAAGCAAGAGATTCGCAAACTGTAGCAATTCAAACCGTTCCTGATCATAAAAAATTTGTTAAACATAAAGATTCTTTTTCTTTTGCAAATAAAGTGAACCTTTAATCCTGTCTCATTAATCAAATATGGATTGGCATTGATATTAGTAGAATATAAAAAAGATGATCCCTATTGCATACAGGGATCATCTTTTTATGCAGTCTAACTTTTTTACATGTACTTTGTTAGACTCATATTTTTTATATTTAATGTGAATTATTTGCAATCACAATTATGCTGTTTAAAATCGATTACCATACGTCCTTGAATTCGACCTTGTTCCATTTCTTCGAATACACTTTGTACTTTATCTAGAGAACAAGTTTGAACAACAGGCACTACTTTTCCTTCTGCACCGAATATAAATGCCTCTTCTAGATCCTTACGAGTACCGACTAGAGAGCCAACCACTTCAATTCCATCTAGTACAAGTCGCGGAATGTTTAAATCCATCGTTTCTACTGGTAAACCTACTGCAACGACTTTACCACAAGCACGTACTGCATCAACTGCAGAGTTGAATGCTACTTTTGAAACAGCTGTTACTACAGCAGCATAAGCACCACCAAACTCATCTTGAACAATCTTATCAGCAGGACCTTGAGAAATTGGATTGATTGTCATATCAGCTCCAACCTCTTTTGCTAAGGCTAATTTATCGTCATTAATATCTACTGCAATTACCTTTGCACCAAATACGTTTTTAGCATATTGAATAGCTAGGTTACCTAATCCACCACAACCATAGATGACGATAGGTTGGCCAGGTTTAATATTGGATACTTTTATAGCTTTATATGTAGTTACACCCGCACATGTGATTGATGATGCTTGAACTGGATCTAATCCTTCTGGTACTTTCACCGCATAATCAGCTGTCACAATACATTGTTCAGCCATACCACCATCTACTGAATAACCAGCATTCTTAACTTCACGGCAAAATGTTTCCCTACCTGTTACGCAATATTCACAACGTCCACAAGATTGGAACATCCATGCAATACTTACACGGTCTCCCACCTTTAGTGAAGTAACATCATCAGCGATTTTCGTCACAATACCTATACCCTCATGACCAAGAATACGGCCATCTGTGTTTCCAAAATCATGATTTGCAACGTGTAAATCAGTATGACAAACTCCACAATACTCTACATCTACTAGCGCTTCACCTGAGTGTAACGGACGTAATTCTTTTTCAATAATTTCAATGTTTGCTTTACTATTTTTATTAACTACTACTGCTTTCATATGTGATCTCCCCTTTAGTGTTTTAGAATTTTTCATGAGTTCATCTCACAACTTCTGTCTTCACTAGTTTGGCTAATCATTGTGCCAAGTTTAAATGTTCAATCATCATTACATGTTCATCATAACATGACACTTCAAAAACAAATTGTGAAATTATGAACAATGTTTGAATTGTTGTATAAATCGTTTTATATTTTTTTAAATGAGAGTCACCACTGGCTATAAGTAAGTCTCATATTTCTACAAGAAAATAAATAAACAAACTATTCACTAATAAAAAAGGGGCTGTCTCATAAGTCTCTTTCGAAGTAAGATCACATGAAATTGAAAAGGCAGAAACGTTATAAAATCAACATTTCTGCCTTTCACTTTTTATACGATTTTGGCTAAAAAGCACCTTTTGAGACAGCCTCTTTTTTATATTCGTTTCATCGAAATTGTTTCACGAATACTTTGTAGATTTTGCAACGTTTCTTCTTGGCGTTGTAACGATAACCCAACGTACAAAGTATCTAATAAACTTAACTGCGCTAATCTTGATGAACTTGCTTCTGTGCGGAATTCCGTTTCACGTGTTGAAGTGTATAATGTAATATCAGCCAGTTGAATTAATGCCGATTTCTGATAACTCGTAATCGCAATAATTTTAGCTCCTCTTGCTTTCGCTACTTCTAACGCTTCCAGTAACCCTTTATTGCTACCAGAATGAGAAATGCCGATAACAACTGAATTTTTCGAGAGCAAACCAGCTCCTATAATTTGAAAATGCGAATCAGTATGAGCGATACATGAAATACCCGTTCTCATAAATTTATGATATGCATCCATCGCAATAATACCAGAACCACCATTTCTGTAAAACTCGATTCGATTTGCTTCTTACAAAGCTTTTACAGCTTGCTCTAATGCCGTATCATTTAACAAATGCAATGTATCTTGTAGTCCTGTAATATGTGAATGAAAAACTTTTTAGCAACAGTTACCATACTATCTTCTGCTGATACTTCTTCATGAATATTTTGCATCGGTGTATGGACAATTTCACGAGCTAATGTAATCTTTAAATCTTGGAATCCTTGCCAACCGAGGTGTTTACATAAGCGAAATATCGTAGCCTCAGAACTATTCGTAACTTCTGCTAACTCAGTAATAGATCTATGTACAACATCTTGTGGATGTTTTAAAATATGTTCAGCAATACTTCGCAATTCCGGTGATAAACCGTTTAACGAAGCTTGAATCTTTCCAATCCCACTTCTTGTACCAGGCATAGCATATCTTCACCTTCCATCGTAGCTTTATCCCGTAAAAAACAATTGGTGTGGGCTAATAATCAGTGGGGATAGACCCTCCACGGATTAAAATTTCATTTTATTGTACCTAATTATTGCAAGAAGAAAAACCTTTATTAGACTTAACTATAACATTTTAATTGCTCCTATGTATTCTGTCATACTATACGAAACATTTATTCATACTTATTATTATTTTCCCCATGTTTCACTGCATACAATGCAGCTTGCGTACGATCATCTACTTCTAATTTAGCTAAAACATTTGAAACATGTGTTTTTACAGTTTGTTCTGTAATATGAAGCACTGCTGCAATTTCTTTATTACTTCGCCCTTTCGCAATTTCACGAAGTACTTCTTGTTCTCTTTTCGTTAACATAGAAAAAGGGTTTTCTTTCTTGACTACTGATCGTCCTAATAGTGCTGGTGTTACTTTCGGATGGAAATTCGTATTTCCTTCATGTACTGCAATAATAGAAGCTACAAGTTGCTCAGGTTGTACTTCTTTTAATTGATAACCATCTGCTCCGGCTTCAAGTGCTGGTAAAACATAATCTTGCTCTGAAAAACTGCTTAATATTAGTATCTTTATCGTTTCATCATATTGTTTTATTTGTTTTGTTGCTTCGATGCCATCCATCTTCGGCATTGATAGATCCATTAATACTACATCTGGCCTTTTTGTTTGGACGAATGTTAACGCATCTTCTCCATTTTCTGCTTCCCCAACAATTTCAAATTCTTCTCTCGTTTTCAAAAAGAATACAAGTCCTCTTCGAACGATATGATGATCCTCAACTAGTAGTAATTTAATTTTCAACCTTCTTCTCCCCTTCAAACTGGCAATTGAATTTCAATTTTCGTACCCTTTTTCAGCTCCGTTTTTATTTGAAATGATCCCCTCATTAACTGAATACGTTCCTTCATACTTTTTAAACCGAGTGCTGACTCTCTTACTTGCTCTTGTATAAATCCTATTCCGTTATCCTCTATGTAAAAATACAACTGGTTATCTTCTATTTTTAAAAGAACATGTACCTTTTCACATGAAGCATGTTTTTTACAATTATGTATCGCTTCTTGACTAATACGCCATAAAACTTCTTCTATTTCATCACCAATTGAAACCATTCCATCAATTCGAACTTCCACGTGAATCCCTAACAACTTTCCGTAATTTTTAATTGCTTCAGCTAACCCTTTCTCTAATCCTTCCGGTCTTAATTGCCAAATCAAAAGTGTCATCTCTTGTAATGCTTCCTGTGATAATTCTCCAATATAGCTCAACATCTCTTGCAAGTCTCTATCTTGCGTCATATTTAGAGTACCTTTTGCGGTTAACATGATAGAAAATAACAATTGTTTTACTGAATCGTGTAAATCACGTGCAAGTCGATTTCGTTCAGCTACTACTACATATTTACGTTCTTTTTCCACTAGCTGAATACGTTGGATTGTCGTCCCTATTTGAAATGCAATTGATTCTAATAATGCTAATTCTTCCTCTGAAAAATGTGTTTTTTGAGGCGCGGCCACATTTAAGAGACCAAACTTCTCCGACCCGGACCTTAATGGAATTGTCGCATGGTGCGTAACATCTTCAGTATCTCCCCAATTACACTCAATCGCATCCTCTATTCGCTTACATTCAATAATATTTGTCGCTTTTTCCAATCTGCCATTTACAAAACGCTCTACACACCAGCAATCTCCTTCACACATCGGCTTCTTCTCTTGCCACGTAAGAGCTGGCGGTAAGTTTTGATCTACAAGCATACGGTGTTTTCCACTTTCATCAATAAAAAAGATCCAGCCTGTTTGTAAATTCATAACTTGTAACAAAGTATGTAACACTTTTTCTAACATGTCTTGTAAATTTGTTGCTTCATTTAATAATTCAGCAATTTCTTTTAATGCCTCTAAACGATGCATCTCTTTTTCTTCAAAGTTCATTTTCATCACCATCTATCATTATAACATTAAGAAATTTCTAAATTCTACAAATTAAAAAGAACTGAATTCCTTCAGCTCGTTTTTATATCAATCATTTTATTATTATTTTTCTATCCAATGTCGAAAGCAGCACTTCCGTTACCAAACTATTCTACTTTAGCTGTCCGATAAAGATTGTCCACCTTGTCTATGCTGTAAACTTTCAGTAGTAACAAGCATATTTGCTGCTGGCATTTGCACTTGATTCTTATGGAACATAGACATTAATTCAAATCTTACTTGTCTAGAAGTTTCAAAATAATCTTCTGGCTTTATTAAACCTGTAATACAAAATTCATATCCAACGTATTTCAGATTCGGGTTTAAATCTGTAACACCTACATATTTAAAAGGTTCAACAGCTTCATCCTCTACTTTATAAAGACTTGGGGCCAACTTTTCATTACAATTCACACAAACTTCCTCTAACAATTCCTTAACTCTTGTCGGATCTTCCTGATAACTTACCGTAATTCGTTCAATTACGCGCATCCAGCCTTTATTAAAATTTTGTATCGTTCTAATCTCTCCGTGTGGTATGGTAAGGAGTTTTCCTGACCATTCACGAATTTGCATAAAACGAATACTAATTTCCTCAATCGTTCCTGAGTTTGTTCCGTTAAAAGTAACAAAATCGCCAACACGAAACTCTTTGTCCGCTAATCTCGCAAAGCCTAATATAACATCTTTCAGCATCTGTTGTGCAGCAAAACCGATAACAACCCCCGCTATCCCTGCACCTGCAATGATACTTTTTATATCTACAAATTGGCTAATTAAATATATGATTAGACTAATGATAATGATATATCTAAAAATAGATCGAATCACACTTTGAATCGTTTGCTCTACCTCTTCATCAAAAAAGCTTGATTTCCTAAAAAACCAATCAATAATGCGGTTTATGACAAATGAAATAATGATTAGGACGAAAGCAAATAGTAAAAATCTTAAAAGTAAAAACTCTCTTACATAATTAAAAAATTCTTCAGTATACGTTAATAAACTCATCTAACCACTTCCTTACTAATTAAAAAATTCATAATCGTCTCAGTTTATTCTAGGAAAATCTATTATCTTCTCTAAAACGTCGCTACCCTTACTATGTATTTTGACTTTATTACTAATTCACTTTAAACAGTATGTCTAGATGTTCTTTTCCTTTCCCTTTAAATATACCCTTTTTAATAACCTAAAGGGAGCTAATCGTGAAATTTTTTAAGCGTTAAAACTTTATTCTACTCATTACGATTTCAACTAATTTATTCATTAACTAGATAAAAAAAGAGCTGAATTTATCAGCTCTTTTATTCGATATTAATTGTTGTTTTACTGTTTTTTTCTTCTTTCAATTTTGGCAATTCAATTGTCAGTACGCCATCTTTATAATTTGCTTTAACATTTTCTTCCTCAACTCGTTGAAAATTAAAGCGTCGAGTTACAGAACCTATAGAACGTTCTTTACGAATATATATGCCATTCTCATTTTTTTCTTCTACTTCATTATGATTAGTTGCTTGAATCGTTAATACATCTTGTTCAAATTCAACTTGAATGTTTTCTTTTTGAAAACCCGGTAAATCTGCTTTTACTGTATATTTATCAGACTGTTCATGAACATCTACTTTAAAAGTATCCATGTTGATCGGTTTAAAGAAAGCATCTGTCATCCCTTCTAATAAAGAAGGCCCAAAATCAAAAATACCATTTTGACGTTTTGTTATCTCTGGAAATAAATTACGCATATTTTTTCCTCCTTATTATTTATGAATGAAAGATTATCTCTTTCTGCCTTTATTATAACATTTGGTCAAAAAAGGTCAAAGATTTTGTTTGACCTTTTTTGATGTATATTTTACCAAATAAAACAAATAAGTTATATGACTTCTCTCCCTCTTATAAAGAGGAAAATATTCACATAACAACGAATAGTATATTTGCTCTTATTTTTTCTTACGGAGGTTACATACAATGGGGTATATTGAAGAACTTAGAAAAGTTGTCGGATCAAGACCACTCAATCTAGCAGGAGTTGCTGTAGCTGTTTTCAATGAACAAGGACAAATATTACTTCAACAAAGGCGAAATGGTATTTGGGGTGTTCCTGGTGGATTCGTTGAACTTGGTGAATCAACAGAAGAAGCTGGGAGACGAGAAGTGTTCGAAGAAACAGGGATTGAAATAGGAACCTTACAGTTAATAAGCGTATTTTCTGGAAAAGAATTTTTTGTAAAATTACCAAACGGGGATGAGTTTTATCCTATAACAATCGCATATCTTTGCAAAGACATTAAAGGCGGCTTGCTAAAAGCTGATGGGATCGAATCATTAAGTGTCCAATTTTTTGATTTTGATAAGCTACCAGAAAATATTAGCCCATTTATAAAAAAATTAATTGAGCAAAACCTCGTCTCAATTTAAACGTAAAAAGAGACCTTTTTTAAAGGCCTCTTTTTTTACTTCACTTCTGCGTTTAAACAAGATTTAAAATGCCCAAGTGCAAATTCATGCCCTTGCGCATTAAAAGATGCAACCGCCTTTTCATAAACTACAATTTTAAACCCTTTATTATAAGCATCTACTGCTGTATGAAGAACACAAATATCAGTACATACCCCTACAAGGTGAACCTCTTCAATTCCTCTTTCTCTTAACTTCATCTCTAAGTCTGTTCCTGCAAATGCACTATATCGCGTTTTATCCATGTAATATACATTCTCTGCATTTTTATATGTTTCGTACACATCTTGTAATTCACCAAACAAATCTCTTCCATTTGTACCCGTTATGTTATGAGGCGGGAATAATTTTGATTCAGGATGATATACATCATTCTCTTCATGTTTATCAATAGCAAAGACAACGTAATCTCCATTTTCGATATATCGCTTCGTTATATGTACAAGTTCTTTCTCAATTTCTTGACCGGGTTTTCCGCAAGTTAAAGCACCTTTTTCCGCTACAAAATCATATGTATAATCAATATTTATAAGAGCTCGTTTCATTACTATCTCTCCTTCTCCTGTTTCACAGTAAACAATAGAAAATTTGTTATTACGACATCGTATGTACTATTCGACATTTCAAATGAAATACCTACATTTTTCTTCTGAAACTTACCTTATTCCGAGTTTATCATATAATAGCTAAACAATGGTAAAACAAATAGACCCTATCGATAAGTCATAAATTTGATAATGGAACGTAACTTGCATCATAAACCAAATTACTGACATCATCATATTAATCAAGAAGATACAAATACACCAGTTCACCTCTTCAACCGCTTTTTCTGTCATAGTAGTAACAAGTGGTCTCTTCCTAATTTAATCATATTAGAAAACGAAACAAGTGATTCACTATTACAACCTCTAGTATAAATAAAAAGTACACTACTTTTTGAGTAATGTACTTTTTATTCTTCTTATGACGCTGGTTTTGTTTCGAATGTTGCTTGATTAAAACTAATAACCTTTCCTTTCGGATCATTGTTTTCATACTGAACTGCCGTAATCGTATGACTACCTGTTTCAAGCGTCTTTTCTTTTAATTGTACTGTTGTCTGTGTTGTACTAGTTACTTGATATTTATCTGCAAACACTCGATCTACAAATACGAATGTTTCTTTATCATTTTGAAAATTAGAGAGCTCTAATTCAACGTGTTGAATTAAAGTATCCTTTTTAATGAATACAGCTGGTATATTACCATTCTCAGAAGTACCGTCTGGTGTAATAACTTTTACTTTTCCTTCTCCGACTGGCACTGCTCCTTCAGGAAATACTACTATATTCTCATTACTTGCGTTTACAACTCTTTCTTCCTGCTTTGATTGCGCACCTTCTTTTTCTTGTGGAGCGCCGCAACCGGCTAATAACAATACAGACAATCCAGTGATTATGAATTTTTTCAAAATTCATCCCCCCTGTCATTTCATTATAATTTATTATACAAAAATAACTTTTAAATTTTAAGACTATTTCCAACACTTTCATGAACAAATAGAATCTTGCTCACGATTAATGTATCATACTTTCCCTAATAGAACATTAATTTTTTTTATGAAATAAATAGTAATTCCCTCTTATCTATCATTTTAGCCTAACAGATTAATTACATACCTATCCAAAATAAAAAGACATTGTTTATTCAATGTCCTTTTATTTTGAGCTTTAAAAAACAAATGTTGTAATCTCATCTACTTCTTTTCTTGGAAGTTTCTTCGGCTTATCTTTCGGAAAACCGAGTGATATAACCATATTTATTTGCTTTTCAGGCTCAATTTGTAAATATTGTCGTAGTTCATCTTGAGCTAACAATACCGGTCCTGTCATTGGGCATGTACCAAGCCCCTTCGCATGTGCAGCTAACATTAAGTTTTGTGCCGCTAAACAGCTGCTCTTAATTCCTTCTTCTTCCCAAACTGAATCTGGAACAAAAGCAATCGGATCAAATATCTTTTCACGAAACTTTGATTCATATGGCGTTGCCAAACATACGATTAATACTGGTGCCTCCGAGAAAGCTGTTGCATATGGTCCAAAAGAACGTGTAAGTAATTTCCCTGCTTTCTCTTCTCCGGTTTCTGCCGCTTTTGCCGCAAGTTTATGTAATGCATCCCATGTCATTTGTTCAATTTCTTTAATTTTCTCTCGGTTCATAATGACCAAGAACTCCCAAGTTTGTGAGTTCGTATCACTCGGTGCATAACGAGCACAATCAATAATTTCTTTTATATCACTAGTGGATACTTCTTGTTCTGTGAACTTTCTAACACTTCGTCTACCGTGAATTACTTCTTTAAAATCTTCATAATTCATACATTAAATCCCCTTTTTACAGCGTTTTCAAATCTTGTCCTATCCTTGAATTATATCATGAAAAAAAGCTGGAGTAATACCAGCTTTTTTCTTCAATATTAGTTCGTAACTTTAAACAAACGAATACTTTCTTCATATGCAACTTGGAGTTTCTTTGTAATCGGTCCTCTTTCGCCGTTCCCGAACTGCTCGTCACCAATTTGAACGACTGGGAATATTTCAAGTGGCGTCGCTGTGAAGAAGCATTCATCGGCCTCATACACTTCTTGAAGTGGAAATTCTCTTTCTTCTACTTCAATATGTAACTCTTTCGCTAATGTAATAACATAGTGACGTGTAATGCCGTGTAGAATGAAATTGTCAGCCGGATGTGTAATCAATTTATTATTTTTCACCATAAAGAAATTTGAATGACACCCTTCCGTTACAATTCCATCTCGTACTAATATCGCTTCTTGATAGCCTTGTTCGTTTATTTTATTTTTAATCATAATATTAGGTAGCAGGTTTAAGGATTTTATATGACAGAACTTCCAGCGTATATCCTCTTCTACAGTAACTTTTATTCCTCGTTCCATAGAAGCAATTGGTCGTGGAAAAGAAACAATGTTTGCAAAATATGTTGGTTGCATATTTGACTCATATACATGATTACGTGCTTGAACCCCTCTTGATATTTGCAAATATACATTCCCATCTTCCTGAAATTTATTTTTTTCAATCATTTGATATAACTCTTCCATTAACTCTTCCTTAGTAAACGGTGGAATTAATTTTATTTCTTCCATAGAATGAAAGAATCGTTCTAAATGTAAATCTAATAAATGTGGCTTCCCATCATATAGTCTGAATACCTCGTATATACCATCACCAAATTGAAAGCCTCTCTCCTCTAATGGAATCATCGGCTGTTCTTCCTTCGTATTTACAATTCTTCCGTTAAATAAAATCCAATCTTTATGAGTAGCTTTCATTTATTCCCACTCCTTTATTTCATGATTGTTTTAATTGTACAACTTATGCACGATCAAAAGAAGGAATTTTCTGTATTTTAACAAAATAAAAATTGCATCACCTATTTAAAGTGATGCAATTTTTATTTACTTCAGAAAATATTTTTCAATATCATCTAACATAAGATTTGCAGCTACAATACCACCTGCTGTATTCCAAATCACTTCATCTACTTGGAATACTTTATTCTCTTTAGAAGCCTGCAGTTGTTTAAAGAGTGGATCTTCTGTCCATTCTTTTGCTAATGTATTTCCTTCATTATTCTTATCCGCGTCTTTATCAGATGTGAAATAGAATAAATAATCCCCGTCCATATTTGGAATTTGCTCTTTTGTAATTCCTTTAATTGCAAATTCATCTTTATCTTGTAATGGTGGTCGTTTAAATCCAATATCATTTAATACAACACCTGAGAATGAATTTTTTTGATAAATACGAACGTCACCAGGGACGAAACGAATAATAGAAACTTTAGAGTTAACTTTATCACCTAATTTTTCTTTTATTCCTGCAATACGCTTTTTATAATCATTAAGAGCATTTTGCCCTTCTCTTTCTTTATTTACAGCTTTCGTATAAAGTGTAAAGTTTTCTTTCCAATCACCGCGTAATGTTTCAGCATATACTGTTGGCGCGATTTCTTTTAATTGTTCGTATATTTTTTCGTGACGCATTTTATTTCCGATAATTAAATCCGGCTGAAGCTTCATTACTGCTTCTAAATTAATGTCACGCTCAGTTCCTACTACTTTCGTATTTTTTAACCCTTTCGCTAAATGAGGATACCATTCATCACCAGCTCGTGGTTTCGTCGTTCCAACCGGCGTTACTCCAACAGATAAAAGTGCCTCAGCGCCCTCATTTGTTAAAACAACAACTCTTTTTGGCGTACCATTTACTGTCGTTTCGCCCATTGCATGTTTTATCGTATACGAATCTTTTGCTTTAGCTGATGTCTCATTTTCTTTCTTCTCTTCTTTACTACACCCTGCGATTATGATCGTTAGTAGCATAACGCAAAATATAAGTATATTTTTAGTGCGTGTCATAAGTCCTCCTAGTTGAAATTGATTATCATTTACATCTTAAAGATTAATGTATATCTCATACATTGTCAATAGATATATCAGAAAACTTTTTCAATATATATAATTTAGACCTCATTTTTATTCAAACTATTTTTATATTTATTTGCTACTCACATTTTTTATTCGTAACATGTGAAACATAAATGGACATAAGAAAGTAATTGTAAATCCAGTCAATACATAACGTAAATAATACATATCAGGTATGACTTTTTTTAATAGGAGCTGTACCACTAACAAAATACTAAGACCCAATACTGTTTTTACCACTTGCATTTTAAAATCATTACTTTCATTCATATTAATAAAATGATTCTCTAACATGATACCAATCGTAGAACCTGTCAAAACTCCTAGTAATTTAAGATTATCTACTTGGCTTGTCATAACATACATAATGAGTGAAACAGCCAATATAATTCGTTGTAACAATATAAATTTCCTATCACTTAATCCCATTGTTACCTTCGTATATAAATAAACAACTATGACACTAAATAAAACGGCACCTATTATATCACTGAGCCAATGTACACGTAAATATAGACGAGAAATAGAAACTAATATAATAAAAACAATACCAATGATCCAAATGATTCTCTTTTTACATAAAATCATAAATGAACCCCAAAACGTTGTTGCTAACTGCACGTGTGTACTTGGGAAAGAATAACTTGCAGCTGATTTTTCATATAAAGATTGAATTCCGTCGTATGTATACGGTCGCGGAATTTTCATAAATTCTTTTATCACTATCCCTATATATCCAGAGAAACAAAGCATAACAATCATATGAAATGCTTTTCTTTTAGAAACGCACCAATACGAAATTGAAATAACAATTAAATATAATGTTTCATTTGCAATAATAGATACAAGTTTAAAAAGTGCTGTAAGTACACTTCCCTCCAGACTGATCATCCATTCAAGAAATAACATATCAATATTAAACATACAAACACGATACCTCCCTAAAATTTAATTCTGCTATTTTTTAGCACTTCATATAAAGTGAAACTTTAATCAGCCCTAACCAATCGGACTTTTATGGGCAGCCCAATCCCCATCTAACTTCTTTGCTTTCGTTGAATTTTGAGGTGTGGGTCTTACTGCCCATTAAAGCGAGACAAACTAGTTGATTAACATTTCCAATTTATACACCCACTTACGTTACAGATTAAGAATATATAGTACCACATACTAAAAACAGATAATATGTTAAATCCTCTAATCATTTTTATAAATTTCAATGGAATTTTGAGTTTTATATACAAAGCCATTACAATTACAAATTAAAAAACCGCCTTATGTAAGGCGGTTTCTATCATTTTGTTTTAACCAATTTAAAATAAATATATACGATTGATAGTGAATATAACGTATGCAAAATAAAAGAAATAAAAGGGCTATTCCAGTGGTACTATACAGCAAACCAAACTTCAAAAAAATATTTAACAGCGGTGGAAAGTTCGTTATGTTTTGTAATGTAAGTAGCATACAAAACAAAAGGAAAAACACTGGGGCATATTGTAATTCATATGGCTTTCTCTTCTTATTCATTCTTTTTCGAATAAGCATATGGCTTAGCTCCGCTACTAAAAAACATCCTCCAATTAATACAAGACCAGAAGTCATCGTCATACACCCACCTGCCTTATATTTATCCCGCATAACTACTCATCGTTATATTTTCTTCACATATATTCCGTCTTCCACATTAAATCCAAAGCTCTCTATGAAAGATTTCGCTTGTTCTGTTAATTCCGTTTGTAATACCTTTATCTCTTTCACATTTCTTTCTTTCATCATCATTTCAAATGTAAAATACGTATTTGTCCCATAACCGTAACTTTGATAATCAGAGTGAATAATTAACTGAGATAAAACCGCAGTCTCCCCTTGAACACGATAATCTATTACACCAATATATGTATCATCGACTTTCACACAATACTGTACCTGTTTCTCACTTAAACTATGTGAGTAAAACATTTCTTTAACAACGCTTTCATTTTCTACAGTTACTTTTTCAAACGTAATCATATGTTGTCCATCCTTTTACTATTATTGTATCAATAATACGTCCTATTTATGAAAAAAACCTTAAGACCATATGCGATCTTAAGGTTTTTCTAATTAAACTAAGCTATACGCACGTTTCGTTTCTTCGTGGAACTTATTCGTATCGTATTTATGCTCAACATAAATTTGATGCCATACCATAAACGCAAGTACAGTCCAAATTTTACGGCTATAATCGCCTTTATCTGCACAATGTGCTTCCAGTAAGTTTAATACATACTGTTTGTCGATTAAATGCTCTGTTTTACTCTCGTTTATAATATTGATAGCCCAATCATGCATTTCGTCTTTTAACCAGTGACGAATTGGTACTGGGAATCCAAGTTTTTTACGATCTAATACGTGATCTGGAACGATTCCGCGTGCTGCTTCACGTAAAATAGCTTTCGTAGTTCCGTTAGCAATCTTAAATTCAGTTGGAATTTTAGATGCAACATCGAATACTTCTTTATCTAAGAACGGTACGCGAAGTTCTAATGAGTTCGCCATTGTCATTTTATCAGCTTTTAATAAAATGTCACCGCGTAACCAAGTGAACATGTCAATGTATTGCATTTTGCTTACATCATCATAATCTTTAATTTCGTTATACAATGGTTTCGTGATATCCATATAGTTAACACTTTCATTGTAATACTTCATTAATTCAGCTTTCTCTTCTTCACGGAAGATTTTCGCGTTTCCATAGTAACGCTCTTCAATTGGCGTACATCCACGCTCTAGGAAGCTCTTTCCTTTAAAGCCTTCTTTAAGAGCACCACTTAGTGCTTTTAGAACGCTCTTACCTGGGCTAGGAATGTAAGAGAACATTTTCAGTGAGTTTGGCTCACGATAAATGTTATAACCACCAAATAGCTCGTCTGCACCTTCGCCTGAAAGAACAACTGTTACATGCTTACGTGCTTCTTTTGCAACGAAGTACAACGGTACAGCTGCTGGATCTGCTAAAGGATCATCCATATGCCAAATGATTTTTGGGAACTCATCCATAAACTCTTTCGCTGAAATGAATACGTTATGGTTTTTAACACCTAATTTCTCAGCAGTTTCTTTCGCAACATCAACTTCACTGAAACCACGTTGCTCAAAACCAACAGAGAATGTTAAAAGATTTGGATTCATTTCTCTTGCGATAGAAGCGATGATAGATGAATCGATACCACCAGATAAGAATGAACCTACTGGTACATCACTGCGCATATGCACTTTTACTGAATCATATAACACATCACGAATTGCTTGGATATGCTCCTCTTTCGTTGCACTTGAAGCATTGAAATAAGGTTTCCAGTAGCGATGGATTTCCATCTCTTTACCGATTTCTTTTACGAAATAATGACCAGGTTCGATTTTATTAACATCAATTGTTAATGTTTCTGGCTCTGGACCATATTGGTACGTAAAGTAATGTTGTAATGACGTTGGGTTAACGCCTTTATCTTCCATCACATGCATAATACTTTTCTTCTCAGATGCGAAGAATGTAGTATCACCTTGTTGTGCGATGTATAAAGGTTTAATACCGAAGTGGTCACGTGCACCGAAAAGTTTCTTTTCTTCACGATCCCAAATCATAAATGCAAACATACCACGAAGGTAGTCTACACATTTTTCTTTCATATGTGCATACAATGCAATGATAACTTCTGTATCAGATTGCGTTGCAAACGTTGCACCTTTTTCAAGTAACATTTCACGTAATTCTACATAGTTGTAAATTTCACCATTAAAAATAATTACATATCGATCATTTTCATAAGTTAGCGGCTGATGTCCTGCCTCTAAGTCAATGATACTTAAACGGCGGAAGCCAAATTGTACATGCTCATCACGAAAATATCCTTCGTCATCTGGACCACGGTGGAAAATCATCGTGTTCATATTTTCAAATTGATGTTTTTCTGTTTCTGAAAACTCTCTAGGGTTTTCACATAAACATCCTACAAAACCACACATACTTCTTACCCTCTTTCAGTTTTCATTCTGTCTCTATACTACTATATCAACCCTATTTATACTAGCATAATCAACTGAATATGGCGACCAAAAACTATAAAAAAATCACTCCATTTCACATTTTTAACAATTTTTTATGAAAACATGAAAATTAGGCAATCACCTTTCTCCGCTTTTGTCATATGATATTGCAAATTGATTTCTAGGAGGGAATACCATGAGTGAAGAAAAAAAAGACTCTTCTCGCCCACCGGTTCGCAATTATTTAAAGCAAATTGATGATTTCTTCGAGCAAACACCACTTCGCAATGTAATTGCTGATTTAAATCATTTTTTCCAAAAAGGAAATCGTTTATTAACATTCCCTGTAGATTTATATGAAGTTGGTGAAGAACTCGTTGTTACAGCTGAACTACCAGGTATACAAAAAGAACAAATTCAAATTGAAATACAAAGTGAATACTTAAAAGTCTCTGTAAAAGAAGAGATACTTGAAGAGGCTGAAGAAGAAACTTCTCATAACTATTATCGCCGAGAACGTTCTATTTCAGAAGCATCCAGATTAATTAAATTACCGTACTCCATTAATAAAAAAGCAGCAAAAGCTTCGTATCAAAATGGCGTGTTAGAAATTCGGGCTCCAAAACTTCCACAGCAACATGACATTTTATCCATAGATTAATGTAAAAAAGAAGGGTGCTTTAATCTGCACCCTTCTTTTTATTCTGCTAATCGCTTCATATCACGTATAATGTCCTCATACGGCGTATTACTAATGCCACTGTACTTTTTCATTACTTTTCCGTTTTGATCAATTAAATAAAATGACGTACCATGTATCACTTGACCATTTTCAGGTTTATCTACAAGTGATTGGAAATTATCTTTTGAAAACTTTGTAATATCTTCTAACGAATAACCTGTTAACAAGTTCCAGTTACTTGTATCTTCTGTAAACTTTTGAATGAAAGCTTTCAAGTTTTCTGGCTTATCAAGGTCAGGATCTACGCTAAATGATACAAACTGAACATCTAATTTCTCTTCCTTTGCCATTTTCTGCAATTTCGCCATATTAGCAGTCATTGGCGGACAAACTGTTTGACAGTTTGTGAACATAAAATCTGCAACCCAAACTTTCCCTTTTAAATCTTTTGTACCAAATGGCTTTCCATCTTGATTTGTAAATTGGAAAGTTTCTAAATCCCAATTCAATGGTTTACGAAGCTTTGAACCTGATCCACTACATCCAGCAAGTACAAAGAGACAAAATACAACCATAAGACCAATTACTTTTTGATAACGCTTCATTTATAAACCTCTTTTCTCTATCCTAAATTTAAATAGGTTATGTTTATCATAACAAAAGTTAACACTACGAGAAAATTGTTTACTACATTTGTTCACGAAATCGTACGAATTTACGTATGTTACTTCTTTATTTCAAGCGAATTACTAGACAAAATAATTTTTTTACTATTATTTCTCTAAATAATCGTCGCAAAACTAATTCTATTGTTATTTTTGTAAATGCACCTTCCTGTTTTTTTACAATTATTTAAACATTCATCCATGTTATACACTGTATTCCTTAACAACATTTCGGTACAATACAATTACAACGATTTTAAATGAGGTGATGTTCATGGCAAAGCGCTATGAAAATATGGATAATGTGAGTACAAAAAAATCAATTCGCTCTTTTATACGCTGGCGTAAAGAACGAAAGCAAAACAAAAAAGATTTTTCTTTCTTAGTAGAACAATCACCCGTTAAACAAAGTGCATTTTTGCAAAGTAATATTGAAAAAACGACTGTCACATGGATTGGGCATTCTACTTTTCTTATCCAAACGAATGGACTTAATATACTAACGGATCCAGTATGGGCCAATAAATTGAAGCTAGTCTCAAGACTTACTGAACCTGGTCTTTCTATACAAGAACTACCTAAAATTGATATTGTCCTCATTTCACATGGTCATTATGATCATTTAGATTTTTCAACACTTCGCCAACTTAATGATGACGTATTATACTTAGTACCCATTGGGCTAAAAAAATTATTTACTCGTAAAAAATTCAATAATGTAGAAGAGTATAAATGGTGGGAAAGTACGACTATTGATGATGTTTCCTTTCACTTCGTACCTGCTCAGCACTGGACGAGAAGATCATTATTTGATATGAACACATCTCACTGGGGTGGATGGATTATTAAAAATGACAATATGGAAGAAACCATTTATTTTTGTGGAGACAGTGGCTATTTCCAAGGTTTCAAAGAAATTGGCAAACGCTTTTCAATTGATGTTGCCCTTATGCCAATTGGAGCTTATGAACCAGAATGGTTTATGAAAATATCTCACGTTTCACCTGAAGAAGCAGTGCAAGCTTATTTAGATTTAAATGCTACACACTTTATACCAATGCATTACGGAGCTTTTGCACTCGCTGATGAAACACCTCGCGAGGCAATAACAAGGCTTCGAAATAATTGGAATTTACGTATGTTACCGTGGGAACAACTGCATGTACTCTTTTTAGGTCAAACTTTCATTTATAATAGTGAAACACATTATAAGAAAGTGAATGAAAAAATTGAAACATTACATGTGTAACGTAACTACTGATTTTCTATATTCAACATATAATATAGAAAATCATAAAGGGTGTTTTTTATGAATGAATATTTACAGACTCGCTATATCATTAGCGGTAGTGCCTGTATAGCCCTTCTTATTTCTTACTTTCTATTCACATAAAAAAGCTACTTGAAATAAATTTCAAGTAGCTTTTTTATTACTCTGCTAAATACATAAATCCGATTGCACCCGGACCTGTATGAGTACTAATAATAGGCGTTGTAAAGAAAATTTCTGATTTAGCAAATCCACTTACTTTTTCAACAGCCGCTTTTACATTTTCAGCTAAAGGAATTGCTTTCGCATGCGGAATTGCCACAGCTTTTACAACTTTTCCAGCTGTATCTTCCTCAAATAACTTAGCTAACGTTTTTACAATTTGACCTTGGCTACGCACTTTCGTTACAGGGTTATAAACACCATCTTCAAGGCTAGCAATTGGCTTTATATTAAGTAGCGAACCGATAAACGCTTTTCCTTTACCGATACGCCCACCCTTCACTAAGTTTTCTAATGTATCTACTACTACATATAATCGAGTATTCTTCCTTACTTCATCTACACGTTTTAAAATTTCTTCTAGTGAGCGTCCTTCATTTGCCATTTTCGCAGCTTCAACTACTTGATATGCTAAAGCATGTGTAATAAATTGCGAATCAACAACTGTTACTTTTGTGTCGGTCATTGATGCAGCACTATTTGCAGTTGCCACAGTACCACTCATTCCACTTGTCATATGAATGGAAAGTACTTCACTTCCATCTTCCCCTAACTTGTCATACATTTCTACAAATGTACCCATTGCTGGTTGTGATGTTTTTGGTAGTTCCTCTGATTTAATCATTTCTTCAATAAATTCATCTGGTTGTAGATCAACGCGATCTAAATATGTTTGTCCATTTACAGAGATTGATAATGGTAGAACATGGATGTCATACTTCTCAATTACCTCTTGTGATAAATCTGCCGTTGAATCTGTTACAATTTTAATTTTTTGCATATTATATTCTTCCCTTTCCAATACGCTCTCCTTGTTATTATACTAGTATTCCCATTGCTTTCAACAATTTGAAACGAAATTTCATTAAATTAATTATATTTTTATATCTAAAATGAAAAAGACAGAGCTCTTAACCCTGTCCCCACTCTATATCATGCATTTTTTTCAAGAGTATTTGTTTTATATACATTTAAATAATCATTCCACTTCAAACAATTTTGTAAATATTCACGGAAAGAATACGAAAATCTTGGGTGTTTTTGTTTTTGAATTTTTGCAATAAATAATTGAAGACGAGACTGTATTAGAAACGATAATGGATGCTGCGCTTGTAGGACAGGGATTTCAAATATTTTAATACACTCCCCTGTTGAATGAGTGAAATAAAAACTTTTCGTAATCACAATATCAATCCTCTTTTTCATTGGATTTTTGAACTTCTTCTACTTTACGCTGTAACACGTTGTTTAAAGTGGCGACTCCCATGAATACAAAAGTATCCTTAGACAATCTCTGTAGTCCTTTTGGTTAGAAGATTTATACTCTATTCATCTTCACCTAATCCATCCCCCACCCTAAATTCCTAATAAGATAAGGACTCGTTATCCGTATATTGCTTAATATATTCAGTATAAACTTATAAAAGCGCAAAGTTTGTCTAAATTTTGGAGATTCTATAATTTTTTTCTTCTCTATATTGTATACGTTTATAACTAGAGTATAACAAATAAATAAAAAAAGTGCCTTTATAACGAGGCACTTTTCGACTGAATTTCTTCTTCTCTTTTCTTTTTTCGCTTACTCACAATCTTTGATAAAGCGATACTAATTTCATAAATACAAATAAGCGGTACCGCAACTAAACTATGTGATAAAAAATCTGGCGGTGATATACACGATGCAATGATAATCAATGCTACGTAAGCATACCTTCTTATTTTTATTAGAAATTCCGCCGTCAATAGTCCAATACTCGTTAAAAACATTACTACTACTGGCAATTCAAAAATTACAGCAAATGGAACTGTTAAATTAAGAACAAAATGAAAATACTTTTCTGTCGTAAACATCGTATTAAACATTTCATTACCTATCGTAGTTAAAAAATGAAATAAAAACGGCATTACAACAAAATATCCAAAGCATAAACCTGCAATAAATAATATAGACAATACCGGTATATACATTAACGTCATCTTTTGTTCATTTGCATGTAAACCCGGTTTTACAAATAACCAAATTTGTATAGCAGCAAAAGGAATTGTACAAACGATAGCAAATACTGTAGCAATCGAGAAAAAAATCCACAATACATCACTTGGACCGAGAACAGTTAATTTCATTGGTAAGTCTTTTACAAGCCAAAAATAAATATCCTTCGTAAAAGTAAACCCAACAATTAAAAATAGTACAAAGGATAACACGGTATATATTACTCGTTTGCGAAGCTCAACTATATGTTCTACTACACTCATTTCCCGATCTTCCATCTCGTTCACCACACTTTATTTATCCATTTCGAAGAAAATTCATTACATTTTTTCTTTCTTTTCCTTCTCTTGAAATGCATCATCAGTCAATTCTTTCGTTGATTTTTTAAATTCTTTTAACGTTTCCCCTAAAGCCTTTCCGATTTCCGGCAATTTTTTCGGCCCAAATAAAATAAGTACAGCTACTAAAATTAAAATTAATCCTGGAAAGCCAATATTTGAAAACATTTCTCCATCCCCTTTATTAGTAGATTCCTTGTCCTACTATTGCATAATTTTATTTTGTCAAAAAAGTTTGAAAACGTCAACAAAACCATTACCTTTTGTCAAAAAAATTCAAAAATATAATCAATTATACAAATTTCATTTTCTATTGCTCTTGTGTATGATATGGTAAGGGAAATGACATATTATTTTATAATAGTAGAAAGGATTGGCATTATGACTGAAAAAATGACACGAATGACCCAATTTGTAAAAGAAGAAATTGCAAATGCAATAACACATGGTATCGGTGCCATTTTAAGCATCCCTGCCTTAATCATATTGATTATTCATGCTTCTAAGCATGGTACCGCATCAGCTGTAGTTGCATTTACTGTTTATGGTGTAAGTATGTTCTTACTGTACTTATTTTCAACGTTGCTACATAGCATTCATCATCCTAAAGTAGAAAAAATATTTACTATTTTAGATCATTCAGCCATTTACTTATTGATTGCTGGCACGTATACTCCTTTTCTACTTATTACACTCCGCGGCCCATTAGGATGGACATTACTTGCTATTATATGGACCCTTGCAATCGGAGGTATCATCTTCAAAATTTTCTTTGTACGTCGCTTTATTAAGGCATCGACGCTATGTTATATCATAATGGGATGGCTCATAATCGTTGCTATTAAACCACTTTATGAAAATCTAACTGGACATGGTTTTTCACTACTTTTAGCAGGTGGAATTTTATATTCTGTAGGAGCTATATTCTTCCTTTGGGAAAAGTTACCTTTCAACCATGCCATTTGGCATCTTTTCGTATTAGGTGGTAGTGCGATGATGTTCTTCTGCGTACTCTTTTACGTCTTACCTACAGCATAATAAAAAAGGTTTCAGCTTAATGTAAGCTGAAACCTTTTTTATTACTTATGTAATTGTGATGCGATAACATCCTGTGTATACTTCGTTAACTCTTTAATATCCATAGTCGCATACTCTTCAGGTGTAATCGGCTTAGAAATTGTTACTGTTGCACGAGCTCGCTTCATACGATTTCCATTTGCTTCAAACATTTTATATGTCCCATCTAATGTTACAGGTAAGATTGCTACACCAGATTTTACAGCAAGATGAAAACTACCAGCCTTAAACTCTCCAACTTCCCCACCCTTACTTCTCGTTCCTTCAGGGAAAATTACGATAGAATGTCCATTCTTCAATAGTTCAATCCCATCTTTAATCGCTTGAAGTGACTGGCGGCGATTGCTACGATCCATAAATACACAATTCATAAGTTCCATCCAAGTTGGTACAACTGGGAACTTTTTAATCTCTGCCTTTGAAACGAAGCCAATTGGTTTATTTAAATAACCTAGTAAAACAGGGATATCCATATTACTCTGGTGATTACTTACAACTAGTACCGGCTTGTCTTTCGGAACATTTTCAAGTCCTTTAACTTCTACTGTTCCTCCAGCTACACGTACCATTTTCTTACCAAACCAATTTGTCGTTTTGTACACAGCATTATCTTTTTCTTGTGGCGACATCGTATTTACTTGTCTTTTAAGACGCCACATTCTCGGTGTAATCGCAATTACGATTAAAATTAAATAAAAGATTTTAAAAAACGTTTGAATCATACAGAACCCCCACCTATTATCATTCCGACCTTCATTATACTAGACAAACGAAGGAAAAAGAAGAAAAAATGTCCAAACAACAAGTGTTTGGACATTTTTAAGTATGATATATTAGAAACGTTTTGCTAATTCACGAGCATTAGCAATTGCTGCTTCTTTAATTTCTTGTGCTTTTTCAGGGTTTGCATTCATACCTTCAACTGCAATATATTCAGTATCATTTACACCGACAAATCCTAATACAGTTTTTAAGTGATTGCGTCCGAAGTCTACAGCTGCGTATGCTCCTTCAGAATATACGCCACCTGTTGCTTGAATGTGAAGTGCTTTTTTACCTTCTAACAAGCCAACTGGACCATTTTCAGTATATTTGAATGTTTTACCTGCGATTGCTACGTTGTCTAAGTATGCTTTTACTACTGGTGGGTAGCTAAAGTTCCACATTGGAGTTACAAATACATAACGATCTGCATTCATAAATGTTTCTAAGTTTGTGTTCATTGCTGCAACTTTTTGTTGTTGAGCTTCAGTTAAAGTCTCAAAGCCTTCACCTGCTGCAAATTTACCCCAAGCAGCGAATACATCTGCATCGATTGCTGGTACTGTAGTGTTGAATAAATCAATTGTTACAACTTCGTCTTGTGGATGTTCGTTTTTATAAGCTTCGATGAATGCTTCCCCTACTGCCATTCCGAAAGAACCTTCTGCTGAATTTGGATTTGCTGTAATAAATAGTACTTTTGTCATTGTATTCTCTCCCTTTTCTACATTTTATCTTTAATTTGAGATTTATAATTTGAAAGTAAATAACTTACCTTATGTAAGTATAATACAAAAAGTTTCATTCGATGTCAATAAAAAATAGCTACTTTTTTTTCGTAAGTTAATGATTTATTTTGTTTCCTAAAAATTCAGTATATAGATATTAAGAATTCTTTCATAGAAAAAGGCTAGCTCTACAAATTATAGAGCTAACCTTTTATTACATATTATTTTTGAAATACATGTTTTACTTTTTCAGCTGGAATATTACTTCCGCCTCTACCTTTTACATCTTCAATCATCATAGTAATAACCATATCTGGTGAATTTAAATCAAATGCAGCGAACCAGCCTAGTTCTTTTCCTTCAGCCTCTTTTGATACTTTTAATTCCGCTGTACCTGTTTTTCCAGCAAGAGTCATGCCATCAATTTTAGCAATTTTCCCAGTACCATCTGGATCATTAATTACTTTCGTCATAGCAGTTTTTAATATATCCTGATTGCCTTTTGAAATTACATTCTCTTTCCAAACTTTTGGTTGCTTATCTGTTTTAATAATATATGGAGAAGGTATGTTTCCATCATTAACAATTGGTGCGTACGTTAATGCTAGATGGAGTGGCGTCATTAATACTTGTCCTTGTCCATAACCTGTGTCTGCCATTTGAATATCATTTTTAATACTATCATTTGCGATTTTAGAAGCTGGGAATCCATATTCAATTGGTAATTTCTCATCGAATCCGAATTTTTTCGCTTCACTCATAAATTTGTCTTTCCCGATCTTCAAAGCTTCTTGTGCGAAATAAATATTATCCGAGTATTTCATCGCCTTATCAAAATCAATCGGATTTGCATCTTTTACACGCGTTACATAATAATTACCCCAAGAAGAATCTTTTGTCCATTTCAATCCTTCAATTTTTAACTCTTCTTTTGGATCAATCGTTTTCGTTTCAAGACCAATTGCTGCTGTAATAGGCTTAAATACAGAACCTGGAACTGATAATTGTGTAAATCGATTCGTCATCGGTTTTTTCGGATCATTATTTACCGCATCACGTTGCGCTTTTGACGCCCCTCTTGTAAGGGTATTTGGGTTATAAGCTGGTGTGCTCACAAGTGCAAGTGTTTCTCCAGTCTTTGGATTAATTGCTGCACTTGATCCTACCTCATTTTTCATTTCATTATAAATTTCGCTTTGAACTGCACTGTCAATCGTTAAAGTTACATTTTCTCCATCAACAGCATCTGTTTTTGCTAAATTTTTAATTTCTTTTCCTTGTGCATCTTCTACGAAGACACGACCACCTTTTTTACCGCGTAGCTTTTCTTCCAGTACTTGCTCTAAACCGGCTTTACCTACTGGATCATCTGCTTGATAACCTTTCTTTTGTAACGTTTTTAAATCTTCAGCATTCACTTTTCCAATATAGCCAGTAAGATGTGCGGCTTCTTCTCCTAATGGATATGAGCGAACATTTACTGGTTTTGTTGCAACACCAGGTAAATCTATGTACGTATTTTGTGTTGCTCCTTCAGGCAATATTCCAATTGGTACAAGGTAATTTGGTTTTACCCATTTAGCTGCTAGTTTTTGATCAATTTCTTCGACAGACATATTTAGTAACTTCGCTACCGTTTCTTTCGTTTGCGGAGCTGTATCCCCTAATTTTTCAGGAATCAATCCGATTTCAGAAGCTTTACCATTTACCGCAAGATATTTACCGTTACGGTCATATATTTCTCCGCGCTTCGGCTCTGTCGTTTGCATACGCACTTTACTATCTTTCGTCATACCTGGGAATATAAAATCAGGAGTCCAATCTATTTTCCAAGATTCTTTATCTCCATCCTTTTCTTTCACCATTTTTGCTTCATGGGCAAAATTGATTTTACCACCAACAGTATCCATGCTTACTTTAAAAGGAACAGGACCTTCATCTTTTTTATCTTCTTTTACTTCTCCTGCTTCTACTTTTAAGTTTTTCACTTCAATGCCAGAATAAATTTTTTCATATTTCTCAGTGAACTCTTTCTTTGAAATATCTTTTTTTGCCTTTTCTGATAATTGATCATACATTTCTGCAAATTTTTGTTTATTCCATGCTTTTGCATATGTATCAAATGCTTCTTGTGGTTTTTCTTCTTTACCACATCCGACTAACATGAATGTTAAGCAAAGAAAAAGAATCCCCCATATCTTTCTCAATCGATTCTCCTCCTCTTTCTCTCTTAATACTCTTGAAAATTTTAGCATTTTCACATGCTACCTTTCATTATAGCACTATCGAATCTCATCTATAAACCTATATTGATGGATATAAATAAAAAGATTGATGCGAATATTCACATCAATCCTTATTATTATTGTTGCTTTTCATATACATGATAATAGTACGTATACGGATTTTTTTCATCCGTTAAACCTTTTTCAACAAAAACTTCTTTCCAATTTGTCATATCCATTTCTGGGAAGAATGTATCTCCTTCAAATGCATGATGGATTTTTGTTATATATAACTTGTCTACATAAGGTAAAAAGAGATCATAAATTTGTGCTCCGCCAAAAATAAAGATCTCTTCTTCATTTTTGCATAGCTCAAATACTTCTTCTACAGAATGTGCTACTTCACATCCTTCAACATGATACCCTTCATTGCGAGTTACAATAATATTACGTCTTCCAGGCAGTGGTCTACCAATCGCTTCATAGTTCTTTCTTCCCATAATAAGCGGATGACCCATCGTTGTTTTCTTTACATATTGTAATTCACTCGGTAAGCGCCAAGGTAAATTATTATCTTTACCAATTACTCTATTCTCGTCCATTGCGACCATAAATGAAACTATCATCTTTTCATCTCCTCTACAATTACACTGCAACCGGTGCTTTAATTGCTGGGTGTGGATCATATCCTTCAATTGTTAAATCTTCCATTTCAAAATCGAACACAGATTTCACATCTGGATTTAATATAAGTTTCGGGAATGGACGTGGTTCACGTGCCAATTGCTTTTCTACTTGTTCAAAATGATTCGTATAAATGTGTGCATCTCCAATTGTATGAACGAATTCTCCTACTTCAAGTCCACATTCATGTGCAATTAAATGTGTTAGTAACGAGTAACTTGCAATGTTAAATGGAATTCCAAGGAATATGTCACCACTTCTTTGATATAGCTGACAAGAAAGTTTGCCATCTGCTACATAAAATTGGAATAACGTATGACAAGGCGGTAATGCCATACTTGGTACATCTTCAGGATTCCACGCAGAAACAATTAGGCGACGCGAATCTGGTGTTTTCTTAATCATTTCAATTACATCTTTTAATTGATCGAGTGTCTCACCAGCTGTCGTTTTCCAAGCACGCCACTGCTTACCGTATACGTCTCCTAAATAACCATATTTATTTGAGAAATCATCATCTTCTAAAACGTTCTTTTTAAACAATTCCATTTGCTCATCGTACTGAACTTTAAATTCCTCATCTTGTTGTGAGCGAAGACCGAAATCAGTCATGTCAGGACCCGTATACTCGTCACTTTCTACCCAACTCTTAAATGCCCATTCATTCCAAATGTTGTTATTATGCTGCAATAAATAACGAATATTTGTATCACCTTTCATAAACCAAAGTAGCTCACTTGCTACAAGTCGAAACGGCACTCTCTTTGTTGTTAATAAAGGAAAACCTTTACTTAGATCAAAACGCATTTGATATCCAAATACAGATACAGTGCCTGTCCCTGTACGGTCTTCTTTCTTCGTACCATGCTCCATTACATGGCGGCATAAATTTAAGTATTCATTTTCAGCATGTTTCATATGTAGAAAAACCTTCTTTCAAATCTCTAGTCTATATGGATTTTATCATAAATTTAATGCTAACAGATTGAACAAACTAAATTTATAAAAAAACATTTCTATACTTAACAAAATTCTACTTCTGTATGTTCTTACAAAATCTAAATTCATATGCGCCTGAACCTAATTTCATTTCAGGCATATCACTTGACCTCCAATCATCTTCCACTATTCGTAATGTAGCAGATGTATTTGTTGGCACATCAACGTTTAATACTGCTTGTCCATGTTCTACACGCCAATCAATTTTAATTTCCCCATATGCTGTTTCACGCTTAATACAAACCCAATCTAGATTAGAATTAAAATGAGGCTGAATATAAAAATGTTTATATGCTGGTTTTGTTTCATCCACTTCTAATCCAATAATATATCGGTATATCCATTCAACGATAGAACCATATGCGTAATGATTGTACGAATTCATACTATCATTCCAAAGGGTTCCATCCTCTTTCACACCATCCCAATGTTCCCAAATCGTTGTGGCACCTCGTTTCACTTGGTATAACCATGATGGATAATCTTCATGAAATAGAAGCTTACAAGCAAGGTCATGACGGTTAAACTTGCTTAATATTAAATTTAAATACGGTGTTCCTATAAAACCTGTTGTTAAATGATTTTTATTTGCTTTTAAAAGCTCAATTAATCGATTAAATACTTTCTCCTTCACATTATCTTTCACTAGTTCAAAAAGAAGTACTAATATGTGGGCTGTTTGGGTATTTGAAATTAACCTACCATTCGGTGTAACAAATTCATTTTGAAACGCTTGAACAATATTTCCATGTAGCTCAGCATAAAACTTAGCATCTGTATTTTCACCTAAAATCTCAGCAACCTTTCGTAAAAGCGATGTAGAATACGCGTAATAAGCTGTCGCAATAAAATGCTTGTCTGTTCCGCCTTCATATACATCAGGTTTCGTATCTAATGCGAGCCAATCCCCTAAATGATAGCCTGTATCCCATAAATACTCATTTTCACCTTGTGAACGTATGTAATCTATATACTTCTTCATACTGTTATATTGCTCTTTTAAAATGGATACATCTCCGTAATGTAAATAGTGAACCCATGGACAAATAATTGCTGCATCGCCCCAACCGCCAGAAGTATGTAAATCAAAATCCGCTCTTTTCCCAAATGCATCTGGAATAACTAATGGCACAGCTCCATTCACATTTTGATCTAATGATAAATCTTGGAGCCATTTTTTAAAGAACAATTGCACATTCATAATTTGCGTAGCTGTCCCAATAAACATTTGTGCATCTCCTGTCCATCCAAGTCGATCATCTCGCTGCGGACAATCTGTTGGCACATCAAAGAAGTTCCCTCTTTGAGACCACTCCACATTATGATGAAGTTGATTGATTAATAGATTAGACGTTTCAAATGCTGTTGCTTTTTCCATATCTGTATGTAATACACACCCTTCAAAATCTGCTATTTGAGGGGGCTGGGTTAATCCACTTATTTTCACATATCTAAAGCCTTGATAAGTAAAATGAGGTTCAAACGTTTCCTCCTCTTCTCCTTTTGCTATATACACTATTTTTTGTTTTGCCTTTCGGAGATTCCCAGTATAAAAGCAACCGTCTTTATTTAATATTTCAGCATGATGCAATTCTATCTTTTGTCCAGTATAAACATGACGGACTTTAAACCGAACCCAACCTACCATATTTTGCCCCATATCAATAAGCCATTCATGATTGGGTAGTTTTGAAATAGCGATTGGTTTTATAATTTTCACTTTACGAATCGCTTCATTTTCCTGTGCAACAATTATTTGTTTGGAATGCTCAATTACTTCACCATCTTCTAGCACTTGTTCACTTTCTTCTAGCCTAGCGTCATAAACTTCTCCTTCATAAATTTCCGAATACAAAATAGGGCTTGGAGTTACTTTCCATGTTTCATCTGTTACAATTTTTTCTTTCGTTCCATCTTCATACGTGATATGTATTTGAGCAATTATCGCACGTCTTTTCCCGTAATAATTACGTACATGCTGCATAGTAATCGGCCCTTTATACCAGCCGTTACCTACCAGAGTAGAAATATCATTATACCCAATCTTTAATACATGCGTTATATCATATGTTTGATACAATATCCTTTTATCATAACTTGTCCATCCAGGGGTAAAATAACAATCTCCAATACGCTCTCCATTTATAGAAGCCTCGTATAATCCTAAACTAGTCATATATAAACGTGCTTTTTTAACTAATTTTTTAATAGAAAAGCTTTTATGAAAAGACATAACTTGCGTGCGTTCTTTTTTCGCAGCAATCCATTTTCCGCTCCAGTTTTGCCCTTGTAATCCAGTCTCCCAAAATGCTACTTCTGACCAAGGTGATTCTTCTCCGTAATTATCCCATACCTTCACTCGGTAAAAATAGCGTGTTTCCGTACTATATGAAAACGAATTAATTGGTATATATAAACTTTGATCTGTTTCTACCTTCTGTGAATCGAATACTATAGTTTGAAACCCTTTATCCTTCGCAACCTGCAATTGATACGCAAGTTGTTTTACATTTCGTTTACTCGACTCGATTTGCCAACTAATTTTAACAACTTTCGAATCTATACCTATCGGATTATTTTTATTATCACAGAGCAATTTTTTTATTGTTAGCACACTTCTTCACCCTCTTTTCTAAATCTTAATTTAAATTAATTATAATAAAAGTAAAATTCTAAATAAATAATAATTTTATTCATCCTTACAAAATTATTAACTTTCCATATTTAAAAAGGTTTTCATTTTCTATTACCGAAAGTATAGTGCGGTAGAACAAAATTTATATTTGGAGGTTAGAAGTATGTCTAAAATTGAAACGCCTGTTATGACTTCTTTACAAACAACGGTTGAAAAAATGATGAAGGATTTAAACGTTCCGGGAGCTGCTGTAGCTGTTATAAAAGACGGTGAAATGATTATTTCAGAAGGTTTCGGCTATCGTAATTTAGAGACAAAAGCCCCTGTTACACCGCGTACTTTGTTCGCAATCGGTTCCTCAACGAAAGCTTTTGGCACACTTTCATTAAGTTTGTTAGCACAGCAAAAAAAGTTTAATTGGGATGCTCCTGTCCAGTCTTATATACCAAACTTCTCTTTATCTGAACTACTTGCTAGCTCACAAGTTACCGGACGAGATTTAGCTTCTCATCGAACTGGCGTAAGCCGCCATGAGGCTCTTTGGTATAGCTCTTCCTTATCTCGAAAAGATCTCGTTGAAAAAATAAAACATTTACCACTTGATGCACCGTTCCGCACATCATTTCTATATAACAACTTAATGTATGCGACAATTAGCTATATTGTAGAGAACATCACAAATCAAACGTGGGAGCAATACGCTACAGAACATATTTTAGAACCTTTAAATATGAGACATACAAACTTCTCTGTTACCGATTCACAAACGACAGAAGACTATGCTTTACCTTACATTGAAAATGATGGGGAAATAAAAGAAGTTCCATTCCGCAACATTGATACCGTTGGCGCTGCTGGTTGTATCAATTCTACAATTAAAGATATGGCAAATTGGGTACTTCTCCACTTAAATGAAGGAAAATTTGGAGATCATGAATTAATCTCCTCTGAATTATTACAACAAATGTATACACCACACAATTCCATTCCAGACCAACCGGTTTTATCACTTCCTGAATCTCCATTAAATAGTTACGGCCTTGGTTGGTTTATTAGCGCTTATCGTGGTAATAAGGTGATTCATCATGGTGGTAATATTGATGGATTTTCAGCGCTTGTTTCTTTCATACCAACAGAAAACATAGGCCTTGTCATTTTAACGAATGCTGGAGGAACATTACTTCCTACTTATCTCGCTAATCAAATTTATGACGAACTACTTGAATTAGAATCCATTGATTGGCATAAACGTGCTGTAGAAGATACTGAAAAAATGAAGGAAATGATAAAAGAAGCAACTGAATCCATTCCAGAACAAATTAAAGGAACTACACCTTCTCATAAATTAGAGGATTATACTGGTACTTTCGAACATCCGGCATACGGAACATTACAAGTATACAAGCGAGATGATTCGTTATTTGTACAATTTATGGAGATGGACATTCAATTAACACATCATCATTACGACATCTTTTCTGCAAAAGTTGATTTATTCCAAATGAAGATGAATCTATTATTTGCATATGAAATGAGTGTGAACGGTGAATTCCCTTCCCTTCAGTTACATGTACCAGCTACGCTAAGTACTCAGCCTCTTGCATTTAAGAAAATTAAATAAAGTTTTAATAGAGGGATGATAACACGTCCCTCTATTTTTCATTACAATCCCCATCCAAATAAAGGATTTTAAGCATTGAGTAAAGAATCCTTTTATTTAACTATTTGAATTATAAGGAGGAAAAGCCGTGTACTCAGAAATTTTTAAAGAAGTTGTTTCAATTACTCATCACGATTATTCAGGTTGTATAGATAAAAAAGGATGGGACGATCCCACTACTTATTTACAGACAATCGAGAAACTAGAGAGACAAGGTGAACTAACACCAGTACAATTTACTGAAATTGTACGTGATTACTTATTAGACTTTAAAGATAATCATATGTTTTTCAAAATGATCTCTACTAATCAACCCCTTAATAGTGTTGGCTTTCAAGTAAAAAGATACGAAGACCGACTATATATTACATCTACTTCACAGGAAATAAGAGTGAAAAAGGGACAGTCTATTCTAGCATTAGATAATATGAAAGTTCCTGAGTTATTAATAAAATATAAGAAGTATTTAAATGAGAATACATATGAACGTGAAAAATGGGATTATGTTTTATTAAAATCATCAAATTGTACACTTATAGATGAAAACGGAGTAACCGAAACCATTCGTTTACAAAAGTATAAACAAAACGAATACACACCTATTTATTCATTTAAACAACATAACAAAGATACACTCTTAATTACTTTGACGGACTTCGCAAATGCTGAAGTTATCAATACATTATTAGACTCACACAAAGATGAGCTTAATGCTTTTCCGAATTTAATCATAGATGTGCGATTAAATCGTGGCGGAAGTGATGATGCATTTTTCAACCTACTTCCTTACTTATTTGAAGACAAAGAGATTTCTCTTTTCGATTCTTCTGATACAATGCAATTAAATCATACAGAACGGAACTTTCATTTACGTATGAAAGAAATGGAAATGGAAGATTATGATTCTTTAGACGAACTTTCCAAATTATTCACTAATATGTTTATTCAAGATTTAAAAAAGAATTATAAAAAAGGATTCGTTACATTTGATACCCCTGGGTTACCAAAAGAACTTCAATCATTAAAAATACACGGACGAAAATCACCTAGTAGAGTAGTTATATTAACAGATGTTACATGTGGGAGTTCTGGCGATTCTTTTGTAGAAGTTGCAAAAAAATCATTGAAAGTAAAAGTAATAGGTCGTCCTACTGCTGGTGTAAATGATTATTCTAATTTAGCAGTAATGGAATGGGCTGATACATTCGCTCTTTACTACCCTACTTCACGACTTTCCATTATAGATAAAGGTGAAGGAATGTCCGGAATTGGTATACAACCACATATACATATCCCGTGGACTCCGGAACATATACAAGAAGATGTGGATTTAAAATTAGCATTGCAACTACTTCAAAACGAAGAATGGTAAAAAATAAAGGTAGATGTGAATCACACCTACCTTTTTTATTTCATCTTAATCTTTTCTGGTTGAAACCAAGTTGGCTTTAATAGCTCAAAGTCTTTATGATCCTCTAAAACGATAGTAAGGCGCTCTAACGTATCATCTAACATATGCGGTGCTGCTCGTAATGTCCAGACAACTGAGGAGAAGACTGTCATACCAACGTACACCGTGTATAATTTCCAGAATTCCTCTGGTATTTTTCTATTAAAGTATCCTTCTATTTGTCCGATTGAATACGGAATACTAATGTCCCTTGCAAACAGTGCAATTTTCACAAAATCATGAAGTGGGTCGCCCCAGTCGTAGCCATTAAAATCAACAACACCTACATATTTTCCATCCCGTACAATTATATTTTCTAAATGAAAATCATCGTGTTGAAATCGATTGGGGCGGTTCTTTAAAGATATTTCATTTTCTTCAATAAACTTTATGATTTTATCATCATTTTTTATGTTTATTCCGCACGTTTTATATGCCTCTACATATTTTTGATGTTTTTTCATTGCCCTTTCATACCATGGAAGTAAATCCTTAGGAGCTTCATATGTATGCATTTTTGCTAAATCTTTTCCTGCCTCTATACCAATTTCATATTGTTCTTTTGGTGAATACGTAGGCAATAGCTTCTTTGCATCTTCCCCTTCTAAATACGAAAAAATACTATAGCATACACTTTCATCTTCCAATATACCTATTTCAATCGGCTTTTGTGCCTGTATGTTACGTTTTTCCATTTCATTTAAAATTTGAAACTCTATTTTTCTTCTTTCATACTCTTGTATATCGCCAATCCGTAACAAATATTTTTCCTCATCATTTGTCGTAACTATATATTTCTTATCCGGTGAAAAACCTTTAGAAATTTCTGCAATATTCGTTGCATCTTTTACTATTTGTATATTGTTTTGCCATGTTGTAATTGTTTTCATGTATATTCCTCCTTACATTTCTACATTTGGTGTGTAAGCCACTTCTATAATAAACCCATTCGGATCATAAAAATCAATCGTATAGTACCCTCCCGAATAATGATTCATTTCCATCGGACCACGTATTATCTTTATTTTCGTGCTAGAAAGAAATTCTGCTACCTCATCAACTACTTTTCTATTAATAGCTTGGTAACAAATATGTCTTGGTCCTAAAGTTCTTACGATTTCTTCATCTACTTCTTTAAAATATATTTCACTTTCTCCTGTGCTATATGCTACTTCATTTAACTTTCTCCAGCCAATTATAGAAAATAACATATCATAAAAAGAAATGGACTCCTCTAAATTCGCTACCCAAAATTCAATATGATGAATACCTGCTCGAAGTGTATTCATATTAAGAATACGCCCCTTGTACTACTTGCACAATTTCCATCGGTTTATTAACCATATAATCTGGTGCATCTTTTTTCACTGTTTCAATGACATCATATCCCCAAGATACCCATATTACGTTCACCCCAGCCTTTTTACACGCTGCTACGTCTCGCTGTTCGTCACCGACGTATAACATATCTTTCTCCGTTATCTTTTTCGATTTTAAAAACCTTTTAATCATTTTATCTTTACCGAACAAATTTTTAGAACAATACACTTCTTGTATATTTTCTATATCATTATTGTGTAAAAACGCCCGAATATGCTCTTCTGAGTTGGATGATATGACTGCAATTCCGTAACCTTTTTTATGTAGTTCATCTAATACTTCCTTCATCCCATGGAACAAAATAAGATCTTTTATGGCAGGTTGATACAATTTATAAAACTCCAGCGCTAATATTGGTAGTTTATACAGCGGTACATCAAGTTGTTTACATCTTTCTGGCATCGTTAATTTACGTAAATACTCAATTTCTTCTTCCCTTACCGTTTTATATCCGTTCTTTTCAGCAAGTTGATTATAAATTGGTACAAATATATTTTGTGAATCTACTAATGTGCCATCAAAGTCAAAAACAATATATTTTTGCATTGTCCTACTCCCTTTACTTCTTTTTCTAAACCTATTTTATTCAACAACATAGTCGTCTTACCCTTCTATAAACATAAAAAAAGAACAAGATTTCTCTTGTTCTTTTTAAGAAAGCCATTTTGGCGGCACATTCGTATTCCAATAAATATTTCCCAACTCATGATGTCCGGAGTACCCATCATCAAAACGGTGATAGTGGAAATTAAAATAATACCCATCTTGCGGTGGATGATCTCTTCTTACGTGGAAACGCAATAAGTCATTTCCTGTTTTCGTATCGTAAACGTGAAAAATCTTTTCATTATTTCCACCAGCTGGTTTTTGAGAAATCGCTAATGATTGTAACGAATCTTCCGGTACATCATTTGCTAGTTCAGCAATTGCCTCTTCAATCTTCGGTAATATTACATCTTTAAACTCATCTTCAATTACTGGACCAATTTTAGTACCAAACTTTTGCATCGACTGTTTCTCTGCTTCTTGCATTGCATAAGTAATAAAAGTATCGGTGGTTAACCTGTCATTCGTTTCTTCATATGTATAGGACGTACTCTCCAAATTTTGTTGCCCAGCTGTGCTCGTAGGCTTGTCCGCAGCTTTGGCATTATCAAGCAATATGGAAGGAGGCGTCACTAAACCAAATGTAAATACGGTAATTAATGCGACTAAGGTTTTTCTAAACCAATTTGGCATGTATGTTTCCTCCCCTTTCACTCATTATATTTTATATAACGGTTGTTTTCTCTATTATACAAAATGATTGTAATTTTTGCACTTTACAATTTTGTTAACGTTCACATATTTTTCACTTGAATATGAAATTGTAAGATTTCATACAATAAAAATACAACAATAATGAGGAGGAGCTCCGATGACTTTAGATGCCATGTATTCCGCCGCAAGCATACTCGTTTTAGTATATTTTATTTATCAATGTGTTACGGATTAGAAAAAAGAGCCATTTTTCGGCTCTTTTTTCTATGGTAAGAATACTATCCAACCAATCCATACTATAAAAATGACTCCAGCAATTAAAGCTGGTAATAAATAAAAATGAGAAAGTATAACTATTCCATATAAAAGTATTACTGGAAGTAATAAATAGCCATCTGCCCTCCATCTTAACAATAGTAATTTTCCTTCATCACAATATAAATGAAGAAACATTTTTTTCGCAAACTCAGTCCAATAATCGCGTGCATAGCGGGAAATTGCAAATAAAGCAAATGCAAGAATAATAGCGGCAATCCATTTCGGACTCATAATAATACTGACAATGCTTATACATACAATTTGAATATAAAATATTCGTGCACTACTTGTACGGAAAAATTCTTTTAAAAAGGATTCAACAATACGATAATCCGTTTTCTTTCCTAAAAACTTTTTAGAACGCGGAAACATCCACGGCTTTTTATTCGAACTACTCGGTTTAGCTGCATGACCACCAACTTGCATAATCCCACTCGTCCAGCGCATACTTTCTTCTTTTTCTCTCTCAACTTCTTTAAAAAAGCAATTTTTATAATTTAATTTTTCTTTTATCAATATGATAATTAGAAACACTGCTAGACCGATACTTAGTATAGAATACAATGGATTTTTATAAATAAGAAACAAACTCAATCCAAAAAAGGATAGACTTATAGAAAATATTACATTTTTTATAATCCATAGTAGCCATCGTTTCCCCACACGTACATGAATAAATCTCGTTAATAACGCCAACAAAAATCGAAATATAGTAAAGAATAGCCAAAATAATACGACTTGTATCTTCGTCACTCCAATACTTTTCATCAACACTGGTAACATCGCAACAACAACTACTACATTCGTTATTGCTATTCGAATAAACGTATATGTCATGCCATACTGGATTAACTTTTTCATGTGAACAGGATACGAAATTAAAAATAAACTATCCGCTTGCTCAAAAAATGAGCGAACTCCTCTTGCATATGTAATCACATAAAATGCGAGTAGGCCTAATCCGAAAAAAACCGTCTCTCCTATCGCTAGTTCTTCCATCCATAGTGAACGATAATAAATTCCCATAAATATAAGTGCCGGAATAATAATATATAGCGCAACCGTCCAATCAGTTATAGAACGTATGGACTTCCATTTGCGCCCCAGTTCATGGCGTAATCTTTTATAAAATTGTTTTTTAATCATGCTGTTCACGCCTTACGATTACATCAAAACAATCTAATAATGAACTTCCTGGCATTTCTGCTAACGTTTGAATTGCCTCTAAATGGCCATCTGCGACTAATGTACCTTGAGAGATGAGTAAAAATCTTTCGCAAATTCTTTCAGCTGTATCTAATACGTGCGTACAAAGTAAAATTCCTGCCCCGCGTTCTTTTTCTTTATATAAATAACTTAAAAACTCTTTCGTAGCTACTGGATCTAGTCCGATAAAAGGTTCGTCAATGATATAAAAATCTGGTTCTGTTAAAAACGCTAATATAAGCATCGATTTTTGTTTCATACCTTTAGAAAACTTTAATAAATACTCATGTTTATGCTTATCCATTCGAAACATATGTAATAACTCTTCAGCTTTCCGTTCCCAGCTTCCGGCTTCGTTCTCGCGAGCTGCCATTAATAATTCAATATGTTCCCAAAGCGTCAAATAATCATAATATGTCGGGTGTTCTGGCACATATGCATACGGATTTTTCTTCTCGCCAAATGATATTTCACCATCCACATTTACAAGTAACCCGAGTATCGTTTTAATCGTCGTACTTTTCCCGGCACCATTTGCACCAATAAGAGCAACTAATTCACCTTTTTCAATAGAAAAAGCGATATCATGAATTGTTTTTTCACCTATTTCATATCCAGCAGAACGGATATTTACTTCTAACATACATTCCCCTTCTTTCCATTTCCAATACAAACAAGGAAAAGAATAATATATAACTATTTATATATCATTATAAAATATTTACTTTCCTAGCAGGAAAAAATATTTTTTAACAGAATAATAAATGTTTGATTACATTTTATTGGAGTGGATAATATGTCTTTTCAAATTCGTGAAGCGACGATAGACGATATAGATGCGCTTTGCTCTTTGACGAAAGAATTAAAAGGTTCCTCTATTTCCTATGAAGATATGAACAACCGATTGCAATTCGTACAAATGAGTCCTTTTGATTTTTTATATGTTTATGAGGAAGAAGAAACTATATTTGGATTACTTGGGTTTCGTATACGTGAAAATTTAGAAGATGTAACTCGTTATGGGGAAATTTCAATTATTAGCGTTGATTCTACAATACGACGAAAAGGCATTGGGCAAGTATTAATGGATTATGCAGAGCAATTAGCAAAGAAGCATAATTGCATTGGCACATGGCTAGTTAGTGGAACAAAAAGAGTAGAGGCTCATCCTTTTTACAAAAAATTAGGATATGAAGTAAATGGTTACCGATTTGTAAAATATTTTTAAACTACTTTTTAACGGAAAGGACTATAACTATGACAAACTTTCAAGCAATTTTCATTGACCGTGACGGTACAATTGGTGGCGATACTACAATACATTACCCAGGATCATTTACATTATTTCCTTTTACAAAAACATCCTTGCAAAAACTAAAAGCTAATCATATAAAAATTTTCTCTTTTACAAACCAGCCAGGTATCGCTGACGGGATAGCAACTGTAACCGATTTTGTACAAGAATTAGAAGGCTTCGGTTTTGATGATATTTATGTATGTCCTGATAAACACGGTGATGGTTGCGAATGTCGTAAACCAAATACAGGCATGCTTCTACAAGCAGCTGAAAGACACGGGCTTGATTTAACACAATGTGCTGTAATTGGTGATCGCTGGACTGATATCGTTGCAGGAGCAAAAGTGAATGCGTCAACGATTTTAGTACGAACAGGCGCTGGATACGACGCTTTACATACGTACCGAGACAAGTGGGCACATATTGAACCAAACTACATTGCAGAAAACTTTGAAGATGCGACAAATTGGCTTTTAAGTCAACTATAATGCAAATGAAAAGAGACGCCTTCAAAATGAAAGCGCCTCTTTTCATCTAATATTTTTTAAAACGTCAATTCATAATGGAAATAACGATTATCTCTCAAATAACCATTTTCAGCGTATAATCGCTGCGCTGATAAATTATCAATCTCCGTTTGTAATTTTACACCTTTTGCACCATTTTCTAAGGCAAATTCTTTCGCAGCTTCTAATAATTTTTTTCCTGTTCCTGCTCCGCGCTTAGCAGCTTGCACAAATAAATCATTTAAAATCCATAATTCTTTCATCGAAATAGAAGAAAATGATGGATATAATTGCGTGAATCCAATATATTCCCCGTCTTCAACTGCCACGAAAATAACTGATTCTTTTTTCTCGATTCGATTTCGTAAAAATACTTTTGCTCCTTCTAAATCGGAATCTTGTCTATAAAACATACGATAGTTATTAAAAACTGATGCTAGTCCATCTAAATCTGCAATTGTTGCCTCATATATTCTCATTTTACTCCATTCCCCTTCCAATACTGTCTCATTATATCCGTGGCCCATTTAGGCTGTACGATTTCTTCTTTCGGCATAAACTCTTTCATTATCGGCTTTATATCCAATATAGGGGTACCATCAATAGCATCTAACCCCTCAACAATAATTGATTTACCTTCTCTTTTCATTACCTTTACAATGGTTGCTCCTATACGATTCGGACGATTTTTCCCGCGCTGTGCAAAAATCCCTACTTTAGGATAATCATGATTATTTCTAGGATGTCTAGCAACATATTGAATTTGTTCATCAGTTACTTTGTGAAAATAAAAAACTACTTCAATATGAGAAAAATCTTCAATCCCTTGTATACTTTCTTCTGTATACATTTCCGTTAAAGTAATATAGGATTTTACTTCTCCCCACTCATCGTCTTTTATTTCCTTTCTTTCATTATGTACAAATGCGATTGGTTGAACTGAAAACATACGCATTCCCCCTTACATGTAACCACTTACATTATAAAATATTTTCTGAATGTTTTCCACATATACAAATTAGGTTACATAATATAATTATAATCTATTTCCTACAGCGAAATTAACTGCTTCAACTGCATGTATATAAGTCGTATCGAATATTGGAATGGATACGTCTTCCTGCTTTATTAATAATCCTATTTCTGTACATCCTAAAATGATACCCTGTGCGCCTTTTTGCACTAAATCTTCTATAACTGTTTTATAATACTCTCTGGATTGAGATACGATTTTTCCTAAACATAATTCTGTATATATGACTTCGTTTATTTTTTCTCTATTTTTTTCTAATGGCACTATGACTTTTATATCATTCTCTTTAATACGTGATTTATAGAAATCTTGCTCCATTGTATATTTTGTTCCAAGTAAACCAACAGTTTGAATACCTTTTCTTTTCATTTCTTTCGCAGTTGCATCTGCGATATGTAAAACTGGAATATGAATATTCTCCTTTATTTTCTCAATTACTTTATGCATTGTATTTGTGCAAATAATAATAAAGTCTGCGCCTCCCATTTGTAATGAATATGCTGCATTCCCTAGAATTTCTCCTGCACTATCCCAATCACCGCTAGACTGGAATCCTTCAATCTCTTCAAAGTCTACACTATTAATTAAACATTTAGCTGAATGTAACCCACCTAATCTACTTTTTATTTCTTCATTTATGATTCGATAATATTCAGCAGTTGATTCCCAACTCATACCACCAATAAGACCTATCGTTTTCATTAAACCCACACCCACCTTATACTATTTATTCAAGATAATTTCGAAATTTTATTATGTATATTATACATAATAAAACAAGACTTTACGTTTGATATATAAAGTCTTGCTTTAACTATTTCCAAGGAAATTTATAAGAATATTCTGAAATTAATCACCTAATGTTTTTATAGAATCTTCATATCGATAATGAAAACATTCTCGATACAACTGTTTAATTTCATCATATGATGGCACACGTGGGTTATTTGCTGGACTTCCACTTTCAATTGCATCTGACGCCATTTTAGAAATAGCTTTTTCAAATTCAACTTCACCAATTCCGTATTCTTTTAAATTTGGAATACGAAGATCAAAACAAAGTTTTTTTATTTCCCCCAGCGTGTAGTCGGCTACTTCTTCATCACAATAGGAATACAAATCTTTATTTAAACAGCGGCCGATTTCCGCTAATCTTTTTACCGCACTACCTTTTGTATATTCTAAAACTGTAGGTAATAGTATTGCATTTGATATACCGTGTGGTACATGAAATAATGCCCCAACTGGCCTCGACATTCCATGAACTAACGTAACAGATGCGTTTGAAAATGCAATTCCAGCTTGTAAGGAAGCAATCATCATCGCTTCTCTTGCCTCCATATTCTCCCCATCTTCATAAGCAATACGTAAATATTTCATAATACTTTCAATTGCTGAAAGAGCGAGTACATCTGTAAGTGATTGTGAAACTTTAGAAATATATGCTTCGACTGCATGACATAATGCATCGATCCCTGTTGCTGCTGTAATATGAGGTGGTACAGAACGTGTTAAAATCGGATCAATAATCGCTACTTGCGGGGTAAAACTCGGATGCTTCATCATCATTTTTACATCTGTTCGTTTATTCGCAATTACTGCTACACTTGTTACTTCTGACCCAATACCCGAAGTTGTTGGAATTGCAATGAGCGGTAGCGGATCATTGTCTATTTCCATATCCTTTTGGACATAATCTTCTACTTCTCCGCCATTTGTATATAACACCGCAACTGCTTTTGCTGCATCAATACAACTTCCACCACCAAGACCGATAATAAAATCACACTTTTCTTCTTTACAAATAGTTAACGCCTCTAACACGTGTATATTTGTAGGCTCAGCATTTACCTTATTATATGTAATAACGGTAATACCTTTTGTATTTAATTGTTGTATACAACTCTCAACATATCCTAAATTCTCCATAATTGTATCCGTAACTATAAACGCTCTTTTCCCGAATTTCTTGGATTGTTCCCCCAGTTTTTCAAGCGAATTTCTTCCATATAATACAGACTTCGGCATACGAAATTCAGCAACTTCTTGCAACTACTCCACCTCTTCTTTCCCTAATTCATGTTTTCGTCTATAAAATATCTATTTAATAAATCCCTGTTAAAGTATAGAACGTGATAACTAAAAATACAGCAAGCGTTTTCAAAACTGTAATTGCAAAAATATCTTTATATGACTGTTTATGAGTTAATCCGGTTACTGTAAGAATAGTAATAATAGCCCCGTTATGTGGTAGTGTATCCATTCCTCCTGATGCCATTGATACGATACGATGCATTACTTCTAACGGAATATCAAATTGATGAGCCGCTGCAATAAACTTATCTCCCATTGCACTTAAAACGATTCCCATTCCTCCTGATGCAGAGCCTGTAATACCGGCTAAAATATTAGTCGTGACTGCTCCATTCACGAGAGGGTTTGTGAATGTGGCAGAAATGCCATCTCTCATGATTGCAAAACCTGGAAGTGCGGCGATGACACCACCAAAACCAAACTCAGCTCCTGTATTCATTGTCGCAAGTAACGCTCCGCCAATACTTGTATTCAATCCAGCTTGAAATCCTGTTACGACTTGTTTCCAATATAATAATAACGTTGTTACAATACCTATTATAAGTGCCAATTCTACCGACCAAATTCCAACTACTGCACTTAATTCTACTTTGCCAAATGCTTTCATACCAATTGTAGAAAAATCAAAACCATTCGGATACCACTTCGGTATCATGATAGTAAAAACTTTATTCATTACACCTACTAAAACAAGTGGTATAAAAGCAATTACTTGCTGTGCTCTTGTAATTTCAAGGCTTTTCAGTAACGGCATATCTTTTTGTTCTACTTGTAAAGAAGCTGCCATTTCCGTATTCCCATCGTTAAAACCAAAATATCCTTCTCCAGCTGCTTTCGCCTTCTTACGTCTACTCTCTAAATATAGTAAACCTAACGTAAGTACAAAAATTGCTCCTACAATACCAAGTACCGGCGCAGCATAAATGTCTGTTTTAAAAAACGTTGTAGGTATTACGTTTTGAATTTGTGGTGATCCAGGTAGCGCATCCATCGTAAACGTGACTGCTCCAAGAACAATCGTTCCAGGGATTAAACGTTTTGGAATATTCGCTTGTCGAAACAGCTTTGCTGCGAATGGATATACAGCAAACACTACTACATACACACTAACACCGCTATATGTTAAAATAGCCCCCATTAATACAATTGCTAATATCGTACGTTTTTCACCAACTAACTCTATAATTGTCTTTGCAATTGAGTCCGCAATTCCTGACATTTCTACTACTTTCCCAAATATTGCTCCAAGTAAAAATACAGGAAAATATAGTTTAATAAAACCTACCATTTTCTCCATAAAAATATTCGAAAAGAAAGGTAATACAAAACTAGGCTCTGTCAAAAACACTGCAAATAAAGCAAAAATCGGTGCAAATAAAATAACAGAAAAGCCTCTATAAGCTACAAACATAAGTAAACTAAGTGCTAATAATATAATAACTAGCTCCAATTATACCCCTCCTTTAACAGAATATTCAAACTTTTATTGATAAACTTCTACTACTAATCTTTTGATTCTGACATCCCTCCTCTTATTCATACAAATTTTTCATGCTAAAAATGTCTAATTATAAGTATTCGATTACATATGAAAAATCCCTTTAAACAAAAAACGATTTCATCATCATACGTTATAAAGGGATTATTAGTCTCTATATTTACTTCTTTATCAAACTATTTTCTAAACAAAAATGATGTAGTTCTTTTACATCATTTACGATATGAGTCGCACCAACTTCAGTCAATTCCATTTCACTACCATAGCCATATAAAACGCCAATCGATGCAATTTCATTATGATTCGCGCCGATTATATCGTGCTTTCTATCTCCAATCATAACAATTTCTTCTTTATTAAGTTCTTCATTTGTTTGTAAAATATGAGCAATGATTTCTTCTTTTTTTATTCTTGTACCATCTAAATTACTTCCAATGATACCTTCGAAATAATTTGTTAGTTGAAAATACTCTACAACTTGTTCAGCAAATATAGTAGGCTTTGAAGTTGCTATAAATAAACGATTTCCAGTATCTTTTAATTGTTTTAAAAGATTTGGAATACCCTCGTAAACATTATTCTCCAACAATCCACGTTGCTTTAAATATTCTCTGAAATAAAAAACAGCTCGTTCAACTTCTCCTTCATTCATATTATATCTCTCTACAAATGATTGCTGGATGGGTGGACCAATAAATGAATCTAACTCGCTTATATGTAATTCTTCAATGCCAACCTTTTTTAATGCATACAATACTGAATTGACAATCCCTTCTTTCGGATCCGTCAATGTTCCATCTAAATCAAATAAATATGTTGTGTACACGTTTCAATCCCCCACTCATTTTACTTTATAAGTAACCTATAACAGATCTCCCCTCTTTCCCTTCTATTATAATACTATCATTATCTTTTTTTCTGAAAAATTACTTTTCCTATGTCACATACTTTCAGTTACAAAAAAAGATACATATGGTAAAGTGAAAAAGTTACAATTATTTTAATAGAAACTGGTGAAACAAATGTCAATTACGTTAATTTTTATAATGGCTTTCACAATTATTATCCATGCGGTTGAAACTAGCTCTTATAGTATTCGATTAGCTGGTGTACGTTTAAAAAAGATTGCCGTTGCCTTATCCGTCGTAGGAATGGTACTGCTTATTTCTAGAACATCTAACTTACTACAAGCCTTTTTAATCGGTGGTATTGTCGATGAAGCAAAACTAGATTCTTCTATTGATTTAGAGCATATTATACGTCTCGTTCTATTATCTGCTTCTATCGGTACATTACTTGCGATTATACTGTATCCAACTTTGACAAAACTATTTGGATACGTCATTCAAAATTTTGAAACAGATGGTTCATTCATTCGAATGATGAAGACGAATAACATTCAAAAGTTAAAGTACACAAAAAAATATGTACGCTTTCCAAAGTTAGAAATGATTCATAGACTACGCATTGGTGGTATTCCAAAACGTATTATGCTTATTAATATGTTTGCTACTGCCATTTATACAGCAGGTGTTCTTTCTGCCCTTTACGCTTCATTTCTAAATCCAGATTATGCAACAAACGCAAGTACAGCTTCTGGTCTTGTAAATGGTTTTGCTACAATTTTATTAACCGTACTACTCGATCCACGCATCGCTCTTTTAACAGAACGTGCTTTACAATCAGAGAATGGTGCTGAGTCTATGAGTAAAATGTACGGTTGGCTAATGATTTCTAGACTTTTCGGTACATTATTAGCACAACTACTATTTGTACCAGGTGCTTACTGGATTTTATGGATTATTGAACTAATACATTAATTTACTAGAAAGGTGAATATGTCAATGAATATCCAAACAGAGCAACATATCATTCGCTTAATAGAAAACGACGAATGGATGATGGACGTATTACAATTAGCAAAATCACTAGAATTACCTGATTGGTGGATTTGTGCCGGGTTTGTTCGTTCTAAAATTTGGGATACTTTACATAACTATGAAGCTAAAACGACTATGCCTGATGTTGATGTGATTTATTATGATAGTCTACATAAAGATGAGATATACGAACAATCATTAGAAACGAAATTAATGAATATGGATGCTACTATCCCTTGGTCTGTAAAGAATCAAGCTCGTATGCACGTAGTAAATAATATGCCACCGTATTCTTCTTCTGTTAATGCTATTTCTAAATTCCCTGAAACAGCAACGTCTTTAGGGGTTACATTAGACGAAAAAAACAATGTTATATTAACAGCTCCGTGCGGCATTGAAGATGTTCTTTCCTTACAAGTGAGACCAACAGCTCATTTTCTGGAATCGAAAGAGCGTATACATATGTACAAAAACAGAGTTATTAAAAAGAACTGGCAAAGTAAGTGGCCTAGCATTACAATCACATATCCAGAAATTTAGAAAGGATGCTTCTTATTTAGAGAAGCACCCTTTTCTTCATTTCAAAAAATGTATGACTGTTTCTGCAAACCTATTTGCTTCCTCATAATGAGGTGAATGACCACTTTCTTCAAATACGATATACTTGCCGTTTCGGGCATCTTTATTAAATATTTCAATTTGTTTTTCACACGTTACAACATCATATTTTCCTACTATTAATAACATTGGATTCTGTACATCTTTTATTTTAGATAATAATGACGTATGACATGCTCCCTCTAATTTTAATCTATCAAAGTGAATTTTGGAGCGATTTGAAAATTCTTCCCACTCTTCATCACTATATAAACTCTCATCTGTCTCATCTTCCTTATTATTGTAAATCTCCATTCTTTTTTCTTCTAATTCATCACTTAATCTTATATAAGCTTCTAACAACTCTTCTGAACAAGCATTGCTAGATGAATAAAATAAACACGCTTTTGCTACTTCTTCTTTTCCATATTTTTTTAATAAGTCCGCTGTCTTTTGTAATAAAGCTCTACTTGTTAATGCAAAATCGAAAGTTGGCCCTTCAAATATTATTTTCTCTATTGAACTTGGATATATCGACGCATATAACAATGCTACATATCCACCGAAAGAATGTCCAATTACAGACCACTTCTCAATTTGTAATACTTTTTTTAACTCCTCACAGTCTTCAATTAAATCTTTTAATCCAAAATCTTCGTCCTCAGTAATTTCTTCTGAGCGACAAACACCTCTTTGATCTATCATAATTACATATAAAGAATCTTTTAAACGTTCCGCTTGATGAAATGAAAAATCGTAACAACTTTCTCCTGGTCCACCATGCAAGTATAGAACTGGTTTATTTTTAGGGTTTCCATGCGTTTCAACGTATAGCTTTTTTCCTCTAATATGCATGTATTTCCCTGCTTCTATCAAATTCGCCTTTATGATCATCACCTTCTTTTTTTACTGAATATTATAACATCAACTGTTAAATAATCCCTATTACATTTAAAAAGACGATAATGATTGCGAGTGGTGCTACAAATCGAAGTAAAAACGCCCAACAAGTAAATACTTTCTTTCCATAATTTCCACCTACAAAAAACTCTGCTTCTAATACCTTCTTTTCCATTTTAAATGAAACGAAAATACTAATGAATAGTGCACCAAGTGGCATTAATATATTACTAGATAAGAAGTCTACTGCATCAAAAATATTTTTTCCGAAAATCGTAATATCACTCCATACTCCAAATGATAACGCTGATGGTATACCTACTAAGAAAATGCAGAAACCGATCATCCATGATAACTTTGTTCTTCTTTCTTGTTCGCCATTTGCTACTGCTGAAACAACTGTCTCTAATAGTGAAAATGCCGATGTTAATGTCGCAAATGTAAATAGTGCAAGGAATACTGTTAAGAAAAACCCACCAAATGGAATTTGACTAAATACTGATGGTAATACGATAAATAGTAATCCAGGCCCTTCTGTTGGCTCCATTCCTAATGAAAATACGGCCGGAAAAATTGCAAGTCCTGCAAATAATGAAACAAATAAATTCAATCCAACAATTGTTATTGCTGATTTTGGTAAACTTTCTTTTTTATTTAAATAGGAACTATACGTGACCATAATCGAGATCCCGATACTAATCGCAAAGAAAGATTGCCCCATTGCGAACAAAATACTTTCTGAAGTAATCTTTGAGAAGTCTGGTTGTAAGAAAAACTTCACACCTTCCATTGCATTATCAAGTGTTAATGAGCGAACAATAAGAGCGACAAATAAAACGAACAACGCTGGCAACATATATTTACTTGCTTTTTCAATTCCGTTTTGTACACCTTTTGATACGACCCAAATCGTAATGAACATAAAAGCGAAATGTCCCATAATTGCCCAAACAGGATTTCCAATTGTTTCAGTAAATAATGAACCGTAATTTTGTCCTGGAGTAATAAGTTGTCCCGTTACTCCTCTGAATAAATAAATTAACACCCATCCACCTACAACACTATAAAACGAAAGTAATATAAAACACGTTCCTACGCCAAGGCGTCCAATCCAGTGCCACCCTGTATTTGGTGCAATACTTTTAAATGCGCCAACTGCTTGTTTCTGCGTACTACGTCCAATCATAAATTCAGCTATAAGTAGTGGTAATCCAATTAATACAGTAAATAATATAAAGATTAAAAAGAATGCTCCTCCCCCGCTCTTGCCGGCGATATAAGGAAACTTCCATATTGCGCCAAGTCCAATTGCCGATCCGGCTGCAGCCATTATAAAACCTAATTTCGAAGTCCATTGCTCCGTCTGTTTCATCTCATTTTCCTCCTAATAGAATCATTTTATATAAATAATTAAATTTTATAGACCAATCCGAATAAACCCTCCATTTCTATTTCCATAAAATAAAAAAATGGCTCAACGTCTCTATATAAAGAGACGCTAAGCCATTTACTTAACGCGGTACCACCCTTATTGATTCCATTATGAATCCACCTTAGTAGTAATCGTTTGATTACAAACCTAATATCGAAGGTTAACCGTTAAGATTTACTAAGAATGTGATTCCGTTCCACCTTACTGCTCCTAGGCGAGTTCAGGATGTCATTTGACTATGTCACACCAACCCATAGCTCTCTGTACAAATATACGACCTTACTACTCCTATTCAACACATTTAAATATTTAGAATATATTTTCTTTTGAAATTAATATGAAGTATATCGGTTATATTAGTAACTGTCAAGGGACATATTAAATTTTAATGAGAAAATGCGGAATTCCTTCCCCTATTATTAAGGGATAAGCCTTGTACAGTCCCTTGGAAAAGCACTCGCCTCTCGTACGTTTGTTAATTCTAACAATTTGCAAACAACTCTCTCTAAGCCAATTCCAAAACCACCTTGCGGAGGACAACCGTATCGGAATGTATTTAAATAAGATTGAAATTTATCTGGATGTAATCCTTTTTCTTTAAAAGAAGCAAGTAACATTTCATAATTATGAATTCGCTGTGCCCCTGATGTTATTTCTAATCCTTTATATAGTAAGTCGAACGAATCAGTAATAGATGGATTCTCGTTATTCGGCAACGTATACATCGGTCTCGCTTCTTTCGGATAATGTGTAATGAAAACAAATTCACTCTTATATGTTTTCTTCACATATTTCCCTAGTAACTTCTCACCTTCTGTATCTAAATCCCCAATTGGCGATTCTTTCCGATACTTACTTTTCAAAATTTCTTGCGCTTCTAACAATGTGATTTTCGGTATTTCTGTAATGACAGGTACTTCTATTTGTAATAGTTGTAGTTCTTTCTCACAGTTTTTTGCTACTTGTTGAAACATATATCGTAATACATCCGTTTCTAATTGCATCACTTCATGAAAATCATTTATAAAGCCAATCTCTACGTCTAACGATATATATTCATTTAAATGACGGGAAGAATTGTGATGTTCCGCTCTATATACAGGTGCAATTTCAAAAACACGTTCTAATCCTCCCGCTACCATCATTTGCTTGTAAAACTGTGGTGATTGAGCTAAATACGCTTCTTTTTGGAAGTATGGAAGCTTAAAAACATTTGCTCCTCCTTCTGCCCCTTGCGAAACAATTTTTGGAGTAAATATACGTGTGAAATCGTTCTCTATAAGGAATTCACTAAAGCTCTGGACGAGCGTAGATTTCACTTTAAATATAGCAGCGGTTCGCTCATGTCTTAATGATAATACCCGTTCATTCAGTAGTTGATCTAAGCCAACTTGTAACTTCTTTTTATTTATTTCAAATGGAAGTGGTTCTGCGCCGTTTATTACTTTCACTTCATGCGCAAGTAATTCAACACCCAATTCTGTTTTCGTTGTTTCGACTATCTCGCCGATTACATGGACGACACTTTCTACATCAACTTTATATCCAGCTAATTCATTTTCTAATACACATTGAATTACCCCTGTTCTGTCCCGTAATAATAAAAAACTAACATTTCCAAGATGACGAATCTTTTTTACCCACCCTTGAAGTAATACAACTTTTCCGCCTTGCTTTGTACATTCTTTTGTGAGTGAACGCTTCATTATTGACTCCATTATTTTTCCCTCCGGTAATTTTATAGTTATTTACGATATTGTTGTTGTCATCGTCATCATCCACGGTCACTCACCTCCCTTAAAAGAATACAAAAATCCGCCCCTATAAATAGGGACGGATTTTTCCGCGGTACCACCCAAATTGTCATAATGACCATCTTAGTCCTGATAACGGTAGGTACCGTTTGCTTTTACTAATTATCACGTTCAAAGCAACACTCACAGGTGTCTTTCTATCATGCAGTATCGCAATCTTCTCAGCAACCGATTGCTCTCTGTAGACCTTTGCATCATGTACTTTTCCTGATCATCACTTTTTGTATTTACAGAGTATTCTATCTCTTCGCACTATAAAATGCAAGCACTTTTAAATATATTTTAATTTTTCACATCCACTTTTGTACAATTTCCTCTAAAGCCATTCCGCGTGAACCTTTCAATAAAACAACATCTTTTTTCGTTACTACTTTTAATACTTCCTCTGCTATCTCGGCTTTATTATCAAATGATTGTACTTTTCCTGCATGATAGTTCTTTCTTGCTTCTTCCGCTACAATTTTGGCTAACTCTCCATACGTAAATACATATTGAATGCTCTCCTCATTTAACATTTTACCAATTTCTCTATGATATGTTTCACCTTTCTTCCCTAACTCCAACATATCCCCAATCACTATCATTTTTTCTTATAGGCATTTAACTTCTGTAACGTTTCAATTGCAGCCTTCATGGAGGAAGGACTGGCATTCCATGCATCGTTAATAATTGTAAAACCTGTTTTAGCGGTTAAAAACTGAAAGCGCATTTGTGTAATATTTATTTGTTGCAATGCTTCTTGTATTTTTTCTGTAGGGACTTTGTAAAATTGACCTACAGCGATTCCGACAATCGTATTAAAAATATTATGTTTTCCATATAAGGGAACATCGTACTGTATTTTTGAATGATTTAATTTAAAATGAACACCATATTCATCTAATTGTACGTTCGTTGGAAACAAATCATTTGTATACTTTCCACCAAACGACTTACTTTCTATACCTAGCGTATTAATATGTTGAGAAAGTAATGGCTCATCACCATTATATAAGAACAGTCCACCGTCATGTAATCCGTCTACAATTTCAAATTTAGCCTTCGCAATCTCTTCTCTTGATCCAAGCGTCTCTAGATGTGACTGTCCAATCATTGTAATAATCGCTACATCTGGCTGTGCGATTCGTGATAAATTTCGAATTTGTCCTTTTTCACTCATTCCCATTTCAAGTATCAAAAACTCAGTATCTCGTTCCATTTCTAAAATTGTTAACGGTAAACCGATTTGACTATTAAAATTACCTTTTGTTTTATGCACTCTATAAGTTGAACTTAAAATGCTTCCTATTATATCTTTTACCGTAGTCTTGCCATTACTACCTGTAATTCCTATTACTTTTACATTTATCTCTCTTCGATAAAATTGTGCCAATTGTTGCAAAGCAAACAAAGTGTCATCCACAAATATAATTGGAATCCCTTTTGGCGGAGTACCGTAAGACTTTTTCCACAAGGAAGCGACAGCTCCATTATCCATTGCTTCTTTCACATACTCATGCCCATCTTTCACCCTAATGATTGGAACAAATAAATTTCCTTCTTTCATGTTTTTGGAATCTATACAGACACCATGTATTTCTAAATGATGAAATGATTCGTATAACCCTTCTCCATCTATTACTTCTTCAAGTTTTTTCAAATTCATTTGAATCAAAGCATCACCTTTTTCCATCAAATTACATATTTACTGTTTTATTTACACATATTAATAAAAATTTTATAGCGAGGTGTGTATATGCAAAAAGCGATTAGTTTCTTTCTCCTATTGTTTTGCCTAATTGTAGTAAACGAAACGTACGCCTATTCACCAAAATCTTTACCAATCTCTCAAAACTCTGATCAATGGCAAGTGAATATTGATAAACCGAAAAAAACAAACAAGAATATGCTTCAAGCTAAAAAAGATGAATTTCAAACATATCAATTTTCATTGAAAAATGTTGGAAACAGTGAAGTATATAACGTACAAGTCGAAATATTCCGCAACGAACCAAAAACAAAAACGAAATATGAACTCTTTTCTCTAAAGGAAAGTCGTTTAGCAAGTGGAAAAACTGGATTTGAACATGCTAATTTTCCAGTTGCTACAAAAGCGGATGAAGTTGATGTAATGATTACTTGGCAAGAACACCCTTTCCGATCGATGCGAAATGGTCAAAAAGTTGAATCTAGAAAATTTAAAGAGCATTTTGTTTTTAAAGATGAAAAAAAATAAATGGAATGCGAATAAATTCACATTATCATCTATATAGCTTACTTTACTAGTACCAGTTCTAAAGCAAATTAAAAAGTCGTGGCTTATACATGCCACGACTTTTTATATTAATTCGTACTAATTCCTCTCGCTGCCCAAATACGATCGATATCAGCGGCATGTTGTCCGCCATATAAAAGAGCATCTGCTTGCTTAATTGCTTTCGCTCCATCACTGAATTTAGAGTTTGGTGTTAACGACCAGTGCGATTGTAAAATAATTTTCGTTGCTACATCACGACCAAATGCTTGCGCCATCTCATATTGTCCTTGAGCCCAAATTTCTCCATCATCATGTACTTCATTCGTAATATCTTTCGGATACACTTTATTATTATCTAATCGGCGTAAGCACGTTGGATCTGAACTAGAATAAGCAGTCGCATCCCATTCTCCAACACATGCTTTTCCGTAGCCTGTTGTTGATACTGCATCTTCATACGTAGCACCTAAGAAATCACCAAATCCTTCTCCCATCGCTCCACCTTCTGCAGAACTACCGAAGCCAGGAACTTGGTTATCTTGAATTGAATGTCCATATTCATGTGCGATAATACCAGCATCTTCTGCATCATCTACTCCACCAGTACCAAATGTTAAAGCCTTCGTTGTCGGAGAATAAAACGAGTTGTCCGCCGTCGTTCCATTTACATTCACTTTAATAGAGCGATTATTAATATTTTTAAAACCTAGACTTTGAATGTAACGTTGTAAAGTATCGATATGATAATACGACATCACATCTTCAAAGCTATCATTTGCACGTGTATAGTTAAATTGTAAGTTTGTAGATTTCGTTTTTGCTTTTGAAGAAATCGTTACATACTCTCCAATTAAAAATCCTGTCCCATCTAAACCTTTTAACGTAACAGTCTTTAATTGGTTCGTTAATGCTGTTGAATCTGCATCATTGTTATCTTTTAAACCTACTTTACTACCGCTAGATACGACTGGGTTAGGTAAAAATACTTTTCCTGATCCTTCTGCTTTACGGTTTATATCAACCTTTTTAATTAACTTTCCATTTTCTGCATCAACAAATGTTTCCCATGCACCAAATGGATTATTAGAATGGACTACAACTTTATATACTGGACGAGCAATTCCTTCTTCAACAATATATCCAAATTCTTTCTCTGTAGGAGCCCATAAGTTTTGTTCACTTACTTCTCCAACATACGCCATTGATTTTTGTATTGCATCTTTTTCACTAATTTTTGTTGTAACTTCCTTCACACCTTTAACAGATTGATAATCAGAAACAGCAAGTACTCCTTTTCCCTCACCGTTAAGAGTAACTGTAATTTGTTTTGAAAACACAGGCGCACCATTCACAACTTGTTGGAACCTAACATATGAAGCTACTGACGTTTCTGTTGTAGAAATATATTGCAAGTCTGAAAGGTCTGCTTTTAATCCATACTGCGCAGCATTTTCTTTTAAATATTCTGTTGCTTTTTTCTGAGGCGAATAAGCTTCTAGCTTTACTTGCTGTTGTTTTTCCAATGCCGAAACTGTAGTAATCGTCCCCATTACTAACGGCACAGTCATTGCCATTACCACCATTTTTTTATTAAACATAGAACCACTCCCCCTAATAAAGTAGCTCAACCTTATCCCATTACCACTAGGCAATCATTCCCCATAAAATGGGGGGAATAAAAATTGAATCTACGAGTAATTCTCTATGAACAATTCTATTACCTTTCCATTTAGGGGGAGTGAAATTTTCTCAATATTTATTTGTAAAGCGAAAACAATACTGTAGAAATAAATTTTAACAGCATTTTAATTAGCGTGTTATGGAGAAAGAATTTTTCTAGAGGTCCTATCGAATGTATTATGCAGAAAATAGCCGGATAAATTTCCATCATACAAAAAGGAAGTTGGAATCATTCCAACTTCCTTTTCTTTAATTAGCTGAGCTTAATTTAATGCGGACTTTTGTCTCACCTAAAGAAATTTCATCGTCTTTATTCGTTAAGTGACCAAATGTAAATTGTTTAACGAGTAAGTTTTCTTCCAACAACTCTTTATGATTCGTTAACGTTTGCTGTAGTTCTTCCTCTGTATCAAGAATTACATCTACCCGTAAATTAACAGGTAAATTCAACTGCTTACGATATTCTTGAACGGCGCGAATGAATTCACGTGCTACCCCTTCTTGTAGCAATTCTTCCGTTACATTCGTATCTAACATTACTGTATATTGTCCGTTAGTTGTATTAGAGAATCCAGATTTCGCAACTTTCTCTACTAATACATCTTCAGTCGTTACAACTATTTCTTCTCCTGATGCTACTTCGTAAACTGCTCTTTCTGTAGAAACAAAGTTTTGTACCTCGTCTTGTGATAATTGTTTTAGCCAGCCATTTACTGCATTCACATTTTTACCGAACTTCGGCCCAGCCGTTTTAAAGTTCAGCTTTAATTGATAGGACGTGTATTTCGTTTCATCGAGTTCAACATGGAACGCTTTTACATTTAACTCATCCATAACGATATCACGATAAGATTCCCAATCCATATCATTTTCATTATGCTCAAGTAATACAAGTTCCGCTAACGGCTGTTTTACTTTTAAAGAATGTTGATTACGATTACTTCTTCCAAGTTCAACAACTTGTAAAACTGCATCCATTTCCGCTTCTAATTTCGGCTGAAGTAGTGATTCATTTACAACTGGATAATCCTCTAAATGAACGCTACTTCCAGTTAAATTCAAATGAATATCTTCAGCGACAAACGGTGTAAACGGTGCGATTAATTTACTAATTGTCACAAGCACTTCGTGAAGTGTCTCATACGCAGCTGCTTTTTCAGCATTCATACCAGATTCCCAGAAACGATTACGTGATCGCCTTACGTACCAATTACTTACTTCATCTACAAGCGCCGCGATTTCACGAGCTGCATTCGTAAATTGATAATCATCAAGTGCAGTTCTCACTTTTTTCGTTGTGCTATGCAATCTTGATAATACCCATTCATCCAATTTCGTCCGCTTTACGTCATACGTTTCGTTCGGATTATACTCATCTAAATTTGCATATAAAACGTAGAAGCTATACACATTGACTAATGTATCTACAAATTTAGATTTTGCTTCTAATACTGTTCTTTCAGAAAAACGCTTCGCATTCCACGGAGCACTGTCAACGAGTAAAGCCCATCTTAAAGCATCAGCACCAAACTTCTCTACTAAATCAACTGGATCTAGTGCATTCCCTTTACTTTTAGACATTTTCTGTCCTTCCTCGTCTAGAACATGCCCTAGTGATAGCACTCGTTTATACGGTACTTTTCCAGTATATAGTGCTGATACAGCTAATAAACTATAAAACCAGCCGCGTGTTTGATCAATTCCTTCTGCAATTACATCTGCTGGAAACTGTTCTTCAAATAACTCTTTATTTTCAAACGGATAATGATATTGCGCAAATGGCATCGAACCACTATCAAACCAAACATCAATTACTTCTGGTGTGCGATTCATTGTACTTCCGCATTTTTCGCAGCAAACTTGCACTTCATCTACATATGGCTTATGCAATTCTAAGTCTTCAGGTGTCTCTTTCGTACTATGCTTTCTTAAATCAGCAATGCTTTTCGGTGCGAATTGATGATCGCAACTTTCACATTCCCATACGTTTAATGGTGTTCCCCAATATCTATTTCGGCTAATATTCCAGTCCACCATGTTTTCTAAAAACTTACCAAATCTTCCATGTTTCATATGATCTGGATACCAAGTAACAGTATCGTTGTTTTGTAAAAATGTATCTTTAATTGCAGTCGTTCGGATTAACCAACTTTCACCTGCATAATAAAGAAGGGGTGAATCACAGCGCCAACAATGTGGGTAACTATGCTCATACTTTTCTTTATGATAAAGTAAACCCTCCTTCGCTAAATAACGAACGATATCTACGTCACAATCTTTTACAAATTTACCTTTCAAAAATGGTACTGCTTCTGTATACTCGCCTTTCTCATCTACAACATGTAAGAATGACAACCCTTCACTTTGAACGACTCTATAATCGTCCTCTCCATATGCTGGAGCAATATGAACGAGTCCTGTACCACTATCTGCCGTTACGAAATCTGCTCCGATTACGCGGTAACCATTTGTAACTTCTTTCATCGGAAACGGTGCTGTATAAGAAATATTTAATAATTCTTCTCCTTTATGAACAGATAATACTTCATAGTTTTCTTTTAATACATCTCGTACACGTTCTTTCGCAACAATGTATACATGACCTTCTTGTTTCGCTTTCACGTATTCCATATTTGGATGTACAGCGAGTGCAACATTTGCTGGAAGTGTCCAAGGTGTTGTCGTCCAACCTAGGAAATATTCATTTTCACTATCTTTCACTTTAAACTTAACGGTTGCACTTAAATCTTTTACTGTTTTATACCCTTGGGCAACCTCATGTGAACTTAGTGAAGTTTGACAGCTTGGGCAATATGGTGAAACTCTATGCCCTTTATACAATAATCCTTTTTCATGAATCGTCCCTAAAATATGCCATACACTTTCGATATATGGATTCTCTAACGTAACATATGGATCATCCATATCTACCCAGTAACCGATGCTTTCAGTGAATTCACGCCACTGCTTCTCATATGTGAATACACTCTCTTTACACTTCTTAATAAATGGTTCAATTCCATACTCTTCGATTTCATGTTTACCAGAAATACCAAGTTGTTTCTCAACACCTAATTCTACAGGTAAACCGTGTGTATCCCATCCCGCTTTTCTTAACACTTTATAACCAGACATCGTTTTATATCTTGCTACTACATCTTTAATTGTTCGTCCAAGTGCATGACCTACATGCGGTAATCCATTCGCCGTCGGTGGTCCTTCATAAAACACAAAAGATTGTGCGCCTTCTCGATTCTGAATTGATTGCTCGAAAATGCTCTGCTCGTTCCACTGTTTGCGAATACGTGTTTCTCTCCCTACAGCTGACTCTTTTACATCTACTTTCTTCATCTACAATCACTCCTTTTGAATGTTTTAAAGCACACAAAAAACCCGTCCCTATAAAGTAGGGACGGGTTTACCCGCGATACCACCCTAATTCTATTAGTTCTTCACTAATAGCACTTAGCAACGTACGATCATACGTGTTCTTTGTAACGGTAGACATCCGTCCGAGCTTACTCATTTTCAGCCTCGGCTCCTCGGAGATGATTTTCAAATAACGTCTGCACACCGGCTTTCAGCAACATACCGGCTCTCTGGGGAACAGTACACTATTTTACTCTTTCTCGTCTTCAGATTTGTATACTTTGTTAAAAGCTATTTTATGCCATTTGGTAACAAATTGTCAACTAATTCGAAATATATATTTAATTATGCCCTTTTTTCACTATTCTTATACAATTACTTTTCAAATTCTCGCAGTGCTGCTAAATTTTCATCATCCTCGATAAGTTCAGCGAAAAATCCCGACTCATCCTCACGAAGTACAATTTCAAGCTCTTCCTTCGCCTCTTCATTCCTGTTTAACTGTGCTAAATAACAAGCACGATCATATCTTGCTAACAAATCACTCGCATCCATTGTTACTACTTCATTTGTTATTTTTTCTGCCTTTATCGTTTGGCCAGCACCATGATATGAAGATGCTAAAGAAAGAAGAATTGCTGTTTCATTCGGATGATGGATAGAGGCATTTTCTAATACATGAATTGCCTCTTCAAACCTCTCTTGACTTTGATATATTTCTCCTAAAGCAAGAAATGCTCTACTTACAAATGGTGTTTGCTCCGTTAATTGTAAGGTAATCTTTTCTGCTTTTCTTTCTTCTCCTGCTTTAAAGAATACTTGTGCCTGAAGAAGAAGAGTATCGTAATCATCTGGTAACTCTCGAACCATTTGCTTCGTTAATTCCATAGCATCTCTTAACATACCTTCTTCCTCGCACTCAACGAAAAGATTTACAAGTTGCTTCGCTACTTCATAATCCCATTTATTTTCTAGTGACGTGTGCAGAATCTCTATTGCTTCTCTATTCATCTCTACATTCTCATAAAATAGCGCAAATCGTTGCGCTGCCATACTATTTTTCGGATTTAACTGTAACGAAATTTCATATAAATCAATGATTGTAGTAATAATCGAAATTTCTTTCGCACGGTTTTTCATACGATAAAGAGCTCTCGTAAATATAGATTTCTTCGGCTGTTCATTTTGTTGACGTTCAATCCATCTTTCTGTAACTGCAGATGCAGCATACATAAACGCCATACTTCTTTCTGCCTTTTTTACTTTTAATATGTGAAGAAAATCTCGTATGTTAGACCATTTCTTATGTTGTTCTATCGCTTTTACATATACATCAAATATACGTTCATTATTTACATCTTTTTGTATAACCTTCATTGCAATTTCAATTGCTTTTGCATTTCTATTTTTCACTAATACTTTTGCATAATGATATAAAACTTCTGTATGCTCACTATCTAATCGTAGTGCCTCTTCAATCTGTGCTTGTTCTTTATCTATTTCATCCATCGCTCCATACACATATGCAATCGCATCTAATCGCCATATTTCAGGCACTTCGTCCACTAATTGTTCTAGTTCAGTCAGCAACTCTTTCTGAAGATTCATTTCTACTGAAAGCTGCGCCAAATATTCCATATTAATATGCAGCGGCTCTTCTTTCATCGCCTGAACCATATGACTTTGTTCCTTAGAACGATTTTCTTCTTTTTCATATATTTCCGCAAGCTGTAAATGTACACCGACAAAATTCCCATCAAGCTCTAAACATGTTTCATATGCCTGTTTTGCTTCCGTCAATTGTCCTAATGCCATAAGTGTTTCACCAATTCGGTAATACGGTAATGCCGTTTCCTTTTGTTCTATCGCCCTTTTATATCTTTTCATCGCTTGGCCATATTGTCCGATAGATTCATATAAAATACCTGTATAACAACCATATTCACTTACTTCATTTCTTTCTTTTTGTAACGTTCTTAAGAATGCTATACCTCGCTGCACAAATACCGTTCCTTTAATTCGATTCACATATTCATCTAACGCGCTTGCTACATTATATTCGCTCTGCTTTATACCACTCTCTAACTTAGACAATGCTACTTTAAACCCTTCTTCACTTCCACCAAGTTCAACTTCAGCATCCCATAAAACCATTCCCGCATTCATAAGAAAATCTTGGCTCTTTTCAATTTGTTTTCCAATACCAAGAATATATTCTTTTGCTTCCTTATATTGTTCTCTTGCCATATAAACTTGCGTAAGTCCGAAGTGAGAATAAACATCATCATGATTTTCTTCTAAAGCACGAGTATACAACGATTCTGCTTCTTCCAGGCTATCATTTTGAAAATGATAGTCACCCAGTTTTACATATAGAGGTGCCTTATCATCACAATTCTCAATACCTTTTAATAAAATTTCTTTCGTACTTTCTTCATCCTTCAGATCAGATTCGTATATTTCTGCAAGTTTCGTATAAATGTAAGGTGCATTACTATCCAAATGAATCGCTACTTGAAGCCCTTTTATCGCTAAATGTAATTTCCCTAAATGATGCGCACATCTCGCTCGCTCATACCATACATGTGCCTCATTTTTATACTCTCTTAACAGGTCGTTAAAGATTTTATACGCTTCTTCATATCTTTCTAAATCTATTAATATTAACCCGTGATTCGTTAAAGTAAATCTTTCTGGACTACGTTCTAAAGCAACTTGAGAAAACTGCAATGCCTTATCAGATTGATCGATATACATATAGGATAACGCAAGGAAACTCCAAGCAATCGGCTGATCTGCGTCTAATTGTAATGAGGAACGAAAACTTGAAATCGCTTCTAAATAACTTTCCTGCTCAAAAGCATACCTTCCGTTTATGAAATGATATAAGGCACGACTATTTTTCTTCTCAACACTCGCAAGCATGTGCCCAGCTTTTTCTAACTCTTCCAGGCGAATAAAGCACTGTGCACCATGTAATTTAACAAAATCTGAGTTAGGAAATTTCTCCATTAAATTTTCTATACAATATAAAATAAATTCTTTATCTACTTCAACATCTAAATGCTTAACCGTATATAACCACGTATTCGGATTATCACTTGTCTCTTTTAAAAACTGTACTAAGTCATGAATCCCCTCTTTATCTTGTTCATCCAAATGATCTGTTAAAGAAAAAATAGATTTAAAATAATGATGTTCTTCTTCATTTAAAAATGATAGTAGTTCCTTCTTTTCTTGCGGAACAAACGTAATTGCTAAACAACCTGTATAACGATATTTTTCTTGTAACTTACTATATTCCACAATAACTGGCTCTATAAAGTTCGGATCTTGAACATAAAAGGCCTGCAATGTATCATCATATCCAGCTAGTACTTGTACATGTGAAGCATGCTCAATATCTATACTTAATAAAACAGGAATTCCTTCATCAATCAGTCTCTTATAATTCTCTTCATTACCTTTAAAATAACGATATTCATAACCTAATTCTTCCAAATAAGAAACAGTATCTGAAAACTTCGATCCTGTCATATCAAAAATAAACTCTGCTATTTCATCTTGTGTACGTTTTTCTCCCCATAACTGCAACATCATTTCTAAACTTGTCGGCACACAATAATTATCCTTTTGTACAATGGGAACGATCGGCAGGTGAACCTTTTTTCCATCTGGATTTTTTTCTAAATTATGATATAAAGACCCTTTTAAACTTTTTTCTTCTTTTAATAACTGTTGTAAATCTACAAGTTTATTCATTTTGTACAGTGCTTCTGCTCGTAAATGTACGAAATAAGCTTTATACGCATGATAAGGAAGCTGTTTATTTATGTTATCTATTACTGATAACATATCTTCGTACTTCCCTAAATCTAACACATATTTTATCTTTTCAAAATGAAAATATGGTACTTGTGGGAACTTTACAATTGCATCATCAATTAGCTGCAATGCACGTTTTTGTTCTCCTTTATTCGCATATAACTGTGATAATAAATAGGTAGATAACTCTTCACAATCTTTATGCTGCATACCAGCTATAAATTGTTCTTCTGCTTTCTCCCATTCACCTGTATGCATATAGACGTATCCCCATTTATCAAACACGGCACGTTCACTGTACTCCTCTGCCTTTTTCATATAATAAAGAGCTTCTTCATTTCGTTTCATTTCCAACAAACATCGTACTAAAGTAAAATATGTTTTCGCTAAAAGATCAACTTCAATTTCTTCTTTATTTACCTCTTCTAATGAGTCTTTTAACAACTGTTCTGCTTCAAGAATTTTCCGCTCATCAATTAACTCATCACAATATAAAGAGAGCGTTCTCATATTTGGGAATTTTTTATAGGCATAGCGAATGAGGAATGAACTGTATTGGTGCATAAGCCCTTCATCAGTAAGACGTATTAATATATCAAACTCCTTATGTGAAGGAATATTAGCAAGCCAATTCTTTACATAAGATAAAGTATTCTTTTCTTTTATATATGAAATTTCATTATTTATTTCCTGTAATCCATCTATAAATCTCTTGTCTTTCAAACAAGCATCTAACTGCTTAAAATCTAGCATGTATTCACCTCGAATATTTATTTATACTGCTACTTGCTTAGATTTTACACATCATATTGTATGTATTCAACTAAAATCTCCTATAATGGATAGTATTATTTAATATTATTCAAATTTATAACAAAATATAGTCAAAATGATTGTTTTTCTCTGTATTTTGTTTGATTATATGGAATAACGTAACATGTGGATCTTATTTTTATATAGCTGAAATCATTACATGAAATTATATCGGCGATAATTCAAATATATCGGCGATTTTCAAAATATATCGACCGATTCTTAAAATATATCAGCGATTATATGTCGAATATCGACTTATCGACATTCAGCGACATGTTTCATCGTATTACTACCTATTAACATACTATTTCACCAAATGTAATTTTCATATTCGGAGCGTACACTAATGAAGAATGTATATGAAATGCTTTAAAAAATCGTAGTTCAGCTTCATATTGAGCTAGCGCATCATCATATGTTAATCCTCTGTCTATTAAACGTCCTATAAATTGCTGTTTATCACCTGGATTCCCCGCAATCCCCTCTTCCTTTAATGAATGATACAACTTCGCTTTACCATGATGGTGCATATTAGAATCTAAAAAGTTCACTTTATAACTTACTCTACATTCAATATTTTCCACGCCTAATTCACTTAAATATATCGGTATTTTCATACCAATATTTCCATCTTTTCCGCTTCTCTGTGTGTCACTTTCAAATAACTTCTGCAAAGTGCCTAACCTAATAAATTCCGATTGATTCTCCCCATCTAAAAAGTATGAAGACATATTTGATATCCAATGTGGTTCAAAACAGATTATTTTTCCGCCCTTTTTAACTGAATGTATCATTTTTTGTAGCATTGTTTCTGGAGTAGTCATATGTAATAAGAAAGCATGACAGATTGCTATATCGTATTTATCGTTCAGTTCAATTTCTGTAGCATCTCCTTCAAGAAATTGTGACTCATACGGAAGTAAACGAAACAATTCTCTCGCTTCAGCAAGTAATGTTCCCCCGCTATCAATGCCTGTATACTTTGAACCTTTTGGAAGTAATGGCATTAATACTAAGCCTAAATAACCATATCCACAACCGAAATCAACGATATGTACGGGCTTTTTAATCTTCCAAACTGTATTTACTAAAAAGCTTACATAATCGTCATTGTAATATAAATCTCTTGTATTTTTTAAATAAGTTAGTTTACTGTTCCAATCATACGTTTCCAACGTCTAACGCCTCCTTTTATATACAAAACTAAAGTTCTCTATATAATAGTCGTATTCCTACACTTTTCTTAAAATTTCAAAGCAAAAAGCTAGTGTGTTATTAACAAATACACTAGCTTTTTATTTGGAAGAAAAATTTAACAAGTACAATCACAATCAAAACAATCCGTACAATCTAAATCGCCACAATCTGCTTTTCTCTTTCTTTTGTTTCTCTTAAGATAATAATACAGTAGCCCAATCAATAGTATACAAATAGTAAAAGCTATTATTGCTTCTGTATACTTATTTTGAATCATAAAACCAATTCCACTTCCACCTGAAATAAAAATTAGAATTAAGTAAATCCAGAACATCTATGTAAATACCTCCGTTACTATATACCTTAAGATAATATCCAAATAACACTTGATGAAATAAATAACCCCATACCATTACCGCTTAATACACCAGTAGTTACTCTTAGTAAATTTGTGCTACTTCTCCATTTCCACTTTTGGGTAAATCCATCAATAAGTAACGGAATTTGAGCAGAAAATGATAGTATAATTGCAAAAAGAAATGAAAGTGTTATATAAAAATAAATTGGAAACATTAATATACCGATAAGCATGCCTGTACAACGCGCACATAAAGGTATGTATTTTTGTAGTTTAAGAAAACTTCTATCTGATCTTCTATGACAAGGAATTTGTAAAATCATATTTCGAATCAATATAAATCCTCCTCTCTAAAAAGATTTTAATTGATTTTGAAAATTAATTATATATCCAAATAAAAAACAAACCAGGTTTATATACTAAACCCAGTTTGTCAGTTTATTACTATGTTACATCTCCTCAGGTGCCTCCACCCCAAGTAAACGTAATCCCTCTTTTAATACAACCGTCACAGCATACACTAATGCCAGTCTACTGTCTTTCTCTTCACTCTCTTCTAATATACGCACATTTCCATAATATTTATTAAACGATTGTGCCACATCTAATACGTATTTCGAAATAACCGATGGCTCATTTTTGTTACATGCTCCTTCAATTACTTCTGGGAATTTGTTTAGTAATTTTACGATATTCCAACTATAATCGTCTTTTAAGGTAAACGTACACGTTTCAAATTCTACGCTTTCTTTTCTTAAAATAGAGCAAGCACGTGCATGTGTGTATTGTACATATGGGCCTGTTTCCCCTTCAAATTTCAGCATATTTTCTAATGAGAATTCAATATTATGCATACGCTCATTTTTTAAATCGTGGAAGATAACTGCGCCAGCACCGACTTGCTTTGCTACTTCTTCTTTCTGTTTTAAATTCGGATTTTTCTCTTCAATATTTTGTTTTGCAAGTTCGATTGCTTCCTCAAGTACTTCTTCTAGTAAAATAACTCTTCCTTTACGTGTCGACATTTTCTTACCATCTTTTAAAATGAACCCAAACGGTACATGTTCCATGCCGTCAACCCAAGTGTAGCCCAACTTTTTTAATACAGTGAAAAATTGATTGAAGTGTAAACTTTGTTCCGGGCCAACTACGTATAACGCTTTATCAAAACCAAATGTGTTTTGACGATATAGTGCTGCTGTTAAGTCACGCGTTGCATAAATCGTCGCACCATCTGATTTTCTAATTAAGCAAGGTGGCATTCCCTCTTCTTCTAAATTAACGACTAATGCGCCTTCTGACTCTTCAAGTAAATCATGTTCCTCTAAAATCCCAATAAAGTCTTCCATTAAATTATTATAAAAAGCTTCTCCTTGAAAATTAGTAAATTCCACACCGAGAAGTTCATAAATACGAGAAAATTCTTTTAAGGATTCGTGGCGGAACCAATTCCAAAGCTCAACAGCTTCTTCATCACCTTCTTCTAATTTCTTAAACCAAGCGCGTCCTTCTTCTTCTAATTCTTCGTCGTCTTTTACCTCTTCATGAAATTGAACATATAACTTAAATAATTCACGTATTGGATCCTCTTTCACTACTGCTTCATTTCCCCATTTTTTATAAGCTGTAATTAACTTTCCAAACTGTGTTCCCCAGTCTCCAATATAATTAATTCCTACAACTTCATAGCCACATTTTTCAGCGATATGTTTCAATGAATTTCCTATCATTGTAGAGCGTAAATGCCCCATTGAAAATGGCTTTGCGATATTAGGAGAGGAATAATCGATAACGACCGTTTTTTCATATCCAAAATGATTGTGACCGTACTCTTCTTTCTCCGCTAAAATCGTTTTTAATACTGTATCACTTACCGTTTCACGATTAAAAAAGACATTTACGTAAGGACCAACAGCCTCTACTTTCGCAAAAAACGGATCACTTAATTTCTGTGCAACTTCCTTTGCAATAATAGCCGGTGCTTTTTTATATTGCTTTGCTAATGAAAAGCATGGGAACGCTGCATCTCCGAATTCATCTTGTTTCGGTGTTTCAATTAAATCTAAACTTTGCTGTTGCGTTAATTCATTCGTAAAAATATTAGATAAACTTTCTGCAAACTGCTTTTTATAATCCATGCTACAACCTCCTTCATTTTTAAAATACAAAAAACTCGTCTCTAAAAAAGAGACGAGTTTGAACCCGTGGTACCACCCTTGTTGTTCATTACGAACCACTTTCCCGTTTATAACGAGGACAGGGGGCCTCGGCTTACTCTACTATTCGTTCAAGAAGCATCTCCGAAGTGCGCTTCATCTTTTTCTTCCGCACTAGGCTCACACCATCCCTAGCTCGCTTTCCTTCTAAAAAAGACTACTCTCTTCATCACAGACAGTATATTTAATTAATTATTGCTTATTATACATCTTTTCAAACAATTAGCAAGGGTCAATTACACCAAAGTGAAACTTAGCACTTTTTCTTTTGTATACGTGAAAATTGTGTTTTTCAAATCTAGAACTACGGAAATGATCTTTTAATACGACACGCTTTCTCGCCACTCGCTTCGCCTCCGCAATTGTTTCATCAGTAATATCATGATACAAAGCGAAATGTTTTAATCCTTTAATTCCGTCAGATTCTATGACAGTTTCTTCAAACATCGGATCGAGATAAACGATGTCATAGCTATTATCTTCACATTGTTTTAAAAATGCGAAGTGCTCCGTTTGCTTTACATCAATTCGTTGCATTGCTTCATCAATTTCAGAAACAGATGAAGACCATGTTTTCAAACCATTTTCCATAATATAAGCCATATACTCATTGCCTTCAAGTCCTGTTACTTTTCCGCTTTCACCAACAATATAACTAGCTACAATACTATCTGATGCCATCCCGAGCGTACAATCTAACACTGTCATTCCTCTCTCTAATTGCGTGGCTTGTACAAACGGATCATGTTCTCCGCGCATTAACCTTTTCACACGAAACATCGCTGAGTTCGGATGAAAGAAAAACGATTCTTCCGTACCTTTTGGATAAATAGCTAATCGGTTCTTCCCTACGACAAGTACATCTTGTTCATACTGTTCATGCAGCTTATGTACTGGTATGTCATTACGTTTAACGAAAGAAGCATTTAATTCTGCTGCTACCCTGTTTGCATAAGCTGTCATTTCTTTGTTCGTTCTTCCTGCTGTTGTTACTATCATTTTTTCACCTCTATATAAAGAAAAGAGGGAGATTTACTCTCCCCCTTCTTTAGCAATTCTTTTCGAAAGCTTGTTCTAAATTCGTAATAATTTCGTCCATAGTTGCACCTTCAATTTCATGACGGTGAATGAAGTGAACAACTTCTTTTCCTTTTAACAATGCCATAGATGGTGAAGACGGAGGAATTTCTCCGAAGTATTCACGCATTTTTGCAGTAGCATCTTTATCTTGACCTGCGAATACAGTTACAAGATGATCAGGTTGTTTTTCAGCACGAACAACCGCTTGACCTGCTGATGGACGTGCTAAACCAGCTGCACAACCACAAACAGAGTTTACAACTACTAAAGTTGTACCTGTTACGTTTTCCATAAATTCTGTTACAGCTTCTTCTGTAGTTAACTCTTCAAACCCAGAACGCACTAACTCTTGGCGCATTGGGATTACCATTTGGCGCATGTATTCTTCATAAGCATTTGACATCTTGTAATCTCTCCTTCAACTTTCATTCCAAATTCATCATATCACGCTCTATTAATAGGTGCAAAAGAAAGATAACGATGATTTCATTTTTTTGTAGGGATTTCACAAATCCCTTCGCGGCAATGTCCAACTGGGACAAGTTTTCTATTGTTAGCGATATAATCGTATACTTTACTTCCAAAACCAAGTACGATAGATAGCTTTATAAAAGGTACGGCAAACCAATAAGATGGAACGACCTTTGCTAATACATATATGCTATGAATGCCGTCATACCACTTATTATTTTTTAAAATATACAATCTTTGTTCCATCTTACTTTGTAGTTCTTGAGAAAGTTCATACTTCTCAACTACATCTTCATCTCGAAATGAAAAAAATTTCACCTTACCCTTTTTATCTAATTTTTTCGTACGTTCTGCAACCGCCGTACACATCGGACACCAACTATCATAGAAAACAATCATACATTATTCCCCTTTACGAGACTCCGTCATTTGTTTCCATACAGAACCTTTTGCTTCTTCTCCGCCTTCAATACGCTCTAACGCTAGACGTGCTTGCATTGCTACTTCAAACTCTGGATCATCCTGCGCTGCTTTTAATGCTGGAATTGCACTTTCATCTCCTAGTTCAAATAAGAACATCGCTGCACGCCATCGTACTAATTTACTTGGATCTTTCAGAGATTTAATCATAACGAACATCGCCGCCGGATCACCTACATCTGATAAACAATCTCCTGCAGTACGACGAACGCTTACAGAGCGATCTAATAAGGCTTTATATAATAACGGTAATACTTCATCACCTTTTACCATACCTAAATATGCTGTTGCTAAACGGCGAATCGAAACTTTTTCATCATCTAACGCCATCTTCAACACTGGAATATCTTCTTCAGTAGGATCCATTTGTTCTAAAGCTGCAAAACGTTTTTTCCAGTCAGCATCTTTCATCATCTCTTCTGTTACTTTATATGGCTCACGCTTTTGAATCGTTACTTCAACAGCACCTGCCTGATTTAATAATTCTTTAACCGTTTCATTTACACGTTCTTCCGGATAAGCAGCAACAATCTCTTCTACTACTTCTTTCCCGATTTCTTCAAAATTACCGTAACGTGTACTTTGTTCCACCCATTTACGTTCTTTTACAACGTTTGGTGCAGACATTTGCACTTTCATAATTGATTCTTTAAAACGGTCAGGTAAACCAACACGTTCTTCCGTCGTTCCATCTGTTAACTTTACTTGCATTGGAATTGTAAAGAACATTTGAACAAACACTTTCACTTCCCCAAAATGAGCAAGTTGTTGTTCTTCACTTTCTTCCACTACTTCTTCGCCAAAAACAGCACGAACTTGTTGTAATAACACTTTCCAGTCATACTTTGCATTTCGCTCCACCGCTAAAAAGTCGGCTACATGATATACACCTTTAATGCCTTCAATTTTCAAAATTTCTTGCACTTGCATTGGTGCTTGTTCTTTATTTTCATTTGTATAATTATTACGTGCTCCTGATGGTAATACTTCATTCAAAATAACTTTCATTGTATTTGGACTTGGCGTCGGTTCAATTGCTTTAATCTTCACGTAAATAACTCTCCTTTATTGCATGTTCTTAGCTGTATTGTAACATGTTATCACGCTATACTCCTACTCGGATGCTTAATTTTACTATTTACTTTTCTACATTGCTGGAAAGTTTCATTCATTCTATTTTCACCTAATCATTCCATAACTATAGTTAAAAGTGTAATTGACAATTACATAAAAAGGGATTAACCTTAACTCATAAATTGACCGTGGTCATTTTATGAACAAAGTCATTTAAAGGTGGAGTGATAACAAATGAACAATGTCATAATTATTGGTGGCGGTATTGCTGGACTTTGCGCAGCAATTTCCTTACAAAAAATAGGAATAGAAGTAAAAGTATATGATAAAAACAATGAGCCTACTGTTGCTGGTGCGGGTATTATCATTGCTCCAAATGCAATGCAAGCACTTGAGCCATACGGAATTTCTGAGAGAATAAAAAAATTCGGCAACGAAAGTAACGGCTTTAAACTTGTATCCGAAAAAGGAACTATTTTCAATAAATTGATTATCCCAGCTTGTTATCCTAAAATGTACTCTATTCATAGAAAAGATTTACATCAATTGCTACTTTCTGAACTACAAGAAGATACTGTCGAATGGGGAAAAGAATGTGTAAAAATAGAACGAAATGAGGAAGACGCCTTAAAAATAGTATTTCAAGATGGTAGTGAAGCATTTGGCAATATACTGATTGCTGCCGATGGTATTCATTCTGTCGTTCGAAAACAAGTAACACAAAGGGATAATTATCGTTATGCAGGATATACGTGTTGGCGCGGCGTAACTCCTACTAATAATCTTTCTTTAACAAATGGCTTTATTGAAACTTGGGGAGCGAACGGTAGATTTGGTATCGTCCCTCTTCCCAACAACGAAGTATACTGGTATGCGCTCATAAACGCGAAAGCTAGAGATCCAAAATACAAAGCTTACACAACAGCAGATTTATATAATCATTTCAAATCTTACCACAATCCCATACCATCTATTTTGCATAATGCATCGGACGTTCATATGATTCATCGTGATATTATAGACCTCACTCCAATGAAACAGTTTTTTGACAAACGCATCGTATTCATTGGGGATGCTGCCCATGCACTTACTCCGAATTTAGGCCAAGGTGCTTGCCAAGCAATTGAAGATGCGATTATTCTGGCTGAATGCATTAAAAATAATGCTCATTATCGTCAAGCATTTTTAGAATACGAACAAAAACGACGAGATAGAATTGAAAAAATCTCAAATACTGCATGGAAAGTTGGAAAAATGGCACAAATAGAAAGTAAACCTTTAACTATAGTAAGAAACGAAGTAATGAAACGTATGCCAAAATGGGTTTCTGAAAGGCAAGCACATGAACTATACAACTTTCATTTATAATAAAAATAAGAAACAGCATCCTCTATCCTTCTTTCGATTACATTAAACTTAATTATGAAGTAAGATTTCATTTGAGATTATCTATTAAACAGATATAATTGTTTGTGTTAGGAGTAGATTATATGCTGAGAGAAACGAGAAAAAAAGAATTAAAAGAACTTATATTCCTAAAAGCAGTACAACTCTTCCAAGAACGCGGGTACGAAAATGTAACGGTTCAAGATATTACTACTGCATGTGGGATAGCGAAGGGCACTTTCTTCAACTACTTTCCGAAAAAGGAAAACATATTATTATTTTTAGGTGATTCTCAAATTGAGCTATGGAATGAAAGTTTAAAAACTTACGAAAATGTGGAGCATCCAAAAGAAAGAATCAAACTTGTTTTAGGCGATTTACTGGATCGATTTACTGGACATGGTGATTTAATGAAGCATGCCGTCTTTGAGATTATAAAGTCAAACTACTTAGTAGAAAATGAATTAAAAAGTATACAACAGCTACAAGAAGGTTTGTCTTCAATTATTACAGAAGCGAAAGAGGCAGGAAAATTAAACAGTCAATGGGATATAAATATTATCACTTCTACTGTTATGAGCACTTATTTTTATACACTAATGTCGCATTCGCTACTACATGGAAATGAAATCAATGCGAAAAATATTCTCAATCAACAATTAGATGTTGTTTGGGAAGGTATTAATCAAAATTGATAGAGGGCTATGTTACTAGACCCTCTTATTACGATGCCCCCTCCCGCCTTCTCTCCAAAAAGGTTATACTCTCAATCACAACTTCAGTTCTATATATTCTCTTGCCTTGTTCATCATCGTAATTACTCGTCTGAATACGCCCTGTAATCCCAACAAGTGAGCCCTTCTTACAATATTCAGTTACATTCTCAGCCGATTTTCGCCATACGACATATCTCCATAAATATGTACTTAAACTTCATGTACATATTTATCCCTATCCAACACTATAAAAACAAGTAAATTCTAAATTTTAAGAAATTATTGTTGTACACAAAAAAGCGACAATATATTATAGATTTATACACATATCTTTCGACCAAATCCGTAAAGATAATGTACAAAATTATGTGATTGGGGGGGACAGTAAAAATGATTACTCTACAATTAGAAAATTATAAGTTTTTCTCTATTCCTGTTTGGCTAGAATGGAATACTTCAAGTAAAAGTGATATAACAAATAAGAAATTCTCAATTATTGGACTTAAAGAAACTTCAAATGACATACACATTGTACATCCATTAAGCGATTTTATACTAAGCAATTGGAAATATAATGCTTACAATACCCAAAGAAAACATTGTAATAATACGGTTTCTTTTCTAAACTACTTATTAACTAACAAGAAACAGTTAGGGATTAATAATCTAAAAGAATTAAAAATAGTACATGGAAATGATTTTCTTAATAATCTATCTCGCAAAGAAAGAACAGTAGGTACTGTTAAAGATGCTGAAAGAACACTGACATTATTTTATATTTGGCTTCAAAAGAAAGGATGCTTACCAAAAGTAAATGAAACCCTTTTTATAAAAAAAGAGACTTATCAAGGAACATATTATTTCCAATCCCCTTTTGAAGTCATCTATCCCACCAAAACAGTCTCAAAGCAAGAACATATGTTACCAGCAAAATACATTCCTCTATTATTAGAAATTGCTACCCTAAAAACAAAGCCAATCGCATTAGGAGTCTATCTACAAATATTTGGTGGCTTAAGAAGAGGCGAGGTTGTCAATTTGAAACGTTCAAACTTAAAGAGAAAATTACATACTGGAGATTTTCTACTCACTTTAGAAAATCAAAATTTCAGAAAGGATATTAAAGATCATTCTGGATCCAGTAGCGTAAAAAAGCCTAGAAATCAGGCCATCCTACAAATATTTGACTGGGGAAAGGTTCTTTTTACAGATCATATTAATTTATATAAAGATCATACTGACTCAGGTGCTCTCTTTATAAATAGAGATGGAAAAGCTATGTCAGGAAAAAGCTACAGTCAATATTTTAATAAACTAAAACGTAATTTTATAAATTTCTTAAAAACATACGGTAACTCAGAAGAACAAATTCTTGCGAATCATTTACTCCTTGCAGATTGGTCTACTCATATAGGGCGAGGGACTTTCACTAACCTTATTGCCGAAAATACAGATAATCCTCTTGAAATAGCTTTTCATCGTGGAGATAATAACTTATTATCCTCTTTAACATATATGGTTAAGACGGATAGAATGAGAAAAAAAATTGAAGGTAAATTCGATAATATGCATGAAAATTATATACCTCGTCTTATTAATAGAAATAAATTTGATTAATACTATATTCCCTTCAAAAAAGAGGTGAACAAATGTCTACTGAAAATAATGGCGAACTCCAATACTTAACTGTACTGGAATTTAGTAAAGCACTAGGAATTCACGAATCTACAGCTTATAAATATATTAAAAGGGGCTTTATCTCAAAGATAAAAAACATTAAAGGACGTATGTATATTGATATAGACGAGATAGAAAAAACAAAAGAAAAAGCTAACCTAAATCCTGTTGATGATAGAAACTCCTACCTAACAGCATATGAAGTTTTTGAAGTTTTAAAAAAAGACGGTTTGAGTATACGAGGAACATCATGGATTCACGAAAAGATTTCCACTGGGTTAATAAAAAGATATATGAAATTTAAAAATAAACTTTATATTCATAAAGAAGAAATAAAAACACTAAAAATTTATTATTTCGAACATTCTAACACACAACTTCCTTCACAAAAAATTGAGGATTACTATACAATTAATGAACTTAGCCTAGAACTGGGAATACCCAAAGAACGAATTTACAAATACATATATGCAAATAAAATCAGCACTTTTAAACTCCCTCATTCTAAAGGAAATATATTTTTTCTAAAGTCTCATTTATCATTAATAAAAAAGAAGATTGGCTATATAGATCAATTTAACCCTAAAGAATTTCTTTCCATTAAAGAAATAATAAGTCAACTTAAAAAACACCGAATTAATGTGACAGATAGCTCAATCCGACGTCTAATACACACAAAGCGAATACCAAATTATGTAATGCATCTAAATAAATATTATTGTCATAAAAACGAACTCACCCACCTATTAAATTATTTTACTAAAAAAGATTATTACACACATGTAGATACAGCAACACAGAAACAAGAAAAAAACAAACACATGACAAATTTCTTAACCGTTAAACAAGCATCAGAAAAACTACAAGCTCCACCAATTTGGCTAAGAGGGCTTTTAAAAGACTACTTTCCTAATTCTACAAAAGTGCCTGCAGCTGGTGGATACCATTGGCTAGTATCAAAAATTGATTTAGAGAATTTCCAAAAAGAATACTACTATAATCATAAAACAAGAATGCTACATTTAATTGATCATTACGATTTGAATACCCTAAGCTCTATTTCAGGATTTACATTTGATAAACTACGTTTAGATATAAAAAAAGGCCTATTGACAGGTGCTATAAAAATAAATAATAGGCTCTTTATCCCTATCCAAAATGCAAATAGGTATTTAGAAAGTCTACAATATGTATTAGATACTGTTTATGATACACATAAAGCTTTAAAAGACCTACTGAACCATTATCATAACCATCCTCCTACCACTGATTTAATAAAAACATCGTCTATTTACAAAAAATGGGTGGACATCAAGATTAATTCTAGTAATGCTAGACCATCCTCCTTAAGAGGCTATACATTAAAATTTATTAATTTATATGATAAAATGCTTTCTTATTTCCATGAGGAAATATGGACTACTTCGAATGCTAAAATAGAGCTTTTTCTTTCCAACAAAACCTTATCTAATGAACTTAAAAAAATTTTCGTTCAGTTTTTGTCATATTGTGAAAATCAAAATGGAATAAATAGAGAAAAAAAATATTTATACTACTACTCAAAAAAAGATCCTGCTTATTCAGAAAAAAATATATACTCATTTGAAGTTTATCACCAATATTATACTCACGTTCAAAACATTGAAATGCATATTACTAACGCTACTAAATGTAGATACTACGCGAATATGTGGGCGTACACAATAATTCTTCTCACCAATAATTGGAGAGGAACAGATATTGTTCATGAATTCCCTTCTATAGAACTGGATTCTATAAGAGCAGACAAGTTATCTTGGTTCAAAACCAATAAATTAACCATGGAAGAATCACAAAGTATTATTAATCAACTTTATATTAAGCTTCGAAATGCCGTCGCAAACAAAGTTTCTGTACTTTATAACTTCTATGTATCTCCAAACTTAATAGAGAGCTTAGCGCATTCACTTGTCATTTCTGAACTTCATAAAAGAAATATACAAAATTACATTGCACTTCCTGAAAATTCTCTTATACTTGGTACTTTCTTTTTTGGCAAAAAAATTGTATCAACCAGAGTATCCGGAATGGATCAGCATTTAAACTTTTTTAATCCCTCTCCTCAATTAAAAGATTTTGACTGTTTAACCATGAATAGAAGTACCATGACTTATCTTTTTTATTCAATCTTAGAAGAAGATGGTGAAGATGCTGATTTAGCCCTAGAAATTACAAAAAACACTAGATCACACAAAAATTCAGATACAACTGCTATTTACATTCAAGCAAAAAATAAAGATGGTAGCATAAATAGAGTCTCAATAAACTTGTTAAACCGTGGTATGTTTGGGTGGTTATACAACTATATTTTACTTAGATTAAAAGAAGACTTACAACATGGACAAACAATTGAAGAACGAACCGATACTATTAAAGAGCTACGTAATTCTATTTCACCTATGGAACTAGAAAAATGGGCGATCTTTTTGCAAAACATTCATACTAATAAGAACCGTGTTTTAGATGAAATCAAGTATCTTCCAATGGAAGAACTGAAAACACTTGCAATAAAATTATTTACAAATCAAATGCCTTCGAAAGAAAAAGCGGGCCAATGTCTTGTATATCCTAATTGTAAAAGAAAAAATCTAAAAACATGTTATTCTTGTGAGTATTTTATCCCTGAAAAAATGGTGTTAATTGAAGCCATTAGTGAACTTAAGCGGTTAACTAGTTCATTAGAGAACACCAAATATGATGCTATTAGAAAAAGGGATTCGTTTTTTCTTCTCAATATTATTTTATTAATTGACGAAGCAATTAAAGGTTTTGGTATTAATGTCGTCAATTCTTTTCTTCCTTTAAAAGAAAAAACAAAAATATTAGAGAAAGTTAAACAACATTTACTTTTATAAAAAAATACTATGTAAAGGATATATATTATGCAATTAAAAAAGATAATAAATATGGGGAGCACGCCAATAGCCGTTACTGAATCTATAACTTACAACGATATTAATGTTTCCAAATTCGAAAATATCTTTAACGATTTACTTATCCATGGATATATAATGGCAAAATCTTTTGATGATGATGAATGGCTTATTCCATGTAACATCCAAAATACACCTTTTAAGCTGTCATTTCATAAATTATTTTCATATAAAAAATTATGCACCATTATTAAATGTTATCTTTTATTACGACGTGCTTCAGGCATCTCACCTTCAACTATAGAAACTGAATTCAATATACTTAGGAAAATAATTTTAACAACCGAGGGTGTAACTTCCACAGATCAATTCGAAAAATTACTTTCTAGTTTCAGCATACCATGGGCTTCAACATTTGCACTTGTACTTAAAGAGTTTTTGAAATTTTCACCGTTGCCAGGACATGAAAAATACATAGAAATATGCGACTCATTCCCTTCACCTAAATGGAAAAATAGAGATTTACCCAATTTTTATCATGTTCTGCTTTTTGATGAAATAATTAATGATTTTAAATATAAGATAGTCCTACCTAGATACCATAAATATTATCCTGTAATTTTATGGTGGACTATTACAAATATTATTCCCATGAGACCCAATGAATTTTTAAGAATGAAATATAATTGTCTATATGAAAAAAATGATGGTAAAACATGGATTATTATTCCTAGATCGAAACAAAAGTTCGATAGCCCCAAACAACAAGAATATTTTCAACATATTCTTATTACTGATGATATGTCTAAGGCGATTAAAGATTTTCAATATGTGTTGAATACTTATAACATCCATACAGATAATCTATTCCCACAAGAATTTTATTGTCAGTTTTTTTCTAGAGGTATTAAGAGATCCTCAAATAGAATTTTAAAACATCAATTTCAAACTTTAATGAATAACTTTTATACAGAAATAGTTGAACAGATGTATTCACAGCACTCTTTAGATAAGATTTCTCCGGGTGATACAAGGCATTTTGCAATCATTAACATGTTCTTACAAGGATTTAATGTTTTATCCATCGCCAGATTAGCTGGACAAACAACTATACAACATGCGTCAAACTATTATTCTCATGCCAAATTATTTGCTCAATCATATGTATACAGACTTACTCAAACTATAGTTGAGAAACAAGCTCAAAACAAAATGTCTGGTGGCTTTTTGGGAACTAAAAGAAAAATTTTTGATAACAGAATATTATATTCACCTAAAAACTCAGACCAGTACCAGAAAGTTGATTATGGCTACTGCACTGATAAAAATTTCCCTAATAATTGCGTTGAGGATTGTAGAATATGTGTTAATCATTACTTTTTCAATCCATCTATCGATGAATATGACGAGGCGATTAAATGGTTAGAAACATACTCAAGGGACTTAGAAAATAGAATCAATGATCATCTTGAATATATTAAAGAATTTAGTTTATCGAAGTCACATGAACGAGTGAACTATCACGAGTCTCTTCTAACTAAACATTCTAGACAACTATTAAAGTATATGGACCACAAGGCTATTGTTGATGCAAAGTTTATAGAGGAGTGAAAAAACTGATGCTAAAAGGCAGACAAAAAAATTCAGGACGGCCTAGAATTTTTACTGATCAGGAATTAAAAGAACTTGCATTAGAAGTAAAAAACAGATTAGGACACGTACATTTAACTTACTCTCTTCTTGAAAAAGAGACCGGCATTGGAAGAAACACCTGGAAAAGAAGATTAGAAAAAACTATAGCTGAATTAAATAAACCTATTTATCGAACAATTGGTGTAAACAAAGATGATGAGGTATATTTTCCAAACATAGAACAAATTTTTGAAATTTATAAGGGTAATACTCCTAAAATTATTAATGCACTTCATGAATTTGAAACAATGTTTATTAAATTGTATGAAGAACTCCATACCCTAAAAAAAGATGAACAAAAAATTATCCATATAAAGCAAATTGCTGCTGAAAAAGATTTGCAAATTAAAAAGCTTAAAGTACAAGTTGAACATTATAAAAACCTTTACGATCAATTAGCTCTTTCTAGTACCTTCCCTCACTTACAAGAAAAAACAGGACTCAAAGACAATCTTTTAGATTTCAACGCTAGCGTTGATAAAAACAGTAGCTTAACAAATTTTAAAACTCTATTCAAAACTTCTAAGGACTCAATAAAATCCTCAGAAAAAAATAATTTAGAGGAACCTATCAATAAACTACAAGAGATGTTTCCTGATTTTTTCAATGAAAAATAATAAAGAACATGTACCAAACAAAAAGAATCCATTTTTTAAATGGATTCTTTTATAAAAGAGATTGATTAAAGATAGGATAAAACCTATTAAATCAATGTTTTATTGAAAAAATCAGCTTTATTTCATCGCATTTTTATTTTAAACAGTGCGACTTTATTTCAAATCTACACGAACTGTTTGTATATTAGGTATTCAAAAATTTCCTAGCGTATATCTCATTACTAGGTATTTTAAACTTATAGTTTTAATTTTAGTATACTCATTTTCTTATTTTTTAAATAATAATCATACATCATACTCGCTGGTAACATTCTATTCTGGATATTTTCAAGTCCTAAACCGTGTAGCATCGATAATTGAACATATCCTTTATCTTGAATTGAATCTTCTTCTGTTGGGAACAGAAAACAATTTTTTATATCATCTATTCCATGTTTTGAAGTGAATTCCTTATATGCCTGTTGATATAAATATTGCTTGGTGATAGATTCAATTCCAGGCTGACCACTTAATTTTTTAGAATTCAAAACTAAATTATAGTATTTTGCATCAAATATTATAAATTGGCACTTATCATCAACTAGATTAACAGAAATTAAATCGGGAATTAATGTCTTCTTGGCTGAGTGTTCATATTCTTCTCCATTTTCATCTTCAAATTTCCATCTTGGCTTTTCTATTATCGAAATTAAAGTGTCACTTTTAGTATATTTCTTATCTAGTGGCTTCGGTAACTTTAAAAACGAAAGTGGCGTTTGAAGCTGATTATCCAATACTTCCGCACATATTTTTTCCCAAATTAGGTTATAGGAATTTGTTCCATACATACTAAAGCTATCCATATCAGCCAATGTACCACCATAAGAAATATATGCATACATTGTCTTTAAAAGAAGCTGCTTCCTAGTATTAAATTGAATATTCAACTCTTTTTCAATTCGGTCTAGAATATACTCTTTATCTCCAAAGTCTGAAATCTCTTCATCAGTTAACGCAACGCCCATTATGTCAAAAAGATTTAGTAAATTAGCATCGCTCAATTCTTTTGTACCCTTAGTCAATATGTATTCATGTAGACGTTTGAAATAATCAAAATCATCATTTATCCTTTTTCGTGTTAATAAATCTGGATAAATTGGTCTATTATTTGAAAGCAAAGTGAATGTTTCATTTATGGTCTTATCCCATAAAATTTCCCCTGTTCCATTAATCTCAATTATATCTTTACTGCTAATATACGACCCATACTCATAGAAATCGTTCAGTAAAAACAATATTACTGCTAAAAGATTGAAAGCGCTACTGTCACTGGTTTCATTGTACATTCTGATAATTTGTTCTTTAGAATTGTACTTTGCAATAACTTTAAGGACTATTTTCATTTCTTCAGTTGGAGTATCAATACTCAGCAAATATTTAGGATAAATTATTAATAAGCGATTATCAATCGTAATAACACCTACATACGTGAAGACGTATAAATTCTCATTTTCGCCGACCTCAACATCAGCGACTTCTATATCTTCATCTAACAAGTCAGATAAAGCTTTCTGTTCATCAGATTTTTTCACAGACTTTAAAACGCCATATTGTTTTAGTTTCTTTAAAATTGAAACTAATTCTTCTTCTGAACAACTAAAAAGTTTAACTAGCAATTCCTGATTGTATCTTTTTTGTTCTCGTAGAAAAATAGAATTCATTATTCTTCATCCTCTACAGAAAAGACAGCAAATTTATTCCGAATGCCTTCTGCGAATATTTCTATACCTCTCTTATCAAAATCACTACAAATAGCCGAATATAGCCTTGGATTAACTGCTCCTGAGAACAGACTAGGTCTCTTTTGTTTAGCTGCATCATCAAACAAGTACATAATCACCTTGTTCTTGAACACCTCCTTAAATATTTGGCTATCTTGCAATGCTCCTTTAGAAATGAAATGTGGACCAAGTAACTTATCTTCGTTCACATTATAGCTAAGAAGTTCTTCGTTAATTGCTTTTCTTAATTGATTCCAATTTACTTTAGCACCACTTTCGCCAAGAGAAATTTCACACTCTTTAATGTCATCTTCACCTTCATCAATTCCTTGATAAGTGAAATCCCACCTACGTTTAAATGCAGTATCCATAGGGAATACACCTTGGTCAGCACTATTCATTGAAGCCCAAATAAACATATTATCAGGTAATTTTATCTCAGAATATTCACTAGGATTTCCACCTAATTCCTTAGCAAGATATTTCTTCATATCTTCTGATGCTTGAATAGAGTATTCACTAACATTGTCATTATCTCGATCTAATAACTGGAATACATCTCCAAATACAGCGGCTACGTTAGCCCTATTAATTTCTTCAACTATCAATAGATATGGTTTAGGGTTTAAAGTCCTAGCATTTTTCAATGCCTTTACATATATTCTCATGAATGGTCCTGGAACATATTCATACGAAATTTCAGACACAATATTTTTGTTCGAAATCAAGTTCACAAACCGACGTATTGCTCTTCCGTGGTTTCGCTCAACACTATTATCCCCTGCAGCATTAGTACCATCTTTCTTGCGGGTATTAAATTTATCATCTGTATAAAGCCCGAGTAATAACGGCAAACGTGTTAAGTCACCATCTTTAAATTTATCATACAGTAGATCATATTTTTCCTGTGCTGTTTTTTTATCATCTAATAACACAGATAAGATACTCTTTTCATCCCCGTCTACATTTAAAAGTGGGTCTGTTTCTACCATTGTTGGCTTATAAGTTCCTACAAAATTTGCATAAGAATAATCAGGATGAAATGTTACTCTTTCGCATTCACCACCATCAGAGAGTAGCTTTTTACGCTCTTTTTCCAAAGTATAACTTTTTCCTGTTCCTGGAGCTCCAAAAATAATTCGATTATGTGGAAAATCTGTTTTAAAGTTAGTTATATAATTCGAAGAAGAACTTTCTTCAGAAAAATTCTTCTCTTCAGCTTCACTATTAATATCAACTTCATTGACAATCGTATTTACTTTTTGCGACGACAACTTAAGGAAGGTCTCTACTCTTTTTTGATACTCTTCTAACTCTAGTTCTTTATCGTCAACTCCAGAAACAACCCAGTTGTTGTATGATACGTTTGGATTCAGTTCATCTTTTAGAGCAGAATTTAATATTCTTAGAGAACCTTTTGCTTCCTTATCACTTTTAATATTGACACTGGATTTTGTATCAATAAGTGCTTTGTAAATACTATTTTGGTTGAAAATAATATCATTTTCTCCATCAACCAATTTATAGATTGCGCCTTCAGAAAGTATAGAAAGAATTGAAATTAATCTATCTTCGTATTTCTTTTCTTTTTCAACAGTTAGTCCAATCCAAGATAACAATACTTTATAGTACTCATCTCGGTCGTCTCCAATCACCTCGTGAATTACATCAGCATTGATGGTAAAATTAATTTCTTTTTCAAATCTTGCTCCACCTGTTCTCTCAGCACTAGCAGGCTTATCATCAATAAAATCAATTTCTGCTAACTTCCAAATCAACTCAAATACAACGATTAAAGCTTCTAATTGAGACTTGAATAGAGGATTTTTATTCACTATTTCAATAAAATCTTCTTCGGTAATACTTGCATCATTCAAAATATCCTGGTTTTTTTTCAACAATTTTGATTTCAAACTATCATCAATAATGATTTGATTACCTTGAGATTTTGAATATTTTAATTCTGATTTCCCTTCTGATGCTTCAAAAAACAAAATTGCAAGTCCTAGTGTGCTTTTAACTTCTGGTAACGATGATTTGATTCCTAACTTTAAATCAATCTCATCATACTTAGTTAATTGATAGGGACGTGTCATGTAATTATCTCCTCATGTCATTTAATATTGTCTTCGCTATAGCGTTTGCGAGCATTGGTGGTACAGCATTTCCAACCTGCTTCATTTGAGAAGTTTTCGTACCAAAGAATCTGAAGTCATCCGGAAATGATTGAATTCGTGCGGCTTCTCTTACCGTAATTGCACGATTTAGAAATGGATGAGTAAATTTACCAGACGACGGCGTATCAAAACGAGTTGTTACCGTTACAGATACTTCATCTTTTCTCATTCGAGTCCATGTTCCACTATATATGGATTTAGTCAGATGTTCTTTGGGTAATACCTCTCTTCCGGCATTCGGTGGGATTAACTTCAATCTTTCAAGAGCTACTTTAGAATGATTAGTTGCAACATGATTATATAATTGCGTACTTTTTTTTCTCATCACTTGTTGATAGAAGCTTTCTGCAGCTTTTCTATAATCCTGCACCTCATTTCCCTCACCTGATTCTAGAAAGGCGAGGTCGCTAATCGCATCCCAAATGGTGTTTTTTTCATTTTTTGGTTTTGGGAATTCTGCTGGGGCGAGTCCTCTTTTTCCAATAATAACGGCCCTTTTACGATTTTGTGGCACTCCAAAATCTGCAGCATTCAAAACACCTGAACTTAGCGAATATCCCAAAGACTTAAACAAGTCATATATTTCCTTTTTAAAGTAGCCTTTTTCAGCCGTCAGCAAGTTAGGAACGTTTTCCATAACGAAATACATCGGTTTAATCAATCCAACAACCGAGACAAAATACTTAAAGAGAAAATTTCTGTCATCATTAATAGTTTTTCGCTGTCCTTTTTGAGAAAACCCTTGACATGGTGGACCACCAATTATCACATCTATTTTTCCAACGTATGGACAAAAAACATTTTTTATATCTAATTCCGCTATGTCACCGACTATCATTTTAGTGTTTCTATGATTTTTTTTATATGCATTGGCTATTGATTCGTCATATTCATTTGCTAATACAACCTCAAAACCTTCTTGTTCAAAACCAAGTGATAACCCACCAACACCCGCAAATAAATCAATTACTGTGGGTTTCATTACTCAATCTCCTCAATTCTGCTTTGTGCAATATTAAAATATTCTTGATCCAATTCAACACCAATGAAATTTCTACTAAGTCTTTTCGTAACCACACCTGTTGTGCCACTACCCATAAACGGATCAAGAACCCAATCATTGGCATTAGAAAGAAGCTCTACGAAATGTTTTATCAAACTTTCTGGTTTTTGAGTTGGATGTTTCCCGTATTTCTTTTCGGTGCTTGATGTCAAAGAAGTTTCAATAAAATCATGGAATAGGGCTCCTTCATTATTGAACGTGCCAGTTCTTGTTTTATACGTAAAATAAACCCATGCTTCTGTTGAATTCACAAAATGTAAATTCATATTTCTCGGCATTGGGTTTGTTTTATGCCATATCCCAGTGGTTTTATAATAGAATCCATGTTTTTCCGCTAAACTAATTAATGTTTCAACTTTGATTATTGCCATGAAAACAATCATAGATCCGCCTTTTTTCATAACTCTAGCTGATTCTTCAAAAAAAGAGTCCATTGAATCTTTCCACTCATCAAATTCCATATCATCCCATCCAGCAGTAGCGAAAAAATTTTCCCTCATTTTTTTTAGATTTGTATCTCGGTTTCTCATAAAATTCCCAAGATTATATGGTGGATCAGTAACTATCAAATCAATTTTATTTGTTTCAATTTTTTTCATTGATTTTATGCAGTCATCATTATATAAAATGTTTTCAATCATGATTATACTTTCCTTCCCCTTGCATTTAACTAAAATGCACTTTTGCCACTTTTTATCCATTCATCAAGCTCAGAACACTTAAACTTCCACATTCTTCCGACTTTATGAGCCGGAATATCACAATTTTCATTTTTTATCCAATTACGCAGAGTAACCGTTTTTATACCTAAATATTTTGCAGCGTCATCTATGTTGATGTAGCTATCATTAATTTTTTCATTCATGGTTTTCACTCCAATGCTATTAAAAAAATAACTCTCATATTATACCCTTAAGTCACTCTGTTTTACAATATATTTTGATATTAGTTGATATTAGTTGATATTTAAATCCTATTGTTTTTATACAGTAACACCCCATTCTAATTTAAATACTCCTTTAGCAAAAAAATTATAAAACCATCTCTTCCTCTAAATATAAACCAAAATAAAAAGGCTTCAGATTCCGCACAGGCTCTGAAACCTTTAATTCAAGCACTCTCTGCTAATTTTACATTGTATTAAATTACCTATTAATATTTCAATGTAAATCATATCTACTGAATTACTATAATTATTTTGTAAATGGCGTAATACTTCTAAATTATCCCCATGAAAAATAAATTTTCACTATTTTTATTTTCATCGGAACTGATTATGTTGGTTTGGAATAAAGCTCAATTAAAATCATTCTACTATGGAATAGCATATTTAATTCTTGGATTAACTTTTAAAACGTTCACTCTAAGTATAAATGTAGGTTTATACTAAATTTTGCTTAGTGTACAAACTTCACGTTTTGTTGTCGATATGCCCTACACCCAACTAGACAATTCTGTTTGATTTTTGGTAAAAAGACATCTAAACATTTCATTTAATTAAATTATTATTAATATTTAATATATAAAGTCACTGTACCTCTAATGAACTATTGAAGAAAGATGATTTCTATCAAAATTTTTTATAAATTATCAATTTTTTATAAAATCACAAATTATATTAATTGCAATATCTTTAATTTATTATATATAGGTTTATTTTATTATGTACAATTATATATCATGATGACCTATACTTTTTGTACATGTTATTAATTTTGTACAGCTACCTATTTCAGTTCAACGTTAATACTGCTAATAGATGGGATTTAAAATACAATTATGTACATTAGAGATTATGGAGATATTATCACACAATTAATAAAATCTACTTGTTGTTCACCTAAACTATTTCGAAATCCTCTATTCACCGCAACACATACTCGTGCATACGCGACGCCTTGCTTTGTGTAGTATAATTCTGGCTCCTTTGTCAATCTACCGATTAATACAACTCGATTCAATCTCCGTACTAAATTATATATGTAATAATTAAGCAGTACCGATATAAAAACATTCTCTTAATTTCTACACATTGTTCTTGTGTAGAAATTAACCTATACCTTCTCTTCCTATTTTGATTAGTTTAGATTACTTTAATTTCTCTTCATAATTTTCTAGTATTTTATACCCCGAAGACAGTAAATCTTTTAAATATTCATCTTCCAAAAGAGTATGTAGTATTTCTAATTTCCCTAATTTTTTATAAGCATATTTTAAATCTATTTTGGCTTCTCCATGGTATATTTGGTTAATTGAATCGATATAACCTTTAGTAACCATCTTGAATTGTTCATCAATTAAGTTCTTTGATATTACAATACCACTATTATTTTGTTCCACATTACCCTTAGACATTGTTTCTAATTCCCTATCCAATACTTTCTTTAGATAAAAGTAAAATCCCGTCCTATCTCTACACCTATCAATAGATTTAATCACATTTAAACTAAAATCCGATTCATCAAATTCATAAAGTGATTTATAAAGAATGTAAATTTCCTCAATATCCAATAAAATTTCTTCACATAATAATGATTCCATTCTATTACTTGTTAATAAATACTCTTTTAATGTTGCAGGTAACCTTATGCTATTCTTGATGCCGTCCATACTTAAATTATCATCCTTCTTTAATTTTAATATCACACTATAACATTATAGACTAGAAGTTTCGTTGTGACTATAGTCTGCATGATTAGGAGTTAAAAAATATACTTGTAACACTACCTTAATTTGTATATTTACTCTGATTCATTATTAAAGGGACTCTATTCTTTTCCATACTAACTAATTTAACACTAACCTCTATACTATTTTTCTTTAACTCTACAGACAATAGTCTTCTTTCTTGCAGACTATAGTCTGTAGAGTTAAAGAAATCACTCTCCCACAATTATTGTATAAAGATTGGGAGAGTGGTTTCTTGAGTATTGAACAAACTTTTGGTACTGTCTTGCAGGAATATCGTCTTAACTCAAAAATGAGCCAAGAAGAATTAGCGTTTAACTCTGAATTAGACCGGACCTATATTAGCCTTTTAGAAAGAGGAAAAAGAAAACCGACAATAAACACAGTATTTGCACTATCTAAAGCCTTAAAAATTAATCCCTCACAACTTATTAAAGAGTTAGAAGAAAAATTATCCAACCAAAAAATATAACAAGAAACAAAAGAAAATATTTCAATTATTTTCTTTTGTTTCTCTTTTTTATTTACTATTATTCTTAAAAAAACGAAAATTCCTAAATCTAACTTGTGTTGTAAATTAATTATGTTCACTTTATGCTTTTTATATCTGTGGATATAAATAAGAATCTTTTCAAGGTTTCAAACGCTTTTCGAAAAATATATATCATCTCTTTTTTCTTTACGAGTTCCAGAACTCATTACATAAAAATGTGTATCTGCATCAAGTTCACTTATCCTAGCACAAGCACTATATAATCTTTGCATTTATAAAGGATTAATAAAGTTACTAAATTTGAATCTATAAAATACAAAAGCCTTACATAATTAAACTAATGTAAGGCTTTTAATAACGCTTTTGTTCTTCTGCTGTAAGAAGTTCTCGTACCCTCACATACATAAGAATTCCTCCCCATTTTAATAGTTATAAAGCTATGATATACGATTTTAATTTTACAGAATTTCTATTTAATTGTCCCATATTTTCAAATCCATAAGAATGATGAGGACTTCATTTCAAAATAATATCCATAAAATAATAAAGTCTCAAAAACATTAATGTTTTTGAGACTTAGATGAATTATACATATAAACGTTTCAATACTTGTTTCATTTCTGATTTGACATTAATACTTGAACGGATTTCTTTTGCTTTTTGTTCCGCTTCTTCTACGTTAGATGCATGCCCTAATTCTACTAATAATCCAGTTGCAACTGTACCTGTACGATTACGTCCACCGGAACAATGGAAAAATACTTTCTTATCTTGTTCAACAGCTTCTTTGACAGCTGCAATTGCATTTCTTACTGATTCATCTTGCCCTTCTACACCTTCTACGATTGGATAAACATGACGTTTAGTTCCAGCCGGAAACCCTTCTGGTTCTTCTCCACCATCACGTAAATCAAACACCTCTGTGATCCCGTGCTTGTTTACTGCGTCTTGTATAGCGTCTACTCCACCAATATATACTTTTCCTTTTACGAGTTCGTGATAGTTAGTCATGTTTGGTAGTCTCCCTCAATTATTAATTAGCAGCAATTAGATCCGCCACTGATAACAAGACCTGCGCCTTGTTGATCTTCTACATAGTCTAGTGTCAATGTATTTACAATTTCAACGATCTTTGGATCCATGGCAACTTGAACACCATTTACTGTTTCTGTGATATCACTTTCTTCTGCTTCCCCTAAATTAATACCGTAACTAGGGCCACAGCATCCAGCACCCTCAAATGTAAAACGTAATGTTGAAACACCGTTTTCTTTCATGGCATTTTCAATAAACTCTTTTGCTTTATCTGTAATATTCATTATTATTTCTCCCCTTCACAGTAACTAATTAAAATGTTTTATTTTACTAACTCTTTAAGTTTCTCATATCCTACAATATCTTCCGATTGCCAAGGGATAATAACACAGTTATTTTGTGATTCCTTTTGCACTTCTTGAATCCACTGTATTTCGGACTGTGCTCTTCCTCTTAACACAAAGTCACTTGTATGTGTTGCGTAAAAACTTTGATTGATAACCCACCATTTCGGAGTAATATCCGCACGTTTTAAGTCTTCTTGTAGTCGGCTTGCTTCATGAACTGGTGTTGCTTCTGCAAGTGTTACAATTACAACGCTTGTTTCTTCTGGATTACGCAAACGTGGTAATAAGTTTTTCACAGACTGTGGTACTTCACCCGTAGAACGTGCAATTTCCTTATGATACGTTTGTGCTGCATCTAGTAACAATAATGTATGACCTGTTGGTGCTGTATCAATTACTACAATTTCATCATTAGCTCTTTCAACAATATCGGCCAAAGCACGAAAGACTGCAATTTCTTCCGTACAAGGAGAACGTAAGTCCTCTTCGAGATACGCTAAACCTTCTTCATCAACTGTATCTTTTGCTTGCTCTATGACTTCCTTACGATAGTTTTCAACTTCTACTTTTGGATCAATTCGACTTATCGTAATGTTTCCTTGTTCTCCATGCATGACATAATCAATATGCGCTGCGGGATCAGTTGTAGTTAGGTGTACATGGTGTCCTTTTTCCGCCAGACCTACTGCAATTGCTGAAGCTACCGTAGTCTTTCCGACACCACCTTTTCCCATTGTAAAAATTACTCGTTTTCCCGATTCTGAAAGATTAGTAATCAATGTCTGAAGTGAAGGAATAGAGACAGTATTTGTTTCTTCATCCGAAATCGAGAGATTTTCCATTGGTTGAACTAGTTTTCTCATATTCTCTATCCCAGTAACATTAAACGGTACTAATGGAATTTCATAAGTAGGAAGATTTTTTAATTCTTCTGCCATGTTTTCTAACGCGCGTGATTGTCTCTTAAACAATGCATTTGAGATATTATCATTTTGCATATAGTCTTTCAAAATCCCATTTACAAGTAGAAACTGATTACTTACACCAATTTCTTTTAATTCATGAGCTGCTCGTTCTGCTTCTTGTAATGGAGAACTATCTGGTCGTGTAACAAGCAATAACATCGTTTGGTTCGGATTAGATAGTGCCTGGACCGTTTGATTATATAACTCTTTTTTATCACCAAGTCCTGCTAATGGTCCTAAACAAGAAGCCCCATGAGTACTTTCTTCCAAGAAACCACTCCAAGCCGTAGGAAGTTGAAGAAGACGTAACGTATGACCTGTTGGTGCTGTATCAAATATAATGTGATCGAATTTTGATGTTAATTCTTTATTTGTAAGTAACGTAGAGAATTCATCAAATGCAGCCATTTCTACTGTGCAAGCACCAGATAATTGCTCTTCCATCGTTGCAATAACAGCATCAGGGAGCTTTCCACGATATGGACCAACAACACGTTCTTTATATTCATGAGCTGCTGTTTCAGGATCTAAGTTTGCTACTTGTAGATTTGGAACACTTGGAATTTCTTTCGGTTTATTCGTAAGTTCTATTTCGAACACATCTTGTAAATTAGAAGCTGGGTCAGTGCTTATTAATAAAACTTGTTTCCCCATATCAGCTAACGTAATAGCTGTTGCACATGCAGTAGATGTTTTTCCTACTCCGCCTTTACCAGTAAAGAACAAAAATGGTGTGAATACTATTGTGTTTGGGTTATATAAGTTTGTCATTGCCTTTCACTTCTTTCTCTATTTTTTCACGTTTAACTTTAAACGTACGACTGGCTTTTGACTCAACTCTTCTACTGTTATATCTGTTAATTGTGTAAGTTCTTCATTTGTCAGGTGACTTTTTTCTTTTACTACTTTTCCATCTACCAAAGTTACAGGCAACACGTCTGGTCCTTTATCTGTTAATAGTTGACTGATAACAACATTATTGGCAAATGCATCTGGTTCACTTGCCAAATTATAACGAGTCACATCAATTCCTTTATTCTTCAAGTTGTTAACAGCAACTGAAATACGAATTAACTCTGGATCAACACTTGGACCGCAAACTCCAGTAGAACAACACATTGCAGGATCAAAAATTTCAATCTTTTTCATCTCTGATTTCTCCCCTTCTTTATAAAAAAGCCGAGAAAAAATTCTCGGCCTATTTTGTTTTCAATTATTCTCCTGTTTCAGCATACTTTTTAATGCGTGCGCCAATTTCATCACGAACTCTTTGGAATACAGACCATTCTTGCCCCGCTGGATCATCAAATCCCCAGTGAACTCGTTTTACATGAGGTGGTGTTGTCGGACATACATCATTTGCGTGACCACAAAGTGTTACAACTAAATCTGCTTTGTCTAAAATGTCACGGTCAATGATATCAGATGTTTGATCCGTAATATCAATGTCTATTTCTTTCATTGCTTTAATTGCATTCGGATTTACTCCGTGTGCCTCAATACCAGCAGAAAGTACATTCCATTTGTCACCTAAGTATTTTTTACCCCAAGCTTCTGCCATTTGGCTACGACATGAGTTTCCTGTGCATAAGAAGTAAATTGTTTTTTTGTTTTCCATGATAATTCCACCTTTATTATGATTGTTTATTTTTATTGTGTTTGAAAGTATTTACGCTGGAACCAAAGTGCTACATTTACAAGAGCTATCATAACTGGAACTTCAACTAAAGGTCCGATAACTGCCGCAAAGGCTGCACCTGACTGAATTCCAAATACACCTACAGCTACTGCAATCGCTAATTCAAAGTTATTACTTCCAGCTGTAAACGCTAATGTTGTTGACACCCCGTAACTTGCACCGATTTTTTTGCCCATAAAGAAAGACACAAAGAACATGATTACAAAGTAAATGAGTAATGGAATTGCAATACGTACAACATCAAATGGTACGCTAACAATCACTTCTCCTTTTAGAGAGAACATCACAATGATTGTAAATAGTAATGCGATTAAAGTAATTGGACTAATCTTTGGAATGAATACTTTTTCATACCATTCTCGTCCTTTCGTTTTTACAAAGATTAAGCGTGTTAGCATTCCTGCGATGAATGGAATTCCTAAATATATAAACACTGATTTTGCAACCTCAGCCATTGTTATATCTACAACAGCACCTTCAATTCCTAACCATTCTGGAATAACTGTTACAAATACATAAGCATATACTGAGAAAAATAACATTTGGAATACAGAGTTAAATGCTACTAATCCTGCCGCATATTCTGTATCACCTTTTGCTAAGTCATTCCAAACGATTACCATCGCTATACAACGAGCCAAACCTATCATAATTAAGCCCACCATATATTCTGGTTTATCCGGTAAGAATATAACAGCTAAAGCAAACATCAGAACAGGACCAATAATCCAGTTTTGTACCAACGATAATACTAATACTTTTACATCTTTAAAAACTCGCCCCATCTCTTCGTAGCGAACTTTCGCGAGTGGAGGATACATCATTAAAATTAATCCAATGGCAAGTGGAATAGAAGTAGTTCCTACCTGTAAGCTATTCATTCCCTCAACAAAACCAGGGGATAGATATCCAACTCCAATTCCAATAGCCATTGCAAGGAAAATCCAAAGAGTTAAATACCTATCTAGAAATGACAGTCGCTTTTTCCCCGTGTTGCTCATTCTTCTCACTTCCCTTTCCTATTGTCACACTAACATTTACATCGAAGGGTTGGATTACACTTTTCAATTTGTTGAATGTTTTCTTTCTGATCAGGTACATGTTGCAAAATATCTTTAATAATTGGATAAAAACTACTTTCCTCATTTAAAGAATAGTAAATCCATTGTCCCTGCCGTTCTTCCTTTAATAATCCAATATCTTTTAATTTTCGAAGATGTTGGCTTATAGATGGTTGGCTCATATCAAATACTACTTGAAGTTCACATACACAACATTTACGCTCATTTAAAATTGCAATGGTTGTTAGTCTTGTTTTATCTCCAAGTAGCTTCAAAACACCTGATACTTGAGCTAACTCTACAACTGTTTGTTGCATCGCAATCCCTCCTTTCAAATAATTATATAAGCATACACTTATATGTTAGGTAAAAAAATAAATCCTTATGCAGTTATTCAAAATAAATATAAAATCATGACTGAATTCGATATAAGTATATAACTAATTACTTATATGTTTCAAGTAATATAACTGATTTCCAGAAAAAATTATTGCTTCTAGAGATTGAATGCAAATGTTTTATTTAAACAACACCTATAAAGAAAAATATGAGGTTTCTCTTATTTTGTAATCAATTCATCAATCTCACTTATTTCTTTATATGCATGCTCGAAGTTTTGAAATGTATAATTCCCATATGCAGTATGATCTCCTCTAAAGATCCTATTAAAAATGATCTCCTTGGCCTCAATAAGAGTACACTGCTGCGAATTCATAACTAATCTAAAATAGGATTTAAAGTATTCGACACTAAGCTGGCTTCCATTATTAATAATCATATAATCACCTTATTTCATTTATTTAACGACCTATCTTAACACTTCTTCTCTCCATCAAAATGTTATCTTTCCAAATTCCATTCACCTGCCCTATTTTCTCTCTTATCCCTACAATTCTAAATCCATTCTTTTCATGGATTTTAATGCTTGAAATATTTTCCGCAAAAATATTTGCCTGCAATGTCCAATAATTATTTTCCTCTGATAAATCTACAAGCTCTTTGAGTAATCTGAATCCAACATTATTCCCTATATAGTTTGGATGAACATATACACTCGTTTCTCCTACACCCACATATGCACATCTTGATGATATTTTACTAACAGAAGCCCATCCAATAATAATTTGATTTACTTTAGCTACAATACATGTCTTAAGATCACGGTTCATTTTCCATTTATACCAATCCGGACATTGTGTCTCAAAAGTAGCTGTTTTAGTTGAAATACCCTTTAAGTAAATATCACTAACCTGAGGCCAATCCTTTTCTGTTAGCTGAACAATACTATACTCCATAACTTTCATCCCTTCTACTATTTTGCTTTGAAATATTATTACTACGTTTTAAGGCCCTTAGTCAATATGCTAAGGACCTTAAGATAATTATTTATTCAAAACTTTCAAAACAGATTCCATTTGAGGCTTTGTAGCAAAACTCACTAATGTTCCATTCACCACTACCGCCGGTGTAACGTAACGCAATACAGAATCTTCACTAATGTTCCCAAAGCCACGCTCTTGGATTAACTGACTTAATTTCTTTTGAGCTAATACGCGATCCATTGACAATTCGTAGTTATACAAATGAACATTAACCATTTTATCGAAGTGTTCTTTTAATTGTTCCTTTAATTCTAAGCTTTCTTCAAAAAATTGATTACTCTCTTCACAGCAACCCTCTTCTGAATTATTATCACTGTCACAACAGTCAGTTTGGTTAGTAACAACGCTAGGAAAAATCTCTATTAAATCATTTTTATTCATAGTCATATCCCCCTTAAACTGTCTCATATAAACGATGTACTGGCTTAGGTGGTAATGGACTAAAACATTCATTGTATGTTTCACTCCAATTACTACCTAACTCTTTATTAATAGCACCGATAGAATCTGCTACAACTAAGTTAAGGATAGCAGGAGTTGCCTCAATACGAATATTTAATACGATTCTAAATTCTTTTCCTTCTTTTACATTTTCAACTGTAAATGTAGGTGCATCACCTGTTTGAACCATACTAGCTTTTACATATCCACCTTCAAATCCTACATGTACTTTTAAATGAGCGATAGCCATTTTTTCACGGATAAAGTGCTTATTAAGATTATCCAACAATTTTTCAGCCCATTCACGAGGGTTTATATCTTGCTCTGCTTTGATATCTCCTAAAATATTCATCCAAGCTAACTGCGCTTCACCCTCAGCATACAGTTCATAATCAATATCTAAAACTTTATCTCCGCCTAAATCAGTCGTCAGCCATGTATGAGTTAAAGCTTCTAAGTTATCTCCTCTTTCAGCAGAAAAAGTTTGAATGATAGTTTGCGGGTACCTCTGTTGTAAATATGCTTTCAGTTTAGCAATCTCCTCTTCAGAATAGCGGTCCACTTTATTTAAAGCAATAATATCAGCTTCAGCTAATTGCTTTTCAAAAATATAACTAACTGATTGAGAGAAAAACGGTTTCGTATTTTCATCAAGATTAAGCTCATGTAGCAACCTTGCTGGCTCTACTACAATAGTTAATGGAGCTGTCTTAAACTTATCTGCATAATACTGTTTTAACGGTTGAATAACAGTGGCAGCAAGATCCGTACAGCTTCCAACAGCCTCTGCAATAATTACATCTGGTTGTTTTTCTTTCATTAAAGTGTTTAAGTTATTGTATAAGTCATCGAATTGACAGCAAAAGCAGCCTCCTGTCACCTCTTTAGACTCTAATCCATTTGCACGAGCTAATTCAGTATCGATTAACTCTTTCCCTTGGTCATTTGTTACAATTGCAACTCTATAACCTTCTTTTTCTAACTTTAACGCTGATTTAATCATAGTCGTAGTCTTACCTGCTCCTAAAAATCCTCCTAATAAAACAAGTCTTGCTGTAGACATTTATCGTTCCCCCTATTTTTTATTGTTCATGTATAAATTTATAGACTATTGCTGCTAATAACGCTCCTAACGTTGTTGCAACTAGGTATATCCATAAGTACTCAAACGTACCAGAGATTAAAGCTGGTCCAAAAGATCTTGCTGGATTCATTGATGCACCGCTAATTGGTCCACCAAACATTGCTTCAAGTGCTACAGTTGAACCTATGGCAACCCCAGCAAAGGATTTTGTTGCCTTTCCATGTGTAGCTGAAGTAAAAATAACCATCATTAATATAAATGTTAATACAAATTCAAGAATGAAACTTTGTGTCCAGGATTGACTTGGCAATGTTGCACCCAAATTCGCAATATCCCCAAATATGGAAAGTAAAAATAAGCTAGCGAATGAAGCACCAAACATTTGAATTAAAATATATAGGATAGCTTCTCTTCTAGAAATTTCTTTAGCCGATAATAACGCAATTGTCACAGCAGGGTTAAAATGAGCACCTGATATATGACCAAACGAATAGATTAATGCAAGAACTACTAACCCGAAAGTGATTGCTACACCTATGTGCGTTAAACTTTGAGTTATAGAATTAACAATAATTGCGCCCGTTCCCGCGAAAACTAGTGTGAATGTTCCGATAAATTCAGCTAATAATTTCCTTTTTAATTCTTTTGAATACGCAATTTCACGAAAAGAGTCTAATTTGACAGTGGTAACATAAGAACTCACGACTGATTTATCTCTCATACAAGTTCACATCTCACTAACATTTTAAACAACATCTTTTAAAGATTCCTTCCTCCGGTGGAGTCAACATTTCAAAATATAACTCGTCAATCTTTGAATCTGGATGTTTCCAGTCGTAATGGAACTCATATTCTGTTAACTCTAAGTCTTGAATAGATTGTTTATGCAATAACGGAGATCCTTTATATAGATAAAGTCTTGTTTCATATTGAATTGGATCAATAATATTTCCTAACTCATTGTCTTCTACAAATGATCTAAATGTTGTTAAATCCTCAAAAGTTGTCCAAGGATTGAACATAATAAAAGTAGGATTTAATTTAATATCTATTTCTCTTAAATATGCAATTCCTTGTTCAATATCAGCGACAGAAGTATCTTTTGCTACCGCATCTAAAACCTCTTCTGAAGGGAATTCTAGAGCTGAAGTAATAAATTTAACTCCTAGTTCTTTCATTTCAGCAAGTGTCTTCTTGTTCTCAAGAATGTGATCTACACGAGTTGTGAAATCGTAAGTTAATTCTGGAAATTCTTCGTGTAGCTTTCTTAAAATCTTAATGCCATGATATTTAGCATTAAAGAAATCGGCATCAATAAAAGTTAAATGCGTCATGCCGCCCTCTACTAAGTTTCGAACATCTTGCAAAACAATTTCTTCTGGAACTAAAATAACTTTTCCATCATAAGCGGCAAATACTGAGCAGTATAAACATTTATGATGACACCCTCTTGCAATTTCAGTAGATCCAACCACTTGATCAGATCCAAGTAAACGATTGATTTGTTTTTGTGGATATTTATGTAATGCTGGAAGTAAATGTCTTGAAGGAATATCTAGATGATTGCGTGCCATATATGGATGAACTGATTCTCCTTTAATTGCTTGTTCTGCACTTAAAACTCCAGGTAGGCTCTCTTGAGTTTCTCCTGATAAATGTTTAGCTAACAAAGTTAGAGGATGTTCCCATTCCCCACTTATACAAGAATCACTGTAACGACCCGCAAGTCGATTTGCATTTATAGTTGCATGTTGCCCAAAGAATGTAATATGAGCATCAGGATTTATCTCAGCTACTTTTTTTGCCACTTCAATCCCTGCTGTAACAGCATCAAATAATGGAACAGAAATAGCAACCAATTGTTTGTCTTTAAATTTCTCTTCAACTAAACCTTCTACATATGTATCTAGGATTTCTACATCAAAGCCCGCTTTAACTAGTGGTGTAGCAGCTGTTGCAATTGTGTTGGGCTGAAATCCTCCTTCAAAATTAGAAACCAATAAGATATTCAACTTCTTTCCCCCTATTTCATACTTCAACAATTTCAATATCATTTGTTATACATAATCAACCAATAACACATTCTTGTAACGTTAACTTACGGCCATACTGGATCAATTAAAAACACTACAGTTGCTGCAAAAAGAACTACTTTCATCCCAAATAATTGAACTTTTGTTTTCATAAATTATTTCCCCCTGTTATTAACCTTTTTAACATTTTTTTAAAAATTAGTTTTTGTTACTAACTTTAACTAAATCATAATTCAACAGGTAATCATTGTCAATACATTATTAACATTTATTTTACATTTACTTTTTGTTCAAAATTGTTAATAATAGTGAGTAAGTAGTAAAACACAATATGATTGGAGTTATAATATGTTAGGTCAACGTATCAAAGAGCTAAGAAAACAAAAAAAACTAACTCAAGAGAAGTTAGCTGATGGTATTATTACACGTAGTTATTTAAGTCAAATAGAAAAGGGATTAATTCAACCTTCTTATGAAGTATTAGAGGCTTTAAGCAATAAATTAAACTGTTCTGTAGAGGATTTCTTCGATGTTGTGGAAAACAAAGAATTAACACTCTCTCAAATAAAAAAAGATATTAAGGCAGCAGAAAACCACACTACAGCAAATCTATGGGATAAAGTTAAGAACTTTATTGAGCAAAAGAACTATTTTAACCACCCAGATGTAAATAAGTATGATGAAGGAATTTTGAATTGGATACATGGTAAATATTACGAGCATATTCATGATTTCAATCACGCAATTCCATACTTTACAAAAAGCATTTCCTTATTAAAAGAAGGTAACTATGTAAATGAACTTGTTAGATCGTTAGATTCTCTAGGATACTTATATAGTAGAATTAACAATCACGAAACAGCTCTCTCTACACTGAATAGAGCTTATAAAATAATAATTCATGAACAAATTAGTGGAATTCTACGTGTTTCTTTACTTGCTAATTTAGGTATTGTCCATGGCCGGTTAAGCGAATATTATTCAGCAATTAACTTCTTAGAAGAAGCAATTGAACAAAACGAACAAACACGAACTCATTATAAAGCTGGCGAAATCTATATGGCACTTGGTATTTGTAATATGGAACTCCAACGCTTCGATCAAGCAAAAAAAGCAAATGAAAAAGCCCTTAAGTTTTTCAAACTAAATGAAAACAAACTTTATGAAGCAGGAACATACACAAATCTTGGTATTCTTTCTTCTTATAAAAAAGAGTTTCATCAAGCTCAGTTATCATTTAAAACAGCTCTTAATCTTTATACTCAAAACAATGCAAAACCTAATGAAATTATGAACGTACAGGTCGAATTAGCTAGAAGTTATTTCGCTCAAAAAGATTATGAATCAGCAAAATCAATTTGCTTCGACACGATTGAAACTAAATCGAAGAATAAACATAAAGCACAAGCTTATGAATTGCTGGGCGACATTTACCTTGAAGAACCTAATGAAGAATTAGCACTAAAGTATTATCTGGAGGCAAAAGAAATTGCCGAGTTTATATCGCCAAATAATAAACAAGTTTGTAGACAAATTTGCAAAAAAATTGGAGATTGTTATGTTGTATTGAAAGACTTCGAGAAATCTGCCTATTACTACCAAGAGTGTTTCTAAGTAAAAAAGAACAGTGAATTTATATTGAATTCACTGTTCTTTTTATTTTAGCTATTTGTTAGAAATCAAGTAATTTAAAGAAAAGTATAGGTGTTAATAAATTTTTTCATTTCTCTTTCTAATCCAAATAAATGTCTTATCTTTTGCTAGTGTATAAAAGCAACTTCATTATTATAGTTAGAATAATAATATTTTTTATTTTAAACCTACATTTTCTGTATAATCAGTCTTTTTATAATCTAATTCTTTTCCCACTTCTTTAATTTCCTCATAAGTTTCATCTTTATTAAGCCTATATACTCTCTCTACTTTATCTCCAGAAGATGTGTTATAGATTAATTCAATATATTCCCCATCTTCATAAACTATAATTTGTGTGTTTTTTCTTTTCAAACTCCCTTCCCCATGTTTTTGGTGCGCTTCATTTTCTAATTTAATTACTTGATTAATATTTTTATTGTATTTTTCTTTTCCACTTTCACATGCAAACAAGGTAACAATTACTGTTAGAACACAAATTAGAATTTTTAATTTTCTCAACCAAGTTCCTCCTTTTTTAATGAAAAGTTAGGTACAGGTAATTTATTTTATTTTACAACAAATTAGAATAATTTTACATATTTACAAGGAAAAGAAAGGGATTATTAATATATTCATAGAAATATTATATTTAAGTGCAAAAAATTACAGAAAGAGGGAGTAAAGTGAAAAAAAGTAAAAAGATTGTTTTTTCGTTACTCGGCTTATTGTTATTTGCTACAGTTTTACCATCATCTATTAAAGCGTATATGCATAATGGTTCAAAGATTTCAAACCCAAATAATGCCTACTATTGGATTCATGGTGAATTTAGTAAATATGGGTTAAAAAACGAGGTTTTAAGGGGCATCACCGCTTGGAATCCTTCCTCAAAAATTCAATTTACTAAAGAGTCCAGTCTCCCTGGGGGAGCAAATGTCAAAATTGAATATGTAGATAGATATAATGGAGATATTTATGGCATTTTTCGCGGTAGCGGTAATGTCACTCTTTTTAAAAAATGGCGTGTAGAATTAGACTCAACAACAAGAAAAGAAACTGCAGTTCATGAAGTAGGACATGCCCTCGGTTTAGGACACACTCAAAAAAGCAATAACAGTATTTCTGTAATGCGACAGTATGACTTTAATTATAAAGATTATCCACAATCAGATGATTGGGCTGGAATTAATGCAAGATATTAAAAGGGGGCATTATACAGATGAAAAAAACACTTAAGTTCCTGTCGATAATCGTAGTATTAAGCTTTATCACATTTTTATTTATAGGAAATCCCTTTGTTGAATCTAAGTCAAAAGAGGTCACGTTCGATGCAAAAACTGATGGCTTTAACACTTTGGAAGAACTAGAAAATAATTCTCCAATTATTGTGCGTGGAATAAAAACAGATGAAAAAGAGACAAAAATTTATAGATCTGAAGTTGATGGCGAAGTAAATGGAGGTTTCACTTTATCTGGTTTCAAAGTAAATAACGTATATAAAAATAGTAAACAGGATACTAATATATTAGCGGGCAAAGAAATTCAAATAACCGAAAATGCTTATTATGATAAACAAACAAATACAACTTACAATATCAATGGCTACACAAACATGGTTAAAGAAAAAGAATACTTATTATTCTTAATCCCAGTAGATGATGGCAATTATGCAACTCGTGCCGTTACATTTGGGAAAGTACCTTTATATACACAGAAGACAACCATCAATAAATCCTCTACACTTTCAGAAGATCATATTCAAAGTGATGGTGTTATAGAAAGTATTTTCAAAGATGCACGAGGAAAGTATAAAGATTAATACCAAGAACTATCCAAGTTAAATAAAGCAGAACCCATTCTGGTTCTGCTTTATTTGTTTCTATGTTACTTCGAAAGCAAATTGTTTCATTCTTTTATTATATAATACAAATAACATTAATAAATCCATATAACCTTTATAGCTCTATAGATAATTTATATGATTGTTTTCAAAATATAATATACAACCACCGCTATAATACCAGCCCCTGGCAGAGTCACTATCCACGACAAAATAATATCTCTAATTACAGACCAATTAATCGTTTTTGCCCCTTGCTTCATACCTGCTCCAATGATAGCAGAAGTACTTACATGCGTTGTTGATACCGGTAACCCTAATTGACTAGAAGACATTACTAAGCAAGTTGTCGTTATTACAGAAGATAAAGAACTATTTTCATCAAGTTTTGTTACTTTACGTGCTAATAAATTTGTTACAGCTAATCCCTTCACAAGACTACCAATACTCATTGCAACAGTAACCAAAAGGAATAAGGATAAGTACGATTCATCTCCACCATTTTCAAATCCATTTAATGTTGCTACGAGTAACGCGATTGCTACTATTTTAGGAGTATCATTAACAGATCGTACAAAACAAATAAGTCCACTAGATAACCAAGCAATACCCTTTCCTGCTTGAGGATTAATATGAATTTTATTAACAAATAGATTAAGAATCCAGGCTACTCCGAGACCTAATACAGGACTCAAAAGTAAAGGCAATACAATTTTGCTCACTAAATTTCCCCATAAAACACTGGATACACCATGAGATATACAAGCTACCAAAATTACTGCTCCTATAATTGCGTGGGTTGTTGATACTGGTAATGAAAATTTAGTAGCTAGTGCCACCCATAAAGTTGCCCCAATAGCCATAGCCAATGCCATAGTAGCTGAAAGTTGATAAGAAGAGTTCATTAATCCCTCTGTAAATAGCTTTAATATTTTTGACGCGAAGAAAACCGAAAGCCCTCCTCCTATTGCAGTCATTATAGAACCATATAATAGTGCTGTCTTTTCCGTAGCAATTTCAGCAGCCACAAGAGGCGCAACGCCTTTCGAAACATCATTTCCACCGTTCTCTACGGCTAACCACGCTACAATACTTAAACCAATAAAAGTCATAAATGAATAACCTGGAAAAATACCCAAAGCATAAAATATCATTGTAATTACACACGCCAGTACTAATCCTGTCAAAGGATTGGATGTGAAATTAAACTTCTTATTTATTACTGTTTCCTGTCCAGAACTAACTTCAATAGGTTGTTGATACACACTTTCTTTCATAAACCCCATCATCCTTAATATATATTTAGTTTAAATATCCCTTTTATCCATCACCCAAGTTCCAATATGCTATATATTTTCATGTTGTCTCCCCTTACAAACATAAAACTTTCTCTTAATCAACATATTGGAGGAAAAGAACAATGAAATTCATTTTGATTCCACTGCTCTTTTAATTAACATTTCATAAACCGCTGGAGAAACTAACTTCTTGATTTCTTCATGATTTACTTCATAAAAAGACCATTGCGCTTGATTATGTTTTGTTATGATTTTGCTACTCAACAACAGCTTTAAATGATAAGACATCTTAGATTGAGGCATCTTAAAAATTTCTTGTAAATCGGAAACACACAATCGATTATTTTGTGAAATTTCATAAAGAATCTTGAGTCTTGTTTCATCCGCCAGTGCCTTGAATTTTATTACATTGTCATTAAGCATCCTAAACTACATCTCCACTAATTCACTAATAGCCAATTCAAAGCAACCATTCAACGAATCAGCTATCTTTTTTGAACTTTCTTTTGTATTACCATCAACAATATAATAGCCAATACGATCAAAGTTACTAGTTGTCTTATTTACTCTTTCCCCTTTATTTACATACCAGTGTATTTCTTTAATAGATTCTGCTCTAAAGTTTTCATTGAAAGATATGTAACCTTCTTTATCAGCAATTAAAAAGCGAATTGAAGAAGAAGAAACTAATTCTTTGTTGCAACAACTATTTTTAATAGGCAAACCTAGGTTAATTCTTAATGCTATTCTACGTAAATCTATTCCTGTCACATACTCTACAAGATCAGTTATTCTATCTCCTCCAGGTCTAGCATTAACCTCAATAACCTTAGGTCCGTCACTTGTCACTTTAACTTCAGTATGAGTTACCCCAAAGTCAACACCTATAACATCTAAAGCATTTATTACAGTCTCGTGAATAGATGTTTCTATATCTTCCTCAAGAACTGCTGGGAAGTTATGTCCCACCTCCACAGACAGAGGAAAAGGAGTTACTACCTTTTCAGTAACACCTACTATAGTAGTTTTACCATCTATAGTATAAGATTCAATGCTATATTCTGGTCCATCTAAATATTCTTCTACAATTGCTTCAGGATCTAGAGTTTGTCCCACTAGATTTAATTTTGAGTGACTAATTACATCTACAGCTTGTTTGACTTCATTGTAATCTTTACAAAGATATACGTTCTTACTTCCCGAATCATTAGAAGGTTTGACAATTACCGGGAAAGAAAAGTCTTCTAATTTCTCATTCAAGTTATCAAGTTCCCTAATAAGAACAAATTTCACAGAACTTACATTTGAATCATTTAACTTTTTACGAGCTAATTTCTTATTCCGACAAGTAATGGCCGTTTCATAGGATAAGAATGAATTAATCTCTAAAATTTCACCAACTTTTGCGGCAAGTGGAATACGATATTCGTTTAATGTGTAAACGCCTACTATATTATATTTCTCACTTAACTCCTTACATTTTCCAACAACAGTTTCTTCATCATTTAGATCAATTTCTACTGGTACTTCAACACTGAACATTTCATCAAAGGAAATATTCTTTCTTATCAAAATAACGCCATAACCTAATTCTTTTACTAAATCAACTTCATTATCTCGAGGACTAATAACAAGCACATACTGGTTATTCATATTGCTCCTCCTTATTCACAGCAAGTCGATGTTGTTTTTGTTTCTACTTTGATATCAAGTAGGCTTCTTGTTTTTTCTGCACTTACTGCAATAGCAATCGCATTTACATGACCAAGTTCTTCTTTTGTAAATCCAATTTGTCTCGCTTGTAACACAGCACTTTTCAGTAACTTTTCATTACCTGTTACAGTAGCTGCTGTAAGAATAGCTACAACTTTTTCTTTATCAGTTAGAACTCCCCCCTCAATAACCTCATTGAAAAAACCTTCAAATTTCTCATTTAAATTTTCGTTTAATGCTAACATTATATTTCTCTCCTTTATTAACATTTTTAACTTTTTTAAAAATGCATTATTTTGTTAACTAAATAATACCTATATTATTAACATCAGTCAACAAAAATTCAGAAAAATAAAAATGATAAAAAAGTAAATACGTGTTGACAATGCAATTAGTTGTATTTTACAATCAATTTAGAAACAGTTGCAGAATACAACTAATAATAACTTTAGAAAAGTGGTGGGAATATGACTGATATCTTAGGTTATAAAAAAGAGGCTTATCAACTTCGTCAAATGCTTCAAATTTTAATTAGAAGGTTTGGTTTATTAGAAAAGGAAGGCGCACAATGTTGTGGTGTTTCCCTTATACAAAGTCATATCTTATTTGAGGTACAACGTCAGAAAAATCCTTCTTTAAATGAATTAGCTTCTTCATTAGGATTAGATAATAGTACATTAAGTCGTCACATTCAGGGTCTTGTAAATAAGAATCTTGTAGAAAGAACACAATCTCCTACAGATCGACGATATTTATCTATTACCTTAACCCCTGAAGGTGAGAAATACGAAAATGAAATTGGAAAGCAAATGAACACATATATCGAAGAAATACTATCAAATGTTCCAAAAGAAAAACGTATGCAGGTATTAGAAAGTATTGATTTAATATTGGAGGCTATGCAAAGAAGTAGTTGCTGCTAAAGCCTCCTTCTTCTAAGATCTATAGTTGTAAAATACAACTGTTGAAAATAACAATTATATATTAAGGAGGGATTTATATGTCAGAAACATTGACAAGAATATTTTTTGAATTTTTATCATTAAGTAAGAACTTATTAGTTTTATTTATCGGTATTACACTTTTTATTAACTTCATTCAAGCCTATGTACCTTTTGACAAGCTTGAAAAATTAATGGGCAGCAAAAATCCATTTATCGGGAATCTATCCGGAGCCATCCTTGGCTTTGTTACCCCTTTTTGCTCTTGCTCTACAGTCCCATTACTTGTCACAATGATAAATCGAAACATTCCGTTTCAAACAGTAATGACATTCTTATTTACTTCTCCACTACTTGACCCTTGGATTTTAGCATTGATGGCTTACATATATGGAATGAAAATAACAGTAATCTACACAATAGCTACCTTCTTCTTCTCAATGATTATTGGTTGGATCCTAGATAAACGTGATTATAAGCAATATGTAAAAAAAGTTATGGTTAAAGGGAATATTGCTGAACAAGATTTAGCAAGAAGAAAAAGTTTAGTTTTAAATATAAAAGAATCTGTTAGAGAAACAGTTGAATTAATGCGCTCTGTAATCCTTTATGTTCTAATTGGAGCATTAATTGGAGCAATTATTAAAGAAGCTGTCCCAATGAATTTCCTAATGTTCATTTCAGATCAAAATCAATGGTGGGTTGTTCCTGTCGCAGCTATCGTTGGGGTTCCATTATACATTCGTCTATCAACTATGCTACCTATCGCACAAGCATTACTTATTAAAGGATTTCCGATTGCACCAACTATGGCTTTATTAATTGGAGGAGCTGGGGCAAGTCTTCCAGAAATTATTATGTTGAAGAGTATTTTCCACAAGAGATTACTTGGTGCATTTATTGTTTCTGTGTTTACAATGGCCACTTTCTCTGGCTATTTATTCTTAATACTAAATTTATAATGGAGGATGATAACTATGGGTTTACTATCAATTTTTAAAAGGGACAAAAAAGAAAAGGATTGCTGTAACATTGAAATTATTGAAATAAAAGATGAGCAAAGTGAAAAAGAAAGTTGCTGCTCTAAGAATACTGAAAAAGAAGATAAAAATTCATAATAGCTATTATTACCCTAAATCAGCTAAATCTTCATACGAAGGGATGGGATCAAATTGATCAATGAATATGAGTTTTTAATGTTCGCTAAACAGAAGCAAGAAAAAGAAAGAACTCAGTCAAAAACTTTGGAGTTTAGTTCAACTAGTTCTAATAAAAATAAGGTTATTAATCTATTTGAGAGACGAAGAAATAGCCAACAATTAAAACCTTGTTGTGTAGAATGTTGCTAAGCAGTGAGTATTAGCTATTCACATGTAGTACTAACAAAACAGGTAAAACAAAACACCTTGACTTTAATTTAAGTTAGGGTGTTTTGTTTTAAGTATTAACTTGCTTAAATAAGGTACTTTACCATGCATCGCTAGCAAATTATCAAATTGTTTGTAAAGTTATAGTTAATTAATGTTGAATGTAAATATATTTTTCTGTAAGAATGCACCATTCTTCTCTATTTACCTATACTTATATTTTTACAAATTTATTATAAAATATATATTTATTTAAAATATTTTATTCAAAATGTATTATTGGAGTTTTTATGGAGACAAGGCGGTTGTTTGTTCTCCTTTTCTAAAATCACATAATTTTCAAATATATAAAAATCATATCTTAATATTTGGTGTATACTATAATCAACTCGTGGTTATAGTGTTTGCTCCGATTCAAATTATGAGATAGTTTGTTTCATCTTTTTACATTATCCCAAAAAACTTGTAGGGATTCCTACAAGTTTTTTTGTTCTTCTGATCAAATACGATCGGAAGTCTTCCATCACTTAAATACGCGAGTTTATATTTTTTATTACATTTGAAAATTCCTTTAAGAGGACAGTTTTCGGTGTTAATTCATTTGATTGTATATATGTATTAAATTTCGAACCTAATTTTTTTAGATTATCTAGCTCCAATCTACACTCTGAATTTATTCTTAAATCGTTATATCTCTTTTCAAATACATCAATCATAACCCCAATATTCCGATTCGAAAGTTTAATTATCTTATGAGATAATTCGTCCATATTACAATAAGAAAATACAGGTGTATTATAATATACACCATTCACATCTATTACAAATTGCTGGAAGTTCTTATTCAGATCTTCAATTAACTTATTAAAATCGTTAAATTCTTTTTTTGCCAGTAATGCTCTATTAATTTCAACTGTTTTGCTATTAAATTCTTGTAAATCACTATCCTCCGGATTTACTTCATAACCCCAGAATAAGGTAACTGAATCTACATAATCTGTAGCTTGCTCCCCAGCTTTTTGTAGCCCTTCATATAACTCTTGCTTAAGTTCGCTAATTTCCTTTTTAAATAGCCCTACTTTTATTAATTCTCTGTATAGTACAAAAGCTTTAAAATACCACGTAAATTTCATTTCTCCATTAATCAGTTTACGATAAGCTGTATCCCTAGCATCAATAAACACATCATCATCTAATACCATATACCCACTTCTTAACAATTTTATATAGGATGGTGTATCATCTTTAAATTGAATTTTAATTGCATTCATTTCATTTTCAAAAATTTCTACATTAAATATTCCTTTTCGAACTAGTATTTCGGAGAATTTAAAGTAAATAAGATCATTGTAATTATTAGAGTCATTAAAATACTTAATTTTAAAAGCTTTAATGTAATCTTTTGGTTTATTTTTAATTATCATATCTGAATATGTGACATGTGATAAGAAATCAGAATTAGATTTTATAACTTCTAGTTTATCACTTTCTTCTATACCAGTTTTAATTTCAAATGAAGCGGCAAGCGTAAATTTAAGTATTGAAGAAAGTATTTGACCTTCTAAATCCTTATATTTTTCATTATAGTGTCCATAAATTATTTTGAAATCATCTAAAGCTTGTTTCAGGATACGAATATTTTTAGTACCACTATTTTGAGAAGTTGTTTCTATTATTGATAAATTATCCATCAAAAAAACTCTTAATGAATCGTCCTGATAACTTTGAATTATTTCCGTTGTAATTTCAGTATAATCTGAATTTAATGATAAAGTTTTTCCTATAAGCTTTTCTTTTATTCTCTTGTATGTATCCGTTTTATTAAATAATGATCGTAGTTTATTTTCAATTAATTCGTTAGATTCAACATTTGTCCCTGTAAATGCACCTTCTTTTTCCAAAACAATTGAAGAAGTGATCATTTTCATTTCATAATTTTGAGTATTTAATCGAGTGGATATTTCGTCTTCGTTCCCAATAATAATAACTTTAACACCATCATGTTCCACAAAATTATTAATGTAACCTAATATATCTGCAATATCACAATTAGCTCTTTCTAAGTCATCAAAACATAAAACAGTATCATTAAAATTCAGTAAGTTTTCATAATTTATTTCTGTGTTCATGGCCTCTGATATAATGGGTATCTCAAGTTTTTTCACAACTCCAACAGCCATTTTCCCTAACTCTGTTAATTTTCCTCCCCATTTACTTTCACTTATACTTTTAAACGTTTCACTATTTTTAAAAACATGATCTACTACAATTCTTTTATTAATTTCTTCAATACTAGTAACACCATAAAGAGATAGATAGGCGGTCTTTTGCTTCTTGCCTTTTAATTCAATGTTTTCAATCTCATTCTTAAGGACGTTGTTCCAAAAATAAGTTTTCCCACAGCCCCATTCCCCGTTAATTAAAATTGCATAGTTTGTATCTTCTTGTTTTACATAATTAATGACACTATCAATCATATAATTCACTTGTTAGCCCCCTTATAATTAACAATTTTATCATTTTAACTTTGATTTGAACTATATTGTCGAAAAGTATTAGAATTAGGATACTACAGCGATAATCTGCTTTTTATTACTTTTAGCTTTATGCGTGGGACTTACTTTGGAGTTATGAAGATAATACGAAAGAATTAAATGATATATGCGCTACTATTGGTACTTTTTTCTATGTTATATAGAAACTATATAATAAGAATGAAATCTGATTTTCTTTACCTAGAAGATTTTGAAAGCATATAGAACACTTTAAACAAGAATTTGAAAAATATATCAATTATTATAATCACAAACGGATTAAGGCAAAATTAAAAGGCATGAATCCCGTACAATATAGAACTCATGCCCTAAAGGCTGCCTAATGAAGGGTCAGTTCATACTTGTATCTGCTTTTTTCTTAATATAATGTTATGCATGATATATTATTTATCTCACAAAAGAAAACAATTTCTTGAGTCTTGAAAAATCGCTATGCTGCTCTTTTTCAAGACTCATTCTCCTTTATTTATATTGTTTTCTTACATGTAATAACGCTCTAAAATTTTCAGTTATAAACTAATTTCTACAAATTAAGTGCTCTATGTTTAGTATCTCTATTCTGTTTTATTCAAAAATAAATATAGATGTTTTCTTACTTCCGGTAAACTATCAGAATTACATATATCCTTCCACTTAATTAATATATCAGGTATATTTTTCCCATTTTTCTCGAATGACTTATAAGATACACCAGCCAGTCTCACACATAATTGTTTGTAATTTGCATATTCCGCCCTTGAAAATAGTTGAAACTTACTTTCTTGCATAATAACGTTTATATCAGTTTCTTCAATTAAATATTCCAATCCCTCTAGTATATAATCCCACTGCATCTCATTTAATGCATTAGGGACATAAAGTAAACATGTTCCTATATCTTGTAATATGTGATCTAACCCGGGTTGCCTACGGCTATAAATTTTATTTACCCAATTATAAAGGAGAATAATTGGGATTTCAGATACAATTTTTCTGTTGTTATATATAATCCAGAACAAGCAACCTTGACTAGAGTACTTTACTTTCTCTTCATCATTCGAATCCAATTCCTTTTTTAATTTTTGATATATGTAATTAGTTTCATATATCTCTAAGTGCAAAGTTGAAGGAAGAATATGAGAAATTATAATACCCCTCTCTTCAATTTCTTCAAATAAACTTCTTATTTTTTCCCTTGTTCTATTATCAATAACCTTTAATTTCGGAAAAATAACATGAATCATTAGATAAGTCAGATTATATATATCAGTTATAGGATGTCCTTGAAACATATCTTCATCTAGTATTCTATTTTCTCTCTCACTATCCCACCAAACCAATATTTTTTTTAATAGTTCCATGCAATCTTCTTCACTGTAATTTATATCTTCAGGATCCACCTTGTCTGAAAATATTGAATTGGCACTATTAATCCATTCATTTACGAACTTTTTATATTTACTTGCCCCATTATATACACCATCCTTTACAAAAATAGATGGCACATCTTGTTCTATTATCCAATTATAATAATTTTGCTGAACCTGCTCTTCATTTTTCTTAGGCAAACGTAAAAAGCTACTATTATATAAAATTGAAGTTTTAGGTAATCCAGTCTCATTATCAACATTAGTATATAAAGCTTCAGCAAATTCTCCACATTGCTCTTCAGTTAGTCCATGAATCTGGAACAATTTAAATAATCTTAATACTGCCCGATCCCTGGTAGTGACAGACGAATGTCTAACCAATTTTATTAACCTTGTAATAGCCTGTCCCAAAGTTTCATCCGGTCTATAAACCCTATAATTTTCACCCCATTCTATAAAATGAAACGGTTCAAGCCATGTTGAATCCATCCGCTCATCCAAACCATTTTCTCCAATTATCGGAAGTTCTAATAATTCGTTTAATTGCTGACATATTTCCTCATCGTGCATGCCATACAGTACTCTTTTAAACATAGACCTTAAATTAAAATGTAAAGGGTAACAGTTCTGAATTTCTTTAGAATTATACATTTTTATCATTAAACTAAAAATTTCTTCCTTTTTCTCTTTTGAAAAGCGAAAATATATTCTAGAAATGATTTCTAACAAATTAGGAAAATGTCTATGAGAAAATCCATAAATATCCTCTCCCTGAGATATCCCCTTTAATGCTTGCTTGAGGGCAGGAACAAATAACTCATAGAAATATTCAACTCTCTCATCAGTTAAAGAAACAATATACGCCCTAGTAAATTTATTCTTTATTGCTTTAGAATCGCCTGTTCTAATTAAAGCGCTCATAGATAATAATGGTGCAACAAAATCTATCCACCTGGTAGCATTTATAACAGATTTATTAAAGACTGCTATAATCTGGCACCTCTTAGGCATAGCAACTTCTTCAAACAAACGTAAAAATTCAAAAGATAGATGTACTTTTTCATTATTAGCGCCATAAGAAAAGTGATTAGTTTTTATCCCTGGATCAAAATCCTCATTCACTTTTTTCTTCAAATCAGGAGCAGAATCTTTTAATAATGAATCCATAATCTCAATTTCTTGGAAAGGACTACATTTGTATTGTGAAAGTTTCATCCATCTGTCACGATACTCACCAAGGTCCTTGAAACGCATGCCATCATGTTTAATCATTCTTAGTAAATACATTGTCCAGCCTTCTTGAGAAAGTAAAGAGATATCTATTCTATTGGCCTGTAATCGTATGCGAATTTCTTCTAACGCTTCTTCGCACTCCCTTTCAGCTTCAATGATTTCACCTAATTCGGCAAATATAGATGCCCTTTTAACCTGCCAAAAAGGAGTGTTTTTATTTTTAGGCCATTCTTTTAAAATCCGCTTAACACCATCCTGATCTAGCTTAAACAAATGAAAGAGTGCCTGTTCATAATACCATCTTGAAATCCATTCAGAATTTATTTGCACACTATCTTTAGTAGTATTTAACCACCAGTTAAACTCTTCCACATTATGATTACATCTGGCTTCTCTTATGATTGAAAATATTAATTCAACCCAACATTTTTGGAGAAATTGCCAATCGATATTTGAATCCAGATTTGACTTAAAATTCTTAAGTTGTTCTGGATTTCTATGCAGATAATTAGTTTGAAAAATCTCATTAAATTTCTCAATAATTATAATCATTTTATTCTTCCATCTGGGCTCTATCGGTAATAATGATGTCTCAATCCTCCAATTCAATTCATATATAAGCATTAACGCATCCACATCCGTTAACTTATGAATATTATTAAGTATTTCATCAATTACCCAATCTGTTTCTAACCAAAGATCTTTTCTATTCCTTCTAGGAGTAATTACCCATCCCGGATGTAACAAACGAATATGCTTCCAATACCTTGCAATCTTCAGTAATTCTTCTTCTTTAATTTCCTCTCCATAACCAAAATCGCTTCTTATCGATTCGTTCTTATAATTCTTTACTGGAATATCTGGTATATCCTCATGACCGTCATATTCTATTGTTTCTAAACTAGGCCATCCTAACACATCTGCCTTTCTACCACATTTTAGGTTTAAGAGGAACCATTCTAATGCCTTTTTATGCTTTAATACTCCTGGGTACTTATGATCAGGAAATAAAGGCGAGAAATCAATCGGAATAATCCCTCTAGCTTCTAGCATTCTCCGTTGTGTAGAGGAAACAAATCCACAAAAATAAATAGGTGGCGTATTTTCACCTAGATTATCTCTTACCCAACCTATCCAATTTAAAAAATTCGGATCATCCCCTGAAAAACCAACTAAACATAATACATTCTCCATAATAGTTTGTTGTACCATATTAACAAATGGAGCATATTTTTTAGGATAAGTTCGATAGTCTTCTTCAGTAAAAATAAATGGCCTATGTGACGGGAAACTTCCATGTAATTTTACGATTCTAGGTTTCAGACGATTCGGTATATCTGAGGTATTTAGTACTAAACTATAATTTCTATCATATATATATTTTGTTGTTCTTTCTAAAAGCGTATCATAATTTGTTGTGTAGACATCAGCCCAAGGCAGTGATAACAACATTTTATGTAAGTTACCAGGTACATAATTTTCATCTGGTAGCGAATTTAAAATTAGTTGATCAAGAGCCTGTCTCCCGAAAACTTCTTCATATTCACTTGCAAGCTTTAAAACATCCTGGTTATAACTACTATCATAAGGGTGTAATTCCCTCTTCATTTTTTCTCCCAGTTGATTCCATAGCAAAAAGGAATCTGAATTATACGATAATTTTTCGGCATTTAAACTAAAACCAGCCCCTACCATTATAGAAACATTCCCATATTCCCTTCCACACCAAAGGCTTTCTCTTATCTTTTCAATATGATGTTGATCAGGTAAATAAGTCATATCCCCCATAACACTCCCTCCTCTTTTATTAATAATTTTATTATTACCACGCACATAAAGATAGTAAAATATTCCTTTAAATAACATTTCTTCTCGATCTGTAGCTTTTAAATAAAGTTTGATTAAAAAAATGCTACGAACTTTGATTTTATAATAGAAGACTCCCTGTTATTTTGAAAAGATTGATCAAAATAATAGGAAGTCAACTTTATTTAATATATCTATTTCCTTTCTGATTCTTTCAGTAAGATTTTGTAAATAAACCTCATTAATAATTTTCTAATAACCATATCAAAAGGTACACCTTTAGATACATTTTTAACTTTCATGTACTTGGTGTTAAGTGCACCCCTTGAACCATCTATAAAAGTATACCTTTACAGATACATAGAAAACTATAAAAAATCACGTCTATAAATGTCTATTTTAAACTTTACAGACATCTGTTTATTTTATATACTTTTACAGACATAATTGGTAAAATCACCAGTGAGGTGTAGTATATGAAACATAAAAAATTTGGTTATGTTCGAGTTTCAAGTAAAGATCAAAACGAAGAACGACAAATTCAGAATATGAAGGATTTAGGGATAGAAGATCGGGATATTTTCATTGATAAAGAATCTGGGAAAAATATGGAGCGAGAGAACTATCAAATGCTAAAACGTCTTGTTCGTGCAGAAGATACCATTGTATTTGATTCCTTAACAAGACTTGGGAGAAATATGAATGATACATTAGAAGAATTTAGGTACTATGAAAAGCATAGAATAAATTTACAATTTATAAAGGAACCATATATTAACATCAATTACACTGGAGAAAGTACAAATGATGTCATCCAGAGTGCAATTCAAAAAGCAACTCTTACAATATTATCAGCCTTTGCAGAAAAAGAGCGAATTGATATTAAACAACGTCAAGCTGAAGGAATTGCTCTTGCCAGGAAGCAAGGTAAACGTTTAGGACGTCCGCCTGTCGAAATAACAGAAGAATTTATGGATGCTTACAAGGAATGGAAATCTGGTTCAATTACAGCCGTAGGAGCTATGAAAAAGTATGGTATCAAACGTTCCTCATTTTATAAACTTGCCAAACAGTATGAGGAAAATTAAATTGTATATGTTTTGACAAATTCATTTTAAAGTGTGGGTGGGACCCCATGCCCATCAACTTAAGAATTCAGAATTACCCCAAAACGAAAAAATGAGCTTTTTTGTTACAAGTTAGCACAAAATTTAGTCCTGGGGGTACTATAAAATTTTAGCTTGATGGCGATGGGGTGACCCCTTAATTAAACTTTATTTCAAAGCTACAAGAGTTATCAATCTTACTTAATTTGTTTATTTAACCCTCTTATAAATATTTATAGGTTTTTAAAATCATCTAATAGTGAACGTTTAGGTTGTTGCCCATCTATATTCACAACATTACGATTACTATCGAAATCCATAGACAAAAATTGATCTGCTTTTAAATTAAATATATTTTGAAAAGCATCTTTAACTATAGCATGCATTTCTTCTCCCATTTCCATTAAGTTTCTAATTTTAGGATTACTAACAGCACCATGATTGAACAACTTAAAAATTGTTTCTTGCTGTAATTTTATTTTTCTTTCTAAAGCTGCTATACATATGTTTCGTTCATTCAACCTTTCCTTCAACTGATTTATTTCATCTTGCAGCGCGTTATTTTTGTCCTGGCTTAAAGTTAATTCTTTTTCATACGGAAAAAGATTTTTTTGTAATTGCTTTAGATCCTTACAATGCTCCTTTATAATCTCCTCTATTTTAGGTAATTGCACTGTATTGCAACTATTTTGAGCTAAGGTCTTAGGAACAATAGCATTATACTCTTCAATTAACTGGAATCCTCTTCTTTCAGTTCGAACCCAATAGTTATCCGATATTTCTTCATCTAACCAGGGAATACTCCCCTCTCTAAATAGCTTTTTCGCATACTCGCTTAAAGTTCTTTTAGGAATTTCTGACCTAATCCCTTTATCCTCTACAAAGCTCAAGATAATTCCCTTAATTTTATCTTCTGGGTATTCCTTCTTTCTTCTGCCAACCTTACTCATCTTCTAACCAACTTCCATATTTCTCTGTAAATCCATCAATATTTTCAAGTAATCCCTTAAGTCTTTTTGAATGTATAGCTAAGTCATTCGTTAATTTTAAATTGACCTTACTATATACCTTACTAACTAACTTTAAATGTAAATTAAACACGGTTTTATATAAGGCAAGTGCTTCCTCCCGACTCTCTAGCATCCATTGTTCAATTGTTTCCCTCTTTTCTATAAACTCATCATACTCGATTCTCCAGTATCCACATCGAAAACATTGTGTTTGACAATCTTTAATTATTGCTGTGCAATTCCCTATCTCAAGTTTATCCCATTCATGTTTAGATGTTTTAGCCGGTGAGAAAATAAATTTTTCCCTAAACATTTTCCCTATATTTGAGATATTATTCGAAGGGGTAACATTGGAATTGTGTCCCTTTAAAAATTGACCTGTAAAACTAAACATTTTAATTAACTTGGATATACCTGAATCTGTTAAAAAAAATTCATGCTGTTGATAATGTCGCTGTCCGTAAACTGTATCATGTCCACCCAATCTCGCTATTTCCACTGGATGAAAACCTTGAATCATTAATGATAGAAAAGCTATATGCCTTGTGTCATTGGGTCTTAAACGGCGTTCAAAATCAAAAACTATACTATTATTTCTACTCTGTCTAATCTCTTGCTCTGAATCTTCTCCTACTGATCTAACAGTGAAATTGTATGGAGAAGTCGCAATTACGTCATCATAAAAATCGTTTAATATGGTATGAAATATCCATGTTGTTAAAACATTAGGATTCCTTTTTATTTTTGATGAATTCAATTTATTAGCTAAAGATATCCCTTTGTATGCTCGATAAGAAAGTAATGTTTTGGAGTAACCGTATTCCTCGGTCAATTCTATATATTCTTTCACCATATTATAAAGCTTACAAGATATCTCTATCCTTTCAACCTCTGTTTTTTTGGCTCTACTTTTTTTATTTTTAATTCTAGATAAATAAAGATAATATCGATTCCCTTCATTATCTACACAGTCTCTTCTCAAAAGAAGAAATTCCCCAATTCTTATTGGAATAACTGTCGTTAAATGCCACCAAATACGTACCGGATAAAAATAAGTATACTTCCAATCCGTATTATTAGATTGTGTGTAGAAGTCATTTAAAACCCAAGCAAATTTAAGACAATCCTTTACGGTTGGAATAGTTCGAGTCTTTGGTTTTGAATATGGAATAGTTGACAAGAAGTTTAAATATTCCTTGGCTCCTTCAAAGTTATCATAGTAATTAAAAAAATTTAGTAAAGCTGAAGCTATTGAAGATTTTGTTCTATCTCCTTTTAACATAATTTTCCCAATAAAATCTTCTAATAGACGCATTCTAAAACACTCTGTTGTTATAAGCTCATCAAGTACGTATCTAAAGCTTGTGTGGACAGTTTTAAAATGATATTGAACTAGTAAACTCGCTACCCAACATTTCATTACCAATGTCAATGTTTCTAACTGATTTAATTGCTTTCCTTGCAGCTCTTCTTCCAATCTATTAAACCGAAAATAAAATATAATATCTTTTTCTTCATCGTAAAGCTTCCATAAATTTTTATGAAAATCCACCTCTGAAAGTCGATTTATTTCCATGCTTTTCAAGTTTTCAATAGCAAGTTCTATACTATATTCTAATTCAAAAGCTTCATCACTTAGCTCTGCAATCTCGATACTTTTTTTTACACTAGCTGTCTCTCGCACCTTTACATCTCCCTTCCTTTCGGAAGATACTGGCTAAGGGAAGGCAATTGAAGTAAAATACTCTCAAATTGCTCCTGACTCATATTAAAGAACTCATAAATACAGGATCCAAACTTAGCTTCAGCTTCTTTGAAAAGTTTTAAATCCTTTACAAAAAGAAGTGCATCTCTTTCATTATCCCCTTTATATCTAGGGGTTTCTTTATTCTCAACTAGACTTACAATATGTTTGAGAATCCTTTCAGTAATTGCTGAAAGTGCATAAAAATTGTAAATAGCGAATGGGCACCCTATACAAGTTTCTCTGTTTGGGTACATACAATCTTCTGCTGATAATATACATTGAACATGACTTGTTTTGGAATACAACATATCTAAATTTAATATGTTGTACATATTGTGGATTACCTCTTCATCTAACCCATGAATAATATCTTTTACAATATGCTCTTGCTTAGACAAATAAAGTAAAACATCTGCAATGCCTTCTAACCTCAAATCCTTCCCAATCTTTTCATATATAACATTAATTTGCTGAGTTCTTTCAGCGATATCCTGTGTTGTTCCAAACAAGATATCCGCAAATCCATCTGCTATAAAACCAAAATAATCTCTAGTAAAAATTTGACCACTAAGGAAATCAATATCTCGTTGACTTATGTAAATATACATGTTAGTTGTTTCAATTGATTTATGATTTCGAATAAATTTTAATACTTCAATCTCATGTGCTGAATCTTTATATTTATTAATTATACTAAAGGCAAAAGTTATAAAAGTCCTATTCATTTTTAATGATGAAAATTTAAGGTTAGGCTTTGAAAAATCACAAAAAAATCTCTTATATGGATAACTAGTCAATACTCGATTTTTCGTACGAAAATCTATTAATGAGTCACTTAAAGGATTAAGCTCCCGAGCTCTGATTTCACATAATACTGCTGCATAGGCAACTGGCAATGTTAATTGTTCAGAACAATAAAAATAACGCTCCGCTCCAGTTTTTGAATGTTTCAAATTCTTCATTTGTAATTTTCTTATAATCCTTTTAGCATCTTCCATCGATATATTATTATTCTGAAGCCATTCTATGTTACCCTCTATACTGGTTCCCTCAAAATTTATTCTTGGAATTTCCGTGCAATCCCAATGTCTCCAAGCATTGTTTAAATGGACTAACATATACAACCAAACCGAATCATATCGGTCATAATACTTATTCTTGGAATTACCGTTTACAAATTTATCAATTGCTCCTTTTACGCTATAAATTGCCCTATCCTTATGAACAGCAAGATCAGAAATATAATCAAAAAATTCCTTATACTCTTCCGGTGTATAAACATTAACTTGACTCTTTTTCTTACTTTCCACTTTATAAGGACTATTTATTTCGTTTAACTTAAAACTTTTCTTGCAAGAAGAATAGCCATTCCCCTTACCAAATTCTTTTAAAAATATATAAATTGGTTTTTTTATATGAATTCCTGTATTTTGATTAAAAAACATCAAATTAAGCTCTTTAGAGGAGTACATAAAAATCTCTTTTCCCACAAGTCTTTGAGCTAATATTTTAGTAGCTACAAAATACTCTAAAACCCTCGAAGCTTTTGAAGCACTATTTTGTCCACCATATAATGTGGATTTGGAACGTATAAATTTAAGCCACAATAACTCTGTCTCTTTACAATAAACAGAAAATTCAACCCCTTCAGCCTCTAATCTATATAAGACATTATCATATATAGATCCTCTATCCAGATAAAGGTTCAACCTTTCATTTCTACGCTCATATTCTTTAATAATATCCTTCTTTAAATACAAGTACTTATTAAAAAGATATCTTGAAATACCCCTTACTAATAAAGGTACTTCAATTGTCTTGATATCCTCTTTTATGGTATCTACATTTATTCCATACTCTTTAAATATTTCATTTCGAGTATAATATTTTGATCTAAGGCTATTATCCATTTTTTCTATTCTTTTTTTTAAAGACAATACTTCTTCCTTTACAAAAAAAATATTTCTTCCAGCTTTTTTATGAGTTTTGAGGAGCTCTTCCTCCAAAAATTTCTTATAATTATAACTATTCAAATTGAGTATTTTGCAAGTATCTTGCTTAATTATTAAACTTCCATCAGCTACATTTAGTCGAATCTTCTCTCCAACTGTCTTTTCCCTATATTTTAAAAAGGCTTTTATATCTTCCTTTTTATAAAATGTAAATTCTTTCTTTTTTATAAATTGTATTTTCTTTATATTAAATTTATTAACTATCTCAATTGCATGACTGTAACCTATAGATGCCATCCTCAGAAATTCATTTGTAGATACATACTTATCCAAAATGTTAATTATCTCACTTTTTTTAACATATTGACTTGCTTTTTGATATTCCTTATTATCCAAAGTTAATAATGGATATTTTAACGTTTTAATATGAATCAGTCCTTCTTCTGCAAGTAAAGTAAGATTTTTATAGTATACATAAGTTAATCTTTTATTTTCTAAATTTTTGATCCCCAGATACTTCCACAACTGCTTTACAGTAAAGTATTCTCTACTAAGCTTCATTTCCCACGCTTCATGTTTTTTTAAATCATTTTTACAAAGCAAAATCTTCTTTCCCTCATGTTTAGCTCTAATAATATTATTATCTATAAGAAAATTTAGACCTCTATTAGTAATTTTATAATCTAACTGATTTACATTTACATATTCTTGGTTCATTGCTTTAATCCGCTCCAATTATGTTTATATCGATCAAAAATATTTCTTGTATAAGATGAACTTTCCAAAGAATCTACATTATCTTTGTTCTCTCCATAGACGCTAGTAAGAATATTAACATGCTCTTGTACCCTGCTATAGGATGTTCTCTTTTCAACATACTCAAAAGTTGCTGTCAGCGTCTTATCTCCTCGCAAATTAGCAATTTCTTCAATACTTAGCCCTAAATCAATAAGAAAATTTGTAAAAACTCCTCTACCTATATGTGTAGACCAAGGTAGACTTGTTAAGAATTCTAAATCTTCATAACGACGATTAATTCTTAACTTCTCTAAAAAACGCTGTTTCACTCTATAAAACCGCTTAGTATATCCTGTTCCACTTAACGGTAAACCGGTACTCTTGGAAATAAAGAGGGCATTGTTATTTTTATACCCCCATTGTTTTTCAAACTTTTTCAAGCGTTCCATGTGAATATAATAAATATCCCAAAGCTTTTGGTCACTTAAAACAAAAACTTCTCTAGGTCTCTTAACTTGTACATCATACTTAGAAGATAAATGTGCAAATAATTTTTCTTGATTATCTTTAATCACTAACCACATTCCATCATTCCCTCTAAAGCCTTTTTCATAAATTGATTCCCTTGTTAAATTTACAACTTCCCCCACTCTCAGACCTGCAAGAATTTGAAAACAAACTCCTAATGCTATATCACTGGATTCTGCTTCTTCAATAAACTCATAAGCTAATCTATATCGATTAGGGCCAAAATCTTTTAATTTTAACTTCTCGTTTACTTGATTTCTATTTGGACGCTCAATGTCAAAGATAGATTGACTAAATATAGAAAGAGGTTGTCCTACTTTTTTACTATCTTGTCGATAGAAGACTTGAAAATTTTGATCTATTAATTCATGCTCTTTTAAGTATATAAAAAATTTTGTAAGTATCCTTTCGCAATAATCCGAATGCTTAAAACTAACCCCTTCATAAGTCAAATGTGGAATAAAATCTCCACCATGCTTAAGTTGTAATCCTCTTAATCCCTTAATACTTAATTCATTGTATCCCGCAATATCATCTTCAATATTACTGTAAATAAAATTAAGGAATTTACATACTACCCTTGCTGCTTTAAGTTGAGTATGATAGCCTACTCCCCTATTCCTATATACCTTTCTTATAAAATCTGTAATAGGATGTGGAATAATTAATTCATTAACCTTATTTTTTATACAAATCATTACTACTTCATCTGATTTAATCTCTTTTCCTATCCACCTCTGCAAAGTCACACTTTTTGGCATCCAATACAATTTCCCATCCAAATCCTGCATTTTTCCCTTCCCCCTAGTATCCTAAAAAACACTTGTATTAATATTCGCTGATAACACTTCACAATAAATCTTTTTCAAGATTACCACAAACCATATATCCGTTCTATTATTAAAATAACATTACATTTACCTTTTTTAATTTATGTACAAATAAAAACTACACACCATCACATATATAGTGTGTAGTTTTTATTCCCTTTTCATCCCTGAATATCAGCTTAATTAAATTCTACTTCCCCCATACATTTTAATTTCTGCACAATAATGTACGGAGAAGATTCATCATAAGTTATACCACCTCACATATTTTTCTTCATTGTAAATAAAAATGTATGAAGGGTAAAAAGCGTAAAATAATATATTTTAAAGTAAAAAAGATTATTTTTTATGCTATAAAAGAAAAAAAGAAACCTTACATATTTTAAACATGTAAGGTTTCAAAAATTATACTTCACTGCATGAAATGTAATATCCTCCACGAGCCATCTTTATTTCCGCACGATACAATACTTCTTCTAAGTAAAAAGTTATCGGTTTTACTTTACTCTCAAATTTAAGTTGTTCATTACATTCAGCTGCATAACTTTCAATAGCTGAAGTAATAACTTCTCCCGATGGATACGTTAAAGCATCATCTAGTTCTATGAAAAAACTTTTAGAAAATAATTTTTTCATAATCCCTTTCTTCTCTTTCATCATATTCCATCCACTTCAATTTAAAGTTACCAACATCCATATTATACCACATCATCAATTTATCTTTGAAAATAAAAAAATCCTGCATTTTTCATGCAGGATTTTTTATTAGTCATTTTTCGTAAAGTAAGAAACGAAACGAAGAATTTCTAAGTATAACCAAACTAATGTAAGCATTAGTCCCATTGCAGTGTACCACTCCATATATTTCGGAGCTTGACTACGTACACCATTTTCGATTAAATCGAAATCTAGTAATAAGTTTAGTGCAGCAACTACGATAACAACTGCACTAATAATAATACCGATTGTACCGCCTTGGTGAATGTACGGAACCGTTACACCAAACATGTTTAGTAGAAATACGACTAAGTACATAACCATAATTCCAAGTGTTGCTGCCATCACGCCTGTACGGAATTTATCCGTTACTTTTACTACACGTGTTGCATATAACACTAACATTGCAAATAGAATTGAGATTGTTAGTAAAACAGCATTTAAAACGATAGAATCGCCAAATTTCATTGTATAAACCGCTGAAATACTACCTAACACAACCCCTTCTACTGCTGCATAGATTGGTGCACCAAAAGGTGAAATACGTGGGAAGAACATAGATGCAAATGCGATGATTGCCGCAACGATTAAAGCGCCAATTAATACTGGCATCTTCATCGTACCCTCTATCATCTGTATGTATGAATAGACAGACGTTGCAAGTAGCAAGATAAGCATAATAAACGTTTTGCCTACTGTTCCGCCAATAGTCATCGCAGAAGCACTTGCTCCCTCTTTACGGAATGCCTCTTTTTTCAACATTGGATTAGATGTTCTCATTTTTTCCCTCCTAAAATAGGTTCTACCAATAGTGTAAAGTTTTTCTCTTTACTTTTCAATATATGCAGCTTGTTTTTATTTTAATCCTTCAACAATGTCCGATAGTTCACTCCATCTTTCCATCGTTTTTTCTAGCTCTTCTTCTGTTTTCTGCTGTGCTTCAGACAATTCTTGCGCTTTCGTAAAATCAGAACCAACATTCGCAAGCTCTTCTCCAATTGATTCTAGCTTTTCTTCAAGTTCCGCAATTGTATCTTCAATAGTTTCCCATTCGCGCTGCTCGTTATATGAAAGTTTACGCTTACGTTGTTGTTTCGGTGCTTCTTCCACTACTTTTTTCTCTTTCTGTACTTCCGCTTTCTCAATAAGTTCTCTCGTTTTTTCCATTTCTAAATAATCCGTATAACTACCTAGAAATTCACGCACTTCTCCTTCTCCCTTAAAGATGAATAATTCATCTACTACTTTATCTAAGAAGTAACGGTCATGTGATACAGTTAAAACGACACCGGGGAAATCTTCTAAATAATCTTCTAATACAGTTAATGTTTGTGTATCTAGATCATTCGTAGGCTCATCGAGTAATAGTACGTTCGGTTCTCCCATTAATATACGTAATAAATATAAACGTCTTCTTTCACCGCCAGATAATTTGCCAAGCGGTGTACCATGTGAATGCGGCGGGAATAAGAAACGTTCTAACATTTGAGACGCACCAATTACTTTTCCGTCTGTCGTATGAATGACTTCAGCGATTTCTTTAATGTATTCAATCATACGTTGATTTAAATTCATCTCTTCATTTTCTTGCGTATAGTAAGCGATTTTTACTGTTTGCCCAACTTCAATTTCACCACTATCAGGAGATATTTTACCTGCAAGCATATTTAATAGCGAAGATTTCCCGCTTCCATTCGCTCCAATAATTCCGATACGATCGCCTGGTTTCACGATATGATTGAAGTTGTTTAATACCGTTTTATTATCGAATTTTTTCGTTACATCTTTTAACTCAAGTACTTTTTTCCCAAGACGGCTACCGCTAAGCGCAATATCAACAGACTGTTTTGCAGCTGGACCTTCTTGGCCTTTTAACTCCTCAAAACGTTGAATACGTGCCTTTTGCTTTGTTGAACGAGCTTTCGCACCACGACGAATCCACGCTAGTTCACGGCGATATAAGTTTTGACGTTTTGATTCCTGCGCAAGTTCTTGTTCTTCACGAAGTGCTTTCGCTTCTAAAAACGTACTGTAATTCCCTTCATAACTATACAGTTTTCCATTGTCTAATTCGAAAATACGATTCGTCACACGATCTAAGAAATAACGATCATGAGTTACAAGTAATACTGCACCTGTGTACCTTGCTAAATATTCCTCTAACCACTCAACTGTCTCATGGTCAAGATGGTTCGTAGGCTCATCTAAAATTAATAGATCCGGTGTTTCAATAAAACACTGCGCCATCGCAATACGTTTTTTCTGCCCACCAGATAAATTTCCAACAGTTGCTGTGAAATCCGTAATTCCTAGTTTCGTTAATAACGATTTTGCATTCGCATTTGCTTCCCACGCACTCATTGCGTCCATACGTTGTTGCACTGCAAATAATTGTTCCTGTACCTTTTCATTACTTGGATCTTTTTCGATATGTAATAGCGCCTTTTCATAATCACGAAGAAGACGAATTAAAGGTGTATCACCATGGAAGACTTGTTCTAATACTGTTAATTGTTCATCAAACTCTGGTTGCTGTGATAAATAACTAATTGTATACCCACGTGAATGAGTCATATCACCTGTGTCAGGAATTTCTGCCCCTGCAATAATTTTTAACAACGTTGATTTACCAGTACCATTTACACCAATAATTCCGGCACGTTGTCCTTCTGCAATACTAAATGATAATCCATCAAATAACGGTTTCTCTCCATATGATTTTGATAAGTTTTCCACAGTTAACATTTTCATATTTGTGCATTCCACTCTTTCATAAATTGTTCAATAAACTGTTCCATATAACGATGACGAACTTCAGCCTCTTGTTTTGCTGCATTCGTATTCATTAAGTCTTTTAGTTTTAAAAGTTTTTCATAAAAATGATTTAAAGATGGGTCATTATTTTTTCTATATTCTTCTTTCGTCATCACTTCACGAGGAGGAATAGTTGGATCATACATTAGTCTCCCTTTCGCTCCGCCATACGCAAATGTGCGAGCTATTCCAATTGCACCAAGAGCGTCTAAGCGATCTGCATCTTGAACAATCTTCCCTTCAATTGACTCCACTTTACCGCCATGACCACCTTTATAAGACATATTGGCGATGATATGAAGAACATGCTTGCTTTCCTCTTCTTCAACATGTAACTCTTCTAACCAATCAGAAACTTTTTTCATTCCTGCTTCTTCACTTTCATTTAACTTCTCATCTGCCACATCGTGAAGTAATGCTGCCATTTCAATTATAAAACGATTTCCTCCTTCTTGCTCGGATAAAGAAATCGCCAGTTTATGTACACGCTCAATATGATACCAATCATGCCCACTGGCATCTTTTTCTAAAATATGTTTTACAAAAGTAATTGTTTTTTCTATCTTTTCTTGTTTTGTCATTTTATCTTCACCCAGTTACTTATTGTAACACGCCCGCATTTTTTCATCACATATTTTCTTGTCCGCCCATACACTAGGTGGTAGGCATCATCATGAAGGAGGAATAAATATGTTCTATAATAATCAACCGCCTTACCCACAACAACCATTTTACCCTCAGCAACAAGAACAAAGATATACAGAACAATATGAAGAACAAGAGCAACAATATGAACAAAATCCATATGCAGCACCGCAAACTCAAGAACAACAATTTCAACAAAATCCATATGCAGTACCACAAACTCAAGAGCAACAATTTCAACAAAATCCATATGTAGCACCGCAAACTCAAGAACAACAATTTCAACAAAATCCATATGCAGCACCGCAAAATCAGGAACTTCAATATCCACAAAATCCATATGTAACACCACAAACTCAAGAACAACAATTTCAACCAAACCCATACCCAACTCAGCCACAACAAACTCAATACCAACAACAAATGTATCAACCAAACTACGACGCACGTGTCTCACCACCTAAACCGCCAACATTAGATATTACACAACCACAAATTTTACCGCCTGGACCAACACTGGATATTACACAGCCTCAAATCTTACCACCTGGACCAATTACAGAACCAACGCAACAACAGATTCAACAAGTTGTCGGTACACAGTTCTTACCTTTAAAGAAACCTGTACTAGATTTCGTAAAACCTTGGGTAGATTATGGTTTAAATGAAGCGAAACATACATCACAGAAACACGCTTTAACAGAAGTTGCTGCGATTATGTTTTTAGTTGGGAAAGGATTTAATCCGACAATTGCGCATTATATTGTAGAATCTTGGGAGAAAAATGAGCAGTTTTAGGGTTATTTTATCTAAAACAAATGAAAGTTCCCCATAATATCTATGGGGAACTTTCATTACTATTTCTAAGCAGAATAATGAATCACCATACCTTTGATTTTAACTACTCTACAAAAGAGGTTTAATAATAATTAGTCCCAACTACCCTTCACAACGGTCTAGTAATTTAATTGGAAAACTTCAAGTAATAGAGCTATAAAACGATGAATTCTAAAATGGTTCTTGAAGTAATTGGAGAATTTATATAAAGAGAAATAATTATAATTCTTTATATAAATTCAATCTCGGTACATACCTTTCTGCAAACCTAATATTTTCCAACTATTATTAACTCTTCACTATTTCACTTTATTAGGTTGAGGGTAATCTTCGTCTTCAATTGTATCAATTAATTCTAAAATTATTCGTATTTTATATGATGTTCGAAGGTTATTATTTATTATAGAAAAGATTGATATTATGAAATAGAAAACCCAAGTACCTGTATTAATTATGTAATCAAATTCCTTAGATACATGCACATTCACTATCGCATTTTGTTCTTTTATATACCAAAGTAATACACCCGTTCCAAGCGTAATAAGGGTTTTTACTATCAAATCATAACTTTCTAGATTTTTTTCAATTACCTTTAAATGTGCGGATAATAATTTCACTTTCAATTTTCCTAATTTCACTAATTCTTCTCTAATTAGTTCTAAATTGTTTAGAAAATTATACTTTGGTTTTTTCTTTAATAATTTTTTTTCAAAAGTTCCATACCCTTTAAAATCTGCCTCTGTCCATTCATATAAACTATTATATTTCTTATTTTCCTTTCTAATAATTCTCTTCCTTAAAATAGAACTATTTAAAAAATCATATAAGATTTTTAATATAAATACGCTACTAAGTATTGAAAATAGTGCTTTTCCCAATATAGGATTAATTGTTAATCCTACGATTATCGCTATAACCCCCCCCATTATTCCAGTGAATATATAAATCATAATTCTCTTAAACACTTCTAAGCGACCTCCTTTGTCCATATATATATATATCAGAAAACCTTTTTATTAATAAAAATAGTTTACACAAAACCTGTTATCTTTATATTTTAATATAAATAAAACTTATTATATAGATTTATTTTGTAAAATTCAATTATTTATTTTTACCTACTAAAAGGGCTCAACATTTAACACGTAACCCCAAAAATAAAACTATTTAAACAATAAAGACCGTTACAATATGACAAAAAAATATCAGATTGAAAACTATACAAATTTTTAATATTTTACATAAAGTTATAAAAAATGCGGTAAAATTATAGATTCTCGAGGGGGAAAAATATGCACCTTGAAGAGAATCATTCCTAAAACCCTTACTGTATCAGTATTAATATGAATACATCGCGTAATCTTATAATAAGAATGGAAAGCTTTAGAATTATTTATTAAAAAAACATCAAAAATACCAAATCCTTTATATCACAAAGGATTTGGTATTTTTGAATATCTAGAATTCACCGCTAAATATAAGAAGAAATTAACGGATACTCGTCTGGTACAATAACGTGTCCAGACCCAAGGAGCTGCAACATGAAATAACGTATCTAACCTAACAAGACTAACAACTTTTCCAAATTCCTTTTGTTAATACTCTTCTTTAAGACCTTTTCTTCCTAGGACCTATAATCAATTTAATCGCCGTTCTTTCTTGATCATTAATAGTAACCTCTTGAAATGCTGGAACAAAGGCTAAGTCAATACCACCTGGAGCAACAAATCCTCTTGCGATTGCAATTGCTTTAATCGCTTGGTTTAATGAACCCGCTCCAATCGCTTGAATTTCTACATTTCCACTTGTTCTTAGTACACCTGCAATTGCGCCTGCGACTGAATTGGGGCTTGATTTTGAAGATACTTTTAATATATTTTCCATGTAAGTTGCTCCCTCTATTATTTAATTACTCTTTTGTTACCGTATAAAATATTTCAACGTATCTTTAACTACTATTCACACCAAAAGCAAACAATACTACATATGTACATTCATTCGATACTTTTTCTCTTCTTCCTGCCGTGCTACATAAATAAAGGTCAACGACTCCAAACCTTATATATACAAATATTTAAAAGATATAAATTCACTTAAACAATCACATCATTGTAGCTGAAGATACTCGTTTTACTTTTGCAGGTGCAATTACAATTTAAAAAGCATCCCTGCTACATTTCAAGAATTCGCTACCCAATACTTAACCTTTGTGCCTTCAAAAATTCCCTTTGTACCTTTTTGTTAATCTAATAAACATGAAAAAGCACCGAACTTTACTACTACAAAAGTTCGGTACTTTTTTCTCATTCTTTCTTATTTCTCCACATAAACCGACTTAACGATTGTACGATTATATGGTTGTCCTTCTTTATTCATCCCTTTTATATCCATCGTAACGTTATATACTCCTGGTTGCTTTATGTCCTTCAAAGCACCAGTAAATGTATTGTTATTCACATTTTGTAATTCATTATATTCAGAGACTAGTTTCCCTTCTTTATTCACGACTCTTACTGTTATGGAAAGATTTCCTTTCATTTCAGGTGCCACAGGTGATTTTTTCAGTTTATACTCAGATTTATTTGCTTTTACTTTTGTAGGCATTTGAAGAACAAATGGTGCGCTATTCTTGTAATCGCTTACAACTAAATATGCATCTTTCGACTGCTTCGCCATCATTTTAACTTTCCATTCTCCTACATCCATTTTATCAAATTTAAATGTTTTAATTGTCGCGCCACCAAAGAAAGATTCATCTTCACCAGTAGTTATAACACTATCCTTATTTGTATACACTTTTCCTTTTGGTGATATCATTTGTACTTCTACATCCGACGAAGCAGTTAATATAGAAACAATTCCTTCTGCCTTTTTATCAACCGCAACAGTTTGCTCTATCCACTGATTTTGTGGCAATTCCCCTCCTAAAATGCTTTGATTTGAAGTTGTATTTAATTGTTCTATATTTTCATTTGAACTAGTGCTGGATGCTACTAAAGCTGGAACCGGTACATTTGCTGTACGTAAATACGGTTCAATTCGTGAGAACACAGCAGATCCTTTTCGTATATTATCATGATCAAATCTAGAATCTGTAAATAAATGCGTTCCATACGGCAGCTTAGCACTCCACTCATTTACTAGTCCATCATTTGAACCGTATGATGACAAATATAATCCACCCATTGATAACGCCGAAAATACAGGGCCCCAGCTAGTCCCAGTAACTGTATAATAACGGTTTAATTTAGCTGCTGGATTATTATCAATCGTTGAACGAAATTTTGCCATTTCGCCCATTTGTAATGAATACGTACCATCATCTTTTTGACCTAATATAGAAGCAAGCCATCCTGCCCACCAACTATATGATAAATCCGCTAAGTTTGATCCATGATGTGGCGTCGCAAGTGTAATAACATTTCCGACAAATCGATTTGCCCCATATTCTACTAATGCAGCTTGTGTATCGATACCACCTTTACTATGTGCTACAATATTAACTTTTTTACCGAAATGATTATATATTTCTTCTAATTTTTGTGCTAACAATTTTCCGTTATCCCACTGACTAGCTGACCCTTTCCCAGCAGCATCATATAATTGTATAAATACTGTTTGATAGCCTGCTTTCAAAGCATAGTCATACATATCATTCATATCGTGATATACTGTCTTTCCATACCAACTATCAGCATTCCCATTCCTTCCTTGCACAAAGAGAATTGGAGGCTTACTTTCATCATAATTAGCAGGTTTTTGACCTAAAAACCATTCTCCAGGTGTAAAGACTTCTTGATCTGGAAAGCCTGTTTTAAGCTCTTTTACAACTTCTGCTCGCACATTTGTGCTAATCATTGGAACCATGATAAAAAATACAATTAGTAAGGCAACACATCTTCTCATCAATCGCATGTTACTCCCCCCACATTTTTTGAAAGAAGGTGCTCGTTGTAATATTTTTTATCTTCTCTCTTAATACTAGATAATCTTTGTACTTAAACAAGACCCTGTCCCTATTCTTAAGAGATTACTAGTCCCCCTTCTTCCTTAACACACGTTATTCTCTTTGTTTCTATCTCTTCCTTTTGAGTGAATGCTACAAAAAAGTTTCTCAACAATTGTTAACTTTACTGAATCTAATATCCCCCAATTATTATTGTTTATATAAAGCATACAAATCTTGAAAAAACTTTAGTAAAAAAACACTTTATTATCAGCTAGTTATAAAAAAAGTTAATGAATATATGTGCTTTTATTTAATTAAATACAAACTAAACAAAATAGAAGCTAATATTGTAAGACTTTCCTATCATTAAATATTAAACTGAATTTTATGAATAGATACTAATATTTCCAGAAACATATATTATGATAATTTTCGCAGACTTGAATTAAACTTTTAGAAGTACTAACCTATTGGTGAGCAGAAGAAAATTCTGTAAAAAGAAAGGAGAATGCTTTATGATGACCGATTTACAAAAGGAGTTTTTTAAACGATTAAAAATTCCTGCAAAAGAAATAACATTTGATGATTTAGATGCAATTCTCTTAAAAATGGGATTGATTCTCCCCTATGAAAATCTCGATATTATGGCTGGTACTATTAAAAACATCTCAAAAAATAACTTAATAGAAAAGTTACTTATTCAAAAACGAGGCGGTCTTTGTTATGAATTAAACTCCTTATTGTATTACTTTTTAATGGATTGTGGATTTCAAGTATATAAAGTAGCTGGTACTGTTTATGACCTTTATGATAATAAATGGAAACCCGATGATGGTCATGTCATTATCATATTACATCATAATAATAAAGATTATGTTATAGACGCCGGTTTTGCCTCTCATCTACCTTTACATCCAGTCCCTTTTAACGGAAAAGTCATCTCTTCTCAAACGGGTGAATATCGAATTCGCAAACGAATTACCCGAAAAGGTACACACATTTTAGAAATGAGAAAAGGAGCTAACGGGGAATCTACAAATTTCTTGCAATCTGAACCTTCAGATGAATGGAAAATAGGCTATGCCTTCACTTTAAATCCAATAGATGAGAAAAAGGTTAATAATATCCAGAAAATCATTGTAGAACATAAAGAATCTCCTTTTAATAAAGGAGCTATCACTTGTAAATTAACTAATTATGGTCACATATCATTAACAAATAAAAATTATACAGAAACCTTTAAAGGCACCAAAAATAAACGTCCAATAGAATTAAAAGATTATGCTCGCATTCTTCGTGAATCTTTTGGAATAACGCAAGTGAAATATGTAGGAAAAACACTAGAAAGAGGTTAGCTGACTAAAAGTATTTCATAATAAAGCAGATTCCATATTTAGAATCTGCTTTATTTTATATTTTGTTATAAAGAAATTTGTTTTGCTCTTATCCTTTAATTTTCAATGATATACTCATCATCATATTTATCGTATTGGAGCCCTGACCCTATTTTTGATTCCGTAACTTGATCTCTTAAAAACGGTGCAGCTTCCATCTTGCTAGTTGCAATTTCAATTCCATATTTCTTCGTTAAATGGGCTAATTCTATTAAAAACCACTCTCTTCGCAATGTAACTGGAATATCAAATGTCCTTCTTTTCATATATAATAGCACCTCTTTAATTTTCATAACTTAAAAAACATTATAGTATATGCATGTCCATTTTAAATGTGCTATTAATAAAATATAATTTTAGTTTACATAAAATTATTATGTAATAGTAGAAAGAGGCTTGTCCTCCTCTTTCTACTGCAGAGATTTAAATTAAGAACATCTTGGTACACCGAAAGCTAAGAATAAACCTGCTACTCCCGCTGTAATCGGTACTTTCAAAGTAATTACATCGTCTACCTTCGTTACTAGAAAGTAAGCATTACCTTCTTGTAACACACAATTCACTAACAATTGAAATTCCATTCAAATCTCCTCCTTTCAATCGATATACTATACTTTATGAATTCTCTTTAAAAACGTAATAGGAAATATATCTATTTTTCCTTATATACAAAATAAATGTTTATAAGTCTATTAAAAATATTAATTTTCTAAATTTATATAAATCGTGTAATATCTAGTAAGTTCCTATATAATCAATAATGAAAATCTTACAAATGGAGGTATAAAAATGGCAATTTTGAGTAATATTGGTGCAGCTTTATTTTTTATTGCTTTTATTCTTTTAATCTTATGTATTATTTCATTTTTCAAGAAAAATGGAAAAGCAACACAGTATGGTCGTCCTACTGTTATTCTTTTTATGATTTCGATTATATTGATGGTAACTGGCTCAACAAATTCAGAACATCCAGTCATCGAATTTTTTACTATTTTAAGTTTCATTTTATTTATTTTCTTCCTTGTACTAGCAATCTTATCTGTAATTAAAAAGACAGGTGTAGCAAAAAAACAATTTATTATCACTGCTATTTTATTTGTTATTTTTGGTGCGTTATCAAGTATTTCAAATCCTACTTCTGAAAAAACGACAGCAACTAGTAAAAAAGTTGCTTCTAACACTACAGAACAAAAAGATAGCGACAAAAAAGAACTAGAAAAAAAAGAAGCAGACGAAAAAGCTCAAAAGCAAGAAGATGAGAAGCGTCAAGCCGAGGAACAAGCTCGTAAGCAAGAGGATGAAAAACGCCAGGCTGATGAACAAGCTCGTAAACAACAAGAAGAACAAAAACGTCTTGCTGATGAACAAACTCGCAAACAACAAGAGGAACAAAAACGCCAGGCTGATGAACAAGCTCGTAAACAACAAGAAGAACAAAAACGCCAGGCTGATGAACAAGCTCGTAAACAACAAGAGGAACAAAAACGCCAGGCTGATGAACAGGCTCGTAAACAACAAGAAGAACAAAAACGCCAGGCTGATGAACAGGCTCGTAAACAACAAGAAGAACAAAAACGCCAGGCTGATGAACAAGCTCGTAAACAACAAGAAGAGCAAAAAACACAGCAAACTCAAACACAACCTGCTTCAGGAAATACTAGTAGTGCATATTACAAAAATTGTGCCGCAGTTAGAGCTGCTGGGAAAGCTCCCCTATATAAAGGACAACCAGGTTATGCCTCACATCTTGATCGTGATGGCGATGGAGTCGCATGTGAAAAATAGCAATAAAAAAGAAGCTTCTAGTAAGCTTCTTTTTTATTATTACGTATAAGATCTAATTACTCTTCCATTCTTTTAAGCCCTATATCAATTCAAAATGGCATCTTATTTTTTAAATACTTGTACTATTAACCATTAACTGGAGCAATACTCCAATTAATGATTTCAATATTTTTCACCTCCACTTTCCCTTTGACAAGAACATGTGGAATTAAGTGAAACATCCCAAATCTTCTACCATTTTTGTATTCATCTCTATAATATTCTTTGGTGCAGGTATTTAATTGCTTTAATTCTTTATATTCATTAAAATTGATGAATTCTATTTCACATTCTTTTAATTCGCTATTTGCTCCACCCCAATTGTGCTTTGAGTACTTGTATATTGCCATACACTGACCCTTCAGTGCGCTAATAGGAATTTTATAAAACAATTTATTTGTATGAATGTTTACTCCTATTTCCAACAATACTTTATAAATCTCATAAGGATGCAGTGGTAAAAAATGCACGACATCATTCCATAAACATTCTAGTTTTGGTATTTTACGTATTAATAAGTTCTCTCTTTGAGTATGATCTTTATATTTTTGTATATACTCACGATATAAATTTGGATATACCCTTTTCAATTCATTTAATGGGATTAAATATTCTCCTTTTAGTTCTTCTGGTACCATATGATAAACATATTCCATAAAAACCTCCTATAAAAGATATACTTCCTATCCCAAAATTCTTCGCCATCTTTTCTATAATGTCCTCTGTTGAAGAATAATCCTATTATTCTCAAATCAGACACATAATAAGTGATTTCAATCACCACGTTGTTTTTCATTTATCGCTATTCTTAATTTAGATATTACATTTAAACTTTATGGAGGCATTCATATGGAACATACATTTACTGAAACTTCTATTGTCGGTGAGATTGTTACACAGTTTCCGAAAGCTAGTGATCTTTTTAAATCCTATAGAATAGATTTTTGTTGTGGCGGTAATAAGCCACTTATTGATGCAATTCATGAAAGAAATTTATCAGCTACTGAAGTAATTACAGAGTTAAATACGCTTTATCATAATACGAAACGATTAAATGAATCTGAAATTGATTGGAAAAATGCTTCTTATCGTGAATTGATTGATTATGTAATTCATAAGCATCATCGTTATTTAAATGAAGAGTTACCACAGTTAAGTCCTTATGTGACGAAAGTATTACGTGTTCATGGAGCAAATCAGCCGCATTTAGCTAAAATTCATAAGCTATTTCATGAACTTAAAATGGAATTAGAACAGCATTTAATTAAAGAAGAAACAGAAGATTTCCCATTAATTTTAGAATTTGAAAAAAATCCAACTGATGAAAACTATGCAAAGTTACGTAAAGTAGTAGATGAACTAGAAAATGAACATAACCACGCTGGCAACATTATTAAAGAGCTTCGTAAAGTTACACATGACTTTACTCCTCCAGAAGGAGCTTGCGGCACTTATCGACTTGTTTACAATCGCCTTGAAGCGTTAGAGTCTGATTTATTTGAGCACATTCATGTAGAAAATAATATTTTATTTCCACGTGCCATTACGAGAGCGTAAATAAAGTGCAGGACATGAGTATACATACTGATGTCCTGCTTTTTCATTTTGCGAAACCTATCCACATCACCCTCACATAAATCAGAATTTTAACAATTTGTGAATCATTATAAAAATGTGATAAATATCACATCTCCCCCTTTCTTGATTTTCTATAATAAAAATATAATCCTTTGTTCAACATTTCACATAAAAAGGGGAAACGAAAATGAAAAAACGTTTAGTTATGATCGGAAATGGTATGGCTGGCATACGTTGTATGGAAGAAATATTAAAACATGATTGTGATTCATATGAGATTACTATTTTTGGAGATGAACCACACCCAAACTATAATCGCATTATGCTCTCTCATGTTTTACAAGGTAAAACAAATATACAAGATATCATTATGAATGAATACAGTTGGTATGAAGAAAACGAAATAACTTTGTATACAAATGAAAGAGTTCAAAGTATTGACCGAGAAGAAAAAGTTATTATTACAGAAAAGAATCGTACTCTTACATATGACAAGCTTATTATTGCAACAGGTTCTAGTGCTTTTATTTTACCGGTTGAAGGTTCCACTCTTCCTGGTGTAACAGGTTTTCGAACTATTGAAGATACACAGTTTATGATGGATACTGCTAAAGAAAAGAAAAAGGCCGTTGTCATTGGTGGTGGATTACTTGGTTTAGAAGCAGCAAGAGGTCTTATTGACTTAGGAATGGACGTACATGTTGTTCATTTAATGCCTAGCTTAATGGAGCAACAACTAGATACGAAAGCAGCTTCTCTACTGCGTGAAGATTTAGAAGCACAAGGCATGAAGTTTTTAATGGAAAAGAAAACTGTAAAAATTCTTGGTACAAACCATGTTGAGGGCATTCAATTTGAAGATGGTGAAGTTGTAGATTGTGATTTAATCGTAATGGCTGTCGGTATCCGACCAAATACGCAAATAGCAAGAGATGCTGGTTTAATTGTCAATCGCGGCATTGTAGTCAATGACTATATGCTAACAAATGATGAGTCCATTTATGCAGTTGGCGAATGTGCAGAACATGACGGTATCGCATATGGACTTGTTGCCCCTCTTTATGAACAAGGTGCAATATTAGCGAAACATATAACAAATTTACAAACTGATGGATATTCGGGCAGTATCGTCGGTACGCAATTAAAAGTTGCTGGTTGTGATTTATTCTCTGCAGGCCAAATTTATGAAGATGATCAAACGAAAGCAATATCCATCTTTAATGAATGCAAACGTTCCTATAAAAAAGTATTAATTCGTGACAATAAAGTCGTTGGTATCGTTTTATATGGTGACACAGCTGATGGTACACGCCTCTTTAGCATGTTAAAGAAAGAAGAAGATATACAAGAATATACACCAGCGTCCATTCTTCACAAAGCTGGTGAAGAAAGTGAACTTGATGTTGCTACAATGAGTGCAGATGACACGATTTGTGGATGTAATGGTGTTACGAAAGGAACAATCGTTCATGCCATTTTAGAACAAGAGTTAACGACTTTTGAAGAAGTTAAAGGCTGTACGAAAGCCGCAGGGTCTTGTGGTAAATGTCGTCCGCTTGTAGAACAAGTTTTATCTCATACACTCGGAGATGCTTTTGATGCCTCAGCCCAGTCTGCTGGTATGTGCGGATGTACACCTTTATCACGTGATGAAGTCGTAGCGGCAATTCATGAAAAAGGCTTAAAATCACCAAAAGAAGTACGAAATGTTCTTGGTTTTGTACATGAAGATGGCTGTTCAAAATGTCGTCCTGCTTTGAACTACTATTTACGTATGGCGATTCCAGAAGAATATGAAGATGATAAAGCCTCCCGTTTCGTTAATGAAAGAATGAATGGTAACATCCAGCACGATGGTACATTCTCTGTTATTCCACGTATGTACGGAGGCGTTACAACAGCAGATGATTTAATGAAAATTGCTGAAGTTGCGAAAAAGTATGATGTTCCACTTGTGAAAATTACCGGTGCAAGTCGAATTGGCTTATACGGTGTTAAGAAACAAGATTTACCTAACGTATGGGCTGACTTAAATATGACTTCTGGATATGCGTATTCAAAATCTCTTCGTAATGTAAAATCATGTGTTGGCTCTCGTTTCTGCCGTTTCGGTACGAAAGATTCATTAGGACTTGGTATGCTCCTTGAACAATCATTAGAAATGGTAGATACACCTCATAAAATGAAGATGGGTGTAACGGGCTGTCCGCGTAACTGTGCGGAAGTACTTACGAAAGATTTTGGCGTTGTTTGTGTCGAAAATGGATACCAACTTTATATTGGTGGAAATGGTGGTACAGAAGTACGTGAAGCTGATTTTGTAATGATTGTCCCTACTGAAGATGATGTTCTTCACATCGCTACAGCTTACATGCAATATTATCGTGAAACTGGTATTTACGGAGAGCGTACTGCCTACTGGACAGAACGATTAGGCTTCGATCACATAAAAGAAATACTGCAAGATGCAAATATGGTCACTAAGTTAAATGAACGTTTCCAAACGGCCCGTGGCACATATAAAGAAGCTTGGGGACAAGCACTAGAAACGAAATCATTAAAAGCGATGTATGAAGTAGAAACTGTGAAATAAGGAGCTGTGATCTATATGATACAAACGAAAGATAAATTAAAAGTTATGCGTGCAGAAGATCTTCCTATTCAAATCGGTAAAGAGGTCCAAATGAAAGGTATGTCTATCGCCCTATTCCGCCTTTCAAATGGCGATATTCGAGCTGTAGAAAATCGTTGTCCTCATAAAAACGGACCATTAGCCGAAGGAATTGTATCTGGTGAATTCGTCTTTTGTCCACTGCATGATTGGAAGATTTCATTACTAACAGGTGAAGTTCAAAAACCTGATGACGGTTGTATTCAAACGTACGAAGTAGAAGTCATTGATGGTGACATTTATATATATATGTAATTTACAAAAGGAAGCCTCCCCCCCTGGCTTCCTTTTAAATAAAACTAGATGAGGTGCAATTATATGAACGGATATGTATATTTAGTTGGTGCAGGACCAGGTGATGAAGGGCTTATTACAAAGAAAGCGATAGAGTGTTTAAAACGTGCAGATATTGTTTTATATGACCGTTTACTAAACCCTTTCTTTCTTAGCTATACAAAACAAACATGTGAACTTATGTATTGCGGAAAAATGCCAAAGAATCATATTATGCGACAAGAAATGATTAACGCACACCTTCTTCAATTTGCAAAAGAGGGAAAAATTGTTGTCCGATTAAAAGGCGGAGATCCATCTATTTTTGGCCGTGTTGGTGAAGAAGCAGAAACTTTAGCAGCAGCAAATATTCCATATGAAATTGTACCAGGCATTACATCTAGCATCGCCGCTAGTAGCTATGCAGGTATCCCCCTTACCCACCGTAACTACAGTAATAGCGTTACTTTACTAACCGGACATGCAAAAGGTCCTTTAACCGATCATGGAAAATATAATTCATCTCACAATAGCGATACGATTGCCTACTACATGGGTATAAAAAACTTACCTACAATTTGCGAAAACTTACGACAAGCAGGAAAGAAAGAAGATACACCAGTAGCAGTCATTGAATGGGGTACAACTGGTAAACAGCGCGTTGTCACAGGGACACTATCTACCATTGTTTCTATCGTCAAAAATGAAAATATTTCTAACCCTTCTATGACAATTGTTGGTGATGTCGTTTCCTTACGTAATCAAATCGCTTGGAAAGAACGTAAACCATTACATGGTAAAAAAGTTTTATTTACATCCGCAACAAATAAAACAAGTGTAATGAAGCAAAGGTTACAAGAAGCTGGTGCAGAAATATATCAAATTCCAACTTTCAAAAAGGAAGAATATACATTAACCCTTGAACAAATCAATGAAATTTTTAACGTTGATCGCCTTGTTTTTTGTTCAGCTGAAAGTGTAGAAATTTTGATGCAATCATGTAGTAAATACCAGAAAGATATTCGTTCCTTACAGGCAGAGCTGCAACACATGAACGTTGCCACTCAAGAAAAACTTATGCAATATGGCCTACTAAGTAAAGAAGCAAAGTTCTCTTCCGATACAACTGTTTATTTAGGCAGAAATATTAATCGGATTGCATTTATTCAAGAGAAAATTGGTGCCGGCTCCTATATGATGACTCATAAGTATACAATTGATCATCGTTTCGATGAAGTCCATTCTCGTATGCTTTCAGAATTCTTATGGGATAGCATTGTATTTGAAGGACGCGCTTCTATTGATACGTTTCTAGCAGAAGTAAAACGTCTTGGCTTTATCGATATTGTTACTCTCCCATTCTCATATACCGACGTTCCAACTTTACACTATGCAAATAAAGTCGGGTTTCATAACATTGATCATCAATTACAAGAAACTCTTATGCAGAAAGACATGGTAAGACAATGAAAGGAATTGTATATGTTGGACACGGTAGTCGCTTGCAAGAAGGGAACGAACAATTCATTCACTTTATTCAATCTGTTATGAAAGAACGTAACGAAAGCATTCAAAAAATAGCTTTTCTAGAACTAACGACACCTACCATTTCGGATGCAGTTACAGAAACGATACTAGAGGGAGCAACTGAAATAATGATTGTACCTGTTTTATTATTTGCAGCAGCTCACTATAAATGTGATATTCCTTTTGAGATAGAAAAAATGCAAAAGCAATATCAATATATAACATTTTCAGTTGTACCACCTTTTAGTACGCATCCGCATATGGTTGAACTTGTAGTGAAAAGAATACGTGAAGCTATGCCAATGCAAAATAGTAGTATTTTACTCGTAGGAAGAGGTAGTAGTGACCCCCAGCCCATACATGAATTACAGCAAATTGGAGTAGCTGTCGAACAAAAACTCAGTATACCAGTATCGTGCTCCTTTTTAACGAAAGGAACGCCCTCTTTTACTGCTGAGCTAAAGACAATAACATCAACTGCATCCCATGTATATATCATGCCGTACCTTCTATTTACCGGATTATTGCTTCAAAAAATTAAGTTTCATACAAAAAAATACGATCACGTTACAACTTGTAACTGTCTTCAGTTTGATACATATATGAAATTAACATTACTAGAACGAATGGAGGAATATGTGTATGTATAACATGTACCCTCTTATGTTTAATCTACATAATAAAGTGGTCGTTATCATTGGTGGAGGTAAAATCGCATATCGAAAAGCGTCTGGATTAAAAGATACAGGCGCTTTTGTCACCGTTGTCAGCCCAGAAATTTGCAAGGAAATGAAGGAACTTCCTTATATTACTTGGAAGCAAAAAACTTTTAGTAATGATGATATTAAAGATGCTCATCTTATTTATGCAGCTACAAATCAACATGCTGTAAATATGATGGTCAAACAGGCCGCCCATGATTTTCAATGGGTTAACGTTGTAAGTGACGGTACAGAATCATCGTTTCACACACCGGGTGTCATCCGAAATGGTGAATATGTTGTAACGATTTCAACTTCAGGTAAAGATCCATCGTTTACGAAGCGTTTGAAGCAAGAACTAACATCTATATTGCCTAAACTTATAAAAAAGATTTCTCGTACACATAAATTGTAGTCTATTTCTTAGTTAAAATCGTAATTACCTTTGGACAAACGTTTGTTAGGGGACGTTTGTTCTTTTTGTTGTAGTTCCGTTCTTTTATTCCATAAGCAATCTACGAAGAAAATGAATGGTGTTTGCAACTTGTAAGCAAGTAAATTTCATGACAAGTGCAACATTACGAGCAACTCTTTCTATTCAGTTTTTATATTGGATATTCATTCAACCAATTTAGCGCTTGTTCATAATCGTCAAAAAACTCTACGGATTCTTTTGTATTGGATTGTTGCAAATACTTCAGTATCTCTCCTTCTTCAAGAAGAAATGCAATTGCCTTGCTATGATTCAAAATAGTTTCATTGAAGAACTTCTCTTTCCATACTTTTTGAACAGAAAAATGATTTGGCGTGTATCCTTTTCTATCCACCAACAATTTGTATTTCCGCCCCTCAGAAATAAATTGCTGACAAACCTGCTCAAAGCCATTAAACCATTCATACACATCCTCTGTTTTAATCTGGCCAATTAGATGGGTAACAATCAAATCTCCTGAAATAGTTGTACTAATATTCTGTTTACTCATTTTAGAATCATCTCCCTTAAATACAATTATGAGGAAAAACCTCATAAAATCAATAAAGATAAAATTCTTACTTGACACTCCCGCCCCATCGCTATCATCCTAAGCTCATGTAATCTTAATTATAAGCGAGATTGCGTCTTTTTTCGCAAGTCTATATGTAAATGCTTTAAAGATTTGTATACGAAATAAACCTTAATGAGTTTCCTTTTTTGAATTAAGCCGCTTAATTCTCAGACACGATACAATTGTAAACGACACCTAATATATGAAAGACTGCTTTTTCTCATATCGATTCCCTTCCATCACTCGCCACCTCAAATCTATTCGTTTTTGCATGTAAATTCAAAACAAAATATATGACAAATAAATAACGACAGTTACTGTAACAATACTAAAAAGTGTTGAAAATAAAACGATTTGCGCATGTAGTTCAGGCTCTATTTGATACTCCATAGCAATGGTTGCTGTATTTCTTGAAGTAGGAAAAGAACTTGCAACAAATAATGATTGTGCAACAATACCATCAATGTTTAGTAGGTAGATCATGGTAAGTGCTACTAATGGTCCCATCAGTAACCTTCCAATTAAAGCCCATGTTATGACTCGATGGAAAAATTTAAGCTTAATGTTGGATAATTGCGCCCCTAGCAATATGAGTGCTATTGCAACAAAACCATTTGCAAGCTGATTAAGAGGTAGCAAGATAGAATTAGGTAATTGAATTGTAAAAGATTGAAAGAGAATCCCTAATACGAGCGCATGAAATACAGGCAGTCTTAGAAATGATTGAATAATACCTCCGATTGTTTTTATTGCTGATAGTAAGTTATATATTCCATATGAATAGGTTAAAAGATTCTGGAAAATAACAATGAAAATCTGAATGGAAACCCCCACTGGATTGTGACTAAAAATCAATTGACTTACTGGTAATCCATAATTACCGGAATTCATTAACGAAATGCTATTTTTTAGAGCTGCACTTTCCCCTTTTTCTAACTTTAATATTTTTGAAATAAAATGACTTACTATGATCAGACTTAGACTGTAAAGCATTAAATAGTATATTATCTGGAGCAACAAATCTATTTCTATACGAATATCATATATATTCACAAATACAGCCGCAGGCATCAAGCAATACGTAATAAGTGTAGATAGTTGCTTTAAGTCAAATTGAAACTTTCTTTGTAAGATTGCACCAATTAGCATCAATATTAATATCGGTAATATTACGTCTAATATAATAAATACAAACATGTAAAACCTCATTCTAAATATATTTTAGTTGGATTAAACGCTTTACTACCTATGGATCACATTTAATTCATCGGAAAACACCATTAGTTCTCAATAATCAGAAAAAACACTTATTTCATTCCCCTCCCCTCTCTTTTCTTTAACATAACAAATATGAGCCATAAAGAAAATTATGGATTATTTATAGAAATGTATAATTTTATCTTATCGACCTAAACTGTATTTTTTAGTTTAAGTGTACTATTTCACAATATCTATTAGCCTTACTAAAGAATCTGGTCCTAAAAAATATAGCGAAGCCTATTATATTACGAAAAGAACCACCCCAAAATACTTTGGGACGGCTCTTTTTCTTTATTAATGATTCTTTAACATCACTAACAGCTTTTCTTGACTATACATCCATACTGTAATGATTAAACAAGCAAGTGCGACTTCTGATAATGCCATAAATCCAATTGCATAATGACCTGTTAGTTGGAACAGTAATGTTAAAATTAGTGGCGGGAAGAATCCTCCGAGTCCGCCTAAAGCTGAAACGAGTCCATTTACAATACCAGCTTGTTCTGAGAAATACATCGGAACGAGTTTGAAAATTGTACCATTACCGATACCTGCGCAAAATGCGACTAATAGGCAACCAAATGTATATACGTTCATGCTTGGCATAAATGATAAAAGAATACCTGAAAGTGTTAAACCGATAAATACGAAGATTAATATTTTAAATGGATTAAACTTATCACCCAGCCAACCACCAATCGGACGCATAATTGTTGCGAGTACGATGAATCCGGCTGTCCGCATACCTGCATCTACTTTCTCTAATCCGAAATGAGATACTAAAAAGTTTGGTAAATATACTGTAAATGCAACAAATGATCCGAAAGTTAAAAAGTAAAAGATACATAAAAACCAAAGTTTCTCATTTTTATATACACCTTTTATTTGTTCCATTAGTGGTGTATTCACTTTTTTCTCTTTACGATCACCTAATAAAAAGTTCATAAGTGCAAACGCTGCAAGTAAAATTAAATAACATTGTACTGTCGTTCTCCAGCCAACTGAAGTTGCGATAACAGGCGCTAAAAATGAAGTAATTGCTGTTCCAGCGTTACCGACACCGTAAATACCATTTACAAAACCGTGACTCTCTTTTGGAAAGTATTTTGGTAAAGAAGTTACTCCTACAGAGAATACAGCACCACCGATTCCTACAAATAATCCACCAATAATTAAATCCATCATAGAATTGGCAACACTAATATAAAAAACAGGAAATAATAATAGAATAAAACTAATAAAGAATAATTTTCTTGCTCCGAAACGATTGGTCCAATAACCAATTGGAATGCGAAGAACAGAACCTAAAATAACGGGTACTGCTGTTACCATAGAAATTTGTCCCGCAGTTAATGGAATATCCACTTTAATATAGGGCATCAATGATGATAAAATAACCCACACCATAAAACCGATAATTAGATTAGAAGTTTGTAAACTTAATTGAAAATTAGGACTTTTCATCCTGTTCCCTCCTATGTATACGTAGTTATATTCATTCCCTCCAGCCTAATCACGTTCTTACATGATTAGGCTGAAAAGAATCAACCACCACTTACTGGCGGAATCATTGCTACGACATCACCAGTTTGAATAATGTCATCCTCATTTGCGTATTCTTCATTTATCGCGACCATAATCTCGTTTGAAATTGCTACATTATATTCCTTAATCAGAACTTCCTTCAGCTTCGCGACTGTAATATTTTCACAATCTATGTGTAATGCTGGCTTACTTACTTCTTCTTGTAAATGTGCAAATAATAGTACTTCAATCAAATTCTCATCTCCTTTCCAGGCTCGCCATTACCATATGCTGTTTTCTCTAACTGATCGCCTATCCACGACTCACTATCTTCCCAAAACTCTTTTTTCCATATCGGAATAATTTGTTTTATACGTTCCATAATATATTCATTCGCCTCATAAGCAGCTTTCCGATGCGGTGTAGCAACAGCAACGACAACAGCCAAATCAGAAATTTGTAATGTACCAATGCGATGTGTAATTGCCACATATGTTCCAGGCCATTTCTCCCCTACTTCGGTACCAATTCTCTCAAGCTGTTTCTCCGCCATCGTCTTATAAGCTACATACTCTAAATAAAGCGTACGTCGGCCTTTCGTAAATTCTCTAACAGTGCCAATAAAAGTAGTAATCGCACCACACTCACGCCGAATTACTTTGTTTGTCACTTCTTCAATTGATATAGGTGTATCAATTACTTCATAATACGTATGTGTCATTTCGCACCTCTTATCTTTGTATAAATTAGCAACCTATTTTTCTATTATTTGTATGAACGAAGCGATTCTTTCCATGGCCATTCACTTCCGCTGGTTAATTCTAATAACAGTACCGAAACAGTAATTCCAGCTTTAAATCCTCTCGTTCCCCCTGGCAAAACAATAAATGCATTCGCTTCTGCAAGTGAAGAAATTGCGCTAGATTTATCTAAACCAACTGGTGTAACTTGCAATTGACCATCTACAATTTCTACTCTCCCTCTTACAAATCGAGTAAACGGATTTGCTTTCGGAAAGTCTTTTTGTAAAATTGCCTCTGCACGAAATACGTGCGAATCTTTTCTATGCAAGTATGTTCCAATGACTGGTCTAACATATAATTCACAACCGACATAACAAGCTGAAGGATTACCAGATAAACCAAATAGTAGTTTTCCTTCTACCTCAGCTACAGTTGTCACACTTCCTGGTCGCATCGCTATTTTGTTAAAAAGTACATTAGCTTGTAATCTCTCATAAATAGCAGGCAAATAGTCATAGTCTCCTACTGAAACGCCACCAGTCGTAATTAAAATATCAACTTCTTTTATCGCCTTTTTTACATTGTTATAACACGTCTCAAAATCGTCAACGAATTGTCCATAATACCGTACAACTCCGCCCGCTCGTTCAATTTGCGCTGCTATCATATAGGAGTTACTATTTCGAATCTCCCCTGGCTTTAATTGTTCATGTACTTCAAGCAGTTCGCTACCCGTCGTTACTATTCCAATAATCGGCCGTTTTACAACATGTACGGAACTATAACCAAACGTAGCAAGAAGTGCTGCAACTCCAGGATTAATAACAGTCCCTTCTTTCACAAGGATAGTATTTTGTTTTACATCTTCACCTTTAAAAGAAATGTTATCACCGGCTGCGAAACAGCGTTTTAATGTCATATAAGTCTTTTCGTTTTTTTCAAATCCTTCCGTTAGTTCTAACATAACAACCGCATTACACCCTCTCGGAATTGCGGCCCCTGTCATAATACGGACAGCTTGAAATGCTTTCACTTCTTCTGTAAAAACAACCCCTGCTCCAATTTCACCAATCACTTCAAACTGAATGGGATTACTGCTACTTGCTTCTTTTGTATCTTCCGCTCTAATCGCAAATCCGTCGTACGGAGAGCGATCAAAATGCGGGACATCATGATCTGCAATAACATCTTCTCCAAGCGTTCTTCCGTAACTTTCTATAAGAGAAACCTCTTCTGTTTCACCTTGATAAGCATATTTCATTACTCGTGCAACTGCTTCCACCACTGGAATTGGTATACGTTTTGCTAACATTCTTTTTCACCTCGTTTTAATAAGGAGAAACTTTCTTTCTGTTCATCCTATATATTTTGCGTACAATCGTTTTCCTATTTTCACATCATTTGTCCCATGAACAAATGCCCTACCGTCTGTAAATAAAACGAAACGATATTCATCAATTAGAAATGATAGTAAGTACGGCGTTTTTTGGACATGTACAATTTTTTGTAATCTTTTTTTAATTTCGTTTAAATTTAGAGCTCTCTTTATTCCTGGACGGATTTGAACTGTATTCCGTCCGCATAGCACCTCCGTTTTCACCTGTGATTCAAATGTTAAACTTGGGTACGTACGTGTATTTCCGCAAGATGGACATGTACTTTTTTTCTGTTTATTTACTTTTAATGAGAGAAATTGATTGTTCCAAATATCAAATGATAACATTGTTCCTCGTAGCGTCTCGAAATCATCCACCAATATTTTCATTGCTTCTGTCACTTGGTGAGCAACAACCATCTGTACAGCTGGCTGAATAATTCCCGCTGTATCACATGTTGCACCGCCCATCGGATGATCCATTAAGCAGCGAAAACATGGTGTTTTTCCTGGAAGAATTGTGTACGTTACACCGTAACTTCCAATGCATCCACCGTATATCCAAGGTATATTTTCTTTTTGTGAAATATCATTTATAAGTAGACGCGTATCAAAGTTGTCAGTCGCATCTAATATGAGATCCACTTCTTTCGTTAACTCTTCCATTTCTTTCATTGTGACATCCGTTACAACTGGTACAATTTCCACCTCAGAATTAATCCTTCTTACATGTTCTGCCGCTGCAATTGCTTTTGGTTTGCATTGTTTTGCATCTTCTTCTGTATATAACTGTTGCCGTTGTAAATTACTCCATTCGACATAGTCACGATCGGCAATTGTCAATTTCCCAATTCCCATCCGAACGAGCGCTTCTGCATTTGCAGCTCCTAGCGCCCCCGCACCAATTAAGAGCACATGCTTTTCCCTTATTTTCCTTTGTCCCATTTCACCTATTCCAGAAAACAATACTTGTCTTGAATATCGCTCTTGCATAAGGAATCCTCCTTTCGCTATCCACCAATGTAAGACATCTCAACTTTTTGACGTTTATTTGTACTTTCCGCCGTTCTTTCATCTGAATATCGATCTGTTCTATATCGCCATGTATGTTGTAAAATTTTTAATAGTGATGCATCAGAAATATTTTCTCGAAGAAGCGATCGTAAATCCGTTCCTTTTTCTCCAAATAAGCACGTATAAAACTTGCCGTCTGCCGAAATACGGGCTCTCGTACAAGAAGAACAAAATGACTCAGATACTGAAGTAATAAATCCAACTTCGGCATCGCTTCCTACATATCGATACAATTTCGCAACTTCTCCAAAGTAACGAGGTTTAACAGGTTCAATTGGATATACACGATTAATTTTCTCTATTAATTGTTCCTTCGTAACGACTTGTTCAAAGTTCCATCCGTTCGTACTGCCTACATCCATAAACTCAATGAAACGTAACTGTATTTCTTGTTCTTTAAAATACTGAGCCATAGGAAGAATTTTACTATCATTCATCCCTTTTTTTACGACCATATTTACCTTTACTTCTAATCCAGCTTCCTTCGCTGCTTCAATTCCTTTCAGTACAGGTTTCGTACTTACATGTCTTCCATTAATTTTTTGGAAGACATGATCCTCTATTGCATCTAAACTAATATTTACACGCTTTAATCCTGCTTCTTTTAGCGCCTTAGCTTGTTTTGCTAAATGAATTCCGTTTGTTGTGAGCCCAATATCTTTTAAGCCTTCTAGCTTTGCAAGTCTTCCAATTAACTTCGGTAAGTCTTTACGCAATAAAGGTTCACCGCCAGTAAGCCTAATTTTATTAACTCCCATACTTATAAATAATCTCGCTAACCTTTCTATTTCATCAAACGTTAATAAACACTCTTCCTGTAAAAAAGCATAATCAGGTCCGAACACTTCAGCAGGCATACAATATGTGCACCTAAAATTACAACGATCAATAACTGAAATGCGTAAATCTTGAAGTGGTCGCTTTAAAGAATCTTTCATGTTCTCGTGCATCTATATCCCTTCTTTTCTGCTGCAATCCTTAGTAAGCTTTCATTTTTTTATTTGCCTTTATTATAAAAAAGAAGCTACATATTCAATGTGACTTTTCTCACATCACTTTCCCCATTCAAAAACTTTTCACAAATCCGTTCGCATTTTGTTCACATCTTCAGGCCATACTCCTTACGGTCATTGAAATTTTACATTATTTTTAAAATAGCTCTTGCATTTTCATCATATTTACACTCAAAATAGGAAATGTATTGCTTATAAGAAGAAAGGTGATTGCTGTGGCAAACAGTATGACATTATCTCAAGATTTAAAAGAATTACTTGCATCTGTTGAATATAAAATGCAGATAAAAAAAGGTAGTTTTATTTTTCAAGAAGGTATGGAGGCAACCGAACTCTATATCATCCACTCAGGAAAAGTACAAATTAGTAAACTTAGTGCTGACGGACAAGAACTAACACTTCGAATTTGTTCGGCATACGACATTATTGGAGAATTAACATTGTTCACGGATAATGCGAAGTATTTATTAAATTCAAAATGCCTTGAAGATGTTGAAGTAGGCGTTATAAAGCGTGAAGCGTTAGAAAAAGAATTACTCCAAAAACCAGCTCTTGTATTTGAATTTATGAAATGGATTAGTGAACATTTAAGAAGAATGCAAACGAAGTTCCGAGATTTAGTATTACACGGCAAAAAAGGTGCCTTATATTCTACTCTCATACGAATGACAAATAGTTATGGTGTTTTAAAGGAAAATGGTATTCTCATCGATTTACTGTTAACGAATCAAGAACTTGCTAATTTCTGTGCAACTTCACGTGAAAGTGTAAATCGAATGTTAAATGAATTAAAAAAGCAAGGTACAATTTCTATTCATAAAGGAAAGATTACAATACACGATTTACAATTTTTAAAATGTGAAATTGCTTGTGAAGATTGTTCTGCTTCTGTTTGTAGTATTGATTAGCGTCTTATTTAGGTACTTATACCTATAAGGAAAGCCGAGGTCTCCAATTAGATCTCGGCTTTCCTTATAAATTACGAAACATATAAAACTAATTTATTTTTTCAATTCATTTGGAATACGTCTTCTGTAAATTACATAGCTACGGCTTACATATTTAATTGGGGCACTAAATACGTGTACCAGTCTAGTAAATGGCCATACTGCGAAAAGCCCCATTCCCGCAAGAATATGAATTTTAAACCATACAGGTACTTCCTTCATATAATCAACTTTCGGTTGAAAAACGAAGAGGCTTCGGAACCATGGACCGATCGTTGTACGATAATCAAATCCTTTTGAGTCGATATTTAAAAACGTTGAAGAAAGTCCTGCTAGCATTACGATAAGTAATAGAATAAGCGCAATATAATCTCCCTTTGTACTCGTTGCAATGATACGTTTTACCGTTACGCGGCGGTATGTTAATATAATTAAACCGATGATTGAAGCAACCCCTGCTGGAAGCCCAAAACTAATTGCTACTACATGATACATATGCTCAGAAATACCTATGGAACGGTATACAGCTTCTGGAATTAAAATCCCCATAACATGCCCGCCAATTACGAACATAATCCCAAAGTGGAATAATATACTTCCGATTCGGAGCATTTTCTTTTCTAATAGTTCACTAGATTTTGATGTCCAACCAAATTGATCATAGTTGTATCTGAAAATATGTCCACCGATAAAGATTGCAAAAATGATATAGGGAAACAATACCCATAGAAATTGATCCATCATTTTGACAACTCTCCTTTCTAATTTGTCTGTACACCCCATGTATCGATAGCAAGTAAAACAGCCGAAAGAATTGGTTCATACATACTATCTGCTTCTTTTAACTGAACGTGTAATGCTTGTATATTCTCCTTGTATTTACTCATAATTGGTTCACTGTCTTGCTCATTTGCATTTGCAAAAAACTCGAGTAATAGCGGTAAGTAATCAGGTAGTTCTTTATCTGTTACTTCAAAACCAGATTTTTTATAGTGCTGTTTTAACTCTAGTAATTCAATACCTCTTTCTCTTTGTTCACCGGTGTTCATATACGTTAAATACATATTTGTCTTCTTACCAAAATCAAATGTATATACGTAACTATCAATAAGTTGATCGTTCGTTTTATGTAGTGCTTGTTTTATAAATGTTGTAAGTGATGCTTTAACGTCTTCTTGTTCAATCGCTTCAATCTCTTCTAGTAATTCAGTTAAAGCTTCTCTCCACCCAAGTTCCGGGTAAGAGAGAAGGAATGAAGAACAAGAAAAAGCAGTTTGTAAACTTTGTCTCATAATTTTCTGCCCCTTTATTTAAGAAATTGTCATACAAGAGCCTGGACCACCTGTGAATGATAAACCACAGCTTCCTTGTTCGCTATATAAATCTGCCACTTGTTCACGGTGAGATGTCGGGATGACGAAGCGATCTTTATATTTTGCAATGGCAAGAAGACGATACATATCTTCTACATCCTGTTTCGTTAAACCAAGTTCTTTTAATACAGCTTCATTTGGTTCTTTATTAATTTGCAGTGCTCTCATATGCGTTCGCATAACAGCCATTTTTTTCAATGTAAGTCGAATGTGTGATTCATCTCCTGCAGTGAGTAGATTCGCTAAATATTGAATTGGAATACGCATATTATCGATAGCAGGGAAAATCTCTTCTGCTTGCCAGTTACTACCTTTCCCTTCCACCATATTCATAATTGGGCTAAGCGGTGGGATATACCAAACCATTGGCATTGTACGATACTCTGGGTGAAGTGGTAGAGCAATTTTCCAATCGATAATCATTTTATAGATTGGTGACTGTTGTGCCGCTTTAATCCACTCTTCAGGAATGCCTTGTTTTTTCGCTTCAGCTGCTACTTCAGGATCATTTGGATCTAGGAAAACAGTAAGCTGAGATTCATATAAATCTTTTTCATTCTCAACAGAAGCCGCTTCTTTTACTTTGTCAGCGTCATATAGCATTACCCCAATATATCTGATACGTCCTACACATGTTTCCGAACAAATTGTTGGCATACCAGCTTCAATACGTGGGAAACACATTGTACATTTTTCCGCTTTATTCGTTTGCCAATTAAAGTACACTTTTTTATATGGGCAAGACGATACGCAGAATCTCCATGCACGACATGCGTTTTGATCCACAAGAACAATCCCATCTTCTTCCCGTTTATACATCGCACCAGATGGACAAGACGATACGCAAGATGGATTCATACAATGTTCGCATATGCGTGGTAAATACATCATAAAGACATTTTCAAAATCGGTTTTAATTTCTTCTTCCATTTTCTTTACGTTCGGATCTTGTAATCCTGTTATATGTCCACCAGCTAAATCATCTTCCCAGTTTGGACCCCATTCAATTTTGTCGATAAATTCGCCTGTAATTGCTGATTTCGGACGAGCAACTGGCTGATGCTTACGCTGCGGACTATTTGTTAACGTTTCATAATCATAGTTCCACGGTTCAAAGTAATCATCAATTGTTGGTTGATCTGGATTGTGGAAAATATTCATAAGGCGCTTCATTTTCGAACCGGATTTCAGCTGAATTTCACCATTTTTCAATTCCCAGCCACCTTTATATTTCTCCTGATCTTCCCATTGCTTCGGATAACCAATGCCAGGTTTCGTTTCTACGTTATTGAAATACATATATTCAGCACCTGGACGATTTGTCCAGGTGTTTTTGCACGTTACGCTACAAGTATGGCAGCCGATGCATTTATCTAGGTTCATTACCATTCCGACTTGTGCTTTAATCTTCAAGCCAATCTACCTCCTTCAGTTTGCGAATTACAACGTTTAAATCGCGCTGGTTCCCAGTTGGACCATAATAGTTAAATCCATAACTTAATTGACCGTATCCACCAATCATATGTGTCGGTTTTACGTGAATTCGAGTTGGACTATTATGCGTTCCCCCGCGATTACTTGTTAATTTCGTTCCAGGTACGTTAATGTGGCGATCTTGCGCATGGTGCATAAACGCCATTCCTCTCGGTATACGGTGCGTTACAACTGCACGTGCTACAACAACACCGTTACGGTTAAAGCACTCAATCCAATCATTATCTGCAACACCAGCTTCTTCAGCATCTTCTTTATTCATCCAAACAGTTGGACCACCTCTAAATAGCGTTAACATCGGTAATGAATCAAAGTACATACTATGAATGGACCACTTATTATGCGGTGTTAAATAGTTTAGTGTAATCTCTTTCCCTTCTACTTCAGGTCGTGATTTACGGAACGGTTTATGTTGCAGAATTGGTTTAAATGTTGCCATCGTTTCACCAAATTCTTTCATCATGTCATGATCTAAATAGAAAGATTGTCGTCCAGTGATTGTTCTCCAAGGGATGAGACGTTCTACATTTGTTGTAAATGGTGAGTAACGGCGCCCACCTTTTTCAGAACCTGTAAAGGCTGGAGAAGTAATTACTGTTTTTGGCTGCGCTGTAATTTGTTCAAATGTGAAGCATTCTTCTTCACGTTCTTCTGCTAAATCACGTAATTTTAAATCTGTTTGTTTTTCAAGTGCTTCCCATGCTTTTACAGCCATATGACCATTTGTTGTAGAAGAAAGCGTTAATACCGCTTCAGCAGCATTGATTGCTTCTTTTATGTCTGGACAACCTTTCGCAATAGAATCTGTTCGAACAACTCCTAATCGGCTTTTTAATTGCTCATACTCTTTTTCTGCCGACCAAGAAATTCCTTTCGTACCAATCGGTTGTTTCCCGGCATTTGGTCCAAGTGCCGTCATTTTGTCATAAATCGTTTTATAATCCCTTTCGACAACATGAATTTGCGGCATCGTTTTACCTGGTATTGGTTCACACTCTCCTTTGCTCCAATCTTTAATCTTACCAAGTGGTTGTGCTAATTCTTGCGGTGTATCGTGAAGAAGTGGTGTTGCCACAACTTCTTTCATTGGGTCAAGATCAATTTTCTCTGCTAAATCTGACACAGCTTTAGAAAGTGAAGTGAAAATATCCCAGTCAGAACGTGCTTCCCATGGTGAACCGATTGCTGGATTAAACGGATGAACAAATGGATGCATATCTGTACTGCTTAAATCGTGTTTTTCGTACCAAGTTGAAGCTGGTAAGACGATATCAGAATAAAGTGCTGTTCCAGCCATACGGAAATCTAAATTAATAAGTAGATCAAGCTTCCCTTCTGGTGCATCCTCATGCCACTTAATTTCTTCTGGTCGTAACGAATCACTATCGTCATTCATTAATCCATTTGTTGTACCTAATAAATGTTTTAAGAAATATTCGTGCCCTTTACCGGAACTTGAAATTAAGTTCGCACGCCATACGAATAAGTTGCGCGGGAAGTTATTTTTGTTATCTGGATCTTCAATCGCAAATTTTAGTTCTTTTTCTTTTAATTTTTGTGCAACATATTTTCCGATTTCTTCTTGTGTTGTTGCACCAGCAGCAACAGCTTCTTTATATAGTTCAATTCCATTTTTCTCGAATGTCGGATACGAAGGTAACCAGCCAAGTCGTGCCGCTAATACGTTGTAATCACCGTGATGTTGATAACGAGAGTTGCCTTCGACTGGTGATGCTAAATGTCCAACTGGTGTATCTTCATAACGCCATTGATCTGTTACGAAATAGAAGAAAGATGTACCATTTTGTAATTTCGGTGGCCCTTGCCAATCTTTTGCCATCGCAATTGTTTGCCATCCTTCTGCTGGTCGCAATTTTTCTTGCCCAACGTAATGCGCCCAGCCACCGCCGTTTACACCTTGCGCTCCGACAAGAAGAACAAGATTTAAAACTGCGCGATAAATTGTATCAGAGTTAAACCAATGGTTAATACCAGCTCCAACAATAATCATTGAGCGACCGTTCGTATCAACAGCATTTTGCGCGAACTCACGAGCGATTTGAATGATTAGATCTCGTTTCACTCCCGTCATTTTCTCTTGCCATGCAGGTGTAAACGGCACGTCATCATTGAAGTCTTTCGGCTCTTGTCCACCAAGCCCTCGGTTCACACCGTAATTTGCTAACGTTAAGTCATATACAGTAGTAACGAACACTTCGCCCTCTTCTGTCATAACCTTTTTCACTGGAATTGTACGTTCTAATACTTTGTTTCCATTATCAGAGAAGTACGGGATTTGTACAGTTCCAACATGATCTTCCATTCCAAGTACAGAAAGACGTGGATCAATCTTTTCGCCTGTTTCTTCATCTTCTAAACGTAAATTCCATTTCTTTTCGTTATCCCAACGTGACCCCATTGTGCCATGAGGTGTTGCAAAATCATTCGTGTTCTCGTTCCAAAGTACAGGTTTCCATTCTCCTAACTTTGTTTCGCGTCCAATATCAGAAGCATTTAAGAATCGATCCGCAACGAATTGGTCTCCTTTTTGTTTCAATGTAACGAAGAAAGGAAAATCAGTATATTGCTTCGCATACTTTGTGAAGTATTCCACTTGATTATCTACGTAAAATTCTTGTAAGATCACGTGCCCCATTGCCATCGCAAGTGCGCCGTCTGTACCTTGTTTCACACTAATCCAATCATCCGCAAACTTTGTTGACTCAGCAAAATCAGGACTGACAGAAACGACTTTCGTTCCTTTATATCGAACCTCCGCTAAAAAGTGTGCGTCTGGTGTTCTTGTCATCGGTACATTTGAACCCCATGTCATAATGTAACCAGAGTTATACCAGTCACTACTTTCTGGTACATCTGTTTGATCACCCCAAATTTGCGGAGAAGCTGGTGGTAAATCTGCGTACCAATCATAGAAACTAAGCATCGGTCCACCCATAAGTTGCATAAAACGGCTACCTGCAGCATGACTTAACATCGACATAGCTGGAATTGGTGAAAAGCCAACATTTCGGTCTGGACCGTATTTCATTACTGTATATAATAATGAAGCTGAAACGAGTTGTAACACTTCATCCCAATTCGCACGAACGAATCCCCCTTTACCACGTGCCTGCTTATACTTGCGTGCTTTTTCAGGGTTTTCCACAATACTTTTCCAAGCATCTAATGGTGACTCATTATTTTGTAATTCCTCTTGCCACATACTCCAAAGAACACCACGTACATACGGATATTTCACACGAAGTGGACTATAAATGTACCAAGAAAAACTCGCTCCACGTGGACATCCTCGTGGTTCAAAGTCAGGCATATCTGGACCTGTTGTTGGATAGTTAAGCTCCTGTCCTTCCCAAGTTACAATTCCATCTTTCACATAAATGTTCCAACTACATGAACCAGTACAGTTCACACCATGTGTAGAACGAATTACTTTATCATGCTGCCAACGCTTTCTGTACACATTTTCCCATTCACGATCTTCATATGTTTCTTGTGTATGATTATCGTTATAACGATCTATTGGTGAAAAATATTTTAAACGTCTCATTAGTGCTGAAGGTTTCTTCTTCATACTGTTCACTCCTTTAATACGTCTCTCTTACATACCCTTACTATAAGAGAGGTTGTAAAATACAGATGTGACATTTCGCACAGTTCAAGAGATTGTCAAAAATTCCGAAAAAAATATAAAAAGGTGAAAATCTAATCATTGTGGAGGGCTCACATCCTTCACTGACTGTTAAGTTACTTCCTTGCTTCTAGCAAAGTTTAAGATGAAGTACAGATAATAATGAGCTTGTAAAAAAATTTCTTATATAATAGAGGAAGTAATTTGGGAGTAGTTAAATTTGATATACCTAAATCGTTAGATGAGTTAATAAATGAAAATACAATACTTTAAATTCACCATATCAAGGGCAACTATCCTGAAAATAGTTGAACAAAAAACGCCAGGAAATCCATATGAATTGTCAGCAACTTGGATTGAATCAATAGAAGAATACACCAAGAATGTCAGGATTTTAAGATAATAATAAAAGGAGTATATTATGAAATTAGAACCGCTTTATGCAGAAAACATTATCGTAGCCGTCATATATAAAAATGAGTTTAGATGGTATGTAACAGATAAAGAACTATGGTTTTTAGATTATAATAAATTAGATAATGCATATAAAAATTTAGGTATAAGCATTGAAGATAATGACGAAACAGAAGAAAGAAATGGAATAAAAGTATTAGATCATGAAAATGTAGAAGTATTTTTAGTAAGGATTAATAAATATAAAACAACTAAAGAAGAATTAAATTATTTACTACTTGAAAATATTAAAAGGAAAAATGCAGGAGAAGATCTATTAGATTTTAGTCCAATCTTATTAATTAACTTTGATAATAAAATACTATATTCAATGTTTCCAGAACCGGCATCATATGAAAACTATGTACCAAAAGATTGGAGTGGTACATATGAAGATTTCACTGAATTCATACCTACATCAGAGAAATATTGGATAGATAAGTTTAATAATAATTTACTTTTACTATAATTTAAGTAGGAAAATAGAGATGATAGTATAAGAATTTATTACCTTAATAGAGCTTATGAGATTAATAGAGAAGTAAATAGAGTCACTAAAGCCAGAAATAAAGGAGTAAAATAGTCATGAAATATCCATATAGTTTTGAAGTGCTTAACAGTAGTGATTTAGTTATGAGACTTCCTCAAGAAATTAAACTTGTTGAAACTTTTTTAGGAATTGAAGTTACATCTTTTGGAGATTGGATTTTAGAAGAAATACATAATGTTTTAAACGGAGAAAAAAATTATGTAGTAGTAAATGGCAACATTTGCAGTTTAGAAATTCGGAACGACACAACTACTGTGTTAGACAATTTAGCCGAAGATGGTAAAGGAGAATATTGTGAGATTGAAACAATGGAATTGGTAGAATTAATTCATATTTGGTTAAATAAACGAAAAGAATATAAGAAAGATAAAAAATAAAGGAGTGTAATAATTTAAATAACTGGCCTCTTCATGAGAAGTCGACTTTATTTTTTATTTACAAAGGGGTATTAATATATGTTCCAAACTATACGCGTAGGGTTTCCTACGCTATTTATTTTGCTCATTGAGGTCAATCTTTCCTTCCCCTCTTCTACTTTTACCGACGATACTATTCTATATCAAGATATATTTCACATAAAAAGAGAAATCATTATTTACCATATTGCCCTTAGTTACTGAAACAATTATACTAGATGTAATCAGAATAAATAATCTGAATATTCTTAGAATTAAAGGTAATAGTTTTATACTCGCACATAGAGAGGTACGTTCTATTTTCCACTAAATAGATTAGAAAACGATAATAACATTAGGAGGATTACGATGCACCAACTTGATTCATTACATCCCATTATAGAAAAAATAATGAACAATATTGAAAAAATAATGGTCGGAAAAAGAAAAGAAACGATTTTAGCTTTGACAGCTCTCTTAGCTGAAGGTCATGTACTATTAGAAGATGTTCCTGGCGTTGGGAAAACAATGTTAGTACGCGCTCTTTCTAAATCTATTGATGCTGATTACAAGCGAATTCAATTCACACCTGATTTACTACCGTCAGATGTAACAGGTGTTTCTATTTACAATCCGAAAGAGCTCCAATTCGAGTTCAAGCCTGGACCAATCATGGGGAATTTTATACTTGCTGATGAAATTAATCGTACATCTCCCAAAACACAATCTGCCTTACTTGAAAGTATGGAAGAAGGCAATATTACAATAGATGGTATGACAAGACCGTTACCAAAACCATTCTTTGTAATGGCTACACAAAATCCAGTCGAATATGAGGGAACATATCCTTTACCAGAAGCCCAGCTCGATCGTTTCTTATTGAAGCTAAAAATGGGATATCCTTCACCAGAAGAAGAATTTGAAGTTTTAAACCGGATGGAAAAAACAAATCCCCTCTCCCTTTTACAAGCTATTACTACAATAGAAGAATTACTTTATTTGCAACAAAGCGCACGGGAAATAAGCATGGACAAAGCAATCAAGCATTACATTGTAAAGCTTGTTAGTCAAACTCGCTCTTATAGTTCTATACAACTAGGTGCAAGTCCACGTGGCTCGATTGCTTTAATGAAAGCTTCACAAGCTTATGCATTCATCCATGGCAGAAATTATGTTATTCCAGACGATGTTAAATTTTTAGCTCCTTACGTGTTAGCTCACAGACTCATTCTAAAAATGGAAGCAAAATTTGAAGGAATAACAGGGGAACAAGTTATTTCAAAAATCGTTGCGCGAACTACCGTGCCGACTCAAAGGAAGATGAACCTTTGATGAAACGCATGCTACGAGCACTATATCACGTTTTGAAGTTATTACTAATCCCTTTATGCCTAGTGTTAACATTTGTGTACGCTATGCTTCAAGGAGGATTTGTAAGTTGGTTTTTATTTTACAGTATGGTTCCTATTGGCCTTTATTCACTATTATTCCCCTTCTACGCTTTACGGGGTGCTGAAGTAAAAAGAATAACAAATCAAAACGATTATGTAGCAGGAGAACGATTTGTAAGCACGATTACAATAAAAAGAAAATTTCCTTTCCCCTTACTTTATTTAGTTATAGAAGATGAACTGCCACCACACCTTACAAGTTGTAGACAAACAAAGATGAATAAAACAATACTCTTTCCAGGATTAAAACGAAATTTTTCGTTTCAATATGCAATTGACACAATCCCTAGGGGAGAGCACACTTTTTCAAGCATACGCGTCAAAACTGGTGATCTATTCGGTATGATGGAGAAAGAAGTAACTTTTTCAGTTCCGGATACATTTTTAGTCTATCCTCAGTATGTAGATATAACGTATCAGCAATTGGAAAACCATTTCGAGCAAGGAGCGCTCTCAGCAAATATAAATTTCACAAAAGACTCTACCATTTCTGTCGGTGTGAGAGACTATAAACCTGGTGACCGCTTTTCATGGATTGATTGGAAAGCAACTGCAAGAACAAACAACATTATGACGAAAGAGTTTGAACAACAGCGCAGCCATAATATTATGATATTCATAGACAGAACTGAGTCTCCTCTATTCGAATCAGTCGTCACATTTACTGCCTCTATTGTCAGGGCTGTATTGAAGCAAAATTCACCAGCGTCATTTGTGTCTGTCGGAAAAGAACGAACTTTTTTCCCTTTAGACAATGGAGATAGTCAGTTGCAGCAAATCTTTTGTCATTTAGCGAAAGTACAAGCGGACAGTGTATTCCCGCTCTCCCGGAGTGTAGAAATGGAATTAAGAAAAGTTTATGAGCCCGTAACAATTATACTCGTGACAAGCGATCTTTCTCCCGATATTCAAAAGGCAGCTGACTATGCCGCTATACAAAATAGAAAATTACTAGTTTTTGTCGTGAAAGAAAAACCGAATCAACTCTCACATCGAGAACTCAGTGTTTTAGAAACTCTACAAAAACGAAAAATATTTGTAAATGTGGTTTATGAAAACCGATATACAAACGTGTTTTTTGAGGTGAGCAAATGACAACATTACAAACAAAATACAAATGGGATATGAGCAGATTCTTCATGCATGCATGCGCATTTCTACTTTTACTAGAATGGATACAACCCCTTTTAGGTATTACAAACGTAGGTAGATTAGATATTTTTGTAATATTTATAGGAATTTGCTTCACACTCTCTTTTTTTCAAACAAAGTGGCAGATTCCGATAAAGATCGTGACAATTTTATTCATCATTCATCTCCTATATTATAAAAATATTTTTATAAATCCATCTTGGCTAACGAAATTTTTTACTGATATTTCTCGAAATTCCTCCCTGTTATTCCAGGGGAATTTGCTAGATATTTCTCCAGTTTTTCCAACCGTTTTATTTTTTCTATCATTTTGGTTTTTGAGTGCTTTCATCTCTTTTTGGTTGATTCATAAAAAGCGTGGATTGTTATTTCTTATATTGACTATTATTTATATCACAATTTTTCATAACTTACATTTATACAATGCAAACTACGCTATTATTCGTACTGTTGTCATCGGCTTTTTTATGCTTAGTCTTCTTCGCATAGAACGAATAAAAGAGAGTGAACACTTACAAAATTATGCTAGAGAAATCTCAAAATTACTTAGACCTATTACAATATTTATTGTATTGTCAGCAACCATCGCATACTTTGCTCCAAAATTTGGCCCTCAATGGCCAAACCCAATGGATTTTTTACAATTCAACACATCCGAAGTAAGTAAAAAACAAGAAGTTTCTAAAATTGGCTATGGTTTAGATGACTCAAAATTAGGCGGTCCTTTTACGGCAGATCCTACAATTGTTTTCACAGCACAAACGCAAAACAAACAATATTGGAGAGTAGAAACGAAAGATTTTTATACAGGAAAAGGCTGGGAAGTTTCTGAAAAGCAAAAAAAGGTTACTTTTAAAAATAATAACGACGTCGTAAGTTGGTACGAACAAAATACAAAAACAGAGACAACTAAGGCAACAATCACCATGCAAAAAAGGTATCCTCACCTTACCTATCCAGCAGGATTAATATCAGTTGAGGCTTCTTCCGATGTATCATACAGCGTTGACCCATTTTCAGAAAAAATCTATACGATGGACGGAGACTCTTCCACTACTTTACATTCATATAAAGTAACATATGAGGTCCCGGAGTTTTCCATAGAAAACTTGAAAGCTGTAAAAATGAATGAAGGTCAAGAAACAAATCCTTATTTCATGACAAAGTACACGCAACTTCCCAAATCATTACCGCAGCGAGTAAGAGACTTAGCTGTAAGTCTAACAAAGGATAAAGACACCCGATACGATAAAGTATTAGCTATTGAAAACTATTTCACCGACCATTCTTTTATATATGAAACAACGAATGTCTCATTCCCTGCCCAAAACCAAGATTATGTAGATCAATTTCTTTTCGATACAAAAAGTGGCTACTGTAATAATTTCTCGACATCTATGATCGTGTTACTTCGTTCTGCTGGAATTCCCGCTCGCTGGGTAAAAGGTTATACAGAAGGAACTCTTGATAATACGCTTGTGGGTGCTGAAGGTGAGGATGTTTATAAAATCGCGAACGATAACGCACACTCTTGGGTCGAAGTATACTTCCCTGGATACGGATGGATTCCATTTGAACCAACAAAAGGATTTACGAATCCCTATAATTTTATAAATAATACTCCTGCTCCTACTTTACAAAATAACGAAGTATATAATTCTAATAACGAACCAATACAACAACGAAACAATGAAGCAAAGCTCAAAAGTTTAATAGAAGATACAGAAGAAGCTTCTACTAAAAAGATTCCAAATTCTAAAAATGGATTTTCTTGGTGGTACGTATTCCTCTCTACAATACCGATTAGTATTATAGGATACCTTCTATTCATCACTAGAATGAAATGGATTACGCTTTTTATCATTCATTTCTATAAATATCGAAAAGATGATGCCGTTTATACAAAAGCTTACGATTCTCTCCTAAAACAATTTGCGCGAATTGGTATACGACGAGATGAGAGTCAAACATTCCGAGAATATGCTCTCCATGTTGATACACTTTACAACTCGGCCGATATGCAACAACTTACTTTCAATTATGAGAATGCTATATATCAAAAAGGACAAGCCGCAGCAGAATGGAAAAAATCCGTACACTTATGGGAAGTGCTTATGAAAAAAGCTGCTTCTCCACCTAAATCAAATGACTTCCATTCAGCGATTTAATATTGACAATGTGAATGTAAATAAAATGCCTCAAAGAACAAAATAGTTCTTTGAGGCATTTTTTAATAAAGTGAAACTCCTAGTTATTCGCCAAGTACCTTCTCAATCTCAACCTCTAAATCCACCGGCTTCGTTTGCGGTGCAAAACGCCCTACTACTTTTCCGTCTTTTCCAATTAGAAATTTTGTAAAGTTCCATTTTACTGCTTTCATACCGAGTAAACCTGGTGCTTGTTCTGTCATGTATGTATACAGAGGATGAGCCTTATCACCTTTTACATCAATTTTTGCAAACATTGGGAAGTTTACACCGTAGTTTAATTCACAAAAACTAGTAATATCTGCTTCTGTTCCTGGTTCTTGCCCTCCGAATTGGTTACAAGGGAAACCGAGTATTTCTAGCCCTTGTTCTTTATATTTATCATATACTTCTTGTAATCCTTTATATTGCGGTGTAAACCCGCATTTACTAGCTACATTTACAATAAGAAGTGCTTTTCCTTCGTAATCTTTTAACGATTTTTCTTCACCTGTAATTGTTTTAGCTGAAAAATCATAAATTGTCATTGTCCTTACCCCTCTCTTCACTATCATTCTATGTTTATACTATACTACATTCGTGAATATACGGCTCTTATTACGTATTTACACGTTAAAATGATAGCGCTTTATTTATGTTTAAAAATTCGACACAATCTACTAGACTTTTATGATGGAAAGTTTTACAATTAAATTGTGAACAAAATGTGACAGTTTATATTCTATTATTATAGAAAAGGATGGTGTTCAATATGAAAACTGCACAACATGAAACGATTTCAAATCGCGAGTTTTATTTCGTACTATATATGATGTTATTGTATGTGATTGGCTGGGTAATCGATGTAAATGGTTTATTTTTAAGCTCCTACTTTAATTTAGCGGGAGAGATTATGCTTCCATTAGTTGGCGGCATTGTTGGACTATTCGTTATGTCTATTAATAAACAACAAAGACAATAAGAACATTACAAAAAGGCAGAAGACGAAACTTTCGTTTTCTGCCTTTTTGTATTTTTAGCGTATAATAGTTACATACCGTATACAAGGAGTGGTAAAGATGAAAAAAGTAGAACAATTATCTTCTCACCTATATCTGATTGATGATTTTGATTTACAACATAATGAACGAACTGGTACGTACGTTTTATTAGGTGATGATATTACTTTAATTGAAACTTGTGCAGCCCCTTCTCTTCCGTATATTTTAGACGGCTTACAACAATTACATATTGATTTAAACGAAGTTAAAAACATTATCGTTACACATGTTCATTTAGATCACGCCGGTGCTGCTGGTTTAATGATGGAAAAATGCCCAAATGCTACTTTATATGTGCATTCTCGCGGTGCTCGTCATATGATTGACCCAACAAAACTCATTTTAGGTGCAAAAGCTGTGTACAAAGAAGATTTCGATAAACTTTTTGATCCAATTCTTCCAATTGAAGAAGAACGTGTTCATATTGTACAACATGGTGATACGTTACAAATTGCAGAAGACCGCATCCTTACATTTTATGATACACCGGGACATGCAAAGCACCATATTAGCATTCACGATTCATTAACAAACGGCATTTTTACTGGCGATACAATTGGAATTTATTATAGAGAACTCGCAGACCTTGGTGTAGAACTGTATCTACCATCAACGTCCCCTTCACAATTCCAACCAGATGCGATGATTGCTTCTAAAAATCATATTCAAAGTATGAATGTAGATACTATTTATTTCGGCCATTACGGCGCATCATCCAATGTTACAGAAGTATATAAGCAACTAGAACATTGGTTACCTATTTTCGTTCATACTGGTAAAGAGGTCTTTGAAAAATATAATGATTTCGATGAAGCTACTAAAGCTTTGCAAACTGTATTAATGGATAAGGTCTCTTCTCACCTTACAAAGTTAAACGTTCCATCAGATCATTCCGTTTATAACATTTTACATCTAGATATAGAAATTAGTGCGATGGGCATTATAGATTATTTCACGAAGCAAGAAAAAGCAAACACCACTATTAAATAACTGTAAAAGAAGAGATATACAACAGTAGTTATTGTATATCTCTTCTTTTTTTGAATATATTTTGAGTAAAGGATGGTGGAATATAATGCAAAAAGTGATGCTATACCTCTGCTTTACATTATTTATCGTCTTATTATTATTTGTCGGAGTGAAAATTCAATTTTATTTAGATACAGACGCACAAGTAAACTTTAACGTTTATCCAAGATTATTCTACTTTACACTCTTCCCTCTTATAGTCGGCATTTTATTACGATTCCTTCAATCTATTAATCGTGAAACAAGTAAACAAAACTGGCGCTTTCAACCGGATAAATTTATCGCCATTACTGTGCCTACACTATTCATTTCCTTTTCTCCAGCTCTACTCTTTTCACCAGTTGGTGCGTACCTACCTTATTTAGCTAATATTATTCTTATAAATACAACTTTTGTTACGATAATTAGTTTAATAGCTGGTTATTCACTGTTAGATTCCTTTATACAAAAAGACACTGCAAATATGAAAAAATATAATTAATGACCAATGCTTAAATATCATTGGTTTCGGCGGTTTATTTATAAATGCAATATTACTTGTAAAAGTCGCTACACATGAGAAAAGGAAATTTATATTAAACTAAAGGGGATCACGTACTAAGTCAAATTACGTTTCAATAAAGAAAGCTCAAAGCAAAAGCTATGAGCTTTCTAACTTATCTTACCTTTTCGTCTACATACTCCATAAACTGCTCCGCTTTAATAAACCTTTCTTTGTACGCCTCAGGTATTTCTTCTACTTTTATTGCACCAGTTGATTTTGTCTTCACTCGTACGATTTCATGTGTCATTAAAGCTTCCATATAGCGATCAAACTCTTCTTGCGTTAATACTTCTTTACTTGATTTATGACCATTTAATTTATCAAAGTATGGTTGAAGGCCCATACTTACCTTTTTCATTTCTTCTCTTTTTTCTGATGATAATGCATCATAATCAATATTACCGTTCGAATCTCCGTACGCAAGCTTTGCATTCGTTAATTTCTTTAGTTCTTTTGTAAACACTTCATATTCTTTCGTACCCATTTCATCTTTCGCTTCTGATAACTTTGCACTAAAACGCATGTACGCCTCTAATGTCATCGTTCCAGCATGCTTTTTTAAATTCTCAAAAGATCCGTATATACCATCTGCTATAATAGATTGATACGCAAAACCAGTCGTCGGGATTAAAAACGCCGCTGCAAGTACTCCTGCGATAAGGCGTTTCTTCTTCTTACTTCCCCCACGCTTCATTTTTATTTGAACGATTACTTTTTCTTTCAACTCCGGCGGCGCAACAATCCCCTTCGCTTCTTCTTGTATAGATTCTCGAACTCTACAATCTAAACTCATTTCACATTCCCTACCTCTCCTAAAAAGATTTCTTCTACTTGCTCTTTTTGACGTAGTTTCTTTAAAGCCAAATGAATTCTAGATTTCACAGTACCAATTGGAATATGTAATATTTCTGCTACTTCTTCTTGTGAGTAGTCGTGCAAGTACCTTAAAATAATAACTTGTTTCAATTTATACGGTAATTTATGAATAAGTTCGATTAGTTTTCGATTTGATATTTTACTTACAACATCGTTAGAAAAATCACTTTGTACCGGTTTTCTTTGCTCTTCTGCTTTTTTTATAATTCGTAGTCGCATCCACCTCTTTCTTCTATAAGAGTGAATTTGTTTAATTACAAGTCCAATTAGCCAAGGACGAAATGGCTTCTCGCTATCATACTTACGAAGCGATTCATATAGCTGTATGTATATTTCTTGAACGACATCATCTACATCCGCTTTATCATCTATTAAAAAATGTGCTGTCTTATATACTTCGTGAATCGTTACATCATATAATTCGCTATACGCTTCTTTATTTCCTGATAAAGTTAATTGGATCAAATCTGTATACACTGTTTCATCCTTCATATACCACCCCTCCTTTGTCTTACACTTTATATTGGCAAGTAATCTATATTTCGTTCGATTTTTTCAAAAGTTTTTTATATAAATTAATATAATGATTCAATACGTTCATAAGCTTCACTTATAACCTTGCATAACTATTATATAATTTTCCAATTCCTGATAAAGATTTAAAATGATTTATATAGTCAAATTTAGGGGGATAAATAATGAAAGCTATCATTGTAACATCGTTCGGTGGTCCTGAAGTGATGAAATATACAGATGTGGATATGCCGGTTATTTCAGAAAATCAAGTTTTAATTCGCGTTGTTGCTACAAGTGTAAATTTCGCTGATATTAAATCACGTTATGGCAAAAAAGGAAATAAAGTACTACCTTTTATTCCAGGGATAGATGTCGCTGGTATAGTAGAACGTGTCGACTCTCATGTGAAAAATATAAACCCTGGACAACGTGTCATTGCTTTTCCTCAAAATGGATCTTACGCAGAATACGTTGTTTCAAATGAAAATCTTACTTTCGTTTTACCTGATGAAGTCGACTTTCAAACTGCAGCAGCTTGTCCGATTGTATCTTTTACAAGCTACGATTTACTCGCAAATGTTGCAAAGCTTCAACAAGGTGAATCAGTACTCATTCATGCGGCTGCTGGTGGAATTGGTACTACAGCTATTCAACTTGCAAAACTATTAGGGGCTGGAAAAGTTATCGGTACTGTCGGAAGTGAAGCAAAAAAAGAAATTCCTTTATATGCTGGAGCTGATTATGTAATTTGTCATCAGAATGAAGATTTTGTAGAGAAAGTCAATGAGCTGACAAACGGTGAAGGGGTTGATGTAATTTTAGATTCTATTTCTGGAACTGTTTCGGAAAGAAGTTTAAAATGTCTTGCTTATTACGGCCGCCTCGTTCATTTCGGTAATGCTAGTGGTGAAATTGGCAATTTTCAAACGAAAGATTTACATGCAAGTTGCCGTTCTATACTCGGTTTTAGCTTTGGAACTACACGAAAAAAACGTCCTGAACTACTCCAAGAAACTGCAAATGAAGTATTCCGTTATTTGCGTGACGGACGTTTGCAAATCAAGGCTACAAAATCTTTTCCACTCCAAGATGCAGGGAAAGCACATGAATGGGTCGAAAGTAGAAAAAGTACAGGGAAAGTAATACTAACTGTTCAGTCCTCTTCCTGAAATGAATACTTGAAACCGAGGTGTCATTCATGGGATCACGAATTATGCATGCTATTATCGCTAACGGTATTGCCGAAAAACTATGTATTCAAGATAGAACTTCTTTCATACTCGGAGGTGTAGCACCTGATGCGGTTCATTCAGCAGAAGAAAAAGGAACTTCACACTTTTACGCTGGCACAACGAAAAATTATACGAGAAGGATAGCTTTTAATTCTTTTTTTCAAAAATATAAAGCTCAAATGGATTCCCCTTTTCTCTTAGGCTATTACACTCACCTCATTGCTGATGATAATTGGCTAAGCGGCTTTTTTCTTCCTTGGCTAAAAAATAGAATAGAAAATGACGAGACGATCGCACCTATGTACTATAACGATTTTAAATTGTTAAATGCAAAGTTGCTTCATCATTACGATAAAGAACAACAGCTCTTCTCGCTTCTCAATCAAGATGCTCACATTGTCGATATTGAAGAGGTTTCTAAAGAAAATGTTTTAGAATTTCGAAAATATCTTTTTGAAGATATGTTGTATCCAAAGCAACATTTGCATGAAGACTTACAGGTGTTTACTTTTAATCAAATTGTCGGTTATATGGAAACCGCTATTGAAAAAGGAACATTTTTTATTAAACAACTCTCTCATGATAAATTCATTTCAAAGATTTAATCCCCCTCAATATGTTTGAGGGGGATTTTCACATAACAATATTATTATCGGTTCTTTTCCATAACCGCAAAATAATTCCCTTCACTATCAGCAAAGTTAAATACTTTACCAGAAGGCATAGTTACCATTTCGCCAACAGTAACATTTTTATTTTTTAAATCTGCATATAATTGATCAAGATTTTCTGAGAAGAACATTAAAGACGGTGTACCAAGATTCAATTCTGGGCTCATCTTAGAGATAACTTCTTTATTATGTAATATAATGCTCGTTTCAGCACCGTTAGTTGGAGCGATTTCAATCCATCTCATTCCTTGTTTATTATCTTCCTCTGCAACTACATGAAATCCTACCTTTTCCGTCCAAAAATTTACTGCCTCATCTTGATTATTTACATATAACATAATTTGTCCTACTTTATGGATCATTGCATTTCCCCCTAATGGTTTTTATATTCTATGTAGCTTTCTACAAATACTATCGTTATTCCTTTTGAGTTGGTATGTACTTCTTTGCAAAATTTATCGACTGACTCATCCCATCCAGTTCATCAAAATAATCATTTCTTTCAATCATGTTATATCCATTGAATCCAATTTCATCTAATACCTTGAAGAATATATCGAAATCCACTTCACCATTTCCTACTGCTACTTCAATATACTTACTTGAACTATCGCTTTTCACTTTTGTACAATCTTTAATATGAGTTTGTACTATATAATCTTTTAATAGCAATAAACCTTCTACCGGATTTTCATTTACATCACTAATTAAATTTGCTGGGTCAAAGTTAACCGCTAATCCTTTTGAATTTATATTTTCTATAAATCGCTTTAACACTATCGCTTTTTCAGATCCTGTCTCAATAGCGAAAAATCCTCCAAATCTGAACGCTAAGTCTCCTATTTCATTACAAACACGTATCATTTTATCATAGTACTCACTATTTTCATCATCAGGGATTTTCCCAATATGGGCAGTTACTATGTTAGCTCCTAACCTTAACCCTTTATCAGTAATATATTTAAGACTCTCTATTGCACATCCAGCTTCAGTTCCTATCATTCCATTTTCTCCGAAGCTAATTGCTAATGACGGGACTTGAATCTCATTAAAAGATAAGTTTTCTTTTAATGTGTTCCATTGTACCTTTGAAATGTTAGCTAAGTTGAAAGTCGAATTCATAGCATATAATTGAATATATTCTAACCCCCATTCTCTCGCCTTCTTTATTCCTTCGTTTACTTCAATATGTTTCGTATTTAAAAACATTCCTAATTTCCTATCCATATGTGTACCTTCTTTTTATTATTTCGTATCAGTTTAATATTCGACTTTTTTTATATTATTTCCTCGTATAAACGAAATAAATAAACTACCCTTTTTTCGATACTCCCAGTAAAAGCATATATATGATAGGCACATAAAAAACACTAATACAATTCCCATTATCACTTGATTACAAATAAAAAAGACGTAACTACAAATAGTTACGCCTTCCTCATCATTTATCTAGGCTTTTTCTTCCCAGTAAATGCTAGTTTCTTTTTCTTTGGTGCTTTCGGTTTTGTTTCTACAAATGATCCTTTGAACATTTCTTGCTTCGTAAATACGATACCTAGTTTTTTCGCAAATTGTAGTAATTTACGCTCTTCTTGCGGTGTTACAAGAGATACAACAGTTCCTTCTTTACCCATACGTCCAGTACGTCCAGAGCGGTGAATATATTGGTCTACTGTGTCTGGTAATTCCAAGTGAATTACATGTGTTAAATCGTCAATATCGATACCGCGTGCTGCAATATCAGTAGCAAGTAAAATTTCTAATTTTCCTCCGCGGAAAGCACGCATCGTCGCTTCACGCTCTTGTTTACTTGCTTCTGCATGAAGAGCCGCTGCTTTCATTTTACGGAATTTCAATTTCTCTGTAATTTCGTCTAAACGGAATGGGTCGTTTAAGAAAGCAACTGCTTTTACATCGCCCATATGCATAATTCTTCTTACGTAATCATTTTTCTCGCGTCGCTCACAAATGATATACGTATGCTCAACTAAGCTTTTTGACTCTGCTCGTGTTACACGTACTAATTGTGGTTCAACTGCTAAGTCACGTGCCGCATCTTCTGCAGCTTTTGTCATTGTAGCCGAGAAGAATACTAATTGACGATCGCGCATCGTAGATTTAATTACATCTTGTACAGCGCCCATCATCTTTTGTTTTACAATTTGATCAAACTCATCAAATACAATTGTTTTCACTTCATGCATTTTTAGCTTTTTCATACGAATTAATTCTAAAATACGTCCCGGTGAACCGACAATCACTCTTGGGTGTTTCTTTAATTTTTCTACTTGGCGCTTAATATCTGCACCACCAATTAAAGATGCACCTGAAATTTCAGTTCCTGCTGTAAACTTTTGAACCTCTTCATGAATTTGCATGACAAGTTCACGTGTTGGTGCTAAAACAACAACTTGTGGCTGTTTTACTTCAGGATTAATTTTATGTAAAAGGGGTAATAAGTACGCTAATGTTTTTCCTGTTCCAGTTGGAGATTCAGCTATAACGTCTTGTCCTTCTAAAATAGTTGGAATCGCTTGTTTTTGAATTTCAGTTAACTCTTTAAAACCAGCCTTCTCCCAAGCTTGTTGTAAAAATGGTTGCATATCTTTTATCATTTGTTTTTCTCCTTTATCTCTATTTTTGAAGAAAATGTTGTATTGTTCGCACCGTTTCTATCATGTGTGAAATAACAGCTATTAAATCATCAACATGGTCTTCTGTAATCGCTTTTTGAAATAGAACCTCTACCTTATTATGATATGAAATCGCTTGCTTATTATATTCGTATGAAAGTTTTTGCGTAATCATTCTTTCTTTTCCCCATATAGAATGCATGAAAGTTTCAATTTCTTCGCACATTACTTCTGGTTTTTCTATCGGGAATGAAAATGCTAATTTCATTTCACAACCTGGTGTAAATTGTGGTACTTCTAATATTTCACCAGACAAGTTCTTTGCATCTACAGATAGTGAAAATGTTGCTTCTACTAACGGTTCGAATGGTTCTGTTAATTGAAATGAAATATGATATATACGACTTAATGAAGCAAGGTCCATCATATCTTTTCGATCAGTTACAAGAATATCTCCATGTAAATCAAAATCATAAACAGCGCCTTCTACGATTACTTTTAAATTATCAAAAGCAGTTGGATCAAACATAATTTCCTCCAAAAAACAGGCGCCTTTCGATGGAAAGGCGCCACTTGATGTATATATAGTTTACAGATAAACGAGATGAATTACAACCTTTTAGAATAAACCTACTGCTTTTCCATCTTCATTTACATCCATTTGTAGTGCTGCTGGTTGTTTTGGAAGGCCTGGCATTGTTAACATTGTTCCTGTTAACGCAACGATAAAGCCTGCACCAATAGATGGTTTTAGCTCACGAATTGTAACGATAAAGTCAGATGGACGACCTAATTTCGTTGCATCGTCAGAAAGAGAGTATTGTGTTTTCGCCATACAAATTGGTAGGTTACTCCAACCTTCGCTTTCATATTGAGCTAATTGTTTACGTGCTTTCGGAGCAAATTCAATATCTTTTGCGCCGTACACTTTTTGAGCAATTGTACGAATTTTCTCTTCTAATGGTAATTCTAATTCATAAAGTGGTGCGTAGTTGTTTTCACCTTTTTCAATTTCTTTTAACACTTTTTCAGCAAGGTCAACTCCGCCTTGGCCACCTTTCTCCCAAACTTCTGTTAAGGATACCGCATAGCCACGCTCATTACACCATTCTTGTAAGTATGCAACTTCTGCATCTGTATCTGTAATGAATTTATTAATTGCAATTACGAAAGGCACACCGAAGCTTTGAATTGTTTCAACGTGCTTCTGTAAGTTCTCCATACCTTTTGCTAATGCATCTACATTTTCTTCTTTTAATTGATCTTTTGCTACGCCACCATGCATTTTAAGCGCACGAATCGTCGCAACAATAACAACTGCTTCTGGTTTAATGCCAGCTGCACGAGCTTTAATATCTAAAAACTTCTCAGCACCTAAATCTGCACCAAATCCAGCTTCTGTAATAACATAATCACCTAATTTTGCTGCCATTGTAGTAGCGATAACACTGTTACAACCGTGAGCGATATTCGCAAATGGTCCGCCGTGAATGATAGCTGGTGTATTTTCTAACGTTTGCACTAAGTTTGGCTTTAATGCATCTTTTAATAATAATGTTAACGCACCTTCTACCCCTAAATCTTTAACCGTTACAGGTTGATTTGCAAAATTATAAGCAACTACGATGCGTGATAGACGTGCTTTTAAATCTTGAATATCTGTTGCAAGGCAGAATACGGCCATAATTTCAGATGCTACTGTAATATCAAAACCGTCTTCACGTGGTACACCTTGAACCGGTCCACCAAGACCAATTACTACGTTACGAAGGGCACGATCATTTAAGTCAACACAACGTTTCCAAACGATTTTACGCGTATCAATTCCAAGTGTGTTTCCTTGTTGGATATGATTATCAATAAACGCCGCTAACGCGTTATTAGCAGTTGTGATCGCATGGATATCTCCAGTAAAGTGAAGGTTAATGTCTTCCATTGGTACAACCTGTGAAAAACCACCACCTGCTGCTCCGCCTTTTAGCCCCATCGTTGGTCCAAGAGATGGTTCGCGAAGTGCAATTACTGTTTTCTTACCAATTTTATTAAAAGCTTGACCTAAACCAACTGTTACTGTTGATTTACCTTCTCCAGCTGGAGTTGGGTTAATCGCTGTTACTAAAACAACTTTACCGTCTTTCTCATTCTGTAAGCGCTTAAAAATATCAAGAGATAACTTACCTTTATAATGACCGTATGGCTCTAATTCATCTTCTAAAATATTTAATTCAGCTGCAATTTCTTGAATCTTCTTCATACTTGCTTCTTGTGCGATTTCAATGTCGGATTTAACTGTTGTAGTAGTTGTCATATACCCTAGTCCCCCTTTAATTGGTTCTGATGATATTGTATCAGTTTTTTGTATTTTCTGCACTTATTTACCTCCTAAAAATTCTTTCATTTCTTTATGCTTTTTTAACATAAATACCCATAAGAATGTTAACGATTGTTGTAACTCTGTAGATAGTTGACCTAACATCTTCTCATTTACTCCGCGCTTATATACACCGATACCATCTACAACTTTAAAACCTTGTTCTTTTACTAACTGTTCAAATTCCCAAGGCATCATCGTATTACACACAACGTCTTTGCCGTATAAACGAGGATAACTGTTCTCTCTTGGCTTTGCTGTCGGTCCTAAAATTGCAATACATGCATATCCATCACTTTTTAGAACACGCTTTATCTCATTTAATGCTCGTAATGGCTCCTCGGTCCATTCTAAAGAATTAATTGCCATAATTGCTTCAAATTGTTCATTTTCAAATGGTAAGGAAGAAAGATCTCCTTTTATAAAAGATAAATCAGGCCCTTCTCCGCGCTCCTTCCCTTTTTGAATCATCACTTCTGATATATCCACTCCAACTGCTTTATAGCCCGCGCGACTTAATTTATATGTACCGTATCCATCACCACAACCAACGTCAAGCACCTTGGCTTCTTTCTTCACATATTGTTCAAAAAATGGAATAATCGTACTCCTACTCCCACTATCCCACATCTCCTGACTATTTTGATTCCAAAACTCTGCACTACTATCCCATTTCTTTTCTGCTGATTCATGCCAATTAAATTTCGTCATATATTCCCCTACCTTCACGCTTTATCACTCATTTCATTCTACATCATTTTCCAAAATTCCTGTTTTATCTTCATAAGGAAATGTACATGCTAATGAAGGAATCTTTATTCTCCAATTTTTGCTTTACTTGGGTTTAACTCATACTCATGTTCTTCTCTTGATGAAAGATACTATAGGTACACCCAATTGAAAGAGAGGGATGTACATGCGAAGAAAGAGAAATCATCATTTTAAAAGTGGTGAAAAAAACGAAGAGTATGCAGCTGAAATATCACCAGCTGGCTTACCAATTAGACATAAGCGTAAAGAAATTGCAAATGAAATAGAAGGTACAAATACCGGTGCAATGATAGGCTATGTCGCTTTATTTCTTTCGCTTTTCTCCATTGCATTTTATCCAGTTACACTCGGTTCCCTTGCGATTTTAGTTGGCTTATTAGCTGTCAATTTCGGAGCAAGAACACTTGGATATACAGCAATTGGTTTTGGGAGTTTTTCTGTTTTATTTACTTTACTTTATCCGCTTGCTTTGTCAGCGTTTTAAAAAAACACACCAAGTTATACTTGGTGTGTTCATTCGTGATACAACATAATATGACCGCATCCACAGCAATGTTTCGCTGTAATTTCTTGAAACACTGGATAATTTTCTTCATCCCTATGCTCAATAAACACCTTTTCAAATCGATACATATTTGGTGCATACGCCCAATCTTGTTTTGTACGTGCGTATAACGTTGAGGAAAAAAACTCCTCACCGCCACAAACAATACATTCCTTCTTCATCAATATCCCTCCTATGCTTGTCTTACTTCATCTATATGAACATAAGCATAAGAAAAAGACCTTCTATTACTAGAAAGTCTTCTCTGAAACAAAAAGAAATGTACCAAACATTCCTACCCCGCTATATTCTTTCGTAACATCAGCTTCTGTTTTAAATGTTTGCTTTACAGTCATAAAGAATACACCATTTCGTGCATCTGTACTTTCAAATTTTAGTTTTTCTTTTTTACCATCTACATTTTGTGTGCATTCAAAACTACTCTCGTCACATTTCAATGCATACTTATCTTCTAGATACAATTTAAAATCTGATTCTTTCGGACAAGTTATAAGTAAAATTGCCACAAGAATAATACTTACAATACCCACAATTGTATAATACTTCTTCATTTGTACTCCTTTCAAAAGACAAGAAAACTTGACTGCATGCGCCAAGTTTTCTTAGTCCACAACCCATTGCCACTCTTGTTCTTTCTTATCAAAAATAAGCCAACCAGTCTCTGTTGCTTCTTCTTTCAATTCATCGATATTATCTAGTACCTCATCCGTACTTTCATACGAACCAACTACATATACCGGAATTTCAAGACCCCTTCTTGACTCAATTTTCCCTGCCAGATCAATATAAAGACCATCTTCCATTAATGGAAGAAGCCCCATAATCACTTCTTTTGAAATTGCTGGGAAAATTTTTGATTTTTGGAAGAAAGAAAAACGTTTCTTACCGAAAGCACCGAGTTTATAAGGAATAACTTTACTTAACATCCCTACAAAGTCTGCAATTCTACGATAATACACTTTGTTGTACCATCCGTCATCATGTGAAAAATAAACAAATCTATTTTTCAATAACGGAAAGAACGTTCTTGCAAGTGGTTCTTTTTTGTGAGCCAAATATAAAAGCTCTGCAATTTCTTTTGGCTCTAGTTCATCTAAATCGCTTGCATCATCAAAATCTACCCAACAAAATTCATCAAATTCATCAATCTCTGCTTGAATTAACTTATGTATATTTTCTTCCTCAACATATTCAAATAAAGTATGATAATGAAAATCTGTCCATTCAAAGTTATGCTTTAAAAGCAACACTTGATGAAGCGGTGAAGGGATGTTACTTGCAAACTCTTTAAACGTAATTCCTGATGTAATAAAACAATGACCTCGACGATTACCATTAATATATATCATATTCTTTACTTGGTCAGATCCTCCAGACAAAGCACCTAGCCACCTTCGTTTTATATGTTTCAATTCTATAGCATATTTTAACATGAAAAATTTTAGAAACATAGAAAAAACTTCAAAAACTATTTACAATTTCATGTGTTTTATTACATAGTGATTACAAGAAAAAACACCTGCTCGTGAGCAGGCGTTTTTAAAGGATTTCATCTGGGTTTTGAGGATGATGATTTCCCTCTTTCTTTTCATCTTTTTGGAACATCGATTGAATTTTATCAATTGTTTGTGGAGCTAATTCAATCATTTTTTCCGCTAAATGTGTCGCATTTTGTAAATGAAGAATATTTACTCCATCTTTATTCACCACAAGAAATGCTACTGGTGTAATAGAAACACCACCCGCGCTACCGCCACCAAATGCAGGGTTACCGTTCGCTCTTTGTCCATCATTCGTTTGGAAATCAGAACCTCCTGCTCCAAAACCGAACGCTACTTTAGAAACCGTTAACACTACACCACCGTCAGCCGTCTGAACAGGCTCTCCAACAATCGTATTTACATCGACCATTTCTTTTAAATTTTCCATTGCTGCTTTCATTAACCCTTGAATTGGATGATCCACCGTTCATAACCTCCTTTGTCATATCTTTCCTAGTTTTTCCGAAAGTTTGTGAACTAAACATAAAATTTTATATTGCTTTCAAAAAACTTAAGTTGTAATATTTAGAAAAATAAAAAAGGGGTCGATTCGTTATGATGAGAAAATTAACAAAGAAAGATCATGAACAAGTATTCGCTTACCTAAAAGAAGAAGCAGCCCTTAACTTATTTATTATTGGAGATATTGAAGCTTTCGGTTATGATACAGATTTTCAAGAACTATGGGGAGTATTTAAAGAGGATGGAACATTAAAATCAATTTTACTCCGCTTCCACGATTCATTTATCCCATATAGTAAAGAAGAATTTGCCGCCTCTGACTATGTGGCACTTCTTTCAGCGTATAAGCCGCTTAAACTATCTGGCAAGTCAACTATCGTAGAAAAATTTGAAACTTCTCCTGCTATTCAACTAGGTGTCAAAAGTGATATGTATTTTTGTGAATGTCTAAATGGCAACAACTTACCTAGCACGCCTATCCAAGAAACAATTAAACTTGCCACACTAGATGACTTAGAACGAATTATGCAATTACGAAATAACATCACTGAATTCCGAACTGCTCATGAATCAGAAAAAATTTTACGGCAAGCTATTGAAACAAATACAGGACATACATATTATATTGAAAAAGACGGCGCAATCATCGCATCCGCCTCTACTTCCGCTGAAAATTCATTATCCGCAATGGTTGTTGGCGTATGTACGCATCCGAATTACCGCGGAAATGGATTTGCTTCACTCATATTACAAAAAATGATTCAAGACTTTACGAACGAAGGCCGAACACTTTGTTTATTTTATAACAATCCAGCTGCTGGACGTATTTATAAACGACTAGGATTTAAAGACATTGGAATGTGGACGATGTATCGATAATAAGAAGTACTCTATAAGAGGAAATAGTTGTAACTTAGCAATAAAAGCAGATTACACAAAAACTTCAAACCGTTGTTATGAAGAAACTACTTGAGGAGCGAGGACTCTAACTAAAAAATGGTATGCATTCAAACTAAATTTAGACAGATAAACGCCCCAATTGTTGCATCTACTCCAGCAATTGAGGCTACCTGTTTATTCTCAAATTCTTTCCGCTACAAATAGAAATATTTATGAAAGATTTATCTCACTTATGTCACTATTATCTTTACGTGCAAATGCCCTTCTTAATATTACTGCTTCTTATTATACTTTACTTTAAAATCAATATATTCCTGTCTCGCATCCTGATTATTACCTTGCTGACTATCAAAATATGTGTGTATCTGTGATATATATTTTACTAACTTGCCTTCATCATTTCTCTTCTTATAATTCATTACGATACTTACTTGTAATATCTGCTCTAAGCCATTTTTAGAATCTATATGCAATGCGATTGATCCACCACCATATTCATCATATTGTATTTTCAAGTTATCATTAATAATGCTCTGAAAATCTGATTCAGTTAATTTGTATCCAACAGTACTAGGTTGATCAAACTTTTTTATATCACCTTTGGGCTTCATCTTTAGTTTCCCTATTCCTTTTAAACGATCTACAATTAAGTTCACGTATGAAACATCTAGATTTGAATCCGGACTTTGCACCTTTTCATTTTTATACATAATATTTGTACTATAATTAACTTCTTCTTTATAATTTTTATTATCTACTTCCGAGGTAATTTCTTGTGTTGTATTTCCATATAAACTTTTATCTTTCGTATTATATATGCCTTTCGAAGTTTGATAGATTGTTTTACTGTGCTCTCCATCTTCCTTTTGCTCATATGTACTATATATACCTCTTTGTTTCACATACGCATATCCATCATCACTCGCAGACATAACCGTTTTCATGTCACCTTCATCCAAAGCTTTGACAAATGGCTCATACTCTATCTTCGTCTCCCCAAAACCACATCCACTTAATAAACTTGATACTATTAACAGAACTATCATCATCCTAGCTTTCTTCTTTAACTTCATACTGACACCCCGCTGATTTCTCTAGGCATTTTTAGGTTCATTACATTCCCATTTTGATAGTAATATAGTTCACCTTTACTTACCGGTATTTATTAACTCATACAGATTATATTGAAGATACTTTAATTTTTAATAGCATTGATTTATATACAATCCTTAATTGCTTATATATTCTATTCGAATTTTCAGAAACCAAAACTTATTTTATTTCTTTAGTTTTCTTTTTTCCTTCTCTTCATAAAGCTTTAGTCTTTTCTGACGTTCCCTTTCGTGTTCCTCCCATGAAATATAAAATGATGGAAATTTAAATCTACAATAGGCTAATAATTGGAACTCTGCTGCACCTATGGCTACCGCGTACATTACAAGGGTTCCTGCCATATACCCCACTAAAACCCCTGTTTCATAATTATTATGAACATAAATTAAGATAAGAAGGGTTAGTACATATATCGTAACACCAATCATTGCATTGCCTTTTGTTTTACTAAAAAATGAAGTTGCTCTTTCATCCATACTAAATGCCCCACTCTCTGCTTGTTTAAAGGTATCAATCGTTGTCACCAGATGAACAAAAACTGCTCCTAGAAACAATAAACCCACATACAATAATGTAATTTGATCAATTGAATAATTCGAAATTACTGGAAGTATAAACAATGTGAATCCTATAGTTCCTAGCTGAAATGCAAATAATAATATCACAAGTGCTTGCAACTTTTGATATTTGAAACGAGCTTTTGGAATTAGATATAGAATGAAAAAGATTACTTGCAAACCATATAACACTAATTCAATACTAACAATTATTTTGTCAAAGAGAGTCGGATAGTATCCCCAGCCAATCTTAATTAATGCTACCAAAATAAAAAGCATGAATAATGAACTATAAACTATTCCTCCAAACATAAATCCCACAGAGTCTTCTGGGCTTAAGCGATTTCTACATGTTATTTTAAATTCATCTAAATCTTTTTCTTTTATATTCCACATATAATTACACCATCTTTTCTAAAATCATGTAATAACTCTATTTTTGTAGACAAACTGAGAGTAAATAAATGTTTTTGGTATTTCATATTAAACTAGCCTTTTTTACTTTTTCTAATAAACATAACATATAACAATAGCATCGATATTAACCCTATCCCACCGCCCAACACCCCTCCATATTCTTCTAGATATATGCAAAGAAATATACTACCAATAAAAAATATTATTCCGAAGATAACAATCCACTTCCCCAGAAACTCTGCTACTTTATATAGAATTAAAGAGATAAACATAATCCCAACAATAATAGGTGCTATTACACTTTCAAATAAACCTTTTTCTTTTTTTGCAGCTTTAGAATCTTTATTCAAGATATTACATTCCTCCCTTTACTAGTTAATTTATGAATAATGTATTCATTCTATCTTCAATGTAAGTTTACGAGTATCATTTATAACTTTCATTTCAGTTTTTGTTCTTTCTCTCTTATTCTTTTTCTATTTGCTATAAATTCTTGGTGTTCCTTTTCATGTTGTTTCCACGTAATATTAAATGATGGAAATTTAAAGCGACAATACACCAATAGGACGAATTCTGCTGATACTACAGCGAATATATATAATATTATTGTTTGTACAACATAAATTGCCATTTGACTAAATGTATAATTAAGATTTAGAAAAATTAATATAAGTAGAACCATTACACCAATTGTCATTCCAATCGATAAATATAATTTTGCGTTAGTAAAAAATGAGACAGCTGGTCCTTCCGATTTATATCCTCCATGTTTTGCCTTTTTAAAAACATCAATTGTAGTTACAATGTGAGTACAAAGCGCCCCTAACATTATTAAACAAATATAAACTAACGTTTTATTATTACTTGGAAAATCAAACATTCCTTCAACCATCATAACGATAAATGGTAATGTTGCTAATTGAAAAGAATAAAATAAAGTCACGATGGCTTGGAGTTTCTGTAATTTAAAAGCTACCTTTGAAGACATGAAAATTATTAAAAAAATCAACTCCAAAATGTATAACTTTACCTCAGATCGTACCAAAAATATTTCAAATGGTGTTAAAGAAATCTTATCACCGTTCAGCAAAACACCTAAAAACATGATGAACATTGGTATAGAAGTATATGCAAAAACTCCTACATAAAAGATTCTTATATAATCCGGACTTAATCGGTTTTTATTTGCAATTTTGAATAAACCTAAATCTTCTTCCTTTATTTTAAGCATCCATCATTCCTCATTTCGACGCAAAACTTATTTCTTTATTTTGTTTGCTTCTTTTCCTTCTCTTCATACATCTTTAGTCTTTTCTGACGTTCTCTTTCATGTTCCTCCCACGAAATATAAAATGACGGAAACTTAAATCTACAATAGACTAATAATTGGAACTCTGCTGCGCCTATGGCTATCGCGTACATGATGAATGTAAATATAAAGTAACCAAACATTATGCTCAATGAGTAATTATTTTGTATATAAATTAAAACGAGAAGAATTAGTACATAAATTACCACACCAAACATTACATTTTTCTTTTCCTTATTAAAAAATGAAGTAGATCTTTCTCCCATACTAAACGCACCTTTACTTGCTTGTTTAAAAGTATCAAATGTTGTTACACCATGAACAAGTATTGCTCCTAATACTAGTAAACCTACATAAATAAGCGTAATAAAATTAATAGAATAATTACTCATCCCTGGAAGAACAAATGCCGTAAGACCTATAGTACCTAACTGAAACGCATATAATAATATCACCAATGTCTGGAGCTTTTGAAATTTAAAACGTACCTTAGGGATCAGATATATAATAAAAAAGATTACTTGTAGGCTATATAACAACAATTCCATTCTGACCATTACTGTGTCAAAAAGAGTCGGATAGTAATCCCAGCCAAATCTAATTAATGCTCCAAAAATAAAAAGCATCAATAACGAACTATAAAGCATTCCACCAAACATAAACAACATAGCTCCTTCAGGGCTTAAACGATGTCTACATGTAATTCTAAATTCATCTAGATCTTCTTCTTTTATGTTCCACATTTGTTAGCTTCACCTTTCCCCGAACTATAGTATATTACCAAAATAAAGATTCAATTTTCTTAGTCACTGATTTTATACCTTTTTATTTTCATCGCCACTCTTAACTATCTCTTTTGTTGTACTGCGCCTTGTATTTTAAATATTCCTGTCTCGCATCTTGGTTATTATCCTGTTTTCTATTAAAATACGTTATTATTTGGAACATATTTTCTATTAATTTTCCATCCTCATTCTTTTCTTTAAAATCTATATCTATCCTCATTTGCAAAATTTGTTTTGGATTTTTTGAGGCATCCAGGTGCAATACGATTGTTGCTCCATCAAATTCATCGTATTGTATCTTTAATTTATTATTAATAATATCTTTAAATTCAGATTCAGTTAGTCGATATCCAACTGAATTAGGCTGATCAAACTTTTTTATATCATTCTCGGGCTTCATCTTTAGTTTCCCTATCCCATTTAAACGATCTACAATTAAGTTTACGTATGAAACATCTAGATTTGAATCCGAACTTTTCACCTGTCCATTTTCATACTTAACATGAGTACTATAAATAGTTTCTTTTTTATAATTTACATTTGTCCTTTTCCCCTTGTCTTTTTCTATATCAGTCGCAACTGTTTGTATCGCCTCTCCATATAAACTTTTATCTTTTGTATTATATACACCTTCCGTAGTTTGACGAATTGTCTTACTGTGCTCTCCATCTTCTTTTTGCTCAAACGTACTATAAATACCTCTTTGAGTCACATAAGCATATCCATCATCACTCGCAGACATAACCGTTTTCATATCCCCTTCATCCAATGCCTTTACTAATCTCTCATACTCTATTTTTGTTTCCCCGAAACTGCACGCACTTAGTAAAAACGTTACTGTCATTACAATAACTATTTTTTTAACTAACCTTTTACTCATGCCATAATTACACCTTTCCCCTTATTTTATACATTACTTATTATTCAAATATTGTTTTTCATACTCCTCATATCGGGTTTTAGAAGCTTTATCGTTATCTTCTTTACTATTTAAATAGATTGCTATTTTTTGATCATGCCTTATTAATCGGCCTTCTTTATTCTTTTTTTCATATCCCATTGTGATGCTTATTGTAGTGAATTCCATTGGATTTTCTTTTGAATCTTTCGCCGAACTAAATTCCATTAATAATATTCCTTCATCAAATTTATCGTAGTCCGCCTTTAACTTATCATTAATTATTTCTTGAAATTCCGATTCGGTTAAGTAATATGTTACCTTGGATGACTCACTAAATCTTTTTTTATCTTTTTTGGGTCTTAAACTATCTATTCCCTTTAATCTATTAAATATAAATCGAACATTCGAAACATCCAAATTTTGATCTGGACTTTTTGATTGATTATCTTCATATTTAATACTAGTTCTATATACAATCTCTTCTTTTTTTTGCTCACTATTTAATGAACTAGCAATTTCTTGCAAAGTTGTTCCATAGAACTTTTTTTCTTTAATATTGTATACTCCTCCTGTTGTTTGATATACAACGCTAATGCGATTATCATTTTCCGCCCAAAACGTGCTATCCCTAATCTCTTCTTTTACATAAGCATACCCGCCATCACTCGCAGACATAACCGTCTTCATATCACCTTCATCCAACGCCTTTACTAATCTCTCATACTCTATCTTCGTCTCCCCAAAACCACATCCACTTAATAAATTTGCTATTATTGACAGAACTATCATCATCTTGGCTTTCTTCTTTAACTTCATACTGACACCCCGTTGATTTCTCTAGGCATTTTTAAGTTCATTATGTTTCTTTTTGGAAAGTAATACATTTCACCTTTACTTACTGATATTTACTTACTCATACAGATTATATTGAAGATACTTTAATTTTTAATAGCATCGATTTCTATACAATCCTTAATTGTTCATATATTCTGTTCGAATTTTCAGAAACAAAAACTTATTTTGCTTTCTTTTCCTCTCTCTCTTTATAACGCTTTAAGAATTCCTGACGTTCCCTTTCATGCTCCTCCCACGAAATATAAAATGATGGAAATTTAAATCTACAATAGGCTAATAATTGGAACTCTGCTGCACCTATGGCTACCGCGTACATGATTAGAGTTCCTCCCGCATACAATCCTAAAATATTTTGTGTATAATCATTATGCACATAAATTAAAATGAGAAGAGTTAACACATAAATTAGAGCACACTTATTGCAGTCCTCTTTGTTTTACTAAAAAATGAAGAGGACTCTTCTCCCGTATTAAATGCCCCTTTACTTGCCTGTCTAAAAGTATCAATAGTCGCTAAAATATGTAAAATGACTGCACCTAAAAATAATAACCCGACATACATTAATGTAACTTGATCAATTGAATAATTTGACGCTCCTGGAATTATCAACATTGTAAATGTTATAGTGCCTAGCTGAAACGCATATAATAGTACCACGAGTGTTTGTAGTTTCTAAAATTTAAATCGCATCTTAGGAAACAAATAAATAATAAAAAAAATTACTTGAAGACTATAAAGCACTAACTCAAGGCTAACAATTATTTTATCAAAGAGAGTCGGGTAATAACTCCAACCAAACCTTATTAACCCTCCAATAAGAAAAAACATTATTAAAGAAATAAAAAACATCGTTCCAAACATAAATCCTGTCGCCCAATCGAGACTTAAGCGATTCTTGCAAGTACTTTTAAATTCATTTAAATCTTCTTCTTTTATATTCCATATATAATTACACCATCTTTTCTAAAATCATGTAATAACTCTATTTTTGTAGACAAACTAAGAGTAAATAAGTGTTTTTGGTATTTCATATTAAACTAGCCTTTTTTACTTTTTTTAACAAACACAAAATACAGCGATAGCATTAGTATTAAGCCTATTCCACAAACCAATACACCTCCATATTCTTTCTGGTATAAAAAAATAAACATAGTAACAATATAGCTCGGTATTGACAAAATAATGAGCCACTTCCCCAGAAACTCTGCTATTTTATATAGAATTAAAAAGATAAACATACTCCCCACAATAATAGGTGCTATTACACTTTCAAATAAACCTTTTTCTTTTTTTACAGCTTTAGAATCTTTATTCAAGATATTACATTCCTCCCTTTACTAGTTAATTTATGAATAATGTATTCATTCTATCTTCAATATAAGTTTACAAGTATCATTTACAACTTTCATTTCAGTTTTTGTTTCGCTTTTGTTCTTTCTCTCTTATTCTTTTTCTATTTGCTATAAATTCTTGGCGTTCCTTTTCATGTTGTTCCCACGTAATATTAAATGATGGGAATTTGAAGCGACAATACACTAACAGGACGAATTCTGCTGATACTACAGCAAATGTATATAATATTATTGTTTGTATCACATAAATTGCCATTTCATCAAATGCATAATTAAGGTTTAAAAAAATAAATACAAGTAGAACTATTACAATGATTGTCATTCCAATCAATAAATATAATTTCGTATTAGTAAAAAACGAGACAGCCTTTCCTTCCAATTTATATCCCCCATGCTTTGCTTTTCTAAAAACATCAATCGTTGCCACAATGTGCATACAGATTGCACCTAATAGTATTAAACCAACATAAACCAGTGTTTTATTATCACATGGAAAATCAAAGATTTCTTCCACCACCATAGCCATAAATGGTAATGTTGCTAACTGAAAAGAATAAAATACAGTCACAATGGTTTGGAGTTTCTGTAATTTAAAAGCAATTTTTTTAGACATGAATAACATTAAAAAAACGAACTCCAAAATATACAATTTCACTTCAGTTTGTACAACCATCTTCTCAAAAGGAGTTAAAGAAATCTTATCACCATTCAGCAAAAAAATTAAAAACATAATAAGCATGGGTATAGAAGTATATGCAAAAACTCCTACATAAAAGATTCTTATATAATCCGGACTTAATCGATTTCTATTTTCAATTTCAAAAAGACCCATATCTTCTTCTCTTATATTCCACATTCAGTTTTTTCACCTTCTATATAGTTTTAAATAATTCTCATACACTTAAATTCTATTTCACCCTTATTTACTTTTCGTTTTGAATTTTTTATTTTGTTTTCGAGTTCTCCCACGCATTCTCTCATTTTCTTCCCAAGTCATATTAAATGATTTAAATTTGAATCTACAGTACACCAATAGCTGGAATTCTGCTGCACCAACGGCTACTGTATATAGTAAAACAGTACCTATTACATATCCAATAAAAGTATCAAACGTATAATCATTATGAAAATAAATCAAAATAAGTAGGATTAATGCGTATATTAAAGCCCCTTTCATCATAGTTTCTTTTGTTTTACTAAAAAAGGAAGCGGATCTTTCATTCATGCTAAATGCACCTTCACTTGCCTGATTAAACGTATCAATCGTTGTCACAATATGAACAATCACTGCTCCTATAAATAAGAAACCTACATATACTAATGTAATCTAACTTTTTAAGTACATTCATCTTTGTGTAACTAAATTTAGATAATCTTTTATGTATAATTACCGTACATAATCAGAATGCTTTTGATAGTTCAAATAGCCTTCTTTCTCCTCAAAAGCTCTAAATATTCTTCTCTCTTTCACTTAAGCATATCCCTCATACTCTATTTTTGTTTCCCCGAAACTGCACTCACTTAGTAAAAACATTACTGTCATCACAATTGTATCAAGATAATATAGCTCTTTAATTTTATCTTCAGAAAGGTGATAACCTCCCATCAACAATATGCTAGGAGGTTATTACAGTTATTTAAAATTTGTTTTTTATTTTAATGGATTCGATTTTTGCAAATAATAATGTTATTTAATTTGAGAGAAGCGAATACTAAAAACATACTGCTTAATAACTCGTAATTAAGTCTTCACCCTCATATCTAGGGTCTTTCTCAACTTTACCATCTTTTGTTTTGATGATTTTTAGTCTACCTAACCACTCTGCTCCGTTATATGTCTCTTCACTTACCCATACATTATGCTTTTTACCATCTACCTCAACTACTAGTGTGGGGTGTGTAAACATGAATTCCTTCTCTACATGCCTACCTACAATTTCTGCATGTAATGATGTACCTTCTTCAACTAGTTTACTATTTTGATACCCTTCGATAATAGGTAATCCAATAAATACAAAGAATATCAGTCCAAATACGATTACTTTCTTCTTTGTACTCCATTTATTCTTTTCTTTCAATTCCTTCTGTCTCGCTTCTCTTTCTTCCCGTTCATCCAAACTCTCATTTAAAGCATCTTCCCATGCCTTAATTTCCGCTTCGATTTCTGCTTCAGCTCTTGCTAGTTTTTCTAGTTGTTCATCGGTTGCTACCATCTCATATGAGTTATCTCCAACCAAACGAATTTCAGTACCATTTTCTTTTACTTTTCGCAAGTCTTTTTCTGTACAATTAAACTCTCGAATGATTTCCCCTTGTGTGTTTACCAATCTAACGTAAATGTTTTTTTCTCCTTCTTCTTAAACATCTGCACTCCCCCTTATTTGTTTCCTATCATAGATAACCCTATTGCAATTAAGAGAAAGAAAACGATAATAAGGAAAGTCTTCCCTTTGCTTACTTGTGTTGTAGAACCTTCCAAGACAGCCCATATAAAAATTGGGAAAAGAAGAATACCTAGAAGAATATCAACTAACTTTTTTCTACTCTTCTTTAGTGGTTTTTCTTCTACTATCGGTTTTATCTGAACAGCTTCTTTTCTTATTTGTTTCGGTTTCTTTTTCTTGCGTCTATGATTCACCCAACTTACTCCTTTTAGAATAACTTTTTCCTAACTATAAAAATACCGAAATATCCCCATTTTCCATTTTATAAACCTGTCCAGATATTACAAAATCTGTGGCTTTAATGGCGCCATCCAAAGGACCATATTCATTTATAAGACTGCGGCAATTCTTCATATTGGTCCCGTATACGTACTTAACCACATCCTTATTTAAAACAGGCGCAGGATTTAAAGCTAATACGTTTATATTATCTTCTTGATGTCTTAATGCAACTGTATTCGCTGCTCCGCCACCTAAAGAGTGCCCTAGTAAAGTTATCTTCTTTCCTTTATTACTCGCCTTGACTTTTTCATAAAATTTTTCTGCTTGACTATACTGAAATTCCGCTAATGATCCCAATATAGGTGAATTAGTTAAATTATGCAGCCAAATTGCTCCATCGGTTGCTAAATAGCCTATTTGGCTCGGTTGGTTTCCAACGTATACAATGAAAATTTCATGCGTGTTTCTTTCCTCTAAAGCATATGCCCCAAATCCAGTCACTGAATGAATATCATCAGAAACTATAAGATTAGCATTAAAGTTGTCTTGTAACTTCTGTTTATTTATTATTGGATCAGAATTATTATATTTTTTTCTTGTCCATTATAATCATAAATATCTCTTGCCGATAATCTTAATTTTCCTACATCACTACTTAATTTATAATCTTCCTCGTTCACCATATTCTCCCCCTTATATATTAATGGCTTTCTTTAAATTTCTTTTCATATTGTAAGTAATCTTTTTTTGATTTCCGATTATTTTCTTCTTTATTATGTAAATATGTTGTTATTTCTTGATCATGCCTAATCATATTATTTTCTTCATTTCTTTGTTTATAGCCTATCGAAATTGTTATCTCTGTTATTTCCATCGGATTTTCCTTTGTATCCTTAGCAGAATTAAATTCAATTAGTAGTGTTGCATAACTAAACTTCTCATACTCTAATCCTAAATTCCCATTAAATAGCTCTTTAAATTGAGTTTCTGATAAATTATAGCTTATCGTAGCTGGTTGGCTGAAGCTTTTTTTATTCACATTTGGTTTCAATTCTTTTATTCCTTGCACTCTATTGAGCATTAATTTTATATTAGACATATCTCCCCCTCGATTTGAAGCTTCTAGCTGTCCATTTTCGTATCTTATATCTGACTTGAATACAACTTCTTCTTTATATTGTGGGTTGTCACTATGTTTTTCATCCTCAACTGGAGTATTGACTTTCTTTTGTGCCTCACCAAAAAGAATATTATCTTTAATACTATAAATACCTTGCGTTGTTTGATAAACTACTCCTATTTGCTTATTATTATCCTCAATAAAAGTGCTATCCCTAACCTCTTCTTTCACATACGCATACCCATCATCACTCGCAGACATAACTGTCTTCATGTCCCCTTCATCCAATGCCTCTACTAATCTCTCATACTCTATCTTTGTCTCTCCAAAACCACATCCACTTAATAAACTTGCTACTATTGACAGTACTATCATCATCTTAGCTTTCTTCTTTAACTTCATACTGACACCCTTATTCAATCAAAATAAGCTTTCCTCTTTCCATTTTGGAAGAGGAAAGCTTATTTCCTTTTAAATTTATTTTTTTCCCTTTATTTCTAACTCTTGTGCTTGTTGTTGCTTTTTATTTTTTTCAATTACTTTTTCAACAAACTCATTCCGCCACATTTTAAACTTAGCTGCGAATTGACCTTCAATTTTATTTCGATACCCTTCAAATTTAACCTCTGCAATATCCGTGTGGTTAAATAATTTATACGTCTCTTCGGTTAAACCCACTGGATGCAACACTCCGCCATAATCATAGAATGTGTTTTCATCAAGTAATAAACCTCTCGTAGTAATTACATACTCCGCATCTTCCTCTTCTTTAAGACCCAATCTTACAACACTGCCTAAAGGTAATACTTTATCCATATAGTCTTTCATATTAATTCACTGTCCCTTTTAGTACGCTAATTTTCTCTTCTATTTTTTGTCTTTTTTTCTCTAATTGACGGATACGATCAATAAATGCCTCACGTGTTTTTCCTTGTAATGTGCTATCAATACTACTCTCTAACCTTCTAATATCTCCCGTTAAAGATGCAGCTGCTTTTTCCAATTGCACTACAACGTTTATAATTTGTTCTCGTCCACCACTAGCTGGAAATGTACTATGAACTCTTGACATTATCGTATGTAAATCCACCTTCATACCCCTCTCTTTTAAATTTATAAACTTGGAGTTTTAATAATATGAAACTGCTCCTAATTCTTCGTCTTTTGCAAACATAGAAAATACCGCTTCTGAAACATCGTCGTTTAATTGTTTTAAATCTTTCGATAACTCCTTCACATCTTTAGCAATTTCACCTAATAAAGAACGGTTTATCCCCCTACTGTTATCATTCATAAAGAGATTTAACAATGAGTGACGATGACTTAATATATGTTCAGATACAATTGCAGCTACATTTGTATCAACTACAAAATCTCCTTTAAACAAATCTAGTAAATCTTGCACGTAAGAAGCTGCAACTTCTTTTGCAATATCTAAAATTTCACTTGTAGCTAAATATACTACAACACTTCCAGCTAAAAAATTTATAGCAGTATTAAATACAGACTCTAATACTTCTAAAACTTTTTCCTTACATTTCGCTAAAGTTGTTTCAATCCATTCTACAGCGATATCTACCGCTCCTTTTATTTCAACTGTAGCCATTATACTAAATTGGATTGCTTCTGCTGTAATTTGGGATTTTAGCCCTTCATACTTTGTATTTAATCTTGAAAAACCTTCTTGAACTATATCTTTTAGCTTTTCAAGCTCCTTGCTACCTTGCATAACGTCCGAGTACCATAATATCCCACCTAAAATAGTAGAAATTGGCGTTACGCTTAGTATCAAATTAATTGCATTTCCAGCTATTTTTTCTTCCTGGATAGAAACTTTTCTATGAAATACGTCATTTATAGTTCCTGTATATATTGCACCAGTAGATTGGGAAAGCTCCAGAATCCCCGGAATAATATCCCACCCTGTATCATTATCACTTGCTAGTTTATCAATCCATATTAGATGTCCATTCTCATCATAATCCTTCACTGTAAAAGCATATGAGTGACCAGCTTGATTCGGAATTTTATACATTCTTCCCGGAAGTGTGAAGTCTGCTGCCTTTATCCCAATATGTAGTGGATCATTCTGATTAATGATATTCCGAACATTTTTCATATCAAAGCCATTACCAAACTTATCTACATCTCGATTTAAAACTGGTGCTGGATTTAGCGCCAAAACATCAATATCGTCTTCTTGATGCCTTAATGCTACTGTATTTGCAATACCTCCGCCCAAAGAATGTCCTGTTATACTAATGGTTTTACCATCAGCATATTGTTTCACTTTTTCGTAAAATGCCTCTCCTTGATCATATTGTTTTACTTCTAACTCATGTTCCCAATCATTAAACACTAATTTATTTGCATTGGTTAAATTATGACCACCTATCTCCGCATCCACTACTACATCACTATTATTGTCTTTTCCAGCTTCCGTTCCAACATACGAAATAACAACTTCTCCTGTTTTATTATCCTTAAAGGCATAAGCTGCAAATCCTGTATCTTTATCCACTTCAACTTCTATAAGTGTTGCACCAAATTTTTCTTCTAAAGTATTTATGTTTAATTCCCTGCCGTTTTCTCCTGTTTTATTATATGGCTCTTCGCTGTTATTGAAACTATATATATCTTCTCCTGCTAGTTTCAATTTCCCCCAATCCGAAGTCAATCTATAATTTTCTGTCTTTTCCACACCTTTCGTCAAACCACTTCACCTTCCCATTTAATTACTTATTTTTATATTGTTTTTCATAATTTACAAACTCTTTCTTAGCTTCCTGATTGTTATCTTTTTTACTACTAAAATAAACATATATTTGTTGACTATGCGTTAACATTTTACCTTCATCATTTTTCTTCTCATAGTCAATTGAAATTGTTAATTCTGTTATTTGCATTGGGTGTTTTTCATTGTCTATTGAATCGTTAAAGTTAAGTACAATTGATGCATTTTCAAATTTATTATATTGCAATTTTAATTTATCATTAATTATTTCTTGAAATTGTGCTTCTGTTAAAGTAAATCCAACTGAATTTGGTTCATTAAATTTTTTTCTATTACCATCTGCTTTCAGTTTTAAATTCCCTACACCTTGTAATCTATTAAATATCAATTTCACAGGAGAAATATCTAAATTTGAATCCGAACCTTGAAGTTTTCCGTTTTTATACATAAAGTTGGTATTATATTTTTCTTCTTCTTTATAATTAATATCCTTATGCCTATACTTTATATCTTTTGTTTTACTTGTTATTTTTTGAGACGTTATTCCATATAACAATTTTTCTTTCAAATTATATATACCTTCAGTAGTTTGATATAGTGTATTATGAATTCTGTCATCACCATTTTTTTCTGTCGTAAAATCAATAACCCGTTCCTTCACATACGCATACCCATCATCACTCGCAGACATAACCTTTCTCATGTCACCTTCATCCAAAGCTTTGACAAATGGCTTATAATCTATTTGCTTTTCTCCAAAACCACATCCACTTAATAAACTTGCCACTATTGACACGACTATCATCACCTTAGCTTTCTTCTTTAATTTCATACTGTCACCTCGTTAGTTACTCTAGGCATTTTTAGTTTCATTATGTTCCCTTTTTGATAGTAATACACTTCATCTTTACCTAATGGTGCTTCGTTGCTTATATATTTTATGTTGAAGATACTTTGATCATTTAATGGCATTGCGATAATTGCTGCTGTTAGTTTACTTCTCATTTTCATAGGTAGAGCTTCACGATTTCGGTCCATGTAGTCGTGGTGACCTGCTAATACAAAGTAAATACCTACTGTACGAGATAAATCAATTAAAGTCGCTGCATCCTCCATTTCTAAATAAACAAATTTACTAAACTCTTCAACATTTGTCATGATAATGAGTTGTTTTGTGAATGCAGGAATTTCTCTACCTTCTTGTCTTGCTTGTGCTAATTCAAGAGCTCGTTCACGAATTACTTCCATCCAATACTTCGCATGCATATTGATTTCATTTTCGTCTACAATGTAGTGCGTCACATCGTCTTTATATTGAACGAAACTATACTCTGCTGTATCCACCAACGTCACACTTTCAAAATAATCTTTATTCAATTGAGATAGGATGCTAGATACAATTTGTTTTCTCATACTATCATCTACACTATAAATCATTAAATGATCATTCACTGCAATATCATGAGCTACAACTTCTACGTTTGCAAAATCAAGCCCCATTGGAATTCTTGCTACTTGTAGAGCTTTTGTAACGTCTTTATTTTTACGATAAGTAGCAATATCAATCACTTCTGGCATCATTGGAATTGCCTTCGGACGTTCTCCATCCCATTCTCGATCCATATCATTTGCTTCTTGTTGTAATAATTGAATTTGCTGTAATTCATCTTCTGCTTTCGTAGGTAGTGCAACCTGGAATAATGTAGGAGATTCTAGTTTTATTAACGCTCTTCCTGCTGTTTCTTCCACTTTTATATCAGATCTCCCTACAATACTAGCTACTTCACTTTGATCAATCATATATAGGCAAGTTTGGATTTTAATATTATTGTACAATTGAATTCTAAGTGCATTTTGTCGCCCTGCACTAATTAAGGTATGAATTCCTAAACTTGCACCATCTCGGACAATTTGCATAATTAGCATTTCAAAGCTTTCATAGAACTTCGCTTCTTTTACTGCATCATAATTGTCGATTGCAATAATAATATGTGGTATTTCTTTCCCGCTTGCCTTTTCATACATTTCAATATTTGCAACGTCATATTCACTTAATAATCGTTTACGATTTTTCATTTCTTGAGTTAATCTTTCAACAAACTTTAAACATTTTTCAGATTCATCAATCGTAATCGTATCCGCTACATGAGGTAATCCTTTCAAAGGTAGAAGACCATTTGTTCCAAGGTCCACTAAATACACATGCAAATGCTCCGGACTATGCTGACGAGCTACATCCATAATGACTGATTGTAAGAATGTTGATTTTCCGTAGCCTGGGCTTGAGAAGACCGCTACGTGTCCGTCTTTACTAATATCTAATGTTAATGGTGTTTGTGATTGTAATTCAGGCTGATCTAGTAGACCAACTGTTGCTTGTAATGGTTTCTTTTCTTTCGTCCATGCTTCTTTGAACTGAATTGCATGTAAGTCTTGTAAATATACGCTTTCTGGAAGTGGTGGTAACCACGGTCTAGCTAACGCTTCAATTTCATTTATTTCTGCGTAATCGTGAATGTAGTCAATAACAGCATCCAGTTCAGATGGTACGCTTATTACTTCTTTACTACTACCAAGTCCACTTAAGTCTTCGCTTAATATTTCATATTGTCCTAGATCATTTATTGCATATATCGTTGCGTCTAAATGTTCTTTATCTTCTTTGTTTTCTACATAGTCTGCTCCACTCCAAGCTGATTGGAATAGTTCATATATTTCATTATTCCCAACTTGTAAGTAAGCACGTCCTGGTAATGTAATTTCAGCAGCATCTGGTGTTTTTAAAATTTCATTACTATCTGACGTATTTTGAACTTTTAATGCTAGTTTGAATTTCGAGTTACTCCAAATTTGATCATCTACAACACCACTCGGTTTTTGCGTAGCTAATATTAAATGGATTCCGAGCGAACGACCGATACGCGCTGTTGAAACTAACTCTTTCATAAACTCTGGTTGTTCTGACTTCAGTTCCGCGAATTCATCACTAATTAAAAATAGATGTGGCATCGGTTCACTTACTAAGCCTTCTTTATACAGTTTTTGATACTGATTAATATGGTTTACATCATTTTCCCCAAATAATCGTTGTCTTTTTTGTAATTCAGCTTTAATTGATGCGAGCGCTCTCATACTTTGTGCTCCATCTAAGTTCGTAATTGTTCCTAATAAATGCGGTAAGTTTTTGAATAAATTCGCCATACCGCCACCTTTATAGTCAATTAATAAAAAGGCTACTTCGTACGGATGGAAATTAACTGCTAGAGATAAAATGTACGATTGTATAATTTCCGATTTACCTGAACCTGTTGTACCTGCTATTAACCCGTGTGGTCCGTGTGCTTTTTCGTGTAAGTTTAAGTTTACGATATCTTCTTTACCACGTAATCCAAGTGGTACAGCTAAAGATTTATGCGCTGCATTTTTCTCCCAGCGACTTGTGATATTTAGTTCTTTTACTTTCTCAACACCGTACATCTCTAAAAATGTTACACTTTCTGGGATACTATTTTTTAAGTTTTGCAAATGATTTAAAGGTGCTAATGCTCGTGAAATGTCTTCTAAATTGAACCCTTTCGGTACGTGATTGAGTTTAAATTGACGGTTTACAAGCTCTCCTTGTTCTAAGATGATGTTCCCTTGTTTTGCATCTCTTATATCAATTACCGTTTTCACGTGCTCTGGTAAACTTTGCATAACATCTTGTACAAATACAAGTGATACACCTAATTGACTTGGATCATCATTAAAGAATTCCATAACAACATGATCTAGTATTAGTTTTTCATCTGTAATGAGAACAACATAGTGCGGTGCAAAGTACATTTTTTCATTCGTTGAACTTTTTTCATCTAGTTTTAATTTTCGTTCTTTCAATATTTGATACAAACTATTTAACACTTGATCACGGCTACGGTCATGGTATACAAATCCACGTACATTTATATCGCGAACACTTCCATGTGGTAACCAGCGCATCCAATTCCATTTTTCTTTTTCCTCTTCAGGAAAAATAGTAATAAACTGCAAGTCATAATAACTATGGAATAACGCGGTTTGTACAACTAATAATTGTAATTGTTCTAGCACTAAAGAGCGTTGTCCAATATAGCCAACCGGTCCATTTATCAAATCTGTTACAACAGGTACATCTTCCAAAGTAAGATAACGCTGTCTTAGTTCACGCGCTATATCAATTAACTCATCTTTCGTTTGACTAAATTCTTCTTCATTAAATTGGATTTCAAAACTCGTATTAGCTTGTCCTGTCCCAACGCTAAATGTTAAGAAATCATGATGTAACATTGTTTTTTCATAAATACGTGGATTTACTTGCATAGCCATATTACGTATCACTTCAACATTTGGATAATGATAATGTAATGCATGGCGCTGTTTTTCACTTTCTGCATGTAAGTCTTTCGTTTTTTGTTTTATATACGCTCTATAACTTTTATCACGTTCAACAATGTCAATTTTATATTGCTTTAAATTTTTTATATATGATGTGACAGAAACAATAATTGTTACTAATGTCATCGCAATCGATGCAATAATAAACATCCCATATTTCATAAAGATAGCAAGTAATACGGTTACGACAATCATGACAAGAGAAGGTGCAATAATTCTTGCCAAATGTTCAGTCGGTTTTGACGGCATACTTGAAGGTTTTGCAATTGTCATTTTCTCTTCTGGTTCACGGTAAATAATACGCGGTGAACGATGATAATCTGGATAACCACTTTGATAATTTGTTTCTGATTCTACTAAAATAGGTAACGTAGATTTCACGTTCTCTTCTGAAGAAAGTACTTGAATGTCTTCATTGCCTATTTCTACTAAAACACCATCAAAATATAATACGTCTCCCGCTTCTAACATAACGCTATCTTTTAGCTTCGTATAATTATGAAATACATCCCCGTCATATACATTCACTTTAAAAGAATCGTACAACGTTTCACGAGATAGCATTAAATCTACATTTGTCCCAATAATAGAAATATCATCATAACTGTTTTGACTAATTGTAAGAGAATGTTTCGTTCCGATATCAAACACTTTAGTTGTGCCGATAATAGAGATAAAGATTTTCAAGCTCACATCTTTAGTTTTTCCAATCTCAAATTCCTTATTGAATTCTATTAATTGATTTTGTACCATCCAAGCATTTACTTCATTATTCCACGTTAATTCTATTTCTTGTTCTAAACTTGGATTCGTAATATCATTTGTCCACTCTTTTCCAATCGACACTATTGATTGCTCATTTGGATGTAATGTGCACTTATATATTTTGTCTCCATAAGTCAATACTAATAGTTGCTCCATGCCTGTTCACTGCTCCTTTTCAACTGTCTCATCAAGTGCTTACTCTTTTTTCTCTGTGTCCGACAAATTTTTATCACTTGATGAATTGCCATATTTCTTTTTATATTCATCTAATTGTTGCTCATATGTTTTTAATTTTTGATCACGCTCTTCTCCTGATAAATCCGGATTATTTTTCAATGATTCAATTTGTTTAACAAGGCCGTACATAATAAGCTGAGGATCATCAAGTGTTTTAGCTAAATCTAATGATTTATCAAAATTACCTTTTCCGTTATACATCCAATACAGCAAATACTTTTCATCACTTTTCAAACTAATGTTTTTCATAATCGATTTCTTTTGATCTTCACCTAATTTTTCAGCTGTAATGTATGCAAATGCTAACTCATATTTAGATGCAATCGGTAATGATTCAAATTCCTCTTCACTTAACTGCGTAATGACTTTGTCATAATCAGTTGCTATGAAACCCGCATTTGCTTCTAATAATTTATTTTGATAAGGAAGTTTTATAAAAGTGAAATATATTAAAGGAGCAGCTAAAATAACTGTCGCCGCTATGAAGGAAAAAGCTAAGTATTTAAACGATTTATAGCTTTTTTTAGGTACTAACTGCATATTTTTTTCTGTTTTTGTTTGTTCCTTCTCAAAGCTGTCATCAAGAAACTGCAGTAATGCATCTAGGCTTTCCATTTGAGCAACGGTCTGTTCAAATGTTGTTTCTTTTGCATCTTTTAGTAACCCAGCATACAAATCATCAAAGTTATGTTTTTGGGAGAATAAAGCAATAATTAAACACTTATATTGTGTTAAAAATTGCTCTTCTAATAACGGGGTTGGTGGAACAATATCTCGAATTCCTCTATGTATAATACTTGGTATTAAATTCGCATTAAAAACTATATTGTCTGGATGTAAAAAGAACGTGATTCGCTTATTTAAATATTTACGAAACTGCGCAACATTCCGAAGTAGTCTTAATTTCTCATTTCTTCCAAAACGGCTAAGATCGTCCCACTTATATAATTTTTTATCCACTTGAAATACAAACGTAAACATATCATCCGTTTCTTCTATCGTTAATGGCACGAATTCAGATGATACGCCCGTAATTATATCGAATTGACGGAAGTCTTTTATACGTGTTTGAGATTTGGTCATCTCCAATTTCCAATTTTCTTTTTCTATTTGAAATTGATAGTTCATTGCATCAATTTGAATTATTTTTTCCGTCATGTTTATCCTCTTCTCCTTTTCTTTATACCCGTAATAACTTATTTTCAAATAACTAAAAGTAAGAAATATTCTTTATAAAATTTGTAAAATATCGCCATCTGTTATTTGGTGATCAATTAAACGATCGTTATCTGTTAAAACAATTGACTTATTTTTCACTTTCATTACAAAATGTGAACCTTCATGATTATCAATCTTTAGCGTATCTAATAAGTTTTTCAATAAATATTTAATGGATTGATGATTCGGAATACGCAAATCATATGTATTTCCATTCCATTTATTAAAATCTACTGTCACATTTATATGTGTTTGTATTGCCATCGCTTTACCTCCAACTTTTACGAAGAACCGTATAAATACCGATACAAATAAGTATAATGCCGCCGCCAAATAATAATATTACTGTTATACTAATTGGCTCTGCATTCATTGTTTCATTACTTGCTACTTCATCTGCACTTTTTCTCACAATGTATTCACTGCTAAACAAACTATTTTTCGTATCTTTAACACTATTATTCTCTTTTTGTTTTATAAAAAGAGAATCTCTTAAAGATTCCATCTCTTTTTGTTCTTTCTTTTTCTTTTTTTGAATTTCTTCTTCTATATCTTTATTAAATAATTCAATTGATGCTTTATCTAATTCCGTTTCCTTATGTTCCTTTTTATTTTTTTCTTGGTCTTTATCTTCAAAGCGATCTACTTTAAACTGAATCTTTCCATCATCACCAAGATAACTGTCGGCCGCGCTCCTTATCGGTAGCGCGACAAACAGTAAAAGGAAACAAATAAATGATAACTTAACCACTATGCTCCATTGTTTGATCATTTACTTCTTTTTCCTCCCATTTCTTGTGCCATACAAATAGATTACTAGCTAATCCTATAATGGCAATTACAAACAATACGATAAAAATAAATTTTCCAGTATCTTTACCGCTAATAAAATCATTTAAAAAACCTTCTATATATTGAAGTGGTGAAAATTGACGCATTTTACCTACAGAAGACATTTGATCTACTTTACTTCCAACTGCTTCAGTTAAAAATAGATACATACTTAAAAATACTAATAAGATAAACATCCCTACCATTTTTATTTGTCGCAGTAAGTATGTTGAAACTAGTACAAACGCCATCATAATAAATGTGATAAACGCAATCCATAGTAAACTTTGATCCTGACCGAATTTTAAAAGACGGCCTGAAATGATTCCTATACTAATTCCTTCCACAATCGATATTCCAAATGCTACTACTGTAGTTGGTACATTCATATCAATTAAAGAGAATCTCTCTTCAAAATGATCTGATTGCGTTCGTTTCTTTTCTTGATTGGCAATTGCGTATGCTGTAAATAGCGCAACAATGAAACAAGTTAATACGATTAAGTACGGTGTAAAAGCATTACCTGCTACAATTACCCCATCATTTTGTTTCTGAACTGGACTAGATAAAAACTCATATAGCATTTCATTTTGACGATCTCCAATACGACTATTTGCCAAAATCTTCGTAAAGTTTTTCGAGAATGCTTTGTCATCTTCCATTTTCTTCGTAAAATCATTTAATAAAGAATCTGCTTTTGAAACAATTGTCGTTCCGCTTTCTTGAATTTCTTTTGCTTGTCCATTAATTTGATCAAATGTTTTATATACATCATCTGATGTCGCTAAACTATGCTTCGAACTCTCTACTAATGACTGCGTTTGCATCGTTAAAGATTTAATACCAGAGTCTAATGATAGTACAGCTGTTTGTTCACCTGCATTATTAGTCGTTAATACTTGTTGTTCTTCAGCTAACTTTAAGCTACTCTCACGCCATTTCGCTAAACCTTTTAAATATTCACCTAAATTTTGATTCATACTAGTTGCTTGTTGCATCGTTTCATTTAATTTCTCTGCTAGTAGCATTGAATTTTGATCTGCACTAGTAATGAGCTGTTGGTAAGAGTCCATTTTTTGTTTTAAACCAATCATATCTTGTTTTACTTCACTCGTAATACTAGCTGATACAAGATTTGAAATTAAATCAATTACACTTTGCTTATTTAACATATAGTACAATGAATGATCAGTAGCAATCGCATCTAAACTTCCCTCTTCAAGCTTAGGCCCCACATCATTCGTTCTTAAATCAATACCATAATACATTTGATAAAGACTCATTAAACCTTGATAACTTTGAACGGTCTCGACTGCTTCTTTAATTAATACATTAGATGTATTATCTGTTAACTTCTCAGTTTTTTGATGTACAATATAATTATTTGTACGTTCAATAACTGTTGAGCCACCACCTTGATTTGGGTTTCCTCCGTTTCCGTTATCTGTCCCCGTTCCGCCTCCTGGGTTTCCTCCGTTTCCGTTATCTGTTCCCGTTCCGCCTCCTGGGTTTCCTCCGTTTCCGTTATCTGTCCCCGTTCCGCCTCCTGGGTTTCCTCCGTTTCCGTTATCTGTCCCCGTTCCGCCTCCTGGGTTTCCTCCGTTTCCGTTATCTGTCCCCGTTCCGCCTCCTGGGTTTCCTCCGTTTCCGTTATCTGTCCCCGTTCCGCCTCCTGGGTTTCCTCCGTTTCCGTTATCTGTCCCCGTTCCGCCTCCTGGGTTTCCTCCGTTCCCGTTTTCTGTTCCCGTTCCGCCTTCTGGGTTTCCTCCGTTTCCGTTATCTGTCCCCGTTCCGCCTCCTGGGTTTCCTCCGTTTCCGTTATCTGTTCCCGTTCCGCCTTCTGGGTTTCCTCCGGTGTTATTATTATTCTGTTCTGTCTTTTGAATGATAGGCTTGTTAACAGTGTGTACTAGCGGCATTATTCCATACTGCGCTTTATTAACTACATTTTCTACTTTGCTGTTTCCTGTTTTTGTTCCTTCATTCTCTTTATTTGGTTCTTCTTTATTTGGTTCTTCCTTATTTGGTTCTTCTTTTCCAGTACTAGTTTCTTTCTCGTAATTACCATTCAATTTCCATTCCCACGTTATTGGAGAGAAAACATCTATATTGATATTTGGATCTATTAACTTCACATGGAGGCTAATTTTCAAATCTCCTTCATTACGTGCTGATATTGTAATTGATCCGTTTTGTTGAAATTCACTTGTACGGTCCACACCATCAATTAATAATGAATCTGTACTTCCATAGAGCTCAAAGCCACTAGGTATACTTATATTCATAGTTTGCGAAGAATCCATTCCAATTACTTTCGCTGTATCGTTGAATATAATTCCATCTTTAGATAAGCTTTCTTTTATTTCTTTAATTGAATTCCCTAAAGATATTTTATTTACAGGGTCATAATAAAAGTTATTTTCTTTATTATATTTATTCGTAAATTTGATTACGTTTTTCAGTTGTAATTTCGTTACATCCGGCAAATCACTTTGAACGATTTCTTCCATGTTCAAACTAGGCAACTTCGCAATTAAATTTTCAATTTGTTGTTTAATACGAAGATCTGGTTGTTTCATTAACGAATTTATAACTACTTCATGTTGTCCATCATTTGATATAGACTTTTGTAATCGTTTAAGAATTGTCGCTTGTATGTCACTCTCTAATTTCCCTGCAAGTTCTGTATCATATTCTGACACTTGTTTTTTTACATCTGTTAAATATTTTTGTATCGCTGAAGCATCTGCTAAAATACTAGGATCTTTCTCTGAAAGCGTAAATTGATTTGCGATAATTTTATTTGCAGATTCCAATGCGCTTAACTGCTTTAAAGTATCCCCTGAATTCATATCGCTCATATACTGATTAAATTGATTTGTAAAATTATTCGCTAACAGATTATTATCAGTTTGCATTTTTTGAAAGTTATTAAATCCTTCTAAATACGTATTATTAGATTTATTACCTTCATCTAAAGCTTGACCAAACCCTTTTAAAACATCTTGGAATCCTTTAAAACTATTAACAGAAATACCAGTGTAATCTTGTACCGTTTTAAATTGATTTGTATAATTTGCCAAAGGACTATGTACATCTTTTTTGTACATAGTTGTTTGAGCGGTTCCTTTTTCAATTATTTTACCTATATTATCTTGTGCACCTTGTAACTTACCGATAATACTTGCAAAATAAACATCGATGATTTGCTTATTAAAATCCTCTAAGATAGCAGAGGCTGTATTTTCTGCCTCAGCTTTCAAATCTTTATTTCCAGTTGCATTTACTTTGTAATTTAATGTTAATTTCTCTGGAAGTTCTGAATCAATCGCAACAGCTTTTCTTGAAAAATCGTTAGGTATTACAATCATCATATTGTAATTATTATTTTTCAAACCACTTTCTGCTACACCACGACTCACTACGTACCATTCTTGTTTCGTGTTTTTATTTACATTTTTTACAAATTGATCTCCAAACGCTATTTTATTCCCTTCAAATACAGTACCTTGATCTTCATTTACCAATGCAACTGTCATTTTGGGCGTGGTGTTCTCATTTGCTTTTTTAACATTTTGGTTTAACGCTAAATAGGAGATCCCTGTTGATAACACAAGAGCTAAAATAATAAACAACAAGATGCTCCACTTGAACTTTTTCACTACTTATCACTCCTGCAACTGCGAGTCTATTAAGTTAAAGACTTCGTATCTTACTCTAGTTTTAAAGTAATTTAGCCATACAACCTATAGTTGCATGGCTAAATTATATATTTCTTTTTTATCTGTCTTATTGTAGACCGAAATTACGAGAAAGATCTTCGTCATGTCTTGCAACAGCTTCTGCAGTTTTATTAAGCTGCATATTAATTTCTTGTAATAGCTGTGCGAAGTTTTGTACTTTTGGCTTTAATTGATTGAACTGTTGATCAAAGCCTTCGAAAGCACGACCTTCCCATTCTCCTCTTAATTCATTTTGTAAGTTTTGTAATTGACGTAAAATGTCCTCAATTTGATTTGCACTTTGTCCATATCGAGTCGCTTTCGATTTAAGCTCCTCTGGTGACATGCGAATTTGTCCTGCCATTATTAAATCCCCCTTAAAATTTAAAAATAGTAAAATTAACCAATAATCAATTCTACAAATTGATTATATCAATAATTTAAAAATTTCTAAACAAAAAAATGATATTTTTCCAAATTTTCTCTTTTATTATAATAACATTATATTATATAATTCCAATTTATCATTTTTGAGGCATACTCTATAAAGCGACTATAAATTTAAAGAAAACCTTTTATTTTATATATCTTTAAGAACTTATCCATTTTTAATTTCAACAATAAATTGTTTACTAAATCATGATTTTCCCATCTCCACTGACTGTTCTTTCTCACCAATCAAATTTTTAAGCAAATTGTGCTATTCCAGCTTCAAAAGCTTCCTTGTCATTATTAATCACCCCAAATAACGCTTCCTGAAGCGCAAATGTACTTTTATAAAAATATATTCTTTCCTTTACTTCTTCCAAATTGGGATAATAAGCTGAAAAGAATTGTAAAAACCCCTCTCCATAGCCAGCTAATATCCCAGCAAAATCATAAGCAGGATCTCCAATACTTGCACCACCAAAATCTATGACTCCAGAAATATCCTGTTTTGTTGCACTATATAAAATATTTGTCATACCAAAATCCCCATGAATAAGACTGGGTGTAAAATTAAAATGACTCTCTTCATTTAAATACGTTTCAAAAGATAATGAAACTTCTTTTTTTGCCTCTTCTCTCATGTATGGATAAACATAATCTTTCAATTGACTATATAAACTATTTATTTCTGAATACATATCAGCACTATCATATTGCATAATACCTTCAAATGTAGATAACGGAATTTCATGCAACTCTTTTAAAAATCCCGCCAATGTGCACGCAAGTTTCTGTAATTGTTTCTCTTCATTTATTCCCGTAAAGATATTTTTCCAAAATGGGTCTCCTTCAATCATTTCATATCCTGCAAATACTTTCCCTGGTACTTCATCTTGAAACCCTTGATAACTCGGGTTGGGAATTTGAAGCGTAATGAAGGGTCTTATTTTCTCTAGCAACTGCGTTTCTATTCGCAGTTGCTGAATACCTTTTTCATATTTCGGAAACCGAAATACTATATTATCATTTACAATTAATACATCATTATTTTGGCCTATTTCATTTATATAAGCGGATCTTATTTTTAATTCTGGATATACTCTTTGTAAATACGAAATATACTCATTTTCTTTTCTCATTCTTTCCCTCCTCCCACTCACAATATTTTTCTCACTTCAAAGTCATAATTACCTGTCTTTCAACAAAACCAAACTCTTCGTACATCTCTTTTGCAAAATTCCCAGCAAATACATTCAAACGAATTTCTGAATAATTCTTTTGTAATTCCTTAATACCAGCCTCCATTAATTTTCTTGATAACCCTTTCCCGAGGTACTCTGGAAAAACATACAATTCGTATATAAACCCTAGTTTGTCATGAGAAAAATAGTCCGTATTTTCCCCTATCAATATCCATCCCATTACATTGTTTTCTTCTTTAACGACTAAATAATACGCTCCTTTTTCTACAATCGGCCTTGTAATTTCAATCGCTTTCTCTGTATTTAACCGACAATTTCCTCTCGTACCTTCAAAAAGCGATTGAGCTGCATATTGTATTATTTCGTCCGTTTCTTTCCGGTTTGCCTTTTCTATCATTTTTCACAACTCTCCTCTTTAATAGGCATTAATATCGCTCGTTCAAGATCCTCCGCTTCCATAACAATTGCCATTAATCCATGCTCTGTACTTGTCTCATGAAATTCGCCCTTCTCCCAAAACACAGCCTGTCCCGCCTTCACCTTCACTTTTTCTTTATCTGCTCCGCATACATATCCTTCTCCGTCCACAATAAGAAGCAGTTGCGATACAACTGCTTCATGATATCCAATTATTCCATTCTCTTTTAAATGCATAGCACCGATATGTATATTCCCTTGATGGTTTACTATTTTCGACATTATGAAATTAGATTGAAATGCTGTAATTTGCTTTCCTACTTTTTCACTAAAATCAAAAATCTTCACTTCTAGTCCTCCTTATATGTATAAAACCATCCTTACTGTCTGCATCATATGTCCTTCAAAATCTTCTTCAAATTCCTCTAATTGCGCAAAACCTTTCGCTTTATAAAAACGTTTTCCTTTTTCATTCGCTGCTTCTACATGAATGTATAGTTTCCGAATTCCTTTTAATACCGTTAACCCTTTTTGTAATAAAGCACTTCCTATCCCTTTCCCTTGTTGATCTGGTAACAAATAAATCGCGCCTAATTCTGCTTCGTTTTGCAGTCTAACAGGTGAAAAATTTGCAAAGCCAATTACTTCTCCCTCTTCTTCTGCAACGAATAAATGTGTATTCTCAAGACGATATTTCATTTTTTCGTCAGAATAAGCCTCGTCTAAAAAACTGTCTTGAATCTCTCCCGGAATAATGCCTTCGTATGTATCATGCCAAGCTATTTTCGCTACTGATTGTACAGCATGAATATCTTCTTGCTTCATTTCTCTAATTACATATGTCATCTCGATGTCTCCATTCTCTTTACATTATATTCTGCTAATATACTAGAAGAAATGGCAGAACCATTTTCATAATCCACCTTAATTAATTTTAATTTTTCAACGCTTCCCATTCTTCACGAATCATTCCCATTCGAATAGAGTCATAGTACGTTCCGTTATAATAACGGCATTTGCGCATTCTACCTTCTAAGCTCATTCCTATTTTCTCCGCTACTTTCATCATACGTTCATTACCAGACCAAGTCGTGAGCCCTACTCTACCAATCTCCATCTTTTCAAATAGTAAATCCCGATATAACGTTAACGCTTCTGTACCGTAACCGCCATTCCAGTAAGCCGGATTATAAATGACAATTCCCATCTCCAACCAACGCGTCGGTTTATACTCCCAATAAAATCCGACCGTCCCTATAACTTGACCGTTATGTTCTATAATTAAATTGGATAGCGGTTCTTCTTTTAAACGAGTTTGCATCTTTTCCTTATAGGCTGAGTATTCTTGCATCGAAAACGGAAAATACGGTGCATCCCATTTTTTCCATTCTGGATTTTCTTCTTTAAACACGAGATTCCATAATGTTTTTATATCTGATTCTTCAATTGTACGAATTGTTACTCTATCCCCTTTTATGATTACGCTTTTCATAATTTCCTCCTACACTCCTCTTTATTTCATATATAATTATAATGTTTTTTCTGAAAAATCAAAACAGATATCGTTTATTATATTGTATAATTTTGTTATAAGATACCAATTATTCATGTAGAAAGCTGGTGATTCAATGAATAATCGATTTAGTATTACTTTATTTCTCACTATTGTTACGACAAATATTATTCTCTATTTCTTCTTACCATCAAATATTGTTACGAAATGGGACTTCAATGGAACGCCTACATCAACAATGGATAAAGCTACTTTTGTTATCGTAAATATAATTATATGTTCTTTCGTATTCTTTTTATTTTTAGCTTTATCTAAAGCAGCGAGTAATCAGAAATTTCTCCTTTGGATCGGCAATACTATTTTACTATTCTTATTTTTTGTCGATATTGTCATTGCCCTTATCGCTCTTGGCTTTTCACTTCCTCTTGATCATTTTATATTTTTAGGATTAGGGCTTTTATTTATATTAATAGGTTATTTCAGTTCCAAAATTGATACGACTGAATCAACTGTTTCATTGGAATGGAATGATAAGCACCTCGAAAAAAGAGCTTCAAATATTTGTAGTATTTCAATGATAATAGCAGGTATTTTACTAGCGGGGCTTCCATTTATCGTTTCTACTCCTTATAGAGGTTATGCTATACTAACAATTATTTTAGGAATGACGCTTGTCATTTTACCGAGTACGATTTATTTACTTATTAAAGATAGCAAGCAATCTACTTCTTAAAAAAAATAGGAGGTTACATCCCTCCTATTTCAGCTAAATATTTTCTTTTTCGTCTTTTCTATCTCAACTAAAATCCCTTTCTCTATCCAGCCTTCTACTCCATCTTTTTTAATTAAATCATATCCTGAGCAGCTACCATCAATGAGAGAAACAATATCCCCTTTTTTTACGCTTATTTGCGCACAAGATATATCCGTTTTCACTGTGTATTCACCTGAATCAAGTTGCTTAATATATTCATCTTTCACATAAAGTAATGTATTCGTTTCCCTTTGCCTGCATATTGTGTAATCTTGCTTCTTCTCCATAGGCTCTATGTAATAATGTGGATAGGTAACCCCGCCCTGCATTGTTGCATCGGCATGAAAATCTGCTATTACTTCATATTCTGGAAAATAGTCTACATATGTATAAGAAAACTTATCACTTGCACTTGCACTTGCACTTGTCCTCTGAATGATAAATGCATTTAATTGTCCTGCCTCTTTAATCGTATTTCCACCGTCAATTGCAATAATCTTTTTTTCCTTATCAATAACAGGATTGTTAGATGGTGCCTTCTCTGAATAGTTTACAACAGGCCAATGACCGACAACTACATACTTATTTGCTTTATGTGATTGATTGAAAAACTCCGGCATTGCTATCGCATTTTTTCGTTCTGTCTCTTTCCAATCTTCTCTATCTTCAAGGCCAGCATGTACAAAGATATAATCCTCCGTTTCAATCGCTGTTGGTAATTCTGTTAGCCACTTTATTTCTTTTGAGAAATGGCTCATTAATTTTGTTTTCAATTCACGGATATCACTTTCTTTATGAACGTTAATATTCAATTGCGCTAGCCATTCATTAAAAATTGTATTTTTTCGCGTACACAAATAATTTATTAAAGCAGGATTTTCATTTACAAGTGCTTCAACTACAACTTCACAATTCCCTTCTATTACATACACATTTGGCTTACTAACTACTAGATCCATCACATAGTTTACGACGCCAATACTATTTCTTCCTTTCTCACAAAGATCGCCATTAATAATTAAATAATCTTCATCTTGAAAATTAACTTTATGTAGTAGTTCCTTAAAAAGGTCTAATTCTCCATGAATATCAGAAATAATGATGACTCTTACATCATTTGGTATAGATAATTTCTTTATTTTTTCCAAGTATAAACGCCCCTAACATTCTCTAAATTCAAGATTCCATTTTAAATTTCTAATATTCGACAAATCATATCGCTAGACCTATCCCTAGCTCAAAACTGAAAAAGAAAATAGGTTCCATATATTTTTACACACGGAACCTACTTAGTATTATAACTCTTTATAAAAAGAATAACTTACCTTATTAAAGCCCTCTCTTTCATAAAAACGATGTGCATCAATTCTTGGAAATGCAGATGTAAGTACGATAGAACTGCACCCTTCTTCTTTCCCCCATTTTTCTACATATGACAGCAGAACATTACCATACCCTTTTGATCTATGAGCTTCCGCGGTTACAAGGTCATATACATAAACATGTTTCTCATTATAAAAATTCGTACAAATTGCTACACCAGCTAGACTAACAACTTCATTCTCTTCGTTACGCAGCGAAAATAGTTTATAATTTTCTTCTTTCATTTTTTGAAATAAAGAACTTGCTTCTTCTCTTGAAAGTTTTGTTCGTAATTGCTGTAATACGGGAAATACTTCATGTAAATCAGCTTCTGTTACTACTTCTTTAATATTCATTATGATTCTCCCCTTACTATTTATAAAATTTTCTAAATGTTATATCATCATTATAGAAAGTAACTGCCCTTAACTTAAGTGACAGTTCTATTCTTTTTTATAAGGCCAGTATAAAAAGGAGCGTCTACAAATGGATCTGACTATCCCATTAGTGTTACAAAATAAAACACCTATTTACTTACAAATTTACGAATATATGAAACGAGAAATCTCTCATGGATCACTACGTGCCGGTACACGTCTTCCTTCTCACAGAAATTTAGCTATGCAACTTAATGTGAGTCGTATTACAGTTGAATCCGCTTATCAACAATTACTAGCTGAAGGTTACGTAGAAAGCAAACCGAAACGCGGGATTTTTGTTGCGGAAGTAGATATTGATGTCATTCAAAAGAAACAACAAATTGCGTCAAGCAGTACTAACAATAAAGAAAAAGAACAATATGATTATGATTGTAGTCAAGGACTTATTGATCAAAAAGCTTTTCCCATAACAAACTGGAAAAGAGCGTTACACGAAACTTTATTTCAGTATGAAAATGAATTATTTGCTAAAGAAGATCCACAAGGTGAGCTCGTTCTACGAGAACATATTTCAAAGTATTTATATCATGCTCGCGGGGTACATTCTTCACCTGATCAAATTATTATTGGAGCAGGTACGCAGCCTCTTCTTTGGCTACTCCTTCAACTACTTGGTTCAAAAAAAGAATACGGAATCGAAAATCCTGGATTTCACCGTATACCTGCTATGATTCAAAGTTGTGGCCTTCCTGTTCACCCGATCCCTTTAGACGATAAAGGGATTCATATTTCCGCTTTACGTGAATCCGGTTCCAATGTGGCATATGTCACTCCATCTCATCAATTTCCACTCGGAATCATTATGCCATTATCTAGAAGACTCGAGTTATTAAAATGGGCGAATGATTGTAATGGTTATATTATTGAAGATGATTACGACGGGGAATTTCGCTATATAGGAAAACCTATTCCTTCTTTACAAGGGCTAGATTCAAATGAACGTGTTATTTATATGGGAACTTTCTCGAAATCTTTTTTACCTTCTTTACGAATGGGATATATCGTTTTACCACCTCATCTTTTAAAAGTCTATAAAGAACTTGGTGGTATGTTTAAACAAACTGTCTCTACAATGCAACAACTTACCTTCGCCACCTTTATTCAAAATGGGGATTGGGAACGTCATCTTAACCGAAGTCGTACGTTATATAAAAGAAAACATATTTCTTTAATTAAATCTATTAAAAGCGAAATGGGAAATAACGTGCATATACTCGGTGAACAATCCGGGCTTCATATTGTACTTCACGTTCATAACGGGATGAATGAACAAGAACTTATTCATGCAGCTGCAAAAGAACGTATTAAGTTATACCCTCTCTCCACATACGATTCTGTTTATAATGTAAGGGAGGAGTCATATATATTGCTCGGTTTTGGCAGTATTCCAGAGGAATGTATTGAAACTGTTGTCAAATTACTGAAAAAAGCGTGGTTCCCTAAATAAAAATAGCTCCACGCAAGTTATACTTACGTGGAGCTATTTTTATGCACTATTTTTCTGATCTCATTGCCCTTCCCGGACGTTTGACACCAGTTGTTTCTGTTGAATAGGAAGCTTCAATAATAGCAGTTGGATCTACAGAGAGAACGAGATCTTTCATTTTCGGATAAATGAAACGGTTTGTAATACAATAAATGATTCTCTTATGTTCTCCTAAAAAACCACCTTCTCCATGTAGATACGTAACGGATAATTGCAATTCTTTCATAAGTAGATCGCCTATTTCTTTATTTTTACCAGAAATAATCATAACGCTCTTTCCTTGATTAATGCCATCTAATATGAAATCAATCATCTTCGTAACAATATAGAAAATTGCTAATGAGAACATCGCTTGTTCAATTGAAAACAAAATGGCAACAAAGATGAAAATAACCGCATTTACAGCAAGTAAAAATGTACTAATCGGCACTTTAAAATGTTTATTCATCCAAACAGCTAACATTTCTGATCCATCAATTGCTCCGCCCATTTTTACTACAATTCCTACACCAACACCAAATAGAACTCCTCCATAAAGAACAATTAACAATTCAGAAGTTGTAATTGCTGGAAATGGTTTCAAATAAATCAATCCGAGTGTTGTCACAACATTTGCATAGGACGTACGGATAAAGAACTTCTTTCCCATTACTTTTGCAGTAAATAATAAAATCGGGATATTAATCCCCAAGAACACTCCATAAAGCGGCAATCCTGCAACTTTATTCGCCATAATAGCAATGGCTGTTACCCCGCCATCTACTAATCCATTAGGCGCTAAAATAAGCTCTAATGAACCTGCTACAATAATTGAGCCAATTGTTAATAATACGTATTCAAATACTTTCTTCATTCATTACCCCCAAAACTTATATATTTTCTTAGTATTATTTTAACGTAATTTCTCTACTAATACAAAGATATCAGTTTATATACACAAAAGTTTCACCTTTATAGTGATTTTTATGTAATTTTTTATTGAAACACACTTACCCATTGTAGTAAGTGTGCCTCAAACATTTATTTAAGTTTCAAGTACGAATTCATTTTCATTTTAAATATTTCATCAACTGCCCTTTTATATCCACCAGCCTTTCGAAGTGACTCTCCAACTTTACGACTATTTTCCTTAAACGTTACATCATTCATCACTTTCTTTACAGACTCTCGTAACAATTCAGAAGTGAGTTCTTTACGATTTAGCCTTATTCCAGCCCCTACTTCATTTACTCGTTTCGCAACTAAAGGCTGATCTCCTGTTACCGGAATTACAACTAACGGGACACCGTAATATAGTGCTTCACTCGAACTATTCATACCACCGTGTGTCACGAATACATCAGCATGCTGTAATACTTCTAACTGTGGCACATAATTATACAACTTAAAGTTATCCGGAATGTTTTCAATTTGACTTATATTTATCTTCTTACCAACAACTAATACGACTGTCTCTTCTACATCTTTAAAAGCTTCAAAACATTTTTCATATAGCTCAGGTTGTTCATTAAAAACTGTTCCCATAGAAATGAAAATCACTTTTTCATCTTTTAAATGTTCAATAGGAAAGCTACCTACTTCTTTTCGAGTAGCAATTGATGGACCGACAAACTTATATGATTCATCAAATACATCTGAACGCGGCTGATATTCTTTTGAAGTATACACAATCGTAATATCACCAGGATGGTTCATAATATCATACATACTAGTACACTTCATTCCATACTGCTTATTCCATTTTTCCATTCCCGCTAAACAAGATTGATACAATGGATTCATTTCATCTACTTCTCTTGATTCATGTTCATCGTTAAAAGTAATGTACTGATTAAAAGCAAACGTTGTACAAGAAGAAACACTAGGTAATTTTAAAACATTGGCTATAATACGTCCTACTGGAAAATGATTATCATATATCAAATAATCGTACTTTTCCCCTTTTGTTTCTTCTACAATTTGAGTAACAATACGTTCTGATGCTTCCATCATATGAGATAGCATCGTCAAAGGACTCCCACCTTCATTTACTCGCTCCATAATATTAATTTGAGAGAGAAAATTCTCAAACTCTCGGAATTGTGCACCTGTTGCTTCAATCTTCTTTCTAAAATCTTCAATACAATACGAAACAACTGTCTCCCCTCGCCGAATTAACTCACTTACAATAGCTAAAGTCGGATTTATATGACCTTCTCCAGGGAAATTTATTACGAGTACGTTTGCCATCATATCCTCTCCTATCTAATATTATTAATAATTAATTATATTAATTAATTTAAAACTATTATAAAGGAATCTATTCTATTTCTTCACATTTTTCTCTTCATTTTATTATTGAGAAATATTTTTCATAACCTACTTTATACTCCTATTGAAAGTGTGCTTAGTTCTTCATTTACTGAAAAATATGAGATTTATATTTTGTATTTTTACAGATTTATCATTCAAAAATTATTTTGATAATTCATACAAAAGTAGAAAAATATAATTTTCACACTGATTTCTCACCGTAAATTTATTTAAGTTCTATGTTGTCCCTATCATTATCCACTTCGTACACATTCTGTTATATAATGAATTTATCGAATTTACAGAAAAAGGAGCGATTTCATGCTACAACAACTATTCGCTTCACCTATTTTATCTATTCAAACTTTACACCCAGGTTATGAAGAACATGCAAGCGATGTATTTCTTGTTAAAACAGCATTTGAAGAAGTTATTGTTCGTTCCTCAAAAATGACTGAAGAACCAAACAATGATTTTTGGTGGGGATGTAAAAACCTATTTGGAATTGATCCGAGGAACGTACATCATTTAGAGCATATACACGAATTATTGAAAAAGCATACTAACTTGCCCATCCCCACTATTTTACAAAAACATGTTTTAAATGGTCGGAAGTTTGTTAGTGTCGAAAAACTAACAGGAAATACGCTGCAATCCTTTATCGGACAATCTGATTCAATTTTATTCAGCCTTGGAAAAGGACTAGCAGAAATTCATTCGTTTCAAGCAAAGTTTATAGGAAACCCACCAGGTACTTTCCAAGTTCCACTAGAAGAATGTAAGTCTCACATATTAAAAGTCAGTAAAGAACTTGTAAATAGATTTTATTCCAATAATGCGAGCATCCGTAACGCATTTCCTACTTTTGAACAACAACTTTCTTCCTTACCGGTACCAAAGGAATCTACGCTCGTTTTAATTGATATGGACCCTACTCAGTTTTTATCAGATGGTACAACTATTACAGGTTTAGTAGATACAGAAGCTTACGCAGTTGCTCCCCGAGAATTTGATTTTATCGGCTTAGAATATGTATTTACAGAAAAGGAAGCTCATGCTTTTAAACAAGGTTATGAAACCATCATGCCTATTCCTAATCTTGTAGCATGTAGACGTCCTTATCGATATTTGTACCGTTTATTATCTGTTCAGGGCAGTGTGGAGTTAGGAAAGTGGCTAAATCATCCATCCTATTTTTAAATACGAAGGTGAGGGGTTGTGAAATGAATATTGAACGAAAGAAATCTTTAACAGTAAACGAAATTCAGCAAATGAAAGATTTAGCTCATATTTGCGAGCAACACGATCAAATTGATTACTCTTCAGATTTACATGTAAACTTTTTAACTGCTCGTAATAAAGAAGAGATACATGACTTTTTACTCTATGACGATACTCAATTAGTCGGTGCATTAAGTATGTATGACTTTGAAAGACCTACCAAACTTGAGTTAATAGGCTTTGTTCATCCGAACTATAGGAAACAATATATAGGTACTACTCTTTTACAAACCGCAATGAAAGAAATACGATTAAGAGAGGCAGACGAAGCTCTTCTTATTATGAATGGGGAGTCTGCTTCTGGGAAAGCATTTGCAATACATATGAAGCTGCCTTATTTATATAGTGAATATAGTATGGAGTTCAAAGCAAATGAAGCGCAAAAAAGAACGAAGAATGCTATACAACTTACTCTTGCATCTTCAAAATCACTGCTTGATCTGATTGAAATTTCTAGTAAATCGTTTGGAGATTCAGTAGAAAACACCGCTACATGGTTACAAAAGATGATGGATTCATCTTCCCATCAAGTTTACAGTGCTCTTATCGATGAAAAAGTGATAGGAACAATTACAGTTTCTAAAGAAGACCAATCTACTACACTATCAGGATTCGCCGTTCACCCTTCTTATCAAGGGAAAGGATACGGTAAAGATATTCTTACGTCCATGATACATACCCTTATTACAAAAGGAGTTTCAACAATTAAATTAGACGTCGAAACGAAAAATAACAATGCTTTAAAACTATATACACAATGTGGTTTTGAAATGAAAGCGAAGCATGACTATTATAATGTAAAGAATTTCGGGGTAAATACATATGTCTAAAAAACTAATATATTCTGATTATGATATTTTCGCATCCATTTATAATAAACATTGGGGGCATTATGCTGAACACTCCTATCTACTTTTGGAAAAACTCATTTTACAATATGCACCACCACATTCTCATATTTTAGATCTTTGCTGCGGGACTGGTCACCTTACTAAGAAATTAATTGAGAATCATTTTGTAGTAACTGGTATAGATGGTTCTGCTCAAATGATTGAATACGCACGTCAAAACGCTCCAGACGCAGCCTTTATCGTCGATGATGCTCGCTATTTCAATATAAATGAGCAATTTCAATATGTTATCTCTACTGGCGATAGCTTAAACCATATTTTAAAATTAGATGAATTAAAAAGTGTTTTTCGTAATGTTTATTCTATATTACATAGTGAAGGTACATTCGTATTTGATATGAATATGGAAAAAGGTTTTCTAGAAAACTGGAGCGCTTCCTTTCACATTTCAGAAACGGAATATGTTTGTACAATCGATTCTACATATGATAATGACAATAAAAAAGCAGTCATGAACTTTATACTATTTCAACATGACATAGATAATAATTGGACAAGAAGTGACTTTTCTTTTGAAGAAGCTTGTTATTCCAATGAAGAAATAATTTCTTCGCTAGAATCCGTAGGTTTTAAGGACATTCAATCACACGGTACAAACAGAGCATTTTTCATTTGTCAAAAATAAAAAAAACTGAATCATAACGATTCAGTTTTTTCTTAGTATATTTACAATAGCAGTCGTTTCATTATTTTCTTTATATACACGTGGAATTCTTCTGTCTAACATACATGTAACTTCATAGTTAATTGTACCTAACATATCCGCTATTTCTTCTACTGCAATATTTTCTTCGCCTTGTTTACCGTAGAATACTACTTCGTCTCCCACTTGTACTGGCATTGCTTTTGAAACGTCTAACATGAGCTGATCCATACAAACACGACCAATAACAGGTACTCGAACTCCATTTATTAATGCATACCCTTTATTAGATAACTGACGGTTATAGCCATCCGCATAACCAATCGGTATAGTGGCAATCCATTCTTCACCAGTCGTTACATACGTATTCCCATAACTTACACCGCGATTTTTCTTTGCATGCTTAATATGAGCTACTTTTGATTTTAACGACAACGCAGGCTGCAGAGAAACAACTGAATGATCTACCTCTTTTGAAGGATACATTCCATAAATTCCAATACCTACACGAACCATATTTTGAAATGTATTGCTAAGTTCCATTGAACCTGCACTATTTGAACTATGAATATATGGAATATGAATTCCTAATTCTTTTGCTGTATTGACAGCTTTTTCAAATAAACTTGTTTGCATATTCGTATATGATTTATCGATTTCATCTGCCGTAGAGTAATGTGTAAACATTCCTACTACCTCTACATACTCCATACGTTTTAATTCCTCTAAAAATGGTTTAACCTCTTCTTCCTGTAAACCAATGCGACTCATTCCTGTATCAATTTTCACCTGAATTTGCGCCTTCTTTTGTAGACGGTTTGCGATTTCATTTATACCTTGTAAATCTTCACTTCTATAAACAGTCATCATTACATCATATTGAATTGCTTCTTCCGCAGATGCTACTGACGTATAGCCTAAAATTAAAATCGGCACGTTAATTCCTGCTTCTCTTAACTCTATCGCTTCATCTACAAATGCAACTGCAAGCTGATTTATTCCTGCTTCAATAGCAGCTTTTGCAACTTCAACTGCCCCATGACCATACCCATTCGCTTTTACAGCAGCCATCATTGCAATATTTTCATCATTCACACGTTTTTTAAATTCTTTTACATTATGTTTTACTGCATTTAAGTCAACTTCAACAATTGTATCTCTTCCATATTTCAAACTCATTGGTCTAACTCCTAACTCAATAATTGCATTCCATTCTATTTCACGTTTCATATGACCTTTTACAATATAATACTTTTCAATATGCTAGTCAAACTACTAGAATTTTCGGAATTTTGAGCATGATATAATATCCTCAAGAAACTATTATATACGGAGAAGAGGAGAATTACAATGTTTGTACAATCTGCATTACACCAACTACAAGTTGCTGTTGATACTTCTATTCAAATGCTTAACCGATATAAAGAAGACGAATTAAAAATACAACCCATTCACTCGAAGCGATCATTTTTTGAAATGTGTGCACATCTTTCTCTTATTTGCCATGCTGATTTACTCATTTTAAATGGTAGTACGGAAAAAGAGTTACGTACCTTTTATTTAGAACATACACCAGAAACAATTGCGTACATGCAACAAATAATGCTTGAAGGATACAACCTTCTCTCTAAAACATTTCTTTCCTATTCCCATGAAGAATTAGCGGCAGTTATGACTGCCTATTGGGGTGTTTCTTATTCTCGGTTTGAATGGTTACTTGAAATTGTTGCACACTTTTATCATCATCGTGGACAAATACATATTTTATTATGCGAGCACATTAAAGATCCTAACGTACCTTTATTTCAATAAAGGTACGTTAGACGACACAATGCTTTTCTAAGGCAAATAAAATACCACCTTCACTCGCCTTCTTTGTAACGAAATCAGCTCTTGTTTTTAACTCTTCTCCGCCATTCCCCATCGCAATACCTAATCCTACATACTCTAACATCTCAATATCATTGCTACCGTCACCAAAAGCAATGGCTTCTGATTTGCAAATGTTTAGGTGTTCTAATACCTTTTGAATTGCAGTTACCTTCGATACTTTATTATCTTCCAACACATTCATAACATAACCGTGAAAACGTTCAAACGTAAGTGCTGGATATCTTTCAAGAAATTTTTGAGCTTCTATTTCATCTGCATACAGACATAAACAATAGATTTCTTCTGACAAATTCCTGCTTTTTTCTGGATACTTCTCTAAATTCAACGTCTCGCTAAGCGCTTGCATTACACGTCCATTATGTGCGGCTATTCCGTTCATTGCAAAATCCTCTGTAAAATAAGAAACACCGTGACCATGTAATGCAGCAAACTCTGAGAGATCATGAACGATTTCACTTGAAAGTACTGATTTATGTATAACTGTTTCCCCACACTTGATATGTGCACCATTTGCAGAAATAATTGTATTTATGCCCAGCGCATTAAATTGTGAGCATAAACTATACGGTCTCCCTGTCGTAACAACTACATGAATCCCTTTATCTATTAACCTAAGTATCGCTTCTTTTGTACTTTCGTGCATACTTCTATCAATCTCACTTAAAAGTGTACCGTCAACATCGAAAAATACAACTTTGTACATAATTCTCTACATCCCGTGCAAATGATTCGTATCATTAATGAAATGTACCGTTTTTTGTTCACCGTCAATTTCAATTAAGCTTATTCCCGTATCTCCCATTTTAAAATAATAGTCCATTGAAATTGGCATTTTGAAAAACGCACGTAATAGACTATTTATTACACCACCGTGTGCAACGATTGCAATTCGGTCATATGTATTCTCCGTCACGATTTTAGAAAAGATGCCTTCTATTCTCATTCTAAATCCAATAAATGATTCCCCGTTTTCAAAACGATCATGAAGAAACTGTGGCTCGGGATATTTCTTAGCTTCTTCAAATGAAAGACCTGCTTGCACTCCATTATTGAACTCCATTAATTCCTCTTCTAATTGAATTGGACACCCAATTCCCTCTGCTAACGTTTCACCAGTTTCACGAGCACGTTTTAATGTACTTGCCCAAATGAAATCTGGTGGAAAATCTGCTTTCACTTTCTGTACAAGTCTTTGCACCTGCTCTCTTCCCTTTTCTGTTAATTCAAAGTCAGCTCGTCCTTCATGTACGTTTAAAATATCAGCTTCTGATTCTCCGTGGCGTATTAGTAGTATTTGCATGTTTCTTCACTCCCTTTTTTAATATCCGAAAAATTCCATTATATCATACTCTGAATTTTCTATAATAAAAAAGAGAAATGGCATCCCATTTCTCTTTTTCACTCTTATTGTTCTTTTTCTGTATTATTTAAAGGCAGTTTCTTCGCTTGTTTTTCTTTAAAGATTTCTCCAATTGCCCCGAGAGTACCCAGTGTTTCAATTGCATTAGATGGAATAAAGACTTTATTTGCTGGCCCTTTCGCGACTTCAGCTAATGATTCAAATGATTTGTAAGCAAGTATACGTTCATCTAAATCCGCTTCTCGAAGTAATTGAATTCGATTTTGTTCTGCTTTTGCAATTTCCTCAATCGCTCTTGCTTCCCCTTGTGCTTCTAATTCTTTTGCTTCTTTAATACCTTCCGCTTCTCGAATACGTGCTTCTTTATCCCCTTCAGCCATTAGGATTTTACTTTGCTTTTCCCCTTCAGCACGAAGGACTTTATCTTGCTTTGCAGCTTCAGCTTCTAATATGATCGCACGTTTATTACGTTCTGCTTTCATTTGTTTTTCCATTGACGCTTGCACATCTTTAGGCGGATTAATATCGACAACTTCAACACGTTCAATGCGAACGCCCCATTTTTCTGTTGCTTCATCAAGCGCTAAGCGAATTTCTGTTGAAATTTTTTCACGACCAGATAACGTTTCATCCAGTTCCATTTTACCAATGATTTGACGCATCGTTGCTGAAGTAATGTTACGAACACCGTATTCATAGTTCGAAATACCATATGTCGCAAGTTCCGGTTCAACGACTTGATAGAAAATAATTGTATCAATTTCCACTTGTACATTATCTTTCGTAATTACCTTCTGCGGTGGTACGTTCGTTTGTTGAATACGTAAGTCATGATATACACGAACACGATCCACAATCGGTATTAATAAATTTAATCCTGGCTGCATTACACGCTGAAACTTACCAAATCTTTCAACAACTCCAACTTTTTGCTGTGGAATAATTTTTATTGTTAATGCGATAAATGTAACAACAATTAGTGCAAAAATAATCGTTAACGTTAATGCTACCATATTTATTCACTCTCCTTTTTTACTTGTAATATAGTACTATGCCTCTTTATAACAATAACTTTTTCTCCGGCATCAATTGGATCATCTGCAATAGCTGTCCAAGTATCTCCATCCACTTTCACAATGCCGTTCGCCTCATTTGTAATCGCTTGCATAACAATCCCTTTTTTACCTGCAAGCATATCTACTGTATCAGTAAAACCTTTTGCTTCTCGAAAGTTTTTTGAAATTCTTTTCGTAAAGAAAGTCAATGTTAAACTTACAATCCCACCAACAATAACTTGTAACAGTAGTGCTTCAGGAACAAACAAAGCAATTAGACCTCCGACAACAGCTCCAATTCCAAGCCAAAGCATGTAAAATGTAATCGACAGCATTTCCGCAATAAATAAAATACCAGCTATTATAAACCAAATTACCCAAGCAGCCATATGCAACCCTCACTTTCTTTCTCATTTTCTATATGTATATGAAGAAAAGAATGGTTTATCCGCCCTTTCTAATACGTGGGCGCTTACTACAAGCTATTGTACATTTTCACTGTTACAATGAGTATTATTAAAATACTATATTAATATATTCTTCATTATACATGAAATTTCCTTTCAAAAAGTGACAAAAAATTTAATTCTTTCAAAATTTTATTTTTTAATTATAATTATTATAACTACTTTCATATTTTTCCAGAAAGGTTGTGTGCTTATTGCAAAAACGTTCATTGACTTACTTTTTAGGATCGAAAATATGCATTACTCTCGCTGACATCGTATACATAATGATTATTACTACTCATATGTATATTACAACTAAATCAGCTACAATAACTGCTCTGTTTCCATTGCTCCAAGTCATAACTAATCTTATAGCAAATACATCTGCACCACTTATCATAAATCGTTTTCCATCTTATTCATTACTGTTTACACTACAATGGATAAAAACTGCTCTATTATTTTTATTCATGATATTATTCCCGGCCCTTTCCACAAACATTGTAGTACTATTCATTTTCATTTTTTTCATTTCATTATGTAGTGGCTGGAGCGCTCCATTACTATACGGTATTCTTCCGCGCCTTACACCGAAAGAAAAATTAGTAAAAGTAAATAGTATTTTTTCCTTTTCCACACAAATTGCACAAGCCGCTGCTTATTCATTTACAAGTATTATTGTTCTTCTCGTCGGCGCTACTACTACACTTATGATGAATAACATATTGATGATTTTCGGATGTGTTGCACTACACTTTTCATTACGATCCATACATACTGAACGAGTAATAAAGCCTTCTTCTTCAAAAGGTGATACTTTATTGGAAGGTTGGAAGCTCTTATTTCAAAACCCTTCTCTCCGTACTGTTACATGTATGGACTTAATTGAAACTTTTGCAGGGACGATATGGATCGGTGCTATTACGATGGCTTATGTAACAACTGTCCTTCATAAAGGAGAAGAATGGTGGGGATTTATTAATACAAGTTATTATGTTGGGACGTTAATTGGCGGTCTATTAGCGTGGAAAATGAGTACATACATTCAAAACAATTTAATACGCTCTATGGCGATAGGCTCTCTTCTGTTTAGTATTCTTACATTTTTATATGGTATAACAAGTAGCGGATTCATCGCGCTGTTCCTATGCATTCTAATGGGCCCATGTTACCAAATTAGAGATATTTCTCAAACAACTGTTTTACAATCCAGCGTCGCTCCATCTTTATTATCAAAGATGTATACAGCTCACGGCGCTCTTCTCTCAACAGCTTCTGGCCTTTCTATGCTGAGTGTTGGCATTGTTACCGATTTGTTCGGTGTTCGTACGATCTATATTCTCGCTTCAATCCTTATATTGTGCTCTGCTTGTTTATCATTTAACTTATTAAAATATGATAAGACAAAGCAAAAAAACATGTCACTTTAATGAACAAAATAAATAGGACAGGATTTCCTGCCCTATTTATTTTATTTATGATAAGTTAGGAGATTTCCGATGCTTTGTCGCTTGTTCAAAAGCGTATGCGAGTTTAATTAAAGTCCCCTCACGAAAAGCAGTGCTTGCAAGCGTAATTCCAAATGGTCTCCCGTTATCCATATATCCCGCAGGTATTGCTATAGACGGATAACCTGCTTTCGCACATATAGTGGAGCCTATATAAGAAGGGAACAGAATCGCATCAAGATTATATTTTTCCATTGCAAAATCAATGCCTTGTTCTTGTGAAAAATATATATCTTCTAATCTTGCATTTAAATACTCTGGATTTCTTAACGTATTAGGAAAATCTTTTCTTCTTTCTAACTTAGTTTGTCCATATCTCAGAGCTCTTTCTGCTATGTTTTCATTAAACTCCATTAACTCTGAAATAGAATGGACTGGTATAGTAGAAGGCAATTTCGAAAGATAGTTATCTAAACTATGCTTTAATTCATAAAGCGATACACCCCAGCTCCATTCTCTATGAAAAGACGGAATATTAATATCCTCTACTACTGTCGCACCCTTACTACGTAATACTTCAATTGTTTCCTTAAACAAATTCTCATCATACTCACCAGATTTATAATAATCTTTTGGTGCGTTGTTATATACACCAATCTTTGTTCCATTTAAACCGTTAACATCCAAATACTTTGTATAATCATGTTCTGCTATCCCTTCACTTTTACGAGTAGCTACATCTTTCTCATCTATCCCTGTTAAACTCCCTAGCAAAATAGCAGCATCTGTTACTGTTCTAGCAAATGGCCCCGCTGTATCTTGCGAATACGTAAATGGAATAATACCTCTACGACTAATTAAACCAACAGTCGGTTTAATACCGACTACAGAGTTTTGAACAGCTGGACTCAAAATAGAACCATCTGTTTCTGTTCCAACCGATACTACTGTAAAGTTAGCAGCAACTGCTATGGCAGATCCTGTACTTGAGCCACCAACAAACATATCATCCTCACCCGTACCGTAAGGGTTTATTGTTTGCCCACCTCTTGCACTATATCCAGCCCACATTTCAAATGACATTGCATTTGCTAATTCTGTCATATTTGTTTTCCCTATTATCACTGCTCCTGCTTCTCGCAGCTTCGTAACGAGAAATGCATCTTCACTACTTATATGTTGTTCTAGCGCAATTGTACCTGCGCTTGTATGCATAGAGTCGTTCGTTTCAATATTGTCTTTAAGTAAAACCGGTATGCCATGTAATGGACCTCTTACACCTTTAATCTTTCTTTCATGATCTAACGCTTCTGCAATAAAAATAGCGTCTGGATTTATTTCTAAAATAGAATTAATTTTCGGTCCGTCTTGATCATACTTTGCAATTCTATGAAGATAATACATAACTAATTCTTTTGAAGTTAACTTTTCATCTTCCATCGCTGTTTGTATATCATGAATTGTTAATTCTTTTTGTAATAGTGTATTGAACTGCATCTCCATTTTCATTCTCCTTCTATAACCCTTTATTGATAGCATGTCTCTATTACTTTTTCATTTTCTCCGCTCCTCACATATACAACTACAATCCCTCTATAAGAATTCAACTTACCAATATAAAAACCTTTTATTTCCTGAAAAATAAAAAGAGTCTGAAACGTATAAACGTCCGCTTCAGACTCTTTTCTTACTTTACATATACTTCATCTAACAAGTGTAAAAACTCACCTTGTTTCCCGGCTAATTCAGGGCATTTTACAATATCAACCCAGTCGTAGCAAAATACTAATGCTTCATCTTCCTTACCAGCACTTACAATATGTTCCCAACTATCTTTTACATCTGTTAGTAATGTTACATGGAAGAAATGGCGTTTTTGATATTCCTTTTTTTCTTTCACATGTATGATGTAATCAGCTAGGAATCGTTCTATGCATAAATGACGTAATCCAGTCTCTTCTTGTACTTCACGTAAAATCGCTGCTTCTAATGTTTCCCCTTCTTCCACTGTTCCTCCTGGTATTTGTATACCAGCTTCAGGTATATCACGATGTTTAAAAACAAGCAGTTGCATAACTCCTTCTTTTTCTCTTGTCACATATGCGTGTACTTTTTTCTTATATAACACCGTCATAATCCTTCTCTCCCCTCAATTGTTCACTGCGCTACTTCTTCAAGTGTTAGTTGATTTTCATATAAATATGTAGCTTGTGGATTTCCCACATACCTCACGTGCCATGGTTCAAATCGATAGCCCGTAATCGATTCTTTCTCCTTTGTATATCGGATGACAAAACCAAATTTATGGGCATTTTCAGAAAGCCACTGCCCTTCTTTCGTTTCACCAAAAATTGTCTCTAACTGAAACTTAGCAGATTGTGATGTGATATCCATAGCTAGTCCTGTTTGATGTTCACTCGTTCCAGGAACTGCACTCGACATTGCCGTTTTGGCTTCTCCATCTTGTTTTTTATACATTGTATTTAACGCTTTTTGCCGATCAAAAGATCTAAATCCAGAGACTGCAAATAAGAAAACACGCTCCTTATCCGCTTGCTGAAACATTTCCTCAAGCGCACCGGCCGCCTCTTTCCTCATTTTTTTCTTTTCTTGATCACCTTCACTAGAATAGCGCACTTTCGGAATAACTAAATCTGGCGGTCTATACCCGTCTGGTAAACGCCTACTTTTATTCACAAGCACAAGCATTGAATTCGGATTACTAATTACCGCAATATCTCCATCCATATTCGCAATCGTTTCTTTCGCTTTCGGAAATATGTTATTTACATTCACCTCGCGCGCTTGCTTATCCTTATACATTTTATAATTGATTCCTGCTACTCCAACAATGAGTATCGCCGCTACGATACCAAGTAGTATCCATCTTTTTTTCATATAACGACCTCTTATTTTAATAATTTGGCCATTTCATACTCATCGATGTTCTCTCCATCGATAATAAGAGCAGCTCTTTTGACACCTTCTTTCTCAAATCCAGCTTTTTTATATAGTGCCTGAGCTCTTGTATTGTGGGCCATTACCGTTAATTCTAAACGCCATACATCATGTAATCTTGCCCACTTCTCGACCTCTTTAAACAATCTAGTCCCAATACCTCGCCCGCTATACTCTTGCAAAATCCCAATTACAATACTTGCTACATGTCTCTTTCTTTGAATATGATTTCCATTCACTAAAATAAACCCTACTATTCTCTCTTCTTCAACTGCTACCAATATTGTTGCATATTTATTTTCTACAAAGCGCTGAATCATTTGCTCTTGTTGCTCGGCTGTGAATTTCCTTTCTCCTGGTTCATACAACATAAATTTTGTTTCTTCATCTAATTGCTTACTTAATTGCAAAAATGATGCTGCATCTTCTACTTTGATTTCCCTAATCACTTCAATCACCCTACCAATTTCATAATAAAAAGCTTTCCTTGTAAAAAGATTTTCTCTACTTTCCCGAAAATCCCTTTGTAAATCTCCCAGTATAATTTGACAAATTTCGATCTTACTATAACATCGACAAATTATGTCTATTCTGTGACGCATCATTAATTACAAAAAAACGCAAGCTTTACACTCACGTTTTTTCAGACTCTCGCATTCATTTCTGTTTCACTTTATCCATTCACTTTTTCTGCCTGCCAGAAATATTCACCAAACGCTTTAGCTAGCGCATCAATCGATCGATTTAGTTCTTCCTCTGTATTATCTACGCCACCAACTTCAATTAATATCGCTTGTCCTGACAAATCTTGATTGTAGACACCATTTCCTGTTTGGAATCCTTTTTGAATGACACCACGACTAACGCCTGGATATTTCTTACTAATCGTCTCATGTAAAGCCGTTGCTAATTGCAAGTTTTTTTCATAGTTTTTGTTACCTTTCCCTACTACAAACGCAAGCTTCGCATATGATTTATCACCGATTATTTTTGTCGTGACATTTTTCCGAGCACTATCACGATGTAAATCAAAGAAGTATTGTAATTCTTTATTGCCGGCCATTGCTTCTTGTACAATTTCCCGTGACATTTTATAGGAACTATTACTATTTAACCCTTTACTAATCAACTTTTGACCAACATCAGTCTTGTCGTTAGTTGCTCCGATTCCTTCATTTGCTAATTGTTCACGAAATCGGTCGCCGACTATTGAAATATTCGTTACGGAACTTGTGGCTTTATTCGGATTTGGATCATTTGTTAAATTCAATAATGGCAAATAAGATTCCCAGCTATGCGAATGATAAATAAATGCAACTTGTCGTTTTCCTGTCGTTTGAGCTGGTTGCTTTTTCTCTTTATTCGTATCCGGCTTTTGAGCCTGTCCACCTTCTCCAGTCCGTTCTTTTACTACTTCTTCAAGTGGAACGCTCGACTCTATAGGCAAGTTAGAATAATTTGTTCCTTCACCCGCAATAACAATTTCTGTATCGTACTTACCGAAACCAGGTAGCTCTTTGCCGACAAAACTGCGTACATCGTTAAAACGAATATTCGTAGCCATAGAAAAGAGAAACGAAGATATTGAAAAATCTTGATTTAAATTTCTATATTCCTGTGTAAAATAATGATTCTCTTTCCCAAGAACGTACATGTAACCATTCATTGATAACTCATTTAACCAATTATATAAATACGTTGACTTTGTCTCTTTCATAGAAGTTACCATCATACTAATAAGAAAAAAAGTCGCTAGTACTGTAGCAATAATAAATAATACTAACTTACGTACACTCGTGAATTTCACATAAAAAAAGCCTCGATTCATACTATCACCTCTCTATTTCAAGTTATGTACAAGCTCTAGAGAATAGACCGTCTAAATTCAGGCTATATTGTTAATGAGGTGAAATGAATTGAAACTACTAATAGGAACACTCCCCGTTGTACTATCATTTATTTTTTATTGGCTTGCTAAGCATCCTACCATCCGTGTTGTGTTACATATTTCAGCATATCTAGCACTTTATGTACTCGGTACAATCATTTCTATTCATATATATGATGTTTTAATACAAGACTTAGTTTTTATGACAAGTATTCATGGGATTTTACTAAATCCATTTTTTCTTATATCAGGAGCGTATATAGGGATATACACTTTGTACCTACTTTTGTCCTACATTATTACAAATATAGAAAATGGAGCGCAATGAAATGCAACCACCGTTCATCTGTCATACATGCAAAAAAAGAATTACGCGAAAGAAAGATCTTATTACTACCACATGGTACTTCCGCTTTTATGTATTTCATAGTGATTGTTTTAAACGACAGCAAGTTTTTATCTCACGATTTATCCCTGTGAATACACTTATTAATTTCTTTCTTATTATATATGGGCTGATTGTTGGTAGCATTCTTATGACTGTAGAGCCATCTATCATTTGGCTTGTTTTCTTACTTCCAATTTTATATCGGTTTCTTTCCTATTATTATGTTGAACGTTTTTTCTCTAAATGAAAGTTAGACTTTCCTCTAGGAATACTTAAACATTCCCACTCATTTTCTTTTAACATTTTACCAATGTAAATCATTTGTCCAATATGCAAAGCATAATGAGAAATTTGTCTTTCAATTGCTTGCATGACAGTATGTGCTTCACCGCGAATATATACCGTCTGCAATAAATGTTCTGACGTTAGTGCATTCATCGTTTTAAAAACATATTCCCAACCTTCATTCCATGCTGCGAGTACCTCTTTCTTAGAAGAATAACCACCTTCAAATTCAGCATCTCGGTTACGATCTATTTTTTCACCGTCAGATGTTAAAAAATCCGTCCATCTAGAACGCATATTACCGTGCAGATGCTTAATTATAATTGCTATGCTATTTGTTACTTCATGAGAAGACCATTCAATCTGTTCATATGATAATTGTGAAAGCACCCGTTCCCCTTGTTTCTTTGTTGCTTCAAAATTCGAAATGGCACACTGTACGTATTCGCGTCCAATATCCATGTTCCCCCGCCTTTACATTAACTAATTTTTGTTCCATTTGGTAATTCCATATTAGGCTGCAGTAATACGACATCACCCGCTTCAGGTACTCCTCCTAAAACAAGTACTTCTGATTTAAATCCCGCTACACGCTTTGGCGGAAAATTTACAACAGCAACGATTTGCTGACCGATTAAATCTTCTGGGTTATATCTCTTCGTAATTTGAGCACTTGACTGTTTCATTCCAAGCTCTCCAAAATCAATTTCTAGTTTAATCGCTGGAACTCTCGCTTCTTTAAATTCCTCTGCATGTGTTACAGTCCCAATCCGTAAATCCAAAGTTAAAAAATCTTCAAAATTAGCCATTTTATCACTCCTTTCATTTATTACTTAGACAAAACAAAAAAATCCCCTTTAAAAAAAGAAAGGCGCCTAAGCACCTTTCTTTTGTAATTCACTTGATTCATTTGATTTATAGAAGAAGAAACCGAGGATCCCGCCAATACATGATGGGATTAACCATCCTATTCCTTCTTTATATAATGGTAACATTTGTAGTACGTTAGAAATCGCGTCAATTTTAATATTCGCACTTTCTAAACCGTTAAAGAAACTAATTAACAACGCACCTAAAATAGCTCCAATATAAATGGTATTACGCTTCCCAATCCATTTATGGAAGTAAGAAAGTACAATTAATACGATTGCAACTGGATAAATAATCATTAACACTGGTAAAGTAACTGCGATTAATTGTGTTAAACCTAGGTTAGATACAATTAAACTAAATACACATACCATTGTTACAATCGTTTTATGCGAAAGTTTTGGGAATAAGTTTGTAAAGAAGCCAGCACAAGCTGATGTTAATCCAACAGAAGTTGTTAAACAAGCAAGTACAATAACAAGTCCTAATAAAATTTTACCACTTGTTCCATATAACTCATTTACAACATTCGTTAAAATAAGTCCACCATTCTCTGATACCCCAAGTGATGTACTTGTTGAACCAAGATAAGCAAGTGATAAATAGATTAACGTTAAACCAAGTACAGCGATAATACCTGATACTACTGTTATTTTTGCAATTTGATTACTCTCTTTTATTCCTTTAGAGCGGATAACTTGTACAACTACAATTCCAAATACAAGCGCACTAATTGCGTCCATCGTTAAATATCCTTGAATAAATCCACCAAAGAAAGCATTTTCCTTGTATGCTTCTAGCGGTGCAACTGGTTCTCCAATCGGATCAACAATTGCCTTTCCGACAATTACAGCAACAATTAATACTAACAATGGTGTAAGAAATTTCCCGAACCAATCCACTAATTTTGATGGATTTAAAGATAAATACCAAGTTATTCCGAAGAAAATTATAGTGAAAAGAAATAGCATGTACCATTCGGAAACTAATGCCTCTGATAAAAATGGCTTCATACCCATTTCAAATGAAACGGCTCCCGTACGCGGAATCGCGAAAAAAGGTCCAATCGCTAAATAACTAATTAATGGGAAAACAAACGCAAATATAGGGTGAACTCTAGAAGATAGCGCTTTCAAGTCCCCCTCTACAAACGCGACAGCTGTTACAGCTAATAGGGGTAATCCGACTCCCGTTACAAGGAATCCAATTGTAGCAACCCAAACATTCTCTCCAGCTTGTTGCCCTAAAACTGGTGGAAAAATTAAATTTCCTGCTCCTAAAAATAGTGCAAATAACATTAAACCAATTGCTACCGTATCACCTGGCCTTAAACGTCCCTTCATGCTTTTCATTTGCATAGCACTTTTTCATTGTTTATCTCTATTTTCACAATATGCTATGCATCCTCCTCTCTGTTCAAGCTGATAAAATATGCCCCTTACAAAGCAGTGTCTTTCTCCATAATTTCTCCAGTCCCCTTATTTTTACTCTAATTATTAATTTTTGATTTTTGATTTTTTTGAATTTTTAAATCATCAGAGTGGTATTGCGCGGAGTATAGTTGTCAGACCTCTTTGTTTTTATCACACATATAGTAACATATTTAGTTGAAAAATAAAAACATATTTTCAAATTGACTTTTTTGAAAATCAAAATTATCTACATTTTTTATTCTTTTGCACAAATATTGTTTCAAACTCACTTATTATCCTATCGTTATTTTCAAATAATTTTATACACGTAACATAACAAAAGCCATCCAACATAATTGAAGTGACCCCCGAAAGTTAGACAGGTCGTTTCATTAGGCAGCCTCTAGGGTATGAGCCCGGTATTGTACTGGGCTCATACCCTTTAATTTTGCCTTAATTCTTTTATGGTTATAGTATTCTATATACTTTGCTAATTCTTGTTTGAAATGTGTTATATTTTCAAATTCTTTTCGATACAGAAATTCCGATTTCATGATACCGAAGAAATTTTCAATAACGGCATTGTCATAACAGTTTCCTTTGCGAGACATACTTTGAGTTATGCCACAATTCTTAAGAGAATGACGGTATTGTTTCATTTGATAGTGCCAACCTTGATCAGAGTGAATGAGGAGTTTATCCGGATCGGTTACACAATAAAGTGCTTGGTCCAACATCGTTGAAACAAGGGAATAGGTCGGTCTGGGACCAATTGTATACGTGATAATTTCACCATTAAATAAATCCAACATTGGTGATAGGTATAACTTCTCCCCAAATAATTTAAACTCCGTAATATCTGTAACCCACTTTTCATTTGGTTTTTCAGCTTGGAAGTTGCGATTTAAAATATTTGGCGCAATTTTCCCAACTGTCCCTTTGTAAGAGCGATATTTTTTCATACGAACCAGACATTTTAATCCTAATTCTTTCATAAGGCGATACACTTTTTTATGATTTACTTTGTGTCCACGATTCATAAGTTCATCACGAATACGACGATAGCCATAACACCCATCGTGTTCATTATAAATAGCTTGAATCAGTTCTTTTACCTCCGCATTTGGATCAGGACGATTAAAACGTTTCATCCAGTAATAGTACGTACTACGTGGAATGTTTGCGAGTTGAAGTAACTCCTTGATAGGAAATTCATGCCTTAACTCGTAGATTACTTGCGCTTTGTCTTGTTTGGTGATTTTTCTTTGTTTTGAACTAAGGCATTCAACTTTTTTAAATATGCATTTTCCATACGTAAACGCTCATTTTCCGCTTGTAAGGCTTTGATTGATCCTTCATCTACTGGTTTTATTTTTTTATCTTTCATGGTTGGACGCCCCTTTTTCTTTAATTGTAGGGCATCCAATCCTCCTGTTTCATAAGCTATTTTCCATTTCCGAAGTGTTTCATAAGACGGTATATTGAAAAGTGCCGCTGTTTCTCTGATAGATGTCCCGTGTTCATTCATATAATAAAGTACATCTAGTTTATACTGCGCTGGGTAGAATGTATAGCACTTTTCAAAGGCCTTTTCACCTGAAGACTCATATCGTCTAATCCACTCACGAAGTACGCTAGGGTTAACTCCTACAGATTTAGCAATTATTTTTCCACTTTCTGTACCATCTAAATATCGTTTCACCGCTTGGATTTTTTCTTTTGAAGAAAATTTAGCCATAAAAAATGCACCTCCAATTGTTAGACTGTGTCTAACAATTGGGGTGCACTTCAAATTAGACGGCTTTTGCATATTATTCTATCGTTTCAACTTCACGTGGATTTTTCATCTCTTCCACATACACCACTCTAAATCCGTGATCTTCTAAATCTTTCAATAACGTCTCTAATTCACCATCGTTAAACTCTTCTCCTAATGTAAACATAATTCTACGAACTAATAAGGCATCATTATCAAAAGTCATTAAACTTTGGATACCTGTATATTTTTTTAATACTGTCGATAATTTTTGAATAGCCCCATTATAATCTTGTGTCCCAATCATGACAGAATATTTACTAGAATGAACGCCCCAAGCATCTTCTAATAGCTCAAAAACTTTTTTATGCGTTAAAATCCCAAGAAAGACTCCTTTTTCATCAACTACTGATAAATAAGGTAATTTTTTTATTGTAAAAAATACTTTAAAGAACGAAGAATCTTCTCTGACATATCCTTCTTTATCGTTTAATAGTTGTAATACACTCTCTTCCAGTGAACCTTTATATTCTAAAATATCTACTTTATATATATTCCCTAAATATTTCTCTTTTTTTTCATCTAAAACTGGTACACAACGATAACCAGTTTTATTTAAATGCTCTAGCGCTTCCCCTACTGTAATTGAACTTGAGCAAAATAAAACTTCCCTTTTCGGCACATAATTCCCTTTAATCCTCATAAACAGCCTCCTTATGTTAAAATACTTTCTGTGCCATAACTATATTATATTTTCAGAAAAAAATAAATAATTTATTTTATTTTTCTGAAAATTATTCATTTTCTTGTCATAATTTATTCACGTTTCATTCAATTCTATCCACTACAATACTAAACTTCTTTAAGAAAAATATATTGTAACTTACTCCGAAAAAAGCTAAAATAAGAATAAGAATTTTCTGAATATTCAAAGAGTAGGTGATTACATGTCTTTATTGCGCTCACATATATATAAATTTATCGTTGGTGTTCTCATTATATTTATCATTAGTCCTATTCCAACTTTATTCATTACACATAAATACTCATACATCACCGGCTTTATAAGCATTTTCCATAACTTCGCACAACTTTCTTCGATGACAATTCCAAAGATTGATTGGATGCACGAATCTATCTTTTTCTCAGCAAATGAGATGGTACATACTGCTAATCAATCAACACCGTTATTCCCTTACATGTGGGAAATATATTTTTTATCGATTGTTCGTTTTACCTTTACTCTTGCAATCGGATTCTTCATCAGCTTAGGGATTGGCCATTTATTTTTTAAAGCACCTCAATCGGTTAAAAAGTTCGCTTCTTTATTAAGATGGATTCCTTATTCTTTATGTACTGTATTATTACAATGCGCAGTCTTATTACTACTCCTATACATCACAAAATTTATAAAGATTCCTTACTACTCATCTTTTATCATCGTTTGTAGTACTTCCATGATTATCGTTATGCAAGCAATAAAAAAATGGATTCCTTTCTTAAGTAATACAAATGAATATGAAATAAAACAAGCTTCTTTCCTTGTAGATACATTGTTTTTAGCGCTTACTTCGAATCATAAATCTATTTTAGGTTCCATTATTCTTTCATTCGTTTTTATGGAATGCGTTTTTCACGCAAGTGGACTATTGCAATTTATCGTTCAATTCGGCGGAAATGCACCTATTATTGTTACAATTAGCTTATTACTTTTGTATATCCCGTATTGTATACTCTCATTCCTTCAAACGCTATGGACGACAAACCACTTTAAACAACAATCATACGCTTTAACGAGAAGTATTCCAAAACCTTAATTTAAAATAACCCTCTAGAATCTGAAAGTAGAGGGTTATTCCTTTTGTATAGCGGACAAAATAACAGCAAATTCAAAAACCATTGCAGAAACATACCAATATTTACCCTTTTTCTTTGACTATTCTTTTCATTTGGATTTATTATAAAAGTATAACATAATTGCAGGAGGTGACATCTTTATTCCAAACGACGGAATAGAGAATACACTTGGACATATTAAATATTTTTCTCATCTTTGTTCTTATCCTTATTTCCGGCTTTTTCGTTGCATCAGAATTTGCTGTTGTAAAAGTACGAAAAAGTCGAATTGACCAGCTTGCAAACGAAGGCAATAAACAAGCTTTAGCTGCAAGAAGTGTCATTTCTAATTTAGATGTTTATTTATCAGCTTGTCAGCTCGGGATTACAATTACTTCTTTAGGGCTTGGTTGGCTTGGTGAACCGACTGTGGAACATTTACTACGACCGCTCTTTGAAAAGATTAATATTACTGGAACAATGGCAAATACTTTATCATTTATTATTGCTTTTAGTGTGATTACATTTTTCCATGTTGTATTAGGTGAATTAGTTCCAAAGTCATTCGCAATTCAAAAAGCAGAGGCGATTACGCTTAAGTTTGCACGACCACTTATTTTATTTGATAAAATTATGTACCCATTCATTTGGTTACTTAATAGTACTGCTATCTTTTTCACAAAACTACTCGGTTTAGAACCTGCGAAAGAAAATGAACTTGCCCATTCTGAAGAGGAACTACGACTCATTTTAGGTGAAAGTTTCAAAAGCGGCGAAATAAATCAAACCGAATATAAATATGTAAATAATATTTTTGAATTTGACGACCGAGTTGCGAAAGAAATTATGGTCCCTCGTACAGAAATGATTTGCTTATCTACTGAAAATACGTTAGAAGAAAATATGGACATCGTCGCAACTGAAAAGTATACACGCTACCCTATCATCGAAAAAGATAAAGATGATATTATCGGTATGATCAATACGAAAGAAGTATTTCACGATCAAACGAAAGGCATTCATAAGCCACTTGAATCTTACATACATCCAGTACTAACTGTATTTGAAACTGTTCCAATTCGTAAAACACTAGTACATCTACAAAAGAATCGCGTTCAGATGGCAATCGTTATGGATGAATATGGTGGTACTGCTGGACTTTTAACAATGGAAGATATTCTTGAAGAAATCATTGGAGAAATTCAAGATGAGTTTGATGCAGATGAATCACCCATGATTGAAAAACGTACGCCTAAACTTACTGTTCTAGATGGAAAAGTACTTATTTCTGAAGTAAATGATATGTTTGGCTTACATATTGATGAGAGCGACTTAGATACAATTGGAGGCTGGCTATTATCGCAAGCAGTTGACGTAAATATTGAAGCTGGCTACTCCATCGAATATGCCGGTTTTCAATTTAAGGCATTAGAACTTGATGGACATCAAGTCAAAAAAATTGCTGTACATAAATTAGATATACAAAAGGAGTTATAAAGTGACTGTTTTCTTAACAATCTGTATCATTGCCTGTTTCATTATTTCATTTCTAGCTTTTATTTATCCTATTATCCCGGGCATCCTAGCTGTCTGGGCTGGATATTTCATTTACCATTTTGGTATAAATGGCGGAGAACTAACGATTTCTTTTTGGATTATTCAAGCTATTTTCACACTATTCATTTTCGTTGCTGATTTTATTGCAAATGGATATTTCTTGAAGAAATACGGTAGTTCTAAATGGGGCGAACGTGTCGGAATGATTTCGATCATTGCCGGATCTTTCTTCTTCCCACCATTCGGACTTATTATCATACCGTTCTTAGCGGTATTTATAACCGAATTAATGCATAAAAAAACGCCAAAAGACGCTTTTCTAGTAGGAGTTGCTACTGTAGTTGGTTTTTTAAGCAGTACAGTAGCGAAAGCCATTCTCCAAATCATTATGATTATCATATTTGTATGTTATATCGTCTTTTAACCATCCCAATTTCGGGATGGTTTTTTAATATGAAATACCTACTCGACTATTCTCATATTTGTTTTCACTACACAGATTCCATGTAAATTGCGCTGTATCACCAACTGTTATTTTTGCTCCTCCTTCTGGTAATACATCTTTTTCAGTTCGATATATACCTGTCACATCACCGTCAATTAAATGCGTCGGACAAACGACCGTCCAGCATAAATTACTACTACTAAGTATCTTATATGCAGCTAAATGATCTTCTGCTGCTGTTGTCGACTTTCTCTTTGATTCCGTTGATTGAAAACGATATAAATTTAGATTTGTTCTTGCTTGTAAAATACCGGCTGTTCCTATTGTAATGATTTTACGAACTCCTTCTTCTTCCATTTTCTTTATTATTTGTGGCATACTCTTCGCTAACGTCCCATTTTGATCCGTTCCAAGTGCACTAATTACTATATCGCTTCCTTTTATCGCTTTCTTTATATCATTTTCATTTAATACATTACCTTCTATAACTCGTAATCTTTCATGATTTATTTCTACCCTACTTGAATCACGCGCTAATGCAGTCACTTCTGCTGAATCTTTTAATGCTAATTTAATTATGTTTGAACCTACTCGCCCTGTTGCTCCCAATATACATACTTTCATTTGTTTTCCTCCTCTTTCATTCTTTCTCTATTTTTCAATAATCTCAATCAATTTACAACAAAAAAGCTTCCTCACATAAAAGAGGAAGCTCTATTATTACATTATTTCTTTTCTTTAGAATCCGTAGACTTCTCAGTTCCACTTGTTTCTTTATCCTTTTTATCCTCTTGTTGTGTTGTTGTATCGTCTTCTTTCTTCTTGTCCTCACCTTTACTACAACCTACCATTAATAAAGAACTTGCAAGTGCCATAGCAGTTAATGATTTAACCCATTTGTTCATTTGCGTTTCCTCCTTTTGATAGAATATGTACAATCCCATATTACTCTCTATTTTTAAAGGAAAGATTGAAAAATAGTAAATAAACGGTAAATGTTTGTAAATTTTCTGATAATAAATATGTACATATATTCATTTTTCTCTACGAAAAGTAAAAAACTAAGGCGCCTATCTTTCGGCCTTAGTCTCTTATGCAAATTTCTCATTTTCATATACATGTTTAATCTTATACTCTTTCTTCACGACATATTGCCATACACTATAGGCATAACGATTCATTTTCAGGAAGCAGTTTTCTAAAAACGAGCGAAATTCTGGATTTGCAACTTCAACTGCCACTTGAGCAAACTTTAACGCTAACCGTTTCAAATGCGAAATATAACAAGTTGCAATATACATATCACCTGTATATTTACTATCAGTTTCCTTTTCCATTTCATGAAAATGAAATGAAATTGGTTCACAAGTTATATGCTGTACATTCTCTCCTTCTTGAAAATTCACTTGTTCATTATATGCTTGCAACATATATGGTAAATGATGCTGTAATAGCTCCTTTAATTCTTCGTCTCTTACCTGTCCTGTATACTCCCCAACCTTATATATAAGCATATAACTATACCTCATCAATTCTTTCATACAATCCATGAAAGTGCCTCCCTACTTTTTGTCTATATGCTATAAATATGATGCTATAACATTTGCTATTCTTGCTAAAAACCAATCCCATTTACTAATTTTCTCAAAATCTTCTTCCGAAAATCTTTTTGATTTATGGAAGTCTTCTTTTAGTCGATCCCATACGTCAGCAACAACTGTTTTATCATATACGACACAATTAGATTCACAATTTAAATAAAAACTTCTATTATCAAAATTCGCTGTACCTATATCAACAATTTCTCCATCAATGATTGTTACTTTCCCGTGAAAAAAACCATTCCGATATTGATAGATCTCCGCTCCAGCATGGTTCATCTCTCTCAAATACGGATAGGCAGCTTGTTTTAACAATACTGCATCACTTTTAAATGGTACGAGAATTTTCACATTGACACCGCGGTTTAATGCACCTTTTAACTCTTTCATCATTTCTTTACTTGGTACAAAATATGGTGTAGCAATAATTAAAGACTTTTTAGCCTGCTTTAAAAACGCTCCATATTTTTCCCATAACCCTTTTCCATCTGAAAATAAATATTGATATTTTACATTCCCAATTGCAGGTAGACTTTCATGTACAGGCATTTTTTCTCCCGTATCTTCTTTCCAGTCAGCAGCAAATTTTCTTTCCATATCCGTGGCACCATTCCCCTTAACCCGCACATGATAATCACGCCACTGGCCAAATTTCGGATCTTGTCCAAGGTATTCCTTTCCGATGTTAAAGCCGCCGATATATGATACTTTTCCGTCTATCGTAACAATTCGTCTATGATTTCGCTGATGCAACGAATAGAATAAATGTTTCAATTTAGGTTTTTTACTAAACGTAAACTGGACACCATTGCTTTGTAGTTGACGAATTACCTTTTTCTTCAGCTTATATCCACCTATTCGATCGACTGACAATTTCACTTCTACTCCGCTAGATGCCTTTTTCTCGAGCAACTGCAAAAACTCTTTGCTTATTTCATCTTTACCTACAATATAAAAATGGATATATATGTACTTCTCCGCATTACGTATATCCTCAAATAAATTCGTATATAACTCTTCACCGTTCGTATACAGTTGAAATTCACCTAATCTAACTTGTCCTACTTCATATTCACTAGCCATTTTTTTCCCCATTTCCACATCGATGTTCATCCAAATGAATACACCTATTACACAAAGGATTACAACGAAAAAGTGTTTCATGGATATTTTCCTTTCTCCACTTACTGTTATTTCTATATCTTCCCTTTTTTAATACAATATCATTCAAGAAAATATGTCATTGCATGATATATGTCCATATCAAACGATAGCTCATTTGCATATTGTATGTTGTATCTTAAAATAAAAGGAGGAAATAACAATGGGCTTCGCACATGGTAATGGATTCGCGTTATTAGTCGTATTATTTATCCTCTTAATCATCGTCGGTGCTGCTTGCTTCTGCTAAGTAGTTATTGTCACATGATATGCGGATAGAAAAACTATAAAAGCGGACACCTATTTTTAGGTGTCCGCTTTTCATATGAAGAACATTTCGCTCTGTTATAATACTTTTAACAACTAAATATTCAATTCAAAAAGTTAGTAATGTAGCTACTTTCTTACTCTCTGCCTTACGTATATGACGTTGTTCTGCACGTAACACTGCAATGCGATGTAATTCTTTCTCTTCTTCTGTTTCAGGGATTACTCGCGGCACAGGAACTGGATTATTTTCCTTACTCAGTGCAACAAAAGTAACAAAAGACGTTGCCGCGATACGCTTCTCACCTGAAATTAAATCTTCCGCTACTACCTTCACAAATACTTCCATAGACGTTCTACCCGTCCAAATTACGAAGGATTCATAACTAACACAATCTGAAGAGCGAACTGGATGTAAGAAATCAACCCAATCCATAGAGGCTGTTACACATTCTTTTCTTGCATGCCTCGTTGCTGAAATAGAAGCAACCATATCCATCTCGGCTAATATCTTTCCACCAAATAACGTGTTATGATCATTTAAATCTGTTGGAAATACTCGGCTCGTTTTGAACACCCTTGATTCATTGGCTGTTTTCCCCTTTACTTCTGTCATTGTTATCACCCCTTTAATGATGTATCCTTAATATCTCAATAATCGCTATACTAAATGAACTACACGTTTAATATTAACAACATTCAGAACTTTTAGTCCATAAAAAAGAACCGATGTTATCAATCGGCTCCTCTAAATACATATTGTTCTTTTGGCTGTTCAACTTTATTCCATTTCGTTACTTCTAAAACAGGAATGTTCGCATGGAACGGCTGATAAAATTCAGTAGAAATTTCTCCCTCTATTTGAATCCAATCATCGTTTTTCCATTCTACACCTTCTGGCTTTTTCACTAACATACCATATACACCAGAATCCGCTACACAATGTATAATACCGAAACGGAATAAGAAGTATTGTTCTTTTTTAGAAGAATCATCTTTGAAAACAAAACCTTTAAATGATAATTTTTTCCCAGTAAACTCACCAGGGTAATTGTAAATCGTCTCCATTCCTTTTAGGAAGTTTTCATCATTTAAAGTAACACTATCCTTTGTTACAAACTCTTTCTTCCCTTTCTCCATTACACCACGGTATCCTTCTTTTCCGTAATATATACTCGTATCAGGTCTTAAAAATTGCCTTCTCATAAATGGATCTGTACTTTCTGCTTGTGCAACAGGAAAATGAAACCCTTTTGCCTTAACAATATCTGAATCTAACGTTGCAATCGGGAAAAACAAACCTGAGACTATCGGAAAACAAAACAATGTGTACGAAAATGCTTTTTTCCACCAAGTATTTTCATCTTTCGAATGATCATGCCCGCAATGGCTATGATCACAACCACAATTATGCTGTTCTCTTTCTTTTTGATGTTCTTTTTGGAAAACGATTATAATTTGAACAACAGTTAAAAAACCTAATATAATAGCTGCTGTTTTTGATAAGTAGGCATACTTCATATTAATATACTTCGTAATATTACCTGAAATATGAAGCTGCGCGATTAAGATTGTAAAACCTAATAATATATATGCTCGAAACATAACCTACCACCCCATCGCATAAATGAGTAGTGAGCTTGCATAAACAACAACTGTAACTGTAACTGTAACGACAATTACAAATTTTGTTTTAAATGTCGCAAGCATCATAAACATATTTTTAATATCCACCATCGGTCCATATACGAGGAACGCGATAAGTGATGCTGTTGAAAATGTACTTTGGAATGACGAAGCAATAAATGCATCTGCTTCTGAACAAAGTGATAAAATGTAAGCAAGTCCCATCATAACAGCTGGTGAAGAGAACGGCCCTTGTCCTATAGCAAGAAGTGTTGAAGTTTGTACGAACGTTTGAACTGCAGCTGCAATTAATGCACCTAATACTAAATATTTTCCCATCGAGAAAAATTCCTCAACAGCATGCGTACATACATCCCACATTTTTTTACGTAATGGACGCTTATGATTCACTTCTGGGAAGTGATCATCTCGTAATTGATGTTCTTTAAACATAAATGATAATATAATTCCAACAATGATTGCTACGATAATCGCTACAATAGAACGATACCATACCATGTGCATACTACTTCCAAAGGCAACGTATGTTGCAAATAATACGACCGGATTAATAATTGGACCAGTTAACATAAATGCAATCCCGGCATATGGCGGAACCCCTTTTCCAATTAATCGCCTAACAATCGGAACGATTCCACATTCACAACCTGGAAACATCATCCCTAAAAAAGTAGCCATTAAAACAGACAGAAATCGGTTTTTCGGCATCCATTTTGCTACCATATCTTCTGTCACAAACATTTGAATGAATCCTGAAATAAATACACCAATGAGCACAAAAGGAAGTGCTTCGATCAATATGGAGATAAAGATTGTATTCATTTGCAGGAATGCTTTCGGTAATTGAAACAATTCCATGATGTATTTCCTCCAACTTTTCATTAACAATATGTAATTTTAACCCCATTTTATTGATTGGACAAGACTTATACGGAATTCATCCCTTTCATATACATTACATTTTATAAGTTATATTCTATTCAAAATTTGGGATTTCATAGCAAAAAAGCTGCTCTAGCGCAGTTACACAACTATGCTAGAGCAGCTTTCTTATCGTTAAAAGTAACGTTTCTTCCAAAATACAAATGCTAAAGCGCAAGATAATGTTGCACATATTATGAGTACAATTACAAAACCTTGAGCCTCACCTTCAAATGGAACCTTTACGTTCATTCCGAAGAAACTAGAGACCATTGTTGGTAATGATAAAATGATTGTAATAGACGTTAACAGTTTCATAACACTGTTCAAATTATTCGATATAACAGAGCTAAAAGTATTCATCATTCCACTTAGAATATGACTATATATTTCCGCCATTTCAATAGCCTGTTTATTTTCAATTAATACATCTTCTAATAAATCTTGATCGTCTTCATACATTTTTAAAAATGTACTGTTACGCATTAATTTTTGAATTACAATTTTATTCGCCTTCAATGATGTTGTAAAGTAAACTAAACTTTTTTCAAGACCTAGCAATGTGAAAATCTCTTTATTTTTCATCGACTGATTTAATTGATGCTCTAAATCGATTGTCTTTCTGTTAATTTGCTTTAAGTATCTTAAATAGTAAGTAGAAATCGTATATAAGAGCTGAAGTGCAAAGCGTGTCTTTTTAAACGTATAAAATTCTTTAATACGTTGATTAATAAAACGTTCAAAAATTGGATTTTCTTCTAAACAAATTGTCACAAAGCAATCTGGCATTACAATCATACCTATTGGAATCGTGTCATAAATCGAATTTCCTTCTTCATCATGTCTAACTGTTGGAATATCCACGATTATTAAAGTATTATTGTCTTCCTTTTCAATACGAGAGCGTTCTTCATCATCTAAAGGGTCTTTAATGAAATCTAAGTCCACATTTAAAGTTTGTACTAGATATTGAATTTCTTCTTCCGTTGGATGAAGTACATTAATCCAGCAACCCTTTTGCATTTCCTCAACCTCTTGTAGTTTTCCGTTTCGGTCTGTTAAATAAATATTTAACATACTATCACCCCGATTCTTTTTACATGTAGGAATCTACCTCTCTTACATAACAGTTTTTGAACCGCCATTCTCAGCATATGAAACATACGTTTAAATTTCAATAGAAAAATTATTTTGAAAACGTTTTTATAAGAAAAATATTATAAAGTGAAACTTTAATAAGTGGGGGGCTTCATCCCCCCACTTATTTTCAGCCCTCACCAATCGGGCTTTTACGGGCAGCCCGCCCCCAACCAAACTTCTTTTCTTTCGCTGAATTTTGAGGTGAGGATCTTACTGCCCGTTAAAGCGGGATAAACAAAGAAAAAGACAGAGTGCTCTCTGCCTTAAAAAGCTTATGTTGCCTTTATAACATATTTAGAAAGCATCCACAAGTTAAAGCCAACTGAAATCGTATAACCAGCGTATGTTGAAATAATAAAACTTACATAATCAAAATACGGAAGCAATACAATATTTAAAACGATCTTCACAATAATGCCAATCACTAACCCTAGCACTGTTTTCTGTTGTTGATTAATTCCTTGCAACATTGCAGCCGTTACTGTAAAAAGCGAAAATAGTATACAAGCAGGAGCGTAATACTGTAAAATAACGCTTCCCATCTCCGGATCATTTCCGGCACCAAATAAAAGAGTATACACTGGTTTTGCTAACACCATCATTCCAATTGCCGCGGGTACCGTAATACCTACTACTAATAGATTCGTCCTCGTAAAATGTTTGTACAGTAACTTCACATTTCCTGCTGTATAAGCTTTTGTCATCTCAGGTACGAGTGACATACTAAAAGCAGTCGCAACGGAAACTGGGATAAGTACAACCATCTGAACAAGTCCAATTATCGCATTAATCTTCTCCGCTTCTCCTTGCATATATCCTATTTGTATAAGTAATTTATTAATTGTAAATGTGTCAATCGTCTGATACAACGGAATTGCTAAACCAACCACAACAAATGGTATTGAATATGTAAAGAGCTCCTTATATAGTGAAAAAAAAGATTTCGTTGTTTGCGGTATACTTGCCATTTCTTTTTTCTTTAAGTGCTTTCTCCTCCTTATGTAATACGCACTTAAAACAGTTAGTCCACCTATCGCTCCCATAAAAGCACCGAACGTTGAAATACCAACAGCTAGTGAGATAGAAGCTTTTAAAACATATAAAACGACAAAGCTTCCTATCAAGATGGTTAAGACTCGAAAAAATTGCTCTACAACTACACTTAGAGCAGAAGGCCCCATCGATTGAAATCCTTGAAAAAAGCCCCTTAATAAACTCATTACTGGTACGAGTATTAACGCAAAACTGACAATTTGAATATTAGTAGTGACCGCCGCTACACTATTCCCCGTTTGATCATTTCCATCGATTACAAGTTTAGCCAAATGCGGAGCTAGCATATATAACGTAAAACACGAAATAACTCCCATTATAAACATAAAAACAATTCCACTTTTCAACACTCTCTTAACCGTATGATAATCATTTAATTGATCATATTTTGATACCATCTTTGAAACTGCAAGTGGTAGTCCCATCGTCGCAATGCTAAGCATAATTGTATATGGACGATAAGCATACGTGTATAAAACGTACCCACTCGTACCGACCATAGCTGTAAATGGTATAACATATATAAACCCTAACATTTTAGATATCATCGTTGCCATTGTTAAAAATATCGTTCCACGTATAAACGGTGACCCTTTCATCACATTCCTCCGCTACGCTTTATTATTACACATTATGGACAACTCCTTTTTTTTAGAACCAAAACAAATAAAAAAGCCAATGAAAAATCATTGACTTTAACGCGCTGCTTTTTTCTTTTTGAAATACTTTAAACCGAAGTATAGAGCAACAAAGAGAACCGCTCCTATAATTATGTAATGTGTGTAGTCAGATGCATACTCTTTAATATGTCGCCAATTTCCACCAAGCTTTTCACCTAAATATATAAATAGTATTGACCACGGAATAATCGCAACTACTGTATACAGTGTGAATAGTTTTAATGGCATCTTAGCTAATCCTGCTGGAATAGAAATTGCATGACGTACGACTGGGATAAAACGTGCCGAAAAGATTACTCCTGCTCCGTAACGCTTAAACCAATTTTCTGCTATGTCTAAATGGTGTTTATTAATAAGCAGATATTTCCCATATTTCTCTACAACTGGACGTCCACCATAGTATCCAAGCCAATATAAAAAGATTTGGGCTAAAGTACCACCGATTGTTCCAGCAATAACTGCACCGACAAAGCTAATTTTACCATCTGCGACTAAAAAGCCAGCATACGAAAGTACAATTTCACTTGGGATAATTTCAATCATTAAAGCTAGCGCTACTCCAAAGTAACCTAAACTTGCAAAAAATTGCAATAACTGATCTATTATGCTTGCTAACATCTTATTTTCTATCTCCTTTTTTCTTCACATACCATCTCATTATTACATAAAGGTTGCATTCTGCCAATATCTTCATGCCGACAATATCACAGGCATACGCATTATTAATCTATTACTATTTCTTTCTGAGGTTCTTTTATGTAGGCAAACATTTGTTTAATTTGCTCTTCTGTATTTCTAGCAATCGATAAATTAGGCAATTCATTTTCACCAAAAAACTCCACATCATCTGTTTCAATACTAGTTTTCTTTTCACCGCCAATAATTTTACAGCCAATAAAAATTTTATATACATGCGTTGCTGAAGGCGATGGTTGATGTTTTTCTTTATCAAATATAGCGAGTAACTTAAAATGATCTACCTCATAACCTGTCTCTTCGAAAACCTCTTTTGCTGCTACTTCTGTCGGCGTATAACCGATATCAGCCCATCCACCTGGCAATGCCCATTTCCCATCACTTTTTTCTTTCACAAATAATAACTTTTCATTTTGAAAAACGACTGCTCTTATATCGACTTTAGGTGTTTGATAGCCTGTCTCACTTGCAAATAACTTCTCTACAACTTCCCAATCTGTCTTTGTATAATGTGACATCATCGAAATGGAAATATCCCGTAATTGTTGGAAACGTTCTATATCATACACATCCTTAGAATACGTTAAACCCGCTTGAGCTATAGATTGTATTTGTTTTACCCAATCAATCCATTTTACCGTCATGTTTCCACATCTCCATCCTTTATTAAGTATATATTACGCCAATTCTACCAATACTTCTTTATTATACAAAAAAAGAGATTGATAATGTTCCAATCTCTTTCAAAATTAATCCAATTCATGTAAATGATCTTGTATATACTTTCTTCTTTTATTTATATATTCCTCAATCATATCAGCTTCTTGATCAAATATTTCTAATTTTCCTTTCATATATGGATCTTGTAGTAAATAAGGACGAATCGACTCACACAAACTTTCTACTTTCGGCATCATAAATGAAACGGTAAATTGTTCTTCTAATATTTCTTCCAAAATACCTCGGTATTGCTTTCTAAATACAGGTATATCTAACAATCTTGCACTTAACGTGTTATAACCTTGAATACGAATATATTCATGATTAAGTGGTCTCCCTTGTACATCTCGCCCCCAAGTCGCATCATAATCCCACGGTATTACTTCAAATAAATTTGTTTCATCATTATGATATAGTGCATAGTTATGAACGAAACCATCAAAGTTTTGTGTAAAAATAACGCCAGCTAACCATCGTAAATATTTATCAACATGCAAAAACTTCCCAATTTCTTTTTCATAAGATTCCCTCGACAAAGCGTTCGCTTGAAATACAAATTCACTCAGCTGTTCTTCACTATTTTCATTCGAGTATTTAAATTCATAACCCGCAAAGAGCTCGGTCTTAACATCTTTATCTCTCTCACTCATTAAAGAAAAATTCGCATCATCATCTATCGCATAATAAATAGAACCACTCGGTAATCCTCTATTTTTCAAAAAGTTTTCGTCAACTGATTCTAACTGTAAATATACACCTTGAATTTGACCATTAATTTTTATAAACACATGTTGTGATTTCGGTGAAAGTACACCAATATCATGAAAAAAGTCTAAAGATAATTTATTTCGTATGAGAGACGGATCCATAAACTCAGAATTTAAATGAATCTCTTTCGCACCTTGAAATTTTTTAGGCTTATAAAACATAACATGATAAGATTTTTTCTCAAATTCACGAATATGAGCACCACGGTATACGATATCAATATCATACTTCTTTTTTCCATAAGTTAATTTTGCTGGTACTGGACTGTCTGACCAAATGTCTTTTTTCAATTCCACTAAGTACATTGGATGAATAAAAAAATCATATGAAGGTAGCATGTTTTCTCATCCCTTCTCAGTTCTCTTCATTCAATGTATGCAACTCGCCTTGTCCATACATCCGCTATCATCTATTTATATAAAATTACACTCTTGTCCTGTTCAGAAAGATACCTACATACATATCCTGTTAAGGAAAAAGAATACCTTTTCAACTTAATACATGATAAGGAGGATTTCTATGAAACGTGATATTAGAAAAGCGGTTGAAGAAATCAAAAGTGCTGGGATGGAGGATTTCTTACACCAAGATCCAAGTACTTTTGAATGCGATGATGATAAATTCACTCATCATACTTGTACAACCGGATGTAAATGTACAACTGGGGGTAAATGTCCAAGAACAAGATGTACTCGCGTGAAACATTGTACGTTCGTTACAAAATGTACGCATGTGAAAAAATGGACATTTGTTACGAAATGTACTCGTGTACGCGTTCAAAAATGGACGTTCGTTACGAAAGTGACGCGTAGAAAAGAATGCGTTTTAGTTACAAAACGTACTCGCAGAAAACATTGTACATTCATTACAAAATGCATACGCTTTGAAAAGAAATTTTTCTGGACTAAACGAAGTTTCTGTAAAAAGTGCGAATTCTTCCCGCATAGACACGGTGGCTCTTGCGATGATTCATGCGATCATGGTAAAGACTGTCACGATGATGGACACAAATGGAATGATTGCAAAGGCGGACATAAATTCCCATCTTGCAAACACAAGAAATTTGATCACTTCTGGTATAAAAAACGTAATTGTTAGTTTTTATGCCTACAAAAAAAGGCCGTTTTGCGGCCTTTTTTACGTTTATCCCGCTTTATTGAAAATGACTTATATCTGCAAATTGCTTCACTTCACCTTTACCATCTTCAAATTCTATTATACTGAGACTAGCACTATGCATAAATGGATCATTCCACACATTTTCTATTTCAATACCCGCAAAATGTCCTACAAGTAATTTTGCTGCTGCCGCATGGGAGACAATTAATATACTTTCTCCTTTATGCTTTTCTAAAAGAATCTGCATCCCCTCAATTACCCTTTTATGAACAGCCTCAAAATTTTCTCCTGATGTTGACTGAAAAAGATGTGGCTCATACCAAAATAACTGTATGTCGTCTGGATATTGCCTTTCTATATCATCAATTGTCTGTCCTTCCCATATACCCATGCTAATTTCATAGAAATGCTCATCCGCGATTATCGGTATATCACGTTCTCCCTTTATTAACTCTGCAGTATGAAGGGTTCTTTCACTCGGACTACTATAGATTGCATGAATAGATAAATCTTTCATTCGCTCTCCTAATTGCTTAGCTTGCAGTATACCATTTTCAGTTAAAGCAGAATTTTTCCGTCCTTGCATTCGCTTCGCTACATTCCATTCCGTTTCACCATGCCTTGTTACATATACCGTTGTCTTCACTTCAATTCCCCCTTACCATGTTGGCCGCAATTCCCACGGTTCTACTCGTCCTACAATCCATTCATTACATTTACGTTCAATTCCTTTTATTACCCCATCCGATATTTCTTCATGAGTAAGCCATCTTGCGTATGTATCTTCTAATATAAAACCTAAAATTATTCTATGATAGCTACATCGCGTACCACCTATTTTTTGTGAGGCTATTCTCGACGCTTTACTGCCTAAAATATGAAAAACTTCGTATGTTTCAGGCGACAAGTCTAATTCTCTACAAATAAGTGATAACGCATCTTTTGCACTTGAGTGTATCCATGCGACAACTAATGTTATTGGGCCATTCCGCTCAATTGTGCTTTTAATAGCTACCTTTACATCGTCATCATTATGATAATCTAACGGAAGGCATGTGATATTTTCTGGTATAGCACTCTCTCGTTTAACATTTTCTAATTTCACTTCATCTCTTCCAATAATAGAAACATGAAACCCTTGCTCACAAAGCCACATAGACACCCTCTTTAGCATTCCTGTTCCACCAATTACTAGCGCATGCAACTTTCTTTGCCCCCCTTAATAAAACGTCATATGAGGTTTATCTTCCCTATAATAATTAAGCCTGTCTTGCAATGTCCCTGAATGAAACTCAAATTTGTGGCCGTCAGGATCAACAAAATAGATAGATTCACAGTCCCTTACATCCCGTTCTCTTCCTTGTAAAATATGAACATCGTTTTCCTCTAATCGCTGCAGTAGACGTTCAAAGTCTTTCTGTTCAACAGAAAACGCAATATGCGTATAAGATTGATGAATCTCATTTCTTGGAATATGTATTTCTTCATTAAGCGCTATCCATACTCCACATATATTAAAATATGCAAGTTTTCTTCCTCTAACTAATAATTCTCCTTCCAATACTTTTTCGTAAAATGTAATAGAATCTTCTAAATTAGATACTGAAAAACAAAGATGATTGATTCCTTTTAACAACTCTAATTCCTCCTATACAAATAAAAGATGAGCGAAAATTCTCTCATCTTTTATTATACTATTTTTTTGTAATATATGCCCATTTATAACTGAAGTCCCCACCAAACGTATGATTTGCAATACCTTTTACGTATGGTTTCTCTAAGTATGCGGTACTTTGTTGGTACGTAGGAGAAATGGCAGCATCTTGACCAATTAAGATTTTTTCCGCTTCTGCAAGTGCATTCCAGCGTGCTTTATCATCTTTTAATAGCTCTCCTTTTGATTTTGCTACTAACTCATCATACTTCGGATTAGAATAGTCCATTTCATTAAATGAGCTGCCAGTAACAAACATATCAATATAAGTCATTGGATCTGGGTAATCTGGACTCCATGCAGATAACGAGAATTCATATTCAAATTTCTTTTCTAAATCCAACTTCTGCTTATATGGCTGTTGTTTTAAATTCACTTTAATACCAGGTAAGTTTTTCTCTAACTCTTCTTTAATAAAGTCTCCTACTTTTTTACGACTACCGTTATCATCATTTAGTAATTCTACTGTAATTGTATCTTGGCCAAGTTCTTTCTTCGCTTCTTCCCATATTTTTTTTGCTTTTGCTGCATTATCTTTACTGTCACGGAAATTTTTATTTACAGTACGGAAATCTTTCCCATCAGGTCCTGTCGTAAATTTTTCAGGTACTAAGAAATATGCTGGCAATGATCCGTCATTTAAAATAACATTTGCAATTCCTTTTTTATCATATGCTAGATCAATTGCTTCACGAACCTTTTGGTTTTTAAACGTTGCATTTTTTTGGTTAAATCGTAAGAAATACATACGCGGATCTAACTTCGTTTTAAATTCATCTGGCTTATTCTTTTTATATTTATCAACAAATTCAGAAGTTAAAATAACACGGTCCGCTTGATCACTATCATATAAATTTACTCCTGTGCTTGTTTCCTTCACAATATTCACATTAATTTCTTCTAACTTCACAGTATCTTTATCCCAATAATTAGGATTTTTCTTTAACTGATAACTTCTTTCATGTTTCCATTCACTCATCGTAAACGGTCCATTATATAATAATTTATCTGCTTCTAATCCGTATTTATCTCCTTGTTCTTTCACATATTTTTCATTTAAAGGGAAGAATGTTGGGAATGAAGTAAGCTCAAGAAAATATGGTGCTGGTTGTTCTAATTCTACTACTAACGTTTTATCATCCTTCGCTTTCACTCCTAATTGATCTAACGGTAACTCTCCTTTATTTACTTTCTGTGCATTTTTCACATCAAATAAAATAAATGCATACTCAGCTGCCGTTGCTTTATCTAATGTACGTTGCCATGCATATACAAAATCTTGCGCTCGAACTGGATCACCATTTGACCATTTTGCATCACGTAATTCAAATGTATATGTCTTTTTATCTTCACTAATTTTCACATCTTTTGCCATACCTGGAGTTGGTTTATTATCCTTATCTAAACGATATAATCCTTCCATTGCATTTACAAAGGCACGGAATGATACAGAGTCTGTTGATTTTGACGTATCCATTGAAGGAATTTCTGCTGTTTCTAGTAAGTTTAATACTTGCTTATCTGCTACCTCCTTACCTGCTTCTTTCTTCGTTGTAGATGCCTTCTCCCCATTTCCGCAACCTGCAACTAATATACTAGTCGATAATGCAACTGCAGCAATCGTTGTTACCTTTCTCTTCATTGTTCCTTCCCCCAATCTATATGTATAAATGAAAGCCAGTATAATACATATTATTATACAAAAGATTCAGATTATTTCAAATATTATTTTCGTATATACAAAAAAAGAAGCGGATAGAGAGCTCTACTATCCACTTCTTTTTCTTTTACTTGTAATCCATCCTCTATGTCAAATGGATTTTGAACTTTAAATATTTCGTCCATTATCTTTAAAAATTCTTCCTCATTTTTAGATTCGCCATTAATCATAAGTGAGTATGGCTCAATCTCACCCAATTTATAATCAACAACAAATTGGATCGTAACCTTTTTCTTCGACATATCCGGACTATCCCCTTGGAACTCTACCAATTCTAATCCTTCAGTGCCACGATAATATGCCCAACCCGGATTTCTAAAATAATTTTCAAACGATTCACCAATTGAAAGGAATGGATATTCATATAGCGAGCTTGTACGAACTTTTTGAATAATATCTCGATCAGTCGGGAAAAAGAAATGGCTGATAAAAATACTAGCAACCGCTAAAATCGTAACAATTGTTGCTCCCATTTTACTCGTTCCACCACTATCACGAATGAGGTACTTTTCAACCGATCCATCTTGAATTTCTCTTGCTTTTATTCGATATATACGCCTTTCTGCAAATTGATAATATAATCCATTCGCAAAAATCGCCATTCCAAATAAAATAAAAACGAGTAATAGAAACGTAAGAGGCACCATATTAATGATCGGCAATGCTACGTTGAAGCCCATATAATAAGAAAACGCATCACACGCTAATAATAACACTACAAATAAAGCTGCAGGTAAATAATACTTACGATATCCGAGCCAACCTACATTGAAAATAGCTGCCCAACCATTCCAGCTCCACCTAGCAATCCGCTTTTCCTCAAGCTCCCATTTCCTTTTGTAATACGGATATTGTCTCCCTACATATACTTCTAATTCCTTGTCTATTAGCGAGCTTCCTTCACTCTGTTCAGTATGCAAATTCCGCTGGCAACTTTCACAATTCAGCTGATTTCCCTCGCAAAGTTGCCCACAATTTATACATTTCAAAACAATCCCTCTTCCCATCCATACGTCATTTCAAAATACCTTCGTGTTTTAATAACCACTCTTTCCTCCATAAACCACCCGCATACCCAACAAGTTTTCCGCTCTTCCCTATTACACGATGACACGGAACGATTATTGAAATGGGATTGCGACTATTTGCTCCTCCTATTGCTCGTACAGCTTTCGTATTTCCGACCTTCTCGGCAATATCTAAATATGAAGCACTTACGCCATAAGGAATCGTATAGAGCGCATCCCATACGTTTTTTTGAAATGATGTTCCCTCAGCAGACAGCGGAACTGTGAACTCTTTTCTCTTTCCCTTAAAATATTCATCTAATTCATTTATACATTGATCTATCATTTCATTTGTATGTTCTTCTTGTCTCTCATCAACAAATATAACAGACGTAATTCCTTTATCGTTCGCTGTAATTTCTAGCAAGCCTAATTCACTTTCATAATAAGCCTGATACATATGCCATCCTCCAATTCAATTCATATTTGTTATTGTAACACGAATAGACAAAATTTTTCGTATAAGCGTTTTATTCGAGAAACAAAAACGAGAATGATACAATGTAAGAAAATTCAATCTAGGAGGCTATTGGATGAATTACAAACTTTTTTCACCTTATACAATTAAAGACGTTACATTAAAAAACCGGATTGTTATGTCACCTATGTGCATGTATTCATCGAAAAACGAGGATGGCCAAATAACGAATTTCCATCTTATTCATTATGGAACAAGAGCTGCTGGTCAAGTTGGTTTAGTTATGATTGAAGCAACAGCCGTGTTACCTGAAGGTCGAATTTCAAATAAAGACTTAGGCATTTGGGATGACAGTTTAATTGAAGGCTTACATAAAGCGACAACTTTTATACACGATAATGGTGCAAGAGCTGCCATTCAACTCGCTCATGCTGGAAGAAAAGCAGAATTAGAAACAGATGCGTTAGCTCCTTCAGCCATTCCATTTAATGAAACAATGAAAATGCCAATAGAAATGAGCAAACACCAAATTAAAGATACTGTATTAGCTTTTCAGCAAGCTGCAGTACGATCCAAACAAGCTGGATTTGACGTTATTGAAATACACGGTGCTCACGGTTATCTTATTAATGAATTTCTTTCTCCACTTACCAATAAGCGGACTGATGAATATGGTGGTTCACCTGAAAATCGATATCGTTTCTTACGTGAAATCATTGAATCGATAAATGAAGTTTGGAACGGACCGTTATTTGTTCGTATTTCAGCAAATGATTATCATCCTGACGGGTTAACAGTTCAAAATTATGTACAATATACAAAATGGATGAAAGAACAAGGAGTAGATTTAATCGATTGTAGCTCTGGGGCTGTTGTACCTGCGCGCATCGATGTTTACCCTGGGTATCAAGTACAATATGCTAAACATATTAAAGAGCATGCTAACATTGCAACTGGTGCAGTTGGATTGATTACGACCGGGGCACAAGCAGAGCAAATTTTAAATAATAACGAAGCAGATTTAATTTTTATCGGACGTGAGTTACTTCGCAATCCTTACTTCCCAAGAATAGCCGCCAATGAACTTGGCTTTGAATTAGAAGAACCGTATCAATACGAGCGAGCGCCTGGGAAAATCAGTACAAATAAATAAAACCGAGAAGCTTTTCTTCTCGGTTTTATTTATTCTATCGTTGTAATTTCATTCGAATTATAAATGTGGATACCTGATTCTTCTCGCAAAGCAGTTATATACATCCCTTTTGCCACATCTTTAGCGGAAATTGGTTTATACTTTTTGAAGGCTCCTTTAAATATAAAAGGAATCATACGAGATAATTTTTCCGCCATTCTTTCACCAAAGCGAAATTCTTGTCGATTTCCCACTAATAAAGATGGCCTAAAAATGTGAATACCACCAATTACTAACTTTTGCAATTCCTCTTCCATTCTTCCTTTCACTTGTGAATAAAAGAAAAACGATTTAGGATTCGCTCCCATTGAGGACACAACAAGGAAATTTTGCACCCCTTGTTTTTCAGCTAAACAAGCCGCTCGTAACGTATATTCATAATCTACCTTTTTGAAATTAGCTTTCGTTTTTGCTTTTTTGATTGTTGTTCCTAGACAACTAAATACGTCATCTACAGCAAAGAACTCTTTATATTCCTCTAATGCCAAATAATCTACTTGCTTTTGCTGTAACTTTTCATGTTGCCATTGCATTGGTTCTCTTACAAAAATAGTAACCGAATCGTAGTAATCTGATTCAAGTAATAGACGCGTTATCTCTTGCCCAACTAAACCACTTGCACCAAGTACTAACGCTGTTCGCTTATTCATATATGCATATACCTCTTATTTTACTTTTCTCTCCTTTAGTAACATACAACTTTTAGGAGTTTCCTTCTCTCATTTTACCACAAGTAAAGCACTATGCGTACGCATAGTGCTTTACTCACTCTTTTTTCTCATCTTTCTCTCGTAATTTTGTTACGGTTGATGCATCTCCTAAATTACTTATTAATCTTCTTAAAAAAATTAAGACTACGGCTAATGGTAATACTACCGCTAATATCAATAAAATAGCTTCCATTAAGTAACCCAAACACTCAGCCCCCTCTACACCCTCCTTTCATATATATGAACACAGCGTTGTCACATATGCATGTATTCGCAAAAATAACACACCTATATTTGACAACTTTATAACAAAATCAAATCGGAATGATTATTATTTATTGCAACTTTATAAAAGATGTATTATACTAAGTTCGCAAACTGAAACGTAATTATTCCGTTTTGTGTTAAAATGATATTTTTCTTCTATAATTGGGGAAAATATATCCGTAAAAAAAGAAAAGAGGAGAACTTCATGCCTAAAAGATTGACTATATTTTCATTCTTACTTATTTTCACTTTAATTTTTACTGGCTGCTCAAATACAAAAGAAGGTAATGCCAAGAAAGACGGAAAGCTAACTGTTTATACAACTATTTTTCCTCTTGCAGATTTCGCAAAAAAAATTGGTGGCGACTATGTAACTGTTGAAGCAATTTATCCGCCTGGTGCCGATTCTCATACATTTGAGCCAAGTCAGAAACAAACAGTACAAGTTGCAAAAGCCGATTTATTCGTTTATAACGGTGCTGAATTAGAACCATTTGCTGAAAAAATGGAAAAAACATTACAAAAAGAAAACGTTAAAATTGTAAATGCATCAAAAGGTATTGAACTGCGTACTTCTACTGAAGAAGAGCATCATGATCACGGAGACGGCCATAAAGAGGATGAACATCATCACGATAAAGACCCACACATTTGGTTAGACCCTACTCTAGCAATGAAACAAGCAGAAAAAATTAAAAATGCACTTGTAGCATTACAACCTGACCATAAACAAGAGTTCGAAAAAAACTTTGCAGCACTTCAAACAAAATTTACTGATTTAGATGATCAATTTAAAGCAGCAGTTGCGAATGCAAAAACGAAAGATATTTTAGTTTCTCATGCGGCTTATGGATACTGGGAACAACGCTATGGCCTGAAACAAATTGCTATAGCCGGTATTTCAGCTTCTGATGAACCATCTCAAAAACAACTTGCTGACATTACAAAAACAGTAAAAGAACATAATCTAAAATATATTTTATTTGAAACATTTTCTACTCCAAAAGTAGCATCCGTTATTCAAAAAGAAACAGGTACAAAGATTTTACGCTTAAATCACTTAGCTACTATTTCTGAAGACGATGCGAAAAATAATAAAGATTACTTCACTTTAATGGAAGAAAACGTAAACACATTGAAAGAAGCTACTAACTAACCAACTTTTGATAAGAAGCTGAATACGACATTCAGCTTCTTTTTTTATGTGTTTCTGCTTGACTTGACCAAAATAACAAGTAAAATTATCCATATTAGCTTTTAAGCTATATTAATTTAGAAGGTGAGTTGGAATTATGACTCTTCACATTTGTGAAGTAACAGAAAAAAATTGGCGTTCGGTAGCTGCTTTAAACGTCGCAAAAGACCAGCAACAATTTATTGAAAGCAATGCGTTTTCTTTAGCAGAATCATTATATGAGGGAAACGGAACGTCAGTAGGTTTATATGATGGAGAAACACTTGTAGGATATGCAATGTATGGATGGTATTGTGAAAAACGTAAAAGCGTATGGTTAGACCGCTTTATGATTGACCAACAATATCAAGGAAAAGGATACGCAAAACGTTTCCTTCGCTTGCTTATTCAATTCTTACAAAATAAATTTGAATGTAAAACAATTTATTTAAGTTTACACCCAGACAACAAACTTGCAATGGGATTATATGAGTCATTTGGCTTCCGTTTAAATGGCGATATTGATGATGAAGGCCCTGTTGTAGGTGTTGTAATGGAGTTACTTTTAGATGAACATACAAACCTGTGAAAACAGGTTTTTTTAGTCCTTCGTTTTTGGCAATCTAGTATTTTTCTACAAAACACTTAGTTAAGTCCAAAAAATAAGCCTGCAATAAACGCAGACTTATTTCACACACTCCTCGAAATGTGCTTGGAACCATTCTTTATTAATATCTTTTCCGATGAAAACAACTTCACTTACTCGATCTTCGCCCTCTTGCCACTCTCTATCATACGAAGCAGCAAATAACGTATGTACGCCTTGGAAAACGATACGTTTATCCACTCCATCAATCGATAAAATTCCTTTGTAGCGATATAAATATTCTCCTAGTTCTTGAACGACAGCTGACATCCACTCATTTAGTTTTTGTAAATCTAACGGACGCTCTTCGCGTAGTACAAACGATTTTACACCTTCTAAATGATTATGCTCTGTATGAGGATAAATTTGTAACGTATCTTTCGTTTTAAACGTTTGAATTTGTAGTAACGATGGAATATCCACATCACAATTAGTCGACTGAATTAACTTTGCAGTCGGGTTTATTCCTTGCAATTCATGTAAGAGATTTTCTTTTTCACTCTCTTCAATTAAATCTAACTTATTCACTAATACAACATCAGCAAATGCAATTTGTTCTTTTGCTTCTAGCCCTTTTTCAAAATGTTTATGTATATGATAACTATCTACTACTGTTACAACACCATTAATTTGGTATGCAGATTGAATAACAGGATCTAAAAAGAATGTTTGAATAATAGGACCTGGATTTGCAAGACCCGTCGTTTCAATTACTAATCCATCAAAGTCCATTTTCCCTTCTGCTTTTACGTCCAGTAATTGTTTTAACGCAACGAGTAAATCCTCACGTACAGTACAGCATAAACAGCCGTTTGTCATTTCCATAATTTCTTCTTCAACATTCATAATCAACTGATTATCAATACCAATTTGCCCGATTTCATTTACGATCACCGCCAATTTCTGACCGTGATTCTCTGATAAAATGCGATTTAATAATGTCGTTTTCCCTGATCCAAGAAAACCAGTTAATATTGTTACTGGAATCATTTTGTACCTCTCCTTATAGCTATATGTTTCTACATTATAGCATATAGAAAAAATCGTTTTTGTAGCAAAACATATTTATTGTATGTACGACACTGTAACTATATAATAATATGTAGCAAGAAAGCCTTTTCAAAATATTATTCATTCATCAAGGGGGCACTTATAATGGAACGAGTTCAAATGGCCGAAACACTCGAATTTTCTCGTATGATTCAAGGTTTTTGGCGTTTAGCAGAATGGAATATGACAAAACAAGAATTACTTTCTTTCATTGAAGATTGTATGGATATGGGAATTACTACTTTTGATCATGCTGATATTTATGGCGGTTATACGTGTAAAGGACTGTTCGGATAGGCATTACAACTAAAGCCTTCCTTACGTGAAAACATGCAAATCATCACAAAATGTGGAATCGCTCCCCCATCACCGAAATTTCCAGAGCGTTATGTTGCTCACTACAACACTAGTGCAAAACATATTATTCAAAGTGCAGAAGCTTCACTTAAAAATTTACATACAGATTATATTGACGTATTACTTATCCATCGTCCTGATCCTTTCATGGATCCAAATGAAGTGGCAGAAGCGTTCTCACGCTTAAGACAAGAAGGAAAAGTTCGTCATTTCGGTGTATCTAACTTTTTACCTTCCCAATTCAATATGTTAAGTTCATACTTAGATTTCCCGCTTATTACGAACCAAATTGAAGTATCAGCTCTGCAGCTTGAGCATTTTGAAAAGGGAACAATTGATTTATGTCAGGAAAAACGAATCAATCCAATGATTTGGTCACCTCTTGCTGGCGGAGAAATCTTTACTGGTCAATCAGAACGTGCTGTACGTGTACGTGAAACTGTGCAAAAAGTTGCTACTGAGCTAGGTGTTTCTAGTATCGATACGGTTATGTATGCTTGGTTACTTGCACATCCAGCTAAAATGTTGCCAATCATCGGCTCTGGTAAATTAGATCGTGTTAAAACAGCCACTCTTGCTACAAAAGTTAACTTAGACCGTCAACAATGGTTTACAATTTTCGAAAGCTCTAACGGACATCCTGTACCATAATACACAAAAAGAAGAGCCGTTTCTCTACAGCTCTTCTTTTTCATATGTATTTCTAGTCATCGCAAATACACACATATCCCTTAAGCCATTTCCATCTACTGCAACACTCGCACTTTCTAAAACACCCTCTAATTTAAAACCTAATTTCTCAGGGATCGCTCTACTTTTCTTATTTAAAGAATCACAACGAATTTCTACGCGGTTTGCTTTCAGTTCAGAAAAAGCATAGTCTGTTATCCCCTTTGCAGCCTCAACCATATAGCCCTTTCCACTAAACCTCGAATCAATCCAATACCCGATTTCAAATTGGGGTATATCCCAATTAATGCGATGCAATCCGCTAGATGCGATAAACTCGCCTGTTTCTTTCGAAAAAACTAGTAATCTTAAGTCCTCACGCTGTAAAAATTGAATATGTGATTTTCTAATACTCACTTCTACTTCTTCCTCTGTTTGCTCTTTTTGTGCAAAAACCATCCATGGTTTTAATTCTTTCATAGAAGCTTGAATGGCATCGTATACAGCTTTACCATCACCTGGTTTCGGCATTCGAATCAATAGCCTTTCAGTATAAAATTCAGAAGGAAAATCGAATAATAATGGATTCACTGTAAACACTCCCTATAATTCTTTTATATATAATAATATCCATCTCAAACTATACAGTAAAGAAATTTCTGAACTTTATACATTTAATTCATTTACATCTACCGCAACACGAACGCCAGATTCAATTGCCCCTTGTATCCATCCGTGATATAACGTTGTATGGTCTCCAGCAAAGAATATTCTTCCCTCTGGTTTGACAATCGCTGGTTGCAACTCTGATTCTTGACCTGCCTGAAATAGAGCAAACCCTCCAAGTGCATATGGATCCAACGTCCAACTTTTTGATATACCTGATAAGAATTCATCATATACTTGACCACCTAATATCGTTGCTAAGTTTTGTAATGTGTAATAAATACGGTCACCCTTTGATAAGCCATCCCATAACAACGCATCATAAGACCATGTATAGCTTCCTAGCATCATAGCTGGTCCCTTCTCTCCAATTCCATAGCTTGGATAATAGGCGTAACGAATTGGCAAATCTGTTATAATTCTGCCACCTAACTGTCCTTGTTCTTCCCAAAATCGACTTTTAAATTGAATTCCTATTTTTGTCGCTGGCATATAATGCAATTCACGAATTGCTTTCCATTTCTCATGAGATATAGAATCAAATGGATCTACTTCTACAAACCGCATTGTCGAAAACGGAATGGTAACAATAACTAAGTCCCCTGTAATACTACTATATTCAAACGTTTCTTCGTTTCGATAGAAAGCTGTCACACCATTATCATGCTGATGTAGCTTCATTAATTTTTGATTATATATAATATCTTCCTCTAATTGTGGTAAAAAAGATTTTGGCAATCTATCATTACCGCCTATTATTTCACAAAATCCGCTCTCCTCTTGCATAATGTATAAAAAACGTAATGTCTCAACGAATGACCTTTCTAAAAAACCTTCTAAATCCAACAAAACGCCAATCATCTCAATTGTTACTGGTGAAAAGTAAGTATTATATTGATAAGGGTGATACTTTAAAAATTGTCCTGTAGAGTATCTGCCAAAATCATTTACTACAACATCCCAATTTTTCTCTGGGTTCTTTTTAATAAAATTTATAATAGGCTGTACCGCTAACAATAATAGCTCCTCAGATGTTTTCCCAACTTCATTCATTTCCACAGGATACTTTAATATACTTGGCTCTTTTTCATATTGTTTTAATGTCGTTTTTCGGCCGTTTACGTAAATAATATCAGTCTCATTCCTATTAATAAAAGGGCCTACCTGTAGCCCAAATTTTCTTATATATGCCATCGTTAATGTATGCGAATACGGAATTCTCATCGCCCCTACATCCAAATATAAACCGGTATCTTCCATTCTAACTGTCTCTATGCGGCCACCTACCCGGTTGTTTGCCTCAAAAATCTTCACTTCATGTCCCGCAGCTTTTAATAAAGATGCCGAAACTAATCCAGCCATGCCAGCCCCTACTACAATAATTTGCTTCGGACTCGTCGTCTTCTTTAATCCTTTATTTATAATTTTTAACGTTTCATCCATCTCCGTGTTATACATTATATCTTTCTGCACAATTCCACCCCTTACTTCATCAAATGGGCATTAGTCGTTTAGTGCATTTTATTCATAAATTTCCATAAACATAACAACAGAGCAAGTTGAATATTCACTGAAAATACATAAGAGATCGCTCTCACATCTCTTCACGCTTCGTATAATATAGCAACAGCAAATAAGGAGTGGTTAAAAATGAAACCAACTTACGACTACAATGCTACAAAAAAGTATTTAGAAGAAAAGAAACAACAGCTATGCAACAAACTTAGTAATATGCATCTATCTAAAAAAGAGCGTGAACAAATAAAACTTGAGATTGATAACTACGAATATATTTTAAATGTAGTCGAAATGAATCATTATGAACGAGGATTTTTACATTAAAAGTGGATATATAATTTATCCACTTTTTATTTTGAGCATTTCATTACGCATTTTTCGTAAGTAAATATATAATAGGATGTACATTAAGATTGAGAGGTATATTCTATGATCAAATTAAGTGTATTAGACCAATCCCCTATTTCAGATGGTAGTACGGCAGCCCAAGCTTTTTCACATACAGTTACGCTTGCACAAGAAGTTGAAAAACTCGGATATACACGCTTTTGGGTATCAGAGCATCACAATTCTGTAAGCCTTGCTGGTTCAAGTCCAGAAATACTTATTTCTCATATTGCAGCAAAAACGGAGCGTATGAGAGTTGGTTCGGGTGGTGTTATGTTACCTCACTATAGCCCGTATAAAGTTGCTGAGAATTTCCGTGTTTTAGAAGCGCTTTATCCAAATCGTATTGACCTTGGTGTCGGCAGAGCACCTGGTGGTATGCCCATTGCAACTCGCGCACTTCAAGAAGGAAAAATGGTCTCACTTGATCAATATCCAGAGCAAATTGCAGATGTTGCAATGTACTTACATGATCAAGTACCAGAAAACCATCATTATGCAAATTTAAAGGCTACTCCTGTAATTCCCACATCTCCTGACATGTGGTTGCTTGGCTCTAGCGGAGAGAGTGCAAAGATTGCCGCACAACAAGGTGCTTCCTTTGCATTCGCACAGTTCATAAACGGATACGGTGGACCCGAGGTAATGGAGGCCTATAAAAAACAATTCCAACCTTCCTATTTAGGAGATAAACCAAAATCAATCGTAGCTATTTTTGTTATTTGCGGAGAAACAAATGAAGAGGCGGAAAAAATTGCTTCTAGTTTAGATTTATCAATCTTATTACTAGAACAAGGAAAGCGTACAACTGGTACTCCTTCTATCGAAACTGCTCAAAATTATTCATATAGCACGTATGATTTATTCCGTATAAAAGAAAATCGTCAACGTATGATAGTAGGCGATCCGTCTTCTGTAAAAGAAAAAATCATAAACTTAAGCAAAGCGTACAATACTGAAGAATTTATGATTGTCACTATTACTCATCGATTTGAAGATAAATTGAATTCTTATCGCTTATTGGCAAATGCTTTTAATTTATAATTTTAAAAAGGAGATACATCACATATGATGCATCTCCTTTTCTTACTACTTATTGTTTTCATTCCCTATATATTCAATAGCTTCTTTCAATACCTCTTCAAAGTGAATAGGATAATCATGATTTAAGTTAGGTATAATTTTATACTTATGTTCTATATTCTTATCTCTTAATAATTGTACAAATTGCTGTGTGCATTCGAAACAATCTTCATCTTGATCACCGCAGACTATATATCCCTTTATATGTTTATCCTGTAGTACTCCCAGCAACTCATTCCATTCTTCAACCTCTGGAAGCCACGGTGCCATAAAAATAAACCCATCCACAGCTATATCTTTTTGTAAAATTGTATATAGAGCTACTCTTGCTCCAGCAGAAAAACCACCAATTATTACATGTTCTACTGTACGGTTCTCTATAAGCTTATCGTAATGCTCTTTTAATTCTTCTTTCCCTCTATGTAAATCATCCCATACAAACCCATCTGAAAACTGGATTTTCGAAGACTGTGGTAAAGCTAACGTATAATTTTGTGCCAAAACAGATTTCCAATATGGTTCTATTATTCCTATATTTTCTTGATCACCGTGCATTGCAATAAATAGTTTTTCTTTTTTCTTACTTTCTATATATTTCACATCTGCTCGTTCTGTTTTCTTTGCTAACTCTTCTCTTTCTTTACATAATTGAACCATTTGATGAAACTCTTCAAATTTATGTAGTGGTTTTAAATCGTCGTCCGAAATTAAATACTCATTTCCATACCAAAAACCCTTTTCTATAATAGCTTCCTTCATTAAATGCAACGCTTCTTCTTCAAGTCCTGCTGCACTCGCTAATGCATATTTAAAATTATATATTTGAGCCTCATTCCCTACTATACCTTTAGCATGCTCCATTATATAAGTGTACGCTTCTAAACTTCCTTTACTTGCATAGCAATGTAACGTTTCATTTAATAATTGAATGTAAGTCATACCATTTTTCATACATCTACTCCCCCGTAACCTGTTATAATATTTATGTCTCAAACCTTTATATCATTCTGTAATCGTTATATAACTCAAGCTAACAATAACTTTATTCTTAAAATGATACTCAATTATTACTCCTCTTTACCCAATAAATTTAGTATAAAGTTTAATAGACTGAAAAATAAATATTTTTACAACCAAAAAAAAGACAACAATATATTTATTGTTGTTCTCAATACATCTACCCACTCTTTTGTTTTTTTCTATCTGGTTTACTTGAAACTAAATAATGTTTTTCTGAAATATATAAGTCTCTTTTTAATATACGATCTAAGTAAGGTCCTAGTTTCATTCCGCATATGAGGCGATCTTCACTACCTTCTACAATTGGAAACATTTCTTTTTCTGTTACATACTGATCTACTGCCTTTTGTACAATATCAATTTCTTTCACTAGGTTTAAGTTTTCTTCTGTATGTTCAAATACCTCAAGCGTTTCCTTCGTAATAAGAAAATGGTTTGTTGGAAATGCAGGTAAATACGGCTTTAACAAATCATAATTCACTGTATAATCATCATTTACTAATACTGTATAAACGATATTAGCATTCTTTTCTAGAAACTTAGCCATCGCTTGTTCCAATTCATCTTTCGTAATTTCACGCTCTTCTTTTCTAGTTTTGAAAAAGCGAAACATCGCATCGCCTCCTTTTTACTATATTATAGCATAAAAGAAAACTGAAAAATCACAAAAAAGTCATTGAAAGAATTTTTCAATGACTTTTTTCTTTATATTCTTATATTTATCCCGCTTTAATGGGCAGTAAGCCCCCACTGATTAAAGTTTCACTTTATTTTAAGAACGCACTTAGCATCCATACATGTTGTTCTAATGTTGTATGAATTGCTAACAACATGTCCGCTGATGTTTCATCTCCAGCTTCACCAGCAACTTCCATGCCTTCTTTTAGTTCTTGAATAAGTGCTGAGTAATCATTTACTAATGTTTGCACCATTTCTTCTGCAGATTCCTTGCTTGTCCCTTCATTCACACTAGATGTTGCAAGATATTCTTTCATTGTCGCTAACGGCTTACCTTCCAATGCTAAAATACGTTCTGCTAATTCATCAATATACGTTCCAGCTTCATTGTAAAACTCTTCAAATTTCTCATGTAATGTAAAGAAGTGTGGTCCTGTCACATACCAGTGATAATTATGTAGTTTCACATATAACACATTCCAGTTTGCTACCTGCTTGTTTAATACTTCAACAACATTTGTTTTCGTACTCATACAATCCACTCCTCTTATCATTTTGTAATGATTATCTTTTCATAACCTAGTTACATGTTACCATACATTTCCTATCCTTTCGAACGATTAGCTTATATGTAACAAAGTTTTAACACCTTTAATATTTCCCTAATATGTATTAATTCATGTATGTTTTCAAACACTTCATACGTCTAATTGTCCAAGCTCATACATATGCATAATAGTAAATCAAGCTCATCGTAGTAGAAAGAGGGATAACATGGACAATCAACAATGGCAAGTAGCAAAGAAAGTCGCTGCTACTTATATTGGAACAGTCGTTGGAGCTGGATTTGCTACTGGACGAGAAATTGTTGAATTTTTTACAGTGAACGGATTTTATGGAACTATTGGTATATGTGTAAGTGGATTTTTTTTTATTTGGCTTGGCACAAAGATGATGTTACTCTCCTCGCAAATCGGTGCATTTTCAGCGCAAGAATTTAACAAATACTTATTTGGGGATGTATTTGGAAATGTTGTAAATACACTATTATTACTCGTATTATTTGGTGTAACGAGCGTTATGTTATCAGGCGCTGGAGCGGTATTTGAAGAGCAACTTCGTTTACCAAGACAACTCGGTATTTTCATTACAGTAATCGCCTGTCTCATTATAGGTAGTCGCGGATTACAAGGGGTTTTTGAAGTTAATACACTTGTCGTACCTATTATGATGATTTTCATTATCGGACTTGCTATTACAACGTTTTTTCACGGTACAACTCCTATTAGTAACACTATTCCTGCAGAAAGCTGGAATATGAAGTGGATAACTAGTCCTATTACATATGTCGCCTTAAATCTTTCTCTCGCCCAAAGCGTCCTCGTCCCGTTAGCCAGTGAAGTAAAAGATCGAAAGGCCATTTTATGGGGCGGTATTTTAGGTGGGGCAGGACTTTCTTTAATATTATTATGTAGCCATTTAGCTATCTTATCAGTCGACCAATTTTATCAATATAACATTCCAATGGCTGAAGTCATAAGAAAATTCAATGCCACTTTTCACTTTTTCTTTGTTCTTATCATTTTCGGTGAAGTATTCACAACTTTAGTTGGCAATGTGTTCGGAATGACAAAACAAATGCAATCCATCACTGGCTGGAAAAATAACAATATTATTTTCTTCATTTTACTAATAAGCTATTGCTTTAGTTATGTTGGTTACAGTGAATTACTCCACATTCTATATCCTATAATCGGGTGGGTTAGCATCGTTTTACTTCCGATTATTGCTTTTAAACAACTTCAAAAAACATAAAAGAAGCATCCATGTTATTGGATGCTTCTTTTATATGTTCATTCACAATCATCACACACTTCCCAGTACGGCCCCATTTCGAGTGCTAAATACGGCTTTAATTGCAACCGAATCATCCGACTAGGCATACGTTCTAAAACGAATTGAATCCCTTCTTCTTCTTCATCTAATTCAACTTTTGAAATCGCAATTCTTTGCATCGTCGAAATAGGCATTCCCTCTTTATATAAAGTGATTTTCACCTCATCATATTCATTAAAATACAATTCAACACTCATTTGATTTTTCAACATTTCATTAACAATTTCATATTTATCATTTCGTTCCTGGATTATATATTTCCAGCCGCCTCTACCTTCTTCTTTCGGAGCTGCTTGAAACAATGTCATCAAATCCTCGTATAGCATAAGATAACCCCTCTCTTACTAAAAAACGATGAGTATTTTATATACCCTTTATCTCTATCAATATCCATATGTATTGTACCATATATCGCCGTTTTTACCGTATTCATTTGCTTCATACTGCATATAAAACAGCTGATTCTATTCATTGCTATATAAATTGTCTCTCATTGTATTTCTTAATATACTTCCAAACATTACCAATCCTACCAAACATAAGTAAATGCACTCTTACCCTCCGCTTAGTATTTCCTTACAATAACAAAAAAAGAAGAGTGACTTACATCACTCTCCTTAAAAGAACTTTCCAGTAGCTGCTAATGCTAATACTAGTATTAAAATTGTAAATACTAATGATACAATGAAACTAAAAATAGGTAATGCTTTCTTTTCATTCTTCTTAAAGAGTAACTTTAAACTAAGAAAGATGTTTACTGGTACAAATATAAAATAAAAGTATTTAACAATTTGCACCGAACTATTTGAAAGTGCTTTTAAAATAAACACTTCAATGAGAAAAACAATGAAAAACGAAATACTTAACCAAAATGAGACATAACTAAGCCAAGAATGTCTTTTTGTCCCCCAATACACTCCCATACGAATCTCCTTTTATTTGTATTCTATATGATTATAATTATACACAAAGTTAACAAATACCTTTATTTTTCGACAAATATTATACAAAATATATATTTAAACCTCATAAAAGTATTGTGTATTTCTATTTAATTTTACAAAAAAAACAGACTACTCCAATAGCATACTGCTATCTTGGAGTAGTCTGTTCTCTATTAAACTTTAAATCTTTCAATTAATACTTGTAACTCTTCAGCCATTTGAGAAAGCGTACCAGCTGCAGAACCAATTTCCTCCATCGAAGCTAATTGTTCTTCCGCTGATGCTGCAACGTTTTGAGTACTCGTCGCATTATTCTGCGCTGTCATTGCAATTTGTCCTACCGAAATAGACACTTCATTTGCACCTTTTGACATCCCGTTAGCCGTTTCAACCATCGTTTTAATTTGATCGGCAATTTCGTTTGTAGATTGTAAAATCTCAGTAAAGTTTTGCTTCGTTTCATTCGCAATTACAAGTCCAGATTGAACTTCTTCATTTACATGCCCCATTGATTTTACCGTCTTACTCATGTCATCTTGTATTTCACTTATTAATTTACTAATTTCACTAGAAGATACGCTAGACTTCTCCGCCAATTTACGTACTTCATCTGCAACGATTGCAAATCCTCTTCCGTGCTCTCCTGCTCTTGCAGCTTCAATTGCCGCATTCAAAGCTAGAAGATTTGTTTGATCTGCAATATTTTGAATGACTTCCAGTATGTCACCAATTTGTTTTGATTTATTATTTAATAACTGTATAACTTCATCTGACTGTGAAACAGATTCTGCAATAGACTGCATTTGATTTACTGTTTTTCCTACTAGTTTTCCACCATCTTCTGCTTTTTCACGAGTATGCGCAGAAGCCGTACTAATTGATGATGAACTATTTGCTACATGTTGAATTCCTTCTGTTACATTAAATAGTAACATTGCACCATTTTCTACACTTGTTGTTTGTGTTGTTGCCCCGCTCGATATTTCATCCATTGCCATTGTAATTTGCTCAGTCGCTTCACTCGCTTGTCTTACACTTGCCGTTAGCTCTTCTGATGCTGCTGCAACATGTCCAGCCGAAGTATTAATTCTTCCGATTAATGTTCGCAATGCATCAGTCATCTCATTAAATCCTTTTGCAAGTTGACCAATTTCATCATTAGAATGAATTTCGATGGTTTGCGTTAGATCTCCCTCACTTATTTCTTTAGAAGTGACAACTAATCTTTTTAATGGCTTCGTTATAGAAAGTGTCACAAAATAAATAAGTGCCCCTCCTATAACTAATGAAATGAACATAACAATTAACATATTATAAAATACAGGCTGCGCAGCTTCAATTACTTCATTTGAGTACATCGTCCCACTAATTTTCCAACCTGTTTTTACATTTGTAGCAAATACCATTTGTTTTTCGCTACCGTCATACATATATGAAAAAGCACCATGATTATCTTCATAAATTTTCTTGGCCCAAGAATCAGATGCTTTTTCTCCTGACTTCTCTTGAGGATGTGCAATTATTTTTTGTTTCCCATCTAAAATGAAAGCATATCCCTTTTTACCAATATTAATTAACTTCGTTGTTTTTAATAAATTATCTAAACTTAAATCTATCGCTACAACACCGTTTTTATCTTCTGCTTGTTTTGCAATCGTTACGACAATATGTCCATTTCCTTTTGCCTTATACGGCTCAGTAATTACAATACCACCTTGTTTTGCCACTGCATCTTTATACCAAGAACGTTCTGTTGGATCATAGTCCGCTGCCATTTGTATATTTGGTTCTTGCACAAATTTCTTATCATTTCCAGCAACGTATACTTGTTCAACATCTTTATTTAAATTAATATATTGAGATAACATCTTTCTTAATTCATCTTGATTTTCCCCTTGATACATATTCCCTTGAATCACTCGCGCAAAATTATTTATATCATTAAATTTTGCCTCAATCATTTGATTGATTAAATTATCTAATATTTTTATATTGTCGTGAGCACTACTCGTAATTTGTGATTCAAAATTCTTTTTAGTTGTTTGATAAGACATGCCTCCAATAATAGAGACAGCTGCAATTAAAATGACGAAAAATGAAATTAGTAGTTTTTTTGCTACTTTCATATCACGAAACCAATTTAATAGTCTACCCATTACAAACCTCCTGCTTTTCAATTTTATAAGATAAATATTGTGAATTATAAATATTTCCCATTCCCTAATTATTATTTTCATAACCTATTATGATGAATACTTTGTAAAGTTTAAACAAATAAATTCTATTTGTCTATATATTTGAATAATATTATTATAAAATTTACAAATGTAAAAAACCAAAGGAATATACCTTTGGTTTTTTACATTTTTTTATGCTGTTTAGAAATCTTTTTCCACTTATCACGCTCTGCTCTTGCAAGAACAGCATCTTGTTTTCTCATAAAATAGGCTAGTTCTCTTTGTAATTTTTTATAGCTTTGCAATCGATTTATCGTAATCATTCCGTTATCAATTGCCTTATGCACTGCACACCCTGGCTCATTTTCATGCTTACAGTCCCTAAAACGGCATGTATTTGCTAGTTCTTCAATATCAGAAAATGTTGTTTGAATCACATCGCTTCCTTCCCAAAGCTGCAGCTCCCTCATACCCGGAGTATCAATAACTAAACTACCACTCGGTAATCGGAACAATTCACGATGAGTTGTCGTATGCCTTCCTTTACTATCTTCCTCACGAATATCTCCCGTTTTTGCTACTTCAATTCCTATAAGTGCATTTAACAAAGTAGATTTCCCAACCCCTGATGACCCGACTAAAGCAATTGTTTTTCCTGAAGTAACGAATTGCTGCAACGATTCAATACCGGTATGCTCTACACTATCAACGACGAAGATTGGAACACCAATTGCCACAGCTTCCGTTTCAACAATTTTCTGCTCTATGTCCTCACATAAGCTACTCTTTGTTAAAACAATTACAGGCATTGCACCGCTTTCATACGCTAATAGTAAATAACGTTCCATTCTTCTTACATTAAAATCATGATTAAGTGCATTCACTAAAAATAGATAATCTACATTTGCTGCTATTACTTGTTCTTCCGTTCGAGTACCAGCCTCTTGTCTAGAAAAAGAGCTTCTCCTTGGAAAAATACGATGAATAATTGCTTTCTTCTCATTCTCTATTTTCTTTATATACACCCAATCACCAACTGCTGGATAATCTCCCTTCGTTACTGCTTCATGTCGAAACTTTCCAGACAGCTCTGCCATATATTCACCATCATTACAAATAATTCGATATATATGCTTATGCTCAAGTAAAATTCGTCCTACTTCAAAGTTCTCAACAGCTTGTTCCTCAAAAAAAGAACCCCAGCCGAACGATTCTAAAATATTTTGATTCAAATTGATATCCTCCCTAGTTTAAGCTAAGCGGAAGGATCGTGCGCTCCCTTATATAGTCTCGCCCTTTCCATCCACCTTTGTATTTGGTTTATGATTCATATAAGTTATTTTCGCCATAATACATCACCCCGTTCTCATTTTAATTACTCTCATTATATGGAATATTTATTTAAAAAGCTACCTTATTTAACTTAATTTTCAAACATTTTATTTTTCATCATTCTAATTTGTCCACGGTGATTAATCTCATCTTCTAGCACATGAAACCATAGATAGTACTGGTTATGCGCTACACCGTTAGGCCACTTTCTTTCTGACATTAGCCATGCATCATCTTGTTCACTCAAATACTTCAGTGATTCTTCTCGAACACTTTGTAGAAGCTGTACATAATACTTTATTTCATGACCACGGATTGTTCTCCCCACTTCGCCTAAATACAGTGCGTCTTTCCATATTTCTAATTCTTCCTTTGTAAAGTCACGCTCTTGAAATGAAATAAGCTGATGTGCTTTTTCAATAGCTGCTATATGCTTTAGTAACGCTCCAATGGAATTCCCTCCACTCGGTATCATTAAATCTAATTACTCAACCGATAGATCTCTTATTTCCAGGAATGCTACAGCCCTTGTATGCTCCAGCATGCTTACTAATTCCCCTATATTTTTTGTATAACCATCCACACTTCTTATTCGGTAATCTATATTCATATCACGCAACCCTTTTTACATTCATATTAAGGAATAACTGCTTCGTATAATAGACTCCTATATATCAGATTTTTCTCATATAATTAAATTGAATATAGAACAAAAACCAAACAAACTTTCTCAATATGCTTCTATGAAATATTAAAAGGAATCAATATAAAATAATCGAATCTTATTCACTAAAAGGAGTGGATTCGATGGAAATGTATCAATGGCTAACTGCTATACTCGTTGGTGGCATTACCGGTTTCGTTTCCCATCTAATCAATAACCAAGGTAAGTTATTGCTTCCACGCCGTTTGAAGACTTTTTTTCACTTTGGGTTTTTGACTGATATTTTCACTGGTAGTCTAGCTGCACTTCTTGGACTCGTTTTATTTGATGTCACCTTAATAAAAGAAATTATTAAAGTATCCATTGTGACTGCTATTTCCGGTCAGACTTTTTTACTACATCAAGCTCTTGGTGGCGAACAGGCTAAAAATACGCAAATCGGGAAAGCTGATGAGAAGATTCAAGAAATTGACAAATTATTGCGACGTTAGTCTATACTTTTTTTGAAAATTATTGCTATAATAAACAATAAATATTTTCTATTGCGTCGTTTGTCAGAAGAAAGGGTGTTTCGTATGACAAAAAAGAAAATAGAAGATTTCTTAACAGACACTGAAAAAGAGGAACTGCTAGAAAACTATAAATGTTTACGAGAAGCCCGCACAAAAAGCGAAGCTAACTATTTTGGAGAAGCAGTAAACCATCTATTAAATAAAGCTAAACAACGAATTATTAAAGATGCAGGCATACATGATGAAAATGCAGCAACTGTTCAATCAAAGAGAAAAGCACTGTTTTAGTTCATTAGCTAAAACAGTGCTTTTTATTATGTTATTTTTCACATTACTTTCACATCTATTTCACAATTATAAGTAGTCCTATATGTTATACTCAGTATATCCTTTTCCAAGGAGCTATATGCCGATATATGAATCCCTATCTCTATAGGGATTTTTATTTTTGGGCTTTTTTTATTTGTAAAGACTTTATGACGCAATTCCTGTTTCACGATTCTCAGTTAGTCTTTCACTTTTTCTAAACAGAAATAAAGCTAAAATATATAATAACGCAGTAAAACTACCTACAAATATAAAATTGTGAGATGCTGCAAATAACATTCCTGCCATTGCCGCTCCAATCATTTGACCAATATACATAGAAGCATTAGCTAGAGCCGCTCCTGTTCCTCTTGCTACGATAGATATGTTTTGTAAGTGCCTCATCATTAATACAAACAAAATTCCTGTCATAAAAAATAAAACAAAGAATAATAACTCCACAAATATAATGTTATTTACATGAGGGAGTAATACATATAGCACTGCTGTAAATATAATTCCACCATAGAAAGAAAGGTTATAACCAATTTTATTTACGATTCTAGGACCAAAAATATTACCAGTTAAATTTCCTAATCCTAATACGAGCATAGCTGTTCCTATTTCATGAATTTGCAAGCCAAATTGAATAGACAGCCACACACCGAAAAATGAAAATGCAGCAAAATTACCAGTTTGAAAAACAAAATATGCAAAATAAGAAAGTGAAACCTTTGAATCTGTAAGTAATTGTTTATAGCGCTCTAAGATGTTTGTTTTACTTTCACCTATATGAACCGGTTGTATTTCTGGTAATACTACATAAATAAGAATGACAAGTAATGCTGATAATATACCAATGACGAAGAATGGTGTTGTATAGTGTATCATTGCCAAATACGATCCAACTGGCAGTCCTAAAATTTGAGAGAGTGACAATCCTGCTGTTGCAATCCCAATTGCCTTTACAATTTGTTCCTTCTCTATAAGCAGAGGAATAGATGCCCACACTTGTGGAGATACAAAGGCTGCACTTACACCTGCTAAAAATCTAAATATTAACATCCATAGAAAACTCGGTGCAATTCCACATAAAAACGTACTTAATGCAAAAAAACTCATTCCTATTACCATCACTTTTTTTCTGTTTAAACTATCTGATATAGGACCAGCGATAAGTGCAAATGCAGCATATCCTACAGCATATGAACTCACCATCCACCCTGACAACTCAATTGAAATATGATACACCTGTTGTAATGTCGGTAAAAGTGGTGAAATTAAGAAAGTATCTGTACCGATCATAAACATGATTGTAAAGAATACAGCTAGTACTCTTTTCATTTAAATCTTCTCCTTTTATATGAAAGGAGGGAATTATCCCTCCTTTCAACTAATCTTCTAAAATAGATTCAATCTCTTTCATGACATCTTCATTCAATGAAACTTCCACCGCTCTTACACTTTCTCTTATTTGCTCCGCTCGTTTCCCACCAGGAATAACAGTATCAATTCCTTTTTGGTTTAATAACCATGCTAAAGCTACATGCGATAATTCGAGTTCCTTTTCTTTAGCTATGTCTTTTAACTTTTCAACTTTCTTAAAGTTACTCTTATATGTATTCTCTTCAAATAGATTTACACTTTGACGCCAATCTCCTTTATTCAATTTGAAATCTTCTGTATATTTTCCACCTAGTATCCCAAAAGCAAGAGGCCCGTAAGGAATAAATGAAATACCTGATTCTATACAATATGGCAAAAGTTCTTGCCCAGCAGTACGATCTAACATATTATACGGTGATTGTACAACATCTATGTGCCCATGCTGATTCGCTTCTTTTAATTGCTCTACGTTTACGTTAGATATTCCAATTGAACGAATTTTCCCTTCTTCTTTTAGGCGAGTAAGTTCTCCAATTGAATCTATCTAACTTGTTTCTGGATTTGTAAAATGTAAATAATATAAATCAATATAATCAGTTTGCAATCTTCTTAAGCTATTTTCCACAGCATTTCTTAAATAGCTTGGTTCATTATTCATATAAACCTCTCCATTTAGTAACGGCTGTATTCCACCTTTTGTAGCAAATACAACTTCGTGACGTTTTCCTTTCAATACTTCCCCTACCAATTCTTCTGATCTGCCGAAACCGTATGAATCTGCTGTATCAAAAAATGTAATCCCTTGCTCCATAGCTTCTTCTATTAATTGTTTTCCTTCTCCCTCATTCACATCAGCATATAAATTATATCCCCCTACAGCGTTTGTTCCTAACCCCAACTTTGAAATATGTAGTCCTGCCTTTTGCAATTTTGTATACTTCATTTTTTCTCCCCCCCTATATTTCTATTGTTCGAATATATTCGAACAATAGAAATATACCATTTTATATGTTATAGTGCAAATATATTAACTTATACAAGCAGGTGAAAAAATGCGTACTCTCTATCATCCAAATCGAGAAGAAATTCAATTCTCTTCTGTTCTATATGCACTTAGCGATCAAATTCGTTTACAAATTGTAACTATGCTACTAGAAAAAAACGAACAATCTTGTGGCGCGTTAAACATTCCAATCGCGAAATCAACTTTATCACACCATTTCAAAGTTTTACGTGAATCCGGTGTTATGTATACACGCCTTGAAGGAACTCAACGTTTCATTTCAATTCGTGAAGATGACTTAAATGCTAGATTCCCCGGTTTATTAGATGTCATAATACATGCGACAGAACCATACTAAAAAACATCTCATATGAATATGAGATGTTTTTTAGTATTTTCTATTCTTTTAATAAATCTAATAAACCATTCCCTTCAGATGTACGTTCATATCCTAAAGGTACAGTTCTTTTAATAAGTTGTGCATATATTTCTGGTTCTGATAACTTTCTACCATATTCCCTTTCACACTGCTTTATGAGCAATGCCAGTGCTCCAGCGACATGCGGTGTGGCCATAGAAGTTCCACTTAATACCGCATATTTCCCTTCAGGATACGTAGATAATATTTCATCGCCTGGCGCCACTAAATCAATTTCTTGATTTGAATTACTAAAACATGCGATTTTCCGCTCTAAATTGACGGCACCCACTTCAATTACTTCTGAGTATGCACCTGGGAAATCTAGTTCCTCCGTATTATCATTACAATCTCCATTATTTCCAGCAGCACATACGACGAGAACATCTTGCTTTACCGCATTTTGAATTGCTTCATGTAATTCTGGAACATCTTGCGGGCCACCAAGTGACATGGAAATGACTCTAACTCTTTCTTTATTAGGCCCTCTCCAATTTACAGCATAATGTATCGCCTCAATAATTTGCTCATAACTTCCAGAACCATCTCCTGCTAAAACCTTTAACACTAACATTTTAGCAAGTGGTGCGACTCCTAAAACACCAACTCCATTTTCAGTCGCTGCAATTGTCCCAGCTACATGAGTACCATGTCCGTTATTATCAAGATAAATATTTGGATCTCCTTCGTAATCTTTCGTGAAATTTCTTCCGCCGATAATACGATCCTTTAAATCTATATGATTCATATCACACCCTGTATCTAATACTGCAACAACAATATCTTTTCCTTTTGTACTCTTCTCCCATACTTGTGGAGCATGAATGAGTTGTACACCTGGCGGAATTTCATTTACTTGTTCAACCACCTTATCTACTGTAAAAGGAATCAATTGTATACCTTTTTGTTTATTCGCTGTACTACTATTCATTGTAATCCCTCCTGAAAATATATTATTTTCATTTCAGACCACTTTTGAAAACACTTACATGTAACATTCGTTTTATGTGTTTCGTTTTCCTTCCTTAAAAATGTTTCTCAATAAGGCTTACGAAATTTATACTACTCTTTTATTTATCTCGTAATTTGTAGACATCAAAAATCCGATTGGTACAACCAATAACCAAAATAAAAGGACCACTAAATTGGTCCTTTTACTGTCTTTCAAGAATGATATGAAATTTTTAAAATAATATAAATTAAGACTAAGCCTCACTCTTGTTTAAAAACTTCTCTATTTCTTTTATTAAATATTTCGCTCCATCTATACTAACAGTAATGTTTCCATTTGCTAATGATATGTTTTGATTTGAAACATCACCTGTTATTTGACAAGCATTGTAAGGTTGATATTTTTGTAAAATGACTTTGTCTTCTTCTACGAAAATTTCAAGCGGTGATTTAATTTGTATTCCCAATACATCACGTAATTCTTTAGGAATTACAATTCGTCCTAATTCGTCTACTTTTCGAATAACTCCTGTTGCTTTCATATTACTTCCTCCCTTACTATTTATTAATTTTTTCACCTCGCTTTTTCCATTTTATCACTTTTTGGTAATACCTGCCTCTTTTTAGAAAATTTTGTACTCAAGTTAAAAAAACACATTTAACGAATACGTAATCTCTCTTTCAATTGTTTTAAATAACGAAATCGAATCAGTAAAAAATATACAACTTGAATTCCTACGAAAATACTTAATACAATCGCATTTTCTTTAAATAGTGAGTACTCAAACATCTGTCCGAGTGCAGTTAACGCTACTGCCCCATGTAATGTTGCAACACCTATTGGAACAAAGAATAAAAGCGCCAATCGAATTGTAACTACTTTCGATAATTCTCCACTTGTTAAGCCTACTTTTCGAATCATTTCAAACAAACGAGTATCATCCTCCAAGTCAGAAAACAAACGGAAATAAAGGAAGCTTCCTGCACATACGAAAAATACAATACCGATAAAGAAACCTACAAATAGAATTGGTCCTGCAATTTGTAAACTTTGGTTTTGTGCGTACTCTTCTGCACTAAACGTTGCATGTTCTTCGTAAGGTTTCATCTGATGCGTTAGTTCTTTCCCAACCTCAATTTCATCTTTCGTTCCCTCTGTTTTGTATACATAATTTTTTTCCTCTTTAAATCCATCTTGTAATGCATCATACTGCTTGTTAGAGATTACATAAACGTTACCTCTTATTATTTTACTTAATGAAGACGTATTAATTTTTTTCACTTTTAAAGGTTCATTCAAATGTGGCAACGTAATTTCTTTTCTTTCTTTCATCGGTGGTCCTGGTATATCAACTGCCAAAAATAAAACTTCTTTTTTGGATCCCTCATGAAAGGGTTCTCCTGTTAACTTCGCATATTCCTTATAGTCTGATTCCTTTATAAACGTGGCGCTTCTTAACGACTGCTCCTCCGTTTTCTTTGTTGAAATATTAGTTTTTGAAGCTGCTATACTATGTTTCTTTAACCCTTCGTCAATCATCTTCAAATGCTGTGATTCATTACTATTTCCTTGCTTAGAATGATAGTGAAACGCAATTGGTCTCTCCATAACCGCCTTTGTCATTGATGTAAAGCCAACTAATGTACCTATTGCTGAAAATGCTACAGTTGAAATTATCGTTACAATAAAGAACATTCTTGCGTTATCTCTCATACGGTAAGCTAAATCTGACAACGTAATAATATTTGTCTGTGTCCAATAAAAACGTTTACTTTTTTTACATAGTCTAATAATAAAAACACTCAACTGCTTGTACAGCAAATACGTACCAATAATGACTACCGTTGTAACAGGAATCATCATGATAAATACCATTGCACCGTGTGACATAAGCGCTCCTGTATATCCGGCACTAAGCAATATAACTGCTAATATAGAAGAAATAATGGATGCTTTCGGTTCCGGCTTCGCTTCTGCCGATCCTCTAAACAATTTCATAATTTTATTTTTTCGAATCATTCCTGCACTAAACAATGAAATGATCATAAATAATACGAAAAACATAATACTCGTTACAACAATGGCTTTCATTGGAATGTAATAAGGTAAGGAAATATCTAACTTTAATATCATTGGAGCTATAAATAGTAATATTCCGGAAAATAGCATTCCAGCAAGTATCCCAAAAATAATTGCCCCTATTCCAATCATAATATTTTCAAAAAAGATAAGACGCTTTAATTGATATTTCGTCATACCTAACATCATTAAAATTCCTAGTTCACGCTTTCTCGTTTTTAAAAACATTCCCATCGAATATAAAATAAAGAAAAATGTAAATAAGTAAATAATGGACTGTGCAAAAGACATACTTACGAACACATATCGTCCCAATTCTCCAGCACTTAATGCCGGATGAAACGCAAAAAACGAATAAACAAAAAAGGCCATAATAGCAAATGCACTACTTAAAAAATATGCTGAATATGTTCGTCTATTTCGCGTCACATTCCGATATGCGAGTTCTCTAATATTCATATTACTTCTCCGCCCTTCTACTAACTATGTTCTTATATTAGTAAAGTACGGAAATCCCTTCCATCGATTCAAATGACAAAAACCTTACATTATTGAAAGGTTTCAAAAAAAATTGCTTAAACGATGCAGTTTCATTATAATGACTACATTCATATTCATACACACATCCTATTGTATATTCGTTAATTTTGCGAAATAATAAAGGATAGAAGTATGTACCAATATACATATAAACTTATTTACCGCTTTAATATGAATAGGAGGAAAACATAATGACATTGCAAGAACAGATTATGAAAGCATTACACGTCCAACCTGTAATTGATCCGAAAGCAGAAATCCGTAAACGTGTTGATTTCTTAAAAGATTATGTAAAAAAAACAGGTGCGAAAGGATTTGTACTTGGAATTAGTGGCGGACAAGACTCTACATTAGCTGGACGTTTAGCTCAGCTTGCAGTGGAGGAAATTCGTAATGAAGGTGGTAACGCAACGTTTATTGCCGTGCGCCTTCCTTATAAAGTGCAAAAAGACGAAGATGATGCGCAATTAGCATTACAATTTATTCAAGCTGATCAATCTGTTGCATTTGATATCGCTTCAACAGTTGATACTTTCTCAAATCAATACGAAAACTTATTAGGTGAATCATTAACAGATTTCAATAAAGGTAACGTGAAAGCACGTATCCGTATGGTTACGCAGTACGCAATCGGTGGTCAACAAGGGCTACTTGTGATTGGAACAGATCACGCTGCAGAAGCTGTAACAGGATTCTTTACAAAATTCGGAGATGGTGGTGCAGACCTATTACCATTAACAGGATTAACGAAACGCCAAGGACGCGCTCTATTACAAGAATTAGGTGCAGACGAGCGACTTTACTTAAAAATGCCAACAGCTGATTTATTAGATGAAAAACCAGGTCAAGCTGATGAAACAGAGTTAGGTATTACGTATGATCAACTTGATGACTACTTAGAAGGTAAAGCAGTTCCAGCTGACGTTGCAGAAAAGATTGAAAAACGTTACACAGTGAGTGAGCATAAAAGACAAGTACCAGCATCAATGTTTGATGATTGGTGGAAATAAATAAAACATAAAAAAGAAGCTAATCTCATTTAGCTTCTTTTTTTATATGTTAACGATATACCCCTACCCTTTTCTCCAATAAATCTTGCAGGCAATCTTCATGCTGTTTACAAAATAACGGTGGCATGTCGTCTAACGGGAAAAACTTCAAATCCAACGTTTCATCACCATCTACTTTTTTGTCGCCTCCAACTATTGAGCATGAAAAACACATCACAATTGACTGCGCCTTGTCTCCATTTGGATATGATTGAAAATATTTTGTATACACTCCAATAAGTTCATTTATTTCTACATCATACCCGGTTTCTTCTTTTATTTCTCGAATTGCAGTTTCCGCAGCCGATTCTCCTATCTCCATTGCCCCCCCTGGAAAGCCCCAAGCGTTAAAGTCGCCTCTTTTTTGCAGTAATACTTCTCCTTCTTTATTAAATACAAAACCACCGGCAAAGTTTAAGAAAACATAATCATGCCCTACTTTTTCGCGTAATTCTTTTATATAATTGGCCATTCTCTTTCCCCTTTTCATACTTCTTTTATCGCTATTCCTTATCTTTTTCAAGCAATTCAATAATTCGATCTAGCTTCTGATTCATATGCATCACTTGTTGTTTTTTTGCAGCACTGCTTTGCAATACTCTTTTAATGAACAAAGTAAATGATAGGAAAAACAAAACGATAAGTCCGATTACTAAACAAGTATATATCAATGTAAAAATATCACTCTCGAACAAATTCATTTAGATTCCACATCCTTCCTCCTTTCATTTTATCATATAATTCTGATTTTTGTAGTAATACATAAGGAAAAGAGCATCCTTTACAGATGCTCTCTTTCACCGATTAATACGTAAATGTAATTGTCACTAATGAATAATCTGCCATCGCACTATAAGGTGCTACTTGATAAGACACACGCTTTGCACCTTTTGGCCAATTTATTTCATTTAATACTTTCTTTATATCTTGCATCGTCCCATCCATAGACTGCTTATATCGTACTTCTACCTTTTCTGGCTTAGAAGCAAATTGTTGCTGTAATTTCTTCTTAAACTCACTATAATTCTCTGCTCCGTATTGTGTAGACATATATTTTAAATTTGTTTCTTTTAACATTTGTTCATACGCCGCAGTCTTTGAACTACCCACTTTTATTTTGTTTGTTAATTCATTAAAGTAGCTTGTAGATGCTGCAGGATATTTGCTACGATCCCATTCGTGATCTTTACTTAACTGCTCGTCAGACATATTAAAATATGAATATGTTACACGTCCAGCTTTATCTGGCACTGGATCATCGAATGTAGTATCAAGGTGGTACCATTTGTTTTCAATGTTCACTAAATTCCATGCGTGAGCTTGTCCATTTCCTGTACCTGTTACAATATGGTTTTGGATACCTGCTTCTTTTAGTAATTCATATGTTAATAACGTATATCCTTGGCAAACAGCAGAGCGATTCGCTAACGCTTCATATGCTGTATATGCTTGATACGACGTGTCATACGATACATATTTTACAACGTAATCATGAATAGCTTTTACTTTCTCATGATCATCCATCCCTGGTTTTACAATCGAGCCGATAATCGCTTTTGCCTGAGATTTTACATATTGTGTTTGCTCCTTCGATTCACGGTACTTCACTTGCAGTGTAAACGTATAGTTTCCTGGTAACCCTTTAATGGAATATCTAGTAGACGCTACATTATATTTTACATACTCATCTGCATCTACAATTTTATTAAACTCGCCATACAATTCATCCATAATACTTCTAGCATTTCTATCTTTTGTTTTATATGTGATTGTAATATTTTCTTCTCGATTATCAACCTGTTTTTTTAATTCTTTTTTGAAATCATTTAACAACTTTGTATCTGATTGCGATGTCGCTACAGTTTGATTTGTAGCTGCATAAGATACAGATGACGCGTGTAAGCCCCCCATTACTATAGTTGAACAAAGTGCGGCAGCTGTCACATACTTACTTGTCTTTCCCATCATGTCACTCCTTACATTCTATAACTATACGAAAAAGTATCGTATAGTTTCAGAGTATACAATACTTTTTCGTATAGGTCATATGAGATTATGCATATTTAACATTGTAAAAGGGTTGTTCTTTTTACAAGAACACCCCTTTTCATTAACAAGTTTGTAATACACAACATGCATTTTCAAAACGTCGATTTTTCAAGTCTTCATTTCCTATACAGAAATAAAGCATCCCTAAATCTCCCCACATCATATTACAATTTTTAGTATCTGAATCAATTTGGAATAAAAGCGTCATTTGCTGCGGATCTATGTCCATATATTGTCCAGTCTCGTATAATACCTCATCTTGTACAGAAAATGGCTCACCAAATATTTGATGGTTATCATAGTTGTCTGGGATTAGCTCTTCAAGTAATTGCAAGAAACGGTCCGAATCAGCCTCATCTTCAATGAAAAGCTCTGGCAATTTATACGTTAATTCAAAAGTAATTGCACACTGGTTATAATTCGTTTGCAATTCATCTCCTCTTCGTAATTGCTCTACAGGAACATCATAATAAAGCACACGCCCCGCTCCAGTTGGATTCACATCTTCTTCAAAGTAATTTTCCACGGTAAAGAAATATAACATCCCCGTCTTAGGAAGATCGTGATTCATACCAATATTTTGTAAATCCTTTAAATTAAATTGTGCAATAAACTGTAACGTATTTCCTTTATGCGTTGGATATTCAAATGTAAATGGCAAGTCAGGAACCCCTCCCATTTTCGAACTACCTATCGCTACTGTTTCCTCCTGCTTTGGCACAACTTTTATACAAGGAAATACAGTATTCATAAGTTCCTCTTTTAAATGCGTCAGCCCATATTTATCAATTAATACTTCAATTTGTTTATTCATACATTCTCCTTATATTTACATACTTATTTGTATCATCGCACAAAAATTATACTCCATTCTTTATAAAAACAACAAGCCTCCAAAAAAACGGGCTCTTCCTTCATACGCGAACAAGTTTAAAAAAGCATAGTATACATTGTTCCTACAAACACGATAGTTCATTATTTCTTCCAGTACATTTTCCCCTCGTTCATTTTTATTTTTAATTTAAGGAGGAATTCCACATGGGTTACGGATATAGTTGCGGCGGTTACGGTTACGGCGGTTACGGCGGTAGTTGCGGTGGATGTGGTTATGGAGGCTTCGCTTTATTAATCGTTTTATTTATCCTTCTAATCATCATCGGAGCTAGCTGTTGGGGTGGCTTTGTAGGCTGCTAATAAATTTAAAAACTATTGTAAAAAAGCACGTATAATACGTGCTTTTTTGCCATTTTCAAATATTTTATGTGAAAGGAAGTATGACTTTATGAAGATTGATGGTGTTTTTGAAGGAGGCGGTGTACGCGGAATTGCGCATGTAGGGGCAATTTGCGCGTTAGCTGAAAAAGGCTATGAATGGGAACGTGTAGCTGGAACATCAGCTGGTTCGATTATCGCTGCGCTCCTAGCAGCAGGATACTCTTGCTCAGAGCTAAAAACGATTATAACAAATATTGATTATGATAAATTTACGAAGAGAACCTTCATTGACAGAATCCCGTTTATTGGAAAAGGATTAAGCGCATGGACTACTCTTGGTATTTACTCTAATATTTTTATCGAAGAATGGATTGAAGAATTACTTCGAAAAAAAGGAGTTCACTTATTTACAGATTTACCTGATTTAAATAAGCTTAAAATTATCGCTTCTGATATAAGTAATGGTAAAATGGTTATCTTTCCTGATGACTTACCGAACTACGGATTTTTAAATTATCGCTTCTCTATTGCTAAAGCTGTACGAATGAGTAGTACAATCCCCTTCTTTTTTGAACCGGTAAAATGGAGAACCCCAAAATGGAAGCAGCCTTGTTATATGGTTGATGGAGGAATTTTAAGCAATTATCCAATTTGGATTTTCGACTCCCCTACCTCTCCCCGCTGGCCGACTTTTGGGTTTCATTTCGTAAAAGATGAGATTCAAGCTGACCCAGCCCACTACAACGAGCCTATCTCCATGTTCAAAGGACTTTTTAAAACAATGATGCAAGCCCATGATTTACGTCATTTAGACAAGGAATCAAAAGCAAGAACAATTACAATCCCAACAGGATCCATTACTAGTACAAACTTTGAGTTAACAATGGAAGAAAAAGAGTGGCTATACAATTCTGGTTATAACGCCGCAAATAAGTTTTTACAATCGTGGAATTTCAGACAATATATTGATAACTATAGAAACGGAAATCAGGATCGAAAATCAAATCGTTATTTCCGTCAACTTGACTCATAATATTATTATCTTTTATACGAGAACACGTAACGCTTTCAAAAAATAAGCCTAGTAATATAATATATTACTAAGCTTATTTACTTTCTGTATCATTATTATACGTTGTTTAAGGATAAGTTAACCCTTCTGCTTCCTCTGCAGTAATAACAGTGTATCGATTTCCCGTTCGTAATCCTAACAATTCTGCTTTTTCAATTGCTTCCTGCTTCGTCTCCGCATAAGCAGCTAAATATTTTTCTCCATTGATAATTTGGCAAATTACATATTGTTTCATTACTTTCTCCTCTTACTTTTTCATTAGTTGTGCAAGTTTTTTTATACCTATTTCAATTTCTTCTAATGTTGCGTATGAATATGGATACAAATTTTCATTTCTTCTATACAATATACACTATCATAATAAATTTAAATAGGAGGAAATATGATGAGTGAAGCAATTATTCATGGGATCATTCTTGCATTTGGTCTTATCATTCCATTAGGTGTTCAAAATGTTTTCGTCTTTAACCAAGGTGCGAGCCAACCAAATATTTGGAGGGCAGCCCCTGTCGTATTAACTGCCTCTATATGTGATACGTTACTCATATTGATAGCGGTACAAGGTGTTTCCCTTGTACTCCTTACTTTTTCTTGGCTAACTAACTCGTTATATATAATTGGATTTTTCTTTCTCCTATACATGGGCTTTGTTATTTGGAGAAGTAACCCTTCCAACGATGTAAAACAAGAAAAAAGTATGCCAGTAAAAAAACAAATACTTTTCGCTGCATCGGTTTCATTATTAAATCCACATGCAATTTTAGATACAATCGGTGTAATTGGAACAAATTCGATTCAATACATAGGAAATGAAAAATGGGCTTTCACACTTGCAACTATTATCGTTTCTTGGATTTGGTTTATAAGCTTAGCTTTAGCGGGGAAATTTCTAAAAAGGCTAGACTCAACCGGAAAGACAATCGTATTATTAAATAAATGTTCTGGTCTCATCATATGGAGTGTCGCACTTTATATGTTAAAACAAGTTATTTATTCCTAATGAACGAAAGAGAATTGCATGTTACTGAAAACATCATGCAATTCTCTTACAAATTATGAAGTAGGTTCTGGTTTCTTTTTTACGTTCTTTGCATCTTTTGCTGGTTTAATCCAAATGATTGCTATAGCAGCACCAATCCCAGCGAGAATACTTGTTACATAAAACACTTCATGGTCAGCACCTTTCATGAAAAAAGAGTATAGAGGTGGTCCAGCTGCTACACCGATAAATCGCATAGAACTATAAAATGACGTAACCGTCCCCCTTTGCTCCTTTTCAATTCCTTGTGTAATGAGAGCATCTAAACATGGGAGTGCCATACCAATTCCTACCCCCATAATAACGAGACAAAGAAGTAGTAAATAAATTCCTTTTATAAATAAAGGAATGATGACTGATGCAGCAGCCATTAAAAAACCAATGTAAATACACTTCTTCATCACATTTTGGTTATCTCCAATTTTTTTGCCAGCCATATATGAACTAAGTGACAGTACAAGTAACGGGATTGCAAGTACACACCCTTTCCAAATACCATGAATGTCATACTTTGATTCCAATATAGTTGACAAATAAAAGAGAATTCCGAATAAAATAAGCATAATAATTGCACCTAATGCAAAAATGGCAATTAACCATCTTCCTTTTTCTCGAAACGTAGCAAGAATTGATTTTATAAACTCTTTAAGCGGTGGTACTTCTCCTTCTTGTTTCTTTGCCTTTACTAGAACAAGTAATAAAACAATTGATACTACGCATAAAACTGGAATCGCCCAAAACGGCAAGAACCATACAATGGCAGCCAGAGCAGACCCTAAAATAGGGCTCAACACTTTCCCAAATGTATTGGATGTTTCGATGATTCCTAAACCTGTACTAACTTGTTTTTCATCTTTGTATAAATCACCAACACACGGTATAACAACTGGCATTGCACCAGCAGCACCAATACCTTGAATCGCTCTACCGATCAATATCCAAGTGTAGGGATTATCAACTTTCCAAGATACCCAACCAGTTATCGCTCCTCCTATAGCCGCAATCAGCAAACTCGGAACCATTACCATCTTTCGTCCCCATCTATCTGATAAATAACCAGCAATCGGTATAAGTAGAATGGCTACGATAGAATAAATGGTAATAATCATGGATACTTGAAACGATGAAATATGTAATTTCTTTTCAATAGTCGGCAGAATTGGAATGAGCATTGAATTCCCTAATGTCATAACAAGTGGAACTGATGCAAGCGCAATCAAACAACAGTTTTCTTTTTTTAACATGTTGGCTTCGAAACCTTTCATCATATATTTCTTACCATATAATAGCCCTGCTGGAACGTAACTTTTCATTCCACCAGGGCTATTACATTTTTACTACTTCCCATTCACAACAAAAGAAATTGGGGAAAATATAGTATTATTCCTATTCTTTGAATCCAGTTCACAATATATCCATACCAATTAATTGAAAAAAAAAGAAAGGAAGAATCCTTCCTTTCTCCTATAACCTTCTACAATTAGCGAGTATATCCGCCACCAAGTTGTTGTTCTGCCATCGCTACAAGGCGTTTTGTAATTTCACCGCCTACAGAACCGTTTGCACGTGAAGAAGTATCAGCGCCAAGTTGTACACCAAACTCTTGTGCAATTTCATATTTCATTTGATCTAAAGCCGCTTGTGCTCCATGTGATGCTAATTGATTAGAATTACGATTTCTAGCCATTACCAATCACCTCCTTATTTATATATAAATTGTGTTAAATTTTAATTTAAATACATGGTAATTTTTGGTTATTTATATTTAAAAAAAAGAGTCTCTACAATGAGAGACTCTTACATCATTTTATACTAAGAAGTTACTACTTCTAAATTTCTATTTGTTAGTACTTTCATTTCTTCTTTTCATATATCTTTCGCATTATGTCCAAACCATTCGAGTGAAACAAAAAAGGTATACTTTAATTGGTATACCTCTTTCAAATATACACTTTACATAATAATATTATTAATATCTTTCCAATAATACGCTGTCTCTTCCACCTGTACTCGTTCTAAAAATTTCGTATCCATTTTTTCTGGATTAAATTTTTCATAAAACTTTTTAGAAGGATTATTCGTAACAACCCAAACTAATAGCGATTGCATATCATTGTTTTTACAATCCGATAAGAAAGCTTGAAATAACTTTTGTCCTATTTTCATTCCTTGATACTCTTGTAAAAGGTAAATCGCATATAATTCTCCCTCACAATTGTATGTACCAGTTCTTTCTACTCCTCCATCGATGAATCCCACTATTTCTCCATTTAACGTCTCTGCTACAAATCTAAATTGATGGTTACTTTCTTTTTGAAAAATGTTTTCCCATTGTTTTTCCCGTTTCTCATATGTTATATTTTCTAAAATCTCGTTAGGGAATATGCCTTGATATGTCGTTTTCCAACTATCAGCGTGGACCTTTGCTATACCTGGTATATCATCTTTTATCGCTCTTCTAATATGTATTTCCATCATTTCTCCCCCTCGTTTACTCATCATTATATCAATTTACTTCCTTAAAAATCCAAACAAAAAAGAGTGAATTCACTTCACTCTTTTTTGTTACAATTATCTACTTTCCACTTCAACTGAAACAACACGATCTATCTCTTTTAGTGAGCTATATAACTCAGTTGTATATAAATCTTCTGGAGCTAAAATAACCATCTCTAATTGCTGAAATGCTCCACTATCTATATCTTTAATCTTCACGCGTTTTACATGCATTCCTAAATTTTTAATCTGCTTAAATATACCATCTAACTCATGATGCTCTTTTACAGTAATTTTAATAGACAAGTCCTTTTGTCTTAATGAATACGGTCCTGCAATTTTCACAAGTTGCGGAAGTACATTAATTGCTAAAATAATTAAAATCATAGCAACCGTCGCTTGTAAATAAAATCCTGCTCCAATCGCAATACCTAAAGCTGAAGCAGCCCACACCATAGAGGCGGTCGTTAATCCAGAAATAACGTCATTACTTCTTCGTAAAATAACACCTGCTCCAAGAAAACCAATTCCACTCACAATTTGAGCAGCTAAACGCATGGGATCCATATTTGTATGCCCTGGAACAGAATATACATGTACAGATTCAATTGAAACCATCGTAATTAAACAACTTGCTACAGAAATAACCATACTTGTTTTCACACCAAGTGGTTTATTCTTTAGCTGCCTATCTATCCCGATGAATAATCCTAAAAAGAGTGCTAAACCTAATTTGAGTAAAAATTCATATGACATATTTCCAGTCTCCTTACTTTACAATGTTTCCCTTGGAATAATTCACTATAACTCTTTTATGATATCAATTCCAGTCTTTTCTATCCATTTAACGTAAAAAACCGAAAAAACATTTGTGACGATGTTTCTCCGGCTTTTTATTACGCTTAAAACTCTTCTTTATTTCTTATCTTTAATCTTAATCTCTGCATCTTTGTAGAATGCTAATTTACTGTCATTATACTCTTTTGTAAAATTGTTAAATTGCTCTTTTGATTTTTGTGCTTCCATAGTTAATTCATTAACAGCCTTAACTTTTTCACCAATCTCTTTTAATTTCGTTTCTTTTACTTTTAATTTTTCATACAATTCTTTTTCGGTCGCTAACGCCTTCGTATAATTTTCATTCATCTTTCGGAATGCATCATAACGATTTTTATACGACTCTTCTACTGCTTTCGCTTGTTTTTGTAACTTTTTATCTTCAAGCTTCTCTATATTTCCTTGAACAGATTTCGTTTCTTTCTGAGCTTTTTCTAGCATTTCTTTCTCATTTTTCAAAGCTTTTTCACGATTATCTACATTGGCAGTAGCCTGCTCTATTTTCTTCATAACAGCGTCATTATGATCTTTACCTTCTTGTAAAATTTGAGAATATAGTTCTTGGCCTTCCTTCTCTAACTTCTCTAATTTTTTCGCTTCATCAACTAATGATTTCTCTTGTGTCGCCGCTGTTTCAAAAGCTGTATATAGGTTTTCTTCTGGTTTTTCACCGAAACAACCTGTTAATAGTCCTACTGATAGTGCTCCAACTACTGCTACTTTTCCATACTTCAACGTTCATTCCTCCATTACATACGGTTATCATGCCAGAAATTCACTGGGAAGTGACTCTCTTCATGATAAGCTTCAAACTCATAACCCTTTTCTTTTAACCCTTTTAAAATTGCTGGCACAGCAGCAACTGATTGCGGATGAATATCATGCATTAAAATGACTTCTTGTGGTTTTGTTGCATTTGTTAATACATTTTGAGCAATTTGTGCTGCAGCTGCATCAACTTGCATTTTATTATATTTCCAATCTAATGAATCAATTGTCCAATCCCACACTTTAAAGCCGCCCTCTACCACTTTATTTCGAAGACTTTCATTTAATCCAGGCATTGAACCGTATGGTGGACGTGTTAATTTAGGTGATTTCCCAATAATATTGGCGATTAAGCTTTGATCTTCTTTCATCTCATTTACATACTCGCCATTTTTATATAACTTTGCAAAATTATGCGTCATACTATGCATTCCTACATAATGACCTTCTGCATTTTCTCGTTTCACTAAATCTGGAAACTCTTTTACATTCGCTCCAATTAAAAAGAATGTCGCCTTCGCATCATGTTGTTTTAACGTATTTAATAATTCAGCCGTATATTTCCCCGGGCCATCATCAAATGTAAGATAAGCAACTTTTCTTTCCTTGCCATTAAAACGACTTGGTGCCGTTTTATTCATTTCTACTTTCGGTTGTTCACTTGCGAGTTGTACTACATTTTCTTGTTTTGCAACAGCCTTTGCTGGTGAAGTAATGGATTGAAACATGAAATACCCAATAGCTACTGCTGCAATCGCTATTAAAACGAATACTACTCGTTTAATTTTAAAAGCTTTTTCCATTCTATCGAATTCCTCTCCCTATTAATCTTATATATAAATCACCCAATATAATTATACATCTATTTATTTTATTACACTATATAAACAGATTTTATATGTATTATAATGGGAGTTTTATCAAAATGGTCGTTCCTATTCCTTCTTTACTTATAATATTTATTGTACCTCCATGAAGCTCCACCATTTTTTTAACGATGGCTAAACCAAGACCCGCACCTGTAGCATAATTATTAATCTGGTAAAATGACTGTTCTATATACGGTAAATGCTCTTTAGCAATTCCAATCCCTTCGTCTTTCACCTTTATCACTGCTTGTCCTTTATTTTTAGTCACTTCAATATATACTTTACCATTTTTATGTGAATATTTAATGGCATTTTAAACAATATTCAAGAAAATTTGCTTTAGTCTATTTCGATCTCCTATCAATTCGATTCTTTCTATAGTTTTGATGAATTGCATTTGCTTCTCTTCAGCATTAGGAGTTAATTGCCAAATCTTCTCCTCTAGTATATCGTATAATTGCACCTTTTGTTTATATAAATTGAAATGATTTAAGTATAAAAAATCGTTACAGAAAAGTTACAAATCCATCTCGATAAAAAAAGATTGGCAAAGGCCAATCTTTTTTTATTATTCATTTCGAACTGGCTTTGGTGTTACACCTAAATGTTCATTTAATTTTTTCGAAATATCTTTCACATTTTTTTCATTTGGAATGTAATAATAAATGCCTCCGATACGTTTATCCGTACCTTCCACTTGCATTTTTTCCATTTCCAAATTAGATCCTGCCATATTTTTCGTAATAGCAAGCATATCATCGAAAGTTAAGTTCGTTTTCATATTTTTATCAACCGCATCAAGTAAAGAGCCCATTTTGCTAATAGATTGAACAGACATCGCTTTTTTAGCAATTGCTTCAATTACAAGTTGTTGTCTTTGACCACGCATTGCATCACTGTCAATTTTACGCGTTCTTGCAAGCGCAAGTGCTTGTTCTCCATTTAAATGTTGGTAGCCTTTCTCTAAATGAATCATACCTGCTTGGTCTTTACTATCTTGTTCAGTGAAAGTAACTGGTACATCAATATCAATACCACCAAGTGAATCGACAATTTGTACGAATGATTCAAAGTTAAACTTCACATAATAATCAACAGGAACATTTAAAAATCTTTCCACTGTATCGCGTGTACTTTCAACACCACCAAATACGTGTGCATGTGTAATTTTATCTAATTTCTTTCTAGATGGAATATATACACGTGAATCACGCGGAATACTTACTAATTTAACTGATTTATCATCTTTATTAATTGTTGCTAATAAAAGTGCATCTGTTCGAACAGCTTCTCCGTATTGGCTTTTTCTCATTTCACTACCATCAACACCCATAATTAGAATTGAAATGTTATCCTTTAAAGGTTCAACTTCTTTATCACGCTTCGATGATTTATCAATTTGTGCATATGCATCACTTACTACTGCTTTTGCTTTATTATATATTAACGATCCATATCCTACTCCACCAAAAATAAGTAAGAACAATGGAATTATAATGAACCATTTTATTGATTTTCTTTTAGAACGTTTTTTACTGCTTCTCGTATTCTGTTCTAATTCAGAGCTCATATCCATTCGCCTCTCTTTCTCTTTCCCAATTATAATGCAAGTCTATTAACCTTCATATTGAATTTCCTTTCAATTACCTTACAATTTTGTAAGGTTACTGCGCAAATCCAATATGTACTCCATTTCACATTATACTCTCGTGCTTATTTTTGGCAAGTCACTATTTATATAAAATTATTTTTAAATTCATATATTATAATTTTATTAGTTTGGTGTATACATAGTTTGCTTTCCATTATTAATAATGAAAACTGATTTTGCTTTTATTTTCGTCTTTTGTATTTCTATCTCTTCATTTGAGAAATTCACAATAATTTCAATATTTTTTCCATACGAAGCTGATTGTACTAACTTATCTTCTGACAAATATGCAAAGTTCGTCATTTCTTCTTTTACTGCCTTTTCATGAACTTCATTCCAAACTTTCAGGTGCTGCGTAATTTCTTGTTTATGCTTATTCCACTCTACTTCATCTAAATGGTACAACGGAGGAACGTTATACAATAATTCGTATAACATACGGTTTCTAACCTCATCTTTTATTTTTAAACTTCCCCATTCCCAGTGATGCGTTGTAATTATAGAATCATTGTATACTAATTTATATAATGGTACTGAATATGCAGGATTTAAATATACTTGTTTATACTCTTCTTTTAACGGTACTTGTTTCGCATATTTTTCTGGAACATTTTGATTCGGTGACCAATATCCACCTACATAATACGGACTTGTTTTGTTTTTCCTCATATCTTCATCGTCCCATTTAATTACAGGCGTTTCAATACCATGAGCAAATGCAATCGTACTACTAGCAAAATCATTTCCGCCTTCAGAACCAACGACCATACCCTTTTCTTGCGCAATGTAGTCCATTCGTTTTAAACGTGCTTTTAAATCTTGCTCTTGTGTCGTTATATGTTTCGCTGAATAGTCATCGTAAATTTCACCTGTCGCATCACAATCAATAAACCATGAATTATATTTAGGTCCATTTTGTAATATATCGTTCATTCGTTCTTTTACACTAGGAAGAGATAAAGTTGGATTTAATTTTCGCCCTCTACCTAAAAACCCTTGCACCTTTTCTCCATTTTTCTTCGTTACAGTAGCCTCTTCGTATAATGATGGGTCATTAAAGGATGCTGTGTTCCAATTTTTATCACTTTTTTCGTGAATGGAATGATATGAGTCATACGGACCAACTAAATACCCCATTTCCTTAGCTTCTGTCACGAAATTAGGTTGCATAAATCCTTGTTCCCAGTTTGGCAGACCAATCCACGCTTTTTCTATTCCTGCCTCTTTCATTTCCTTTAGTATGTCCGTTCCATCTGCATTACCCCATTTACTTACCTCTTCAACCGCATCACCAAGTAGCGACTTTAATAAATGCTTATTTAAGCTATACAATTCTGTATTCGTTAAGTGACCTACACCTTTCTTTAATAGCACACTAGCTTCCTGATTAACGTTTTGAAAAATATCATCTTTATAAAATTCTTTCATTGATAACACTTCGTTTATATAACGTAAAATAACATTTTTTTGATACTTATCAATGAAATCTTGTTTACTTACTTGATCTAATACATTCAATTCCCCAGGCTCTGAACTATATTTTTGAATAAGCTCTTTTATATGGCTAAACAAAGGGCTATTTATTTTCTCTCTTAGCTTTGGCCAATTTACATTACTTTCTGATAAGCCATTTTGATTCCAAAAATAAAAATGAGCTGCACCGTAAAGCTTTTCTATCTCTTTATTTTTTCTAGCCTTTTCTTTTAATGTTTTAAATTCACCTTTTCGAACGATATTGTCTTTATACAGTTTAGCAATACTTACTACATCATTATTTGTCACATATACTTGAAATCCATATGTTTTATTTTTATTTATACGCGGAAATTCATGTATAAAATCAAACCCGATTTTCGGATCCGAATGAAATTTCACCTCATTATTAAACATATTGTTCGCGATATATACAATTGAATATTTCAAACCATTTAATGCGAAAAACTTCATAGAAAATGATTCAGCAAATGAATATGCATCATCCTTTAAAAACTTCTTCCAATTTTCATCATTACTCGAAATTTGCTTCCCTTCCCATAACGGAAGTGTATAATTTTCAGCTTGTACTTTCGGCCAAGTAAAGCTTTCTGCACCAGTCGATTCTACTTCAATATTTAAGTGATCTTTTTTCTTCTCTAGACTCACTTTTACTTTTTGATCTGGATATTCCCAAGATGTACGATCCTTTTCTTTTTTTACATTCAACACCTTCATTTTCGGCAAGGGCTGTGATGCCAGTTCCTTTACGCCATCATGTTCTACAATTAACGTGAAAGTCTCTGGATTGACATCATAAGTAAATTCTTTATACGTTGCTTTCTTTATTTTAGACTCTTGAACAGTATTGCTACCTTTTACATCACACCCGACTAAAGTCGAAAATGACATCGTTGTAAGAAGACATATTGCTATCATTTTTTTCATCTTCTGCACCTCCACCACTGAATATACAGAGGCTTTGTTACAGGAATGTGGCAAAAAAATAGAACCAGCATAATGCTAGCTCTATTTTTGGGATTAAAAATAAATATATATGGGCAACTATAATCTGCTTAATATATATAGTACAATAACCGTGTTTTTTCATCCTCACTAATTATAAAAGCAAATCATTCAAAGCTTTAACATGCATTTCTTAACTAAAAAAATAAGTGTATATAATATACGCTAAAACTAGCACTAAAATTACTAGCGCTGTACCTTTCCAATTCATACCACCCGCCATATCAACTGGACTACCCGTTTCAGCTCTGTTGAGCCCATCATGTAAAGAACCGGTAGAATTGTTTTTCAATTCACTTTGCCTTATACGTTCTCTTTTTTCTTCCGGTAACTCTTTCTTCATATGATCCGTTTACCTCCAAGTTAATATACTCTTTACTAAATTATACATTCATATTTTTCTTTTATATGCAAACATATTTACAACATAAAGAAAGCTAGCGATACTAGCTTTCTTTATAATCCAATATGTTCTTCTTTATTTACAGTAATCCCTCTATGATCAATTTCTAGCTCACACACTTTCATAGACGTAAATACTCTCGCTAATTGCTCAGCAATTTCTTGACGTTTCTCATACGGCGTTAATATAAAAATAGATGGTCCTGCACCGCTAAGCGCTGTACCGTATGCACCGAATTCTTTTGCACATTTACGAATAGATGGTAATAACGGTACAAGCTCTAAACGATACGGCTCGTGAAAATGATCCCTTTCCATCATTTCGCCTACAACTTTCCATTTCTTTTGACATAAAGCAGCTACTAATACATTACTTATTGCACTGGCCTTAACAGCTTCATGAAACGGGAATACATCTGGTAATACAGATCGACTTTCATCTGTATTTAGCTCTTCATTTGGAATAAGAGAAATAACACCTAATTCCTTACTTTCAATTCTTACAACCGAAACATTCTTCCCATCAAGTGCTCCGATTACAGTTCCCCCTAATATAGAAGCAGCAACATTATCAGGATGACCTTCAAAATTTGTAGCAATTTGAACTCTTTGATCAGTCGTTAAGTTCAATTTTCCGAGTTGATTCGCAAGCTCTATCCCAGCTACAATTGCTGATGCACTACTTCCTAGACCTCTTGTTAGCGGAATGTTACTAGTAACTTCTATTATATAGGGTGATAAAGAAGGACATACTTTACATGCCGTGCTAACAATTAAATTTTTATCGTCTGTCGGAATTGAATCTTCAAAGGAATGGATTACTTGCCATTTATCAGCTTTTTCTTTAACTACTACATGTAAATATAATGACAAAGCTATTCCTACTGAATCGAATCCAGGTCCAACATTCGCTGTACTAGCAGGGACACGAATACTTAATGGTATCACGACATAATCACCCCTTTAATATGCTCTTTAATTTGTTCTATATTATTTGAAACACTTGCAATATCTAATGTATTAGAAGAGATTGCGATATCAGGATCTTTCAAGCCGTTTCCAGTTAAAACTGCAACAACTGTTTCTCCTTTTTTGATTTTTCCAGATTGAACATGTTTCATTACGCCAGCTAATGAAGCATTTGATCCTGGCTCAGCGAAAACTCCTTCCGATTTTGCTAATAATCTATACGCATGTAAAATTTCTTCATCTGATACCATATCTATTTCACCGTGAGATTGCTCAGCAGCCTCTACTGCATATGACCAACTTGCTGGGTTACCGATGCGAATCGCTGTTGCAATTGTTTCTGGCTCGTCAATTACATGCCCTTTTACAATAGCAGCTGCTCCTTCCGCTTCAAATCCATGAATTCTTGGCTTCTTATATCCTTTTTCTTTCTCATATTCACAGAAACCCTTCCAGTACGCTGTAATATTCCCAGCATTCCCAACAGGAATCGCTAAAACATCTGGTGCACTTTGCAATTGGTCACAAATTTCAAATGCTGCTGTTTTTTGCCCTTCAATTCGATAAGGATTTACCGAGTTAACTAATGTGATTGGCTCTTCTGCAGCAATATTTCTTACAGCCTTTAGTGCATCATCAAAATTTCCTTCTATTGAAATAATTTCAGCACCATAGGCAACTGCTTGCGCTAATTTTCCATGTGCAATTTTCCCTTCTGGGATTACAATAATACATTTCATTCCAAGACGTGCCGCGTATGCTGCGGCCGATGCTGATGTATTACCTGTCGATGCGCAAATAATGGCCTCTGAACCTTCTTCTTTCGCCTTCGCAACTGCCATTACCATACCACGATCTTTAAAAGAACCTGTCGGATTCGCTCCTTCATACTTACCGTATAACTGAATTCCTAATTGTTTTGATATATTTAATAACGGGATAAGCGGTGTATTCCCTTCCATTAAGCTCACATCAGGTGTGTTTTCGTTTACCGGTAAATAAGAAGCATATTGGTTTAATAGTCCTTTATACATATTGTTTTTCCTCCTCAATAATGTAGTAACTGTTTATTTCACTTGCGACATCTTCTATCGCTCCTAAAACTCGTTCGAATTGATACTTTGAAGTCTGATGTGTCACAACAACGACTTCTGCAAGTTCACGATTTAAAGGTAATTGAATCACTTCTTTTAAACTTACAGAATAATCAACGAAACATTCTGTTATTTTTTGCAACATCCCAGGTTCATCTCGTAATGAGATACGTAAGAAATATTTCGAAACGACTTCTTCATCCCCTTGTAATTCATACGGTTCCGGTTCTTTTAACGCACTTTTATTTTTCTGAACTTGATTCATATTTTTAACGATTGAAATAATATCACTTACTACAGCAGAACCAGTCGGTAACTTCCCAGCTCCAGGTCCGTAAAACATTACTTCTCCTACCGCTTGCCCGTGAACATATACTGCATTAAATTCATTATTTACATTCGATAATGGATGATGACTAGGTAAAAGAGTCGGTTCTACACTTAAATGAATGGCTGATCCTTGTTTCTCTGCTTTACCAATTAATTTCATTGTAAACCCTAACTTTTCAGCCATTTGTAAATCTTCTTTTTCGACCTTTCGAATCCCTCTTACTTGCACATCATCTAAAGAAACATTCATCGAAAAACCTAAGTTTGCAAGAATCGCTACCTTTCTCGCCGCATCTAGCCCATCTACATCCGCTGTCGGATCTGATTCTGCGAAACCTAATTTTTGTGCTTCCTGTAAAGCCTCTTCATACGACCATCCATTTTGACTCATCTTTGTTAACATGTAATTTGTTGTACCATTTACAATCCCCATTATTTTTTCAATTTGATCTGATGCTAATCCGTCTGTTAACCCTCTTAACACCGGAATACCGCCCGCTACACTTGCCTCATAACATAAATCACAATCATTATCGTTCGCCAGTTGGAGAAGTTCTGCACCGTATACAGCCATTAAATCTTTATTTGCTGTTACGACATGTTTCTTATTTCGTAAAGCTTTAACAATATGCTGCTTCGCTTCTTCAATTCCGCCCATTACCTCTACTACAATATCAATATTTGAATCATTTAGAACTTCATCAACATGACTTGTTACTACGATTCCATCAATACAAACATCACGTTCTTTTTCTAAATCACGTACAGCAACTGTCTTCACTTTCACTTCATACCCTGTATCAAGTGCAATTTTTTTATAATGTTCTTTCAAAATATGGACAACACCACTTCCGACCGTACCTAATCCTAACACCCCTACATTAACAACATTATTCATCTTCTAATCTCCTCCTACAATTTTATTTTTTATCTTTATCAATCACCTTACTCTGCTTTTCAATCATGCAGGTGGTGTTTATTTCCGTACGTACAAATCGTTTCATGTTACAGCACCTCCTTTCAAAGTAATAAAAAAACACACTCATCCCTAGGAAAGGGACGAATGTGTTTTCGTGGTTCCACCCTTGTTCCAACCTAGACGTATTTCTCTCTAGATTGCTCAAGTTCAGATAACGGCTGATTCCGTCAATAATTACTAGATTACTCGTTCACTATTGAAGTTCAAAGGTGGTAAAATCATTTCTCGTGTTAGGAAGCTCACACCCTTGACTTCCCTCTCTGTAAACCGTAAAAATGATTCCGTGTCCTTATCGTTACTTTTCGTTCATGTTTATTTGTTAACTCATTATACTCGCATAAAAAACAAAATCAATACTATTTTTTAATTATTTTCAATTTTCAATCTGTAACCCATAAAAAAACACACTCATCCCTAGGAAAGGGACGAATGTGTTTTCGTGGTTCCACCCTTGTTCCAATCCAGACATATTTCCTCCTAGATTGCTCAAGTTCAGATAACGGCTGATACCGTCAATAATTACTAGATTACTCGTTCACTATTGAAGTTCAAAGGTGGTAAAATCATTTCTCGTGTTAGGAAGCTCACACCCTTGACTTCCCTCTCTGTAAACCGTAAAAATGATTCCGTGTCCTTATCGTTACTTTTTCGTTCATGTCTATTTGTTAACTTATTATAGTTATCAACTTTTTAAAAAGCAAGCCTATTTTTGTTCATTATTTTTAAAAATACGAATCATTTTATTTTAAAATAACAAATCATCTAATATAGATTTCTACTCTTGCACATGTATTCATCACTTACAAACTAACAAGATTGATATTAAATTCTCATTCTAAAACGTTTAGAGTTTCACACCTCAACACTATATTTAAAAAGTAATTTTCTTAATATAATCTTTCCCTATAACTTTCTTCTAAAGAACGTGCAACATCTTCTTCTGAAGCATTCACTTTCGCATGCTCCAACAACATTTTTGCTGCTGAAGGTAACTCTTTTTTATGTAACCAAGATTCCGGATCCCACATTTTAGAACGAATAAAAGCTTTTGCACAATGAATATAACACTCTTCTATTTCAACAACAATTCCAAGTAGCGGATTGCGTCCATTTACCTGCATTTCTTGCAAAATTTCTTCGTCGTTTGTTATATACGCTCGGCCATTTATTCTGAGTGTCTCCCCAAGGCCTGGGATAAAAAAGATTAATCCTACACGTGGATTGGAAATAATATTCAAAATGGAGTCTATACGACGATTGCCTGGTCTTTCTGGAATGATAATTTTATTATGATTGAATACGTATACAAATCCAGCTGCATCTCCTCTCGGCGAAGCGTCACACTCTCCTAATTTATTTGCCGTAGATAATACTAGAAAAGGAGATTTAGACAGAAAATCTACGCAATGGTGGTCTAATGATGAAATAACCTTTTTCAAAGCTCGCTCACTTGGTTCCCCTAATATTTTCCGTAATTCTACCTCAGTTGAAATAATCGATTTTATTTCCTTACTCTCTATTCCCACTAATACCGACCTCCCTTTTCTTTATTTTCCCAAAATTCAATACAAATATTGTATAATAAAGTTTGCAGAAAGGGGAATTAAAATGACAGAGTGGTTAACAATATTTGATACTGAAAAAAATATACTTGGGAAGAAATTACGTGATGAAGTGCATCGTGACGGTGATTGGCACGAAACATTTCATTGTTGGTTTGTAGAGAAAGATGATGAAGATATGTTTTTATATTTCCAATTACGCTCTAAAAATAAAAAAGAAGCTCCGAACATTTGGGATATTACTTCAGCTGGACATATTATGCATGATGAAGATGTACAAAGTGGTGGTCTTCGTGAAATTGAAGAAGAATTGGGGCTTTCTTTTCAAACGACTGATTTAGCATATAAGGGCATCTTTAAAATAGATTATGAAATTTCAAATCTTACGGATCGCGAGTTTTGTCATATGTATTTCCACAATGTCATCAATCCACTTCCATTCGCACCAGGTGAAGAAGTAGACGATGTGATGAAAATACATGCAACTTCTTTTCTACAGCTATTAAAAAGAGAGATTCCATCTTTTACAGCTACTTCTGTTTTGAGCAATAAACCGCTAACGATAACTTTTGATGATATCTATCCATATGATCTTGCATACTATGAATTTGTTGTTGAACAAGGAAAAGACTTACTAGAAAATAATAGTTTATAAATAAAATAGGACTCCTAGCATTATATTGCATGAAGTCCTATTTTTTCATTATTGTTCAAGCATTTTTAATCTACTCTCTACTCGTATAAATAAACGAATGATTAATAACAGCATAATCACCATAATCGCTATCATTGTATGTGGATATCTAAACAGTATACTAACAACACTTCCAATTAACATCATAATGAATCCGTTTTGCTTCATCACTTCTGCACTATACCTATTACCTACATCCCATAATTCTTTATTTTTCATAGATCGTTTCGTACGATAACCATATGCCGCATTAATATCGGTCGGTGGATTTTTTTGAAGGACAATCGCCGCAAGTATAAATATAATACCTATTAAAATACTCATTCCTATGTTTATTAGTGCATACATCAATTATATTCCCTCCTAACAACCTACAGCTTCATTATACGACAAAATCCTTCTTTTTCCAATTTAACAACACATTCACTTCCGCTCTTTCGATGTTTGGAACATACTTGGCAGCGTTACAAAGCGCGCCCCTTTCGTTTTTAACTGCGGAATCATTTTGTCTAGCGCCTCTACAGATCCTTGCAGGCGTCCACCTGGAGTTGAATGTTGAAGTATGATACTACCAGGGAATGAGTTCCCTAACACATTATTTGTAATCGTATCAGCACTTACACCTTTCCAATCAACTGTATCCACACTCCACTGTACAATCATAAAGTTTTGCTCAGTTGCCCAATGCAATTGATTTTCAAGTATTTCACCATACGGCGGGCGTATAAATTTAGGAGCATAGCCGGCTATACGTTTTAATATTTCTTCCGTTTTTATAATTTGATTACGGTACTCATCCTCATTTACTTTCGCTAAATTAGGATGACTATACGTATGATTACCAATTACATGCCCTTCATTCGCAATACGCTTTACTACATTTGGAAACTTTTCTGCATTTTCACCAAGCAGGAAAAAAGTCGCTTTTACATTATGTTGTTTTAACTTATCTAATATTTTTGGCGTAAATTCTAAATCCGGTCCATCATCAAATGTAAGTGCGACTTCCGCTTTATTGTACGGTCCTGAAAATGCGTACGCATATTTTTCGACCCAAGAAAATGGTGTCCACGATCCACGTTCATCTGCTTTCATTTGTACTTCATAGCTTTGAGGGATATATGTGTATGGCAATGTTCTTATATAATCTCCGTAATAAAATAAGTTATATGGCATATAGGCATACGAAACATCTCGTTCTAGCCCCCATTGATATGGAGCAAACCCTTCTGGTGAATAAAAATAATACATAATAAAAACCTCCCTAAAGTTTCATATGTGATTCATCTGCACTTTGTTAGAGAAATTGTTATTCATAAACAAAAATAAGACTGTCCGTCATTTGGACAGTCTTACTGCTGACTATTATTAATAAATTGATGTACTATCTTTCGGTAAAGCTTTCACATGTTTTAAATAACTTGTCACTCTGTCATCATCACCTTGCGGGTACGAATATCCATAAGCGTTAGCAATTTCGTTCGCCACTTCCCTAAATAAATTACCCATGACAAAGAATGATTCCCATATGTTTTCATATTCTGCATTAGAAAATGTCCTCTTAAATTGCACCCACATATCTTTTTCAATATATTTCTCGAAATGCTTTCCAAACTTCCCTGCATTAACTATAAAGTCTGTTTTCATACCAATATGCCATTCTAGCATTACTATGAACATATCTCGCACTGGGCCATCAAGCATTCCTTTTGCATAAGAAAGCTCTTCTCTCCATAACCCTTTTGCCACATTCGTACTACACCACCAAAATTCATTACAGCAACCTAAAAACTCTTTTTCTGTAGGCTTTTTTATTAAGTAATCTTTATCGCTTGCTGGCGGGAATTCTTCCATACAATTATCTTTATCGAGAAGTAATTTACTTAAACTATCTTGTCCAACGAACTTTTTTATTAAATCAACCGGAACTAATGTTAAATCAATCCGATTTCCATCCATGAACTGCATTAAATACGGAAACTTCCCGTCTCCATCTGGTGGAACTAATGACATTTCTTCTGGCATTTGTACAATCATTATTTCTCCAAACCTATGAATCCAATTATGATTAGACGTAAAAGAGCGTATATCTTTTACAACATATATAATATCGTAGTCTTGAAAACAATCTCTTTTCACATTTGGATTTACACGCGATCCATTCATGATGACAGCTCGAATTCTTTCATCCTCTTTTGCTGTATTTATAATTAAGTCCAGCATTTCTTTTTCAGTTCTCATCTATTCCTAACCTCCAATTTTTAATATAAACTTATATTTTGAAGTATGTTGGAGGTCCACGAGCTAACTGCGTTGTATACGATACAAGTTATAATTTTTCAAACATCTTTTTCATTCTATTTATCTCCTTTCGTTATTCTTTTACGAAAATGTAAAATCTTTCGGTATTCATACATCACTCATATATTGATCAACAGCCGTCCACTTCTCAATCATACTCATGGAAATACCATCGCTTTCAATACTTTTCTACTATTCACTTTCAATTATACATAAAATTCTGTCTTATATACAAAAAATAAAGAAGGGACATCTACTTCATTACAAAATAGATATCCCTTCTTTTGTTTATACATGTATCCCTTACGGATTAGTAGACCAAAGTCCTGCTGATTTAATAAATGTACGTTTATTTAATTTCAGCTGCGCTACGATAAACTCTGCAATATCTTCTGCTTGCATAACTTTATCAGGATTTCCATCAGTTAGCCCTAAATCTACAGCCATATCTGTTGCTACTGTACTTGGAGTTAAAGCAGTTACGCGAATGTTATGTTTACGAACTTCCATCGCTAACGATTCTGTTAAGCCAAGAACACCAAATTTAGAAGCACTATATGCACTTGTTACAGGTGCACCTTTTTGTCCTGCTGTAGATGAAATGTTAATGATATCACCAGATTGTTGTTCAATCATGCTTGGTAAAGCTGCACGAGTTGCATAGTATACACCCATTAAGTTTACTTGAATGATTTTTTCCCAATCAGCAACGTCTAGTTCTAAAAACTTACCGAACTTAGAAATACCAGCGTTATTAATTAAAATATCGATAGATCCTAAACCGTTTTTTAACGTCTCAATTGCAGTAGTCACTTCTTCATATGAAGAAACATCAGCAGTCGCAATAACAGCTTTTACGCCTTCTGCTTCTACTTCTTTCGCTACAGCTTTTAAGTTTTCTTCTGAGCGAGCTAAAAGACCTACATTTACGCCCTCTTTCGCTAATGCGATCGCTACAGCGCGACCAATCCCTCTACCTGCTCCTGTAATTAAAGCATTTTTGCCTTGTAATAATTCTGCCAAGTATAACACTCCTTAATCATCTCAGTTATGTATTATATTAAAATTGTATCTATGTTTATGTAAAAAGGCAATGATGCACTTTCATGTGCGTAGGTTACTTGTAGGTAACTATAGAAAGTTCTTATTTATAATTCTCATCTTTTTGCCATAATTCATGTAAAATAGAAATAAATTCCATAAAGGAGAGCATATGCGTATGAAAAGAAAAAATGGTTCTTGTCACTATCTGCAGTCGGACTATTTAGCATATTTTTGGCTATGTACTTTATATTTGGTAATCCACTATATTATAAAGTAATAGAAAAAGAAACTAACGAATATCTCCATACTATAAAAGGATATAAGCAAAAAGAAATACAAAGCATAACCGGAAAATATACTTCCCTTTATAATATCGGCTATTATGCAGAGGTAGTATATAAAGACGAACCTTATTTTACATACTCTTATACATACGATAATAATAAAAAAATAATACAAGACAATGGCATTTTAGGAAAACATACTGAATCATTTGAGCATCTTAATTTAAATTGGTCACTGTTCGATCAACTAATACAAGGGATTCATACGAACTTACAAGAAAGAGGTTTAAGTGAAAAAAGGATTATTCTATACGACACATTCATTTCATTGATATAGATGATGATAAAAACGATGCAGAAGCATACGTTGACTTTAAAAAAGATGAATAATGAAGGAAAAGCTTATCAATATAGTTGCAGTAATGGGAAATGTATTTTTAAAGAAAAATAGTGTTAGAAGCTTCCCCTTCTAACACTATTTCTCTTCATGATTCGGAATACGTACAATAAATTCCGTACCACTGCCTTCCTCACTCTCGACTTTTATTTCTCCTTGATGAAGTTCGAGTACTTTTTTTACGATAGCCAAACCTAAGCCACTCCCTCCATAAGCACGATTTCGTGAAGAATCCGCTTTATAAAAGCGCTCAAAAATATGTTGCTTCTGTTCTTTTGATATACCAATTCCTGAATCGCGAATACGTACTTCCACTACTTTCTCATATTCTTTTAACTGGATTGTAATTGTGCCACCACTTGGAGTAAATTTAATACTATTATGAATTAAATTAATCCAAACTTGACTCATACTTTCTTGGTCAGCAGTAATGTGCACTTTCTCTAAATTAAGTTCCAATTCAATTTCTTTTTCAGCCCAGAGCGGTTCACTATTTAACACAATTTGCTTTAACTGTTGATCTAATCGATAAGTTACTCTTTCTGGTGTATATTCTTCCGACTCTAAAAGGGTAAGCTTCAGTAAATTTTGACTTAGTTTAGATAATCTCGTCGTTTCCGTTTCAATAATGGTAAGGTAATGCTCTCTCTTTTCCTCGGAAAGATTGTTATCTTGTAGCGCTCTCGCAAATCCTTTTATAGAAGTTAATGGTGACTGTATTTCATGAGAAACATTCGATACAAATTCCTGGCGCATTTTCTCCATCGCATTTAGTTCATCTGTCATATCATTTATACTTTTTACGAGCACACCAATTTCTCCATCATATTTCTCTTCATTTCGTATTTTTACGGAGAAGTCCCCTTTTGCAATTTTTTGTATCGGTTCAATAATAGTCCAAATCATCGCCTCTCGCTTCGGTCTCATTAATACTGCAATTAATATCCAAAGAAGAATCATAAATATAAAACTGAGTATGTCACTAATGAGGTAGGTAACAAAAGGAGATAAATGTATTGCAAGTGCATCCAATATACTAGATGATACATAAAATGCTGTAGACCAAATAATAGTAAGAAAAGAAAAGAGTGCTATTATCGCTCCCGTTACTTTTAGCATCTTGAATTTACTCATTCGCTCTCTTCTTCTCATTTACTTACCTCTAAGCGATATCCTAAGCCTCTTATCGTTTTAATACTAAATCTCGATTTCTCTTCTTGGAACTTCTCACGTAACCGATTCATATGAACATCTAATGTTCGCTCATTTCCTTCAAAATCATATCCCCATACATCTTCAATTAATTGCTCTCTCGAACAAGTTCTTCCCGCTTTAGAGCCTAAAGTAAATAGCAATTCGAATTCTTTTAGTGGTAACGTAACTGTTTGTTCACCAATTGTAACTTCAAATGTTTTACGATTTAACAGTACATTTCCAACTTGAATTGATTGCGATACTGTAATTTGGTAACGTTTCAATAACGCCTTAACTCTCACTACTAGTTCTATCGGATCAAATGGTTTTACAAGATAATCATCCGTTCCAAGATGAAATCCTTTTACTTTTTGAGACGTTTCTCCTTTAGCAGTTAACATCAAAATCGGAATATCATAGTATTTCCTTAATTCAAAACATACATCAAATCCATCCATATTTGGCATCATGATATCAAGAATAACCATATCAACTTTCACTTCATCTATTTTTTGAAGTGCATCTAGACCATCAATTGCTTCATATGTTTGAAATCCTTCCCGCTCTAAAAATACAGAAACAAGTTCTCTAATATGCGGATCGTCATCTACTATTAAAATTTTTGGTAGCAAAGAAAACCTCTCCTTTCTACGTAGCATCTTTCATATAACTTTTAAAAATGAATCACCAGCGGAGTATAAGCCCCACTGATGATTCATTTTATAATACGCCCTCTTTAATTTTCAATTGTTGCGTTGCAAATTCACGATACATGTCATGTGTGCGTAACAATTCATCATGTGTACCACTACCTGTAAGATTCCCTTTTTCTATAAAGATAATTTTATCTGCATCTACTACAGTAGAAAGTCTATGTGCAATAACTAACGTTGTTCTGCCTTTCATTAAGTTATTTAATGCCTTTTGAACGACAGACTCTGATTTACTATCTAAACTAGAAGTTGCTTCATCTAACATAAGAATTTGTGGATTTCGAAGTAACGCTCGGGCAATGGCAATTCGCTGTCTTTGTCCTCCAGAAAGTTTCACACCACGTTCTCCAACTTCTGTTGCATATCCATTTGGCAAATCATGAATAAATGCATCCACATATGCCATCGCCGCTACTTTTTCAATTTCTTCATCTGTCACTTCTCCCTCAACGCCGTAACAAATGTTATCCCGAATCGTTCCATCGATTAACGGACTATCTTGTGAAACGTAACCAATTTGACGTCGCCATGACTGTAACGAATAGTTCGTAATTGTATCTTTCCCTAATTTAATAGCACCGCTAGTTGGCTCATAAAAACGTTCTAACAATGAGAATAACGTCGTTTTCCCGCTACCACTTGGTCCTACGATTGCTGTTACTTTTCCTGATTCAATTGTGAAATCAATATTCTTTAACACTTGCTCTTCTTCGTTATACTCGAAATGTACATTTTCAAGAACGATTGGCTGCTTAGCATTTGTGACTTTCACACCTGTTTCATGATCTTCTACTTCATATTCTAAAATTGTATTAATTCTTTCCGTTGCACCAATTGCCTTTTGGAATTGTGTAAAGAACATAGATAATTGACTCATCGGCATTATAATTTGAACTAAATATAAAATAAACGCTACAAGTTCACCTGTAGTTAATGCACCGCTAGAAACACGCATCCCACCATACCCTACGATAATAACAAGCAATGCCATTAAAACAAACGACATAACTGGTGAAATTAACGCTTGCACTTTCCCTTCTTTCAAACCAAATTGCAATAACTTTTCGATACCTTTATTTCCAGTTTCATATTCTCTTTTTTCTGTGTTCGAAGATTTTACTAAACGAATTTCTGATAATACTTGCGTTAGCACACTTGTAAAAGAAGCCGTTTCATCTTGAAGTGCTTTTGAAATCTTATACATTTTTCGTCCAAGTGGAACTAAAATAAGTACTGATAATGGAATAACCGTTAAAAGTAAAAGTGTCATTTTCCAATCTAAAACAAATAATACGATTAATGATCCGACAATTGAAATACCGCCTGTTAATAAATTTGACAAATGCTCAGAAATTAATGTCTTCACAACACCTGTATCATTTGTCATTCGGCTAATTGTATCGCCTGTTCTATTTTGATCATAATAAGATACTGGCAATATAAGTACCTTTTTCCACAAACGTTCTCTTAATCCAGCTACAATCCTCTGTCCTATATAATTTAATAAATATATAGATAATCCTGCAGCTATAGTTTGCATAATAAAGAAGGCAACTAGCCCAACAATTTGTCCTGTACTAATTGACGAAAGTGAAAAATTATCTACTAATCCTTTTGTTAACATCGGAATAAATAAACTCGCTCCTGTAGAAAGTAAACTCATGAATAACGCAAAAATTAATATCCCTTTCGGAGGATTTGTATCTTGAATAAGGCGTAAAAACTGCCTCCAGCTCCCTTTTTTCTTCATTTCATTTTTAACTTCCATTTCTGTCATCTCCTCGTGTTAAACAAAACTGTTCTTTCTAAAAGTAGAATACAATACGAATGTAAACTGAATGTAAACACACTTTTTCTATTTTTACAAAATATACATAAAAACTCATCTTTACAACAGATATAAATATCTGATATTATTACCTAGTGCTAAATATTATTCTATGCGAATGATAAATAATCAATTTACAATACTATATAAATCTCCCGTTATTGAAAGGAGTATCCTTTTTGCAAACAAATATACATTCCGAAAAGGAAACAATTATTTTTATTCATGGATTAGTCGGCAATCGTCGCGCCTTCAAAAAAGAGCAAAAACGATTTTCTGCCTCCTACAACATTATAACTTATGACTTATTAGGTCACGGTGATGATAAAGGAGAAGCAATCGACTTTTCATTACAGCGCCTCGTAGATCAATTATTAAACTTATATGAACAAGAAGGTATTAAAAAAGCACATATTTGTGCGCTAAGTTACGGCTGTTACATCTCTACAATTTTTGCACAAATGCATCCAGAAAAAGTATTAAGTATTTGTCATATTGGAGGACATTACAATAACCCTTCTCGTTTATATAATGTATTTCAAAATTTTTGGGAGAAGCGAGGAGATGAATACTCTAAATGGCTTTCTCAATACGCAAATACTATTTTTCCAAGCGGTATACTAAAAGCAAATCCGTTCGCAGTCATTTCAAGAAATATTTACTACCGTTTCGGATTACAATTACATTCATCCATAATTGCCCAGTCATTACGACATCGGTTAGAATTCGATTTAAAATCTAAATTAAAATCACTTCCTCACCCTATACTATGGATAATGGGAGAGCATGATCATCTCTATAAATCTTGCCTATTTGATTTAAAATCTATTTTACCCAACGTTTTATATAAGGAAATACCTTTAGCAGGACATGCAGCGAACTTATTTCGTCCTAACTATTTCCATGACTTATATGATCGATTTTTAAATGGAAAGTTAAAATAAAAACTATTACACTTCCAATTTATTTAACTATAAAAAGGCTTCCCAAGTTTCCTTGGAAAGCCTTTTCTCTATACGAAAAGTATATAAAACTACTTTTTCTTAGTATGCTTTTGTGTAACCAGCTAGATGTTTGCTCCAGTATGAATTATTTACTGAACTAATTTTCACACCTGTTGAAGTTGTTTCCGCACTAATAAACTTACCATTTCCTAAATAAACTCCCATATGAGTTAAACCACCAGCTTCTGTAGTATTGCTAAAGTATACTAAATCTCCTGGTTGTGGATTGTTAGTTTTTGTTAACTGAGCCCAATATCCCTTAACATTTGTGCGCTCTATGTTGTGACCTGTTTTATTTAATACATAGTAAATAAAACCACTGCAGTCAAAACCAGCAGGTGTTGTACCAGCAGTTCTGTATGGTTTACCCTCTAAAGATCTAGCGAATCCAGCGATTGAAGATGTATCTCCACCTGTTGTTGGTTTTTGTACGTCTTTACCTGGTTGTTGAACGTTATTTGTAACGTTATTGTTATTGTTATTGTTATTGTTATTGTTATTGTTATTTGTAACGTTGTTTACTCCGCCTTTTACAAACTTAACGAAGTCTGCACTTACGTAACCTGTGCGGCCGTTATGGTTAATTTTGTACCAACCATTTTCAGCGCCAGTAACGTTTAATACTTTACCATTTGTTACTCCACCGATTACAGCGTTATATGTAGCTGGGCCTGTACGTACTTTTAAAGCATCAGTGTTAACAACATAAGAACCACCAGTTTGAACCGTTGTAGTATTGTTGTTTGTAGTTGGTTGTTTTGTTTCGTTAGATACAGCAGAACCACCTTTTGTTACGAAGTCTTTGCTTACGTATCCAGTTCCACCATTGAAGTTGATTTTAAACCAATCTTGTACTTCACCTACAACTTGTACTGTTTTACCTTTGTTTACAGAACCTAATACTGTATGAGATGTACTTGGGCCTGTACGTACGTTAAGTGAAGAAACGTTTACTGTGTAAGTACCTGTTCCTTGTTGAACAGTCGTTCCTGTTTTGCCACCAGTCGTTACGAAGTCACCACTTACATAACCTGTTTGACCATTTACGTTTACTTTGAACCAACCATTTTCTTGTCCAACTACTTGTAGCACTTGGCCTGATTTTACTTTAGAAATAACGTTATGTCCTGTACCAGCACCTGAACGAACATTTAATACATCAGCAGTTACTGTGTATTTTAATTCAGAAGTTGTTTCTACAGTTTTTGTTTCAGTTACAGTCGTTTGAGTTTGAGTTTGTCCATTAATTTCTTTTAGCGCTTCATTTGAAACTTGTGCATGAGCAGAATCCATTCCTGGAACTGCAACGCCAGCTACAGAAGCTGCTGCTAAACCTGCAATTACTTTTTTCATAAGTTGTCTTTACTTCCTTTCCCTACTATCCTCTTAAAAAAAACTTAAAACTTTAATACTTTACAATATTATCAAAGTAAAATATTCATCCAGTTCCATTTTTTAGCAAGAGTTTTATTTTTCACACAGAGTTCATTTTAAACGAGCGAAGTGAAATCCGTGTGAACTTCATGTGAACTTTACCATTAAACTTACTCTTTTTGCAATGCTTTTTTTATATTTCTTATGTATTTTATTGAAAATTCGACATACCATTCATTATCTTAGTATATATTTTCTATCCACTTAAAAAAATTCTATTCATCTAACACAATGCAAAGAATGTATTTCCTATTATAGTTCCTCCTATGAAGTATACTCTTATCATGACAAAAAACACTTTTTTTATCAATAGTATAATATTTTTAGAACACTATTTTTGATACTATCTATCACTTTTAAAAGATTTGACGATTTGTAAGATTTAACTTCAAAAATTCTGTTCTAATTTGACGAAAGTACACATTCCGCTACCCATTTTTAACTGTCTATGGAATTTATAGGGTATTTATATTATCATATATATAGTAGCGTCTTAATCTATACACATTTTATTTACCCTACACGGAAAGCAATTGAATTTTAAGATGAACGTTTTATTGCTTGCAAATAGTGGAATCAAAAGGGAGGTATATTTATGAATAACATAATAGATGATCCTATAAATAAAAATATAGAACTGTACTATGCTTTTTTTCAATTCGTTTCAATTATTACCTTACAAAAAATATCAACTATTGAAACACGTAAAAACGAATTAAAAAATCAGATGAAAAATTCCTATCAAAAAAATCCTTACTACTTATAAAAAGGTGAACAGGTTGTATCCCTGTTCACCTTTTTATAAGTAGCAAAACCCCGATTGGTTCAAATAATAATTAGTGGGGGATAAACAATTCCCCCACTCGTTCCTACATTATTTATAAATTTTTACACGGTTTTCTAAAGGCTGGTATTCTTTTTCACCTGCAGGTACAACCGGTTTACCAAACGGCATTTGCGCAATAAGCTTCCAATTTTCTGGAACTCCCCATTCTTTTCTCACTTCTTCATCAATTAATGGATTGTAATGTTGCAATGTAGCACCAAACCCTTCAATTTCCAAAGCTGTCCAAATTGCAAATTGTAACATTCCAGAGGATTGCTGAGACCAAATTGGAAAGTTCTCTTTGTATAATGCAAATTTTTCTTGCAGTTCTTCCACCACTTCACTATCTTCGAAGTATAGAACTGTTCCATAACCACTTTTAAATGCATTCATTTTTTCTTCCGTAGAAGCGAAGTTATTTTCAGGTACAATTTTTCGTAACGTTTCTTTCGTAATATCCCATAACTTATCGTGTTGTTCTCCAAGCAAGACGACAACGCGAGCACTCTGAGAGTTAAAAGCTGAAGGTGTATGTTTTACAGCATGATAAATCACTTCTTGAATTTTTTCATCAGAAACTACTTGTTCTTTACTAATTGCGTAAATAGATCTTCTGTCTTCAATCGCTGAGTAAAAATCTTTTGCCATCATAATTCCCTCCAATTTTCATTTGAGGCTTTTTCCTATGTACACATCATATGCCCCTCAAAACTTATCATTAATAAGTTTCTAACTTTATAATATAAACAAACAATAATAAACTCAAATAATAACACTCACATTTTTTACCTTTTTACTTTATTAGTGCTAAAAAATAAAAGGCAATTTGCTGTTACCGATAGTACGTAACAACAAATTGCCTTTCTTATATGATGATCCAACTCAGTATTTCACTTAATTAACTAAGCCAAATGCATAAGACATTAGCTTATTCGTCTCTGTAAAACGCTTCGTTTTACCTTTTGTTCCCATAACAACTGTAATAATACGAGTATCACCTTGTTTTGCTGTACCCGTAAAACAATACCCTGCGCTATCTGTAAATCCTGTTTTTAATCCGTCTATTCCTTCTATATATAAAGCTTTATTATTTTTGTTTAACATATCATTTGTACTTATAACATTAATATTATTAAATGCTAACTGACTTTGACGTAAGTGAGTCACTTCTAATATTTCTGGGTAATCTTTTATAAGATGATACGCCAAGTTTGCTACATCACCAGCCGTCATTTTTGTTTCACTTCCATCTGGCTCTTGTAATCCAGAAGCATTTGCAAATTTAGCATGTTCCGACATTTTGAACTGTTTCGCTTTTGCATCCATAAGCTGAACGAAATCTTTCTCCGATTTTGCCATATGTTCTGCTAAAGCCACAGCTGAATTATTAGCTGACTCAATCATTAATGCATGATATAAATCTTTAACGGTTAATGTGTCATTAACTTGTACTGGGATTCTCGCTCCCTCTGTTTGTGCCGCTTTCGCACTCATTTTCACCGGATCTTCCCAGCGAACTTTCCCATTATGTACATTTTCTAATAGAAGATATGCTGTCATCATCTTAGACATACTTGCTGGCGCAAAAGCCTCATTTTCATTATGTTGATAAATAATATCTCCATTACTCGCATCAATAATCATAGCTGCTTTTGCATCAATTTCCGGTGGTATGTACTTTGGTGGGACTACTTTTTCAACTAATCCTGTTTTAGGTAGTTCTGCCACTTGTAAAGGTTGTCCCTCTATACTTGTTGCACTCTTTTGAGTTCCTTGGAATAAGAACCAACATATCCCTAAAACAATGACTAATAGGACTGTCAGCCTTCCCCATTTTAACCGCTTCATTTCAAAACTCCTTTAACAAACCTTTTATACACTCACATTTAACCATAACAACTTTCCCTTTATATCGTCAAGGTAAAAAGCATATTTATTCATCTACAGCAATTATTATTTCAATGCATGTATGTTACAATATCAATACCGAAATATGAGAATATTCAATGATAAACCTTATGAATAAAACTATTAATAGAAGGGATTCATACAAATGCCACTTCCAAAATCATTAAAATACGGAGACACAATTGGGATTTACTCACCTTCTTCTCCAGTAACCTACACTTCTCCTAAAAGATTTGAACGAGCGAAATCTTACTTACAACAGAAAGGATTTCATATATTAGAAGGTTCACTAACAGGTCGATATGATTATTATCGTTCGGGTAGTATACAAGAGCGTGCTGAGGAACTAAATGCTTTAATAAGAAACCCTAATGTTTCTTGTATCATGTCAACAATTGGTGGCATGAATTCAAATTCCTTATTGCCTTATATTGATTATGATGCTTTTCTAAATAACCCTAAAATAATGATTGGGTATTCAGATGCAACAGCTTTATTACTAGGGATTTATGCAAAAACAGGACTCCCTACATTTTACGGCCCGGCACTCGTTTCCTCCTTTGGAGAATTTGAGCCTTTTGTAGATGATACATACAAATATTTTGTAGAAACATTACTGCATGATCAAACGCTTCCATACAACATAAAACAACCTTTATTTTGGTCAGACGAATTTATTAATTGGGAAGAGAAAACGAAAGAAAAAGAACTTAGACCAAATAATTGGATTTCTGTAACAAATGGACAAGCTACCGGACGGATAATTGGCGGCAACTTAAATACAATACAAGGAATTTGGGGCAGCTCTTTTATGCCATGTATTCAAGAAGGCGATATTCTATTTATTGAGGATAGCTCAAAAGATGCAGCTACTATTGAAAGAAGCTTTTCATTACTTAAAATTAACGGTGTATTTGATAAAATTTCAGGTATTATTCTTGGAAAACATGAGCAATTTGATCATTGTGGTACAAATCGAAAACCTTTTGAAATACTATTAGAAGTACTTCAAAATCAAAGAATTCCTTTTCTAGCAGACTTCGATTGTTGCCATACACATCCAATGATTACCATACCTATCGGTGTTCAAGTAGAATTGGATGCAACAAATAAAACGATACATATTGTAGAACCTTGGAAAAAATGAATACATGGCTTTTATTGTTTTACAATAAAAGCCATGATACTATATAATTTGGAATGTGAAAGATTAAACTAAATACGTTCCAATATCTATCATTAGAAAAATTAGGTATAAATATATATTTATATGCAAAAGAGAGTGAATAAATGAAACCAACTATTAAAAATTACTTATTTTTACATGTAGCTTTTTTGATATATTCTATCATTATGGTTTACATGAAATGGGCGGCTAAATTCCCCATTGCTTCCATCTCATTTTTTATGGCTTATTTCGGACTAGTTATACTTTTATTTGGATATGCAATTTTATGGCAACAAGTAATTAAACATTTCGAAATATCAAAAGCATATTCACATCGCGGGATTATTATACTATGGTCAATGCTTTGGTCAGTATTTCTATTTGGAGATACGATTCAGTGGAATCATTTACTTGGTGCAGCTATTATTATCGTCGGAATTGTGGTGGTGACAAAAGATGAATAGTTATATGTTATTATTTATTTTCGGGATAATTTTAGCTAATTACTCACAAATATTATTAAAAAAAGCTACTTTGCAACAATACGATTCTAGAATAAAAGAATATGTGAATCCTTATGTTATTATCGGCTACTCTTTATTTGTAATTAACGCTGGATTAAATGTTATCGCCATGAAGGGCATGGCATTAAAACAAGCATCAGCATTAGAATCCTTAAGTTATATCATCATATTAATTTTCGGTTGGTATTTCCTAGGAGAAAAAATAACGAAACGTAAACTCATCGGCAACATGATTATTATCGTTGGTGTAATCGTTTATTGTATCCAATAGTAAAAGGCTCCGTTTGTGATAAACGGAGCCTTTTACTATTGACCTAAATTTTGCACCTTCTCTTTCAAATCTCGAACTTGATCTACCGTCTGCATAAGCTCCGAGTTTTTAAACTCTTCTACATTCACTTTCCCTTCTTCTATCTTTGTCATCGCCGTATCAATTAACGTATTTAACTTTTCGTTATACCCGACGATTTGCTGATGAAGATCCTTTGCTACATCAGGCGGTGTTAATTCATTAAAAGCGGGTATATCTTGTTTAATTTCACTAAGCTTCGCTTCTAATTCTTTTCGAGCTTCACTATCATTAACAGCCTTTTCAGCTAATGCTGGTGCATCATTTGCAAACGCACTTATTTCATTTATATAGTCTGTCGCTTTTTGAGCATAATCTATGGAGTTCTTTCCTTGTTCTACTAGTGAACATCCCATTAAGCCAATTGTAACTATAAATACTACTAAAGTTGATTTTATTTTCATTTTAGGCTCCCTTCGTCTTTATAATTGTCTGTAAGTTTCTCTATCCTAACTTCTAGCTACATTACTTATAACCTTTTTTCAAATAGCTATTTACCCTCTTACATGCCCGATTACTGTTACAACATCTACTTCTATATGTACGCTAATAATATCTTCAATTATATCCGTATATCCTTGTCCTATAGCTGTTCCATAGTGTAATGTAAGCCCCTTCTTTTCATACACTGACTTTGGTACTGAAAAAATAAATCTCCTCAGATTTCTTTCATCAGCCGGTTCCATAATTAAAACAATCCCATCCTCATCAAACATATACGCTCGCCCTCCAACTTTACATTCACTATGGGTCAGTATTGCCTTGGTCAGCAAAATTTAAAACATAATACGTTTATATACACACTATGCTGCACCATAAAAATAAAAAACATTCCTTCTTTTTGTTAAGAATGAATGTTTTTTAAAAAATCAATTTCTAACTCTAGCATCTTTCTTTGACGAGGTTTTACTTTTCTTACGGGAACTCCCGCATAAATATACCAATCATCTAAACTCTCTTTTACCATACTCATCGCACCGACTGCCGTACCTTCTCCTATAGTTACATTTGGAAAAATAATAGAATTAGCACCAATAATCGCATGTTTTTTTAAAATAACTTTTTCTGTTTTCACATTCCTATATTGACTCGGAACAGTTGGTCCCATTAATGTATTCCCACTGAAATCATCTAGTACTGCATATACGATTGTTTTAGCTGAGATATTTGCAAAGTCATGCATTTCAATCCCAACTTCCCCTCCATATAACGCTGTATACGCTGATATATGCGAATAACTTCCAATTGTAATTTTGCCACTTAAAATGCAAAAATCATCAATCCTTACATGATTACCTACTGATATAACACCTGGATTATATATACTTGCTTTTTTACTAATCAATACATTCTTCCCAATTGATAAAAATCCAATTTTCTTTAGCTTTTCTTGACTATAAAAACTATTCATCTGCCAACACCGCCCTCTGACCTAAACATCTTACAATTTGTTCTACTATTTCTTTCGTCATTCCTTCCCATAAAGGCAAACTTACTATTCGTTTTGCTATTTTATTCGTTCTTGTTAAATCTGTAGACTTATAGTTTCTAAAAAGAACTTGTTGGTGGCAAGAGGGCGAAAAGTATAATCTAGCTTCTATTTTCTGTTTTTTCAGGTCTTCTATTACTTGTTTGTTGCGAACTTCTTCCGGACAAAGAATAGGCATAAATTGCTGAATAACTGCTTCTGTCTTTTGGAGTTGCCACCCTTTTTTCATTAATCCATTACTTTGTAACAATTGTTTATACCATTCAGAAATACGGGTGCGTTCTTTTAATTTTTCATCCCATTTTTTCATAGTTGCAATCCCAATAGCGGCTGCATATTCAGACATTTTACAATTAAACCCCATCATCGTACATTCACGATTTGTATCAAATCCGAAATTCCCCATTCTTTTAATACGTTGTATATCTTCTTCATTTTTACTATATATGAGCCCTCCTTCACCAATTCCAAAAGGCTTTGTTGCATGAAAACTATATACGATCATTCCACTAAAATCCTGTCCATAATGCACACTTCCATTCATCAATCCGAATCCCGGTGCCGCATCTACGACAACCGGAACACCCCTCTTCTCTAATTCTTCATATTCTTCTAAGTTCATCCATGATCCAAAAGTTGCGTACGGGACAACAATCGCAACCTCTTCTTTTAATTCTTCAATCTTATCCAAAAGTACTGTTTTATCCATATACCAATCATCTATTGAAATATCAATAAAATAAGGTTCCAATCCACACCAAATAGCTGCTAATGGAGTCGCTGGGAATGTAAAACTAGGCATGAGAGCATATTTTCCTTTTTTTCTTTTCTTAAGTTGAATGGCCGCCATTAACCCTAACGTTGCGTTTGCTACTGTTGTAACAGCTCCCCTGTTCTGAAAAAATCCCGACATAATTGTTTGTTCAAAACGTTGATTTATAGGTCCGTAATTCGTATATATGTGAGATGTATCAATTTCCTTCAATTCATCCAAATACTCAATTACAGGTACAGTTGAAGCACGTAAAAAAGGAATATTCTCCATATCTATCTATTCCTTCCTATCATTTTCGGACAATATAGAGCATATCTGTTTCAGATAAGCCAAATTTCCTAGCACTTTTCATCCCTTGTTTTTCAGCTAGGTTATATAATTCCACCTTAAATCCCGCATTCATTAATCGTTGAATGAACCCTGATTGATTATAAATTCTCACATGATCTTCTTGACCAAAAGCTAATTTCCTCAATTGTGGAGTTACAATTAATTCATTCTCTATAATAGAATCCACATTCATTACGATGGGTACTTGAATAATTCCCCATCCACCTGGTTTTAGAACCCTATATAACTCTCGCATTGCTTTGCCATCATCAAGAACATGTTCTAATACGTGGCTACATAAAATTACATCAAAAGTATTACTATCATATGTAATGCTTGTAACATCAATTTCCTTCATTAATGGATCCTTTGGCTCTAAATCCCCACATACATACGTAATATTTTTATACTCGTTAAACCAATCTCTTACATTCGCTTCAGGTGCAATATGAAGCATAGTATATTTTCTACTTAACAAGTCCGTTTCCGTTTCAATGTACACACGATACAATCTTTCACGATCCATCGAACTACAAACTGGACATATCCCTGTATCTTTATTCCACATCTCAAATTTATATTTTGGAAAATCATAATGTGCTGGCCAAGGTGAAAATTTTTCAAATTGTTGATTGCAATATTGACAATAACAACATTCTTTCTCAAACATATGGGCAACTAGTTTGTTTAACCCCTTTTTAATCTTTTCATTATAAATTTGATCTAGTTCTCCATTTCTTACTGCATCCTTAACTATAAATCCCGCATTCTCTAAACAATAGGATAAGCTCTCTTTATAATCTCTTTCAGAACTTAAAAACCCACTATTATATGCATCAATAATTAATTCAATCCATTCTTCAATTGTCATTAAAATAAAATGCATTTGTTTTTGATTTTGTCCACTATGTTGTCTAAAATAACTAAGAGGTTCTTGTATATAAACTACTTTTCCTTTCCTCATCATGTCTAGCCAAGTTGCAATGTCATTAATAGCAGAATAAGCCTTCCCTTTAAAATACCCAAACTTCCCTTCAAACAATTCCCGATTAAACAAAACAGTTGTCGGCTCACCAACTACATTTTTCAAATTTTTTAACATATAATTCCCTAATTCTTTTCCTTCAAAAAGCGTAGTTTCTTTCGCGATTTTCATATTTAATGTTGAAGGTGGTAATATCTCTCCATTCTCATCAATTAGTTCACGATAAGACGTCACAAATGAAATATTTTCTAACGTCAAAAAGTATTTCATCATTCTCTCGATCTTTTCATGATGAAATAAGTCATCATCTAATAAAAAGTTTATATAATCCCCGTTCGCAAGTTCTATACACTTATTAAAGTTTTCAGCAACTAACGGCGTTTCATTTTTAACATATGTAATACGCTCATATTCACGTAAATACGGTTGAATCATCGCATTGATTTCATTATTTGTACTGTCGTCAGAAATAATAATTTCAATATTTTCATATGTTTGATTCAGAGCACTATTAAGCGCCAATTCCAAGTAATACGGTCTATTGTACGCAGGAATAAGTATACTTACTTTCGGTAAAGGAGAATTATTATTTATATATTGTTTTTTCTTTTCTATGTTTATTTTCTTTTCTTTAATTTTTTGATAATAGTCTAATGTATATAATATTGATGATGGAACTATCCTTCTTGCATATTCTAGAAAATTAGTTATCGCTTCATCTAACTCTTTTTCGTTAGATAAGAAACCATATTTTTCTCCAGCTATAATACTATGTGAAAAATCTTCTAATCCATCCATCATTTTATTAGATTCATTTAACTGTTGATCTGGATGTAATCGAAAGTAACTCAGTGTCTCTGCTATATATACCGCTTTTCCTTTACTTAATAAAGATAACCATGAAGCTATATCTACGTTACAAAGATACCTCCTCTTATCAAAAATCCCATACGGTTCTTGTAAATCATTTTTACGAAATAAAACTGTTGTCGGTTCTCCAATATAATTTTTTTGATCGACAATTACCCTATTTGCTAATTCTGTTCCCTCTATAATCGTATCCTCTTTAAATAAACGGACAGTTGAATAAATATGTCGTAGTTCTTTCCCTTTTTCATCAATTACTTGACGATGGGATGTTACAAGCTTAATTTCATTATCTAAATCATTGAAAAAATACTTCATCATTTTTTCAATTTTATCCACATGAAAGATATCATCGTCCATTAAAAAATTTATATATTCACCGCTCGCTTTATTAAATAACATTAGAGCATTTTCAAACTGTCCGAGAGTTGACCTGTTTTTTATATAAGTAATATTTGAATGATCACATAAGTATTTTTGTAACACCTTTTCTGTTTCATCATTCGTACTATCATCTCCAACTATAATTTCTATATTAGAGTACGTTTGTTCCAGCACACTACGTAACGCCTCTTCAAAGTAGCGAGGACGATTATATGTAGGAATTAATACACTTACCAACGGAAGTTGATCTACCACCTCTTCATTTCTTTCAATACGAGTTCTCATTTTACTCTCTCACCTCTTCGCATATTATTTATATACGCGACACAAAAATCACATTACTGTAACCGAATGGAGCCTATATACTTTTATGCAGAAATGAAACGAAATATCATACTTTTCGTTCCTGAATAAACATATTTAATAACACGGACATTTTATTTGCACCTTTTTTATTCATATGATCACTATCATAAAAATCTTCATCACAAAATAATGGCGAATCAAATAAATCTATAATTTGAAAAGAATATTGAGCTTGAAAATCGTTTATAACTTTATAAAAATCTTCTTTTAATTTCTTACTACTACAATTGAAATAATGTGAAGTAACAGGGAATACAACAATTAGTGGTTTTATATCATGTTTTAAAAGTAATTCTAAATATGTTTTAAAAATTGTTTTATTTTCAACTAAAGTATGAGGATATGACAATTTAGCATGTGAAGCTGCTCTTATTTTTCCGTGTTCTTCAAAAGGAATGTGAAGAGGAGTAATATTCCATTCAGCATTTATCCAGGGCAATATCAATGATTCATCTGTTAGTTCGTCTAATAAAATATATTCAAAATGCAAATTAAAAATAGAAAAAAGTGGTTTCGGGGTATCTAGATGTGAGAATCCATCAGTGGATAGAGGAGAATGAACTACAGTATGATGGCCGTCTTGAAACAATGGATAATATACTTTGTGAATTCTATATGATTCAGATGATAACGACATGTCAAAGTAAAACGAGAAATAAGCTATTCCTATCAAACAATATTGAAAGGAATGATTGTTTGATAGTAGTTGTGATGCTATTAAATAATCATAGTATAAATCTTGTGATGGAAGTGTTAGTTTTATTGACTTTTTTGAGAGGAGCTCTGTACTTATGCCACAATGCGGATAAGACAAGCCCGTCGCAAACAATTCATACGTCGGATCACCCTTTGCTTTTTTCATAGAAATGTATAAAGACATAAGATCCGGATTTATTTGATAGATAGAAATTAATTTATTCCTCCATTCATACATGTATTTTGTTAAATTAATAATTTTTGTACTTTGCACGCCCCTGTTTATTAATTCATTTACAAGTTTTTCTGCGTCGACTCTCCAAATAACTATATATTGAAAAGAACTCTCTATACGAACAATAGCTGAAACGTCTACAACATGAACGATTGTTTTACATTTATTTTTGTCTAATGTATTTTGAATCTTCTCCCTTGATAATTCATCACTTAAAACAATAATTTTACACTGCTCCTTCACGTATATCCCCTCCATTATATGTATAATATGAAATTCATTTTTCATTCGTAACGATCATATACATTTGCCATCCATCAAAAAAAGAATAGAATATTTATTTTAAAACAAAAAATAGCTCCACCATTAGGCGTAGCTATTTTTCCATTACATACTTAATAAAGTGAAGCTTTAATCAGTGGGGGGTTTTTCATCCCCCACTGATTATTAGTTGAACCAATCGGACTTTTATGGGCAGTTGATCCCCCACCTAACTTCTTTGCTTTCACTGCATTTTAAGGCGGGGGTCTTACTGCCCATTAAAGTCGGATAAAATTATATTCCTTTGTCTAACTCATAAAGCATACGATACTTTTCATTTTCTTTCAGAAGTTGTTCATGACTACCTTGCATCACAATTTGACCCCGATCAAGGAATATTACTTCATCAACATGCTCCATTCCTACAAGATGGTGCGTAATCCAAATTACTGTCTTTTCTTCCGTTGCAGAAAACATTGTTTCTATTAAAGATAATTCTGTCTTTGGATCTAAGCCGATTGTAGGTTCATCTAGTACAATGATTGGTGCTTCTTGCATTAGCGTTCTAGCAAAAGCAACCCGTTGTCTTTCCCCGCCAGAAAACCTTTTCCCCATCTCATGCATTTTTGTTTGTAATCTATCTGGAAGAGAAGCAACATGCGAAGCTAATTGTGCTTTCTCTAAAGCATTCCATATCTCTTCATCTGTTGCCTCTGGTTTGCCGATTCGCACATTATTCCCAATTGTCGTATCGAATAAATGCGGCTTTTGATTCAATACAGAAATATATTTTGATAAAAGATTCGTGTGAGCATGTTCACTATTCAATAAAACTTCACCCTGTAATGGGCTTAGTGCACCTGTTAACAATTTTAACAAAGTAGATTTTCCAGTTCCGCTTCTTCCTAAAATGGCGATTTTTTTTCCTGCTTTTATTTGTAATGATACGTCTTTCAATACAAATTCATTGCTATCTGGGTAACGATACGATACATGATTTAATTCAATGTCTATATGTTTTGGTGCAACATAATCTTTATCTCTAGGTAATTCCTTTTCATCCTGTAAAACACCATTACCTTCTACTTGATTGAGACGATGAGCGGATTCTACATATGATGGAATTCGATCGATAGCATCTGACAGAGGAATTAACGCGTTTGTGACAGATAACGTCATTAAGACGAAAGCCGCAATAACGGTAGGAGCAATCTGTTCACTCGCCGCCTCATTTCCAGTCCATATAATCATTGAAATAACTACAATACCCACTACTAATTGAATAATACTGTCCCGAATATGATTCCAGCGCTTCATTCTTTTTTCCGTTTTTAACAACTGAGCATTTTGATCTACATACTTATCAATGAATTCATCTTTTCTACCACTTGCTTGCCAATCAGATAATCCAAAAACAGCATCTGTTAGTTGTTGGTACAAACGGTTTCTTCCTTGCTTTAAAGTAACATGATGTTTCTTCATTAAAAGTAATGATATAAATGGAAGAAGAAAAACGATAATAGCCAACATACATGCTGCAATAAGTGCAAACACTACGTCAAATGTACCGATAACAAGTACGAATATGCTATATACAACTAATGCTAATATGCTAGGAAATATTGTACGTAAATATAGGTTTTGTAAATGCTCTATATCTTCGGATAATACGCCTAACATATCGCCCGTTTGAAATCGTGAACGGAAAAATAACGCCTGTGGTTCTACTATCCCATATAGTTTCGTTCTCATCTTTTCTAATATGCATAATACAACATCGTGTCCAACTAAACGCTCTACATAATGAAATACCGCTTGTCCTATACTAAACGCACGTGTTGCAACGATAGGAACATATACAGCCATTACATTTTCTGGTCTAAGAGCAGATTTAGAGATTAAATAACCTGAAATGAAAAGTAGCATCGCACCTGAACTAACTCCAAGAAGACCAAGGAAAATAGTTACAGTCATTCTACCTTTATTTTGCTGTATATACGGTTTAATCCAGTTACTCATCTCTATCCCCTCTCTTTCCTGCGAAAATGTAATGCTTCATTCTTTACAAGTTCTTCATACGTTCCGCTTTCTATCATTTTCCCTTTATTTAAAATAAGAATATGATCCATCTGTTTCATCCAGTGAAGACGATGTGTTGCAAGAAATACTAACTTACCTTCAAACAGACGTAACATCGCTTGCTTTATTTCAAATTCAGTTTCAATATCAAGATGTGCTGTAGGCTCGTCTAATAAAATAATTGGCTTTTTGCTTAAAAGGGCTCTCGCCATTGCGACACGTTGTTCTTGTCCGCCACTCAGCATACGCCCACCTTCTCCAATTCTTTCATACATTCCATTTGGAAGCGATGTAACGAGTGAACGAAGACCAACTTCATTCATAACTCTTTCCACTTCTTCATCCGTTGTATTTGTTTCATAGAAACAAATGTTATCTTTTAATGAAAGCGGGAAAATATAAGGTTGCTGCGGAATATAAGCAATATTCTTTTGCCACTCTTCACGAGTAGCCCCGTCAATTTCCACACCATTTACAATCATCTTTCCAGCTGAAGGAGTTAAAAACCCTGCTAATACGTCGATTAACGTTGATTTCCCTGCTCCACTTTCACCAATTACACCTATAGCGCCAGTGCCTTTCCAAGTAAAATCAATTTCCTCTAATATAGCTTTTTCAGATTCATCATTCTTTACTTTTACATCTTGTAATTTCAAGTTACTAGTTGAATTCCATATTAAGTCTACATTAGATTCTTTCTTCCCTATTTCTTTTTGTCGCTGTAAAATCTCTTCTATTTGCTCCATTGCAAGTTGTCCATCTAACGTAGCATGATAATTTGCTCCAACTTGTTTAATCGGCAAGAAGTATTCCGGAGCTAAAATTAAAATCGTAAGGGCTGGCAATAGTACAATTGTTCCATCTATTAAACGTATCCCTAATCCGACCGCTACAAATGCAATTGATAAACTCGTAAAGAAATCTAATGCAAATGAAGAAAGAAAAGCAACTCGCAAAGTACGCATCGTTGCTTTTCTATATCTTTTACTTACTTTTTCAATCTTTCCTTCGTGTTGTTTACTTTGACCTAAATACTTTAATGTTTCTAATCCTTTTAACGTATCTACAAAATGATTAGAAAGAACACGATATGTTTCATATTGGCTATCCGCCATTTTCTGCGCTGCTAATCCTAGTAGGATCATAAAAATAATTATGATAGGAATCGTTACAACTAAAATGATTCCTGACTCAATATCTAGTGTAAAAACATATAGTACAATTAGTCCTGGTACGATACTACTTCTAATCATTTTAGGAATTGTTAATTCAATATATGTTTTAAATTTCTCAATACCCTCTATCGATAAGGTAACCAGATGACCTGTTCCAACAGTTTGAACATACCGTGGACCTAATGTGAAATACGCCTCTATTAATTGTTTTCTCAGTAGCGATCCTGTTTTTTCAGCGAAACGTTCCACTAATATTTGTGACATTCGAACTAGCAAATGACGTACTGCAAACGTGATTCCAAAATAAACAGTTTCATTTAACATAGATTGCACTGCTTCTCCCTGAAATAAAAACGTAATAGCCCGCGCTAAAAACACTGTTTGTGCAATAATACTAAAAGCTTCTAACATGCTAATGATTGTTAGCACTACATATAAAACTCGGCTACCAGGATACGACGGAAGTCCTCTTTTTCTTTTCATTAGTACTCCAAATCTTTATCTGACTTAACAGGTTGTCTAAACACATAGAAACTCCATATTTGACTTCCCAATACAAATGGCAATATAGCAATTGAAAAATACGTCATCAGTTTTAGTGCATAATCTCCTGATGCTGCATTATAAATTGTCAAATCGTATATTGACCCTAACGAACTAATTAAGACACGCGGGAACATGCCGGCAAACACACTCGCACTTAGTAAAATGATTGTTAAACTTGTCATAAAGAAAGCCCAACCATCTCTTCTTCTTTTATTTAATAATGTTGACACACATAATGCTACAAAAGCTCCAATCGGAACCATAATCCATTCTGTACCATGACCAGTGAAAATATCTGTTTTCCATAACCCTACACTAGCAAAAATAAGAAGCGCTATAATTGCAAGTGGTGCAATTTTCAGTGCAGCAATACGTGCACGTTCTCTTAACTTACCAGTTGTACGTATTGTAAGGAATTGCAAGCCGTGAACAATACATAGCAGAAGGAACATAACTCCTCCAAGTAATGCAAAGGGATGAAGTAATTGTAGGAATCCACCTACAGCATTTTTCGTCTCATCAATTGGAATACCTACCATAAAGTTAGCAATGGCAACTCCCCAAAGGATAGGTGGTAATAAACTTCCTAAAAACATACCCCAATCCCAAAAACCTTTCCATTTATGATTGTCTATTTTCGCACGGAATTTAAAGGAAACACCTCTTATAATTAAAGCAAGAAGCATAAATACAAAAGGAATGTAAAACCCACTAAATAAAGTTGCATACCAGTGCGGGAATGCTGCGAACATAGCGCCACCTGCACAAACAAGCCATACTTCATTCGCATGCCAAAATGGGCCAATTGTATTTAAGTAAATCCTTTTCTCTAAATCGTTTTCTCCTAAAAACCTTGAAACTATACCTACACCGAAATCGAAACCTTCAAGTACAAAGAAGCCTACGAATAAAATTGCAATAATGATAAACCACAACTCATTAAGAGATAACATACTCATCCTCCTTATCAAATGGATCATGGCTTTGAGAATCCTGTTTCGCTTTCTTATTCTCATGTCCTTTAATGATACGAACGAATAAGTAAATAGTAATTCCACCTATAATTAAATATAGTGATGTGAATGAAACTAAAGAGAATAACACTTCTCCGAACGTAACATTTGGAGATACAGCATCTTCCGTTTTCATAACACCGAAGACTACCCAAGGCTGACGTCCCATTTCAGTCATAATCCATCCTACTGTATTACCGATAAACGGTAGTGAAATTGCATACACCATTAATTTTAAATACCAAGTTTTTTCAGCTAAACGGTCCTTTTTGGATAAGAACCAACCGTACGCTCCTAGAAGAAGCATAAATGTTCCACTCATTACCATCGCTCTAAAACTCCAAAACATCGTGTGTACTGGCGGAATATAATCTCCAGGCCCATATTTTTCTTCATATTGCTTTTGAATTTGATTCATCCCTTCTACTTGACCGCTAAATTTATCAAATGATAATAGGCTTAGCATATAAGGGATTTGAATTTCAAACGAATTTTCTTTCTTCTCTGCATCAATTTTCGCAAATACAGTAAATGGCGCTGGATCTTCACTCGTATTCCATAACGCTTCAGCAGCCGCCATTTTCATTGGGTGTGTTTTGATTAATTGTTGCGCTTGCGCATGACCGAAGAATAATACTAGCGCCGTTGTAAGTGTTCCAACAATGATAGAAATGCGAAATGATTTTTTAAACACTTCCGTTTCTTGGGCTTTCGTTATTTTCCATGCACTCACACCTGCAATAAAGAATGCACCCGTTGCAATTGCCGCTGTAATGGTATGCGGGAATTGTACCCATAATTGTGGGTTTTGAATAATTGCTAAGAAATCATTCATTTGTGCACGTCCATCTGCTGCCATTTCATATCCTACTGGCGATTGCATAAATGCACTTGCAGTTAAAATCCAAAATGCTGATAACATTGTTCCAATTGAAAGGAGCCAAATACATAAAAGGTGAATGCGCTTCGGTAATTTATCCTCACCGAATACCCATAAACCTAAAAATGTAGACTCAATGAAAAATGCTAATAAACCTTCAATCGCAAGTGATGGACCAAACACATCACCTACGAAACGTGAATAGGTTGACCAGTTCATACCAAACTGGAATTCTTGTAAAATACCAGTTACTACACCTACCGCAAAGTTAACAAGGAATATTTGTGTCCAAAACTTCGTCATCTTCTTATAAATTTCTTGTCCCTTTACCACATATAACGTTTGCATTAACGCAATGATAAAAGCTAAACCAATAGACAGCGGAACAAAAAAGTAATGGAAAATCGTTGTTGATGCGAATTGTATTCGTGCCAATTCAAGCGTTTCCATACTACAATCACTTCCTTCATAGTTTTTATAATAAAAGTGAATTGAGCAATCTTATCAAGCTCAATTATTAAGAAATACGAAAAGACAAAAACATTTTGTATGTATTGTCGAAAAATACGAAGTTTCAGTTTTTCAAACTATTGTAATGCTATTTTTTACCTTTTCACTATTTCTGTAGTGTTTTATTCGTTAATCGAATTGTATAATATACCTGCATAGTAAATTCAGCTGATTTTTGACGTATTATTGACATCATTTTGTCTGAAATATGTCTTTTGGTATTTTTTTGAATTAGATTTTTCTCATCGATAAAATGTGTTTTTTTAATATGAGACTTATCTTTGCATCAATAAAATAATCGTTTCTCTCTTTATACACTTGACTTTTCTACGGAAAAATGTCCTATTAACCAATGGATAATTTCGTTATTTTTTTGTCAAGAGAAAAATGTATTTCTAAAATTCAAACATGAAATATTGTTATTCAAAAATAGGAAATAACCTCCTCTTTTCAGATTAAAAATTCACTTTTTTGTCATTTTTTCAAACTAAAATAAATTAAAAATACCGAGAATCCATTAGACTCTCGGTATTTTTTAATTTATTTTGCTGTATGTTTTCTAATAGCCGGTAAAATTTCAGTAGCAATTAGCTCGATATTTTTCTCAATTTTATCATATGGTACGCCACCAAAATCAATTTCTGCCATAAAGCGTTGTTGCCCAAACAATTCATATTGGTAAAGCATTTTTTCAATAATTTGTTGTGGGCTACCAACCATTAACGCGTCACGGTAATCTATTGCATTTGTAAATTGTTGTTTCGGATACCCACCACCGCGTAGCGTAAGCATACCAGCATTAATGTGAGGGTAGTATTCACTAAGTGCATCTTGTGAATTTTTCGCTGTATAAAATAAACTCGTTGTTGCAACTGGCAAACTCGCTGGATTAAATCCACTTTGCGCAGCCGCCTCACGGTAAGCATCTACTGATCCTTTAAAGTTAATAGCTGGACCACCTAGTGTTGTTATCATCATTGGTACACCTGCACGTCCTGCTTTAATCGCACTAGCTGGTGGGCCACCAACTGCACGCCAAATTGGTAAGTTATTATTTTTAGCTCTTGGAATAACCGATGCATGCGCAAGCGGTGCTCTGAACTGTCCATTCCATGTTACATGTTCCTCTTTATTAATTTTTAATAAAAGATCCATCTTCTCTTCAAATAACTCTTCATAATCATTCACATCATAACCAAGTAAACTATATCCCCCAATACGAGATCCACGACCAGCCACAATTTCTGCACGTCCATTAGAAATCAAATCAAGTGTAGCAAAGTCCTCGTATACTCGTACCGGATCAGATGTACTTATTATCGTTGCTGAACTTGCAATTTTTATATTTTTCGTTGCTTGCGCAATCGCTCCTAAAATAACTGTATGAGCTTGCGTTGTAAAGTGTGTTTGATGACTTTCACCGACAGCAAATACATCAAGTCCAGCTTCATCTGCTAACTTAGCTGTTTCAATTAATTCATGAATTCTTTGTTCCGCACTAATTTTCTCTCCATTATGCGGATTTAAAACATGATCCCCAATCGAATATAATCCAAACTCCATCCCTTTACTTGTATCCATACGGTATTTTTCCATCATTACTCTCTCCTTTAATAAAGTGTTATTAGTTTCTCTTTTAAAAACGTTTGTAAGTCAAATGTATTTTCCTATTGTCTATAACTTCACTTGATTAGTCAATTGATAGTGTAAAAAAAATTACTCTTGCGGTAATTCTTTTTTTTCACTATGCTTATGAACCTTTGTCATTAGCTCGTATAACATTTTCTGTTCCTCTTCATTTAATACGTCATCAAAAAACGATGATTGAAATGCAAGTTGCTCTGGCAATGCTTTCTCTAAGGCAGCTTCCCCTTGCTCTGTCAGACTAATTGTTTTCGTTTTCCAATCTTGTTTTCGTACAATATATCCTTCTTTTTCAAGACGCGTTAACATTCGAGAAATACCGCCTTGTGTAACAGTTACCTTTTCAGCTAACTCCATTTGTGTTAGTGGTTGATACGTACGTATTTGCAAAAGCACATCAAATTGAGCAGTTGTTAAATCAAAACGTTTTAAAAACTCATTTGACATCTGATTACTTTGGTTCGTAAATCGTATTAAACGTAACCATATTAATGATCCTATCGTATTATCACGCATGTTTGATCACTTCCTATCGTGAATCTTACTATCACTTTACTACGCAAGTGATAAAAAAGCAAGAGAAAACGTGAAAAATATCTCATTAAAGTATTACATAAATAACGATAAGAAAGAATTCATGTTTAAATGAATTCTTTCTTATCGTTATTCTTAACTTTCCATATCATTCATTGCTATATGTAAAGCGCCTACTGCTTTGGGCCAACCAACATAAAAAGCCATATGTGTTATTAATGCAATCATTTCATTTTCTTTAATTCCATTTTGTTTGGCCAGTCGCAAATGAAATGGTAATTGTTCTGTATTACCAAGACTGATTAATACCGACACTGTACATAAACTCCTTTCTCTTAATGTTAAAGTGTCATCTCGCCACACTTCCTCGAACAATATTTTTTCACTATAATGAGCAAATGCAGGTGCCTTTTCTCTCATTTTCTCTTGAATACAATATTCAATGGATTCATTCATCATTTCACTCCCCCTTCACTTTTACCAATTGCGCCAATCCTTGACCAAACGACCAATTTTCAGCGGCTGTCTCGTTAAGTGTAATAAAAATGTCTGCACTTTTTATACTAGAACATTCAGAAACCCTCAAAGATATTGACTGATACAGATCGCGTTTCTGTTTTATCGTTCTTCCCGGTCCACATGTAATAGAAACATAAATCATATTCTCTGTTCTCTTTTCTCCCCTTTCTAATAAATAATATGGATCATATAAAAAATGATTTTGTTGATAAGGTAAAAACATTTCAAAAAAATCATTTTCAGGGATGTTAAAATATTTAATTAATGAAAGATGAATACATTCACCTATCTTTTTCAATTCTTCTTCATTTAATATATTTTCATGATAATAAACGTTCACAAAAGGCATATATTTTCACCCCTTTACTTAATTTAGCATTCAACAAAATATCATTGTGAAATGTGCAAAATCTCATATACTGTAGTACCTTTATTCGTTACCATATCAGGCTTTTCTTCATAAAAATTAAACTTACTATATCCCCATTTATCTGGATTATATACTATTACATTTCCTAAACAATTTTCTACCTTTTGATCCACAATGATAGATTGAATCCCACTCAATGATTCACTTTGAGAAATACTTCCTTCATATTCAACAACATATCTACATTTCTTAAAATCACCCTTTACATTAACAACTAATGGAACACCTATATTTATTTGTTGCCATCCAAAAGATTGTAAAATATTATCGTAATACCCTTCAAAGATAAATTTGTTCATTCCTTCATGACCATTCCAAATATATAAAGGTGCATAACAGTTATAGAAATTTCCGTCCTTATCTGCCTCAGTAATTAAATAAGCTTTAAAATTCAAGTCTTGAAAACTATCCGTTTTATACCCATTATCCTTTACCCTTTTCTTAACAATCTCCATATCATAATCTTTCGGCAAAATGACCTTATATTGCATTCCAATCATGTTTATCACTCACTTTCCATCTTATATACACAATGATAAACCGATGATTGACTAACGTAAAATAGGTATAAATTATGTTTGGTATCATTTATAATGATATCGTATAAGGGGCTGTGATAAATGGAAATAAATGATCTTATTATATTCAAAACTGTGGCTACCGAAGGTTCTATTAGTAAAGCTGCGAAAGAGTTAGGGTATGTTCAACCGAACGTAACTGAAAGAATTAAAAAATTAGAACAAGAGTTAGAAACACCTTTACTACATAGAGATAACAAAGGCGTTTCCTTGTTACCTTCTGGGGACATTTTATTAGACTACACGAATCAAATATTAACTTTAGTAGAAGAAGCAAAAGATAAAATTAAAACGAGTGGTTCTTCTTATATAATCGCGACGTCACAATCTATTTTGACTACTTATATAAGCAAGCGTATTAAAGAAAATTTCAGGAATTATCAAATATATGTAGAAAATAGTAGTCATTTGCAAAAATTACTGCAGCAACAAAAAGTTGATATGGTCATTACTTATGAGGATTACCCAGACATATCGTTTAAAAAAGTATTTTCCACTTCAATTTCTATCGGCTTATTAAAACCGATAGAAAAGTGTACCATTGAATTTTCAAAGGAACTCTTCTTCGTTAGTAATGACAAAAAGTGCCCTTTTAGGAATAAGACGATACAATTTCTAAAAGAAAATAATTTATCTCAGCGCCAACTTCAACAATTAGATTCTTATTCGCTTATAGAAGAGTTTATTCAGGACGGAAAAGGAATAGCCTTTTTACCAATTAAAAATGATAAATTAGTACCAATTGAAGATGTTCCAATTGAGAAATTAGCTGTTCATTTCTTTACGAACCAAAATTCTTTCAAACAAATCCCTGATGAACTATTTAATTAATATAATATTTATAAAAGAACTAAATTTACATACAGCAATAAAAATCCCTCCTTTCCGAATCTAAAAGAGGGATTTTCATATTCTATACAATTGATTTTTCACACGTTTTGCTCCACTTCTGCACTTTTCTCCTTCTTATTCCGTTTCATATTCTTCAAACCCTTAACCGTGCCAACTAATCCTTTCGGGAAAACTAGCAATACGATAATGTACAATACACCAAGAATAATCGTCCATCGTTCAAAGATCGGATACTCTGTAGCTAGTTCTGATAAATAATATTTTAGGGATTCAATAATTCCAGCTCCTGCAATGGCTCCAATTAACGTTCCAACGCCTCCAATCATCGTCATCAATAATGCATTTAATGTCATTTCAATTGAAAATACAGTTGTATTAACAAAGCGCAGTGTAATAACAAATAAACCACCGCTAATCGCAGCTACTACTCCTGCAACAACACTAGCAATAATTTTATAATGAAGAACTTTATATCCTAGTGCTTCAACACGTTGCTCGTTTTGTGAAATTGCCTTTAATACTTTTCCAATAGAAGATTTTGTGAAAAGACGTAACAGAACAAAAATGATAAGTAAACATATAAGTGTTACATAATAAAACGTAAAACGATCACGAAATACGTCTGGTACACCAAATGTAAAACCATCTCCTCCGTGAGTGAGCCCACGCCATTTTTCAGCAAGTACGAAAAACAACTGTGAAATAGCAAGTGTTAACATTGCATAAAAATGACTTTTCAGCCGTAAAGAAAGCAAACCAATTATATAACTAACAATGGCTGAAATGATAATTGCAGCTACTATCCCTATTAAAAAGTTCGTTATGGATACTCCTTGTCGATCAAATAAAAGTGCTACGCCATATGCTCCGATTCCAAAGAACATACAATGGCCGAACGATACAATTCCTGTATATCCAAGCAATACATCAAAACTCATTGCAAAAATAGCAAAGATGAAGATTTGAGTGAACAAAATTAACAAGCTCCGTGAATCATTTACGAATGGAAATACACTTAAACAAATGAGCATACATACTCCGAAGTATACTTTAATTCGATTTGATGTACTGTTCACCATTTCACCCCTTTTCACCAACAAGTCCATTTGGCTTCACGATTAAGAAAAACAGTAGCATTAACATATTGATTGCAAGTGATAAATCTGGTATAAAATACGCTGTAAAAGCACCAGCTAATCCGACAATTAAAGAAGCAATTGCTGAACCTTGTACGCTTCCTAATCCTCCAATGATTACTACTATGAAAGCTAAAATCGCATACTGCATACCCATTTCTGCGAAAATAACGCCTGAATACGGTGCTAATAAGAACCCTCCCAACGCTGCCATCCCTGCTCCTAATAAAAAGACGAAAGAAAATATCGCTTTTACGTTAATACCGAGCGCTTGAACCATCTCTTTATCCATTACGCCTGCGCGTATCATAAGACCTATCTTTGTTTTTTTGAGCAATAATAATAATGCAATGTATATGATAACCCCAATTATGATAACGAATAGACGATATTTAATTAATATAACGCCTCCAAATGTAAAACTTCCTTGTAGCCATAACGGTAACTTTGCACCAATTGGATTCGGTCCCCAAAATACTTTAATACATTCACTAAGTACAAGCATTCCTCCAAGCGTAACAAGAAGCTGGCGAACGTGATTTCCATATACCGGTCTAATAAGGAATCTTTCTAAAATGAATCCAAGGAACATTCCCATAGCTATTGCTCCAATTAAAGCTAATACGTAACTACCTGTCATATTAAATAGCCAAACACCTGTAAACGCTCCCCACGCAAATAAACCACCATGTGCGAAGTTTAGAACACTCATCAAACCGAAAATAAGCGAAAGACCTGATGCTAATAAAAAAATGAGCATCCCTGTTGAAATCCCATTTACAAATAAATTGATTAACACATCCATCCTTCTCACCCCGGATTCATGTTAAGAGATCCCTAAATATTTGTGACACATTTCCTTATCCTCTTTTAATTCATGCATAGAACCGTTATGAACAATTTTTCCGTTATCCATAATATAAAAGTAATCACCAATTTGACTAGCCATCATAAAATTTTGTTCAACGAGTAAAACTGTTGTTTTCTCCTTCATTTTCAAAATAGCTATCATTAATTTTTCTATCATAATGGGGGACAAGCCTTTACTCGGCTCATCAATAAGTAGTAAACCATCGCTATTAATAAATGCTCTTGAAATTGCTAACATTTGCTTTTGTCCCCCGCTTAGGAGTCCGCTTTTTTTGTGCCAAAATTGCTTTAAATCTGGAAATAGTTCAAGCATCCATTCTATTTTTTCTTCCGCTTCTTCACCCTTACCTCTAGCAAGAGCGAATGTTTCTTCTACTGTCAGATCGTGAAAAATACCTTGATTTTCTGGTACATACCCTATTCCTTTCCTTGAAATTAAATGTGTAGATAATCCATTTACTTGTGTACGATCGTAATAAATTTCACCATGTGCGATATGATGAAATCCCATAACCGAACGTAATGTCGTAGTCTTCCCTGCCCCATTTCTTCCAAACAGTACAGTAATCGTTCCTTTTTCAACAGCAAGAGATACCCCTTGTAAAATATGAAACTGATCTAAATACGTCTCTATATTATTCACTTGTAATAGTGCCACTATATAATCCCCCTAAATAAGCACTTTGTACACGCTCATCTTTCATAATTTCTTCGGGTAAACCTTCAGCCAATAACTCTCCATGAAATAAAACGATTAGATGGTCTGACAAACCTAGTACCATATCCATTTTGTGTTCAATAAGTACAATTGTACTCTCTGGATGTTTCTTAATATTTTCAATCACTTGTAGTATAGCTGGGACTTCCTCAACCGAAATACCTGCCGTCGGCTCATCAAGTAATAACACATCTGTTTTTAAAGCTAATAACATCGCAAGTTCTAGCTTTCTTTTCTCTCCATGTGCCAAATCTTTCGCTAATACATGCTCTTTCTCCTGAAGTAATACTGTTTTTAAGAAACGCCTTGCCTCTCCAACTTGTTGCTTAAATTTTGCTGGATTCGGGAAAAAACTATAGTAATCTTGTACGAATGATTGAACACTTAAACGGACATTTTCAAGTACCGTTAATTCTGGGAATATGTTTGTAAGCTGAAAAGAGCGACCGATTCCTAAGCGTGTTCGATCTGAAATCGATAGTTTTGTAATATCTTGCCCTTTAAAATACACTTCACCTGTTGTGGGTGAAATCTGTCCACTTAGTAAATTAAATAATGTTGTCTTACCCGCACCATTTGGTCCGATAATAGAAATGAGTTTTCCTTTTTGTACAGTTACATTCACATCTTTAATAACATGATGCTCACCAAAAGATACGCTAAGATTTTTCGTTTCTAGCAAATGTGTCACGAAATCCCTCCCTTTAAAGCTTTCAGTATGAAAGAAATACGTATAAAGTGAAACTTTAATCAGTGGGGGTTTTCTTCATTCCCCACTGATTATCAGCCCTCACCAATCGGACTTTAATGGGCAGCCCGACCCATTAAAGCGGGATAAAGAGGATGTGCCCCTCTTCATACAAAATCAACAGAAAATTCAGTCTATTTATTTTGAACTGGTGGTTCTGTTTCTTTCATCGTTAATTCTCGCTCTAACACTGGCACCGGATAATCAACACCATCTTGTTTTTTCAATGTGATAGAATACAGCGTCTGCATCGCTTGATGATCCTTCTCTCTAAATTTCATCTTTCCTTTCGGCGTATCAAATTCCATTCCTTCCATTTTCTTAATTAATGTATCTACATCTGTATCACCTTTTGTTTTCTTTAAAGCTTCTACAATTGAAATTGCCGCTGACATTCCCCCTGCTGTAAATAAATCTGGTACCGCACCATTAAATCGTTTTTTATGTTCTTCCACTAACCAATCATTCACCTTATTTTTCGGGAGTGTATGATAATAAACAGAAAAACCTTGCATTCCTACTAATGCATCCATCGTTTTTAATGCTGGTATATCTGGTGCACCTGTAGAAATTTTAATACCTTGCGCTTCCACATTCATATCTTTTAACTGTTTCCAAGGTGAGTTTGCCCCTGCCCAAACGATAAATAAATAGTCTGGTTTTGAGCTAATGATATTTTGAATATTTGCTGTAAAATCTGTTGAATTTGTATCCGCGTATTGCTCATTCACAATGTTCGCACCTAATTTTTTCGCACCCGCTTTAAATGCAGCAATCCCTTCACGACCAAAAGCGTTATCTGGGGCAAATGTCGCAATCTTTACATCTTTTTTCGCAATTGCTGCTGCTCCTGCAATCGCATCTTGTGAGGAACTTCTTCCAGTTCTAAAAATATATTTATTCCAGTTCTTCCCCGTAATACTATCCGCAACTGCCGGTTCTACAACCATAATCTTTTCATATTCTTCAGCTAATGGTAAAACCGCTAATGTATCACTTGAACTAGACGATCCAACTAAAAAATCAACTTTCTCTTCTTCTAATAACTTCGTAGCTTTTTTAACCGCTACATCAGCTTTTGTTTCCGTATCTTCTACAACAAACTTAATCTTCTTCCCTTCAACTTTGCCAGTTCCACCAGTTGCATAGTCTAACCCTAATTCAAATCCGTTCATGGTTTGTTTTCCATATGATTCTAATGGACCTGTTAATGAAGCAAGAACACCTACCTTAATCGTCTTGTCACCCTCTGTACTTGTTTTCTTTCCTGAACAAGCTGCGGTTATTAATAATGAACCTAAAACACAACCAGTAGCCATCATTCTTAGCCATTTACGTTTTTTCATCGACATTGTGATCCTCCCCATACTTTACTTTCTGATAGAATCAAACACGCCAAAGTTACCCAACCGTAATTATGACTTTTTCTTTGAATCATACAAACAAATTTATTAAAAAATTAATGAAGTACCATTACATTCGCCGCCCCTTTCCAAATACCTCCATTTCCCATATATTCATTTAGTATTTTTCACCACCTAATCACAGTAGCTGCCCACGTATACCCAGTCCCTGCACTAACTACTACTGCAATATCTCCGGCCTGTAATTTCCCCTGTTCATTTGCAAAGTGAAGACCAATGCAAGGATCAAGCGCTGACATATGTCCATAATGATCTAAATATACAACTTGTTCTTCTGCTAGCCCTAGCCCCTGTATCAATTCTATTAACATAGAACGTTTTGTATGCAGTGGTAACAATACTTTAATATCTTTAGGAGTTAACCCACTTTTTCTTAACGCCTCCCGAATCACCTTGTCAAAATTAGGGATTGAAACCCGATCTAGACGTTCTTTCATACTAATAGGATCTATTACATCAATATAATGCTGTCGATTCTCAACTGTATCGTAGCTCGCAACCTGCTTCGATCCACCTGCTGGAATACGAACATCTTCATGAAATGAACCATCTGTTATAATCGCACTTCCTAATATTTCACCGTTTCTAGCGTCTTTTTTCACTAAAGCTGCACTTCCGCCATCAGCGAAATTAAACATAAAACGCGAACGTGGATTATCATAATCTACAATTTGAGATTCTTTACATCCACCTACTAATAATATATTTTCAATTGAGTTATCGGAGTAGAGCATATCTTTTGCGACTTTGAGAGCAATAGGAAAGCAAGAACTAACATTCATAATTTCAAAAGCATAAGCATTTTTCAATCCAAGTTCATGCTGAATTTTTGGGGCACTTGACCATACGTGGTAATCTTTATGTGGACTGCCAAAATAAATGACTACATCAATAGATTGAGGATCTACTTGTGATAATATTGGTTTTGCAGCAGCAATAGCTAAATCTGATGCATGCATCGTTTCATCTGCGACATGTTTTTCATATAATCCAAACTTTTCTATAATAATATGCTCAGGAATACCTGTTTTTTTAGATAGGTCTGCAGCCGTCTCTACGTCTTTTGGGAAGAAAACACCAGTCGCTTCAATCCCAATATTCATTAGAATACTCCTCCTTCTTTTGGCACCATCATTGTAGCTACACCTGTTAATACTAAATCTCCTTTTTGGTTATGACATTCTGTTAACAATTTCAAAACTCTCTTTTCCATCATAAATTCTTGTACTGTAGCCGTTGCTGTAATTGTATCTCCTATAAAAACTGGTGCTGTAAATTTAATAGTTTGCTCCATATAAACGGATCCTTTTCCAGGTAAATGAATACCAAGCAATTGCGATAATAAACTAGAAGTTAGTAAACCATGTGCTATTCTTTGATTAAATCTAGTTTGTTTCGCATACTCATGATCAATATGGATTGGGTTAAAATCCCCACTTAAACCTGCAAATAATACAAAATCTGTTTCTGTAATTGTTTTACTACATGACGCCTGTTGACCAGTGATATATACCGTCATCTCTTCACCTGCTTTTCAATTGATTTGCTAACTGTGCTTTTTGAATTTTACCAGTTGCATTTTTTGGCAATTCCTCTAGAAAAACAATTTCTTTCGGTATTTTATATTTTGCTAGAAATAAACGACAATGCTCAATGACTTCTTTTTCAGTTAATACACTGCTACTCTTTTTCACAATAAAGGCGATTGGAGTCTCTCCCCACTTTACATGTTGCCTACCAACGACCGCTACCTCATATACGTCCGAAAGCTTATTAATGACTTGCTCTACTTCAAGTGGATAAATATTTTCACCACCGGAAATTATCATTTCTTTTTTTCTACCGACAATGTATACAAAACCATCTTCATCAACTCTAGCTAAATCACCCGTATATAACCAACCATCTTGAATCGCTTCTTTTGTTGCATCTGGCCGGTTCCAATACTCTTTCATTACATTCGGTCCTCTTATTAGTAACTCCCCAACTTCACCAACCTCAACTTTATTTTTGTTTTCATCAATAAGTTCATACTCACAAAACAGAACAGGTTTCCCAATCGAGCCTACTTTACGTCTTGCATCTTCTTCTGAAAGCATAAATACGGTTGGTGATGTTTCAGTCATACCGAAGCCTTGACCAAATAAAAATCCTCTATCTATAAATTCCCTCATCAACTCTTCTGGACAAGGGGCACCACCGTTATAAAACCAGCGAACTGATTGTAAATTTGTAGTCTCAAACTTTTCGCAATTCATTAATGCTTGATGAATTGTAGGTACTCCCATCACTACGGTCACTTTATGTTTTTCTATCATGGAAAGAGCTGTGGTTGGTTCGAATTTTCTTGGAATAATGATTACACCGCCTGCAAATAAAGTTGGAAATGCAAATAAACCAATTCCACCAATATGAAATAAAGGTAATAATACAATAGAGCGGTCGTGCATAGTTAAGTCAATCGCAAATGTATTATTAAGCGCATTCCAAAACATATTGTCTTGTGTAAGTACAGCTCCTTTCGGTTTTCCCGTTGTCCCTGAGGTATAACATATAATAAAGGATGCGCTTTCATTTATCTCTTCAAGGTTGTCACTTTTTCTATCTTCTATTTCTTTTAAACTTTTAATCAAAATAACTCTTTGAACATACGATACCTTATGCATTGACAGTGCCATATTTTGAAAGGTTTCCTCTACAAATAAAACTGTAGTTCCACTATCTTTTAACTGAAAGATAAGTTCATTTTCTGTTAACCGTATATTAAGTGGAACAGCAATACATTCTACTTTTGCTATAGCAAACAAAAGCACAATATATTCCAAGCTATTTTGCGATAAAATAGCTATCCTTTCTCCTTTTTGCACATTCAAGTCATAAATTAGATAGGCTGCTACTTTACTTACATACTCATGTAACTGTTTATATGTCATTTCCTCCTCTTCTGTAATAATGGCAATGCGATCTGGATGTAAATAGGACCGTTTTTCAATCCAATAAGCAATGCCCTGCATATTTCCCCCACTCCTTTATCTCTTTCTCAATCCTTCAAATATTAATGACATCGCTGCTTCAAATACATCTTCCGGAACATCTTTCTCTTCCCAATAACCCCATCGCATTCCTAGAAATTGCCCAATTGACATAAGACAATACGCAATTGTTTCTGTATCAAGTTGTTTAAACTCTCCTGCTTCCATACCAGCTGATAAACTTTTTAAAAATCCATTTGCGAGCTTTGCATAGTACCATCTATATAAATTATCATCAACAACTACCGCCTGTTGTACAATATTATATAGATTAGGACGATCTTTCACCCACCGAAAAAATGCCTGAAAACCTCTTCTTTGTGCCTCTTCATAACTTGATATCCCCTTCATTTCTTCTTTAATAATTAAGCGTAACTCACGGTTCAATCTGCGAATCAATTCATCAAATATATCTTTTTTAGATGGAAAGTAATTATAGAAAGTTCCGTGTGCTACCTTTGCTTCTTGTGTAATATTCACGATAGAAGCCTCGTAATATCCTTTACTACCAAATACTTCTTCTGCAGCACACAATAATTTCTCTCTCGTTTCTAATCCTTTTGTTGTTAGGTTTTTTACATCCATTATTATTTTTTCTGACACCTGAATCACCTCTTAGATTTGATTATAAATACATTTCAGAATTTTACAATTATTATTGTTAGACAAAATCTGCAAGTGTTTTTCTACATACAAAAAGGCCTAACTTAAAAATAAGTTAGACCTTTAGTCTTAATTAGAATTATTTTCTACTTTCTCTAACCCTTCAGCCAATCGTTTCTTATCTAGTCCTTCTCCAATTACTACTAAGTTTGTTGGGAAACCAAAATCTTGTTCTAATAAAGTCGGCACTCCGAACGAATATTGGAATAGGTGAGGGTATTTATCTCCATGGAATTTTACAAAACCTTTTACACGATAAATACTATCTGGTAAATTTGAAAGCCATTCATATAAATTGTCTTGATCAATCGATTTCGTAAATTGATATGTCATCGTTTGTATATGTAAATGCTGTTTGACATGTAGTGTCTCATGTTCCCCATCATTCATAAATTCAGCTTCTTCTATATCTTCTAAAGATATATTACAATATTTTGTTTCAAACAATTTTGCATGATTATTTATTGCTTTCACGTCTTCAATTACTTTGTTCTTATCCGCAAATGTTAGTAAATCTGATTTATTAATTAAAATATGGCTACCAAATTTCATTTGCTCATGCAGTAGCTGTTGCACATTTGCACTTAATATACTTCGATTTAACCACCTTACTGCATCTAAAACGACTACTATTGATTTCACTTCTAAGAACGGTGCTAAAATTGGTGATACACATGCATCTAGTACTTCAATTGGATGCGCAACACCTGTCGTTTCTATATAAATGACATCTGGTCTTTCTTGCTGGTATAACGAATGTAACTGTATTTCAAGCTCTTCTTTTAACGTACAACAAATACATCCTTTCAGAAGTTCCCTTAAAATATTCTCTTTTCCAATAATATCTGTATCTACTGAGTATTCACCAATTTCATTCATTAACACTGCAACTTTTCTATTCTTCTTTTTCTCCGCTAACAATAAATTTTGTAATAATGTTGATTTTCCGCTACCTAAAAAGCCACCTAATATATGAATTTCTACTTTATTCATTTGATCGACCATCCATTTCTTTATTTCAAAACGTATTCAAAGCGTAATAATTACGATTTATATTTATTATTTTATTAAAAGAGTCGTGATTTGTAAATATATGTTCACTGTTCGTTTACTTCATAAGCAACTTTAATCCCAGATTCTATCGCTCCTTGCATCCACCCATGTGTTAATGTCGTATGCTCTCCTGCAAAGTGCACTTTTCCAGATGGTGGTGTAATATACGGAAATAACTCGAGCTCTTGACCTGGTTCAAAAGCTGTAAATGCACCGCAAGAATACGGATTTTGACTCCAGCTAAAAGATGTTCCCGTAACAAACTCACTATAGACGATATCACCGTATATTTCTGCTAAATTTTTTAATGCGTAACGAATGCGTTCTCTATCCGGTAAACTATCCCATGTTAACGCCTCATCTGCCCACGTATAACTCGCTAAAACGATAGCTGCCCCTGGTGTATGAATGCCATAACTCGGATAATATGTAAACCGTATAGGTAAATCTGTAATAGATTTACCTCCACACTGTCCCGCTTTCTCCCAAAATCTACTTTTAAACTCTATCGCAATTTTAGTTGCAGCAATATAATTTAATTCACGAATTGCTCGTCTTTTATAATAAGAGAATAGATTGTAAGGCTGAATTTCAACAAAACGTAAAGCTGAAAACGGGATCGTAACAATTGCAACATCACCTGTAACTATAAATCTCTCAATAGTTTGTTCATAGTTTACTTGCATCATCACTTTGCTATTTTCTTGTATAATTTTTTCAACCTTATACCGCATAAATATATTCTCATTTAACTGCGATAAAAATGCTTTTGGTAATGCATCCATCCCACCCGTTATCTCATAATATTTCGTCGTTGAAGTAAAGAAGATCATTTCTCGTAATACTTCAATTAAAGACATTCCCATATACGCTTCCATATCAAGAAGTACACCGATCATATCTATTGCACCGTCTGAATAATATTCAGTTAAAAATGTGCCGAGCGAATATGCTTTATACTTTTTTTCAACGATAATCCAGTTTTTATTAGGGTCTTTTTTTATAAAATTTAGTATGGGTTCTAATACTACTAACATTAATTCTTCTGCTGTTTTACCTTTTTCGCTCTCCAAAATTGGATATCCAAGTATACTTGGATTTTTTTCGAAGATGCTCAATCTCGTTTTAATATTATTCGTATAAATAATATCTGAAGCGGTTTTATTTATAAAAAGATTTAACGGTAATTTAAATTTACGAATGTAAGCTAAAGTTAACTTGTGTGTATCAGGAATTCGCATTGGTCCTGCATTAAAATATAAACCTCTGCTAAACGGTTCACGGATCGTATATATTCTTCCGCCTATTCGATTATTCGCTTCTAAAATTGTTATGTTATGACCTGCTTCTTTCAATAACGATGCTGCAACTAATCCTGAAATTCCTGCACCAACAATAATAATCTGTTTTGGCTCCTTCGTTTTAACGAGCCCCACATGAATAATATGGAGCATTCTTTCCATCGTTAATGGCTGCATCATGGCCTTTTCCCCTTCAATAAAGGATTTTATTGCATTATATTCGGTTAACTTACTTCCTATGTTTTATGCAAGAAATTGCACGGATACATTTTCAAATACTTGAATATCTTTTATAAAATGTAATAAACTAGATATGAATCTATAGAAGTAAGACGTATTATCTTACATAATAAAATCAATGAAATTGCGAGGAATTTTGAAATGAAAAAAGGTATTAACCGTGTTGTATTAGTCGGAACAGGAGCAGTTGGATGTAGTTATGCTTACTGCATGATTAACCAAGCTGTAGCTGAAGAATTTGTTTTAGTTGATGTAAACGAAGCAAAAGCTGAAGGAGAAGCGATGGATTTAAGTCATGCCGTTCCATTTGCTCCAGCTCCAACTAGAGTATGGAAAGGTAGCTACGAAGATTGTAAAGATGCTGACCTTGTAGTCATTACGGCTGGATTACCACAAAAGCCAGGCGAAACACGTTTAGATTTAGTTGAGAAAAATGCAAAAATCTTTAAACAAATCGTGCGCAGTATTATGGATAGCGGATTTGATGGTATCTTCTTAATCGCAACTAACCCTGTCGATATTTTAACTTACGTAACTTGGAAAGAATCTGGTTTACCGAAAGAACGCGTAATTGGTTCTGGCACAACACTTGATTCTGCTCGTTTCCGCTATATGTTAGGTGAGTACTTCAATATTGGTCCACACAACATTCATGCTTATATTATCGGAGAACATGGTGATACGGAACTTCCTGTTTGGAGTCACGTATCAGTTGGTATTCAAAAACTACAAACACTGCTTGAAAAAGACAATACGTATAATCAAGAAGATTTAGACAAAATCTTCATAAACGTTCGTGATGCAGCTTACCATATTATTGAACGAAAAGGCGCAACATACTATGGTATCGGTATGTCACTTCTACGCGTTACTAAGGCAATTTTAAACGACGAAAATAGTGTATTAACTGTTTCGGCATATTTAGAAGGTCAATACGGTCAAAAAGATGTATATATCGGTGTACCTGCTGTTTTAAATCGCGGCGGTGTTCGTGAAATTTTAGAAGTAGAATTAAGTGAAGACGAAGAATTAAAATTCGATCACTCAGTTCAAGTGTTGAAAGAAACAATGGCTCCTGTTCTTTAATCATATATGTGAAAAAGCAATCCAATTTATTTTGGATTGCTTTTTGTTTATTTTCTATTTTTTAATCGATTCCTCATTATTTACATCAAGTACATCTAATAAAAAGATGAAGATTGGTATCCCAATAATAAGCCCCCATATTCCAAGAAAATGTTCTGAAAAAATGAGAATCATAAATGTATAAAAGATTGGTAAATTTGTTTTCGCAGACATAAACTTCGGGTTTAAAAAATAACTTTCAAGAGCATGGATGACTGTAATGAACACAAGTATGTACACAACGTATATAACTCCGCCTACGTTATAAGCAATAATACAAAGTGGAAATAAAGAAATAATCACACCTGCAACTGGAATCAACCCTAGTAGAAAAATCATAACAGCTAATACGAGAAGCTGCGGAAATCCTAAAACAATTAATGCAATAACAGTAAGAATACAATTTACAACCGCAATTAAAAACTGTGCTTCAATTACTTTACCGAACGATCTTGCAAACCTTTCGCCAAAATATGCAATCTCCTCATAAAAAATCTTTAGCTTACTCTCTTTAAATTTAGAAGTAAAGGTAATAATACGCTCTTTTTCTAATAAGAAAAATAAGCTTAATATGAGAGACAATAATATTTGTAAACTTACCTTCCCTATATTTGCTATCGATTGATAGATGACATCTACACCTTGTTCTATATACTTTGATACTTCCATTCCGTTAATTGTCGAAAGTGCATATTTAATGATTTCATTATCAGGCGGGTTTTGAAAAAACAATTTAAATTGATAAATCAATTGCGAAATTTGTATCGTTAACACAGGTAAATATTTATACAATGTCGTGCCAATAAAGGAAACTAATATGATATACAAACAGGCGATAACAATTTTCCGGTTCACTTTCAATTTCTTTGAAATAAAACGTTGAAATCGATCCATTAAAAATGTCAGTATAAACGTAATTAATATTAAGTTGATCATACTTTTTAATCCATATAATACAAGCGCTAATATTATTAAAACGAGAAAACGTTGAAACCCTCTACTTCGAAAAAAATTTTTCACTTCATTCATTAAGATTTAACCTCCCCCTTCAATGGATGGAAATTGAATATATTACATTTTATGAACTTCTATAGACAATCTTTCTTACTAATTAGGAAGAATCCTTTTTTTCTTTTTATATTGTTAGATTCTATTTATATTAGCCCACCTACTTACTTCAGTTGAGCTCTTTTTTTCGTTTAACCTTTTACAATTTAGGTGATTTTCTATTTTTAGACTGCTGCTCATACGCATATCCAATATTGAACAGTTCCTTCTCACCGAATTGCTTCCCGACAAACACTGCACCTACTGGCTCTCCATTGTTATCATATCCTGCTGGCACCGCTAATTCTGGATAGCCAGCTACAGCGGATAGAAGAACTTCATCGTTGTTAATCATAACTAAAGCGTCTAAACCCTTTTCTACTAAATATCTATCTAGCTCTTTTCTTGCATTTTTTTGACTCGTTTGCACTACTTTTTCAAACTCATCTTTCGTTGTAGCAGATTTTTCAGATCCCTCAATTAATGTTTGTCCATATTTTATTCGTCTATTACTATCCTTTTTATTAAACGCTATAATCTCTTCTAACGATTTTACCGGTACATTTTTTTGCTTTGAAAGAAAATCGTTAACATTATGTTTGAATTCATATTCTAATGTTTGTAGATTATCTACACCCTCAGCGTTTAACTGAATATCATCAGTCACTATTGCACCTGCATCTTGAAGGTCTTTTCTTATCTTTTGTGCTACTTCTTTTCTATTGTCATCTTGTCGATCTATTGAAAATAGTACTCCTACTTTTTTCCCTTTTAAACCGTCTATTGATAAGTCCTTCGTATAATCCATTCTTTCTTTATCTTTCATTTTTTCTGTCATAGCATCTTTTTCATCATAACTTACCATTATGTTAAATAACGTTGCCGCATCCTTTACCGTTCTTGCCATCGGCCCTGCTGTATCAAGCGTTTCAGCTAACGGAATAATGCCTGATCTACTCACCATACCTAGTGATGGACGTAATCCAACTACTGATTGCTGCGTCGCTGGTGCTACAATTGATCCAGTCGTTTCTGTCCCGATTGCAAGCGGTGCAAAATCTGCCGCAACTACTGTAGCAGATCCAGAGCTTGATCCTGATGTATCAAACGTAATCGGACCATACGGATTCAAATTTTGTCCTTTTTTCCCGCTATATCCGCTAGGCATTGTAAAGGATAAATAATTTGCCCACTCAGACATATTCGCTTTTCCTAAAACAAAAGCACCTTCTTCTTTCAACTTTTTCACAATCGTCGCATCCTCATCTGCAACCCAATCTTTTAACACATATGTTCCTGCACTAGTCGGCATCACTTTTTCCGTCTGTACATTATCTTTTACAACGACAGGAATACCATATAAATTCGACTTTTTGTTTCTACCTCGCTCTTGATCTAACTTTCTTGCTTCTTCCATCGCATTAGGATTTATCTCTGTAACAGCATTTAATGTTATTCCATTTTGATCATGTTCTTGTATTCTAAAGAGATAAATACTCGTTAATTCTTCATATGACAACTTTCCATCATCAATCATTTTTTGAAGCTCATCTACAGTCGCATTTACGACTTCTTTTTCTTTCATCTTTACATTTTCTATATTAATTCCTTTAAGCTGATTATGTATCGGTTGTAGCACTCTTTCTTTATCATATACAATACGCTCAGGTTCCTTTGGAAAATAATTTTTATACATGTAATATCCGCCGGCACACGCTAATAAGACAACGCCTCCAGCGATAGACAGCGTTCCCTTTACCCATTTCTTCATGTTGCTTCCTCCACTCTATAAGGTGCTTCGTTATACGAAAAAGAGAGTTACTTTTTACTTAACTCTCTCCAATCGAAATGCCAAATGAAAAAATGAAAGATTTCAATCTAATTACTTCTTTTTTTGCATTTGCTTCGCTAACATTTCTTTCACTTGATTATACGTTAACCCTGAATTTTTATTTAAACGCTTTACTTCCTCGACATCAGTACCTACCACTGTATATTTTTTCTCATCATTCATTTTTCTAATTCCCTTCTCACCGGATTATTTCTTATATTTCTTCCCTAAATGCGCATACTTTAACACCACTACAAAAAGGAAGCTGTTTTTAAGTACAGCTTCCTTCTCGTTACATATTGTATATCTTAATAAAATTTCAATACATCTTCAGTAGGCAAGAACGTTCTTTCTGCTGGTTGTTCGTTTGGTTCACCAAATGGCATTTGACCTACTAAACTCCACTCTGCTGGAATGTTCCAAGTTTCTTTCACTTCAGCATCTACGATTGGGTTGTAATGTTGTAATGACGCCCCAATTCCTTCAGCAGATAATAACATCCACACAGTATGTTGTAACATTGCATTTCCTTGATGAGACCAGAATGGGAACTGATCTTTATATAATGGTGCGTTTTCTTGCATTTTTTCTACAGTTGCTTGATCTTCAAAGAATAGTACAGTCCCTACACCTGCATGGAAGCCTTTTAGTCTTTCTACAGTCGCCTCAAAATTTTCTGCTGGTACGCGGGCTCTTAATGTTTCTTTCACAATATCCCAAAACTTTTCATGCTCTCCATCCATTAATACAACCATACGACCACTTTGCATATTGAAAGATGTTGGTGCGTGTAAAGCTGTTTTTAGCACTTCTTCAATTCTTTCTTTCGTAATTGCATCATTTTTTGTTACTTTACGAATGGAACGGCGGTTCACGATTGCTTCTTTTAAGTTTGTTGTAGTTGTTGACATTTTAATTCCTCCAAATGTTTGTTTTATAATTTATTTTGTTATTTCATAACAAGCGAATTAGCAATATCCATCGGTATTACATTGCATACCTTCAAATGAATTTGTTTTATCCTTTTCAATTTCTTTATCAATGACCCTTTGTAGCGTTTCTTTACTAGCAAGCCCTTGAATGATTTCATCTCCAATCATGACAGTTGGAACAGCCATAATATTCGCTTCATCATATGCGTGCTGAATTGCTTCTTGATGCTTTTCCTTATATTTACGAGTTACTAAAGCATCTTTAAATTCCGCCTCAGGAAGTCCTACTTCTACTGCTAATTTTGTTAACACATCAATATCTTCAATGTTTTGCTCTTCTTGGAAAAATGCTGTGAATACGCGGTGATGATACTCATTACCTAGTCCACGTTCTTTCGCAAATTGACACCCTTCGAAAGCTAAATGTGTATATGGATGCGGAGAAACACGTGGCAAACGCATATCAATTCCTAACTTCTTCGCTGTCGGAAGAATGAAAGCATCCCATGAACCTAATTTTTCTGGCTCATTCCATGGATCTATTTTTGAATATGGACTTGGACGTAATTCAAATGGCATCCATTCAATTTCTACATCTTTCTCTTTCGCTACTTCATCTAATGGACCTTTTGCTAAAAAACAAAATGGACATATAAAATCTGAGTATACTTTCATTTTTACAGTCATAACTTTTACACCTTACCTTTATAGTTGTAACTATATAAGTTACATTAATATTAAAAAAATATAAATATGATTTAAGCATTCATTTTTTCTTGCAAAGTTTCAAACAGCTGCCCCATCGTAATATTTCTCAAAACTTCTTCCATTGCGGATTGTGCTTGAATTAAAATAATTTCTAACACCGCTTGAATATTCGCCCCAATTGGACAATCTGGATTCGGTTGCTCATGAATGTGAAATAATTTATCCTCTTCCACTACATTCACTGCATGATACACATCTAACAATGTGATTTCATGTAAATCCTTTAGTAAACCTGCGCCACCCGGTCCACGATTTACGTAAACAAAGCCAGCTTGTTTCAAGTACGACATCATTTTACGAATGACTACTGGATTTGTATTGACACTCTCAGCCATATAGTCTGAAGTACAAAGTGAAGATGGATTGTTTTTCAAAATAGATAAAATATGAACAGCTATGGAAAAGCGGCTACTAATTTTCATCGTAATCACCACCTCGATGTAATCATTATAGTTACAACTAAAAAATAAGTCAATCCTTTTCACATATTTTTTATAAGTAAATTAAAGAGTGTCCCATTATAATATACGAGACACCTCTTTTTATTCTGCAAATAGCGCCTGAAATTCTTCAATAAATAGCTGCACAGCGATTGAAGAATCCCTTAATAAAGGAACAGCTAAAGCAATTTCTCTCCATACTTGCGGTTCCAATTCTCTCGTTTGCACATTCTGTGGTAAATTCGTTAAAGATAATTCAGCTAATATTGCAATGCCTAATCCTTCTTGAATCATATTTAAAGCTGTCGTAACTGTCGAAATTACATACTCAGCCCGAAGTGGTACGTTTGCTTGTTTAAACATATCGATAATGGGTGGTTCGTATCCGCCCTTACATAATATGATCGGTTCATTCTCCAAATCACGAATTGTAATAGCATCCTTCTTGCAAAGAGGATGATCCTCTCTTAAAATAACAACCATTTTCCCCTTCGTTAATGGAACAATCTCCATCTCTTTATTAGGTAAAATAACAATCCCTATATCAACAACCCTCGATACTAACCAATCTTCAACTTCTTTAATCGTTCCTTCACAAAGAACGACTTTTAAGTTCGGATACTTCTCCTTAAAATGGTTTATCATTTTCGGTAAGAAATGTGCAGAAGCACTCGGAAAACTCCCAATTCGAATCGTCCCCACTTCGTGTCCTTTCTCCATCGCAACTTCTTGTTCAATCTTCTCTACACCGTTCAAAATCTCTCTAATATGTACAAGAATTCTGTTTCCTACATCCGTAACGAGTAATCCTTGTCGTTTATCACGTATAAGAATCGTAACTCCTAACTCTGACTCAATACTTGAAATCGCATGACTTACTGCTGGCTGCGTCATATTTAACACCCGAGCAGCCTTCGTAAAACTACCTAACTCAACAGTTTTTATTAATACTTGTAGTTGTGTAATGGTCATAACTAATCGCTTATACTCCTCATAAAAAAGATTCATTTTATTTATTACAGTCGATATCATATCATAGTGAAATGAATAACATCAAGGAGGTCTTACAGTGACACAGCTTTCTCGAACTAAGACGGCCATCATCCTTACCTTTCTCGTTTTCATGTGGGGAATCAATTGGCCTTTATCTAAGTTTGCCCTGCATTATACACCACCCGTTTTATTTGCAGGCGTTCGAACTTTAATTGGAGGATTCATTTTACTCCTGTTCGCATTACCGAAATACAAAGAGTTACACTTAAAAGAAACTTGGCATTTATACGTTATTTCTTCTTTACTTAATATCATTATATTTTACGGATTACAAACTGTCGGCCTTCAATATATGCCCGCTGGTCTATTTTCCGCCATCGTATTTCTACAACCCGTTTTACTTGGTATTTTCTCGTGGATATGGCTTGAAGAATCAATGTACGGTTTAAAAATTTTCGGGCTTATACTCGGATTTATTGGCGTAGGTTTTATTAGCTCAAGCAGTTTAACTGGACATATTTCTATTATCGGGATTCTTCTCGCGATAGGATGCGCTATTGGCTGGGCACTTGGAACCGTATTTATTAAGAAGACTGGGCACCGCGTTAATTCCATTTGGATGGTAACACTGCAACTTATTATTGGCGGACTTTGCTTAATTGGATGTGGATCAGAGTTTGAAAGTTGGTCTAGTATCGCTTGGAGTATGCCGTTTGTTAGTGTACTACTCTTTATTTCATTCTTTGTTATTGCAATGGGGTGGCTTGCATACTTCACACTCGTTGGAGCTGGTGAAGCAAGTAAAGTTGGGGCTTATACATTTCTCATTCCTCTAATCGCTATTATTGTAAGTTCAATTTTCTTACATGAGGCCATTACTATTAGCTTATTTATCGGACTATTATTTATTGTAGTGAGTATTTGTTTCGTAAATATAAAGCCGAAAACACTTGCTGTAGGGCAGCGGATTGAAGTGAAGTAAATTAACATAAGAAGGAGCCTACTGATTGTAGGCTCCTTCTTATCGTTATTACTTATTTTTTACGCCGTACCATAAAAACACACGTACCTACCGAAGATACAATCGCCAAAATAGATAAAACAATTGCTATCAATTGCATATTACTAGTACCTTCATTCTTTTCTACATTAGATACTTCACCATGTTCTCCTGTTAATGACGTACCTTTTGCAATTGTAGTAAGTGAATGCGGTTTTTCAGCTTTCTCATCGCCTGTCCATTCAACAATTTCTCCGTCTTTATATTGTTGATATGCATCCCAAGCTATTTTTTGTTCTTTATCCGGATTTTTAGCGACGAAAGTAAACCGCTGGAATTGGCCAGGTAAAATCCCTTCTCCTGTTGCTTCCCATACTACAGTTTTCACTTTTCCGGCACTATCTTTTTGCTCTTCCATTTTCCACCCTGGCACTGGTTCATACTGTTGGAATTCCACACCAGACGGTATTTTCAGTGTAACTTTTGTTGTTGCTACATTCTTTTCAACTGGTACTTTTATCGTGTAAGTCTCCCAAGAGCCGATGTCAGAAGTTGCTGGCTTCACAGTGACGTGCGCACTAACAGGTAACGAAAAAATTCCCATTGCAATTACTGTTGCGATCATTGTTGTTCCTAATTTTTTTATGCGTTTCATTTTCAATTAGCTCCTTTTTATCTATACCTACTCTTTATCCCGCTATTCGCCGGGCAGCCCAATTGATGAGGGCTGCTTAAAGTTTCACTTTATCTGCCACCTACAATAAATTTATAATCCGTATCGAAGCTATCAAGCGATTTCGTTAATCCATGTACTTGTATATTCCAGTTGCCTGTCATGTTAATATACATACCTTCTGCTTCATATTCTCCCGGTGAAACTGCCGAAACTTTAAATGATCCCTTTCCCATATTCATATCTAACGATTGAGTTGTTAATATGATTTGTTCCATATCAGTAACAGGTTGTCCGTTCTCATCCTTTAAAGTAATATGGAATATATTTTGTCCTACTCTATTAGGACTTACATTTAGCGTCATTTCATATCCATTATCCAATTGTTTACTCTCTGTAAAAGGTCCAGTAGGAGGCATCGGTGGTGTTTGTACGTTTGTCATAAAAGCTACGATTACGAAAATGATAATTCCAATGATAAACTCTACTTTCACCGTAGCACCTAATCCTTGCTCCGCTCTCATTTTCCCTTTCACATAATGAATAATTCCTAATATCCCCATGAAAATGAATAAAAGTATCTTTGCTAATAAAGTTAATCCATACTTCGTATCAAATAACGAGTGGATTGTTGGAATAAAAAATGTACTGTTAAAAAGACCTGTTATTAAAATCACAATGACAGCACATATTGCCCACGGTGAAAAACGCTTAATCATATCCCAATACATATTCCACTTGTTATCCTCATTACGTAACAGAAGAATAATGGACGATAAACCACCAATCCATAATGAAGCTGCGAATAAATGTAAAAAATCCATAACAACAGCAATTTCTTTAAACTTTAAACCATATGCGTGACTATTACATGCTTTCATAACAAGTATCCCGATAAACAATATTATTGGAATACTCCACACTTTAAACGACGAAAGCTTCTCACGCTTCATCGCAAAATACGTAACGATTATAAGCGAACTAATTAGAGCCATTTGAGTAATCCATACATAACTAAAAACAGAAAGCTGTAACGTTTCTTTTAATAGTAAAGGATTGAATGCTTCTAGCCATGAAACATCCGCATTTATTTTCGCTTGCAATGGTAGATTAAATAACAAGCTAATAAATATCCCTAATAAAGAAATCCATATTATGTTCTTACTCCTTGATCGAACCGAGGTTGCATTCCCTTTATACATAATAAGATTAAAGAATAGCACTCCTATAAATAGTGAGAAACTTGTATATAAAATTCCACGTTCCATGATCATATCAATTTGTGGAACATATCCCACCTCTTCTACTTGTATATCATCTGCTCCAGCTTCCGCTAATCCAATACGGAATGGAATAACTCCTTGAATTGGATGTCCATCAGCTGAAATTACTTTCCACTGAATAGAATAGAGACCGTTTTTGAGATTCTCTTTTAATCCGGCTTCTAATAGCTTTTTATTATTTTTATCAATATGAGCATCTTTTAAATCGACCCTTTTACCTGATGTATCTCTCACGTACAATGTATTAAAACTTGAAACTTGTATGTCCTCATCGAACTCGATTTTCACAACAGACGGTGCTTTCTTCAATGTTTCATTTTCAGTAGGGTTTGATTTCACAACGTATGCATGAGCAGATGCACTTTTCGGTATCAATACGATAAGCACACATACAATAAATAACAATGTCCCTAACCTTTTCATTACTTTCACACTCATTTCACTTCTTTCTTCCTCATCGCTATATTTTCATTATTTTTACTTCCCGAGTTGGATTCTTGGACGAAATATTAACCTGATTAAATATAATCTTCTATACAGTATAACTATTTATTTCTCTCTCACCTCTAAACTTCCAATACAATAGTAACTACCTTGATAGATACAACTTACATTTTTAAAGTCGATTGTTATTATATCATAAAATATATTTATGTAAGTTCTTGAAGAGGAAAAGTTATCGTGAATCATTTGTGAAGAAAGTGTGAAATGCATAAATAAAAAGGTATTACGTTATTACGTAATACCTTCTTAAAAATATCTTTCTTCTACTTCTCTTCCGGATAATCACAATACTCTATAATTGTTCCCTCTGTATCCGCTGGGTTAAGATAGATTAATCTTCTGCCATGTTTATTCATTCGAAGTGTATGCTCTAAAGTTCGAATTCCTTGTTCTTTCAATTCCTCTAAAGCTACATCTAAATCATCTACTCGATATGCAACATGATGTACACCTTTACCTTTTTGTTTAATGAATCTGGCAATTGGTGACGTCGTATTATTCGTCGGTGCAAGTAATTCAATTCTATCTCCATCCACTTCAAGAATGGCTACTTCGCTTTCAACACCAGGCGCTTCACTTACGTAACGATCTATTAAAGTTCCTGACAACACTTTTTCATAAAAACGTATCGTACTATCTATATCGCGCACTGCGATGCCGATATGATCAATTGTTTTTTTCATTTTATTTCCCCTACTACTTTATTTTCTTTCATTATTAATAGTAACAAAAAAAGCTATAGAAACAAGTTCTATAACTTTTTTATTTAACCTATTTTCTTATCCACACTAGCTGCTGGTTGAACTTGATTTTTTGCTTTCACAATGCTAATGACATACCCGATCAATCCGCCAATAAGTGCTGGTAAAATCCACCCTAACCCAACTTCATGCATTGGAAGTATTTTAGTAAGAAAATCATTTACTACTGCTAACTTCATACCAGCTGCATTCAATCCATCGAACACACTTACAATAAATGTAATTAATAAGCTACCTTGATACACCTCTGCTCGTCCTTTAAACAATGGATGAAGGAGCGTTAGGAAAATTAAGACGATTGCTAATGGATAAATCGCGATTAATACAGGAACAGAAATTGCAATTAATTGCGTTAAACCTACGTTCGCAACAACTGCACTGAACACTGATAAGATGATTGCTATCTTTTTATACGAAACATTCGGGAATAGTTTATGGAAGAATGAAGAACACGCTGAAACAAGTCCTACACTAGTCGTTAAACATGCTGCTGTAACCATAATCCCTAATATAATTCCGCCGTATGACCCAAAATAATAGTTTGAAACTTTTGCTAATACTGCACCACCATTATCTAAATGACCAAGTTTTGCAACACTTGAAGCTCCCATAAATGAAAGTGCTGAATAGATCATTGCTAAAATAGATGCAGCAATCAATGTTGCTTTTGCACAAACAATCATAATGTCTTTTTTTGTTTTTGCGCCCTTTTCTTTAATCGCATTGATGATGATAATACCGAATACGAATGATGCCAACGTATCCATTGTTAAGTAACCTTCTTGGAATCCTTTAAAGAACGCATGTGATGTATATGCCTCTGCAGGTGCTTGCATTTCTCCCATTGGATGAATAAAAGCAAATACTACTAAAATCCCAATAAACGTTAATTTAATTGGCGTTAAGATTTTTCCTACAATATCGACAATTTTCGCGGGATTTAGCGAAAAAAAACAAGTAATGCTAAAGAATATAATTGTAAAAAGAATGAGTGCTGAAGAACCCATAGCTTCTGGTACAAAAGGCTTCATACCAATTTCATAAGAAACGCTGCCTGTTCTCGGAATAGCGAATAGTGGACCAATCGCTAAATATAAAACTGTCGTAAATACAATGCCGAACACTGGATGTACACGACTTGCTAACGATTGTAAATCTTCTTTACCTGAAATTCCAAATGCTAATACCCCTAGCAACGGTAAACCTACACCTGTTACTAAAAATCCTGCATTAGCAATCCAAACATTCTCTCCTGCCGATTGACCAAGCATTGCTGGGAATATTAAATTTCCTGCCCCGAAAAATAGTGCAAATAACATTAAACCAATAACAACTATGAACGAAAACGGTACTTTATTCGTCATAATATAACCTCCATTCAATATAACCTATGTCATTTCCATTTTTAACTAATTGAATTTTCTGAATATTTAACTTAAGTATCAACTATTCTTGAACTCATTATAGTTTGATATATAATATTTTGCAATACTATTTTCAAACTTTTCATTCATTTTATAAATATACATTTTTTAACATAGAAATAGACTAAAAAACCAACATGGTCATCCATGTTGGTTTTTCCATTTTTACTATCAATTAATTAAAATTTCGCCGCTACTTTCTTAACGTTCTCTAAACCTTCTTCAACAATTTGTTGTGAGCGATCTGGATATTGATTGTGTCCTTCAATTACAACAGTTTCTGGATTTGTAATTCCCCAGAACCCAAGTACAGTTGTTACGTAATTAACTGCCATTTCCATAGGAGCCATTTGTTCTGAAGAGTAATCTGAACCACGAGCACCTAACACAACTACTTTTTTACCACCAGCTAAGCCTTCTGGACCATTAGCTGTATATTTAAACGTTTTTCCAGCTTGAGATAAATATGAAATATATGTGATTAATGGTGCTGGTACAGTAAAGTTCCATAATGGGAATGCAAATACAACTTTATCAGCTTCTAAAAACTGATTTAAATATTGATCTACTGTAGCAACTGCCTTCTCTTCTTCTGCTGTTAATTCCATACCTTGACTACGTTTGTATCCACCTGAAATAGCAATATTTCCGTAATAAGGAAGATCTAATGCAAATAAATCTAACTCTGTAATTTCTGTATTCGGATTTGCTTCTTTATAAGTACTTACAAATGTTTCATACATTTTTGAACTAACTGCTTGCTCCGCTGGGCGATCGTTTGCTTTTACAAATAATACTTTTGACATTGTTTTATTCTCCTCTACTTTTTGATTTTCTTCTTTTTTACCAAATAACGAGCTAAATAATCCCATTTTCTTCACCTAAACTTTCTTATCATATTCATTATTCATCATCACAAAAATTCTTATTCTAATAAAAAGTTCCAATTGATACCTTAAGGAAAGTTAATTAAAACTTTTTGTTATTTAATTACCTTATGTAAGTGATTGTAATATAGTCACTTACTTTAGTCAAGTAACTTTTAATAAAAAAATAAATCTCAAATTAAAAACATTTACTAAAATACAATTGAACACCAAATTACAGCCTTATTACTTGTATAATAAAATTAGAGAGGAAAATTCATATTTAGAAAGGATTCATTCATGAGCACGATAGAAAAGATTCAAACTTTTATTATTCTTTTTGCTGTTACATGCGGCATCATACTCGGGCAATTTAATTTCATACATATGTATTCAGAGCGATTTATTGTCCCCTTCTTATTTTTCATGCTATATGGATTATTCCTCAGCATCCCATTAAAAGAAATAAAAAATGGATTTCGCAATTTAAAATTTGCTGGAACAAGTCTTACTATTAACTTCTTATGGACACCTTTACTCGCTTGGGGATTAGGAGCACTATTTCTTTCAGATCACCCTGCGCTTTGGGTTGGATTTATTATGCTAATGGTTACTCCGTGTACAGATTGGTACTTAATCTTTACTGAAATAGCAAAAGGTAATGTAGCACTTTCTACAGCGATTTTACCAGTAAATTTAATTTTGCAAGTACTACTACTTCCCATTTATTTATTTTTATTCGCTGGTGTTATGAAGACTGTTGCGGTTTCTGTTTTAGTAGAAAGTATTGTTATCGTAATCGTCTTACCATTTTTACTTGCACACGCTACAAAATTCATTATGAATAAACTGAAAAAATCTGAAACGCTCGAGAATAAACTCATTCCGTTTTTCAGCTCTGCCCAAATTGTATTTTTAAGTTTAGCAATCGTAGCGATGTTTGCATCACAAGGTAAATATTTACTACAAAATATGAATGTCGTTTTATTATTACTCATTCCTGTTCTATTGTTCTTCATCATTAATTTTGTACTAGGACAATTTATCGGGCACGTTATGCGTTTATCTTATAAAGATACAGTAAGTCTAAACTTAACAACGTTAGCAAGAAACTCACCTGTTGCTCTTGCTATTGCTGTGACTGCTTTCCCTGACGAGCCTCTTATTGCACTTGCACTCGTTATTGGACCGTTAATTGAACTGCCAGTACTTGCTTGTGTTTCACAAGTGTTGTTACTTATTAAGAAAAGACGGCAATATATATAATAAAAAACGTCCTACTTTAGGACGTTTTTTTATTGTCGAGAAATTATAGAAGTAACGATAATTATCGACTCTAAGGATTTTATACGTTTTAGACACGCTATATTAACAAATCCATTCTAATTAAACATTAAAGGAAAAGTAAATATAACGAAAGCTGCCCAAAGTCCATAAATTGGTAAATACTTCGTAACGGCATCTTGGATAGCTGTCGGTCCTGATTTGCTTTGCAAGAACCGCATATAGGAAAACATAATCCAAATTAAATTTGCCCAAATCAGTATGTTTACCCCTAAAACAGCAAGTCTATTAGGTGTAATCCCGTAAGAAGAAAGTCTGAATACAATGGCTGATAAAGCGACAGTGTCAATAATAAGCGCCAGAACAATTAAGGCAAAATTTATATAATCTGAAATGTTCTTTTTCTCATCCGAATCACTCTCAACGATAGAAAATATGGTAACGGCCAACACGCCAAGGAGTATTCCGTTGAAGGCCATTAAGAAATTGCGGTCCAAGAAAGGATTTTTCCCGACCCATATAACCGTTATAAGATAGATTAGCAACGTAATCAAGACAAGTGGACTAAAAATTTTAGATATGTATGGTGTAATATTTTTAGCAAGTTTAAGATTCAATGATACTAAGTATGCAGCCACTACAGCGAGAGCGGCAGCTCCAAATAAAACAACATTACTAAAATAGAACTCTCCTATATCCAAGTCAACAAAACTAAATAATCGCATGGTGAATACTGCTAGTATCATTCCACTCACTGCCATGCTCGCGTAGAGAAGACCATATTCTAAATTAAATTTAATATAAGCTAATCTTGTATTACCTTTTGAATATTCATTTCCTGTAAATGCAAGTCCCAATAAGACCCATAACAATATAGGAAGATGTAAATAAGCAAGGATAATACTGTCTTTATAATTTAATGGCAACATATTAAGATACAACCCAGCAATTAGGAACAACGCTGCAAGGAAATAAATAATACTTTTTTTCGGGGTATTATTGTAAACAAAATAAGCAGCGATAAAGGGAATTACACCAAAAGCTAGGTTAATTGGAGCAATTGCTTCCTGCTCTACAAAGTGGAAAATGATTCTAGTGCTTAGCCCAGCTAGAATAGCTAACATGCCCATAAATAAGAAACCTTTTTGAAACAGTGATATTTTTTCTGCATTTGTCTTTCCCTTGAAATGCAATCTTTCATACCAGGCAGCTAGCACCTGAGAATCAGAGTTTTCATCCCATGCTTGTGAGAATGACTTTTTAAAAGCTTTCGGGTCTTTTCTATACATTCTCTCCAACTCATGAGGGTTATCCATATTTTCGATAATCAAATTTTGATCGTTCATAGCTTTACCTCCTCTAATAAAAAACAGCTTTGTTCCCTTTCTATAAAAAGCATCTCACCGATTTATTATGATAATGATTTTAATACATTATTTATTGTTTTACAATAAATAATTATCAATTATAAAGATTTTTTTATTGTATATTTTATTTCAAACAAAAATATATAGTACTACTTATTCAAAAAAATATCCTATAGAATAGACTTTTTTAAGCGTCTATTCTATAGGATATAATTTAATTATCATATTTTTATTTGTTAAAACAACTTAATTCTCAAACACAAAATTAATCTTATTATCTTTCCACTCTAATTTCGCATCAAATGTTTTCTCGCCCTTTTTAAAGCCTTTAATTAAATCGGTTTTCTCACCTTTTAAGAGCTTTGTCATATTCTTTTGCGAAATTGTTTTACTTAATATCTTCTTCGAGATGGTAAAGTCACATTGTGTCGTGTTGTAATTAGAACAGCCGTAAAACGTTGACTTATCAATCACATCGCCATCACATTTTTTACAGCTACCAACCTTTTTACCCGTTGTAAATTTCGATCCTTTTCGCTCAATCGATTCAACATGTAATCCGGTGAAATCCCACTTCTCAGACATTTCAACCGCATCTTCAATAATTTTAGCTGATAATTTTTTCGTTTGTTCCATAAAAGTTGCTGGTGATGCTGTACCTTCCCCAATTTCCGCAAGACGTTGCTCCCATTTTGCGGTCATTTCTGGTGAAGCTAGTATTTTGTCACCGATTGCGGTAATTAATACTTTCCCTTTATCGGTCGCATACACTTGGTTCTTCTTCACATCTATATATTTACGGTCTTTTAGCATCGTAATAATACCTGCACGGGTCGCTTCTGTACCTAAACCTTCTGTTTTCTTTAATACTTTCTCAAGCTCTTCATTCTCTAAATACTTACCAGCTGTTTTCATTAACGTAATAAGTTGTCCTTCTGTATAACGCTTCGGTGGTTGTGTTTTTCCCTCTTTCACTTTCACCTTTACAACTTTTCCTTCTTCACCTTCAGCTACAATTGGAAGAATGGTTTCGTCATCTTTATCGTCTTGGAAAATAACTTTACGCCAGCCTTCTTGAATTTGCTGTTTTCCTTTTGAAATGAATTCAGCACGTTCATCTACAAGCGTTACAATTGTTGTATAGTCAAAGATTGCAACTTCATAATGAGCTGCAATAAGCCTTCTTACGATCATATCGTAAATTTTCTTTTCATCACCTGATAATCTGCTTGGGTTTGTAACTTGCTCTGTCGGAATAATGGCGTAGTGATCTGTTACTTTCTTTTCATTCACATAACGCTTATTATTCATAATCGATTCAACCGGAGCTGGTAATAAACCTTTATATTCATCAAACTGACTTAACTTCTGTAAAATATCAGGGAATGTTGCCGCTTCACCTTGTGTAACATAGTTGGAATCCGAACGAGGATAAGAAACAATCCCTTTTTGATATAGTGCTTGCGTTATATCAAGCGTCTTTTTCGGTGAAAACTTAAAGGCTTTATTTGCCGTTGCTTGCAGTGATGATAAGTTAAATAAAAGCGGCGGCTGAAATTCTTTACGCTCCGTTTTCATTTCCTTCACTACTGCCGTTTTACCTTGGCAAAATGCCGCAATTTTATTCGCCATATCAGGGTCTTTTAAGCGGGATTCACTATCCTTCTCCCATTTCCCCTCATACTTCTTTCCTTCTATATTAAAGGTTGCGAACACTTCCCAGAACGGCTCTGACTTAAAGTTTTCTATTTCCTTTTCACGCTTTACGATTAACGCGAGTGTCGGTGTTTGTACACGACCAGCTGAAAATACATCATTCATTCCTTTTTTCTTTAACAAAATACTAAACACACGCGATGCATTCATACCAACAACCCAATCCGCACATGACCTTGTATACGCCTCATAGTACGTATTGATTGTATCTGATTCGTCAAGCAAATTTTTAAATCCTTGGTAAATAGCTTGCTTCGTTAAAGAGGAAATCCAAAGACGCTTCATCGGCTTTTGTACGTTACAAAGATTAATAATGTTTCGTACAATTAATTCCCCTTCACGCCCAGCATCGCCCGCGTGAATAATTTCTGTTACCTGAGGATTATGTAACAGCTGTTTCACAACGTTAAATTGTTTATACTTTGATTTTGTTACTTCAAATTGAAAACGCTCTGGAATCATCGGTAACGTATTAAGTGACCATTTTTTCCACTCTGCGTGATAATGTTCTGGATTACATAACTGCGTCAAATGACCAATTGCCCATGTACAGTACGCTCCATTTGGAAATAACTCATTTGCTTCTACTTCTAAATAACCATCTTTCCGGCGATATTTAAATTGTGAAACAAGAGCCAAACCTTGATCTGGTTTCTCGGCAATAATTAATTTCATTTTATAACTCCCTATCTGTATTCCAGTGTTACTTTCATTGTCTATCTGTTTAGAAGCGATGATAAAACAACAATCTTATTTATCATTCGCGGGTTATCCCGAGTAATGGGATAACTATAATATTATACGCTTATTCTTTATTGCTTCACAATAGAAACTCATTATATAACACTTTCTTTCACATGTTCACACGTAAAAAAATCAAACGCCACCTTGCTTTCATTTATGAAATTGTGCAGATAATATGCAGATATAAATAAGCATAAGTACTCTCTATATGAACATATGATGAAGTGAATGATAGGACAGGGAGGTATCATGATGTTTGCTTATACATTAACTGCCTTAATGCTTTGCTGTATCTCAATTATTATTACATCATATATTTCGAAACGTAGTGGTACCCTAATGGAGTATATGGTATTTATTATGTCTTTTAGTATGAGTATCGGTTTAAGTATAGGTTTTTATTTAGGTATTCTATTTAAAGGAGAATTGCTATATTCTACTTTGCTTGCGATTTTAATTAGTGGTTGTATCGGCTTTTTAGTTGGTCTACGTTTTCATCTATATACTGCTTTAGAAGGAATGTTCTCTGGGGTAATGGCAAGTATGATGGGAGCAATGATTACAGAAATGCTAAATGCGCAACAAGCTCATAGTATACTGTTTATCAGCCTTTTATTTACTATAACGATTACTATGTCATTTATAATTCAAATTTTATCAGAAAGGTTTTCTACTGTGATCCACCGATGCTTTTTGTTATTGCTTTCAATTAGTGTTGTAATTATTGTTTCGGTATTCATAACATTCCCCGATTTTACTCCTTCAACTTCACACGAGTATAAACAACATATGCACTAACACTTAAAACAAAATTATTAAATCAGAAACCTTAGAAGAAGCGATACTTTTAGGTATGCAAGAGGATTTCTCTGTAACGAATGTATTAGCAGTTCTCCTATTTATTAGGGCTTTATTTCTTAAGAAACAATAACACTGTGATTATTAAATTAGAAAAAGGTAGCCAAAATCCTCTTCACAAAAAAACGTATGATTGTGTATAATAAGAACTAATGTTCCTTTCGGGGATTCACTAAACCTAAATTACACTTATATATCAAATAGAAGAGGATTGATATACCATGAAAATTGATAGACCAAAAATTTCACCAGAGTTATCTTCAAAAAATTTTCAAGATATTTTTTATGAAGAAGATCCTACACTAGAAATGTGTGAAATTATCGATTCCACTTTCGAAAATGAATCTGTGGATAGAGTACGATTATATGATGCCGTGATAAAGAATTGTAAGTTCACGAATACAGACTTTAGCAATATTGATATTACAGATGTTTGTTTTGAAAACTGTGATTTATCAAATGTTAATTTAAGCAATTCTTCTGTTCACAGAGTTGAATTTAAAAACAGTAAATTAATCGGGGTTAATTTTACAGAATCTAGCTTAGGAAATGTTAAATTTGAGAATTCTATTTTGAACTTAGCTGCATTTGGAAATTCTAAACTAGAAAAGATTGTATTTAATGAAACTTCATTAAATAGTGCAGATTTTTTTGACTGTAAACTAAAAAAAGTTGAATTCCAATTATGTAGCCTTGACGAAGCTAATTTTGACCAGACATCACTGAAGGGGATCGATATTAGCTCTTCTAATTTTAATACTCTGACAGTTTCAGTGAGCGATTTAAGGGGATGTAAAGTATCTACATACCAAGCTGTTCAGTTTGCGACTTTATTAGGATTAATAATTAAAGATTAGTATTTCGAAGATAAAAAGAACCCTATCCCGAATCATGGATTTTTTAATTGTCCACGATTCGAGATAAAGTTCAAATAAATTAGCGATGACTTTCTTATTATTTAACTACAGCTTGTTTTCCTTTGACATGTTCATTATTTACACTCATAAACGCTTCAATCTCTTCAACTTCTCTAATGATATCTTTTGACAAGTTTTCATGTCCGTCTTTCGTTACAAGAATATCATCTTCAATACGAATGCCAATTGATTCTTCTTCAATATAAAGACCAGGTTCAATTGTAATAACCATACCTTCTTCTAATACTCTATCTTTGTATGTCCCTACATCATGCGTATCTAAACCAAGGAAATGGCTGACACCATGATAATAATATTTTGATAACTCTTCATCTTCTTGAATTAAACCAACCGCTTTACACCCTTCTGCAAGTACTTTTTTAGCATGCTCATTTAATGCAGCGAACTTTAAGCCTGGCTTAATAATCTCTGTTGTTTCTTTTAATGCTTTTAATACAATATTATAAATTTGTTTTTGGCGACTAGAGAATGTTCCATTTGCCGGGAATGTATAACTAATATCAGCGTTATAGTAGTCTTTTTGAGCGCCTAAATCTAGTAATACTAAATCACCATTTTGAATTTGCGCATCATTATCTTCATAATGAAGAACTGTAGCATTTTTCCCACTTGCCAAAATTGTATTGAACGCATGATGCTTAATGCCAGATGACTTCAGTGTGAAATCAAACTGAGCTTCTAATTCATATTCCATTATGTCTGCTTTTGCATGCTTAAGTACATTGTAAATACCGTCTTTCGTTACAGCAATCGCTTCTTTCATAATTTCAATTTCTTCTTCTGTTTTAAACACTCGCAATTCACAAATATTCGGATATACATTACCAATTGTTACGTGTGGATATTGTTCTCTTACATGTTTAGCAAATGCTAGCGTTTTTGTCTCTGTACCATTCCACTCACGACGCTCTAAATCTAAATATAGATGCTTCACATTTTCTGTGAAGAGTATATTTGACATTGTCTTCTCAAAACTATCTAAATATACAACTTTCTTTATACCAGAAATTTTCTCTGCTTCTTCTTTAGAAACTGTTTTACCGACCCATTTTTCCATTACTGGATCTGATTTTTCAATGAAAAGTGTCTCTTCTACACAATTCCCAAACTTTTTCAGCATAAAAATAACATTTGGTTCATCGATTCCTGTTACATAATAAAAATTCCGATTCGGCACAAACTTATAATGTGCATCCGCTGACATATGAGGTGCTTGACCAGCAAATAAAATTGTAATCGATTCATCTGGTAATGTGTTTACTAATCGTTCTCTATTTTGAGCAAAAAATGTTGATTTCATAATAATCCCCCTAGCGTTCTATGTATGATTAAAAAATAATTATCTAATCAATTCATTTTATTATTGTTACAATTTTTCGTCAATTTTTAACCTTTTTTGATGGTGTTGACATAATTAAAATTACACGTTACAATAACTATACATTAGTAAGTAACTAATGTATTTAAATCAAACTAGAGGTGAAACAAATGAAAAACATTTTATTCCGTATTAACGAATTATCAAAAAAAGAAAAAGCAACTGGATTAACAGTTGATGAAAAACAAGAACAACAAATGCTACGTCAAAACTATACACAAACATTTCGTGGAAGCTTAGATTCCATTTTATTAAACACAAAAATTGTTGATCAAAATGGTCTTAACGTGACACCAGCCGCATTACAAGATGCTCAAATACGTTTAAAATTAAGCAAATGAGTTCCGCGCAAAAGAATTTCAATAAAACATAAAAAGAGCTGGATTTCCTATTTAGAAATTCCAGCTCTTTTTATTGTTTTTTCTAATTTAGCATACGAGCGATACATAGCAATTCTCCACGATACAATCATTGCAAAAGCGAGTAAAAAAAACATTCCACTTAACTCTGCTAAGTCAATCGATTGACTTAAATACGATTTCATTACTACTCGCACTGCTAATAATCCAACTAAAATAAATATAAATGCTTTTGACGGTTTCATATATATTTGTTCATTTCTTATTTCAAACTTCGTTGTTTTAATAAGGAATATAGAGAAAATAAGTCCTACAGTAATTGCTTCTACTATTTCTAATGACGTTAACCGAAACGCTGGTAAGAAGTACATCATAGCACCAGTACTCATAAAAAATGGGGGCAATATAATTTTCTTTTTCGTTACCGGTTTTTTCGCTGCTTTAAAGCGAAGAAACATGACACCAACAGCCATACAGACTGCTACAATACTTGATAAAAGTGCTATCATACTTTCCACTCCTATCTATTTAAATGACTTTTTGAGCAAAATCATAAATTAATAAGTAACTACAAGCACCATTATAGAATTTCTTCATTATATCCCTCCTGCTGTAAACTTTCCATATTCGCTGCAATCATTTTACACAAAGTTTATGAATGGAATATGAACAAAATATTACATTCAATTTTCAAACAAAAAAGCCATTTTGCAATTAATATTGCAAAATGGCTTTTAACTTATTTTAAATCGTCATTTGTAAAAGCACCAGGTAGTAACTGCTCAACAGTCACTTCTTTTTCATCGCCTTTTACATTCGTTAGTAATACAGGCATTTTCGGATCACAGAATTCAGCAATTACTTGTCTACAAGCACCACATGGTGAAATTGGTCCGTCCGTTTCTCCTGTAATAACTAAGTAACTAAAGTCGCGCTCACCTTCTGATACTGCTTTAAAGATTGCTGTTCTTTCTGCACAGTTACATAAACCATAAGAAGCATTTTCTATATTACAACCAGTATAAATTTTACCTTCTTTCGTAACTAATGCTGCCCCAACAGGAAATTTTGAATACGGAATATATGCTTTTTCTAACATCTTATTTGCTTCTTCAATATATTTTTTCTTATCCATATTATTTCCCCCTCAAAGTAAGTGTAATTATGATTAGTCAGTAATAACTGTATGAACTAATTTAGGAGCCACTGCTGTTTCAGCGATAGAAATGTTCTCATAAATTTTCGCTTTTACATCTTCTACATTTTCGCGATTTGCATAAATCGTTACGAATGGCTCGCCTTCTTTTACTGCATCGCCCACTTTTTTACGTAACATTAATCCTACTGCTAAATCGATTTCATCTTCTTTTGTTGCACGACCAGCACCAAGTAGCATAGCTGCGATACCGATTTCATCAGCAACAATGTTAGAAATAACACCTGAAGTTTTAGCAGGTACATCAATTACATATTTCGCTTGTGGCATTTTTTCTGGATTGTCTACAATCGAGCTATCTCCACCTTGATTGCTTAAGAACTCTTTAAACTTCTCAGTTGCTTTTCCGTTCTTCATCACTTCAATTAACATTTCACGCGCTTCTTCTAATGTATTAGCTTTTTTCGCAAGTACAACCATCTGACTTCCTAATACGAGTACTAATTCTGTTAAATCTTCTGGACCTTCACCTTTTAATGTATCAATTGCTTCTTTCACTTCTAGAGCATTACCAATCGCAAATCCAAGTGGTTGTGACATATCAGAAATAACAGCCATTGTTTGACGTCCTACATTATTTCCGATACGTACCATTGCATGTGCTAATTCTTTTGCATCTTCTTCTGTTTTCATAAACGCGCCAGCACCTGTTTTTACATCAAGTACGATTGCGTCAGCTCCAGCTGCAATTTTTTTACTCATAATTGAACTTGCAATTAGAGGAATTGAGTTAACAGTTCCTGTTACATCGCGTAATGCATAAATCTTTTTATCTGCAGGTGTTAAGTTTCCTGTTTGTCCGATAACAGCTACTTTGTCACGGTTTACAATATCAATGAACTGCTCTTTCGTAATTTCAACGTGGAATCCTTCTACTGCTTCTAATTTATCAATTGTTCCGCCCGTATGTCCTAAACCACGACCAGACATTTTTGCTACTGGTACATCTAAAGCAGCTACTAATGGCCCTAATACTAATGTTGTTGTATCACCAACACCACCAGTTGAATGTTTGTCTACTTTAATTCCTTCAATTGCAGATAAGTCGATTGTTTCTCCAGACTCCACCATTGCCATCGTTAAATCTGCACGTTCGCGATCTGTCATATCTTTAAAGAAGATTGCCATTGCAAGTGCACTTACTTGATAATCAGGTATACTTCCTTCTGTATAACCATTAATAAAGAATTTGATTTCTTCAGTTGTTAATTCTTTGCCGTCACGTTTTTTCGCAATAATATCTACCATTCTCATTACAATCACCATTCCTTTTTATATGATATGAATCTATTAAAATAATAAGCCTACGATTGTTGCTGATAAGAAGCTTACTAATGTTGCACCGAAAAGTAATTTCAAACCAAATCTTGCGACTACATTCCCTTGCTTTTCATTTAAGCTCTTAACTGCCCCTGCAATAATTCCAATTGAAGAGAAGTTTGCAAATGAAACTAAGAATACAGATATAATCGCTGTCGTTCTATCTGAGAAATTAAAGTTTCCTTGTGCTAAATCTGTCATAGCGACAAATTCATTTGATACTAATTTTGTTGCCATAATATTTCCGGCATTAACTGCTTCATGCCAAGGTACACCCATAATAAATGCAAATGGTGCAAATGCATAACCGAGAATTTCTTGGAATGAAATACCGATTACACCTTTAAATACTGCATTAATGAATGCGATAAGAGCAACGAAACCAATTAACATAGCTGCTACTGTAATCGCAACTTTAAATCCATCAATAATGTATTCCCCTAATACTTCAAAGAAAGTCTTTTTTTCTTCTTCTTGTACTTCTAACATATCTTCTTCATCAGTAACTTCATAAGGATTAATAATAGAAGCAATAATAAAGCCCCCGAATAAGTTAAGCACTAAAGCGGTTACAACATATTGCGGTTTTAATAACACCATATACGATCCAACGATAGACATGGAAACGGTAGACATTGCAGATGCACATAATGTGTACATTCTTTTCTCTGGCAATAATCCTAATTGTTTCTTAACTGAAATAAACACTTCAGATTGTCCTAAAATCGCAGAAGCAACAGCGTTATATGATTCTAGTTTCCCCATTCCATTTACTTTACTTAATGCTAGACCGATAGATTTCACAATAATAGGTAACACTTTAATATGTTGCAAAATACCGATTAAAGCTGATATAAATACGATTGGCATTAATACACTTAAAAAGAATGAAAACTCTTTTTGATTTACTAATCCACCAAATACGAAATTTACACCGTCAGCGGCATATTTTAATAGCTCTCCAAAACCATCTGCTATTCCGCTAATTAATATATTCCCTACACTTGTATTTAATAATAGAAACCCCAAAATGAATTGTAATATAACCATCGTTATGATTGGACGATATTTGACTTTCTTTCTATCATTACTAGCAAGCCAAGCGATACCTAAAATCAATACGAGGCCAAAAACACCGATTAAGTATTTCATAAGCCGTCTCCTCCCGTGTTCGTATCCGCTTACATTTCTTTCAATTGTTAAAGCAATAGATACACTTTACTTTGTGTATCTATTGCCCTTGACTTCACTAATGATTAGTAGTTATCTGTAGCACCTTTTGCATCATTTAATACGATTGCAACACTAGCACTTGCTCCAATACGAGAAGCTCCAGCAGCTACCATTTTGTCTGCATCTTCACGTGTACGAACACCACCAGATGCTTTTACACCAACGTTTGGTCCTACTGTTTTACGCATTAATGCGATATCTTCAGCAGTTGCTCCGCCAGTTGAGAATCCAGTTGAAGTTTTTACGAAGTCAGCACCAGCTTTTACTGATAATTCACAAGCGCGTACTTTCTCTTCATCTGTTAATAGACAAGTTTCAATGATTACTTTTACAAGAGCTTTTCCTTTTGCTGCTTGTACTACTTCATAAATGTCTTTTTCAACAAGTTCGTCGTCGCCATCTTTTAAAGCGCCTACGTTGATTACCATGTCAACTTCAGTTGCACCTTTTGCGATAGCATCTTTTGTTTCAAATGCTTTTGTTTCAGTCGTGCTTGCTCCTAATGGGAAACCGATTACAGTACAAACATCTACATCATGTCCAGCTAGTTCTTCAGCAGCTAGCTTTACCCATGTTGGGTTAATACAAACAGAAGCGAATTTATATTCCTTTGCTTCTTCGATTACTTTCATAACATCTTCTTTTGTAGCATTAGCTTTTAAAATTGTATGGTCAATTAACTTTGCAATATTCATTATCTTCACTCCTCATATCTTTTAACAACTTCATTCTAACTCTTAGTTGAACAAATGTAAATATACTTTTGAAATTTTGTTCATTCTTTTTAAAAAGGAATTTCCTTCTAGTAAATAAAGCGCATTCTAACTAAGAAATACTTCATATATAAATTCAAATTTTTTATATTAACAATGGTAGTATGTATCTCAATATCCATAATTATTTTAAAAAAGGCAATTTGTATTCAAAAATAATCCCATAATTCATACATAACAAAATAAAAGGCTTTCTCAAGATTAATATCTTGAGAAAGCCTTTTATTTCTAATCTTCTTTTTGATAATGTAACAATTCTTTCGCCGTATGCTGATCGATAATTAATACATTTGCATATCCGCCACGTAACGCACCATCAATTGCTTTTATTTTTCTATTACCACCTGCAACTAAAATAGAGCGTTTCTTTAATTTTAGTTCTTCTAACTCAATTCCGATGGTTCGCTTATTAATTTCTTCACTACTAATATTTCCGTCTCCATCAAAGAAACGTGAACAAATGTCACCGACCGATTGTTTTTTGAGTAAACTCGTTTCATCCTTATCGAAATAACCTAATCGGAATAATAGCGCTTCGTCTCGCACTGTTCCTACAGTGAAAATTGCAATATTCGCTTGTTTCCCCATTTCGATAATGTGATGAATATGTCGATCCTGCTCTACTAATTCTTTTGTCACTGCATTATCAAATATAACTGGAAGAGGTAGATTTCTTGGCGTCGTTTGAAAAGCATCTGCAAATAATGCAATGGTTTCATTTGCATATGTATTTACACTCGAATGGCTAATACCACCTTTTAGCTGGACAACTTCTACACCTTTTACATGTTGTGGTACGATTTTTCTAGCGATTTCATACATCGTCATTCCCCAGCTTACACCAACGATATCACCGTTTTTAACCGTCTTTTCCATATACTCAGCTGCATATTTACTTATATACTCTGTAATCGTTGCATATTCTGGCACTGGGGAAAATACAACATGTGCTTCTAACAAGTTATATTTTTCTTTCAGTAAATTGCCGACATTATCTAAATCAGCGAATGGATCGGCTATACTAATTTGAACAAATCCTTTTTCTTTCGCGTACTTTAATAGTCTAGAAATTGTCGGTCTTGAAATATTTAATTTGTTAGCAATTTCTTGCTGACTATAATCTGATTGATAATATAATCTTGCAACTTCAACACTTAATTGTTGTTTATCTTTATCCATAGTAACTCATTACATATCCTTTCCTGTATTTCCTTTTCGTTACAAGCATTATACAGCTTTATGCAAGAAATTTCGACTATCGAATTTTATCTAACTGAACTTCAACTACACTTACTTTATGAAATGAAACATTATCGTGTAGATTTATTAACTCAATATAGTTACGCGTGAAACATGTAAATCGATTATCATTTAATTCACGCATTTTCTGCAATAACGATAATAAGCCCATTCAAAAATGTACGATAGAATCAAGTTATTTAACATAGAAAAGTTGTATATGAGGCCTAGGATATCAAAGACTGTTTTTCTCATACTTACGGAATTTCCGTTCGTTTTTCTGTAAGAGATTGAACGAATAAAGCAATAATTTTATTATATAAAATACAAAAGTTCTACTGAACAAAGAATATAAATTATGTATCCATAGAGATGCAATCCCACTCTTCATTTTTATAATTGATTAGCCAAAACAAGCCCCTTCTTCTTTCAATAACAATACTTTCCTGCATACCTGCAGTTGATTCTCTCGCATTCATTCTATCATGTACACAAGCCCAATGAAGCCGATAAACGAGGTCAGCCTCGTCCAAAATCTCTTCTGCATTTCGCAATTTTGTTTTTCCGAAAAATTCGTTAAAAGAACTGCAATCAGAAACCAGTTTAATTGCATAATGACAGTCACAGATTTCTTTTGGAAATTCCAGTGTATTCACGAGACCTATTGACCAAAGCAAAACCCATTGAGCTTCATACTGCCATGCAATCTGTATCGCTTCTTTCTCTTCAGGTTGCTCTGAATTTAGAAAATTCCTTTCCTGCATCGTTAATGATTCAACCACATCAAATTGATTCAGCAGCTCCATGACGAACTCTTTGGAAGTTTTCAAATCACCTTCTTGAGCAACATCACAAGCATATTGTATAACAATCAGCAAAGCTACTGCTCTCTTCGCAATCTCTTCTCGACTTCTTAACTGAATGCTTGTCAAAGGAGGCAATTGAGGCAATCCTTCGATATATGGAATCCCTTTATCTTGCAGGTAGCTTATAGATTTCTGTTTTCTTTTCTCCCCATCGGTAGAAGCACTACTCTGTCCCCTTACTTTGTTCGTACATGCTTGAGGAGTAAATTCTGAAGGACCAGAGGATCCATCCGGAAATACGATTACTTTTCCATCCTTCCCGATTAGAGTTCGATCAGGGATAAAACCAATACCATTCACCTCATTAAGTAATTTAAGAAACAGCTCCACGTATTCATCACTATAATCCTTCTTCGTCTCTATAGCGATTATGGTATTAATTACAGAAATCTGTGCCAAAACCATCTTCTTAAGATGTTCTTCTTGAAATTCGATTTGATTGTACATGTGCATCATTCCAGGAATATTATTGGAAAAATAATTAGGAGATGATTCTTCAGAATCCACCCGAATAATAATTTTATTTTTGCCAAATAGCCTTTTCGATTGAATCGTATATTCATTTTTATTGCGTTCAACCTTGAAACCATTTTGAAAAACTTGAGTAATGAAGCCTTCTATATCACTTGTATCATTCCTTGATGCAAATATCGTAAAAAATCTCAATTTTCCCCCTCCTATAATTCTTATATTCTTCTTAGCTATTAAATTTTAAAAATAAAAGAACATAAACTATTTAATATATTAAACAGCCTTTTATTGTGGCTTATTCTTCAACTAAGATCCGTTTGATTGTCTTAGTTATCCATATAAATAATTATACTACCCAGTTAGGAGCGCCGCCATATGCTATCGATTTAACGGTTTTATAACACCCAAAACGAAAAAACATTTTTTATTACAACTATTATAATTATGAAGAAGCTCACTTAAATTTACGGGGACGTCAGTAAAATAACAAATAACAAAACAATCAAACTTTTTTATAAAATCTTTACACCACTTTTCAAGAAAGAACTCCATTTTAATCACTTCTTTTTCAAAATAGAGTCTTTGTGTTTTTCATAAAATCAAGATACATACAATATTTCGAATCAAAATTAAAGTCAAATAGTTAACTTTTTTCCTGCATAACAGTATCTTTATTCACTATTTTCAAATAGAAATGCGATACTGTTGTAATGTAGTATGGATAGATCCAAAGAAACGGGATACCAAATGTGAAAAATCCGATGATAACACCTAAAATAAACCATCCGATAAAACTTAACGATAGTAGGAATAAATCTAATTTATGTCCTTTCATCAGTACTTGACTCTTTTTAATTGCTTCACTCGCCGTATATTCTGGATGATCTAACAAAATATAATAAGCCATAGAATAAGAGATAAACTTTATAATACCCGGTACAATTAATAATACACTCCATAAAAGTGTGTATACAGTCATTAAAGTAGTCACCTTTATAGATCTAAACACATTACTTTTTCGAAATCCTTCAAATAACTCACCAATTGTTGTAGATTCGTGTTTCGCTAAACGCAATGTAACTTTAAGATACCCATAATTCATAATGCCTTGCACACTTACTAAACAGATAAATAGAACAACAAAAACAAGTAAATAAGAAAAAGCGCCTGCTGCATTTAACTTTTCGTCTCCTGTAATGGAATAACTAGCATTCATTATTTCACTTAATAAGATACCAAGAAACAAAAGGGGAAATCCTATAATTAACATACAAATTCTAGAAATAATATGATAAAGAAACGATGACAATACCGCCAATCCCCATTTGTCTTTTAATGAAGATACGGCCGCTTTTTTTAAGCCACTAATCATTTTAATCCTACCTTCCATTTTTTCTTTTATGTGAACTACTTTTACATAAGGGATAACGGAATATTTTAACAATATTCACATTATATACAACCCTATTGATATCCAAATGAATAGTGTAACTATTTCAAAAGTGTTATTTTTAAGTAAGTATCAAATTCAGTACTTCTAATGTTTTTCTAACACTACTTGACTAATTTTTGTGTATTTATTTTCAATCTATTAATCATGTAATTTATTTAAAAACACAGTGAATATACTCGCTACATAAAATCCATTACCAAACTGAAATCATTCTATAATGGCTTTAATTAAGTTCGAAATGATCAAAAACACTCTGAATTAGGTATTTAGAAAGTTTCTTCAAAGTCAGGGTGTCTATGCTTGGGTATTCCGATTACTTGTTCTCCACTGCTAATATGATGAATAAAGCGAAACTGTAATGAGTGGGGATTCCTCATTCCCCACTCATTATTAGTTGAAACATTCGGACTTTTACGGACAGGTCCTCTCCTACCTAACTTCCTAGCACTTCTCTAAATCTTGAGGCGGGAATTTTATTGCCCGTTAATACGGGTTCTCATTCAATCACATCTTTATAAATGTAGCATTTCAGCCTTTACAACTCGAATATATTCCTGCAACTTACAAAATGCTTCCGTTAATTCCCCAGCTTCTTCTTTATGAAGAAAGCGGGCCTTGTTTCGTTCTTCCTCTATGACAAGTAGTTGCGTAGCTGCATAAGAAAGACCGTACTTTTCGCATTTTCGTTTTATATCTTGAAAAAAAGAAGGAGGTATCGTTCCTGCTCCTGAGACAAGCATCTCATCTAGAGCTTGTTCCAATTCATCGATTATGTGCACTAACTCTATCATAAAATGTTTCCCCTTCATTAAGTGTAATATTTATAATTTCTCCTACTTCTGTATATAAAATAATAGGTGTAACTACGAGCTTTGTTCCTTCCTGATAAGGATGAACTAGCATTCTCTTTACATGTAATGAGTCCAAATATATTTTTACAAGTCGAATTGTCCACTCATTTTCTGGTTGTTTCATCATTTGCAGTTGTAATATTTCCCCCTTTTTATCAATAAGAGGTATAATCCATTTTTGCTCTTTCTTTTGAAACTTCCATTCTTCCATTTCAGTAAATTCAATACAAAAGACTCCTTGTTTAGATGTCTCTAACCTGTTTGCTTTTACTTTTTTTAGTAGTTCTTCCCATGTGGTTATAAAGAGCGATTGCCACTCTGTTACATTTGTTTTCCCTCCTGCTTCTCCTACTGTTTGTGAGCTAGATGACAATTGAAAATCGACGTTAAGCTTTGCATGTTTCAACCATAGACATGAACGAGACAGTTCGTTTCCCTTCCCAGCAATCCCCCATGGAACTTGCTGTTCATGGAGATCTTCAGAAGTTATGTTGCTCCCTTCATAAAACATGGGGCGTGACTGTGTGTATGTAATCCACTTTTCCTGTTCTCGATTATAGAAATAATAGGTCACACCAACATAACCAGATTTCGTTTGCCAGCCGGCTGCGCCAAAGGCATGCAAAGTAAGCGGTGGTACTTCATAATATTCCGAACGATACGGACTCTCTTGCAGACGATGCTTTTCTAACAACATAATGTATTCATAAATCGCGGACAGCGTTTGCCGATAGGATGCCATTTGAAAAGAGGCATGTTTCATTCGGTATAGCCTAATATCAGTCCCGAGCTTGCGAAATAAATTTTCTAACTTTGCTAGTTTCAAAGAGCGCGCTTTTACAGAAAGTTGTTCTATTTCATAGATTGTTTTTTCTGTAAGACGTGTTAAGCCCAAGTGAACAATTTGCTCAATCATCTCTTTGAAAATAGATAGCTTATCCGACTCAATAATAAGACACTGCACTTGTTTCGTTTCATGCGAAATTCCTCTTTCTTTTTGATACCAATATATCGCTTCCACCTTATGCCGGCATATTCCCTCTGTTTTACATGTACAAATTGCATCAGCTACCGACTCAGCTGTCAGAAAACGAACCGTTATAGACTCTTCTGGAAAAGAGACAATTAAAGCACCCTCCTCTTCCAAAACAATTTTTTGATGAAATGTTTTGCGGAACATCATTTCAGCCCACATTTTTTCGGAGACAATATTGCGAACATCCACATTCAAAAGGGCAGAGAAATCAACTTTTATATTTTCTTCACCTTCGTACATCTTCTTCGCTTCTAATAAAGCCATCATGACATGCTTACAAATCGAGCGCGCTTCACAAGTACAGGAGTAACTGCGTATATCTCCCGTAAACGTTACAGTAGTTTCATCATCAAGATGTATTTGCGCTATATCCTCTTCTAAATCTATTTTGATATTTTTCACAACTGCCAAATCCTTCATGGCTCTCTTATATGTTCCTTTGTTGGACATGGCAATTAAATATGTTTCATCGATAGAGGAAAGAACATTTAAGAAATGATTGTTGCGATCCATTGCGCCAACCTCCCTGGTGTTAATGCTGCTACATGAGCACCAAGTGCCGCCATTTTTTTTGCTGCCTCTTTATCATAAAAAGGCTGTGCAGTCGGATCGAGAGAAGTAAGCACAATCAGCTTCGCCCCTGATTCTACAATCTTCATCGCTTCTCGGTACATTTCATTGTAACTACCGCCTTCATATAAATCCGTTACAAGTACGACAATTGTTTTATGAGGTATCTCAATTTGATTCGTTGCGTAACGCAGCGCCTGAGCAATATAGGTTCCTCCACCAAGCTGTACACTCATAAGCGTTTCCACCGGATCATCAATACGATCCGTTAAATCAACAACAGCTGTATCAAAGATGAACAGATTTGTCTTAATCGTCGGTAAGCTTGCAAAAATACCTGCCATAACTGCGCTATGGATAACAGAATCAATCATACTTCCACTCTCGTCTACTGCGAGGATTACCCGCCATGTACTAACATGCTTCGTGGCAGCATAAAAGTATGTTTTTTCAATATGAATGGTATTTGTTTCTTTGTCAAAATACTTTAAATTTTTTCGAATCGTTTTCTTAAAATCAAAATTGCGCATCGTGCATACCCGGCTAGAACGATTTCGATCCGGTCTACCGCTTAATGCGTGCTTCACTTCTTGCTCTAAATTACGATGCAACTCTTCAGCGACTTTTGCTACAATACGTTTAGCTGTGTCTAATACATCCGGTTTTACATAATCTTTAAATTGTAAAATGCATTTTAATAAATTTATATTCGGCTCCATTTTTTCAAGTGTTTGCTTATCTTGCAATAGAGCGGTTAATTCATATTTTTCTAACGCATGGTTTTCCATAATTTCAATGGTTTCCTTCGGAAATAACTCTCGCACTTTCGAAATCCAAGTCGGCACGGTTAGCTGAGAGGGTTCTAAGGATCCACCGCGCTCTTCTCCGCGTTCTCTCTCGTACAAAAAGTCCAGCATCTCGTCCATTTCTCTGTATGCAGGCTCTTCTTCCTGAAATGTGATTTGGTCATCTGCATGTTTCCCGAGAACAAGACGCCAGCGATTTAAAGAAATGTTATTCTCCATCTTCTAGCCCCCGTCTCATTAAAATCCCCTTCGCTTTCCGGTCTAACTGCATTACATACAACAGCATCTCTTCGGAAATTTGGTCTTCTTTTATTGCTTCTTCTGTATCACCATATAACTTGGAAATATGCCTAGCAATCGTATCCACTTCAACCGGCGTGAATTGACTGAATAAAAGGCGCAAATGTGGCAACACTTGCAGAAATACCTCTTCATCAAGTTCTTCTAGAACATGAGACATTCCGCTAAGCAACGATTCGTTATATAAAAAGATATCTTTGGCGCCAGCAAATAAACCACTCAAAAATATCGGAGCTTGCTTTTGCATATCACCACTTCCATAAAAATATCCTTCTGCCACTTGCATTACTTCATCGATTTCCCGCTTTCCTAAAGAAGTTAACAGCCCAAATACCACTCCCTCTACTTGACTTTCTCTCTTTTCCTTTTGCAAATAAAGCTCTAATGCGTCAATAAATTGCTGATCTGTATGCTTCATTGTATACAAATCGATAAGTTTTTCTGCAATAATTGCTGATTTGCCCCTATCTAAAACTGAAAATAGCGAAAGTGCTTTATTCCTAGCATAATCCGCTTGCTGATTTGCTTTTTCTATTTGTGATAAATAATAAGCACAATCTGCCATAGAAGCAAAATCTCCGTCCTTTTGTAAGACTTCATCTATAAATTGGGTGTACATGGAAAAGTCGGTAAACAAACCACTTAAATAGGCTTCTAGCAATAAAAGGGCCACCTCTCCGGCCCGTCCCTTTGCCTTGTTCAGCTTTGCTCTTAGCATTTCTTGCGCCGCTTCTCTCACCGTTCCGCCATACACAGATAAATCAATTAGAGAACTTTCTACTTGTGCTGAAAAACGATATTTCCAAGTTTCACGCATAAGATTAATATTCTGTTTTCTAGCTAAGTTTGGACCGCGTAGTCTCTCGGAAAATGGAACTCCTAAAAAAGCAAGGCAATGAAAAAATTGACTTAAGCGTAAGTGCTTTTCTTTCTTGTATATGTCTAGAATCGTCTCCTGCGGTACAGTTGAACGTACTGGTAGACGAAATGAGCGAACAGAAGCACGAAAATCATGCACGAGCGGCGGCAAATCGGCTTCTTTTGACAATTCCCCGCGCTTCACCCCTTGCAAACTCTTCTGAAGTAATGTTAAAGGCTTATTTGCTGAGAATATCTCACCTTTCACAAATGTACTGTGCACTGCGTCCGTCAATTCATACAATCCGGATTGCATCTTTCCACGAAGCAGTGCAAGTTCACGTATCATTCGTGCAGCCTCAATCTCATCTGCCATTGATATTCCTTCTACCTTTAGCTGTCTAGCAATTCGTATCATAAATTGCTCAGCTACCGATTCATCCCTGTTTTCCCAAATATGTTGGTAAAAAGCAGGTGCAGGCATTCCGCTCTTATAGCCACGCATCTGATCGCTTTCTAAAAAAGAATACGGCATAAGATAGTTTTTAGCATTCGATTTAGATAACGGGCTTTTCGACAACTTTTTCTTTTTTCCTTCCAATTCAAGAAGCCCTTTCACATGAAAGCCTCCAGTAATAACGAGCACCTTGTCATACACTTTACGTGCTTTTTCAATTTCTTTTGCCATATGTATCTCCCTAGCTTCACAACCGTCTTCTGTCAGCATCCTCTGCGTATAGTCCACGCGTGTATAATAGCAGTAATGGAATAACTGACGAACAAATTCCTCGCTTGTCATATGAAAACCTTGCAACTCAAAGTATTTCTCCCAAAACTCATGGAAACTTCGGCACCCCGTTTTTTCCGAAAGCATACGGACATATTGACTATGTTGAAAATATCGATCTTCATTTTCCTCATTCTCTTCCTCATTTTTTGCTAGAAACAAATATTCTTTATAAGGAAGATCAATAAATGAAACAGGAATGTTCTGTGCAGCCCCTTCTCTCAGTGCGACAAGTTCCGGTGAATAGTCGAGAAAGGGATAGTACGCACGATACTTTCCACTTTCTCCTCTTTCAAGCACATTCGTTTTATCATCATAACTGCAATATATACAAATTGGAGCTTTACTATCTGCACTCACAATATGCGGAATAAGTGGGTTGCAGTCTATCGGGCCTTCTATAAGAATTACATCTGGTTTATAGCATTTAACAATCTTCTGTATATGAAAAGAGCACGCAGGACTATGATGGCGAATCGGCACATATACGACGTTTCGATCTAAATTGTAAGCTCTTTGAAACAATGCATTTACTTCAGCTGATTGCGAGCTTCGAAAAACGACTTCCATACCTCTCCTCCTATTTGACCTCGCGCCTTAACGATGCTTGTAAAATAACTGCGTAATTTTTCTAAATCATCCTTGTTTTCTTTCGCAATCGTCCCTGACAAATATCGAACAAGCGCATCCATTTTCACTTCTCCACTTCCATAATAGTACGTATCCATTGCACTTTGATAATATACTGATACAGCTTCTGCAGTACTCATAACAGAAGATGGCTGATCAATTCGTTTTCCTTCAGCAGTTATCCCTTCCCGTAGTTCATGAAAAACAGTCGCTAACAGTTGAACAACCGTTTTATCCACTTTTGGTGTGATGCCTGATGCCCCTAATAACCGCGTTACTTGTGACTCTATTATTTTTGCTTCAAGCTTTACATCTTGAATTGGATGTACCGTTTCAAAATTAAAACGACGTTTCAATGCACTACTCATTTCATTCACACCGCGATCTCGTGTGTTAGCCGTTGCAATAATATTGAAGCCAGGCTTTGCTGTAAGAATTCCTTGTTCTCCAAACTCCGGAATAGTGAGCACCTTATCGCTCAGAACGCTGATCAATGAATCTTGCACTTCCTGTGGGCAGCGCGTTAACTCTTCAAATCTAGTTAATATCCCTTGTTCCATTCCAACGAAGAGAGGCCCTGGCACAAGTGCTTCCCTTACAGGTCCTTTCGCAAGAAGAAGTGCATAGTTCCACGAATACTTAATTGTATCTTCCATCGTAGCAGCGGTTCCTTGTACTGTATTACGGCTATTTCTGCATATTGCGGCAGAAAGTAGTTCACTCAGCATCGTCTTTGCAGTCCCAGGCTCTCCAATTAACATAAGTCCGCGATTCCCTGCTAATGTAACAATCGCTCGTTCCACAAGTGCATCATTCCCATAAAACTTACGGCTAATTTCCACTTCTTGTCCTTCCGAAAGAAGCGCTTCTTCTTGTCCGATAATAAACGTACGAACAGCACGTGGTGACAATCGCCAGTTAGGTGGTTTTGGAAACGAATCATTCGCTTCTAACGCATTCAGTTCTATTTCATATAATTCTTCCATTAATGGTTTAATAGATTGCATATGTCATTTCCTTTCTTATCGCTTACTGCGCCAGTTTTCATCATAGCCAAGATTCGATTCTGTCGTACGTTTTATATCATATAAAATTTCGCTAAAAAATCGTTCAGGTACTTGCTTTGGTACAATGCGTCTCGCATCATCAACTTCGTCATAAGAGTATGAGCCGCGGCTCACTGTACCTGCTTTATAAAATTGAATTTCAAATAGGCATACATCGTCCTCTTCTTCATATCCAACAGGTGCACCCTCAAATGCAAGCTCCGCCCCTAATCCTGCGCGAGTGTCTTCTTTATAGAAAGAATAATACACACCAGCATCTTCAACTGATCCGCGATTCCAGCCGTACTTCGTTATCTTACCAAACAGCGAACGACCATTGATTTGAATACCCCCAAACCTTTCCACAGTTACTTTCTCATCTTCCGCCACCAAAAATACTTCCCGAACAATCTGCGGGAATGGTTGGATAACCTCATAATCTTCTAGCTGTTCCTTCCATAATTCTCTTTCCTCTTCGGACAATTCTAGCGGATGGATCAGACCGATAACAGTGTCTGGCGTAAGTTCATGCTCTTCTTCGTCAATCGTATTAAATGTTCCGTCCTCCATATAACGGAACATCGCAACCAACTTTCCTTCCTTATACTCGCCCCAAATCAGTGAGATAGCAAATTGCTGCATAATTGGATTTTCTACAAACAGAGATTTCCATGTATGTTGCGACCAATAGCGATTAAGAGAAAGTGCTGTTTCGAGACGCTGCGTTTGCATACTAATGATGCTTCGAAGCTGTTTCTTGATAGACGATAACTCCACCTTAGCCTCTTCTGCTTTTTCCACATGATCTTTTGCATTGGGTTTCGGAAGCGACTTTATTCGTTTTCCCTCTTCTGTTTTCAACTCGATTTTCAGGTTGGGTGTTAAATAGGCAGTAAATGCCCTGCTTCCGTAATCAATTGTCTTTTCACCGCGTTTATTAAAGCCAAGGTCTGGAACAAGCTGATCCTCTAGCTCTTCTTCTGTTATACCGCGTGTTTTAGCAGCGAGACTCAACGCTTCTTTCGCAGCATTACGCACCTGCTTATGTTTATATTTGAATGCCATAGTATTAATCGTCATAAGTGCAAGATATGATGAAGACAACGCCAACGCCTGAACAGCTGCGGCAGCAATAGCTCCACGCATGCCAACAGCCCACTCATCAATCTGCTTTTTGAGTAGCAGCGCCATTTCATCATCACTATAAATGCCGTACATCGAAAGAATACCGCGTTTTTTCGCCTCCGCCCCTTGAGAAACCCACAACTGATAGATTGCCTGTATATTTTCTTTCAAATCTTGTTCATTCAAAGCCGCAGCTATCATTTCCGCCGCTTCCTTTTTCAAAATTACAGACTCTGATACATACTGCTGAAAATAAGCTAGTGGAAGCGTTGTATCGGCAATTGTATTAGAGTCACGAAGACGAATTTGTGGTTCAAATCCGAGCCATTGCACGAGTGCATTTCTTTTTTGCGGTGTTAAAATACGTGTACAAAAAGATTCGATACTTCCTGATACTCCTTCTATGTCCTCATCGCCAAGCAGCGGAGCAAACTTCTCCATCAAGGAAGCATTTTTCTTTTCTTTCAAAGCTTCTTGCACAAGCTGTGTATATTTTTCAGATTTATAGTATAAAAGTGTTTGCATTACATTTTCGCGTACGACTTTCTTTCTACTATTCAATTCCTTTGCTACATCATCTGCAGCTTCCACATCTTTTGTAAGAAACTCGACTGCGGCAGTACGTACTTTTTTAGAGGAATCTCCAAGACTTTGAATAAGAAGAGCACGCGTTTTAACCGCATCATACTTTGCTAGCTCATCCAAAATGAAAATCCGTTCATCTACAGAATACTCAGTAAATACTCCTTTCACATATGCCTGTTCTTTTACAAATAAACGAACAAGTGCTTCTTTTGCCTTACTTTCATCCTCACTGTGCCGAGCAGCTTGTTTAACTGAATAATAAACAAGTTTCTCCTTCGATAAACCGTAGGATAGAAGATCTTCCAACATTCGTTCAAGCGAACCTTCCCTATGAGAATACTGTTGCAGAAGTTCATATAATTTATAATTATAGTCATTTCCAAATTGAAGTTTGAACGCTGCTTCCCTCTTTACCGCTTCCTCTATATCCCAAAGGAGTGCAATTGCTAAAACAGACATTCCCCGGTAATTATTTTGCTGCTTTGAACTCTCAAGCACTTGCTTCATATCTTCAAATGATAATTTCCCAACTAAATAGTCACGATATGTATCACGTATGTCAGATGATTCGGAATCAAGGGCAATCATTAAAAATTCTTCACGTAATCTGTTTCGATTAAATTCGTATCCTTTTTCCGCCAAAAGCATCACCACGAAAAGATAATAACTTTGACTTAAATATTGCAGCGTACGCTGAACAAATTCTGGCTGCTCTTCCACCATACGAAGCAATAATTGATATTCATATACTTTGTCGGGGTTAAAGACGCCTAAATGACGCCAGGTAAGACGATATGCGAAAAACCTTTCCTCTGAAACACCGAATTGTTCGCACAAGTTTAGACTGGTTTCATACGCTTGTTTATCAAAACTCCTTGTTCTTACATGATTTCCAAACTGATCAAGAACATGACACACATGATCCGTTGCATAATCCATAAAATTTTTAACAGAACGTTTCGCTAACAAGTCAATATATCGTCTTGCCACATTTGAATGCTGATAAATACGAAATAATAGGTGCCAGGTTACATCAGGTAAAGATGAACCAACAGTAACTTCACTATCAGATTCACCTCGAACGTATCTTTTCGCCAATTCTATCTTCTCTTGAGCCCCATCCAGTTTCAATATAAACTCCGCATGCTCTTGCAGCTCTTCCTCCAATAAAGAACTGTACGTAAGAAATCTCTCATAATCTGCATCTAGCATATGCAGAAGCAAAACCATCTTTGGTCGACCTGTTATAACTTGCAACTTCTCTTCTATGTACTTTGGATTCTCCCTTATTAATTCCCTAAGAAAAACATCTGCTTCATTTACAGAACGGGAAAGATTCGTTAAATACTTACACGCCAATTCTACAAGACTATCAAATGCAAGACCGCTTTTTTCAAAATAAACTTTTATATCTGGAAAACTCATATGTGAAAAGCGTACGAGAAGAACGTTCAACAGTTGATCTTCAAGCAAATAATAAAATAACCGAAAAAAAACTGCGTCTTGCTTATACGTTTCCCTAAAATCACTCATAAACTGCCAAGCAAAATCACTACGTTTATTGTCACGAATCGTCGTTTGTTCTATATGTTTTAAAACTTCTTCATCTCTCGTCTGTAAGTAACGTAACGCTAATTCCTCTTGTTCCCCTGTCATATTAAGATGTTGAAACAACTGATATGTACTGACTGCCATCTTCTCTGCCTCCCTAATCCTTTTATAAATTCATAGTTATATTACTTAAACAAAAACCATTATATCCCATATCCGAAATTTCAGATATAAAAACACGGAATATTTTTACATTATCAGTATATCATATCAGCCTAAGAGAGAACACACGTTCCGCGCAAGGATTTCATATTTATTTAAGATAATCATTGAAAATTTGGTTTAGAGATACTCAAAGTAAGTAATGGACGTTTTTATGTTATGTATTAGACTTAGGGTTTTGGCAAAAAATTAATGTTCTGTATTCAAACTCAATTTAATGAATAAAAAAGACGCCAATTATAGCGTCTTTTAAAAAATCTTGGTTTTCAAATAGATTATTATTTTACATTAACTTTATCATTTTAACTTAGTTATTTGGGAATCATTTTAATATTTCTGATAACCCCATAATTTCTTCAGCTTTTGGATTTTGGATGCTATAGTAGATTTCTAGCCCCTGACGATTTCCCTGTAGAATGTTTCCTCTCATTTTAGATAGGTGTTGTGAAACTAATTCCTATCGTTGTCAGTGGACATAAAAAAAAGATGGCTTCGATCGAATATCAGAACCACCTTTTAAGTGCTTGATTTTTCAGGTCTTTTTTATAAACATAAATGTATTAAGATTTATATTTTTTTACTGTACAAGGAATAGTTACAATGTACAAATCTATAGCATAGATTGTAACCCAAATACCTTTACCTTCAGCTTCTAACTTTTTATCTAGTTGAGACAAATGTTCTGAAACTTTTCTTTTCCCCCATCTCCTAGGAAACCATTGAAAAACCTTAGGAACATTATATTTCTTATTATACCAAGTATTCAATCTCCAGAAAATCAAAAAAAACAAAACAATAGTTACGATACGAAAAATATCAGAATATGAGATTCCTAAAATCATATTATATCCTCTCCATTTTCACTAAAATCCATATAATTCACTTTTTAATTCTAATTCATCCCCATCCCCTGTTTCGAAACCCTTAAATAATAAATGAATTATTTAATTATGATTAAAGAACACATTATATTCTTTTGATAAATTACCATGAGGATATGGACAAGAAACATAATCCCATAATTTATTATCAGCTTGTTGTTACGTTCTTCCATAAATCATAAGGGGGTTATTAATTTCTTCTATTAGGACAATGGGGCTTACGATTAATCATACCAAGAAAAATAAATACCCTGCGATAAAAAGATCGGTACCTTCATCAAAAAATGTACATTATTTGGTTTCTGAGTTTTATAAAATTACAAGTCCACCTCTCACAAAAACAGGATAAAAAAATAAACAGCAGAACTAGTCCACTGTTTACTTCGCTACGCCTTCATGTAATTTTTCTGTATAATCTTTTACGTCTTTCCAGCTATCTTTTGCTGTATGTAAATCTTCTTTTATAAACGTAAACTCTTCAGGAGTAATTCCTTTTACGTTTTGTAATAAGTTATTATATTTTGCCCCTACTGTATACCATTGATTTGATATGTTTTGCAGTGCTGTAATTGCTGCATCAATCGTTTCAGTCATATTTGTTGTTTTATTTTTTACATCTGTTAAAATTGCGACTTCTGCTTGCGCTCCAGAAATTCTATCTTTTAAATTAGCGATTTCTCGTTCTGCATTTGCGATATCTTTTTTCGCAACCGCAATCATCGGTCCGCCAGCAAGACATGTTATTAGAGCTACGCAAAGTACGCCACCAGCAATAACCATATCATTACTCTTTTTAATCGAATCGTTATATGTATTTATTTGTTGCTCTAGAGCTGGAATACCTGCATTCGTACTTGCCAATATCGCTGTTAACTGATTTGTATCCTCTTTGAAACTATTTGTATCTTTCGCCATTCTATCGCGAAAAGCTTTCAAATTTCCTAATAATCCATCTACCTCATTTTGATTCTTTACAATATCCGCATACAACTTTTCTAAATCCGCTTTTAATTTTCCGCTATCCTTTTGATCAATCGCTATTAACATGTCATTATAATACGATTGAAAAGTATTATTGTAATTAATAATATTTTGATCCGTTTTCATAATTTGAGGCTTCATACTATTTAACCAATACGCCGCATTCATTTTTGCATCTCTTTGATGCTGAATCATATTCCCTTTAAGCTCACCATTAATCGAACTTATTTTGCTTAAATCCGTTTCTTGCTGATTTTGAATTAATTTTGCATATGAATCCATCGCGAATATGCTCGATGTTGTTTGTGCCATTACATCTTGGAATCCTGCTGGGCCAAGAGAGTAATCATTCGCATTTTCTTGTTGTATTTTTACGTTTTGTTCTGCTGCAAAAGTATGTAAAGGAAATGTGTTACTCGTTGCCACCCCAGCAATCATTAATGTTAAAAGACATTTCTTATAAAATCGTTTCTGCATACTTTTCACCTAGTTTCTTTATAAGAGTATAAAAAGCTCCTGCTCACAACTGAACAGGAGCTTCAAATCATTCATCAACACTTAACGCTCTAACGATTCGTATTCGATTATGCTTTTTTTGTGTCTACTACTTTAATGTCTTCAGCATAAATCTTTTCTGCATAGTCTTTAATGTTTTTCCAGCTATCTTTCGCAATGTTTAAATCTTCTTTAATAAAAACAAGGTCATTCGGACTAATTGAATCTACATTTTGAAGTAAAGAATTGTATTTTGACCCCATTGTGTACCATTGGTTTGAAATGTTTTGCAACGCTGTAATTGCAGTATCAATTGTATTTGTTAAATACTCCGTTTGTGTTTTAATGTTTGTTAATCCTGCTACCTCTAATTGAGCAGTTGTAACTTGTCCTGTTATTTTTTGAATTTCAGCTTGTGCATTATCAAGCTCCTTTTTTGCTAATACGATTCCAGCTGTACCACCGCCTACAGCTGCTGTACCACCTGCAATTAACGCCACTCCTAACGGCGTTCCTGCACCTGTAGCAATAACTACTGCACCACCGATAATTGCAATTGGCCCTAGAGCTGTCGCAACTGATGAACCGATAATAATTGCATTATATTTACTAATTGCTTCATTGTACGTTGTAATTTGATTTTGCAATAGCGGAATTCCAGCGTCTTGACTAGCTAAAATAGATGTAATTTGATTTGCATCACCCTTAAAGTTTTGCGTATCCGACGTCATTTTATTTCGGAATTTCTTTAAGTCTTCTACTAGCTGATCTACTTGCGCTTTATTTTCATTAATACTACTTGATAATCTAGTTAACCCTTTCGTAAGCGTCGCTTTATCTTTTGCATCAACCGCAGCAACTAAAGTATCATAATAGTTTTGGAATTTCGTATTGTAATTAATGATATTTTGATTTGTTGAAATAAGCTGTGGCTTCAATACATCTAACCATTGCTTCGCATTTCCTCTAGCTGTATCCTGGTGCTGAATCACTTTTCCTTTTAAAGCAGCATCAACAGACGATACATTTCCAAAGTTAACATTACCTTGTTTAATAATTGTTAAAGCGTACAGATCCATTACTAAAGCGTTTGAACCTGTTCTTTCCATTGCATCTTTTAGGCCTTCTGGTCCTAATGAGTATTCCTCATAGTCATTATAAGCTTTTGCGACCGCATGAACTGGAGCTTGTTTCACTGTACTTTCAGCTGCATACGTATGAGCTGGCATCATGTTTCCTGCTGTAAATACTGCCATAAGTGCTGATAGAGCCATTACTTTATAAGGTTTTTTTGTCATTTTTCTTCTCTCCCTATATCGTTACTTATTTTTAATGTACTTCAACGTTTGTAACGTAATCTTCAAATTGATTCGTTTGTTTATTCATTTCATCACTTACTTTTTTAATTTGGTTGAAATGTTTTTGTAGTAAACTACTATCTGTATATGTGCCTTCTTCAACATTTTTTTGAATTTGGATCATATTATTGTTTAAAACTTTCCAATCCGTTAACAACGTTTCTAAAGTTGTAATTTGACGGTCAATTAGTTCTGTAAAGCTACTTACTTGATCTTCAACGAATGTAATTTGTGTCGCCTCTGCTTCAGTTTGTGATAATTTTTGAATAAGTGGTAGAAGCTCTTTTTGTTTTTGCTGAATACGAAGAGCCGCTTCCCTCGTTTGACTATCGGCAGCATTTACAATTTCATTACTTAAAGTACCGATAGAAACAAAATCAATTGTTTTCGTTTGTGCAGTTTGATTTGTAATTGTAAATACTTGTTTACCGATATTAATAGAACCTTTAATAATTTCTTGAGGTCTATTCAATATAGTAGTTAGTTCAGCTTGAATTTCCCCTTGAATTCTTTTAATATCTTCTCTTAACTTCACAATATCTCCACTTGATCCTTGTAGTGTTTTTATTGCTTCATCAGCCTTTATCGATAAGTTATTACTATCTTTGTCTAATACTGCTTTAAATCGATTTAGTTCTAATAAATCTTGCTCCATACTCTCTTGGATGCTTTGTACTTGCAATTGTAATTTTCCATATGCGCCTGTAAAATCTGCTTTTGCCTGTTCATTTTCATTTACGTTTTCTGCTAGTTCATAGAGCTTACTATAATAGCTATTAAATCTAGTACTATACCTCATCATCTCTTGATTTAAGTCGATTAACTTCGGATTATATTCATCAATCCACTCTCTTACATTTGCCTTTGCAAATTTTTGATGATTCGTCAAACTACTCATCGCGTTCACCTTAATGTCTGGCTGTTGTAAAATAACTAATCCATATGCTTGTATAAGTGGTGATTGTGATCCTAACATTCTAATTGAATTCGATAATGTATTTGGAGCAATTACATTTTGTGCATATACTGTTTTCACTTCTGTTTGCCCCTCCTTAGCGTAAGCGCTTACAGGAATAAAACAACTCGTAGATACTGCTGTAACCAATAACCCTGTAATTAAAGTCTTTTTCACTTTAACTCCTCCTATGTATTAGCAACTATTACTATCGCATTTTATTATTCTATTTTCTTCCCCATAATTTGAGATGGTTAAAATAGAGAACGTTCTCACCGCAATCCATGTATGAACCACCTCTCTCGTATTGCTACAGTACTTACTTATCTTCACAAAACATTTTATTATTTTTTCATATGTGATTAGTATGAATAACACTGTATAAAATTTCTATTTTATAGCAATTTCCACATTCACACAGTGAATATATTACATAAAAATATTATTCATATTAAACTAAATAACGTACGTAAATATGAAATTCCGTTTTGTTTTCATATAAGTTTTATACTGTAAGGTCATTTAAACACAGCTATTTATATAACGTAAAGAAGTATTTTCATTCCCTTTATTTTCAAGCTTTCATGTCTTTATTTTAAAATATAATCCACTTTACTTTTTCAATTGAAATATCCATATATCACAACAAAAACCTCTACTTACTCACAGATGTAAAAATTATATCAATATATCTTTCGGATTCGTATGCAATTATGCATAGCGTATACACAAAAAGGATAGCTTCACTTTCGTAAAGCTATCCTTAAAAAACCTTCTTATTTTTTCAAATGATATGGTACTGTTGTAATAACAACATTTCTTTTATAGAGTAAATACGCACGAATGAGTAAACTAGACTGATTATGAAGAATGTTATGCCAACCTTTTTTCGGAATGAATTGTGGTATAACGACCGTAACTCGGTAATTTGATTCACTCGCTTTATACTGTACTGTATCAATGAACTTTGTTAGCGGTTGAATAATACTTCTATAATGAGAATGTAAAGTAACAAGCCTTACTTCAGGTTGCCACTTCTTCCATTTCTCTTCAAATTTCTTTTCCTCTTCTCTGTCAAAAGCGACATATACAGCAATAACTTGATCTGCTGAAAGAGACTTTGCATAGTTCAATGAGTTTTCTACCACATGTGTCATACCAGCTACTGGAACGACAATTACATTTCCTTCAATCGGGACAATCCGTTCACAAGTTTTTAAACTTAGTTGGTCTCCTACTGCATCATAATGCTTCTTAATTCGGTGGAATAAGAAGATAATTACAGGTAAGAAAATAAGGATTGACCAAACTTGTGCAAATTTAGTTAAAAAGAACATACTCATTACGATAAAACTAATGACTGCACCAATTAAATTGACCGTTAATCGTAAAGCCCATCCTTCCGGTTTTTCACGAAGCCATTTTAATACCATACCACTTTGAGAAAAGGTAAATGGAATAAATACACCTACTGCATATAACGGAATTAAATGCTCTGTTTGCCCTTGGAAAGCTACAATTAAAATAATCGATGCGATTCCAAGTATAATAATTCCATTTGAGTAACCTAGGCGGTCTCCTCTAATCGTAAACATTCTTGGTATAAACTTATCTTTTGCAAGGTTTACTGCTAATAACGGAAACGCAGAATATCCTGTGTTAGCAGCAAGGATTAATATTAAAGCTGTTGTACCTTGTATGAAATAGTACATGAAATTACGTCCAAATGTTTGTTCAGCAATTTGTGAAACAACTGTTACTTCTTTACTTGGAGAAATTCCGTAATAATAAGCTAAGAACACAATTCCTGAAAATAAAACTGCAAGTAATGCACCCATTGCAAGCAATGTTTTCGCTGCATTGTTTGGCGCAGGATCTTTAAAGTTCGGAATTGCATTTGAAATTGCTTCAACACCTGTTAAAGCAGAACTACCTGATGCAAATGCTCTTAGTAATAAAAATAAACTAATCCCTGCAACTGGTGTTCCAATCGGCGTGTGTAAAGCCTGCGAAACGTGCCCCGTTAAAATATTGTATATCCCTACACCAATTAATATAAATAGTGCCAAAACGAATAAATAAACAGGATATGCTAAAACGGAAGCTGATTCCGTTACACCTCTTAAATTTAAGATGGTAATAAATATAACAAATATAATCGCAATGATTACATTATGTGCATGTAAACTAGGAAAAGCAGATGTGAGCGCATCTGTACCTGCAGACACACTTACTGCAACAGTTAAAATATAGTCAACTAATAAAGATCCTCCAGCAATTAAGCCTGGATTCATCCCTAAATTTTCTTTTGATACAACATACGCGCCCCCGCCATGCGGATAAGCAAAAATAATTTGACGATAAGATAAAATAAGGGCCGTCAATAATACTAATACCCCAACAGCGATCGGAATGGAATACCAATAAGCGATCGCTCCAATACCTGCTAAAGCAATTAAAATTTGCTCTGGACCGTAAGCAACTGATGACAATGCGTCAGAAGATAAAATAGCTAAAGCTTTCGTTTTATTAAGCTTCTGTTCTCCAAGCTCTGTTGATTTTAACGGTCTTCCAATTAAAAATCTTTTAATAGATGAAACCACTGCTGTCCACTCTCCAATAATTTTGTACGAACTTTTCTGCTAGTTATAGCGGATAAACGATTTCTTCAGAAAACAAAAAATGTCTACAAGCCATAACGAAATAGACTTGTAGACATTATTTTTTTTGTCGCACAAGCTCCACCTTCCTTCTCAATATAACGCTTACGAGGTTAGCTGTCGGATTCGGGCCTATGAGTAGCCCTACCTTTTTCAAGGATTCACCCCATTGGATTAAGAACTAATCCATAAGAACGGGTCCCCCGCACCATGCGGTTTCAGCGATTTAGAAAATTGAAACTGTGGATTATAATACTCCTTTATTTTCAAAATGTAAACAAAAATTTTTAAAAAGGAAAAATTAAAATGATTGCGCATAATCCGCTGGTAAATATACATAATGAATACTAAAAAATCAATAAAGGAGATCTATATGTCTAAAGAAAAGAAGCCTATTTTTTCCGATTCCTATTTAGATGCATTAGCAAATGAAATTAATCAATTATACGGTAAACGTGAACAGGAAATAAATTTGACAGATAGAACAAAAAGAAATAAATGATTTGTCATAAAAAAAGAAAGCAATACACTTATATATTGCTTTCTTTTTTATTTTTTCATACATCCAATTGTATTGCTGATTTGTTAAAGGTCATTTCTTCATACACTTTCAAATTTTGATATACTGCTCCTAATAATGGTGCTTCTATAGAAAATTGTTCCGCTACATCTAGTAAGTATCCTTGTAAGTGCTTCGCTTCAATAGACGAACCTTTTTCCATATCACGCTGCATCGATGACTTCATATCATACGAAATTTTATCAATCGTTTTCATATGTTCCTCGGTAATATCATCCTTAACTGGTGCCCCAATATATCTCATAATTTGCACACATTCTTCAAATAAGTTTCGGATAAAATCGTGTCCACCTTCGCTTTCACGGATTGGTCCTATTGGGGCACGCATTAATGTTGTCACACCTGACATTACAGTAATAAATAAATATTTATGCCACATATCTTGTGTAATATTTTCACTTAAAACAAAACTAGATTTCGTACCTGCAAATGCTTTAGCAATATGCTTTATTCTCTCTGAATCTTGAGACTTCATTTCTCCAAACATAAGTCTATTTGCAGCGCTAGTTTGTACAATTTCTCCTTGATCGTTTAACGTCGTCTCGATAAAGCATAAACCACCAATTACTTTTTCCTCACCGAATTCCTTTTGTAATAGCGATACATGAGCAATACCATTTAGCAACGGAATGATTACAGTACTTTCACCTACAAACGGCTTCAAATCTTGAATTGCCTCGTTTAAGTGATACGCTTTTGTTGAAAATAAAATCACATCAAATGGAGCAGTTTGATCTTCTTTCGTTATTAATTTCGGTTGAAAGGAAAAATCTCCGTTAACACTTCGGATTACAAGTCCCCTTTCCTCCAATTGTTTTTTCCGTTTACTACGAACAAGAAAAGTAACATCTTCTCCTTTTTCTACTAAGCGTCCCCCAAAAAATCCTCCAACGCCTCCCGCTCCTAATACTAAAATACGCATACAACATCCCCCTTTTCAAAATACAATTTTATAACATTCAGTATACATAACATTATACATGTCCCCTACTAAATAAGCTGAATTTTCATTCTTACTCAAGTATAAAACAGTGGTTATTTTCAAATGAATTTGGGCATGTTGTTTTTATAGCATATATGGAAAGGAAACAATATAGATGGAGGCAATACAAGTAATTGAGGAAAAAGATGTAGCAACAGCTATATTTCAATTTATATTCCCGTTTTCATTTAAAGCTGGATATGAACAACAGATGTTCCCTTTCTTACAAAAAAATGATTTTCGTCCTTTTCGGCTCGATCATCTCGATGATGAAAATACATATTATGGGGAGTTTAAAGTTTCACATCAAAATATGGAAGCATACTATCTTTCATTTACCAATAAAATTCTCTTTCCTCACTCAGAGCATCAAAAGGGCTTGCAACGTTATTCAAAGGACCTTAACTTAGCTGGACATTTAACAACAAATCTTATTTCAATCCCATTCAAGATACACTCTATTGACGTAACACTTTGTCCTTATGAACTTGGCTTCTTAACAATTCGAACAGAAGTAAACACTGCTCCAAACATGACTTTATCCGAAGCAATCGAATTCGCTGCTCGCTTCCGTGTACTTGAAACTAAAAATGATACAAATGAGACTATTTGTATTGAATGTAACGGAAAAAAGTATTCCCAAGTGGAAAGATTCATTTTTGGCTATTTATTTCATGGCGTAACAGATTTCTTTGAGAAGAAGAGATTAAGAAGTTCTTACTTTCAAACCTTTCCTTTCTTTGAAGATCAGCGAATGTACGTACAAACTTTATTATCTATAAAAGAAGATATGGAACTGAATGAAGTGGATGTTTATCGTACTTCTAGTCTTTCCGGGTTAACAAGTGATGGCAAGGCAAATGTGAGTGCAAATAATCTGCCTTATATTCATGATTATTTAAAACAACACGCTTACCAAAGATGGGCTCCGAATCGCTATTTCATAATGGAAGAACATATATTCACATGTGTAACAAATGAAGGAGAACGCGAATTTACTAAACTTGCGAGTCAAATGTATGGGGAGTTTTATTACGCTTTATTATTAAATCTATTTCATAAAATTGTTTTATTGAAAATGGCAAACGCTTATGCTGAATTAAACATTGAACAAGATACAAATGAAATAGAGAAATTAATTTATTCAATCAATTCGTTTACGGCGAATTACTTTTCTTTAGAGCTAGTATCCCAATCACAGAGTGAAGATATTTTCTTCCGCTTAAGAAAGCTTTTTAACATCGAGATACTATACTCGAATGCAAAACAAAATCTTGATAGTTTGTTTAAATATCAAGAAAATGTTGCTTCAAAAAAAGATAGCCTTTTACTATTAATTTTAACGCTCTACTCTGTAGTAGGCCAAATGTTAGGGTTTACTATGATTGATCTGTTAAGAAACACCGATTCAAACAAAATATCATCGCCACTTGAATTTTTCGCGCTTTTAATAGCAATTAGCGGCATAGTCATTTCACTTATTTTAGGTGCGCAAAGTTTATACCAATGGAGTCTACAACATAAACGAAGAAAAGCATGGGTAAAACAAACTGTACTTTCTGCTGTGAGAGAGAAAGATGATAAGAAGTAAAGAAGAGTATTTTTACATTGAAGTATGTGGTACGCTACAGTAATTGAAATTTTTATCAGCGATTTTCAAATTATATCGGCGCAACTCGAAATATATCAGCGATTTTCAAATTATATCGGCGCAACTCAAAATATATCAGCGATTATTTAAATATATCGACTTACCGACAAAAAACGCCAAAAAATCAAATATAAAAAAGGCTAATCCAAAAATTTAGATTAGCCTTTTCCCTCTTACTTCTCTGCTTCGATTTTCTCTAATGCAGCAGCTACTTGTTCTTCCGTTAATTCATGTTGTATTACGTAGCGGTTACGTGGGCTTACACGGCATTCGTGAGAACATGCACGTAAATATTTCGCCTCGTTTTCTTCAGAACATAAAATTTTCTTGTTACATTCTGGATTTGCACAGTTTACATAGCGCTCACAAGGTTCACCTGTAAAGTGGTCTTTACCAACGATAACATGTTCTTTTTGGTTTACTGGTACAGCGATACGCTCATCGAACACATAACATTGTCCATCCCAAAGCTCACCTTGTACTTCTGGATCTTTTCCATACGTTACAATACCGCCGTGAAGCTGACTTACATCTTCATAGCCTTCACGAACTAACCAACCAGAAAACTTCTCGCAACGAATTCCACCTGTACAATAAGTTAAAATCTTTTTACCTTCAAGTACTTCTTTATTTTCACGAATCCAATCTGGTAATTCACGGAATGATTCGATATCAGGTTTAATCGCACCTTTGAAGTGACCTAAATCAAATTCATAATCATTTCGCGCATCAATGATAACTGTATCTTCTTGTTTCATTGCTTCATAAAAATCTTTTGGCTCTAAATACTTCCCAGTTATTTCGTGTGGGTTAATGTCATCTTCTAGACGAAGTGTAACTAACTCTGGACGAGGACGCACGTGCATTTTCTTGAATGCATGACCATCAGCTTCATCTATTTTAAACACGATACCGTCAAAACGTGGATCATTGTTCATTGCTTCCATGTATTTCTCTGTTTGCTCTACAGTACCAGAACAAGTTCCGTTAATACCTTCTTTAGCTACAAGGATTCTTCCTTTTAACTCAAGTGAATTACAAAATTCTAAATGCTCTGCCGCGAATTCTTCTGGGTTTTCAATTGTTGTGTACATGTAATATAGTAATACTCTGTATGGTTTTGTAGTTGCCAATGTATTTCTACCACCTATCTAATTTTTAAAATCATGTATAAGTTAACGTTCATATCAAAACATATATAATAAGAAAATGAATCCCATTTCCTTCTCTTTATACTATTTTCTATCAGTTAACAAAAATAAAAAACAAGATTACACACCAAAACACTGTGGTTATGTTGTAATCCCAATATATTATATATCATACAAATGCAATTCCATCAATTAATATGCTGTATTATCGGCTTTATGTTCACATAAATTTCAAAAACAGCCCTTTAATTCATTATGTTTCCCCGCCTCATCACACCATAAACTCCCAATTTTTAATAATGCCACACCATTCATTGTATAAAGGCATATAATTTGCACTAAGGAAACATTTATGTTCAAATAAAAATATCATCTAATACATTTAAATGTATTGAAATAAACAATAAGAATACTTACAATAATTTCATCAAGTTAACATTTCAAAGGGGAAAACTACTATGAATAAAGATATATCAAAAGATGAACATGTCCCTTCTCAAAGTACAACTGTTCAATCAGCGCATTTAGCATTAAGCGGACAAACGAAAGGCTTAAAAAGACTTTTACCATTCTTAGGTCCTGCTTTCATTGCTTCAGTCGCTTATATTGACCCTGGCAATTTCGCGACAAATATTGCCGCTGGATCACAATATGGATATTTATTACTCTGGGTAATTCTTGCTTCTAATTTAATGGCTGTATTAATCCAAACTTTATCAGCTAAATTAGGAATCGCTACAGGTAGGAACCTTCCTGAAATTGCTCGAGAAAACTTCCCAAAACCTGTTTCCATCGGCTTATGGATACAAGGTGAACTCGTTATTATGGCGACTGATTTAGCTGAATTTATCGGGGCAGCACTCGGATTGTATTTATTATTTGGAATTCCAATGTTACCAGCTGCTTTAATTACAGCTGCTGGATCATTTATTATTCTTGAATTTCAACGTAGAGGCTTCCGTCCGTTAGAAGCGATTATAACAGGAATGATTTTTATCGTTGTTATCGCTTTTGGTGTACAAGTCTTTTATGCAAAACCGGAATTAAGTCCTCTACTTTCAGGACTTTTCATCCCAAAATTCCAAGGCGTAGACAGTATATTACTTGCAGCCGGAATTTTAGGTGCGACAGTTATGCCGCACGCAATCTATTTACATTCCGCCTTAACACAGCGCCGCGTAGTCGGAACAAATGATGAACAAAAGAAAAAGATTTTCCGCTTCGAGTTTATTGATATCATTATCGCAATGATTATCGCTGGAGCAATTAATGCAAGTATGTTAATTGTTGCTGCTGCACTATTCTTTAAAAACGGCTTGCATGTCGAAGATCTTGATGTCGCTTTTAACCAGTTTAGCAACCTAGTCGGTCCTGTATCAGCTGCTTTATTTGGAATTGGTCTCTTATCAGCAGGACTATCTAGCTCTTCTGTCGGTACAATGTCAGGTGATATTATTATGCAAGGTTTCATTCGAATGCATATTCCGTTATACTTACGCCGATTTATTACAATGATTCCACCATTAGTTATTATCGCTTTAGGTGTAAATCCAACTTACGCTCTAGTCATGAGTCAAGTCGTCTTATCATTCGGTATTGCCTTTGCATTAGTACCACTTATTATGTTTACAAGTAGTAAAAAAATTATGGGTGCACTCGTTAACCACCGCATAACTACCTTTATCGCTTGGATCATTGCTGTACTTGTTATCATTTTAAATATTTTCTTACTGTATCAAACATTTGTAGGGTAAGGAGAAAAGGTATTCCAATAAACTGGAATACCTTTTTTAGTGAAGTAATTCTCTTTTAATTACCTCTTATATATGTCCCTCTTTCCGGCATCATCTCACCTTTTTCAGTTTGAAAGTACAGTGGCAATCCTTCTGCTAAAAACATACTTACCTTGGATGGATCCTGCCTTTGATGATGAATATGTAAATGTGGCTCACTTGAACTTCCTGAGTTACCTACTTGAGCAAGAAATTCTCCTTCATTTACATGTTGTCCTTCCTTCACTTTAATTGACCCTTTCTTTAAATGCGCAAGAACCAAAAATGTCCCTGTTTCATCTAGTCGTAAATAAATATGATTTCCCGCCATTGACTTAAAATCATCCGATCCCGGAACTAAATCTTTTTCATCATTATTAATTGATACAACTGTTCCAGAAGCTGGTGCCATTACTTTCGCTTCATATATTCCATAATCATCCAACTTACTACTTTTCACTTCAGCAGGAGGAATGAGAATATCATATGCCCAGCGCTCATTTGGTTTGATAACGTGATAGTTCGTTTCTAAACGATCACCACCCCAACCTATTAATGCTCGTTCATTTAAAGGAAAGCGCACGACTACTTTAGGGCTCGTAGAATGTACATCTGCCGGGTAAGCAAGTCCGCCTATGTTAGCGAACCATCCTAAGGGCCAAGCTCCAATTATAGAAAAAAGCACAATGAAGAGTAGCGTTCTATCTATTCGCTTTCTGAAAATGCCTTTCCACACAAATAGTAATACTGACCCTATCAAAATAAAGCTTGATACGAAGCTAAAGGCTTGTATACTCCACCAAAAAACGACTGATATAATACCATTAACTAAATAAATTACACTCCAACTTGTAAGTAAAAAAGCAACTAAAATTACCAACACATATTTCTTCCACATGTTATATCCCCACTCTCATATCCTTGTTCTACATGATACGAATTGAAAATTACAACATACGTAAGAAATACTTACGACTTTCTTACATTTCTTTATACTGCGGTAAAACGATAGTAAAAACTGTTTCTTTATCGTTACTACGTACAGCGATATCTCCTTTATGAAGTTCTGCTATACTTTTCGCAATTGCAAGTCCCATTCCTTTTCCACCTGTATGAGAGCTGCGTGATTTTTCACCACGATAAAACTTCTCAAAAACATAAGGCAGGTTCTCATCCGGAATACATTGCCCAAAATTTTTAATTTCTATTTCAACATTCATGTCTCTTTTAGAAATTTGAATTACAATCTCCTTTCCGTCTTTCCCGTACATAATACTATTACTAATTACATTTTCGAATAACCTCACCATAAGTGCTACATTCATTTCCACATGTAACTCCTTATCACCTTTCATACAAAAGCTCATATCGGCATCATCTAGTTGTGGTACAAAATCAATCATAATTTGTTCCATTAACGCTTTCATATTTACTACACTTTTATGTAATTCAATCTCTCTATAATTTATTTGACAGTATTCTAATAATTCATCAACTTGATTTTTTAATTCATAACTTTTTCGCTTTAATATGCTTACATACTGTTCACATTCTTCTCCATTTGCATGCAGCTTATCTCCTAATAAGTCCGCATAACCGATTAAAGATGTTACAGGTGTTCGTAAGTCATGCGAAATATTACTAATCATTTCATTTTTCATTTCCTGTGATTTTTTTTCATTCTCGATAGACTCTTTTAAGCTTTTCGCCATTCTATTAACATTTGCCGCTAGTTCACCAATCTCATCGCTTTTCGAAATAGGTATATGTATTTCAAAATTACCTTCACTTATTTCTTTCACGTTCTTGTTAATTTGAGACAACCTTTTCATCAGCGTTTTTGTCATGAATGCAAAGTATGTTGTAGTAAAAATCAAAAAAACTATAAAATATAAAAATGAATATTTTTCCTCTAAAACATTAACCTGACTATATATATTTCCAACCAAAATTTGAAACACTATTATACTTACAGTCGCTAACAAGATGCTACATATGAATGCGATAAAAAACTTAGCTCTAATGCCTTGTAATGATTTAATCTTCAATTTTATATCCGACTCCCCAAACATTTTGAATAAACTTCGGTTCTTTTGGATTCTCTTCAATTTTATTTCTTAATCTTGCGATATGAACCATTACTGTATTATTGCTTTCATAAGCCCTTTCTTTCCAAACGCTCTCATATATTTCTTCAATAGTAAATACACGATTCTTTGCAGCTGCCATTAAATACAAAATATCATATTCAGTTTTCGTAAGATTGATTGTTTCTCCATATAACATTACTGTTCTAGACGCTTCATCTATTTCTAAACCTCTAATATTTATTTTCTTTTCTATTACTTGGACAGCATTTTGATTGAAATATGTATACCTTCTTAATTGAGCCTTCACTCTTGCAATTAATTCAATTGTACTGAACGGCTTCACAATATAATCATCTGCTCCCGTACTAAATCCGACGACTTTATCTACGTCCGATGATTTTGCACTTAAAAACATAATTGGCAAACTATGTTTCTCTCTAATTCTTCTACACAATTCTATCCCATCCATTTGTGGCATCATAATATCCAAAATAGCAAGTTGAATACTGTTATTATTTATAATTTCTAAAGCCTCTTCTCCGTTATGAGCACTAAAAACTTTAAAACCTTCTTGTATTAAATTCACGTTCATAAATCTAACAATATCTTGATCATCATCTACAATTAAAATTGAATTTTTCTCCATATATAAACCTCTTTTTGAAATATATTCCACAATCAATTTTATCACAAATCAAAACTATACTCCCCTCTTGAATAATCTTTATTTTCAGACTAGATTATATAATAACAATACATTCTAGTTTCAAAAGAAATGGAGTGAAAGTATGTTTCCTATATTGAAAACTGAACGACTCATTTTACGAGAACTTACCGAAGAAGATGCACCAGGTATACTACAATGCTTCTCTAATACTGACGTACTGCGCTATTATGGCCAAAAACCGTTACAAGATATTGATCAAGTGAAACAAATTATTCATAACTTTAAACTGAGTTACAATGCAAGAAGCGGTATAAAATGGGGAATCGAATTAAAAGACAAGAAAGAACTCATCGGTACCATTGGTTTTCACGATTGGTCTTCTGAGCATAAACGAGCCAATATAAGTTATGCCTTTTTGCCTGAACACTGGGGACAAGGATATGCGACTGAAGCTGTTTCTGAGGTTATATCATACGGTTTCCATACGATTCATTTAAAGCGGATCGGAGCAATTGTATTTCTTGAAAATGAAGCTTCCAATAAAGTACTATTAAAATTAGGCTTTGAAAAAGAAGGCGTTCTAAAAAATTATATGTATCAAGATGACATTCCCTATGATACGAATTTTTATTCTTTATTAAAATCGTTTTAATAGAATACATGTGTAAAAAAACCTTACTTTAAAAAAGTAAGGTTTTTTGTATTTATTCATTTGCAATATAAGCATTCTTATAAGTATAAATACCACCAAATTGATGCTTTTCAATTCCTCTTACATAATCCTTTTGTACGTAAGCTGAGCCCATTTGATAAAGCGGTGCGACTGCAGCATCCCCTAATAGAATACGCTCGGCCTCTTGCAATGCTTCCCATCTTTTCTTCTGATCTAATACTAGATCGCTTTTCGCTTTCTTTATTAATTCATCGTAGTGACGGTTAGAATAATTCATTTTATTATTTTGATTACCAGTCGTAAATAGTTCTAAATAACTAATTGGGTCTTTATAGTCGGGTCCCCAATTTGCCATAGTTATATCGTAATCACCTGTTTGTTCTAACTGTAATTTTTGCTTAAATGGCTGTTGTTTAATTTGTATCGTTAATCCTTGTAAATTCTTTTCTAAATCACCTTTTATATATTCTGCCATACGTTTTGCGTTATCTTGTTCAAATGTTAAAAACTCGAAGTTTACTTGTTCTACTCCAAGCTCTTTTTTCGCTTCTTCCCAATTTTTTTTCGCACTTTGTACATCATATAAAGAAAGGTTTCCGTTTTCTTCCCTAAAATCTTTTCCCGTTTCTTCATTGATATGCCCAACTGGTACTAGCCCAGTTGCAGGTTTTGCTCCGTTATTAATAAAATGAGCAACGAAATCCTCTTTATTTAACGCGAATGAAATAGCCTGTCGCACTTTCTTATTTGCTAACGCACTATTTTTTTCATTAAAACGTAGCATAGCAATTGCAGGTTCGCTCGACATATGTAACTCCTTATCCCCTTTATACTTGTCTACAAATTGAGAATTAATAGGCACCCGGTCCAAATTACCAGCTTCGTATAAATTAACAGCGGTCATTGTATCCTTTACAATTTGAAAGTTTATCTCGTCTAATTTCACTTTCTTTTCATCCCAATATGGGGCATTTTTCTTTAATTGAAACTCTTGTTCATGCTTCCATTTCTCTAATATAAATGGACCGTTATATAAGAGATTACTAGGTTCCAATGCATAATTCTTTCCTTGTTCTTTCAAAAATGATTCATGCTGTGGTAAGTAAATAGGTAGCGCTAACAACTGTAAAAAATACGGGATTGGCTGTTCAAGTTCCACTTCCAATTTATAATCATTTATAACTTTAACCCCAAGTTCAGCAAGAGGCACTGTTCCCTTATTTATCTCTTTTGCATTTTTCACGTAAAAAAGCATATACGCATATTGAGACGCTGTTTCAGGATTAATTGCACGTTTCCATGCAAACATAAAATCATTTGCTGTCACATTGTCTCCATTTGACCATTTTGCATCTTTACGCAAATCAAATGTATATTTTTTACCATCTTCACTTCTTTTAAACGATTTTGCTACTGCTGGAATCGGCTGATCTTGATCATCTAATACATACAACCCTTCAAATATGTTCTGCATAACGTGCGCTGACGTACCATCCATCGTTTTCACTGTATCAAGAGAAGGAATTTCTTCTGATACTGTTACATTTAATACTTGTTTTTTTGCCTCTTTATCACTTTTATTTTCCTTATTATTACAAGCTGTTAATAATAAAGATGTAACAAGTGCCATTACCATTAAATGGCTCTTTTTTCGCTTCATGAGTTGTTCTCCTTAAATATAAAATATTATAAAGCGTTATATATTATAGCAGAAATATGAACAGAAAGATGCGACATTCTTTTGAATATTTATTCGTTCAAGAAAAAAGTGACCCTTTTAAAAAGGATCACTAAAGATTGAATGTATAATCTACGCTGTTCGCTCAAGTTTAAAAAACATCTCCTATTGTATACCTCCCTTTTTGCTTTAACTTTTCTTCTGTTTCATATAAATCCCCCCATAATTAACTTAATAGACATATAGGTACAGTTTGGTTGGGATATTTTTTTATCTCCATTAAGAAATGCCGCTTTTTTTTGAAATTCAGGTCAAGTAGCAAGTGATATTTTACAAATCTTATACACTTAAGGATTTTGTAAGGATCAAGTAAGAAAAACGAGAACTTTGTTTCGTATAGTCAAAATATAAAGTGAAGAAAGAGAGATTAGGAGTTACTAGAGCGATTACGACAAAACCAGAACTGTTGGTTTTAGATGAACATATCAATGGTTTAGACGTTGTTACAACAGAACCTTAATTTATCATACCTATTTTTCACCATCACATATTGGAGGTTAAAACATGAATAAAAAAAAGAAAATACAAAAATCAATACTTTCCTTTACCCTGCTCTTTTCTTTAGGCATTTCATCTTTTCCGCTTACAACAGCTATTCACGCAAATACACATGAGGAACCATCTGTAGAAAAAAAACGAGTCTCTTTAACGGAGCGTACCTCATTATTTTTTGAATATCTCCAGCAAGATAAATATGCAGAGGCACTTCAGTTGACGTCTGCTGCTTTTCAATCCAAGTTTACAGCAAACACATTACAAAACTGGTGGACACAGAGTGGCTGGAGCGGTATAAAAAGCATGGGGCCCCCCGTGATAAAAGAACGAAACTTAGTCCATCAGACGGTGGAAATGCCAGCAGTTATCGAAGGAACTACCATACCGCTACTCCTTAAATTTACACCTGGCGGGAAAGTAGATGAAATTGGAGAAAGGCCTCCCAAGGAATCATATACCATCCCGCATCCTAGCTATGATCAACCTGACTCTTATCAAGAACGTGAAATCGTCATCGGAAATTCCACCTATCCGTTACCAGCGACATTAACGGTTCCGAAACATAAGCCTGGTGAAAAGCTACCCGTAGTTGTTCTTGTTCATGGTGCTGGCATCCATGATCGCGATAGCACATATATGGGAACAAAAATCTTACGCGATCTTGCGGTGGGCCTTTCATCCAACGGAATTGCAGTGTTGCGCTATGAAAAACGTACCTTAGAACACGCATTAAAGATGAGTGCAGAACCTGTTACGTTAGACCGTGATACTACAGATGATGCAATATATGCAGCAAAATCAGCAGCGCAGCAGGAAGGCATTGATCCAAATAATATTTTCATTCTTGGACATAGTCTAGGAGCTGGCGCAATGCCACGTATACTAAGCAAATCACCTTCTTCACTTGTTAGAGGAAGTATCTTACTCGCACCACCTGCACGCCCCTTGACTGACATTGCCATTGATCAGAATCAATACCTAGGGGCGTCAAAGGAAGTAATCGATGAACTAAAAAGACAGTTCGCTTTTATCCAAGACCCTACGTTCAATCCTGAGCATCCTCCAACTGGCTACAATTTGGGATCGCCTCATTTTATGTATGATGTTTCTAGGTGGCGTCCTGTTGAAGAGGCAAGATCACGAAAAGAACCTTTACTGATTCTGCAAGGAGCACGCGATTATCAAGTAACAGTAAAAAATGAATATACAAAATGGCAGGAAGGGCTTTCAAACCGCAGGAATGTTCAGTTCAATGAATACCCAAAATTGAATCATTTCTTCACAGAGGGTGATGGGGAATTAAGTCTTCCTAGTGAATATGAAATCCCTGCTAATATTCCTAAATACGTAATTCAGGACATTATTAAATGGGTCAACGCGACAAAAGAATAAGAAACATCAAAATCCTTTAAATAATCATTATGATGTAAAGGATTTTTGAAACTAATGATTTTATCTAAATTCTTAACTTCTTTTTATTAATAAAAAGGTTCAGACACAAAAACAGGATGTGGAGAAGACTTTCTCCACATCCTGAAAATACCTATCTTTGCAAACCTCGTTTATATCGACTTGCTTCAAATATAATACGCTCTTCATCTAACGTTTTACATTCGCCATTCCAAACGACATGTTTTCCGTTAATAATTACATCGCTTATATCTTTTCCACTAGCAGCATATACAAGATGCGATAATACTTCATCTGCTGGTTGTAAATGGGGCTTATTAGACGGATCAATTGTAATGAAATCAGCGCACTTTCCAACCTCAAGTGATCCTGTTTGTTTCATGCCGATTACTTCAGCCGCTCCTTTAGTTGCAAGTGTAAGAGCTGTTTCAACCGGTAACGCTGTTGCATCTTGGTGAATACCTTTTTGTAGTAAAGTCGCTATGCGCATTTCTTCAAACATATCTAAATTATTGTTAGATGCAACACTATCTGTTGCAATTCCTACTTTCATTCCTGCTTCTAACATCGCTTTTACATTCGCTATACCAGACCCTAGTTTTAAATTACTATTCGGATTATGAGCTACTCGAACGTCATGTTCCGCTAAAAATGCACGCTCATTGTCATCTAATACTACACCGTGTGCAATCACTGTTGGTCGTTTAAACAATCCGCAACTTGCCGCATATTCTACTGGACGTTTTCCGTACTGCGCTTCAATATCACGTACTTCACGCTCTGTTTCGGAAAGGTGAATATGAACCATCGTTTGATTTTCTACTGCAATACGTGCACACTCTTCTAACAGTTCTGTACTGCATGTATATGGACTATGCGGTGCAACCATCGTAGTTAACATACCACTTTCGTTATAGTAACGCTTCACATATTTCTCAGCTTCTTCAATTGCTTTCTTTTCATCCTCTTTCGTTCCGAAGCTAAATAAAGTTCTTGAAACAGCAGCTCGCATCCCGCTCCTTGATACCGTTTCCATAATTGCATCTTGATCTACTCCAATTGGATTAAACATATCAGAGAAAGATGTTGTACCACTTTTCACCATTTCAAGTAATCCTAATTCCGTACTAGCAACCGCAAGTTCTGGAGTAAATTGACTTTCAAGTGGCCAAATTCTTGTCTCAAGCCACGGCTGTAATAACATATCATCACCAATACCTCTTAAGAGACTCATTACAACGTGTGTATGTGTATTGACAAGCCCTGGCAAAACCCATTTTCCTTTCATGTCAATTACTTCATCTACTTCAAAATCATTAGCGAATTCTCCGCTCTTCACATCTATAATTTGATCATTTTCTACAATGATATATCCATTTTCTATCACTTCATTTTGTTCATTCATCGTTACGATTGTAGCGTTTACATAAGTTGTTTTCAAAAGTATTTCCCCTTTCAACTCTATGAAGTTCCCTTTAATAAGTTACCACCATTATAGTAACTTATTAAAGATTAAGAGTCAAAAGATAATTTCAATTCTTTCGTTATCTTTTTCTTCAACATGCAATATTGTTTTTCATTTGTATCTGCAAATGCTTCTTCTCGATTTGATTCTATATCCATATAATTCAGTTTTTCATTAAATTGAGCCTCTGTAAAATCAAACCTCTGTCCATCTATAAAGTTATAAAAGTGCCACGCCTCTCTTACTTTTGTCTTTTTAATCTCTCCTCCGTATATGTCTTGAACGACCAAAGCCGTTACACCACACTGTCCCTTTGCTGGATTCTCAGTCGTCCACTTTGAACTTGTTTCAATCGACCACGATCTTATTAATGCTTCATATATTCTTTTTTCCTTTACATCATCCACTCTAATCTTCCCCTACTATTAATAGTTTTACACATCATATTTCAAAAGAGGCAGTAAACGATCCTTAAAGACCGTTGATGGTGTCTCTCCGATTAACTGTGCGCCCATTTTCAAGTAATATCCTTTTGCATTCGGATCACTATCAATCGTAAAACTTTTTAAGCCTAGTTCATTTGCTTTTTCTATTACATACTTCCACATTATTTTCCCGTAGCCTTTCCCTTTGTAACGAGGATGAATGTACAGGAAATCGAGAGCTTTATCATTACGTAAAAATGAGAAAAATCCAATCTTCGTATTATCGTTTTCAAAAACATATACAAAATTATTATTTATATACTCTTCTGTAATAGTTAAATCTTCCTTACAGGCAAGTATGAATTCTTCACTATAATCCCACGTCGCTTTTGATTGTAGTGCGAGTTCACTTAATTCATTTGCTTCACTTAATAACGCTTCTCTTATCTTCATGATTCTTTCTCCTCACCTTCGATATGTAAACTATTAAAATGATTCGAAAAGTAATTAAAAAACCCTCTTATTTTCATAAATCTTTATTATAATCAGTACGGCCTGTAACAATGTATTTAAAGGAAAAAACGCCATCTTTGAAAGTTGGCGTTTTCTTCTTCTAAATTTTTTTTCAAACTCAATCTTTCGTTTTACTATTTCTAACGATACACACCTATACAGTTTCTACTACCGCCTCAAGCATTGTTCCATTTTTAGCATAATTCGTATGCCAAGAAAAAGCTTTTTCTAAAACATGAGGAGTTTGTCCACCTCTCGTTTTAGCTTCTTCGTAATAAGCTCTTAGCTGATCACGATACATTGGATGTGCGCAATTCTCGATAATTAATTCCACTCTTTCTCTTGGGGCCAGTCCTCTTAGATCAACATACCCTTGTTCAGTGACGATAACATCTACATCGTGTTCCGTATGGTCCACATGTGAAACAAAAGGAACGATACTTGAAATGTTGCCACCTTTCGCAATCGATTTCGTAACAAAGATAGCTAGGCGAGCATTTCTCGCAAAATCACCAGAACCACCGATACCATTCATCATTTTTGTGCCTAAAACGTGAGTAGAGTTCACATTTCCGTATATATCTAATTCTAAAGCAGTATTAATCGAGATTAATCCGAGGCGACGAATGATTTCAGGATGATTAGAAATCTCTTGCGGGCGCATCATTAATTTGTCACGATACTTTTCAAAGTTGGAAAATACTTTTTGCATTTTCTCCTCAGAGAGTGTGATTGAACAGCATGAAGCAAAATTGACTTTTCCAGCATCCATAAGATCAAAGACCGCATCTTGTAAAACTTCAGAATACACTTCTAAATCTTCAAACTCCGAATCTAACATTCCATGAAGAACAGCATTAGCCACTGAGCCAATTCCTGATTGTAACGGTGCTAAACGATTTGTTAATCGGCCTACTTCGACTTCTTTTCGAAGGAACTCTATTAAATGCTGTGCCATAATAACAGTTTCTTCATCCGGAGGAACAATTGTCGATGGTGAGTCTAATTGGTTCGTAAACACAATCCCTTTCACCTTTTCAACATCGATTGGAATGCCAATCGTTCCAATTCGATCATCCGTTTTCACAATTGGAATTGGAAGTCTTTCTCCTTGTTTACCTGGTTCATATAAATCATGCAGTCCTTCTAACTGCGTGGATTGAGCCATATTCATTTCAATAATAATGGACTTAGCATTTAAAGAAAACGCTAAAGAATTTCCTATTGAAGTTGTTGGAATAATCATGCCATCTTCAGTAATCGCAACCGCTTCCAAAATAGCAAAATCTACATCCATAACGTCAGCGCGAAGTAACTCTGATGTATGAGATAAGTGCTGGTCCACAAATAAAAAATCTCCGTTATTAATTCCTTTTCGCATAGTCGCATCAGCTTGGAAAGGCAATCTTTTCCCTAAAATTCCTGCTTCCGCAAATAATTTATCTACATCAGAACCTAAAGAGGCACCAGTATAAACATTTACTTTAAAAGATGTATCATTCTTAACTCGGTTTACAAGCGCAAATGGGACTGCTTTTACATCACCTGCACGTGTAAACCCACTTAAGCCTAAAGTCATTCCACTTTCAATCCATGAAGCTGCTTCTTCAGGTGTAACTACGCGATCTTTCAGACGTTCATCCCTAATTCTATCCAAATTATTCTCCATATGTAATCCCTCTCCCTATGAATATTCATAATTATTTTACACTTTAACAGTATCTAAATAGGGATTTCAGTATACAATGGCAAAAATTCAGACAAAACAGCGAATCTAGTCTCTAAAGCAGAATAATTTAGAATCCTAGAAGTTTACGAAAATAACTAGCGTATGATTGACTAACTGGAACCCTCTCTCCATTATCCATAGAAAGTAAAAAAGTAGAATGCGTATCAGGATAAATCGCTTGAATATGATTCACATTTACAATAAAGGAACGGTGGCATCTAATAAATGAATCTTTCGGAAGTAAGTATTCGAATTCTTGTAACGAGTATTTATGTGTCCCTGTTAACTCTTCTGCATTTACATACGTCTTTTTATCTTTTGCCTCTAAATACATGACTTTTGAAAAAGGAACCGGAATCCAGCCGTCCGTTATTTTTAAAGTAACGACTGATTTTCCGTCCGTTAAAGCTGGATAAATGGCTGTCACGCAACCTTCAAGCTTTCCATTGTTTGAGAATGGTACGGCCATACCATGATAAGGAATACCAAAAACATCCCGATTCATAAACTCAGAGGTTTTTTGGTTTGTCACCATTGCTTTATGAGCAATCGTTCCTTCCTTTATAGGATCACCGACACTAATCTTTAAATCAATTCGTTTACTTGGCCGATAGTATATATATTCTTTCGTATTCGATACAGCAATTGAAATTTCATCTGAAAATAATTCCCCAACAACATCTAATAGTAAACCTAATGTTTTATCTTCCATTCTATTAACACCTCATTCACTATTATACTACTATTATGAATGGCCTCTGTTGCTTTATAAAAAGTTTGATTATTAATTTTATACATTTATCTCCTCATTTGCACAAGGCTTTCTATTTATTTAATTATATAGAATATAACCTATCTTCAAATATGTAAAAATGACATGAACACTACATCAGTAAATACTTGCAACACCTACAAACAAAAAGTCCAAACTATAAACAGTCTGGACTTAGCTTTCATTCTCATTTATTATGTTCTTCTAACCACGAAATCAAATCTTGAAATACTTCTTCTCTATTCACTTCATGGAACATTTCATGTCTTCCATTTTCATATAGACGCAGCGTTACATCTTTTACGCCACATTTTTTATAATTTTCATATACTTCTTTTACACCTTTTCCCATATCTCCAACAGGATCACAATCTCCTGAAAAAATATGTATTGGAAGGTTTTGCGGTGTTTTCTTAAACTCTTCTAGTTTATTTACTTCTAACACACCAGAAAATAATTCTCGATAAAAACTAGTCGTACAAATGAATCCACATAATGGATCCGCAATATATTTATCTACTTGACTGTTATCTGAAGATAACCAATCAAATTTTGTGCGATTTGGTTTAAAGTGCGAATTGAAATTTCCGAAAGATAAAAAGTTTAGCATCGGACTTTTCGTTTTTGTCCCGCGTAATTTCATCTCAATTGTCGCTACTTTATGACCAATGACTCCTAAGAACCCTGGGTTTCCACCAGTTCCTGAAATAAGGAATCCATCATATAGTTCGCCTCTAAGTTGCACAGCTCGTCTTGATAGGAAAGATCCCATACTATGGCCAAGTAAAAATAATGGACATGACTGCTCTTCTTTTATCATTTCCGAAACAAAGATCACATCAGACACAACCTGATTCCACCCTATATCCGGTTCAAAATGACCATAGTCTTCTTCTCTTTTTACTGTTTTCCCATGGCCTTTATGATCATGCGCATAAACACCATACCCTGCTTCTAATAACGCATCAATAAAGTCTGTATAAACACCTGCATGTTCTGTCATACCATGTGCAATTTGAATAATCCCTTTCGGTTCACATTCTGGTAACCACTTGCGTAAATAAATTTCTGATTCATCCAATGCCGTAACGAAACTTTCCTGTACGTTCATTTCGTCAGCCCCCAACTCTATTATGTATCTCAAAAATGAATATCTATTCATTATTCTTATTATGTATTATATGCAATTGCTTTCATTATGACAAATGCCTACCTTTTCCGATTAGCTGTCAAACCATTTATGTTGACGAAACGTCTATAAAACCATATAGTTACTTACATAAAGTAACTATATGGTTTTAGGAGGTTTTTACTATGATGCCATCACTATTTTTAGCACATGGTTCACCAATGCTCGCTATTCAAGATACAGATTATACAAGTTTTTTAAAAACACTTGGAGAAACATATAAACCGAAAGCAATTGTTATTTTCACTGCTCACTGGGAAAGTGAAGTATTAACGATTTCCTCATCAGATAACGAATATGAAACAATTTATGATTTTGGAGGTTTTCCTCCAGAGTTATATGAAATTAAGTATCGTGCAAAAGGTTCTTCTAGCATTGCATCTATGTTAGAAACAAAGTTTAAAAACAAAGGTATTCCAGTCCATCATAATATGACGAGAGGTTTAGATCACGGCTCATGGACACTATTGCACCGTATGTATCCAGAAGCAAATATTCCTGTCGTCCAAATATCAGTAAATCCATTCCTTTCTGCAAAAGAACAATTTAAGATTGGAGAAGCATTAAAAGGACTTGGACAGGAAGATATTTTAGTAATCGGTAGTGGTGTTACCGTTCATAACTTACGAGCACTGAAATGGAATCAAACTACACCCGAACAATGGGCAATTGAATTTGATGATTGGATTATAAAACATATGCAGACTAACGATAAAGATGCGTTGTTTAATTGGGAAAACAATGCGCCTCATGCACAATTAGCAGTACCAAGAGCAGAGCATTTTGTTCCTTTATTTATCGCTATGGGAAGTGGTGAAAATAGCGGTGAAGTCATTCACCGTAGTTATGAGCTTGGTACATTAAGCTACCTATGTCTTACATTTTAAAGAAAAGGATGAAGCAATCATTGCTTCATCCTTTTTTATTCACTTAGTTAACTAACTTCCAAATGTCGTTTCTCTGATACCTCTTCGTTCTTATTATGAAAATAAACCCAAATACACGCAATAAACAATAGTGATGATGTAGAGAAGAAAACATATTGAAACCCTGCATGTGCTGCAATTTGTCCACCAAGTACTGGTCCAATCATATTTCCTAAAAACTGAAACGATTGATTATATCCAAATATTCGTCCCGTTACATGAGTTGGTGTATGTTGTTTTAGTAGAGTTTGTACGGAAGGTAATAATCCTGCTTGTGCAATACCTAATAAAAATCTAAGAATTAATAGTTGCCAAGCTGAGGTTACAAATGCTTGCGGGATAAAAATAATTCCTGCAGCAAACAACGCTACAACTAACGTTTTTTGAGGACCGATATGATCTGATAATCGTCCTAATCTTGGTGCTGCCAAAATAACAGCTAATCCTGTCGCTGACATAACGGCGCCTGCAATTGTTTCAATATGCGCCGTTTGAGGACCAACTAAATTTTTCACGTACAATGTAACAATTGGCTGAACAGACATATTAGCAAGTTGAATAATAAATGTTGTGACAAACAAACTAATAATCAAATGTTTAGCTGGAACCATCGTCCATACTTTTTTCGTTTGTACTTTTTTTGCTTGAGCAGAGTGATTTTCTTCATGTAGAAAGAAAAAAACGATGAGAAAGGAAAGGAATAAAAAAGCTCCTGTAACAAGAAAAACATGACGCATTCCAATTAACTCAGATAAATAACCTCCAAGTAACGGTCCAAGTAAAGAACCGCTCACGCCACCAGTTGAAATTGTGGAGATCGCCCAACCTGAATGCTCTTGCGGAGTTTCTGCTGCAATAAATGTCATCGCTGTTGAAAGGAAACCAGATACTGCTCCCATCAAAAATCTTAGTGCGACTAGTTGATATACATCCGTTACAAACCCCATAAGCGTCATAATAATCGCCATACCAAGGCTAGCACGAATTAGCATCAATTTCCGTCCATGTATATCACCAAGCTTTCCCCATATTGGTGATACGATCGCACCCATTAAAAATGTTACACCAAATGCAAGTCCCGACCACTGTGCAATACTAGAAGTGCCAGTCACCCCTAATTCCTCAATATAAAAAGATAAAAAAGGAATTACTAAACTCATACCGGCTGCAGTGGTAAAACAACCTAGCCAACAAATCATTAAATTTCGTTTCCAGCTGGCCATTTTCACACCTTCTTTCTTTAGATACCCATTCTACACCCTTTCTTATAAAAAGTTTAGTAATTTGCTTTATTTGTAAGATTTACTACAAAACCCGCTATTTTCTAATAAAAATCACTACATTCCCACATTTTTTTCATAATAAAACCAACTCCACCTAAATGAAGTTGGTTAATAATCCATGATCGGTATTAAACGTGCATTACAACATCTCTCATAAAACTCAATTGGGCCCGCTTGCCCAATAATTGCATATTCATAACCCTCTTGCTTCATACTATGCAGACTACAATGTAACAATTGCTTCCCTACACCTTTCACACGATTTTGTTTCGCCGTGCCCATTGGACCAAACAATCCTTTCTTTCCTCTCACTACATCATAACAAGCGAAACCTACTATCACTTCTTCTTGCTCTGCTATATAAATAGGTAAGTTTTCTTTATATGTACGAAATCCATATTCTATCGAATGTAACCACCGTTCACCAAATTCTGCTTCAACAAAAATTGCTAATTGTTCAAGATCAGAAGCGTTAGCCTTTCTAACAGTACAAGTTAAATCATTATAAATAGGAACAAAACTTTTTAAATCGACTGCTAAATCTCTTGGCTCAGCTATAATACGTAATATATCTCTTTGCATCTGTGCATTTTCAATAACTGGATTTACACGAAATAATGCATATATAACATGTCCTTCATTAATTATTACTTGCTGAAAACGTTCCATACGTTTTTTCGCTATTTGTAAAATTTCTAGCGTCTTATGGGATAATTTATATTGTCCTATTTTTTTATAATCTTGATCCGTTAAATCATATTGTTTTCGTAATGAAAATTTTTCTGAAAAATCCGTACCCATATTACGGAACAAATACATATACAACTCGCCACAAATGCCAGTACCTTCTTTACACATGCCAATAAACAAATGAACTGGTTGAATGATATTACATTCTGCCTCTTCTGCTGCAATCTCCAATATGTTATGCACACGTTTTGTAAATTGAAACTCCTCCATATGTATTTCCATCCTCTACTAATTTACTAACAAACCGTAACCATAAATAATTGAAACAATTACACCCACTACCAATATACCTGGAAGTAAATTTGCCACCTTGATTTTAATAATACTAAGCAAGTTCAATCCAATAGCGGCTATCATAATACCACCTGTAGCTGTCATTTCTACTATAAATTGATTCATTAATTCCTTCGGGACCAAACTATTAATTTGTGTTGCAAAAATTGCAATACCACCCTCATATAAAATAACGGGAATCGCTGAAAATACTACGCCAATTCCTAAAGTTGTCGTTAATATAATAGAAATGAATCCATCGATAATTGCCTTTGTAAATAAAATATCATGATTTCCGCGAATTCCACTGTCGAGTGCACCAAGTATCCCCATCGCGCCAATTGCAAATATTAAAGTAGCTGTTACAAAACCTTCTGATATGCTCCCTTTCCCTTTCGATCCAACTTTATTTTCTAGCCAATCTCCTAACTGTTTTAACTTTCCCTCTAATTGTAACCATTCCCCGATGACGGTACCAATTACTAAACTTAGTATGACAACAAGAAAATTTTCACTTTTCAATGCCATTTGAAGTCCAAGTACAGTAACCGCTAAACCGATTGCATGCATAATTGTTCCCTTCATACTTTCTGGTATTCTACTAAATAATTTACCTAGTAAAGTACCAAATATAATGCAAATCCCATTTACAACTGCTCCTAATATAACCATTTCTCATTCTTCACCCTTCGAATTCTTTATTTCTATATTTTGGTTTATTCATTGATTTACAGGTTATCTATATGTTAACTTAATATTGAGAATATTAACAAATGTTTTTTCAATACATAAACCGCATTTTTTATATCTGTACATAAACCAATTACTTTTTATAGACTCATTGCTAATTTAATTGCGGGATAAACTCAAAAGGGAAGGTATTTATGAAAACTTTACTAAAACGATTTTTGTTAATAGCCTTTTGCATTACGCCAATTGTTGTATTAATTAACCACTCTTTTACTTCAAAAGCGAAAGACAAACCCGATTTCCAAAACAAATCTAGCAAAACTGCTTCAACGAGAGAAAAGAAAATAGAAGACCCAGAAATTACCCTCACCTTTTCTGGTGATACAATGTTCGATTGGCAATTACGTCCGGTAATCGAAAAAAACGGGGCTGATTATCCATTCCAGCATGTAAAAGAAGAAATAACAAAAGCTGATATTTCTTTCGTTAATTTAGAGTCTGCATTTACAACGAGAGAAAAAAAAGCTCCTGGACAACTGTTTTGGATTAAAAGTGATCCATCCACGCTTCAAGCTATAAAAAACACCGGTTATGACATCGTAAATATCGGGAATAATCATACACTTGATTACGGACAAGAGGGATTACTAGATACAATCTCTTACGTAGAAAAATCAAAGTTCCCTTACATTGGAGCCGGAAAAAATGCAAAAGACACATATACTGCACGAGAAATGACTGTAAAAGGAAAAAAATTCAAATTCCTTTCATTCGTCCGATTTATGCCTGATTTTACTTGGGTAGCTGATGACAATAAACCTGGCGTTGCGAACGGGTATGATTTAAATCTTGTAACAAAAACAATTAAAGAGCAAAAGAAAGATGCAGACTATTTAATTGTCTATATGCATTGGGGTGTCGAAAAATCAAATCGTCCGGTAGATTATCAAAAACAATATGTAAATAAAATGGTTACAGCAGGAGCCGACGCGATTGTCGGAAGTCATCCACATTGGTTACAAGGGTTTGAATATTATAATAACGTTCCTGTCGCTTACTCATTAGGAAACTTTTTATTCCCAAGTTATGTGAACGGAAAAAGTGCTGAAACTGGTGTATTAACTTTAACTTTTAAAGGAAAGGATGTCCAAATGTCATTCAATCCTTATATCATCCGTAACAACCAAGTTTCCCCTGTAAATGAGGAAGAAAAGAAAAAAGCTCTACAATATTTACAAGAAGTTTCAACCGATGTAGAAATTGATGATACAGGGAAAATAATAAATAAACGCCACTAAACAGTACAAGATCCATTTCTCTGTAACATACATTAGAGAATAGGTGATGAATATGCTAAAGAGCTTATTAGAAAATATAGTTCTCTTAGAAAATATCTATAAAATTTCTATAGCAATCCTGCTTTTATGTTCCTTTTATTCTGTGAGACTATTAAAAAAAATAAAGCGAGAGAGAAACCTTTCTCCCTTTGAATTTACTATGTATGTAATCATTCGTATTGCAATACTCTTTTGGTTAGCTAGCTTTATTCTTCTTGAATTTAATGAATATCTAGTTTAACTATAAAAAAGATAGAACAAGCATTATATTTCCCCGCTTGTATCTATCTTTTTTATTTGGGTGCTAACTCTTTCCTTCTATTAAATAAGCAAATCAAACAAAACAGGATTTTTATTAAGCTCCATAAATTGAATGTTATTTTCTTTAAAACGGGTAATTAACTGCTCGTAATCTTCTTTATGTTTTAATTCTACTCCGACTAATGCTGGACCATTTTCCTTATTATGTTTCTTAATATACTCAAAGCGAGTAATATCATCTTCTGGCCCTAATCCTTTATCAAGAAATTCTCTTAACGCACCTGAACGCTGTGGGAATTCAATGATGAAATAATGCTTTAATCCTTCATAAATGAGAGATCGTTCTTTCATTTCTTGCATTCTATCAATATCATTATTTCCACCACTTAGCGTACAAACAACTGTTTTACCTTTTATTTCATCTCTGTATAAATCAAGCGCTGCAATAGAGAGTGCACCAGCTGGTTCAGCTACAATCGCATTTTTCTTATACAGTTCTAAAATCGTCGTACAAACCTTTCCCTCTGGTACTAAAACAATGTCATCAATTACATCTTTACAAGTTTCAAATGTTAACTTTCCTACCTTTTTAACCGCTGCCCCATCAACAAAACTATCTATTTTCTCCAATGCGACATTATCATTTTGAAGAAAAGCCTCTTTCATAGATGCAGCTCCCATTGGCTCTACCCCAATGACCTGTGTAGCAGGACTAACACCTTTCACATATGTACCAACACCTGATGCTAATCCACCACCACCAATTGCTGTAAAGATATAATCAACCGGTTTCTCCATATCATGCATAATTTCAACTGCCACTGTCCCTTGACCAGCAACTACGTACGGATCATCAAACGGATGAACAAATGTCATTCTATTCTCTTCACAATAACGCTGCGCTTCTTGGAAAGAGCTATCGAATGTATCACCAACCAATACAATCTCTGCGAAATCACCACCGAAAAATTGTACTTGTGACACTTTTTGTTTAGGTGTCGTCGTCGGCATGAAAATTTTTGACGGAATCTTTAATAAATTACACGTATAAGCTACTCCTTGCGCATGATTACCAGCACTTGCACAAACAACACCGTTTTGTAATTGCACTTTCGGTAAACTTTGAATTAGATTATACGCACCACGAATTTTGAAAGAGCGAATTAATTGTAAGTCTTCTCGTTTTACATAAACGTCACAATCATATTTCTCAGATAAAACTGTATCACGTTGTAACGGTGTTTTAATAACGATATCCTTCATGCAATTATGAGCCATTAAGATATCTTCAATTTTCACTCTCTCCTTTACCTTTTGCACCATTTCATATCATCCTTATCTCTTTTATATTGGCTCAATCAAAATTTGGGACTTTTAAGACTGCACCTGTATTCGCCGACGTTACCATTTGTGCGTAGCGCCCAAGCCATCCCGTTTTCACTTTCGGTTCTGGTCGTTTCCATTCTTTTTTACGCTTATCTAATTCTTCATCACTAATTCTTACTTCTAACAACCTTTCCTCAACATCGATACAAACGATATCCCCTTGTTCAAGAAGTGCAATCGTTCCGCCCGCAGCTGCTTCTGGCGAAATATGCCCTACTGAAATACCACGTGAAGCACCAGAGAAACGACCATCGGTTAACAACGCAACATCTGCACCTAATCCCATGCCAGCAATCGCTGACGTTGGTGCTAACATTTCCGGCATACCAGGACCGCCTCTTGGTCCTTCATAACGAATAACAACTACATCTCCTTTTTTAACCTTCCCAAGCATAATGCCGGCAAGCGCCTCATCTTGTGAATTAAAAATAACGCATGGTCCTTCAAATCGTTTTACTTCAGTTGCCCCACTTTTAATAACTGCCCCATCCTTCGCAAGGTTTCCTTTTAATATACGTAATCCACCTTCTTCACTATGAGGGTTTTCAAGAGAATGAATAACTTCCTTATCTTTAATCTCTGCATGAGCAATGTTCTCTCTTAACGTCTGCCCCGTAGCAGTAATACGATCTAAATGAAGTACCCCTTCTTTTCGGCTCATCTCTTTCAAAATTGCACTAATCCCGCCCGCGCGGTCAATATCTTCCATATGCCAATTAGAAGCAGGGCTTACTTTACATAAATGTGGTACACGCCTTGAAACAGCATCAATACGGCTCATATCATAATCTAGTCCTGCCTCATGTGCGAGTGCTAATGTATGTAACACTGTATTTGTTGAACCGCCCATCGCCATATCAAGCGCGAACGCATCATCAATTGCTTCTTCTGTTACGATGTCTCTCGGTTTAATATCTCTTTCAATTAAAACCTTTAATTTCTCTGCTGCTTCTTTAATTAACTCCTCACGCCTCGGATCAATAGCCAAAATACTTCCGTTACCAGGAAGAGCTAAGCCTAATACTTCACATAAACAGTTCATAGAGTTCGCTGTAAACATACCGGAACAAGAACCACAAGATGGACAACCATGATCTTCAATATCCTTTAATTCTTCTTCTGAAATTTTCCCAGATTGATACGCTCCTACTCCTTCGAAAACAGAACTTAAATCGACAACTTCTCCTTTAGATGTTTTTCCTGCTGCCATCGGGCCGCCCGAAACAAACACAGTCGGAATATTAATACGTAGTGCAGCCATCATCATACCAGGTGTGATTTTGTCACAGTTTGGAATACAAATCATGCCATCAAACCAGTGTGCATTTACAACCGTTTCTACTGAATCTGCAATGATTTCTCGACTCGGAAGCGAATAGCGCATACCGATATGCCCCATCGCAATACCGTCATCTACTCCAATTGTATTAAATTCAAATGGAACCATGCCTGCTGCACGTACTGCTTCTTTAACAAGTTTCCCAAACTCATTTAAGTGCTTATGACCTGGAATAATTTCAATAAAAGAATTACAAATAGCTATAAACGGTTTATCAAAATCTTCATCTTTCAAACCAGTTGCTTTTAATAAACTACGATGCGGCGCTTTATCAAAACCTTTTTTAATCATGTCACTTCTCATCTTGTCAAATCCCCTCTTACGTATTTTTCACTTACAATCTATTACTCTATTTCTTTACTAATTCTTTCGGTGCATGAATCCAGCTCATCATTTCACGAAGCTCTGCTCCTACTTTTTCTAACTGATGATTTTGCTCTGCTTTTTTCATCGCATTATACGTTGGACGCCCAGCTTGGTTTTCTAAAATCCATTTCTTCGCGAATTCACCTTGCTGAATTTCTGTAAGTACTCGTTTCATTTCTTTCTTCGTTTCATCTGTAACAATTCTCGATCCTGTTACATAATCTCCGAACTCTGCCGTATCGGAAATAGAATGTCGCATGTTCGTTAAACCACCTTCGTACATTAAATCAACAATTAACTTTAATTCATGTAAACATTCGAAGTATGCAATTTCAGGACGATATCCGCCTTCTGTTAACGTTTCAAAACCAGCTTTCACAAGTGCAGTTACACCTCCGCAAAGTACCGCTTGCTCACCAAACAAATCCGTCTCTGTTTCTTCTTGGAATGTCGTTTCAATTACACCTGCACGTGTACAACCTACACCTTTTGCATAAGCAAGTGCTACATGTAACGCTGTGCCTGTTGCATCTTGATGTACTGCGACTAATGCTGGAACACCATTTCCTTCTTGAAATACACGGCGAACGAGATGACCTGGACTTTTTGGCGCAACCATCGCTACATCTACGTAACTTGGCGGATTAATTTGGCCGAAGTGAATGTTAAATCCATGTGAAAAAAGTAACATTTGTCCTTCACGAAGATTCTCTTCTACCTCTGCTTTATACACATGAGCTTGCTGTTCATCTGGCAGTAACATTTGTACAACTTGCGCGGTTCGAACTGCTTCTGAAACAGACATTACTTCAAATCCATCTGCTTTTGCTACTTCAAAAGACTTACCAGGTCGAACACCAACTACAACTTCCACACCAGAATCGCGTAAATTTTGCGCCTGTGCATGACCTTGAGACCCATAGCCAATTACCGCAACTGTTTTCCCTTTTAATAACTCTACATTTGCATCTTGCTCATAATATGTTTTCATACTCCATACACTCCTTATAATTTGTTTACTTGCAGTACATTGATTAACTTTTTCAACTGACCGACGAGTAATGTTGCTTCTTGTTCTGTACAAACTGCCGTTAACTCCATTTCACTTTCATTTAAATTTAATGAAGAAATATAATAACCACGCCGAGCAAAAATTCCACTTATGCGTAATAAGACATTTGAATCGTTATCGATAACTAATGAAAAAGTATGACTCATTCTTCCCACCTCTTCATAATCATTTCGTTATTCCCTTTATTTGGTGGAACCATCGGAAATACGTTTTCACCTTCTTCTACACAAAAATCAACTACGACAGGTCCTTCATGAGCAAATGCTTCTAACATCACTTGTTTCGCCTCGGTTGAATTTATCGCTCTTAATCCTTTCACTCCATAAGCTTCTGCCACTTTCACAAAATCTGGAGATCCAATTTTCGACTCTGACAATCGGTTTTCATAAAACATTTCTTGCCATTGCCTTACCATCCCTAAAAATTTATTGTTTATAATAAATACTTTTACAGGGATGTTATTTTCAGCAATTGTTTGTAGTTCTTGAATATTCATTTGAAAAGAAGCATCACCTGCAATACAAATAACGAGTTCTTCTTCTTTTGCAAGCTGAGCACCAACTGCCGCCGGGAAGCCAAATCCCATCGTTCCTAATCCACCTGATGTTAGAAAAGTCCGCGGGTTTTTCGCTTTATAAAAATGCGCAGCCCACATTTGATGCTGTCCTACTTCTGTCGTAACAATCGCTTCACCATTCGTTAATTCACTTACTAAGCTAATAACATGCTGTGGTTTTAACTCACTTTCTTTTTGAATATAGGAAAGAGGGTATTCCGCTTTCCATTCCTCGGTTTTCGTAAGCCATTCATCTGTCTGTGTACAAATTGGCATATGTAACAACATGTGTAACGCTTTTTTTACATCTCCAACAACTGGATACTTTACCGCTACATTTTTTTGAAACTCCGAAGGATCTATATCAATATGTACCTTTTTCGAATGCGGAGAAAAGAGTTCTAATTTTCCTGTTACACGATCATCGAAGCGAACACCTAAAGCAAGTAATAAGTCACATTCTGTTACTGCCATGTTTGCAGCGTACGTTCCATGCATACCGAGCATTCCTAAAAACAATGGATCTCCCGGCGGATATGCACCTAGCCCCATTAAAGTTGACACGACTGGAATACGATTTTCTCTTGCAAATTTGATCAGTTCATCAGATCCATCTGAATGAATGACACCTCCTCCAATATAAAGAAGTGGACGTTTCGCTTTTGAAATTTCTTTCGCTACCTCTCTAAGTTTCATGCTGTCTGGTACGAGTTCTGGTTTGTACCCCGGAATATCAACTTCTTCATTAAAGAAACTGGTGACTTTTGCATTTTGAACATCTTTTGGAATATCAATTAATACCGGCCCCGGCCGCCCGCTTTCGGCGATGTAAAAAGCTTCTTGTACAATGCGCGATAAATGATTCACATCACGAACTTGGTAATTATGCTTTGTAACAGGTACTGTAATTCCAACAACATCTGCTTCTTGAAATCCGTCTTTACCAATTAATGACTTTGCAACTTGCCCTGTAATGACAACTAAAGGAATCGAATCCATATAAGCATCTGCTAAGCCCGTAACTAAATTTGTCGCCCCTGGGCCAGAGGTAGCAAAGACTACCCCGACCTTTCCAGAAGCTCTCGCATATCCTTCTGCCGCATGAATAGCAGCTTGTTCATGACGAGTTAAAATGTGCTTTAAACCACTTCCGTATAACGCATCGTACACTGGCAAAATCGCTCCGCCCGGATAACCGAAAACAGTCGTTACGCCTAAATTCTTCAAGCATTGAATAACGTGTCCAGCTCCTGTCACATCTTCACACTGTAATTTCTCATATGTTGTATACTGTTGCTCCATTTTAATTAACTCCTCTCCCTACCTACAGTAAGCTTTCCGCCAATCCTGGAACACGTACTCCTCTTTCCCTCGTTAACTTTTTAAATTCCTCTGTCAATTGTTTCGTTACACTTCCTGGTTTCCCATCTCCAATTTCTCTTGAATCAACTTTTACAACAGGAATTAATTCTGCTGCCGTTCCCGTTAAAAATACTTCATCTGCTACATATACGTCATGGCGAGTAAATGGCCTTTCCTCACATGGAATATGAAGTCGCTCACATAGCTCAATAACACTATTTCTTGTAATACCTTCTAATGCTCCTAAATAGGATGGCGGGGTTAATACTTTTCCATCTTTCACAACGAAAACATTATCTCCAGATCCTTCACAAACATATCCTTGTTGATTTAACATAAGAGCCTCTAGCACTCCTGCTTGTGCCGCTTCAATTTTTACAAGTACGTTATTTAAGTAGTTCATTGACTTAATACGTGGGTCTAAAGCATCTGGCGTATTACGTCTTGATGCAACAGATACAACGCTTAATCCATTATCGTAAAATTCCTGTGGGAATAACTTTAATTGTTCTGCAATGATAATAACGCTCGGTTTCACACAACTTCTCGGATCGAGCCCTAAGTCCCCTTTTCCTCTTGAAACAATTAACCGAATATAAGCATCTGCATACTCATTTTTTTGAAGTGTCTGTAAAACTGCTTCTTCCATTTCGTCAACCGTCAGCGGGATTGTAAGTAAAATAGATTTTGCCGATTCATATAATCGTTTTACATGTTCTTTTAAACAAAATACATTTCCACCGTAACTACGAATCCCTTCAAATACACCGTCTCCGTATAAAAAACCATGATCATATACTGAAACAACTGCCTTTTCTTTTTCTACAAATTCCCCATTCATATAAATGTACTGATTTCCCATCTCACATCGCTCCTCTTTTTTTCTCTCTATTTTTGCAATCTATTTCTATATCGATTGCTGAGATGAGTATTTTTAACAGAATATTCAGTATATAAACTTTAAAAATATACTCGTCTCAACAATCGATTACATACATACTTATAGCAATCCATTGCTGAGACGAGGGAATCGTGGTACCACTCAGCTTCCTTACACTTCTCACGAAATGTAAGCTCTGCAAGTCCAATTAGACTTTTGTTTTTCTATCGGAAACAACCCCGCTACTTTTTACTAGTTTTCAAAAGTAGTGCTCCGAGGTGATCTTCAATGATGACATTGTTACCACCCTCACAGCATCTGGGTAGCTCTCTGAAACAATTTTTATCATTTACTCTCCTCTTCTACGCATTCTCTTATTTTTAAAAATAAAAACTCTCACCTCAGCAATCAACTACTACAATTTAGTAGCTTTGATTGCTGAGGCGAGAGTTTCGCGTTACCACTCAGCTTCCTTATACTTCTCACGAAATATAAGCTCTGTAGGTCCAATTAGACCCCCGTCCTTTTACCGGAGACGATGCCGTCGCCCTCTACTCAGTTTCCCTTTCGCAAGCGATGCTCCGAGGTGATCTTCAATGACTCGATTGTTACTACTCTCACAGCCTTGGAGTAGCTCTCTGAAACGATCATAATCATCTACTTTCCTCTTCTTTGCATATACAACATATAAAGTTAGAAAATTCTTAATTAACTTTCATTTGTTAAACGTATTATAGGACGTTGTTCTTTTCATTGTCAACATGTTTTTTTGATTTTTTTTAATACTACATATATTTTCGAATCTTTTTTATTGCGCAATAAAACTTTTTATATAATACTATATAAAACATATATATTTAGGAGGATTACAACAATGTCCGAAAAAACATACGAACTCGCAACCTTCGCAGGCGGTTGCTTTTGGTGCATGGTAAAGCCGTTTGATGAACTTCCTGGTATTCATAAAGTACTTTCTGGCTATGCAGGTGGTCATGTAGAAAACCCAACATATGAACAAGTAAAAGCGGGTACATCTGGTCATTTAGAAGTTGTACAAATTACATTTGATCCTTCTATTTTCCCATATGAAAAATTACTGGATTTATATTGGCCACAAATCGATCCAACTGATGATGGCGGACAATTTTTTGACCGTGGTCCATCTTATCGCACCGCTATTTTTTATCATAATGAAATGCAAAAAGAACTTGCTGAAAAATCAAAACAAACTCTTGCGGAAAGCGGTATGTTTAAAGAGCCAATCGTAACTGAAATTCGCCCGGCTGCACCTTTTTATGAGGCTGAAGAATACCATCAACATTTCTATAAAAAAAATCCAGAGAAATATGCTACTGAGCAAAAAGAATCTGGCCGTGCAGATTTTATAAAAGAAAATTGGCAAAAAAAATAATAAAAATGCATCGTACCTTTTAAGTACGATGCATTTTTATCTTTGAAAAAAGTACCATACAATGATAAAAACAACAGCTGTTAATGTCCAAAGTATTATCTCATTTTTAGTTTTATTCTTTTTATTAGTCATTTTATTTTCTCCTTATAGCTATTTAACATATTCAAGATTTCCTTTGTTTCATTGTCCACCTTATATATGTGAATACATCCTTACAAATTCTTATAACAAGACCACCAACGATTCCGATTGTAATTGAAATTACTAACATCTGTACAAAACTAAGAGTAGTTGTGTATGTTATGTAGATAACAATACATATAAGTAAAACATCCGGTAAAGAAAGTAAAAACTTTTTAAACATTTCTTTAGCTCTCCTATGTTTTATTTATAAATTATATCTTTTAAAAAAGAAATCTATTACCGTTTCTTAAATAAAAAACCTCCAGTTTAAGCACTAGAGGTTTTCCATTTTATTTCTTCAATCTCTCAATAAAATCCTGCAATTTATCAAGTGATTTCATATTCTGATTACAGGCCACGGCATCTTTGCAAATATAGTTTCCCTTTTTCACGAAAGTTCCTGGTATATCACCTTTAATTTCAACTAAAAACATCCCTACCTCTTCATGTCCGTGACATAAAGAACAAATGCTCTTTTTATTTAAACTTTGAAACGTTCCTTGCAGACCAACAAACTTATTTTTATCATTTTTCGCTATAATAAATTTCCTGCTTGACCCTTTATCAATCCAGCTTAAATAAGATAATTCTTTCATGTCCATTTCTTCCATATCAGGAAGTTTTAATTTTTTCACCTTAGGAAATAATTTTTTTAATGTTTGTGCTGTAACTTCCTGAAACGGAATGACGTACGGATTTATTTTCATTAAAAACGATTCTGCATCTTCTCTATTTTGAACTGTTAATACCGTATCGATTAACTCTTTCTGCTCATCCGTTAAATTCTCAAATACATGTATTATCTTTTCAATTGCTAATGATTTTAACGCTTGAATGACACCTCTATCATTTGCCGTTGCGTGCCCATTCGCTAAAATATAAGCTTGTGATTTTATAAAATTATATTGATCACTTCTAATAAAAGCTTCCATCTTTATCACTCCATACAAATTGTTGATCTAATCTTATTGTATACAATGATTTAGCTTTTTGGTATGTAAAAGATAACTTAGAAACGAATATTACATACATCGATTATATTTTACCGCTCCATTTCCTGACAAAAGAAGCCATCATCTGTTTTCCATTCCGCATATAATACGTCTTCAAACTTAGTAATCCCCTTTTGTTTTATTTGCTTATACAGCCATCCTTCATCAAAACCAGCTTCTCTCAAATTATCTTTCACTACTTTTCCATCACTAATTAATGAAATTGGTAAGTATACAGGCTTATGTTTTAAACTTAAATCATTTATAGTGGGAGATTCGTATTTACTTTTTTTCAGAACACTTATATTTCCGTTAGGTTCTAATATCATATATTCAACTTCTCGGATTGAAAATATATCTTTTTGTTGCCTAAGCATTTGTTGTAATTGGTTAATGTCCAAATGATTTACACTTAATTGTTCACGATCAATCTTTCCATTACGAATAATAATGGAAGGATATCCTTCAAAAAACCTTCTTGTTCCTCTTATTTTTTGCGTTATCACTTCTATTGTATAAATTAAAATTACCCATACAAATACTGAATATAAAATAGACCACACTTTAATTTTAGGATCATATATTGAATTTCCAACGAGCTCACCGAGAACAATAGCAGAAATAAAATCAAATGGCGTCAGCTGAGATATTTGTGTTTTCCCTAATATTTTTGTAGCAATTAATAGAACAAAGAAACCAATTAAAAGCTCTATCGTTATTTGTCCAATATGATTCATATATGTTCACCTTTCTACTTTTCAAGTGCTCTGTATACCATTTTATAAAAAAACGGCACATTTTTTCTATTATCATGCCCGTTCACATCTCATATATCCAATACATATAAAACAAAAAGAGTCTGATTCAAAGTAATATGAATCAGACTCTTTTCCTCTTATTTAGAATACACAATCTTTTTTATCGTTTCTCCGGAAAGAAAATACTCTTCTGCAAGTTGATGAATAGCAATTCCACTTTTAAACGCTTCTTTAATGGCTTTGTTTCTTTCATCTAACTGTTTTCTTCCTCCAGATCGTGTTCCCCATTTATAATGTTTCGTTTCTTGTTTTGGAATGTAAATTGTTTCACCTTGTATATACTTTTGAATTTCAGTAATTAAACTCTCTGGTAAAACTGCCTTAGCTTTTACGTATTTCATTTCTGCTCGCCCCTTATTTTTTATGGTTCATTTCAATAAGGTGCAAAGCCAAATACAAAAAATGATACAAGCTCATTTTGGCGATGAATTGTATATTACCTGTCTACCTCACGCAAAGTATCGCCATTTCCATACTTGGCTTTGCATGAGACGCTGCAGTGTCTGGCAATTGAATTATAATCGCCATGTAAACACCTCCTAATATACCTTTTTCATTACATTATATGATAAATTCCTTCCCCTTGCATCCACATCCTTTTTAAAGCATGAAATTACTTAGTTTGATATAATACTTTTTAGTCCAATCAAAAACTATAGTGAGGTTGCTTTATGAAAAAGAAAATAATCATTACAATCATTACATTATTCATTATTATTGTAGCATTATTCGGAACATACAAATTGATGAATGCAAGAAGCTTTCAATTATTTGGAGATTTAACAAATCGAGTAGAAACAAATGAAAAGGTGATTGCTTTAACTTTTGATGATGGCCCTACTAACAATGTAAAACAAATATTACCGCTACTAGATACATACAATGCAAAAGCTACTTTCTTTTTAATTGGAAATGAATTAGAGAAAAACCTATCGTTAGGAGAATCTATCGTACAATCTGGACACCAAATTGGAAACCATACATATTCTCATAACAGAATGGTTTTTAAAACACCTTCTTTTATTAAAGAAGAAATAGAAAAAACGAATGCATTAATCCGCCAAACAGGATTTACAGGCGCAATTGATTTTAGACCACCTAACGGGAAAAAGCTAATTGGTCTGCCCTATTATTTAAATAAAAACAATATCGAAACAATCACCTGGGACCTTGAACCTGATACTTTTTATAAATCTGCTGCTGATAAAATTGAATATGTTAATAAAAATGTAAAACCAGGTTCTATCATTTTACTGCACTCTATGTATGATGAGTCTAATGAAAGTTTACAGACCGTTGAAGGTATTTTAGACTCTTTATCTAAGAAGGGCTATCAGTTCGTAACAGTAAACGAACTACAAAAAAGAACAAAGTAAGAAAGGTAGCGTATCATACAATGATACGCTACCTTTTTGTTTAAATAATGCCAAGTACATTTAAGAATACGATAATAATCGCAATTGGTGCGATGAAGCGAAGTAAGAATAACCATAATACGAATAATTTATAGCCTTTATTTTTACTTACACCAAGCTCTTTCATTAATACATCTTTCTTCATTTTTAAAGGAACAAAGATAGAAACTAATAAAACACCAAGTGGCATTAATACGTTACTAACTGCATAATCCACTAAATCAAAGACTGTCTTTCCGAAAATCTTCAGATCGCTTAATATACCAAATGACAATGCTGATGGTACTCCTACAACGAAGATTAATAAACCTACGATTAAAGCCATTTTTTCACGTTTCCCTTTACCTTTTGCAGTTAAAGATGCCACGCTAATTTCTAACATCGAAATCGCTGATGTAATAGTAGCAAAGAAGAATAGTAGTAAGAAAACGATGAAGAAGAATTTTCCGAATGCCATTTTACTAAAAATAGCTGGCAGTACGATAAATAATAGTCCCGGTCCTTGAGATGGTTCCATTCCAAATGCGAACACTACTGGGAAAATTGCAAGTCCTGCAAGTAATGTAATCACAAGCGTTAAAGCTACGATAGAAAATGCTGAACGCGGTAAACTTTCCTCTTTCGGTAAGTATGAGCTATACGTTACCATTACTGCTACTCCGACTGATAGTGAGAAGAACGATTGTCCCATCGCATATAAAATAACTTCTGATGTTACATGTGAGAAATCAGGTTGTAAGAAGAAACGAACCCCTTCTCCTGCACCATCTAACGTAAGTGCACGAACGATTAATACAAAGAATAAAACGAATAGTGCTGGCATGAAATATTTATTTACTTTTTCAACACCATTTTGTACACCTTTACTTACGATAAAAATAGTAATAAGGATGAATAATAGCTGTGATCCTACTGCTAAATACGGATTGGAAATGATTTCACCAAACGTAGCTTCGTATGCGCCATTTCCTTCCCATAGTCTACCTGTAATTGCATTCCATAAATATAATAAAATCCAGCCTCCTACAACACTGTAGAAAGAAAGTAATATGAAACAAGTTACAATCCCTAATTTCCCTAACCATGGCCATAATGTTTTTGGTGCGATTTCTCTATACGCATCAACAGCCTCTTTTTGTGTACTTCTTCCGATAACGAATTCAGCTAATAATAGCGGTAAACCAATTAATAATGTGAAACCGATGAAAATAAGGAAGAACGCGCCGCCCCCTCCAATTCCGGCCATATACGGGAACTTCCAAATAGCCCCTAGACCAATTGCTGAACCTGCCGCAGCTAATACGAAACCTAATTTCGATGTCCATTGCTGTGAATTCATTTGTTAATCTCCTCTCTTTATCTTTTTCTGTTTTACAATTCGGTATTTATATTGTTCTATCCACACTCTTTTCTAATACGTTCACTTCCTCTCTACTAATAAAAAACGCCCCTACGTAAATACGTAGGGACGACAAAAATATCGCGGTACCACCCTAGTTATGAAGATACACCAAAGTTAGGACCTAAATAAAAAACGTCCCTACGCAAATACGTAGGGACGATAAATTATCGCGGTACCACCCTAGTTATGAAGCCACAACAAAGTAAGACCTAAATAAAAAACGTCCCTACGTAAATACGTAGGGACGATAAATATCGCGGTACCACCCTAGTTGTGAAACAATCTTCACCACTTTATTTGATAACGGTATAAACTACCGTCTTTCATTTCCTCATAATGTGAGATTTATGAAAGATGCTCCAGGACGAACTTCATGAATAATCTATATACTGATTCACACCAACCATCAGCTCTCTGTAATAGGGAGATATTCACTACTATACCCTTTCATTGCCCAAATATTATTTTCCGAATTGATTACTATCATTTTTATCACACATTAAAAATAGTGTCAACTTATATTTTGAATTTTTACGTATTACATTCTATTTGAAAATGTAAAATATGACTTTTAAGTGAATAATATTAGAATATTTATGTTCCATACTATATTAACTACTCTAACAGGTTTATAGTAATATACGATAAACGTAAGACAGCACGAGTAGGAGGAAAGAATTTTGTCTACTTCAAAAGTTTTAAAAGGAACTGCTTTATTAAGCGGCGCAACAATGATTTCACGTATATTAGGTTTTATATACTTCTTCCCTTTTCAACTATTAGTCGGAACACAAGGGGTCGCTTTATATGGATATGCATACTCTTGGTACGGAATTTTATTAAGCTTTTCAACTGCCGGTATCCCTATTGCCGTTTCCAAATTCGTTGCAAAGCATAATGCGCTTGGTGATTATAGTACAAGCAAAAAATTATACAACTCTAGCGTAAAATTAATGTTGTTTATGGGATTTTTAGGGTTTTTAGTTTTATTTATTGGAGCACCCTACATATCACAATTTATTATTCGCTCGAAAACGCCAGATCCACAATTTATCTCTGACGTAACACTTACGATGCGAGCATTAAGTTTCGCACTTATTCTCGTACCAGCAATGAGTGTGACACGTGGTTATTTCCAAGGATTTCAACATATGAAACCAAGCGCTGTTTCTCAAGTCGTAGAACAAATTGCACGCGTTGTTTTCATTTTAGTTGGTAGCTTTATCGTCTCAAAACTATTAGGAGGTTCCGTAGCCTCTTCTGTTGCAGTTGCTACGTTTGGAGCTGTTATCGGAGCACTTGCAAGCGTCTCTATTTTAATGATGTACTGGAAAAAATATAATGGGTTAAAACCTCCCGAAGGTGAATTAAAATCAAGAGCATCCAATATTCCATTAAAAAATATTTATATAGAATTACTTCGATATGCCATCCCAATTGTATTTGTCGGCATCGCAATTCCACTCTACACGTTAGTAGATCAATATACTGTAGCTGATGTCCTTAGAGCGATGGGAGAGCCGTTAGAAACAGCAAATGCAGTTTTCGCTTATATAACGAACTATGCCCAAAAGTTAATTATGATTCCAGCTTCACTTGCAACTGGATTCTCCTTAACGATCATTCCGGCTATAACGAAATCTTATACAAGCGGGAAATTAGAAGAATTACAAGAACAAATTTCAAAGATATTTCAAGTCTTGTTATTCTTCACAATCCCGGCTGCATTTGGTCTTGCTAGCATCGCTTACGATGCATTCCGCATGGTTTATGTAAATCCTGAAATCGCACTTGGTGGATCACAATATTTAATTTCATTCGCACCGTCTGCTATATTAAGTGCGATTTTCACAGTTTCAGCAGCTATTTTACAAGGAATCGATTATCAACGAAAAACAATGATTGCATTCTCAGCCGGAATTCTCGTTAAAGTTGTAGTAAATACACCGCTCTTACATTTATTTGGCGGACACGGTGCTGTACTTGGAACCATTCTTGGATACCTCGTTTCCAATAGTATTATGTTGTACTGCATCGTTAAGTTTGCGAAATTTAAAATTGGTGAGACAGCAAAAACAGTATTTCTTATTACAATTTACTCCGCAGCAATGTCTGCTGTTGTGATGGCATTAAAATCAATTTTAACATGGCTAATTCCTGGACAAACTTATATGGAATCACTTCTCATTGTCGTTATATGTGGCGCTGTAGGAGGGCTTGTTTACCTTTTATTCGTATTAACAAGTGGACTTGCTTCACATATTCTCGGTGATAGAATTCAACGCTTACCTATACTGGGGAAATCAGTAAAATAAAAAACAAAGAGATGTAACAAGGGTTACATCTCTTTGTTTTTTATTTCGCATATTGAATACGCTTTTGCTGTTCAGCGATATGTAATTCCGGAGCATGGTGTTCTACTAACTGTAATAGCTCCTCGATTAACACTTCTAACTCCTGTACACTATACTCCGGTTTCCCTATTAAAGCATTCGCCATACGCTCATATAAGTTTTCAGGCTTAATAATCATTCGTTCCACATTATATGGCATCCATTTAAACGCCGGGTGATGTACATACATTTTATTCAAACCAAATAAGACACCAAATATATTCCTTTGTGCTTCACAAATAACATCATATAGCATAAGCCAGTCTTTTCGTTTTAAAAGTGCCTCTCGATTATGCCAGCGATTGCTTAACCAAAGATTTTCTGAAATCATCCGTTTCGCTAGATTTTCTGGATATGCTACCACTCTATCTTTTAATGCATGTACTTTCTCTTCTCCATACAAACTAACACCGTCATGCACGGATGATACAATACATTGTTTTTCATAACTTATATCATATTGATCCACCACATCCGAAATCACTTTCTCTACTGTTTCTGTTAAAAAGTTACTAATCTCTAATTTAATTCCTTCTTTCGTCAAATACGTTTCCGACCATTCTTCTTCCTCATAAGGATGATATGACAAAATTGTTCCACCAATATAGTTAATAGGCCCTTTACGATCCTCATTCTCTGGTGGCATTGACCATAAAATATGTAGTTCTATATCTGAATGTTCATCTTCTAGCTTTCTAGCTACTGAACCGGCTAAAATAATAGCCTCCACTTTTGGGTTCTTCCTATAAATCTCTGACATTTCTATTGCTTTCTCTTTTAATCCCACTTCATTTCCCCCTATAATTGCATTACAGCCTTACTTCTTTTATTTATTTCGATATTACACATTTTATTCCCTTTTCAAAGTTCCACTACATCATATTTCTACCCAATAACGTTGTACAATTTCCCCAGTATGAGAAGAAACTACTTCATTTTCTAACACACCGCCAACCTTTTGAATCGTTTTAGCCGAAGCGATATTAGCTTTATCACAAGTTATTAACACTTTCTGCAATCCTAATTTTTGCGCTTCATCCAATGCAAATTGTAGTTGTTTTGTAGCGTAACCTTGGCGACGTTTATTTGGATGGACACTATATCCAATATGACCACTTTCCCGCAATAATTCTGAGTTTAGTCGATGTCTAATATTTACAAAACCTATAAGTTCCCCTTTTTCAAAACTTAAAAATTGGCTAGACGGTACTCGATTACCTTGTAAGTTTTCTCCCGCTTCTTGTATACTCACTTTTTCAAACCATTCATCGAGAGAATCAAAATTTTGTAAAGAACTACTGCCGTGTGGTTGTTCATCAGCATGTAAAAACGCATCGCGATACTCCATAATTTGTTTGCTATATTCATATGTTGGTTTTAATAGTTTCATTGTGCTTCTCCTCTCTAAATAACCTACAACAAACCCCTTAATAGCTCTCTTTCACCATTAAGGGGTTTCTATCATTTTCATTCAAATAATCCCATACTCAAATAACGCTCACCTGTATCAGGTGCAATACATAAAATTTTTTTACCAGCACCTAATCGTTTCGCAATCATAATCGCTGCGTAAACAGAAGCACCAGAAGACGGCCCAACTAATAATCCCTCTTGTCTAGCTAAATTTCTCATTGTCGTTAAAGCCTCTTCGTCTGCAATTTGAATAATTTCGTTATACACTTCCGTATTTAAGTTTTTCGGGATAAACCCTGGACTTGTTCCTACTAGTTTATGAGGACCTGGAACACCTCCGGATAAAACAGGAGATCCTTTCGGTTCTACTACTGCAACATATAAATTGGGTAGTTTCTCTTTTAACGTTTCACCAGTCCCAGTAATCGTTCCGCCTGTTCCTGCCGTTGCTACAAATGCATCAAGCTCTCCATCCATTTGTTCATAAATTTCAAGTGCAGTTGTATAACGATGAATATTCGGGTTTGCTGGATTTTCAAATTGCTGCGGAATAAAACTATTTGGAATTTTCTCTTGCAATTCTAACGCCTTCGCAATTGCTCCTGGCATTCTTTGTTCTGCCGGTGTTAAAACTACTTCTGCACCGTATGCTTTCAATAAATTTATACGCTCTTTTGACATATTGTCCGGCATAATTAAAATCGCTTTATATCCTTTCGCAGCCGCGTTCATCGCTAAACCAATTCCTGTATTACCACTTGTTGGCTCAATAATTGTATCTCCTGGTTTGATAAGACCATTCTCTTCTGCAACGTGCAATAAATTATAGGCAGCACGGTCTTTCACACTGCGTGATGGATTAAACATTTCTAGTTTTACATACACATCTGCTGCGTCTTCTGGAATAAATTTAGATAAACGGACGACAGGTGTATCTCCTATTAATTCTGTAACATTTTCACATAATTTCATAGTGCATCCCCTATTCTATCGTTTTCTTATCACTTGGTAATAACCAAGAAGTAAGTCCAATTAATGGTAGACAACTACATAGTAACATAATGAATTGTAGACTATATATGTCAGCCAATTTCCCAAGAACTACAGAGCCTAAAGCGCCGAGTCCAAACGCAAGCCCTACAATTAATCCAGATACCATTCCTACTTTTCCAGGAACAAGCTCTTGCGCATATACAACAATTACACTAAAACTACTTGAACTAATAAAACCGATACATAAAAATAGCGGTATGACCCATACGAGCGAAACGTGGGGTAATAAAAGTGCAAGTGGGGCTGAACCTAGCATTGAAAATACAATAATTGTTTTCTTTCCAAATCGATCTGCTAATGGACCACCAAAGAAGGTTCCTAACACACCAGCAATCATAAATGCGAATACGAAATACTGAGCATTTTTTATCGATAAACCGTAATGCTCAATTAAGTAAAATTGATAAAAGTTCCCAATACCAGCACCGTACCAAGATCGTACAAAAGTAAGAAAAACAAGAAGTAAAATAACAAATTTAATATGTGTACTTACAATCGCATTTTCCGCCTCAAGCGCAGCCCTCTTTTTTCTCCTCACAGCGCCAGTCGCTAATTCATTCCTATACCAATTTGATACGAAAATTAATAATACAATTCCTACCGCCGCAAAGGCCGTAAAACCTAAAGAACCAATTTGCCCAAGCGGAACGAAAATTAACGCTGTAAAAATAGGAGCTAGAGAATTACCTGTATTTCCTCCCACTTGATAAATCGCTTGCGCTAAACCTCGTTTCGTCCCTGCTGCCATATAAGCAACTCGGGCGCCTTCTGGATGAAAGACTGCGGAACCTAATCCGATAAATAAAACAGAAATAATAACAATAATAAAGTTCGGTGCAAACGCGAGTCCAATCATCCCAAGCATACTCGAAAACATACCGAGCGGTAATAAAAATGGTGACGGCTTCTTATCCGAATACATACCAAAAACCGGTTGCATAATCGATGATGTCATATTTAACGCAAACGCAATCCACCCTACTTGCATATAGGATAAATTCATCGTTTTTTCCAAAATAGGAAACAACGCGGGCACAACTGCTTGCATCGAATCATTTAAAAAATGACCGAAACTAATCGCAAATAATATTCGATATATTGTCGGTGTTTCTACTCTGTTTTTTTGCGAAACTGCCTGCATATGTGTATTTCTCCTTCCTGTACAAAATATATATTTATTACAGTAGGTGTAATAAATTCTGACTTTTGAAACATTTCTATTCTATACTGGTTTCATTTCTTTTTCCAGAAATATCACCTTTTAAATAATATATTTTTTCTATATGCTTTATCGGATTTATTTATAGAAATTTTCTATATTTTCTTTTATACTAAGGCAGAGATGAAGGAAAGGATGACAACTATGAAGAAAAAAACAAAGGGAATCGTTGCACTCTCAATCACATTATCTATGTTTTTAACAGCATGTGGTCAAAAACAAGAGGCAACAACTACCGGAGAGAAGAAAAAAGAATCTTCGAAACAAGTATTAAACATTGTAGAAGCTGGGGAAATTTCTACACTTGATTCATCTATCGCAACCGATGGGTTTTCTTACGCTGCATTAAACAACGTAATGGAAGGATTATATATGCCTGGTCCTGACAATAAACCTGTTCCTGCAGCAGCTGAATCATACAAACTGAGCGAAGACGGAAAAACATATACATTTACATTACACGATTCAAAATGGTCAAATGGTGATCCAGTAACTGCTCATGATTTTGAATATGCATGGAAACGTGCCGTAAATCCAGAAACTGCTTCTGAATACGCACACATTATGTTCGATATTAAAAACGCTGAAAAAATAAATAAAAAAGAATTACCAATTGATTCATTTGGTGTAAAGGCAATTGATAATAAAACACTTGAAGTACAGTTAGAACACCCTGTTCCATACTTTTTAGGTTTAATGGGATTTGCAACATTTTATCCTCAAAACAAAAAGGTTGTAGAAGCACAAGGGAAAAATTACGGACTTGAAGCTGCAAATGTAGTTTATAACGGACCTTTCCAATTAAGTGAATGGAAACATGATACAAGTTATAAAATGACAAAAAACCCGAACTACTGGGATAATAAAAATGTGAAATTAAATGAAATTAATGTAAATATCGTAAAAGATACTTCAACAGCTGTTAATTTATTTGAAAGTAAACAAGTAGACCGTATTACGATCAATTCAGAGTTTGTTGATAAATATCAAAAAGATCCGAGCTTAAAGAAAATGGAACGTCCTTCTGTGACATTTTTCCGATTTAGTCAAAAGAACCCTTTATTAGCAAACAAAAATGCTCGTAAAGCTATTTCGCTTGCTTTTGATAAACAAGGAATCGCAACAACGATTTTAAACAATGGTTCTATACCTGCGAATGCATTCGTTCCAAAAGGATTCGTAAAAGGACCTGACAATAAAGATTTTCGCAGTACAAGTCATGTAAAAGTAGAAACAAATGTGAAAGAAGCTAAAACACTATGGGAAACTGCGAAAAAAGAAACAAATTTACAAAACGCTTCTCTTTCAATCATAACAACAGATGAGTCTAACGATAAAAAAATTAGTGAGTTTTTAAAAGGTGAGCTGGAGAAAAACTTACCTGGATTAAAAATCACATTACAACCACTTCCAGTAAAAGCATTTTTAGATCGTGAAGGAAATGGTGATTATGACATTTCACTTTCTACATGGGGACCAGATTATCCTGATCCTACAACATTTTTAAATATGTTCGTTACAGACGGACCGTTTAATAAGATGAGTTACTCAAACAAACAATACGACGAATTAATTGAGAAAACGAGCTCTACTTTAGTAACTGACTTACCAGCACGTTGGAAAGCGTTCCAAGATGCAGAGAAAATCTTACTTGAAGATGATGCAGCTATCGCTCCAATCTTCCAATCAGGACTTGTATATTTAGAACGCCCAACAGTAAAAGGTGTTGTTGTTCGTCCATTTGCAGGAATTTATTCTTATAAGTGGGCCTCTATTACGGAATAAGAAAAAGGCGATCCTAAAACATATTAGGATCGCCTTCTTTATTAAATTGCAAAAAGCTTATACTTTTCGTAATCACTCGTCTTACATTCTACTTCTAGTTTCGTACCTTCGTTTTCATAACTCGTAGATAGAACGTGCGCATGAGTATTGAAATAAGAAACTACCTGTCCTTGATCATACGGAATTAGCATTTCACACTTCGTATACTCTTTATAAATGTGTGAGCGAATCATTTCGACAAGCTCTTTTATTCCAACATGTTTCTTCGCTGATAAATAAACGCGGTCTTCTTGTACTTTCGGAATTTCAACATCTACCATATCTGATTTGTTATAAGCATAAATTGTTGGAATATTTTCTACTCCAATTTTCTTTAACGTTTCATTTGTAATATCAATTAACTGTTCATAATTTGGATTTGCGTAATCTACAACATGAATAAGTAGGTCTGCTTCCGCTACCTCTTCTAATGTTGACCGGAATGCTTTCACAAGATGATGCGGTAATTTACTTACAAATCCAACTGTATCTGTTAATAAGAATGATTTGTTATCTGGTAACTCAATATTTCGCACCGATGTTTCTAACGTTGCAAATAACATATCCTTTTCAAATACTTGTTTTTCTTCTGTACCATTGTAAATTTCAAGCATCGCATTCATCGTCGTTGATTTTCCCGCGTTCGTATAACCTACTAATGCTACAACAGGAATTTCATTTTTCTTACGTTGTTTGCGCTGCGTTTGACGCTGTGCAACAAGAGCTTCTAAATCTTTATTTAAAACTGAAATTTGTTCTTCAATTTTACGACGATCCAACTCTAATTTCTTCTCACCGACACCTTTATTTTTCGTACCAACACCGCCGCTCTGTCTTCCTAACGATTCACGAAGACCAATTAAACGAGGCATCATATACTGAAGGTGGGCCACTTCTACTTGCAACTGCGCTTCTTTCGTTTTCGCACGTTGCGCAAAAATGTCTAAAATTAATATGGTACGGTCAATTACTTTACAATCTAAATCTGCTTCTAAATTTCGAATTTGAGAAGGCGATAATTCGTCATTAAAGATGACCATATTCGCACCTACTTCATTTACATAGGCTGCTACTTCTTCAATCTTTCCTTTTCCAATATAATGGGATGGATTTACACGTTGTAAATTTTGCGTCACTTGTCCAATTACCTCTACATCACAAGCTTCTGCAAGATTCGTTAGCTCTTCCATCGAATATGCAAAATCATCCTCATTACCTAAATTTACTCCAACTAAAACTGCTCTTTGTAATAATTCTTCCATATATTTATTCCTCCATTTCGATTACGTAAAATAAAAAACACAGGTCGCTGCCTGTGTTTTCGTAAACGGATAAGGGTTCACCAAAGAAATAGAAGAAAGTTGTGCTTTCATCCTATCTCATAGTTAAAAAGTCCCAAGATCGTATGCGTATCCACTATAAGTGTTCACCTATACAATCCCATTCTATTTATAAAGGCAAAACAAAAAGAGGGCGTATTCGTCCCTCCCTCTTTTTCACATATAAGCTTAATAAAGGGTTCCTTTAAAATAGGCAGACCAATCCCGTTCACTCTGCACACAGACAGAGCCTTTGAGCGCTATTCAATTATTGGCACAAAGTATTGAGACGTAATCTGATTAAGATCAAAGGAAGCCCCTCCGTTCATTTTAAGTTACATAAAGTGTAGCATAAGTAATTCGCTTTCACAAGATTAAACCACCTATAGAAACAGAAAGAAAATCTTTATATATTTACTTTAATCGTCATTTTTTGCGAGTTCTTCTCACAACAAAAACAATGATTAATAATAGACAAATGGAAATGGAAATGATAGCAACTTGCCACCAACTGAAACCGCTCACCATCTCCCCTTTTAAATCCACTTTCTTCGTTGGAACAGACTCTTTTGCAATTTGACGTAAAGCCACTTTGTCCGCCCCTGCCTCATCTAATCTCTTCGTTCCACTACAACTATTTGTGTGTAATTGTTTTTCAGATCCTCTTTGAGAAGAATATATTAAGTACTCTCCTCCTTCCACAAAGTGAAATACACAATCACCACCATTTGTATATACAATAATTTGCGAAGAATTTGTCCCTTTCCAAATTTTCTTCACTTCAAATAATACTTCAATTCCACCTCCTTCTTTCCTTCCAACCTCAATTACTTGTCCCTCAAACACTACATCGTTTTTTTGAAAAGCCTCTTCTGCTGATACGTTAATACAATCACAAGCATAAGATTTCTCTGGAAAAATAATAAAAATAAAGCTACAAATAATGACAAAAGGCAACATACGTAAAATTCTTTTCAAGGAGCCCAACTCCCTTCATTATCAATTTTAGAAACTTCTCGTATATTATTTTTACAACACTCGCTAAATTCCTCCATAGTAAGCTAAGTCGTTCAATACACTAAAAATCTATATTGACATTTTTATAACCTGATATTAGTATCAGGTTATAAAATAAAGTTAGGAGCTGTTCCTATGAATTCTAAATCCCGTATCACTGCAATTGGTACTCATGTTCCAGAACAAATATTATCAAATCATGATTTAGAAAAAATGATCGATACGAATGATGAATGGATTGTACAAAGAACAGGAATGAAGGAAAGAAGAATCGCTAGCGAAGATGAATACGCCTCAAACTTAGCCATTAAAGCAGTTGAAAATTTATGTACAACATATAAGAAAAACTTAGAAGATGTCGACTGTATCATTGTCGCTACTACTACTGCTGATTACGTTTTCCCTAGTGTTGCTTGCCAAATACAACAATACTTCAACATACCTCATACAATGGCATTTGATTTAAATGCCACTTGCGCTGGTTTCACATATGGCTTGCACGTCGGTAATAGCTTGATTACTTCTGGATCACATAAAAAAGTACTTGTCGTAGCGACCGAGACATTATCAAAAGTTACTGATTACACCGATAGAACGACCTGCATTTTATTTGGCGATGGTGCTGGCGCTATTTTATTAGAAAGAGATGAAAACAAACCAAGCTTTATCGCGTATCACATGGGCACAAACGGTGACGGCGGAATTCACCTATACAGAACAAATTTATCTACTACTATGAATGGCACACAACTGCAAACAAATGAAAAAATCGTTCAAAATGGAAGAGAAGTATATAAATGGGCAACACGTACGGTGCCAGCAGGTATAAAAGAACTATTACATACTGCAAATATGCAAAAAGATGATATAGACTGGCTCATTCCTCATAGCGCTAACTTACGCATGATTGAATCTATTTGTGAAAAATCTCAAATTCCAATACAAAAAACATTAACGAGCGTGGAATATATGGGGAATACATCTTCTGTCTCTATTCCACTCGCTCTAGATTTAGCTAGAAAAGAAGGGAAATTAAATAACGGAGACACACTTTTACTGTACGGATTTGGTGGTGGTCTTACACATTTAGGTCTTATTGTGGAGTGGGATTTAAGTTAAATGCATGAAAAAGAGGTTCTAGTCAATAACTAGAACCTCTTCTTTAATTTCTTTCTCCTTTTCGAGACCATATCACAACAGGAATAAGCATGAAAGCTAACACTCCTCCAGCTAATGACAATGCCGCATAACTTGAATTCGCTACTACCATTCCTGACATCGCTCCACCAGAAGCTCCAGCTAACGCAATAAACACATCTATCTTCCCTTGTGTTTTTGCACGTGTGGAAGGTATAGTTGCATCAACAATTTGAGCAGTACCACTTATTAAACCGAGGTTCCACCCTAATCCAAGTAAAGACAAAGCAACGATTAATAGTATTAAAGAATCACTCGGCGCTATCGCAGCTATGACACCTGCTGCTAATAAGATTACTCCACCAGCTATACTCATCGTAGTTCTGCCAATTTTATCAATTAATATTCCTGTAACGAGAGATGGAAGATACATTGCACCTACATGAAAACCAATTACAAGACCTACTGCACTTAAAGCATGACCATGGTGCCCCATATGAACTGGCGTCATTGTCATAATTGCAACCATCACGATTTGTGTAAGTATCATTACGATTTGTGTAAGTATCATTACGATAGCTCCAACCGTAATGCCTCTTTTATTTTCTTTCGCTTCTTCTGTTACTGGTTGCCCTTTATATGTATGTTCTTGTTTATATGATTCTATCATATTAGCAATAAGTAACGGATCTGGACGTAGCATAACAAAAAGGACAAGACCCGCCAGTATAAACGCCGCCGCTGATAATATGAATGGGCCAGCAAGTTCAGGAATTCCAATTGAATGAGCAAACCTTCCCATTACACCTACTAAATTTGGACCTGCGACTGCACCAAAAGTCGTCATTACCATCGTAATACTAATGGCAGTTGCTCTTTGCTTCTTATTCGCTAAATCCGTTCCAGCATAACGCGCTTGTAAATTTGTAGCTGTACCCGCGCCATATATGAGTAAAGAAACTAGTAAAAGAATAATACTATTTATTAAAGCTGCCAATACAACTCCAATAGCCCCTAGTCCACCTACTATAAAACCCGCTGCAAGCCCTACGCGGCGACCATACTTTTGCGATAACTTCCCAACAAAGAAAGCCGCTATCGCAGATCCCATCGTAAACATAGCAGCCGGTAAACCTGCAAATGCATCTGTCCCAAGCATTTGCTGCGCAAGAAGTGCACCTACTGTAATCCCAGCAGCTAACCCAGCTCCGCCGAACATTTGTGAAATACTTACGATTATTAACGTTCTTTTGTATAATTTTCGTTGTCCCTCTTCTGTATACATACGATTACTTATTAAAGCCCCCGCCTTATGTAACAATTCTTCATCCTCCCTTTCAAATTAAACCCTCTTGTTAATGTACTATGTTTAACGTTACATATTCAATGCCATTTTCCATTCTTCTCTTTCATTCTAAAAAACTTTCTAACCAAACTCGACTTCTCTCATGCTATATTAAAAATTCTACCATTCACAATATGTAATCAAAAAACAAAAAACAGGCTGCTATTAGCCTGTTTTCTTTACACTTCCTCTACTACTCTTCCACTTTTCTTTTTACTCAAAACCTTTCTTTCCGAAAATAACAAACTTACTAAAGCACAAATTAAAATAATTGGCACACTCGCTTTATATAAATCTGTAAAACTCATCGCCATCTGACTCTTAGCATAATGGTTTACATCATTCGAAAATGCGAGTACTTCTTTCTTTATACTTTCCTCTTGTTTTTCAACTTCATTTGTCACTTGATTCATAACTTCTTCTCTTTTTATATCTCTATATTCTACTGGAACAGCATTTAACACTTCATCTACTTTTTGGTGAATTAATTCGTCTTTTTTCTCTTTATGTAACCCTACAAATTTTTCATTTTGATGCTTTTCTACATTCGTTTCTATACTTTGATTCTCTATTTTTTCTTTTGTCATTTGTAATATCTCCGCTTGCTGAGTATTACCTACATGAATATTACGCACCTTTTCTTCTGCATAACGATATACATTCTCTTTATTTACAGTTAAGTTGTGAGTTAAGTTAGATACAAATATTGCGACCGCTAAAACAATACCTACTTGCCGCAACATTGACACGACACTTTGAGAAGCAGTTAATAATTCCCCTTCAAACGAAGAAGCACTTAAAACTGTAATTGGACCTACTACTAAACCATACCCAACACCTAGTATCATACATGGAATAATAATTTCTATATTTGTTGAATTAACATCAATCATTTGCAACCAATAATAAGATAAGCCCATCACAAGAAAGCCTGATAAAATAATAGTTACTTTTCCGAGTTTTTTAATTAAAGTTGCTGCAGCTGGTGAGACAAAAAATATCATTGCTGAAATAGGTGTCACTAAAAAAGCTGCTTCAATTTCCGTTCGACCTTGTATTTTCGTCAAGAACGTCGGAAGCAATACAGTAACTCCAATTAAAAATACATTACTTAATATAACAACGATAGATGCTCCAACAAACATTCGATCTTGAAATAAATTTAAATTCACCATTGGATTATGAACCTTTCGTTCCACTAGAACAAATAGAATAAGAGAAATAGTGCTAATTGCATAACAAGACAAGGCTATGTTACTTTGCCATCCCCATGTATTTCCTTTTACTAATACGAGAGTAAAAGAAAAAATTGCTAAGCTACTTAATAGTAGTCCTACCCAATCTATTTTTGAGATAATACGTTCTTCATTTTTTATTTGTAACATAATGCAGCATAAAATGATTCCAAGAATACAAATTGGAACATTTACGAAGAACACCCATCTCCAACCGAAATTTTGTGTAATAATTCCACCTATTACTGGACCCATCGCAGCTGATAGTCCCTGTGTTACTCCCAAAATCGCAAGTGCAACATGCCTCTTTGCTAATGGCATAGCTGATACGCCAATTACCATACTAGTTGGAAATAAAATCGCTGCACCTACACTTTGTATAAAGCGAGAAAAGATAAGAAAATCGCCCGTATTAGCAAAAGCACAAAGTACTGATCCACCACCAAAAATTATCAAACCAACAATATACATCTTTGCTTTCTCAAAAATATCAGCTATCCGTCCTAGCGGAATAGCGAGTACAGCTATTGTCATTGTATAAACATTTAATACCCAAGACATCTTTTCTAATGAAGTATTTACACTCGTTTGTATCGCTGGTAAAGCTATATTCATAATTGTCGTATCAATCATACAAAGAAATATACCTAAGCACATTAAAAAGACAATCTTAATACCCTTTGATTGTTCCATGTTCTTCTACCCCTTTATTTATTATGAACGTTTTTTCAGTCTTCCATTTTATTGTGTTCTTTTGCTTCTAGTTGCTCTAGTTTTCTTTTCAAAGTCTCTACTTGAGCACTATACGATGCGATTCCTACATCAAGTGAAATTTCCTCAACAAAAGTAATACCTTCTCTCCACTTTTCATATTTCAGACGTAGATCCGCAATGTATGCTTCTTTCCTTTCAATTTCGTCCTTAATCCATTTTTTTATCGCCTGACCATCGCTGTAATTACCGAAATACATCCTCATTAAAAAATCTGAACGTAAAACATCTTTCTCTACATCCGTTTGCATGTATTGATAAAACTCTTCACGCCCTGCATCTGTAATAAAGTACATTTTCTTATTCGGTTTCCCTTCTTGCATAACAACTTCTTTTTTTATTTTCCCCTCTTTTTCCAACTGACGTAACGTTGGATAGATCATCCCAAAACTTCCATCAAAGAAATGAGTAAATACATCTTCAAACACAATTTTAATATCATAACCAGACAATTCTTTTCCCATTAATAAACCTAAAACAACATCTCTTCCTTTCAAAATAAGACCCCCACATAGTATATAATCAATAATCATATTAACAATGTTAATATGATTATTGATTATATACCTTATTCTGTTATTTGTAAAATGTTTCTAAATAAAAAACACCCTGTAATTTTATTGTTCAAAATTACAGGGTATCTCTACTTTATATTTCATATGTAAACCTTGTACTATTTTACAACTACATCTTGATTCGTTTCAAAGTCTTCCGTCTTACCTTCTTTCATTTCATAATAATAAGAAGGCAATTCTATACCATGCTCTACAAAATAATCCTCAATTAACGAAATAATCACTTTCAACGTTTTCAAACGTGCGTATAATTTATCGTTGCTCGCGATTATTTGCCATTTTGCATTAGGCTTATTTGTTTTTTCAAACATGTCTTCCATTGCCTCAACATACTCGTCCCATTTTTCACGGTTACGCCAATCTTCATCTGTAATTTTCCATCTTTTTAAAGGATTGTTCTCTCTATCCTTAAACCTCTTTAACTGTTCATCTTTACTAATATGATAGAAAAACTTCCCGATTATATAATGATCATCTGTTAATAGTTTTTCAAAATCATTAATCTCGTCATACGCTCTCGTCCACTCTTCCTTTGTAGCAAACCCTTCAACACGCTCAACTAACACGCGGCCGTACCACGAGCGATCGAAAATAGTAATTTGCCCGTACTGAGGTAGTTTCCGCCAGAAACGTTGCAAGTAATGGTACCGTTTCTCATGAGGTGCCGGTGCTCCAATTGGATTTACTTGAAACCCACGCGGATCAAGGTGCTCTGTCACTCGTTTAATCGCTCCGCCTTTTCCAGCCGCATCCCAGCCTTCCATAACGAGCATAACTGCGATTTTTTCTTCTTTTACTATTTGCTGCAACGCTAATAAGCGCCTTTGATATTTTTCAAGTTTCTTATTATACTTAGATTTCGATTCAATTCTTTTCGTTACATTTACTTTAGCAAGATATCCATGTTCCATAAAACAAATCCCCCTTGTTGTATGACAATGTTATCTTACCATACTTTTGGTAATTTCTTCATAATTCTATTCCCTTTGACTTATACTTCAAATCGAGAACCGAACTGATAAATCACATCCGTACATACTTTATAGCACATCATCAACAAATGTATATTCCTATTAATATTTCAAACAAAAACAACCATCAGCTGATATATAAACAAGATAATGGTTGTTTAAAAATAAAAAGCTCTACGTGTTAACTATTCTCGATAAATATCTTCTAAAATTATATATTCATTGACTTTTCCTCACATTGATTCAACGCTACATAACAAGCTCCATATACACCAGCATCATTATGTAATGATGCTAAAGCGATTTCCACCTTATTTTGATAGATATCCATTATTTTGTCATGGAACCTTTCTTGAATTTGTTTCAAAAATGGTTCACCTTGCTCTGTAATACCTCCCCCAATAATAATTAATTCGGGGTTAAATATATAAGTAATATTTACTAAACCAGCAACAACATACTGTAGAAACTGTTCATATACATCCTTTGCCAATCGTTCTCCTCTGTACATACGTTCTATAATTTCTTCACCTGTGATTGTACCTATCTCTAGCCCTTGAATTTTTGATGCTTCTTTATACTGACGAATCAATGCCGAAGTCGATGCATATCTCTCATAACATCCCTCTCCGCCACAACTACATTTTTCTCCATTATGAACAATTATCATATGACCAAGCTCTCCTGCTAATCCTTTCACTCCCTGAAGCATTTTGCCATTTATAATGATTCCACTACCAATTCCGGTTCCAAGTGTGATTAAAACAATATGTTCTTTCCCCTGCCCTACTCCTTTCCACATTTCACCGAGACAAGCTGAACGAACATCATTTTCAATACTCGCCACATACCCTGTCTCACTATAAATGTAATCTGCTATTTTTGTACCGCTATATCCCGAAATATTGGCAGAATACAGAACTTCCCCCTTGATATTATCAATAATCCCACACGATGATACACCTACAGAATGAATTTTATAGCTCTTTTCAAACTCATATATTACTTCACAAATGCGATACAAAATTTCTTTCTTTTGATTTTGTACTGGTGTTGTTATTTTCCCTTGTTCATGTACCATTCCTTGTTCATCAATCATTGCATATTTTATAAAAGTTCCTCCAATATCAAAACAAGCAACGTACTTCCCCATATTTCTCCCCTTCCTACTTTTAGACAATTGTAATTTCATTATAGAAATTCTCTACATTTTTAAGCTGTATGTAACCTGTTATTTCCTCAGCTGCGTTAGCCATTCCACACGCCACCGAAAAACGAAGTGCATCCTTTATCCCATACCCCTTTGCGAGTGCTAACGTTATTCCTGCAACCATTGCGTCACCTGAGCCAACGGCATTGATTGTTTTTATTTCTGAAATAATTGCCCTTATGCTTTCATCTTTCGTAATAAGTATCGCTCCTTCTCTTCCAAGTGATAACAAAACATACTGCACGCCCCCCTCGCAGATTTTAGTTGCTTCCGCAATCATTTCTTCCTGTGACACACGTTTTTTTTGAAGCAACTGACAAATTTCTTGCCTGTTTGGTTTAATTAAAAATGGTTTTCCTTGTATGCCATGCAATAATGGTTCTCCACTTGTATCTAATATGAATTTTTTACCGTTTTCAGCCGCCTTTTGTGCCAACTGTTGATAAAATGAATTTGGAATACCCTTAGGTAAACTTCCCGATGCAACAATAAACTCAAAATCTTTTACTATCCTTTCATATTTTTTTATAAAAAGAGCTATTTCATCCTCTGAAATAGCTGGTCCTGCTTCTAATACTTCAGTAGCTGACGCAGATTTTTTTGTGATTAACGCTATACAATTGCGAGTTTCTTCTTTAACGGAAACAAACTCATCAATAATCGATAAATCTTTCAATCTTTTTCTTATGAACTCACCATTACTACCACCAAGTAACCCAGCTCCTGTTACTTCTTCTCCAAGCAAACGAAGTACTCTCGATACATTAATGCCTTTTCCACCCGCAGTTTTTTCATAGTCTTTCGTACGATGTATTTTGTTTAGTTTTAATTCTCCTAATTCATATCGCATATCAACAGATGGATTCAATGTAATTGTCGCAATCATAAGAATATCTCCTTACACACGATTTAAACTTTTGCACATCTTTATTTTATCTGCAACAACCCGTTTCATCGCCATAATTGCATCTGAAAAATATTTACGCGGATCATTTTCTTCTGGATGAGAATGTAGATAATGGCGTAATGCTGTTCCGAATGCAATTTTTAGCTCTGTTGCAATATTTACTTTACAAATTCCTAAACGAATCGTTTCTTGCACTAAACTGTCTGATAATCCAGATGCCCCATGTAGTACAAGAGGAATATTGACTTGCTTTCTGATATTTATTAATCTTTGTAAATCTAATTTTGGTTCCCCTTTATATAGTCCATGTGCCGTTCCAATTGCAACTGCCAATGAGTCAATATTCGTGCGTTCTACAAATTCTTTCGCTTGGTAAGGATCTGTATAAATTGAGTTTTCTACTTTTATATCTTCTTCTATTCCTGATAATTGCCCTAATTCAGCCTCTACTGTTACTCCATATTGTTTTGCATACAACGAAACTTCCTGAACAATCTGAATATTCTCTTCAAATGGATGATGCGATGCATCAATCATAACAGAGCGAACTCCTGAATCAATACAATTTTTAATATCACTTATATCCTCATGATGATCTAAATGTAGGCTAATTGGTATTTCATATTGCTTTCTCGCTGCTTCAATCATATGCAAAAGATATTCTTTTCCCATATATTTTATTGTGCCTGGTGTAGCAGCTATAATAACAGGTGACCTAAGCTCTACTGCGGATTCAATTACTGCTTTTAAAGTTTCTAAATTATGAATATTAAAAGCCGGAACCGCATAACCCTGTTCTTGTGCATTTCTCAGTATAAATTGAGTTGAAACAAGCATACTCTCAAATCCTCTCTTTATTCTTTTTATATTTCATTTCTCCCCCTACAACTGTTCCTATAAGATCTAAATCCTCTGTTAATATAAGAAAATCAGCTCTTTTCCCTGGTGCTATACTTCCAATTTCATTATCAACTCCAATACTTTTAGCAGGAATTAACGATCCCATATGAACACATTCCCATAACGATGCATTTGTCCATTTCTCTATATTCTTCACACCATCAATAAATCGAAGTGTACTTCCTGCTAAAGAACCCGCCTCTGTTCGGGCAATGCCGTCTTGCACTTGGACAACAAATTCTCCTAAATTATATGTGCCATCCCCTAATAAGCCCGCTCGCATACAGTCACTAACTAAACAAGTTTTGTCGTATCCTTTACATTTATATAAAATATTCACTACGCTTGGATGTACATGATGTCCATCTACAATGATTTCACCATACACATGCTCAGTTGAGAGTACCGCTCCAACAACGCCAGGTTCACGGTGATGTAATCCTTTCATTCCATTAAACGTATGCACAAAAATCGTCGCTCCTGCTTGAATCGCATTCTGGCATATCTCATAGTTTGCATTCGTATGCCCAATTGCTACATGAATATTCTTTTTCACAGCATGATGTATACACGCAATAGCACCTTTCCTCTCTGGTGCCATGGCAATTTTTTTAATTGTCCCTTCTGATGCAACAATCCACTCCTCTAACATTTCAATGGTTGGATCAATAAAATATTTAGAGTTTTGTGCACCTTTATAGACCTCCGTAAAACAAGGTCCCTCCAGAAAAGCTCCAATAATATTGGCCCCATCCACTCCTCTTTTTTTTGCATGAGCTATATTTTTTAAAGCTTTCATTATATTTTCCGAAGAATCAGTTAATGTTGTAGGTAAAAAACTCGTAACACCATTTTCCAATAACATAATAGAAATATTGTTTAACGATTCATATGTGCTATCCATTACATCATGTCCCGCTACACCGTGAATATGTGTATCCACAAATCCTGGAGAAATAATACTTCCTTCAAAATCCATTACTAACGCTCCGTCTACTATTTCTTCAACATGTTTTAGAAAGTAGCCATTTACAATATGTAAATATCCACCCTCACGAACACCATCTTCTAGTAGATACATAGATGCTTTGACATAGTAGTTCATAAATTGCTATTCCTTTCCTTTATAAGGATGTACTGTTACCCCTCGAACGATACGATTTACACTTCCACTTGGACAAGGGTTATCTGGAGTAATCCCTAATGCAATAGATTTATATAACGCTAAAATTTGTCCGTATAATATATAAATAAACGTAATATACATGTCATCTTTCAGATTGCGTCCGTCATTGCATAAAAACGTATTTGAATTTCGCCTTGCTTCCTGATTATCTTGATGTGCTATAACAATAATCTCGCTTCTTTCTTTCTCTTGAAAAAGCTCTTTTAATAAATCAAGATCATATTTTTTCGTATACTCATCATTAGATAAAAATAATACAACAACTGTATCCTTATCTAAAATTGATTTCGGTCCATGCCTAAACCCAAGTGTTGTGTCAAACGTAACTGGGATACGACCAGCAGTTAACTCTAAAAATTTTAAAGCAGCCTCTCGAGAAAGTCCCTCGAATACGCCTGATCCTAAAAATACAATTTTACGAAATTCTTTTTCTGCAATTCGTTGAATTTCCTGTTCTTGTTTTTTGATTACATCTTTTCCTAATCTTACAATATCCATAATGCTAGGTTCTAAAAGATGGGTCTGATTATAGTTACATAACATAAGTGCAGTTAACATCATAGAGGTAAAACTTCCTGTCATTGCAAACCCTTGATCGTTTGCCTCCTGTGGCATATACATAACAAAAGCGTTCTCTTTATGCTGAAATTGCTTCGCTAAATTTCCTTCTTCATTACATGTTAAAATAATATGATAAACTGAATGAATAATTTGTTCTCCTAATTGCGCTGCCGCTACACTTTCTGGACTATTGCCTGAGCGAGCAAAAGACACTAAAATTGTTGGGATGTCTGGCTGAAGATAGTAATAAGGACTTGAGACTATATTTGTTGTTGGAATGCTTTCAATATGCATTTTCTTTAAATCCGTAATCCTTTTTACATATGGAACAATTGTGTCTCCAACAAAAGCGGATGTCCCTGCACCAGTGAAAATAACCCTCACTTGTTCATGATCTCTTGAAATACGTGAAAAGAAGTCTATAATTTCATGATGTTTGCTTTGAAAATTCAAATATACTTGCTCCCAAAGATCTGGCTGTTGTGCAATTTCTTTCGCTGTAAAACACGCTCCATATGTTTCTCTTATTTCATCATTTGCATGTAATAACATTTCAGAACCCCCTTAATATTAGTCCACATCTTATCACGTCATCATTACCAGTTGAATTACAATAAGTATAACTATACTTATTGTAATTCAACTGTGTAAGTAAATTTATCTCCTCTTGCAATGGTCTGTGTGTATTCAATTATATTTTCTTTCGCATATGCAATACGTTCTAGAGATAAAGATGGTTCATTCTTTTCAACTTGTAGCCATGTTGCATGCTCTTTTTCTGCTGCAATCGCTTTGAAACTTTCCACCGCACGTGTGATATGAACTTGGTATTTTGTACGGAAAATCTCGTACATTGGTGTTTCTTCTAATTCTTTCTTCGTTAAATATGGAAAGAACTTTACAGGAATATAAGATGTTTCAAATAGCATGGGTTCTTTATCAGCTAACCTTAATCTCGTAATTTGATACACCTCTTCTCCATTGTTAAGATTCATAATTTTCGATATTTTTTTATCGCAATGAATTATGGAAAATGATACGACTGTTGATGATGGAACCTTTCCAAATTTTTTCATTTCTTCTGTGAAACTATAAAAACGGACAAGACTTTGATTAAATACACGAGGTGAGACAAAACTCCCTTTACCATGTTTTTTATAAATATATCCTTCTTTTTCTAATTCTTGCATCGTCTGCCTTACTGTTGTTCTACTTACATCATGAATCTCGCATAGTTCACGTTCTGATGGAAGCTTATCATGTTCTTGTAAATTCCCAGTTTCAATTTGCTCCACAATAATATCCATTAGTTGGTAGTATAATGGTGTTCGATTATCTTTTGCAATCATGTTTTACTCCCTCATCTATAAAGTTGTTATGACCAGTTTATGGCTATTATATCGAATGAAAATAGGAATTACCATTACTTTCTCACAGAGAAAGATAAGCTTATTCTATCTGTTAAAATTTACTTGAATCGTATATTTAATTTGTTTCTTTATATGCACTCTTCTTACTTTGCTAGATTCATCGATTGTTGTAACTCTGTCACATATTGCTTAAGATTTACTGTTTCACCCGTTATTCTTGATCTTTCAGCAGCAAATGCAATCAAATGACTATTTGCCGAAATCATTGCAGACGTTAAACTTTCTGTTTTATTGCTTTTTACCTTTTCGATAAAATCAGTCATAATTGCATTATCTGCTCCCATATGTCCACCTTCTATTGTTTTTGGGTAAATCGTTTCAACTTCACCTGAAAAATATTTGACCTTCAATTCATTTAAGACATCATGACCATGAATTTCACCATGTGTTCCCATAATTTTAAACGTACGGCAACACTCTTTTGTAAATGCAGACATTGTAAAAGCAACTGTTACATCATTATCAAACAGCAAATTTACTACTTGATGATCCACAACATCATTGTCACAATGGTACACACAACGCCCATAAGGTCCCTTTTTTAGTGCCTCCAGTCTATTTTCAATGCTTGTATCAATAGAAACTACATTCGCTGGCCATTCATCTCTCTCATGTAAATACCATTTTAAAGCAGAATATTGGCAGTTTCCCTCAACTTCACAACCATCTGTACAACGTAACGTCGAACCCTTAGGTGCATGTTCGGATTTAAAATGAGTCAAACTTCCAAAAGATGAAATCTTTTCACACTCTGCACCCACAAGCCATTGTAGCACATCCATATCATGACAACATTTTTGCAAAATCATTGAACTTGATTCAGACTTATTACGCCAATTCCCTCTTACGAAACTATGTGCTTGATGCCAATGACCGACATTTTCATTCCATTGAATTGAAACGATATCCCCTATCTTCTTTTGATCAACAATTTCTTTTAAAGTCCTATAGAATGGTGCATACCTTAACACGTGACATACTGTTAATAACACGTTATATCTCGTGGCAGCCTCTGCAATTTCCAATGTCTCTTTAGGACTTGGTGACATTGGTTTTTCTAATAAAATTTTGTATCCCTTCTCAATCGCTTGCATTACAGGTTTATAATGAAACCGGTCGGGCGAACAAATAAGCAATACATCACAAAGCTTTTCTTTCGCTAATAACTCTTCCCATGTTTCAAATTGCATATCTTCCGAAACGTTATGCATTTCAGAGAATTTCTGTCTTTTTGCATTATCCAATTCTGCAACCGCAACAAAAGTTATCTCTGTTGGATGTTCTAACGCGTAAGAAGCATAAGCGTACATTCCACGACTTCCTGCCCCAATTAATGCCGCCGTAATCATACATATCCTCTCCTATTCTATTATTCTTATTTTCCACCTGTAATTGTAATTCCTTCAATAAATTGTTTTTGTAAAAAAATAAACAATAACAACATTGGTAAAATCGCTAAAAATGATCCCGCCATTAGTACAGGATAGTTTGTTGCATATTGCCCTTGTAGTGAAGATAAACCAACTGATAATGTCATCATATCTGGTGAATTATTTACAATCATCGGCCACATCAATTCATTCCAAGACCAGAGTGTTGTAAATATACCAAGTGCAATTAAACCTGGTTTCGCAAGAGGCAGCATAACATACCAATAAATTTGGAAGTGATTGCAACCATCTAATCTCGCCGCTTCTTCTAGTTCCTTTGGAACGCCCATAAAAAACTGACGCAATAAAAAGGTACCAAATGCACTAAATAACCCAGGTACAATTACCGCTTGTAATGTATTCAACCAATCCAGTTTTACCATAATTAAATATTGTGGAAGCAAAAACACTTGAGCTGGAACCATTAGGACGGAAAGAGTTAGTAAAAACAGTACATTTCTACCTGGAAATTGTATTCTAGCAAAAGCATAAGCTGCTAATGAGCATAAAAACAACTGCCCAATCGTTCTAGCTATTGTAACAATTACAGTATTCATCATAAATTTTAAAAATGGTAATAAGTTGAATATTTCCGTATAGTTACTCCACATAAATTGAGATGGGATAATAACTGGTGAAACTTGAACAGATTCTGCATAAGTCTTTAGAGACGTTAATATCATCCAAATAAAAGGACCAATGGTTAATAAGGCACCTATGATAAGCATTGTATGAATCATAATTTTATTTTTATTGACTGCACCTACTCTTTTATTCATCATAATGCACCCACTTTTTCTGTAATATCATTTGAATCGCTGTAATGATTAATATAATAATTAATAATACAACTGCTATGGCTGCCGAATATCCTTTTTCATTCAAAATAAAGGCATTTTGATAAAATAAATAAACAATAGATTGTGTATTTTCAATTACATTACTTGTTCTACCAATCATCATAAAGATGAGATCGAATACTTGAAATGCTCCAATTAAAGACATAATCGTTACAAAGAAAATAACTGGCGATAAAAGTGGCAATGTAATCTTAAAGAAAATTGTAATTGGCCGGGCTCCATCCATAATTGCTGCTTCATAGTATGTTTTAGGGATGTTTTGGAGACCAGATAGAAAAATAACCATGTTATATCCTATCCCACCCCAAATCGCAACTATAATAATTGAATATAATGCAATGTTAGGGTTGGTAAGCCAATTAGGACCATCAATTCCAAAGCATGATAACATGTAATTGAGTAACCCATAGTCAGAATTATAGATCCATTTCCATACCATCGCGATTGCAGCAGGCATTGTAATAACAGGTAAAAAATATAATGTTCTATACAGGGATTTCCCTTTAATGTTTTGATTTAATAGCACCGCTAATATGATGGATAAAAATATACTGATTGGAACAGTAAGCACGATATAAATAAATGTATTTTGAAAAGCCTTTCCTAAATCTTGATCAGTAAACATCTTTTTATAGTTTTCTAATCCAATCCATTCATAGCTACCAAACGCATCCCACGCTGTAAAACTAAAATAAATATTTTGCAAAATTGGCCACATATAAAAAATGAATAACCCTAGCATAGTTGGGGCAATCATGACATATGCCCATATATAATCTAATTTCTTTTTCTTTTTATATTTTTTTTGTATATGTGTGTTTTTGCTCCACTACCTTTATTGATAGATCCTCCATCTCTTCACTCCTCCCATAATTTTTGATTTAAAGTAAGGAGAGAATCCCTCTCCTTATTTTTTAGAAAGAACTTCATTTGCCTTCTCTGTTAATTCTTTTGTTGCATCTTCAACATTCAATTCTCCTCCCCATACCCTTTTTAATACTTTTGTTTCTTGCTCCCATAAAGCTCCTGTATTTTTCACACTCGGTAATGGGTAAGAATATTCAAGACCAGTGATATACGCTTGTAAATTCAAGTTTGGAACGGATTTAACCCATGCTTCTTGTGTTCCATTAAAAGCAGGAATAACTGTTCCAGTTTCTGCAAACACATCTGCTGCCTCTTTAAAACCTAAATATTTCACAAATTCCCAAGCTGCATCCGGATATTTTGTTTTCGCTGAGATGACATTTGCTAGACCATGAATCATAACAGCTCTTTCTTTCCCTTTTGGCATAACAGCAATATTTAAATCAGGATTTTTCTTATATTCTGGTACCATCCAAGGCCCATCAAAAATCATCGCTACTTTACCTGATAAAAACAAATCAGATGCTGTTGTCTCTGTCATTTGAGCAAATGTTGGTGATAATCCTTCTTTAATAAAACTAATGTTATAATTAAACGCTTCAATTGCTTGTGGTTTATTAAATCCTACTGTTTTTTTATCTTTAGAAAGAACATACCCTTTATTTTGGTAAATGAGATCATAATAGCCACCTTGATTTCCCATTGCTGCTGCAAATCCCCAAACATCTTTTTCCTTTTTCGTCAATTTTTTTGCAGCTTCTTTCATTTTCTCCCAATCCCATGAATCATCTGGATATGCTACTCCAGCTTCATCAAATAATTTTTTATTATACCAAAGTGCCGTTGTATCAAAATCTTTTGGAATACCGTAAGTTTTATTATCTACTGTATATAAATCAACTAAAGATTTCGGATAATTTTCCAATTTATACTTATCCTTTTTCGCTTTATCATCCAAAGGCATCAATACTTTCCCCGAAGCGTATTTCACAACATTTGGTCCATTCATCCAAAATACATCCGGCAATGCATTTCCTGTTGCTGCCGTTTCAAGCTTCTGAAAATACTGCCCATACGCTGTTAATTCTATTTTCACCTTAATATTCGGATGTTTTTCATTAAACTGTTGAACCACTTTTTCCACTGCTGGTAGTTGTTTCTTATCCCAAAGTGCATACCGTAATTCTATTTTTTCATCTTTAGATGACGTGTTAACTTTTTCGCCACTGTTAGAACATCCTACTATTGCCAATAGCAATGTTGACAAAAAGAAAATAAACCACTTTTTCATCCCTTTTCCTCCTCTAGAAACAATCATCTATATAACATAATCTTTACTTATGTTTCTTGTAATTCACTGACGACAAATTAAACTAATATAATCAACTTTACAAAAGATTTGGAGCACCTTGTAAATAAAGCGTTTACAAACGAATTTTATTCATTTATAAAAACAATGCTCGTCTCTCCCTTCCCTATCAATTTTAGTAGACTTATGTCATTACCAGTTGAAGGAATAAACTATCATTGATATATTATTTATACATATACCAATTTGATCACGACATGATGTTGTCATTACCAGTTGTTATGAAGTATAACACTATCACTTTTTCCTCTGCAATATATTTTCTGAATTTTTTAAATTTTTATCACGAACTGTATTAATCCATTATCCCTATATAATTTGTTATTAATAAATAATATAAAGATAAGGAGTGTTGATATGATTCAACAATTAAAAAAATATTACGCTAAAGATATAAAAATTAATGAAGCCATACTTTCTGAAGATTACAGTTGGTTTTTGATTGACGGGAATAGAGTAGGAATTCGTAAATCTCGCTTACATAAACGGGAGTGTCAATTGCTTTCATCCCTCTTAACTCCCATCCATACTGACACATGCTACGAAACAAAAATAGAAAAGTATTGGTACGAAGCGTTATATCAGAGTAAAGATATTCAAATAACATCTGTACGCTTTTTACATTTCTTCACAACGCATCCTATAACGGAACGAGAAGAATTTCATAATGCTTTACATTCAATACTTGGTTTTGATACTCCTACAATATGGGAAACTTCACAAACTGGAGTCCTCATCTTAACAGAAAATATATCTGAATATAGATTACAAACAGCCCTTGATACGCTAGAAACAGATTTTTTTATATCCTTATCCTTTTTTGTCGGCAGACACTACACCCAAACCAATCAAGTTTCTCACTTGTATCAATGGGAACGAAATTTATTTTCTTATCTTTCTCCCTATTTATCAAAGAAAATTACATACATTGAACAACTTCTCCCTTATCAATTAATGACCTTATTACCAAAAGAAAAAAGAGAAAAATATACAAATCGTTTATTGGAAAATGTTTCCAATGATAAAGAACTAATAGAGAGTATTAAAGTATTCTTCCAATGTAATTTAAATGTATCACTTGCGGCTAAACAATTATATTTACACCGAAATACTTTACAGTATCGAATTGACAAATTTATTGAAAAAACAGGATTGAATATAAAAACATTTGAAGGTGCTGTGGCTGTTTATTTGGCTTTTCTTTCTTTGAACATCTCGTAATTTTGCATAAAAAAATTAACTTTTTTTGTGCAACTTACCAATTCACCTTACATTAAATAAAACTTATAATTCAGTTAATTATAAAAATAGGGGTGATGTATAATGGCCGAACTCGTATTAAATCATATTTTCAAATTATACGATAATAAAACAACTGCTGTTTCTGACTTCAATTTACATATTCAAGATAAAGAGTTTATTGTATTTGTTGGCCCTTCTGGTTGTGGAAAATCAACTACTCTACGGATGATTGCAGGTTTAGAAGACATTTCTGACGGCTCATTTTATATTGATGATAAACTTATGAATGACGTCGCTCCAAAAGATCGTGACATTGCAATGGTATTTCAAAATTACGCACTATACCCACATATGTCTGTTTACGATAATATGGCGTTTGGTTTAAAATTACGAAAACTACCAAAAGATGAAATTAATCGTCGTGTAACTGAGGCAGCAAAAATATTAGGTCTTGAAGATTATTTAAAGCGAAAACCAAAAGCATTATCGGGTGGACAGCGCCAGCGTGTGGCATTAGGAAGAGCTATCGTTCGTGATGCAAAAGTATTCTTAATGGACGAGCCTCTATCCAATTTAGATGCTAAATTACGTGTAAGTATGCGTTCAGAAATTTCTAAGCTTCATCGCCGCTTAAACACAACTACTATATATGTAACACATGACCAAACGGAAGCAATGACAATGGCATCACGCCTTGTTGTGATGAAAGATGGTATCATACAACAAGTTGGTACACCAAAAGAAGTTTATGATACTCCTGAAAATGTTTTTGTTGGCGGATTCATTGGTTCTCCAGCTATGAATTTTTTTACTGGAACATTAAAAGATAACTATTTTCATATAGAAAACATTCGTTTTAAAGTACCAGAAGGGCAATTAAAAAAATTGCAGAAAAAGGGATACAATAAAAAAACACTTATACTCGGTATTCGTCCAGAAGACATTCACGATGAACCAATTGTCCTTCAATCTTCTCCCGATTCAACTGTCGAAATTAATGTTGAAGTTGCTGAACTATTAGGTGCTGAGACTATGATACATGGAAAACTTGAAAATCAAAGTTTTGTCGCACGAATTAATGCTCGATCAGAACTGAAAGCTGGCGATAAACTTTCAGTAGCCTTTAGTTTAACAAAAGCACATTTTTTTGATAGTGAGACAGAACTACGTATACGTAACAATTAAATACACTTAATTGATTATTCTAAAATTAGATGTACAAAAAAGCTGTGTAGTATGACCTTTACACAGCTTCCTTCTTTAATCCCTTAAACATACTATTACTATTTAACCTTATGATGAGAGAATTCTTCTCTTAAACATTTTGATATTAATCATTTTATTTGTAGGGTTAAGGGGATGACCGTCCGTTTAATTAAAAACAAATGAACGCTGTTAGTATCACATACCATTGCCATATCAAACTCGTTACATATCCCTTCAACCAACACCTTAAAACATTCTTCTATTATCATTTATTTCCGAAAAATTAAAATAAAAAATCTGAAGACACTATCTAAACTTCGGATACTTAAAGTACCACGATCCTTACGGTTTTTAGTAGTATTTCGGATCCAACTTCCCTTTCATTTCATTCCATGCCTAAAGGCGGATCGGCTTTCTTGTTTAGAAAAAGATGTAATAAAACTAAGTACAAGCATAGCAAATAATATAATAACTCCTAACCCAATATTCATAAAACGAATCCCTTACATTATATGGTATAACTTAACATAAAGAGAAGATAATAATAAATAAATCCGTTACAGAATGGGAGCTCTCAAAAAATGAAACGAAAAATATTAACTCTCTTTACGCTTATATGCTTAGCACTACCAATACAAGCTAGTGCATACACATTTCAATCACTACCAATTGCATCAAAGTCTAAACAATGGTATATCGAAATTGATAAATCTCATAACGTAAACAAGCAAGCAATCCAGCCAAAACAAGGTGTATTTGATACATATAGTTTACTCGTAAAAAACATCGGTCATGATGTATCAAACGTATCCGTGGAAATACTTGATAACAATCCTACCTCTAAAGCTACCTTTAAACCTACTACACCTAATGAAAATATTTCTAAAAGTCATACAAGCTTTGACTACATGGTATTCCCATTAGACTTTAATAGCCATAATTTTAAAGTTGTGATTACTTGGGAAGAAAAGAACTTTTCTTACAACGGCCATCCAGTAAATGAAAGTAAAAAACTGAAACAAACATTTGTATTTAATGAAGAGTAAGCCCTAATTTAATTAGGGCTTACTCTTCATTTACAAAACCAGTTTGAATGGCTTCTGTCACTTCTTTTGTGATGTCCAGTTTTGTTGCATCGGTGCTAATTTTCTTATGCCAAATATGCACGGAAGGCTTTTCGTTACAAAAATGTTTTATTAATACTAGTTGATTATATGCTAGCTTATTTTCTCTATGGGTAGCAATATAGACTGTGAAATTTTTTGCTTCAAAGATCTTTTCCTGCAAAGTATATTGGTTGTCCCATTCCTTTGCGACTATATCGTTCAAATTTTTTATAAGCATATAAGTCGTTCCCACCTTCCCTTATATCATCAATCAAATCTTCGAATACTCGGCACACATAATGCTACTCCAATTGTTACAAGTACTAAAATAGCTAATGTTATAATCGTTATCTCGCCACCTATGACAGTAGCTAACCATCCTACAACTACATAACCTAGTGGCAATAAAGCAAATGAACCTAACATATCAAGGCTTGCCACTCTTCCAAATGCTTCTTCTGGCACGAGCTCTTGTAAACTCGTTTCCCAAATGAGTCCAAATATCATCATACCGAACCCTTCAATTGCCATTAATACAATTAAAACAGGTGCCCAAGTAATGAACGGCATTATTAAAAGCGCACAACCACTTATTAAAACACCACCATAGGCAAGTATCCCCCGCTTATACCACCGTTCTCTCCCGCCGAATATTAGCGCAGCAACTACAGCTCCAACACCAGAGGATGCCATTCCTAATCCATACACATATGCTTCAAAATGATGATGAACATTAAATAACCATGGAATTAATACGACGATAATTCCTGCATAACAAATATTGATGAAAGAAAAGACTAAAATTGTAATCCATAGCCACGGATGACTTTTTAAAACAAAAACACCTTCCATAAACTCTTGTTTATAATCGACTTTTTTCTTTTCAATAGGTTTTACTTTTTTAAACTTTATTTCTCTTAAAAATAATAAACAAAAAAATGATAACAAATATGTTACTGCATCTAGTCCAAACCCTATTCCGGCAGATGCAACTGAAACGATCAATCCTCCAAGAGCCGGTCCAATTAGTCGTATACCTTGATTGCTCATTTGCGTTAATGAATTAGCTGCATTTCGAATTTCTGGTACAAATACTTTCGCTCTTACAGCCGCATATGCTGGCTGAAATATCCCTTCCATAAGTCCATATAATGCTACAAGTACATATAGAAGTGGAATTGTTAAAACATCCATAAATATAAGTATTGCAAGTAATAGCATTAATATGCAGCGAACTATATCTGTAAATAACATTACTTTCACTCGATCCATTCGATCTACGATTAATCCCGCAAACGGTAACGCAAGAATATTAGGAAGCATGTACATTGCCATAGTCATTCCCATTACAACTGTTGATCCAGTTAATGAATATACAACGACTGGCAAAATAACCATCGTTATCGAACTACCTAAAGTCGAAAGCAATTGCCCGATCCATAAAAATTTAAAATGTGGTGACGCTTTAACTGGCAATAATAATTTGCCAACATACCCTAAACCCTTTTCTCTTTGTATTCCCCCTTGCATTTCCCTCTCCTCTTTTCAAATAACTATAGAATTTATACCAATAAACTAAAAATTCCTAATCTTCTATTTTTAATTATATAAGAAATCATTATATCATGGTAAAATTATCAAAAAATATAAAGGAGAATACATCATTATGCCAAATTCATATAACATCGAACACCGCATCTATACAATGTGTATGATGCAGCGCAATAATGAAGTTTTACTTATAAAACGCCCCGATCATCGAGGTTTTCCTGGTTACATCGCTCCCGGCGGAAAAGTAGATTTTCCAGAAAGTATCGTTCAAGCTGCTAAACGAGAAGTAAAAGAAGAAACTGGATTACTTGTTTCAACTTTAACCTTTAAGGGATTAGATGAATATGTAAATCCGAAAGAAAATGTTCGATATATGGTATTTAACTATTGGACAGATTCATTTGAAGGTGAGCTTCTTGTGGACCCTCCTGAAGGTAAATTATTATGGGTACCAATCGCTACAGCACTAAATCTTCCTATGCAAGATTGGTTTAAAGAAAGATTTCCATTATTTTTTGAAAAAGGTACGTTTGAAATTCAACGTGTTTGGGACAAAGACTTAGATAAACAAGTCGCTATGACAATTACCCATACGTAAAAAAAGCTTGGAATCTCTCCAAGCTTTTCTTACTTCTCCTCTATTTTCTTAATCTCATAATCAATTTCTAAAAACTTAACTCCAAATATCCACATTTTATGGTTAGCTTCTAACATTTGATTGGTGCCCTCTTTAATAATAAACGTCTCAGCTAACGGTAACCGTACTGTAAAGAAACGAGTATGTAAATAAATCCCCTCATCTCCCTTACCATTTCTTCTCAGCTTACTAGTAATAATTAAATTATTATTATCATTACGTAATTTTAAAATCCCCGTCATATTCGAATATGGTAGAGGTAATGCAATATTCATATATGTCTCATTCTTATACGTATGTTTTGAGTAAAGAGCTACAAAAATAGATGCTCCTGCTTCATTTTTTCTTAACCAAGCTCTTACATTCTCCCTTCCATCCTTCTCATCCATTACCCCTATGATAGAGCCGTGCATTGTTTCCCACTTGCCGCCCATTCCTAAATGTATTTGTCCTACACGCTTACTCATTTTCTCATAACAAAATGCTAACAGGCGGAACGAACGAGTCCATTTAATATACGATTGTAACTCATACTCTTTTGTATTTTCATAAAACCGAATAATGCTTAAAGGTATCTTTGTCACGTCAAATGCCTCACTATGAAAATCATCCATTTTATCAACTAAACCGTTGTATTCCTTACTATCTATTACATTTCTGTTATGTAAAAACGCTTCACCAACTGTCGCCTTTCCTCTTAATCTGCTCATTGGTTTCCCGTAATATTTATAGTTCGGAACACTCTTTTCAATCATCCAGCCGACAAATGCCGGTAACGCTACTCCAATTCCATTCACAACACCGTGAATCCAAACCATTTGAGCAATTGTAATCGTCATTACATGTTTCAAATTCCCATACGAGTATATAAGTGAAAACATAATTGTTACCATAAGTGTACTAGACGATATGATCAGCAGAATCTTTGCGTTGATAGCATTAAATTTCGTACGCCAAACATAAATTCCATAACCATAAATAACGCATAAATATAGGAACACTGCAAAAAATTCAAATACCCTTGAATACGTAATTCCTACTGCGACTGTCAGAGGTGAAATAACGATGACAAACATAATAACATCATATACTTTACTTCTCTTTTCTCTTTTTCTCCCAATTAAACCAGCCGATAACGGCAATAGAAACGCCGAATAATGAAAGTGTGCAGCTGTGAGTAAAACAATGTCAGAACTAAAGTGCATAATGGAAAGCTTTGCTACAGAAGCAAAAAACCAAAAACCACCTAAAAACAAATAAATAAACGCACTATCGATAGCTGTCTCTTCTAACGGTGTCCATCCTCTTTCTAGTAATCTATTTATACCAAATAACGCAACGATCCCCGTATATACAAACCAAATTATCGCAAAGATATATTGATTTGTTACGAAAGCTAACATTGCACAAATCGCTGCTATCGGATATAAAAACGATACGGATTTATAAAATAATAAATACGATCCATTTCGTGCTCTTTTATCAATAATACAAAAAGACATCGGTATACATAACAAAATAGATAATAAAATAATTGCTTCAACTGGGTTTACATTTGACCACTCACATATTAGAAAAATAATATAACAAACAAGTCCAACTATTATATTTTTCATATTATTTATTTCCTCTCCACAAACGTTCCCTTATATGAAAATAATGAACCAATTAACGGATTGCGTACTTGAACATGAATTCGAAAGCATTGTTGTGTTTCATCATAATTTTCTACAATGTTGGCCTCCCCGTATAAAAATCTAGGTAACGGGACTTTCCTTCCAAACATGTAAAACCATTGTTTCTTTGAAGAAATATGCATTGCCCCTAACTCATCAATATGAAAATTCAATGTAGAGACGAGTAAATGTGGTTCACCAAAATAATCTACAATTTCATTTTCATCAAGTTTCATTACCGCATTAAAATACCTTTTCTTATTATGAAAATAAAAAGTACGATTCCACCGCACAAGTTCATGTCCATGTTCATCACGCTCAGCGGTATTATGTATTGTAAATGGCACTCCCTTACCTCTCTCAGAGAAAAACATTCGAAACTTCGATGCAATTTTTAATATGAATTTTACGAAAAAAGAACCACCGTAAATTTCATCCATCTTCCCTTCTCCAATAAAGCTATTTTCTTCTGTAATCTCATAACGTTTCTGTAATTTCGGATGAAGTTTTTTATAAGAATCCCCTAATAATCTTTCATACATATTAGCCATACATTACCCCTTTCTCTTCCTCTTGCAATTTTTTGCACTTGGCAAATTCGTACTATTTATATAACCGACAATCGATAATCCAATTAGAAGTAGATTTAACGTAATTGGATTAAACGGCTCTGTAAAGCTTGCGATATTCGTAAATCCTGCTGCTATCGTTAAGGCTATTAACATAAAAATATGTACGACAAATACTTTTCGTTTTGGAAATGGTAACAGCCATAGGACACCAAAAATAATTTCTAGTAATCCAATTATTTTAAGTATAAAAACACTATGTTCAGTTGAACCAACCATCACCGATAGCATTTTTACTTCTTCTGAATGAGTAAACACTAGTTTCGGTACTATTCCTTGATACATCCATACGAAAGCAAATAAAAAACATACGAGCCAATACGTCACTGTTCTTCTAATGAGCAATCTAGGATAAAGTCCCTTTTCTAACCATAATTTTAAAGCATCAAAACTCCAAGCAGTCGCCCAGCCTAATAACGGCCGAAACATATAGAAATCTATTACATTCCCTATACGACCAAACCTCGTATCATAATCATATTGTGTCTCAAAATGAATGTGTTCTTTACACGGTGTATACTTCCAATAACCACGCCCTATTTGAATAAGTGATAATTGATTTTCTGTCCAAAATTTTAAAGAAGAAATACGTTCTCCCGTTTCTTTTCTTATCTCACCTATCGATTCCCCTTCCCCAGCTATTTCAAGTCCAAATCCGATTTTTGTTTTATATGAAAACTTCTGTGGTTCTCCTTCTTTTTTCTCTACATACGAAATTTCAGTAAAGCGAGCATCCCATTCTGTATGTATATGTGGTTCTTGCGTGTATTTCCATAATTTCTCCATTGTTGTGTTCATTTCTGCCGAAACATAAATAGGCTTTTTCCCCTTCATTCCTCCACCTCCAATGCACTATAATTTTAATGTACATGTAATATATTTATTTTGCTACATTTTTCACAAACTTTCTAACAAAAAGAAAGAATTTTTAAAATATATACAAAACACTTGATTCCTCGAAAAATATAAATTATTATAAAACAAATGTTACCAACAACTTCATAAATCAAACACTCTCGCCTAAAACGTGAGATAGAGGTTGCGATACTTATGAGTATTCTAATGGAGACACAGAGATGTCTATGAAATTAGATGAAAGGAAGTATTGCCGAAATCGATATATTTCTCTGTATGTATCGATTGGGGCTGTTTTCGAATAGAAACAGAACTGTCATATGTACAGACGTGTATGTATGAAGAGCTATCTACAAAAAAGAGATATCATTTTCATGGTATTCCTTTTTTGGCGGTTTTTTTATTAGCTCCGTTTTCTGTTTCCCTTTTCCTGTAACAGCACCATCCTCACTTATTTGAGATGGTGTTTTTTGTTTTTCTCTGGTAACTACAGGAATATTGGGATTTGTATATATCCTAATCTATTCTTAAAAATGGATGAAAGAAGGAATTCGTAATGGAAACGATTGTACAAAAATTTGGTGGCACTTCTGTCGGAAGTGTTGAGCGTATTCAACATGTAGCAAATTTAATTATTGAAGAATATGAACGAGGACATAGTATCGTCTCTGTCGTTTCAGCAATGGGAAAAAGTACAGATGAACTTGTAGCACTTGCTAACGCAATTACAGAAAATCCAAGTAAACGCGAAATGGATATGCTTCTATCGACAGGAGAGCAAGTAACTATTTCATTATTAACGATGGCACTGCAAGCAAAAGGCTATAACGCGATTTCATTAACAGGATGGCAAGCTGGTATTACGACAGAATCTGTACATAGTAGTGCACGGATTACTGACATTCATACAGATCGAATTCAGTCTTATCTTACTAAAGGCACGATTGTTATTGTAGCTGGTTTCCAAGGAGTCAGTGAAGATTTTGAAATTACAACGCTTGGACGAGGTGGTTCTGATACAACTGCTGTCGCATTAGCTGCTGCACTAAACGCAAAAAAATGTGATATTTACACAGATGTGACTGGCGTATATACGACGGATCCACGAGTTGTAAAAGATGCTTATAAATTAGATGAAATTTCTTATGACGAAATGTTAGAACTTGCAAACCTCGGTGCTGGTGTATTACACCCGCGTGCTGTTGAGTTTGCTAAAAATCATAATGTCATTTTAGAAGTTCGCTCAAGTATGGAACAAGAAAACGGAACAATTGTAAAAGGAGAATGTAACATGGAACAACAATCAATCGTTAAAGGTATTGCATTTGAAGATAATATTACACGCATCACAGTGAAAGGATTAGAACAAGGTTCACTTTCAACTGTTTTCTCTACATTAGCAGCGGCACATATTAATGTAGATATCATCATTCAAAGTATTACTAATGAAGGAACTGTTCATCTCTCCTTCTCCATCCATTCTAATGATTTAAGAGAAACATTAGAAGTATTGGAACAAAATCAAGAGGCACTTCACTATGAAGCAGTAGAATATGAAAATCATTTAGCAAAAGTATCAATTGTAGGATCTGGTATGGTCTCTAATCCAGGTGTTGCTGCGAATATGTTCACTACTTTAAAAGAAGAAAATATTCATATTAAAATGGTAAGTACATCAGAAATTAAAGTGTCTGTCGTTATTGACCGCCTTCATTTAGTGACAGGTGTTGAGGCACTGCATCAATCATTTATAGCGAAAATTGTGCCTTTAGTACAAATGAGTTAATTTCCAGCGGTACTACTTAAAACAAATTATATGAATCTATTTCCTTCCTATTAAAAATAGAAAGCTGTTTGCATTATATAGAGTGACAAGAAATTTATGTGTCATTAAAAAAATACAATTAATTCTATACAACAATCGGATCATTTAATGCCGTACAGGATAGAAATATTTTTGCAAGGAAGTCTCGGTATTGTTTGTTAACAAGATACTATATGACATACTTAAAAACACCTTGTCACATTTTCCTAAACTGTGACAAGGTGTTTTTGTTTGAAAGGAATTTGTAACTTTTTAATAGTATAATGAAGATGATGATTAGATAATACACTTTTACATATAAGGAGATAAAGACAATGTCAAAAAATAAATTACTCAGAATGGACAATGTTAGCATCGTTGTAGAATCCCTTGATCATGCAATCTCTTTCTTCGAGGAGATTGGGTTAAAACTCGAAGGGCGCGCCACTGTAGAGGGGGAATGGGCTGGTCGCGTAACCGGACTCGGTTCGCAGTGCGTAGAGATTGCTATGATGGTGACTCCAGATGGCCATAGCCGAATTGAACTTTCGCGATTTCTTACCCCGCCCGCTATAGGAGATCACCGGACAGCTCCTGTCAATGCCCTCGGTTATTTGCGCGTCATGTTCACCGTTGAAGACATTGATGAAATGGTATCTAGGCTTACTACTAAGCATGGTGCTCAACTCGTTGGTGAAGTAGTTCAATACGAGAACTCTTACCGTCTCTGCTACATTCGTGGAACCGAAGGGGTTTTAATCGGTTTAGCGGAAGAACTCGGTAACAAGTAAGTGATGTATTATAAATGAAACTACTATATTTTTAACCACGTCCTCACTCCAGAACGTGGTTATGCTTGTTTGAGTTTTTAAAAATATATTTTCATTTTACACATAGATTTCAAGACTCTATCCAAACAGTTCTTTAACATATCACTAATATCCAAAAATCATTATGAAATAATTTAATTATTCGCTTTACCTTTTCCTAGGAAATATAACTGACTCTTCTCATTTTATATCTTATCGCTCTTTTCTATGAAAAAACGATCTATATTCATTCAAAATAACTTTCTTCACATCCGAGTAAAATACCATCATGAATAATGCAACGCCTAATACAACCACCTGTATTTTTTCATAATCAATGAACGCACTCATAATTAGTAAACCAAATCCAATATAAAAACCAAACTCGTTCTCTTTCTCAAAATCCTCATCTTCTTCATCAATATGTATTTTTTCTTTCATGTTTTGATTCCCTTTTATTAACGCATCGAGCGTAACATTATACATTTCGCTAAGCAAAATTAAATTATCAATATCCGGACAGCTTTTATCATTTTCCCATTTACCCCGCTTTAACAGGCAGTAAATCTCATCAAAGCTTTTAAGCATAATCAAGGCAGTCAGATGCGATTAACTGCCTATAAAAGCCCGATTGGTTCAACTAATAATCAGTAGGATAAATCGCCCACTGATTAAAGTTTCACTTTATATACCGCTTGCCTCGTCACACCAATCTTTTTAGCAACATCCTCTTGTGAAAATCCCTTTGACTCTCGTAATTTTTTTAACTGCTCTCCTAAGCTCATAACATCCCCCTCCTTTAACAAATTATTACATAAAAAGAGATATAAAAGAAAGAAACCATTAGTAAAACTCACTGTAAACCATTCGTTTACAAAGTAAAAAAAGAGAGAATAGCCCTATATTTAAGCTATTCTCTCTCTTCTATTAAAATAGATGAATGTTTTCTTTCTTGCAAGCTTCACGTAAATCGTCAGGCCATACAGAAGATTGAACTTCACCAATATGTGCTTTACGTAAGAAGTACATGCACATTCTCGATTGTCCGATACCACCGCCAATTGTTAATGGTAGTATGTCTTCTAAAATACCTTTATGGAAATCATACTCACGTTTATAGTCTTCACCTGTTTTCGTTAACTGCTCATCAAGTGATTTACTATCAACACGAATTCCCATTGATGATAATTCAAATGAAGATTGTAGTACTGGGTGCCAGAATAAAATATCACCGTTTAATTTCCAATCATCATAATCAGCTGCGCGTCCATCATGCTTTTCACCTGAACGAAGTGCATCACCAATTCCGATAATGAAGACTGCACCGTGTTCTTTTGCAATTGCATGTTCACGATCTTTCGGTGTTAATTCTGGATATTTATCTTCTAGTTCTTGAGAAGTAACGAATACAATTTCTTCTGGTAAATACTTCCCAAGGAACGGATACTTTTCAAATAAGTGGTCTTCTAAATCTTTGAATATTCCATAAATTGTTAGTACTGTTTTTTGTAAATAATCTACAGTACGCCATTCTTTTTGAACGATTTTTTCCCAATCCCATTGGTCAACGTAAATAGAATGTGTTGCATCAAGTTCTTCATCACGACGGATCGCGTTCATGTTTGTATATAAACCTTCACCAGCTTCATATCCATATTCATGGAGTGCAAATCGTTTCCACTTCGCTAGTGAGTGCACAATTTCTAATTCTTCTCCTGAGTGTAACATATCAAATTCAATTGGACGTTCTACACCGTTTAGGTGATCGTTTAATCCTGATTTTTTCGTTACGAATAATGGTGCAGATACACGGAATAATTCAAGTCGTTTTGCTAATTGATCCTCGAAAAATGTTTTAACTTCCTTAATTGCGATTTGAGTCTCTCTTACTGTCATTAATGATTGATACATGGTGGTTTCCTCCTAAAATGTTTGGATGTTGTGAAAAGAAGCCAACAAAAAAAGCCCTTCTTTCCCAAAAAACTGGGACGAAAGGCTTTGGTTCCGCGGTACCACCCAAATTAGCAACAGAGGTTGCTCACTTATACAATACGGAGATGAAATATCTCGATACTGTTCTTCTTGTAACGGCGAAGTTCCCGGCTAAGTCTACTTTCCTATCAAGGATTTCGGTTAGCAACTCCAGGAGGTTCTTCATAATAGGCTTCGTATCAGGCTCACACCACCCCTGACTCGCTTAGACTACGTCCTACTACTACTCGTCCTTTCATAGTCGTTTTGTTGTCACATCTCTGAAACATTTTATTAATGATTATTCTATACAAAAAATAAAGAAAGTCAACAAAAAGTTTTAAAATATTTTTCAATTCTTTATTTTACGGCTTTATTGATTGTTTCTAATATACCTTCTTTACTTCTTTTGCCTAGATATTCTAAAAAACGTCTCACTAACTGAAACTAACGTATATACGACGATTAATGTAATCGTTCGAAATATAGAATCCGCAGTATTTCGTATTATTTTCATTTTCTTTGTAATTCCTTTCAGTTTACTTGCAAATTCATGATATACTATAGCATTCAAGCAGTTTGTTTTCCTTAAAGCAAACATAGTCATTTATAAAGAGTATTTTCTAAATCATTGACTATTATCAAATTAGATTTTTATATAACGGAGTGATTATATGAGTAAAACGAAAGCAAAACCGAAAAAAGGTGTAGGACAAGGTACAGGAAGTAAAGGGTGGAACCGTTGGCAATCAAGTGCAAAAAAGAAGAAAGCTGCAAAGCCATACAAAAGTAAAGGTACAAAGAAATAACATTTAGTTTCTTTACTTTGTACAAAACAAAATATAATTATTACAACGAAAAAGCTATGCCCTCATATATTTGAAGGCATAGCTTTCTTTATTAGATCATTAAAATATCTCGAATTTCTTCTTCCGTGATGGATGATAATTTCTCTTCTCCCGGCTCAATCACTTCAGCAATTAAATTTTTCTTACTCTCTTGCAGTTCGTGCATTTTTTCCTCAATGGTTCCGTGTGCTACTAATTTAATAACTTGTACTGTATTTTTTTGCCCCATTCGATATGCCCGATCTGCTGCTTGTTGTTCAACAGCTGGATTCCACCATAAATCGTATAATATAACCGTATCGGCACCCGTTAAGTTAAGCCCCGTACCACCAGCTTTTAAAGAAATGAGAAATAGGTCCCCTTCCCCTTCGTTAAATCGATTACATAGCCCTACACGTTCTTGCGAAGGTGTATTTCCGTCTAAATAAAAGTATGGAATCGCTTGACGATTTAATTCACGACCAATAATGGACAGCATCTTTGTAAATTGAGAAAAGATTAAAATTCTCTTACCAGTACTTCTACATTCCTCTAGTATGTCTAACAGTTGCTCAAATTTAGCTGAACTCCCTTTATAATCATCAACGAATAAAGCGGGATGACAGCAAATTTGTCTTAATCTCGTTAAGCCAGCTAAAATTCTAATTTTATTTTTACGTAACGTGTCTTTGTCTAAATGTTTTAACGTTTCTTCTCTTAATTTCGCTAAATAAGCAGCATATAGTCTCTTTTGGTCTGGTAATAACTCCGATGACTGTAAGTGCTCTATTTTATCTGGCAGCTCCTGTAATACATCTTCTTTTAATCGTCTTAATACGAAAGGTTTTACGCGCTTCGCTATATCTTCACGCCTTAAATCACCGAACTCTTTTCTTCCTGGTAATAATTCTGGAAATACAACGTGGAAAATAGACCATAGCTCTTCTAATGAATTTTCTACAGGCGTTCCTGTTAGTCCGAAACGATATTCAGCTTGAATTGTTTTCACTGCTCTTGCAGTTTGCGTTGTCGGATTTTTAAACGCCTGTGCTTCATCAAGAAATAGCGTATGAAACGGCCTCGCATACGACCTTATATCTCTTCTTAGTAATGGATATGACGTAATTACGACATCAAATTCTGCTACATCTTTTAAAATTTTTCGCCGTTCTGTCTGATTTCCATCTGCAATAACTGCTCTAATATGTGGAGCGAATTTTTTCAATTCACTAAACCAATTATAAATAAGCGAGGACGGTGAAACGACTAATATAGGCAGCTTCTTCTCTCGAATTTCAGGCAAAACAGAATCTATATAAGCAATACTTTGCAGCGTTTTTCCAAGTCCCATATCGTCTGCTAAAATACCGCCAAAACGGTAATAGGCAAGTGTTTTCATCCATTCGAACCCGTATACTTGATACTCTCTCATTACAGCATGTAAAGTTTGTGGCACTGTAAATTTTAATTTTTTCGGGTTTTGAATGCTTTCAACTAAATCTTGAACAGACTCATCTAAACTTAAAACATTACCTTCATGAAGTCCGTTCATCCATTTTACACTCCGAATAAGCGGAACATTCACTTCTTCCCCATGTAAAAATTCTTTTCGAATACCTGATTCTTTTACAAACTGATTAATTTCATTAAACTCTTTGCTCTCTAGTGATAATAGAGAACCATTCGCTAATCGGTAATATTTACGTTTCTCCTCAAGAGCCGCTAATACACTTTTAATTTCAGCTTCTGGTATTCCTTTTATATCAAAACGAAATGACAACCAATCAATTCTTTCTTTCCTTCTCACTCTAATAAGTGGCGCTGTATCCCCTTTATGAATTCGTAATTTGATTGCTGTTGTCGCGTAAATATCAACTAAACCTTTTAACGTTGGAACGATGTGATATAAAAAGTTATACTCAGCTTCTTCATTATGCATAAAGTAACCGCCTTCTGTTTTCGCAAAGGCACTTTCACTCATAATGTCTAAAATTTCTTTTTCCTTTTTCTCATCACGATTAAAAACAGAAGGTTGCCCGTCTTCTTCTAGCGGATTAATCACGACGTTTCCATAATGAAATTCAAGACCTGCTAGCAAACGATTTTTCACACGATCTAAATATAGCTTTGCTTTTAACGATGGCGTTTCAACACGATCGGATATGACTTCATCAATGCGCACTGTTCCAAGTTTCATTAATCCAGGCACAACTTTCGCTACGAAATGTTCCATCTTATTTTCAGGAATATAAAACTGATTGCTATTTGAGTGACTCATCATCTTTTGCAATTCAATAAGTCGCATACAATCTTCCATGGGTAAATGATATAATTTCCCATCGTAAAGAGCGTTGTTATACATCTCCATAACTCGAACACGATTTAGACCGTCTATATGAAGGGTAAACCCGCCATTATTCCCTTTCGTAAACTCAAAATGTAATGGCAATAACCCTTTTGAAATGTGTAATCCCTGAAACAGTTGCTCATTTTGTTTCAGCTGTACATACTCGGCTCTAGAAAGTGCAGAGAGCATATCATTCCACGAAGCTGGCGGTATAAATATCATGCTTTCATCTTGTTTCGCATGTACTTCTAGTGCATCTTCATACATTTTTTCGTTATGATATATTTTAATAAGTTGTTGTATAATCGCGTCTGTTTCTTGTTTAAAACTGTGTACATCTGGCGTATATGTAAATTCATTGGAACAATGAAAAGTCTCTCTCTTCTCCACTTTAGAAAGAAATTCTCTAATATGATTTATAAAATATGTTTTGGCAAGTTTTAACTGAATTCCAAGAAGAGCCCCACCGCTTTTCGTCGCTACCGGTGAACATATAAACGCAACATCTAATATTTCACGTGTATCAAACCGATGTTGTTTACTTTTTGGCCTCAGTGGTTTATCTGCAAACAACTGAAACATCCCGTTTGTTAATTGATCATTTCTGCTACTAATAGAGCCCATTCCACCCGTTTGCTGGTTATAATTTATTTGTATCAATACAGCTGCTACATGTTGACAGTACGTTTGGAAAGACGCTAACGAAGGACAACTACATCTCGCAACAACATCACCTTTCTTAGCTTTTTCTACCGTAACATGAAAATCCTCGTTCCCTTTTACCGTCGCCTCACAAATTTCTTTCGTTTCATCATAGTAATTCACGATTACTTTATTTGATTTATAATAAGCTTCGCCTCTTTTATATGAGGTTTCTCCACATACTTCTTTAATAATCGATTTATTTAATGTAAAACTCATTGTTTTGACACTTCCTTAATGTAAAACCATTTTCTCTTACTTAACATTTTACATGCTTCACGAGAAAATATAAAATGTTGATTTAACAAAAAAAGATGCTTATTTATAAGCACCTTTTCACTCTATCTCCATCAGTCGTTTCGCCTCAAAATACAACACTTGAATAAATTTTTTCGTATTAATTCGTATATGGCCAGAAGTCGCTACCCCATCCTTTGTCATTTCTGTCATCCGTTTTCTAACCACAGTGAAATCAAAAAACTTCGGAGCATAACTTTCAAATTTCGGATTTGAAAAGTCTGTTAGTCCAAGAGAAGCTAAATGGTTTAATGATTGATAAATTGCTCTTCTCACACGTTGTTCAGATGCTTTTTTCTCCTTCTCTATATCTGCTTCTGAAGCTAGTTCCCCTAATTTTTTTACTGTTATTTGGTGAAAGATATCTTTTAAAGCAGGAAATCCAAACTCAAATGTTTGCGCCTTTTCTTGTCCATATAAATATTCCAGCATACTAAGCAAATCTTTACTTCCATTCTCTCCCGCAATACCGAGTTCTGATAGTAAGAAGCGTCCTGAATCTGATATCTTTTTCCCTTCTTGCACTGTTTCACTACGCATTTGCGGCTTTTCCCACTGAAACACATTATTCAATGATTTTTGAATGTCATATATAGAACGTTCCAAACGAATACGTTCTATCACTTTTCGTACAACAGATACTACTTCTATTTTGTTTAGTGGTTTTGTAATATAATATTCCACACCAAGTGTATATGCCTCACCAATGAGCTGTTTCGATTCAACTTGGGAAATCATAATAATTTTCCCAGTAAATGAAGATGCTATATGGCGAACTGTTTCAATGCCGTCTCTCATCGGCATTAGTAAATCAATAAATAAAATGTCCACTTTTTTATAATTTAACTGTTCTGCTTCAATAAACGCTCCATCTTCCGATTCTCCAATTACTTCCCCAAGATCGCCATCCTCAATAATTTGCGAAAGCATCGAACGGAAAACTTCATCATCATCTACAATATAATAAAACAAACCTATTCCCCTTCCCGCTTTAAACTGCACTCCGGTAAACAAACGATAAACTTACACCCGTTCCCATTTTCATTGTCTTCTAACCTTACTTCTCCGCCGAGCTCTGTTACCATTTCATCTATGTAAGAAAGTCCAATACCTGTGGACGGTGTTCCTGTTTGATCATACTTTGAAGTAAACCCGGGCTTAAATACTAATTTCTTATACTTTTGCGTTATACCTGGGCCATCGTCAATCACTTCAAAGATTACATTTTTTTCTCGTTTATATAACTTAATACGAATGAGACCTCTATCTTCAATTGCTTCAACTGCATTCGCAACTAAGTTATTAAAAATTGATAGCACTGTATACACGTGATATGCAGCGTGTTCACCTTCTATATGTTTAGAAAAACGTATATCTTTCTCTAACATTTCAGCATACTTTTCATTTATTCTTACAATCATTTCTGTAAGCTCATGACCTTCTACATACTCAGCCACATTTTTATCTAATAACAGTTTAGATAATCCTGCAAAAATCCTTTGATTATCCTTTTTTATTTCGTGCACTTCTCCTGCTATTTTCAATGCTGTTTTACTGCTGGAATCATCATTCGCTTGTAAATTCCGATATAATTGATACGCTTCTTGTGTAATTAATTCTGCATTTTGTAACGTTTTTTTCAAATGAACAGATTCTACATATAAATTTGAAAGGTGCATGAACATTTTTTCATTTTCTTTTCGAACTTGTGATTCTTTTAATTTCGTTTCATATAAATTCATCATATTTAAAAAGCCAAGTGCAAAGAAGCTACGGAAAATAGCAATAATGATGAGTTTATTTACTTCAGAAATTGTTATTGTTGTACCTAGTACTAACATGTGATAAAACGCAAGTTCCGACATACTTGCAACAATTTCAATTGAAATTCCAAGGCACCCAATAACAATTGGCTTCTGATGAAACTTATTCACCCTACAAAGTGAAAAAAGACTTCCATAAATAAAATAATAAAAGAACACAGGATAACGCAAATAAAATGATTCTGTCATATGAAATGAGCCTTGCATGACCCAGTCAAGGCATACTCGGAATAAGACTACACATATACCGACAAGAATACCCGCAGCAGCTGCTGGTATTCTTCTTAAAAATAGTAATAAAAAGAAGAATAACGGCGTCCCAAAGCTAACACGAAACGTATCATTAAAAGGATGAAAATTAAGCTCTCCAGCAATCGGAACAACAACCATTAATATAATTAAAAGAGATATATCTTTCTTCCATAATTGATTCCAATTCAAAGGTGCCACTTCCTATACTCTTTTTTCAGTAATAAAAGTGAAAGCCCGCTTATATTATAAACGGGCTTTATTTCTATATTCTAACCTTTTCTACCGCTTTTATTTGGCGATACTCCGGCTCCCAGATTGCTTCTTTCACTGCAATCTTAATATCGTTATCACTTAAGTTCTCTCTCGCAACACCTTCCGCAACAGCAACTTTCGCTACTTCAATTGCTACCATTTCCGAGATATTACGTAGCTCTTCAACTTCTGGCAAAATAGGTGCTCCTGGCTGACTTGTATCAACCATACTTGCAACTGCTTCAGCTGCTGCTGCGAACATTCCATCCGTCATAACGCTTGCACGTACGACAATTGTTCCAAGACCAAGACCTGGGAAAATAAGTGCATTATTTGATTGTCCAATCACATACGTTACACCGTTATATGTAACTGGTTCAAATGGACTTCCTGTTGCAACTAACGCTCTTCCTTCTGTCCACTCGATTAAATCGGCTGGTTTTGCTTCAGCAAGTGGCGTCGGATTCGACATTGGTAAAATGATTGGTCTTTCTACGTGAGAAGCCATTTCTTTAATAATTTCTTCTTTAAATGCACCAGCAACGGTTGATGTACCGATTAAAATTGTCGGTTTCACATGTTTCACAACTTCAGCAAGTCCGATCACACCATTTTGCTTCCACTCACTTACTTCCGCTTCTTTTCTTGCATACGGAATTTGGAAATCAAGAAGATCTTCCATGTTATCTGTAACTAACCCGTTACGATCAATACACCAGAAACGCTTATATGATTCTTCTTCTGATAAGCCGGCGCGGACCATCGCATCTCTAACTTGATCTGCGATACCGATTCCAGCCGTACCAGCACCAAACACAACAACGCGGTGTTCACTTAGCGGTACACCAGAAGCTTTCACTGCAGATAATACAGCAGCAAGTGAAACTGCACCTGTTCCTTGAATATCATCATTAAACGTACAAATATCATGACGATATTTATCTAAAATTTTTCGTGCATTTCGAGAACTAAAGTCTTCCCAATGTAAAAGAGCTTTCGGGAATTGCTTATTTACCGCTTGTACAAATGTATCAATAAATTCATCGTAAGCTTCACCTGTTATACGAGGGTGACGATTTCCAATATAAAATGGATTGTCTAATAATTCTTCACGATTTGTACCTACATCTAAAATTACCGGTAATACGCGGCTAGGATCGATTCCAACTGCGGCTGTATAAACAGCTAATTTTCCGATCGCGATGTTAATACCACCAACGCCCCAGTCACCAATTCCTAATATACCTTCTCCATCTGTTACAACGACTAAATCAATATTTTCTGCTGTTGCACCAATATTGGCAAATGCTTCCTCAATACCTGACGGATCGTTAATTGATAAATACACACCTCGTGGTTTACGATATTCATGACTATATCTTTGAATCGCTACACCGACAGTTGGTGTATATACGATTGGTAACATTTCGCGTAAATGATCTGTTAAAATACGATAAAATAATACTTCATTTCGATCATGTAACGCTGTTAAGTATACATTCTTTAATAAATCATCCGGCTGAGAACAAAATTGTTCATATGCTCGACGTGCTTGTTCTTCCAATGTTAAAACCGCTGGCGGTAATAACCCTTTTAAACCTAATTCTTCTCTTTCTTCTTGCGTGAAAGCGACCCCTTTATTTAAAAGTGGTGTTGATAATACTTCTACTCCTCTTAATGTCGTTTCTAATGAACCATTAGAAGCTACTGTAAACTTGCTCATAACATCCCTACCTCTATTCATATATAGCATTTCTATATTGTAAACAAAAAAGAGGGGCTTGTCCCCCCTCTTCTTTTAGTTTTTCTTTAAAAGAGTTGCTCCTGCAATCCCTGGGTGCGTCATTTCGAATGGATCTAGAATTAACTCTAAGTCTTCTTGTGACAGTACACCATTTTTCACACAAAGTTCTCGAACGGATTGCCCTGTCGCGATTGCTTCTTTCGCAACGCGAGCTGCTGCTTCATAACCGATATGAGGGTTCACGGCTGTAATAATTCCTACACTCTTCTCAACATACTCTTTTAAGCGATCTTCATTCGCTTCAATTCCTTTTAAGCAATTATCTGTAAAGGCACGGAAACCGTTATTCATAATGCTAATTGATTGTAGTAAGTTGAAAACAAGTACTGGTTCCATCACGTTTAATTCTAATTGACCTGCTTCTGAAGCAAGACAAATTGTATGGTCGTTACCAATTACTTGGAATGCAATTTGATTAATTACTTCTGGCATAACAGGGTTTACTTTCCCTGGCATAATAGATGAACCTGGTTGACGAGCCGGTAACATAATTTCTGCTAAACCAACACGTGGACCTGATGCCATTAAGCGAAGGTCATTCGCAATTTTAGACATATTCATCATACATACTTTCAGTGCTGCAGATACTTCTGTGTATGCATCCGTATTTTGCGTTGCATCTACTAAGTCTTCTGCACCAACTAGTGGTAGTTCACTAATTGCAGCTAAATGTTTTACAACAGCTTGAATATATTCTGGATCTGCATTTAAGCCTGTACCAACTGCAGTTGCTCCCATATTCACTTCATATAAGTGTTGACGTGATTGCTGAATTCGTTTCATATCACGTTCAAGTACACGAGAGTACGCTTTAAATTCTTGTCCAAGGCGAATTGGCACAGCGTCTTGTAAATGTGTACGACCCATTTTAATAACATGATCGAACTGTTCTGCTTTTAATTCAAATACATCGTGCATATAACCCATCGTTTGTAATAAACCTTCTAATGCGTTTAATGTAGCGATATGAATCGCCGTTGGGAATGCATCGTTTGTTGATTGCGCCATGTTCACATGACTATTTGGACTAATATAATGATAGTCTCCCTTTTCCATTCCTAATAATTCAAGAGCACGATTGGCAATGACTTCATTTGCATTCATGTTCATTGAAGTACCTGCTCCGCCTTGGATTGGATCTACGATGAAATGATCATGCCATTTTCCATCGAGAATTTCTTGAGCAGCTTCTGCGATTGCGCCGCCCTTGTTCAATTCCAATCTTCCTACATCTGTATTGGCAAGCGCTGCAGCTTTTTTTACAACTGCGAAGGCTCTAATTAAACCTTCATGGATTTTGTATCCTGTAATTGGGAAGTTTTCAACTGCACGCATTGTTTGTACGCCGTAGTATGCATAGTTTGGTACTTCTTTTTCACCTAAAAAGTCTTTTTCAATTCGAACACCATTTTTAACTTCAGTTAATGTTGCCATGATTATTCACTCCTTAACGATTTCTTATGCTGCTTTTGTTTCTTTGACTGTTTCTACATATTGTTTTGCTTTCTCATTATCGAATTCGCCTTCCCACTTCGACATAACAATGGCCGCTAATGCATTTCCTAATACATTGACAGATGAGCGAATCATATCTAAAATGCGGTCAATTCCCGCAATTAATGCGATACCTTCTAGTGGTAACCCCATTGAACCTAACGTTGCTAATACAACAACGAACGATGCACCTGGAACTCCCGCCATACCTTTGGATGTTAACATGAGAACGAATAATAACGTTATTTGCTCTGTCAGTGACATGTGCACACCGTACATTTGTGCAACAAATAATGCCGCTAACGCTTGATAAATAGCCGATCCAGTCAAGTTAAATGTATAACCTGTCGGAATTACGAAAGAGGCAACTGCCTTTGGACAACCGAACTCTTCCATTTTTCTCATTATATTAGGTAGAACAGCTTCTGAACTTGCTGTCGTAAATGAAAGAATAAGTTCTTCTTTTAAAATTTTCATTAATGTAAAAATGTTTACGCCAACCATTCTTGCATTAATACCTAATACAATCACAACGAATAGTATAACAGTTACGTATACAGCTAGCACTAGTTTTCCTAAAGGAAGTAGTGTTGCTACACCAAATTTTGCAACCGTAACCGCAATTAATGCGAATACACCAAATGGTGCAAATTTCATAACTTGATTTGTAACCCAAAACATCGCTTCGAGTACACCTTCAAAGAAGTTAAAAACAGGCTTTCCTTTTTCCCCAATTGCTGCGACTCCTAAACCGAATAATACTGAGAAGAAAATAATCGGTAATAAGTCACCTTGTGCAATCGATTCAAATACGTTTTTCGGTACGATATGAACAATCGTCTCAGCGAATCCTTGCTTCTCTGTAGCATCTGCTGTTTGTTTATAAGAAGAAATATCACTTTGCTGTAAGTTATTCATATCAACGCCAGTACCCGGCTGGAATATATTTGCCGCAAGTAATCCCATTAAAATAGCAATCGTCGTAATAATTTCGAAATAAAGAATGGTCTTCCCGCCCAGTTTCCCAAGCTTCTTCATATCGCCTACACCAGCTACCGCAACAATTAATGCTGAAATAACAATCGGTACTACAATCATTTTAATTAAGTGAATAAATATATCCCCAATTGGTGTAATATAAGAAATCGCCGTTTTATTGCCATAAAAGACTGCCCCTACTACAATCCCTAAAACAAGCGCGACAAAAATTTGTGTTGCCAATCCGAATTTTTTCATTTATGTTCATCCCCTTCATGCGAACGCTTTCAATTTGAATTTATAAAAGCTACTCACACATCTTATAAGCGAACCTACAAAATCATACAAAAACCTACAAGTTCGTCACAAAAAATTCAAATATTTTTCTTCTTTTTTTCATTGACACCATTTTGTTAAAAAACGATAAAATAAACTTGATAAGTAGTCAGATTGTTTCGTATAATCAAAAAGATATATACTTAAAACAAATTAAAATGAAAAGGAGTGGATGATATGAAAAACTATACAAAACAATTCGTCTTATCTTCTTCTTTTCTTTTTCATTTTCTTAAAAAGGAACAAAGGCATTCGCCTTTGTTCCTTTTTTATTGCGATCTATATAGGGGGAATTGTTATGAGACCATATAAACGTGTCTTAATTAAATTAAGCGGCGGTGCACTTGCCGATCAAACTGGAAATAGCTTTAACTCCAAACGATTAGAACATATCGCAAACGAAATTTTATCCATTGTTGATTTAGGTATCGAAGTATCCATCGTCATCGGTGGCGGTAACATTTTTAGAGGTCATCTAGCTGAAGAATGGGGAATCGATCGTGTAGAAGCTGACAATATCGGGACGTTAGGTACAATCATTAACAGCTTAATGCTACGCGGCGTTTTAACAAGTAAAACAAATAAAGAAGTGCGCGTTATGACTTCCATCCCGTTTAATGCTGTAGCTGAACCATACATTCGCTTGCGTGCAGTCCACCATTTAGATAACGGGTATATCGTTATTTTTGGAGGTGGTAACGGGCAACCATTCGTTACGACAGATTATCCAAGTGTTCAAAGGGCCATTGAAATGAATAGTGACGCAATATTAGTCGCAAAACAAGGAGTAGATGGCGTCTTTACTAGTGATCCAAAACATAATAAAGCAGCAAAAATGTACAAAAAACTAAACTATAACGATATAGTTAGGCAAAACATACAAGTAATGGATCAAGCCGCTTTATTGCTTGCCCGTGATTATAATTTACCAGCACACGTCTTTAACTTTGATGAGCCTGGAGTAATGAAAAGAATTTGCTTAGGTGAACATGTGGGGACGTTGATTAATGATGATGCTTCATTGCTTGTGCATGAAAAATAATTATTTCCCATCAAAAAAGGGCGTCTTTTCTAGACACCCTTTCTTCCTTTATCATCACAAATAAAAATCAATCCATCCCGCAAATTTCTCCTTACAACGCTCCCAAAATGATAACTTCTCAAAAAATTCTTTCGTCATTTCTTTTGAATCATGAAAATCCTCCGTTAACGCATCATTAACTTGTCCTACAATTGAACCACCATGAATATACAAGTTCATTTCATCATTTATATTGAAGCTACGCGAAGTAAAGTTTGTTGTGCCAATAACGGTTAATTCATTATCAATAAGCATTAATTTTCCATGGAACATTCCTTTTTTATACCCATATACAGTAATCCCATTATTAATAGCTTGACGTATGTATGGATACGCCGCTTCTTTTATAAGAGGTAAATCTGGTTTATATGACCAAAGTATTTTCACTGTAACACCACGCTTTTGTGCTGCAATTAAAGCATTCATTGATTCTTTATTTTTCGCTATAAAATACGGCGTTGCAATTACAATTGAGTGCTGAGCTTGTTTTATTAGCTCTATATATTTTTCAGCAACGTAATGCCCATTGTAACTGACCATAGTATGCAATGTATTCCCTTTGCTAGCCTTATTTGTGCTCCTCTTTATATCCTCTTTCGTATCTCGTTTCCAATCTAAAGCAAATTGTTCCTCTAAATCTTTTGCTCCTTCTCCTTTAAGCCGCACATGATAGTCACGCCAATATCCAAAATGCTTATCTTTACCTAAATACTCATCTCCTATATTAAAACCACCTGTATAACCAATCTCCCCATCAATTGTCGTAATACGGCGATGATTACGATGGTGAAGTGAATAAAACCCGAATGGCAATTCAGGTTTTCTACTATACGTAAAATGCACACCACTTTCCCGCAATTCATTTATCATCTTTCTTTCAAATGATAAATCATTAATGCGATCAACTGATAAATAGACGTTTACTCCTTCTTGTGCCTTCTCTTTTAATAAATTTAAAAAAGTATGGCTACTTTTATCATCCGACAAAATAAAAAAATATGTATAAATAGATTGCTTCGCTTCTCTTATATCAGCAAATAACTGTTTATAAAACGACTTCCCTTCTACATATAATTGAAAATCACTATAGTGAGGGGCATACTCTGTCGGCATATTTTTGCCAGCTTCCATTTTCCTTCCTAAGGTAACGTCAATATGCATCCAAATTAAAATAAAAACGAAAATAGCAATAATAATAGAAGTAACTCGCAATATTTTTTTAATCATTTTAATTTCCTTCCGCTCGTTTTCTTTCCTCCTTTCTATTTTGTCATTCAAATTTAGATTTCATGCTTTATACAAAAAAGGGTGTGACTTTACATCACACCCTTTTTGTATTAAACAAAGTTTCTCGCATCATTATTTCTTCCAAATTTATAAATGGCAATTAAGAAGAACGCAATCGCAAAAGCGAATAAAATTAATATGTTTAAATACAACTCAGAGAACGGAATTCCTTGTTGTAATTTTGCTATCGTATCTAATAACCAACGCTGCGGAAGAAAATTAGCTACTTTTTGTACTGCATTCGGCATAATGTCGTACGGGAAATAACATCCAGCAAGCAAACATGTTGGTACTATCACTAAATTTTGCATTGCATTTGAAGCAGCTGAACTTTTTGAAAAAGACACAATGACTAATGATAAACCAATTGCAATTAAAGCGAATACCATAAGCACACCAATCATTACTATGAAAGGCATATTAATATTTGTATGAAAAACATTCGTCAGAAATAGTACTGCAATGACAATTTGCAATGTTAATATCATCATATTTACTGCCACATTGGACAATATAAATTTCTTTCCGTCAATTGGTGTTGATAATAATCTAAAATACGTTCTATTCTCTTTTTCTTTTAAAATAAATCCTGATAAGTTCACTGCTGAAAACAGCATAAACATAATAAGATAACCCATCGTTTGATTTGTCATATCTTTATTTTTCGAAGTATCTTCTAGCGTCTCCGTTTTCATTTTAAATGAACTTTTTTGATATCCTGCGTACATCTTATCAAATGCACTTTGATCTGTTCCTGCTACTTTACTAATAGCTGCTACATTATCAATATAATTGTATAAATATGATTTTATAAATCCTGTTACTTGATCACCTTTAATCGATGCAATTTCAATATAATCTGGTTTCCCTTCTCGAACGCTTTTTGAAAAACCAGAAGCTAATGTAATAACTCCATCAAGTTTTTTAGAAGTGAGTTTATCTTCTATTTCAGACTCCTTAACCTTACTCACATTCACATGATTTAATCCTTCTAAAAACTTTATCGTATCGTTTGCTATCGGCTCATTTTCTTTATTTACAATCCCGATATTTAACGTTCCTTGCCCTGCATTTCCGTATATCGAAAAAGAGATGAGCGTCCCGATTATTGGCAAACTAATAATAATCAATAACCCTTTTTTATTTTTCAAAAGTACAGATAACGTTTTTTGTATGAGCCATAAAATATCTTTCATACTATAGCCCCTCCCGTCTACGTAATGCAATAATTGCAATTAATAAAAAGAGTGCTGATATTCCAATATTTAAAGAAATGACTGGTAGTGCTGCCCCTACATCATTCGCATAAATAATTTTCATAACAGCTGTATTTGCCCACGTTAATGGTGATAAATTCGTAACGAAATTTTCTTCTATTACGAAATATGCACCGCCAAAAATAGAAGCTAGTTGCACTACCACCATAATAATTGCTCTAGACGATTCAGGTGTTTTTGTAATATATCCAATCCCTAAACCGAAGCTAATTGCTAGAAAGACTTCTGTTAATAAAATAAGAAATATGATTCCAAGGTGATCTCCCCAATTCGCTTGAAAGACAAATTTACTAAATAACATAACGAGTAATATGCACAGGGCATTTGCTACTAGACTACCAAGCACTTTCCCAATGAAAATTTCAGCCTTACTTATAGGTGCAGCAATAAGGCGATCTCCTGTTTTACGTATTCGTTCTCCTCGAATTAGAAAACTTGCTCCCATCGCAGCATACAGCGCAATCATCGTCGTCATTACAACCGCATAGTAATCCATAGAACCCGGTTTATTCGCAGCTTGTAAAGATGTTTCTTTTATATAATCATTATGATTTCCATTTGAAATAACTGCGCTCACCTTACTAGGATCAACTTTTGCAACTTCGGCTGCTACATTGTACTTATCAACAAATGTTATAAGCATACCTTCCACAATACTTCCCTCAATACTACTTTTGTCACTTCCGTAAGTTTTTGCACCATCTTTATTTAATTCTACATAAGCAGCATATTTATTTTGCTTCACTGCTTCCTTCCCATCTATACCTTCAGAAGCTTTTTTAAAATGAATCCCCGATTTATCAACTTCTTTCGCAAATGCTTCAAATGCTTGAGAAAACGTGCTACTCGCTTCATCTTTATATAGCACCTGTATATCTTTAATTGAATGACTATCACTATTAAACGCATTACTTAATGCTGTACCTAACACAAGCATAAGCACAATCGGAAAAGCTAACATAAAAACTAAAGTTCTTACGTCTCTGAAATCTCTTTTCATATGCATAATTGCAATATTGAAGATGTTCAATTGATGAACCTCCCTTTACCTTTTCTTCATTTACTCTTTATTTATCTCGTAAGTTTCTTCCAGTTAACGTAAGGAATACCGTTTCTAAGTTAGGAGCCTGCTCCTCTAACGAACGGATTTCAATGTCATGATTGATGAAGTGCTGAACAATTTTATTTAAATTATTTAATCCTGCATCAGAATTTACTTTAATTACGTTCTCTTCAATTTGAACAGCTTTCACACCGTTTATCTCTTTTAATTTTTCTACATCTAAATTCTCTACCGATTTCACTTCAATCCAAATATCTTTCGTATCAGTAATAATCGCTTTTAACTGCTCTTTCGTTCCTTCTGCAATCACTTTACCGTGATCTACTATCGCTATTTTCGTACAAATCTCTTCTACCTCTTCCATATAGTGACTCGTATAAATAATCGTACTTCCCATTTCGTTTAATTTCCGAACAGACTGCAGGATATAATTTCTTGACTGTGGATCAATTCCAACTGTCGGCTCATCCATAATAATTAACTTCGGTCTATGAGCAATTGCACAAGCGATATTCAGTCTTCGCTTCATCCCACCAGAAAAGTTCTTTGGATAGCTTTTCTGTTTATCACTAAGTCCTACAAATTGAAGAGCTTCCTCGACCCTAGCTTTTAATTCAGCTCCCCGTAATCCGTACAATCCAGCAAAGAATTTCACATTTTCATAAGCTGTTAACTCTTCATAAATTGCAATATCTTGCGGAACAATACCGATATTCATCTTCGCAAATCGATTATGTTTCTTTATATTTTTTCCTAGTATGCTAATTTCACCTTCATTACTTCTTAACAAACCAGCAATCATGTTGATTGTCGTACTCTTACCAGCACCATTCGATCCTAAAAAGCCAAATATTTCTCCTTCTTTAATAGATAAAGACATATTATCAACTGCGATGAAATCACCAAATTTTTTCGTTAAATTTTTAATTTCTAAAGTATTCATCGTTTCACCCCTATTTCGGTTTCTCTGCTTTTAGTATAAACAAAAAGAATGAACCTGCTCAGTGCAGAAGTTCATTCTTTTCACATGAGATTATTCACTTTTTTCATATGAGATGATTCATCCTCATATCGGTAGCAACATTGTTACTGAAAAACCACTTGTTCCATCTACAATAATTTTACCATTTACAGACGCCGTTCGTTCCTCCATCCCCATAATCCCGAGACCTTTTTTAACAAGTGTTGCACCTTTTCCATTATCCTTCACTTGCACTTTCACCATCTTATTAAGTACATGAATATCGATTGAAATGACTGTCGCATCAGCATATTTCATCGCGTTTGTTAATGCCTCCGTAACATTTTCACCGATAATCTTCCACTGAATCGGTGAAATCATATCTAAATTCCCTTTATATACGAAAGGAATATTTATATCATGCTTACCGGCAAATTCCTCTATGAATAATTTCATACGATGAATGCCAATTTGCTCAGTTGGTGGCTTCATATTTTTTAATGTAATCCGAATGCTTTCAATACCATCTTTTGAAATATGTATTGCATTTTGTAATAACTCAGCTGATTTTTCTTTATCTATCTCCATTAACCTCTTTGCTGCTTCCATTTGAATGAGTGCCCCTGTCATCGAGTGGCCAATTTTATCATGAATTTCCTGTGATAACCGGTTTCTCTCTTCTAACTTAAATGTGTACTCTGATTGTCTTATATACTCTTTATTTTCATTTAAGCTTTTCGTCAGCCGCTGCATATCTTTTCGCATCTGATCATTTTGTGATTCAAGCTTTAATACGCGCGATATATACCGTTCTGCCATAGTTAATACGAGAAAGGAAAATGCAACAATTAATCCATATGTCATTCTAATACTTTCATTTGTAAAGATAATAGGAATCATCATAATGATAAAGAGTTGCCATCTCTTCTCTATATAACGGAATATAATTTCATATAAGTTCAATGGTAAAAACAATATAAAGAACGAATGAATCTTCCATGTAAATAACATAACTAAGCCAATCGATACAGAAGTTAATATGTTTTTGTACGTATCTTTTTTACATATAGAAATCAGCACGTTTACAGAAAGATATAAAAGCAAAGTAAGTATAATCCATGGTAAGTTCGCAACATTTAAATACATGTAACTAAACACAATATATATAAAGACAATTAATTTACTTACAGTTAACCAAAATTCCATATCTTTAATCTACTTTCCCTGTTAAATAATAAATCGCGATTTGTGTACGATGTTCCAGTCCAGTTTTCCCTAAAACTGACGTAATATAATTTGCAATTGTTCCTTCTGATATGAAAAGTTGCTTCGAGATTTCTTTATTCGAAAAGCCTTTTGCAATTAATGCGATAATACTCAGCTCTCTTTCAGTAAAAAGACTTTTATCTATTTTACATTCTTCCTCTTTACTTTCCATTAAATTAGACTTAATTTTATCGAGAACTACATCTTGCATAACGGTTTGACCGTTATATACTCCTTTAATCGCATCTCGAATACGCTCTGGATCATTATTTTTTAATAAATAACCTTTCGCTCCGTTTTTTACTGCATCCAAAATATATTCATCGTCATCAAACGTCGTTAAAATAAGCGGCTTCGTTTTCGTCTCTTCACAAATGAATTTCGTCGCCTGTACCCCGTTCATATTTGGCATGCGAACATCTAATAGAGCGATATCAACGTCGTTCTTTTTGCAATATTCCACTGCTTCTTTCCCATCATTTACTGTATCTACTACTTCGAACTCTTCATATGTATTTAAAATAATTTTCATGCCTTCTCTTATAAAAGAGTTATCATCTGCTATTAATATTTTAATTTTCATGTTTGTTAGTATGGATCTTCCCCTACTAACATTCACATCCTTTCTTCCCGTAACATTTCTTACTTGCTCATTATATACTTCTCTTTACCATTTTTTCACACCTTTTTTCATCTAGCCCCCTTCCTAAAAATATATTATTCTTTTTTTACAACATGTGTAGGGTGACTTATCGTTCTTTACGTCTATATAATAGAATGCGTCAAAAAGGAGGGAGAGACCCATTGAGGAAAAACAATTAATTGAAAAAGCACAGCAAGGAGGCGAACATGCTTTTCGTATCCTTGTGCAAACATATCGTCATTATATTTTTCAAGTTATCTTTTCTATTTTAAGACATGAAGAAGATGCGAAAGATGTTACACAAGAAGTATTCGTAAAAATTCACGCCTCTCTCCCAAATTATCAATTTCGCGGATTAAAAACGTGGATGGCGCGTATTGCCACCAATCACGCTATTGATTATAAGAGAAAGAAAGCTAGAGAAAACGAAGAACTCTCTTTATGTAAAGAAACTGAGGAAAATATAAAATCCTCTCATAATATTGAGGCTTTATTATTGACGAAAGAGCAGAAATTACTCATTGCTCAAAAACTGAGAGAACTTCCCGATAATTACCGTGACGTCGTTCTCGCACATTACTTAGAAGAAAAAAGCTATCAAGAAATTGCTTTACAGGAAAACATCGAAGTGAAAACAGTCGAAATGAAACTGTATCGGGCAAGAAAGTGGATTAAAAAACATTGGAAGGAGGAAGAGTTTCTATGATGCATTATTCAAAAGAAGATTGGCGCAATTATACATTAAATGTTATAGAAAGCAATGAACGTGAATCTATGGAAGAACATCTTTATGAATGTGATCATTGTTTAGCACTTTATATGGAAAGTATTGATGAACAACAGGAAAACCTTCCAATGATAAATGATGATTCATTTACGAACGAAGTTATGACGCAAATTAATTTTGAAACGCTACAACCTAATGAAAATATAAAAACAAACTCACTAAAGCGCACCATCGTTCACTACATAATTGCGACTGCGGCTACAATTATTTTTATGGTAAGTGGTTTATTCCAATATATTTTCACAGCGACATCAAATTTCGAGAAATCTTCAAAACATAACGAGTCTTCTATCTCACAACAAATTGTAAACAAATCGGTAGACACATCAAAAAAGGACGGAGGTTCAAAGCATGAATAAAAATCCCTTTTTAGCACTTGTATTAGGGCTAATTCCTGGGCTTGGACATTTATATTTAAAGAAGTTTGGACGGTTTATTTTATATGGTGGAGGAGCTTTATTACTATTTTCCATTGCAGTTTTTTGCGTAGTAGAATTAATAGCGCGCGAACTTGCTTTTCTTTCTCTATTTTTACTAGCCGTGTTATGGGTGGTCAACTTACTAGATTTAGTTATCACAATTATTAACCAATCGAAAAAACAAGCAACCGGAGAATTGACAGAATCCTCTAAAGAGAGCGAACGATTTTATATCATTCTTCTTTCCATCATCCCTGGACTTGGTCATTTTCAATTAGGACTTATGCAACGTGGCCTTACATTTTTAGTAGCTTGTACAGGAATCGGAAGTATGATCATTTTCGTTGCTCTTTTAACATCTCAAGAAAGTTTTCTTATCTTTCTCGTGACGTTACCTGTTTTATGGATTTATAATTTCTTCGATGTTGTTCAGCAACTCCAGAAAAAAGAACGTGGTGAGCAATTAATTGATCGTACCATTTTCGAAGATTTTGAAGAGCACCGTGAACAAGGAAAAAAAAGTAAAACATTCGCTTCTATTTTAGCGATGTTTCCTGGAGCAGGACATATGTATTTAGGCTTACAGCGCCGTGGCCTTCAGCTTATGGCAGCCTTTTTACTTTCAATATATTTACTCGACTTATTAAGACTTTCAGCGTTTTTATTTTTAGTACCAATCATTTGGTTCTATAGCTTTTTTGACGCTTTACAGCAAACTTCAAAATACGGAAAAGAACGTGTAGATGATGAACCTATCATTGATTATTTTATCAATCATCAAAGATGGATCGGTATTGGGTTAATTATACTCGGTGGTTATTATTTATTAGACCAAACACTCCTTCCTATTTTGGACAATTATTTTGCATCTCTATTTAACATTCATCTTAGCGAGCTGTATTATCGCTATTTCCAAACATCTATCGTTGCACTTCTCTTAATTGGTGGCGGCTTTAAATTGTTACTTGGAAATAAAGAAAACAAAGGTGGTACGAAAGAATGAGAACATGGCGCGTTGGAACATTTTCAATGGGGCTTTCTATTATTGCATTAGGATGCTTCTTACTATTTTCAGTTATAAAAGGTACTGAGGTATTAGATTCCTTAACAGCATGGTGGCCTGTTTTACTTATTATACTTGGCGTGGAAATTTTACTTTACCTACTATTTTCTAAGAAGGAACAATCATTTATTAAATATGATATTTTCAGTATTTTCTTTATCGGTGTTTTAGGAAGTGTTGGCATTGCTTTTTACTGTTTATTATCAACTGGATTGCTAGAAGAAGTTCGCTACGCCATTCATACAACTAGACAAACGAACACGATTCCAGAAAGCAAACTTAGCATTCCTGAATCTATCAATAAAATTGTCGTAGATGCAGGTACAGACAACCATCCTCTAACGATAGACGGAAGAAACTCAAATGAAGTTAGCCTTCTTGGAACATACGAAATGACAACAAAAGGAAATGAAAAACCAAATTTAAAACAAGAAGATTTTCTTTCAGTTCAAACGACCGGAGAAACAATGTATATAACATTAAAGTCGTTACCGTTTCATCAAAGACTGTTTGGTCATGAACCACGCGTAAAGCCGACACTTGTACTACCGCAAACGAAACATGTAGAAATTCGTGCTTCTAATCGCGATCTTTCTCTTTATCCAGGTCAATTACAAAACAATTGGTTTGTACAAGAAAGCTCAGGTGTATCTGTTCATTTAATAAAAGAAAGTGACATTTCTCTAACAGCAGTAACAAACCAAAAAGAAGCTATCGGAAATACACCTTGGGAACAAGTAGAGGATTTAACGAAAAAAGAAAATAATTCTTCAGAAGAAAATCCAGAATTAAACGGGCAAGAACATTGGTATAAAAATTCGATTAAAACCGGGAATGGAACGTACAAGTTAAATATTGAGAAAGCTTACAATTTAAATATGAGCGTTATTGAAAAATAAAAAAACCTTCCGCAATTGCGGAAGGTTTTTCTCATATAATCGCTTTAATTCCCTCTAACACTACGCCAATCATAAATCCGCAAACAGCTCCGTTTACTCGGATCCATTGCAAATCTTTACCGACGTTATTTTCAATCATTTCAATTAACGTTTTATCATCTAACTTATCAAGATTTTCTTGCACAAGCTTTCCGATTTTCGAATGGTTATTCTCAACAAGCTTCACAACTTGTTTTTGTAACCAATCTTCTATTTTTTGAACAGTCACTTCGTCATCTTTTATTTTATTCATTTGTTTTTGTAAAAATGGAATAACATACTTATCCGCAAATTCTTCATTGTTTACAAAGGCAACTGCTTTTTGCTGCACTTGTTCCAGCATCTCTTTAATTTTGTCAGTACCATCCCAATTTGCAATCCACTTTTCTTTCCATTTTTCTAATTCCTGTAGCAACGCTTCATTTTCTTTTACATTTATAATTTCTTGACGAATTTTCGCTAATATAAGTTGTCTCGTGCTATTATCAGCATCTTGTAAGCTGCTAATATTACTAATAATAAACTTCTGCAAAATACCGCCAATTTTATCTTCATCTACAATATTCATAAATGATTTCAAAGTAAACTGCAAGAATCCATCTACTTTTATATTTTCCATCGCCTTCATACCTAAGCTTCCGAGTTGGTAACGCGCTTCATCTTGCGCTGTCCAGCCTTTCACTTTTACTAATATGTAATCAAGTGTCTTTTCATCATATTCTTGCACAACTAATTGATCAACAAGCACTTGTAAAATGTTACTTGTATTCATTGTATGCAAATACGTTTTTAATTCTTTTTCAATAATAACCGCTAATTTTTCAGTATCTATTGAAACAATCGCTTTCTCCGCAATCGTTACAATCCCTTTTTTCACAGCATCAGACTGCATTTCTCTCTCTGCAATTTGCAGCACCATTTGTGCTAATTGCATTTCTTTTACTTTATTCGTAATACTTTCTTTCGTTAGCCACTCATTTTCTAACGTATTGATGAGCCCTTTCGTTACTCGTTTACGGTTTTTCGGTAACAAAGCTGTATGCGGAATTGGAATTCCCATCGGGTGACGGAATAATGCTGTAACTGCGAACCAATCCGCAAGTCCACCAACTAACCCAGCTTCAAATCCACCTTGAATAATCTCACCAGCTACCGTCCCTTGAAAAGGAATAGAAGCCGCAAAACCTACTCCCATAACCCCAAGCGAAATACCCGCTATATATTTAGTCTGTAATGACATCGTATACACATCCTCTTATTATGTAAAATAAAGCTTTTTTGTTATATTTATTCGATCTTAGTAATCCTTTATATCTATACTATAAAGAACATATGTGAAAATAACAAAGATTTTTATGTACATGAAAAAATGAGACTATAACTAGCCTCATTTTCCTTACAGTATTAATTCTAAACCTTTCTTATAATACCCATCCATCACATCTTCTGGAACCATACTACCACCAGTTCCCCATACAATATGAGTACCTTTTTTCATCTCCTTCATTAACTGTTGCTCTTGTAAATACGCATCTTCTTTACATACTTTTACTGGTCCTATCATACCTGCTAATGCAGAAGGCTCTAAATAAATATTCTCTGTATCAGCTAGTTCTTTTAACAATCTATATAACTCTTCATCGCTTACTGTGTAATTCCCACTCAAAAATGGTTCCATCGTTTTACCAACAAATCCAGATGGCCTTCCTACCGCAAGTCCGTCTGCGTCTGTTACATTATCAATTCCGATATCTTGAACAGCGATTTTATCATGAAGTCCTGTCATTAACCCGATTAACATACATGGAGAATGTGTTGGCTCTGCAAAGAAACAGTGTACGTTGTCTTTATACAATAACTTTAAACCAAATGCGACTCCGCCAGGTCCGCCCCCTACTCCGCATGGCAGATAAACGAATAAAGGATGCTCTTCATCCACTACAATCTCTAACTCTTCTAATTGTTTTTGTAAACGCGATGCTGCTACTGCGTATCCTAAAAATAAATCATGCGAGTTTTCATCATCTACAAAATAACAGCTAGGATCAGCATCTGCTTGCCTTCTTCCTTCTTCTACAGCTTTACTATAATCAGCTTCATATTCAATAACATTTACACCTTTACTTCTTAATAAATCTTTTTTCCATTGTTTCGCGTCTGCTGACATATGAACCGTTACGTTAAAACCTAGTTTCGCACTCATAATCCCAATGCTTAGCCCTAAATTACCTGTAGAACCTACAGCAATTGAGTATTTTGCAAAAAACTCTCTACATGTATCACTATCTAAAATGGAATAATCATCTTCTTCTGTTAACATACCATGCTGCAAAGCTAATTGTTCAGCATGTTTCAACACTTCATAAATGCCGCCTCTAGCTTTAATTGACCCTGATATCGGAAGATGACTATCACATTTTAATAATAATTCTCCTAATATAGGTTGCTCGTAATTTTTCTCTAAAGACTGTTTCATAGAAGGTATCTTCACTAAAGGTGATTCTATAATACCGCCTGTGTCTTTCGTTTCAGGAAAAACTTTCGCAATGTATGATGCAAAACGCTTTAACCTCTCCTCCGCATCTTTTACATTCTCTTCACTGAGTGGCGAATCTTTTATTGCCGTTTCATACTTTTCCATGTTCGGATTCACCCAAAACACTTCTTCTGTTGCGATTAATTTATTTAATAGTGGATATCCCTCTTTTAATTTCTCTATTCCCTTCATTCTCTTCCTCCTCATCACCTTGTAGCTTACGATTTAATAAATTATAATTAAATTAATTTTAATATAGTTTAACATAAATTTTTCACTTTAGTTAATTTTAATTTAATTTATTTAAATATAATTTAATAATTAGTAAGGAGATTTTCATTATGGAAAATATAGATATTGGTAAAAAAATTGAAAAACAAAGAAAAGAAAAAGGTTTAACGAGTAAAGAACTTGCAAAGATGGCTGATATTACACCATCTATGTTAAGTCAAATTGAGCGTGGATCTGCTAACCCTTCTATCCAAACATTAAAAGTACTCGCTAAAGCTCTTGATGTTCCAACATTTAGCTTTTTACTTGAAGATACAAATACAGACGATTTAATTGTACGTTCTCATAAACGAAAAAAAATGATTATCGATAATTTATCATATGAAATGCTATCACCTGATTTCACAGGAAATTTAGCAACAGCAATTATGACCATCCCGCCGAATACAGCTTCGTCAGAAAATGTGCTAGAACATAAAGGTGAAGAATTAGCATATGTATTAGAAGGGAAAATCACATTACATTTAAATGAAGAAGAGTACATATTAGAAACGGGTGATAGCGTAAAAATACCCGCTTATTTAAAACATAAATGGGTAAATCAATTCGAGAAAAATGCCATTGTTTTATTTTCTGTTACTCCGCCGATTTTTTAATAGATGTAATAAAAATAGCCACGTGCGGATTCCTCCGTACATGGCTATTTTTATCTTTTCGGCACGAACAAAATCCCTAAACTCATAACACAAAAACTTAGTATTTGCTGCATCGATAAACCAAATAGAACCGAATTCTGTTCACTAACAAGCGAAATAATAATATGAGCAAACCCCTCAATAATTAGAAAAACACTTATATTCTTTCCATTTCCAAGCCTTTCATTTTTCATCCATAACAAGCCCACTATACAAAGAGCCAGAATGATCTCGTATGCGAATATAGGATGATATAAAAAATTAGATTCATATACTTTCACACCCCAAGGCAATGTCGTTTGTACTCCTACTTTTTGGTGGAATAGAAAATAAAAAATAATACTCATACATAGCGCAATAGGTAATGCATCAAGTAAAGTACGAAGCGAAAATTGCCCCTTTTTACTTTTCCAAACAATGTATACACTTGCAATTATGCATCCTACTACAATATGTTTCGTACTTCCTATAGCTAATAATGCTTGCAGTGGCGACCTAATAGCCCATACTGGATTTAAAAACGCCGGTGCAAATTTCCATACAAATACGATGATAAAAAAAGCATTTGTTACTGCATCCATCATTTTTTCATATGGTACACTTTGTTTCTTCATCTTTCGTTTCATCAACATAAATCCAAATAGACTTCCAATTATAAGAGATACGGGTTGTAACCTCACGATCCACTCCATTAATACAAAATCCCCTCTTTAACTCTCAATTAATTTCTTAAATTTCTCTTCTAATTGATCTGGAGGTAATACGCCTCGTACTTGCTCTACAATAATTCCATCTTTATTAACAAAAAACGTCGTTGGTAAAGAAAATACTTTATAGTCTAATCCAGCTACTCCATCCATATCTAGTAAAACAGGAAACTGAAATCCGTGACGATCCGCAAAAGCGCTCGCTTCTTGCACTGGATCTCCTATTGTTGCATTTACCGCAAAGATTTCAACATCTTTTTTATATTTATCATACATACGAACTAAGTCAGGTGCCTCCATTTCACATGGACCACACCATGATGCCCAAAAATTAATAAGATATGGTTTACCTTTTGCATCATTTAACGAATACAGCTTCCCGTCTAATCCTTTTAATGTTATGTCTGGTGCTTTAAATCCTACTTGTGGTAATACTTCTGTTTTCTGTAATTCCGCTTGTTTCGCTTTTCTTTCTTTTTCTTCTTTCTTTGCATTATAAAAATTAACTCCGGCCCAAATTAGTGCTCCGGCTAGTATAATAGCAATTAGTTTCTTCACTTTTCTTCCTCCTCATTTTTAAAAACCTGTAAATCCACCGAATAGACGAATAAAGAATGCTGTAATTTTCGTCATTTGATTTGTATACAATAAAACACCTGTAATATATATAGGGATAAAAAGTATCATGATATAAATGACAATACCTCTATACACACTACATAGAGTAGTGTTCATCCTTAAAAAAAGAGGCTATATGCACTCTCCGACAATCAGTACAACCGACATACAGAATAAACCTACTGTTACATATACCGAATTCGTATGTAACGGAATAGTAAGCTTAACAACTTTTTCATGTAACACTTGCTCAATTCGTAAATTTATTGCTGTTTTTGCAAATGAAGCTGTCACACATCGGTTTTCCATTGTCTTTATTTTAATTAATTTTAATAATGCGCTTCCTAACTCAAACGAAGACTCCATTTTTTGCATCGCATATTTATCAGCAGCTAGCTCCTGATACGTGTGATACCGCTGTAACAATCCTTTTAATATCGGTATGTACATCATTCCTTCTGCTAATAACGTAAAACAAAATAATTTTAGCGGATCTCGATTGTTTTGATGATATTCTTCATGAAAAATAATCGCATCCATTTCTTCATCTGAAAATGTTTGAAGCATCCCTTCTGACACGACAACTTTCGGACGAAATAATCCAATTGTAAATGCCGCAACTTCCGCAGTCGGCAATATATATATTTGTTTTCCTTTTCGAACGAAAGGAATAAGTACTTTTTGTAATCTTTTAGTATCAAAAAATTGTCGCCACATTCTTTTGCACACGATAAACAATGTAAGTAGTAGAAATCCAGCGATTATAATACGAATGAGCGATAATTCTTTCATATGTTTTTCTAACTGAAACAAGCAAAAATTTGAAAGAAAGAACGCCTTATTTTGAAAAAGAAATGGATATGTAACGTAATACACTAACATACTGAAAAAGACGGTACTAACAATTATTGCTAACAATACGATTTTATGCATTTGCCATTTCATTTCATTAATCCTCTTTTTTTAACTGACTCAATCTATCTTCTAACTTTTTTATTAAAGTCGGATCAACCTGCTCTAACTCATCTAGCATATGATTTACAACTAAATCTCCAAATTCCCCCATTAATTCCTGCGTCATTTTCTTCGTTTGATTAGATAAGAACTCTTCTTTTGTTTGTACAGCACGATATATGCCACTTCTTTTCACAGTCTGCTTTTCTAAGTGTAATTTCTCTACTAACCTGTTCATAACTGTCATAACGGTATTAAAATTCACAGGTGATTCTTCACTTAATTTCTGCTGTACTTCTTTAATCGTAATACCCTCGCTAGACCAAACAATCTCCATAATTTTCGCTTCAAGCGGTCCAAAGAAATGATTTAACCCTTGCTCATTTAGCTTATAGTTTTGAGTAAACATCATGCGTCTCCTTTCACACTACGAATTGTAGTATAAATTAATTGAAAGGTCAAACGTAGATGATATATACGAAAATGAACTACCTATAAATACATAGGCAATTCCATTCATTTTAAACCTAATTTTTCTCCAAATGTATCAAAGAGATACTGCTCTAATATTTGTACACTAAACTTCTCATTACGTCCAAGTGCAAACAATTCCCGATCTTTCGCTACGATCGTATCTAACGGGATAACGACATTATCCACTATTTTTGTAATTTCAATGATGTTACTTTTTACATTTACCTCTGTTTTAAATTCAATGTTTTCTAATACGATATGCGAGCGTCTTCCTGATGCAAAAAAAGTAAAGTTAGGATTTTTATAAATACCAATTTCACTCTCTAGCGGATATAAATACTGAAAAATGATATCTCTATGTCCATCTTTTATTATTTTTTCATCCTTCTCATCATCCAAGTATTCCTTCACCTTCGTTGTAAATTCGAATCGAAAATCCACTTTTCTCACGCTCCCTCTTTGTATTTTTATATTAAATAAATATATTGAAATAATTTTACCATATTGTAATACAAGTTCCTATTAAAAGTAAAAACTCATTTGTAAAATCTCTATTATTTCCGATTCCTTTTTAAAGGATAAGTACTCATTCAATATGAATACATGCTTCTTTATATCCATTTAAACATATTGTTTCCATATTTTGAAACAATAGTATGAAGTATTATATATTAATAAATTGTTTCTAATTCATTTCTCAATATAACCAGCCTTTGCTTTACTATTCCGATATATTCAAACTATATTTTCTACTTAATCACTACATCGCAGAAGGAATGTAACTCTCTTCTATCGAATTTTTATATAACGAAAATGATTAGGTGGTGCTTTACTATGAAATTAGCTGTCATTGGTGGCGGTGATTTACAAGATTCAAATCACTCGCCTATTAATGAGCGACTTATAGAATTAACAAATAAACAGTATCCGAAAGTATTATTCATTCCTACAGCTAGTCATGATGATGAAAGCTATATAAAATTATTTTTAGACACATTCGAAAAACAATTACACTGTGACGTACAAATTTTACGTATTATAGCCGATACACCTTCTAAATATGAAATAGACGAAATGATTCAGTCTGCTGATTTAATTTATCTCAGTGGCGGAAACTATATTCAAATGATTTCAGAATGGAAAGAACATAAGCTCGATGAAAAATTACTATCGGCTCTGCAGCAAGGAACGCTCATTGCAGGGTGTAGCGCTGGTGCTATGTGCTGGTTCACATCTAGCATCCGCTCAGATTATGAAGGTTCCGGTTATATAGAGAGCAACGGCTGGGGAATTGTGAACAAAAGGTTTTGTCCACATTATAATCAATTAAATAGAATGAACGCCTTCCATTCCTTTTTACAAAATCATCAAGGGAATATAGAAGGCATTGCACTAGAGGATAATTGTGCCTTATATATTACAGAAGAATCTTTTGAAATTATCGGTGAACCAGAAAAAGCGTGGGAGTTTTATATGAGTGATAACAAACTCATTAGACAACATTTTGATATTACTTTAAAAAGCTATTTGTAACCTACACTTACAAAAAATGTCCCTAAGTATAATAACTTAGGGACATTTTCAATATTTAACTCACTAATCGTGTAATTCGTTTCTTCTGCCATGAAAGCTTATAATATGCATATTGTAGTATTAAACTGACAATAAACGCTGCTGGGTACCCAATCCATATCCCTTCTATGCCAAGACTTGTATGGTAAGAAAGGTAATACGCTACAGGTACTTCTACAAGCCATATTGATACGACGCCGATAACAGTTGGCCATAATACTGTACCACTCGCTCGCATTGTCGCACTAATAATTTGCGCATGCCCGAAAATTAAATAACTCCATAATGTAATCATAACTAGGCTATGAGCAATTTCAATTGTAGTTTGACTCGTTAAAAATAGTGATAGAATGTCTCTTGAGAACAAGTAAATGAGAGATATTAGCACACCACCGATGACGTAGTTCATAATAATTCCGGCCTTCACAACTTTCTGCAATCGATCAAATTGATTCGCACCAATTGATTGGGCAGCAAAAATGGAGACTGTAATACCAAGACTAACTGCTGGCATTTGCACATAACTTGCAACTTGGTTCACAACGCCATAAGCTGCTGTTGCATCCGAACCGTAACGATTTACAAACGCGATTACCGCAATTTCTGATAATGAAACTAATATCATATTAATACTCGCTGGAATACCAAGTCGTAGTAGAAGCTTTAATAACCCCCAATCCATTCGAAGATATTTCCTTACCGTACTATCTAATTGTAGTGGGTGATTTTTTTTCTTTAAATACACTAACATGACAATAAACGTAATAACTGTAGATATAACAGAAGCATAGGCTGCTCCATACACATCTAATTTTGGAGCACCTAACCATCCAAAAATAAGGATTGGTAATAAGATCATATTTAGCGCTGTACTTACAATTAAAAAGTAAAATGGCGTTTTAGAATCTCCTGTACCTCTCATAAACGTTGTGTATGCGAAATATAAAAATAAGATTGGCATCGATATAAATAAAATACGTGCATAATGTACACTTATTTCAATAATATTTTCTGGCGTCCCCATAAGGCGCATAATATCCATCGCAAAAATACTACCTACTATCGCTAACACAACTCCAATAATAAAGGTAAATGTTAGCGTCGTACCAACAATCGCTTTTAAACGATCTTCGTTTTTTGCCCCAAACGCCTGACCAATTAAAATGGAACTCCCTGAACCAATACCAATTACGAATGAAACAAGTAAGAAAAATAATGGGAAGAATGCCGATATGGCCGCTAAATCATTCACTCCAAGCCATCTTCCTACTACTACCATACCGAATAATTGTCCAACTGATTGTAGTACATTACTTAATAGTAAAGGTACTAAAAACATGGACATCGATTTCCAAATCGGTTTACTCTCACTTTCTAACTTATGTGACTCCGCACCTTCTTTATTGTTATTTGTAGGTGGTTTCAAATTTCATTTCTCCTTTTATTAAAAATCTGTTTTTCAACTTCTATCTCTTTGTATAGTTGTTATAACGATGTGCTTCTATTCATTTTCTTGTCCCTATATTATAACTTCACCCAATATTGGCTTCCATCAGCTGTTCTATCTAAAAACCCGTATTCGATTAAATATCTTCTCAAAGTTACAAAATCCGGATATACGTTTTCTATAATAGCATTTACTTCTTTTTCAGTGTACTTTTTATGACTATCAAACTTCGTCACTAAATGACGTAATATAATTAATTTACGCTTTTGCTTTTTTGGAAATTTAGAAAGCGGTCCATCTAATCCCTCTGTAAAATGCGTTTTTAACACTTCATCATTTTCTTCTTCTGTAATATTGTAACGATCATCTACCATCGTTGCTGTTCTATGAATAGGTACAAATTTCGTTTGTACTTTTGATTTTTCTTCTGACAGTTCCATTAACGCTAAAAACACTTTCGCTTGCTTCATTTTCTCTCGAAGTGTAAACCGATGATTGCGGATGGTTGAAGTACTTCCGCCATCCATCTCTTTCACAATCTCTTTATCATTCAGCCCCATATGGAAAAACTGAACCATCTTCTTTTGCAAATCCGTTAAACCCGTATACTTCTTATCAAGGTTTAATAAATAGTCAAACATAGATGTATGTTCGTTTTGCACATGCAATTGTACAAACTTCTCTGCTTCATACAAAACTTGATTATCTTGATAAATAACACCCTTAATAAACGTTTCTCCACAAGCTAAACAAATATACTCTTCCGTTTCCTCATCAAACACATACCCTTTTTTCAATTCCTCTACCGACGCATCCCAAAACTTCTCTGAAATATCGCTCATACTAAACACTCCTTTAAAATGTCCATTTTAAAATAAACAAATTCCAATAACGTTTATTACCACTTCATCATCTTAACATAAACGAAATAAACATTTCAATGTTTCGTTTACCTATTTTTCAAACCTTTATAAAAAATGTCTATAAAATATTCTTTAAAAAGGGCATGAAGCAATAAAAAGCGAATGTATTTAATAAATAAATTACGATAGGATGTGAAACAAAACATGACTATTCTGCACGACCCTTGGTTTACTGTTAAACAAATTGCCCAAAATACATATGCAATTAGTGAATATGGAGATTGGGAGAAAGTACATTCAATTTTAACTACAAAAAAGGTGTTTCCGTATAAGAAAACACCTTTTACTTTTTATATATTCTATTTAAAGTCTCAACTAAAACCTTACTTGCTTGTACAAATGTATGCTTTCGGTTTCTATCTTCAACAAATGTATTAGCACAACTCCCCATAATCATCATACAACTAATTATGACTAACACTATCTTTCTATTCTTGTAAGTCACTTCATGCCACTCCACTATTACAAAACTTCTTTTGAATGTATCCCATCAAGAAATTTTACATGAATAATAAAACGTGTGAATATGCAATTATGCATATTCACACGTTTTATTACAATGTTATGATTTAATTTAGTTAAAGTACACGTATACCGAGGTGACTAACTTGAAATTTAAAGCGAAAAAAAATCCATTTCACGTCATTTTTATTACATTATTTATCATGATTTTTTTCATTTCACTATTTTTCCAAAATGAAAATTCTATTTTTTTCACCCTCATGATGCTGCTAAATATCGTGAATCTTTCTTCATTCTATTTCTCTCACTACAACGTAACAGAATCATCTCTTTTCGTAAAACATGGTTTCATACTACGTACTGAAATTCCCTTTGAAGATATTCGCCACATTAAATACTCTGGTAAAAAACTTCATTCAAAGAAATGGACTAGACAGCAATTAGAAATCCATTATAATTTATTCGACTCTGTGACAACTTTCGTACCACAAGAAGAAGAAAAATTCATTGCACTTTTAAAAGAAAACTGCCCACATATGAAAATATTGAATATGTCTGCTAACAAATAATATATTTTGGCATTTACAGTAATAAAAAAACCAAGATTCTAAACAAAGAATCTTGGCGTTTTTATTACTCTTTCGGAGCAATCATTTTTTTCGGATCGACAATTTCATCAAATTGTGCTTCTGTTAGTAATCCAGATTGCAATGCTGCTTCTTTTAAAGTTAACCCTTCTTTATGAGCATGCTTCGCAATTTTCGCTGCATTTTCATATCCGATATGCGGATTTAATGCTGTAACAAGCATTAATGAACGATTCACATTCTCTTTAATGACTTCTTCATCTGCTTCAATACCAACTGCACAATTATCATTAAATGAAACAATTGCATCTGCTAATAAGTGAGCAGATTGTAAGAAGTTATATGCAATAACAGGTTTAAATACATTTAACTCAAAATTGCCTTGGCTCGCTGCAAATCCGATTGTTGCGTCATTTCCCATCACTTGTGCTACAACCATCGTTAACGCTTCACTTTGCGTTGGATTTACTTTACCTGGCATAATAGAGCTTCCTGGCTCATTTGCTGGAATAATAATTTCTCCTAGCCCACTACGTGGACCACTTGCCAGCCAGCGCACATCGTTAGCGATTTTCATTAAATCCGCTGCTAATGCTTTTAATGCCCCATGCGTATATACAACTTCATCATGACTCGTTAATGCATGGAATTTATTTGGTGCAGAAATAAATTGCTTACCTGTAAATTGGCTAATTTCCTCAGATACCATCTCACCAAATTTAGGATGGGCGTTTATACCTGTTCCAACTGCAGTACCACCAATCGCAAGCTCTTTCATATATGTATTGCTCTCTGCAATCATACGCTCTGTTTTTTCAAGCATACGGTGCCATCCACTAATTTCTTGTCCTAATGTTAACGGTGTCGCATCTTGTAAATGTGTACGACCAATTTTTATAATATGTTCAAATGCTTTTACTTTTTCTGCTAACGTTTCTTTTAATTTCGTAATTGCTGGTAACACGTGATTTTCTACTGCGAGTACACATGCTACATGAAGCGCAGTTGGGAAAGTATCATTTGAACTTTGAGACATGTTCACATCATCATTCGGATGAATATGTACGTCAGATCCTTTCTCTTTCAAAATTTGATTCCCTCGGTTTGCAATTACTTCATTCACATTCATGTTTGACTGAGTACCACTACCTGTTTGCCATACGACAAGTGGAAAATGTTCATTCCATTTCCCTGCTATCACTTCGTCAGCTGCTGTCACAATTGCTTCTGCTTTTTCTTCTGATAGCTTTCCTAATTTTTTATTAGTAAGTGCTGCACTCTTCTTTAAAATGGCAAATGCTTTTACAATTTCAAGCGGCATTTGCTCTGTTCCAATCGGGAAGTTTTCTTTACTACGTTGTGTTTGTGCTGCCCATAATTTATCAGCTGGAACTTTAATTTCTCCTAATGTATCTCTTTCAATTCTGTACTCCATGTTTTCATCCCCTTGAAAATATAATACCTACATTTCTTATAATAACAGACTTCCCTTTAAATGATAAGAATTCTCACTCATATAAATAGATATTTTATATTTATTTTAAAAACTCCTCTTGACCTAAACTTAAGTTTAGGTTGTATTCTTTCCTTTGTAACCTACTATAACAATACTGGAGGAATTCAATATGAAAAAGTATGTTTTCATATTAAAAAATCACCTTCTACAACACGTAGAAGGTGATTTTTTATTTATGACGCTTCTTTTCCTTTTTCAGCATCATCTACATACCAAATGAACTTGCCTGTATATCCGTAAATAACTGCTAAAATTAACGATACGAAGCTTAACCACATAAATGGAATGTATGATATCGTCGCAACACCTAAAATACCAGCCATAAAAATACCGTTATCCGACCATGGAACCATACCTGAAGTTAATGTTCCACCTACTTCTGAGTTACGCGCTAATACGCGGCGGTCGATTTTTAGTTTATCATAACTTTCTTGCATAATTTTCGGTGTTAAAATAAGTGATACGTACATCGCACATCCAAATATGTTCGCTAAAAATGCAACGATTAATGTAGATAATGTTACATTACCAGCAGAATTTAATTTCTTTTCGAATTTTGATACGATTACTTTTAAAACACCTAATTTTTCAAGTAATCCACCAAACCCTAAACCGAAAATAATTACGGCTACTGAACCGAGCATACCGTTAATTCCGCCACGGTTTAATAACTTATCGACAAACTCAACGCCTGATTGAATTGAGAATCCGTTATATGCTGTTCCAATTGCGTCTCCAAAGTGCATTCCTTGGAAAACAGTTGCCCAAATTGCGCCAAGTAAAGCTCCCATTGCAATTGTAGGCATAGAAGGCTTCTTCATTGCTAATAGGACAATGACAATAATCGCCGGAACTAACATCCATATTTTAATATCAAAGTGTTTTAATAATGATTCCTTTAAAAATTCTACTCGATTTAAATCTACGTTATCTCCGCCATACATCCAACCAGCTACAGTAAACATAATGCTAGTAATAATATACGCTGGAACGTCTAATACAAGCATAGCTCGTACGTGTGCAATAACATCTACTTTTGCCATAGATGCTGCAAGTACTGTACTATCAGAAAGTGGCGATAATTTATCCCCGAAATAAGCACCTGAAAGAACTGCACCAGCAACAAGTGGTAATGGTAACCCAAGACCTTCACCAATCGCCATCATAGCAATACCTGCTGTTCCTACCGTTCCCCAAGATGTTCCTGTTGCGATAGAAGTGATCGAACAAATAATTAATGTTGCTAATAGGAATATACTAGGGTGAATAAATTCTAATCCATAATAAATTAATGTTGGTACTATCCCACCAGCAATCCATGTTCCAATTAAAGCACCTACTGCAACTAAAATGAGTATTGCTTCTAATCCGTTAGAAATCCCTTTCGTAATTGCATCTTGCAATTCTTGATAACGAAATCCTAATCTTAATCCAAGCGCAATTACTAAAAACCATGAAATAAATAGCGCTAATTGAATTGGGAGATCAAAAATCGTTTGGAAGGAAAAGACAACAGCAAGAAATAATAATAAAAGAACTATGATTTCTAGCATCGATGGTAATCTTACACTTTTCATTTTTTTCTCTCCTTACAAGTCGATAACATGACGTGTGTCGTCTTACATGTATGTAATATACAATTAGCGAAGACAAAACAAAATTTTCATATTATTTCGATTTATTTTTCCAGTATAATATATTGGACACCTTTTCTATTGTAAAAGTAGATGCTACTTTTCGCAATGGAAAATATAAAAAATGTTACATTTTTTATATTTAACAATCAAAGAGTAACTTTTTTAATATTTGCCAACATAAAACTTTTTACTATTATCCTCACCGCTTAAAGGAATATCATTATTCCCCACACAAAAAAGCACGCATCATTCAAATGATGCATGCTCCACTTTTATTTATACATATTTTGTATTTCTTCTTTATTTTTAAGTATTTCCACAAACTTATCGCTACAACCTTTCGGAAATAATACGCCGAGTCCATATGAATGCTGGAACTGAAAATGAGGGTGCTTTGCTGTGACTTCATCCCAAAACTTATACACGCCGAAGTTTCGATCTTTCACCTCAATATCATGAAATAACACAATACCGTTATTCGCAAGTTTCGGTAACCATGTTTTATAATCATGAGAAACTGCTTCATACGTATGATAGCCATCAATATGCAACAAATTTATCGTTCCATCTTGAAATTGATCAATAGCCTCATCAAAAGTAGATTTAATTAAATTACCTATATTGGGATAGCTCATTTTCACCACTTTATCTACAATTTGGAAAACACCTTCTCCATATGGACCTGTATGCCCGTCTCCTGTCCAAGTATCTACAGCATAACATTTTGTATCTAATCCCCCATCCTTTACCCCTTGACAAAAACTGAAAAAAGAAGCGCCTAAATGTGTACCTAGCTCAACTAATATTTCTGGTTTTTCAAATCTTACTAAATCGTATGCGAACTCCAAATGCCCAAGCCACGCAGTATTCGCACGAATAAATGGACTAAAATTATCAAATTCAAATGTTGGTTTATGAGTAACCCAGTTCATCGCGTATCTCCTTCTACACATATTTTTAACAAACCAAATTACTCTTATCTTTATTTTTTTATCCGCTTGATTATGATTTAATTTTATAATTTTCTCTCACTTTATTTAACCTGCTCGCTTGTATCGTAAATATAACTAGAACTATTCAATTCTCCACCATACAACACAGAAATTTCAGTTTATTTTTTATTCATTTCGTGATATATTGCATATTGTATATAATATATTTCCTGAAAGGAGGACTCTATACATGATGGATCCAAATCGTTTAAAAGGAATCATTATGGTTGTCATCGGTGCTTGTTTATGGGGCTTGTCCGGAACAGCTGCACAACAACTTTTTCAATATGACAATATTTCTACTGAATGGTTAGTTACAATTCGATTGCTTATATCGGGCGTTATCTTACTCATTATTTCATCATTCGGAACGAGAAAAAAAGAAATATTCAGCATATGGAAACAAAGATCTGATGCTACTAAAATGATATTGTTTGGCCTATTCGGTATGCTTGCTGTACAATACACGTACTTCGCTTCTATTAAAGAAGGAAATGCTGCCGTTGCAACATTATTGCAATATTTAGCTCCTATATTTATTACTGTATACTTACTTTTCAAATGGAACGTTCGTCCATCAAAAATTGATTTTATTTCAATTACCCTTTCATTAGTAGGTACTTTCCTCTTACTAACAAACGGGTCTGTGCATAACTTAGCTGTTTCTACACCAGCTATTATTTGGGGGATTTTATCTGGATTATCTCTCGCTTTTTATAGTTTATATTCAAAGGGATTACTAGATAGATGGTCTTCCTCTGTTATCGTTGGATGGGGCATGATTATTGGGGGTATTGGTGTAACGATTGTACACTTTATTTCTACGAAAGAATTTATTTTATTATCAACTGTGAAATATGTAAAAATAAGTACTCTACCGCTCATCACATTTGTCGTCATTTTTGGGACACTTATTGCCTTTTATTTATACTTAGACAGCATACGATACTTAACCCCGAAAGAAACGACATTATTCGGTTGTACAGAACCACTCGCAGCTATTATTTCTTCTGTACTTATATTACATGTACCATTTCAATCTTTTCAGTTATTAGGGGCCCTTTGTGTCATTGTAATGGTGCTTATCTTAAGCCAAAAACCGGATGAAGGGAAACCCGAATTAAAGCTTGTTCATGAGAAAAAGGAAAATATACAATGAAAGGATTGAATTCACTATGCCTATCCCTCAAAATAATAAAAAACTAGGAAGAGTTTCAGCAAAATCACTCGTTTTAAATCAACTACAAGATTGGATTATTGAAGGTGTACTGAAGCCCAATGAAAAAATTAATGATGGGGAACTGGCTGAAGCACTAGGAGTAAGCAGAACACCTGTAAGAGAAGCGCTTCAAATATTAGAGCTTTCTGGATTAGTGGAAATGGTACCTGGACAAAAAACAAAAATTGCTCCTATTCAGTTAGACGACATTCCGATCATTTATGAAACGATGGCTGGTCTTCACTCTATTATAGGAAAACAAGCACTTCAAAACATTACAGACGCTGATCTGAAGCTACTTTCTAAAATAAATGATGACTTTCAGTACTCTATAGAGAAAGAAAACACAAAACAAGCTTTACAACTAGATATACAATTTCACAATACCATTTCTTCTATTGCTAAAAATCAATATATTGAACCCTTTCTAGAAAATATGCAACTTCACGTCTTACGCCTTGAATATTTGTTTTTCCAAAACTTTGTTCCAGCAAGTCAATCTATTGATGAACATCACGCTATCATTCAAGCACTGCAGAAGCAGGATGAAAAACAAATGGAACAAATGATGACTCAAAACTGGCTCCGTCCAATGAAAGAAATACAAAAAATAATTTCTACGAAATAGAAAGAGAGCTGGCTACATAAAATCGTAACCAGCTCTCTTTTTACTAATATATATAGTTATGCCTGAATATTTGCATAATCTTCCATATCTTCGTATTCTTTTTCCAATTCCTCTAAAGACAGCTCGTATAATTGTCGATCGCGAATTTTAAACACACCTGCTCCAATTAACTCATCAATTAAATGCCTCTTACGATTTTCAACAGCAAAACGGAGTTGACTACTCATCTTTTAAAAAAACTCCTTTCTACGATTATTAAAAATGATAATCCTTATCAATTACCACTTTTGATTATAAAAGATGACTCTTTATAAGTAAAGTAATTTCATGAAATATTTACCTTACAAAGTATTTGTGGCCACATTATATATATGTATGCCGCGCGAAAAATGTTATGACACTTTTTCTTATCCTTTTTCTTTCATACTTTGCAAGTTGTCTCACTATGATGAAATTCACCATCTATTTCTACTTGAATGGTGACATGTTCTACATGAAACTTCTCTTTTAATACTTCCGTAGCCTCTTTTAATACACTTTGTGTTTCATTTCCTTGAATAATCAAGTGGCAAGTTAATACTTGAAAATCCGATGTGACAGACCATATGTGCAAATCATGAACTTCTTTTACAATCGTAATATTTAACAATGTACTTTTTACCTCTTCAACATTTATGTTCTGCGGTGCACCTTCCATTAATATATGGACCGTATCACGTGTTACACGCCATCCACTAATAATGACTAAAATAGACACAAGAATACTAGCAATCGCATCTGCAGCAGTCCATCCGAAAAATTTAATAAGTAACGCAGCAATTATCGCTCCGACTGATCCTAATAAATCGCCTAATACGTGTAAGAAAGCACTTCTTAAATTTAAATTACCCTTCACATCTCCGCCTCTCATTAATATCCCAGCTGATAAAATATTAATAAGCAGACCAAGTACAGCAATAATAAGCATCCCATTACTAGCAATCTCAACTGGCTCTTTAAAACGGCGAATTGCTTCAATAAAAATGTATATTGAAATGACAATAAGGACGACACCGTTACATAATGCCGCTAACATCTCGACTCGCTTATATCCATATGTTTTCGCAGTTGTTGCTGTTTTTTCTCCGAGTTTAAACGCAAGTAAACTTAAAGCTAAAGATACTGCATCACTTAGCATATGCCCCGCGTCAGATAGTAGTGCTAAGCTATTTGTTACAAATCCCCCAATAACTTCAGCAATCATAAAACTTGTTGTTAGTAAAAATGCAAGTAATAACGCTTTCTTATTATTAGAATTACCATGATTATGTGAATGCCCCATACTAATGCTCCTTTAAGGATAATATCTGTACATTAGTATGAAACAAACTCCCCATCTTTATCCCGCTTCCTCTGTATAAACACTTCGCTACATTTCAAACAAGTCCTTTTTCTCAACAAAAAATAAGACTACTTCTTTTTCAGCTTCATATTGTTTACTAATGAAAGAATTTTTAAGGAGGTTACGAAAATGAAACGTTTATTTCTCTGTATGGAACGTGAACTTATCGTTGTAAAAGAACACTATGGTAACTATGAAACCGCATATCACTTACAAAATATGCAACCTACCTGTATCGCTGTTGATCCATTTCAAAAAAATCGTGTATATTGCGGCACTTTTGGACGAGGTCTCTGGTTAAGTGACGATAGCGGAGATTCATGGAGACCAATTGGAGATTCTTATCGTTACTTTGATTTTCCAAAAGAAGATGGTATTTTACATTCTTCGATCACTTCCATTACGATAAGCCCGAATGAACAAGTTAACGGATATGGCGTCGTTTATGTCGGCACAGAACCGAGTGCTTTATTCCGTTCAGAAAATGGTGGTGAAACATGGACGGAACTGAAAAATATGAAATCATTATTATCTTCTTATACGTGGGCTTTCCCGCCTAGACCTTTTACTCATCACGTACGCTGGATTACGGTTGATCCAAACAATCCAAATACAATCCACGTTTCAATTGAAGCTGGTGCTGTTATTCAAAGTAACGATAAAGGCCATACATGGATTGATAAAAAATTCGGTGCTCCTATCGATGCTCATCAATTACTTATGCACCCTGAAGCCCCAAATCGTCTTTATGCATCATGTGGTGACGGATTTATGGGCGGACCTGATCGTGCATACCTTGAAAGTTATAACAGTGGAAACAGCTGGATTTCATGTAGTGACGGACTTGAGCATCATTACTTATATAGCATGGCTATCGATCCAGCTGATTGTAATACAATTCTCGTTTCTGCCGCACCGAGTGCAGATCTCGCTCATCACCGTATTCCTTATGAATCTTATATTTATCGTAAAACGAAAGACACTCCGTTCCAGCAAGTACAGCAAGGACTACCATCTGCAATCGGTACAGTCATTTCGATGTTTGCGACAAACGAAGCCGAACCACATACATTTTACACTTTAAATAACAATGGCGTGTTTCAATCCAATGATAGCGGCGAATCGTGGGAACAACTAAATATTCCTTGGAAAGAGGAATATAAAACGCAGCATCCGCATGCACTACTTGTTACTACTCCTTAACGAAAAAAAGACTGCCTAATAGTTTTAGGCAGTCTCTCTTTTATTTCTTTAAATCAATAACGATATCATCTAACACAAAATCTTTCTTTTTCGCTTCTTTTTTCGGTACTTCTATTTTCTTCTCTTTCCCATTCACATACTCCACTCCACCATGATTTTCAGGTGTATGAACTCGCAAGTGCACGTGAGGTGTAACGATAAGCTTTGTTGCATTTTCATTTAACTTTTGGAATGTAGAACTCCAACTACTTTTGTGCGGTTCTGCTACTGTACTAGTTCCGCCATTTCCTTCACCAGCATATTTATTTCCTAAATCATCTTTTATTTCTAATTCTACATCAGCGCTATCCCATATACTTCTTAATACTTTAGATTCTTCCTGATTGAAAAAAACGATAAATGACATCGGAGTTACTTCCATTTTGTCTATATTTACTTTTATTAATTCATTTTCAGAAACCCCATTAACCTTTACTTCTTTACCCTCCATTGCTTTTAAACTAAGTGCGAAGTTCCAATTCCCCTTAATTGAATTACCTTTATAATCCAACTTAATCTCTTCCATATTCCACCAAACATTTGCAACATCTAACCTTTTACTACTATTACCACTCATTGTAGTCATACCTACGTACTTTTTCTCTCCAACTTTTGTTACTTGAGAGCTTCCTCCCCCTCCATTAAACCCCATCACCTGCGGATATCCAAATATATTTGGCTTCTCACCTAAATCTTTATCACTCTCAATAGAGTATGTGATTGTAATTGTTCTACCATCGAATACAGCATCATTAATTGTAACCTTAACCCCATTACTCTCTCTCGTCATATTCAACTCAGTCGAAAACTCTTTATAATTTTCATATAACCCCGTTCTACCATTATCTAAAAATCGGAATATGTCCCCTACTATTGGTAATCCCCCAGCGTATGTAGGAAATCCGATGCCAAGCATGGCAACCGATACGCCGACTAAAATAGATGCAGCAGCGACACCTTTTTTCCAACTTCTCATCTTTTTCTTCGTATGAATAGATTGTTTTACATTACGCTTCACTTTTTCTTTTTCAATTTCAGAAGCCTCAATTTCCTTAAGTTCTTTTTCATCTATATCAATATCATTTAATAGTTCATAAATGTCTTTCATATGGCACTACCTCCAAAACTAATTTTCGTAGCATTTTGTTGTAGTTTCTTTTTTCCACGATACACACGATTATCTATCGCTGCCCGAGTTAACCCTAACTTGTCTCCTATTTCTTCTGTCTTCATACCAAGAAGATATTTCATAATGAACACCTTTTGATCTAACGGTTCTAATTGATTAATAAGCTTCAATAACTCTTCCCTATCTTCCATAACAATTAATTCATCTTCTGCTGACTTTTCCGTACTAATATGAAACTCATCCGAAATAATCTCTACTTTTTTAGTTGCCTTCCGGTAATAATCAATCGCCTTAAATTTCGCAATTGCCGCAATCCATTTTTTAAAATCATTTGGTTCTCCATGAAATTTATTTGCGTTATTCCATATGGAAAGAAATATATCGTTTACACATTCCTCTATGAGTCCATCATTTTGAACCGGAAGAAGAAATTTGTGGGTTATTCCTTTTATGAGCGGTAAGTATGTATCGACAACAAATTCTAGCGCATCTTCTTTTTGTCGCTGTAATCTTTTTATATAATTTTTCTCATTTGATTTCATGTAGCGATTCCCCTTATTTTTTTGTAAAAGCTTTTACACCCTATATAACGTCTAAAAAAATATTTTCTCTCATATTTTTATTATTTTTTATATGTAATGGAATACTTTCCCTTAGCCATTGTCTCACGTAACTATGCGTTCAAAGAAAATTTTCTCAAGTCTGCAATTTGATTCATGTAGTACACTATTTATATAGTCATTCTTTAACTTGGTGTACATTTTATTTCGTTAACCTACTATTTAAAATTAGGAGATGAGATGTGTATGTGTGGAATTACAGGTTGGGTAAATTGGACTAAGGATCTTTCTAATGAACATGTTATTTTAAAAAAGATGGCAAATCGTATTCAGCATCGTGGTCCGGATGCTGAAGGATTTTGGTTTTCACCTCGCGCGGCCTTTGCACACCGGCGTTTAATTGTAATTGATCCAGAAGGCGGAACACAACCGAAGACATTTCGTGCTGGTGATTATACGTATGCTCTTACTTATAATGGAGAAATTTATAATTTCCGTGAGCTGAGAGAACAACTTAGGAAATGTGGTCATACATTTGAAACGCATTCAGATACAGAAGTGTTACTACATGCTTATTTAGAATGGAAAGAAGACTGCGTACAACATTTAAACGGCATTTTCGCTTTCGCCTTATGGGATGATCAGAAGCAACAACTGTTTTTAGCACGTGATCATTTAGGCGTAAAACCACTCTTTTATATAGAAAGAAATGACAGTATTATTTTCGGATCTGAAATTAAAGCATTATTAGCTCATCCATCTGTCCCTGCTGAAATTGATACGGATGGCATAAATGAAATATTTGGATTAGGGTTATTTCGAACTCCAGGATGTGGCGTCTTTAAACATATTCAAGAAGTGCGTGCTGGACATTCTATAACGTTTACACGTGATAAAAAAGTAGTTACGAAGTATTGGAATTTAGAAAGTAAGGTCCATACAGATTCTATAGAAGATACATCATCACATATTTTATCTATTTTACAAGATACAGTAAAAAGACAATTAATTGCCGATGTTCCTCTCGTTTGCATGTTATCAGGAGGATTAGATTCTAGCGGTATTACTGCACTAGCAGGAAAAGAATTTGCTGCTGAAAATAAAACACTTCATACGTATTCCGTTGACTTTGTAAATAGCGCAAAAGATTTCGAGCTGACATTTGCTCGCACTGGTTTAGACGCTCCTTGGGTAAAACGCGTTTCTGAACATGTAGGGACATCTCATCATGATATTATTGTGAATGCTGAAGAATTAGCTAATCACTTATTCGTTCCCCTCCGTGCAAAAGATTTACCGAGTGCTGGTGAAATGGAAACTTCACTATATTTACTATTTTGCGAAATGAAAAAAGATGCGACCGTAGCTTTATCCGGAGAATCTGCTGATGAAGTATTCGGTGGATATCCTTGGTTTCATCAAGAAGAATTACTATATGTAGATAAATTTCCTTGGCTAACAAATTGGAAAAATACATCTCCTCTTCTACTACATGAAGTAAGTAACCAATGTAATCTAGAAAACTATATTGATACACGATTCCAAGAAGCGATACTTGAAGTACCTACTCTTGAAGGTGAAAGTAAAAAATCCGCGAAACAACGTCAAATGTTTTATTTATTTTTAACGAGATTTCTTCCGTTCTTACTTGACCGTAAAGACCGTATGAGTATGGCTGTAGGATTTGAAGTTCGTGTACCGTTTTGCGATTATCGATTAGTTGAATATTTATGGAACGTTCCTTTCAACATAAAAAGCATTGATAATATTGAAAAAGGCATTTTACGTAGAGCACTGAAACCTGCTTTACCTGACGATGTACGCAATAGAAGAAAAAGTGCGTATCCAACTTCACAAGACCCACATTATTTACAAAAAATTCGTTATTTATCCCTCGACATGTGCAGTAATAAAAACAATCCTATTTTCTCACTTATTAATCATTCCACATTACTTGCTATTGCCGATCAGAGTAATAAAGAAATTAACAATTTCGAAGCAAGAAGCGCTATGGAATACATGCTACAAGTAAATGAATGGTTAAAAACGTATCACATCCATATTGCTTAACAAAAAGGAGTTCAAGAATAAAAACCTTGAACTCCTTTTATATTAATTAGCACATCGTTTATTTTCAGTGTCAATGGACCATCCAATAATTGTGGCACAATCTCTACCTTTCCACTGCAATACATTTGTTAATACTGGCTCAATCTGTAAGCAACTTCCGTCGTGTAATATTTCTATTAAAGATTGGTCATCATCAAATCTTCGTTTATCACACTCTAAAATACCGTCCGTTGCCATTACGATGTGATTCATTCCTTTTTCTAATCCTCTTACACCTGACGTAAAGCAAGGTGTATTTGCTGCAAAAATATTTTTCCTACCGATATATTCGTAATTCTTCCGTTTATTTAATCGCCCTTTCCCATTCTTCGTTTTCTCAGAATGGAATAAATATGCGAAACAATTACCAACTGATAACCAATATAAAAATTCGCCTTTTCGCAAACATATTAAACATGCGAGTTCCTCATCATCTTGATCACATTTTTCAATAAACAGCTCATCTGTAAATAAAGCTAACAAATACATATGTGTATGATGAAAAGCTAAATGTATCGGGTAGGAAAATAACTCTTTTAGTTTCTCTTTTCTTTCCGAAATTGCTTCTACTATATAATCTATATTTTTTGTTTTGTGATGTGTATCAAAAATCATAACAAATTCAAATTGTAATTCAGGATCCCACCAAGCAAGCACCGCATCTCCTCGTTCATATGCATCACTCTCTTGATTTCCCCCATATACGCCGACTGAAAGAGGACCACATTTTTCAACATGTATTTCATCTACATACATCTGTTCATGACTCATCCATTTGAATGTATTCACAGCTATCATCCTCTCTCTTGCTAAATGTATACCTTTACACATAGATTACCTTATATTTCAATAAAAATAAACTTTTTCAACATTTTTTATCCAAATAAAAGGATTTTATTTCTACACTAACGAATATATCTTAATATACGATATAAAAACAGGAGGATTTATTATTATGAAAGACATCAATCAGCATTGGGAGAACATTTATTATCACTTACGATATGAATATGAAGACAATCTTTCTCACCAAGCTATTCGTATTTTACAAATCGTTTCTCGTGAGAAAGAAATAACAATTGGAAAAGTCGCTACTGAGCTTACTCTCTCTCATAACACAGCTTCTGAACACGTAAAGCGCCTTATTCAAAAAGGCTATATCATGAAAGAAAGAAACAAACAAGATGAAAGAGTTGTGAACCTTACTTTAACGAAAGAAGGCATTGAAGTATTAGAAAAGCATACTTTACTAGATAAAGAAAAGATAAAAATATTAGAATCGCAGTTATCGAAAGAAGAACAACAATTAATTGAAAAAGCTTTTTCATTATTAGCGAAGGAGGCAAAGTATGCATTTCCTCGTTAAAGTAATCGTTTCGGCACTTATTATCGGTGTTATTACTGAAGTAGCTAAACATTATAGTACGATTGGCGGGTTTATCGCTGCCCTTCCTCTCGTTAGTTTACTGAGCCTGTTTTGGATTTCTTTCGAAGGCGGGAACAAACAAGAATTAAGTCAATTTGCTTTAGGTGTATTATATGGATTTCCTGCATCCGCACTACTATTATTTATCGTTTATATCGGTTTAAAAAACTCATTTGCACTTAGTACATCTGTCCTATTCGGTATAGGTGTCTGGTGTATTGTTTTCGCTTGTCAAAAATTACTTCAATCTTAGTTAGGAGGGTTTACTATTTATAAATTTGTAGAGGTATTGGGGCAAACTATAGAAGTATATATGAAAGGAAGTAGTAAACAAACTGTAGTCATTCAAACCGGAATGACTTGCTCATTTTATGATTGGCTTCCTATTATAGAAAAGCTTTCACAGCACTTTACAGTCGTTTCCTACCATCGCCCAGGTTACGGAAAAAGTGAACTAGGGAATTATTCACGTACTACGTTACAAGTAACAAAAGAACTTCATTTGTTGCTACAAAAATTGGATATTCACGAGCCAATCATTCTAATCGGTCATTCCTATGGAGGTTTATGTGCACAACATTTTGCGATGTTACATGAAGATAAGTTGCAAGCACTTATTTTAGTTGATTCTACATCCATGAACTTACACCGATTAGATGAACTTCATTTACCAATTTCTGATGAGACTGATTCGGATGATATGTGGCTTCAAAAATATAATACATACTCTAAAATGGATGTAGACATGCTTTCTAATGAACTAAAGCCAATACTCGCTAATCAATCAAGACAGTACATTGAATTTTCTACCTCTCCTACATTATATAAAGCGACAGCTTCTGAACTATCTACGTGGAAAAATTGTGCTCGCTCAATAAAAGAACTCTATAAAACATTAGAAGTACCTTTAATCGTTATCGGTAGAGACCCTCAATATTCTATTACTCAGTTGACTGAGGGCGGCATGCAAAAAGAGGAAGCGACACAACTTGAAGCAATGTGGCAAGAACTGATTCATGAACAATTACAACTCTCAATAAACAGCCAATATATACTTGCTGAACATGCTGGTCACGGAATAGAAAATGATCGACCAGATATTATTATTGAGGCTGTTCAATCTGTACGAATAAAAAAAGGAAGCAACTAAAGTTGCTTCCTTACTTATCTATTCATAATCTTCTTCATCATCGATTTCTTCGTAATACGCATTCCCATTACTTACATATATAGGACCATTCGCAACGTCAATACGTAATACCCATGCCCATGGCACAGCTAAACGCTTATGTATTGCTCGCCAAAAGCTCATTGATTTTCTTTCGTACTCCTGGAACTCCTGAAGTAACTCTTTGTAGGAGGAACCGTCTAACTGAATATTTGTTTCTAACAAACGAGAATGGGCATAGTACTGCAGCTCTAGCTCAGCAGCAATTTCCATTTCTTCTTCCGTTGCCATACCTATAATTGTTCCATCTGCTGGTGCAATTTCATATACGTTGTGAACTTCAATAAGCCCTTCTTTCTCTTTCTCAAACATGTAAACAGCCTCCTTTAACATATATTTTTTATGTTACAAAGTCATACTTCTACAATAACATCTCTCTTTCCTCTTTTTTTGATAAACTTTTACAAATTATTTATCTGATGACCCGTATTCTCTATCCTTTCGGCAGAAACTAAATCTTCATTATGAAAATTCAACTTAAATATATCAGGCATACGAATTGTTTTCCAAAATCGAAAATCATATTTTGAATCAAAATAATTCATGAGTAATACCATAATATTCCCATGAGTTCCTATTACAATATTCTTATCTTTATATTTTTTTAATATATTTTGCATACATATTACAGCACGCCTTTGCGCTACATCATTCGATTCTCCGCCTTCGTGTGCAAAATCCCAATCTTCCCACACCTTTTGGACTGCATCATTAAAATCTGTTACTGACTCTGAACTTAATAACCTTTCTCGTAAATCTTCTTCTATTTGTATCGATACATCATATGTATTCGCAATTCCTTGTACAGTTTGAATTGCTCTTTTGTACGGGCTAGAAATCACTACATCAATATGTCTATCTTTTAATAAGTGTGTTACATTCTCTGCATCCAATTGTCCTTTTTCAGATAAAGGTCGCTCCCGTTCTTCTTTTGTATAGGTAGAATGGGCATGGCGAACGAAATATATTGTTGTCATTTATTCATCTCCTCGTATGATTAAGTTAGGTTTTTAGGGACGGGATGTACCTATAAACCCAAGGGTATCTATTTTTATGAGATACTAATATTTGTAGATAGAGTGTTGCCGACCATCTCCCTGAATCTTTGTATTCGTAAAAAAGAGCGGTACCTCTGTCTAATAAGTAGTTTACGAATGAGTTGGATGTTGATGACCATTGGTCATTCTTCGTATCTCTTACGAGGTAGTAGCGCTTATTAGTTCAGGGGAGGAAAGCACTATCTAACACTAATTAATATAGGGGTGTAAGCTATGTTCTATTTAGGTATTGATATCGCTAAACATAAACATTATGCGTCCATTATCGATCAAGCGGGAAAACCTATTACTAAGCCATTTCCTTTTCAGAATCACAAAGAAGGTGGACAAACCCTTTTAAATCAGATCTACCAATACATTGAGTCTCCTACAGAAATACTGATTGGAATGGAAGCCACCGGACATTATTGGTTAGCTGTTTATTCTTTTCTACTGGATCATGGATTTTCAGTCATTGTATTAAACCCCATTCAAACCAATGCCTGGCGAAAAGGAACAGAAATTAGAAAGCGAAAAACAGACGCCATTGATGCCACTATGATTGCCGATATCATTCGATTCGGCCGTTTTGTTGAAACCCCACTTGTGGACGAAAAAATGTTCGCTCTAAAACAAATGAGCCGCTTTCGTAATGCGCTTGTAAGTAATATGAGTGATTTAAAACGAAAAGCTCTTGTCGTATTAGATCAGACTTTCCCAGAGTACCAAAGCATCTTTTCGGATGTTTTTGGTAAAACTTCTTCGCAAATCTTACTTGAATATGCCTCTCCTAGTGACTATGAACAGATATCTATTGATGATTTAACACAAATAATTGAGCAAACCAGTCGTAACCGACTAGGAAAGAAAACAGCTAACAAGCTAATGGAATTAGCCTCTAATTCGTTTGGTGTTACCTTCTGTAAAAACGCTTTTTCCTTCCAACTAAAAATGTTGATGGAGCAAATTCGTTTTATCGAAGATCAAATCAAAGAATGTGAAGACGAAATGTCACAACTTTTAATTGATTTAGATACTCCTATCATGACAGTACCTGGCGTTGGACCAATTTTAGGTGCCACTATACTAAGTGAAATTGGGGATATACACCGCTTTGATAAACCATCTAAACTTGTCGCTTACGCAGGCATTGATGCCTCTGTGTCCCAATCTGGACAATTTGAATCATCAGGTATGTCTATATCTAAGCGTGGCTCTTCTCATTTACGTAGAGCCTTATTCCAAGCCGCTATTACAGCCCATAAACATGACCCTGTCTTGAAAGCTTTTTATGAGAAGAAACGAAAACAAGGAAAGCACTACTATGTTTGTATAGGAGCTGTAGCTAGAAAGTTGTGCTACATTATCTATGCCATCCTAAAAAACAATAAACCGTATGAAATCCCTCAATATTCAAAAGAAGTTTGATACTTTTATTTTTTTTAACATCTCTTAGGGTTATTTGGTGCACCCTTTTTTAAGTTTCCTATTTATAAAATTCCTCTTGACTTCTCATAGTTGGTCTTTTTCCGTTTCTACCCAAATTCAATACATTATCATCAAATCCCTTTACCTTTATAATAAGTGCTGTCAATTTTAAATGTTGATTTTCATATTAATAAAAGGGAAACACCCCATATGGTGTTTCCCTCATTTAAAATAGACTACATTCAATTAAATACTTTATCGATTTTATTTCGATCGTAGTCTAATATCCAATCATTATATGTATGATACATATCCCTAATTGTATTAGGAGAGGTAGCTAATACATCACAACCTCTATCATCATAAATGTGAAATATAGTATTCTTGTTAACATTTATGAAATACACCCTATGAAAAATACTCGGTTTGATTCCCATATCTTGATTACAAATTGCTTTTAGCATAGGAATGTATTTCAAGTCTGAAACTTTACATTTCAAAGTAAATCTATGTGTTTTATACAATCCATCTTCATCATCTTCTGGAAAAACATAAGGGATTGTATTTTTCTGTAACTTAAACAAATCAGACTTCTCTTTTACATACCTAGAAAAGATATTCAATTTGTGTTTGAAAGTTTCACCGTCTGCATAGTCATTTACATCCACTACAATATACATATCATCTGTTTTGGAATGTAAAAACTGAAATAAAGTAATGGCTCTATTATAAACGCCTTCTAAATATGGGCAGTTTTCATAAATATTAGTGCAATCATAGTTCACACCTAATTTAAAGCGAATACCCATATCCCCATTATAAAATAGAGGTGGTCTAAGTTCTAAATTTGGAAACGTTGCAAGCATATACTCCTTCAACCTCATCTCAACACCTACCTTTAACAGCATCTTGTTTACATAATAAAATTATTCTATTATAATTTATTTCTAAACTCCTCACTTGTTATAATATCTCGAATAAAATAGTCTACATTATTTCTCAACTTTTGATATGCAATTTGATCTTCTATACCGTTAAACATAATGACAGCTTCTACTTTATTCCCTTTCTTATCTGTAGTATACAAGCTTTTTGTCAATACGAATGCGGTAGAACCACCTTTTTGACCAGCATATTCGAACTTACTATTTTTAACTGTTCCTTTAAAAATGTTCTCGATCTCTTCTTGCATTGATTTTGGAAAATAATTTCTACTATTTATCTTTTCCATTATACTCATATAATCTTTAGCGTTCGCACCCACTAATCGATCTGACCAAATTCGCTGAAATTCCATATCTACTTTTAATGGAATATCCCGCTTTTTCCATTCTTTCTCATCTTTCATCCATTCCTGTATTTGTAACACATGTTTATTATATTCATCTTTTGACATGTCACGTAACGTTTTTAATGACTGATTTTCTGGCATATGAAGTTCTTTTTCTACGTATCCTCTCATATATAGTGCAGCGGTATAAGAAGTGAACTTATCATGACTAGTAAGCTCTAACTCTTTTATACTTTCATTTACTCTTTCTATTCCAAGCTTTTCTAACAAATATGTTGTATTTGCATTAGAACTATAATGAATCATTCCTTTAGCGACTTCTTCTAAAGCGATTTGTCCATTTTTCACTAATTCTCTCGCTTTGGCATCTTCTAACCAGTTAGGATGTGCTCCACCATCAGTATCTTTAACGTAATATTTTTCTAGCTCGTGCAATGAAATTTGTTCATCACGACTTATTTTTCCTTCTGACACTTGCTTAGCAAATTCAACTGCTATTACGATTTTTGCCATACTCGCTAATGGCAATTTTTTATTTTCATTTATAGAAGTTAATACTTCTCCATTTCTTTTAATAAGTAATGAACATGTTTCATCTTCTTTATGTTCTTTTATGTACTTTAATACGTAATCAGGATCTTCTTTTGACAAATAGTAATTCATAATAACGAAGAAAGCTATAACAGCTACTATAATGACTCCTACAATTATTCCTATAACCTTTAATATGTTCACAATATCCCCCCTCTAATACATTCCCTTCTATCTCATAATTATAACGAATTAAATTACAAAATTATACAAATAGAGTAACTCTTCCTAAAAAGAAAGAGTTACTCTATTTCACATGATGTTATTTGTCCATTTAACGTAACGACTATATTTGATTCGTCACTTTTTTTCACACTATTTATTCGATTTGAGTTAGTAGGACTAATTACAACTGATTCCTTAATTGGCGAAAGGTCCTTCTCTAATTTTTCTGCACTTACACCATATGCAGCTTGAAATACTTCTGGCGGTGTTAATCTAAGTATGTCTGATCCTTCTGCTGTTTCAAACTGATCGTTATTAAAGAACAAATGTAATTGCACTTCTTCTGTTACCGCTGTGATCCAATGCCACCATCCCATTGGAATAAAGACAGTTTGCCCCGCTTTCACATGATAATTTTGCAATTGATTCGTTTCGGGATTTAAGATGGATGTAACTGCTTCTCCTGATACTACAACATCCAATTCCCACGCATTCGGATGCCAATGTGGTTCTCGCATGTGCCCTTTTGTCATAAATAAATCAACAAACGCTCCACCTATCATTGCTGGTAACTGCGTGGACGTAACTTCATATGCAACGTTTTTCTCATCCCTTTTAAAAAAGACATTTTTTCTCGAATCAAAGAAAAGGTTTGGAGTTCCTGAGCTTTTCTTTAAATTTTTATTATCTGGAACATAGCCTGAACTACTCATTTTATCCCTCTTTTCCACTCCGAACATTTCTACTTTCACACTGTATCGTATGGAAAAAATGTATGAATGTGCCTAATCATTCACATAACAAAAAAACATGCCTTCATAAGGAGAGCATGTTTTGTGATATCCTGCACATTGTTTAGTTAAAAAATAAATGTTTACTTACCATGATGTAACATTAAATCACTAAGTTCTTCTTCAATGTGATTTAATTTCGCAACGCCTTCTTTCCATTTATGAATATAACGTGAAACCCCAACGAAAAATAAAACGATAATTGTGGAAAGAATAATACCATACACGATTGTTACAGTACTCATAGTTACACTTCCTTATAATTAGTAATGTGGTTATTAGTTATATTTTTATTATAAACCTTTTTCTTTTAAAATACTTCGATTTCAACTTTTTGTAACAAAATTGATTTTTCTAACATTTCGTTCATAAAAATGGCATATTTTTCACAAATTATACAAAACTTCACCTTATGTACTATTACCATATGAGTTATATTATTTAATAGGAAAAAGGGGATGATATAGTATGACGACTTGGTTTATTGTTATGTTAGTTGTATTTGGGGCATTTAAAATTATCGTTTCGAGCCTTCCTAACACTGTTATTGAATCCATTATTAGCAAGTACGAAACACATCCACAGCTTGAAGAAGAGAATGCGACTGTTACAATCAATGGAAATAACGTAGAAGGCGAACAAAAATCCAAAATTATTCATGATTTTAACGAAGGTTTATTTTTAGATCGCTATTATGCACCGCCACATAATGAGGGTACTCCTTTAATTATTCATGCAAAACGTGGCAAAAAAGATTTTACATTTTATATTTATAGTCATGAAGAGCATGTTGATGTTGTAAAACAATATAAAAAGAAGGTAGTTGCTTATAGTTTACGCTCTAAAAATCTTCAAAATAGTGATATGTTCGTGTCAGCTGATTTAGCTTAATACTCATATATAAAAAGGAATCCATGGCATCTGGATTCCTTTTTACTATTCACTGAAAAATAAGCTCTGTTTTCAAACTATCTTTCGGTAACAACCATCCTTTTTGGTCTAAACTCTTCATTAATAATTCTCTTTGTTCTTTTGCAATACTTTCCTCATTTGTTTTAAAAGACACTTCTATTACGAAATCATCTTCTATTTTCCCTGTATTACTTAGTGGCCAAACTTCAATATTCGTTTTACTATTTTTAAACTCCCCTGTATACCTTTTCATTAATACCGGACCGTAAATACGGGAATCCCTTAACATCTCTTCTCCCCAATTCGTATACAACCATTTGTTCATTTTCCCCGGTAACTTTTCTACTAACATGTTTTGAGCAGCTTTTTCGTTTGGTAAATCAAGTACTCCATATCCTTTTGCACTGTAACTTTTCTTATTTGAAATACTTAACGTTTTCTTTTCAAATCCCCAGTCTATTTCCGCCTCATAACTATCCGTATTACTATCGAATCCTTCTTTTTTAGCTACTTCTAGTGCATCTTGAATTACACCATTTGGAATAGGATATCTTTTTTTATATGTTAGCTCAAAATCTTTACTAAATTCTTTCTTTCTTTCGTATTCTGGCAAACCAGCCTTCATTACTTAAATTTTTATTTGCAGTATCTAAAAACTGTACTTGTATTCTTTCATAATTTGTACCAGCCTGGAAATGCTCTAGTACATCTTGCTTCATCTCTTTGTTAGGACCTAGTACTTGTTCTGGCTTTAATAATAACTTCACTTCAAAACTAGGTGTCATTGGACTAGCGGCAAATCCTTCCTTAACGTTATAAAGGAAACAACAAAAGAAAATACTTACGAATACAAATACGCTTTTCATATACCTATCCCCTTTACATTTCAAATGACTTCTATTCGTTCCATAGTAAGTGAATATACATTTTCATACCCTGCGGTGCTAAGCTTTTTCTGTAATCGATCCGTATCCTCTTTCAAAGCGTGTACTAACACCGTATGTTCTGGTGATAATGTATTTAACATCTCTTTCACATCTCTTATACTTTGGTGAACTTTATATGGAACTCGCTTCACCCTACATTCTTTACCTACACGTTCCTTCAAAACTTTTTCTGCAAAACTCCCTTTCGCAATATGTCCAGTAAAGATAATAGAATTTCGTTCGTCATGCCGAAGTTGTTCATAATATAACTGCGCTCGCTTCGTTTGCATATTCGCATCACTCATTACAACTATTCCATAACTATGATGCGTACCGCTGTCATCATCCATAACTATTATGTTTCTTTTTAAACTCTCCATTAGCTCTTCAAGTTCTTCATTATTTTTGATCCAATCTTTATATGCGAACATCTGTTGAAATCCATCCAAAATTTCTTGATCTACTATAATAGGGAGTTCTTTATATTTTTTATATAAATACAATACGATATCTTGCGCCCTACCAAGGGGGGGCAATGGTAGTAATGTTATCCCTTTATTCCCGACGGCGCGTTCAATTTCTGCACATAGTTCGTTTATTCGTTCATGTTGCGAAACATCATCAGTATGATAAGCGGCATCTACGATTGCGACTTTTATATCGCCGTGCAACTTCTCAGGTAAATTAGCTCGCAATATGTTAGACTCTGCTGAGTAATCGCCAGAATAGAATACATATGTATGACTCATATCCACTAAAAACCAAACAGCTCCTAATACATGCCCACTATACCCCCATTGAAAACGCAATGTAGGAGTAATCTGTACCCATTCATTCGGATTGCTAATCTCATCAATATATACATAATTTAAATCTTTCACATTTTGGTCGGTATAAGGTACATGCCATCCTTGCGCCAAATTGTAGTTTCTCCATTTTTCATAGTAAGCTGGGAGTTGCTCCTTCGTATAACGAGTTGTCCATATTTTTTTCTTATATCCATACTTCGCTAATAAAGGTAAGCCCATCGTATGATCTTCATGAATATGTGACAAAAATACTGCATCTAAAAACGGTACAACTTCTCGTTCTATTTTTGGATAACTATCCTTATATGACCGATTAATACCACAATCAAATAATATTTTTGTCTCTTTATTTTTTACGAAGTAGCAGGAGCGACCGTATTCTCCCGCTCCTCCCCATACTTCTACCCTCATCATGCTACCCCTTTTCGTTTGTGCTCCATATGCTGCAGAAGTAATAAACATAGTGTTGTAAGTCCAACTGAAACGACAGCCATCGCCATTCCAATAGATACTTCTCCTTGTTCAAATTGAGCAAAAATAAATGTTGCTGACGTTTCTACCGATGGAGGTAGTACGAGAAGCGATGCTACTAACTCCCTTATCGAGATTGTAAATGTCATCGCCCATCCGGCAAGAATACCCGGGATAATAAGAGGGAATATTATTTTTCTAAAAACATACATATAATTCCCAGAAAAAATACTTCCTGCCTGCACGAGAGAATCATCAATTTGCCCGAGCGATGCTTTTACATACTGCACTGTATAAGGTAAAAAAAGAACAACGTACGTTACGATTACCATGACTGGTGTATTGTAAATGGACAGGGGCATATAGGGGGAATTCCAAAATAAAATAAGCCCTACAACCATTACGATTCCTGGTACCATGTTCGGTAACATACCGCACATATCCAGCCATTTTTCAGAGGACTTTTTCCCCTTTCGAATCATAAGTGCTAAAAAGACGCCAATCATAACAGCAATAATCGCTGTTATAAGTGAAAAAAGAAAACTGTTCCATAGAGCTTCTAATCCTGGAGATCCGATTGTAAATAATGCTTCATAATGACTCGTTGTAAAGTTATGTAACTGTAAGCCTCCGCCTCTTAATTTTGACAAAGAAGCAATCAGTATAGAAAAATACGGGATTCCAATTGATACGATTAATAAACCAATTACATAAACCCATGCTACAACGCGCACATATATAGACAAAGTGTACCTTTTAGATTTCACACCTTTTCCACTAACCATTGCATATGAATACTTTCGATTTAATACGTTTTGCATATACCAAATGAGCATACATGCACTAAGTAATAAAGAAGATAATGCTGTTGCACTACTAAAATCAATTGGCCAACTCGAAATAAATTTATGAATCTCTGATGTTAACACATGAAATCCGATTCTTCGTCCAAATGTAGCCGGTGTTCCAAATTCAGCAATCGTCTTTACGAAAATGAGTAAAGCACCCATTACATAACTTGATACTAATAACGGTAATATTATTTTTCTTAAACGATAGAAAAAGCTTCCACCATGAACTGCTGCCGCTTCTTCTTTACTACTCCCAATTTGAAGTAATGTATTCTTCAACATGAAGTAAAGAAATGGGAATAAATGCAGACTCATAATTAAAACCATACCTCCTAAACTAAAAAACGAAGATGAAATCGTCTTTAGCATCGGAAAAAACTGTTCAAAATATCCGTTCGGTTGCATGAACAAAATCCAGCCCATCGATCCAATATACGGCGGTGTCATAAATGGAATCATAAAAACAATATCTAACTTGCTATGCTTTCCAACATCTGTTTTGCTCATAATGAAAGCTAGTGGAAATGCAAAGATAGTTGCCCCTATTACTACGAGTACACCTAGAAGCATCGAATTTAGAAAAATCCCAGCTAATCCACCACTCTGCATCACTTCAAACGGCTTTAAAAAATTCCAACTACTATTTTCATATACACTAGAAAGTAAAATGAGAAAAAGCGGAATGACGATTAACATCGCCACAAGTAACAACGCTACCGTCATCCCAACTTGCCTTACTGATCCAAATCGATTTACCATGTAATCACCATCTTATTGAAATACTTTCTTAAATTGTTTTCCTATTTCATCTTGTTCTTTCTCAACTGTTTTCCAATCAATATGTAATACTGGAATCTCTTCCACATTCGGTCTATTTTCCGCTTTTATATCTGTTCTACCGGGTAATAAATACGCTTTAGAAATTTGTTTTTGTACATCATCTGATAATAAATAATCAATAAACTCTTTTGCACCTTTTACATTTTTACTATCCTTCATAATACCTGCTGCACGTGGGCTAATAACTGTTCCGCTTTTTGGATAAACAATATCAACTGGTTCCCCCTTTGCTTTTGCACTGTACGTCATATAATCAACACCCGCAATGACCATATCTTTTGCTCCTGTTACAACTGGATCTAACGCTTCTTGGTTTGCCCCTGCTACTGTAACTTCATTTTTCTTAAGCTGTTCAAATAAATTCCATCCATCTTTTCCATTCTTTTTCACATATCCTGTCACAAAGTCTAAAGCTGAACCTGAAAGTGCTGGATCTGGAAGATTCACTTTCCCTTTCCATTCTCCTTTTGTTATATCGCTCCAATCTTCAGGCGCTGTCTTCACATTTTTTGTGTTATACACAATTCCTAACGCTGAAGCACTATATCCAAAATAATGTCCTTTATCATCCGACCATTCAGAACGAAGCTTATCAGCTTGTTTCGCTTCTTTATAAGCTAACGTTTGTCCATCTTTTTTTAATCCTTCCATCGCTGGTAAAGATGCAAGTACGACTACGTCAACGACTGGATTTTTCTTTTCGGCTTCCATTCTCGCTAAAATTTTACCTGTTGTTCCTTGAAACATTTCCACTTTTATACCCGTTTTCTTTTCAAAGTCCTTTTGAATTTTTTCTGCTAATCCTTTTGGTCCTGCACTATATACAACAATCTTCTTTTCATTCGTAGTTTTACTTTTTGCATCTGCATTACCTGTCTTTGAACTACACCCTGTTACTACGGCAGAAAATAATAAAGTACATACAAATAACGACTTAAGCGAACTGAATTTCTTCATACGATTCTCCCCCTATATGATGAATACATTTTTTCGGTACATATAACGATACTGGCTTTCTGATGCTTATCTTACTATTGTGATAAACTGTCCATATTCCGAGTGTCCCCATATTTACTTTCACTTCATAACGCTCTCCTACATATGTAACGTGCTGGACTTCACCTGTATACATTTCACACACTTCATTTTTTGTCCAGCTCACATGCTCTGGACGAACCATTTGTTTACCCTCTACAAGCCAATTTGCTTTACCAACAAATTTTGCAACAAATTCATGAGATGGCTTCACATAAATATCTTCTGGTGTTCCTTTTTGTAATACTTCTCCTTGTTTCATGACAATAATTTGGTCTGACATTGACATAGCTTCTGTTTGATCGTGCGTTACATACAATGCCGTTAAACCAATGGAATGAACGATATCCATAAGCTCTAACCGCATTTCTTCTCGCAAAATTGCATCGAGTGCACTGAGCGGTTCATCAAACAAAATGAAATGTGGCTTCGTTACAATTGCTCTCGCAAATGCGACACGTTGCTGCTGTCCGCCAGAAAGTTCATGCGGATATCTTTTCTCCATTCCTTGCAAGCGAACTCGCTTTATTGCCTCTTCTACTTTTTCCCGTAATTGATTCGTTTGCTTTGTAGCTCTTAAACCAAATGCAACATTTTCAAATACAGTCATGTGTGGCCATAAAGCAAAATCTTGAAATACCATACCGATATTACGTTCATGAGGAGATGTTTTTATTTTTTTAGAAGAAGAATACATGCACGTATCTCCAAAATATATTTCACCTTTATCTGGCTCTTCCAGTCCTGCAATCATTCTGAGTAATGTCGTTTTCCCGCATCCCGAAGGTCCTAACAGTGTGGTGAATTCACCTTGTTTCATCACAATTTGTAACGGCTTTAACGCTTGTACTTTTCCAAATGATTTTTCTAATCCACTAATTTTAATATCCATCGTTTCACCTCTCTCCCCTCACTCTTAACCTGCTTTCATTCTATATGGGAGATTTATACTGAATGTTAATGTACTGTAAAGATTAAATTAAAAAACTTCTAATAAACTATTTATTTCTATAGATTTTTTCTATAGTTAGAAGAAAAAGGGGCAACTTGCCATGAATCTCTTAAAATTAGAAATTGTAGTGCTTATTAAGAAATACAAAAAGCTTACGATTGTTGCAGAACAGCTTGGTGTTAAACAACCTACTATTACATTCCATATAAAAAGCTTAGAAGAGGAGCTCGGTGTACCTCTATTTGAATTACGTTCTGGAAGATATTTCTTAACAGAGGCTGGCGAGGCATTGCATCATTATGCTTGTAAAATAGATGCGCTTATGAAAGAAGCTAGGCGAGTCACGCAAGAGTTTAAAGATTTTCATAAAGGAGCTATAACAATTGGCGCTAGTTATGTACCAGCGACTTATCTTTTACCAGAAATTGTTCATCAATTTCAATGTGAATTTCCAAATATAAAAATAACACTCATGGTAAAAACAGCTCCTGAAATTCGAACGATGCTACAAAATCATGAAATTGATCTCGGTGTAATTTCAGCAGCACCGTTTGATGAATCACTTTTAAAACAGACGAATGTAATGCCTGATACACTTGTTCTTGCTTTCTCCAAAGAACATCATTTTTCAAAAAAAGAAAATGTATCATTACAAGATATCGAAAAGGAACGCATATTACTACATCGTAATCCATCTACAACGAGAGATTTACTTACAAAATGGATGTTAGCTCATAACATTACATTCCAATCAGAAATTGAATTAGATTCATTAGAAACGATGAAACAAATTTTAAAATACGGTAATGGGGTTGCCTTTATTTCTAAACTTGCTATTGAACAAGAAGTACAACGAAATGAACTACGCTACATACCCATCCCTGAATTTGAATTTCAACGTAACATTTATACGATTCATCATGAGGACAGGTGGAATTCTAAAATTATTTCTTTTTTACTACATAACATCACTTCTTATGCAACAAAAAATTAAAAGACTGTCGCTTTACACGACAGTCTTTTAAGCTATAACTCTATTTATTTTTCTTCGCTTCAATTTTTGCTTGCGCCTCTTCAGCCTTATCTAATGCTTCTGAAACTTTTTTCTCTTTTTCTTTCACATCATCTATACTATCTACAGCTTTAATGAGTTTATCAATTCCTTCTTCTTCTACTTTTCTACGTTTTGCTACTCTTTCATTTACTTTCTCTTCTACATCTTTTGCTTTTTGAAGCATATTCTCTGCATTTGATGTTACAGCTGTTTCAAGTGCATCGTCTTTTTTCATTTGTAACACTTCATTTGCAATGTCTTTCGCTTCTAAATACTTACCGTCTTTTAATGCCGTTGCTCCGTGATCCATTTTCTCGGCCATTTCTTTATATGATTTCGCTTCATTTCCCGATTTCTCTTTTTCTGCTTTTTCAAACCACATTGTTGCATCACTATATTTTTCATCTTTCAATGATTGCATACCTGTTTCAATATATGTGTCATAATTACTACATCCAGCCATTACGACTAACAGAAAAAGCATAACAAAACTTAATTTTTTCATGCTGTTGTCTCCTTTTCTTTGCCTGCTCACTTTACTTTAACATACATGAAAAAGAGTTTCAAAAACTAAAATACTGATTTGGTCATTTTTATTATTTTCTCGTTTTTAAGCCGACACATCCACTTGCTTTTTTACCATATGTTGCCTTACTCCAACTAATACAACTAACAATAAACCTCCACCTATTGTCATCATAACAATGCTAGTTGGTAACATGTCTAACAATAATCCATATACAATCATACCGAGCGGTGCGATTGCAGTCGCAATTGTTTCAAGTAGGCCAAATACACGCCCTAAGTAGTTCGGATCTGTCGTTTTTTGCATATGTACTTGCATCGGAATATTGACAATCATAATTGCTATACCAGTTAACATCATGAAAGCAATATAGTAAATAAAACTTGCCACTTTTGGAATGGTAACTAACAACGGGAAGACTGTACATAAACTCAAACCAGCAAACAAAAACAGTCCAGTATAAATAGAACGAAACGGATTATTCACTTCTTTACGCACTGATAAAGCAATCGCCCCCATTAGCATCCCGACTGCTAACATTCCCTCTACAGTACCGAGTTGCTTTGAAGATAAATGCAATGTACGTATGATAATGTATGGCAGTGCAACGGTTAGCCCACACGCAAAAAAGTTTACCCACAATGCTATTTTCATTAAACCATATATTTCATGTTGTCGTTTTACATATAAAAAACCTTCTTTTATACTCGTCAAGAAATGCTCTTTACTCTCAGCCACTACTTTTTTATATAAATCAAATACAATAAATAATTGCAAAATAACCGCTAAAAAGAACGTAATACTATTTAACAAAAAGAACGACTGAATGGAAAAGAAACCAAATACTACTCCGCCAATAATTGGTCCTAAAATATTTGATAAAGAAGCTGCCGTTTGATTTAAAGCACTCGCTTTTTGAATACGCCCCTCATCTACTAAATTAGGAATAGATGAAGTTAATGCAACAGAATAAAAACTTGCACAAATTGATAATAATGCTGCTGAAACATAAATAAAAAGAAGTGATGGTCCAAATATAGTAGCAAGGATAAACATGATAAGCATCGTTAAACTACTTAATAAATCTGTACCGATGACAAGCCATCTTCGACTCACACGGTCAGCTACAGCACCTGCAATCGGACCACAAATCATCCTGGGAAGCGACCCGCAAACGAGCGTAGTTGCAAATCCCATCCCTGAACCAGTTGTCTTTAATACGTATAACCCCATTGCGAACGTATAAATACCTGCGCCTAATAAAGACGTCATTTTTCCAATCATCATTAAAATGATATTTCTCGTTGCAATCTTCATTCTTGAATCATTTTGATCTATACTTACATCTTCCATTATGACACTCTCCCTTTAAAAGTTAAATTGTGTTAAACTTATTATATAATCAACTTTCCAATTATTACAACAAAAAGTTTAATTGTATTTAACTTTTGATTATAAAGGAGCTACAATATGGCAACTCTCGGAGAAAAAATTAAAGCATTACGTAAAGAAAAAAAACTTACACAAACTGAGCTAGCAGGTTTAGAATTGACAAAAAGTATGCTTAGTCAAATTGAAAATGGAAAAGCTACACCTTCTATGAAAACATTACAATATATTGCAGAAAAACTTGAATGTGAACCGAGCTTTTTATTAGAAGAAGATGAAGGAAAAATTGTAGAACTCATTCAAAAAATGGAGCCACTAATAAAGGCAAATGGCGATGAAGTATACAAAACTTTACTACCTATCGTTCAAACAGATTTACCTCCAACTTTAAATACAGCACGTTTATATAAACAGTTCATAACTGGAGCGGCTATTATGAACGATTATAATATTGAATATTACGTTGAAACAGCTGTTTCTATATTTGAAAAATATACTTTGTATCGCGAAAGTACTGAAACGAAACTACTGTTTTACTATATGCTCTTCAAACGTAAAAAATATAAAGAATGTTTACAGTTGATCGCCACAATTCGTGATGAATATAAGGCGAAGAATTTAGAAATGGATCTTATTACACATATACAACTATACTTAAAAGAGGCAATTATTTTACTCGCATACGGCAATTATGAAAAATGTGAAAAAGTCATTTTAGATGCACTTGCATTTTCAAAAAAACATCAAGTGTATTATAAAACAGATGAATTTTACCGTATTTTATCTTATCAAAAAATCATTGTAGCTGATAAAGAACAATATTTATATTACATAAAAAAATCTGAGCAATTTTCCATTTTTACAGAAGATACTTTATCCGCTGCAAATATAGATATATTAAAAGCTTATTACTATAACACTGTTACGAATGAATATACAATCGCATTGGAACATCTAGAACAATTTCGAGAAAAACTAAAAAATGATCCAATTTTCCAAGACGATGGGCTGTATTATCTTGAGAAAGGAAAATCATTGTATGGTTTAAAACGTTATAAGGAAGCTTTGGAAACATTAAAACACGCTACCATACCAGATTATATGAGTCATCCACTTGATCAATCGTGGGTATTAACAGCTGGGTCTTATCGTGCCCTTTGCTATATAGAACTTCAAGATAAAAAATCTGCCTTAACAGAGGCAAAAGAAGCTGTTCAAGCAATAGATAGCTATCCTGATTCGATCTTCACTTCATTTATTAAAGAAACATTACAAATAATACAAAAACTTTAAGAATGTCTCGAAATGGTATATTATTCCTCTTTTTTAGCAAAGATAATAATGATGGGAGGAATATAAATGAATATTCAACGTGCAAAAGAGCTTTCTGTGTCAGCGGAGCAAGCGAATGTTAGTTTTCAAGGCATGCCTGTTATGATTCAACACGTCGACGAAAGCAATGAAACCGCCCGCATATATGAAGTAAAAAACCCAGGACGCGAATTAACAGTTCCAGTTAATAGCTTAGAGGAAATATAAGAAATGCCACTTCATTTTTTTGAAGTGGCATTTTTCTTTTTTTAGATTACTTATTATAAATTTCTTCTATCTTCTATTTTACAGGAGCTGAAAAAAATAAGAATTTTCTACTTCTTTTCTTTTTGTGACCTGCTAAAATACAAACTATGGATTAATTATTCACACTATACATTAAGGGGGAAAAATAATGGCATCTAATTTAGAAAAAAACAATTCTTATTATGCAGTTATATTCACTTCCAATTTATCTAATGATACAGCTGATTATAGTACAGTTGCCGATAAAATGGAGGAACTCGCAAAGCAGCAACCTGGATTTCTAGATGTAGAAAGTGTGCGAGATCATTCAGGGCTCGGAATCACAATTTCTTATTGGGAATCACTTGAAGCAATTGAAAATTGGAAACAGAACGTCTTACATAAAGAAGCGAAAAAAAGAGGTCGTGAGCAATGGTACGAAAACTTCCACCTACGTATCTGCCTTGTTGAGAAAGAATTTAAGTTTCATAGAAATACTTTGTAGATATGAAGAAAAAATTAGCTCTCATTGCTGTTCATGAAATATATGGTGTGAACGATCATATGCATCATGTTACCGACCACTTCACTTCATCTCATATAGATGTATTCTGTCCTAATCTGCTACAATCACAACATGCATTTCCTTATAGTGATGAAGAAAAAGCATATCATTTTTTTATGAATCATATTGGATTTGAAGATGGAAAAAAGCAAATTGAAAAATTCATTACTTCTCTTTCTAGTAGTTACACACATATTGGACTTATCGGCTTTAGTGTTGGTGCTACCATCTCATGGCTATGTAGTAACAATCCGAACATAAATTTTATTATCGGATGCTACGGTTCCCGTATACGTGACTATATTCATATGAAACCAACATGTGCTACCTTACTTATTTTCCCTGAAAAAGAAGCTAGTTTTTCAGTATCCTCTTTCATTCAAACATTGCAGCAACAAAAAAATCCTTTATTAGAAATACACCAACTACACGGTGAACATGGTTTTCTAAATCCGTACACTGAAAAATATAACGGGCACTCTACAAAACAAGCATACAATGTAATAGATTCATTTCTTGTAAAAAACACTCTTATAAAGGAGATGTAAATGACACTTACATTACTCTTACTGATTTTCATGCTCATTGCTTTTTTCTTAGCGCTAACTATCATTTTTGTAACCGTAAAAAAGAGAGAGTTTTCCAAACAGCCCTATTTACTATCTATTATCCTTTGCATTTTATTTTTTACAAATTGGATTTTATATTTATTAACTTTTTATGCGTTACTTCCTGAAAAGATTAGTGAGTTCCTATTTCTGCCTATTTGGTTTTTCCTTTGTATATTAGGTTTTATCACTTTCTGGCGCGAATGGAGAAACAATCGTGTGTTCTCCATATGTATCGGTTTTCTTTCCTTTATTAGTTTTTTATTTGGGTTATTGTTGTTAGTTCTTTCGGGGATGTGACTGTTATAAAGAAGATTAAAAACCTCTTTATAACAGTCTTTTTCGTTCAATAACGAAAGGAATTATTAAATAAAGAGCGTAAGCAATCACCATCCAAATGGTAAATGACATGATTTGCTGTGAGGATAATTGTGAGAATATGTTAGAAGAGTTATACAAGATATAAGAATCTAAAGTTAAACCGATTGCCGTACCACATATACCTAACTTAATAACTGCATATTTTGTAGTATCTAGTCTTTTGTATAACCACATTACAAAGTATAAAGCTATCGCTGTTCCTAATTCAAGAAACGTCAATTGTAGAAAAAATCTATTTGAAGTGTATTCTAATAAAACAGAAGAACCGAAAATAATGAAGAATGCTGAGGCAAAAAACCAAACGCCGATAGAAAATAAAATAGTGAGCCAAAGTTTATTATTCACTACCATTACCTCCCTTTTGTAGCTCTATGAACTTTTCCAATAACAGGTGCAAATCACCATATACTTTGTCGCTAGAAAAAGATGGATTGAATAAGGCTTGCAATGCCAATCCATCAATTAATGCATTACATAAAACGCTCCACGTTTCAGTTGAAATTTGAGATGTCATTGTACCTCCTATATTTTTATTTAACACTCTTGTTAATTGTTGGTTTTCATAATGTAACAATCCACCAATTTTATCTTTCATCGCATCATTTTGTAATCCACTAGCTACTAATTGAAAAAACAAATGATGATACATTGAATCTTTCACACATCTACTTTCGGCAGACTGTAAAGCCTTTTCTAACTGTACATCCTTTCCTATTTGTTCCCACGACGCTTTACAAAACGCTTCGGTTACTTCAAGTAATAATTGATCCTTCGTTTTAAAATGATAATATACGGTACCTTGAGTAACTTGAGCACTCTCTGCAACTGCTTTTAATGTCAACTTTTCCATCCCATGCTCTGCAATAATTTCTTTTGCTGCTTTTAGTAACTTCTCTTTATTAACAACATTCGGTTTTGCCATTTCTATGCCCCCCTTTTAAGTTAGTTAGATAACTAACTTAAATTATACAGAAAAATCAGATAAAATAAAAGGAAGAAAAGCCAGCATTCAACTTTTCTTCCTTTTATGTTTACCTTTAGCTTTCACTGTCACTGATTCACAAGGTGTATAATATATTTGAGGTGTCGCCTTATCAACAAACATCATAAACGTAATGAAGCCGATAATAAAGAAAATAAACAACGTTAACAAAATTGCTCCTATCGTTAAAAGTATCATAACACCACCCCTATATTTTTCATGTTATTACACTTTTCGCTATTATATGAGCGTAATCCTTTTTAGAAAAAGAAACGTAACAAAATAATCACAATCACACCAGTTAATACTGTACCTAATAAACTACGAGTATATATCGCTACAAGAAATGTTGGAATTGCTGCAATCAAGTAATCCCACTGCATCGTGTCATGCATAAATAAAACTTGCGCTAAAAGTGCTGCTAATATCGCGATTGGTATGTAATTTAACCATTTTAAACCCCAGTCTGGAATTTGTAGTTTACTAAATACGAGTAGAGGTAAAATACGTGGCACGAGTGTGACAGCTCCTGCTGCTAATAAAAGTAATAATACGTCTAATCTCATTTCCATTTTTCAATCACCACTCCAATCGTCGCAGCTAGTAATGTTGCGATAATAACCGCTATACTATCTGGCATAAATAAGTGTGAAACGTACGCAATTATAATCGCTACAATTGCAACAGTAAGATGAATTGCCAGTTTCGGTTTACTACTTATAAGCTGAAGTACAAATAATCCGATAAACATTGCTGGTAATGCATAATCCATCCCGTACGTATGTGGGTCTGGTATCCACTCACCAAACAGCCCGCCGATAATAGTAGCAAGAATCCAATTTAAATACGCTGTTACGTTAAGCCCGACCATCCATCTTTCGCCTAAATATCCTTTTTGCGCTGCATGCTGTACTGCAACTCCGAACGTTTCATCTGTAATTTGAGAACCGATTAGTAAGTTTTTAAATAGAGGCAGTTTCGTAAAGTACGGCGCAAGTGCAGCACTCATAAGAAGGTGGCGCAAGTTAACAAAAAATACAGTAAAAATAATTGCGGAAGCAGGTGCACCAGCTGCATACATACCAGCTAATATAAATTGGGCAGAACCTGCATAAATTAAAGTGGACATAAACGCAATTTCAATAATGGAGAAACCAGCTGTTTTTGCAATTACACCAGCTGCTATACCGATGCTTAAATAACCAAATACAGTTGGTAAACAATCTTTTACTCCTTGCTGAAATGTATCATCGCTCTGCAAATCTACATGTGCCTCAGCTTTACTCATCCTTATCATCCTCCATTCCTTCCATAGTTCGTTTTCCTGTTACGACATGAACTAAATCTATATTTTCACGCCACAACATATCTAACTTATCAGCTCCAAATTCCTTTGTGATTTCTTCAACCATAATATCGTGGCGCACATACTCTGTAGCAACGAGAACTAGCGCTGGGTCATACGTTGTAACGGCCCACGAAGTGCTATCATTTGAGAAGTTCGCAATTAATACTTCTTCCCCGTCACGCGCGATTACAGTTAAATGACCACCCATTCTCTTTTCAACAACGTGGGGCGTCATATAATTATGGTGAAATGTCGCGCCTATTTTGGTTTCTGGCGCGCCAAATAAGATTGAAAATATATGTACGCCTTCCTCTTCTTTTTGATGAATGTATGGCTCAATTTCATGCACTTGATCTTCCCATACAGAAATCCATAACTCTTCCTTTGCTCTATTAATTATATTGCAAATTTCTTTTAAAACACGATCATTTGAGCGAATATGCGAAATTACATCTATTTGTCGCTCTTGTTCTAAACCATTTAATTTCTCATCTAAAAATTCAAAGGACTTCTCAAAGTCTTTTCGCATTCGATTCATTAATTCGGTAGCTGGTACTGGTACATATTTCACTGGTTCAGAAGGTACAATATGTACTGCTCCTTTATCCATTAACTTTCCGAGTACCTCGTAAATCATAGAACGAGGTACTCCTGTTTGTTTACTCACTTCATAACCTGTTACTGGGGAATGTTTTAGTAGTCCAATATACGCTTTACATTCATACTGGGAAAATCCTAACTTTTGTAATTCCTTTATAATTTCATCCATCGGTAACCCCTCGCAATCTAGATTGCTCTAACTTCAAAACGACGATTTTGCTTCCCTTTACTTTTTACTTTATCAATAACAAGTGTTCCTATTTCACTTGTGTTTTTTACATGTGTGCCTCCACAAGCTTGTTCGTCTAAATTTTCAATTGTAACAATGCGGATTTCTTGTATAGTAGCTGGCAGGAGGTTTATTGCTGTTTTAATCATTCCTACAGCATTTTCTGCTTCTTCGCGGCTCATATAACGAGTGGAAATTTCTTTATTTTGTTCAATAAGTTTATTCACTTCCTTAACAATTTCTTCTACTTCCACGCTCGATAACTCTTGTAACTCATTAAAATCAATACGTGCTTTGTCAGGATAAATTTGATTTCCAGTGCATAGAGCTCCATATTTTTCATAAACGACAGCTCCGATAAGATGCAGTAAAGAATGATGACGCATTAAATTATGACGTCTTTCCCAATTAATCTCTAATTTAACGGGACCTAATTTTACTTGAGCTCCATCTTTTATATAGTGAACTATTTCTCCCTGCTCCTTTTTTACTTTTTCAACTTCAAATACAAACCCGTCTTGTACAATGACACCTGTATCACATTCCTGCCCTCCACCAGTTGGATAAAAAACTGTTTCTTTTACAAATACTTTATTCCCTTCTACTTTTATCACTTCTGTTTCGCAACTCGTTTTGTATGCATCTTCTAAATATAACGCCGTTGTCATACTCTCACCTCTTTAGTAGTTATAGTTATACCTACTAATATAAAAAAGAAGCTCCGTAAAGTCAATTGATAATTCTGAAATTTAAAATTAATAAAAGACTCCTTTATTAGGAGTCTCCTATCTCAATATTTCATTCGCTTCTTTTTCATAAATTTTATCAAATGAAGTCATAACGCGTTGTGATGCTTGAATCATTTTTTGATCCGTCATAAGATCAGCCATCTCTTTCGTCATATCTACATTTGAATTTTCTAGCATATAATTTTTTACTGTCCCTACTCCGTTCGGTAAATCAGCAATGTTCCCTTCTGCTAGAGTAAAGCTTTTGTTCTCTCTTTGGATTAGACGATTATTCGCTTCTGCACCTACTGTTTTTGTTTGCAAGCGAGCAATATTGTTTTGTGTTACTGCATCATATAACGTACCGTCTGCTTGTACAGCTACTTTTGCTCCTTCTGGAATACGAATACGTTCATTATTCTCTCCCATTACGAAAGCGCCTGAAGTTGTTTGTAAATAACGATCACTATTTAATGTAAAACTACCGTCTCTCGTTAAAAACGTTTCATTCTTTTTAGATGTAACGAAAAACGAAGCTGTGCCTGCAGTTCCATCATCTAAAAAGAAATCTGTAGCACTATTTGTCATTTGTATATTTCCTTGTACTAAGTTCACATGCGTTGCGGCTGGTACTACAGCGTAATCGACCGAACCGATATTTGTTACAGCACCATCTCCGCGGCGATATGTGTCTTGTACATCAAATACTTTAGAAGTCATATTTTCTGCTTTAAATCCTGTCGTTTGAGCATTTGCAACGTTATTTGAATGAACATTAATACGCTGCATGTAATTCATCATACCCATAGAACCTATATAAAGACCGTTCATACTCGTTTGAATAAGGCAGTTGCCTTATCCTTCACCTCTTTTCTATGATGTTTGCAACATTTGTTTCGCTAAATGTTCCGCTGTAGCGATATGTATGTTTTTCTTTACGTCTTGTCCGTCTGTCATTAATACAATAGGAGCTGATGATACTGCTGGAATTTTCAACAATTCACCACTACTTGCTGTTTCATCAAATTTCGTAAAGACGATACCATCAATATGAATATCTTTAAAGTTCGTAATGATTTCGATCATGTCTTTACTTTTCATCGAAGCTGATAACGTTAAACAAATATAATCTGGCTCTACTTGTCCCATCGTTTCAATCATTTCTTCCACTGTTTCTGATGCACGATAATTTTTCCCAGCTGTATCAATTAAAATATAATCGACGCGCGCTTCCTCTTTAAAATACGTTAGCGCTCTTGTCATTGCAGCTCCATCGCGTACAGCGATTACTTCAAATCCAATTGTCTTTACGTAATCTTGCAGTTGCTGAACTGTCCCAATGCGAGAATGGTCGGTCGTAATGAAACCAACCGTTTTTTTCTTACCGTGAAATTGCCACGCCATTTTCGCAAGTGTCGTCGTTTTTCCAACACCAGTTGGGCCGATTAATGCAATTGTTTGTACTTCTTTTTCAAATACGTTTTCTGTGTTGAAATGAGAGCTCATATCTTCCAATATATATTCGATTACTTCTTCTTCTGTAATCATCGTTGCATTCTCAAACTTCACTTTTAGCTTTTCAGCATATGCATGAATGAAGTATTGTTCTACATCGTTTTGCTCTAGCATGCGAATTACTTTTTGAATAATAAATGGTACAGATTCTTGCTTTTCTTTTTTTACAACCACTTCTTCTTTCTTGACAGGAACGACTTTTTTTACAGCTTTTTGCTTTTTCGTTACTTTTGTTTCTTCCGTCTGTTTCACAACGACGATACCTTTTTCAAACAGCTTTAATAGTTTCTCTTTCTTTCTTGCCCATTCTTCACTATTTCCTGTTTGCATCGCCGCATATGACATAGGAGTCGTCACGTTTTCTAAATTGTGCAGTACCGATTGAATTCCGTTCGCCTTCACAATTTGTTCTGAAGGGTCATTCACAACATCCATTAATTGCTCATGAAATTGAGCTGTACCTTCGTTCACTTCTTCCTGTTTATCCTCTGGAAAAGCAACTAACATTTCATAATTCTTTTTCCAAAAAAACGGGATATTTCGTTTTACACTTTCATCGACAACGTAATAATAATCTGTACCATATTGGTCAAATAACTTTCGATACAATTCATTTTTCGAAGCTGCTTTTATTCGCATTAACGCTTCTTTCTTTTCTGTACTTTCCATTACTTCACCCCCTACTATTCAATATAGGCAATTTGATCTACAACAATTTCTGGTGCTAATTCGCTAATACAAAGTACTTGCGCCTCTACTTGGTAGCGCTCAAGAAGTCTTACAATCGCAAATCTGAAATCTTTTCTACGCGTTAATAATACTGGTTCTCTTCCCATTAACCTCGCTTGTTTAAATACGCGTTGTACCTGCTCAACGACTCGCGTTTCTAAATCTAAATCCCAGTTTAATAAATAACCTTGATAAGAATTGTTCACAACGTCTGCGTCTAACTCAATTGTATCTGAGAAGAGCGCCGCATATATTTTACCGTCAGGATTTTTCGCATTTTCACAAATAACTTTTGAAATACATTCACGGACGAATGATGTTACACCGTCAACATGATTTTGATAAATTTCTTTTCCGTCAATAATACCTTCAATAATGGTTGGTAAATCACGAATAGAAATACCTTCTTTTAGCAATTGCTTAATAACATTTTGAACAAGTGATAAGTCAATTTCTTTCTTCTTAATCTCTTCTAATAAAACGCCGTTATCATTTTCAAGCGAGTTAATTAAGTCTTTTACATGTTGACGCTGAATTAACTCATGAAGATTACGTCTAACGACAACATCTAAATGCGTAATTAATATGCTAAGTGGCTCTAATACTTGATAGCCTTTCATTTGTGCATCTTGTACCATATGCTCTAAAATCCAATATCCATCCTCGCCAAAAATTGGATCTTTCGCTGGTTCTGCATCTAAATCGGCCATTACATTCGGTGTTTTCAGTGCTAATAAGTAACCTGATTTTAAAACACCTTCAGCTGCCTTCGCACCTTTAATACGAATAATGTAACGTCCACGTGGTCTAAAACTCGTATTATCTTTAAAGTTAATTCCAGGAACGTTAATACCAAGGTCGGTAATAATCGATTTCCTCATAAGAACAACTTTATCACGAGCTGTTTCCCCGTTAATTTTCTGCTTTACAAGTGCTGCTAAATCTAAACCTAGTTCTACAATAATTGGATATTTATCTGTAAATACGCCAAATGAATCTTCCACTTGTTGCAATTGCTCATCTTCGCCTTGAATCATTTCTAATTCTTTTTGAAGCTCATCTTCTTTTTCTTTCTTCATTCGGTTTTTATTTCGAATTCCTAAGAAGATAATTGTTCCACCAACGAGTGCGAACGGTAGAAATGGTAGCGGAGTAAAAATACCCATTGCGATAAATAAACCGCCAAGCGCATATACAACGACTTCATGCGCTAATAACTCTTTAAAGATACCTTCCGTTACTGTATCCGGTGAACCGTCAAATACACGCGTTACAATAATACCTGTTGAAATCGCAAGCATGAGCGATCCAATCTGGTTTACAATTCCGTCGCCGACAGTTAACTGTGTGTAATGAAGAGCAGCTTCACCAAAGCTCATTCCTTGCTGCATCATTCCGACAATTAAACCGAAAATGATGTTTACGAATAAAATGACAATCCCGAAAATAACGTCCCCTTTAATGAACTTCCCGGCACCATCCATCGCCCCGTAAAACTCTGTTTCCATATTTAATTTTTTTCGTTTTGCTTGTGCATCTTTTTCTGTAATAATACGCTGGTTTAAATCTGCATCGATCGACATTTGTTTCCCTGGTAAAGAATCAAGTGTAAAACGTGCTGCTACTTCAGCTGTACGAGATGCACCGTTTGCAACGATAAACTGGAATATGATTAGTACTGTAAAAATAACGATACCAATTAATAAGTTCCCGCCAATTACGAATTGACCGAACTCTTCAATAACATGACCCGCATTTCCGTTTGTCAAAATCGCTCGCGTCGTCGATACGTTAATCGATACGCGGAAAATCCCGATTAATAACAACATCGTCGGAAATGACTTTAATTCATCCCACTCGTTAATACTTGTCGCTCGCATATAAATAAGCACTGACATACTTAGTAGAAAAACGATAATGATATCAAGTATAAATGGTGGAAGTGGAATTAAGAGCGCCACTACGAATGACGCTGCTAAAAAGATAGAAAAATAGGTTCTTGCAGAATCTATCTTAAACAAAGAGATCTCCTCCAAACACGCTATTATACTTCAAGTTCGTTCGTTTGAATTAAATAGCGCATAACTTCAATTACAGCTACGTATAAATCTTCTGGAATCGTCTCATCTTCCTCGACTTGATAATATAAAGAACGAGCAAGCGGACGGTTTTCCACCATTGGTATTTCTTGTTCACGGGCAAGTGTTCGTATATATAATGCGAGTTCATCTTCCCCTTTTGCAACGACAATTGGTGCTGCATCAACGTGTTTATTGTACCTGAGTACGACCGAAATATGGGTCGGGTTGTTTACAATAAACGTTGCGCCATCCATCTTCTTCGCAATTGTTCCTTCCAATATGGCATGCATAAAGTTTTTTCGTTTTCCCTTTACTTGCGGGTCCCCTTCATTATCTTTATGCTCTTGTTTTACTTCTTCTTTTTTCATCTTAATATCTTGTTCGTACTCCCATTTTTGATATATGAAATCAATAATAGAAAGAACGATTAATATAATTAAAATAGCTAAAAAGATAAATTTAATTTGCCTTATAATTTCAGTAAGTGACGCAGTCCAATTAAATCCAATCATACTCACGATTTTCTCTAAATTCTTTTTAAATAGCACATAAGCGACGTAACCGATTAATCCCATATAAAACAGTGATTTCAAAATATCTACTAAACTTTTACGACTAAACAACCTCGTAAAATAGTTTTTCGGGTTAATACGCGAAGCTTTCGGCTTAATGACTTTAGAAGAAAATAAGAAACCGACTTGAATCATATAATTGAATAAATGAAAAGCGTATACGAGTATTAATATCGGAGCTGATACTTTTAGTAGTAAAATCCCCATCATATAAAAATACTCGGTTGAATCTGTATTTTTTCCAATTTGATCAAACAGCACCGATACAGAATTGGCAATCTCAAACCCTAGCCAATCTCCAAAAAAGTAAACGACAACTGCTAACACAAGTATGGAAAATAAATTATTTAAATCTTTACTCCGGGCAATATTCCCTTCTTCACGCGATTTCTTACGCTTCTGCGGGGTGGCCTTTTCTGTTTTATTATCCTTTGCCATGAGCGTCCCCCTACTTCGTTAAGAAAAAGTTAAATAGTTTCGTATATTCCTCAAGCAATACATCCGTCATATTTTTAAACACATAACCGAGCATCGGTACACTCATCGCAATAAACAAAATACCACATGTAATTTTAATAACATACGCATTCATAAAAACGTTTAATTGCGGAGCGTTTTTTGCGATTAAAATTAAAACAAAGTTAATGATGAATAAGCTTCCCATGAGCGGAAGAGCAATTTCAACCGCTGATGTAATCGCAAATAATAACGTTGCGAGTAGACTATCTAAAAAACTAGTCGTCAGCAATTTTGAAATCGCCTCTGTATATTGAAACGACTTTAAAATCGTGGCAACGAAATAATTAATGCCGCCAAGTGAAATAAAAATAATGAGAAAAAATATATCAAAAATGGTTGATAGTAAAGTAGACTGTGAACCTGCGTTTACATCAAACAAACTTGCTTGTGATAAACCGATATCAAAGTCTAAAATATGCCCGGCCATTTTCGGAATGTTCCACAGCATTTCTACAATTTTTGAAAGTGATAATCCAATTACAATTTGCGTACCAGCATAAGCTGCAACATCCCAAGTTGTTTTTATGTGAGAGACATCAACTTGATCGGCAACTGTAATGGAAAGAGCAAGTCCTACTGTAACCTTCGCCATCGCTGGAATGGATCGACCTGAGAAAAACGGTAAAAAATATAAAAATGAAGTAATGCGGCAAAACGCAAAAAACGTCGCCGCCCATAATTCCATATTCATTTCAGTTCCCCTATCTTAGTACGAACGCAATAGCGATGGAATTTTATCAAATAAATCTAAAATAAGCGTCGTTAACTCTTGAAACATCCACGGACCTAAAATGATAATAACGAGTACAATACTCGCCATTTTCGGTAAAAACGTCAGCGTTTGTTCTTGAATTTGCATCATCGCCATAATGACAGCGATGATAATAACGACAATCATACTAACACCGGCAACCGGCATTAAAATCATAACCCCTTTATAAAAAAAGGTTTGAAAAATATCTATAATTGGTGACGTATTCATTTATATGACTCCTATCACATAGCATCAAACGCTTCAGGCGACCGTTTTAAACATAATGTCGACGATTTTTGTATATCCACCTAAATATACGAAAACGAGTATTTTAAATGGTAAACTTAAAATCATCGGCGGTACCATCATCATCCCGAGGTACATTAACAGTGTACTAATAATCAAATCTATAAATACAAACGCTAAATAAATGAACATCCCTGTTAACAATCCCTTTTGAATTTGCGTTAACGTAAAGGATGGTACGAGCGTAAATAAGGATAGATCCTTTAAATCTTTCGGCAACTCTTCTCCGCGCACTTTCAGCATCATTTTTAAATCATGCTTATACGTATGCTTTGACATATACTCTTTCATAATCGGCGCTGTCGTTTCCGCAGCTTGACTTACTGTTATTTTCTCTTTTGTCATCGGATCCCACACATCGCTCTTTAGCTGCCCAAGAACAGGCTGCATCGTAAAGAGTGATAAAAACAATGCAAGTCCAACGAGCACTTGGTTCGGCGGTAAATTCATTACCCCGAGTCCTTGACGTGTAATCCCAAGAACGATCATAAAATAAGTAAAATGTGTAAATAATAGAACGATAGATGAAGATAATGATAAAAGGGTAACGAGCGCAAATAACTGTACACTTGAGTTACTCGTAAACTCTTTTCCATTTTCAAAATTAATAAAACCGTTTTGGGCTGCATACGCTGGATTTACAAAAATAATTGAAAAAACGATAGAAAATACGAAAATAACGGCTAATAACGATAACTGTTTCTTTATTCTCATGATGGATCCTCTACTTTTTTCGTTTCACTCTTCACCGCGTCTTCTAGCGCTTGTTGAAACTGATTTCCTGTTCCTGTTAATTGCACAGATTGAACACCGTTATTACTAATAACAGTGAACACTTGCTTACCGTCTACTTCAAATAAAAAGGCGCTCGTTTGATGATTTAAATACACGCCGTCTTTCACTTGAATGTGGCCATTTTCACCTTGCTTAAAAAACTGCTGCTTGCGCGTCTTTTTCGTCATATAGTATGCACCGTAGCCGAGCGCACCAAACAGTAAAACGACTTGAAATAAGGTCGTCATATACGACATATGACTCCTCCTCTACTCTTTATCTTGCATTTGACTTTGCGCTTTCATAAGCGCAGCTTGCTTCTTGTCAGCTTCAATTTCAGAAATGATAATACCGAACTTCTCGTCCATTACGATCGCTTCCCCAATGCCGACTTTCATATTACTTAAATACACATCTACTTTATGTCCTAAGTTTTTCTCTACTTCAAGAACATCGCCCACTTTTAACTGTTTCACATCACCGAGCGTAATAGATGCCTTTCCAAGCTTTACACCAAGTTCAATCGAAATATCTGAAACAGTATCAATATGTGCTTTACTTGCTTCATTTCGCTTTCCTGCAAAATCTTCTAATCCCATTAATGACACAGGAGATACTTCATGCTTCATATGGATCCTCCTACTCTACAAAACTTTTAAATAAGAGCGCCTTACGCGTTCCATCTTTTCCAATAAAACAATTAAATTTATGCTTTCCATCTACATAACCAAGTAATTCATCCGAAACTTTCGTATGAAGCGGAATAATATCGCCTTCTTCAATTTGTTCAATCTCACCCATTGTCATCTTCTGCTCACCAATTGCAACGTGAACAGGTTTATACACTTGATTTACTTTCACTTCCACTTCAGACGTATACTTCTTACGTTTATCTGAAGAATGTTCAACAATATTTTCAGATGTTAACTTATCCATAATTTCTTCAACAGATAAGAACGGAATTCCGATGCGCACCGTCGTATTCCAAAACTCTGTTTTCATATTTACATTCAATAATGAAATAATATCGCTTGCTGTCGTAATCTTTAATGCATTCGGGTCTGTCTCCGTCGTTACAAATTTTGGTTCAATCGCAACAACGCTTTCAAATGATTGCTCTAAATTTTTACAAAGGAGCATAAAAATATTATCCAGTGTTAAAAACTCAAATGCGGTAAGTGGTCTGCGCATCGTAAAGTTACGCTTACTATCTCCGCCAAGCCAACATTCATGAATATAAATAACGAACGCTAAATCAATTTCAATGACAATTTCTCCAAGCTCTGGAAGGCCAAGATCAATAACACAATATAAATAATAATCTTTCGGCATTTTCTCCACATACTCACTCGTAAACGGAACTTGCTCAACCGTTGAAGGCTCTAACTCAATCGGAATACGCATACGCGCTGACAACGTCTGTGACGTCTGTTTACCAAATGTAGAAGCAATTGCTTGCAAGCTACGTAAATGCTCAACACCGAACTTCTCCGGTCTATTAAAATCATACTCTTGAAATTTCTCTTGCTTTCCTGCTTCTTGTGCAAAAGCTGGCATTTCCTCGCCTTCATTTACCGCCTTCAGCAGGGCATCAATTTGCTCTTGGCTTAATTTTTCGCCACTCATGACAATCCCCTTCCCTACCTTTTCAATTCAACGATTTCAACGTACATCTTCCCGTTTTTCGTCAAAATCTTTCCGGTTCCAATCTCTTCATTCTCAAGCATAAGACGTACCGTATTTTTCGTTGAATTTTCAAGACGATACAATGTACCTTTCGTAATATGAAGCAAATCTTCAATTTTCTTTTTTGTATTTCCGATTTCAAAATAAATTGTTAACGGAATATCATCTTGTAATTTCAAATCTAGCCAACTCCCATATCATGTTCACGAAAATTTCATGTTCTCTCTATATATGAAACTTCTTATTTTGAAACGTCGATATTTAATATTTTTTTAATATATCCTTGCGTTTCTTTAAATGGTGGTACGCCTCCGTACTTTCTCACATTACCAGGACCTGCATTATAAGATGCAAGCGCTAGTACGAGATCGCCGTTATTTTTCTTTAAATAACCGCTTAACTCTTTCACGCCGCCCTCAATACTTTCAGCTGGTGAAAATGGATTTTTTATACCCATCTCTTTCACATTCGCTGGCATAAGCTGCATAAGACCCTTCGCACCTGCATGTGACACCGTTTTCGGATTAAAATCAGATTCTACTTCAATCATTTTTTGAATTAACGTTTTCGGGATTCCATATGTATGACTTACACGATCTATAATATCCTCATACTTCCCTTCATTGGAAGAACGTATTTTTTGAATATTATACTTCTTCGTTAATCCCCACGTATCAGCAGCCTCATTTTTCGTTTCTGGGAAACGTCGTTCAAACTCTTTTTGTGCGACTTGCACGTCATCTACGTTCTTCGTTTCAGTCTTTTCTTCAGGCTTACTCGCTTCCTCTACTTTATTAATAGATTGTTCCGGTTTATTTACGACCGTTTCTATTTTCGTAGATTGTACCGGCTGACTCATATCCTCTACCTTTGCTGGCTGCGTAGTACCCTTCGTCTCCTTCGCAGGTTCACTCTGCAACTTCTCTTGAAAACGACTACTAACGAATGCTTGTGGACTACTTAGCTTTTGCTGAATTTGTCCTTTCTTATATGCAAGCACTTCTTTTACTATATTTCCAACTATCATAATATCACCTTTTCGGTAAACAAAGATAATCTAATATTAGAGTTTTTTTTTAAAGTTTGCAATAATCCTTTTAATAATATTGTAATAAAAAAATGAATATATTGTTAAACTGTTATTTTTTTATATTTATTAATTCGAATTTTTAGTTGACACCCGCTATGACAGGGATTACAATAAATCTCGAAATTGATTTTTTCGCATATTACCGTTTTTCAATTTGCAGAAAAGTCAATATAAAAAAATGGGGGTTCTTAATCATGAGAATTAATACAAACATCAATAGCATGCGTACACAAGAGTACATGCGCCAAAACCAAGAAAAAATGAATACTTCTATGAACCGTTTATCAAGCGGTAAACAAATTAATAGTGCAGCAGACGATGCAGCTGGTTTAGCAATCGCTACTCGTATGCGCGCAAAAGAAAGTGGTCTAAATGTAGCATCTCGTAACTCACAAGATGGTAAATCAATGATTCAAACAGCTGACTCAGCATTAAACACAGTATCAAATATTTTACTTCGTATGCGTGATTTAGCAGTTCAATCTGCGAATGGTACTAATGGTTCTACTGACCGTGGTGCTCTTCAAAAAGAATATGAAGAGTTAACTAAACAAATTGATTATATCTCTAACAACACTGAATTTAATGGTACTAAATTAATGAATGCATCCGCTTCTTCTGTTAGCATTAAGTCTACAGATGCATCAGGTGCAAGTACTATCGATATTTCATTAACTTCAATTAACTCAACATCATTATCAGTTGGAACTACAAGCGCATTGAACACTGCTTCTAGCGCCGAAACAGCAATTTCTAATATCGACGCAGCGATTAACAAAATTGCTGATCACCGTGCGACATTAGGAGCTACTTTAAACCGCTTAGATTATAATATTGAAAACTTAAATAATCAATCATCATCTATGGCTGCATCAGCATCTCAAATTGAAGACGCTGATATGGCAAAAGAGATGTCTGAAATGACAAAATTCAAGATTTTAAGTGAAGCTGGAGTAAGCATGCTTTCTCAGGCAAATCAAACGCCTCAAATGGTAAGTAAACTATTACAATAAGTTTAAAATACAAAAATCCTCACCCTATATCTTTAGAGTGGGGATTTTGTACATTTAATAACAGCACTTTCTAGTAGATTTATTTATGAATTAAATAGAAATATCAATCTAAATTGTTCCTATGCTCCAACAATTAATCAAATCCCTTTCAAGAAATCCATATATTAATCTTGTAAATATACCTCTACTAAATCCAAAGAATCACTCTATATCTTCATCGGGAATGCCTTGATTAACGTTTTAAATATTTTCATAAATTTATCTTATTTATAATAACCTCTGCTAATTACACATGCAGCCCCTCGTCTTTCTTATTGCCTGTACTCTGCATAAAAAAACTCCTCACACTCTCAGCAAAAAATCTTCTAATAATAGCATAGAATACACCATCTTTTTTCATTGTATTATCTTTAGATAAATATACATATATTTATCTAACCTTCTCTCTTTGCTTGGGATGAAATATCTCTATTTATTACCTCTCTTCAGCTTTACATAATCATATTTAACATAAAATACATGATAAACAAAAAAATCCCGAATCACGTTTTTGGTTCATCCATGATTCGGGGAGATCTATAGAAATTAAAATTTTTAATTTAAATAATATTTGCGAAGAGCTTAGTGCACTATTCACTCCATTTACCAAACAAAAGATTTTATTTTTGAATCAACTCTTTACAAACTTCGCTCTATCATAATCAAACTATAATTGATTATTCACCTAAAAAATTATTTATACAATTTTTTATCTAATATGTTTTCTTCCATTTTTATATTTAATTCCTTTATAATATCTGTGTACTCTGATAATTCCTCATGATTTTTTTCTCGTACTATTAATTTTCGAAGTAACAAAATACTACACTGATATAATTTTTTCTCATGACATTTTTTCAATAATCCCCTTAACAATTCTTCCTTATTATTTACTGCATACTCAATAATTTTAATAACTTCTGTAATTAGCTCCATATCTTCAGTCAGTATGTCTACAACTTCACTTATAATTTCATCGTTGCTATCTAGTCCGACCATTAAATCATATAAACCATTTCTATTATATAAATTTATAAACAGCTCCTTAATTTGGGCATCTTGCCCTTGTATAAGTTCAAAATATTTTTTAGCAGTTGCTGTTCTCCCTAAATCTGCAAGAACTACAACTAAATTATATAAAGTATCTGTATTAGTATTATCCAATTCAAAAGCTTGTTCTAAATATAATAGAACATCCTCATAGTTGCATTTATTCACACCCTGAATCGCTAAATAATTTAACACTTCAACTTTATCTTTTATTTCCAAGCATACATTTTCTATTATTTCTTTACATTTAAAATTATCTAGTTGATCTGTATGGTATTCTTCATTCTTTCGTAAGCTAACTTCTATTTCTAGCAGAATACTCTTTAAATCGGGTTTTCTGCTATTTTTAGATGCCTTCACTAAATACTGATAAGCCTCGTACTGTCCCTTTAATTCTTGTGTACCTAATGATACTAGAGCTTCAATAAATTCTTCATCTTGTTTTGTTTTAGGTATTTGATTCATGCCATATTCTATATCTTTGTATTCAGCTTCTATTAACATCTTATTAATCTCATCCAAAGTGAAAAATCTAATATGTGTTCTATCTAATAACCCTGAATCCGTGTAAGTCCATTTCCCATTAATAACCTCTCTGAGTAAACTATAATGCATTACATTTGGAATGCTTAATAAAATTTGACCATCTTTTTTCAAATATTTTCGGAGATTACGCATAACCTCCCAAGGATTAAATAAATGTTCAATTACATCTGCTAATATAATATAATCAAAAAATTCAGCGGGATAATCTAACACTTCATTTTCAATATTTTCTGCTTTAACATTTGCAAATTGAGAGGAAAATGATGCAGCTTTTTCATTAAATTCTATCCCAAATAAATCTGCATTTTTATAAATGTTTTTAATTTTTAACAATGTTCCTCCGCAAGCACACCCTACTTCAAGCACATTAATTTTCTTATCTTTTGGCGCATCCATTAAATCAATTATTTCATTTCGAATATATGTCGAATACCTAGAATTGAATCCCCATTTTTCTTCAAATTTCTTTTCATTTTTTTGTAAAAGGTCGCTATATTCTGATGTGTCATCTTTAAAAGAAACACTTCCAAAATGATGTATAAAAGTATCTTTACATAAAAGAGTTTTATACCCTTGAGCTCTCATTCTGAACGAATAATCATCATCTTCAAAATTACCAGGGGTAAATCTCTCATCTAATAAGCCAATTTTATCCACAACTTCTTTTTTGATTAGCATACAGAAACCAATTAATTTTAACCTTTCTTCCCATAATAATTCATTTGATATATTATGTCCTTTTGCATAGAAATGCATTTCTTCAATTGAATTATAATCCACTCTTACTGCTTGATAATAAGAACAATTATTTGTCACTGGGCCTACAGCCCCAACATCATTACAACTATATAAAGCCATTATTAAATTATCTAGCCAATTTTCTGTGACAATTACATCATTATTTAACAATAGAATATTTTCACCTTCTGCAATAGCTATTCCCTGATTACATCCCTTTGGAAACCCAACATTCTCGCTATTATATATTACCTTTACATCTACTTGCTCCTTTAGCCACTCTCTCGTCTCATCAGTAGAATAATTATCGACAACAATAAGTTCATAAGCATCTTTTTGAGTATATTTTCGAACACTTTCAATACATAACTTTGTATATTCGAATTTATTACGAGTTAAAATTATAATACTTGTTTTCATAAATCCACCTCTTATTATTTTTTTAAAACTTGTAACTTCATTCACGTTTATTGAGATTTTACTGATTGTTTTTCAGCCAATTACTATCTGGAAAATACTTAAACGCTTCCAGTACCAATTCTTTATTATTTCCTAATTCAATCCCATATTTATAAAAACGGAAATCTGTTTTAAATTTTTTTATTGCTTTTAAAATTATAACTCTTGCTTCATCTACTTCATTTCGAGAAATTAACCAATCTATCACATTCACATACCCTTGTTTTGTAACATGATTTTCTTCTGCTAAATCATAAAAACCCATTCCAATTTCTTCATATCCATGCGAGTAAAATACATCAGCAACTTTTGCATTTATCTCTTTTGGAAAAGTACTTACGAATGAAATTAAACGCTCCGAAAAGTCTGGCTTGTAAAAACATACTGTTTTTTCCAAAATTGATATAAATTCAAATTGACTTATTTTTTTTGTAGTCTTTTCAGAGCTAAACAAATAATAGAAAACATGTGCATACTTTGAATGTTCCAACACTTTGCGAATACGCATATCGCGAGTTTCTTCATATAAAATACAAAGGTCAGCTACATGAAATACCTCTTCTTGTATACCATACATTAAACTCTCTGTTGTAAAATCTAGTTTTTCTTCTCCAACTATCATCCGCCCTTTTAATTGAAGTGCTTCGACAATTAACTGTTCCTGATCTTCAAAATCATTTATAATTAGTATTGCTAATTCACCTAATCCTAAATTTAATACTAATTTTATTACTTCAGTACGAATACGATCATTCCTAATTATTTGACGTATACTTACAAAATCATAAATTTCTTTTGGACTATGATTCTTGCTTAATAATAAAATAATCTGAGTAATTATTTTGACAGACACTCTACTTGAATTTAACGCCTTCACATAATGCTCTAAAGCTTTATAATTCTCCCCCTCACTTGAATATATTTCTCCAATCCTTACATGGGGCAACATTTCTTTGGACTCAACATAAAAAATTACGTCTGTATATCGATCTGAGTTTCTCAAAAGACTGCTATAAACATCTCGCGCGTCATCAAAACGTTTCTGTTTTAAATATATCTCGCCTTTCCAAAATGGGAAATCTGGAGCATTGGGGAATATCCTCTCTGCATCTTCGATAATTTCTAACGCTTCTTTATTACGCTTTAATTCCACTAAACTTTCAACAATATAAAACAAACACTTTCCTACCCAATCATTATAAATATTTGATTTATTCTTAAACGCTTCCACAAATGCATTTAACGCTTCTTCTGTTTTATTTAATGCTCTAAGCTCTTGCCCATAATTGAAATACGAAAAACTTTTATCTTTTTCACTTTGCAACACATTTTTAATAATATCCATATTTCTCTTACGTTTGTTTTGCTTTTTTACTACATTTGGCAAATACCCATAATGATAAAGTTTTAATTGTGATAGAGCTAATTGACTAGTTCCTTGATCATTTACAATTTGCTCATGAAGCGCTCCATCAAAATACGATTTTCCATCATTCCGATAAATCCTTGCCATTTTATTCACGGCTGAATTTTCCCCAAATTCATCAAGAAAATTAACAATCTCTACTGCATAAACACTCAATTCATTATTATTAGACTTGATTTCTTCGAGCGCTACCTTGAAATTTTCTGGGTCCATACATTCATCAGCATCTATTGCTAAAACCCATTCTCCCGTTGCATATGTAGCTGCAAAATTTCTTGCCTCTGCAAAGTTATTTGTCCATCTGAAATCATATACTTTATCTGTAAATTTTTTTGCAATTTCCTTCGTTTTATCCTCAGATCCTGTATCTACTACTATAATTTCTTCTACCCCACTGTTTTTCAAAGAATTCAAACATCTAGGCAATATATCTTCTTCATTTTTCACAATTAAACATGCTGATAAGTACGGTTTCATCCTAATTATGCTCCTTCGTTTAATATAATATTTAATCATTATATTATTATTATACATTTTTTAAAATATTATTTAATAAAATATTATTTAAAAATGACAAATTATTAAAATCTCATTTAGAAATCCCTTCTTTTCAACACTATACTAATAAAACATGATAGCTTTAAATCAGCATTGCATATCCACCCAACAAATCGGTCAAAAACATTACAATGAAACCAAATTTCTACACAAAACAAAAGGGAAATACATATAAACTATGTATCTCCCTTTTATTTTGTACCCAAATTTTATTACTGCGTTACAGTCATAACCTGTCCACTGCGATCAACCATAATTTTCATTTTACCGTCTTGTGCATTATATAACCCTAATTTATGCAAATCTTGTTTACATTCTTTTACGAAGAAAGGCAATGTGCGAATTTGATCGATATCAGAACTCGTAATGAAATGAATTAAATGATGCGTCATTTCTTTTATATCATGAACAAGCTCTTCCTTTTCTCGCTTGATCCTTTCATTTTCAGCTCGTAATACGCGTAATTCCCCTTCGAGACCACGTGCATTCTTTTCATCCTTTGAACGCTCTGCAGCCATGCTAGAAAGCTTATAGATTCCTTCCATAAACTGATGTAGTTCATGCTCTTTTCTTTCACTACAATGGCTTATCGTCTCAAAATTATCAACAATACCAGATATAACTGTTACAAGGCTTTTTTCATTCTCTGTATTTTGAACTTCTTCTCTTAACTCTTGCTTGTTTTCTTTTTTCATCTCAACAATCGGTTCTTTTACAGGTGTATATTTTCGCTTTCTTCCTGGTTTTTGTTTTTCAATATTTTCAAACGGTATTTCACATTTTTTTAATTTGTAATACGTATTTTGCAATTGACTTTCTGTTTTTGGGAAAAGATTTAGTTCTTTTTTACTAACGTATTTTGAAATATTAATAATGTTTAAACCGTGACGTTGGGAAAATTGATACACTTCATACAGTAACTCTAGCTCAGACTTCAGCCATGTAATCGCTGATTTTTCATACGCTCGCATCCCGCCATGTTTTTCTATATCTATTTGAAATAATACCATTCTATTATATAAATCAACTAGTTCTTCATATTTTACTTGGAATTGTTTTTCTATTTTTTTAAATTCCGCTTCTAGTTGCATATCGTTCATTTTATTATTTGACATGTTTTGTAAAAGACTTAATACATTGATTGCTGTGTGGTGATACATAATCTGTGTCACTCCCCCTCATCCTTTCACAATTCTCATCTGACTCCCATGTCTTCTCAGAAAATAGCAATTTTTTCATATCCATATTATAACATTTCGAAATTATCTGTCAAATAATAAACATACAAAAATGTATAGAAAGTATATAAATAGAAAAAGATTTTTTATTAATATGCATAATTGCATATTAATCACTTTTAATTATATTATATGGTATTTAGAATGTAATTTCACCGAAAAAATTTGCGTTATCACGAAAAATTACTAAAATAATCCAAAGATACATTTTTCTATTTTTAAACAAAAAATCTTCAAATAAAGATTTTTCATACATACAATCACAAACACTCCAAAAACGCTCCATCTTTCCACCTATACAGGGTATAGAACACTAAAAAGGAACTAACCAATATTACACAAAGTTAGTTCCCTTCTCTCCACTAAAAGAATAGAGTTATAAGTAGAAATCTATAAATCTTCAATTGAAACCTCACATCGCGTGTGGCTCTATTAAGCACTAACCGCCATCATCACTCTCAATGTCCCACTTCTTCCACTTACCTAAAAAACCCGCTATCTATCTCTGGTCTTAACATGGCATGGGGCTCTATTGGGCACTGACCGCCACCAAGCATGGCTAGAGTTTCTATTCCAGCTAAAAAAAGCTTTTAAATCTCTTTTACAGCACTAACTTATCTACTAAACCAATTAACTCTTGAATATCTGGCTTACTTACTTGAGCATTTGCTCCTACAGCTTCGCCTTTATGGAATAATTCATTTGTAATTAAGGAAGAGAAAATAATGACCGGTAAACGATTCATTACTTCACTATCTTTAACCACTTTCGTTAAATGGTGTCCGTCCATTTTCGGCATTTCAATATCAGTAATTAGCAAGTGAATATGTTCAAACATTTTTTCCCCTTGCTCTTTCGCTAGTTTTTCAATTTGTGCTAACGCTTCTGCACCATTACTGAAGAAGTTCATTTTCGTATATCCAGCTGACGATAATGTTTCTTCCAATATTTGGCGAAGCATCGCTGAATCTTCTGCAATATAAATCACTTTTTCAGCTCGATCTGTTTTCTGTTCTAACCCTGCAAGTGATTTATTGTCATAACCAGTACCACTAATTTCACATACAATTTTTTCATAATCTAATAGCAAAATAATTTGCCCATCTAGCTTTACAATACCAGATGTCGTTTCTTCTAGCCCCATAGATAATGAAGCTGGTTCATCAATTTGTTCCCACGAAATACGTTGAATACGATGCACTTCATCCACGCGGAAAATAACTTTCATTTGGTTTAATTCAGAGATAATAAATTTCGTTTGATCAAGTGGCTTTGTCGATTTTAAATTAAGAGCTGTCGCTAAGTTAATAACAGGTAAAATTTCACCACGTACTTGAACAACACCTTCAACTGCGTGATGAGATTCTGGCACAGTTGTAACAGGGAATGGATTAATGATTTCACGTACTTTCATTACGTTAATACTAAATAGGTTTTCACCAACAGTATATGTAACAATCTCTAATTCATTTGTTCCACTTTCTAATAAAATACTTTGTGCTTGTGACATAAAGGTGTCGCTCCCCTTCCATTAATTCCGTATATCTAATTATTAAGCTTTATAAAAGAGAAAAAGTCAACTACCTATATGAAAAATATAGATAGTCGAACGATTTATTTTAAAAGACGCTTAATCTTGTATAAACGAAGCAAGTGCCTCTAATAACACTTCTTGTGCTCCTACAATTTCTGTCGGCATTGCTTCCCACTTTTTCGAAAGCTCCGTTTCTACTCTTATTCTTAGCTCCGAATCCATTTCTTCTAGCACATATTCTTTCGTCGCTATATCAACATCAAGTAGCGCAAGTGCATATAATTCTGGATCATTGATTTTTTTAAATAATTGTTTCAATATAGCTGGTGCTATATGTTTTAATTTTTCAATATGAATTTCCTTATCTGAAAATAGTAACTCATATTGAATAAAAGTAACATTATCTTTAATCACTTTAAAATAGCAATTATTTTTTTTATCATTTACAAAATAACCGTTCGGATCTGCAATAATACTCTCTACTTTACGAATTAAATCCGGCAAACTACTCGCCGCCATAACAGTCCGCTGCTCAACCTCACTTGGCGAAATGAATGTAACGCGATACTTATTCTGCGCCATCCTCCTCACCTCTCCTTTTATAAAAATCTATCGTCACAAACTATCCAAAAGGCACTGGTCAACTATGAAATGATTATCTCATCCCAACCATCCCAGTAGCTCTCATATCTATGCTCTTACAACTACGTGCAAATCATGTCTGTTATCTACACTTCGATTAAATCTTCTCATATTACCCTAGTAACTCTACATATCTCTGGGCTTTTAAACACCGGTCGAGAATCTATTAGGCACTAACCGCTACCATATATCGCCGGGTCCTCTCTCAAAACCCAAAAAGGGCCTTTAAGGTCTTTTTAAGGCTTTTAAAAACTTTTTAAGAGCTTTTCAACAACTCGATGTTATTGAACCAAAATGCAATCTGCTGATCCGTTATCCCTGATAGTGTAATAAAAAACTCACGGCACTTCATCTCGTCCTTAAACAGTTGATACTTCCATTCTCCTTCGCTACCAACACTTACGAAATAAAACTCATGAATACGGCCAATGATTGATTGCTTTTCGCCAAATGAATATGGAGGTACTTGCTTAATTTCAAATTGATCCGGTAAATATATATGCTCTTCTCGTTCCATTTTTAACACTTGCTCAGCAAGTTCACGTTTATTTTCGAAAAAAGGCAATTGTAAAATTCGCTCTTGTCTTGTCGTCATACGAATAAAAAACCCTTTCTACTACATTACAATTTTACTTTATGATATATTATCGAATTAAGTTTACAACTTCATTTAATACTTCATCTGACACTTTAATTACTTTCGCATTTCCTTGGAATCCACGTTGATAAAGCATTAAATCAACAAATTCTACAGATAAATCTACGTTTGAGCTTTCTTTTGCTGACCCTCGTACATTACCTGCACCATTCTCACCAGCAACACCTATTCCTGGAATACCCGCTGATGGTGTCGCAACGTAATTTCCATTCCCTGTTTTCATTAATCCACCTGAATTCGGGAATGTAGCTACAGCTAGTTGTCCTACAACTTTCATACTACCATCTGAATATTTCATCATAACGAAACCACCGTCAGAAATAGAATAATCATTTGCAATTGCAGCTGGGCGCCCCGTTACTTCTGTTGTAGAAAGAGTTTTCCCCGTTGGATAATTTGTTAATCCGCTTAAATCAAGTGTTAGACCACTACCAAAAGGAATTTGAACAGATCCACCTTTAGTAATTTCACCAGTTACTGGATCTTTTTGTACAGCCTCATCTGTCTCCTTTAAATTTCCTAACGTATCAAATTTAAGATTTTTTTCGCCCGTCATGCCTTCGACAGGCTTAAATTCTTTTTCATTTTTAGAATCATTCCTTACAGAAACTGTATATGTATATTCGCCTGGCACTGGCTTTTCAACTTCTTTACCATCTACATTCTCTTTTGTTGTCTTTTGCTTAATATTTACACGTAACGTTAATGAGTTCCCTTCCGCATCAAAAACTGTGAATTCGTGAGATAATGCATTTTGGTTTCTAGGAAGGTTTCCACCTATTGTCGCTTTATCTGTTTGAATCCCACCAACAGCTGATCCCATCGGAATATGAATTGGGCTTGGTCGTGAAGAGAAATCTATTTCTTGTGTTCCTGTTTTCACACCATAACCTAGCACATACTGTCCACCTGTAGTTGTAACATAGTTATCTTTCGATACACCGAAAGACCCTTTTCTCGTATACTCTACATTTCCAGCATTACGATCACCAACTAAAAATAAACCGTTTCCTTCTATCGCTGTCTCCATCTTATCACTAGTTAAAGTAATAGAACCATCACTAAAATCTGTAGATGTCCCACTGAACTTTACACCGTTACCAATACTCTTTGGATTCGTACCAGCATAAGCACCATCACCACGTGAACCAACCGTATTATTATATAGCAAATCATCAAAAATAGCCTTTTGCTTTTTATATCCAACTGTTTGTGCATTTGCAATATTATTTGAAGTAACACTTAATGCATTTTGTGCTGCATTCATCCCTGTAATACTTGTATATAACGCTTTAATCATAACCTTTGTACACTCCTTTTATTAATCTGGCTTAACCTCTTCATTTTTTTCTATATCATCTTTCTTCTCATCTTCCGGATTAGTTTCTGTTATCGGTTTATCAGAAACCCTTTCTATGAAACGAAGTGAGACAACTTGATTATCAACAATAAGTTGCACATCGTTATTTTCCGCAAGTCGAACTGTTTCTACTTGACCAGTCACTTGCTTTCCATTATTACTTACACCTCTAACGTACTTTCCTAAAAACTTCATCCCTCCATCAAGAGCTGTCGAATACATCGTTGATTGCAGTTTATCTACTGCTTTTGTCATATTCTGTACTTGCTCCATAAGCGATAGCTGTGCTGTTTGGTTCATCATTTGGTTCATATCCATCGCATTAAACGGATCTTGATGTTGAAAGCTTGCTAAGAAAAGTTTCAGGAAATCATCTTTATCCATAATACCGGGTGTTTTTTGAGTATTTGCTGATACTCCGTTTGCTTGTTGAGCTGTCGACTGTGCACCAGTAACAGATGCGTTTTTTGTTTGTGCTCCTGCTTGTAACGGAATATGATTTGTACTCGTTGTATTTAATCCAACTGTTGGCACACTTTATTCCTCCAATAATCCCGCAAATTCTTTTGATTCTTGTTTCTCATGTTTCGTACTTGCTAATTTCTGTTTTTGTCTTTGCTCTTGTTCTCGCTGTTCTTTTCGATTTTCATCTTTATCTGAATAGCTAATTTGAATATTGATTTCTTTTTCTTTTAACTTCAATCTCAATTCATCAAAAATGATTTCAACACGTTTTTTTGCATCATGTTTTTCCATTTCTACGTGAACATCAATTTGATCTCCATGTTTTTTCATAAACACTGTTAATGTACCGAGTTTCTCTGGATTTAACTGAAATAAAACACGCTCTTGTCTCACTACAAATTTTTGTAACGCTTCTACTTGCGCTTCCATTTTCTTTCCTAAGTCAGGTAACGTAACCTTCTCAGCGCCACTATTTGATTTTCCTATTTGATCGGTACCCGTTGCTTTATTTAGTAACTCCGCACCCGTTGAACTCGAATCATTTAACACATCACCTTCCGGCAACTCTATCTTTACATCATCGCTCTCAGCTTTCGGAAGATCTCCATCTAATTCTTTGGACTCTTCTTGTTTCTTTGCAATATTACAAGTTTCTGTTTCTACCACTTTCAATACTTGCATCGTTTGCTCCGGCATCGTCAATTTATCTAATACCGTTTGCATTGTATCTTCTAAACATATAGCATTTTTGATATTCATATTGGAAAGAAGCTCTTGTAATTGTTGTAATTCTGCTGCGGGCAATTCGTTAAGTTTTATATTTCCATATTCTTTATACAGCTCTTGTATTTTTTGTATGTATTGATATAACAATTCTGGCTGCACACGTAATTGCTCAATTGCAACCATTTGCTCAGATACAGCTAATAACAACTGTTCTGTTTCTTTTTTTTCTTCTTTCTTTACAATTGGCTCTTCTTTCGTTACTGATTGTTTAGAAAGAATATATTCTTTTTTTTCTTCTTTTGGTGCTTCTTCTTGTTTCATTTTCTCCGTTTTCGGCTGCTTTTTATTTTCCATTCTCATCGTACGATCGAATGAAGAATCTTCACTTTTTGATTGTACTTCTAGCCCTTTTTCTTTTTGCGGAGGTAAACTTTGTTGCACCGGTAATACAGACTGTATCACTATATTCACCTCATCCATTCATACACATTTTCAAATCAAGAAGCATTTTTTCTTCCTGCTTTTCTCGTACTTTTGCAAGCTTTTTACAATTTTCTTGATACATCTCATCAATGACACGTTCTTTTTCTTTTACTTGTTCTAAAAGGCTTTCATTTTTTTGAATAAAATCTTCCGTTTTTTTAATTTTCCGATTCCATTCTTCTATTCTTTCAGGTGAAAACGTATGTGAGGAAAGCATACCAGCCATTATACGTTGCCCAGTTTGTACGACTTTACTACGCGATTTTACTACATATAAATCATATTCTTTTTTTTGTTCTATTTTTCTTTTTTCAGCTGTTAATTCATACACTTCTTTCAAAATCTGTTCTTTTTCTTGATTTATTTGCAACTTTATCGTGTCGTACTGCTGCTTATCCACCTGTTTTTATAGCCCCTTCCTATTATAACGCTCTCTTTTTCTATTATATAGTTTTTTTCCAAAAAAATCTGTGAAATATTAAAAAACAAAAAAATAAGACCTCTTGGGCAGAGGTCTTATACGATATGGTGCATCGCTTCAACAATATCATCAAATTGGAAACTATCAGATCGACCTTGTTTTAAAAACGTATTTATACCTTCTACTTTGTTTTTACATTCAAAAATATAAGCATTTTCTGCATTTTCTTGAATCGTTCCTAATTTAAAATACAATTCATTTTCTTTATAAATAGATAAGATTTTTCTCATTTCATTTGCAAGTTGCCAGTGATTTGGCGACACGATTTCTTCCATAATCCTACTTACTGAATCTAGCACTGAAATAGCAGGGTAATGACTGAGCGTTGCAAGTTCACGCTTTAATACAATATGTCCATCTAAAATACCACGTGCTAAATCTGGTACAGGTCCGTTTAAATCGTCCCCATCAACGAGTACGGTATAAATACCTGTTATGGATCCCTTTTGTGTTTTCCCAGAGCGCTCTAATAACTTCTTCATATAACTTTCCATTAAGAGTGTTTTACCACCGATCGGCAACTCTTTAACGGCAATATCAACACTTCTACGCGCGTCAGCAAAACGTGTGACAGAGTCCATCATAAGTAATACGTTATTGCCTTGGTCTCGGAAGTATTCAGCAATAGATGTTGCAAGCTTCGCTGCACGAAGCTGCATAAGGTGACTTTCATCTGACGTCGCTACGACAACGACGCTTTTCCTCATACCTTCCTCGCCTAATTCTTTTCGAATAAAATCTTTTACTTCCCGGCCACGTTCTCCTACTAAACTAATAACATTTATATCCGCTTTTGCATTTTTAGCAATCATGCCAAGTAAAGTAGATTTACCTACACCTGACCCAGCGAAAATACCAATCTTTTGACCGATACCAATTGTTAGCATGGAATCAATGGATTTAATTCCTGTTTCAAATACATCAGTAATCTCTTCACGTTCAAACGCATGAATAGGCGGGGCATCTAGTTTTATTTTTTGTAGTGGAATATTGTCTGCATCCTCATTTAGTACTTCACCGTTTGCACTTAACACTTTTCCGAGTAAATGATTGCCACGAGGTATAACAACATCTTCTGCAATTAGTGTAACGGAATCTCCGTAACATACTTTTTCTGTCTGTTCAAACGGGAGTAACATGTTGTTCTCTTTTTCAATCGCAATCACTTCACATAAAACATTATGTTCTCCAACGAAACAAACATCTCCAATTTTCGCCTTTGGCCCTTTCGCTACGAAAAACTGTTCTTGTACACTATGAACTTTACCGACTTTCGTATAAAACGGTGTTTCAATAAACGTATTCCATTTTTGGTTTTCATTCATTAATAGTCGATTCATACATTTTGCTCCTCAAATAACTTCTCTTCTTCCCATTTCTGGCGAAGTTTCGCAAATATAGGTGCAAATTTAAATTCAAAGAACTCTTTCTCTTCTTCTAGAACAAATTCACCGAACTGTAAGGAGAAATCGTATTTCCATTCTACTAATTGTAGTAACCAATATTCTTTCGAATTTTCCTTCTCTTCTTGAATACGTTCAAATGTTTCTGGATGTACGGTAATAACTAGTTTTTCAAACGAAGTCGGCAACGTTTGAACGATGCCAGTTAAAATTGGTAACACATCAAGTAAACGCGAATCTACTGCTTGATTCACAATTTTTTCTGCTAGTTGAAAAGATTGATCCCATAATAATTCTGTCCATTGGTACGCTGTTTCTTGTTGTTCCTTTTGAAACTGTATACGTGCGGATTCTATCTCTTTCATCTGCTGCTGAACATGCATTTGAAATTGTTCTTGATCATGTAATAACTGCTGACGCTCTCGTTCTAATATTTGCTGCTCTTGCCTTAGTTGATTCAGTTCAGTATGTAACGATTGTTGCTGCGCAAGAAGTTCTTCATGATCTACTTGTATTTCTTCTTCTACGTGAACTGGTATCGGTTTTGGAAATTGTAATTCATACGTTTCTTCAGAAAAAGAAACAGAATTCTTCGGAATTCTGTTTTTAAATAAGGACATCATCTTCACCTCTTTGAACGATAATTCTTCCTTCCTTCTCTAGCTTTTTCACTGTGCCTGTAATCGTTTGCTGCGCTTTCTCAGCATCCGTCATCTTAAGCGGTCCTAAGCCATCTAATTCTTCTAGAATCATCTCTTTACGGTTTGAAGACATACATGTAAATAATTTCTCTTTAATTTCTTCTTTTGCAATTTTAAGTGCTTTCGCAATAACACCATTATCTGTAATTTCCTCTAATACACGACGAAGTGCGAGATCTTCAAGTCCGAGTAAGTCTTCAAATACAAACATGTTTTCTTTAATTTTCTCAGATAACTCATAATCCATTTCATCCAGCTTTTGAAAGACTGTTTTTTCAACACCTCGTGAAACGTTATTTAAAATGTTTACTATTGTTTTCAAGCCATCTGTTTTATTAATTGCATTAAATGCCATATTATTTAATTTTGATTTTAATAAATCCCCAATTTGATTTATTAATTCACCATCAACTTGCTCTAGCTTCGCAATCCCCATTACCGTTTCTACTCGCTTATGATCTGGTAATCTCTCAATTAATTGAGAAGCAAGCTGCGGTTTAATATAAGAAGCGATAATCGCAATCGTTTGTGGCGATTCATCATTAAGTACAGTAAGAAGTGGTTCTAAATCTGTAAGTGAATTTAAGAATTCAAACGGATTATCTTTGTTATACCAAAGATCTTCTAATAATTTTTCTAGTTCGTCTTCTGGCATATTTTTAAATATGCGACGAATATATTCTTTATCTGGAGTCACTAGGTTTAATTCTTTTACATTTAATTCATACAAGAACTCCCCTAGTACATTTTCTAACGTTTCCGGTTTATATACACGAAACTTCGCGATTTCACGAAGTAATACTTCTTTTTCCTCAGCCGTCATATATTCAATGACTTTTGCTGCCACCCCTTCTTCTAATGTACGAATAAGGATAGCAGCTTTTTCTTTGGAGGAGATTTCATCTAACATCGTTGTTCCTCCCTTACTGTCCATTTAACCATTTTTTAATTACTTTTGCAGTTCCTTCTACATGTTCTTTCGTAGCATCCTGCACTTGTTCATCTAACGTCGGTTCTTTCGGTTCTTCTGGTTCTGGTTTTGGCTCTGGTACTATTTTCTCTTCAGGAATTTCCATAATACTTTCATTACTTGCAGCAATTTCCTCTTCTGCTAAGTATTCTTCATATTCCTCTTCTTCTTTCTTTCTCTTACGTCTTGCTAAGAAGAACCATACTAGACCACCAATCGCTAATAAACCAGCTGGGATTCCACCGAATAACCACCAGTTTATACCGCTTTCTTCTGTTTCTTTCTTCTTCTCTTCTTTCGGCTGATCAAACTGAACAGTTACAACGTTAACTTGACCGTTTGTAAAGTTTCCATTCGGATCAGCTTGAAGCCCAGCAGCTGTGCCGATTGCTTCTTTGAAAGTAGTCATATCTATTTTTCGTTTTACTAACGTATCGTTGTCTACCCATACTACAACATTTGTTTTCGTTAATTCTGGGTGTTTCTTAATTGTTTCAACTGTTTTATCTATTTCATAGTTTTCAATTTTGTTACCATTTTTATTATCGTAGACGATTTTACCATTTTGATTATTGTTCGTACCATAGTTTGGTACTTCGCCGTTCGCTGTAATACCAGCACCTTGCTTCGTCTCTGCACCTTCTTGTGCAGTAGAGCTTTCTTCTTGCTCTTGTTTACTACGAAGTACACCTTTATCACCATACTTTTCTGACTGACGTGTAACTTCATCATAGTTTACAGATACTTTCGTATTCACTTTATATTCATTCGGTTTAAACATCGTCATTAACGTTGCATCAATATCTTGCTTTAATTTACCTTCAATTTGATGCTGCATCTCTACTTCTTTTTCATAAGAAGAGGAACTAGTAGAATGCGCTTCATCTGCCCCTTTTGAGATGACACCTTTTTTACTATCAATCACACTTACTTCTTCTGCTTTCACCCCAGGAACTGCTGCACTAATCATTTGCTGTATACCCGCAACTTGATCAGCAGTTAATAATTGTCCACGTTTTACCCCAACAGTAATCGCAGCTGTTCCTTTTGCTTTTTCTTCATCAAAAATTGTCTCTTTTTCAGGTAATGTAATTTGAACATTCGCCGTTTCAACTGTCGCAAAGTTTCTTACAATATCTTGCTCCAATTGCTTTTTCGTACCGACAATTTGCTTCATTTTTTTATCTTGCTCACTTGAACCGAGCGAGCTTTCTAATAAAATTTCCTCACCGCTTTTAGAATTAAACGGTAAGCCCATCCCATTCATTTCTTTTCGCACCCATGGAGCATCATTTTTTTGCACACGAATCGATCCATCGGCCGCTAACTGATAATCGACACCTAACTTTGATAATTCTGCTGTAATCTCTTGCTTATCTGCATCATTTAAATTTTGATATACAACAACATATTTATCTGGCAAGGTGAAGTATAAAAGTGCTCCTGTTACAATCGCTAAAAGCGCAGCACCGATTACTAACTTATGCCACGTTTTTAACGATTGGATAACATTTTTCATCTTTTCCATTTAAACACACCCGTCCACTTTCCTAAATTTGCATATTAATTAGTGACTTATAATTTTCAATAAGATTATCACGTACGAGAGCAGCCGTCTTCATTTGAGACTCAGCCTTCTTCTGCTGAATTAAAACGTCATGCGTTTCTCCTACCCCTTTAGTTAGTAAATCATATACTGCTGTTTGCGCATTGTTTTGCGTTTGATTCATATCTTCCAATAAATCGATAAACTTTTTCCCCTCAACTACTGATGTTTGAGAAGTTTTTGGTGCACCAATTTGCTGAACCACACCAAATGGTTGCGTATTTAACATTGGTTGGATTTTCATATTACTATATTCCCCCTTATCCTCGGCCAATTTCTAAATCTTTATCAAGCATTTTTTTATTCGCATTTAATACACTTGTATTTGCTTCATACATTTTTTGGGCAACCATTACATTCGTCATTTCAGCAGTCACATCAATATTTGGATAACGCACATATCCTTCTTCATTTGCATGTGGATGTGTTGGGTCATACACTAAGTTTTCAGTTTTATCTGCTTCAATACTTTTTATTTTTACTCCATTAGTAGGAGACCCATCTAACATATTTGCAAAACTATTGTTTGATTCTAGCACTACACTACGACGCTCATATAAATCTGCCCCCGGAGCCGCCGTTGTATTTGCATTTACAATATTATTTGAAGTAACTTCCATCCACTTTCTCGCTGTCGTTAGTCCTGAGCCACTTGCATTAATTGCCTGAAACATCGTTGTCTCTCCTTCTACTTTTAACGTCCGCGTGCCGCTTGATTAATTGCATATTGTGTATTAATCGCGTTAATTGAAATACCATATAACTGATTTGCTTTCATTAAATCTAGCATTTCTGTCGTTACATCCACACTATTTCCATCTTTATTCGTTTGCATTGATTTTGTTTGAATCTTTGCATATGTATTTTTCGTATTTACTGTCGGTAAGTGCATTTCATTCGTTTGATATAAATCTGGATTACTCTTTAAGTCTGCAGCATTGTTCTTATATAATGCACTACTTTTATTCATTTGCTCAGCAAATGTTACATCTTGTGCTTTATAGCCGGGTGTATTCGCATTTGCAATATTACTAGAAACAGTATTTCGTTTCGTCACTAAATAATTCATATAATGGCCTACATCACTCACTAAATCTGGCATATTCCACACCCTTTCTTTTTTAACTTAATGATCCACTGATGGAAGTTTCACTTCATTATTTATTTTCTTATATGCGTTTATTAAAATATTAACAATCATGTACCCTTACATATTTTATTCCATTTTTCCATTGTTGTCTTTAGAAAAATACAAAAATATAAAAAAGAATACAAAAAAACTGTATACACGCAATAATCTATGAAACATTTCAATCTATGATTTACAAACTAAAGTTCATTTTCACATTATTTAGATTACTACTTTTTTCATTACAGTCATAAAATGAAACCTCAATCAGCGGAAATCTTTATTTAAATAAAGGAATGGATCCCCTCTTAAAAGGGGAATCCGTTTCTAAACTCTAGCACTAAAATTTACCGTAAAATGAATTAGCTTTCATGCGTCCATCATTTGTCATAATCATTTCTTCCAAAATCTTTTGCTTATCCCGAATATGCTGTGCCGCCTTAATAATGAATGGACTTACTTCTGCTGCAACTTGCGCACGCGTTTCCTCATCCAATGTCATCATCCAGCGATTTAACATTTCACTCTTCTCAGCAAACTCTTCATCTGACACTTGCAATTCACCGATTTCATTAAAACAGCCGACAAACGTCCGATAAATATCATTGTTCATTTTCAAGTGCTCCGCGGTAACCGTCTATTAAATCTTGTAACACTTTCACAATCTCATCAATGTCTTTTGCTTCACGCGTTACTTTCATTGTTTGAATTTGAATACTAATCCAATCATATAAGCCATATAAACTATCATATAAATCCTTCGTAATTTCAGGATTTAATTGAAGCTTCAATTCTTCAAAAATACGTTCTAACTTTTCAAGAAGCGCATCCCCTTCTTGTAGTTTAAAAGCATGTAACAGTTCTTCTAAATTACGAAACTCTACAATGCATCTTTCATAAATAAAAATTGTATTTTTAATTGGATTACTCGTCATAATATCATTTTGCATATAACGTTGCCATGCTTGCATACAATCACTTCCTTACCTTTCATTAATCATCACTTTTTTGTTTTGTCATTGCTTTAATTGTTTTTAATTGCTGATCTAACATTGATAGTTGCTGCTCTAACTTTGAATATTTATCAATTATTGCTTCTTGTTTCTGTTTATTCATTTCATCAATAGCTACAATTTTTTTATCTAGCTCTTTTACTTGTGCCTCAATACTTTTAGTACGTTTTCCTATAACTCCTTCATCACCAAATATCCCATCTAATTTCTTTTCCATATCATGCCCTAAGCCATTAAATCCAAAGAAAAATTGCTTTGCAGCCTCAGGATTTTCTTTAAAAGCTGTCTTTAATTTTTCTTCGTCTAATGTCATATTCCCAGTCTTATCAACTTGAATACCATAAGAAAATAAAAAGTTATTTTCTTGTGAGTGTTTAAATAGACTAGACATTGTATTGCCAATGGAAAATGCAACATTACTTCCCTGCATTACCCCATTTTTCCCTGCAAACAAATCTAAAGTGGATACCGCCTTATTATATTCATCTTTCATTTTTTTGATTAGCTCAATAGAATCCTTGATGTTAGAATCTTCAATCGTAATCTTAATAGGATTTGTTGTTTCCTTCTCTAAATTAATTGTTAAACCCGGAATTGTTTCAATTTTGTTAGATGTACTAATTTCTTCAATTCCATTTATTGTATATTTTGCATTTGTAGCAGCTGTCACTTCATGCGCAGCCACAAATACTTTTTCACCACTTGCACCAACAGATGATTGTACTAAACCTATTTCTTCTAAAAAACCTTCTTTACCATCTACTAAATTTATTGTTCCCTTCTCTCCCGCTGTAGTAGATGTAAAGAATAATTGTCCACCTAACGAATATACGGACACTCCATAATTCCCATTATTGATTCTATTTACTAAATCTTTATAAGTCATATCCTTAGATACTCCAACTTCTTTACCATTAATTTCAAAAGTAACATCCTTTTCAATTTTTGCATCTAAGTCTATTTTATTTTTCGGGTTATCAGGATCAGATATGTCTACTGGTCTTGTTGTAATTTGATGGCGTTCTGCAACTTTTTCAACTGTAATATTGTATGTTCCAGCAATTGCTGATGCATCTGCTTGCACAGTAACAAATCCTTCTTTTGATAAAGCTGTTTTCTTTTCATTCCCTTTAAAAGCATACATATCTTTAAAAACTTGCACAAAGCTACTAAATTCCTTCTTCATGCTAGCATAAATATTTCGCTCATTACTTAATGTTTGCTTTTGATTATTATACGGTGTTTTTTTCATTTCTAAAGCTTGTAGTTCTAAGTTTACTAGATTAGAAGTATCAATTATATTATTACCAAGATTCCAAATTTGTTGTCTACCGCCAATATTAGATACTGTTGTTCCCATAAAAATCCACTCCTTCTCTACATATAGTCTAAAATACTCGTTTTGCTCATCGTGCTAACCGCTTTAAGCGTCGCTTCATATGTTGCGTTTATGTATGCTAACTCTGAAATTGCTGCCGCTAAATCAACATCTTCAATTTCTTTACGATTTTCTTGAAGCGCTAGATTTTGCTCACTTAAAATCGTCTTAAATGTGTCTACAGTGTTCATAGTTGAGCCAACTTCTGTCGTACGGTTAATGACACCATCTAAATTTTTCTTATTTTCTTCTAAAAATGGTTGTAATGCTTTTTGATCACCACTTTGCAAAGCATCTTTCATCTTTACTAGCGTTTGAATTACAGGTGTTAATAAATCATCACCTTTACGAAAGGCTTTAATTTCGTAGCCATCATTCAACTTCCACATTACATCTTCATTTCCACCTTGATATGTTCCATCTTTTGTAAATGGCAGCTTATCAACGCTATCACCACCAAAAAGATAGCGCCCTTGTTCCTTCGTATTTGCTAGATAGACGACATGTTCTAAGATTTGATCAATTTCTGTTCCAATAGATTTTAACTCTTTTTCACTATTCGTCCCATTTAATGCTTGTATCGTTAATTGATCCACTCTCGTTAAAGATTTCACAATACCTTGCAATGTATTTTCTGTCTGACTTAGCACATTTCTAGAATCCGCTAAATCCTTTTGCATTTGTTCAATATTCGCCAATGAATGTTGAATCGCAAATGATTTACTTGCCGCAAGTGGATCTTCACTCATAAGAAGGTTTTTCTTCCCTGAAGTTACTTGATTTCGGTGGTATTGTTGTTGCACATTCAAATCCATTAACTGATTCTTTGCCCAGTTTGCATTTTGAAATGTAGATACTCTCATTTCTATATCCTCCTTTATCTATTTCAAATTAATTTGACGAAGAAACCACAATTATTTCCGGTTCTCCCCTATCCCTCTACCGCTCCATAGCTCTGATCTCACACTGATAGGTCCACTGTTAGACACTGACCGCTTCTTCACTTCGCTTGCTCTCTCTTTAAACATAAAAGAAAAGATCTTCGCTTTATCACTCATTCATCGTTATGCAATAGACGATTCATTCGCGATTCATGGCTGCTCCCTCTTCTAACTTATCCGGCAACCGCCCCATAGCTCTGGTCTCACACCGATAGGTTCACTGTTAGGCACTGACCGCTTCTTCACTCTGCTAGCTCTCTCTTCAATCATAAGAGAAAAGGCCTTCGTTTTTATACCTCATTATCTAATAATCGAAAATAGACTATCAAACACTTCATTCATCGTAGTAATAGCTTTAGAGTTCGCTACGAAATATTTTTGGAAAGCCATTAAATTTACCATTTCCTCTTCCATATTCACGCCTTCGATGCTCATTTTTTCTTGCTGAATTCCTTCTAATAAATCCTTATGTATACTTTGGTAAGCATTTACTGAACTTTTATCAGACGCTACGCCTACTAAAAGTTGATCTAAAGCTTTTTTATATGTAAGTCCAGGTTTAAAATCTCCCTCAGTAATACCTGCAAGTCTGTTTGCAGTTTCAGCTGAAATTTTCATTTTCGAAATATCTTTTGTAAAATCAGGGTTTATTTCAATTTTTTTCGCACCTTCTCCAACAAAGAAATCTTTTTTCATAACTGTATTTACTTGTTTTTTTAATGAATTTACAAATTCATTTAGATTATCTTTATAACTAGTAATCTTTGCTTTCGTATCAATTGCTGATTGAATTGCCCCACCATTTAATGGAATATCGGTTCCGTATATTTGTACCAACATAGGCTCCTTATCCTTCTGCAATTGAAGTGGATATGTATCTTGTCCATTTACTGCTAAAATGCCATTCATTCTAACACTTGCAATATTAGGATTAGTAGATTCATATGATACTTCTATGTCTGCATACTTAGCCATCTCTGTCATAATACGATCACGTTCATCTAATAGTTGATTCGGTACTTGTGTGCCAGCTTGTCCGATTTTCTTGTTCGCTTCTGCTAGACTACCAGCAAGCCTATTAAATTCATCAACGTGAGCTTCTATATCTGCTGTTGTTTGCATTTCTATTTCTTCAAACTGTTTAGCAAGTCGATTGACTTGGTTCGTAAACTTCCCAGTTTCAGCAATTAATGTGTCGTAATAGTTCGATTGCTCTGGATTTTTTGCCACTTCACGAAAAGCGTTAAAGAATCCGTCTATTAAACTAGATAATGAGTTTTTACCCGTCGTTCCTACCATAGACTCTACTCGTGACAAAGTAGAATTCATATATGCATAGTAAGAGAACTGTGACATTTGATCGTTAAACTGTTTTGTCTTCACTTCATCTGTAATACGATCAACACCTAACGTTTGTACACCATAACCAATTCTCTGTTCCGGCGTATGACCATTACTTGCTCCAGCAGAACCGAGATTCACTGCTTGACGCACATAACCAGGCGTATGAATGTTAGATAAATTTTGTTTCGTCGTTTGTAATCCCATTTGTGCCGCTAACAAACCCGATAGCGGCGTATTATAATCAGATAATCTCATAATCTTTCACTTCCCCTTTACAATAGTTCGTTCATAAAGATTTGTGAATTATTGTTTCGTTCTAAATTATATTCAGAAACGGAATCCACAATACTTTCTGTAGTTTTTAATAGTACGTTTAAGTAATATTGATTTTTCAAAAGAATCATTTTTACATTCTCTTCTAATTCAGCTACACTTTTTTGTAATTCTTCCATTTTTTCAATTTCTTCGTTAGAAAAATGCGAAAATAATGCACTTACGCGAAACGGTTCAATTCCCTTTTCTTTACAAAACTGAATAACCATTTCTTCAAACGAGATTGATAATCCTTTTAAACCATCTATGTACTGCAATTGCTCTACTTGCAATTTTTGAACTGCATTTACATTTTTATGTTTCAAATTCTCATATATTTGTTCTCCAAGCGTTTGAATGTTTTTATATGCTTTTTGAATAATAACGAGCTTTTCATATAATTGTATGTACATATCGTTTCCTTCCCTTTTACAAGACTAAATTTACAATTAAACCGTGGATTTCTCCAATCTGATTTAACATTTCTAAATGTCCCGTTTTCGTATTAATTAAATTCATAACATCTTCTAACTCATTTAATCCCATTTCCGCCTGTTTCACAATCGTCATTTTCTGTGAATAGCCATAACGTGGATGGCGCGACATGACATCTTTATATTGCAATACATTATCTACGTAAAAATTCAAAAATGACTTTACTGTATTTTTGTATTCCATTACATTATCAAGCGTTAATTCCATTTCAATTTTCTCTTTAATTTCTCCAATGTTATCGACAAATGCTTCCATTTGTTCTAGCAATTTATCTTTTTTCGGATCTGCATGCAAATTATCCGAAAATACAAGTCCTGTCCTGACATTTGCTTCTTTCGGCATTTGAGTAGCAGGCGGTATATGCGATAAAATTGGATTATGCGAGATCGAACGCAGCATATATATCACCTATTTATTTTTTTATTTCTTCCTAAACTTAATCGTAAAATCCAGTTATTTATAATTATACTCTGAACACTAATATTTTGCAGTTATTTTTTATAAAAGATATGTTACAATTTAGCATGAGGTGGCACAAATCTATGAATATTTTTCTTTGTGGTTCAAATCAATTAACAGCATTAGATCAGGAAGAAATAAAAAAATTTTTAACTGACTATGCTCACAAACATAAAATTTACATATTATGTTATAAATCTATTGAAAATGAGGTTCTTCGTTTCTTCATCGAAAACGAAAGACTCGCTCAAAATTTATGCCTTTACACGCTACAGCCGTTACAAGCATTAACAGATGAATTTCAAGAGGTCGTTGATTACTTAAAAAAACACGGAGCCGAGTATGTCGCTTTTGATCATCCTTCCGACTCCATTTACCGATCAGATTATATGTTTTTTGTAAAACAAATAATCGAAGATACCGATTTAGTTCTCTGTTTTTATAATGGGGACAAGCATACATCTGTCATTCCCGTTGACGTTGCAAAAGAAACAGGAATTGATGCTGTTATTTATGATTTACCAGGTTTACATGAAAAACAGATGAAAAAAAACTTTGAACAAAAAATCCGTATGATGTAAAGGGGGAGGCACAATATCGTTATTGTGCCTATTATAAATATGATAATTGAACAAGATTATGATCATTTTATCGCGAGTTTTAAACAACAATTCAATATGGATATCGCTTCATATAAACAAGATAGAATGCGTCGTAGAATCGATGCTTTTATTTCGAGAAAGGGCTTTGAGAACTACACTAGTTTTCTAAGCAATTTACGTACCGATCAAAAGTTATTTTTAAGTTTTATTGACTATATTACAATTAACGTTTCAGAGTTTTTTAGAAATAAAGAACGTTGGCAAACGTTAGAGACGAAAGCACTACCAAAATTACTCGAACAAAATAACGGAAAATTAAAAGTATGGAGTGCCGCTTGCGCTGCCGGTGAAGAACCATATACACTCTCTTTAATTTTATCGAAGCACCTAGCTCCATATCGTTTTGAAATACAAGCAACAGATCTTGATTTTCACATTTTAGAAACTGCAAAACGCGGTCAATATACAGAACGTTCTTTAAAAGAATTACCTGCCGATTTAAAAGAGCGTCATTTCACAAAAGAGAATGATATATATTCATTACACCAAAACATTAAGCAAAACGTGACGTTCAAGCAGCATGACCTGTTAATGCAGTCATTCGATACAAATTACGATTTAATCATTTGTCGCAACGTAATGATATACTTTACTGAAGAAGCAAGGGTAAAACTTTATGAAAAGTTTAGTCGTGCTTTACGAAAAGGCGGCGTATTATTTGTTGGTAGTACTGAACAAATTTTAACACCTGAACGTTATAATCTTCAGCGCTTCGATACATTCTTCTACGAAAAAATATAAAAGAGGTCGTCACAACGTAAAGTGACGACCTTTTTATATAACTCGAATTAAAATAATAGCAACAATCCATACAAAGAGAAAAAGAAACGTCATAGACCATTTATGTTCTTGCATCGTATGTTTCAAAGCCTGTGATAATTGTGTCATATTCATTTCTGCAAGTGCTCTCCATACGCTTACATCCCGCTCTTTAGCAGTGCGATCTGTAACGCTAATTAAAATGGTTTCGTTAGACAATTTCGTTATATAAGCAGTAATAACCGTTACCATTAAATTTATATTTCCTTCTGAAGAATCACTTTCCACTCTAGAAAGGAGTGCACTTACATCTAGTAACGGAATATGTACCTTTCTACCAAATGATAGTTGTACTTCAGCAAAATCATACGTCCCATCTAACAAAGGAAGCTCTTTTATATGCGCCTGCTTCACAAGTCCTTGCAAGCTTTTCATTACTTGTTCAAATATTTTTTCTGTTTGCTTTCCTTCTCCAGATAATGTATGTAACTTCTTAAAGAGTTGTAATACTGTATCCATCTCTTTAGAAAGCATTTCCTTCATAACCTTTCCATCGCCTAAACTCGCAAGTAAAATCCCTATTTCATTATTCTTCGAAATAATTTTAGACTGACCAGTAAACACTAGATTACTATGCTTTCGTTCTTTCTGGATTTCATGTTCTGAAATAGCTGCAGGCTGTTTTAATGGTTGTAGCGTCTTATTTTCAATTGTCGTACGTTTAATCTCCATCTAAGCGCCTCCACTACTATGAAATTATTAGCCCCATTCTTTATTACTTTTTAAAACTAAAAACAATACGAATAAACCTGACATGATAGCAAATACATTAGAAGCTTGTATTTCTTGGTCACTTTCAGCTTCTTTCTTGTCTGCTGGCTCTTCTTTTTTCTCTTTCTTTTTCGAAATGACTTGATTGTTATTTTTATTATCTTTATCTTTTTGAGCCGTCGCTTTATTTACTTCCTTGTTGTCTGTGAGAGGCTCTTTTATAACATAAGTAATTTTTTCTTTCTCTTTCAATGGTTCATTTATAAGATCGTTTACTTTCTCTTCTTTTTTCGGAATTTGAACAACTGGTGGTTTTTCTTCCTGAAGCGGGATTTCTACTTTCGAGTCTTCCTGCTTCTCTGTTTCTTTCTTATCTTCTAATTTATTTTCTAATTTATCTTCTCGTTCTTCTATCTTTTTATCCTCTTCTGTTTTTTGCTCCAAAACAGAAACGACATACTCACTTGCTTCAATCAGTTTATTTCCAGCCGCATCTACTACCTCTACAAGTAGTTCGTATGTCCCACTTGGCAACGCATCCGTTATTTCAAATACTTTTTGCCATTCCATGTCGCGCTTATTGTAATCTAACAAAAATGTAATCTCTTTATTTTCTTTTCCTTTTAATGTAACACGAACTTCTTTCACAACCGATTCCACGTCTGCCGCCTTCACTCTTACACGTATAGAATCGCCTCGTTTTCGTTCGATTACATTCTCCTTCGCCTCGTCAATAGTGACTTTATGCAACTTCGGCATCTCTTTATCTATTGTTGGCGTTTCATTATTTATACGAATAAGTGGGACTTTCACTTCATTTTCTATAAGCTCTTCTTTCTCATTTTCTTTAAAACTTTGAATGAGCTGAAGGTTCCAATCACCTTGCAAATCAAAAGTCTCGACCTTGTAGTTAGCAATCCATCGCTTCGTTTCCTCTTCATACTTAAACGATAGCATTCTTTCTTGTTCATACTGATCGCCGTTTTTTGGCAAGCGCAAAATACCTTTTATACTTTGAACATTTTTCTCTTTCGGCTCTACAATAACCAGCACTTCTTCGCCAACTTTTAATTCCGGCTTATTTACTGTAATAACCCCTTGATCCGTCTCTATCTTCTTTTCGGTTTCTTGTTCATTTTTTGCTTCTTGTTGTTCCTCTTTATCTTGCTTCATTTCCACTTGTTCTAGCTGTTCTTGAACTTCCTTATTCTCTTCTTGCACATTCACTTCATTTATATTTTGTTCTGGCACATTTTGCTCTTCTGCCTTACTTTGTAGCGGGAAGAGCAAGCACACATGTATGCATAACCAGCTCATTAGAAAAAACTTTACGTTTTTCATCTACTAGCTCAAACTCCTATTTCAACGACTTATAGCGATTTCGTCACTTTTACTCCGAAAAATCCATCTACATTTACAAGTTCACCATACGCCACCAATACATCATTTACATAAATACGAATTGGTTCGTCAATATCTTCATCTAGTACAACCGCTTCATTCTCTTGTAAACTTAAAATATCTTGAATGGTTTTCACTGTGCTTCCAAATACAAATTTCACGTTCATTTCTACATTTTGTAAGATGGATGTGTCCATGTATACTGGTTCCATCTGTTTTACTTCTTTAAATTCAATAGGTTGCACAACAGGTTCTACAACTTTTTCTTCTTCAATTTCTTCCGTAACAATCTCTTCTTCTTCCACCATTGGATATAGAAGTCTTCTTACCATTTCTTTCGCTTCTGAAATCGGTAAAATTTGATACATTTTTGATTGAAGCAGGTCGCCAATTTCAAGGTTGAACGTAATTTGAACGAGTTCGTCCACTTCCATTGACTCTCCCAAATATTCCATTTCTTCTTTTAAAGTTACAAATTTAACATTTGGTGGCGTCATGTCCATTTTTTCTTGAAACATTTCTGACATCGCCGTTGCAGCATGCCCCATCATTTGGTTCATGATTTCTTTAATACCGCTCAGTTCTAATTCACTAAGTTCTTTCTCAGAATCAACTTCCCCTGTCCCCATCATCATTAAATCTACCATTGTTAAAGCTACATCTTTCGTAAATACGAATACATTCTCATTCTTTAGTCCTTCAACAAAATCAACATTTAAAATAACAAACGGGACTGGTACTCCATCATAATGACGAACATTGATCGCTTCTACATTCGGTGTACTAATTGAAACTGGCTGATTTAAAAGCGTTGACAATACTGTTGAAGCGGAACCAATTGAAATATTTGCAATTTCACCAAGGACATCTTTCTCTTCTTGCGTTAAATGTTCTTTTTCAACTTGTTCTTCTACAATCTCAGTTTCCACTACTTCTGCTGGCTCATCTTGCTCTTCTACTCCACCAGATAATTGCATTAATTTATTTATCATTTGTTTCGCATGTTCAACTGAAACAATTTGCACAAGTTTAGAGTTTACAAGATTATCTATTTTTAAATCAAACGATACTTTAACAATCGTTTGATTTCCATCGATTTCCGAGATTTTCTCCATTTCTTCTGATAGCTTTACAACTTTAATTGTCGGCGGAGACATATCTACTGTATCTTGGAAGAATTCAGACATAGATGTAGCTGCGAACCCCATCATTTGATTCATCGCTTCTTGTACAGCACTTAGCTCTAATTCACCAAGTTCTTTTCCGTCCTCCACTTCACCTGTTCCCATCATCATTAAATCAGCAATGGATAATGCAACATCTTGCTTAAGGACAAGAAGGTTTTCCATATCTAATCCTTTTGTAAAATGAATATTTAGTACAACGTGTGGAACTTCGACGTCGCTTGAATCATATAAATCTACCAATTCGATGCGAGGAGCAGTAATGCTTACTTGCCTATTTAAGATTGTTGATAATACAGTCGAAGCTGAACCAAATGATATATTTGCAATTTCGCCAAGAATATCGCATTCTTGAGGCGTTAAATGCTCATTTTCTTTTTCTAGCACAATTGTGCTCGTATCCCCTTTTGTGTGTTGCTCAGGCATTTTCTCTGCCTCCTCATTTCTGTTTTTCTATCAAATGATATAAACTCTCATTTTATTTTAACAAACTTATTATATAAAACGTTAATATGTATTTATTCCCATTTTCAGATTAGTAACGATTAACCAAAAAGCTCCCCAATTGTATACAAGTGGGGAGCTTTCCTTCATTCCTATTATAAACCTTCTGGGTTTAAAATGAGGACCACTCGTCCATCACCGAGAATTGTCGCACCAGAGAAATAATTAGAACTCTCTGCAAAGAAGTCACCTAATGACTTTAAGACTATTTCTCTTTGACCGATAATTGTGTTTACAATAAGTCCATAGCTGCGATGTGTATTACGAACAATTAACACAGGAACCATTTGACCATCATATGACGCAAACGCCTCATCTGCTGTTTTCTCACCAAATACCGTACTTAAATGCTTCACTTCAATAATTTGATTACGGTAATTTAACACATCTTTTCCTTGTATGGATTGGATGTCTTCTCTCTTGATTCGAATTGCTTCAACAATATTACCAAGAGGTAAAGCATACCGTTTATCATTCGTTTGAACAAGCATAGATTGTATAATAGACAACGTTAATGGAAGTTCAATTCTAAATGTACTTCCCTTGCCTTCTTCAGAATCAATAATTAAATGTCCACCTAAACTATGAATTGTATGTTTCACTACATCTAATCCAACCCCGCGCCCAGAAAGGTCTGATACAACTTCAGCTGTACTAAATCCTGGTTGGAAGATCAAATCAAATATTTCACGGTCTGTTAATTTATTTGCCTCAGATTCTGTTACAACACCATTTTTAATCGCTTTTTCTAATACTTTCCCTTTATGAATTCCATTTCCATCATCCGTAATTTGAATTACGACATGATTTCCACTATGGAACGCTTCTAATTTAATCGTACCTGTCTCATTTTTACCTGCATCACGACGTTGTTCAACAGTTTCAACCCCATGATCAATTGCATTACGAATTAAATGAACAAGCGGATCACCAATTTCATCAATAACAATTTTATCGACTTCAGTATCTTCACCTGTAATTTGTAAATCGATTTTTTTCCCTAAATCTTTCGCTAACATACGTACCATACGCGGGAAACGATTAAAGACTGTTTCAATCGGCACCATACGCATGTTTAGAAGTACATTTTGAATATCTTTTGAAATATCGCCTAATCGATTTAAATGCTCAATTAATTCTTTGTTTTGAATTGCTTGCGCCAATTCATCTATGCGACCACGCTCAATTACACTTTCTTCAAACATGTTCATTAATCTTTCAATTTTTTCTAATTGAACACGTATGGAACGATTTTCTACTTTACCATTTTTCGTTTTTGCAGTGCTTTTAGCTGGTGTAGCATTAGCAGATTGTTTAGATACTTCTTTAGTTGATTCCACATGCGTATCCGCTTGTATAACTTCTTGTACGACTTCTTGTGTAACCAATTTTTCCGAAACTACTTCTTTTGATGTATGTCCTTGCTTCACTTCTACTTTCTCAATTTCAGAAACATGAAGCACTACTTGTTTTAATTCTTCTTCACTTTGATCAGTATCCATAAATACTGTGAACTCAAACCCGAAAGCGTCTGCTTCAATTTCTTCAATACTAGGAACTGTTTTTTTTACATTACCTACATTTTGTAGCGCTTCAATACACATAATGGCACGTACTGCTTTTAAAATAGCTTGTTGCTCAACAGTTATATGCACTTCATGTGAAGCTGCATCATCGTTATTTATGGTTTCTTGTTCTATATGTTCATTAGGAATTTCTATATTGCCGTTCAATAATGCTTCTAATTTCTGTTTCGTTGCAATTACATCAATATTGCCCATTCCACCTTGCTGCACATCTGCAACCATCTTCTCTAAATTATCAATGCATTCAAAAATCACATCAATAATCTCCGCATTTACAACTATATTCCCATGACGAATTTCATCTAAAACGTTTTCCATTTTATGCGTTAAATCCGCCATTTCCGTAAATTCCATACTCGCTGACATACCTTTAAACGTATGGGCTGAGCGGAATATTTCTCCCACAACATCCATATCAGTGGGGTTTTGTTCTAAAGTTAGCACATTTTCATTTAGCGATTGTAAATGTTCTTCTGATTCCTCAAAAAATATATTTAATAGATCTGTTTGCATTTTAATCCCCTACCTGTCTAACAAACATTTCATTCATGTATAACAATTTAGTGTTTTAAAACGAGAAAAAAGGGGGCCACACGCATATCCGCTATCAATGTTTAGATTCCTTGTGGCACCCCTTCTATATTAGCTGTTTGCTACTTTTGTTAAAGCTTCGATTACACGATCTGCTTGGAATGGCTTTACAATAAAGTCTTTTGCCCCACCTTTAATTGCATCTAATACCATACCTTGTTGTCCCATTGCAGAACAAATAACAACTTTTGCACTTGAATCAATTTTAATAATTTCTTTTAATGCTTCAAGTCCGTCCATTTCTGGCATAGTAATATCTAATGTAACTATATCAGGCTGAAGTTCTTTATACTTTTGAATTGCCTCTACTCCATTTTCCGCTTCTCCGATTACTTCAAATTCAGAATTACTTTTTAATAAGTTTTTAATCATTGTTCGCATGAACATCGCATCGTCTACAACTAAAATTTTATGTGCCATTCTTTTTGATTCTCTCCTTCTATGTATAAATATATCTTAATATTTCACCTTATCATTCTCACTCATTATACAAAATAAAATGATAAAATTTAATATTTTTTTAAAAGAATTTTCGTATTTTTATTATTTATTATCAAAATAACAATATACTATTCTTTTATATAAATGACAACGCGACGGTTTTTTTCCCAATTTTGCGGTGAATCATTTGGTACAACTGGTTTTGTGTCTGCATATCCTACCGCAGCTAGCCTTTTATCATCGACATTATACACTTCGATTAAGTGGTGAATCATATTTGCTGCTCGTGCGGAAGATAATTCCCAGTTTGAAGGGAATTTGTCGTTATGAATAGGTCTACTGTCTGTATGTCCTTCTACAACAATGGGATTTGGTACCGATTGGAAAAACCCAACTAATTGACTTATTATCTCTTTCGCTTCTGGTTTAACGTTCGCGTCACCCGTATCAAATATTAAATTATCTACTATAACGACGCTTACTCCCGTATCCTCTCGATATACATTCACTTGACTAATACCGTTATTATCTACATATGCTTTTAACTTCTTATATAATTCATCCATTCTTTTTTTCGAAATCATTTTTTCATCATTTTTTTCATGCGAAATATCTGGTATTGTATTTTCCATTACTTTTGCATCTACTTGCTCCGTATCACTAAACTTTTCAAGCATCTTTGACAATTTTACTGCATCCTGCTTTGAAGTAGCAACTAGTAATACAAAGAAAGTTAATAATAACATCGTTAAATCTGTAAAAGTCGTCATCCAACGAGGCGATCCCTTTTGCGGTCGTTTCATCATCACCATACCACTCCTTGCAATATTAGGCTGCTCGTTTTACTTTTTTTATCTTTGTTTCGTATACATACGTATCCAGTTTCAACTTTAATTTAGACGGAATTTGTCCACGATACAATTCTGAAATTGCTTCAATAACAAACTTCTTCTCTGTATATAAATCCTCAATCCCTCTATACACTTTTTCAGCAAGTGGGATTGCAATCATATTTGCAAGTACGGATCCATACAATGTCGTTAACATCGCAACTGCCATCCCGGTACCAATTTGCGATGTGTCTTGCAAGTTTTGAAGCATAATGATAAGACCGATTAAAGTCCCTATCATGCCCCAAGCAGGAGCGAAATCACCAATTTTATCTAATAATACAGCTCCTTTTCTTAACTCATACACTTCCGTTTCGACATCTTTCATTAACACTTCTTTTAATTCCTCTTCATCGTAACCACTTAACATTAATCGAATTCCTTTTTGAATAAAAGGGTTATCTACTTGCTCTCCATCAACTTCTAAAGAAAGCAGGCCGTGTTTTTTAGATTTTTTCGAAAAATCAACAAACAAATCCGTTAACTGTTCTAAATCTTCTTCTCTTCTATGTAAAACAGTAAAAATACTTTTCGTATATTTTTTTATTTCTCCAAATCGATATGCTACAACAATTGTTGCTGTTGTTCCCCCTATGACAATTAAAATAGATGAAACATCTAAAAAGTTTTTAAAAGCTTTTATTCCGCCTCCGCCAAGCATAATTGCCGCTATTACAATAGAAAAACCTACTATTATGCCCACTGGGCTAGAAATATCAAACTTCCTTTTTTTTCTTTCTGGTCTAGCAAATCCTTGATTTTCGTCTCCCATATTCCTGCCCTTTCCTTTTCATTTTTATAAAACATTTTTTTATTTTAATAATGCGTTTTCACATATAATGTTTATTATACGCTTATCATCTATTTATCGCAATATACTCATAAAATTGACACATTTCATTTCCATATTAGAATTATATTATAGAAATATGAGGAGGATCACGATGGAACATAACATTTTACAAGTCATTGCACTAGCAGAAAAACTAAAATATGAAATGCGACATAGCTGGCTTTCTAACGGACGTCAAGAAAGCGTTGCTGAACACACGTGGCGCATGTCTTTAATGGCCATTTTAGTTGAACCTTATTTAGATCAAAAAGTAAATATTGAAAAATTACTTAAAATGGTTATTATTCACGACCTAGTCGAAGCAGAAGCCGGTGATATTCCTGCTTTTGATACAATGAATAGTCATGAATTACAACTACAAAAACAAATGAATGAACAAGAAGCAATTTTAAATATTAAACGAACATTAAAAGGTTCTCTCGGCGAGGAATTATATGATTTATGGATGGAGTTTGAGGCGAAAGAAACGTACGAAGCAAAAGTTGCTAACGCACTTGATAAGCTTGAGGTAAAAATTCAGCATAACGAAGCTCATATTGATACGTGGCTGCCAATTGAACATAAAATGACATTCCAAGTAGCAAAGCATACAAACTTTGATTCTTTCCTATCTAAATTACAAAAAATCATTGAGCAAGATGGTGAAAATAAATTATTAGCTGCTGGCATTGACGTTGAAGCTTGTAAGCAATAATGAAATAAGACACTCAGCACGAGTGTCTTATTTCATTATTGTTGATACAGCCTGCTTGTAAATAAGTTGTTGTTTTCCATCAACTAACATTAAAACGGTAAATTTGTCTATTGCAACAATTTCTCCTACTATTCTAACGCCACTCTTTAAAAAAATTGTAACAATACCTTTTTCTTCTTTTATTTGTTTATATAGCTCTTCTTGTAAATGTTCCAAATATATATCTCTCCTCTTTGTTGAATATCTTAATATAAAAAACTACAAATTATTTATTTATGCACTTTATCTTTCACATTCATAAACTTATTAATAAGTATATCTAAATCTCGGCTAAATAACAAAACTTTATCATGATCCAATCCATGTCTAGCAACAAGTTGAATTAGCTCTTTCTTTTTAGTTTCTATTTTATTTTGTAGTTGTCCCATCTCCATCTCTTCACTAAAACTCCCTTTTCCCATAATATTACTTGTAAAATTATAGTACAAATCCTCTCATAAAAAAATATAAAAATGTTTTTTTTTACAATTTTTATATTTTTTATGAACAAATCGCGAAATATATAACGATTTCTTCACATACCCCTAGCTCCATATACAATCAAAATGACCATACAGGCGTTTGTCTAATTAAAAAAGAGACTGGCTCCTTTTCCATACGAAAAACATACTGTATACAGTAGTCCATGAATTATATAGATTAACTTACTCAAAAGGAGGAAAACATATGAGTTATGGTGGAAGTTGCGCTGGTTTCGGCGGTGGATTTGCTTTGCTTATCGTACTATTCATCCTTCTAATCATCATTGGATGTAGCTGTTGGGGTGGCGGCGGATACGGATACTAATATATCCTATCCTTAACAAATGAACGAAAAACTATAAGAAAACAGCTCATATTTGAGCTGTTTTTTCATACTTTCGTATGAAGTTATGTCCCTCCTTTTTCTAATTTCAACTCAAAAAAAAACGTTTACTATGAAATAAGAAATATTTTTACTTAGGAGGATTACAATGATTAAAGGTCTTTACGAAGCACATTTACCTGTCCGCAACTTAGAGGTATCAATATCTTTTTATGAATCACTTGGACTGAAATTATATAAAAGAGGAGATGATATTGCTTTCTTTTGGATTAAAGAAAATGAAAGTTGGCTCGGTCTTTGGGAAGGTACAGAATACAAAGTAAATTATCATCCCTCTTTACGACACATCGCCTTTCAAGTAAGCTTACATGATTTAGAACATGCGATACATCGGCTAAACCAAAAAGGCATTTCAGCACGAAAAGACTTTGGAATGGAGCCAATTGAACCGATTGTTTTTCCAAAATTAGCGCATGCCGCCGTATACTTTAACGATCCTGACGGAAATAGTTTAGAATTGATTGCACATTTACCTGTTGGACTCCCTACAGAGGAGAAAGTGTATTTAAGTGAGTGGAAAAAACAAGTTCAAGCATCATTATTACATAAGGATTAATCTTTTATGTCAGTTTCTTATTCCACGCTTCTTAAAACAAATACTAACTTCAAAAAACTATTTTATGGGCAAACATTAAGTGTGCTTGGAGATTGGTTTCATACAGTAGCTTTATTAACATTCGTCTATAGCATAACGGAATCACCGTTTATGATCGCACTTACTTTTATAAGTAAAGGTTTACCACAACTACTTCTTAGCCCTTTTATAGGCGGAGTGGTAGATCGTTTTTCTAAAAAGAATATTATGATTTTTACCGATATTACACGGGGAATTCTAGTCCTTACATACATACTCGCAAGCTATAAAATTGAAATTATTTTCATTGCTAATATATGTTTATCTGTACTTTCTTGCTTATTTGAGCCAGCTAAACAAGCAACCTTAAAAAACATCGTACACGAAAATCATTTCGTAACTGCTAACTCTCTTTCTAGTACAATGAATGGTTTTATGTCTATTATGGGTGCTTCTTTAGGCGGGATAATTGCACAATCTTTACATATTGAGTTCGCTTTTTTAGTAAATAGCCTATCATACTTTATTTCAGCCTATTTTATTTATCATATGAGTGTTCCCTCTTATGATACTTGTAAGAAGAAAAAAGCATTTTTTACTGATATAAAAGATGGTTACACATACATATTACAAACAAAAATCATTTTAATATTAATTCTTGTAGGCATTTCATGGGGGCTTATTGGAGGTGCTTATCAGCTACTTCTAACAATCTATGCCGAAAAAATTTTCCACACGAACATTGGGATTTTATATACGGTTCAAGGGGCTGGGCTTATGATAGGAAGCCTTCTCGTTAATCTTTACATATCCAGCAATAAAGAAAAAATGAAAAAAGCATTTGGTTGGGCCTACTTCCTACAAGGCTTTTTCTTTCTTGGATTCATTCTATCCGATCAACTTATTTTCGGTATCATTACATTACTCTGTATGCGCATAGCAGGAGGAATCATCGTTCCACTTGATACGACATTACTTCAAACTTACACGCACGAAAATATGATTGGTAAAGTTTTTTCCTTTCATTACTCAATTTATGGTTCACTCATACAGTTATCTATGTTCATTACAGGATGGCTATTAGAAATCCTTTCTCCTCAAATAATTGGTAGTTTTCTAGCTACATGTTGTATTTTTGTTAGTTTTATATGGCTGTTCTTGTATTATCGCGGGAAACTTAATGAAGAATCTACTATTACTTAATAGCATGTTTATGTACATGCTATTTTTATTTATCTCGAAATATAAAGGAAAAAGACGATTTATTTTCCTTACGTTCTAATTTTTTAGAATGTACAATAAATTTAGATTATAAGAAAGGGGATGCCATAATGTTTGACGATAGACTTACTATTTCAGCTGAACAGCAGAAGCTCATTTCCAACGCAACTCGTATTCAAATTCTTCACCTTTTAAAAGACGAAGCACTCACTGCAAAACAAGTAGCTACTAAACTAAACAAATCTACTGGTAGCATACATTATCACGTTCAAATTTTATATGATGGAGGGTTACTTGAATTAGTAGACACGAAGGAAAAACGAGGGATTATTGAAAAATATTACAAGGCAAAATCTGCTCATTTCTATATTGAAGAAAGCGGCACAGAGGGAACGAATACAGGTAGTCATATTGTTTCTCATTTATTTTTAACTCCAGAGGAATTACAACAGCTTACTTGGGAGGTTACACAAGTTTTATTACGCTGGGAAAACAAAACCGCTCGTCAATCAAACTCTGAAGAGGAATACGCTATTTCCTGCAGGATAAAAAAACAATGAAAGAAAGGTCCAGCTGCTCATGAAAAATAAATTATTATTATTGTCGGGAACAGGAATTTCTCGTTTAGGTGATTTTATGTATCTCGTCGCCCTAAACGTAATGGTTTTACATAGCACAAACTCTCCTGCTGCTGTAGCAGGATTATGGATTGTCGGTCCAATTGCGACCGTTGTTACAAAAATTTGGTCTGGTAGCATAGTAGATCGATTAAACAAGCGGTCCATTATGCTCATCACAGATATCATTCGAGCAGTTCTCATTGGCTGCGTTCCACTATTTGATTCTATTTGGGCCATTTATATTTTTATCTTTTTGACTCGCATTGCTACATCATTTTTCGATCCAGCTTCATTTTCTTATAAAACAATGCTTATACCTGCTGAAGAACGCGCTCAATTCAACGCTTGGAGTAGCTTTTGTACAAGCGGGGCTTTTATTATCGGTCCAGCTCTTGCTGGAATACTTCTCACCACGCACTCAGCATCCTTTGTAATTTACTGCAACTCACTTTCCTTTCTACTTTCTACTATTCTCATTTATTTCTTACCTAATATTACGTTACAAACAAAGCAAAGCGAAGAAGTTGCAAATACTTTCGTACAAACATTACGAAGTGATTGGAAACAAGTTTTTTCATTCGCTCGAACTGAAACGTACATTATTCTCATATTCGTTTTATTTCAAGCGACTATGCTTGTCGCTATGGCACTTGATTCACAAGAAGTTGTTTTTACAAGACAAGTACTGTTTTTAACCGATATAGAATACAGTATGCTTGTTAGTATAACTGGCGCTGCTTACGTTTCCGGTTCATTTCTTGTCTCTCTCTTTGCCAAACGTTTACCAATTCAATATTGTATCGGATTAGGGACAATTTTCACAGCAATAGGCTATGTAATTTTCGCCTTTTCAAATTCATTTATCGTCGCGGCAGGCGGTTTCATTTTACTTGGCATTTCTTCATCATTTGCTGGTACTGGCTTTTTTACATTTTATCAAAATAACATCCCAGTTCATATGATAGGACGTATCGATAGCGTATTTGATTCCATAAAAAGTTTTATCCAAATCTTTTTCATTTTAGCAATTGGAGCATCCGCACAATTTCTTTCCGTTCAAATGACTGTAATAAGTAGCGCATTACTCATTCTTTTCCTTTCCTGTTTATTAGCAATCCGAGTAATGACTCCTTCACGTGAAAAATATTTTAAGGCTACAGGATCATCATTGGAATATTAATTGCAACATATAAAGCGGCTACTTTGCCGCTTTTTTCCCCGTATGAAAGGCCAGTAAGCCTCCACTGATTAAAGTTTTACTTTATGTTAAAATATTAATGAAATTTGATTATGTGGGGGGCTTTTTTGAATACTATATTCATGTTCATTTGTATTATATTAGTAGCTTCTATTTTACAAACAAGTACCGGTTTTGGCTTTTCTATTATGGCAACACCTTTCTTACTCATGTTATTTCTACCACAAGAAGCTATACAAATAAATATCATTTTATCATTCATTATTTCTATATCACTCATTTGGAAAATAAGAATGGACATTGATTGTATTCTACTGAAAAGATTAATTTTCGGCAGTATAGTTGGTGTTCCTTTTGGTATTATCATTTTCACTTCTATTAACATCAACACATTTAAATTAGCAATTAGCATCCTACTCTTACTATTAACTTTGATGCTAATCTGTAACTTTAAGATTCAATCAACAAAATCTAGAGATTTCATAGTTGGCGGATTATCCGGTCTTTTAACGACAAGTATCGGTATGCCAGGACCACCCCTGTTACTGTACTTTACAGGAACTGATACAAAAAAAGAGAAGCTGAGAGCAACTACTTTAGCTTTTTATCTATTTATATATTTCATTAGCCTACTAACGCAAATACTCTTTACTGGCACAAACAAGACAATTTGGGAATCAAGTTTTTACGCTATTCCAATCGTATTTCTAGGTTTGTATATAGGTCAAATTATTTTCAAATGGCTTAATCAACGAGTTTTTAAAATATTTACGTATATTCTTTTGAGTTGTACAGGTATATATCTTCTTATTGAAAGTTTGCATTTGTTATAAAAGGTGCTTTAGTATGTGTCATAACGGCGGATAAGTTTTCAATATTTTTAAACGTGATAACAATAAAAAGCGGCTATTATGCCGCTTTTTATTTTCAAATTAAATATTTTAAAACTAGAAGCCCACCCATCGCTATTACAAACACATTGAAAAAAATCAGCCAACTTTTTTCAAACTCTTTATATCTCTCTTCTTTCACCCCGCGTTGTTTTAGCTTCTCAATTACAGTTTTCAGTTCTTGCTCATGCTCGGTACTTCCTAATTGTATATAGTTATTATCTATAGTAATTCCATATACATTCTTCATTTTTTTATGTCGCGAAACTGCTTGAATTGAGTTTATTAGTACATTGTATTCATTTAATTTTTTAAAATAACAATCTAACGATTTAATTCGTAATCTTGTATTTGTTAAAACAATGTAATAATAAAAAGTAGCACCTGCAGTTATTATACTTGGGATAACTTTAGAATTCACAAGGCTCCCCTCTTCCACTAATATTTCACATTCAATTTCTTCTCCCTCTTGTAACTCTTTCCGAACTGATTCTTCCAACATTTGCACCGTTAATTTCTTCAATAATTCTCCGTTTTTCACATAATACTTATCTACATTTATAGTCTCATCCGCTTCTTTCTCCAAACGTGTAATCTCTTCCTCTGAATATTGGAGCTCATTTAACATAGATAATAATCTTTTATCCATATTACACACTCCCTTTCCATAGTTTTTGAATTTTTTTCTTCCCACGAGAAATTCGATTGTATATATAATCCGCCGTTACTTTTAATTCTTTTGCAATGTCATCAATGGAATACCCATCAATATACCTCTTTAAAAAGATATATCGATCTTTCTTATTTAAATCTTGAACTATTTCCATAATCTCTTCTTCTTGTTCTATGTCATACCTATCATGGACACCTGTATCTATCTCTACGTCTTTATCAATTTTATTCTCTTTATATACTTTCTTTTTATATTCCAACGCCTTTAGTTTAGTAATACCAATCATCCAAGATTTTAAGTTGCCCTTTTCTGTATCAAAATGGTCGATATGAAACCAAATAACAGTAAATACATCGTTATAACAATCATCCACATATTGTTTTTCAATAGGGGTACTTAACGATTTATGAATAATGTACAAAATTAATTTTCCATATTGATCAATCACTTCTTTCAAAGCATCTTGATCGCGTTTTTTCATAGCTATAATGAAATCCTCTTCAGAATTGAAAATCATAAGCATCTTCCTTCCTCAATTCCCCTTTAGCAGCTGCCTTTACTTACTATTGGTATTTCATTCTCATTTTCTATCACTTTTGTAAAAAATTATTAATTTTTATTTCTATGTTTATGATAACAAACAAAATACCTAAGTTCAGAAAGTAGTATCTACATTCTGAACTTAGGTATTAACAATTAAATTATTCACTTATACTAACGTTTCATCACAAATCTCTGTTACGTTTTTAAAATATTGCAAGTTCTCCTTCGCTTCAGCTTCATTAAATAAATTGAGTTGCTTCATTATTTCAGTAGCAAATTCAACGTACGCAGACCCTACCGCTGTTATTATTTTTCCATCAACCGTTACATCTTTGTTTTGTTTATATTCCCATTCATGTAAATGAGCTAATTGTTTTTCATCTGATGTTAATGATGTTGAGAATTTCTTCTTATTCAGCACCCCTGCTGCATGTAATAAAGATGTTCCGGCACAAATACCCGCTATCCATTTATTTTGCTTATGTAATTTGTTCACAATAGATAACAATTGTTCATTTTCTAAATGATCAAAAATATGTCCGCCTGGTACGATAAACACTTCATAGTCCGCTACTTCAATATGCTCCATAGACACATGTGGTTGACACAAAAACCCACCTTCTCCTGTAACTGTTTTTCCGTCTACAGTTGCTGTTATTATTTCAAATTGCTTACTTATCAAAAATAAACTCGCTATATTCACTTCAAATTCTGCAAATCCATCAAATAAAAAGATTAAAGCTTTTTTCATATTATCCCCTCCCCCTATACTTATTCGAAGACAATCACCTTTCTCCTCCCCAAAAAGGCAAACCTACATCACAGGTTTGCCTCTTTATTCATTTCTTATTTAATCCTTTCTCATTTAAAAACTCTTTCATATGCATTCTTTTTTCTTTAGACATAAACGAACTCATCGATTCCGTCCATGTGACGCTTTTCTTGTTTGATGATCTTTCTTTATAATACGCGCTCATCGTTTCATCGTATTCGTTTAGTAATTCATCATATTTCTTTTCATCATAGCCATTTTCATGAAGGATTGCTGCTACTGGTAAGCGTGGTTTTACTCCGTGATCTTCATCTGGTACACCGACTGTCATTCCGAATACAGGATATACTTTATCTGGTAAATGAAGCAATTCGCTCACTTCTCTCGGATTATTACGAATACCACCAATATAACAAATACCGTATCCTAACGATTCTGCTGCTAACGCCAAGTTTTGCGCAAAGAGTGAAGCATCTACCGTTGCTACGATAAAGTCTTCTACTCCTTCATGCTTTATCTCTGTACCATGTTTTTCACATGCCATTTCAAGTCGTTTTAAATCTGCACAACAAACAAAGAATGCTGCGCAATCTTTCACATGACGATTTCCGGATAACTCTGCTAGTTTCGCCTTTAAGTCTTGATCGGTTATATATATAACAGAGTAAGCCTGTACAAAATGCGAGGAAGCAGCATGCTGCGCAGCTTGCACCATTCTTTCTACTACATCTTTCGGAATAGGTTCTTCTTTATATTTACGAACTGAAACGTGTTGCTCCATTTTATGTATCATCTCATTCATGAAAATCACTCCTTTTTCTCTTCCTAATGAAAAATTAACATATCTTTTCCAATATTCACAACTTATAAGCACAAAAAGAGCAATTCTTTTTGAATTGCTCTTTTTAAAAGATCTATTAATACGGTAAATGAAATTATATCGTCGATTTTTTCAATATATCAACGATTCCCTGCACTATATCGACGATTTTTCAAATATATCGTCGATTCGACAAAGAATATCGACTTACCGACAAATAACGACAAACTCACTCCGAATTATTCCTTATCTTATTACGCTGTTTTCAACACTTTAACACCTTTTACGATATTCCAAATGAAGTAATAAATCCCTACAAGAATGAATACTGCATATGTGATCATGATCCCAATTCCAGCACCATCAGATTGATTGAATCCTAAACCGTATATTCCTGATATCGCTACCCCTCCGAATAAAATTGCATATGGGAAAATATGTGACCAAAATGCTTTTTTCGCGTGATATTTCACTTCATCCTCTGCAACGAAGTACACGATAATTGGTAATAAAAATGGGGCAAAAAAGATACTAAAGTAACATAGTGAAGATAATATATTATTTCCTTTCATCCGATTCACCTCTAAATAGTTTTTGTTATCTTCATTATGTCAGGAATCCATTCTAGAAACTATCGCTTTACCTTTCATTAAGATGACATATTTGTAAGATTCCCCTCAAAAAATCCCGCCTAGAATGCTAGGCGGAATCACTTCCACTATATTCGATTCATAAACCAATATTGCGTAATGGCTAAATATTCACGTATATTCGATGGAATGACAATTCGCTTCGGTGTTTCGGCCGGAAGACCTTCTAATTGTAAACCTTGCTTAGCTGCTATTTTTTTCGCTCTAAACATGTGGAAATCGTTTGTTACGATCATTCCTTTTTTCATATTGTCCGGAATTAAAGGTTTTGAGAATTTAATATTTTCATCTGTACTCGTTGACTTATCTTCCATGATAATGCGATCTTCTGCAATTTTTAGTTTCATTAATCCATTTTTCATTGCTAATGCTTCTGAAATATCTTCCCCTTTTCCTTTTCCTCCAGACACAATAGCAATTGCTTTCTCATGTGCTTTCAAATACTCAGCTGCTTTATCAATACGATATTGCAATGAGTACGATGGTTTCGTTCCGTTTACTTTCGAGCCTAATACAATGATATAATCAGCTTCATAGGTCGCATTCATGTGCCCATGCTTATAAATGTTATATTGTAAAAATCCCACATAAACGGCGCAAACCATTATAATTCCTATCATATACTTCATTATTTTTTTCTTTCTCATATCTATATACTCCTATGTTCTTTGCTTCTTTCATGATAATATCCATTTATTTGTTTGTATACAGACAAATTCCAAATCACCCTAATTTATCCTCTAGAAAGTAATATTTATATTTCTTTCGGGAACAGTAAGTACAACTTTGCACGAAGGAGTGTCTCTATTGCTTCTCTTTTTATGTAACGTATCGTTCTTTTTTATTTTATTTTTACTATCACTTAAGATGCTCGGTAAATCAGCTTTAGCACAACTAACTCCTCATGATTTTGGTGCGATTATCTTTTTATCTTATTTAGCTTTTCAAGCCATACCAGTCTCTGGTGCTTTGCAAGCTTTTCTCGGTATGGTTGTAATTACATGTTTACATTTAATCCTTACAAAATTAAGCCTATTCAACAAACTAAATCGTTTTATTCTCGGGCACCCGATTATTTTAATTAAACATGGTGATATTATTTTTGAGAACTTACAAAAAAGTAGGTATCCCATTGCTGAATTACTTTCTAATCTTCGCGTTGCAGGATACCCGAGTGTTCATGAAATTGAATACGCTATTTTAGAAGCGAATGGAGCCATTAGCATTTTACCAAAGCGTGAACTTGTACCATTAACTCCGAAAGATTTGAATATAGATGTTAAGTATGCTGGATTACCAATTGCCCTTATCGTCGATTCACAAATTCAATACGATAACTTAAAGTTAATTCATAAGGACGAAAAGTGGTTATATAAAGAATTAAAAGAAAAAGGAATTACAAACATTAAAAACGTTGCCTTTGCGTCTGTTCAAGAAACAGATGGATCTTTTGCTATTAGTTTAAAAAAATAGAAAATCCCCTTCATTTCTTAAGGGGATTTTCTTCATTATATCGCTTCTTTCTTTCCCGCCATATTTAATGGAACAGGATGTTTCATACGATTCATCGTAAATACGATAATCGCTGTCAATACTTCCGCTACTGGCATAACGAGCCAAATTCCGTTTATCCCAAATAATTTCGGCATAATCCATAATAATGGAATAATAAATAGTAACCCTCGGCTCATTATAATAAGTACTGATTTTGTCGTTTGTCGCACTGATTGGAAGTACTCTCCATATACAATGTTATAGCCTAAAAATACGTATTGGATAAAGAACAGGCTAATACCCGTTAATGTTAACTCCAATAACTCTGGAGATTGGACATCAAATAGACCAATAATATATTTCCCAAAGAATAATCCGACAATTATTGCAACGCCTCCAAGTACAACTGCAATTTTCACAGCAAACTGTAATCCTTCACGTAATCTTTCTGATAAATTTGCACCGTAATGGAAACTAGCAATTGGTTGCAATGCAGCACCTACACCGAAGAATAATAGTAATGTCATCGCATGAATGCTGTTTACCATCGCATAGGAAGCTACTCCTACTTCTCCTGCATATTGAACGAATGCAATATTAAAACCAATCGTTACAATCGCTACTGTACTTTCGGCTGTAAAGCTCGGGAAACCTATTATCATAATTTGTTTAACTGTATCCCATTCAAAATGGAATTTCGTCCATTTTAAAATACTACTTTTTCTCAAGAAGTGCGTTAATAATACAAGGAAACCAATCGCTGCTGAAAGGATAGTTGCTGAAGCAGCTCCTGTTACGCCCCATTTAAAGATGAAAATAAAGATATAGTCAAACACTATATTTAATACAGCTGTTACAACTAAACCTGCCATTGCTAAATTAGGATTTCCATCATTTCGTATAAATGTACTTAAAATATTTTCTAAAACGTATATCATTCCAAATGTTAATAATACGTGTAAATAGTCTAATGCATACGGTAAAATCACTTCGTTTGCACCGAATAAGTATGCTAAATCTTCTATTCTCCATAAGCAAATCGCCGCTAAAACGCCTACAATAATGACTGCTACTGTCATGGATTGAGTAAAAATAGACCTTGCTCTTTCAATTTTATTTTCACCTAATGCAATGGAATATAACGTTGCCCCGCCCATTCCAATCCATAATGAAATAGAGAAGAAAATTGAAAACGCTGGAATAGCCACGTTTACTCCTGCTAAACCGTTCGCCCCAACTCCTCTACTAATCATGACCGCGTCAATTACAATATTCACTGACATTAATACCATTCCAAGAACGGCCGGTATTAAATAAGAAATAAATAAACTTTTTATCGGTTTTTCTCTTAACTTTTCTGTTGCTTCCATACTATTTTGCTCCTTTTTTTCAACTCTCTTTTCTTAGTTTAAACCTTCAAGTAACTTGAAGGTCAATAGAGAATTTAAAAAATAGGTAACTGAATTATATGAATGAATGTAAATTTGTAATCAATTCAAAGGTTTTCATCTTATTTTTTTACTACAGGAATTTGAATTTCTGTTACTTGCTCCTCTGGATTTTCTGTTACAGACCAATCGATTAATCCAATCTCAATCGCATCTCCACTTACCTCATATCCTTCTTGATCAATGTATGCAAGTAATTCCTTATACGTTGCACCTGTTTCTTCATACGGTCCATGATGATAAGAACAAGCATATAAACCTTCCTTAATCTCATCTGAACTCTGTACTTGGAAAGGCATGTAATCCAAAAGAATAAAAACACTGCTATATGCTTGAAACTCATTTTGCATGAATCCTTTTTTCGCGACTGTTACACCGATATCTCCAGAAAATAAGCTATCATCCATTTGCCTCATATTTTTTTGCAACGAATGAATGTAGTACTCAAACATATCATCCGTCGTATCCGGGGCAACCGCAATAGCTGTTATTTTTCGCTGCGGGATCTCTTTTATTACCACTTGTTCAGCTTTTGCTTTTGTTGCTTCCTTAATTAAATGAATTCTATGCTCCATTTTCGCCAAAGCATACTCAATTTCTCTTTGTTTTTTCAACATCATCTCTTGTTGTTTTTCCAGTAAATTGAGTGCATATGCTGGATTTCTTTCATCAATATATTTTTTAATTTCCTTTAATGGAATGTTTAATTGGCGTAAAAACTTAATCGTATCTAATAGTGAAAATTGATCGATTGTATAATAGCGATAATTTGTTTGTGGGTCCACAGTGGACGGATGAAAAATTCCCTTCTCATCATAATAGCGTAAAGTAGATTCCGCTATATTATGCATTTTTGCCATTTCTCCAATTGTAAAGCGTTTATTTAATAACATCTTGTATTCCCTTCCATTTCTATTTATTTCATTATATGTTCATTCTGTCTTCAAAACAAAAAAGAATTCCCCTACGAGAATTCTTTTTATTAACTCTTAAACCTCTATTATTATAGGAAGGATCATCGGTTTTCTTTTCGTATTCGTATATATAAACTTCCCTAAAGCCTCTCTTACTTCTCTTTTCAAAATACCCCAACTATTCACATTCTCTTTCTTCAAATTATTAATTGTAATAACAGCTAATTTATTTAATTCCTTCAAAAACTCTTCTGAATCACGAACATAGACGAATCCACGAGAAATAATATCAGGACCTGAAATTATTTCTCCATCCACTTTATTAAAAGTAATAACTATAACGAGCATTCCATCTTCTGAAAGTTGTTTTCGATCACGTAATAATGCATTTCCAACATCACCAATTCCTAATCCATCTACATATATATTTCCTGCTTGTATTTTTCTCGATTGAACGGCCACTTCATTACTTATATCTACAACATCTCCATTACGAACGATAAAGATATTCTCTTTTTCAACACCAATTGATTCTGCTAACAAACTATGGTGATGTAGCATTCTAAACTCTCCATGAATTGGGATAAAATATTTTGGCTTCATTAATGTGAGCATTAACTTTAATTCTTCTTGATATGCATGGCCAGATACATGGACTCCAGTAGAACTGCCTGATCCGTAAATCACTCTTGCCCCTAATGCAAATAAGTTATCGATAATTCGCGAAACGTTACGTTCATTTCCTGGAATAGGAGTCGCAGCTATAATAACTGTATCTTCTGGTAAAACATCTACTTGCCTATAGTTTCCACTAGCTAAACGCGCTAAAGCTGCCATTGGTTCTCCTTGACTTCCTGTACAAAGTATTGCGACCTGCGATGGATCTAAACGATTTACCTCACTTGCTTCAATTAACATACCATCTGGAATATTTAGATACCCTTTCTCTAGAGCAACTTCTACTACATTTACCATACTTCTGCCGAGCAAAGCCAGTTTTCGATTTGTTTTTATACAAGCTTCAACTATTTGCTGCACACGATTCACATTAGAAGCAAATGTAGAAATAATTACTTTTCTATTTGCTTTCATAAATATTTCCTCTATCCGTTCTCCTACCGATCTCTCTGATGGAGTAAAACCTGGTCGTTCTGCATTTGTACTTTCCGATAGTAAAGCTAGTACACCTTCACTACCTATTTTAGCCATTTTATGAATATCAGGATGTTGGTTATTTACTGGTGTTAAATCAAATTTAAAATCCCCAGTATGTACTACATTACCTTCTCGAGTATGAAACACAATACCGAGACAATCTGGAATACTATGATTCGTTTTAAAAAATGTCGTCTTAATAGAACCGAGATCAATTTCTGATTCTGCGTGAATGACGATTAATTCTGTATCATTTTGAAGATTATGCTCTTTTAATTTAATTTCAATTAAACCTAACGTTAACTTCGTCGCATAAATTGGTACGTTTAGTTGTTTTAAAAAATATGGTATTCCGCCAATATGGTCTTCATGTCCGTGCGTCACGACTAACCCGCGAATTTTTTCTTTATTTTCTTGTAAGTATGTGATGTCTGGAATTATTAAATCAATTCCTAATAAACTTTCATCTGGAAATTTAGATCCACAATCAATAACGACAATATCATTTTCATATTGAATAGCGTACATATTTTTCCCTATTTCATTTACTCCACCTAAAGCAACGATAGACAAGTTATTTTTTAATGACTTCAAATGATAAGTCCTCCCTTTCACATTTATAATTCGTGAAATAGCATTTAGGCTTTATTATTTGTAATAAAAAAGGACTTCATACTATTTCATACATATAAAATCCACACGCTAATCTTATATGTATATCCCTAATAACACCGTCTCTCTCTAAAAAAGCTCCCATTTTTTCATTGATTTTTTGCAAAATATATTATATATTAATTACAGGTTCAAATTACAAGTTCAAAAGAACTTGTAATCAGACCCTTTGTTTAATGGGTTTTACATATTTTCATTAGGCAAATTCCGAGAAATCGTATGATAAAAATAAAAATGATAAGGAGAGGATCCGATGGAATTCGAATTTTTCTTTCAAATTGCACTTATTTTATTAAGTACAAAGCTTGCTGGTGATCTTAGTGTTAGATTAGGCCAACCTTCTGTACTCGGTAAATTAATTGTCGGTATCGTTATCGGTCCAGCTGTATTAGGTTGGATTGAAAACTCAGAACTTCTAACACAATTAAGTAATGTTGGTGTTATTCTTTTAATGTTTATGGCAGGACTTGAAACAGACTTAGAGGAATTAAACGCAAATCGTAATTCTTCTTTAGCTGTTGCACTTGGAGGTATCATTCTTCCATTCGTAGGTGGTTACGTTTCTGGTCTTATTATGGGAATGGAACAAGGAAATGCTGTATTTTTAGGATTACTTCTATGTGCGACAAGTGTTAGTATTTCCGTACAAACACTTCGTGATTTAGGAAAGATGAAAACACGTGAAAGTACAACTATGCTGGGCGCAGCTGTATTTGATGACATTCTTGTCGTTATTTTATTAGCATTTGCAATGAGTTTCCTAGGTACAGACGATGTTAACTTAACAATGATTATCTTGAAGAAAGTTGTATTCTTCGCTTCTATTATTTTAATCGGATGGAAAGGTGTTCCTGCGATTATGCGCTGGTTATCACCGCTACGCGTATCTGAGTCTATCGTGAGCGCGGCTCTTATCATCTGTTTCTCATTCGCATATTTCGGCGAACTATTAGGAATTGCTGGTATTATCGGTGCTTTCGCAGCTGGTATCGCTATTTCTCAAACGAACTACAAACATGAAGTAGAAAAGAAAGTAGAGCCAATCGCTTACGCTATGTTCGTTCCAGTATTCTTCGTAAGTATCGGTATGAATATTACATTTGACGGTATTGGCGATCAAATTTGGTTCATCCTAGCATTAACAGTAATCGCTGTATTAACGAAACTAATCGGTTGTGGCTTAGGTGCACGAATGACTGGATTTGATGCTAAGTCTTCTGCAATTATCGGTTCTGGAATGGTTTCTCGTGGTGAAGTTGCACTTATCATCGCAGGAACAGGACTTTCTTCAGGTCTACTAGCACAAGATTACTTTACAGCTATCGTTATTGTCGTTATTTTAACTACAATGATTACACCACCAATGTTAAAATACACTTTTGGTGCAAAAGATAAAGCAATGAAAGCAAGTAAATAAGTTTAATAAAAAAGAAGCTTACTATCTTATAAGATAGTAAGCTTCTTTTTCGTTTTATCTTTAAACAATCCCGTTCGTTTTTAACCTTTTTCAAAAATAATTCGTGCATCATCATCATCAATATCATTACGAAATGAATACACCATAATGCCATAATCATCTACATATTCACCTAGCTTCATTTCCTCCACTTTCTTATAAAAATCGTCTACCTCATAGTGTGGAATATACGCATCCCAAACTGGTTCATGTATTCTTTTGTACGCTGTCACTTCTAAATCATATCCATCTTCATAATATCCGATGTGATAATGTTTACTAGGTTCATATTTCTTCATAATAAATTCCCCTCTCTTTGAAAATTTATCATATTTCACATCATAAACAAAAGCGAGCTGTATATTACAGCTCGCTTCATTCATTAAATACGTTCCATCGCTGTCTTCAACGTTCCAACAACAAAGGCAATTTCCTCACTTGAAATAATAAGCGGTGGTGCTAGCGTTAAAACGTTATTATATCCTGCTGTTGTCATACCGTTTCGTCCTATAATTAACCCTTTTTCTTTACAAGCATTTACAACACTTGCAATTTTGTCGTTATCAATTGGCTCTTTCGTCTCTTTATCATTTACTAGTTCAATTCCAACTAGTAGTCCTTTTCCTCTAATATCCCCTACAAGTGGATGTTCTCCAATTTCTTCTTTTAATTGCTCTAATAAAAGCGAGCCCATTTGTGCAGAGCGCTCAATTAAATTTTCATTCTCCATAATTTCTAAGTTTTTAAGTGCTAGTGCACAAGCTGCAGGATTTCCACCAAATGTATTAATATGACGGAAGAATTCATATTCTCCCTTTCCTTTAAATTCTTCATATATTTCTTTTTTCACAGCTGTTGCTGATAATGGTAAATATGCACTTGTAATCCCTTTTGCCATTGTAATAATATCTGGTTTCACATCATAATTCATAAATCCAAATGCCTTTCCTGTACGCCCAAAACCGCAAATCACTTCATCGCTAATGAGCAAGGCACCGTGTTTTTGACACGTTTCATGAACAGCTTTCATATAGTCTTGTGGCGGCATTAAAATGCCTCCGCCTGTAATAATTGGTTCCATAATAAAAGCTGCAATCGTTTCACTTAGTTCCCATGTCATGACCCGATCTACTTCTTTTACACATTCTACATCATAAATGTTCTCTCTTTCTATTCCAGGCATACGATAACAATCTGGCGGCGTTACATGTAAAAACCCTGAAGCAAATGGCTCATATTGATATTTACGCTGCGCTTGCCCTGTCGCTGCCATCGTTGCCATTGTATTCCCATGATAGCCGCGGTAACGTGACATAAATTTATAACGATGTGGCTCACCTTTTTGCGCATAGTATTGTCTTGCTATTTTAAAAGCTGTTTCGTTCGCTTCCGAACCACTATTAGAGAAGAAAATAACATACTCTCCTCCAAGCCATTCATTTAATTTTTCTGCAAGCTTTATAGCCGGTTCATGTGATTGTGACATCGGAAAGTATGATAATGTTTGTAATTGCTTATAGGCCGCCTCTGCAAGCTCTTTTCTGCCATATCCACTATTCACACACCAAAGACCACTCATACCATCTAAATATCTTTTTCCTTGTATATCTTCAACCCAGCACCCTTCTGCTTTTGCCCCTACCATTGTACTATTTGGACTAAAGGGACGCATTCCGTGCCAAACATATTGCTCATCTTTTGCTAATAATTCATCAGTCTGTTTCGTTTTCATCATTTCTTCCACCTTCCATAACAACTTATTTTTCACAAAAGCTGCGCTGGTACCATGATGATTTAAATTTCTCCCTGCTTATTTTCATTCCACAAAATTAAGACAAATCCTACTTACAAAGCAGTATTATTTACAAGAAAAGGACAAAAGAAAAAGGAGCTTTTCTTATCTATCGAAAAGCTCCTCTTTTTTAATGCGAAGACGCGTCACTAATACCATGCCCAGTATTAGATTTTACGAGAATTTCATCAAATTTCGCTGCATCTTCTTTCTTACTAGATAAAACAGTTCCTAAATACGCTGCAAGAAATCCAAGCGGAATCGAAATAATTCCAGGTGTCGTATATGGGAATATCGCTTCCCCAACAAATATAGCTTTTCCAGCTACAGGGTTCCATACATTTGGGCTTAACGCGACAAGAACAATAGCTGATACAAGACCAGCAATCATACCAGAGATGGCACCTGTTGTATTGAAGCGCTTCCAATATATTGTAAATAATATAACTGGCAAGTTTGCACTCGCTGCAACTGCAAATGCTAACGAAACTAAAAATGCTACGTTCAATGTTTGAGCAAATAACGCTAGTATAATAGACAATACCGCTACTCCAATAGACGCATAACGAGCCATGGATACTTGCTCTTTTTCCGTTGATTTCCCCTTGCGGATAATTTCATTATAAAAATCATGTGCGAATGCGGATGCTGCTGTTAATACAAGGCCTGCCACTACAGCTAAAATCGTTGCAAAAGCAATTGCTGATACGAAAGCAAATAAGAAATCTCCGCCCAATGCTTTCGCTAATAAAGGTGCTGCCATATTACCAGCAGGGTTTGCTTTCATAATCGCCTCATTCCCTACAAACGCCGCTGCCCCAAATCCTAAGAAAATTGTCATAATATAAAATGCGCCAATTAACCACGTAGCGTATACGACAGATTGACGTGCTGTTTTTGCATCACGTACTGTAAAAAAGCGAACAAGAATGTGTGGTAATCCTGCCGTACCAAGAACTAGTCCTAAATTTAAAGATAGTGTATCAAGACCATCTTTATACTTTACTCCTGGATTTAAAAACGAATCTTTTAATGGAGTTGCTGTTTTCATTTGAGCAAACATTTCCGTCACACTAAAATTAAATTTTGCGAAAACGATAACAGAAATAATAAATGTACCGGCCATAAGTAATACAGCCTTAACAATTTGCACCCAGCTCGTCGCGGTCATTCCGCCAAAAATAACGTACACTGTCATTAATGTACCAACAATTAAAACGGATGTTGTATATTCGATCCCTAATAATAACTTAATAAGTGCACCCGCCCCAACTAATTGTGCAATCATATAAAAAATTGAAATCGTCATCGTATTAAGCGCTGCAACTCCGCGAACTTTTTTCGCGTCAAAACGCGCCGCAATCATATCCGCTAACGTGTACTTCCCTAAATTCCTTAGCGGTTCTGCGACAAGGTATAGAACAACTAAATAAGCAACTAAAAAGCCGATACTATAAAAGAAACCATCAAACCCAGTTAATGCGATCGCTCCAGCTATACCAAGAAAAGACGCAGCAGACATATAATCTCCCGCAATGGCCAGACCATTTTGCCAACCAGTTAATCCCCCTCCAGCTGTATAAAACTCACTCGCATTTTTCGTTTTTTTCGATGCAAAATAGGTTATGACGAGCGTACCAAGGACAATAATTAAAAAGAGTGCAAATGCCGTCGTATTCAAGTTCAGCCCCTCCCTTTTTGCATATTTTGTAGAATTTTTTGCGAGATTTCATCAAAGGATTCCGCCTTTTTGCTATAAATCATACATAAAGCCCAAGTCATAATAAATTGTGCAAAAGCAAATACCCACGCCCACGTAACATCACCAAATGCCGGTGTATTGAGTACCTTTGAATACGATGTTAAAATAGGTAACGCAATAAAAAAACTTAAAAAGAAAATACTCATTGGAACGATAAACTTCTTTTTCTTATTTAATAACAATTGAAATTCTTCTGACTGAACAACCTCTGTATAATTCACCTCATTTTGTAACTTACGTGCTGACGTATCATCTCTTTTCATTCTCTTATCCCCTCTCTTACTAGAAATGCAATTCCCCCTTGTATACCTAAAGACTAAATTTTATAAATATTCAGAAACTTATTTTCATTTTAGACAATCCATACATTCCTGCAAAGATTTTTCGATAGACATTTTTCGGCATTTTCCCCTAAGTTTTTAATATACTTTTTCAAAATAAAGTGACACCTTACTTATTTTTTCCTCATTAAAACAAAAGCAGTGCTTAACGCACTACTTTTTTCTTTTTTTCCTTTTCTAAATTACGAGCTGTTTCGCTTAATTCAACGTCTTTTCCATCTTTAAGCGTTCCAAATATGAAATCGAATACTGGATTTGAAACACCAAACCAAAACTTTTCATTTTTATAATGGTGTAATATGTGCTGTTTTTTTAGCCATCTTCCAAACTTAGTAACAGGACGAATTGGCTTATGTGCAATATAATGTTTCCATTCATAAACGAGAAGCATAATAATCATTCCAATTCCGAACGAAAGTGCAATAGTAACACTTTTTGTTATAGCATATGATATAAGTAAATATATAGTAAAACTCGGTATACTAAACCATACAGGTAAAAATAACAGTTTTAAATCATCTGGATAGACGTGATGGTCATAATGTAATCTTCTTAGCATTTTTAATAAAAATACGTTTTTAGGTGGTTTTAAGTGAAATAAAAAACGGTGTGTCATATATTCGTTTAGCGTATAAAAAATAATACCAAACAAACAAGCTAGCAAACCGATCCATGTGAAAAATTGCATTTTTAAAATAATGATAAAAACAAATAAAATACTATACATAATAACGATATCATGTTGTAAAAAGAACTCTTTCCCCACCCTCTTCATCTTCCTTCCCCCTTTTCAAAAAAAACAGTCGCAACATATCGTTACGACTATTTCTTTTCTATATCTTATTCTATACGCTTTACAAATTTGCCTGTTGCTCTATTGTCGAGAAAAAATTGTTCGGTCCAAATATATTTTGCTTCGGAATAATATGTTCCACCGCAAACACTGTTACTTCTCCTCTTTGGGCCTCTCCAATGATAAGCCCAAATATTTCATGATTTACAGCAAACGTTGATTGCTTTGTTTGTAGTAATCTTGCTGCATTCTGAAATACCGCTTCATATAGTGGATTTCTATCAGTAATTTCTTTTCTGATTTTTGGTGCTAACGTAATAATGATTTCTTTTCCGTCAATAGTGGTTCGATACATAAAAATCTCCCCTTCAATCTTATGTGAACAACTGTAAAGCTTTGTATGCAAAATGGATAGAATATCCTACTAAAATAATACCTGCTCCGGCTGTTATATAGCCAAGTGCTTTTTGCTTTAATAAAGTTCTGCCAAAATGGACAGAAAAAGCAATATTTACATTCCATAAAATAATACCAACGATAATACAAAGACTATACAAAAAGGCTTCTTGTTTCGTTACCTTCGTAAGCAATGAGCTAAGTGTACTTCCGTATATACCAAACCAAAAAACAAGATTTAATGGATTGGATATCGCAATTAAAAAACCTGCCATAAACGATTGTTTAAGGCCGCCTACCTCTTCTTTTTTATATTCCATATTCGATTGAGAAATTCCTTGTTTTACACTTTGAAATCCTAAATAAAATAATAAGAAAAACCCTGTGCAATACATAAAAGCTTGTACATATGTATACATAAACAGAGAAGATAAACCGAAATAGATGAGAAGCATAAACAAAATATCTGCTGTCATTCCACCAATTCCAACAACCCACGCATGCCAAAAACCTCGTTCAATTCCTCGTTTTAACATTTCAATATTAATCGGACCTACTGGCGCAGCTAATGAAATACCTAATACAATTTGTTGTATAATCGCTCCAAACATCACTCTATCCTTTCTACTTCCTTTACTATTAAGTAATGATATAATAATTAAAAATAGACTAGCTTCCCTCAAAATATTTACTACTAAAATACCCTTTTTTATCCAAAATATGCAAAAGAGCCATCCAGATGATGACTCTTACTTTTCTATCTTATGAAGAAAAGGACATTTTCCTTTTAACGGTTCTACATCGTCTCCTATAAAGTATTGTTTCCATTCACGATGATCCGGATCACCATAATGACTAATGTTAGGATGTTTCGGCAGCTGATCCCACTTTTCAACTCGCTCACGGACCGTTTGCCTAGAATATGCTCCTTTAGGACGATCCCCTTCTAATCCATCAAATATAGTACGTGGCTGAAATCCAATAACGAGAGAATTTCCTAAATGCCTAGTTTTTCGTTGTTTATAGGCTGGTGCGTTTCCAAATGCGAATATCGGTTCCCCGCCAAATGAAAATTCCCATAAGTAATGGTCTGGGTCTTTAGGAATTTGCTTTGGCCATGTTTCCTTATCGTTTTCATGTAAATATTGTAGTACTTTCCAAAAGTAATCACGGTAATATTCCAGTGATTGCTCCTCACATTCCGGTTCTACAAAAAGAAAAAAGCCTCTTCTTACAATTGGACGCTCTTTCATTAGCTCTAAAAAAGATAACATTGTATGCGGCAAATGACTCCAATCATTATGAGATAGAAAGGAATAGCGAAGTTCATTCTTTTTCAAAGCAGTTAAACCAAAATAACATGGGAAAGTTGGTTCTAATACGACGTTAGAAAAATTTTCAAATTCTTTTGCAACCCAATTCGGTATATCCGTTCTCATTCTCATTCCTTCATTATCTAATAAATAAGACTCATTCATTCTTTCACCCCATTATGTATAGCATTCAATTAAGACTATTACATACTTGGCCTGTCCTATACCTATTTAAAAATTTGGTTAAAAAATTATTTAAAAATACAAAAAATAAAATCGCTTACTTGACTAAATTCTCCCAATTCGTGTATATTTAAATTAATCATTTAGCAGAATATTCAAGATTATAGCATTTTTAGTTTATATTATCTTTTCAAATGAATTTCACTAAATGAAAAAAGCAAATGTTTTTAGGAGGAATTGTAACATGCAAGGAAAAGTAAAATGGTTTAACAACGAAAAAGGTTTTGGATTTATCGAAATTGAAGGCGCTGACGATGTATTCGTACATTTCTCTGCTATTCAAGGCGAAGGCTACAAAGCTTTAGAAGAAGGTCAAGAAGTATCTTTCGATATCACTGAAGGAAACCGTGGACCTCAAGCTGCTAACGTAGTAAAACTTTAATCCAACATATGACAGGAGGTTACCTTACTTGGTAACCTCCTTTGTTATTCCTTTGTATATTTCCGTTTTCCAGAGCAAAAACTATGTGAAATGCGCACTATACAAAGGAGGAATTATTAATGGGATCAGAAGTAAATGATTTTGAAGAAGTGAAATTCTGTGTAGAAACAGCACAAAAAATGGTAGGATCAGCGACAATTTCAATGGATCCAGATACATTAGAGCATGCTACTACTGCTGTAGAAGCAGCTCGCTCTCAGCTTGAAATTATGAAATCTGTTGCAACAGATTTAGACGAGCCATTTTTAATAAATGAGGAAAAGAAATTAAGCGAGTGTGAGCATCAATTAAATGAAGCGAAGCACTAAAAAACATCCAGAGAGTTTTCTCTGGATGTTTTTTCATGACAACTGTTCCCCATATTTTTTCAATGTTTCTCCAACTGTACATTGTCTTATACAAAAGGAATGAGCATAATACTTACTATTTGTCTTTCGATTATGTTCTCGCAAAAAACATCCTTCACAATACGTTTCTAATAAGTCATTTACCTCTGTAATGAGTTGCTTTTTATCCACCTTTGCACCTCTCTATTCGGTTATTTCTTTATGACTATCAATCACTGTTCCTTCTAATGCTTGCGTAGCTAATTGATGTGCTTCTTTATTTTGTTTTCTTGATATAGGCTCACATACAAGTTTTAATTTCATTTGCTTTGCTTTTTGCTCAATTTGGTCTAAATAATGATTTAAATGTTCATCATAACAAGGCCATTCTCCAGCCAATTGCTGCAGTACAACTTGAGAATCTCCGCGAAGCGTGACCGCTTCATACTTAATCCCTAATTCCTCGAGTATATTCATGCTATATAGTAATGATGCATATTCCGCTTCATTATTATCATATATGCCTTCTATATATGCATTACGGCGAATTCGGTATTTTGTATTTCCTTTTTTATAGTATACACATATGCCTATACCAGCTTCTTTCGTCTGTACATCATAGCCACCATCAAAATAAACGAGTATTTCTTGGGGTTCTTCCTCCACTTGTTTGCTCAGCTTCTTCATTTCCTTTAATGACCATTCTGCATCCATTTCATCGTAAAATAATACTTCTTTCACTCTTCCTGTTTTCTCGAAATCCTCCGCAAATTGAAGTGCTTCTTCTATGTTCATATAATCTGTCGTTAATTCCGTCTGAAAACCGCGTTTTGTTTTATACAACCAATGAATTTTATATTTCATACTAGATTCCCCTTATGTAAGACTTCTTATATGTATCCAGCTAATGAAAGCCTCACTTTATTTTATTATATTTTATCAAGAGTCAAAGAATTATATTCAATATTATCACATGCAAAAAGAGCTATCCCTATAGGAATAGCTCTTTCATCTATTACATAAATCTTTCAAATTGTACTCGTTTATTAATCCAGTACATTACAGGCATACCAATCGCCATAACAACAAATTCACCGATTGCACATGTTAACCAAGTCAACATGAATGGTAAATCAAATGCAAGATGAAGTTCAATTGCAATCATAAACATTGTAATTGTAAAAATGACTGTATTAAAAATCATACGAGCCCAAACACCTTTAATAAATCGCATAGAAATAATCGTTGCAACTAATGCAAGAATAGATTGCCCTACTCCAAATACTAAATCGTAAGCGATCATAGGTGAGAAAAAGAGATTCGTTAAAAATACACCTAATACAATTCCGTAAATTGCTTTCTTATTAAATACAACGAGATGATTAAACATCTCTGAAATACGAAACTGTACATTCGTAAAGCCAAATGGCTGAATAAGCATAGAAACAGCAATATATAATGCCGCTAAAATACCATTACCGACTAAAGTTCTAATATTCATGACAAAATCTCCTTAGTTTTTTTACGTGGGATGGTTTCGAACCACGTTATTCGTTTTTTAAGCAACAAGATTATATTTTACGCGGTAGCCCCCCTTTCGTCAATAGATTCCTACCATGAACTACCCTTTTTCTTTTAGACAACGTATAATGAAATATATGAAAGATTTAGGAGGTTTTACTTCATGACTGCAACAATTCAAAATGAAAAAGTGATCGTTACCATCTCTGACAAAGGTGCAGAATTACAAAGCGTTCTCTTAAAAGAAGACAATACAGAATACTTATGGCAAGGTGATGCTACTTATTGGGGACGCCGTGCACCAATTTTATTCCCAATCGTCGGCCGATTAGTAGATAATACATACTACGTAGATGGTAAACCTTATTCTTTAACACAACACGGCTTTGCTCGTGATCTTACATTCTCTGTAGAAGAACAAAGTGAAACGAAAATCACCTACATTGTAACTAGTAATGAAGAAACATTAAAAAAATACCCATATGAATTCGAATTACTCGTTTCTTATGAACTAGACGGACAAACCGTTCATGTAACATACGAAGTGAATAACCCTGCTTCAAAAGAGATGTTCTTCTCAATCGGAGCACATCCTGGTTTCAATTTCCCGTTATTAGAGGGCGAGTCATTTACAGATTACCATCTATCTTTTAATGGTTCAGAGCGTTTAGAAACGAGCGTATTAGAAGGACCTTACCTTTCAAATAAGAAGCAACTAATTGCTGAAAGTACGAATGAATTGCCACTTACATACGACCTATTTAAAAACGATGCACTTATTTTTGAAAATATGAATACGGATGAAATCTCCATCCGTTCTCATAAACATAATAAATTCGTAAAAGTAGAATTTGACGGATTCCCATTTGTCGGCGTATGGACACCAGGCGAGAATGCACCTTTCTTATGTATTGAACCTTGGTACGGAATTGCTGATGAAGTAAATCCAGCAAAAGATTTCAAGGAAAAAAAAGGAATTCAATCTTTACAAGCGAATGAAACATTTACATGTCGTTATAGTATTACAATCGGCTAAGTTACTCTATCCCCTACTTCAAAGAAACATATAGGTAGGGGATCATCTTATCATTTGGAGGTTTCTCATTTTGATTGAAGTATATATTGATGGTGCATCAAAAGGAAATCCTGGTCCTTCTGGTGCAGGCGTATTTATTAAAGGGGTTCAACCCGCTGTACAATTATCATTGCCCCTTGGGACAATGTCCAATCATGAAGCGGAATACCACGCTTTACTTGCGGCATTAAAATATTGCACGGAGCATAATTATAACATTGTCTCTTTTCGTACAGATTCGCAACTTGTTGAGCGAGCTGTCGAAAAAGAATACGCAAAAAATAAAATGTTTGCACCACTATTAGAGGAAGCACTGCAGTACATAAAAAGTTTCGATCTCTTTTTTATTAAGTGGATTCCAAGTAGTCAAAATAAAGTTGCTGATGAATTAGCTAGAAAAGCTATCTTACAAAATTAACGGGGGTATGAGTGTGAAAAAAGATTGGATTGCTCCTCTTGCTTTATTATTTGTGTCTTTTATTTGGGGAGCTACATTTGTTGTCGTTCAAAATGCTATGTCTTTCGTTGGTCCATTTACATTTAATGGTATACGTTTTTTATTCGCTGGAATCATTTTATTATTCGTTCAACTGATTTTCTCAAAAAAAACTTCAAAACAACATATAAAACAGAGTAGCCTCGCTGGATTAACCGTTGGATTCTTTTTATGCGTCGGCTATGTATTACAAACATTCGGCTTACTTTATACAACTTCTTCAAAAGCTGGTTTCTTAACAGGGCTTAGTATCGTTATGGTACCAATCTTGTCTTTTATCTTTTTAAAACAAAAAGCTACTATTTTTATCGTAATTGGCATTGCTGTAGCAACAGCGGGTTTATATTTATTAACAGCAGGTGATTCTTTTCAATTAAACATTGGAGATATACTCGTTCTCGGTTGTGCAGTTGCTTTCGCTGCTCATATTCTCGTTAACGGCTTCTTCTCTAAAAAAATATCACCTTTATTGTTAAGCACATCGCAAGTATTAGCTGTCGGTATGTTTTCTTCTATTTGCGCCTTTTTGTTTGAAGATTGGGAAAAATTATTTTCAGTAGCACTATGGACGAATTCTTCCTTTTTATTTGCTCTATTTCTAACTTCTCTGTTCGCGACATCCATTGCTTTTTTCATTCAAACATCAGCACAAAAACATACGTCTCCAACGAGAGTAGCAATTATTTTCGCAATGGAGCCCGTTTTCGCTGCCTTAACAGGCGTTCTCGTTGCAAACGAACAACTTTCTATTTCCGCTATTATCGGATGCCTCTGTATTTTCCTAGGCATGGTTTTTGTTGAATTACCTTCTAAAACAAAAAAAGAAGCGCAGGCTGCGTGAAGTTACGCTTGTAACTTCCGCATAAAAGCCTTAGCGCTTTTTTTATCTGTAATCTCTTCTTCTTTCAATCGTTCTAATAACGCAACAAAATAACTGCCATCAAACTGCAATTGATGCTTAATTGTCGCTTCTATTGCTGCGTTTACAATGCCATCAGATGCACCCGTATATCCTTGTCCGAACATAATAAATCCTTGTGCTTCCTCTGATAATTTAAATCCTTTCGTATGTAAGAATGAAAGATAATCTTCTACTGTTTGCATGTTATTCCCACCTACTCAAAAATTCTCCACTTCCTATCATACATGTTTTTATACGCCATGAGAATGAAATTTCTTTGACAACTTTGTAAATCAGCCTATACTCTACTTGCAATGGAGGATTTCCTTATAATATGGAGGAATATGTACAGTGGAACTTATTTCATATTAAAGGGGAGACACGATGAAACAAGCACTATTAATTATCGATGCGCAGCAAGAATTAATGGATGGAAATGAACAAGAAAGTGAAGTTTTTCGTAAAACCGAATTATTATCTACACTCAATACAGCCGTGCAGAAAGCAATAGATGCCAATGCCCTTATTGTTTTCGTAAGAGATATCGATGTTGCTTCTGGTAGCGGAGAAGGCTTTGAAGTACATAATCAAATTCAAGTACCTCAATCTGCAATCCTTATTAATAAAGCCGCAACAAATTCATTCTATGGTACTTCTTTACTTGAACTGTTAAAAGAAGAAAAAATTAACCATATCGTTATAGGTGGATGTAAAACAGAACATTGTATCGACACCGCTGTTCGAACAGCAACTGTACAAGGATTTGATGTTACATTAATTAAAAACGGTCATTCCACAACTGATTCTGACGTATTGACTGCAGAACAAATTATCTCTCACCATAATAAAATTCTCCATGGTCATTATAATGTTGATCATTTTTCTATGGTAAGGGATATCGAGGAAGACCTCTTTCAGCCGACTCATAATCAATATCGTGATTAGCGAAAAAGAATCCTTCGTTCAGAAGGATTCTTTTTCACCCAAAAATTTGTGCTGCAATGCTATATAACTCATTATTCCTTTTTAATAATTGACCGCTATTTTTCATCATAATTGGTGGTGTATTCACCTTTTTAAAACCAGTAATCTCTAATACTTTCATGAAATCTTTCTTTCCTTCTAGTACATCAATTCTTAATTTACCATTATGCCCTTTTGCTAAATCATGTACAATTCTCATTGCCATCTCATCATTTTTAGCAACAACCGGTCCTATTATTTTATTTTCTGGTGTTTGTATGCTTAAACCGTAACCTAATACTTTTTGTTCCTTGTCCCTTACAACAGTGCACTGTTCACTTTGCATAATTCTTTTCTTTAAAAACTCTTTTCTATTTGTTCCAAACGCATATTCATCTATTTTTATTATTTTTTCTAACTCACCCTCTTCATAGTTCATTACATAATCTTCATTTCTTACACAATAATCATTCGCATTGTACGAGTTACATATGTATTTAGAAACATAACTTACTGCTCTAAATCCTAATTTTTCATATAAAGGTTTTCCTTCATCCGTAGCAATAAGCATAAATGGAGTTTGAGCTGATACGCTATTCATGCATGAATTTGTAATCATCTTTCCAATTCCTCTTCCCTTATAATCTGGATGTACAATTACCATTCCGATAGATGCCAACGCCTCCCCATATAATATTATTGCTGCGCTAGCAATAAGTTCCTTTCTCTCATTCCATACGCCGTATACAATACCTGAGTTAAAAATTGTTTCAACTTCTTCCCTGTTATAATCCCAACCAATATAAGATGATAATGCTACAATATCGCCTATTTGTTCTTCCTTAAGACGCTCCACGCTAAATTCCAATTCAATCATACTCCACCCCTTATCTAGCCATCTTCCCAATTCAACTTGTACATGTTACCCTTTATTTGTCACACACATATCCTATTTTGACCAAGACTATATTGTAAGTGAGGTGACAACATGCCCATTACAAATCGATTTTCTACCACCACTAACGGTGCACTTGCGATTACAGGAAACACACTCGGTTTAAGTAAAATCAGTAATCAAAACCGTGCTGGTACAATCGGGGCAATTGGCGCATTTATAACTACCAATACCGCTTTACAAGTAACTTCTTTTCCTGCTGGTACAACATTAAACTATACACAAAATAGTTCTACCGCTCTTTTAAATATACCTGCTGGTAGTACGATTCTTTACGCAGAACTCGTTTGGGGCGGAAACTATTTATCTCGTGATCAAAACATTACGAACGTATTAGGCAATCCTGTTTCTTTTACAACACCTGTTTCAACATACTCGATTACTCCATCGGCTGTTACAGCTTCCAATCAAACATTCGTTTCTGGATCTATCACATTTGGATTCTATACACGTTCTGCAGATGTAACATCCCTCATTCAAGCAGGAGGATCTGGCTCTTATACAACCGGCTCTGTCCCTGGACTTGTAGATCCTATAGATGCTTCTAACGGAACAATTAATTCAGCTGGGTGGACGCTTATCGTCGCTTACCAAAATGGAACATTACCTGCAAGAAATTTAACCATTTATGTAGCAGGTAACCGGGTTTCTGCAGAAACTGGTAGTGCCGATGTATCTGTTTCAGGATTTTTAACACCTTCAGGAGGGCCTGTAAGCGGGAGATTGTTTTTAAGTTCTACCGAAGGAGATGCTGATTTAATTGGGGATCAGGCTCTATTCGGGCCAAATTTCAGTTCATTAAATGCCTTATCTGGACCTAACAATGCTGTAAATAATTTCTTCGGTTCTCAAATTAATAATGCCGCTGGAAACTTAGATACAACCGGGACATTTGGAACGCGAAATCAAAGTGCTTCTACAGGTACAAACATCTCCGCTGGAAGACAGGGCTGGGACATTACTTCCATTGATATTTCTCCTTATTTAACAAATTCTCAAGTGTCCGCCGCAATCCGTTTAACAACTAACGGAGACGCATATATGTTGAATACAATCGGTTTACAAATCAACATAAATTCACCTAACATACAAGCAACAAAAAGCGTGAATAAAAGTGTTGCAGCAATTGGAGACGTTCTCACTTATACAGTTACTATCCCTAATACAGGGCTTCTCCCCGCCAATAACGTTATTTTTACAGACATTCTTCCTAACGGTACTTCCTTTATACCTGGAACTGTAACAGTAGATAATGTCCTGCAAACGAATGCAAATCCGGCCGCTGGTATATCTCTTGGAACCATTAATAACAGCGCTTCTCGTACAGTAACTTTCCAAGCTACTGTCGTTTCTTTTCCAAATCAAAATCCTATCTCCAACACTGCTAATATTACATTTCAATATACACCAATCGCTGGAGGAACGACTTTTAACGGTCTTGCAACAAGCAACTCTGCTGGAACACAAGTTAACCTCGCAGATATTAATGGCACAAAATCAGTTAACAAACTTTTTACCGATATTGGTGAAACGTTAACTTACAGTATCGCCTTAGCTAATATAGGGAATATTGCTGCAACGAACGTTATATATACGGATCCGATTCCTAGCGGGACTACTTTCGTTCCAGGAAGTGTAACTGTTAACAGAATTACGCAAGCTGGAGCGAATCCCGCAAATGGTATATCAATTGGGTCTATTGCCGCTAATTCTACGACTACTATTTCATTCCAAGTATCCGTTCCATCTATCCCCCAAACAAACCCCATATTAAATAGCGGGACTACAACTTATCAATACATTCCTGTACCAAATCAACCGGCAGTAAGCGGGACTGATACGACGAATATTGTCTCCACTCAAGTGAATAATGCTACTGTAACAATGACAAAAGCGGTAGATAAAAATTTTGCCGATATTGGTGATACACTAACGTACACCGTTTCCTTTACAGGTACAGGTAATACAAGTGCAAACAATGTTATGTTTACAGATGCCATTCCTACTGGAACCACTTTTGTCCTTAACAGTTTAACAATAGATGGCACAACGCAAGTGGGAGCAAATCCCGCTAACGGTGTGAACATTGGAGCGATCCCAACTGGTACAACAAAAAATGTTTCATTTCAAGTAGTTGTAAATACGATACCCGCGCTAAATGTCGTATCTAATGGATCAAGCGCTTCTTATCAGTACACTGTCAATCCAAGCCAATCACCCGTTACAAAAAACATTTCTTCTAATCTCGTTTCCACTCAAATTAACAATGCGAATTTAGCATTAACAAAATCAACAAATAAACAGTTTGCCACAATTGGGGAAACGATAAGTTATACAATTCTTATTACAAACAGCGGAAATACAGCTGCAACTAATGTACAACTAACAGACCCACTTCCAAACGGAACAATATTGACCCCTGGTTCTGTAACACTCAACGGCATTTTGCAAAATGTAGATTCTCTCGTTGCTTTACCTATCGGCACAATTCCTGGCGGAGCTACTTTTACACTTTCTTTCCAAGTAACAGTCATCAATATTACCGCTCAAAATCCTATCATTAATAATGCTTTCGCTTCTTATTTATACACTGTAAATCCTAGTCTGCCACCAAATTCAAAAACAGCAAATTCTAATTCTGTTACATCAACAATTAGACTAGCAAACCTTCAAGCTACTAAATCTGTAGATAAAACGTTTGCAGAAGTTGGAGATATATTAACCTATACCTTCGCTCTTACAAACAACGGAAATGTTACGGCAAACAATGTATTACTATCCGATTCAATAGCGAACGGGACTTCCTTTGTACCGAACAGTGTTATCGTTAACGGCGTTAATCAGCCGGGCGCAACACCAGCTAGCATCAATATCGGTAGCATCAATGCTAATACTACGATTACAGCTTCATTCCAAGTATTAATCACTAGCATTCCAAACCCAAACCCTATTTCGAATAGTGCCTCCATTTCTTATAACTTTATTGTTGATCCAAACGCTTCGCCTGTAAGTAAGAACACTACTTCAACTACTACATTTACGCAAGTAAACGATGCAAATGTCATTTCAGCTAAAACAGTGGATAAAGGGTTCGCTACTGTAGGGGATGTATTAACTTATACCGTCGTTTTAACGAATGCAGGAAGTGTTTCTGCTGATAGTCCTACTTTCGTAGATACAAATCCAGACGGCACTACCTTTATCCAAAACACGTTCCTGATTAATGGTGTACTCCAAAATAACGCCGATCCAAATGTCGGTGTTCCGTTACCTTCCATTCCTGCGAACGGTTCACTTACCGTCTCTTATCAAGTAACTGTCACCTCTTTACCAACACAAAATCCAACAATAAATTCATCTAGTACACAGTATAGTTTTATTTTAAATCCGGGCGATCCACCAACTATAGAAACATCTTTAAGTAATACTGTAAGTACACAAATTAATGTAGCAAATGTAGTTATTGTTAAACAGGTAGATTTAACTATTGCTGATGTTGGGCAACCAATCACATATACCATTGCCCTAGCTAACCCAGGAAATACTACTGCAAATAATGTTGTTGTTACTGATATACTACCTCCTGGTACGACTCTCGTACCAAATAGTATTTTTATAGGTGGTGCTTTACAGCTAGGTGCGGATCCAAGTGTTGGCCTTCAAGTTGGTACGATTCCAGCAGGCGGAATTACAACAATTGTTTTCCAAATTAGTGCAACCAGTTTACCTTCACCAAATCCAGTTCAAAACAGCGCCGCACTTCAATATAGCTTTATTGCCGATCCAAATTTACCTGCTGTTGTGAGAAATGCTACTAGTAATATAGTAACGACACAAATTAATACTGCTAATATTGTCGCTACGAAACTAACAAGTACAAATTTCGCTGATGTTGGTGATGTCATAACTTATGCAACGATTTTAACGAATAACGGCAATATCCCTGCCCCTAATGTAACGTTTACAGATATCATTCCAGCTGGTACCATCTTCCTTCCTAACACTGTAACGATTAACGGCGTCCCTATAGCTAATGCAAACCCGGCTAATGGCATTTTAATTGGTACGATAGGAGCGAATTCATCACGTACTGTTTCATTTCAAGTTTCTGTACTAACTATTCCTAGTCCAAATCCGATTACGAATCAATCGAGCACTACATTCCAATACACGTACGATGCATCCAAACCAGTTGTAACGCAGATGTTGGCCTCTAACACCGTACAGACAACTATTAATAATGCTACCATTGCCGCTGTAAAATCGGCAGATAAACAGTTTGCTAACGTAAATGATATGATTACGTACACGACTACTTTAACGAATAACGGGAACACACTTGCATCAAATGTAATTTTTACAGATGTACTTCCAAACGGAACATCATTTATCCCTAATAGTGTAACAGTAAATGGAAATGCACTCCCTAATACAAATCCAGCAAGTGGGATTGCAATTGATCCAATAAACCCTAATACAAGTGCAACAATCTCATTTCAAGTAATAGTAAATTCCATTCCTAGTCCAAATCCAATCCCGAACCAAAGCAATACAGCGTACCAATATGTCATAGATCCTAACTTACCTCCAGCATCCGCTAATGCGTTAAGTAACGTAATAACAACTCAAATTAATAACGCTACAATCGTCGCTACGAAGTCAGTAAATACACCGACAGCTGCAATTGAGGATATCGTTACTTATACGATTGCCGTTACGAATACAGGAAATATTCCTGCTAGTGCTACAGTTTTAACAGATGGACTCGGCGCAGGCGCTTCATTTGTCCAAAACTCTGTAACTATCAATAATATTCCGCAGCCGGGTTTAGATCCATCACTTGGTATTCACTTAGCAGATATTCCCCCAGGAGATACTGTATTCATTACTTTTCAAGCACAAATTTTAGCGATACCACCTAGTGGCACATTAACAAATAATGCTCTTGTAAATTATGAATACACCGTGAATCCAAACCAATCACCTGCTGTTGATAGCACAATTACGAATACGACGGTTACTCCAATTATTGATGCTACTTTAGTTTTAAATAAAAATGCGAGTACAACTTTCGCTACAATTGGTGATACGATTACATTCACTTCATCTATTACAAACACAGGAAATACTACTGCGAACAACATTGTGTTTACAGATTCCATTCCAAATGGTACTGCCTTTGTCCCAAATAGCTTTAAAATAAATGGTGTAACCGTCCCAAATGCAAATCCGCAAAACGGTATCAATATTGGTAACTTGAATGCAAATGCATCGATTACACTCAATTTTCAAGTAAACATTACAACGCTGCCAAACCCGAATCCAATTCCGAACAAATCATCGCTTCAATATAACTTTATTGTTGATATAAATGAGCCGCCTGTTTCCCGAACAGTTCAATCCAATAAAACCTTTACACAAGTAAATACTGCTTCCGTTATCGCAACAAAAACTGCAAGCAGTGCATTTGCTGCTGTTGGAGATACAATTACGTATACAACTACCCTCACTAATAGCGGAAATACTACCGCAAACACACCTGTTTTTATCGATATATTACCACCCGAACTTTCATTCGTTCCTGATAGTGTACAAATTAACTCCATCCCACAACTTGGATTTAGACCAGATAGCGGAATCTCTTTAGACGCAATTCCATTTGGAGAAACGATAACAATTAGCTTTCAAGCTATTGTTGGCTCAATACCAGCTACAAATCCAACATTGAACCAATCTAGCACAACATACTCTATCATTGTTGATCCTAACCAGCCGCCGGTGACAGAAACAGCTACAAGTAATCCAACTTTAGTTCAAATTAACGAAGCGATTATTCAAGCAACGAAAAGTGTGGATCGACTATTTTCTGACATTGCACCTGGAAATTCATTTTTAACGTATACTGTTTTATTAGAAAATATAGGGAACACAACTGCTACGAATATCATTTTTACAGATCCGACTCCAAATAATACAATATTTATAGAAGATAGCGTTCGAGTAGGTGGGGTTTTATTACCTGGAGTAAATCCAGCGAACGGGATACCAATTGGGGATATTATTGCAGGAGATTTTATAAATGTTACCTTCCGTGTGCAAGTAGTTAGCATCCCAAATCCTATTTTTACAATCGGACCTGGAGGACCAAACTCACCAGTTGTAAACGGTGCTTCTATTGATTATCAATTTATGACAGGACCTAATTTACCACTTGTTTCACGAAATACGACATCTAATTCTGTTTCGACACAAATAAATTCTGGGGAAATTGTGGCAATCAAATCTGTAGATAAAACTTTCGCAACGATTGGCGATACAATTTCTTATACAATTACATTAAGCAACCCTGGAAATGTCACTTCACAAAATATAATTTTCACGGATACTTTACCTGATGGAACGGCATTCATATCTGGCACTCTTACAAACGATTCTGGTACACAGCAAATCGGAAATCCATCTAACGGGATTCAGATTGGAAATATAAACCCAAATGGAACGGCCGTGATTACTCTTAATGTACTTGTTACAAACATTCCAAGTATAAATCCAATTTCTAATTTTAGTTCTGTACAATTTGCACATGTGGTTGATCCTAGCCAACCTGCCGTAACACAAACGAATGTATCTAATTCTGTTTCGACAACAATTAATAGTGCAATATTAACGACCCAAAAAAGCGTTGATAAATCTATCATTTCTGTTGGAGATACGATTACGTATACAACAACTATTACAAATACAGGAAATACGACTGCAACGAATATAACGTTCACGAGCGCAATTCCAGCTAACACTACCTTTATACCAAACTCAGTCAAAATAAATGGGGTTCAGCAATCTGGTGCGCAACCAGCACTTGGAGTAACTATACCAAATATCGCTACTGGTGAAACAGTAACCGTTACTTTCCAAGCAACTGTTCTTTCTGTTCCCCCTTCAAGTTCAATTATGGGTAGTGACACAATTTTATATTCTTATACTGTCGATCCAAACGGAACTCCTATTACAACTTCTACTTCAACGAATATCGTTACAAACCCGGTACTAGATGCTATGATAACGATGGTGAAATCTGTAGATCAAACAATTGTAACACTAGGTGATACCATTACCTATACGACACTTTTGACAAATATCGGTAATACAAACGCTACGAATATTACTTTCACTGATCTTATACCAAATGGTACAACGTTTATTACTGATAGCGTTACAATAGGTGGCATTACACAAATCGGGCTCAATCCTAATACCGGCATAACAATTGGATCAATTGCTCCTAACAGCTCAATATCTATAGCATTTCAAGTTACCGCTACTTCTACACCAGCCCAAAATCCTATTGCCAATTCCGCTACTGCTTCTTACACATTTATCGCTGATCCAAATGCACCAGTTGTTTCAAGAAATGTTACTTCAAACACCACATTTACTACAATTAATACAGCTACCATTCTTTCATCTAAACAAGTTGATAAAGCATTTAGCCACATCGGAGATACACTCACTTATACTGTCACTTTAACAAACAATGGAAATTCATCTGCACAAAATGTTATTTTCACAGATACTATGCCGAGCGGAACTACATTTATTGCAAACACATTTTCCATTAATGGAGTTCCTCAAAGTGGTGCGAATCCAGTAAACGGTGTAAATATTGGACCGATAACAGCGGGGGCTACAGTAAATGTTTCCTTCCAAGTAAACGTGACCTCATTACCGACCGAAAACCCAATTGTAAATTTCTCATCAACATCTTATCAATTAGTCTCACCGCCTGATACAGAAACTTCCATTAGCAATCCTGTTTCAACGCAAATTAAAGAAGCCATATTATCTATGACGAAAAATGAAAGTGCATCCTTTGCAGATATCGGGCAAACTGCCTTTTATACTACTTCTATTTCCAATATAGGAAATACGGATGCAACTAATATAGTATTCACAGATGTATTACCAAGTGGACTCACATTTGTTCCTAACACATTAACCGTCGATGGCGTTTTACAACCTAACGCGAATCCAAATACAGGTGTATTACTTGCAGCGCTTCCACCAAATGAAATATATAGTATCGTCTTTCAAGTGACAGTAAATAATATTCCCCTTAGTAACCCAGCACCGAATACAGCATCAACGACATATGAGTTTACTGTTGATCCTGTTAACCCTCCAGTGTCGAGTTCAGCTACTTCCAACACTACGCTTCTTCAAATAAATAACGCAAATATTATAAGTACAAAAACGACAGATCTAGCCTTTGCGGATGTTAGTAATACAATAACATTTACACTTAACCTCCCTAATACCGGGAATGTGGCTGCAACTGATGTTACCGTCATCGATATACTTGATAGCAATTTAAGTTTCGTTCCAAATAGTTTCACAGTTAATGGGCAAACCATTCCAAATGCTGATTTATCTACTGGTGTAAATATCGGTTCCATTAATGGTGGTAATGCCGCAATCGTCACATTCCAAGCAACTGTTACTACACTTCCTACACTAAATCCTATTTCTAATTCTGCTTCTATCACATATCATTATGTCGTTGACCCTAGCCAGCCATCTATTACAACTTCTAATCAATCTAATACAACAACCACACAAATTAATAGCGCTATCCTTACTGCACAAAAAAATTCAAATGTATCTACGGTTGACATTGGGCAAGATATTGTCTACTCCGTTACAATTACAAATAGCGGAAATGTTAGTGCAACAAATGTTATTTTCACCGACCTTATTCCAGATGGAACTTCATTTGAACCGAATAGTTTTACACTTAACGGAACTAGCATCCCAACTGCAGATATCGTTACAGGGGTTCCAATTGGTGATATCGCGCCAAACCAATCTGTCATTGTGGCATTTAATATTCTCGCACATGAAATCCCGCCTATAAATCCAATTACCAATCAAGCTAGCGTTAACTTTCAACATATCGTTAATCCGGCTAATCCACCAGTTTCAAAAAACATTACTTCTACTACTGTTTCAACAAAAATCGAAAGTGCAATTTTAAACACGATTAAAATTGGAGATAAAGCTTTTGCAACGATTGGTGATACGATTACGTATACAACTACGATTATGAATACAGGAAATATTCCAGCTAACAACGTTGTTTTCTCAGACCCTTTACCTTCATGGGCACAATTTGTTGCAGGATCAGTTGTTGTTGACGGTACTTCATTACCATCCGCTTCTATCACCAGCGGTATTGGCATAAATACAGTCAATCCAGATCAAACTGTAACAATCATATTCCAAGTTCAAATTGTAAGCAATCCAACAACATTCACTCCTGAACTCCAAAACTTAGCATTTGTGAACTTCCAATATAACGTAGGCAATGCATTACAAGCTCAGCCTGGCAACGTGGAAACGAACGTCTTTGTTACTTCTATTAATACAGCAATACTTTTAGCTGTAAAAACTGCTAGTACAGCCTTTGCGAATATTGGAGACACAATCACTTATACAGTTTTAATTCAAAATAGCGGCAATACAAACGCTACGAATGTAAATTTCTCAGACCTCATTCCAGGAGGAACGACCTTTGTTGAAAATAGTTTTGCTGTAAATGGAAGTACCATTCCAGGTGCCAATCCTAATAACGGAGTGAATATCGGAACCGTTAACGCGAGTAGTTCCTTAACCGTTACTTTCCAAGTCATAGTTACATCTACTCCACCTTCAAACCCAATTACAAACGTTGCATCTATTCAATACGCATTCATCGTTGACCCGGCAGCTCCTCCGATTATAGGCACAATAACTTCTAATAGTGCTTCCACACAAATTAATAACGCGACTGTTACAACTGTTTTAGAAGCAAATCGTACAATCGTATCTATCGGAGATATCATTACGTATACAGCAACATTAACGAATACTGGGAACTTCCCTGCAAACTCTGTATTACTCATTAACGGTGTTCCTGAAGGGGCATTATTTGTTCCAAATAGTGTCAAGCTTAACGGGATTTCACTTCCAGATGCAAGTCCAACTCTCGGTATTCCAGTTGGTATTATCGCACCAGGTGATTCTGCTACGATTACGTTCCAATTTCTTGCAAACTCTATTCCACCGCAAGGAGCAATTATAAATCAAGCACTTACAAGTTACACGTATATTGTCGATCCGAGTCAACCTCCAGTTACAGCAACCTCCTCATCTAATACGGTTAGTACAGCTGTCGTTGATGCATCGCTGTCTGTAATTAAAAATACAGATTCTCTCGTACAATCTACTAACGGTACAATCACTTACACTGTAGTCGTTCAAAATAACGGGAATACAACTGCAAATACAGTTACTTTAACAGATTTGGTCCCAGAAGGAACTGCATTTATTCCGAATAGCGTAACCATTAATGGCGTTTCAGCTCCAGGTGTCGATCCAAACGTAGGGATACCATTAAACTCCATAGCGCCTTCAGACATTATCACCATAACATTCCAAGTGATCGTTCAATCCATTCCAAGCGTGAATCCAATTTCTAATATAGCCCGTATTGCCTATACTTTTATCGCCGATCCAACCGCTCCTATCATCTCTCGAACAATAACGTCTAATCCAGCAGTCACACAAATTTCGGATGCGAATGTTCTTTCATTAAAAGCAGTCAATGCACAACAAGCAACAACAGGTGATATTTTGACTTATACGATAACGCTAGAGAATACCGGAAATATTCCTGCTTCAAATCTTATATTTTCAGATACTCTTCCAGAAGGGACTACATTCGTAGACAATAGTTTTACACTTAACGGAACAGCTATACTTGGTGCCAATCCAAATGCAGGTGTTACTTTGCCTAACCTAGCAGCAAACGCTACTCACCTTATTTCGTTCCAAATTCTTATTAACGATCCATTCTCGCAACAATCGATTACAAATCAATCCAATACAACATATACAATTCAACCAGATCCAGGGCAACCGCCTATTACGGAAACATCTACTAGTAATATCGTCATTACAAATTTCGTGCAAGCACAATTAACAATTACAAAAACATCCAATCCAACAACTGTAGATATTGGTGGAACGATCCTTTATATTTCTGAAGTGAAAAATATCGGCAATGTTGACGCAATAAATATTATTTTTACAGATTCGATTCCAGCTGGGACTACATTCGTTCCCGACAGTGTCACAATTAACGGTGTACTTCAGCCTGATACAAATCCAGAAAACGGAATATCAATTGGAACGATCCCATCAAATAGTTCCAAAACAATACTATTTCAAGTACAAACAAACAATCCACCTACTGAAACCGAAATTGTAAATCAATCTTCAGCAACGTACCAATATGTAAGCATTCCTACAGCTCCCCCAGTGAATCGCTCTGCAACCTCTAATATCGTTACAACATCACTTCAAAATGCAAATATTATTTCTGTTAAGCAGGCAGATGTTACTTTCGTATCCATCGGGCAAAATATTACCTACACAAATACACTACAAAATATAGGAACTGTTCCGGCTAACAATACATTGTTCATTGACAATATTCCAGAAGGTACGATATTCATTGAAGATAGCTTATCAATAAATAATGTCATTCAGCCTGGTGCGAACCCTGAAAATGGAATAACTCTTGGCACGATACAACCAGATGAAACAGTCACTATTTCATTCCAAGTACAACTTACAAGTATACCTCCTGGCAATACAGTCATTAACATTTCAGACACTTCGTATGAATACCAAATTGAGCCTAGTTCTCCAATTATTCAGCGTAGATCGTTATCAAATGCAGTAAATACTGAAATCCGTACAGCATATATTAGTGCAATTAAATCCGCTAACAGATCTATTACACGCATCGGTCAAATCATCACATATACAGTCGCAGTTACAAACGCTGGTACAGTACCTATTACAAATACTCTCCTAATTGACGCAATTGCTGCTGGCACCACATTCATTCCAAATAGCATTCTTGTAGATGGTATACCAAGACCTAACGAGAATCCAATTACTGGAATCACCCTTAATATTATCCTTCCAAACAATACAATTATCGTTACATTCCAAGTAAATGTAGTCTCTATACCTCATCAAAATAACATTAATAATATCGCCGTCATCCACTATGAGTATCAGCCAGACCCAAGCTTACCACCAATTTCAGAAACGACATCTTCCAATACTACAAATATACAATTTATTGATGCTATTCTTATCGCTACAAAATCTGCTAATACAATATTAGCTAATATTGATGAAACTATTGAATATACAGTACTCATTCAAAATAACGGATCCACTACAACTAACTCCATCTTTTTTACAGATACGATAGAAGATGGAACAGTCTTTATTCCAGGAAGTGTAATAGTTAACAACACGGTACTTCCTGCAGCAGATCCAAATATCGGTTTTTCTATTCCTAATATTGCGTCAAGTCAAGCGACTACAATAACGTTCCAAGTTTCCGTTACGAATTTACCTGCTGTAAACCCAACACCTAATACTGCAAACATCGTCTACGACTTTATTTTCAACCCTGATTTTGCACCAATTCAAAAATCGACTACTTCCAACACTACTTTCGTTCAAATTAATGATGCTGATATCGTTTCACTTAAAACCGTTGATTTAACTTCTGTAACAATTGGTGACATTTTAACTTATACAACAACTTTAACGAATACAGGGAATACAGATGCCACTGCTGTTGTATTTACAGACAATATTCCTGGTGGAACTACCTTTATTGACGGTAGCGTTTTAGTAAATAACATTCCGCAGCTTAACGCCAATCCAAGTACCGGTATACTTGTAGGAACGATTGCTCCTAACATTTCTATCCCAGTCACATTTTCTGTTACCGTCATAGCGCTTCCAGCTAGCGGCCATGTTCAAAATCAATCAACTTCTCGTTATACGATAAATGGAGAAGAACAAATATCGACTATTAATATTACCTTCACTGAAGTTATTACTGCTACTGTAGTCGCAACAAAAACAACGCCTATCCAATACGGTGACCTACAAACGATTATCCCTTACACAATTTCCATCACAAACAACGGGAATATACAAGTAGAAAACATTATCGTGACAGATATCATCCCAGCAAATACGAACTTTATAGAGAACAGTGTTATTGCGAATAGCAACGCTCGTCCAAATGACAATCCACTTAGCGGGATACAAATTGATAACATTCCGCCTAATACAACAGCAACTATTCTATTCCAAGTACGTGTTACTTCGATCCCACAAACAAATCCAATTTCTAACACGAGTACAATTAAATTTCAATACACGTTACCAGATCGACCACCTATTACAGAAACTATTATTTCATCAGCTGCCGTAACAGAAATTAATCACGCGACTTTAAATAGTAATAAAGCTGTTGACCTGGCATTTGCAACTGTCGGTGATACGTTAACGTATACGATTACACTCAATCAAACTGGTAATGTTGCAGCAAATGATGTAGTCATTCAAGATATAATTCCTCAAGGTACCACATTTATAGAAAATAGCGTTATTGTAAACGGAAAAACGCTTCCGGGAGTTAATCCAGTAAGCGGTATACCAATTGACACTATAATTGTTGGTGGAGATGCTATCGCTTCATTCCAAGTTTTTGTGACTTCTATCCCAACACCAAATGAACTTAACAACAATGCAATTACTACCTTTAACTATACTGTCAATCCAAATAACGCACCTGTTACAAATACAACCACAACAAATACTGTTACAACAACCGTCCAAAATGATAATGTCATTGCGATAAAAGCTGTTGATTTCACGAGTGCCTTACCTGGTCAAACTTTAACGTACACCATTACGATTACTAATAGTGGTAATATCACTATTGAAGATCTTCTTCTAGTAGACACGGCACCAGTAGATACGACATTCGTTATTGGTAGTGTTACGATTAACGGAATCAATCAACCTAATGCGAATCCTGAAAATGGTATTACGCTAGGCAACCTTGCTCCAAACGAATCTGTTATTATTACATTCCAAGTGACAATGTCTTCTTCTACTCTTCAATCTACAATCAATAACGATGCTACTATTTCCTATACACCTATTGTCGGTCCAACCGAACCTCCTATTACGATTACAAGGCAAATAAATACCGTTACAAAGCAAACAAATACTGTTACAACAATAATAGTTGATCCAATGGTTAGTATTGAAAAAACAGCCGATAAATCTATCGTGGCGACAGGGGACATCATAACTTTCACATTAGAGGTGATAAATCATTCACCAATTCCTACAATCAGTACTTCCGTCCTAGATATAATTCCAGCCGGTACAACATTTATAGAAAACAGCGTATCAATTAATGGTACTCAAGTTCCAAATATCCGTCCAGACACTGGTATGAATATCGGCTCTTTACCTGCAGATGGAGTAGCAACGATAACATTTAAAGTTCTTGTAACTTCTATTCCTTCAAACAGTACAATTATAAATTCTGCAACAGTTACAGCCGCTTTCCAATTGACACCACAGGATCCGATTATTACTTTCGTTGTTAATTCGAATATTGTTCGTATACCAGTTCAATTTGTAACTGCGACAGTCACGAAAAACGCTTCCGTCAGCTCAGCTTATTTCAATCAATATTTTGATTACACGGTGCGTATTACAAATACTTCTGAGATTTCACTCTTAAATATTTCTTTACAGGATACTATTCCAGTAGGTTTACAATTTATGAGCGGCACCGTCTCCATTAACGGAGAACGCTCTCCACTAGCGAATCCGAATATCGGTTTCCTAGTTGCTACTAATTTAGAACCAAGCGAAACAATTATCGTGTTATTCACCGTACAAGTGATAAGTCCACCTGTTACTAATGAGTTTAAAAATACGGCTAATATTTCGTTACAACTTCAAGCCTCGCCTACCGATCCACCAATTACAGTAACCGTTACGAGTAACGAAAACATCGTCACTTTTGTTCCAGAAAACCAAGATGAAATACTTCCAAATTTCAATTGCTTCTTTGACGGGGAACGTTTTATTCGCATTACTCCTCGGAATATACGAAATTACCTTTGGACTTGGATTTGGTGGGATTAAATGAAACAAAAAGAGATTGTAGTTTGGTTGAAACCAAATTACAATCTCTTTTTCATTCTCTTTATCGTACTACTTAATAACTCGTCCAAGCATTTATAACCGAGCATCATCTCAAGTTAATTTAGTCGTAATAAGTTGACCTGCCTCATTAATTGTTACTTTCCATTTCGCTCCACTAACAGTCTTCATAATGATACCTTTACTTGCTTCTATTTCAATATCTCCAAACATTCTTCCGCCTGTTGTTGCTAACCAAGCATTCCCATTTTCCATAGAAGATCTCGCAAATATACGATTAATTCGAAAACGTTTATGGTCTTGAACATAACCACTCAGTGTAATTCTCGCTTTATATAGTTGACTCGCCTTCATATTCGATATAATTGTGTCGCCTACATTTAATGGAACATCCGATGCAACAACCCAATTTCCAGTTGCACTTAATGCATACTCAATTTTAATTTTCTTCGGGCTCTCTCCCCATCCAAAATACATGCCAAAACAATTCAACATTTGGATTGGATTTTTCGTAAAATCTAATTCAATCACAACTGGATTACTATCCGGAACATCGATATAGTTTACACTTTGTTCATCTATTAAATTAAAACAATTTGCAAGATTCCCCCCGTAAGGTAATTTCCCACTTACTTGCTTAACAGTATACTTCTGCTGAGCATTTACTAATATATCATCTTGGTTCCCTATTAAATGTGGTTTATTTAACGTAATCGGCAACTGAATCCGAAGAGATTCTTCATAGGTAGACTTACAAACATTGTATTGTCCTTTATCTACAATAGTTGTGGAAAGTAAATTCGAAAAAAGGTAGTTACGATGCGAATTAGAAGAAAATTCAATGACAATCTGTTCGCTACTCATCCGGTACGTATCCCAGATCATACAATCAAATGTATTATAAGCGCCCGTACAACGAATTACTTTTTTCGTTTGCTGTCTACATTGTACTTGAATATCATGAAATGTATTACCTGAACTTTCATTTGGCAAATCACTATTTCCATCTACTTCTATCCCATACTGACATCCATCAATAAATATAGATTGAAATACATTTGCATTAATCCAGCAAGGGGTATTTATATCATCTATAAATTCTGTCTTTAAATGTATTGCAGTTTGAAAGTTTTTAATTTGAATAAAGTTGACTTGAAAAAAACTAATATAGTCCCATGCTTTTTGACAATAAAAGTGTATAGCCTTTCCTTTATATGACGACGTTGCATTTATTATATTTATATTTGATATAAGAGAGTGATTAGGAACTTCTATTTGTTGTGAACCGGAAACATAAATAACTGCAGATTGAAACAGTGGATTTATAACTTGAACTGTACCACCTGTTATAGACGCATTTTGTTGCAATTCGAACGCATTAAAATCTCCATCGATTTGTAGTGTTACAGTAGGATCTAGCTCTAACCTTACATTTGATTTAACAACAACCGGCTTTACAATTTTGTACGTATTTACCCCTGTAATTCTAACCGTCGAAATTCGATTCGCTACACAATAATTTATAGCTTGCTGAATTGCTAATGAACTATCATTTCCCGAGTTTGGAACTGCTCCAAAACAATCAATATGAACGCTATTTTCTGGTGTACAATCTTCTTGGGAAGAAATATATTCTGACAAAATAAATTCACTCCTCATATTACCTTTTTCATATAATATGTGAGTTTTATCTTAAAAGTTTCTATAATAAAAAAAACAAACGACTTCTACAGTCATTTGTTTAATTCATATAAATCTTTCGTTTCTTCTATCATTTTGGTTAACGAGAAATATCTCTCTGCTTTCTCTCGTGCTTTCAGTCTAATACCATTCACCTTTTCTTCATTCTCTTTTAGTTCCTCAAGCGCACTTACAAATCCTGATTCGCAATATTCAGATATCAAAACACCTGATTCTCCATCTATTACTGCTTCATTTATTCCGCCGACATCTATTGAAATAATTGGTGTTCCTGTGGCCATCGCTTCAATTACCACCATCGGAAACACTTCACGAAAAGATAATAAAAGTAGGGCATCCATATTCCCTATAAATCTATGTGGTTCCGAAATATTCCCTAACATCTTTACATTTTGCTGCAATCCATACTTTTCTATTTCTTTCATAATAGACTCTTTCTCTGGTCCATCACCAGCAATATAAAACTTAAAATCATCTCTCTTTCTCAACACATTTGCAATTTTTACAAATAGTCGATGGTTTTTTTCTTTGGATAATCTGGCTAATATCCCTACATGATAAGTAGATTCTGTCTTTTTCTGCCGAAATAAAAACTTTTCAATATCCACACCATTATAAATCGTCTTTATTTTTTCTGCAGCTACATGCATTGAAATTAAATTATTTTTTTCAAACTCACTTACTGTAATAATATTGTTCACATATTTATTCATAAAATAACGAAAAAGAGTTGGCATTTTCTTCTCTAATATCGTTACATTATGCTTCGTATACACAATTTTCATCTTTTTTTTCATAAACTTTTGAAGTAGAAAAGCATATAATACCATTCGTAAACTATTGGCATGAATAAGTTCTATCTTTCGTTTACAAATTTCGTTTCGTAAGTAATAAATATTTCTCAAATGATTCCATCGGCTAAGTAACATAAAATTTTCTTTTCTAGTAAGAGATTCATATAGCTCTCCATCACCTGCAGCTGTATAAACCTTAAAATCCTCATAACGCAAATTACTTTCCAATTTACAGAAATAACTTTCAGCTCCGCCTGTTATCAATTTATCTGTCATCAAAAGTATATTCATAATTGCGTCTTCCCAACTACATTGATTTTATTTTTTCTATAGGCATGATAAGCATACTTACTAAAATAGTAAAAGATTTGCACTGCATTAAGACATTTTTGGTCTCTTAATAATTTCCAATACCGAAAAGCTGCTTTAATTTTATTTCTGGAAACCGAATTTGCTACAATTCGATACTTCGCTAATACTTGCTGTATCCCTTTCGCTTCATGCCCTTCATGTAATAATTTCAGCCATAACGCCGTATCTTCCGGCTGTACACTAGGCATTTCAATATGCGGAATTTTTTCACGATCAATTATTACTGTTAAACATCCGATAATTGTATTTCCTGCCAAACAATGATAGTCAACAGATTTCGGTACATTCACTTCTCGATTTAGTCCATTACCGTTTTCATCGATTAAACTATACGATGCATATGAAAAGGCCACACTCATTTCTTCCATAAATAACAATTGTGTCTTCAATTTATGCGGTAACCATATATCATCACTATCTAAAAAGGCAATATATCTTCCTCTCGCCTCTTGAATTGCTATATTCCGAGCCTTAGCAGCACCAATATTTTCTTTTAATGATACTAACCTAATACGCGAGTCTCCTTCTATTATCTCTTTAATTTTTGTAACAGATTCGTCAGTTGAAGCGTCATCAACGATAATCATCTCCCAATTTTCATATGATTGATTTTGTACAGATACAATCGTCTCACCTATAAATCGTATACTATTATAAGAAGGTGTTATTACAGAAACATGAGGCGCCTTATTATGTGCTGATTGACATTTTACCATCTATCTTTCCCCTTCCTTCATATATTGAAATGTACTTCACAACAATTGCTAAAAATAAAAAGAACGCTTCGTTAATAATGAGTGACAATGACATCATCTGAAATAAAAATGCAACCATAGTCAATAAAAGATACGGTTTTTCACGAAACAAAGTATACTGCGTTAACTTGAACATTAATACAAATAAAAAAGCGCTATATAAAAGAAAACCAATGGTACCCGATTCAGATAAAATTTCTAAAAATGTATTGTGCACATATAATTTTTCATTAAATTGAAATTCATAATAATTCGAAAAATTAAACGCACCGATTCCGATATATGGATTAGATAAATAATATTTAAAAGCTGCTTCCCATAATGTAAATCTGCCACTTCCATTATCATGCGAAAAATCAGAAATTCGTTTATTCAATATGTCATCCAATTGGCCACCCATTACACTATTAGATAAACTAAAGATCACTACACCAAACAATAGTAAACTTATCATTATTTTTATTTTTTTTGCAAAACTAGAAGTACATACATATACAAAAATGACAAGCACAAGCGCTAATATTCCTCCCCTTGAAAAAGTTAATAAACTTGTCGTAACACATAAAATCAATCCTAAAATGTTCGTCATATTATGTAAATTTGTCATATAATACATAAAAAATATTGTATTATAAAAAATAAAAATGTTAGGATCATCTAGCAAACCAATTAATCTTGGATATCCTCTATCAACTAATAGTCCAGCAAAAATTTCTCTTTCTTCTCCACCGTATAACCCAAAGTGCTGTAAACCAACTATATAAAGTATTAAGCTTACAATATTAAATATAAATCCTACATAAAAAATAGATGATTCAAGTGTTGCTATTTCAATATTTCCTAATAAATTTCTCATTATAAAATAACAACCTAAAACAAGTAACACACCAAAAATCATACGAATGCTAGCATGTAAATATATAGAAAGAATTCCACTCAAACAATAGATGAAATAAAATAGTAAAAATACAACTTCATGAAAATATAGCTTTTGGATATGGAAGTTTTTAATTGTTAAACAAAAATATATGACTAAAAAAATCATATAGATCTTCAACGAAAATCCAATATATATATTGTATTTACTTAACATGACAAATAATATTAGAAGCATAATCCATTTCATCGACATTTTCATATTATTTTCCATATGCTATATCCCCTGTTTCGTAATATAATCCTTTTTGCGTGTTTTTGTTATAAACGAAAAAAGAAGTTTTTTCAGCTCATAATCATATAGGAATATACCAACTACTACGATTAACGTATTCAGAACGAGCGCAATGAAATGATATGTATGCAACATATATTGCACCCCAATAAAAGTTACGCCAAAATAAATTGTATAAGGTATGACAATTTGGAATACAATTTTCTTCCTCACTACACTTACTGCTATATACCCAACTAAAGCTACAATTTCAAATAAAACCATAGCATAAGCCGCTCCTATCACTCCACCAATACTACTAAAACTATAAAGCATAATCCCACCTATCACTAATGCTATACATTGCACAACCGTTCTTTTATTTTGACGTCCACTCGTTGTTAAGCCGTCAGCTATAGCAATATTTAAACTTTGTAGCACAATGAGAAAGGATAATATTTGGAGTGGCTCTACTGCATTGCTCCATTCCTCATAAAAAAATATAGAAATAAAGTATGGTGCTAAATGATATAAACCGATTGTCATACAGACTCCCACAATCGCCATTGATTTTATTTGAAGTAAGTTTAATTTCGTATGCTCTTCTAAATTTTTTTGATTATAATGCTTAAAAAGCACTGGGTAAAACGCACCTGCAATTACCCCTGGCACTTGATATAAAGCTGCTGGCATCCGGTACGCCACTGCAAAAACACCGACCATACTTAGTGGCAATGTATAGTTAAGTAAGATAGGCGCTAATTGCGGGGTGCTCATTATTAAAAAACCGCTAATAATAAAAGGTGTTAATTGCCAAAATAATGCTTTATGGATTACGACTTTCATATTCATTTTCGTCTTTTTTCTCATGATATATATGCTGAACAAACCACCGATCATATACCCAAAAGCATATAAACGAGCTGTTACATACACCGGTAACTCTCCGAAAATACAAAAACATGTAATGATGATAACAACTGACGCTGATACAACTTTAATAAGTGCTATATACTTCATTCGTTCCATCAACTGAAAGTAGGCAATCCCTATATTTTGGAAAGTTAATCCTATTAACATGAAAAACATTACGTTTATCATCATGTAAATTACATTTCTATCCGCATACATATAATGAATAGCAATATAACCGATTATAGAAATAAAAATAAGTAGGATCATCCTTATTTTTATATACGACGATAAAATCTTCCCTAAGTCTACTCCATCTTTTGCCCCTTCTCGAAGAAACGTGTTAGTAAGTCCTAAATCTGTAAAAAATAACATAAAAAACGTCACTGCTATAGCAACACTAAACATCCCATAATTTTGTGCATTAAAAAAATTTGCTAAAGCAATTAAACTCACAGCCTGAAGAAGATTAGCTAAAATTGTGCTATAAAATAGATGGATAATATTATTTAAAATAGATCTACCCATACCTGTTCTCCTTTGCAAGCAACCTACTTACATATATTTATCTTGCACCATTACGGTTCAATACAATTAAAACAGTTTTACATAAAATACGAATATCCATCCTGATCGTTTTCATTTCAATATACTCCATGTCCAACTTCAATTTTTCTTTTGCATCAAGATTATATCCTCCATTTATTTGTGCCCATCCTGTTAACCCTGGTTTCACGATTAAGCGGTCTTTGAATTCTGGAATATACGTATCAAATTGTTTATAAAAATACTCTCTCTCTGGCCTAGGTCCAACAAAAGACATATCGCCTTTTAAAATATTGAAAAGTTGCGGCAATTCATCAATTCTCGTTTTTCTTATAAATGATCCAACTTTAGTAATTCTTGGATCATTTTCATCTGCCCACTGTGGTCCATTTATTTCAGCATCTGTTACCATCGACCTTAATTTAAATACATTAAATTTCTTCCCATTCATGCCTAAACGTTCTTGAAAATAAATTGGAGCTCCTGCTGTTTCGAAAACAATTATAATACAAAAAAACAACATAATTGGCAGCGTAACTAGTAACAATATGAGTGAAAATATAATATCAAACAAGCGCTTTATACTTCGATTCAAAATACTGGTCTTTTCTTGGGCCGGAATCGTATACAACTCGGCTTGATTTGTTTCACGAATCATAAATCGTTACCCCCACATTCAAGAATATAAAACTATACCTATTAATTCACATTCTTTCTTCTTTATATTTGCTATCACTTTTTGCACAGTACGTAGGGAATCTTTTCTCTTTTTAACTGCTAAGACCACTCCATCGCATTTTCCTGCAATCATGTGCGTAGCAGGAAGCTCAAATACTTCAGAGGAATACAAGAAAATGTAATCAAAATCTTCCTTCCATTTTGCAATTACATCATCAAATTCATCTGTAGCAACTAAAGGTGTACCGGTGTGTACTGTTTTTTTTGCAGGAATACAATATAAGTATTTAGATAAGTTACTAGAGAAAGTTTCATAACTACAGGAGGGATCGCTTATTATATCATTCACTGTTTTCGTATGGTTGCTTTGTAATAATAGATGTAGCTTAGGATCGGAAAAATTCACATCGATAAGTAACACCTTTTTTTTCATTTCTGCAAATACTAGCCCTATATTGACTATAAACGAGGCAACAACGCCTCTATCCTTCGTTGAACTAATTGTGAACACTTGTTTCCCCGATTTTTTTAACTCGTGATACAGCGTATAAAACTGCTCTTTCATTAAAGTATCATGCGGGTCAAATGGAAGCCGTTTCTTTGTCTTAAACATCGACATGTTCACCTCGATATATAGATGATTGCGAATCAACTTCTGTAAATTTCTTTTTTCTTTTCGGTTTCATATTTATGTAACCAATAACAGGGATTGTTGTTATTTTCTCCAAATCTTGTTCGACGTATATACGCTCATCAAAATAATCTCGAAATACAGCTAAACCTACCCCAACAAAAAAACTAACAAGTAAAGAAATAGGGATAATAAGTTGAAATTTCGGAAACAGTTTTTCAGCTTTTTCCTGTAACTCAGGGTCAGTTAATATTTTTACTCCCTGTACATTCGTATACTGCTGAAAGCTTTTTTGAGATTGTTCTGCCAGTGACTTTACAATTTCTTTTACAATTTTAGGATCCGAATCTTTTACTGTAACAGTAACAATTTGTGAATTGTCCATATTCACTACTGAAATCTTTTGAGCTAATTCGTAACTTGATTGCTCTAATTTCAAAGTTTTTTTGACGGTTGAAATAATAAGTGGACTTTTTAAAATATCAACATACGAAGTTACGAGTTGCTTATTTTCCTGTGTTTTATTTGCTGAATTTTCCTTATTAAACTCATCTAAATTCCCAACGAGAATTTGTGTTGAATATTGATATGAAGGCTTTAATACGTACATAGAGATAAGAATTAGAGAAACAGTTAAACAGCACATCGTCAAAATAATTGTTACTATCCTTCTTTTCAATAACTGTTGAAAATCCTTCATACTAATTTCTTGCTTCAATTATTTCACCGCCTTTGTCTGATTCATATTCTGCACATCATTCTTTACAGATAACTCTTTCTTCTTTCTATTCGCTTGCTTTGTTACATACTTTCCGACTCTGAATGCAAATTTTTCTACAAATATATACGAAAGCATTGCAAGTATAAATGAAAAAACGAGTGAAAAAATTAAAATGATAGGCAACGGCAATATTTCATGAAGCATGTATATAAGGGAAAATAACGATATGATATGGTATAAATAAAGACTGTAAGAAATCTTCCCCAAATATAACAAGTATTTATTACGCAGCAACGATGACAAAGTTGATACTGCTAAACTTAATATGACAAATAAACATGCACTTATCGCTACTACGTAGTCTCGCAATATAAAATTATTGAGCACTTTAATTTCTCCGATAAGCCCTTCATACATATAAAGTAAAATCGCTAATAAAAACCATGCAATTTTCTCATTTTTAGTACGATTACTATAAAAAATTATTACATTATTTTTATACTTCGCAACTAGTGCTCCTAGTAAAAATAGCACCGTGTAATGTGGTGTTAACATATAGCTTGTTAATGTTAAACTCGAGCGAAATAAAAATAATATCGCAACAGAGCATATACTAAAACTAAACAATGTCAATAACGAATCCCTCAACGTTTTTCTTAAACAAACCATCAAAACTAACGGGAAAATGATTGATATTCGCATTTCATGAACAAGTGACCAAATTACGCCGTTATATGCATCTGTATTATATTTCCCAACCAATAATATATGCTGCACGATTAGGCTTAAAGAACTTTCAATCGTCCATGAGCGATTAAACCATTCACTTAAATGAGAAATTCCATATTCACTCATTGTAGTTTGGCATAAAATAGCTATAAGTATCGCTACGATATATGGAATATAAATTCTGCATATACGCTTTACAAGGAATGACCTATAGCTATCATAATTTTTTTGAATAGATTCATACAAAACAAATCCACTCAAAACAAAAAAGATAATAACAGATTCGTTACCACTACTAAAAACAAGACGAGCAGGTGTTTCTTTTAATAGATACATAACAAATGGTTTATTATCTTCATAACTGTAATTTTGAAATACTGAAAAAATCATTAAATGATGGCCAATCATTACTACTAATGAAGAAATCCCTCTAATTGAATCCAGTTCTTCATACCTATTCATCGCTTTATATCAACTCCTAATGAAATGATAATAATCATTTCAAAGCGACACCATTATTCATATTCCTCTCCTTTCTTTTCATTCCAATTTTTCATATTAAAATGATTTATAGCGTAATTTTTAATGTATTGTAACATTTTTTTTGTAATATTATGAATAGTTAATCCCTTTAATTGGTATATACCAATTTCAACCTCGAAAAATGAAAAAGATTGCTAGAAAAGCACTATAAAAATATCTTGTATATTTACAAGATTAAAGATAGGAATAGCATTTTTTATTTTATTTAATTACTAGCACCACTATATGCTACATGTCGTTTCTCAATTCGTTCCTCAATTTCTTTCATATTTTCTTTATTATTTAATAGTGATTGTTTATTTTCAATTAATAATTGTTTAAAAGATTTTCTCACTTTTTTTCTCATTTTCATTGTCCTCCTTGGGGGATGATTTATATAAAAGATAAAGAATTATCTGGTTGTTCTTATAATAATTGATTGTTGTGAATTCCATTTGAACTTCATATGAAAATTCCGTTTATTTTCTGACAACTTTGTGAACACTCAAAAAAGAGTCTCCTAAAACAATTTTATAGTCGTTTCATTCAATTACATAAATCGCCATTTGCATCATCTTATATCAATTTACCTTGTCGAAATATTTATATATTTTAAGCTGCATTCCATATACTTTCATCTACTAAAATTCTTTTTTTCAAAATAAAAAAGAAGGTGTCACCTAGTCTAAGTTCGACTTATGCAACATCCTTCTTTCCAAACTATTTACAGCATATTGATTAACATTTCAGGTCTTCCCCAATTCATTTCTTCACAAACGAATCGTAGTTTTTCTTCATCTATTGTGTGTAATCCTTCTTCTAGTGAACATGAAATTGGAACTTCACAATGAATTTGCGCTAATTGTAATGAAATATTTAAATTCTCTAAATCACTTTCGATCTTCGTACGTTGCGCTTTCGTTAATGATGCCACATTTTCTAGTACAGTTGCTACTGTACCATGTTCTTGAATAAGCTTATACGCTGTTTTTTCACCGATACCTTTTACACCTGGGTAATTATCGCTCGTATCTCCCATGAAAGCTTTCGCATGCACGATTTGCCACGGTTCTACACCTTTTTCTTCCATAATTTTCTCTGGTGTGTAATACTCGTAATTTCCAATTCCTTTGCGCAGAAGCATAACTGTAACGTTCTTATCAACAAGCTGAAGTAAATCTGTATCACCTGTTAAAATATAAACTTTCGCTTCATTGCAGTATTGTTTTGCTAGTGTACCGATACAATCATCCGCTTCATACCCTTTCATGCCGATAACTGGAACAGATAATTTCGCAGTCATTTCTTGTACTAGATCAAATTGCGGAATTAATTCTTCAGGTGGCGCTGCACGATTCGCTTTATAATTTGAGAACGACTCTGTTCTAAATGTTGTACTTCCCATATCCCAGCATGTTACGATGTGTGTCGGTTCAATTGCTTGCATTGCCGTTAATAAATGTTTCATATAACCATGAATCCCGTTTGTAGGGGTACCATCTTGTCGTTTCATAAACTGCCCGTAGACACTTGTTGCATAAAAAGCACGAAATAATAGTGCCATACCATCAACTAATAATACTTTTTTCATAATTCCTCTCCTACCAAAAAAAATAATAACCCCACGTCATCACGTAAGGTTATATAAATAGATTACCATTCTACGTTTTTCAACTTTGTCTATTATACATTGTTTTTGTATATTTAGCATCATTTACACATTAAGACGTTTTACTACAACAAGTATGAAGAATCCCTGTATACGTATTTTTCCCAGTTGAAACTACTACAGCTTTTGCATTTCCACTAACAATATACGTCCCTTTGAAACATACATTTTCAAGTTCAAGTGGATTATAGTCTTTCATTCTTTTCAAAGGAATAAATCGTTTGCGTTCAAGATGATAGCAACTTTCAAATTTCTCAATACTTGCATCGTTTCCTGTTAGCACAGATTCATTTACTAATAGATCATTTGCATAAATGATACGTACATCTGCTGGTACTGTATCACCTTCTGAAAGGAAAATCATATCTCCTGGAACAAGCTCTTGTACTGGCAAATCCATCATTTTTAATTCACCGTTTAAACCTGTTACACTAGAACATTCTACTCGAGACACAGTAATCTTCTCACATTGTAATCCATCTCTCACATGTTGTTTTGAAAAACCTGGGATCATTCCACCTAGCTTCATCATCACTTCTGCAATACGAGCTCTTTTTGAAGTTAATTCATTTCGGCCGTATACTTGAATACGTTTTTGTGCCTCTTTCATAGATAATCCATCTCTTGTTGTTTTAAAATACGCAAATACAGATTTTACATCTCTCGTTGCGATTTCAATTAATAAATCTTTATTTTTTTGAAGCATCGTTTGTTCTTTCATTGATTTTTTGCTTAATTTATATGACGTGTTACCCACAGTTTTGTTTGCATATAACATATTATCGTCTCCTCCTTTACAACGTAGGAAGAAACGCTTTGTTTCTCAATTTATCCACTTTACGGTGAAAGTGTCTAGCGCCTAAACATACATATAAACGCTACATGATGATAAATATAGAGGGAGGAACAAGTCGTTTCCTGCCTACATCATATATTTTTGATTTGAAGTATATGGGTAACGGAACCGAGTCAGAATTTGACATGCTCCTCACCTCCTCGTTTTATTTTATAGTTTATACTATGAAATTACTCATAGCTTTGTAACAAAAAGACCCTTACTCCGAAAAGAGTAAAGGCCATGACATACACAAATAAACGATTCCTAATACAATTAGAAATCTACGGACCTCTCCCTCGCCGAGTTTTAGCACTGTATAGCATAGGTACATTACCAGCTACATTAAGAAAAACCTTAATTCGATCATTCCTGTTGACCCATTGGCGTCTCTCGACATTTTTGGGCAGTAGCATTTCTCTATACAGGAGCCTCACCTAACAGAGACTTATTTTTATTACATAGAAAATGTTACTCTTATTTAAAATAGATGTCAACACCTTGAATGGAATCTTTTCCTTATTACAACAACTCCCTCTCATATACATACTATTTCTCTTTCTACGTATCAAATGAATGAAGCACATATTTTAAAATTAGTAAAAATAAAAACCTTACGTTTAAACGTAAAGTTTTTAATAAGTTATACAACCAGCAATTACAATCCCAATTGAAAGCGATAAAAACATAAGAAAAAGACCGACCGCTTGATTATCTTCTTCAAGACTTTTATTTATATTAAAGCGTGGTGTAAGCCACTCAGCTAAATAAAAGACGATAATTTGAGCCAAAATCCCAACCGCTCCCCACGAAACCATATCAAGAAGTGAAATGGAATTAGCTGCTGTTGAATATAAAACAATAGCTAACCCCAGTAATCGCCCTCCAAGTACATAGCTTACTGCCTTATTCCCTTGGGCCATTAACTTAAATTCTTTTACTTTCGTTGTCACTTCCATCAGGAAAAGACCTATGCATAAAAGACCAAGTGTTACTGCTAAATATAATAAAAAATTAATCATATACTTCCTCCTTTTTTATACCTACTGGTAAATAGTACGATTCATTCCCCGTAATTTTTTCACCAGCACGAATACCGATACTACTTGCTTTTCCTGCAATTAAAAACGAACCAAACACATACGACAGTTTCTCCATCCCTTTCTCTGTTTCCAAAGATACGACTGGAAGTTCTGTATACTTTTGAAATATCGGCAGTGACGCTTTATACGTTTGGTGTGCATTTTGAATCATAATATTTTCGTCCTTATCACGAATGGTAATCGTGTCTCCCTCTCTACCAAATGAAGGTTTTTGAACGAAAGAACCTTTTCCTAAAAATAAATCTGGTTCTAAATATGTAGGTAACATATATTCTTTAATCCACTGTCGTTCCTCATTTGTATAAAAGACCTCTTCTTCTGCTAATCCCCAAATAAGACACTGAACTGATTTAGGCTGAAGTAAAAATGCTGACAAAGGATTTATAATAAACAGCTTTCCGGCTTTTACGAGTTGCAACAACTCCACACCTACCAAATCCCCTGTTTCAGGATCTTGATCCTCAATTAAATCTTCTATCGGATATGTTTGACGATATAAAACATCAATTTGCACTCCATCCCTATCCACTAAAGAATCTTTTGTAATTCTAAGTTCTGACATTGGCACGACTTTATTTTCAACACGGCATAACTGACTTAAATACATAGTCGTATTCCAATCCTCAATATGCTCATGATGCGCTGTAAAAACAACATTTGGGTTGTCTATTCCCTTTGTCGCTTCCATTACAGCTTTTGTAACACCAGAGGATAGCAATCGCTCTTGGCCTAAGTTTGGATCATCATAACCTAGCTTTTTACAAACTTCCCCATTCATTTGAAAGCATTCCATAATAAAGGTAGGTGTATCACTATTAAACTCAAGCATTTTCATTTGGTTATCGCCTGTTAAAACGAAATCAAATCGTGAAATAACAGATTCAGGATATAATCCTTTCATTCTAATGAACGATAAGCTTGCGGGGGGAAATCCAAGTTCAAGAAGCTGTTCGTCACTTAAATTACGCAAAAGTCTAGCAGTCTTAAAAAATATTTTCCCCATTCGTTCAGTTGCAACTTGTAATTGTTTCATAGTCTCATTTGTTATAGGAAAAACATGAAACAAACTATACTCACATTCATATAAATCCGACCAGAAATCCTGATATTTTGAATAAAACTCTTTTCGATCCCTTATGTATTGCGACATATGTTAGCCCCCAAATCCTCCCTTTGAACCGCTTCCAATTCCACCTTTAAATTCCGCAGACGATTGATACGATTTAAATGCCGATGAATTTTTAAAAGTGGATTTATTTTGATAGTATGTTCCGCCATAGAAATAATGTCCACGATAACCTGAACTACTATCATCACACTGCCATACCCCAAGTTCATCATCCCAATCCCAATCTGAACAACTTTTATCATTCGGTTTTGGGGGTAAATCTTGTGCGCAGCCAAATAAGGTGCCAGTCATTAAAGACGTTACGACACCACCTACTAGCCATTTCGTTTTTGTCACCTTCGCACTCCCCTTTATAAAATATATTTCTATTATATAAGAAGCCATGATAAAGTAGAAGAAAAAGGAAGAAGAGGGATGAAATGCGCTTAGAATATCGACTTAATGATGAAACAAAAGGGTATCCTGCTTTATGGAATTACACAAATATTTCTAATTCTGAAATTATCGCACGCATGACTTGTGAATATTTTATAAAAGATAAAAATACATATGTTGTTACTGCAACTTCAGTAGATCCAGATGGAACAGTAGTTATATATATTCAACAAGAAACTTTCTCTAACGATCCTTCAGATCCTACTTACTTCCACATCGGTTTTGAAATTAGAGAGCTAAAGGATACAAGTTCAAACTTGATTGAAAGTAAAGATGTATGGAACTATGAAGAAATCTTGCCATATCTGCATTCAGATATTATATATATTCAACAAGACGGCATGCATATGGAATTTACTTTAGATTCAAGAGAAATTGATGAAGACAGAAAATGCTATATTTATTACGGAAACTTCACAGGTGAATCAAGATAACATGGATATATGTATACAACAAAAAAACCTTACGTATAAAACGTAAGGTTTTTATATAGCCCCACATATGCCGTTCTCTCTAGATGTCCATAAACCTGCTCTCACAGGTGGATGCTCTCACAAATGTTTGTAACTTCCTTCTTAAAAAGATGGCATGTTAGCTACATTTAAATATTGAACTTCCATATTAAACTTATTGGTTTAAGACATGCATAAGCTACGTACACCGTAGGAATTTTATATAATGTTAGTTGAAATAAGACCCCCGCACGTGCCGCTCCTCGTAAATGTCCAAAAACCCGCTACTCGCAGGTGGATGCCCTCACAGTTACCGTACATCTTCCTCCACAAGGAAGGCTTGATGATGGTCACTAAATATTGAGCTTCCGTATAACTAACATCGGTTTTAGACATAAATAAGTTACGTACACCGCAGGATGTATTATTTACTTGTCGTTATATTATCACATTGTTTCCAATGTGTAAAATACAAAGTTTTTCGAGCAATCTCTTGCTTGTGACCTTATTTTAATACAAATTATTTTTGCATGCAAGTGATTAATCTTCTTCTTTTGCAATTTGATTTTCTGGATAAGAAATCCAATCACTCCAGCTACCTGCATACAATTTAACATTTTGGAATCCAGCTAATTTCAATGCAACGATATTTGGACATGCTGTAACACCAGAACCACAATATACAATTGTTTCCTTATCTTTCGAAAGATTTTGGAATCGTTCTTGTTGCTGAGCTTCATTCTTAAATTGTCCTGATTGCAGCATTCCATCCTTCCAAAAATAATTTACTGCTGTTGGAATGTGTCCTGCTTTCGGATCAACAAGTTCCTCTACACCAGCATAACGTTTTGGCTCTCTAGAATCAATTAACGTAACATCTGCACCTGCATAGATATTCTCTCTCACCGTTTCCATCGTTACAAGCATATGATTTTGTATATTTTCTTTGAATGCTTTTCGTTTAGCAACAGAAATTTCTGTTGTTACCGGTAGTCCATTCTCTTTCCATGCTGGAAATCCACCATCTAATATATATACTTTCTCATGTCCTACATAGTTTAATAACCACCAAAGACGAGAAGCATTTGCACCCGCTTCACTGTCATATGCAATCACTGTCGTATGTCCATCAATACCAGCTCGCGACAGCTTGTCTGCAAACTCCTCAATATTTGGTAACGGGTGGCGACCACCATGTTCTGTTATAGGACTTGATAAATCTACATTCAAATCAAAATATAATGCATGAGGAATATGTTCCTCCTCATACTTTTCTCTACCCCAATTAGGATTCGCTAAATCAAAACGACAATCGATTATACGGACGTTCTCATCTTCTATATGCTCACGTAACCATTCGACTGTAACTAACATCTTTAACGACCTTCTTTCTCTTTCAAACGACTTACATACTCCATAACCATTTCTTTTGTAACATATTTACGCTCTAGTGTAACACCATTTTTTGCAAGAGCATTAATTTGCTTCGTTACAACATTAATGACATCAACCGAAAATTCTTTCCCATTTGACGCAAGAGATACGGCTGCTTCAATAGCTGCTTCACGCTGCGCATCTAATTGTAAACATGCTTTTACACTTTCATTTTGTTTACGAGAATGTGCTGTAATTGCTTTATGTACTTCCATCTTCTCTTCCCCCTAAATAAGTTATACGTTCTGATTTAATTCCATTGCAAGCCGAAACATATCACGGCATACAATCCCATTTTCAATAATCTCTTCTTCATAATGCTTCGAAAAGTAATCAAAATCAATAGAAAAAATACGAAATCCACATTTTTGATAGAAAGCAAGTTGTGAAACACTAGAATTGCCTGTACCAACTTCAAGTTTTGACATACCATATCCTTTAGCAGTTTCTATAGCATGACTTATTAGCTTCTTTCCAATCCCTTTTCCTTGCAAATGCTCTACAACCGCAATATTCATAATTTCCATCGTCTTCGGCCTTGTTTCCAAAATTACATATACACCGATTACATTATCCTCTTGCTTAGCTACGTATGTTAATCCTCTTTGTACATATGCACCAATTTGCTGTTCACTTGGATCAGCAAGTAGTAATAAAGACTTCGGTATAGCTTCTTTTGAAATACGTTCTATTACAACAGTCATAAAAAATTCCCCCTTCTCTATTGTTCTAAACCCTCCTTGTCTACCATAAGTAATAGAAAGGAGGGATTCACCATGGACAACAATGAGAAAAAATGCAACGTCATCTCTATTGATGGAAAGAAGAAGAAGAGCGACACGTATTCCTATCCAAAATTAGTAGTAGAAAATAAAACATATGAATTTTCTTCGTTCGTCTTATGCGGTGAAACACCAGACGGCAGACGACTCGTTCTTACTCATATGATTTCTACCGATGAATTTGCTGGATTTGTCAAATCTTTAGATACGGTACTACAAAAGAAAATCGAACGAATCTTTTTCTCATAACGACTACATCACATACATTTCTTTTTCAATCTCTACTAATTGCTTTTGCAATTGTTCTTTACTTTGTTCATATAGTGATACATCAATCGTTTCAGCCAATGCAAATAATACACTTTCATAATAATTCATCACATCTTGCTGCATCACTTTTTGGAATAAGTTCCATTTCAAATCCCACTCTTGCTTATAATGATGAACAAATAAATCTTTTTCATCAGCTACATAGTTTGATACGAGAGGTTCTAATACAGATTTAGCGTCTTCTTGCATAAAGGCTTTGTCATTCTTTTCAAAAAAGCTTTTCTCGTTTTTAAAGTGTGCCAATGCTTTTTTGAAATCTTTTATTTCAACTGAAGGAAACGGTTCTTTATGTGTAATATCTTTATATTCATATTCCACTGTTCCATTCATAGAAATTGATTCATTTTCTACTTTACAGTTCACCACAATTTCATTCTTTGCACGCTTCATCGCTTCATCTATCCATCTTTCAAGGCGTAATGATGTCGCACGCATTTCTTGTAATAAATCATGCTGAATAAATGCTACTAATTCCATAACACACTGCTGCAACTGCACTTTCACATTTCCATCCGTTCGAAGTGATGCTGGATTAATAAATTCAGTAAACACATCGTTATAACGTAGGAATAGACGTTGTTGCACGTAATAAAGCAATTCTTTCACTTCATTTTGCATCGCCTGTTCTTCAGCAAGCACACTATATGATGAAATAATATGAAGTAGTTGATCACGCTCTGCTTCATATTTTTTCGTTTGCTTCTCTTTCTCTTCATTCCCCTGCTTTGCACCATTTATCATATTTACTAACAGCTGATCTGCCCCTTGCAATGCACCATATAAAGCATGAACAGATACGAGCATTAAATCTCTCATCATAAAGGATGTAAATGATTCCTCGAACTTAGTAATCCCAGAGTTTTGTAAAATACCGTACTTCTCTTTCTCAATATTTTTTCCTTGTTTCTCTTCAAGCGCACATAAACTTGAAATTGCAAATAAACGTGGATTTCTAATACCGTATTGTAGTAGCTGGTCTGCGATATAACCTTTTACCATTTCAAGTTCTTCTTCAGACTCTGCTAAATCGGCCGCATTAATTAAGAAGAACATTTTATCAAGAGCAAAAGTATCCTTTACACGACCGAGCTGAATTAAAAATTCACGGTCAGCACGAGAGAACACGTGATTATAATACGTGACAAACAAAATAGCATCTGCGTTTTTAATATACTGGAACGCAACGTCTGTATGGCGGGCGTTAATAGAATCCGCTCCAGGTGTATCTACAAGCGCTACTCCTTGCCTTGTTAATGCACAATCATAATAAAGCTCCATGTACTCAACAAAACAAGATTTTTCTTCATTCGCTACATAATCAGAAAACTCTTCTAATGTAACTTGTACTTTCTCGCCTAAATGTGCAGAAACTGTATCATACCCTTTTTGTACTGCTCGTAAAAAGCTAAATGTTGTTTTTTGCTTCCCAGTTGGTGAAGGGTATTTCATAACTTTATCAATCTGTGCTAACGCTTCATCTAACGTAGTAATCTCATAATGAAACAGCTTATAAACAGCTTTCATATCTTCTAATAAGGCTTGCTTTGATTTAAATTGAACCATTACTGTTCCGTGTGGTTTTTCCTCTGTAACTGGCAAAATTTGATTAATCGTTGCCGTCGTCGGATTTGGTGACACTGGAAGTACTTTCTCACCAAGCAATGCATTGGCAAATGATGATTTCCCAGCACTAAAAGCTCCAAATAATGCTACTGTAAATTGTTTCGTTTCCACACGGCGCCTTTTTTCTATTACCTCTTGCTGTACATGTTTTAGCGCTGGCAATGGCTCTAATATCGTTTCAGCTTTCTTCACTTTCTCTAATATACGCTGAATATTTAAAGCTGCCGTTCCTTTTATCTCTTCCTCACGAGCCGTTACGTTATCATTTACAATTTCCTGCTCTTGTAGTGTGAATTTCTCACTAACAATTTGTTTTTTACTTTGCAATATCTCTTCTATTTGCAATCCTTCTGGTGTAGCAACACGATCATGCCAAACATTTTGTAAATAGCCTTCATATGCCTCCAAATTGTTACTGTATTGCAATTTCGTTTCTTTCGCCGTTTGCAACATCGTATATGTTTCAATCTCTTCTTCAATACGATCAACTGCTTCTTTTACCTTTTGCTTTAAAACGACTGCACTTTTATCAAAAATTTGCTGTGCTTTTGTAAAATAACGTTTCTTTAATTCATTCGCTACATCCGCTGTATAAAGAAGTAAGTAATCACCTGTGAAACCTGCACCTTGTTTAATTACTTCTGCTAACATTTCTGGTCCAAAAGCAATTTCTAAATCATATATGTCTTTCCCAATCTCTTCTGTAAACAACCCTTCTTCTTTTAAGAAGGCAACAATAAATTCTTTCACATGAAAATCAAGTTGCGTTTCGACAGTCTTTTGCAAAGCAGCATAAAAAGCATCTAAACGTCTCTGTTTTTCTTGCTCAGTCTTTCCTTTCGCAAATAGCAAACCAACTTTAAATTTTGTTAATTTTGTTTCTAAGTACGCATTTGCCAATTCTCTCATTTCAAATGGCATTAAATACGCGTTATCTAATATAGCTTGTAAGCCTTTTATAAATTCATTTCTCATTTGAGACTCTTTATTAGCCTCGCGATGTTTCATTTCCGTTAGCTCTTCTTTCTTTTCAACTATTTCTGAAATGGAAAGCGGTGATGCTAACTCTTCCTCATATTTCAAAAGAGCTTTTTCATTTTCAGAAAGAATAAACGAGAAATGTTCCCCCATTAAATATTCTGTTTCTCGCACCATTCCATCTCTTACATACTGCTCTTTTTCTTTCATAATAGAAGTAATTAACGTTTCTAGCTTTTCAATTTCATTATGTGGATGGTTCATCATTCGTAATGATGTATAATAAACTCCATCTACTTCAATATCCCAGTTAGAGAATGATTGTTTTACACTATCGCTATAATCTGCAAACGATAATTCATTTTCTTTATGTTTATCTATTTGATTTACAACGAGATAAACCGTTTTATTACGTTGTTTCAATTCTTTAACAAATTGTAAATTCACTTCCGATTGGACGTGATTATAATCCATCATATAAAAAATTACGTCTGCTAGATGCAGCGTTGATTCTGTCGCTAGTTGATGGGCATCATCTGTTGAATCAATCCCTGGTGTATCAACTAACATAACACCTTCAGGAATTGGTGCATCATTCCGATAAATATGAACACCAATTACCTCATCGCCATCTTTACAAATTTGTTTTAATTCTTCTGCTGAATATGCACCGTCATATTCGTACTGCTCTCCAGATTTAATCGTTACAACAACACGATCAAATCCCTTTTCAATTTTAACGACGTTAGCGCTTGTCGGAATTGGACTTGTCGGTAACAACTGCGCTTTATATAGATGATTCATCATCGTTGATTTCCCTGCTGAGAAGTGACCGCAGAATGCTATCATAAGCTGCTCTCGTTTATATTTTTGAATTACTTCAAACAACTTTAAACTATTCTCTGCATCGCCGTGTTTTTGCCACTCTTCATAAAAACAAACAAGCTTTTTCATACCGTTTGTCTGTACTATGTTTGTCATCCCCTTGTTCCCCTTTATCCAAGATGTATATGCTATTTGCAAGCTAATAACCAATGAGAAATGCACCTACTCATTGATTACCTTTTCACTTTACTATCATACTAAATTTTCAGCATATTCTCATTAAAAATAAAAAATCCCTTTCATTCTTTTTACAAATGAAAGGGATTTTATGTAATATCACTCATTTTGCTGTTCCTACTCCATTTAAAACATACTTTGCAATAACTGCATATACAGCGACTGTACCTGCTACTAATGCATATACCATACTCATGCACCAACCTTTTTTGATAATGATTATCACTTTTGAATACATTTTATCATTAAAGAGAATCATTATCAACACTTTTTCATAAAGAAAGCCCCTTATAAGAAGGAGCTTCACTGCCTGTTTTGAAGAAGATTAAAACTTGTTGTGCACTCTTATTATATCTCATCTTACATAACTTAATAGTTAAAAAAAATGGAAATCCACCCTATACCCTCCATCTTACATTTTGTATAATAAAAGGGAATTACTTAACAAGGAGGAAAATAATGACACAAAACATTTCACAAGGCGAGAGGATACACTCCATCGATATTATTAGAGGAATAGCTGTACTTGGTATTTTTCTTGTGAACTGGCCTGTTATCGCCGGGATTGACTCACGTGATATTACAGGAGTTTACGAGGGGCTAGATAGCTATATCCGTCTATTTTACGATATGTTTATTCAAACAAAGTTTTATACTATCTTTTCGTTTTTATTCGGCCTAGGATTTTACATTTTTATGACTCGTGCTGAAGCGAAAACAGATCGACCAAAAACTTTATTTGTTCGTCGCTTACTTATTTTATTATTATTTGGTTTCTTACATTACGTTCTTTTATGGGACGGAGACATTTTACATACTTATGCAATTACCGGGTTTTTCTTATTTTTATTTTACAAAAGAAAGCCACGTACTATTTTAATATGGTCAATTGTACTATTAAGTTTCATGCAATTGTTCACATTATTAGGTTCTCTTGTCATGTTAATCGTGCCAGTAGAGGAGTTAGGCCTTTCCACAGCAATTATGCCGTTAGAAAACTGGGGCTTACAAATCACAGACCGATTCTATTCTTTCTACTCTGAAGCAATAAGTAACAGTCTTATTATGCTTCCTGAAACACTAGGATTGTTTTTACTCGGATTATATGCCGGTAAAAAAGATATTTTCCGCCGTGCGAAAGAATTAGATCCAAAACTAAAGAAATGGCAAATTATTATGTTTGTTTTAACATTACCGATGTGGTTTATTATGGTTTACTTCTTTATGAACAATCAGCCATACACACCATTTTCACTTATGGGTATTACGATGATAAGCGGAAAGACATTATTCATATTCTACATTTTCACGCTCATGCGTTTATTACAAAAAGAAAAATGGCAAAAGATATTACGTCCGTTCCAGTACGTTGGTCGAATGGCATTAACAAATTATATCTCGCATACAATTGTTACGTTGCTTGTATTCGGAATATTGTTCAAAAATGATTATCTTGCTCCATTATGGGTAGGACCACTATTTTGCATCGGTTTCTACACGCTGCAAATCTTTATTAGCCGCTGGTGGCTGTCACGTTACCAATACGGGCCACTTGAGTATATATGGCGCCTTGGTACGTACGGAAAGATGATGCCACTTAAAAAGAAAAGCAAGGTCTCGTAAACAACACAAAAATAAAAGGTTCAAATCGCATGCGATTTGAACCTTTTATCAATTTTACGCTTCTCTTACCGCACTTTGCATAGACACCGGCTCTTCTTTTACTTTCACTTTACGCTGTGGCACCATATTAAATACGATATTTAAAAGGACTGCTGACGCACTTCCTAGTACGATTCCGTTATCTGTTAAAATACGAATGCTTTCTGGAAGTTGTGAGAATAATGTAGGAACGACAGTAACTCCTAGTCCGATCCCAACAGAACATGCAACGATTAATAAGTTTTCTTGTCTTCCAAAATCAACGCTACTTAACATTTTAATACCATATGCCATTACCATACCGAACATCGCTAACATCGCACCGCCAAGTACTGATTTCGGAATGATTGTTGTAATAGCTGCGATTTTTGGAATGAATCCAAGAACGATTAACATACCACCACACGTGTAAATAATCACGCGATTTCTTACTCCAGTTAATTGAACAAGCCCTACGTTTTGTGAGTATGTTGTATACGGAAAGGCGTTGAAAATACCACCTAACACCATCGCTAATCCTTCTGCACGATACCCTTTTGTTAATTCTTTTTCACCAATCTTTTTATTGCAAATATCAGATAATGCAAAATAAACACCTGTCGCTTCTACAATCCCTACGCAAGCAACGAGAATCATCGTAATAATTGGCGTTAATTCAAACGTTGGTGTACCGAAATAAAATGGCTGGATACCATGGAACCAATCCGCTTCTCCAACCGCTTGCAAGCTTACTTTCCCCATAAATGCTGCAACGATTGTACCGAACAATAGACCTAGTAAAATAGAGATTGAACGAATAAATCCGTCGAAGAAACGATACATAATGATAATAAATAGTAACACACCAAATGCTAATGCTAAATTTTCAAGACTACCGAAATCCTTACTTCCTACTCCTCCAGCCATATCATTAATTGCTGCTGGAACAAGTGTAACTCCAATTACGGTAACGACAGATCCTGTTACAACAGGTGGAAACAGCTTTACAAGCTTTCCAAATAATTTCGCAAAAATAACAACGAATAACCCCGCAGCAATAATTGCTCCATAAATAGAGGATACGCCGTATTGTTTTCCGATTGCAATCATCGGCCCAACGGCTGTAAATGTACAACCTAGTACAACTGGGAGTCCAATACCGAAAAAGCGATTTGATAATGCTTGTAAAATTGTCGCAACGCCGCACATTAATAAATCAATTGAGACTAAATATGTTAACTCTTTTTGATTTAAACCAAGTCCGCCGCCCACTATAAGCGGAACGATAATTGCGCCAGCATACATAGCAAGCATATGCTGCATACCAAGCGATGCGATTTTAATTGGATGTTGCTTCATCGTTTATTTCACCTCCGCAGTTTCTTGCTGTACAAATGTAACTGCGTTATTATGAAGTGATGCAATTTCTGCTAGTGATTCAACACGAACGCCTTGTTCACGAAGCTTCTTTCCTCCATCTTGAAATGCTTTTTCAATAACAATACCAAGTCCAGCAATACTTGCTCCAGCTTGCTCTACTAGGCTCATTAAACCTAAAGCAGCCTGACCGTTTGCTAAAAAGTCGTCAATAATTAAAACGCGATCACTTTCATCAATATGATTTCGAGATAACGAAATTTCATTCGTTTCTTGTTTTGTAAATGAATATACGTTTGCAACATACATATTATCTTGTAACGTTAACGATTTACGCTTTCTAGCAAAGATTACTTTTACACCAAGCTCTAATGCAGCCATAACTGCTGGTGCAATACCTGAAGATTCAATCGTCACGATTTTTGTAATGTTCTCTTCTTTAAAACGTTTAGCAAATTCTTTTCCGATTTCTTGCATAAGTACTGGATCAATTTGATGATTTAAAAATGCATCTACCTTTAATACATCACCAGATAAAACCTTTCCTTCGTTCAAAATCTTTTCTTGTAATACTTTCATGTTTGTTCCCCCTCTTATGCAATAAAAAAACTCCAAAAGCCGCCACCACTCTTTACAAGTGAGAGACGCGCTTTTGGAGTTTCGCAAAAAAGAATGCTAAACAAGCAAATATATTCGTCCTCACTCATAGTCAAAGTATTTACGGTACTTCGGTAGAAACTTGCAGGCCATATCCCCGCGATTATATGAGTGTAGCTAACTATTTATTTTATAGAAGGATTATAACGCACTTTTTATACTTTGAAAAGCTTTTATTCATAAAACACGTACAAATTTTATAAAAACATCATTTTCGTTCGAGTTTTGTAAACTCTTTCATTCCCAATTATAACTTCGTTAAAATGATTGGTCCATCTTCTGTAATCGCAATTGTATGCTCATATTGAGCTGATAATTTCCCGTCCATCGTTCTCGCGGTCCATCCATTTAAATCTACTTTCGAATATCGCATACCTACATTGACAATTGGCTCAATTGTAATTACCATTCCTTCTTGTAACTCAGGCCCTTGTCCTTGCTTCCCAAAATGAAAAATTGCTGGTTCTTCATGAATTTTTTTACCGATTCCATGTCCCGTAAAGTCTCTTGCGACAGAAAAACCTTCAGCAGCTACATAACTTTCAATCGCATAACCAATATCTCCTACATGATTACCGATTATCGCCTGCTCAATGCCTTTATACAAAGCATTCTCGGCTACTAGTAATAACTTTTCTGCTTCATCAGAAACTTTTCCAATTCTATACGTCCAAGCAGAATCTGAAAGACCACCATTTAAGTTTACTACCATGTCAATTGTTACAATATCACCCTCAGTCAAAGGAACATCGGCCGGAAATGCATGACACATTTCATCGTTTACAGATGCACATATCGCATATGGATATCCGTTGTACCCTTTCTGCTCAGACGTTGCACCATGTTTTTCTAAATACGCTTCCACAAACGTATTAATTTCTTTTGTTGTAATACCTGGTTTCATTATCTTCGCAATTTCTCTATGACATGAAGCAAGTAACTTTCCAGATTCATGCATTAAATCTATTTCATTTTTCGTTTTAATTGTAATCATGCTTATCTCTACCTTCCTTGCTAGACCTACTATTTGCTACTAAATTTCAATGATACACATACTCTTTCAACACTTTCAATTAATATTACATCTAGTATTTTTAGTTGATGTTTACTTATAAACAAAGTATATTGTTACTATACTATTAAAAGGAGGATTGTTAAAGATGATGCACGCAGGAAGACTACGTCAGCAAACTTTGAACACTAAGTAACTTAATATGTTCAAAGGCTCTGTTTTCATAAAGCAGAGTAAACGGGATTAGTCTGCACATTTTTAATAATCTTCAACGGAAGAGTACACTTTCCACATGGAGAAAGGCAGATATACATCTGTCTTTTTTTCGTATATTTTTCATACAAAGAGAGACGTTTATTCCTTATATCCTCGTTTACTCTTAACCACAGACAGAAGCCCGTCTGTGGTTTTTTATGATTACATTTCTTTAATCATATTGATGTATTTAGGATGATTAGTAACAGAAAACGTATAAAAGCATTAAAATCAAAATAAACAATTGGAGGAAATAAAAATGAATATATTTAAAGTGAAACAATTAGCAAATAAAAAAGGACTAAATATCTTAGAAGATTCAATAGAAATCAATGAATCTGGCGTTGACTTTCAAGTAGCACACGTTACAGAACAAAACGGAGATAAATGGATACTAAGAATTCCTCGTAGACCAGAATCCATGAGACATGCCTTACGAGAAAAAGAAGCGTTAGAAATTATGAAAAAACATGCAGCATTCCAAGTTCCTGATTGGTCTATATTTTCTGAAGAACTAATTGCTTATAAACAACTAAATGGCTTTCCTGCTGCTACTATCGATATAGAACAACAAAGATATGTATGGAACTTTAATGAAAAGAATGTACCAACCGAATACTATATTTCATTAGGAAAAGTTCTAGCGAATGTACATTCATTACCTCAGCAAAAATTTAATAATATAGGTGTTGAAATTCTTACGGCTAATGAATTAAGAACTTCTATGCAACAAAGGATGAATCGAGTGAAGGAACAATACCATATTAATCAAAACTTATGGGATCGTTGGCAAGCATGGCTAGCTGAAGATTCTTTTTGGCCATCTCACGTGGGAGTAAAGCATGGGGATATACATCCAGGTCATATTCTGATTGATAAAAAAAATAATGTAACTGGTTTAATCGATTGGACAGAAGTAGGGATAGGTGATGTATCTATAGATTTCACATCGCATTATCTACTCTTTGGGAAAGATGGATTAACAAAGTTAATTCACTCTTATGACAACGCTGGTGGTAAAACTTGGTCAAGAATGGAAGAACATATTATCGAACTTCTAACAACAAGTAGCATCACTGTTGCTGAATACGCTCAAGTATCAGGTTTGAAAGACATGCATGAAGCAGCTATACACATGCTAGCAACTGAAAGTTAATACAGTTGCTAAAAAAAACATTAAACTAAAAAACAGAAGAACTCTCTTCTGTTTTTTAGTTATCTTTACATATATAATTCATTTCCAAAAATTCAAAATAACTACCATTCGTCTTCTGTATAAACGTCCCAACTGCTTCAAACCCTGCCCTTTTATACACTTTAATCGCTCTTTTATTAAATGTAGCTACTGATAGTGTTATATACTTGCATCCATATTTTTCTTTACTAAAAGCTAGTATAGCATTTATGAACTGTAAACCAAATCCATTCCCAGTTATATTAGGTCTCATCCCAAGACCTATATCAACCGTTCCATCATTTATTTTACAAACAGTAAAATAACCAATGAGAGTGCCATTTTCCTTCACAGAAAATGTATGATCCCCTCTACTCTCATCTTGTAAAAATTCGGCTAAATCTTCTTCATCTGCCTCTATATCGTAAAAGGAATATTTCCCTTCATAATGCCAGTTGTATGCAATTTCTTCTGCTTCTTCTTGCGCCATTACTGTATAAGTATACTCCATTTTTCTATCCCCTTAAAAAAAGAGCTGCAAGTAAGCAGCCCTTTTTTATAACTCGTAAATCTCTCTATACTTCGCTTCTAAATAATCTGCTAAGTAATTTGCATTCAATCCTTCACCTGTTACATCTTCTAAAATTTCAAGTGGCTTTTTCGTTTTACCGTATTGGTGAATGTTTTCTGTTAACCATTCACGAATTGGTGTTACGTTTCCTTCTTCTAATAATGCATCAAAATTCGGAATGTCTTTTACCATTCTTTGCTTAAATTGCGCTGCATACATATAACCAAGCGCATAAGATGGGAAGTATCCAAATGAACCACCAGCCCAGTGAACATCTTGTAATACGCCTTGTGCATCGTTAGCCGGACGAATTCCTAAATATGCTTCCATTTTATCGTTCCAAGCCGCTGGTAAATCCTTCACTTGTAATGTGCCATCAAATAACTCTTTCTCAAGTTCATAACGAACCATAACGTGAAGCGGGTATGTAAGCTCATCTGCTTCTATGCGAATAAATGAAGGCTTCGATTCATTTATTGCATCATAAAACTCATCTACTGATATATCATTGAATTGACCATCGCTATACTCTTTTAATAAATCATAATTTTTCTTCCAGAATGATTTATTACGACCGATAAAGTTCTCAAAGAATAATGATTGTGACTCATGAATACCCATAGATGTTCCACTACATAGCGGTGTACCTTCAAATTTCTCTGCAATATTTTGTTCATATACAGCATGACCACATTCATGAATTGTGCCAAACACAGCCATACGGAAATCTTTTTCGTCATAGCGTGTCGTAATACGAACATCCCCTCTATTTAATGTGATCTCGAATGGATGTACCGTTTCATCAAGACGACCTGCTTCAAAGTCATAATTTAATTGCTTTAATAGCTCTAATGTAAAGTTTTTTTGTTTTTCTTTTGAAAAATGTTCTGATAAAGCACTTGTCTTTAATCTCTTTTGCGAATCCGATATTTCTTTTACGAGCGGTACGATACGCTCACGAAGTTGACCAAATACGTGGTCTAACACTTCTACCGTAATGCCCGGCTCATACATATCTAATAATGTATTATATTTATATGTTTCATAACCCCAATATGTAATAAATTTCTTTTTAAATTCAACGATTTGTTCTAAATACGGACGGAACATTTCGAAATCAGATTTTTCGCGAGCTTCTTCCCACACACTTTCTGCTTTCGCTTCTAATTTCACATACGCTTCATATTCCGCTTGTGGAATTTTCTTATTTCTATCATATTCTTTACGGCACTCTTCCACCATTTTCTTCGTCGTTTCAGAAAGCTTGTCTTCACGTATTAAATCTTCAAGCTCTGTTAAATAATTTCCCATTTCATCTGAAGTCGACATAGCAAACACTTCTGATGAAAGCATGCCAATTACTTCTGAACGCTGGTCTACACCTTTTTTAGGCGCCCCTGTTCTCAAGTCCCAAAACATTAAGCTTAATGCTTCTCCGTAATTTTGTATCTTCTTCACATATGTTAAAAATTGTTTTTCTACTTCATATGTAGCTACTGTCATTATATAAAAACCTCCTTTTTCTACCTCAAACTTAATTCGACATGAAAATCTAAATTCCTTTTATAATAGAAAAAAAGCTTGGCGAGCGCCAAGCTTTCTCCTTATAATTCTTTACCTACTACTGGTAGTACGTTTTTCACTGCTTCTACCACTTTCTCATCTTCTGTATCAGATAAGAATATTGATATAGCACCTTTATCTTCGCTCGTACGAATTAAACGGCCAATCCCTTGACGAAGACGTAAAATCATATATGGTACATCTACATCCCAGAATGGATCATTTACGTGCTTACGCTTCGCTTCAAACACAGGATCGTTTGGAGGGAATGGTAATGACCAAATAATAACATGTGATAATGATGAACCAGGAATATCTAAACCTTCCCATAAATGAACGGCACAAAGTACAGTCTCTTCTTCATTTTGGAAACGAGAAACAAGCTGACTAATTTCTTGGTCCCCTTCATATAGGAACGGAACTGACATTTGTTCTTTACTTACATATTCTTTAAACGCTGCAAGTTCTTGCGTTGTACGGAATAATACAAGTGTACGTCCATTTGTTTTTTGTATATTTTCAAGTGTATATTGACACTTTCTTTCCCATTCATTTTCTTTTGTATGAGATAGTAAGTTTACTGCCATTTGCTCTTCGTAATCAAACGGGGAGGCAACTGAGAATGATAAGTAATCTTTTACCCCTAAGCTATTTGCTGTAAATGCGAATGAATCGTTGTTAGATAATGTAGCAGAAGAGAAAATATACGGGATTTTCTTCGAGAATACTTTCTCTTGTAATACTTCTTCAACTGCACGCGGCATAATTACTAACGTGAAGGCTCCATCACCTTCTTCACCCCATGTAATTACATTTTTCTCGTGCATAAACAGACGAAGTGAATGCTCTAATACATCTAAATGTTCATCAACGATATTTAAATCATACGTGTTTACTGTATGCATTTCACTTTCAAATACTAATGCATCACCGACTTCACCAATTTTCGCATAAAGTCGCTTCGCTTCAGCCGTTACTTTTTCTGTCACAGTAATTTCTAAACGATCAGAACCAGCAATTTCTTTTTTATTCTCTTGTAACACATCAAAGAATCGCTCTGTTTGCCAAATTGTTTCTTCTACTAAATGCGCAAACTCCTCGCGAATATCATTTTGTAATAATCTCGTTAAAAGTTGCTCCATCATCGTTTGCTTTAAACGATATGTTAAAGCTTTTTGAGCTGCATATTCTACAAGATGTCCTTCATCAAATACAACACAACTGCTTTCTGGTAATAACGGAATTTGCCCTTCACGCTTACGAGCATCGTACGTCCAAATATGATCCATATAGAAATCTTGAGAGCAAATAATTAAATCTGCCGCTTTACGATAATGTTCACGTGATAGAGTTTGCCCGCAACGATGACGAGAATCACAAGTGAAGCAATCTTGGAAGTAGTCCCAATTTACTTTTGACCATTCCTCGTCATTTAAAAGTGGAAATTCTTTTCGATCACCGTAGTGAGTAAAGTTTTGCATCGTACCGTGGTCAAATACAAACTGTGGTAATTCGTAGTATACATCTTCAATTACTTCTGGAGCTCGTCCACTCATAACATCTTCAAGTTTACGTAAGCATAAATAATTATCCATTGATTTCGCAAGTCTTACATCTACCGATAAGCCTAATGCTTCAGATAATTTAGCAATGTCCCCTTCTTCTTTTACGAGCTGCTCAATTAACGTTTCATCTGCACAAGCGATAATAGCTGGTTTCCCAGTATAACGCGCATAGCAAATTGCATATAGAAGATATACAATTGTTTTCCCGGTTCCTACACCCGCTTCTGCGAACATAACTTTCTTTTCTTGGAAAGCACGCTCTAATTGAAACGCCATAAAAATTTGTTCATCACGCTCTTCAAAGCCTTTTTCCGGAAGGATGTCGTAAAATACATCTCCAATCCACTCATTCAACTTATCATAAAAATTGTCTTGTTTCCCTACTTCAAATGGTAATCTCTTCTCAGTAAACATCCTTAGCCTCCAACCAAAAAGTTTTTCTATAAAAGATATAGCAACTGCTACTCATATGTGTGCAGCCACTTTCCCCTGTTGCAATACATAGAAATACACGAAAAAAAATTTTCCTTTCGAAAAAGGAAAATTTTCTTCTATATTAATGACTTTAAATACCGTTTATCAATCGCTGTTTCATGTGAAAGAGCTGACAAATATTCTTCTTGTGCTTTTTGTATTTCATCTACAATCGCACCTTGGCTATCCACTTCTTTTCCGAGCTCATCATACGTACGGTGAATAGCTTTTTGAATCATTGATAATTGGAAACTATCCATATCAGTTCCTCCTTTACGCATTACATAATAGCCAGTATATGCGCGCTGGAGGAGTTTTATACTATGAATTACGAGGTGGACGTTTTCCGAAGTATTGGTAATAATCTGTACGAGTTCTAATCTAAACAAGCCTTGACCTTTAAGTGTTTTCCCCACTCTTTTTCCGTACAACTATTCAGTTACCTCAATAATAATACGGTCTGCTTCTAAATACAACCTTTATTTAGGTACATACCAACCTTTTTATACTAACATCCCATTAAGTTTCCTGATATGATTCCCGTATAAATTCCTATCACATAGATAAACCAACCTATCAGAATGCCCATCATGCTTCCCTAAATGTGTTCCCTATACAATTCCCACTAAAGACATCAAACGGGAATATGAGCAATGTAGGTATGCTCTAAGGTGACGGATAGCTTCGGTGTTCCCCTTAAGTGGAATATCTACCGTGTACGGATACCACGCATGAGCCTTCTATTGTAGATTATCCTCTTTCATGACATTGCCCAATCGAGAAACCAAAAGAGTGATAGCCACATCACCAGAGATATAATCGAAGCATTGATGACCCCTTTTATGAAGTTCATTCCGCCACATCCTCCCTCATGATAGCCTTGTAAAGAATATGTACTCCTGCTATAGTGAATACAGGGATGATAATGCATAGTGAGAAGAATAATTGTAGACTCATATGTATTTCCTCCTATGACGGCTACTGAGGGTGTGACCTCTATAGCCGTCTTTTTAGTTTAATTACCTAATGGTGTTAGTTTCCCAATAGTTTTAATTGCACAATAGTTTAATTACCTTCAGTGTTAGTTACCTTTAGACGAAGTACCTTTAGACAAAGTCGAGTTTCATTTAGATGTAGTCAAGTTTCCTTTAAAGTATCTGCTATTCAAGTCGCTAGCCTTCTCATCTAGTACGGAAACCCCTGAGATTTCACCACTTCCATCATTAGCCCAAAGAACTATCAGTATTTCACCTGGATCATATGTACCCTCGAGAGCCAATGTCTCCTTCTGCCCGTCCTTGATGTCCCTTACGTTGTATACGCCTAAGTTGTCGTCATAGCCTAATACTTCAAAGCTAGATACCAGTGGATACGTTTGAGATAGAACTTCACGAGTAGTCATTAGCTCGTACGGAGTCGTATGTGATGTCTCTGATGCTTCCGCCTTCATTGGAGTCGGATGGAATGTATTAGCTAAAGAGTTGTCCGCCATTCCCCCAAAGGTCGCTCCCACGAATAGACTTCCCATAATTGTGAACCCTGCAAGTACTGTTGATTTGATTTTCATTTTAATTTCCTCCTAATTTTAATCAATATAAGTCTCGCAACTTATGAGGTTTAAATAATCGAGATGATATAAGTCTCGCAACTTATTAGACTTAAGCAATCGAGTAACAAACCCGACTACTTAAGTTTTTCTACCCCGTTTTACAGGTGGTACGATTGGCTCTCCGCTTTCAATCTTACTAGTCATTCTTTTAAGAAGATATTGAACATCAACGCCATTCTCGTGAAGACCTTTAACAGCTGAGAACATCATTCGAGCATAACTGCCATCCTTTATAGTTGGGAGATCATACTCGGAAGCTATTCTCTCGTGATAGATTTCGTGCTTAGTTTTGTCTCGCAACTTTTAAACCTCCTATGTTGCTTGATGGGTTAATCATAACAACAAAGTTGCGAGACCGCAACCCCTTTTGTGAAATTTATTTTTAAACGCAAAAAAGGACTCCGTTTTAGGAATCCTTTGGAACTTTTAAGTATCCTCTCTCTTGATGACCTCTAGAGAGTAGTTCTCTCCGTCCAGTCTCTTCTCTATTGTTTCGTATCTCACGTAGTTCTTCCTCTTATGAGATATCTTGTGTTTCAACTCTAAAGCAACCACTGACGTTATCATCAACATCCCAACTACGAAGGCAACCATTCTATTGAATCAGCTGTCTAGCTTGCCTAGCTGTCATACGTGTCATATTACCTTGAAGGATATCATCTTCAAGTTCATCCAATAATGTTCGGTGATGAATCAATGAAGGCTCGTTCACAACTGTCTCTTTAAAGATTTCTTTACGGCACATCCACATATATGCATCCGTCTCTCGTAATACTTGAAGGGGACAATACTTTTTGAGGTTCTGTGTCATTCTGTATCGTGGTACTAATATGAGATTCTTATGAGTGAGGAGAGATTCTATTGAAGGTTTTACATAGGGGAACTGCATGCGGTTGAGGATAGACAAGACCTCCCCATCCGAAAGGATGAAGGAAGCCCCGTCTGTAGCTTTTACTTGATGGAGTGTTTCTTGAGAGGTTGTAGTAGTGCTCATTCGCCTTGACCTCCTTCAGCGGACACTGGAAAGTCTGCATTCTCAATCATGTATTCCACTTTAGCTTGTTGCTCCATAACCTGTTTAGATAGTCCTGCAAGATGTTGAGGGGAGTTGATATCTATAAGAGCTTCTGCTCTTTTAGTGATTCCCGCTTGACGGTGTTCCGCTGAAGAAAAGTGACTCCATACTTCAGACGATGGTACTTCCTTCTCAATGTCTCTACCTCTCTCTTGGATTAAATCGAATGGTTGCCCTTGAGCTTCCGAGAATACTTTATAGAACTTGTCCGATTTCTCTCCAGTTGTGTAATCATTATGCTCTAGACGGGTAGCAAGCACCTTGTCGTATTGCTTAATAGCTTGCTTGTCTTGTAAGTTCATCTCATTGTACACTTCTTGGTCGAGTACCTTAATGGATGAGATACGGGAATGACCGTCTGTAGTGGCTAAACAAGTTACTCCGTCAATGTTGACTAAAGTTTCAGCGTTTTGAATTGAGCCGTATGTAGCATAGTGTTTTGCATCCTTTAGTTGTTCCAATAGCTGTTTCTCTTTAGATAATTCAGCTTGGAACTTTGCTTCTTCGGCTTTTGCCATCTTCTCTAATCGTGAAAGTACTCGTGGGTTGATATTGTTTAAGTTCATTATTAAATCATCCTTTTTCTAATTGTATTGAGCATTCGCTCTAGTTTTATAATTGTCTTTTAATCTTCAATGTTTACATCAATAGTGTCTCTGTCGTCACCTTCTATGAAGGCGTCCTTCTCGAGGTCAAACTTGCCTTCCTTGGCGAGTGTTTCCTTTGTAGCTTCATCAAAGTCTACTATGATTTGTCGATTTCCCACACTGACATTCATTGCCTGTGAGTCAAAGAATCCGTGGAAGCGAGCCAACAACTCTAGAGCTTTCGATTGATCTTTTACTGGCGTGGGAATTTGTACCGTCCCCGTGGGCAATGCCACATGGGTAACTGTTCTATCTTCGGCGATATCTGTAAGTTTCTTTAGGAGTCTAAAACCATCGGCGATCTCATGGAAGGATGCTTCCTGTCTGTAGCACTGATAAGCGTGTCTAAATCGTGGGTCACTTGTGATGGCATATCCGTAGTGTGGTGCGTAGCCTACAAGTTCTGCTGCTTTCATGGGAGAAAATTGTGCTTCACCGACATATGCAAATAGGAACTTCTCCCACTTGGGATTAATCTCTCGGAGTGTATCCAATGCTGATGTAAGGTCACCGTGCATGGCTAGGGCATTGTCGTGCTTTCCATAAACGCCTATGTCCTTTTGAGTATCTGGAATGAGTGGAGCATCATTTAAGTGTCTGTTGCGTTTAACTCTCTGTAGTCCCATTAATTATACACCTCCTTATCATCTTGTAGGGGTACCGCCAGCATTTCGGAAAAAAACCACGCTAAGAGAATATATATAAGAAAAGAGCCAGAATTTACCCCGCTAAGAGTAAATCGGCTCTTTAATATATAAAGGATGCACAGAAAAACCTAGAGGGGTTCAGCCGAGATACTTGTAGAAATGGGTCATAAGCATACATTATTTTACAAATACATCTTATCTTGAAGGTATATGGATTATATAAAGTTAAAAATATAGTGTTAAACCCAAAAAAACACCATAACAGTGTTCACGGTGTTTTCCATATTAAAAATAAGACTATTATTTAAGTACTCTGAAACTGATTCATATTGTAGAAATATCCATTTTAAGATAATGATACGCTTCAAAATCTTCATTAAATATATCTGTAACTAATTTTATAGCCTCCGTATCATAAAAGCTCTGATATGTCGGCAGCCGAGGGAAAGATGGATCTGTAATGTCAGCTTCAGCGTAGTTTCCCTTATGAATCATCTTAGGCGCCTGATGATGCCATGATCTCGTTAATGTGTCTAGTGGGATAGTCTGTAAGTTATATTTGTTTTCTATTTTTGAGATTTCATTAGAGAAATTCTCTAAATATATATAATTGGTTACAAACTCTTCTTCTCCTTGAATATATTGTTGTGAATAGTGTGGATTAAGATAGTCAGAATCTGCCCCATTCGCGTGAAGATAATGTAAAAAATGTTTAAATGATTTTTTCTTTTTGCATGTACTGTCGTTATAAATAAACTTTCTAATAGGTTCCCACTCTGGATTTTCTATACCTGGTGGAGCAATAAGGGGTCACCATACCAAAAAAAGAAAATTGTACGTTTAGACAAAATTTAGACACATTTAAACTGATTCCTGTACGTTAAGGAACCGATTACTTAGTTTACTACTTTTTTTAAAGAATCAAATAGTGAAAATTTCGTGGAAATTTGCTTAACGTAAGTTTTATATCAACTATTACGTTGGAGTACAGCCAAGGTACGTGTATTATCTACTATGAAAATCAGGAATATTTAAAGTATTCTAAGAAGAAGAATTGAGTGATAAGCTACGTTAACTACTTGATATCTTAACTAAGTAAATTATGTATTTAATGTATTCAAGGTAGTGCAATGAGAAGGTATCGAATAACCTTGCTTGGATAAACCGTGTCTCTTAAGAGCTCCTTAAGGCGCGTCCGTTACCTTGAGGGCAACGAACGGTTGTAGACTTCGATGTTGCAAGGATCGTTGTCAAACAAATTGTTTACATGTATTCAATGTAAAACTCTTATTAAATTAAGGTTTTTACTCCTAAGTATAGATAACATGTATATCTCGTCTGTATCCCTTTTTGACTTGCTCTTGATTGACCAAATAAGTCAAAATACCTTTCTAAATTTCCCTCTGATATTCCCCCTATTTTATCTTATTCAAACTTGCATTCCAATAACCCATTTCTCATACGCCTGTTTCTAAAATAATAATTTAAATTGGGACCTCTGAGAGATCCCAATTAATTAAAAAGTAATGTCTCCTCTTGTTACATCATTTACAATTTTTATACTAATCCCTCTAACATCTCGAAGACTTCTAAATTATTTTTTTGGTAGTTCAGGGAATAAATAATGTAATATACAGATGGTCAAACGTCTGGATTTGCCTTTATACGGATATATATGCATATACATCGATGGATTAAAGTTTGCCTCAATAATTCCATAAGCATTTTTATTAGCTGCAGGAACTTCTGTATTTTCAATAATCAAATCAATACCACTAATATTTGCTCCAAGTGCCGACACAGCATCTACGGCAATTTTCTTATAATCATCGGGAATTTGATCTGTCATATCAATTGAGTCTCCACCTGTACTGACATTAGAATTTTCTCGCAGAAAAACAATTTCATCACTTGTTGGAATAGAATCTTTTCGATACCCTTGAGCTTTAAGCATTAGGACCTCTAATTCACCTAATTGTATATTTTCTAAAGGTGTTCTATGGTCCATTCCTCTTAATGAATTCAGGTTCTTTTGAGCGACTAACTCTTCAATCGTATGTGAACCGTCTCCTATAACATTGGCAGGAATTCGTAATAAAACGGCAGAAACTTTGCCATCTAGCACAAAAAATCGATATTCTGTTCCATTAATAAATTCTTCTATTAATACTGATGAGTCCTCTTTAAATGCTATTGTGAGTGCTTTTTGATAGTCTTCGTAACTTGCTCCGTTTTCTTTAAAGATAGATATTCCTAAACCATAATTTGTTGTTTTTGGTTTAACGACAAAAGGCTTTCCTGCAAATATATCATAGGAACGTAAGGCTTTTTCTATATCACTAAATTCCTCACCTATTGGTACACGAAATCCATGCTGTTGAAGAATTTTCTTTGTTACTGTTTTATTTTCCATAATTAATGGTGATATATAACTATCTTTACTTGTCATATTCCCATTTTTCACATATTCAACATGATTTCCTAACTGTAGTTTTAAAAATTGATCTTGTCGATCTAAAACGTCTACTTGTAATCCTTGTTGAATAGCATCAAACATTAAAATTTGTGTAGACAACTCCATGTCAGTAAATCCTGATAGTTGATATGGTTTATCCCATGCTTTTTTATAATTTTCTTTAGCAATACGGGAAGCTACCTGACTTTGACTACTTTTTATAATCTCTTTATAAAGTCTTCCAGCTAAAGTCTTACTTGGATCTGTTAGCATTTCTCTCAAGTTAACAAATAAGGTATTCGAAACAGTTATGTCTAACAGCCCTGTTAAATGTTCCATCTCATCAATAATACGCTCAGCATCTGTTTTAAATTGCGTATGTTCTAACGGATGTTCAAGAGCCACTAAATTATTTTGAAAATCACCGATTTTTACCCATTCATCATTATTATCGTCTTGATCAATCCAGAGTAAATAGATGAGGAAAAGATGTAGAAATTCTGCTTGTTCATGGCTAATTCCATATGTTTCAAAAGGATTTAAATCTAGGTTTCTTAATTCAATATAACGAATCCCATGATTTTTTAAATCTGAAACTTGAGGACCGCCCCTTAAACGGACAGATGCATAAAATTCTTTTTCTTCTAATAAAACCCCTTTACTTACCAGCGAAGAAAGATCAGATATATAGTTCTGTAAACTACTATAGGATACTTGAACATCATTTTCATTACTATAACCATATTTACTATTTCTAATGCTTCTTACGGCGTCATTTAAAGGATTTATTTCAAAGAAATTCTTTTCACTACTAGGAGAAGCACCGAAGAAATAAGTTATTAACCATCGATAGTGTAAATAATTCCTTGTGACTTTCAGATAAATTTCTGTTTTAAATTGATGATAATCTTTTATTTCTGATTGTAATTCAAATAATGCCTGAATCAAATTATCGCTAAATTCAAAATTGTAATGAATACCACTAATCATTTGTTTTCGTCGACCATAAGAATTAGATAAATATCGACGATATAAAACATTTTCATGATTATTAAGTTTCGCAATAACAATATCTTCTTCTTTTTCGGGCAACTGTGGTGGCATGCTTAATGGCCAAAGCATTTCGTTATTTCCCATAGAACGATAGGCAACATCATGGATAGCTGCTAAATAATTAAATAAATCTCCTAGTGTCTCAGTAACTGGTGTGATTAATTCCATTTGTGTTTCAGAGAAATCTCGCTGAATATAAGGATGTTCATCTCTTACTGAAATACTTTTGGGATGTTCCGTTTTAGCTAAACTTCCTGATAGGTCAACTCGTTGACTTTCTTTTTCAACTCCAAAACGTGCTTTTAATAAATATGGTTTAATACGGTCATTGTTTAACATTTTTTTCATTTCCATACAAACTGTACCTCCCATCAACTCAAATATTTGATATAGAAATAGCTAAAATTATAACCATTATTTTTTTGAATTTAGCATTTGGATATTAATGGCCAAAGCATTTTATTCTTATCCACGGAAAGAGAAGGGATTTCACGAATAGCTGCTAAGTAATTAATCATGTCTTCTAATGTTTTAGTATTAGGCTGAATATATGATCTTGTATCTCTTATCGAAACGGGTTTAGACGTTTCAGTGGAACTTTCAAATAAGTCAACTTGTCGATTTTCCTTTTCGATCTCATAACGAGATTTTAATAAGGATGGTTTAACACGGTAATTAAATAACATTTTTTTAATCCACATGAACTCTTCCTCCCAATTTATTTGTTTTTACAAACGATATAATATGACAAAATATAACAATCAAAAGTACCCACATCTCTACATGCGGATACTTTTGTTACTATATTTTGCTGTAAACTTAAATACTTCATATGCCATTGGAAGTGGGTATTGTTGTAAATAAGAATCATCTTAAATACTTCATATGGAAAGAGAAATGCTCATTTAAGAAAGTGGAAATAAAGAAGTAGCTATGATCATAGCCCTCCATTTTTTTATAAGTTACCATTTGACTATTTTTTTGAGCGTTCTCTAAGAAAATATGTTCTTCCAATTGTTTCGGATAAAACTCGTCTTGACTACCTTGCATAATAAGAATTGGTGGAATAGTAGCTTCTTTAATTAATTCTGAAGCATCCCATTCTTTCCAAGAATCTTTGTCTTCACCTAAATAAGAGGTGAAAGCATTTATTCCCCATGGTACTTGACTAGGAGTTAAGATTGGAGAAAAAGCAGAAACCGCTTTGAATCTCTTAGCATTTTTCAAACCGATCACTAAAGCCCCATGTCCTCCCATTGAATGCCCCATTATGCTTTCTTCACCTGAAAAATTAGGTACTATAGTCGAAGCAATGGATGTTAATTCATCTACGATATACGAATACATTTTATAATGCTGTGCCCAAGGATCCTGGGTAGCATTTAAATAAAAACCTGCCCCTTGTCCAAGATCCCATGCTGCAACATCAGAAACGTATTCTCCACGTGGTGAAGTATCTGGCATAATCACTGCAACTTGATGTTTTTCAGCCAAACGTTGAAATCCACTTTTTTGACTAAAATTATCATCTGTACAAGTTAAACCAGATAACCACCATATAAGTGGAATTTTTTTCTTTTCTTTATTTGATGGTAAGTAGATACTAAATTTCATATCACATTGCAAGACTTCGGAATAATGGCTATACTTACGTTGCTCTCCTTCGAAAGAACGATGTTGTTCAATACATTTAAGACTCATTATCTCACTCTCCGTAAGTTAAAATCGTACGAATGGATTCACCTTTGTGTAATAAGTCAAATGCCGCATTGATGTCTTTAAATTCTAAATGATGAGTAATAAATGAATCTAAATCAATATCACCATGCATATAATCTTCGACCATTTCTGGAAGTTCAGATCTTCCTTTAACTCCACCAAAGGCTGATCCACGCCATACTCGGCCCGTTACTAATTGGAATGGACGAGTATGGATTTCTTTACCAGCACCAGCTACTCCGATAATAATACTTTCGCCCCAACCTTTATGACATGCTTCAAGAGCGGATTTCATTACTTCAACATTACCAATACATTCGAAGCTATAATCCACGCCACCATCTGTCATTTCGACTATAACTTCTTGAATTGGGCGATCATAATCTGCAGGATTCACAAAATCAGTCGCTCCCATTTTTTTAGCGAGTTCCCATTTTTGGGGATTCAGGTCAACTGCAATAATTCGGCTTGCTTTTGCTTGAACCAATCCTTGAATAGCTGCTAATCCAATCGCTCCTAAACCAAATACAGCTGTTACAGCTCCTTCTTCAACTTTTGCAGTGTTGTGTACAGCACCAATACCTGTAGTCACACCACATCCTAATAAAGCAACTTTATCTAACGGAGCGTTTTCATCGATTTTCGCTAAGTTAATCTCATTAACAACTGTATATTCACTGAATGTACTAGTTCCCATGTAATGATAAAGGGGCTCTCCATTATAAGAGAAGCGAGTTGTTCCATCAGGCATTAAACCTTTACCTTGTGTTTCTCGTACAGCACTACATAGGTTTGTTTTACCAGAACGACAGAATTTACATTCTCCACATTCAGGTGTATATAGTGGAATAACATGATCCCCAGGTTTTACTGAAGTAACTTCATCACCTACTGAAACGACAACACCAGCACCTTCATGGCCTAATACAGCAGGAAATACTCCTTCTGGGTCGTCACCTGATAATGTAAAAGCATCTGTATGACAGACAGAAGTATATAGTATTTTTACTAATACCTCTTTTGCTTTTGGCTCTTCTACATCGATTTCTACGATTTGAAGTGGCTCCCCTGGCTTAAATGCAACAGCAGCTCTACTTTTCAATTGAATCCCTACTTTCTTTTTTTATTGTTTACACCACTATAATTACACTTTATAATTTTAATTACAATACTGACAAATTTGTCACTATAAACATTTTTTTCGCGAGAGGAAGGTCAAAAATTATGGTTATTCATTATAAGGACAAGGAATTTTTCACTGGAAAAGATTTAGCTTTATCTGTGATAGGAGGGCGTTGGAAAATAGCAATTATATGGTGTTTGTTACAACGTTCGCCATTAAGATTAAGTGAAATACAAAAAAAGCTGCCTGAAGTTAATCAACGTATGTTGATTAGACAATTAAGAGAATTAGAAGACGATAAAATAATTACTCGATGTGTATACCCCGTAGTGCCTCCTAAGGTTGAGTATGAACTTAGTGAAATTGGTCATCAACTAGAGAATGTTGTAACAGCCATCTGTGATTGGGGAGATGACTTTAGTGATTTTGTAGAAAAAGATTCGGACGAACTTAGTTGAAGAAACAAGTAAATATCGATTCATTAAAAATAGTGCGTAATTGTATGACTTAATCCATAAATTTGCATACAAAAAACCGATAACTTTGCATCGAATGCTGTAAAGTCATACGTAACGACTAGTTAAGATAATTAACGAAAATATACGCTAAGTAAATTTCGACATAAAATGAGCCGAATTTCCTACTCTAAGGAATATTCGGCCCATATGCTTTATTTAGGTTGTAATTTGTTCTCTTCATATTCTTTTAGTATTTTATAAAAAGTATTTTTCTTAAGTCCTAATAGTTCCATAAATATAACGCTCGTTATCTCTCTTTTTTTCCACTGTTCATAAGTTTCTTCAATTATAATTAGTTGCTTTTGACTTAATACTGAAAGGGTAAATGGAGGACGCCCTAAATGCTTACCTTGGGATTTAGCAACTGCAATCCCTTCTGCTTGTCGCTGATGGATTTTTTTACGCTCTTGATCTGCAACATAGGAAAGTAAAGATAAAAACTGATCTTCCATTAATCGACCCATATCACCCATCTCTCGAAATTTACGACTATCAAACAGTGTTTCATTTTCTAAAACAACAATATCAGCTTGTAATTTTCTTGTTATGTACTTCCATTCTGAAATTACCTCATCATAATTGCGGCCCATACGATCTAAAGCATCTATGTAAACAATATCACCTGTACTCAATATTTTTCGTAATAATTGATATTGAGGACGATCAAAATGTCGCCCACTTGCTTTATCGACAAAAATGCGCCGAGCCTCCACCCCACGTTCCATCATCTTATGTAATTGACGTTGTTCATTTTGATCTTTTGTACTTACGCGTATATATCCATAAATATTCGCCACGTTTGGTATTCTCCTTACATTTGTTACCTTAATTATACCATTTTCGTTTATAAAGGTATTCATTGAAAATAAACGTTTATAAAAATATTTCCATCACCTTTATAAACTTGATAATTCAATGTTTCATAGATGTTCTTTGGCTGTTTGTAAAGGTATACCTTTTTAAACGGTTAAAAAATCTCAACCTAATAAAGTAATTTTTTTAGACTATCTTTATGTTTTCGCATTCACCAATAATAAGTATTCTGTAGATTTTATCAATACCTAAATACCTCTAAAAAATATATATTTTAGTAAATGATGCTTATTGGAAAAGGGGCTAATGAACATGAAGATAAAAAAGAGGCAATTGGTAGCAACTATATATCCAGGTCAGTTATTTAGTACTGCAACTTTACCCGAAGGCACGAGTTTTTTGAAATGGGAATTAGCAGGTAGCGGTGATTTAGATGATATTCTTTTTGACGTAATGGAAGATAAATTCTGGGACATAGATGACCTTATTTTTAGTGATGTTTTACACGAAAATCGAACTGAAGTAGTACAAAATAAAGAACTCTACATTGATAATGTTCGGAATGCTACATCATTAGTTGGAATAAACATATATGCTTTAATTTATGAATAAAGACGCCGCAATATTTCTCAATACCCATTTTTTTCTACAAATTGTATATTTTAGTTAGGTTGCTGTAGTAACCTAACTAAAATATACAATTATTATGAAATGGGGAATGGAAATGGAAACAAAAGCGACAGTAGAGATTGCAAGAGTAAGATCAGGTAAAGAGCCACAACCAGGACAGAAAAATCGTTCAAGTGGCAACTTTAGTACTGAGAATCTTCCTGCAGGAACAAAATATTTGAAATGGGAGGTTATAGGAGGCGGAGATCCGGACTTTATTAGCTTTAATGTAATGGAAGATAAGTCCGCTGCAACGGACCCTACTCATTTCTCTGGTGTATTAAGTGGCAATCGGACAAGTGTTATATCAAAAAGATCTCTTTATATTGCCAACCCTAAGAATGCTACCTCTGAATTTACTGTAATCGTATCTGCCATGGTTCAATAAGTAAAATCAAAAAAGAGACTACGAAATATTTTTTTAGTCTCTTTTTTATCTGTTACTTCGTAGTTCTTTCTATTTAACTTGTTTAGAAAGAATAAGATTTTTTGATACTTGTGGGAATAAAGTTTCTTATGTAGACGGACACGGGAACCTATTACATAAAGAATACTCCTGTGCTTTTCTCAATATAAGTGTATCTTATGATTGATTAAGAAAATTCAAATTTATGTTACGCCTGTATGAGGAAAGTTTTTTGATTTAATAGGGAAAAATACTATAGGGAGGAATAAAACATGTCTTGGAAAAAGAAATTAGGTGTGGGAGTGGTTTCAGCCGCTCTTGGTTTATCTTTAATCGGTGGGGGGACATATGCTTATTTTAGTGATCAGGTTGTGACAAATAACGCATTAGCCGCGGGGACATTAGATCTTGCTATGCAGCCTACCACTTCTCTCAATTTAAATAATTTAAAACCTGGGGATAAAATTTTAAAAAAATTTAATGTAAAAAATAGTGGTACGTTAGATATTAAAGATGTTCTAATGAAGGTAGATTATACCGTGAACGATTTGAAACTAGATAATCAGGAAGATGATTTTGGTAAACATATTAAAGTACAATTTCTTTGGGATTGGGATCCAGCAAAAAGTCCTATATACGAAACAACTCTTGCAGAATTAAAATCACAAAATCCGGAAGTCGCGTCTCATAAAGTATTCCTTTCAAAATGGGCAGAGACGGGTGGATTAAAGGCAGGTAAGATGGATTGGTTCTGGATAAAGTTTATATTTGAAGATAATAAAATGGACCAGAATATGTTCCAGGGAGATAGTCTTGCGATAAAAATGGAATTCCAAGCGAATCAAACAGAAGGACAAGAAAGATAATATTGCAAGACCCACATCTGGAAAATCTAACACTTCTAAGATTTAACATTTTAGAAGTGTTACTTTCATATTTCAAATTGGGGCAAGACTTGTGAAAAAAGAGTAAACTGTAATCTTACTAATTTTTTATCTGTTAAAAAAATTTTGCAGCAGAACCCAGCACGTTATCTTGGTTCTCATTTTCTTTTACCTTAGGCTTTGTCTCATATAGATTGTTTAATACACGATTATACTCGTTCCTTGTAATTTCTTTATTATATAATTGAATTAATAAATCTTTATGTTCTTTTGAAAAGGCCATTTTATCAAAAAACTTAGGATACATAGTACCATTCTCTCCGCTTCATGTTGGGTTTTATATGATAAATCAGAAGTAGAAAAACCCATATCTATATAGAATAGGGATGGGTTTTTCAGTTACTGTTTTAGACGTCGTTGTATAGTATAAATATTGGCTGAGTCTTAAATTATAACATAAAAGTTATACTCCTAGTTATTTTTCTAAAGGTATCAGGTAACTACAAATGTGCGAAAGTCCCGTCCGTGGGCTTTAGAATCGAATCGTGGAGATTGCATGTTTATATACAAGCTGTTGCTTCCCCTCATATTCTATTAAAATAGAAAAAATATCATATCCTCTTATTATTCCTTTTATATGTAGTCCTTTTAACAGAATTAACATGATATTCTTCCTCTTTTGAAACGCTTCTTGTAATAAGTATTCCTGTGAAAATAGCATGTTCTTACTTCTATCCTTTTGAAATGATTGTAATTTCGTTTTCAATGAGTTCTCCCCCTATTCTCCTCATACAGTCGCTCTGTATGGTTCTAGTTCAGCTAACTGTTATTTTGCGCCGTTTGGAATTAGCGTTAGCCTTCCCCCTACTAGTTTTACATTCTTTGAAGTATTTCTCCTGTGGTAGGACAAGCGCCATGAGCTGTATATTTTTGTAGAATAATCGCATCTTTTTCTACAAAGATCTCTAGCGCATCCACTGTATCCACCTATGAATTTTTTCTTGTTTCTTTTGGTATTACAATTCGTCCTAAATTATCTACTTTTCGTTATTTTAAAACTATATACTAGGGGTCCCGTCAGGAAAATGCGGATTTACAACGCTAAGCCTATTTTCCTGACGATTCCCCCATTTTTACAACGTTAAGAAAGTTTTAATGGTCTTAAAGAATCTAACGAGACCACTTTCTCCGAATTAAAATGATATTCTCCTAGTAGATTAATATGTTCCCAACCTAGAGGCGACATATGGTGTAATAATTCTTCATTAAAACTACCAGACTGTTTTTGATATTCAACTGCTTTAGTTAGATGTAAGGTATTCCAAATACTAATAGCATTGATGATTATGTTTAAAGCACTGGCTCTTTGCAATTGATGTTGTATAGTCCGTTCCCTAAGCTCACCTTGTTTTCCGAAGAAAATAGCTCTTGCTAATCCGTTCATGGCTTCTCCTTTATTTAATCCCCTTTGTATTTTTCTTCTTAATGATTCATCCGATATATAATTCAAAATAAAAATTGTTTTTTCTATTCGACCCATCTCACGTAAGGCTATAGCCAAGCTGTTTTGTCTTGAATAAGATCCTAGTTTCCCCATAATAAGGGATGCTGAAACTGTTCCTTCTCTTATTGAGTGAGCTAATCGCAAAACATCCTCATAATTTTCTTTAATGACCTTTGTATTTATTTGTCCACGTAAAATGGCTTCTAATTTTGGATACTCACTTGCTTTATCTATTGTAAATAATTTTGAGTCTGCTAAATCTCTTATTCTTGGGGCAAATTTAAATCCTAATAAATGAGTCAGTCCGAATATTTGATCTGTGTAACCAGCTGTGTCTGTATAATGCTCTTCTATGTTTAAATCCGTTTCATGGTGCAACAAACCATCTAAAACATGAATCGCATCCCTTGAATTAGTATGAATAATCTTTGTGTAGTAGGAAGAGAATTGATCACTAGTAAAACGGTAGATGGTGGCTCCTTTTCCAGTTCCATAATGTGGGTTTGCATCTGCATGTAGTGATGAAACACCTAACTGCATTCTCATACCGTCTGATGAGGATGTTGTACCGTCTCCCCAATAGGAAGACAATTGTAATTTGTGATGAAAATTTACTAATACGGCTTGGGCTTTATTCATTGCATCTTCATACATGCGCCATTGAGATACATTGGCTAATTGCTTATATGTAAGTCCGGGTGTTGCTTCAGCCATCTTGCTTACACCTATATTCATTCCCATTCCTAAAAGGGCAGCCATAATAATAATCGTTTCTTCTTTATCCGGTTTTCGATTATTGGAAGCATGAGTAAATTGCTCATGAAATCCTGTTATATAAGCAATATCCATCAGTAAATCGGTTAATTTTATTCTTGGTAGCATCTGATAAAGGCTTGCACTAAACTTTTTTGCTTCTTCTGGTACATCTTTTTCTAAGCGTGCAAGTGACAGCTTTCCTTTATCAAGAGAAACTCCATCTAACTTGTTGGAATTGGCAGTTAACCACTTTAATCTTTCATTAAGGCTGCTGGTTCTCTCCGTTATATAATCTTCGAATGATAAACTAACTGATAATCTCGTATTCTCTTTCGTTTGATTCCATGTAAATTCGGAAAACAAATATTCCTCAAAATCTCTATATTGTCTGCTGCCAACAATGGAAACATCTCCTGCCCGAACATGCTCCCGAAGTTCTGTTAAAACAGCCATTTCATAGTAATGACGATTGATTGTTGTACCATCATTCTCGTATAAATGCTTTTTCCAACGTTTTGAAATAAAATCCACAGGTGAGTCATCAGGTACTTTTCGTTTTCCGGATTCGTTCATTCCTCGGATAATCTCTACAGCTTGTAAAAGTGGCTCATTTGCCTTTGTAGAATGAAATTCCAACACCCTTAATAGCGTTGGCGTATATTTTCTTAGTGAATAAAATCGTTTTTGCAGTAAGTCTAAATAATCATAGTCAGCAGGACGTGCAAGCTCCTGGGCTTCTTCGACCGAAGAGACAAAAGAATTCCATTCAATAACGGATTCTAAAACCTCAAAAACGTCTAATTTTTCCTGTTTTGCTTTGATCAAAGCTTGTCCGATGTTCGTAAAGTGTATAACTTTCTCATTCAGCTTTTTACCGTTCAGTTTCTGAATTTCCTCTTGAGCCTTACGACCTTTTGATAAGAGACTAAGTATTTGTCTGTCATGAATTTCAAAAGCTTTATCCGTCAAATCTTGATTAAGATGTAATAAATAGACGGTTAGTATTGAATATCGTTTATTTTCCTGAAAATCACGGAATGCATAAGGTTCATATCTTGAACCCAAGCGAGACAGCTGTAACAGGCGATTGCGGTGCAAATGATTAATTTGCACCGTTTCTAATTCCATTCCTCGTATGTATTCGAGTCGTTCTATTACTTTTAAAAAGGTTTCGGGTGAAGGATGTCCCGGTGGTTCTTTTAACCAACCCAATATCGTTTTATTGGAAATAATATCTTCAAGTTTTTCTTTTTGTTCATTTGTTAGGGATTGACTAACCGTGTTAAATAGCTTCTTTTCAGCCATTGCCCTTGCTTCCCACACTATTCTTTCAAGTGTAGTGATAGCAGGCAGTATGATTTTGTTTTTTCTTAGAAAATCTATGCATTCATGTAGTAGATGAATGGCATCACCATTTTCCAAAGCCAATTGATGTAGGTGCTTAAATGTCATTCTATATTCTTTCAGAGTAAAAGTTACTAGTTTATATTCAATTCGAATTTCTTTCAAATGATCCCAAAGTGTATTGTCTCTTTGAGGATAAAGCTTTAGCGAGGATGGACTAGCACCGATTTGTTTTGATATATAATGTATGACTGAATCCGGGATGTTTTTGATATGAGTGTATGGCCAACCGGGATATCGAAGAACAGCTAATTGAACGGCGAACCCTAAACGGTTTTCTTCTCTCCTTCGCTTATTGATAATTTCTAAATCCCGTTTGGAAAAAGTGTAGTAGGTTCCTAGCACCCACTCGTCTTCAGGAATTTGCATAAGGACCTGTCGCTGTTCCGATGTAAGCAATTCTCTACCTCTCGCAACTTTCATACAGTATCATCTCATTTCTGTAATTGTTCAGTTAATTAGTTCAATTATAAATCAATAGAGTGTACTCTATTGATACAATTATAGTAGACTGATAAAATCATAGTTAAGAGTGTCTCATAAGACTTATCTCAAAAATGAGGTGATATTTTGCGGAAAATTGGTTATATACGTGTCAGTTCGACTAACCAAAATCCTTCAAGGCAATTTCAGCAATTAAACGAAATCGGGATGGATATTATTTTTGAAGAAAAAGTTTCTGGTGCAACAAAGAATCGCGAGCAACTTCAAAAAATGTTGCAGGATTTACAGGAAGGCGACATTATTTATGTTACAGACTTAACTCGGATCACTCGGAGTACGCAGGATTTATTTGAATTGATTGATTTAATACGAAGGAAAAAGGCAAGCTTAAAATCACTCAAGGATACATGGCTAAATTTATCAGAGGATAATCCATACAGCCAATTCTTAATTACAGTAATGGCTGGTGTGAACCAATTAGAGCGCGACCTTATCCGTATGCGTCAACGTGAAGGGATTGAGTTAGCAAAGAAAGAAGGAAAGTTTAAGGGGCGTTTAAAGAAGTATCATAAAAATCACGCAGGGATGAATTATGCAGTAAAACTATATAAAGAAGGCGGCATGACTGTAAATCAAATTTGTGAAATTACTAATGTATCTAGGGCTTCATTATATAGAAATCTATCGGAAAGAAACAAATAGTTTGTCCTGATTCTATCAAAAGGTGTATTTTTTCACCAACATTTTTAGGCATGAAATGTCGGTAATTATTATCTATTTTGTTTTAAAGTAAATATTGAAAGGGAGTAAACTTATGGATTGGCTAGAAAGAATGAACAATGCGTTAAACTACATTGAAAATAGCCTGGATGAAGAAATAGACTACAAAGAGATTGCAAAAGCAGCTAACTGTTCTGAGTTTCATTTTTCAAGAATGTTCTCTTCAATCTCAGGTGTATCGCTATCAGAATATATTAGACGAAGACGGTTAACACTTGCAGCATTTGAAATTCAAAAAAGTGATATTCGGATCATCGATGTGGCAATTAAATATGGTTATATTTCTTCTGATACTTTCTCACGTGCTTTTCAAAAAATGCATGGGGTAACCCCTTCCAATGCTCGTAATAGAGGGGTACAGTTAAAAGCCTTTCCCAAAATTTCCTTTCAAATTTCTATTAAAGGAGATACCGAGATGGACTACAGAATTGAAAACCTTGATTTTGAATTAAGAATTGTCGGAAAAAGCAAGCCAGTAAAAACAAGCAGAGCATTTAAAACAATCCCTACGCTTTGGAACACTGCGAAAAAAGATGGATTTATGCAAGAACTAGTAGATATGTCATGGGAAAACCCAAAATGCACGCTTGAAAGCCTTCTGGGGGTTTGCGGAAAAGAAGCAGCCATCACAGATGAAAAGTTTTCCTATTTCATGGGCGTAAGATACGATGGTGACCCCCCCTCAAATATGGAGACGCTTATTCTTCCCGCAAGTACATGGGCAGTTTTTCCGAACATAGTAGATGCATGGAAACGATTATATTCCGAGTGGGTCCCTACCTCCGAGTACGAACTTGCAAATTTACCATGTATAGAATGTTATTACGGGCCGAATCATAAACCAAGACATGAACTCTGGGTTCCTGTCATCCCTAAGTAATTTACATATTCAATAATAGAACTCTGTTTATAGTGAACAAAAAAGCCTTATTTCTCGATTAAGTTGGCGAGAAATAAGGCTTTTTATATTGAAATTTCCTTATTGTTGTAATCACCATTTACCTGAAGCGCTTCCTTTAGGAGATTATCGCAAAAATATTCCAAACCGTGTGGGGATGGTTTGATGCTAATGAGTATAATATGAGGTGTTTTATGGATAATTAATTAATAAATGGAAAGAATACCTTTGAGTAACCTAGAAATAAATTTTATTTTATTTGCTCATTAATTATTAAATCCTAATCAGATAGTAGGTTTAACAATGCAATCACATAAAGCAAATTTTTCACAAGTATTTGTTTTGTTTATGATGAGTATTGGCTTAATGAATCACGTAATGGTAATTCCTATGTTATTAGCGATCTCAAAGAGGGATTCGTGGATTTCTGTCCTCTTATCTGGAGGATTCATTCTCGGTTGGTTACTTTTTATTCAATTTATTATGAAAAAATTAGACCATACACATCTGTATTCATGGTTAAATAACCATTTTGGCAAAATTATTGCAAGGGGATTATGTTTTTTAATATATATATTTATCCTCTTATTTATTGGAGTTACCTTAAAGGATATGATTGTATGGACCGTTACATCCTATTTCCCACAAAGTCCTGCGCCTATATTAGCAATGCTATTTTTAGTTATCTGCTTTTTTGCTGCAACTTCTACCTTTACAACCTTATCTATTCTCTCAGGTTTTTTATTAGTATTTGTTGTTGCATTAGGCTTTTTCGTTATGAGTCTTAATTTTCCTCATAAGGATTATTCTCAATTATTCCCTATCCTTGAGAATGGATTGACACCCGTTATCAAAGGAACCGTCTATAGTTTAGGTTCTCTGCTAGAAGTGACTTTAATATTTTTTATTCAACATAAATTAAAAATGAATATCAAGTCACGGAGTTTTATTATGCTCGGCTTAGTATTGATAGGCTTAACGCTTGGACCTTTATTGGGTTCTATTGCTATTTTTGGACCTGAAGAGGCTTCTAATCAGAGGTATCCTGCTTACGAAGAATGGAGATTATTGAAGATAGGAAAGTATATCGAACATGTAGATTTCTTTTCAATTTACCAATGGTTATCAGGTGGATTTATTAGGATTAGTTTTGGTTTATATATTATTGGACAATTATTTTCATTTAAAAACGAGAAAAAAAGGAATGTATTAATAGGAATCAGTTCACTAATTACATTTGTGGCTGTTCTTCTTCCTATAAGTGATATCGAATTTGTTCGTTTTTTACAAAATGTTTATTTTCATTTAACTTTTTTATTTTTACTTTCCTTTTCAATAGTATTAGGACTTTTAGTTTTTCTAAAAAGAGGAAAGGAGAGATAATCCTTGCGAAGATGGAATCAGAATACAAAAAAAGAGGGTAATGGAAAATTTTCTATCTATAAACCAAATCCAATATTAAATGAGGAAAAAATACGTTCAACATATCAAAATAGTGAGGATGTCAAAGTTGTTCTCCATAAAATTGGGAGTGAAGAAAAAGCTGTTGAGACCTTTTTCATTTATTGCGAAAGTTTAGTGGACAAAAAACAAATAAATCAGATTGTTATTCCTCAATTAGAAAAAATAGCTCAAAAACATCAATATCTTTTCTTAAAGGAAGAAATCCATAAGTATCAACAAGAGCTAGAGTGGACACCTTTAAAAGTGGGAGAAGGGTTAGAGTCTATCTCTTTGGAAATATTTAACGGAAATTTAGTTCTGTATTTTCCTAAGTCGCTTACCTTTTTTTCTGTCAATGCTTCAAATAAACCAAACCGTTCTACTGAACAGTCTAATTACGAAATATCCGTACGTGGGCCAAGAGACAATTTTATTGAAGATATTTCAACAAACGTGGCACTTATTCGTAAAAGATTAAGACATCCCACCTTGTCTTATCAAACGTTGACGTTAGGTAAACGGACCCAAACTCAAATAGGGATATTATATTTAAAAGATGTAGTTAATTTAGAGATTTTAGATAACATTCGAGAATGTCTAACTTTAATTGATATCGATGGCGTAATTAGTTCAACTCAAATTCAAGAGATGGTATCGAAACAATCTTTATCTATTTTTCCTCTTTGTGGTGATACAGCTAGACCAGATTTTGCAGTGGAATGCTTATTGCAAGGTAGAGTAGTGATTATAATTGATGGCTCCCCAATTGTTATTATCGCTCCTGTTACTATAACTTTTTTAATAAAAGCTGCAGAAGATTCCCACTTTAATTTTCTAACTGTATCATTTGCACGCTTTTATCGGTGGATAGGATTTCTTTTAGCTGTCTTCCTACCCGGATTTTGGATGGCATTACTTGCTTATCACCAAGATCAAATTCCTTTCCCTCTTCTTGCGACTGTGACTGTTGCAAGATCAGGTCTACCATTTCCAGCACCACTTGAGCTTATAATTGTTTTGTTCCTTTTTGAGATGTTCCGTGAAGCCGGTCAAAGATTACCCTCCCCCCTTGGTCAAACCCTTTCAGTGGTAGGCGGACTAATCATTGGGGATGCTGCAATCCGTTCGGGTTTTATCTCCCCTTCTGTCATTGTTATTACTGCTTTATCTGCTATTGCGGGATATACCTTAGTAAACCAAATATTAGCAGGAGCAGTATCCATACTCAGAGGGTTTGTACTATTATGTTCAATTTTGATGGGGTTATATGGATTTATGCTTGCCGGATTCGTAATCGTTCTTTATATCTCAAGATTACGTTCCTTTGGAATCCCTTACTTAGCTTTAGTTTTCCCAAAATCTAGTTCAGATTTTTTCAAGGGATTGTTTCGTTTACCGTGGAGAAGTTATAGACATAGAGTTGATTATCTCCGAACCAATGATAGTTCTAAAACGGACGAAGGAGAAGGAAAACAGTGAAGCTGCACAAAATAAAACTAATAATTATGATGCTTATCACTAGTGCAATGTTATCTGGATGTTGGAATATTAAAGAAGTTCAAGATATTTATTATGTTGCAGCTCTTGGTATAGATTTTAAAGAAGGAAAATATATAGCTTATGCTCAGTTACTTGACTTTTCTAACGTTGCTAAGTTAGAGGGGGCTAGACCTGATAAACAACCACCAGTGTGGATAGGAAGAGGTGAAGGTTTTACCATTACGGAAGCATTAAATCAATTATATAAGGATGCTCAACAAAGACTTTTTTGGGGACATGTATCTACAATAATATTAAGCGAAAGACTGCTCAGACAAGATATTAAAGACTCTATTGATTTTATTAATCGGTACCGAGAAATACGCTATAATATTCTCTTATACGCTACAAAGGAACCCATTGATGATATACTTAAAACAAAAGCCTTTTTTACATTATCGGGGTTGTCTACCATTCTCCATGAACCAAAGGAAAGGTATAAACAACGGTCTTACATACAACCTAAACAATTTTATCAATTTATTAGAGATAGTGATCCGATGGGGCAAACTGCTTATATCCCATCACTTAAAATTTCAACAGAAAATTGGAAAGAAGAATCCAAAAAAGCACCATTATTAAGAAATGATGGAGCGTTCTTTGTAAGGAATAATCGCTTAGAAGGATGGCTTTCTGAGACTGATTTAAACGGTCTAAGATGGATGGATGAAAAAAACGTTCGATCTCCTGTGTGGATTATTGAGAATGATAGCGCTGTTGTTTCCGTAGTGATAGAGAAACCTAAGATTACAATTTCCCCTATTATGAGTAGTAAGCCCATACTTTTTAATATTCGAGTTGAAGTTCAAGCTGGAATAAATGAGAAGATCAAGGAAATTAGTGATAACGAGTTGATTACAAAAACTGAAGATATTATCAAATTAGAAATTCTAAAATCCTTTGAAAAAGGAATAGAAATAAATGCAGATATCTACAAATTAGGTGAATCATTATACCGTCAGAATCCAAGAAAATGGAAAGAAGAAGTAAAAACAGACTCGTTTTACTTAAATGAACACAGTACAAAGAATTTAAAAGTTAAAGTTAATTTAGTTAACTCCGGAAAGTTGAAGTACCAAGATGGATCCTAATATTAATTCAAACGGTATTTATAGTTTTTTAAAAAGGCCTAAGCTCTTGCAACACCGAGAAATTAGGCTTTTTTATATTGAATTCCTTAACGTTGTAAATCCGCATTTTCCTGACGCTACCCCTACTATAGAAATAAGGAGATTTTTCATATCTTCTTACGTCCACTGTTGCAAACATTCTAATCCCTTCATACTCTCAATCACTTTTTCGTCACTCACTATATAATAAATCTCATTTCCTTTTCGGTCATAGGAAACCATCTTAAACTGTTTTAACTTTATTAATTGCTGTGACATTGTAGATTGTGGAACACGTAGTAGCTTCTGTAACTGGGATACATTTAATGGACCTTTTAAAATTAATTCTCGAACTATCATCAAACGCATGGGATGTCCAAGCATCCGCAATATATCTGCAGGTCTCTCGTAATCATTAATATTCATATAGAAAGCTTTTGGCATAATCACTTCTCCTTGTTAGTGTACCTTTTCTACATCCTAACATCATTTATTTGTTTGGCAAATGTTTAGATACACAAGGGATCCCTTCAAGTGCTTATGTTTTTATAACCATATCATTCCCAAAGAATTTCCCTATGTTCTCTTGGTATCTCTCATTGCTTCCGATGTTATTATAATATATAACCCATTTAGTTCTCTTTGCTGTATATTTCCTGGTACTTCTAATTTACGTCCAAGCGTTTTCCTTCAAGTAATTTTTACTACTTTAATCTGCTGCGTAGAGACCGGGATTTGAAGCTTTTCATCTTTCTAGCCTAGTGACAGGGTAGTTTTAAGCTATTAAAGGTTCCTTTTTGTATCTAAAATCCAAAAATAAAAAGATAAGATCAGGGAACATAATCTTATCTTTAGCACAAGGAGTAAACAAAAGGATAACTATCATATTTATATCATAACCTACTTTTTGTTAATTTTGAATATTATACCCGTAATTAGGCAGTATATCTGTATTGAGAAATTCATTACAAATTTAGTTAAAATCCAATTGAATTTTACCCAAAGGTTTACTTTCATTTAATTAAATACGATGAAGTATCCACGAAAGTAGATGATTTTTTCTTTGTTATATAAAACTTATAGAAGGGGACATCACTTCTGAAAACCCCCACGTTAAAATCCTGACATGAAAATAAGTGATTTGAACAACGATAAGGTCGTTTAATGCGACACAATGTCATTTGTGTTGCATTAAAGTGAGGAAAACTATTCAAATTAAGTTGCTAACGCAACATAACTTACTTAAAACAACCTATTTTTATATAGTTCATAGAAAACCTAAACTTAGCCTGATAAGCATGTATGACAAGTCAAATTAGTTTTACTGACTGCTCTATTATAGAAACTTTTTAACAGGAGTATATAAGATGAAAGTAACATTTACGATACTTAAAAATCTTTTATTTATAACTGGTACTTTTTTAAGATTAGGGTGGTATAAACTGGTATTTACACATACTTTGTGAAGTGGTCCTTTGTTGCAGTGTTTGTGGGAGCATTTAGGTTTCGCTAGCTGCATTTTTTATTTCTTACTTCAAATCATGATTTTTAAAATCAGATTATACATCCTTCTCTTGAAGTATATTTGAATTATTATTTTTTGATTGTAAGTCTGTTGGGTTATCTGATAGTATATTTTGATTTGAAAATTGGGGTTAAATTAATCCTTTTAAGACTCATACTGTTAACGGCTTAGCATCCGCTTCTAATTCATACTCTAATTGACCATTGGGTTCTAGTGTTGCTGTTTTTACATCTCTAACCTTTGAAATTCCTTAGTTACGTAACGTCATTTCTAATTGACCTACTGTTAAACGCATTTTCTTCAAGTTAGAAACATTTAAAATACCATTTTTAATCACTGTTTTACGCTTACCAGTAATAAACTCCTGGAATGCATTAGATTTTAATTGTAGATATTCTATAATAACCACTGAAATGACAAATATAAATGAACTTACAATTGCCTTTAATACACTTTTTTCTACTATAGGTCGTACAATAACTGTACCAATAGAAATCATTACTACAGCTTGTGCTAATGTCATCTGCGAAGTAAACTCTCTACATGCTATTCGTAATAAAAGAATACCACTCAAGATTAAAATAAATGATTCTCAAATAAAATTCATATAATCTCCCTCTAACAACGAATCTTCATTTTACATTTCCTTTTTGTACTTGAAATACTACTTTACTTAATATTTTGCAAGATGTGCTTTTAGTAACGGGTATTGCCTTTGTAATGGATGTTGATAGGTCTGCGCCTATTACTATCTCAGTTGTTTCTGTCATGGAAAGTTAATCTGTTCGAGCGACACTGTTTGTTTATAATTATATAATTCAACAGCTTCTACTACCCTTTGGGATATTTTTTCCCATTATTGTCTTCCCACTAATAACATTGTGCAGTTAATGTCTAATACGTAAAGGCAGAAATCACTTTATTTTACTCTCTTGGGTAAAGCTGAACCTGAATGTTCAATAGTCGGATGAACATGAACAGTAATTTCGGCATCACTAAAATAATTTTTTCCTTGATCCCAATTCTTACTGATTTTTTTCCATTCTTTATAATTATGCCGCTTATACACTTCTCCTAGTTCTAATACATCTACCTTATATTTTTTTTGAACAAGCTTAATTGATTTTTGGATGCGCTTCTCCATTTCCCTCGAAATATCCTTCTCTAAACGCTTTTCATTCAGACCCCTTTTATGATCATTAAAGTGCAACTCAGCCAATGTACCCTCCAAGGATAAATGAATATCAAATTTCGGTTTTAAGGTATTTTCAGTAAATATCTTTATTTTTCGGTGCAACTTATGAATTTCATATGTAATAAGCTGATTTTTTTTACGTATGGTAAAGAAACCTCCTATTTTTCTGCCTATTATATAATTAATTCCCATTGTTTGTTCCCCGCTTAACGTTCCAATATACTTGTTATCTTTTCCACGAAACAGTGCAGCCCCTCCCATTTGTATCCCCTGTTCTGTTAACTTTAAGATAGGTAATACAAAACTTCGTTTTGAAATAATCTTTTCCTGCACATCACCAATTCTTGCAGCCCCAACCATTTGAGCGTTTTTCGGAGGATGTTCAGCTAACATATCAATATACTGTGCCGGTAAATTTTCAGGTTTTGCACTTTGATTCAATACAGCTTCTGCATTTTCCTCAGTAACGAATAGACGGATATTTCGTCTCATTTCATGATCTCGAATATATACATCTAACGTATTCTGTAAAATATATGGATTCGAGAGTAACTCTTCAGAAAAAATAATTACTTGTATATGCGGGAAGAACAATGTACGACTGATTTTTTTAGCGATAATTTGTATTTGTTCAAAAACGCTATCTGCCTTTGCACTCACATTAATAAAATTACCACTATCTCCATCACCCTGTCCACCTTGTTGTGCCACATGAGGGAGTACCACTTGATAGGTCCCTTTCATAATTGGATTTGATTGCTTTTCCTTCACAATATCATAAGCAGCTCCTACTACAAATCCCCTTTCTTCTATTTCTACTAACTCGGAGCAACCGCTGATAGATCCAACTAAAAGCGTAACTATAATAATTTTAAAAAGGTATTTCACTCCAACGATTCCTCCATTTTATATAAAATAAAAAACTGGAAAGGTACTAGCTCAACAAACTTCATATCAACCCAACCTTTTAAAAATAAAGTTTGCATTGCACTATCTTGTTCCCTTGAACGTATTTTAGAATCTATTATTTGCAAACTTCTCGTCTTTCTTTCAACGTCGATTTTGGGAGACGAATAATTTCTTCCTTCCTATCCCTTTAAGGTGAAGAAGCAATAGGTGTTGTAAAAAAACACTAACAATCTTAAATTTATAAAATGAATCATATGTACAATAAGAGCTAAAATAATCCCATGTAATCCTACATCATTCACTATTAGCAAAAACACAAAAATTAAAATCCGATACCGAATTACGATGCTATATATGAGGAAGTGAAAATACAGTAACTGCAGCAACTGAAATATTAATCACTACGAGGTGGCACTATATAAAAGCGGATTTATAATCATTGCATTCACTACCAATTCCCAAATTATATGACCACCTACAATACCAATTGTTTGTCCCATCAATTTGAGTAGCCTAACCCTAGCTTTAACAAATTCACCCATTAAACTTCCTTTTCAGTAAGTTTTTAGTTAGATTACACTAATACAAAGAAATATATACGAGAAAAGAGCTATCCCTCTTTAAGGGGTACCGCCAGCATTTTTGAAAAAAACCACGCTAAGCAAATTTATATGCGAAAAGAGCCGTATTTTACCCCGTTAAGAGTAAATTGGCTCTTGGATATGTAAAGGGAGCATCGAAAAACTTAGAGGTTGATTAATTGCTCGATAAAAAGAACCTTGTGATACACCAGTTCCTTCTACAATTTCTTTAATAGAGTATTCTTTACTGTCATACATGCGTAATGCAATTGAGAGTTTTTCTTTTTCTAATTTAGGCCTACCTAATCTTTTTCCACGTTTCTTACTTGCTTCTAATCCTTCTTTTAGGGGGAGAAGGAGCAACTGTGCCGGGAAGTGCAAAGTAGTTTCCAATAAATATAACAATAAAAAAGAAACGCAAAGTTTTTTACTGTTGCGTTTCTTCTGTAGGTTTAGGATAAAGTTTGATTAAAAATTACTTTAAGCTATATAAAAAGCTATCGATTAGTCCTTCCTACATAAGCGTTGGACATTTCACATGTTTGTCCTAGTTGAAGAGAGTTCATTAAAATCTCCATATCTATCTGTATATACTCTATACCTTTTTTGATTCTTCCATCTTGAAAATAATTAAGGTTAGGATTTTTTGATAAATACGTGTATTCGTTTACTTTTTACATAATTGCTATTATTGGTAGTTTTAATAAAAACATACATATAATGGTGATTATTATGGGAAAATATCATAAATAATCAAATCCTATAATTTAATAATTAATACAATATAATCCAAAACTTACAACGAGTTACTTTTCAATTTGATTTGTGACTGGATGGAGGGAATATGAAAAAAATTACACAAAACAAATTATACTATTTGGTATTTCATTAATATTTATGACAGGATGCTTGCAAAAGTCTCTTATTGATGATGTTCAATTAATTCAAGGCGTTGTATACGATACAACAAAAGATAAAATAAAAGCAACAATTGTCTGTCCTATTCAACAAAAAGGTCATAAAGTTCAAGTATTTGAGAATATTGCAAACACAGTAAAACAAGGAAGAGAAAATGCCTTTTTCGAATCTGCACAGCCGTTTGCCATTGGCCAATTACGTGTTGCTCTTTTTACAGAAAAATTAGCTAAAAAAGATATAGCGGTAGCGTATGATACACTTCTACGAGATAGTAGTATAGGACACTCAATATATCTAGGGATACTGGAAGGTAATGGATATGATCTATTCTCTGGAAAATATCAAAATAACTTTAATGTTGCAATTTATATAAAAAATCTGTTGGAACACAATATGGAAACAGGTTCATTACCGTATGATAATTTACATCATAACTCTAATCGCTATTACACAGTAGGACAAGATAATTTTCTGCCAATATTAAAAAAACAAAAAGATAAAATAAAAATTCAAGGTTTAGCTCTTTTCAATGAAGAAACATATGTAGGGAAATTGGAACCAAAAGAGATGTTTGTTTTTAGAGGATTGCTTGAAAAACATAGATTGAACTCTCAAGAATTTAAAAGCCACGGCGGTTATGTATTAATTAACAACATCCGTTCCACTCCTTCCTATCATGTTCGGATTAAAAATGGAAAACCATCTTTTTATATTCAAGTTAAAGTGGATGCTCGTCTGCAAGAAGTCTCAAAAAGAATAAGTCTAGAAAATAAAAAGAATTTCGAGATAATAACAAAGAACATAGAAAAACAACTTAATACAGATAGTAAAAAGCTACTAAAAAAACTACAAAATCTAAATGTAGATCCACTTGGTTTAGGCTCTAAATTTAAACAGCATTATAAATCATTTAAGTTAAAAGAATGGAACAAAATATATAAAACAGTACCAGTAAAAGTGAAATACATTGTAAATATTGAAAATTCAGGAGTCGTTGAGTAAGAAAATTGAAATGGTTTACCATGAGTTTTATGAAAACCATCTATATGTTTGCCGAGGCTTGTAATACTTTCAAATATAAAAACAAATTAGTTTTTCCAAAAATTATATGCTAAACAAATCTAAGTTTCCCTTTATGTCTAATTGTGCTATTATCTATTCAATGCAATTTTCATTGCTTATATATGACAAAAATACGCTACTCATTCAATACAAAAATGTCAATTCCATAATAGAATTGACATTTTTGTATTGAATTAAAGACTTGAACCCACTTTTATTTCACCAATATGGGGGTAGTGACAGGGTTGCAGTCATAGACCGCAAAGTAAAAACACAGAGATTTGTCACCTCTGTGTTTCTTCGAGTTTTCGTTGATTAATTGCTCGATAAAGAGAACCTTGTGATACACCAGTTCCTTCTACAATTTCTTTAATAGAGTATTCTTTACTGTCATACATGCGTAATGCAATTGAGAGTTTTTCTTTTTCTAATTTGGGTCTACCTAATTTTTTTCCACGTTTCTTACTTGCTTCTAATCCTTCTTTCACTCGTTCCGCAATTAAATTTCTTTCTAATTCTGCAATGACACACATCATTTGCAACATAGCCTTACCTGTAGGCGTTCTTGTATCCATATTCTCTTTCAATGATACAAATTGAACTCCTATTTCTTCGAACTGTTGGATAATACTTAGGATATCTAATGTTTTCCGTCCTAAACGTGAGATACTTTCAACTACAACAGTATCTCCTTTTCTTATCACATCAAACAAATTTATAAGACCTTGTCTTTCTCGAATCGTTCCAGTGAATTTCTCTTGTATGACTTTTTCACATCCGTATTCAGTAAGTGAATGGATTTGCCGATCTAAATTTTGATCGATAGTAGATACGCGTGCATAACCAATAATCATTTGCTTCCTCCTGTACAATCATATATTTACATTGTACCGAAGGTTCATTTATTGTAAAGGTATTTGGTAATACTTTTGGTAACTATTTTTTGCAACTCAAAAAACCTTATAAATATAGAAATAGAAGCAAGATGAGAAATGTTACAAAAATATTGGTTTTTGGTAAGAGTTCTTTTAATGGATTTGTTTATAAAATACAAATGAGATTAACCTTGATTAATAATAAATAAATCTTTGAAAATCCAAAGAATATTTTCAATTATTTTAGAAAAGACTGTTTCTTTTATAATTTATAGTATGTACAAGCCCTACATTAAATAAATTTTTTAAAGAGAAAGGAGGTATATAATGTCAGATGAGAATGAAAAAAAGTATTCAAACGAATTAGCCCAAGCTGATTTCATATCTGCTGCAGCGTTTGATCCTAGTCTTGTAGGCCCTACATTGCCGCCAACTCCACCATTTACACTACCGACCGGTCCGACCGGAGCTACTGGTCCCACTGGAGCTACTGGTCCTACTGGAGCCACTGGTTCTACCGGAGTTACAGGTCCTACTGGAGTTACAGGTCCTACTGGAGCTACTGGTCCTACGGGAGCCACTGGTTCTACCGGAGTTACAGGTCCTACTGGAGCCACCGGTCCTAGCGGAGCCACTGGTTCTACGGGAACTACAGGACCTACCGGAGATACAGGTCCTACGGGAATTACAGGACCTACCGGAGTTACAGGTCCTACGGGAATTACAGGACCTACTGGAGCTACCGGAACAACTGGTTCTACAGGACCTACTGGAGTTACAGGTCCTACGGGAGCTACTGGTCCTACGGGAGCCACTGGTCCTACAGGAGCCACTGGTTCTACCGGAGTTACAGGTCCTACTGGAGTTACAGGTCCTACGGGAGCTACTGGTCCTACGGGAGTTACAGGACCTACCGGAGCTACAGGACCTACCGGAGCTACAGGACCTACCGGAGCTACAGGACCTACCGGAGCTACAGGACCTACCGGAGCTACAGGACCTACCGGAGCTACTGGCGCTACAGCAACAACTTCTACAAAGGCTATCCTTTTTGGTGGTACTAATGCGGGATTTCAGCGCATAGCAGGATCACCTGGTGCAGATTCACAAACGCTCCCTTATGTAACAGCAGGAGCTGGTAGTGTTGTTGCGTTTTCTGCTTCTATAAATGTAAATAACTTAGGTACAGGTGTATATTTGTTGCGAGTATGTGATAATGTACCTACTAATCTAGCTTCACCGGGTGCTGGTCAAATAGTCTCTACAATTACGCTTACACTTACAGCCAATATTACTGGAACTATAGTGTTTTCGATTAAACCAACTGATATTGGAGCACAACCTGTAAAGGTATTTAATCCTAATCCAGTGGTAGCCCCTGCAACAGTTACATGGACTAGTACAATACCTGGTAATCCAGTTGCAAGGACAGATGCTATCTCACTTTTTATAACTCCAGGAATTACTCAAAGTGCTGTATACTCTGTATTTATATCTACTGCAGTTTAAAAAAATTAATACTATATACATACAATACTAGTTTTGAAGGACTACTATTGTATACGAATTTATGGTAGAGCCCAAGGGATATAGGGCTCTTTTTTTATGGATTAAGACTGGGATTTTACATTTGATATATACTAATCAAATTATACTTAGTTAAATGCTATAATTTGTATAATAAAGGCTATTCTCATGTCCCCTTATAGCATCTGCAGAGATCTTTATTAACCGTATATACAACATTGCGCTCCATAACTTTAAACAATTTAAACTAAAAAATAAAAATAAATTCTTAAAGAGAGGAAAAAAGAAAGAATGGGAGTTAAACAATTACTGTCGGAGGCACAACGAAATGAATTAATGGATTTATCACGTTTAACAGAATGGGATTTGGTAACATTTCATACCTTTTCTAAACATGACTTACATTTAATCTTCAAGCATCGTAGAGGATATAATCGTTTAGGTTTCGCTCTTCAACTGGCATTAATTCGTTATCCTGGATGGGCTTTAACTGAGTATAACGATATTCCTATGTCAGTAATCAAGCATATCGCAAGACAGCTACAGATTCCTGCAGAAGGGTTTTCTAAATATGCCAATCGTAATAACACATTATGGGAGCATCTTAGTGAAATTCGTGAGGAGTATAATTTCACTAATTTTTCTTCTAGCCATGAAGAAAATCTGTTGAAACATCTCACACAACAAGCTATGGAAAACAGCAATTCACTTCATTTAATTGAAATAGCACTGTCCATGTTACGGAAATCAAAAGTTATTCTTCCTGCCATGTATGTAATTGAAAATATAGTTTGGGAAGCCAAACAGCAAGCAGATCAAAAAGTATACAGTATTTTGTATGATGACTTAACATCTGAGCAAAAGAAAAGAATAGATGCTTTACTTCTACCCACAAATAATGGAATTTCGCCATTGGCTTGGTTAAAACAACTTCCCTCTCAACCATCACCAGAGTCTTTCCTCAAGGTTGTGGAGCGATTTGAATATGTAAAAGATATAGGGCTTGTAGTTGATACGAGCAAGATTAATTCCAACCGCCTTCGGCAGCTTGCAAGATTAGGATCAAAATATGAACCATATGCCTTTAGAAGGTTTGATGAAGTGAGAAGATACAGTATTTTAGTTGCTTTTATGCTAGAAATTACACAAGATTTAATCGATTATGCAATTGAAATACACGACCGTATTATGATGAATCTTCAATTAAAAGGAAAAAAAGCACAAGATGAGATGCAAAAAGTAAATGGTAAAAAACTGAATGAAAAACTTGTACAATTTATCAAGATATGTGGAGCACTTATTGAAGCGAAAGAAGTAGGAAAAGATGCTTTTACAGCTCTAGATGACGTTATGCCGTGGGATAAAATGGTGGAATCGGTTGAGGAAGCCAAACAGTTATCAAGACCTATAAGCTATGATTATTTAGATTTGTTGGAGACTAGATATTCTTATATCAGGCGGTATGCGCCTACCCTATTAAGGGTCTTCCAGTTTGGATCAACTAAATCGGCAGAGCCAGTACTTCAAGCGCTTCATACTATACATGATTTAAACATAAACGGAAAGCGAAAAGTACCGATGAGTGCACCTTTGAATTTTGTATCAAATCGCTGGCAAAAACATGTGTATGACGACGAAGGGAATGTTAACCGACATTATTACGAACTTGCAGCATTAACAGAGTTGCGAAATTACATAAGATCAGGAGATGTATTTGTTTCAGGAAGTAGACAGCATAAGGCATTTGATGATTACTTAATATCTGAAGAGGATTGGAGAAACATAATAAATGCGGAAAATTACTTGGCAGTTCCTTTAACGGTCGAGGAGTACTTAACAGAAAGGATTACTTCGCTAAACCAACGTTTGGACTGGTTATCAAAAAATAGTGAAAAATTAGAAGGTGTTGATATCAGCCAAGGAAAGCTATATGTGGAGAGGTTAGATAAAGGGACACCAGAAGAAGCAAAAGCATTTAGTATCCGTCTACATAATATGTTACCAAGAATAAAGCTCACAGATTTACTATTAGAAGTTTCCAGCTGGACTGGATTTCATGAGCAATTTATTCATGCTTCAACGAACAAATCTCCTGATAAAGAAGAGAAGAATGTAGTATTAGCAACTCTGATGGCAATGGGTACAAATATTGGTCTTACAAAAATGGCAGAGGCTACTCCTGGAATCTCTTATAGACAAATGGCAAACACTGCACAATGGAGAATGTATGATGATGCTATGGTTCGAGCTCAGTCTGTTCTAGTTAACTTTCAACACAGGCGACAATTAGCAACATATTGGGGAGACGGTAATACATCGTCTTCAGATGGAATGCGGGTACCTATTGGCGTTCGCTCTTTACATGCTGATTCAAACCCGCATTATGGAACAGGAAGAGGAGCAACTATCTATAGGTTTATAAGTGATCAATTTGCTTCCTTCTATTTAAAAGTAATTAATACAAATGCCCGAGATGCACTATACGTCCTTGACGGTTTACTTCATCATGAAACAGACCTCATGATTGAAGAACATTATACAGATACCGCCGGATATACAGATCAAGTTTTCGGATTAACACATCTTCTAGGCTTCCGCTTTGCACCACGTATTCGTGACTTAATGGATACAAAACTTTTTACTATTAACGGTGTGCAAGAATATCCAAATGTTCAGTCACTATTAAAAGGGAAAATTAATTTAAAGGTTATTCAAGAAAATTACAATGATGTTTTACGGTTAGCATACTCCGTAAGAACAGGTAAAGTATCTAGCTCACTTATAATGGGGAAACTTGGATCTTATGCAAGACAAAATAAATTAGCGACCGCCCTTGGTGAAATGGGTCGAATAGAAAAAACGATCTTTACCTTAGATTATATTTCGAGTAAATCAGTGAGGAGAAAAATACAAAAAGGCTTAAATAAAGGCGAAGCCACAAATGCCTTAGCCAGAGCTATATTTTTCGGAAAGAGCGGAGAGTTTAGAGAAAGAGCCCTCCAAGATCAATTGCAACGGGCCAGTGCACTTAATATTATTATTAATGCGATAAGTGTATGGAATACGGTCTATATGGAAAAAGCCGTAGAAGAATTAAAAGATACAGGCGAATTTCGAGAGGATTTAATGCCGTATATATGGCCTTTAGGTTGGGAACACATCAATTTCTTGGGTGAATATAAGTTTGAGGGATTACATGCAACAAGTTTACAATCCTTACGCCCTTTGAATATAAAAGAGCCGATTTACTCTTAACGGAGTAAAATACGGCTCTTTTTTCATATAAATTTGCTTAGCGTGGTTTTTTTCCGAAATGCTGGCTGTACCCCTTGTAGGATTGTATCGAATGATTCAGCAATCAAGTCAATTACCTTACATGCGTACTCGATTGTTTCATCAGTTACCGAATAGGGTAGATTTGCAATTAAGGCAAGTGCGGTTGCTTGCTGAGATCGGTATGAGCTTTCACCCTTCCAAGCTCTGTACAATTGTTTAGGTTGGATACCCGAGATGAAGCACAAGTTTTGGATTGGCATCTTGGCAAACAAGTGAACGTACATGAGGAACTTTAATTCTTTCTCGCAACGCTTGTCTACGTCAGGAATGTTTATCGAAATGGTCATTCTCATAAGGGGAATCATCTTCTTTCTTTGTGGGATATGTCCGTTTTGGGACACTATGGGTATAGATTAAGCAAAACTCTCAAGTTTACTGGAAAGGAGGATGAAACCAGTAGCGTACCTTAAGAGCTTTGCTTAATGGAGAGTTTTCCGTGCTCTCCTATAAGTTTATAAGGGGTGATTGAATTGAATAATGAAGTCACAATATAATTGAGAAAGGGAGGATATGAGAGTACTTGAAGGGAGATAGAAGTACTTTATTGAAGCACCATTGCGGGTAGATGCTCCAAAGCAAGGACTCCTACTATGTAGTAGTCGCAAAACTCCACCAATGGGAAAATAGAAATAGTCACAATTCAGAAGTAGTGATTGGGCTTGAGGTGAGACTTTCCGTATTGACGATGATTGTATCAGTTACGGATGTAACCTCATAGAAACATCTCGAGGGGGTGAAGATATCTCTATGAGACCACCATCAGTGGGCTTGTACTTTTTAGGGGTACATACGTTGATGGAGTCTCTGCAGTTGTAATTGTAATCCCAATAGGGAAACTGGGAGATTCTCTAATTGTGGGAATTACTCATTTACGTATCTCACTAGGTAAACGATTGTAGAGGTATTTCCTCTATATTTATAATGATAGCAGAATGTCCCATAAATGTCAATAGTTTAGATAAACTTTTTATTATAACATTAAATATAATTATCCGTCAATGATACAATTGTATCAACCAGATTCCTCCCTGTGAGGTTTTGTACGTTTAGGGTAATTTGTATTGTGAATCTCTGTAGAATCTCTTTTGAGACAATCTGAGAGTTCGCAATTGCCCAATCACATGTAGGGAAACTTTCGGGGGCATGGGGCAATCACACACGGATACCTTTTAAGAGACGACTCCCGACTGCACCTCCACTCTTTCCTTGATACCCCCCACGGTCTCGTCCCCTCTTCGAAGTTTTCTTTCGCTCTCTGATTCTCTTCGGTGATGAGCACAGGAGGAGACACAGTATGTATCTGTGGTGGTTGACTCTTTCTCTTCTCTCTCCGTCTTCTTCCCTTTCCTCTCCTCATTCGATTTCTTTTTCTTTCCGTCTCTCTCCTTCTCTGTTGTCTCTCTCATCGCCGTCTCTGTTGTTGTATCATCGTCGGTGTCGTCCTCTCCATTGTCTCCCTCATTGGTGTCTCACATCCTCTGTAGTTGTATCACAATGAGTGGTCTGTGTGGTGTCTCTGTGTGGTGGTGCTCTCATACTTATATGTACCTGTGTGGATACTACTTACTGTATGATGTACTCTCTTCATTGTATGTACTGTGATAGATAGTACTGTATGTATAGCTGTAGCATATGAGGGTAGCTATCTAGTGTAGCTTTAAGTGGCATACTTTAGAGGAGTGTATCCGTACAGTGTATGACTATGGAGTGTGCCTGTGTGTATGTACCTGATGAGGACGGGAACATCTAAGGTAAGTATTCTATCTGGATATGATGGGACTACTTTAGAGGATAGTCTCAGGAGGATGTAGCTATTGTATCTGGTGAGGACGGGACTACTTTAGAGTGTATGAGAGTATGTAGCTATTTAGTTTTATCATTTCGATCCATGTTGAAATAATGAATACGTGATGTATTGCACATTCAGGGGACATAATTAAGATTATAAGAAGTAATCATTACAGTTACATCTCTTCAATGGCTCAACGGTGGTATTCTTCAATGATATCAATACTTACGAGTACTTCCACACATGGTTGCAACTTGATTATTTCGGCACACTTTAATGTATAAACGATGTCGACTCCATACCTCTCCCCTTGAGAGGGGTGATTTCTACGAGATGTACGGTTGAGATATGCAAAATAGTGTATACTTTAGAGGGCATTTCCCGAGAGTATTTCCCATCAGCGAGTGATACAGAATGTACCATATTTCCTTTGATGATTATTCCGTTGAAGATTCTCTTTGAGGTGTCTGGTGTCCTCTGTATGGTGCGAATTTGCTCCAGAAGGCTCTAAACATATAGGTTAATATCGTTTGAGCATCGGCACTCTCTTAAGAGTTTTACATACCCCATAGTGTATCTATGTTGCATACTGTATCGCAAGAGTTTTACCTACATGCAATGGCTACACCTACCCGTCAAGCGTAGCTATACAAGTGTTTTTACTTTACAGCATAAATCACCACGGTAGGTTCAATCCTTTACAGTTTCATCCGTCAATTATGGTATGTAGCTATCTAGTTTAGCTATAAAGGTAGGTATCTATCAAGGTATATATCTTGACTGATTCAGTCATGTGTGTATCTATAGAGATTGTGTCACTACGTTCCCCTGTGTTCCGCTAAAGCTACACACTATCCGTCTATTCATTATATCTATGGGTGTGTATCATAGTATTGACGGTAGGATGTAGCGTAGCGGAATCATACAGAGTGAGCGTAGCGATCTCCTTATCTCTAGAGAGTAGGCATTTACTTTGATATTTATCACATAGTGAACGGCTATGGTTTTAAAACTTAGAAGATAATAACTAATAAGGATTAAATGGTTAAAAAGTGTCTTCAGCCTTACTCTCCCAAGGGATTATCCCTGTTTGAACATAGTCCGAAATATGAACGTATATGTCTAACATAGTCCGAAATATGAACGTTTTTGAAGTGGAAACCAAAATATGAACATGTTATAATCATTATAGAAACAAAAAAGCCACCGAAACTGTAGGAGGAGACGGTGACTTTCGAGCGATTAATTAAAATAGTTCTTTCTTGTGAGGTTGCCTTTCTCTCGATTGGCGACCTCTTTTAGTTTGTCCATATCAATCTTGAGTTTCTGACGGGAGAACATTTCAGGATTCAATATAATAGTTTTAATCCTGTATGCTTTCATTTCTACGATGATACCTTCATTGTTAAACTTGCGGAGTGTACGTCTAACTGCTTGTATATCTAATAGCAACTTGTCCGCCATGTTCTGTGGTCGCCAAACTTTCATTTCACTGTAGAGAGGGCTTGTAGGGTCTTCACAGATGATATGACTCTCATAGTGCATATGATTAAGCAATACAGATAAGATACCCAAGTCTGTAAAGTTCAGCTTCTTATCTTGTGCAATTACTAGCATCTTAGTTTGAAATACTTTTATGAAGTCTTCAGCTTCTTTGGATTTTCCACATTGATAGTATTCCGTCTCTATAAAGTAATTGTTTTCTTTCCCCACTTTTACGCTATATATCAGCCCATACAATTCAGCTTCTTGCAACAGTGGACGGACAGTCTTTACATTACGATTAAGCTTCTCAACTATATCGTCTAGTGATAATCCATTCAGTCCTCTATCAGCTAACTTCCCTTTTGATCTAGGCTTCAATAGACTACTAAGTGCCAATACTATCCCTTTAACTTCTAAGGGAACATGGTCAAGCTGTAGATGTCCGCTTGCAAGCTGAATACTCCAATGTCTTGTATCGTAGTTAGCTTCTTGTTGTCGCTCAATGGCTCTCTTCTTATCAAGTCCTCCACGTTGCTTAGCCTTGGCTTCTTTGTTGGTGAATTCCATTCCTAACTCTTCAGCTAATCTCTTAAACTCCTGATACTTTTCATCGTTGTCGATATTATGATACACTTCTTTCTCGTATCCATCCCTATATGAGTTGTATACTTGTTCATTCATATGCTTCTACCTTCTTTCTTGGTTAAATTTACCTTGGTTGCCAACGTCTTGACATGATACTACACATCAACTCTACTTTCAAGTGTTTTCATCAAGTTGTTTCACTTGTAAGGTCACCCCCTCTATTCCGTTTCATTTGTAAGGTGTATTCCATAATAGGCTTTTCATATGATGTCCGTACAATAGGTTTCCCCATACAACCGAAGGATGAAGAAACGGTGGGAGGAATGCATACTTGTCCCCTATGCTGACACAAAAGAGATTGTATCAACGTAGAGGAAAAGCAACTCTTTAAGATACAACCTCGGAAGGGTCACGTATGGTATGATATTAGCCCCCTATCAACTTTCTGAATTTCTTCAGCTTGCAAGCCATTACAGTGCTTCCCATAATGAATACACTCACAAGTCCCGTTCTCGCAAGAACAAGCACTTCCACTCCTGACCGCTTATGTGCGTCACCCACTAGTCTGTATCTCCGTGGATAGGGTACACGGGATTATAGATACACGCCTTACTTTCCGACATCGGCTAGGCTCACCTGTCAAGTGTTTAGCGTGGTGGTAGGTCATTCCCACGTTCGGAAATCCCTTAACTCAGTACCTAAAAATGGCAATACTTAAGAGACCTTGCATTCCTCAAATTTTTTCGATAGAATGAAGGTACTGAATGTACAGGATTGTCCGTATTTAATTGTTGATACGGCATGAATGTGTGAATGTTTTGAGTCTCTAGTTGGCGCTAGGGACTTTTTATTTTGTTTAAATATCGATAAAGTTTAAATCTCAACGAAGTTCAATGGGTTATACTTATCGTTTACACTGTGCAAGGCGTGACCATATAGTTTTACATAGCGATCTGTCATCTGTAGAGTTTCATGTCTCATAAGCCTCTGTAATGTTAAAGAGTCCATTCCCATCTTCAGACACTTAGAAGCAAAATACCTTCTAAACGCATGACAGTTAAGCCCGTCCATCTTCAAGTCCCTTTTAAGCCTCTTAAATAGTGTAGATATTGCTTCTGTAGACAACTGACGGTTCATCTTGTCAGGGAACACATATGTTATAACGTCACCTTCAAAGTAAAACTCTAGGAATAGTTTATACTCCGCTAGTTCCTTTTGAAGCTTTCTTGTATACGGGATAGTTGCGACACTTCTTTTCTTCCCGTAGGTAGTGATTGTCCTGTTCTTCATATCAACATCAGACCACTTCAAGTTGACCAGTTCTTCCCTTCTAAGCCCAGTAGATACCAATAGGATTATCACTGTACGGTTACGCATGAGAGCAAAGTTAGAACCTTTAAAGTAGCCCCTATCAAAGTAGTCCAATACTTTCTTTACTTGCGTGTCAGTCAAGACATCCAGTATGACATCTTCTTTACTAAACTTAATTTTCTTAAGCGGACTCTCTTCGATGATATCCTCATCTTCCAAGTATCTGAAGAACACTTTAAGCACCCGTATTTTCCCGTTAAGGGTAGATGTAGAGTTTTTCAATTCACACTTACAGTACATAAGAAACTCTTTAGCTACCTTTGAGGTGATCCCTTGAGAATCAAAGACACTATTTTGTATACAGAAAGTTTCAAACTGAAGGAGAATCCCCTTATATGATTTAAGCGTATGAAAGCTCAAGTTGTTTAGTTCTCTGTCCTCTATAAACTCCTTAATTGCAAATTTAAGCAACAAAAAAAATCCCCACCCTTTCTTCCGTAAAGAAAAAAGAATGAGGATTTACCTCGGGCAAATATTTACTAATAAGTTCTAAGTGAACAAATTAGTTAAAAACCTCTTAAAAGCCTAACTAGTCTCGATTACGAGGTGGACGTTTTCCGAAGTATTGGTAATAATCTGTACGGATAAATCCGTTAAACAGTTTACGTTTCTTCGATGCATCTTTTCCGTAGCACTTCTCAAATGCTTCGTAACTTGTTAATACATACGCCGACCATGTGTCTAATGGACGGAATACTTGTCCCATTTCTTTATACAGTTGTTCAACAAGTGCTTTTTCACTTAAACGTTCTCCGTATGGAGGATTCGTTACAACATAGCCATAATCCTCTTTTGTTGTGAAATCTTTTACTTGCATTTGTTTAAATGTAATTAAATCGCCTAAACCGACTTCTTCTGCATTATCTTGAGCAACACGGATCATACGATGATCAATATCTGATCCAATGATTTGCAATGGTTGATCATAGTTCGCTAAATCTTCTGCTTCTTGACGAGCTTCACGCCAGTTTTGTTTACCAACCCAGCCCCACTCATCCGATGCAAAACCACGGTTAAAACCTGGTGCGATATTTTGTCCAATTAATGCTGCTTCAATCGGAATTGTACCTGATCCACAGAAAGGATCCACGAAAGGACGATCTGGCTTCCAGTTTGTTAATTTAATTAAAGACGCAGCTAATGTTTCTTTTAAAGGAGCTTCCCCTTGATCCACACGATATCCACGTTTATGAAGTCCAACACCGCTCGCATCGATTGTTAATGTTGCGATATCTTTTAACATTGCAATCTCAATACGGAATAACGGGCCATCTTCTTCAAACCAAGTTGTACGTTTATATGTTGTTTTTAATTTTTCAACAACAGCCTTCTTAACGATACGTTGGCAATCCGAAACACTGAATAACTCAGATTTTAAAGATTTACCGATAACAGGGAACTCACCGTTCTCTGGAATATAATCTCCCCAGTTTAATGCTTTCGTTTTCTCAAACAGCTCATCAAATGTTGTCGCTTTAAATTCGCCAACTTTAATTTTCACACGGTCCGCAGTACGTAACCATAAATTCGTGCGACAAATCGCCTTTTCATCTGCTTCAAATGTTACTTTGCTGTTTTCTACTTGGCATTCATAACCTAGATCACGAACTTCTCGGGCAACTAAAGCTTCAATACCCATTGCCGCTGTTGCGATTAAAGTAACTTTTCCCATTTGCATTCACCTCTTATGTATATTCAAACAATAATTAATAGCCATTTATCCTATTAATTATTACATTTTACGAAGAATTTTCTCATTAACCATTTTAACTCATAATTTATAACTTCATACAAATAAAAAGCCCTCCTCTAACAAAGGAGAGCTGAGTTATTTCATAGTTGGTTCATAACGTTCTGTAAGCCATGTTCTGTTCCTTTGTACTGCAAACGGCCCACGCCTCGTACTCCGGTGGCAATCATCTATCTACAGGTTATACAACCTGTCCTTTCCCATCGTTCATTTCCTTGGAAAAGATTCCCCTACCATTATTTGGGTTTCTCGCTCGTGGGGTTTACCTCGTTCCACTCCTATCATTTCTTCAAGGACTTCGTCACTGTGGCACTTTAAAGGTAGTCAAACCATATCCGAAAGGACTTAGGTTTTTTCCCTGCCGTTAAACCAGCCTTACAGCCAGAATACCCTAGCTTATGAATTGGCTAGGCACGAACACTACAGCCATCTCAGGCCGTGCGAGCATGGACTTTCCTCTACAACGTTGGCGTTGCAGCGATTACCCAAACGTTATGACATCCATTAGTATAGTGGAAACAAAAAGATTTTGCAATGTTTTTTTCTATGTAAAATGCTGTAACCTTTTTATCACCAGAAATTATTCGTATAACTTACTTCCAAATACAGCTTTTTCTAAATTCGATAGACGTTTTAAAATGTCCGTATTCGTGTTGTTATATACTGGTTGTGCAACTGGTGTTTGTACAACTGGTTGTTGTGGAACTTGCGTTGCTGCTAGCTTTTGTTCTTCTAGTTCACGCTTTAAACGAGCATTTTGTTGCTTTAATTGCTCAAATTCCTTGTGAAAAGCTTCGTAATCTTTAATGATCATATCAAGAAACTTGTCTACTTCTTCTTGTTGATAACCTCTCATACCTGTTTTAAATTCTTTTTCTAAAATATCTTTTGCCGTTAATTTAATTTTATCCGAAATCATTTTCTTCACCTCAAATTTTTGCCAAAACTTTCATTAACTAAATTTTTTCAGAAACAATGCTTTTTGTCAATCATATATACGAGTACTATATTACATATTACTCAGCATTATTCCACTGTTCCTCTTCTATTATATCTTGTAAATCGGAAAAAAGAATGAAATAACTGTGATAATTTTCTATTTCTCCTTTTTTCTTTGCCTCTTCTACAATATATTTAGGACTCCCTGGTTTTTCTTCATCATATACAGCTAAAAGTGCATCACTTTTTTCAATAAAAAATTGATTTTTTAATTTAAATTGCTCTGGGCTTTCGTACTTTCGTTTTGTGATACTATCAACATGGTCTGCTTGAGAGAGAATAAATTCGTAATATTCACGGTTATCTTCCTTCCAACCTTCTTCTTGTTCTAAAAATGGAGTAAATACCGCTAATTTTAAATCTGGATATTCTACTTGTATTTCAAAAACAACTTCAGCAGCCCATAATTCTACACCTAACTGGCCACTTATTATAACCCACTCTAACCCATCTTCTACAAAAGCAATTAATTTACGACACAACGCCTTTTTTATACATTCTACTCCTGGATGATCATTTTTAAATATTCCAAGTTCAAAGGGCTTATAGCCTGTTACTGCAATAACTTTCATATCAACACTCCAATTACAAAAAAGAACTAGCATTTCGCTAGTTCTAACATATCATTTACTTTTTAAATATTCCACCAACGTTTGGTCCAATATTCGGACCTACTGGTGATACATTGTTTGGTAAAAATGGTGATACATTTGGTCCTGGTCCAAACGGCGATACATTCGGTCCTGGTCCGAATGGGGATATTTGATGACCGTGGTGGTGGTGATGATGACCATGGCCACATGGTCCACATCCGCCGAATCCTGGATCGATTGGGTCCACAACATTTACATTTGAATTTGTTTGCGGGAAGAAGTTTTGGTTTTTAATTTGTTGATGATGTACATGTGTTGTATGCGTCGGGAAAATGTGTGGCACCACCGTTGTTGAAAAAGAATGTGTTACGCATTGTTTCGTCGGATGAATGACAGGAGCAGTTGTACAAATAGGTCCTGTAGGCTTATGCCCTCCAAAGCAAGGATGACAATGATGCATAGTTTTTCTCTCCTCTCTCATAAAAAAATCTGATTACACTTTACAGTATGAGAAAAGAGGGTAAGCCGCTTGTTATATATACCCATTTATTCTAAGGAAATTTGTCTAGTCTTTGATTTTCTATCCAATGCTTTTTATAGACAAACCTTCGACATTACTTACCAAAAAAGCCTCCCACTTGCTTTACAATACCTGTCACTTGATTCATCGCATTCATCATTTGTCCAGCTGTATTCATCATTTTATTTACATCATAGTTACCATCTGAATTTTTAAATTGGGAAACAAAACTAGAAAATTGACTTGGTTGCTGCTGTTGCTTTTGTTTATTTTGTGTCGGATACGGTTGTTTTGGTGGATAAAACATCGCTTGTTGATTGCCATAGGGAGATGGTGGTGGCATATAGTATTGTGAATTTATATAAGGTTGCGGTTGTTGATTCATATACGGTTGCTGCGGTTGATTCATAAACGATACTTCAAATGGCTGGTAATAATTTTGATTTCCATAATGAGGCTCGAAAGGATACATATTATAACGTAAATATGTATCCGTATTATATTGGTACATATTTTGCTGTGCATATGGATTAGATTGCTGATATACGTTAGATTGTTGAAACATGCATTCTCTCCTCCTTCACATAAGTTTCTACATATATAATATGTACTTGTAAAATAATTTGTGTGACGGAGTATCTGTCTATTTTTGTCGGAAGTTTAAATTTTTAAAAAATTATAAAAGAAAACCCTTCCATGCTATGATAAAAAAGAAGAAGATTCTCATGGGGGAGGAATCAACATGGTATTAGGGGATTTAAAACAAGCGTTTTCTCAAAAAAAGGGGTATTACACAGAGAATGTAAATGAATTGTTAGACTTTGCGAGACATTGGTATCTCGAAGGGAAAATATGTATTTCAGATTACCGAACAGTAATAAAAGAACTAGAAATAAACGGGGCAACAAAACCTACAACAGTGACAGAAGCATAAAAAACAAGAGGGTTTTCCCTCTTGTTACTTACATTGCTCAATTATATTTTGCAAAGTATACGAAATGGCTTGATGCGTTTCAAAGAATCGCTTACCTTTACCTTTATTTACAAAGCATTGCAACACATTTGTTTGTAAATTATCGTACACTTGATCAATTTGCTGTACATGTATATACTTCGGTTTTTCTTCCTTAATCCATTCATAAGCTAATTCTTTCCACACTTTTAATTCCTCATCTACCATATCTACAAACGGTTTCATATCCTTGTAAAAATCGTATTCAATCATTTCTCTTTTTTTCACATTCGCTTCATTATTATGTTGCATAAGTTTTTCCGAAGACTGTATTAATGCTTCATACTTCATTTTATTCCCACCTTATTATGCACTCACTACGACGTTTTGAAATGCCTTCACCCAATTCCCTTTTTCTTCGTGATGCACTAATTTATTTTCCATATGCTCAATATGCATTTCTGTTATTTCTATCTTGTTGCGTATTTTTTCACTCTTATCCTTTAATGCATGATTCATTCTAATCCCTATATTCATTTCCAGCAAATCGAGAGAACTTAACATTTGATCCATTGTTTTCATTACATCTTCCTTCTGAACCATCGCCATATACAAAACGCCTCCTTCTTTGCTTTTCCTTTGTCATGTAATTTCGCCGAATGATTCTTCACTCCTGCCCACATGACAAAACTAGTTGTTATTCGTCAAAGAAATCATTTTGTATGTCATTTATAGAAATGGTAACAATACAAAAAGGAGGTGCATGAAAATGGCAAAGAACAAAAACGAAAAAAAGAAAAAACAAAATAAACAAAATAAACCCGAAACTGGAAATCCAAAATTAGATGGTCCAAACTTCCCTGCTACATAAAGTGAAACTTCTTTAATCTCTTATATTCATTACGTTTTGAGATTAAATGTTTACCACGCATAGTAGGGTTACTTCACATTAAGAAGTCCCGTCTTCATTTATGAAGACGGGACTTCTTTTTTATTATATCACGAACTCATCCATCCTTTTAACAAAACGATTTACGGTGGAAGCAATATAGATTTGCTCCCTCTTTCTTTTATACCATTCTGTTATATCAACTTCACCCGTATACTCTTCTCGTAAAAATAGTTCATTTATTTCCGTATCTCTACAAAACCAATCTCTCATACTTATTTCATCATGTGCAACAGCAGGATAAACTTCTCTAAGAGCTGGTGTACATGATTTTCTAGCTTCACTTACATAACATTCATAATCTGTTCTTGATCCTGTGTGTATCGTTTGCGATGCAAATCTATGGAATAAACTTTTGTAATTCGGATGGAACAGTAACGCTGCTAATTTCTTTCCTAGTTCTATACGCTTCTGTAACGTTTCAAATTGATAAACTGAAAAACCATACACCTTCCCTTCAACAGTTGGGAATATAACGGCACTAATATGAAGCATTTCTTGTAATTTAAAAAGGGCTGTATGGAATACATGTTTTTTAAAGTATGCATTCTCAATAACTGGTTTTTGAATTTTATTTTGTTCATTTATAATAAGCGCTGTCATCAGTCTATTTATATCTTTTTTCTCCCAAAAATATATCCATTCTTTTTCCATAAAAATGGATACGTTAAAATATTGTAACAAATGGAATAGTGGGATCTGCCTCCTCTTACTTTCTTCGTATAACAACAGCTGAGGAAATGCATCTAAAAAAATAATCCAATTTGCTTCTTCGTAAGTTAAAAACAAATGTTTTTTTACTGTTTGAGGTAAAACAGTAGTATAATATCTCCCTTCTAAATCAGTCATATTCCATCCTGCATTTCTTGAGACCATACTTGCTAAAAAAGCCCACCTAATCTCACTATTTCTTACATAATATTCTTGATAACACTCTGTTCGAGAAATGTTGTCCATATTAGCTATTTCTATTTCCCTCTTAATGTTGTAAACGATTGTTTTTTCCTCTTCTGTACAGACCATCATCTTTTTACGATATTGCTTAATTTTTTCATAATCATTCCATGTAAACATAAAGAAGTCCTCATACCTTTCTTGAAAAAGGTCACATCTTTTTTCATTTTTTGTTATAATCACCTTTGTAAGTAATTCTTAGCAAGTTGGGAGTGGACACACTATGACCATTCGTTACCCAAATGGAAAACGGTACAATCAAGCTTCACAACCTCATAAAACACCAATTAAAAAACATACTTATAGTAACAGAGGTATGTCCCTTGAAGAGGAATTGAATGAAACGAATGAATATTACTTAACCCATAATATTGCATGCGTACATAAAAAACCTACACCTCTTCAAATTGTAAAAGTAGATTACCCCGCTCGAAGTGCTGCAGTGGTAAAAGAAGCGTATTTTAAACAACCTTCTACAACAGATTACAACGGTGTATATAAAGGGAAATACATCGATTTTGAAGCGAAAGAAACAAAAAATAAAACGAGTTTTCCACTTCAAAACTTCCACCTTCATCAAATTGAGCATATGAAGCAAGTAATCGCTCATAATGGAATTGCATTTGTTATTATTAAATTTACACTTTTTGATGAACTTTATTTATTAGATGCAAAACATATTATTGCATTTTGGAATCGTCAAAATACAGGTGGAAGAAAATCGATTACGAAAGAAGAAATAGAAGAGCATGGATCTTTATTATCATGCGGTTATCACCCTCGGATTGATTATATCCGTGTACTAGACACGGTTTATTTTTCGTGATAGAGTCATCACTAAGGCTCTTTTTTCGACTTTTGGGGAGAGAATGAAAGGTAGGAGAAAGTATAATGTCAGATAATTATCGTTCTCGTACAGAACGAAATCATGTAAAAAATCAAAAGCAAGAAACAAATACAGAGAAAAAACCAAAGAAAAAAGGCTCCTTTTTTAAAAAATTCCTTATAGGTTGTCTACTTCTTGGTATCGTTGGTCTTGTAGCTGGCGTGTCCGCTTTCTTTGTTATGGTGAAGGATGCTCCAAAATTAGACAAATCAAAACTTGTCAACCCTTTATCAACAAAGTTTCTTGATAAGAACGGGAACTTTTTCTATGAATACGGTGCTGAAAAACGAACCCACGTTACGTATGATCAAATTCCAAAAGTAGTTGAAAATGCATTCCTTGCAACTGAGGATTCACGTTTCTATGATCATAATGGAATTGATTTTAAACGAACTACAAAAGCAGTTATGGAAAATGTCACTGGGGGATTCGGATCTCAAGGTGGTAGTACGATTACACAACAAGTAGTCAAAAACTATTTTCTAACGATGGACAAAACTGCAAAGAGAAAAGTGCAAGAATGGTACCTATCTTACAAATTAGAGCAACAATACTCTAAACATGAAATTTTAGAAATGTATTTAAATAAGATTAACTTAGGTAACCGTTCGTACGGTATTGCAACAGCAGCAAAAAAATATTATGACAAAGATTTAAAAGACTTACAATTACATGAAGCTGCAATGCTTGCAGGTTTACCCCAAGGTCCTAATATTTATGATCCTACAAAAAAAGACAACGTTGAAAGAGCTACACAACGTCGAAACGTCGTATTATCATTAATGAATCGACATGGTTATATAACAAAAGCTGAGATGGATAACGCAACGAAAATCCCTGTAACTGAAGGTCTTCAACCATCTTCAGAAGTAACGGAGATGAAGTATCAAGCATTTTTAGATGCTGTTGTAAAAGAAGTTGAAAAAGAATATCCCGATGTAAATATCGGTTCAGATGGTTTAACGATTCATACAACACTTGATCAAGATGCGCAAGATTATGCTGATAAAATTATGGATGGCAATCTTATTAAGTATCCGAACGATCAATTCCAAGGATCATTCGTATTTATGGATACACAATCTGGAGAAGTTCGAGCAATTGGAGCTGGGCGTAAAGAAAGTAAGTCTACTTTCAAAGGTCATAATATGGCCACTGATTTAAAACGCCAAGTTGGTTCAACAATGAAACCAATTTTCGACTACGGTCCAGCAATTGAGAATTTACAATGGTCTACATACCATCAATTAAATGACTCAGAATATACGTATTCCGATGGTAAAAAAATACGAAATGCAACAAATAGTTACAAAGGTGACGTTTCACTACGTGAAGCTTTGAAAAAATCATTAAACATTCCCGCTTTAAAGACAGCTCAAGCGGTTGGTCTTCCTAAGTCACAAGCGTTTGCTGAAGGTTTAGGTATGACATTTAAAGACGGCAAAACATATGAATCAACAGCAATTGGTAGTAACGATAGTTCTCCATTACAAGTAGCAGGTGCATATGCAGCCTTTGGTAACGGTGGGAACTACAATAAACCGCACTTCGTAAAAGAAGTTATCTTCCCAGATGGGAAAAAGAAAAGTTTTAAACCGAAAGAACAACGTGCGATGCAAGACTACACAGCTTACATGGTGACTGACGTTCTTCGTGACGTAGTAAAACCTGGTTCTGGTGGTACGGGTCCAACAGCATACGTTTCAGGTGTTGATGTTGCCGGTAAAACAGGAACACAAAACTTTGATGCAGACGTTATAAAAGAATATGGTATTCCAGCTGATGCAAACAGAGATAGCTGGTTCGCTGGATATACACCGCAATATACAATGGCAGTATGGACTGGGTACGAAAAAAATGGCCCAGAAAACTACATTAGTGATCGTTATACTAGAATTGCACAGCAAATGTTCCAAGTAATGATGAGTAAATTCGCTACAGATAAAACTCGTTTCGAACGCCCTTCTTCTGTACAAGAATTAAATGGTGAATTGTACGTAAAAGGCGCTAAAAAGGATGCAGTGAAACAAATTAAAGTAGATGCACCTAGTGGTCTTAATGTCACTTTCGATGGCGCTAGCACAGTTACACTAAACTGGTCTGGACCAGCAGAAGTTGATGCGTATGCCGCAAGCTATAAAGCGACTGACGGTTCAAGTGGTAGTTTATCAATAAAAGGTACGACAGCTACTCTTGGTGGTATTAAACCAGGCGTTACTTACAGCTTCTCTGTAGTAGCGAAAAAAGGTACTGGAACAAGCCCTGCCGTTGGTGCATCCTTCACTGCGCCTGGAGGAACTCCAGACGCGAAGAAAGCTGAAGATGAGGCTGCTAAGAAGAAGGCTGAAGAAGAAGCTAAGAAAAAAGCTGATGAGGAAGCTCAGAAAAAGGCCAATGAAGACAAATTAAAACAAGAAGAAGCTACTAAAAAAGCTGAAGAAGAAGCTCAGAAACAACAAGAACAACAACGTAAACAACAAGAAGAAGCTCAAAAGAAAGCTGAAGAGGAAGCTAAAAAACAACAAGAACAACAACGTAAACAGCAAGAAGAGGCTCAAAAGAAAGCTGAAGAGGAAGCTAGAAAAAAAGCTGAAGAAGAAGCTCAGAAACAACAAGAGCAACAACAACAACAACAAAATACCGGCGAAGATACACCTCACGCAGACGGAAATGTTGTTACAACAGAGTCTTAATACAAAAAAAGAAGTCCTTTCTCTTAACGAGAATAGGACTTCTTTTTTGTTATCATTTTCTTTACATATAGTTTTTCTATTTCAATATACAACTGCGCTAACTGAATATAAGAATGATAATTATTCGGTTTCTTTATAATGAACGAATATCGCTCTATAAAATTAACTGGTTGCACTTCCAATTCACTCGTAAAATCTTCTATTTTATTCAAACTATGAACAGGTTGCTCATTTAGCCAATATACAATTGATAATAAATGTGCTGCAAAAAGAATCATCGGACCTTCAGCTTCTTGTTTCTTTCTGTTTCGAAATAAAGTAGCAATGTCCTCATGCTTATTTTTCCATACATTCAACATTACCGGAATACTGTTTTCAATTTCATTCCACGGCTCATATTGTCTTTCCATATCATATATAAAATAAGTCTTTTGTATTGTTTCTTCAAATGACTGTTCTGTATAATACGCAATCGAATTTATACTTTCTTTAAAAAATGGTAAGCACCGAAATTCTCTCGGTATTTCTATCACTCGCTCCATCCTTTATTTCCCCTTCATTCGCTTCTTTCCTTCTCGGCATACTTCTAGTAAAGGGCACTCTTCACATTGTGGTCGCTGCGCTTTACAGTGATAACGTCCAAAGAAAATCATACGGTGATGTGTAACGCTCCATTCATCCATCGGAATTTTCTTCATTAATGTCTTTTCTACTTCTAACACCGAATCTTTCCATCTACAAATCGCTAACCGTTTACTCACTCTCTCTACATGCGTATCAACAGCAATTGCCGGAATACCAAACGCTACCGAAACAACTACGTTTGCTGTTTTCCGACCTACACCTGGTAACTTCGTAAGCTCATCTCGATCTTTCGGCACTTCCCCATTGTAATCATCTAATAACATTCTGCACAATTTTTGAATGTTTTTTGCTTTATTTCTATACAAACCAATAGAACGTATATCTTGTTGTAATTCTTCTAGCGAAACACTTAAATAATCTTCTGGTGTTTTATATTTTTGAAATAAATTTTTCGTCACTTTATTTACAAGTGCATCTGTACATTGTGCAGATAATGCTACCGCGATTACTAGTTCAAATGGATTATCATGAATTAATTCACAATGTGCTTCTGGGTACATATCCGCCATTGTGTCTAAACAATAGCGAATTTGCGTTTTATTTAACATATACTTCCTCCTACATTACTGCTCCAACCAATTATAAAAAGGCACTTTTCCAGTAAATTTCGTCTCTTGTTTTGTCGTTTGCTGCGTTCGTTGTTGATTTGCTCTAAATTTCCGTCCTTGGTTTTGGGCTTGATCTACTGTTTTAATACCATTCTTTTTCCATTCAAATAAAATACGATCAATATATCGGAAATTAAGCTTACCACTCATTACAGCTTCCCTGAGGGCCGCTTGAATTAAATTCGGATGATGTTGATCTTGATCTTCCCACATTCCCAACGTTTCACATTCAAATGGAGAAAGTGGTCTTCCAAATTCTTTTTCAAATACTGTATATAAATTTACTTGCAATTGCTTTATTTCTTTTTGTTCTTCCTCTATTGATTCATTCATTAAGAAATGCAATATTTTTTCCCATAGCGGTTGTAAAGAATAACTTTCACACATCATCGCTTCTGATTTTTGTCCACCTTCTAGTGATAAAAAACCTTTTTGAATCAATGCCTGAATTACTTCCATACATTTCATTTCGGTAATCGTCATCCGTTCTGAAATCTCTGACGGAGTCGGAAATGAATTGCCCGATTCTAAAAATGTATGTACATGAAGTACAACCATAAATTCTGTTTCATTTAACCCTAATTTTTTATAATGCATCATAAGTAATTTTGGAATTGCAATGCTTCCCTGCTCAAACCACTGTAACATCATTTTCTTTTTCATCACCAAACACCTCGCTCTCTAGTATAACACACCTTTCGCTATTTCTTTTTGCCACAATTCGTCAAAAAAACCTCCCTATTATGTAGGAAGGTTTTTGTATTACATTAATAAAATATACAATTAAGCTTGCACTTTACTTTTCATAAACGTGTGAATACGTTCTAATGCTTTCTCCACTTGTTCAAGAGATGTCGCATATGATAAACGAACGTTATTTGGAGCACCAAATCCTGTACCTGGTACAAGAGCTACTTTTTCCTCTTCTAATAGAGCTTTTGCCCAATCATCAACAGTTTCGTATCCTGATAAAGCTACTGCTTCTTTTACATTAGGGAATAAGTAAAATGCACCTTGTGGTTTAATGCAAGTAAAGCCAGGGATTTGAATTAATTTATCATAAATAATGTTTAATCTCTCTTCAAATGCTTGACGCATTGTTTCTACAGGTTCTTGTGAGCCTGCATATGCCGCGATTGCGCCGTATTGAGCGATTGAAGTAGGGTTTGACGTACTATGACTCGCTAAGTTCGTCATCGCTTTAATAAGCTGCTTATTTCCTGCTGCATATCCAATACGCCATCCTGTCATAGAATGAGATTTAGATACACCATTAATAATAAGTGTTTGTTCTTTTAATGCATTAGAAAGCTGGGCAACCGAAGTATATTCTGCTCCACCATAAATTAATTTCTCATAAATTTCATCTGAAACGATTAAAATATTGTGTTCTAAACATACTTCTCCAAGCTGTTGTAATTCTTCTTTGCTGTAAATCATTCCTGTTGGATTGCTCGGTGAATTAATAATAACTGCTTTCGTTTTCTCTGTAATTGCCTCACGCAGCTGCTTCGCTGTAATTTTGTATTCATTATCTTCAAGGCCTTCTACATAAACTGGCTTACCACCAGCAAGCTTTACTTGTTCCGGATAACTTACCCAGTATGGCGTAGGGATGATAACTTCATCACCTTCATCAAGTAGCACTTGGAATAATGTATATAATGCATGCTTTGCGCCGTTACATACAATAATTTCAGACGGATCATACGCAATTCCTTGATCGCGAGTAAACTTCTTCACAATTTCTTGTTTTAACGCTTGTAACCCACCTGTTGGTGTATATTTCGTATGTCCTTCTAACATCGCTTTATGTGCAGCATCCATAATATGTTCTGGCGTATTAAAGTCAGGTTCTCCTGCTCCTAATCCAATTACATCATGACCTTCTGCTTTTAATGCTTGTGCCTTTGCTGTAATTTCTAAAGTTGCAGATGGTGTTAAAGCAGCTACTCGCTTTGCTAATTTCATTTGTAGTTCCCCCTACATCTATTTTTCAATGCTGTAGTGACCAGCATAATCCCCATTTTGAAACTCTAAATAATAATACGTATAACGATCTTCCTGATCAATATATGTAATTTCCCACAACGGAATATCGTTTTGAGCACCTAATTTTACTTTTGTAATTTCTTTTGGCTTTGGCTTCGGCTCATCGCCTTTTCCTGTAGCTTGTTCAGCCAACTTTTGCAAAGCTTCTTTTTCAGAAATACCTTCACTCTTTTTCTTCACAAGGACATTCCCTTTTTTATTAGGCACCCAAACAATAATTTGTTCTCCTTTTTCGTCTGCACCTTGTACGACTGTATATGAAGAATTTCCGTTATAATAATCAACAGATTTTACTTTTGTAAGCTTTGCCTTTTCTTTCGCAATTTCTACAGATTTTTCCTCTTTATGGATTTTCTTTTCCATTGCTTTATTATAAACATACGCCCCATATATTCCGCTAGCAACGATTACGATAACGATTGCAAAGATCCACTTTTTCATTGTATCACTACGTTCTGTAAATCGTAAATACAGCTGTTTCTTTATCTTTTTCGTCTAATGCTAATCCGAACATGAGGTCCTGCTCTTTTAACGTACGATTCAAACTATCAACGATTTTATACAAGTCAGACGAATATTTAATACGCGTCGTTGATAGGACTTCGATTTTCTTATCCATGAAAAAACTCCTCCGTTACACAAAAATTTCTAATTATAGAAGAACGCAATGCGGTTACAATAAGAGTACATTCTTTACAACCCCTGCTTCATCACCCATCTATTATAGCAGGACATGTACAGCAAAAAAAGGTTTCAAGTCGAAAACCGATACATTTTGTATACAAGAAGTAAGAAAAATAAAATTCCTCCTACCCACATTTTTTACGCCTGAAGTTTACACGCACTTCAGGCGTATTTTTCCTTCCAATTTTATTCAATTGGCCGTTCCTTTAATTGTTCTAACAATTCTTCTAGAGGGCCTTCATAAAGCGGAACAGTTGGAATTGATTGTAAAAAACGTTTTCCATAGGAAGCGCTTGTCAAACGACGATCTAGTACAAACACCGTTCCGGTATCTGTACTTGTTCTAATAAGACGACCAAATCCTTGTTTGAAACGCAGTATTGCTTGCGGGAGTGCTAACTTAGCGAATACGTCCTCTCCTTGATTTTTTAACCACTCTCCTTTTGCTTCCATCATCGGTTGATGAGGAGGCGTAAAGGGAAGGCGGACAATAACAAGACAACTAAGGGCATCTCCAGGTATATCTATCCCTTCCCAAAAACTACTTGTTCCTAATAAAATTGATTTATCGAACTCTTGAAACTTACGAATGAGACGACTTCTGCTCTTATTATTCACACTTTGCGTTAATAATAAATAGCCTTCTAATTCCTCATCATTTTTCAAATTCGTATACGCTTCTTTCAACATTTCATACGAAGTGAACAAAACAAGCATTCTACCTTCTGTAGCTTTCGCTATTTTTGCAATATGAGCCGACACAGATTCAATATATTCTTCATTACTTGCTTGCTTAATAAAGGGCACATCCGTTGAAACCATTAATTTCATCTGTTCTTCAAAATGGAATGGTGATGGGACCTGTAATGTATTTGGAGCAAAATCATGTAAGCCTAGCTCTTCTTTTATATAGTCAAATGAATCGTTTACTGTTAGCGTTGCTGATGTGAAAATAACACTCTTTTTCTCTGTTAAAAATTCATCAGCAAATCTTTCACCAATATGAACAGGTTGCCCATATAAAACAGTTGAATGAATGGTTCCCTTCGTTTCAGTTTCCATCCATGTCACATATGAATTTTTTTCTAAAATGAGTACTTGTAAAGATTGCGCCATCTTTCTCAACAACTCAATTAAATGCATAAATTCACCTGTAACAACATGCATTTCCCATTCTAATTTACTTTGCAATATATCAACTTGCTTCTCAAGTGTAGAGAGTAATTTTCTTACATCATATACAAAGCGATTTGTTAACTCGGTAATACTATCCCATAACTTACCTTTCTCTACTTCCGTGTTATATCGATAAATGAGTGGCATATTGCTGATCCCTTGTTCCTGCTTTGTTTGTTTAAAGATGAATGCACGTAACATTTGGAATAGCTCATCCGCATCAAATTTCAATTCCTTCAAACTATGACTTACCATGCGGAAAGTAGAACGGGAGGCTTGCTCTGATTTTTTCATCATTTTATATACTTTAGAAAGTACATCATCTGTTTCTAGCGTACCAAGACGAGATAAAACTAGCTGGAAATACATACAGGAGAACTGTTCACCTAATGTTCTACTCGCTGCTTCCTCGATATGATGAGCCTCATCAAAAATAATATGTTCACATGAAGCAAACAGTGGTTCTTCACTTGAAAAATCTTGAAATAATAACGCATGATTTGTAATAACGATATCTGCAAATAATGCTCTATTCTTTGCTCGTTGATAAAAACAACGACTAAACCAGTTGCTTTGCATCCCACCCGGACTATGTACATCACTACAAATCCGGTTCCAAAGTAACTTTCCGCCCTCAGGAATATTTAATTCATCACGATCGCCCGTTTCCGTTTGCAATAACCACACTAAAATTTTTGCCTTCGTGAGCGCCATATCATAATTCTTCTCTTCTTCTTGCAAAGCATATTCAAATTTATGTAGACAAAGATAATGCTTTCTTCCTTTCAGAAGAGCTACTTCAAATGAAAATGGCATTATTTTCTGTAATAATGGAATTTCTTTTTCTAGTATTTGTTGCTGCAGTTGTACAGTTTGGGTACTTATGATGACAGGTTCTTCTTTTTTCTTTGCAAAATAAATACTTGGAAGCAAATATGCAAGAGTCTTTCCTGTTCCTGTTCCTGCTTCAATTAGTGAAAACCTAGAATCTCTTAGCGCTGTATATATTTCCTTCATCATACTCTGTTGGCTTTCTCTTTTTTCAAACTTTGGCATATTCGACTCAAGTTTATCAATTGTCTTATGCAAGAAAGCATCAAATTTAAATGCACATGTTTCACTTAAGTTTAAAGAATAATTCCGTTTTCGAAGGGCAATATTTCGATACACTTCATATCCCTCTGCTCCTTTTTTACCATGCATCATTTTCTTTAAAATATTTTCAGAAAGCACATCCGCTATATCACTTTGAAACACATCACTCAATTCATAAAGCGATTGCAAGGTGACGAGGGGTAACTTCTCAATTTCATTTAAAAATTGTAAAAACAATTCCGCTGTTGCAAGAGCATCACTATCCGCACGATGCGGTTGATCATGCTCTAATTCGTGTTGTTTAGCTAAATCACGTAATTTATAACTATCAGCCGTTGGCAAAAGAATTTGCGCCAACTCAACTGTATCAACTTTTGGACAATGTATTTCTGTATATCCAGCCTGCCTTAATTCTTCCGTTAAAAAATTCCAATCAAAGTGAACGTTATGTGCAACGAAAGCTGCACCTTGTAATAGCTCAACAACCATTGGGGCTACATCTTCAAATAACGGGGCTTGCTTAACCATACTCTCATCAATCCCTGTTAACTCTGTAATAAATGGTGGAATCTCTCTCTTCGGATTAATAAAAGATGAAAAAATCTCTAATATCTCTCCATCTTCCACTACAACAGCTGCAATTTGGGTAATTTTATCTTTCCCATCCTTCCAGGAGTTCCCTGTCGTCTCTAAATCCACAACGACATAACGCTTACTCATATATGTAACACCTCAATTTCTTACCTATCAAACAGAAAATTATATAATGTTACTATACCACGTTTTATCTCATCTTAATGAAAAGATGCACAAAAAAGGCTATCTCCATAATAGAGATAGCCTTCTTACTTATAATATCGTACCCGCTTTTTCAGCACCTAACATTTCAATAATTTGATTATCATCGTCTAATACTGCAATTTTCGGCTCTTGTTTATGAATATTTTCTTCTGCCACTAAACCGTAGCAAATAATAATAACTTTATCTCCTGGCTGTACAAGCCTTGCAGCTGCACCATTCAAACAAACAACACCGCTACCACGTTCTCCTTTAATAACATATGTCTCTAAGCGAGCACCATTATTATTATTTACAATTTGGACTTTTTCGTTTTCTACAATATTTACTGCATCCATTAAATCTTCATCAATTGTAATACTACCTACATAATTTAAATTTGCTTCTGTTACTGTTGCGCGATGTAGCTTCGCTCTCATCATTGTGCGAAACATAGATGCTCCCCCTTATTTAACCGTTAATGTTATATTGTCAATTAATCGTACATTGTCAAATTTAACTGCAATTGCTAAAATGATTCGTCCTTCAATTTTATCCACTACTTGTAGTGAAGGATACGCATATAAATCAGCATAATCTACAGTGCCTTTCGTATACGTCTCAATATACTCCTTCACAAGAGTTGTAATGATTTCTGCATTACGTTCTCCTGTCTCAATTCTTTCTTTCGCTATACATAGACTGCGGTATAAATGAGGAGCCTCTTCACGCTCTTCTGGTGATAAATACACGTTACGAGAACTTTTGGCTAATCCATCTTCTTCCCTTACAATATCCACCGGTACGATTGTAACCGGAATATTAAAATCAGCGACAAATCCTTCAATGACAGCAACTTGCTGTGCATCTTTCATACCGAAATAAGCACGTGTTGGCAATGTAATATTAAATAGTTTCATTAGTACAATCGCAACACCAGCGAAATGACCAGGTCTTTGTTTTCCGCATAACACATCGGTACGCTTCACAACTTCTACTGTTGTCGTTTGTTCTGCTGGATACATTTCTTCTACGCTCGGATAAAATAAATAATCTACACCGTTTTCTTTTGCTACATTTTCATCTCTATCAATATCACGAGGGTATCGATCTAAATCTTCATTTGGTCCAAACTGTAGCGGATTAACAAACACGCTTAAAACTACAATTTCATTTTCTTCTCTTGCCTTACGTAATAAAGTCGCATGACCTTCATGTAAATAACCCATCGTTGGGACAAAACCAATACTTTTTCCACTTGCACGTAGTTCGTTTGTAATTTGCTGCATCTCTTGCACTGTATTTATGATTTTCATTATTGTTTTCCTCCGTATAACGCTAAACATTCTTCCTCTTTCATTGTGAATGAATGTTTTTCTTCCGGAAATTGACCTGTCTTTACTTCAGTTACGTATTGTGAAATCCCTCGCACAATCTCCTCTTGAACAGACGTATATTGCTTCACAAATTTCGGAACACGATTTACGCCATATGAGATAAGATCATGATAAACGAGTACTTGCCCATCCACTTTTTGTCCTGCTCCAATTCCAATCGTTGGAATTGTTAGTTGCTTCGAAATAAATTCTGCTAGCTGCATTGGCACACATTCTAATACAAGTGCTATCGCACCAGCTTCCTCACATCTCTTCGCATCTTCTATTAATTTTTTTGCACTTTCAGCATCTTTTCCTTGTACTTTATAGCCACCTAACACTCCTACAGATTGAGGAGTTAAGCCTAAGTGTGCCACGACAGGAATTCCCGCACTCGTCAAGTAATGAATAGTTGATATCACTTCTCCTGCACCTTCTACCTTCAGTGCATGAGCACCACTCTCTTGAACGATGCGGCGTGCATTTACCATCGTATCTTGAGGCGACACATGATACGACATAAATGGCATATCAGTTACAATAAACGTCTCTTTCGCTCCTCGGCGTACAGCTTTCGTATGATGAATCATATCCTCTACTGTTACAGGTACTGTTGAATCATAGCCGAGCACAACCATCCCAAGGGAATCTCCAACTAAAATCATATCAACTTCCGCTTCTTCTGCTAACTTAGCAGATGGATAATCATACGCCGTTAGCATTGTAATCGGCTCACCTTGCTCTTTCATTTTCAAAAAATCTGTTTTTGTTTTCAAAAACTACTCCTCCTTTATACAGGAGAGAGGAGATGGCCGAAATCATATAAAAAACCCCTCTGGCCATAAAAGGGCAGAAGGGTTGTGTGTTAGTCGGCATTATTCATCCCTCTGTCCCAGTCCGTTATTGGATCAAGGCAGAATCCAAGTTATTATTTTTCGTATTGCTTCGAATCATGGTGCAGTTCGCTCTGATACTGCCCACATTCGAACTAATTATAGCAAACTCCAAAAAGGAATTACTACATTTTTTTGAAAAAATAATTTTTATTCTTATTACGGTATGTGAAATTTATAAGTGAACGATTCAATCATAGAAAGATAAACTTTTTAAATACATGGTATAACTCATAAAATAATGATGCAGGTTAATTGAAGAGATATACTTACAAAAGGAGAATTGCGAATGTCTATAAACAAATGGTTATTTCGATTCATCGGTTTTCTTGTGATGCTTGTGGTAATAACAACTTTAAATTCCCTCAATGTATTTGCCTCAGTTAACGACTTGGCACAACCTATTGCGTCAGCGAAAGTGATTGAAGTTGAGCTAAACGATGATTACTTTAATCCAAACGTCATCACGATTCCAATTAACGAATCAACAACATTACTGTTGAAAAATAAAGGTAAGAGTGAGCATACCTTTACAATCAAAAAACTCGGTATTGATGTCGTCGTCGATTCAGGAAAAGAAAAAAACATTACCGTGAAACCTAACAGTGCCGGTACATATGAATTAATATGTCGATACCATCTCCTCAAAGGAATGGAAGGTAAAGTAATCGTCAAATAAGAAGCAAACTCAACTGGACGATCTTTTAAAATAAAACTTAAATATTAAAAGATTTTATTAATATGGAAATAAAAAAGAAGTTCCAAAAGAGGAACTTCTTTTACTTAATTTCGATATCCGCAGAATGAATATGATGTACTTTTCCTTCATGGTCTTCTAGGAGCAATACACCATCCTCTGTAATTCCTTTTGCTATCCCTGTAATTGTCTCTCTCATCGTTCGAGCGTTAATTTCTTTCCCTATGCTTACAGCGTAACTTTCCCAAAGAATTTTAATGACAGAGAAACCATTTTGTAAATACTCTTCATATAATTTTTCTAGTTGTAAAAAGATTTGTTGCATAAGCTCCGCACGAACAATTGGCTTACCAGATTCAATCGCTAAAGAAGTAGCAATATGCTGAATTTCCTCATCAAAATGTTCTTGCTTTTGATTCGCATTAATACCAATACCCATAATGACAGCATTAATTTTATCAGGATCAGCTTGCATTTCTGTTAATATTCCTACAGCCTTTTTCCCTTGAATTAAAATATCATTCGGCCATTTTATTCCTACGTTTACACCTGTGCACTTTTCAATTGCTTGCGCAACGCTAACAGCGGCTAACAAAGTAAGTTGTGGTGCATGTTGAACCGGGATTGATGGACGTAAAATAATACTCATCCAAATTCCTGTTCCTTTTGGTGAATGCCATTTTCTGCTTAAACGACCTCTACCCGCTGTTTGTTCTTCTGCCACAACAATTGTTCCTTCTTCTGCACCTTCATAAGCAAGCTTTGCTGCAATATGTTGCGTCGATTCAACGGACTCTTCAAAATACACTGTTCTACCAATATGTTTCGTTTGTAACCCTAACTGTATTTCATTCGCAGTCACTTTGTCTGGCTTACTTGCAATTCGATAACCTAATCGACGCACAGCTTCAAGTTCATATCCCTCATTCCGAAGGTCCTCCATATGTTTCCACACAGCAGTTCTTGAGCAACCAAGTTTATCACTAATCGTTTGACCAGATACAAACTCGCCATCCGCTTCCGAAAAAACTTGCAATAACTGCTTTCTTATAGTAGATTGCATTCTTGCAGCCACTCCCTTATACACTCTTTCTCATTTACTACGTTTCCTTGTACAATTGCTTCTTCAATTTTTTGAATCATTTCAGCAACCCACGGACCTGGCTTTTTATTTGCCCAGTTTAACAAATCATTCCCAGTCACATTCATCTCTTGTCGACTCTTAATTGGCAATGCTTGAAACAACGTTTGTACCCGGTTAACAGCTGTATGATCATAGCTTTCAATCATCGCTTCATATACTCTTTCTGCCATTTCAGCTATATGAATTCCCGTTTTATAAAGAAGAACTGTATCCCAATCCTTCTCCTTTCTCTTACGGATTGTTAATAAAACTGCGACGATATCTTTTATTTTTTTATTCGAAAACTTCCATTGACGTAAAAAGACAGCTGGATGTTCTTCCCCGATACAATATAAGAAAAACGCCCACGCCTCAATGTCTGCTTCAAAAGAATCCCATTTATACTGCGTAGCTTTTAACAATTTCTCTTCTGACATCTGTAAATATGGCAGATAAGAAAATAGTTTCGTTTCTACTAATTCTTTGAGAGCCTTCACACAATATGTGCCAGTTAACAGTTTTTCAAACTCCACTGTAATTCTCTCAATTGCTATATGTTCCAGCAAATGTCCATATGTTTCAATTGCTTGCTTCGTTTTCGTCTCTAAAGAAAAACCTAACGTACTTACGAACCGAATACCACGCATCATTCGCAGGGCATCTTCTTGAAACCGATCCGCAGCATTTCCCACTGTCACAATTTCTCTCTTTTGAATCGCTTCCTGTCCAGCAAATAAATCAACCATTTTTCCTTCTTCTGTCATTGCAATTGCATTCATTGTGAAATCACGACGTTTTAAATCCTCTTCTAATGAACGAACAAATTGAACACTACTAGGTCTTCGAAAGTCTTCATATTCACTCTCTGTTCGAAAAGTGGTTACCTCATAAGGCTCACCATTTTCTACGACAATTACAGTTCCATGTTCAAGACCAACAGGAACATGTCTTGGAAATATAGCCATCACTTCTTCTGGTAAAGCAGATGTCGCAATATCAATATCTCCAATCGGCCTATCGATAATAAGGTCTCTTACGCTTCCACCGACAAAGTAAGCCTCATGCCCTTGTTGCTTTAAAGTCTCAATAATAGAACTAGCTTTTTTAAATCTTTCCATTTTTGTCATCCCTTAGTACATCATAGTAAATCGTTTCATATTGTGAGACGATTTTTTCAGAGCGAAACTGCTCGTAAACACTTTCTCTTGCTCGCTCTCCCATATTACGGTGAAGTTCTTCATCCTTTAATAGCTGAATGGCTTGATCTGCCACTCCTGTTGTATCGCCAACTTCACATAAATATCCTGTATCACCATGTTGAATGACTTCTGGAATACCTCCAACCCTTGTTCCGATACAAGGTACACCACACGCCATCGCTTCTAATAAAACAAGACCAAAACTCTCCTTCTCTGATAAAAGCAACATTAAATCACTCATCGCAAGTAGTTCTGCAACATTATCTTGCTTCCCTAAGAATAAGACGCGATCTTCAATATGTAAATTTTTCACCAACTGTAAAATCGTGCAAAATTCTGGTCCATCTCCAACAAGAAGCAACTTCGCATCTACTTCTGTAACAATTTTAGCAAATGCCTGCACAACATCTTGCACACGTTTCACTTTACGGAAGTTTGAAATGTGAATGAGTATCTTTTCACTCTCACTTATACCGTATTCTTTCTTTAATTGGGTCATATCACGTTTGAAATATACACGTTCGTCTATAAAGTTATATACCGTTTGAATGTCTTTATTTGGTTTTACAAGCTCATGCGTTTCGTTAATTAATGAATGCGAGACAGCCGTCACAACATCAGATTGCTCAATACCAAAACGAATTAAATTATTTAGCGAAGGGTCGGATCCTAACACAGTAATATCTGTTCCATGCAAGGTTGTAACAATTTTAATACGCTCTCCAATCATTTGTTTTGCTAAATAAGCACAAATGGCATGTGGTATTGCGTAATGCACATGTAAAATGTCTAGGTTTTCTCTTTGTGCAACCTCTGCCATTTTACTCGCTAACGCTAAATCGTATGGTGGATATTGAAATACAGAGTATTGATTTACCGTCACTTCATGAAAATAAATGTTTGGATACACTTTATTTAACCGGAATGGTAAACCCGATGTAATAAAATGAATTTCATGCCCGCGTTCCGCTAATTGCTTTCCTAATTCTGTTCCAACAACTCCAGAACCACCTACAGAAGGATAACATGTAATACCTATTTTTAATTTCATTTACATCCCCCTATTAAATCAGCATGTAATAAAACCGGTTTCTTACTCATAAACCCTTCGGCATATAAAACTCCAACTTCTTTTCCAAACATTTTCTCACGGGCGACTACAGTTTCAACGTAACCTTCTGTTAACGGCGTTTTCACACCATCACTCCCTGTTGAAAACTGACTTTCATACGCTTCTAATGCTTCCACCTTTTGCGATACGTATTCACTAATATCTATACAAAAATTCGGTTTATGAAAACCATTAATCATATAATGATAAAAAGACTCCACACGATGTGGTGGAACCTCTGGCATATATTTGCGAATTCCCGCTGAAAAAATAGCTTCTTCCACAAGTTTTGCACAATTTGCATGATCTGGATGACGATCTTCATAATACGGCGCAAAAACTAGTTTTGGTTTATATGTACGAATTACCTTTACAATTTCACGTATATACTCTTCTTTCATATACAAACCACGGTCTGGCATCGCTAAATTTAGTCTCGTTTTTACTCCCATTATACGAGCTGCCGCCTTCGCTTCTTCTTTTCTTAACTCTATCGTTCCGTTAGAAGAAAGATCAGCTTCTGTTAAATCACAAATACCTACTTCATACCCTTGCTTCGTATATTTAGCAATGGTACCCGCCATGCCGATTTCAACATCATCGGCATGGGCACCAAACGCTAATATATGTAATCCACTCATAATTGTTCCCCTCATTTTCTTAACTTGCGGTAATCTAAATCTCCTCGCTCTAATGCGTGCATTAACATTTCAGCACTTGCCATATTCGTCGCAAGTGGAATTGCATATACATCACATAAACGAAGCAATGCATTCACATCCGGTTCATGCGGTTGTGCTGTTAATGGATCGCGGAAGAAAATTACCATGTCTAAATCATTTTTTGCAATCATTGCACCAATTTCTTGATCGCCGCCAAGAGGACCAGATTGATATCTTGTTACAACTAAGCCGGTCGCTTCCATAATACGAAGTCCTGTCGTTCCTGTTGCAAATAATTCATGTTGTTCAAAAATTGGTTTATATGCGTATGCAAACGAAACCATGTCGTCTTTCTTTTTGTCATGTGCGATTAAGGCAATTTTCATCCGTTGTCTCCCCTTTAGTCGATAATATTTTCTAAACCGTACACAAGATGATCTAGATTCATTACTGTCTCAATTGATAGTTTTACACCAGACATAAATGATGCACGATTGAATGAATCATGACGAACTGTTAACATTTGTCCGTCTCCACCAAACATTACTTCTTGGTGTGCAATAAGTCCTGGTAAACGTACACTATGAATATGAATGCCGTCTACATTTGCACCACGAGCCCCTTCTAGTTGCTCTACTTCATTTGGATGACCTTGCTGCTTTGATTCACGATTTTGGCGAATCAATTCTACTGTTTTTACCGCTGTACCAGATGGTGCATCTAGTTTTTGATCATGATGCAATTCAATTACTTCAACATCTTGGAAGTATTTCGCTGCCATTTGTGAGAATTTCATCATAAGAACTGCACCAATTGCAAAGTTTGGAGCGATAATTGTTCCTACTGCTTTTTCTTTCGCAGTCTCGGTTAATTGTTTTAGCTCTTCTTCTGTAAATCCAGTTGTACCAATAACAGAACGAAGTCCACGCTCAACTGCTAGTGTAACGTGTTGTTTCCCAACTTCTGGCGTTGTTAAATCTAACAACACATCTGCTTCTACTTCCTCTAAACAAGTATGTAAATCTGCGTAAATAGGTGCATCTAGCGCTGGCATTCCCGGTAAATCAGAGATTTTCTCTCCACCATGCTTATAATCCACTGCTGCTACTAAATTAAAATGTTCCGTTCTTTCCATAAGAAGAACTGCTTCATGTCCCATACGTCCTCTTGGTCCAGCGATAATTACTTTAATTTCTTTCATTATTCTTTCTCTCCCTCATCAATACGTGTCCAGCGATCTTTATCGCGAGTATTAAATTTATTCATTACAATGTTATGTGCTGTTTCTAAATCAATATTTAAACTATTTGCCATACAAATCATAACAAATAATACATCTCCAAGCTCTTCTTCAATACTACGTTCTTTTTCAGTTGTTTTCTTCGGTTTCTCACCATAATAATGATTCACCTCTCTTGCAAGCTCCCCCATTTCTTCCGTTAAACGAGCCATCATTGCAAGTGGACTGAAATAACCTTCTTTAAACTGACCAATATATGCATCAACTTCTTTCTGCATATCCTTCATCGTTTTCGCTTCCATACAATTCACCTCTAATCCTTCCTCTTTCATGTTAGCCAATTCATCGCGATTTGACAAATATTATTCCCCGCCAAACACCTATTTGCGACCCTTTTTGGGAAAGATTATAATAAAGTGAAACTTCTTTTGCGTTTTTGGCAAAAAATTAGCCTAAACCAATCATTTTTTATAGCCTTCACTATTTTCACTAGCAACTAGAAATTACTTATCATTATGTTTTACCGTTTCAGCGGAGCAATGCCATTTACATAATTAGGGGGATTTCTATATGACATCAAATTTGAAGATTCGAAATATCATTTTTATTTTAATCGGTTCCGCTATTTTTTCTTTCGGTATTGTGAATATCAATATTGAAAATCACCTTGCAGAAGGTGGATTTACCGGTATTACACTATTATTGTATTTTCTATTTAAGTTTGACCCTTCTTATTCAAACTTAATTTTAAATATCCCTATATTTTTTATTGGTTGGAAGTTACTTGGAAGAGCGACATTTATATATACACTAATCGGCACCTTTAGCGTATCTTTATTTCTATGGATTTTTCAGCGTTACGAAGTTCTCAACTTACATGTAAACTTACAAAATGATATGACACTCGCAGCTTTATTTGCTGGGGCATTTATTGGTATCGGTCTTGGGATCATATTTAAATACGGCGGAACTACTGGCGGTGTAGATATTATTGCGAGACTCGCTCATAAATATGTTGGCTGGAGTATGGGGAAAACGATGTTTATGTTTGATGCTATCGTCATTATCGTCTCTATCCTTACCTATTTATCATATCGCGAGGGTATGTATACGTTAGTTGCTGTTTTTATCGGGGCGAAAGTCATTGATTTTATGCAAGAAGGAGCCTATGCAGCAAAAGGAGCAACTATTATCTCCGATAAAAACGATGAAATTGCTGCTAAAATTTTATCTGAGATGGAGCGCGGAGCGACCTTTTTAAAAGCTGTTGGATCGTATACAAAAGTGGAACGGAACGTATTGTATTGCGTTGTTGCTAAAAATGAAATCGTGAAATTAAAAAATATTATTACTTCTGTAGATCCTCATGCATTTGTTGCAGTAAGTGACGTACATGATGTAGTTGGTGAAGGTTTTACGTTGGATGAAAATAAAAACCCATTACATACATAAACACAACTAGAAAAGCTTTTTAGCTTTTCTAGTTTTTTATTACGTATTGCTTAAGTTTCTCTAAATCCTCATAAATAAGCTCCAATAAGCTCCGATTATAAAAAATGGAAGCAGGATGGAAGGTCGGAAAAATATGATATTCTTTCTCTGACCATGTAAATTCTGCACTTTGCATATCCTTTAATTTTTGAATGGGTTGTTTGAATAATTGCCCGTGTACATCTGTGATTTTTTTACCTTTTCCTGTTAAACGCTGAAGACCGATATTGCCAAGCGTGACAATTAGCTTCGGATTTAGTTTCTCTAATTCATAATCTAACAAAGGTGCATGGGCAACTATTTCTCCTTGATTTGGCGTTCTATTATACTTTTTTTGTATAATAGAACCATTTCGTTCTTTTTTCTCTCGCCACTTATAAGGTCTACTCCGAACAGCACTCGTAATATATACTTCTTCCCTTGTAACGTGAATACGTTCTAAAAAACCCATTAATTGTTTTCCCGCTCTCCCGCTAAACGGAATCCCATTATGAATTTCTGTTTCACCAGGCGCTTCTCCTAACAACATAAATTTCGGATTTTCAGGGCCTTGTCCACTTAAAAAACCTTCTAATTGATAAGGAGCACTACGCTCTTTCACCTGTTTTACTAAATGGTCTGGATATTTCATTTCCCCACCGCCTTTCCGCATTACTTCTATTATTTCTATTTGCAATACATTATATAATTCAATCCACAAAACAAAAAAGACTATCAAAATTGATAGTCTTTAGTCGTCGCTACGCTGCATACCAGTATAAATTAATACGAGACGTAATAATTCAAATACCGCTACGGCTGCAGCTGCTACATATGTTAATGCTGCCGCATTTAATACTTTACGAGCTTGGCCATATTCATCTGTTGATACGATTCCTAACGCTTCAATTTGTTGCATCGCACGCTTTGATGCATCAAACTCAACTGGTAATGTAACGAGTTGGAACACAACACCTGCTGCCATTAAAATGATACCTAAAAATATCATGTTGGCCATCGATGCAAAAATACCGATCATAATAAATATCCAAGAAATATTTGAACCAAAGTTCGCAACTGGCACTAACGAATGACGAATACGCATAAAGTTATAATCTTTTGCATCTTGAATTGCGTGTCCTACTTCGTGTGCTGCAACTGCTGTACCAGCAACTGAATGACCGTAATAGTTATCTGTTGATAATCGAACTGTTTTGGCAGTTGGATCATAATGGTCTGATAAATGACCTGGTGTTTCTTCTACAGCTACGTTGTATAATCCATTCTCATCTAAAATTTTCCGAGCCACTTCTGCTCCTGTCATACCTGATGTTGAATAAACTTGTGAATACTTGCTATAGGCACTACGTACTTTTGACTGTGCATACAACGGTATGATCAAAATGATCGCGAAGTAAATTAAATAAAACATCATGAACCTCCATTGAAGTTTTAATTATAGTACTTCTCATTCTATTTTCTTCTGCCACCATTGTCAATGAATAAACCTTACAATCCGAATCTTTATTTATTACATTATCTATTCTTAGAATGTACATTACTTTTTCTTTTTTCTCTCTCTCCTTTATACTTTCTCCACCCAACATAAGTTAATGTGAATAAAATAAGACCTCCAGTAATTGTCATAAACCAAATGAGAGAAGGTGCAATTTCATCTTTTTTTACTGTATGAAATATTTTTTGCAAATCTCCTTTAATGATTCCTAATTGCATTTGCCCACCTTTTGTTTTTAACATAACGTTACGAAATTCATCTAAATAAGATAAATGGGCATTTACACGCTGCACTTCATTTTCTGGCAAGGCAATCATTAAGCTTGGATAAATAATATTAAATTCATGTAAAAATGTGTTTAACGTTTGTTGAAACTGTCCCGTATCTTCTTTTTTCATCGCTTTTTCCATTTGAGAAAAGGCATCCATTACTTTTCCTTCTCTTTCCATCCAAAGTGGTTGATATTTCGATACTTGCGCATCGACAGCGAGCTGCAGGGCTAACACATTATCAATTTTAACTTGTTTCCTTACATCTTCTTCCGCGAGAGATTGTTTCGCCTTGTCGTAAGCTAAAGAAATAACTCTAACTTGATCTGGCGTTACTTCCTGCTTCTTTTCATTCCCCTTTATTACAAACTGCTCCGAGAAATGTTGCAGTACTTGTACTGCTTTTTCATCTTCATTACGCTTCACTAATTGTAATGAGTCATCTAACAACCCTGTTAGTTCACTCCACTCCTCAGCATATATACGTAACGGAAACATGATAATTAGAAATGCAATCAGTCCAATTAATGTTCTCTTCATCACGGTCCCCCCTATAACTACTAGTACAAAATATGTTAATGTGGACAAGAATAGAACAGAACTGGACCGAAAAATATATTATCGTTTTACAAACAAAAAAATTCTCTTTAAACAGAGAATTTTTCTTTTGAAATCCTTTTCTTTTTTACGAAATATTTATACAAGCTATAACAAATTATGCTACCACATAAAATAAATAATAAAATAGCACACGCTGCATGCATAAAAAACTCTTCTGGTAACATTAATATAATCGGATCCTTCTCAGGATCAAAAACCCAATAATCATTACTGAATAAAAGCTTATGGAATATCACAAAACTCTTTTCAAAATTAATAACAATCGGTAACATTAACGCTATTGGAAAAATGATTGTTAAAATAGATCCATGTAGTAAAAACTTTTCATTTTTCTTTTTTAACAAATACATGCCGCCTACTATTGCAATTATAATTGTCGCATACATTACATATTGAATCTTTACTAAAATGTTTTTCACATCTACAAAATGAACACGGCCATTTGTAGACATATCTAGTGTTGGCAAATGTAATGCTCCGTCATAAAATGGCGATAAATATGTGATAAGCACATCATAATTTCTTTTAATATCATCCTTCGTCATATCTGCTAAATCTGGAATGTTCAAAAAATCAATTTCAAAATAATATAGCCATTTTCCATATACAACCGCCGTTGTTGCGAGTGCAAATATAGAAAATGCTATGCTATATGAAACAATTATCGTAATCAATCGATCCAATATTTTTGTACCACTCGTATTTTTCTTCATTTTCTCCCCCTACATATTCTAACTATCATAAAGAAAACTGTTTTCGATTCTCACGTAAGCAATAATAATATGTCATACAAAGCACAGCAATGCTTAACCAGAACGTAAAATAACCAATTTCTCCTACAAACAAATGCATAATTCCGTATCTCGGCATTTGCCAGAACAAATAATCAATTGCATCATTATGTAATGTCCATATAGCGGCTACCGCAAAATGCCATTTTTTTATACGGTAAAACGGTGCATATAGCACTGCTTGTACTGCCATCGCAAAATGCGAAAGCATTAACATATACCCGATAAGGCCAATAGGACCTTTTACATAGATCATAACCCCATTTACAACAACAGCCCATATACCATATTTTATTAAAGTAACAATCGCTAGCGCCTCTATTAATCCCCAATTTCTCTTTATTAAAAAAGCGATTAAAACAAAGACAAAAAAAAGACTTGCCATAGGACTATCGGGTACAAACGGCCAAAATATAGGTAAAGTTTCTTTTAATTGATTTCCATACCATATGAATCCGTATATTGTACCTAATATGTTAACAACTAATAAAAATAATAATACGGAGCGTTGCCTTAACATTGCATACAAGTAAACCAAGCTGTATGTCCAACACCTTTCATTCTTTCATCAAACTCTACTCTATTATATAGTAAACTTTCTATCATCAAAATAAAAAGCTGACTACAAATTTTGTAGTCAGCTTTTTATTATTTTTTATTATACTTTGCAACGAATTCCGAAAGCTTCTTCAGTTCCTCATCTGTACCTTTAAATACACCTTTAGGCATGGAACCTTTTCCCTCTTTCGCAATTTTAGCAATTTCTTCTGGCTTCAAAGTTAAATTTTGCAGTGCTGGTGCTGCTGCGCCGCCCTGTAAATTGTCACCGTGACATGTTAAACAAGTATTTTTTTGCATTAATTTATAACCGTCATCATTTTTATCAACTGGTGCTGTTTTTACAATTGCTCCTTGTTTTTTTGCAGCTTCCCAGTCGTGGTGTGCTACAGATTCCCAAGTTAAAAAGATAATCGATGCAACTGCTAAAAGCATAAATCCCGTTGCTACAGGACGCTTCAATGGGCGTCTTTCTGGGCCTCGATCAAGAAATGGAGCTAACAGTAATGCGCCAAACGCAATCCCTGGCATAATGAACGCTCCAATTACAGTAAATGAGCCAGAAGCATAAGAATACTTTAATAACTGATACAAGAATAAGAAATACCAATCTGGAAGTGGTATATACCCAGCATCAGTTGGATCCGCCATTCTTTCAAGCGGTGACGGATGCGCCACTGTTAAACATAAATAACCGATTAAAAAAACTGCACCAACCATCCATTCTTTTAACAAGAAGTTCGGCCAAAATGCTTCTGTTTTCCCTGGGTATTCCGAATAGTCTTTTGGAATATTTGGTTTCCGAGCTACTGGTACCCGAGAATCTCCTACAAACTTCATCCCTTTGCCGCGATGCATAATCTCCCTCCTTTAGTTCTTTCCCCTTTAATTTAGCAATCTCTTATAGTGGACCGGAAATACCTTGTTTGCGAATCATGATGAAGTGGAAGGCCATTAAACCTAGAAGTGCTGCTGGTAAGAAGAAGACGTGAATAGCAAAGAAGCGAGTTAATGTTTGAGCGCCAACAATTTCGGAATGACCAGCGAGTAATGTTTTAATGTAAGGACCAATGAGCGGCGTTTGCTCTGCAATTTGAATCCCTACTTTCGTAGCAAATAACGCTTTCATATCCCACGGTAATAAATATCCGGTAAAACCAAGACCTAACATAACAAAGAAAATAAGAACACCAACAATCCAGTTTAGCTCACGAGGCTTTTTATACGCACCCTGGAAGAAAACTCTAAGTGTATGTAAAAACATCATTACAATGACGAGACTAGCACCCCAGTGGTGCATACCACGAACAATTTGCCCATATGCAACTTCATTTTGCAAATAATAAACCGATTCCCAAGCATTTTTAATATCAGGCACATAATACATCGTCAAAAACATTCCAGATAAAATTTGAATTACAGTAACGAAAAAGGTAAGTCCGCCAAAGCAATAAACGAATGCAGAAAAGTGATGTGCCGGGTTTACATGTTCAGGTACTTCATGATCAGCGATATCACGCCATATTGGTGTAATATCTAACCTTTCATCTACCCAATCATAAATTTTATTTAGCATCTACTTTGCACCCCCTCTTGGCTTCGCTTTTCCTAAGTACAGCGTTCCATCTTTCACTTTAGATTCGTATACATCAAGTGGAGCAAGGGGCGGCGTGCCTTTAATGTTTATCCCGTCTTTTGTGTAACGGCCCCCGTGACATGGACAAAAGAATTGATTCGGATGTGCTTTGTCCGAATTCCAGTTCACTGTACATCCTAAATGTTTACATACTGGAGAGAACGCAACAATGTCTCCGCTTTCATCTTTATGAACCCAAGCTGATTTTGGCTCTTCGGACTTGTACCAACCATCAACCTGCTTCACCTTAAAGTCGAAACGTTTCGGCTCTGTTGTAATATCCTTTACTTGTGCAACAGCAACCATATCCGTTCCCGCTTCTTTTCTTAACACCGGATCAAGCGCAAATCGCGTCATCGGCATTAAAATACCCGCTGCCATAAAGCCTCCTACCCCTGTAAGGGTGTAATTTAAAAACTGTCTTCTTGACACACGATGTTCTTTCTCGCTCACGAAAATTTCCCCCCTCTATCAGAAATTGTCCCCTCGTGATAAATTATATAAAAAATAAAAACTAGGACACTATCATGATATAATACGCTCATGCACAGGTCAATATCATACTACTCATAATAATAAGAACTTTCTGTTTATTATTATTTTCCCCATTTTTCTTCTAACATTACCATTATATTTTTTATATGTGCATGAATCACTTCTCTTTTCGCTTGATCACTAAATTGTTCTAACGCTAATGAAGGAAACCAAAATAAATCTCCCTGCAATTCTTGCATATCTTCTTTCCATGAAAAATCACTTGTAACATAAGCAATATGCTTAAAACCTTGCTTTTTCAAATGATTTGTCCATTCTTGCAAACGACCTTTTTCGTTTTTTTGACTTTCTACTAGATACGTAAATGCAGGTAATAAAAGCACTCTTCCTTTATATTCTCTTTCTAGCTCCATACTCAACAATTCGATAAATTCCCCTTGTTCTACTACCATTTTCATTTCTTTCGCTGCTGAAATTGATAAAAGTGGTATAACACCCGTATCTACATATTCTCTTGCTTGCTCAAACTGTTCCACATCTTTTACAATCCATTTCAAATGTCTTCCCTCCCCCATCTATAAATGACAGAACTTTCACTTTATATATATTAAACCATACTAAAAGAGGTAAAAAAAGAAAAACTACCTATATTAAGGTAGTTTTTCTTGAAAAAGTCTGAAATTTGTAAAATTTTATGGATCCAAATGAATTCTATAACATCTTTAACTCCGCTGTCAACCTATGAAACGCTTCCTTATCTTGCTTATCCAGCGCTTCATCAATTTGTTTCAAAAGACGTTCTCTTCTAAAAGAAAATACACTTTCTTCTAAAAACCTTTCTGCAAGTAAACGATCTTTTTCATTTACTTCAATGTGCTTTGGTAAATATGGGTTTTCTTCTAATACAGCTACGTAATTGGCATTTTGAAACGATGATTTAAAATTGAGTTGAATATAAATATCCTCATCTCGATTTAAACGAATATCATGAAACGATTTTTCAGCATCTGTTGTCATAACATTTTGTTTAAAAAAGTGAAACGGTGTGTCTTTTACACAATTCGCGGACATTACTAAGCCACGCGGACAATATTTTGCATGCTCTACGAAGTGGACTTTATGCATCAATTGGTCGTGACTCATTAAATAATTCAAAATCCATACACATTCACGCTGTTTCAGTTGGTAATTATTCAAAAACCATTTTACAAAATCCTTCTTCTCGTTTACAGAAACAGGGGTATTCATAGCAATTAAGTCCCTCCTCTGTCTTTCTCTTTTCTTTTTAGATTCAAGAAGCGGTATTCAGTTTCCTTCCAACTTATGAAAAATCCTCTAAATTATATAACAATTCTTCAATATGAATTTGTGTCGGGTCTAGTTGTATTAACTGAGTAAATACTTCTTTCGCCTCTTTTCGCATACCTTCTTCCAATAAGAAATAACCGTACTCTTCCAAGAAGTCTGGATGATTCTTAAAAGAAGTATATGCACTTTCATAGTGTTTTAATGCATCCGAATACATTTCTAATTGTTTTTTTGCAAACGCAAGATCCCAAAGTAGTTGTGTATCTGGTTCTCCGCTATCGATAGCACGCTCTACAACGGCAATTAGCTCTTCATACTTTTCTTGTTCCTTTAAGATGTACGCATATTTTAATGTTGCACCTAAATGTCCTGGATCTAACTCAAGCGCTTTTTGAAGCACTTCCTCTGCTTCCGCTATTTTCCCTAATTTCGCTGCAATGTTCGCTAATTCTACATAGAATGGTACAGAAAGTTCATCTACTTTAATTCCTTCATGAAGTGTTTCATAGCTTTCTTGAAGCATTCCTTCTTTTTCATAGCTTTTCGCTAAATACATGTAAAGGGATGCATACTCAGGATCTAATTCTTTCAGTTCTTGCCAAGCACCAATTGCTCTTTGGTATTCTTCACCTTGGTATAATGTGAAGGCATATCCAAACAATGAGTGAATATCTTTTTGTTCTTCTAAACCTGCTTCGTAGTAAGAAATCGCCTCTTCCCAATTTCCAATCGCACTTAACGTTTCTCCAAGGCGTAAGGCAATGACAACACCACCCATTACTTTATGTTCCGCTAATAGCGACTCATAATAAGTGATTGCCTTTTGTTCTTCACCTTTACTACTATATAACTCTGCTAATCCAAACGTAATGACAGGCTCGTCAGGCATCATTTCTTTCGCCTTTAATAGTTTTTGTTCTGCTACATCATCGAAACCTTGCATTTGGAATAAATCCGCTACAAGTAATAACGATTGAACATATAAATCATCATTTTCCGGAATATCATGAAGTACTTCAATCGCTTCATCTTCTTTATCTAGATCAATATATAATTCTGCTAAAAATACAGTGAATTCACTTTCCTCTGGATACAATAAACGCAAATCTTCTGTAATAGATAACGCTTCATCCGTAAATCCAAGAGTATGATAATAGCGAGCAATATCATACTTCTCTTCATCATTCGCAATTTTTAATTGCTCTTTTAATAATTGTAATCCTTTTTCCGCTTCACCATTTTCAATATATGAAACAGCTTGTTCAAACTTTTGCATAAACGTCTCCTTTAATTCTAAAAAATATTCTTTTCTGTTCATTTACCCCGCTATTAACGGGCAGTAAGACCCCACCTCAAAATTCAGCTAGGGCAAAGAAGTTAGTTTTGGGGGCAACTGTCCGTAAAAGCCCGATTGGTGTGGGCTAATAATCAGCGGGGGATAAACATCCCCCCACTGATTAAAGTTTCACTTTATCATAAGCAACTCATTGTTAGAACGCAACCTTTAGAATGAGCATGCTTCTTCTTACAGAGTAGTTAATTGTTCAAAAGGTTCGGATATGATACCTTCTTACCTTCTTACCTTCTTACCTTCTTACCTTCTTACCTTCTTACCTTCTTACCTTCTTACCTTCTTCTATTGTACCGCTTTCTTTTATGACCGTGCAAATAACTTCTCCCACTAATTATCGAGCCATACCAATCTTGATTTACAGAACAACTTAATTACTAAACTTCAACTTTTTTAATGCGATAAAAAAGACTCCTCTAATAGGAGCCTTCACAATCTCTTAAGAATATGTTTCCTCTTTCTGTACTTGCTCATTTACAAGTTCTTTCAGTAACTCTATAATTTCATCATTTTCTTCTTTCAAACCGACAGTAATACGAATGCCATCATCGATACCAAATGCAGCACCAGAACGAACAATATATCCTTTTTTCATTAATCGTTCAAAAGCTTCATTACCAGGAATACCGAGTTTTAAGAAAATGAAATTTGTTTGAGATGGATAATAGAATACGTTATATTCCTTACAAAATGCGTAATATTGATGTAATCCTTCTTCATTCTTTTTCACACATTCTTGTAAAAATGCTTGATCTTCTAATGCAGCAAGTGCTACAGATTGCGCTACAGTCGATGTATTAAACGGTAACCTCGCTACTTCTAGCTGCCCGATTAACTCCGTATTACCAACTGCATATCCGATACGGAAAGCAGCTAAACCATATGCTTTTGAAAACGTACGCAATACCATAAGATTTTCATACTTTTCAAGAAGTGGTAATGTTTGCGGATAGTCTTCTGCTCCCGCATATTCATAATATGCTTCGTCCATAATAACAAGCGCTGACTTAGGAACTGATTCTAAAAATGAAAGTAATTTTTGTTTTTCTACATATGTACCTGTCGGATTATTCGGGTTACAAATCCATACAATCTTCGTTTGATCATCTACTTGCTGTAACATCGCATCTAAATCGTGAACGCCATCTTTAAGTGGTACTTCACGAACTTCTGCTCCTTCAATAACAGCATGGTGATGGTATTGTGAGAATGTTGGATTCGCCATTACAACATTTGTTCCTTCGTGTAGTAACGCACGACTAATCATTTGAATAACTTCATCTAATCCACTACCAAATAACAGTTGTTCCGCTTTAACACCTAAATGTTTTGCTACTTGTGTCCGAAGTTCAAAGGCATGTCCATCTGGATAAAGAGCGTATTGACTCGCTAAAGAAGTTAATGCTTCTGTTACGCGTGCTGAGCAACCGAATGGATTTTCGTTCGATGCTAATTTCACAATTTTTGATAATCCATATTCCCTTTTTACTTCTTCAATATTTTTCCCAGGTACATATGCTCTCAAAGTTAACAATTGCTCTTTCACTCTCATTTTTCTTCCCCCAGTCGTTTTATTCAATTCGATTACAATACGGTTATACTCCCTTACTATAATCGTTTATCATAACTGTCACTATTACGAAAATGCTTCTAAATAGGCTCTCCATAGCTGTTATCTACTTCTTATACCCATATCCTTTTGAAATGCCTCTAACGCAATATGAACAGTCTCATCAGGAATAGATACGACATTCACTACCCCATATTCCTGCATAAGTACCATATGAATTGTTCCTGCATTCGCTTTCTTATCTTGTTTCATCAACCCGACGAGGCGTTCTACACTTAAATCACTTGGCATTTTTGGATAGCCGTACTTCAAGAACCACTGCTTCATCTCTTCATAAGCAAGATTTACCTTATACACTTGTTCACTTAAGAATATAGCAAATAACATTCCAACCGCTACTCCGTCACCGTGAGTAATATTTCCATATCCTAGTTCTTTTTCTAGAGCATGGCCTAACGTATGTCCAAAGTTTAAATGTGCACGTACGCCTTTTTCTGTTTCATCTTGCGCTACAATGTTTGCCTTTACAGGAATCGCCTTCGTTAATATGTGGATTAATTTCTCATCACGAAGATCTGCTAATGTTTGCACTTCTTCTTTTAGCCAATAATATAGCTTTACATCACCAATTAGAGCATGTTTTATCACTTCTGCATAACCTGAGCGCCACTCTTTTTCAGGAAGAGACTGTAAAAACGGCGTATGATATACAACTGCTTCTGGTTGATGGAATGCACCTATCATATTTTTACCTAACGGATGATTGATTGCTACTTTCCCACCTACCGCGCTATCGTGAGCTAATAAAGTAGTGGGAACTTGAACAAAGCGAATTCCACGCATAAACGACGCAGCAACAAAACCAGCTAAATCTCCAATCATCCCGCCTCCAAGTGCGATAATTAAAGAATTTCTATCTAATTTATTTTCAAGAGCTGACGTATGAGCCGCATAGAAATTTTCAAAGGACTTCTCTTTTTCACCACTCGGTACAACGAATGAAAATACTTTTTGATCTATTTGCAACGCATCTACAACTGTCTGTAAATGTAAAGGTGCAACAGCCTCATCTGAAATAATCATAATGTTTGATACAGATGGCTGCATGTTTTGAACGATTGTTGTCAAATGTGACAACGATTCTTTTCCTACATGTACATCATATTCTTTTGATTTCGTTTGAATATGTATGTTTTCCATTAAAATCCCCTCGCATATTCATTATGTTTCTCAATATTTTCACGAATAAGGTCCATACGATCTAATCCAAATTGTTCTATTAAAGCTGTCGCTAATTCCCAAGCTACAACCGCTTCCGCAACGACACTAGCTGCTGGAACAGCACAACTATCTGAACGTTCAATACTTGCTGTAAAAGGCTCTTTCGTATCAATATCGACACTTTGAAGAGGTTTATATAGTGTAGGTATCGGTTTCATCACTCCGCGCACAACAATTGGCATTCCAGTCGTCATACCGCCTTCTAAACCACCCGCGTTATTTGTTCTTCTTGTATATCCATGCTCTTCATCCCACAAAATTTCATCATGAACTTCGCTACCCGGTCTATGTGCTGCTTCAAAACCAATTCCAATCTCGACCCCTTTAAAGGCATTAATGCTCATTATTGCGGCTGCTAATTTTGCATCTAGTTTTCGATCATAGTGCACATAGCTGCCTACTCCAATTGGCATTCCTTCCACAATTACTTCCACGATGCCACCGATTGAATCACCATTTGATTTCGCATCATCAATTGCTTTTATCATTTGATTACCAGCTTCTTCATCTAAACAGCGTACAGGTGATGCTTCTGTAATACTTTTTAATTCTTCAATTGAACGATACGTAGTCTCTTTAGCCTGTACACCTCCAATTTCAATTACATGGCCTGCTACTGCAATACCAAGTTCCGCTAACACTTTTTTTGCAACCGCACCAGCAGCAACACGTACTGTCGTTTCGCGTGCCGAAGAGCGTTCCAGTACATTTCTCATATCTCTATGACCATATTTAATCGCACCATTTAAATCAGCATGTCCAGGTCTTGGTTTTGTTACTTTCCTTTTCATTTCTTTTTCTTCTTGTTCCGTTAACGGCTCTGCACCCATAATTTTTGTCCAATGTGCAAAATCACGGTTTTCAACAACAAGTGCAATTGGAGAACCTAATGTCTCTCCATGTCTAACACCACTTACAATTTGCACTTGATCTGTTTCAATTTGCATGCGTCTACCACGCCCATATCCCTTTTGCCTTCTAGCTAACTCTTCATTTATATCATCCGCTACTAATGGTAGTCCGGCTGGAACACCTTCTATAATCGTTGTAAGTTGTGGACCATGAGATTCACCAGCTGTAATATATCGCATACGTTATTCCTCTTTTCGTATATGTATTTATCTCGCTATATTAAGCAATAATTTTATCTTTCATTACTCTAAAAATATGAAAGAGTTATTCATACATCAGCCATTCGCTTATTCTCCGATAGGCCTTTACTTTACATATCAATATATCATAACAGCTCTAACTTCGTAACTAATAGAAATAAAAAAAGTGCAAGAAGAATACCCCTATTCTCCTTGCACTTTCTACTATTATCACAGTGATTAAAGCGTTTACAAATTATTTCAAAATAATTAGTAAATCCATTCATTCATTAATTTTGAGTAGTCAACTAATTCTTCTTCCTTAAAGAAAATACCAATCTCGCGCTCTGCACTTTCTAACGAATCAGAACCATGGATAATGTTTTTTGCAACAGTTACACCGAAATCTCCACGAATTGTTCCAGGAGCTGCTTCATGTGGTCTTGTTTTACCCATCATGTTACGAGCTGTATCTACTACACCTTCACCTTGCCATACCATTGTGAATACAGGACCAGATGTAATAAAGTCTACTAATTCACCAAAGAAAGGTTTTTCTGTGTGCTCAGCATAGTGTTGTCCAGCGATTTCTGGAGTGACTTGCATTAATTTTGCACCAACTAATTGAAAGCCCTTCTTCTCAAAACGAGCTACAATTTCCCCAATGAAGGCACGTTGTACACCGTCTGGTTTAACCATTAGAAATGTTTTTTCCATAAAAAATCTCTCCACTTCTGAATTATGTATGTAATTGTATATCCCCACACACATATTAACACCCTTATCACAATTGTGCAATAGTTTTGAAATAGAGAGATTATTTTATTTTTTAGAAAAAACACTAAAATTTTCGTTTTCCAATATACTTTGCTACATTTTGTAATGCATACTTTGCTTGTCCACGTGGGAGTGGTTTTATCATTTCTAATGCTTTATGTAAATAACGTTCACTAAACGCAAATGCTTTATCAATAGCAGCACTATTCTTTACAGCTTCAATAATTTCTTTCATTTCGTCCGCTGTTGTATTTTCATGTACAGATCTGATTTTCTTACAAAGGATTGGATCTTCCATAGCATATAAGGCAGGAAGCGTAATGTTTCCTTGCAATAAATCGCCCCCAGCAGGTTTTCCAAGTTTCTCTTCTGTAGAAACGAAGTCTAAAATGTCATCAATAATTTGATACGACATCCCTACGAAATAGCCATACCAAAACAGACGGCTTACCGTATCACGATTAGCGCCAGCAGCAATCGCTCCTAGTTGGCAACTTGCAGCAATTAATAAAGCGGTTTTTCGCTTTATTCTTCTTAAATATGTTCTTAAATTTTGGTCATAGTTATACTTATCTTTAATTTGTTCGATTTCACCTTTACAAACTTCTAAAATGGTATGCGATAGCGCCTGATGCGCCTCTGGAATTTCAATATTCGTTATACATTCAAGAGACTTAGCGAATAAATAGTCCCCTGTATACATTGCAATACGATCTCCCCATTTCGCATTCACAGTTGCACTACCACGTCGTAAAAACGCAGCATCAATAACATCATCGTGAACAAGAGAAGCCATATGAATAAGTTCTAACGCAACAGCTACATGCTTAATTGCATCTAACTTATAATCTCCAAATTTCCCCGCAAGCAACACAAATACAGGACGAATTCGCTTCCCACCAGCTTCAATAAGTTGTAATGCCGCCTCTTCTACTAATGGCTGTTCAGAAGCAACTGTCTTTTTTAATTCTTTTTCTATCACATTAATATCCGATCGTAAAAAAGAGTACATAAGTTGTAACTTCATATTGTTCACCTTAACCTAAAACTTCTTTTTTCTATTTTGATTCTGGTTTCATGCCTAAATGCATCGCTGCTACCCCAAAAGTAAATGGCTTCACTTGCACACGTTCAAGTCCAGCTTTTTCGAACATATTAGCCAATTCTTTCATACCTGGGAATGTACTAGCAGATTCTTGTAGCCATGAATATTCTTTATAACTTTTCGCAAATAACTTTCCAAATAACGGCATGATATATTTAAAGTATAAAATATAACCTTGTCGAAAACCAATCATTGTTGGTTGAGATGTTTCTAAACAAATTACTTTTCCACCTGGTTTTACTACACGCGTCATTTCTTTTAATACGTGCATATAATCCGGTACATTACGTAAACCAAATCCAATCGTTACATAATCAAACGTGTTATCTTCAAATGGAAGTTCCATTGCATTCCCGTGCAGAAGTTCTACTTGTTTTAATTGTAACGCCTCTACCTTTTGCTTACCAACAGATAACATATTTTCGCTGAAGTCTAAACCAACAACCTTGCCCTGTTCACCCACCGCTCCAGCTAGCGCAATTGTCCAGTCCGCTGTTCCGCAACATACATCAAGCGCTTTACTACCTGGTTTTACATCCATAATGCGCATCGTCTCTTTGCGCCACGCTTTATGTCTTTGAAAACTAATTACAGAATTCATCACATCGTATTTATCAGAGATTTTCTCAAATACATCATGTACTCTTTCTTCTTTTGATTGTTGCATGCTCGTACCTTCTTCCAATGTAAAATTGCTTATGTCTTCGATGTATCTCTTAACACAGAGTTTATTTCGCTTATATCTGTGTGATTTTCTAAAAATTGATTTTCTTTCTTCCTAAGTTTCATCATCCATCCATTCATAACTGTTTCTGCATCTGCTTTATCGTTCACAATCCCTTGAACAGCTTGAAAAACAGGTGAATGTTGTTTATTAACATGTAGTTCACATTCTTTTTGGAGACGATTTTTCCCTAGTACATATGTTATAAACGGCTTCCAATGCGCTAAATGAAAATGATCACATGTTTTTTGCAACAGTGCAGACTCAATCATTACTACACTCTCCATTATGTCATCCACCGTTTTATGCGCTTTTTGATATAACATTATTTTGTGTTCATTAATTTCTTTAATTCCTTCAGCAAGCGCACGAATTAAAACAATATCACGATTCATAGACAATAAGTAATAATATAACCCGCTATAGTAATCACCAGCAAGCACTGTTAACTGGCGACGCTTATGCGATTCATTCGCTTCTTCCCCTGCTTTATTTGATACTCTTTCATGTGTATCAAGCGCAATTTGCACAAGCATAATCGTCACTACATAATGCTCAATTTGTTCTATATGTAAATTTGCACCTTTTAAAGCACCATATAACAATGCGATTTTCTCTTCATCAATAAATGGTTCTTCAATATAGTTTATAAAATAAGGATGGCGTAATTTCACCATCAATTTCTCTCTTATACCCGCATACCCTCCGTAGATGTCACACACAAAAATCACCCTTATTTTCTAATTCATAAAACTTATTATAACACATACACTCTATTTTCTATAACCAAAACTTGGCTACTCTTTCCAAACTTCTACCGAACTACATAACATCTTCTATTCTTTTAAGTAATCTTTCTATTCTCACTCTGCCTCGCTAAAACTATATCATTTATTTACAAAAAAAAAAAAAGAAAAGCAGTTTCCCACTTTTCTTTACTTCGTTTTAATAAAAGATAAAATTTCACTACGTGCTGCAGCATCATTTTCTAGCACACCACGTACTGCTGTTGTTACTGTTTTTGCACCTGGCTTTTTCACACCGCGCATCGTCATACACATATGTTCCGCTTCTACTACTACCATTACACCATGCGGCTCTAGTACTTCCATAATAGAGTTCGCTACCGTTGATGTAATACGTTCTTGCAGTTGTGGACGACGTGCAATTGTATCTACAGTACGAGCTAATTTACTTAACCCTGTCACTTTTCCGCCTTGCGGAATATATGCAACGTGAGCAACTCCATAGAATGGAACTAAATGATGCTCACACATCGAATAAAACGGTATATCTTTTACTAGTACAAGCTCCTCATGATCTTCTCCGAACACTTTGTGTAAATGTTCTTTCGGATCTTCATGCATACCTGAGAACACTTCTGCGTACATTTTTGCAACACGCTTTGGTGTATCAAGTACTCCCTCTCGATTAGGATCATCTCCAATTGCCTCTAAAATAAGGCGTACTGCATGTTCAATTTGTTCTAAATTAACTTTTGCCATCCGCTAGCCCTCCCGAAAACCTAAAAGTGATACGAACACATTCTAGCATATTTATGTTTTTAAAAGCAAAAAGAAGAGTTTCCAAAAAGGAAACTCTTCTTCCCTGTTAATATGTAAGGATTATTTAACCGCATCTTTTAACGCTTTACCAGGTTTGAATGCAGGTACTTTACTTGCAGCGATTTCAATCTCCTCACCTGTTTGTGGGTTACGACCTTTACGAGCCGCACGCTCACGAACTTCGAAGTTACCGAATCCGATCAGTTGTACTTTATCACCTTGTTTTAAAGCTTCTAAGATAGAATCAAAAACAGCGTCTACTGCTTTTGTTGCGTCCTTTTTAGAAAGGGAACTTGCTTCTGCAACAGCATTGATTAAATCTGTCTTGTTCATGCCATTCACCTCCTCCCAAAGATAAGACTGTATAATGATCATAAAATGAGTCTTACTTTCATTTGTAGGCAATTTTTGCAAATTCTATACTACAAAGATGTAGATAAATCATTATCAACGCCTATATTATACGATTCTCCTTTATAATTCAATATTTTTAAGGAAATTGTTACTCTTAAAATGTGAAAATCTGATGAAACTTGACAATTTACAACAATATATTAGATAATAGCTGTTTATTTTCCTATTCTATATGCGAAAATTAAAAAATCCCTCTACGATGAGAGGGATTTTTTCTTATAATATAATCGCAATTAATCCGCCAGATCCTTCATTAATAATTCTTTCTAGCGTTTCTTTTAATTTATATCTCGCATTTTCTGGCATTAAAGATAGTTTCGCTTGAATGCCTTCCCGAACAATAGAACTCAGTGAACGTCCAAATATATCAGAATTCCAAATTGATAATGGATCATCTTCAAAATCTTGCATTAAGTAACGAACTAGTTCTTCACTTTGTTTTTCCGTACCAATGATTGGCTCAAACGTAGACTCCACATCTACTTTAATCATATGAATAGATGGAGCTACAGCTTTTAATTTCACACCAAATCTTGAACCGTGACGAATAATTTCTGGTTCATCTAAACTCATGTCAGCTAACGCAGGCGCCGCTACACCATATCCTGTTTGTTTGACCATACGCAGAGCATCCGCCACTTGATCGTATTCTATTTTCGCATGAGATAAATCGAGCATAAGCTTCAATAAATGATCTTTCCCTCGAATTTCTACTCCTACTACTTCTTTTAAAATTTGATCATATAATTCATCTGGTGCATATAAATCAATCTCTGCTACGCCTTGCCCCATATCAATGCCAGCTAGGCTCGCTCGATCAATAAATTCATACTGACTAAACTGCCATACGACACGGTCTACATCACGAAGACGTTTTATATCCTTCACAGTCTCTTGAACGGCTTCTTGATAACTTTGGCGTAACCAATGCCCTTCATTTAGCACCATTACCCAGCTCGGAAGGTTCACATTCACTTCTAAAACAGGGAACTCGAATAACGCCTCTCGAAGTACATTGTATACATCTGTTTCTCTTAAACTTTCAACACTCATGGCAATGACTGGGATATCATATTCTTCAGATAAGCTTTGGCGCAATTGCTCTGTATCTGGATGATACGGCTGTACAGTGTTAATGATCATAATGAAAGGTTTTCCGACTTCTTTTAGCTCATTTACGACGCGTTCTTCTGCCTCTATATAATCTCTTCTTGGAATTTCACCAATCGTTCCATCTGTTGTAATTACAACACCAATTGTTGAATGTTCTTGAATTACTTTACGTGTTCCGATTTCTGCAGCTTCATGGAATGGAATAGGTTCTTCATACCAAGGAGTATTAATCATGCGCGGGCCATTCTCATCTTCATAACCTTTCGCTCCTGGAACAGTATATCCGACGCAATCTACTAATCGAATATTCACTTCAAGACCTTCATCTACTTCGATAGAAACCGCTTGGTTTGGAACAAATTTCGGTTCCGTCGTCATAATTGTACGGCCAGCAGCACTTTGAGGTAGTTCATCCTGCGCTCTTTGACGGTCAGACTCATTTTCAATATTAGGAATAACTACAAGTTCCATAAATTTTTTAATGAATGTTGATTTCCCTGTTCGAACAGCTCCTACAACTCCAAAATAAATATCACCGCCTGTGCGTTCCGCAATATCTTTAAAAATATCTACCTTTTCCAAGTGATTCCCTCCCTCAATATTTTTGGGAATAATTCCACGTTTATAGTCAACTAATACCTTCTCTAACGTTGCCTATAATATCTGATATAATATAATGGTATTCTAGAAGTTCGGACAATATATCATATAATTTTGTCCAATTTCATATGACTATTAAAAAAATACCTTTTGTTTGCATCGCAAGTTGTGTAACATAAAAAACCTTTCTTCTAGAACTTATTCACTAAAAGAAAGGTTCATGACTTATGATTTTAAAAAAATTGGTTCTCCACTCTTTACCGTATACGGTAAAGAATACGCAGGTACAAACGGAGAATCTTTCGAAAGTATATTTCGAATATCTTCCCCCTCCTTAAATTGCCCTTCATTTTTTTTCAACGCTTCATATAAGTCGATTCTATAATCAACATAAATTTCTCCCTTCTCATTAATTACAAAAGGAAGGCCTTTACCAGAATATGGACTTGTCACTTGCGGTACATCTTTATATCCAAGTTTTTTGAAATCTAATTCATACACACCATCTGAAATTACCTTTTTAAATGGTGGATATTGATGTTCATCTCGATACATCCTCAGCTTTAATGATAATTGCTGAATTTGTTCAGCCATCCTCACATCAATTAATTTTACTGTTGGGTTTGTTTCAACGTCTATTAATACGTATTGATATACTCCCCCGCTTTCATAGGCATTCCCTGGTGCTTCTTGTATGTAACGCGGAGAAATCTTTTGAAAATCGATTGGGTATTTTTGATAAATAGGCGTATTCATATCCCGCGTCTTAATTGGCAATATCCCGTCATTTTGCTCCTTAAATGTCGCAACAGCTTTTTGAACGACTTGTAGCTGATCTTCATAAGGAACAGCATTTTGTTTCATATTTTCTTTTGGATACAGACACCCTGTTAAAATGCTCATACAACAAAATATTAAAATAATATGGACTTTTTTCACTAGTAATCACCTTTTCATACTAATATAACTCGCTCCGTACCATGCCCTTTACTGCTGTACAGGACCACTAAATACAACAAGAAAAATAACAATTCCTGACACAATCATGAGGGTGTACGCTACCAATGCTGTAATCCCTTTCAAAACTTTATTCTTTATTTTATATCTGCTTAGTAAAATAAAACTTACTGCAAAAAACATAAATCCAATTGCCCCTAAAGCAAACCACATTTTTATAAGCCCTTCCGACATATACACACCCCTTTTTATCAATCTATTTTTATACTATTTTAACAAATTAAAATCTTTAAACAAATACAAAAAAGAACATTTTACTACAAATCGAGAATATGTAGTTTTAATCAATAGGTTTTTTAGCATTTTCCACCAGTCTAGATAAAAATAAAACCGAAGCGAGCATATCTCTCGCTTCGGTTGACCAAATATGCCCAAAACAGCTCTATTCCCATACTTTCATGGCTATCATATGCAATTTACAAACTCTTTGTTTCTCATATTTTATTTTTTAAACATTTTGCTTAACGAGCCAAAATCTGTCGGCATATTATTGTTAATAATCGCTTTTACAATTTGATCCTCTTGTTCTTTCGGCACTTCACGTCCTGCCATAAGAGCCACTTGATGAATCAATTGACGAAGTACAGTCTCATCACGTAAATTCGCATTTTGTACCGATGATGCTAATTTAAAAATATCTTCTTTATTCACTTTCGCTTCTTTTTCAATGTTATTAAAAATGTTGTTATCCATTCTTTTCACCCTCTCCTCAAGTTACTCTTCATCCTATGCAAAAATAAAAAAATGGTGAAAAGACCCAAAAAATAAAAAGCGACAGAAGTACAAATGTACTTCTGTCGCTTTTCTTTAAAGTAAGTCAGGTATAGCTTCCACTTCGTGTTTTCGAACACGCCCCATTAATGAGCCTACTGCATCTTTTACATTATTCCCATTGAATAGCACATCATATAAAGCAGCTGTAATCGGCATTTCTACTTCCATTTTTTCTGCCAATTCATGAGCAGCTTTCGTTGTTCTTACACCTTCGACAACCATACCCATACTTTCTAACACTTCTTCTAAAGAGTGTCCTTTTCCAAGCATATTTCCAGCACGCCAATTTCGGCTATGAACACTTGTACAAGTTACAATTAAGTCACCCATACCAGTTAGTCCAGCAAACGTTAACGGATTTCCACCCATTTTTCTTCCTAAACGAGCAATCTCCGTTAAACCACGCGTCATTAATGCCGCTTTCGCATTATCACCTAATCCAAGACCATCAGTTATCCCAGCAGCTAATGCGATAATATTTTTTAACGCACCACCAAGTTCAACTCCAACGATATCTGGATTTGTGTATACACGGAAGTAACTATTCATAAACAAATCTTGTACTTCCTCAGCCGCTTCCATACGCTTTGCTGCAGACGTAACAGTTGTCGCTTGACGCAACCCTACTTCTTCAGCATGACTCGGTCCAGACAGTACAACAACATCTTTAATCAAGTCCTCTGGAATTTCTTCCTCAATCACTTCCGAAATACGTTTTGACGTACCAGGTTCAATTCCTTTACTTGCATGAATCCAAGTAGTCGGGCCCGCTACATATTTCTTCATATCTTGCAGTACTTCTCTATACGCTTTCGTTGGTACTACAAGAAGTACTACATTTACATCTACTAATGCTTCTTCTAAAGAAGAGTAGGCTACGATTGTGCTTGGCAATGTAATTCCTGGGAGATATCGACTATTCTCATGTTTTGTATTAATCTCATCCATAAGCTCAGAACGATTTCCCCAAATACGTACATCATGCCCATTGTCAGCTAATACCATCGCTAACGCTGTTCCCCAGCTACCTGCTCCAACTACTGTGATTTTTGTCATAAAATCACATCCTCTCCATTAGTCTCTTGCTCTAGCGATAATGTGAATCGGTGTTCCTACAAAGCCGAATGATTCACGTAAACGATTCTTTAAGAAGCGCTCATATGAGAAGTGCAATAGTTCTGGATCGTTTACAAACACAACAAATGTTGGTGGTTTTACCGCAACTTGTGTTGCATAGAAAATCTTCAGACGACTACCATTATGCGTTGGCGTTGGATTCATCGCTACCGCATCCATAATTACATCATTTAATACGTTCGTTTGAATACGGATACTATGGCTTTCATTTACCTCATCAATAACCGGTATTAACGTTTGTGTACGTTTTCTCGTTTTTGCAGATAAGAATACAATCGGTGCGTACTCTAAAAATTGGAAATGAGCACGGATGTTTTCTTCAAATGCTTTCATTGTTTTCTCGTCTTTTTTCACTGCGTCCCATTTGTTTACAACGATCACGACAGCTCGCCCTGAATCATGAGCGTATCCAGCGATTTTTTTATCTTGTTCAATAATTCCTTCTTCACCGTCTAAAACGACTAAAACAACGTCAGAACGTTCAATCGCTCTTAGTGCACGAAGTACACTATACTTTTCTGTACTTTCATACACTTTCCCTTTTTTACGCATACCAGCTGTATCGATAATTACATAATCTTTTCCATCTTTACTATATGGTGTATCGACAGCATCACGAGTTGTTCCTGCTACATTACTAACAATTACACGCTCTTGACCAAGAAGAGCATTTACAAGTGATGATTTCCCTACGTTTGGACGTCCAATTAAAGAGAAACGAATTGTATCTTCATCATATCCGTCTTCTTCAATCTTTGGAAAATGCTGTGCAGCTTCGTCTAATAAGTCACCTAATCCTAATCCGTGTGTACCTGAAATTGGGAATGGCTCACCAAATCCTAATGCATAGAAATCATAAATGTCACTGCGCATTTCCGGATTGTCCACTTTATTTACTGCAAGTACAACCGGTTTATTTGAACGATATAATATTTTCGCAACTTCTTCATCAGCTGCTGTTACACCGTCACGACCATTTGTCATAAAAATGATAACATCCGCTTCATCAATTGCCACTTCAGCTTGTTGACGAATTTGTGTCAAAAATGGCTCGTCTCCAATATCAATTCCACCTGTATCAATAATGTTAAATTCATGATTTAACCATTCTCCAGCGCTATAAATACGATCGCGCGTTACACCTGGAATATCTTCTACAATTGAAACTCTCTCTCCAACAATTCTATTGAAAATAGTAGATTTCCCTACGTTCGGGCGGCCTACTATTGCTATTACTGGTTTCGGCATATACTTTCATCCTTTCAACTTGCTTCTGTTTATTATGTAAAAAACCCTTCTTTGTGCAAGAAGGGATTTGCATTCCAGAATATTTCTCAGCGTATCAAAACACCTCACATTATAACACACGTTGCTAATGTTTCACAATAATATATACATTCTCTTGTAAGCGATGCGCAATGCCATCTAGAATTGCCTCTAAATTATTTGCAACAAATTCTAACTCCTCTGTCGATTCACAAGTAAACAGAGGGGCACCACCAGCAAATTTCTCCGGAGTCGTTGTAATAACTGCAAGAATTACACTTTCTAACATCATCTCTTATCTCCCCTTCCTTTCGGGGCTTCCGATGACATATGAACAGCACTTTCTAACGTCGGCACGTTCCCTATGACACCTATTGCTTTCTCCACATCTTGATCTTGTGGTAAGACAAAGATTCCAACCCTGCCATCCTCTAAATCACGCTTTGCTAGCGGCGCAAGTGCCGGCGTACCAGAATCTCTATAAATCCCTAAAGCAACAGAAACATCATGTAAAATAGCTTGTCGTTGCCCTAAGTTTGAGATTGTCACCATCGCATCAATTGATTTCGGTCTTAAAATAAAGCCCATTCCATATTTCATAATTTCCTCTTGTCTTGCTGGCAATCCAATATTCATAATGTAAATATTATCAATATATAGCCCCGCCCCTTCAAAACGAAGTGGAACATGCTCGATATCAACAAGATCATGCAACCTCTTACCAGACATTAATGTTTTCGCGATAAAAAATGCGATGATAGCCATAACGACTCCAGCAATCCATGAACGGAACCCTATATAAGCAAACGTCGTTACAAACGACGTTAACATCGCCAAATAGTTGCGACTTTCAAAAACTAATGCAATTCCTTCAATATATGTATTCCCACGTGGTACAAGCTCATAACCATCTAATTGTTGAAGTGTATTTCTTTCCATATTACGCACATCACGAAACTGTGTTGCTGCTAACGTAAGAAACGTAATGGCAGAAAAATCTTTTTTCAATATAGACGGAATTGCAATCGCTCCTAAAGCCGCCGCAATTAACCCCATCGCAATATGAATAATTTTCCCGTGGAGCCTCGTCGGATATTGCCGGGTATCTGTCCGAAGCATGAGCACTCTCGTTACTGTCCCTGCTATTACGCCGCATAAAATGGCCGGTGTATATTCAATCATGTATTACCCTCGCCTTTCTTTTACGTGTTTTCCTCTTAAACTGTTCCATGTGTACGGAGACTTTCGCAATCCAAAATAAAATTGCCATGAATAATGTAGAAACAGCAACGATATCAAAAAACGCTAAACTACCGTAATCGTAAGGAAAATGCAGTTTCCGAAAAATAATCGTCACAAACAATTCTCCCTGTAACATCCCTATATAAAGAGAACATAGTCGTAATATGCGATCCTCATGTAATAAAACGGATGCATATACAAGAGCACTACTTAACAAAAACAACCTGTCCACCACAATCCAAATTGGATCATATACTTCTAACAAATGAAAACTTGTATATAACATTGCAATAATAAGTGCCGAAAGTAAGCTATATAATTTTTTCCAAATAGAATAGAGCGTGAGTCCTATAAAAGCTATACCAGAAAGTAAAAGTGCATTTACTGATACCGTGAATGAAGCAATCGTTACATGTAACGGAGAACAAATAATAAAAATCAATATACAGGCGCTTATCTTCCACCGAATAGAGTCCTTTTTCATAAAAAATGTTACGACAATCCACCCTATCCAAGCTACAAAATAAAAAGTACTCCCTTCCATCATTTCACCTCCTATGTTTTCCATTATGGGAACTTTTTATGAAAGTTAATCCACTTTCTTCGCGCATAGTTTTTTCATATAACAGCAACACTTTTAATAAGGAGGTGCTATTCATTATGGGTAAAGATCGTCAAGAAAAAAAACTAAGAGAATCTCGCCGCGTTGAATCTGATCGTGACCAATCACTACAATATCCGGGTGCAACTGGACTTGATACACCTGAGCAAGCTCGAAAACAGAATCAGCACTAATGAATACAAAAAGACGGTTTCGATATTGTACGAAACCGTCTTTTACATATTTCTTCATAATTTCTATTCATATTGAAATAACATTTCACATACAAATCTTTCTAAACTTTATTTTTATCCATACCTATTTTTCTTAGAAAAATTAAACCTTCTGCAATAATTCAATGGCACATTATCTACATTTCTCAGTCGCAAATTTTACAAGATACTGTTTATATATAGGAATTATTTCATTTTTCTAGAATATCAATTCCATCCCTCGCTTTATATTACTAAAATGAATAGAAAACAAAAAAATCAACCAAACGGTCGATTTTTTATCTTCTACTATAATGCGTCGTATCAATGCCACGCTGCGTTAACCAATGATACGTTTCGCCCTTTACAACAAGAGGAACAGACTGTAACTCTTCTATCGTCTTCGCGCCAAGAGCTGTCATAATAAATTTCAAGTCTGCATGTAATAGATCAATTTCATCCACTAACTTCTCGATGCCATCTTGCATTAAAATGCGTAAAAAGTATCCAGCAAAAGCAGTTGTATTCGCCCCTAATGCGATTGCTTTCGCTACGTCAAGCGCTGTTTGTATACCCCCAGATGCAATAAAAGAGAGGTTATTATTTGTAGAGGTTGCTTCAATAATCGAGGTAGCTGTTTGTATGCCCCAGTTATTAAAATAAGAAAGCATTCGCTGTCTTCTTTCATTTTCAACAGCAGCAAAATTCGTACCACCTTGTCCGCCAATATCAATTGCCGTTACACCTACGCTCGCTAACTGTTGCATTGTTTCCTTACTCATCCCAAATCCAACTTCTTTTACAATGACAGGAACTTTACTATTTAAAACAATTTTCTCAATACGCTGAAGTACACCAGTAAAGTCACGGTCTCCTTCTGGCATCGTTAACTCTTGTATGACATTTAAATGAATTTGCAATGCATTCGCTTCAACCATATCAACAGCACGCTCTGCCTGTTCAACAGTTGCCTCACTACCTAAATTAGCAAAGAAAATACCATTTGGATTTACCTTTCTAATAATCTTATAAGAAGCAGCCTCACTTTCATCTTTTAACGCTGCCATTTGCGATCCTACAGCCATAGCAAGGTTATGACGTTTCGCTACATATGCTAATTGCTCATTAATATGTAACGTTTTCTCTCCTCCACCACCAGTCATCGCATTGATAAAAATCGGCGAACTTAGTGAAAGTTCGCCGATTTTTGTTTCACATGTTATTGTGTCATAATTTGAATTTGGCAAGCTTTGATGCACAAAATCAATATCATGAAAGCCATGCGTACGAGACTGACCAGTAGAAAGAGCGTATTCAATATGATCTAATTTACGTTTTGCCCTTACCACTTGTACCCCTCTTTATTTTTTTAATTTTTTCAGTTGTTCACCAATAATGTCACTTAATTGGAAAGTAGCAGAATCAGCATTCGGTTCATACTGACTATAATCTTCAGTTACATTATTTTCCTCAAGCGCTTCTTTTATACTTAAAGAAATACGTTTCTCTGCTACATGCACTTCAAGCACTTTCACTTTTACTTCTTGTCCCATTTCCAATACTTCATTTGGATTTTTCACGTGACGATTTGCAATTTGAGATACATGCACAAGACCTTCAACGCCCGGTAAAATTTCAACGAATGCACCGAATGTAACAAGACGTTTTACTACTCCTTCACGAATATCTCCAGCTTTTACTTCGCCACCAACATTTTCCCAAGGTCCCGGTTGAGCTGCTTTAATTGATAAAGAAATACGTTGTGTGTCAGCATCAACAGATAATACCTTTACTTTTACCTTTTGACCTTGCTCTAATACTTCAGAAGGTTGCTCTACACGTTCGTGTGAAATTTGTGAAATATGAACTAAACCGTCCACACCGCCAACATTAACGAAAGCACCAAAATCCGTTAGTCGTTGTACTGTCCCTTCAACAACGTCGCCTTCTTTTAATGAAGAAATTGCTTCTTTCTTCTTAGAATCTAGTTCTAATTCTACTACCGCTTTATGCGAAAGGATTACACGATTTTTTTCACGGTCCAATTCAACAATTTTCACGGCTAATGTTTTGCCTTTATAGTCAGTAAAATCTTCTACATAATGTACTTCTACAAGTGAAGCTGGTATAAAGCCACGAACACCAAGGTCCACAACTAATCCACCATTCACGATATCTTTTACGGTAACATCAAATACGTGACCAGAAGTAAATTTCTCTTGTAATTCTACCCATGCTTTTTCTGCATCAACAGCACGTTTAGATAATACAAGATCATCCTCTTCTAACTTAATAACCTTTAATTCTAGTGTTTGATCTAATTCTACAACATCGCTTGCTTTTTCAATATGAACGTTAGCTAATTCACTAATTGGAATTACGCCATCTGTTTTGTATCCAACATTTACAAGCACTTGTTTCTCTTCAACTTTCGTTACAGTACCTGTAACAACGTCACCAACTTGTAATTCTTTTGAATCCATAACTTCTTCATTCATTTTCTCTACCATGGAAATACCTCCCTACAGAATTGACAAAGCATTTTTTATGTATATACGAAATGAAAACAATTGTTTTCATTTGCATGTTTAAGAATTTATCATCACATACGTAAGCTTCATACATTTCACTAGAAAATATATTAAACCTATATAAATAGTATACAGCAAAATCATGTTGAAGAAAGTATGTTTTGAAATATAATAGCGAATATATTCTGACAGTTTTATTCCTCTTTAACTAACTTCTTATAAATCCAGTCATTTGTCAAGGAAAGAGACTCACAATTCACGTATCCTTTACATTTTTATATAAACAAAAAAGAAAGAGGCTCCCCCCTTTCTTTATTTCGCAAACACTCCCGAAACAATACCCATAATTTTTTGGACAACTTCTTCAATTGATAAAGAAGTTGTATCTAATTCCAATGCATCATCAGCTTTTTTTAGAGGAGAAACTTCGCGTTCTGAATCTAATTTATCACGCTGAGCAATTTCTTCTTTTAATTGCTCTAAATTAGAATCGAAACCTTTATTCATATTTTCTAAATGTCTTCTTTCTGCTCTTTCTTCAACAGAAGCAAGCATAAAGATCTTCACTTCAGCATCTGGTAACACATGTGTACCAATATCACGACCATCCATTACAACGCCGCCTTTTTCCGCTAACTCTTGTTGACGGCGTACCATTTCTTCACGAACAAGGCGATGTTTCGCCACAATCGATACTCGATTCGTTACCTCAGGTGTACGAATTACTTCAGAAACATCTTGTCCATTTAAAAATACAAGTTGTGTATTTTCTCCTTGCTGAAACTCGATTTTCACATTTTTTACAACTTCCATTAACTGCTCTTCATTTTCAATATCCACTTTTTGCTCAAGGGCTGCGTATGTAATCGTACGATACATTGCGCCTGTATCAATATAAACGTAAGAAAGCTTCTTCGCTACAACTTTCGCAACTGTACTTTTTCCAGCAGCTGCTGGACCATCTATAGCAATTGAAATTCGTTTATCCATTGTAACACCTCATTTTTTCACTTATAAAACAAAACGAAAAGCAGGTATTCTCCTGCTTCTTCTCATTTGCTTCACGTCATTAAATCCTCAATTATTGTAGCATAATCCTTCATAGAAGAAAATGAAAACTACCTATTCACCTGTAAGATTTCTGCTTTGTTTTTTACCATGACACCTTCATAATAAACAATTTTAGATAAATATTTCACTGATGACTTATGTATAAATAACAATTGCACAACAGAAAGACAAATGAATTGTATTATTAATATACGAATAAGCATTCTCTCCATCTTTTTCAACGTAATGGCTCCCTCCTATACTGTATTTGCACATTTCGTTTCGTAATTTTATACATCGTACATATAGCATTTCATTTTATTGTCATTTTCGAGGCATACTTTTATACATTTCCATTGTCGAATTTACTCAAAACATGTTATGTTCTAAATGTATTTTTTTACTTGAAAGGGGTATAAGCATTGAAAAGAATCCTAGTTTTACACACAGGTGGAACAATTGCAATGGAGGAAGATAAAGAAACTGGGGTCGTACAACCAGGTGAAAAAAATCCTCTTTTAAAATTCATTCCTGATTTAGAAGGCGATGTTGATTTAATCGTTGAAGATGTGTTTCATCTACCATCTCCTCATATGACACCGAGCGAAATGTTACAATTACAAGTCATCATTGATGAAAGAGTAAAACAAGACAACATTCATGGCGTAGTCATTACGCATGGTACGGATACATTAGAAGAAACGGCCTATTTCTTAGATTTAACAGTACAAGCAACTATTCCGATCGTTGTAACAGGCGCAATGCGCTCTAGCAATGAATTAGGTGCTGATGGTCTATATAACTTCTTATCAGCTGTAAAAGTCGCTAGCAGTAGTGAAGCTGCCGAAAAAGGCGTTTTAGTCGTATTAAACGACGAAATTCATTGCGCTACAAACGTAACGAAAACACATACAAGTAATGTAGCAACATTCCAAAGTCCACAGTATGGACCAATCGGTATGGTAACAAAACGTGGTGTTGTATTCCACCATGCTTTAGTACATCACGAAACATATTCAGTAAATAAGGTTTCTAAAAATGTAGTCGTTCTAAAAGCGTACGCTGGTATGGACGATACATTGTTAGCAGCAATTGAAAATCTTCCAGTAGACGGGATTGTTATTGAAGCGCTTGGACAAGGTAATTTACCTCCAAGAACACTTCCTAGTCTAGAACGGCTAATAAATAAAGGAATTCCTGTCGTATTAGTTTCTCGCTGTTTCAATGGGATCGTTCAAGATGTATATTCATATGAAGGTGGCGGCAAACAATTAAAAGATATGGGTATTGTATTCACATACGGTTTAAACGCTCAAAAAGCACGTATTAAATTATTAGTTGCATTAGAGAATACAACTTCTCATGAAGCAATCCAAAACATGTTTATGCACGATTAAAAAAGAAGCTGTCGAAGTTTATTCCGACAGCTTCTTTTTATATTTCTCTTGTTGCAATGGTTTGCGCAATCGCATCCCCATGAAATCGACCGTTCTCAATAAATATTTCATTTGCATTATTTCCAGCAGCAATTACACCTGCAATGAAAATATTTGCAGCGTTCGTTTCCATCGTATCCTCTGCATAAATTGGACGTCCTGTCGCTTCATCAATCCGAACACCCATCTTTGTTAAGAAACTATGATCAGGATGGTAACCAGTCATCGCAAATACAAAATCATTTTGGATTGTATATGCTTCGCCATCAACTGTATACGTTAATGTATGTTCAGTAATTTCTTTCACATGAGCCCCGAAATGCATGTGAATTGTACCATTTCGAACTAACGCCTCAAACTCTGGCAAAATCCAAGGCTTTATGCTTGGTGAATACTCACTTCCGCGATATAGTACCGTTACACGCGCACCAGCTTTCACAAGCTCTAACGCGGCATCTACACTCGAGTTTTTCCCACCTATAACTACTACATCTCGATCAAAATAAGGATGTCCTTCTTTAAAATAGTGAGCTACCTTCTTCAATTCCTCACCTGGAACGTTCATATAATTTGGATTGTCATAATATCCAGTTGCTACAACAATATATTTCGCTATATACATTTCTTTACTTCCGTCACGCTTTGTCGTTTCAACCTGAAAAACTTCTCCATCTTTTTGAACTTTCTCTACTCGTTCAAAAGCATTTACACGTACAGATTTACGCTTTACTACTTCACGATAATACGCAAGCGCTTGATTTCGAACAGGCTTACGATTTTCTGTAATAAAAGCTACATCACCAATTTCTAACTTTTCACTAGAAGAGAAAAATGTTTGATGGGTTGGATAATTATAAATCGCATTTACAATGTTTCCTTTTTCAATTACTAACGGATTTATCCCTACCTTTTGCAACGAAATTGCTGCTGCTAATCCGCACGGACCGCCTCCAATTATGATAGCTGTTTCTTTCTGCATACTCGGTTCACTCCTAGTCTTCTACCAATACACTATTTATAAAAACAAGAAAAAACCTACTTACAGCAGTAGGCACCTATCTTTATTGTATTCATTTTTCATATATTTGTCATCTAAACGAAACGTACATCCGATAGACATCTGCTAAAAACTGCTGAAATTTAATACCTTGTTTCCCTAAAACATTTTCAGGATCAATCTTTCTGGCTGGATCAAGTGTTTTATGTGATACGATATCTTTTTTCGGATTCAAGCCGAAGTTTTGACATAAATACGCATGATACCACGTAAAACGTGTATATGCTTCCCAAAAATTAACATCACCGCCATAACAAAGCTCCACTCCAATGGCAGCCTTATTGGCATCATACCCATATAAGTCATTATCTGTCGGCACACCATATCGAACATGATAAGCAACTTCATTTATAGGAATAATTTCTAGTATTGTTTTGTCATCTATAAATGTATGTGCCGAAGCTTTCGGTTGTATTTCATTAAAATAATCCCGATTCCCAATCGCATTGCTACCAGGATTCCCCGTATCATGGCTTACAATAAACCTTACTTTAGAAAGAGGAATTCCCGGCCGTGAACTTCCATATCCAATATAGTTACGCTCTATAGGAAACATCGCCATTACTACCAACTCCCGCTTCAGAAGATTACCTTACTTCTTTATATATGTATTCGGTAGCAATGTCCTTATAGCATATTTCTTACGCGAAGAGAAAATCGAAAATATTTGATGTGAACACCATAAATAATAAAATACTTACAGCAACTCCATAAAAACCGTAAAACCAAACACAATCTTCTTTCGTATCTAAACCGAAAAATTTATTTACTGATTGTAATAATGTGCCGCGCTTACTTTGTTTGTTTCTTAATACTTCCACTCGTTCTACAACATCCGCTGGCATCATAAATCTTTGGTCTACTGTCATTTTCATCATTTATCTCTCCTTAAAATCATTTCCGTTTTGTTTATCTAAGGAGAGTATAGCACGTTTGTTCGCATAGAACAAGCGTTCTTTTCGTTTTTATTTTATTTTTCAGCAAATCCAGTAAGAATCGTGATTACAAAGGCGATAATTGGCCCTACTACAACCGCACCAAATATTAAAAACAGTAGCCCTTCCCCGAACACCCGAACAATACTTGTCTTTTTGGCTTTCGTCGTTCTTGCAAGTTCTCCCTCTAACCTCTTAACCTTTTCTTCTAATTGTTCTACCCGTTCCATCATTTCATTTCCCATTTACAACACCTCACTCTAATACTTCAACAAAAAAAACGTGATTCCCTCGAAAGGAATCACGTTTTCTCACAATATAATATTATACCCAACCTCTGAAGCGACTTGCTTCAGCCATTTTACGAACACCGACCATATACGCTGCTAAGCGCATATTCACTTTACGAACTTGTGCTGTTTCATAAATAGAATCAAATGATCTTACCATTACTTTTTCTAAACGTTGTTCTACTTCTTCTTCAGTCCAGTAGTAACCTTGGTTATTTTGTACCCACTCAAAGTAAGATACTGTTACCCCACCAGCACTCGCTAATACGTCTGGAACAAGTAAAATTCCGCGATCTGTTAAAATTTTAGTTGCTTCTAATGTTGTTGGACCATTTGCAGCTTCAACAACGATTTTTGCTTTAATATCATTAGCATTTTCTTCTGTAATTTGGTTCTCAATTGCAGCTGGAACTAAAATGTCGCAATCAAGTTCTAACAATTCTTTGTTTGAAATTGTATTATTAAATAGTTTTGTTACTGTACCGAAGCTATCACGACGGTCTAATAAATAATCAATATCTAATCCGTTTGGATCATGTAATGCGCCGTAAGCATCTGAGATCGCAATAACTTTCGCACCTGCATCATGCATAAATTTAGCTAAGAAGCTACCAGCATTACCGAATCCTTGAACAACAACGCGTGCACCTTTAATATCAATGTCGCGTTTTTTTGCAGCTTCGCGAATACAAATTGTAACACCTTTCGCTGTTGCTGTTTCACGTCCATGTGATCCACCTAATACAAGTGGCTTACCTGTAATAAATCCTGGTGAATTAAATTCGTCAATACGGCTATACTCATCCATCATCCATGCCATAATTTGAGAGTTTGTGAATACATCTGGAGCTGGAATATCTTTCGTCGGTCCTACGATTTGGCTAATTGCTCGTACATAACCGCGGCTTAATCTTTCTAACTCACGGAATGACATTTCACGCGGGTCACAGATAATTCCACCTTTACCTCCGCCATATGGTAAATCAACAATACCACATTTTAAACTCATCCAAATTGAAAGTGCTTTCACTTCATTTTCTGTTACATTCGGATGGAAGCGAATTCCACCTTTCGTTGGACCAACAGCATCATTATGTTGTGCACGATATCCTGTAAATATTTTAACAGTCCCGTCATCCATACGAACTGGTATTTTCACTGTCATCATACGAACTGGTTCTTTTAATAATTCATATACTTCGTTTGGATAACCCAATTTTTCTAACGCTTCACTGATAACAATTTGTGTTGAATTCAATAGTTCAAAATGTTGTTCCCTTTGTTGTTGTGTTTTTGTTTGAGTTCCCTTTTCGGCTACCATAGTAAGTAAACCCCCTGTAATTTCACTTGTTTAGTAAACCTTCATTGCCTAGTATACACCGTTAAATTTGGAATGCAATAGAAAACGCTAACAAATATATACAAAGTATTTTCTTTTGCAAGCGTTTTCACTATCATTATAGTCCTTTTATCGCTTTTAGAAAAGTAAAATACTTAAATATTTAAATATTTTTTATTTTATTCATGTACAGTACTTTGAAAAAATACATTTAAGTAAGGTAAAAAACAAAACCTTAGCTATGTTACATTAGCTAAGGTTTTGTTTTTTCACAAAGTAATTGTGTATTTGTTCAATTGCTTGAGAAGCCATTAATTCTTTACCATACTCCATTAGACGATAAATAGTTGCTGTAGACGGATTACCATATTCCGCTAAAATAGCTATAAAATCTGCCTTCAGTAATTGTATTTGCTCCTCTTCTTCCATCCAAAGATAGAAACGCCCATCCCACGTATATAATTTTCCGCCAGTTACATCAAGGTTATATAAACGATTCGACAGGTTAATTACGTCATCTAGTGTAGCAAACTCATAAAGGATATGCTCGCTTTCATCTAGAGTCACTTGCATTTCAATAAACTCGTCACGGAACTCATCATCTGTATCCGCTTCTTGATGTTCTTTCGTTACAATTACGACCATTCCTTGTGCTTGTAGAGAAAATACTTCAACTGCAATCGGGCCATCCGCTTCAAATCCCAATTCTTTATTTGCTTCTTGCATCATATCACGAAATAATTGCTGTACTTTCGGTGCATTTCTCCACAAATCTTCTTTCGTTAATCCTCGTTCAGATAAATCATCAAATGTTAAGAAAATTTTTATCTTATTGTAATTTAATCGTTCCAGCCTCATCTCATACCCTCCCTACGCAACCAATGAATATAATTTTTATTATATGAAATAGAAAATAGATGGTTCTTTTCGAACAACTATTCTAACATTTTTAACCAATCATCCCATTCTTCTTTCGTGTCACCAATTAGGCTTGTTTGAATGTTCAACTGATCTCCAGCACCTATTTCTCCTATAACCCCAACAGAAAGGTTTTCACTTTTTTCTTGCAACAAATTCAAGTAGCTCGTTGCGTTCTTCAGTTCTCGTCCGTCATCAAAAGAGATTACTACATATTTAGGTCTTATTTGCTCAACAGCTAACGTAATACTATCTTCCGCTAAGCTTGCCCTAATATATATCACCTCATATCCTTTTAATCGTAAATACGTTGAGAAAACAAACCCTTTCAACATATTACTTTCTAACACAACAACTTTGTGTATAGAAGAAAACAATGATGCATTATGATATACCATCCCTAGACGCGTTTGTAAAAATGATACGACATATTGGAATTGCACCATTGTAACTTCATTATTATTTTTTAACGTTAACAATTTATTTGACACTTGAAGAACAATACTTGCGATAACTTTTTCTGTTGCATAAATACTAAAGGCCTCGTTTAACAATGCAGAAGTTGTAATTTCATCAAATTTTAACAAAGCTTGTAGTAAATCGTCCACTAAAACAACTTCTCTATCGTAATGTATTTCATTTTGAACACTATTCTGCAAACGATTCCCTTCTAATAATTGAACTGCTTGTCCAATCATCATGCCGGAAGAAACCTTGTCCATTAACCATTTCAAAATTTGAATATGCTCTTCTGTATATAATCGATGCCCCGCATGATTCCGCTTTGGGGCAATCATTTGATATCTTCTTTCCCATGCACGAAGCGTACTTGGTTGAACTCCAATTATTTTTGAAACAGCTTTTATGTTATATTTTCCGTTTAGAGTTGGCATCATTTCCCTCCGCATAACGTAATAATATGTGTTTGAGCAGGTGCTCGGAAGCGAAGTGGAATCAACGTTGTTCCATACCCATTACTAACAAAAAGAGTTATATTTGAATGCTTATATACGCCACCTTTTAAATATTTTTTAGATGGGAATAATCGAATCTGCCCTCCATGTGTATGTCCACTTAGCACAAGTGAAATTTGTTCTTTTCCAGACATTTTATTTATTATATCAGGGTTGTGGCTAATTAATATGCGAAAACCATCTTCTTTACAATCAGCCAACGCTAAATCTAAACGATCACGTTCCAAACCAACATCATCTACACCGAGCAAACAAATTTTCTCTCCTAATTCAGACTCAAATACAACTCTTGTATTATCTAAAACTTTTACATTATTTTCTAATAACAAAGCATCTAATTCATGATATTCAATTTCATAATCATTATTTCCCCATACAAAATATACAGGAGCTATCGCTCTTAGCTTTTGTATATTTGCAGAGATTTTCGATAAAGGGACACCTTTTTCCGCTAAATCACCACCAATAATTACAAGATCAACTCTTCCTTTTACTTGTTCAATTAACGAATTCGAAATGACCCTTCTATGAATATCAGATATAAAAAATACATTTACTTTTTGAAAACTTTTCGGAAATTCTTCAAATATTAAAGTATGTTCTAGCACCGTATTACGCATTGCTTCTGTATACATTACAAGAAGCATTATAATACCAATACAAACGAGAGTACTTAATAAGATAATCCATATCATATATTTTTACTCCCCTCCTCATAAAGATAATCCTCAGTTTTTATAGTAAGTATTTTACTAACTTTCTCGCTTTGTGGACTTATCTTTTATCGGAATTTTTAATTCTTGACCTACATTCACTTCATCTTTTTGTAAATCATTATACTTTTTAATCACTTCGATCCCAGTTTCATCTGAAAAATATTGCTTCGCTATACTTTCTAAAGTTTCTCCCTCTTTCACCGTATGCGTGACGACTTTCTCAGATGATGCCTCGGACTCAGATTTAGCTGAATCAAAAAAAATAACCTCAAATGCACTTTTTCCAGCGTTATTACTATCACTTTTCACCTGAATATATTTATCTGTATACCATAAGATGCTAATTGGTAGTAATATGAATAGAAATGTTAAAACTCGAACGAAAATATGATTCATTTTAAACTTTTGTTTTTTTTCTTTATTTCTATGAATTTCACTACGCGGCGGTAAACCTTCTTTTTCTTCCACTCGCTCAACTTCTAATTCCTCTTCAAAATCAGGAATTCGTCTTCTCATGTTGTTCACCACCACCTTCCATTTATTTTCTTAATTGGAGTCCCATTATAAAATCAACAAGAAAGTGTGCAAAGATTGTTATAAACAAATTTCCTGTCCATTCAAATACGTAACCAAAGACAAAACTAATGAAACAGACGAAACAAAACAAAAATGGCTTTTTTATATACCGAATATGTAACACTGCAAATACAAAACTCGCTATTACAATTCCAAAGTGCGTCTGCACTACACCTCTAAATAAAAATTCTTCTGCAAAGCCGATAATGAACGTAATAACGAGTAGATGCATAACTGACATCCCTTGAAACATCCTATCATTAATACCACCATCATCAAACCAAGACTCTGGAAATACTCGCATTGCAACATAATCTAATAACACAATACCAATCGCTAACAAGCCACCTATTATAAATATAGACACCGGTTCCCATTTCCACAGACTATACACCGATTTTATATCTCGGAATAGTATATATGCTAGTAAACAACCGATACCGATAATAATGAACTGTGTGATATACAGATTCAGCCTTATTTCTTTCGGACTCATATCTTCAATATTATGCCTTTGAATGTTCATCATTCCCCCATCTTTTCTAGACCGAAAAGCTTTTGTAACTCTGTTTCCCAATTATAGTCGAAATCCGATTGTTGCGCTTGTCTTTTTTTATAATCTGTTTTTGTAATATGACAATAGTCGCAGCAATTCTTTAACTCGCCCTCTTTTCTGTAATCGAACTGTTGTAGCAAATATTCACGTCTACATCCTTTCACTTGTATCCACGATTTCATATTTTCTAGCTCACTATATTTATTACGTAACCTTATTTCTACTTCAGCTATTAATCTGTTCATAATTTCATCTGACAAGCTCTCTAATATTAGTTTTCGTTGTTGTATGATTCCAAGCTGTTCAAGATGATAGCGGATGAAACGCCAATATTGTTCATTAAATCTTGCTGCATTATAACAAATTTCTTCTACCTCTTCTATTGGTAATTCTTTCGTTTGAAACATTCTTTCCTGTAGTAAAGAAAATAAAAATTGTATTTGTGACTGGCTTGGCAATTCATCTTCAATTATTGAAATTGGTAAATCGTGATCTAACGGACTACATAGTAAAATAGCTATACTTGGTTCACCATCTCTTCCAGCTCTTCCGATTTCTTGTAAATAAGAAGTTATATTAGTCGGATAGTGAAAATGAATAATATATCTCGTGTTCGATTTATTTACTCCCATACCAAAAGCACTTGTACATATTACAAGCTGTAATTGGTCATTCATAAACTGCTGTTGAATTAACATACGCTCTTCATGTTCCATACCACCATGATAGAAAGCGACACCAGTAACGCCTTTTCCTCTTAAATATTCCGTTAAACGTTCTGTCCACGCTCTGCTTGAACAATATACAATCCCCGGCCCTTGTAAATACATCACCTGGTCCAAAAGCGCCTCTTTCTTCTCTTCTATCGTCTCTACAAATTGTACTTCCATTGCTATATTTGGACGATCAATAGAGTATACATGCTGCGTCACATTCTCCAAATTCAAACTCTCTGCTATATCTCGGAGTACATCTTTCGTCGCTGTTGCAGTTAATGCTAGCACTGTAGGAGACCCAATATTCTTAATAACTACATTTAGTTTTTTATAATCTGGTCTAAAATCATAACCCCATTGCGAAATACAATGAGCTTCATCCACAACAAATAATGAAATATGAACTTTCTTCAATTCTCTTATTAACAATTCCGACTGCAACATCTCTGGTGATACAAAAATAAATTTATAAGAAGCTAATCTTTTCATCGCTTCTCTTTTTTCCTGTAATGTCCGAAAACTATTAAATGCTATCACTCGGTTTTTCACAACATATTTTAATTGTGTAACCTGATCTTCCATCAAAGATAATAATGGTGATACAACAAGTACTGTCCCTTCTTGCATGAGCCCGGGAAGTTGATAGCACATAGACTTCCCTCTTCCGGTCGGAAGCATCGCTATAACATCTTTTCCTTCCAATAAATCTGTAATTACCCCTTTTTGACCTGGACGAAATTCAGAATATCCAAACCACCTATATAAATATTCCTCAAGTTTCATTTATACCCTCCATCCGCGCCAATACAAGACGAACTTCAAAATAAGAGATATCCTCTCCAACCGCTTGTTTCAACTCACGCAGCTTACGTGTTTGTAATGCATCAATTACTTCTGTTACTTTATCTATTTTGTCTTTTTCCATAAACATCTCGATTGAAAAATCTCTTTCTCGCAAAGCAATTTCAACAAAATGATCTTCTATCGTTGCAACCTTTAGATTTCTAATTGTCGCTATTTCTTCTAATGAGCGCCCTTGCCTCCAAAAATTATATGTTTTTTTTGTTGATAAACTAAATAATTCAGCTCTCTCATTTGGATAAGAAATAATTTCAGCTAATAATGGAAATTCATTTTCATAATCGCGAACTTCTTGTATAAGGAAATGAATTGTACCCCAAAATAAAAAGTACACCCTGAAAACATCTCGTTTCGTAATTTCTGCTAACTGCTGCAATGTACAACCGATACGTTCATATCCTGTTAATCTATATGTTACAATCGTTGCTTCTACCACATCACATTTCCTTAAAAGAGTATATATTTCTTTCCATAATCTTTTTGCCAATTCACTACGCCTATACGGCATACCTGTTAAAAAGCGTTTCACCCAAACCATTATTTCTGTATCTTGTTGAATAGGAATAAACTTCGTATTATTCTGTTGTAAATTAGATATAGTTTGAATAATTAAAGATAATCTTTTCCAAAATGTTTCACCTAATTCACCATAGTGCAAACCATGTAAATGCGCTGGAAAAGCATACCCTTCCTCCCATGTATGTAACTGCATTTTACCTTTAGGTGTTAACAAATATGTATTTTCATGTATTTCTTGAATCAAATCTGCTTGCAACAACTTTGCAACTTCACGATCATATTCAGCTCTATTTAGCGATTTATATATTCCAAACAAAAAAGAAATTCGGAACATATTTCCATCTTGTAACGTTTGCGAAGAACGTTTTCCCTTTAATAAATAATAAATAGAAGAAACGGTCCTTTCACCATTCAATTGTTTTAAACAATACAATACAGTATATTGTAGTTGCATTACCGCTTCCACCTTTCAATCTAACTTAGTTACTCATTAAACTTATCATATGGGCAATATGTACTTGTATATATTCTATTGTACCAAACGAAATAACATTTACGTATTTTGAAAATCTTATGACATAATGCAGAAATTAGTTGACACTCTAATTGATAAGGATTATCATTATAATTTTATGTTGAAAAGTTTTAAAAACCGTTTTACAATAAGGTTATAATTTTTATGGCGAGCTTTTCACATACATATTATCAGGAGGGAAAAAAGATGGCAAAATATACAATCGTTGATAAAGATACTTGTATCGCATGTGGTGCTTGTGGCGCTGCTGCACCAGACATTTATGACTATGATGATGAAGGTATTGCATTCGTAACATTAGACGATAACCAAGGTATTGTTGAAATTCCAGATGTATTACTTGAAGATATGATGGATGCATTTGAAGGTTGTCCAACTGACTCAATTAAAGTTGCTGACGAATCATTCGACGGCGATGCTTTAAAGTTCGAATAGTCTTTTATTAACTTCAAAAAATACCCCTCATTTCTTTGAGGGGTATTTTTTGTTTTCTATTTTCATTCTCCTTATTAAAAAACCATTAGTAGTTACATACTACTAATGGTTTTATTTTATATTTTATGCATTTTTCATTTTTGCAAACACCCATACTTTCAGGCGTGAGAATAACGCTACAAATACAATTGTCACAACAATTCCTTTAATCAAATTAAATGGTAAGATTGCCGTTACAACCGTTGTCTTTATCGCTTCGCTAGACATAGCTGGTGAATTTAAAAACCAAGTGTAAGCTGGGAATATGATGATGTAATTTAATATGCTCATAATAAGAGCCATTGTAATTGTCCCTAGCATTAATCCTGTCGTTAAACTCTTAACAGTACGATACTTTCTAAATAAGAAAGCTGCTGGTCCAATAAATAAACATCCTGCAATAAAGTTAGCAATTTCTCCAACTGGTACTCCCGTTAAACTCCCTTGAATCCCGTAATGTAAAATATTCTTTATCGCTTCTACAATTATCCCTGCAACCGGCCCGAAAATAATTGCAGCAATTAGAGCTGGTACATCACTAAAATCAATTTTTAAAAATGGCGGAAGCCCTGGGAATGGGAAATCCAACATCATCAGTAAATATGCAATACTACTTAGCATCGCTACACTCACCATCTGCACTACACTGTTTTTTTGTTTCATCTTTCTCTCTCCTTTTCCATCGATCATCTCATGGAAAGTGGAAAGGTTCTGCTATGCCTACTTTTTCATAGAACGAAAAAACCCTTTGTGTTTTACACAAAGGGAGAATTTAAGGCACATCAAACAGACGTTCAAATACTTATCTTTTTTGAACGCTTGAACCTCCATCTTCTCCCATCCAGACTGTACTGTCGGCTTTGGAATCACACCAAATCCTGCCTTAACGGCTCGCGGGCTTAGAACAAAATCACATATAGTTCATCACCGCCGGTCGGGATTTTCACCCTGCCCCGAAGATAGACCGATATTCTATTTTCCACTTCATTATACAACAACATGATCGTATTGTGAACAAAAAAATCGTAACTTATTAAAAATAAGTTGTTGATTTTACATAATCAAAATCATTCATTATATTTTACAATACACTCCATATTTTTTAGTATTCGGCATTTCTCCTATGAATCCCCTAGTCATATATAATTAAAAGTGATAAGATGTTGAATTGTTAAGATAAGAACATTTTCTGGATTATGGAGGAAATGTCATGAAGAAAGAGAAGAGACACTCTATTCGAGAAACAATGAAAAAAAACTTAAGGAAAGAATACTTTTACTTAAAAAAAGAATTACTTTTCTACTGTCCAATTGATTTAGGCACATTCTCAAGCGAGACATACTATGCTGCTTTCGATGAAGATGGCATCAGTATTTATCAGTATGATAAAAAGACAGAAAGTAAATTAAAATTATGTGAGCGTCATCCGTGGAAGAGTTGGAATAAAGTGAAGGTGGATCATTATTTAACAACTTCACAATTTATTTTTCAAGGTGAGCGAAACTGGATATTATCCCTTTTCCAAAAAGGAAAAGAAGCTCAAAAAATAATCGAAGAGCATACATCTTTACAAACTGAAGTTGTTTCCCGCTCTTTCTTAAAAAAACTTCCTGGTTTCCGTTCTAATGCACCGTTGAATAAATACATCGGCAGCATTTGCTATACTGCACTCATTGCATTTTTATTAAAATGGATGATTCCATTTCAAGGACCACAAATCGCCCTGTACTCTATTTCAATCGGTTGTATGCTTCTTGGTTTACTTTGTTTGACAATTGGTTTAATTGAACCGACTATTGTACTATTTCGAACAAACGAAAAAACAAGAGCGAAAGTATTTTACTTATATAGCTACTTAGCTATTTCTGGATTTATATGTGTCTTTATTTTTTGGTAAAAAAGAGCTAGTTAAACTAGCTCTTTTTTTTACTTTACATATAATTGTTGATTTGGATAAATGAGCTCTTGTTGCAACCCATTTTTTTCTTGAATTTCCTTAACGGACATTCTAAATTTCCGTGCAATGCTAACTAGAGTATCACCTTTTTGGACAACGTATAACGATGAAGAAACTGTTTCATTTCTTTGTTCATGTAAAACAAGCAATGGATTCATCGCATTCTTTTTTGCCATCGTCCATCTTCCTTGATGAACTTCTAAATGTAAGTGTGCACCTCGGGATTCTCCTGTATTTCCTACTTCTCCAATTATTTCTCCTTTTGAAATATAATCCCCTTGAACTACATATCTCTTATTTAAATGTGCATACACAGCCTCATATTCTCCATGTTTAATAAATATAACGTTTCCATAACTACTTGAATAATAAGACTTTGTTACCTTCCCTTCTTGAATAGCTGACACAGGCGTGCCGATCGGTGCCGCTATATCTATACCGTAGTGTTTTCCGTGCCTTGTTCCAAAATAATCACTTATCTGTCCTTCAACAGGCCATGCCCATTGATTTCCCTCTGCGTACACATGTAATTGAGATAAAAACAGTACTGTCAATAACATGACGCCGTATTTTAAAGCTTTCATATACATCCTCCGTTTTCTAATTACGACCATACCTTCTCTATTTTGGTATATTACAGAAAAAAGTATACAAAAAAAGAAAGTGAATCACTCCACTTCCTTCTCTTTCTTATCACGAAAAACGATTGCACTGCGATTATACTCTACATCTTTTACTTGTAATCGAGCGTTTATTACTCTAGCCACTGCAAATAAATAGTCAGATAATCTATTGACATACTTTAGAACAACTGCATTTATTTCTCCTTCCTTTTGCAAGGACACAATACATCGTTCTGCTCGCCTTACAACTGTACGTGCAATATGAATAGCAGCTGCTGATTCGCTTCCACCTGGTAAAATAAAGCGCTCTAGCGGCGGTGCTTCTTCTATATATGAATCAATTCTACCTTCTAAGTTTTCGACCATTTCAATTTTTACTTTATAAGGAATTTTCTCACCTACTATCGCCAAGTCTCCCCCGCAATCAAATAGTTCATGTTGAATATTTTCAAGTTCATTGTAAATATCTCCGAAAACCCCGCCTTGTAGTTTAGTCATCGCATATCCAATATGAGAATTCGCCTCATCTATCGTGCCATATGCTTCCACTCGGATATTATCTTTATCCACTCTGCCACCTATTACACTTGTTGTCCCTTTATCTCCTGTTTTTGTATATAATTTCATTGCTTTACGACACCCCTCTCATCATTCTTCATTCGACTAAGTTAGAAAAAAAGTTCTACTATTATTTATTTAATTGATTTTACAAAAAAATAAACAACAGTAGAACTTTATTCATTATCAACTTTTAAAACGCATATTTAAATTATACGATTCGGTAAATATACAGAGAATGTAGTTCCCTCTCCAACAACACTTGAAACAGCAATTTTCCCATCATGGCCTTGCACAATATTTTTTGCAATCGCAAGCCCGAGTCCTGTTCCACCTTTTTTCCCACGTGTTCTTGCTTTATCAGCTTTATAGAAACGATCAAATAAAAATGGAATATCTTCTTCTGGAATACCAGCGCCCGAATCTTGTACTTCAAAAATAAGACCATTATTTTTCGTATCAATTACAAGCGTTACGTGTCCACCTGCGTTCGTATGACGTATTGCGTTATCAATTAAATTCGTCAATACTTGTTCCATACGATCTGCATCAAACGGGTATTGCTCAATTGGATTTTTGAAATCAACCGTTAACGCGACTTCTTTATCCTTTGCAATTCCTTGGAATTTACGACCTATTTTTTCAACGAAAGGATGAATATCAACTTCACCTATATGTAACTCTACATTACCACTTTCCATACGCGCTAAATCTAACAATTCATTTACAAGTTTCCCTAAACGAACGGATTCATCATAAATGATTTGAACAAACTCGTTAATTTCTTCTTTTGTTTGCACAATATCATCTAAAATTGCTTCACTATACCCTTGGAGCATGACCATCGGTGTACGAAGTTCATGTGATACGTTCGCAATAAAGTCTTGGCGCATTTTCTCAAGACGGCGTTCTTCCGTCATATCACGCAATACAGCTACAGCCCCACGAATTTTCGTTTGATTGTAAAGCGGCGTCATAAGAACTACATAGTTACCTTTTTGTAAATTAATTTCAACCACTTGTTGTTGTTCGCTTTCTACAACGAGATGGAATAGTTCAACAAGTTCAGAAGGTAGTTTTTTACTGAGCTCTATCTCTTTTTCTTCTTGCCAAACTTGTAAGAAATGTTCAGCCGGCGGATTGATTACAACGACTTCACCCTCTTGATTTAATGTAATAACCCCATCTGCCATACTACTTAAAATACTAGCTAACTGTTCTTTCTCTTGCTGCAGGGCATTCATATTAAACTTCAACTGTTTCCCCATTTGATTTAAGGCTGTTGCAAGCTCACCAATCTCGTCCTGGGATACCATAGGAGCTTTTGCATCAAACTTCCCACGCGACACCTCAAAAGCAACCTCACGCATTTTACGAAGTGGCGCTGTAATTCGAGTAGATAAGAAGAATGCAAAGAAAGTTGTTAATATAATCGCAATCCCTGCTGATAAGAATATAAAATCAGTCGTTCTTTCCATACCTTGTATCGGTACTTGTAAAGATTCGTATACAAACACTGCACTTTGATTTTTTGACTGCACTGGTTTTCCGACAATCATAATATCATTTTCAGTATTTTTATTCTTTCTACTATTAGAGGCTTTTCTAATGTTATTCTTAATTTCTTTTTTGTCTGTAAAAACAGCCGCTAATTCTTTATCTTCTTTCAAATCATCCATTGTAAGAGTGACTAATCCTTCTTGTTTCGGTGAAGAAGATATTTCTTTACCATCTTCTACAATAATGATCCTTGAAAGTGGGTCAGAGAATTTGTACGCGATATTCTCAATCGTTTTTACATCGGCACCTTCTTCAATTAACTCTGAAACACTTGTTGCAACTTTTTGAAGCCTAGCTTCACTCATATCTACATAATATGTTCTAAAAAACTGTGAAAGTAAAATCGCAACAAATCCAAGCACGAACGAAACGAGAAGTAATATGGTCATCCATAACTTCCCTACTACACTTCTCCAAAGCATCAGTCGTTCACAACCTCAAACTTGTAACCTACGCCCCAAACGGTAACAATCATCTTCGCAGCATCGGGTGATTTTTTACTTAACTTCTCACGTAAACGCTTTACATGCGTATCAACTGTACGTAAATCTCCGAAGAATTCATATTGCCATACTTCTTTTAGCAATTGCTCACGATCGAATACTTTATCAGGCGCTTTCGCTAAGAATAATAGTAATTCGTACTCTTTCGGTGTTAAGTTCACCTCATTACCATCTGCTGTAACACGGTGTGCATCATTATCAATTGTTAAATGAGGGAATACAGTAACATCTTTTGTCGTTGTATCTTGTGTAAAGAATGTTGTTGGTACAGAACGGCGTAAGACCGCTTTCACTCGAAGCACTACTTCACGTGGGCTAAATGGTTTCACAATATAATCATCGGTTCCTACCTCAAACCCTTGTACTCGATTTACTTCTTCACCTTTTGCTGTCAACATAATAATTGGCGTCGCTTTCTTCTCACGAACCCCTTTACATACTTCAATACCATCTTTACCAGGCATCATAAGATCTAATAGGATTAAATCATAATCATTTTGCAGCGCCATTTCTAAAGCTGTATCACCATTGTCTGCTTCTTCAATTGTGTATTGTTCTCTCTCTAAATACATTTTCAACAAACGACGAATACGATCCTCATCGTCTACAATTAAAATTCTTGATTCATTTTCCATTTCTACCCGTTGCGTACTTTTACCACAACGGTTCACACCTACCCTTCTATACTATTATGTTGCGCTATTCTCGTTTATTTAAGCAATCTTCTAAATGTTTCACTTCCCATATTATGCTTCACAAGAATAATAAAGTTTGTTCAATTTTTTTCCAAAACTATGTATTTTTTTTGAACAGTATATAATGTCCTCGACATCATTTTACAAAATCAACCGCTACTTTGTCATGTTTTTCTCAAAAAAGAAGAAAAGTTGACAAAAATAAAATAGGAAAGTGACATACACTCTCCTATTTTATTTCTCTATGCGTATGAATGTAAACCCGCGATAATTAAGTTTACTACAATAAAGTTAAACATAATGATTGCAAAACCAATTACCGCTAACCATGCTGACTTCTCTCCATGCCATCCTTTTGATAAACGTAAATGTAATACCGCCGCATAAAAGAGCCACGTTATAAGTGCCCAAACCTCTTTCGGATCCCAGCCCCAAAAACGTGTCCACGCTATTTGAGCCCAAATCATAGCGAAAATTAATGCACCCAATGTGAAAACTGGGAATCCAATTGCAATAGAACGATATCCTATTTCATCTAACAAATCGCTATTCGTATTTTTCACTAACGGCTGAAGTGCCGCTGATAATCGTTTACGTAAAATTAGCCTTAATACAATATAGAGTAACGTTCCGACTAACACTGACCAAATAACAGTATTTAATTTTTTCGCATTTACAATCGCCGGAACTTCAACTGTCGGCTCTAATTTATTTTCTGTCAGTAACTTCCCTTCATGCGGCCCCACTAAAGCCGGAAGATTGTATTTCATTTCCACTTGTTGTTCATTTTTATCAATCCATTGAAACTTTGCTTCATATTTCATACTAGAATATACCGTTGTTACTCCAATAAACCCAACTGTACAAACAAGTGTGAATACTACCGTCTCTAGCCAAAATGTACGTTTACTTTTCACTGATTGATCTACATTTTTCAATAAATACATAACGCCTGTAATAAAACTAATTGCTAAAATTGCTTGCCCTGCAGCCGCAGTCGTCACGTGAATATGTAACCAATTACTTTTTAAAGATGGAATAAGCGGTGATATTTCCCTCGGAAACATACTCGCGTAGGCAATTAATAAAAGCGCAACTGGTAATGCAAAGAGCCCAATTATACTTACGCGGTACATAAAATACATGACAATAAATGCTCCGACAAGCATCATGCCGAAAAACGTACCGAACTCAAAAAAGTTACTAACCGGTGCATGTCCTGATGCAATCCATCTTGTAACAAAATATACCGTTTGTGCAATAAACCCTAAAATTGTAATCGTTATTCCTACATTTGCCCATTTATGACCCTTTTCTTTAATTGCTCCCCCAAAAAATAGAGTGGCAATTAAATATAAAATAAATGCGGTAAAGAGAAAGTTACTACTTATTTGCACCATATCGTTTCCCCACCTTAACTAATTTTTTTATCGACTACTTTATCATTTGGTTGCGGAATTGCTGTACCTTCTAGTACTCTTTCAATATCTTTCTTTAAACCGAACCAGTTTTTATTCGTATGTCCTGCAATCCACCATTCATCATTAACGCGTTGTATCCAAATACGGCGATGATTCCAATACATTCCTTGAATGACACCAACCATAAATATAAACCCTCCAATACCGAGAATCCAAAGCGTTAAATCTTTTCTTACAGTAAGTGCTGTTGCATTTTGCATTTCCACACCTGCAAAGGACATTTTATATTTGTTATTCCCATCAGGTTCTATATTTTGCTGGATACCAACAAAACTCACTTCACCATCTGGTGTTTCAGGTGTAAACATTTTAAATACAAATGCAGGGTTGTTTGGTAATTTTGTTTTTGTATTTGGTCTTCCATTCTCATCAAAATAAAAATCAGGGAAATAGCTTAATAGTTCTAAAGAATAACCATTTCCTAAATCATATTTTTCTGCAGGGTTTGTTAAATCAACTTTAATCGGTCCCCACTTTTGATTATTTTCTTTATTTTGCAAGTTAAAGGACATACTTTTAAATTCATTTTCTTTATAATCCACTTGATACACTGCAAACTTATCAAATTTCAGTGGTTCATTCACTCGAATTTCCGCTTCTTTTACTTTTTCCAATTTCGGCTTTTGTCCTGCTATATTTTCCCCTACTGCTTTATACAATACAGCATTCGTTTGGAAGTTTTTCGCAATCATTTTATCACCTACACGGTCAATTGCTTCATCAAAAACCTCCTTGTCCTTACTTTTATCATAAACTTCCTTTATAAACTTCTCGTTTTTTAAATAGTATTGACCATCTGTCCCTGGTATTTCTTTCATTTCTCCATCACGTAACCAAATCGCTTCGTCTACGTACATACTTGGTAAAAAACGGAGCATCGCACCGAATAAAAAGATGATGAGACCGATATGATTCACATATGGACCCCAGCGTGAAAACCGTCCCTTTTCTGCCAAAATATTTCCGTCTTCCACTTTTACGTTATAGTTTCTTTTCTTTAAATTCTTTTGAACTCTTTCAAAATCACCATCTTGCGGTGTACCAGTACCGTATAATCTTTGTCTCTTTAAAAAGCTAGGGTGTCTTTTCACCCCTTGCTTCTTTAAAGCTTTATAAAGTGGAATGACACGATCTAAACTGCATATCACAAGTGAAATACCAATTGAAGCAATTAAAATCATATACCACCACGAACCGTATAAATTATTAAAGCCTAATTGATAGTATAATTGCCCTAAAAATCCGTATTCTTGCTTATAATATTCAGCTGGTGCAATTCCTGGAGTTATGTACATTTCTTGCGGAAAAATAGTCCCTATCGCCGATGCAGCTAAAGTGATTACAATGAGCCATACACCGACTTTTACAGAAGAGAAAAAGCTCCAAATTTTATCAATAATCGTTTTTGTTTGCGTGAGAGATCTCCGAGCACTCCCCTCATAGCGCATATCCAATAGTTTTATATTTTCATTGCTTTCAAATGGTTTCCCGCAAGCTTCACAAAAAACAGTTCCTATCGGATTCACATGTCCACATTCACATTTAATTTCTTTCAACACTCTCACCGCCCCTGTATCTATATGTACTATTGTATATTCTAACCTCAAGTTACCGCAATACTCAGAATTTTTAAACCAAAGGCACTATAGGTAAGCGCCTTGTATGTAAAGGTTTTCTTTATTACGGAGTGATTTTCTTTAAATACTCCTCCAATTGTTCCTTCGTTTGTTCACCTTTAATCTCTTGAATCACCTTACCATCTTTATCAATCAAGAAGCTTGTTGGTAATGGTATTACTCCATACGTTTTTATAATTTCTCCACCTTTATCGATTGCAACAGGGAACTTAAGATCGTATTGTTTCACAAAATTCTTAACAGCAATATCCGTTTCATCTGCATCTAACGCAATGATTTCAACGTCTTTTTCTTTATACTTTGGATATAGTTCATTCATATAAGGCATTTCTTTTTCACAAGGTTTACACCACGTACCCCAAAAGTTTAAAAATACACCTTTTCCCTTAAAATCTTTTAGCTCAATTTTCTTTCCTTCTAAATCTGTCACAACAAAGTTAGGTGCTTCTTTTCCAATTTCCATTTTCTCTTCTTTAGAGAAATATCCTTGATAAAGTGTAAATCCTACAGCACCACATAAAATGAGCAGAATAATAACGCGAAATAATAAGCGATTTTTTTTCATATTGTCTCCCCTCTCTTCGACGAGTGATGAATATATGTATTTTTTAATAAATCACCAGCGGAGCATTCCACTGGTGAAATTTTCACAATATCGATTAGCGAGGCTTTGTAGAAGCCAATGCACGTAATTGTTTTACCTCATGTGGTGTCAATTCTCTTGCATCACCAGGTCGCAGGCTTCCTACTTCTAAGAAAGCATAGCGTTCACGCTTTAGTTTCACTACTTTACAATCTAACACTTCAAACATACGACGTACTTGACGGTTACGTCCTTCATGAATTGTTAATTGTACAATCGCCATTTCTTTACGCTTGTCCCAAGAAATAATCTTCACACGTGCTGGTGCTGTTTTTCCGTCTTCTAACATAACACCGCGTTCTAACATGCGGATTTTTTCACCTGTTAGAGGTCCTTTTATTTTTGCAACATATGTTTTTTCAACTTTATATCTAGGGTGCATTAATACGTTTGCGAAGTCCCCATCGTTTGTCATTAATAATACGCCAGACGTATCATAATCTAAACGTCCGATTGGGAATAAACGTTGTGTAATTTCCGGGAAAAAGTCTGTTACAACACTTCTTCCTTTATCATCTGATACACTTGAAATTACGCCAGTTGGTTTATATAGTAAAAAATAAACAGGTTCTTCTTTTTCAAGAGGGATGTTATTTACTTCTACTTTATCTTGAGGAGTTACTTTCGTTCCTAACTCCTTCACTATTTTTCCGTTAACTTTCACTTTTCCTTGCTGAATTAATTCCTCAGCCTTTCTTCTCGATGCAATACCTGCTTGCGCAATCACTTTTTGTAATCGTTCCATTTCTTTTTTTCACCTCGAATTTATCTTACCTTACATTAGAAAGACTTGGCAACCGCATACGCTTGACGGCTTTTTGCTCCATCTTACTTAAACAACATAGCGATGATAATAAACATATAAAGGTCAAATCATGTTTTTACCTTTTATTATTGTCCATATTTTTCATATTGCTCACAATAAAAGTTCATTATTTTGTCAAAAATACCGCATAAAAAAACCACTATTAAGCAACACCTTAATAGTGGTCGTATACGTATTATAAGCGAAATAGCATAAAAAATGAATAGCATTACTGAAACAATAGAGAAACAAATACAATCGAACAAATAATTCCGATTAAATCGGCAAAAAGTCCTACTTTTAATGCATCTCCCATTTTTCTAATTCCAACAGCTCCGAAGTATACTGTTAAAATATAAAAAGTTGTGTCTGTACTCCCTTGCATCGTAGAAGCCAATCGCCCAATGAACGAGTCCGGTCCATACGTCGCAATTAAATCGGTCGTAATACTTAAACCAGCAGAGCCCGAAATAGGACGTATAAGTGCTAGTGGAACAATTTCTGCTGGGACATGAATTAAATCTAACATCGGCTTCATTACTGATATCATTGCATCTAATGCACCTGAAGCTCGAAATATAGAAATAGATACGAGCATTCCAACCATAAACGGTAAAATAGAGATTGCAATTTGAATCCCTTCTTTTCCTCCCTCAACGAACGATTCATACGTCGGAACTTTCTTTATCGTGCCATATAGAAGGATAAAACCAATGACACAAGGGATTACCCATAATGATATCGTATTGACAATGCTCATTTTTTCCGCCCCTTCCTACTCCTTCTTCGGTAAAAATAGCGGTCAATCCAAATCGCTCCGATCATAGAGAGTACTTGTGCAATGAATGTTACCCCAACAATTTCAGTTGGATTTGCTGATTCATACGTCATTCGAATCGAAATGACGGTCGTAGGAATTAAAGTAATCGCTGATGTATTTAATGCCAAAAACGTTACCATAGAACGGCTCGCCGAATCCTTCCCTCCATTTAACTCTTTCAATTGTTCCATCGCTTTAATGCCAAGAGGGGTCGCTGCATTACCTAAACCAAAAAAGTTTGCCATCATATTTGATAAAATAAATCCCATTGACGGATGATCCTTCGGTATTTCTGGAAACAGCCTTTTTACTATCGGCATAAAAAGTGCCACTAACTTTTTTAACAATCCGGCTTCCTCTGCAATTTTCATTAAGCCGAGCCAAAATACTAAAACACTAATGAGTCCTATACAAATCGTTACCGCATCTTTCGCTCCATCAAATACAGCTTTATTTATTTCTTCCATTGTTCCATTTATCATCGCATACACAATCCCAATGACAGCCATCGCTACCCATACGAGATTAACCATCGTTCCCAACACCTATCATGTAAGAAAAAATTTCTTTCACATTATTCCAGTACATTCCCGTTGTAGCTACTAACTTTCGTTTACTATAAAATAAATTCCGTTCTCCAACTTTCTCATTGCCAACATAAACGTCTGTCTTTCCAACCTTTACTCCATCCACAAGCTTTGCACTTTTATCTAGTTCAACTTTTAATACTACGCTCTTTTTTTCTTCTTCAGTTAAAGGTACTGAAAAACTATTTTTCGTGTAAACATGATTGGCGTATTTCTTTTCGGTTATTTCAGCAAGTGCTCCTTGTCCTAAAACTTTTGTTTGTTCGAAACGGTCAAAACCTTTATCAAATAAATTCATATGATCATCCCAATCACTAGAAGCGCTCAAAGTTACGACAATTAGATCTAGTCCATCTTTTGATGCTGTTGTAACAAGCGTTCTTCCTGCTTTCTTCGTAAAACCTGTTTTTCCCCCTGTTGCAAATTCATAATACGACGTCACAAGTTTATGTTTATTTTTCCACGGATAATCCCACGAATCTGATTTATACGTTTTTGTTCCAAAAATTTTCTTAAAAGTTTCGTTCCCCATTGCATACCTTGTTAAAAGTGCCATATCATAGGCCGACGAATAATGGGATCCATCTCCATCCAAACCATGTGGGTTTGAAAAGTGAGTGTCTTTCATTCCAATTTGTTTCGCCTTTTCATTCATTAAATATACAAACCCTTCTATACTCCCTCCTACATTTTCAGCAATTACTTGTGCTGCATCATTACCAGATCTAAGCATGAGTCCATATACTAAATCCTCTAATTTTACTTTCTGTCCAGGCTTTAAATAAATTGCTGAGCCTTCTACTCTCACTGCTTCATTACTAACCGAGACCATTTCTTTCATTTTTCCTGACTCAGCAGCTAACAAGGCAGTCATAATTTTTGTTATACTAGCAATCTTTTGCGGCTCATGTTCTGCTTTTCCGTATAATACGCGACCTGACTGTTGCTCCATTAATACAGCATTTCGAGCACTAACATTGCTGGTCATCTTTGCATATGTAGGAATTGGTATAACGCTTGCGTACATAATAAGAAGCGTAATGATTACACAAATTCGTCTCATATTTCCCCCCACGTCCTTTTGGCACTTTTTGTACAAGTGTATGCTTGGCCTTTTAAAATATGAACGAAATCTCCCTCTCCTTCCAATAAAAAAGACGCAGAGAACCTGCGTCTAATAAGGTGTCCATTCTATTTGTTTTGCACTTTCAAATCTTTTTTCTACATCCGGCCAATTTACAACATTCCACCAATTTTTAATATATTCATCTTTTCGATTTTGGTATTGTAAATAATACGCATGTTCCCACACGTCTAGTACAAGGAGCGGTATCGTATCCCATTGTGTAAATAATTGATGAAGTGTACTCTGTAAAATTTCTAATCTTCCCGATCGCGGAACCCAAACGAGAATTGCCCATCCTGAACCTTCCACTTTAGAGGCTGCTTCTGTAAAATGTTTTTGAAAACGCAAGAAACTTCCAAAATCTTGTTCAATCCGGTGTGAAAGAGCCCCTCTTGGACTTCCGCCGCCACCTTTTTTCATGTTATTCCAAAATATTGTGTGCAAGTAATGACCTGATCCATGAAAAGCAGCTTCTCTTTCCCAATGCTTAATTAAATCAAATTGATTTGTTTTTCTTGCTTCTTCCATCATCTTCTCTGCCTTATTTAATCCTTCCACGTAACTACGATGATGTTTATCATGGTGTAACATCATAATTTCTCTAGAAATATACGGTTCTAACGCATTATATGGATAAGGTAGTGGTGGGAGTGTATGCCCTCCAATTGGAACAGCTCGTTCACTATCCCCTCTTTCACATAGTTCATATTCCTCTTCCCCCTGCACGAATACTTCCTGCAAATGATGCTGAATATGTTCTACATCATCACTTATTTCATACATAAACTCTGCATCTGTATCATACTCATGCTCTTTCATACGGTCTAATAACGTTTGAATTTTATAAGCAAGCATATGGACATCATACACTTCCATTGCACGGCTATCTAATACGTGAAGAACACTTTCACACCAGCTTTCTACTTCATGAAAGTAATCTGTGAATACACCTTGCTGACTCATGTTACACCTCCTTAATGCTATCCCCTTAAATATATTCAAAGGAAATCTCTTATATAACTGTACAAAAGGAAAAGAAGCTAAGTCCCCTCAGCTTCTTTTTCGCAGTTAATATTTGTGTAACATCTTTGTTTGATAATCAGTCTCATAATATTCTAATTCTTCACGCATCAATTGGAATTTCCCCTCTAAGCTCTTCATTACTTCCTCTACAGATGCAGGTGGTGTTTGTTGAAAAACGATGGAGTTTTTCCCTGTATAAGCAGACCGACTATTTTCATACCAATGATCACTCTTTGGTGAAAAAAACTCTGCAATTACTTGATGATAAATTTTATATAAAATCTTTTCAGCTGCTGTCTTTCGAAATGGCTGGCTATTTAACAAAACAAAACACGCATCATGTCCTTCTTCACAAAAAACGAGAAGACGTCTTATTGACGCTAATAACCCTTTATAATATTGTTCGTTTCCTGCCGGTGTCTCTTCTAATAAAGAAGGCAACGTATGATAATTTACATAATTGGTTATCAAATGAATAACATCTTCTAAAAACATAGAAACTTGTTCTGTTTGATTTTCCACCATTAGATTAGACATTTTTCCCTCTCCTTTTCCAGTTCACTCTATTTCTACTCTTTTATTTTTATGTAATTCAGCCAATATTTCTTGTACTTTCACGACTATTTCCTCATCAAAATATTGTTGGAATTCTTCTATATTATTTAAATACAAACGTTTTTGCATGCGAAGCTCATTCTCTTTCAGTAAACAACAGATCGCTACAATATCCCGCAAATATATGTCTTGATTTTCTACTTTACATACCGGATTTCCTTCAAAAGGAGTAATTTCTTGTACAACTTCTTCAAAATACCGAACATATAAAACAGAAAAGGTTCTTTCTTTATCATTTAATATATATGTCACTTCAGATCTATTAAAAAAATCTTCTGACGTATTAGGTTTTGCTTTCTCTAGCTCATATCCCGCATAACCTATTATAATCATCTACTTCCCCTCTCTTCCTTCTTTCAATTCATTTTAACTTAATTTTCTGACAAACGAAATACTCTTTTAAATATAACCCTTATAAAAAATAGCTTCCTTATACAGGAATTTACCTTTTTATTTTTCTTGAAGTTTGTCATAATAATATTATTGTCTCAGTTTTCTTATACAAGGAGAGTTGTATTTATGTCGTTTTCATGGAAACGTTTCTTACAAATCGGGAAAATTATCTTCCCATTTGTTGTATTAACAATTGTATTCTTTCAAGCAAAAAAAGAATTAGCAGGCATTTCTTTTTTAGAAGCAATCAATACAATTAAAAACATTCCAACCGGAGGAGTCTTTTTAGCCATTACACTTGGTGCATTTGCCGTATCAACAATGTTCTTTTACGACTATGTTATGCTTCGTTATTTAAAAGCTGATATACCTGTCCAAAAGATTTTTCGTATCTCATGGATTGCTAATACCTTAAATGGATTTATTGGATTTGGTGGTCTCGTTGGAGCGGGTGTACGTACGATGCTTTATCGTCCATACATAAAAGAAAATGGCAAGCTGATTAAAAGTATCGCCTGGATGACAACTGCTTTTATTAACGGACTCGCTATTCTTTCATTCCTCGGCCTTATTGGAATATTAGACACAAGTTTTATTTTGCATGAAAAACCGTGGCTATGGCCTGTTTTGATCTTCTTCGCCCTTTTCGTCCCTATATACATTGGCTTTTCTAAACTAAAAAATAGAAAACCAAAGCAAACCGAAGGACAAGATGAACGAGAAGAAGAGAAAAATCCAACTGTTTTATACTCATTAGTTTCATTAGTTGAGTGGGTATCTGCTGGTATTGTTATGTACGTCATACTAATATTATTTGGCATTGATATCGAATTTCAAAAGTTTTTAGGTGTGTATGTAATCGCTGCTTTAGCTGGTGTTGTTAGTCTTGTACCTGGTGGACTTGGTTCATTTGACCTTGTCTTTTTAACTGGGCTCGGACAATATGGCATTGATACAGGCGTATTACTACCTGCTATGTTATTATATCGCCTCGTCTATTACATTTTACCATTCTGCCTTGGTCTTATTTTTGCAGCTTTTGAAATGACAGGCGTGGCCATTAAAAAGTTTGAAGATAAGCCTTTTATTGCGCCTGCATTAGAAACAACTGGTGTTATATGGACTTTGCAGCGTGATTTTCTAGGAAAACTAGGTTCGTGGGCCTCTGCTGCTTTAACAGTATTTGCTGGATTAATGGTTATTTTATCGACCATTCTACCGACAAGTATAAACAGAGCACACGCCTTACATATTCTAGCTCCAAAACATCTTATTCAATTTTCTTTTAGCTTATCACTAACATTCGGTATTCTCCTCCTGATCCTTTCACGAGGCATATATTATGGAACAAAGCGTTCTTACTATATGACGATTATTTCTTTAATCGGAGCAGCTATCTTTAATACGCTAAAAGGGATTGATATTGAAGAAACGTTTATTTTATTAATTGTACTCGCTGTATTATATATGCTTCGTAAAAGATTTGTACGCGAGAAAATGGAAGTCTCACTTTCTGATATCGTAAAAGTTTTTATATTCTTACTTATAACTTTATATTTATATAAAAACTTAGGTATTTTATTTGCAGGTGCAAAAGAAGCTTTTAAACCCGATTTTGTCGTTCGTAATATTACGCAAGTGAAACGAAGTGCATTAGCTGCTGCCTTTTTCGTTCCTACATTTTTATTGATTGGCTCACTCATTGCTAATCGTTATCGAAATGAATTTCCCGGGCAACCAGCTAATGATAAAAGATTGCAAAACTTTTTAGATGAACATGGCGGAAATGTACTTAGTCATTTAGGATTTTTAGGTGATAAACAATTCTTCTTCAGTAGCGATGGGAAAGCGCTCCTTCTCTTCTCTATAACTGGAAAACGTCTTGTTGTACTAGGTGATCCAATTGGAGATCCTTCCTCCTACCGTACTGTGTTACAAGAGTTTTTAGCTGAAGCTGACCGATTTGGATACATTTGTGTATTCTACCAAATCGAAAGTAAATGGATGAGTTTATATCATGATTTTGGTTACAACTTCTTTAAGCTTGGTGAAGAAGCTGTCGTTGATTTGAATACATTTACAATAACAGGAAAAAAACGCGCCGGTATGCGAGCGACTTTCAACCGTTTTGAACGAGAAGGCTATACATTCTCTATTCACCAGCCGCCGTTCTCAGATGAACTATTTGAAGAATTAAAAAAAGTTTCAGATGCGTGGCTCGGTGGAAAAAAAGAGAAAAGTTTCTCACTCGGATACTTTGATCGTGAATATATTAGCCGTGCTCCTATCGCTACATTATCTGATGCAGATGGAAAAATCATTGCATTCACGACATTTATGCCCGTATATCAAGACGGATCATTGTCTGTTGATTTAATGCGGTATTATCCAGATGCACCTAGCGGCATTATGGATGCCATTTTCATCCACCTATTCCAGTGGGCAAAAGAAAATGAATACCACTCCTTTAATATTGGCATGGCGCCACTTTCGAATGTAGGTTTATCGACACAATCTTTCTGGTCTGAACGAGTTGCCGCTGCCATCTTTAATAATGTTCGTTACACATATAGTTTCAGCGGGTTACGACATTTTAAAGAAAAATATAAACCAACATGGAGCGGTAAATATTTAGCATTTAGAAAGAATCATTCTTTACCAATTACAATGCTCTCTGTAACAAAATTAATAGGAAAAAGAAAAAACAGCTAAATAGTTAGCTGTTTTTTCTTTTTTGAACTTGTACAATAAATTCTTTTTCATATTTCTTACCATTTATATAGAAATCTCCCCATATTTTGTACGTTCCTTCAACGGGAAATGTAATACGGTATTGTAATTGCCCCTCTGTATCAACAGGGATTGCATATAAAAAATTTTCTCTCGTTTCATCCACAATATAGAGCGCCTCCACTTCTCCTCTCTCTGCATGTAATTTCAATTTCTCACCCTTTTTCGCTTGAAATTGAAATGTTAACGTCACTGGCTCATTCGGATGCAGTGCACCGAATAAAAGAGAAACTTCATACTCCCCTATTTTTTTTGTAAGTACACTATCGATTGGAAATTTTACTTTTTTCTTATTTTTCTCGTCTATTTCTTTCCCAAAATCTTTCTTCGCAAATGATTGCACAGACTTATTTTTGTCTTCATATAAAAATATTGTATATCCTTCATCTTTCGCTATTTTAGAAGATACTTTATATGATCCATTTCCTGCGAATGTAGGTTTCATTTGTTGTACATGTTTTAATTGTCCGTCTACAATAACTGCCCGAATTTGATCGTTCACACCACGAACTTCGTTATTTTTATTATTTAATAATTGAAATGAAATATTTGCTTTCTCATTTCCTTTTCCATTTGATACATCCCATTTTACTTCCTGAACATCACCTACAGTCTCTGTAGTTTCCTGATACTTTTTTATGTAAAATCCACCTACCACAATAAATAACAAAGCAACAAGTCCAATGACAAGATTTTTCAAAACATCACCTACCATTTTTATAGTCTCTATTCATACAAAACTTCTTTCATATATATTCTAGATTATGATTTATGAAATCCTTCTGTTTTGCACATATTACAAAGGATAAAAAAGATTTTAATTGAAAGGATTCATAGTGTATAATGCAAATGATATTGATTTCTATCAATACATTATAAGGAGGACTTTTCATGAGTGTACATATTGAAGCAAAACAAGGTGAAATCGCTGAATCTATTCTATTACCTGGTGATCCATTGCGTGCAAAATATATTGCTGAAACATTTCTAGAGGACGTTACTTGCTATAATAACGTACGTGGTATGTTAGGTTTCACTGGAACTTATAAAGGAAAACGTGTATCTGTGCAAGGTACAGGTATGGGTGTTCCTTCTATTTCTATTTATGTAAACGAATTAATCCAAAGCTACGGAGTTAAAAATTTAATTCGCGTTGGAACTTGCGGTGCTATTCAAAAAGACGTAAAAGTACGTGACGTTATTATTGCAATGACAGCTTGTACGGATTCTAATATGAACCGTTTAACATTCCCAGGATTTGATTTTGCACCAGCTGCAAACTTCGACCTTCTAAAAAAAGCTTACGATGCTGGAACTGAAAAAGGCCTACACGTTCGTGTTGGTAACGTTTTAACAGCAGATGTATTTTACCGTGAGAGCATGGACATGGTGAAAAAGCTTGGAGATTACGGTGTACTAGCAGTAGAAATGGAAACAACTGCGCTTTACACATTAGCAGCGAAATACGGTGTAAATGCATTATCTGTCTTAACAGTAAGTGATCACATCTTCACTGGTGAAGAAACAACATCTGAAGAGCGTCAAACTACATTTAACGAAATGATTGAAATCGCTTTAGATGCAGCAATTCAACAATAATACATTAAAGAACTCGTCATACGTCTGTCGAGTTCTTTTTATGTGACTTTTTATTAAAAACTACTTTCGGAAGAGACAGATTTTCTCCTCTACTTTTTTGTACCATTTGTTATAATAAAGAAATCATTTACAGTATTTCTCACAAGAGGTGACGCAGTGAAAAACAGAAGTATCGTCTTTAAACTATTTTTATTAACATCGACATTATTTACAATCATATTCCTCCTTTTTTTCTTAGGACAATCTCTATTTTTAGAGAAATTTTATATTAATAAAAAAGTAAAAACAGTTCAAACTGCTTTTGAGGATTTCGTAGATACGTACGAAAAAAGTGGGAAAAGTTATGAAGAAATTCGAAAACTAAAACAAGAATTTCATGATAAAACAAATGCTGATATGCAATTTCTATCTCCTGAAGGCATTATTAAAAGTGACAACAATTACTATATCGATGTAATTAATCCTAAAAATAGTGAAGCATATTCCATTCCGCTCAATAATCTTTTAACGCCCGAAGAATATAAAAAATTTGAAAACTTAGGATTGAAAAAAGATGACATGATCAACGTCGTCGGTTGGGTACGAGGGAAAATAATAACACCACTAGAATTGACAACAAGTTATAATCGATGGCAAAACGAACGTATCAATTCAGATTTTTCATCCATTAATGGCAATCCTTCTAAAAATAGAATTACAAGCCGATACAAACCTGTGACTCAAATTGAGTTTACTGGTATTGTTTCTAAGTTACAGCTTCCATCCAAAGCGGATGTTCGTCTTGCAAATGATTTTGAAACATTACAAGCCGTTCAATATTTTGCAGATATTATTAGAAATGGTACTGCTAACTCGCATCAATTAAGCTATTTTCTACTAGATAGTGAAGAGAATATAAAAAATAGCATCTTTGTAAAGCCTATTATGGAAAATGGAAAGATTACAGAATATGCTTTTGCGATAGCATCCTTGCAACCTGTTAATGAAGCGATGCTCGTTTTGAAAGATTATTATGTCTATGCCTTAATCATCGTATTTCTCGTAATTATTTTGTTATCCTTCTACTACTCAAAAATTATTGTGAAACCATTAATTAAAATGAATCGTGTTACAAAAAAAATGGCCAATTTTGATTTTAGCGAGAAATTACCTGTAACAGCAGATGATGAAATTGGCGGACTTTCCGGTAGTATTAATACGTTATCTGTAAACTTAAAAGACCGAATTGATCGATTAAATGTTGCCAATACAAAATTACAACAAGATATTGAACGTGAACGTCAATTAGAAAAAACGCGGAAAGAATTCATCTCTGGTGTATCACACGAATTAAAAACACCGCTCAGTGTAATTAGAAGTTTTGCAGAAGGAATTAAAGATGGCGTTAGTAAAGATACGACGTATTACACAGATGTTATTTTAGAAGAAACAGAAAACATGAACAGACTTATTGTTGAAATGTTAGAGTTAGCAAAATTAGAATCAGGTACGTACAAACTAGATATGACGACATTCTCAATCGGTGAATTAATTCAACAAGTCTATACAAAATTATTATTTAGCATGGAGGAAAAACATTTACAAGTGAATATAGATGTAGACCCTTCTATATTTGTGAAAGCGAATCGTAGTCGAATTGAACAAGTAGTTGTGAACTTACTTAGCAATGCAATTCGCTATACGCCAGATGGAGAAAAAATACAAGTCTCCGTTATAGAAATGGAAGATACAGTAAAAGTTGAAATCGAAAACACAGGAAACCCTATTCCAGAAGACAGTCTTGAAAAAATTTGGGATCGTTTCTACCGTTTAGATGCATCGCGTAGCCGTCATACTGGTGGTACTGGTCTTGGATTATCTATTGTTAAAAATATTTTAGACCTACACCATGCCGAGTACGGTGTATATAATACGACTAATAGTGTTGTATTCTACTTTAATTTACAAAAAGTAAAAGAAGTCAAATAATTTGTCTTAATTTCACTAGGAGTTCACATGAAATTCACACTCTCCCTTTATAGTAAGAAACAAGTTAATCCTTTCCTTTACACATATAAAAGAGGAGAGTGCGTGAAATGAAACAAGCAGGACAACCTATTCAAAATGAAAAACAATTAGAAACTATCAAAAATATACTTTTACAATCTTCGAAACGTGATGGCTTATTATTCGTATTAGCTGTAAATTCTGGCTTAAAAGTAAGTGAAATCTTACAATTAAAAGTTAGTGATGTAATCGATGAAAATGAAAATGTTCGCCATTCCATTTTATTTTACAATGAAAAAGTAAAGAAACATAAATGGTTCGCTGTAAATGAAGACTTACAGCACGCGATCGAAGACTACATGAAAGAACGTAAAACTTGGAAACGTAATGAACCATTGTTAAAGTCTCAAAAAGGAACAAAATCTATTACGAGACAACATGCGTGGTACATTTTAAACAAAGCTGCAAAAGAAGTTGGATTAGAAGGGATTAGCTCACATACACTTCGAAAAACTTGGGGATATTGCGCATACAAATCAGGTGTTGATATCGCATTTTTACAACACTTCTTTGATCATAGTACTCCATCAAAAACTTTAAAGTATATCGGTATTGCTTAATAACTCTTATACATAAAAAAGGTTACCATTTATAAATGGTAACCTTTTTTATGTTTCACATTCTCTTTTCTTGTCTCTCCTATATTGTAGTGGTACTCTAATAGTAAGGGGGAGAAATTATGAACACTTTAACAATTGAATTACCGAAAGAAACGGCTGAAAAACTTGATTTATTGAAACAAGCTTATGAAAAGAAAACAGGTGCTTCTATTTCTGAGAGTACTCTTGTTCAAACACTTATCTCAAAAGAATTTATCCAAGCGATAACTCCTTTTGATTTACAACAATTCATCACTAGCAAAGAACAGCATTAATTGCTGTTCTTTTTTTATACGTTATCAGGAGTTTGCTAGAAATTTACCTCGAAACAACTCATTACTTCAGCCAAACTTCTATTAGAGATCTCCCTATCGCTCCTATCTCCTAAAAAGTTTTTTATTTATTTTTAGGAAAACTATTGACAATGATAATGATAACCATTATCATTTATTACGAAGCCAACAATTGATGAATCAACCAAACGCTCAGTAACATTGTTACCCCTCTTTTTCATATAGAAAGGCACTGTACATTCCCCCTGTTTGTACAGTGCCTTTCTTGTTTATTATCACTCAAACAAATTTAATTGCTCAGGCTTTGGCTCACCATATGTAATGTTCATCATTTTCATAAGCTGTTTCGCATTATCAGCTGCATCTCCGCCTGAATTATTGTTAAATAATACGTATATGTCCTTTGTCTTCTTTTTTAATTGTTCTAGTCTTTCTACCCATTCTTCTAATTCTTTATTGTTGTAGCGATATAAGCAACGAACCGCTCTCCAATTTTCCCCTTTATCAAGCCAGCCATGAACATTTCGGCCATGAAAACGTATTAACACCATCTCTGCATTCGTTACTTCTAATACGAGCGGTACTGACCCCATCCCTGCCTGTGGCTCATCACAAATTGTATGAATCCATTTCTCCTGCTCTAGAAACTGTAACGTCTTATCTCTCATTTCTGGATAAAACCATGTTTGATTTCGAAATTCTATCGCACACGGCAAACCTTCCATTTTTTCTTTCGTATATCGGAGAAAATCTACATTCTTCTTTTTACAATCAAACCATGGTGGATATTGAAATAAAATCATTTTTAATTTACTAGCTTCAATTAAAGGAAGAATAGATTGTTTATATACATCAAACATCTCATCGAACGTAGAAAAAGGAATCTCTCCTTTCATATGTCCTGTCATTCCTTGATATGCTTTTACGATAAAAGAAAAATCTTTCGGTGTTTCCATTGCCCATTTTGTATAATTTCGTTCAGGTTGCATCGCATAAAATGAACTGTCCACTTCTACTATAGGAAAATACTCACTATATGTTCGTAATTTATTTCTATTTTCATAGGGGTCTATATATAAAGAATCATGATCTCCCCACCCTGTTACTCCAATGAAAAGCAAATATATTCCTCCCTTTTTCACTTCACTTTCTATCCATTCTACCCACTTTCTGAACACTTTGACCAATCAATTTCATTAAGTAGTCCCATCTTTAAGAGTATTCATATAAAAATATGATATACTAGATGGAAGAATTTTTAAATTGAGGGGTTATTTATTTATGCTTCCAAACGATGATATTATATCTCATGAAAAACGAATAGAAGAACTAGAGAATAAAGTACGTTTTTATGAAGAACTTGTAAATCAATTACCACATCATTTCACATATAAAAATCCACATATTGGTTTACAAATAAAGAAAACGAGATCGACTCATTCCATTCAAAACATACAAAAAGAGAATAAAGAGGCTGACTTTCAACTTACTTGCGATTCATTATTTTTATTTAAACAACTTGAAACATACTTTATTCATATTTTTGATGCTTTTTCACATCATGTAACCTTTGTTGATAATAAAGGAAATATAACTTTATGTAATCAGGCTGCAGCAGATGATTTTGGTGTAGTACGAAATGATATAATTGGAAAACCAATTCAACAATTACTAAAATTGCCTGAAGAAAAAATTAAAGCTCTAGAAACATTAAGAACAGGCACAGAAATATATAATGAAGAAGTTTTAGACAAAAACTATGGCATTTTAAATAACCGAATTATTCGTGATTATAACGGAGAGATTTTTAGGGTTATTAGTGTTTTTCATTATTTAAACACAGAACGTGATGCAGAAAAATTTTCGTTAGCAGGGCGAATCGCGGCTGGTATTGCGCATGAAGTACGTAATCCTCTTACAACCGTACGAGGATATTTACAATTTTTACAAGAAAATGTTTCTCCATCTAATAAAGAACTATTTAAAAACTTACTTATTCCTGAATTAGATCGCGCAAATAGCATCATTACAAAATTTTTATCTATTTCAAAAACACGGGAATTTACAAGAGAACCCTTTCCCATTAATACGTTTTTACGTGAGTATATTCAACAGTTACTAGCTAGTGAAGTCTTTTTACATAACATTTCAATTGATTATAATTTTTCTACCGAATTAGATGATATTTTAGTTCATATTGATCGTCATGAACTTGTGCAAGTTTTTTTAAACTTATTCCAGAACGCTGTCGATGCTCAAGGAGAAAAAAAACTTTCTATACAAATTACTAGTTACCGTCTTGATAATTTTGTTCGTATTACTTTCACTGATAATGGGACTGGTATTCCACCAGCGATTCAAGAATATATCTTTGATCCATTCTTCTCAACAAAAGATTCCGGTACAGGACTCGGCTTGGCAGTAACGAAAAAAATTATTCAAAATCATAATGGTACATTAAAAATGACTAGCAATGAAGATGGTACTACTTTTACTATTTCAATTCCAATCTTACCTAAAACAGCCCTTGAAAGATTAAATCAAGACAAATAAAATCCAATCCACGAACTGCATGTCAATTGTTAAATCCCTTAACAATCGACATGCAGTTTTTTATGTTGAACTTTTCTTCTTTACATTATATGAAACCTTCTCTATATCTTACTTATTTGTTTGCCAAGCGGGCCAATTTCTTATTTTTTTAGAAATGGTAGTTTGTCCATCACGAATTCAGTATAAATTTCATTTTAATATATAGTAATGACTATTGATTCTATGAAAGAAAGGAATGAAAAGATGAACAATAAAAATAAAGGAAAAGTATTTTATGGTAATGACTGTTGCGAAGTCAGAGCTTGTAGTCATATTAACATCTCTAAGTCCGAACTTACAGAATTTGTTAGACTCCTTCAAGTTCTTGGCCAAGCTATTCAAGCTGTCTTTCAGAACCCTTCTCAAACTAATATCGATAACTTGATAGCTGCGCTCAATAACTTACAAAAGTTCCTCAATTGCTTAGATTTATCCCCAGCACAAAAACAAATTGGAAATTCTATCATTGCTAATCTATTAACTATTTTAAGAACAACACCTTTCTCATGCGGAGCATTATACGTTGAACTACAAAGTCTGCTTAATTATTTATTGTATATCGCTAAGTTATTCAAAGTAGATTGTTGTACGACCGACAAACTAGTTAAACTCATAACAGAGATCCAAGCTATCCTAGTTCAATACGGATCAGGTTGTCTTGGAGGCGGAGGCGCTACCGGTGCTACCGGTGCTACCGGTGCTACTGGCGCTACTGGTGCTCAAGGACCTCAAGGCGCAACAGGTGCTACTGGTGCTCAAGGACCTCAAGGTGTTCAAGGGCCAGCGGGGGCTACTGGACCTCAAGGGCCTCAAGGTATTCAAGGGCCAGCAGGGGCTACCGGTGCTACTGGACCTCAAGGCGTTCAAGGACCAGCGGGGGCTACTGGCGCTACTGGTGCTCAAGGACCTCAAGGCGTTCAAGGGCCTGCAGGGGCTACTGGCGCTACTGGTGCTCAAGGACCTCAAGGCGTTCAAGGGCCAGCGGGGGCTACTGGCGCTACTGGTGCTCAAGGACCTCAAGGCGTTCAAGGGCCAGCGGGGGCTACTGGCGCTACTGGTGCTCAAGGACCTCAAGGCGTTCAAGGGCCAGCAGGCGCAACAGGGGCTACTGGCGCTACTGGACCTCAAGGGCCTCAAGGTATTCAAGGGCCTGCAGGGGCTACCGGTGCTACTGGCGCTACTGGACCTCAAGGCGTTCAAGGGCCTGCAGGGGCTACTGGCGCTACTGGTGCTCAAGGACCTCAAGGTGTTCAAGGGCCAGCGGGGGCTACTGGCGCTACTGGTGCTCAAGGACCTCAAGGTGTTCAAGGACCTGCGGGGGCTACTGGCGCTACTGGTGCTCAAGGACCTCAAGGCGTTCAAGGGCCTGCAGGGGCTACTGGCGCTACTGGGCCTCAAGGTGTTCAAGGGCCTGCAGGGGCTACTGGCGCTACTGGTGCTCAAGGACCGGCAGGCGCAACAGGTGCTACTGGTGCTACTGGTGCAACCGGACCAGCGGGTACACCAATTCCTGTAACAATCGCGGCAATCGGAAACTCAAATCCACAAACTATATCACCTGGAACAAACCTTCAATTCAATCAAGTGTTTGAATTAACTAATATCTCTTTCAATGATACTTCAGATACTTTAACAATTTTAGAAACAGGCGTATATGATATTAGTTTCTCAGCGTCTACAACTTTCCCAGGGTCTTCACCATTTGGATTCGGTATTTCATTCAATGGTCAACCACCTACTCGTAATTTCTCAACTAACGTTATCGGTAGTGCTGTTTCTTTCTCTACAATTGTTACTTTACAAGCTGGTACAACGATTTCTATACAGCCTACAGCAAACACTATTTCTATTCCTAACACAGGCGATACAACCGCAACACTATCTGTATTCCGAATTTACTAATTTTCGCTTAAAAAGTATATTTATAATAATATGTATCGTTTAACCGTGCATTAAATCTCTCTTTATATAGAAAGGAGCACTTATTTGGGAGGATAAGTGCTCCTTCTTTACGTTTCTTTACCTCAAATTTACTCTATCTTAATCCTTATTTTGTATGATAAATAGTGAAGTCAAAGATATGAAAGAGGGATGAAAATGAGAGTTATGTCACTAATACGTATTTGGTTTGCACTTATGGTATGCATTATTTTATGTGTAGGATTTTTCTTAACTCTAAAATATTCCACTATATCAAAAGCAGAGAAAAAAACTACTCCATACAAACTTCTATATACGAAACAAAGTAACATCCCTTATTCCAACGCCACAAAGAATGAAAAAAAAGTTATAAAAGGAATGCTTATTACGAAAGCTTCTAGTTCCGAGGCGTTGCTCCAGATTGCTGAAACGATTAAAAATCAGTATACAAATAAAAAAATCGATGAAATTACACTTTCTATCCACAATGAAAATAACGGTAATTACGAAGAAGAATTACCTTACGAACCTATTAGTAAAGGCAAAATAATCGTAACATACGATTCCGAATCCTTTGGCAGTACGAATATTGTACTTAACGAGTAATCTCATGTATCTCAACGGATATGGATTAATAGCTAATTAAGATAGACAAAAATCTCTACCGATTAAAATTTTATTTTGTTTTCATACAAAATAAGAGGCGAATTTTTTTATTCGCCTCTTTCTTTTACCAAAATGAAGGAATCCATTCTTTCACTTTATCAAGCCACTCTTGTTGCTCTTGTTTTCGTTGTTGTTCCTCTTCTTTCCTTCTCTTCTCTTCTTCTTTTCTTCGTTTTTCCTCTTCTATTGTAGTCAATTGTTTTTTATAATCAGCCTCAGATATGAGCGATAACTGGAATGCTTTTTGAGCTGGATTTGCGTTCGCTTTTTTCATAATATCCCGGAACATTGTCGTCGTAATTTGACTACCACCCGGAACATAATGATCGCTATCGGTTTTATCATATCCTACCCAAATCGCACCTACTAAATCTGGTGTGTATCCAACAAACCATGAGTCCTTTGCACCGGTGCTCGGGCCATTTACAATTTGAGTAGTTCCTGTCTTACCTGCCGTATCAACATTAGTAACTTTTGCCTTTTCGCCCGTTCCCTTTTCGACAACACCTTTTAATAAATATGTCATTTTTTGAGAAACTTTCTCACTCGTCACTCGTGTCTCTTTCTTATACCACTTTCCAAGCGTTTCACCTTCAGCATTTTGTATCTCCCTAATTGCATGAGCTTCCACTTGGACTCCGTCATTTGCAAATGTACTGTATGCTTGAGCCATTACAAATGGAGATGTCCCCACATGCATACCGCCTAAAGCAATAGGATACGTACGATCTTCCGGCACTAATGGAATACCAAATCGCTCTAAAGATTTCAATCCTTTATCTAATCCAATTTGTTCTAATAGCCACACAGCTGAAACATTATACGACTTTGCTACGGCTTCATACATTGTCACATCACCGTGAAAAGTATGATCGCTATTTTGTGGTTTATATTCTTTAATGTTAAATGGTTCATCTTTTAATATATCGTATACTTCATATCCTTGTTCTAACGCTGGTACATATACAGCCAAAGGTTTTAACGTTGAGCCCGGTTGTCTTTTTAATTGGGTTGCATGGTTAAACTGTAAAAACTGATACGGCCCTCTGCCTCCAACTAAAGCTGGTATACCACCTGTTTTGGGATTCATAAGAACTACACCCGTTTGCATGAGTTGGTCTGAGCCACTATCTTTGAAATAACTATCATTATTCACAACGTCTTCTACGGCCTGTTGTTTTTTCGGGTCAAGCTCTGTATAAATACGATAACCACCTGCTAAAATTTCATTTTGTGTTAATTCGTACTTGTCCATCGCCTCTCTAACAATATAGTCTACATATTGAGAGTATTTTCCCTTGTATTTATCATCAACGCCACGTTTTAACACAAGTCCACTCTCTTTTTCTTTATTATACTGTTCGTCCGAAATATACCCTTGCTCTTTCATTAAACTTAATACGACATTACGTCTTTCAATTGACTTGTTAAAGTTTTTATAAGGTGAATACGCAGATGGTGCTTTAATCAAGCCCGCAATCGTTGCTGCTTCTGAAATTGTTAAATCTTTTACATCTTTATCAAAATAAGATTTAGCTGCTCTTTTTATACCCCAAGCACCTTCACCAAAATAAATTTGGTTCATATACATTTCAATGATTTCATCTTTCGTATACGTACGCTCTATTTTTTTTGTTAAAAAATATTCCTTAATTTTTCGAGAGTATGTGCGGTCTTGTGTCAGAAATACATTTTTCGCAAGTTGTTGTGTAATTGTACTTCCCCCTGCTACAACTTCTCCTGCTGTAATATTTTTAAAAACTGCACTTATAATTCCACTATAGTAAATCCCGTGATGGTTAAAAAATTCCTTATCTTCTACTGCAACAATGGCCTGAACCATAATATCAGGAATATCTTTCTTTTTTACGCCTTCTGTTTTAGAAGAAGCTAATTTAGTCGCAACTTCATTATTTGCATCATAAATTAAGGTCGGCTGCGGAACAGCTTGCTTTAATTCAGATATGTCTTGAATAGAAATTATTATATTTATAGCAATAAATAGAGTAGCGAGCAAACTTCCTAATACAATTAATGAATTACGAAGCTTCTTCCTCTTGTTGAACCACTCCTGCATTTTTTTTAAGTGAGTGTTCTTCAATTTCATTCGTTCACTTCCTTCGTTTGTTTACACTCTTCTTTTCAAAAGGAAGAATATACCTCCTTTTAAATTTATTATAATAACGTAGTCTTTCCTGTAGTGTAAAGCTTTTCTTTCACATTCATACTTTTTGCAAGAAAAGGACATTCTACAAGTAAGATATTCAATATTGATTATTAATATTATTAATACAACAATAAGAGTTATGTTAAGTTTTTGTAAACTTTTCGATAAAATGTTTTAAAAAACGACAGTTTTTTGTTAGAATTGACTAGCCAATATATTTTACATATATTACTTTTGTGGGGGTAACTAATAATGGTCTTTAAATCAAAAAAAGATAAATTTTCTGAAATGTTAATGAATGTTTCCGAAAATTTAAAAGAAGGCGCGCAGTTTTTCGTGGAGTATAAAATTAAAAATGCTAGCGATTTAAAAGAGTTTTCTATGCGCATGAAAGAGTATGAGTCAAAAGGTGACTCATTTATTCACGAAATCATTATGGAGCTAAATAAAGCGTTTATTACTCCTATTGAACGTGAGGACATCCTACAGCTTGCAATGAGTATGGATGATGTATTAGACGGATTAGATCATAGTGCTGGTCTATTCGAAATGTATTCTATTACAGAAGCTGATGAATACATGATTAAATTCGTAGAAGCAATTAATCAATGTGCGATTGAAATTGCAAACTCTGTTGAATTAATGTCTAACAAAAAATTAGTCGACATTCGTACAAATGCGATTAAGATTAAAGATTATGAATCACAATGTGATGATATTCGCCGTCACGCGATTAAGCACTTATTCTCTCGTGAAAAAGATCCAATTAAGATCATTCAATACAAAGAGATTTACGAAGAGCTTGAAGAAGTAGCGGATAGCTGCCAAAGCGTTGCAAACGTATTAGAAACAATTATTATGAAGAACGCGTAAGGAGTTTGATCATGGATACACTCTTGATACTGACCGTTTTAGTAGTCATTTGCGCTTTAGCTTTTGACTTTATTAATGGATTTCACGATACAGCAAACGCTATTGCAACGGCTGTTTCAACGAAAGCTCTAAAGCCTAGACATGCAATTATTATGGCAGCTATTATGAACTTTTTAGGTGCGATGACATTTACAGGTGTAGCAAAAACGATTACAAAAGATATCGTTGATCCGTTCGCTTTACAAAATGGTTCTCTTGTAATTTTAGCCGCTTTACTTGCAGCAATAGCATGGAATTTGATTACTTGGTACTACGGTATTCCAAGTAGTTCTTCGCATGCAATCATTGGCTCCATCGCAGGTGCAGCTATCGCTGCTGCTGGTTTTAGTTCATTAAACTTTAAAGGATTCATAAAAATTATTGAAGCTTTAATCATTTCACCAATTATCGCATTTGTTATTGGTTATATCGTATACAGTATTTTTAAAGTCGTCTTTAAAAACTTTAATTTAACGAAGACGAACAAAAACTTCCGTATATTCCAGATTTTCACTGCTGCATTACAAGCTTATACACATGGTACGAATGATGCGCAAAAAGCAATGGGAATTATTACAATGGCTCTTATGGCGAATAGTTATCATACTTCTAGCGACATCCCGTTCTGGGTACAATTATCTTGTGCCATTGCAATGGGTCTTGGTACTTCTGTCGGCGGATGGAAAATTATTAAAACTGTCGGTGGACAAATTATGAAAATTCGTCCTGTAAATGGTGTAGCTGCTGATTTATCATCATCTCTTGTTATTTTCGGGGCAACATTCATTCACTTACCAGTTAGTACGACGCACGTTATCTCCTCTTCTATTTTAGGGGTTGGTGCTTCTCATCGTGTAAAAGGTGTAAAATGGGGAACTGCAAAACGCATGTTAATTACTTGGGTTATCACACTTCCTATTTCAGCTTCATTAGCTGCTTTATTTTATTCTTTATTACACTTAATCTTTTAATTAAAAGTCGTCTTCCTTATTTTTCTAGGAAGACGACTTTTTTGTGAACAAAGCTTTTTCTCATGAAAAAGCGTGTATAATAATTGGTGGATAAGTTATATAGAGGAGTTGGCAATTTTGGAATACATCATGTTACTTTTCATCGGGCTAATCGCCGGGACAGTCGGGAGTCTAGTCGGACTTGGCGGCGGAATTATTATTGTTCCGTTATTAATCGGATTACATAGCCTGTCACCACAACTTGCAGTAGGAACTTCAATGGTAACAGTCGTTTTTACGGGACTATCTTCCACCCTTACTTATATGAAGCATAAACGAGTAGATTACAAAAGTGGACTTATTTTATTTATCGGGAGTGGCCCTGGTGGTATCATCGGCTCGTGGGCGAATAAATTTTTAAACCAAGATACATTTTCTTTATATTTTGGGATTTTTCTTATTTTTGTCTCCATTCTTCTTATGTTACGAGACAAATTAAAACCCCTTTCTTTATCAAATATGACTGTAATCAAGCGCTCTTTTACAGATAACGAAGGAAACACTGTACACTATCAATTCCCACCGCTTCTCGCTATCTTTATCGCCTTTATAGTTGGTTTTATATCTGGATTATTTGGAATTGGTGGCGGTGCTTTACTTGTTCCAGCAATGATGCTACTTTTTGCATTCCCAGCACATATTGCTGTAGCAACTTCGATGTTTATCGTATTTCTATCAGCAATTGTAAGTTCTGCAACTCACATCTCCCTTGGAAATGTCAGCTGGATTTACGCATTAATTCTTATTCCTGGTGCATGGATTGGTGGAAAAATCGGGGCATATATTAATACAAAATTAAGCGGTAACGCCGTAATTAATTTATTGCGTATCACATTAATTATTCTTGGGACTAGATTAATCATTACTTCTTTTTTATAACGCGTTCTTTTTAGAATGCGTTTTTTTTATACACATGAATATAAAAATCCTCCTAAGAGAACAAATAAAATTAGACAAACACATAATAACATGTAATTGGAAATATGTACTTTCTTCACGTTGACCACTCCTATGACTGCGACTGTTATCTTTATGATAGCGAAAAAATAATTCAGTTGCAGTTACAAAGTGCTAACAATGCAAAATCATTTATTACAAATTTTATCCTTATATTTCATTTCTTTGTATATTCTATCGGTTTAATAAAAAAAGATGTCATATTGACATCTTTTTTAATGAAGAAGTGACCATCCCATAAAATCTTCATGTACTTGGCACGCCCTCTTATCGTTTCGATCATATAATTCAGCATAACTATCTGTTTCTTCATCATAAGCCATCGTATAAATAATTTGGCCGTCTACTTCAACGGATAACACGACTCCACCTTTCATCTCTTCTACATGAATGATGGCATTCGCTGGAATTCTCATATCCGTCATTTTTATCGCATCTAACAATATACTAAACCCCCTACAGCGTATTCATTGCTAGTACTATTACACACTAAATAGTATACTACTGTAATAGCATATATTTCGTCAATGAAATTGCTGTTGTAAAGTATATTATCTTTATACATATACGCTAAAATAAAAGAAATAGAGATGTTTAAATGGGGGGCTAACATTGATTTTACACAAAGGAGATGTACTATTCCGTCAAGGTGAGGACGGTCCTTTATATTTTATAAAAACAGGTTTATTAAAAGTAGTAAGGTTAGAAGAAAATGGAACACCATTTCTATTCAATATTATCGTTCCAGGAGAAACGATACCTCACCATTCTTTAATTTCACCGAAGGAATATCACGGTACAGCAATCGCTTTAATGAAAACAGAAGTTGAACCTATAATGAGTAATGAATGGTATGATCAACTTCAAGCGGATCCTGCATCATATGCAAATATCGCCATGCAATTACAGTCAAAATTAAGAATGATGCAGCAACGTATCGACCAATTGACGACCGTCTCTCCGAAAGAACGCCTTCACCGCTTACAAGAATGGTTCACACTATATTTAGGTGACATTCCTATATATGAAATATTAACGCAAACTGAAATTGGTCAACTGATCGGTATACGCCGTGAAACAGTAAATCGACTATTACGAGAACAAATAAAAAACGAGGTAAAATAACACCTCGTTTTTTTTGCTTCTTAAAGCTCAATTTATTGTAAACTTGCTGCTGGACCGAAAAATTCATAATGAATATGTTCTTGTTTCACACCTAAATCAGTTAGTACAGCATTTATATGTTTCATAAATGGTATTGGACCACAGAAATAAAACTCTGCTTCAGTTGTCGGAATAATAGTTTGTAACCATTCTCTTTCAACAAAACCTTCTTTATCAAAGTTCTTCATTTCTAAATCTTTTTCAGTTGGTGCAGAATAACAAGTATATGCTTTAACTTGTTCATATTCATTATCTACTGCCTCAACGTGTTCTTTCATTGCATGTGTATTACTATTTATCGCTGCATGAACAAAACATACATTACGTTTTGAATCTTGTTCAATTAACGTATTTAGCATACTCATCATTGGTGTAATACCTACTCCACCACTAATTAAGACAACTGGTAAAGTTGAATCCATATTTAATACGAAATCTCCTGCTGGTGCACTTACTGGTAACATATCGCCTTCTTTTACATGATCATGTAAGTAATTAGATACTTTACCATCCGGCGTATCTATACCTTTTTCTTTCTTTACACTAATACGATAATATTCTTTTCCAGGAGCATCTGATAAGCTATATTGACGATTATGTGTATATGTTTCACCTTCGATATTTATTTGAACCGTTACATATTGTCCTGGGATGAATGAAGAAACTTTCCCTCCATCTTCAGGTTTTAAATAAAATGACGTAATAACATCGCTTTCCTTCACTTTTTTAACAACTACAAAGTTACGGAAATCTTTCCATCCACCTTCTTTATGTGCCGCTTCTTCATACATCTCTGCTTCAATGCTAATGAATGCATCAGCAATGACACCATACGCTTCTCCCCATGCGTTTAATACTTCATCAGGTGCACCTGCGACCTCTTTAATTGCACGTAATAAACATGTACCTACAATCGGATAATGCTCTGCTTTAATACCTAAACTTCTATGCTTATGACCAATTTGTTTTACAACTGGAATAATAGCTTCTAAATTATCAATGTACGTTGCAGCTGCATAAACAGCATTCGCTAACGCTTGTTGTTGTCTTCCCTTTTTCTGATTTGTATGGTTGAAAATATTCAATAACTCCGGATGTTCCGAAAATAAAATTTCATAAAATCTCGTTGTAATTTCAACGCCTTTTTCCTGTAATAATGGTACTGTTGACTTTACGATTTCAATTGTTTTTTCACTTAACATTGTATCCCACTCCTCTATTTCCTTAACTGTTTTTAGTTTAACTGAATTGTATAATACAGATTGTGATTTTAATCACTATTAACACGGTGTTTTTGTGAAAAATATATGAACATTGAACTTACAAAATAAAATAAGCCAACTAGAATGCTAGCTCGCTTATTATTTAGACTGTATCGCTTGTTCAATTACCCTTATATCTTTCCCATCTCCAACTTCTGTATACCCCCAGATGTTCGTTTCACCCCTATATTTATTTACAATAATGTCTAAATCATGGTATACGCGATGTGCATACACTACATACTCAATATTTTGGAGCTCCACACCTTTTTTTACAATTTCATAGCTTCTATTTACATCACGTTTTATTTTTTCATTCTTTATGTCTGTATGTATATTTTTTAACGATGATTCTTGTTGTTGAAACCATTGTTTAAATTGGTTCCAGTCCCCTTCTGTATAATTCTCTGCTTTGCCATAATTTAAGAAATTATTATAACTTTCATGTGTCATACGAATAAAATCTAGTACTTTTGTCTCTTCTTGCACATCTTCTATTTCAGCTGTTGTACTTACCTCAGCGGGCTTATTCGCATAATGTAATAATACTTTCATAAGACTATAGCTCGCAATGATCATTACGATAATAATCACGAATACATTTAACAATTTCTTCATATACAGAACTCCTTCTCTACTAAAGATATTACAATGTATGACTATACTTGTAACATTCTCTCGTAGAAATATAATTCCTGTATAAATTCTTCCTATCATTTCGACAATATTCTTTTATACATTTCTCGTTGGCAAATGTTCTTGTAAAACAATATATCCTTCATAAGCTGCGTAGCCAAGTATAGCCATTAATCCGATATAACAAGCAAATACCGTCCATTTCGTTTTTGTATCCACTTTATAGTAGTTTTCCTGTTGTCTCTTTTCCGCATCCCATTCCTCTAATTTTCTTTCTGACATTTCAAATGCTTCTCTTATATGAATGGTATGTGTTTCTTTTTCATCTTCATACGGGACGTAATCCAGTGGCTCAAACTTCGGTAACAAATACTCTAACACTTCAATCTTTTGAAATTCTCCTGTTTTTAATTCTTTCTCTCTTTCTTTTTGCCTTAATACATTTATTTCATGTTGCATCATATATATATTTCGATGCACAGCACCAGTTTCTTTTAACTCCTCTTCAAGCCTTGCAACATATTCTTTCATTCCATCAATTTTATATCCTAATTCCTTAATTGGCTCATCTCTTTTTATTACTCTATACAATTCCATACAGCCGATAATAACAATAAATCCTCCCAAAATACTTTTAAAATAAATTGAATACCCAAGTAATAAAACAAGCCCCGCTCCCCAAATTTTCGTACTTACAACTGAAATAATCCGTCCCCCGTCTAACGGAGAAACCGGAATTAAATTAAAGAAATTAATCATACTTCCGAGTAAAATAATGAGCGCCCAAAACGGCTCTTTCGTTATCATATAAAGTGGAATAGCCGGTAAAAATGAAAATAATCCGAAAAGAGGTCCCATATAGGCAATATATGCTTCATCTTTTGCATTTTTAGGCATCTCTTTCATCCCAATAAGAGCGCCCATAAATGGAATAAATATTGCTGGCGATGTTGGTATACCTTTCCTTTTCGCAGCCCATAAATGGCCCATTTCATGAATAAACAACAAATAAATGAGCGCTACCCCAAATTTCCAACCATATATAACCGCGTACGCACCAAGTGATAGAAACATACTAAATACCGTTGAAAACTTTGCTAATTTAAAAATTGCAAATACCCACTTTAACTTAGAAAGTAAAAATAGCCCTATTGCAACAAGAATTCCCCATAATCCTTTTTTATTATTTTTCATATTCCTCTCCTTTATCTTTCATTAATGAATCATATACATTCATCAAAGCTTGTTCTTTTCTCTATTATGACATATTTTTTTCTATTGTTAGAAATAATGTTTATATAATCCATTTTTAGCCAAAAATATAAATAAAAGGAGGTGCACACAATTGAATTTACAATCTCTCATAATAGGCGCTCTATCGTTTTTAGCTTCAACTCTTATTTTTTATACTGTTAGTTACGTATTATTATTAGATTTGTTGCCCAATCACGTATTTATTGCCCTTATCATCCTTTCCGCTCTTATGATTTCTTTCCTTATTACACGAAAATCAATGAATGAGCCATCTGCAAAAGCAAAGTAATAGAGAGGGGCGTCCCCTCTCTATTATCATTTCCTAGGAAAGTACATATAAAATTGACAAATTTTTATTCACCCCAATCCGTAAAAACTAAATAAAGATTCACTTTACCTTTGTAAATTCATTTTTTCACCATACTCTTTAACAATTTGAATAATATTTTGAAAAACACCTATTTTTTCTTGTTTACTATTTAATATTTTTAAATCATAATTTTCATAATATGTTTCTAATGACTTTAATTGTGATTCTGAAGCACCTTGTACCGGAACAGTAGCATGCAATTCATACTGTTTATATCCTTCCTTTACCTTTTCTCCTAAGATTTTTTCACTCTCTTTTGCTCCAATTAATTTTTGAACTTTTTCTGGAAAAATAACCTGCAAATAGTATTTTTGTTCCTTCTCTAACTTGTTGTATAGTGATTGTGAAATCGTATACCGTACTGTATAATTCACTTTTTGATCGCCCGCTTTAATATGAAACGCGGTAATCTGCAAATCTTTTTTCGTTACTTCCGTTAAAGGACCTACTTGTATCTCATCTTCTTTTTGTTCTGATACATTTGGAAATATAGCCAAAAGCTTTTCTGTATCTTTTTTATTCAGCATATACATAGCTTTCTTATGTTGTATCCATCCTCGTCTATCCTCTCCTCTTAGCCATGCATAATATGTTTCCTTTTTCCCATCTCTACTAATTTGTATTTCATATTCAGGTTCACCGAAGCTACCTGTTATTTCTTGTTTTTCAGCTTTATCTATAATGTCTATTACTACATTAGCTTCAGATTCCTGTAACTTTTTCTCTTTATCTTTTTTTTGTATAACGGTTACCTCTATTGTTTCTCTCACTTCATTCACCGTCTCTTCCACTTTTTTTGTTTCTTTTTTTTGCTCAACTTGACTACAAGATGCTAGTAACATAGCAAATAACAACAATACATATTTCCTTTTCAACTGAATCCTCCTTTTACAATAAGAAACTCTTATAATCTTCATATAAAAAACAAAAACGTGACACACTATAAAATACGCTATACTAAGCATTGAAAGGAGGTCTTTTTCATGCCCATTAATTTTCACGATGCAAATAATAAATACACATACGCACAGCGAAACGCCCATATTTCTTGGAGAGAAATGATAAAAAATATTACAGACATACAAAACAAACGAATAATTGATATCGGCTGTGGTGGCGGGATTTATACGAAAGAACTTGCTCTTATGGGAGCAAAAAGTGTTGTTGGGCTTGATTTTTCAAAAGAAATATTACAAGCTGCAAAAGAAAACTGTAGTGGATTTTCAAATATTTCATTCATTCACGGTGATGCACATAGTACTCCATATCCTAACGATACATTCGACATTGTTATTTCGCGTGCGGTTATTCATCATTTGCAAGACATTCCTACATTTCTACGTGAAGCTTCTCGTATATTAAAGAAAAACGGTGTACTTATTGTACAAGACCGAACCATTGAAGATTGTACAATTCCTGGAAGCCCTGAACACATTCGTGGATATTTTTTCTCTATATTTCCGAAACTTATCGAAATAGAATCAAAAAGACGACCAAAAACCACCACGATACAACAAGAATTACAAAAATATTTTCTTCACGTGTTCCCCACTCAAACACAATGGGAAGTACGAAAAATACATGAGTCTGTCGAAGCATTATTGCAAGATTTATCCCCCCGAACAGGTCGATCCATTCTATACGAATTAACAGATTATGAACTTTCTCAACTTCTACAACAAGTACAGACTGCCTTACAAAACGTCTCTCCTATTATCGAAAGGGATAGGTGGACCATTTGGAGCGCCATGAAGTTGTAAGGAAGGAAGCCTCACAAAATAATGTGAGGCTTCCTTCTTTCATAATCTAATTTTGCAACACTCTTGATACCCTCCACTTCTGGCCTGTGCACTTCCACACTTCGGACATACTAAATATCTAGACTGATTTGTCAACAAACTACCTTTTTGAAAGAGTAAAACTTCTGCTTGTTTAAACGAACGCGAATAATATAACCACATAAAACCAATTATAGCAATAATGCCAAATAATACTCCCATCGCAAGCATTCCAGTCACCTCTTTTGGTTTGTTCTTTCCAGCAAGTGGATTGTTGTATTATTCTCTGTAAATTCAAATAATCCCTTCTTTACTCCTATAAATATCAACTTTCTCCGCAAACTTTACAATTCTCTACAAATTTTTACTCCCATTTTACAATCCAATTTACATCCCCCTTTACCTCAAAAAAAGAATATTACCTCAAATAATTCCGCATATAAATATATCTTTTTCAAAAAAATATTGACTTTCAAAAAAAAACATGTAACAATACTGTCAGAATACTTGAATAAAAATTCATTGACGAGAACGAGTACGTTATAGGACTGTCCCCCAGAGAGTTGGCGATTTGCTGAAAGCCAACGTTCAGTGCATAACCGAAAATCATCTCCGAGAAGTAGAACCGAATGTTATAGTAAGTTCTTACCGGCTGTCCCCCGTTACAAGGAACACGTATCATGTTGTACGTTGTAAAGCCGTATACATATAGACTCATTTCTACATGTATAAATTAGGGTGGTATCGCGGGTAAATATAACTCGTCCCTTTCTTTAGGGACGAGTTTTTTGTGTTCTTACAAATGAATGTAAAAAAGGAGGAAAAACAATGAACACTGTATCAAAAAAACATATTTTTTTCACGGGTCTTATGCTATTTTCTTTATTTTTTGGGGCAGGTAATTTAATTTTCCCTCCCATGCTTGGACAAAATGCAGGTGAAAACTTTTGGCCGGCAATGATTGGATTTTTACTAACAGGAGTCGGTTTACCACTACTAACTGTTATCGCAATTTCTCTATCAGGAAATGGTATGCAACAACTTGCAAGTCATGTTCACCCATTATTCGGAATATTCTTTACGGTAGTTGTATACATTGCCATTGGTCCTTCTATGGGTATTCCACGCGTTGCAAATGTCGCTTATGAAATGGGTGTAAGTTCTTTCTTACCAGAAACAATCCGTTCTAGCAGCCTAGTGCTATTTGTATATACAATCATATTCTTTGCTATCGTATATTGGCTGAGCTTGAATCCATCTAAACTTGTAGATCGCATTGGAAATATATTAACACCTATTTTATTACTCTCTATTTTCTTATTGTTTGTTAAAAGTGTATTTACACCACTCGGGCAATCAGGACCAGCGATGCAAGAGTATCAAACTTCCCCGATCTTCAAAGGATTTATGGAAGGATACTTAACGATGGATACCATTTCAGCACTTGCATTTGGAATTATCGTTGTAAATGCTATTCGCTCTAAAGGTGTGAATGATCGTAAATCCATTGCCATCGCAACAGCAAAAGCAGGACTTATTGCCGCTACTGGTCTCGTACTTATATATGGTGCGCTTGGCTGGCTCGGTACAACTAGCGTCTCGCTCGGATATGCAAAAAATGGCGGACAGTTACTTACTGTTATCGTACAACAATTATTCGGTCCATACGGCTTACTTCTACTAGCTCTAATCGTTACACTCGCTTGCTTAACGACATGTGTTGGACTCGTATCTGCATGTAGTCAATATTTCTCAACATTATTGACTAAATTTTCATACAAAACATTCGCAAGTATCATTTGTGCTTTAGGGTTACTAGTTGCTAACTTAGGTTTAACAAAAATCATTGCCATCTCTGTTCCAATTCTACTCGTTGTATATCCAATTGCAATCGTACTTGTTCTACTATCGTTACTTCATAAATATTTTGGTGGATATCGTTCTGTTTATGTAGGTGCTTTAATTGGAGCAGCTATAGTGAGCGTATTTGATGGATTAAAACAAGGGGGTATTTCAGTTTCATTTATCACATCATATTTTGAATTTATCCCTTTATATAATGAAGGCATAGGCTGGCTAGTACCTGCATTAGCTGGAGCTCTTATTGGCCTTGCAATCGCTAAGCTAAGTGGCGCGAAAAAAGTTCCCTTACTAACCGAATCTTGTGAAGTAAAAGCATCCTAAAAAAACTCCCAAAAGGGAGTTTTTTACTTTTGATAAGCAGTATGATTAAAACTGCTTATTTTATACGCTTTCGTATAATAGTCAATATTTGTATCCACTGTTTCTACTTTGACAACATCGTAGCACTCTTCTTGCTTTATTAAAAATAAATAGTACTCTTCTGTCGCCTCAACAATTGCAATTTTATCTGTTTCAACATTATATTGTTCACAAAGCGCTTGTAATGCGTTCACATAATCCCCTAATTTTTTTGATTTATCCATGCCAAATATCGTTTGAACTAGCATATACATTCTCCCCTTTGTATGTACTGTTAACAACTAAATGATAACGCTTACATTTATTAGCGTCAATAAAAAGATTTTGTACAAACTAATAACCAGTGGGGACCACCCCACTGGTTAAAATTTCACTTTCTCATTTCGTCAATTGATGTCGAAACGCATAAATAACTGCCTGTGTCCGGTCACTTACATTTAGCTTATTTAATATATTGCTCACATGTGTCTTTACTGTTTTGAGGGCAATAAACAACTCGTCTGCAATCTCTTGATTACTTTTCCCCTCTGCAATTAATAACAAAATTTCAGACTCTCTTTCTGTTAACTCCTCATGCAAAGGTTGTTCTTTCTTCTGACGCATACGAGACATCATTTTACCAGTAACTTTCGGCTCTAATACCGTTTCTCCATCATAAGTAGCTCGTACAGCGTCTGCTATATCACTCGCTCTTGATGTTTTTAATAAATAACTTGTCGCTCCGGCCTCAATAACAGGATACAATTTCTCATCATCTAAAAAGCTCGTTACAACTACAATTTTTGCTTCTGGCCATTCTTGAATAATAGCACGTGTTGCTTCAACACCATCCATCTCATCCATGACAAGGTCCATCAAAATAATATCCGGCCTTAATTGCAAAGCTAACTCTGAACCTTTTCTTCCATTTTCAGCTTCTCCAACTACTTCAATATCTGGCTGCGTTGATAAATATGCTGATACACCCATTCGAACCATTTCATGATCATCCACTAGTAATACTTTAATCATGATTCTCCCCCTCTCTCAATCATAATCGGTACTTTTACTTCTATTTGTGTACCTTTATTTGGAAAACTAAGCACCTTTAATGTCCCACCAATTTCATGAACACGCTCTTGTATTGACCTTAATCCGTAAGAACCAGCCTTATTCACTCCTACTTTAAAACCTACACCATCATCAATAATTTTCAATATTGCATATTGATCAATTTTTCGAAGACGCACTTCCGTTTTCTTTGCCTTCGCATGACGTAAAGTGTTAGATAGCGCCTCTTGTACAATGCGGAATAAGTGATCTTCTACACCTTTTTTTAATTGAATCGGTTCAATTAACCATTCAATTTTCATATGTTGCTTTCTAGATAGTTCTGTTAATAATTCTTCTATACCTTCTGTTAGTTTCTTACCTTCTAACTGTACTGGGCGTAAATGAAGAAGCAATGCTCTCATCTCTGATTGTGCATTTACAACCATATTTTCAACAAGTTGCAACTGCTTTTTCGTCGTTTCTGGAAATTCAGCTACTTGTTCATTAATAGCCGACATCATCATCGACATTGCAAAAAGCTGCTGACTTACAGAATCATGCAGCTCCCTCGCCAATCGATGCCTTTCTTGGGAAATCGCTTCTTGTCTCATCTCTTCATTCCAATGAGCTCGTTCATTCGTTACTTTTTGAAAGAGTCCAGCTTGCTCCTCTAATCGACGAGCCAGACCGATTACTTTTCGTTCCACTTCATGAAATTCATCATCTGCAGTAAACGAAACATCGCTTGGAAAATTCCCTCGCTCCACTTCAAATAGAAACGTATTTAACCCTTGTATACGCTGCTCTATATAGTAACCGATTACATATCCTACAATTCCCCCGATAAGTAAACTTGTAGTCATAATAAACAAGCCAATTGGAACAGAAGCGATGGATTCCTTCCATAATAAATCATATACTTGTTGCTCACTTTTCCATACATATACAATTGTACAAATGAGTGCGATACTAACTGAGGACAACATAGAATAACGAATATACATCCACGAAATATTTTTTTGTTTCTTCATTATACTTTCCTCACTTCCGTATCGCCTACGACAAGCGAAGAAATAATTTTAATACGACGAGGAGCCTCTTTATACTGCTCTGTTCTAAATGTAACATTGCGGTTAAACCCTGTCTCCTCATGACCTGGCAAGAGCACACGTCCGACAATAACAGAATGATTTAAAGACAGTTCAATATCATATGGCACATATAAACGAATATTACCAACGACACCCCGAATAACAATTACCGTTTCTCCTTCTGGAATCATGGCAGTTGTTAAATCTATTTCCACATCACAAGCACCATATTGAACATTTATATCCTCAAGTTCATAAATATGATCCATCATTCGTACATTGCCTACAAACATATTTTTCAAATATGGTTCTGTACGATATATTTGCTTCTCTTCGTCTATAATCCCTTTTTCTTTAATTTCAACCTTCATTGCCTTTTGCTTATGTCCTTGTTGAATCAATTGATAACCAATTAAAGCTAAACAAGCAAATACGACAAGAACAAATGCTGCTGATGAAAATAAGAAGAATAAAAATACGATACCACCAATAAATAAAAATACATTTCCCCGTACATAACGATTCTTTTTACGATAATGTCTTCCAAACATAAGCATAATAAATGCAAAAATGAGACCACCTGGTTCAAAATGTCCAAGTATCATATCAAGAAAAAGACCGAATCCAAATATGATGAGGAGCATCCCCATTAATTGTGTCTTTGAAAAATGTTTCTTCATTTCAGCTCCCCCCTTCTTGTCACATATACATAGAAGAAAAGGCATTGCTTTCCAACACCTTTTCTCCTATCACTATATCATAAGCCTGTTTTATAATATACTACTATTATTTTGTTAACTCTTTCGTTAACGATACATCATTCTTTTCTTTCATTTCACGCTCAAGCTTTGCAATCTTCATATCAAATGTATCACGTTCATGCTCCTCATTCATACGAGTTTCTAAGTCGCGAATATGATCTTCAATTTCTTCAAAGCGTAAGAATGGATTATTTTCATCCATTTTATGCATCGCAGTATTCATACGACGATTTGCATGTGCCATATTTTCACGTGCCATTAATTCCATACGTTTTGCGTGCATTTCTTTTAATTTATTTTTCATTTCAGAAAGACGACGCTCTAACTCATCAATTTGTTCTACAACACCTGTATACATTTCTTCTAATCGAGTTACTTGCCCTTCATAATAAGCTACTTCTTCTAATGCACGCTCATGTAGTTGTAATTCGCCTGCTTCTTGAGCGATGATCGCTTGCTTAGATCTTTTATTCACGAAATAACGTGCTTGCTCAAGCTCACGGGCAAAGTTAGATTTTAATGTTTTATGACGCTGAATTAACTTCTCAATTTTTGTTATTTCACGCTCACTATCACGTAAATATTGGTTTAACATAGCAATTGGATTTTTTCTTTCTTTCTCATCTAACACATTATGAAAATCTGCTAAAATTGCATCGCGTACACGTCCGAATAAAGATTGTTTCATTATAATCTTCCTCTCTTCTACTTTATAAATTTGATTGATTTTATATTAGTTTTTCATTAACTTGTTCCACTCATCTTCAAAGTTGCTATATGGTTTAGAACTTTCTGGAGCAGAATCAACAACTACATCTTTTTCTTTTTTCCACTCACGGTATCCGTAGTATAAAACTACTAATGCTGCAATACCAATTAATGCTGGGGAATGAGAAAGGGCGATGGACAAGCCGATCAAACCAACAATACCCCAAGCTAACTTTCCAAAAAATGATTGTGCTCGCACAAATGATTTATAGCTCCAGTACACAACTCCTGCTCCGATTGCGAATCCTACAATACCAGCAAGACTACCAAGAGCAATTAAAGCTAAAATACCAGCCGCGATAAACGCTAGAAATTGTTTCACCTTGTGCTTGCCTCCCTTCGATTTGATACTCTTATCTTAACTATTTTTTCTTTTTTCCATAACGAGCTTAAGAACCGTTTTTAACTCAGACTTAAGACCGAGTTGCATTCAGCCTTTTGTAAAAACATACGGTAGCATGGGATCATTCACTCTTTTCCCGCACATAAAAAGCCGTACAGAGAACATTCTCTGTACGGCTTTCGTTACTTTTCATACACTTCATTTTCATTATGCTGTTTTATGATACTCTTTCTTTTCCGCTACTTTAGAAAACCTCGGGAAACCAATTAATATAGAAATGATTCCACATACTCCAACTAAGATTGGATAAAACGCATATGGTAACAGTTCAATTGGAGATAACGCCGCAAATCCTGCTGCTGTTAACATTTGCGCACCATACGGAATTAACCCTTGCACACAGCACGAGAAAAGATCTAATACACTCGCTGATTTACGAGGATCAATTTCATATTGATCTGCAATGTTTTTCGCAAGCGGACCTGTAAATATAATAGAAATGGTATTATTCGCTGTACACATATTCGTCATACCTACTAAACCAGCTATACCGAACTCTGCTCCTTTTTTTGAACGAATGTTACGCGTTAAAATATTCATTAAATATTGAATGCCACCATTATATTGAATCAATTCGACCATACCGCCAATTAAAATAGCGAGTAATACTAACTCCATCATACCGCCCATTCCAGTCGTTACACTTTTAAAGAAACTCTCTAACGTATAACTTCCATCTAAAAGACCGATAACCCCAGATAGTACAGTTCCACCAGTTAACACGATAAGTACATTCCAACCAAGTAGCGCTGTAATAAGTACTCCTGCATACGGTAAAATCTTTATCCAGTCAAAGCTATGCGTTTTAATCTGCGTATCACTTCCTAAAGTAATGATTACTAATAGTACGATTGTAATAATAGCCGCTGGTAATACAATTAAAAAGTTCGTTTTAAACTTATCTTTCATTTCTGTTCCTTGTGAACGTACAGCTGCGATTGTTGTATCTGAAATAAATGATAAATTATCACCAAACATCGCTCCGCCAACAACAGTAGCCATCGTAAGTGCAATTGAGATATCAGTTTGCCCACTAATACCTACAGCAATTGGTGCTAATGCAGCAATTGTTCCCATTGAAGTTCCCATCGCTAATGAAATAAATGCTCCTATAACGAAAATGCCAGCTACGATAAATCCTTGTGGTAAAATTGATAGCGCTAAGTTAACTGTAGAATCAACGCCACCCATCCCTTTTGCTGTTTCAGAAAATGCTCCTGCCAGTACAAAAATTAGAACCATAATCATAATGTCTGGGTTCCCTGCACCTTTAGCAAATCGTTCCACTTTTACATGAAAACTTTCTTTACGATTCATTGCTAAAGCGACTCCTACAGCAATTGAAATTGCTACAAGTATCGGCAATTTATAGAAATCACCTGTAATAATTCCAGAACCAATAAATAGCGCCAAAAATATCCCAAGTGGTAATAATGCCAAACCATTTCCTCTCGTTTCTTTCAAAGTACCATCTCTCCCTAGTTTCAACCTTTTTCTAATGAATAACAAAAGACCTCTTCCAACGAGAAGAGGTCTTATACATCTATAAGAAACGCTCTTCTCATCTTTCAAGCATATGCTTGCTGGATTTGGCACAGCACTCTGAAATCGAGTCCGCTGCCGAGGCATCGTAGGGCCAGTCCCTCCGCCTCTCTTTATAAGAAGGTTTCATATTTATTTTTTAATAATAATTTCTTCCCTAACTTTACTCGCTTACAAAACAAAAGTCAATTATTTTTTGTATAGATTTTTTTGGTAATTATACAAAAATTTGAATACAATAATCATTTTAACTTTTTGATTTCTTCTTCCAATATTGAAATCCAATAAAATTCATTATTTTTTATTGCAGCTATAATCCATTTTGTAGTGTACCAAGCTAACTCATACTCTTCTTTTGTAACATCGCCACTTTTATAAGCATCCTCTAACTCATCTTCATCCAATACATAGATTTTACCATTCGGTAATAATACTACATCTAAATATAAATCATCAAAATACGGTAAACCACGCTCGTCTATTTCATAGTCTTTCGCCACATCGATATAATATTGCACTAATTCCTTTTGATCATCTAACATAGCGGTAATCGCAAAGTTTTTCTCGTCTATGAAATATTGAATCCACGTATACTGATTGCCAGCAATACATAGCTCTTTACCGTCATATTCTTTACAACTAGGTTCTCTCACCTTTTTTATTTCCAGTATTCCTAGCATTCCTTCTTCTATTTGCTTAACAGTATAATCCTTCTCTAGTAGTCGCTTCCACGAAGAACCGTCACCATATTTACGTTTCATTACGTCTGCTCCCCTTCTATATAGAAAAGCCCCCACATATTATGTGAGAGCTTGTTCAAATTATAATTAAGCTGCTTGCTTATTAGAAATTTCTTTCAAGTAGGCTTGTCCTTTTTCAGCGTCATATTGACCTTCCCATTTAGACATAACTACAGCTGCTAAAGAGTTACCTACAACGTTAACTGCTGTACGAGCCATATCTAGAATACGGTCAATACCTGCAATAAACGCTAAACCTTCAGGTGGAATACCTACTGTACCAAGTGTCGCTAATAATACAACGAACGATACGCCTGGTACACCTGCGATACCTTTTGATGTAACCATTAATACAAGCAATAATGTAATTTGTTGTGTAATGGATAAATCAATACCGTACATTTGCGCTAAGAAAATAGCCGCAATTGCTTGATATAAAGTTGATCCATCTAAGTTAAATGAATAACCTGTCGGAATAACGAAAGATGTAATTGCTTTCGGACAACCGAACTTCTCCATCTTCTCCATGATTTTCGGTAAAACTGTTTCTGAACTCGCTGTAGAATATGCTAAGATCAGCTCGTCTTTTAAAATCTTAAAGAATTGGAAAATGTTAATTCCAAATATTTTCGCTGTAAGTCCTAAGACAACTACAACGAAGAAAATCATTGCCCCGTATACTACAATTAATAATTTCCCTAATGGAATTAACGAAGCAAGACCAAATGTAGAAACTGTAACTCCAATTAGTGCAAACACACCAAATGGTGCAAATTTCATAACTTGATTTGTTACGTAAAACATCGCATCAGCTACACCTTGGAAAAATTGAAGAACCGGTCTTCCTCTTTCACCAATTGCTGCTACACCTAAACCAAATAATACAGAGAAGAAGATAATAGCAAGCATATCTCCGTCAGCTAATGACTTTACAATGTTTGTTGGAACAATATTTACAAATGTATCTGCAAACGAATGACTTTGTACTTGCTCTGTCGTATGTGTATATTTTGAAATATCTGTCTTTGTTAACTGCTCCATATTTACGCCTTTTCCTGGTTGGAAAATATTCGCAATTAATAGACCGACAATAATTGCAATTGTTGTAATAATTTCAAAGTAAATAATTGTTTTTCCGCCTAGTCGACCTAATTTTTTAACATCGCCAACACCAGCAACCCCAACAACAATACTTGCTACAACAATAGGTACTACAATCATTTTAATTAGTCGGATGAAAATATCACCAATTGGTTGTAAGTAACTCACCACTGCTGGATTGCCAAAGAAAATCGCACCAACCGCAATACCAAGCACAAGTCCTATTAATATTTGCCATGCAAGTCCTATTCTTTTCATATTTGTTGTAACCCCCTCTTCGATGTGTCACTCTACCTCTCATTCTATATCTATAAAACTTGAAATTAAGAGTATTACATATTATTCGACAATTCACTACATTTTGTCCCTGTTAAAAATCATAAATCAAAATTTAAAATCTGACAACAAAATAAGTTTGCCCGAACGCAAATAATTTTCTTGACAAAAATAAAACCCATGTCAGAAAACCTAACATGAGAACGATTCCTTACTAGTATTTTATTGAGTTTCCAAATTAAATTTCACTACATAAAATAGACCTATTTATTCCTTTATTTAACAAAACGTAATCCAGAACACACCTTTGTTACACAAATTAAGAAAGAGAATCACCATTACAATTACCGTAAAAAAATGATAAATTCCGACAAAACTTAGTAATTTTATAAAATTTTCTTTACATTATGGTTACAACGATAGACACTCTTCTTCTTATGATATATAACATTCATAGGGAAAGGAGCCAGACAACCATGAAAAAGAAATTTGTAGCGTTCAGCGTTTTAGCAGCAGGAACGATTTTTGCTTCCCCGTTACTTTCACCCGCATACGCTGAAACGAATCAAGATAAATTATCTAATATTCAATCTGAATTAGAAGGAAAACAAAATGACTTACAAAATAAATCAGCCGAGAAAGAACAAATAGAAAAAGAAATTCAAGAATTACAAAAGAAAATCGACGATTTAACTACTTCTATTAATAAAAACGAAGCTGAATTAAACGATACAAAAAAAGAAATTAGTAAGACACAACAAGTAATTACTGAAAAAAAGAAACATATAGAGCAATTACAAACAAACATAGATACGCGTCAGGAAGTTATTAAGCAACGACTGCAATCTATGCAAGAAAAACCTCGCACAAATATCATTACGGAAGTATTAACAAATTCTGCAAACATTGCTGATCTTGTTGATAATATGTACTCTGTCAGTTTAATTTTAAATAATGATACTGATATTGTGAAAAAACAAACAAATGACCAAGATGCTGTGACGAAAGAAAAAGAGGCTGTTGAGAAAAAAGAGCAACAACTGAAAGAATCCGAGCAAAAATTAGAACAAAAACAACAAGAATTACAAAACAACCAACAACAGCAACAAACTCTTATTAGCGATCTACATACGAAAGTAGCAAAAGTAGATTCAGAGATTGAAGGATTAGAAGAATCTAAAGGCATTTTAGAAAATCAGCGTCAAGCTGTTCAAAAGGCAATTGAAGAAGAAAAACGCGCAGAAGAAGCTCGTAAAGCTGAGGAAGCTCGCAAGGCGGAAGAAGCTCGTAAACAAGCTGCTACATCTGCTCAAACAGCTCAAGCGGCCCCAACACCACACGATACAAACATCGGAGGATTTATTAAACCAGCAGCTGGATCAAAAACTTCTGGTTTTGGCGTACGCTCTATAGATAACCATAAAGGAATCGATATCGCTGCTTCAGGAACTGTTCCAATTATTGCCGCTGCAGATGGCGTTGTTATTCGCTCAGAATTATCATCTAGTTACGGAAATGTTGTGTACTTATCTCACCGTATTAACGGAAAAACATATACAACAGTATATGCTCATATGAGTAGCCGTTCTGTATCAAATGGACAAACTGTAAAACAAGGAACTCAACTTGGATTTATGGGGAATACTGGCCAATCATACGGACAACATTTACACTTCGAACTTCATCTGGGAGAATGGAATGTCGGCAAGACAAACGCAGTTGATCCATCTCCTTATATAGGATTATAAAAAAAACTCGGTGCATACCGAGTTCTTTTATTTCCACTTCACACACTATAGGCATTCTACATAGACTATAACTAAATGCCTATAGTTTACGGGGTGAATTATATGAATACACAATTACAGCAAGAAATACAAGAAGCTAGAGAGACTTTTATTGGCCGGATATTTACATTTGGTGGCTCAGTTTTATTTTTAATCGGATCATTCCTCGCAGTCATCACAGCCTACAAAGCATATAATCGCTTACTAAATACACCTACAACATAATAAATACACCTATCACATTTAAAAATACAATAATTACAGTTACTGGAATAACATAACGAAGTAAGAAGAACCAAATATTAAATAATGTTTTCCCTTTCGTTTCCGTAACTTCTAATTCTTTCATTAACATTTCTTTACTCATTTTATTTGGTACGAATAGCGAAATAGCTAGTACCCCTAACGGCAGCAATACGTTACTTACTGAGAAGTCGACTAAGTCAAAGAATGTTTTCCCAAATATTTTCACATCACTCATAATACCAAACGATAACGCTGACGGAATTCCAACCGCAAAAATTAGAATACCAATTAATAATGATGCTGACGGACGCTTTTTCTCATTATCTTTCGCAACAGATGCTACTACAATTTCAAGCATGGAAATCGCAGATGTTAGCGTTGCAAAGAAGAATAACACCAAAAACATAATGAAGAAAAATTGTCCAAATGGTATTTTCGCAAATACCGCTGGAAGGACGATAAATAGTAACCCCGGTCCTTCAGTCGGCTTAACACCTAATGCGAAAATCGCTGGAAAAATCGCTAATCCTGCAAGTACTGTAATAAAAACAGTTAAACTTACAATAGATGTTGCTGATTTTGCTAAATGTTCTTCTTTCTTCAAATAAGAACTATACGTGACCATTACCGAGGCCCCAACTGTTAGCGAGAAGAATGATTGTCCCATCGCGTATAAAATCGTATCTGCTGTCAGCTTTGAAAAATCTGGTTTTAAGAAGAACTCTACCCCAACAAAAGCACCATCCAGTGTTAACGCACGAACAATAATTGCAATAAACAAAATAAATAATAGCGGCATCATATACTTACTTGCTTTTTCTATCCCTTTCTCTACACCTTTACTTACAACAAAAATCGTACAAAGCATAAAGACAAATTGCGCTCCAATCGCGCTTACTGGATTTGAAATCGTCTCACCGAATAATTGCCCATAATCAGTCACTCCATTCCAGAAACTTCCTGTCACACTATAGTATAAGTAAAGTAAAATCCATCCACCTACAACACTATAAAAAGATAGTACACTAAAACAAGTAACAACTCCCATACGACCAATCCAAGGATATAACTTGCTATTTGGCACCAATACTTTATACGCTGTAACTGCCTCTTTTTGCGTACTACGTCCAATAACAAATTCAGCTAAAAGGAGTGGCATACCTATAAATAAAGTTAATAGTAAAAATACAAGGAAGAATGCGCCTCCCCCGCCATTACCTGCAACATATGGAAATTTCCATATTGCACCAAGACCTACTGCGGCTCCGGCTGCTGCGAGTACAAAGCCTATTTTCGACGTCCATTGCTGTGTTTCTTTCATCATAAATTCCCCTTTTCTGAATATTTAAACTTTTATCAATTATACACTTTCATTTCATACTCGCACACCTCCTTTAGAAAATAAAAAAGTCCCCTACACGCAAATATGCATGTAGAGGACGATATATGTAATGTTAATACCGTGGTACCACCTCAATTGGATTGATAAATCCCACTTGTTCAAGTACAGGAAAAACTCCGATACTCTATCCTTTTAACGGCGGAACCCGGGTCGCCTACTACAATGTTCAACATACCTCTCGCAAGCCCATTCTGTATATCTTATCGTACCGGGCTCACACCTTACCCCAGCTCTCTGAACGTATCAAATATACATACTCTTCTTGCTCATCGATTTCATCTATTGAAGTTACTTGTGATTATAAATTATATTTTTATAGTTGTAAAGTACAATTTACTCATTATCCTATATGAACTCTTCTCTCTAATTCTTGTAAAAACAATTCTCTTTTTTGTTCATTTTGAACATATATCGACTTCAATACCTCTTGCAACAATATATTTTTCTCTCTTTTCTCTATTTGTAATTCTTTCACCTTTATTCTAACTTCGTATAAAAAATCAAGATACGATTCATACGTCTCATCATATTTATTTGCGATATCATCTCGAATTTTTTTTGCAAGTTTTGGGCTCGCTCCGCCAGTAGAAACAGCCACATTCAGTAATCCACGATGAATCGCTGCCGGAAAATGAACATTACCACTTTCCGGATTCGTAATAACATTTACTAATTGATTCTCTGCGACATCTTCAGCAATTTGTTCATTCAATACAGCATCACTACTCGCTGCAACAACTAAAAAGGCGTCTTTAATATCACTTTTTTCATACTCCCTTTGATACCAACGAATTTTCTTTTCTTCTACAAGTTTCACTAAATTTGCATCCAATTCAGGACTTACCACGACTATATCTGCACCTTGTTTGAGTAAAGGAATAATTTTGAATCCCGCGACTTTCCCTCCACCAATGACAACAACACGTTTCTTCTCAACTCGCACTGTAAGTGGATACATATTGATCTCCCTTCAATAATTTCTTCGTTTTCTGAATTAACATATACTGAAACGCTTCATTCTTCCCTAAATATGGACTTATTTTTATCTCATCTAGCTCATATTGGCGTACTTCTTTTTCAATATGCTTCATAAGCAAACCTGTAAATAACAAGTAAGGCAGTACAACGATATTCTTTTCTTTTCGTTCTACAACTTCCTTTAACTTCTCCTCAAATTTCGGCTCGGCAGCTGCTAAATAACAAACTTCTACTTTTTTAATTTTCTCTTCCGTTTGAAATAAAGAAGCGATCCAGTTTATATCTTTTAGTACTTCAGGATCACTGCTCCCTCTTGCAACGAGAAGTAACGTCACTTCATTCTTATCTTCCTGTTCAATGCCACTTCCGCTATACACCGATTTAACAAGTGTTTCTGATACACCAAACGGATTACCATAGGTCACTTTAACATTCAAAAATTGATTAGTTAACTTTTCCAATTCAAACGGAATATCTTTTTTCACATGACCTGCCGCTAATAAAAAAACTGGAATAACAATAATCTCTGTAGCACCACGCTTCACACATGTACGGAACCCTTCATCAATAGTTGGACTCGCTAACTCTAAAAAACAAATTTCTTGAATACTTGCCTCTACACGGTTCATACATGACGTAATAAATGCAACCGCTTCTTCTTTCGCTGCTTTCAAGCGACTTCCATGACATATATATAAGATGGCTTTCATTTTATAACACTCCACTTACTTGATACGTACCTTCTGTCTGTTTCTCAAACCAATGAATTTTTTCTCTAAAACGGACGACTTCTCCAATTACAATCATGCTTGGATTTTGGATTTGTTCTTTTTTCGCAACATCTACAATTGTTCCTAACGTCCCAACAACTGTGCGCTGCATAGATGTCGTTCCCCGCTCAATAATAGCAGCAGGCGTACTTTTATCTTTTCCATGCTTTATCAGTTGCTCACATATGTAGGGTAAATTGCTAACCCCCATATATACAGCTAAAGTCTCTACACCTTTCGCTAAATTTTCCCACTTCACTTCCTCTTCAGCATCTTCTTTTCTATGCCCTGTCACAATAGCAAAACTTGCACTTGCATCACGATGTGTCACTGGAATACCAGCATAAGCAGGAGCAGCTATTCCAGCTGAAATACCAGGAACGATTTCAAACGGTACACCTTGCTTTGCTAACGCTTCAGCTTCTTCTCCTCCTCTACCAAATACAAATGGATCCCCACCTTTTAGCCTCGTTACAACTTTTCCTTTTTTCGCATATTTAATAAGAAACGTGTTAATTGTCTCTTGCTTCATCGTGTGATAATTTGGTAGTTTTCCGCAATAAATTAAATCCGCTTCAGGCTTTGCATAAGAAAGCAATTCTTTATTCACGAGACGGTCGTATAAAATAACATCTGCTTTCTCAATGCATTTCAATCCTTTTACAGTAATTAAATCTGGATCACCAGGGCCCGCTCCAACGATATATACTTTTCCCATCATCTCTCCTCATTTCTACTATTAAAGTGAAACTTCCATCCTTATATAGGAATGGAAGTTTTCATTTCTTCATATTTCAATGTTCCTTACTCATGAATAACAAAGGCTGCGCTTTTTCGAATCTTCTTTTTTTCAAATAAAGCAATCTCCTTTACTTCTGGTAACGGTAAAAAATGTTTTTCAAGTTCAATCTCCGCCATCTTAAATGCCTTTTCTTCACTTTCAGCAACAACAACAATTGGAACAATACTATTCTCTAATACAGCTTCAAATCGATATAAATCCATATTGTCCCTCCTAAGACGCTATTACTTCTTCTAACACGTTATTTAACGCTGTTTGTAATGTCTCTACACCAACACGGCCTACAAAATCATAAAACGTTTCAGCTGGTAATTTATTTTCTTTGAAATAACTTATAAATGATGCGAGTACATCAGGTAGATCCTCGCCATCTATTTTTCCTTTTAACTTTTGATTATAAGCACCACCATCTAACAACGTTCCACCTACATATATTTCAAAGGCTTCAACAATTCCTTTTTCCTTCGTTTTCATTTTTACACCTTGTAATCCAATGTCAGCAATTTGACGTTGACCACATGAATTCGGGCATCCTACCATATGAATACGAATCGGAACATCGAGTGCAATTTGCGTATCTAAGTATTCGGCAATTTTTCGTAATCTTTCTTTCGTTTCTACTAAAGCAAGATTGCAATATTCAATACCAGTACAAGAAACCGCGTGACCAATAAACGATTTCGGATTTGCTGATATCGCTTCAAACAACGGCTCATTTAGCAAGCCAGTTACATTTTCTGGCGGAATATTCGGAATAATGAAGTTTTGTGAATTACATGTACGAATTTGTCCATTTCCATATTGTTTAGCAATTCTTGCAATCTCAAACATTTCTTCTGCATGTAGGCGTCCTACCGGCACATTAAAACCTACATATTTTAGTCCTTCTTGTTTTTGGTCTTGGACACCATAAAAGTATCCCGCATTCCAGCCTTTAAGAGCACTTTCTCCTTTACTTTGTAATGGTCCTGTATATTCTATTAGTTTCTCTTTAAACTTCTCTGCTCCCCAGTCTGCAACAAGAAATTTCAAACGAGCTAAATGACGTTTTTCACGATATCCAAAATCACGGAATATCGTAGCAATTGCAATCGCTACCGCTTTGACTTCTTCTGGCAAAACGAATACATCTAATTCATCAGCTAAATATGGACGAGCCGATAACCCACCGCCTACTTTTATATGAAAACCAACTTTTTTCTCACCATCTATTTCTTTCGTAGCAGGTGTAAATGCAACACAGTTAATCTCTGCGTTTGCTGCGTTATAAATGTTAGAACTAATAGACATTTTAAATTTACGTGGTAAGTTAGAAAACTCTTCATTATGTTGGAAGTAGTCATATACCTCTTTCACAATATGCGTTGTATCAAATAATTCATTTGCATCAATGCCAGCAAGTGGATTTCCCGTAATATTACGCGTTATATCACCACACGCCCCAGCTGAAGATAACCCAACTCTTGCTAACCTTTTAAAAATATCTGGAATTTGATGAATTTCTAACCAATGAAACTGAATCGCCTGTCTTGTCGTAATATCGATTACGTCACGTCCATAATCCTCAGCGATAGAAGCAAGCACTTCTGCCTGTGCATTCGTAATAATTCCAGAAGGAATATTTACGCGCATCATAAAATAACCCGCTTCTTTCGGTCTTTGTAAATACAACCCTGCCCATTTGAATGCGTCCCACTCTTCTTTCGGAATAGATTCGAAGCCATTCTCTGCATAGTAAGGAATATCATTAAAGATTTCCAATCCATCTTTTTTTAATTTATTTTTCTCAGTTTGATTTAATTTTTCATTGTTAGCCCATACTTTTTCATAACTCATTTTTTATCCCCCTATATAAAACTACGCTCTTGTAAGTATTTCACGATTTGTTCTGCACATTCTTCAATAGAATACTTATTCGTTTCTACAATTAATTCCGCTTTTTCTGGTTCCTCATACGGTGAATCGATACCTGTAAAGTCTTTAATATCACCTTTTCTTGCTTTTTTATAAAGCCCTTTCGGATCACGTTTCTCACACTCTTCAATTGGACATTTTACAAACACTTCTATAAATTCATCTGCAGCTAATAGATCTCTAACTTGTTTTCGGTCTACTCGAAACGGTGAAATAAACGCTGTAAGAACAACAGTCCCTTGATCTACAAATAACTTCGCCACTTCGCCAATCCGTCTTATATTTTCCATACGATCACTTTCAGAAAAGCCTAAGTCTTTATTTAAACCGTGGCGTATATTATCTCCATCAAGTACATAGTTTCCAATATTCTTTTCAAATAGTTTACGAGCAACCGCGTTCGCTACTGTAGATTTACCCGAAGCTGATAAACCAGTAAACCAAATTACAAAACTATGATGCCCATTCTTCACTCTTCTCTCATCTTTTGAAACAGAAGTTGTATGCCAAGTAATATTCGTATCCATCTCATTCTCTCCCTATTCTGTTACTACTTCTTTTTTCAAACCTTTAATTAGTACCTCTACTACCTCTTTACGACTAAATGTACTTGGCGGAATCTCACCGTTTCTTAATAGTTCTCTTACTTTCGTACCCGATAAAATAACATGATCTTCTTTTCCATGCGGGCATGTTTTTGTCGAAGCCATCGCTTCACATTTCGTACAGTAAAAACTATGTTCAAAAAATAACGGTGTAATCCCTAACTCTTCCACTGTAAAGTTTGTAAAAATTTCTTGTGCTTCATAAGTTCCGTAATAATCTCCTACCCCAGCATGATCGCGCCCTACGATAAAGTGGGTACATCCAAAATTCTTTCTAACTAACGCATGGAATATTGCTTCCCTCGGTCCTGCGTAACGCATTGCCGCAGGAAATACACTTAAAAAGACACGATCTTTCGGATAATAGTTTTGAAGTAATACTTCATAGCTTTCCATCCTTACATCAGCTGGAATATCATCCGACTTCGTTTCCCCAACGAGTGGATTTAAAAAGAGTCCATCTACAATTTCAAGGGCAGATTTTTGAATGTATTCATGGGCACGATGCACCGGGTTCCTCGTTTGAAATCCTACTACTGTTTTCCAACCACGTTTTTTAAATTCTTCTCTCGTTTCAATTGGGTCTAAATGATAAGCAGGAAACGGATTATTTTCAAAGCGTTTCGTAAGAACAATAGCCCCACCGACATAAACGTTCGGTCGTTCATATAATTTTTTCACTCCCGGATGAGCCTCATCCGTCGTTTTATATACTAGTAACGCTTCTTTTTCCTTATCAGGCACAAAAATATCTTCTATTTGAATGACACCATATACATTTCCACCGTTAACAAGTTTTACTTCCTCTCCAACTTTTAGCGTCTCTGCTACTTCTTCTGTTACTGGTAATGTAATGGGTATACTCCAAACGCTCCCATTAGCTAAACGAAGCGTTTCTACAACCGAATCATAATCTTTCTTTCCTAAAAAACCAGTAAGCGGGCTATATCCCCCTGTCGCTAATAGTTCTAAATCACTTAACGCAATGTTATCTAGCCCAATTTCTTTTTCAATTTGTAATACGTCATATGTCTCGTCTACACGGTTTACTAATTCGTTTACTGTACTCATGTTCTATATCCCCTCTTAGTTTTATTTCAAGATTCATCTTATTGATAATGAAGACCACATTCAGTTTTCACTTTCCCAGCCCATCTACCATCTCTTGAATCGCCACCCTCTCCTACAGGCAACGTACACTTCTCACACCCAATACTTGGATATCCAATATCATGTAATGGGTTATACGGCAAGCTATGCTTGTATACATATCGCCATACCTCTTTCCACGTCCAATGAATGAGCGGACAAACTTTAATAGATTGAAAGCGATGATCTTGATTTATAAACTTTGTATGCTTACGCGTTTCTGATTGTTCCCTCCTCAACCCCGAGATCCACGCTTTTTCATTCGCTAATGATTCTTCTAACGGTAAAATTTTCCTAATCTTACAACAAAGATTAGGATTGCTTTCCCATAGCTTGTTACCATGCAAGTTAGCTTGTTCATCAAGTGTAAGTTTTGGCTGTTTTTCTATAATATTTAATGAAGGAAATCGTTCCCGTACTTTTTGAATTAATTCATACGTTTCTTGAAAATGTACGTTAGTATCTAAAAAAACAACTTTAGCAGATGGATTTACTTGGTTAATAAGATGCAGCAGTACCATCCCTTCCACTCCGAAGCTACATGCGTATACAATTTCATTTTCATATTCTTTATACGCCCAACTTAATACTGATAGCGCGCCTTTCGTTTCATCTTCTTCTGAAAATGAAACATCATTTTCTTCCCACGTTTCATACGTCAACATGTTTTTTCCCCCTGTAAAAGCAAAAAGACGGTTTTAACCTAATAAAATAGGTTAAAACCGCCTCTAGTTTTTCTAGTCAGCGCTTTTTACTTTAAACGTACTTTTTCACTTTTCTCTAATTGAATGACTTTTCCATCTTGCACAACAATTGTAATTGAACCATATTTCATATCAGCAAGCATCGCTTCAATTTTCTCAGATACTTCCTCAAAATGTTCCCGTACGCTCACGCGAACAGCCCCCCTTTTTATTCATAAAAAAAATCTTTCCCATTTCGAAAAGACTGTTCGGTAATATATTTTACCTTATCTTTCAAAATGGATTCCATTTTGCTGGATTTAGCACCTTGCTTTCTATAAGCAGGTTGCCGAGCTTCGCCGGGCCAGTTCCCTCCGCTTCTCTTGATAAGCTTTGTATTTGTATTTTATCACAATTCTGATTTTTTTCAATCCTAGTTTTCCGATATATTTTAATTATTTTATTTTACAAAAAAGGAATTGCCCATCCGAACAACTCCTTTTTCCTCATTTAAACAAGTTCTTTAATACGTATGCGATCGTTCCCAATAATATTTTCATATGTTTCGCGCTCTACAACAATTTGTGATGTACCGCCTTTCACGAAGACGACAGCTGGTCTACGAATCCGATTATAATTATTCGCCATCGAGTACCCGTATGCCCCTGTACAAGAAATCGCTAGTAAATCGGCAGAGGCAACTTTCGGTAAAGTAATATCCCAAATTAACATATCTCCACTCTCACAGCATTTCCCTGCAATCGAAACAACTTCCTCATTCTCATCATTCCCTCGATTCGCTAACATCGCTTCATAACGAGCGTTATATAAAGCAGGTCTTAAATTATCAGTCATCCCACCATCCACTGATACATATTTCCGAATACCCGGAATGTCCTTCACAGATCCGACTGTATAAAGTGTCGTTCCAGCATCACCTACAATGCTACGGCCTGGTTCAACCCATATTTCTGGCAATGGATAATTACATAACGTAAATTGTTCTCTCACCGCACTTGTTACAGCTCGCACATACGTCTCAAGAGTTAATGGTGTATCGGACTCTGTGTAGCGTATTCCGAATCCTCCCCCTACATTTAGCACTTTTACTACATAGTTTGTTCGCTCTCTCACTGCTTCTAAAAATTGACGAAGAACTTCAATCGCTCGCACAAAGCCAGCCGTTTCAAATATTTGTGATCCGATATGTGAATGAATTCCTAACACGTTATAATTTGATTTTTGTAAAGCAAGCTCAATTGCCTGCATCGCTTGACCATTTGACACGCCAAATCCAAATTTTGAATCATCTTGACCTGTTGTAATATATTCATGTGTGTGCGCCTCTACTCCGGGCGTTACACGAATTAATATGTTCACAAATTTCCCATGTTGCACTGCTAAATCATGCAAAATTTCTAATTCTAAGAAGTTATCTACGACAAAACAACCAATATTCGCCTGAAGAGCCATCACAATTTCTTCATCTGTTTTGTTATTGCCATGAAAATGAATGCGCGATGCAGGAAATCCTGCTTGTAGTGCAGTATATAATTCTCCTCCAGAAACAACATCTAATGACATATTCTCTTCACGAGCTACTCGGCACATCTCCATGCACAAGAACGCCTTGCTTGCATATGCTACTTGATAAGAGAACCCACTTTCTTTAAAAGCACGATGAAACGCGCGGCACTTTCCTCGAATTGACTCTTCATCGTATACATAAAGTGGTGTTCCATATTGTTTTGCTAGCTGCGTCGTGTCGCACCCTCCAATTTCTAAGTGTCCTTGCCCATTGATTCGGCTTGTGCCGTGTAAATACATTTGAATTCCTCCCTTATTTCCTCTAAAACTCATAACCCCAATCTTCTATTCATTGCAGCACGCTTTTAGATAGACAAAAAACGCGCGGAACAATGTTCACACGCGTTTCTTATTAGGAAAAATATATATTGAAAAAATAAACGAGTTGTTATCTCCTCAAAATAAGAAACCGCATCAACATCTCCAAATAGCTCTCCATAAAATAAATCTTATGACAGTACTACATTTATTCAATGCAGTCCCAATATATGAATAAGATGGTTATTCTTATATTTCGGCAATAGTCCCTTTCAACCTATGATCACAGATTCCATTAAATCTCCCATAGCTTACTCTTTCCTATCGCGGCCTCTACCTTTGAGAGTAGATGAGGTAAGTCTATTTAATTTTCAAACATCTAATTGTTGCTATTAACAATACCAAAGGACCATTTTATTTGTCAAACAATTTTTTATATTGCTTTTTGACAGTTTAGTTTCGTATCGTTTGGTAAGCGCTTTACTGAAACCTTTGTCACTTCCCATTCACCTTCTTCGTTATTAAATGTAATCGTTACCTTCTCAAATGGTGGCGCAATTTTCCCTGCAACACGTTCATACTTAGTCACTTCAATACTCGCTTGAAATAAATATGTACCGCTATACACTTCTTTTAAACTAATAATTTTCGGGCATTGATAAGGCTTCAAGCTCCCATATTGTTTTTCGATTGCTTTATTTATTTTCGGAAATAACACAGAATAAAGGGCATCTTCCATAAGAGGTGCATCATACTCTGCTACCGACACACTTGGTGAAGCAAAAAGTATAACACTACTGCATACTATAAAATATAATAATTTTCGCATTATAACCTCCGTATTGTTACACGATTCTTTCCGCGCACGATAATAATCATACATAGACACTCCATTTTATTGTCTCCTACTGCCCTTTTTCTACTCAATTGTTATAAAAAAGTCCACAACTCTCTTTTATTTTCGTATAATGATACTCATAGTATAATAAACATAATAATAAAGGACTGTTCGTATATATAAAATGAGGCGCTAATTAAATAGGCCCACAAGAACCGTCATGCTTTTTAGGAGAGGAGTATATTATGCTACAACGTCTGTTTCCAAAACTGCGATTCGCACTCGTTGCAGTCGTTTTATTATGGATAAAAACATATATTGTGTACAAGCTAGCGTTTGATATTAAAATTGATAATTTCTTTGAAGAATTTATGCTTTTTATGAATCCACTAGCTGCGTTACTTTTATTTTTCGGTTTTGCATTATTTGCATCTAAACACCGAAATCGCATTATAGTTGGAATTAGTTTTATACTGTCATTCATTTTATTTGGAAATGCAATGTTTTATGGGTTTTATAACGATTTCGTTACGTTCCCAGTATTATTTCAAACAAATAATATGGCTGATTTAGGGACGAGTATAAAAGAACTCTTTACGTATAAAACATTACTGTTATTCGCAGATGCGATCATCTTAATGTTTCTTTCGCGTAAATTCCCATCATTTTGCGACAAAACGCCGCTTTCTCGCTCTGAGAAGAGAACTTTCTTTAGCGGTGTAACAGCTCTATTAGCACTACAAATTGTTGTTTCTGTTATTTATAAACCACAAATGTTCTCACGCTCATTCGATCGTCAAACTGTCGTGAAAAATTTAGGTTTATACACATATCATCTATTTGATATTACACTGCAATCAAAATCTTCAGCTGAACGTGTATTTGCAAGTGGGGACGGGTTCTCTGAAATTAAAAACTATACAGACTCAAAAGATAAGCAAGTTGATAAGAACTTATTTGGATCTGCAAAAGGTAAAAATGTCATTTTGATTTCAATGGAATCTACACAAAGTTTTGTTATTAATAAAAAAATAAATGGAAAAGAAATTACTCCATTTTTAAACGAATTTATTAAAGATAGTTTTTATTTCGATAACTTCTATCATCAAACAGGACAAGGTAAAACTTCTGATGCTGAATTTATCGTTGAAAATTCACTTTATCCGTTAGACCGCGGTTCTGTATTCTTTACTCACGCAACAAATGAATATACAGCTACACCCGAACAATTAAAAAAATACGGATATTCTTCTGCTGTCTTCCATTCAAACGATAAAGCGTTTTGGAATCGTGATGTAATGTATCCTGCACTTGGATATGATCGTTACTTTAATTTGAATGATTACGTAGGCACAGAACAAATGTCTGTCGGTTGGGGATTAAAAGATAAAGAGTTCTTTGAACAATCTATTCCAAAGTTAAAATCCTTACCACAGCCGTTCTATACAAAATTCATTACTTTAACAAATCATTTTCCATTTCTTCTAAATCCAGAAGATCAATATGTTGATGAGTTTAATTCGGAAAGTGGCGTTGTAAACCGTTACTTCCCAACCGTTCGTTATACGGATGAAGCTCTTAAACAATTTATTAAACAATTAAAAGCAGAAGGACTGTATGACAACTCTGTTATTGTCATTTACGGAGATCATTACGGTATTTCTGAAAACCATAACGCAGCTATGGCTCAGTTCCTTGGGAAAGACGCTATTACACCATTTGATTCTATGCAATTACAACGCGTCCCTCTCATTATTCATGTACCTGGTCAAGAAGGAAAAGTCATTTCTAAAGTGTCTGGTCAAATTGATATTAAACCAACGCTACTTCATTTACTTGGTATTAAAACAAATAAATCAGTTGAATTTGGAACTGACTTATTTATTAAAGAAGAAGATCCACTTATGGTAATGCGTGATGGTAGCTTCGTTTCGGAAGATTATGTGTATACAAAAAACATGTGCTATAAACGAAACACAGGTGAAGAAGCAGACATCTCATTATGTCAACCGAATATTGAAAAAGCAAAAACAGAATTGAAACTTTCCGACAAACTCATTTATGGAGATTTGTTACGTTTCGATCCTAACAATCGGTATAAAACTGGAACTATGATAACGAACTTTGAATAATACAAGAAGAGGCTGTCCCCAAAAGTGCTTTTTAGCCAAAATCGAATAAAAAGTGAAGGGCAGAAATGTTAATTTTATAACGTTTCTGCCTTTTCAATTTCATGTGATCTTACTTCGAAAGAGACTTATGAGACAGCCCATTCTTTTTTCACTTATTTTTCAAATCATTCTGATATGAAATCTTTCACAAATTGGGAATTTCTTTCGTGTGAAGAAGAAATTTATGGTATGATAAAATAAGTAAACTTTCATACACTAATTAAGAATTTATTACAGAAAGCAAGGGATCAGATTTTGTATAGAGCAGCTATTCCAAACTTATTTACGCTCGGAAATTTATATAGTGGATTCTTGTCAATCGGCTATGCATCTTTAGGATATTATAAATCAGCTGCTATTTTAGTACTTATCGGGATGATGTTAGATAGTCTTGATGGGCGTGTTGCTCGTTTATTACGTGTTGATTCACAAATGGGAAAAGAGCTTGACTCGCTTGCGGATGTCGTAACATTTGGTGCAGCACCTGCTGTTCTCATGTATTACACATCTTTCTCTAATTATGGAATCATCGGACTATACATAGCGGGGCTATTCCCTCTTTTCGGAGCATATCGTTTAGCACGATTTAATGTAACACCATCTTCTACTTCAATGAAATATTTCACTGGGGTACCGATTACAGCAGCGGGAGGGCTTGTTGCTTTCTTAACATTATTTTCACATACCATTCCAAAAATCGTTCTTATTACAGTATTTGTAACGTTCGCATTTTTAATGGTGAGCCGCATTCGTATCCCAAGTTTAAAAGATGTACCAATTCCACGATATAGCATCATTATTACACTATTTTTAGTGGGCATCATTATCACAATGTACCAAACAGGGTTCGGTAATTTTTCTGTTTTCTTATTCATTGCTATTCCACTATATATTTTGTACATGCTATCTCAATTCCTTAGACAAAGACCATCAAAAAGAGCAAATAAAGAAAAATAAAAAGAAACCTTCCGATTCCGGAAGGTTTCTTTTTATTTTGTAACGAATACTTTTTGATTGACAGGCGTTACAGCTTCTTCGCCATTTAATACAGCTAAAATATTTCTTACCGCCGTTTCGGCCATCGCATCACGCGTTTCGAATGTTGCATTTCCTACGTGAGGAGCAAGTACCACATTCTTTAATCCTTTTAGCTCTTCAGTAATTTTCGGCTCAAATTCAAACACGTCAAGAGCTGCCCCTTCAATTTCATTTGTTTTTAAAGCATGAGCAAGTGCCGCTTCATGCATAATTGGTCCGCGTGAAGCATTTATAATATACGCTGTTTTCTTCATCATTTTGAACTGTTCTTCATCAATCATATGGTGCAATTTCGGATTATACGCACAGTTAATTGTAATAAAGTCTGCTGTTTGTAATAATTCTTCCAATGTTACATATGTTGCTTCCAGTTCACTTTCAGCTTCAGGCTTTCGATTTGGTCCTGTATATAAAACATTCATTCCAAACGCTTTCGCACGCTTTGCAACTGCCTTTCCGATTTCTCCAAGGCCGATAATTCCAATTGTCTTACCATGTACTTCGCGGCCTAAGAAAAATAACGGTGCCCATCCGTTAAATCCAGTTGTACGACATAGCGTATCACCTTCAGGAATTCTACGTGCCGCTGCTAAAAGAAGTGCAAATGTTAGTTCTGCAGTAGCTTCCGTTGATACTTTCGGTGTATTCGTTACCGCAATCCCTTTTTTTTCGGCATATGAGTAATCAATATTATCGTAACCAGCACCGTAGTTTGCAACAATCTTCAAATTAGGTGCCGCATCAATCACTTCTTTTGTCACCTTTGTAGAAAGTAGGCTTAACAATGCATCTTTGTCTTTTACACGCTCTGTTAATTCATCTAAAGAAATTAACTCCTCTTTATCGTACATTTCTACATCATGATCCTTTAATAGTTCTAATCCGATTGCTGGAATTTTCCCTGCTACTAATATTTTTGCCACTACTAACACCTCTTCTATAGAAAATAAGATCTCTCTTATCTTTCATTGTAAGAAATCCACATATAAAAACCAAGGAATTTGATTATAGTTTTGAAAATCGACACTTTTCCACAAAAAAAGAGGAGATGCAAGTCTCCCCCTCTTCTTATGCTTTTTCTTGCGATTGTTTTCCAAGCTTCACATCGATCGTTCCTTCTGCAACTGTATCACTAATTTGTTCCTCAATAACGGATTGAGATGTAGCATTCGTTTCAGAAGTATACGCTTGTTGCTGTGCACCTTGTACATTTTGTTTATTTTGCTGTTTCGACATTTCTTACCCTCCTTTTTATTCTTTCTTATTTTGAACAAAAAGATGGGTTTTCATCAAAAAATCGTGATCATTTTGAAATTGTTACTTCTTCTAGTAATCTCATCGTTCTAACTCGTTTCGTAAATGTAGCTAAGTGAGCAATATCATGATTACGTAACGTCTTTATATTCTCTTCCACATATTTTCCTAAATCATTCGGATAATGAGCATCTGAAGAGAGTGTAATCGGAACTTCGTGTTTAGCTAATACTTGTAAATATAGTGGACTCGGACACATTTCGCGCACAGGATAGCGATAGTACAATCCCGCATTTATTTCCGTTGCTGTATTTGTTTCTACTAATGCACGCGCAATTTTCTTATAATAAGAAAGTTGTTCATTCTCATCTAATCGATAATTAAATACTTTTATGTTGTCAAGATGAGCAATAATATCAAATAACTCAGAACGAACTGCGCAATCAACCGTTTTGAAAAACGTATCATATAAAACATATAAGTCATGTTCCTTAAAATATTCTTTCGTATCTGGATTATCAAATCCCCAGCCATTTAAAAAATGAACAGAACCAATTACATAATCAAAATCTCCTAATGCGAGTAAAGATTGTAATTGTTGTTCACCACCAATAAAATAATCTGCTTCAATTCCAAGTTTAAGCGTAACACCTCTTTTACTCCACCGTTCTTTCGCCTCTTCAATTGCCTTTGTAAAATCATGTAGTGAAGCTACCCTTACTTGGTCTAACCATTCCTTTTGTAAACGTCCAAGCCCCGAATCACTAATATCAACATATGTTTCATAGTATTCTTTCGCTTCATAAAAACGATATAAATGATCGACAATACCAACTTCTTTTATCCCTTTTCGCAAAGCTTCTTCTAAATATAAATCAATCCATTTCATTGTAAATGGCCCTTCATTCACACGTCTTTGCAGGCGTTCTTGTGTTTTCACAAGCCATTCCATAGAATGTTTTTCTTCTTTTAGCGGTTCATAATGTTGTAATGATTCATTTATTTTAGCTAGCCATCCTATTGAATATGGCCCTTCTTCTAAATGAATGTGATAATCCACCTTCATACATATTCCCCCTATAATGTATCTATTTCTCTTCTGTCCCCTACTCTCGAAAGCTTCCCATTTCTTTCTGTCACTTCCTCCATAATATCTTCTAATGATATATTTTTTTCGGCTAATAAAACGAAGCAGTGATACATTACATCAACCATTTCTTTCACTAGCTCTTCGTTATCATTATTTTTGGATGCAATAATTACTTCCGTACATTCCTCACCAATTTTCTTTAAAATTTTATCTTCTCCTTTTGAAAACAAGTAATTTGTATATGATTCAGAAAGTGGATTTCTCTTTCGTTCTTTAATTGTTTCGAATAGTAATGTAAAGGCGTTTTTCATATGTATCCCCCTATATAATTTTGTAATGAAAACATGTTTTTTCTCCCGTATGACATGCAGGCCCTACTTGCTTTACGACAACAACGATTGAATCTTGATCACAATCTAAATAAAGAGATTGCACATGTTGGACATTACCTGATGTTTCTCCTTTATTCCATAACGACCTTCTTGAACGAGAATAAAACCATGTTCTTTTCGTTTCTATTGTTTTTTCATATGCCTCTTCATTCATATAAGCTAGCATTAAAACTTCTTTTGTATCTTCTTCAATTACAACTGCTGGTAATAGTCCTTTTGAAAAGTTAGGTTTCATAGCCGCACCTCAACATTTGCATTTCTTAACTTTCTCTTTACGTCCCCTATTGTCGCCTCACCGTAATGAAAGATTGATGCCGCTAATGCTGCATCAACTGTTGTCTTTTGAAACACTTCTATAATGTGATCAGCATGACCGCATCCACCTGACGCGATGACAGGTACGGAAACACTTTTTGAAATTTCTTCTGTTAAACGAAGGTCATATCCGTTTTTCGTTCCGTCTGCATCCATACTCGTTAATAAAATTTCGCCTGCGCCTAGCTCTGTAACGCGCTTTGCCCACCCGATTGCATCCATTCCCGTATCAACTCTTCCGCCGTTCACATATACATTCCACTTATCCTCCGCTACTTTTCTAGCATCAATTGCGACAACAATACATTGTGAACCAAAGTGCTGTGCCCCTTCTTCGATTAATTTTGGATTTCGCACTGCTGCTGAGTTAATTGAAACTTTATCTGCTCCAGCTCTTAGTAAATTGTACATATCTTTCACACTTGAAATTCCTCCGCCAACTGTAAGAGGAATAAATACTTTTGAAGCCGTTTTTTCTACAACATCTATAATCGTTTTTCGTCCTTCATGCGTTGCCGTAATATCTAAAAATACTATTTCATCTGCTCCCGCATCATTATATAAAGCTGCTATTTCAACAGGATCCCCGACATCTTGTAGTCCTATAAAATTTACACCCTTTACGACTCGCCCTTCTTTCACATCTAAACATGGAATAATGCGTTTCGCTAACATAACTTTGTTACCTCTAGCACTTCTTCTAAATCAATCGTTTTCTCGTAAAGAGCCTTACCAATTATGACACCGTATATGTTCATATCATTTAACTTTTTCACATCTTGTATAGATGCAATTCCTCCAGAAGCAATAAGTCGAGTAGCAACGTTCTTTTGTAGTAACTCCAATTGCTCTACATTCGGTCCTGCAAGTGTTCCGTCTTTCGAAATGTCTGTAAACACAATCGTTTGAACACCTATCTTCTCCATTTGTTTTGCTAAATCAATGTAAGAAATTTCAGACACATCAAGCCAGCCTCTCGTTGCTACAAAACCATTTTTCGCATCAATTCCGACGATGATTTTTTCTTTATATAGACGAACTGTCTCTTCTAAAAATGGCTTATCATAAAGAGCGGCTGTTCCTAAAATCACTTTATCTACTCCTACTGAAAATAATTTCTCTACGGATACAAGTGATCGAATTCCTCCGCCAACTTGCACTGGAATACGTACTGCCTTGCAAATTCTTTCAATGACGGACAAGTTTAACGACTCACCAGCAACTGCACCATCTAAATCAACAATGTGCAACCGTTTCGCTCCAAATGTTTCAAATATAATCGCTTGCGCAACTGGGTCTTCATTCATTACTGTTTCTTTACTAAATTCTCCTTGATACAGTCTAACGCATCTCCCTTCTTTTAAATCGATAGCTGGGAAGATTTCCATGTTTCTACCACTCCTTTAAAATTTTTCAACATTTGCATGCCAATGTCACCACTTTTTTCAGGATGAAACTGCGCACCGTATATATTTCCTTTTGCTACAAAACCAGGTACTTTCACTCCATATTCACTTATTCCATATACAATTTCATTTGGACAATCTGCGTAATAAGAGTGGACATAATATACGAAAGAACCATCCTCTACTCCATTCCAAAGCGCTATTTCTCCTTCTTTCTTTAACTCATTCCATCCCATATGAGGAATTTTATAAGGAACCTTTAACTTTCGAATAACGCCTGGCAATAAACTTAACCCGTTACAGTCTTGTAGTTCCTCACTTTTTTCAAATAAAAGCTGCATTCCTAGGCAAATACCTAGAAGTGGTTTTCTGGAACGCCCAATTTCTTGTAACACACGTACTAAATCTTTTTCTTCCAATACATCCATTGCTTTTGGAAATGCACCTACTCCTGGTAAAATCACTCCATCACTTCTAAAAATCTCTTCTTTATCACTCGTTACGATATACGCTGCTCCAATATGCTTTAATGCTTGTTCTACACTACGAATGTTTCCCATTCCATAATCTATAATGGCAATCAATTACAACATCCCTTTCGTTGAATTTACACCAGTAATATTGGCATTTCTTTCGACTGCTTCTCTAAGCGCTCTACCAAACGCTTTAAATAACGCTTCAATTTTGTGATGTGTATTGCTTCCATATAAAATACGAGCATGTAATGTAATATTGGCAGCATGAGCAACTGCTCTAAAAAATTCTTCCGTTAGTTCTGTATCAAAATCCCCAAGCTTCGGATTCGTTAATTCTCCTTGAAATACAATATATGAGCGTCCACTTATATCAATTGCAACAAAGCCTAAAGACTCATCCATCGGTACATATGCTGAGCCGTACCTGTTAATCCCCTCTTTACTGTGCAATGCTTCTTTCAAACAATTTCCGAGTACAATCCCAACATCCTCAACTGTATGATGTGCATCAACGAATACATCCCCTTCTGCCTCCACTTGCAAACCGAATCTTCCATGCCTTGCAAATAAAGTTAGCATATGATCAAAAAAACCAACTCCCGTTCGTACAGAAACGTTCTTCCCATCATCAAGCTGTAAACTTAATTTTATTTTTGTCTCTGTCGTCTCACGTATTTGACTAGACTCACGCATTATTCTTCCTCCTCAAATCTTATTTGAATTGCTCTCGCATGCGCATGTAACCCTTCTTTATTGGCAAGCTCTACAATATGATGTTTTACATCTCTTAATGCTTCCTCTGTATAAGACAGAAAGCTTGATTTTTTCACAAAATCATCGACTGATAACGGTGAGAAAAACCTTGCCGTTCCACTTGTCGGTAACACGTGATTCGGTCCTGCTAAATAATCCCCGAGCGGTTCTGGTGCATATGGTCCAAGAAAGATAGATCCTGCATGTTTCACATAAGCTAGAGCATTCATTGGTTCTTTTATATGTAACTCTAAATGTTCCGGGGCAATTTCATTCGATAACTTTAGCGCCTCCTCTAAAGAAGGAACGATAAAAATGGCCCCATTTCTCTTTATTGATTCACGTGCAATTTCGCTTCTTGGTAATGTTTCTAACTGCCTTTCTATCTCTTTTTCTACTTTTTTTGCTAAATCTATATTTGTTGTAATACAAATTGCTGTCGCTCTCTCGTCATGTTCTGCTTGTGCTAATAAATCAGCAGCAATATATTTTGCATTGCCGGTTTCATCTGCAATAACTACAATTTCTGACGGTCCAGCAATCATATCGATATTTACTATTCCATATACTTCTCGTTTCGCTAGAGCGACGTACAAATTTCCTGGTCCAACTATTTTATCCACTTTCGGAATCGATTCCGTCCCGTATGCTAAAGCAGCAATTGCTTGCGCACCACCTATCGTATAAATTTCATCTACTCCTGCAAGACTTGCAGCAACTAAAATATGTGGATCAATTCCTCCTTCTCTTGGCGGTGTTGCCATTACAATCTTTTTCACACCAGCGAGTTTTGCTGGCAATACATTCATTAATACTGACGAAGGATACGAAGCAGTTCCGCCTGGCACATATACGCCTACATTCTCTAATGGCCGAATGATTTGTCCTCTCATGATGCCTTTACTCGCGCAATCGAACATCGATTGTCTTTTTTGCTTTTCATGGTACGAAATAATGTTTTTCTTCGCCTCTTGTAACGCTTCTAAAAATGAATTCTCTACAAACATACTCGCTCGTTTTATTTCTTCTTCACTTACACGAAACTCTTTCATCTTTACACCATCAAACTTTTTTGTATAAAAAGATAAGGCCTCATCCCTACTCTCCCTTACATTTTGAACGATTTCACTTACATTTCTTTGAACAGTTTCTTCTATTATATTAGCGTTTTCTCGTAGCAATTTTATTTTCGATAACGCCTTTTGAAAATCTTCAAAAACGATCTCCATTACAAGTCCCCCTATTTTCCTGACAAAATTTCTTGCTCCATCATATTTATAATACTGAATATTTCGTCTTTTTTAGTTTTTAATGCAGCCTTATTTACAATCATTCGAGCAGATATAGAATACATTTCCTCAAATACAATGAGTCCATTTTCTTGTAATGTTTTTCCTGTTTCAACAATATCAACAATCGCATCTGCCAATCCAAGAATAGGAGCAATTTCTACAGAACCTTCTATTTTAATAATTTCTACATCCTCTCCTTTATCATGAAAATAGTTAGAAGTAATATGTGGATATTTCGTCGCAATGCATTTCTTCCGGTAGCTCTTCGGATTATAAGTAGGAATAGAAGCGACACAAAACTTACACACGCCTACTCCTAAATCTAACATTTCATAAATATCTTTCTCGTTTTCCATTAAAATATCTTTTCCAACGACTCCGATATCCGCTACTCCATGTTCTACATAAGTAGCAACATCTACTGCTTTCACTAAAATAAATGAGATATCCGTATTTTTACTTTGAAAGACAAGTTTTCTTCCTTTATTTTTGAGCTCTGAACAATCAATTCCAATCTGCTCAAAGAGCGGAATCACATGTTTTTCTAATCTCCCTTTCGTTAACGCAATTTGAATGTTACGCATGAAGTTTCTCCTTCTTTCTGGACGACCCATTTCTCTTTCCATACATATTCCACTAATGATTCGTTCTTTGCCTCAACGACCGTTACAATTTGATTTTTTCTAGCAAATTGAAAAGTATCATTTAAATTAGAGAATAAAGATAGCGCTACTTTTTTCCCGTCCTTTTGAAGTAAATTTCGTAATCGTTCCGCTTCTGCTAATCTATTTAACTCGTAATGAATCATAATATCTATTCTCTTTCGTTCATATGGCTCTTGCTGCTCTTGCAGCGCCTTTACAATTTGATTAACTTGCACCGCGAGTCCAACAGCCGGTAACATTTCTCCAAAATTTCCAATTAACTCATCATATCTTCCGCCACTAACAATTTCTTCCCCAATTTCATATATATACCCTTTGAAAATAACACCTGTATAATAGTCCAAATGTTGAATCATACCTAAATCAATGGATATGTACGATCCATAGCCTAGTTTTTCAATTGCTTCATATATTTCTTTCACTCTTGTAATAGCCATTTTCATTTCATTACTTGAGGCGAGTTTTTCTGCTTCCTCAATCACTTCTAAATTCCCAAATAACCTCGGTAATTTCTCCAGTAACTTTACTGTTTCATCACATCGATCTAATTTCTTATCTCTAATAAAATTGGATAAAGCGGCATAATTTTTACTTTCAATATATGTTCTAAGAACTTTCTCTTCTTCCTCATGAATGGAGAGCTTTTTGACAATACATTTATATAACTGTACTTGCCCAATCTCTATTGTAAAAGATTGCACCTTCAACTTTTGAAGTGATTGAATGACGCTTATAACACATTCAATTTCAGCTCTTACATTATCAATACCGATAATTTCAATACCACTTTGCACGATTTCATTATATTTTCCAGTAAGGGACTCATTCGCTCGAAATACATTTCCGCTATACGTCACTTTAAGTGGTGTATCACACCTCTGCGTTCCGATCACTCTCGCTAAAGGAATTGTCATATCTGGACGCAATACGATAATCCTTCCCTTTTCATCAAAAAATTTATACATCTTTTCTTCATCTATCGGCCTGCTTTGAAAGGCGAACACATCATAAAATTCAATTGTTGGTGTCCTTATTTCTTCATAACCTCTCTCTAAAAAAGTACGCCTTAAATTTTGCTCCACTTCTTCAATTAACGTACATTCTTCGAATAAATAATCTCTCGTTCCATTTGGATTTGCCCGTTTCCATTTTGTCATCGAAATTCTCACACCTTTCCCTTTCTAATGTATGCTTATTTCATGCACCTAAACCGAAAATAAAAAGAGCCTTGTAGATAAAATATACCTACAAGGCTCTTTAGTAGCGTGTAGGTACAACGGGAATAACCCTTGCACCTACACGTTTTCACGCTAGGTTCAAGGGCTTTATGTATGATGATGTAGTTGTGTAAGCATTTTAATAGATTGCATTGTTTTCATAATACTTACTCCCTTTCTCCTCTAATTTTTACATAGTATATAATACTTAATTCTGAATGTAAATACATTTTAAATATTCCGTTATCTTTTAATATACAGCTATCCTTCTTTCATACTCTTTTATTTCTTGTTCATATTGCATTGTAATACTAATTTCATCTAAACCATTTAATAATTTCTCTTTCCACATTTTCTCGATTGTAAAATGAAACCTGTGCGTACTTGTTGTAATTACTTCATTCTCTAAATCTACTTCTATTTGTTCTCTTGCATCTGTTTTGGCAAGCTTTTCTCGCATTTCTTTATCCATTACAATTGGTAACATACCGTTCTTCATACAATTCATATAAAAAATATCTGCAAACCCTCCCGCGATAATTACGCGGAAACCATAATCAGCAAGTGCCCACGGTGCGTGTTCTCTTGAAGAACCACATCCAAAATTATCACCTGTAATTAATATACTTGCTCCTTTTCTATCTGGTGCATTTAGTGGGAAATTAGGGTTTTCGTGTCGTTCATTATCATATCGCCACTCATCAAATAAAAACTTTCCAAACCCAGTTCTTTCAATTCTCTTTAAATATTGCTTCGGAATAATTTGATCCGTATCAATGTTATTATTCATAAGTACTGCGGCAGTACCTTTATGAATACGAAATGGCTCCATCATAACTCTCCTTTCTTGTATCAACAAAATGACCATATAACGCAGCTGCTGCCGCCATTGCTGGGCTAACTAAATGCGTTCGTGCTCCTTTTCCTTGTCTTCCTTCAAAATTACGATTTGAAGTTGAAGCGCAATGCTCTCCTTCAGGTACTTGATCTGGATTCATTCCAAGACACATGGAACATCCAGGTTCTCTCCATTCAAATCCTGCTTCTTCAAATATGTGATGTAGTCCTTTTTGCATCGCCGCGTCCCTTACTCTTTTCGATCCAGGTACAACGAGTGCTCGCACACCTTCTTTTACCTTTCTTCCTTTCACAACAGATGCAGCAATTTCTAAATCAGAGAGCCTGGAATTTGTACAAGATCCAATGAAAACATGCTGAACTGGAATGTCATACGTACTTTGTCCAGGGCTTAATCCCATATAAGAGAATGCTCTTTCGTCATTTACATCATGCTTTTCTGGCAATTTCTCATCAATACGAACTCCCATACTCGGGTTCGTTCCCCACGTAACGTATGGCGCTAAATCTGTAACATCTATCGAAATATGTAAATCATAAATTGCATCTGCATCTGTATACAGTTCAAACCATTTCTTCTCGAAAGTTTCATAGTCTCTCGGTGCATATTTACGTCCTTTTACATAAGCAACTGTTTTTTCATCCGGCGCGATAATACCCGCTTTTGCTCCTCCTTCAATCGCCATATTACAAAGCGTCATTCTCTCTTCCATCTCCATAGCCTGAATCGTCTCTCCGTAAAATTCCATTACGTATCCAGTTCCAACTGCTACACCGTACTTTGAAAGGAGATGCAAAATAATATCTTTTGCATAAACGCCTTTCTGTAATTTTCCTTTTAACTCAATTCCCATCGCTTTCGGTTTTCTTTGCCATAACGTTTGCGTTGCCAATACATGTTCCACTTCACTCGTACCAATACCAAATGCTAGCGCGCCAAACGCACCGTGCGTTGCTGTATGACTATCACCACAAACAATTGTTTTTCCTGGCTGCGTGAGCCCAAGTTCTGGTCCGATAACATGAACGATCCCTTGCTCTTCATCTCCGATATCTGCTAACGGCACCTGAAATTGTTTACAATTTTCCCGAAGTGTATCTAATTGCTGCTTCGCAATGCGATCGGTAATATTCCAAACATCTTTCGTTGGAATATTATGATCCATCGTTGCGAATGTTAAATCTGGTCTGCGTACCGTTCGATTTGTAAGCCGCAAGCCTTCAAAGGCTTGCGGTGACGTTACTTCATGAACAAGGTGCAGATCGATATATAATAAATCTAATCCATTTTCATTTGTCGCAACTACGTGTCTTTCCCAAAGTTTATCTAGCAACCTTTTCCCCATTATCTTCCTCTCCCTACTAGCGCTTGCTCTTCCATTTCTTGCATTACTGCCTTCGTAAATGAAGTTGTCGTTTCAGTCCCCCCGATATCTGCTGTACATTTTCCTAATTTAAGGACTGCTGAAATCGCTTCTTCAATTGCACACCCTTCTCTCGTTAATCCGAACGATTGTCCAAGCATCATGGCAACAGAGCGCATCATCGCAATTGGATTCGCCTTATTTTTCCCGGCAATATCCGGTGCCGATCCGTGAATAGGCTCGTATAATGAAGGACCCTTTTCCGCGTGACTTGCTGACGGAAGCATTCCTAATGATCCAGCTAATACGGAAGCTTCGTCACTTAAAATATCCCCAAATAAATTTTCTGTTACAATTACATCAAACCGTCCTGGATTCCGAATTAACTCCATAGCAGCTGCATCTACTAAAATATGTTCTAGTTCAACATCTGGATAACGAAGTGCTACTTCTTCTGTTACAGTTCTCCATAGTTTACTAGATTCTAAAACATTCGCCTTATCAATAGATGTTACTTTTTTCTTCCGTTTACTCGCTAATTGAAAAGCATAAGAAACGATACGTTCAATTTCATGGCGATGATACGTAAGTGTATCCGTTGCTACTTCGTCGGTTCGTTCTTTCGGATAAGAAAAATAAATCCCACCTGTTAATTCACGAACGACAACGAAATCAATTTCATCAGCCTTTTTTAATGGCGATAAATGTGCCGTTGCACTTTCTACCGTTACAGGGCGAACGTTCGCAAATACACCGAGCCCTTTTCTTAAAGCTAATAATCCTTTCTCTGGTCTTTCTTTCGCACTATCCCACCTTGGTCCACCAACTGCTCCTAGTAAAACCGCATCACTTGCTAAACAAGCGGCAAGCGTTCGTTGTGGTAATGGTTGCCCATTTAAATCGATAGCACTCCCGCCGAAGTACTCATCTTGCAAATGAAAATGATGACCATATAACCTTTCTACCATATGCAATACTTCCTTCGCACTTTCCATAACTTCCGGTCCAACCCCATCACCAGCTAAACAAACGATACGTTTTTCCAATTTCAACACTCCTTTTAACTGAATTTTCAGAACTTTAATTCGATAGGTGAGAATAGCCCCTCTCACCTATCAAACACTTATTTCACCAGCTGGATAAAAGATTTCAATTTCCCCGCTGCGTGGACATATGCTCTCGCCGACGCTTCCAATACGTCTTGCGCAACACCAAAACCTGATACTTGATGTGTTCCTTCTTTTAATTCAACATGAACATGAGCCAGTGCATCTTGACCTTGTGTAATAGATTGTATGCGATAATCCGCCAATTCACATTCTAATCCTAAAATTCTTTGGATTGCATTATAAATTGCTTCAATACTACCAGAGCCAGTAGCTGCATCTTCGAATACATTTCCTTCCTCATCTTTTAGTACAACTGTCGCACATTGTGTACTATTTGATACGAAATGTACTTGCAGTTGCGTAATATTAAATTGCTGAGCCGCAAATGCTGCTTCACCAAGCATAAGTGCTCGTAAATCTTCCTCCGTAATTTCCTTCTTACGATCAGCTAATTTTTTAAACGCTTCAAACACTGCATCTCGTTCTTCCGTTGTAAATTCATAGCCAAGCTCTTTCATTTTTTCTGTAAACGCGTGACGTCCAGAATGTTTTCCAAGTACAAATAGGTTTTGAGATTCGCCTACTAACTCTGGTTCAATAATTTCATACGTTGTCACTTCTTTTAGAACGCCGTCTTGATGAATTCCGGATTCATGAGCGAATGCATTCGCTCCCACGATTGCTTTATTCTTCGGTACAACCATACCTGTTAATCTGCTTACTAATGTACTTGTCGCTTTAATTTCTTTTAGCGTCATAGAAGGCTCTGCTTGATAGAAATCTTTTCTAATATGAAGAGCAACTGCGACTTCTTCTAATGCCGCATTCCCTGCTCTCTCTCCAATTCCATTAATTGTTCCTTCTACTTGCAATGCTCCCCCTTCAACTGCAGCTAACGAATTTGCTACAGCCATTCCAAGGTCATCGTGACAATGACAAGAGAAAATTGCTTTTTCATATGAAGGAACGGATTCTTGTAAGTACTTAAAAAGAGAATAATATTCTTCTGGATTCGTATATCCAACTGTATCTGGAATGTTAATTACATTGGCTCCTGCACGAATCGCAACTTCTACTGCCTCAGCTAAAAAATCTCTTGCTGTTCTTGTCGCATCTTCTGCAGAAAATTGTACTGTTGGAAATAATGATTTTCCAAGTGTAACAGAACGATGAATACTATCTAACACATCCTCTTTTGACATACAAAGTTTATATTTCATATGAATATCACTCGTAGCTAAAAATACGTGTAAACGAGGAGATACCGCACCTTTCACAGCTTCATATGCTCTTCGAATGTCGCTTTCTTTCGCTCTAGCTAAACTCATAACTGTAGCATTTTGAATTGTATTCGCGATGCGTTTTACCGATTGAAAATCCCCTTCGGAAGCTGCTGCAAAGCCAGCTTCCATAACATGAATCCCTAGTCTTTCTAATTGCCTTGCAATTTGCAATTTCTCTTGTTCATTTAAATTCACTCCTGGTGATTGTTCGCCATCACGTAGCGTCGTATCCATGAACAAAATCTGCTTCATATTATTTCATCCCTACCTTTACTCGTGGCTGTACGAAAGGCATCATTTCACGTAATTTACGTCCAACTACTTCGATTTCGTGTTCATTCTCTTTCACATTTGTCGCATGGAAATTCGGTCTTCCTGCTTTATGCTCTGCAATCCAACCTCTTGCAAATGTACCATCTTGAATTTCTGCTAGTACTGTACCCATCGCTTTCTTCGTATCTTCCGTTACAACACGTGGTCCTGATACGAAGTCGCCCCACTGCGCTGTATCTGAAACTGAATATCTCATATTTTCGAGTCCACCTTCATACATAAGGTCAACAATAAGTTTCAGTTCATGTAAACATTCAAAATATGCAAGTTCCGGCTGATATCCGGCAGCAACTAACGTTTCAAATCCAGCTTTCACCAGCGCAGTTACTCCGCCGCAAAGTACAGCTTGCTCTCCAAATAAATCTGTTTCCGTTTCTTCTTTAAATGTCGTTTCTAATACACCAGCTCTCGTCGCTCCAATTCCATCAGCATAAGAAAGTGCCTTTTCAGTCGCAACTCCTGTTGCATCTTGGTATACTGCAAATAATGCAGGAACAGCTCCGCCTTCAACAAATGTACGGCGTACAAGATGTCCTGGACCTTTTGGCGCTACTAGAAATACATCTACATTCGCTGGTGGTTTCACTTGATCAAAGTGAACATTAAATCCGTGTGCAAAAACGAGAGAATTTCCTGCCTGTAAATTTGGCGCAATTTCCGCTTCATATACTTCTGGTTGCAGTTCATCTGGCAGCAAAATCATTACTACATCAGCCTGCTTTGCTGCTTCTGCTACTGTATATACAGAAAATCCATCTTCTTTCGCTTTATCCCAAGACTTACCTTTTCTTAAACCTACTACTACATCAAATCCGTTATCACGTAAATTTTGCGCATGTGCATGACCTTGCGAGCCATATCCAATGATTGCTACTTTTTTTTCCTTTAATACATTTACCGTTACATCTTTTTCATAATAAACTTTTGCCATTTTCATTTCCCCCTATATTTAAATGATTATTGAATTAACATTACTTGCTTATCTTGCTTTTTCATACTACGCGTAAAGGCTGTTACACCTGTTCTTGCAATTTCTTTCAAACCGTATGGACGAAGTAATTCAATTAATGCTTCTACTTTTTCCTGCGTACCTGTTACTTGCACAACTATGGAATCCTTCCCAACATCTATTACAGCGGCTCGAAACGGTTCAATTAAACTGTATAATTCTGCTCTTGCTACTGATGTTGCTACTTTAATAAGTGCGAGTTCTCTTGCAATCATCGCTTCTTCTGTAATATCTGATACTTTCAAAACATCAATTTGCTTATGAAGTTGTTTAATTAACTGCTCTACTTGCTGTTCATTTTCAACGTGTACAACAATCGTCATCCGCGATATGTCCGATGATTCCGTATGACCTACTGAAATACTTTCAATATTAAAATGTCTTCGTGTCATAACACCTGTAATTCGGTTTAACACACCACTTTGATTTCGAACTGTTGCTGTAACAATTCTCTTCACCTTTTTTCCACTCCCTCCATTTGGTGAACACCTTTCCCTGGCGCAACCATCGGCATTACCTTTTCTGATTGAAGTACACGGCAATCAATTACAACTGGCTCTTGTAATTGAATTGCATGCTGCAATTGTTTCTTCGCAAGAAGTGGATCATCTATGCGAACCCCTTTTATGCCATACGCATTCGCAAGAGCAACGAAATCTGGTTGACACGATAGTAAAGAGTGCGAATATCTTTTGTTATAAAATTCATCTTGCCATTGTCTTACCATTCCTAAAGCTTCATTATTTAAAATAAATACTTTAACAGGTAAAGAGTGTTCTTTTAACACACCTAATTCTTGCAGAGTCATTTGAAATCCAGCGTCACCAACAATTGCAATAACTAATTCATCAGGCTTTGCAATTTGGGCACCAATTGCTGCTGGAAATCCGAAGCCCATCGTTCCTAGTCCTCCTGAAGTTACCCATTTATCTGGAGTTTTCAGCGGATAATATTGGGCTGCCCACATTTGATGTTGCCCCACATCTGTTGTTACAATCGCTTCTCCCTTCGTAATTTCATATAACATATCAATTGCATATTGAGGCTTAATACTTTCAGAATTTCGTTTATAAGAGAATGGATACTTTTCTTTTCTATTCTTTAATAAAGAGATCCACTCATGATGATTTTCTTTCCTTCCTTCTGATTGAAGTAATACTTGGAGCGCTTGCTTAGCACTTGCAACAATAGGAATTTCAGTCGGTACATTTTTTCCGATTTCTGCTGGATCAATATCGATATGCGCGACAGTCGCCTCTTTCGCAAAATAAGCTAAATTTCCAGTAAGACGATCATCGAATCTAGCGCCTATATTAATGAGTAAGTCGCATTCATATAACGCCATATTAGCTGTGTAAGAACCATGCATTCCTCCCATCCCTAGAAATAGTTCATCATCTGGTGGAAACCCACCGAGACCAAGTAATGTATGCACAACAGGAATTTCATATTTACGAGCAAAACTTGTTAATTCTTTCGAAGCTTTCGCATGCAATACACCTGCTCCAGCTAAAATTAATGGCTTGTTTGCAACCTGAATTGCTTGTAATAATTTGTTTATTTGCAGTAGATTCGGTTCATAATTAGGGTTGTATCCTGGTAAATCCATTTGCACATCACTACATCGTTCGCCTTGCTCTACTACCATATCTTTCGGAAGATCAATAACGACTGGGCCTGGTCTTCCTGTTCTAGCAATATGAAATGCCTCTTTAATAATTCGAGGTAAATCGGAAGCCTTTCGCACTTGATAGTTATGTTTTGTCACTGGCATCGTAAGCCCCATAATATCCGCTTCTTGGAAAGCATCACTTCCAATTAACGTTGTTGCTACTTGCCCTGTAAATACAACAAGTGGCAATGAATCAATCATCGCATCTGCTAGACCAGTAATCACATTTGTAGCACCTGGTCCACTCGTTGCAATGACAACCCCTGGATTGCCAGTAATTCTGGCATACCCTTCAGCAGCGTGAATAGCACCTTGTTCATGCCTTGTTAAAATATGCGGAATTTCACAGTCATAGAGTGCATCATAAAGAGGTAAAACAGCACCACCAGGATAACCGAAAATCACTTCTACTCCTTCCTTTTCTAGCGCTTCTAACAATAGCTGTGCACCAGTTGCCAGTTTCTCTTCCGTTTTTGAAGACATTGTTCTTATAAGCCCCCTTTTAAAAACTTTTATCAATAAAAAAAATCCTACGTCCACACTCCAGCTATGTGCTGAAGGGACGAAAGATTTCGCGGTACCACCCTTCTTTGCAAGAATACTCTTGCCTCAGTGACCCATAAAATGAGTCTAGCTAATAACGGAGCTACCGTCTAAGCCTAGACAAATGCTTCAGCTTAGCACTCAAGGGCGATGTTCGTCGACGTGAACCATCGGTTTCCAGCAACCACCGACTCTCTGTGAGGCTTCACAATCAACTACTCCTCCCTATCAACGCTTTCTTATGTTATAAAAAGTTGTTATCCAACTTTATTTTCTTCGTAAATTTTCTCTCCATCTTCTATAACTAACTTTCGGAATTCTTCTAATAAACGATTCGTATGTGGACCCGTTTGCCCTAAACCAATCGTTCTACCATCTACTGTCGTAACAGCAATTACTTCCGCTGCTGTTCCTGTTAAAAATACTTCATCAGCTACATATACGTCATGTCTTGTAAATAACTCTTCTCTAACGTCATATCCAAGTTTTTCACCAATTTCTAAAATAGCATTTCGTGTAATGCCTTCTAACGCTCCAGCAGAACTTGGTGGTGTAATTAATTTATTTCCTTTTACAATAAATACGTTATCCCCTGAGCCTTCAGCTACGTATCCTTGATCATTTAACATAAGCGCTTCTTGTACTCCAGCCAATTTCGCTTCGATGCGAACTAAAATATTGTTTAAGTAATTTAAAGATTTTACTTGAGGCGACAATACATCTGGACGGTTTCGGCGCGTTGCAACTGTTACAACTGGAATCCCTTTTTCATAATATTCTTGTGGGAATAAAGATAGTTGCTCTGCAATTACTACTACATTCGGTTTTTTACAAGAATCAGGATCTAACCCAAGATTTCCTGCTCCTCTCGATACAACTAGGCGAATGTATCCATTAGATAATTTATTTTGTCGAATCGTCTCAACAACAATATTCGTTACTTCATCTAAAGAATATGGAATTTCTAACATGATGGATTTTGCTGATTCATATAACCGGACAAGATGCTCTCTCAAACGGAAAACATTACCGCTATAAACTCTAATTCCTTCAAATACTCCATCTCCATATAAATAACCATGATCATATACTGATACTTTTGCCTCGTCTTTTGGAACAAATTCTCCATTTAAGAAAATCCATTGCTCGTTCACTGGAAAGCGCCTCCTATGTTCTATGAATTTTTTATTGTTTCCTAGTTTACTCTCCTTTCTAAATAAATCAAGTGAATTTTTAGAAAATTTATAATTTTTATTCGTACGTACATCTTTAATTATATTGATTTAACAACATTGTTAACGTTTACAAAAAGTCAAAAAATTTTTTTCGTCAATTTCCATTAAAAAAATATTTGTTTAAAAGAAGGATTTTCGTCAATTGATACGAATCTATTGTATTCAATAAACGGACGTCCGTTTTTATAAATTCGGGAATATACAACGACTTTTGCTGAAAAAGGGGGAAAATAACAAAAATAACGCTGTCTAAAAATAACATTCATATTTTTCATTTCGGAATCATAATCCTATTTTTAAAAAACAATTTGTCAAAATGAAGGAGGAAATCAATATGGCGTGTGTACAAATTAAAGGAACGAGACAAGAGGTAGTAGAGATGCTTCAACTATTTGATCTAATGGATACGAAAGGTTTTTGTAAATTTGATAATTATGTAGAGGTAGAACCAAATAATAAAGAATATAACAATTTCATTGCTTCAATCGACATTCATTCAAATACTTCTTCCGCCCAAGATACTTTAAACGATCAATTCGTAAGTCAAATGCTTACTGGTGTATATAACGACTAAATAAAGTCGTACTTTAATCAGACTACCCGTAAATAACAGATAAATATATGCTTCCTACCGTCTTTATATAAATATATACGATGAACTTGAGCATACTAACAACTAGATGGTAGGAGGTGAGAATTATGGCTAAAATTGGTGTTGAAAATTCGTTAACAGATGTCCAACAAGCTCTTCAGCAACAGGGGCATGAAGTCATTACAATTAACTCGGAACATGACGCACAAGGATGCGACTGTTGCGTTGTAACTGGGCAAGATTCTAATATGATGGGTATTGCAGATACATCAATAAAAGGATCGGTAATTAACGCCCACGGTTTAACAACAGATGAAATTTGCCAGCAAGTTGAGAGCCGCATTTAAATTCAATACAAAAAAGAAAGAGGACCCCTTTTGAAAAGGAGTCCTCTTTTTTATATTCACCTAACGGGAAAGTAACATATACTGGATGAAAGCCCTACCTCTCTCTCATCATTACGGTTCCACTGACCGCTCCTTGATTCACTAGTATACCTATAAAGCCTATAATTATAATTTATAGGGTTTGTTCACAAAAGTTGTTGGTAAAACTACCCGATCTTTCGCAAACTTTTCGTATTATATTTATAAGATTTATTTACTTTACACTAGCTGTAACCGAGACACGAATTAAAATTTTAACATCAATATAGCAACTTGTCAACATTTTTCACAAATTTAAAACAGACAATAACGGTTTGTCTGTTTTAGAATGGAGCTTTTTCTTTTATTACATATACAACAAAACCGCTTACTAACATACATAAGCCAACTACTAAGTTTTTGATATTAATCATAAATTCCTCTCCCTTATTCCACACATCATATATATTTACAGTTCAATTATTCCGATCATCCTAAAGCGCACTTTTTCTAATATATCATAATTCCTAAAAAATGCAAGTTCACCTTTAGCGACCATTTACAAATTTATCTACAGTGCTTGGTACGGTATTTAAAGCTTTTTCAATTAAATGTGTACTACTATTGAGATGCAATACTTGCACACCGTTAGAACCAACTACTAAAAAAGCAACTGGGCTAATAGAAACCCCAGCCCCACTTCCGCCTCCAAATGGATGACTTTGCTTATTCTCTTTATGCTGCCCTTGTCCATTATTATGTTTTTCAGAAATAAATTCACCTTTAAAGTCACTTCCTCCAGCTCCAAAACCAAAGGCCACTTGAGATACTGTTAATACTACATTTCCGTCAGCTGTTGAAACTGGACTTCCAACAATCGTATTTACATCTACCATCTCTTTTAAATTTGTCATTGCTGTTTTCATTAAATTTTCAATTGGATGTTCCATTATGTATTGCACCCTTTCCTCATTATTCTTTTTTATACTTTCCAAAATAGAGGAAGTCATACTAACTTTTCCTATTTCAAAAAAACAATCTTCACCTTTTAAATGGATATTACTCCCTGTACATACTCGGATAAAAAGGAAAAAGAGATACATACTACTATTGAACCTTGTTATGAAAGGAGTCATGACTTTGACTGAGAAATTTGATGAGTATAAAAAAAGAGATAGAATAGATAGTGATTATAGTGACTATAAAGAAGAATATGCAGCTGAGGTTGCACCACAGCGCATTGATTATGATTACGATGAGAAGGAACATAAAGATGATGTAAGATCGTCCGCTGCTGGATCAACGGCTGGCTTTATCGCTCTTGCCTTATCTATCTTATCACTTTTCACCTTCCCAACATTATTCGGTCTTGTTTCTGTACTACTAGGTATTTACGCTTATAACCGCGGAGCTACTGTAACTGGTGGTATCGCTGCGATTGTCGGTGGAATTGCAGCACTCATTGCAATTTTATTCCGAGTAGCGCTTATCGGCTTATTGTTCTCCCTCTTTTAAAAAGAAAAAGGTATCTCGCTTATGCGGGATACCTTATCCTGTAAATACATCTTCTGACGGATATTTAATTTTTTGTTTTGCTGGTCGCGCTAAAGAAAATACAAGTGTTAACGGTCCGATTAATCCACAAAACATAACAAACATAATCATACATTTTCCAAACGCTGATAACTTTGCAGTAATTCCCATCGTTAATCCTACTGTTCCAAACGCTGAAATTGTTTCAAATAGTAACTGAATAAAACTGAAGTCTTCTGTAAGCATTAACATAAATACTGCTGCAAAAATAAGGATTTGACTAGCAACGGCAATTGCTAATGCTCTCGTTACTGTCGACATTTTAATTGTGCGCTGAAATAATACGATTTCCTCTTTCTTTCTAAAGAAAGAAAGAACAGATGTAACTAAAATAACAAACGTTGTTAATTTAATCCCTCCACCTGTTGATACACTTCCTGCACCAATAAACATTAAAACCATCGTAAATAATATAGATGATTCTTCCATTCCCCCGTAGTCAACTGTATTAAATCCAGCCGTACGAGGAGTAATCCCTTGGAAAAAAGAAGCCCATAACTTTTCATTTAACGGTAAATTCCCTAACGTCTTCACATTATTATATTCCAATACAAAAATCACAATCATCGCTATCACATTTAGCGCTACCGTTCCAATAATCATGATTTTGGAATGAAGCGATAGTTTTCGAAAACTCCGGCTATACCATATATCAATTAGTACGGTAAATCCGAGACCGCCTATTACGATTAAAGAGCAAATCCCAATATTAATAATCGGATCGCCTACATACCTTGTTAAATTATCCGGCCATAGAGCAAATCCAGCATTATTATAAGATGCGATTACGTGAAAAATACTATAGTATACACCTTTTCCAAAGCCAAACTCTGGAATAAAACGAAATGATAAAAAGATGACTCCAATAAACTCAATACAAATTGAAAATATAAAGACACGTTTTACTAATTTTACAAGACCACCTATATTTGTCTGATTAAATGCCTCTCCAATTAATAAGCGATGACGTAATCCGATTTTTTTACCTAATACCCAAACAATTAAAATGGCAATTGTCATAAGACCTAGACCGCCTGTTTGAATTAAAAACATAATTACAATTTCGCCGAACATTGTAAACGTACTTGCAGTATCTACTACTCCCAATCCCGTTACAGTCGCTGCTGACGTTGCGGTAAAGAAAGCATCTACCCAACTAATATGTACTTTCGTTGCGAATGGTAACTTTAATAACAAACCGCCAACCACAATTAAGCAGAAAAAACCTAATGCTAATATTTGTGGTGGATTTAATCGTATAAAACGATTATACAGTCTTTGTCTTTTTGTTACTTCCATATTCACTAACTCCCTTTTTGCCCCTCATAACTAAAGGCTTATAAAAAACCTTAAATAGCAGGATAAACCTTATATTCTTATAATATAGTTGAGCATAATCCTTTTTTTCATAGTTTTCAACTTTTATTTATACTCGAACTTCACTTCATTTTATGACAAGACTCTTTCTATTATATTTATCCTTACTCTACAACTCTCGCAACAATCATTTTATATGTATCATTTCTTAAATCCTCATACCTTTCACTCTATGTTCACATAGGGGTCACATCTATCTTTTATAGTATATGTATCGGAGCTGTTCCTCCCTAATTTATAAGACATTCCCCAGTGTCTTTGAACAGCTTTCCATCCCTAATTAAATTGACATAAATTGTCCCCTTCCTTTGGCCATCATATGTGATGGTCTTATTTTTTGTCTTTCTATCTTCTATTTAAAACTCCCTCTCTCTTTCACTCTATGTTCACACCCCGGTCACATCTATCTTTTATAGTATATGTATCGAAGTTGTTCCTCCCTAATTTATAAGACATTCCCCAGTGTCTTGAACAACTTCCATCCCTAATTAAATTGACATAAATTTGTCCCCTTCCTTTGGCCATCCTGCGTGATGGTCTTATTTTTTGTCTTTCTATCTTCTATTTAAAACTCCCTCTCTCTTTCACTCTATGTTCACACCCCGGTCACATCTATCTTTTATAGTATATGTATCGAAGTTGTTCCTCCCTAATTTATAAGACATTCCCCAGTGTCTTGAACAACTTCCATCCCTAATTAAATTGACATAAATTGTCCCCTTCCCTAGACCATCCTATGTGATGGTCTATTTTGTTTTCTAAATAGTTTATTTAGCTTTTTCTGCTTACTTTAGTAAAAGCAATCTATATTTAAATAGATACTTTTTGTACGAAATATTCAGAAAATATTGTCAAAATAGGTAGTTTTTCGGTACAATTAATGTAGAAAGCTATTTTACAAAAAATAAGGGGGGATTTTATTGAAACAAACAAAAGCAATCTTAATTGCATTATTTCTCGGTTTAGTTGTCGGACTCACTTTAAATTTAGCTGCACCATCCATTTTTGAACCATTAAATCAATATGTGTTCAATCCACTTGGTCAATTGTTTATTCGCCTCATTAAAATGCTAGTTGTCCCTGTTGTATTCATTTCTATCGTACTTGGAGCTGCTGGTCTTGGAGATCCGAAGCAACTTGGAAGAATTGGTTTAAAATCAATTTCATTCTTTCTTGTAACTACAGCCGTTGCCATCTCTATTGCAGTTACATTTGCACTGATTATACAACCAGGATCTGGTGGTAATTTTAAAACCGAAGGGCTTAAATATGAAGGTGCAAAAACCGAAACATCTTTCGTCGATACATTGCTAAATATCGTACCAGATAATCCAGCAAAAGCGATGGCTGATGGAAACATGTTACAAATTATTGCCTTTGCCGTATTAATTGGACTTGGTATAGCTATTTTAGGAAAACGTGTCCAAGGTATTCATTCATTACTTGAACAGGGCAACGAATTAATGATGTATCTCGTTAATCTCGTTATGAAATTAGCTCCAATCGGAACATTTGGGTTGCTTGCTTCATCCGTCGGTAAAATGGGTCTTGCAGGCGTCGCTGCGATGTTCAAGTATATGATTGTCGTTATGCTAGTACTTATTATTCACGGTGTCTTCGTATATGGTGGCTTATTAAAAGTATTGGCAAAAGAAAGCATTGTCCGTTTCTTTAAACATTTCGGACCAGTAATGGCGATTGGATTTAGTACATCTAGCTCTAATGCATCTCTTCCATTTGCAATGAAAACCGCACAAGAGAAGCTTGGTGTTCCAAAAGCAATTAGCTCTTTTGTACAACCACTAGGTGCAACAATTAATATGGATGGTACTGCCATTATGCAAGGTGTAGCAACTGTATTTATCGCTCAAGTATACGGCGTTGAACTTACTATTTCCCAACTAGCTGTAGTCGTATTAACTGCTGTACTAGCTAGTATCGGCACTGCTGGTGTACCAGGTGTTGGGCTTGTAATGCTGACGATGGTTTTAAATCAAGTAAATCTACCGGTAGAAGGTATTGCCTTAATTATCGGTATTGACCGCATTCTAGATATGTCAAGAACAGCTGTAAATATTTCTGGTGATGCAATTTGCGCAATGATTGTCGCAAAATCAGAAGAAAAATATAATACAGATCAATCTGCCGCATCTTAAATCAAAAAAGGAGTGAAATGATTCACTCCTTTTTTGATTTACTTCCCTTTTTCGAACGATATTCTTTTCCTTTATTATCGTTACCAGTTTCAAATTCTGCACTAAACTCTTGTTGAAATTGCCCTGATTTCGGTGAGCCTTGATTTCCGCTCCCTTTACTACCATTTCGATTTGTCATATTTCTGCCCCCTTCCTTTATTAGTAGTATGTTACATATTTTCTTTTTTATAATCTTTTACATACGAAAAAAGCCCTTCCTCATATAAGGAAAGTCTTCTTTTTTTGAAGTGTAAGCGTTTTCTTGCTTATAATGACTTAAATAAGTTTTTTCGAAATAGATATCATTATATTCATTTCTTCTTCTGAGAGCGTAGAAAATCTTTCTTGCAAATATTGTTTTTTTGCACCTTCCATTTTTGCAACTAAATCTTTTCCTTGTTCAGTAATCTCCAAATATACAACTCGGCGATCTGACGTAGAACGTGAACGAGTTACAAAACCTTTATTAATTAATTTTTCTGTAACAGCTGTAATATGACTATTCGACACATTTAACTCATTCGCCACACGTGATACCATTTCTTTATTCGTACGATTCAATATTCTAAGGACGATGAACTCATTCCACGGTATGTAACCACCAAATATTTTTCCAATATCATTACGCAACGTGCGGAACATAGCAAAAACATTTGTCGATAGTTCTTCCATTAATTGCTCTCGATTTTGAGACAACTTTGACAGCCCCTTTTATTTCATTTGATTAAATAAAAACCTTATTAATAATTTTACATGAAATCTTACTTTTTGTCACCTTATTTTCCCATAATTCGTAGTTTTTTAATAGATATTTCATGATAAAATGAAGTTAAATTTCCAAAAAAAGGAGTTGGGATAGTGGGTGAAGAAGACAAATTTTCGAATTTCAATCTAAAAGATAAAACTTTGATCATTGGTTTTGTTATTCTGTTCCTCATTGTAATTTTTGCATTTATATTTTTTATATATGTAGGAATCTTTCATATTACTGGTGTAGAGTATCGATCGCGCACTGCCTTACTTCTATTTTTTTTATTAATTACTTTCTTAGATGGTATTATATTTTTCATCTTCGTTTTCTTCAAGGCACTGCTATATCCAATGACACAAAACATGCCAAATTGGCTTTCTATTACTCTTTTCGCAATCATTGAAATTACGCTAGATTGGTTCGTCATTCATACCGCTGACGATTGGATAGAGAGCGTGCAACTATCCAACATAGCTGAATTATGTGTCGTACTATTCTTTTTCCTATTAAGTAAATTATTAAGTGACAAGAAAGAGTAAGAATACAAGCTTTTCTATATAAAAATTGGTACAATGAAAACAAATCATACTAAAGAGGTGTTACTTATGAACTTACAAAAATGGGCTGATAAAGGTATGTCCTTTGATACATATGTGAATGAAATGAAAGTAAATCAATACGAGCTACTGCACATTTACAATAATTTTTTAATTCCAAATGAATTACTTCCTGTATTAGAAGAACGTCAAAATGATGGCTGGCGTGTTATCGTATTAACAGCTGATTGGTGTGGCGATGCTCTTTTATGCGTACCTGTTATGAAACGAATTTCTGAAGTTGCAAATATTGATATGTCATTATTAATTCGCGATGAAAACTTAGAATTAATGGATCAATATTTAACAAACGGAACAGCACGTGCGATTCCAATCTTTATTTTCATTGATAAAGATGGAAACGAACAAGCCGTTTGGGGACCACGTGCTCCAAAAGTACAAGAGTTAGTAACTTCAATGCGCGCTACATTGCCTGAAAAAGAAGATCCAACATTCGAAGAGAAACAAAAAGAAATGTACGCTACTTTCCGTGCCACATTAGCTGATGACACTTCTCTTTGGGAACATGTAATGGAAAGCATGATGGAAAAAGTAGTAAAATAAAAAAAAAACTGCCGAACTCGGCAGTTTTTTTATTACATAATGAAGAAATAGAATACCGCAGCTAAAATGAAACGGTAGTAAGCAAACGGTGTTAGTTTTACACGAGATAATAATTTTAAGAATGAAACAATTGCAAGCATTGCAACAACGAACGCCGTAATAAATCCTGTTGCAAATAGCGGTATATCAGCCGCACTTAATATATCCCAGCTTTTAATTAAATCTAAGCCACTTGCAGCTACCATCATTGGTACTGCTAAAATGAATGTATATTCAGCTGCCGCTGTATGTGACACGCGAGCTAATAAACCACCACTTATTGTAGAACCAGAACGAGAAAATCCTGGCCAAAGTGCTAAACATTGGAACATTCCGATTGTAAATGCTTGCTTATATGTGATTTCATCTAATGTTCTTGCTGTACTTGGTTTTGAAAACTTCTCAGCAACAATCATTAAAATACCACCAGCCACTAAGCTAATGACAACTGGGCCTGGCCCAAATAAAACTTCTTTAATCGCACTATGGAACAATACGCCAAGTACGCCGGCAGGAATCATTCCGATAATAATATGTAATAAATTTAACGATGGTCCGTCTGTTACTTTCCCTATACCTACTAAAGACCATAGACGCTTCCAAAATATAACTACAACTGCTAAAATCGATCCCAATTGAATAACAACTTCGAAAACTTTCGCTCTCTCATCGTCAAATCCAAGTAAATGACCTGTTAAAATCATATGCCCTGTTGATGAAACTGGTAAAAACTCTGTTAAACCTTCAACAGCACCCATGATTATTCCAATTAACCAATCAGCCACGAGTAGTGCCTCCTTAATAACTAATAATATGTAATTTTTTCATACCTTACCATAATACCTTATCCCCTTTCAAAGTGCATCCTTTTTTATAGTCAAACCGTAGTTTTAATAAGCTTATTCCTTTTCTATTTTTTGATTAAATTGTATGATAGTAAGAGTTTTCTTTTTTACGTAGAAAGGGGATTTTATGAAAGAAACTAGTACATTCTCACAAAAATTAAAGCAATTTGTATTACTATTTTTCCCGATTTTTGTTACGCAAATGTCATTATTTGCAATGAGCTTTTTTGATACAACAATGTCAGGACATGCAAGCCCTATTGATTTAGCAGGGGTTGCTATCGGAACGAGTATATGGATTCCAGTTAGTACGGGATTAACAGGTATTTTGATGGCTACAACTCCAATTGTTGCGCAACTCGTTGGATCCAAGAAAAAAGAAGATGTTCCCCAAGTCATCATACAAGCAGTCTATTTAGCAATTTGCGCTAGCTTCGTCGTTATGCTTATTGGATTTTTCGCTGTTACACCCATTTTAAATGGCATGCGATTAGAAGAACCGGTAGAACGTATTGCAGCACAATTTTTAAGTATTATTGCAATGGGAATTATTCCTTTATTTACTTACACTGTTTTACGTGGATTTATTGATGCATTAGGAAAAACTCGCACAACGATGATTATTACGTTACTATCATTACCTATTAACGTAATATTAAATTATGTATTAATTTTTGGGCATTTCGGTTTTCCAAAACTCGGTGGTGTCGGAGCAGCAATTGCTTCTACAGCAACCTATTGGTGCATTTTAATTATTACCGTTATGATTATTCGTACGAGAGAGCCTTTTGCATCTTTCCATATTTTTAAACAGTTATATCGCCCTTCTCTTTCTAGTTGGAAAGAGTTCTTAAAACTTGGCGTCCCTATCGGATTTGCTATCTTTTTTGAAACGAGTATTTTCGCTGCAGTAACACTTATGATGAGTAATTTTAGTACGACAACAATCGCAGCTCATCAAGCCGCTATGAACTTCGCTTCCTTGCTATATATGACTCCTTTAAGTTTAGCAATGGCCATGACCATCTCTGTTGGATTTGAAGTTGGAGCGAAACGATATAATAATGCAAAACAATATGGATTTATCGGGATTGGCTTAGCACTTGCATTCGCCCTATTATATTCCATTCTTCTTTACTTCTTTGATGATGAAATTGCTTCTATTTATACGACAGATATACAAGTTCATCATTTAGCAAAAGAATTTCTTATATTTGCGATTTTATTTCAAATCTCAGATGCAATTGCAACTCCTGTACAAGGGGCACTACGTGGTTATAAAGATGTAAATGTCGCCTTAATTATGACATTAATCGCCTATTGGGTAATTGGTCTCCCTCTCGGTTACATATTAGCAACCTATACTGATTGGGCAGCAAAAGGATATTGGATCGGTCTTATTATCGGTCTAGCATTTGGAGCAACCTTCCTCCTTATCCGTCTCTTTCAAGTTCAGAGAAAATATACAACGCAAAACAGCCGCTCATAATATAGCGGTTGTTTTCTTTATGCATATTTTTTCTTGTAACGTATAACATAATGAAAAAGAAAGGTGGATACATATGGACGAAAAAGAAAAAAAGCAATCATTCGACGAAGAATTCGCCCCTGAAATTTCACCTGGATATCGGCAAGATGTACATAAACAACCTAAATATAAAAACACTTCGTTTTTAATGGGGATTACCATTTTTGCCGCTGTATTGCTTGTGCTTATCATTTTCGTTTATTTTTGATGGAAGGTGATTTATTATATGAAGAAACAAAATTCCAATCGTTCAAAAAGAACTGTAAAAACACAAAAAGGGTATGCAGGTGATTCTGTTCTTACTCAGAAACAAGTCGAGCAAGGAAATTTATATATTGCTCAAAAAGAACTTGGTCAACAAAATGAAAATCTTTAAAATCCCTCAAAGAACTGGGGGATTTTTTATTCCGCTATTTATGGTACTGGTTCATATTTCTCTTTATTGTACGTACTGTTTTTGTTCTAACACCTTTAATGCATGATTAACCTTTACAATTTTCATTTCATAATTCAATTTCATTTCGCTTCTCTTACCATTTTCAGTACCCGCCACGTACGCTACAGTTTGATAGAGAAAACTTCCATCCGTCACTTCACGTATCTCCTCGTTTATAAATTTATACTCTAAATCCTGAAAACGATTTGGATAATAATTTTTCATTAATTGTTCATACCCTCTATTTAAAAATAGTTCTTCACCTTTTCGTTTCACATCTTCTTTATTAGTAAACTCAAAAACTGATAGTTGCTCGGTCACAAAATGTTCTCCTACCTTTTTCATTTCATTATGAGTTAAAGTTTCTATACCTTTGTTTTTTAATTCCTTATTTAATCCGTACTGATCAATCGGTTTATAGCCCGCAAAAACCTCTTCTTTATATGACCAAAACAATCCAAAAACGATACAGAGAGAAGTGATTAATAGTCTTTTCTTTATAACACTCCCGCCCCTCTTCATAATGATAATTATATTTTAACATATAGAAAGAAAATTCTGATATCATAAAGTGGAATAACTTAGAAACGAGGAACAATTATGGACTCTTACAAACAATATATAAAAGAAGCTTTGCCTAATCTTTCTATACATTCCTATAAACAAAATGAAGAAGGATGGGATAATGTAGCGATTATAGTAAATGATGAGCTACTGTTTCGTTTCCCGCGAAAACAGGAATATGCAATGCGAATTCCGTTAGAAAAAGAACTGTGCACAATTCTCACTCAATCACTACAAGAAATCGAAGTTCCACAATATCACCTAATTTATACAAATGAATCTGATGAGGTTCCTCTTTGTAGCTACTATACTCTCATTCATGGTGAACCATTAAAAACAGAAATAGTTGCGAACTTAGATGAAAAAGAACGAAAAATAATTATTACACAATTAGCTACTTTCCTTGCGGCTCTACATAGCATTCCTCTAAAAAGTGTTACAGCGTTAGGGTTCCCTACCGAAAAAACACTTACCTACTGGAAAGAGCTACAAACTAAATTAAATGAGTATGTTACTAACAGTCTAACTTCGTTCCAGAAATCAACCTTAAACCGTTTATTCGAGAATTTCTTTGCCTGTCTAGCTACATCCAAATTTCAAAATACAATCATTCACGCTGATTTTACACATCATCACATTTTATTTGATAAACAAAATAAAACCATTTCAGGAATCATTGATTTTGGTGATGCTCAAATTGGAGATCCTGCCTTTGACTTTGCTGGGCTATATGATGATTTCGGACATGAATTTACTACATCAGTATATGAACAATACTGTACACTTACTTCACACCATGATCCATTACTCACTCACCGTATCACAAATTTTTATCAATACAGTCCTTTACTACATAATATAATTTATAACTTTGAAACAAAGAATGAACTTGAATTTTTAGCTGGTATAGAACAACTGAAAGCAATACTACAGGGATGAGATTACATTCTCTCCCTATATTCTCTCTCCTCATATAACATTAACTTTTTATCCATTTCAACAATGACTTTATACAGTTGAAATGCCTGTAAAATTTGCAGTTGAATTCCAAAAGGGGCATTCTGTTCTTTTAACCATTGAAATACTTTCGTTTCATCTTTCATTGATTATTCCTCCCTTTATTAAAATCTGCTACAAATATACGATACATGATGAAAAGCTTTTCATGTCAACAACAAAAAAGGATGCAAATTTGCATCCTTTAATGTACGATATTTTTCTTCTGTTTCGCTTCTTTCTTTACTTCTTCCCCTTGGCATTCACTACGAAATGCACAACTTATACACTCAGAACGAAAATGACGCTCTGTATAATGCTCAGGTTGCTGTAACATTTCTTTCATTCTAGATAAATGAGCCATTCCAGTTATAATATCTTCCTGTTTCGGAGTGTAGTCATACTTAGTTCCTTCTATTAAATTAATAACTTCAATTTTCCCTGGAAGAATGCCGAAAGCTTTATAACTAAATACTGTCATTAGCTTTTGACAAAGAGCAAGCATTTCCTCATCCGCATCGACAACATACTTCTTAATTACAAACGACTCAGTACTCCACTCACCAACTTCTAATGTCAATGACATGTGGACACCTAACTCTTCCATATATGTTTGAAATTTTTCATATAAAAATAACGGTGGTGTCTGACTATCATCTCTTTCAACAAACTGTAATAAGTGATCCGTTAGCTTCGCTAACACAATGTAATACTCCATCTTCGAAGCAAACATATTAACCCTTACTTTTTTCCAATACTTTTCTATTAATATTAAAAGTACAATTTTCGTTTGTTGGCCTGCCGGTAATGTGTAATATTCGTTAATAATTCGATTCACAATCATTTGTGCGATTTGTTGCCATTCAAACGAAGAAGGTTCTCTTCTTTTGATATGACGAAAATAAAATTTATGTGGACAACGCATAAAATCATACAAATGATAATCTGTCATCGTTTTAATTGCGATTTTCTCATGCACTTGCTCTTCATCTCCCTTCTGCCATTAAGAAAGGTGTTTTACAAATTCAGCTCCAAACTGTAAACATTTTTCTACATCTTCATCTTCTGGCGTTAATTCTACTTTTAATCCTTCTAACACAACTTCTGCCCCGCGTTCTTTTAGCTTTTCTATTAAAATGTCAACTGCCACGCCATATTTTGGATAAGCCGAATCACATGATCCGAATACTGCCGCTTTTTTCCCAGTTAAATCAATAGAATCCATTGCGTCATAAAAATCTAAGAAATCATCCGGAAGGTCACCATCTCCCCAAGTGTATGCACCTAAAATAATTCCATCATACTGTTCTAATATAGAAGCTTCTGGTGAATCCATAATATCAATCACTTCAATTTCATTTTCAGTTTCACGAATCACGCCGGCAATATGATCAGCCATTTCCTCTGTATTTCCACTCATACTTGCAAAAATCATTACTAACTTACTCAACTGAACCTCTCCCCTTACTTTGTATCTCTTTTTCTGTTTGAATGCTCTTCTTCTCATCTACATATTCAGAACGAATTACATTTCGTTGCCATTCCATATGCTGATCAACTTCTTTATTTTTATCTTTTAATCCCCTCCGTAGAAGGTGAAATTTTTTTCTCATTAACATGTCGCATCCATCCTATTGATAATAATTATCAATTTCAACTATTTTTAGATTAATTGATATTGATTATCACTGTCAACAACTTTTTTTAAAAAATGATTAAAATGTACAAGCTTGTCCGTTAGCTATTCATATACTATAAATGAGCATAGTTCTTTCTCAGCCCTCTCTGACGGAAAGAAATAAAAGCAACTGCGATAGAGCGCAGTTGCCTTTTTTTATCCCACTTTAATGGGCAGTAAAACCCCCACTGATTAAAGTTGCACTTTATACTTTTCTATGATTTCAATAATCTCATTGTTGTTTCTAAAAATAATTCCACTCCATAAATGAGAGCTGATTCATCTACATCAAATTTTGGATGATGATGCGGGTAGCAAGTATCTATCTTTTTATTACCAGTCCCTAATTTAATAAAACAACCAGGTGCTTTTCTTAAATATGCCGAAAAATCTTCTCCTCCCATAGAAGGTTCAAGCTTCACAACACGCTCATTTCCAAACAAATGTAGTGCACTTTCTTCTACTACTTTCGTAATATATTCATCATTAATAACCGGATCATATCCATATCGATACGAATATGTATATGACCCTCCATGTGCTTCTGTAATTCCTTTCACGATTTTCTCAATTTTCTCTTCTGCTTCCAACCTTAATGCTTGATTAAATGAACGAACAGTGCCCATTAAAGTTGCTGCACTAGGAATAATATTATCAGCCATTCCCCCATGAAACTGCGTAACTGAAACGACTCTTTGCATGAAAGCACTTGTATTTCTTGATACAATATGTTGTAGATTTGTAATAATCTGCGCTCCGATAGCAATAGGATCTATCGTTTCCTCCGGCCTCGCCGCATGTCCCCCTTTCCCTTGAATTTCAACTGTAAATACGTCTGGTGCCGCCATCATCGGCCCATACGCAATGCCTATCTTTCCGCTCTCAAGTCCTGACATAACATGTAAACCTATTACATAATCAACACCGTCCATTACACCTGCCTCAACCATTTCTTGTCCCCCGCCGGGATATACCTCTTCTGCGTGCTGAAAAAATAGACGAATCTCCCCTGCAAAATCTTCCTTTATATTTGACAGTACTTCTGCTGTCCCCAACAAAATAGCTGCGTGAGCATCATGTCCACATGCATGCATCATTCCTTTATTCACAGACGTATAAGATTTACTCGTCTCCTCTTGAATTGGCAGAGCATCTATATCAGCTCGAATCGCAACTACTTTCCCTTGTTCCGTTCCTCTTTTAATTGCTAGTACACTATACTTCGTCGGTCTCGTTACTTCAAAAGAAGAAAATGTGCATAATGTATTATATATAAATTGTGAAGTTTCTTTCTCATGAAACGATAATTCCGGATACTTATGAAAATGTCTTCTCCATTTCACGATATTTTCTTCCGAAATTAGATTCTTCCACACTCTATCCATGATAATTTCCTCCTTTTTAAAAGGGCTAGAAATGTAAAAGTTTACTTTGTCTCGAATGACTCATAAGCACAAATACTATATTTTACGTATTCTTCTAGTCCACTTTTATGTATTCACACAATCCACTTCCTATTTACATATCAAATCCATTACAAATTGATGCTGAATGTAATATAATTGCTAAGTTAGGGATTTTCTTTTTTAGTATTTAGTGCTAATATCAGAAAAGAGCCTTTTGACTTATTTTTACCTAAAATGTGGAATTTTGTTTTTTTCACAATAATGTAGGACATGATACCTACAAAGAGCTATTATTTCATTAAGAGAGGGAAAGACATGGAAAGATTAAAAGAGATATGGTCTCGACCACTCACACAATGGGTTGCAAAGACGGTTTATTACCTTGCAATTTTATTTGCATTACTTTGGTTGTATGGATTCCATGATACAAACACAAGTACATTTATTTACAATGAATTCTAGGGTGGGAACGTTATGAAGTTATTAGAACAAATTGAAAAGTGGGCTATTGAAACGCCTGATCAAACTGCTTTTGTTTGGCGAGATGCGAAAATTACGTACAAACAATTAAAGGAAGATTCTGATGCGTTAGCACATTGGATTTCTTCTGAGTATCCAGATGATCGTTCACCAATTATGGTGTATGGCCATATGCAACCTGAAATGATTATTAACTTTTTAGGATGTGTAAAAGCTGGACATGCTTATATTCCTGTAGATTTATCTATCCCAGCTGATCGTGTACAACGTATCGCTGAAAATTCTGGTGCGAAACTACTTTTATCAGGAACTGAAGTAACTGTAACTGATTTACCAGTTCGCATTCTAAGTGAGGACAACTTAAAAGATATTTTCTTTACTCATAAAGGGAAAACTCCAAATCCTGAACATGCGGTAACAGGTGATGAAAACTTCTACATTATTTACACATCAGGAAGCACAGGTAATCCGAAAGGGGTTCAGATTACTTATAACTGCCTTGTAAGTTTTACAAAATGGGCTGTAGAAGATTTCAACTTACAAACGGGGCAAGTATTCTTAAACCAAGCACCTTTCTCATTTGATTTATCTGTCATGGATATTTACCCATCATTAGTAACAGGTGGTACACTTTGGGCAATTGATAAAGATATGATTGCACGTCCAAAAGACTTGTTTGCTTCTTTAGAGCAATCGGATATACAAGTATGGACTTCCACACCATCTTTCGCAGAGATGTGTTTAATGGAAGTATCTTTCTCTGAGAGTATGCTACCAAACATGAAAACATTCTTATTCTGCGGTGAAGTGTTACCAAATGAAGTAGCTAGAAAATTAATTGAGCGTTTCCCAAAAGCAACAATTATGAATACGTACGGTCCAACTGAAGCTACTGTCGCTGTAACAGGTATTCACGTTACAGAAGAAGTGCTTAATCAATACAAATCACTTCCAGTTGGCTACTGTAAATCAGACTGCCGCCTTCTTATTATGAAAGAAGATGGTACGATTGCGCCTGATGGTGAAAAAGGTGAAATCGTAATTGTTGGTCCAAGCGTAAGCGTTGGATATTTAGGAAGCCCTGAATTAACAGAAAAAGCATTTACTATGATTGACGGTGAGCGCGCCTATAAAACAGGCGATGCTGGCTATGTTGAAAATGGTCTTCTATTCTATAATGGTCGTCTTGATTTCCAAATTAAGCTGCATGGTTATCGAATGGAATTAGAAGAAATTGAGCATCACCTTCGTGCGTGTTCTTACGTAGAAGGAGCAGTTATCGTTCCAATTAAAAAAGGTGAGAAATACGATTATTTATTAGCGGTTGTTGTTCCTGGAGAACATTCATTTGAAAAAGAATTCAAATTAACATCTGCAATCAAAAAAGAACTCAATGAGCGATTACCAAACTACATGATTCCACGTAAATTCATGTATCAATCTTCTATTCCAATGACACCAAATGGAAAGGTAGATCGCAAAAAATTATTGAGTGAGGTTACAGCATGACCGCATATGGATCATTTTATTTTTTCGCTATAGTGGGCATTTTGTTAATACCTACTATCATAGCTGGATTAAAAGGTAAAATGTTGCGTAAATATAATGCCGTTTTAACATTAGTCATGATTGCTATTATCTTCTCGGATAAACCGAAGCAAGCGATTATGTTAGCTGCATTTATTATTTGGCAATATGCCCTTATTAAAGGCTATTTACTTTTAAGAAAACAAAACAATAGTACATTCATGTTTTGTATAGCTGTTATTTTATCGATTTTGCCACTTATTTTGGCAAAAATCGCACCATTTGTACCTGAATTGCATTTTATTGTTTTCGCAGGTATGTCTTACGTAACATTTAGAGCTGTACAAATGGTCTTTGAAGTTCGTGATAATTTAATTAAAGAACTTTCCTTCTTTAATTTCTGGGAGTTTGTTTTATTCTTCCCTGCGATTTCAAGTGGACCTATTGATCGTTACCGTAGATTCCAAAAAGATATTCAAAAGCCGCCTAGCGCTGAAGAATATCAAAAGTTACTATATACAGGACTTAACCGTATTTTCCAAGGTTTTCTGTACAAATTTATAATCGCGCACTTAATAACAACATATCTTGTAAAGGCCGTATTCGCCAATCAAGATACACTTTTATCTAACGTGATTTTTATGTACGCTACTAGCATGCAATTATTCTTTGACTTTGCAGGTTATAGTGCGTTCGTAATTGGTATCAGTTATATGATGGGAATTAAAACTCCTGAAAACTTTAATAAACCGTTCCTTAGTCGTAATATAAAAGACTTCTGGAACCGTTGGCACATGAGTTTATCATTCTGGTTCCGTGATTTTATCTACATGCGTTTCGTCTTTTTTGCAACGAAGAAAAAGTTAATTAAGAACCGTTACACTATTTCGTATATCGGTGCATTTTTAAACTTCTTCATTATGGGAATTTGGCACATCCAAGGAAGCGCTGTTGCGCAGTATGTTATTTATGGTCTATATCATGCCGCACTGTTTATTCTATTCGATATTTTCGAACGAAAAAACAAAAAGCATAAGTTTTGGCCAAACAACAAATTTACACACGTCCTTGCGATCGTAATTACGTTCCACGTTGTATGTTTCGGTTTCCTAATTTTCTCTGGACACCTTAACAGATACTTTTAATGCACCCTTCTTATACCATTAAGAAGTTGCACATATAATATATTTCGGATATAAAGGAGATTTTAAAAATGGCAGAATTTAAAGAGCAAGTATTAGATATTTTAGAAGAAGTATGTGAAAACGATATTGTAAAAGAAAACTTAGATGTTCAATTATTTGAAGAAGGTATTCTTGATTCTTTCGCTGTAGTATCTTTATTAGTTGAATTCCAAGAGCGTTTAGATATTGAAGTTTCTATTTCTGATTTTGATCGTGACGAGTGGGCTACTCCAAACATGGTTATTAAGAAGTTGGAAGAAATCCGATGAACAAAGCAAAATTTGGTCCGATGCTTTTAGCATTGGCCCTTTTTGCTGTATTCCTACTTATTCCGACGCGCTTTCTACTCCCGCTTTTAAGTGACGAAAAAGTAGAACAAGCTGCAACTTCTTTAAAAGAAGAAAAGATTCAAAGTATGATTTTACAGCAAAAGATGTTAGCAGATTCGAAATACCTTCCGATGTATGGTTCATCGGAATTCGCACGTATGGATGCTTACCATCCATCAAATTATTTCAAAGTAAAGCCTGAAGGATTCACACCATTCCTACTTGGACGTGGCGGAACACAAGACCTTGTACATGTATTAAACTTTGCATCTACGATGGATCAATTGAAGGATAAGAAAATGGTATTCGTTCTTTCTCCGCAATGGTTTGTGCCACAAGGTATTGATGAAACACACTTTGCACCTAACTTTTCAAAGCAACAAGGTTACCACTTCATTTTCAACGATGATGTAAAACCTGAAATGAAAAAGCAAATTGCAAAGCGTTTATTAAACTTTGAGATCGTTAAGAAAGAAACTTTATTAAAAATTTCGCTTGAAGGTATCGTTTACGATGATACAAAGCATAAAGTAAAAGCACTTGCTGCTAAACCTTTCGCTTATATTTATCGTAACATTTTAGATCGTAAAGATTTATTTACAGCTATGTTTAATATTAAACCGCATAAAGAAAAACTTGACCCTTCATTAAAACAAATGAACTGGGAAGAGGCTCGTAAACATGCAGATCAAACAGGTGCAGCAGAATCTGGATCTAACAATTACGGTATTGAAGATGGTTACTTCAACAGCAAAATCAAGAAGAAATTAAAGCAACGTGAAGGCTACTTAAAAAATGATGCTTATGATCAATCGCCAGAATATGAAGATTTACAAATTGCACTTGATTTATTAAAACAATCTGGTGCAAAACCACTCTTCATTTCTGTTCCTGTAAAAGGGCCTTGGTACGATTACGCTGGCTTCCCGAAAGAACGCCGAGAATTGTACTATAAGAAAGTTCATGAGCAAATTGAGAAAGCTGGCTATCCAATTGCCGACTTCTCAAATCATGAGTATGATAAATACTTCTTAAAAGATCATATGCACTTAGGTTGGAAAGGCTGGGTTTATATTGATGAAGCCATCCAACAATTTTATAAAGCAAACTAAAGAAAAGACCGCTTGAATTATTCAAGTGGTCTTTTTCTATATACATTTTGCAATTGTTCAATTGTGTTATCTGCTTCTTTCATCACTCTCTCCACTACATGCTGAGCTGATTCTATTCGTGCTAATGATGACGCTTGTCCTGCCCAAAGTGACATATATTCTCCATTATTTTGCTTTGCTGCTTGTTGGCGTATTTTAGAGGTTAATACATTTTGCACCGGATACATCGGAAGGTCTTCTTCTTTCCCTTCATGCTTCTCTATAAATTCATTACGAATACCTCGTGCATATTTCCCGGAAAACGCACGAGTCACAGTTGTACTCGTATCTGTACTACGTAAAACCGCTTTTTTATACACGTCATGCGTAATACTTTCTTCACTCGTTAAAAAGGCTGATCCCATTTGAACAGCTTCTGCTCCCAGTGTAAATGCAGCAACAAGCCCTTGCCCGTTCATTACACCACCTGCTGCAACAATCGGGATATGCGGAACTGCTGCTACTAGCTGCGGAATTAATGCAAACGTACCAATCATAGCGTCCTGTTCTTTCCCGATAAACGTTCCTCTATGCCCTCCTGCCTCGCTACCTTGACCGACAATAATGTCTACTCCTAATTCAGCAAGCACTTTCGCCTCTGCCACATGAGTAGCTGTGCCGATGACTTTTATTCCACTTCTTTTCAAATCATTTATCTCTTCTTTTTCTAACGTTTGAAACGCAAAGCTAACGACTGGTACTTTTTCTTCTACTAACACTTGTAATTGTTCTTTATAACTTTTTGGAAGCTTTACCTGCTCTTCTTCCTCTATACCGAATTCTCTATTCACTCCGCTAAGTAATCTCTTTGCCAAGTTTATCTTCTCTTCTTCTATCTGTATCTCTTTTGTTAAAAGTAAATTAACACCGAAGGGCTTATCTGTTAGCTCCCTTATTGTATAAATTGCTTCACGAATTTGTTCTGGGCTCATATAGCCTGCTCCAAGCGTTCCTAATCCTCCGCTATTACTCACAGCTGCAACGAGTTCTGGCGTCGTAATCGCACCCGCCATACCGGCTTGAATGATGGGATACTTAATTTGTAATGTATCTATGACTCGACTTGTAAACATTGTTTCTCCTCCTATTCTCTTTATATCTTCTTTATTTGACAAACTTTTCCCTTCTTTTACAAGGATTGAACTTCCTATGAAGCGAATATATTGAAAGTGAAGGAGGCTGAAAACAATGATATATCCAAATGCATTACAACAAGGTGATACAGTAATGATTATTGCACCGTCCGGGCCACCAACAATTGAAAATGTATTAAAAGGTGTAAAGGTATTACAAGAAATGGGTTTATCTGTAGTAATCGGGAAGAGTGTTTATGAGAAATATGGATATTTAGCTGGAAGGGATCAAGTCCGGCTTGATGATATACATGAAGCATTTTCAAATCATGAGGTAAAGGCCGTTTTCTGTGCACGGGGTGGTTACGGTAGCGCTCGTCTCCTCCCTCACATTCAATATGAAATCATTCGGCAAAATCCAAAAATCTTTTGGGGATATAGCGATATTACAGCTTTACATACTGCCTTTTCACGTTATGCAAAGCTTATTACTTTTCATGGCCCAATGGTTGAAGAATTAGGGAAAGGGGTAGATTCTCTTTCTTTATCTTCTTTCAACCAACTATTTCATCCGTATTCAACCATCTTATCTGCTTCAGAATGTATCGTACCTAGCTCTTCCCGTACAGTTACAGGTCAGTTAGTTGGAGGCAATTTAGCGGTGTTAACGAGTATCATTGGCTCCTCCTACGAGATAAATACAGCCAATAAACTTTTATTGCTTGAAGACATTGGGGAAGAACCGTATCGCGTTGATCGTATGTTAAATCAGCTACTTTTATCTGGAAAGTTTCATGAATGTAGTGGTGTTATTTTTACAAGTTGTCATGACTGCACTCCTTCTAAACCATCTCAATCATTGCAAACAATACTATATGAATATTTCACTTCATATGCTATACCTGTCCTATTCGGTTTACCGATTGGACATATAAGCCCAAACATCGGAATCCCTCTTGGAGCTACAGCGACAATAAATACAAATAATAAAACACTCTCTATTTCTTCTGGCATAGCCACTCCGTGTTCAAATTAAAAAGGAAAAGCAATTCAGCTTTTCCTTTTATCCCGCTTTAATGGGCAGTAAGACCCCCACATCAAAATTCAGCGAAAGTAAAGAAGTTAGGTGGGGGTCGGGCTGCCCATTAAAGCCCGATTGGTTCAACTAATAATCAGTGGGGGATGAAGAAAACCCCCACTGATTAAAGCTTCACTTTATTTATAATAGTTAAAAATTCGTCCAGATGCGATATCTGCAATTTCTTCTGGAATAAATGTTTTACTTATATCAGTACCGACATTTAATACTGCTGTAGCATCTTTCTCAATGCTACCAAATAATTCTTTCCCACGTATCGTAATAAGGGGTGTTCCTTCTGGCAATACATCTTTCACAAATTCCATTTGTGTAAAGAACGGAACGATCCATCTACCCTCTCCTTGGAAATGACGCAAACGAAGTATCCCTTCTGTTGCACCTTCCTCTGCTTCTAATGAGCCAGCAACATAAAACTCAGTAGATAAGAGCAATTCATAAAATTCCTTTTGCTTTTGTTTGTCATCCCCTGCTACAACAAGTACTTCTTCTATTCTCTTTACCGGAATTTGCTCCATACGATGCCACCCCTATTTTTAAAATGATTGTACTTAGATTATACGAAATATTCTTATTTTTTTCTACATAATTCGCAATTATTTTCTTAAAATAATTTCAATACTTCTTTTGTCGTCATAATTGTAGCAAACTCTTCATGTAAATTTACAAGTGTCATATTATGAATATCTTCTGCACTATACTCTTTACCATCTAGACCATTACGGTTAAAAGTAGCCGTCGCATCACTCACTAAATATGTTTTAAATCCTAAATTCCCTGCCATTCGTGTCGTAGTCTCCACACAATGATTTGTCGTTAATCCTACAATCACTACTGCATTACATTTGTTCTCTCTTAATTGCTCTTCTAAATTTGTCCCAATGAATGCGCTATTAACAGATTTTTGAATAACCACTTCACCTGGTAGTGGTTGCAACTCTTCTTTAAAGTTGACTGTTTCCGCTCCCTCATAAAACATCGACTGATCATTTTCTTTATTTACATGTTGAATATGAAAAACTGGTCGTTTCCTTTTTCTCCATTCTGCTAACAAAATTCTCATATTTTCTTCAGCAAAAAGATTATTTCTCTCACCCCAGTATGGTAATTGAAACGCCTTTTGTACATCAATTATAATAAGTGCTATTTGATTATTCATCATTTTCTCCTTCTTTCGGCTGTAATTGAAATAGAAAACCAAATTGTTGTGACGCAGTAATAAAACAAATATACGCACAAAGCTCTACAATTTCTTTTTCCGTCCAGTATTGTTTCAATACATGAAACATATTATCATCTATCGCCTTTTTGTCATGAATAAATGTATGCGCAAAAGTAACTGCTACACCAATTTCTTCTACCTTTTGCATATCATCAGGCCTTCCCTTCGCCATACAGTACGGGCATTCATTCCCATACGCTAATGTTCTTCTCACTTGCTCCTTTAACTCTGCTGAAAGAGTTCCTTTATTGTATAATGTATTTTCTAATGTACTCCACGAATGTAATATTTCCGGATTATGACCTAATAACCTTTGAAACTTTGTATCTCCTACATTTGATAATGAAATTCTCTCCATTATTTTTCCTCCTATTCCCTTCAGTTTTATTGTAAAATAAATAAAGTTCTCTTTACATTTCATATGAATCTTAATTTATATTTTTCCTTTACAAAAATTATCATTTTACTGGAGGTATATTTACACATGCAACTAGATCGTGTTGATCGAAAAATTTTAAATGAATTATATAATGATAGTCGCCTTTCCATGCGTGAATTGGCGAAACGAGTAAACTTATCTGCTCCGTCTACTGCAGAACGTGTTCGTAAGCTCGAAAGTGAAGGCGTTATCCAAAAATACACAATCGATATCGATTATAAAAAAGCAGGACTTGTTTTAGACTGTATTTTAGAAATCACTTTAAAAAACGGTGATACAACGCGTATGCAACAGTTTATTCAGTCTTATCCGTCCGCAAGTTTTTGTTACCGCGTAACAGGAAGCTTATGCTACATTGTAAAAATTTCTGTTCCTTCACTCGTTGAACTTGAAGAATTTATTAATGATGTTTCTTCATATGCAACGACTGTTTCTCATATCGTATTATCAGAAATATCTCTTACTCCTGATATTGAACATATCTTTCCAGAAGATTAATTAATTTTTATTCATAAAATATATAAAAACCCCTTACAATAAGAATAAAAATAATATATTATGTATTAAAATACATAAAGTTCGAGAAAGGGGCTTTACATTGAAAATCTGGTTTTATGAAAAAACGGCACAATTAGATGACTTGCTTGGCATTTGGGACAATGTTCCGACTATCCCTCGAATTGGTGAAAAAGTTGAGATTTTAAAAGCAGTCCGCACTGTTACAGATATTAAATATGTAAAGAACGGCAATAATTTTCGTGTGGAAATTATTACAAAGTAAAAAGTAGCTCACAAGGAGCTACTTTTTACTTATCTATCATGCGCTTTCTTTATAACGATTTTATCGTCTTCTACAGATACTGTTACATAATCATTTTCTTCTAACCCGAGCTTATTTACAGCCTCATCTGGTAGCTCTACAGCCATCAATCTATCTGTTACAATCACTTGACTATACACTTCATTTTCTTGTGATGCACTCACTACTTTTTCCTCATTTATGAAGCGCACTGGTGGCACACCCACTTCTTTTACCGTACGCCATTGTTTCCAAACGTAAGGAATTAACCAAAGTAATCCAACAACTGTAAGACCGATACCGATCCATAAATTACTTTGCGCTTGTAATTCAGGAATTGAAATTGCGCTACTCTCTTCTCCGCCAACAAATTGCATACTTGTTGCAATTAAATTATTTAGAGCGTGTACAGCGATATTCGTCCATATATTTTGTGTCTTTATGTATAAAAGACACATAACAACACCAAACATGAACGCACCAATAACATCAAAATGTCCTAAGCCAAAAATAATGGAAGATATAATGACAGCTTTTTTAATCCCCCATTTATAAGCCATTCGCTGTAAAAAGAAGCCCCTAAAAATAACCTCTTCCATAATTGGTGCTAATACACATGCTGAAACGAAAGTAAATATCGTCATATATATGTTACTCGTATTAATAACATTTCCGTCTTCTAACATAGTAACTAAGAAATTCGGTAACGTATGTGCTAATATGTAAAATTGAATATGAGATATACCGACTGAAAAAATCATTCCCATTATCGTTGCTAATACAATTAATCCCCACGATAAACGTCCTGGCTTATCAAAAAAACTATTAAATACAACATTATTTTTATTGGTTTTTACGTATAACCAAAATAACGGAAATACAAAAAACAAAGTTATTTGTGAAATAACCTCCGTGGTATTCTCAGAAACATTTGATAGACCTAATGGGATCATCGTAAGGAACAGCCCTATGATCATCCATCCAAAAAAGCTACGTAGCCTTATACGTGAAAATGCATAGTGCATATAGAACACCTCCAAAGTTAGTAAAAGTAAATGGGCGGATAACTACATTATAATATGAATATAGTTGAACTCTTCCTATTTTTCTCAATTACTTTCAAACAACATATCTATTAAAATACTATATTACTGTTCTTCAAGTTGCACTACCTGAGCAAGTTATGTAATAAAAATCCCCGTTTTTACAAGCGGGGATTTCTTTTATTATAATACGTCACGTTTTTGGAATAATGCACTTGATGCTACAAGCAATACAACAAAGTATGCAGCTACAAGTAATAATGAAGTTGTAAACGTAAATTCTGTGAATGTAGGTTCTACTCCGCCACTAATTAATTTATTGCCATCGTAAGCTCTTAAATCCAAATGGAAGAATACTATAAACTTCGCTACGCCTTTTGCAAACATCATTAATAACATATTAATTGCTCCTTGTAAGAAGAACAGGAACATCGTAATAATTAATGGTAATACAGATTTTCTAAATACGTTTGCTAAGAAAAATGCAAGCGTCGCAAAGAAGAGCGGTGAAAGTACTTGATATAAGGTAGATTTCATTACGATTCCTAACGTTAATTCTGTTTTACTACCATCCATTACAATTAATCCAATAATCATAGCAATTAACGTACTAGCAAATATGATAAATACTATAGTAAGTAACACTGTAATATATTTAGAGAATAAAACTGTCATTCGTTTTCTTGGACGGATTAATAACTGCTTAATTGTACCTTTTTGGAACTCATCCGTAATCATACGAGAAGCAATCGTAATGCCAAAAATTGTTGCAAACAAAGTAATTAAACCAATCTCTGAACTTGCAAAATCTAAATAGGATCCTTTAAATTCACTTCCATCTCCCCATTTCAGCATCGCTAAAACTCCCAAAATCTCCAATACTGCAATAACACCAATTAAAATATACATTCCTTTTTTCGCATGCAGCTTTAAAAATTCATTTTGAATTAATTTAAACATTACGCTTTCACTCCCCCTGTAATCGCTAAGAACTCATCCTCTAACGTTTTATTTTGAACAGTAACTCCGTATACAAGCACATCGTCATTCACAAGTTTCTTTACAAGTTGCGGAATTTCTTCTTTCGTTACAGATACTACAATGACATTTCCTTGCGCCTTACCTTGAACGATTTCATTTGCTTTCTGTACTTGATCTACTTCAAACGCTACAACTACTGTCTCATCATGTTTTGCTTGTTCATGTAAGTTGTACTCTTGTACAAACTCACCTTGCTTAATAATAACGACGCGATCACACATGAGTTCAATTTCACTTAATAAGTGACTTGATACGATTACAGCAATATTCTCTTCTTTCGCTAAACGTTGTAAATAATCACGAATTTGACGAATACCAGCTGGATCTAATCCATTTGTCGGTTCATCTAAAATTAAAATTTTCGGCTGATGAAGTAATGCCTGTGCAATTCCTAAACGTTGTTTCATACCAAGTGAATATGTTTTCACCCTTTTATGAATCGCATGCTCTAATTCAACCAGTTTTACAATTTCAGCAATGCGCTCTTTACTAATTGGTGTAATTGCCATGTTCGCAAAATGCTTTAAGTTTTGCATTCCTGTCATATAATCATATAGTTCAGGATTTTCTACAATCGCTCCAATTTGCTCTAGCGCCTTTTCACGCTCCGTGCGAATACTATGACCGCAAATTGTAATATCGCCCTCTGTCATTGAAATAAGACCTGTCATCATACGGATCGTCGTTGTCTTACCGCTACCGTTTGGTCCAAGGAACCCGTATACTTCCCCTTCACGAACTTCAAATGATAAACCACGAATAATTTCCGTTCCACCAATTTTTTTTCGAACCTTCTCTAATTTTACTACTACGTTTCCCAATGCCGATTCCTCCTTTAGACTTCTAGTTTTTTATCGATTATATAAGCAATTACATATACGATTAGAGCACTAACAATCACCATAAAACTTATATTAAAAATGTTTAATCCATTTTCTTGAAACATATCAATAAATAGACCTTTACTTTCACTACGATATTCTTCTCTTCGCAATCCTTGGAAAGCTGGGGCTAATTTCCCTAGCAATGTTGTCACTAAAGTAATCGCTATACTTACAATTAGAGAAATAATAACAATTAATATTTTTTGTATCTTTTTCTTCTTAGTAAGCAATTTAACCAGAGTAACTACTAAGAAAATTTGTAACACAGCAAATAAAAATTCAAACAAATCACTCATTGTATATATTAAATTCTTTACTATACCTACTTGCATAATTTCTTGTGCATCTATATATACATACGTCGTAGGAAATGCTAATACATAACCTACATAGAAAAGAATTCCACATATGCCATAACATATAGCCATTACAATAAAAAAGAAGGTGAGGATAGAAAAAACATATTGTTTCCCAGATATCGCCGCAACCCGTAACAATGGATTTGTTAGTAAACGTGAACATGACTTCATCGTTTGTAAAAACATATACAACACATAAAACATGAAGATCATAATAATAAATCCGAATATCGCTTCTTGTTTCACAACAGCTGTCTCACTCTTTTTTACAATCATTTGTGAAAATAAAATCGCTTCAATTAACACAAAAATTAAAAAAGTAACAATATATTTTTTCTTATTCACATTCCATAAATAAGAAAGTAACGACTTCACTTACTAAACACCTCCTTAAACAATTCATGAACTGCTTTTCCTCTCTGAAAACGAAGGTCTTCTACATTCTCATATAGTACAATTTCTCCATCTTTTAAAAAGATCACTTCATCAAAGATATTTTCAATTTCATTTATTAGATGAGTGGAAATTAACATTGTACAATCTTCTCTATAAAATTGTAATATTAAATCTAATACATGTTCTCTAGAAACGAGGTCAATCCCTCCAAGCGGCTCATCTAGTACATATAATTTCGCCCTCCGAGAAAACGTTAAAATGATTTGAAGTTTTTCAACCATCCCTTTTGATAATGCTGTAATTCTCTCTTCCAGTGGTATTTTAAATTCTACTATCGTATCTACCGCTTTTTGAATATCAAAGTCTTTATAAAAGTCTCGGTAGAAAAACAAAGAATCTTTTACAGTCATCCACTCATCAAATACTGACTTATCAGACATAAAAGAAACAATTTCTTTCGTTTCTAATCCTACCTTTTTACCAGCTACTGTAATACTACCTTGCGATGGATGCTGCAGACCAGCAATCATTTTCAATAACGTCGTTTTCCCGCTCCCGTTATCTCCAACAAGTCCAACAATTTTTCCTTCGGTAATCTCTATGTTTAATTCACGAATCACTGCTTTTAATCCGTATCTCTTCCATAAGTTTTCTATTTTTAATAGCTCTGTCATTCGCTCTCCTCCCTTTTCTCATGTAATGAAGAACGAAGGATTGTAAGAATTTCTTCTTCTGAAAAACCTAAATTGTCCATTCCATCTATAAAAGAATGAAGTAATTCTTTCGCCATCTCTTTTCGCAGCTCCATAATTTTCTCCCCTTCATTCGTTACATATCGTCCCATTCCCCTACGTGTTACAACAACCCCATCTCGTTCTAGCTCTTGAAATGTACGCTGGATCGTATTTGGATTTACTTGTAATTCACTCGCTAATTCACGTACAGAGGGAATTTTATCACCAGGCAATAAATGTCCTGTTACGATTTCTTTTTTTATGTATTCCATTACCTGAATGTAAATTGGTGTATTTGGAGAAAACTCTATTTTCATTTCTTCCCTCCTTTTGTATCGGTGTACTAGTTAAATAATACACCGATACAAAAGGATTGTAAATACCCATTTACTTACAAAAAAATTCTATCCGTTAGCTGGATAGAATTTTTCAACAGAAATCGTTATATGAAAATAATAGTGTTATGTAAACAAAATCATAAAGAAAAGCTGTCTTATCAATGAATAAGACAGCTTTTCTTTATGATCATATATTAAAAATTAAACACGAAGTCATCATCAGATAACTTTTCAACGTTCGTCGCTTTTACGTAACCATTTCCTTTTACAGAGAAGAAATCATGGTTTTTCGTATCTGTACGCAAACCATTTAAAACGATTGGGTTAATTTCTTCTTCTTCAAACTTTGGCTCAAGTCCTAAGTTCATAAGTCCTTTATTCGCATTGTAACGAACGAAACGATTTACATCCTCTACAAGGCCAATAGAAGTGTAAATTTCTTCTGTGTATGCCATTTCAATTTCATATAGTTCCATTAATAACTCTTGCGTTTCTTTTTGCACTTCTTGTTGATCTTCTGCAGAAAGTTCCGCGAAGATTTGTTGTGCTAAAATACCGACGAATACGCCGTGAATTGACTCATCCTTTACCTTCACATAGATTCGCTACTCCTATGCCGTTTATACAGCTTACAGTTTCCTGTAAGAAGAGACTATATCATCTACCTTCTCAGGTAGCCCTCCATTTCGATTTAAGGGATTCTCACCCACCGCTTGGCCCTACTCCTATTGCGGAATTTCACCGCCATTGGGATAGTCGTTGAACGTTCCTTTATCTACGTATCGCACCCACCACTGTTTATACAGCTTTCGGTGTCTGATACGGCTTCCTGTGCCGCTCGATAACCCATGTTTTCTTTCAATGGATGCATTTGATTCACCGGCTTGTAACATCTGAACAATGTCCAAAAACATTTCAAGAGTAACACGTCCCCTTGTTTTCAGTTGGTGCTCAGATTTTACCGGAATATAATTTCGCACTTTTTCCCAAAGATGTTTAAAACGTTTCTTATGTCGAATTAAAGACACATAATTAGGATGAAGATTATATATTTCAGCAATTTCTGGGTTTGTCTTGCCGTCCTTTAATAATTCTACAATCTCAAAAAATTGCGCATCTGTAATTTTGGATTGTGGATTTTTTTCACCTATAACACGTTGTCTTTTCTTTTCTAATTGTTCTTCAGTGAATTTAATTCCACCCAATCCTTCTCCACCTAAAGTTAAATTATAGCCATTATTATAAGAATCATACTGCCAAATATACTGTTGTTCAATCTCACTCAATTCTTCCAATGAACATTCTATCTCCTCTAGAACTCCATATTCTAAGGTGAATTCATATTTACAGTATGCTGCTTGTAAATACCTATTATAATGTGTGCCACTCTTTAACATCCACATATGTTCCTTAATTCGTTTTAAATTCGAAACTTGCACATCTTTACCAATATAATACTTCCCATTGATTTTCAAATAGTAAATTCCGTACATGTTATCGCTAGATAAAGGCTTCGCTGCTGATTGCCCTATCAGCTATTCTCCTTTCCATCCATTGATAGTTAGAGAATAACCTGAATGTATGTATTCATCAATAATATAACAGATAAATTTACAATAGGGGTTCCCAGCAATTAAAAGGGTTTTTCAATTGGTATCTCTACCAAAAGCCGCTATTAGTTAACGGATAATAAGGTTAATAATCTCACCACTTGCTGTTAGTTTTCCTTGACCAGCTAAGTAAAGTGGATAGAAGAATCCACTATAGAATAGGTAACTTTCTAAGAACACACTTGCTACCATTGCCATGTATAACTCTTTTTTCGTTACTTCAGGCTTTAATAAACGACGATAGTAACTTGTAATAATACCAGCCTTTTTCTCAAGTAACGGATGGTTGTCTACCCATTCGAAAATATCATCGATTTCTTCTTCAGTAGCTAACGTTGTGAAAATATGACTGTAACTCTTCGCATGTACTTCTTCCATAGCACCCATGAAAGCTAATACACTTTTTGCTTGTAAATTTTCAAGATGAACAAGTACAAGAGGCATTCCTTCGCCACCTTGTTTCGTATCTAAAAGTGTTAAACCACCTAATACACGCTTATAAGCAATTTGCTCTTCTTTCGATAATTGCACCCAAGTATTTTTGTCAGACGAAACCGCAATTTCTTCTTCTGTCCAAAACTGAGCGATGTTTTGCTTCCAAAACATTAAACTGAAATCGTCTTCTTTTTTATTCCAGTTAACAGCGCGCATTGAATCACCCCTATATCTATTATTGTTCTACTGAACGGTTAAATTTCCATCTAATAATGAAAAGCTAACCGTTTAGTAGAACAAACCAAGTATGAGCAGGGTTCATAACCCTGCTCATACTTTTGGGTTATTCATTTAGTATGGCAATATGCCATTAAACGGTACAAGCCACACACTCTTCCACGCTTAATTTACGTGTTCTCGTATAATACAGACTCTTTAAGCCTTTTTTATGTGCATAGATGTAGTAACGTGCTAATTCACGTGTTGAAATATCACTATTAACGTAAAGAATTGTACTAATACCTTGGTCAATATGTTCTTGAATTTCTGCGATTAAATCAATTAATTTAAACTGATTCATATCGTAAGAAGATTTATAGTACCAGAACGTATCTTTTGATAAATACGGCATTGGATAATATGTTGTCGCATTCGCATACGTTCTTGATTCGATTTGACTTACGATCGGCATTACGCTTGAAGTTGCATTTTGAACGTAACTGATCGATTGCGTAGGAGCGATGGCAAGACGATATGAGTTATATAAACCATTCTTCTGCACTTGCTCTTTTAAACTTGTCCAATCTTCTTTTGTTGGAATATGAACTCCTTCAAATAATTGCTGAACTTTTTCAGTTACTGGGCTGTAATCTGTCGTTTCATACTTTTCAAAGTATGTCCCATTCGCATAATCAGATTTATCGAAGTCTTTAAATGTTTCGCCTTTTTCTTTAGCGATTTCCATACTTTTCTCAATAGAGTAGTAATTTAACATCATAAAGAATGTACGAGCGAACTCTTTCGCTTCTGCACTTTCATAAGCGATTTTATTTTTTGCTAAATATCCGTGTAAGTTCATTGCGCCAAGCCCAACTGAATGAAGCTCATCATTTGCTTTTTTCACAGTTGGTGCATTCGGAATAATCGTCATATCAGAAACAGCTGTTAAAGCTTCCATTCCCGCATGAACTGCTTCACGAATTTCTTTATTTTCCATTACATTTACGATATTTAACGATCCTAAGTTACAGTTAATATCACGACGGATAATGTCATCTGTACCATAATCATTTATTTCAGAAGTTTCTTGAAGCTGGAAGATTTCTGTCTCGAATGTTCAACCGAGTTCGCTATTCCTCAGTCCGTTGCTCATGCAACTGCTGTATGTCACCATACAGGACAGACTATATCATCACCTACAGCATTACCTGATTAGGTGCTCCGCTTTTCGAACGCCAATCGCTTGCGCTCTACTCCCATAAGGGATAGTCGTTAGGCTTTTACTTATCTTAATCTTTCAGAAAGTCTCTTATTACTTTATGTTGTCCCATAACTCTGCTATACAAAATAATAAGATACATTCTGAACTTTTATATTTTCATTCTAAGATAAGATTTAGCACGGTAGGTTACCTCAAATTTGAGGCTTTCCCCGTTTAACGGAGTTTTCGACTAGCATTTCTACTAGAAGGTGCTACATATTTAACACAAGTTCGACATCTTCACAGTTCCAATATCCTTCAATGGATGTTGGTTATTTGCATTTGATTTAAACATTAAGTACGGATAACCAGACTCAAGCTGGATCATAGCAATTTTAATAAGCATATCACGCGCACTAATATCTAGCGGCTTCTTCTTCACTTTCGGATTGCTCATTAATTCATCGTACATTTCATCGATATCAATATCATCTAAATGCTTTCCGTATTCTTTATACACCGTATAAGGCGCGAAAACATGGAAAGGTTCGTTTTTCTCAGCAAGCTCAAAGAACTTACTTGGAACGATAATTCCGATTGATAGAGACTGAATACGGCTCTTCTCATCGGCATTTATTTTTTTCGTATCAAGGAATTCAATAATATCCCAATGGAAAATGTTTAAGTATACTGCGCCAGCACCTTTTCGTTGGCCAAGCTGATTCGCATATGAAAACGAATCTTCAAGTAACTTCATAACAGGTACTACACCACTTGCAGCGTTGTCGATACCTTTAATTTGCTCACCGCGTGCACGTAGCTTAGATAAGTTTAAAGCTACTCCTCCGCCGATTTTTGATAATTGCATTGCAGTATTAATGTTAAAGCCGATTGAATTTAAGCTATCATCCATCTCTAACAAGAAACAAGACACCATTTCTCCTCTTCTGCTTCTTCCCGCATTTAAAAAGGTTGGTGTCGCTGGTTGGTAGTTTTGTTTGACAATCATGCTTGCGAATTGTTTTGCCTTCGCAACATCACCGCGTCCTAAGTATAATGACACAATTGCTACACGATCTTCATAGCTTTCTAAGTATTGTTTTTGATCATTTGTTTTTAACGCATAATCTTTGTAGAACTTAGATGCTGCCATATAAGATTGGAACTCGAAGTTTTCACCATAAGCGATGTTATATACCTCTTCTACTTCCTCCAAGTTATACTCGTCCAGAACGTTGTAATAGTAATCATGTTCTTTCATATACTCCATTCGCTCTGCCACGCTATTAAAATGAACGGTATTCTCTCTAGCTTCTTCCATAAAGACTTCTAATGCCTCTTTATCTTTATGAAGCTGATAAAAACCGTCCTGCATTTGCGTGATTTCATTATTCAGTTCAATGTGTCGCAATCTCCCGCACCCTTTCCTTAAAATATTCTACATCGTTATTTGTTCCTGATAACTCAAATTTTGATACAATAGGCACTTCATATTTAGCAGAAATTTTGTCAGCACTTGCACCGAACATGTCTCCCCAGTTACGATTGCCGCTTGCAGATACGCCTTTTAATTTTTCATTATTGCGCTCTAAAAATTCTAAAACACGTTCTGGTACATTGCCAAAACCTGTTGTATACGTAATTAAAATAAAGTCTTCATCTATTACTAGATCTTCACCAATTTGAACGGCCGGCATATTTAATTTGTGGATGAAACGCTTCACGTTTCCTGTCATAGAATCATATGCAACTAACATTTCCGACCCTCCCTTTTCAATCTATACTCTCTGTATGTTATTTCTTGATTTCTCTATATATTGTATTACGTTTCAAAATAAGACACAAGATATATGTATAAATTCTTTCTTTTTTTAACTTTTACTTTTCGACAAGACCGTCGATTTTTTTCAATACAATGACTATGAAACAACATTCTAAAACTCATGTCAATAAAGTGCTTTTCAAAAAAGTTGTCAACGAATTTAACCTTATTTTTAAAAAAGTTAACAATATATTTTGTCATAAAACGGCAAATGCTGGAGGAATATATTTCTCCAGCATCACGCAAAAAAGAACAGACATGAAACGATAATCTGTTCTAAAAAACGATTACATTTATCAACTTTACTTTATTAAATATTATACATATACTTTCGATTCGCGTTACATACTAAAAGATAACTATTATAGAAAAAGATTATTATTATGGAAATTCAACTTATTTATGAAAAGATTATGCAGAGTGCTCAATACGCAAAATATCTTTTACAAATATATGATGTGGATTTTCATCTTTATCAATCATTGTACATACAGGAGCTTCTTCATCAAAGTACACAATCATTCCTTCAACGTACTGACATGTATGTTGAACTTGTACAGTTACTTTAATTTCTACAGCCTCTTCATATGCTCTTTTTATTTTCTGAAGCATTTTTGTCGAACACTTTCTTTTCTCTGGATACATGACCATTCCCATAAATCGGTTGCCGGCTCTATCTTTCCACATATAATCCCAATGCGGTAATATGCCTTGTTTAAAATCGCCCATAAGTCTCCTCCCTATATTCTTCTAGTTACGAACGTGGCGTTTCTGAGTATGTATAAATGACTTGTCCGCCGCGCTGTGCGTTACCAATGAAATGTTTAAAGTCTTCTCGATTTACTAAAACTTCTCTGAACGTATAAAATACATCTTTCGTAACAACATACTCCTTTATTTCACCATTTTTCAGCTGATCCAAAATTGTATTTGCTAATTCTTTATCCATGTATTTCACCTCTATGCAATATTTTATTTTAACTTATATTCTATAGGTCAACAACTGTAAAATTATCCAGATGCTATACCTTCATTTCATTTTCATTATTTTTCAAAAGATATCTCTTAATTATATGTCCACTAAATATCATATACTAACATAGCTACTTCTCTATATCAAACATTTCGACATTCACTTATGCAAAGTTTCACACCGCTATGCTACAATATATGAATAGAACTAGGAGGGATACTATGATTCGGAAAGCAAAAAAGACAGATGCGAAACTGGTAGCACCTTTATTGTATAACGCTCTGCACGAAATTGCTGAAAAAATCACAGGTAGCACAGTTGAGACAGAAGTATTACTAGGACTTGAAACATGGTTCTCAAAAGAGAAAAATCGACTGAGCTATGAAAACTGTTTTGTATATGAACAAGACGGGGATGCAGTTGGAGTTATTGTCGCTTATCACGGTAGTGAAGCAACAATGCTTGATGCACCAATCGTACATCACTTAAGAGAATTACATAAAGATGAATCGATTACGTTAGAAAAAGAAGCCGAGCTTGATGAATATTACATTGATACTTTATCCGTTTCAAGTGTATATGGCGGAAAAGGAATTGGTTCTAAATTAATTGAAGCTGCTGAAATACATGCAACTGAAAAGGAGTATGAAAAAATCGCATTACTTGTTAATTTAGAAAACAAACGTGCCTATTCACTATACGAAAAACTAGGTTATAAAAAAGATCAAATCGTTATGCTTGTAGGCGAACCTTATGCACATCTCGTAAAACCATTAAACATCAAAATTTCTGTATCTTAAAAAAAGCACACGATTTATATAAATCGTGTGCTTTTATATTAAATTCGTATTTAATACATTTCCATTCATCGCCTCATGAAACGTATATGTTGTACATCCCCATGGCTCTCTGTGCAAGATAGGAGAACCAGACCACCCCATCGCTCTCAGTTCGGCACCAATCATTCCATTCATATAATTATGACCTACAAGAGCAATACTTCCATGTACGAGAGCGTAACGGTGTAATACGTAAGCCGCCTGCTTTGCCCTTTCTCTTGCTTCCTTATAAGACTCAACATCTTTATGGTAACCAAGTATCCATAATGTTCGTCCGATAAACATCCATACGTTAGGCTTGCATTTTATCCATTTCGGAGCATAAAAGCTCGTGGGAACTGCAGCTTCTCTAAAGAGAGGATTTTGTATAAACGATAAAGAATCCATTAATTCAGCTGCTGACTGTACAGCACACCGTTGATCACTTGATACAATCAATTTTGCTGCCTCAACCACTTCTCTTGTTTCCATTGGTATAGGTGCTTTTTCTGTTATAGTATGTAAGTCATATCCTTTCATCCATTCATGAAAGGATGTAACCGTCATTGGTTCTATAGTACGATTTAAGCGACCATGACGAATAAAAGAAATCTTCATTCTTTCCACTCTCCATTCATCACTTACGAACTCTATTATGTACTATTTTTACATATCATACCACGCAAAAAAAGAAAGTTATACACCTTTACATATCCCCGCCACTCTCATGTGTGACCCCAGCATGTATACCATCCATCCCATCAAAATATGTAGTCGTTTCATGATGACGAATCTTTTTTAAATGTATATAAGAAAATACAAATAAAATTAATGCTATAACACTCCCCACAAATTCAAACATCATTTTACCGCCTCTAATTTCTCCCACTTTAATAGGTTATTGTATTTCTTTATTATAACTCTATATAAAGATTTTTTCATTTCTCCTATTTTTTCTCAAAAAACATGGCTTTTCTACATATTTTCTTACAAAAAGTGAATATTTTTCGAATTTTTACTTTGAAAACATTTACAAAACAGGAAACATAGTTCAAAATAAAGGAAAATAAAAAATCCCAAATTATTCTTTTTTGGAAAAACTGTAACAAGGAGAGTTGCTTATGCAGATCGCAGAAACTGGAGATATCATTGAATTTAAAGGTGGAATGCAAGGCCGTGTTCAAAAAGTAAATCAAAACTCTGTTATTGTAGATATAACAATTATGGAGAATTTTAGAGAACTAGATATGGAACCTCTTACAGTTGTTAGTCATAAAAACTATACTGTCATTAATCAAAATGCATAATATAATAGAAAGAAAGGATCTGTATAACATACAGATCCTTTCTTTCTATTATATATTAACGATTATCAATTGTTTCTGGATATAAATCATGGTTCATCATGCGGTAGTCAGCCATTTTTTCATACTTCGTTCCTGGGCGACCGTAGTTACAGTAAGGATCAATTGAAATCCCTCCACGTGGTGTGAATTTACCCCATACCTCGATGTAACGTGGATCCATTAATTTAATTAAGTCATTCATAATAACGTTTATACAATCTTCGTGGAAGTCACCATGATTGCGGAAACTAAATAAATATAGTTTTAAAGATTTACTCTCTACCATTCTTTGTTCTGGAATGTAGCTAATATAAATTGTCGCAAAATCTGGTTGGCCTGTTTTCGGACATAAGCTTGTAAATTCAGGACAATTGAATTTTACAAAATAATCACGGTTTGGATGATTATTATCAAAAACCTCTAAAATTTCTGGGCTATATTCAAATAAATATTTTGTATTTTGATTTCCTAATAATGTTACATCTTTTAAATCTTCATCTAATCTTCCTGCCATTTTAAACATCCCTTCTCATTATACTCCGCGTTTATTTCCCCATACTAACGCATGAAGCTGCGGCAATACTTTTGCATTATTCATTTCTTTGCAGTTAACCGCTTTTTCAATAAGCCACTCATACTTATCTAATAGCTTTTTAATCAACATCGCATCATCCACAGTTTTTGTATCATCATTTCCTACTTGTAAGAAAAATGGTACATCTGGATAACGTTCGTGCATCTTAACTGCATACTCAAAATCATAATCGTCAAATACTACTACCTTTAAGCTAATATCTTTTCCTGCTAGCTTCTGAATTACATCATCTAACTTCTGAAAATCAGTATTCATCGTCGAGCTTGGCGGTTTCGGAGAAATCGTTATTTCATCAATTTCAAGTAACCAATCTTGCCATTTGCTCCCTTGCGTTTCGATTGCCGTTCGCATTCCATTCTCTTTTAATATAGAAAGAAGAAACTCAATATTTTTCAACAATACCGGATTTCCACCTGAAATCGTAACATGAGAAAAATTTTCGCCGCCAATTTCTACAAGCTCATTCCAAACGTCTTCTGCTGTCATCTGTCTAATTTGATCTTTAGCAGATCCATCCCACGTAAAAGCAGAATCACACCAAGCGCAGCTATAATCACAGCCAGCTGTACGGATAAACATCGTCTTTTGTCCTACAACCATTCCTTCACCTTGAATAGTCGGACCAAATATTTCTAAGACAGGGATTTTACTCATCGAGCATCCACTCCCGTCTTACTTCTGCATAACTAGTCGGAGTCTCAAATAGACGAACAAATTCAACACGAGCTCCTTTATATTCATTCACACGATTATCTTTTGTTAACGCTTCTGCCATCTTTTCATAAATCCAAACGACCATATTTTCAGCAGTTGTATTCATCGCTGGTAACGTTTCGTTTAAATAACGATGATCTAAATAAATTTCTATTTCATTCTTCCAAATTTCTTTTATATCTCCAAAGTCAATTGCAAGACCGATTTCATTTACATATCCACTAATCCCAAATACAACTTTATATGTGTGACCATGTAAGTTTTTACATTTCCCTTCATAACAGTGTAAATGGTGTGCTGCATCAAATGTAAATTCCTTGCTGACCATTACTCGTTTATTATGATATTTGAGCTGTTTACGCTGAATATCCTTGTCCATTTTTTGCAAATTTTCTACGATACGAAATCCAAAGAAATTATCCATTAGTTACTCGCTCCTTCGCGTTCTTGTAGGTACGTATCTAATCCTGCTTTACGAAGTTGACATGCTGGACATTCACCGCAACCATCACCAATGATTCCGTTATAACATGTTAATGTTTTTTCTCGAACAAACTCGAATGCTCCAAGTTCATCTGATAATTTCCATGTTTCCGCTTTATCAATCCACATAAGTGGTGTATGAATCACAAACGGATAATCCATGGATAAATTTAAAGTAACGTTTAACGATTTCACAAACACGTCACGGCAATCTGGATAACCACTAAAATCAGTTTCACATACACCCGTTACAATATGACGTGCTCCAACTTGTTTTGCTAATACAGCAGCAAATGATAAGAATAGTAAATTTCGTCCATCTACAAACGTCGATGGTAATTCCCCTTCTTCATGTGTAATCTCCATATCCGTTCTCGTTAACGCATTTGGAGCAAGTTGATTTAATAGACTCATATCTAGTACTGTATGTTTAATTCCTAGCTCTTTTGCAATTTCCGCTGCACAATCAATTTCTAACTTATGACGTTGATTGTAATTAAACGTTACAGCCTCTACTTCTGCAAACTGCTCCATTGCCCAAAATAAACATGTCGTACTATCTTGTCCTCCACTAAAAACAACAACTGCCTTTTCTTTTTTCATTTCACTCATTCTCCTTCTCTACTACGAATAAGAAGAAAGAACGTTCTTGAACTGTCACAATAAAAAAACAAAACAATACCTAAAGATATTGTTGTTTCCATAGTTTTTTATAGAGGGAGTTCGCGAACCTCTCCCGTGCATTGCACGGAATTCCTTCTTTCATTGACAAAGCTTATTGTAACATATTGTATACTACCAGAAAAAATTTCTGATTTTTCCGCTATTTCTCATTTCATTTCTTTCATTTTATAGTATGATTAATTTACTATAAGAAGAGAGGAGGCATCCCACTGAAATCCTTTATTATTTATCTCTTTCTAAATATATTATTCATCCTTGTTACAATGCTCGTATACCATTTATTTTGGAATCAAAAAGGGAAACGCTCTCCTAAATTAAATTCAGCTATATTTATTGTATTATGCTGCCTCGTTACTATACTATGTATCACTTTCGCAGCAAAAACAAATTATGGATTTCAATTTGATATGCGTCATATCGTATTAGTTGTCGGTACATTAACCGGAGGTCCTATTGCTGGTGGATCAATATTAGTTGTATTAAATATATATCGCTTCTTATTAGGAGGAATAGGTGTTTTCCCATCGCTTATCGGTTCTATCCTTCTATTTATTGTTCTACTATTTACATATAAATTTTTCAATCGAACTTCTAATCGTATAAAAATAATACTCGCTATTATATACAGTCTCACATACGGATTGAGTTGGATACCTTTCTTCCTTTCAAAGGTTACAAATAAGACTGATTATATACCACATATTATTGTGTATGAGTTATGTACGATACTTGGTACGATTCTTATTTTATATTTACTACACATATTACAAACTCAAGTTCGTCTCCAAAACGAACTTATGAATGCTGAAAAATTTCATTTAATTGGCGAAATGGCAGCGTCCATCTCTCATGAGATTCGCAATCCGTTAACTTTAACAAAAGGATTTTTACAACTTTTGCAGTCAGGTACATGCACTGAGCAAGAGCGAAAATTATATATTGACATAGCCATCAACGGAATCGAACAAGCAAATCACGTTCTTACAGATTATTTAACCTTTGCAAAACCAAGTATTGAAAAAGAACAAACATTACAGTTAGAAGAAGAACTACTGCATGCATTATCGTTAATTACACCGCTTGCTAATTTAACAAATGTGCGTACACATTATATAAAGCAAAGTACTTCTTTTTTTATCGCGGGAGAAAAACAAAAACTAAATCAATGTTTGTTAAATATTTTAAAAAACTGCATTGAGGCCATGCCAAAAGGCGGTGATCTTTATTTCACATTAGTTCCTGATCATAAGCATATTCAATTATATATAAAAGATACAGGAGTTGGTATGGATCAAGAACAAGTAAAACGTCTTGGATCCCCTTTCTATTCAACAAAAGAAAAAGGTACTGGTCTTGGAATGATGGTCGTATTCAGTGTTGTGCAAGCTATGAACGGAAAAATTGATATTATAAGTGAAAAAGGTACAGGTACAACTTTCTTATTAACTTTTCCACTCATACAAAAAACGTGATGAAATACTCATCACGTTTTTTCTGTTCCTTCAACTAATTCAGCAAAAGCTTTCACTTTTCCATGTGGTTTTTGATTTTCTTTACGTGCTTTCCAAGCGCGCTCTTCTTCTTTCTTTTTATTGGACATACTTTTCAACTCCTTCTTTTCTTTCTCTCTGTAGTATTCCAAAATAAGAAGAAAAACTATGCACATATGAAAAAGAAGTGGTCTCCCACTTCTTCCTAATTATCGCTGTAAAATTGCGTGTTTCGCTTCTTTTAACTGCGTAAGATGTCTTTGTTCATGCAAATCAAGAAATTGAACCCACTGATATAAATTCAGATCATTAAAAACAGGATGCTTTAACCCATTTTCAAATAGGTCTTTTTCATCTATAACGCTATGAAGCGCATGTAATAGTTCTTGTCGTGAATGTTCTAGTAATTGGATTCCTTGCTGTTTTTTCATTAGCGTTTCTGTTGGTTTCATTTGCTGAGGAGCTTCTCGTTTATGTGTGCGATCCAGCGTAAGTTGGAGGTCTTTAAATGGAGTCGTGTTTCTTTCATTTTTTTGTAAGGCATATACAAGGGCAGACGTGACAGATTGTTCAACTAAATGCAAGTGATGCAAAATTTGAATAATACTCCATTTATCACGACGTGGCTTTACATTCACTTCTGTATCATTTAACATTTCAATTTCTGACAATAGCGTGCTTCGGGTAGACTGTAATGAGTTCACTAAACTTTCTAAACTCACATCCATATTAGATTGAAGCATACTTCTTTCCCCCCTTTTGTTGGTGAAAAGAGGCGCTCCTTATTAGAAACACCTCTTTAGTATTCTGAATTTTCTTTTATTATCTCATCATTTTCTCATTATGTCGATGTTAAACATGTGAAAAAAAGCGCATGTTTTTTACAATTTTGTGTCGTCAATTGCTTGTAGCCATGCTTCAATTTCTGTAATAACACTTTTCACACAGCCTTCAGTAAATGGTGATGTTAAATTGGCAACTTCTACTAATTCCAAGAATGATTTACTTCCACCTTGTTGGCACAGATTCACATAATCTTCCCACGCCTCTTGTCTATTATCTCTTGCACGTTTCCAAAATTGCAGTGCACAAATTTGTGCTAACGTGTAGTCAATATAGTAGAACGGCGAGCTATAAATATGTCCTTGACGTTGCCAGAATCCACCGCGCTCTAAATAATCATTATCTTCATAATCACGATGCGGTAAATACTTTTTCTCTATATTACGCCATGCTGTCTTACGATCTTCTGGTGATGCTTCAGGGTTTTCATATACATAATGTTGATATTCATCAACAGATACACCATACGGTAAAAACAGAAGTGCTGAACTTAAGTGAGAGAAGTAATATTTATCTGCATCTTCTTCAAAGAATAACTTCATCCATGGCCATGTGAAGAATTCCATACTCATAGAGTGAATTTCACACGCTTCATATGTTGGCCAATTATATTCTGGAATTTCAAATTTACGACTTTCGTATACTTGGAAAGCATGGCCTGCTTCATGTGTTAATACGTCAATATCACCAGACGTTCCGTTAAAATTCGAGAAGATAAACGGCGCTTTATAATTCTCAATATATGTACAATATCCACCGCCAGCTTTTCCTTTTTTCGCAACTAAATCTAATAAATCATTATCTAACATGAAATTGAAAAATTCATCTGTTTCAGCCGATAACTCTTTATACATCGTTTTTCCATGATTAACAATCCAATCCGCATCTCCTTTTGGAGTTGGGTTACCTGTAGGGAATTCAAAGTTTTCGTCGTAATATGCTAACTTCTCTACACCGATACGTGCTTGTTGACGTTTTCTTAATTCCGTTGTAACGGGAACGATATAATCTAGCACTTGCTGACGATAATTTGCTACCATTTCCGCATTATAATCTGTACGGTACATTCTTGCATATCCAAGTTCAACAAAGTTTTTGAAACCTAAAGATTTGGCGATTTTCGTTCTCACTTTAACAAGCTCGTCATAAATACGATCTAACTCTTCTTCATTCTCAGCTAAAAATCCGTAATACGCCTCACTTGCTGCTTTACGTTCACTTCTCTCTTTCCCTTGCATAAATGGAATAAGCTGTGATAAAGTTCTTTCTTCTCCTGCAAAATCAATTTTTGCAGATGCTAATAATTGTGTATATTGTGAAGACAATTTATTCTCTAATTGTAAATCCTTCACGACTTCATCAGAATATGTTTTTAAATCACACTCCGCAAGAGCAAATAATTGCTTCCCATAATACGCTTCTAATTCTTCACGGAATGGAGAATGAATTAACGCATTATAATATTTTGTACCATATCCTTGTACAACTGGAGAGAATTCATCAAAGAAATCTTGCTCTTTCTTATAAAAAGCATCTGTTGTATCAACAGAATGACGAATGTAACAAAGATTCCCCATTGTACCAAAATCGTTACGAATTTCGTTAATTGAATGAATGACTTGTTTTTGTTCCTCTACAGTTTTTGCGTTATCAAACCTCTCTAAAGCAGCTGTAAACTTCTCTTTTAATTCTTCAATATTTGGCCTTTTATATTCATAGTCTTTAAATGACATGAACGAGCCTCCTCTCCATTAAATGCATCCTTTACTATAATTCAATACTTACTTCCAAATCTCCTCTTATTCTTCAACAAAATACGGCATATACTGCCATCATTACATGTAAACAAAAAAGCTTTGGATTTCTTTATCCAAAGCTCCTTTGGAACATATTATTACTTTTCATACTTTCCAATCTTTTTTAATAGATCCAGTAATTCTTCCTTTTCCTCTTTCGTTAACATTTCAAAAGACTGATGAATAACTTGCTCATGCCCTGGAAAAATAGAAGAAATAAAGTTCTCTCCAGATTCAGTTAATTGTGCATAAATAACACGTCGGTCATTCGGGCATGGAATTCTCTTTACTAATCCCTTTTTCTCTAACTTATCTACAACATATGTAATGCTGCCACTAGCTATTAAAATACGCTCACCAATTTGCTGAAGTGGTTGACCGCCTTTATGATATAGCAGTTCTAATACAGCAAACTCAGTTGGATTTAAACCGTTACTTTGTATAGACTTATTTGTCGTATCCATAACAGAACGATGTACACGAGATAATGCAATAAATACTTTTAAAGATTGAGAAATATCTTCTCGTTCATTATTTGATGTCATACAACTTTCAACCCTTCATTTAAATTCTCAGTAATAAAAAGAACAAAATAGTACTTCATATAAATTCCGAATGAGTATTCACTCATTCATTATCTCTCCCCAAATATATTATGAATGATTCTTGAATAAAAACATGACAATTTTAACATAGTTTATATATAATGATAATAAAAAAGAAGGAGTACCAAATTTGAAATTCAAATTCCACAGCATAGTTTTATATATATTGCTTGTTATCCTACCAACAACAGGGATTGGTGCTACATTTTATTCATATCATTCGTATAAAATGAAACAAGAAAATAAACAAGTTGCCCATACGGTTCTCTTTTTATATAGAGACTATTTAGATCACCACCTTGGCGAAGCAATTTCTGCCCTAGAAATGCTCGCAAAGGTCGTAGGAACCGAGACTGGAAATATTAATGGGATGAAAGAAATTGTACATGATACAGATGGAAACGATGCACGTTTTTCTGGTCTATATTACGCTACACCAGAAGGTATCATTACAATCGCATCGGAAGGTGACCAACCACCTGTTGATGTCTCAGATCGTAAATATATTCAAAACGCATTACAAACTAAGAAAACAACTGTATCATCCGTCATTACAGATCGTGTTCTTGGCCATCAAGCTATTATGATTGCTTCCCCCATTTTTAATAAACAGAAGGAGCTCTCAGGCTTATTGTTAGCAAGTTTACGCTTTGACTACATTTCATCATCTTTAAATGCCATTAAGCCACAATACCATTTTGAAGTAACTGATAAGTATGATGTAGTTTTTCTAACCGATGATAATAACGAAACAAGTGATGCACATACTAATATGCTTACTACTCCACTCCAAAGATTAGATTGGAAGGTCTCTGTTTCTCCGTTACCTATTCATCAAAAAACTTTAAACCAGTGGGTTGCCGTAGAATGTATAGCTACTTTATTTTTAATGTCAATTTTATTTTTACTCGCTCAATATATGTTGTTAAAACGACAAACAAAACTAGAAAGACAACAAAATGAACTACAAAAAATTGAATTAGTTGGAACTTTTGCAGCTAGTACCGCCCACGAAATCCGTAATCCACTTACCGGAATTAAAGGGCTCGTCGCTCTATTAAAAGAGAAATATAAAGATGAACAAGATCAGTTCTATTTTTCCATCATCGAACAAGAAATAGAACGAATTAATGAAATTGTAAGTGAATTTCTTATTCTGGGAAAGCCAACTGCAATCATTGAACAAACATATGATGTGAGAACCATTCTAAATGAGGTAGCATTAATTATTCAATCTGAGGCGAATCTACATAATATTGTATTCCATTTACATTTGCCAGACCGTCCTGTTCATATCCGATGCTCGAAAGACCATATGAAACAAGTGGTTTTAAACATTACAAAAAATGCAATTGAAGCTATGACTTTTGGCGATACACTAACTATTTTCGTAACAAACAATGAAACACACGCACAATTGCAAATTATAGATACTGGAAAAGGGATTCCAAAACATATTCAAAAACACCTCTTTCATCCGTTCTTTACTAATAAAGATACTGGAACAGGTCTTGGACTTGTCATATGTAAACGAATTATAGAGATGTACAACGGGCATATTTTTATTAACAGTATAGAAAACGAAGGAACGACAGTTCATATCGAAATTCCGTTACACATAGTATAATTATCCTTATCCCTAAAGGGTAATTATACTTATTTCATAAAACCAGCCACAAGCATTCGCCAAAAATTACTTGATTTCCCTTCATACCCAATTTGAAAAATAGGTACCTTTATAATTGATAACCATTTTGGTGTTTGTTTTTCTTTATAACACTGGTACTGTAAAATAAGCTTGTCCAATTCTTGACTAACTTGAATCGTCTCCGTACTATTTAACCCACTCGTTAAACCTAATTGAATCATCTCTTCACGTTTCATATGAATATCACGTGAAAGCTTTTCTAATGTGTACTTCCTTTTTACAGTAAACATTCATATCCCCCTTATTATACTTCCATGCTCTCTACTTCACTTCTCCATTGAACTTTTAACTGCTTATCATATTTGAATTTGAAGAATCAGAAAATTAAACATTTTCTCCCTGTAATTTACAAATCTTTACCCTCACTTTGAGAATTATTACAAATTATTCTATCTTTGTAAATACATTCGCAATAATAGACAATTTTTTTATCTCCTTTTTTTACAAACACCAATTAAATAGCGGATTCCCTATTTTCCATATACTTTTCTTCGAAATTTTTTGTTTAATTTATATAAAAACGCAAACCATAATGGTGATTGATAATATAGAAAGGAAATAGTTATATGCGCAAATATACGATTGCATTGCTTATTTTGACTATGTTTTTACCAGCCTTCTTGTTTCCTATTGAGGCTAAGGCTCATACAAATAAAGTAGCTATTGTCATTGATGACTTCGGCAATAATATGAAAGGAACTGATAAAATGTTATCACTTCCTATTCCACTAACTGTTGCTGTTATGCCTTTTCTTCCTTCCACAAAGGAAGATGCGATAGCGGCTCATAAGAAAGGACACGAAGTTATTATACATATGCCAATGGAACCGATTAAAGGTAAAAAAGAATGGCTTGGACCAAAAGCAATTACAACTGATTTAAGCGACGAAGAAATAAATAATCGACTCGAACAAGCGATTCAAGAAGTACCACATGCAATTGGGATGAATAATCATATGGGATCAAAGGTGACTGCAGACGAAAGAATTGTACGACTTATACTCGCAGCTTGTAAAAAACACGGTTTATTTTATTTAGATAGCAAAACAAATCCTAAGAGTGTCGTCCCAAAAATCGGGAAAGAATTAGGAGTACCAATTATTGAAAATCAATTATTTTTTGATGACGTGTACACAGCGGCACATATTTCAAAACAAGCCCAATTACTCATTAAAAAACTTCAAGAAAAACCGATTATGGTAGCTATCGGACATGTTGGGCCTCCAGGTGAAATTACATCACGTGTTATAGAAACCTCTATTCCTAAAATTCGTGAACATGCAGATTTTATTTTTTTATCCGATTTAGCATTATCTCCGCCTCCTGTTTCAAAATAAGATTCATGACTCAAACTAAAAAAGAGAGCAATCTGCATATAGCAAATTGCTCCCTTTCCTTTTCATCTTAAATATAATCTACATGACTCACCCTGAATCCTTTTTTCTCTATTTTTTCGATTAATTGCTTTAATCTTTTTTCATTTAACTCATCTGTTATATTGACAATAACGCGGCGAATATATTGATCGCCGTTATCTAGCGTAAATAGTCCACCGATATGAAATGCTTTCAACAATGTCCCAAGTTCTTTAATCGTTCCCTTACAATCTTGTGTTGCAATTGTTAATATATAACCACCCGTCCGCATACCAAATGAATCCTCAATAACATCAAATATATTGGAATGAGTTAAGATGCCAACAAATTCATTATAATCATTTAATACAGCTAAAAACGGCAAACGACGAATAACATAAAATGCTCTGAAGAAAGAGTCCTTTTCAAAAATAAATGCAGTGGAATCTTCCAGCATATGTTCCGTACTTAATTCCTCTAATCCACCATTACACTTCTTTTCTAAAAGATCCACTTTATAAATAATCCCCATGAATTTCTTTTCATCTTCTGCTAATACAGGGATTGCTCGAAATCCCGTTTCATTCATAATTTGCAGAGCCTTCTTACCTGAATCGTTCATTTTGCAAAATGTTACTTGCTGTTTTGGCAGAAAATGATATTTAACTCGCAAAATATGTTCCTCCTTACATGTCAACATGTAATCTATATATAATAAGGAGACCTATATTTTATGAGTAAAATTATTTTTAAAACGCTTTCATTTACTCATTGACTTGTAACGACATCACAAACATTTCATATAACAGAGCTCTTTGCACCTTTTATCATTAACAATTTTACATGGTAGTTCATTAAATATTCTATACCCTCCAACCATTTTTTCGCGTATTCTGGAGTTTTTCCCCACACAATCATGCCATAATTATGAACGAGAACTACTCCTCCACCTTCAATAAAATTCGGCACATTATTCTCTAATAAATCTGCGAATTTTTTCTCATCTTCTACAATGGGAATTGTCATTTCTGTTATACCTTCTTTTCCAAAAACACGTTCCACGCTACGTTTATCGAATGTTACTTCCCCTTTTTCTCCATACAACTCTGATATTAAATGACTATCTACAGTCTGTACTTGTAAAATACATTCTGCACTACTTTTTTTATAAATATCTGCATGCATAAATGATTCCGCAGCTGGTTTTTCTTCATTTTCAAATACTGGTTCACACATACAGTTTACAACAATAAAATCTTCTTCTGAAAATAACCCTTTATCTCTTCCTTCAACGTTTACTAAAAAAGTTAACGGCTCTTTTGACGTACAAAGTGATAAACTAATTTTTGTACCATAAAACCAATCACGAAGTGCTAGTTCAGATTTCACATCTTTTAATTCATTCCATTTCTTTAGAAAAAATAACATTTCGTCACCCCCGGCGTAATATTCATATAATGTTCGAATCCTTTCTATGTAAAAGGAGTATTTTTTGATTATTCTAAAAATTTAATTGAATTATCACATGAGAACGCCTTTTTGTCAATATAGTTTCACGTCTCTTCTTTAAAAAGGGCTATTCATATGTCTATACTCATGTATATTGACTATTTCATTTTATACATAAAAAATACGTTATTCTTTTTCAATCAAAGAATAACGTATTTTCTCATCTTTTATTTCGTCATTGCGTTATATAAGAACTGTGCATATTGTTCACGTGTTACAAAATCATCACCTAAAAAGTTTCCTTTTCCATCACCTTTTGATATGTTATTGTCCGCTAACGCTTTCACATATTCTTCTGCCCAATGACCAGTTGGTACATCATTAAAGTTCACTTTATTATTTTCATCTTCTTTTAGCTGAAATACTTTATATAATACTACAGACATTTCGTATCGAGTTAATACTCCACCTGGACGAAACTCCCCAGTACCATCTCCTTGCATAATTCCAGCTTGCGCAACTGTAGCAATATCTTGCTCAAACATATGTCCCTTCGTATCTGTAAATCTCTCTTTCTGCTCTACTTTATGTTCTAATTTCAAATACCTTTGTACTAAAGACGCAACTTGTCCACGAGTAATACGATCCCCAAATCCAAATTGTCCATTTCCATATCCCTTAAAAATATTTTCTTTCGCTAAATAATGAATTGCTTCCTCTGACCAATGTCCTTTTGGTACATCTTTAAATTCTACTACTCCTACTTTTTCATCTTCTTTAGAATTATTGTCTTCTTTAGAAGTGTTATCTTCTTTACTTTCTACCACATTTTGAATCACAGATCCTGTGAAGAAGATTCCTGTATCCGCAAATGGATCTTTTACACCAAATTCATATACTTTCTCACCCGGTGTACTCCACTTAACTGCATCATTACTATACGTACCACCTTCGCTCTTTAAACGAATTTTTGTAGAGATTTTACCATCTTTCTCGTATATAGGTACTTTTACTTCTTTATTTACTTCTGTTTCCTCTAAAAATACTTTTTGATTTTGAACATTGATATAGGCTGTTTTACTTAGTTCTATAACTGGTCGAACATCACTAATTTCATTTGCAACAAAACTTAAGAATACTAACTTTTTCAAATTGCTAGCTGGTGTTAAGTCTGAAATATAATTCGCTTCTAAATCAAGCTTTTGTAAGTTTACTAGACTTGATAATGGAGTAATATCCTTTAACTCATTGTTAGGTAAGTGTAATTGTTTTAACTGTGTCATCTTACTTAGAGGAGTAACATCTTTTATTTCATTTTTCCCGATCCACAATTCTTCTAATTGCTTCATTTGCTCAATACCGGATAAATCTTTTACTTTATTACGTGTTAATACTAAGTCTTTTAAAGGTAATGAATATAACGGTTTAATATCTTCAATTTGATTACCTGCTAAAGTTAAATATGTTACATTTTTCAACGCGCTTAATGGCGCAACATTCGTAATTTTATTATTTGCTAAATTCAAGTAATCTAGTTGTTCCATTTTCGCTAATGCTGTTACATCTTCTATTTGGTTACCTGATAAATATAAACTTTTTACATTTTTCATTTCAATTAGTGGTGCAACGTTCGTAATTTTATTATTACTTAAATCAAGAGAATCTAAATTATCCATCTTAACAAGTGGTGTTACATCTGAAAATTCATTACCACGTAAAGCTAAATGTTTCAATTGTTTTAAGCTCGTAAAGAATGATGGATCTTTTATCTTCGCATTCGCAACTGTTAAAGATTTTAAATTTGGCATATATTTTAATGCACTATAATCCAGTATCTCATTCGTATTTAAAAACAAGTCCTTTACTTGTAATAACTCTTCTTTCGTGATTGGTGTATTTAAATCTTTTCTATTAAATACCTTTTTATTAACAAGCTCTCTTAATTTATTATCTGTTATCATATTTTGATTATCAACTGGATGATCCGTCTCCATATTGCCTGAATTAGAGTTATCATCTCGTTTCTCTGTTTCTTTGTCACCTACAGTTGGATCTTTAATTTCAAATTGAACTTGATATTTGTGATCATATCCAATAGCCGGAATAAGTATATGCATTTGCATATTGTGCTTCTTCTCAAACTCGCCAATTTCAAATTGAACTACTTTCGTTCCATTCTTCCTCTTATCTTCTGACAAAACTTTCACATCATGAAATACGCCAGGTTGGTTTTTATCCTCTATTCTAAGATATTGAAAATAATCGCTATCTTGCATTGTTACAGTTACAATTTTTTTCCCATCCGCAATCGTTACTTTAGGATCTTTTATATATTGAGAAACCATAGATGGCTCGTCTTTTTGATCCTTATATATTTTAATCTCAGTATCGTATGTACGTTCACTAGCTGCCGCTACCGATTGGTTTGCCTCAATTTTTATTGCTGCTAACGCTGGAGTAGAGTATGCAGCAAATGGAATTGCTAATGTTGTCGCTACTACTAGCGCCTTCATATAATTTTTTTTCAAAATAATATCCCCTATCATATATAATCTTCATAATTGATAAACATTATCAATTACTCATAAATAAATGATAATGAATATCATTATCGATGTCAACGAGAATATTACATTAAATTTATATTTTTAAAGGCAAAAAATATAAAAGCCCTTTATTCAAAGAGCTTTTTTACCTATCGTATGAAGAATTTCATTTTTCTCCTTCTCATTGATGACACCAATTTTTTGCAAAATATTTGCATACAATACAAGTTTATTATATATCCGTTCTGACATACTTCCCCTTCTTTCCTTCGACCAACTTTTTTTGTATTGGTAAATTATATGAAAGAGATGGGAAAATGTGTCCACTTTTTTTTGCATAAATACAAATCTTTTATCCCGCTATTTGCAGGCAGTAAAACTCCCACCTCACAATCAGGTGGGAGTTCTACGTATTTAACAAATTGTCCATTGAATATTATGCCTTTTAACTTCCTCTTCAAAACTATAGGGCATTTTCTTATCACAAATTACATGTTGAATGCGCGAAAACGCTGCTATTCGGTAATTTCCTTTTACGCCTACCTTTGTATGATCACATAAAATATATGTTTTCTCTGCTAATTTCATCATCGCTTCTGACAGTTTCGCCTTTTCTAATTCAAAACTAGAAACTCCAAAACCAGGTAATAATCCATCAATCGAAACAAATGCTTTATGAAAATGAAATTGCTGGATAACTTGCTGCGAAATAGATCCTGATACGCGTGAATGTTTTGGAGATACTTTTCCACCAATAAATAAAACTTCACCGTGAAACATCTTTTTATTAATAGAAGAAATTAATTGTGTCGCTACTGGAAATGAACTTGTTACAATCGTTAAATTTTTGCGATGTACAAGATATGGTACCATTTGAAGTGGTGTACTTCCGTCATCAATCGCAATCACATCTCCATCTTCTACAAATGTTGCTGCTTTATACCCAATTCGCTTCTTCTCTTCTATATGTAGCATCTCTCGTTCTAACATTGGTGCCTCTATTCCAGCTCCCGGAAGTTGGACGGCTCCACCATACACTTTCTTCAACTTCTTTTCACGATCCAATTCTTCTAAATAACGACGAATCGTCTCTGTTGATACAGCAAACTCTCTCGCTAATTCTGAAACTTTTACCTTCCCTTTAAACTCTACCTTCTCAAGAATGGTTCGCTTTCTTTCTTCACCTACTACAGACATAACCTCACCCCATTGATTTCTACCTCATACACTGCCTTACTTATACAAAGTTATAACTTTCCTTTTCAACGAAAACTTCCTCGTGAATATGAATACCACGCTTTTTTAGTTCATCAAAAATAATTTGTGGTTTGGCAAAAGCTTCCTCGGGTGTCACAACACCAACTTTATTTACATTCCCATTTGCGATTAGCTCTGTAGCAATCCCAAATGGAATACCGACGTTTCTCGTATAAGCTCTTAATTTTTCCCATCCTACAACAGATCCATCAGATAACGGGTGTGTATGATATAATACACGTCTTTGTTTCTCATTATTTTTCATACCTATTACTTCTACATGAAGTGCATAACCGTAAATCTCTGTTTCTTGTCCTTCTTTCGATTGCAATAAATACTTCGCAATACAATCCATTATGCCGATTTCTTTTCCATTTATTTCAACTGGATCATTACGCAATATACCGTAATCATACAATGCACGTACGAGCTGCATATTTTGCTTTGGCCAAGTTCCTCTCGTCTCTATTAGTTTAACGCCTTTATTTTCTAATGCTTTTGCTAACGTAATCGTTTCAGAATGCGGTATGATATATTGCGTTGTCTTACCATAAGGCGCCGGTAATTCAATTTCTCTTGGACGCGCAAACGGAGGCACTTGCTTAAACTCACCATCTTCATACACTGTACGCGATGGCAAATGTGGATCATATTCATATGTCGTTGTTTCTGTAATGGATGCAGAAAAAGCAATAGGACGATACGAACCATGACTTACACGAACTGACTCTACAGTATGTAACTGATTTGCTGCATGCATCGCCATCATTTGCGTTACACCTGGCGTCATACCAAACCCAGGTAAACATGTTTTTCCGTTTTGAACAAATATAGAATGCGAATCATTTTCTTCACCAAATCCATTTAAATTCACACCGTGACAACCTGCTTCTGCAATACATCGAGTAGATAATCCATTTAACTTAATTGTTGTACCATCCATTACAATGTCATAGCCCTTCATTTTTGCAACCGTATCCACATGATTCGTTACATCTACTTTCACAAAATCAACGCGAGGATCGTTGAGCCATTCTACTACTTTAAGCCCCTCTTCTTCGTTAAAATCTGCTACTGTAATCGTCTCAAAAGATGAAAATTGCACTAAATCTAAAATTGCTTCACGACAAATTTTACCTGCTCCACCTAAGCAAAATACTTTCAACCTATAACAACTCCTTTAGCGATACTATCAACTAAGCGATGAATATCTGCCTCATGTACATCACCGATATTTCCAATGCGGAATGTATCTACTTTTGAAATTTTACCTGGATATATAACAAATCCATCACGCTTTAATTCATTGTATAATTGATCAAAATCAAACCATTCTTCTGGATAAATGAAAGATGTAATAATAGGCGATTGATATTTTTCATCTACTAGTGGCTTAAATCCGATTTCTCTCATTCGATTCACTAATAGTTTTTGATTGTTATCATATCGATTGTAACGTGCTTTTACTCCGCCCTCTTTTTCTAATTCAAGTAGTGCTTGATAAAAAGCGTGTACAACATGTGTAGGTGATGTAAAACGCCATTTCCCATTTTGTTTTTCCATTGTTTCCCATTGATCGTATAAATCTAAAGATAATGAACGTGCCTGCCCTTTACATTTCAACAATTCATCGCGCTTTGCAATAACAAATCCGAACCCTGGAACCCCTTGAATACATTTATTCGCACTACTAATTAGAAAGTCAATTTGCAACTCAGCGATATCTATTTCAATACCACCAAAACTACTCATTGCATCAACTAGTGTTACTTTTCCGTATTGCTTCCCTAATTTACATACATCTACAATTGGATTGATAATACCTGTTGTTGTTTCACAATGAACAACTGCAATATGTGTAATCTCTTTATCTTGTTGTAATATTTTTTCTACTTCTACAATATTAGTAGGCTCCCACTCTTCTGTTTGACTGACCACCACATCTATATGTAACATCTCTGCCATTTGTACAATTCGCTTACCATACGCACCATTTGTACAAACAAGCAGCTTTCCGTTTTTTGGAATGACAGAACCGATTACTGCTTCAACTGAAAACGTACCGCTTCCTTGCATTAATACTGTTGTATATCTTTCTTCTTCCTTCGTTGCTAACGATACAAGTTTAGCTCTTACTTGTTGCACCATCATGTTATATTCAACATCCCACGTACACCAATCGTATAGCATAACTTCTTTTACTGTTTTTGTTGTCGTTAATGGTCCTGGCGTTAATAATAAGTAGTGATTTTCAGTCATGATCCTATTCCCCTTTTATGAAATAATAAATTCTTGTTTCTCGATCTGTTCAATTACGTTTTCGAGTCCCTGCATCGTTTCAATTGTAAAATGAGCCCCGTTTTCAACGAAACGCTTTCGAACTACTTCCATTTTTTCACGAAGTTCTACCGGATCCATAGTTTCAGCTGCCCACTCGCTTAAGCCGAGCTCACTACTACCGAGAATTACACCCACAGTCCACATACCAGCATTTCTACCCTCTTTCATATCTGACACTGTGTCCCCGACTTTTATCATATGATTCATCGGATACACACCAAGTTCCATCGCATTTTTATAACACATCCAAGGGTACGGACGGCCTGCTGAAACATCATCTGGCGTCACAAGAACATCAGGTTTATATCCTTGTATTTCTGCTTCTTTTGCAACGATGTCCATCATTTCTCTCGTATAACCAGTTGTTGAGCCAATTTTAAGGCCTCTTTTACGTAATGAAGCAACCACTTCTTTCACCCCATCAATTGGCGTGGCATAGTGTGGCAAAATAGTAAAGAGTATTTCTTCAAACTCTTCATACATCTCGTGAATGTCTGCTTCTGTTGGTAAATGTCCGAAAACACGCTCCCACTCATTCGCAATACGAGGCATTTCTGTTAGTGCCCTTACATGATCGATCTTTAATAATCCCATCGGTTTACGGGCTTCTTCATCTGTAATTTTAACACCACGTTTACGAAAAATTTTTATGAATACTTCCAGTGGTGCAAAACATCCGTAATCTACTGTCGTACCTGCCCAATCAAAAATAACCGCTTCTACTTTCATTCAATCCATCACCCTTCTTATTTATCTTTTTTGCCATTGTGACGTTCGGTTACGAAGTGCTTTCGTTCCCCATTCATATACAACTCTTACTACAATATTTGTAACTACAATCAGTACACTCATTGCAGCTGCTGGCGCTACATTTCCTGCATCATCCATATTTACGATTGATACGGCAGCTAGTTTAAAATCAGCTGCGTATAGAAATACAACCGCTGACACAGTTACCATCGAATTTACGAAATAGTACATCACCATTTCTAAAATTGCTGGTAAACACATTGGTACTGTTACTCTAAAGAATGTTTTATAAAACGGAATACCCATCGACTGCGAAACAAGCTCAAACTCTCGGTCCAATTTCTTTAAAGCAGTCGTTGCGGTAACGAATGTTACCGAATAAAAATGAATGATGTTTACTAGTACTAACACAGCGATTGTTCCATATAAAGAATGAAACGGATTCGTTACTGAAAGTCCAAGTATTTGAATCGTTGGTTGACTAAAGAAAAAGACGTATCCCAATCCAAGTACTAGACCTGGGATTGCTAAAGGTACGATTGAGAAAAAGTAGCCTGTTTTTCGGAAAAACTTTAGCTGATCTATTTTTTCAATCGCATATGCGAACATAAATGTTAAAATTGCCCCAATAACTGCTGTAACTGCTGAGACAATTACACTATTTTTAAATGCTTCAAGTCCATCACCTGTTAAACTCGAAAAATTAAAATGCTCAAATGTAAAACTCATATTATATGGCCATACTTTCACACTTGCCGCAATACCAACTGCCACAAATAAAAGAATAATCATAAGTGTAATCACATTACAATATATGAATGAGACTACATCTCTTTTCTTATTAGCAGTTATTCTATATGGCACCGCTTTTGAAGATAAGAAATTTGCCTGCTTTCTTTGCGTAATACGATCAACTGCAAACGCAAATATAGCCGGGATTAATAAAATCATTCCGACAGTTGCACCCATCGGCATATTTTGTTGCCCAATTACTTGTTTGTATACATCAGTAGCAAGTACATTATATTGCCCACCAACAATTTTTGGTGCGCCAAAATCAGTAAAACTAAGTGTAAACACAACGAACATCGCACTAATTAATCCGTACTTTACACTAGGTAAAGTAACAGTTAGAAATTGCTTTGTTTTACTCGCTCCTAACATATTAGAAGCTTCATATAAACGATAATCAGAGCCTTGGAAAGCAATTAGCAATATAAGAAAGGCTTGCGGAAATGTATACATGACTTCAGCCATTACAATTCCTACTGGTCCATATAAAGGGATTTGTATACCTTCAAACAAGCCAAACATCCCTTTCGTTACTAATCCTTGATTACCAAATAAATATGTCAGTGCAATACCGTGCATCATCGTTGGTGCGAATAGCGGTAACAACGCGACATATTGAAATACACGCTTCCCAAACACATTCGTGCGAGCAATCGCATAGGCGTAAGCAAAAGCAAGTGTTACTGCAATAATTGTTGTCGCGCCCGAAACCCATACCGTATTTTGTAATGATTGAACTAATGTCGGTGTTGTGAAATATTTACTGAAATTCGCAACACCAATGAAAGCTCCATCTTTATCATAAAAAGCTTGTGTAAACAATTGTAATAGCGGCAATACTAGCATAATCAAAAAAGCAAGAATCATACCAATAATTAATAGTCTTTGTATCCACTCTTCTTTACCGATACGTCTCTTAATCTTTTTTTTCGTACTTTCTACCTTTAAGTCTTCTAACATCTCCATCTATACAACAACCTTCTTTCCATATGACAACATATGATTTTCTGAGAAAGAGATTTGAATCGGATTTCCTTTCCTAATAGCTGTTTTTTCTACTTCTGATGCCAATATATCTACAACGATTTTCTCATTATATAGATGTGTTTTTTCATCTATAACTCGCACTTCTGTCCGGTATACAGATCCACGAAATTCCATACTTTCCACAACCGTTTTAATACCATCATTTTGTACAATCGTTACATGTTCAGGACGAATTGCATGTTCTTCATTATTTTTCGAAAAGAAATTAATAGAACCAATAAAATCTGCCACAAACGGATTGGCTGGTCTTTGATAAATCTCCTCTGGTGTTCCAATCTGCATAATTTCCGCATGATTCATTACAACAATTTTATCAGCCATCGTTAATGCCTCTTCTTGATCATGCGTGACCATAATAGTTGTTACTCCTACTTTTTCTTGCAAATCACGCATTTCTCTACGTAACTTTTCACGTACTTTTGCATCTAAAGCAGATAACGGCTCATCGAGTAACAAAATATCCGGAGACAGAGCGAGCGCACGTGCAAGTGCTACTCGCTGCTGTTGTCCACCAGACATTTGAGCAGGATATTTATCTTTTACATTCAGTAAATCAACTAGTTCTAACGCCGATAGCGCCTTCTCTTTTACTTCTGCTTTTCCATACTTTTTCGTCTTTAAGCCGTATTCAATGTTTTCAAGTGCTGTTAAATTCGGAAATAATGCATATGATTGAAACACCATTCCGAAATTTCTCTTTCCAGGAGGTAATGCTGTAATATCTTTTCCATTCACAGCTATACTGCCTGTTGTCGCCTCTTCTAGCCCTGCTAAAATTCGAAGCAATGTTGTTTTCCCACAGCCACTTGGGCCTAATAAACATACAAACTCATTTTTTTTCACAGTAAAAGAAATATCTTTTAACGCTGTAAATGCATCAAACTGTTTTTGAATGTGTTGAATTGATAAATATTCGCTCATTTTTTCTCTCTCCCACTCACTTACTTTTTCGGTTCTGCTTTTTGGCCAAACTCTTTTTCCCATTTTTCTAAAATTTTGTCGCGATTTTCTGCTGCCCACTTAAAGTCATTCTTTTTGTATAATTTTTCCGTCACATCTTTAGGGAATCCATCTGGAAGTTTATAATCATTTTTAATTGTCGCAAATCCATTTTTCTCGAAGTATAACTTCATTACATCATCAGTAATTGCCCAATCTAAAAATGCTTGCGCTAATTTTTCATTTTTTGCATTATCTTTTTTAATAAGTGCGTTCGCTTCTACTTCCCAACCTAATCCTTCTTTTGGCAATACAACTTCAACTGGTGCACCTTTTTGTTTCTCTTTCAAAGCACTATAAACCATCGATACACCAACTGGATATTCACCCGCCCCCGCTAATTTCGCTGGTTTTGAACCTGAATGAGTATAAGTTGCCATATTATCATGAAGTTTCTTCATGTAATCCCAGCCTTTATCTTCACCCATAATTTGTAACCATGCAGAAACTGTTAAAAATCCTGTTCCAGAAGATGCTGGATGCGGCATAACAAGCGTTCCTTTATACTCTGGTTTCGTTAAGTCTTCGTATGATTCTGGCATCGGTAAATTTTTCTTCTTTAATTCTTCTTTATTTATAGCAATCCCCGTCATAAATGCAGTATTTCCTACCCATTTTTCTGGTTGTTTATCATCTTTAAATTGCGGTAAAACGCGATCCGCTCCTTTTGGAGAGTATCCTTTTAACATATCTTTTTTATCTAAAGCTAATAGACTTGAAGCTGCAGTTCCCCATACAACATCTGCTTGTGTATTTTTTCCTTCAGCTAGCAATTTTGCTGTAATAACTCCAGTTGAATCACGAACAATATTCAGCTTCACATCTGGATATTTCTTTTTAAAAGAATCAAGATAAATTGGTACAAGTTCTTCTTCAATTGCTGTGTAAACAGTTAATGATCCAGATAATTTATCATCTTTTACTTTTGCCCCAGCACTTTCTTCTTTCTTTGCACCACACCCCATTAATAACGAAAATACCATTCCAGTTGCTACAGCTTTAAAGATTGTTTTTTTCACTGTCTCTCTCTCCTTTTACAAATCTTATGTACAACTCAAATATAAACAACTAGTGTAAAAGCAGTATTAAACCAACATTAATCTTTTGTTTGTTGTTTGTTTTTGTGTAATACGTTGCTACTTCTATGTTTTTTCGCATTTTTCTGCTAATAATGAACACTAAATTTACAAATAATTAAAAAAACCTTTATAATCCCACAAAAAAATGAGGCGTTTGTAAAAAACGCCTCACTTTTGTTTACCTTTTTTTGAATTACGATTTGCATACTTCGCGCTATTTTCTCCTTCATACTCTAATGCAAATTCTGCATCTGGTAAGCTTTCTTTCGGAGTTTTATTATTGTTGATTGCCGCATTTTGTTTCACTTTTCTTTTTACCAATACATTCACCTGCTCTCAAAAATTCACTTTCTACTCTAGTTTGAAGCGAGCTAAAATAATTATTACTGGCAAGTGTTAACAAGTACATAAGAACTGTTAGATGGAAATACTACATATGAAGAAATCATAATAAAAAGGAGCTCTTATTTTGAAGAAGAAAGATAAAATCCAGTCACCCATTTTAGATGAAACGCTCCCGCATCAAATGAATTTCCCATCTTTTAAAGGAACAGGAAAGAAGATGCAACAACCTTTCATAAATCAATATGACGTCGTAATCGGAGACAGTAAATATGATTCCGAGAACAGTCCACTTCACAATTGGAGTGATGATGTAGATCCTGCCATTATGGCTGGAGAAGAATGGATCCATCCTACAAATGATATTGGTTGGATTTCAGAAGAAAATCAAGAGTTACTAAAAAAAGAAGGAGATAATAAGAAGGATACTTTTATGCATCCGCAATTTGGCATTAATGACTAAAAAACCATTCTACCTATGTTAGGTAGAATGGTTTCATACTATCCAATAATAATTCTCTCTTTCGGATATTTATAGCGAGGTGGCTGTTCTCTTCCGCCACTAGCTAGTATAAATGTTAAAATACCGACACGCCCGATAAACATAAGTACAATGAGTACAAGTTTACCAACAGTTGTTAAATCTGGCGTAATACCTGTCGATAGTCCTGTCGTCCCGAAAGCAGAACAGACTTCAACAATTAAACTCATAAGCGGTACATTTTCCGTAATAGATAAAATAAATAGTGCTGTGGCACATAATAAAATCCCCATTGTCATAACGACAGATGCTTTCAGCACGTCCTCTTCATGTAGCTGACGTTTGAAGACTCTAACCGTTCTCCCGCCTCTTGCAAAAGTGTATAGTGACAATATACTAACAGCAAATGTCGTTGTACGTATCCCGCCCCCAACCGAACTTGGAGATGCTCCTATAAACATTAATATACTCATAAATAAAAGCGTCGGTTGTGACAATTCAAGTATATCCATTGTAGCAAGTCCCCCGCTTCGCGTCGTCACAGATTGGAATAGTGTATAGAAAACTGTTTCATGCCATGACTTTCCTGCTAAAAAATGATTTCGTTCTAGTAAAAAAATCATAATCGTTCCAACGACCACGAGCGCAAAAAATGTTGTTGTCGTCAATTTTGTAAATAGCGAAAAACGAAATAGTTGCTGTCTCCTTTTACTAAGGAATTGTTTCACTTCCATTAATACAGGGAAGCCGATTGCTCCTAAAATAATAAGTAACATATGAATCATTTGAACAATGTAATCTTTTTTATACGGAATTAGCGATTGTCCTGTTAAATCAAATCCGCCGTTCGTAGTTGCACTAACAGCTGCAAAAAAACCGTGAAAATAAGCTTCTTGCCAAGTTGGAAAGTAAAGTAAGAATCTTGTACCTAATAATATCGCTCCAATAAGCTCTATTGAAATAATTACAATTAAAATAGAACGCATCAATTCTACAAGACCTGATAAATTCCCTTGATTATGGTCTGCCATAATGAGTCTTCTTCTCTGCAAACCAATCTTTTTTCCTGTTATAATCCAAACGAATGTACCTAACGCCATAATTCCTAAGCCGCCCAATTGTAAAATAAGGGCTAAAATAATAATTCCTGCCGTAGTAAATGTATCTGAAATCGTAACAACAGACAGGCCCGTAACACTTACCGCACTAACCGATGTAAAAAGTGCATCTATAAATGTCCATTTGACACCAGGCTTCGTAACAAACGGTAAACTAAGCAATATCACCGATACAACTACCGCTAATAAATAAAACAGAACAATGAGTTGTACAGGGCGTAATTTTTGTAAAAACTTTTTTATATCTCTCATTCCATCACTTCGCTACCTTTTTTCTATCGATTAAATAAAGAAAAATCTTTACTTTCTTTATTTGTAAATAACTGCTCAAATATTTTAGCAAATACCATTCCATACACAGTTCCATTACCTCCATATGGCAATGCATAAAATAAATTATGTATCTTATTATCTTCTTTTAAAATAGGGAGACCATCATGACTACCGCCAAATGCTGCCGCCCAATAGTAGTCTGCCTGTATATCTTTATACTGCGGGAACATCTCTTTTATAATGTTAATAAGGACATCACGCTTATGCAATAATTTCGTATCACCGATTGTTTGAATTTGCATTGCTTCATCTAATCCGCCTACAATAATACGGTTTTTATACGTTCGAAAATATAAATACGGCCGTGCTGTTTCCCAAATTAATGATCGCTCATACCAACCTTCAAACTGATCTATTTCATTTGTTACAATTGCATAAGAAGTTTCTACTATTGTATTTTTTTCTTTCTTTCCAAAAAGTGCTTCATAACCCGTCGCCATAATAATATTCTTTGCTACAATTTGATTTCCTGTTTTCGTATAACAAATTAAATCATTTTGACGTTTTTTTATATATATGGCCTCTGTATGTTCATATATAGTAGCACCCATTTGATTTGCTTTATGCAAAAGGCTATGCGCTAATAAATACGGATTTACCTCAGCATCACCGTGTGTATATAATGCCGCTTGTTTTGTAAAAGGATACCGTTCCTTAATATCAGATGCTGTAAAATACTCAACTGGAAACTCATAATTCTGTAACGTTTTGTATTCCTCTTGTAAAAATGAGACATCTTCACTTTTACTTGCATAATATAAACTGTTTCGCGGAATAAACTGGGGATCGATATCGAGAGTCGGTACAACTTTCTCCATTGTTCGTAACGCTTCGTAACAAAGCTTATATGCTCGCACCCCTTTTTCTTCGCCAAATGTATGGATAAGTGAGGTTAACGATTTATCATGAAGAAATTGTAATAACCCTGTATTAGCAGCTGTGCTGCCACATGAAATCATATTTTTTTCAATAAGTGTAACGCACATTCCCATTTTCGCTAACGAATACGCTATTTGAGCACCCGCTTCGCCACTTCCAACTACAAGCACATCACATATCATATCATTTTCTAACGATGGATAACAAGGCATAGAAGCTCCTGTATCCCAAAACAACTTACCAATCATAAGCTTCATAATTATACTCCTAAAATATAAATTTCTCCTTTCTATGTTTTGTTATTTTACATAAAAAAATCCAACTAACATATGCTAGTTGGATTTTTTATTTTTACTTAGAGCGCTCGTCAAGCCAGTCTCCAATCGTCGGATACGTTTGTTTTACCGCTGTTCCACCGTAAACAATCGACATATGTCCCGTTGGTAAACATACATATTGTTTATCTGTGCTAGAAATATGATCTAGCAACGCTTCTACTTGGCACGGCAGGGCGATATGATCACGTTTCCCTGAAATATTTAAGACATTCGCCTTAATATTTGCAAGGTCTACCTTTTGTCCGCGAATCACAAGTTCACCCTTAACCAATTTATTATTTTGATAAAAATCACGAATCCACTGTCTGTATGATTCACCTGGGAACGGAATACCATCGCCAACCCACTTTTGAACTAACCTCCAGCTTTCAACGAAGCGCTCATTCTCTGAACGATCTACTAAAGCAACATATGGACCAACAAAGTTCGTAATTGGTTTTAACATTTTGTTTCCGAAATCAATCATTTCTGGCGGAATATTTCCAAATGTATCAACCGCTTTATCTAGATTGAAGTATTTCTCATCTAATAAAGGACCATATAATCCTGTTTCAGAGAAATCAAAAGGACTTGTCATAAAGATTAGGTTACGAATTGGCATGTGCGGATGAAGTGCCGCATAAATAGAAGTTAGCGTTCCCCCCATGCAATAACCAAGTAAAGAAATCTCGTCCGATTTTGCAGTTCGCATTACTTTTTTCACTGCTTTTGCAATATAATCAAACACAAAATCATCAAATTTCAAATGACTATCTTCTAAACCAAATGTGCCCCAATCAAGCATATACACATCAAAACCACGGTCCACTAAATATTCCACTAAACTATTTCCAGGAGTTAAATCCATAATATATGGTTTATTAATAAGAGCATATATTAATAGAATTGGGACTCTTTGTGTTTTTTCTTGTTTTGGAATGTAGCGATAAAGCTTCGTCTTATTCTTCGTCCAAATAACCTCTTTCGGCGTTAATCCTACTTGTGGCTCTGGTTCACGTAATAAAATTTCACTCGCCCTTTTCACTCGGCGATATGCTTTTCGGTACTCTTCTGGGTATAGCTCTAATTGCTTTTCCCATTCTGTTGCGAATGTAGTCATTTTTCTATCTCCTTTTTGGTCAATTTCCTTCTAAAAAAAGAAGTGCATTCCTGCTATGGATATGCACTTTTTTCTTACTTCATTACATATATAATCCGCCGTTAATGTTTAATTGCTGACCTGTGATATAAGCACCGTCACGGCATAGGTATACTACACCTTTTGCAATTTCATCAGCTTGACCAAAACGTTTTTTCGGGATTTTCGCAACGATTTTTTGGCGTACTTCTTCTGGTACTTCTGCTACCATTTCAGTATCAATAAACCCTGGGCAAATAGCGTTTACAGTTACATTTGTTTTTGCAAGCTCTAATGCTAATGATTTTGTAAATCCTAGCATACCTGCTTTCGCTGCTGAGTAGTTTGTTTGTCCAAATCCACCCGCTTGACCAATAATAGAAGAAATGCTAATAATTCTACCTTCTTCCGCTTCCGTTATGTATGGAAGTACCGCGCTTGTCGTATTAAACACACTGCTTAAGTTCACGTCAATTACGCGTTCCCAATCTTCACGATTTAACTTTTTGAATGTACGATCTCTTGTAATACCAGCATTATTAACAAGAATATCAACTTTACCAAAATGATTCACTGCTTCTTCTACAAGTCGGTTTGCGTCTTCTACTTTAGAAACATCTGCTTGAACTGCATAAACGTCATGTCCTTCTTTTCCTAGTTCATTTACTAAGTTTTCAGCTGCTTCTTTACTGCTGTTATAGTTAATAACAACTTTTGCGCCCTCTTGTGCTAACGCTACTGTGATTGCTTTTCCAATCCCTTTTGCCCCACCTGTTACGATTGCTACTTTGCCATTTAATTGAACCATTTCTTTTCCCCCTTAAATGAATTTGTGAACGACTATTATGAATCATTTTGGTACTCATACTATGGAGTCCCTATATAATTATGTTTCGCTGTTTATACATAGAAAAGAGATTCTCCCTTTCTCTTTCATATGTTATAAACAAGCGCTATTATCACTTTTTATTTTCTGGCTTATTCGTAGGTTTTACTTCTTCTTTTACAGGTTCTTGTAGTTTTGCTAGTACTGCATTTTGCTTTTCTAGCAATTCTAAAATTTGATCAACTTTCGTTTCTAATGTGCGAATATCTTGTTTTACTTTCGTAACATCGCGCTTTAATGTAGGAGCTTGTCCTACTGACTCTACCTTATCTTCTAGAAACTCCTCAATGTTATCCACTTTATTTTCTAAGTTAATAACAAGCGTAGCCACTCTAGCGATATCCTCTTTCGTAGGCACATTTACCTGCTCTAAATAATTTTTTGTCGTATCATTTAATGCTTTTTGATAAAACAAATTCAAATCTAGAACGCTGCCCATCCAAGCAGAATATTCTTCTGTTTTAATTGTTTCATTGAGCGCTTTTCCCCAAAATGTTTCGGTTTGTTCATAAGCATTTTTCCATGCTTGTAGTGGATCGAATTTTTGATCAATCACTTTACCTACACTCCCTTTTTCGTTTTTGAAACAATTCAACCTATTCATTATTTTCCAATATTCTGAATAAAACTTCAAGTCTATATTTTATTTTTTTCTATTTTCTAACAAATGTATTGACTTTAAAAACAGATAGGTGTAAATTGCACTTATAAGCAAAAAATTCCATCTAACTGATTCATGAGGTGATGCACAATCATGCTACATAATGAACCAGAACAACGCGAAAGTTTGGAGAACAACCAAGCAAAACAACCAAACTCCATGCCAAAAAACTTCTTAGTTCCCTTCTTACTTCTCTGTCTTAAAGACTGGAGTCTTCATGGTTACAAACTTATTCAAATGCTAATGGATATCGGCTTTTCTTCTGTTGACCAAGGTAATGTGTACAGAACACTACGCAAATTAGAAAAAGAAAACCTTATTTCTTCTACTTGGGATACAAGCGACGGAGGGCCAGCAAAAAGAATTTATTCTTTAACTGAATATGGAGAGCAATATTTAACAACATGTGCGACTTCTTTTGAGCATTATCAAAATATGTTGCGGACGTTTTTCACGTTATACACCAATGCATTCTTTCCATTTTCTACTTCTCCAGAAAAGGATGAAAAAGATTCTTCATCTTCACCTGGTGATACAGCAGAGTAATCTGCGTTCACAATATGTAAAAAAACATTTGGGGGTCAAACAATGGAAACTAAACCATACGAATTAGTCGATGCATTTTGGAAAAACTGGTCTCAATCACTTTCCCTTTTCTCTTCAGCTGGGAAACAATTAGAGCAACTTACTTTAGAAACATTAAAACAACAACAAGATGCTTTGCATAAATTAACATCAGGAGTAGATGAACTAGAAAAAGAACTGCAACAATTTACTACTCAATTCAATAATCAGTATACAGATTACGTGAAGCAATTAACTGGAAACTCCTTAAATGATCAAATTAATGAGTGGCAAGACAAATGGAAAGAGCTTTCTGCTCATATGCAACAGCTAACTGTTTCTCCTACAAAAACATCTTTGTCTATCCTTACTCAAACAAGCGGTCAATTTGAAGAAACAACGAAGCAATTTATTGAACAACAACAATTACAACGTGAAGAGGCTCAAAAACAGTTAGAAGGTTTTTTGGAAGATTTCAAGACAAAACAGTTGGAACTCGCAAAAAAGTTCGAGGAAAACTCAAAAAATCTATTTACTTCCATCAAGTAAGAAAAATGTGGGAGCTAACTGCAGCACAAACAAAACTCTTTCTTCCTCCTACTACATCAAGATGGCTAGCATTTTTCGATATGGAAAAGAAGGAGGACAAAATGAATCCATTTCAAGAAGCACAAACCGTCCCGGAGCTTCGTTATGATGAGATTCAAGTCGGTGATCAAGCATCACTTACAAAAACGATTACGGATGAGGACGTTATCAATTTTGCAAAATTGACTGGAGATGTGAATCCTATTCATATTTTAGATTCTTTTGCAAAAACGACAATGTTTAAAGAACGTATTGCTCATGGTATGCTCGTTTCAAGTTTTATTTCTACCATCCTTGGAACGAAACTCCCGGGTAAAAATACGATTTATTTATCTCAAAACGTTTCATTCCGCGCTCCTGTCAAAATCGGCGATACACTTCGCGTTGTGGCAGAGGTCATCAAAAAACGTGACGATAAAAAAATCATTACGTTGCAAACAAATATATATAATCAATCGGATGATATTGTCGTGGAAGGTACAGCGACAATACTAAAAAAAGAGTAGCAAAAATTGCTACTCTTTTTTCTATCCAATAACTTCTAATCACACCGATTACTTCCGCGTATGAGCACGCCGGTTCCACATAAAATAACGGTACCAGTTCAGATACATACTTAGCTGAACTGGATTACTCATAAGGATGTGTATCATCATGGCAAAAACAAACAAATTACTAGTTCCAGGTGCTGAACAAGCACTTGATCAATTTAAATATGAAATTGCACAAGAATTCGGCGTAAGCTTAGGGTCTAATACTGCATCACGTTCTAACGGATCAGTTGGCGGTGAAGTAACAAAACGTCTTGTTTCTTTAGCTCAACAACAATTACGTGGATAACAATATAACATATGGCTTAGAGGCAGATATTCTCTGCCTCTTTCTATTTTTAACATACATAATGGTGCTTTTTCACATACTAGTAAAAGCAAACTGAAAGGAACGATATGTAACATGAAACGGATTAACATTCACATGAGTCCTCCCCGTGTTCTTACTTTGTCTTTTATTATGTTATCAATTATCGGTACATGCTTATTAAAATTGCCAATTGCTACAACGACGTCTATTTCATGGCTCGATGCTTTATTTACAACCGTTTCTGCTTGTACGGTTACAGGGCTTGGTGTTGTGGACACTGGGAAAATATTTACCTTATTTGGCCAATGTGTCATTTTAATACTTATACAAGTGGGCGGACTTGGCATTATGAGCTTTGCCGTTTTAATTGCGATTATGCTTGGCAGAAAAATTGGCCTTCAAAACCGAATTTTATTGCAACAAGCATTAAATCAAACGAATATAGGCGGTGTCATTCGTCTTGCCAAAGCATTATTTTTATTCTCTTTTACAGTCGAATGTATCGCTGCTTTCATTCTTTCTTTTGAATGGGTACCGAAATATGGGATTGCTAAAGGGATCTATTATAGCTTTTTTCATTCCATCTCTGCTTTTAACAATGCAGGTTTTTCTGTTTGGAGCGATAATTTAATGTCCCACTCTCACAGCATTCTTGTCAATCTCGTCATTTCCTCCCTCATTATTTTAGGTGGGATTGGTTTTACAGTAATCGTAGATATAAAAAGAAAGAAAAATTTTAAAAACCTTACATTACACTCAAAACTTATGCTCTCTTCTACTCTAATCATCAATATTATTGCGACTGTTTTTATTTTTATATTCGAGTTTCACAATTCTCTTTCTATGAGAGGCTTTACCCCATTTGAAGAAGGCATGGCTGCTTATTTCCAAGCTATTTCAACGCGTACTGCCGGGTTTAATACAGTTGATATTTCCGCATTATCAAAGCCTTCCCTTTTATTAATGATGCTTCTAATGTTTATTGGAGCCGGTAGTGCTTCAACTGGCGGTGGGATTAAATTAACAACCTTTTTAATCATGTTTTTTGGGGTATTTAAATTTTTACAAGAACAAGATGATATTGTCGTGTTTAAAAAATCCATTAAAGATACTCTCATTGTCAAATCATTAACCATCGCTATTATTTCTATTTCATTTATTTTTTTTGCTATTTTAATTTTAAGCATTACTGAGCGAGTTCCTCTATTGATGAGTGCTTTCGAAGTATTTTCAGCATTTGGGACTGTCGGTCTCAGTATGAATTTCACACCACACTTAACGATGATTGGAAAAGCTATTATTATCTTTATGATGTTTTTTGGGAAGATGGGGCCTTTAACATTAGCTTTTTCATTTGCACGTAAAAAGAACCGGAAAATAAAATATCCGAATGAAGACATTTTAACAGGTTGACAACCGTATAAATTATCCATATAATGAGAGTACAATAGCATATCTCCAAAGGGGAGTAGCGTCCAAGAATATTTCTTGGAAACAAAGTCGTCATTACGTAGAACTTAGTTCTTCCGGCTTTGTTGGCATTTTCATTACATATGTCTAGCAAGACCTTTGCCTATTAACGGCAGAGGTCTTTTTTGCATTCATTACCAAATTCTTCCAAAGTTAATAGGCAGGAGTATGGGGAAACTAAATAGTGGGGAAATTCTTCACTTATTTAGTACTTATAGAAATGAGAGGAGAATGTACATGGATGTATCATTATTATTGGAGTATGGTTGGGTACTACTCATCCTAATTGCACTAGAGGGGATTTTAGCGGCTGACAACGCTCTTGTTCTTGCAATTATGGTAAAACATTTACCAGAAGAAAAAAGAAAGAAAGCACTATTTTATGGATTAGCAGGGGCATTTGTTTTCCGTTTCGGATCGTTATTTATGATTTCGTTCCTAGTCGACGTATGGCAAGTGCAAGCAATCGGTGCCATTTACCTTATGTTTATCGCTGGTAATCACTTATTTAAAACGTATGTTAAAAAGAATACAGATGAAGAAACAGAAGAAAAAGAAGCAAAGAAAAAACAAGAGAACTTTTGGTGGACTGTATTTAAAGTTGAAGTTGCAGATATCGCCTTCGCAGTTGATTCTATTTTAGCTGCTGTTGCATTAGCAATGACTTTACCAAAAACAGGATTAGGTACAATTGGTAGTCTTGATACTGGACAATTCGTTGTTATCTTTGTAGGTGGACTTATCGGATTAATCATTATGCGATTTGCGGCAACTGCTTTCGTACAAATTTTAAAACGTAAACCAGGACTTGAAACTGCGGCATTCTTAATTGTAGGTTGGGTTGGTGTGAAACTAGCAGTTTATACGTTAGCACACCCTGCATTAAATGTAATTCCGCACTCATTCCCAGAATCTACACCATGGAAGCTTACATTCTGGATTGTATTAGTTGGAATCGCAGCTGGTGGTTGGTTCTTCTCAAAAGAAGTAGAAACAAAAGTAGAAAAGAATTTAGACGAAAAAGCGCTGTAATTACAGTGCTTTTTCTTTTTGCCCTTCCCCCTCTCAATGTCCAGAAAAAATTCTATTATACTATATTTTGTAAACGCTTTCTTAATATATGTATGTCCTTTTTGTGAAACATTGCACAAACTTATTGAAACTATAAAAGAATCCATGTACTTTATTCATATAAGGAGTATTTATAGATGATGTACTAAAGGAGCGTATTACTCATGCTAGAACAAGGATTAGATTATGTTGTCAAACTGGCTAAGGGCAAAAAACAAATGTTAGATACAAACCCGATGCAATATTTCATTCGTGCAGCACTTGCGGGTATTTATATCGGTTTTATTATTGTTCTATGCTTTAAATTAGGTAACTTTTTTCACATTGCAGATTCACCAGCAACTTATTTAGCTGCTTCTATGTTTTTCGGAATTGCTCTCGTACTTATTATATATGGTGGTGCTGAATTGTTTACTGGAAACACAATGTACTTCACTGTAGCAACATTAAGAAAAGAAACAACACTATCTGATACACTTCGTAACTGGTTTGCTTGTTATGCAGGCAATTTAGCTGGTGCTTTATTCTTTGCCTTACTATTTTACGCAACTGGCATTTTTGAAGCAATTGATCACGGTCATTTCATGAATAAAGTAGTAGAAGGAAAAATGAATACACCTACAATGCAACTATTCTTTAAAGCAATTTTATGTAACTGGCTTGTATGTCTTGCTTGTTTCTTACCTTCTCAAGTTAAAGGTGATACAGCAAAAATTATGATGATGATGATGCTCGTTTTCACATTCTTCTTATCTGGTTACGAGCATAGCATCGCAAACTTATCACTGTTTGCTTTATCCTTAGTTTCACCGCATCCTGAGACAATTTCTTTTGCAGGTGCTATTCATAACTTAATTCCAGTTACAATCGGTAACATTATTGGTGGGTCTGTATTTGTCGGTATGGTATACCATTACTTAACAAAGAAAGTACCTGACGTGAAACAAGAAGAAACTGAATTAGGAGCAGCTCAACAAGAAGAAATCATTCCGTTGCAAGCGCATATGAAACATTAAAAACTCCAAAGTTTTACTTTGGAGTTTTTAGCTCCCCACATATTTAACAACAAGATTAGGATTAATCTCTCCTTCTTCCTTTCCCTTATTCATTCTCTGTTTCATCTTATGCATACCGATGACATCATTCGTATGAAAGTGTATTTCATTTACATATAAACCCTCTTTACAAAAAGCTTCGACAAAATCTAATCCACTTTTTTCTCCCCATCCCATATTGAAATCAAGGGAAAGAACATTCACCTCATAATCTCGTACCATTTGCAAAGCACATTCTACTGTAGTTGCGAGCACGTAACCGTACGGACAACTTCTTTGATCATCCATATATACATTCATTTTCTATCCCCTCTCTATTTTGCATACGTGACCAACATGTAACATATTGCCCCAAGACTAATAAAAGGACCAAACGGTATTTGAGTCCTCATTTTCATACGTTTTAATACGAGACCAGCTCCAAAGAAACAAAGACTAAAACAAGATGCTAAAAATAAAACGATAAAAATCCCTTTCAGTCCCACTATAAATCCAAGTAACGAAAGTAATTTTATATCCCCTCCCCCAAGCCCTTCTGGATATATCTTTTGCATGCAGTATAACAAAATGAATATAACGCAACTACCAACTATACTATCTATCCAGGTGACTAACGGTATAAAAGCACATTCTAAAATGAGTAAACAAGCAAACCAAGCTAAAATACGATTTGGAATTAACATATATATGTAATCTGTAACTGAAATAATAAGAAGTAACGAAAAAAGTGATAAAACGATAATAAGCTCTCGTTCCACCCCAATCATATATACAGTAAGAAGGCATATCATTCCAGTTACAAGTTCAAATACTACGTACAAAATTGAAATTTTCCTCTTACAATTCGTACAACGCCCTCTTTGCATACAAAAAGAAATGATTGGAATCAATTCTTTTGGCTTTAGCACATACTTACAATAATGACAATATGAACGCGGGGTTATGATAGACTCCCCTAGCGGAACTCTCATCGCAATTACCATAAAAAAAGAACCAAACACCATCCCCGCTAACAATGCATATACATAAGTGAACATCCCTTCCTCTCCTTTCCAGAAGAACATAGCAAAAAAAGGAGAGAACTTCTACTTCATATTATCTCTATTCTATTAAAAAAGCAGGCCATTTTCTGGCCTGCTTTCCCCTATTTTATACGATGAAATATACTGCTTTTAATGGTCCATGTACTCCGACAACAAGATTCATTTCTATATCTGCCGAGTTACTAGGTCCTGTAATAAAGTTAATACAAGATGCCACTGTCTCGCCATTTTCTACACGCTTGTTCATATCCTCAACTGCTTGTGTAATACGAGGTACAAGTGTTTCACGTGGAATAATAGCAAGGTATACAGTCGGTAAAAAGTGTAAAGAACGGCCTTGACCTTTATGACTTTGCACAACGATCGTACCAGATTCGGCTAAAGTATAATCACTAAATGCAATTCCAATATTCGCTCTTTCCGCGATACGCATATTCTCTTCTTTTTTCTCAGGATCCCATACGTTCACTTCAACATTTTGCTTTGGAAGTTCTTCTTTAAATAAAGAAGTCAATCCATAAGAATCAAAACGTTCATCTGCCGATAACATAATAGGTCCCCCGCCGTTTTCAACGATTACTTTTTGAATATCTTCACGTAAACGGTCATTTGTCGTTTCCACAACAGTTGTATGAATGTTTGTACATTGATTTTTAAATACTTCTAACAATTCTTCTTGTGAATAATTTTTTAACGTTTCTTTATTCACATTGTTTTTCCATACTGGACGTTTTACACCATCCGTTTTACGCGCGCGTCCAAGTTCTTTTACAATATTTTCCAGAAAGGACTCACGGTTTTGAATTAATCCTGTCATTATTTGTCCCCGCCTTTCTTATGATCTTTATACCAATCACGGAATCGTTCTTTACTTGGAGCCGGGAATTCACGAATATCTGTCCAATTTTTAAGTGGCCCAACACCTTTTGATACACGGTTACCAGATGTAAATGGACTCATTGCTGCTGGCGCCATCTTTGATCCCATTTTATATAAAGCTGCTGAAGATGCACCCATACTAAACATTTTCATTGCTAATTTTTCTGCAAGTGGAGCACGCCCTTCTTGCTCAACGATAACTTGACGATGTTTTAATAATAAATCATGCAATGGAATTTTTACTGGACAAGCTTCTGTACACGCTCCGCATAAACTAGAAGCATAAGGAAGCTCTTTGTAATCATCATATCCACCTAAAAGTGGTGTTAATACCGCCCCAATTGGTCCTGAGTATATAGAACCATATGAATGTCCACCAACATGTCGATATACAGGGCATACGTTCACACAAGCAGCACAACGAATACATTGCAACACTTGACGGAATTCAGATCCGAGAATTTGAGAACGACCATTATCAACCACAACTAAGTGGAATTCTTCTGGGCCATCTACTTCCTCTTCTTGAATTGGTCCCGCTACCGTTACATAACTTGTTAACTTTTGACCTACTGCACTACGACATAGTAAACCAACTAAAACATCTAATTCTTCCATTGTCGGAACCATACGTTCCATACCCATAACCGCAATTTGTGTTTTTGGAATCGACATAACAAGGTCGGCATTACCTTCATTTGTTACTAAACAAAGAGAGCCAGTATTTGCAACAGCGAAGTTACAACCTGTCACACCAATTTCAGCATCCATAAATTTTTCACGAAGTTGTTTACGAACAAACTTTGTCATTTCGTATGGATCATCAGAATTTTCATAGCCAAGCTTTTCTTTAAATACGTCACGAATTTGCGTTCTATTTTTATGAAGAGCAGGCGCAATAATATGTGAAGGTGGATCGTTATCTACTTGCAGAATATACTCTCCTAGATCACTTTCTAACACTTCACAACCGATTTCTTCAAGCGCATGGTTCATACTAATTTCTTCTGTTACCATTGACTTTGATTTTACTACCTTTTTTGCCTGCTTCTTTTTTGCAACGTCTTGAATATACTTTGCTGCTTCTTCTTTCGTTTTCGCAAAGTACACATGTCCGCCTCTTTTGGATACATTTTCACTTAACTGCATTAAGTAATAATCAAGATTTTCTAACGTATGTTGACGAATTTCTTCACCGAGTTCACGCCATTCTTCCCAGTTCCCTAATTCATCTGCTGCTTTTAAACGATTCGTATATAAGCGTGTTTGTGCAGAAGATACTGCTCCGCGCATAAACGAATCTTGAATTCCATCGCCAACGCGATCATTAAATTTTTTCTCACTGATTTTCATAGACATAGCTTATGTTCCCCCTTCATGAGCGACTATTCAGTACCTCAGCAATATGCATTACTTTTATTTCTTTTCCTAAACGCTCAATACGTCCGCCAATGTTTAACAAACACCCACAATCTGCACCGATTAAATAATCAGCGCCTGTTTCCATTGCACTATCTACCTTTTCATCTACCATTTGCTCAGAAATTGGAGTCATCTTCACTGAAAACGTTCCCCCAAACCCGCAACAATTTTGCACATTTGGTAACTCTCTCACAGTTAACCCTTTTACATTTGATAATAAAATTCCTGGTGCCTCTGTTACTCCAAGCATACGTGTCATATGACATGATTTATGAATAGTAGCAATCCCTGGTAAACTTGCACCAACATCAGTAACCTTTAAAACGTCTACAATAAATTGTGTAAATTCATATGTTTTATCAGCAACTTTTTGTGCACGTTTAGCCCACTTCGGATCATCTTTAAAAACATGCGGATACTCATGAAACATTGTCGCACAAGAACCAGATGGCGTAACGATATATTCTGCATCTTCAAAAGTTTCAATCATATGTTTCATCGCTTCTTTTGCAGCTTCTACATGGCCGCTATTATAAGCAGGCTGACCGCAACAAACTTGTGCTTCTGGAAATTCAATTTCACAACCTAAACGCTCCAACACCTCAACTGTTGCTTTGCCGACATTTGTTTCAAACATATCGACTAAACAAGTAACAAATAAAGTAACTTTCATAATTATTACTCCCCCTTTTTACAACTCCACCAACAAACATATGGTCATCAGATGACTAATGAGAGAAGAAATAGGCTCAACCATGGCCTATCCTCTCCCTCTTCTAAAGAAAACGCTTACTTAATCTCTCTCTATTTTATCAGAAAATTAGATTTTTAAAAGATTAAATTAAGAATTTATATCGTTGCTACCTGTGACAATATGTTCTACATTTGTTAAATGATCTAGCATTGCTTGCTGCGCTAATTCTACATCTTGTTTTAACACTGCATCATATATAACTTGATGCTCTTCTATAAGTCGTTCTGATGTTGTTTGTTCACCATATAAAATAATGCGTCTTGATTCACCAATCGTTTCAGCAATCATCTCTGAAACATGATTCATGAGTTCAAGCAAAATGTTGTTATGCGAAGACTCCGCAATTCCCATATGGAACTGAAAATCTGCTTTTTCGCCAGCCTTTTCATCTCCAATGCTCTTTGCCATTTCATCTAACCAATGCTTCATATTTTGCAAATTATCTTCCGTACGTTTTGCCGCAGCTGCTCGAACTGCCCCCACTTCAAGCACCTTTCGTACTTCTAATAAATTCAAAATATCTTCTTTCTTCATCAATAATCTATTGTTTAATGATTTTGTTAATGAAGAAGAATCAAAATTCTTCACATATGTACCTTCTCCTTGTTTCATCTCAATTAAGCCCATCGCTCTTAGCGCACTTAGCGCTTCACGAACAGCAGATCTGCCAACTTGAAACTGCTCAGCTAATTGATGTACAGGAAGTAGTTTGTCACCAGGTTTTAACGTACCATTTTTAATCATTGTTAAAATAGCTTCAGATACTTCTTCGTAAATTTTTTTCGGTTTAATAGATTTGTACTCCAGTTAAATCACCTCAGTATCTTCCAAACAACAATTGAAACGATTTATAAGAACTTTGCATCATAACCATTTTAGAACGAATTGGTAAGAAGTACAAATGTTTTGTTCATAAAATCGTCAAAATTTCGATATTTATTACATATTAATTAATACTTTTACGTATAACTGTTTTCTAAAGAAGAGCATGCCCTAAAAATTAGAACATGCTCTCCTCATCCTGTACTTTCAATTTAATACTAACCGTCGTGCCGTTCCCTTTTTCACTTTCAATTCGCCACTGTCCTTCATGTATATGAACAATTTGTCTTACAATTGCCAGGCCTAAACCTGTTCCACCATGTTGACGACTTCTCGCTTTATCAACTCTGTAAAAACGTTCACCAAGGTTTTCTAAATGCTCCGTATCAATACCGATTCCTGTATCTTTTATGTTCAATTCACAGTAATCATCTATCTGCCTAAGCGTTATCATAATATCCCCGTTTTGATTTGTATACCGTATCGCATTATCTAACACGTTATGAAGCACTTGTTGCATACGATCCTCATCAATCATTACAATGATTTCTGGATTTAAATTTGTTGAAATACGAATTTTCTTTTCTATAAACTTAATCTCATACGTATCTAACACATCTTCAATTAGTTGTGAAAAAACGATAGGTTGTTTCTTTAAAGGGAAATGTTCCCCTTCTAGTTGTGCTAAATCTAATAAATCATGAACGAGACGCTGCATACGATCTGCTTCTTTATGAATGAGCTGTGTTACTTTTTCCTGCTGCGGTCCCTTCGCTACACCATCTAAAATAGCCTCGCTATATCCTTTTATATAACTAAGCGGTGTTCTTAGTTCATGCGAAACGTTAGCTAAAAACTCCTTACGCTTTACGTCTTCTGTCTCTAAAGAATTTGCCATCTTATTAAATGCTTTTCCTAATCGTCCAATTTCATCTTCAGAAGAAATTGTAATTCGTTCTGAGAAATCCCCCGTAGCCAAATGATTGGCAACTCGTTCCATTTGCGAAAGTGGTTTCGTAATAGCAATAATAATTTTTCTACCAACCCATATTGTCAGTAAAGTTATAGCAAGTGCTAACGGTGCTAAAATAAGACCCATATCATATATTAAGTCTTTTATACTTTTTAAAGGAATATAAGAATATACAATACCAACTAATTTTTTATTTTCTAAAACAGGGATGACAACCCCCATAATATTACGGTCAAAATGTTCCTCGTATCCTATCTTTGTCACAGTTTTTCCATCTAATAATGCTTGCCTGTCCCCTTCACTTATAAGAGAATGATGGTGCACATCAAATGGTAAACATGCACTTAAATCACGTGGGTTCGATACGAAAAGAACGTCTGAACTAGATATTTGATCAAATGCTCTTACTTTCTCTTCAAAAATTGATATTCCTTCACGCTTATCATATTGCGCAGCAAGACGCTTCCCTTCCATTACTAATGAATCTTTTAAATTATCAACGTATAGTTTTTCATACGAATATAAAGATACAAAGTAAAGAAAGGAAACTGTTACAAATACTGCACATACTACTGTCAGCCAAAGCTTCTGTACCATCGTAAACATACGTTACACCTCAAATTTATAGCCTACACCCCAAACAGTTTGAATGTAGTTTCCACTTTCTCCAAGCTTCAAACGCATCGTTTTCACGTGCGTATCTACGGTTCTTGTACTTCCGGCATAATCATATCCCCATACCTTTTCCAGCAATTGTTCTCGGCTAAATACTTGTCCTGTATGTTGGCAAAGAAAATAGAGTAAATCAAACTCTTTTACTGTAAGAGAAATCGGCTCACCATCCACCTCAATTTTCCTACTTTTTTCATTAATACGGATCGGTCCAAACTGAAATTCCTCTTGTTGCTCTTGCTTTGTATAACGCCTTAATACAGCTTCCATACGAGCAATTAATTCGCCAGGACTAAATGGCTTTACAATATAATCATCTGCTCCCATACGTAAGCCGTTCACCCTATTCCACTCTTCACCTTTTGCTGTTAAAAATATTATTGGTACATCTGACGTTTTTCTAATTTCTTTACAAACTGAAAGTCCATCCATCTCTGGCATCATAATATCTAGTACAACGAAATCATAATGATTTGTCTCTAATTTTTTTAGAGCTTCTTTTCCATTTTCAGCTTCTTCCCACTCGTATCCGAAATTATCTAAGTACATTCCAACAAGTTGCCTCATATCACTTTCATCATCTACAACTAGCACCCTATATTTACTCATTGTCCTTCCCTTCTCTCTCTATGAGTTGAAACGGTCCTTTTCCGACTTTAATTGTTTGTTTTATTTTCAAATTCTTCATATCCATGACGCAAACTTCATCACTATCATAGCTTGCTACGTATCCTTCTGCTCCGCTCTTCAAAAATGCAAATGGGTTTGATCCTACTTCTACAGAAGCCACCTCTTTATACGTGCTAACATCAAACTTTCTAAGCGTATTCGAACCGTGACTTAATGCATATATGTACTTATGATCCTTCGTAATATTCACAGGCATAAAAGGAGCGTGTAAAGAACGTACCATTTCTCCGCTCTGCAAAGAATACACTAATACTTTCTCATTCACCTGATTTCCATCACCATGTCCGCCAATCCATATTTCTTTCCCATCTGGACTAATTGTCGCCCCCGTTGACGCTGGTGGAATCATAAAGGTTTGTATCACTTCTTTTTTCTTTGTATCAATTGTCGTTAGCTTCGTATCATAAAAGTTTAATACAGATAACTGGTTATGGTACTCTACCATCGTTATTGGCCCTTTTCCGGTTGACACACTTCCTGTCTCTTTGCCTTTTATCGTAAAGAACCTTACCTTTTGGGCATTTTGATCGGCAGCAAATAATTGTTTTTTATCTTCGGATACGATTACATTTACAATACCTTTTCCAGTTTTATATTTCTCCACTTGTCTTCCTTCAACTAGTGAATATACATACATGTACTCTAACTGCTTTCCATATACAAGTATGTCTTCACCATTTGGAAGTAGTAGGATTCCTGCCATCGGCTCGTTAAGTTCCCATGTCGTAATTAACTTTTTAGTTTGCTTATCGACAAAACTAATACTGCCTTCTTTTATATTCGTTGTTATAATAACACTTTTATCTTTAGCAATCGGTGTATACGAGCTTCCTTGACACCCTACTAATAGAAATACAAAACAGAGAAGAAAAACAGACTTTCTCAAAAGATTCCCTCCATCTTCGGATGATTTCGTTATAATTGTAAAATAACAAATAAATGTGTGGAAAGTGTGAAATTTCCCTTTCCTACTTCATTTACATATATAATGTACAACAAATAGAATTTGAGGTGTGCCAATTATGCTTTTTCCTGATTTAGCAAATAAAATTGTACGAGAAGTACGCAGACTAATTAAAGAAAATATTATTATCATTAATATACAAGGCGTTATTATCGCAAGTACAGATATAGAAAGAATCGGTCAATTTCATGAAGGCGCACTCCGCTGTGCGAAACAAAAGAAAACTGTCATTATTACAAAAGAAGATGAACGACGTTTGCATGGCGTAAAAGCGGGTATGAATCTCCCTTTACTATTCCATGACGAAGTAATTGGTGTCATTGGAATTACAGGCGAACCTGAAAACATTTCCCAATACGGAGAAATATTACGTAAAATGACCGAACTACTCATTCACGAAAACTACTTTTTAGAACAGCTAGAACTTGAACACCGTTCTTATGAAGCATTTGTCTTTGATTGGCTCCAAAATACAGACTGGTCTCCAAGCTTTCTCGATCGTGCCAAAACACTTGGTATTGATTTATATAAGAAGAAACAACTTATTTTGTTCTCTATCGATCAAAATGACACGATGCTTCAGCGTAAGATTTGGCAACACGTACGCAATCTATTAACAAAGGAGCATCTATTTGTTCGCTGGGGAAATGATCGATTCATTTTATTTACAGCCACGAACTCCAAAGAGCAAACATATCAATTTTTAAAACGATTAAAACAAGACTGTGAAACTTTGTTTTCTGTTCCTTTATATATCGGGATTGGACAATCCGTTACGCCAAACAATATGAATTTATCGTACGAACAAGCATTACAAGCTCTTTCCGTATCACTTGAAACGAAAAACATTGTATTTAATGAAGATTTACGTTTAGAAATGTGCTTACAAGATATTTCTGCGGAAACGCGGGAACAGTTTCTAAAGCGCACCATCGAAAACTTACTATCATCGCCTGAGCTTATGCACACTTTACGTTTATTTATCGATTATAACCAATCCTATAAACAAACAGCGGAGCAATTACATATACACATTAACACATTGCATTACAGACTTAAAAAAATTGAGGAGTATACAGGACTCGATCCGAAACAGTTCAAAGACTTAAACATTTTATACTTCTCGCTCCTCTTATTAGATAATCATACAAAAAAGAATGATAAAATAGATTAATCTTTAGATGATTATACATAGAAAGAATCCCCCGACTTTTTTATCATTATAATGAAAGCACTGTGACAACGTTTTTTATTATGACTCATTACGTTAACAGTTTGAGGGGGATTTCCAATGTTAGAAAAACAAATTATTGATTCATTCGTATCCATTGTTGGCGAAGATAATGTAGATACATCCAATATGGGGCGTTTAACGTATAGTTATGATGCCACTCCAAACTTCCAAGCAATGCCTGATGCAGTCATTGCTCCTCGTAATACAAATGAAGTAGCTGAAGTATTAAAAGTATGTAACACTCACAAAATCCCTGTATATGTTCGTGGGTCTGGAACAAATCTTTGCGCAGGGACATGTCCACTTGAAGGCGGTATCGTCCTTATCTTCCGCCATATGAATAACATTTTAGAAATTGATGAAGAAAATTTAACAATTACTGTACAAGCTGGTGTTATTACGCTTGATATTATTAAAGCAGTAGAAGAAAAAGGTTTATTTTATCCACCAGATCCAAGCTCAATGAAAATTTCTACAATTGGCGGTAACATTAATGAAAACTCGGGTGGATTACGTGGATTAAAATATGGCGTAACACGTGATTATGTGATGGGGCTTGAACTTGTCTTACCAAATGGTGATATGATTCGCACTGGTGGTAAATTAGCAAAAGATGTAGCTGGTTACGATTTAACTCGTTTATTTATCGGTTCTGAAGGAACACTTGGCGTCGTAACAGAAGCAATATTAAAACTTGTTCCTATGCCTGAAACGAAGAAAACGATGCTTGCACTATATGAAGATATTAATGAAGCTGCACGTGCTGTTTCTTCTATTATTGCAAATAAAATCATTCCAGCGACACTTGAGTTTTTAGACCAGCCGACAATTGAAGTAGTAGAAGAGTTTGCTCAAATCGGTTTACCAACTGACGTAAAAGCAATTTTATTAATTGAACAAGACGGTCCACCTGAAGTTGTTAATCGAGATATTGAAAAAATGGCTAACGTTTGTCGTTCCATGAATGCAGTTGATGTTCGCGTCGCAAAAGATGAAGCGGAAGCAGATGCGCTTCGAACAGCTCGCCGTAGTGCACTGTCAGCACTGGCAAGATTAAAACCTACTACAATATTAGAAGATGCAACGGTACCACGCTCACAGATTGCTCCGATGGTTGAAGCTATTAATGCCATTGCCAAAAAATATAATATTCCTATTTGTACGTTTGGCCATGCTGGCGATGGCAACCTACACCCAACTTGTATGACAGATGCTCGCAACGAAGAAGAAATGCACCGAGCTGAACAAGCTTTTGCTGAAATATTTGCGAAAGCAATTGAACTTGGTGGCACGATTACTGGTGAACATGGTGTTGGTGCGATGAAGGCTCCGTATTTAGAAATGAAGTTAGGTAAAGAAGGTATTGCTGCTATGCAAGGAATTAAACAAGCCTTCGATCCAAATAACATTATGAATCCAGGAAAGATGTTCGCGAAGGACACTCGTAAAAGAGTGGTGGTTGAGCGATGACAACATTAAATAAAGAAAACATTCAAAAGGAATTTAAAGAACGATTAAGTGAAGATGAACTACTAAACTGTATGCGATGCGGTTTCTGCTTACCAACTTGCCCTACTTACATTCAATCTGGATATAAAGAATCACATTCCCCGCGTGGACGTATCGCATTAATGAAAGCGGTCGTTGACGGCTTAATTGAGCCAGATGAAGATGTTGAAAACACATTAAATGTTTGCCTCGGCTGCCGTGCTTGTGAACCTGTTTGTCCATCTGGTGTGAATTATGGACATTTATTAGAAGAAGCTCGTGATATTATAAATCAAAACAAAAAGTTTTCAATGCCAGTGAGAGCTGTTCGTAAAGTCGTTTTTGAAGGACTTTTCCCGCATCAAAATCGAATGAGAACATTAACAGGATTAATCGGATTTTACCAACGTTCCGGTTTACAAACGCTAACACATAAAACAGGGATTATGAAGTTATTCCCTGAAACACTTGCAACAATGGATCTCGTTTTGCCTAAGGTCCCTAAAATGAAAGCAATGAAAGATCGCCCTGAATTTTTACCTGCTGAAAGTACGAAGAAGAAACAAGTTGCATTCTTCACAGGTTGTTTAATGGATACAATGTTTTTAGAAACAAATAACGCAACGATGAAACTGCTTCAGTTAGCTGGTTGTGATATCGTTATTCCGAAAACACAAAGTTGCTGCGGGGCATTACATGGACATGCTGGTGAGAAAAATGGGGCAAAGGAATTAGCAAAACGCAATATAAAAGCATTCGAAGATTTAAACATCGACTATATTATTACGAATGCTGGTGGTTGCGGAGCTTACCTCGTAGACTACGATTACTTGTTAAAAGATGATCCACAGTGGGCTGAACGTGCAAAGCAGTTCGTTTCTAAAATTAAAGATATTACTGCTATTCTAGTAGAACTAGATTTCCATAAACGTAATGACTTACGAGTCACGCCGCAAGTTATTACGTATCAAGACTCTTGTCACTTACGCAATGTTATGCGAACATCTTCAGAACCTCGTATGTTACTAGAAGCAATTCAAGGCGCAACATACCGCGAAATGAAAGATGCAGATCGCTGCTGTGGTTCTGCTGGTATTTATAACATTGTTCATTCAGAACTATCTATGGAATTTCTAGATTACAAAATGGACCGTGTGCATGAAACAGAAGCAGCAACCATTGTTACTGCAAATCCAGGTTGTTTATTACAAATGAAATTAGGCATTGAACGAGAAGGTCTTTCTCATAAAATGAGAGGAATTCACATCGTTGATTTATTATTAGAAGCAATTGAAACCAACTCGTAATAACTCGTAACATACGTAATAATAGGAAAACGGCTATCTCCTTCGTCTATGTAAAGAGATAGCCGCTTTTTTGTCCGCTACAACATTAAAAATATGTTACTTTATTATAAAAAAGAACAACAGAAACATTACAGTTTTGTAAAAATCAATCCAGTATATTCCTCAAAAAAACGCTCAAACCATTGATACAATAGGATTCTTCATTTTCAATATAGGTACATTTATCCAAAAAACGCGTCTTATAACCAAGTATAAAAATGCTGAAAATTCCTTTTATACTCTATGTTTCTCTTATTTTTCCCCTTTTCCCCTCTTAGGATAAATTAGGTAAATTTTAAGTCTATGAATTTTTTTCCATCTTTTTTCTCACAAAATCTATGCTACGATGAATTTGTCAGTCAGACAGGCTGTCAAAAACAAATCGTGTGAAAACAAATTAAAACTTTATATAGGGGGACACACATCATGAAAAAGCGTGTTTTATTATCTGTAGCTGCTGCAACGGCTCTTACTTTAGGAGTATCTTCTCTAGATGCACAAGCTGCAACAGTACAACCATCTAACATCAAGGTTCAAAATATTCAGCATTCAAAAGTGATGATGAAGCAAATGAGCCAACAAGAATTACAAGCATTCTTACAATCTATGGGCGTTGAGTCATTAGCACAATGGCAACAAGGAAACTTCCAACCAAATTGCATTATTCCTGGTCAACAACCTACTGAAAATGTTGTAACTGAGCAACCGACAGCTAAGCCAGAAACTCAAAAGCCTGCTGAGCAAAAACCTGCCGAGCAAAAGCCTGCTGAAGAAGTTCAAAAACCAGAAGCTCAAAAGCCTGCTGAAAACAATAATACGCAAAAACCGGCTGAACAAAAACCAGCTGAGCAAAAGCCTGCTGAAGAAGCAAAATCTTTAAGCGAGTTCGAACAACGTGTTGTTGAATTAACAAACGCTGAGCGTGCAAAACAAGGTTTACCAGCTTTAAAAATCGACACTGAATTAAGCAAAGTAGCACGCATTAAATCTGAAGATATGCAAAAAAATAACTACTTTGATCATAACAGCCCTACATACGGGTCTCCGTTTGACATGATGAAGAAATTTGGTATTTCTTATACATCTGCAGGTGAAAACATCGCCCAAGGCCAACGTACACCTGAAGAAGTAGTACAAGCTTGGATGAACAGTGCTGGACACCGTGCAAACATCTTAAATAATGGATTCACTCACATCGGTGTTGGCTATGTAGAAAGCGGCAACTACTGGACACAACAATTTATTACGAAGTAAATAGATTAAAAGAGTCTTCTCATAATGAGAAGACTCTTTTTTACGTTTCATAACTTTCTATTATGTATGAGTATAAAGCGTAGAACATAAACAAAATAGAACCACCACTTATTACGCTAAGTAACACATAAAATCCCCATTTCAAGTTCAAAAACAATGAAAACAATATACTACATGCCATCACTTGAAAAATCCGTCTACTCACTAAACGGATCTTTTTTAATTTGATTGGGTCTTTTTCCGTACTCTGAACTTTTTTAAACGCCTTACTAAGCATAAAAAGAAACATACTAATCCCTATTGTTAGTCCTGTTTGAAAGGATATCATGCTTCCAAAATTAATAAAGAGAATGAGCATATGGATAAACAACATAAATAAAGTAATCGTCTTTAGAAATCCACTTATAATGACATGCTCGTCTTCATTAAACTTATATATATTATGTGAAATAATATACATCAATCCATGTAAGAAAATAATAAGACAAGGAATAAGTGCTATAACAACTTGTTTACTCATAAACTCGTTTGGCCGACCATTTACATCCCAATGTACCGCCATATGCTCTTGTAAATATGGATAGAGACATAGAGTAACTAAAAGACAAGCGAAAAATATTCCTAGTATATATTTATATTTGATCAAGTGATTCTCACCCCTCTTTTCTCTTAACGGCTTCGCTTCTTTTAGAGAAATTCCTGCAAAAATCTACTTTTCTCAACTTTAAACTTACACTTTACGCATTTACTCTTTGAAATTCTTTCATTGTGTCATTTAATTTTGTAGGAAATGGTACATCCACTTCAATCTCTTCTTTCGTAATTGGATGTAAAAAGTTTATCTTCATCGCATGTAACGCTTGCCTAGACATATATTTCGTTCCTCCACCATATAAAACATCCCCAACTAACGGATTACCATTATAGCTCATATGAACACGAATTTGATGGGTTCTACCAGTTTCCAATTGTAACGTTACGAACGTAACATTTTGTTTTTTAAAATACTCCTCTACTTTATAATATGTAATTGCTTGATCTCCCTTTGGAGAAACACGTCGTCTCGTCGCATGATGGCGATCTCTTCCGATAGCCGCGTCAATTGTTCCTTGCTTTTTTTTCACCTTGCCTTCTACAAGAGCCGCATATGTTCTTTTAATTTTTCGTTCCATTAATAAACGATCCATAATTGCACCAGCAATTCTATGCTTCGCAAACACGACACCACCTGTCGTATCTTTATCTAACCGATGAATATGACGAACCTTCGTCTCTAAACCTTGCATTTGAAAATGAAAGGCAACAAGGTTTGCAAGTGTTCCCATCCCGCCTTTTTCAGAAGGATGCGTATCCATCTTCTCAGGCTTATTGACAATGAGTACATGATCGTCTTCATATACTACATGTAATTCACCATATTCAGGCTCTACATCGTATTCTTCCTCCATAAACATATGAACTTGCAACTTATCGCCTTCTTTTAAAAGCTCATTCCATCTTCTCTGTTCTCCATTAACGGTAACACCTTTTTCCATACGAAGCTGATGTAACAACTTTTTCGGTATTTCCCATTCTATTTTTAATAACGACTCAATGCTTATACCATTCCATTTCGCTGGCACAGTCATTTCGCACCATTCGCCCTTCTTCTTCGTTTCCATACTGTATCACCTTATTTCTATTGATTCTCTCATTGTAACGGAAAATACACTTTGATGCACCGTCAAAAATAGAGGACAGTCTTATAATAGACTGCCCCTCATGCTCTACGCCTTCTCATTTCCTGCAACACTTCTTCCGCTTTTTGTTCATATGATAAATCTTTAAAGAAATCCGCCAACCTCTTATAATCGTTATACGTATCTAATAAGTCATCCATCTTTTCTACTTTCATCACTTGTTGTTTTTGCTTCATTTTTACCGGATAACGATAGCCCGATACTTCTTGTATTTTGTAATACTCATCCTCTACTTGAATGACCTTTACAAGTTCCTCTTCTTCCGCATCCATCGTATACCCATCAAAATCTCTAAGCAATTCATAAATAATATGAGTCCATTCATCTTTTGGATAAAATCCTTTTTCTAACCGATAACCGACAATGCGATACATATGCCCATCGTTTTCTGCAAACTGTACTGTATCATTTAGCTTAAATTTAAAATAACGAAACATTGCCTTCACCTACTTATATGTAATGTTCTTATCACATACTATTTGCAAAATGTAGGTCTTGCTATTCATAAAAAAATACTCATCTATAAGATGAGTATTTTTTACGATGATTTTTCTTTTTTCTTTCGAAATGGTAACCACCAGTTCCAGTCTCCAAACAATTTCATTAAACTTGGTACGAGCATAAGACGAATAATTGTTGCATCAAGAAATATCGCTAATGCAACGCCAAGCCCCATTTGTCGTACTGGTAAAATATCAGTAAAAGCAAACGCACCAGTTACAACAATCATAATTAATGCAGCTGATGTAATAATTCTACTTGTTGAAACAAGTCCTTCTAACGTCGCCTGATCGTTATCCCCTGTTTCTTCATACAGTTCATGGATACGCGAAATAAGAAAGACTTCATAATCCATGCTAAGCCCAAAGACGAGGCCGAAAATGAAGATTGGTAAAACAAATAGAACTGGACTTGCTTCTAAACCAAAATGACCACCTTCGAATAACCAAACAACAATTCCAATTGTTGCGCTTAAACTAAGTATATTCATAATAATCGCCTTAATTGGAATGAGTATAGATCGAAATGCAAATAATAATATAACAAAAGTCGATCCAAATATAACAGACATACCAATTGCAACTTTATCTTTAATTTCATCTTCTAACTCTTGTTGGAACGTCGTCATTCCGCCTAGATAATATGTAACGTTCGTTTCTTTATAATTTTGTTTAAAATCACGCACCCACTGTTTCGCAATTTCTGTACGTGGTTTTGTATGTAAAAAGACTTCGATTGTTGTCTTATTTCCTTTCGTATACGATTCAAATACCGGAGCTATTTTAGCAGCTTCTGGCGACTGTAACATCCCCGCAACTTGCTCTGATTTCATTCCATTTAAACTGTCGTATAAACTTCTTACTTCATATACTTTCTTATCATCTTTTAACTTTTGAACGACTTCTTCTACCTTTTGTAAACTTTCTTTTTCTTTCATATCTTTTTTCGTCTCTACCACTAACGTAACATCAGCATGTGTTTTTGCAGTTTTATTAAATGCCTCTTCGTACTTCTCATATGCAATTCTTGTATCACTTTGTTTAGGTAAAGCTTCTACGTCAGGGAACTGTAAATTAGCTGTACGTAATGGTAATAAACAAATCACAATAAATGTTGTAACAACAATAATCATCGCAATTGGATGTTTCATTACAAATTGTGCAAATGTACGCCATGCCTTTGCCGGCGTATGTGCTACTTGATTCTTTTTTAATATTCGTTTACCAATTAATGATAATAACGCTGGAAGAAGTGTGAGCGAGAATACAATACTCATAATCACAACAATCATTCCACTAATTGCGACAGACTGAATATAATCGATTTTAAAGAAAAACAAACCGGATAGGCCAACGAATACACATAATCCTGAAAATACGATTGCCCGCCCTGCTGTCTGATATGTAATTGCTATTGCTTCTTTTACCGTTCGCTTTGCAACTTCCTCTCGAAAACGATTTACAAATAATAGCGCAAAATCAATAGATAACGCAAGTCCGATCATCGGTGCAACATTTAGCACAAAGATAGATAGTTCCTTATCACTACCTATAAAATATAATATGCCCATCGTACTAATAACACTAAGTGCCCCATTTACAATTGGTAAAATAGATGCCAAAAGGCTACCGAATGAAAATAGTAATACGAGAAATGCAATTGGTAACCCAATCATCTCTGCCACTTTTAAATCATTTTGCGTTCTTTCATTAATCTCTTTATTAATTTTCGGAAACCCTGTAGGTGTTACTTTTAATGCTGTATTACTTTCCTTTTCAATTTTATCAGCAAATTGTAATGTCTTTTCCATTCGTTCTTTATTGGTTTTCCCGGAAAATAAAATTGTCGCATAGCCGATATCATCTTGTAACATTTCTTTATTTTGCACTGGATGATGGAAAGATTCATATGTCTCTTTCTCTTGAACATTCTTTACAATTTCCTCTAACTGCTTTTTAAATTCCTCATGTGAAACACCTTTATTTTTTTCAAAAACGAGTAGGAGCGTATCTTGAGACCTCTTAAAATCTTTATCTAAAATTTCTTTCGTTTTTTGATAGTCCCCTTCTGTTTGGAAACCGTCACCACCTAATACTCCCGGTAGCTTTGGAGCGAAAATACCGAGCGCTATCGCAACCAATAGTAATGCTACTATTACTGTATAACGAAACTGATACAAAAAAGCTCCTAATTTTCCCCACTTATCTACTTTATGTACATTTGTTTTCACACATTTTCACCTACTTTACATCATTCAATTGTTACTTATAATGTATCACATCTTCATGCAAACAAAAAACGTCTGGAAACACTATAATGATAGTTTTTCCAGACGTCTTTTTATCTCTCTTTATTAAGTCCCAATCTCTCGGTAAGTAAACGATGGCAATAAATCGCCATAATTAACAAAATACCACCTACGCAATAACCTGCTAAAATATCAGTTGGATAATGTACATTTAAAATAACTCTACTTAATCCAATCGATACGATTACTATTCCCATGAAAAGCGTTATCACATATTTTCCGGTCACACTCTTCAAATTTGCCACAATGATATAAGTAAGAAATCCAAATGTCATAATAGATAACATTGCATGCCCACTAGGGAAACTATATCCAAGCGCATCCAACGTTTCATTTAACGACGGACGATCCCTTTTCATAATTTCTTTTATCCCTTTATTCACAAGATGTGTTGTTAAAATGCCCATTGGATATACAATCATCGCAGCATAATAACGTTTTCTCCAAAAAACAAGTAAACTTATAATAAGCACAGTTACAATCCCAATGGCAGAACCTAATTTTGTATAGTGTGAGAAAAATGTAAGCGAACTTTCTGTTTGTAACCCTTTTACTACCCCTCGGACATATGTATCCATCACTGTAACGCCGCCAGCATGTACTCGCCAAGCAACAATGCCAAATACAGCAAATAATAAACCGATACACATTACCTCATATTGATGCAACTTCTTCAAACGATTTCCTCCTACTATGAAAAAATGCGATTTCTACTGTAGAAACCGCATTTTCTTACTTATTTACCTTTTGTTTTTAACTCTGTCCAGTAACGGTCGTAGTCTTTTAGCTTATCGTCTACATCAACAAGCCATTCTGTACGATCTAATTCTTCTTTCGTTAAGAAGATCATGTGGTTATCACGATATTCTTTACTATGAAGAGGGTGAGCTTTTTCATTTGGATTACTGTATCCAATTGACTCGTAGTTTTTCACACTTACTTTTTCATCTAATAAGTAGTTCATAAACTTCTCTGCAAGCTCTTTGTTTTTTGCACCTTTTGGAATTGCTAACGTATCAGCCCAAATTGTGCCGCCTTCTTTTGGTACAACGTACTCTACATCTTTATTATCTTTTGCGATAAATGCTGCATCCCCAGACCAAACTGTTCCGATCCAAGCATCTTCTGTAATGAATTTTTGTTTAATATTATCTGTATCAAATGCTAATAAGTTTGGAAGTAGCTTCTGTAAATCAGTTGCTGCTGTCTTTAACTGTGCATCGTCTTTCGTGCTGTTTGAGAATCCATGCTTCTTAAGACCCATTCCTAACACTTCACGAGAATCATTTAATAAAGTTACATGCCCTTTATATTTCTCATTCCATAAGTCAGCCCAGCTTGTAGGTGCTTCCTTCACATACTTTTTATTGTATGCAATACCTGTTACGCCCCAAGTATATACTAAAGAATATTTATTCTCTGGATCAAACGCAGGTGTTTTGAAATTAGAAACCATGTTTTCGATATTTGGGATATTCTTTTTATCTAACGGCGCTAATAAATCCATTTTCGCCATCGTTTTAACCATATAATCCGACGGCTGAATTAAATCATACTTAGCGCCACCTGCTTGTAATTTCGCAAGCATTTCTTCATTACTTGCATACTTATCATAGTTAATTTTCACGTTATATTTCTTTTCAAAATCTCTTAGCACTTGCTCATCAAAATTGTCAGCCCAGCTATAAATGTTTAACTCTTCTTTTTTTTCACCACAACCAGCAAGTACACCAGCAACAAGGCTAAAGCTAATTGCTGCGCCGGCTAATCTTTTCATTAATTTCATCGGTTTTATTACCTCCTCGTACTTTCTATATCGTTCGTATTATAAAGGAAGGTGTCCTCCAGAGTTTTCTTCACCATCTGCACCTTTGTTACGGAAGATTTCAGATAGAACCATTAATCCTACGATAGCCACAATTAAAATTGTAGAAAGTGCATTAATTTCTGGTGATACTCCGCGCTTAACCATACTGTAAATGTATAATGGCAATGTTGTTGATCCTGGTCCTGATACGAAGAAACTAATTACAAAATCATCAATTGATAATGTGAATGTTAATAATGCAGCCGAAATAACTCCAGGTGCAATCGCTGGGAACGTTACAAAACGAAACGTTTGCCACGGCGTTGCTCCTAAATCATTCGCAGCCTCTTCTAAATCACGTCCCATACCAGAAAGACGTGCTGCTAAAATAACGACAACAAATGAAATACTAAATGTAATGTGTGCAATAATAATTGTTGTTTTACCAAGTTCCATACCTAATTGACTAAATAAAATAAGTAAAGATAATCCCATTAAAATATCAGGAATTAAAATTGGTAAATACACAAGACCATTAATAGCACCTTCATAACGATATTTATAACGATGTAATGCAATTGCGAAAATCACACCAAGAACAGTCGTTACAATCGTTGTTACGACCGCAATCGTCATACTATTTACAAACGCATCAATAACATCTTGTTTTTGAAATAAATCTGTATACCAATGGAATGTGAATCCTTCCCATTCCGCATTAATGCGAGAATCATTGAAGGAATACACCATTAAAACCATCATTGGAAAATACAAGAACAATAAAATTAACCAAGAATAAGAAACTAAAAACTTCTTCATCTTTGCCTATTCCCCTCCGTTCCCATCATATTTATATACTTTCGTTGCACGATAATATAAGTAAATTAACAGAACAGAGAATAGAACAACAATCATAGATAACGCAGATCCAAACGGCCAATCACGCGCTCCTAAGAATTGATTTTGAATTACGTTTCCGATTAATGCTACTTTCGATCCACCCATAACGTCTGATACAACAAACATTCCGATAGAAGAAACAAACACTAAAATAGAACCGGTAGCAATCCCTGACATCGTCATTGGTACTGTAACATTCCAAAATGCCTTTACTGGTGTTGCCCCTAAATCATAAGCTGCTTCTAGCTTACGCTTATCAAGCTGCTCAATCGCTGCATACACCGGTAAAATCATAAATGGTAATAAAGAATATACCATCCCAAGTATTACAGAAGGTGTATTGTATAGTAAATTTAAGGGTTCACTAATAATGCCTAGCTTCAATAACAATGTGTTTACAAGACCTTGTGAACGTAAAATAACAATCCATGCGTAAGAACGAACAAGGAAGTTAATCCAAAACGGGATCGTTGCCAATAATAAAAGAATGGAACGATATTTACGATCAACAATTGTAATTGTATATGCAAATGGATAACCGATCAGTAAACATATTACTGTCGTAATAACCGCAATTTTCACTGTTTCCCATAACGTCCCCATATATAATGGGTCAAATACACGTGCTATGTTCTCTAATGTAAATTGCATTTCCACTGTCCCATATGCTCCGCGCTGCATGAAGGCAAATGCCAATACAAACAGAAGGGGAATTAGGAAGAAGATTAACAGCCATGCGACTGTAGGTAGTGCGAGTAATTTCCCTTTTTTCAATTTAAGGTCACCTCGTCCTCTTGCTCCCAGCCTACGTATACATTATCTCCAATGCTCCACTGCGCTGCTTCTTCAGCAGTTTGATATGCCATTAGTAATTCTGATGTTTTCTCATCACGTACATAAAGCTTTTCCATATTTCCAACAAACTCAATGTCTTCAATATGTCCAAGGTGGTATTCTTTTAAAATCTGCTCTTCAACCGAACGCACTTTTACATTTTCAGGGCGAATTGCTACATAGCCTTCCCCGTTTTTCACAATATTATTTTCACCGATAAATGTCGCAACGAACAACGTTTTCGGCTTATTATAAATTTCTTTCGGCGTTCCGATTTGTTCAATATGACCTTTATTCATAACAACGATACGATCACTCATGCTCATCGCTTCTTCTTGGTCGTGCGTTACGTATATGAACGTAATTCCTAAATTACGTTGTAAGTTTTTCAATTCACGTTGCAAGTCTTTTCTTAACTTAAAGTCTAATGCTCCAAGTGGCTCGTCTAGTAATAATACACGCGGGTTATTTACAATCGCTCTCGCAATTGCTACACGCTGCTGCTGTCCACCAGAAAGCTTTGCAGGTTTACGATTACGGAACTCAAGTAACTGCGTTAAACGCATTGCCTCTTCAGCACGCTCTTTTTGCTCTGCTGCCGGTACTTTCTGCATTTTCATACCGAAACAAATATTTTTCTCCACATTCATATGTGGGAATAACGCATAGTGTTGAAACACTAAGTTCATATGACGCTTATATGGTGGCAAATCGTTAATCTTTTCATCATCTAACAAAAGATTCCCTTTAGTTGGTGTTTCAAACCCTGCGATCATACGAAGTAACGTCGTTTTCCCGCAACCACTCGGCCCTAAAATCGTTAAAAATTCCCCTTCTTTAATATCTAAAGAAAGCGGTGGGATAATCACTTGATTTCCAAAATGTTTTTCTACTGCTTCAACTTTAATAATCTTTTTCATTTTCCCGTCCTATCTACCTCAAATTTAAATTTTTATATTCATGAATACATATTTATGTTCTATAGACTATTTTTTGTTTCGATCCAAACAAAAATGGTTATTTAGCAAGCGTTCACTTCTATTCTTTATGTAGTATGTTTGATTCATTTTCGCCTGATACATAATGTCGAACAGAAAAACCCCTTCCATTGCGAAGGGGCTTTTATCATACGGCTACGCCTACTGATAAACACCATCATCATTTTAACAACTTTCGTATGAATTTTAAAGCACTTTTTGTAGAAGAGTAGCGAATTTTCATATCGAATGCCGTAGATTGGGCTAAAATGCTTTTATAATGTGAAAAAGTCCGAAAACTTTCTTCCCCATGATAACTCCCTAATCCACTACTTCCAACGCCACCAAAAGGTAAATATGGCGTTGCAAGATGATAGACGACATCATTAATACAGCCTCCGCCATATGAAATATTACTCGTCACTTTCTTTTGTACCTCTTTATCTTCAGAAAATACATATAACGCTAACGGCTTCGGATGTTGCTGGATTGTGCCAATTACATCTTCTATATTGTCATACTCTATGATTGGTAAAATCGGACCAAAAATTTCATCTTCCATAACGGAACTTTTCCATGTAACATTAGTTAACACTGTTGGTTCTATATGTAAAGTCTCTTTTTTATAGTTCCCACCAATTACAGTTTTCCCATCTTTCAAAAACGTACATAAACGTTCAAAATGACGCTCACTCACAATTCTTACATAATTATCATTGTGCAGTGGCTCTTTTCCATACTGCTCCTCAATTTCATGTCGCAACGCTTCAATTAACTGTTCTTTCACGGAAGCATGCACATACATATAATCAGGTGCTACACATGTTTGTCCTGCATTTAAAAACTTCCCCCACACAATCCTTCTTGCCGTTACATCTACTTTCGCATCTTTATGTACAATACATGGACTTTTCCCGCCAAGTTCTAACGTAAGCGGCGTCAACTGTTTTGCTGCTGCTTCCATGACAACTTTCCCAACGCCCACACTACCTGTGAAGAAAATATAATCAAATGGTTCTTTCAGCAAAGCTGTACTCTCTTCAACGCCGCCTTCTACTACCGCTACAAGCTCTTCTTGGAATAAATCCTCTAACATCCTTGTAATCACTTTGGAAACGTTTGGCGTTAACTCCGACGGTTTTAAAACGATTGTATTTCCAGCTGCTAGAGCTCCTACAAGCGGTGCAATTGCTAATTGAAACGGATAGTTCCACGGTGCAATAATAAGTGTCACACCGTACGGTTCGGGCACTACTTTCCCCTTTGATCCAAAATGAGTAAGTGCTGTTCGAACACGCTTCGGTTTACTCCACGATGAAATATGCTTCAATTGAAAAGAGATTTCTTTTAATACATATCCCACTTCCGTTGTAAATGACTCATGAACTGACTTATTTAAATCTAATTTTAACGCCTGAAATATTTCTTCTTCAAAACGCTGAATGCCTTCATAAAGCTTCTTCAAATTATTCTTTCTCACTTCTACACTTCTCGTATGGCCATTATAAAAATATTCCTTTTGTTTATTTACAATAGAAGAAACACTCATTCATTCACCTTCTCCCACTATTTTCATCCAATTCTTTCATTATTTATATAGACTTCATATATAATAAATTTCTATTCGTAAAGTTACATTATATATAATTTCTTTTTGTATATAAAATTCATTGCTCACAAAAAAACTACCGAAAGAAAATCTCTCGGTAGTTTTGCTGTATTAACGATATAAACGAACAGCACCTGCAGAATTATCATCAGCTTGTCCTACTACTTCAAACTTCAGGCCAAGATTCGGTAAAATACGTCCTGCATCTGGAATCTGTTGATTAATATATGTTTTTGAATCATCAAACTTCGGTACACCCGCTAAGCCATCATACGTAAATGTTCCACGCGTTGGAGATACAACTTTCCAAGCTGGTGTTTTGTCGAATGAGAACGCCGCATCAGCAATTTGGAATCGTGTACTACTCTTAACTGTCGGTTTACCATTTAAAGTTCCTACAATTGCTTCTGGGTGAGAATCAACTACGCCAAGGAAACCGTGTCCTGGATGTACGCCAACCCAGTTATCTGTGTAAGCTGAATCCGCATACCATACAACCATACCAGTGTTAAATACTGGACCGCGTGCAAATTTCAATGCGTTATCTGCACCAGCATAGTTTCTCCACTCTACATAATAGTTATGTTTTTTCTTCTCAGTTCCGTTAGATACAACGAAGCCGTCTAATTTTAATTGTGGTGTCCCTTCTGCATCATCAGAGAATACTACTTTACCATCTACTGTTAATGAAGCATTATCAAGCGCAAATCCATTTAATGCTAAACCACCATCAGTAATGTAATCAAATGTTAATTTTACTTTCTTACCTTTGAATTGGCTTAAGTCATATGATTTGTCAATCCATTTTCCATTTGTCGAATCTGCATTTCCACTATTAGCTTTCTCACCAAGTCTTTCAATTAACGTTTGTTTACCATCTTCTGTTACAGCATGTACTTCAAGGAAGTCATACTCTGCTTCGATTTCATATAATGATTTGAAATCAAATTTTGCAGTAGTTGCATTCGTTAAATCGAACAGTGGTGTTTCCATCTTCGTATGAAGATCGTCACCTTTTGTGCTGTAGTAATACTGTTTTCCAAATGCAGGATCAATTGTTTTTACATCTTTATCAGGTAAGTTAACACGAATCATACCTGGGCGGTTAGATTTCGTAACACTTTGGTCTAAATATGTCGCTAAACCGATACCTTTATTTAATTTCTCGTAATCTACTTCTATGATATTTGCCCAGTTACCACCGATTGTTTTTTGGAAAAACTCTTTATTTTGCGGTGAGAAACTCGTTGGCGTTGTTCCTGCAATTTTACCAGCCCAGCTTCCGCCACTCATAACAGACCAAGCTTCAATTGGCTCACCTTGACCGCTATATTGTGTATCGTACTCATCCGGAAGGCCTAAATCATGACCATATTCATGTGCGAATACACCAACCGCTCCATCTTCTGGTTCAATTGTGTAGTCAAATGCTGCAATCTTTCCGCCCCAATATGGAACTTTTGCTTGCGTGCCTTCAATTGGGAATGGCTTTGGTCCAACAGTCCAGCGATGTGACCAGATTGCATCATCACCTAATTTACCACCACCTGCTTCTTGTCCAACACCCGCATGAATAATCATTAAGTGATCGATTAAACCGTCCGGTTGATTTTGATTTCCATCACCATTTACATCGTATTGATCGAACTGGTCAAACTCTGATAAATCAATGCCGCTATCTACAGCTGCTTTTAATGCATCTTTTACTAAATCACGAGGTCCTTTTGGCCCTTTATTATCATGACCACCGCTCGCAGCATCTGCACCGTAATCAGCAGCTTTACCAGGAACTGTTAACCATTTTGTAACTGTTCCGTCTACTGTATAACTACCGCCAGATTGCTCTTCATAATATTGTTTAAACGTTTCGATTTTACTTCCGTCATCTAATGTGAATGGCTCATTACCGAATAACATTTTTTCATAATGTTCTTTGTTAAAGTCTTCCGAATACATATAACCAGGTTCTTTATCGATATTGTTATGTTTAAAGTCAGCGTACTCTACAAGTAAAACGAGTACTTTATCTTTACGAACATCACCGTTATACGCTTTTTGCTTTGCCGGAGATGTTGGTACTTTACCATTTAGACCACCTTTAACTGGTCCTGTCGCTGCTGGTGTTCCTGTTGCAGGTTTGTCTAACTTTTCTTTCGTATCTGCTTTCGCATCTTTCACTTTCTTTATAAAGTCAGATGCTTCTTTCGTAAGTGGATCCCCATTTGATACTTCTTTCCCAGGATTTTCACCCTTTTTGTTCTCTACGTATTTTTCGACAGCTTTCTTTGTTTCTGTCTCTGAAGCCTTCGAATCAATTACCCCGCGTTTTTTTAGCGCATCTGCTAAACGTTCTTCCGGAATTAAATGATCATCAACTGGGCTCGTAGCTGTCTTATTAACAGGCGTTTCAGCATATGCAGACTGACCACCTGCTCCGAATGAAAGACCTAATACAGCTGTCAAAGCGATCGATGATAAAACTTTGAACGGTTTCTTGTTCATCCCTTATTTCCTCCCCTAATAAATAATATGTATTACAAATTGAATTTTATTAAAAATTCAATATTTTTTCAATATTTAGTCATATTATGTAATGTTTTTAATATATTTGTAAAAATTCCATAGTTAGCATACGAATATATCACAATTCAACAATGTTTTCTGAAAATATTGAAAATATTTGTCAGAAACTTTATAATCGCCATAGAGGGAATTTAATGGGGATTTTATCTTTGTTTTATCTACAAAATATTTGATAATTCACTACATAAATACAAAATCTGATTGTATTATCACGTATTCTGTAGCAGCAGTTATGACCGATAATTAGGGAGGAATTACATTTGTACAAAGATAAGACTGACGCATTGGATCAAGAATGGATTGATTTAATACTTGAAGCTCTAGACGCTGGTATCGCCTTGCAAGATATCGAACATTTTTTCCAACGTATGAAGCCGGCCACTCAGGCTCAATAGGTTTGTTCTTTTTAGCGAAGTTTATGTTATAATAATGACATCATAAGACGACGACATATTGATAGAAAGGTGCGCAAATATGATTGGAGAACGTATAAAACGCCTGCGTTTACAAAAAGGTATTTCATTAACTGAACTTGCCGAAAAAGCTGGCGTTGCTAAATCTTACATTAGTTCTATAGAACGAAATTTACAAAAAAACCCTTCCATTCAGTTTCTTGAAAAAATTGCAGCAGTTCTACAAATTCCAGTTGATACTCTACTTCATGATGAAACAACAAAGGAAAATCACTTAGACTCCGAATGGACACAACTCGTTAAAGATGCAATGAACTCCGGCGTCTCCAAAGAACAGTTTCGTGAATTTCTTGAATTTACAAAATGGAAGCAAGATCAAAAATAATAAATAGAAAGAAGTGCTTACAATCGGCACTTCTTTTTTCTTTATAAAAAAAAGCGGGGGATACCCGCTTTTTTATTATTTTTCTTCTCCAGCTTCTTGGTTAGCATTGAACGTCCATTCTAAATTCAATGAATCACCTTGGAAGATATTTTGGTCTTTTCCATCATCTACAAATTCAAATTGTACCCATAAATAATCCTCTGTACCAGCTTCTAATCCACCCTTTTCTCCCCACTCAGGAGCAAAGATGTCTTTAGCTAAAAGATCTGGATCAGTTTTTTGTAAGTCTGCTAAAGTTGTTTCATATACAGGCTCACTTTGTTTATCCCAGTTCCAAAGGAATTTCACTTTAACGTGCTTACCAAAGTCTTCACCAGCATTATCGCCCTTTGCATCTTTCACAGTATACTTTGTCGCTAGTTTAACGTCTTTAATTGTTAATGAACCGCTATTCTTTAATAAGAACTCTTTCTTAACAGAATCCCCTGGTTTTAAATTTTCAATATTCACAAGCGTTGTAGGGTCTAATGTAAGATCTAACGTCCCAGCTGCAAATGTATTGTTCGATACTTCTTTATCGCTAAAGTATGCGAATGTTCCTCCACCAATTAAAGATAACCCCAATGCTGCTGATGCAACTCCCATACCTAATTTCTTTTTCAGACTCACAATCAATTCCCCCTAGCTGTTTTTTTATATTTTTATTGCTATCTCTTATTTAAAATAAGAGATGTAACTAAAACTATATTAGCATTAGCTAATATTTGTTCTTTTTTAAAAACCTTATGTTCATTATAACGAACAAACCTATATAAATACAACAAATATTTATTAATATTTTCAGTTATTTTTATTTCTCAATATTATTTTGATTTTTCTGAATTTGTATACATATATTTTAAGAAACGGAATAAGTGCGAGGGAAAATACTCCCTCACACTCATTTACATCATTTTTCCCATAACTGGAGTCCGTTTATTCTAATGATTACTTATGCTTTTCATGAGTTCCTTGCTCAAGATTTTTAGCTGTCTCTACTTGTTTCTGTTCTTCTACTTTCTTCTGTTCTTCTGCTTTCTTCTGTTCTTCTGCTTTCTTCTGTTCTTCTGCTTTCTTCTGTTCTTCTGCTTTCTTCGATTCTTCTACTTTCTTCGGTTCTTCTGCTTTCTTCTCCTCTTCTGCTTTCTTCGATTCTTCTGCCTTCATTTGAACTTCTGCCTCTATCGCATCATTTAATTGTTGGTGAAGAATCTGAATTTGTTCATCAATCGCTTGCAAACTAGCTTCTTTCATAATATAATCGCGCTTCTCTTTTATACTGTGAAAACCTTCATTCACATATACGGCCACTTGTTGAATCGATTCACTTTTATTCACTTTTAATTCTTCTTGTATTTGATTATAAGGAGTTTCTATTTCAATATATACATTTTGTAGCGCTTCCTCCTCAGAAGCAATTTTCTCACGTCCTTGTTGCCACACTACAATTGCCTGTTCAATTTCTTCTATAGAAGTTACTGCCAACTTCCCCTTCATTTCTCCATACTCATGCTCAATAAACTGTTTGTGTTTCTCAGCTTCCTCTTTTAACGTATCAACTGTTTTTGGAAATATAATCGCTGTAGAAAGAGCGGCTTCCACTTTCGTTTCATGAATAAATGCAGCTTCTGTATACGTCATAATTTGAGATCCTAAATAAAACGTAATAGAGCACATACAAGGCAATATAAGCATCTTTTTTAATTTCCGAGGTGTTTTCAGCATCTTAATCTCTCCTATCGAACAAGATGTTCTCTATATAGAACGTTACTTTTATTATAATAAAGAACGATACAAAATGATAGCTATATACTAGAAAAATAGAAAAAGGACTATCCATTCGATAGCCCTTTTTCATATTATTTTGCTTCCCCTTCTGTTTGTTGTGCATCAAACGTCCAAGTTAATTGTACCTTATCGCCTTGGAATTCGTTTTGATCTTTTTTATTATCAACGAATTCAAATTTCACTTTGAATTTATCAGATTTACCTGCAGAAATACCTTTTTCATCCCAGAACCAAGCTGATAAATCGTTATCAACCGCTGTAAGTGTATCCTTCTTCAATTTATCTAATGTGGTTTTCTTCACAATAGTCTCATGTTTATCTACATTTTTTAAGAATGTTACTTCAATATGTTTACCGAAATCATCTTTATTATCTTTCTTTGTATCTTCTACTTTATATTCTGTTTGTAATAAAACCTTTTTAATATCTAAAGAGCCTTTATTTTCTAGTTTAAATTCCTTTTCAATTGTATCGCCAGGTTTTAAATTCGATACATTAACAACTGTTGATGGATTTAATGATAAATCAAGCGTACCAGCCGCAAATGTATTGTTTGACACTTCTTTATCACTGAAAAATGCAAATGTTCCTCCACCAACTAATGCTGCCCCTAACACTGCTGATGCGATACCCATACCTAATTTTTTCTTTAAAGTCATGTCCATATCCCCTTAATCTATATATTTGTTAACTTCCTAAACGGAAAGTATAACCAAATGAATTAGACGGATTGTTCTACTTTTTTCCCTTTCTTTTCGCCGTCAATGCTACGAATCGCACTAAAAATAGTAATAGCGGAATATCCTAGTAAAAAGACTCCTGGAATAATAAGAAGCAAAGCCGCTCCAGCTTTTGAACTAGCATAATTTAATGCATACCCTACATAAGGAACTGTAATATCCGCATATTTCCCAATTACATTCTCTGCACGTACTGGTTCTAAATCTGGGCCGTTGTTGTTATCCCCTTTTGTTTCATACGTTACTTTTCCATTTGTATCTTTCACACCGATAATACGGTGAGTGATAATTTTTTCATCTTTCTCTTTAAAGGTAATCACATCACCTTTTTGATATTTAGAGCCATCTTTCGTCGGCTCTATCGCAATGATTGATCCCGTTAAAAATGTTGGTTCCATCGATCCTGATAAAACTGATTTAAATTGATATCCCATCACCGTTGGATCCCCACCGCTCGCTTTTGAAGAAATAACTACAAATGCTAAGCAAATCATCAATGCAAATAAAACAAATGAGATAACGTTGCTAATCACCTTCCAAATTAATTTCATCGTTTCTCTTCCTCTCCGTTGTTTTATATTATTTGAAGTATGCAATATTCACCTTCGTTCTTTAACAAGAACACAAGTAAATAATATAACGAACAAACTAGAAATGCAATAAGAAGATTTACAATTATTAGTTATTTTTAATATAAAAAAAAAAGACTGTGACAAATTCCCTTCACAGCCCTTTAAACTAGTATTTATTTCTCTTCTGACTTTATTCCTTTTGTATTTCTACGTAGTACTACAAATAAAATAGCGCCAAATAATAGGGCAGCACCTATCCCAATACTTATTATTTTCACATTTGATTCGTTTACTTCAGGCTCGACCGTATCTTTTTTAGGCATCGCAAAAGTAACATCTTCTTTAGAAAGAACATTTACCGTCGCAATTGTTTGATTATTCTTCGTAATATCAACTGCCCCAACTACCTCACCACGATGAATTCCTTTATGATACAAAGAATCTTTATCTAATGTAGCCGCCCGGAACGTCGTCTTCACATTTTTCCCTTCATCTTTCTTAAGCATTAGTTCTGCACTTTTTTCAAGCTCACTATCAATATCTTTATTTAAATACGTTGTCTTTTGATGCCAACTATGTTTATCCAGTACAGTTTGCTTCACAAATTGACCGAAAGAATAGTCCGCCATCTGCTTTAAATCTTCATAAATTTCAGGTCTTTGAGAAGCCATTACTACATTTATAATACGATTTCCATCCTTCTCATTTAATAGAACGAGTGTATTGCGCGCTTCATTTGTAAAACCTGTCTTACCACCAATACTATATGGATTTTCAAAATAAGTAGATTTATTAAAAATAGACACCGTCTGCCTAGATGTCGTAACTGTCGTTCTTTTCGTATTCATCGCTTGCAAAATCTCAGGGTACTTTTGCACACCTCTCGTAATCATAGCCATATCATATGGCGTAGTATAATGGTTCGGATCATGCAATCCATTTGGTGTTACAAAATGACTGTCGGTAGCGCCTAATTGCTTCGCTCTCTCATTCATCATATTAGCGAAATTCTCAACACTTCCGCCAATACGCTCCGCAATCGCATACGACACATCATTTGCACTCAGCACCATTAAAATCATAAGTGCAGTATTTCTATTAATCGTCTCACCAGGTTGAAACTCAATTTGATAATTACTCTTCTCTTGATCTAATGCTAATTGTGAAAACGTAAATTGATCCTCTGGTTTCGTATGCTCCATAAGTAAAATCGCCGTTAGTACTTTCGTCATACTAGCCGGAAATGCACGATGATGTGCGTTTTTATCATACAAAACATCTCCAGTTTTCGCATCAATCGTAGTTGCAAACTGACTAAAAACATTTGGTCCTTCCTTAGGTGGTGGCGCCACTTGTTCTGGATTCACTCCAATATTCGTCTCAGCACGTAACGTCATAGGTGTCAAAAAAAATAAACAAATAACGGTAACAAAAGCCAAAATTTTCTTTAAATTTACCATATGACTCTCCCTTTTCACTATACTCTCACAGTTTAAAAATTGAATCTACCAATCTATATGTAATTTGTATTAAATTGGAAGAATATTCACTGCTTTTTACTATATCATACTTTTACGATGAAGAACATAAATATACAATAAAAAATAAGAAAGAATTATTCTTTCTTATCCTTCTCATCAATTAATGAATCTATTAAATTTTGACTAGCTTCCTCAGGTGTAATCTCATCTGTCATCCCCATAAACGACCAACCTTTAGAATCGACCCACTCAACAAACTCTTGCAAAAACTCATCATGTGTAACATCCACATCAAGAATTGAGCCATTAATTGAAATCGTTCTATTTTTAGATACGCGCATCTTGAACGTCTTCCTTACCATTACGATAATTCTCCCTTTGCTTTTGAATATTTATAAAATAATCTTGTATCTCTGTTATACATGATTTTAAGTAAATTGTAAAAAGGATATATTGGCCAATTTAGATATTAAAAATGGAAATCGCTTATCCTACATACCTCTCGTTCCATATACAAATGGTCATATTATTCAATAATTAAACCATTTAGATGAATAAGCAATCATGGTCTTTTGGAAGATATCATGCAAAATAGTATAATTTGAACAAGAGAACTAAGGTAGCTCTATTTAGCTGGACTCTTTCGTTGTAGACTTAGAGACCGATGCGAAAATTACTATTTGGTTCCTATTTCTATACATAATATCTTTGGAAAGAAGGTAGTACGGTGAAAACAACAGAAAATTTTACTGACAAGGCCGATATATATGCGAAATATCGCCCTAGTTATCCTAATGAATATATTGATTATTTGCTTTCAGCTAACGAACTAAATGAGAATCAAATTGTGGCCGATATTGGTTCAGGTACGGGGATATTTAGCCGCCAGCTGCTTGAAAGTGGTTTACATGTTATTGGAGTGGAGCCAAATGATGACATGAGAAAAATGGCAGAACAATCGTTAAAACGATATCCTCGTTTTCAATCTATAAAAGCAACTGCTGAAAATACCACTTTAAAAGAAAATAGTGTAGATTTAGTGACCGTTGCCCAAGCATTTCATTGGTTTGATAAAGAGGCTTTCAAAATCGAATGCCAACGAATTTTAAAACAAAAAGCAAACGTTGCTCTTGTTTGGAATAGTAGAGATGTAACTAGTCCACTTATTCAAGAGAACGCAGAAATTTGCCAGAAAACCTGTCCAACCTTTAAAGGCTTTAGCGGTGGAATAGATGAAACGCCAGAAATGTTTAACAGCTTTTTTAAAGATGGAAAATACGAGTTTAAAGAATATCAAAATGATTTACTTCTTGATTATGATGGATTTTTAGGAAGGAATTTATCGGCGTCCTATGCTCCGAAAAAAAATGACAAAGAGTATAAAAACTTTGTTCTTCTCCTATCAGAGTTATTCGATAAATACAGTAAGAATGGAAAAATTATTCTTCCAAACTTAACGCGAAGTTATTTGGGCAATGTGTAAACAACCAGACATAAAGTAGAACTTTAATTAGCCCTCACCGATCGGGCAAGATCATTGCATAAACCTTAAATTTATAATGCAGTACACTATATTCAAAATTAAGCAAGCACACCCCCGTCCTAAATTCAGAACGGGGTTACACTTGTTTTAGGTGATGCAATGTAATAGTTTTATTATCTTTTTACAAACAAATCACATTTTACCACACCAAATATACTAGACTTTATTACAATGGAATATATTAGGTAGCAACTATAACGAGGAGGAATTTCATGGCACATTGTACATATTTTAAAACGAAATGGAAAGTAAAAGATGTATGGTCGATACTCGTGACATTTGAAAAAGATTGTCCGTATTGTTTCGGAAGGCAATATTTATCAAAGAAGACCGTAAATGCTATGCCAGAACTTTTAAGCTTACCTTTACACTTCTTATTCCCTTTTCTTGTTCATTTGAGTGATGAAGGTCCTTTGGATTGGTATCGAAAAAAATAATATAACCGCTCTATTTTAACCCACTTTTCATTACATTCCCTACCTATATATTCCTTAATACACTACTAAATTGACTCCAAATTCTTCCTGTTCAAAAGATTACTATAAAAATATTGTAAAATTTCAGTTAATTATATATAATTGTTTTAACATAATGAGTAAAGATGCTGTTACATAAGCATTTTTGAAGATCCCGTAGCTCAGCAGGGAGAGCGCCACCTTGACAGGGTGGAGGTCGTGAGTTCGAGCCTCTCCGGGGTCATAAAAAAAGAGAAACCATATCAACTTTCTACGTGATATGGCTTCTCTTTTTTATCTAAATCAATCACTTCCCACCAAACCTCTTCTCCAAAGACTTCGCATTGGCAAACAATACTTCTTTCAAGTTATCATCTGCAACGATTTTCTAGTCACCACCTCTATCTTTGCTAAAAGCACTAGCAAAGACCATTGGCATAAAACTTCTCCCATCTATCAATCCGTATCAGTAGCACAAACTAACCACATTTTCTGCTCCCTACTATCCAACACCATCCAAGTAACATCCCACGCAACATCATAAAACCAATCTGTCCAAGGGTGATAGCTTTCAAAAACTTTAATATCTTCGTATCGATCTTGGAACATATATTGGCATACATTGACTGCTAATTGCTTTGCGATAACTGGTCGTTCCTTAAATGTTTCATATGCTCCGCCCCACAAAATTTGCGCGGCAATGCTACCATCAAGCATGACTGCCAGATGTTCTTCAAAATGAAACTTATATTTTTCTGACGTATGTATTTTTAACTCTTCTAAGTTATGCATTATATCTAAAGAGTTGAAGATTCTTCTAAAGAAGTGATCGTATCCATCTTTCAAATGTGGTATTTCTTTGAAAAAATTTTCATTATGTACTTTAAAACAGCTTATAACCGCTCCGCCATTTACGTTTTGTTCCTTGAATGTATGTATGAGTTTCTCAATAGATGAGTCATTCGTTTCAATTTCCTCAAACGTTCCCTCTTTCCATCTCATAACGCTCACTACTCTCTATTAAAAATTTGTTTCTTCATTATAAATAGCAAAATAAAACCCAGCAACTTTAAAATTGCCAGGTTATCTCTTATTTATATTCGAAAAAACAATCACAATTGTCCCAAGCACATAATGCCCTACTACCATCCACATACTCCGATCAAAAATCATAAGCGACAACCAAAGTGATATATTAATAGCAGCAAATAATACATATAAAATGAAGTCTCTTTTTTGTAGCGCCCCTCTATTCATTACAATGTAAATCGCACCGATAGGAGGAAGGATAAAACAAAGGAAAAAGACAAACGTTTTTCTTAACGACCATGGATATGAAGTTACTGTCTGCATAGGAATCTCCTTTTCACTTTATAATACTTTTAACATTGGCCTCACAATTCTATATTCTTCACCATCAGGCTCCTTTATGATTAAAGGTGAGTGGGGACCTTTTTCTTCTTCTATCATTGTGAATACTTCTGTTTTTTCCTGTACTATGTTGGATTCACTATTTTTAATAGGTTTTTCACTTGTTTCAATTTTCTTTGTTACTTCTCCTAGCCTTTGCCCGACTTCTTCTGCTTTGGCATGTTCATTCGTAACATAATATTCTTGCCCCTCCCATACTAACATAGGTGGCACTTGTTCTCGTTTGTTACATATTATATAAGTAGTACTAGCTACAAGTAATAGACATGTTAATAAAAAGAAGATAGTTTTTTTATTCATATACTATTCTCCCTATCCATCATTTTATTAAATTATATAATATCCGTTATATGTGGTAAATGGATTTATTGGGAATTTTCGGATTTTCAACTTAAAAGAAAAACCTTACTCAAGTAAGGTTACATTTTTACATTCTATAGTGACCGATTTATTAAAACGATCATTACGATAATCGCTATAAACATAACAACTAAACAGCCGATCATTTTATAAAAGCCTCTTTTCGTTAACGTCCCGCCTTGCACGTCTTTACGAATAAATAAGAATACGGCTAAAAATAATACAAGCCCAATGCCAAAAGCATACATCATTTGCATATGTTAATCTTCCTTTCTTTTTTCCATCTTAATATCTTTTTGCCAAAACAACAAACGAGATAAAAACTGTACTCATTGTAAGTGCCATTAGTATGTTCAATAGTTCAGTAGCAGATAGTGTAAGTATTTTTAAGTTTAAGCCGATAGAGAAAAGAAGATAATACGCTGTTAATGCAAAAAAGCTGAAGAACATTCCTTTATAACGAATAAGTTTCATTCGCTCATCTTTTTCTTTAAATTGTGGGTGTAAATAACTTAAGCAAAAACACATAATCATCATACCAAGTAATGGATAAGTTGCTTCTGGCGGTGCGGAATGCGTCATTATACCTGTTAATATCATAAATCCACTCATGAATAGAAAAATAATTCCCATGATAACGAAGTACTTTTGTGAATAGTTCATCTTTATTCCTCCCCTTCTTTTCCTTCATAAATAAATACATGTTCTATCGTTGTCTGAAATGTTTTCGCGATTTCAAATGCTAATAGAAGAAACTTTTTAATTTCAGCACGTCTATTTTGAAACAAAATACGGAACACTGTAACTAACAGTTACTATATCTCCTCCTCTCTTTTTTTAAAATTTAATATCTCCATATTTGTTTTATCCTTTTAAAATATTTCATTTATCCCTTTATTCGGCGAAATGTGTTATTGGTTTTACGGTGTTTTTCGTCATATTTATAGAAACTAACTGTTTATGAAGCATTTTTTATGTTTAGCAACTTTTTTTGTAGAAATCCTTCACTTTCCTTTCAATATTTAACACTATCTAAATAAAGTTTACGCTAAATTCATAATTTTTTATTTTTTATACTATATTCCGTTATATTGTTGTATAATATCAATGAAAGCGCTTATTATTTCAATATACATAATTCGAACTTATTTTTATCGAAACATTCTAACTATTATACTTATATTTACATGCAACAATTTTAGTTATTCGTATAGGTATACCAAATATATCCACCCTATTTTTCTGTAAAATTACTTTATAACATGAAAGATTAACTTGGGTGATAAGTTATTGTGAATGTTTTTTTACAAAACAGATAAGTAATAGTGTTTGGTATTATGTAAATTATTGTAATAACATAAGAGTAAAGAAAAACATTTACATTGATTATTGGTTCATCAATTATTGAAAAGAGCAAAATGCACCTTTTTGTATGGAAAAAGGATTATATGCATTGGGAGGTTTAAACAAATGACGAGGAAGAATACAACGACAAACCCTTGGGCCAAGTTCCACGGTCCGAACCTTGGTTATGTTATTGAACAGTATGATCTTTACGTAACTGGAGCAGGTTCTGTTGATCCGGAATTACAAGAGCTTTTTGAAATTTTTGGAGCTCCTTCGTTTCAAGATGATGTCGTAACAGGGGACAACACAGCAACACATTTTTCTCCTCAAAACACAGGGAACATTGAAAAAATTCTTAAAGTCGTTCAGCTTGTTGAACAGATTCGTTCTTTCGGGCATACGTTGGCTCACATCAATCCGATGGAAGATGCTACAAATGGACAATCTCTTCTTGAGAAAGCAATGAACGAACTGAGCGACGCTGATTTGAAAGCGATTCCAGCAAAAACAGTATGGCAAGATGCACCAGAAGGTATTCACACTGCACTTGATGTAATTCATAGATTAAAAGAAGTGTATACACAAACTTTAGCTTATGAATTTTCTCATATACAAGATAGTGAAGAACGCGCGTGGTTGCATCAAATGGTGGAATCAAATTCATTGCGTCAACCACTATCAAATCAAAAACGAACTGCTCTTTTAAAACGTTTAACAGCTGTTGAAGGTTTCGAGCAATTCTTGCATAAAACATTCGTTGGGCAAAAGCGTTTCTCTATCGAGGGCGTTGATATGCTTGTACCCGTTCTAGATGAAATTGTGCTAGAAGGTGCTAAAAACGGCGTAGAAGATGTCATGATTGGTATGGCTCACCGCGGTCGCCTAAGCGTACTTGCACACGTATTAGAAAAACCATATAGTCACATGTTTGCTGAGTTCAAACATGCAAAAATAGAAGGCGCAGTAGCAAACTCTGGTTGGACTGGCGACGTAAAATATCATTTAGGTAGAGAACAAGTCGTTAGTAACGAAGAAGTTAGTACTCGCGTTACATTAGCAAATAACCCAAGTCACCTTGAGTTCGTGAATCCTGTTGTAGAAGGTTTCGCACGTGCGGCTCAAGAAAACCGTAAAAAATCTGGTCTTCCAGAACAAGATACTTCAAAATCATTCGTAATTTTAGTTCACGGTGATGCTGCATTCCCTGGTCAAGGTATTGTATCTGAGACACTCAACTTAAGCAGATTGAATGCATATCAAACAGGCGGAACAATTCATGTTATCGCAAACAATGCAGTTGGTTTTACGACTGATAGCTATGATTCTCGTTCTACGAAATATTCAAGTGACCTTGCAAAAGGTTTCGATATTCCGATTGTTCACGTCAATGCTGATGATCCAGAAGCTTGTCTTGCTGCTGCTAATCTTGCGATTCAATATCGCATGTTGTTCAAAAAAGATTTCTTAATCGATTTAATTGGTTACCGCCGCTACGGTCATAACGAAATGGATGATCCAGCAGTTACACAACCACAAGTGTACAAAAAGATTAAAAATCACCCAACTGTAAGAGCAATTTATGCAGATCAATTACAAGCTGCTGGTGTTCTAAATGCAGATGAAATTGAAACAATTACACAGTTTACGCAAGAGCAATTAAAATCTGACTATGCACAAGTACCGCCAGCTGATACGAGCGATGCAACAATTCACGTTAAAGTGCCAGATGTCGTTGCAAAGGGCATTCAGTCAATTGATACTGGTGTTGAGCTTGATTCACTTCGTGCAATTAATGAAGGTCTGCTATCTTGGCCAGAAGGCTTTAACGTATATCCGAAAGTGAAGAAAATTCTTGAGCGCCGTAAAGACGCTCTTGAAGAGAACGGTAAAATTGAATGGGCACTTGCTGAATCATTAGCATTCGCTTCTATTTTACAAGAAGGTACACCAATTCGTTTAACTGGTCAAGATTCACAGCGTGGTACATTCGCGCATCGTCACATCGTATTACACGATACGGATACAAATGAAACATATTCACCATTACATCGCTTACCAAACATCAACGCTTCATTCTCTGTTCATAACAGTCCATTATCAGAAGCTGCTGTTGTTGGTTACGAGTATGGTTATAACGTATTCGCTCCAGAAACGCTTGTTATGTGGGAAGCGCAATATGGTGACTTCTCAAATACTGCGCAAGCATTATTTGATCAATATGTTTCAGCTGGAAGAGCAAAATGGGGTCAAAAATCTGGTTTAGTTCTTCTATTACCACACGGTTATGAAGGTCAAGGGCCAGAGCACTCTAGTGCGCGTCCTGAACGTTTCTTACAGTTAGCTGCTGAGAACAACTGGACAGTTGCAAACTTAACGAGCGCGGCACAATATTTCCATATCCTGCGTCGTCAAGCATCTATCTTAGGAACAGAAGCTGTTCGACCATTAGTATTGATGACGCCGAAAAGTTTATTACGTCACCCACTTACGCTTTCAACTGCTAGTCAGTTAAGCGAAGGACGTTTCCAACCTGCTTTAGAACAAGAAAACCTTGGCATGAAACCAAACAAAGTAAAACGTCTTGTTTTAAGTACAGGTAAAATGGCGATTGACTTAGCAGCAGAAATCGAGTCTGGTAAGCATGAGTACAACTTAGATGAAATTCATATCGTTCGTATTGAACAGTTGTACCCATTCCCTGCTGAGAAAGTTCAATCTATTATTAAACGCTTTAAAAACTTAGAAGAAATTATTTGGGTTCAAGAAGAGCCTCGTAATATGGGCGCATGGCATTACATGGCTCCAATTCTGTTCGAACTAGCTGGAGATAAAGTGAAAACAGGTTATATTGGACGCCCAGATCGCTCTAGCCCATCTGGCGGCGATCCATTCGCTCACAAAGCTGAGCAAGAACTAATTGTTTCACACGCTTTAGACGTGAAGTATAACTTCCGTCAAGATAAACTAGAAATTGAAGTTTTCAGCAACTAAAAAGTAACAATGAAGATTTCTAGCTTGTTCCTTGGGCAGATATTCTGCCCAAGGTCAGGCTAACAAATGGAGATTACCGAAGACAAAAGAAGAAAAAACACACCGTTAGGCAAATAAGGGGAGGACATTTAAAATGATCGAAATTAAAGTACCTGAGCTTGCAGAATCTATTACTGAAGGAACTATCTCACAATGGCTTATCAACGTAGGCGACAAAGTTGAGAAAGGTGGCAGCGTTGTTGAGCTTGAAACTGATAAAGTCAATGTAGAAATCATTGCAGAAGATTCAGGTATTGTATCGAAGTTACTAGGCGAACCTGGGGATACAGTTGAAGTTGGCGCAACTATCGCAATTTTAGATGCAAACGGAGCACCAGTTGCAGTAAGTACGCCTGCACCGTTGGCTGAGCAACCAAAACAAGAAACAGCTGAAGCACCAAAAGCTGCGGCACCAAGTGCTGAACAAACTGCAACTTTACAAGGTTTACCAAATACAAACCGTCCTATCGCATCACCAGCTGCTAGAAAAATGGCTCGTGAATTAGGAATCGACTTAAACGACGTACGTAGCACAGATCCACTTGGCCGTGTGAGACCACACGATGTACAAGCTCATGCTGCAGCACCAAAAGAAGCACCAGCTGCTCCAAAAAGTCCAGCTCCTGCTCCAGTTGCAAAAACTGAATTCGAAAAACCAGTTGAGCGCGTGAAAATGTCCCGCCGCCGTCAAACAATTGCAAAACGTCTTGTAGAAGTTCAACAAACATCTGCAATGTTAACAACATTTAACGAAGTTGATATGACTGCAATCATGGAATTACGTAAAGAGCGTAAAGATGCTTTCGAGAAAAAACATGATGTACGTCTTGGTTTCATGTCATTCTTCACAAAAGCAGTTGTTGCAGCATTAAAACAATTCCCATTATTAAATGCTGAAATTCAAGGCGACGAGCTTATCATTAAAAAATTCTATGATATCGGTATTGCAGTAGCAGCTCCAGATGGATTAGTTGTTCCAGTTGTACGCGATGCGAACCAATTAAACTTCGCTGAAATCGAAAGCGAAATTCGTGAATTAGGTAAAAAAGCACGTGATAACAAACTTTCACTAAAAGAACTACAAGGTGGTACATTTACAATTACAAACGGTGGTGTGTTCGGTTCTCTAATGTCAACACCGATCCTAAACAGCCCACAAGTTGGTATTTTAGGAATGCACAAAATCCAAGTACGTCCAGTTGCAATCGATAACGAACGTATGGAAAACCGCCCAATGATGTACATCGCTTTATCTTACGATCACCGTATTGTTGATGGTAAAGAAGCAGTTAGCTTCCTTGTTGCTGTTAAAGATATGCTTGAAGATCCAAAATCATTATTATTAGAAGGTTGATAGATTTATAATCTATTACAAGCTGTAGAATATATCATTCTACAGCTTTTTTTATTGCATTCATACGGGACAAATCGCATGACATAAGTTAATAATGTATGCCTAAAAAGTAAGGAGGATTAAAATGAGTAACCTTCCAGCACATGCAAAACTAAAAGCAAATAAAGATACTTTCTTCCTCCCCGACTCAAACGGGGGTGTCTATTTTCGAAATAACGCCAGTTCATTTCGTATGGACGGTGACGGAATTTATAACTGGATTGAAAAATTAATGCCAATGTTTAACGGTAATTATTCTTTAGCAGAAATAACGGATGGTCTCCCTCTCCCCTATCAAAATCGTGTATTTGAAATTGGAGAGATTTTATATACAAATGGGTTTGTCCGTGATGTAAGTCAAGATGCACCTCATGAATTAAACAGTGCATTACTTGATAGATATGCTTCGCAAATTGAATTTCTAGAAGCAGATTCTCATTCAGGCGCTTTAAAATTCGAAACGTACCGCAATGCAAATGTACTTATAATCGGCTCTGGAGATATGCTTACTTCCTTAGTTTCTTCTTTATTAGAATCCGGATTACCTACCTTTCATTACCTTGTGACAGATTATGAAGAAACGAATTACGACCGTATTCACGAGCTAGTAGAACTTGCGCATGAAGTAGATGATGCTGTACTTGTTCAAGAAATAGATACAACAATTGATCGTCCCCTGCATGAAGTGTTCGAGCCTTTCGACTGGATTTTATACGTTTCGCAAAATGGAGATATCGAAGGACTAAGAGCAGCTCACACGATTTGCAAGGAAGTAGGAAAGAACTTCATACCAGCCGTTTGTTTATCAACACTTGGTATAGCTGGTCCTGTCGTAATGGCTAATCGTGAAGAATGCTGGGAATCCGCATGGCATCGGCTACATGAAACAACTTTACAAAATGAATATTCATCAGCTTCATTTTCACCAATTACATCTGCAATGCTAGCAAATATAATCGTTTTTGAATTATTTAAGCACGTTGCTAATGATTCTTACCGAGAAAAAGAACCTCAATTCTTTTTATTAAATTATGAAACACTCGAAGGAGCATGGCATCCTTTTATAAAACATCCTCTCGCCACTGATGAAAGTTTTACAATTGATACGATAGAAAACCTTTCTGAACAACTTGAGCATCGGTCTAACCAACATACCTCAACTGATTTATTCCGCTTTTTCGATTCATTAACTTCTAAAGAAACTGGTATATTCCATGTATGGGATGAACAAGATTTATATCAATTACCATTATCACAATGCAATATTCAAGTAGCTACACCGCTATCAGATGGTCCAACTTCCCTCCTTCCTCTTATGACTTGCGCTGGTTTGACTCATAACGAAGCGCGCCGAGAAGCTGGTTTAACAGGAATTGAAACCTATGTAACAGAAATTATGCACCGCCTTATCCCTGAACATAACGATATCGGTATTGGCGCTGGAGAAACGATGACAGAGGGTGTATACCGGGCACTACAACAACATTTAAATCACAAATTGTATGAACGACAATCACATATGCTAGAAGAAATTACGACGGTCGACTTAACGGACATTCATGATAAACATTGTAGATATTATTACGATGCCCTCGCTACCATTCATGAAACACCTAAAATCGCAATGGGTGAAGAGATTCTCAGCTTTCCAGTCGTTTGGGTTGGTATACATGATCGATGGTACGGTGCATCTAATATTAATATGACGTTAGCGTTACGAAACGCACTACAACTATCGCTTCTTCATATTCAAAATGAAGAAACTCCTTACAGAGCTAATATCTTGCCGGAATCCTCTATTATTTTATATGACACGGATTCTTTTAGGTTAGAAATACAAGCAGAAGAAGAAATTCCAAGTACGCAATCTGTACAGCTTGCCCTGCAACATTTAGAAGAACATCATTTTTATCCATTCGTGTTTGATTTAGCGATTGAATCATTTTTGAAAGAAAACTTAGATGGTGTGTACGGGGTATTAATTGCAAAGGAGGACGGTCTATGACTCAAAATATATTACTTATAGGGGATGGCATTCTTGCAGACTATGTACATGATCGATTATGCAAACAATATTCCATCATTCGCCAACATACAATTGCAGACGAACTCCCTGAAAATATCGATCTCGCTCTCGTATTACACGACGGCTCTCCTTCTACTATTCATCATGACGCTGAGCTAATTTTCCGTTCAAATCATATTCCGTGGCTACGTGGTTTTACTTCATTTGGTGAAGGTATTATCGGTCCTTATATTCATCCTCTTGCAGCAGGATGTACTCATTGTGCCGATGGACGACGCTTTATCGCTGGATTTGATCAAAAAGAGATGTGGGAGCTACAACGAAAATATGCGGTAAAAGAAGAAAACGTAACAAGGCGTGATGTACGTGCCACCCAAAATGGCATTCTGCAAATGTGCCATCTTATTTGCGCAGAAACAGAGAAAATATTAACTCATACTCATTCTTCTTTAGAAAATGAACTCATTTTACTAAACTTACAAACACTGCAATGTACGCGGCATTCTTTTCTTCCAGATCCGCTCTGTCCTGTATGTAGTAATTTGCCTGATGACACGGCAGATGCAGCAGCGATTTCATTACAACCGAGCTTAAAAACAAGTGATGCAACATATCGCTGTCGTTCCATTCATGAACTAAACACATTTTTAACGAAGGACTATTTAGATTACCGAGTCGGTATGTTGAACGGAAAAATGCAGCATTCTTTATTACCATTTGCTGACGTTATTATAAACATGCCATTAATGTTTGGAAATGAAGGGGTTGCAGGCCGAACTCTTTCATTTGCAATAAGTGAAGCAACTGCTATTTTAGAAGGTTTAGAGCGATATTGTGGTATGTCACCTCGAGGGAAAAAGACAAATGTGCATGCTAGTTTTCATGATGTAGAGGATCATGCACTAAATCCCCTTACGCTCGGTGTACATACAAATGAACACTATAATCGTGATGGTTTTCCATTTAAACCGTTTGACCCTGACTATGAACAAAACTGGGTATGGGGATATTCATTGTCACAAAACCGTCCAATTTTAGTTCCTGAATCAATCGCTTATTATAGCCTCGGTCATCGAGATGCTTACGTATATGAAACATCAAATGGATGTGCTATTGGTGGTAGTTTAGAAGAAGCAATTTTTCACGGTATTTTAGAAGTTGTAGAGCGTGACGCCTTTTTGCTCACTTGGTATGCCGAATTACCTCTTCCCCGCCTTGATCTTAGTTCAGCAAATGATACGGAATTACAATTAATGATTCAGCGGCTGTACACGATTACCGGTTATGAATTACATGCTTTTAACGCAACGATGGAACACGGCATCCCAAGCTTATGGGTAATCGCGAAAAATACGCGTGAAAATGGAATGAACGTTGTTTGTGCTGGAGGCTCTCATTTGGACCCAGTCCGTGCTTTAAAGAGTGCCATCCATGAAATAGCAGGCATGTTACTTATAACAGACGATGAACTCGAACAAAAAAGAGAGCACTACGAAAATTGCTTACAAGACCCTTATCTCGTAAATAAAATGGAAGACCATAGTATGCTGTACGGATTGAAAGAAGCAGAAGAACGTCTTCACTTCCTTTTACGTGACGATGCTCCGGTGCAATCGTTCCAAGAAATGAACGGATTACAATCAGTTGATCTGGATTTAACATCCGATCTTAATCAACTTGTAAACCGCCTGCAGCAAACCGGACTTGACGTAATCGTTGTAAATCAAACAGTACCTCTTATAGAAAAAAACGGATTGCATTGTGTAAAAGTCATTATTCCAGGCATGCTACCGATGACGTTCGGTCACCATCTCACTCGACTTACAGGGCTAGATCGAGTGTATACCGTACCGATGACACTTGGATATACAGACGAACCTTTAACGACTGAACAATTAAATCCACATCCGCACCCGTTTCCATAGTAAAGGAGGGGATTTCATGCAACTAGATACTTTTTTACATCATCTCCATTTCTCTATCGATGAAATTATGCCAAATCATGAAATAGACTGGGAAGATGCACCGCTTCCTTATAAATTATATCGAAACTTACCTATTATCCCTCTCTCTTTAGAAATCCCATTATCTTTACCTAACTCTTCTACTACACCTACTTTGAAAGAGATTGGTCATTACCTTTGGTGTTCATTTGGTTTAACCCAGTTATGTCAGCTAAATAGCGAGAAAATTTTATTTCGAAGATCTATCCCTTCCGGCGGCGCTTTGTATCCAAATGAATTGTATATATATTTAAAAATTGACGATTATCCAGACGGCATTTACCATTACGACGCCGCGCATCACCGACTTATTTTACTTCGCGAAGGAAATTTCGATTCTTACCTTACAGAAGCACTCGGCAATCGTTGTAACATACAATCTTGTTTTGGTGCTGCATTCGTATCCACTATGTTTTGGAAAAACTACTTTAAATACAATAACTTTTCGTATCGGCTTCAAGGGTTAGATAGCGGTGTTCTCATCGGCCAATTACTGGAATGTGCCAAACAATTTGGTTACACAAATGGTGTATATTTTCAGTTTCTAGACCGTGCAATCAATCATTTACTCGGACTGTCAGAAGGCGAAGAAAGTGTGTATGCTGTCGTTCCTTTCAGTACAGAACCGCAATCTAATTGGTTTCACAATGATTACCGTGAACATAAAACAATTACTTCTCATGAGCTATTACAACAAATTCCGCCTTTAGCACATGAACATTTCGTTCGCTCAAAGCATGTAAATGAGTATCCGATGATAACAAAAATAAATGAAGCTTCTATGATCGAATCGACAGCACAGTTCCAAACACTAGCTCATGAAGAGCACTATCAACATCATGCGCATGCTGTACAACTGCCGAAAGTAGAGCGTTTATCTTATGATTTCTTACAACTTTGCCGAAAACGGTATTCCCCTGATGCTGACTTTATTTTTACAAAATGGGATGCAGCCGAGCTCGCTACTTTACTACAAGAAGCGAGCCTCTCCTTCCCTTATTACAACGACATTGATGGTACGTATGTAAATGAAAATGTGCGCGTCTCATTATATGGATGTTTCTATAACGTAAAAGATATAGAAAACGGCGCTTACACTTATAACAGTAAAACACATTCCATACAATCACTTCGATATGGGGACCTTCGTTATCCCCTTCAATCTAGTATGACGATGGATAACGTAAACCTTTTTCAAGTACCACTTTGCTTACATGTAGTCGGAAAGAAAGATTACTATACAAATGCATTAGGCTATAGAGGGTACCGTATTCATCAAATGGAGGCAGGTATACTCGTTCACAAACTCGTTTTTGCAGCGACCGCAATGGGGATGGGCGGGCATCCTTTACTTAGTTTTGATACAAATTCATGTGATCAGTTGTACGGAATAGATGCTGGGAATGAAACGTCACTTATTCAAATTCCTGTTGGAGCTTATCGGGCGCGGAATTGGTTAAAAGGGGATTTGCGTATTTAGAAGCACGCCGCTCATCGGCGTGCTTTTTTTAAAGGACTTACTTAATAAAAAGAGAAGTGAGTATATATTCTTACATAAAAGGAGAGTTTAACTTGAGCATTTTACAACGATTAATCCAGCAAGCAAAAAATCCTCGGGGGACAATTGGTTCTTCCATGCTTTGTATTATGAACAGTGCACATACGAGACTAACCAATTGGGCATTACAAAAAGTATATATAAAGAAAGAGGCAATTATATTAGATATCGGTTGTGGCGGCGGTAAAACGATACACACTCTTTCAAAACGAACTCCACTTGGAAAAATATACGGGATTGATTACTCCTATCAAGCTGTAAAAAATTCGATACAGACGAATATAAAAGATGTTCAAAAACAAAAAGTCATTGTTCAACAAGCAAGCGTTTCTTCTATTCCCTATCATACAAACTTCTTCGATCTCATTACCGCTTTTCAAACACACTACTTCTGGCCTGATGTGGAACAAGATATAAAAGAAGTATTCCGCGTCTTGCAACCGAAAGGATCCTTTTTATTAGTGGCTGAAACTTTCAAAATTCAATATCATATGGAGAAATGCAAAACGAATGAAGAATTAGTAAACCTATTTTATAAAACAGGATTTACAAGCGTGAAATGTTATGAAGAAAGAGGATGCCTTTGTGTAATAGGGACCAAGTAAAAAAACAGACCCTTTGAGGTCTGCTTTTTTTACTAGATTAATTTAAAAATACTCTTTATTTGTCTCGCAAATAACCAGTTTTTCGTACCGTAGTTATCATTTAAACTATCTAAATGGATAGTTTGTCCGTTAGCAAACTTTAATTCTAGCGTTGTATTTTTATCGTTTGTTTTTAAGTTACTATGTGTAATGGCATCATACTTTAATTTTTCAATCTCAACATATTCGTCTTTTTCTTGCCCGATCACGACATGGTCTTGGAAGAAGAACAATACTTCTACTTTCTTACCGAAACAAAATACGTTTTTCGTATAAATTAATGTCGCATTATCAAGTCCAATGCATACTTCTTTCATCTCTTCAACAACGTTTCCAAAGTCTTCTTCCTGTCTTGCGTTTGATTCAGCAATCCATTCTTCGATTGTTTTCATGTTAATTGCCATACTGTGCCCCCTGGTTCGTTCATTGCTTTGTTTAAAAACTAAATACTATATGACAATATAAGCGATACGTACTATGTTTTCAAGGGTGAACGATATATTCAAAATAAAGTTAAATTTCAAAGTAATATACTAGGAGCACCCATCTCATTGTATTTTAAACGTTTGCACGAGGCATTCTTCATCGTCGATTAACTGTATTTTCTCATCAAATTCGATGTTTAGCTCCCCATATACTTTCTTCCAAAAAGAAACAGCTGGTACATTTTTCACAAGTTCGATAACGAAATATTGCCCTCGTTTCTCTTTTAGTACATTCTTAATAACTTGTTTACCGATTCCTTTCCCCTTGTATTGATTCAATATGAAAATGTCATGAATACTAAAGTCATTTTTCTTCTTTAAGAATGGACGTTCCAGTAGCAATAAAAATCCTACAATATCATTATCACCTTTAATAAAATACGGAGTAATTCCATCATTTCCCCAAAACATATGCAAATCTTCGAATTCAAAAAATCCATTTACCCCAATCGTTATATTCGGAGTGAATGTAGAGAGGTCATGAAGATATAGTGCGTACAAATTACGTAATCTCTCTTTTTCTGATTCTTGAACTGCTTGAAGTGTTATAAACATTTTTAATGATCCCCCTTCCCTATATGTAACTATTTCCCAAACCTCTTCATTCGACAAAAATGATGATTACCCTTTAACGAAAAAAATAGCACTTAAAAAGTGCTATTCCGCTCGTCTTGCCGCTTGTTGAATTGGATCCCAAACGCTGTTATATGGTGGTGCGTAACTTAAGTCCACATCTTCTAAATCGTGAATGCTCATTTTATTGAAGAGTGCCATTGCAATTACATCAATCCGTTTATCTACACCTTCTTCTCCAATTACTTGTCCACCTAATAATTGTTTCGTGTCAGAACGGTATAGTAATTTCAAGTAAAGTGGTTTCGCATTTGGATAATAGCCCGCCATATTTGTGGAGTCTACTTTGACTGTTTTAAACGGGATATGTAATCCTTTTGCTTCTTTTTCATTTAAGCCTGTTCTTGCGAGCGTCAAATTCATAAATTTAATAATGCCTGTACCTAACGTTCCTTTAAAAGCTCTTCGTTTATCTAGCATATTCAGTCCAGCAAGTCGCCCTTGTTTATTTGCAGTTGTTCCAATTGGAATATGATCATGAATTTCTTTTATAACGTGATAATGTGTCGCACAATCACCAGCTGCATATACGTCTTGCACATTCGTTTGCATATATGCATTTACCTCGATTGCCCCTTTATGATTTGTACGTATATTCGTTCCTTCAAGAAAATCAGTATTCGGCTTCACTCCGACAGATACTAGAACAAGATCCGCTTTATACGTACCTTTATCCGTTTCAACTGCTTCTACTCGTTCATTCCCTTTAAACGCTTTTACATTTTCATTCGTTAAAATTTCAATATGATGTTTATCTGCTTCTTTATGTATATACTCCGCCATATCCGCATCATAAATCGTACCAATATGATCATTTCGCTCAATCATTCTTACTTTTTTACCAAGTTCAACGAATGTTTCTGCCATCTCAAGCCCAATTGCACCGCCGCCAATAATAGTTACATCTTTAACTTTATTCGTTTCTAGCGTTTTTAATATGCGCTCAGCATCTGGGATTGTTTTTAAAAGATGAACGCCTTGTAAATCTCGCCCTTCCCATTCTGGCATAACAGGACGTACTCCGGTCGCAATTAATAAACGGTCATACGAAAATTCAAAGATATCTTTCGTCTTCGTATGCTCTGCGTATACTATTTTCTTTTCCGTATCTACTTTCGTTACTTCATGTCGTACTTTCGCATCAATTCCGTATTTATCACGAAACGTCTTTACATTACGCGCGATTAACTTTTCCGTTGAAGCGATAGCACCACTAATGACATACGGTAACCCACACTGCGCGTACGAATAAATTTCACCTTTTTCTAACGTTACAACATTTGCATTTTCATCGTTTCTAACAATTTGCATCGCTGCACTCATACCAGCTGCATCTCCGCCAATAATGACATAGTTCACTTTACCACTCCTTCTTTTTTACATACTCTTTACGTTTTCCATATTTTATAGAAATAACACCTACTTCTATTGTAAAGAAAGAGAATTTCATCTTCAAATTTGGTGCACAAACCTATGCCTGAATAGGTAACCGTCGTGTCTTATAAACAACATGTTTAATATGCTATAACAGTAACAATTGAAAGTAGGTGAAACATACATGTGCGCCGGCCTTCTCGCCCAGCTTCCAGATGAACCGCAAGAACCAAAAGAACCGAAACCCGCCGTCTCACTTGACCAAGAATTTTCCATTAATGCAACAATATATAGCGCTCGTGCTTGGTTATCTAACGATGATACGTTTGCGCAAGATATTTGGAAAGCTACCCAATTTGCTTCAGCATCACATGCTGGCAAGTCCATCTTTCCAGTCGGTTCTGTTAAAATTATAAACTTCTCTGATGATACAATTACTGTTATTGCTTCACCAGAATCAGATCATGCGCTCAAAATAGTCGTCCCACCCCATTCCGAGGCAGCCCTAACGTCTGGTCCTTTATCACATATACAAGCTAGTACATCAGGAGGATCCAGTAAAGTCACATTTCTCTTTCACATCTTTTTCTCAAGGGATCCTGGTTCAGATAAATAACGATAAAAAGGTACAGTTATGCACTGTACCTTTTTATCGTGTTTATTCTCTTGATTTAATGAGTTCAACATTATAAGATTCAATATCCGTTAGCTCTCCTGTATAATACTTGTTTTCTCTATACCAAGACTGCTTTGAAAAATATGTCCATGCCTTGCGTATATTTCGTTTCTCTCTATTTTCAATTGTTCTTTCGATAAGTATGTTAAGTCCCCACTCGTTAATTTTCGGATATCAATATCAGGAAAGATGAAGCCATTATATATATACTGAGGTTTTGACAAAATTGAACACCGTCTTCAAAATGAGTGCCACACTTTGTACATACATTCATCCACCTTTTCGTTAGAAGCCAGTGAATCCCTGTGTAAAGGTTTGAATTATCGTGCTAATGTAAGACCACAGTACAATGAATGTTGCAATTCCAATTAAAACATTTGCGATAAGAAGTGTATAAATAAGGTCTAATCCGCCGTTATCTAGCTTTACTATAGCGACAATTATACTAATTGACATATACGTTGTAGCCAGCCCTAATAAGATTGGTAAGAAAAATATTAATAAAAAGCTAAACAGAAAAGAAAGAACTAATATAGCAATAGCTGGCGTCGCTATCGTTCCCCACACACCGAATACTTCAAGAAATGAAAATGAAGATTTCATCATCTTTCCACTTACAAAAATAATAAATCCGACAAATAAAGTTAAAATTAGTAAAAATAAAAAGACAGTTATAGAGTCCCAAAAGAAATTAGGAGTCGTTATATCTGGTGCAAATGTTCTCGTAACAGCAGCTGCTGTGCTCATCATTCTATAAAAAATACATGCTCCTAAAAAACAAATAAGAACAAGACTTACAATTCCATTTCGTACTTCAATCTTGCCGCTTTTCATAATCGCTGTCGGTGCTTTGAAAGCATGTTTAAAAAACTGAAAATATCCACTCGCAAATCGCTTCGCTTGCTCTACCGTTTCATTTGTTCGAGTTTTCTTTGCTAAAGCTACGCGTTCCTGTTGCTCACCTTCACTCGCTACGGCTTCCTCCGTTAACGAATGTCCACAATTCCCGCAAAACTTTGCCTCTGCTCTATTTTCTGTATGACACGCCAGACATTTCATTCTCGCATTCCCCCCTTAAGCAGATACCGTATAGGGTGTTACAAATTCAATATATGACTTTGTACATAAAACATGACTACAAGAAAAAGATTCTGAAATCCTCCTTCCGAAAGAAAATATATGTGCTAGCAATCTTGAAAAAAAATGCTATTATGAAACAGAATAAAGTGAAACTTTAATCAGTGGGGGTTTTCTTCATCCCCCACTGATTATTAGTTGAACCAATTGGACTTTTATGGGCAGTTGATCCCCTATCTAACTTCTTTGCTTTCGCTGAATTTTGAGGTGGGGGTCTTACTGCCCATTAAAGTCGGATAAATAATGTTTCTAACAGATTGGATGACTGGCAATGGAATTGGTAAACTCAATTTTTCAAATACTCCTTACAAGCGTAATCCAATTATTTTCTTTAATTGGCGTTATCATTGTAATTGGATTTCTATTAGGCTATTTAGAATCTCTCACGCGCATGTATTGGTCGAGAGCTTTCGGAAGAAAAGGCTTCCTTTTAACAGCTTGGATCGGTGTTCCGATTCACGAACTTGGACATGCTATTATGTGTGTACTATTTCGTCATAAAATTGTAGCAACGCAGTTTTTCCCAACAGATACAAGCCAGGGCGCTTTAGGCTACGTACAACATCAATACAATCATAAAAGTGTATATCAACGAATTGGAAACTTCTTTATCGGCATCGGGCCTATTATTTCTGGTATTACCGCACTAATCCTTTTAATGCGCTATTTCGTACCAAATTCATATTTTTTATTTCATACAACTCTCGAAAAAACAATCACTTCTACTTCTATTAATGTAGAAATGGTTCAAAACATGCTCTTGTCGACGTTCGTATTATTGAAAAGTTTATTTACAATAAATAATGTATTGAATCCTTCCTTTTGGCTATTTTTATTTATCGCCATTTGTATTTCTGCACATATCGCTTTAAGCAAACCAGATATTCAAGGATCAATAGACGGTGTTATCGTCATGTTTATCGTGTTATTTTTATTCAACATCATAGCGGGATTGTTTCAGTATGATAGCAACCAACTAATTGGAAAAGTGATGAAGTATAATATGTACCTCATTACGTTTTCTAGTGTAGCACTGCTGTTCTCTTGTATTTCTACACTTGTTAGTTTTGGGTTTTATAAAATAAGAGGAGGGCGTTCTTTTTGAACGCCCTCTTCTTCTCAATTATTCCTCTTATAATCACAATGCTCAACCGGCACACGAGCATGTCCCTCTTCATCGGTACACCATGACTGTGACTGGAAGGCAAGGAATATACCGATCCATTTTTCTTCCTTTTCAAAGTGAATGAGTATTCCTCCGTCTTGCCATATACCATTATCACCTTTCCATTTTTCTACATTCCCTTGATTCATGTGAATATCATGTATCCCGTTTCCTGGTTCGAAATGAAAGTAAGAATCGGGTGTATTTTCTTCTGGTCCCCATCTTTCACCGAACGCGTAAATAATTGCTTTTTCTTCTATTGCTTGTTTTATATAACGTTCTATTTTTTCATTTAAATCATTATCCACTCCTGCTTTTTCAGCAGGTAAAGGAATCATTTGCTTGGAATCAAATAAATTACCTCTTACGTAGTCTAAAGCTACTTTCGGTTCATTGTTTTTTATTTCTGTAAAACCAAATGGTAATGTTGGTAAAATATGAATCGCTTCTGACCGAATATTGTCGCTTGCAAAATATAAAACTTCTGACGGATAACTTTGCGACTTTACGTTAATTGCAATACGATAATCTACTTCTGCTTCGCCTTGTAAATGAACTTGATAATGAGGTGTTTTCCCTTTTCCGATTTTAGATTGTATAACTGTACCTTTTAACACGCCATAGTTTTTTAGGGGCATACATTTCATCTCCTATTCATTTAATAGAAGCTATTCATGTTTAAAACATTATCCACTCATAACAAAAATCCTCCTATGTCAGGAGGATTTTTAATTTCTCAACATATACCAAACAACAACCTCTACCACTATAAGCAACACCGCACCAAAAATCATTAACGTCGTCTTCTTTAATAGTTCATTTTCACGATACGGAATGTTACATAAATACGCACCTAGTGTAATCCGTGACGGGCAAGCGATCGTCGCTACTGATGATGCGGTGTTTTGCAATGTTGTGACGTATTGCCACGGGAGTGCTACATTTTGTGCCGTTTGCATTTGTAGTTTTATGAACATCGCATTTGAGCCTGCATTACTACCTGTTAAAAAGCCACCGATACCACCGATAAACGGAGCAACGAAAACGAAAAATGTTCCAAATGTTTCACCAGCCGTTTTTGCAAGTAATGAATGCATGCCAGATGCACCCATTAATTCTGAAATGGCGATAAACATTGTCGTCGTAATCGCAAAAGGAATCCATTGTTTGATCGTTTGTGAGAGTGATTGTTTAATAATATTAGACGGGATGCGGAAGAAAATAATAGTAAATAAGCAAGTCATACCGAGCCAAAATCCTGGTGAATATAGTAACTCTAGTTTGTAAGAGTATGATTTCAAATCAAGAACCGCATATGATCTGAACAAATCATGTAATGCTGGAACCAGGCGAGAAAGTAAAATACAAACTGTTAGAAATATATAAGGGCTAATAATTTTTATAATAGATACTTCTCTCTCCGTTGCAGCCGCATGCTCTGTTATAAGATTTTGCCCACTTTTTCCTTTTAATTTAATGATAAGAAAGCCAAATGTAATCGTAATGATAGAACTTAGTATACCTGCTAGTTCAACACTTACGTATGCGTTAGAAAGATAGATTCCGAGAGAAAATAATAGAAAGAAACCGAATCCTTCCTTCCACTTTTCAATAACCGCCTGCCAGCCGCCAACAACGTGTAAAGAAAGAATGACGAAATGAGCAAACATCGGGATACTTAATAGCGCTGTATTTGTACCGAGTGTTGTAAGCGGCATATTGATAAGTTGCGAACCGATAATCGTACCAGTTGCCATTGCCCCCCATGAACTAGCTAGTAAGCCGATAAACGAGAGCAGTACAGCTTGGAACGGTTTATAACCTAATGAAAGAAAAATAGGTGCTGCAACCATAAAACCAATTCCGAATCCACTTACCGATTCAATTAGTGGGCAAATACCAAAGCACATAAGAAGCATTTGTAATAAACGATCTTGCGTCACTTCTTCTAAAAAACGCGCTACTTGGTCGATGTACCCCATTTTGTTCATGAGGTGAAATAAAAAAATACCGAAAAATAAAACGTACCCGACAATAAAACAAATTAACCATCCTTTAATCGTTGCGTGCACAGTTTCACTTATCCCTAATTGAAACGTTGGCGAGAGTAAAACGATTCCAACACATACCGCATAAGAAATTAACGAGGATCTTAATGACGTTTGTTTCAATAAAAATAAGCAAATGAAAATCATCATAATTGGGATAAGTGCCAAAAATATGGCCATGTTATCATCTCATTTCGTTTAAAATACAATTTTTAACTATTATATAACAGATGTCATAATTTTCAATTGTTTTTACAACAGTTTCAAAAAAGAGCCGTTTGGCTCTTTTTTGGATCACTCCCATTTTCTATTATCCTGAAAAACTGTCTGCTGGCCGACTATTTTGTCTAACAGAACAAACACAATATAAGCACATATGACTTGCAATACAACATTCCCAAATTTCATGAATTCAAATGAGTGGATCCATCGGAATAATTCATTTAACAATACAATCGAAACGATACTAAATAATTCTATACTAATCGAAAATATACATATTTCTAAAATAGATTGCTCTTGAATGCGATTTAAGTTGGAAAAGATGAATACATATCCTAAAAATAGAGCCATCAATTCTATTTTCGTCATGCTAATGAGCCAAGCGTATAGTGGTACAGTTAAGAGAAGATATAGTAGTTTACGTCTTAGCATGCTTTCTCACCCTCTAAATTATATGTATTTTCTGTATATTTTAACATTTATTACAGAAAACAAAAAGAAGAGACTTATGCCTCTTCTTTTTGTTTTGTTGCCTGTATGAATTCACATATTTCTTCTCGTTTTTCATTTTCTAACAGTTCAATAATTTTACTTCCAACGACAACCCCGTCACATATTGTAATCATTTCTTCTACATGTTCCTTCGTTGAAATACCGAACCCTGCCACTACCGGTAAATGCGTATGTGATTTTACTTTTTCTAAGTAACTATGAATCTCCTCTTTAAAGTTTTGACGTACGCCTGTTACGCCTGCTACTGTAACAGCGTAGACGAACCCTTCTGATTCACTCGTAATTTTCTCGATTCGCTCAATTGGGCTCGTAACGGTAACGAGTGGGATTAAAGCGATATTTGCAGTTCGGAGAAGCGGTGCAATAATGTCTTGTTCTTCATACGGTAAATCCGGAACGATAATACCGTCTACCCCTGCTTCTATACAGTTCTCGATAAATCGTTCTTTCCCGAATGCAAGTACTGGATTTAAATATGTCATGAGTACAAACGGAATTTGCACTTCTTTCCTTACCTCTATTAATGCTTGAAAAATGCCTTTTACTGTTACACCGCTATCTAGCGCTCGTTTCCCTGCTCTTTGAATCGTCGGGCCGTCTGCGACTGGATCTGAAAACGGGATGCCGATTTCAACGATGCTTGCTCCCGCTTCGTCTAGAAAACGAATTCTTTCTTTTAATTTTTCAAGGCCACCATCTCCGCCCATTACGTACGGAATAAATGCTTTCTTGCCATTTTCAAATGCTGCTTTCATTTTTTCTACTCCCATTGTTTACACCTCTTCCATATAACGTTTTATACTCTCTACATCTTTATCACCGCGGCCAGATAAACAAATGACAAGCCCTTCGTCTTTCTTCATTTGCGGCGCTAATTTTAAAGCGTACGCGACAGCATGCGAGCTTTCTAACGCCGGGATAATTCCTTCTTTTTTCGTTAATAATTGAAATGCTTCTAACGCTTCATCATCAGTAATGGAATGATAAGAAACGCGGCCAATATCTTTTAGCAAGCTATGTTCTGGCCCAACACCAGGGTAATCAAGTCCCGCCGAAATAGAGTGAGCTTCTTGAATTTGTCCTTCTTCATTTTGCAGAAGGTACATCATCGATCCGTGGAGAACCCCAACGCTTCCTTTCGTTAAAGTAGCTGCATGCTTTTCTGTATGAACTCCTTTTCCAGCTGCTTCTACGCCGTAAAGAGCAACTTCTTCATCGTGTACGAACGGATAAAACATTCCCATCGCATTACTACCACCGCCAATACAAGCAACGACTGCTTCTGGTAACTTTCCTTCTAATGCTTCATATTGTTTTTTTGTTTCTTTCCCAATTACACTTTGGAAATCACGAACAATTTGCGGGAATGGATGTGGTCCGAGAACAGATCCCATAATGTAGTGCGTATCATGCACATGTGAAACCCAGTAGCGAAGCGCCTCGTTTACCGCATCTTTTAATGTACCGCTACCTGCTGCTACACTTTCTACTTTCGCTCCGAGTAATTCCATTCGGAACACGTTTAATTTTTGACGTCTTACATCTTCTTCTCCCATAAAAATGACGCATTCTAAACCGAGAAGGGCACATACCGTAGCTGTTGCAACTCCGTGTTGTCCAGCTCCTGTTTCAGCGACAACTTTTTTCTTGCCCATTCGCACCGCAAGAAGTGCCTGACCGATTGTATTATTAATTTTATGAGCTCCTGTATGGTTCAAATCTTCACGTTTTAAATAAATCTTTGCACCACCGCAATACTTCGTCATATTCTCAGCGAAATAAAGCGGTGTTTCTCTTCCGACATACGTTTTTAAATAATGATTTAATTCCTTTTGAAACTCTTCATCTTCCATTGCCTCTTTATATGCTTCTTCTAGTTCTAATACAGATTGCATTAACGTTTCTGGAACGTATCGTCCTCCGTATATACCGTAGTGACCTTTTTCATCTGGATATGCGTAGTTCATTTAGAACACTCCTTCGCTTTTATAATAAATTGTTTTATTTTCTCTACATCTTTCTTTCCTTCTGTCTCTACTCCGCTGCTCACATCGACCATATATGGCCGAAAAGTTCGAATTGCTTCTTCTATATTAAGAGTGTTTAATCCACCAGCTAATATCGTTTTCCCTCGCAACCCTTTTGGCATATGTGCGAGTAGTTCCCATGAAAATGTCTTTCCATTTCCTCCGTAAAACTTTTCTTTTGGGCTATCAAATAATATATAATCCGTTTCATACGCTTGAGCATTTTTCATATCAGCCTTTGAAGTTACTCCGAGCGCTTTTATAGACGGAATATTCAATCTTCCGATTTGATGATTATCTTCATCCCCATGTAGTTGCACATGTGTTAACCCGCAATTCTCTGCAATTTTCTGGATCACTTCTACTGATTCATTTACGAAAACACCAATTTTTAACACGTTGGCTGGAAGTTCCTGAATGATTTCTTTCGCTAGCCCTGGAGTAATTTTTCTCTTACTTTCTGCAAAAACAAATCCGAGTGCATCAGCTCCGTATTCGCAAGCACGTTTTGCTGTTTCCATATCAGTGATCCCGCAAATTTTCACTTTCATATGTTCACCTTACAATCTTCAAAAAAGGTATGAATAGAAGACGATGTCATAAGCGCTTCTCCAACTAGTACACCTTTTGCCCCAGCTCGTTTAACGCGGATCATGTCTTCTTTTGAATGAACCCCGCTCTCACTAATCCAAAGTAATTTCTCCTCATTTAATCGTTTTCCAAGTTTTTCTGTTTGACTTAAATCGACTTTGAATGTTTTTAAATTACGGTTGTTAATACCGATAACGTGCGGATTTAATTGAATTGCAATTTCTAATTCCTGTTCATCATGAACTTCAACAATCGCTTCTAACCCTTTTTCTAGTACGTAGCTATACAACTCTTTTAATTTCTCTTTCGTTAACGCCGCTACGATTAGTAAAATAATATCTGCACCAGCTTCATACGCTCTATCAATTTGAATCTTATCGATTATGAAATCTTTACATAAAAGCGGAATGCTACTTTCTTCTCTTGCCGTTTGTAAATCATAAAATGATCCTTTAAAAAATTGACCGTCTGTTAAAACAGAAACTGCACCAGCGCCGCATTCTTCATATGCCTTCACTTGTTTTCGTACATCAACATGTAAATTAATATCTCCTTTTGATGGTGATGCTCGCTTTACTTCTGCAATGACAGTAAATTGCTCTAGAGCCTTTACAAGTGAGCGCGTTTTTCTTTTTTCTTTTACTGGTGTATATGTTTCATATAATGCCGCAACTTCCTTTTTCTTTTGATCTACAATTTTGTCTAAAATCGTCCCCACTTTAATTCACCCTTTCTAATTTTTCGTTACTTGCTGCAATTAATAAGTTTAGTTTCGCTAATGCTTTTCCAGAGTCAATGCTATGTGCTGCGAGTGTTATTCCTTCTTCAATCGTCTTTGCTTTTCCATTTGCGAAAAGAGCAAGCCCTGCATTGAATAAAACAGTATCACGGTAAACACTCTTCTCTCCGCTTAATACTCCGAGCGTAATCTTTGCATTTTCTTTCGAATTCCCTCCTCTAATCTCTTCGTTTTTCACTATTGAGAATCCATATTTCTCAGGTTCAATACTCGTTTCTACTATTTCATTATCTTTTAAAATGACAACATGATTTTCTCCTTGCAATGATGCTTCATCTAAAAACCCACTTCCGTTTACGACAAGTGCTTGTTTTCTTCCTAGTTTCTGTAGTACTTGCGCAACTGGTAGTAACATATCTCGTTTATAAATGCCGACAAATTGTGTTTCTAAATTCACCGGATTCGTTAACGGTCCAATTAAGTTAAAGATCGTCGGAACGTTTAATTCTTTTCTTATTTTCATAATGCGCTTTAATGCTGGATGCATCGCTGGTGCGAATAAAAATGCGATTCCGACATGCTCTAATAAATAATCAATTTCGTTTGGCGTACTACTAATATTTACACCGAGTTCTTCTAATAAATCTGCACTTCCTGTTTTACTAGAAACAGCACGATTACCATGTTTTGCAACCTTTACGTCAGCTCCTGCCAGTACAAATGCTGATGTTGTGCTAATATTAAACGTTTGGGCACCGTCACCACCTGTCCCGCAATTGTCCATCGCGCCTTGTATATGATTCGAAAACGGTAATGCCTTTTCGCGAAGAGCTCGAACGAGACCGTATATTTCTTCTGCCGTTTCACCTTTCGCTTTCAGTAAGACTAAGAAAGCTGCAATTTCACTTTCCAATATGTTTTCATTTAATAAAAGAAGCCCCGCTTTATACATTTCCTCTTCTGTTAAATGTTGTCCCTCCACCAATTTACGAAGATAGTTATTCATACTCTTTCCTCCTCTTTCACTTCGCCTAAAAAGGCACGTATTAACTTTCCGCCTTCTTCTGTCGCGATTGATTCCGGATGAAACTGTAATCCGAAGAGCGGATAATAATTGTGACGAACTGCCATTATTTCTCCATCGTCCATCGCTGTCGCTAATATGTCAAAACACTGTGGCAAGCTCGTTTGTGCTGCAACAAGAGAATGGTAGCGCATCGCTGTTAGCGGCTGCGTGACATATGAAAAGATTGACGTTCCGTTATGTTTCACACGCGATGTTTTTCCGTGTTTAATGCGCTCTGCTCTTACAATCTCTCCTCCAAACGCTGATATAATTGCTTGATGACCAAGGCAAATACCTAATATGGGAACGTTCTTATAAAAATGATGAATCACTTCAATACAAATGCCAGCATCCTCTGGTTTTCCTGGTCCTGGCGAAAGCACAATTCCTTTTGGGTTCATTTCTTCTAATTGTTCTATCGTTATTTGATCATTTCTTACGACAAAAATTTCTACTTCGTATTCGCCTAATAGTTGGTACAAGTTATATGTGAATGAATCATAATTATCGATCAGTACAATCATTTCATTACCTCCAATAGCGCTCTCGCTTTATTTAATGTTTCTTCATATTCAGCTACTGGATCTGAATCGTAAACGATGCCCGCTCCTGCCTGAACGTATGCTTTTTCATCCTTTACGACCATTGTTCGAATGGCGAGCGCCATATCAAGATTCCCTGAAAAACTAACGTATCCAACTGCACCAGCGTATACATTTCTTTTTTCATTCTCTAGCTCATTTATAATTTCCATCGCTCTAATTTTCGGAGCACCTGATACCGTCCCCGCTGGTAAGCAATACGCTAATGCATCAAATCCGCTCATTCGTTTTCGCAATGTTCCGTAAACTTCAGATACAATGTGCATAACATGAGAATATTTTTCTACTTTCATATATTTATCTATCGTAACTGAGCCGATTTCACTCACCCTACCAATATCATTTCGCCCAAGATCTACAAGCATCATATGCTCCGCTCGCTCTTTCTCATTTTCTAACAGTTCTTTTTCAACCTCCGTATCTTCCTCCTTCGTTTTCCCTCTCGGTCTCGTACCGGCAATTGGATTCGTCATCACTTTATCCTCTCTTACTGATAACAAACTTTCTGGCGAAGAACCGAGTACAACATAATCTTGAAAATCGATATAAAACATATATGGTGATGGATTGGCAATTCGAAGTTTTCGATATAACGCGAATGGATCACCAATACATTCGCTTTGCAAACGCTGAGATAATACAACTTGAAATATGTCCCCGGCCCCGATGTGTTCTTTCGCCGTTTCTACCATCACGCAAAATTCTCTTTCCGTTACAGAAGAAGTGAATGATAATGTTGATCTTACTTCAGTTACTCCCGCTTCTTCTCCCTGTAGTACTTCCTGTTTGTATACTCGTAGCCTTTCGTATACTTCTTCATAATCTGCTGAATCATCTTCCCTGCATACATATACAAACGACAACTTTTGGCGTAAGTGGTCATACACGATAAACTCACGGTATAGTAAAAGGTGTACTTCTGGAATATTCAATGGATCATGTAAATCTGCTCCAATGTTTTCATATTGCCGAATGACATCATAGCCAATATATCCAACTGCTCCCCCGCAAAATGGAAAAGGACTATCTACCTGAGCTGACGCGATTATTTCTTCTAACACTTGTAGTACGTTACTTTGCAACTTTTCTGACCTGCCGTAAATCGTTCGTTCCACTTCCGTACCAACACTTTTCACTTCCCCATACGGATTACACCCTAAGTAAGAATAGCGTCCTTTATCTTGATGAAGCTGTGAGCTTTCTAATAAAAATTTCTTTTTACCTTTCATACGTCTATATAAAGAAATTGGCGTAATGCTATCTCCTTCTTCTTCAGTGATTACTAAAAATGTCTTTCTCTCTCTTTTTTGTTTTATAAATTCTTCTTTCGTCATCATGTCCTTCACCTCGCCCTGAAAAATAAAAAAGTCCTCTACATATCGAAAATATGTAGAGGACGATAAATATACCGCGGTACCACCTCGTGTTGGATGCAAAAGCATCCCGCTTTGTTCAGGTACAAAATTTATACCTTATCCTTGTAACGGCGGAACCCGGGTTGCCTACTGAAAATAATTGTTCAGCATACCTCTCGTAAGCCCATTCCGTATATGGCACCGCACCGGGCTCCCACCTATCCCCGGCTCTCTGTAACGTCTCCAATATACGTACTCTTCTTACTTAAACGATTTCTTCTATTTAATTTTTTATACACAAAAAGGGAGTACTCATCCTATAGAAAGGACGGGTACTCCCGTGGTGCCACCTTAATTCGTTACGAACGTAACGCACTTTACCGTATCAAAAACAATACGTGTCTCTTGTATCGATGAGATCATGTCGCCAAAGCCTACTTCTTTCGTTTCGGTTTGGAAGCTCCGAAGCCCATTCCACATCAATTCCATACTGATTCGCACCAACCATCAGCTCTCTGACATGTTCATCATGTGTACTCTTCTTCATCAACGCTTGCATTTTTTTAAGTTGCACTCATTATAGACCTAACTTTTTTCACAAGTCAATACTTTTTAAAAAATTTTATTTTTCTCTCCTTTCAATATTATATTGACAAAACAACCTCTTTTTATGTAAATATAATAAATACTCTATTAAAAATAAGGTTTTTTGTATGAATATTATATATTAAAAAAGTAAAATGACATCGAAAAACGCTTACATTTCTGAAAATTCATATTTCTATATGGATTTTTCAGAATAATCATGATAGATTATAAATATGCATAACGCATCAAAAGACATGACAAAAGGAAGGGGAACTACATGAGTACGCAGATGTTAACTTTAACTTCTATCTCTATTTACATGCTCGGGATGTTAGTGATTGGCTATTTCGCCTATAAACGAACGTCCAACTTAACAGATTATATGCTTGGCGGGCGTACACTAGGCCCCGCAGTAACAGCATTAAGTGCTGGAGCATCCGATATGAGTGGTTGGCTTTTAATGGGCTTACCCGGTGCAATGTTTAGCGTTGGATTAAGTAGTAGTTGGATTGCGATCGGCCTAACACTAGGCGCATACGCAAACTGGCTATATGTCGCTCCTCGCTTACGTACCTACTCAGAAATTGCAAACAACTCTATTACTATCCCAGAATTTTTGGAACACCGATTCCAAGACAAATCCCATATGCTACGCTTAGTATCTGGGCTTGTTATTATGATTTTCTTTACTTTTTATGTAGCTTCAGGATTAGTTTCAGGCGCTGTATTATTTGAAAATTCATTTGGTATGAACTACCATGTTGGATTATTCATTGTTGCAGGCGTTGTTGTTGCTTACACGTTATTTGGTGGTTTCTTAGCAGTAAGTTGGACAGACTTCGTGCAAGGAATCATTATGGTAATTGCTCTTATTCTTGTTCCTACTGTTACAATTATGAATGTAAATGGGCTTGGTCCAGCATTTAGCACAATTAAATCAATTGATCCAACATTATTAGACATTTTTAAAGGCACTTCTGTATTAGGTATTATTTCATTATTCGCATGGGGCCTTGGTTATGTTGGACAACCACATATTATCGTACGATTTATGGCAATTTCTTCTGTAAAAGAAATTAAAAGTGCAAGACGAATTGGTATGAGCTGGATGATTTTCTCTGTTGTTGGAGCTATGTTTACTGGTCTTATCGGTATTGCATACTACTCAGACAAAGGATTAAAGCTATCCAATCCAGAGACAATTTTCCTTGAACTGGGAAAAATTTTATTCCACCCGCTTATTACTGGATTTTTATTAGCCGCTATTTTAGCAGCAATTATGAGTACAATCTCATCTCAGTTACTCGTTACTTCTAGTGCCATAACTGAAGACTTATATCGTACTTTCTTTAAACGTTCTGCTTCTGATAAAGAGCTTGTATTTGTCGGCCGTATGGCTGTACTTGTTATTGCATTAGTTGGATGTGCATTAGCGTTTAAACAAAATGATACGATTTTAGCTCTTGTTGGATACGCTTGGGCTGGATTTGGCTCTTCATTCGGACCTGCTATTTTATTAAGCTTATACTGGAAACGTATGACGAAGTGGGGCGCACTTGCTGGTATGATTTCTGGTGCCGCTACAGTCATTATTTGGACTCAATTCAAATTCTTAAAAGAATTCTTATATGAAATGATTCCTGGTTTCACTATTAGTTTACTAGTAATCGTAATTGTTAGTTTACTAACACAGCCTTCAAAAGAAACTACAGAGCAATTTGAGAATTTCGAAAAACAACATAGTGATAATCTATAAAGGAAAAGCTCTGCTGTTATGATAGCAGAGCTTTCTTTTTATCCCGCTATTTGTTGGCAATAAGACTCACACCTCAAAATTCGGCGAATACGAAGGAGCTAGGTGGGAAATAACTGCCCGATTGGTAAAGAACTAATTAAATTTGCAATTTATCAATGTTCGACAATCTTCTGCTCGAATTTAACAATTTCTTTATGTTTCATTAAATTAAACGTAACACTACTCCTTTATAGTAGTACTATCAGCACTTATACAGAAAGGGGACTCCAACATGTTAGCAGCTTTCCAGCAACAACAAACACGAAAATTTTCACCTATCACCAATACTTCTGCGTCTTGTTTGAACATACAACCTAATCCACCTAAAATTTCAATCGCTCCTTCTGTTATTTCAGTCATCGGTGTTCATATGGAAAAAAATAAGTTGAAAATAAGAACTGGCCAAAGCACTGAGTTGTCCGCCACTGTTTTGCCAGTACAAGCAACCAATAACGAACTTATTTGGACGAATATGAATGCTGATGTTATCACACTGTATCCAAAAGGTGATACAGTAACGATTACTGGAAAAAGTGCAGGTAGAGCAGTCGTAATTGTTACAACTGCTGAAGGTAAGTTCAGGGACCTATGTATCATTCATGTACAACCTTATATGACAAACCCAAAGTAAAAGAGTGGCTATGAAGCCACTCTTTTACTTTATTTCAATGTGTGGATTTTTACTTGTAACGAGATTGATAAATTTCTCTTTATCTTTAGGAGAAATAATTTCTGTTTGATGTGATCCATAAATAATTTCAAGTCGATCAAGTGACAATGCATAGGCTGCTACTGGATTTTTCGTATTTGAAATTTGTTTTATATCTCGTATCAATATGCACTTTTTCACGAAACCGGATCTAATAGTAATTGTTTCTTCTCCAACAATGTATTTTGTTGAAAACCAACTCCACATCAATAAGATAGATAATGGGATTGTGAAAAACAAAAGAAAATATTCCCTTCCTGCAAATATGGGAGCAAAACACGCTCCCATGACAACGAAAAAAATCGGATATAACCATGCATCTTTTTTTGATAGAAACTCCATTTCCCTCCCCCTTCTACGCCCGTATTTCTATAAAACAAAAAGAGAAGTATCACAACTTCTCTTTTCTCTCTTAACATTATAATTCCTGTGTATAAACAGGCTCGTTTACGACATTTTTTGCTGTTCTTTTTTGTTGCTGCAATAAGAAAACAGATACACCAAACAATACGAGTATGCTACCGATCATTTGCATAGCATTTAATCTTTCCCCAAGTAAGAAGAACGCTAGTATTGATGCTCCAACTGGTTCCCCTAAAATACTCATCGAAATTGTTGTTGCATTTACGTAGTTTAATAACCAATTATTAATGACGTGTGACACTGTCGGCACGACCGCAAGTAAAAGAAAAACGGTCCAATCCCACTTTGTATAACCTGTAAAAGGCACTTGCAATACTATATTATAAATTCCCATAAAAATACCTGCGAATGCAAAGACTGTAAAGCTGTAAATCCAGTGTGATACTTTCTTTACTGTCGTTTGCCCGATAAATAAATAACCGACAACTGCTATTACACTTAAAAAGGATAATATATCTCCATAAATTGCTTGTTTACTTAGTCCTAAATCTCCCCAACCAATACACACTACACCTAATATCGCAATTCCCATTGTCGCAATGGCTGAGTATGTTGTTCTTTCTTTAAATAAGAAAAAACCTCCAACTAAAGATACGATTGGTTGAAGCGCTAAAATAATCGTCGAACTCGCAACTGTTGTATGCTTTAAAGATTCAAACCATAAAAGAAAATGAAGTGCTAAAAAGAAACCAGATCCAATTAAAAATCCCCAATCTTTTATTTGAATCTTACTAAACTCTTCCCGTTTTTTCCAAACGATAGGCAGCATAAGAAGTACGATAATCCATAATCGATACATACTTAATATGGAAGATGGTGCTAAGGACATCTTTACAAAAACTGCTGCGAATGAAATGGCTATAATGGAAATGGCTAATGGTAGTGCGATTGATCTTTCTTGTTTCAAATTCCGTCTCCCCTCTCACCTGTCAAAAATCCCACTTCATTATATCCGTTTTCTTTCCTAACTTAAATACTAATTTTTTAGATTCTTCGTACCATTATGGTAAAATAGAAACGAAAGCACCTATTAGTGAATATTTCTTTCTTTTTCACTACAAGCGTCGCTCTTACAATTATTACAGTAAATTTTTATTTAGGGGGATCTACATGAATCAAACAATTGGGAGAATTGAAGAGATTTCATTTTATAGTGCATCACTTCAAGAAGATGTTACACTTCTCGTTTACTTACCGGTAAATTACACACCGCTGCACAAACATACAGTTGTCATTGCACAAGATGGCAGAGATTATTTTCAGCTTGGGAAAGCACACCGTGTAATTGAGCGCCTTCGTGAAACTGAAGAAATTGACCGTACAATTATTGTCGGTATTCCATATAAAAATGTACACGATCGTAAAGAAAAATATTTCCCAAACGAAGTAAAAAACGCTGCTTATATTCGTTTCCTTGCTCATGAACTTGCGCCATATATCGATGAAAATTATCCAACGTACCAAATGGGAAAAGGTCGCGTGCTAATTGGAGATTCTCTTGGCGGAACAGTTTCCTTTATGACTGCACTTATGTATCCGCATACATTCGGTAAAGTCGTTATGCAATCACCATTTGTGGATGAAACAGTAATGAACTTAGCAAAAGACTTCAAAAATCCGGAGGCGCTAGAGCTTTATCACGTTATTGGGACAGAAGAAACAGCTGTAAAGCGCACGGATGGACAAGTATCTGATTTCGTAGGGCCGAACCGTGAGCTTAATACGCTTCTGACAGATAGAAATTTCATCACGCATTACGAGGAGTTTGAAGGTAATCATACGTGGAAATATTGGCAAACTGATTTACCGAAAGCTTTCTCTCATATGCTATCAATGAAATAATAGAGAGCAGTATTCAGAATAATTTGATATAATAGATTAAGAGAGTTATTTTCTCAAAATCTAACTAGACTTACAAAGGGAGGAATTGGAACATGAAATTAGGCATTGTAATTTTTCCATCTAAAATGATTCAAGATAAAGCGAACGGATTGCGTAAACGTTATGATCCGCACTACGCATTAGTTCCGCCACATATTACATTGAAAACACCCTTTGAGACGCAAGATGAACAATTAGAATCGATTGTAAACGAGTTACATACAATCGCAAGTAAAACGAACCCTTTCACCCTTCATGTTGGAAAAGTTGGTTCATTCGCACCTGTTAATAATGTTATTTATTTTAAAGTAGAAAAAACACCTGAACTTACTTTCTTAAATGAGGAAATGCATAGCGGATTCTTTACACAAGAACGCGAATACGCTTTTGTACCTCATTTAACAATTGGACAAGGCTTATCAGATGCAGAGCATGCTGATGTACTAGGTCGATTACGTATGAAAGATTTCTATTACGAACAACCAATTGACCGCTTCCACCTTCTGTATCAATTAGAAAACGGAACATGGACTGTACACGAAACATTCCGCCTTGGAAAGGGGAACAACTAATTTGCATGCACAGATCGTACAAACGGACGAACAACTAAGAGATGCATTCTCTGTACGTAAGCAAGTATTTGTGAAGGAACAGCAAGTTTCTGCCGAAGAAGAGTATGATGAGTTTGAAGAAACTTCCATACACGTCGTTATATATGATAATGATGTTCCCGTTGGTGCTGGGCGTTTTCGCACCATTGATGGAATAGGAAAAATGGAACGCATTTGCGTACTAGCTTCCCATCGAAAAAAAGGCATCGGAAAAATTGTTATGAATGCACTTGAAGCATATGCGAAGGAAAACTCGCTACCAAAATTGAAGCTGCATGCTCAAACACATGCAGAAGATTTCTATAAGAAACTTGGATATGTAACGAATTCTGATGTATTTATGGAAGCAAATATTCCTCACATCGTTATGATAAAAGAATTGTAATTTGAAAACAGGAGGTATCCCCTCCTGTTTTTTACATTGCTATTTTCTTTTTCTTCCGCTAAAGTTAAATGTTGATGCTATAGTTTTGAAGGTGAATATATGACACAAGAAAAATTTTCACAAAAATCATTAACGCACGCTGATATTCCACGTGCAACATATCATATTCCAAAAACATCTACCCATTTAATTATGGAAGAAGATGCAGATGCAGCGTATTTTCGCGCTCTCGAACAGCAAAATGTATTTTTAAACGAAAAACAATTAGAAGCCGTACGAACGACAGAAGGCCCTGTTCTTACACTGGCTGGTGCCGGAAGCGGGAAAACATCTGTTTTAACAACTCGCGTCGGTTATTTAGTAAATGTAAAACAAGTTCATCCGCGAAATATTTTATTACTTACATTTACACAAAAAGCGGCTGAAGAAATCCGAAATCGTGTAGCGAATTTACCGGGTATGAATCATGCGGCAAGTAGCTACGTTGTTGCCGGTACATTCCACTCTGTCTTTTTAAAATTGCTTCGTAGTCAAGGATATAATCAGCAAATTTTAGCAAACGAAAAACATAAACAAATTATGATAAAGAAAATTTTAAAAGAATTGCGTTTAAAAGACGATTATGATGCTGAAACGATGCTCGCGATGATTTCACTTGAGAAAAACAAATTAAATCGTCCGAAAGATGTAAAAGCAAAAACACCCGTTGAACAAGAATTTAAAGAAGTATACGAGCGTTTTGAAGAAGTGAAACAACGATATAATTATATTGATTTCGATGACATCTTATTAGAAACATATTATATGTTAGAAAATAACGCTCCTTTGCTTACCCAATTACAACAACGTTTCCACTATATTGAAGTAGATGAGTTCCAAGATACATCGTATGCTCAATATGAAATTGTAAAATTGTTAGCTTCGCCAAGAAATAATTTATTTATCGCAGGTGATGACGATCAAGCGATATACGGTTGGCGAGGAGCAAGTCACCAAATTATTTTATCTTTTCCAAAAGAATTTGATAACACTACGATTATCGCCCTTAATACGAATTATCGATCCAATCCTTTTATTGTCGGACTTGGAAATGAAGTTATCAAACTAAATCAAGAACGGTTTGATAAAGAGCTATATTCTGTTCGTGAAGAAGGTGTACAACCTTTTTACGCAAGACCGGCTACGACTCTTGATGAAGCAAATCAAATTTTGCAGCTCATTCAAGAAAAAGTAGATAGTGGTGAACGAAATTATAAAGATTTTTGTTTGCTGTATCGCACACATTCTGTAAGCCGTTCGTTACTTGATCAGCTTACCATTCATAAAATCCCGTTTATTAAACACGGTGCGAGTCAGTCATTTTATGAACATTCTTTAATTAAGCCTGTATTGGATCATTTACGACTCGTAATTGAACCATTTCGATTAGAATCACTTTCAAACATATTGCCAACGATGTATATCGGGCGTGATGATTGTATTTCATTTATTGAACGTGAACAATGGAAATATGGTGAAGGCCGTTTCCCTTCTCTTCTTCATTTCTTATTATTAAATCCGAACTTAAAACCTTTTCAAGTGAAAAAGGTAAATGAGCGTATCGATTTTATTAAATTTATAAAAGAATTAGAACCGAAAAAAGCATTAAAAGAAATTATTCATGGTAAAGGAAAGTATTTAGAGTACTTACAAAGTAACGATCGTTCTTCCTTTACGATGCATAAAGATATACAAGAAGAAATGTTAGAAGAATTAATGGAGTCTGCAACTCGTTTCACTGACATTCCAGCTTATTTACAATTTATTGATGAAGCCATTCAAGGGCAAAAAGAAATGGAAGCATTAAAAACAATGCCGCAAAAAGATGCTGTTTCGCTTATGTCTATTCATAACGCAAAAGGCCTTGAATTTCCATGTGTCTTTTTACTCGGGGCGAGCGATGGTATTCTGCCTCATACTTCTTCTTTAAAAGATGCAAATGATCGTGTTACAGAGACTTCTGAAGCTTTAGAAGAAGAACGCCGACTACTTTATGTCGCAATTACACGTGCGAAAGAAGAATTGTACATTTCCTCTCCGCAATTTTTCAGAGGAAAAAAATTAGATATATCTCGCTTTTTGTATACTGTGCGAAAAGATTTACCTGAAAAGACATCCACGAAATAAGGATGTCTTTTTTTATATTGTATTATGTACATCCCTACTATATAAATTCCCTGCTTTTATCGTAAGAATTAACGTAATATCAACCATATCTCATTCATATTGTAATAGTGTATGTCAGAACTCACGATAAGGAGTGAACATAATGAGCTGCAATTGTAACGAAGACCATCATCATCATCATCACGATTGTGATTTCAACTGTGTATCAAATGTCGTTCGTTTTATACATGAACTACAAGAATGTGCAACGACAACATGTGGATCGGGTTGCGAAGTTCCATTTTTAGGCGCACACAATAGTGCATCCGTAGCAAATACACGTCCTTTTATTTTATACACAAAAGCTGGAGTACCTTTTGAAGCATTCGCGCCATCTGCAAGCCTTACTAGCTGCCGCTCTCCAATTTTCCGTGTCGAGAGTATAGATGATGATGATTGTGCTGTATTGCGTGTATTAAGTGTCGTATTAGGTGATACCTCTCCTGTACCACCTACTGACGATCCAATCTGTACGTTTTTGGCTGTACCAAATGCAAGATTAATATCGACTAACACTTGTATTACTGTTGATTTAAGTTGCTTCTGCGCTATTCAATGCTTACGTGATGTTACGATTTAAAACTAAATAATGAGTTAAGCATGGATTGGGTGGCAGAATTATCTGCCACCCAATCCATGCTTAAAGAGTATTATTATGTAAATTTCTTAAAATTGGGAACTTGTCTAGAACATAGAACCTGTCCTTTTCATTAACTGAAAGTAGAAACAGATAAAGGAGTGAAAAACATGTTCTCTTCTGATTGCGAATTTACGAAAATTGATTGCGAGGCAAAACCAGCTAGTACACTACCTGCCTTCGGTTTTGCTTTCAACGCGTCTGCACCTCAGTTCGCTTCACTATTTACACCACTACTATTACCTAGCGTAAGCCCCAATCCAAATATTCCTGTTCCTGTAATAAATGATACAGTAAGTGTCGGAGATGGCATTCGAATTCTACGAGCTGGTATTTATCAAATCAGTTATACATTAACAATTAGTCTTGATAACTCACCTGTTGCACCAGAAGCTGGTCGTTTCTTCTTATCATTAGGTACACCAGCTAACATTATTCCTGGATCAGGTACAGCGGTTCGTTCTAACGTTATTGGTACTGGTGAAGTAGACGTATCCAGCGGGGTTATTCTGATTAACTTAAACCCTGGTGACTTAATTCAAATTGTACCAGTCCAGTTAATTGGAACTGTAGACATCCGTGCTGCAGCATTAACAGTTGCACAAATTAGCTAGTAAAAAGCGGTATTTCTAATACAGAAATACCGCTTTTTTATATGTATAATAAAAAACACTCACAGTAACATGAGTGTTTCATTCTTCATAGTGTTTTATTGTGTTCTTTTTTTTTCCACAATTACATCCCTTTTTCTTCACAAATCCTTGTTGCTGTAATTGTTCTTGATATGCCTGTTGTTGTGCTTGGTGTTGTTGCTGCATGTGATACCATTGCTGCAGGTCATATGAATTTTGCCTTGGATTATTGCTCACAGCAAACATCTCCTCTACTGTCAATTCTGTCTATTTACTATATGAACAACTCTTTATTTCCGTTCCCTCATTCTTTTAAACTCCGCTTTTTCTCGTATTATGGAAATATATTATTCTCCCATAAAATATCCTGTAATCGTTTCAATGATTGCTGCTGCTCCTGCAATAGCTAATAATGCAAGTAACGGCTCTGCAACGATTGGAATCCAATTATATAACACTAATAAAAAAGCACTAACCCATACACCTGTACACCAATAACAGCTTAATAATTCGCCAACCCACTTTCTTAATCCTTTACCTTTTACTTTTGTAAAAGTTGATACACTTCCATCCGGTTCTGTAATCTCTAATTCGTCAATAAACGGTCTTCGCAAAAAAGCTGTAATTTTATCATAAACAATTAAACGGGTGAGCCTAAAAGCAGCTAACGCGAAAATAAAAAATAAAAGCCAACTTGTAAACAGCATAATTCCACCTTCCCTTATCTTCTTTCGCCTATTTAAAAAAAAAGGTCTTGAGATTGTGACCAAATCTCCTCGACTCCAATATCTTATTAATGTAAATACAAACAAGAAGATAAGGAGTGACATTAATGAGTTGTAACGAAAATAAACACCATGGCTCTTCTCATTGTGTAGTTGACGTTGTAAAATTCATCAATGAATTACAAGATTGTTCTACAACAACGTGTGGATCTGGTTGTGAAATTCCATTTTTAGGTGCACACAATACTGCATCAGTAGCAAATACACGTCCTTTTATTTTATACACAAAAGCTGGAGTACCTTTTGAAGCATTTGCACCATCATCAAGCCTTACTAGCTGCCGATCTCCAATTTTCCGTGTGGAAAGCGTAGATGATGATAGCTGTGCTGTGCTACGTGTATTAAGTGTAGTATTAGGTGACGGTACTCCGGTACCACCTACTGACGATCCAATTTGTACGTTTTTAGCTGTACCAAATGCAAGACTAGTATCGACATCTACTTGTATTACTGTTGATTTAAGCTGTTTCTGTGCGATTCAATGCTTACGCGACGTTACTATCTAATAAGTGAAGTAAACTAAAAAACTATTGGGGTGGTAGAAGATTTCTACCACCTTTACATATTTAAAAGCCGGCCATATCAATCGATTTTATCTCCTCTATAGATAACCTAATATCTCTCATACTATTTGGCGGCATAATGGCTACAATTCCATTACGATACGAGATGATTGATCCAACATATGAGACTGTAGCTGTTTTTATTCTGCACCTTACTTTCGGAATATAATGAGGGCGATTTAATAAAAAATGAATTTTCTCTTCATTATTCATATCCTTAAATGATTTATTATACGGGACAGTTCTCACTGGTTCTTTCTGTTTCTGTTCCAGTTCCTCTTCTTCTTCTATTTTCTCTTCTACTTGTTGCTCTTTTTGCTCTTGTTGCTCTTCTATTACCTCTTCCACCGCACTACTTACAACATTTTCGTTTCTATTACTTTCCTCTTTTTGATCCTCATTTTCAAAGTTTGTTAAAATAATTCTTTTGATTTTCGGTGCAGCAAGTTCCAAACTTACTTGCGCAATATATAACAACGGTTTTCCAACTGTTGAACTTTTATTTTTATTCTTCACACTCGTCCCTCCCACTTCCATACGTAGCTGAATAAATCGTGTACTATTATACTTATATTCATAACGTGGTAAGAACTTTCGTTAAAAATCGTTCTTTCTAAGAACAAATAAAAAGGACAATCTCAACATGTAGAGATTGTCCTTTAAAATTAATATTATATTTATCCTAAGATATGATACCCTGAATCAACGTGAATGTTTTCTCCTGTTACGCCGCGTGCTAAATCACTGAATAAGAATACTGCTGTATCCCCAACTTCTTCTTGCGTTGTTGTACGACGAAGTGGTGCGCGCTCCTCAATTTCTCTTAAGATTGAGTTAAAGTCGCCTACACCTTTTGCAGATAACGTACGAATTGGACCTGCAGAAATAGCGTTAACGCGAATGCCATGTTGACCTAAATCGTTAGCTAAATATTTCACGCTCGCTTCTAATGAAGCTTTTGCTACACCCATAACGTTATAGTTTTTCACAACGCGCTCGCCGCCAAGATATGTTAACGTTAAAATATTTCCGCCTTCTGTCATTACTTTCTTCGCTTCTCTTGCTACAGCTGTTAAAGAGAATGCACTAATATTTTGTGCAAGTAAAAATCCATCGCGAGAAGTATCTACAAATTCACCTTTTAAGTCGTCACGATTTGCAAAAGCAATACAATGTGCTACACCGTGAATTGTACCAACTTCTTGTTTGATTGTTTCAAAGCAAGCTGTAAGTTCTTCATCATTTGTTACATCACAAGGTAATACAAGTGACTCTTGTCCTTCTAATGTATCCGCTAATTCACGAACGTTTCTCTCTAAACGTTCTCCTGCATATGTGAAGATTAATTTTGCACCTGCATTATGCAAAGAGCGAGCAATTCCCCATGCAATACTTCTTTGGTTCGCAACGCCCATAACAACAAATGTTTTCCCTTGTAATAGTTCCATGATATATCCTCCCAGAAATACTTATACTTGTTATTAGTACCTGATACTATAATTATAGTAACATAAAACCTCTTAAAGGCAAACAAAAAAGTCATTAACTGAAAATTGTTAATGACTTTTTGTTTCTATAAAAAAACGCTCTAATCCTTCTTCCCAAGAAGGCATTTGTAAAAAACCATTTAATCGCAGCATGTTATGTTGGAAAATAGAATATTTTGGTCTCGCTGCCGCCGATCCAAATTCTTCAGTTGAAACCGGTAATACATCCACTTTCATATTCGCATACGAAAATATTTTCTTTGCAAATTCAAACCAAGAACATGATCCTCTATTGGATACGTGATACGTACCGTATAAAGAAGTATGGATGAGCTTATTAATCATTACATTTAAATCCGCCACATACGTAGGAGAACCGATTTGATCCGCTACAACAGATACTTCTTCTCTTTCTTTCCCTAATCGCATCATCGTTTTCACAAAATTATTTCCATACTTACCATACAACCATGATGTACGAACGATAAAGTATTTATTATGTAACTCTTTGACGAACTGCTCTCCCGCATATTTAGAAGCCCCGTATATATTTATCGGCGCCGGATTATGAAATTCATCGTACCCTTCCGGTCTATCACCTTGAAATACATAATCCGTACTAATATAAACTAACTTTGCCTCCACTAATTGTGAGGCAACTGCTACATTTCGAGCCCCTATTGCATTTATTCTATAAGCAAGATCTCGTTCTTTCTCAGCTTGATCAACCTTTGTATACGCTGCACAATGAATAATGATATGTGGCCTTATTTTTTGTACCACTTGCTGCACTTTGGATATATTTGTTATATCTAGTGAATTTTTATCAAATGGATATATGTCATATTCTTCAGGATTTAACTCTTCTTGTAGTTGCTTTCCCAATTGACCATTTGCTCCTGTTATGATAATCCGTTCTCTCATTTATATGCCCCTTACTTTTTTAATGGTTTCCACCATTCCTCATTCTTCTCATACCATTGCACCGTTTCTTGCAACCCTTGCTCAAACGTATACTTCGGTTCCCAATCAAATTCATTCTTCATTTTCTCTGCATCAATCGCATAACGGCGGTCGTGTCCTAAACGATCTGTCACATATTCAATATCCTTTTCCGTTTTTCCTAAGAGAGTAATAATTTGTTCCACAACATCTATATTTGTTTTTTCATTATTTCCACCTATATTATATACTTCTCCTATACGTCCCTTATGCAAAACAACGTCAATCGCACGACAATGATCCGTTACATGTAACCAATCTCTTACATTTAATCCATCGCCATATAACGGTAATTTTTTTCCTTCGAGCGCATTCGTAACCATTAACGGAATTAGTTTTTCAGGATATTGATACGGCCCGTAGTTATTGGAACAACGCGTTACTATAACTGGTAATTGATATGTTTTATAATAAGATAAAGCTATCATATCGGCGCTCGCTTTGCTTGAAGAATATGGACTATTTGGAGCTAACGGGGTTTCCTCGGTAAATCGTCCTGTTTTTCCTAAAGAGCCATACACCTCATCCGTTGATACTTGCACGAGTTTAATATGCGGATATTTTTTTACTAATTCTAATAAGGTGACTGTCCCAATTACATTTGTATCATAAAAAGGAAGCGGATTTTCAATACTACGGTCCACATGTGATTCAGCTGCGAAATTGACAATGACTTGCACATCACGTTCCTTAATAACATGCTCCAGCAGCTCTCCATTTTGAATTTCACCTTTTACAAAATAGTAATTCGGATGATCTTGAATAGACTTTACATTATTTAAGTTTCCACTATATGTTAATACATCGAAATTAATAATTTTATATGTTTCATAGCTTTGTAACATATAATGCACAAAATTACTTCCAATAAATCCGGCCCCACCTGTTACTAATATATTCATACACAACTCTCCTACTCAAAAACTATCTTCACATTCCTGAAGCGATGGTAATATTCGATCTTTATCAGACAAAATAGGGCTTGTTACCGGCCATGGAATCGCTAAGTCTTTATCATTCCAAAGTACCCCTGAGTCATGATTAGCACTATAATACTCATCTACTTTATACATAACAATCGTATGCGGGACAAGTGTACAAAAACCATGTGCAAATCCTTTTGGCACTAATAATTGCCGATGATTATCCGCGCTTAAAATATATCCTCTCCATTGTTTAAAAGTTGGTGAATCTTTTCGCAAATCAACGATAACGTCATAAATTGCTCCTTGCATAACTTGAATAAGTTTCGTTTGTGCTTTCGGATTTTTTTGAAAGTGTAACCCCCGAATCGTTCCCGCTTCTGTCGAATACGAAACATTATCCTGTACAAATGAATACGTAACTCCTAATGTTTCTAGCACCTTCTTATTATAACTTTCAGTAAAAAAGCCACGCTCATCTCCAAATAACCTCGGTTCTAACAATTTTGCGTCGGTAAAGTTTGTTTCTATAACTTCCATATTCTCACCTATTCTCCGTTAAACTGTTTACCAAAGTTTATATCCCGCGCTAACATATTCGCCCTTTGAAGAGAAACATGAGTTCCTGCATCAGTCCACCAACCGCTCATTTCATTATAAGTAAGTACCTCACGTTTTAAGTACCAATTATTGATATCTGTAATTTCAAGCTCTCCCCTTGCGGAAGGTTTTAATTCTTTTATATAAGAAAAGACTTTCGAATCATACAAATAAATTCCTGTGACTGCATAGGAACTTTTCGGCTCTTTCGGCTTTTCTTCAATTTCAATTATTTTGCCGTTTTGAATATTTGCTACGCCAAATCTCTCCGGATCATCTACAGATTGCAGCAGTACTTTCGCACCTTCTTTTTGATTTGCAAACTCTTCAACATACGGACGAATATCATCCGAAAAAATATTATCACCTAATATAACTACCATGCGATCATTCCCAACGAAATCTTCACAAAGCCCTAATGCTTGCGCAATTCCACCAGCCTTATCTTGCACACGATACGTAAAGGACACGCCAAACTCTTGACCGCTTCCTAAAAAACTAACAACATCTCCCATATGCTCTTTACCTGTAATAATCATAATATCTGTAATCTCGCATTGTTTCAGCTTATATACCGCATGATAAATCATTGGATAACGTCCAACAGGAAGCAAATGTTTATTCGTTACTTTCGTTATTGGGTATAACCTCGATCCAGTACCGCCTGCTAAAATAATCCCTTTCACTCTGCATCTCTCCCTTATGATGGAGATAATATATCTTTATACTGTTCTACAAACACTTTTCGATCTTTCTCATATGTATCCGCATCAAATTCATCTCCATTATAATGAATACACCATAAATTTGATTGATTTGGGATACCAATTAAATAACCAGCCCTTTGAAACTCTAAAGACTGTGATACATCATAAAAGTGGAACCCTTGAAACAAATCTTCTCGCCACGGAATATCATACTGCGTTGCCATGAATAAGCCATCAATTGCCTGCACCGACATAAAAGATTGGGTTCCATAAAACCCCTGATCTAAATTTAATAGTTGATAATTCCGTCTTCTATACTCAATCACTTTCCCTACTAAATTTTTCCCTTCCCACCATATCCCGTTACTCGGTAAAAATTGGGCTCCAGCTACTCCAATTAAGCCGAGCTTTTCATTATCTTTAAACAGAGAAATAAGTGTATAAAACATCTCTCGATTAATAAGATAAGTGTCCTGATGTATATAAACCTTATACTTCGCGGGATATGAAAGCGCTCGGTTATATGCGCTTGCCATACTTTTCGCATCTCGTATCGGAAAAATTTGCACGACATAATCAGGGGGAACAAAAAGGTTTCTTATTTGTCTCTCGCATTGTTCAAATAGCTCTTCATTTTTTACACAGACAACAACTAATATTGTACGATCCTTCATTTTGTAGCCCCTCTATTCGTCTTGATTTACATCTGACATATAGTTCTCCACAAATATCTTTCTATACTTGTCATAGTTGGTCATATTTACATCAATATGATAGTGAATGCACCACGCATCACGCTGTACAGGAACCCCAACTGTATAGCCAGCTTTTCTAAATTCAAATGACTGAGATACATCATAATAGTCAAACCCATCAAACAAGTCTTCTCGCCACGGAATATCGTATTGCGTTGCCATCAATAAACCGTCTATACATTCCACAGGCATAAATGTTTTTGACTCATGGTACGGTTGTTCTTGCGTTGCCATATAAAATAAATCGTTCATATAACCAATTACTTTCCCAACAACTCCCTTGCCTTCATTCCATATCCCGTTTGGAGGAACATACTGGGCTCCAATCATTCCAATCATTCCAAGATGTTCATGTTCGTTAAATAATTGAAGTAATCCGTATAAAAATGCCACATTCATAATGAAAACATCTTGGTGTATATATACTTTATATTTCGCTGGATGCGAAATCGCTTGATTATATCCGCTCGTCATACTTTTCGCATTCCGAATTGGCATAAATTGTACAATATATCCTGGAGGCACTGCCAATCTCAATATATGCCGTACACACTGTGCATACATTTTCCGATCATTTATACACGTAACAAATAATATTGTTTTTTCACCAGCACTCATAACTGTGATTTTTCTGCTTCAATAATATACTGAAATACGACCGTCTCAGCCATGAAGCCACTTCCAAGACGATATTTCTTACAAATTCCATATAACTCCTCAATTAACGGTTCATACACTTTATGATCAATATATACACGATCTACTTTACTAATCGAATATCCTGCTTTTAAAAACATTCGGAGCATTTCATTAAATGTAAAGAAACGAATATGCGTTTTATCTAATAAACCATATTCTGTATACGTCCAATTTCCAGCAAGTAACGGTGCTAATACTGAAATGTGAGCAACGTTTGGTATACTTGCTAAAATCACACCATTTTCTTTTATATATGGCTTTACTTTTTCTATTACAGCCCAAGGATCAAATAAATGCTCTAATACGTCACCAAATATAACGCAATCAAATTGCTCCTCCTCGTACGGCATATCCATTGTTTCTATATCGCCTAAAACGACATGATCTAGTTTTTCTTTTGCTTGTTCTGCCGCCTCTGGGAATGCCTCAATTCCAGATACACGTGTGCCATTTTCTTTTATGGCAGCTCCCAATGCACCACTCGAGCAACCGATATCAAGAACTTCTTTCCATTCCTTTTTTATATGCTTTAATAAATTCGGATTCACTGCATTATAATAATGCCCAGACTTTTCTTCGTATAAAGAATTTTTTGGGGAATTCATTTTACACACTCCTTATGCAAATTGAATTTGAAATATAAATCTCATTTAAAGTCTATAAATGTAACCTGTACTAGTTACATTGCCGATACTTTACTATATAGCCAATCTATTAGAGTTAGAATCGCGATGAGCCATTTCTAAAAAAAGCTGCCTATAACGATTTATATTGTTTATCAAAAACACTCCGAAAATATTTGCGGTTATATTCGATTGCAGCATTATTTGGAACATAAGCAGCCGCTAATTCGTTGTAATAATAAGCTTTGTCTTGATCTCCTAACTTGCTATAACAAATACACATTTGTAAATAGGGAAGCCATGTGTAGCTCGCTGGACTATGAAATGGACTCTCCGTCGCCATTGGTACTTCCGTTGCAAGTTTAAACCAAAATATCGCTTCGTTATATTTTTGTTGTTCCATATATATATATCCTATTCTTGTACAATTCTCCCCTCTAGGAACATCATATCGAAACGACTTCACGCAAGATTCAATTGCCTTTTCCCATGATCCAAGCTTTGCATAGCAATCTCCTAACTTACCACATGCATAAATTTTCTCTTCATACCATCCTTCATCTTGATTAAGAAATGTTTCATATAGCATAACTGCATCATCATATTTTTGGTTATCCATAGATTCATTAGCGTAATAAAATAAATCTCTCGGACTCAATTCTTCTCCTGCAGCTACAGCATTTTGAAAAATTTTCAAATTACGATTTGTTACCTTTTTTTCTTTTTTATGTGTAATAGCAACATTACTACTAAAAGTTTCACCAGAAATAGCTAAATACTCATGAACCTTTCCAAACCATTGAAATTGTTTTTCACGCTTTACAAGTCGATTTCTTTTTGTACAATATAAAGGTTTCCCGCTAGAATCCAATGCAAGATGATACGGCATCGAAACAGCATCAATTTTAGGATCTAATTCTCTTTTTAAAAGTTTCAATGCTTCTTGAGCATCTTCTAATAATACGTCATCTGCATCTAGCCACAATATATACTCTTGCGTTGCTTTTGAAAAAGAAAAATTTCTTGCTGCTGCAAAATCATTAATCCATGGAAAGTCATATATGTTAGAGGTATATTGAGCTACAATTTCTTTCGTTCGATCAATGGAACCTGTATCAACTATAATAATTTCATCAACAATTTTTTCGACTGCATCTAAACATCGACCTATTGTATCTTCCTCATCTCGAACAATCATACATAAACTAATTGTAATTCCTTGCTTGTTCAACATAATCACCCTCTTCCAAATCAATCATATGTTATACATACAATAAACTTTCCACTTTTTTAACTTGCACAAGCAGTTTAAGATTTCTTTTCAATAATTCAAATGTCCGTGTCATTTTCTTTCGGTTTTGCATCTACTATATAATGAACGCTTTATGGAGGTGAATTTATGTCAAATAATAATTATTCAGATGGATTGAATCCCGATGAATCTTTATCAGCTAGTGCATTTGACCCTAATCTTGTAGGACCAACATTACCACCAATACCACCGTTTACCCTTCCGACTGGACCAACTGGGCCGACTGGGCCAACTGTACCAACTGGGCCAACTGGACCGACTGGACCGACTGGACCGACTGGGCCAACTGGTACAACTGGACCAACTGGTGCTACTGGACCGACTGGGCCAACTGGTACAACTGGTACGACTGGACCAACTGGGCCAACTGGTACAACTGGTACGACTGGATCAACTGGGCCAACTGGGCCAACTGGTGACACTGGTGCTACTGGACCGACTGGGCCAACTGGTGACACTGGTGCTACTGGACCGACTGGGGCTACCGGACCGACTGGGCCAACTGGACCGACTGGACCATCAGGGCTAGGACTTCCAGCAGGATTATATGCATTTAACTCCGGTGGGATTTCTTTAGATCTAGGAATTAATGATCCACTACCATTTAATACTGTTGGATCTCAGTTTGGTACAGCAATTTCTCAATTAGATGCTGATACTTTCGTAATTAGTGAAACTGGATTCTATAAAATTACTGTTATCGCTAATACTGCAACAGTCAGTGCATTAGGAGGTCTTACAATCCAAGTGAATGGAGTACCTGTACCAGGTACTGGATCAAGTTTAATCTCACTTGGAGCACCTATCGTTATTCAAGCAATTACGCAAATTACGACAACTCCATCATTAGTTGAAGTAATTGTTACAGGGCTTGGATTATCATTAGCTCTTGGTACGAGTGCATCCATTATTATTGAAAAAATCGCTTAAATTTTTACTTAGCAGTAAAACTGATATCAGTTTTACTGCTTTTTCATTGGTAAATTCAATCATTAAATCCTTCTTTTCTACATAGTCATAATGTTGTATGACATTCTTCAGGAGGCACTTATATGGAAAATAAATCGGCTGTCCAGCTTTATCTCGAGTTATTAAAGAAAACAATTTTATTTGAAATATGGTTGGAATACGAACCATACTTACCTGCTTCGTTACATATTTCTAAAGAACTATCATATGAACCAGTTACGGTTCCCCTTCCTTTATTTCTTAAGCAGTATATAGAAAATCACAATTTAAAAATCGTTAATCCTAACGTTTCAAACAATGAGCGTCAAGGTGGCAAGGATTGGCCAAGAGCTGCACATAGTATGGTTGGGCGAAAACGTATGAATCAATTACAAGAGGCGATGGAAACTGTAGTCAGGGAAAATATAGAAGGTGATTTTATTGAAACTGGTGTATGGCGCGGAGGATCATGCATTTTTATGAATGGGTTTTTACAAGCAAACAACATTAAGGATCGTACTGTATGGGTTGCCGATTCGTTTGAAGGTCTGCCCGCACCTAACTTAGAACAATATCCGAAAGATTACGGTGATTATTTGCACACATTCGATTACTTACGAGTTTCTTTAGAAACAGTGCAAGAAAACTTTAGAAAATATGATTTATTAAATGATCAGGTGAAATTTTTAAAGGGTTGGTTTAAAGATACATTGCCTTCAGCACCGATAGAAAAAATTGCAATTGCACGCCTTGATGGTGATATGTATGAATCAACGATGGATAGTCTTGTAAATTTATACGATAAAGTTTCAATAGGTGGCTTTATTATTATTGATGATTATGGACTGATAACATGCGCAGAGGCTGTAACAGATTTCAGAAGTGAAAGAAACATAAAAACTCCTATGACTCAAATCGATGATTTCGGTATTTTTTGGAGAAAAGAATAGAACAAAAAAATATTTAGTTGAGGGGTACTATTATACTACTAATTCATGAAAACCAATCTTGTAATGAATAAAAGCAAAGCTCCCCTCAATATAAAGTAGAAATTTCCTACTTTACTATAAGAAAGGTGTGAATTTTTTGAACGAAAATGAGAAAAAAATCACATTAATCCCACCTCCAGAACTTGTTCAATATGTAGGTGGTCATTTTGAAGAAGTTGGAAAAGAGTTTATGCAGTATTTTATTGAAATTGGCAATTTAAAATCAAATGAAACAGTGTTAGATGTAGGCTGTGGTATCGGCCGGATGGCGGTTCCATTAATGAACTATTTAAGCGATGATGGTAATTATTATGGATTTGACTTATTTAATAAGGGAATTACATGGTGCAAAAATAACATTTCAACACGCCGTAACAATTTCCATTTTGAACATGTCGATATATATAACCAATTCTACAATCCCGATGGAAAAGAAGATGCTTCCCAATACAAGTTTCCATATGAAGATGAATCATTCGATTTTATTTTTTTAACGTCTGTATTTACCCATCTTCTTCCGAAAGAATTAGAACATTACGTACGCGAGATTGCACGAGTTCTGAAAAAAGATGGGAGATGTTTTATTACTTTCTTTTTAATTAATCCTGAATCTTCCTATTACTTAAATGCAGGACTAAGTCCGTTAGGTTTTTACCATCAAATTGACAATTGTTATGTTCTAAATAAAGATATCCCGAATTTCGCAGTTGCCTATCTTGAGGAAGATATTCGTACTCTATTAAATAAATATGGGCTAGAAATGCAGACTCCTCCCCATTATGGTTCATGGTGTGGCAGAACTGAACACACAAGTTATCAAGATATTATTCTTACACAGAAAATTTCTGAAAGGTAGTTGTATATGGAAAACATAAAAAATGTACCTCTCGTTTCCATCCTTATTCCTACCTATAATCGGCCACATTATTTTAAAATTGCTCTAGAAAGTGCATTAGCACAAACGTATTCAAATATTGAAATTATTGTAGGAGACGATAGCACAAATAATGAAACAGAAAAATTAATATACAGAGATTATTTACATAAGCATAAACATATAACGTACATTCGAAACCCCTCTACTTTAGGACAATTTCATAACGCCCTTATGCTTTTAGAACAATCAAATGGAGAGTACATAAATTTCTTAATGGACGATGATATATTTTATAATAATAAAATTGAAAAAATGATGTTTTATTTCCAAAAAGACTTAGATCAAAATCTCGCACTTATTACATCTTATCGTACTTGGATTAATGATGATGGAGAGATAATTGAACAACACCCCTCCATGAACAGATTATATGATGAAGATACTCTATTAAATGGGAAAGATTTTGGAAACCATATGCTTATACTAGGGCAAAATATTATTGGTGAACCTACGACTGTACTCTTTCGAAAACGCCTATTAACAGAACCTTTCGGTACTTTAAATGGGAGAAATTATAATTGTAGTGTGGATATGGCTTCTTGGATCAGTTTACTTTCCAAAGGTGATGCAATCTATATTACGGAACCTTTAAGTTCTTTCCGCCTTCATACGGGACAGCAAGTACATCTCAAATACCTTGAAGGCTGCGAAGATTTTTCACATCTCGTTTTACATTCAAAAAAATATGGTTTCCTACAAGAGATTGACTATTACAAAACGAGTCTGTTAAAAGCTTGCGAATGGCATAAAAATGCTACAACATTTTATCAACTATATCCAGAGCTCATTCCAACGACTGATACACATATACGCCTTTCTCATTGTTTGAATATAGTTACAAAAGAACTCCGTGCCATATAGTCCATCACACGGTAGGTACTATTCCTTCCGTGTGATGTATGACTTCCCACAAATAGTGGAATAAATGTATGCATAGTCTGCTTGTATATTATTTTTATCATGACATGATCCGTATACTTACTAGGTGATAGAAAGGAATACACACATTGAAAGATCCAAATTCTCAATATCAAATAGACTACGTATTACTATTCATTTTATTTGCCATTGGGATTGTTAGTTGCTTTGCAATTGCAAGTGCACAAGCCTCTTTACCACCATTTTTGCAAAATGTAAATTTTGTATTAAAACAAATCCAGTGGTACTTCATTGGATTCATAGCCATTGGCATGATTATGATTATTGATTTTGACCGTTATCAAAAAATTGCTTGGTATTTATATAGCTTTGCATTGGTACTACTTATTGGGCTAGAATTTCAAGTACCAGGTGCCATTACAATTAAAGGTGCGACCGCTTGGTACAGGCTCCCAGGCATCGGAAATTTCCAGCCTTCCGAAATTATGAAGTTGTTTTTAATTATCGTCACCGGACGAATTATAGCTAATCACAATGAGAAATATTTTTACCGAACAATACACGACGATTTTCTATTACTCGGAAAAATATGCGCAACAAGTTTGCCGCCACTACTACTTATTGCAAAAGAACCTGATTTAGGAAACACAATGGTAATTTCAGCTATGCTCGCAGCAATGATATTAGTTTCTGGTATACGTTGGCGTTTTATTTTCGGGTTAGTTTCTGGTATTTTTGCAGTTGGCGTTACATTAACCTATATTTTTTTTACTCATACAAAATTCTTTAAAGCACACATTTTACAAGAATATCAACTAAATCGCTTCTATGGCTGGTTAGCGCCATACAAATATGATGCGCAAGGCTATCAATTAAGACAAGCTTTCTTAGCTACTGGATCAGGAGAAATGCAAGGAAAAGGTTGGGAAAATGGACAAGTATACTTTCCAGAACCACATACAGATTTTATTTTCACGAATGTCGCTGAGCAATTCGGATTTTTAGGCGCAAGCGTCATTATTGCACTTTTTTTCCTACTTATTTTCCGCATGATTCATATCGCTATAGAAAGTAATGACCCTTTCGGCAGTTACATCTGCGCTGGTACAATCGGAATGTTTACTTTTCAAGTATTTCAAAATATCGGGATGACAATCGGATTACTACCTATTACAGGCATCACACTACCCCTTATGAGCTACGGAGGAAGCTCCTTACTCACATACATGATAGCGATTGGATTTGTTTTAAACGTCCGCTCAAGAACGAAAATCTTTATGTTCAACTGAAGCACAAAAACGGTATATTTTTATCTCTATCCTTTTTTAGATATACTAATGAAAAATATGATGGAGGTTTAAATATGAAATATGACATTATAGGGGATATTCATGGATGCTTCCAAGAGTTTCAAGATTTAACGAAAAAACTCGGATATAACTGGAATAGTGACTTACCGATTCACCCTGATCAACGCAAGCTTGCTTTTGTTGGCGATATCACAGATCGCGGTCCTCATTCATTACGTATGATTGAAATTGTATGGGAACTTGTCATAAATAAAAAAGTAGCGTATTACGCTCCGGGAAATCACTGCAATAAACTATATCGATTTTTCCTTGGACGTAATGTGACAATCGCTCATGGACTCGAAACAACTGTTGCCGAATATGAAGCACTACCTTCTCATCAACAAAACATGATAAAAGAAAAATTCATCACACTTTACGAGCAATCCCCTTTATATCATGTACTCGATGAAAAAAGGTTAATTGTGTGTCACGCCGGCATTCGGCAAGATTACATAGGAAGAAAAGATAAAAAAGTACAAACCTTTGTATTATACGGCGATATTACAGGAGAAAAACATGCTGACGGTTCACCTGTCCGTCGCGACTGGGCGAAGGAGTATAAAGGAACATCTTGGGTTGTATATGGACATACACCCGTAAAAGAACCTCGCTTTGTAAATCATACAGTCAATATTGACACTGGTGCTGTATTTGGTGGCAAACTAACTGGACTACGTTATCCTGAAAGGGAGATTGTTTCCGTTCCTTCCTCCCTGCCTTTTGTCCCTGAGAAATTCCGCCCAATTTCATAACTCATATGTAAGGATTACCGTATCTTTTAGGCGTCTCTCATATAAAGTGAAACTTTAATCAGCCCTCACCAATCCCACTTTAATGGGCAGCCCGCCCATTAAAGTGGGATAAAAATTGGGTAAAGTCATTAAAAAAAGATGCAATAAAGTGCATCTTTTTTTAATGACACGGCATATACTGTCGCAGGAGGTGACAGAATGAAGAAAAAATCTTCTAAACAAAAAAGAAAATGCCCGCCTTTTTATCTGCCCATGTACGGAATTAACAACTGGTGCAGCATTCGAGCTGCAGCTGTAGAAGAACTGGAAGAACAAGAGGCTTCCACAAAAAACAAAGATAGACCAAAATATGTCTCATTACAGAATGCTGTAATGAGCCGCATAATTGATAATAGAAAAGCAAAGATGCAGCAAAAAAATAAACCTCTCTCTACTCATATTGAACAGATTGTGCCTTCTGAGCAAGTAGAGAAGAATACAGAAGAAAACAGCCCTGTAGCAATAAATAAAAAAGCGGAATCAGAAATTCCAGCTGCTATTATAAATCAAGTAAAAAAAATTAAAGAAGCATTAGCACCATCAGGTGATATACAAACAGAAAAAACGATTATCATTCAGACCCCTACATCTGAAAATACAAAAGTAAAAAAAGATGGGCGGTATGCATATGCAGAGGGTCTTCACTCTCATGCAGAGGGTACAGCTTCACATGCAGAAGGACTTCTGACACATGCAAAAGGTTCTTTCTCTCATGCAGAAGGATCAAAAACGACAGCAACTGGACATAGTTCCCATAGTGAAGGAAGTGAAACGACAGCAGGTGGCTCCTATTCTCATGCGGAAGGTAAACATACAATCGCTTTAGGCGAAGCAGCACATGCAGAAGGAACCGCGACTATCGCTAACGGATTCTCTTCTCATGCGGAAGGTAATCATACATCAACAGCTCATTTTGCAGGTAGCCATATTATGGGGCGCTTCGGCACAGCAGATGAATCTTATTCTTGGTTTATTGCAAACGGCACAAATGAAACCGATCATAATATCGGTGCAAAGTGGCTTGCTCATAATGGAGAAATGTACATTGAGGGCGCTTCTTACAATGCAAGCGGAACTGATTTTGCGCAAATGTTTGAAACAGTAGACAATACTTTTATTGATGTAGGTTATTTCGTTACATTTAGTAGCGAAGAAAAAATTCGAATCGCTACTTCAAACGATTCATTCATCTTAGGAATATCTAGTGCCACCCCTGCTCTTATAGGAAATAGCGGTGCTTTAAGTTGGCAAAAACGCTATAAAACAGATAGCTTCGGAAAACGTCAATATGTACGTACGGAATCGCAAGACATACAACCGCTTTTAAATACAGAATGGGATCCAGCTTGCAAATATATAGCAAGAAAAGACCGTAACGAGTGGCTTCCTGTCGGATTAATTGGACAAATGTTAGTACGTGATGACGGTACTTGCGAAACGCATGGATATTGTCGTCCAAATAACGATGGCATTGCTACAAAATCTGAAAGTGGCTTTTTCGTTATAAAGCGCACGGGCGACAATCAAATTTTAATATTATTCCGCTAAGAAAAAGGGAACAAAATTCTTCATTACATAAGAATTTTGTCCCCTTTTTAAATATGTCTTAATATCGCTTGCATATCGCTTGGAATCGGTGTAGTGAAAGACATTTCTTTCTCTAAAATAGGATGATAAAACGTCAAGGATGTACTGTGAAGCGCTTGTCGTTTCATTTCATCTCTTTTTCCACCATATAAATTATCGCCAAGTAGCGGATGTCCTATGTACGCCATATGCACACGAATTTGATGCGTTCTCCCTGTATCGAGCTCAAGTGATACGTGCGTCTTATGATTGACGCTATCGATCACTCTAAAATGAGTAACGGCTCTTTGCCCCTCCTCACAAACGGTTCGCTCAATAATGCTATCCGATTTTCGTCCAATCGGTGCGTCAATCGTTCCTTCTTTTTCTACCATCTCACCGTGAACAATCGCTTCATACGTTCTTTTCACAGCTTTTTGTTGATGCTGTTTCGATAAAAGATGATGTACGAAACGATTTTTTGCAATCAGCATAAGCCCTGAAGTATCACGATCTAACCTCGTTACGATGTGCACCGTACTTGTAAGATGTCGCTTATCATAATGAGATAAGAGCGCATTTGCAACACTTCCTGCCGGATGTTCTCTAGACGGGATCGTTGACATGTTTGCCTCTTTGTTTATGACAAGAACTGTATCATCTTCATATACGATACATAAAGGAATATCTTCAGCAATCATCCCTTCACTTCTTTCCTCTACTGGAAAAAAGACACGTAATTCTTCACCAGCTTGCAACTGATGACGAACGCTCGCATGTTGACCATTTACTTCTATAGATCCGCCATGAAATTTTATATCCGTTAATGCGGCTTTGGAGATCCCTTTTGTTTTTAAAAATTCTCTAACTAAAGTTCCTTCCTCAGCCGAGTCTATATCCCATTTCAATGTAAATCTGTTCAAATATATAAACCCTTTCTATTTATCTGCAACAAACGAGTCACGAACTCGTTTCCAGAACGGAAATGGACGGAAACGAACGAATCGTACTTTCTCATTTGCCACGCGATACTGAATTGATTTCACATCTTGATGAACCATCGTTAAATGGTCCACCGTAATTTGTAAGTTCATTCCTGCAGTCGGCTTCAGCACGCATGTATGATGTTTCGGCAATACGAGCGGCGAACCTACCGTACGAAACACCCGGTTATTAATAGATGCCATTTCCGCAATTTGAATCGCTTCAATAGAAGGGTGAATAATTGCTCCGCCAAGCGCCTTATTATACGCAGTACTTCCCGAAGGAGTAGAAATACAAAGGCCATCCCCGCGGAACGTTTCAAAGTACTCTCCGCGTATTTCCACTTCTGTTACTAATGTACCTTCTGCACTTTTTACAGTCGCTTCATTCATCGCTAAATACTGCGACTCTTTACTCCCATTCACATAGCGAATAATCACTTCTAAAAGCGGATATTCCACCACTTGGAATGGTGTTTTAGCAATTGCAATTACTAATTTCTCTACTTCTGTCGGTAACCAATCTGCATAGAAACCTAAATGCCCTGTATGTACACCAACAAATGCTGTTTCATCCAATCGATTATAATAACGATGAAACGCATATAAAAGCGTTCCATCTCCCCCAACAGAAATTACAATATCGGGTTCCTTTTCATCCATTATAAATCCAAAATCTAGCAAGTATTCTTTCATCGTGCTTGCCAGTGCATCTGATGATTGATCTCCCTTTGACATAATTGTAAATTTCATCGCCCAACACCCTTTAGTTTATGATTCGGAATCTTTCGTTTCTTGCTTTCTTGAAAAAGCTTTCTGCGCTTCTTGAATTTCAAGACGGATAGAAGACATTTCTTCATCTAATAAAAATGCTGCTTCCGCTGCACGTTGCAAGCGTATTTTAATATCTTCAGGAAAACGTCCACTATATTTATAATTTAAAGAATGCTCAATTGTTGCCCAAAAGTTCATTGCTAGCGTACGTATTTGGATTTCTACCAATACTTTTTGTTCACCTTGAATCGTTTGAACTGGGTAACTAATGACAACGTGATAAGAACGATAACCGCTATCTTTCTTCTGCGTGACGTAATCACGTTCTTCCACGATTTCAAAGTCATTTCGTTTTCGAAGATATTCTACAACAGGCTTAATCTCATCAACAAATTGACACATCATTCGAAGGCCCGCGATATCTTGCATATCTTCTCTTAGCCTGTCTAACGGTACATTTCTCTTCTCCGCTTTATCAATAATACTTGCAACCGACTTTACCCTTCCTGTTACAAACTCAATTGGAGAATGCTCTGTTAACATTGCAAATTGAGTACGCATTCCTTTTAGTTTCACTTTCAGCTCTGCCACCGCTTGGTGGTAAGGTGCTAAAAATTCTTCCCAATTTCGATTCATTTCAACCACCACCAAAATCAATCCATTTGCTTATAGAAATACTTTTTCTACAGCAGTTACTAGTTCTTCTCCGTAATTTGCATTACCTTCAATATTTTCAACTAAATATTCTACTTCTTCTTTTAAACCTTCTAATTCCATTTCAATGTCATTCACGCGAACGAACATAACCACGTCGTTATTCATCGCTTCATGCATTGCTTCCCAGCATGTATGCGGAATGCTTACATAAATGAAAGATGATTCGTTTTCTAAGATATATAAAAATGATAAATTATCTGAGTCTACAAGTACGTGATTACGCGCACTTAACTCCTTTACCTCTATTTCACTATTTTCTGCACAAAAAATAAGAGCATTCTCTCTCTTTTCTACGCTCTTAACTTGGATTTTATTTTGCATGCTCTAACTCCTCCATCTCAACTTCCTGTCTTACTTAACAGTATTATTGTATCATAACATGGACGCAAACAAATAAAACATTGAACCAAATTTGTGAAAAAGCGATAATGTGTAAAGAATTATTTTTCAAAAGGAGCGCGCATACAATGACACAAGAAATTGAAATTGAATTTAAAAATATTGTTACAGAAGAAGAATTCAATACATTATGTAAATCATTCTCTATTGAAGGATTTACGAAACAGGTGAATCACTACTTTGAAACACCGAGCTTCTCATTAAAAGAAGCTGGCTCTGCACTTCGTATTCGTCATAAAGGAGAAACTTATACATTAACATTAAAACAACCTGCAGAAGTCGGCTTGTTAGAAACGCATCAAGTTATAACAGCAGATGAAGCAAGATTGATGATGGAAACAAATACAATTATTCAAGGCGCTGTAGTAGATCAACTACACACATTACAAATTCCTGTTTCTGCTTTAACTTATATGGGTAGTTTAACAACTGAAAGAGCCGAAACACTATTTGAAGGCGGAACGCTTGTCTTTGATCATAGTTTCTATTACAATCACGATGATTATGAAATTGAATTTGAAGTGCAAGATGAAGAAGCAGGCAAAGCTGCCTTTATTCATTTGTTAAAGCAACACGACATACCAATCCGTCATACAAATAATAAAGTAAAACGCTTTTTCCTTGCCAAACAAAACAAAGCACGCTAAAGTGAAAATTCCACTAGTGAATACGTTCTACTAGTGGATACATCTCACTTTTTGAAAAAGAAAAGATTCTTTTACATCTGTAGAATAAGCAAAGAACGTTATGAAGGCGGTTTATTTGCCCTCCCTAACATTCCATTGCTACAATAGATATACATTTCATGGAAAAAGGAGTTTAAAAGGATGAGCAAGCAACCGATGACACCATTTGAAGCAATTGGCGGTGAACAATGCATTGCAATATTAGTAGACACATTTTATTCCTATGTCAGTAAACACCCTGACCTATCTCCCATCTTCCCGGATGATTTAACAGAAACAGCTAGGAAGCAGAAGCAATTTTTAACACAATATTTAGGTGGTCCTAATTTGTACACGGAAGAACATGGTCATCCTATGTTAAGAGCACGCCATCTCCCGTTTGAGATTACTCCAAAACGAGCAGAGGCTTGGCTATCGTGCATGGAGCAAGCAATGGATGACACAGGAGTGCACGGTCATATAAGAGAGTTCGTTTTTGAACGTTTAGCATTAACTGCTCAGCATATGGTTAATACTCCAGACGAAACAGGTGAAATATAATGGATAAACAGGAAGCAAAGCATATCAATATGCCATCTCCTTCCGCATGTGAGCATAAGTCTGTAGAAGCATATTTATTTATTGATCCACTTTGTAAAGATTGCTGGGAAATTGAGCCCTTTATTATTAAACTATGGCTTGAATACGGGAAATACTTCTCTATTCGTCATATCGTAACAGGAAAAGTGGACGGAACGAACGCTTCCTCACACAAATGGAATAAACCTGCTAATATTCGATTTGTGTGGGAAAAGACAACAAGTTTACAAGGTTTTTCATGTGATGGAAAGGTACATATGCAAGAAGCATCGTCAACACCATATTTAGTTTCGATGGCAATTAAAGCAGCGGAGTTGCAGGGCCGAAAAGCAGGTTCGAAGTTTTTGCGAAAACTCCAAGAATACATTTTCCTTGAAAATGTATCAAATCCTGACTGCGAATTATTACTTGCATGCGCAAAAGATAGCAATATTGATGTAGAAGAATTTAAAAAAGACCTATATTCCGCTAGCGCAAAAAAGGCTTTCCAATGTGACTTAAAATTCACAAATGAGATGCATATTACAGAAATACCTTCTCTCGTATTCTTTCATGCAAATTCAGATGAAGAAGGTATTAAAATCGCTGGAACGTATTCCTACGACGTCTACGTACAATTATTGAAAGAACTTGTAAAATGTGAAATCGAGCCAGAGCCATTACCACCTTTAGAAGTATTACTGGAAGCGACACAATTTATCTCTTCAAAAGAAGTAGCATTTATATATGACTGCTCGAAGCAAGAAATTGAACGTGAACTAAAAAAATTACAACTGAAACGAAAAGTACAAATGATTGACGTAAAATGTGAGCGTTATTGGAAATGGATAGCAAAAGAAAAAGACCTGGTGTAAACACCAGGTCTTTTTCTTTACGGCTTATAAAAATATTAAAGGGGATGGGAGAAATTTTCACGTTCAAACAAAGGGGTATATGTTTGTATGTGAATTCGTTCACGCTTATTATATTACAAGATTCGACGTCAGATGACAACCCCTTTTGTCGAATTTCACACTTTTGTCACATTCTAAACGTTTTCATTTTTGAATAAGCTATAAAAAAGCTATTTTGGAGGTGTTTTGTATGAAAAAAACGTATATTTTACTTATCATTCTAGCTATCATTGTTTCTTTTTTCTTGTACATCCTCTCCCTACTACAAGCTTTTCCTAAAATGATTGCCTTTCCTCTTTTATTTGGAGTCATTGTCATCGCTCTCTCTTATTTCAACCATAAAAAACGATTTAAAGGGTTTTAATGAACTGTAAAACTGCCTTCTAGTTTAGAAAAAAGAAGACAATTCGATTTATTTTCTCGACAAATATCGACAAAATGACATTAAGAAAAAGACGAGGCAAATTCCTCGTCTTTTCTATTACTTCTCTTCAAATAATAATGCTTCTAATTCATTTAATTTCTCTTCAAATACTTGCAATGCTTCTTTTACCGGTTCTGGAGATGCCATATCTACTCCAGCTTTTTTCAGCACTTCAATTGGGTAATCTGAGCTTCCTGCTTTTAAGAACTCATTAATGTAACGTTCTACTGCTGGTTGCCCTTCTTCTAAAATTTGTTTAGATAGAGCCGTTGCTGCACTAAATCCTGTTGCGTATTGGTATACGTAATAGTTGTAGTAGAAGTGCGGAATACGAGACCACTCTAAACCAATTTCTTCATCAATTACTAAAGCATCACCGAAATATTTCTTATTTAAATCATAGTAGATCTCCGTTAGCATGTCTGGTGTTACCGCATGCCCCTCTTGTACTTTCTTATGAATAATATGCTCAAACTCTGCGAACATCGTTTGACGGAATACAGTACCACGGAATCCTTCTAAATAATGATTTAATAAGTATAGACGCTCTTTCTTATCTTCTGTCGTTTTTAATAAATAATCGTTTAGAAGCGCCTCATTACAAGTTGATGCTACTTCCGCAACAAAGATTGAATAATCCCCGTATACGTGCGGCTGCGTTTTTCTTGTGTAGTAACTATGGACAGAATGGCCAAATTCATGAGCAAGTGTAAATAAATTATTTACATTATCATGCCAGTTCATTAAAATATAAGGATTTGTTCCATAGGCACCAGATGAATATGCTCCGCTTCGTTTTCCTTTATTCTCATACACATCTACCCAGCGATTTTCATATGCTTCTTTCAAAATATCAACATACTCATCACCAAGTACATGTAAAGACTTTAATAACATGTCTTGCGCTTCTTCATACTTCACATTCATTTTCACTTCTGGTACAAGTGGTGTATATAAATCATACATATGAAGCTCATCAAGCCCTAGTGCACGCTTACGAATATCAATGTAACGATGTAGCAAGTGTAAATTGTCATTTACAGATTGAACAAGTTGATCATACACCGCTTCAGGAATATTATTATTACTTAATGCTGCTTGACGTGCAGAGTCATATTTACGAACGCGTGCATTAAAGTTATTACGCTTCACAGCTCCGCTTAACGTACTTGCAAATGTGTTCTTATATTTCCCGTACGTTTCATATACAGCTTTGAATGCATCTTCACGCACACGACGATCATCACTTTCTAAAAACTGAATGTAACGGCCATGTGTAATTTCTACTTCTTCTCCATCCTCACCTTTAATAGATGGGAATTTCAAATCCGCATTATTCAACATACCAAATGTATTACTTGACGCACTCATTACTTCAGATGCTTCTGCTAGTAAAGCCTCTTCCGCTTCAGATAATACGTGAGGGCGTTGACGCGTAATTTCTTCTAACGCATGTTCATATACACTTAAGTCTCTATTTTCTTTCAAGAATGTTTGCAATGTATCTTCTGAAATCGATAAAATTTCAGGCACAATATATGCTGTGCTACTAGATACTTGTGAATATAAATTTGTCGCGCGATCATTTAACGCTTGATACACAGAGTTTGTTGTATCTTGATCGTAACGCATATGTGCATATGTATATAACTTACCTAATCGCATTGAAATTTCATCTTCATATTGCAATGCTTCAAGTAAATTGTTCGCAGAGTCACCAAGTTTCCCTTTAAATTCAGTTAACTTCGGTAATAGCTCTTTAATAGCTTGGAATTCTTGTTCCCATTCTGCATCTGTTTGGAAAATATCTTCTAATCGCCACGTACTTGATTCTTCAATTTCGTTACGATCCGGTAATGTTTTTGCTGTGTTTTGTTCAGACATGCTTTAAGCCCTCCTTTAAATATCTCTACTTACATACAATTCGATTTTTCTTATGTAATTCCTTCACGATTAGTCTTTATTATATCCGCTTTTCCTTCTCTCATGTTGTACTTTGCCTCAAATAAAGATAAGGCATACGCTAAACTCCTTTCATCATATTTCATAACTTCCTCCTCTGTTTTTAACATGGATATCCCCCGTATTTTCCGGTACTTATAAGTCCCTACTCTCTGCAAGACACCTGCATAACATAAAAATGTCATATATTCAGTAACTGCCACTTTCCATATATGCTGTGAAAAGTACGGGAGCATACGCCTTTTCGTATACTTTTTTATATAACTACACACGTACTTGAGGGAAATACAATCCCCTACCGCAAGCTCACCTATACACTTCATATATAGAAAAGCTTGCCATATAAATGAATTTGTTTGAAAAGCAAATGAGGACGGGAGTGGCACACCAATTTCAGAAGGAAAATTTGCTGGGGTACATTTACATTGATATAAGAGGCGTAATAGTGACTTATCATTATACTTCAAGATGGGCAAAGCGTTTTGACGAAAATAATCCTTTCGCTTCTTCCATTCTCGGTTTAATACTTCCCTTTGGAAAGGAACAGGAGAAAAGAGCATTTCAAAAGTAGTCGTTTCAATTGGTAAATATATAATATGTGAAAAAGCAACGCTTGTAGAAAATGATGTAATAAACGTGCATTTCATAAATGATTTTTGTTTCGAACAGAAGAAAATAAGAAGTGGCTGAGGATAAGATTGTAAGGAGAAAGCCATAATTGAGGAGAATTTCATCCAGTATGCAGAGTGCTTTTTCAATTGATTTCCACCAATAATCCAAATGACTTGTATACCAGCTTTCCAATACGAATAGGTTCGTTTGCAGAGCTGCTCTATAGAAAGATTGGCGCATTGATATTCAATCGCAATTTTTCTCCCTGCTCTCTCTATAAAAATATCCGGTCGTTGCTGAATCTCTGGTAGATAATGCTCTATCTCTACATGAACATTTTGACGTTTGAACCACCGATATAACAATTCTTTACCGTACATATGATATGTAGATTCTGCTTCATAAAAGGCTAAACATGAATCTACTTTCTTATGAGCAAAATGCCACCTTTTTTGTTTTCCTAATCTCATTAGTACTTCCTTCCCGCAAGCTATGCAAAAGAAACTTTCCCTTTTACGCATATGGTGTAAAAGCTCTTCATCATGATGATCGAGTAGATGAATTTTTTCTCCGTTTTCTCTTTTTGCGATAAATATTGGAATCACACCCTTTCAGCTCCTTATATTCTACAATTTATTACAAATTCCTTTTAAAAAAGAGATGTCCCAATTTTGGACATCTCTTTTTATAATAAAGGCGATAATAACCGGTACGTTGATTCAACGATTCGTCTATGAAGACGCCTTTTATGAAAACGATCGACATGAATTTCACTTGATTCTTCTAAATCGTCTTTAAAATCTTGAACAAGTTTTCGAATGCTATCTGTATCATATAAAAAGGCATTTACTTCAAAGTTCAAATGAAAACTTCTCATATCCATATTCGCTGTCCCAATTGAAGCTAAATCAGAATCGACAATGACAACTTTACTATGGAGAAAACCTTTTTCGTATTCATATATCTTTACCCCTGCATCTAAAAGCTCTGGGAAGTACGATCTCGATGCGTAAAAGACAGTTCGCTTATCAGGCTTACTCGGCATTAACAACCGAACATCAATACCAGCAAGTGCCGCTACTTTTAATGCGGATAAAATATCATCATCCGGAATGAAATACGGCGTTGCAATCCAAATGGATTTCCGCGCAGAAGCAATCATGGCAAAATATAAATGTTTAATTGTTTCCCATTTATTATCCGGCCCACCTGCAACGAGCTGCACGCCGCCCCAATGCTCCCCCTCAACTGCTTTCGCTTGTAAATATTCAGGGGCTAGCACAGCCTCGCCAGTCATATAAAACCAATCTTGAAGGAAAATAAGCTGCAAACTTTGCACAGCTTCCCCACGCAAATATAAATGCGTGTCTCGCCAAAAGCCGAAGTACTTATCCTTTCCTAAATATTCATCACCAATATTTAATCCACCTACAAATCCTTCATTCCCATCAATAATAACGATTTTTCGGTGATTTCGATAATTAATCTTATCGTTTAAAATCGGAAAACGTACAGGGAAGAACGGAATCATTTCGACACCTGCGTCGTTTAATTCTTCAATATATGATTTTGATAATTTAAAACTTCCAACCGCATCATATAAAAAACGAACGACTACGCCTTCTTTTGATTTTTGTATTAAAATATCTTTAATTTCTGTTCCAAGTTTATCATCACGCACAATGTAATATTCCATATGAATGTGATGTTTCGCTCGTTTTAATCCATCTAAAATAGCCTGAAACGTTTCATCTCCATTTGTTAATGTTCTCGTTTCAGTTTGAAATGAAATATTTAAAGCGCCTAAGCGATCCGCTAAACGAAATAACAGCTCTTGATGCTTATGATTGCGCAAAATCCGTTCTTCGTAATCTTCATGCCCCTTATATTGTAAAAACGCTTGTTCATCGAGCAACGCCTTCTTTTGGAACATTCTCTTCCTCCGAAAGTTCTGTCCGAATAATAAATAAGCGAAGAATCCAAATACCGGAAAAATCCCTAACACAATGAGCCATGTAAGTGTTTTTGACGGATGACGGTTCTCTAAGAAAATAACGCAACCAATTAAAAATGCAGATACCGTAAATAAAATACTAATAATACCTAAAATCGAAACATCTTTTATCCCAATTACATCCGAATAAAACGCTACATCAATAAACATACGTAATGATACAAATAATGCGAACAATAGTAAAACAAAGAAAATCAACTTTAACGTATTTTTCATCTCTTACCTCCTTACTAAGAAAGCTTTCCTATTCTTCATATAAAAAGCCGATTTCATACTACAGAAATCGGCCTACGTTTTAGCAGGAAAATTATTGCGAATTGTTTCAAGCGCATGCTCTTTCACAATTTGTTTCCCATACTCACTTACACGATGAATTGTTAAAGTTGATTCTTCCCCGTATTCTAAAACAATGCTTAAAATGCGATCAATTTCTTCTTCATCATGTAGCACTTCATCGAATTCCACATATACATAATAGCGGTCCTCAAATGAATATAGCTCATCTTTTATATCTTCAAAGATAAGACGATGACTTAATGAAATGACATCTTCAAAATCATTAAACTTAATTAAAAAGCCAAACGTACCATCTTCGTTAAAGTTTGTACCTGCTTGTTCCTCTACCTCTTCCACTAATTCTTGCTGGAATAATGATTCAATACCTTCATCTAGAGGAATGTCTATAATTTTATCTACACCTATTGGTAGTTCTAGCTTTTGTCCATCCTTTGAAAGTTCTGCTTTCGTTACAAGTACTTCAATCCCTTTATCGACTGCTTGCACTTGAATCCATAACGGCCCATCAATAAAGAAATCGTCATGATCACGAGCTTCGTCCATCATTTCCCAAAAGAGCTCTTCGCTTCTTTCGCGGTCATACCAAATTTCCTCACGATTAAAGCCTCTGTCCTCTATATCAATGTACGTAATAAAAAATTTCATCGTATGATCATTAATTCTTTCAATATCCAAAATACAACTCTCCCTTCCTGCTTAGAATTGTTATGAAGGGATTCCCCACTCATATGACAAATCAATAGATTCTTGTACTCTCATTTTATGATAAGATTCTCCAGAATGGAAATAAAATCGATTTATTTTACAAAAATAGTTATATACCTATCTTCATTCAATGGTATACACAAATATATCATTGTCGCGATGCCTCACTTATAAAAAATTTGGACATACATTTCCATCTTCCCCCGTACACTGTAATAAAGTGAAACTTTTATTAGAGAAGATGCTTTAGTCCTTTTCACCACATACATATAGTTCGCTTATTAAAACATCATAAATGGAGGCAGACGAATGGACTTAGAGTTTTTAACATCTGTACTAATGATTGTCGGTATCGATGTTGTATTAGGTGGTGACAACGCAATTGTCATCGCACTAGCTAGCCGAAATTTACCTGAATCAAAACGAAATAAAGCTATTTTGATCGGTACTCTTTTAGCAATCGTACTAAGAATTATCCTTACTATACTAGCTGTCTATTTGCTCGACATTCCATTTCTGCAACTTATCGGGGGCATTTTACTTACATTCATTGCAGTAAATTTACTAACTGATAATAGCAACGATCTTTCTTCTATTCAAGGAAAAACAACTTTATTTCAAGCTGTGCGTACAATTGTATTCGCGGACCTTGTTATGGGATTTGACAACGTTATCGCCATTGCAGGGGCAGCTCACGGAAGATTTTTACTCGTAATAATCGGTTTACTCATTTCTATCCCGATTATTATTTGGGGCAGCAAACTCATTTTAATACTTATGGAACGCTTTCCACTCCTCATTTATTGCGGGGCAGCAATTCTCGCTTATACAGCAGGAAAAATGGTCACACATGAAGACAGACTTGCAACCTTTTTTCATAACAACCCAAGTTTCACTGCAGGCATTCCTTACTTATTTATTTTCACCATCTTATGCATCGGCTTTATCGTTCAACGAGTTCGATTACGAAATTTGAAACATTAAAAAAAACCTTCTACTATATAATAGGTAGAAGGTTTTCATATTATTATAATTAATTTACAAGACGCTGTGCTTCACGTAATTGGAACGTTCTTACTGTACGTGGTAAGAAACGGCGGATTTCGTCTTCATTGTAACCTACTTGAAGGCGTTTCTCGTCAATCATAATTGGACGACGTAAAATCCCTGGATAGTCACGAATCATCTTATATAAATCTTGAAGTGGTAAAGACTCTAAGTTTACATTTAATTCTTGGAAAACTTTCGAACGAGTAGAAATAATCTCATCCGTTCCGCTTTCTGTCATACGTAAAATCTCTTTAATTTCCTCAATCGTTAATGGATCTGAGAAAATATTACGTTCTGTATAAGGAATATGATTTTCCTCTAGCCATAATTTCGCCTTTCTACAAGACGTACAGCTTGGAGAACTATATAATGTTACCATACAAAGCTCACTCTCCTTAAAGAGTACAAATTCTGTACTAATTACAGTTTAAATTTCTAAATTCAGCAATTTTTCGCGATACCTTGTCTTAAAACAAAGTGCAAAAATTGCTTTTCATGTAAGCAACAACTTTTAGTAAACAACAATTACTTTTAATAAGTAACTTCTATAATCATTATACAATAGATTTTGCAAGAAATATACAGTAAATTTCCTTCTAATTGAGAAAACTCTTCCGTGCATTTCACTGCTATGTAACATAATCACACTTACTTCAGCTGTTCTTTAACAATAATCTTCAACCCTCTTAACGCTTGCTTTTCATAGATTTTTCATATGATTTATAGTTATTCTCTCATAATCTTTCCTATGAAAAAGAGAACGTTTTCTTACCTTTTTTTGATAAATCAATTAAGAAATGTAAGACTATACAAGTGAGAATCAAAAGAACGTTTGTTCTCATTTTAACAAACATTCTCATTCATGTCCATACGATTTCTAAAATAAATCAAATTTTTTCTGACATTTCTTTCTTTTTCATCTTTTATCTCATACAATAAAAATACAGACAGGCAAAGGGGGAATTTGCAAATGATTGCTTTTTTTATTGATTTTGTCACTGTTGCTGCCCTCATCATCGGAATAACAGCATTGATTGGCGTCATTACAAATAGTATTGGTGAAAAACTCTTTGGCGGAAAAGAAAAGATGAAGTTTGTTAATAAAAGTTTGGATGTACAATCCGGCTGGAACCAAGTTGGTGGGAAAGGTATTTATAAGAAACGTACGTATTAAAAAAAGCAGGCAATTACCTGCTTTTTTCTTATTTCTCTACTGACGCCCATTTAAAGCTTAAATCGCCACCATATTTATGGTTGTACATATTTTTAATGGAATCTCTTTGTAAGTATGCTCTACCACGTTGATATACCGGTACAATCGCAGCGTCATCAAGTAACATTTTCTCTGCTTCTAGTAAGCTTTTCCAACGAGCATTTACATCGCTTCCATCTTTTTTTGCTTTCATGATGATCTCATCATATTTCGGATTAGAATATTTCATTTTATTTTGTGATCCGTCAGTTACAAACATATCAAGATATGTAATTGGATCTGGGAAGTCTGCACTCCATCCAGAGAATGACATGACGAAATCGCCCGCATCTTCTAATTTTAGTTTTTGCGCGAATGGTTGTTGTTTAATTTTCACTGTTAAACCTGGTAAATTCTTTTCTAACTCACCTTTTAAATATTCCCCTGTTTTCTTCGATAATTCAACATCTTCGTTTAATAACTCTAATTCGATTTCATTTTTACCAAGCTCTTTTTTACCAGCTTCCCAATATTTCTTCGCTTCTTTCACGTTTGGTTTTACAATATCTCCATTTACAGCACGGAAGTCCTTTTTATCCGGTCCTTTAATGAAGTTATCAGGAATTAATCCTGTTGCTGGCTTAGAACCGTTATTTAATAATGTATCAACGAACGGTTTACGTTCAAAAGCAAGTGAAATTGCTTTACGAATATTTTTATTTGCTAACGCTGGATCTTTTTGATTTAAACGAAGGAAGAATACAGATGTATCTTCTACTGTTTGGAAATCTGGTTTTCCTTTATATTTATCGATGAACTCCGCTAATAACGTTGCTCGATCGACTGCGTTTGTTTCATATAAATTAATTGGTGTAGACGTGTCCTTAACAATATTAAAGTTTACTTCCTCAATCTTCACTTCTTTATTATCCCAATATGACGAGCTCTTTGTCATTTTAAAGCTACGTTCATGTTGCCAATCACTTAATGTAAATGGTCCGTTATAAAGTGTTGTATTCGCTTCCAAACCAAACTTCGTACCTTGCTCTTTCACGAACTTTTCGTTCACAGGATAGAAGATTGGATATACCATTAAATCTACAAGGTATGGAATGGAATTGTCTAATTCCACTTCTAATGTATAATCATCAATCGCCTTTACCCCTAATTGGTCCGGACTCATCTCTTTTTTGTTAATTTTCTCTGCATTTTTTATATCATACATAATGTACGCTGATTTCGCAGCTGTATCTGGGTTAATCGCTCTTTGCCATGCGTATACGAAATCTTTTGCCGTCACAGGCTCACCATTTGACCATTTTGCGTCTTCACGTAATGTAAATGTATATTTTTTACCGTCTTCTGATTTTTTGAATTCCTTCGCTACACCAGGAACAAGCTTATCGTCTTTTCCTAAACTGTATAAGCCTTCCATCGTATTAGTCATTACTCTTGAAGAAACTGCATCAGCTGATAACGCTGGATCCATCGTTGGAATTTCTTGCGTTTCAATTAAGTTAATAACTTGCTTCGCACCGCTTTTCCCGCTATCCCCTTTTGCGTTCGCTTGCGGCTCATCTTTTTGGTAGCTACATGCCCCTAACATCATGCTCATTGCTACTGTTGATACTACAAAAACTGGCATCTTTTTTTTCATATTTCCACCCTCCACAAAAATGTTAGCCCTTTCATTTTCAAACAAAAAGAAATATATATGTTCTAACAATTCATATTATACACACAAATATATTTTTTGTATATTTATATTTCTATTTTATTAAAATTTTCTGTTAAAACTTAATCCTTTGTAAACGTTTCATATTGCCGATTTTCCTTACTGAAGTGTCAGGAATAATTATTTTTATATTTTTCTAAATTATCAGAGAAAAACAAAATTTATATCTTATAATACTTTACGCATAATTATCCTTCTGTTTTTATCATAAAATAGCTCTCCCTTCATAATAAAGATATGTAGGTTAAAATGAGTGCAAAGGTTAAGAAAGTATGTTACGATACACTTTGCTAAAAATAGATATCGGTAAAGAGGGGACGGACATGACAGCAATTCAGGCAAAAAACGGGCCTACTGAGAAATTAAGTTTATTCTTATTAACATGGCCTATTTTTCTAGAAGTTTTTCTATTTATGTTAATGGGGATCGCTGATACTTTCATGTTAAGTGCATTATCAGACGATGCTGTATCTGGGGTTGGTGCAGCGAATCAATATCTCCATATCGCTATTTTGGTACTAGAAGTCATCGGGAACGGCGCAGCTATCGTCGTATCTCAATACCTCGGTTCCAAACGTTTTATGGAAGCATCTAAAATATCAGCTTTAGCCGTCACATTAAATTTAGTGGTCGGACTCGTTATAAGTGCTGGTTTTCTTTTATTTTCAAAACATATGATGATGGCGATGAACTTACAAGGCGATGTACTTATGTATGCACAGAGCTATTTATCTATCGTCGGAGGAGCTATTTTCCTTCAAGCTATTATTAATTCATTAGCCGCAATTATCCGCGTACATGGCTTCACAAAGCAAGCGATGTTTATTTCACTTGGAATGAATATTATTCATATCGCTGGAAACTACGTACTCATTTTCGGGAAATTTGGTTTCCCAGAACTCGGTGTACAAGGGGCTGCCATTTCTTCTGCTGTCAGCAGGCTAATCGCGCTTATCGTTTTCTTCTTGTTACTGTACCGCGTTATGGAGTACCGTGTAAAATTACAATACTACTTCACCTTATCAAAAGAATATATCGGAAAAATTTTAAAAATCGGGATTCCATCTGCATTTGAGCAGGTTATGTATCAAGCTTGTCAAATTGTCTTCTTATACTATGCAACATATTTAGGAACGGAATCGTTAGCTGCTAGACAATACGCTACGAACATCTCTATGTTCACTTATTTATTCGCTATTGCAATCGGTATGGGAACTGCAATTATTATCGGACGCCTCGTTGGCGGTGGTGAAAAAGATGAAGCATATGAACGTGTATGGAAAAGTGCAAAGTGGGCGATTGGTGTCACGTTATGCATGGTTGCTCTCGTTATTACATTCCGTACACAATTAATGGGACTATTTACAGATAATCCGCACATTATTGCGTTAGGTGCGTCAGTTCTTTTACTAAGTGTACTACTTGAAACAGGGCGTACGATGAACATCGTCATCATCAATTCACTTCGCGCAGCTGGTGATGCAAAGTACCCAGTTTTAATCGGCGCATTCTCTATGGTGTTAATGAGTTTACCACTCGGTTATTTTTTCGCCTTCCATTTAGATATGGGGCTCATTGGTATTTGGCTAGCAATTGCTATTGATGAATGGACACGTGCCATTATTATGTTCTTCCGCTGGAAAAGTAGAGCGTGGGAGCGTTATGCACTTGTTAAACCTGAAGAACAAGAGGAGATTGTTTCTGTTCAGGCGCAATAATACTCGTTTAATTAAGGTGTAGTCATTAGTATAGGCAACTTATATTTGCGTTTCTTTAAATATATCGACTTACCGAGAAATATTGACAACTCTTTTATATAATAAAAAATCCATTCTTCCGTGATAGAAGAATGGATTTTTTATTATTGATAAATCTCTTTATATTTCTTATACTCCGCTTCAGAACATAATACGAAATGTCCTGGGCGAATTTCACGCATTGTCGGTTCTTCACTACCATAATTGTGCTGAGATGGATCGTATACGATACGTTTACGATTGCGCTCATAATCTGGATCTGGAAGTGGAATCGCTGATAATAGTGATTTTGTATATGGATGAATTGGATTTGCATATAACTCATCACTTGTTGTTAATTCAACGATTTGACCACGGTACATTACACCAATGCGGTCACTAATGTATTTTACCATTGATAAATCATGGGCAATGAATAAGTATGTTAAACCTTTTTCTTTTTGTAACTTTTTCAGTAAGTTTACAACTTGCGCCTGAATTGATACGTCAAGTGCTGAGATTGGCTCATCGGCAATGATAAATTCAGGTTCTACAGCAAGTGCACGAGCGATACCGATACGCTGACGTTGTCCACCTGAGAATTCATGCGAGAAACGGTTTGCGTGCTCTTTATTTAAGCCAACTGTGTTTAATAATTCATGAACACGGTCCATACGCTCTTTTTTGTTTTTCGCTAATCCGTGAATATCAATACCTTCTGCAATAATATCCCCTACTGTCATACGAGGGTTTAATGATGCATATGGATCTTGGAAAATCATTTGCATTTTACGGTTGAATTTCTTCAATTCTGCGCGTGATTTTTTGCCATGTACATTTTCACCGTCGAACAATACTTCACCAGCAGTTGCATCATATAAACGAATGATCGTTCTTCCAGTTGTTGATTTACCACAACCCGATTCTCCTACAAGACCAAATGTTTCTCCGCGGTAAATATCAAATGAAATATCATTAACCGCTTTGACAACACCACCACTCACGTCGAAGTGCTGCTTTACATTTTTTACTTCAATTAATTTCTCACGTTGTTTAGTCATGTTGTTCACCTGCTTTCATTTGAAGAATGCGTTTTTCAACGACTGCCGGCGGTTTTACTTCTGGAGCTTGCTCATGAAGTAACCAAGTTGCCGCATAGTGTGTATCACTTACTTTAAATAAAGGTGGGTCCATTTCAAAATCAATTTTCAGTGCCTGTGGGTTACGTGGTGCAAAAGCATCTCCCTTTGGCGGCTTCAATAAATCTGGAGGCGTTCCAGGAATTGCATATAACTCTTCTTCTGAACCATCTAAACTTGGCATAGATGCGATTAAGCCCCAAGTATATGGATGTTTTGGATTGTAGAAAATTTCATCTACAGTTCCGATTTCAACAACTTTACCAGCGTACATAACTGCTACGCGGTCCGCAACGTTCGCCACTACACCTAAGTCATGCGTAATGAAAATGATTGCTGCTTCTGTTTTTTGTTGAATGTCCTTCATAAGCTCTAAAATTTGCGCCTGAATTGTAACGTCTAGCGCTGTTGTCGGCTCATCGGCAATCAATAGTTTTGGGTTACAAGCTAATGCCATCGCAATAACTACACGCTGCCTCATACCACCAGAGAATTGGTGCGGATATTGTTTTAAACGAGCTTCTGGATTTGGAATACCTACAAGGTCGATTAATTCCAACGCAACTTTACGTGCGTCTGCTTTACTCATTCCTTGGTGTTTAATAAGGCCTTCCATAATTTGATTTCCAATTGTCATCGTTGGGTTTAATGATGTCATTGGATCTTGGAAAATCATCGCGATATCTTTACCACGTACTTGCTGCATTTCTTTTTCTGTTAATTTCGTTAAGTCACGACCTTCAAATACGATTTCACCATTTTTAATGCGTCCAGGAGGATTCGGAATTAATCCCATTAACGCTTTAGAAGTAACTGATTTCCCAGAACCAGATTCTCCTACAATCGCTAATGTTTCCCCTTTTTTCAAATCAAAAGTAACGCCGCGTACAGCTTGTACTTCACCTGCATGTGTATCAAAGGAGACTTGTAAATCTTTTACCTCTAACAATGTTTTCATCTTTGCCTCTCCCCTCTTTTACTTACGCATTTTTGGATCTAACGCATCGCGTAATCCGTCTGCCATTAAGTTAAACGCTAAAATTAATATACTGATGACAACCGCAGGAATGAACATCATATGCGGATACGTTTGAATTGATTTATAACCGTCATTTACAAGAGAACCAAGTGATGCGAATGGTGGCTGAATACCTAAACCGATGAAGCTTAAGAACGCCTCACCAAACACCGCTGTTGGAATTGTAAACATTGTCATTACGATAATTGGTCCCATTACGTTCGGGATTAAGTGTTTTACAATTAATTGTGTATTTGTTGCACCTAATGTACGAGATGCTAATACGTATTCTTGATTTTTTAATTTAAGGATTTGTCCACGAACGATACGCGACATCCCTATCCAACCTGTAATTGCCATTGCGAGTGTAATTGACCATATACCAGATCCCATAATGATTACCATTAAAATAACGATGATTAAGTATGGAATACCGTTAATAATCTCCATAATACGTTGCATAATGTTATCTACTCTACCGCCATAGAACGCTGAAATACCTCCATATGCAACCCCAATTACTAAGTCAATTGCTGCTGCTAAAAGAGCGATATATAATGATACGCGTGTACCTTCCCATGTTCTTGTCCATAAATCGCGTCCAAGATCATCTGTACCAAACCAAAAATACTCTTTAATATCACGTTTTTCATATTGGTCAACACCATATTGATCTGTACCGTCAAATGGTAACCAATGAACATTTTCAATAACTGGAATTTTCGGTGGCAATTTTGCACGTCCTAAATCTTGCTCTTTATACGAGTGCTTACTTACCATCGGTCCGAAGATTGCTAGTAAGATAATAAGCGTTAATAAAACTAAACCAAACATTGCTCCTTTATGTTGGAACAAACGTCTTCTTACATCTTGCCAAAACGTTAAGCTTGGACGGGCAATGACTTCATTATCCACATTATTTTGATTAGCTTGTTGAAATAAGTCTGGAGATAATTTTTGTACATCTTTCATCATTTTTTCCCTCCCGCTAAACGAATACGAGGATCAATAATTCCGTATAAAATATCAACAATGAAAATAACTAAGATGAAGATCGCACTATAGAAAATTGTAGTTCCCATAATAACTGTATAGTCATTCACTGTAATAGATTTAACGAACTGTTCCCCTAGTCCTGGTACAGCATAAATTTGCTCAATAACTAATGTACCTGTAATTAACCCTGCAACCATTGGTCCTAAAATTGTTACAACTGGAATTAACGCGTTACGAAGGGCGTGTTTGATAATGATAACGCCTTGGCTAATTCCTTTCGCTTTCGCTGTTAAAATGTAGTCAGCTTGCATAACTTCAATTAACTCTGCACGAGCGAAACGTGCGATTGTTGCGATAACTGCCATCGATAAAGCGATTGTAGGCATTACTGTAAACTCTGGCCCTTTCCAGAATGCTACTGGGAACCATCCAAGTTTTACCCCTACGAAATATTGTAGTAATGCGGCAAATACGAACGATGGTACCGACATCCCGAGTACGGAAATAATTGTCGCTCCATAGTCGACCCACGTATTGTTACGAAGTGCCGCAACGATTCCTAAAATTAAACCGATAAATGTTCCTAATATAATCGCTTGTAAACCAAGTTGTGCTGATGGTCCAATGCGATCCACAATCATGTCTGTTACTGGACGGTTATCATATTGGAATGATACCCCTAAATCCCCTTTTGCTAAGTTACCTAAGTAACGTGCATATTGAACTGGTACTGGATCATTTAAACCATATTTTTCAAGAATGATTTCTTTTTGTGCCGGTGATAACTTCTCCTGATTTTTAAGCGGAGAACCTGGAAGTAATTTCATCAAAAAGAAAGTCAACGTAGTAATTAAAAATAATGTCAAAGCCATGTACACGAAACGTTTTAATACATAACGTCCCATAGTCAAGCACCTCCCCGTTTTTCTCAAAAGCAATAAGATAGTTTAAAATATTCTTACTTTTATTTTTTTAAAATAAGAGTACATGCCCATCATAGGCATATACCCTAGTAAACGATGGAAAAAAGATTATTTTTGTTCAACAGATGCCCATTTGTAAGTTAATTTACCACCATAGTTAATTGGGATAATATCTTTTACAGCACCTTTTACTACATACGCTGAACCTTTTTGGAAGATTGGAGTGATAACTGCATCCTCTTTAATTAACATCTTCTCTACTTCTAATAGGTTGTCCCAGCGTGCTTGTAAATCTTTTGTATCTGTTTTAGCTTTTAGAATTAACTCATCATATTTCTGATTAGAATAGCCTGTTTTATTTTGAGAACCATTCGTAACAAACATATCTAAATATGAAATTGGATCTGGGAAATCTGGTCCCCAAATACCAAACGCAATATCATATTGCTGAGAATCTTCTAATTTATTTTTTTGTGCGAATGGCTGCTGTTTAATTTTAATAGATAAACCTGGTAAGTTCTTTTCCATCTCACCTTTTAAGAATTCACCAACTTTTTTCGCATCCTCATTATCGAAGTTTAAGAATTCTAGTTCGATTTTATCAGTGCCAAGCTCTTTCTTCGCTGTTTCCCACAATTTTTTCGCTTCTTTTGGATTTGTTTCAACTAAATTCCCATTTTCAGCTCGGAAATCTTTTTTATTCGGACCTTCAGCGAAATCTTTTCCAACAAATCCATAAGCTCCAATTGCACCATTATTTAAAATAACCTTCGCAATGTTATCACGGTCAAAGGACATTGAAATTGCTTTTCTTAAGTTTTTATTGCTTAAGTATTGATTACTTTGATTAAATCTTAGGTAAGCAACCCCTGCTTCTTTTCTTGTGTGGAATTCTGGGCTTTGTCTAAACTTATCAACAAATTCTGAAGATAGAGCCGCACGATCAATTGAGTTTGTCTCATATAAATTTACATCAGTTGACGTATTTTTAACAATATTAAAGTTAATTTCTTCGATTTTAACCGTTTTATTATCCCAATATGATGGGTTCTTCTTAAACTGGAAGCTTTGCTCATGTTTCCAATCACTCATAACAAATGGCCCATTATATAATGTTGTATTTGCCTCTAACCCAAACTTATCACCTTGTGCTTTTACAAAGTTCTCATTGAGCGGGTAAAATACTGGATAAACCGTTAAATCAACAAAGTAAGGAACGGGATTGTCTAATTCCACTTCTAATGTATAGTCATCAATCGCTTTTACACCTAATTGGTCAGCAGGTAATTCTTTTTTATGAATTTTCTCTGCATTTTTAATATCGAACATAATGTACGAATACGTCGCTTTTGTATCTGGATTTACTGCTCTTTTCCAAGAATACACAAAGTCTTTTGCTGTTACAGGTTCCCCATTCGACCACTTCGCATCTTTTCTTAATTTAAATATGTATTTCTTTCCATCGTCTAGCTTCTGAACATCTTCAGCAATTCCAGGCACTCTCTTTTGATCTTTGCCGATACGATATAAACCTTCCATCGTATTATTTAATGCTGTAGAAGATGCAGAGTCAGATGCTAATGATGCATCCATTGACGGAATTTCAGATAACTCTGTTAAATTAAGAATCTGCTTTCCGTTACTACTACTCGTAGCGTTTTCTTTCCCTTTTGCTTTTGCGTCATCCTTCTGATAGCTACACGCACCAAGCAACATACTTGCAGTTAAAGTCGATGCAAGTAATAACGGTATCTTTTTCTTCATGTTGTGTTGCCTCCCCTAATTGCACTTCCTGTACCCTCACTTGTAAAAAAGTAGAATTGAAAGAATAATCTCCAAGTTTCTACAATTTTCATTATACATATAATATAACAATTGTGAATATAGTTTTTTGTTTTTTTGTTAAAATTTTTAATAAAATGTTTATTTTTTTATTTTTTTGTAAAGGGATACGTTAACATTGCTACCATCATCTTGCAATCAGACCTTTAATTGCGTATAATTTTCAAAAAATTAGTTCTAGTACATATTATAGCTTTTATAGTATAATAATTCTAGTAATATTTTGACGGAGGGGAACATTTTGAATAAAGTTTTTTTTCATACTTGTATACTAATTTTCATAGCGATAATTGCTTCTAGTATTGGCGCATTCCTCGTTTCATCGCATTTTTTGTTGAATTTTGTCAACATCTCTTTTTATATTGCACTATTTTTTATTCTTACAGGCGGTTTTTTATTCATATTTCAAAATGGATTTTTTAACGTAACAATTTACGCATTCCAAAGAGTATTTGGTACGAACAAAAAAATCGACTCTTTAATTGAAGAAGTAGAGGAACCTGTCGATAAGAAAGAACGTATTTATAAAACATATTCATTCAAATGGACGTATCCAATTTGCATTACCGGTATCGTTCTTGGGTTGTTCTCGACCTTCATTAGCTTTACTATTTTGATGTAGTTTGCAAACACTATCCCATATGATATAATAATCTGCAAAACATTTTGTTATAAAACTTTAGTTCTTTCATATTTAAAAGAGCTCAGGTAACAATAAATAAATTTATATGTATGCGATGATAAAGAAGAGTACATATTGAGGCAATTTCAGAGAGCTTGTGGCTGGTGTGAACAAGTAATTGTACAGTATGGAATGGGCTTTTGAGCTCCAAACCGAACCGAAAGTAGTAGGCTTTGGCGTTATATCCAAACGTTATTATGGATTAGAGAGATTTCACAGTAGTGAAATAATTAGGGTGGTACCGCGGTCCATTCGTCCCTATAGTTTTTTGGGATGAATGGGCTTTTTTGTTTGCCTTCTCTTCCCTATCACGCATTCAAATTTAGGAGGAATTACTTATGTCAGTTATCTTTTCTGGTATTCAGCCGAGTGGAACGATTACACTTGGAAACTATTTAGGGGCTATGAAGCAATTTACAGAGCTTCAAAACGAACACGACTGTTATTTCTGTATTGTAAATCAACATGCGATTACAGTGCCTCAAGATCCCGTCGGGCTTCGTAAAAACATCCGCAGTCTTGCTGCACTTTATGTAGCATGCGGTATCGATCCTGAAAAAGCTACGTTATTTGTACAATCAGAAGTACCGGCACACGCTCAACTAGGATGGATTATGCAATCAGTTGCTTACGTTGGAGAATTAGAGCGTATGACGCAATATAAAGATAAAGCGTCAGGTAGAGATTCAGTACCAGCTGGATTACTAACGTATCCACCATTAATGGCTGCTGATATTTTACTTTACAACACCGAAATCGTGCCTGTTGGTGATGACCAAAAGCAACATATGGAATTAACACGTGACCTAGCAGAGCGTTTCAACAAACGCTTCCGTGAAGTATTCACAATTCCTGAAATCCGTATTCCAAAAGTAGGAGCTCGCGTTATGTCACTAACAGAGCCTACGAAAAAAATGAGTAAATCTGATCCGAATCCAAAATCAATGATCAGCATGCTTGACGAACCAAAAACAATTGAAAAGAAAATTAAGAGTGCTGTAACTGATTCTGAAGGTATCGTGAAATTTGATAAAGAAAACAAACCTGGCATCTCTAACTTATTAACAATCTACTCTTCATTCTCTGGAAAAACAGTTGAAGAAATTGAAGCAATGTACGAAGGAAAAGGATATGGCGACTTCAAAGGCGACTTAGCGCAAGTAGTCGTAGAGGCAATTCGTCCAATCCAAGACAAATATAACGAACTAATCAACTCACCAGAACTAGACGAAATTCTAGACAAAGGTGCCGAAAAAGCAAACCGCGTCGCATTCAAACAACTACGCAAAGTAGAAAACGCAATGGGACTAAGCAGAAAACGTAGGTAACATATAAAGCGGAGGCGACTGCTTAGCCCTGACGGCTAAGGTTCTTTCCCACAGAAGGTGCTTTTTACCTTCTTGTGGGGAAGGTTCTTAGACGCGAAGGGTTAGGAGCCGGAGCTAGATTACATATAAAGCGGAGGCGGCTCGTTCAGCTCTGACTGGCTAAGGTTCTTTCGCATAAAAGGCGCTTTTTGCCTTCTTATGCGGAAGGTTCTTAGACACGAAGAGCTTGCCGCTGGAGCTGGATTTTATATAAAGCAGAAGCGGCTCGCTTAGAATGTGAGGGGGATGGAGCTCCTGACGTAGAGGCGTTTTTTGCCTCGCAGGAAGGCGCGAAGCCACCGAACATTCTTGCCGCTGGAGCTAGACTACAACAAATAAAAAAAACCGCCGATTGGCGGTTTTTTAATTTACCTTTTGCTCGTTTTCCATTTCCCATAACTTTTCAAAAAATGGCTGTCCTTTTACGAGACGCTCGCATAATTGTTCGTGCTTCTCAGACCAACCTGTTTTCGCTTCATCATACAGCTTAGCCCAAATATCTTCAAATTCCATATGTTGAACCATTCCGTATGCTGATGGATCCCACTCTGTGAACCAATAGCGAATTTCCGCTGTGTTTTTCGTTGTATGTAATTGATCTAACGCCATAAATAGTAATTGTTTAAGCTGTCTTTCTTTACGAGTTAAGCCATTCATAATGAAAGGTGATGGTGATAAAATATGATGTTCTTTTTCCATTTCTTCTACTTGGAACTCATACTTTTCTGCTTGTACGTTTTCTACCATCTCATATACCATCTGCTCTTGGCGCGGTATAAGTCTGCTCTTTCGAATCGGTACGTTGTAACCAATTGTGTCGATTGCAATAATTCCTTTTCCATCTGTAACTACAAAGCAATACTCTTGCTGCAAACGTTCATGATTTTTACGAATATAAGCCTTATGATGTACGTCTTCCAACATTTTTTGCGGAAGCTCTAACAATTCGTTCTCGATGTAATGATATAATGTGGAATCTACTTTTAATAATGGCACTTGATCTAATAGCTCAATCGTATCATCTTTCCGCCATTCGTAAAAATGACAAACGTTATACCCATTTTCTTCACCTTCAAACCAATTTACCCATACATCATGTAGATATAACATTCACTACCCCTCACTTCACTACTGTTTGTATCCATCATTATGTTCAATTTTTCTTAACTTTATTCCACCTAAGGAAATATATTCTAATTATTATTTTTTCTTCTATTAATACTAAAAAAACAGGAAAGAGAGCTCCTGTTTTTTTATATATGAAATGTTTTTGCTTTATTCAATATTTCTTTTGCATCTATAGGTAATAAAGAAAGTGTATCTTCTCCTTCCAAAGTTACACAATCTTTGACAATATGAAATCCAAGCGCATAGCCAAGCATCTTCGGATAAGAGTGAAATCCATTTAATAAGATGTCGTGCTCCCTTGTTCCTCGCTTTATACTTATTCTTTCATATACAACGTTTTTCCAATAATATATAGCCTCTTCTTTTGAAAGATACGTCGTCCACGGTGCATTGTTTTTTTCTGAATATCTTTCCGTTACCGCTTGCTCAGCTAACCCTTCCATAATCATCGTATCAAGTAATGTATATTCCGTTTCTTTCGTCTCAATTTGATGCAACCTGCATATATGATGATATTCATGCGCCAATAGCACTTTTAATTCTTCCACCGAATTCCGTCCACATACGAATAAGAAAATAACGTGACGCATAGATAATCCAGCCCTGCCGTTATACTCTTCTTGTACAGTTCGATTATAGGAATCTGATAATAGAATAAAGACAGGGACATCTGGACCTTTTAACCAATTTTTCAGTTTCTCATACTCTGCACGTAACTCTTTCCAAACTTCCTTTTTCTCTAACTCTTTAATTTCTCGTTCTCCTCGCATAACAGGGCGATACATACCTTTAGAAATTAAAAAGCGATACAACCTTTCTTTTGGCAGCGGGATATACTTCGTAAACTTCTCACACAGCTTTTCTGGCCGTCCATAATATAGATGTAACCACTCAGCAGTTTCAACAACCCCCATCTTTATCCCTCCTTTTTCTTATGTATATGCAAAAAGAGAAAAAGACGTAAAAATAAATAAGGAGTTTTTTCGCAATATATCGCGAAAAAACTCCTTATCTCATCTATTATTTATACGCTTTAAATACTAATACTGCGTTATGACCACCGAATCCTAATGAATTACTTAACACCGCGTTTACTTCTTGATGTCTCGCATTATTCGGTACGTAATCTAAGTCACATTCTGGATCTGGTGTCTCATAGTTAATTGTTGGAGGAATTACTCCATCTGTAATTGATTTAATAGAGAAAATCGCTTCAACAGCACCAGCTGCCCCTAATAAGTGACCTGTCATTGATTTCGTTGAGCTGATTGCTACTTTATACGCATGCTCACCGAACGTTTCTTTAATTGCCATCGTTTCATACTTTTCATTCGCATCCGTACTTGTACCATGCGCATTAATGTAATCAATATCTTCTGGCTGTAGACCTGCATCCGCTAAAGCTTGACGCATTGCGCGCACGCCGCCTTCACCGCCAGGAGCTGGCATTGTAATATGGAATGCATCACCAGTTGCACCGTAACCAGCGATTTCCGCATAAATGTGAGCACCACGAGCTAATGCGTGCTCTAATTCTTCAAGAATTAAAATACCTGAACCTTCACCCATTACGAAACCACTACGGTTTTTATCGAATGGACGGCAAGCTGTTGCTGGATCTTCATTGAATGTTAATGCTTTCGCTGAGCTAAATCCTGCGAATGCCATACTTGTTAACGGCGCCTCTGCCCCGCCCGTAATCATTGCATCAGCATCACCACGCTGAATTGCTTTAAACGCATCACCAATTGAGTTTGCACCAGATGCACAAGCCGTTACAGAACAAGTGTTAATTCCTTTTGCTCCTGTTGCGATTGATACTTGGCCTGCTGCCATATCTGGAATCATCATCGGTACGAAGAATGGGCTCACGCGGCGCGGGCCTTTCTCAGTAAAAATCTTAAATTGTTCTTCGTATGTTTCCATACCACCAATACCAGAACCAATCCATACACCAATTCGAGGTCCATTTTCTTCTGTAATCTCAAGCTTTGCATCTGCAACTGCCATTTTCGCTGCTGCTACTGCATATTGTGTAAAGCGATCCATACGACGCGCTTCTTTTTTATCAATATATTTCTCGACTTCAAAGTCGTTAATTTCTGCTGCTACTTTTGCTGGAAATAGTTCCGGATCAATTCTTGTAAGTCGTCCGATTCCAGATACACCCTTTTTAATGTTTTCCCACGCTGTTTCAACATCTGTACCGACCGGTGTAACAGCTCCTAGTCCTGTAATTACGACCCTCTTTTTTTCCATACAAAATACACTCCTTTTTTTCTCTCAGTCCTTATTTACCCCAACGAAGAGCGACTGCTCCCCATGTTAATCCGCCGCCAAAACCAACAAGTATAATTAAATCACCATCTTGAATACGTCCGTTTTGCAATTCCTCTACCATTGCAATCGGAATGGAAGAAGCTGATGTATTACCGAACTTCTCAATTGTCATACTCATCTTTTCTTGTGGTAAATTTAATCTCTCTCTTGCAGATTCCATAATACGAATATTCGCTTGATGCGGTACTAAGAAATCCACATCTTCTTTCGTAAGACCAGCTTTATCTAGAACGCGAAGACAAGAATCCCCAAGTTGACGAACAGCAAATTTAAAGACTTCTCTGCCATTCATCATAACATACTCATCTTGATAAAGATGCTTACCGCCACTTCCGTCCGCTCCTAATTCGAAAGATAGAACGCCTTTACCTTCTGAAACAGCTCCCATTACGATCGCACCGGCTCCGTCTCCAAATAGTACTGCTGTATTTCGATCGTTCCAATCTACAATTTTAGATAGTTTATCACTACCAACTACTAGTATATTTTTATAAGTTCCCGTTTGAATAAATTGCTGCGCTGTAATCATTCCGTACATAAAACCAGCACACGCTGCACTTAAATCCATTGCAGCTGCATGTTTTGCGCCAATTGCTTCTTGAATGACACAAGCCACTGCTGGAAAAGCACGATCCGGCGTTACTGTTGCTACTAAAATAAGATCGATATCCTCTCCGCTAACTCCTGCATCTTCAAGCGCTTTTTTAGAAGCCTCTACGGCCATATATGAAGTATCTATTGTATCATCGGCAATGCGTCTTTCCGCAATCCCTGTTCTCGTACGAATCCATTCATCGGATGTATCCATTATTTTCTCTAAATCGTGATTTGTGACTACTTTTTCCGGCACATATCTTCCGATCCCTAAAATGCCCACGTTCACATCGCAGCCCTCCGTTTTATATCAATTATTATGACTTGGTACTAATTTTAAAACATAAATGTATTTTTGTCTAGAATATATTTCTGCTAAAACATAAAGCGAACGCATTATTCACCTTATTGTTTATGAAAAGGAACGGAAACATACCTTTCCCTGTTCTTTCGAAATATAAAAAAGCCCGAACCGTTTCTACTTACAGTTCAGACCTCTCTTCCATCTAAATTTTTATTCTTGATCTGGTTTTCTCCCCCCAGGCGAGAATAAAAAAAGGCCCTGACCGCTTCTATCCACGGTTCGGGCCTCTCTTCCATCTCAAAAGATGCTTTTTATTCTTTTTATGCTTTTTATTCTTGATCTGCTTTCCCAAGCTCATATGCTTCGTTCATAACTTTCATCAATAACTCTAATACTGGTTGAGCTTTCTCCATATCAAGCGCAATTCCATTATCATCTAAAATGGCCTTTGCTTCTGGTAAATGCTTCATTGCGATTTGTAAAAATTGCATGCTTTTCTCATTCATATTATGTTCTTCCTCTCCATTAAAACTTTCACATACATAGTGTAACACGCTCTCTATCCTTCGTATAACTCTTTATATTTTTTCATATGTGCCAATTGTTTATTTAAACCGTATTCTAACGGAGTATTTCTTTTTATCGAAATAACCTCTACTGTTCCATCTCTTTCTTCCAGATTCTCTTTTTTCACTTTATCCTCTGCACGTAAAAGGTTCATACCTTTTTTCCATAATGATTTTTTACCACTAAGTAAATTATATATACCGAGATATTCCTCGTTCATGCCATTTTCCCATAAGTATTCACATACATCTTCAACGTACAGTAGATCACTGGCGTTTTCCTCACTTGTATAATGGCACTCTTTCTCACCCAGTTCTGATAACATGAGCTGATGATACATCATAAAAGATGGTTGCCATGGCCCATATAATGTAGGAACTCGAAATACACTATATTGTACCTCTCCTTTTTTCAATCCTTCTTCCACTTTCGCAAATAGACGTTTATTTTCGGACTCATCTACGTTTCCTACTTCAATAGAAGAAATTAGATTTAACTTCACTTTATGTTCTTCACACAGTCTTATCATTCGCTTTAAATACTGTAATATAACTCTTTCATTTCGAAAGCCACTTTGTTGGTTAGGCTCATACAGACAAAAGTAAACGGCATCAAATTTCTCTTCCTCTACGGATCTCCATCCGTCTTCATCTCTTATCGAATAATACGTAAATAACGCATTTCGCCCAATTAACAATAACTTCTCTTCATTAATTTTTGTCATACTATCGAATTCATCAAAATCAAGACCATATACTTCTACTTCTTCTGCAATCATTTTATTCACAAGGTGATAACCTACAAACGTAAGTGCACCTATAATTAGCACGCGTTCCATACCACCCACCCTTTCTCCTTGAAACAAATAGCTCCTCATTTATGTATATGGGAGCTTCACAATTCTTCTTCATATTTTTTAAAGAAATCAGTCGTTTGCCTAACCATTTTATATTTCACATCTTGCAGATGGAATAAGACAGAAGTATCGCATTGGTTCAATTGCCTCATTTTCTCGTATTTACGTAGCAACTGTTTTCTTCCTCTTTTTTCTTGTGTTGATACAAAAATTTTAACAGGTACACAAGACGGAAGAAGCGTAAATGATTTCTTATTTATTTTCGATTCTAATTCTTCTTCTTTAGCATCATACGCTAAACTTAATTCCTTCAAGAGTCTCTTGTAAAAAAATTTATGCTCTTTCTCAAACTCCACATATTCTGGTAAATCTAAACACGGATTTAACATAATGACAGAACGTATACATTCAGGGTATTTGTTCATCATTTCAAGTGCTACAAGTGCCCCCATACCATCTGCCATAATGTGCATTTTCGCATTCAATGTCTCTTTTCTCAGAACAACGTCATATAGGCGTTTTGCTAGACGAACAGATTGATCGTTTCCCCAATGTCTTCCGTATAAATTAGAAGAAAAGACCGTATAGCCTTCCTCAATAAGGCCATGTAAAAAATAAGATCTACCCGCATGCTGTGTCCATAAACTTGTACCATTCTCAATAAAGTAGTTGTAATCACCTAGAAGCATGACAGAAAATCCATTTGGCTTCTCCGGTAAATAAATGACACATGGTTCTTTTTCTAAGTAAAAAAAACGTTCCGTAATACTCATTTTTCCCCCGCCTTATTTTCTAAACGTATAAAAGTACTCTTTTATAATGTATGAACGGAATGCAAATTTGCGTTGAAAAATCTACAAATATTTTTCTATATTCTTTTTTCAATTGTGTTACAATAAGGACAGATTGAACGAATAGAGGTGTAAAATATGCGTTTCATTTGGGCATTAATTTGGTCGTTCTTGCTTGTACATATGATGAGCTACGTAATCGGCTCTATGACTGGCGGTACATACGATTTTAACCAAGCGTCTATTTTCTCAGTTGTTCTTGCGGTATTCGTACTAGCAATTGCAGCTGCAATTCCAAACGAGCCAGTAGAACAACACTAAAAAAAGAGTCCGGATTTTATCCGAACTCTTTTTTGTTTTACTTCACATGAACGACTAATTCGTTATTTTCTACATCAACAACTACATGACTATTGTCAGTAATCGTTCCTGCAATTAATTCTCTCGCTAATTTCGTCTCAACTTGACGCTGTACATATCGTTTTAATGGACGAGCTCCGTACATCGGATCGAAGCCAGCTTCGACAACAAACTCTTTCGCTGCGTCTGTTAATTGTACCGTAATATGACGGTCAGCTAAACGGCCTTGTAATTCTTTTACAATTTTATCAACAATACCTTTAATTTCATTCGTTGTAAGAGGTTTGAATAAAATAATTTCGTCGACACGATTTAAAAACTCTGGTCGGAAATGTCCTCTTAATTGCCCCATGACAAGTTCTCTTGATTCCTCTTTAATTGAGCCATCTTCTTCTAATCCATCTAATAAATGAGCAGATCCAATATTTGACGTCATAATAATAACTGTGTTTTTAAAGTCTACTGTACGTCCTTGCGAATCTGTAATGCGTCCGTCATCTAACATTTGTAATAAAATGTTGAATACTTCTGGATGTGCTTTTTCGATTTCATCTAACAAAATAACAGAATACGGTTTACGTCTTACTGCTTCTGTTAATTGACCGCCCTCTTCATATCCAACATATCCAGGAGGTGCACCAATTAAGCGTGACACAGCGTGTTTCTCCATGTACTCAGACATATCAATACGAATCATTTGCTCTTCACTATCAAATAAAGACTGCGCTAACGTTTTTGCAAGTTCTGTTTTACCAACACCAGTCGGTCCTAAGAAGATGAAGGAACCAATTGGACGGTTCGGGTCTTTAATACCAGCACGAGCACGAAGAACTGCGTCTGATACTAGGCTTACCGCTTCTTCTTGTCCGATAACACGCTCTGATAAAATTTGCTCTAATCGTAATAATTTCTCACGTTCACCTTCAACGAGTTTTGCGACAGGAATACCAGTCCAGCGTGAAACAATATCAGCAATCTCTTCTTCACTTACTTCCTCACGTAATAAACGATTTTCTTGTTTATTATTCGCGCCCATTTCTTCTGCTTCTTTTAACTCTTTTTCAATTGCAGGAATTTTTCCGTGGCGAAGTTCCGCTGCTCTATTTAAGTCGTAATTACCTTCTGCTTCTTCTAATTCACGGCGCAGACGCTCTAAATGTTCACGTAAGTCACGAACTTTGTGAATATCTTCTTTTTCTTTCTCCCATTTGACTCTCATGCCACTTGCCACTTCTTTTAAATCCGATAATTCACGTTGCAATGTTTTTAGACGTTCTTGGCTACCAAAGTCTTTCTCTTTTCCAAGAGCTGCTTCTTCAATTTCCAGCTGCATAATGCGACGCGTTACTTCATCTAATTCTGTTGGCATAGAATCAATTTCTGTACGAATTGTTGCGCACGCTTCGTCAACAAGATCAATTGCTTTATCCGGTAAGAAACGATCCGAAATATATCGATCTGATAAAACTGATGCTGCTACAATTGCGCGGTCATGAATATTTACACCATGATAAATTTCAAAGCGCTCTTTTAAACCACGTAAAATGGAAATTGTATCTTCAACAGTTGGTTCTTCTGCTAATACTTGTTGGAAACGTCTTTCTAGCGCTGGATCTTTCTCAATATATTTACGATATTCATCTAACGTCGTCGCCCCGATACAATGCAGTTCACCACGCGCAAGCATCGGTTTTAACATATTTCCTGCATCCATTGCGCCTTCTGTTTTACCAGCGCCGACGATTGTGTGAAGTTCATCAATGAATAATAAAATGCGTCCTTCACTCTTTTTAATTTCATTTAATACAGCTTGGAGACGCTCTTCAAATTCACCACGGAATTTCGCTCCAGCTACAAGCGCACTCATATCTAATGCAAAGATTGTTCTATCTTTTAATCCTTCAGGTACATCCTTTTTCACAATACGCTGTGCTAACCCTTCAACAATTGCTGTTTTACCAACACCTGGTTCACCAATTAAAACTGGGTTGTTTTTCGTTTTACGTGAAAGAATGCGGATTACGCGGCGAATTTCACTATCGCGGCCGATAACAGGGTCAATTTTCCCCGCTCTTACTTCCGCTACTAAATCACGACCATATTTTTCTAACGCTTCATAAGTTGCTTCTGGATTTTGACTAGTCACTCTTTGATTCCCCCGAACTGTCATTAAAGACTGTAATAAGTTATCTTTCGTAATATGAAATCTTGTAAATAATTGGTTTATATCGCCTTTTTCTTCAGTAAAAGCAAGTAATACATGTTCCACTGAAATGTAATCATCTTGCAATTTCTCTGCTTCTTTTCCTGCTCTTACAAGTAGTTGTTGCAGAGCACCTGTTATATATAATTTACCTGCTTCTGCACCGCTCCCCGTTACGGAAGGCTTTTTCTTAATTAAATTTTCGGCGCCTTGTTTTAATGCTTCTATATCGACGTTCATTTTTTGAAAAATACGTACTGCTAACCCATCTTGCTCTTCTAATAATGTAAACAAGAGATGAACAGTATCTACTTCTTGATGGTGATGAGATACCGCTAAAGATTGGGCACTCATAATCGCCTCTTGTGTTTTTGTTGTCATTTGATTTAAGTCCATCTTTACAGTCCTCCAAATGTTTGACTTTCTTTGACCTTTGATTTGATTATACGCCAACTGACTTTTTTATACAATAATTTTGCTTATGTATTTTCAAACTTATTATTTGAAAAAGAAAAAAGGAGCATTCATGATACAACTGAAAAATATACGGTAAATGAAATTAAAATGTGTAACGACAAAAAAGCCGCAATAACGATTGCGGCTCCTGTTACGGTTTTCTTTTATACGTCCACTGACGGTTATGATTCGTGTTATCTGGAAACTTGTCACCAGCAGTTAGTTTCACCATTTGCGGGTCTTTTACCATACTTCCCGTTTCACCAATTTCTACGTAAATGCCATCATTCGGCGCTTTTTGTCCAGAACGAAACCTGCGATTTTGTCCCATTTCCATTCTCCTTCCATGACGTCTTTGCCTCATTAGTATATCCATTTTAAAAGAAAGCTTTTCTGTCATGTTTAGGAAACAGGTACTACATTTCGTTCTTGTACATATACATGAATGACACAAGCTTAAAGCAGGGATTTCTTTCCTATTTGTAGAAAAAAAAGAAACCAACCTACTATAGGCCAGTTTCAAAGGAGAGTCAAACATATACGAGAAGATTACATGTTCATTATAAGCCTCATCATACGAGAAATGTAACCCTTTTCACAATTTGTCCATAATGAAAGAAACATTGTTTGAACTTTCTAAAAAGATGTTGACTTTTCTTAATTTCCAACGAGAAATAGTAGACACCGCAGCACATTGCGACGTAAGATGGATATATAGTGAACTTTCCATCTTTGGTGGTCTCACCCAGTATAACCTCTTATTTCTGCAGATTAAAAACGGAAATACAGATAAAAACAAAAAAATATTATAAGAGGTGAAATTATGAACAAACAACATTTAATCGCACTAGACTTAGACGGCACTTTATTAACAGACAACAAAATAATTTCCACTCGAACGAAACATACAATTGCAAAAGCAAAGGAACAAGGACATATTGTTGTTATCTCAACAGGACGTCCATTCCGCGCTAGTTATGATTACTATAAAGAACTTGGTCTAAATACACCAATCGTAAACTTTAATGGCGCTTACGTACATCACCCTCTTGATTCAAAGTGGGGCACACATCACTCTCCTCTTGAGCTAGCAACAGCGCAAGAAATTGTCCGGGCTTGCTTTGATTTTGGCGTAAAAAACATATACGCTGAAGTAATGGACGATGTGTATGTACGTGAAATTGATGAAGATAAAAAACATATTTTCGAATTCGGTTCTCCAAACATTTTTACAGGAGACTTATTAAATATTTTAAATGATCATCCAACTTGCTTATTAATTGACGCACATGACGAGCATTCCAGTGCAATTCGTCAACATTTAACTGATATGCACGCTGAAGTAATCGACCATAGAAAGTGGGGCGCACCTTGGCCGATTATTGAAATTGTAAAAAGCGGATTAAATAAAGCTGTTGGACTACAAAAAATTTCTAGTCATTATAACATTCCACAAGAGCGAATCATCGCTTTCGGTGATGAAGATAACGACTTTGAAATGATTGAATTTGCTGGTCACGGCATCGCAATGGGAAATGCCATCCCTGAATTAAAATCACTCGCAAACCATACGACGCTAACGAACGAAGAAGATGGTATTGCACTATATTTAGAAGAGGTTCTTGGGTTGTAATCTAAAAATTCCCTGCTTATAGTTTCTCGCCAAACGCTCATACTATCATTAGACGCACAAGTTAGCGCGTCGATTGTTTTCAGCTAAATAAAGGGGGTTTTTCGAATGGGTAAAAAGAACAAATCAAAACGTTTTATCCAACAAGGAGCCGATGCTGTTATGAAGCATGATGCAAGATTCCCGTACCGAGGTACATTAGCTGAGGCAGAAAAAGCGAGAAGTAACTCTTCTTTTGGAGGGGTCTAAATGGGGAACTTACTATTTCAACAAGCTAGAGATGCTGTTGCAAATGCTGTATCTTGTTCAAGCGGCGTCGAGCAACAAGATCTCGTATATAGAGCAAAAAATGCTTTGCAATCCGCTTACGCAAATTCTTCAACTGCTGAAAAAGTTCAGCTACGTGAAATGCAAGAGCAGTTGCAAAACATTACGAATGCACATTAAAAAAGAGGACCAGCTTTGGTCCTCTTTAATCTTTTCGAAACAATCCGAACACCCCAACTGTTTGCAGTACGTTTGTAAATGCACCTGGGTCCACTTGTTTAATAACCCTCTCCAATTCGTACAGTTCGTAACGGGTAATAACAATCATTAACATTTCCTTATTTTCATTCGTATAAGCACCAGTTGCTGGTATAGTTGTAATCCCCCTCACTAAGCGTGAGTGAATCGCCTTTCGTACATCCGCCCCATTCTTCGTAACGATTAATGCCGTAATCTTCACATGACGCGTATGAATTGCATCGATGATTCGCGTTGACACATACAAAGTCACTAAAGTATATAATGCTTTTTCCCATCCATACACATAGCCGGCAGCGATAATGATCAGTGCATTAAAGAAGAAAAAATACGTACCGACAGGCTTGTCTTTAATCTTTGATAAAATCATGGCGATTATATCTAAACCACCTGTAGAAGCCCCCCACTTCAACGCAATCCCTACCCCGATTGCTGAAATAAGCCCACCAAAAATCGCATTTAATATGATGTCGTTTGAAACTGCTCTAACTGGAATAATTTCTAAAAACATAGTCATAAAGATAACGCAAAGAAAACTAAAGAAAGTAAAGGCCTTTCCAACCTTTTTCCATGCTAAAATAACGACTGGAATGTTAAACAAGCTAAATAATACCCCGGTTGATATGTGAATAGATAAAAAATCACCTAATATTTGTGATAGCAATTGAGACAATCCAGCAAAGCCACTTGCATACACTTTCGCTGGCGTTAAAAATAAATTCATTCCAATCGCATTTAACAAACCTGCGACGATTACAACGATTAACTTCTTTATAAGTTCGGTATAATTCAACTTCAAATCCATTTCCAATCCACCTTCATTATTCATGAATACACTGCTATACATAGTCTTTACGAAAAAGGAAATGATAAACGTACAACGTTTAGAAATGGAGTTGATACATATGCCACATACGAGTGATAACGACAAAAAAGCACGCGATAACAATGCAAAACGCGCGCAAAAAAATGAGCAAGAACAAAAGAATATAGAGCAAGGTAAGCGTGCTTATTCCAAAAAGACCGATCACCTTTGATCCCATCGTACATCAACAATATTGTTGATGTACTTTTTTTACATTTCACAGGAAAAAACATTAAAAATTCACTTCATGTTCACTTCTATATTCTACAATAGCGATAACATATTCGGATGAGGTGTTAGCATGAGAGGAAAACACATTTTCATTATTACTGCACTACTAAGTATATTAATGCTATCTGCTTGTGGACAAAAAAACGACTCAGATACAGTCGCTACAGCAACCGACTCAACCATTACGAAGAGCGACTTCGAAAAACAGTTGAAAGATCGTTACGGAAAAGACATGCTGTACGAAATGATGGCGCAAGACGTTATCACGAAAAAATATAAAGTATCTGACGATGATGTAGATAAAGAATTACAAAAAGCAAAAAATCAATACGGAGACCAATTTAAAAACGTATTGAAAAACAATGGTTTAAAAGATGAAGCTGATTTCAAAAATCAAATTAAGTTCAAACTTGCTATGAATGAAGCGATTAAGAAAAGTATTACAGAAAAAGACGTGAAAGACCACTATAAACCAGAAATTAAAGCAAGCCATATTTTAGTAAGTGACGAAAATGAAGCGAAAGAAATAAAGAAAAAATTAGATGCTGGTGCTTCATTTGAAGAACTAGCAAAACAAGAATCGCAAGACCTACTATCAAAAGAAAAAGGCGGAGACCTCGGATATTTCAATTCAGGTAGAATGGCACCTGAATTTGAAACTGCTGCCTATAAACTAAAGGTCGGACAAATTAGCAATCCCGTTACATCACCAAACGGTTATCATATTATTAAATTAACTGATAAAAAAGAATTAAAACCCTATGATGAAGTGAAAGACTCTATTCGCAAAAACTTAGAAGAAGAACGTATCTCTGACCCTATATTCGGCAAAAAACTATTGCAAAATGAATTAAAAAAAGCAAATATTAAAATAAACGATAGTGAGTTGAAAGATACGTTTACTCTTGTACATGAGCAAGGGAATTAAAAAAGCACCACCTTATAGGTAAAATATAAGGTGGTGCTTTTTATTTCCTTTATTTCTTAAAGTACGTCCAACCTTCTTCTTGGTAAACCTTTTCTTCTTTCATCAACTTACCAAGTGCACGCTTAAATGCAGCTTTACTCATATTGAAACGTTCTTTAATGTCTTCTGGATAGCTCTTATCCCAAAACGGCATTGCTCCGCCTCGTTCTTCCATATATGCATAAATCACTGCAGCATCATCTTCCATTCCTTCTTCTTTACGAGGAAGAAGTGAAATGTTAATTGTACCGTCATCTTTTACATCAATAATTCGTCCCGTTACACGTTGACCGATGCGAACTTGTTCTTTTCTTTCTGTATGATGTAAAAATGCACGGAAATGCTCATCTGTTAATACGAACGAACCAACTTGAAGTGAACGATACACACGTCCGTTTACGTTTTTATTACGCATAGATGGTGTCGCATCTACAACGATTTCTTGCATATCACTATCTCTTGCCGGAAGAGCAATTAAACGATCACGATTCGTTAATTTTAACGTACAATATAATTCATCTCCAACTTCAGGCCATACTGGCATATAAATTGGGAATTCATCAGCTGGAATTAGTATATCTTTTGATACACCAATATCAACAAACACACCTAAACTAGGAATAACTTCTACAACCTTTACCCAGTTCCAATCATATGTTGTAATAATTGGCTCCTTCATCGTTGCCGAAATACGATTTTGGTGGTCAAGGTATAAGAATACATCAATCGTATCGCCTTCTTCAATTTCTCCAGCTACTTCATTTTTATGTAGGAAAATTTCTTCTTCTTCATTTCCAACCATATATCCAATTTCCGTTTCGCGTAAAACAGTTACCTGTTCAATCGATCCTATTTGTAAATACATATTTTTTTAATTCCCTTCTATATATATAAAATGAACTTTTTAACTTTTTATATTTTTATCATTCCAAACAAAAGTTAATTATAACACGATTTTCTCTTTATTTGTCCAACTGCCCAAAATTCACTATAATAAAATGAGGTTACATCATTATAAGTATGAAAACACTTAAGTCTAAGCTCGTTTTCAGCTATACTTTAGTATGTACAGTACATAAAAAGAGTAGAAATTTATTTGGAGGTGCTAACTATGGCAAAAGATAGTTCTTTTGACATCGTTTCGAAAGTAGAATTACCTGAAGTAACAAACGCAATTAACACTGCATTAAAAGAAATCCAAAACCGATATGACTTTAAAGGAAGTAAAAGTGATATTAAACTTGAAAAAGAAGTACTTGTTTTAACTTCTGACGACGAGTTCAAATTAGAGCAAGTAAAAGACGTTCTTATTTCTAAACTCGTAAAACGTAACGTTCCAATTAAGAACTTAGATTACGGAAAAGTTGAAGCGGCAGCTGGTAACACTGTTCGCCAACGTGCAACACTTCAACAAGGTATCGATAAAGATAACGCGAAAAAAATTAACAACATCATTAAAGAAATGAAATTAAAAGTAAAAACACAAGTACAAGATGATCAAGTACGTGTTACAGCGAAAAGCCGTGATGACTTACAAGCAGTTATCGCAGCAGTTCGTAGCGCTGATTTACCAATTGACGTACAATTTATTAACTACCGCTAAAAAGAAAAACATCCTCTATGTAGAGGATGTTTTTCTTTTTAGCGGGTAGAAACAATATGACGAAGCCAAGAAGGTATTTGCAGTGAAAATTGCTGAGCGAACAGTGTTTATTCATGCGAATATCTTACAGGTGACCGCGTCGTTAGACTAGGTACTAGGTCTCATTGTAGAATTTTTTTATACATGGAATTGAGCATGTCCTTTTAAAAATAAGGAAAAGACACCTTAGAACATTTCCCTTCAACTTAAAGCACTTTCTTTATCAATTGAATCCCAAACCAAAATCCCTCTCCTACTCAAGCGTAACAATTTATGAGTATAAGAATATTTTCCACCCTTCAATGTAATGTAAAATTAATAAGGAATCTTATTCCATGAAAAAAGTTAATTATAAAAGAGTTAGAAGTGGTTATTTGAAGAAGTTAATATTATGTTTTTTATTGGCTATACTCTCTCTAAATATTACAGGATGTTCTAATAATATAACTACACTAAAGGATAAATCTAATTGCATTCACAAAGCTTGGTACAAAAAAACTACGTTATGTACTAATTTAAAGAAACACTAAATAGTTGATGATAAAGCTCATAAAAAAACACTTTAAGTTGCATTCCTCTTACTTGAACCATCTTAATTTTAATATGGAAGGAAGAGAAGTATAAAGTGTTAATAAGAATGCAAATTTCAAAATAGAAAGTACGTTAAGTAAACTTTCATTAAAAAATTCATATTAAGTAATAATATTTTAGAATCAAGTTTATAAAAAATATTAAGAGGTTTATAAGTGTAAAACCTACAGGAACTTTTCCTGTGGGTTTTATTGTACTATAAGTAGTTATTTAGCAATTATGTTTTTCGAAATATTCTTCTTTAATTATTTGTAATTTTTTTTCGTTTTTTGTTAATTCAAATATAAATAACGCTGTTTTCATGTTATCAGCAACTTCTTCTTTATTAGATTGTTCAAGCTTTAGTAAATTCGAACCTTTTTCATAGTATAGTTCACCCAATAAGTATAAAGTATTTAGATTAATAGCTAATTTGATACCCTTATCAATGTATTTTTTTGCTTCTTCGTATTGATATGTGTAATTTAAACATTTTGCTAAATTATAAATGATTTTTAATTTAATTTCTTTATCTCTAGGAAAATCTAACTTATCAAAATTACTTAAACATCTTTTTAATATATTAATGCTCTCTTTATATTCTTTATTTTCTGCATGAAATATAGCCATTGTCTGCATAATATCTATTTCTCTCTCTGTTAAAAAATCAATATTCGTTACAGTTATTTTTAATGCATTATTCAAAAGAGTTAAAGCTGTTTTTATTGAGTTATTCACACGATATATAGCAATTGCTTCATGCCATATTAGAAATTGTTTATCTTCTTTCATTCGAAAATTATTTAAGTTTTTTTCTTTTGTTACTATTTCATAAAGCTCTTTATATTGATGTTGTCTTATGCAGTCTTTCATTACGCATTTTACATTTTCTATATATTTTAATTTTTTGTTTTGAGTTAGTGCAAATATATTATTTGGATCAATACCAAGCCTTTCTGATAATTGATATAACAATATGCTAGATGGATAAATCACACCTTTTTCAATCTTGCTAATTTGACTTTGTGAACATATTCCATGACATAATTCGGATTGTGATATATTTTTTTTCATTCTAAGTTCTTTAATGGTAATACCCAAATCGTAAAATTCCATTTTTCCTCCTCAAATATAGCCCTCAATGAGTAACAAAATACTTTTCACCCTTTAATGTAATGTAAAATTAGTATATTTTCAATTATTGTTTCTTCTATCGATTTTTTTACTTCTTTGCTCAGTTGCATTTCGAGGTGAGAGTCTTACTTCAAAGAAAAACAGACTAGGGAGAAAGTTTTCTCCTTAGCCTGTCCCACCGAACAAATTCCCCATCGTCACTGTTATCCCCAAAATACAGAATTACGAATACGATAAGAAGACTTGAACATCTCACCTCATCACGCACTTTTAATTGAACACAAAAGAGAATATCCCCTTATTTCCGCTTCTTTTTAACCACAATTAAAAAAGCAATAAACAATACGTTCACACCGACGATTAAAGAAATAAATAGCCAATTCACACCTGTTTCCCCGTTAACTTTATACACATTTGATTCTTCACGCTTTAAAACGAGATAAAATTTTCCGTTTTCTTCTCTTATAATTTCATCTTCTAACAATCCCCTTAGCTCTTGTTTTTCACCAATCGCACTTGCAGGTAAAGCAACTTTTTGTGTTTCTTTCGTATTATTAATCGCTACTACTGTCACTTCATCTTTATACTTTCTCTTTAGTACACTCATTCCATCTTTATCGTATAGAAGCTCAAACGTACCGCGGCGTAAAGATGGTCTCGCTTGTCTAAGCTCACCGAGTTTCGTTATATGTTGCATAAACTTTTCATCTGATTTGAAGTCCATTAATCGTCTATTATCTGGCGTACCTCCTCCATCCAATGCAATTTCAGTTCCGTAATAAAAATTCGGAATACCTGGTGTTGTTAATAAATATGTAAGAGCTAGTTTCAAACGAGATGGTGGATAATTCATATTCTCTTTTGCAATACGAGCAAATCTTTTTGTATCTTGATTATCTAAAAATGTAGCGGCTGCTCCGTCTTTTTTACTTACATCATATAAAGGTTTCACCGATACGTCCGCTTTGGAAAACGCATCTACTATTTTTTCGTTGTATTCACTATCTTCTTTTGTCATAACTCGAAAATCTTTCTTTATCACTTGCATATCTTTTTGCACATCATCCCAAAAAGCAGGCGATTTTTTTTCACTATGTATTACATAACTTGCATCTAAATCAACTTCTTTGATCCACCATTTCATCGAGTCGATTACTTGTTGTTCGTTTTCTCCAAGCGGAAATTGAAATACAACTTTCATTCCTTTTGCATGAGCTTCTTGCACAAGTTCTTTCACATCATTTTCTGTTCCGAAATGTTCATTTACCTTCTGAAAATTGCGCACGTCTAACCCATCGTATTTTACACTTTCAAAAAGCGGCGAAAGCATAACAGTAGTAAATCCCATTTTTTTTATGTAATCCATTCTTTTTATAATACCTCTTATATCTCCGCCCTGATATCCTTCTAAATTGCCAACTTCTAACTGTTTGTCATTTTTCGGTTCCCCATTATTAAAACGATCAATCATAATAGAATATATAACTTCGTCTCGCCACTCTCTTTTTTCGTCTGCAAATGTATGTATTGGTACAAACAAAACGACAGCTAAACAAAAACAAATGAATAGTTTCCTAGTATGTATTTTCCCCACACGCATCCCCCATGTATTTTAATTGTAAGAATATTATACCAATTATCCAAACGAATCGCATACGTTGATTTCATTCTTATCAAATTAATACATGTTAGGTTTCCTAACATTACATATAAATTTTTCTGAATTTTTAGTTGATTTTTCTTTTTATTTCGAATATGATATGAAACATAACAAATCGATGTTATTTTTTCTAACATTATAGGAGGAGAGAGAATGAATACAGGAGATACAGTTTTTATGTTTGTAGCGACAGTAATGGTCATGTTAATGACACCAGGATTAGCACTTTTTTATGGAGGTATGGTTCGCAGTAAAAACGTACTCAGTACGACAATGCATAGTTATAGCGCAATGGCTATCGTTTCGATTCAATGGATTGTAATTGGTTATTCTTTATCATTCGGACCAGATTGGCACGGACTTATCGGCACATTCGATTGGTTCGGTTTAAACGGAGTTAGCTACGCACCAAATCCAGACTACTCATCTACTATTCCTCACAATTTATTTATGATGTTTCAACTCATGTTTGCTATTCTAACCCCCGCTCTAATTTCAGGAGCATTTGCCGAAAGAATGCGATTTTCAGCTTTCCTTATTTTCATCCTTCTATGGACAACAATCGTTTACAATCCTGTCGCTCATTGGGTATGGGGCGTTGGTGGATGGCTAAGAGAACTTGGCGCATTAGACTTCGCTGGCGGTAATGTCGTTCATATTACATCTGGCGTGGCTGGCCTCGTATTAGCTATTTTCCTTGGAAAACGCAAAAACATAAACGGTTCGTCTCCTCATCATTTACCATTTACGATGTTAGGCGCTGGGCTGCTATGGTTCGGCTGGTTCGGTTTTAACGTCGGAAGCGCATTATCTTTAAACGACGTAGCTTTAACTGCATTTATTAATACAAATATAGCCGCCGCTGCCTCTGCATTAACTTGGATGCTTTCAGAATGGTTCTTCCAATCAAAACCGACTGCGATGGGAGCTGCTTGCGGCGTTGTTTCCGGTCTAGTCGCTATTACACCAGCTTGCGGGTTCGTTACACCTTTCTCAGCTCTTCTTATCGGAGCAATTGGCGGCGTATTATGCTTCGGAGCGGTCTTTTTCTTAAAAACAAAATTCGGATACGACGATACACTCGATGCATTTGGATGTCACGGCATCGGCGGAACTTGGGGCGGCATTGCGACAGGACTATTTGCAACTACTGCAGTAAACGGCGATGGCGCTAACGGATTATTTTACGGAAACGCCGCGTTACTATTGAAACAACTTGTAGCAATCGGCGCAACATATGCATTCACAATTATAATGACGTACGCCATTATTAAAGCAATTAACTTCTTCCTCCCTGTCCGGGTAGATGAGCACGAGGAACATATGGGACTTGATATTTCAATGCATGGAGAGAAAGCTTATGAATATACTGAGCGAGTGAACTAAAAAAGAGATGCAATCTATTGATAGTAGATTGCATCTCTTTTTTGCATTTATCGGCACTGCATACCCCAGCTAGTATTCCTGTAAATATATCAGCGATTATTTCAATATATCGACGTTTCGACACGATATATCGATTTACCAACAAATTCCGACATAACGAAACTGAAGAATACCCGCGTGTAACTTTACATAAACAAAAAAGACGACCGTTTCATAACAGTCGTCTTTTCCAATTTATTTCGGAGCATTTCCTACATATTGCGTAATATCAACGTTTAATGCTTGCGCTAAACGCATACCGTACTCTTGATCTGCACGGAAGAAGTTACATACAGCTAGTAATTTCGTACGTTCATTTACGTCTTTTAAGTCATTTGTTAAGTTTGCAATTAAGTTGTCTTGCTCTTCTTTAGAGAATGAACGGTAACGCTCACCCGCTTGTTTGAAATCATTTGGTTTGTCAATTTTTTCACGAGATACGTAGCCTTCTACTTTCATAGTTGAATCGCGGTAAGCTGGGTCTTCAACTGGATTTTCAGCATGACGGCTCGGTTCATAGTTAATTGTAGATGGGTTTTGATTGATTTGCATCGCACCATCACGTTGTTGATTATGAACAGCTGCGTATGGACAGTTTACAGGAATTTGTAAGTAGTTTGCACCAAGGCGGTAACGCTGTGTATCTGGATAAGAGAATAAACGACCTTGTAATAATTTATCTTCAGATGGTTCAATACCATTTACAGTTGCACTTGGAGAGAACGCTACTTGTTCTACTTCCGCGAAGAAGTTTTTCGGGTTACGATTTAACGTCATTGTCCCTACTTCCATTAATGGGAAACGATCTTCTGGCCATACTTTCGTTGGGTCCAGTGGATCAAAGTCTAAAGAATCCATTTCATCTAGTTGCATCACTTGTACGTGTAAATCCCATTTCGGGTAATTTCCTTTTTCGATTGCATCGAATAAGTCACGAGTTGCATGGTTGAAGTCTTTTCCTTGTACTTCTTGCACTTCTTTTGCACTTAAGTTACGTACACCTTGCTGTGGTTTCCAATGATATTTAATGTAGACGATTTTACCTTCCGCATTAATCCATTTAAATGAATGTACACCGAAACCTTCCATTTCACGATAACTTGCTGGTGTACCGTAATCAGAAAATACCCATGTCATCATATGTGTAGATTCTGGACTTAACGTCATGAAATCCCAGTAACGATCTGGTGTTTGAATATTTGTATCAGGTGCTGGTTTTAAAGAATGCACCATATCAGGGAATTTAATTGCATCACGAATGAAGAAGACTGGTAAATGGTTACCTACAATATCGTAATTTCCTTCTTCTGTATAAAATTTAACAGCGAAACCGCGCGGATCACGTGCTGTTTCAGGAGAACCTTGACCATGAATAACCGTTGAAAAACGAACAAACACAGGTGTTTCAGTTCCTTCATTTTGTAAAAATGCTGCTTTCGTATATTTCTTCATGCTGTTTTTCGTTACGAATACACCGTGAGCACCTGCACCACGTGCATGCACAACACGCTCTGGAATACGTTCACGATCAAAGTGAGCCAATTTTTCTACTAAATGATAGTCTTCTAATAATACCGGTCCACGGCGACCAGCTGTACGAGAATTTTGGTTATCTCCGACCGGAGCACCTTGGTTTGTTGTTAAGCGATTATTTGGATTCATCTAGGGGGATCCTCCTCTTTCTTTCATAGTAATTATTATTTATTTAAAATTATTATAAATTAATTATTATTCAAAATTAGTTCTTTGTCAACTATTTCTTTCATTTTTCTGGAAACAATTGTAGCTAAACAATCAATAAATGTAGATTGTGAATTCGGCATATTTGGTCTAAAATACGCAGCATTTAATTCATCCGTCACAACTTTACACTCGTAATCGTTGTCATATAAAACTTCTAAATGCTCTGCCACAAAACCAACTGGGCAATATATGAAAGATTTATATCTATGCTCTTCAAATAAATCTCTCGTTAAATCTTGCACATCCGGTCCAATCCATGGATCAGGTGTATTTCCGGCACTTTGCCAACCTATTGTATAATTTTGAATGTTTGCAGCTGCTGCGATTAAATCCGCCGTATGCTGCAATTGCTTCACATAAGGATCACCCGCTGCAATAATTTTCTCTGGTAAACTATGCGCAGAAAAAATTACAACTGCTTTCTCTTTATCTTCAATCTTTGTAAATGTTTCTTTTATTTGATCTGCCCAATACGAAATAAATTTCGGTTCATCATACCATTGTTCAATTGGTTCAATAACAGGACCACCTATTTCCTCCGAGAGACGAATTGCACGCTCGTTATATGCCTTAATGCTAAAGGTAGAATAATGCGGCGCTAATACGATACTAATTGCTTGCTCAATTCCATCGCGCTTCATCTCTTCTACTGCATCTTCTATAAACGGAGCAGTATGTTTTAAGCCTAAGTAACAATTAAATTCATACTCTGTAAACATATTATTCATTGAGTCTGTTAATTTATGCGCTTGCTCTTTCGTAATTTTTGCAAGCGGTGAAATTCCACCAATCGCTTTATAGCGTCCAATTAAATCTTGGAGTGCTTCTTCTGATGGCTTACGCCCATGACGAATATGTGTATAATATGCCTCTACTTCATCTAATGAATCCGGCGTTCCATACGCCATTACGAGTAAACCTATTTTTTTCTTTTTCATCTATATAACACCTCAATTTTATAAATGAGAATCTTTTTCAAGAACATTTGTTTCCAATTATAACAACTAATAATAAGTACGTAAAGATAATTATTCTAAATAAGTATTTTTTCTAATATAATTTTGAATTTTATATGACAATTTATTTAATAAAAAGCGACTTACTTATAAAGTAAGTCGCTTTTCTCCTATTCTTTAATATTTACTCCATATTCTTTAAACCAAACGTGAATTTGTGCTAAATGAGCTAAAAGTTGTGGCCCAGTCATTAATTGACCATACCATGGCGTTTGGAATGCACTGCCGCCTGACTCAATTAATCCGCTCAGCTGTTCTTTATCAAATAGTTCGTGTAAAATCGATCCTTTATCTGTTAATAAATCTTGTAGCCATACTGTTACTGCTTTCGTATAGTGCGGATTATGTGTTTTCGGATACGGGCTCTTCTTTCTATATAAGATGTCATTTGGAAGTAATCCTTCTAACGCTTTACGTAATAGACCTTTTTCGCGATTTTTATACATTTTCATTTCCCAAGGAATATTCCAAGCATATTCGACAAGTCGGTGATCCGCAAATGGAACGCGTACTTCTAAGCTTGCACCCATACTCATACGGTCTTTTCTGTCTAATAATGTTGTCATAAACCATACCATATTTAAATAAAATAATTGTCGTCTCTTTGCTTCAATTGGGCTTTCTCCCTCTAAAATAGGAACTTCTTGAATGGACTCTTCATAGCGCTGCTGTACATATTGTTGTAAGTTTAATTTATTTCTCCATTCTTTCTTTAGCAGTTGTTCACGCGCTTCTGTAGAGCGCATCCACGGAAATGCACTCGATTGTAAATCATCCTCTCTATAAAACCACGGATAACCACCAAATATTTCATCTGCACATTCCCCAGATAGACCGACGACAAAATCTTGTTTAATCTCACGACAAAACCATAATAATGACGAATCAATATCTGCCATACCAGGTAAATCGCGAACGAGTACTGCTTCTGTTAAATACTGCGCTAATTGTTCATTTGAAATGACGCAGCGATGATGGATTGTTTGAAACGTTTCCGTCATCAAATGAATAAATGGTGCATCTGAATTTGGCTGAAACGCATTTGCTTTAAAGTATTTGTCATTATCTTCGTAATCAATCGAATATGTGTGTAATTGCCCTTTTCCTGATCTTTCGTATTCTTTTGCAGCAATTGCTGTTATAGCGCTTGAATCTACACCGCCTGATAAAAAAGTACATAATGGTACATCAGAAACGAGCTGCCTTGTAATCGCATCTTGTAATAAAAAGCGTGTTTTTTCTACTGTTTCTTCAAAGGAATCTTCATGCTTTTTACTTTCTACATTCCAATATCTCCATATGCATAAACCGTTCTTTGAAAATGTCATCGCATGACCTGGACGTAATTCTTTTATACCAGCATAAATGCCGTGGCCAGGCGTTCTAGATGGTCCAAGGCCAAATATTTCAGATAATCCTTCTAACGTCACTTCCGCCTTCACATCTGGATGCGCCAATATCGCTTTTAACTCTGAGCCAAATAGTAATCGCCCACTGTCATATTTATAAAATAGTGGTTTTACCCCTAATCGATCGCGCGCAATAAACACTTGTTCTTTCTGTTCATCCCATACAGCAAACGCATATATACCGTTTAAATGATCGACACATTCTTCTTTCCATTCGATATAAGAAGCTAACAATACTTCCGTATCAGAGTGACCTTTGAACGTATATCCTCTTCTTAATAGTTCCTTTCGAATGTCTTCCGTGTTATACAGTTCGCCGTTATAGCAAATTGCATAATTTGCTTCATCTTTTAAACAAGTCATCGGCTGTTTACCACCTTCAGGATCAACAACGATTAACCGTTTATGCCCAAATGCGACATTGCCTTTAATCCAAACTTTATTATCATCTGGGCCACGCTTCGCTAACGTCTCAGCCATCTTCGTAACGACGTCCCGTTCTCCTTCTAATGAGCGTTTATAATCCACCCATCCTGTAATCCCGCACATATAAATCATCCTTCCATCTTATTTCTTTTCTTGAACGTGCAGTAATCCCACTCTAAAAGTGCGGATCAAAAAAATGACAAACTTGACGATAACCTACTATTCATATACGGAATAGCATTTTCACTCAGTAAAACGTGTTTTATTGTATGCCCACCTATGTGTAGATGTGTCTAGTTATAAAGAATGCACGAACTGTCTATAACAGGAATAACTACTTTTCAAAAGGAGAAATCGTGTATGATACAACGTAAACATATTTTATATAACCAGCCTCGCGCTCATACGGTCGGTAATGTAGAATATATAAACAATGAATGGGTATTCTTTGATGATGAAAATGAGGAAGCATTTTTATTAGAAGATATTGCCGAAGATGGATTTGAAATTTTATATAACAACAACTGGCTACCGGCTCGTTTCTATGAACAAGATATATTACAAATCGCCAACGAACAGCACCATTTGCAAAATGGGGAAATGATACGCATTCGTAAAAAATTACTCCTTAGCTATACAGAATGGCTTGAGGAATTACCTGACTCTGTCTTTGCCTTATTAACAGAGGCATTGCAATCACTTCATTACTCTTTATATGATTGCATGTATTGTCATAATTATTTATCCTTTTTACCGAAAGAGGAAGCATGCGAAGGAGTAAATATTCTTTTATTTGATAACGAAGAGATGATTTGTACACTGCAGCACCATTTCGTTCGTCACGCTACGTCAAATAAAAATATGTTTCGTTTTACGAAAGTAAACGGAGAAGAGTTGCATATCGATGCAACATAAAATAAAAAACCACCTTATTTCCCAAATATTTGAGATTATAAGGTGGTTTTATTTTCTTTATTAGAATACTTGCCAACCAATCGGTAATTTCAGTCCTAGATAAAATACCGCTACAAGCGCGATAATAAATAATCCCCAGAATGCCCCCGTTGCCTTGTTCTTGCTCATTTTCACAAGAACCATTTCCATTCCAGCGATAACTAAAATACCAGCTAGCATTTTTAAACCATACCACATGTGCATGTTACTTGTTGCAGTCTTCATAATACCCATGTACAACATGAAACCTGTCACAATAATGATAATGTACATAAGACGAAGCCCCATATGTACACCTTTCCCTTTTCTTCCTGCTGAATAAAGTGAATACGCAACGAAGAATAAAATTAAACCTAACGCCCATGCTGTAATATGCATATGTACCATCGTATCCCTTACCTCCTCTTTTCACACTTTTTCATTCTATATGATAACATGTTCATTTATTTTCAGGAAATGTTTCGCTTTTTTACATTTAAATGATATAATATTTAGAGTATTTACAAACTTCTTGTAATAACAAAAGGGGGAACAATCATGATTCAAACTAAGGATATTATCGAACTTACAGACACATACGGGGCAAATAACTATCACCCACTTCCAATCGTTATTTCTAAAGCAGAAGGCGTTTGGGTAGAAGATCCTGAAGGAAACCGCTATATGGACTTATTAAGTGCATATTCGGCAGTAAACCAAGGTCATCGTCACCCAAAAATTATTAACGCTTTAATTGACCAAGCTAATCGTGTTACGTTAACTTCTCGTGCTTTCCATAGCGATCAATTAGGTCCTTGGTACGAAAAAGTTGCGAAACTAACTAATAAAGAAATGGTACTTCCAATGAATACAGGTGCAGAAGCTGTTGAAACTGCAATTAAAACAGCTCGCCGCTGGGCTTATGATGTGAAGAAAGTAGAAGCAAACCGTGCTGAAATTATCGTTTGTGAAGATAACTTCCACGGACGTACGATGGGTGCTGTTTCTATGTCTTCAAACGAAGAGTACAAGCGCGGATTCGGTCCAATGCTTCCTGGCATCGTTGTAATTCCTTACGGTGATTTAGAAGCGTTAAAAGCTGCTATTACACCAAACACAGCTGCATTCATTTTAGAGCCAATCCAAGGTGAAGCAGGGATTAACATCCCCCCAGCTGGTTTCTTAAAAGAAGCTCTTGAAGTATGTAAAAAAGAAAACGTTTTATTCGTAGCAGATGAAATCCAAACTGGCTTAGGCCGTACTGGTAAAGTATTTGCTTGTGACTGGGACGGTGTAACTCCTGACATGTACATACTTGGTAAAGCGCTTGGCGGCGGCGTATTCCCAATCTCTTGCGTTGCAGCAAACCGCGACATTTTAGGGGTATTTGAGCCAGGTTCTCACGGTTCTACATTCGGTGGTAATCCACTTGCATGTGCTGTTTCTATCGCAGCTCTTGAAGTGTTAGAAGAAGAAAAATTAACAGAGCGTTCTCTTCAATTAGGTGAAAAATTAGTTGGACAATTAAAAGAAATCGATAACCCAATGATTACTGAAGTTCGCGGTAAAGGTTTATTTATCGGTATCGAATTAAACGAGCCAGCTCGCCCTTACTGTGAACAACTAAAAGCAGCTGGACTGTTATGTAAAGAAACACACGAAAACGTAATTCGTATCGCACCACCTCTAGTAATCTCTGAAGAAGATTTAGAGTGGGCATTCCAAAAAATTAAAGCTGTATTATCGTAATAATAGAGAGGTTGTCCTACATGTTGGGACAACCTCTTTCATTTTATATTGATTTATACTAAAATAAAATTGTAATTTTCTGTATTTTAAATTCATAAAGGAGGTGCGATATGTTATTAAGATACGGCAAACATATTAACTATTTAGCTACAACTTTTCTTTTAGTTACATTCTTTGGCTTCCTACTTTCCGTAACATCGCTTAGTCACTACTCAACTCCCACTACATTCACACTACTGAAAGCATCATTTTGGACTACTGTTATTCTTACTATCATTGGTTTTGGACGCGAAAAAAGCGCACTTACGGTTATACTATTTGGCATTTGTACACTTGCAGTCATTGGTCTTTACACTTTTTCCGTTATCGATTACCTCTATCACCCAAGACCATAGAAAAGAGCTATCTTATTAATAAGATAGCTCTTTTCTTCACTTCACTACATTTCGCAAAGTACCAATTCCTTCTACTGTAACAACTACTTCATCACCGGCATGCAAAAACTTCGGTGGTGTGAAACCTTTTCCAACACCAGCCGGGGTTCCTGTTGCGATAATATCTCCTGGTTCTAATGTCATTCCTTTACTTATCGTTGAAATGATTTCTTCTATTGAAAAAATCATTTTATTTGTATTTGAAGTTTGTCTTACTTCTCCATTTACTACCGTTTCAATGTGTAACGCATTTGGCGCACTAACCATCGATTTATGAATTAAATACGGTCCCATCGGACAAAATGTATCGAAACTTTTTCCAAGGAAAAATTGCTTATGCTTCCTTTGAATATCGCGAGCAGTTATATCATTTATAATGGTATAACCAAAAACATGCTCAAGCGCTTTTTCTTTTTTTATTTGTTTCCCTCGCTTACCAATGACGATAGCTAGTTCCCCTTCATAGTCTAATTCATTTGTTGCGTGGGGATGACTATTAATTTTTTCATCCATTCCAATCACTGTCGTTGGTGCTTTCGTAAAGATCATTATATTTTCTGGAATTGACTCTACGCCGCCCATTTCCATCGCATGCTCACGATAATTTTTTCCAACGCACAAAATATTCTTCCTTGGCCTTGGAATTGGTGCTAATATTTTCACCTCAGTTAACGGGTAATACGCCGTTCCTTCATTTTCCTTCGCCCAATTGACAATTTCACACATTTTTTCAACACATTCGGTTCCTCTTTCAATACATTCTAACATTGTAATAGGGATTGTAACCTTTTCTCCCTTTTGCCTTTGCGCTTCTCTTAAGTGCAATACCTTTTCTTCTTCTTCATCCACAATACCTACAAATACCTTTTCTTCTTTTTTCGCCGTTACCAAACGCAACATTTCCACTCTCCATCCTAAAACTCATACCTTTTAATTGTATTCGCATCCGTAAGAAAAAAACCTTCTCATACACGCTAATTTTTACAATATTCTTCTCATACCCTATTCGTTACTCCTTTATTATTTGGCATAAAATGTAGAAATTTTACTTTTTTTAGCGAACATATTTCTTTTTTATGGAATTTTCGTATAATATGTACTACATATATACTAAAAATTTCATTTAGAGATGGAGCCGATTTCAATGTTTGAGCAAGCGATTGAAAAAAAACGTGAAAAAATGATTTATTTTGCTGAACGCTATGGAATGACTTCTCAAAAAACAGTGGACTGCAGCCAAGAACTGGACAAACTCTTAAATGTAATTTGGCATGTACATACGGATGTTCACCCTAACCAAACACTCGACACGCACACACAATAACGTGTGTGTTTCTTTTATTTCAAAAAAACACACATTTTATTGAAAACGCCCATACAATAATAGAAAAGAAAATTTTAAAAACGAAAGGTGTTTTGTATGCCAGCTATGGTCGGACATATTCGTATCGTCAATATTGGATCAAGTGGTATTTTTCATATTGGAGATGTATTTGCGATTAGGCCTATTAGTTATTCACGCGCTTTCGCTGGGGCCGGCTCTTTTAACGTTGGAGATAACGTTTCTGTCTACAATTATCAAAGCGCAACGACTGTTAATGATTCAGATGTCGTTGATCAAGCGATAATTGGTTCAACTTAAAGGGGGCGATTGTATTGAATTTTTATGTAAACCAAAGCATCATCATTAACAGTATTAAAATTGATAGCATTACAACCTCTTCTGTATTCCAAATTGGTACTGCCGGAAGTATTAAAGCCCTATCTAAATTCTCAAATACTGGCGGATTTACAGAACCCCTTCGCCCATTACAGGCAAAAGGACAAATTATTTCTATCAAACCATCAACTAGTTCTTCTTAAGACATCCTTGTCATAAATATATAGTAGGAATATATTTACCCTCCCTATTGAAAAGGAGGTTTCACAAATGAATCAAGATATATATACTTACTTACACCAACTTCAACAAGCTCTTCAAGCACAACAAGCGACCATTCTTAACTTAGAAGATCAAGTTCGTCAATTACAAGAAGAGCTTAATGAATTAAAAAGTCGCCCCTCCTCTTCTATAGGAAAAGTGGAATATAAATTCGATCAATTAAAAGTAGAAAATTTAAATGGCACTTTAAATATTGGATTAAATCCATTTTCAACAAAAGGACAACAAATTGAGGATTTTCAAGTTGACACGGAAACTTTGAAGGTCAATCCTGAAACAGATACAAACCCAGACTTTTACCAAGGTATCCTTCAGGAAATGCATCGTTACTTAGATGAAGAAGCATATAATCGAATTCTCCATTTTGAACAAGAAGAGAGAACGCCGCTCGATGAAATGTATCGACAAATGATGGTTGACGACATAAAGAAACAGATGGAGCATAGACTTCCTTATTATTTATCACAAGCACAATCACATGAAGGGATTTCAACAGATCCAGATTATTTACGAGATATCATTATCCAAGCTATGAAACATGATATCGACAAAGCCTTCCTCTCTTTTATTCAACACATACCGGGCAATTTCCGAAAGGAGTAAGTATGTATGAACCTTAACGTTGTAAACCGCGAGTTCAAAGTCGGACAGATTAAAATAAACGGTGTATCGTCGTCCGCACTCTTTTTAATTGGGGATGCAAATTTCCTCATTCTATCTTCTATTCTTGATACGCCGTTTGAAACTGTTACAGAGGGTCCATTTGTGCCATTAGTAACAGATGTCCCTCCTACTCCAGGTTAAGGAGACTGAGAAATTATGTTACATCACGTGTCTATTGTCCAAAATGTTTCTATTGTTTCGTTAGGGATTGCTGCCGTATTTCAAGTTGGAGATGCCAATCAAATGGAATTAAAAAGTAGAGCTCTTGCCGTTCACCGGGAATTCCCTTGTTATATAAAAGACGAAGGTCGCTTAGATGCATTTGAAATCTTTACAGATGAACACATCACAATCCCAAAACGAACGACAGATGTAAATTTAAACATTGTAAATGAATGTCCTTTTATTGAAGTAAATAATGTTGAATTGCGCACACTTTTAAACTCTGGTGGATTTCAAATTGGAAATGTTGATTATGTTTTTAATAACTCTCGTATTATGCAAATTCGCCAATATATTACAGATGAACCTTCCGCACAATAATTCATATAGTAATTACAAAGTTTAGTAAAGTAGGTGGATGGTATGCCTTCTGTTGTTGGAAATCTCGTCGTGCAAAACAGTAATGGTTCTTTCAATTTAGGGGATTTTTATAACGTTTCTCCGAAAGAAAATACGAAAGCTTATAATGGATCTGGAGCTTCCAATGTTGGATTTGTCGTGAATACTTTTAACGGTGTTAGTGCAACAAATACGTTTGATTCTGATGTGGCGGATCAAGACCAGATTGGAACAGCTTAATCAAACAGTTACCCTGTAATTACTCTTTATAGGTAGATAGTAAAAGAGTCCATCTAACGTGATGGACTCTTTTCTATTTCTTCTAGAAGAGCATAGCACTCTTTTTATTTAAATGATAATCCTTGTTCCTCCAAAGCCTTTCTAAGCTTCGGCATCGACGCAGGTCCCATACCATGTAGTTTTAAAATTTCTTTCTCGCTATACTTTGAGAGTTCTTCTACAGTATGAATTCCATGATGCTCTAGCGCCCTTCTTGCTGGCGCTGAAAGAAGGGAAAGAAACCCTTCTTTTGGCGTTCTCTCTTTCTCACAGGTTGGGCAAGTTGGACAATCGCTACTTTTATAGTACTCATGTCCTTTTTCACACGTTCTTAACGTTTTTTCCGTTACCATTTGCAAGCCCCTCTATTCCTCAACTTTTATAACATGATTACCATCAAAGAAGTATAAATATTTCTCTTTCACAGGATGTTGTAAGCTTTTCTCAAGTGCCTTTGCATATAACGAAAGCTGGACTTTATATCGCTCTTCTAAAATTGGTTTCGCTTGATCAAATCCACCTGGGAACTTCCCTTCAATCGTATCCGTTTTAAAGTCGATTAAAGTAATACCATCTTCCTCTTCAATCATGCAGTCAATAACCCCTTGGACAAGAATGGATTCCCCGCTCTGCCCTTGCCAATCTTGATACGCTTCTTCTGCTGCAAGCATCATCGTAAATGGTACTTCACGCTCAACACTTTTCGCCGCTAATACCCTTTTACCTAGGTCACTATCAAAGAATGAAATTACTTTTTCAATCGCAATTTCTTCCGCCTGCTCGAATGTTAATAATTCTTTATTTACCATTCCAGCAATTTGCTCCCGAATCACTTCTTCTGTAATCGGCTTCTTCAAATCAACATGCTGCATAACGGCATGTACTGCTGTTCCGCGCTCTGCATATGTTAATCCCTTTTTCTCCATAAAACGAGGACGTGTCCTAATTGGTGCACGTATTTTTTTAATAAAGGCATTATCGCTACCTTCTTCAGATTGATAATTTCTCTTTATTTCTGTAACAGATTGCTTCGCACGATGAGATGTCGCTTCCTCATATCCGTACTTCCACATTAATCTATCGTACACCTCTTCTTTCCGTTCACTTTGCAGGGGAACGGCCTTTTTCTCACGAAGTGCTTCTAACAATTCTTGTTTCTCTTCTTGAACCGGTTCTGGCGCGAGTAACGTGTTACCGTCAACAACTTCTACTTTCCAGCTAGTGTCATACCCATAAATTTCATCTGGAACACTTCCTTGTCCTAATTCAAGAAGTATTTCACTATCACGGTGCCTATATAATGAAGGTGCAATCCAGTCTAAGTAGCAAGACGCTCCGGCACGTATATGATCTGGTAATAACCATTCACTATGCTCTCTCGCATCCAGCCATTTTTCCATTTCCTTAGTTGCATCCTTAACCGTTCCAATTAAAATTAACTTCTCTTTTGCACGTGTTAACGCTACGTATAAGACGCGCATTTCTTCCGCGATTAATTCCATTTTCATTTTACGCTTAATTGCAAGTTGTGATAATGTCGTATATTTAATTCGTTTACGAGGATCGATAAATTGCGAACCAAAACCGAAGTCTTTATGCAGTAAGAAACGCTTCATTAAGTCTTGTGTATTAAAGCGACGACCAAGTCCAGCGACAAATACGACTGGAAACTCAAGTCCTTTACTTTTATGAATTGTCATAATGCGAACGACATCTTCTTGTTCACCTAAAGCTCTCGCCGTACCCATATCATCACCGCGTTCTAAAATACGCTCAATAAAGCGTAAGAAGCGGAATAGTCCTCTAAACGATGTTGCTTCATATTGTCTTGCACGGTCATATAGTACACGCAAGTTTGCTTGCCTTTGCTTTCCAGCTGGTAAACCACCGACAAAGTCATAATAACCTGTCTCACCGTACACTTTCCAAATTAAATCAGAAAGAGACTGTTGGCGCGCAAATTCACGCCATCCTTGTAATAAGTTATAGAACCACTCTAATTTATCATGTAGTTCTTTTTCTTCTTCAAGCGGTGCCCCTTTTAAGAATGAGCTCATTACTTCATAAAACGATCCTTTCTTCCCATGAGCACGAAGCGTTGCAAGTTCTTCATCATTTAATCCAACGATTGGGGAACGAAGTACTGCTGCAAGCGGAATATCTTGCATCGGATTATCAATAACGCGGAATACGTTCATCATAATATTTACTTCTGTCGCTTCAAAGTAACCAGTCGCAAGATCAGCGTATACTGGAATTCCTTGCAATTTTAACTCTTCCATAATTTGCGGTGCCCACGGCATGGAGCGAAGTAAAATAACGAAGTCGCGGTATTGTACAGGGCGCATACTATCCGTTTTACGATCATACACTTCATAACCTGAATCAACCATCGCTTTAATGCGCTGCGCCATAAGACGTGCTTCAAGCTGTGCTTTTTCTACTTCCGCACCTTCTTCACCGTCTATTACTTCTTCTTCTGTTTGCTGAATGCACAATAGTTCAGCTGCTACATCTTCACCTTCTGGATAGCTAGCACCTAGCTTTAATTCAGCGTCAGCATCGTAATCGATTTCCCCAACTTCTTCGCCCATAATTTGTTTGAAAATAAAGTTGGTACCCGCTAACACTTCATGACGACTACGGAAGTTTTTCGCTAAGTCAATTTTCATTCCGCCGCCTAATCCTTCTTGCGTGAAGCGTTTATACTTTCCTAAGAATAATCCTGGTTCTGCTAGTCGGAAACGATAAATCGACTGTTTCACGTCACCAACCATGAATAAGTTTCCTTCACTCTCAGAATCTTTCGTTACGAATTTAATAATTGATTCTTGTACGAAGTTCGTATCTTGATATTCATCGACTAATACTTCAGCAAATTTATTACGATATTGAAGCGCTACTGCTGATGGCTTCATTTCACCATTTTCACTTTGTTCACTTAAAATTTGTAAACAGAAATGCTCTAAATCTGTGAAATCGACCATTCCTTTATCTCGCTTCATCGTTTGGAAACGTTCTGTAAATACTTTTACGAGCTGAACAAGCTTTTCTAATACAGGATGCATATCTTGAAAATCTCGTAAGAAACTTTCAGGCTTACGGCTAAATAGCTCTTCTTGTAATTTTTTCACTTCATCTTTCGCTTTATTACGAAGGGAGTCTACTTGTTTTACAACATCCTCGTTGTAATCACTTTTCTTAATACGCTTTAACGTTTGCCACGATACGTTTTGCATCGCTTCATATACGCTTGTCCATGACTCACGAGCAGCTGATGATAACGTTCCAAGTAAAACTAAATCTGCTTGCAGGGTTTCAACACGGGGCGCTGGACCGTCAGGAAGCATTGCGAGTTCCGTTGCTTTACGAATATGCTGTTCCGCTGTTTCAAGCTGGAATTTCACATCTTCTAATAAGTAAGAGGCGTACACTAAATCTTCAATTGTCTTTCCTTCGACGTCATATGCTTCTACTAATTTATCGAGCCATTTTTCCGGATTTGGATGCGCTCTTGATTCTGTATGAAGCGCTAAAATCATACGTTGTAAATCATCGTCACTGCGGTCACTCGTATAACGATCAACGAGTTCAAAGAATATCGTATTATCTTCTATCCCATACTCTTCTTCTAATATGTCATCTAACACTTCTTCTTTTAACAATTCATTTTCTGTTTGATTCGCAATGCGGAAACGAGGATCAACATCAAGCATGTAATAGTATCCTCTAATAACTTGTAAACAAAATGAATGGATCGTTGAAATGGAAGCTTTATTTAATAAGCTCAGCTGCTTTCGGATGTGCTGAGAGCCAGGCTCATCAATTAATACTTTTTCTAATGCTTCCCCAATTCTGTTTTTCATCTCTTGCGCCGCTGCATTCGTAAATGTTACAACGAGCAGGCGGTCGACATCGACTGGATTCTCTTCATTAATAATCTTTTTAATAATACGTTCAACTAATACTGCTGTTTTCCCTGATCCTGCTGCTGCCGCGACTAAAATATCACGTCCGTTCGCTACAACCGCTTTCCACTGGTCATCTGTCCACTGACTACCTTCTGGTTTTTTAGGCCAATTTTCTATCATTCTCCGCCAACCTCCTCTCTAATTCTCTCCATCGCTTCGCTATCTTTCATATCTTTTAGCGTACGGAATTGGTTATCTTCAAGTGATTCATCAAACTGACAAACAGATTTGAAGTTACAGAACGTACATGCCGCTTTATTCCCCTTTTTGTAAGGAGCAATATCAATAACGCCTTCTGTAATGTCTTTCCCGATATTTTCAAACGTATGGTGTACGTATTTTTGCAGGACGTTAAACTCTTGTTCACTAGCAATACTTGAACGCGCACTAAAACTACCGTCTTTTTTCAGACCAGCAGAAATAATATCAGAGCTTCCTGTTGAAAGTTTGTTATCCATTAAACGAACAACGTCAGCATCTCCTAGTACGAGACCTTTCATTTTGAATTTCTTTAAAATTTCCTTTTCAATTTCTGCTTCAGATGCGTCACCTTTTACCTCCACAATTGGGTTATGAATGTGGAAATACAATACACCAGCTGGTGATGCCGTGCCGCCTTTTTTCATCCACGTATGCGCATTTGAAGTAACAACATCTAAATACGTTAACATTTGAAGTGCTAATCCGTAATACACTTCCGTTAAGTCTAACGCTTTTGAGCTTGATTTATAGTCAATAATACGTAGGAATGTTCCATTTTCATCTTCTGCCTTATCAACACGGTCAATACGGCCAACTACTTCCATCTTTACACCATTAGGTAACGAGAATTCCATTGGCGGAAGTGATCCTGTACCGCCCATACCAAATGGCACTTCTAGATCAACTGGTACGAAACCGCTAGACTTCGCATGTTCACGAAGAATGATTGACGTACGGAAAATGATTTGTTGTAGTTTTTGTTTTAAATAGAAATGACGGTTTGAACTTAATAAAATTTGTCTTTGTAATAACGGTGCGATTTCTTCTATTACTACAGTAGAAAGATGCTCACACTCTTTTATTGATAAATCCGCCCAAGTACGATTTTCACGTAATAGCCTATCTGCAATTCTCTTCAGCGCTGCATGGAAGAGCTCTCCGATATCTGGCGCATCCAGTTTGAAAATATCACGCTCTCTTAACGATAAACCGTGCTGCGCAAAATGAGCGTACGCACAACGGTTAAATAATTCCATACGAGAAACGCTTCCTTTTATTTTATCTCCGTATAAATCTCTATTTACAGCTGTACTTAGCTTTTGCGCACGATTTCGGTAGAATAAGCTTGATAATACGCGGCTACTTTTTTGCTTCCATTCATCTGAAGTAACGTAGAAATTATATACATCCCACCAAAAGTCTAAGTTGCCTTCAAATCCATATCGCTTCCACGTTTGAAGTTGCTGCATAACATATGACAACGTTACTTCTGGTGTTGCTACATATGAAATTTGTTCCGAACGTGATAAATCATTTACGTCGTTCGTAATAAATGTATCTTTCACATCAGGGAACATTCTTTTTATTTTCTTAATAAAGCTAGAAGCAAGTAACGTCTTTCCTTCCTCATCTGCAAGCGGGCATGAAATGTATAATTTCTCAGTTGCTCTCGTTACCATTTGGTACATAACAAACTGTTCTTCTAATAAAGTTTGTCTCGTCGTTGGTGCGAGTTCAATACCTGCAGCGCTAAGAACATCTCTTTCTTCATCAGAAAGCATACCTTCATCCATCGGTGCTGCTGGAATCACACCTTCATTCACTCCAATGACGAATGTTGCTTTCACATTTGATAATCTAGAACGATCAATATTCGCAATTAACACTTGGTCTAATGACGGCGGAATGTTTGCGAATTGAAGCGCCTCAAGACCTGTCGACATAACGTCTGTGAACATAGAAAGTGACATTTTTTCTTCTCCAAGCATCTCAACGAACGTATCAAGAAGACTCATTACTTCTTCCCATACTTGTTCATGATCTGTCGCAAATAAGAAATCTCCACTCTCTTCTGCACGAATACGTAATGCTTCTAATTTTTTCGGAACGTCAAGCTCTTCTAAAAATAAGTAAACAGCTTCGCACATTTGCATAACCGTTCCCGCACGCTTCAGTCTTTTTTGCATACGAATAACAGGCGTTCTTACAACGTCACGCAATCGATTTATTTTCTCTTCCATTTCACGTTCACTGTCTGTAATCATCCCGTCCGTATCGTCAAGAGAACGATAGCGGCGATACATCCACGGATCTTCAGAAGTCCATCTTTTCCCTTGTACACCGTACGCTAAACAATAGTTTTCAAACTCATCCATCTCTTCGCGCATCGTTTCTTTTCTTACGTCTAATGGATATAAAAGCTCTGTTTTCACGCAGCGAAATACTGCATCATAACGCCAATTCCCGCTAATAATCTCGAGTGCAGAACGAATGCATTCTACTAACGGATGATGTGACATCGGGCGTTTTTCATCGATAAAGTGCGGGATATTATAATCTGTAAATAGAGTCCGCATTACATCGTAATAACTTTCTCCGTTACGAAGAAGAACTGCAATATCTCGGTAACGATAGTCTTCATCCGCCACAAGTCTACGAATTTCACGAGCAACGCCTTCTACTTCAGCTCGTAAATTCGCGGCTGTATGAATCGTTACACTTGCTTCCCCGTTAAATTTCTCATTCGGACGCGCTTCATAATGAGCTTCTAAATGCGCTAATGCTGGAGAATGAAAACGCGGTTGTTCCATAAGCGGAATCGTTTTTTCAATTTCTATTTTCTCTTCACGCGCTACTTGTTTTATTTTTTCATACGTTAACGTCGTTTCATAAAATAAATCTAGTTCATTTACTGGCTGCGCTAACGTTTTTTCATCTATCGTTAATGTAATTGTCACTCTCGCACCGCAAATCATAAGCTGTCTTACAATTTCTAGTTCTTGCGGTGAAAACGAATGGAAGCCATCTATATAAATTTCAGCTCCCTTTACATATTCAGACTGCGGAAGCTTTTCCACTAGCAATTGCAGATAGTCTTCTGAATCTAAGTACTTTCCGATTAAAGCACGTTCAAAATCATCATATAATAACTGTAAGTCATACACTTTATTCGCTAATAGCTTTTGTTCAGCACTGCTACTATGTGCATCTAATTGTTGCCACATTTCATATACGTTTGATGGCGTCACGTTATATCGTTTAAACTCCGCAATCATACTGCCAAGATGTTCAAAGAAACCATTTTGCTCCGCTGCTTTTTGGAATACCGATAATCCATCTTTACGAGACTCTACAATTTTACGAAGTAACATATGTACGCCCGCTTCATCAATGTGAAGACGACTCGCTCCGCCAACTTCTTGCAATACTTTCCACGCTAATCGTGAAAAACTAAAAACTTGTGCCCGAATAGAACCTCTAACATCCTCACTACCAATTAACGCCTGCTGCGTTTGGAATGTCATCTGTTCTGGCACAAGATATAATATTGTTTCCCCTCTTGGACGCTGCTTTAACTCTTCTTGCACTTCGTGTAAACAAAGTGTACTTTTTCCACTTCCCGCTCTACCAATCACAAATCGAAGTGACATGTAACCCCACCTTTCACTTACATAACGAACGTTAGTTTGCTACTATAATTGTATTATAGGACACGAAAAAAGACAAACGGAGTAGTTTGTCTTTTTCTATACTTCTACCTATTATATCAACCTTTTGAAAAATTCGTTTGCACCTCTTGAATTGGCCAATATCGTAAATCAACTTTACCGACAACTGTATCAGCTTTTACAAAACCAAAATGTCTACTATCCCAGCTCCCGAGGCGGTTATCACCTACTACAAAAATATATCCAGGTGGCACCGTTTTTTCCTTCGTTAACTCTTCTAGCGTAAAGTCACCTGTTAGTTGTCGTCCATTTATCTCTTTCTTATATTTCTCTAGATAAGGTTCATCCACGAATTGTCCGTTTATATATAGTTTATCATGCTTATATTCAATATGATCCCCAGGTAAACCGATAATTCGTTTTACGTAGTCCTCTTTTTTGTTCGCATGAAATACAACAACATCAAACCTATTCAAGTCCCCCACTTGATAACTCACCTTATTTACAACGAGCATATTGCCATCTTGCAATGTCGGCATCATTGATTTCCCCTCTACAACGTACGTTGAAAAGAAAAACGTTCGAAAAAATACAGCTAATAATACACCAATTAAAATTGTTCGTATCCACTCTATGCCTTCTTTTTTCAAAGTTTTCTTCATCCGCTTCTCCCCTTATCCTTTAATAATGAAGCTTTCCTTTACAAAGAAGACTATTCTTAATGTAGTTCTAACTTTACTTCGATTTTCTTACCGACATACCATAAAATAAAAATACCAATTGCTACAATGACTGATTTCACCGGATTATGAATAAATGACATTAAATCATGACCGATATACGTTAAAATAAAAATCATCACAAGCTTTCCGAACGCGAGCGCAAGGCCAAACTGTTTTACACTAATGCGAGATAGACCAGCAACAACATTTATAAGCGCAGATGGTGTAAACGGAAAACAAAATATGACGAAAATCGGTGCGAACCCTTTCCTTTCAATCCACCCCATTGCCTTTCGTACTTTCTCATGCTTATTTACAAAAGAAAAGAAACGACTTCGGCCAAAATGGCGGATTATGAAAAAGACAAGTAAGGCACCCATTACTGATCCAAGCCAAGAATAAAGAAAACCGAGCCAAAATCCAAATGCAACAGCATTCGCCAGTACAAATACGATAAGTGGCAATGCTGGAATTAGCGCTTCTATCATCGGTAGCCCAATACCAAGAAGTGGTCCGAACGCTTTATAGCTTTCAACAATATGATCCATATTTTCTGGTGAAAAATACTCTTTGATTGTCTGAAAATCCATTCTACACTTTACCCCTTTACTCTAAGTACTACCTCTACTGTATCATTGCCTATATGAAGAGGAAATGGTAGATACGACATATGGAGATGTAATTATTAATTTTCCATACCTTTCATGAGAATTCCTTCATTATTATGCTATGATAATCTATCAATATTCGACAGGACGTGAAGTTATTTTAAATAACACGCGCCGATTATAGCTTAATGGTTACATTTTATGAGAAAGAAGAAAATGCAAAAAGTAATAATTAGTCTTTTTCATATAGGTAGCGACGGATGATTATTTTACCCTCAAACAATCCTCTAATGGCTAGTTCTTACAAGCAATTTTTTTAGCAAGCGTACACTGTCAATCACGATAAGTATTAACATATGTAAGAAAGATAGTATTAATAATGTACTCCGAATAGGTACCATTCGAAATTTGTATAAAAATTTATCAATCATATATATATCTTCTTCATTCGTTATAGTTGCAGGAGTGAAGATAAGATAATCTTTCCAGTTATCTATCCACGTTAAATTAACTGCGGAAAATTCCATCGTTCCTAACCACAAATAAAGAAAAATTGGTATAAGAATCATATATTGCAGGCTATGTAATATCTTTCTTTTCTTCTTACATTCAATAATTTGAAAGACAATAAGTGTCAGTACATACACGATTGACAGAAAACATACTATAGTGACAAACGGTTGAATTGAAAAAGCAAATAGCAATTTATCAATTTCACTAATTTGACTATAATCTGTCGTATTTTGAGGTGTGAAAACAAAATATTGTTTATCAGCGCCTATCATCAACTGACTACCAGTGAAACTAGTAAACACAAATGTAAGAAAAAATATAGGCAAAGCAAGAATATATTGCGCCCAAAATAACAGGTTCCTTTTCAACATACCATCTCCTCGTATGATTAAGTTAGGTTTTTAGGGACGGGATGTACCTATAAACCCAAGGGTATCTATTTTTATGAGATACTAATATTTGTAGATAGAGTGTTGCCGACCATCTCCCTGAATCTTTGTATTCGTAAAAAAGAGCGGTACCTCTGTCTAATAAGTAGTTTACGAATGAGTTGGATGTTGATGACCATTGGTCATTCTTCGTATCTCTTACGAGGTAGTAGCGCTTATTAGTTCAGGGGAGGAAAGCACTATCTAACACTAATTAATATAGGGGTGTAAGCTATGTTCTATTTAGGTATTGATATCGCTAAACATAAACATTATGCGTCCATTATCGATCAAGCGGGAAAACCTATTACTAAGCCATTTCCTTTTCAGAATCACAAAGAAGGTGGACAAACCCTTTTAAATCAGATCTACCAATACATTGAGTCTCCTACAGAAATACTGATTGGAATGGAAGCCACCGGACATTATTGGTTAGCTGTTTATTCTTTTCTACTGGATCATGGATTTTCAGTCATTGTATTAAACCCCATTCAAACCAATGCCTGGCGAAAAGGAACAGAAATTAGAAAGCGAAAAACAGACGCCATTGATGCCACTATGATTGCCGATATCATTCGATTCGGCCGTTTTGTTGAAACCCCACTTGTGGACGAAAAAATGTTCGCTCTAAAACAAATGAGCCGCTTTCGTAATGCGCTTGTAAGTAATATGAGTGATTTAAAACGAAAAGCTCTTGTCGTATTAGATCAGACTTTCCCAGAGTACCAAAGCATCTTTTCGGATGTTTTTGGTAAAACTTCTTCGCAAATCTTACTTGAATATGCCTCTCCTAGTGACTATGAACAGATATCTATTGATGATTTAACACAAATAATTGAGCAAACCAGTCGTAACCGACTAGGAAAGAAAACAGCTAACAAGCTAATGGAATTAGCCTCTAATTCGTTTGGTGTTACCTTCTGTAAAAACGCTTTTTCCTTCCAACTAAAAATGTTGATGGAGCAAATTCGTTTTATCGAAGATCAAATCAAAGAATGTGAAGACGAAATGTCACAACTTTTAATTGATTTAGATACTCCTATCATGACAGTACCTGGCGTTGGACCAATTTTAGGTGCCACTATACTAAGTGAAATTGGGGATATACACCGCTTTGATAAACCATCTAAACTTGTCGCTTACGCAGGCATTGATGCCTCTGTGTCCCAATCTGGACAATTTGAATCATCAGGTATGTCTATATCTAAGCGTGGCTCTTCTCATTTACGTAGAGCCTTATTCCAAGCCGCTATTACAGCCCATAAACATGACCCTGTCTTGAAAGCTTTTTATGAGAAGAAACGAAAACAAGGAAAGCACTACTATGTTTGTATAGGAGCTGTAGCTAGAAAGTTGTGCTACATTATCTATGCCATCCTAAAAAACAATAAACCGTATGAAATCCCTCAATATTCAAAAGAAGTTTGATACTTTTATTTTTTTTAACATCTCTTAGGGTTATTTGGTGCACCCTTTTTTAAGTTTCCTATTTATAAAATTCCTCTTGACTTCTCATAGTTGGTCTTTTTATACAGGATGAAAAAAACATACTGTATGTTCACACTATAGTGAATATGTATAATTTTCCCATTATATTGTAATTATATATTATCTTGAACCCTTCGAGAACAAAAGTTTGTACACTCTCTCATTTTGTTTATAAATCTTACAGCGTAAACTGTATATATAATGAAATCAAAAAGGATGAGTCACCTCATCCTTTTCCTCTCATACATCCTCTTCTCTAACAACATACACTCTCTCATAAGCTGGTCTTAATGTTGATTCATCCCTTTGATCAACCTCTTTAAAGCAAGGATTCCCTTGTTTTTTCCTACGATCTTCATACTCCGTTCGCAATTTCGCAGTACGATTTTGTTGATTTTCAAAACTAGTTTTCGATATCTCTAACTTCACAGCAAAACCATTTATAAATCGGATAATAAGGTTTCCATCTTTTAATTCTTTATTGCTTTCAATATAAAAATGAGATAACCACGCGCACTCTTTTCTAGAATACGAATAGGTAGGGAAAAAATAAAGTTGATCGGTCGGACTAATTGCAATTGGTGCTTTATGTGTAATGTGAGTTAACTCTTTCGTTCCTTCTTTTCTGCCTAAGAAACTAGAACCATGCTTGCGACAACTTCTTTCTATAATATCTAGAGGTTTTTGAAATACGAAAAAAGAGTCTTGCACTTCAACAACTCGCGTAACAATTTTCTTTTCACTGAGAATTACAGGAAGTAAGGCCATTGTATTTTTATTTACAACATAGTTTTCGACGTAGCGTTCTACTTTACTTTCCATATTCCACTATCTCCTTTTTTCTATTTATATTAGCAGCTGCATGTATAATTTTAGCATCTATGAAAAGGAAATGGCTTACAGATTCCGCTTTTTTACAATACTTTATTATTTGTCAAATACCTTTTAAATTATAAAATAAAAATATATTATTTTTATAATAATAAACCTATACAAAATCTATTTATACTACCTATAAATATTTACAACTACTTCCTCATTTCGCATCATTAAGACAATTAACTTTGCTATAATTAAAATAAAAATCCAATATATGGAGGTCCACTATGAAAGAAAAAGAAATGCAACCAACGATTCACATGAAAAATAGCAGCATTGTGATCGTGAACAACCCAGCTAGCATTATATTCGCTTTATTTTTCATTCTATTATTTTTTGCAAAGCCTTTTCGTAAATCGAAATGCTCTGAATGTAAGAAAAGCGCGAGGAAAAAAGTTAAAAAAGAAGAGTAAAAGGCTTTCTATTTGGGAAAGCCTTTTACTCTTCTTCATATTCATATTTTCTTCCGAGTGTCCCTGTATCCCCTTTATTTTCTAATATTATTACATATAAAAAATTATCCACTACGTTAAAAAGTACTTGTACATGTTACCCATTTTTATTAAGAACTTCACCTTTATAAATCACTAGCAACTTTTTAACTCGTTAAATCTGCAATATAAGTTTTGTATATAATTCCACTTCAAAACACAAAATATGTAAGTGATTATTTATGATTACATTCCTTTTTTATCTAATTCCAAAAAGGAGCTGTATAATATGGAGAAAAAAAGTCTATTAAGCCAACAGATTAATAGCGTCCCATCAGATGCTCTGAATACCCCTAGTAAGGAGCAAGAACAAATGTTAGAAACATTATCTCAAGACGAACAAAATTCTAACAACAATGCTAACAAAAAAGATGATACTCAAGGTCTATCTGGAAAAGATTTCCCTATTTCAACAGAGAATACAAATTTATAGTTATTTACTATCATACGCAGCAAATGCTCTTGCTGAACTAATTCTTCTACAGAAACTAATACGCATTCCAGATAATTTTTCACCCGTTGTAACATAGAAAAAGAGATTTAGATATAAAAACAGGCTCTGGGAAAACTTTCTCCACAACCTAAAAAAAAGGATGGCATTAGCCATCCTTTTTTCCATCATCAACTATAAAATTATAGTTTGATTACGTTTTTAGCTTGAGGTCCACGGTTACCTTCTTCGATTTCGAAGCTAACTTTTTGACCTTCTTCTAGAGATTTGAAACCTTCAGTTTCGATTGCAGAGAAGTGTACGAATACGTCGTTTTCGCCTGGAACTTCGATGAAACCGAAGCCTTTTTCGTTGTTAAACCATTTTACTTGTCCTGTTACTGCCATAATTATTTCCTCCTAAGAAAATACATTTTTTTAAATTTTTAGTTTTCCTATCTAAAAAAAGAATCCACACATTATCAAATACGAAACATAAACTAGTTCTCACATACTTTTTCTCGTTCGTTTTCAGCACTTGATAATATATGGATTGCTTAATTTAACTATTCAACTGATATTATCATAGCACATTAAAATAAAATGTACAATCTTTTTTGAAAATAACTGACAAATTAAATCACGTATGCAATTATCAATATCTTATTTGAATAAAAATAAACAAATCTTTCGAATGCCACTTTATTCCTTTTTCTAAGTGTTAAAATGTAATCTGACAGTACTTACTGGAGGGGATGCAATGTCAAACTACACAAACGAAGAAAAGCTTACAGGGGGAAACGTCTCAAACGTATATCGTTCTAAAAATACTGTTCGGCGAGAATTGAAGCCAGACAGTGTAAAAATTCATAAGTTATTACAGCATTTAGAAAACAAAGGTTTTCATTACGCACCAAAATTTTTAGGTATAGATGAGAAAAATAGAGAGATTTTATCTTTTATTGAAGGAGAGGCTGGGAATTATCCTTTAAAAGAATATATGCGATCTAATGATGTGTTAAAAGAAATAGCAAAGATGCTTCGCCTTTATCATGATGCTGTAAGTGACTTTCCGTTATTAGATGATTGGAAACCTATGGACCATACCCCAAATAATATTGAGGTTTTATGCCACAATGATTTTGCTATATATAACATTATATTTAATAACGAGAAGCCAGTAGGAATTATTGATTTCGATGTTGCTGCCCCTGGACCAAGAAGTTGGGATATCGCTTATACACTGTATACTTGCGTGCCTTTAAGTAGAGTGTATTATACGGAATCAGACGAGACAATTCATTATGAATCGGCACAACATGCTGGCCGTATGAAAGAAAGAATAAAATTATTCGTCCAGTCCTACGGTAAAAGTATGGATGAAGATTACTTAGGTATGGTACTACTACGTCTAGAAGCATTATGTACATATATGAAAAGAAAAGCAAACGAAGGCGACGTAAATTTCCAAAGAATGATTGACGAAGGACATTTAGAACATTATGAAAAAGATATGAAGTTTATTCGTGATCATGGAGCTGAGTGGATTTGATCATATTGTCTTTTTTTGTCGGTAAGTCGATATCCTTTGTCGAATCGTCGATATATTGGAAAAATCGTTGATATATTTTAAGTTATGATAGATATATCGAGAAAATCGTCGATATATTTTTATTTACTCTCGAATCGTGCGAAAAATAATAAGGGGCACCCTTCAAAAAGGGGCCCCTTCCTTTTATTTCGTAAACTGCGCCTCTTCCGTAGATCCTTTTAATGCTGTCGTTGATGAAGTACCACCTGTAATCACTTGTGCTACTTCATCAAAGTAACCTGTTCCTACTTCTCGTTGGTGACGAGTTGCAGAGTAGCCATGTTTTTCTGCTGCGAATTCTGCTTGTTGTAGTTCAGAGTACGCTGCCATGCCGCGCTCTTTATAGCCGCGTGCTAATTCGAACATGCCGTAGTTTAATGAGTGGAATCCAGCAAGTGTTACGAACTGGAACTTATAACCGTAAGATGCGATTTCTTTTTGGAAGCTCGCAATTGTTTTCTCATCTAGTTTTTGTTTCCAGTTAAATGAAGGTGAACAATTGTATGCAAGCAATTTCCCTGGATGCTCTTTATGAATTGCGTCCGCAAATCGTTTTGCATCTTCTAAATTTGGTTCAGATGTTTCACACCAAACGAGGTCTGCATAAGGAGCGTATGCTAAACCACGTGCAATCGCTTGGTCAAGACCTGCTTTCGTACGGTAAAATCCTTCTGGTGTTCTTTCTCCTGTAATAAACGCCTTATCAACCGGATCAATATCGCTCGTAATTAAATCAGCTGCATCCGCATCAGTTCTTGCAACGATAATTGTCGGTACTCCCATTACATCTGCAGCAAGGCGTGCCGAAATTAAATTACGTACCGCTGTTTGCGTTGGTAGTAATACTTTTCCCCCTAAATGACCGCATTTTTTCTCTGAAGATAATTGATCTTCAAAGTGCACACCTGATGCACCCGCTTCAATCATACCTTTCATCAGTTCAAATACGTTTAATTGTCCGCCAAATCCAGCTTCTGCATCTGCTACAATTGGTACGAAATAATCTGTATCACCGCTTCCTTCCATATGCTGAATTTGATCCGCACGTTGAAGCGTTTGATTAATTCGTTTTACGACAGCAGGTACGCTGTTTGCTGGATATAAACTTTGGTCTGGATACATATGTCCAGACAGGTTTGCATCTGCTGCTACTTGCCATCCACTTAAATAAATTGCTTTTAACCCAGCTTTTACTTGTTGCATCGCTTGGTTTCCTGTTAATGCGCCAAGTGCGTTAATGTAATCTTCTGTATGAAGCGACGCCCAAAGCTTTTCAGCACCGCGGCGCGCTAATGTATGCTCGATATCAATTGACCCGCGCAGGCGAATTACATCTTCTGCCGAATATGGACGTGTGATCCCTTTCCAGCGCGTATCTAGTTCCCAGTTTTCTTGTAATTTCTCGATTCTTTCATTTTTCATTTGTTCCATCCCCTTTTCACTTTTTATAAAATTTCATAACCCGGTAATGTTAAAAATGGTACGAATTCATCACTCCGAACAAGATTTGTAAATAACGTTGTCGCCTCTTGGAATCTCCCTTTCTTAAAGGCTTCTTTACCAATCTCTCTTTCTATTTTTGCTAACTCTTCTTCTTTTAGCTCTTCCATTAATTCAAATGTAATATTACGGCCATCATTTAATTTTCCACCTTCATGGCGAATCCATTGCCATACTTGTGCCCTAGAAATTTCCGCTGTTGCCGCATCTTCCATTAAGTTATAAATTGGTGCTGCTCCCCGTCCGCTTAACCAAGATGCGATATATTGAATGCCTACGCTAATATTCATACGAAGACCCTCTTCTGTAATCGTTCCCACTGGTACTTCTAATAAATCCTTTTCTGTAACATGTATTTCTTCACGTTTTCTAAAAATTTGATTCGGCGTTTTCATAATGTGATTAAATACTTCCATCGCGACTGGCACAAGTCCCGGGTGGGCAACCCAAGTCCCGTCATGACCGTCTAAAGCTTCGCGCTCCTTATCAGCACGCACTTTTTCAAAAGCAGCTTCATTTGCTTTTGGATTGTTTTTAATCGGAATTTGTGCTGCCATTCCTCCAATAGCTGGTGCATTACGACGGTGACACGTTTGAATGACTTTCAAAGAATACGCGCGCATAAACGGCGCCGTCATCGTGACTTGCGCTCTATCTGGAAGTAAAAATTCATTATGATTACGGAAACCCTTTAGAAAACTAAAAATATAATCCCATCTTCCGCAATTTAATCCAGCAGAATGATCTTTAAGCTCATACAAAATTTCATCCATTTCAAACGAAGCGTGAATCGTTTCCAGTAACACCGTGGCTTTAATCGTTCCGTTTGGAATACCGATATATTTTTGAGCAAATACGAAAACATCATTCCATAACCTTGCTTCTAAATGGCTTTCCATTTTCGGTAAGTAAAAGTATGGACCGCTTCCTTTTGCTAAAAGAGCTTTCGCATTATGGAAAAAATAAAGTCCAAAATCTACTAAGCTACCAGACATATTCTTTCCGTCAACTTGCATATGTTTTTCTTCTAAATGCCATCCTCTTGGACGCACAATTAATACTGCTGTTTTACTATTTAAACGATATTCTTTTCCGTTTTCATTTTTATGTGAAATCGTTCCCTTTACTGCATCTCGTAAGTTTATTTGACCTTCAATCGCATTTTCCCAAGTTGGTGAATTCGAATCTTCAAAATCCGCCATAAAAAGATGTGCTCCTGAATTTAAAGCGTTAATAACCATCTTTCTATCTACTGGGCCAGTAATCTCTACGCGGCGATCCTCTAAATCTTTTGGCAATTTAGCAATTGTCCAATCAGCTTCACGTATGTGCTTCGTTTCTTCTAAAAACTTCGGAAACTCCCCTGCATCAATTCTCTTTTGTTTCTCCGCACGCTTTTGTAAAAGTTCTATGCGGCGCTCATTGAAATTTCCATGTAGTTCCTTCAAAAAACTAAGCGCCTCAGGTGTCAATATTTCGTTGTACGCTGGCAACATTTCTCCGGGCAATGTAACCCGTGAAGTTTGCGTCGACATATTAGCATCCCCTTTTTAAACTGTTTTATAACAGATTTGATTTTATGTTTTATATTATATAACAAATCTTCAGAAAAGGAAGTTTTTTTTGAAAATTCATTTCGTTTTTTTTCAAAATGCCTTTCTTTCGCGCTTTATTCCATACAAAAAAGGCCACTGTTATACAACAATGACCTTTTTATACATTCTATTTTACTTATTTAATTATTGCTGTTCTTCTTTAGCACCATGCAACATTGCTTTGTATAAAAACTGTGCGTATTGTTCTCTTGTTACTTTCATAGATGGGCCAAATTTATTATCGCCAATTCCCGCTGTAATACCATTTGTTTGTATTGCACTAATTGCATTCTTTGCCCATGAATTTGCTGGAACATCATTAAACGTATGCGATCCCTTCGCCTGTAAATCAAAAGCATTCGTAAGAACTTGCGCCATTTCTGCACGAGTTAACGTTGCTTTCGGTCTAAAGTTTCCATGCTCGTCTCCCATGAAAATTTCTAGTTCCGTTAAAGCTAATATCTCTTCAATAAAGTTTGTTGAATTTTCATCAATATCTCCATATGGGTTTTCATATTCATCTTGTTCTTCTATATCAAACACACGATAAATTAGAGCTGCAACTTGTTCACGTGTTACGTCATCTCCAAAACCGAAAATTCCATCCCCATATCCAAATATAATTTCGTTTGCCGCTAAATTATGAATTGCTTCTTCTGACCAATGTCCTTTTGGTACATCTTTAAATACAATTGGATTTGTATTTTGTAGCGGTGCACTTTCCGCTTTTACATAATTACTCTCTGCTGAGAATAACACTCCACCCATAATTGTTAATGCCGTAGCTGTTTTTAATAATTTTTTACTCATCAAATTATCTCCCCAATATGTATATGTTTTTTTAAAATATACATAACAAATGATATAGTGACAATAGATCTTTCGACAAATTTCGTGACATTTCTGTGAATCATATTACACATCATGTCTTTTTTACGAAGTTGATTATAAAGCTTATGCACAAAAATAAAAATACATAAAAACGAATAATAATTCTGATACGAACAAACAAAAAAGCACAAATAGTTCTATTTGTGCTTTCCTATTTCACTCTATTTCCAATCCTCTTTCAAATGATAATTAATAATCGCATTGTTTATAAACTGAGCATATTGTTCTCTCGGTACAGGGCGATTTAAGTCATACATATCTTTTCCAGTTCCTGTCACAACTCGATTGGATTGCAGTGCACTAATTGCTTCTTCTGCCCAATGTCCTTTTGGTACATCTTTAAATGTATGCTTTTGTTTTGCTTTGAAAGTATATGCCTTTTGAAGTACTACTGCCATTTCAGCTCGAGTAATTGGCGCTTTCGGTCTAAAGTTTCCATTTGTATCACCTTTAAAAACACCACGTTTTGTTAACGCTAAAATTTCCTTTTGAAAATCAGTTGAACTGCCAGAAATATCTTTGTATGGATTCGTTGTTGCCCCTTCGCCTTTCATTTCAAGTGTTTTGTAAATAACCCCAGCTACTTGTTCACGTGTTGTAAGGTCTCCAACACCATACTTTCCATTTCCGTATCCAACTATAATTTTATTATAAGCTAAATCTAAAATAGCATCATATGCCCAAAATCCGTATGGAACATCATCAAATACAATCATTTCCGGATATTCTTCCGCTTTTACAGGGGCCACATTCGTCCCTGCAAATATACCACCTGCCATTGTCGCAATCATCATTACACCCAATATTTTTTTCTTCATTGTCCTCTCTCCCTATTTCTATTTTATGTTAAATAGAAAAATAATAGATAATACGAAGTTATCCATACTACATATGTAGTATTTTCAAATAAAATGAACTTCATTATTTCAGGAGTATTAATTTGCTGGTGAATGTAAGATAAAATGAAACTTTAATCAGTGGGGGTCTTACTGCCCATTAAAGTCGGATAAAATGCACATCTTCTAGAAGGAACATTTCGATTACCTTTCTGCTTTATACCTCCTTCTTTCTTATTTCAAAAAGGAAGCTGTCACATCTAAGGTGTTATATATTAAAAATTCTACAATCTCTTTGTGAACTCCTTTACATTTTTAAATTTCACTTTATTGACACAAAAAGACGCAAATCGTATATAGTTGCGTCTTTTCAAAATTATAAAGTAGCACTTTCCTTCATCGATAATTCCTTCTCTGTTCCCTTGCGAAAAGTAAATGCCATTCCTACAAATATAAGAACAATTCCTACTATTTGCATACTAGTCGGTCTAAACCCGGTAAAGACTGTATCTAATAGTATTGCAACCGCAGGATCTAAGAACACTAATACAGAAATTAATCTCGTCGATAAATCTCTTAAACTGTCAAAAAATAAGTAATATACAAATCCCGTATGTATAAGACCTGTCGCTGTAATCATCATCCAATTCATCTCTGTTAACCCTTGAAACTTGCCAAAGTCTACGAATGGTAGCAATAAAAATATACCTAAAAATGTTTGTAAAAATGTCATCGCATAGGCGCTCGTATGCTGAATTCCTTTTCCTAATAAAGTGGTAAAAGCATAAAATAGTGCCGCAAGTAGTGCCCATACCATGCCAGATGACATCAGTTTTTCAAGTGATAGACTTCCATCTACTCCAGCCACTAACACTGTACCGATAAAACAAATAACAATGGACAAAACAGCAAACATTGTAAGTCTCTCTTTAAATACAATACTACCAATCATTAATACGATAATGGGTGCTAGATGATAAACTGAAATCGCAATTGTAATCGACATAACTTCAAATGCTTTAAATAGAAATACCCAGTTAAAAACGAGAAATACACCGCATGCTAATATTTGCATGACTTCTTTTTTATTCCATTGCTCACTTTTATATTGTCCTGTTACGAGCCAACATAATGCTAAAAATATAGTCGCACAAATACAACGAACGAATACTAATTCAAAAGACGGTAAACCTGTTTGAACAGAGAAAAATCCAATTGATCCGAAAATAGACATCGAAAGGATCATTTTTATAGCCGGCATTGATTTTGAATGAAACAAAATATTAACCTCCTAAACATTTCACTGAATATTCCATATATTATACACTATAATTTTCCAAAACTCGAATAACGCATAAAAAAAGAAGCAGTACACTACCGCTTCTTTTCCTTTTCATATTGTTCAAACGTATGAATTCTTTCAAAAATTGGTGGGTGTGTATATAAGAAAAACTTTACTAACGCAGGCGGATTTACTTGGCTTAAGCTCGTTTTTGATAAATATTGAAACGTTTTTACACCAGATTTCCCGTCCTTCGTCATATCTAGAGCGTATTGATCTGCCGCTCGTTCTTCTATACGAGAAACATAGTTTGTTGCTGGCTGTGATGCAAAAGAGAGGACAGAAGAAATTAAGAAAAATAAAGGTAAAATTGAGAAACATGCTGCTTTTGACATTTGCAGCGTATCCCCCCATTTTCGAATACACATATTGATAATACGACTAATGAGGTACATCCCTATAAACGATAGCAACACATAACTCGCAACGCCCCAATATATATGTTTCATAACATAATGCCCCATTTCATGAGCCATTATAAATAAAATTTCTTTATCTTTTAATTGCTTAAGCGTCGTATCCCACATTACAATACGTGAATTAGGTCCTATTCCTGTTACATATGCATTTAACGCATTCGTTTTTTCCGACATATTGACTTCATATACATGTTTTGCTGGAATATCGGCTTTGTCTGCCATCGCTAAAATTTTCGTTTCTAACTCTTTATTTTTTAGCGTCGAAAAGTCGTCATACAGTGGATCAATCACGACAGGCTGTATGAATGTTAAAAAGATTGTAAACGGAACAGAGAGTGCCCATCCTGCTAACCACCATCTCTTCGGGAATTTGCGAATAAGCCAAAGAAGAACCGTAACTACAATTAACATAGTTGCATAACTTTCCCAAAAACCGATAACGTGATCTTTTATCCAGCTTTGTGTACTTTGCGTTGAAATGCCGTAATCAACGGACACTTTTCGGCTAATCCATTGCATCGGCAGGGCAAGAACTGTTGTAAGTAGTGATAAATAAAAGAAATAAATCGCAACTTGCAGGACACTTATTTTCGTCGTTTCCTTCGACCATTTCTCAAACTTTTTTGAAATACCGAGCACAAGTACAAATAATAATATAATCCATTCAAGAGGCGCCGCTAAAAAATACAGTAAATTTTTCACGCGCGAATAATCTTGGCTTAGCGTAAGCTCTCTTGCATTCATAAACGTTTCTGGATCTGCACTCGTTCCTTTGTACATGTCAGGAATTAGTTCATGATTCCATCCAAATAAATACCAATATATAAATAACGCAAACCCAACGTACAAAAAAAGCGACCACCCGATAACCTTCCTCACGCTATTCCCTCCTCTATGCTGCCTGTCTATTATTATTGTAAGTTCGTACATGCTAAATTAGAACAAGCTTATTACGCGAATTGCTCGAGATCCTTTTATTTATATAAAAAAACTCTTCTACAAATAGAAGAGTTTTACCTACCTTTAGACGCTTTCTTCGGTTCATACTCTGGGATAAGAAACGTACTTACAACCCAGCATATTAAACCAGCGCCTTTTATATAACGTATATATTCATAGTCCTGAAAAAATAACGTCGTTACAATAAGCGTAAAAAATCCAATTAAAACTAGTACATATCCTATTTGCTTCTTAGATAACATAACGTACCTCCTTAAGGAAGTACATCCATTAATAAGCTAAAATCTTGCAGAGAAAAAGAACTATATTTCATAATCCCTTGTACAGCTAAAAGTAAAATAAGGCCGGTCACACACATATAATTAATGCTTTCTTCACTCTTTTTTTCAGCAACTACACCGCCACTGATACAGAGAATTCCTAACAAATGAAGCGCTAAATACATAAAGAAATAAGCTTCCTCCCAGCGAAGAATAACGTTGACTGTCGTTATTAGCACTATACTAAGCACAATCAAATAAAAAAACTTATTTGATGATATTGTTTCATTCATATAATTTTATACATCCCTTTCAAATTTAGAATGAATGATGTTTCAAAGCTATAAAGTAAATGATTGTTTTCATACTATAAAACAAAAGGAAAGCCACTATTACTTTCTCGAATACGTTATGAACCCACATATACTTCTCTTCATTTTTTCTGAAGATGCGCTTCATCATTTCTTCTACAATTAGACCAAATAGTAGTAAAACTCCTAACACAATGAGAAGAGAAATAATATTTTCTTTTACATGCGTACTAGAAAATAAGTAATACTCCGGAAACACAATCGTATCTACTACAGGTTGCAGCCAATGACAAACGCTTTTATCACATATATCTGTAATAGACGTAGCATCTATAATGTCTTTCAATATTTTTTCAATCGTCTTCTTCATCTCATTTACTCCCCACTACGTCTGAAAAGCTTTTTTCCTGCTCTACATATATAGCGGGCATTTCTTTACTCCAATATTTGCGGTTAACAAATAAAAAGATGAGTACTAAGTTTAATCCTGTTATAAAAATAATAAGTCCTGGAAAGAACGTCGTATAATTTGAGAAATCTGTAAAACTCATTATCTCTTCTTTATTTATTAAAAAAGAAGCACCGATTACAAATGCATTGTTTAACATGTGAATAGCGATTGGCATGAGTAAACTATTCGTACGAATATATACGATTGATAGTACAACGCTAAATACAATTGCACCTAGGAAATCAACATGTAACAATGCAAACAATATTGCTACAACAATGATCGCTATACTCGTTCCCCATTTTGCTGCGAAGCGTTGCAGTAAAAATCCGCGAAAAACAAATTCCCCAATAATTGGTGCGATGAATACGACCATAATAACTTGATAAACGTATCCTCCAGTGCTATCCATAATCGGTTCGCGTAATGCATTCATAATAAATGTCGGTGTAATCCATGCAAAGCTATACATGTACAAAATAAGATATCCATAACTAAACACGCATAACATGATCGTAATGTATAAAACTTGCACCAGGTTAAATGTTTCATTTCTATTAATAAATAATGAAAATGCAACACGGTGTTTTTTATACTCAAAATAAATCCACGTAATCGGCAGGATATAGAATATAAGAATATTTATAAAAGTAGAATTTTGCATATGAAATGTATTTTCTATCAATTCATTACTGGCTCTTGCAACTACAGTTAATAGTGCAAATACAATTAAAAAATATCTAGCTCGCATCGTTTGAAACGGATTCACACTCATCTCCTCCCCTATGTTACTTTTATCATATCATTTGATTCTTAATTTTTTGAGAAAGAAAACCTTAAAATTCCCTTAAAAATTCCATAAGTTACCGAAAGATGATATGATATTCGAGGAAATTAGGAGGGATTTTTTATGTATGAAGCAAATATTTTGCTCGTTGATGATGAAACAGCAATTTTACAATTACTAACTACCATTCTTGAAAAAGAAGGTTTTTCTCATATTACAACTGCAACATCCGCTGAAATAGCTTTATCTCTCACTCAGCAAAACGATTACGATTTAATTATTTTAGATGTCATGCTTCCTGGACAATCTGGTTTTGATATTTGTCCAATCATTCGTCAAAAAACAGATTGTCCTATCTTCTTCCTCACAGCTAAAACATCTGATTTAGATAAAATATCTGGATTTTCACACGGTGCAGATGATTATATTACGAAGCCATTTAATCCACTTGAAGTGGTAGCTCGTATGAAAGCACAACTCCGAAGACATATGAAGCAAGTTATGCCACACGAACAAAAAGCACAATCCAGTTCATTTGGTAGATTTGAAATTGATCGATATTCCGCAGAGCTTACAGTAAATGGGCGTGTTGTCGAATGTTCCGCCCAGCTATTTCAGCTATTACTCTTCTTTTGCGAGAATCCGAACTACGTATTTTCAAAAGAAGAAATATACGAGAAAGTTTGGGGAGCACCTGCCTATAATGGCGATGACAATACCGTTATGGTCCACATTCGAAAACTACGTGAAAAAATCGAACAAGACCCAAGTAAACCAGAATATATAAAAACCGTTCGCGGGCTTGGCTATAAGTTCATTACAAAGTAGGGTGACGATATGAACTTTAATAAACGACTTATTATCCAGTTTATCATGCAACACGTATTTGTTTTAGTTACATTACTGATTGCTGTAGTAGCTGCATTCACGTATTTAATTTTTCTTGTTACGAGTACTTCATACGAACCGAACATTCCAGATGCTGAAAATTTTATGATTGCAAGATACATTTCTTCAGAAGATGGCGATATTTCGTTAAAAGCTGAAGTAAAAGACTTAATTAAAGAGAAAAATGATTGGATTCAAGTTGTAGAGGAAAACGGAAAAGTTCTCTATCACTTTAATACACCTAGTGACGTACCGACATCTTATACGAAAACATCTTTATTCTCGTATATACAGAATCACATAGAAAGTCCTTATACATTTACATATTGGGAAATTGAATTAGAAGAAAAAAACGTACTTGTTATTTACGGCGGTATGTTAAAAAGCAATGTATTACTGAAAACGATACAGAAAGAGCACCCTTCTGTATCTACAGATTCATTCGCATTAACAGAAGAAGAAAAACAGTTACTTTCTAAAGAAAAGGCTACTCTTCAAATCTTTAATAGCGTTGGCGAAGAAGTATTCTCCTATCCAGATGGAAAGAAAAAAACGTTTTCTGTCATACAAGCTGCTCTTAGCGAAAAGGAACCGTGGAACCATAAAGAAAACACGTCTAGCTTTTACGACACAAATAGCAATCATCTTCTCGTTGTAACTGCCAAAAATGAGTACTACTACCCAGATGATGAAATAGACGATGTATTTGCTAAAAAGTTTCTAATCGGATGCGGATTAATCCTTCTTATCGTATTTGTTTATTTAGTCATTCTTTCTATTTGGTACGGTAATAAATTTGGAAAACCGTTATTACATGCGATGCGCTGGCTTAAAAACATAGCTGGTGGAAAGTACGAAGAGCCTGTTAGTAAAAAAGGAAAACCTATCAGGTTCAGGAAATCTGGTAAAGAAAAATGGTCATTCCGCTTATTTAGTGATGTTACAAATTCACTAGAGCACCTTTCTATTACACTCAAAAAAAATGATGCGATGAGGCAAGTACTGCAGCAAACACGTGAAGAATGGATTACTGGTCTAACGCACGATTTAAAAACGCCACTAAGTTCTATATACGGCTACGCATTATTACTAGAATCAAAACAGTATAACTGGACCGATCGTGACATTCAGCAATTTGGCAGCGTTATGAAAGAGAAATCTCAATATATGACCACACTAATTGATGACTTAAGCTTAACGTATCAATTAAAAAATAATAGTCTTCCTGCGCAGCATGTAAACATTGAAATGAATCAATTCGTCCAAAAAGTATTATTACAATTCATTAATAATCCGACACTTCAAAATCAAAATATTGAATTCGTACCAAGCTCAAATAAAATTCAATATTTCATTGAAGAAAAATGGTTCCAGCGTATTATTGAAAACTTACTCGCAAACGCTGTAAAACATAATAATGAAACGACTAATGTCATCGTAAAACTTTCGCAAAACGCTACTTCATTTACACTCTCTATTTCAGATAACGGAAAAGGAATGGATGATAAAACGAAAGAGCTTCTATTTGAGCGATATTACAGAGGAACAAATACAGAAGAAAGCAACATTGGAACTGGACTTGGCCTCGCTATTACAAAGCAACTCGTTCATGCTCATAACGGAACGATTTCTATCGATAGCGAACTTGGAAAAGGAACGACGATTATACTTGTGTTTCCGTTTCGTTCATAGAAAAGGCGCTATGTGGCGTCTTTTCTTTTTTGGGAGGGTTTAGCGGTATATGAAATGATATAGACCATCTTTCTGAGTTTTTTTAGCGGTATATGAAATTATATCGGCGATTTTGCGAATATATCGTCGCAACTCACAATATATCAGCGATTTTTCAAATATATCAGCGCAACTCACAATATATCAGCGATTTTCTAAATATATCGACTTACCGACAAAAATCGACAACGCTAACCTACTTCCTCTACTATACAAAGTAAAAATAAAACTATTAACAAATACATTTCTAAACTGTTATACTATAAATAGAAGTATAAACTAACTAAGTTTTGCATAAAATGAAGTAGACGAGGTGCTTCCAACACCCCGTCACTGCAACTAATTACCGCAAGGTGGAAGGTTGCAACTAAAGCTTATTTGCGCTTAGAAGACTTCCCACGCTTCGCAGGCAGACGGGTGGTCTTCTTTTTGCGCTTTTTTGTCGTTAATTTCTTAAATCCCATAACTATACCTTCTCTAGCTATAGTTTTTGTGATTTCCAACAAAATTTGCAAAAGAAATTCCATACGATTACACCTCCTTTCTTCACCAAATGAAGAAAGGGCGTAACCTTCCACCCGCAATATTTAATTGCTATTTTATTTTACCATTTTCAAATGTATTACATATAAAGCAATACAAATTTAACAATCCACTCATAAAAAATAACCTTTCATAACTCACTATGAAAGGGCACTCCATATTTCAGCTATTTTCCTACCAATACAAACACATTCTCATCAGGTGCTTCCATTACCGCAACGTGTCCTGATTCTGTTGGAAATGGTTCACGAATCCATTTAACATCTTTAGTATCTTTTAAACTTTCATACGTTTGTTGCACATCTTCTACTAATACTTCGACTTCCATAAAATGAATATCCGGATGATTGCTTATTACTAACTCCGAACTTTTCTCATCTGGAAACTTCAATCCGATTAACGTCCAAATAACCCCTTCTTCTAGTTCTCTTTCTATAACCCAGTTTTGCTCCATTCCCATTTCTTTATAAAAAGAAACGGATTTTTCTATATCCTTCGTATGTATAGATACACATTCTAGTTTTTTGAACATATTCCCACTCTCCCTTTATAAAAAAGCGAACCATTTCTCAATGACTCGCTCTTGCTCTATTACTTCTTCTTCACCGGTATCCAAAGCTCTACTTGAGCGAACTCACTTTTATCTTCGTGACAACGCTCATCGTATAATTCAAACTCTGTAACGCCGCAATGTTCGTATCCTGAATGCGGGAACCACTCTGAGAATACTACATTCCACGTTTGGTGAATAGACGATACCATTTCTTCATGAGGAACTTTCGGCGTTGTAAATACCGCATATGTTGCTGCCGGGAACGTGCGCTTTGCAATTTCATTTGGTACATTTTCAAAGTCTGTGACTTCCATTCCGATAATATAAGTGAAGTCCCCTGTTTCTAAATTAAAATCAGTACATAATCCAAGCTCTACCCATTGGCTCGTATCTTTACGATTCGGAATTGTCGTTCCAAGATCTTTTTGTAAATATTCTTGCCAAAATGCTGGAATGTCTTGATGGTTCTTCCCTTCTTTACTTGTCGTCTTCAGTTCATAACCCGCCACTAAAAATTCCGGTTTATTTACAATACGATATTCCATTTGTATGCCTCCTAAATACGGATTTAATTTTCTTTGCTTTACATTCACGCTGTAATACATCGGTGTTTCTATTCCCTGCTTTCGATATTCACTCGGTGTCATTTGAAATAATTTTTTAAAGGCTCTCGTGAACGTTTCGTGAGATTGAAAGCCATGTTCAAATGCGATATCAATAATTTTTTCATCCGTATGAGAAAGTTGATAAGCTGCCCGGGCTAACCTCCTCTTCCGAACATACTCCATTACCGTATCACCTACTAACGCCTGGAATACACGATGAAAATGCGACTCAGAAAAACCTGCAATGCGAGCTAACTTACGTAGCGTCTGTTTTTCCATTACATCTTCCTCAATATAATCAATGGACCTTTGAATTTGTGTTTCATAGCTTTCCATCTCTGTTCACCCGCCTTATATGTATTATGATAAAAGAGAATCTTATCCAATTCTTGACGTTTTTTACTATAATTCCATGAAAAATTGTAACTTTTTTATATGTTTTTCGTTGTTATGTGTGAAGGGAGGGAAATGTAGTGAAACGTAAACAATCATTAGAAGAAATTTATTCAGAACATATGCAAGATTTATTTCGCTATCTTCTCTCCCTAACCGGAGATTCCCATTTTGCTGAAGATCTCATGCAAGAAACCTTTTACCGCATGCTCGTCCATATTGACTATTACAAAGGCGAAGAAATTAGACCGTGGTTATTTACAATTGCCTACAACGCCTTTATCGATTGGTATCGAAAAGAGAAAAAATATAAAACAACTACAGTGGAAGAATTCCATTTACCAAACGTGCCAAGTACAGAGCACTCTTATTTCATAAAACATGAGATTGCTAGTTGGTTAGAAGGTTTATCTTCTCTTCCGCTTGAAAGACGAAATATTCTGTTACTACGAGATTACTACGGATTCTCATATAAAGAAATAGCAGAGATGACCGGTCTCTCACTAGCGAAAGTGAAAATTGAATTACACCGTGGTCGAAAAGAAATGAAAAGCATAAAGGAGTGATACGGATGGGTTGTACAGAATTTAAAAAACTATGGGAGAAGTACGAAAACGGAACGCTCATGCATGATGAACAGAAACTGTTAGAAAGTCATATTGAGACATGTGAAGAATGCGAGGCTTACTTAGATCAATTGCTTTCAAAAAGTGAAACAATAAAGAAAAAACTACCACCACAAAACCTGAAAGTTCCGTTTTGGAAAATAAAATGGAAACAACGTTGGCAAACCGTTAGTTTTGTCCTTGCCGTTTGTATTGCAATCTATTTTGTCGACCATTTTTCGTCTTCTCTTTACTTCTATAATATGAAAAAGTTAGTCGAAGTAGATGAAATCCCAGCACTCGCACTAGAAGCAACAATTCCAAATAGTCGTTCCACTGGAGGCAGTACAAAGATTAAACCCTTTTTCCGTACAGAAATTGAAATGAATTTAGTTAAAACGGTCGGTAAAAAAGAAATGCCAATTGGTACAGTAACAACGCGTAGCTTCTTATCATCTGTAACTGACACAAATCAATCATGGGCAAATAAACCCTATTCCAACAAACTTTCCTTTGTTCATCCAAAAATAAAGCAAGATGATCATTTGAAAGAAATCTCTAAAAAAGTTTGGAGTACACTCGGAAAGATACATGAGGGCACCGTTGCAGAAGTAGCGATATCTTTTGACAAACCTTACACTTTACAAGAATTAGCATCCATTCTATATAGCACATTTGAAGCACAAGAAATGCCGCCCACTCCTATATGGTACGCTTTAGACACAGGGCAAGAAAGAATAGATGAAGAAGATTTCATTCTACATGGCGGAGAGGTTATCGGATTTTCAGAACATATAAATCTCCCTGATAATGAAGCAAAACGACCGAAGACAAAAGAAGATGAAGTAATCGAAATGATGCGTATTCTTTCTGAGCATAAAAAAACTGTAAGCAAAACTACTTGGACTCCTGAAAAAGAGCTGAACTTAGATAAGCGTTATGAGTATGTAAAAGATAACGGCGTAAAAGTATATGGCATTGTCATTACTGGGCCGTCGAAAGAACTGTTAAAATTACAAAACTCACCTCACGTTCGTTATGCGACTCTTGGAGATATTGAGGTTTGGAATTGGTTTGATCAGTGATGTGGGAAAAGGAGAGCATCTAGGAGTGATGCTCTCCTTTTTAATCCGAAATCACTTTCACATACATCCCTCTCACCGCTTTTTCATAAGCGCTATCACTCATCTGTCTTATGTTTTCTGACACAACAGACGACGGAACGACTTCCCCCTCACAAAGTAACGGTGGATCAATAAGACGTACTTTATTTTTCTGATACAAATCATAATCGTTTTTATCTTCTTTTACTTTTACATTCGGATGAACTTTGCTTACTAAAGCATGTACTTCTGAATCACTACATTGCTGCAATTTCGAAATTAGCTCATCATCTTCAAGAAGAAAATCATCTGCATGAATAACCTTTTTGTGTAGAGCTAACTTTAGCGTTTTTGCTAACATATCATTTCCATAAATATTCATTGGTTGCATAAAGAAATCGATGACTTCTTTGTAATACGTTTCTGTAAACCACTCTGCTATTTCGATATTTTGAAGGACCATTCTCCCCTCTACTGCGATAATATCCTCTAAAAATCTATGAACCTCTTCTAAAGAAATATACCCATATGTATACATATCTCGTAACGTATAATCCACTCGATCTGCACATAATTCTGGCGCTGACCTTTCCAGTAACGTCCACTTCGAATCATCTAACAAAATCTCTTCATAGTTATAGCCATACTTCGCAAGAATTGCTGGAATTTCTGAATTTTTCACAACAGCACTAAATATCTCTTCATGATAACTTTCATTTCTATTATCAAAAACGTAATCAATCACATGAGAAAAAGCAGTATGCGATACGTCGTGCAGTAAACCAGCAATTTGTTCCTCTACTGAGCCACCGAGTTTCTTAATTAACAACATAACGCCAACTGAATGATCAAAGCGCGTTACATTCCATTCCTCATTTATTAAGTAGCTTGCGCCAGTTTGATGAATACCTTTTAACCTTTGCACAGACTTACTTACAATTAATTCTTCTACTACTGGATCCACTTCAAATTCTCCGTATAGCACATCTGATATGATCACTTATAATCCCCCTTTATCTTATAATCGTAACTCTTTTATGAAATCGACACCAATAAAATATTAAATTCAAATATATTGATTTTAAATTATAAGTATTGTATATTATACATGTCTGTTATTTGTTTTAATTCATTTATTTTTATTGAGTGCTCCTTATATGGAGCCTTTTTTATTTGTAAAAATAGAGAGCCATTAGCTCTCTATTACATACACTTATTCAAACGTAACCTCCACCTGTACAATCTCCGACCTACTTCCAAGTCTTAATGGTGGCCCCCAAAATCCGAAACCAGAAGAAACAATTGCGTGGAATGCACCTTTTTGTGCGTATCCCCAGTCTAGTTCATACATTCTTCTAGTTACAATATGATTCGGTGCCATTTGTCCGCGGTGCGTGTGACCAGATAATAGTAAATCTACGCCAGCATCCGCTGCTTGTTTCAACTCAAATGGTTGGTGATCCATTGCGATAACTGGCATGGATTTATCTACTGTACTCATAAGTTTTTCAAAGCTTTGGCGATCTCGCTCTGTTTTATCTCTTCTTCCAACGAGATAAAACTGATCTTCAATTGTAATTACTTCATCTAATAAAATGCGAATATCGATCTTATCCATCTCTTGCAGGAATTCTGGAACTGCTCGCCCGTAATATTCGTGATTTCCTAACACACCATATACGCCTAGTGGAGCTTTCATTTGTTTCATAATATGTCCCATATTTTTTTGAATGAACACACCTGGATGATCATCGATAATATCACCTGGCAGTAAAATAATATCCGGCTCCATTTCATTTACATGACGAACAAGCCTTTTCAAATGCGAAACGCCAGATAATTTACCGAAATGCATATCAGAAGCCATCGCAATGCGTAAGCTTTTACGTCCCTCTACTTTTTTCGGAATGTGCACCTCATACTTTCTTACTACCGGGCTATATGCATTAAATACTCCGTACGCAAAGATAAAAATAAATGCAGCTAACACAGCTGCCCCTGTCCAAATAATTGCCGCTTCTTTCTCTACTACAAACTGTAAAAGAAAGACTGTAATATTAGCTAACGGCAATAACATAAGCGCGTATTGTATAACCGCAAACCAAATCGAACCTATCGTTCGTAGAAATGGCAAAAACTTAAACACTTGCACGAGAATGTACGCATAGGAAATGAAGCCAACAACGAAAGCGTAATATCCCCAAGACTCCCAGCCAAATACGGCATGAAGCCAAACCCAGCCGTTCCAGCCTATGTAAAGCATAAGTAGTGTGTATATAATTAATATCGTAAATATATTGAGATAACGAAGATTCTTCACAACTAGCCTCCTTATTCATTTCTTCTATTATATCTTGTTATGCACTTATAGCGTAAATATTAAGCACAATGACCTTCACAATAAAAACCTCTAACTGTTTAGTGTTATTGCGTTTGTTACGACGCAAATTGGAGAGTTGATGAGGAGGAGTATATAAACAATACAGCGGCGATTCCCTTGATAAAGACTCATAAAATTTCATTATCCAAAACTCACCTATGTAATTATGCATAACCATCCCTTCTGTTTTATTTTCATGTTACGATATAAATGGAATACGACATATATCGACAAAAATAAAAGGAAGTGATTGTATGAAACGTTCTAAAACATATTTAAAATGTTTAGCATTATCCGCTGTTTTTGCTAGTAGCGCTTTAGTGCTTTCAACACCTGCTGCTTACGCCCAAACGACGTCACAAGTTGTAACAGATATCGGACAAAATGCAAAAACACATACGAGCTATAATACATTTAATAATGATCAAACTGATAATATGACAATGTCTTTAAAGGTAACTTTCATCGATGATCCAAGCGCTGATAAACAGATTGCCGTTATTAATACAACTGGTAGTTTTCTAAAAGCAAATCCTACTATAAGTAGTGCGCCTATTGATAACTACCCAATCCCTGGCGCTAGTGCAACATTACGCTATCCCTCACAATATGATATTGCCTTTAATCTTCAAGATAACAGCGCTCGTTTCTTTAACGTAGCACCTACAAATGCTGTAGAAGAAACGACTGTAACCTCTAGTGTATCTTATCAACTCGGCGGTTCTGTTAAAGCTTCTGCAACGCCAAATGGACCTAGCGCTGAAGCGGGTGCAACTGGCCAAGTAACTTGGTCTGATTCTGTAAGCTATAAACAAACTAGTTATAAAACAAACTTAATTGACCAAACAAATAAAAACGTAAAATGGAACGTATTCTTTAACGGATATAACAATCAAAACTGGGGTATTTACACACGTGATTCCTACCATTCTTTATATGGAAACCAACTGTTCATGTACTCTCGCACATACTTATATGAATCTGATGCAAAAGGTAATTTAATACCGATGGATCAACTTCCAGCGCTAACAAATAGTGGTTTCTCTCCTGGTATGATCGCTGTTGTTATCTCTGAAAAAAATACAGACCAATCTAACCTACAAGTCGCTTATACAAAACATGCCGACGACTACCAACTTCGTCCAGGCTACACATTCGGAACTGCAAACTGGGTTGGAAACAACGTAAAAGACGTTGATCAAAAAACATTTAATAAATCGTTTACACTAGATTGGAAGAATAAAAAATTAGTAGAGAAAAAATAAAGAAAACCGAACCGTCACTTAGGTGGTGGTTCGGTTTTTTATTGAAATAAAAAACTCCTTTAGTTCTTTCGGCAACATAAACAGACTTTTTTTCACTTTATGGAAAGATTCATGTGCCTTTCTACTTAAAGCTAATATTGGTACTTTATTTCAACTTATCCGCCTTCGCAATAAATTGTGCTGCTTCCGCACGACTTACCGCTTTATTTGGAGCCCAGCCATTATCTGTTCCAATTGAAATCTTTTCTTGGATTAAAATATTGGCATACTTCGCACCCCAATGATTGTTTAAGTCAGCAAATTCTTTCGGTAGTTTTATATTTTCATTTCTTTCTAATTTATAAGCATTTACTAACATTGAAGCCATTGATGCACGGTTAATTAACCCGCTCGGATTAAAGTTTCCCTTCTCATCACCTTTTACAATACCTGCTTTTTCAACAGCAGCAATATACGGCGTTGCCCAGTGATTTTGTGCATCAGGGAATGATGGCTTTGCATCTTTCTTAATTTCTAATCCTAAAACAGTTGCTACTATTTTTGCAGCGGAACTACGATCAATATTTTCAGCTGGTGCAAATGTACCATCTGGCTTACCGTGTACTGCTTCTTTATCTACTAAATATTGAACTGATTCTTGTGCCCATGCTGGTACGTCAGAGAATTTAGGCTTCTGTTCAATTGCACTCGCATCGATTTCAAACTGTACTTGATATGTATGATCATATTTAATTGCTGGAATTAATATATGCATTTGCATATTATATTTTTTCGAAAACTCATCAATTTCAAATTGAACAACTTTCGTACCGTTATTTGCTTTATCTTCGGAAATTACTTTTACATCATGGAATGTCCCTACTTTATTCGTATCTTCTACTCTAAGATACTGGAAATAGCTACTATCTTGAACTGTTAACGTAACGATTTTTTTATCACCTTGAATGGTTACTTTTGCATTTTTTAAATATGTAGACGCAACAGATGTATCATTCGTTTGATCTTTATAAGTCTTTAAAATAACGTCATACGTGCCATCTGCTAATTTGCTAGCTGCTTTCATTTCTACCGCCGCTTCTGCTTTCGCAATCGGTGCCATCATACCGCTAAATGGAACTGCTAACGTTGCTGCTATAACAAATGCATTCATATATTTTTTCTTAATCATTATCAATGTCAAATAAAAATAATACTATTATTTTCTACATAAGTACGCCTTCCGCTCGTTATTAAAAAGTAAATAATGCGCCGTATGAACTTTTCGTTCTAAATAATCAATAGAATAAGAGCTTGATGGATCAACTAAATCACCTATCGCTCCTGAAAGATGATCAATGACTTGCTGCAAAACCTCTAGGTTTTTCTTCTCACTTTCCGTATTCATTTCATCCATAATGTCACAAATAAGATATTGTACTCGCCGCAAACGTAATTCCTTCTGCTCCACTTATATCTCCTCCTTATTAGTCATATTACGGTTTAAATATATGGCACCATAGCTTAACCAATGCTAAAAAATAGAAAGGCAACCATCTTCATAAAGATGGTTGCCCCTATATTTAAACTTGCATCGCTTTTTCTCTCAAAGCTCTTCTCAGCAACTTGCCTGTCGTATTCTTCGGCAGTTCTGTTAAAAATTCAATACTCTTTGGTACTTTATATTTTGCTAAATGTAACGCACAGTAATGCATAAGTTCTTCTTCTGTTACGTTCGTTTGTTTCAGAACGACGTACGCTCGCACTGCTTCTCCTAAGTTTTCATCAGGAACACCGATTACGACAACTTCCGCCACTGATTCGTGCATGTACAATACTTCCTCTACTTCACGAGGATATACGTTATAGCCGCCAACTAAGACGATATCCTTTTTGCGATCAACGATATAGAAGTAACCTTCTTCATCCATTTTCGCTAAGTCTCCTGTATACAGCCAGCCGTCCTTTAATGTCGCAGCTGTATCTTCTGGTGCGTTATAATATCCTTTCATAACGTTAGGTCCGCGAACAATTAATTCCCCAACTGCCCCGACTGGTACTTCTTCCCCAAGTTCATTTACAATTTTATTTTCTACATGCCAAATATTTGTACCGATTGACCCTGGCTTACGCGGACGATCTAGTGGATTAAAACAAGTAACTGGTGATGCTTCTGATAAACCGTATCCTTCTGAAACGATAACGTCAAAACGTTGTTCAAAGTTTTGCAGAAGAGCAACAGGCATTGAAGCACCACCTGAAATACAAAGGCGAAGCGTCTTCACATCTTCTGCGCTTGCTTCTTCGAATAAATATAAATAATTATACATTGTCGGTACACCGGCAAAAATTGTCGGTTCGTACGTGCGGCAAATACGGAATACTTCTTTCGGGCTAAATTTCGGTAACATTAAAATCGTTGCCCCGTTCACAATCGGTGCATTGACCGCCACTGTTAAACAGAATACGTGGAACATTGGCAGTGCCGCAACGACGCGATCATCAGCCGTATATTGTAAATACGACGCCACATCGCTCGCATTACTATATAAATTTTTATGCGTTAACATAGCGCCTTTCGGTTTTCCAGTTGTGCCCGAAGTGTATAGAATAACCGCTACATCTTCTTCATCTAGTTCTGGGCCTTCGTAAGTTACATCTCCAGCCCCTATCATTGTAGTAAACGTTTTCATTTTTTCGGTTTCTGTATGGTTAAAATCTGATGAGGTTTCGCATATGATGATGTTTTCAAGTGAAGGAAGTCTTGTTGTAAGAGATTGTATAACAGGTAGAAGGACGTCGAGTACGATAATTGTTTTTACATCTCCATTTTGTAAAATGTAATGCATTTCGTCTGCTGTATAAATTGGATTAACTGGAATAACAGTTGCTCCCGCTTTCATTGTTCCGTATAAACCGACCAAAAAATGTGGTGAATTTCCAACAACTAATGCAACATTGTCCCCTTTTCCAATGCCCATTTCTGCTAAATTGCTAGAAAACCTTGTGACCATTTTGTTTAATTGGTCATATGAGACCGACTGATCCATAAATATATAAGCCGGTTTATCCCCCTTCTTTTTCGCCGTTTCAGCCAAAGATTGAACGAGATTCACACAAACCCCACCTTTATAAAATTTAGAATATTTAAAAATTCTAAATTAATTATATTAAAAGAAAATTAAAGTGGCAAGTGTTATTCCATTAACTGCATATAAACAGATCACCTCCTCTTCATTTACTTTGGAAGGATAAGGGAATTTTATTTGCAAGTAATTTATGAAACTAGACCAAAAATCATTTTAGGATAATATGCACTCATCTTTTCTCTAAGTTTAGTAAGTTCCTCTTTATTTAACGTCGTATGCTCTCCAAACAAGTTAATCGCGTCCGCTCCATCTTCATGAAAATACACCGTAACATATAGTGCCGGTAACCCTGCATTGTCTTCATCTATTGAAAAGACGACATCTGGTGTCTTATTAACAGTGCTGAATGTTTCATTTCTTTTCCACTTCTTATTTTGAAACATGTCTTGTATTTCCTGTATCTTTCGTCTGTTATCTGTATGCGTAAAATATATAACATTATCTTTCGCTGGTTTTCCAATCGATAAAAGTATGCGACTTGAGGACGTTTCATCGTTACAAGCTGCTATTCCAATAACGAAGCTGAGCAATAATACAACGTACATTACTCTTTTCATTTCGATCCGCCTCCTTTTGAATATGTATATTCTTTTATAAGAGGCAAATGTCCTGTGATTTTATCGTATATAAAATTATATCGGCGATTTTTCAGATATATTAGCGCAACTCGAAATATATCAGCGATTTTCCAAATATATCGACCGCAACTCGAAATATATCAGCGATTTTTAAAATATATCGACTTACCGACAAAACGCGACAATCTACGCAAAAAGAAAGAGGCTGCCTTTACGGCAGCCCCCCTTATTTTTAGAAGAACAAATGTAAGAAATCTTCTGTTGTAATATTACCGAAGTAACGTGCGATATCTACGCCTTCTAAAGCTGCAGTGAATGCATCTTTATCAAATTGTACGCCTGTTAGACGTTCTTCAATATCATGCACATCTAGTGAACCGAAGAAGTCACCGTAAATTTTACATTCTGTTACTGTTCCTTTTTTCACTTCAAGACGAACGTCAACTTGTCCAACTGGGAAGCGGTGTGAATGTTGTAAGTTGAACTTCGGAGATTTTCCGTAGTTCCAGTCCCAATTGCGGTAGCGCTCTTCAGAAAGTTTATGGATTTCTTTCCAATCCTCTTCTGTTAATTCATACGTTGGAATTTCTGTTTCTCCTTCGAAAATTGTTTCTAGAAGAAGTTGTCTAAACTCTTCTGTCGTCATTTCTTCGTTTAGGAACTCTGTAATGTTCGCAACGCGGCTACGGATTGATTTAATTCCTTTGGATTGGATCTTATCCATTTTTACTTTCAGTGCTGATACGACGTGATCAATTTCAGAGTCAAATAGTAACGTACCGTGACTGAACATACGACCTTTCGTTGAGAACTGCGCGTTACCTGAAATTTTTCTGCCTTCAGCTAAAATGTCGTTACGACCACTTAGTTCTGCATTTACGCCTAATTTACCAAGCGCTTTCGTTACAGGCTCTGTGAATTTTTTGAAGTTGCTGAAACTGTCTCCATCATCTTTCGTAATAAAACTGAAGTTTAAGTTTCCTAAATCATGATATACTGCGCCTCCGCCTGATAGACGACGAACGACATGAATACCTTTTTCTTTTACGTAATCTGCATTAATTTCTTCTACTGTGTTTTGGTTTTTACCAATGATAATCGAAGGTTCATTAATGTAGAAAAGTAAATATGTTTCGTTAATATCTAAATTCTTCACACAATATTCTTCAATCGCTAAGTTTATTCTAGGATCTGTAATCCCTTTATTATCAATAAATAACATCGTATCACCTCATGAGTTCCATACGTAGCCACTATGCGCTAGCGTAATATGGCCACTGAAAATTTGTTTTGCTTCTGTTACTAAATCAGCTGGATTGCCTGTATGCGGTAAGTGCGTTAATAAAAGTTCTTTTACATTCGCATCTTTCGCAATACTTGCTACTTCTGTACTATTCATATGCCCTGCTTTTGCAGCCTCTTGATGTGCATACATATTACACTCACAAATGAAAAGATCAGCATCTTTTGTGAATGGAATAAATTCAGGAATATAACTGGAATCTGCGCTATATACTACAGCGTCATTACCTGCTGTAATACGCATCGCAAAGCATGTAACAGGATGAACAGTTTTTAAGAATGAAATCGAGAACGGTCCAACTTGAAGTGTTTCTTCTGGATTGTACGCGATTCCTTTCGTATGCGGTTCATGCGTTAAAGACTGGAATCCACTCTCATCAAACGTATGACCGTATATTGGTAGTTCCGGTAGTTGTCCCTTTGTCGCACTCGTAATTAGTCTCGCATATTGCAATACCCCAATGTCTGCAACATGATCGTGATGATAGTGCGAAAGTACAACTGCATCTATACCAGATGGTGTTATATATTTTTGAAGCTGTGCTAGTACACCACTACCACAGTCTACAAGTAAACGAAAACCATCGTGTTCAAACAAATACCCCGACGTTGCTTCTCCCGCTTCTGGAAAGCCGCCCCAAAAGCCGACAACAGTCATTTTCATATGTATCCATCCTTTCTAAAACCGAGTAGAAATGCATGTTTCACTTACATTCTACATTGTTAACTATAATCCATTTCCTAAACTTTTTCATTAATTTTCAATTTTGTTATAAAACAGTTGTTGACTTTTGTTTTTTGTACTAATACAATGATAGTAAGAAATGGAAATGGAGGGATTGACATGATCGATCAACCAATGGAGTTTTTCAGAAATTTACCGACGAAAACTTGTGCGCACTGTGGGAAAGAAATTGATGAGCAACACGAAGCATACCATAACAAATGTGATGACTGCGTTCACGAAGAATAGTAGTTTGTGAACAGAAAAAAACCTAGCAGACATAGTCTACTAGGCTAATAACATCGTATCCTTCATCGTTGAACCTTTCACCAAGAGCTCCAGTTCAAACTCATACAATTCTTTTTTTCGATAATTTTTCGTATGGATTTTATCCATCATCAGGTCGACAACTTTTCGGGCCATCTCATCGATTGGCTGTTCAATTGTCGTAATACCTGGCTCTGTAATCTGTGATAAAATTTGATTATCAAAACCGATAACAGCGAGATCATCTGGAATGGTCCAGTCATGGCGTTTCGCCTCTGAAATAATTCCAGCTGCTACCTCATCGCCTCCTGCCAAAATCGCGGTAGGATTTTTTTTGTCCTTTAATACTTCATGGAATATTCGTTTTCCATCTTCCCAAGAGAAAGCGTTTTCAAGAAAATCAATCGCTTCTACTTGGCGGCTCTTCTCCGTTATTGCACGTAAAAAGCCCATTTTTCGCTGTTGGCTAACGACTTTGGTTTCGTTACCACGGCAAAAAATAAGATTACGATATCCTTGTTCTAACACATGCTTAGCAGCTATGTATGCTCCTTGCGCATGATCAAACTTCACTGTTGGAATATTTGCTTCCTCAATATATTCATTACATAACACGATTGGACCGTGTTGTAAGTATGGCTCTACATCTTCCCACGGATTTTCTAGTGAACATAGAATAATCCCATCTACTTGTTTCGTAGATAATAATTGTAAATACTCCATCTCTTTTTCCGGTAAATATCTTGTTTGACAAATAATCAGTTTATATTTATGTTCAGAAGCAGCAATCTCGATTGCTTCAATAAATCTACTGAAGAAAGGATTTGTAATCCTTGGAACTAGCACCGCAATTGTTTCCGTTTTTTGTTTACGAAGCCTTCTCGCCGCAGAATTAGGAACGAAGCCTAAATGCTTCATTGCTAATTGAACCCTTTTTTTCTTCTCATCTGAAACATATGGATGATTATTAATCACCCTAGAAACCGTTGTCCTTGATAACCCCGCTAATTTCGCCACGTCCTCTATAGTCGACACGAAATTCTCCCCCTTTACATGAAAACGTTTTCTTAAATTGATTATATAGTATATTATTGGAAACTGCAATACGGCTTCTTATGATTTTACTATATTAATATTATACATAGGGAAAAGTATGTTAATGGGAGGGGATTTTATATTACTTTTAGAAGTTTACAGGAGGCATATTTATTAAAGATAAAAGGAGATATTTCATGAATCGGACCGATCGTTTATTAGCTATATTAATTGAATTACAAAGAAGACAAACTGTTACAGCACAAAGCTTAGCGGAAAAATTTGAGACAAGTATAAGAACGATTTATCGAGATATGGATGCACTTAACGAATCGGGTGTTCCTATTTATTCAATGCCTGGTCACGGTTATTCATTAATGGATGGTTATTTCTTGCCCCCCATTCAGCTTACGCCTGAAGAGGCTGTTACTCTTTTACTAGGCGGTGATTATATCGAGAAAACTTTCACTTCTTCTTTTTCTGTACATGCACGATCAGCAAAAGAGAAACTTGAAATTGTTCTCCCTGCTGATCAACAAAAGAAAGCCCAGGAATTACGAGAAACTTTTCGTTTCCTTTCTCCTATATTTTCACATCAGCAATCTGAACAAGAAAAACTAGAAAATCAACTTCTTCTATTGCAAGAATCTATTCAAAAAGAACAAGCTATCTCTTTTTCTTATCGTAAACCGAGAGAAACTACAAAAATAAAGCGGACCGTTCATCCTTATGGCTTAGTCAATATTTCAGGAATTTGGTACATCGTTGCCCACTGTTTACTTCGAAAACAAATACGCAATTTTCGTTTAGATCGAATGGATACATTACAGCAAGAACAAGAATTCTTTACAAAGCCGAAAGATTTTTCTTTACAAAACTATAAACCTGAAAGCAATCGGACTGTTACGGTTCATTTATTGTTTCCATCTCATATTGCACATAAGATTATTGAGTCCCGCTACTTTTTTATAGATTCATACGAGCATAGAGATAACAGTTTTCACGTTTTTTTGAAATCAAGAAACATAGACGAAGTATTTCAATGGGTATTTAGCTGGGGGAGCCAAGTGCAAGTACTTGAGCCAAAAATTCTTTCTGAGAAAATCCGTGATGAAGCAAAAAAAATGTTAAAACTTTAATTTCACTACTGACATAATGTTGTCAGTAGCCATCCTTTATATTAGGTATTAGCAAATACATTTTTATAAAAAGGGGTTAACAATATGAAGAAATTTGAGGAATTAGCAACGTATTACATAGAGGAATTAGAAAGGTACTCTATAGAACAATTTAGGACGAAGCCGTCTAGCGAAGAATGGTCCCTCGGTCAAATGTATAGTCATTTAATTGCCTCTACATATATGCAGTTAGATGCAATTGCGAAATGTAAAACTGAAACACCATCAGCAACTAACAAGAAAACGGACATGGGTGAAAAAGTATATAAACTTGGTGCTTTCCCGGATATACAAATCAAAGTACCAAATCATCCTGGATATACACCTGAAAATCCCTCTAATAAAGAAGACATACAGAAACAGCTTCTAGAATTAATTACAATTGTTAAAGACATTGAGCCAACACTTTCTTCTATCCCAAGTGATTGTAAAGTCGAACATCCTGGGCTTGGTTACTTACATGCAGCAGAATGGTTTCAACTTATTTCTATGCATTTTGCACATCATCTTCGTCAGAAAGAGCGATTAGAGAACGCAATTTCATAATTTCTCATAAAGGGAAAATGGAATCCTCCCACCAATATAGTGGGAGGAAGAATAAAATGTTTTAAAGATGGCTCAGATATTTACCTGGCCATCTTTTTAATCATGACTATTAAAATGGAACTATACAAAGTAAACTACTACTTTGTAAGAACCCTCGTTGAAAAACTGAATTGAGACAATTATATACATTACTGAAAGTGAAAGTTCAAATAAAGTACTATTTTTATTTCTCAACAAAAAAACGTAGGGAATATAACAAATTACGAATATCACGTATTATAACAAATGGTACGACTAAAGAATAATTTTTATAAAGCCCGCCATAATCATTCCCTCCTTTTATTCCTTAGACAAATATTCACACAAACTGTATTATACATTTCCATATAATTTATCTACACTTAAAAACATAATAATCTTATTTTTCAAACCTATTACAAGCCAAACTTTCTCAACAATTAATTACTAAAATACGATTTACAGCTATAAAACTATCACTTATCATTAAGGAGAATTTTACCATTTAAATAAAATACAGGTAAAATTCCCAGAAAAAATAAATTGCACAAAGGGGATGGATTATGAAAAAGCTACATGCATTAACATTAACAATGGGGTTACTAGCTTCTACTGTGATTGTACCTACTGCTTCTCTGGCAAAAAGTGATGATTTACCTTACTTAAATGAAATCAAAAAAATGCAGCCCGATGTAAGTACACAAGAGCTAATATCTAGTATTAATGAATTAGCAAACAACACTGGGAATACAAAAGAAGCTGTTTCTGAACAGATTTATAAAGAGCTAAAAGCAGATGAAGAACAAGGCAAAAAAGAAGCAAGTAAAAAAATGAATACTTTAGGAGCTAGTGGTGGTACAGTTTAAGTTGGGAACAGCAATATGGGGGATTTCTTCTATACTGGTTCATACACTGCATACTTAAATCATGGACATGTTGGTATGTATTATAGTTCAAATACAATTGTAGAATCTGTACCAGGTGATGGCGTTCGTACAATTAGTACTACATCCCGTAAAGTAGATAAAGGAGATGCGGTAGTAAAATCCGTAAATACATCTTGGCAAAACAAAAATGATGCGGCATGGTGGGCAAAAGATCGTGTAGGTAAAGATTCATATTCTTATAATTTTGCTACAAATAGAAGTACAACACATTATGGGGCTAAAAACTGTTCTAAACTAATTTGGTCTGCTTATCAACTTCATGGCGGACTAGATTTAGATAAAGATGGCGGTGCTGGTGTATATCCACGGGATGTTCGTGACGCAAAACAAACCTCAACAATTCGTAATATTTAATACTGAAGAAAAAGTGCAACAACTATATTTGTTGCACTTCTTCTTATAAAAGGAGCTCATAACAGTGAAAAAAATAATCGTTCTTATTCTAAGCATAATTTTAATTGTAGCACTCATCTACTTTTTCTTCTTTAAAAACAATAATGTAAATTCAATATCTGAAGAAGATATTGAGAAAAAAGATTTTTTGAAAGATAAACAAGCTGTTATATATCTCTCTTCGACTGCCGATCAAGATATGGATGGCAACGGGATTAGTTATGCGATATTCATCGATAAAAATGCAAAAGCACATGGATATAAAATGAATGGTTTAGAACTCGGAGGAATAGGTGTATCTGATAACAAAAAAGAAATCGTACTAGAAAGTAAAGATAATATTAAATTTATTGGAGATGATTTTAAAAATTTTAAAATGAAATACCAACATACAGGAGATCAAAGGATATATTTAAAAAAACAAGGCTTATTTGTTAACATTTACAATTCAGGTAGTAACTCATCTACTGGAAATTATGATTCGAATGTAATTTTTGGTAATCAAAAACAGATTCATAAAGGAAATATTCCTCATTATCTTATTAGCTCTGGCGTCAATACAGATGAAGTCTTAGTCTTAACTCAAGATATAGATAAAAATGAGCATAGTTTAAAAAAATTACTATTTAATGATTCAACTATGCACCTTGAAGATGTTACAACCATTAATCTTAATAAAAACATGTCGTATTCTAGTTACTCATCTATTTTAAGTGACTCAAATTTTTATTATACGATTTTAATTGAGAACGATAACTCCATTAAAGGCAAAGTATATTTATTACGCATTGATAAAAAATCATTAAAACAAGATTTAATTTTACTTTCTTCCGAGGAGAATTCCACAGCTTCCATACCATTTACAAAAAATAATTCCGCTTATCTACATAACAATGAACTATTTTTTATAAATGGACTAGGTGAGGTCATAACTTTTAATACCGAAACAAATGCAGTCAATCCTAAATTCAAAATTGATTACCATGTAACGGATGGCGTTAGATATAATGAACAAACATATTTTGAAAACGATCAATTATATGTATTACGTTATAATGAAAAGCAAGAACATAAATATTCTATAGAAACATACTCTCTAACAACCGGTAAAAAAATTAAAACTACTAAAATTAAAGATATGGATCAAATTATTACATCTGTTAAAGGTGGTAAATCCATTTACGCCTACGATTTTAAAATTTTACATCCGAATAAATAATAAAAAGCTCTGTTTTCCATAACAGAGCTTTTTATTTTAACTCCTCCCACTTCGTCCACATTTCTCTCCCATTTATACGGTACATATTATCCTCTCTGTCCATAAACCCCTGCACAATAAACTCGCGTCTAATCGTACAAAAATCGTCATGATATTGTTTGATGAATGCATTGATTTCTTTTTCCGTATACTGATTCTCCGCATTTAACTTGCTAATTAAATACTCTAACAATACTAGTTTTTTCTTCTTTTGACCTGGAATCGATTTTAGGCGGTCCTCTTTATCGAAAAAATTACGAATGGTTGTATCTCTGAATTTGATTTCATTTTCGGTCATGTTGTTATCCTCCATCGGTTTTTATGTAATAAAACTCTTTATTTTTCTTTACCGTTTTTCTTCATTCTTTTACTTACAACATCCATAAAGTAATACCCGCTAATAAGCACATAGTAAACTACAAGTATTCCTAGTGCATCTTTCATATTTATATATTTTTCTTTATGAAACAAGATAGGTGAAAGGGCGTAAACAAGAAAGATGATTAGCGGATTTAAGATAAAATAATAAGTAAGCTTTCCTTTCATCATATCAGCTCCTCTATTCTAGTTTTCTCTTTAAATTGTTGTAACTCCTTTTCTTTCGTTTCTATAGTTTTTAGACAGATTCATATCCGAACTACAAAAAAGATGCCCTGCATTACAATAAAAAAGCACCAAAAAGGTGCTTTTTTCTACGCTTCAACCGATTGATTTTCAGCAATATTTTTAAACTGTCGTTTGTGCATCCAAGTTAATGAAGCAATTGTTCCAAGTGATAACACAACGATAAAGATCATGAGTATTCCTATGTTTTGCCACATGAAGTTAAAGTCTCCGCTTGATACGACTGCTTTCAGCCCTGATACAGAGTATGTCATCGGTAGCCAAGCATTGAATGGTTGTAAAAACTTCGGAATCAATTCTAGTGGGAATGTTCCAGCACTTGTTGTAAGCTGAATAATTAATGTGATGATGGCGATGAAACGCCCTGCATCACCGAATGCTGTTACTAAACATTGAATTAATGCGATAAACGCTAAACTTGTAACGATGCTAAAGAGTATGAAATACGGAATACTTTGTACTTCTACACCTAATCCAAACAATAATATGACATCAGCTACTACTGCTTGAATAATACCGACTGATAGTAAAACGCCGAACTTACTAATAAACCAGCTAAATCCTGATTTTGGAACGCCCACTGTATCACGTAATGGATATACGATTGATAATAGTAATGCCCCAACAAATAAACCGAGTGATAAGAAATACGGTGTAAATCCAGTTCCGTAGTTTGGAACTTCCGCCATTTTCTCCGTCTTCACTTTTACAGGACTTGCAAACATATCATACGTTTTATCCGTTCCTTTTACTTCACCAGTTTTCTCTGCCCCTTCGCCAAGTTTCTCAGCAAGTTCACCTGAACCGTCGTTTACTTTTACAAGGCCATCCGTTACTTTCCCGGAACCGTCTGCTAGTTTATTAACGCCGTCGATTAGCTGGGTTGAGCCGGTTGACATTTTATTTAGACCACCATTTAGCGTACCTATGCCAGTTGTTACTTGACCAGAGCCATCTGCTAGTTGATTTACACCACCTGCCATTTGGTTCGCTCCTACAGATAATGTACCTAAACCGCCTGTTACTTGGCTTGAGCCATCTGCTAGTTGATTTACACCACCTGCCATTTGGTTTGCTCCTGTAGATAATTCGCCTAAACCGCCTGTCACTTGACCAGAGCCATCTGCTAGTTGATTTACACCACCTGTCATTTGGTTTGCTCCTACAGATAATTTCCCTAATCCTATTGTCACTTTTCCAGATCCACTTTGTAATTGAGTTGCGCCATCAATTAATTGAACTGATCCCTCTTTTAATTTATCAGCACCTCTTTTTGTATCTCCTAACCCTTCACCAAAATCCTGAAACGTACTAACAAATTTCGCTTGTTCATTCGTTAGTTTCTCAATACCCTCCGTTAAAGCTTTCACCCGTTTTGGATTTGGTAATTCGCTTTGTACTCCACTTGTCGTTTGTTGTATTTCACCTTTTAATTGTTTTACTTCTGCATTTAATTTATTTGTTCCACCTGCAACTCCAACAGCTTTTTGTTGCACTGTCGCTGTACTTTTTGCCGCACTTGTTATAAAGGGTTGCAACTGATCTTGATATTCTTTTGGTAAACTCTCGATTTGCTTTTGCAAATTTGCTACATCTTGCGCTGCAGTTTGTGCATCCTCTGCTGTTGATTGCGTGAATTCATTTAACTGATTTACTTTTTCTCCAGCCTCATTTATTTTCTCATTTACCTTATTTAATGTAGAAGGAGCTTTTGACTGCATTTCCTCTAAACCTGCAATAGAGTTTTGTACGTTACTATTTAACTCCTGCAATCCCTTTTGAATCCCTTGAGACCATTTCTCTAATTGGCTTTGTCCCTCAACAACTTTTCCCATACCATTTGATAGATCGGTTGTTCCTGCTTTTAATTCGCCAGATTTACTTACCAATTTGTTCAAACCACCAGTCACTTGCTCAGATCCATCACGTAATTCGTCAATTCCTTTTTTCATTTCATCCGTTTTTCCATTTAACGTATTCAAACCTGCTGTTACTTTCTGAGATCCATCTTGTAATTTCTCTATACCTACCTGCATTTCACCCGTTTTGCTATTTAACGTCTTCAAACCTACTGTTACTTTCTGAGATCCATCTTGTAATTTCCCTATACCTACCTGCATCTCACCCGTTTTGCTATTTAACGTATTTAAACCTGCTGTCACTTTTCCGGATCCATCTTGTAACTTATTAGATCCATCTGCTAATTTCTGAACTCCATCCTTCATCTCCCCAGACTTCCCTTGAAGTGTATGAAGTCCATCCGTCACTTTACTTGAACCATCATGCAGCTCCTTTGATCCGTCATGTAGTTTACTTGCACCTTCCGCCCCATCTGCTAGTCCTTTTGAGACGTCTTGAATGGAATCAAACATTTTCTCTGCATATGTTTTCGTTAACGTACTTGCTACTTCACCTTTAATTTTTTCAATGGCTGTTCCGCCAATTTGGGAAGATAAGAAGTTTAAGCTTTCGTTTGGAATGTATTCTAAGTTTAATGGCTTCGGATCGTCTTTTAATAACGTTGTAGCGTTACTTGAGAAGTCATCTGGAATGCGTACTAACATGTAATACTTTCTGCCTTCCATTCCTTTTTTCGCTTCTTTTTCACTTACAAATTCCCATTTAAAACTGGTATTATCTTTTAAATTATCAACAAGCCCTTTTCCGACCTCAATTGGTTTTCCGTCAAATACTGCACCTTTATCTAAATTGACTACCGCAACTGGTAAATCATCTAACTGTTTATATGGATCCCAAAAGGCCCATAAAAACATACCTGCATATAAAATTGGTACGAATAGAACCGCGATAATTGGAATTAATATTTTTTTACTTTTTATAATTTGTGTGAACTCTTTACGAAGTAACTGATTTCCTTTCATCATTTCTCCCCCTTTTTAAATGACCAAATTGTTCAATTGGTCATTTTTACCCAAACAAAAAGGCTATACTGATTCATACATATGCCTTATCCCCGAATTTATACTATGCAACTGTTTCTTAATATGAAGTGAATATTTCTATTATCCCTCCTAAATTAAATATATGACCGTTTTGTTCAATTGGTCACTTTTTTATAATAATAAAAGGATTATCTTAGTTTGACAATCCTTTTAATAAATAAAGTTCAAATAATTCTGCAATTTTTTCTTTTTCTAGCGGTTCATGATTTTTTTCCCAATCAAAAATAAGCGATACATATAAGCGAAGCATAATAAATGCTGTAATTTCTGGATCACATTTGCTAATTTCACCTTTATCAATCGCAATCTTTAAATAGGATTGAATGACAGAAACGATTTCCACATCTACTTGTTGCATCACTTCTTGTACTTCTTTCGTTCCCATATCGCGCTCTTCTTGAATTAACTTAATCATGAGCTGATGTTCTTTTCTGAATTCTAATATGCTATATAATGCTCTATGTACATTTTCAAAAAATGAAACATCTGAACGAATTGCATTTTCTGCAACTTGCTTCATTTCTGTAATTAAATTAGAAATAATCTCGCCAAATAGCTCTTCTTTATTTTTGAAAAAAGTATAAATCGTCCCTTTTCCTACATTCGCTAACTTCGCTACTTGATCCATCGTTGTTGCTTTATAACCGAATGCTGAAAAAGACTTTGTTGCAGCCTCAATAATAGAACGTTTTCGATCTATCGCCACATCGTCACCTCCAAAAATGACCAATTGGATAATATAGTCAATTAGTACATCTTTGATATTACCACACGCTTACATTCTATACAAGTTCTCTTTTTTATTATTTCCAGTATAAAAAATTCCAGTCAAATTGTATCATACTGTCCATAGTTTATCAGAAGAAAAGAGAAAAGGAAAAGGTGTTCTTGAGATATACAGCTAAACCTTACTTCCCAACAACAAATTTCTCTTTTTTTAAATAATCAAATAAAAAAACAAGAAAATCTTTACATTTAATAGTAATATAGAAAATAGACAAGTTTATCAAAACAGTGGAGGCTTTTTCAGTCATGATGCGTGCACTTCGTTTAAATATAAAGCAAGCTTTTTGTAATCGTGTTTCTTTAATTATTATGTTTAGTGGATTCGTTCTTATTTGTATTTATCATTATTATTATGTCATTCGTTATTTAGGGGACGCTGCAAGCGGACCTATATCAACAGATATAAAATGGATTGGATTTCGTGACAATGAAATGGATGTTTATTTATTATTAATGCCAATTATTGCGAGCCTTCCCTTTAGTACAAGTTACAACTCGGATAAATCTGATGGCTTTAAACAGTTTGTAAGTAAAGGAATTAATTTATTTTCTTATTCAATAACGAAATATATTGTTACATTCTTTTGCGGCGGACTTCTTTATACGCTTCCATTTATCTTATCTTTATTATTTTGCAAATTAACCATTCCAGACGGAGAAACGCCGGCTGGTTCAGGCATCATAAATGTTAATGGGATGTTTGCAAACTTATATGAGGCTTCTCCCATTATTTACATTACTGTATATATTGGAATTAACTTTTTATTTGCAGGTTTAATGGCTCTTTTAGGACTTGCTGCATCTGCATGGTCACAAAAAGATTATATGTCGCTTCTATTTCCATTTGCAGCTACCTCCATCCCTTACGTCCTGCTAAATACCGTCTTCCCTACAATAGGCGGAGCACCAATTCATTTATATGATCCAAAACAACCATTGGATGGAATGTCACCGTACATTTTAACGGTGCAATGTGCTTTCTTTCTTTTCGTTAGCTTACTTATGTATATACGAGGGGTAAAGCGGGATAGAAAAAAATATAGAAGAAGATTGCAAAGAAGAGATCGGTGTAGAAAATCATTTCAAGTATAATAAACCTCTAATTTCCTTACTATCTTGAAAATTAGAGGTTTATTTACTATCCTTTTATGGCGTGCCAGCCAATCCCCATAAAATAACGACCCCTACAAAATAAATCGCTTTAATACCTACAACTAAACATAATGAAATAATTGCATATTTACTTAATTCTCTCCTTGCGCCAATTAAAGTAAAAATAACTGCTAAACTAAACGTTATATAAGATGCTGCTGTATGTATTAAGTTATATGTAATATCTAAATTTTGCGTAAGTCCTATTACCTCCGCTACAAATTGAAGCATGACGATTGTACTAAAAAAAATTGCAAGCTGATTTATTAATTTTCCATTTAGTTGTGCTTGCATCATTGACCTCCCAGAAAACTAAATATTCAATTAATTTTACCATAAAACTGCAGAAGACCAATCTATATCATTCTAAAAAATCGCTTATACACTATCCTTATCTATTTTTATCAAATAAAAGAACGCTTAGTTACCTAAGCGCCCCCTACTTTAAGATGCCTTCTTCAAATCAATTTGAGCAAGTACTGGGTCGTGATCACTTACACGTCCGTGCTCTTTCATAATGTTTGAGTTTAAGTGTACTGGATCTACGATTGTGTGCGGTGCGATGTTGTTTGTTACTAAAATATGATCTAGCACTTGTGCATTTCCTTCATGAATATACGTGTAGCGGTTTTCTTTCGGCACTGTGTTTAACATATTTTTCAAGATTGTTCCTTCTAGTGCTTTTAGTGGTTTAGCAAACTCAAAATCGTTCATATCCCCTAACACAACAACTAGTGCATTCGTGTTCTTTTTCTGAATTCCTTGTACGAAATGATTGACTTCTTGTGCTAATTGAACTCGTTTTTCTTCACTTTTTAATACGAGCGGCTGTACTTTTCCAAATGGTGTTGCATCTCCTATTTTTGAGTTTAAGTGATTTGCAACAACAACTAAATTTTGTCCTTGGAACGTAAATTCTGCCGCAAGCGGTTTACGTGTACTTTCAAACAATGGATTTTCGTCTCCGATACGGACAACGTTTTTATCAAGCAACTTCGGTACTGTTGCTAATTTCACGCGTGATGGGTTATAGAAGAAACCGACGCGAATATTCGCTCCTGGTGCTCCCCCGTCTAAATTATTATTCGGAGCAATTTCTACATACTCATACTTTGGCCCGCGAATTTCTAGCACTGCATCAATGATACGTTTTGCGCTTAACGAAGCATCTGTTGTACCGTCATTAACCGTTCCGTTATTATCTTGCATTTCCTCTACACCGATAATATCCGGCATTTTTAAATTGTATTTAATAGAATACGCTAACGCTTTTACTTTTTCATCTGTTGTTTCTTTTTTATTCGCCGAGAAGTTTTCAATATTATATGTAGCAACCGTTAACTTATCAAGACGCGGCTGAATATTTGCTCCTATTTGCTTAAATCCACCGTCTACTACAGATGGTAATTCCGTTATTGGCGCAATGCGGAACGCACCGTAATCATATCCGACTACTCCTGTTATATCTCCAGTGAAAGTATCTCCTACTTTTGCTACATAATCACGAGGTACTTTTACAGAAAGACGCTCTGGGTTTAATTGATTTTCATCTAATACAGGTGTGCCATATTTCGTTACGACTTTATTTCCGCCATTTTTCACTGTTACATATAAATTCCCGTTTTTCTGAGGTGCAATAATTTTTGGCGTTGGCATCGTAACGCGCATACCTTCTATACTTTCATAAAAATCGATTGCATCTTCATTTGGATCAAATAAACCAAATGCATCATTATCGATAATTTGATCAGGAATTTTCACACCGTTTTCTCCAAGTACAATCGGTGCTGGTAAAACTTGATCTTTTGCGATTACAGCAACGCGGCTCGCTTTAATTTCCGTCGTCGTTAAGTCTGTGTCAAACCTTTCTGCATATCCAGGTCCAACATATTCTTCTACTACTCCATCAACTTGAATAAGATCTCCTACTGCTACATTCGCATCCTTTTTGTACACATACATACCTTCTGAAGTAGCTGGATCATTATCTGGCTGATTATCTTCTATATAAAAACCATTTTTATCAAGCGCTGTTACAACGCCTTCCACATTGTATACTTTCTTCCCGTTGTAAGGAGAAATATGTGATTTTCCTTGAATATCATGAATACGAACTGGTTCATTGTTTACGATAACAAATGAAAATGTTGAAATTGCTGAAGAAGTAAGCCCTTCTTTCTCTGCAATTGCTTTAATCACACTATTTTCATTCACTACAATTTGTCCGTTATAACGAACACTTTTATTTGTAGGGTTAGAGCCATCTAACGTATAGTAGATTGTTGCTCCTTCTGTATTCGTTGTTAACGTTACTGCTGTTCCTTTCGCAATTTCTCCGCCACTAGGCGACGCTACTACATCGCTAACACGGTTTTGTCCTTCTCCTTGAAACTTATGAGCTGTTACTGATTTTAAACCTGGGCTACTAAAATATAATTCAAGCGTCCCTGTTAAACTAACTTTCTTCCCAATATTTTCAGGATGATCTTTCACGTTTACTGCCGCTCTCACATCGCCTTTTGGCAACTGAACAGGCATGATTTTGTCTGGATTCGTTTCATTTGGCGAATCAGCAATTGCTACGTTTGTATCATCAAACTTAGCCGGATCTTTCGTGTATTTCGAAGGACTTTGCGTATATCCGACAATATATCCTTCCACTATCCCCTTCGTTTTCCCTTGCTGCTTAAATACTTGAATTGCTTTTTCTACTGACATAGAAGTCGTTTCTTCTGCTTGTACTAAAGTTCCAGTAAATGAAAGCAATAGTATGAATGATAAAAAGACACTTAACAATTTCTTCACAGCCATTTCCCTCTCCCTATTTCATATTTTCTCAGCATGTCTATCATATCAAATGATTCGTTATATAGAATGATATTTCGACAAGTTTTACAAAAAATTTATTTAATTTACAAGCTTTCAAACTATAATACAAAATAATAATTTTACACCTTATACGAATGCGTTTTATAATATGAAAGAGAAAAAACAGAAATATCGAAATTTAATTGGCATGTAAAATGGATTCATTTGAATAGGAGTGATTGGATGGAAGTACAGACAGAAACATACCGCGCAGCTATGAATGGAACATTAGAACGTCATTTTTCAGATATGATTGCTGTTATACCGACTAGAATTACAATTGAGAAGTTAAAACAACGGCTAGAAACTATCGCTACTAAAGTTGATGAGTTAAAAATTGTTTATAGTGATGAGACAAGCCTTATTGTTGAGTTACACATCGATGAAAAAGTCATACCGTATGAACTGCATATTGATGAGGCGAATGACCCAGAAGAATATAAACTGTACAATAGACAAGATTCTACAATCGTAGATCGTAATTTTGAAGATGCGGCTTTCGGTACTGAAATTTTCACCCGTACGCTATTTGTAGGCGATGTGCTGGACTGCTTTTTCCAGCAGTTACAGTTTTTATGGAACCTTGCGCCAGATTTGTTATTTTTAATTGATTCAAGTGCAGCAATGAAGGTAATATCTAGAAGCTATATTGAATATCACGTTGAAAATGAATTATTACCTGACATTCCTGACTTGTACGTTATTCATTCCGTTTATGAAGACGATAAAGAAGGCGAGCCTACGCAATATTGGTTTCATACACACGGCCTTTTAAGAGCGGGCGTAACAGAAATAGAATTAATTATTCCAAATCGCATTCCTTCCTACTATGGCATTGGTGACCTCTTTCAAACATTTGCGAATAATGCCGTTGAAAATGGACAAGTCCCTATGAATGAGCCTATCGTTATCGCACATAGTCAGCAAGGTTCTATACATACAGTAGCTGTGCCGTGGGAAAAAGGTTTATCTTATATTGGGCATAAAACGAGTATAGATCAATTATCTTCAATTGAGGATGAAGAAGTGAAGCTACAACCAATAGATGCACAAAACACATTCTTAGGCGGGATGGATGACCGAGATGAATACCATCAATCGCCATCTGTTCTCTTGTTCAAATTTGATACTTCAGAAGAATGTATCGAAAGCTTTTTCAAAGAACACGAGGAAGCTACAGGGCTCATGTTCTATAAAACAAATAGTGAAACGGCTCGTATGGCTTACAATGCAAAAAATACTTTCGGGTATTTCAGCAACATTTTTCAAATTGAACAATCAAATGAGGAGTTTCGTTTTCTCGCTAAGTTTGGCGTTTCCTATGAAGAGGGTAAAAGCGAGCATATGTGGTTTGAAATGCAACATATTACAGAAGACTTTATTCAAGGAATACTCATTAATGAACCATATTTTATAGAAGATATGAGTGAAGGAAATAGTTATCATTTAGATTTTGATGACTTAACAGAATGGGTTATTTATGCAGGAGATGCCGTTATAAAGCCAAATAACTTATATATGTTTATTGGTGAATAAGTAACAAAACGCCTTCAATATGATTGAAGGCGTTTTGTTACTTATTGTGCGATTAATTCCGTATTCATTACTTTCTCCAAATGAGAGAGTACACGTTTTGCAGCCCTCTCACCTTGATCAATACAGTCCGGCAGACCAGAACCAGCGTAAGAACTACCTGCCAAGTATATACCCGGCAACTCTTTCTCCATAAATGTTGTGAGTTTCTTCATTCGCTCATTATGACCTACTGTATATTGGGGCATCGCTTCTTTCCAGCGGCTTACGACTGTAAACTCTGGGTCCTCTGTAATATCCATCGTCTTTCGTAAGTCTTCTAGTACAAGCTGAACGAGTTCCTCTTCTGTTTGTTCTACAACCGCTTCATCACCAGGTCGTCCAACGTAACATCGAAGAAGCGTTTTTCCTTCTGGCGTTGTATGTGGCCACTTTTTATGTGTCCACGTACATGCTGTAATTGTGTAATCGCTATTTCTAGATACGACAAATCCTGTACCATCAATATCGCGCTGAATAGCTGATTTCGGAAAAGCCATTGCCACATTCGCAACTGATGTGGATGGAATGTTGCGGAAGAAACGAAATTGCTTGTACTGCGCAAACATAGATGGCAATACTTTATGTGAGCTTGCCACTACGACCGCGTCTGCTTCTATTTCTTTTCCGTTACTAAGAGTAATCGCATAGCCATCACCCTGTTTTGCAACTTTTTCAATGCGAGTTCCCTTTATTATCGTACCTTCATGCATCTTTGATTCGAGAGATTCTACGATAGATTCTAAACCGGTTTTCACTGTTTGGAAGATTCCCTTTTTCGGTTCAGCTTTCTCTTCTTTCGGAGCGAGCGTACGCATACCGAGTGAAATACTACGATGTTTCTGCTCAATTTGATACATTTGCGGGAATGTTGACATTAAGCTCATTTCATCAATATCCCCTGCATAAATACCAGATAGTAATGGTTCTATTAAATTTTCAACCACTTCATTTCCGAGGCGATGTCTGAAAAAGTGCCCGAGTGATTGGTCAGATACTGGCTTTGATCTTGGCATTAATAGATCAAAACCAGCTCTTAGTTTACCAATTGGGGAGAACAGCCCGGAAAATAGAAACGGCGTAATTTGCGTTGGAATTCCCATCATTGATCCGCTCGGCATTTTATGTAACCGATTGTTTACGAGGATAAATGATTGACCGGCCTGGTTATTTACAAGCTCATCGCCAAGACCTAATTCTTTCACTAATCTAGCTGCACTTTCTTTTCGTGCTAAGAAAGAATCCGGTCCGCGCTCAATTGTAAATCCATCTTTTCGAACGGTTTGAATTTTTCCGCCAAGTTTACCCGATGCTTCTATCAGTAATGTATCAATCGGCAAGTTTTTTTCATGAATATTTTTTTGTAAGTTATACATTGCTGTTAATCCAGTGATGCCTCCGCCGATGATCACAACTTTTTTCCTCAAGCAGGCTCCCCCTTTCTTCTTACAGTACAGATTCTTTTTTCTTTACTACAACATCTGTTAAGCAGTCAATAAATGCATCCGATGCGTTTGGCATTTCTGGACGATAATATTTCGCGCCAATTTCATCTGTTACAACTTTACACTCAAAGTCGTTGTCATATAAAACTTCTAAATGTTCCGCAACAAATCCAACTGGTGCATATACGAATGAAGTATAACCGTGCTTTTCATTTAGTTCTCTCGTTAAATCTTGTACATCTGGACCAATCCAAGGATCTGGTGTGTTTCCTGCACTTTGCCAACCTACTGCATAGTTTGCTACTTCAGCGCCTCTTGCAATATAGTCCGCTGTTTCATTTAATTGATCTGGATAGGGATCGCCCATTGCGATAATTTTTTCTGGTAAGCTATGAGCTGATACGATTAATACTGCTTTTTCACGTTCTGCGTCTGACATACCGTTATATATACCTTTCACTGCATCAACCCAATACTGGATAAATTTCGGTTCTTTATACCAGCTATCGATGCCATGAATTGTTAAGTTTCCAAGTTTCTCAGCTTCTTCTTGTGCTCGTCCAACGTATGATTTTACGCTAAACGTAGAATAGTGCGGCGCAAGAACAAGTGCGATTGCATCTTGTATACCGTCGTTATGCATATCTTTCACCGCATCTTCAATGAACGGTTCAATATGTTTTAAGCCAAGATACATATGGTACTCGACTTCATCTTGTACTTCATTTAAACGCTTCTCTAACTTCTTAGCTTGCTCTAATGTAATAGTAGCTAAAGGAGAAATACCACCAATTGCACGGTAACGCTCTGTTAAATCTTCTAGCATTTCAGGACTTGGCTTTCTTCCTCTGCGAATATGTGTATAGTAACGTTCAATATCTTCTTCTTTATATGGCGTTCCGTATGCCATTACAAGCAAACCAATTTTCTTTTTCATACAGCAATTCTCCTTTACTTCGCTAACTGCCCTTTAGAGTATTCATGAATAAATGTAGTTAAACGTTTTAATGTATCTGGATTTACTTCTGGGAATACACCGTGACCTAAGTTAAAGATATAACCCGGCTGTTTCATCCCTTGATCTAAAATACCTTTTACATGTTCTTCAATAACAGACCATGGCGCAAGTAAGAACGAAGGATCCATATTACCTTGTACCGCCTTGTGAACGCCGCGTGCACGTGCTTCTTCAATTGGTAAACGCCAGTCTAAACCGACTACATCAAGCGGTAAGTCGTGCCATTCATTTACTAAGTGTGCAGCTCCTACGCCGTGCATAATCATCGGTACACCCATCGTGCGAACTTCTGCAAAAATACGCTCCATTGCCGGTTTAATAAATACGCGGTAATCTGCTACGTTTACTGTTCCAACCCAAGAATCGAAAATTTGAACTGCTTTTGCCCCTGCGTTAATTTGCGCTTTTAAATATGTAATAACCATATCTGCTAGCTTATCCATTAAAGCGAACCAAGCTTTCGGCTCTGCATACATGAACGCTTTCGTATTATGGTAGTTACGAGATGGACCGCCTTCAATCATATAGCTCGCTAACGTAAATGGAGCTCCTGAAAAACCGATTAACGGTACGTCTAGCATTTCAGTCGTTAATAAACGAATTGTATCTAATATGTACGGTACGTCATCTTCTGGATTGATTTCCCCTAGTTTTTCTACGTCTTGTAAAGAACGGATTGGATTATCAATAACTGGGCCAATACCTGATTTAATTTCTACATCCACACCAATTGCAGGTAGTGGTGACATAATATCTTTATAAAGAATTGCTGCGTCTACGTTATACTGATCAACTGGCAGTTTTGTAACGTAAGCACATAACTCTGGATTATGTGTAATTTCAAATAAAGAATACTTTTCTTTTATCTTTCTATATTCCGGCTGCGAACGACCTGCTTGACGCATATACCATGCTGGTACATAATCAGTACGTTCCCCCCTACATGCTTTTAAAAATGTCTCATTTATAGTTCTTACCAAGACCCTAGCTCCCTTCCTTACCACAATGCTTCGAATACGTTCGATATTTATCTTTTTTTACTATACAGCTTGTAAAAACAAAATGCATAATATTATGTACGTTGTTCATTAAATTGACACAAACATTCTTAAAAACGCTTACTATTTTCACAACATTCTTATTATAACACAGAGAAAAACTATGGTTTAGCTACTTTTGACTTTTCTCCTTCGCGATTCGTTTGTGTGTTATATGGCACAACGTAAAAACTCGGTTTTGAAAAGATGTTAACGAACTTTTCCTCATATTCCCCGGCACCATTTACAGTACCTACATGCGTATGAATTCCATTTTCCACTCTATAAATACGATACATAATTCTTTCATCTGGAAGTGGTGTCCAGCTTAATTTCGCTTTAAATAAACCGAAAGGGCTAAATGCTAATTTCATTTTCACATCTTCAATCTTGCGCAGCCGAATTGGAGCACCGATTGTTTCCACACCTTCTGGTTTCCTAAACTGCTCTTTCTGTTCTACATTTGCTTTCGTTAAAATTTTCTTAAATAATTTTGTTGCTGACGCACTTTCTCCTTGCAACTGATGCTCTTTATCTATGCGGTCATAACCAATCCAAACAGCGCCTACTAAATTTGGCGTATAGCCAACGAACCACATATCCCTCGCCCCATTATCGTCATTTGGTAAGGAAGTTGTACCTGTTTTCCCAGCTAACGCTCCGTTATATACACCGGCTTTCGCTGTCCCTTCCTTTACAACTCCTTCTAACATTTTTGTCATATACCATGCCGTTTGTTTCGAGAAAATTTTCGTTTCTACTTTTGGTGATTCTCCAATGACTGCGCCGTGTCTATTTAACACTTTATCAATAACGTGCGGCTCAATAATATCACCATTTGCTAAAAACGCACGATACATTTTCACAAGATCAAATGTTGAAACACCATTTTTCAATCCGCCAAGCGCTGTGCTTAAACCAGCATCGGCAATGTGAACATTCCCTTTCTCTAAATATTGCTTTCCTTCTTCTACCCCCAACTCGTTTAATAAAGAAACTGCTGGTACATTTGCTGACTCTAAAATCGCATCGTACATCGTTATTTCTTTCGAATATTCACGGTTATAGTTCCGAGGCTCATAACCTTCAAAAGAATGTCTTTCATTCGTCAATAAAGAATACGGATTATACTTTTTCGTTTCGAGTGCTGGCGCATAGACGATAAGTGGTTTTAGCACAGAACCGGGCTGTCTTTTTGCAAAAACGCGATTAAATCCTCTCGGGACGTACTTTCTTCCGCCAATCGCAGCTTTAATGCCGCCCGTACGATTATCCATTAATAAAAAAGCACCTTGCGCCCCCTCTTCTTTCCCAGGGAAATTCCTTGCATCTTGAAACTGGTTATACGCTACCTTTTGAATTTTTTCATCCATCGGTACGACAAACGTATATCCTCCGCGAAGCACTTCTTGATGAGACAATCCGTATAAACGAGCTGCTTCATCTATAACCATATCAATATACGGCATATATGCGAGTTCATTCTCATCTAAGTTTTTATATAGTGCAATTGTCTTTCCTTGATAACGTACGCTTTCTTCGGCAGTCAAATAGCCTTGTTTATGCATAAGTGACAATACTAAATCACGGCGTTCCTTACTCTTCTCTGGAGAAAAATAAGGTGAATATCCGTTTGGCGACTTCGGAAGACCTGCAAGCATTGCTCCTTCTTCTACTGTTAAATCTTCTACATTTTTATTAAAATATAACTTTGCTGCTGCTTGAATACCGTAAGCTCCATGTCCAAAATAAATATGATTCATATACATTTCAAGAATTTGTTGCTTCGTATATTTTTGCTCTAATTGAAGGGAAATTGCGACTTCCTTCAACTTACGCGTAAATGTTTTTTCACGAGTTAAAAAAACGTTTTTAGCAAGTTGCTGCGTAATCGTGCTACCGCCTTCGACCTTCCCTCCAGCTAACGTGTCTTTATAAAGAGCACGAAATATAGACGGGTAATCAATTCCTTGATGCTCATAAAAACGAGAATCTTCCACCGCAACGAACGCCTGCTGCACATATTTCGGAATTTGCTCGATTGGTACGAGGTCTCTATTTTCTACGTATAATTTCGTAATTTCTTTCCCTTTCTGGTCAACGATACGTGATGAAGAGTGGAAAACGAGCTGCTTTTCATCCATCATATAGCCACCAGCTAACACAATTAGTTTATAAAGGACAATCGCTAATAGTAGCGTTGCTAACCCACCTAATAAAGTCCACTTTACTTTCTTCATACATCGGCCTTCTTTCCAAATGATGGTACATTTATTATTTGAAAAAGAAGTATCTTTATGTATATAATCTTCGAAGTTTTTTAAGAGAGTTGATATAATAGAAACAAATAAGTAAGGGGGCATTAAAATGAAGGCTATTATTTCATACGAAACACCTCTAGAACAAGCACATTTCACTGCAAAAAATGATGAAAAAAATATGTTTTATAAAGAAAATACAGAAGAATCTGTAGAAGGATCTCTTAAGTATGATGTACTAGACGCTGTTGGAGAATTTAAAGGACAACCTGGCTATATCGTTTGTAACAACATTTCTGTAACAGACGAAGGTCGCCCAGTATTTGAAAACCGTTTTAAAAACCGCGCAGGCCTTATTGAAAACGAACCAGGATTCCAAGCAATCCGCGTTCTACGCCCATTAAGTAACGATACATATGTCATCTTAACGATGTGGGAAACAGAGCAAAACTTTAAAGACTGGACAGAATCACGTTCATTCGAAAATGCTCATAAAAAACGCCCCGCACAAGCAGAAGGACAAGCACCGGCGCATCCACATGCAGAACAGCAAAAGAGTATTTTCTCTCGTCCGTCTTTCGTGACTACTTTTGATGTGTTAGTTTAGGGTTTTTGTATCGTGGTTTCTCCAAGGATACGGTACATGAAATTATATCGGCGATTTTTCGAATATATCGGCGCAACTCGAAATATATCAGCGATTTTTAAAATATATCGGCGCAACTCAAATTATATCAGCGATTTTTGAGATATATCGACTTATCGACAAATCACGACACAAAAAGGAAACACCGTTACACACCGGTGTTTCCTTTTTCTTTGTACCAATTATATATACGAAGCGCATCTTCTTTTTGTATATGTTTCACTTTATAACGATGCCCCGCTACTGACACGTTAGCTGTACATAGCTCGTCTTTCTTTTGGAAATACGACTGACTGTATCCGACTGCTTGCACATGCCTTCTTCGCATGATTCCTGTATATTTCGCGAGTCCTCGGTATACCATGACTAACTGATTGTCCCGTATCATATAACCACTACTTGTATACCGCGCGTATGCAAGTAACGTAAATATAATACATAATGGTATGAGAGTGAATAACGCGATATTTTGTTTTAAATATATACTCGCACCTATGATTGGCACAGCGAGTACGGCACTTGTAATCCAGCCCATGATGACATAACGACGTAATGCTGCTTTCGGTAAATGAACGATTTCCGCTTCCATTTCATACGGCAACTGTAAATATGCGAGTAACTGCTGCACATCTTTTTTCTTCATAAAAGGATGTAACATCACTTCATTTCCTGCCGCTTCTATACTTTGAATGACTTCTACTTCGACAGAGCAATATCCGAAAGGCTGGCGGAGAATGCCTTCTTTCACCGTAATCGCTTGAATACGGTGTAATTTTAAAACAAACTCTTTCTTATCAAATAAACCTTGCACGATGCGAACTTCATTTCCGTTTCGCTCAATTTTAAAGTTCGCATATTTTAATGCATAACCTGCTGTTGAAATGACCCACGACACTGCCATTAAAATCGCCGCCATAACGATTAATTCATATACACCGTTATCCATCACATACGTTTCTACTTTATTGATAAGCCATTCTGGTAGAAATTGATTAAACTCTGTGTAAAGGATGACTAACATAGAAAACACTAATCCGAATCTACCAGATGTAATAGATGCTGCTAAAATCTCTTTCGTTGTTAACTGATATACCGTCTTACTTCCTTCTTCCGCAGGCCCTTCTTCACTCACAACACTTCTTTCTTTATGTAATAAAGCAATGAGTTCCTTCGCTTCTGCTTCTCTAATACCCGCCAACATCACTTCTGGCTCAGTACCGCCGCCTGCCGCTTCAATATTTAATTTCGTCAGTCCAAGTATTTGATAGATGATGTTAGAAGACGTACTAATATTTTGCACACGTTCTTTATTTAAGTAACTTTCTTTTTTTACAAAGACGCCATGTTTAATATGTAAAATATTATTTTCAACCCAGTACACTTTGAAATACCATTTTATAGCTGAGAAAATAGCCATAATGAATAATAGAGCCAAAAGAACAAGATGTAAGAAATACCACGGTTCTACTTGATCATCTGATCGAAATAAAACAAGAAAAATAAAAGGCAACAAAGTCGCAACTCGAATACCTAATAAAATCGTGATCGGATGTTGCCTCTTATACATCCTCATCACTCACTTTCGCAAGTTCTCCAATTTGTCTTTTCAACTGCTCTGCTTCTTCTTTCGTTAAACCTGGAATACTATGAGAAGTTGCTGCTGTTGAAATATGTAATTCTGCTAAATTGTACTTTCTCATAATCGGGCCCTGTTCAATCGTTACGTGCTGCACACGAATCATCGGAATAAGCACGCGTTTTACAACGAACATTCCCTTTTGAATCTCAATCTCTTCTTCATTTAATCTGTAACTATAATAGCGCTGACGTAAATTTGGAAATACAAAATAATCGAGCGGAATAAATAGAATAGCTCCTGTGACTAACAAGCCAAACAACCAACCCCACCAATTAAAATTGATCATAAAAAAGAAATATGCAATTACGACTGCTAGTATAACTGCCGCCCCAATTAAAGCATGAATTCGCCACACTTTCAGCATATTAGAATGAATCTCCCTTTCTAACGGCTGCATCTCATCACTCCAATTATATGAATGTATTACTTATATATTAGTTGGTATATACATTTTTGTAAAATTATAGTTTTTTACATCGTATCGAGAACTTCTTTAAAATTCCCTTCATTAATGGAATACACTTGAAACTGAATGTAATCTATCTCATTCGTATCTGGCTTAGCAAATGGCAAAATGTTAAATCTAGAAGCCGATCTTCCTAACATATCTACAATCATAAGAGAAACGTCAATATATTCGAAGTCTACACAGAATACGACTGCTTCTCCCGTACATTCATACTCTTTAATCGCATCGTAAGACTTATTGGCACTAATTAACATTACTTTTAATAGTTGGTTCAAATTTTCTGATTTAAAATTAATCATATACGCGGCTCCTTTTTCAACAAAACACTACAAAAATAGTGTAATCTTATACTTTCATAGCTTCACACATCAATTATATTAAAAATAAAGCTAGTTTTTTATAAATTTTTTGATATAATTACTTACGGGAAAAGGGAAGAATTTTGTCTTCCCTTGTGTTTTTATTTGCATCTAGTACTTTTGCTAGATGCTTTTTTTACGCTAAAAAGGTATCCTCAAACACTTTGAGGATACCTTTCCATTAATTTAGTGCACTTCAACAATCGTACCATCTTCAAATACTTTAAATACGCCAGTAAATCCTGATCCAGCTGCGCCTTCTATTTTATATGTCGTACGCACTCTAATTTGATAATATTTCTTTCCATTCTCTACTTGCGTATTTTCTAGCGTATAATCATAGTCTTCTTTATATTCATTTTTAATATATTCTTTCGCTTTCTCAAAAGTAAATGCATCTTGAGTCTTTCCTGTTTCTACCTTTTGGTTCTTCTCTGTCGTTACCTTCTGGTTCTTTTCTGTTTCTACTTTTTGAGGCTTCTCTGCTGTTACCTTTTGGTTCTTTTCTGCTTCTACCTTTTGAGGCTTCTCTGTCGTTACCTTTTGGTTCTTTTCTGTTTCTACTTTTTGAGGCTTCTCTGTTGTTACCTTTTGATTCGTTGCTACATTAGTTTTTTCTGCCTTCGCTACCGTTGCATTCTTTTCTGCTTCACCAATTTTAGTAATTAATCCTGAAGCCTTTTTATTATATTCTTCAAGATTTTTGTTATCTTTTGTTTCTGAAACTAGCTTATTTAATATATCTTTCGCTTCTGCGTAATTTTTCTTATTTATTAACTCTTCACTTTTCACTAGTTGCTCGCTATACTTCTTTTTTTGTTCGACGATAGCTAATAATGCTGTTCGTTCTTCCTTCGCTTGTTTTACTAACGTACTATTTCCATCCTTCATGTTCTCTACTTTTTCAAATGACTTGATTGATTCTTCTACCTTTGTTTCTTCTTTTAACTTCACAGCTTCAATCATTGCTTTTGTTTGTTCTACAAGCACCTTTGCATCTGAATCATCTTTCTTCTCATCTAGTGCTTTTTCAAATGATGATAAGGCATTTTTATACTCTTTATTCGTTAACGCGGTCTTTCCTTCATCCATTACTTTGTCAAAATTCCCATTACTACATCCAGCTAACATTAAAAATGTAAGTCCAATTACCATTAATAACTTTTTCATTTTTTCTCCTCCTATATATCCCCTAAAACAATAGCTTTATATGTATAAAAGTCTGTGTAGTAATTAGACTGAGCGTAAATATGTACTTTATGTGCGGGAAAGGAAGTACATTTCATTTACTATCATTACTTAAAACTCCTAAATAGTTGGTTTTCTTCTTTTAAAGACAGAAAGGAATTTTAATAATGTGCGCAAAGTTCTCACCAAGCTCTTTACTACACACACTCTTATACACATAGAAAAACTTTTTGAACTTCATATATCTTCTGACGATTTGATACACACTCCGATTTGTAACATACTAAAAAACAAAAAGAAAACAAACTGCAATATAAGTTACGGTTTGTAACTATTTTGTAACAAAAATGTAACACACTGTTTTTAAACATACAATAGTTTTTTTACATTATTTTCCCCACCTTCTATATTTTAAAGCGTTAATCCGGTTCTAATCCTTAATGTAATACGTATTTTCATAACAATCGCGCTAAAAAAAGAATTTACATTTTTGATTAAATTGAAGGATATACCCCCTTAAAAAGAAAAAATACGCTATTCTTTCCTATGAGCCTATAGGAAGAAAGAATAACGTATTTTTCAAAAATGAGTTCTTTTATACAAACGCTTTAGTTCTATATCACAATTAAAAGGGCAATCAACGCTAATATAGCTGGAAGTCCTTGTTTTACAATAATTGATTTATTAGATGTGAAACCGCCGAACAGAGCTGCTACTACCACACACATTACAAAGAATAATTGAACCATATAACCAATTGAATTGAGACCAAGTATAAGTCCCCAAATGAGACCAACGGCTAAAAATCCATTATATAAACCTTGGTTTGCAAACATAATGGCTACGTTTCGATCTCCTTCTAAATGCTCGGGTAATTGAAAAGCACGTTTTGCCACTTTTGAATTCATAAAAAACATTTCGAGGATCATGATAAATAAATGTTCTAATGCTACGATCCCGACTAAAATAGCTGCGATTATTTCCATAGTATTGTGCCCCCTCTATCTTTGCTTTAATCTTATAGCTTATATAAAAATCCGACATCGTCTGAATAACACGTTTTCGAAAATTCTTCCTTCTTACTTATTAAAATATTAATTGATACATCAATATTTGATGCATCAATTAATATACAACTCCTCTTTTAGTTTTGCAAGTTTTTTTGCTCTATTCGTTTTATTTTGTTCCGTCAACTTTAAATCAATTCAAAACCCCTGTTCACTCTCTAGAAACTATGGTGTTTTTCAATAACTACAAAAAAAATCAGCTAAATCATCAAATTAATAATTAGTTGTCTCCAAAGACGAAAATTTTATTTCTTTTTTATTTGATAAGGCGGCGTTCATTCTTTCATCATGGCATAAAAAAATGTTATTACTCTTGTTAAATTGAGTAATAACATTTTTATTTAAAGCTATTTAACAAATTTGCTTCCAACTAGCATCCTTCACATCTTCACTAGTCGGCTTTCTAACCAATTCAATACATCGCTTTTCACAGGCACCAAACACAATGAAATTTTCCTGCGCTTGTCTTAACAAAACTTCATTTGCCCCGCCTTCATAGTCAGGCTCTTTAAATTGAACAGAATCATCTTCCCAAAAACATATGTTACAAATTTCATATGTACCTGGTGGTTCTTCTTCTAATGTTTTATATCCGCAGCATGGACAAGTGTATTTCATATAATCACCTTATTTTCCTTCATATGTAGTCCTACTTACTAAAAATGTAATAGAGCAAATTATAGTTAATCCCATAAAGTACATCATTTTAATAATACGAGTATTTTCATATGTTGTAGGAACCCCGTCAGATATAACTTCATAGCAAAAAACAATACTTATGGCTAAAAGAATATATAAAATTAAGGATGGGATAAAATGTAGCTTTATAGGTAAAATAACGCACCTAAACAATATCTCTCCAAGAAGACATCCAACTAAAACAACAGGGACTCCAACTATTAAAGTAGCGACCAACATTTGGGCCATAGTAATAAAAAGATTCGTAAAAATAGAAAATAGCTCTCCTTCAAAAATCCCCTTCTCATCGTATATTTGAATTATCGTCATTGAAATAAATAAGCTTAATAAAGAATGGGAATACGGAATTAAAAATTTCCCCAATCCTGCTCACCTCACTTTTTTGGCGTCACATATATTATTCATTATTTCCTATCATTTTTACATAGAAAAATAACTCGCCTTCCGCAAAAGACGAGCTATTCCATTTAATTCTCACTTATTCTCTTCTTATACCAATCCTGCATTCTCTCCGCATCTTCTACTCTCGTATGCTCTAATTTATAACTCGATGATGCGCTCGAAAACTTATACGTACATAAATCCGCGCGGCGCTGGAAATAGGATTGCGTCTTTTCCATTGATTGGACGTGTCTTCTTCTAACAAGTCCTGTATATTTTCCAACACTACGATATACAAGCGTAATTTGCTCTCCATTTACACTGTAACCATTTGTTTTAAATGTTGCGTATCCAAGTATAAAGATGAGGATCGCAAGCGGAATGAGTGCCCACATAATGAAGTGCTTTTCAGAGTATATACTTATTCCAATAAGCGGGATAGCTATCATTGCGAAAAAGACAAAGCTATCAATGAGATAGCGGCGTAATGCTGCTTTTGGTAATGAAATCATATTTGTATTCAGTTCGTATGGTAATTGTAAATGTGCGAGTAACTGTTGTACTCGGTCTTTTCGAATGATTGGATGGAGTGTAACTTTTTCTTTTTCGTCACCCGTTCCCTTACTTTGAATCACTTCTACTTGCACAGCACAATAGCCGAATGGCTGACGTAAAATACTTTCTTTTATCGTAATACCTTGAATACGATGTAACTTTAGGACAAGTTCTTTTTTCTCAAGTAATCCTTGTGAAATGCGGACTTCGTCATTTCTTCGATTTACTGTGAAATCTCCATGTTTTAGCGCATAACCGATTGTCGATATAATCCATGAAAGGACGATCAAAATGGCTATCATGAAAATCAAGCCATATATATCGTGGTCCATTACATACGACTTTACGCCATTCTCTATCCATTTCGGAATGTATTCCTCTACTTGGTGATACACGAAAAAGATTAACGAGAATAATAGTCCAAACTGCCCCGATGTAACAGAGGCTAGTAAAATTTCTTTCCAAGTCAATTTATATTCTGTCGTTTGTTTTTCTTCTGTAACGATTTCTTTTTCTATTGCATGTTCCGCTTTTTCGTCTAGCGTTCCTTCTGCTTTCATTTCTGGAGTTGGCTCATTTAGCAAAGCAATAAGCTCAGTTGCCTCTTCTACTGTAATACCGGCTAAACTAACCTCCGCATCATCGCCCCCACCAGCTGTTTCGATTTGGATTTTCTTTAAGCCAAGCATTTGATATAACACGTTAGAACTTGTATTAATCGTTTGAACACGTTCTTTATTTAAGTAGCTCTCCTTCTTCACAAAGAGGCCTTGTTTTACATGTAATACGTTATTTTCAACCCAGTATGTTGTGTAATACCATTTTTCAAACGCTGAAAAAACGGTGAGTAAACCGAATGCAGCGGGAATTAAATACCAAAACGGGAATTTTCCATTTAAGCTAAACATGAAAATAAAGAGTGGTATAAAATCTGTTATTTTTAATTCCAGTAACATCGTGATTGGATGCTGCCTCTTATACATCCTCATCACTCACTTTCGCTAATTCTGCGATTTTCGTTTTCAACATTTCCGCTTCATACATCGTTAAGCCTGGAATGCTGTGAGAAGTTGCTGCTGTTGAAATGTGTAATTCTGCTAAACCGTATTTTCTCATAATCGGTCCTTGTTCAATCGTCACATGCTGTACACGAATCATCGGTACTAATACGCGCTTTACGACGAAAAGACCGTGTTGAATTTCAAGTTCTTCTTCATTTAGTTGGTAGCTGTAATAACGCTGACGTAGTTTTGGGAATAAAAAGTACGAAAATGGTGCGAACACAACTGTTAGCCCAATCATCACATACAAAATCCACGCCCACCAATCAAACTTTATCATGAGGAAAAGGTAAGCTAAAATGACAAGAATACCGATTCCTTCTTCAATTACAGCCCGAACTTTCCACACCTTGACCATGTCAGGGTGAATTTCATTTTTCAATGGATCCATGTAACCACTCCAAATCTAGTAATCTAATATATGAATAGTCTCAATCTATATTTTACATAACCTTACAGAAAATTGAAATTCAATCTTCTTTCTTCTCAGGAATAAAATATCCGAACCAAAGTAGCCAAATGAAACCGATTAACTTCATCCAATTTCCATCCGCTTGAAAAGCTTCTATCATGCCTGGAATTTTATACACCCCAATAAATCCAAGAAAACCGAGCCACCAGTTTTTTTGCATTTTCATCTTTACTCCTCCTTCATGACGTTTTTCACATTTCGAATCCAAATTTCCTTATACTTTAACTGAAATCCCATGAGTATGTAATTGCTCATATTATCAATTACAAGCGCTAGCGTATGAGCGTTTTCTTCCGTTGCATCTTGTGACACAATGCCCAGTCTCGCGCCTTTCTTCAATAATTCGTGGAAACCATTTAAAAACTCTTCTTGTATTTCAAATAAGCGTTTCTGATACTTTTCATTTCGCGCCGCAGTTACGATAAATTCATTTATGACGCGCAGTATTCCTTCTTGTCCTTCATACTCAGAGAGCATATGTAAACCATCTGCGATTAACTTTTCTGCAAAGTTTTCTTTCGTATATTGCTCTTTATCGAAATAACTCACGAAATGATACCCAGAGAAAATTTCTTCAAATAAAAAATCGACTAACGCTTCTTTAGAAGAAAAATGATAATAAATGGCCGGTTTTGAAATACCTACCTCTTTCGCAATCATGGAAAGGCTCATCTTCTCAATGCCGTGCTCTGCCATAAGTTTAAATGAAGCCTCTACAATGTTTTGCGATGTTTGTAAATTCTTTGTCATACTGTACCTCACTTATTTTTACTTACCGGTCGGTAAGTAAATTATAAAATGAAACGAAATGATTTTCAAGTTAGTTAGCGCTCCAGGAGGAATTTATTGGTAAATGGAGAAGAATATAAAACAAAAGCAATATATAACAATAAGGAGGATATCATATGGGACTTGGTGGTAAAGGCGGTAGTGGTGGTAATGGCGGCGGTGAAGCTGGACAAGCTGGCAAAAGTGGATTTTCATTACTCATTGTACTTTTTGTCGTATTGATTATAGTTGGAGTTAGCTATATTGGGCTTGGCTTCTAAGAAAAGGCGTCCTACATTACACATGTAGGACGCCTTGTTTTTAATCCTTATTCAACAATCGCATACGATAACAATTCATCGTTACTTCTCCAAGTCTTTGCAGTAATTGATAGTTTGCATATGCGCCGACCGGGGCACCGATTATTGGTACGAGCTGAAGCATTTTCGCTAAATCGATATAGTCTCGGTACTCTGTTTGGAACTTTTCCCAGTCCATATGATTTTCTTCTTCTGTATCCCACGTTTCGATTGCTTTCCATATTTCTTTTCGGTGTTCATCACTTGAAAAGGCAAGTTGGAAAACGTGAAGGATAAAAAGGCGCTCTTCTTTATCGCTCGTATCAAATCCGTACAATGTTGCTGCATCGAATAAAAATTTAATTTTAATGCCGAGCAACAGCGGAAAGTCAGCAAGGCCAAGGAGAATACCTCCTGCTCCCGTCCCCGCTCCTTCTGCCGCTGCTATTTTTTTATACTCATCCATTTTTTTACGTACTTCATCATCTCGTCTTTGCAACGACCAGTTCGTCTCTTTTAATTTCGGCTTTATAAAGTTTGATCCGGCACTAATTGTTTGCACCATCATCCGAATCGTTTCTGTTAATACTTTTTGCACTTTCGCCGGAATAAGCTGCTGTACTTTCGTCTGCACTTTCTTTGAGAACCGTGTCATCATAGAAGAATCTTTCATGAATGTAGCTTTCCACTGCTCCAGTTCTTTTATAACCTTTTCTTCATATGTAATCATAAGTTCATTCCCTTCAATTTAAACGCTCAATACGTTTTGCCCCATATTGATAAACGAAACCGATACTAAATACTATGCTTACGACTAGTAAAATTCCTGTCATCATGAAATCTTTCGTAGCAAGTGCAAATATGATTGTAAATACAACGCTGCCAATAATGAGAATTGCATTTAATAAAGTAAGAAAATCTTTCTTCTTCTCTTCTCCGCCTACTGGGTACAAATCAAGCCAAATTTTCATGCGGTGATGTTTCCATAAAGTTAATAGCTGATAACCGATTAAGTATAGGAAGATAAGGCTTACGATAAATCGTCCATATAAAAACGGAATGAAGTAAAGAATAACTCCGCCAAGAGCGAGCAGGCGCACATATAAGCCAAAATAATTACCAGATCTTAAGAACGTTCTCGTATATAAGTATAAATAGGTACGCTTTTCACCGATCATCGAAAGAATGAAATCAAGCCATTTTCTACGTGCTACTCTCTCTTTTAATGCTGGTACATCAACGAACATGTTCGCGATGCGGTACAGCAGCATCATCTTCTTACCTTCTTCAGAAATTAAATACTCCCAGTTTAACGGCTTTCCCTTCACCATTTGATGCAGAATAGCGAGGTATAACACCATCAGAAGGATGATTCCGGCAATAAACATAACGGAAGTACGTTCCACAAGGAAATAAACAAATAAGGCGTTTAAAATAAATCGAATGAACCAATCGGCTCTTTGTATATTTTGATCTGTTAAAAATGACTTTTCCCATGCTACGAATAAATTCCACGCTTTTACAATGATAAACGCGATTACAATCCATATGTAACCAGCTCCTGTTTGTTTCATTTGCTGGAAGTATAACGGAGCAAGCGCTGCTGCTACGATTGCAATTATGTATAACTGAATCATAAACGTAAAAAGAAATGCCTTTGTGAAGTATGGTTTTAACTTTTCTTCAACTGGCAGTAAGTAAACGAGATCCGCTTCTTTTAACAACGTTTGAATGGATCCGGCCGTTAATATGAGTCCAAGCAACACTGCCATAACGAGCGCAGTCGGAAACGAAGGTGTTAACGTTTGTAACCATTGCTGGTAATAATACGCTCCTGCGCCGATGATGAATACGAAAATAAATTTTAAATGATCATTAAATACGTATTTACTATATGTACGAACTTCTTGTAAAAAGTAACGAAATCGTTCTTTCCATAACGCTGTGCTATTCATAATCTTCTTCCTTCGTTAATGCAATATAAATATCATCTAACGTTGCACCTGGCATATGAAACTGTGATTGCAGCTCAGATAATGTTCCCTTCGCTCTCACTTCGCCTTGATGCAAAATAATGAACGAATCACAATAACGCTCTGCCGTCGCTAAAATATGTGTACTCATTAAAATACCTGCACCACTCTTTTTCATTTGGTCCATCATTTGAAGGAGTGATTGGATTGCTAACGGATCAAGCCCAACGAACGGTTCGTCCACAATGTAAAGAGATGGCTCTACTAAAAACGCACTCATAATCATTACTTTTTGTTTCATCCCTTTTGAGAAATGAGACGGAAACCATTTCAAACGATTTTTCATACGGAATTCTTGTAATAATTGTCCTACACGTTCTTCATATTGTTTTTCATCAACACCGTAAGCCATCGCTGTTAACTTCAAATGTTCTTCTAGCGTTAGCTCATCATATAATACTGGTGTTTCTGGGATGAACGAAAAACTAGAACGGTACGCTGTCATATCATCACGAATTGTTTTCCCATTAATCGTGACAGTTCCTTTTTTCGGTTCCATTAAACCGATAATATGTTTAATCGTCGTACTTTTACCTGCTCCATTTAAACCGATTAAGCCGACAAGTTCACCTTTATTCACAGAGAACGAAACATCTTTTAATACAGGTCGTTTCGTATATCCTCCTGTAACATTTTCTACACGCAATAACTCGCTCATACGACACCACTTTCTTCATTTATATTCGTTCTATATTCATCTTACCAAAAATTACGCTGTACTACATAGTATCGATGCGTTCAAAAAAAATTTAAATTTGTTCGCATATATTATTACGAAAGCGGACATCATAATTATTGAAGAAGGAACACATTGAAAAAGCGACCACCTATTGATGAGTACAACAACATAGTGAAGTCATCATGAAATGGGGTGTCCATGTTGGACAAAGGAATTTACACATAACCAGATTATTTGTTTTATTTTCGAAACGGGGTGTCTCCGAAAGAGCATATACTGTTTTAAAAAGTAAACAATTTCATTTAAAAAGATTGCAATTCATTTCACTTGAAAATGGGGTGTCTACGGCAGAAACTTTAGCCGATTTACCGTGCATTTCTTAAAATAAATGAGGTGTCTGCGAAACGTAAATTACGATAATGCTTTTTCAATCCCTCTTCAGAAAACAGGAAGCTGAGTCAGCTTCCTGTTTTTCGTGTTTGTTCTCTTATGTAATTATGGTAAAATACGGCTAAGGATATTTGAAAGGATGAGATCAATGAATCATACAGCGGATAATTGTATTTTTTGCAAAATCATTGACGGGCAAATCCCTTGCTCAAAAGTATACGAAGATGAACATGTGCTTGCATTTTTAGATATTAGTCAAGTGACAAAAGGACATACTCTTGTTATTCCGAAAGTTCACAAACAAGACATTTTTGCGTTAACGCCAGAAATCGCATCACATATTTTTTCTGTCGTTCCAAAAATCGCAAATGCGATTAAAGCAGAGTTTAATCCAGTTGGCTTTAACCTACTTAACAACAACGGTGAAAAAGCTGGACAAACTGTGTTCCACTTCCACCTTCATTTAATTCCACGCTACGGTGAAAACGATGGTTTCGGTGCTGTTTGGAAATCACATCAAAATGAATACACAATGGAAAATTTACAAAACATCGCAAGTACAATTGCAAATAGCGTGAAATAGTGACACTATAATAAGTAGTCATACATAACAAGCCACTTTCCTAAAGTGATTAAATATGGCACGGCTTGTTTCTCCACTTAAGATGCCAGGGACTGCACACTTTCCTTTCCCTCGTCTTAAAGATATGCATATTTTTTCACATCATGAATACGAACAAAAAATAAGGAGGTCTCCTTTTATGTCAAAAGCTAAATCCTTTATTACCGGTGTCATTTGCGGCGGAGCAGTTGCTGGACTAGCTGTTCTTTTCTCAACTCCTTCTTCTGGCAAAGACATGCGCGGCAAGTTAAAAGAAAAAGGAAATGATATTAAAAAGACTTTAGCTGATATTACAGCTGATACAAAATTATTAAAACGTCAAATCGTTGAAACTGCTTCAGAAGGTAAAGAAGTGTTCCAAGAATTAAAAGACGATATGCACGATACACTTTCTAACTGGAAGCAAGATATTTCTCAAAACAAACGACATATTGAGAAAGAGATTTTGGACATTCAAAAATCAATTGAGAAACTACAAGAAGCTGTTCCGGAAAAAGCGTAAACAAATTCCTGCTTAGTTTTTTGCATATAACAAATATTTTTTATATAAATGGACCTTAACACGGCATATCACATAGATATGCCGTGTTTTTATGCATTTACAATATATGTTATCACTTAACATGTATGGACAACACATGTATTCATGACTCATAAACCGCTTCCATAGTTATGCATGATTTGTATAGAATGTCATTTTTTTAAAAAATTTTCACAATTCTCACAAAAAGACTTTATTAATTTTTATTTTACTGGCATAATAGATAGTAATGAAAAAGAATGTTAAAGTGGGTGAGTATATGAAAAGTGGAGAAAAAGATTACTCGGTAAAAGAAGCGATGATTTTCAGCCAACGCATTGCTCAATTATCGAAAGCGTTATGGAAATGTGTAGAGAAAGATTGGCAGATGTGGATTAAACCTTATGATTTAAACATTAATGAGCATCATATTTTAACAATCGCTTATCATTTAAAAGGGGCTTCTATTTCTGAGATTGCTAAGTTTGGAGTTATGCACGTATCAACGGCGTTTAACTTCTCGAAAAAGTTGGAAGAACGCGGCTATCTTGTATTCTCGAAAAAAGAAGATGATAAACGAAATACGTACATCGAAATTACAGACAAAGGGGAAGAATTACTACTTCGCTTAATGGAGGAGTATGACCCTGAAAATAATTCAGTGTTTAATGGGGCTCTTGCACTTCGTAATTTTTATGGGAAGTTCCCAGAAAATATCGAACTGATTGCTATCTTGCGTAACATTTACGGACAAGACTTCATCGATATTTTTGAGAAATCATTAGAAGATATTGAAGAGAACTTTACAGAATCCGATCAGAAGTTAGTTAAGAAATAATCTATTTATTTTTTCGCAATCATGCTTAAGAATTCATTCATAAGCGGTTTGAATAAACCTTGTTTTGCTAGCGCTTCCGCAGTTTCGTGTACTTCGAGCTGATGTGGAAGCGCTTTTTCAAATTGATCTAACAGCGCATCGAACAAAAGAAGGCCTTCTGCTTTCTCCGCTACATATTGTTCGTTCAGTTTTTCACAAAGATGTAGTATACGTTCAACATCTTTTTTACGAGCTTTTTTCTTTATGATCAAAGAATAAAATGGACACTTTTCTTCATCAATCATTTTAAATAGTAGGTCTACGTAGTATTCAGCTTGTTCTAATCTTCTAACAACGTCCATTTTCTCCCTCACTTTCTAACACAAAGTCTTCTATTTCTGAATTTTATAACACGAACAAAATATCGTATGATACAATATATAAAGTATATGTATTTTAGCCAAAAGGAGGTCTCGCCTCATGACACTTATAACAGTTGTTTTTGTCGCATTCGCACTTCTTGTTATATTTTACACGAATTTCATGACACATACACTGTGTGAACGAAAACAAATATCTGCGAGCCGCCAACCCGGTGTCTTTCGGGTTATTAATGTATGTATAACAATTTTATTAATTTCTAGTTATATAGAAATTATATTTCATGGAAAGTGAGGAAGGAAAGCCCCTTCCTCACTTTTTTCCTCTATAAGCAAATTATACCTACAATAACCAATAAAATAAACAGTACAAGTAATAAAATAAGTTGAGAATTCATCCCCCATCCCCTCCTCTTTTCTGTATATGCGACATACGCCCAATATGGCACACCTTCAAAATCTGACACGTACTGGTTAATTTTTCTTTATCAATATGAAAACACGTCGAAATATGATATATTAAATTTTGTACATATTGCTTATACTATGAAATAAATGACACGCATCTTAACTTTATCCTAAAGCCTCGGTAAGCCCTGTTAAGCGCGCTTTACCAATATACAAAGCAAAAGTATCAGTGAGACTTAATCGGGCTCTTATGAACTAAAATTCATTGGTGTAGGATAAATTAAAAATACATAATAGTAGGAGTGTTTATCGAATGAAGAAAGCTATGCTTGCCTTAGCCGCAACAAGTGTAATCGCATTATCAGCATGTGGAACATCATCATCAGACAAAATCGTTACATCTAAAGCTGGTGACATTACAAAAGAAGAATTCTACGAGCAAATGAAGACACAAGCTGGTAAACAAGTACTAAATAACATGGTTATGGAAAAAGTACTTATTAAAAACTACAAAGTTGAAGACAAAGAAGTAGACAAAAAGTTCGATGAAATGAAAAAACAATACGGTGATCAATTCGATACACTATTAAAACAACAAGGTATTAAAGAAGAAACGTTAAAAACTGGTGTGCGTGCTCAATTAGCGCAAGAAAAAGCTATCGAGAAAACAATCACTGATAAAGAATTGAAAGATAATTACAAGCCTGAAATTAAAGCAAGCCACATTCTTGTAAAAGATGAAGCAACTGCTAAAAAGGTTAAAGAAGAACTTGGACAAGGTAAATCTTTCGAAGAGTTAGCGAAACAATACTCTGAAGATACTGGTTCAAAAGAAAAAGGTGGCGACTTAGGATTCTTCGGACCTGGCAAAATGGTTAAAGAATTCGAAGAGGCTGCTTATAAGCTGAAAAAAGATGAAGTAAGCGAACCTGTGAAATCACAATTCGGTTACCACATCATTAAAGTAACTGACATTAAAGAGCCAGAAAAATCATTCGAACAATCTAAAGCTGACATCAAAAAAGAAATCGTTCAGAAGAAATCACAAGACGGCGAATTCATGAACGATCTTATGATGAAAGAAATCAAAAAAGCTGACGTAAAAGTTGATGATAAAGATTTAAAAGATCTTTTCGAAGAGAAAAAAGCTGACGCTAAGAAAGACGAAAAGAAATAATGAAATAAAAAGCTTGGGCTTCGGCCCAAGCTTTTTTATATGCCCTCTTCTCCCGGTAACTATGTCCGATTTCGGTAAATGAAATTATATAGTTGGTCCTCTGAATAAATTATATCGGCGATTTTTTAAATATATCGACCACAACTCCAATTATATCGGCGATTTTCGAGATATATCAGCGATTTTCAAAATATATCGACTTACCGACAAAAAACGACAACAAGCGTGACTCCCTCTATAAACACAAAAAAACCTTGATCCACGTATCATGGAACCAAGGTTTATCTTATTATCATTGATTAAATGAAAAAACTATGTTAAATTAGTACAGAAACACGTTTTCTAAAACAAATAGAACGTATTTATCCGTATCTTAATTTTACACCAAAACACATCTTCAGTCAACCTCTATTTTTCACTTTTAAAGGAGTGCTATCGTATGAACAAAAAACTTGATTTAGAGCAAAAACGATTGGATACCGTAATCGAAACGATTACACAGCAAATTGATAAGCTGGAAAACGAAACTGGCAGACGCCGAGCAGAAGTAATCAATATTCGTAAACATTTCTGGGATGACGTGAAAGTGAATACTGATACTTTTGATGATTATCTTGAAACAGTTATCAACTTAAGACAACAAGCTCAGTCACTAGCTGTCACACAAATTACTCATAAGCACACCTTTAATCGACTTGCCGCACTAAAACGCATGCATAAATCACCTTATTTTGGACGAATTGATTTTAAAGAAGAAGGAGAATCTGCTGCGGAGCAAATTTATATCGGTGTAGCCACGCTTACTGATGCAAGCGGAGAAAATTTTCTTATATATGACTGGCGCGCACCCATTTCAAGTGTGTACTACGATTATCCACCAGGACCGGCTGAATACAGTACACCAGGAGGCGTAATTCACGGTAATGTGGAGAAAAAATTACAATACATTATTCAAAATGGCGAGATTGATTCTATGTTCGATACGAGCCTTACAATTGGCGATGAAATCTTGCAACAAGCGCTCGGAAAAGGTACGAACAAACATATGCAAAGTATCGTCGCTACGATTCAGCGCGAGCAAAATGAAATTATTCGTCACGATGAAGGCCGACTCCTTATCGTGCAAGGAGCTGCTGGTAGCGGTAAAACATCAGCTGCGCTGCAACGAATCGCCTACTTACTATATAAATATCGCGAATGGCTAAAAGCGGATCAAATTATTCTCTTCTCCCCTAACTCTATGTTCAATAGCTACGTTTCTAACGTACTACCTGAACTCGGCGAAGAAAATATGCAGCAAGTGACATTCCAAGAATATTTAAATCATAGACTAAGTAAGTCATTTGATGTGGAAGATCCTTATGAACAATTAGAATATATGTTAACTGAAACGAATAACCCTATCTATAAAACGAGAAATGCGAGCATTCGATTTAAAGCATCTACTCAATTTTTCGAGATGATTCGAGCGTACAGACAATCTCTTGAATCTTCAGGCATGCTATTTAGAGGAATGAAATTTAGAGGAAAGCTAATTGTCTCTGCGAAAGAAATTACAGAGCAATTTTACAATACCGACTCCTCCCTCCGCTTCCATAGCCGTATTGAGAAGTTAACGGATTGGCTAAATAAGCAAATAGATGTACTTGAAAAAGCAGAACTGAAAAAGCCTTGGGTAGAAGAAGAAATTGAACTACTGAGTAAAGATGAATATCAAAAGGCTTATAAATACTTGCAGAAAAAAGGTGAGTTTGATGACAACTCCTTTAACGATTTTGAGAAAGAAACGCAAGTACTTGGACGTATGATTGTCCGTAAAAAATTGAAACCACTTCGCAAAGGTGTTCAAACATTGCGCTTTATCAATTTCACAGGAATATATAAACAGCTATTCACAGATGCATCATGGGTTACTGGAGAAAAACCGAAAGACTGGGATGACATTTGCTCATTAACGGTGAACATGCTAGATGAAGGAAAGCTATATTACGAGGATGCGACTCCATTTTTACTTTTAAAAGAATTAATTGAAGGCTTCCAAACGAATAGATCGATTAAACACGTACTCGTAGACGAAGCGCAAGATTATTCGCCGTTTCAGTTCGAGTTTTTAAAACGTCTCTTCCCTGCTGCAAGAATGACGGTACTCGGTGACTTTAATCAAGCGATATTTGCCCATGCAAGTGAAACAGTGAATTTCAATACACTTACTAGCTTATACGGACCGGATGAAACAAACGGCATTAACTTAACTCGTAGCTATCGCTCAACAAAACCAATTATTGAATTCACACGTGCTCTCGTACCAGAAGGAAAGAACATTCACGCCTTTGAACGTGACGGCGAGAAACCTACAGTGACGAAAGTATCAAATGACAGCGAACTGCACGAACGTATTACTGCCAAAGTTGCTGAACTACAAAAACAAAATCACAACACGATCGCAATTATATGTAAATCTGCAGCTGAAAGCGCCGCGGCCTATGAGGCACTTATTCATATCGAGAATATTAAACTCGTGAAGAGTAACTCAGCTGAGTATGAGCAAGGCATCGTCGTGATCCCAGCTTACTTAGCGAAAGGTATCGAATTTGATGCTGTTATTATTTACAATGCTTCTAAAGATGTATACAGCGATGAGAGCGTTCGTAGATTATTCTACACTGCTTGTACGCGCGCGATGCACGAATTGCAACTTTATAGCGTTGGCGAGGTTAGTCCTTTTATTGTTGAGGCTGATTCGGAGAGTTTTGAGCTTATTACAACACCTTGATAACAATCAAGGTGTTTTCTTTTTTATGCAGGACTTACACCTTTAAAGTAGAATATATCAGTTTAGAAAAAAGTTAAGGAGCGAAAAGATGAACCATTATTTTATTGCTATTTATGACGGTGAGTTTCCTACCGAGAAATTACATACCATTTTACAATCTAATCCCACTTTTACTGATCTAAACGTCCGCACCCTTTCAATCTCATAACCAAGACCTTTCACATTATTAGTTGACGAAGAACACGATGCACTTACAACTGGACTTACAGACAAATACCACTTATTAACGAAAGAGTTGCAAACACTTGAGCAGCAAGAAAAGTACTACTATGTATACGATTATAAAATTAGAAAGACCATCGAGAATCCTACCCAAAAATGCTTTCCATTCGCACAAATCAATATAAGTGTTACGAAATTCCATCAAATGATTCAAAAAGTAAAAGACTTAAAACGACCTGTATTTGCAGGTTATAACATCATTTCTCATGATGCAGACATACTTACGATTGATATACTTCTTTCTTCACCTTTATTGGATCCTAACACTTCTGAAAAAAATACGACAGAACATGCTTATTTACAACAATTAGCTGAATCCATTTCTCGTTCTGAATTATGTACTTCTATTAAAGCGAGTTCACTTATTTAAACATAAAATGAAGCTTTATCGCTAAGTAGAGCTGCTCCATTATAAATTTAAAAAGGTGGGCTATCCGACAAATACTATTTTAATAAGAAGGAACCAAAATCAAATTAATATGTAGGAACAAAATAATAAAGAGGGTTGCCCTCGGCATACCCTCTTTACTTCGACCCTTAACTTTCTGAGGTCTGCGAACGTTTTATAAATAAAGCTACAACGACTGCAAGTAGTGCCAAACCAAAGCCAATCGTAAATGCGTTATGCACGCCTGAAACCATTGCTTCTGTCAATTGAGCTGGGTCAGTTGGATTTGAAGATGCATCCAAATATTTCTTTTGTCCGGAAGTCATAACACTAATAAAGAACGCAACTCCTACCGCACCCGCTACTTGCGATAGAGTATTCAAAATAGCTGTTCCGTGAGGATAAAATCGCTTCGGAAGTTGGTTCAAACCGTTCGTTTGCGCCGGCATCATAATCATTGAAATAGATATCATCATAGTGACGTGTAATAGGATGAAAGTTATTTTAGACGTATCTGCCGTTACTTGTGTAAAGAACCACATCACACCTGCTAATAATAACGTACCAGGAATAATAAGCGCTCTTGGACCAAATTTATCAAAAAGCTTCCCTGAAACTGGAGAAAGCAGACCATTCAACAGGCTACCTGGAAGCATGATAAGACCGGTTGCATAGACAGTTAAACCTAAAGCACCTTGGAATAGAAATGGTAATAACGTCATTGTCGAGAACATCGTCATCATCATGATCGTCAATAAAATTGTCGTGAGCATAAACATCGGATACTTAAATGCACTAAGGTCTAGTAATGGCTCTTTCAATTTCAATTGACGCAATACGAAGAATAGAATTGCTACAAGACCAATTAGGATTATGCCATATACTTGGAAACTACCCCAACCTTCACCTGAGCTACTAAATCCATAAACAATTCCGCCAAATCCAATTGTAGATAAAAGAATAGATAATACATCCACCTTTGGTTTAGTAGGCTCAGAGACATTTTTCAAATAAATAAATGCAAAAACAATAGAAAAAATCGCGAATGGAAGAACGAAATAAAATAGCCATCTCCAATTCAATGTTTCCAAAATGAGCCCTGAAAGTGTCGGCCCAATGGCAGGGGCAAACATGATTACAAGCCCAATACTCCCCATTGCTGCTCCTCTCTTTTCAGGAGGATATAGAAGGAGAATCGTATTCATTAATACGGGCATTATTAATCCCGTACCTGCTGCTTGTAACAAGCGACCCATTAATAGTATAGAAAATCCAGGCGCAATCGCACTTACAAGTGTACCGAAAGTAAAGATTACCATAGCACCTATGAATACTTGTCTTGTTGTAAACCATTGTACTAATAAAGCAGAAGCTGGAATGAGTACAGCAACTACAAGCATGTACCCTGTTGAAAGCCATTGAAGAGTCGACGCTGTTACATTCAACTCAACCATTAATTGTGGAAAAGCAACGTTCAATAATGTTTCATTCAAAATGGTGAAAAACGCTCCAATGATCATTGATATTAAAATTGGGAGTCTTTTCACATTGTCAAACTCCTTTGACTGCGAAGAAACAGGTGCAGTTTGAGTATTCATACATAAACCCTCCTTGTATTTTCTTTTATAAGTTTTTACTACCTTTGCTAGTCATATTTAACGTAGAAACGCCCATACCAAATTGAAAACGGTAGAGCACAACTACAAGTAAGATCAACAATGACATCACGCCGAAGATATTACTATACATATTTGCAGCTTCATTTGCAACAAAAGGATTTAGCTTTAGTGACGTCGATCCTTTATCAAGCAATTTCCCTACTACACTCATAGCCATCGCGCCAGATATGAAATTAATCATCGACAGTAATCCCATTCCCACACCTGTCTCTTCCTTTGACAGTGTTTGTGAAATTGTATTAGACATTGAAATCTGCATAAAGGTCTGTCCTACATTTCCGAAAATTAAAATCAATGCTATGACAAAAGCCGAGACCCCAATGAAAGTAGATAATAATGAGAAAGCAAGGAATATGAATACTGATGCAATAAAAACGAGTACAAAATTGCCCCGAGTATCAGCTACCCTTCCTCCCTTTCTTCCCATAATTGCCGAGGCAATTGCAGCTGGAACTAAAACAAAACCAATATTCGAAGGAGTCAATCCATTTACTGCCGATAGAAATTGCGGCGTCATGAATGTCATGCTAAAGCTCATCGCTGTCGTCATAAAGGCAAGGAGTAACCCAATCGAAAAATTCTTATTTTTAAACAGAGTCGGTTTAATAAAAGGCTCTGTAGCTTTTCTAATTCGCAAAATGAAGAAAGCTAACATAACAAATCCTCCAAGGAATAACAGCACTTGCATCTGCGTAATGGCAAGCAAGAAGAACGCGACCGATACAGCTAATAGACCTCCGCCAAGAATATCAATACTACCTGCCTTCCCTTTTGCATTGTCTAAATACTTTCTAAAGAAAGGTAGCGTTAGAAGCGGTAGTAATGAAAGAACAAACATGAGTCTCCAGCTTCCAAAACTCGTAATTAATCCAGCGGCAACGGGCCCTAAAGCATTCCCAAGCGCTAAACCAACTGCTGAAATTCCAAGCGCACTCCCGCTGCCTGAATGACACGGCCTAAAATGATAACCCAATACTCAGTAGCAAGTAGACCAAGCAAGGAACCTAGAGCGAAAATAAGTAGTCCATACGTTAACAAATCCTTTAACCGATATTTATCCGCCAGTTTTCCCATTACGATGGAACCAACAGCATAAACGACCATATAACTCGTCATAATCCAACTAACCTCTGAAGGGACAAGGTTGAATTCTTTACCGATTTCAGGAAGAGCTACATTAAACATCGTACCGTTCATAACCGAAAATATTAGCGTAACTACTAAAACTGCTAGCAATTTATCTGCATTTTGTGATGAATGATCTACCATCTTGTAGACCCCCTTTCTCTTTCCCATAATCTATACAAATTTAAATGAGTATCAACATAATGAATATCCTCACTATTTTATTATAATGAGGATATCATTTTTATCGTACGTGCTCAGTTTCTACCTCTATTCAATCAAATCTACAATTCGCTTTACAGAAGTTCTGTTACTGCTGAAAAATGAATGACCGCAAGAACTAGTGCTAAAATCATAAGCACGGCTGCTGGCATGATTTTTCCAATTGGATCTTTAACACGCATATGTGACAATACAGCTCCTAACATAATACAAGCAATCCATAATGCTGCTAAAACTAATACGATCTCATTCCAGAAACCAAAAATTAGTCCAACCACGCCTGCTAAAGCAATCCAACCTGTCGCAATTCTAAACCATTGCGGTAAACCTAAATGAGCGAAAGCCTCTACTTGCATTTTTGCTCCTGCAATTTTACTCACACTTGAAAAGAAAAATGCAAAAATTAATAAACATTGAAGTACTAATGCTACAATAGTCATGTACAATCCTCCATTATATATTTTTTAAGGGTATTGCTATTAAATGCTGAAACGATTTGAAATTCCTTACATAAATCCACCTCTCTCTATTATCGTTTTCTATAGATCCCCGCATCAGTTATAATAGTAATTATCCCGCTATTACACATTATGAGTACGCGATATAATGAGGTTACTCACTAATTGTTTATAATATAGAGAGGATACTCACTAATAATATACAATATATTTATGAAACGTGCAAAAATGAACTACAAAATAATGAGGAGGTCATCCCATTCATGAAATCAAATAATCCAGCTGCAATAGATATCATCCATATTTTAATGCAATCGTCCAACTATGTTCAAAGAGAATTTCAATCTCAATTGTCAGCCCTTGACACACCTTATCATCTAACAGGTCCTAGGTTACGCGTTCTATCCACCGTTTCTGAAAATGGTCCCATTCGAATGAATGAATTAGCTGCTAAATTAGGCGTCAAAGCACGTACAGTTACCGATTTTGTCGATGCACTCGAACAAGACAAGCTCCTAGTTCGTATACCAGATCCAACTGATCGCCGAGCTACATTAATTCAACTTACTGAACGCGCGCATTCCAATATGGAGCAGGCGCTCGCTTTCCAAGACAAAGTCGCAAACGATATTCTAAAAAACCTCACATTAGAACAACGCGAACAGTTTTTTGAACTTTTATTACTATTAATAAAAGATAAGCAAATTCCAGATTCATGCGGAGAAGTTGAGAACGGAAAAACTTGTTAAGTGTGTAAATAAAACCACCTACACCCTAAAAAATATAGGGACTAGGTGGTTTGTTTTTTAAGCTGATTTTCTCGCTGGAATGTCTTTACGCCTATACACACTCAGTACAATCCCCATTATAAGCGCATGAAATACAGTCGGCGTTAATCCGTAGCTAATAAAAGGTAAGGATATAGCAGCAAGCGGCAATAATCCTAGTATCATTCCAACATTATAAATGAACTGGAATACAAAAAGAGTCAATCCACCAACGAGCAGCAATTTACCGTACCGATCATTTATTTTATAAGAGATGACTATTAATCTTGCTACAAAAAGAGAAAGAACGAAGACAAGAATTAACGCAAGCCAATACCCATAATAGTAAGTCAAACTTGCAAATACAAAATCAGTATCCGGAGCAGGGATGAATTTCATATCTCCATATGTACCAAACCAACCTGCTGACGACATTACCTCCTTTAAACGTATATACATAAATCCTGCGCCACCTGCATCACTCTCAGGATTTAAATACCCTAAAAGTCTATCTAAGTGGTATCCTGAAGACCATGATACGGATACCTTAATAATAAATAAACAAATAGGTACAACCGTAATAATCAACGACGTTTTCTTTCCTAGCTTACTCCACCAAAGCATAACGAATACCATCGTAATATAGATAAAAATTGACGAAAGGGTGGATACAATCAAAAATAAGTACAAAGAAAATAAATATAAAACCACAAGATGTATAATCTTTAACCTACTATTATTAAAAAAAGAAGCCCAAGCTAGAAAAAAGAAAGGCACTGCCATTAGACAGTCAATTGCAATTGGACCGATTTGTATTAACGGTTCTCCAATCATTGAAGCGTTTGGAAAACAGTATAGTATTAACAGGACAACTACTCCGATTACATAAAACAACCATCCCATTCTCTCTAATTTCCGATAATCAAGTAACATCATCCCAATCGCTGTTACAACACCGAGAATAACAAATATCACCTTATTTATCATTACATCATTCGTATATTCAAAAACCAAAACCGGCAAAAACCCTAACCCCATCGCAGCCACTAATAAACCAATTAAGAACCAATCCACCTTTGGCTTATGAAGTTTATTAAGTTCCCGCCCTAGTTTACTCGGACTCCCCATTTGCTCAACAGCCTTATCTTCAGCAACTTCCTCACTTAACCCTTTATCCATCCACATATTCTTTGCCTGTTTTAAGTGAAAATTCAGTTCAGTTGCTACTAAGTCCTTCGCTTCTTTTGATTTAATATGGTTCGTAACTTCTGTTAAAAAACGCTCCCCTTTTTTGTTCAATTTTTCTCACTCCTGTACGAATCCTTTTAATATAAATCGTGCCTTCGTAGCATTCTTCTCTGCCTTTCGCAGCATCTTGTTTCCTTTATCATTTAATTGATAATATTTAGCTCCTTCGTGGTCCCAGCTAGATTGGATAAAGCGATTCTGCTCTAGACGATGTAACAAAGTGTATAGAGACCCTTCATTACCTTCAAATGTTTGAATCCCTCTTCCCCGTAGTAACTGCATCAATTCATAGCCTGTTTTTTCATTCATAAGAAGTTGCAACACTGCTAAAAGGATATCTTCTTCTTTTTCGGACGATTGATTGATTTTTTCACGCACCCGCTTCTGGTGCTGATCAGAAAAACTCAAATGTTTAAAAGTTGTGTTCTCCATTGATTTTCGCAAGCCTTTTAATCGATCTTCCATTTGATTATTCCTCCAATCCTTTCTTCAAAAGCTCCTTCGCTTTTTTCAGCCTCGTTTTTATCGTGTTTTCCTTCACATCTATTACAATCGCAATCTCTTTAATTGATAATTCTTCATAATAAAATAGATAAATGACTTCTCGATATTTGATCGGTAAATTCATTACTGCAGAAGCCAGTTCACGATCCTCCGCATTTTGAATGACAGTTTGTTCCACACTTTCTTTTTGACTCTCCATATACGTAAAGTCATCTTCTGTAACAATAACTTTTTTGTTATACCAACTTTTTAAATAATCCTTACAATGATTAATTGCAATTCTCCATAGCCATGTTTTTAAGTTCGAATTCCCTTTATATGTATGAAGAGATTTATAACATTTCACAAATATATCTTGCGTTAAATCCTCCGCAACCTCTTTATTATTCACATATGAATACACAAGCTGTAAGACTTCTTGTCCATACTTGTTCATTATTTCGTCGATAAGGTCCTCCTTATCTTCTATTTCAAACGCTTCTACCGTTAATTCATCCACAGCCTTCCCTCCTTCCCATATATTAGACGACGCACTGTATGGAAAAGTTTTATAAATTTATAAAAAAATACAGAGGGTAATAACGTTTTTTATAAAACACTTCCTCAGCAACTTACATATAATAAACCGAATAGTCGTTACAATACATTCACCTAAAGAGCGTCTTTCTCCCACGGCGCTCTTTAAGTTTGCAATAAGAGGGGCGTCTTCGTTTCCTATCGCTAAATGAAAAAGAGAACCGATTTAATCGAGTCCTCCTTCTTTCTAACGCTCACTTAAAGAATCTAATATTTCATGGCCATACAAAGATGGATCGATACTATCAAAACCAGTACACTCTTCATACAAGTGTAGTATTTGAAATTCTATACATAACGCAGCTGTTTGTTCTTGTTGATTTATTGCTTTTTCTAGTTCTGCCGTGTATTTCATTTGGATATTGTTATCAGTATCTTTATTTTTTTAGTTATGTTTATTTAACAAGGAGTCAACTACCCCTACTGAGATAAAGCCTTTCAGTGGGGGTTTGAGTTTGAACGCTAGGGCTTTTTATCTATATGTCTTGTTCCCTATTTTAAAACATAATACAATAAATACGTAACTTAATAAGCTATAACTAGTAGGTGTGGTAATCATCTCTTCCATTTTGAAAAAAGGGGGAGGTGATAATATGATCGCGATGTTTGTCATTAAATTAGTGTATGGTATCCTAACCGGAGCTGGCGTTGTCATCGGTAGAAGATACGTCGGTCCGTGGCTAATTTCTGTATACAAAAAAGCGAGAACCACCCTGCTTCGTGGAAAAGGTAAGGGCGGTTCTCGGCTAAAACGTTAATGTAATTGTCTTATAACCGCACCTACTACCACCACAATAGCAAGTTAGGTTACAAAGGCAGAAGTTTCTCAGGCTTCTGTCTTCTTTATTTTATGCAAAATTCATACTATATACTCTACCATCATTGTAACACATTTTATTTATTTTTAGTCAAGATAAAAAAACACCTAAAGAGTTTCTCTTCAGGTGTTTCTCTATTTTACGCTAATGCAGCTGCATGCTCTTGTTGATCTACAGGAATGACAGCGTCTGTTAATGCTTTTTCTAGTTCTGCTGTGTATTTCATTTGCTCTTCTTTGCTCCAGCCTAGTTTTGCAGCCATGTAGTTGATTACTGCTTCTTTCCACTCGTATACCCAGTGGATGTTGAAGAATACAGCGCCTCTGCGGCGTACGAAGAAGTCGACTGGTTTTGCTGTCATTTCGTAATCCATTGCGTATACAAGTGGGATTAGAACGTCTAGCGGCATGTTGTATTCTTTCGCTTCGTCTTTATGTTTTTTAGCTAATTCGAACAGTACGTCTACGTTAGAGCCGTAGAATTTCGCGAATTCTTCTGCTTGTGCTGTTGTTAAACCGTATTTCGTACCTTCACCTGCTTTTTTCGCGATAAATGCTGGTAATCCTTTAGAGCCATCTACATGTCCACCAGAGATTGGCATATGTTTCGTTGAGCTCTTCGGATATGCACTATGACCTTCTTTTTGTAGTAAGTTCGTTACGTAATCTACTACCATTTCAGCCATTTTGCGGTATCCTGTTAATTTACCACCTGCGATTGTAATTAAACCAGATTCAGAAGTCCAAATTTCGTCTTTACGAGAAATTTCAGATGCACTCTTACCTTCTTCATAAATTAACGGACGTACGCCAGCCCAGCTTGACTCGATGTCTTTTTCCGTAATTTTTACGCTTGGGAACATGTAGTTAATCGCATTAATGATGTACGTGCGATCTTCTGTTGTCATTTGTGGTACAGCTGCATCTTTATCATAGAACGTATCTGTTGTACCTACGTATGTTTTTCCTCCGCGCGGAATCGCGAATACCATACGTTTATCTGGTGTATCGAAGTAAATTGCTTGCCCTAATGGGAAACGTTTTTGGTCAATTACTAAGTGAACACCTTTTGATAACTGAAGTACTTTTCCTTTTTTCGAGTTATCTTTTTCACGAAGTGTATCTACCCAAGGACCAGCTGCGTTTACAATTTTCTTACCGTAAACTTCGTATACTTCACCATCTAGTAAATCGATTACACGTACACCACATACTTTTCCATCTTTATATAAGAAACTATCTACTTTTGCGTAGTTAACAGCTTTTGCACCGTGCTCAATTGCTTCTTTCATTACTTCAATTGTAAGACGCGCATCATCAGTGCGATATTCTACGTAGTAACCGCCGCCTTTTAATCCTTCTTGTTTTACAAGAGGCTCTTTCTTCAGCGTTTCTTCACGGTTAAACATTTTTCTGCGCTCGCTTCGTTTCACACCTGCTAAGAAGTCGTATACACGAAGACCAATTGATGTACTAAATGATCCGAACGTACCGCCTGTATGGAACGGAAGTAACATCCACTCTGGTGTTGTTACATGGGGACCGTTCTCATATACGATCGCACGCTCTTTCCCCACCTCTGCTACCATTTTCACTTCAAGTTGTTTTAAATAACGTAGACCACCGTGTACAAGCTTCGTTGAACGACTTGATGTACCTGCTGCAAAGTCCTGCATTTCAAACACAATTGTTGATAACCCGCGTGTTGCTCCATCTAATGCAATACCAGAACCAGTAATACCTCCACCAATTACGATCACATCTAATTCTTGTTTATTTACTCCGTTTAATACGTCTTTACGTTGTTTACTTGAAAATTTCATGGTAATTCCTCCCTTTGATAACGAAAAAAGAGACCACAAACTCCGCTATAGATTTCGCCTCTATAGCGTGTTGTGGTCTCTCCAAATCTCCTACCGAATTATTAACTTGTCACCATTATAACACTGTTTATGATTATTTGAAAGCTTTTGTTGCTTCAATTGCTTTTTTCCATCCAGCATATAGCTCTTCGCTTGTTTCCGTTTCCATTGTTGGTTCAAAGCGTTTGTCCATATGCCACTGTTCTTTAATTTCATCTTGGTTTTTCCAATATCCAACCGCAAGACCAGCTAAGTACGCTGCACCTAAAGCTGTTGTTTCATTGATCACCGGACGCTCTACAGGAACATCTAAAATATCACTTTGGAACTTCATTAAGAAGTTATTTTTAACTGCTCCGCCATCAACGCGTAATGTTTTCAGTTCAATACCTGAATCTGCTTCCATTGCGCATAATACGTCTTTCGTTTGGTAAGCTAAAGATTCTAGTGTTGCACGAATGAAATGCTCTTTCGTCGTACCGCGTGTTACACCAAACATAGCGCCGCGTACTTCACTATCCCAGTAAGGTGTACCTAATCCTACGAATGCTGGTACAACGTATACACCGTCAGTTGATTCAACGCGATTCGCATACACTTCACTCTCACTTGCATCTTTAAACATGCGCATTCCGTCACGTAACCACTGAATTGCAGAACCTGCTACGAAAATACTTCCTTCTAATGCATAGTTTACTTTACCATCTATTCCCCATGCAATTGTTGTTAATAGACCATGCTCAGAAGCTACCGCTTTTTCACCAGTGTTCATTAGCATGAAGCAACCAGTTCCGTAAGTATTTTTCGCCATACCTTCACCGAAACAAGCTTGTCCAAATAATGCCGCTTGTTGATCACCAGCTACACCGGCAATCGGTACATTTTGACCGAAGAAGTGATAGTCAATTGTTTCTCCATACACTTCAGATGATGGACGTACTTCTGGAAGCATGCTCTTTGGTACTGTTAACATGTCTAGAAGTTCATCATCCCACTGTAAGTCGTGAATGTTAAACATTAATGTACGTGATGCATTTGAGTAATCCGTTACGTGCGCTTTACCACCAGATAGTTTCCATACAAGCCACGTATCAATTGTTCCGAATAATAGATCGCCGTTTTCTGCTTTCTCTCTTGCACCTTCAACGTTATCTAAAATCCATTTTACTTTCGTACCAGAGAAGTATGCGTCAATTAAAAGACCTGTTTTTTCGCGAACCATTTCGCTATAACCTTTTTCTTTTAACTCATCACAAATTTCAGCTGTTTGGCGAGATTGCCATACAATTGCGTTATAAATTGGTTTACCAGTCGTTTTATCCCATACAACCGCTGTTTCACGTTGGTTCGTAATACCGATACCAGCGATTTGTTCTGGTTTTACATCTGCTTCGCTTAAGCAAGTTGCGATAACCGCTAAAATAGATCCCCAAATTTCTTGCGCGTTATGCTCTACCCAGCCTGGCTTTGGAAAATGTTGTGTAAATTCTTTTTGAGCTGAATGAACAATTTCACCTTTTTTATTGAAAAGAATTGCGCGTGAGCTAGTTGTTCCTTGGTCTAATGAAAGAATATATTTTTTCATAATGGTTTCCCCCTTATGCTACTTTTCTACTATTTGTATTGCTTCCACTTTTTTTGCTTGTCATATAAGAGATTGCTAGTACAATCACAGTTGCAATAATCACATAAATAAGTGCTGCATTTTGTTTTCCTTCAAATACAACTTGATGGAATAATCCTGCCAGTGATCCACCTAAAATTGGACCTACTACTGGAATCCATGCATATTTCCAGTTTGAACCGCCTTTTCCTGCAATCGGAAGGAAGAAGTGCGCGATACGCGGACCTAAATCACGTGCTGGGTTGATTGCGTATCCTGTCGTTCCACCTAATGATAAACCAATACTTACAATTAAGAAACCTACGATAAATGGATTTAATCCATCTGCAAATTTATTTGCACCAATTGCTAATATACCAAATACTAAAACGAATGTCCCAATCATTTCACTTAAAAGGTTTGCAAATGTGTTCGGAATTGCTGGACCTGTTGCAAATACACCTAACTTTGTTCCTGGATCTTCTGTTTCTTTCCAGTGTGGTAAGTAATGTAAATATACGATAACTGCCCCGATAATTGCCCCAATCATTTGTGCTGCGATATAACCAGGTACGTCACTCCATGGGAACGCTCCCTTAAATGCTAATCCTATCGTCAAAGCTGGATTCAAATGTGCCCCACTAATTGATCCAACCGCGTACGCTGCAACCGCTACCGCTAAGCCCCAGCCCATTGTAATAACAATCCAACCAGAATCTTTCGCAAACGACTTCTTTAAACTTACACCAGCACAAACGCCGCCACCAAGTACGATTAACAACGCAGTCCCTATTAACTCTCCTAAAAATGCTGACATAGTATCCCTCCACAATCAATTTAAACGCTTTCAAATGTGATAGAGGTAAAATGAATGGCCATTCGTTTTTGTCAAAAGAAAAAGACCCACAGCTTTGCACGCTTCTATATAAATTTATATAGAAACAATGAAATGTGGATCTCTACTTTTCTCCGTCACGTTTATTAACTTGTCTATAATGTTAACCGTTAATGAAAGCGGTGTCAACAGAATTATTTCACATTTTCGTCACTTTTTTTGGTAATGTTTCCATAGTTCACGTTTTGATGTCGTAATTGCTGTCGCACCAGCATTTAAAGCTCTCTCTACATCATCAACAGTACGAATGAAACCACCCGCTAAAATCGGTACACCAGTACGCTCTTTCACTTCAGCGATCACATCCGTTAACGCTCCTGGGAGCACCTCTATATAATCCGGCTTCGTCTTTTCTAAAAGATTGCAACTTTTCTCCATTGCACTCGAATCGATTAAAAAGATACGCTGAATTGCCACAACACCTTTTTGCTTCGCCTTCATAATGACGCTCGCCTTTGTTGAAAGTAACCCGTACGGTCTAAACTCCTGACATAAATACTCCGTCGCATGCCCATCACTCTGCAAGCCATGAATTAAATCCACATGTAAAAATACCTTCTTACAATATTGCTTCGCAAGCGATATAACACTCTTCAATTGACCGACATGAATATCTAAAATAACGATATACTCATACGAACTATGTAATAGCTTTTCCAAATCTTTAATTTGCCTCACTGCCGGCAAAATCTTTTGTTCATGAAATTCCATTCTAAATGTCCCCTTCTTTATGTCGTCCTATCCTTTATAGTACACAATTTAAGTAAAAAGAACAGCTAGTGTAGGGGATTTCTTTCAAATCTTTTTTTACCTATACATATTCTTCAACTTATTAGAAGCAGTGCCACCTATAACCATTAATATGAAAGGTAAAAAACTCATTACATATGGTGCGTCCGCTAAAATTGTAATGCTCGTTCCTGCAAACTTATTTAATGTCCATACAACGATTTTTGTAAGAAACAAAAATACCCCGACCATAAATAAACTATCAAAAAACACCTTCCATTTTGGATACGCTAATTGCTTACTATCTTCAATTACTTTTTGCGTCAACTCTTCATCGCTCCTTAGCAGTTCATCAATCGTAATACCGAACAAATCGCTTAAATGAATAATAATTTCAATGCTCGGATAGTTCTTTCCCGTCTCCCATTTCGAAACAGACTGCCTACTTACATGAATTTTTTCAGCCAAATCACTTTGCGACCAATTTCGTTTTTCTCGTTCTTCTTCTAAGCGTTCACTAAAAATCATACTGTGTTTATCACCTCTCTACATCTAGTATGGACAAATACATGATGTAGAGTAAAGCGAGTTGTCGTTTCGTGTCGGTAAGTCGATATCTTATGTCGAATCGTCGATAAATCGAAAAAATCGTTGATATATTTCAAGTTGTGTTCGATATATTTGAAAAATCGTTGATATATTTCAAAAAATAAAAAAGTGGATAACGACATGTTATCCACGCTCCCATAATTATAATAAAAACGAATCCTTATCACTATCCTGATTCCCCTTCTTATCATTCTCCAGAAAGAAAATCATTTTATTCATTTCCCAACTTATACTAGTATCGATACCATCAAGAAAGATAATGAAATTAGAACGAGCAAAAAACCCTGTAAAATTCATTACAGAGTTTTTTGCCGATTATTTATTGTTTTGCATACCGAATACGAACGTTATCGTCCATATGATAAATTTGTAATGTGTTTCCATCATAGTTTTGTAATTTATACATCATACTATCATTTGTTAGCTTTACTTCTTGACCGTCTTTAACTGCTTTTGTTACCTTTAACGATAATTGGAATGATGGAACATCTACCGCATATGTTCCTGTTAAGTAGTTATCTTTATTCGGATAAGAACCATCCGCATAGGACTCAAATGTCTTATCACCTTTTAGTACTAACGTAGTTTTTATGCCACTACCGTAATCAATACCCCAATTACCAATAATCTCAGTACCATCTTTAATGTTCTTCTGCATGTTCTCATAATTAATTCCTAACTCTTCACTTGTACCAACTGTACCTACAAATACCCCAGTTTTTGCTTGGCTTTTATCTGTTTGAGCCTGACTACCAGTAGTTGAGTTTGCCTGTGTAGAATTACTTGTTGTACTAGTAGATTTTTCTGTGACTGTATCACCTTTTGTTTCGGATCTTAACTTATCGAACGTAGGCTTCCAAATACGTTTTGCTTCCTCTAGTTTTGTATTTGCTCTATTTAAGATTTCTTTATCAGTCTCTATGCTGAATCCTTTATCTTTGAATAACTTCTCTATCTCACCGAATGTTTCTCTTAGTTTATCCGTCGCTCTTTCAATCTCTTTTTGATCTTCTTTATGTTTTGGCGGTGCGGAAATCTTCTCTATTTTATCAAATACTTTATAGATGTCTTTAATACTATCTAATACCTCAGCTTTTGATTTACTTCCGTTTCTCAAATCCCTTACAGAAGCATCATAGTAATCAAATCGTCTTAACATATCCTGTTCAATGTCTAATAAATATTGTGCATAATCTTCATCCAAAACGCGAACCTTTTGAACATCTTTACTTTCTTCTTTCGCATTCGTTGATTTTTCTTTCGTTTCAGAAGCCTTAGATTTACTTGTTTCTTCTGTCTTTTCTTCTTTACTTGCCGAATCTTTTACTGTAACACAACCACTTAATAATAAAGCAACTGGAACTGCAGCAGCTATTAGTTTCTTCACTTTCATACCTCATACCCCTTTAAATCATTTATTCTTAGTTGGTTTTACTACCGATGCTCTTCGCTGCTTCTTCAAACAGTTTTGAACCTTCTTGTGCTTTACTTACTGCTTGATGCATTTTACTCTCGTCTTCTTGATCTAATGCATCAAAGAGAAGTTGAAAACAATCCGCATACAGTTCCATCGATTGCTTTATCTTCGCCTGTTCTCCCTGTAACTCAGGAGGCGCTTGTAAATTCTTCAGTTTCTTCGTTGTTGCCTTTGCTCCACCTAAACTTAGTTGTACTTCACTTTTCTTTTGTTTGTATGATTTTACGTCTGAATCTGCTATTCCTTCAATTAATTTCATTGTATCTTCAATTTGAGTAGCACTGTTTATGATATCTGCCTTATACCTTTCAACATCAGAACCAGTTGAAGAATTAGAAGAGGAACTTTGTTGACTACTTGATGAACTACTGTTTGTACCTTCACCTTTCGCTACAGATAAGCTATCTTCTTTCTTGCTATCAGTTGACTTACTCTCTTTTTCAGAAGCCTTATTCTCTTTCTCTACCTTTTGTGTTTCTTCTTTCTTTGGTTCATCAGCTTTCTTACCATCCGTTTCAATTGTAATACAACCGCTCAATAACATAACTGGTAATGCTAAACTCACTAATTTTTTTGCCTTCATGATTACTACTACCCCTTTAGTTGTAAAATTTAGTGTGAAAAAGTTAATATACTTAATTAATAAATTTTCCCCGAATAATTTATTAGAATCTACTACGAATAGATTTCCTGTATATTCACAATCTTTCCATATATATCATTTTACAAAGAATTACATATTTGGTCAAAGGGATTTATGTAGTTTTTAAAGAAACATTTCTACGCGAAAAAAGAAGCTAACAATAAATTGTTAACTTCTCAACTTAAGGGAAAATAATATCTTTCCTTACCTTCTAATATCTAGGTTGTGATTGAATATTTGTAAGATGAACATCATACATATCAATGATTTCAAGAAATCTATCAGCTTCACGGAAGACATGGTCTGCCAATAATGGGTGGATGATACTCTTTATTTTACATTGCTCAATTAAATCACGTGCTGTTTTCTTAAAGTCCCGAAGAGATGCAACCGACACACGATTTTGATCTAAAAATTGATCTAGAAGAGGGACAGTTTGGGATTGTGGTTTCATTGATTCTAAGTCAATTGCTTGATACATTAATGCATCAAAATCATTGCTAAAATTTCGCGCTGTATCTACAAGCTTTCTTTCCGATGGATCAAGAAGATGGCCAATAAATTTAGCATGGTCTGCCATAATCCTCAAAAAGAAAACATTTTCTTTAATAATAGCATCAGGAAGAGCATCTAATTTTCCTTCATTTAATTCCATTAAACGTTTTCTAAAATAATCAGCTTCCCTACTCGTATGGTCAACTAACAGTGGAAAGTTATTTTGTCCTGGCAATTTACATGTGAGAATCAATCCTAAAATTTTCCGTTTAAACCCCCAAATATTAGTTGCGGCTTGTTGTACTTCTGCATTAAATCTTTTGATTTGCTCAGGATCTGTTTCATTTGTGTAGGAATGCGCTATTTGTTCAATATGTTCAAACAATCGATAAAATTGATTCGCCTCTTCAATTAATTGCGTATCCTCGCATCTAAACCCTAAGCGAAGAAAAAGAGAATGCTCCTTCATGATTCTAGACCAAAAACGAATTTCATTTAATGAACGCTCAACAAACATTACAGATGTAACACCTGTATCCGGATGTAATGGAGTTTCATCCCTATGCATTGTTAATCCCCCCCAGTAAAATACCCCGCTAGTTCCATTCTTATGAAGAAACATATATATAAATGCCCTCAATAAAAGTTCATAATGAATTTCGTATACATGCTTCCCAACAAAGAAAAAGGCTACCACCTAGATGTAAACTTCTACTAGATAATAGCCTTTCAACATTTCTATTAAAGCAATACAGAATCTTTATCACTATCCTGATTACGTTTCTCGCGCTCTTCTGCTAAGCGCTTCATGTACACTTCGCCTTCTTTTTCAATAAACTCATTATCCATCTCTTGCTCTTTTTTTGAAGTATATAAAACCATGTAGCCACTTAATACGATCCCAACGATTACAAGATACACCCACCATGGTAAAGTTTCCACTCTACTTCATTCCTTTCCTTAGACAAGCCTTATTAGTTTCACTGTATGAGGAAAGAAGTACATTTATGCTTAAAATTTTATCATTGTGGATTCTTCGCGAAGAACGCTTGTACATATTCCATAAACTCGATTGGTTCCTGACGAAACGGTGCGTGGTATCCTTTTTCAATAATATGAAACGTACTATTCGCAAATAGCCCATGATACAGTTCACCATTTTTCCAAGAAACGCTCTTATCGTGTCGTCCCCATAAAATTAAAGTTGGCACCTTAATTTTATCGGCTTCCATCGCAATGCGGCGCTCTCTCATTTTCGTCAGCTGATCATAATGCTCTTTATCATCACGACTATTTTTCACTTCATTTTTATTGTAATCCGTAATCTCTGTTACAGTTTGTAAGTCTGTCGATAGCGGCGGCACTTCATAACTTTCTTTTTGCTGGAAAGATTCAATTCCTGTAGAGTCTGCTAAAATGAGATGCGTCACTGCGTCCGGATATAAATACGCTAAATTGAGGGACATCTCTCCGCCCATTGAATGACCGAGCACCGCAAACTGATCGTATCCGAGCTTCTTCATTAACTTATAATATAAATTCACTTGCGCAGGAAACGAATACTCAAAATCAATTGGCTTAGAAGAACGTCCAAACCCTAAAATATCCACTGCAATAATCGTGTGGTCCCGCGCTAGTTCCGGATAAATATCACTAAATCCATCTGAAGAACCACCAAACCCGTGCAGCATAAGTAAAGGAGGCTTCCCCTCACCAATTTTCTTAAAATAAATCGTCTGCCCGTCAATTTGCGCCATACTCTCTTTCGTATGCAGCTTCATCATAACAGTATCTTTCACTTCTCCAACCTTCGCAATCGGCTTATCAACGAAGTTACATACGATAAGCAAAACGAGCACAATACCGCTAATCAAATAAAACTTAAACCGTTTCAACATTCCCGTCTCCTTTCTCTTGTTGCTATTTAAAGTTTTTACATTATTTGGTTGTTTTATAATTATTTTTAATTGTAACTAAAACAGTTACAATTTCACTAAAAAAATATAACTCATTTCTATTACTAATGGTTATTTTGTAACTATTATAGTTACACATTTAAAGTAAGTCAATTCTTTTCTCTACATGGTCTAAAAATAGAAAAAGGGACTTCATGTTGAAGTCCCTTTCTTTGTTATTATAGTTGGCTTACTCCGCCGCCATCGCCTCTATTATCTACTGGTGCTCCGCCATCTCCTTTATTGAAGTTGGCTGGCGCTCCTCCATCGCCTCTATTATCTGCTGGTGCTCCGCCTGTTTCACCTATGTTAACGTAGTCTGGTCTTGCTGGCGCTCCACCCGTGTCTCCTCTATTAAAACTAGCATAGTCTGGTTTTACTGGTGCCCCACCAGTATCTCCTTTATTAAAACTAACATAGTCTGGTCTTGCTGGTGCTGGAACATCACCGTGCTCCGCTTGTTGTACAAAAGAACTATTTAAACCGACAGATACAATACCAACTAACACTATACCAGTTACAGCCATACCAATTTTTTTAAACATTATTTTAATGCTCCTCTCTCTATCTTCTTCTCTTTTGCCTGTAATGCTTTGTAAAAATAATCACTTGCTTTCATGTAATTAGCATCCTCACGAAACTTTATTGCAAGTTTTTCAACATATTCCTGAGTGTAACTATATAAAGATTCTTTATCAAAATAAGTAATTCCTTTAAGAATAATTTGCTCTAATTCTTTAATAGGAACATTACCATTTACTGCTTTTAAAATACTAAAATGATGTATATACTCTTCATTTTCTAACTCCATACAAATATTTAATCCTCTATCAATTAATTCTTCAGCAATGTTTGTTTCTCCCAGTTTAAAATGTTCCCTAGCTTGTAGGAAAATCGCTTTGAAATGTGCTGGGAATTTCTCTGTTACTTCTGAAAGATGTCGAATAGCTAGTGCAGAAAGGTTTTGACTTGCGTATAGCCAGCCTAAATTATGACGTACCCTTAAAAGCAATATAGCGTTATCCTGTTTTTGTAGAATATCTATCGCTGAATTTAAACACTCTTCTGCTTGTTCATATTGCTTTATTTGTATGGCAGTTAGTCCTAAAAGATTCTGAGATAAAGCAATATTCATATCTTGTCCTGCTTGTTTTGAAAAAATTTCTTTAGCTTTATTTACATATTTTATTGTATTCATTGGTTGCCTTGTATTGTAGAAAAATGCAGAAAGACGATAACAGAATTCCCCATATTCTAATTCATCAGGGATATATTTTATTAGTGTTTTGGCCTTCTCATAACATCTACTTGCATCATTGTAATTTGATATTAGAGTTGCATGCATTGCCTTAAAAAAATAATAGTAATATGACAAACGATTTTCAGACGTTTTATAAATTTCATCAATTTTATCAAAACTATTTTTAGTAATTTGTAAACCATCCGCCAGCACTTTATATCTAAAATCTAATAAAGAGTAATATAGCCACAAATCCCCATCCTCTTTTACATTAGAAAATTCACTCTCAATCTCTTCCTTCATCTCCGTTGCTTTCTCTATATTTTGCTGCAACATTACACGATACCAATCATCTAAAGAATGTTTCATTTGCTCCCTTGTTACTACATCTGCTCCCATACACTCGCATCCCCTTTTCTCCAAAATTACAAAATTAGGATATTTATAGAATTATCAAAATTGTATAGTATCACCTCTTTTCTATGTATTGAAAAATAATTATCAGAAAATTAAATATTTTAATTAACTATACCAAAGTTTTCCTTTTCGATAACTTGAGAAAGAGTTGTCAGAAAACTTAATAGAACAAATAAAAAAGCAAGCAATTCCAGCTATCAGCTAAAACTACTTGCTCTCCTACTTATTATCTCTACTTTTACTCTTTAATAAATTCCTTCGTGCTTCTTACTGTATCAATTGGACGAACTAATTTTTCGATTTCTTCACGTTTTGGCTCTAGGAATGGAGGTAAAGATAATTTTTCGCCAAGTGTTTCGTATGGCTCATCTCCCATAAATCCTGGGCCGTCTGTTGCAAATTCAAATAAGATTTGTGGTGCAACTCTTGCGTATAATGACTCGAAGAAGTGACGGTCTACATAACCAGATGAAGGAAGCCCTACGCTACTGATTCTCTCAATCCATTCTTCTAATACAGCGCGATCTTCTACGCGGAATGCAGCATGGTGCACTGTACCAAAACCTTGTCGTGCTTCTGGAAGAACTGTATTATGTTCTACAATGACAGAAGCACCGTTTCCGCCTTCGTTTACTTCAAATAAATAGAATTCTCCTTCTTGCGCAACCTCTTTAAATAATAGAACTTTTTCTAACACTTCTTTGAAGAAACTAAAGTTCGCAATGCGGATAAATACAGGTCCTAAGCCAGTAATTGCATATTCTAATGGAACTGGACCTTTTTGCCATGGTGTACCTGATTCGATTCCTTTATCAAGTTCATCTGAGATTAATTGATAATGTTGGTCATCAAAATCAACGAAAGAAAGAGTTTTCTTACCGAATTGTTCTTTAATTCCTGTATGTTCCACTTCCAGACGGTCAAAACGTTTTACCCAATATTCTAATGCTGCATCAGTTGGCACGCGGAATGAAGTTTTTGAAATTTCATTTGTACCGTGTACTCCTTTTGGAATACCTGGGAAGTCAAAGAATGTCATATCTGTTCCTGCACTACCTTTATCATCTGCAAAGAATAAATGATATGTTTGAATGTCATCTTGGTTTACTGTTTTTTTAACTAAACGCATTCCTAAAACGTGAGTGAAAAACTCATAGTTTTTTTCTGCACTACTTGTAATTGCTGTAACGTGGTGAATTCCTTTTAATTGGTTCATTTTATATTCCTCCAATGGTTTTAAAATTTATGTTTTCTCTTCTATTACTTCTCTTCAATAGGTGCTAAATTCGCTTCAATCTCTGCACGCTGATCTTCTAGGAACGGTGGTAAATCAAGTTTTTCTCCTAAATGTTCCACATCTCCATCAACTGTAAATCCTGGTCCATCTGTCGCAATTTCAAATAGGATTCCGTTTGATTCGCGGAAATATAAGCTTTTAAAATAGAAACGGTCGATGATTCCTGAAGACTGGAAGCCTCTTTGTATCACCTGTTCTTCCCAATAAGCAAGCTCTGCATCATTTTTCACACGAATTGCTAAATGGTGAATGCTACCGCGGCCCGGTTTTTCAGTAGGACCATCTAAATATTTCACAACGATTTCTCCAAAAGCCTCGCCTTTAATGGACTGAAAAATCGCTTCCTCTTCGCTGCGGCTAACCTCTGTATAACTAAACATCTCTGTAAGTGTACTCGCCATTTTATCAAGTCTACGAACTGTCATTTCCACAGAACCCATTCCTTGAATTTGATGCTCTGCAGGAACTTCTGATTTCTCCCAAGTTTCCCAGTGCTCTACTTTTTCTCCGTTTGAAACGAGTAATACTAAGCGAAGACCTTCAGCATCCTCAAATTGCAAAGCAGGACGATTTGCATATGTTGTTATTTCACTATGTTTCACATCAAATGTCTCAAATCGTTCTTTCCAGTAATGCAAGCTATCCTCTGAAGGAACGAGTAACCCAATTCGAGTAATGGCATTCGTACCGCGATATGTTTTTCCTACTAAAGGAATTTCAAAAAACGTTAATTCCGTACCTGGACTTCCTGTTTTATCTCCATAAAATAAGTGATACATTGATGGATCATCTTGGTTCACTGTCATTTTCACGCGACGTAAACCAAGTACATTTTTATAAAAATGATTATTTTTATTTGCATTTTTCGTAACCATCGAAATGTGATGATGCCCTTTAATCTCATACATTGTTTATTCCTCCGTTTCGTTTTACTAGTCAAGTGATAACTAAAAAAATAACATTTCCCACAACTAATATGGTTTTTAACGTTTCAATTTATTCTTCATTATGTTTTTGTAAATTCATCTTAGTTTTTACTGCATAACTTACTTTGTTTTTTATCGAAAGCAACTGAGTGTATGTTTTTCATATGACTCAATCGCTTTCGTTACTATCACTTTACACCTCAAGTGATTAAAAAGCAAGAGAAAAATCTCGAATTTGAGATATTTTTTTGTTAAATAACATTTTAGGATAAAGAATCGTTAATTGCTATATTTTTTTAAAGCGGTTATTTACATATTTACGATAATAAAATCACTTCATTTCAATTTCAAAAACACAATAGCCTATAATCAGTGCCGGATGTCCCACACTGATTATAGTTTCGTTTTATATATTCCAAAAATCACTATTTATATCACTATTATATTTATAATCAACCTTTTCTTTACCACACTTTTCGCACTTATAAAAATTAGCTGTGCCCATCTGACCTGTTTTAAAGTTTTCACTATCCAGAGTTTTAATAAATTTATATTTGTGTATACATTTAGGTTCTTTTACTTTATTCAGCCATTTGTCTAACATAAAGTGATCACTCCCCCTTTAAAGAATCTTCCTAATACACCTATACATTTAGAGTAACCTACAAAAGATTTCCAATCAATGGGCACTCGCTCTTACCTTCTTTGCATCACATCGTATGCAATTTTTTGTTAAAGATTTTTACTTTATTGTAAACAGATTCTCAACCATTAGCTTTACACCGGCTAATTCAACATTAATTTCCTATAGTTTCTTCTCTTATCGGGCAATAAAAAATGGTGTGAAAACTTAATTTCACACCATTTTTTATAACCATATTGGCATTCCATATTTAAAAAAGCGATTTTAATTATGAAACGTCGGCTTATAGAACGAACGATTATCAAGAGCAAAGACACGCTCTGTGTATTCGCCTGGTTTTGTGCGTCCTAATGCGCGGTCCATCATGTTCATTTTTGCATCTAAGTTGTCGATGTAATGCAGAATTTCTGCTTCTTTTACTAATGGTGGTTTTGGGCTACCCCATTCTGCTTTTCCGTGGTGAGAAAGCACGATGTGTTGAAGAATTAATACTTCTTCTGCATCGATTTGCAGCTCGTCTGCTGCTTTACCAATTTCGTTCACCATAATCGAAATGTGTCCTAATAAATTTCCTTCTAACGTATACGTTGTAGAAATTGGGCCAGACAACTCGATTACTTTACCAAGGTCATGTAAAATAACGCCTGCATATAGTAAGTCTTTATCTAATGATGGATATAGATTTGAGATAGCTTTCGCTAAATCAAGCATCGATACGACGTGATAAGCTAGTCCAGATACGAACTCGTGATGGTTCTTCGTCGCTGCTGGATAGTCTAAAAATTCGTTTTGATGCTTATTTAATAAATGTCTTGTTAGACGTTGAATGTTCGGGTTTCTCATTTCAAATATGTATTGCGTAATTTTCTCAACCATATCTTCTTTTTTCACTGGTGCTTTTTCTACGAAATCTGAGATATCCGTAACTTCATTTTCATTCGCAACACGAATTTGTTTCACACGTAATTGAATACGGCCTTTGTAGTTTAGAATGTCACCAGCCACTTTCACGATTGTTTCCGCTACATATTGTTTCTCAACTTCTGGTGATACATCCCACAATTTCGCTTCAATATCTCCACTTGGATCTTGTAAGATTACTGTTAAAAATGGCTTTCCATTGCTTGCGATACCTTTTGTCGCTGTTTTAATTAACAAGAAAACATCGACTTGTTCACCAACTTCATATTCTGCAATTTTCTTTTTCATTCGAATTCCTCCACCAAATCAGTTACTTTTAGTATAGCACACTACAACTCATTTTCTTTACGCATATGCGTTAATTTTATAATCTGTTTTTCTGTAAAATACGCGAGTAAATGCGCATGACATGTAAAGAAGATCACTTGTCTATCCTTTGCAATTTCCTTTATAAGTTTAATCGTCCGATTCGTCCTTACCGCATCAAAGTGCACGAAACTGTCATCAATAATAAATGGATAATCATGCTCAAATGTTTTTGCTAATGCAAATCTCAGCGATAAATACAACTGCTCAGCTGTCGCTTGGCTTAGTTCATGACTATAAAAACGCATACCGTCGTTACGCTCAACGATGAACGGCTCCGCCTCTGACGGTGAAAAGATTTTACTATATCGTCCGCCGGTTAAATAGACGAAATACTCTTCTGATTTTTGTAAAATACGAGGAAGATGTACTTCATGATAATATTGCTTCGTTTTCGTCAACACTGTCTTTGCAGCCGCATACGCAGCCCACTTCTTCACTTGTTCACGCACTTGCGCTTTTTTCATTTCCCATTCATGCATTAAATCACCGTACGTACTACCTTCTTCTAAATTCGCAATTTCCATACGATGCTGTGCAATACGCTCTGTCAGTTCTTTTTCTTGTGCCAGACAGTTTTGCGCGGCTGTCAGTTCTTGCTTTAATTTTTCATCATAACCGTCAGCTTCATAATGTTCAGCTAATGATAAACTCGTTAAACGTTGTTCTAACAGATCAATTTGCGGCAATAAACGTCCTACTTGCTTCTCCGCATCTTCACGTTTTTCCGCTAGTTTACCTGCTTCTAAAAACATCTCTTCATTTGTAGCCTCTGCAATATGCCATAAACTGTCTCGTTCTACTAGTAATTGCTTTAATTGTTCTTGCATAAACTCATATTCTTCTTGCCATTCCGTCAGTTTTTCTTTTAACTGCTTACAAGTTTGGCGTTTTTCTTTCTCATTTTGCATACGACTTTGTGCCTCGTGCAGCTTACTATACTCCGCGCTACCGATAACAGTTTCTAGTTTATGTTCAAATTGTGAAATCATTTCATATAATGAAGATTTTCGCTTGCCTTGCTTCTCTAATTCATGATATAATTGCTGCATTTTTTCCATACGCTCAAACGCCGGCAATATGTGCGCATACGTATAAAATTCAGGGAACGTATAACGCTTTTTATACACATTGACTTGTTCGCTCATGCGGAACGTTTCTCTCTCCCATTCCTCATACGATGAAACGACTTTATCATACGCTCGCTCCATTTGCTGCAATTTATACGACTCACGCTCAAATAACTTCCGAATCTCTTCATCTTTTTCTAACTCATAGCGTACAGACATCGCTTCTTCACTTTGTCTCCCGCCAGCACTTTGCTGAAGAGTAAGGAGCTCTTCTTGTAATCCACTTGACGGATCTTTATATAAAACAAGAGCAAGAACAATCCCTACAAAAACAATGACACTAATAAATAAGAGCGGGCGGTTATCTATAAATAAGCTCGTGAATAACACGCATGTGTTAATAAGAAGTAACAGAAGACAAACTCTTTGCCACTGCTTTTTCTTTTGCATAGCCGCTCCTGCTTTTTCCTCATACTTGCGCTTCATTCTCTCAGCGCCCATACCGATAAACGCCGCATCTTGGAACGACTTTTCTTTCTCGGCTAACGCACTTCGCTCTTCATCCGCTAACATTTGCTTCTGAATCTGTCTTATATTTTCTTCTTGTTCTTCTAATTGCTCTTGCGCTACTTTAAAACGATCATCAAGCTGCGCTTTTTGCGTTTCTAATTCGCGTGCCTTTTGCACAGTTTGCGTAATTAACTCTTTCGTTGCCAAACTCATATCAAAGGAAAGAACTGTTTCTTCTTCAAAAGTAGTGCCGATTTGTTGCTCGAGTTCTGCAAGCTCTTCTTTTATATTCGTAATCGCTCCTGTTATATCACGCATTTCTTGACGTGCATTTTCATACGACATATGCTGCATACGAAGTTCTTCTACATAACTTTCTTTTTGTAAAAACTCTTCGTCTATTTGAATCGATTCCATTTCCAATTGCACTGTCTCTATTTTTTTATGGAGCGAATCAACTTGCAACTGGAGCGGCTCCATCTTTGCCTTAATTGCTTCATAACGCGCCATCCCGTTTACAGGAAACTGCCCATTCTCGTTTTCTAACACTTTCTCATACGCACGCTTTTCAATAACGAGAGGTTCAAGTGCTGCTAATATTTCATAATCTTGCTTTCGTTTTTCTGCATTCTCTTTTTCCACTCGAACAGAAGCAAGTTTCTCTTCACTTTCTTTTAACTGTTCGACCTGTTTTTCATACGTGCCAATTTTTCCTTGCCACTCTTTCATCTTCTCTTCCAGTTTCTTCATCTCTTGCAGTGACACGTTAATTTCCGGTTTACGCCCGCTCGGTTTAAAGCGCTGATCCATTTCTTTTTCTAGCTTTTTATCTAGCTGTAATAACGCATCACTTCCGACTGCGCTTGCTGAAAATAAATAATTACCGATATCCGCTTCACCAAGCTGATGAATATTTTGAAGACCGTGCATATCAAATGAAAAGACAGATTCAAATAAGCTCTCATTCATCCCGCTTAATATATCGCGTAAAATTTCCTCGCCGCCCGTTTTCCCGTCTTCAAAATAAACGGTTACTTCACCCGCTGCCGTCTTTGGCAATCGTTCAATTTTCAAACGGCCGTATTTCTCTGTTTGTACAGTAATTGCTCCGCCATACTTCCCGCCTTCTTTCGGTTCATAACGGCGCTGTCCTCTCGTCGGAAAACCGAATAAAATACTTTTCATAAACGAGCGAATTGTTGATTTCCCTGCTTCATTTTCACCGTATAACACCGTCAGCATTGAAAGGTCCATTTCCACATTTTCTAATTTTCCGTACCCATAAATATGGAGTTTTTCCATTCTCATTTTTTATCCCTCTCTTGCTGGAATAATTGTTCTAAAATAATATTTTCCGCTTCCTTTTGAATCTCTTTCTTCTCTTCTTCTGTAAAAGATTCAATGCTATTACGCGCTACAGGAGATGTCCAAATGGTGCGCAACACGCCGTCCATATTTGTGAAAGCTTCTAACTCCTTTAGCACACTACCGACGAAATGATTTTCTTCTTTCAAACGTTCGATTTCCGCAAAAGAGACCGTCTCATTTTTCCACTTCATCGCATACACGAAATCTTTTCGCTCTTCGCCAGCTGCTAAAATATGAAAAATTTCTTCAACACGTTTTTCATCACGCAAATAAGGAGAAAGTGGTCCCTGCCCTGTAAATACGGCAGTTAAAAGCGTCCCTTCCTCTTCTCTTCGACATTCATTCATCGCTGTTGACACTGCTGTCATAAGATCATCAACAGTTTCAAGTCCATCAATATTCACTTCTATCTCATCCCACACAACATCAGCCGTATGGAAAAATGAACATTGCGTTCCTTGTTTCGTAAGTTCAATCAGGTACGCACCCTTTTCCCCTGTTTCCTTACGATGACGCCCTTGTATATTACCTGGATAAATCATATACGGCTCTTCTGATAAAATTTCACGTTTATGTATATGGCCAAGAGCCCAATAATCAAACTGCTTTTCTTTCAGCTCACGAATTTGAAACGGCGCATAGCGATTATGCTCTGCATCCCCTTCCACACTTCCGTGAAGCATGCCAATATGAAAAGGCGCATCACTCATTTTCGTATACTGCGCTGTCATATTATCCGTTACCGCTTGCTGCAAATAACTAAATCCGTAAATAGAAGCTAACAACTCACCATTTTTATAAAATGATTTCTCTTCTACGTAAGGCTCCGTAAACACGTGAACATTTTCCGGAAATTCAATTGCTGCCCAGCTTCCCCCTAAATGATCGTGGTTACCGTGAATAATAAAAACAGGGATATCGTACTGCGAAAGTCTCTTCATTTGCTCGCGCACAAACACTTGCGCCCTCAAACTTCTCGTCTCCGCATCATACAAATCCCCGGCTAGTAATACGAAATCAACGCGCTCTTGAATCGCTTTATCAACAATACGCTCGAACGATTCAAACGTACTTTGCTTCATTCTCTCCCAAACAGACTGCGGTACATTCATCTCCATTCCTTTAAACGGACTATCTAAATGCAAATCAGCCGCATGTATAAACTTTACTTGTTTCACAAATAACGATCCTTTCTTTTTCCGTACTTTACTACGAATAGTAAATCTAGTGCTCATAAAACTTTCTCTCTATTTTACCACGCAATGTCATATATTTCTTTGCATATTCTAGTGATTTATGCCAAAATAGTTATAAGATTCTGATTTTTATTATTGGAGGGAATTTTCATGGGAGTATACGTTCTAACAGTCTTTGAAAAAGATGGTTCTAAAGCATTAGACGAATCATTCGAGGCGGCAACTGAAAAAGAAGCGAAAGCAAAAGGTGAATCTATTTTACGAGAAAAAGGATTGTATGAAAAAACACATCGCTGCACATCTACTGCAGGTAAGCTCGTTTTATTCCAGCGCTAAAAAAAAGAAGCGTCATCCGCTTCTTTTTCACTCTACTATATCTTCGTCACACCACGTAAACACCACATCTAGAATGCGATTACCGATACGTACGCGTTTATTCCATTTTCCTGTTTGGATCTGATGTTGCAATTCTGCTTTCATCTTTTCCGTCCAGTCGTGAATCGTTTCACTACCGTCGTACGGATATACGCCCTGAAACTCTTTCTGCAGTAGATGCAAGCTCTCTGCATCAAAATGAAAATGGAAGAAGTAGTTTGCTGTAAGCGATGGTTCTTGCAATCGTAAAAACTGATCATCAATTTGCTTTCTATTTCTATAGAAAGTAAAGATATTCACTTTACCGCTCGTAATTTGGTCAATTTGAATTTCGTGCTTCTCTATAATCACGTCTTGTCCACCTCGTTATATACTATCTTTAGTATATATGTCTTTTGCAACAAAGTTAACCATTTTCGCGCGAAATTCATTTCCTTCATTATATTACCTGTACCTCCATATGCAATCAGAACAAATAAAAACAAAGTTGAAGGGGAGCGATCACATGTATTTCGGAAGCAAAGGTTGGTATGTAAAAGAACTTAAAAAATTAGGTATCCGTACTTATGAAGGTAAAAAACTAGAATCGTATCGTACGCATGTGTTATCTAGTTTACTTGAGAGAATGAAGAGAGCTTCGGCTTAATAGATGTAGGAAGCAACTACGGTTGCTTCCTTTTTCATGCAAAGACTATAACTTTTGTTTGCAAATTCTTATCTTTTTTCAAAAAATTTTGTATAAAATCCTGATCTAAAGTTATAAAGTAATCACATTTATTTCTAGCTATTGCTAAATGCATTGCATCGTAGGCCTCTAATTGATAAAGCTTCATATACTGAGCTGCAGCATCTATAGCCTTCTTATCAGAAGAAATATATTCAACCTTAATTTTGAAGTGATTTTCCATACTATACAGAAATTCCTCGAAGGTTTGAACAACGTTTGTATAATACGCTGTTAATCCACTTCTTCTTTTAGCATGCCTTTTTCCTACCTTTAGTAATTCTTTAGTATAAACCTCTTTACTTTCATCTTCAGATTCTGCCCTTACTTTAATAATATATTGATAGATTTCATATAAATTACATGCCGCTTCTATAGAAACAATATCTCTTCTATCATCTTCACTCAAACACCCTATTCCTTTAGATTTTATATTTTCCATATTCTCTATATAGATTTTCAATGCTCGCTCAATTTTATTTTTCATAAGAATACCTACTACTTCTGTAAAAGTATGTGAGCTAATCCCCATTTCTATTTCTTTCTCCGTCCATGCGTTAATTAAATTAGCTACCTTATCAGAACGAGTATCATCTTCATCTAAAAATGCCAAAATAAAACAAGCATCTACATAAATCGATGCTTGTTGAATACTTAAAACAGCACCCTCACCTTGAACGAAATTAGTTACCATTTATATTTCTCCCTTATCTTTCTTCTTTATAAATATCTACTAAATTTTTACTACCTGCTGTACGAGTTCCGATCATTTTGCGTAAATCTTGAGCATCTTTTGGGCGACGAGTTACTAATTTCTCTGTTTCTTTTGTTTCTAACGGTTGCATATCAGTCACTACTTGACTCATATCTATTACCCCCAATTCATCTTCTTTTTCATTTAAATTTAAAGACTGCCCTAACTTTCGACATCTGTCCATGCTTTTCCTCCTTGTCCAAATTAAAATTGTTACATACATTTTTGACAGAAAAAAGCTCTACTTAAACATATGATTTTCTAAGTTAAATCATGAATCTGGAACATAAATTTTGCTGTACAAAAAATCTCCTCAAAGTATAGACTTCAAGGAGATTTTTCTTTTAACCACATATATATATTAATATCAATTTATTCACCTTCAATAAAATTCCCTCATACCAAAAATGCTATAATAAACCCAATCAAACTAAGGGGGATCATTTATCTTGCACGGAAAACACATTCAATTTCACAAGTTCGGCAATCCAAAAGATGTACTACAAGTTGAATATAAAAATATAGAACCATTAAAAGAGAATGAAGTTTTAGTTCGTATGCTAGTTAGACCGATTAATCCATCTGACTTAATTCCAATAACGGGAGCGTACGCTCATAGAATTCCTTTACCTAACATACCTGGTTATGAGGGTGTTGGTATTGTAGAAGATGTTGGCGCGGGCGTTACGAGAGAGCTTATCGGTAAACGTGTTTTACCGTTACGTGGAGAAGGTACTTGGCAAGAGTATGTGAAGACGTCAGCTGATTTTGTAGTTCCTATTCCGGATTCTATCGATGATTTTACAGCGGCACAAATGTATATTAATCCTCTTACAGCGTGGGTTACTTGTACAGAAACGTTAAACTTACAACGTAATGACGTTTTATTAGTGAATGCTTGCGGATCCGCCATTGGTCATCTTTTTGCGCAGTTATCAAACATTTTAAACTTCCGACTCATTGCCGTGACAAGAAATAATAAGCATACAGAGGAGTTACTACGCCTTGGTGCTGCATATGTAATCGATACTTCCACTACCCCGCTTTATGAAACCGTTATGGAATTAACGAACGGGCTCGGCGCGGATGCTGCAATTGATTCTATCGGGGGATCAGATGGAAATGAATTGGCTTTCTCCTTACGTCCAAACGGGCACTTTTTAACGATCGGTCTTCTATCAGGTGTACAAGTTAACTGGGCAGAGATTGTCACGAAAGCAAAAGTGCACGCGAACATATTTCATTTACGACATTGGAATAAAGAAGTAACGCCATATAAATGGCAAGAGACGTTTCGTCATTTAATTCACTTAGTAGAAAATAAGCAATTACGTTTTATGAAAGTACATTCTACATATGACTTAGCGGATGTGAAAACGGCGGTTGATGTTGTGCAGTCTGCTGAGAAAACGAAAGGGAAAGTCTTTTTGACTAGTTATTAACTACAATTGAAGTGGGCTTTTTGATTGGCCTTTTAAATAGACTAGATAATACCTTTAAGAGCGAACATTTGTAAGTATCTGGTATAATTCTATTAAAAGGTGAAAGGAGATTTTCACATGTGGTTAATTTCGGCAATTTGGCCTGTTATACTAGTCGGGGGAATTGTAGTATTTGTAATAAAAAGATTGGAACATAAATATAAGAACGGAAAATTAGGTAAGAAAAAATCAAAAGAAGCTCAAAACTTATTAGATAGTCTCATACCTATAGGAATGCTTGTTGGCTGTATAATCGGTCTGATTTCCGGCATGTTTTTCCCGGATTATTCACTTCTTGCGGTGAGTTTAGGAGCTAGAATCGGCTATTTATTGGGGTTTTTCGCCTATGAAATTTATAGCAGGGCAGAAAACAACTTTTCCTAATCCCCTAAAAATAAACGGGACAGTACATAGTAGTCATCAAAATATGTACTGTCCTTTATTTTTGCATCAACGTTATCACCGTACCTTCCACATCCTATACACCTTTTTGATTGATTTTCCTCTCCTCCCTCTTTTGTATATTCGCTTTTTTGTTTTCATTAGATCTATACCCATAGTAAAGTAGAGCGCATGTAATAACTGATCCTACAATGTATCCTAAAAAACATCCTAACCAAAACATATTGTAACCGCCTCCATTCATAATAAATTTTATGTAATATAACTCTTTACATGCTTCATCGTTTATTTCTATCAACTATACATTCTCTAAAATTATTCATACCACTAATTCTCTCATTATCTCAAATAACAATTTTATTATTTGTCATAAAGTTAACACCTTCGTTAAATATATTTTTCCATATTATTACTTTTATCTTCAGAAATAATATACTTCATTTGAAATAAGCGAGCTAGTACGTCGGCCCTTCTCTATTTTAACTTTAGTCATGAGCAAAAGAAAAATAAAAAAACCCCCTCAAAGCATAATCTTCAAGGGGTGAGCCTGTTTTTTTATTTACTTATATACGTACAGCTGTACCACTTACAGCAACCATTAACATTCCATCACGAACTACTTCGTAATCTACGTCAACACCAACGATAGCGTTCGCACCTTTTTGTTTTGCAAGTTCTTTCATTTCATCCATTGCGATATCACGAGCTTCTTTTAGCTTACTTTCATAAGAACCAGCACGACCACCGACAACATCACGAACAGAAGCGAATAAATCGCGGACAATATTTGCACCCATAATAGCTTCACCATTTACAATATCGATATACTCAATAATTTCTTTACCTTGAATTCCAGACGTTGTTGTTACAATCATGACTGACACTCTCCTAATAAGTTGTAGTTTTAATTAGCTTTCTTATGTCTTTATTATGACATGGAACAAGCAACGAATCTATTGAATTACCTTACAGGAATGTGACAGTTTTGTAAGAATACAGCGACTATTTTGTTTAATAAAGTGCTTTAACATTAGGATACATAAACGATTCCCTATTTTCTTTCCAGTCGCGTTCTACTTCTTTAAAAGTTGGTCGTCCTAATTCTTCATTGTTTTCATGTTTACGAAACCATTTCTTCACATACTGATCTCCATTTTTATTTTGCACTGTACAAAGGAAGCTATTGCTACTATCCTTTAATATTTTTACAATCACGACAAGACACCCCTTCTCTCTTAAATTTGATCTTTTACTATAAGCCCTTCTTCTCTTATAGTCATACGACTCCTCGGTCGTGCCAAAGTTGTAAGATCAAAAACGATATTTACTTTGTTTACATTTTATTTAAAGAAATCAGAGTTATAAGCATTATGCTTATCAAATATTTTGTAGATTTCTAACTTATCATCTAATTTTGCATCTACTAAAATTAATATATTCCCATCGTAAATATATTCTTCATACTTTTTAGCATGGTCTTCAGGGATTCCTAAGCCGATAAATGCTCCTATTAAACTTCCAGCTCCTCCGCCAATACCGGCTCCCCCAATTGCTGCTGCAATCGGTCCCGCTGCTACAATTGGGCCCAGTCCAGATACAGCAAGTACACCAAGGCCTGTTAATAAACCTCCGAGTCCGCCTGCTACTCCTCCTGCTACAAGTCCTGTCGCTGAAAAGATATCTCCTTTATGTGCAGTTTCATGATTCACTTTCTCACCTGATTTTTCTTCCAGATGTTCAATTTCCTTTTGATCTTTCGCAATAGCTGAAATGTTATCTGCCGAGTATCCTTTTTCCTTTAATTCATTAATAACGAGTGCTGCATCATCAATTGTTGGAAAAACACCTACTATTTTTCTATCCATATTCATAACTATTAACCTCCTAAAATTTTATATAACGTATCTTTATTACTCTTCGTTTTTATATACACTAATTTTTTTATTCACATAACCATTTACGAAAAATGCTAATAATAAAAGGACTACAAGAGAACTACTTAACAAGTAAATGAAATCAAATGTAATATCCGTTATCATTTTATCCATATGTAACAGTCTCCTTTTTATTTAAAGTAAAAGTATATTTTTATAGACTAAAACTTTACAATCCATCTTCGGTCAATCTCTTTATGGTATATGTATACCCTTCTTCCCCCTTTCTAAACGTAAAAAACTATAATTATATTTTTTCTTATTTATATGTTTAACATTTTTTAAAACGGGTATGTTTATATTGTTATGCTTATTATATGGAAAGGAAAATTACGATGAACGCCATTCACTCTACTACTATTCTTTATAATGAAACACCTACAATAACGCAGATTCATCATTTTTATGCTTTAATGACAACATTTCAAACGAATGTATTTATAAGTAAACGAGGAACACTTACTTCTATTAAAAACTTAAGCACATTAGTATCATTTTTCCTTACTATAAAAAAGAGAGAGCTTGTATTATTTATATTTGAAGGAATAGATGCAAAAAGAGCTTTAAGAACACTCTTTCCTTCTTAAAGGTTTTATTATCCCCTATTCCCTCGATTGTTATTTTTCATACATAGTTTTATACTTCAAAATGATTTCCTCTATTCAAAACGAGACCCCCTAATACAATAGGGGGATTTCTAGTTTAGCCCTATGAAAACTGATATAATATATATTACGTTTTTCATTCTTTAAAATAGAAAACTTTTAATAACCTTGAAGGTAGGAATTTTTAATGAAATCGAAAGCAAAATTTAGTATTCGCTACAAAATTATGGCTGGTTATTTAGTTATCATTTTGTTTTTACTTATTTCTTTTATTATGTTAAACAATCAGATTTCCAATTTACAAAAATCTCGTAATTTTATTATTGATCACGATTTTAAAGTTCTCAATTTAACGAATCAAGTGGAGAAAGACTTGCTAACAATAGAAAATAAAGCGAAAGGCTTTATTACTTCTAATAACGCGAACTATTTGCAATCTCTTAACTCTGCCGAAAGAGATTATGAAAAACATTACCATAATCTTTTTTCTTTATTAGAAGATAATCCATCTCAGCAAGAAAAATTAAAAGAGATTAATGGAAACATTACTAATTGGATGAATAAAGAGATTCACCCGTTAATTGCAAATCATAATAGTAATAAAATACAAGAAATCGACACTACCGAAATCCAATCATTACAATCACAACTAACTGACTTCCGTAGCACTGAGGAGCAATTAACGAAAAAAAGAGCTGCACAATTAGATACTAAAAATAATAAATTAGAGCTTTGGTTATACAGTTTATTGTTCTTACTATCTTGTGTTTCTATTATCGTTTCACTTTATATTTCGAATTCCATTACAAAAACGATTAAAAATGTAATTCAAGCTATTAAATCCATTTCTTCTAAAGAAAAAATTACGGAAAGAATTCATGTAAATACACATGATGAAATAAAAGATCTTGCTCATACAACGAACCATCTGCTAGACGAAATATCGAAAAGAGAGTGGTTACAAACGGAGATTGCAGAATTAATTTTAATGTATCAAGGTGTATCTTCTATTGAGATGTTAGGTAACAAAATTTTGAGTGGCATTATACAAAAAACGCAAACTTCTTGCGGTGCATTTTATGTACGTGAAGAAGTTGAAGAAACTGTCTACTTTGTGAAAAAAGCTTCTTTCGCCGATCAAGGTGTTGATATTGGAAAACAATCTATTAAAATGGGTGAAGGCTTCATTGGACAGTCTGCTTTAGAAAAGAAAAGTTTTATTCTTAGGGACATACCTGAAGAGTTTCGTTACGTTACTACTGGATTATTAGAAATACGCCCTAAAAATTTACTAGTCATCCCTGTCTTATTTGAGGATGAAGTGATTGCAGTAATGGAGTTAGTAAGTGTAACTGACATTTCAGATTTACATCAAGATTTAATTCACCAAACTGTTGATAATCTAGGTTTAACAATCCATAGTATTATGGGACGCATGCGAATTCAAACTCTTTTACATGAATCACAAGCAATGACAGAAGAGTTGCAAGTTCAATCAGAAGAATTGCAAACGCAAGCGGAAGAACTACAAATGCAAGCCGAGGAATTAAGAACAACGAACGAACAGTTAGAGTCTAGAACGGAAGAGGCCGAGCAAAAGACAGCTGACTTACAAGTGACTAAATTAGAATTAGAAGAAAAAGCAAGCGAGTTGTTACGTAGCTCAAAATACAAATCAGAATTCCTAGCAAATATGTCACATGAATTACGCACACCGTTAAATAGTATTTTACTATTATCTGAAATGTTAAAAGAAAATCATGATAATCATTTATCCGATGATGAAATTGAATTGGCAACCGTCATTCATTCATCAGGGAAGGATTTACTTACTTTAATTAATGACATACTAGATTTATCTAAAGTAGAAGCCGGAAAACTAGATGTCATTTTTGAAGCAACGAACATAAGTGATATGGCTGCAAGTATGCAGCAAAACTTCTTACATATCGCTGCACAAAAAAATGTAGAATTTACTGTTGAAGACAGTGACACCATTCCTAATCTGTTTTATACAGATGCAAAACGGATTGAACAAATTATTAAAAACTTATTATCCAATGCATTTAAATTTACGGAAAAAGGATCTGTCTCTTTACATTTTGATTCAATAGAAGCAACTAATTTGAGCCATGAAATGCAGTCTATTAGTAATGATTGGATAACCATTTCGGTAAAAGATACTGGTATTGGTATTGCTAAAGAACAGCATCAACTTATTTTCGAAGCCTTTCAACAGGCAGATGGTGCAACAATTCGAAAGTATGGTGGTACAGGATTAGGTTTATCTATTTGTAAAGAGTTTGCTAGACTATTAGGTGGTTGGATTACGTTAGAAAGTCATGTAGGAGAAGGCAGTACTTTCACTGTATATATTCCTAACCTTCCAAACGGATTAACTGATATACAAGTATCCAATTTAGAAGTCGCAGCAACGGTAGATGAAGTTATTCCTGCTGAAGTTGTTGAGGAAACCATCGTTCTTCCAGAAACAAATAATGTCTTCCAAGAGAAAACCATTTTAATTGTCGATGATGATCATCGAAATATATTTGCATTACAAAATGCATTAAAAAAACACCATGCCAATATCATTACTGCACAAAACGGCCTAGAGTGTTTAGAAATACTAAAAAACAATACAAATATCGACCTTATTTTAATGGATATTATGATGCCAAATATGGACGGTTATGAAACGATGGAACATATCCGAATGAACTTAGGGTTACATGAAATACCTATTATCGCATTAACTGCTAAAGCAATGCCAAATGATAAGGAAAAATGTTTATCTGCTGGCGCTTCAGATTATATAAGTAAACCATTAAATTTACATCAACTCTATTCGGTAATGAGTGTATGGTTAATAAAATAAGTGAGGTTTCGTTTCAGTGGAAAATAAGTATTATAATTTTGATCCATCAGTAGATATGGATAAGCGTACGAACTTAGAAATTGACTTACTATTGGAAGCGGTATTTAAACTATCAGGATTTGATTTTCGCCAATACGCTCGCACATCTATTTATAGGCGGATTTGTAATCGAATGCAGATTTCTAATATCCCTACCATTTCAAAATTAATAGAAAAAGTAATTCACGAGGAAGGGGTTTTAGAACAGTTATTAAATGATTTCTCGATTAATGTAACTGAGATGTTCCGTAACCCTATCTTTTTTAAGGCGCTGAGAGAGCATGTCATTCCTGAATTAAGAAAGCATCCTGAAATTAGAATTTGGCATGCTGGATGTGCCACTGGTGAAGAAGTATTATCCATGTCCATCTTACTTCACGAAGAAGGATTAAGTGAAAAAGCTGTTATTTACGCAACAGATATGAATACAGACGTGTTAGAAAAAGCAAAACAAGGTATTCTTCCATTAAATAAAATGCAAACTTATACGAAAAATTATTTACAAGCTGGCGGTACACAAGCATTTTCTAACTATTATTCAACGGATAGTCGTTTTGCTTATTTTAATCCTTCACTGTTACAAAACATTATTTTTGCACAACATAATTTAGTAACCGATCAATCTTTTAACGAATTTCATATTATCCTTTGCCGTAACGTTTTAATTTACTTTACAAGTAAACTTCAAAACCAAGTACAGCAACTATTTTATGAAAGTTTAAGTCACAATGGATTCCTATGTTTAGGAAATAAAGAAACTCTTCGTTTCTCGGATATCATGCCGCATTATACGCAATTTAATCCACACGAACAAATCTATCAAAAAATACAATAAAAGCGTATGAAATCCTCTATTTGGATTTCATACGCTTTTTATTTCGCATTCGCTTGTATCATGATAAGACACATATCATCTGATTGTGCTTCCTTCTGTTCTTCCTTGTAAAATCCTTCTATCTCTTCTTCTAACTCTCCCCATTTTCTTTCTGTAAAAGTACGTAATTTCCCTTCAGCCTCAAATTCATCATTTGCTATTGCTTCAAGTACACCATCTGTAAACAATACGATTTGAGTGTTCTTCTCAAAAGGTATAACTGTCTTTTCAACTTTTATTTCATCAAAAAATCCTACCGCACAACTCCCGCGATTTAGTTCCACTACATTTGTTTCATCAACTAAAACGTATCCAGAAGGATGTCCTGCATTTACATATTCAATCGTTCTCTTTTCTGTATCCACTACTAAGTATATCGCTGTAAAATAATATGGAATATTGTCATTCTCATTATGTAAAAGAGTCATATATTTATTTAAGTCTTTCATAACGAGTTCTGGGTCGATTAAACTTTTAATCGTTTCACGTAATACAGACGAAATAAACATACAAACTAAGGAAGCGGATACACCATGTCCCATCACATCTAATAATATAATACCGTAGCGGTTTTCATCGATTTTATACCAGTAATACATATCTCCAGCTAGTTTAAATGAAGGTAAGTAACTTGCTTCGATTTTTATGTGTTCTTCTCTTAATGGGCTACTTAATAAGTTTCTTTGTACTTGCGTAGCTAAATCTAGTTCATTCCGAAGATTTTCTTCCTGTTCTTTATGCCAATTTAATTCCGATTTCAAGCGTAATGCTACACGCATACGCGCTAACAATTCAACTTTATTTATAGGTTTCGTAATATAATCCATTGCCCCCATATCAAGAGCTTCAGCTAATTTATTCGCATCTTCTAAAGCTGTTACAAAAATAATAGGAATATCTTTAAACTTCTCCTCTTTTTGTAATCGCCTACAAACTTCAAGTCCATCAATTTCAGGCATCATAATATCTAATAGTATTAAATCTATTTCATTATGCCTGGAAGAATCTTTTCCAAAATGGATGTATTCGAAAAGCTCTTGTGCAGAATTCAGCGATACAAGATCCTGATATCCGGCTTGTTTTAAAATCTTCTTAATTACAAAGATGTTAACCGGATTATCATCGACAATTAAAATGGACACAAGTGATTTCCCCTTTTCTTATATAAAATGTAAATCGATTATCATTTTCTATTTTTCTAGTATTACATACTCAGTTATAAAATGAAAATTTCCTACTCAAACATATTTTTTATATAGCAAAAGAACAAACCCCCAGAAATGAGAGTTTGTTCTTTCACTCTATAAGTTTCCACTTTTAATTTAACACCATTGCTTTATCATTTAAAAGACGATCCAATTCTTCCATATGATTTGTTTCATCTGCGATCATATCTTCTAACTTTACAACTAACTCTGTCATATTTAATTTCGCTGCTTGTTCTTTTCTCTTTTCATAACGCTTAATTGTTTCATATTCTGACTTTCTAGCTTCTTCTAACATTTCTCTAACGTCTTCTACTTGTTTCACTGGTAAAGGGATCGTAGTAGGTGTACCACCTAACCTCTTAATTTTCTCCGCTAAATATAGGGCATGTCCTTGTTCATCACTAATTTCAGATTCAAAGAAAGGTTTTAACACTTGTCTATATATACCAGAAACTGTTGCTGCATTATGGTTATACATAATAATTGCTGAGTATTCTCCTGCTAAATCTTCATTCAATCCTTCGATTAGTTCTTTCACATCGTGTGACATTTTTATATCTCCTCCTATACTTAATACGTACCCCTTTTCTCATGTTTTAAACATCATTATTTTAAATTTTTTATGTATCTAAAAATGCGGCTTGCTTCAATTTACTTATCGCTTGTCTTTTAATACGAGAAACGTGCATTTGTGAAATACCTAACCGTTCCCCTGTATCCTTTTGATTTAAATTTTCTTCAAATATATAATGAATAACACTCTTTTCCGTTTCATTTAATACGTTAAAAATATCCTTTAAAACGAGACGCCTTTCTGTCTCTTCATATCCTTGCTCTACTTCACCTACAGATTCAATTCTCGCTACCGAACTTCCATCAGATGCATTTTCAACTACATCATCTAAGGAAGATACTCGATAATTATTTTTCGCATCCATAATCTCTAGCACTTCCTCTTCGGATAGTCCTAAATGATCCGCAATCTCTATAATCTTCGGTGAACGCTGCAAATGATCTGTTAGCTCCTCTATCGCAAGTTTAATTTTTCCGCCTAAATCTTTAATTCGCCTTGGAACGTGAATGCCCCAAGTTTTATCACGTAAATACTTCTTTATTTCGCCTACTATTGTAGGTATTGCAAAAGGCTCAAAAGCATTCCCTATCGAATAATCATACCTTCTTATTGCGCCTAAGAGCCCTAACATGCCTACTTGTATAATATCCTCATGCATCGGCCCGCCTTTTGAATAGCGATATGCAATAGAATAGACAAGATTTTTATAATGATCAACTAACCTTTCCTGTGCTTCATCACATTGGTTTTGTTGAAATTCTGCAATTAGTTTCATAACGTCTTCTTTAGTAAGAGTTGTAGGTTGAGATTGGATTTCCATCATTCTCCACCTGCTCTCTTTGTATATATTTTGTCATTAAAACTGTCATGCCCTCATCATGCATGATTTGTATATCATCCATTAACGTATTAATTAAATATAAACCTAAACCATTTTCCGGCAAATGTTCTACTGGTTTACTAATATCATACGGACCAACTTTACTTCTTAAGTTGTTAAAATCAAAGCTAACCCCATTATCCGCAACCATAATTTCTAATCGATCTTCATATAGCCCAAAGACAATTGCAATTTCTCCAACGTCTTCTTTATATGCATGTTGTACAATATTTGTACATGCTTCACTAATAGCAATTTTCATATCTTCTATATCGTCATAAGCAAAGCCCATTCGATTTGCAACACCAGCCATTGTTAAACGAATAATAGCCACATATTCTGCCTTTGCAGGAATTTTCATTTCTATCTTTTCAAATCTCTCCATCATCCCTAGTCACCTTCTTTCTACTTTTTCAAAATCGGAATTCAAATTTAATATTTCTGTTAACCCTGTAATATCAAATAATCTTTTTAACCTTTTAGATACACCAATAAACTCTAGTTTTCCATCATTTTTCTTAACTGCTTTTAATAGCGCTATAAACACGCCTAATCCTGTACTATCCATATACTCTACCTCAGTAAAATCTACGACAATATGAACCTCTTTTTCGCCTGCAATAGGCATCATCTTATTTTTCAAATCTGATGCCGTATATGCATCAATTTCACCATTAAGCTGTACCGTATAACCTACATCATTTTGCAAAATATTTATTCCCAAATTCATCATTTCCGCCCCCTTATCTCAAACTACTACTACTATGTTAATTACCCATAAAAATTAGTTTTAAACATATTTTTTTATTTTTATTATAAATAAATTTTCCACACCTTTCTCGGCTTAACACGTAAAAAATACTACCAAATGTTTAAACCTTATAAATTTGTGTATATATAATCTATAAACATTATTTTTAGGGGGATCTATCTATGGAAGAGCACAACTTTAAAAAGGGAGATTTTGTTCAATTTTCTTATCGACACGATCATGCTACAAAATTAGTTGGTTCCATTATTAATATACTAACGAATACAATTGTAGTTGATATAGGTAATAACGAGGACTTATCTCATATAGAACCAAGGCAGGTCGTAAGAATAAACGCTTGTAAAAAAGTAACGATGGCTTAATACATAAATAGAAAGTGTAATTTCAATGAGCGGGGGCCTTCATCCCCCGCTCATTCCTATGCAGATTACATAAAAAAGCATCCAAATTATTTGAATTGGATGCTTTTTTATGTATATTTATCATTCTATTTACTTTATAACTATATATAATAAACTTAAGATTACTATTCATTATCATACTTACGCTTTCCGTAGCATTCTAGAGAAGAATGTAACGATTAAAATAAAGACAATTGCACCTAATAACGCTGGAAGAATAAAGATGCCTCCCCATTCAGGACCCCAATGACCAAATAACGCACTACCTACCCAAGATCCGATTAATCCGGCAATCACATTACCAACTATACCTAAAGGAAAGTCCTTTCCCGTAATCATTCCAGCTAACGCACCAATAAGTCCACCTACAATACACGTAATAATAAGTCCCACAATTAACCCTCCTATATTCGTTTTATATTGTATTTATCAAGCTTTGGTATGTAACCAAAGCTTGATAAACATGTATTATTCTTTATTATCCAACCCATCACTTATCTTCTGTTTAACTTTTCCGACTTTTCCTTTTATCGTTCCCTTCGTCTTGTCCCACTTCCCTTCATTTTTCAACTTTCTATCTTCTGTAACTTCACCAATTCCTTCTTTTACTTGTCCCTTTGTCTTTTCCACTTTACCAGTAATTTGTTCTTTTAGTCCGCTCTCACTCATATTTCCCATCTCCTTTTCGTAATAGATTTATAGATTTACAGGATACAAATTTAAATAGAATACATGCATCTTCTTTCTTGTAACCATTCACCGACTCTCTCTAAATCTTTAACGAATAACAAGATTTTCCCTTCATCCAGCTTTTCTTCGTAGAAGTTCGCTTCTTCCTCATTAAGCCCTAACTCCTGCATCTTATTTCTTAACTGATCTCCCGTTTTTTGAAAGACGTTAATAATACTTGTCCCAAGTCCCTCCTCTTGTATACCAATTGTATTCACGTCTGCATTGTCTGCGATTCTATCTGTCCTTTCTTTCTCGTGTGTTAATACGTAAATATCTTTTTGGTCTATTCCTTTCTTTACTAGATCATTCGCCGCATTCATGACCTCTTTCTCCGTAATAAATTCATATACAAAAGGTTTCCTATACTTCGTTTCCATCTTTAACTTCCTCCTTTAAAATGAATTATTTGTTATATTATATGTAGTACACCTATTTTCGAAATGTTAAACATAAAATTTGAAAAAAATGAAAAGGAGAGTACATATGCACTTTCGTCTAGAGTTATTTGTTGAAGATTTGCAAAGATCTATTCGTTTTTATGAGGAAATCCTTACCCTTGTATTTTCAAAAAAGAATGCAACTAGTGCAATGATTAAACTAGGGGATTTTTCTTTATTATTAACCCCTGATTATATTCTCAATGAAAATCATTATTTAAAAACAGGTGGACTTAAGCCAAAAGGTAAAGGTGTTGAAGTTATCATGGTTTTTGATAATATTGAACAAATATACCAACATGTATTAGAAAAAAATTATCCAGTGGAATCTAACCTTAAAATGCAATCTTGGGGAATGAAGGATTTTCGTATTGTAGACCCTGATGGTTATTATTTACGGTTAACCTCCTCTTGAACTTTCTCTATCCTAAAACTAGTAAAATAAATCCTCTTACAATAACTACCTAAATTAACAGAAAATTGTTATAATTAAACCAAGGAGGGGATATAATGAAAAAAACCACTTATATATGCGCTCTAACCGCTCTATCTTTCACTTTAATAGGCTGCACAAGCACCTCAGCTACAGATAAAGCTTCACAAGCTAAGCAAGAACAGAAACAAAATGCCTTTCAATTAAACTCCGCAAACATTACAGATATCGAAATACTTCAGACAACCAATAATACTACTTCTAAATCTCAAACAGACAACGAAGAAATGATACAATCTATCGTTTCCGCAGTTCAAAAAGGCACGCCTAAAACAATCACTTTAGATCAAAAAAAGCGAGAATCGGCACATTCTACTATTACCGTTACATATAAAGATGACACAAAAGAAGAATTTCTTGTTTGGGTTGATAATAATGAGAAAATTACGATTGCTAAAGATGAGAAGAAGGATAAGGTTGAAGGTGTAACAGTGAATATTAAAGATGTGAAAATGATGAAGGATTTCTTTTAAAATTTTAATATAATTGATGTTAAAAAAGAGTAGGATGTAATCCTACTCTTTTTTAATCTTGTCCAATAAATAAACTTTTATAAAAGCTATTTAAGATCTAATTTTGCTAAATCATGTTGTAAAACATTATTTCCTTCTTGTGGGTTAAATACGATTGCACTAAGACCAAAAACATTCGTAACAACATCTCTATCTTTCGAACGAATGATTCTTACTTCATAAGCAAAAACACCTGAAGAAAGAGCTGCTGAACGAAAAGTAACACGTCGATTAGGTGCCAATGTTTGTGTTGAAGGGTCTACTAATGGTAACAATACCGGAGAACCCGATGACCAATCAAACATTTCAACAGTTACTGTATGAGTATCATCTGGATCAACATTCATAGCTTCCACAGTAAGAAACAACGTAGCGGAATGTCTACGTAATACACCCGTTGACAAAGTTTCATTGTGGTGTTTATGATGTTTTTCAGGAGGATGATCATAGCCATAACTCATACTAATCCCCCCTTTCATTTACAATTAAGGATAAGTATTCCTTACAATATATAATGCTAGTATTATTTTAATGAAAGGTATAAAAGCGGATTTCTATCTGTGTTTTTGGAAATTTTATTCCCCACTTATTCCCTATTAATAAATAATATAAATTCTCCTATTTTGTCCTTGAACTCCTTCAAAGAATAAATCTATTTTGAAAAGAACCTGCTCCATTCATAAATACATAAAGTAAATGGAATCCGTTAAAACACATAATTGATCCTTTGTTTTCCCCCTCCTATTTAAAGGAGGAACTGTTCTCGGCTTTGGTGATAGTTATGGCTTCGCGGGAGGATTTGCTTTATTAGTTGTATTGTTTATTTTATTAATCATCATTGGAGCTGCTTGCTTCTGCTAAAAAACTATTGGAAAAGACATGCGATATGCAGAGTTTCAAGTGCAACTATTACTTTAATGATGTAATATTACATTCGCCCCCAAAATGAACTTCGATGCTATAAAAAAGATAAAGTGTTCATTTATACAACCTTAGCTTGATAGCAATATCATGAGTTCCCATCCCAGACAAACTAGTTAACATCTCAATAATTGCTATTGCAGAAAAGTACAACAAGCTGGACAACATAGATTTCAAACTGTAAGATTAGATGTTGGTGAAATCGGACAGCAAAGTATATATAGAAAATAGGTGTTAATTTTGAAAATCAATAAAAAATTTGAACCGATAATTTTTAATCTCTTTATGATTTTAGGTATATCTAGTATTATCTCTTTCGTCATGGTTTCAATGAATGTTGGGTATACAGCTTTATTTCTCAAATCATGGATAAAAACATGGGCAATTGCTTTCGTGCTTGCATTTTTAGCTTCTAAATTACTACCCTTTGTAGTGAAAAGGATAATGAAAATATTCATATTTGTTGAGAAGGATGCTTAAAAATAAAGTGATGTACTACTCTAGTTCATTTAAATGAAAAGAAATAATCATCACAAAACTTAACTTAGTAAAATGTTTCAACTCAAAGGAAGTCACCTTAAAAGTTGCTTTTCTTTATATGTTAAAAAAGCTCGCCTATTTCCGTAGGCGGGCTTTATCTTTATTACACAATAAGAAAGTATACTCTCTTTTTCTCGGAAATTTTATGTAATTTTACATATTCATGAACATACATGTTTTGATGGACTTTATCTATATACTCATGGCAGTAATCCATTAAAAATGTATCTTCTTGAAAGCAAAACTCTCTTTTAGAAAAAAGAAAAGACACCCTAAAGTGCCTTCCTCCGACTTGAACCATCTTAATTTTAATAATATGTATTGGACTCTTATCTAAAAAATAATCTAATGTATTACAATAAGAGAAAGATAATGATAAAATAAAAGTGCAACAAGATGTTGCTTAGTTTTTAAATTTTATGGGAATAACACAAAAGCTAGGTTTGGTCGCCAAGTTTTTTCATTCCTATCGGTCATGAAATACCCCGGTTGGTCGCTGGGGTATTTCTTTTTTATTAACGTATATATAGGTCTATTATGGACAAAATAAAATATAATCTTAATAGAAGATAGAACACTGACACCTTTGCCGCTTCTAAATCACTTTGGTCTTGTGCGAAGAAAGTATGGTCAGTACTTTCAGCTCAGTGTTCCATCTACTTTAGTTTTGAGTTGAGTGTTGCTAATCATAGCAGCACTTTTTTACATTCCAATTTGTTCTTTGATGAATTGAATTATATGTTTTACAAACTGGCTTTGCGTGAAGAAGTAATGAATATTTCTCAGTACTGTCGTCCACGATGCTAGATTACTTACAAAAGACTGGGATTTTGCCTTTTTGGTCGCCTTTTTTTTACGTTTTTTCATGCCTGTCCCTCCCTTCATAAGGGAAGGGCAAAGATGGCACATTTTATATTTTAAAGAGTTATATAGAAGAGGACAATCTATTCATTAGCAAAATAAAGAAAAGACACCCTAAGGTGCCTTCCTCCGACTTGAACCATCTTAATTTTAATAATATGTATTGGACTCCCATCCAACTATTATTTTACCATGTTAAGTTGTTTTTGTTTATTGAGAAATACAATAATTTATTTATGCTGACCGTCTGTATGAGATTCTTTGTAGTCCATGCAGCGATTAACAAGAGAACAATAGTAGTAATAACACCTAAAAGTCCTTGCTTGAGACAATGGCTAAGAACATAAGCATTACTGTGTATGTATTAAATTCCATTATAAGCAATCTCCTAATGGAACTACATATTGGTAGAAAAAATATATACTTCTCTGCCTATCTTAATGTTACTTGATAAGTGCTTGTTTTCATCTTCTCTCTTCATACAACCGATGTGCTTTATATGAGCAAACTAAATACATAACAATTGCTACAGGGATAAACAACCATGCAAAGCCTCTCATCAATGCAAGTGGTGTTTCAAATAAGAATGCCCATAGAAATGATACACCCTGCTTATCCCATAGTCCTGGCGTAAAATATAATTCTTTCGGATTTGCAAGTGCTCCTAAATGAATCGTGTCATTAAACATAAATAGGATTAATATCGGAATAGAACATATAGCTAATTCTAAAAATGTTTTAGATAGACGTTTATATTTCCCTGCTCGTGACATTTGATCTGAAAAAATGTCATCTTCACTTTCCTCATTTACCTTTTTAAAATAGTGCGTACCTGACCACCAATTACCAGCTATATGCTCCCAACCACTATCTTCAAATAATGTACAGTAATTAATAAAGTCACTTTTTCTACTAAATACTCTATGGTCTATTTTAATTGTTGCATCTTCTGGTTCTGTATATCTAAATGTATAACCAAATGTATCGCTCTCTAGTTGATATCCTCTCCAAGCCATCTCTTCTAACCATTTTTCCTCTTTCTCAAAGTCTAAAAAGAATTTCAATTTCCACATCATCGTTTCCCCCTAACTATACGTGTAATAAACTTTTTGTAACCGCAATAATGTGCTGCATTCTCATAAAGTCTAAATGCAATACTTCTTTCCCACGTTCCGTAATGGCATACACTTTTCTTCGTTTATCTTCACTTTTTACTGATTCTATTAACCCTTGTTTTAATAAATTTTCAACCGCCCCATACAATGTACCCGCTGCGATTTTCACTTGATGATTACTCAGCTCCTCCACCTTTTGCATAATTAAATAACCATGTGCTGGCTCTAATAAAGCTAAAAGAACGTAATACGTCGTTTCCGTTAATGGTAAATTTTTATCTCTATTCATAAAGACCTCCAATGTAACGATAAATATATAGCTAAACTATATAGTTCAACTGTATAGTTTGATTTTATACAGTTAGACTGTATATGTCAAATTAAGTTAAAAAAATAACCTAGATCCCATAGGATCTAGGTTATTTTTACATAAACGTAATCGTCACTAAAGAATATCCTTCTTTCGCATTATACGGCTCCGCTTTATAAGAAACACGGTTCGCCCCTTGCGGATAACCGATTTCTCCAATTGCTTTTTTCACATCTTGCAATGCGCCATCCATTGATTGTTTATAAAGGATTTCGATCTTTGGTGACTTTTCGTTATAACGTTGCTGCATTTTATTTTTTAATTCGTTATAGTTATTTGCGATGTATTCATTTCCTAAATAGTTTAACTTTGTATCTTTTAATATTTGCTGATAGGCAGGGATTTTCGTACCACCTGCAGCAATTTTATTTGTTAATGTACTATAATAATTTGTTGTAGCTTGCGGATAGTCCCCTCGGTTCCACTCATGATTTCTTGCGATTTGCTCATCTGATAAGTTGAAATAGGAATATGTTACGCGGCCTTGTTCATCTGGCAGAGGATCATCAAATGTTGTATCAAGGTGATACCATTTGTTTTCGATTTTCACTAAGTTCCAAGCATGAGGCTGACCGTCTCCAGTTCCTACTACAAAATGATTCTCAATTCCTGCTTCTTTTAATAATTGATAAGTTAATAGTGCGTAACCTTGGCAAACCGCAGAACGATTTACGAGTGCTTCATATGCTGTGTAAGCTTTATAAGACGTATCATAAGCAACATGTTTTACGACATAATCATGAATCGCTTTCACTTTTTCGTGATCATCCATCCCAACTTGTGTAATAGAAGAAACAATTGCCTTCGCTTGCTTCATTACATATTCTGTTTGTTCTTTCGTTTCACGATATGTAATTTTTAGCGTAAACGTATAATTTCCAGGTGATCCAGAAAGTCCATATGAAACATTCGATCTATTATTATTTGTATACTCATTTTTACTTGCCACTTCTTTATAGGCGTTAAAAAGTGTATTCATCACTTCTTTTGTATTACTATTTGTCGTTTTATATGGAAGTGTAATATTCGTTTCGTACGCATTAATACGCTTCTGCACTTCATCTTTGAATGCTGCTAATAGTGCTGCATCTCCTGTATTTTGCACCGCAACTTCTGGTTTTTTATATTTCAAAGTGTTATATAAAAATTGCGCATACTGTTCACGTGTTACCGTTTTAGATGGCTCAAATTTCCCTTCACCTGTACCAGAAGCAATCCCAGTTGATTGCACTGCACTAATTGCGTTTTCACCCCAAAAACCGCTTGGAACATCGTTAAATGTATGCTTTTGTTTCGCAGAAAGATGGAAGGCATTTGTTAAAATTTGCGCCATTTCCGCACGACTCACAGGAGCTTTCGGTCTAAAATTCCCTTTCTCATCCCCTGTAAATACCCCTGCATTCGTTAACATTAAAATTTCCTCAGGGAACATCGTAGAGTTTTGATTAATATCACCATAAGGGTTATTAAACTTAGATCCATCTTTTAATACATAAAGAGCATTATTGCTACTAAATGTTCCGCCTTGTCTATTCGGAAGCATTACACGATACACTAAAGCTGCAACTTGCTCCCTCGTCGCAACATCTCCAAAACCAAATATCCCATTTCCATAACCGGAAAGAATATTTTTGCTCGCTAAATCTTTAATCGCTGGATACGACCAGTGCGATGTAGGCACATCAGAAAAAATACCCGCCTCAGCAGCTTTCACATCACTGCCGTTTGTATACAGTAAAGCACCACCAATAAGTGATAATGATGTAATTGATTTTAGTAGTTTTGTGTACATAATTCCTTCTCCCAATATCGTTTCTATTTATGTTATTTTTTGTCGAAAAATCTAAAAGAATATGACAAAACATATTATACTATTAAAATTTTTTGAGGGATATATTAGGTTTTGAAATATGCAAAAATTCATATTGTTATAGGGATTCATGGTGATATTATGTTGTTTTATTTGTGGATATATAAATAGTAACTCGTTATAACTCCCTCATGATAATCTCTAATTTAGTATTGAAATTCTCTAAATCTCAATGTATTATATTTTTGTATTTTCTCAGTTTCCCAAGCCGAGAAAACATCATCACTTCTAAAAGGACCCGAACTCCAGGGGGTCCTTTCTTTTATTCCTCATTTTTATAAACGTATTTATCGTTTTATCTAGTACAATACTAAGAGACTCTCGCGTTTGCTTTCGTGCCATATCATCACTTATTTCATTATACAAGCTACAGCCATTTCTAATTTCTGTGGAGCGATGTATTGCCTTACTAACCCTAAACCAATCGTAGCATTTATTAAATTATCTATTATTATAATCTAATTTACAAAACATGAATTCCTTCGAATAAAACTCAATATTATGTCCATAATGTTGATAGGCTGTATGCCAAAACCCATTTAGTTTTCTCTGTATCTCCTTGTATTGAGCAGTTAGCCTTTGCTAGCTGCTCTTTTATTTGTAACCTTGTTAGACAAGTTTTCATATAATGTAGTCATTCCTTTCTTATAAATTAAGCTCGTCACTTGAATTATAAAAATGGGATTATATCCTATAACATTTCCAGGAATTATCCATATTTTATTTCTGAAAAAGTGCTTTATTTTGCTGAAAGGTGGTTGCGGAAACAACCGCCTTTTTATTTATGGCAAAATGAGATTTCTATTACGATCTATTACAAAGTATGTTATTACTGGTACAATCCGGTATAATAAATACAGATCAAATATTGAAAGGAAATATGACAATGAAAAGATATTTGAACTTCATTTCACTTTTCTTAACTGTACTTGTAATAATTAATCTTACAAATATACATACGAAGTACCAATTCTTTATAGGTGCATCTATAGCAATATGTTTAACTATTATTTCTACAAATGAAATTATAAAATTCCTTGCTACTAGTAGCTTATTAGTTTATGGATTTGCCGCTTTTACTTATTTAAGTATTGCTTGCTAACTTTCAATTTCGTTTTGTATTAAAATAACATTTTTATTTAACTTCATCACGTTAAGTTATATAGAAAACTATATATAATTGAATATTAAAAAGGTTATTTCGATTCTAATATAGAGGCACATACGACTTTTTTCTTTGTTTATGGAGTTCTTACATAATAGTAAGGACCTTTTTTATTTCAAACACAATTTGTTCATTTTTTTGATACATTTATGAAACATTCATGTGTTATCTTCAGTACGTTCTATTCTTTTTATAATGTCGTGTGAGATATACCAAAACGTGAAACCCTAGCCCCCTTAAACCTAGGGCAATTTTATTTAATTACTAGTTTTCATCAACCCGAGAGCTTAGTAATTACCTCTTCAGGCTCAACTCTCTCCCTTTTGAGAATTGAGCCCTTTATTTATAATATTATCTCCATACTTCCTACTTATTTGTACAAAATTCTACTTCAACCTCTCCCAAAAACTTTAATATCACATAAAGCTTACGTAAAGATTGCCATAATTCAATTATTCCCTCAATAAACGTTATATAATAAAATTGAAAATATCCAGTTTGTATACAATTGTCTTTCTGTATGACATATAACTCTTTTGCTAAGAGAAATCCTAGCTTTTTTATAGAGAATCAGTTTAAAAATCAAAAATAAAAGAACCTCAATACATGAGGTTCAAAAACTCTACTATTTTAAATTACCTTCGTAAAAAGCAACTCCATTTTGAACATGCTTTAAATACCATGTAATCGTCCCGCCACAAACATTTTCATTAAAACTATTAGCATATACTCCATTTGAGTAATAAAGAGTTCTTTTAAATTTACCATTAGAATACTCATAAGGAATTGAGCATGCTGCTTGCTTCGGAGAACTCACAGCTTTTTGCGTATCAGCTGAAGCCGCTCCAATTCCTCCTGTTAATGCAATACCAGTTGCCAATAGCCCTACTACTAATTTCTTAAACATAATAAATCCCCCTTTAATAGTTTTTATAGCTTACAACTTAAATGTATCACTTTTGTAATTTATGTAAATATCTTGAATATGTAGAAATATTTATTTAACTTTTGGTAATATTAGGATTCCATTTTATCAAATGAAAAATAGAGGAATTTAGAGAAGTATGTAACAATGCATAATAAAGTGAAACTTTAATCAGTGGGGGGTTCTTTATCCTCCACTGATTATTAGTTGAACCAATCGGACTTTTATGGGCAGTTGATCCCCCACCTAACTTCTTTGCTTTCGCTGGAGGATTTGCTTTATTAGTTGTATTATTAATTCTGTTAATCATTATCGGATGCAGTTGTTTCTGCTAAAAAACTATTAGAAAAGATACCTATATGGGTACCTTTTCTTTATATGCCTTATTCATTATCTAGTTCCAAATTTTTATCACGATTGAATTTGTTTTTTCATTTTTCGTATTCATCATACCTGAAATAAGAATCGATTTCAGACATGTGTTTTTAACGAAAAGAATTGGGGACCATTTTTTCCCACAAAGGAAATACCTTTTTGAAAATCTCGACCATGGAAGGATCAAATTGTGTACCAGATCCTTCTATAATACGTCTATACGCTTCTTCAGGAGATAGAGCCGAACGATACGCTCTTGAAGAAGTCATCGCATCAAAAGCATCTGCTATTGCAACAATTCTTGCGCATAATGGTATTTGATTTCCTTTTAGTTTTTGAGGATAGCCCTTTCCATCCCATCTTTCATGATGAGAAAGAATTATGTCTTCATTACCTTTTATTAAAGATATATTTTTAAAAACTTCTAATCCTAATTGTGGGTGTGTCTTAATAAGATTATACTCTTCTTCTGTAAGAGAAGATGCTTTCTTTAAAACCTCATCCGGAATACCTATTTTCCCTATATCATGTAATAAACAAATAAAATGAAATTGTTTTAAAAAATTATCATCATATTCATTTGTTTCTTTAGCAAGAATCGTAGCATAATTGGCTACACGTTCACTATGTCCTTTCGTATATTGATCCTTTAATTCCATTATCCTCATTATCGATAAAGCTGTTTCTTTCATTTGTTTTTCATAGGATGCTTTAATTTTTTGTACTAAAAATTTTAATGAAAGAAATACAAAAAATGACGTAACAAAAATGATTAGAAACAATAATATTAATGATATTGGATAATTAATTTCAAAATAATAAATAGCAATTAAAAATCTACATACCATACAAATAGATACCGTTAGAAGATAATGAATACTTAAAAATAAAGGTGCAGAAATTACTAGGAAGCACTCTAAATATGGGATATGTAAAGACGAACCTGGATCACGTATAAACATAAGATCATATGCCAAAAGATAAATAATACTAACACCAAGAAAAATATATTTTGTAAACATTTGTTTATTCATTTTTTGTAAACACTTATTACATAAAAAAAATGAAATGAAAATAAATAAAAATACGAGTTCAAATAAAAGCTTCTCTAGTGTAAAATCCTTTCCAAGAATAAAATGTTGATAAATATTATCAAACAAAAGAGTACTACAGGGAATATATAGAAACATGTTTATCGGTTCTTTCGTTTCAATATTTTTAATCCCTTTCATCATTTTACACACCGCCAAACTTTTTTAATAAAAACATAAGTTCATATAGATATTATTAATAATATCCAAGAATAGATAATAGTGCAAAAAATACCCTTTCTCATAACCTATAAATGGGGTACCGCCATGATAGGAATGTATAAAGAGATGGATAGGGTTATAGAAAAAGAAAAAGGCGAATTCCTTTTGAAGTTTGGAATTCGCCTTTTTCTTGCTACCGATAATGAGACGTTATATTAACCTCATATGTATAGAATATACAGTAAACTAAAAAGGAAAATTTTACATTTTTTATTGTTTCTTATAAGTGAACTATTTGTATTCCTGTCTATATAATTTAAACGAATAAATAGCTCCAATAAAGAATACAAAAGCTTCAAATAATATAAAGATTTGACGGAAATTCTCGATATCTTTACCAACTAAAGAAATAAATATTGCATTCATTAGAATTTGAGTAATAAACATACGAGAAGTAATTTTTAAATAAATAGCATTTGTTCCTTCATCTGGTTTACCAATTTTTTTGTAAATAATAATAAGTGCAATTACTGAACCTAAAAATAGAAGTGCTGTAAGTCCTACAACAATATTGAAATTCCCTGTACTTTCTAACATCCATTTATTTAATAGATCAATCATTATTATCTTCCTTTCCTACATAAGAGAATATTTCGTTCTTCTTTTTCACTATAATAAAAAAAGAAAAAGGAAAACATCGAACTTTCTTACAAACATTCGTGTATTCTTACAATATTGTCATTTTGCAAATGTATTCATCGCCTTGCCTTTCATTATTTTCTTTGGAAAGCATAGTGAATTACGAAATAGAGCGCTACATGATCAACTTCCAAGAAGTAGTGCACGAAACCTCTTAATTCATGCAATTAGTATGTAGAATACTAATGAGTTATTGATTAAGAAGATAAAGGAATAAGAAATACGATAAAGAATTAGAATAGATAATGTAAAAAATGGAAAGAGGGGAAAAGATGAATCTAAAATTAATAGATGTAACAGAAGAAAATTTCTTTGAAATTATTAATTTAAAATCAGATAAACTTCAAGAAAAACACATTCAAATATATGAAAGATGGGTTGGTTCAAATGCTTTCTTTCTTGCAGCTTGCCAAACGTTTGGGTTTACTCCGAAAGCTATATATGATAATGATGTTTTAATAGGTTTTGCTTCGTATGGGTTTAGAAATGAAACGAAGCAATATGAGTTAATTAGTATGATGCTTGGCCATCAATATCAAGGGATAGGGTATGGGGTTCCTGTTTTAAAAGCAGTAATAGATAGTATGGTTCAGACGTACAAATGCGAAGAAATATTCTTATCGGTTATTCACGATAATGAACGCGCAAAGCGGATTTATGAAAAAGTGGGTTTTAGGCCAACAGGAGAGATTGAAGAAGGACACCATCCAGAATTAGTTTACTGTTTAAAATTAAAAAACTATGTAAATGTATAAAACTATATATACCTCTAGTTCTGTATAAATCTTTTCATTTTCTGGTTTTTGTTCCATATTCTTTAACATATGAAGCAAAAAAATTAATTTTGTGTAGTTTATTTTTGTTAGCATGATAGCGATGTGGTACTCCCCCTGTTAGTAGTAATTTTAATATCACTATGGATAAATTACTTTTAGAACTTTACTTCCAAGAATGAATTTTATGTGAACAATTAGTTGAAAATTCCCTTTATTAATTAACTAAGTAATATTTTGAAAGAACATATAGATATAATAGAAAGAATACTCGGTGCATCATCTCAACGCGCTGAATAGGTACATTATTGCATGTTAAAAATTTAACTTAAGGTGGAATTGTATATGACTGAAGATAAAAGACTGAAAAAGCCGGTGGTAAGTTTTATATTACTAACCAACATTATTTTTTGGCCACTTTTTCTGCTTGTAGGAATTACAAAGTTATTACATTTTCCAACTTGGATTTTTGATGTAATGCTCTGCATATCAGCTTGGTCTTCCACTTTTGCTTTTATGTTTCTATTTAAAAGAATTTATCCTGGACAAAGTTTTATTCAATTCGTAAAAGATAGATTTAAAAATAAACTTAACTACTCTATCGTTCTTACTGTCAGTATGATTCAAATAATTATATTTTTGACAATGCTGTTTCTCATTTCGACTAATAGTGAAGCAGACTCTATTTTTAATAGAACTACATGGGGCGTGTTAATTTATTATGTTGTTAAAACTATTGTATCTGGACCACTAGGAGAAGAATTAGGGTGGAGGGGTTTTGCATTAATGGAGCTCCAGAAAAAATACTCGCCATTAAAATCTTCAATCATTATTGGTTTTTGGTGGGGAATGTGGCATCTGCCTATATGGTTTACTACAGGTTTTACAGGCAGTAATTTAATCAAATATATTTTATTTTTTATGATTGCAATTATATCTACTACAATTATCATGGCAACATTTTATAATTTAAATCAAAATTTAATTGTTCCAATGATCATCCACTTTTTCTTTAATTTATTTATTGGCATAATAAATGGACCATTAATTGAATTAATTATGTATACTGCAATTTTTTATTCAATAGTTGCCATTTTACTTATAGTTATAAATCCAAAGAAAGTTTTATATCGAAGATACTATAATTTTTTATAATTCTTGATTTCTCAATCTTCTTGCATGATAAATTTCTCCATACTAATTAACAACTAATATTAAAACTATTAATCCAATAAATCCTTAGAAAAAATGGTTATCTATACACTAACTTAGTTAAATATGGATATTTTTCAAGGAGATAAAAAAAACTAATCCCTATAAGGGATTAGTTCAATATCTCAAAAGCTATTATATTACATAGTTTTATGAGCAAACGTTATATAATGTTGTGTGGGATACATAACCTGTCATCCCTTTATAAGTAACTTTTAACCACTGTTTAGAATTACTATAATGCCCTTGAACATACTCACCTGTTACCCATGTGCCAGTAATTTTCTGACCACTAGTAAATGTATGTAAGACAGGTGATCCCACAGTGTAACCACTGCGCATCTTTGCACCATATGTACCTACCGTACCTCCCTTGGCACAAGCTGCTACTACTGTTTTATTTTCAGTAGTATTCGTAGCCGCGAAAGCAGAGCTGTTAAATGTAAATAAAGTAAACATAAAAGCTGTTAATAAAGTACAAATAGATAAGCGACGTAACAAAATAAATTCCCCCTTTTTTATAATTTCTTTCTTCACAAACGATTATCTTAAATATTCTAATTATTTTCAATATATTAATGTTGAGAAATATTAGTTGTATTTTTGAAATAAAATTTTATCAAAAATAGTAACAAATTCATATTTTACAGAGAGCCCGAAAATAGTCTTCTACCAACTATATAAAAGCCCCTTCACCTTAAGGCAAAGGGACTTTCTCATTCCTATTTCAAACTACCTGCAATCTCCGTAAAGATAACTCCAAGTGCATGCGCACCTGCATCAGGATATCCTAAACTTCTTTCACCAACTGTACCGGCGCGGCCCATGCGAGCTACGATTTCTTTCGTGTACTCTGCTCCTTTAACCGCTGCTTCTGCCCCTTTTTCAAAGGCAGTTTTCATGTCTACTTCATTTGAAGCGTTATCTAACCAAGAATCTACACATGGAGCAAGTGCGTCAACAAGCGTTTTATCACCAACTACCGCTCCTCTGCCGAATGATCTTTCACTGATCGATTGTATGCCTTGCAGTGCTGCTTGCAACATTTCAGCAAATTCTTTCACTGTTAACTCACGCTTCTCGCCTTCTGCTTTACTAGCTGCGCGGAATGCACCGCCCCAAATTGGACCAGATGCGCCGCCGCAATGTTCCATAATAATCATGGAACAACCGTCAAGGAATGATCCGATCGTTACGTTTTCTTGTTCTACAATCGAATGCCACTCACGTTTTAATTGCTTAAATCCTTTTGCTACACTCATTCCGAAGTCTCCATCACCAGCATGCGTGTCTAGCTCACAGAACGGTACTTCATTTTTAATAATAATATCGCTCATTTTATCAACGAGATAAATCATGTTGTTTAATGTGATGACATTCTCTTTAATCACAGCGTGCTCTTCCGCTGTTTCTAGTTCAAATGAAACTTCCTTCTCTTCTGTCTCTTCAAGTACATTTACATACTCAACACTTTCAACTGGCCCATCTACTTTAAACGCTGGTGTATTACACTCTTTTGATAGTAATGTTTTTAGCTCGTCATCTAGCTTCATCACTGTTAAAGACATACCAGCCATGTCGATACTCGTCATATAGTTGCCGACGAATACTCTATTGATTTTAATGTTTCTAGCAGCTAATTCTCTCGTAACTGCATTGTTAAATAGGTAAAGTTCTTGCAGTGGTGTTCCGCCAAAACCGTTAACTAGCAGTGCAATTTCCTCGCCATCTTTTACTCCTAAATCTTTCATTAAATCATTTGTCATACGGTTCGCTAGTTCATCTGCTGACAACATTTTTTCACGTTTAATTCCTGGTTCACCGTGAATACCTACGCCGTATTCCATTTCATCTTCCGCAAGTGTGAAGGTAGGTGATCCGCTCGCTGGAACTGTACAAGACGTTAACGCTAAACCGATTGTGCGCACGTTAGCCGCTGCTTTTTCGGCTACAGCTTTCACCGCTCCTAAATCCATACCTGCTTCCGCTGCTGCACCGGCAATTTTATGGACTAAAATAACGCCCGCAACGCCGCGGCGCCCTACTGTGTACAGGCTATCTTCTACCGCAATATCATCGTCCACTTTTACGTAATCTACTTCAATTCCATCTTCCGTCGCTAAATGCGCTCCGTTTTTGAAATTCATAATATCGCCGCTGTAATTTTTAATAATTAATAACGTACCTTTTTTACTAGCTGTCTCTTTAATCGCTTGGTATACCTGAATTTGTGAAGGTGACGCAAACACATCTCCGCACACTGCCGCATCTAACATTCCTTTTCCGACTAATCCCGCATGTGCCGGCTCATGACCACTACCGCCGCCACTAATTAACGTTACTTTGTTTTCGTTCATTTCTTTCTTCTTAATGACTTTATATTTTTTCAAAAGCTCAAGCTCTGGATGAGCCATAACCATTCCGTTGCACATTTCCATTACTAATGTTTCTGGTTTGTTTATAATCTTTTTCATTGTGATTCTCCCTCAATTCCTTTAATATATTGTGATATATTTGAAATCTTCTTCTTACTATCCATGTTAAAATGAAAGCGTTTTATAGTAAACGGACAAAATGGACAATCTGTCTAAAGACACCGCTCTCATTTATGGGTAGGATTTTCATATTACTAACATTCTAGGGATGATTGAGATGACCTCTTCTATAATTTCTAAAAAGATAATCGCGAACTCATTGAAGTATTTAATGGAAACAGAGTCATTTCATAAAATATCAGTGAGCGATATTATGTTACACTGTCAAATGCGTAGGCAAACTTTTTATTATCATTTTAAAGATAAATTTGAACTATTAAGCTGGATTTATAGAGAAGAAACGAAAGAGAACATTATCGACTTTCTCGACTATGAAACGTGGGAAAACATTTTCGATTTATTATTGGATTACTTTTATGAAAATCAAAAATTTTACCGAAACGCTTTTAAAGTCATTGAACAAAACTCGTTTAATCACTATTTATTTGAGCATACGAAAAACTTATATATGAAGATTATTGATGAACTATCCGTGAGCTGCGGATTCAGCCTTTCTGATGAGACAAAAAATACGATTGCCTCCTTTTATAGTCACGGCTTCGTTGGAACGATAAAAGATTGGATTGAAAGCAAGTGCGAAGTAAATCCTTCCATTATGTCTTCTCTCATGAAAAATATGATAAACAATCAATTACTACTATTACTGGAGCAATCAGCAAAGTAATTAAAGGGTGGCAAAAGCAATGAAAAAGATTATGAATGATGTACAAAATATCGTTCAAGATATGATGCATGGCTTTTATTTTGAACATAACGACAAAGTAAATTACGACGAAACAAATAACATCATTTATGTAAAAGATATCGAAAAAATGACGCAAGACGTCGCTATTATAAGCGGAGGTGGTAGCGGACATGAACCAGCTGATATTGGTTATGTAGGAAAAGGCATGCTTACGGCGGCCGTAAACGGCAGCATCTTCACTCCGCCTACAGTGGAACAAATTGTGGCGGCAACTCGCCTCATACCGAAGGAGAAAAGCATTTTATTCATCATTAAAAACTTTAAAGATGATGTTCAGAATTTTTTAGCGGCAAAGCAAATCGCTAAAGAAGAAGGAAGAAAAATTGAACACATCATCGTAAATGACGATGTTTCAATTGAAGATGATGCTTCTTTTAATAAAAGAAGACGCGGCGTTTCTGGTACTGTTTTCGTTCAAAAGATACTTGGTGCGGCTGCCCTTGAAGGACATTCTTTAGAAGAACTAACAACACTCGGCCGTTCTGTTACCGAGAACTTACACACATTAGGAGTCGCCCTTTCACCTGCCAACGATCCAGTGAAAGGACAAGCTTCATTCACATTAAACGAAGATGAAGTCTTTTACGGCGTCGGCATTCACGGAGAAAAAGGTTACCGCAAAGAAGCATTATCCTCTTCTGAAATATTAGCGATTGAACTAATGAACAAACTAAAAAGCATTTATCGCTGGCGAAAAGGTGACAACTTCGCCATCCTTATTAATGGACTCGGCGCAACACCTTTAATGGAACAATACATTTTCGCAAACGACATTCGTCGTTTGTGTGAGCTGGAAGGATTACAAGTTACATTCGTAAAGGTCGGTACACTGTTAACTTCTTTAGATATGAAAGGTGTTTCACTCAGTTTGCTTAAGATAGAAGATTTGGATTGGGTGAAGTGGTTGAAGGCGGATGCTCGAGTGGGTAATTGGTAACTAAAAATTATGATGATAAAAGCCTTTAACTATAACGAGTTAAAGGCTTTTTGCAAATTGAAATATCGTACGGGCATTAACAAGAAATTCTTAATCGCCTCACTGAAGGATGACAGGTCTTCCAAATAAAGCTGGATGATAAATTAACATCGCACCTACAAAGGAACACACTAAACAAAAAACAGCCTCGTATTTTATAACTAGAGAAGAGTTCGTATCAAGCTTTTTTCCCTCTCTTTTCAATATCAATTTAAATAACGCTGTATATAATACTTTATATAATACATACCCAATAATCGCCCCGAGGGTATTCGTAAATAAATCATCAACATCTGTAATTCTATTATTTAACAATTGATTTAACTCAATTGCTAATGAAAAAAAGAATCCTGTGCATACGGTGTTTTTCATTTTTCTAAACTGCGGCCAAATGGTCGGTAATAAAAAACCTAAAGGCATAAACAGTAAAATATTCAAAAGATACGTAGTACTACCTGCCGTATCAAATAGAGTCAAGTTGATTTGATTTACACGAATCCACGTTTCATATCTACTTATATCCCATACAGTCGCAATCTGCGTCACCTTATACACTAGCGAAAGGTAGAATAGAAAAACATATACCCATAAAAAATGTCGAATAGATATATCGTTTTTCGCTTTAAAATAAAATCCAATTTGAAATAAAATACAAAACATAATTGTAAAAAAATAAGTATACAAATAACTCATTAAAACTCCTGTATGCATGTGGAATCCCCTAACTTTACATTTTCATCTATTATTTAGAACATAGTTTAAGAATCGGTACTTTGTTCATATATTTAATCTTCTACTTTGTCTTCGAATATAGGGAATATATGAAAAATAAAAAATCCCCACTTCTTCATTTTCAGTCTCCTCCTTGATGTAACTTGTTTATAGGATAGGAAAAACTTTTAAAATAAAAAGTGGGGTAAATATAAAATTTTTCTTAAATTTTATGTTGGGTTTTATTATTACTCTCGTTAGGAATCCGCTATTCGTTGTTAGATAGCAACATGCTTACACCTATAAAAACATTGAACTACTGAAAAATTCTGCCCTCAATATGACAGCAGATTCACATCAAAAATGTAAATCCTCCTTTTCCTCGTATTTTCCTTTATTCAGTCTTTGTCTTATAAATAATTCTGCGATAATTAAATTAGGTACCCACGCTAACCAAGCAATAACCGCGTAACTAAGTTCAAACTGCTCTATTCCAAATAGAACGATAAACAACGGTAGCCAAATTCTTAATGTAACTGCCGCAAAGGTTAAAGAGTAATTTCTGATCATCCAATTTCGATGGTCTTTCATTTTTTTATTCTTAACCCTATGTAATGCTTGATATGCTGATGTTAGCCAAAATACGGATAACAAACCGAAACTAGCTTCGCTACCAATCCCCCTGTAGCATAAAAGGATAGGTATAGTCCAGAAATGCCTCCTAATAATATACCAACCATATAGATTCTCCCAGCTATTCGATGACGGTTGATATTCCTTTCTCTAAATTTAGTAGATAATGTAAACGGACCAATTATTAATGCTACTATACTCGTTGTAATATGTATAAATAGCATCATATACCAGAACTCACTTAATTTAGATCCATACATAAGTTTCGCTTTTACAAGCCCTGTTTGAAATCCATCCATAATAGAATATTGGACAACAATATAACCAGATACTAAAAGAGCAAAACAAGTAAATACATACCAAATTTTCCTGTTCAAATTTCACTGCCTCCCTATTACATTCATGGAAATTAGATTATACGTTACTGTTCATTCTTGTAATAAATAGAAAATCCTTCTAGACAAATGAAATACCTCCGAAAAAGGGACATGTAATAGATTAAGATCTCAAAAATAATGAATATATATGTTATATTGTTAAAGGTACTGAAATGGGAATTTTTCTAATGGATATGTTGCAACAAGTAATAGATACATTTAAAATGAGCAAACTTTTTATATAATAAAAAAACCTCAAGTATATCATTCTATACTTGAGAGTTTACTCATCTATTCCTCCGCATCTCTCATACTGTAATACCCCAAATTAATAATAACCAAAAAATACCCAACCATAATTCCCCCAGCAAATGTCCACATGTACTCACGGTGTTCAATTTCATACATAATAATCGCGCCGAGAATTGCAGCTGCGAACCGGTTCATCATTCCGAGCATCGGTGCTTTTTCTTTTTTTACGATGCTGTCTCCGAACTTTTCAATACGTCTTCCTAAAATCCAGGCGCAGTACATACTTACTAAAAGGCCAATGCTTATCCCTACGAACTGGGCTCGAAAAGGTGTCATCGCCCATCCAAATAACATCACGCCTAGCAAACAATATATTTGTACGTTGAATGATCTTAATGCCATACGAATCATGTTATACTCCTTACCTTTCTCTTTAATTCCATCTTTCGGACTTCAAGCTTTCCGATATATCTTTTTTAAAATGAGGGAATTTGATTTTACTCACCATTAAATACGCGAGTACGCATGTGCCAAACGCTACGGAAACTGGATTATTCAGGAGGCATAAAATAAGAAGGCACATTGCCGCAAATGGAATGGGCATGCCGATAAAGGTTGGGAGTTTGCTTTGTTGTGTATTAAATCTTGCAAGCCGCAGCATTCCACAAATACTGTAAGCGAGCGCACATATCATCCCAATAGACTGCAAATCTTTTAAAGCGACACTATAAGCAAGAATAGACGGCGCCACACCAAAGGTAACTAAATCCGCAAATGAGTCTAACTCTCCGCCAATTTCCGAAAAAGCATCTAGTTTCCGAGCAACCATGCCATCAAACAAATCAAATACCATACCTGTAATAATGAACATAACTGCACCATACATATCGTGAACGAAAACAGCGTGAATAGCGAGAAGTCCACATACAAAGTTTGCTATCGTAATCATATTTGGTATGTAACTCATCACATGCTTCCCCTCCTTTTTACTCATTACCTCATCTAAGTTCTTACTCATTACAATCAAGATCCTTCTGTTTTTCTTCCAATATAACTTTATTTATTTTCTTTAACGTATCCGTCATTTGTTCTAAAGCACCGATATCGATTTTAGAAAAATACTTCTCAATTAATACATCATCTAACTCAGACAACTCCTCCATATACTTACTACCGTTTGGACCAAGTGTAAGGAAATACTCCCTTTTATTATTAGGATTTACTTGCTTTGAAATCATCTTCTGCTTTTCCAATTTCGATAAAACTTGGCTCACAGCACTTTTCGATATATTAAAAGTAGTCGCAATGTGATTTGCTGTCGTGTTTTCATTTAAATGAATATGAAATAGCATACTCTCTTGCTGTCCTGTAAGACCGTACTCATCTTTCAACTCCTGAAATAGTAAAATGTAGAATTCATTATAGGCTCGGTTCATTTCATTAATTATTTCTTTATATGTTCTCGTCATAGCACTCTTCCTCCATGCTGTTATTTTGTTTCGTTTAATAGTTAAGTTCACTTAACTTAACTATATTATACCGTTATGTTTGTGTAAAGGGAAATCAATTTCCATACTTTAAAAAAGAAGACATCCATTAAGATGTCTCCTTCTCATACGTAAAGCTCTAAACTTTCACTATTCTTCTCAATTACATCTTTATACAAGCAAAAGTGTTTCTCTCACCTCAACTTATATATTAGACAATATATAAGTTTTATGTTGTAAACTACTAACCGTTAATTAACTGTTGCTTAAATTCATCTAAAACTCTCTTTCTCTCTTCATAATCTTCCGTATCGGCTTCTTCCCAAAGCTCAAGGTCAGCCCCACGTTCAATTAATGCAATTGCCTTGTTACGAACTTCTTCTTGAAGACAGCCTTTCTCCAATTGTATTGCCGCAAGACCAATATATACTAAAGATATTTCTTCTAACTCTTCCTCTATATCAAACTCATCTACATACTCTTCTAAAATGAACTTAGTTGCTTCTTCCGCACTATTACCCTCTTCTATATACTCAATAAATTGATCTTTCACATCACAAGTCGTGTCATCATCAAATAATCCAGTTCCCCAAGCGCCCATATGCTACAGCTCCTTCTTTGTGCTTTTTTCATTTCTATTTCAATCTTAAATATAATAAAAATTCATTACAAGACTAGTTATATACATCGTTATATTTTACAATTACTATAGGCAATAAATATCTTTCACTACATGTACCATTCTGAATAATCAAACATAACCATCGATAAAATTCCATATAGACCCAGTAATGGTTAAAATGTTATAATAAAATCACCCTACATAGTTACTCATATTTAACTTGAGGAACTAGCGTCTTATTAAGCAATGCGCATAAATCAAATAAAAAAGACACTTTTTACAGTGTCTTTTTTATTTATATTCTCATAGAAAATATCTCTTTTATACACAAAATCTAGCAAATGAAAAAGGAGACTATCATATGGAGCATCCTCTAGCAAGAGAATTACGTAACATACGTATATGCCTTATCATCTTAATTATCGTCATCGCATTTTGGGACCGTGAGAAACCTGTAGAAATCACTGACCATAGTAGCGATCCTATGTTAAACACTAGTAATATGACCCAAATTGGCGATCATACATTTGCCTATAAAGATGAATCTAATCAAATTAAAATATTTAAGTTTAACCCAGATACAAATGAAATAAAGCTAATAAAAGAATTTTACGCTAACGAATATTAATGAAATAAATGGGACGGAAGGCACCTCAAGGTGTCTTTTTTTATTTTCAAAAGGACCTGCTCACATTCAGGCGTCAAACATAAAGTAAATGGAATCCGTTAAAAAACACGAGTGACCCTTTGTTTTCCCCTCTTATTAAAGGAGGAACTATTATGGGATTTGGTGGTAGTTGCGGCGGAGGCTGCGGTTTTGCTGGAGGATTTGCATTATTAGTTGTATTGTTTATTTTATTAATCATCGTTGGAGCTGCTTGCTTCTGCTAAACAAACTATTGGAAAAGACACTCTTATATGGGTGTCTTTTCTTTGTAAACTAAAAAGTATATGAAATGAAGACATAGCAAAAACGGGATACTTACTCAAATTGTTTTTCACCTTATTAATTATATCCAAAAAGTTGGATAGCTTCTTTTACTACTCATGTTATTAATGAATAAAGCAATAACTACAATAACAAGGGAACCAACTAAAACTGGTGTTACTAAATAACTCCAACTGTATGTTCCTAAAATAACGACAATTGGATCAGCCCCTGCCGGAGGATGCGTTGTTCTCGTTAACATCATAACGGCTATTGCCATCCCCACTGCTAAAGCTATCGTCCAATATTCATTCCCAAACAAATGATATATTGATAGGCCAATGAAAGTTGAAATCAAATGTCCTCCAATAATATTACGTGGCTGTGATAACGGTGCATTCCAAACTCCAAACGCTAATACACAACTCGCCCCAAATGGAGCCATTAACAATTCTGTAGAAGTTATACTCGTTAAATATGTTAAGGTGAGAATTGTTAAAAATCCCCCTAATAGTCCCGTCAAAGAGTCCTTTATGTTTACTTGTAACGGACTTCTTCCTTTCCCTTTCATTTTTGCAAAATATCGTACACTTATTGGTGGAGCCTCTTTCTGCTTAGCTGCTGTTATATGATTCATCATTCTCCTCCTTTATTTACCAATAATTATATTTCAAACAAACTAACTGGTCAATATTAATTTTAGGGGTTAGTTTGAAAATACATAAAAAAAGATCAACTGCTATAAGTTGATCCCTAAACTTCTTCACATTTTCGATCCTGGAATTTTGCTACCTTTTTTCGGTTCCCACATATTTTCATAGAACACCATTTTCGTTTCCCACTTTTATCTATAAATAATAAAACACAGTCGGGATTTGAACACCTTTTAAGGAAAATAAGTTTATTTTCTGCTACTAAGGTTAAAGCATCAAATGCAATTATCGATACAAGTACATCCTCAACTTCTCCAACTGGGACAGGTACTAGACGCTGTTCAATGACTTTATATGTAAAGGGTGCCTTCTCAATTTGTTTTTCTAAATACGTAATAAAATCATTAGAAATTTCGTGCTGATCAGCAATTGCCTCAAACTGTTTTCTCAGTACTTCTCTTGCCTCTAATATGCTAGATGTAACTTGATCCATTCGTTCTTGAATTCCTATAAGTGTTTTTTCATTCCAAAAAGGAAGATTAACCTTTATTACATATAGCCATTCTAATACATCTTCATCCGTTATTAATAAATCATAACGTTGTCCACGCCTAACTAACTCTGTATTCACTAAATCTAATGAGAGATTTCCACATATAAGCGGGAATTGTTTTGTTTCCTGCATGTACTCATCACCTACTCTTTAAATAATCATATTCCAAATTCATACAGAAGTACAACTTTTTTATTAACTGTAAAGTATGAAGATCAAAGCCTTTAGCCATAATTACGACTAAAGGCTTTTTTCTATATAACTAAAAAGGAGCTAACTGTATGGAACATAATAAAAATGGAATGCTTGCTTTAATCGTTTTATTTGTAGGACTCGCATTTTTTGTTTTCGGTATGGTTTATCATTTGTGGGGAACGGTTTAAAAATAAATAATAATCCATTTAAGAAAAAGTACTCGTATGAGTACTTTTTTTAAAATGTCATGTAAAAACATTCTAAACTTACTTACATGCATACAATCACCAATGATAGTTATATAATTGAGAAGGTTGTAAATTATCAATCTATTACAACATGATTTGGAAAGGAGCTAAAATCTGAAAATGTTAGAAATCATTTTTGTTGCTGTATTACTTTTATCTAGCATCACTCTCATTTTTATCGAACGTGGTTTAACGAAAAAAAATGTAGCCATTTTACTGATCAATTATGCATTCTTATTTGCCACCATCATTGTAATTGGTGCAAACTGGCGTATGATCCCCGCCTATTTCTTATTGTTCGTTTTAACATTACAAGTTTTTTTGAAACCAAAAACTACAGCTGTTTCTAAAAAGTTAGTGATGAAAGTTTTAAAAGGTTTAGGAATTATCGTAACTGCTATCGCAATGTTTACATTACCTTTACTTTTTCCGATCATAACACTCCCTGAGCCTACTGGAAAATATACAGTAGGAACGAAAGCTTTTCATTTAATTGATAAAAATCGAAAAGAAACCACTGTACCAAATAATCATAGAGATCGTGAGTTAATGATACAAGTATATTATCCTGCCGAAAAAGGATCAGGGAACCCTTCTACCTATTTTGAGAACATAAACGAGCTGGCTGAACAATTGGCAGTAACAAACGGTGCTCCGTATATCGTAACGACACATTTAGGGCTGACAAAAACACATTCTTATCAAGATGCTAAGCCACTTCAAGCTAAAGAAAAATTCCCCCTCCTTTTATTCGGCCATGGGATGGGATTATATGGTCAACAAAATACATTCCAGTTAGAGGAATTAGCTAGTCAAGGCTATGTAGTAATCGCTCTTAATTTCACAGGATACGCAGCAACAACGATTTTCCCTAACGGAAACCGTGTAGACTCTATACCAATTGAAAATACACCTACGGCCTTAAATACGATAGTTCAAAAATGGGAACAGGATACTACTTTTGTTTTAAACGAAGTAATAGAAGGTAATTTCGATAAAAGTTTTAAAACGATCGCAGACTTAATTAACTATGACAAAATTGGAATGTTCGGTCACTCTTTTGGCGGAGCAACTTCCGCACAAATGTTAGTAAAGGATACGCGTATTAAAGCTGCAATTGATATGGATGAACGATCGCAGACTTAATTAACTATGACAAAATTGGAATGTTCGGTCACTCTTTTGGCGGAGCAACTTCCGCACAAATGTTAGTAAAGGATACGCGTATTAAAGCTGCAATTGATATGGATGGCGGATTGTTTGGCGATCCAATGCCTAAAGACGGTCCTCAGAAACCATTCATGTTGATGAATGCTGAGGCTACGATTCATTTTATGAAAGAGGCTAAGAATCAAAAGATAACCGGAATCCAAAATGAATTATTGGAAATAGTTTATTTAAGAAATAAAACGATTGAAAAACCGGGCGTGTACACAGTGGTAATTCCAAAAACAAACCATACTAGTTTTACAGATTTAGCAGCATTTTCACCTATTATTAACGAACCAGACGAAGATGTAGCTGCAAATTATACACTCATTAATAAACTAGTAACTAGCTTCTTTGATCAAAATTTAAAAGGAATAAACGAAAATCATTTAGAAGACATTCAGAAGCAATATCCTGAACTTCAGCTCATTAAACACTAATAATTATTCATTTACCTAGTCATGTAGCCCCTCACTATACTTGAGGGGTTTCCGCTTTAAAACAATTATAAAAAAAGGCCCCATTACTGGGGCGCTCAAAAAATAATATAAGTAAATGAATTAAAACAAATAACAGACAACTAAAATATATAACATAAAAATTTTATAATCTATATATATGCAATATTACATATAAAATTTCATTATTACATGCTATACTAAAAAAGGAGTCGACAATCGTTATTTTCTTCTTATTTTTAAAGCAATATGGATATACCTTCTTAACATCATTTGGATTGTACAAGCAAAAGAAGACATCTTAATTGATGTCTTCTTTTCTTATATTTTTATGAATTCCTTTGAGCAGATGCTCTCCAAGCACGAAAAGATGTTGGGTGTCCAGAATGAGCTCTTTGCTTTGCAGCAGCAACAGCTGGTTTTTCTTCAATAGTCTTTGGTTTTTCTTCCACAATCAATGATTTTTCTTCAAGAGTATTCACAGCTGTTTGCATTTTTTCCAGCTGTTCTTTTAAAGCTTGCTGTTCAATCTTTAAATCTGTAAGTAAACGTAAAATCATTTCAGAATTAGCCATAAAGATCCTCCTTCCCCCAATACACAGAATAAAATAGAATATGTCATCAGCGGAATAACGGTGACAAAAATAAGGTCGTCAACTCTCTTAAAATCTAAGCACCTTTATTTTTCAAAAGGACCTGCTCAAGATTATCCGTAAAAACATAAAGTGAATTAAATCCATTAATTAATGGTCTTTATGGAAGGAGGAGTTAATATGGGCTATGGCGGTAGTTGTGGTGGAGGCTGCGGTTTCGGCGGCGGTTTCGCTTTACTTGTTGTACTGTTTATTTTATTAATCATCGTTGGCGCTAGCTGTTGGGGCGGCGGATTCGGCTGCTAAGGGGAGGCACTCTTGAGAGTGTCTTTTTTTGTTTCATTTTTTCCCCTCCGATCTGTATTAGTTCTTTTTAAAATGTAAGATTTCTCATCTCATAGTAGCAAATGATTTATTTTCATATCGTCATATTTGATCGAAAGGTAATAAAGAAAAGACACCCTAAGGTGCCTTCCCCCAACTAGATCGGAGTACCACCCGCATTTTGGAACCCACCCACGCTAGGCAAAAAATACAATGAGCTTACCATATGGACAGCTCATTCACATAATTTTCGAACTCGGAATTCAATGAATCTACTAGTTTAATCAGCTTATATGTTCTTGCCATAAAAAATCTTTAAAATGGTTTTATAATCTGGAATTTTTAACTTTAAGTATTGATTTATAAAGTTTTCGTTATCATATGGTACTTTTTTCAATTCAACAGAGAATCGCCCAGCATCAAAATTAACAATACCGTATCGCATAACATATTATTAATTTTTTGAGTACAATGATTGTTAATTAACAAAAAACAGCACCTTTAATTAAGAGGTGCTGCAATATAAAGCCAAAGTAAAAGCAGACATTAGACACTTAGTGCACAGTAAATTGTCCTCAAAACAGTAATTACTGCAATACCTAGACTTGCTCTTTAGGAAAAAGAAACAATCTCGTCTAAAATTGACTTTGCATAATCTTAGCTTGATAGCGATACCTTATAATCCCTTAACTAGCATAACTGAAATTAATAGGGGAATTAAATTTGTTTGATACCCTTCTTCCTTACAAAGTGGTTGTATTAATTTATAATTCAAACTTATATCATTTTTTTCATAATCACATAACAGGTCGCGTTTATTTTTTATTTCACGTGAAAAATAGTACATTTTTTGCTTCCCAATTTCTTCAAAATATGATGATTCTATCAATCCATCCTCAACATAAAATTGTAATACTTCCGCGCTTTCTATTAAATCATGAATATTTGCCGATTTTACGGCCATGCCTAAAGATTTATACAAAATAGTATTACTATAAAATAATAGATTTACTCCTATTTCTCCAGCTGTACTTAATCCCATATCCACCTTTTCATTTTGTATAATCATTTTATTTCTCCTTCGCTCTACCTTATTCAATTCAACTTATATTTCTGTTGATTTTGTAAATATTCATTTTTCATGACATAGATTAATACCACAAACCGAATGACAGCTATCATACTTATCAATAGAAATAGTGATTGATAACCAAAGTTTTCAACAATCAATGTAGAAATCAGCATAATAAATAAAGTACCTATTTGACTTAGAGATAGTAAACCTCCTAAAGTTTTTGCTTGATCTCCATCCGGAATCCTAATAAACGCTTCTTTTTCAGAAAGAGTTGATAATAGAGGACTAGTTAAAGTAACAAAGGAAAAACTACATAAATATACTACAGAATTAGATGTGAATGTCATAATTAAAATACCTAAACTCATTAACGTCCCTGAGATAAATAAACCTTTAAATATATTCTTCGTAAACAATTTAGATCCTACTAAAAAATAGTTCGAAAGTATTGAACCTATACCTCCTATAAGCCAGAATAGTGTTATATCTCTTGAATCAAAATGAAACTCCTTAGTTAATGCATATATAGAGGTACTCATAATGATAGGCATAATCATTCCTTCCAGGAAAAAAATTATTGAAAAAGGTCTTACATTTGAATTAAAAGCCAAAGCCTTTAATCCTTCAAATGGACGTTTCTTTCTATTCTTCTCATCTTTTTTAGGTAAAGCATCTTTTATAGGAATATTTATAAGAAAAACGAAACATATAAAAAATGATAACGCATCTATTAAAATTGCATTTGTGTTCAATGTTGTAAATATTAATGGTCCCAGAGTAAAACCTAATGTCTTCGCTGTTACAATCCAGCCAGATCTTTGTCCCATTAACTTTAATAAGTTATCTTTCTTATATAGAGAGTTATACCAAGTTTTTTGACTTAAGCTTGTAAGTGCTCCAAGATATTGAGATATGATAGTTACTGGTATTAAAAAAACAAAGTATTCTTTTGTTAAACCTAAATACAATGATAGAACAACTATTATATTTAACATAAGAGCAGTCAATGTTACTTTTTTAGGGGAATATCTATCAATCAGTTGACTTCCAAATGCACCTACAAGAATACCAGCTATTGTTCCAGTAAAATAAAGTGCACCCGTAAAAAAATAAGAACCAGTAGATAAAAATGCAAACATCGGTAATCCAGACCATGTAATAGCTGTCCCTAAAGTATTTAATGTATCTGCACATATTAACCTATTCTTATATTGAACCATGTTTTTTCTCCTTTAATTAAAATGATACGAGGAGAGCCTCGTATCATTTGCATTTAGACAATAAAAATGTTAATTTAATGCTGTAGAATCTTATTGATTTATTTTAAGAGGCTCTTTATAGCAAGTTTCCATACTTTTCGCTCTTAACGGCTCTTTATAACATGTTTCCATACTCTTCGCTCTTAACGGCTCTTTATAACATGTTTCCATACTCTTCGCTTTTAACGGCTCTTTATAGCATGTTTCCATACTCTTCGCTTTTAACGGCTCTTTATAACATGTCTCCATACTTTTCGCTTTTAACGGCTCTTTATAACATGTTTCCATACTTTTCGCTCTTAACGGCTCTTTATAACATGTCTCCACACTTTTCGCTTTTAACGGCTCTTTATAACATGTTTCCATACTTTTCGCTCTTAACGGCTCTTTATAACATGTTTCCATACTTTTCGCTTTTAACGGCTCTTTATAACATGTCTCCACACTTTTCGCTTTTAACGGCTCTTTATAGCATGTTTCCATACTCTTCGCTTTTAACGGCTCTTTATAGCATGTTTCCATACTCTTCGCTTTTAACGGCTCTTTATAGCATGTTTCCATACTCTTCGCTCTTAACGGCTCTTTATAACATGTTTCCATACTCTTCGCTCTTAACGGCTCTTTATAACATGTTTCCATACCTATATTTTGAAAAGTATCTTTCTTAATTCCAATATCATAACTTTGATTAAATTCCATATTCCAGATTTCTTCTGAATTATCATAGATACCCTCTAATACTTCATATTCCTCTTGCATTTTTCCAAAACCAGCATTGTGGTCCATGATTTCTCCAAAATACCCCATACAATCATGGTAATACTTTTTAGGATGTAACATATGTAAATGCCACATTTGATCTATATCATGTGTTGGACAAATCATTTCCTCAGGATATTTTTTACAAATAAACCAAAATTGTTTATACCTTACATATACATCTATTAACATTTCTAAAGGCATTTCTCCTAAGATACCCTCTGCTCTTTGAGCGGCTTCTACCAAGTCCATACTAAATTCAGGCATAGTTACAAATTCATTTCTCATCACACATTACCTCTTCTCTCAAAATTTATTATTCGAACAAAACCTAAAATTAGCTTTGTTATATTCAACTATAATTTAATACATGGGTTAAAAATTAAAATACAGGCCATACTGGATCAATTAAAGCCACAATGTTTAATAGATATAACAAAATAATCACCCCATTAAGAATTTTCTGATTACAACAACATAATATTTCTATTTAAATGTTTTGTCAACATTTTTTAACACTTTTATATTAATGTTAAAAAAGTTAAAAAATGTTCAAAAAATCCTAAAAACATTTATAATAGATATATGATTGAATTAATAATGGAAGGTGGAGTGAAATGACCGGAGAGAGGATAAAAGAATTACGAAAAAAGGCAGGTTTAACTCAGAAAGAGCTAGCCTCAGGGATTATTACAAGAAGTTATTTAAGTCAGATAGAACAAGGAACCGTAGAACCAACATACAATGTCTTAGAGCAACTTTCTAAGAGATTAGGTTATAGTGTGGAAGAAATCCTTTCAAATAATATTGATAAGGATATTAGTATTCTAGAAATAAAACGAAATTTAAAACTTTGCGAAACGTATATAGTTACCAATAAAGCAGCAAAGACAGAAGAAATTATAAATAAGATAGAAAATACACTAGGAAAATTAGAGGGTAGTCCTAATACTCAAATTTCTTTCTATGAGTATGGATTATTGAACTGGGTAAAGGGGAAATATCACGAGACACTGGGGGATTTTTCAATAGCTGAATTACTCTATAAAGTAAGTGTGGAAAAATTTCAAAAGACTGCTTCTTCAAAAGAACTAATGAGAAGTTTAGACTCATTAGGAAGTTGCTATACAAAATTAGAAAAATATGAACTAGCGACCCAAACGCTCAAGGAAGCTTATAGGATTTCTGTTTATGAACAGATTCAAGATATAACAAAGGTCTCTTTACTTTTAAACTTAGGAATTGTACATGGAAGAATTAAAGAGATTTATTCTGCCATTCATTTTTTGACCGAAGCTGTAGAATTAAATCAAATGTTAGGCACATATTTTAAACAAGGTGATATATACATGGCTCTTGGAATTTGTTATATGGAGATTAACAATCTAACAGAAGCCGAATTTTGTTATTTTAAATCTCTTCACTTCTTACAAATAACGGATAATAAAAAAAATGAAGCCGGTTTATATACTAATTTAGGAATTTTATATGTAAAAGAAAATGATTTGGATAAAAGCATTGAATATTTCATAAAATCATTGGCACTATACCATCAAATACAAGCTTCAACTTCAGTAATTAATAATACAAAGATTGAGCTTGCTAAAACTTACCTAGCAAAAAAGGATTTTATAAAGGTTGAAGAATATTGCCTAGAGATTATTAAAACAGAGAAAAATCACTACTTCCTTGCCAAATCCCATGAATTGTTTGGTGATTTGTGGTTGTTACGGCTAGATACTCAGAAAGCAATTAACGAATATAATAAAGCCTTAGCCACTTATCAAAAAACGAATAACAAACTTTCAAATCAAATATTAAAAAAACTCGGAAATACCTATAGTTCCATAAATGATTATATCAAAGCTATTTCCTTTTACGAAAAAATTAATATTTAATACAGCAATCAATTTAATAACTATAAAAACAAAAGGGAAACGTTTAAGCGTTCCCCCTTTTTTCTTTGTATAAAATATTTAATACCTATAGTTTTTTTTCATTACACCCCATCATTTTCAAATTATGAGATTAATATTACAAACGTTTTAATTATAACAATTTCAAGTGAAGGTAGCGAGGTTTGAATTTTTTAATACCTGGGTATTGCCCCGTCCATCAATCGCTTTTACCTTTTGATGAGTCATGCTATGCATAGCTGAAATAACTTCTTCTTCAGTAGAACTTTTAGTGATGTGGAGTTGTGCATTTGAACCTTTAATCTCTGCTTCATGCGATGCCAAACGATTGAATAATGGAATTTTGTTTAGAAGTAATCAACGCATTAAGCGCGTGATGATTTAAAAATGAAAGAAAAGTTAGCAAGAATGGAAAAACAACTCTGTTTGAAATCTTAGACTTAATAGAGATATCAACGGAGCAACTTCCAGTGGCTTCGTAAAATATGAACCAAGGGAAGTTTTATTTAAATATACAAAAATACAGACTTTTACTCGAATATTTGAAAAAGCGTTATTGTGAGTTTCTCTCTTGAAAATTACAATTTTTAAAATTGACATAACACTTCACACACCATATACTGTTAACAACAGTATACTGTCATTAACAGTATTAATCGTAATTCATTCTAGGAGGAAGATCCATGAAACATACAGGAAGACATACAGGTGCATTTCTTTTGTTATTTTTAGCTGAGGGTGATAACTATGGCGGGCAATTACTGCAAAAGTGCGAGGAAGAACTTCCCGTCAATCCAATCGATAGCGCCATTTTATATCGTACGCTAAAAAAATTAGAAAACGAAGGTGCGATTGAATCTTATGTAAGTACAGATTATCAAGACAAACCGAGAAAGATGTACAAAATTACGTCTGCTGGAAAAGAACAACTGGCAGATTTTCAAATGGATATTGAAGAAAAAATGAAGAACTTATCCTTTTTCCTGGGCAAATATAAAGACTTACAGGAATCCGATCATGATTAACGGCGTCATCCTTTACACTTTTGCCATTATCCTTACTGGGATTTCTTTTATGAAGGACCGCAAGAAAACGAAAGATGCTTTAATGAAGTCATGGAACACATTTCGCAATCTTCTCCCTGCGATGCTCTCCATCATGCTTTTTGTTGGCTTATCGCTTTCTATATTAACGCCGTCCTTTATCTCTTCTATTATCGGGGAGCAATCAGGGTTTATCGGCATTGTGTATTCAGCAATACTCGGCTCCGTTGCACTTATTCCAAGCTTTGTCGTGTTTCCTCTTGGAAATACATTAGTCCAACACGGCGCAGGCCTACCTCAAGTTGCGGCACTTATGTCTACACTCATGTCAGTAGGACTTACAACTTTACCGATAGAACAAAAGATATTTGGGCGAAGCTTTGCTTACGCACGTAATGCAGCCGCTTTGCTCATGTCTCTTCTATTCTCCTATATCATTTGGATGGTGATGGTATGAAAGAACTAAAAAGATATCGCTTCTTTTTCGTCTTACTACTCGGGCTTTTTGTATTAACTTTTATAAATCAATCTTTAGGGTGGAGTGCATTACAACTAACAGGGAATAGCATTTTAGATATGCTGTTTCTCCTCCCCCCTGTCTTACTATTTGTAGGGCTACTTGATCAGTGGGTGAAAAAAGAAACACTCATGAAATATATGGGCAAAAAATCAGGTATATACGGAATCTTATTTTCTCTATTATTAGGAGGCATTGCAGCTGGTCCCCTCTACGTCGCCTTTCCAATCGCAGCACTACTATTAAAAAAAGGCGCAAGCATTCGGTACATCGTATTTTTCTTAGGCGTTTGGACAACTGCGAAATTGCCAATTCTCGTGTATGAATTTTCTTCATTTGGAGCTACTTTTACACTCATTCATATTGGTTTCGGTCTAGTATTCTTCTATATTATGGGGCTTATTTTTGAGAGGTTTTATGATCAGGAAGAGTTGCTTCGGTATGATGTTACGGAGGAAATGTAAAAGACATCTTTAATCATAAAGATGTCTTTTTATATAAACCTTAATTTTCGTTCTGTAAAACCCCTGCTACCTTTACTCCCTTTTTCTCTTCTTTTAAGAACAACGATACGATAAAAGCAACAACGATAAAGATTAATCCAAGTGCAAATGCACCTTGGAATCCAGATGTTAAACCGTTTAACTTCTCTACTGGGTCCATTGGATTTGCAGAGCTTTCCATATAGCTAGCTGTTCCTGAAGACATTTTTGAAATAAAGATAGCCGTACCAATTGCCCCAGCTACTTGCTGCAGAGTATTAAACAACGCTGTTCCGTGCGGATATAGGTCTGGTGTTAATTGATTTAAACCGTATGTTTGTGCTGTCATGACAAACATGAGTCCAACCATTAATACGCTGTGCATAATAATAATTTGTAACATTGATGTGTCAGGCGTAATGCCTTTAAATAAGAACATTGCAATCCCTACTAACACAATGCCGGGAATGATAATAACTTTCGGACTAAATTTATCGAATAGTTTACCTGCAATTGGTCCCATTATAGCGCTAATAATACTTCCCGGAAGCATGATAATTCCTGATTTAAAAGCTGTAACGAGTAAAACTGTTTGCAAGAACATCGGTAATAAGGTCATCGTTGAAAATAAGGACATCATCACAATGACAATTAATCCAACTGATAATGTAAACATCGGAACTTTAAATGCGCGTAATTCTAAAATTGGATTCTCAATTTTTAATTGTCAAACGACAAAAATACATAATGAGATAAGCCCAACAATTAAAGTGCCATATACTTTCGCATCGGACCATCCTAAGTCACCTGATGCACTAAAGCTATACACAAACCCGCCAAATCCTAATGTCGATAAAAGGATAGATGGATAATCTACTTTTGGTCTTGTTAACTCTGAAACATTTTGAATGTACTTCATTCCAATCATAATTGAAATGATCACGATAGGAATAACAATATAGAATAACCAGCGCCAATTTAATGAATCCACAATTACTCCAGATAATGTAGGGCCAATTGCTGGAGCTGCCATCATCACAAGTGCGATTAATCCCATTGTGGCACCACGTTTTTCAGGCGGACAAATAATTAAAATCGTATTCATTAATAACGGTGAAATTAACCCCGTCGCTACAGCTTGGACGATACGGCCAATTAATAAAACAGAAAATGTCGGTGCAAATCCCGCAATTAATGTACCAGCTAAAAACGTTACCATAGCGATCAAAAACATCTGTCTCGTTGTAAGCCATTGCTGAAGTAACGCTGTAATTGGGACTAAAACCCCAACCACCAACATGTATGCTGTAGAAAGCCATTGAATCGTTGAAGCTGTTACACCGAATTCTTTCATTAATACTGTTAACGCATTACCAAGTAACGTTTCGTTTAATAATGCAACCATTGCCCCTAAAAGTAATGCAATTAAAATGGGGGTATGTTTCATATTAGAAGTATCAACTTTGCCACTTGCAGGGCTCTTAGTTGTCATATTCATTTGCAGATTCTCCTCCTGTTTCTTACTTAAAAAACTTTAAATATACCTAAACACATGTAATATAATATACATATGTAGATTAAAAAGGGAGAATCAATTTTCAGCCACTGTATATTTAATCTACAAAAAAGGAGAATTGTAGATGAACGATAATGAAAAACAAATTGATTTACGTATTAGACGTACACATAAATTACTATGGGATTCCTTATTTGAATTAATGACGCAATCAAAACAGAAATATAGTACCATCACGATTAACCAAATATGTGATCGCGCGATGGTACACCGAACAACCTTTTATAAACACTTTGAAGATAAAGATGCTTTATTAGCCTTTGGATTTAAACGATACAGCAAGATGATTGCTGAAATACCCGTTTCAGATCGATTAAGTAAACCATTTCAAGTAATGGAACAATTTCTACACCATGAAGAACTCGGTAAAATATTAGAGACGCAAATGTCTGATGAACAATTTATTAACCGGACACAGTATTTAAGTCACGAAACGAGAAAACAAGAAATAGAAGCGTTATATCAACTGCGCAAAAATCATACGATGCCAAATGATTTAATCATTGAATTTTATTCAGGGGCAATCACCTCATTAAGCGCATGGTGGTTTAAAAATGAAAGAAAAGTTTCCGCTGCTGAAATGGATAGGTATCTCCACCAACTTATTAACCAAGATATTTTTCAGTTTGAAGAGGAATAAGACTACACCTTTTCAATCATGCAATCAAATTGACCCAAAAATAGGAATATGATATATTTTCCGTAGAATACTATATAAGTGTAACAGCGAATAAATTGGCATATAATAAAAAGAAGAGATGCGCTAACATCTCTTCCTTAACTGCTACCGTATAGGGTGGTGGTTATTATACGTTATTATTTTTTGCGAAACCCACCCTTTTGCTTCCTACGGCGCGGAGTGGGTTTTTTGTTGTCCTTACCCAGAAGTTGCTTCCGCAAAAAATACGCTGAAACTTCGCACATAGTCGCTTTGACAAACTCTTTTACAAGGTCAAACAAAAAGTCCATATTATCCCCCCCTTTCCTTCCAAATAGAAAGAAGGGATAACCACCCACCCTCACAATACGCAGTTGACTTTATTTTATCAAATGATTGTAAAGATATTATGTAAATAAAACAAATGAAATTTTATATAGAAAAATATGAGTTTATATTATTTTCATTCTCTTCACTTAGATTACTTACTGCACATAGTCATACAGATTTTTCGCTAACAACAAACAAGTTACGGTAATGAAAAGGGCGCGAACATACCCGCTTCCTTTTTTTATAGCAAATCTGGAGCCGGCGATTCCTCCAGCAATTTGAGCAATTCCCATTATGAATCCATACACATAGTTTACTTGACCTACATACATAAACATGAACAATGCACCAACGTTACTTCCTAAATTAAGAAACTTCGCCGTACCTGCTGCTTTTAAAAAATCATACCCAATAAATAAAAGAGCAAACATTAAAAATGAACCTGTACCAGGGCCTAGAAATCCATCATAAAAACCAATAACAAAAATAAAAAAAGTAAAAATAATGACGTGTCGACCAGACAATTTTTTATGAGTGGAAATACTTCCCCAATCCTTTTTGAATATCGTATAAATAGCGACCACACCAAGCATGATCAGCATTAATGGCTTCAGTACTTCTGGATTCATTAAATGAACGGTCCATGCCCCTATTATGGAACCTATGAAAGTGATTGGAAATAATTTAAACGCCGATTTCAAATCAAGATTACCAGAACGATAAAACACAATATTACTAGTGGCACTTCCCATTGTCGATGCTAATTTATTTGTGGCTACTGCACTTGCTGGATTCAATCCTGTAAATAATAAAGCTGGTAAGGCGATGAGTCCGCCACCACCTACAACTGAATCAATAAATGCAGCTACAAATCCAAAAACAATCAAAATCATTAATACAGATGGGTCTAAATAAAAATCCATACTAGTAGCCTCCCCTTTAGTCACTATTGTAATAGTAACTATCAATTTGCTAAATGTAAAGAGTTATTGTAACGTTGAAATATAACAGCAAACATCGGAGGACAAAAAAGTGGACTACATAGTGCAACAGCTTAAAAAAATGGGTTTTAATGAATATGAAGCTAAATCTTATGTATCTCTTGTTAAACAGGGGCCTGTCACAGCCTACCAAGTGAGTAAAGATTCGGGTGTCCCTAGAGCGCGAATTTATGAGATTTTAGGTAACCTTGTAGAAAAAGGAATTGTCATGAAGGAAGAAATAAATGACACCACTCGCTATTCACCCCTACCCGTTGAAATCTTTTTACAGAAGGCTCAATCAGAATGGCAGTCTACTTATGAAGGAATTAGCGATTCATTAAAAAAACTAGAAACTTCCGAGGAAAAAACGGATAATCGAGTCATTACTTTAAAAGACAATCAAACAATCATTAGCTACTGTCAAACATTAATAAAAAAAGCAGAACGACGTATTGTCATTTCGATGTGGGATGAAATGTATGAAGCGTTAAAAGAGGACCTAGCTGAGGTAGCTGATAAAGTCACAGTACAAGGCATTACCTTGCATGTTGAAAATCCTATTAAAAATCTAGAAGCCCATCGTATAACAACTTATACAGAAACCCTCTCTACAGGGCATTGGTTTATTTTATCAATAGATTCTAAAGAAATGATTTATGGCCCATCACTTGAAGAGCGTAATATTGCTTTTTATACAGATGACCCCGTTCATATATACTTATTAGAGGATTATGTATGGCATGATGTTTTAGTAAATCGACTTGTCCGACGTAGCCAAGATGACTTGGAGCAATGGATTACTGCGGAGAGACGATCTTTCTTTATGGGGAAATAAGGAACATACTATTCCATAAATCCCATGAAGTTCAGGGCGCCAAACTACGAGATACTTTCAGCAAGATCCTTCAAGAATTACGAGTAGATACAAATGCAGATCCACTTGCGAAATTCATTGTATATGAACTGGCACTAGATAAAACTAACTTTGAATTAGTAAAAGTTTTGACGGAAGAATTAGCATTGCTTCAAACGGCGCTTCAAAGAGTCCCACCAGCTAATAAACATGTACAAGAGCAAATCAATAAATTTGCGTATTTAACCTAATAAAAATAGCCGACTCTAGTCGGCTATTTTTAATTACATTTATTTATGCAGACATTGTCACTTTCTCTTTGCGGAAAATCCCCATTAATCCACCAATTAATAAAAGCACAGCAGGTAAAATATAAATGAAAGAAATACAAATAAATCCTCCAATTGCAGCGATTGTCATCATCGCACCACCAACTTTTGCTTTACTTTTTACCATAACGGATCCAACAATACCTAGAATTGATAATGCGACCGCTGCCCAGCCTAAACCAATTACATTACTCGCTCCTTCTGCCTCCATAGCAGAAGCAACTCCCCCAATAAATAAAGCAATACATGCACATAAAATACCGAAAATACCACCAATAAGTCCTAATACAAATTCTGTTGTACGTTTCATTTTAAATCTCCTACCCTTTCTTTATTTCATTCCCATTTGCGCTTTGCTCGTAGCAAGTTTTTGTCCATCTTTTTCCGTAAAGGTAACATTGAAATTCGCTCCAAGGTCACCATTAACATTTTTTGTCCAACTAGCAATAATCATTTTAATATCCCCAGCTTGGGACTCCGCTTTATTATCCGGTTCTCCAAACTTCGCGACCACATCTTCGTATTTCTCCCCACCTGCTCCAGTTAAAGAATCGCCTACCTTAATCGCTTCTACATCAGCTGCTGTAACTTTCTTTTTACTTTCTTTATTCTCTTTCTTCGCTTCCTGCTTCGGCTCTTCTTTTTTCTCATTAGAAGCTTCCTTAGTAGCATCATCACATGCAACTAAACTTAACGCTACAGCACTACCTAAAACCAACACCCCTAGCTTCTTTAACATTTTAATAGCCTCCTATTAAGCATAATGTAAGATTACCAAGCCTATCTTAGCAAAGAAAACATCCAGAATTTGTCACATCATGTCGTAGTACATAAAAAAAGAGCAATGATGAACATTACTCCTCTGTTAACGAGATAAACGCTTCTCCCACTCTCTCACCTTTTCAATTGTTACATCTAATTTCTTAGCCACTTCCTCTATACTCATTCCTTTAAAGAGCATTCCAGCTGCCGAAAGTGCTTTATCAATTTCTTCTTGCTTCTCCTGTTCATATAAGCGACCTACTTTTGTCATCCGTAACCACTCCTTTACTTTTTTATATGCCCTCTTCTATTTCATCATTCTCCTCCCACAAACCGACCAAACTCCTTCATAAACCGCAGCTTAAAACTCCCCACAGGTCCATTCCGATGCTTCGCCACATGAATCTCCGTCATCTCTTTCTGCTTCGTTTCCTTATCGTAATAATCTTCGCGATACATAAGCATAATGACATCCGCATCTTGCTCAATTTGCCCTGTCTCTCTTAAATCAGATAAAAGAGGACGCTTATCTTGACGCGACTCTACAGAACGAGACAATTGCGACAATGCTACTACACAAACATTTAACTCACGTGCTAATAACTTAAGTTTACGAGAAATCTCACTAATCTCTTGAAAACGATTGCCCTTATGCTTCGGATCGCCCGTAATAAGCTGCAAATAATCTACAATAATTAAAACCTTTTTATCACCGTGCTTCCTCTTTAACTTACGAGTTTGCATCCAAATATCTTGCACCGTAACCCCTGCATTGTCGTAAATCTCAAGAGGTAACTCACCAATCTCCGCAAACGCCTTACTCATCCTTTCCCAGTCTTCCATCGCAAAACGATGCTTCGGATTTTTCAGCCTACCTCCTGACACTTCACCTACGCAAGAAGCTACCCTTTTCAATAATTGCTTACTACTCATCTCTAACGAAAACAACCCAACCGCCGCGCCAGACTTCGCCGCATGCAGTCCAACATTTAGCGCAAACGCTGTCTTCCCCATCGAAGGACGCGCACCAAGGACAACAAAATCACCTTCCTGCAATCCGCACGTCATTTTATTTAGCGATGTATAACCCGTCTCAATACCAGTAATCTCTTTCGCATCTTGATGAAGCTCTTCATATAAATCAACTAGCGCATCCTTCAAATCAAACTCACATACACAGTCCTTCTCCTCTAACTCACAAAGTGCCGTAATCGTCTCACCAATAATTTTCTCACTCTTCTCTGCAATAAGACGCTCTCCCATCTTGTGCCCAAGAACACCCGCCTGATACATTTTCCAGGCACCTCGAACAAGCCCCTCATAATAAGAGAAGTTGGCAGTTGTAGGCACACCATCCATTAACCCTATAAAATACTCCATTCCCCCGATCCCCTTCAAAAACTTCGGATCCACTCTAGAAGTGAACGTCACAAGATCAATCGGTTGTCCCTCATCTTCCATCTTTCGCATTAACTGAAATATAGACTTATGCACCGGCATAGAAAAATACTGCTCCGTCAAACGGCACTCCTTAATAAGCTCTCCATCAAGTAATAGAGAGCCTAACACCGTCTTTTCCGCCTCCACATTTTGAATACTCATGGACGCCACCCGCGCTCCGCTAAAAAGCGCTGCAACTCTTCCTCAGACGGCGTATTCTTCTCCCACTCCTCACACCTCGCCAAAAACTCCTCCGTCTCCCCCGTACTAACAGACGACCCCTTCTTCCGGAAATTCGCAGCATCCGCCTCAACCTCACACACTTTCGTAAACCCTTTCCCGTACCAACCACGCAAAATCCCCTTCACATAAGCCATCTTCCGATTTTTATTCTCATACGAAATTTGAAGAGCCTTCAGCACCAACTCCTCTGACAAATCATTCATCCATGCATTCAATTCCTCCACCGTAAAAGGAGACAAACTACCAAAATGTTGCTCATAAAACGTGAACACCTTACTTCCCGTCTCTTCCTGAACAACCTCTTCTTCCTCTGCCTCCTCACAAGCCGGCTCTACATCATCCATAGCCAAATCACCAGGCATACCGAAATGCGCTAACAGCATCGGAACATTCATCTCCTCCTCCGCACACTTCTGAAGAAACATATGTACAAACTCCTTATTCTTCACACCCTTAAGCTCACGAAGCACACACTTCTCCACATTCGTATTTGTTACCGGATTATAACGAAGCCAATTCAAAACGAATAACTCCCGCGTATCCGCATCATAAAGAATCTTTCCATAATCAACAAAGCGTTGCACAAGCTTATCAACAGTCTCCCGATTATAACCCGTCTCCATCTCAGCTAACCGCTTCGGAAAAGGAAAAATCCCACACTGCGTCGTCTTCGAACAAGTTAATAAATAAACATAAAAATACCGCTCCTCCGGCGTCAAATCCAAAACAAAATCATCCTGCCAAAAATTCACCTGTACAGTACGATACACCGCCATCCCAATTCCTCCCGTCCTAATTCAAAAATGAAAATTTCCTCTTTGTACTATATATAGGAAGGAGGGCTGGGTTTTTGGCGTGTTATTTCAAAATTTTTTTCGACTCCTACTACGGTGTTTGTTGGTGTTTTTATTTTGTTATGTTTTTTCTTAGTGATTTATTACTTGGTAGGGGCTTGTAAGGGGCTTAGGAGGGGCTAGTTATCGGTTACTTCGATTAGGAAGATTCGATCTGAGAAGCCGCCTCTTTCTTCTGCTTTCTTTTTACGGATGTTGTTGATTTCTTTTAGTGTTGTGCCTTCGTGTTCGGCTAGGGCGTTTATTAGTTCTAGTAGGTCGGAGAGTTCTTCGAGTTTATGTTCCTTTGTTGTTGCTTCTAGATATTCGGTTAGTTCTTCTTCTGTTTTTTTGCAGATTTCTTTTATGTATTCTTCTTCGGGTAGAATTCTTGTTGTGGGTGTTTTTCCGTTGGATTTTATTATTTGTGGGATTTTGTTTCGGATTAGTTTGTTGTAGGTTGGCATGGGATTTCCCTCCGTTTGGTTTTTCTTCTATTATAATGGAAAAGCAGTTTAACTAGGTGTTAAACTGCTGCATTGCTTCTTTTATATAGTTTTCTTCTTCGGTTGTGAAGAGAGCTGGGAATTCGGATAGTGGGAGGTTTGATTTTTGGATTATATCCTCTATATCGCTTTGGGGTGTATCAAGATAATTCGTTACTTCTTCTATTACATTGAAAAATTCCTTCAAGGTAACTTGAACGTCTTGATGACCCGGATCTTTCTCTTCTACCTTATACTTTTTCAACTTCCCTATCACATCCATAAATCGCTGTTCAAACTTTTCTTTTAGTTCCTTATTATTATAAAACGCTCGAACACTATCCGTTGAAAAGTGTTCCTCTAGCCATTCCTTATTTTCTTTCTCCCATATAAAAGTTTGCAAAAACGAAGAAAACAAAGCGACATCCACTCGTTTCTCCTTTTGAAACTTCTTCGTCATCTCATCCATATGCGAAAGCACCTTCGCAATCCTTTCTTGCTCCGCCAAAAGCAATTCCCTTTGAAAATGCATCTGTCTTAAAAAATCTTCAGTCTCTACATTCCGCTGTAATATAATATTTTGAATTTCCCCAAGCGAAAAACCGAGATGCTTAAACGATTGAATTTGCTGTAGCACATACAAATCATCTTTCGTATATAACCGATGCCCACCCTCAGTATAATCGCTCGGCTTTAATAAATTAATCTTGTCATAATAACGAAGCGTCCGCACCGTAACATCCCCAACACTTGCAAACTCACTAATCACCCACGCCATATCATCACCTACTCCGCTAACTTCTCTTTCACATACTGAAGCATATGAGAAAAACTCATCTCATTCTGCTGACAATAGTGAAACAAACCTACAACAAGTAATAAAAAAGGAACATTCCCTCTATACCGATTTTCATACTCGCTAATACCATCATAAAAGTACTCATACTTTCTTTTTCGTAAAACAATATAAATAGCAATAAACAACACTGCAATCATGATAAAAATTCGCTTTCCCCTTATCTCCACTTCTTTTTTCATCACCTATTCTCCTTCACCGCATACTTATCTTCTTTAAATAACGGAATTCGAATGAAATAACAATATGGCTCGTCGCGTATTACTTTCCACACAACAATGATCACTTGAACTACCTCAAAGGCAAATACAATCCAAAACAAAACATCACTAATACGCGAACTAATATTAAATAAAAGAAAGATTAACAAATGAAAGTTGAATGCCTTTCGGCAATGATATTTGTACACCTCATTTTTCCGTGCCAGCGTGATGTACATGAGTAGTGGCGAAAAGATTCCTATTGCGGCTGAGAGTAGTAGCATGATGATGGTGTTTCTTTTTTCTTTTGTGGTGGTTTTCATGAGTGGTTTGGTCCCCCCTTTTTGATTTGTCTTCTTTAGGTTAGGGGGTGACGTTGGGGGAGGTGCAAGGGGAATGTATATAAGAGATTGATTGATACCGATATAGGTAAAATTAGACTTTTACCTTGACAGGGTGGAGGTCATCATTTAAGATTCACATCCATGTTATTTATAAATAAAAAGAAGAGCATATATCTCATATACTCTTCTTCCCATAGCTAATAATACAATTTATCCGACTAATATTTATCTAATCTATTTCATAATTACATCTCTCATTTTTAAAAATCTCTCCACTTCACCTAAAACTCCCATCGTTCCTGGAATATCAATTCTCCCTTGTCCATCCTCCACTCTATAATCCCTCACCACAGCAACCGTCATATATCGCCCATTACCAAATTTAGGTTTCTCTACATTAAAAGAATAATTATGACTCCGTTCGATTAGCGCTTTACTCCACTTATCTCTAAGTTCTTTTCTTCTATGCTTATCAGCAACATATATTTTAAAGCATAAACGCCCTTCTTCTAACTGCAAATACTGCTTACAATTATTATCTTCGTGTTCATTCCACCATAAGGCATAGAACCCACCATTCGGATTAGCTACATACCCATATTGACCTTTGATCCCGCGTTGCTTTAGCTCCTCATAAAATCCTTCCCAAGCTTCACCTTTCCACTCACTTAGCGGAAGTGTCTTATATGAATTATATTTTTGATCTATTTCTCTTAAATAAAAATAGTAATCTAAAAATATTTGATCTTGAACTCCTCTATCTATATTTTCTTGTAAAAATTCAAGCATTTGTTTTCTTGTAAACAACATATACTTTGCATCAATAACTGCTGAATAATCACTTTGATTACCTATTTTATAATAGATAGGCAACAGGTCATGTTTTTCATATTTTTTAAATTTCATTACATCTTCATAATAACGTTTCAGTTGATTAGAATGTTCTTTTGTATACGTTTTATCTTCAATTAAAATAGCCTGATTACCGTTAATTTCAATAAGTATATCTAAACCTTTAAATTGTTTCGTAATCTTAATTTCTTTAATAGCAGCTGGAAAGGTCTTTTTATGTAAATCATATATTCTTCTAATAAAACCTATACTGGCTTCATATAAGCATTCATCAGTTTCTTTATAGACTGGATTCGCCCACTCTGCTAGCCAACAAATAAAAGCATCTTGCGACAACTCACTTGTTCCATGTGAAAATAAATTTGGTCTCTTATTCATTATTTAATCCCCTTTTACTACTCCCTAACATTTAGTACCTCTAAAACTTCCTTAAACAACACCGAACCCCTACCAACAGCCAACTCCAAAGGAACTTCCTTAACTCGCCCATCTCTCCTCACCATAACAACCCCATTCTCATAATCAACCCAAATCTGAACATCCTGCACATAATAACTCTTAATAGAAGAGGCCTCATCTAAGTTGTTATGATCCAACTCAACCTTAACCTGCTTCGTAAAGCGACGTAGCGTTTTCCAAAGAGTTCTTTCTTCTTTTGATTTCATGAAGAGTTCTGGGAGTTCTTGTACTTCTTTTAATAACGACATAGTTGTTATTGTGTATGTTTGAATGCCATATCCTACTGGGCGGATGAGATGGTCTAGTTTTTTCCATGGTTCTAGTTCGAAATGTACATAATTATCGTTTTGTTGCATTTGAATGTTCTTGATTTTAGCTACGTATTGAATTCCACCTTTTTCTCCGTACCATTTTTTCGGTGCATATAATGCTATGTACTTCGCTTCTTGCCATCCTGGTTTTAGCTGTTTGATTAGTAATTGATATACGCCATTCTTTCTATACGTTTCATAATCACTTTCAGTTTTCACGCTGCCCACTAATACTTTTTCTTCTAGTGATGAATGCCATTCTTCTTTTGTCCCTCTTGGGAGAATACCTTCTTTTATAATTTCTTCTGGGCTTTTTTCAATGAGATGATCTAGAAATTGTTCGACTAGTCTTGTTGCATTTGGTAAGAATGGAAAGCCACCGATATTTACTTTTTCAATACTTTTATAAAATGGATGGTTCTCGTACGCTCCCTCTTGGTTCCATGGGAATAATACGTACGCTCCGTAAGCTGTCCGCTCAAAAGGTCCATCTTGTTCCACAACTAATGCATCTCTGTAGCGGTGCATTGTATTAATGTCTTCTTCCATTGGGCCAGGAGTACCATACTTCTTTTTATAATGAGACCTTTCAGCAAAATCAATTCGGTATTTCGCATCAAAAATGTATTGATATTGATAGCTCTTTCCCTTTTTCTCTATAGCGAGCATCGTATCTGGCTTTTGTGTAACTGTTGGCAGTCTACCGTTCCTTTTCTGGAAATACAGTTCTATTACTTCACCAGTGACTGGATGCTTGAACGTTCTTTTTGCAGTTTTACTTTCATCAAGCGTTACGTATAAACCATCTTGTTTAACTTGAATAACATCTTGATGAAGCGGTATATATTTTTTAGATAGAATTTGTCCGAGTTTTAAATACGTCCAGTATTCGTATAACCTTGCGACATCTTTTACCGACATTTTGAAAATTTGTCCTCGTAATGTTAAACCTCGCGATAGCATTAAGAAGATTTGATACGCATCTCGATAGCCTGCAGCCATTTGAATAACGAGTGAAAAGACTGAGCGATCTAATTTTCCGATTCCGCTCCAAAATGGATCGTTCAATTCATTTTTCATTCGATACTTCATATTTTTTACACGCTCTAGCAAATCTTCATCAGTTACACCACGTGTATATTTAGACTTTGGCTCTAGCGCCTTAAGTAAATCATCTATTTGATGTACGACTCTTTGAATCATCCATTTAACAAATCGATTTTCCAGCGTATCATAAGAAACTTCCTTATAAGCTGTAATCCCTTTAGTCGGTATACTTTTTTCTCCTTGCAGCAAGTGTGGTCGCTTTCGCAAATAGTTCATTCCGACAGAATCCAGTTTATGAATTTTTTCTCCTCTTACAAGTTGATGTCTAGTCATAAGCATATGATGGGGTTGTCTTTTTATATGAGAAATCGACTTCATAAATCGCTCAAAGGAATCATTTAAAATACGATAGAACTCACTCTTCGATGGATTTGTAGCATAAATTGCAGATGCTCCTAAATAAGTTCTTTTTAGTAAATGAAATGCTAAATTATAGATTTCATCATTTACTTCATTTAATAAAGCTCTGTAATCATCCTTATAATCCAGTTTTGCCGGGAAAACTTCAAATGTTATGGTTAATAAAGTATCTTGATCATCTTTAATTTCAAATGTTGTATTTCCTACTTCATTTGGAAACGAAAGATTCCCCATTAACACATGAAGTGACCCCATTTGAATAGAACTAACTTGTTTTCGAAAACCCGGATGTTCATGATAAAAAGAGAGCTGCTTATTATTTTTCGGAACAACAACAAGCTGATAACTTCTATTCTCAAAAAAGATTGGCGGGTGTTCGTTCCATTCGTCTAACCCCTGCAATCTCGCATCAAATACAGAAACGGATTCCGTCTTCCCATCTACATGAAAATACATCATTTCATCCGCGTTCATAGCGTGATATTCTTTTAAGCTCTCATATTTTTCATGATAAGGATTTCCTTTAATCGTCAATGATAGTTCATCTGTTTCAATCTTAACTAGCTCCATTTCATTATTAGATCCAGAAAGAGGTGAAACCATCATACTCGAACCTCCTTAACATATGAGACAGCTTGTTCGCTGAACGAGGATATTTAGCATATGAAGCGTCATTATTACCGCTATCATATTCTTCATTTGCACATAATACATACAACTGTTTTAATACCTCTTCTGTTCTTCCATCGCTTCCTGCAAGACGCGGTAAAATCTTTTGATATATTTGATAATCAAGCGCTTCATCAAACGATAATAGCTTTCCTTGTTCGTTGTATGCCATATAGAAACAAATTTCATCTCGTATACGATACCCAACTTGAGCTCCAACTGATTCAAGTGTTTTATTTATTTCTATTAAAATAGTTGAGATATTTCTCACAAGATCTTCGTTTTCTTTAAAGCATTCTTTTAAATGAAGATACTTGGTTGCTAAAGAGCTATTTGAAGCAATTTCAGCTTCTTTCTCTTCCATATCCATTAAAAAATTAAAATAATCTAAGTTAACGGTATTAAATTCAATTGTATTCGCACGGTCTAATACTTTTTTACTTAACGGATGTGTCGTTTCATCCATATTTACCGTTCCTATAATATATATATTTGATGGAATCGTAATGTGCTTATTCGTAATTGATTCTGGAAGTACTGGTGATGTAACAATTTTTCCATCTTTCCATTTACGACTTTCAATTACACTTAAAAAATCACTAAAGTAGTATTCCACTCGAGCTAAATTCATCTCGTCCAACACTACAAAATACGGTCTATTTGGATTTGCATCTGCAGCTTTAAGCACCTTAATTAACGGTCTGTCTTGAAACTCCCCTTGAAGGTTCACATACCCAAGCAAATCAGAACTATCACTCCAATCAGGTCGAACCGGAATAAGTGTAAATTGTCCATTCTCTTCCGTAGCTCCTAAACTCTCCGCAAACCACTGAACAATTTTCGTTTTCCCTGTACCTGAAATACCTGATAAAATTACAAATGGCTTTGTTTTTAATGAAAGGAAGAAATTAATAAGATCCTTTTTCTCATAAAAGAAACCTTTACTTTGAATATAAGAGGACACATGATCGATAATTGATTGTTGATCTAAATGAACTTCTTTCCTCTCAGAACTTGCTTCATACTTAATACCTTTCTCTTTATAGTTAATGAATCCCTCATAGTAGTGAAGCATTTCTTTTAAATCTTCTACTAACTCAACCTCAACTGGCATTTTGTTCACATCGTATACAATGTAGGCAGCTGTTGAATTTGCATAATCCATCGCTCTTGAACTTGTACCAAGGAAAATATTATCGTCTTTCTTCACCTTTTTAGACATATATATATGTTGACGAACTTCTTGCTTAATCTTCTCCATTTCTTCGTTAGGCGTATCTTTTACCCCTTGTCCTATAGTTAGATACAATCTTTTCATATCTTCACTAAATAAATAAACGATATAGTATCCCCTCTGAGTCGATTTGGTAATATCCTTATTCATAATAGCAATCCACGGAATAGATGCCCAATTCCCTTGTCCAACCGAGCCAGTAACGATGTGCTTACTGTCATTCATAAAAGGTAAACACTTAATTTCTGTCGTTATGTCCTTTCGAACCAATTCAGCCAATTTATGCCCTTTTGCACTCCCCTTTTTTGCATCTAGATAACCGTCCATTATCCTTAAAAATCCTTCACGTAAATTACTGTTCATACTACCGCCCTTTTCCCCATCATCTTTTACATATTGTTCAACAGAAATCCATTCATCATTAACTAGTCCCGCTTGTTCAAGCCAATCTAGTAAATTATTCGTACGCCGCCTCGCTACCGATTCAACCATCAAATTATCCCCTAATGAATTCCGGACAATTGTCATTCCCAAATCAACTAGAGCTAATTTCTTTTCATTCTTTGAATACTTCTCTAACAATCCAAGAACAAATAAAGCATGACGGAAATATTCTTGTTTTAAAACTAACTGTGCCATGTAGCTTTTCTTATCTTCCGATTGAACACATTCGCTTAATAGCAACTGATTCATTTCATGAGATTCATTCAAAAAGCCCAACAATCTTAAATCTTGGCGCGCATTAGATTTCACTCTATATAAACTTTCATCCGTTTGTTCACGTAACGTACTTGGATTATATGTACCATTCATGATCTCTTCTAAAAAGAGCATGACTTTATCGTATTTTTCGCTTGGTAGATTATCGGTTTTGAATTCTTTAAATGTAATAGCTCCCGATTCTTTTACATCCACAAATGGAAGCTGTGAAAAGAAAGCTACCAAGAAAGTATTACATTCACACGCTTGTCCAAAATCTTCACTATTTACTGTACGCATAGCGATAAATTTTCTCCAAGCATCCTTAAGAATTTCAAAACTCACTTTAAAATAAGGTGATGCTTCCTCTTCATATTGCTCACGTAAAAATTTAGCTTCAACGTATAATCTTTCATCATCTTTATTTATAACCAAATAAGTTTTATCACCATTTATATCTTCAACCTGCTCCGTTAATTTAGCCAATTCAATTATGAGTTGCTCTAACATTTTCATCCCCACCGTTACAATAAATTACAATTACTACTATTTTACCAAACTATGTATAAAAGAAAAATCATACGCCATACTGTATGATCTACTAATTCCTATTATTCCCCACTAGCTCCCCATACTCCTGACTACTCTGCTCAAGAAATATCATACTCTCCCCACTCCCCTTATAAAAACTCTCCCAACCCCGCTCCCTCAAAATCTCCTTCCAACTATCACTCTCAACCATCCTCTTAATAACACCATCCCAATAAGCAACCTCTTCCTCCGTCATATCTTTTGGGCCCATAATGCCTTTCCAGTGCTGGAATATGACGTCGATTCCTTGTTCTTTCCATGTTGGGATTTCTGGTAGTCGGTCTAGTCGTTTTGGTGCGGATACGGCTAGTATTTTTATTTTGCCGGCTTTGTATTGTTTTTCGGCTTCGGATAGGGTCATGGTTGCGGCGCTGATTTGTTTGTTCGTTAGGGCGTTTATGATTTTTTCTTTGTTTTCATAGACGAAGAATTGTAGTTCGGCTGGGTTTATGCCGAAGGCTTTGCTTACTTGTACGAATGATAGGTGATCGTCGTTTCCTAAGCCTGGGGCAACTCCGATGTTGAAGTTTTTCTTGTTTTGTTTTAGTTGTTCCATTAGTTCGTTTGCGTTTTCTATGTTTGAGTCTTTTGATACGACAACGACTTCCCAGTCTGATGCTAGTAGCGCGAGCGGCGTGAAGTCTTTATATGTTAGTTTACTGTGGCCTAGTAGGTTGTTCGTTATGAGTAAGCTTGAGTTAATCGCCAGTACGTGACCGCCTTTTTGTTTCGTATATTTCCATCCGACATCACCGCTGCCACCTATTTTGTTTGTGACAGTAATTGGTTTTGTGAAGATTTTTTCTTCTGCGAGCGTTTTTTGCATCGCTCGTGCTGTTAAGTCCCATCCGGCTCCTTGAACGTTCGGCGCAACGATTTCTACTTCTTCTATGTTTACTGTATTTGTTTCGGATTTTTCCGAGGAACAACCAGCTATTACTCCTGTCATGATCCATATACATAGTAATAATCGTTTTTTCATAGTCCTCGTCCTATGCGATATTTTCGTTCTGGTCGTCCGATAATGCCGTATGTATACTCTACTGTGCATTCGTTTGTCGCCACTAAGTATTCTAAATATCTTCTTGCGGTTGTTCTGGAGGCCCCCATTTGCTCCCCCATTTCTTCTATTGTAATGCCCTCGTCGAACCCTTTTATAATTCCTTTCACTTTTTGCAGTGTTAACGGATCGACACCTGTCGGTAAGTTTTTTATGTCTTGTGTTTGTGAAGTGCCAAAAAAGTTATCAATGATTGCTTGATTTACTTCATTGCTACTATGTAATAGTTGCTTCTTTCTTTTATAGTCTTCAATTGTGCGAACGAACTTTTCTAATGTGACCGGTTTTATAAGGTAGTTGCTTACGCCGTTTCGAATTGCTTTTTCTAGCATATGGTTTTCATTCGCCGCAGTAACCATAATGACATCAACGTTTGGAAAGTCAGCATGGATTTTCGGCAATAAGTCTGTTCCAATTCCATCTGGTAAGTAATTATCTAATAGAAGCAAATCGATTTCTTCCCTTTGTAGTAGTTCCATCGTTTCTTTTGCGTTTAATGCTTTTCCGATCACTTTTACGTCCTTTATTTTTGATAAAAACTCTTCCTGAATTTGCGCGACGCGGAAATCATCTTCTGCAATTGCAACCTTCAACATATGTCCATCCCCCTGTTTGTTATGTACTTTCTTTCAATGTTTTCGGAAGGTAAATTGTAAAAATAGCTCCCCCATTTTTCTCATTCTGAATCTCAATTGTTCCTTCTAGTACATCTACCATTTCTTTCACGTTTGCTAGTCCGTAACCACGATTGTTTCCTTTCGTTGAAAATCCTTTTTGAAAAATGGTCGTGATTTTTTCAGCTGGTATTCCTACTCCGCTATCTATCACTTCAAACACAATATCGTGCCCAATATCCGTAACGAAGAAGGAAACACTCTTTTCCTCTCGCTCACTCACCGCATCAAATGCATTGTCGATTATGTTTCCAAGTATCGTAATAAGGTGCGAAACTTTTATATGGTCTGGTAATGGATGAAGCGCACTATCTCCTTCAATATGAAAATCAATTTTCTTCTCAGACGCTGTTCCGATTTTTCCTAATAAAATAGCTTGTACTTTCGCATCGTGAATTTGATGGAATAAAATATGGTTTTGGCTTTGATGAATATTAGATTCTTGTTGAATAAATTCAATTGCTTCTCTGTAGTGCCCTAACTGAAGTAATCCTGATAAGACGAAAAGCTTATTTGTAAACTCATGCGTTTGAGCACGCAAGTCCTCTGAATACTTTCTTACCTCAGATATCGTATTCACTAAGTTTTGCAGTTCTGTTTTATCTCTAAAACTACATACAACGCCTACCGTATTATTATTTTCGAGTATTGGTGTCATGTTTAAAATAAACACTTTATCTTGAAATGCGATTTCTTGATCGTTTTCTAGTACTCTCTCCATATGAAATTCCGGTAAAACTTTTGAAATGTGCTGCTGCATATAATCACCATTTACATGAAGCATTTCCTCTGCTGATGTGTTCATCATTGTAATAAAACCATTTTGATCAATGGCGATAATTCCTTCTTTTATAGATAGTAATATTGCACTTCGTTCCCGGTATAGCGCTGCGATTTCATTCGGCTCTAAACCGAGTGTGTCTTTACGAATGCTACGTGCTAAAAGAATGCCACCCACAATTCCAGCTAGTAATACAGCTAAGGAGAAGAGTATAATTTCTTTCGTTCTACTCAATATGTTAGATTCAATACCTTTTATTAAAAACTCTACTGTCACAACGCCTACTACTTGATCGTATTCTCCGTTATGAACAATAATGGGCGCCTTCGCCATTAAAGCCGGACCACTTACACTATTTCCTTCGAGTGTATAATAACCACCAAAGGTGAGTGCTTCATAGTTATATGGATTGTTACTCTTTGTACCAATCAACTCCGAATTAGAATTCGAATACATAATCCCATAGCGATCTTCTATAATGACAGTATCGGCACCAGCTTGCTCACGAACTTGTTCCGCAATGGATTGAATGGTACTTTTATGCTCGTTATTTTGAAAAGCATCTTTTATAGCAGGCATAAAAGATAGAGATTTAGCTGTTTGCAGTGCTAATTGTTCCACTTGACGCTTCGTATCAACGGACTGAATGTAAACAAATATTCCAGCTAATAGGAGAACGACAAATAAAATTAACGCGATAATTAAGCTTACTATTTTCGTTTGTAATGACACTTTGCGTGATTTTTTCATACCCCATACCCTTTGATAAAATATTCAAAACTATCAATCTCCTTTTTCTATTATTATGACAAAACGAATAATGAAGCAACTATTAAAACTCTCCATGTACATAAAGTACAAAAAGAATAAAATTGTCATAATATTGAGATTTCATTCCACAAACAGTACAATTCAACTATAATGAACACGCTTTCATAATTATCATTTTATTTATAAGCACGAGGAGGAATTAGTATGGCTCAAGCAAAATCCAATCGAGTCGCCGGCAATATTTTCAAAGGTTCTGTCGGTAATTTAATTGAATGGTACGACTGGTACGTTTACTCTGCTTTCGCTGTTTATTTTTCAGCGGAGTTCTTTCCTAAAGGAGATCCAACGAGTCAGTTACTGAACACAGCGGCTATTTTCGCAGTTGGATTTTTAATGCGCCCTATCGGAAGTTTATTAATGGGACGTTATGCAGATCGGCACGGACGCCGGGCAGCATTAACGCTTTCGATTACGGTTATGGCCGGTGGTTCTTTAATTATCGCCTGTACACCTAGTTACGAAAGCATCGGTATTATGGCACCTATTATTTTAGTTCTTGCTCGTTTACTACAAGGATTATCACTTGGCGGAGAGTACGGAACTTCCGCAACATATTTATCTGAAATGGCTAGTAGTGGTCGCCGCGGTTTTTATTCAAGCTTCCAATATGTAACGCTCGTTGCTGGGCAAATGGTTGCGTTAGGCGTTCAAATTGTTCTTCAGCAATTGCTAAGCGAACCAGATATGAAAGCTTGGGGCTGGCGCATTCCATTCATTATTGGAGCAATGGGTGCAGTAGCTGTATTATGGCTTCGCCGCACGATGGATGAATCAGAACAGTTCGCAAACATAAAGTCGCAAAAACGCGAAAGTGCAGGAACCGTTCGCGCGCTTATGAAACACCCGAAAGCAGTATTAACAGTAGTCGGCCTAACATTAGGAGGCACTGTCGCATTCTACACGTACACAACATATTTACAAAAGTTCATGGTAAACACAGTCGGTCTTCCGAAAGAAGTTGTAAGCTGGATTAACTTTATCGCACTACTTATTTTCGTCGTACTTCAACCGATTGCGGGGCTATTATCCGATAAAATTGGACGCCGCCCACTATTAATGGCATTCGGTATTCTCGGAACATTACTAACAGCACCAATCTTCTTCTTTATGGAAAAAACAACAGAACCAATCGTAGCGTTCTTACTTATGATGGTCGGCCTCATTATCGTTACTGGTTACACATCGATTAACGCAATTGTAAAAGCAGAACTCTTCCCAACTGAAATTCGCGCACTTGGCGTAGGTTTACCATATGCACTAACCGTTGCAATATTCGGCGGAACAGCTGAGTTCATCGCATTATGGCTAAAGAGTATCGGAATGGAGTCACTATTCTACTTCTACGTAGCCGGATGTATCGCGATCAGCTTTATTACGTATTGGCGTATGGATGAGTCATCGAAGACTTCGCAGATTGAGGCGGAGCTTGGTGGTGGGAATAAACTAGCTAATAATAAATCTAGTTAAAAGTATGTATTCTATGATCTTCGTTTATCTGAAAAAGTATAATTCATTAATGTGCAACTTAAAAACCTCTACTTATATGTAGAGGTTTTTAAACTTTATAACAGAAAAGATATTCAAATTTACTTTTCTTCTTTTTTGATTATGACATGTATTATTTATAATAAATCATTATGAAACGAAAAAAAGAAGATTATAGAGGTAACATCTCATGTGTATCAACTTAAGAAAAATAAATACCTACTTTATAAGATTCACCAAGCTCAAGTATTCTCTCATTTAAAGCCTTGAAATGCCGTAGAATACTTGAGCTATTGTTTTGCACTAAAACTTGAAGCCTGTCTAACATTTACATATATCTATACATATAGATATCATTCGAAAACACTGGCGGTTCTTTTCACTTCGTGGTAAATTAAACCAATTGAAGTATAAAAATCATTTCCAAAATGAAGATAATAATTTATAAATATAGTTAACATTCTATTCTTAGTAAGAGGTTAAACAAGGTGATACTTTAAATCATTTAGAAGTTTTCTATCTAATTATCCTAAAGTTGAGTGGTGAAACTAATATGGGCCAATGGCTATGTAATGATAAAATGGTAGACCACGATTTTGGCGGTTGCATATTAAAATTTTTATTAGGTATGAGTATGATTTTTATACTTATTCTATATCCTATTTATTGGCTGTTTTTTCAAGAAAACGAAAAACCAATTGTAAAAAATACGTCATCCAACCAAGCAAGTCACATAGAAATTACGGGGATTTCATATGGACATCTCTTCGATGATAAATACATAAAAATTTACTTTAAAGAAAAAAACAAACTTGTAGAGAAAACAAAAATAAGGGTGGCTAATTTTAATATTGTTAATAGTTCAGACCTTTATGAAATTTCATGGAAAGATAATACTAAAGTTTCAATAGTAATGAAATTTGAATATGAAACTAAAACATTGGAATATGATTTCGAAACGGGAAAAATGGGTGGATATATGAACAGCACAAATAATAACTTATTATAGCCTAATATTCCAAATATATAGGATACACTTCCAAATCATAAAAACTTTTTCCTACTATTTATATTAAAACAACGAAAGGGAGGTGACACTTTGAACAAGTGGGCTATATTATCTTTAGCTTGTGTACCTTACGCTCTTTTAACTATAGTAAATGAAGATACATTAGAAATAGGTGGCTCAGCAAATATATTTTGGAAGATTGGATTATTTGCACCACTTATAGGCGTTTTATTTTCAGCTGGAGCCAGTAAAACTTACCAACGCGTTATGCTTGCCATATTTAATTTAAGTTACTATTTTGTACTCTACATCTATATGATATACACTTTGTAAAATACTCTTATACTCGTTTTAGGAACATATATTTTGGAGAGAAAATCATGAAAAACAAAACATACTATTTATCAATAATTTTCACAAGTCTTGTTTGTTTATTTTTATTTACAAAAGCTTTAGGAATTATCTTCTGGATAAATGGTACCCCAATAGACAAATGGGTAGCTTGGGTTGGTTTATTTGCTATTCCGATTTTCATCTACTACTCTTTTCCAGAACGAAGTTTTAAAAAAACACAACAAATTGTCACCATAGTTATAATAATAGTTCAAATCATATGGCTAAAATGGGCCATTAATCAGTCTAAATATTATGCATATGTTAACAGTAATAACATTCTCCCATCTCCATATATAATTCAAGAGACTCCAAGTTCAGAGACTCCTATTTCTCTTAGTCAAAGGCTTTTAACTAACTATACATTGTATAAATCAATTCATTCATATCTATATGTAAGAGAAAATGTCACAGAAAGTGATCGAGGCATTGTTGATTGGATAAAACATTTTGATAGCGAAATAAAAAAAGAGGGCGACGGGCGCATCTATATAGAAACTTATAAGGGGAAGTTATTTTTCAAGTAAATTGTAAAAGGGAGAACTCAATTTGAAATCTCCCTTTTACTATCTACTCTCCAAATATAACAATATCAATAGAGTAGATAACACAATTTTTGGAGCTTGCAACATAAGATACACTTCTATTAGGAATCTATACACTTTATTACCTTTTATTCTATTTTTGTACTAGAACCTTCTTTTTTGCTTTGTTCTTTGAGATATGCTGTTTCTTCTTTTGGAGTAGCTAATCTTTTTGCTTTTCCCGCACTTTCTCCACCTGCTTGCTCCCACATATAATCATGTTCCTCAACCGCTTGAGAAAAATCACCTTTTTCCCAACGATTTAAAATCTCAACATATTTTTCTTTTTCCATTATTTTATCGCTTTGATCTAACAAGTGACGAAGCTTTTTAATATTCTCAGGAGACATTACGATAAAACCACTCTTTTTATCAGCTATTACTTTTTGATGCAACATTTTGTGCATAGAGTCGATTATGACACCCTCAGAGTTGGCCAAATTGTCAATTTCCTCTCCTTTGGCATCAACTATTCTCTCTTGTATTTGCTTATCGTCACTTCCGGGATTGAAAAACATTCCTACCATATATCCTATAAATATACCAAATACCACGATACTGACTACAATCATCGAAAACTTTTTCCATCTCTCCATTTGCAATATCCCCCTATAAAGCACTTTAATATTTGCACTTTGTAGTAATTAGAGCATAAACTTAACCACTATTCTATATTTTGTATCTTGTTCAAGAACATTACAATAATTTTCTATCTTTTTCCTCTTCCTTCGATAAACAAATTATGTTTTCAATCAATCTGATAACATTAATTTATATTGAAATCATTCAATACGGAAAAATTAGGAAATAATATAAAAATAGCTATTTCAAATCAAAAGATACTACAACGAAATGTTTAAAGAACAATGTATTTAAATAGGTAATCTTTAATCCTTAAATCCCCAACCGGAGACTAAATAGTTTTGCGTTTTGTTTATCGTAACGCGGATTACCTTTTTCTTATCATTTTTAGAATAACCTTCTACATCAATAAAACCATCACGTACTCCATGTAAAATATCAACTTTAGTAACTACAAGATCTATATTTTCTTTATCCTTCATATAATTTATTGCTACTTTTGAAGCTTTATCTTGAGTAATATTTTTGCTGTACGTTGTATAAGATATGTAGTCTACTATTAATAATAAAATTGTAGAAATAGCAATGTTCACTCTTTTTTTCTTATTCAATATATCCTCTCCTTAGGAAGATTTACACTCTAACTATAAATCTTTTTTGGGGAGATGGAAATATAGGAAGTTTAATTTCAGATAAAGCCTTTCCAAATTTACTACTATTAGTTATGATGATTTCTCCACTTAATTTCGGAGCACTGTTAATCAAAATTTTTTATTTTTGAACAAGAAGCATTTCGTATCTAATAATTTACTTTATTAGCTGGATGCCACGTAAAACAACAAAAAGCACCAGGTTCCCCCGATGCTTTTCCCCTACTCTAAAATAAATGACAAGCCACCTCATGCCCTTTCGCAATCTCGACCATCTTCGGTACTTCCTGTGCGCATTTTTCAGTGGCGAATTTGCAGCGCGTTCTGAATTTATAGCCGGATGGTGAGTTGAGTGGACTTGGTACTTCTCCCTCTAGAATGATCCGATTTTCCCCTGTTTTTGTTGGATCTGGTTCTGGCATGGATGAGAGTAGTGCTTGTGTATATGGATGTGCCGGTTTTGTGTATAGGTCTTCGCTATCGGCAATTTCTACTATGTTTCCTAAGTACATGACTCCGATTCGGTCTGATATGTGTCTTACCATAGATAGATCATGTGCGATGAATAAGTATGTGACACCTGTTTCTTCTTGTATGTCTTGCAGCATGTTTACGACTTTTGCTTGGACTGAGACATCTAATGCTGAGATTGGTTCGTCACATAGGATGCAGTATTAATAAGGCTTCGAAGCATCTAAGCCCTCGCTCCTAAATTTCCACTAATACCATCCTATGAATAAATTTTCGGAGTATCCGACACTATCCTATATACAACCTTAATTAATTCTTCCACAGCATCTTTTTTTAGTATACATTTCATCTTCTCCTAAAGAATGTGCAATAAAAGCTAATTGACTAGCTAGTTCTGTGTTCCAAGCAATCAATAGTAATCTTTCGTCTCTCGATAACATATAAACATATCCTTTCTATAATAAAGAAAATATATTTGCCTATATAATTATCACCAAAATTCCACAAATAAATCATGAATGGTTCTCTAATTTCCACACAAAAAAACCACCAAAAGGCAGTCCCTCAAAACTCAATCATAGCACTCTATAAATTACACTGAAATATATTGGTATCAACAAGGAAGAAAAAGGCAATATACTAGATACACTTTGTATTTAATTCAATACACATTTCTAATAATATCCCCAGTAAGTACTCATGAACCTAAAATATATTAAAATTAATAAAAAACTGAAATAACATCAAGAACTTGCAGATTTACAATTTACGGGTACTACCCCATGCCCATCAACTTAAGAGTTTTATAACACCCAAAAACAAAAAAATATACATTTTCTCGTTTTGGAGGTATTTGTATTTCTTAACTTGATAGCACTCTAAATCAGCATCCCGAAAACAAAGGGACATGCAGAATTAAAAAGAACAGACTTTTATTTTTTGAAAAGTCTGTTCAAAAAATAAATACATTCAATTAATTACCATCCAAGCCAAACAGTTCCTTGGTGCCATGAACCATCTGTATTTACTAGAGTTACAACATAGTTTCCTGCTTTCATAGGACCAAAGTAATTATAAACGTAATTACCACCACTCATTGGCCCTCCTGTTACATTATGGGTTACAGTGTTTCCTGATGATAAACTTTTTATTACAACTTTAAAATTAAAATTTTTATTATTTTAAATAGCTACTCCAATAGTCCCGTTATCTGCTACAGATGCAGTTTTTTTCACTTGAATTGATGTAGAAAAATTATAACTACCGGAATATCCCCAATCAAATGCTGCAACTGCTTTTTCACCAATAAGATTATTTTTATCTGAAAGATTTGGTACAAATGGTCTTTCGACTTCATTTGTATTTTCAACTATACTTTCAACTCTATCTGAAATAGGTTTTACTGTATCAGCTGATGCTGCACCAATCCCCCCAGTTAATGCAATACCTGTTGCTAATGCTCCGACTACTAATTTCTTAAACATAAAAAATCCCCCTTTAATAGTTTTGTAACTCATACATCAAACGTATCATTTTTCACAAAAAAGAAAATATTTAGAATTTATAGAAATATTCAGTCTTAAATTTATCAAAGTTTACACTCATAAATTACTGTAAAATAATGAAGTTTCCGTTTTTAGGATACTTGAAATTACTAGCTTAATAACAATGTGGTACCGCCAGCATGTTGGAAAAAATCACGCTAAGCAAAAAAATAAGCCCTCCATTTGGACAGCTCCTTTACACAATTCTCGTTCTCGGAAGTAAAGTTCTAAAAGTAATTTATCCATAGCGATATTAAAATTACTACTAACAAGGGGAGCACCACATCACTATTAAGCTAAGAAAAGCAAATGCTCCAAAACGAGGTGACAATTTGAGAAACAAATCAGTTTCGTCATGTTCACAACTATAAATAGTAATGCCAATATTGCTTATTTGACACATACTACTGGCGTATTGCCGCTATCATTGCAAGCGGCAATGGCAAGTACGAGAAAAAGCGCTAAAGCGAGTACGATTAGTTTTTTCATTTTCATTGCGGTAGTCCTCCTATGTATGGCGTAAAATAGACATTTACGTTTGGCATGCTCCTATTATGGCAAAGCAATTTGTATTTTCCCTGTAGTTTGTCTGTAGCGGAGAACATTAAAAAAGACCGGCAGGAATAATCCTGTCGGTCAAAGTGATAAAGCTTGGTTGCTAACATCAGGGGTGCAGACGCCTCATAACAAAATGGCTGAGATAAAACAGATAGGCGAAATATAATACTACGCAAACAGTTACTACCAGGGCAAGTATATTTACAACCTTAACAGTCCTGTTTTGGAAAATCTTGAACAATAATGCATAAATACCAATGCCGATTACCCCTCCAAGCGTATTGTCAAGTACATCAGTAATATCGCTTCTTCCCATTGCAAAAATGAATTGTATAGTTTCAAACGCCAATGTCAAAGCAACAATTGGAAGAACTTTCTTCATAAAAGGCCATTTACTTTTTAGCATACAAATATATATACCTAAAGGGATAAAAATAAATATATTAGCTCTTATTTCTCTAAAATCAATAGTTCCGCTGTCATCGAAAGACCCCTGAAATGGAATCAGATTGATTACTCGTATCCCATCTGATATTTCAGAAGAATAAAACGGTAATTTGAAGAGAATGACGCCTGTCAACAGCAGCATATATACTACAAACAATGTAATTGTAAGTTTATTTCGGTTTTCTAATTTCATTATTTTTTCTCCTTGTGTTATTTATGCCTTTGGCAAATCCATCCAAAATAGAACGCCATCCGGAACGTTTTCCAAAGCATATTCAATGTTCATTGCTTCCAACGTTTTCCGCACAATGGTCAAGCCTAAACCGCTACGCCCACTTTTCCGACCCCGCACTTTATCCATACGGTAGAATGGGTCAAATAACTTAGGCAGAACTGTATCGTCTATCCTTGCACCTGTGTTTAGTATGCAAAGGCGATATTGTTTATCCGCAGGCTCGCTCCATATCCTAATTTCACCGCCTGTAGGTGTATTCTGTACTGCGTTCAAAATGATATTAGAAAGTGCTTTTTGAAGCATTTTAGAATCGACAAGGCAGTTTTGTCCGTCAGGAATGTCCATAACAATACACTGACCGTTTGCTTCAGCTAATATCTGAAAGTCAGGCAGTATGTCAGCCACTATTTGCCGAAGTTTCAGTTTTTCAAGATCCTGAGAGATTTTCCCATCGCTCAGGTTGACAATCTCCAGTATCTCGGAAATCACATCGTCCTGCGCGTCCATCATCTTCACGCATTCGCGCAGATATTTGGGATGATCTTTGTAATCACCTACATTTTCGAGCATACCCTCCAGCAAGATACTTGTTGCCGCGATAGGCGTTTTTAGCTCATGTGAAGCCGCCGAAAAGAAATATCGCTGTGCTTCCTCCATTTCCCTTACCCGCAAGATTTCATTTTCTAACCGGGAAATGGTATCTTTCAACTTATCGTACATAGAGTGAATGTCACGCGACAAATCGCCTAATTCATCCCGGCGTATAGGTAGGCTTTGCGGTACATCTTCAAGCCTTGCCATTTTCCCGGCGTCATCCGCCAATCGCTTGATGGGGTTGGTTATCTGACGTGCAAAAACATACGCGCACACAAGGCAGAGGGCGAGTACAATGGCAAACGCGACCAATGCCCGCACAATTATTTCATTGTAAAAGGCAGTTAAGCCCGGTCTGGTCTGGGCGACGACAGAATAGCCACGGGCTTTATCATTATGCACCACATAGTAAAAGTCACCATTGAAATTATCCGAGGTATCAGCACCCGGCGTAGCGTAAATCACGCCGCCATTATCATCTATAATGCAAAACTCAAATGATTGGTTGTTGTCACGAAACCTTTGCGCTGCTACGGGAATATCATTATAATTACTATTTTTTACTCTATTGACCAAAGGCTGATAGGACACTAATATTTGTTCCCTTTCAACTGCTCTGTACAGTGTTAAGAATTGACCTGAAAACAATGTGGCAGTTACGAAAACAATCAACAGCATAGCAACTATCGTATAGGCAAAAATCTTAATAAATATCCCATTCTTTTTCATGAAGTTTCCTCCAATCGGTAGCCCACCCCGCGTACTGTTTTGATGATATTATCCGGTAGCTTCGCCCGTAGGTTTTTAATGTGAGTATGCACGGTGCTACCATCACCGTCAAAATCGTAGCCCCATATGCGGGACAAAATAACTTCATGAGATAGTGTTCTGCCATTGTTTTGCACCAGTAGCATTAAGATTTCAAACTCTTTAAGGGTCAAAAGTAATTCTTCGTCGTCATAAAAAACCTTGAAATCTTCCGGCAAAAGTGTCAGCTTGCCATAGTGAAGTTCCTTTGCCACCGCACCGCTGCGACGGAGCAGCGCCTCCACACGTTTCAGCAATAGCTGAATCTTGAACGGCTTAGTCACATAATCATCCGCTTCCGCATCAAATGCTCTGATTTGATTCTCATCATCGGAAAGAGCGGTCATCATCAGAACCGGCGTATTATTCAGCTTACGGAACTCCCTTAAAAGCTCATGACCGTTCATTCCCGGCAACAAGATATCAAGAATGACAAGCTGATAGGTATTATCATAAAACTTGCTATGCGCTTCATCCCCGTTAAAACAGGCATCCACCTTATATCCCGCTCCAGATAAAAAGACTTTTACTGTATTGCAAATATGCTCATCGTCCTCGACAAGCAGTATTCGTATATCCATAAATGTATACCTCCGTAAAAAAGATAACACAGCAATCTGTATTTTCCCTGTAGTTTTAAGATTTATTTCGTTCGGATTTCGTTCGTCCATCAACAGGTTTTACAGCATCCTCTGGAATAGCCCATGTCCAGCTGAGCCGATATGCGCCTATCATCCTGCTCTGCTTACATAACAGCTGTATCCGACGATCTGAAATGCCCCATTTCTCACTGGCTCCTGTCACTGTCACTAAAACGCATTACCAAAAACAAAGTGCCGATGATTAGTGATTAATATCTTTTTGTTAATAGCTTAAGCGAACACATTACAATCAAATTTTATAGTTTTGACTGCTTACCGTACAAAATTCCCGAAATGTTGGTGGTACGCCTTCAAATAAGTCTTCAATTTCTTTTTTGTTTATTAGAACTTCCCTCCTATTTATTCAAAACTACGAATTCATTTTACATCACTTTTAACTTTATTTTTCGCAAGGTAAAAATTAACAAAATAACAATAAGAGATTTACTTTTGTTTTTAAATGACTTTATTATCAATATACACTCCCACACAAAAGAAAAAAGCACTAGGTCCCCCCTAGTGCTTTCTCCTCTAAAACAAATGACAAGCCACCTCATGCCCTTTCGCAATCTCGACCATCTTCGGTACTTCCTGTGCGCATTTTTCAGTGGCGAATTTGCAGCGCGTTCTAAATTTGCAGCCGGATGGTGAGTTTAGCGGGCTTGGTACTTCTCCCTCTAGAATGATCCGATCTTTCCCTGTTTTTGTTGGATCTGGTTCTGGCATGGATGAGAGTAGTGCTTGTGTATATGGATGTGCCGGTTTTGTGTATAGGTCTTCGCTATCGGCAATTTCTACTATGTTCCCTAAGTACATGACTCCGATTCGGTCCGATATGTGTCTTACCATAGATAGGTCATGTGCGATGAATAAGTATGTGACGCCTGTTTCTTCTTGTATGTCTTGCAGCATGTTTACGACTTGCGCTTGGACTGAGACATCTAGTGCTGAGATCGGTTCGTCACATAGGATGAAATCTGGTTTTACAGATAGTGCGCGCGCGATGCTGATGCGCTGGCGCTGGCCTCCGCTAAATTCGTGCGGATAGCGATATAGATGTTCTTCTTTTAGGCCTACCTTTTTGAGCAGGTCTAATATGATTTCTTTTTGTTCTTCTTTTTCATAAGATCCATGAATGTTCATTGGCTCACTAATAATTTGGAATACGTTCATCGACGGATTTAATGATGCGTATGGATCTTGGAAAATGATTTGCATTCGTTTTCGATATTCTTTTAGTTCACTTTCCTTTAAGCTTGCGATATCTTTTCCGTCAAATAAAACGTTACCTGAAGTAACATCATGTAAGCGAATGATGCTTCTTCCTGTCGTTGATTTTCCGCAGCCAGATTCTCCTACTAATCCAAATGTTTCACCCTTTTTAATTGTGAAGCTTAGGTCATCGACTGCTTTTAATTGCTCTGTTTTTCTGCCGAATAGTCCTTTTTTAATAGGAAAATACTTTTTTAAGTTCCGAACTTCAATTAAATTTTCTTCATGCATGGGAATCACCTACTGTCTTATCGTTTAACCAGCACATGGAACGCCTTCCGTCTCCGATTTCAAAATACGGTGGACGTTCTTTTTCACAAATGTCCATCGCATGCGGGCAACGCTCTGCGAATGGGCAACCTTGTGGCGGGTGTAATAAGTTTGGCGTTACACCTTGAATTGGTGCGAGCCTTTCTTTTACACCGTTCGATATTTTCGGTAAAGAGTTTAATAGCCCCTTCGTATATGGATGATTCGGCGATTGGAAAATATCAAGTACAGGCCCCTCTTCCATAATAAGACCGCCATACATAACGATAACGCGTGTACAGTTTTGCGCGACTATTCCTAAGTCATGTGTAATAAGAAGTAACGCCATATTCGTTTCATTTTTTAAGTTTTTCATTAAATCTAGTATTTGTGCTTGTATCGTTACATCAAGCGCTGTCGTCGGTTCATCCGCAATGAGAAGATCTGGATTACAAGACATTGCCATCGCAATCATAACCCGCTGCTTCATACCCCCGCTTAGTTCATGCGGATATTGTTTTACCCTTTCTTCTGGCGACGAAAGACCGACTTGTTTTAGCAAGTTAACCGCAATCTGCTCTGCTTCTTTCTTTTTTACTTTTTGATGCCGTATAATTACTTCCGTCATTTGCTTCCCAATTTTCACAACTGGATTTAGCGCAGACATTGGATCTTGCGAGATAAGTGAAATTTGATTTCCTCTAATAGAACGCAATTCTTTTTCAGATTTAGAAAGGATGTTTTCATTATGAAAAAGAATCTCCCCTTCTTTCACTTTCCCTGGTGACGCAACGAGAGACATCACGGACTTCGCCATTACACTCTTTCCGCTTCCAGATTCCCCAACGATACCAACTACTTCTCCTTTATTTAAACGAAATGTAACACCTCGAACTGCTTCTACTTCGCCGCTTTCTATGAAAAAAGAAGTCTTTAAATTTTTCACTTCTAGTAGTTTTTCAGACACGCTTCTCACTCCTTTCACGTAACACTTTAGTTTTCATTTCCAGCTCCTTTTGGTGCGAAAGCTTTCTTCAACGCTTCACCAATTACGTTAAAACTTAGTACTGTTAAAAGAATAAGGAATCCTGGGAAGAGTGTTAAATACCAAGCTTCACCGATATATCCTTGCGCATTGTTTAGCATACTGCCCCAAGAAGAATCTGGTTCTCTAATACCTAAACCTAAGAAGCTAAGTGATGATTCCATTAAAATTGATGTCGCAATCGTTAATGTCGCGGCGATAATAATGGTTGATAAAATGTTAGGAATGATATGTCTTACAATAATCATGAGTGATTTTTGTCCTGACACTTTTGCATATAAAACGTACTCACGCTCTTTTACAGATAAAGTCTCTGCCCTTACGATACGAGCGGTGTCCATCCATGTTAGTAATCCGATAATAAGAACTAACGTTGTAATTCCTGGTTTTAAATAAGCATTTAATAGTAACATTAAGAAGAATGATGGAATTGACATGAGCACTTCCACAACTCGCATTAAGAAGTTGTCTAACTTTCCGCCAAAATATCCGCTAATCGTCCCAACTGCGGTACCGATTGTAACAGATACAACCATTGCAAGGAAACCAACCGCAAGTGAAACGCGTCCACCATATAATGCCCTAGTTAAGTAATCTCTTCCGTAATCATCCGTTCCGAAAGGATGACTCACACTTGGTTCTTGTAAGCGATCTGGAATTGACATTTTACTAGGATCGTAAGGTGATACGAATGCGAAAATCGATGCGACCGTTAAAACCGCCAGTATAATAACTCCCATTAGTACAAACTTATTTTTCGTAAAACTACTTTTTATCGTTTGAAATCTCCTATTATTCATTCCAAATCACCCCCTCATTCGAATGCGCGGATCTACTACGCCATATAAAATATCAGCAATTAAGTTACCGAGAATTAACATGAAGGATGATAGTAATGTAATTGCCATAATAATTGGATAATCAAATCTAAAAATAGCATTTACCCCAAGTGAACCAAGACCTGGCCATGAAAATACTGTTTCCGTAATAAACGCTCCGCCAACTAAACTTGGAATAGATAATCCGAAAATTGTAATGATCGGTATTAATACATTTCGAAGTACGTGGTTAAATAAAACTGTTTTCTTCGAAGCACCGTACGCATATTGAATTTGTACGTAGTCTTCTTCTAATTGTTGAATTGTACTGGAACGAATATATCTCATATAAACAGAAACGTTTTGGAACGCAAGCACCATACAAGGTAAAATACCGTGCTGCACAATATCCAAGAAGGAATCTTGACCGACTGTACGCATACCCATACTTGGAAGAAAATTCAACTTTAAAGAGAACAAGTAGATTAATAGTAACGCGAACCAAAAGACTGGCATTGAGATTCCCACATAAGAAATAAAGTTTACAATGCGATCAAAGATAGAATTCTTTTTCACACCTGTAAGTAGTCCAAGCGGGATTGCAATTACAAATGAGACGAGTAAAGACGATCCCATTAAGCCGATTGTCGCAGGTAACCTTTCTACAATAAGATCTAAAACAGGACGGTGATTTTGCAGTGAGTAACCAAAGTTCCCTGTTAAAATATTTTTCAGCCATAAAATATACTGCATATAAATTGGTTGATCGAGCCCTAAACTTTTGCGAATACGCTCAACATCAATTGGGCTCATATTCGGCGTGACAAAGTTTCGAACAGGATCACCTGGCGCTAGTTTTATTAATAGAAAAGAAATAATAGAAATAACAAATAAAAGCGGAATTGCATTTAAAAGCCTCTTCGCAATTACTTTATACACAAACTTCCCCCCTCAAGCTAAAGAAGCTGATTTCCACCAGCTTCTTTACTGTTTGTTTCTTATTTCACTTCATAAATCTTAGATAAATCTTCAAACATTGTGACAGGAATTGCTTTTGCTTCTTTTAATCCATCAAACTTTTTATCTACTGCAATAACTGCTTTCGGATATGCGATTGGTAGATAAGGTAAGTCTTCTCTAGCTGTCTCTTGAATTTTATGATATAGTTCTGCGCGTTTTGTTTTATCTGTTTCAACCGCAGCTTCTTCCCATAACTTATCGAAATCAGCGTTTTTATAACGTGCATAGTTGTATTCAGCATTACTTAAGAATAAGCTCTTATATGAATCTGGCTCAGGTCCCATTATGTAACCACCGAATGTAATATCGAATTCTTTATTCTCTTTATCTAAGCTTTTGTCACTTGCTGCACTAGCATCTAATGCATTCAGTTCAACTTCTAAGCCAACTTCTTTTAACTTTTGTTGTGTATAAAGCGCTAAGCTTTCCATAATTTTATTATTCGTTACATACATAACGCGTACTTTTTCTTTATCTTTCACACCAGCTTTCGCTAATAAATCTTTCGCTTCTTTTTTATCATACTTATAATCTTTAATGTCTTTTGCATAATACATAGCATCCGGAGTTAAAATTGAATTTGCCGGTTCTGCAAATTGACTAGAAACGAATGCTGAGTTAATCATTTCTTTCTTATCTAACGCATGCGCAATTGCTTGGCGCACTTCTTTTTTCTTCATCAGATCTGTATTCATGTTATAAGATAAGTAGAATAATCTACCTTCTGGGAATGTCACCATTGAGAAGTTCCCAGTGCTATCTAATTTCTTAAAGTCTTGTGGCTCAATCATCTTCATGTTGATTTGACCATTTTGTAGTGAAACATTTGCTGTATTACGATCTTTTACAACGCGGTATACGATAGAATCTAATTTAGCTTTACCACCTACATAATCATCAAATCGATCTAATGCAACGTACTCATCAGACTTATACTCTTTAAACTTAAACGGACCTGATCCGACAGGTTGTAAGTTTTTCTTACTCTTCGCTAAATCTGCTTCCCCTTCAAATACATGTTTCGGAATTGGGAAGAAATCATTCATCACACCTTCAAAAGATGCACTTACTTGTGGTAAAACGAATTGAGTTGTTAACTCATCTACCTTTTTCACCTCAAGCGGTTTTCCTTTAAAAACAAAGTTTTCACGACTTGAGCTATTTTGCTTCTCATCTAAAATAGATTGGAATGTAAATGCTATGTCGTCTGATGTAATTTTCTTACCATCATGCCATTTCAAATTATCTTTTAATTTTAACGTCCACGTTAATTGATCTTCTGAAGGCGTAAAGCTTTCAGCAAGAACAAACTTCTTCTTACCGTCTTCCATATGATACAGCGGTGCATATAAAGCTTGCTGCACGGTTAACGACACACGATCGTTCGCATAAAGCGGATTCATCGTCTCTGGGTTATCGCTAACACCAATCGTTAACGTCCCCCCGTCTTTCGGAGTCCCTGATTTACTAGTACCCGCTTGCTTCGAAGAATCTTTTCCTCCAGAACAAGCCGCTAATGCAATAAGTAGTATTAGGACAAATGGTAATGCAAATAATTTCCGTTTCATCTTTCGGCCTCCTCAAACTAGTTATACCCATAAGAAAACTCGGAATTAATCCCGAGTTTTCTTATAAGTTTTAAATTACCACTACCTCTATATAAAGTCAAACTTTTTTGTAAAACTAGAAGGTTTGAAATCTATTCATGCATTCTTGCGATAAACGATATTGATGCGAAGAGCAAAATAAGTTAAAAAACTAGTAGCCTAAAAAATTCCTCTTAAATGATTGTTATATATGATTGAAAATGTAGAATGAGATTAAAGATAAAAAACACATTTAGGAGGTTATCATGACATTTGATGAATTGAAAAAGAACAAACCAACAACCTCATGGGTTGAGTATGATGAAGATGGGGAATTTTTCACTGAAGAAAATATAAGTGCAACAAATAAGATTCTTGACACTTACATTAACAATTTACAGCAATTAGGTGAGAATCCAACCGAAGTCGAAGTAATGCAAGTTGTTAAAGAGGTAGTTATGAAATTAAATGAACTAAATATCGAACATGACCATTTTATCGAAACAATGGAAAGAGAAGATCTCTATGATTTTATCGATACAGCAGCACGAATAGCTGGCTTAGAATCTGAGGAAGATATAACAGAAGAATGGCGTGAATGGTAATAAAGGCTGCATTTACTCCTTCATAAAAATTCATCCCTTATTCTCCAATTGGAAAATAAGGGACAAACAAAGACAATCTACTCAGCTCCCTTAAGGTTTTAATAGTTTAATATTTGATTTTCAAGTTTGCCTTCACAAATTCCTGTTAACACTGATAATAAGAAAAACAGGCCGTAAAACGGGCGATCAATTTGATCATATAGGTCATACGCTTCGCCAAGTGGAACATCCGAATCATGTGGTTGTTCATCCTGTAACAATTACTAACAGCGCGTAGAAAACATTTGGATAAATAAGAGGCAAATAAATGATTAAAAAGTTGTAACCCCTACTATAAGAAATACTATTATTACCAAAGGAAGAATGATAATCATAAAGGATATTATTATTGTTAATAATGCTTTCCATGCTGAAAATTGGTGTGCTTCTCCTAAACATTTTACGGAAATAATGATTGTCCAAATTCCAATAACTATATCAATTATGGAAAAAATAAGAAACAAAATCGTTAAAGTTATGCTACTATCCATTTTCGGTGTCTCACTCGTAAAGTTTTCTATCCCAAACAAGAAAAATGAAGGCACCCAAACTAATATAAGAGAATAAACGTAAGGGATATAAGAATAGGCAACTGCGTAACGTGTTTTTTCAAAGGTACCTTGTCCACCAAGTTTTTTTGCCACCCAATTAAATAACGCTGGTAGCAAAAAATAATAAATTAAGAAAGCAACGAAGGTACCGAATATAACCATTGAGATTAATGAAACTGGACTACTTATTGAATCCGCCACATTTTTAGAAGATGCTCGATCTAAAGTCTGTACGAATGAGCCTAATAAAATGAGTAAAAACACATTCTTAGGTTTGGATATAAAAATTTCTTTCATTGTATCACGTGGTTTTGTCCAAATGGAGAGCCAAGGATTAAGTACACGTTTAAATTGATTTTCTGGAGTTTCCATAAAAAAACATTCCCCTTTCTTACAACATATTAAATATAAATTCCTAATTATCCCGGTTACGTACATATAAATATTCAATCATTTAATTTCATCTGAAACTTAGGGGAGTGCTTCTTAGCAATTACCTCTATATTGTCTTGCATTTTTAACTATGGGCTGAGTAGTTACTTTCATTTTTGAGTACCTCACATTCTTTAATACATTGGATAAACCTTTATAATCTTATCATTAATAAGAACAAACCTAATTTCCATTCCTTCAGATGTTTTACTAGAATATAATCTTCCACTTATACATCTTTTATTGCTATAAGTCTCGTAAATGGCTTCCATAAGAAGAATGCAATTATACACTTGAAATTCAACAAATCCTCTTTAAAATCCTATACGTATTTTCCCTCCATCTTCTATATGCTTCCGTAAATAATAGTACTTATGGAGTTCTATAATCATATAAAACAAACCAAACGAAAACACTGTGCATGCACACATAAATACAATTGCCCCCATCTGTTGTGTTGCAATGCTAAGAATTATATTAGCAATTAACTGCCCCGATCCAGCTGCAATAGCTGCTACTTTTACACCACCAGTTCCTTTCGACGACTTTGATTTTTTTCTTGGTTCCTGAAGTTTTTCAATATGATTTTTATAAAAATAATACAAAGCAACACCATACAAACCAACTGAAAAAATAAAATAGATAGGAGTTTGTAATTGTAACACTTCATAGGCATATTTTTGAGTTATAACCAATAATCCGACTGAACATATGGTGCCATATACTCCCCGAAATAGAGTGTATTGTAATTGTCGTTTCCGAGGATTGATAGCAATCCATATCGCCCACAAATTTAAAAAAATAACTGGAGGAGTTACTATATATACATAGAGTAATTGAAAAGGATTCGCGAATGCAGGCAAAAGAACAAACACGTCTGCCCCCAAAAGGACAAGAACAATTACGTGGACTCTTATTTCATTTACAGGATAAAGAGCCATATAATTTGCAAAAGCTTTCTTATTAAAATCTATACTTTTTTTCATATTAATTAAACCACCCCGCTACGGTTGACCAAGATTTTTTCGCACCCGTTTTCACCATATCCTTAATACTATCATCTTCACCATCACCATCTAAATCAGCATCCCATTTTACACCTTCTGTGAAATATTATTCCCCTCTCGAAAAGAAGATCAACCCATTAATAAGATCTAGGCTTATCAAAAAATTCAAAAAGCCGGAGATTTTGCCGGTATCGAATCTATCGGGATTCACACCATGCATAAAACCTCCAGCTATTGGTTCTATAAACAAACTAAGGATGCGGCTATGTTGCAAGAAATTTCAAATCACAGCACACCACAAATTACACTGAAATATATTTGGCGTTAAAATGTTAACGTAATTCCTCATTTATCGTTCTCGCCATCATAGTCGCAAATTGTTCTCGTATTAACGGATCCCCTGGTCCGAACATTCCATTGCCATATCCAACCGCAATACCATTTTTGGCTAATGATTGAATGTACGAATGTGCCCAATAATTCTTTGGAACATCTGAGAATTCTTCGCTGTGTGTCCCATTTAAATTATAGTTACGAGTTAAAATAGTTGCCATTTCAGCACGGGTTAACACGCCATTTGGATCGAAATATTTTTGGCCGCTGTCGTTTACTTTGCCTGTAACAATACCTAATTCAACTGCTTTTGCAATTTCTTTGTACCCATAAGTACTAGGATTTACGTCGATAAAATTAGGATTGGATACATTAGATAAATCTTTAATACCTTTTTCGTTCAAAATCATAAAAATAGCTTGTAAACGAGTGAGTCTGTCTTCTGGTTTGAATGTCCCGTCTGGGAAACCTGAAATAATTTTCTTTTCAGCTAGAAAATTAATATAAGTCAAAGCCCAGTGGTTAGTAGATACATCTTTAAATTGCGGTTTTGGTTCAGGTTTTGGTTCAGGCGTAGAAGCCGGAACTAGGTCACTTTCGTTATGAAGGCGGTCTACTGCTGAAACTGCGTATGTGTAGTCACTACTATTCGTTACTGCCTTGTCTACATATGATAGTACCTCTGAACCGTTGTTACGAATTGTTGTGACAATCACAGATGAGTTGTTTCCGTCGATTAGTTGTCCTCTGTTAAAACGATAGATAACGAAATAGGCCGCGTCATTACCAGCATTGTTATTCCATGAGATTGTTGCACCGTTAGGACCGTCTGTCACAGAATGTATAGAAGGCTTACTTGGCGCAGAGTTATCTAACCAAGGCATAGTTGGAATTAATGCTGGGTATTTGTACGCATTTGCTCGTAATTGATCTTTGATACCTAATATATTTGTCTTTAAATTGCGGTAACTAAAGAACATACTTCCTTTTATATTTTGAAGTGTTGAGTTAAGAGCCAATTGATTGTTTATCTCAGTCGGGTTCTCCCAGGCCTTGTCCGAATCGTTATTAATCTTGTAAGCAGCTTGTCCAATGTATAGGTGTATGTTCTTTCCTTGTGCTTCGTTGTTCCACCATTTTGTTATTACGTCATAGTTTGCGGCATTATGGCCAATGCTCCAATAAACTTGAGGTGTTAAATAGTCCACCCATTCTTTATGCACCCATAATCTTGAGTCAGCATAGATGTTGTCGTAAGCGGATAAGCCATTTGTCTCGGAACCTTGTGTGTCATTATGTTTGTTTCTCCAAATACCGAATGGGCTAATTCCGAATTTCACGTGAGATTTTGTTTGTTTAATACTTGTTGATAAATCGCGAACAAGTGTGTTGACATTCTCACGTCTCCAATCGTCTTTATTTTCACCTTTCCCGTATGTTTCGTAAGTTGTTTCATCCTGGAAATTTTCCGCATCTGCGTATGGATAGAAATAATCATCCATATGAATCGCGTCTACATCATAGTTTTGGACAATTTCGAGAGTGCTATTTTTAATATAGTCTCGAACAGCTGGGATGCCAGGGTTATAGAGCAGTTGCTTGCCATGTTTAACAACCCAATCAGGATGTTGTTTAGCTGGGTGATTTACAGCTAGTTTATTTACATCTTGGTGACTTGTTGTAATGCGATATGGGTTCAACCATGCGTGGAATTCTAGGTTGCGCTTATGCGCTTCTTCTACCATAAATGCTAGTGGATCATAGCCTGGGTCTTTTCCTTGTGTACCTGTTAAATACTCTGACCATGGGCTATGTTTTGATGGGTAAAATGCATCACCAGTTGGCCTTACTTGTACAACAACAGCATTCATCCCCATTGATTTAACATCATCTAAGATGTTAATAAACTGTTTCTTTTGTTCGTCAGCGCTTGCACCTTTCACTGGCCAATCGATATTGAACACAGTTGAAATCCAAACGGCACGTAGTTCACGTTTTTTATTTATGGCTTGTTGTTCTGATGCTTCTACGCTAGAAGCAGATATGATAAGTGCCAGAAACAAAATGGGAATGAGTAGACTCTGAACGAGCCCCCTACTTATTACTTTTTTTATAAACATATTTATTTCCTTTCTCTCTTTGCGATATAATAACTAGTAGATTTTTTGTTTCCTAGAATCAAAAGGTTATATATTCCAAATGATATTATAACATTTTATATGTTTTCCGTCACAATTCCCTCATTTGGTACCTCTACTAAGCCAGGAGAAAACCTTTCTAAATTTCCATCCCCCTATTAATTCATCATCTTCAAATACAAAATATTTCACACTTACCACTCCTTGATAGATAAAATATAATTTGATTTACACAAACAAATAAACCTATTGCAGATACAATCATCAAAAATCCAGCCTCTTTACATGCCCATCAAGCTAAGAAAAGCAAATACACCAAAAGGCAGTCCCTCATAACGAAATTCTGTGTTAACTTGTAACAAAAAAAGAGGAGCCCTCTCCTCTTCATAAATAAACACTATTTAATTTGTTCCTTATACTCATTGTTAACAACTACATACCATTTTCCTGTATCAAATTTTTCTTTATTAATCACATAAACTTTATTTTGTCTCTTTACTTCCCCTGGTTTTAATTCCTTAGTAATAGTAGAGGTCTCACCTTTTTCAACATCATAACTACTAGCTGCCCACACATCACTTTGGTAAGCATTATCATTTTCATCCACTAAATCCACTGATGGTAAAAAGGCTAATTTCATCGGTTCGCTTGTGATATTTTTCCCTTCTGCTTCTACAACAATAAAGACATGTCCATCTTCAGGTTTTTGGAATCCTATACTTTCTTTACCAACCTTATCTCTTTCTACAACTCTTTTTACAGTTACATCAAATTTAGGTGTATGAAAATCCTTGTTTACAGCATACTCTTTTTCTTTTATTTTTGATTTCTCTTTTGTTTGCTCTGTATTTTTCTGCTTTGTATACTCTTTCGTTTTCGCCTCATCAGTTGTTTGCACTTTCTTTTCTTCTTGTTTAGAATTGGTTTCTTTAGATTCTGAAGAAGTTTTGTCGGATGTATTGCCGCAACCAGATAAATTGAATACTAAAGCGCAACCTAAAATACATGTAGTAAATTTTTTCAACATCTCTTTTTATCCCCCAATAACACGATATGTAAATTCCTTACTTATCATAGCAAAAGATATGATCTTAAATTGTTGTATCTTGTCGAATGATTAAGAATAATCAATTGTTTTATTGCATATAAAAAAACATGATTTTGATGTAGTACCAAGATCATGTTTTACGTTGATGTTATTTATAAAACACTTTATTCACATTATACTTCGATTGAAATTCGTTAATCATATATGTTGCGTAAATTTCTCTTTCCATCGGATTTTCTGACAATACATACATCAATACGATACACTTCATCACGATGATTTTTAATTGGTGATACATTATCTTCAAAATGCTTTTTAATACGTTGTCTTACTTTACGTGCTTTCCCAACAAAAAGGAAATTCCATACCAAAAGGAATATTATTCAGTTGATTATCATGTGCGCCTTGGTATCCTTGTAAAGGTACATAGAAATCATGCAGTTCAATTCCTGGTATAACAGGATTTAATTCAAAATCATAACCTAAATAATTACCTCCTAAGTCTAAAAACCAATAAGAGTTATAATATTCTTTAATTGAATTATGTAATTGTATCCCCAAATCTTTTTCTATATCAGAAAAATCATAAATTATATTTTTCTCTAAAGGTTTCCAGAATACGTACCCCTCTGTATCTGGTTCTCCTTCATAGATAAAAGCCTCTGCTTCTTCATTTTGGCAATGAATTATTACAATCTTGCCACTCTCTAATTATTTTATCAAAACAATTTTTCATTTCATTTTTCATTTTTTTATTTACCGCCTAATGTATGATGTTCAATACATTTCTGAAGCATTTCTACATATCCTGCATCTTTTCCCCCATGCTCCAATCGCTTTTTTTTGCGTTATGAACCCCTCAAAAACCAGGATGTAGTGGCATCGGAACACCAACAGCTTGATCACCACCAATATGGTGATGAACTAATTTAGTTCCACGTAATCCGGTAAAATCATATTGTGGAAATTCCCCTCTAAATCCTTAATGATTTATTCATATTTTGAATTCCCCTATCACATAAGTAATATCATTTCTTATCAAATTTACTGTGTATCAGTTCAAAGAATTTATTTGCACCAAGTGAAATTGCGCTAATAATAAGAACACCAATAATAAAATAAATCTTTTTAAATAAGTTGTAAGGAGATAAAATAGCAACTACAAGTAGTATTATAATAGAAAATAGCTTTTTGTTTAGAACGGATACTTCTGTCTGCCACAACATATTCTTTCAAAAATGAAACATAATTTTTAATACCTTCTATTAAAGAAGAGTTATTTTTAACGCTTCCTCAAGCATTGTATTAAAATCATTATATGTGTTCATTACCGTACCTGATGGTTTATCAAGTTCTAAATAAGTACCGTCTAATAAGCTCTTACAAAACCATGCAATATTTGAATCGCCAAAGAAAAGATACTCTTTTTGAAATTCATTTTCATACCAAATCTCATTCGTGTCTATAAAGCCGCAAATATGTTCATCTTTTTTTGTTTCTAGTAAAGAAGAATCAACTCCGTAAAGTACCAGTCCATCAAAGTCTAAACCATTTACAGTTTTAAGAAACTCTTCGTATTCCCTCGGTAAATCAACATTAAATTTCTCTTTTACACGTTCTCTTAAACTTTGAACTTCAGTATCCGTTGCGGGTGTATTCAGCTTATAATTAACACTTTTCAATATATCTCCAATTTCTAAAATCAGATTTTTCCACATATAAAAATCCCTTTCTAAGTTTATTTATTCTCCCTTAGGATAGATGTTATATTTTGGTATAGGCCAGCTTACGTCTACACTATCTCCATCTTGTAAGTGTCTAGTTAATGTAAACCATTGCTTTAAACTTCTATCAGTTATTTTAGGACTTTCTTTTACATGTTTGCTTCTGAATCCCATAACTCGATAAATTCAAAACCTTTTAAATCACTTTCTAACACTGTATTTCTAAATTCATCTGATACAAAAACGGAAGGAATATGTAATATTTCATTTAAGTAAACTTTAAATATTGTTTAGTTCTTAACCATATTAGGTAAGAATGCGTATTTTTTGAAATCTATTACTAAGCCAGAACGTAGTTTCTTTAGTATAGCTTTCTCATAGTTAATAGCATCTAGTGCATTTAAAACATTAATTATATAATACACTTCTCCCGTCACATCATGAATTAGGGGAAGAAATTCTACATTATCACCAAGTATAGACTCTAAGAATTTTTTAGCTTTCCCACTAACCATTGGTGTACCAACTTCTCCCCATGAATCAGATGCTTTTACTGCTGAGTCAATTTTTCCTTCAAAATACTTTTTAGAATCTTCTTCTAAGTTCAATAGTTGAAAGGATTCATAGTCATCAAATGAACTCTTTAATTCCCAAATTTTCATTTTTACTCTCCTTTGTTATTTTTCTATTATAAGATTACTCTTTCTTCGGTTTATTTAATTTTAATTCACCATTCAATAACCGTTCTCTTATATCATGTAAGGCGTCAACAGCATCTTCTTGAGTACCGTCCCGTTTCTTAACAAGACTTAATACTCTCTCTACTTCAAGTATGTACTCTAAACTATGCTTTCCTATGTGTAAGACTTCAGTAGTCACGTATTCATTAACTTTATAAGGTAAAAATACTCCATTAGTCGCCGAATCATGGTCTATCTCAAATTCCTTTAATAATTTTTGTGCCTTTTCTGCCCTACTATCGTTCCAAGGTGTTAGATGATGTGCTGCATTAGAATATGGGGGTAGTTCAATCCCTGCATCTTTTAGTTCTTCACGTAATATTTTAGATGCTGTATACGAATCAGAGTACATATTAATTACTATAAAAACAATAAAAACTTCTTCTTAACTTTGAGATAATATTAAAAAGACTTATGCGTAATACACATAAGTCTTACCTTTGTTACTCATAATTAATTATTCGTCCTCGTCTTCATAATCACGTAAGCTATTAAGCAATTCAGTAAAAGATGAACAAACAGGATAAATTGCTTTTTCTATCTCTTCTTCCTCATGTTCCCAAAATACAATAGTTGGTGATTGAGAATTATTCCGATAATCAAAGCATAAATGATTTCCAAACGAATCTTTGCCAAAAGGATATACCTTATCTACTAATCTACCTTTTATATATTCATATACTTTAATAATGGAATTTCTACTTTCTAAATCAAAAGTTAAAAGTTTACTAAACACATTTTCATCTTGATTAGGTATATCAAATATTTTAGGGCGTGGATAACCACCATCATATTTTTTCACACATTCAATAAAATCAATAGGAAATTTAATACCCAAATATTGTTCTACTTGTTGAATATGTTCATCTGTAATTTCTTTTTTATTTACCCCAATCCAAGTAACATTATTCATATATAGTCCCCCTTATTTATCACTATCTTTGCCCCCAATTTTATATCCACCAGTATGACCAGTTTTTCTATGCAACTCATAATCTACGAGTTGCATTCGTCCGGTGTCTTGGTGGTGATGCCATGTAAATGCATCAGGTACCTCCCCATATTTCCCCACGTTTCCCAATCTCCTAAAGCTTTTATTCCGTCTCTTGTATCGCTAACTGCTTGCCCCGTACCATCTACAATGCCATCCCAAATTTTTTCACCAGTAGATTTTTCAGGTAGCTTACCACACATTTCACCTTCTTCAATTGAATTGGCAGCTTGTCGAGCCCTCTCTTCTGTAATCGCTTGAATAGAAGTTGTCCATTCCATATTCAACCCTTGTGTACTAAACGTACTACTTACGGGATTAAAACCTTTTCCACTTTGAACTTCCGCAAGACCTGCAGCAATACTAGATGCTAGTTGAAGTGCTGTATCATAATTACTACTAGAAGTATAATTAAATTCATATAGATGCTCTAGTTTTTCTTCATGTTTTTTTCGAACCTGTTTTCACCATATCTTTAATACTATTCTAAATCAACATCCCCTTTTACACCTTCTGTGAAATATTATTCCCTTCTCGAAAAGAAGATCAACCCATTAATACGATCTAGAGGCTTATCAAAAATTTCAAAAAGCCAAAGATTTTGCCGGTATCGAATCTATTAGGACTCACACCATGCGCAAAAGCTTCGGCTATTGGTTCTATAAACAAACAAAAGACGTGGCTATGTTGCAGGAAATATTAAACCACAGCACACCACAAATTACACTCAAATATATTGGAATCAATAAAGAAGCAAAAGATAATATTCTTGATACATTTCAAATTTAATTTATTTAGAATTACTATTTTTTTAATTATATTTTCGAAAAAACGTTAGATTATACATTTTTTCTTTGTTATATTTAAAGAATAATTGGAGTATTAAAATCAACTGATAGAGGTGTTCGTGTGGAATTATTTGAGTATTATAAAAAAAGGGGGAAGTTTAAGTGTTTAATTGGAACTGGGCTTTTTCTTTATGGATTAATTGGTATGTATAATACTTGGGGTAATATTAATTGGGGACCAGTAATCTTAATTATTATAGCTTCTCTTGTATTTTTTAGTATTGGATTTTGGCAATTAAGAAAAGGAAATTTACTAGAAAAAAATATAGTTAAAAATGATTTAACATTTTGGGATATTGATACTTATGTTTTGTTGGAATTACCCGGCAATAATAAACATTTAGGTTTATATACTCCTGATGGAAGATATGTAGCAGGAACAAAGATGATTTCTTCAACATTACCTATTTTAAAAAATAAAGAAGTTTTTGGATTAGAAGCAAGTGATGGAGAAATTCTTGCATACTTTCATAGTGAAATTGAAAATTATGATTGGGCTATTTATGATTCAAATTATAATTGTGTAGGCATGTTTAAAGAAAATATTATACAGGGATTTGGAATGGTACGTGGTTCTTTAATAAATGAAAAAGAGATAAAACTTTCTGAGATAGAAGTTGAATTTGATTTTTTTGAAACATCGTTTCGTACAATAGATAATCGTATATTAATAAACTGTAAAAAAGGATATATGCCTTTAGAATGGAGTGAAAAATTCGGATTAAATGTACCTATTATTAAATTAGGTAATAATATTTCTAATGCTGAAAAGATATTTGGTTTAGGTATTCTTATTTATATTTTAGAAACTATTAAAGTAAGAAAAAGTAGGATTTTTAATGATTAGAATTAAATTATTATAAAATTTATTAAATGTTTTATTAAGAATCGAATCACCAAAAGTGAAAGTAGCTCCAAAATCAATTTTTATTGTATATTTTGGAGCTACTTTACGTTTACTTCTTAAAATTAATAAGCATGTATTAGCAAAACCAACTAGAAATAGAATTGGCAAACGGGTAAAGCTCAATTGCCATTTTTTATAGCTTTGTATGTATTTGAATTCCTTTTGCTTTCTCTTCTTCACCCTTCACACGTACAATTAAATCATATGATCCGGGTTTTGGCGCTTCAAAAGAAAGCAAACCTTCTTTTTGAGAAGTGACTTCTTCTTCATAAATGACCTTATCGTCTTTTGTGACTTGCAATAAAATCGTACCTTCTTCAACTGCTGCCTCATAAGGAATTTCCACATTTCCTTTTTCAGCTTTAAGAGTTTGTACATCGTAATACCCCTGCAAAGAACCAATTGTTAAAGTCGTTTCGCCATTTTTTTGAACCTTTGTGACTTTTGTTGCTGTATTACATGCGCTTAACAATACAACAAGAATGAAAATGAGAAATGAACGAAGCAATTTCATAGAGAGTCCCCTTCCTTTAAATATATGTATTAACATTCATCCATTGACTATTTCAAAAACACTAACAGCTTAAAAGAATCACCGTTTTTCTTCAACTTCTTTTTTAAATAATTTTTGAAACTCTAATTCTGCTTCATTAATAAAACCAAGATGTAAAACACTAGAAATATCTTCATGATTCAAAAAGAAATTATACTCCGAAGAAATATTACCATGGGGAAAATAACAACATACATAATCCCATGTTCTTTTTGTTTCAGAATCCATCTGTTTTCTTCCATAAACCATTAATGGATGTTCCCAATCTTTAAACATTATAACAGAACCTATTGGAAGTAATTCTAACTCTAAATTTTGTCCCATCTTAGTTTCCCCTTCTTAAAATAGCCTTTTTTATAATGAAATAAGTAATAGAAAACAACAAACAAGTACCAATTGTACCAAAAACTGCAACTGAAATATTACCTGCTAATGTTTCATTTGGATCCAATGCATTAGGTAAAATTGTACCAAAAATTGCAATACAAGCTAATATAATCATAAGATATTTAAAATTTTTCACTTTTTTATTCATACTAATTATCTCCTTTATTCCTTAACACTAACTTCTAAACCAAATCCCCATAAACCTACACCAGGACCAAATGGTGCATGAAATTTGAATCCACTTTTTCCAGCTTCAAAAGATCCCCCGAGTGTTCCAAGCGATGCTGATCCCCCAATTTGTAACTTTTTATCCATAAATGGAATAGGAATTTTTATAGCACTCTCATATTTTACTAGAGTAGCTTCAGCTCCTATATGTAAATTTCCATTTTCCACATGAGCACCTAACTCTGCAGTAGCAAGAGCTACTTTAGCCTCAGCTCCTATTCCAAATCCTTTAATATTTTCTTGTTCTATTCCGGCTTGGGCTACTGTAAAACCAACCATAGGTCCATAGGTTTGTTCTCTCTTTTCTTTATCTTTTACATCAAATCTATCATAAGTACGAGAACTTACAAATGGCTCTGCTTCAAGTGTAAGACCTTTAATAAATATACCACCATATCCCTTTTCCTCAGTAAATGATTTTTCATACTTTTTACCATTTATTATACTACCAATTCCTTTTACAACTACTCCAGTAACTGTTGCTACTCCATTAGCTGTTTCCTCAGCTTTTTCCTTTACCTCTTTTGAATCCATCAAAAACCAATCATTTTTAACAGCTTCTTTTTCAATTTGAACAGCATGAACTTTATCTTCTGATTTTTTTTGAATAGCTACTGTCCATTCCATATTTAATTCTTTCACACTAAATAACCCTGTTAAAGCATTAAAACCTTTTCCACTTTGGACTTCCGCAAGACCTGCAGCAATACTAGATGCTAGTTGAAGTGCTGTATCATAATTACTACTAGAAGTATAATTAAATTCATATAGATGCTCTAGTTTTTCTTCAAGTTTTTTTCTCATCTCAACTAAAACAGCCACAAGTGCATCTATTCCAGGCATTGGTGTAACGGCATTCATCATTTCTATACTTGCAATCGATTGATTAATTTCTTGAATTTGTTCTCGTATTTCTTGCTCAATGACATCTGTTGAAGCTACCTGTGATTGAAATTGACTTGGAAAGGCATTATTCTGACGAATTAGTTCTTCACATAAGTAAATAATACCTTGCGCTAAAGGACGAAAGGTTTGTACAAAAAATGATTTTGCACTACTATATGTTTGTCCTTGTAAAACAGTATCAACTGCAAAAGCATCAATCGACTGAATCGCTTGTTGCATGCCTTGAATAGTAGCGGCACATACAGCATTCATACTTTGAGTTTGGTTTTGTACTTCTCCCAAATACATATTTAAACTCATGAATTGGTCTCCTTTACTAATTTTTGTTTCTCATAAGAAAAATCATTTTCTAAATCCCTAAGATCTCGTTTCTCTTTAAACAATGTTTCTTTTTGGTTTTCCAATTCGAATGTAAGTTTTCGCTCAATGTGTTGTGCTTCTTGACGCATATTCATAAAAAAATAAGATAATTCTTTATCACGATGCCAAGTTTCTAAAATTCGATTAAATAAACGATTACTTCTATTTTTCCATTCATAAAAATTTCGTTCCACATGTTCCTGAGTTTGAATTGCAAATTGATTTCGGTCCTGTTCTTCAAATACACTTCGTAACTTTTGATTTATTTGATTAATTTGTTTTTCAATATCTTGACTCATCATATTCCTCCTACTATTTTACTTTACGTAGGTTGTCACATTAGCGAAAAGTATTGTGAAGTTCGTTATCCATTCTCTCAAATTCATTAGCTACCAAATGAATATTATCAACCGCTTGTTGAAAGGCGGCGGAAAATTGTTTCGTCAAGTCTAAAACTTGCTGATTCGCTTCTTGTGATTTGAAGTTAACAGACAACGTTGTACGCGTCGCCTTTGTTATAGAACGACTGGTTGCACTTTGAATCCTATCAGAGGCTGATCCCATTTTCGTAGCAATTTGTGTTGCTTTTTGTAAATTACTTTGAAATTGTCCCATTCTTTCAAATCCTTTCTATAAATTTTCCAAATGCATTAAAGAAATCTCATTATATATCCCTATCAATATCACTCGCTGGGCATGCAATCAAATGAGCCATACAATATAAGCTGTATGGCTCATTTGAAATGCTTGTTATATAGAGTATGAAAATTTTTATTTCAAACCGAAATTACGTGATAATTCTTCATCATGAGAAGCAACAGCCTCTGCAGTTTTATTAAGCTGCATATTAATTTCTTGTAATAGCTGTGCAAAGTTTTGTACCTTTGGCTTTAATTGATTAAACTGTTGGTCAAAACCTTCAAAAGCACGTCCTTCCCATTCTCCTCTTAATTCATTTTGTAAGTTTTGTAGTTGACTTAAAATGTCCTCAATTTGATTTGCACCTTGTCCATATCGAGTCGCTTTTGATTTAAGCTCCTCTGGTGACATACGAATTTGTCCAGCCATTTTCATTTCCCCTTTAATACATAATAAGTAAAATATATTTTGGTTAATTTTGGTTAATTTTACTAAATATATTATAATGTATTATTTTGAAATTTTAAACATTTTATCTTTCTATTGAATATTAGAATATTAATATTCATTTTTTCTTGCTTCACAAAATTCCATGCAAAAAAAGACCACCAAAAGGCAGTCCCTCAAAACTCAATCTTATTCCCCACCCCACTCTCCACCGCTTTCACATACAAATACTTCGCAACGATGATATCCACTACTGCCAAACCAACCGATTTAAAAATAGTAATCTCTTCATCGTTCTCTCTACCAGTTTTTTCTCCGCTTATGATTTGTCCGAGTTCGGCGTAGATGTCGCTTACTTTGAATACCCTTCCTGTATCGGAACTTGAAGATCACCCGTTTCTTCTAATGATGCTTCTTTTGATTCGACTACTACTTTGTTTGCGCCCGCGATAGCGTGGGATGGTAGTTCATGCATGTTCGGTTTGAATGAGCCGACGGCGTTTACGTGGACGCCTTTTTGTAGTTTTTCTGAGAAGACTGGTGTGGATGCGTTCGTAGTTGTGACAATGATTTCTGCTTCGCTTATTGCTTCATTTGCATTTGTGTAAACATAAGCAGGTTTGTTGAATTTCTCTTGTATATATTGCGAGAATGCATACGCCTTTTCTTCTGTTCGATTGTATAAAATGACTTTTTCAATATCTCTAACCGCGAATATAGCTTCAGCAATTCCTTTTGCCTGTTCGCCTGTCCCGATGATGCATAAAGTTTTTGCGTTATGACGAGCTAAATGTTTTGTCGCTACTCCTAATAGGGCGCCTGTTCGAATCATCGTTAAGTAGGATCCTTCTAACAGTGCGAGCGGTTCTCCCGTTTGAAAGTCTGATAGCATCACAATCCCGTTTATCGTTTTCTTTCCTATCTTTTTGTTCTCGGGGACTACTGTTACTACTTTTAAACCAAGTGCCTCAAGCCCTTCTGCGACTGAAGGCATAATTAATGCCGTATTTTGCTCGTTCGCAAATGGTAATGAACCGCGAATTGGCGTGATTGTTCTTTCTGCGGAAAATTCTTTTAAGGCAAGCGCCGCATATTCAATGACTTCATTCATATTTACTAAGTTTCGTTGTTCGTTCGCGCTTATGACTAGCATATATTTCCACCTCCTCCTTCTATCCTAACAAAAATCCCCGATTCAAATCATCTCTCGGGTCTACAACGAACTGATGAAATCCTGTAATAAATGCATGCCCCGTTACTTTCGGAACGACAGCTTCATATGTATGTACCGCTGTTACCGACAATACTTCTCCCTCGAATTTCCCGTCAGTAATACATTGGTGGACGAAAATTTCTCCCTTTTGTAAAGCATCTTTTGCAAAAAGAGTTGCGATTCTTGCGGAAGTTCCTGTACCGCAAGGAGAACGGTCTACTTGCCCATCAGCGAAGATTGTTACATTTCGTAACGTTGCGTCTTCCCCTTTCGGTTCATCTGAGAAAATAACGCCGTATATTCCTTTTAACCCTTCTTCAAGTGGATGTTTTACTTCCATTTTACTCTCGATGTAGTGCTTAATTTTACCGCCCCACGTTTGAATAGCAGCTAAGTCTTTAAAATCAACTTTCAAACCAAATTCTTTACTATCCACAACAGCGTAGAATGCTCCGCCAAATACGATATCTACTTGAAATTCATAGTCATCTATTTTAATAGGAACGTCTTTTTTGTATACAAATGAAGGAACATTTTCAAATGATACGGACTCTACTTCACTCCCCCTATATGTTGCGTACGCAATGACTTCCCCAGCGGGGCTATCAATAATGAACTTTTGTTTCTCACCTGTCACTTCAAACATACCTGTCTCAATTCCAACTGTAATAACAGCGATAATGCCGTGTCCACACATCGTACTCCATCCTTCATTGTGCATAAATAATACGCCAAAGTCAGCGTGAGCACTGGCAGGCGGAGTAATGATACAACCGTACATACCGTGATGTCCTCTCGGTTCATACATAAGAACTTCGCGAAGATGATCCAAATGTTCCATGCAATATGCACGTCTTTCTAGCTGCGTTTCTCCTTTTATTTTTGGCACACCACCCGTAATAATTCGAAGCGGTTCCCCAGCTACGTGCGCATCAATTGTCGTGTACACTTTACTAACCTTCATTTCTATCTCTCCCCTATATGTTGATACTCTTTTCATTGCAAATATCATGCCAACGCATAGGGTATAAAGTGAAACTTTAATCAGTGGGGGTTTTGTTCATCTCCCACTGATTATTAGTTGAACCAATCGGGCTTTTACGGGCAGTTGATCCCCCACCTAACTTCTTTGCTTCCGCTGACTTTTGAGGTGGGGGGTCTTACTGCCCGTTAATGCGGGATAAATTTGTATACATTGTTTGAAAAAGCATACAGTACTGTCTATTTTTTTATACACAATCCGGAATCCATTTTATGGAACCACTTGATACAGCCAGGCTTATTATTTTCAATGGAAAGTTACTTCCATCCCCAACATATACTGTTCAAAAGCAAAAAGGAAGTGATCCAATGTATTACGGAACAAAAGGCTGGTACGTAGCTGAACTAAAAAAATTAGGCGTGCGTTATCATGAAGGACGCAAACTAGAAAGTTACCGCGGACACATCTTGCGCAATTTACTACTTGCACAACAAGAGAAATTAAAAGAACAGTAATATACTAATGTAACGATATCGACGATTCTCGGAATATATCAGCGATTTCACACAATATATCGGCGATTTTTTAAATTTATCGACGATTCGACATGGAATATCGACTTACCGACAAATTTCGCCAAATCCCTCCTCCATTCCACCAACCAATCACACATTCATACAAAGCAAAAAAAGGTCACCCAAACGGGTGACCTTTCTTCCTTATTCACAAACAAGAATTTGTCTAGAAAATGTTCCTTTTTTTGTAGTGCAACGATCTATAATTTCAAATCCTGCTTCATGAATCATATCGTCCATTGTTTCCATTGTGACAACGACTACCTTTTTAGCAATGCGGCGTGCGCTTGAAAGAATGGAGAGCTGATTTTCTGGTGTTGCGTGCGTAAATAAGTCATATGGCATGTCGATAATTGCGACGTCATAGTTCTCCGTAATCTCCTCGATCGGACCTTTCGTTATCGTCCCATCGAATCCGAAGTGCGCAATATTTTCTCTCGCTCCAATCGCAACGAGCGGGCTTATATCTCTACCAACAATGTTAATTCCCATCGAAAGAGCTTCTACTACAACCGTTCCAATGCCGCAGCACGGATCAATCGCTCTTACTCCCTCTGGATTTGGCACCGCAATATTTGCAACGGATCTTGCAACGCGTGTGCTAAGAGATGTCGAATAGCTACGTGGTTTTTTTATATGATGGTACCAAACTGGTTTACTCTCTACATAATGTCCAAAATACCAACGTCCGCCTAATGGAACAATACCAAAAGTACGCTCTGGATTGCGCACATCTGCTTCCGCATCAATACAATCCCCAATACGTCGTTCAATGATACGTCTTTCCGCATACTCTATTTTATTTTCTCCCTCAAGATCATTGATTTTCACGAAGATAACTTTAAACGTCATTTCTCCTAATTCAATTTCCTTTACTTGTTCCAAAATACTTTCTAAGTCGTCTCCTTCATACATAACCTCAACGCGTTCTTTCATAAAAGGACTTCTACTCGGGTCAATTTTGACATCACTTTTCAAAATATTAACGTGGGACTCCATTCCAAAGAACGAGCGCATTTCCAAGTAACATAAAGCACGCTCCTCCTCACGAAATGCATACGTATATATACATGCAGGTGTTTTCCTATGATTATTCAATCTATGATCATCCTCTATATCGTTATAATTACAATACTTTTTTGTATAAAATTAAATGATATCACATGCCTGAAATAAAGAGAAACGTTAATAAATAAAAGAGACTGCCTATTGGCAATCTCTTTTAATGTATTAACGGAAAGAAGATACGTTATTACCCTTTGCTTCGTAATAATCTAAAATACCTTGATAAATCGCTTCTGCTGCACTTTGCTTCTGTGCTGGTGTAGCGAGTTTATTTGCATCATCCTTATTATCTACAAATGCTAATTCTGCTAATACAGCTGGCATTGTATTATATTTTACTACGTACCAATTATCCTTTTTCACACCACGATCTTTTGTTCCAAGAGCTGCTACAAGGCGCTTTTGAATTTTTTCTGCTAATAAGCGACTGTCTTCCGTATGTGGATTCGTTGATTTTGTCGGTGCTGCTGCATAATAGAATGTTTCTGTGCCGTGTCCATCTTTACCTGTAGAACCGTTACCGTGAATACTTACGAAAATATCACCATTATTTTCATTAGCAAATTCTACTCTTTTTCTTAAAGAATCACTAGCATCTACTCCTGGGCGTGTATCGTTCGTACGTGTTAACTTAACAGTAAATGGTGTCTTTTTCTCAAATAGTTTTTGTAATCGTAAAGATGTATCTAATACGATTTGACTTTCTTTCTCGTAATAACCAACATTACCCGAGTCAATTCCACCGTGACCTGGATCAATAATAATTGCTTTACCTTCTAAGAAGTTCTCTTGTTTTACTGGGTTTAATTGATTTTTATCAACCCATTGGAAACCACTATTTGTACGGATACGAATCCAGCTATCTTTTTCTTCAATAACCGTTACTGTTTGTGCTCCATATTTCCCTAGTACTTTAGAAGAATGTGACGCTTCTGCATATGTTGTAAATCCTTCATTAATAACTTCTGTTTTTTCTTTTAAAGGTGTCCACTTCTCACCTTTGCTCGTTACAATTTTAATCCATCCATCTCGCTCTTCTTTTACTACAACTTTTTGTGGATCATGCTGCAAGTCAGTAATTCCTGATGATAATGATGGTTGATGATATGTAATGAACTTACGATCTATATACATTTCTTTCTTTGTTTCCTCTGGTTTGCTCGTATTATCATTATGTTTCTTTAGCTTGTCCGCTTTATACGTCATTTGCGCTGCTTGTTCACGCGGTATATAAAGATCTGGGCTCCAAATCGTCTTACCAGTACCAGCAGAAATCTCTAACGCTACTAAAATATTTGCTGCTTCTTTACCGAAATGACCTTCCAAATCAGTAAATTTATTCGTAATTGGGGATTGTACTAACCCTTGTAGTTTATAAGCCTTCACAAGCATAGAAGCCATTTCAGCACGCGTTACTTTTCCATCAGGATCAAATACGCCTGCTCCTCGGCCTGCAATAATATTTTCTTTTTCAATTGCTGCAATATACTGAGTTGCCCAATGATTTTTTGAATCATTAAAAGATGGTTTCCCAACTGGATCCACTTTTAATCCAATTGCTTTCGCTATAATTGTCGCTGCCTCAGCACGTGTTAAAAGGCCCTTTGGCGCAAACGTATCACTTGTTCTACCACTAATTACATCTCTCTCTACTAAATAGTAAATTGCGTCTTTTGCAAATGAGTCGTCTCGAACATCTGAAAACTTCTTTGTTTCTGCTAAACTACTAACTGGATAAGCTAGTAAACTTGCTGCTAACATACCAGCAGCGATTGCCTTGTACTTCATAAAAATTAAATCTCCTCTCAAAATCTCACGTTATACAATTCTCTTAATCAAACTAATATAAAAAATACCAATTGGAAAATAACTCCTATAATAGTTTATAACATTCTACCACTGTAGTAAATACGTTTTCTGCCTATATTATTAAAGATGAACATATAAGGAAGAATAAATATAAAAATTCAAAAAGCGATCCATTACCCACCAAATGAAAAGCTGATTAAAAATAACATTTTCAATCAGCCCTCTTTATTTTCTACGAAATTATTCTTCAATTAAATGAGACATTACATACGCATATACTAACGCTTCTGTATGAGCAATCGAACTTTCATGTGTACGCTCAAATGCATGAGAAGAATCAATACCTGCTCCAATTAATGCATGCTTCACATCAAATCCAGCTCGAATCGCAGCTGATGCATCCGATCCATAGTACGGATAAATATCTACTTTATATTCAATATTGTTCGTTTTCGCAAGCTCTACTAAATGTTTACGTAGTGCATAATGATACGGACCACTAGAGTCTTTTGCACAAATAGATACTGTATACTCGTCAGATGCTTGTCCATCACCTAGCGCTCCCATATCAACCGCTAAATATTCAACCGTTTCTTCTGGAATGTTAGAGTTACCACCGTATCCAATCTCTTCATTGTTAGAAATTAAGAAATGAGTTGTATATGGTAATGTTACGTTTTCATCTTGTAATCTTTTAATTAATTTTAATAGAATTGCAACACTTACTTTGTCATCTAAATGACGTGATTTTATGTATCCACTCTCTGTAATTTGAACGCGTGGATCAAATGAAACGAAGTCTCCTACTTCAATTCCTAATTCACGTACTTCATCAGCTGAAAATACGCGCTCATCGATACGAACCTCAATATTTTTCTCATCACGTTTCGCTTCACCTGCATCTTTATATACATGTACAGATGTTTGATGCATTAAAATCGTTCCTGTATACGTCTTGCCACTTGATGTTTCAATTTCGCAATATTCCCCTTCTACAGAGTTCCAGCGAAATCCGCCAATCATAGAAAGACTGAGACGACCATCTGGCTTAATTTCTTTCACCATCGCACCTAACGTATCAACGTGTGCTGTTAATAAGCGATGCTGTGCATCATTTTTCCCTTTTACCGTTAAAATAAGAGCACCTTTATTGTTACGCTTCGTTTCTACATTCCACTCACTTACATAGTTTTCAATAAAACGAATAATTTTATCTGTATTTCCAGATGGACTTGGAATAGAGACAAGCTCCTTAATCAATTCCATCGTTTCTTTCGCATAATGTGCCATTGTCGTTTCCTCCTCATTTTTCCTATTATTTAGTATACCGAATTTACTATAAATCCTCTACTCATATAGCTTAATTTTCTAAATTATAGTAAAATTCAATTTAGTATATAAAAGGAGTTATACAATATGAATATATCAAAAAAATATGTACACATTGCACTCATTTGGTTTCTAGCATCATTACTTTGTTTACAAGTTTCTTATGCAGTTCATACTACTACTTCTATTACAATTGGCTGGGTATTAACAGCTATCTTCTTCATTATTAGCTTAATCGCAACAAAAAAGCATAGCGTTCGTTAATGAGTAACGCTATGCTTTCCCTACAAATCTATTCTTCTGAAACATCCAACAAGTAAATACCTCTTTCAAACCCACCGCGCTCTATCTCTTTCTGCTTACGAAGACGTTCTACATCTTCAATTGTTGCACCTTCTGCACGCGCTAATGATATGATTACTTCCAGTGCATCCGCAAGAGAATCAAGCGCATGTTCACGCTCTTTCATAGAAGCAAATTCACGAATTTCTTCTGTTCCAATTTTCGCCAAAGCTTGTATGTATGCTTGTCCTGTTAATTTTTGTGCTGTATATGTTTTTCCAGACATTAAAATCTTCTCTGGAACACGATCTCTTACTAACTTGTTATATGCTGACATCATTCATCCTCCTATGTTTAATAGCAGCCGAGCTCTGCCTTATAAAATAACCACTCTTTTTTCACACAAGCACTTAACATATCAATTCCTGATCCGTGCGCCCTTACTGCCGGAAAGAAATAATGCTCTGGTTCTTCTTTCTTCTCTCCATATAAGGTTTTGTACTCATCAGGAATCGCTTCTTTTTTCACATCCCGTTCTTTCTCCACTTCACCTGAGAAAGCAGCAATTGGATGCCCTTCAAAAAATAGTGCAGTCCGTACCGCAAGAGATGGTGTACTATGCAAAGCATAATATGTAAGTAAAATAATAACGATAACGCCAATCAATTTCTTCATTCATTACTCCTTAAAAAAAGTGCTAACACAATTATACTAAAATGTGTTAGCACTTTCTCCCCTTTATCCTAAATTAACCGGCAGTAAAACTGCCACTACACTTTATTCTCCTTTAAATACCGGTAAACGTTTTTCTAAAAATGCAGCGATGCCCTCTTTATGATCCGCAGTTTGTCTCATCGCATATTGACCGCGTTTTTCAAGCTGCAGCGTTTGTTCTAAATTGGAGCGATTTACTTCACATAAAATTTGCTTCGTTTGAATCATCGCTTTGATTGGCTTTTGTGACCATTCACTAATTTTTTGCTTCACAGCCGTTTGGAAATCTTCGCCGATTACTTCATCAATTAAACCGATATCAAGCGCTTCTGTTGCTGATAATTTCTTTCCTTCCCAAATAATTTGCTTCGTCATATTTTCACCAACGCGCTTTTGAAGGAAGAAATGGCCGCCACCATCTGGAATTAAAGCGATTCCAATAAAGTTCATCGCAATAATTGATGATATATCTGCCATCACATAGTCAGCTGTTAGTGCAATACTTAATCCAAGACCAGCAGTTGGTCCATGAATAGCACTAATAACAAGCTTCGGCATCGTATATAAAGTCACAACGACTTCAGAAATAGTATTCATAATACCATCAAACTTGCTTTCATCATTACTTGAAAGCATCGATTTAATATCTCCACCCGCAGAAAAACCACGGCCGTTCCCGCATAACACAACAATGTGTGCAGAACTCTCCGCTACTTCTTTCAGTTTTTGTAATAACTCTTTTAACGTTGGTTCATCTAATGCATTTAACACCTCTGGGCGATTGACCATAACCGTTGCAACGTGCCCTTCATATTTCACAATGACAGATTCTGTTTTACTTGTTACTTCCATTATATATACCCCTCTTTTCTACACAAAGATTATACTTATATAATTATAGAAAGGATGTGAAAAACCCTTCTTTTTTCTTAATTTTCTGTCTAATAATCTCGTAATTTGTATATCGCCTTGCATAAAACATACAATTTCGTTGAAAAATATAGAAATTAAAGTCGGTTTATCCCGGCTCTTCATCTATTTACCATTACAATGAAATGGTGTATTCTTAAGTCTGATATAAAAATTAAATATAGAAATTCATTCCCCTTCCTATTATATAGAGGGGTGCTGAAATAAAGGAATGAAGAAATGGAGGAACATATGGTTACTAAGTTAAAACAGACGGATAACTACTTCCCGCATTTCCTACTGCTATTCATCGTGTTTCAACCAATTTTAGATTTATTAACGTCTTTTTCAATCTATGTATTACACATGAGCGCAACAGTCGGAATCGTAGTCCGTTTCGCCTTTATGCTTCTTGCATTAGGTTATCTACTTCTTCATCATAAACAACAAGGCGCGAAAAAGTACATTCTCTATTTATGTTTACTCGGCATTGCACTGGCAATCGGTCTTGTAAATAATATGATGGTTAAATCTCCAGTTTCATTTGGAGAAGAAGTTAAATTTATTTTAAAGAGCATATATCCAATTGTGCTACTGTTTGGATATATTATCGTCTTTAAAGAGCTAAAAAATAAAGAATATGTGTTTCATAAAATCATTACATATTTCTTATATGCAACTTTAATTTTAAGCATCACAATGATTATCGCAATGCAAACTGGCACTGATTTCCCAAGCTATCCTCACTCAAAAATTGGCTCGAGAGGTTGGTTCTTTGCTGGAAATGATTTAAGTGCTCTCTTCGCGATTATGTTCCCAATCGTTGTCTTATATTCGATTTATAAAACAACTTCTTTCTCGAAAATATATTACTGGATTCCAACAATACTTGCGATGTATGCAAGTATTATGGTCGGAACAAAAGTTGGATATGGTGCAATTGTGCTAACATTAGGCGTAGCACTTTTCTTCTCGTTCATTGAATATATGATAAACCGTAAAAAAGAAAAAAAAGGATTCACATATCTTGTAAACACCATCGTTGCAGCAGTTGTACTAGGAGGTTTAATTGTTCTTACACCGCATACTCCTATTGCAAAAAATATGGGAATCCACATGCAAATATACGAATACAAAAAATCAGTACAAGAAGAACAGGATAAAAAAGAAGGAAAAGTAATTAAAGAAAATCCAGAGGATGCAAAAAAACACGCAAAAGGTGAACTAACAGACTCTGAAGTGAAGAGTTTAATTTATAGTGATCGGGACAAATTCTTAAAAGTATACAAACAATACTATAAAGAAGCACCATTATCCCAAAAACTATTCGGAATGGGCTACGCTGGTAACTATACAACGAAAGTGAAGCTAGTCGAAATGGATTTCCACGACCTATTCTTTGCATTCGGAATTGTCGGCTTCCTTATGTATTTACTGCCGCTTCTTTATTTCGGTATAAAAATATTCATTCGCTTGATCACAAACTTCAAGAAACTATTTAGCGTAAAACACATGCTACTAGCTAGCACACTCGTCCTATCGCTCGGTATTGGCTTTATGTCTGGACACGTATTAACAGCACCTGCTGTAAGTATATTCTTTACTGTCATACTCGCTTATATGGTTGTTGATTTGGAAATTGAATAACATTGAAATGCCATGCCCTTAAAATCGGGCATGGCATTTTTTATAGTTAATAACAATCAAATAGCATAAGTCCCCTACTCACAAATAACTGAATCATATAGAAAAATCCCTTGCAGGAAATTTCCTACAAGGGATTTTCATCAATAACAGATATGCTATCTATTATTTTTTTTCTCCAACTACAGCAGTTGATGCAGTTACTTCACCAAGCGCTAACTTGTTGCCAGCAACGTCTTTAATGTTGATTTCTGCATTATTTGCACCTTGTGGTACTACACTAATAGTTGCAGCTTGAGCAACGTTTAGAGCTTTTTCAGTTGTTAAGTAAACAACTTTTGCATTTTCAGCAGATTTTTGGATATTTGTAACTTTTGCTCCGTTACCATTTACAACAACTTTTAAGTCATCGATAAACTTAGCTTCGTCTGTAATATCTCCAAGATTTTCATCAAATGTAACTTTGATTGTATTTGAAACTTCAGCTTCATTCGTAGCTTTCAGATAAACAGCGCTTGCTAATTTTGGTGCTGTGTTATCAGCGAATTTGATTAAGCTTTCAACTGGAGCTTTTGTTTGAGCGTTAGCTACTACTTTGCTTCCAGAAGCAGTTAATACGTTTGTGCTAATTGTAAATTTAGCATCTTGAGCTTTTGCGAAATAATTTTTAGGTAAAGAAATCTTAACGATTTGTTTGCTACCAACGAACTCTGCAGTTGTACCTGCTGGTAATGCTTTACCGTCAATTTTGTAGTTCTCTACATCTTTCGCGTTACCGCTCATGTCTTGACCGTAATTTACAGTGATTACATCACCTTCGATTGAAATAATGTCAGCATTCTTTTCTACTACAGGTGTTACGATACCTGTTGTAGAAACAGTTGTATTAAATGCAACGTTGCTATTTGTGTTTACAGAGTAAGAAGCTAACTCCTCATTTTTAGCAAACTTAATAGCACCAGCTTTTACTTCTACTGTGTAAGAATCGTCTTTTAATTCGCCGCTATTAGGAGTAACTTTTAATACGTCACCTTCAGCTACGAAAGCAGATGGTACAACTACCCCGCCTTTGTCACGTACTACGATTTGAGTAGCGTCATTCACAACAATTTTACCGTTGAATTTAACTAGTAAGTTATTACCGTCAATTTTGTTTAAGCTATCAGTAGCTACTTTTGGTGTAGCAGTATCTTCAGTTAAAGAAACATTCATATCAACTGGTTTACCAAGTAAGTTTACAGTATCTTTGAAGTTTTTAAGGTTAACACTTAATTCAACGTTCTTTTCACCGCTTGCATATAATGGGTTACGAGCATCCTTTGTATCTTCTTTAATAGAAACGATGTATGAAGTTGCATCTTGTGGATCGATTGTATATTGTACTACACCGTTACCACCTGCAACATTATATGCTGCTGTTGGGAATGTGTAGTTACCTTTTTTCACAGTTACTTCAGGGTGTTGGCTTAATGGCTCAGAGAATGTAACTTTGAAAGAACGGTTGTTAATAGCTTTAACTGATTTCACTTCTGGTGCTGTTGTATCAGAAGATACAGTGTATTTTGTTGTTAAGATTGAAGCTTTATTAGCATTTACGCGTAATGTATCTTCAGCATCGTATACAACTACTTCATGATCGCCTTTTGCGAAGATTCCCTTATCAGCAATTGCAGAAGTTGTTAAAGTGTATACACCTGGTGTTTTACTTGCAACTTTTGCACCTTCGATTTTAACGCCGTCAATTTTAACGTCAGCAGTTTCTTTTACTGGTTTGTTGAATGTTAATTCAACTGCGTTACCAACAACGCGTGCACCTAATAATTCTGGAGCTTTTGAGTCAGAGAATGTTTTTTCTGTATCAAGATATTTTTCTACAGGTTTTAAGTCAGCACCTAATACGCCTGTAGTTGAGTGTACTGCATATTTGTCAGAGTTAGCAAATGCTTTCTCAGTTTTTAATTTGAACGTTACGCTCTTACCATCTTTTGAAAGAACACCTTTTTTACCAGCTTCACCTTCAAAATCAGCAGCTGTTAAATCAGCACCATTTTGTTTGAAAATGTAGTTAGCTTCGTTAACCGCAGATTTTTCATTTACTGGGTTTGTGAATGTAACTTTAATTTCTTGAGCGTTGATTGCACTTACAGATTCAACTTTAGCTTCTGTTTTTACTTCTGGGTGATAATTCATAGCATTGTAGATGAACTGTGCAGCTTGCTCACGAGTTACAACACCGTTTGGATTAAATTTGCCTTCACCTTCACCAGCTACGATACCTAAGCTTGCAAGAGTTTCAATTGAAGATTTTGCAGTTGCCCAAGGTAAACCTTCGATGTCATTGAAAGATTTTTTGTTGTTTTCATCAGCTTTGAAACCGTATGCGTTAACAAGAAGCTGTGCCATTTGTGCACGAGTTAATTTCTCGTCTGGACCGAATTTATTGTCACCTAAACCAGCCATGATTTTGTTAGCTTCAGCAGCTGCGATGAATTTAGCATAAATGCTGCTTTCTGGTACATCTGTGAATGGAGTTTTCGTTGAACCAGGTTCAATACCTTTTGCTTTTACCATGAAAGTAGCTACTTGAGCACGAGTTACATCGTCGCCAAATCCGAATAGGCCATCACCAATACCTACGATAATACCTTTTGCAGCCATAGAGTTGATCGCATCTGCAGACCAATGTCCTTTAGGAACATCTTTAAATGCACTCTCTTCTGCTGCTGTAGCAACTGGTGCTACTACTCCTGCTACCATTGCAGCTGTCATTGTACCAGCCATTAATTTGTTAAAAGACTTATTTTTTGCCATTGATTTATTTCCTCCTTGAGAAATATAATACTAGCTTTAGAAATATGTATTTGAAAAACTAGTGATTTACTAAATTCATATATTAATTTACAAACACTTTTTGAAGAATAGTAATTTATCAGCCATAATAAATACTATCTTTTTCCAAAAAGTTAAACCATGTATATAATACGTCATAATTCTTTTTTTTAAAAGAATTATTTATCGCATAATTCGACAAATTTATAATGTTTGTCGAATTATATATTTATCAACTTTTCTAATGTGTAAACGTATATACATCGTTTTTATTTAATATACAAATAGCATTATAGCACATAATATAAATGAAATGACAATTTATACTTTTTAAAATTATCGACAACCTTCGACAATAATGCGCTTTATTTTTATTATTTTGTCGAATTATTTGTTATTAATTTCTATAAAGTGGTATTATATTCATATAAATATTATTATATGGCATTTTTTATTCGACAAACAAAAAGACTGATCATCTAGGTGATCAGTCTTTTTATTTGTTCTTTATTAGTGTTTTACGTACTCTACATTTTCTTTTACAACATACGCTTCATTTACAGCAGGATCATCAGAAATGATTTTAACCCATGCTTGTCCATTTATCATTTCTTCGCCTGTAATCGTAACAACTTTATTTGCCGCTAAGTTATACAGTCTTTCATTCGACGTACGAGGATCTTTTTTCGCTTCCACCTTATTCGTTACACGAGCAAGTTTATATTTGTTGTACTCTTTTTTACCTAAGTACGAATCAAAACGGAACATATGCCCTGCTACTTTTTTACCCCAGTTTGCATCAGATGCATATTTCATATTTAAACCGCTAGCTTTATCACCTGTATATGTTGCAGTATAACGCCAATGACCTGGATTTAAATATCCTTCATTCATATATACTTTTGCCGCATGTTCAATACAATCTTCTTTTGAATTAAATGTTAGACCGTTACCAAACGGACTATTATCTGTTGCATTTAAGCCAAATAAATTATTTTTTTCTCGTGCAAGCCTACTTGTCCCAAAATCACTCTCATGAGCTGCTAATGAATATAGGAATAATGCATTTACATTATACTTGCTTTCTACTTCTTTAAATTTCGCACCTAAACCGATTAATGGAGAATCTGCTTTAACTGATTTTATATAACTATCTAACTGTTCTGCCGTGTACTCTGTTTTCGTACGTAATGATACGTAATTAAAATATTGGTAAAACGTTTCATTTCCGAATGTTTTTCCATCTACACTATACATTGATTGTCCCTGCTTCATGAACGAAGGGGCTGCACCAAATCTATATTCTGTATATCCAGGTGAACTTGTATTATACGTGAAATATCTGTGATATAAATATCCATCTGATTTTACGTAATAAGATGACTTTTTCATTTCATTTTCAGGAATTAACGTGACTTCATTTTTCTTTACATAACCTGTTAAATCAGAGAGTTGTACTTTCACACGATCTTCTCCAACTTCTAACACTTTAAATTCCGTTCCATACTGAATGTACGTATATACTGTTTGTAAATTATCACCGTACACATTAATTGTATCTCCAGAAATTTGCTTCGCACTTGCAAAGCCATCTTTAATCCATACGTATTCATTTTCATACTTCACTGCATTGATGCCTTTATTTTGCGCAGCTGTAACAGCTTCTTTGTATGTAGTGTAACGCTCTACTATTTTCCCTGCGTCATTTAACAATACATAATTCTTTGTTTCTACAGGCGTTTCTCCTCCGCTGTTACCAATTTTATCAAGCATTAAGTTCAGCATCGCTGAAGCCATACCTCTTGTCGCTGATAAATGCGGTCTAAACGTATTATCTTCTGGATAACCTTTAATAATCCCCGTAGCTACCATAACTTGTACATGTTCTTTATAGTTAATACGATTCGTATCAGCAAATGTAAGCGGACTTACAGTTACGTTAACCTTTTTATAATCTAGCGCCTGTTTTACCATTACGGCCATTTCTTCACGTGTAATCACATCATTTGGTGCAAAAGTCTCAGGACTACGCCCTTTAATAATTCCCGCTCCGAATGCTCTACTTACGCCGTCATATAAGCCATATGATTTTGGCACATCATTAAAATTTGAATCTGCTTGCGGAAGTTGCAGGGCTTTTGCTACTAATGTAGCAAACTCTGCTCTCGTTATCTCTTTGTCAGGTAAATATACATTATTTCCATACCCTGACATGATTCCTTTATTAATAAGAGTACGCATATGCTGCTCAAATAGATGATCTGTAATATCATCACTCGCTGCATAACTTGAAATAGGCGTTAAAAGGAATGCCCCCGTTAATGCAACTGCTGTAATACCTTTTGAAAATTTTTTCACGGTTATGTAATCCTCCTCGTAATCTACGAATTTATCATTCCAACACCGATTATATACTAATTATATAAACATGATAAACAAAAATTAGCATACAACCTTTTTAAAATAAGCATTTTATTATATTGAAATATTATATATCCTACTAATCTTCCTATAAACTCCATTCCTTTTACAACCGCGAAATCCTTTATGATATAATGACGTAGTTATTTCTGTTTATTATAGAAATAACTACAAAGATATTACATACTACGGAGGATCATTATGCCTAGATTATATGCATTTGCATTTAAAGCACTGCAAATATTAACATTGTTATTTTTTGTAATGACTCTTATATACTCATTGCAATTTTTAATAACTGAACCGAAGTACGATCATCCCTATTTCCTTATAGTGGCACTTATAGTCATTCTAATCGGGATCATATTCATGTCTATCATCGTGAATCGGTTTTTCACTCAAACACAATTTATCATATTTATTTGTCTACTAGCATTCACACTTCGTCTTGCATGGGTGTTAACAGTTCAAACAAATGTCGTACAAGATTTCGCACAAATGTATAACGGCGCCGTTGATGCTGCAAATAACAATTTCTCATTCGCGGACAAAGCATATTTTACTACTTGGGTATATCAATTAGGCTTTACAATGTACCAAGCTGGTGTGATCAAATTGTTTGGCGAAGGTGTACTAGCAATTAAATTATTAAACATACTATACTGCACTGGTATTACGTACTTTATATATCGCATAGCTACACATCTATTTAACGAATTTAGCGGTAGAGTTGCCGCGCTTATTTTCGCAACGTACATTCCTAACATTATGATGACTTCTGTACTAACAAATCAGCATCTCGCAACATTTCTATTCTACGGTGGTTTTTATCTTCTCGTAAAAAAAGGAATCTCGCATTCATATACGTGGATATTTGTTAGTATTCTTATTGCATTTGGCGATATTATGAGACCAATTGGTATTGTTATTTTACTAGCTCTCATTCTTTTCTTACTTATCACTCATATAATTGGTGATAAGAAACTGAATAAAAAAATGGTTGTATCAAAGCTCATTGGTATGATTGGCATTTATTATATCGTGCATTTCATCTTTAGCTATTCATTAATTGCTACAGGGGTTACACAATATCCATTATCCAGTCGAGACCCTTATTGGAAATTTGTAGTTGGATTCAACCCTGAAACAACAGGTGGATTTTCTTTCCCTGACCATAAACTTGTTTTTCAATATCCGATTGGCGAGGAACGTTTCGAAATTGAAAAACAGCTCATTAAAGAAAGAACTTCTGATAAAGGACAACTATTATTGTTATTCAAAGATAAATTTAAAATTATGTGGGGAGATTATGACGCAGCCATTTATTGGGGATTAGAAGGACATCCAAAACCCGAATTATCAAAATTACTGTGGACGTTAGAAAAATTATGTTACGTAAGCATTTGCATATTCGCTTGCATAGCTTCTATCAAAACGATAAAAGAACAACGAAATAAAACGTTACTGTTCTTCTCATTATTAATTTTAGGTTACGCAGGCGTGCACTTCTTCATTGAAATTCAATCGCGCTATCGCTACTTTATCATCCCGACGTTTATGATCATACAAGGTTACGGTGTCTATCTCGTTACACAATATATAAAAGAAAGATTCAGGGCGTAAATAAATACACTAACAAAAAACACTCTACTTTTTCTGTAGAGTGTTTTTTTCTATATGATAAATAATTTTCTTAGCCGCTTGTTCTCCTTGCAGTTGCAGCTCATCTACTCTTCTTTGCAGAGATTGCTGTATCTCTTCATGTTGCATCACTTGCCTCTTCGCAATTTTATATAGATCTTCTGCACTCCAGTCTCCATCCACACTTCCTATAACCGGTTGATTCACTTGTCTTAAAAATGAATCGATTTTTGGATCGTATGAAATTCCAACCATCGGTGTTTTCGCGACAGCCGAAAAAATAAGGGCGTGAAGACGCATACCAATTAAAAGAGAACACTCTGATAAAATAGATATTTTTTCATCAATATCCATTTTATATGGAAGCATATACGTCTCTTCTCCCATTAAATCCACTACATCACGCGAAGCATTTTGATCAAACGGACCATGCATCGGGACGAATAAAATTTGGTATCCTTCTTGCTTTAATTTTTTTAAAGCTATCGCTAACTTTTTTATATAATCTTCTTTTGCATTCCAGTGACGCACACTCACTGCAATTATTTTCCCATGCAAAGAATGTTTTTGTAGCCAATCTGATTGTTTTTTTCGTTTCCATGTTAAAACTGGATCTGGAACAAGTTCAATATCCCTTTTCATGCCAAGTTCCTTTAAGTATAAAAATGAATCCTCATCTCGAACTGATATATATGTCGCTTTCGACAAATGCCATTTCACTAATAGTCGATTATGCCTTTTTGTAATCGGACCTATTCCTTGTGAATAAATGTAATACGGTTTTTTTAACATACGAGCAAACCCCATAATACCCGTATAATATAAAATACTTTTTACACTCGTTTTATCTTGGAGGAGGCTCCCTCCGCCACTAATAAGTCCGTCACTTTTTTTTATTGCATCATAAACCGATTTGATACTCCAACGATCCACCGCTTCTACTCCGTACATTTTCCTTGTATAGTCAGGGTCATTTGACAGCACAACGAGTTCAATATTCGGATTCTCTTTATGTAACGATTCAATAATCGATTGTAGAATAGCTTCGTCTCCAACGTTATAAAAACCATAATATCCTGATAAAACTAACCGCACTCTTAATCTCCTCCAACATTTGGTAACCAACCATTTCATCCATTATTGGCACCAACTCCTTACCTAAAAAAGCATCATCACAATAAGCCCGTCCGAATTCCAATCCTTACATTTCGTAGTTCTATATTTATTTTTTCAAAAATGGTATTTGTTTTTTTGATATCCAGTTTAATTTCAAAGCACATACCGCATACAAAATGATTGCAATAGCAAGTGCTACAACACTATATAATAACGCAATAATTCTTGAAGATGTAACATCTATTATAGTAGATAGTTCATATAGTCCGAATCCTAAAATACAAGATACACCTATTACAATAAAAAATCTTCCTATGTGAACAGAATAGGAAAGATATTTTCGAATGTACAGATGATTTACGATACAGATTAACACATATATAATCAATGTACTATACGCCGCTCCATCTATGCCAAACTTTTTTGTTAATACTATGTTTAATAAACATTTCACAAAACTTGCACCGATAACAATCCACGCAGCTTGGGCAGAGCGGTTAATTCCTTGTAAAACTCCTATTGATAATACCATAACCGATGTGAAATACGAACTACCAATCATAACAGCTAACATACTGCTTCCTTTCGCATCTGTAAACAATCCCACATTTAACGGAACCGCTAATGCAATTAACCATATTGTTAACGGGGCTGTTAGCACATGCATAAGTGAGTTCGTATTTTGAACTGTCATTTTTGCTAAATTCATATCTTTTTTTGCTAGTGCAGACGTTAATAATGGTATTAATGGAAATACAATTGCGCTTGCGAAAACAACGATTAATTGTGTAAATGCAGAACCGCGGCTATATATACCAAATTGCGCTTGAATTTCGGCTGACGATCCTTGCAGCACGTGAGGTACTGTTAGCGAATCTACCAAATTTAAAAGCGGCATGGATAAAGCCCCAATAGCAATCGGAATAGATACTTGCAATATTTTCTTTCCATCTTTTTTCAAATCTTGTAGTGAATACGAGTTGCTCTTATATCGGTATGAACTTTTATTGTACGTCATACGTAAATATATAAGTGAACTTATTACCCCAAGAAAAGATCCAACCATGGCCCCACTAGTAATGATAGTACTACTTTCATTCCAATATACTAATATATAAGCGATGATTAACATAAAAAATACTCGTACAAATTGCTCAATGACTTGTGATATCCCTGTCGGCTTCATATCACCGAATCCTTGAAAATACCCTCGATAAACTGCCATATATGGTGCAACGAGTAAAGCCAATGACGTAACCAGTAAGGGCACCCTCGTTTCTTGTCCACCAAGCATACTTGCAATTTCAGTAGAAAATAACACGATCACTAGACATCCAAATGTTCCAAATACCATCCCTATAATTGATGCCGATTTAAATAATTTCGCAATTTCTTTCTGCTTATTTTTTTCATTCAACTCTGCAATCAATTTTGAAATTGCCAATGGGACACCAGCTACTGATAAGGTAAGGGCAATCATATATACAGGAAATACAAGGCGAAAAATACCAAGCACTTCATCTCCTGCAATATTTTGTAACGGAATTTGAAAAAAACTACCAAGCAATTTCGACAAAAAAGTTGTAATTGTTAAAATTGCTGCACCTTTTACAAACTTCTTATTCATGTACCTTCTCTTTTCTTTTATACATATATTCTTAAGCGTATTGTTTTGAATTATAGAGACCATATTCTATCTCATTAAATCATCATACCAAATTTCTTATATATTGAATACTTTCTTTTTTACAACAAAACAAAAGTATCCTTACTCACATAACTCTTTTACACACATCCCCTACCACTTTCCATTTCTACTTTTTTCTAGTATAACTATGCTATAATGTATCTATTGTCAGTAAGAGGAGTGTTACAAGAATGCTGAATTCGGTCAAGAAACTATTGGGAGATTCACAAAAAAGAAAGATTAAAAATTATGAACAAATTGTGAATGATATTAATCAATTAGAATCTGTAATGGAAACATTATCAGATGATGAATTACGTCAAAAAACTGTCACTTTCCAGCATATGTTACAAAATGGAAAAACAGTTGAAGATATAAAGGTAGAAGCATTTGCTGTCGTTCGAGAGGCTGCAAAACGAGTACTTGGCCTTCGTCACTACGATGTACAGTTAATCGGTGGTCTTGTATTACTAGAAGGAAATATTGCTGAAATGCCTACAGGAGAAGGAAAAACTCTCGTTTCTTCTTTACCTACTTACGTACGTGCTCTCGAAAAAAAAGGCGTTCACGTTATTACAGTAAATGATTATTTAGCAAAGCGTGATAAGGAATTAATTGGACGAGTTCATGAGTTTCTTGGATTAACAGTTGGATTAAATATGTCACAAATGAAATCTATCGATAAAAAACGCGCTTATGAAGCTGATATTACATACGGAATCGGTACTGAGTTTGGTTTCGATTATCTTCGTGATAATATGGCATCATCTAAAGCCGAACAAGTACAGCGCCCATTTCACTTTGCAATTATTGATGAGATTGATAGCGTTTTAATTGACGAGGCTAAAACCCCGCTTATTATCGCTGGGAAAAAATCAAGCAGCTCCGATTTCCATCATTTATGTGCAAAGGTAATGAAAACGTTCCAAGACACTTTGCATTACACTTACGATGCGGAAACAAAAGCATGTAACTTTACAGAAGATGGAATTACAAAAATTGAAGATTTATTTGATATTGATAACTTATATGATCTAGAGCATCAAACTTTATATCATTATATGATTCAAGCATTACGCGCACATGTAGCTTTCCAACTAGACGTCGATTATATTGTCGAAGACGAAAAAATTATGCTTGTTGATATTTTCACAGGACGTATTATGGATGGCCGCTCTTTAAGCGATGGGTTGCATCAAGCACTGGAGGCAAAAGAAGGTTTACCGATTACAGACGAGAATCAAACACAAGCATCTATTACTATTCAAAACTTCTTCCGTATGTATCCAGCTTTATCCGGTATGACAGGTACTGCAAAAACAGAGGAGAAAGAATTTAACCGCGTATACAATATGGAAGTTATTTCAATTCCAACGAATCGTCCTATACTTCGTGAAGATAAAAAAGACGTCGTATATGTAACAGCCGACGCAAAATATAAAGCTGTCTGTGCAGAAGTAATGAATATACATAAGAAAGAACGCCCTATTTTAATTGGTACGATGTCCATCCTTCAATCAGAAGCAGTTGCACGTTACTTGGATGAAGCAAATTTGCCTTATCAACTATTAAATGCAAAAAGTGCTGAGCAAGAAGCTGATTTAATTGCCCTAGCCGGAAAAAAAGGGAAAATTACAATTGCTACAAATATGGCAGGACGTGGAACAGACATTTTATTAGAAAAAGGTGTGCATGAACTTGGCGGTTTACATGTAATCGGAACAGAAAGACACGAATCTCGCCGCGTTGATAATCAGTTAAAAGGGCGAGCTGGCCGACAAGGCGATCCCGGAAGTTCCCAATTCTTCCTTTCATTAGAAGATGAAATGATACAACGCTACGCAGGTGAAGATGTCGAGAAGTTAAAAAAGTCACTTAAAATTGATGAGAACGGTTTAATTCTAAACAATAAAATTTATGATTTAATAAACCGTACACAATTAATTTGTGAAGGCAGTCATTTTTCAATGCGTGAATACAACTTGAAATTAGATGATGTCATAAACGACCAACGAAATGTAGTTTACAAACTTCGTAATAACCTTTTAAACGAAGAAGTAAATATGATAGAGATTGTCATTCCAATGATCAAAAATACACTAACTGTAATTGCTAAAGATCATTTATTAGAAGGAATGCTTCCTGAAGAGTGGGATTTCACTAGACTAGTAGAAGATTTAAAAGCAGTTTTATCTACCGAAGAAATTCCAGCATTATCTGCTAATAACGTTCATTCTGCTGAGGACTTACAAGAGCTATTAAAAGATACTCTTACAAGTTATATAGAGCGTGTTAACGCTTTAGAAAGTGATGCAGATGCACAACAAGTATTACGTCAAATTAGCCTTCACTTCCTTGATTCTGGTTGGACAAGCCATTTAAGTGCAATGCAGCACTTAAAAGAAGGTATTGGCTTAAGACAATACCAACAAGAAGATCCGGCGCGCCTTTATCAAAAAGAAGGTTTTGAAATCTTTTTACACACATTTAGCCATTTTGAAAAAGAGGTTGCTTTATATTTAGCAAGATATATAACTGTCCCACAAAATATATAATGAGGTGAATTACATGCTATCATTTTTAAAAAAGGCAAGAAAAAAAGGTAGAGACTCTGTAATTTCGAGTTCTCAATTATTAGGAACCGAAGAAAATAGCAATAATACAAAAAACGTAAAACCGAACTTATACTTCCATCCTTCTTGGAATGAAGTTTCACAAGAACAAAAGTATATTTATCAATTTTTACATAAATCTTTGCCTACCTTACAAGAAAACCAAATTTCGCTAGCCGGAATTGAAAGTAAAAAACATGAAAATGCTTATTATATTACTACATTCATTCGTAGTAGTGTAAAGCATCCAATTCAATTTGAAACTCTTACTCTATCTTTATTAAATAAAAATGGAGAAACATGCGCACGCCAAACATTTGATTTATCACACTTAGAAGGAATCCCATCAAATGTAAATATGCCTTGGACTTTCGTCTTTGAAGAAAATTCAATTACAGAAGCAACGCTATCAAATGAAGACTGGCAACTAGTATTTGAATTACAAGGAAAACATTCATTAGATTTAGATCCTATATGGCAAGAAAAGCTACCTGAAAGTGCAATAATGAAATTACAAGAAATTATTGCTAACCTAGATCCACCTGAAGAAGATGAAATCAACCTCCGAGGGCTAAACGCTGTTGTAGAAGAAAACGGAGATTTGAATGCAACTATTTTAATTCGTAATGGCTATAACAAAAATATAACCCTTGAGCAACTTCCATTGCATATTTCAGATCGCTCTGAATCTACCGTTGCGGAAAGAATATTTGTATTAAAAGATTTTCAAATTAAGGCCAATTCTACAAAACCTTGGACCTTTACATTCCCTGCTGACTCAGTATCAAAAGAGCCAATCGATTTATCTAAATGGAAAGCGTTTATCCCGCAATAACCTTCATTACTCGCTAATCGAGTAATCAAAAACACGTCGTATCCGTTTATGAATACGACGTGTTTTCTTATGTAAAAATTCAACTACAAACGTTCAATATGATACGCTGCTTCCAACTTACAAAAATCATCTATATTGTTTACTTCGTGATCTTTTAAAATTTTTAATTGCTCTTCAGTTGGCTCTTCATTAACAAGCTCGTTAATTTTTTCGTTCACTTTTACTGCTAACGCTTGATGGAAATCTGGATGTTCTTTCAACTTGTCATCTACTTTATTAATCCAAGTTGATTTTGTATATAAATATTGTTTCCACTGTTCAACAAATTGTTGTATGTCAAACTTTTCTTCGTTCCATTCAATTTCCTTCATATACTTCTCAAAAGAAGCAACGATTGAACGTGTAATCCCGACTTTTACTCCATGTGGTAACTGTTTGTACATCAAATATTCCCTCCAGCTTAAAGCGATTTCTTTTTATCGAAAAGAAATCTTAAAATTCTTACACTTATTACAATAGCATACTGCTAATCTAAAATGTTACTATACTGCTAAGATTAATAAATGTCAATAATCGCGAAATATTGCGATATAAGGATATTACCCCCCCCCTCATATGAGGGCATTTCCTTACATAACATCAGCTTCTACAAACAGTAATTTATCTTTCTGTTCTTTACTCGCCATCGTTACTAACGTCTTTTCAATATGAGCAGGCACTTGCTCTAGCGTCACACTCAATCCTGATTTATCCGACTGCTCAATGAAATTCAATAACGCCATAGCTCCTGACACATCCATATAGTGTGCCTCTTTCATACGTAAAACAACCGGAGATCTTACGTCTTGTAAAGCATAAAAAACACGATCCACTGTTAAAAACGAAAGTGGGCCTTTAATTTTATATGTCGCTTCTTTTTCTTTTACAATAGAAGATTTACGTTCTTTACATTTCACCATGTATATAATGAAGGAAAGAAGAATTCCGAAGCCAACAGCGATCATTAAATCAAACTTCACTGTGACAATCATCGTTACGAGCATAACAACGACATCACCCTTTGGCGCTACATGCATTTTCTTCATGCTTTCCCAATCAAACATGCCAATACCAGTTAAAATTAAAATACCTGACAATACAGCAAGCGGAATGTATTGCACGACTGATCCAAGTCCCATAATGAAAATAAATAATATAACACTATGCATACTTGCTGAAAGCGCCGTTTTACCGCCACTTCTTATATTAACGATAGATCGTACAGTCGCACCTGCCCCTGCTAATCCGCCAAACAATCCGCTCATCATATTACCGATACCTTGTCCGACAAGTTCTTTATTACTTTTATGACGTGTCCCCGTCACGTTATCCATTACGACCGATGTTAACAATGAGTCAATCGATCCTAATAAAGCAATACTAAGCGCTGGTAAAACAAGTTCTGCTACGCCTGTTCCACTTAAAGATGGAATATGAAGCGTTGGCATCGCTTCTGGAATCGTCCCAATCTTTTCAATCACCATATTTAATGACAAATTTCCAATAACCGGTAACCTCACTGTAAGCCCTTCTAACGCAGAAGAAAATAAAGGAAGCATAGCTGTCACACCTACTAATGCGACTAAACTAGATGGGATTGCCTTAATCCACTTTCCGGAAACAATCATTACAATAATCGTTAATACGACGAGTAGAAAACTATTTTGCACATGTTTCATTTCACCTAAAATAATAATTAATGCGATACCGTTCATAAATCCTGAAACGACAGGATACGGAATGTAACGAACGTACGAGCCAAGCTTACATACACCGAATAAAATTTGAAATAGTCCCGCCATCATAAATGCTATAAAACTCGCCTCTAATCCGTGCGTCGCAATAACCCCCGTTGCGATAACCGTAATTGGTCCAGTTGGCCCTGTAACCTGCCCAGGTGTACCACCAAATAACGCCGCAAATAAACCTGCAAAAATTGCACCATACAATCCGACTAGTGCTCCCTCAGACGTTCCCGTTGCAGCAATACCAAATGCAATGGCAAGTGGCAACGCAACAATTGCAACAGTAAAACCCGCTAAACATTCCTTTGCTATTTTTTGAAACATATAATAACCACCTTCATATAAAGTCCATTTTCCATTGTACACCTAAATAGATACATTCGTTAGTCCACTTTTTACAGTATCGTGACGGAAACGCATTCAATTACAAGTACCTATCGCATCTTTGGAAACCATTATAACTATGCTATAATGGATAAATTAAATCTTTTATTATATATTTGGAGGCACTATGCTAACTTTTGAAGAAAAATTATCAATTATTGAATCTTTCCCAGAATTAGAAAGAAAAAACGTATCATTAAAACGCGTGAACTTTCACTTTGAAGAAAGTCGTTTAGATAAAAAGAACGTTGTTTACCACTTACATCCAAATGGAAACGGCTTTGTATATGCAAGTGGCATTAAAGGTTACAAAACGGATGATAAAGGTATGGTTAACATCCGCGAATTTTCAGCAGATGAATTACGCTCAGTAATCAAGCAATCAATTGAATTACTTTCACAAGAAGAAGTAGTAATTCCTGCAGAACCTGCGAAAGAAGAAGAATGGCAGAACGAAGACGGTCATATCCTTACTCTTATCTCAGAGGACGATATGTGGAACGTGTACGCTGGTGTAAATTTAGACGGTACATTTAACTCTTATCCAGAAGCTGCGGAATACCTTGATGAAGAAGGGTTTTCACGTAAATAAAAATAGAAAGTGGGCATCCCCCACTTTCTATTTTTTTGCCCCTTTTAAAGACTCTCTAAGCACAAACTTCTGTAATTTCCCACTCGCATTACGAGGCAGTTCATCCACAAATAAATAATGACGTGGACGTTTATAATCCGCTAATTCATCACTTTCTTTACAATACGTTTCTAAATCAGCCTCTGTAATTGTTTCATCTTTCTTTACAACAACTGCCACAACACGTTCTCCCCATAATTCATCTGGCTCACCAAGCACCGCAACATCTAATATACCAGGATGACTATGGAGAAAATCTTCAATTTCACGTGGATAAATATTAACGCCACCACTAATCACCATATCATCCACGCGATCTGCGACGAATAAATAGCCGTCTTTATCGAAGTAACCTAAATCACCAGAGTGATACCACCCTTTATACATCGATTTTGCATTTGCCTCTTCTCGGTTATGATAACCAGCCATCATAGTTGGACCGCGCAAAATAATCTCTCCTACTTCATAAGGAGGCAATACATCATCTGGTTCTGCCGGTGCATCTTCGTTTGGTTTTACAATTCGAATTTCATGACTAAAGCACGGTGTTCCTGCTGAACCTGCTTTCGTAATTTGATCCTCTTCTACGAGAAATGCAACAACAGGTCCCATTTCTGTCATTCCATAAATTTGTACAAGATCAATATAAAGACGTTCTTTACATTCCTTCACTAATGCTGGTGCCATTGCAGCCCCGCCGTATATACCGATCTTCATTGACGTTAAATCATACTGCGTTAAATCCTTTTGCAACAGCATATTCCACATCGTCGGTGCTGCAAAAAACGTCGTAATCTTCTCTTCTTGAATTGTATGTAATACTGTTTCTGTGTCAAAATGATGTAAAATAACATTCTTTCCACCAACTTGAATGCGCGGTATAATTCCAGCATTCAACTCACCGCAATGATATAACGGCGCTACAACAAGCCCAATACTATCTCGATTATATTTTAGGAAATACGTACAAATCATACTATGCTCAGCCATTTCGCGATGACGATGTAATACACCTTTCGGATGACCTGTCGTACCGCTTGTATACAGCATCGAACAATAATCCATTTCATTAATTTCGATATCTATTTTCTTAGAAGATGCTGCGTTCACTTTTTCATGGTAAGAACTTGCATAAGAAGGTGTATCGTCTTCTACATACCAAAAAGACGAATTCGGAAAATCTCGTTCAATGATAGCCACGGTTGGCTCAACTGCTTTTTCAAAAACAACTACTTTCGAGGATGCGTCCTGGAGAATATAAGATACTTCTTTTGCTTTTAAGCGGAAATTAATTGGGTTAAAGATCGCTCCAATTTTTGCACAGGCTAAGTAAACGTTTACAAATTCACGGCAATTATATAAGTAAACAGATACCGTATCGCCCTTTCTTACCCCTTCTTCTAATAAAGCATGCGCCGTTTTATTTATTTGCTCATCCCACTGTTTATACGTCCAGCGAATATTTTTTTCTGGTTCCACTAACGCCTCTTTATTCGGATACTTACCAACAGATAAATCAAATATTCTCCCTATCGTCATGTACATGCCAACAATTTCCCCCTTTTCTCTTTCATAAATCTATCATTTCGTCCATAAGTAGACATTGTCCTTTAATGATTTGACTAATTTTTCTGATTATTATCGACATAGTTTTACAAACAGTTCCACTTTTGGCGGTAAGTGAAATTATATCGGCGTTTTTCGAAATATATCGGCGCAACTTGAATTATATCGGCGTTTTTCGAAATATATCGGCGCAACTTGAATTATATCGGCGTTTTTTCGAATATATCGACTTACCGACAAAAACTGACAAGATAAAAAAGAAGCTGTCCCGACTCGGAACAGCTCCTTTCTTCTTATGCAAATAGCTCTTCTAAAATTTTCAGTTTGTCTTCTGTATATTTTACGAAGCCATCGTTATATGATTTTGGATCTTTCGGATTAGCAAAGTGCGTAATTGCACCTGTCTTCGGGTGAACAAATTTACTTGATGCCCCGCAGCCAAGTCCGATAATCGATTGTACTTCTTCCATAATGACAATGTTGTAAATACTTTCTTGCGTCGGCATTGCATAACCAACGTTCTCTAAGTTACCTAAAATATTCTTTTGACGGTATAGGTAATATGGTACGTAATTATGCTTTTGCGTCCACTCTTCTGCTTCGTGCATCATCGCTGTAATTTCTTCGCGACCTGCTACTTTATATTTACGTTTGTTTTGCGTCATTTCGGAAGCACGTTTAAATGATAACGTATGAACTGTTAATGATTCTGGCATTAACTTTTCTGTTTCATCTAGCGTATGCTTGAAAATATCTAACCCTTCACCAGGAAGACCAATAATTAAATCCATATTAATATTATTCATTCCCATTTCACGAGCTAAATGATACTTCTCAATTGTTTCTTCTACAGTATGATGACGTCCAATTGCTTTTAATGTTTCTTGATGGTATGACTGCGGATTAATACTAATACGGTCAATGTTCCATTTATTTAACACTTCTAGCTTCGCTGGCGTAATTGTATCTGGGCGACCTGCCTCAACTGTTACTTCACGCACATTTTTCACATCTGGGAACGCTTCATACATTTCTTCATACAGCATATCCATCTCTTCTGCTGTAATACTTGTCGGTGTACCGCCGCCGTAATAAATCGTCGTAACTGTTACACCTTTTTCTTTTAAAAACTTACCAATTTCACGAACTTCATAATGTAAACCACCTAAGAATGAATCAACAGAGCCTTGACGTCCGTTAATTGCATACGCCGGGAATGTACAATATGCACATTTTGTTGGGCAGAATGGGATACCGATATAAATACTTACTTCCTCTTTCAAACGATATAAATCCGGAACTACCGCTAATTGGCAATCAACGATACGTTGAAGGAGTTCAATTTTCTCTTCATGAATTAAATAACTTTCACGAAGTTCTTGGTGTGCTTCTTCTTTTGACATACCGTTTTGAAGCATTTTATGAAGAAGTTTCGTTGGACGAACTCCAGTTAAAATACCCCAGCTTTGTTCAATACCAGTTAACTGCTGAAGAACAGAAAGATATACATAAGAAACAACGTGCTTCACTTGCTTCATACGCTCTTTTTCATCTGTAAAAGCAGATAAATCTTTTGCGAATGTTTCTTCATACACATTTCCAGTCGCAACATCTGTTAAACGAGCTGATGCTTTCACATTCTCTTCAATGTGTATATCAACGATAAGATTTGCTTCCTCTTGTTCAAATCCAATCGTACTATCTTCAAAAAATAAGCCGCCAATATTTTGTAGCGGACGTAAAAAACGATCATCTTGTAACGTTTTAATTGAAATTAACAACATTATCACCTTTTCATTTGCAAACTCTCTTTAGTTTACTTGAAGGGCGTTTGCAGGTCAATACAGAAGGTTTTACCTTATCTTCTTTCGGTATATCCTTAACCTATACATAAAAAAATGAAAAACAAAAAACGTAGCCAAAAGCTACGTTTTTCTTTTATCGTTTCGGTGTATTTTTATGATTCTTCAAAAACGGAAGCGGGAATTGCTTGCGGAAATGCTCTTTAATCATATACTCTACGCCGTTCTCACTATTTGAACGTGTAATCCAGTCGGCCGCTTGTTTTACCTCTACAGGCGCGTTCCCCATCGCTACCCCGAGACCCACATTTTCAATAACCTCTAAATCTTCCATGCTATCTCCAATGGCAACCATTTCGTTTAACGAAATATTTAAATGCTCTCCAAGCAATTGTAATCCACGTAATTTTGATACATTTTGTGGCAAAATTTCTATTCGTTTGGAATCACATTCAATATACTCTATATCTTGAAACGCTTTTCTTAATGTATTCAGTCCTCTTTCTTTTTCACCTTTCGTTTGGAAAAGAACATCAATTTTTGGCGCCGCGACTGGATGATCACGAAGCGCATCACCTAACGAATCTACAAATTGAACTGGATAAAATAACGGATCCGCACTCGATAGCACAGTACGCGCAATTAAGTTTGGTGTATTTCTCTCACGATTTCCGATTGAAAACCGTTCATGAGAAATGCGGACGTTACAGTCAAAATGCTCCAATACTTGCACAATGTTAAATGTCTTCTCTTCCGATAATCTTCTTTGAACGTACGGCTTATCTAAAGTTGCTGAAACGAAAGCACCGCCATGTGTCACTAATATAGAATCTAATTTTAACGCCTTTGCTACTTTATGAGCGGACTGAAAATTCCGGCTCGTAAATAATGTAACGTATACGTCTTTTCTTTTTACAAATTCAATTGTTTCTCTTAATCCTTTTGCAATTTTTCCGTTGTTGTATAGTAGTGTCCCATCTATGTTAAGAGCTAGTAAGCGATAAATCATGTCGCACTCCCCCTCTTCGCTGTTGTACTCTATCCATAATTTATGAAATAAATGTAGCAAATAGAACGAGTTAGAATTACTACTGAAAATTTGGTTTACTATATACATATACACTCAGTAAAGGAGATAGTACAATGCAGGCACCTCCTTCCTTTTATGAAGGCGATACGTTAGAAGTCGCAAAAAAATTACTCGGACAGAAACTTGTTCATATTGTAGATGGAATAAAGCGAAGTGGAATCATTGTTGAAGTAGAAGCATACAAAGGTCCGGGTGATAAGGCCGCACATAGTTACGGCGGCAGACGGACGGATCGTACGGAAGTCATGTTTGGTGCGCCAGGACATGCTTACGTATATTTAATTTACGGTATGTACCATTGTTTTAACGTCATTACAGCACCAGTAGGCACCCCGCAAGGTGTTCTCATTCGAGCCCTTGAGCCGGTAGATGGAATAGAAGAAATAAAACTAGCGCGCTACAACAAAACAGACATTACAAAAGCACAGTATAAAAACTTAACGAACGGACCTGGAAAATTATGTCGTGCCCTTGGAATCACTTTAGAAGAACGAGGCGTATCATTACAAAGTGACACATTGCATATTGAACTCGTCCCAGAAGAAGAACACATATCATCACAATATAAAATAACAGCAGGACCTCGTATTAATATCGACTATGCAGAAGAAGCTGTACATTATCCGTGGCGTTTTTATTATGAGGGGCATCCGTTTGTTTCAAAGAAATAAAGTGAAACTTTAATCAGTGGGGAGTGCCTTCATCCCCCACTGATTATTAGTTGAACCAATCGGACTTTTATGGGCAGTTGATCCCCCGCCTAACTTCTTTGCTTTCGCTGAATTTGGAGGTGGGGATTTTACTGCCCATTAAAGCGGGATAAACAATATCGACTTACCGACAAATAAAAGAAGATGTTGTCTCATAAGTCTCTTTCGAAGTAAAATCACATGAAAGTGAAAGGAAGAAACGTTATTAAATCAACGCTTCTTCCTTTCACTTTCTATTCGATTTTGGCTAAAAAGCACCTTTTGGGACAGCCTCTCTCCCTTTTACTCTGCACCTTCCGCAGTCGCAATATTATCCTCTAAGTTTTCTCTTGATAATTCAGCCGCCATAAAGTCAGCTGTTTCTGGAAGTGCTAAATGCATATGAGCTTTTTGACAAATTTGGATCGTACAGTTTTCAACAACATAGTCGAAAACATGTCCGCCCCCGCTTCTCTCATCATCAATGTAATGTAAATGGAATCCAGCTACACCAATACCTTGCGCATAATCTGGCGTCCAAAATCCAGCAAGCGTACCTTCTGTATTTTCAAATGAGAAGATTGGTTGTGATTTCGTCACTTCAACGAGCGGTGTATACGGTTTTTCTTGTCTTGGAACAGTTCTCGTTCTTACTTCACGGAACGTACCATCCATTCGAATACCATAAAATAGGTTTTTACTCGGCATTAATTCATGTAATAATGCTTCCACTTCTTCACGATTCATCGGATGCTCCACTGTATAACTCATTTCTTTCTCAAAAAACGTTACAGTCGCAAACGGTGTTGTTTCTTCTGGCTCTACTTTTTCTGCTGAACCGTCTGAACGTAAATGATAAAATTCATTATCAAACGCGATCATTTCACCATCTAATTGATCAAATGTGCCGATACCGAAATCACCACGTTCTTTTAGTTCCTCAAAGCTAATCACACCATCATATATACCATCTAATAGCGCAAGCATTGTAGATGTTTGATATACTTCATTACTCGTTTTCGTTTTTTTTGCATCAATATCAATTAATTGCGCAACAGTCATCTCAAATCTGCCTCCATTAGTTTAATTGGTTTGGTAATAATTTTTCGCTTAATTTAATGTTGTCACGATAGTCAATTGGAATATCAATAATGACAGGACCATCTGCTGCTAATGCTTCTTTTAATACCCCTTCTAATTCATCAGGCGTGTTAACACGAAGACCTAACGCCCCGAAACTTTCCGCATATTTCACAAGATCAACATCGCCAAACTTTGTAGCTGATGTTCTGCCGTATTTCATCATTTGTTGGAATGCAACCATATCATATGTGCCGTCTCTCCAAACGAGATGGACGATTGGAGAATTTAAACGTACCGCCGTTTCTAACTCCATCGCTGAGAATAAGAAACCACCGTCACCTGATACAGAAACTACTTTTTTACCTGGTTCTACTAAAGTAGCTGCGATTGCCCAAGGAAGTGCAACACCTAACGTTTGCATACCGTTACTAAATAATAATCTACGTGGTTCATAAGAACGGAAACATCTCGCCATCCAAATAGAATGGGAACCGATGTCACATGTAACGGTTGTATCGTCACTAATTAAAGAACGAAGTGTACGAATCACTTGAAGTGGATGCGTAACACCTTCTGAAGGACGATTTGGAACTTCTGCTTGTTCTGATAATTTCGCACGTAATCGTTCTAATACTGCTTCTGATTTCGTACTTAACACAAGTTTCGGTAATTTTTCTGCGATACTATTTACTGTTAAGGCAATATCACCAATTAATTCACGCTCTGGTTGGTAATCATGATCGATATCTGCTTGATGGTCATCAAGATGAATAATTGTTCTGTCCCCAAGTTTATTCCAGAATTTCGGATCATACTCAATTGGGTCATAACCGATAGAAATAACAAGGTCCGCTTCTTCTAGTAAAATATCACCTGGTTGGTTACGGAATAATCCAACGCGGCCGAAGAAATGATCTTCTAATTCACGTGAAATCGCACCAGCTGCTTGATATGTTTCAACGACAGGAAGTTCTGTATCCGCAATTAATTCACGAACAGCTTTTGTCACTTCATTTGTGCTTGCTCTCATACCGAGTAAAATAACCGGCAATTTCGCTGCTTTTATTTTTTCTACTACGTATGTAATATCATGTGTGGGAGCGATTCCAAGCTGTGGCTTAGAAAGCGCACCGATAGACTCTACAGTCGTTTCCGCAGTCATAACGTCTTGCGGAAGACTTACTAAAGTAGCGCCTGGATTTGTGGAAGTCGCACTTCGAAATGCATTTGATAATGCTTCTGGCACATTATCAGGATGCTCTACTTCTACGCTATATTTTGTGATTGGTTCGAATAGTGCAGCATTATCCATAGATTGGTGCGTACGTTTTAATCGATCTGTACGCGGAACTGCACCAGCTAAAGCAACAACGGGATCACTCTCCGCATTCGCAGTAACAAGACCTGTCGCTAAATTTGATGTCCCTGGTCCTGAAGTTACAAGACATACGCCCGGTTTTCCTGTTAATCTACCAATCGCAGCTGCCATAAATGCTGCATTTTGTTCATGACGACAAACAATTAACTCTGGTCCTCTTTCTTGCAGTACATCAAATACAGAGTCAATCTTCGCTCCTGGAATACCGAAAACATGTGTAACACCTTGTTTAATTAAACAATCAACAACAAGATCTGCTCCTTTTGTTTTTGTCTTCACGTCGTTTGCTTTTACACCTGTACTCAAAACTAATCATTCCTTTATTTCATAATGTGTGTAATAAAGATTTTAAACTTCACCTGGTTAATTAACGTGGTGAAGTATTATTTATCATTATATTACAAATGCATTATTTTTCCAACGATATGAATTTGACAGTTTTATGACACTCATTAAGGAATGCGCTTACAACCCTTTATTTATCTTAAAATAATATTTTCATATTTTCTCGAAAAAATCTAAAAAACTTCCATCTCATCACGGTACCAAAATGTTTACAGTACCTTGCAAAGAACACTACTAAATGATATATTTGTAAATATTGGAACACCCATTAATTGGAATAACATTCGTAGTTAGTATATCCCCCTCTCAAAAAAGAGCGAATTCTCAGCTATAATTCATTATTTTATAAAGGGAAGTGATTACAATGAACAAAAGTGAATTTTTAAGCCAACTTAGTTCCTCCCTACGGAATATACCTAATTCAGAAAAGGAGGATATCATCTCAGAGTACGAAACTCATTTTATTAGTGGTAAACAGGATGGAATATGCGAAGAAGAAATTTCTAAAAAACTAGGAAACCCTAAAGCTATTGCTAAAGAACTTAATGTTTCCTATGCAATAAGCAATGCTGACAAGAAACGAAGCTTCAAAAATATGATAACTGCACTATTTTCTGTTATGAGCTTAAGTGTTTTAAACTTTGCCTTTATCTTTATCGCCTTTTTCGTACTACTCTTTTTATTACCTTTTCTTCTAGCACTAATCATTGCCACTCCAGTATTAATTATTTCACCTATTTTATTAATAGGATTAGGATTCTTTAAAGGGTTTCATCAAATTAGTTATTCCGATGTTTATAATGTGTTCATCGCTTTTTGCGTCGGTTTACTCATATCCGTCGTATGTTATCAAATGGTCAAACATATATACGCACTTTTAGTAAAGTATTTGAAATGGAATATAGCTATTTTACAAAGACACTAATGAATAAAAAAGGAGAGTAAAATGAAGAAATATACTTTATATTCACTCATGCTACTTACAGTTTTATTTCTATCAGCTTGTTCAAACAGTGCACAACCTAAGGAAGAAAACGATGTACAATCTATTACAGATGTTACGGTTAAAATTCCGGAAACTATATTCACTTCCTCAAAAAAGAATGAAACGATTAATGAAGATGAAATGAAACGAAGTATAAAAACTTATTTAGATTATAGCGGAGAGTTATACGAAAACATCGTTGCACTTTCGTCAGCCATGTCTGACGAGAATGCAACGGAATCTGACCGGGAGAAATTAAAACAACTAGTAGATTTAGCACAACAAAACGATGCGAATTTCCTTAATTTTATTAATAACAATACGATCCCTCATGATTATAAACAGCCTTCAAAGGAAATTCATGATTACATTTCAGCGTCTACGGCACTTTCAGTAGAATTAGGGCAAGAACTAGACAAACTCGCTGAAGATGGCAACTTGTTCAAAACCAATTTTTCTTTTACAAAGCGCTTTGAGAAAGTGAATGGAAGAAAGCAAAAAGAGATTGAAAAGTTTTTGAGGGAGAAAAACATTGAAACGAAGTATTTCAAGAAATAACAAATAAAAAAGACGCCCCTATACTAGGAGCGTCTTCTCTCATTACGCTTGTTGTTGCGCGCTATATAATTCTTCAAGTGGTTTCATGATAATTTTGTTAACGTCGCCGATTACAACATTTAAGCGTTGCTCAGTTTCCATTAACTTTGTAATTTTAGCATCTTGTTGAATGCGAACTACAACTTCTTGTGCTTGTTGGTTGTCTTCTTCAGTGATTTCTTGGCCTTGCATCATTTTTTGTTGTAGGCTAAGTTGCATTGTGCGGAACTCATCGAATAAGTTCTTTGAAGCTGCATCAGCTTGAACTGCTGCGTAGCTCTCTTTTAACGTTTTGAAGTCATCGTTTTCAGCGATTGCTTTTTGTAATTCATATGCTACATCATGAATGTTTTTTGTCATTTTATTTTTCCTCCTTTAGAAGGCTAGCGCTTATCATACGCACTGCCTTTTACGTGCATTTACATACGCACCTCTTCTTACCATATCAAACTATGCAAGAGATGTGAAGAAATTTCACTTTTATTTGTATGTACATATGTTATTATTTCAGAAACAACAGTAATAACCCTTGCACAATTCCAATCATACCGCCTAATAAGGCACCTAAATACGTAATCATTTTCAGTTCATTTTTTGTAATGGACAGCACTAAATCTTCTAGTCTCTCCGTGGAAAATGTGGACACTTCTTGCTGCACAATTTCAGCCAAGTGGAGATTATTTAGTATACTCGCTACGTTTTCTGCTCCCCACTTCAAGCCTTTCGTTACTGCACTTGGGACTACCTTTTCCATAATTGTTTCTCGAACTGGCTCACATACTTGCTGCACAGATTGATTTAAAAACTTGCTCACTGTTTCCTCCACTTTAACTGCAGACAATATGGAGCTTACAATCATTTCTTTTTCTACAAACGTTTCTAATTCTTTTACATCTCTTCCTTTTAACTTTTCCCACTCTTTTTGCAGTACTTCAGTTAAAAGCTGCTTTGTGCCATCTTGCCCTAAAAACTTAATAACCTCAGGCTGCACACGATCCACTACACTTACATTCCCTAAAAACATTCCGACTAAGTTAAGCAATGTCCCCCTAGAAGCAAAGAAATCATCAATCATTTTTGAAAGACGAGATTTCCCTTCTTCACTTTCAAAAAAATGAATTGCTCGCTTTAAAATAAACGCCGAGACATTTGGAATTGCATTCTCTATTTTTTCATGAACAGAATGAGGTAAAGCTTGTTCCCATGTATATGTATAGTACTCTTCTAAAAATGCCTGAATCTTTTCTGTAATCACCTGTTCGATTTTCTCAGTTGCTTCTTTTTCTACATGCGCTACGTCCCATTTTTCTAACATGTGTCGCAGTGACTGTTCATTCGCCATTACTTTATCTACTTCTACTTGTGCCCAGTGGATTAAACCTTTTTGAAACTCTTCATTTGTTAACTTCTTGCCGATTCCTTCTGGTGTTAACAAATGTTCGACAACCATTTTCCCTAATTGAACAGCAAGCTCATCGCGGCGCTTCGGAATTAATCCTGGTGTAAATGGCACTTGAAACTTCCCAATATACATAGGGCGATGAGGACGAAATAACATTTTTATTGCTAAATGATTTGTAAATCCTCCAATAATTGCTCCGAGCCCTGTCGTCGTTAACATACTTAACCATATATTCATTACAATCAACCTTTCGCTTCTCCAAAACTATAGCATATCATCATACGGACAAAAGTATAATGGTATAAAAACGTATTTGCAATATATAGCTTCGCCTATTATGCCAACATTTTGTTAGTAAAGGAGTGATTTCGTTGGTTCTCGGTATTTTAACTTCTCACCCTCATTGTGAGCAAACGTATTACACCGAAATCGCTAAACGCGCTCGGCTTTATCATAATGTCGTTGCCCAGTTTACGCCGTTTGGTATTGATCCTAAAACAGATCTTATTTCTGGTCTGATTTATGATACAGATACAGGAAAATGGAAAGAGCAAATATTCCCTATTCCTTCTTATATATACGATCGTTCTTCTTTTAACGAGGAAACAAACGTCGAAAAAGCAAAGTCAATTATTCGCTCATTACACAACCGTGCTTCCACTACCTTTTTAAATAACACACTCATTGACTTAAGCGAACTACATGATGTATTTCTCACGAATAAAAAATTATCTCCTTATATACCAAAATTTGAAATAGCAACGATACACAACGTTTTCAAACTGTTATTAAAAACAAAAGATATTATTATACGTCCTACTAACGCACATTCCAATGAAAGTTTGTACCGGGTCGTTTATAAAAATAAAACGTTTCATGTTGATACGATAAATGATGCTTACCATACTTCTACTCCAATTAAACGAACTGATGAATTTATATCTTGGTACAAATCTCATATACGATCAGCACGTTACATCACGCATACAATGCTGCAACCTCCAAATCAATTAACATACCCACTCCATATTCGAACCATTTTACAAAAAAATAAAGAACAGAAGTGGAACGTTATCGGTCAGTTTATACAAAAAAGTTCATTTCCGAATCAACTTTTACTATCGGCAACCGATGATTCCTCCCTGCATGCATTTTCAAAAATTAAATACGTACTATCTAGTACCGGTGTACAATTGTTACAAGACGCTTTACAAGACATTATAAATGAAGTGTTTCAAACGCTAGATGCATCTTATTCTTCATTATTCGAGCTAGAGCTTTCCACTATTATGGATCAAAAAGGGGCAATTTGGCTTATGTATGTCAACACGATTCCCCCGTACGAACATTACATTCGCCATAGTGATTCATTAGCCGAAAAAATATATCACGGACCATTACAATTTAGTCGCTTTACACCATAAAGAAAGGGGGTAAGTCTATTTTGAAAGAGCACATATATACGTTAAATATTTCAGATGAACATCCAAATAGTATTACTTTACCTTATATTTTTTCCATCACACCACCAATTACATCCCTTTCCTTCGGCCTACGCCATGTTGCAAGTGAAGAGGTAAAAATTCATTATTCCTTTACTCGCGAAATCATTATTGGAAAACAAATTGCAGAGAAACTTTTACTGCCTCATTCCACTACTATCCATGCATTCACACAAAACCAAACGATTATTTTCGGACCATTAATCGGGATTTTCACGACTGGTTTTAACGATGACGCTTCTAATCCTTTAGGGAACCGTTCAACTTCTCTTGGCGAGTTACTAACGCCACCATTCACCTTACGACCATTTGTATTCGTTTTTGGTGTGCAACATATAGACTGGGAAGACGAAACAATTGAAGGGTATTTCTTTCAAGAGGAAAAATGGATAAAGAAAAAAGTCCCTTTACCGAATGTCATTTACGATCGATTACCAAATCGGAAAGCCGAAAATTATAAACCGATCGTAAGAGCAAAAAGAAAGTTAGAGCATGACTATGCGATTCCATGGTTTAACCCAGGTTTTTTTAATAAATGGGAAGTGCATCAACTTCTTATGAAAGATGAATCCATTATGCCGTTATTACCAAACACAGAAACATTTCAGCACTTCGAACAAGTGGAACGATTTCTCGGAACGTATAAATCCATTTATATGAAACCGATTCATGGTAGCTTCGGTAGAAACATTCATCAAATATTTTATTCCCAAACAGAGAATTGCTACTACTGTCGTTATCGCGAAAATGAAGAAAATAAACTAAGAAAGTACCAATCATTAGAAACACTTCTGAACCATGTGTTAAAAGGACATGATTTAAAAAAGTTTATCGTACAACAAGGTATCTCCTTGCTACGCTTCGATGGGCAGCCTGTTGATTTCCGCATTCATACAAATAAAAATCATTTCGGCCAATGGATGGTCAGTGCAATCGTCGCAAAAATTGCTGGCAAAGGTAGCTTAACAACGCATGTAAATAGCGGTGGCGATACGAAATTGCTGCAAGAACTTTTTCCTGATTCAACGAAACAAATTCAAATTGAAAATAAATTAAAACATACAGCCTTACAAATTAGTTACGCGCTCGATGAACAAGTAACCGGAAATATTGGAGAAATCGGTTTTGATATCGGTTTAGACACGCAGGAAAACCCGTGGCTCTTTGAAGCAAACTCTAAACCAGGGCGAACTGTATTCCAAGATGCCAAGTTAAAAGAACAAAGTGAACTAACGCGCCAATTATTTTACGAATATGCCATCTACTTAACTGAACACTCTTTGCGCGATACAAAAGAAAAAATGTCTCAAATAAAATCAGAGACTTCCTCAAACAACGAGCATATTCCGTCTCCTATGATTCACTCACAAATACAAAAACAAAAACTTCCACCTCATTCATAAGGTGGAAGTTTTCTATTTACACAAGTTTTACTACAAACTCTGTTTCCACGTTACATACTCCGCAATAAAAAATATGATTGCAATATTCATTTGAATTATTATGTGTCAATCCATCTACTGCACTTAATAATTCTTGGTCCATATACGCACTATAATCGTCTATGTAATCTACAGCCTTCCCATAATCTTGGAGTATACTTTGGCAATTTTGACAAGAATATGTTTGTGATTCTAATGCGTTGCAAAGCGGGCAAATTCCCATCACGATTCCTCCATATAATTGTATCTAGCTACGTATAGGAGCGTCTTGCCCCGTTCTTACTTACATTTACCTCAAAATAGCAGGATACAAAAAGAAAAATATATTTCATATCGCTCTTAGTTTTACCTTCTTTCTAAAAAATAAAACGATTACTCTTATTTCATAATTTACGAAATCACTAAGATTTTTTTACAAAATTTACAAATTATTATTTCGTATATCTTTCTAGGTAACATCCATACTATGAGTACAAACTTAATTACCGATGGATTAGCGCCAAACGGGGCGATAATCTGGTTCAACTCCAGCTAGTCCAACCAAAAAAATTTTTATAACTCTAAGGAGGATATATTCCTATGGCAAACCAAAATTCTTCAAATCAATTAGTAGTACCAGGAGCAACAGCTGCAATCGACCAAATGAAGTACGAAATCGCTCAAGAATTTGGTGTACAATTAGGAGCAGATTCTACAGCTCGTGCTAACGGTTCTGTTGGTGGCGAAATCACAAAACGTCTAGTTGCAATGGCTGAGCAAAGCCTTGGCGGATTCCACAAATAAATATATATGGCAAAAAGGTCTCAAGGCATATGCCTTGAGACCTTCCTTCATTTATTGCAACATTTGTAAAAACTTCTTCGTACGTTCTTCTTTTGGATTTGTAAATACTTCTTCTGGTGTACCTTGTTCGACAACGACACCGCCATCCATGAAAATAACACGGTTCGCAATTTGATGTGCAAAACGCATTTCGTGCGTTACAATGACCATCGTCATACCTTCTTTAGCAAGTTCTTTCATTACTTTCAGAACTTCTTGAACGAGTTCAGGATCAAGCGCTGACGTCGGCTCATCAAATAGTAACACTTCTGGTTCCATTGCAAGCGCGCGAGCAATTCCAACGCGCTGTTGTTGTCCGCCTGATAATTGGAACGGATATAAATCCACTTTATCTGCTAGACCCACTTTTTCAAGGAAATAGTTTGCTTTTTTCTTCGCTTCTTCTTTCCCCATCTTTTTCACCGTAACGAGCCCTTCCATTACATTTTGAAGTGCTGTTAAATGCGGGAATAGATTATGGTGCTGGAATACCATACCTGTTTGCGTACGAAGGTTGACAATATCTTTCTTCGTTACTTTTTGAGAGAAGTTAAGCTCTTTATTACCGATACGAATATGACCAGCGTTTGGCGTTTCTAATACGTTAAGGCAACGCAGGAATGTCGTTTTACCAGATCCAGACGGCCCGATAATAACAACAACCTCGCCCTTCTCAACTGTTAAATCTATATGCTTTAGTACGGTATTATCTCCGAAACTTTTTTGTAAGTGCTGAATTGAAATCATAAAAACAAAAACTCCTTTTGTAAAAGGATTATTTTAATGTATAGCGTTCTGAACGCTTTTCTAACATCTGTTGTACGATTGATAATAAGAAACAAATAACCCAATAAATAAGACCTGCTTCAAAATAAACAATTAAAAACTCATAGTTCATTGCCGCAATTTCCTGCGCTTTTCGGAACATTTCTGTTACTAAAATTAACGATGCTAATGAAGTATCTTTCACTAAGCTAATAAATGTATTCGAAAGCGGCGGAATTGATACGCGCGTTGCTTGCGGTAAAATAACACGTTTTAACGCTTGCGGATATGTCATCCCAATTGTGTAAGCTGCTTCCCACTGCCCTTTCGGAATGGAAAGGATAGAAGCACGAATAATTTCAGATGCATACGCACCGACATTTAATGAAAATCCAACAACTGCTGCTGTATATGGCTCAACTTCAATATTAAGAGTTGGCAGACCATAGAAAATGATAAATAACTGTACAAGAAGTGGCGTTCCGCGAATGATAGATACATAGATACGAGCAATCCATTGTAAAATACGACTACCTGAAATACGTGCAAGCGCCGTTAACGTCGCAAGTATAAGACCGATAATAAATGTAATAAGCGTTAATGGAATTGTCGTAAAAACAGCTTCCTTCAGCATCGGCATGAAGGAAGACTGCATAATATCTACCCAAGTAGACAATCGATCTGAAACCAATGCACTACTTAGATACATTTTCACCGAACCATTTTTTCGTTATTTTGTCATACGTACCGTCTTTTTTCATATCTTCTAACGCTTTATCTACTTCTTGTACAAGCTTAGTGCTACCTTTACGGAATAAGAATCCACTTTGTGACGCTTCTTTTTCTGTATCTACAATTTTAATTTTTGCATCTTTTTTCGTTTCTAAATAATTTAATACTGATAACTTATCATTAATTGTAAAATCAACGCGTCCTGAAGCTAATAATTCTGCCGCTTGGCTAAATCCTTCTACACCTTCGATTTCTGCACCGTTTTTCTTAGCAATATCTGCATAGTTACTTGTTAAAGATTGTGCTCCTTTTAATCCTTTTACATCAGCAAATGTAGCAGGTTTATCTTTATCTTTTGCGATAACTAATGCCGCTGAAGATGAAATGTATGGTTTAGAGAAGTCGTATTTCTTTTGACGATCTTCACGAATACCAACTTCGTTTGCAACCATATCAAAGCGTTTTGCATCTAAACCAGCAAGTAAGCTATCCCATTGCGTTTCTTTAAATACAGGTTTTACACCTAAACGTTTTGCAACTTCTTCTGATAGTTCAACGTCAAATCCAGTTAATTTATTGCTTGAATCGTGGAACGTAAATGGTGGGTATGTACCTTCTGTACCAATTACAAGTTCACCGCTTTGTTTAATCTTTTGTAACGCGTCTTGACTAGCTGTATCTTTTTTCTCTTCTTTACCGCAGCCGGCTACAATCCCGATCGCTAATGTAGTTACTGCAAGCACTGAAAATAATTTCTTCATGATGGTAATCCTCCAAGTATTCTGATAGGAATTTAAAAACTATATTGATTGTATGCAATCTTGAACAATTTTTCAATGAAAATGTTCTTATTTAGTTTATCCTTTTTCTTCATAATCAAACAAAAAGGAAAAATAATGCTACATACAAAAAATAAGTAACATTTTTTAATATAGCATTTATTGTACGAAAGGTAAAATAATACTTCTTATTTAATTGCCGTGATTCACTAAAAAAAGAACTTGTGAAAATCACAAGTTCCTCCCCATACCTATTAAGCGCTCTGATTCCCTTCCATTTGCGTTTTGTACATATCGTAATAACGCCCGCGCTTTTTCATTAATTCATCATGAGATCCTTTTTCTAAAATCGTCCCTCTATCAAGTACGATAATTTGATCTGCACTTTTAATTGTTGAAAGACGGTGGGCAATAATAAATGTCGTTCTTCCTTTTTTCACAACTTCTAGCGCTTGTTGAATCATCGCCTCTGTTTCTGTATCGATACTAGATGTCGCTTCATCTAAAATTAAAATGGCTGGGTCAAAAGCGAGCGCCCTAGCAAACGATATAAGCTGACGTTCTCCGGTTGAAAGTGTACTTCCTTTCTCCGTAATTTCTTCATTTATATTGTTCGCAAATCTTTCAGCACCTACATCACGCAATGCTTTTACGATGCGCTCTTTTGAAATATTTTCATTTTCTAAACTAACATTAGATGCTACTGTTCCGCTAAATAAAAATGGATCTTGCAGTACAATTCCCATATGTTCACGAGTTGCTTGTTTCGGCATCTCTTTTACGTCATGACCGTCAATTGTAAGCTTTCCTTTTTCAAACTCGTAAAACTGAAAGAGTACATTCATAATGGAACTTTTTCCTGAGCCAGTATGACCGACAAGTGCGACTGTCTCGCCTTGTTTCGCTTCAAATGAAATATTTTTTAACACTTCATCTTTTCCATTATAAGAAAACGACACATTATCAAACTTCACATTTCCTTGTAAGCGAGGTATACGTTCTTCTTCTACTGCTTCCCCTTTTTCCTCTAATAATTCAAAAACACGTTCTGATGCAACGCGCGATTGTTCTAAATTAGCAAGCTGGTTCACCATATTTGTAATTGGTGAGAACAATCGTGTTAAATAATCAACGAACGCATACAGTATCCCTAAAGAAATGACGCCTGTAGCACTTAATGAAGCACCGCCGAAATACCAAATTACTCCTGTGAAAGCAATATTTCTTAATACGGCTACTAAATTATGAGAAGTTGCTGCATTTAAATTCAAAATTTTATTTTGATACTTAAAATAATCGCCATTTAATTCTTCAAACTCTTTTTTCGTTTCACGCTCTTGACGGAACGCTTGAATAATTGGCATCCCTTGAATGGATTCATTCACTGTTCCGTTAATATCAGATAAACGAGAGCGCATTTTATGATTGTATACAGACGCGTACTTTCTATATAAAATAGCCCAAACAATTAAAATTGGGATGATGAGTAAACATAACGTCGCCAATTTTACATCAAGTAAAAATAGCGCAGCAAATATCCCAATAATATAGATGATACTAGAAACGAATGTTGCCAGCACCGTTACATATAAATCACGAATGGCCTCTGTATCATTCGTTACACGCGACACAATTTTCCCTGCTGGTAAATGATCGAAATAACGAATTGGCAACGTTTGAATATGAGAAAAGACATCTTCCCTCATAATTTGAATAATTTTGTTCGCTGCCTTCTGTAAGAAAAACTGCTTTCCGTATGCAAATAATGAAACGACTACTAATAAAGCGAAGTATCCACCACCAAGTAATAATAGACGGTTTATTTCTGGTTTATAAAACGCAAACACTTCTTCTTTCGTCAATGCTTTCGCTTTATACACTTGCACCGCCTTACCATTTTGAACGGTAATCATATCACCTTTTACAGTCCGTGACCCTTCTAGATTTACTTTATTCGGTACAAAGTAATATTGAAAACCGACTTGCATCACGCGTACTTCTTTTCCTTTTTTCTCACCTTCCTGGAAGCGATCGCTTCGCTTATAAAAGGCGCCATTATACGAAACAGCCTCTTCACTCTTTTCTGTTTCATACCAAGGCTTCTCTATTCCAACGATATGATCGTCAATCATCGTTTTCGCGACGAAAGGACCAGCAAGCTCTGCGATGACGAAAATAAATAACATTAGCATCGCTGCAAAAATCGTCCCTTTTACTTTCATTGCGTATTGAAACAATCGTTTTGAAACGCTCATATTTTCACCCCACTATCCGCACTTTCACTTTCTCCCTGTTGTCTTTCAAACTGTTCCGCATACCAGCCTCCCTTTTGAATAAGCTGATCATGCGTACCTTCTTCTATTACTTCTCCTTCATCCATCACGAGAATCCAATCCGCATGTTGTACGGCAGATAAACGGTGCGTCGTAATAATCGTCGTCTTTCCGCTTCTCTCTGTTCTTATATTTTCAATGATCGCTGCTTCCGTACGAGCATCAACAGCTGATAAAGAATCATCTAAAATTAATATTTCCGGATTTTGAATAACAGCTCGTGCAATCGAAATCCTTTGTTTTTGCCCTCCTGATAAGGAAACACCTTTCTCTCCGACGAGCGTTTCTAACCCTTCTGGTAAAAACTCTAAGTCTTTTTTAAACGCTGCAATTTCAATCGCTTTCTCGAGTTCCTCTTCCGTCGCTTCCCTATTTCCGAATAAAATATTTTCCTTCGCTGTTTTTGAGAATAAAATATGTTCCTGCGGTACATAACCAATCCACCCAAGCACATTTTCATTCGTCATTTGATCTAACGTCACATCAGAGACTGCAATATCTCCATCTCCAAGCGGATATTGGCGAAGAAGCTGACGTACGAGCGTCGTTTTTCCGCTTCCTGTTTTTCCAACAACACCAAGCGTTTCCCCTTGTTTTAATGTAAACGAAACCTTTTTTAAATTTGTTTCAGTTGATGAAGGATATGAAAAGGTAACATCATCAAACTGAATATAATCCGGCTCTTGTACAAGCTTTGGATGTTTCGGATCCTTTACATCTGGTTCATACGCTAACGTTTCATTTACACGGTCGAGTGACGCATTTCCTCTTTGCATGACATTGATTAATTCACCAATTGCAAACATCGGCCAAATCATCATCCCTAAATACACGTTAAAGGAAACAAGTTCACCAAGTGTCACCTTTGATTGAAATACAAGATATGCGCCATACACTAAACCAATTAAATAACTAAGACCGACAAGCATTTTCACAGTTGGCTGGAATAGTGCATCAATTCTAGCTACTTTCATATTCTTTTCGTAGACGTCATCTCCTAATTGATGAAATCTTTCCTGATCTGCATTCTCTTGTACATACGCACGAATAACACGCACGCCAGCAATCGATTCTAATACTTTATCGTTCATATCACCGAACGCATCTTGCGCAACTGTAAATCTTTCATGCAATTTCTTTCCATATATATTCATCGCATACGCCATAATTGGAAGCGGTATAAGTGCCGCAAATGTAAGCTCCCAACTAATTGTAAATCCCATCATAAAGACAATCGTAAGCATATATAAACTCGAATCAACGAGCGTTAATATACCGAAACCAGCTGTCATAGCGATTGCTTTTAAATCATTTGTCGCTCTCGCCATTAAATCACCAGTACGATTTTTTTGATAAAAAGTCGGCGTCATCTTAAGTAAATGCCCCATAAATTTAGAGCGCATCGTTTTCTCAAGCACGAATGCACCGCCAAACAATTGATGTTGCCATACGAAAGTGAGGCCATACCCAACTATCGTAACCCCAATTAAAATAAGAATAGACTGTATAATGGCTTCGTTCGATAACGTTCCTGTTTTTATATTATCTATCGTAACCCCTAACACTTTCGGGGGAATAACTTCAACTATATTCACAATTAAAAGAGCTCCAATGGCGATACTATATCTCTTCCAGTGCTCCTTAAAAAACCACTTTAACTTTAGTAATACTGAAAACAATGTAATCTCTCCCTTCTCGTTCTCGTTTATCTCTCATTTCTTTATCCGCTATCCAGACCCATTACATTTACATTTCGTAACCCATACAATCTCATCACATTTTTCCACCTTCCAAAGTTTTATTTAGTAACATGGAAAATAAACAAAAAAAAGCATACCGCCGCTTGACGATATGCACAAAAATGCATAAAAGCGTACGTTACGATATACGCAACGTACGCTTTTTATAAGACAAAAATGCCCTATATATCCGCACGGGTTGCGTAATGATATAAATGTTTTCTGCCATTTAACAGAGCTAAACCCATTACATTTACGATTACAATCATTACGCACACCCCCTTCATTTATTTTCCATTTATAATCTTATAACTTTATTGAGTATTCTGTCAATTGTTTTTTTTACAAATTGAATAAAAACATATGATCCATCATTTCGAAATAAGGGAATGTTCTGTAAGAAAGGGCATACAAAATAAAAACTTCATAAGAAATCGTTTTCACAAATATTTCATTTGAAAAATGTTATCAAACCCCATACAATCACCTTATACTCACTCTTACAAGTTGCTATTTTAGGAGGACTAATCATGACAACTAGCAATACGTACAAATTTTATTTAAATGGAGAATGGAGAGAAAGCTCTTCAGGAGAAACAATCGAAATTCCATCTCCATACTTACACGAAGTAATTGGACAAGTACAAGCAATTACTCGCGGAGAAGTAGATGAAGCAATTGCATCTGCAAAGGAAGCTCAAAAATCATGGGCGGAAGCTTCTCTACAAGATCGCGCAAAGTATTTATATAAATGGGCTGATGAGCTCGTAAATATGCAGGATGAAATTGCCGATATCATTATGAAAGAAGTCGGTAAAGGATATAAAGATGCGAAGAAAGAAGTTGTTCGTACAGCTGATTTCATTCGTTATACGATTGAAGAAGCTTTACATATGCACGGTGAAAGCATGATGGGCGATAGCTTCCCGGGCGGTACAAAATCAAAACTTGCGATTATCCAACGCGCACCACTTGGTGTTGTATTAGCAATCGCACCATTTAACTACCCAGTAAACTTATCTGCTGCAAAACTTGCACCAGCATTAATTATGGGTAACGCTGTTATTTTCAAACCAGCAACTCAAGGTGCAATTAGCGGTATTAAAATGGTGGAAGCACTTCATAAAGCTGGCCTTCCAAAAGGTCTTGTAAACGTAGCGACAGGACGTGGTTCTGTAATTGGTGACTACTTAGTAGAACACGAAGGCATCAATATGGTATCGTTCACAGGTGGTACAAACACAGGTAAACATTTAGCAAAAAAAGCTTCAATGATTCCACTTGTATTAGAACTTGGTGGTAAAGACCCTGGTATCGTTCGTGAAGATGCTGACTTACAAGATGCTGCAAACCATATCGTAAGCGGTGCATTCTCTTACTCTGGTCAACGTTGTACAGCTATTAAACGTGTACTTGTACACGAAAACGTAGCAGACGAGCTTGTTGGCTTATTAAAAGAGCAAGTAGCTAAACTATCAGTTGGATCTCCAGAACAAGACAGCACAATCGTTCCATTAATCGACGATAAATCTGCTGACTTCGTTCAAGGTTTAGTTGACGACGCTGTGGAAAAAGGTGCAACAATCGTTATCGGTAATAAACGTGAGCGTAACTTAATTTATCCAACATTAATCGACCACGTAACAGAAGAAATGAAAGTTGCTTGGGAAGAGCCATTTGGCCCAATCCTTCCAATCATCCGTGTTTCTTCAGATGAGCAAGCAATTGAAATTGCTAACAAATCAGAGTTCGGTCTGCAAGCAAGTGTCTTCACTAAAGACATTAACAAAGCATTTGCAATTGCTAACAAAATCGAAACTGGTTCTGTTCAAATTAACGGACGCACAGAGCGCGGTCCTGACCACTTCCCATTCATCGGTGTAAAAGGTTCAGGTATGGGCGCACAAGGTATCCGTAAGAGCCTTGAGTCTATGACACGTGAAAAAGTAACTGTATTAAACTTAGTTTAATCTTATACAAAGAAGCTGATCTAATTTTAGATCAGCTTCTTTTCTATATAGATACTTCCCAAAAACGAAGTATTTCGTTCTACTTTCGATTTGGTTTTCCAAATCGAACTAAAACATGCCATAATAATTTTAATTCCTGAAGCACTTCCTCATAAGTTCCACGATCACTCCAAGATAATGGATTGCGTTTCAAATCCACTACAGCAGAGCCAATTATATTGGCATCGATACAATTATGTCGTGCAATACGCCTTGCCAAAGATGGCATTTTGGAACCTCTAAAATTCATTGGAACTTCGTCTACCGGCAGTACAAAACCCATGTGCCAATACAAATCAATAGCATACTTCAGGCAAATTTCTTCTAAAGTTCTTCCTACATCCGTACCCTTAATTGAAATGACCTTAATCCTTTCAATTAAAAGTGCATTTTTTCCTTCTTATGCAACTAACCTAGTGTATTGAACAAAAAGTACTTTCATACAGTCTAATTACAGATGCGAGCATTCTTTACGGGTAAATCCACACATTCTACAGAAATGTGATATCCTAGCCAACGCTCAGCAATATGTTCAAATGATAAGGCAGAGCCTGTTGTAAAAAATCGATGCTCAGGATTCAGATTGTCAGACAAAATTCCTTTGTGCTGTAAAATTGTGCTTAACTCTATCGCTGTTTCTTCTGCAGAACTAATAATCGTTACATCCTCTCCTAGTTCCTTTTTAATATAAGACTCTAAAAGTGGATAATGCGTACACCCAAGAATTAACGTATCTATATCTTCTTTCGTTAATGGCAGTAAAGCTTGTTTCACTTGCTCGGTTACATATGCTGTATCTTCTAATTGATTTTCTACAACTGTAGCTAAGGTCGGGCACGCATGACTATGCACTTTCAAATATGTATCAAGCTCATGCAATGCTTTTTCGTACATATTAGATTTTATCGTACCTACAGTTCCAATTACTCCGATTTCCCCTTTCTTCGTCACTTTAATTGCCGCTCTTGCTCCTGGATGGATAACGCCAATAACCGGAATAGAAAGTGCTTCTTGCAGCGCAGTCAATGCAGCAGCTGCTGCAGTATTACATGCTACAACTAGAGCTTTTAACGGAAACTGTTTGAGGAACTCAACCATTTCAAATACGAAAGATTGTACCTCTTCTACACTTCTTGGCCCATACGGACAACGCTCATTATCACCAATATAATAAATGCTCTCTTTAGGCAATTGTCTTATAATTTCGCTCGCAACTGTTAATCCCCCAACTCCCGAATCTAACACACCTATTACTGAATGTTTATGACATACAGACATATACTTCATCCCCTTTTCAATCATCTAGCGCCAACAACATTTATTATATTATGAAAATTCAATATTACATAATAATCCCTCTTACTTTTAATCACAAACTCTTCTCTATAATCTGATTATTATTATATCCATTGACGTATAAAAATTCATTTGTTACTCTTAAATACGTTAAATTAATATTTAAATCCTCATTCGTATCTCGGTGAGGTAGAGGTTGCAGTCATTAAGAGTATCATTTCAGGAGATGTAGTGGCATTGATGAACGAATGAGAAAGGAATGATTGCCGAAGTAAGCCCGTGTCCACCATGCACGCTTGCTGGGTCTGCTACTTAATAAGTGCAGAACTGTCACAAACGTTTCGTTTGTGGAGAGCTATCGAGAGGTATGTCGTGGGTTTCTTATAAGATAGAAAGCATGTAGCGGCAAATTACGTGCTTTTTTTGTTTTGTTTGGGACTTCTCTTCCTGACTCAGGAAGACATACATATCTCCTCGCTTGACTTGGTTATACTAACTTTGGAGGTATTTTCTATGCAACAAAAAAAATGGGGCTTTTGGGTACTCACAGCTTTCGTTGTCGGTAACATGGTTGGCGCTGGTATTTTCATGGTGCCAAGTACGTTGGCACAAACAGCAAGCCCTCTCGGTGTCACTTTAGCTTGGTTAACAACAGGATTTGGTGTTTTAATGCTAGCTCTTGTTTTCGGTAATTTAGCAATTCGTCGTCCTGATTTAACGACAGGGCCACAAAGTCATGCATATGCTTTATTCTCAACACCAAAAAAGAAAAAAATGGCTGGTTTCAGTATGGTATGGGGATATTGGGTTGCAAACTGGGCAAGTAACGTTGCCATCATTACATCATTTGCGGGATATTTATCACTCTTCTTCCCAATTATGAAAGATACACGATTACTATTTTCAATCGGTTCTTTTAATGTAGAAGTCGGAAAACTAATTACATTTACGATTTGTTCCATCTTACTTTGGGGAACTCATATTATATTAACAAACGGTGTAAGCGGAGCTGGAAAGCTAAACTTCTTAGCAACAACAACGAAAGTAACTGGATTCCTATTATTCATCGTCGTTACATTATTTGCATTCGAAGCTTCTAAGTTTGGACAATGGTACACACCGATGATCGATAAATCAGGTGTATCACACGGCCTTCTTTCACAAGTAAACTTAGCTGCTCTTACGACGCTTTGGGCGTTTATCGGAATTGAATCAGCGGTTCTTTTATCAAACCGTGCTGTTTCTCCAAAAACGGTAAAACGCGCAACAGTTGCGGGATTACTTATTACAGTTGCGATTTACTTAGGAATTACAATTTTAACAATGGGTGTACTTCACATTGATAAATTACAAGCTTCTGAACGTCCATTAGCAGATGCACTAAACGCTGCAATGGGTCATGGCGGCGGGAAACTGATGGCATTACTTGCTCTTACTTCCCTATTCGGTTCCATCTTAGGCTGGATTTTATTAAGCTCAGAAGTACCATATCAAGCAGCAAAAGAAGGTTTCTTCCCTTCCTTCTTCACAAAAACAAACAAAAAAGGAAGTCCAATTTATTCATTACGATTAACAAACATTATGTCGCAAGTGTTCTTATTCTCAACATTATCAGGAACAATTGCGGAAGCTTATACATTCGTTATTACTGTATCGACACTGGCCTACCTCATTCCATATCTCGTTTCACCAATCTTCCAGTTAAAACTAGTCGCAACTGGTGAAACGTATAAAAATGAAATGCGGGCAAGAATTACAGATGGCATAGTCGCAGTGATTGCACTTTGCTACGCACTGTGGGTTATTAAAACAGGAGCAGCCGATATAAAAACATTCCTTCTCGGAATTGGTTTATTCGTAATCGGCTTTGCCTTCTATCCATTAATGAATCGTGATCAGAAAAAAAATAACGAAAAGAAAAACGGGCAAGTTGCATAACGCAATTTGCTCGTTTTTTCTTTTCCAAAACATATATAATAGAACAAAGAGGTGAAAAACATGTCAATCGAATCACTATGGAGCAGCCGCTTCCAACAACATATGCAAAATATCATTACATACTTTGCACGTATGATTAACGGTTTACTATATAGCTTTATCTTTATTTCATGCGTTGGCGCATACTACTATGCTCAGTTTCTAAAAGCATCTCCTTCTAAAGGAATATCTTTACTACTCATCACGATTGTACTTACATTCATTATAACGAGATGCCCTATTCGTACATTTATTCAGAAACCTGACGCTGTCTATTTACTAGCACTAGAAGAGAAATTAACTTCTTATTTCAAAAAATCTCTTCTATACAATTACATCATTCAGCTTTTCCCATTATTATTTACGTTCCTTATTCTCGTTCCGCTTGCACTGCAATCATTACAATTAACGATACCTTTCTTATGTACAATCTTTATCATTTTAATGGTTACGAAAGCTTGGAACATATACATACATTGGATGTGGCGTGATCGTCACGAAAAAAATATATGGCTGATTATTCGTATTGCTTGTAACGCCCTAGTCATTTATATGCTGTTTTATGTAGCAAATGTTCTCATATTAGGCGGATTACTCTTACTACTTGCTTTCCTGCTTCTATATACGAAAAAACAGCCTACAAAACGAATACCGTGGGATTACATAATCGAGCAAGAAGAAAAAATGAACGTTCGTTTCTATCAAATTGCTAGCATCTTCACCGATGTTCCGCAACTGAATAAGCAAGTAAATAAAAGAAAATGGCTTACAACTTGGATTGAACCTTTATTACATAAAAAACGAGCAACTTTCTTCTATTTACATACACTAGCATTTTTACGCGGGAATGATTATTTCGGTATATATATTCGCTTAGGGTTGATCGGTGCCTTCGCCTTATATTTTATACCAAGCATATACGTAAAAGGCGCTATCGCATATATCGTCCTATATATGATTTCTATGCAGCTCCGTTCCCTATGGAAATATTTTTCGGGAAATATTATTGTAGCATTATATCCAATTGATACTGAAAAACGAATGAATCAATTTCTTCACTTACTCTTTATATTGCTAAGCATTCAGCTCATTATATTTTCAATTGTTATACTCATTGCTACAGGTCAATTTTTACATAGCCTTATCATTATGATTGTCGGGTTACTCTGGATCAAATTTATTATTGTACCAAAAACGAAACAACGCGTTTCTTCGTTTTAACGAAAAGAATTATCTTAAATGCCAAGGAGAAAATAAAGTATCTCCTTGGCTTTTTTATTTTCCCTTCTCAAACAAGAATCACTGGTACAACCAACGTTTTATGATTTTTACATACAAAAACGATAATACATGTTTACATCCTAACAAAAAGGGTATCTATTAATTAACAGCGTAAAGGAGGGGCCTATATTGTGAATAAAAAAATGGAACAATTGAAGCACCACGTTACCGACAATCAACGCAAACATGCTTTAACAACAAACCAAGGAGTAAAAATAGCCGAAGATGAATTCTCTTTAAAGATGGGCTTAAGAGGCCCAACCTTAATGGAGGATTTCCACTTTCGCGAGAAAATGACCCACTTTGATCATGAACGAATTCCTGAAAGAATTGTTCATGCACGCGGAGTTGGCGCTCATGGTTATTTTCAGCTTTATGAATCGTTAGAGGCATATACAAAAGCAGATTTTCTTACTAATCCTTCAAAGAAAACACCTGTATTTGTACGGTTCTCGACCGTTCAAGGCTCTAAAGGATCCAATGACACAGTAAGAGATGTACGCGGATTCGCCACAAAATTTTATACAGATGAAGGTAACTATGATTTAGTAGGTAATAATATGCCTGTATTCTTTATCCAAGATGCTATTAAATTCCCTGATTTTGTCCATGCAGTTAAACCAGAACCACATAATGATATTCCTCAGGGAGCTAGCGCTCATGATACATTTTGGGATTTTGTTGCGCATAATCCCGAGTCTACTCATATGGTTATGTGGCAGATGAGCGACCGTGCTATTCCGCGTAGTTTACGAATGATGGAAGGTTTTGGGGTTCATACATTTCGACTTATTAATAAAGAAGGAAAAGCCCACTTCGTAAAATTTCATTGGAAACCTACCCTCGGGGTTCATTCATTAGTATGGGATGAAGCTCAAAGGATTGCTGGGAAAAACCCTGATTTCCATCGTCAAGATTTATATGAAGCAATTGAAAAGGGCGATTATCCAGAATGGGAGCTTGGATTGCAGCTAATTCCAGAAGAAGATGAGCATGCATTTGATTTTGATATTTTAGATCCAACGAAATTATGGCCAGAAGAAGAAGTTCCTGTAAAACTAGTTGGTAAAATGACATTGAACAAAAATGTTGATAACTTCTTTGCAGAAACGGAGCAGGTAGCTTTCCACCCTGGCCATGTCGTACCAGGTATTGATTTTTCAAATGATCCTCTTCTGCAAGGAAGATTGTTCTCCTATACAGATACACAATTATCTCGTTTAGGAGGCCCTAATTTTCACCAAATTCCTATTAACCAGCCCGTATGTCCTTTTCATAATAATCAACGTGATGGCATGCATCAAATGCAGATTCATCGCGGTCAAACAAGCTATCACCCTAATGGCTTAAATAATAATCAACCAGCAACCGTGCAAGCTGAACAGGGCGGATATGAGCATTATCAAGAAAAGATTGATGGACATAAAATTAGGGGGCGCAGTAAAAGCTTTCTTAACTTTTATTCGCAAGCTAAACTTTTCTACAATAGTATGAACCCTATTGAAAAGCAGCACATAAAAGATGCATTTTGCTTTGAAGTTGGGAAGTGCAAATCAGACATGGTGAAGGCAAATGTAATTGCTCTACTGAATCATGTCGATCGTCAATTAGCAAAGGAAGTCGCTAACATGATTGGAGCCCCTTTGCCTAAAGAAAATCACGAAATAAATTCGGATGCAAAATCACCTGCACTAAGCATGTCCAACACTATTTTTAAAGCTGATTCCAAAAATGTGGCAATTCTATTGAATGGTGACCCAAGCGTCTCCCTTCTGTCCGAATGGATTCAAGCTTTTGTACAACACCGAATGAACTATAGCATCATAGATAATAAAATTCATCAGTTCAATGATTCCATTAAAGTAACGGATACTTATACAACAGCAGACTCTGCACTTTTTGATGCGGTATTAGTGTTTAGTAGCGAATCTGTCATTCAACCCCCTGTTTTAGAATTTGCAGAAACTACTTTTAAACACTTTAAACCGATAGCCTATGTCCTTAGCGATCCTCATGCTTTAGACAATAGTAAAATCAAATTAGATGGAGCAGGAATTTACAACTTAACAAACACTTCAATTGAGGCATTTATAGAAGGCATTGCCCAAGGACGATTCTGGAACCGATAATATAATATAAGGAGCGGATTAAAATGAGTAAAAAAATTGCTATTTTAATAACGGATTATTTCGAGGACACAGAATACACAGAGCCAGCAGAAGCTTTTAAACAAAAGGGATATGAATTAACAACTATTGAAACAGAAAAAGGTAAAACGGTACACGGTAAACAAGGAAAAAGTGAAATTGTAATTGATAAAGGTATCGATGATGTTTCTCCAGAAAACTTTGACGCACTCTTCATACCGGGTGGATTTTCTCCAGATATACTTCGTGCGGATGAGCGTTTCGTTCACTTTAGTAAAGCATTTATGGATGCGGAAAAACCTGTTTTTGCTATTTGTCACGGACCTCAGCTACTCATCACTGCACAAACACTTGAAGGACGTGATGTCACTGGATATAAATCTATTGAAGTCGATTTAAAAAACGCCGGCGGAAACTTTCACGATAAAGAAGTAGTCGTATGCCAAAATCAGCTAGTAACAAGTAGACAACCTGAGGACATCCCGGCGTTTATTGAAGAATCGTTGCGTATATTGGAATAGTTATTAAAGATTAATCAAAGTAGCTATTTAGCTACTTTGATTAATCTTTTTATTTGTATGAAAAACAAAAAAGAACCTTATTTTTAATGATCTTTTCATACACCCTCTTTTCTCTCCCCGGAACTTCTAATCACTTTTCATAAGCAGTTCTCATATAGTGAAAATGACTATACAATTCCTATCCATAAGTTAAATAATGATTTTACACATATATAAATACAAAAGATGGGAGCCTTATTTATGAATAACAATCCACCTTCAACGCCCCCAAATCCAGCGGAAACGAATAATAATGAAGTGAGCTTACAAACGTTACGCGTCATCGGACTTATTGTACTAATTAGTGGCTACATATTAGTCACTCTTTCTGAAGTAGGAACGTTAAAAAATCTTTTACTACAACCGAGCACCACTCCAAATTTAGCTGAAGTTGATCCGTTTTAAAAGCCATATGAAAAGCGATTTCTAGCATCGCTTTTCATATCGTTTTATCCAATCTGAGAAACCTCCCCCTCATACTTCTCTCTCCCAATCGCCTTCATAAATAATAAAATACTGCTCATACCAACGATAAAGTACAGAGCACTCATGCCCCAAGATGCGATAAATGAACCTAACATAACACCCAATGCCCCGTTCATTTTTGCTACTTGAAAGACCATTCCGTTAATCGCCATATATGAACCTCTCGCCTCATTTGGTACCATATCTGCCATAATAGATTGACGCACTGGCACATACATCATCTCTCCTACCGTTTGGAAAAGCCCTGCAATTAATAAAATCCATAAACTATTGCTCGTTCCGAGTATTGTAAATCCAATTGTATAAATGAATAAGCCTACATATAATATTTTCAAATCGTTGAAGCTTTTCAGCATTTTAATAAGAAGTGCTGAACATAATACAACTAAAATTGTATTCTCTGCAGAAATCCAGCTCAGCATGCGAATACCTGTTAAATCAAACGTAACACCATTCCCGAATAAAAAGTGCACCGTTTCAAATTCCTTCTGCAAACGTACTCCTAAATAATTATTAATTTGAAACTCTAACGATAATGTACATATACTTGCTGCACAAAAAATTAAAAATGCTCTATCTTTCATTACGACTTTATAACTATCTGCCATATCTTTTAATACATTTTTCTTCTCTACTATTTTTCTAGCTACATACACCTCTTCCATATATACAGCCATCACATATAAAGTAATAACTGCAATCACTGTTAATCCGATAAACAATTGCAATCTATAGTTCTCAAATAGTAATCCGCCAAATATCGCTCCAATCGCAATGGATAAATTAATTGCCCAGTAGTTAATGCTGTACATCACTTTTCGATTCTCAGGTGTACTCACATCAATTAACATCGCCTCTGTCGCAGGATTCATAAGTCCAGATCCTAAACTATTCACTAGCATAAAGATAAATGTTAACCAAGGTGAATCTACATAATCGGAATTTGCAATCCCCATACAAGCAATGGAAATGACTTGTATACTTTGACCGATAATCATAACCTTTTTACGACCAAGCCGATCTCCAACATACCCACCGTACAAACCAATTACTAATGAAGCTATGACATTAATAAGTAGTAACGCACCAGCAATCGCACTACCTAACTTTATTGAAAAATAAATCGCCATAAATGGAAAAATCATCGTGGATACAGTACGTGTTAAAAACGAAGTTATAATTCTAATTTTTATATTTCGATGCATACTCCAAAATCCCATTGTTTCCCCCTCCTTATGCTTACTTATTTTACTTTGAAAAAAAGGAAGAAAAAGGTTAGAATATTCTAAAGAGTTTCCCCTTTTATGATAGAAGGAAGTGTATATATGAAAATTATGGACTATTACATTAGACTAAGACTACATGCACAAGATCAACAGCATATGCGAAATAGCTTACAAGAATTAGCGGATGTTTTATATTGCAGTACGAAAAACGTAAAGATTTTATTAAAGAAAATGAGCGAGGAGCAATTAATTAGCTGGACTCCAGGGCGAGGTCGCGGGAATAAAACGGAAATTCTATTTATACATAATTTCGTAGAAGCGATTGAGTCCTATACAGATGAACTGTTAGCGCAAGAAAAATTAAAAGATATCTTTCTTCTTTTAAAAGAACCCCTACCCCTTGCACTTCAAAAAAAGATAGAAAATAAACTACATCATCATTTTGGATACGAACCTTCAAATGATATGTACGACATATTAAAAATTCCTATATCGAGAAAGATAGTCCCATTAGATCCGGCTTTTGTGGCTGTAACTACAGAAAGCCATCTTACAAGTCAAATTTTTGATACGTTAGTCGTTTATAACGATGTTACGGAAAAAATGGAGCCACACATTGCGCATACGTGGGAATTAAGTGAAGACGGGCTTACGTGGACTTTTTATTTACGAAAGGATGTATATTTTCATAACGAAACAGTTTTAACTTCTAAAGATGTACGATTTTCATTTGAAAGACTAAAAGAAGTTCACTCTCCTTTCGAATGGTTAACAGCAGAAATTGTTCAAATTGAAACGCCATCACCACTGCAAATTCGATTTCATTTAGCAAAACAAAATTTATTTTTCTTACACTATGTAAGTTCCATACAACTAGCAATTTTGCCGCGTGATGCAGTTATTCAAAATCATCATTATATAGGTACTGGACCTTTCAAACTTGCCCATTACTCTGAAGATAATATCGTGCTCGAAGCGTTCACTCATTATTTTAAAGAGCGCGCTTTATTAGACCGTATTGAATTTTGGGGTATTCCTGATCATGTACAAATCGATGCTGATTATGAACTACCAAATGAAGAAGAAAATGAAAGGCATAATATACAAATAGAAGAAATAGGTTGTATTTATGCTGGCTTCAACTTTACAAAACCTGGTCCTCATCACGACATTTACTTTCGAAAGGCTTGGAGAGAACTATATGATGTTGAAATGATACTTCGTAACATAGAAGGAAGACGAACAATTGCTGCATCAAGCTTTTTCCCTGAAAGAAGTCGCCAAGCTTCTAAAAGGTCTTACTCTTTAGAAAAAGCAAAAGAGTATTTAAAAAAGAGCACTTATAATGGAGAGACGCTACATATTTACTTCTTCGCATTTAAAGATAGTGCAAATGATGCATATTTCTTAAAAGAACGATGTGATGGTCTAGGTATACAAGTAGAGCTTCACCCATTTCTCGTTTCAGATTATATGAACCGTTCTATCGATCAGCATGCCGATATTATTTTCATGGGAGAAGTGTTTGCTTCCAATCACGAACTTGCATTCTTAAATGTATTTAAAAATAAAAGTTGCTTCATAAACCGCTTCATGGACCCGCACTATGAAAAACAAATTAACTGTTTACTTGATACATTTTTATTAGAAGAAAATAAGGAGAAGCGCTATGAGCTCATGTATGAGATCGAAGAATTTTTACAAACAGAACACATCATTTTATTTAACTATCACGTTTTAAAAAGAAAGACATACCCTTCTTCTTTAAAAAACGTAACAATTGATTCATTCGGTTGGGCAAATTTTGCGAAGTTATGGATACAGCCATCCATGTATTAACATGCAAGTTTTTATAAAAGGAGAAGGTACTACATCCTTAGTAGTACCTTCTTCACATACAAATACAAACTATTATTTAATTACTTCATCTAAGTGATCTTTCAAGTTCAATAAATATTGCTCAATATCCGGATTCTTCACCACATCATAACAAGCAAAACTCTTTAACGGACTCATCCCAAGAAACTTCTGCACGCGGTGTAAATGACTAAGCGTTGATTCTAGACTTTCCCCTTCAAAGAACTTCGTCTTATCTCCAAATGAATTTTCAGGTGCATTCCAAGTTGTAGAGAACATATACTCTTTCTCTGTTAATAAACCACCTGTTCCGTATTCATCTGCACCTTTAAAGAACAAACCGTATTCATATACTTCATCCATATACGTTTTAAATAATCCTGGAACACTAAACCAATAAATCGGTGTTTGATAAATCACAACATCAGCCCATAAAAATTTATCTTGTTCTTCCTTTATATTGTATCCATCTTGAATCGTTGTTGTTTTCACTTGATGACTCTCGCTTAATACCGCCACCATATGATCCACTAACGTTTTATTTAATCGTCCTTCCTTTGTACCGTATTTTTCATGTCCATTTATAATAAATATTTTTTTCATCGTTTTCCTCTCCCCTACTCTATTCCTCGCTTATTAACCCAAGTTGCTGTTTCAACGTAAGATTATCTTCTAAATGCCAGTCTTCCGTAATCTTTCCGTCTTTCACATGCAAAATATCTATTGCAGAAAAGCTAATATTTTTACCGTTATGCGTTCCTGTAAAAGAAAGACGAGCTGTTACTTTATCACCGACGACTAATAAATCTTCAATCTCGCAATGTATATTAGGAACGACTTTACGAAAGTTTTGTGCTGCAAACTTTAACCCTTCAACACCTTGTGGTCGCTCTTTTGGCAACGTATTATCGAAAAAATCTTTCGTAACAGTCTGCGAAAGAAGCTCCTCTTTACCTGTATCCCAAAATGCATAAAAACGCTGCGCTGCATGAACCATTTCGGTCGCTTCCATTTTACTTAGTGAAGGATCGATTGTCATTTTTTTTGCCTTTGGCATTTCTTTTAATAACTGTACTTCAGTTTTTCCCTCCACGCCACATGCTACAAGCACAATACAAATAACAAACAAACTAAGAAATCCAAACAACTTTTTTATCCCCATGAAAATCACCACCTCCTCCTCTAAATCCTTTGTATTTCGTATTGCTATTGTATATGCACTTACTTCCTTTATGAAAGTAGTGATATTTTTTTCATATAGTTACCAAAAGTATAGTTTTGTGATACTATAAAGCAAATTCATTCAAAAAATTTTATGGAGGCTAGTTCCATGAACAATATAGATCCAGTTGAATTAACGAAAGGTTTACCTGGCATACCTTGTCCCATCGCTAAAACGCTTGATGTAATTCGTACAAAATGGACGTTTTTAATCATTCGCGACCTTCTTATCGAAGGAACATTACGCTTTAGTGATTTACAAAAATCAATGGACGGGATTAGCCCGAAAACATTATCGCTTCGACTAAAAGAATTAGAGTCTCAAGGCATTATAACGAGAAAAGTATATCCAGAAGTTCCGCCTCGTGTAGAGTACACATTAACGGATAAAGGAAAGCAATTAGAGGGGATATTTATTGAATTACAACGGTTTGGATTAAGCTTATAAACCAAAAAAACTTACCATCGTTAAACAGGCTATAATTAGAAGTAATTATAGCCTCATTGAAACGTAAGATTAAGAAGTTAGCAGAAGAGAAGAAACAATTACGTGAGCAATTGAAGATTGCTTATGCAGATATATACAAAAAGAATTTAGAATATGAGGGGGAACTTTGTCCACCTTTATTCTGTCACTAAGTAGCGTATAAATTTATATTTTATTAGTTTATCTTCACACTATTAAACGTCTCCATATGTGTGCATCAACTTAAAAATTTTATAATGCCCCCACAAGATAAAATCTATATTTTTTCTTGTGGGGGTATACACGCAAAGCAACTAAATCTTTGGCTTGTTATTTACTAGTTCGTTGCACAAACCCTACATTTCTAGCAGGATCTCGTAAAATATTAGAGGATAAAAGACTTGAATTTCTTGAGTAAATAGTTAAGAGTTCTCTATATTTTTAATTATTTCTTTTCCAATCTCTTTTAAAAGACATTTCAATTACATTCTAATATTCTCGACTACTTTTACAATTTTTCAATCTTCTCAAGTTATTTTATCTAAAATATGATTAATGTGCGCCACTTAATTTAACTAAAATTTTTGCTTGCGCTTTATCATGAATTAACGCTTCAAAACCTTGTTCAGCAATATTATCTATATCAACTTTGCTTGTAATAATTGATTGTGCAGGTAATCTTCCATTAGCGAGTAATTGAATGACCTCATTATAAGTTTCATTACTGTACCCCACAGATCCCAATAATTTTACGCCACTAAAGAGTAAGGAAGCAGGAGCATTAAATTGGATATCTTGAGTATGGAAGCTGATAACCATCATTGTGCCACGAACTTTAGTTGATTGAATGGCTTGATTAAATGTTGACTCAACACCTGCAGCTTCAATTGTCACATCTGCTCCATCTGGGAATAATTTACGAATTTCTTCTACAGGGTTTACTTCTTTAGCATTAAAGACATGCGTCGCACCCACTTCGGTTGCTTTGGCAAGCCGACTATCAAATAAATCAACAACAATAATATTAGAAGCACCTGCAGCTTTTGCACCTAAAACAGCAAATAGCCCAATAGGGCCGGCGCCATAAACAACAACAGTATCTCCTTCTCCTACATTTGAATCCTTAATTGATTGGAATGATACAGCTGCTGGTTCTACCATTGCTGCTACTTCTAGTGATAAATTATCTGGAATTTTAAAAATCGTTTTTTGTGGAAGTATCACGTATTCAGCAAACCCTCCGTCGATTTGTGCACCTACTGCGTCTAAAGTGATAAAACGTTCAGTTTCAGCATTTGAAGGATCTTTAAGCATCATTGGATAAATACATACTCTGTCCCCTTCTTTAAATTTTGTTACCAGGGAACCAACCTCTGCAATTTCACCAGAGAACTCATGTCCGATTACCATATTCTTATTCATTGGTACTGAATCTGGTGGCAAGTATGCATGTAAATCAGAACCACAAATACCAGCCCATGCCACTTTAACTTTTACATCATTGGGTTGTAACTCTTTTGTTTCTCTTTCCTCGATACGAATATCTTTTTCACCATACCACACTGCGGCTTTCATAAAAAATCCTCCCTCAAATAATTGGAATATTATATATAATTTTCATTTAATATTAGATCGTAATTCGTTTTTTAAAGCATAACGGTAATTTTTTTGCTCTTTAACCTTACTCATGCCTCCTTTGCTATGTTCAATAATCTATCATAGGTTTTTGAGGAAGACGATGAGCAAAAAATAATATACGTCTCGAATTGAGACATTTGTTTTAATTTGGTTCATTTATCAATAAGTTCTTAGAAATCTGAATCAACTCTTCTTTTGTATAGGAATATTCATTGCTTAACCATTTTTTTATAATCTCAAAAAAGCCACTACAGTAAAAATCACACAGTACCATTGGATAATCTGAGTTTTGGATTTTTTTCGAAAGCGGATCATTATATTCCATTGAGTTTTCATATAAATTTTCTGCACCAAATCGAATCAATTTTTCGTATAACTCAAGGCTATTATTTTTACTAGTAATATTAAAAAACAATGCACGATTAACATCTATGTATTCAATTATTTCCTCAAACAATGTATGTTCTAAATCCAATCCTTCTTTTGTTTGTTCAAAAAGATTGATTGCGATGGAATTTGATACATCGCTAAATAATTCATATTTATCCTCATAATGACGGTAAAATGTGCTTCTATGAATCATTGCTTTTTCACAAATATGATTGATTGTGATGGATGAAAATGTTTTTTCTTTTAATAAATCCATAAACGCATCTTTTATTATGTTTTGTGTGCGTAAACGTGTGAAATTACTCAATTTTAGTATCCTCCTATATTGAATCTAAGTACTGCATGAATTTGTAATTGTTTTCCTAATCCTTATCTCCTTTTAGTATGCCTAAATTAGTGATAATCTGGCATTTCCCCACGAATATAATCCTTTTATGAAACTGAGATGAATCATATAAATTTGGCTCTGGCGCGAATATACCAGAGCCAAAATATTTAATTTAGTTCACTTTTTACAGGGAAAGAATGTAATCCGTATATAGAACTACTATTTGAGATAGGAACAGGAAGATCCTGGTCAATAAATGAAAATGATTTATATCTTTTTATTAATTCCGTTAATACAATTTTTGCTTCTAATCTAGCTAGAGGAGCACCTAAACAAAAATGGATGCCATGTCCAAATGTAAGATGAGGATTACGTTTACGATATATGTTAAAACTATCGGCATCTTTGAATTGATGCGAGTCACGGTTAGCTGATCCAACCCAAGCTGAAATAATTTGGTCTACTTGTAAAGTTTGTCCTTTTAATTGAATCTCTTTTTTTACTCTGCGTACAATTCTTTGAACTGGTGAACGATACCGCAATACTTCTTCAATTGCTTTCGGAACAAGAGATACATCCTGTTGTAATTGATCATAAACATTTGGATGTTCTATGAAGCAATATAAAGCGTTTCCAAGTAAATTGGTTGTTGTTTCATTACCCGCTACTAAAAGTAGTTTACAAAACGGTACTATTTCTTTTCCTGAAATGTTTTTGTCCGCTTCACTTTGAACTAATAAAGAAATAATGTTATTTGAATCTTTTTTGGATTTCCCTCGATTGGATTGTATGATTTCTTCAAAAAACTCTCCTAATTCATTTTCTGCTTGTAAACGTGTATTAAAAAATTCTTCCAAATAATCCGAATCATCATGACTCGGTGAACTTACGATAATATCAGACCATCTCTTAAACCTTTCCATATCCTTAGCAGAAACACCTAACATTTCAGCAATTACTATAACTGGTAACGGATAAAATAACTCTCTAACAATATCAAAAGTTTCACGATTAGATAATTGATTGAGTATATCGTTTGTGATTTGCTGGATTCTAGGTTCCCATTCCCTTAATGCTTTAGGAGTGAAAGACCGATTTACAATAGACCGAATTTGCGTATGCTTTGGCGGATCCATCCCAAGAATACTTTGTGGAAATGGAGACTTTTTCTTCTCAGGCATAATACTAGAAAAGTACTCTTTATCCTCTAAGACAGTTTTTACATCTTCGTACAAAAAAACATTCCACATGTCTGCCTGATGATTAAAACAAATAGGCTCCTTTTCTCGCATCTCTTTATACCATGCAAATGGTTTATACGGATCTTCTAAAGCCTTTTTTCCCATCAACTTATTTGTAGGAATCATAACAACTGATTGATAAGGTGTTTTCATATACAACAATCTCCTCTCAAAAAAATTTCATTACACCGAATAATATTCACCGAATGTCATTCGGTGTAATGAGGATTATACAACAAGAACCAAAATATTCAAACTACTTTTTCGGTTTTAAAATATCCGTTAATATATAAATAAGGGGGAATAGACATTGCACAAAAAAACTCTGACAAATAGAAAACAACAAGCTTTACTAACACAGAACAATATATTTCATGTGTTTTTAAATTTAATGAGAGAAAAGAAATTTGAAAATATAACAATTGAAGATATTTGTAAAAAAGCAAATGTATCAGTAGGAACTTTTTATCATTATTTCACTTCCAAAGAGGATATTTATAAAAAATTATTTCAACAAATTGAAGAAAATCTACATGTTGAATTAGAAAATATAGATCAACATACAACAATGCAAACAACTATTTTAACTTTCTTCCAATGCATAGCTGAATATACAACTAAATTAGAGTTACATATAAATCTTCTTAACGATTTCAACAAAAGGTCATTTATATATGAGCCTTCACTCATTTACGAAGCTCTAAATGGCTTTGTTTACAAAGGACAACTTGAAAAAGAATTAACAAATGATATGAGTGTAGAAGAAATAACAACGTATCTTTTTACAATTGCTAGAGGACTTATATTAGATTGGTGTCTTTTAGATGGAAAATACTCACTAGAACAGAGAATGAATACTTATATGAATTTAGCATTGAAATCTTTAAAGCCTTAAATTTTAATCAAGCCCTACGCTTTGTTGCTTCATTTTGTACATTTCATTCAGTTTTATTTTTTCTAGGTGTTACGCAGCTGGAAAAAAAGAAAAAGCATGCCCCTTCTTTATACTGCGAGAAGGGCATGCTTTTTCTTTTTTTACAATACAACTTATAAATCCCACATCAATCCATTTCAAGATAGTTAATTTCCCTTTTCCTATCCCCTCGGAAAAGGAGAATAACAGTCAAAATACATATGAAAAATCAAGAAAATGAATATTTCATACAGGTTAGTTTTAGCACTGTGTATACTTTATATCGTTAAAAATCCATTAAAAAATGAACCACTTTGAGATATATGTCGCATTTTGAAACACATAAACATTTTTGATTATCGTTTTCCTCTAATGCCTATGATAAATTGCTATACATAGCTAGCTTACAATTATATTTCTAAAAATAATATTTCACCTTTCATAAAAAATAAAAAGGAGTTTTTAAAATGAAGAACCGAGTAAACCCAGCATTATTACCAGGCTTAGAAATGTATCCAGATCAAGATTTACGCCCAGAGTGTTTGCCAGTAATGAGAGAAGAAGCATCAAAAGTCTTCCCTCCTACCATTGTTGATGAAACTCTTTCTGTAACAAATGAAGTCATTGAGGGACCTGATGCAAATCCATTACGATTAAAAATTTATCATCCAAAATCAAATAATGAATCCTTACCTGCTCTGTTGTGGATACATGGTGGCGGATATATCTTGGGATCTATAAATGATAACGATGATCTTGCTGTAAAAATTGCAAAAGAGGCTAACTGTATGGTCGTTTCTGTAGATTACCGTTTAGCTCCTGAACATCCTTATCCAGCTCCAATTGAAGATTGTTATGCAGCATTAAAATGGATTGCTGATAACGCGGAGACATTGAACATTGATTCGAATCGAATTGGTGTTGCAGGAGTGAGCGCTGGTGGCGGACTAACAGCTGCATTAACATTATTAGCCCGTGATCGCCAATATCCTTCTATTTGTTTCCAAATGCCGCTTTATCCAATGATTGATGATCGTAATAACACACCTTCTGCCAATGAAATTAAAGAAGGATTTGTTTGGAATCAAAAATCAAATGAAGCTGGCTGGAAAATGTATTTAGGAGAATTACATGGAACGGATCATATTCCCGCTTATGCAGCCGCTGCTCGAGCAGAAGATTATCGTAATTTACCACGTACCTACACATGCGTTGGTCAATTGGACCCATTCCGTAGTGAAACATTAACCTATGTAACCAAACTTGCAGAAGCTGGTGTTGATGTCGAGTTCCATTTATATCCTGGAGCTTATCATGGGTTCGAAATGATGCATCCGGATACTGATATATCTATTCACGCTTGGAATGATTATGTGCGAGCAGTTAAAACTGGTTTCGCAAGAAAGTAACTAAGGTAGCGACAAAAAATTTCATAATAAAGGACAATTTTTAATGAAGAATAGAGTTCATCCAGAATTAAGAGAAATGTTTTCTGTATTACCAGAAGTAGATAATAGTCCGGAAAATTTCCAACAATATAGGAAATGGGCTAAAGAATCTTTTACTGCAACAGTTCTATCATCGAATGATGAAGTTACTGTATCTAATCGATTTATACCTGGGCCTGAAAGAGCGCCTGAAGTTAGAGTTCGCATTTATGAGCCAACTAAAAAAACAAAAGCTTTACCTGGGGTCCTTTGGATACACGGTGGTGGATATCAAGTGGGATCACCCGAAATGGATGACAAACTTTGTGAAAAGTTCGTATTGGAAGCCAACTGTATAGTGGTTTCGGTTGACTATCGATTAGCACCGGAAAATCCATTCCCTGCACCACTTGAGGACTGCTATGCAGCTTTACAGTGGGTTTCTAATAATTCGGAAGATCTTAGTGTCGATTCTTCTCGAATTGCAATTGCCGGAATGAGTGCGGGAGGTGGACTAACAGCAGCCCTTGCCCTTTTAGCAAGAGATAGAAAGGGACCATCAATCATATTCCAAATGCCACTATGCCCTATGATTGATGATCGTAATATAAAACCTTCTGCTTTTGAGATAACGGATTCAAAATTATGGAACAGAAAAGCTAATATCTCTGGCTGGAAAATGTATTTAGGTTCAGTTTACGGTGAAGAGGTGTCCCCATACGCTGCTCCAGCTCGTGCAACTGACCTTACAGGACTTCCACCAACTTATACAATGGTGGGTGAAATAGACTTATTCCGAGACGAGACAATTGAATATGCGAATAGATTAATGCAAGCTGGAGTACCAACAGAGTTTCATGTTTATCCTGGTGGCTACCATGGATTCGAATTAATAGTGCCTAATGCTGAAATTAGCCAAAGAGCTGAGGAAGAATATATCAGTGCATTAAAGCGAGCATTACAAAAAACAGAAGTTTAAATATATATGAGGATTTTATATAGCATATAGTAAAAAATAAGAGAAAGAGTCTATGAAGAGAGCAGCTCCTCTGTCACTAAGTCTTATAGAGATAAAAAAGTACTGGCAATGCCAGTACTTTTTTATTATTATTTATGCTCGCTGTTCAACATTGACTCTTTTAATAAAGAACGAGATTATTAATCCAACAATTACTACAATGATAGCAAAGATAAAGGTATTTTGAACACCGTTTGTAAAGGCCAGAACTTGGTTTAATGGATTTTCTTTATCAGATACTGTCTGAAGGAAGCTTCTTGAACCTGAGGAAAGAATTGAAATTCCAACAGCTGTTCCAATAGCACCAGCAACTTGTTGTAAGGTGTTCATAATCGCTGTTCCATGCGGGTATAGTTCAGGTGGCAGCTGATTTAATCCGTTTGTTTGAGCTGGCATCATAATCATTGAAATTCCAACCATAAGTGCAATGTGTAGTGCAACAATAAATCCTGTAGATGTTTCCAATGTTAAGGTTGAGAAACCATACAGTGCACATGCTACAATGACAAGTCCAGGAATAACTAGCCATTTAGGACCAAAACGGTCAAATAATCCCCCCATAACAGGCGAAAGAATTCCATTAATAATTCCTCCCGGTAGAAGCATAAGACCCGCTGCAAACGTTGATAACGCCAATGATGTTTGTAAGTATAATGGTAAAATCATCATCGTACAAAGCAGCACCATCATGCATACTAAAATTAAGAGAAGTCCAATAACGAACATTGGATATTTAAAAGCCTTAAGGTCTAACATTGGCTCATCCATCTTCATTTGACGAAGGGAAAATGCAATTAATCCAACGACTCCAATAACAAGAGAAAGAATAACGTGTGAGCTTCCCCAGCCTCCACTTTCTCCAGCGCTACTGAAACCAAATACGATACCGCCAAAACCAATTGTTGAAAGAATGATTGAGAAAATATCGATTCTTGGCTTTGTTAGTTTTGTTACGTTTTGCATGAAGAATGTACCAAATACTAATGCGATAATTAATAATGGGAGTGAAATCCAAAAAATCCAGTGCCACGTTAACGTTTTTAGAATCAACCCTGAGACGGTTGGTCCAACAGCTGGAGCAAACATAATGACAAGCCCGATAATTCCCATAGCTCTTCCACGCTTATGTGGTGGAATAATAACAAGAATGGTGTTAAACATAAGTGGTAAAAGTAAAGCTGTTCCTACTGCTTGTACAATGCGGGCAATCATTAATACGCTAAATGTTGGTGCAATAGCTCCGATTAATGTTCCGATAATGGAGAATACAAGAGATGCGATAAAAAGCTGTCTTGTTGTAAACCATTGAAGAATTAAACCTGAAATTGGCACAAGAATTCCTAATGTTAATAAGTAGCCGGTTGTCAGCCACTGTGCTGTTGTCTCTAGAATATCAAAACCTGTAATTAAATCTTTTAACGCCATATTTAAGGCTGTTTCACTAAACAAGCCGATAAATCCAGCAATAAGAAATGACGTAATAATCGGCAGAGCTCTGATGTTAGAGTTCTCTGCTGTTGTTTGTTGATTCCCCATATTAAATTGTCTTCCTCTCTCTTACCTAATTCTTTTATTTGAATTTTCGATTTTAATAACCTTTCCTTAACACCTCGTGGCACTCCCAAATCAGCTCTTCTATTCCCGTCTGGCCTTTCAGCCTACGGCGAACGATTTCTGAGGATAGATTCTGGACTTTGAGCGCTCTTGGTGCTCTTCTTTCGAAGTATGCCTGAAAGGCTGCTTCAATGTCATTATTGTTTTTGAGCTCTTCGGCGAGAACGATTGCATCCTCAATAGCCATGGCTCCTCCTTGCGCAAGAGTCGGAGCTCCGACGTGGGCGGCGTCTCCTCCAATGACGACGCGGCCTTTGTACCATGGCTCTTGCACTGCGACTTGTTCCAATTTGTTAAAAATAACAGGGTAATCTTTTGACATATGCTTTGTAATAAAATCAAGTCCCGGAAAGCCTAAGAGAATCTCTTTGACTCTATTAAACCGGGTATCTTCCTCATCCCAGTAATCGCTGGCGCAAGGCTGGAGCACAAAGACATAGCCGGCGCGTTCAGCTAATGGTACGACGCCGATTTGCGTTTCTCCGCTTATATACATCAATGACGAATCCTCAAATTTGTAATCAGGAAGCTCGAAATAAAATCGCCACGCTCCCATACCGAGATGCTCTTTTTCTATTTCCTTTTGCAGCATCATATTCCTTACAGTTGAATGAATGCCGTCAAAGCCTACTAAAATATCAGCCTTTATCTTTTCTCCGTCGTCAAATATGGCAGAGACCGATTCAGCCCTTTCTTCATAAGCAACAACCTTTTTCCCCCACTTGATATCTACACCCGCTGCATCAGCATGCTTGATGAGAATATCACTTAATGTTTTTCGCGGGATATTATTGCGCCCTGGAAGTGTGTCGTCTAAAAAGGATTCACTGACTTGAAACTGCAGATTCCCCTGTGCATCAAATGTTTTCAGCCATTTTGTTTGAAAGCCATGTTCACAACACTCTTCGAATACATCCAATTCTTTCAAGACAGCCAGTGCGTTTTGCGGCATAAGAATCCCCGCACCGGTTTTGCGATTTTCTAAAGCCGCTTCGCACAAGGTAACAGAAAATCCTACTTTACTAAGGGAAATAGACGCTGACAATCCGCCAATTCCCCCACCAGCTATCAAAATATGTTTCATATAAATAACCCCTTTTAGTTCTTTAAAAAATAGTTAGGCGCCTAACTACATTACTTTACTACATCCTCAGAAAAATTGTCAATCATCTTTAAGTCAGGTTGTATTATGATATTAACTCCTTTATAATCGTGTCATAACTAACGAACGGGAGCTTATTTTAATGGAATTAAAACATTTACCTAAATATAAATATTTAACAGAACACACCGAGACGTATTCCAATATAGATGCCAGTTCTCTTGAATTGTTTTTATCTCTATTTGATATATCAAAAAAAATGAATCATGTGATGGAGCGTTACTTTGCAGGCAGAGGGCTGTCTGAAGGAAAATTCAAAATCCTGATGCTACTCTTCGACGCAAAAGACCACTCGTTAAGTCCGACAGAACTTGCAAAGCAATCAAACGTTACGAAAGCAACGATTACAGGTTTGCTGGACGGGCTGGTGAGGGACGGTTTTGTCAGCCGCACGCATCAAAATAAGGATAAACGAAAAATCAGCATTGAACTGACAAAAGAGGGAAAAGAACAACTGAAACAATTTCTACCCGGTCATTTCAGTAAAATCTCTGCGGTAATGGAAAACTACAGCGATGAGGAAAAAGAAATGTTTATCAATATCCTGGGAGATCTATTTGAAAAACTGAGCGTGTTTAAAGACTAAAACGCATTTTTTTGGTCCCACCACATCGTTATTCAGCTAAAATTTTATAGTATATAGTACCCCTAGAACGAAATTTTGTACTAACTTGTAATAAAATATTCATTTTTTCATTTTGAGGGTATTTGTATTGCTTAGGTTGATGGCGGTGAGACTAGTTCCATGAACGATATAAATCCAGTTGAATTAATGAAAGGTTTACCTGGCATACCTTGTGCCCTATCGCTAAAACGATTGATGTAATTCGTACAAAATGGACGTTTCTAATCATCCGTGACCTTCTTATCGAAGGAACATTACACTTTAGTGATTTACAAAATCAATGGACGGCATTAGTCCGAAAACATTATTGCTTCAACTAAAAGAATTAGAAGCTCAAGACATTATAACGAGAAAAGTATATCCAGAAGTTCCGCCTCGTGTAGAGTACACATTAACGGATAAAGGAAAGCAATTAGAGAGGATATTTATTGAATTAAAGCGGTTTGGATTAAGCTTATAAACCAAAAACCCCTTACCATCGTAAGGGGTTTTATTACTTCGCAAAACTTTCAGCTAGCTGTTTTTCTCTCCACATAAATGTAATAGCGAGACCAACTATTAAAACAATTCCTGAAAATGCATATGGATAATGAATGTTCATATCAAATAATATTCCACCCATTGCTGGTCCTGCTATATTTCCTAAACTCGTATAAGTCGAGTTCATACCAGCAACGAATCCTTGCTCTTTTCCAGCTGCTTTTGATAAAAACGTCGTTAAAGCTGGGCGAAGCAAATCAAATGCAAGGAAAATGAAGCACGTAACGAGAAGTACAATCCAATAATTAAAGACTACAGTTGAAACGAACGCTAATACTGCACCTACAATTAAACAGATTTGAATTAACACTTTTTCACCGAACATATCAACCAATTTACCAAACATAAATACTTGCACAACTACCCCAAAGATTGAACTAATTGTAATAATTGCCGCAATATCTTTCGGTGTGAACCCAAACTTATGATCAGAAAACAGACTAAACACCGTTTCATATGCCGATAAACCGAACGCAAGTACAAATACGATAATAAATGCGATTGCATACATTGGATGTAATGATTTCTTTAAATCACCAATAAAGCTTGATTCTTTCGTATTAGAAGAAATCTCTGCAAGCTCTTCTTTCGTTAACGGTTCTTTCAAAATAAAGATCGAAATGACACATGCTATAAAAGCAATTGCTGCTGCAACGAAAAACGGCACACGTATACCGTATTCTGCAATAAATCCGCCGATTCCAGGTCCTATAATAAAGCCGGTACTAATAGCAGCAGATAAATACCCCATCGCCTTTGGACGTTCCTGTATAGATGTAATATCCGCAACATATGCCGTAACACCAGGCATAATAAACGCAGCACTAATTCCGCCTAACACCCTCGCTGCATAGAGCATCCATACATCTGTTCCTAATCCAAACAGAAGCTCTGAAACACCAAAAATAAATAATCCAATGATTATCATTTTCTTCCTACCATAAAGGTCGACCCACCGGCCTGTAATAGGTGAAGCAATAAGCTGAGCCATTGCAAACACTGCAACGAGATATCCCATCGTCTTACCTGTTAAACCCATATCATTCATAAAGGACGGCATAACCGGAATGATTAATCCAATCCCTAAAAAAGCGATAAATATATTACTCAAAAGAATGACCAATACCATCTTTTGTTCTTTTATCGGTTTCTTCACTTTCAACACCTCTTCCCGTAAGCTCCCCTCAAAAAAATAATGCCCAAGAAGCTTTTTCTTTATCCTGCTATTTGTGGGCTAATCATGAGTAGAGATGCCCCTACTCGTTAGAATTTCGCTGTATCCTTCCACACATACATACGCATTAGATGAATGACTATCATTCAGTTTTCCTCAAAAATGAACCTACCTTCTCAGACAGGTTCATCTCACTATTTCTTTATATGTAATGCATGTGTTAAAAAATCTAGTACTTCTGCCTTTTGTAACTCGACTTGCTCATCATCTTTATGATCATATAAATACACTTGCTCCGCTGCTGATTCAACTAGAGCGATAAATAACTTCGCTGTTCGCTCTGCGTGGACCGAATCACGAATTTCACCCGCTTCTTTCGCCTCATTTAAAAATTCACTTAGCCACATATAAAGAGGCTCATACACAGCTTCCCATTCTTTTATATGTTCTGTAGATGCAAGACCCGCATACATTAAAGCTTGTATTTCACGATATTCCTCTATGAAGTGAAACACCGCATCTATTACTTGCGTTACTTTACTTGAGAAAGGCGCATCGTTTTGCACTTTTTCTTTTACTGCAAGTATCATCTTTTCAACCATCACTTCTGCTATTGCAGGCATAACAGATAACTTAGAAGGAAAATATAAATAGAAAGTTCCTTGTGCAATGCCAGCTAATTTCACGATATCAGAAATCTTCGTTTTTTCAACGCCCTTTTCCTGAAATACTTCAATCGCTGCATAGACAATTTTCTCTTTTTTATTCATCATCTAAACCCTTTCACACGCGTATTGAATGACTGTCACTCATTTTATAAGATAATCGATTGTACTGTCAATGATAGTGAACTTTGCGAGGAAATCATTTTTTTCATAATAAAATCTCCTAACAAAAAATTAGGAGATAAAAATGCCAAATACCTTTAAGAAAGAGCCTTTAACCCTGTCACGCCGCATACAATAAGAGCTACACTAATGATACGTGCTTTACTTTTCGACTCACCAAACAAGAACATGTTTAATAAAACGGCACCTGCTGTTCCAATACCAATCCAAACCGCATACGCGACACTTACTTGTAAAAATAAGAAAGATGTATACAAGAATGCAAAGGATGTAGCAAACCCACCTATATAAAGAGCCCCATTTGCTAATGTTTTATCTTTACTATACATTTTAAGACCGATTACACCGACTATTTCACTAATTGCAGCACAAAATACGAAAAACCAACCCATCTTTAAGCAGCTCCTTCCATAGTATCTTCTTTATTATCAGCTAGCTTTAAACCGATAACGCCAGCTACAACCATCACGATAAAGAATAATTTTCCTACACTGAAACTCCCGCCGAAAAGGAATACATCCATTAAGAAAGTACCTACCGTACCAGCTCCGGCGAAAACAGCATATACAGTCCCTGTTGCAAGATGCTCACACGCTTTAGAAAGAAAGTGAAAATCAACAGCGATAACGCCTAAAATAATAATCCAATGCCACCAAGTATCGGCCGTATTAAAACCAAATACCCAAAAAATTTCAAAGATACATGTTAATATGACATATAACCAAGCTCTATTCTTCATACCTCTCACCTCTTATGACTGACTATCAGTCATTTTTATTTTAAAAAATATACTCTTTCATCAATACTATATAAAAACAACTATCATCCTCATTTACCATTTATATTTATTCCGTTTTCAAACTAACTACATCCTTCCAAAGAAGAAATGACTGAATGTCATTCATATATATTGTACATGAATATTTTAAAAACTGTCAATGCCGAAAGTTTATTTAAAATTTCTTTCATCCGATTTGTATATTTCCTAATAATCTGTCAATACTGCTAGTAACATAATATTTTCTCCACTCCCCCTTGGAGAGATCCCTTGAATGGAGCAGTGAGCTTGTGCTAGCTGCTCTTTTTATTTTCATCTTTCATAATCTCATTCAATCGCATATTCACTTGATTCAAAATAAATATTTACTTATGCAATACTGTCACGATATTCCTCTCTATAAATTCCCGAAAAGCCATTTTGAATTCTTTTTAAATCTGATTTTCTTCGCTCTAAATCAATAATGAGATGTTTAGCTTCTTCAGATTTCAAACTACACATCCCTTTCTACAAAATAGCATTTTCACTCAATTGTCATTTCACTTTTTTGTTCTACAATTCGATATGCAATATTTCATATTTCATTATCGCAATATCACTTTATTAACCAGCATTTTATATAAACGAGTTTCTATTATGTATTAAATCAACATTTGTAATTTAATTCCTTATTTAAAATATATAGTTTTTATTTTTAAACACTATATTCGAATAATTATATTGGAATTTCTTGTTCTACACATCCAAATACATATTGTGTATTATGTAGGAGAAGAGTAATTAAAAGACTTACTCTTTGCTATTGAGGGAAGAGCCTGAGAGCCATATCAGGCTCTTCTTTGTTTATATATATCATGTATTTGAATTTTGCAGTATGCAAAACTAATTAAAGTTCTTAACAACATTTCATTTTTGACTAAAATATAGATGCCCACTATTACATAAATAAGAATGGGCCTTTTTCTCCCTGAAAACTTCACCCAACATACCGAATCATCGCCACCTCATCACAATAATCTACCTTTGGACAATGTCTACAATCAATCCATACCTTCTCTGGTAACGTCTCTCTATTCACAAAAACAAACCCGCACTTTTGAAAAAATTCCGTTTCATATGTTAAAGAAATAACTCTACTCACTTTTATTTTCGCTGCCTCATTTATTACATGGTTTACTAACATACGTCCGATCCCTTTTCCTGCATATGTATGCGAAACGACTAACGATCGTACTTCTGCAAGGTCCTCCCCTAATACATGTAAACCAGCAACTCCGACGATTTCCCCCTCTTCTTTCACAACATACAAACATTGTAAATATTGATAGAGAGACAAAAGAGAACGCGGTAAAACCACTCCCTCTTTTGCATAAACTTCAATGAGACTATAAATGTCTTTCACATCACTCGTAACCGCATTACAGATTTTCATATGCTATCCCCTTGCCCCCGATATTAATATTTATAACCAGAAATGAATTTTAATACATAATTTTATATAATAATACATCTCTCTTTTCTTCTCGTCAATCACTTTATACAAACAAAAAACCAAGCAATCTAATCGATGCTCGGTTCCTCATTTCGTATCGGTAATACGGTCGAATATTTAATTTCTCGAAGTGCTAAACTCGTCTGTATCCTTGTAATACCAAGCTTATTTAGCTTTCTAATAAACTGCTCTAATTCTTTACGATCACGATTTGCAACCTTTAATAAATAATCATACTCTCCTGTTAAACAGTGACATTCTAACACTTCAGGCATCGCTTCTAATTCTTTTTCCAACACTTCAAGTTTATCCGATTGATGAATATTCGTACTCATAAAAATGAAGCATAACAAATCAAAACCAAGCTTTTCTTGGTTTAAAATGGCTACTTGCTTATCAATGAATCCTTCTCCATCTAATCTTTTTATTCTCGCATGCATCGCAGCTGGTGATAAATTAACACGTCGCGCAAGCTCTGCATTACTTACTTGTGACTCCTTCTGTAATATATCTAAAATTTGTACATCTAAATCATCCAACACTTTAATAACAGACGACTCCATTATAATTCCCCCTTTTTTCTTACCGATGATTATTCGAAAAAACACCTTATAACTGATATAAAACTGAATATCTTTCTCTAAATATCATTCATAACAAAACATTTCATCGATTTTTATCCATTATACAAAATAATATATTACACAATAAAGAAAAATGCTAAAATTATTTACAATTCACACTGATTACAACAAAGGGGATTTTAATATGCCTTATTTTTATGTCTTTTTACTATTACTAACGAGCTTATTATGGGGAGGAAACTTTGTCGTTGGAAAATCACTTGTTGATCACGCATCTCCAATGACACTTACAAGTTTAAGATGGATGATTGCGATTGTTTGTTTATTACCAATGGTATGGTTTAAAGAAAAGAAAATCATTCCACCACGCGCGGCAATACTTCCGTTAATATTGATGGGAATTTCAGGGGTTGCTCTTTTTAACATCTTTCAATTTTTAGCATTAGAAAAAACATCCGCAACAAATGTAGGGCTTATTTCTACATTAAACGCGATTTCTATTGCACTATTTTCTGTCTTATTTCTAAAAGAAAAAGTAAATACACTTCAAATTCTATCCATGATTCTTTCATTCTTTGGAGTTATTCTTGTCCTATTAAAAGGTAACTTTGCACTTTTATTTTCACTACATTTTAATAGTGGTGACTTATGGATGATTGCCGCTGTTTGCATTTGGGGAATGTATTCTGTTTGTAGTAAATGGGCAACAAAAACAACGACACCGCTTATGGCGACGCTTTACTCTGGTATTTTCGGCGTTATTTTATTACTGCCATTTAACATAGGAAGCTTCACTGTTACAAATATCAACACTTCTTTTATAACATCACTTTTATATACTGGACTCATTTCCACAGTTCTTTGTATGGTATTTTGGAATGTTGGCGTACAAAAATTAGGAGCAACTACATCCGGCATTTTTCTAAACTTCAATCCCATTTTCACAGCTATTTTAGCATTCCTTTTCCTCGGAGAAGAATTAACGTGGATTCAAATTTTAGGGACAATGATCGTTGTGACAGGATGTTATTTATTTTCTCATTTCAAAACAGTTGCCGTTCAGCCTGTTAGACCTTTAATGCGAAAACATTCTTAATGAAAAAACATCGTCATCTGGGTTGGCGATGTTTTTATTTTCTCTTCATTTCTTTTATATACTGCTTTTCCTCTTCTGGCGATAAACGTTCCGTCGCCTTGCCAGTATCTCCACCTTGAAGGCTCCATAAAAAGTTATGCTCCTCAACAGTTTGAGAAAAATCTCCTTTTTCCCATCTATTTATAATAGAAAATAACTTCATTTTATATTGAAAATCTGTGCTATTTTCAATATCTCTTTTCACATTAGAAATTTCCTTGTTTGTCATTTCTACAAATCCCCATTTTTCAGAGGATTTTACCTTTTGGTGTACCATTTTGTGCATAGTAGAAATAATTTCACCTTCACTAACTTGCGGAGATTCTTCTGCAACTTTCTTCTCTTTTTCGTTTGCCACTTGCTGGGTTTGAATATTTTTATTTTCTTTTTCCACATATGCAAGCAATTTCTTTCCGCCAACTATAGACGAGAAAATTATTATAATTATAATGCATATACCTACGCCCCATTTAAAAAGCATTAACTCTTCATCGCTTCTCTAACAAGATGACTATCTACATATTGCTTAAACTTCACAATTTTTCCGTCCTCAAGTTGCCATATATGAACAAATTCTGCTTCAAATGATTTTCCCGTTTCTTTATAAACTCCTGAATACATACCTTCAGCAATAATTACATCTTTTCCGCTTACTTCATGATATGTATTTACACTTGCTTTATAATCATCCCATTCTGATCCTAATCGGCTAAATACATTTTCCATTATTGCTTCTACACCTATATAAGTTCCCCCGTATGGGAATCCTTCTGCCTCTGTCCATTCTACTTTTTCAGAGAGGGCTTCCGCTAAATGTTTTGCATTCGAAGAAGCTGATCCTTCATATGTACTTCGAATTATTTCTAAATTTGATTTAGACATGTTACTTCCTCCCGTTTTATTTTTTGCACAAGTTGTAACGAAGTTAGTTACAACTTGTGCAAAAAAATATTTAAATTATTTTATTCTTAATCTATTAGTTGTAATTATTATAGTTACAATAATGATTCAAGTCAACAATTTATAAATAAAATCTACTTCGTTTTCATTACTTTCTCTTTTAAGAAACGATCTACATATCCTTCTGCTTTTACAACGAATAAATACGCACCCATTGATAATAATGCAAGGTCTAATTCATATCCTGGATTCTTTCCATCTCCTAATAAACCTGCTGCTCCATTTACCTTTACGATAGCTCCAGCTAAAATAAGAGCGAATAACAATCCTACATATCTTACGCCTAAACCGATAATTAATAATATACCACCAACTAATTCAACTGTTGCTACGCCATATGCAAGACCACCTGGTAAGCCAATGCTTGTAAACCAGCCTGCTACGTTATCGATACCTGATTGAAACTTCGCTAAACCATGTGCAAAGAACGTTACTCCTAACACGATACGAATAATTAAGTTACCAATGTATTGATTCATTTTGAACTCTCCTTTTTGTTTTGTTATGGTGAACTTTTATTTACAAGTCAAAACAATACGGTATTTCATTTCATTCGTCAAATACTTTTTTAAAGAAAACAAAAAACATTATCCCTTTTACGGATAATGTTTTCTTACAAAATAGCGCTAATTCAGGCTTTTACTCTATTACACAAGAAATTTGAAACATTTTTCCAGCGCCAACATACGGCAATAAAGAAATATCCTCTTCTACAACCATGCCAACAACGTTCACTTTCTCATCTGCAGGCAAATCATGTATAGCAACTTGCATCTCTCCTGCATATCTACCGTACAATTCATTATCAATTGTAATGCTGCCTTTCTTTCTTGTAATTGTATGCATCGGCTGTAAAATCACTTTATGTTCTTCTCGCGATTCTACTGAGCGAATGACATCACGGGCTGGATCCAGCCTATTTGTATGCACTCGTTCCACTATTTTTAATACTTCTTTATCAGTTATAAACGATTTGTACCGCAGCGGAATAATCCCTCTACTCGCACTCGCTATCTCTTGTACACTTTCTACACTTCCGCTTATATCCCCGATTAACACTTTATCGACACCACAATCTTGTACAAGTTCTAAATACGCTTCAAGCGGGCGCATATTGCGGTGCTTTTCTAACGTTGGTAAGCCTTCATATAACGGGCCCCGTTTCTCCCCATCCCCTGGAATAAATGCCATCGTTTTTATTCCGCACTCATGCAAGTATTGGTTTTGTTTTTGTAAAAAGGACTTTGCTAGTCCTGTTTCTGGACGCGGGTAAAAATTATGCCACGCTTCTACATTCTCGACCCGTATCTTTTCAGTAATTAACTCTTTCCAAAATGAATCTGTAATCGTGCTCGCATTTAAAGCTACTTTCATCTTGTGAGATACGCGTGCGATTTCTTTTGGCGCAATGCCGTAGTCCATTCTTAAGCCTGTAATGCCCCAGTCCAGTAGATCCTCCACATTTTCATACGTCATCCCTAAATGGTGTAACGATTTTGGAGAAACATCGACCATTAATTCCATGTTATTTTCAAGAGCTTGTTTCCCAAGCATTTGAATTAGCTCTTTATACGTACCAGGGTCATCTTCAGGAATGTGCAATGATGTAAAAATAGATGAAAACCCGTTTTCCTTCGCTACTTTTAGCCACTCTTCTTGCTTCTTTACTCGTTCTTTTGCAAGGTAAATTGAAACTCCAATCATATGAATCTCCCTTTCTATAAATAGAAAAAGAGAAAGGAATCCCTTTCTCTATATGTTTTCTGCCATTTCTTCTTTAAATCCGAAGAAGTACGTAAAGATGAATCCGAACGTATATGCCACTACTAATCCAAGGAAATATAATAAATATTTATTATCAGCAATTAACGGAATTAATGATAATCCTGATACACCAATTCCGAGTGCAGCTGTTTTCATAACTGCTTGGAACGCACCGCCAACTGCTGCTCCTAAACAAGCTGTAAGAAACGGTTTTCCCAGTGGTAATGTAACCCCATATAATAACGGTTCACCAATTCCTAAAAATCCAACTGGTAATGCCCCTTTAATTACGTTACGCAGTCGTTTGTTTTTTGTTTTTACAAAAATAGCAATCGCTGCTCCTACTTGCCCAGCGCCAGCCATTGCAAGTACCGGTAATAAAGGCGTTACGTGCGTTTGATTAATAAACTCCATATGAATCGGTGTTAAACCGTGATGTAATCCGACCATAACGAGCGGTAAAAATGTTCCAGCAAGTACTGCCCCAGCAAACGCTCCGCCAATACTTAAAATACCATTAATTCCGCTCGTAATTCCTTCAGATAAGAAACCTGCTACCGGCTGAATTGCTAACATCGTTACGATACTTACGACTAACACAGTAATAAGCGGCGTTACAATAATATCAACTGCATTTGGTACAGCTTTTCGAACTTGTCTTTCCACTACAACCATAAGCCACGCTGCAAAAATAACGGCAAACAATCCGCCCCGTCCGGGTACGAGCGCTTCACCGAATAATTTTACATTCGCCATCGCCGGGTTAAAAATTAAAATACCAGCAATCGCCCCAAGAACTGGAGTCCCGCCAAACTCTTTCGCTGTATTCCAGCCGACTAAAATGCCTAAGAATGTAAAGATACCGCCGCCAATAAGTAATAACATTTGTAGCCACGTTGCATTCGGATCAGCACCTGCGTTTTTCGCAAAGTTAGCAACCCCGTTTATAATACCTGACGCAACAAGACCCGGAATTAACGGAATGAAAATACTTCCTATTTTTCTTAAAAAGTTTTTCACCGGTGTATTATTTTTCTTCTTCATCTCTGACTTCATCTCTTGCCCAAGATCTTCAAGGTGATGATCTGCCACCTCACCAATTCGCAGTCCCGTTAAACCTTCCATCTCTGCTGCTACTTTATTTACCGTTCCCGGACCAACGACAACTTGAAGCGTCTCATCTTCAATAACGCCCATAACCCCTTCAACCTTTTTTAAAAGGTCCATGTTCACTTTACTTTCATCATGAAGCGTTAATCGTAGTCTCGTCATACAATGAGCGATGCCACGAATATTTTTTATTCCCCCAAGTTGCTCTGAAATTTCTTTCGCCATTCTCTCTTCTTTCCTCATAATAGAATCCCCCTCCCTATTATTTATAGTGCCTTCTTCACAAACCCTTTTGCTTCTTTTAGTTTCTCCAGTGCTTCCCCATACTCACACTGCAATAACACCATAACAATCGCAGCTTTCACGTTACGTTCTGCTTTTTCATAATGCTCTGCTGCTACTTCATAACTAACCCCTGTTGCTTCCACAATAATTCGTTTTGATCGTTCTATTAACTTTTCATTTGTAGATTGAACATCTACCATTAAATTTTTATATACTTTTCCAACACCAATCATAGAAGCTGTTGAAATCATATTCAGCACTAGTTTTTGCGCTGTACCAGCTTTCAAACGCGTTGATCCTGTTAAAATTTCTGCGCCTGTTTCTACTTCCACGTTTAGTTTTGCATATTTACTTATTTCAGCATTTTTATTACAGGAGATACTAGCTGTACTCGCTCCTACGCTATTCGCGTACTTCAAGCCACCAATAACATAAGGAGTTCGACCACTTGCTGCAATTCCAATCACTGTATCTTTCTCATTTAATCCAATACTTTTCAAATCTTCTTCTGCTAATTCTTCGCGATCTTCTGCACCTTCTACCGCTTTAGTAAACGCTTTCAATCCACCTGCTATAAATCCTTGCACCATTTTATCGTCTGTGCCAAATGTCGGCGGACATTCCACTGCGTCCAAAATACCTAAACGGCCACTCGTACCAGCCCCAATGTAAATTAATCGGCCCTCTTCTTCGAAAGATTGAATAACAGCCCCTACAACCTTTTCAATTTGTTCTATTTCATTTTCAACTGCTAATGCAACAGTTCGATCTTCTTCATTCATACTTTGCAAAACTTCTTTTATGCTCATCTCATCTAAATTCATCGTCTTCTCATTGCGATGTTCTGTCGATAAATTTTCTAACATATTCCCACCTACTTTGAAATTTAATTTCATACTTTCATTATAACTTTAAGAAATTTAAAATCAATATCACTTTATTATTTTATGAAATTTAATTTCTTTTCATGACGAATTTATGTCCGTCCGTATGCAAAAAAGATGGGTTTCCCCATCTTTTCATTTCAGCTTCCGTAATCGCAAAGCTTCTTCTCTTGTATCCATAAATTGATCTAGCACTTTATTACCAATGCGATTAAAGGTAATCACATATAGAGCATCTATCATGTTCAATTGCGTCATTCTTGAAGCAATACTTGCAATGCGATGATCTTGTTCTACATCTGGCATACAAAGACGAATATCCGCCTCTTTATATAACGGTGATGATTGATCAAGCTTTGTAATCGCAATAACTGTTGCACCCTGTCTCTTCGCATATTGCGCCATTTCAAGTACATCTTTCGTACGACCAGATGTTGAAATCGCCACAAATATATCGCCTTCTTTTAAATTCGTCACAAGCGGCAACATCATATGAAAATCAGATAGCATCATTGCAGTAAATCCGAGTCTTGTAAATTTATAAGCCCCGTCCATTGCTGGAGTTGCTGATCCACCTACTCCGTAAAATATAATTTTATCCGCATTTACAATACGATCCGCTGCTTTCTCAAGCTCCTTCTTATCAATAGCCGTCACGCTCGCCTCAATTGCAGCTTTATTCACATACGTAACTTTATTAAACAAGTCGTACGGGCCATCTTCCGTATTCATCACTGAAAAATCATTAATATTATAATCAGCAATCGTTAATTCACGAACGAGCGCGATTTTAAATGCTTTAAAGCTCCCAATCCCAATCGACTTACAAAAACGAACAACACTCGCTTCACTTGCACCTGCATTCGTTGACACTTCTTTCGTCGTTAAGTTCGGAACAATCTCTGCATTCTCCATTATGTACATGGCAACCTTTTTTTCAGCTGGTGAAAATTGATCCATATTACTTTCAATTTTAAATAGTAATGTTGAAGCTTTCACTATTTAACCTCCACTTCTTACGGTTGCGTTCACTTATTTTCTCTTGCTTCAAGAAGGTAAAAACCATCATCGCCAGGAGGATGAAACACATTTACAATGCGATTCCCTTTTTGATAAACAGTTCTTTCCCCTTCTGTCCACTTCTTTTCCCAACCGTTCATCCAAATCGCAACATCAGGTAAAAAAGCAGTATATTTCAGCTTCTGATCGTACTCACCATCTGCTTCTTCCGAGAAAATAGAAACCGGAAAATCTTTCACTTTTGATTCTTTCCATGCAGTAAATGGTATGCACAATAAAAGAAGTATAATTACACCTATAATCTTTTCCTTCGTAATCCTCAAACACATCCCTCTCCTTGTCATATCACATACATAGATTTTACCATAATTACAAACCTTTCATGCCACATGACTATTGCTTGTTCCAATAAAAAAGAGCTTACCTACATCAGGTAAGCTCTTCCTCTCTATACAAAATACTTCTTCAAAAGCGGCGGGGTAATAATCGTTGTCAATATAACAACAATAACAATCGCTGTGAAATTTTCTTTCGCTAATAAATTCGCCGTAAGTCCATTCGCTGCGATGATAAGTGCTACTTCACCACGCGATACCATTCCCGCACCGATACTAATAGAAGATTGAAGATTGAATCCTGTTAGTCTTGCTCCTAAACCGGATCCAATTAACTTTGTGAAAATCGCAATAAGCGTCATGATGATAATGAACCAAAGTTGGCTTCCGATACCTTGAAATGTAATTTCCATTCCGATACTTACGAAGAACACCGGTACAAATATTGCATACGCAATCGGTTCAATTTTATGTTCTACTTCGTGCTTATACTCTGTTTGAGAAATGGCAATTCCGGCTGCAAATGCTCCAATAATGCCTGCAATTCCCATCATTTCACTGTAATAAGAAAAAGAGAAGCAAATAATAAGAGCCGCGCTAATTAACGCTTCTGTTACACGAAGCGGCACGAGCATTTTCATAATCCAGGGAACAACTTTCCATGCAATAAAAACAATGCTAACAAAGAAGATAATTTTCTTTACGATAACAAGTGTTATATTCACATCTTGCGTTCCTAAAAAGCTCATAACAAACGCTAATAAAATAACGACGATGACGTCATCAAATACGGCAGCACCTAAAATCGTTGTACTTTCTCTCGTATTCATTTTCCCTAAATCTCTTAGCGTTTGCACTGTAATACTAACTGACGTTGCGCAAAGTAATAATCCTAAAAAAATGGCATGAGATTGTATTAATCCAAACAGCAATCCTGTTACATAACCACCGATGAAAGGAAAAATAATTCCACCAGCTGCTACTGCAAATGACGATTTCAAATTCCGATTTAACTCTTCTAAATCTGTTTCAAGTCCAGCCATAAACATAAGTAGTAAAACACCAATCTCACTCAATTCATCGATTAATTCAGAACTATTTATAATACCAAGTACAGCTGGACCGATAATAATACCGATAATTAATTTACCAAGTACAGAAGGCTGGCCAAGCCTCACGCTAATATCACCAGCTAATTTCGTACAAAGTAAAATGACGACAAGTTCAAAATAAAATAACATAACATCTTCTCCTACTTTAACTTTGATCAGTGGGTTTTCTCCATCCAAAGTAAATTTATAACCCTCGTCCATTCCTGCAAGTAGTTTCTCCTATTCATCTGCATTTTATTTGTCATATTTTTATTTGACAAAATATTCTGAATTATATTAAGATTAATCCAGCAATTTTAAAAAACTATGCACCATAACTGTACCTCCATTTACTTACATACTCTTTTCTAGTGGGCTCATACTACATTCACAGTTATGGAAATGAAAAAACGGGGGGAGAGTCCAAAGTGAAGTCATTATTACGAAAAAAAGCGCTTAGTACTGAATCACCACGGCAGTTAGAGAGAACATTAACCGCACTTGATTTAACGTTTTTAGGAATTGGCGCCGTAATTGGGACAGGTATATTTGTATTAACAGGTATTGTTGCAGCGAAACATTCTGGTCCTGGTATTATGCTATCATTTCTTATTGCTGCATTTACTTGTGCTTGTGTAGCCTTTTGTTATGCTGAATTTGCTTCTTCTATTCCTGTCTCAGGAAGTGTGTATACTTACGCATACATGACAGTCGGTGAAGTCGTCGCCTTCATCGTCGGATGGTGTTTAATGCTCGAATATTTACTTGCAGTCGCAGCAGTAGCTGTCGGTTGGTCTGGTTATTTACAATCTTTACTACAAGGATTTAACGTCCATCTGCCCGCCATAGTCGCCTCAGCACCTGGCGTAGGAAAAGGTGGTCTCATCGATTTACCAGCTGTTTGTATTTTACTCATCATTACGGGGCTTTTAAGTTTTGGTATACGCGAAAGCGCACGCATTAATAATATTATGGTTCTTATCAAGCTAGCTGTTATTATCGCCTTTATCGTAGCAGGTGCAAAATATGTAAAGCCTGAAAATTGGACGCCGTTCATTCCATTCGGATACGACGGTATTATTACTGGAGCTGCCACTGTATTCTTCGCCTTCTTAGGCTTTGATGCAATCGCAACTGCTGCGGAAGAAACGAAAAAACCACAGCGCGATTTACCAATTGGCATTATCGGTTCCCTTCTTATTTGTACTGTTTTATATATGATTGTATCTTTCGTTTTAACAGGTATGGTTCCTTATACACAATTAGATGTTTCTGATCCAGTTGCATTTGCCTTACATTTCGTTGGCGAGGATACAATTGCAGGACTACTCGCTGTTGGAGCGATGACTGGAATGACGACCGTTCTCTTAGTCGTTATGTATGGACAAGTTCGCGTTTCGTATGCGATGAGCCGTGACGGTTTACTTCCAAAAGCGTTAGCACGTGTAAATAAAAGAGTGAAAATCCCTTTATTAAATACGTGGATTACTGGTGTTGTTGCCGCTTTATTAGCAGGACTTTTAGACCTGCATGTATTAGCGAACTTAGTAAACATCGGGACATTAACAGCCTTTACATTCGTTTGCTGCGCAGTACTTATTTTACGAAAAACACACCCTGACTTAAAACGCGGATTCCGCACACCTTTCGTACCTGTACTACCAGTTGTCGCAATTCTTTGTTGCTTATATTTAATGATCAATTTGTCTAAAACAACATGGATTAGCTTTGCCGTTTGGCTTATAGTCGGCTTATGCTTCTATTTCTTCTACTCTAGAAAGCATAGTCACTTAGCTACCGAAAAAACGAATGATGAAAAGAAAAAAGCATAACAAAATAGCTCGCCGTTTTAGCGGCGAGCTATCTTTCTATACTATTATATTTTTTCGTTAACGATTGTAAAATGAAAAATATGCCGATGCAAGCTGTAAACGATGCCCAATTTCCTATTGGTGTTGCGTATTTAAAAACGCCAATACCTACAAGCAATAGAAAAATAATCACCTGATATATAAGCTTCCACTTTTGCATATATTCCCTCCTTTACTTCGTTCCCTTCTTTTTCTTCTTCCATGCATTTAAACTATCAAAAAAGAAGTTAATAAATAACGTGCCTAAACCTGCTAATAAAAACGTCATTAAAAATAGAACCCATATACTTTTTTCTTTTAAGAAATAATATCCTACAAGGAGCACAACCGCGATCCATACATATTCAAGAATTCTTTTTAGCTTTTTCTCTTCCAAATTATTCGCTCCTTTTTTCTATGCTATTTTTAGTATAACAAAAAAGAAGCCTATCATGATAAGCTTCTTTTCTTCTCTCTTATTTGTTTATGCTTTTTTCAACAAGTGAAATCGTATACTCTAATGTACGATTCATCGTTTCTACCTGTGCATCTTTTACTTTTACATCTTTCACTACAGCTTCGGCCACTGTAATTTTTTGACTCAGTGCTTTCACTGAACCGTCCGTTACATTTGCATCTTGCGCTTTTTTCACTACTGCTTTTGCAGATTCAATATTGATTTGTAATTTTTCTTTCGGTGTTTTCGGTTGTTCTACTACTTTAGATTGTACAAATGTTACATTAGCTGTTTTTAATTCGTTATACGTTTGAACGATTTGCTCTCCCGTACTCCCTACATTTTCAAATGCTTGCTTTGCATTATTATAGCTTTTCTCTAATTCTTGAAATGCTTCCTTTGAATATTGACCTGGCTTATCACCAAATTCATACGTACCAGCTAACACTTCTTTCACTTTTCCAAGCTCTTCATATAACGCGTTCACTTGCTCTAACTTTGTGCGGTTAGAAAACTCATTGTACGCCGCTAATACTTCTGAAGAACTTAACGCTTTACTATATAATCTCGCAAGCGCAATTTGTCCGTTCAACGGAATACCACCATTTCCTTTGCTATCAGGGTCAGCTCCAAATGCAAATGGTACGTTCGGATGAGACACTTTCCCTGTAGCTGGTTGGCTATTTACTTTTTTACCATCGACATAAATAGCTACTTCGCTTCCGTTATACGTTCCTGTTAAGTGATATGTTTTGTTTGCTTCTAATTGAACGCCAACGCGTTTATAACTGCCGCCAATGTGAGCCCATAATTCAACATATCCACTTCCTGTAGATTCAAAACCAATTCCGCCACTCTCTGTATTTTGCAAAATACCTTGTCCGCGAATTTCATTCATTGAAAATACAGTTTCTAGCGTGAACGTATTTGCTACTTTCTCTTTTTGTGCTGCTGAAAATGGAAGGTATCCAAATGTGTTTGCTTTTCCGTTTAATTTCATAACATTCTTTTTCAATGCTTTATCATATTCAATAGTCACATTGCCCTTCACATCACCTTTTGTAGCAAATGGTGAATTGTCTTTAAATGTACCATCTGCAAAGTTCACATCGAAAACATCAGCCTTTGGCACTTTTACATTCGGATCAATATTATCTTTTTTCGTAGTAACTTCTGCCGTTAACGGCTGCGCACTTTCATTACCGAACGAATCGATTGCAACTACTTCAAGCATATATGTTTTTCCACCATCTAACCCTGCAAGCGTAAACGTAAGATCTTTCGGCACTGGATCACGATAAAACTCTGAGAATGCTAACAATTTATTCTTTATTTCTCCCGTTTGCTTATCTCTAGCTTGTACACGATAAGAATGTACAAGAAGGTTGTCCAATGCTTGTGGAAATGTTACTGTTGCCGCATTTTCTGTTACATTTGATACCGCAAGCTTTGCATCCTTAGCAAAGTATGGCTTTTCTTTATCACGATCTTCTATATGTGTAAATGTGTCTTTCTTTGCTGGTAATTTAATTTTCCAAGGCTCGCCTGTCCAAGAATTTGTATGGAAATCACGGCGATTGATCGTTACTTCTTTATCGTCTACTTCTACTAATAAGCCTTGGCTTAATGTGCTAGCTCCTGGCGGGATATTCCCTTGTACTTTACCACCTTCAACTTCCATGTAACTTATAGAAGATGTACCAACTGATGTAAAGTCTTTTTGATGAATCGATCTTGGATCATCTAACGGATAATGTGAATGACCTGAAAACGTAATAGCCTGCGGATATTCTTTTAATACCGTATTAATTTTTGCGCTATCTTTTGTTCCCCATTCATGACTACCGTAAACTGTCTCTTTAATGTGTTGGTGTAAAAATACGAAAATTGGTTTTTCTGGATCATCTTTTTGTGCCTTTGCCATTTCTTCTTTTAACCAATTAATTTGCTTGTCCGAATAATATCCATGAGTTGTCCCGTCCTCTGGAGACATAACAAGGAAGTGATACCCTTTTACCACTTTATGATAATAAATTGATTCCATTCCTGTCTTTTCTAAGAAACGCTTCTGTGCGCCCTCTACAGATAAACCGTTCCAATAATCATGATTTCCTAGAGAATTCATTCGCACTGCATCTTTATTTGCATTTTCATTATACACTTGCATGAAACGATCATATTGTTGCAGTGATCCTGAATCAGTAAAATCTCCCACAATTACAAACGCATCTTGTTTAGGTGCAAGTGTATTCAGTTGCTCGATTGCTCGTTTCCAGCGAAACGTATCATCTGTTCCACTATTCTTAATATGTACATCACTTACAACCGGAAAAACGATCTTCTTCTCACTCGGTGCCTTTTCTTGCTTCTTCTCTTCCGCTTTAATTGATGTACCCCACGGAAATGATACAAATGCTAATACAAAAACCATTAATAATCCAATAAGACCTTTTACTTTTCGCAAAACCATTCTGTCCACGTGAATCCTCCTCATAATAATCGATTCATTACAAGGGATATTTTATCTAAAGCTTATTAATGTCGTTTAAATAACAAATGAATTTTATTAGATTTTTGTAAATATACAGTTAATTAAAGGTTAAGTTCAACTTTCTTCTTACTATTGTATACAACCACTTTTTGTCTAAAAGAGTCTGAGCATTCTTTTCCCATGTCTATTCACATATAATCTTTTCTATAACATGAATAATAATTTAAGGTTTCAGCCTATTAGACAATCTTAATTTTTAACAATTTCTTCTTTTTTTAACACATCGGCCATGCTTCCACATTTAATAGTAGTAAAAGACTACTTAAAAAGGAGGGGGGTGTATTGAAGAATAAAAAAAACATTGGCTGTTTTGCTCCTTTGTCTATCATTTGCCCAGATCCTTGTCCACCTCCCCCTCCTCCAGATCCAGATTGCGAGCGAGTAACAAATGAATTTGCAGGAAATTTCCTTATAACGAATAACAACATTCCCTCCGCCAAAGATGAATCACAATCGATGATACTGTGGCAAAGTGATGGAATGCTGCCTATATCAGGCACTGTCTCGGTTTACAATAGTACTAGCAGCACAGAAGCAATTACCATTGAAATCGTTGGAGCAGTAACCAATATTTTCACTGTGTTTCCTGGTAATACAATATCGTACACAGGAAAAGACTTACAGTCAGTTAATATTGCTAATATCCAACATAACCCTTCACTATATTTAGAAGGCAAGTACTGTTGCCAATTTACATGTTGTTTATAAAATACCAATCTTATTACTTCCTCAATTAAAAAAGCATACCATTTGCGGTATGCTTTTTTATGAAATCGGATAACGTACTGTAATACAAAACTCACCTTGATTAACAGTTGTTCCTGTTGTAGTAATTCGAACAGTCGTAAAATATCGTACAGTGAAAGTACCACTACTTTGTGGTTGTACGGTAATTGTATCAATTACTGTAGCACCTACTAAAAAATCAACTGTAATTGGAGCCGCACCTACATCATATTTCACGTAACCTGAACCATATACTTCTTGCGTAATATTATTTGTATATACAATTTGAGTACCAGCACCTGTAATAGACCAGTCTGTACATACTTGATCTTGTACAAGCGTTTTATTAGAACAACAAGACAAACTGGAACTTCTTATTCCCATTTTGATCCTCTCCTATTCTGCTATGAAAGTGGATAACGTGTTGTAATACAAAATTCTCCCTGATACGTTCCAGCAGGTGTTGCAGGTAACACAACTTGTATAATGTCAAAACGCCGATACGTAAACCCGATACTCGTTCCTGGGTTTAATGTTTGTGTATCTATTACAGTACCAGCAGAATCAAGCGCCTCTACAGTAATTGGTCCTGGTCCAACATCATATTTAACAAAACCAGTCCCCACTACGTTTTGGTTAATATTATTTGTATAGAGAACATTATCAATTGCTGTTGCAACTACAGTAGCAGACCACGGACTACACACTTTATCTTGTACATAATTTTTATCTGGACAACAAGTTAATGCTGCCCCTGAGCACTCACAAGACATAGTTGTTTCCCCTCTCTCTTTTATATTCCCTATATGTGTATGTCCTTCAGAGTCTTTTGCCTGTACTATTCATTTATTTTCAAAAAATATTCAAATGACTAAATAGATTCCGTTCTGTTCCTTTTCTTCATAAATTTATAGATTAAAATACCACCGACAACGATAACGACGACTAGTAATATCGGTAGCATATATTGCCCCACAACATCCGCCGCTTTTTCCCAATGCGGACCTAATTTCATTCCAAAATAGACATATAAAGTTGTTAACGGGAACATTGCTACAAATGTATATATACTAAATTTCCATATGTTCATTTTCGCCATACCACATGGAACAGAAATAAGCGTTCGAACGCCAGGTACAAAGCGTCCAACAAATGCTACAACTGGTCCATATTTCTCAAAGAAATCATCTGCTTTTTGGATTTGTTCTTCTTTAATAAAGAAGTATTTCCCGTACTTTATTAATAGAGGACGACCACCGTAATAACCGAGTGCGTATAACGTTAACGGTCCTGTCGTTCCACCAAGCGTTCCAGCTAATACAGCTAGCCAAAAATTCATATCACCCTCGTACACCCAATATCCAACCATAGGCAAAACAACTTCTGCGGGAATAAATTCAAACGTTAAAGCCAATACAACTCCAAAATAAGAAAACTGCTTTAAAAACTCAATTATATCTAAAATAATTTGCTCCATATTTTAACTCCTATCCTACATTTACGTTATGCTTTTCTTGTAATTGAACTGGCGCCATTTTTACAATTCGGTTCAAAATAAATAACACAATCCCAATATCATCTAAAATACCGATGAACGGTAAGAAGTCTGGAATTAAATCGAGAGGCATCGCTACATAACCAACTAAAAAAGCAATGGATAAGATTTTCTTCTTTATTGAAACCTCTTTTGAAGTAAAAAAGTCAAATAGGAATGGAACAAATCGGCGAACATGAAATACAACTCTTAATCTACTAATAAGTTTTTTCATTTTTATTTCTCCTCTCTTTGTATACAAAAAGGCCCCTACCAAATATGGTAAGGGTCCTAAAAAAGACAATAAGGGGCCTTTACCATTGCTGGTAAAGGTCTCACTAACAACGAAACGTTGCCAATAAAGCCGAGGGTTTCTCCCTGTAATGACGACTTTACTGTAATAAGTTACTCCCCTTTATATACACAATTTTATACAATCACATTAAAATATTTTAGAGGGCTTGTCAATATATTTTATATTCCAATCCCTTCTGTAAAAAACAAAAAACGTATAGGAAATTTCTTACTATCTCATAATATACATAATCATTTTTGAATGAAAGGAGAGATTTCATTTGCATACCGTATGGAAAGGTGCACTTTCACTTGGACTATTAAATATAGGAATTAAACTATATAGCGCCGTAGAAGAAAACGATATAAAATTTTTAAGTCTCCATAAAGAATGCTTAACACCTATTAAATATAAAAAATTCGCTCCCGATTGTGCGGATGAAGAAGTCGATGATAAAGATATTGTAAAAGCCTATGAATACGCCCCCCATAAATACATTATTATGGATGAAAAAGAATTAGCTGCGTTGCAAAAAGCTCACGAACCACGATCTATTCGTATTATATCTTTTGTTCAAAATAACGAAATTGATTCTATTCTCTATGACCGCTCTTATTTTATAGGCCCTACCCCGGGACATGAAAAATCGTATTTATTATTAAAAGAAGCCCTTGAGCGTACAAATAAACTTGGTCTTATCCATATTTCCATTAGAAAAAAACAACATTTAGCTATTATCCGTAACTTTGAAGATGGACTTATGTTGCAAACTATTCACTACCCTAATGAAATTCGCGATATAACAAATACACCTAACTTACCAAGTAATGAAAATTATCCTATCCAAAAACAAGAACTCACCGCAGCAATCAACTTAATTCACCACCTTACAAATCCTTTTGAACAAGAAATGTATACAGATGAGTATAAAGAAGCCCTTACCGAATTAATCGAAGAGAAAATTGAACAACAGGAAAAAACGGAAACAATCTCTCCTGCTCCAAACATCATCAATATTATGGAGACATTACAAGCAAGTATTGAACAAGCAAAAATAAAAAGAGACAATAAAACAGAAAAAGAGGCCAAATAAAATTGACCTCTTTTTCTTTAAAGCGGATTACATTTCGGCATTTCGAGTCCAGATGATTGAGCTAATTTTAATAAATAATAACATTCTTCCCTTGCCATATGATCTGCCATTCTCGCTGATAATACACTTAATACTTCATTTGATAACTCGAGTTCTTCCACTTCATGTAAAAAATGTGAAAATAATTTTAGTTCAAGTGAAACATCTTTTGTAAACTTCTTTAATGCAGGAAAATGATGAAGCTCTGTTCGTAAATATCCAGTCATCTCAACCGCCTTTAAGTAAAATTGTTCAAAATGCTTCGTAAATTCTTCGCTTTTCTCTTTTAATCTTTTTTCAACAAGATCTAACCCACCAGAAATAGAGCCTGCATGACCAGCTGCATCTGTTAACCAAACGAGATGATAATGAAGTTCATGAAAAACAGGTGGAATTTCCCCCTTCTTCAAAAACTCTAAAACCGTTATATACTCTTCCACTTCGTTTACCATATGATTAATAAAAGTCGGCGTAAAATGAATTGTAATTTTCCCTTCCAACTGTTTCTGTATAATATTTAATTTAAACGTCCGGATCTCCTTAGCTGCTTGTTCTGCCTCTTTGGAAAATGTCACGAGATTCACATTACGAACTTTATTTAACAGATTCGTAAATGTTTCAACAAAATAAGTAGCTTTCTTTATATCTTCTTTTTCCTTTGGAGCTAACGCATCAAGTAAAAACTGCGCATGATCAGTAAGTACCTTTAGCCAAAATTGATGCTCAAACAACGCACTTTCTTCATAACTTCTCTCCACCAAATCCCCTCCGTCTATTCATCCTTCTCTACCACTTGAAGTTTATATCCATCTGGGTCTTGTACTACAATACTCCTCGCGCATTCATTTTCTGTATATAAAATTTCATAAAACGCTAGCTTCTTTTTCAATTTCTCTATGTCAGAAATCGTAAATGTTAAATCCTTACATGAATCTGTAACACTTTTTTCCTGCCCACCTAACATGCGATTCATAACAAAACTAATTCTCGTTGAATCGGCATCATACCAAACCCCCGTTACATCTAATTGTGGTCTTTCTAAACTAGGTTTAATTCCTAAAATCCCTTCGTAAAAATATAACGTTTCCTTTAAGTTTTTCACTTTCAATACAATGAATTGTTTCACAGTCTCCACATTCATTCCCCCCGTACCTATTACTTTTTTATATGTGTCATAAATGCTCATTATGTCTGAATACAATACGTAGTAATGAACATGTAAGGAGGTTTATTCGTGAATAAATATATGAGATCATTCGTGCCCTATCATAGTCCTCAAGATCCTTGCCCTCCTATCGGAAAAAAATTTTACTCTACTCCTCCTAATTTATTTTTAGGCTTTCAACCGCCAAACTTACCACAATTTACGCCAAAAGAAGCGCTACAAAAAGGGACTTTATGGCCTGTTTTTTATGACTATTATGAAAATTCTTATAAAAAAGGGCGGTGACTACTGACGTGACTCAATCGCTACCAGAAGAATATTATAAGCTGTTACTGGAGCTTCAAGAACTAGACTTTGTACTAGTCGAACTCACTCTTTATTTAGATACACATCCAGATGACACTGCCGCGATTAATCAATTTAATGACTTTTCCTATAAACGAAGAGTATTAAAACAAAAGATGGAAGAAAAATACGGGCCACTCCAACAGTTTGGAAACAGCTATTCTAATGCCCCTTGGGAATGGAGCAAAGGTCCTTGGCCATGGCAAATATAAAGGAGAGAAACTATGTGGATTTATGAAAAAAAATTACAATACCCTGTTAAAGTAGGAACTTGCAATCCAGCACTTGCAAAATTATTAATTGAACAATACGGCGGTGCAGATGGAGAATTAGCTGCTGCACTCCGTTACTTAAATCAACGTTATACAATTCCTGACAAAGTCATTGGCCTACTTACTGATATTGGTACAGAAGAATTTGCTCATCTTGAAATGATTGCTACAATGGTTTATAAGCTGACGAAAGATGCGACTCCTGAACAAATGAAAGCTGCTGGTCTTGACCCTCATTACGCTGATCATGATAGTGCACTCCACTACCATAACGCTGCCGGTGTTCCATTTACTGCAACCTATATACAGGCTAAAGGTGATCCAATTGCCGACCTATACGAGGATATTGCGGCTGAAGAAAAAGCACGCGCAACATATCAATGGCTTATTAACTTATCAGATGATCCAGATATAAATGACAGCCTACGCTTCTTACGTGAACGAGAAATCGTCCATTCACAACGTTTCCGAGAAGCGGTTGAAATTTTAAAAGAAGAACGTGATAAAAAAATATTTTTTTAAAACACGTATCCTAGTGATATGTGTTTTTTTACGCTATAAGTTAAATCCTTCCTATTAAACATATAAATAGTATATTTATTCGATTTAATGCATTATTTTTTAATTTTTTCAAAATTCCCTATTGCTTTCTAGTCATCAGACCTTTAAAATAATAACAGTTACTCGACAAATTATTTGAATTTTCGACAAAAACACTCATTAGGAGGATTTTCTTTATATGCGTACAACTTTAAAACCAGCGCAAATACTTTCGATTAGTTTACTACTATTCGCAGTTTTCTTCGGTGCTGGTAATATGATTTTCCCGCCCCTTCTCGGTCTTTCTTCCGGAGAAAATATGTGGATTTCCATTACAGGATTTATTATTACAGACGTCGGTTTATCTTTACTAGCTATCGTCGCTGTTGCCCTTGCCGGTGGTAGTTTTAACACTTTAGCAAGCCGTGTTCACCCAAAATTCGCAGCAATATTTGCTATCATTATTTATCTTTCAATCGGCCCACTATTTGTTATTCCACGAACTGGATCTGTATCTTACGAAATTGGGATTGCACCACTTTTCCCAGACCAATGGTACTCTATGTTAATCTTTAGTGCGATTTTCTTTACAGTCGTCTACTTCTTATCATTAAATCCATCAAAATTAGTAGATCATATCGGAAAAATATTAACACCAATTTTACTTGGAATTATTGCGATTATGGCAACAAAAGCAATTCTTTCACCAGGAACGTTTGCAGAACCTGTTGGTGACTATAAAGAAATTCCGTTTTTCAAAGGATTTCTTGAAGGATTTTTAACGTTAGATGCAATCGGTGCACTCGTACTATCAACAATTGTTGTAAATGCAATTCGCCAAAACGGTATACAAGAGAAGAAATCAATTGCGAAATATACAATTATTTGCGGAAGCATTGCCGCTCTATTTTTAACAATTGTGTACTTCTTACTTGGTTATATCGGTGCTTCAAACGGCAACTTAGGACAATTCGAGAACGGTGGTCAACTATTAGCGACTGTTATGTACCACTTCTTTGGGACAAGCGGTAATGTTTTATTAAGCATCGCCATTATCTTCGCTTGTTTAACGACAGCAATTGGTGTTGTAAGTGCATTTGCAAACTATTTCGCAACAGTACTAACAAATGTTTCTTACAAAAAGCTCGTACTATACGTTTGTATTTTTAGCTTCGTGATTTCAAACTTAGGATTAAGTTTACTAATTAAAATTACTTTGCCTGTATTAATTATTCTATATCCAATTACGATTATTTTAATTTTCGTATCATTTATTGATAAATATACGAAACGTAAACCTTCTGTCTACATCGGGGCAATGATTGCAGCATTCCTTATTAGTTGTATTCATGCACTTGATAATGTGGAAATGATACCAAGTTTTATCGCGAATATTGTACACACCATTCCTTTTTATAATTTAGGAATTGGCTGGATTATCCCAGCAATCATCGGTGGTATAATCGGATACTTTATTCCGCAAACAGAAGCTGAAGGCGAAGTTTCTACAAAATAAAGAAAAGCAGCAAGCAGGAAATACATGCTTGCTACTTTTTATTTTCACATCGTATGCTTAAAAGTAAATAACTCTTCTTTTGACTGCACAGCAGATTGTTCCTCTTTTACAACGTCCTTCTTCATCTCTCCTCCTAACCTTACTTTCATCATCGCCTCTTCGATACTTTTTACAATCATATTTCCTGAAAAAATAGTAAGTCCAAAAAATGTAATCGGAACGAGAGGGATCCACGGATTCACTGTCAATGATCTAAAATAGACTCCAATTAACCCTGACCATTCATGTGTATAAGATTCTATTTCTTCTATCGGTCCTAAAAACTTAACCGTTCCGCCAAAGAATATTTCTAGTAACCCTAAGTGCATTAAAATAGTAAGAGTCTGCGTAAACTGCTGAAAAAATACAAGTATAAACGTCATATAAAGATGCGGGAAAAGATGCTTTATAACAATATGTCTTCTCGATCCACCTAATATGCGCGCGGCATCAACAAATTCTTCCGTTCGCAATTTTCGAACTTCCTTCGCAACATACAGTGCAATAACTGGCATTACAAGCATTACAAGTAAGACAACTTGAAACGAAGCCCTTTCAAAAAAGGTTGTTGTTTCCTCCCCACTTCCAAATGTACTTGCAAATTGAAGAAAAAAATACGCAATCATAACTGTCGGAATAACTGTAAAACTATCAAAGAACGCCTCAATTTTTGAAAACCCTCTTTTTATGTACGTTCCGAGCACGACACCGAAAAATACACCTATTACCATTCTAAGTGCCGCAATTAAAATAGATATACCAACCGTCCATTTCGCGCCCTCAATGACTAAATGTAACAGGTCATACCCTTTCCGATCTGTCCCGAGTAAAAATTGTAATGAAGGTGGAAACGGTGGCACTTGTGGATTTTCATCCGCATCATATTGCAATGTAACTTGTCTAATATGTCCATCATTCCATAACGTATTTCCGATGCTCAAAAGAACTAATAGAAGAAGAAACCCAATACTTATCCAAAATCTTTTATCACGTTTTATATACGTCCACATATTATAATCTCTCCTTCATCGCAGCCGGAATGAGATAATGAAACAATTTAAATAAAATAAAAATCGGAATATAAATAAGCAGTACACTCACGATAAAAACTTCAACTCTAATACCCTCATACGATTTCAAAAACATAAAAATACCACCCGTATTAAAAATCCATTCTATAATATATAAATTAGATAACATAAAAAAGATATTCGTTTTCGCAAAGAATAATGTACTAAGCAACACATTTCGTAAAATATGACGATTTAAAATATGAAAGCGCCCCAGCCCTTTCGCCTTAGCAAATAGTACATAATCTTTTTCTAGTTCATTTTCAAAACGAAGCACGACCATTTTTACAAACATAATCGTAGTCGGGATGCTCAAACACAATATTGGCAACCCTCTAATCGACTCGCCTCCAATTGACGCAATTTGAAAAGGTAAAAAACCTGTTTGTTTAAAAAACCATACAACTAAAATTTGTGATACTAAAATAAGAAGGATATCTGGAATGGATTCTAGGAAGATAAGAAATGATTTAATTCGATGTTGTATACGCGGTGAACTACTCATAATCACATAAACAATACAAAATGCTACAAATAATGAAATGAAAAAAGTAGCTAAAAAAATAATAATCGTTTCTTTATAATGGACAAACAACTGTGGAAATAAAAATTTATCTCCCACATATTTAAAATTGGAGATGTCCATTAAATTCACAAACACTTCTTGTAAACTCTGTATGTACTGTGATGCATGCAGCTCAAATCCATAAAATAGTTTCGGCAATGTCCCTAAACAAATAATACCCAAAATCGAAATAAGAAATTGAATCGTCACTTCCATCCCATTCAGAAAAACTTTTTTGACCACGTTTTCCCTTCTCTCTTTATATAATTTACTCTCTAATTTTATTCTTAATTTTCTGAATTGTAAATATTTAATATATAAAAAATCGCTAGGTTATGACCCTAACGATTCTTTGTGTAACTGTTTTTCTCTTTTCGCAAACGGCATATACAAAATAAAACATCCAATAAGCGCTGCGAGTTCTAATGAAATAATATAGTAAGGATGTGGTCCTAACATATCAAGTAATGAAGCTGTTTCTGGCTTATGGGCTAAAAACATATAATTACCACCTGTTTTGTAATTTACAAACGAAACAATCGGAATCAATATGTTTAAAAATATCATTGTGCGTTTAATAGACTGTACTGTCGGACGATATCCTTCCACCCAAGTCATAAAGAGTGGCGCCCAAATGAGCAATATATGCGCGATAAAATATTCAATGAACCGAAAATGCGGAAAAGCATATTGCAAGTTTGGCGTTAAAATGGCTTGTGATGCACCAATAATTCCTGTAAAAAATACAATCTCATATATACGGTAACTTTTCGTTATGATCATAATTGACGCTAACAACAAACTAATCGTACATAACTCAAACGGTAATGAAGTGGCTAGCTCAAAAATCCCTGCTTTCCACTCCCACATATGAAGTCCAATTTCACTCCCTATAAATAGAAATGCAATCGCATATCGAACCGTTATATTCCACTCATTTTGACGTAATACATCTTGGTATTGATATAAAAAAACGATTCCCACCAACAGAATAAATAATATAATGGCATGTTGCCTTGAGTAGGGAATAAACGGTTTTAATGGATGCGCACTAAAATAAGCTTCCATCTTCCTTCCTCCTCTCCTTCATACAATATTATTGTAAGAAAAAAACACGCGTCAATTCATTTGCTTACACTGGGACAAGCTCTACCTTACATTTGCATATTCATACCTTACAAAACTGTAAGGTTATTGTAAGCTAAAACGATTTGTCAGATTCTTTCCCTCTTCTATACTTAATGTAGATACTAAAACGAACGAAAAGGTGATAAATAGATGAAGAAGAAAAATAAAGTGTTAATTACTAGTGTAGTAGCAATCGGAATTGCAGCTGGATCATACTTTGCATTTGCTGGCGGCGGTTCAGAAGTAGCAATGGCATATAGCGGATATAAAGTAACAGAAAAACAGATTGAAAACGCGCAAAAATTTGGCGGTGAAGTCATTCCAAACGGAATTGAAACAATTTCATTTGATCCAACAAAAGGTACGTATGAATTAGCTGTAAAAAAAGGTGATGAAGTAAAAAAAGGGCAACTCCTTTTTAAATACAATGACCCTACTGCGAAACAAGGTGTAACTGAAGCAGAAATGCAAAAGAAAATCGCCCAAAAAGAAGTAACATTATTCCAAAAACAAATTGATGCAGCGAAACAAAAATTACAAAAAGATAAAAATGCAGGTCTTCCTGCTGAAGCATTAAAAGCATCAGAAATCGAGGTACAACAATTAGAATCACAGCTTGAAATGAAAAAGTTTGAAGTTGAAAAAGCTGATGAAATGATTAAAGCAGCAAAAGAGAAAGTAAACACACTTTCTGTAACGAGTCCTGCTGATGGCGTAATTGATGATATCGTAAAAGTCGCTGACGAAAAAACAGGTATGAGCGGTATTACACTTCGTCATGCTGGTCCATTTAAAGTAAAAGGTCAACTTTCTGAATATGAGCTTGCTAGTATGAAAGTTGGGCAAGAAGTTACTGTTTCATCAAAAACCGTTGCTGGTAAGACTTGGACAGGAAAAGTAACAGAAATCGGTTCTACTCCATTAAAGAGTATGGACGAAAACAAAACAGTTTCTAACTATCAATTCACTGTCACTTTAGATAATAGTGAAGAATTACAAAACGGCTTCCACGTTTACGTAACAAGTAAATCTGGCGAAGCAACTGGTACAATTGTTCCGAAAAGCAGCATCGTGAAAAAAGGTGATAAAAATGTTGTGTTTGTTGTAAAAGACGGTAAAGCGAAAGAACAAACAGTTACTGTTGAATTCGAGACTGATAGCGAAGCAAAAGTTTCTGGAGTGAAAAAAGGAGAGGAAATTATTTCTAAACCTGAAAAAGACTTAAAAGATGGTATGGAGGTTGTCGCCCAGTGATTAACTTAAAAGGCATCACGAAATCCTTCCAAAATGGTGCAGAGTCCGTTCAAATATTACACGGAATTGACGTAACACTGAACCAAGGAGAATTCACTTCGATTATGGGACCTTCTGGTTCTGGTAAATCAACATTAATGAACATTATTGGTTGTTTAGATAAACCGACGACAGGTACGTACGAACTAGCTGGTCAAAACATTTCAAACATGTCTGAAACAGAACTTGCACACGTACGTAATAAAGAAATCGGATTCGTATTCCAAAACTTTATGTTATTACCGAGACTTTCAGCACTTCAAAATGTAGAGCTCCCTCTTATTTACGCTGGAGTCGATAAAAAAGAAAGGCGCGAGCGCTCATTAGCTGCTTTAACAAAAGTAGGTTTAGCTGATCGTGCTACTCACCTGCCGAACGAATTATCAGGTGGACAAAAACAGCGTGTCGCTGTTGCACGCGCAATCGTAAATAACCCGAAGTTTATCTTAGCCGATGAACCAACGGGGGCACTTGATACGAAAACAAGTACACAAATTATGGACCTCTTTTACGAATTAAATAAACAAGGCTCAACAATCATTATGATTACCCATGATCGTGAAATTGGGGAAGCAGCAGCACGTCAAATTGTAATTCGTGACGGAAATATCGTCCAAGATTGGAGAGGTTAATTTTGAACACGAGTGAAAATATACGCATGGCCCTTTCCTCTATCTTTGCTCATAAAATGCGTTCTATTTTAACGATGTTAGGTATTATTATCGGTATTAGTGCCATTATTACTATCATTTCAATGGGTGATGGTACAAACGCAAAGTTTAAAAAAGAGTTAGGCCAAGGGAAAGATAACGAAGTAACGATTTACTACAACAATCCTGACTATGGAACAGATAATGCCAAAATTACAGCTGATATGCTAAACCGACTGCAAACTGTACCAGGCGTTAAAGATGTATATCCAGATGTAAGTATGAAAGTAAAAGCATCTGCTGGTTCAAAAGATGTAAATCTTGATTTAAAAGGCGGAACAGGCGCCTTTATGACAGATTCGAAGATAAAATTAGTTCACGGTCGTGAATTAAACGACAGTGAGCTAAACCAAGCAATCCCTGCTGTTATATTAAATGAAGAAGCTTTCAACAAATTATTTAGTGGTTGGGAATCAAATCAATACGCAGATATAAAAGGAAAGCCGTATAAAATAGTCGGTGTATACGAAACGAAAAATGACTTTGGAATGCCTATGCCTGAGGGTTATACATCACTTGAAAACGCGCCTGTCATTTCAGGAGTAACTGAGTATGACTCTGTAAGATTAACAATGACCTCTCCGGCCGAACGTAAAAGTGTAGAAAAACAAGCCGTTTCTGTTTTAAACGAAATGAAAGCTCCTAAATTTGAGCACAAATTCGAAGCACAAGACTTAGGTGAATTTACGAAGCAATTAGATGAATCAATCGGTATGATGAAAATGGTATTCGGTGGTATTGCCGCTATCTCCTTACTTGTTGGTGGTATCGGTGTAATGAACATTATGCTTGTATCTGTAACAGAGCGTACACGTGAGATCGGTATTCGTAAAGCTCTTGGTGCAACGCGTGGTAAAGTATTAACACAATTCTTAATTGAATCTTGTATTTTAACAGGACTCGGTGGTTTCATCGGTTTCATGCTCGGTATCTTCTTCGCTTGGATCGTCTCCATCTTTGCTGGATGGCCACTCGTTGTCTCAAAAGAACTTGGACTTCTTGCAGTAGGTATCTCCATGTTAATCGGTATTATATTCGGTCTACTACCAGCTAACAAAGCTGCAAAACTGGATCCAATTGAATGTTTACGATATGAATAAATAAAAAACGTAGGGTTTACACTCCTACGTTTTTTATTTATCTATTAAATCATGTTTCTTCTATTATATATGTTTCACGTTATAAACATCTTTCATTATTTTAATCTACTAAACCTATTATAGAATCCTATTATTGCAAAAATACTATGTGAAAGTCGAAAATCAAGGCGTAATTTTTTCCATACCTCGACTTATTTTGTAACAATTATAGCGATATTTTATTAAATTTCACCTCATTTTTATTTCTCCACAACTAAAATAGTTATTTTTACATAACTAATTTTCTGTTCCGACAGCAAAATACGCCATTTTTGTAATGATTACGAAATAATTACGTAATACTATAGAAATACTATTAACCTATCAGAAATTGAAATACTACCTTTTTTATGCATCATGTGCTCTAACCTCCCCTAAAAACTATAAGAAAGCGCTTTTAGGATATTACTGGAATTATTACAAAATATTAATGACCCGTTACGAAAGCTTTGTAATTTTATGTTTTTCGCAAATAAGAAAATAATGGTTGCTATAATGAGGTCAACGAAAACAAATGCAATGGAGGCTATTATGAAAAAATTTATGGGTATAGCAACAGCAGCGGTTTTTGGTCTTGGGATTTTCACAACATCTGCTAAAGCAGAAACAATCGTAACGACTGATGTACTAAATGTACGAGAAAACCCAACTACTGAATCAAAAGTTGTAGGAAAATTATTAGATGGATATAAAGTTAACGTTTTACATACAGAAAACGGATGGTCAAAAGTGAAATTGAATAGCGGTAAGGAGGCTTTCATTAGCGCTGACTACACAAAAGACACTTACTACGTAACAGCTAACGTATTAAACGTACGTGCTGGTGCAAACACAGACTCAGAGATTCTTGGGAAATTGAAACAAGATGACGTAATCGAAACAACACACCAAGTTGAAAATGGTTGGATCCAATTTGAATATAACGGAAAAACAGCTTACGTTCACGTTCCTTACTTAACAGGTAAAGCTCCAGTTAAAGTTCAACCAGTAGTTAAAGCTGAAAAAACAACTACAGTTCAAGATACAGCTAAATCCGTGGCAACAACTAAAGCTCGTGAAGTAGCTGAAACGCAAGCAAAAGCTAAAGCGGAGGAAGCAACTAAAGCTCGCGAAGCAGCTGAAGCTCAAGCAGCGGCTAAAGCTCGTGAAGCAGCTAAGGCTCAAGAGGCAGCTAAAGCTCAGGCAGAAGCTAAAGCTCGCGAAGCAGCTGAAGTTCAAGCAGAAGCTAAGGCTCAAGAAGCAGCTAAAGCTCGTGAAGCAGCTAAGGCTCAAGAAGCAGCTGAAGCTCAAGCAGCGGCTAAAGCTCAAGAGGCAGCTAAAGCTCGTGAAGCAGCTAAAGCTCAAGAAGCAGCTGAGGCTCAAGAAGCAGCTAAAGCTCGTGAAGCAGCTAAAGCTCAAAAACCAGCTACACAACAACCTGTTGCAAAAGAAACTGAAACAAGTGCACCATCATCTTCTCGTGAGTTACGCGTTGTAGCAACAGCTTACACAGCAGATCCACTTGAAAATGGTTATAAAGCAGGCGACCAAGTAAAATCAGCTTTAGGTCACAACTTAACAGCTAATCCAAACATGAAACTAATCGCAGTTGATCCAAGTGTCATTCCATTAGGTTCAAAAGTATGGGTTGAAGGTTACGGAGTAGCAATCGCTGGTGATACTGGTGGAGCTATTAAAGGAAACAAAATCGATGTTTTAATGCCAGACAAAGGTACATCAAGTAACTGGGGACGTAAAACAGTTACAGTTAAAGTATTAAACTAGTTTGAAAAAAAAGAGTCAGTCTCATTTGAAGTGCACCCCAATTGTTAGACACAGTCTAACAATTGGAGGTGCATTTTTTATGGCTAAATTTTCTTCAAAAGAAAAAATCCAAGCGGTGAAACGATATTTAGATGGTACAGAAAGTGGAAAAATAATTGCTAAATCTGTAGGAGTTAACCCTAGCGTACTTCGTGAGTGGATTAGACGATATGAGTCTTCAGGTGAAAAGGCCTTTGAAAAGTGCTATACATTCTACCCAGCGCAGTATAAACTAGATGTACTTTATTATATGAATGAACACGGGACATCTATCAGAGAAACAGCGGCACTTTTCAATATACCGTCTTATGAAACACTTCGGAAATGGAAAATAGCTTATGAAACAGGAGGATTGGATGCCCTACAATTAAAGAAAAAGGGGCGTCCAACCATGAAAGATAAAAAAATAAAACCAGTAGATGAAGGATCAATCAAAGCCTTACAAGCGGAAAATGAGCGTTTACGTATGGAAAATGCATATTTAAAAAAGTTGAATGCCTTAGTTCAAAACAAAGAAAAATCACCAAACAAGACAAAGCGCAAGTAATCTACGAGTTAAGGCATGAATTTCCTATCAAGGAGTTACTTCAACTCGCAAACATTCCACGTAGTACGTACTATTACTGGATGAAACGTTTTAATCGTCCTGATCCAAATGCGGAGGTAAAAGAACTGATTCAAGCTATTTATAATGAACACGATGGGTGTTATGGCTATCGTCGTATTCGTGATGAACTTATGAATCGTGGACACAAAGTAAATCATAAAAAAGTGTATCGCCTTATGAAAGAATTAGGATTAAAATGTCTGGTTCGTATGAAAAAATATCGCTCTTACAAAGGGACAGTTGGGAAAATTGCGCCAAATATTTTAAATCGCAACTTCCAAGCTGAAAAACCAAATGAAAAGTGGGTTACAGATATTACGGAGTTTAAATTATTTGGGGAGAAGTTATACCTATCACCAATGTTGGATTTATTTAATGGTGAAATTATCACGTATACAATTGGTCCCAGACCGACCTATTCCCTTGTTTCAACGATGTTGGACCAAGCACTTTATTGTGTAACCGATCCGGATAAACTCCTCATTCACTCTGATCAAGGTTGGCACTATCAAATGAAACAATACCGTCATTCTCTTAAGAATTGTGGCATAACTCAAAGTATGTCTCGCAAAGGAAACTGTTATGACAATGCCGTTATTGAAAATTTCTTCGGTATCATGAAATCGGAATTTCTGTATCGAAAAGAATTTGAAAATATAACACATTTCAAACAAGAATTAGCAAAGTATATAGAATACTATAACCATAAAAGAATTAAGGCAAAATTAAAGGGTATGAGCCCAGTACAATACCGGGCTCATACCCTAGAGGCTGCCTAATGAAACGACCTGTCTAACTTTCGGGGGTCACTTCAATTGAGGCTGACTCTTTTTTATAATTCTTACATTCTCTCTTTCTCTTGAAAGTAAGTAATATTATCTCGAAGCCACTCCCTCTCCGACATAAACAAGTTTCCACGTTTTTTGTACACTTTATCAAATGTCTTTAAAACTTCTTCCTGATCAACAAACTTATGTAAGAAACGAAGAGCAATGATAATCTCTGATTCATCCGTAGGCTCTACTTCATTTTTACGTCTTCTAGCGACAATTTTATTCACACGTTCGCAAATTGGTCTCATTGCCATTTCGTCGCCATACATATAACTAGCTCGAACAGCTTCATATTTCACCATCGCATTTCTATCCTGTAAAGCTTCAATATAGACTATTTACAAGTCTGCTCCCCCTATTTTTGCTAACACCCTAATAACGGTTGAACGAATATAAGAACTATCTCTGTATAAAATCCTTGTTAATGGAAGAATCAATAGACTACCATTTCAACAGAAAAAAGAGGATGCCACAGCATCCTCTCCTTCTCTCCCCTATTCCACACAAGTAAACTGCGTCCAAGCTCCTACATAATCTAGTAAGAATAACTCTTCTTCTGCAATTGTACCGACAATATTTTTCCGTTCATCTATCGGCATTTCTTTTAGAATGATTTGTAGTTCGCCTTTGTACTTACCAAATGAGTTGTTACCAATTACAACTTGCCCTCTTTCCTGCAGTACGCTTTCACGCACTGGAAAGTCATAGTCTTTGTACTTTTTACGTACTTCTGTAGAACGTACCATATATTCTGTTATGTCACCGCGTCTTACGTGTAATTCTTGCAGCGTAGCTCTCTTCTCTACTTCAGTCGCCTCGTCTACAAAGTTTACTTTCAGCTGTAACATGTAACGATTTAAGTTTCCTAGTTTCTCTAACTCTTCTTCACTCGCATAAGCATTTCCTATAATCACATCATCAATTAACCCTGTTGCCCATAAATGTTTTGCTTGTACTTCAATTGGTAAATTACGATGCTGTTCTAACGTACATAATCCGTCATTAATATCCCATGGACCGATGTCACCTGCATGTGACGTAATAAATGCTGCTGTGCGAATACCATACTTTTTAAAGCGTTCACTACAGCGAATGAAATAGTCATACGGAAGTCCAGTAAATTTTTGCGGATAGAAGTTATGACAACCGATTAAAGCTGACTTATTCGCTTGATGCGAAAGAATATTTTCTAAGTACGCAATATCGTTACTTACGTTCAGCTCAATTTTTAAGCCGTACGGATTATTCGTCATTTTCGCTTCAGTTAATCCGTCAAACCCTAAATCTAATCGAATACCGTCTGCACCTAACTCTGCGAAAAATGATAGATCACTATAACTAATACCGAGCTGATCAAAAACAGCCGGAGCTACATCTAAAATCACTTCCATATTGTTATCTTTTGCGTGATGAATAATTTCTTTAAATTCAGCTACAATCTCTTCTTTCGGACGATTCACAGACAATAAACAAGTGAATATTCTTGAAAAACCGTGGCGTGCCGCTGCCGAAATGTATGCCATATCTTTTTCTTTCGTTGAATGCTCTGGATAAAGTGAAATTCCTAATTTACGCTCCATGCTTTTGCATCTCCTTCACACGTTGTATTAATGCCATGCTCGTAAATCTATATTTTGCAGATAAACATGTTGCACATAAAATCGTTGGTACAATAATTACGTACGGTGATTGTAAGCTTAGCATTACATAGGCACCCATTGAACTACCGATAAATACAATTGATACTAGTAGTAAAACTAATAAAGATTTACTTTGTACCCATTTTGAATAATGTGCAATACACTGCCCCGCTACAAATGTAATTAAGATGATAATTGCTCCGAGCATTCTGTTTTCTCCTCTCCTGCTAATTGTTGTTTCTCATACATTTTGAAGAACGGATAGTAAATAACGAATGAGATAACAAAGTTAACAAGTACAAGTACACCAGCCATAATTGTCCAGTCCGTACTAATAATCGCTGCAATTGGTGCTAACATCGTAAATGGCAGTTTCGCCATCATCATCGGAATCATACCTGAAACAACTGCGAAATATGATACTGTCGTTGTCACTAACGGTGTAATAACGAACGGAATAATTAAGATTGGGTTCATTACAATTGGTGCCCCGAAAATAATTGGTTCGTTAATATTGAATAAGCCTGGCACGAATGATAATCTACCTAACTCTTTTAAGAACTTAGATTTAGAGAACATAAACATAATTACTAAAGCTAACGTTGAGCCTGATCCACCAATCCATACGAACCATTGAATAAATTGCTCTGTAAATAAGTTTGGTAATTGATGTGCATTTCCTGTAGCTGTGAATACTTCCATATTTTCAAGAATTGCAGAATCCCACATTGGACGAATGATCGGTCCTAAAATCGCAGGGCCATGTATACCGAATGACCAGAAGAATACGATTAAGAATACTGTTAATAAACCGCCGAATAAATTATTTCCTACTAATACTGATTTTAGTGGTGCGATTAAATATGTGATTGTTGTATTTACATCAAATTTCAAACCGTAGCGAATGCCCCAGAATAAAAGAATAACTGCTAGCGTTGGAATTAATGCTGCAAACGAATTTGAAACTGCTGGTGGTACACTATCTGGTAATTTAATTGAGATATTATGCTTAATCATAAAGTGATAAATTTCTACTGCAATTAAAGCTGTAACAATTGCGCCGAATAAAGATGTTGCACTTAATGTTCCTACTGAAATGTATCTACCTGCATCAATAACACCTGGTACGGCTTTCGTAATTTGAATGGGTTCAACTGATGCTAGTAAAAAGGCGAGTACAGATAATAACCCTGCACTTAACTGATTGAGCTGATAAAAATTCGCGAGCGAAGCCCCTACCCCAAATGCTGCGTATAACGCCATTAGTCCTACTGTAAATCGGAATGGAATATCTAAAATATGGCGAAACGGTGCAATCCACTCCATATATGCATCAATTGGTAAGTTTAAAAAGATAACGAAAAATGATCCGACAATCGTTAACGGTAATGTAGAAATAACCCCGTTTCGAATTGCTAATAAATGTCGCTGTCCGGCAATCTTTTGTGTTGTTGGCATAATCTTTTGTTCCATAAAACTCATAAAGCCATTCATCAAAACCCCTCCTCTTTCTCTTTTCTATGAAAAAATGAAATAAAGTTATAACATTATAATGTTTATATTTAAAAAAATATAATTATGCTAAAACTAATTGTTCTGCTTGTTTCAGTACTTTCAAACCATCACACATGCCATAATCTCGTTGGTCTATAATCGCAACTGGTATATTGTATGAATTTGCAAGAAACTCTACGGCTGGAAATAAATATTTCACTTGCGGACCAATTAAAACAACATCAGCATTTTTTATTTCCAGTTTCACAAGTTCTGAATCAACTGCTTTAATTTTATAATCCTTCCCTTGTTTCATTGCCTCTTCTTGCATTTTTCTTACAACCATACTCGTTGACATGCCTGCTGCACAACATAATAAAATGTACATCTTATACTGTCACTTTCTCTTCTATTCGTTTATGAAGAGTGATAAATTCTTCAGCAAGTTCTTTCACTGTAATTGCATTCATTAAATGATCTTGTGCATGCACTAACAGTAAACTGATTTCTGCATGATTTCCTCCTGCTTCTTCTTGAATTAAGTCTGTTTGAATACGATGAGCTGCTGAAATTTCTTCCCTAGCAAGTTTCATCTTTTCACTCGCATTCTCAAAATCTCCTTGTCTTGCAAAAGCAATTGCTTCAAGTGACGCGCTTCTCGCGTTGCCACCATGTAAAATTAACGCAAATGGAGTTTGCATATCAGTCATTTTAAATTCCCCCAAGCCATCTTTTTTCTATATTGTTATCTTATTATGAAAACGCATACAATTAAACATAAAAAACTTCCGTTGTGTAACGGAAGTTTTTATATACTTCTCTTATAACGATAATAATATCTCTTGAAAATCTTCAACCACTTCAGCCTGAGCTAATTTCTCTATCGTATTTTGATTAGACATAATATCATATAAAAAATCATAAAGCTTTTGTAAATCTTCATTATTATTGCGCTTTACACTAAATAAAATAATAACTTGTACTTTCTTATCTCCCCAGTCAACCGCTTTATTAAGTGTACAAAACATCAAAAATGTTTTCTCACTTAATAACTGCATCGGATGTGGAATCGCAACTAAATTCCCAACCGCTGTAGGGGATGTATTCTCTCTTTCCATAACAGAGTCATAAAAGTGTTCTGGTACATAGTTTTTCTCAGCAGCTTTCTCACATAAAAATCGGATAACCTCTTCCTTCGTAGAAGCATTGTGATTTAAAAAGATTAAATCTTCCTTCATATATTGCTGTACACTAGTATTCACATGCGTAAATAACTGCTGACCAATTGACTTAATCTCTTTATCATCAAATATTGAGTTTACTTTTATAACAGGCACAGGTAAACCACTTGGTATATGAATCGTACTAATAATACAATCTATTTTATCTTTATAAAGGTCTTCTACTTTCAATTGATAATAACCGGTAATTCCCACAATCTCTAATTTATCTCGGAACTGTGATAGAATTTTATATTTCAATAGTTGGGCACTTCCTTGACCAGTTGCACAAACTAATAAACATCTTTTCTTTTGATTCTGTTCCTGTAAACGGCTCATCGCTCCGCCAAAGTGAATCGCAATATAACCAATTTCACTTTCCGGAATCGATTCTCCCGTATATTCACCAATTATATCTCCAACGAGAACCGCAATTTCAAAAGCATACGGATAATTCTTTTTCACTTCTGCCAAAAGAGGATTTCTCGTATTTAACTTATACTTCAAACGATTTAATAACGTTTTTAAATGAACACCAAACCCAAATAATAATTCTTCATCATAATAAAAAATAAGATTCCGTTCTTCCGCTACTTTAAAAAGAATATGTTGCATGAATGCATATAGATCTTTTCCTAATAGTTCTTCCACATTTTCATAACGATCTTTCGCTGTAACAGCAGTACTTAATAAATGCATCGTCACATATAAAACTTCTTCTTCTGGAAATGAAAGATGCAACTCTTTCTCTAAATCCCCTAAAATCTCTTTCGCAATTGTATATTCTTTCTTTATTATAAGTTCAGCTTGCTCTACATGTAGTCCTTTCATATAATGTTGATCTTCACAACGCTTTAATGCAATTGCAATATGAATGACTAAATTATCAATTTCTATATCTGATAAGTATATCGTTCCTCCTTCGATATACTTTAATATAATCGAACGGATAAGCGGTATATGAGGTAGCGATAAGTATGTATCATTCTGCTCAAATTGCTCATGAAACGGAGTATGGTCATAACGCGGTAAACCATATTGTGATAAACAAGAACGAATATGAAACTCCTCTCCGACAATACGTATACCATAATACGGTCTCTTTTCAATTTGTAATTGATAGCGACCACATATATCTGTCACATCTTTCATAATTAAATTTACAGTCGATTTACTTACATAAATCTCCTCTGCTAACTGTGAAAGCTTCACATACCCATCTGTCGTTAAAATACGTTGTAGAATGTAAGCTATCCTTTCTTCGTAAGAAGTTGGGATCTTTTCCGTCTGTTTTTGAAATAGACTCACGCAAAACTCTTCAAACTTCTTCGCTTGTATAATTTCTAGTTCGTATCCAGTCCCTCTTTGCGATTCAATTTTTGCTCCATTTTCTTCCAATATATCATTTAATAATTTTATATCTTTTTGAATCGTCTTCGTTGATACATGTAAACGGCTCGCTAAAAAAGCTCGATTTAACATCGATTTCTCTTCTAAAAACTCCTCTAAAATAGAAACTAATCGCTGATGCACCTTTGTCATAGCTCTTCCTCTCGCAATTTATATATAAAAAGGAAAAAGCTGCTGAAATCAGTAGTTTTTCCCTTTTATTTTATCTATTTCTTTAATGTAAATCCGAATTTATCCCATGCTTGCAAATAATCTAATAAGAAAATCTCTTCTTCTACAATTCGACCAACTACATTTGTTTTTCCTGTATTCACCATATCTTTTAATGCAATTTGCAATTCACCTTTATATTGGCCATATTGCTCATTATCAATTAGAAGATCGCCGCGCTTAATTTCACGTGTATGATGAGGTTTAAACTCTTCTTTTTTATATTTCACACGGCTTTGTGTAGAGCGAATCATATATTCAGATACATCCCCGCGATAAAAATGAGGTTCGTCTAATACGATAATTTTTTCTAGTTCTGTCGTTGTATCATATAACTCTATATCAAATGTTTGTTTCTCTTTATTTAATGCACCTAGTGCTTGTAATTCTACTTCTGATGCATAAGCATTCGCAATAATAACATCATCAATTAATTCTGTTGCAAATAAATGCTTCGCTTGTGTTGTCATTGGTAATTCACGATGCTGCTCTAACGTACATAATCCTTCTGTTACTGGCCAAGGTCCATATGTTGCATCAAATGATGAAATAAAAGCAGCCGTTCTCATACCGTAATCTTTAAATTGTTTCGAGCATTTCATAAAATGATCATATGATAATCCAGAATAACGATGCGGATAAAAATTATGGCAACCAATTAAATTTTCGCGATTTGGTCTATGACTCATAATGTTATCTACATACTTCGTACCGTTACTCATATTGATCTCAATTTTTAAGCCATACGGATTGTACGTCATAATTGATTCTTCTAATCCTGAGAAACCAACATCTAAACGAATACCGTACGCACCTAGTTCATGGAAAAACGATAAATCGTTATATGAAATACCTAATTGCTCAAAAACAGCTGGACTAATATCAACTAACACTTGGAATCCTAATGCATTTGCATGAGAAATCGTTTCTTTAAACTCTTCTATAATTTTCTCTTTTTCACCATCTACAGATAATAAACATGTAAATACACGAGTAAATCCGTATTTACTTGCTAATGTTAAATACTCTTTATCTTTCTCTACTGTTGAATGTTCTGGATAAATAGAAATACCTAATCGTCTCATATGTACACGCCTCTTTCTTCATCATATTGTAAACCTTTTCAAATATATGTAGCGAAAAAGTATATATCCCCTTCTCATTCACTACTTTTTGAATCCGCTTTCTTTAAAGGAAAAACAATTTCTATCATTCATAACAACTACCAGTCTATACATCTATACTTTACATCTTTTTTTCATAGTTGTGTAGTCTTTCCACAAATTTGTCAGTTTTTTACCTCGAAAATTGTTGTACGTTTTCAAGGCACCTTCCTTGACTGTTACATTGGCCAATACATATACTCGAAAGAAAAGAGAAATTTTTTATATAGGGGATGAATATATGGGAGAAGCAATACTCGTAAAACGAGAACCGTTATGGACGAAAGAATTTGTCGCGCTAATTCTAGCAAACTTATGTATGTTTTTAGGATTTCAAATGTTAATTCCGACTTTACCTGTTTATGTGAAAGAAATTGGAGGTACAAGTTCCAATATTGGATTTGTTGTCGGTATGTTTACTGTTGCGGCACTTTTTGTTAGACCGCTAACTGGAAATGCCTTGCAAAAATTCAGCAAAAAAATCATTTTAATGATCGGTACTGCTATTTGTTTACTCGCTATGGGTAGTTATCTTTTCGCTTCAACTGTTTTCCTATTGCTTGCCGTTCGAATTTTACACGGAGCTGGTTTTGGTATTACAACGACTACATATGGAACTGTCGTTTCCGATTTAATTCCGCAAGCTCGCCGCGGTGAAGGCATGGGATATTTCGGTCTTTCTGGAACGATTGCAATGGCGCTCGGTCCACTTATCGGACTTTGGCTTATGCAAACATATAACTTCACGATTCTTTTTTTATGTGCACTTTCCTGTACAATTGTTTCATTAATATTAACGAAACTACTTCAAATCAAAAAATCGCCGCAATCACCACAGCAAACATCTGGTACCTTTCTCGATGGATTTATTGAGCGCAAAGCTTTACTTCCTTCATTATTAATATTATGTATTACATTAATGTACGGGGGAATCGGAAGCTTTATTACGTTATTTGCTACGGAAGTCGGCATTGCTGATATAAGCCTCTTCTTCTTATTTAATGCACTTGCAATCGCTGTTACTCGTCCATTTTCCGGAAAGTTATATGATGCGAAAGGTCATTCCTTCGTAATTATTCCAGGAGTTATTATTACGTTTACAGGGATTATTTTATTGTCGTATACAACTACCATTCCAAGCTTAATTATTGCAGCAGCATGCTACGGAAGTGGTTTCGGAGCGATTCAACCTGCACTACAAGCGTGGATGATTGACCGAGTAGCACCGCACCGACGAGGAGTCGCAACAGCTACATTCTTCTCAGCATTTGACCTTGGAATTGGTGCTGGCGCGATTATTTTTGGATTCATTGCACATTTTACAAACTACGCAACTGTATATCGTTATTCCTCTCTATTACTTATTGCTTTCCTATTCATTTACATCACAAGTGTAAGAAGACAAAAGCATGGAAATAAAAACACAGAAAAAGCTGCTGGATAATTCCAGTGGCTTTTTTACGTATTTTTGAGTTTATAAAACTACATGCATTTTCCTACATATTTTTTTACCTTTCATCAAAAAATATACGATGAACTCACAGACGCTTTCCTTCATATACAAATGAAAAACACTATTCTAAAGAGTGTGATTTCTTTACAAAAATACGATTTACAAAAGATAAAAACCAATAAAATACAGCTGTTTCTTTAAAGAATTGTAAACTTTTTATCCCTTTGTAAATTTAGTGTAAATTTTACTGATAAATCGTTTACAGTGGCTCACGGTTCAGTTAATAATTACATCGTACATGAAATTTAAGGAGTGGAATGCGTGGAATACAATGTTCAAGATATGATCTTCCAGTTCATTGGTGGATTAGGTATTTTCTTATTCGGAATTAAATACATGGGCGATGGACTGCAACAAGCTGCTGGAGATCGTCTTCGTGATATTCTAGATCGCTTTACAACAAACCCACTGATGGGTGTACTAGCAGGTATGTTAGTTACCGTATTAATCCAATCAAGTTCAGGAACAACCGCTTTAACAGTCGGACTTGTAAGTGCTGGGTTTATGACATTAAGACAAGCAATCGGTGTTATTATGGGTGCGAACATCGGTACGACAGTTACTGCATTTATTATTGGAATTAAAATCGGAGAATATGCTCTTCCAATTATGGCAGTTGGAGCTATCTTACTATTCTTCTTTAAAAATAAAAAAGTACATTCTTTAGGTCAAGTTATATTCGGTTTTGGTATGTTATTCTTCGGTTTAGAACTAATGAGCACAGGTATGAAGCCTCTTCGCTCTTTAGAATCATTCCAAGAATTAACGGTTAGCATGAGTGATAATCCAATTTTAGGTATTGTTGTTGGTACAGTCTTCACTTTAATTGTACAAAGCTCAAGTGCAACAATCGGTATTTTACAAGAACTATTCGGTCAAGGTGCAATCGATTTACAAGCTGCCCTTCCTGTATTGTTTGGTGATAACATCGGTACAACAATTACAGCTGTATTAGCAGCAATCGGTACTTCAATTGCTGCAAGACGCGCAGCATTAGTTCACGTTATCTTTAATATTGTCGGTACAATCATCTTTACAATTTTATTAATACCTTTTACAAATTTAATTCAATACTTCCAAACGTCATTAAACTTAAATCCAGAGATGACAATTGCATTTGCACACGGAACATTTAACGTAACGAATACAATTATTCAGTTCCCATTCATCGCTGTATTAGCATGGATTGTAACGAAAATTATTCGCGGGGAAGATGCTGCTATTGATTTCAAACCGCAACATTTAAATCCAATCTTTATTGAACAATCTCCAGCTATTGCTTTAACTGAAGCACAAAAAGAGATTATTCGTATGGCTGAGTTTTCATTACATGGATTAAAAGAAGCAAACCAATTTTTAAACACACAAGATAAAAAACACGCTGACATGGCTACTCAATTAGAAGGAGCTATTAACAACTTAGATAAAAAAATTACCGAGTATTTAGTTTTACTATCAGAAAAGCCGCTTTCACCTACAGATTCTGAAAAACATTCCGTTTTAGCAGGTGTCGTTGGCGATATTGAACGTGTCGGTGATCATGTAGAAAACCTTGTAGAACTTGTTGATTTCCAAATTTCAAACCGTGTTTCCCTATCAAACGAAGCACTAGCTGAATTAAATGAAATGCTTGAGTTAACGATTTCAACATTACAAGACGCAGTTGAAGCTTTAACAAACTTCGATACTGAACTAGCTCAAACAGTTATTGCAAAAGAACGTAAAATCGATCAAATGGAACGTGTTCTTCGTAAACGTCACGTATTACGTCTGAATGAACGTAGCTGTTCAGGTGATGCAAGTATCATCTTCGTTGATATGGTAAGTAACTTAGAGCGCATTGGCGATCACGCTGTAAATATCGCTGATGGTGTTTTAGGTGAACAAGGTAAAGTCCATTTAAAACAATCATTATAATAGGAAAGAGACGCTAACATGAGCGTCTCTTTTTTCATTTCATATTTACAACCGTTCTACCTTTTAACTTTCCTTGCAATATAAGTGTAAACTTCTCATCTAATTCTTCTAATGTACATTCTTCTGTATAAGATAGTAACTCTTTGTTTTCCCATTCATTTGCTAGGAGCGTCCATACATCTCTTCTCACATCTACTGGGCACTGTACAGAATCTACTCCTAACAGGCTTATGCCTCGCAAAATAAACGGATATACCGTTGTTTGTAATTCATGGCCTGCCACATTACCGCATGTCGTTACGCACCCGCCATACTTTACCGTTTTTAAAGCTGTTTCTAACATATGTCCACCTACAGTATCGATAACCCCGGCGTATATTCCTTTAAGCATTGGTCTTCCTGGTTCATCATTCAATTCTGCGCGATGAATCACCTTTTTCGCTCCTAGACGTAGTAGCATCTGTTCCTCTTCCATTTTTCCTGTCGCTCCTACTACGCTAAACCCTAACTTACTTAAAATACTAACAGCTACACTTCCTACGCCACCTGTAGCACCTGTTACTAGTACATCTCCCATACTTGGCGTTATACCTGCTCTAATAAGCTTATATACTGATAAAGCAGCTGTAAAACCTGCTGTCCCGTACATCATACTTTCCTTTAATGACATTCCCTCTGGTAAAGGGACAATCCAAGATGCTGGCACGCGAATATATTCTCCGAAACCACCAGAAGTATTCATCCCTAAATCATATCCCGTTACAATGACTTGATCTCCCGCCTTAATGGTAGCATCTTTACTACTCACAACCACTCCTGCTGCATCAATTCCTGGCGTATGAGGATATGTTCTCGTAACACCTTTATTACCAGTGGCTGAAAGAGCATCTTTATAATTTAGTGAAGAATAATGAACCTGTATGAATACGTCCCCTTCAGGTAAACTACTTACTTCTCTCTCGACAACGTTTCTTACAAACTGCTTATTTTCTGTTTCGTTCACAACGATTGCTCGGAATGATGTATGATTCATTATGTTCTCTCCTTTATCCGTCAAATTCTTCTTTATTATATAGAAGAAACAAGTAGACCTATTCATTTCTTCTTGGCTATATTTCAACAAATCTTACTTCTCTATTACTTTCTCACAATACATATTTTCATTTCTACTAAAAAACCTTATACTTATTCTACATCTGAAAAATAAAATATAGAATATCTGACTTTTTATAAATAAATTGAATTTTTACGAAATGTAAATGATTTGTAATGTTTTTTTTCGCTAAATTTCATTATAATAAGTGGATATGAGTGTCGTATTTCAATCCAAATGAAGGAGTACAGGAAATGGAGCAAAACCCATCTTTGCAAGAAAATACACGCAGTAACCCGAAAAAAAATAAGAAAAAAATAAAAGTTATTATAAGCGCTATACTATTCGTTTTATTAATAGGCGGCGGTTATACTTGGTTTTTAGTAAATAAAGCATCTTCTGCTGTTCGAAATGCCGCACATGATTTAGCGCGCGGTGATAAATCTGATTTACGTGATAGAGCTGTAAAACCTATTACAAACAATGTCTCTGTCTTAGTAATGGGTGTTGATGAAAGCGATGTCCGAGGAAAAGAATATGGTGAAGCTATTAGAACAGATGCGCTGTTGCTTGCAACGTTTAATAAAGATAGCAAAACTGTAAAACTATTAAGTATCCCACGTGACACATATACTTATATTCCAATAGAAAAGAAAAAAGATAAAATTACACACGCTCATGCATTCGGTTCTGCTAAAAATGGAAAAAATGGTGGACCACAAGCAAGCATTGATGCAGTTGAAAAATTAATGAATGTTCCTGTCGATTATTTTGTGAAATTTAACTTTAAATCATTTATAAAAATCGTCGATGACTTGGGCGGTATTGAAGTTGATGTACCAGTTGAATTTACTGAGCAAGATAGCAATGATAATGCAGAGGCAATTCACCTAGAAAAAGGTGTTCAAAAGTTAAATGGCGAAGAAGCTCTTGCTCTTGCTAGGACAAGACACATCGATAGTGATGCAATGCGTGGACAACGTCAACAACTCGTTATCGAGGCTATTTTAAAGAAACTAACAAGTGTTGGTTCTGTAACAAAAGTTGGCAACATCATTGATGATATTAACGGACAATTCGTTACAAACTTAACATTTGATGATATGCTTTCATTCTATAAGTACGGATCGGATTCAGAAATCGAGAAATTACAAATTCAAGGTGACGACTGCTATATGGAAAAAGGGGACGATACATGTAGCAAATCCGCTGGTGGCGGCCGAACGTATTACTACAATCCAGATAAAAAAGAATTAGCAAAGGTTACAAACGATCTTCGTACTCATCTTGGATTACCTGCATATACAAAAACAGACTCTGATTCGAAAAAAACAAGTACAGAGAAAACAAAAGAATCTAAGTCTGAAAATACAAGTGAACGCGAATCAAGTAACAATGAAATGAAAAATAAAAATAGCAATGAAGATACAGAAACATCGTCTAACGACAATGAATAATAAAGAAGCAGTTCTCTATGGAGGTAGAGTACTGCTTCTTTTTATTCCGTCACAATTAAAAATCAGAACTTTCTAACTATCTTTTTTAATATTTTTAAATTATAATAAATAGTAGCAATCTATTCCAATTATCAGGGGGCTCATACATATGAAAGCTGCAGTAAAACATAACATCTCAGATTTTAAAGACTACTTAAAGTCAAACGATATATACATGGAAGAAAATATAGATGAAAATGATGGTTCTGTTCATTTTTCAGTAGGATTAGAGACAGAAGCTGGCGCAAAAATTCAACTTATCGCTGCTTTCCAAAACGAACATCCTACTGTAGATATATACTGCTTCAATGTTGCTCACGTACCTAATGAAGCAGCAACAAATGATGTTTTACATACCATTAATGAATTAAATACATCTTATCGATTTGCAAAATTCACATTAAACAAGCAAAATGCAATTGATATTTCAACATCTCTTGCATTCTCAGAGCCAAACTTTAATCCAGCACTTGTCTTTGAACATACGAGAATGCTATATAAATTAGCAAATGACGAATATAAAAACTTAATGAAAGTGATTTGGGCATAAATAAAAGGATGGGCTGCAAGCAGCGCCATCCTTTTATTTCAATATCATATCAATCCACATCTTAATAGCTGTACCTACAATCAAAATCGATAACATATATTGCAGTGCTTTTTGATTGATCTTTTTCCCTACTCGCGCTCCAAGCGGCGCTGCAAAGATACTTGCAATCGCAATAATAAGAGCTGGAATTACAACTACTTGTCCAGTTATTACTTTTCCAGTTGTAATCCCTACTGAAGAAATAAACGTAATAGCGATAGATGTTGCTATCGTTGTACGTATCGGCAATTTTAAAATAACTAGCATAATCGGAACTAAAAGGAACGAGCCTCCAGCACCTATAATGCCTGATGCTCCGCCTACAATAAAGGCCAACAAGCTTGCTAACCATTTATTATATTTCACTTCATCACCATTATTTCGTTTCGGTACGAACATCATAATAGCAGCAATTGTTGCTAACGCTGCATAAACAACATTGACCGTATGTTCCTCCAATGCATTAGCACCAAAACTACCTATGAAACTTCCTATTAATATACTAGCTCCCATATACACAACGAGCGTTTTATCCATATCATTACTTTTCCGATAAGCCCATGCCCCTGCAAAAGTTGCAAAGAATACTTGCACCGCTGTAATACCACTCACTTCATGTGCAGTATAGCCAGTAAATCCTAGCAATACCGGAATGTATAAGATCATCGGATAATTAATAATCGCACCGCCAATTCCAACCATTCCTGATATAAACGATCCTATAAACCCAATTATAAAAAGTAATACGACTAAACTCACCTTATATCCCCCGCCTTCTAAAAAGAAGGTGATTTAAATGAATAAGTTTACATTCCCATCCGAAGCATCTGCTAAATAAGCTCCTACTCCTGCAAACTCTACCCCTTCCATAATCTCTTCCTCTTTTAACCCTAATAAATCTACTGTCATTTGACAAGCTACAAGTTTAATCCCCTGTTCTTTCGCCAAATCAATTAAATCTGGTAACGGCATCGCATTATGTTTTTTCATAATACCTTTAATCATCTTTGGTCCCATACCAGCAAAATTCATTTTAGATAATCCCATCTTATCAGCGCCGCGTGGCATCATCTTTCCAAACATTTTTTCTATGAAAGTTTTCTTTACCTCTACATGTTCATCTTTCCTTAAAGCATTTAATCCCCAGAAAGTATGAAAAATAGTTACCTCTTGATCATACGCCGCTGCACCATTTGCAATAATATAAGCAGCCATCGCTTTATCATAATCTCCGCTAAATAAAACGATTGTTGTTTTCTTCTGTTGTTCCATGTTGTTTTCCCTCCAATTACCTATAGGTGTATTTTTATTTTTATAAAAAATTGTTTCGCCCTATTCTACTTTACCTTCCCACGCTAACATACCACCTACCATATTGATTGCTTGAAAACCGTAGCTCTCTAAAAATTGAACAGCTCGTGCACTTCTTCCGCCAGAACGACAAACGATAATATACTCTTTCTTTTTATCCAACTCATGCATACGAAACTCCAATAATCCTAGTGGAATGTTACACGCTTCTGGAATTTTCCCTTCAGCTACTTCTTCTACTTCACGTACATCTACGATATTTACTGCTTCTTTACGTACCAATTTTTCTTCTAATTCTTTTGCTGTCATTTCTTTCATTTTACATTTCCTCCTCACAAACCATTCATACCGCCTGAAACATTGATAACGTGCTGAAATCCTAATTTTTTTAATACTTTTGCAGCCTGCTTACTTCTCATTCCACTTTGACAAAGAACAATAACTTCTTTCTGTTTATCTAATTGTTGCGCCTTATTAGCTAGTTCATTTAATGGGATATTCCGAAACCCTTTAATATTGTTCCCTCTATACTCACCAGCTGTTCGCACATCAATAAATTGTTTATTATTTTGTCCCATCATACGTTTTAATTCTTTTCCTGAAATGTTTTTTACTCCTCTAGCTGGTAAGAATCGAGAAATAATAAACCACGATACAAGTACAATTAAGATTATATTCAATATTGTCTTCACATCCATAAAGCTATTCAAACTCCTTCTATACTTTTTTCCTATCCAAATACATACTATAGCTTTGAATATGGAACCCCTTCTTTCTTAAAAAGCGTATACTTAAATTCCGATCCACTTTATTATGAACAATAAGATGCAAAGGCTTATTTGGTATTTCATGATAATACCGTTTTAAATACGCATATGGTATACACATAATTCTAGAATTGTTATCACTGTCGCTCTCTGTATAATTTCGTACATCTACAATAACACTTTCAATTTTCCTTACTTGTTCTAACGAAATATATGCAACATTTAAAACGGGAATGTAACGTTTTACTAAACTTCCCAGCACCAATACTATTAGGGGTATAACTATATAGAACATATATGATTATCCTCTTTACTTTCAATAATAAGCAGATGATTTGCTCCTCCGCCTATTATTGAAATGCTATGCTTTCTTGATCCAGAACTTTAATTCACCATCTTCTTCCGTGTGTTTTAACACTTCATGACCGCCTGTTTGTGACCATGCTGGAATATCTTTAATCGCACCTTTATCTGTTACGTGTACTTCTAACACTTCTCCTGATTGTAATGCTTCCATTGCCTTCTTTGTTTTTACAATTGGCATTGGACACGCTAATCCTTTTACATCTAATACTTGCTTGGCATTCATTTCATATACCTCCTGTTTTTATCATTAAGCCTTCTTAATCCAGAACTTTAATTCGCCGTCTTCTTCTGTATGCTTTAACACTTCATGACCACTTGTTTGTGACCATGCTGGAATATCTTTAATCGCACCTTTATCTGTTACGTGTACTTCTAACACTTCTCCTGATTGTAATGCTTCCATTGCCTTCTTTGTTTTTACAATTGGCATTGGACATGCTAATCCTTTTACATCTAATACTTGCTTGGCATTCATTTCATATACCTCCTGTTTTTATTTCATTTGAAACCGAATTAATTATGAACAGCACAACGGTTTGGGCCAATCTCCATTTCACGCTCTTCGTCTTCATTTGGATTTAATTGTCCCATATTTGTTTGACGAATTTCTTGATATGCATTCGGTTGAGGTGGTAAATTCTCTGTTACAACTTTACGGAACTCTCCCTCATCCTCAATATTTAAACCTGCATTATGCTCAAATAAATCTTTTAATTTTGCACTAACAATACCACTTTCGTCCATTTCACTTATTTTTGAATAATGAGCCGGTAACACAATTAAACTTTGAGATAGTTCTTTATATCGGCTATACAAAGTATTACGTAAATCACTTACCCAATCTTCAGCTTTCCCAGCAAGATCTGGACGCCCGATTGAATCTACAAATAAAATATCGCCTGATAATAAATAGGAATCATCTACAATAAATGACGTACTTCCAATCGTATGCCCTGGTGAGTATAATGCGTCAATTTCAATTTTAGTACCCCCCACCGTAATAACAGATCCTTCAACAAGCGGTTCGTATGAGAAAACAACTTCCTCCGCATCTTTTGGCGGTAACCAATACGTACCACCTACTTTTTCCGCTAACTTACGTCCTCCAGAAATATGGTCTGCATGTAAATGTGTATCCATTACATTCGTAATCGTAACAGCATGCTCTTTCGCAAATTCTTCATACGCTTCAACTGTTCTTACTGCATCAATAACTGCTGCTTCACCGTTTGAAACGACCATATAAGATAAACAGCCTTTTCCAAGACGGTTAAACTGATACATACTTCCGCCATTTTTTAAATCTCCAACTTTTACAGGCTTTACATATTCACTCCATGCCTTCATACCACCAGCTAAATAATAAATATTTTCTAATCCAGCCTCTGTTAACTGCTCTGCCACAAATATAGAAGACCCTTCTTTTGCACATACTACTAAAACATCTTTATCTTTAGGTAATTCACTTACAATATGATCTACACCATCTAACAAATCAAAATAAGGTTTATTAATAGAAGAAACTTGTTTTCCTTCAATTTTCCAATCTTCATAATCCTTCTCATTACGAACATCTAAAATAAACAACTCTCCGAATAAAACTTTCTCTGCAACATCTTTTGCTTGTAATGATTTAACACTCATCTTTTTACCCCCTATGGTATATTTACATTTAAAAAAATTTTAATTCTTTATATTCCCTTGCCACTCTAACATACCTGGAATGACATTTTTCACATTTTCATAACCTTTCTCTTTCAACATATGGCAAGCTACATCACTACGGTTACCAGTTCGGCAAACAACATAAATTTGTTTCGTCTGATCTAAAACTGCACTGTCTAACTCTCCTAACGGCACCGAAATGGCCGATGGAATATGACCAAAAGCGAATTCCGCTGCTTCTCGAACATCTAATACAATACACTCTTCATCGCTTAATAATATCTCTTCCAACTCCGTATTCGTAATTGTATGAGGATACTTTGCTACTTCGTTCACTTCATGCTCATGTGCTTTCCTAATGTAATGCATCAAAACATCGCCCTCTTGTTTCGTCCCGATATATTGATGCCCTACTTTATTTGCCCAGCTTTGTATATCTACTGTAGATCCTTTATCTGTTGCCTTAATTTCAATCACTTGTCCTGATGCCAATCCTTCTATCGCCTTCTTCGTTTTCACAATCGGCATCGGACAAGCTAACCCTTTACAATCTAAACTCATATCCACTTTTATACTCATAGTGATTCCTCCATAACTTATATACATATACCTGTAGGGGTATATTAAAATGTTTTTGAAAATCTGTCAACACTTACGTTTGACAGATTATCGGCTTTTTACAAGTAATTGAACAGCTTCTTTAATTAACTCTTCATTTGAACCATTACCACTTTCAAACTGTTCACGCAAGCATTGCTCTAAATTCGTTCCAACAACAAGTCCAATTGTACGATCAAGTGCAGAACGAGATGCCGTTAACTGTGTAATAACCTCTCGGCAATCTTTTCCTTCTTCCATCATACGAAGCACACCACGAACTTGCCCTTCAATACGTTTTAATCTATTTTTCATGTCTTGATTATATTCCATTGTATAATCACCTCATTACCATTATGTCACCATTTATAGCTTATGACAATATATTATACCCTGTAGGGTATTTTGTAAACCCCTATTTTAAACTTTTACCTTATACATTCACAAAATACAAAGCGAAACCTTCATCTATAGGCTTTCATCTTCCACCAAATTTTGAAGTGGAAGATGAAAAAATATCAATATACAATACGTTCTGGTAATACTGTTCCATACAATTTAAAACCACCATCTACATTCTTTACCTTATATCCTTTTTCCATTAACATGCGCGCTGCAACATATCCTCTCATACCGAGTTGACACGTAATATATATATCTTTATCCACTGGCACTTCATTCAAACGATCACGTAATTCATCTAACGGAATATTAACAGCGCCTTTAATCATTCCTTGTTTTAATTCATTAGGCTCTCGAACATCAATAAGATATCCACCATTTTCAACAATACGATCTATTTCATGCCATTGTACTGTGTCCACAAAACCATCTACTATATTACTTGCTGCATACCCTACCATGTTTACAGGGTCTTTTGCAGAAGAATATGGCGGGGCATATGATAATTCTAAATCTGGCAAATCAAGTACAGTTAAATTTGCTTTTATTGCCGTTGCGATAACATCCATACGCTTATCTACACCGTCACGTCCTAGAGCCTGTGCTCCGTAAATTTTCCCACTATCTTTATTAAAAATTAATTTTATTAGCACTGGCGTAGCATTCGGGTAGTATCCCGCATGCGAATTTGCCTGTACATGCACTACCTCATAGGGTATATTTAATCGTTTTAATATTTTCTCATTTACTCCCGTCGAAGCAACTGTTAAATCAAAAACTTTAGCTACAGAAGTTCCGAGTGTACCTTTATATACAGAATCTGTATGACCATGAATAATATCTGCTAACATACGACCTTGACGATTAGCCGGCCACGCTAACGGAATCATCGTTTCTGTTTCAGTAACAAAATCTTTCACTTCAATCGCATCACCAATTGCATATATATGTGGGTCAGACGTTTGAAATTTCTCATTTACTTTTATCGTCCCTCTAACTCCTAATGCTAATCCTGCATCCTTCGCTAAACTACTCTCTGGTTGTACACCAATTGCTAAAATAATCATATCTGTCTCTATAATTGAGCCACTTTTTAAACGTACAACAGTCCCATTCTCTTCTAACGCATCTACACCATCTTCAAAAACGAGCTCAACATCGTGTTTTTGAAGATGCTCATGCACATATGCCGCCATTTCATAATCGATTGGTGGCATCACTTGATTTGCCATCTCTACAAGAGTAACCTCAATCCCACGTTCTCTTAAATTCTCAACCATTTCCACTCCAATAAATCCGCCACCAATCACCGTCGCATGACGTGGTTTCTGCTCATCAACGTATGCTTTAATACGATCTGTATCAGGTACATTCCGTAACGTAAACAACGCCTTCGCTTCTTCAATACCCGGGATAGATGGAACAATTGGTTTCGCCCCTGGTGAAAGAATTAACACATCATATTCCTCGCTATATGTTTCATTTGTCGTTACATTCTTTATCGTAATTGTTTTCTCTTCTTTATTAATCTTTACTACTTCACTCAATACACGTATATCTAAATTAAAACGCTTCGACATTCTTTCAACAGTTTGTACTAATAATTTTTGTCTTTCTGTAATGACACTGCCAATATAATATGGCAATCCACAGTTTGCGAATGAAATGTATTCACCGCGTTCAACCATAATAATTTCATCTTCCTCACTTAAACGACGAAGCCTTGCAGCTACTGAGGCCCCACCGGCAACTCCGCCTACTACAACTATTTTTCTGGACATATTTTAAACCTCCATAGTATTTAATTTTCTCAAACCCCACACAAAACCTATACCTGTATGGGTATATAATAAATTATAAAAAAGTTAATTTCAATCAATATGTCTTTCTTTCACAAATTTGAAACAAATAAAAAAGAACTTAGATATCTCCAAGTTCTTTTACGTATAGTTCTATAACTTTCTGTACGATTACATCTGCTGTATTTTCCTCCGGTGGCATCAATAAATTTGTAACCGGCCCATACACAACAGGGCTTAATTCCACTTCATAACCACCATATGAAATTTCTTCCTTTGTCGGCAAGTAACCAATATATCCGTTCATATATCCACCAAAGAAAGCCAATTCATTTTGAAGATTCTCTTTCACTTCTAATGCCGTTTCCGAAAAAGGTTCCATCGGTATACCTGAAAACATACCATCATTCACTTGAAACAGTTGCACTTCTAAATCAATAGTTAAATGCCGAATACCTTGCTTATATTTCTCTAAAACGATAGTAAGCCATTCATCCGTATTCACGCCCCACTGCTTCTCAGCTAACCAAGCCATGCTTCGTATCTCATCAATTTCAGGGATATTCTTCAACTTCATTTGCACCATACTCGAAATCGTTCTTACATTTACAATTGGGCTATATGTAACTGTCGGTAACATCGTTAATACATGTCCACTAAGCGTGTAAGCCATTTGTGTTAATGCTTCCTTAGAACCTCGATACTTCGCATTCACATTACCAGCAGCACCTTGAACAATCATAACAGGACAGTTTACGATCTTCTCAAGAATCTCTCTTGTCATCCCCGGATAGTCTGCTGATAATGCATCACTATCACCTTTTAAAACATTCGGATGGGCCGTACAAAATACTATAATCCCTGTTAATTCCTTCGTTTCAGCATCTTTTATTGCTAACATACCAATTCGTTTATCTACAACACCCTCTATATTTGTTCCCATCTTCGCTCTTCCATCAGATGTTCTCTCTCTTCGGTTTACTCCAATATCACCTGTCGTAACACCCCAGCCAACTTCACATCGCTTCAAGTTGTTATTCGCAGTAACAGCACCTTGCACCACATTATTTACTAAAATCGTTTTATACGACCTTACTAAAGGTTGCTCACCAACAGTTTCTGGACCAGAATGTGTATGTGTATAAACAACTGTTATTCGCTCAAATGGAACATGAAGCCTACTTGCTACTCGCTCACGAATCATATTCGTATCTTCTACTAACATTCCAATATTATCAATACTTATAAACACAGTTTTCATTTCATCTTTTTCAAATACAAAAACCGTCCCATAAATACGCTCTTCAACATTATTTATTCCTGTCTCTCTATGGTATCCAACAAAATCAATGCCAACAGGCGGCGTAATATCCACCTTGCATACCCCTATTTTGCTCATTTGAATCACTCCATTTCTCTATGTAACTCCCTTTTTTCAAGAATAGCATATTTGACCTTGTTCCAAATAAAAAAAGAACGAACATAGCATCCTATGTCCGTTCTTCCCCTCACACATACTTCCGATGCACCATCTTCCCATCATAAGAAAACACAACACCCTTACTCTCCACAATCGACTCCATATGCACCGTTCTTCCCCACAGCTGATGAAGATATGGTAATACCTTTTCTAAGTATTTTAAATCGAGCTCGATTCCTTCGTAACTATGCTTAATATACAATTCTCCGTTCTTTAAGTAGTCCCCGTCTTCTACTACTAAGTACGGGAAGCCGCCATTTGTTCGCATATTTACGAGTTGATCACGTACATGTTCCCACTCTTTATCTATTACTTTATATTCTTTTCCTTGGCGCTGAAATAAGTACATATCTTCTCTCATTACGAGATCTTTATTTAAGTAGTTTCTTAAAAACGATACGTCCCATTCGATTTCGCGTACTTCAAAGATTTTGTCTCGACCAGATCCTGGTTTTACATCGCGTCGTTTCATTTCTTCTGTCGGGTTATTGTAGCGCTCCTCTATATCTTCAAACATTTTAATACCGAGGTAGTATGGGTTAATACTCGTTTTTGATGGCTGAACGACACCTGCATTTAATTTTGCAAATTCGATTGCTTCATCAGATGTTAAGTCCATTTCGCGAAGTATGCGTTGATGCCAGAAGGATGCCCAGCCTTCATTCATAATTTTCGTTTCAAGCTGCGGCCAGAAATATAACATTTCCTCACGCATCATCGTTAATATGTCCCGCTGCCAATCTTCTAGCTCACGGCTATATTCTTCAATAAAGAGGAGTAAGTCTTTCTCTGGTTGTGGTGGGATTTTCTTCTTTTTACGAACATTGGAGCGTTCCCTCTTTTTATTGCGATCATCTAAATTCCATAAATCATCGTATTGCGATACCTTTTTCTTTTCTACTTCTTCCTCTTCTAAATCATCAATACTCCACGCAAGTTTTGGACGCATAAGCGACGGATCAATATGCTCTTGAATGGCAAGTACGGCATCTAAAAATGTTTCTACCTCTTCTTTTCCGTACTTATGCTCATATGCTTTCACCCGTTCAGCTGTCGCTGACATACTTTCTACCATATCTCGCTTCGTATTTGAAAAACGAATATTATTTTTAAAGAAGTCACAGTGCGCTAACACGTGCGCTACGATTAATTTATTTTGAATTAACGAGTTCGTATCTAATAAAAAGGCATAACATGGATCAGAGTTAATAACGAGTTCGTATATTTTACTAAGACCTAAATCGTATTGTAATTTCATTCTGAAAAACTGTTTTCCAAAACTCCAATGTGAAAACCGTGTTGGCATCCCATATGCACCAAATGTATAAATAATTTCCGCTGGACATATTTCATAACGCATCGGATAAAAATCAAGCCCAAATCCAGTCGCAATTTCCGTAATTTCCGCAATTGCATATTGCAGTGCTTTATCGTCACTTGCTCTCATTATTTTCCCTCCTTACACTTTCCCTTAAGAAAGTGTATGATTGAGAACAAGCTTTCATGAGGATTGATTGCATAATAAAAAGACACCCTCATAAAAACGAGAATGTCTCATCTATTAACCTTCAATAATCTCCATCTTCTCCGTAATCGGCGCTCGCGCTTTTCCTTCTGGTGCTTTATCGAAATAGCCAAGGTGAAGAATTCCAACGATGCGTTGACCTCTAGTTAAACCAAGTCCTTCTATAAATAATGGATTGTAGTTTAATCCACCTGATTTCCAAACACAACCTAAACCGCGTTCCCAAGCAAGAAGTTGGAAGTTTTGCATAAATGCACATGTTGCAGCGTAATCTTCGTCACGTTGAATTTGACGTGGATCTTCATTTATGTAAACAACAATTTGTGCTGGCGTGCTTAAGAAACGATCCGATAAAATTTTACCGCGTTTCGCTCTTTCTTCTTCTGTGAAAGAGTTTAATACTGCGTCTACTAATTTCTGACGACCTTCTCCAATGTATAATTTACAATTCCATGGTTCACGATGTTTATGATTCGGTGCCCACGTTGCGTCGTTTAATAGTTCAATTAATAACTCTTTGTCTACTGCTTTATCTGTAAATGTACGAACAGAACGTCTTTCTTTAATCACATTTGCGATGGAAGTATATGTAGTCATATTTTTCTCTCCCTTATTTTTATCTATATGTATACGTTTATTGTTGATATTGATTTTCAATTTCGATTATACCTTAGTTTTTTACTATTAATCAATGTTTTATGTTGGAAAACTTCCAAAAACTTCAGTTCATACTGTGAATAAAAAAACTTGATTTGTTCACAAGTATTTCACATTTTATGGAAATGATATGTGTACAGTTTTTCACATTATCCATCTAGGAGGAGTTTACATGTACAAAAAAATCGCAGTAAGTATGACTATGGCAGCATTATTATTCGGTGCAACCGTCTTCCCCACTTTCGCTGCTACGCCAAAAGAAGTCACATTGCATCATCATAAACCAATTTCAGAAGAAGAAATGCAGTCGCTCGAAAAACTCGGCTATAACAAACATGAAATTTGGAAAGCTGCCCACATTGCAAAAATGAGTAAAAAAGAAATTAAAGACGTTTTAGCTTACTATAAGCAAAATAATTCTTGGGAGAAAACAGCAGAGCATTTCGGGGTAGACCCAAGTAAGTTAAAAAAGCATCATATGAATAAAGAAACGAAAAAGGCACTACTGCAAGAATTAGCAAATATGCAAAAATCTACACCAGACGGGCTAAAACAAAAAATGAAAGAATATAATATCGGATTACGTCAGCTCACGGTATTAACAATCATCTCTCAAAAAAGTAATACTCCCCTTGATGATGTACTAAAAATGAAAAAAGACGGAATGGATATGAAACAAATTGCAGAAAAATTAAATGTAAAAAAAGAAGATATACGAGCAGAAATGATTAAATTAGTGAAGTCTATTAAGGAAAAGAAAACAAATTAATATGCCAAAAAGGAAGAGTTTTTCAATACTCTTCCTTTTCTTTATGAACTTTCAATTTTTAAGTATAAATTCCCGCCTTTCCCAAAAACTAACACAAGTAAATGATATATGTTAGGGGGTGGGAAAATGTTTCGTTTATCATCTAAAAAGAAAAAACAAACCTTCTGTTCTATTCCAGATTTTATCCATACGATGAAAAAATCAAGCGACTTTTCTTCTTATAACATTATAGAAGATGGGACATTATGTTTGTTTTATTATAAATCTACAGTAGAATCACTTATTATTAAGCGATTCATTTTAGCACCTATAAAAAATAAATTAGAGGAGATTCAACATATTGATGACATCTTAAATGTCGTATCTATTGAAGACATCCTCATCAATCCGTCCATTGATGATATTCGTGAGAAATTATTAGGTGGATACGTATTATTACAACTAAAAAAAGGTTCAGGGCAAGCAGCGTATGCACTTCTACGCGCCGAGAGTACCGTTTTAGGAACTCGTTTAGTAAATGACACGGAAAATGAATATAGTGTTATTGGCCCTAAAGTTGGTTTTGTTGAAAATGTTGATATAAATATACATTTATTACGCCGAAATATCGTAACCGAGCAATTAATCTTCAAAGAAGTTAGCGTTGGTTCTATGTCAAAAACCAAAATCGTAGTTGCTTACATCGAAGGCATTACAAATGAACAGCATATTAACACCGCAACGCAACGTCTACAAGATATTGATTTTGATTACCCTTTTGATGCAACTATGATTGAACAATTCATTAGTGATAATAGTAACTCTCCATTCCCTGTTTTACTACCTACAGAGCGTTTAGATCGTTCTGTTTATGCATTACTAAACGGAGGAATTGTCATTTTAACAGACGGTTCACCATATGCATTAGCTGGACCAGCAACATTACTCGATTTTTTCGTCTCTCCAGAAGACTATTATTTACCATGGATGGCAGGGTCATTTCTTAGATTAGTTCGCTTTTTTGGAGCGGCATTCTCTCTATTTTCATCAGCTATTTATACAGCTGTATTAACGTATCACTATCAAATGATTCCAGCAGATTTACTCGGCCCTATTATTTATTCCAGAGCCAACGTACCATTTCCACCTGTTTTGGAGGCACTTTTTTTAGAAATCACAATCGAATTACTGCGCGAAGCTGGGGCGCGTTTACCGACTAAAGTTGGTCAAACGATTGGTATTGTTGGTGGTATTGTAATTGGGCAAGCATCAGTTGAGGCTGCTTTAACGAGCACCATCTTACTAATTGCTGTTGCGCTGTCTGCACTAGCTTCTTTTACAACACCGACAGTAAAAATGTCTTCTACTATCCGGATATTACGCTTCCCTCTTATTATTTTAGCCGGAGCATTTGGAGGTGTAGGTCTTATCGTCGGATTTGTATTCATATTGGCTCATTTAATTCGCTTAAAATCACTTGGATCACCTTATTTATTACCTTTATACCCATTTCGCGGTTTAGGTACAGCTGAAGGACTCCTTCGTCTTCCATTTAGTCAAACTGCGGGACGAGCTTCTTTTTTAAAGCCCAAAAAGAAATGGCGCTATGATCCAAACAAAGCGAAAGAAAAACGTGACGGTGAGGAAAAATGAAAAATATTTTTTTATGCTTTTTCATTATCATTTTAATTTTCCAATCTGGTTGTACAGAAGCTCATATAGTTGATACACAGCGAATGATTCACGTAGGTGGATTCGATATAACAAAAAACAAAAAATTTCGCGGAACAATTTTATATCCGGATTACACAAAAGGCGTACAATCTAAACCAGAAACTCAATCCACTCATGCAGGTACAATTGAAACAATCTCTTCCCTTTTAAACGCAAAATCACCACATACAATCGCTGTGGGGCAAATGCGTGTTGTCCTATTCGGAAAAGCATTTGGTGAACATGGACTTGGAGATGTTATTAACAACTTACAACGTGATCCTAACATTGGCCGTGATGTACAACTAGCACTTGTGGATGGTTCAACAGAAGAATTACTTAAACATGTGAAAACAAATGGATCGCTATATCTATCTGAATTACTGGAACAAAATATAAAAAACGAGACAATCCCTCGGACAGCTTTAAATATTTTTTTATATAACTTCTATTCATCTGGATGCGATGCATTTCTTCCTTACATTCAAGTATCAGAAGACAAATCTGCTTCCATTAAAGGGCTCGCTTTTTTAAAAAAGGATAAAGTGGCTATGTATACAGACAGGAAAAGGTCTTTTTTATTTAAATTACTCATTAATCCAACGAAAAATGGGCGTTACGAAGTTCCAATACGTCAAGGTAAACATAAAGGAGTAATTGCTACTCAAAACTTATCTGGAAATAGTGAGTGCTCTCTTTCGCCAAACGGTGATATTCCGAAAGTTAACATACACTTAAAGTTAAATGGACTCGTAAAAAATGCTCCCAGATGGCTGGATTTATCAAAGAGTAAAAATGTAACTTACGTAAAAAGACATATAGAAAAAATGCTTGAAAAGGATTTAAACGAATTAATAAAACAATTCCAAGAAAATAAAATCGATCCAATAGGAATACGTGAAGAAATTCGTAGTCATTCAAGAAAATGGAGCATGAAACAAATTCAAGATATGTATCCTAACGTAGACATTGCTGTTCATGTGAAAATTAATGTCGTACAATCTGGTATCGGAGAATAGTGAGGTGCTATCATGGCCTGGACAAGATAAAACACATACTGTTTCCCCTTATTTCACATTCCTTCTATTACACTCCCTTCAAATTGGAGTAGGAGTGTTAGGATACCAAAGGATTATTGCGCAATTTGCCGGTTATGATGCTTGGATTTCTCTTATTATCGCTGGTATTGCAACTCATATCGTTTTATTTTGTATGCTTAAAATGTTAGAAAAAGATAATGATTTAATGAATATTCATACGACATGTTTCGGAAAATGGATTGGGAAAATTTTTTCCGTATGCTTTGCCGCATACCTTTTATTATTTTGTCTTACTGTTCTTCGTACGTATATTGAAGTTATTCAAGTTTGGGTCTTTCCTACAATTAAACCGTGGAAATTAACTTTCCTATTTTTACTTGTAGCCTATTACATAATTAGAGGCGGCTTTCGTTCTGTAACTGGAATTTGTTTTTGGGGCGTTATTATACCGATTTTCGTCCTGTTATTCTTAGTTTTTCCAATGAAATATGCGCATGTCCGTAACATTTTCCCAATTCTAAATCATTCACCTTTAGAAATTCTAACTGCAACCAAAGCATCTGCATTAGAATTTCTTGGATTTGAAGCAATCCTTGTTTTTTATCCATTTATTAAAAAAGGAAAATCGTTAAACAAATGGGCACATGGTGGTATTATTTTTACAACAATTCTATACGTAATACTAGCCATCGTTTCCCTTATGTACTATAGCCCAGGGCAACTACATCATACCATTTGGCCAACATTAACGATGCTAAAAATCATTAAAGTTCCTTTTATCCAAAGGTTTGAGTACATTATTATTTTCCTATGGTATCTTATTATTTTACCTAATCTTTGTTTAACCATTTGGTCTTCTTGTTGCATTAGTAAAAAATCTTTTCACATACCATTTAAAATTACATTGCCACTTTTTATCTCAGTCATATTTATTTCATCCTTATTTTTCACAAACCGTGAAAGTATCAACACATTAAATACAGTACTATCTCAAGCTGGCTTATATATTGTATACGCTTATATCCCAATTTTATTTCTATTCCATTCAGTGCGATGGCATTTCAAAAATCGGTCAAAAAAATCTTCACCCGACACACCGTAATCTCTGATACAATTTGATTAATACATTTGTAAAGGGGACAAGCGTATGAAGAAATATGTATTTTCTTTACTTGCAGTACTGAGTTTAATTCTTGCTGGATGCGGAGCTACTAGTACAAATGAAAAAAAATCATCTGAATCAAAAGAAGAGCACGACCACGCATCGCACACTCAGCAAGCTGACATTCAAGAGAAAACAAAAGGAGTCGACACACTTCCTACCTTCCTAGACAAGCTTGATCCACAAATGAAAGATATCTACACTGTCGCTGGACAAAATGCAGAACTATTAGATTGGATTCCATGTTACTGCGGTTGCGGTGAAAGTGTAGGACATAAAAATAATAAAAATTGTTTTATTCGTGAAATTAAAAAGAATGGTGAAGTTGTTTGGGATTCTCATGCAACGACTTGCGTCAATTGCCTAGAAATCGCAGTTGAATCTGCTTCGATGAAACAAAAAGGAAAATCAACGCTTGAAATTCGTAACTATATCGATAATAAATACAAAGAAGGCTATGGCAAACCAACACCTACGCCAATGCCAAAAGCTTAAAAAACGAGGACATACCTCGTTTTTTTCATTCACTTTTTTTCTTAACAAATTCTTTCAAGTGTATTTCTCCTTACTTATCACACACTATATATAACTCTCGGTAAGGAGGGTACACAGTGCAAACATATAACGACTATGATAAAGCTCTCTATTACACGTATTGCTGTAATTGGGATAAATTACTCGTTCTCATGGTTCAAACGAACGATCAATTATTTTCTAAGCGTATTGAGCATTTTTTACACGCTTATCAATACAGTAAAGAACTGCCAGAAGTTGATAAACAGTTGCAGCTCCTATTTCAATATATTGACCACGCATCCCAAAAGTCACATATAGAAGAAGTAGAGCAAATTCAAATGTAAACTATAGCGCTATTCTCTTCTGGAGAATAGCGCTTTTTTAAAATGTTCATATCAATAAAAGTTTCCCCGTATAAAACTTTTATTGATAAACATATTTTTTCTTTCTTTTCTGTACCACTTCATACTATAATTTAGTATGTAACTATTATAAGAGAGGTATAAAATATGGGACGAGAAAAAAAGCAAGAATATGCTTTATTTACCGCGTGGGGAGCTTCGTTTATTGCTACACTAGGAAGTCTATACTTTTCCGAAATCATGAAATTTGAGCCTTGTGTCCTTTGTTGGTATCAACGCATTTTCATGTATCCATTCGTTTTATGGCTCGGTATCGCTGTAGTAAAAAAAGATTATCGCATCGCAAGTTATTCTTTACCGATTGCAAGTATTGGTGCTTGTATTTCTTTATATCACTATGCAATTCAAAAAGTCGCAGCATTTTCGGCTGCAGGGGCAGCTTGCGGCCGTGTACCATGTACGGGAGAATACATAAACTGGTTCGGCTTTGTGACAATCCCGTTTTTAGCACTTATCGGCTTTATTACAATCGCTGTTTGTAGCTTTATTGTCATCAAAAACAAATAAGGAGATGAAAGAATGAAAAAAATGCTTATATTTGGCGGTATTATTATCGTCTTATTTGCGGCAATCTTTGCTGTAACTCAAATGGAAAAGAAAAACGCATCGACAGATGAAAAAGGTTACTACTCAAATAAAATTTCTCTTGAAGATCTCAATAAAAATATAGAAGATAAAAAAGAACAAACGATTTACTTTTATCAAACCTCTTGCGTTCATTGTCAAAAGGTCTCTCCTATTGTTGTACCTTTAGCGAAAGATTTAAATGTTGATATGAAAGTAATTGATATTGAAAATTTAAACGAGCCTTGGGATAAGTACGATATTAAAGGAACGCCAACGATTATTCATTTTAAAGATGGTAAAGAAGTAAGCCGTATTAGCGGAGAACAATCAAAAGAAAAGTTTAAAGAATGGTTTGAACAAACGAAAAAATAACGAGAAAAGGAAACTCCTTCTACACATGAAATGGACGTAAAATTCCAAACTAATGTATAAGGAGGGGGTTTTATGCCAGAAGTAAGATGCTCTGTTTCCAATTGTTCATTTTGGGGACAAGGTAACTTTTGTCAAGCAAGTGCGATTATCGTTCAGCCAGATGCGGATGAAACTGGTCAAACTGAAAATGAATCGTATACAAGTGCTGTTTTAACGAACGAGACGCTAGAAAGTTCTGTAGCAACAAGTGTAGAGACTTGTTGTCATACATTTAAGCCAAAATATTAAACATAAAAAGCATACGACTAATCGTATGCTTTTTTACATTCCCCTCCAAAAATCATGCATAATAAAAAAGTACAAAATAACGAGAACGGCTGTCCCGCATAACGTAATACGCCGATATATACTTTTCTCCCCTTCCCTTGCCTTAACAAACGCCCAAATAAATCCGAAGAACAATATTAAATCAACGTATGGAACATAAAACGAAAAGACGAGAAAAGCATACAAATACACGATAAATAAACAGGTCGTTACTAAGAAAACTTTAAACGCAAATTCACTTTTCATAATGTAACCGCCCCCTATCTGTACTGTATTATATTCAGCAAAGTACAATAGTTGCAGTTAAACTGGAAGTAGAAATAAGCTACCGTCTATAATACGGTAGCCTATTACGGAACATTATATTTTCGTTTATATATATTACTTAAAATCGAAGAAGGAATTTGCTCATAACGAATTTTTTCTCCTGTTTCATCCACAATATACAAATTGTTTCCTATATAATATATTCCATCTTTTCGTTTTGAGTACACTGCATATCTTTCGTTTGGCAATATCATTTTCACTTTCGTTAGCTGTCCATTCGGTTCTTGCCAATATATATCGGCGCGATCTACTAACGTAAGCATACCAATTTGCTCTTCTTCTACTTTACGACCATTCCAGCTCACAACACGATAACCAAGCTTATTCGCTTCATATTCCGGGCTCGTATGAAACCGAGAAATGATTACTTTCGTCTGTAATTGAACTCGGTCATATAACCACTGTATATCCCTGTCATGCATACGAATACAGCCATTTGATTCCCTACTTCCAATTGTCCATTCCCGATTTGTCCCATGAATCGCATATTCATTTTTATCTAGTCCAAGCCATCTCGTACCAAGAGGGTTATTTGGTGCACCACCAGCTATTTTTTTTCGATGGTATTCTTTATTTTTATATTTAGTTATAATACAAAAATTACCTTCAGGCGTAGGTGTACGATCTCTTCCAGTTGTTACGGGGAATGTTTTTGTATAATTTCCATTTTCAAAAAAAGATAATTGGTTTGTCGTAAGGTTCACTAATATTAGATGATCTGTATTAGCAAAAGCACTAACCGGTAGGATGAAAAATAATAGTATGACGAAACATAGCTTTTTCATTTATATCCCCCTAGCGCTCACTATAATAAGTGGAATTAACTTTACTTTGCTCTTATAAATGAAAACTATCCATTTACAATAACGCCCCCATTGACGTGTATCATTTGCCCGGTAACATAGGATGAATCATCAGACGCTAAATATACGTATGCTGGTGCTAATTCATATGGTTGGCCCGGTCTTTGCATCGGAACATTGCTTCCAAACTGTGATACTTTTTTCTCATCAAAGCTCGATGGAATAAGTGGTGTCCAAATCGGTCCTGGCGCAACACCATTTACACGAATCCCTTTTTGCACTAATGACTGAGAAAGTGATCTTGTGAAAGCAACGATTGCCCCTTTCGTTGCGGAATAATCAATTAACGTTTCATTTCCTTCGTATGCAACGATAGACGCGGTATTTATAATGACATCCCCTTGCTTTAAATGAGAAAGTGCGGCTTTCGCAACGTGAAAATAAGAAAAAATATTAATACGAAAAGTCTTTTCTAGCTGTTCTGCTGTAATATACTCTAGTCCTTGCTGCGGATATTGCTGCGCAACATTATTTACTAAAACCTGTAAACTTCCTAGCTGCTGAACGGTCTCTTGAACAACATCTTTACAATGCTGTTCATCACTTAAATCACCCGGCAACAATACACACTTTACACCTTCTTTCTCAACATACTGCTTCGTCTCATTAGCATCTTCTTCCTCATCTAAATAAGCAATCGCAATATTTGCTCCCTCTTTCGCAAAAGCGATAGAAACAGCTCGTCCAATTCCACTATCTCCCCCTGTAATTAATACATTCTTTCCTTTTAACTTTTCGCTACCTTTATAATTTGGATCTTCAAACTGCGGAAGTGGATTCATTAATGATTCAATACCAGGTTGTTTATTTTGATGTTGCGCTGGCATTGTTACAAAGTTTTTTTGCTGTGGCATAGCTTCTTTCAACTCCTTTTCCTTATCATGTGCATAATAAAAACTGAAATTCGCACATCATATTACGATTAATATTCGAATTTAAGACACAAAATATGAATTGTTGTAAACTTTTTATGCAAAACTATTGCAAAATAGATAAAAAACGAATATTATATATAACTGTTGTGAAAATTATTCGTAAACAGAAAGGATGTTTATATGTTTAACCTTTCAAAACATAAAACTTCTATTAAAACTGAAATTATGGCAGGTATTATTACCTTCTTAACAATGGCATATATCATTGTCGTAAACCCAGTTATCCTTGGGGATGCAGGTGTTCCATTTGAACAAGCATTTACAGCAACCATTATCGCTGCTGTTGTCGGAACATTATTTATGGCGATCTTTACAAACTTACCAATCGCAATTGCACCAGGTATGGGATTAAATGCTTACTTCTCTTACTCTGTTGTAAAGGCTCATGAAGGCATGACTTTCGCAATTGCATTCTCTGCTGTATTCGTAGCAGGTATGATTTTAATTTTGTTATCATTCACATCTTTCCGTACAAAATTAATGGAAGCAATTCCTGAAAACTTAAAACATGCAATTACTGCTGGTATCGGTCTTTTCATCGCCTTTATCGGTTTACGTTTAACAGGTATCGTTACAAAAAATGAAGCAAACTTAGTTGGACTTGGTGATCTTCACTCTGCTCCAGTACTACTAGCATTAGCTGGACTTGGAATTACGATTGTTCTTATGTCTTTAAATGTAAATGGCGCACTATTTATCGGGATGCTATTAACTGGTATTATCGCTTTCTTCACGGGACAATTATCATTCTCAAACGGTGTTACATCAATGCCTGGATTACCAGAAGGAATTATCGTTTCCAATCCAATTACTGCTGTATCTGACGTAATTAACTACGGATTATACGGCGTTGTATTCTCATTCTTCCTTGTTACACTATTCGATACAACAGGTACATTACTTGGCGTTGCTCAACAAGGTGGATTTATGAAAGACGGAAAGCTTCCAAAAGCTGGACGAGCTCTTCTATCTGACTCATTCTCAGCAACAATCGGTTCTATGTTCGGAACAACACCATCAACAGCTTACATTGAATCTTCTGCTGGCGTTGCAGCTGGTGGTCGTACTGGTTTAACAACTGTTACAGTAGCTGTTCTATTCGCTCTAGCAGCATTCTTCGGACCATTAGTAAGTGCCGTTTCTGGTGTATCAGCTATTACTGCACCATCATTAATTATCGTTGGTAGTCTTATGATGGGTTCAGTTCGCCACATCGATTGGGACGCATTTGATGAAGCATTCCCAGCATTCTTAGTAATCTTAAGCATGCCACTTACATCAAGTATCGCAACAGGTATTGCACTTGGATTTATTTCATATCCACTTATGAAAGTAGCAAAAGGTAAATTCCGTGCTGTTCACCCACTTGTATATGTATTTGGAATTTTGTTTGCTTATCAATTGATATTCTTACCACATTAAAAAAGTAGAGCATCGGATTTCGATGCTCTACTTTTCTTTTATAACAATCATTCAAACTATAACGGTCCCTCCAAAATATGAAGGAGCTTATAATCTTTTAATATCTCTCTTCTACCTGTAATTCTTTACTATACTTCTGAATGAAAACTGAAGAAATAACCATTACCATCCCTACACTACACCCAATAAGCTGATCCAGTAGCATTTCATCATGAATGAACCAGCGCAGTAAAAATACCCCACCAAAAATAAGCATCATAATAAATCCAGTATGTCTAAGCCCTTTATATACATTTTCCATATGTATCACCTCTCCACATACTTTTATCCATATTATACCATAATCTAAAAACGTGTATAACCAACATTCAGCATTGAAACCAATAATAAAAAGACTGCAGAGAATTTCTTCTCCACAGCCTAATACTTATTTTTGCAAGAACGCTTTTAAATCTGCAAACTGTCTCTTTGCATCTTCATAGCCTTGCTCATATAGATTTTGTAGTTTTGCTGTATCTTTTTCCATACGATCTACTTGAAGCGGTACTTCTGGACGAATAACAAATAAATTACCCGCTTGTTCTTCTTTTTCAATGTAGTGAAGTGTTTCATTATACACTTCATAGCGATTTAGCATTGTGTTAACAAGATTCGGATATTTTTTATAAGCTTTCGCAGCAATCCACCCAAATCTTGATTTTTTCTTTGCGTAACCGTGATTTCTTGTTAAAATTACGACTGATTTTTTAAATCCATCTTCCTGTGCTTTACGAACTGGAATTGGATCTGAAATCCCGCCATCTAATAATTGCTTACCACGATAATTTACTACTGGTGCAATGAAAGGTAATGAACTAGAAGCTTGTAATAAATTTAGTGCATCGTCATTCGTTCCCTCTTTTTCAAAATAAACAGACTGTCCTGTTTCACAATCCGTCGTTCCTACAAGGAAACGCTCTGGGCTATTAAAGTATGTTTCAAAATCAAACGGCACATGCTTTTCTGGAATTTCATGAAAAATAAAATCCATATCAAATAGCTGACGTTTTCTCCATAAGTTTTTATACGATAAATATTTCGGATGTGATGCATAATCAATATTTACTGTTTTATTTCTATTTCTTTGTCTGGAAAGATACGACGCTGCATGACAAGCACCAGCTGATACACCGATTACATATGGAAAATATAAATCTTGTTCCATAAAGTATTCTAATATCCCGCCCGTATATACACCACGCATACCGCCGCCTTCTAATACTAACCCTGTATTTTCAAGCATGTTACTCTCTCCTCTATATATATTGACTCTTTAATTATTCACCATGTTAAGTATCTGTTTCTATTATATATGAGTTCTTTCAGAAATTATATTTAAAAGACTTGAGAAAACGGAATTTTTTCTTCCAATTATATTTCCAAATGATCAGAGACATCCTTTATAAACCTCTGAATAAAATCTTGTTCTTCTTTCGTATATCTATCTAAGAGTAACAGCCACTTTTCTTCAGCTTGTTTATGCAATTTATCATGAGCTTTATATATTTCATTTCCGCTTTCCGTTAAGCGAAAGAAAATTTCTTTTTGATTGTCTAACATTTGCATCTTCTCAACGAATTTCTTTTGGAACAACTTTGTACAAACTTTAGAGATTGCGCCCTTCGTCATTCCCATTTCTATCGTAATTGCCGTTACATTCATCAGACCATTTTTCCCGATACATTCGATTACATGTAACTCAGATAAAGACATACCACTTACACCTGTCTCACGAAGAAACTTCTCATTTTGTCCTTTCAAATGTTCTTCTCTTTTATGCAAAAGTGTACGAATGTCCGAAAGTATTTCCATTTGTTTCGTTACATAATCCAATCCGTTCACCCCCTAAGTTTCCAAAGAAACAATTTAACTATATACCATTTTAAAATCATTTTTTCATATTTACAAGTGAGAAAAACATGTTAAACTAAATTTAGTTTCCAAGGAAACTAAAAAAGAGGAGGTTAACATAATGAAAAAATCCAAACTACATTTCATTTTATATGTTGTCTGTATTAGTGCCTTACTTGGTTCCTTCGCTCAAAATATTTACACACCTATCTTGCCCATGATTCAAGGTTCTTTTCATACTTCTCTTTATCTTGTAAATGTAACAGTTTCACTTTTCACGTTCATTCTTGCAATTATGCAGCTCGTATATGGACCTTTCATTGATACAAAAGGGAGAAAATCTGTCCTTATCCCTAGTTTAGTCATTAGTACAATTGGTTCAATCGGATGTGCTTTTTCGGCAAACATTTATTTATTTCTCTTTTTTAGAGCTGTTCAAGCTATAGGAATAGCGGCTATACCTGTAGTTTCAGCAACGATTATCGGCGATTTATTTGAAGGAAAAGAACGCGGAGAAGCGATGAGCCTATACCAAATGTTACTTGCCCTCGCACCTGCGATTGGTCCTCTCATTGGTGGTTATCTCGGCAGTATAAATGGCCACTTATCTGTATTTCTATTTTTATCTATACTTGGCATTCTTTTATTAATGATAAACCTTTCACTACTTCCAGAAACAAAACCTACTGTAATGAAGCAACCGCAAGCAAAAAAGAATTACTGGTTTATCTTAAAAAATAAAACTGGATTTTCTATTACTCTTATTGGCTTCATTCAATTTTGTATTTACTTTTGCTTTCTCGTTTTTTTACCGAGTATTTTAACAAATTCATTTCATTTAACTGTAAAGGAAATTGGTCTTATGTTTGTACCAATGTCTCTTTCTATCATGCTGGGAAGTTTTTGCTACAAGTTTTTGCAAAAACGCCTCACAACAAAGCAAACTTTATTTATTACGAGTTTCTTCAATATTATATGTGTCGTTTTATTCTCTTTCACATATAGCATTAATATCCCATTCATCATTATCGTTACATCTTTGTACGGTTTTAGTATGGGACTTTCTATGCCAACTCACACTACTTTGTTAACGGAAGAATTCGTACAAGAACGCGCAACAGCTATCGGTATGTACAACTTCATCCGCTATCTTGGTATGGGCACAGGCCCACTTATAGGTGGATTTCTTTTATTTAACCAAAATTACTTTTGGATTTTCTTCCTAGGCGCAATTATATTTTTACTTGTAACCTTATATGCAATGAAAATGCTACGCTTCCCTGCCACACAAAAAGCAAAATAGAGACCTACAGATGGTCTCTATTTTAAACTCTTTGATCCGCAACAATATGAATATCAATATGTTTCGTCTGTCTCATAATTTCATTTACAATAGAACCTTTTCTAATTTCTTCCCACCGCGTTCTCGCTGATTGCCCAAGTAAAATTTGTGTTACTTGCAATCTTTTCGCGACTTCAATAATAACATCCGCTGGCTTTCTTCCTTTTGCTTCTTCTAATACAAAACTTGCATCAAATTGATTCGTGAGCGCCTTCCACTCTTCAATTGTTTGTTTTTTACTAGCTGAAAGAGAGTCTATATTTTCTCTTTCAACATTGAATACATACAATTCAGCGTTTAAGCGATCAGCCATGCGCCAGCCCCGTCTTATTAATTTCTCTGCAGTTGAACTGTACTGTACACAAACGAGAATTTTTTCTTTCACTCCGATTGGTTCTATCACTGTTTGACTAATCTTTTCGTCCATATCGTCAGCGACTTCCCGAAGTGATAATTCTCTTAGTGCTCCTAAATTATTAAGCGTAAAGAAATTTTGTAAGCTTTGCTGAATTTTTTCTTCTTTATATATCTTTCCATCTATTAACCTCTTCCGAAGTACTTCCGGCGTTGCATCAACGAGCTGAATTTCATTTGCTTTTTGTAAAATAAAATCTGGAATTCGTTCTCTTACTTTTACATTTGTAATTTGAGCTACAATGTCATGAACGCTTTCTAAATGTTGAATATTAAACGCTGACAATACGGATATACCAGCCTCTAACAATTCTTGTACATCCATATAACGCTTCTTATTTTTAGAGCTGGGAATATTACTATGTGCAAGTTCATCCACTACAACGACTTGCGGCGCACGTTTTATAATGCCTTCCACATCAAGCTCATAAAATACTTTTCCTTTATACTGTATTTCTTTCAAAGGAACTTTTTCTAAATCAGCAATTGCTTCTTCCGTCTCTTTTCTCCCGTGCGTTTCAATTAAACCAATTACAATATCCGTACCGTCCTTTTTCATCTCTCTAGCATCATAGAGCATTTTATAACTTTTCCCTACTCCTGGAGCAGCCCCTACATATAGCTTTAACTTCCCACGATTTTGCTGACGAATATATTCTAAATATTCCTCTGGCGTTCGCCTTTGAAACGTCGGTTTATAGTCATCTGCATACAAAACACACACAACCTTTCTTTCGAAACAACACTACCTCAATCTGTTAGATTGAGGTAGCACTGTTACTATTTCAGTAGTTTCTGTAATTCTAAATTTAACTTTAAGACGTTTACGCGGGTCTCTCCAAATAAACCAAGTGCCGCACCTTCTGTTTGATCTTTAATCAATTGCTCTAGTGTTTCTTTCGAGATATTCGTTAATTTCGAGATACGCTCTACCTGTACGGAGGCTGCCTTCGGACTAATATCAGGATCAAGCCCTGAACCTGAATTTGTCACTAAATCGATTGGTACTTCTGTAACTGGAACGCTCGGATTTTGTTTCTTCCACTCTTCAATACTTTTCTCTACTCGTTTCTCTAAATCTGGATTAGACGGTGCATAGTTATTTGAACCAGACGCTTCTGCTTTATATTCAATACTAGAAACACGCCCATGAAAATAACGTGGATCTGTGAAATTTTGACCGATTAATGTAGAACCAATCACTTCATTTTTATCATTATATATTAGACTTCCATCCGCATTATCCTTCATTACTGCTTGTGCAATACCAGTAATAATAAGCGGATATACAAGTCCACACAACACTAAAAATGTAAAAGTAATCCGAATGATTGGTGATAGTATACTTTGTTTCTTTGCCATCTCTTTCCCCTCTTCCTTATATGAACAAGCCGACAATCATATCAATTACTTTAATTCCAATGAACGGTACAATCACTCCACCAAGCCCATAAATAAGTAGGTTTCGGCCAAGTAGTGCATTCGAACTCATCGGTTTATATGCGATACCTTTCATCGCCAATGGAATGAGTAATGGAATAATAACCGCATTAAATAGTAATGCTGATAAAATCGCTGACAGTGGTGATGTTAGCTTCATAATGTTCAATGCTTCCATTTGCGGAATCGCAAGTGTAAACATTGCTGGAATGATTGCAAAATATTTTGCGATATCATTTGCAATACTAAACGTCGTTAACGCACCGCGTGTCATTAACAATTGCTTACCGATTCCTACTACCTCAATAATCTTCGTTGGATTCGAATCTAAATCAATCATATTCGCTGCTTCTTTCGCAGCTGTCGTACCACTATTCATCGCTAATCCAACGTCAGCCTGCGCTAATGCCGGCGCATCATTTGTACCATCACCTGTCATCGCTACAAGTTTCCCTTTATCCTGCTCTGCTTTAATAACTGCAATTTTATCTTCTGGTTTGCACTCAGCAACAAACTCATCTACTCCTGCTTCTTTTGCAATGGTTGCTGCTGTTAATGGGTTATCCCCTGTACACATAACCGTTTTAATCCCCATTTGACGCAACTGTTCAAAACGTTCACGCATACCAGGTTTTACTGTATCTTTTAAATAGATTAAACCGTAAATACGATTATTCACTGCAACTACAAGTGGTGTTCCGCCCTCTTTTGAAATGAAATCTGCTTTTTGATTTACATCTTTCGGAATTGTTCCACCTTGTGACTGAACCCATTCAATCACGCTACCGACAGCACCTTTTCTCACTTTCGTTCCGTCCTGTAAATCAACACCACTCATTCTCGTTTCTGCTTTAAATGGAACAAACTCACCTTGTTCCGCAAGTTCTCTATTATATGATATAGATTTCGCTTGCACATACTCGATAACAGATCGCCCTTCTGGTGTTTCATCTAAAACTGAGCTAATCGCAGCCCACTTTCCAACTTGCTCAATCGTTTCATTTCCTACAGGTAATAATGTATGAGCCATTCGGTTCCCGAAAGTAATCGTACCCGTTTTATCTAAAATAATTGTATTAATATCGCCCGCAGCTTCTACTGCTTTACCCGACATTGCTAACACATTAAACTTTGTCACACGGTCCATCCCGGCAATACCTATCGCTGATAATAATCCACCAATTGTCGTTGGAATTAAACAAACTAACAATGCTACAAGTACAGCTGTATCAATTTGAAACCCTAAATAATTTGTGAAAATCGGCAGCGTCACAACAACGATTAAGAAAATAAGCGTTAAACTCGTTAATACTGTATTTAAAGCAATTTCATTCGGCGTTTTTTGACGAGCAGCCCCTTCTACTAAAGAGATCATTTTATCAATAAATGATTCACCAGGATTACTCGTAATGATAATCGTAATCTCATCACTTACAACCATCGTACCGCCTGTTACGGAACAAAAATCACCGCCAGCTTCTTTTATTACAGGAGCTGATTCCCCTGTAATCGCAGATTCATCAACAGATGCTAATCCTTTTATGACTTCCCCATCACTTGGAATCATTTCTCCTTGTTTTACAATAACAACATCACCTTTTCTTAGATCCGTTGCTGAAACTTGAACAATGTTCCCATTTTCTTTTACAACATTGGCAAACACATCTTTCTTCGACTGTTTTAAAGAATCGGCTTGCGCTTTCCCCCGTCCTTCCGCTAATGCTTCTGCAAAATTAGCAAATAAAACTGTAAATAAGAGAATGAAAGAAACTGTTATATTAAACCATCCTGGTACACTACTAGAATGACTTGGAAGAAACGATAAAATGAACGTAATGATAAATCCAATTTCTACAACAAACATAATCGGATTCTTTATCATGACTTTTGGATTCAATTTCGCAAAGGACTGTTTCATCGCATGTGTCACGATATCACGATCCATCGTTTTCGCTTGTCTAACTTCATCTTCTACAACATGCATTTGTGACTCATTTACTCTTTTTTCTTTTACTACTACCGGTCTCATCATTTACCCTCCATTACTTCAATGTAAGAAATTCTGCAATTGGACCGAGTACCAACATTGGGAAGAATGTTAATGCACCGACAATTACAATTGTTCCGATGAAAATGCCGCCAAATAAACTATTATCCGTACGGAACGTTCCGACTGTTTCTGGCACAACCGTCTTCTCTTTCAATGAAGCTGCAACAGCTAGCATCGTAATTAAACTGAAATAGCGTCCTAAAAACATAACTAAACCAGTTGTAATATTCCAAAACGGTGTATTATCTGCTAACCCTTCAAATCCAGATCCGTTATTCGCAGCTGATGACGTATACTCATAAACAACTTGTGTTAAACCGTGGAAGCCCGAGTTAGAAATCGCTTCTGTTCCTAAATGTGTAGAAAGAGCTAATGCCGAAAATCCTAAAATGAGCAATGGATGAAATAGTATCGTTACCGCAATTAATTTCATTTCCTTACCTTCAATTTTCTTACCTAAAAACTCTGGTGTCCGTCCAACCATTAATCCAGATATAAAAACTGCGATGATCGCATACATAATAATGTTCACAAAGCCTGCTCCAACGCCGCCGTATACTGTGTTTAACATCATATTTACGAGTGGTACTAACCCACCAATTGGTGTTAACGTATCATGCATCGTATTCACCGCTCCGGTTTCAGCAGCTGTCGTTACTGTTGCGTATAGTGAAGAAAATACTGTTCCGAACCTTACTTCTTTTCCTTCTGTACTTCCTTGTACATGTTCAATACCCATTTCATTTAGTGCTGGATTCCCGTTTAATTCAGATGTCGTAATTGTTATAAATCCTAGTAAAAACACCATGAATAGTGAAACGAAAAGGATGCGACCTTGTTTTTTATTTCCTACCATTCGTCCGTACGTAAATGGAAGTGCTGTTGGCAACAACATCATAAGCATCATTTGCAAAATATTACTCATTTGCCCTGGATTTTCAAAAGGATGTGTAGAGTTAGCTCCGAAAAATCCACCGCCGTTATTTCCAAGTTCCTTAATGGAAACGAATGATGCAACTGGCCCGCGTAATATACTTTGCTTCGCGCCATCAATCGTTTGTGCTGTAATAGCACCGTCTAACGTTTGTGGTACGCCAAGTGCAACAAACACTAGTGCCGCAATAAATGCGATAGGAAGAAATACTCTCGTTAGTGCTCTCGTAAAATCAACAAAAAAGTTACCGAGTTCTTTTCCAGCAAGCGCTCTTATAAATGCCATAACGAGCGCTAAAGTCGTTGCCGGTGCTGCAAACATTAAGAATGTAATTCCGATTAATTGTGATAAATAAGATAAACCATTTTCACCGCTATAATGCTGTAAGTTCGTATCAGCCATAAAACTAATTGCTGTATTAAAAGCGAGCGTAGGCTCCATTCCTTCAATGTGTGCTGGATTTAATGGCAATACTCCTTGTAGTCTGAAAATGAAATATACGACAACAATCATAAATCCATTTAATAAAACTAATGATAATGCGTACTGTTTCCACGTTTGATTATATTCTTTTACACCCGTAATTTTAAAAATAAGTTTTTCAAAAGGCCCGAATACTTTATCTAGCTTTTTACTCCCTTGAAAGGCTTTCTCTAAATAAATTCCCGTTGGCTTTGCCACAAGAATAAACAATAGCATTGTAATAACGACTGCAACCCAGATCATAATGAATGACTCCCCCTAATTAAAACTTTTCCGGATTTAATAATGCATACACTAAGTACACCGTAATTGCTGCAACAATAATCGATAAGGCAATCATCATGATTGCTTCCCTTCTTTCACAACTTTATCTGACCAACTTGCAAGACTTGCCATCGATGCAACTAACACAACAAAAATTCCGATCATTACAACATCTAACATAGCTACCCCTCGCTTATCTGTAAAAATTTACCATTTAAATATTAAAAAAGAACACTGAGCTCTACTCAGTGTTCAAAAAATGAACAACAAAAAGTAAACCTCCTCTCTAAACGCTTACGAGGTTAGCTGTCGGATTCGGGCCTAAAGAGTAGCCCTACTTTCAAAACTGAAAGATTCACCCCAAGTGACGATGCACAAAATTGGTTCCCCCGCTCCATTTCTGGAACTCAGCGATTTTAGGTTTTTTTGGAAATTTTATGAATGATTTATGAGAGTAAATATACTCCTCTATATTTCACTTGTAAAGAGCTAAATTACTGAAAATAAGAAAATATCTATCTATTTAAACGCTTACATTGAGTGTTATTAATATTTTTTCATCTGTTTTCTCGTCTTTTCTTACTTTTTCATAGAAATGATCTTTTAAATACGAAATAAAAAGAGCGAATGACATGAAGTGCATCGCTTATTGCACTTAGCATTCGCTCTTTTTGATTCACTATTTATTCTCCTCGTAAAAAAGTACGTAAATTTCTCCCGCGAATATAAACTTGTGACAATTCTGCATGTAGTTGCTCATATTCGATCACATCTGTTTTTAAGTATAAAGCGTCTTTCGATGGCAATATGATATAAGGCCTTGGAAAAATAGGATCGAGCACCACCAATTCTTGAACTCGCTCTATCGATACCGCCCAACGATTCGCTATATCTCCTAGTAACAACACCTTCATCTTCTTCTCCCCCGCCCTATTCAAAAAATAAAAAAGAAATATTATCACAATTCGTAAACACGACAAATGTAGCTCCAATTGTTTCATAGAGCCTCGCTGGGTATCGTTTATTCCTTGTAACAACAGTAATAGGTGCTTGAAAAGAAAAGCGAATGTGTTCTGTAAAGAAGCTAATAATTGGAAGCTCATCCCCTAGTAAAATCACCTTCTTAATACACTCACAAACACTAGCAAAATCCTGCTCCTTACTACAGCTATACGTCCAATCAAACCCACAATTCCTCACTTCAGCCGCTATCTCTTCATTTGCGGTAAAAATAATTAACTCATGTTGAAACGCTACTAAATCTATTAAACTATTTACCTTGCTTTCTTCTCCAACACAAATAAGTGTTAGTTCCATGTACCTCATCCTCCTTAGCATAAAAGAACTCAAACATAGATTGATATTCCCCTATACTAATCAGATCGATGAAGTGATGTATCCATCATGGCACCGTCCTCTCTCAAGACGCTTACGAAGTTAGCTGTCGGATTCGGACTTTGAGAGTAGCCCTACTTTCAAAATTGAAAGATTCACCCCTAGTGACACTGCACAAATTGGTTCCTCCGCTCCATATAATTGGACTCAGCGTATTACAAAAAATATATTCTGGCTGATATATTACTCTTGTATCTAGAAAAAGTAAACAGAAAAAAAAGCCAGTTATACAACTGACTTTTGTCTACTTATACATGTGCTTTATTCAATTTATATGCAAAATGATTCGTCGGTCCATGACCACTTCCAATATGTAGCGGCTCTTCAATTGCTATACTAATAAATTGTTTTGCTTCTTGAACTGCCTCTTCAATTGAGTATCCTTTCGCAAGTCCAGCTGTAACCGCTGAAGCAAATGTACACCCGCTTCCATGCGTTTGCTTTGAAGGAATTCGTTCACTTCTAAATTCAATAAACTTTTCTCCATCAAAAAGTAAATCAATTACTTCATTACCTTGATATTCTGCATGTCCGCCCTTCATAAGTACATATTTCGCCCCTAATTCATGCAATACTTTTGCAGCCTCTTTACTATCTTCAACGTTATGAATTTCTAGCCCCGTTAACACTTCTGCCTCAGGAACATTCGGCGTTACAACTGTTGCTACTGGCAATAAATATTCTTTTAACGCTTGTACTGCTTCTTGCTGTAATAATGATGCACCGCCCTTAGCAATCATAACAGGATCTAGTACAATATTATTCCAGCCAAATTTATTAATATGTTCTGCTACAATTTGAATAATTTCGCTGCTAAATAACATTCCTAATTTCACAGCATCTGGTGTTAAATCCGTACCAATTGAATTCAACTGTTCCGTAATACCTTCTAACGAAACTGGATATACCCCTTGAACGCCAAGCGTGTTTTGAGCAGTAATTGCCGTAATAGCCGTCATCCCATACACACCAAGCTCTTGGAATGTTTTTAAATCTGCTTGAATGCCGGCACCGCCACCGCTATCAGATCCTGCAATTGTTAAAGCTTTATTTACTTTCATCCCACTCATCCTTTTCTATCCAAAATAACGATGATAAACTGTTTTTGCTTCACTTATATCTTTCGTTCCATGTACAAGTACACGACCATCTTTAAAAGCAACTAATCTCTTTTCTTCCACAGAAAATGATAATAAATATGAATTTACATTTAAATCATTTACACGATCATGCAGCAGCTCTTTGTATCGTTCAAAATCCATTTCCTCTTTATGAGGTGGTCTAATTTGAACTGTATTTCTCCCGCATAAAACTGCTGTTTTCGATGTATTTTCTTTGTTTAAATAAGGATATAATGCATTCTCTCCGCACGAAGGGCAATTATGTTTACGAAGCTTTTGCACATTCATACATGAATATTCATTCTTCCATACATCAAACGATACAAGTCCATCTCGAAGTGATTCGTAATCTTCCACTAACAGTTTAAGAGCTTCCGTTACTTGATGAGAAACGACGAGAGATACAGCAGGTGATATAATCCCCGCTGTATCACATGTCGCTCCGCCAAGCGGAATCGATTGTAATAAACAAGATAAACATGGCGTTTTACTAGGAAGGATTGTGTAAGAAAGACCGTAACTTCCTACACATGCTCCGTAAATCCATGGAATAGCATATTTTTGTGCTATATCATTCACAATGAAACGCGTTTCGAAATTATCAGTTGCATCAATCATTACATCAACGTTTGTAACGAGTTCTTCTAACTCCTCAGCTGTTACATCTTGAACGAGCGCTTCTACTCTTACTTCACTATTAATCTCTTCTAGACGATTCTTTGCTGCTACAGCTTTCGGAAGATTATTTTTCACATCACTCTCTGCATACAATTGCTGCCTTTGTAAATTACTCCAATCGACATAATCCCGGTCAACAATCGTTACTGTACCAACACCAGCTCTTACAAACATTTCTGCATTTGCACTACCTAGTGCGCCTGCACCGATAATAAGCACATGCTTTTCCCTTATCTTTTGCTGTCCTTCTTCTCCAATTGGAGAAAATAGTTCTTGGCGAGAATATCGATTATTCAACTACGCTCATTCCTTCTAAAGGACTACTTGCCGTTGCACAACGTTTACGTGCAATACGACCTGCTTCAAAGCCTAAACGGCCTGCCTCAATACTTAATTTCATTGCTTGTGCCATTTTAATAGGATCTTTTGCTCCTGATACAGCTGTATTTAATAACACACCATCTGCTCCTAATTCCATCGCAAATGCCGCATCAGCCGGGCTACCGATACCAGCATCAACGATAACTGGTACTGTCGCTTGTTCAATAATAAAACTTAAATTTAATGGATTTACAATACCAAGCCCTGAACCGATTGGTGATGCTCCTGGCATAATCGCATGCACGCCAAGTTCTTGTAATTTACGTGCTAATACAACATCATCAGATGTGTACGGAAGTACGATAAATCCTTCTTCTAGTAACATTTCAGATGCCTTTAACGTCTCTACCGGATCAGGTAATAACGTTCTATCATCACCAATAACTTCTACCTTTATCATGTCGCAAAGCCCTGAAGCTTTTGCTAATTTTGCAATACGAACAGCTTCTTCAGCATTTTTTGCTCCGGCTGTATTCGGTAATAACGTATATTTTTTCACATCAAGTTTCTCTAATAAATTAGGTTGCTTTGCATCAAATATATCCATACGACGTACTGCGAACGTTAAAACTTCTGCCTCAGATACATCAATTGCCTTTTGCTGCACATCAAAATCAGGGAATTTTCCTGTTCCTAATAAAAGTCTAGAATGAAATAAAAATGGTCCAATGTTTAACATAATCAACCGCCTCCTACGAAAGTTACAATCTCAATTTGGTCTCCATCAAAAACAGATGTATCTGTATGATCATCTTTTTGTAAAATATCTTTATTACGCTCTACTACAACAATTCTGTTATCTAACTCTAAATGTGTAAGTAGCTCAGCTACTGTTTTCACACTCTCTGGCACTTCAATTTGATTACCATTAATTTTTAAATTCAAACTTCCATCCCCTTTCTAAACTGTTTTAGAAAGCAATAAATCTAGCAAGTGATTCTCCTGCTTTCCTTCTATTAAATCAGCCATATATTGACCAGAAACAGGACTTAATAAAATGCCGTTTCGATAATGGCCTGTGCAAGCATATAAACCTTTTATTTCTTCATGCTCTCCCATATAAGGAGCCTCATGATTCGACTGTGGTCTTAATCCGGCCCATGCGCTTTCCCATTCCGCTTCTTTTAATGCTGGCAATATTGTATACGCGCGCTCTAATATAGAAGTAATACTCTCTGGTTGCACAGTTTTATTGAATGTACGGGGCTTCATCGTTGCTCCAATTACGTAACGTCCGCCGCGCTTTGGTGCAATGTAAAACCTTTCTTGGAAAATAGGCGCCTTTAAAAGTGGTTTTCTACTTCTGACCGCTACTACTTCTCCTTTAACTGGATATGTACCCCATTCGCGGTGAAAATAACCTAGTAACTTCGTGCTCCATGAGCCACCCGCAATAACAACTTTTTCGCAAGTGATCATACCTTCGCTTGTCACAATTCCAGTCACTTTATTATTTTCAATACGGATATCAAATACTTCTGTTTGCTCATATATATCAGCACCCGAAAATGATGCGGAATGTGCGAATGCTTTCGTAAGCTCTGGTGCAATAACATGACCATCTTTCGGATAATATACAGCCCCTATAATTGACTCAGATAGATACGGCTCTTTCTCTCGCAAACGATCTCCCGCTAGGAAATAAGAATCTTCACCGGTTTTCTGCTGCCAATCCATAATGTGAAGAATTCTTTCCTTCTCATCTTCATTTTGAGCAATGCGATAAATGCCTTTCTCTTCATACCCAATATCGATGCCTGTTTTTTCGCGTAAAACTTCTGCAAGTTGTGGAAATATAGCACGGCTTTCTCTCGCAAGTTCAAATAGCGGGTCATATTCATCCCATTCTGCCTGCACCCCAAGTAAACCAGCGGCTGCTTTCGAGGCTTCAGATGCAATCTGTTGCTTCTCTACAATCGCTACTTTATGGCCTCTTTCTGCTAGAAAATGTGCAACTGAACTACCAATTACACCACCGCCAATTATCGCTACATCATACTTCTTACACATGTTTTTCCGCCCACTTTCTTATTGATTCCTTATAAGATTTCGCTTTGCTATACGGGTTACTACTACTTATAATCCCAGACATAACAGCAATACCACTGACGCCGTTAGTAAGAACATCTCCAGTGTTTTCCGGAGTGATTCCTCCAATTGCTGTAATCGGTATGGATAAACACTTTGCAATGTCTGAAATTTCTTCAAGCCCTCTCGCTGGCACACCTTTTTTACAATCTGTCGGAAATACATGACCATAGACGAGTGAATCCGCACCATTCTTAAATGCATCAATCGCCTCTTCTAAAGAATGCACAGAATAACCGACATGCAAATAAGAAAACTTTTCTTTCACTGACCTTACATCAGCGCTTCGATATCCTAGCTGCACGCGCGGAATATTTAATAAAATAGCAATATCAATTCGATCATTTATCACTATTTTCGATGCTGGAAAGCCCTTCTTCAAAAGACTTTCCACACCTTCATACAATTCCTTCGTACTTTTCTCACGCTCACGAATATGCAAATAATCAATTTCACTTTCAATTTGCATCGCTACATTCACTAACTCTTCGAATGACATGTGACCATTTGAGATTACATGAAGCTCATTTTTCATATTCATTCGCCTACTTTAAAATGTTTTCGAATAACTCATCGGCCGGAACGATTTCTTTCGTCATTCCTTTATCTTTCAACCATTTATTTTGTTTCTCCCATGACTCTTTTGAATCTGATAAAAATGGCTCATCTTTCGTTTCCATCTTCTCTAATAAAATTTTCATACTTTCCTTTTCAACTTCTGGCACAAGTGGGAAGTTTTCTTTTTCTTGATGATTTAATAAAATATTCAATGCTTCATCTGGGTTTTTCTTCATAAAATCATAGCCTTTTTTCGTACCACGCAAGAAAGCTTGCAAAGCTTCTTTATCTTTTTTCAATGTTTTATCACCTGTTACAAATACGAGCTCATGATAATTCGGTACACCATAATCTGCTGGATTAAAGTATGCTGGTTCATGACCTTCATGACGCATAACAGGTACTTCGTGGTTAATATATGCTCCTGTTACCGCATCCACTTTTTTCGTAATTAATGCTGGTACTAAATCAAAACCAACATCGACTACTTTCACTGTATCTGGATTACCACCAGCTTCTTTTACCATCGTTTTTAAATACATCTCACTTAAAGGTGTTCCAGAATACCCAACTGTTTTACCCTCTAAATCTTTTGGCGATTGAATGCCTGCAGACTTCAGCGATACAACATGATTTAATGGTGAACGTACGACGGCTCCAATTGATTTCACTGGAATTTGTTCATTTGCTTTTGCCATGACAACATCTGGCTGATAATATAAGCCAACTGTTACTTTTCCTGCAGCTGCTAACGTTAATGGGTCAGTCGGATTAGAAGGGAATTTAATATTTACCTTTACTCCTTCTTCTTTAAAGTAACCTTTTTCAATTGCCGCATAAATAAAGCTATGTACCGCATTTGGGTACCAATCAAGCATGACCGTTATTTCTTTCTCTTTTTTATTCTTATCTGATGCTGAATTACTCGAACATCCAGCAATCATTGCAACTAATAATGTAAGCACAAAGATGCGTTTTAAAAATTTCATGAATGCTTCCTCCAACTAATGAATTTCTTTTCTAATACCGAAATAAGTACGACGAAGAAAATAGCTAATAATGATAACAATACAATGGGTGCAAATACACCTGCCCCGTCTAATTGCGTCATCATTCTCTTACTGAAATATCCTAGCCCCGCTTGTGCACCGAGCCATTCACCAATTGCCGCCCCAATTACACTAAGCGGTACTGCAATTTTTAAAGCTGAGAAAAAATAAGGAAGAGCAGACGGCAATTTTAATTTAAGAAAAACATCTTTTTTCGTTGCCCCATACGTAACTAAAAGCTCTTCCCATTCTTTTTTCGTACTGCGCAGTCCATCATACGTATTAACCGCAATTGGGAAAAACGTAATTAAAACCGTAACAACAACCTTACTCCAGATCGTATATCCAAACCATAAAACGAAAAGCGGAGCAAGCGCTGTAATAGGAATCGTTTGTGAGGCAACTAATAATGGATAAAATGCTCTCTCCATCCAATTACTCGCATTCATTAACATCGCTAGCCCTACCCCAAGTACGATAGAAATAGCCACCCCTATTAAAACGACATATAATGTTGCTGGCAAATGAACCGTAAATAATATGTCTTTTAGTTTCCATATCTTCATTACAATTGCAGACGGTGACGGTAAAATGTACATTTCATCTACAATTCTTGCGCCTACTTCCCAAAGAGCAAGTAAAATACTAGAAAGTGTAAGAGCAGGTAATAGCTCCTTCAACCGGTTCATCATACGAGTACCTGCCTTTGCAACATACTAAGAAGCTCATCTTTCAGCGCTAATACTTCCGGTTTATATAAATCTTTTCTTGTCCGATTATGATCAAGCGGTACAATCCTCTCGGTTAAAGTAGTTATCGGTTGCTGCTCTACCACTAAAATTCGATTAGAAAGAAACAATGCTTCTTCCACATCATGAGTGATAAATAAAATTGTTTTTTCCCACTCTTTCCATTGTTCAAACAACCATTCCTGCAAAGATGCCTTCGTTAAAGCATCCAACGCGCTAAACGGTTCATCTAAGAGCAATATCTCTCCGCCTGTTAATAAAGTTCGAATGAAAGATACGCGTTGCCTCATACCACCAGATAAATCTTTCGGATATTTTGTCTCATATCCTTGTAAACCAAATTTGTGTAACAGTTCCTTTGCCTTTATTTGTGCTTCTTTCTTCTGTACACCTTGGCACTCTAGCGGCAGGGCCGCATTCTCAATAATCGTTCTCCATGGCAGGAGCATATCTTTTTGGGGCATATACCCTACAGGATGGCTCTTTGTTTCTGTTAGTTCTATCTGTCCCGTACTCGCTTCTTCTAAACCTGTAATAAGGCGAAATAAAGTACTTTTCCCGCATCCACTCGGTCCGATAATGCTTACAAACTCTTTATCTTGTATAGAAGCATTTAATTCATTAATGATTGGCTTCTCATCATAATGAAAAGAAACATTATGAAACTGTAGTATGTTCTTGCTCCTCAAATCCCCACATCTCCTTACGGTAGGACATATCCCAGAATAAATATTCAAATCGACTGGAATATAGGAAAATCTCCTCTAATCGATCTAGCTCTTTTTCAGACTTTCCAACTGCCATTTCATTTAATAAATCTATTAACCAAATACAAAGATTACCGTATTCTTCCGAACTATATCCTTGAATCCACTCACCAAAGAACTCATGATCTCTTGCTCCAGGAATATCATTTAAACGCTTTCCAATCTCCCAGTAGCTCCACATACATGGAAGAAGTGCTGCTATTAATTCCGCAAGTGTGCCATTTTGAGATACAGACATCATGTAATTTGTATAAGCTAAATTTTTAGCAGATGGCTTTGCAGACTCTATCTCCTCTATAGAAATTCCAAGTCTTTTTGCATACTGTTTATGAATTGTCATTTCTCCATTTAATATCCCATCAATTTGTTCAGCAAATTTCCCCATAACTTGTGGATTTGTTGCCTTTACAACACCGATCGCATATAACTTTGCATAATCTAACAAGTATAAATAATCTTGAATAATATAATACTGAAACTTATCTTTTTCTAACGTACCATCCCCCATACCTACAACAAATGGATGATTATGACTCATCTCCCAAACTGGTTGTACAGTTTCTAATAATCTATCGCAAAATTTCATTTCTCTATCCCCTTTCAATTTATATATCTAAATAAAAAACCACTTCTAAATAAGAAGTGGTTACAGCAAATAAAATTATAATTTATTCGTTGCTCCACTTCCCTTCGCTAGTATTATCTAGATCAGGTCTGTAAGGGTTAAGGATTATTCCTCTCTCAGCACAACAAGCACCCCTAGTGGTTTCAATATGAAATTTTCAAATAAAAAAGCCCCGTTTCTATACGCAAAGAAACGGGGACTCATTATTAGTGTCCGAATTGCTTCCCTACGCTAGCATAATCTAGATCAGGTAATAAAAAGGATCAAAGACTTAAGGTCTTACTCTCAGCTGGCAACACCAGCTCTCCTAGCAAACTATAAAATTATCACTGTCAGTATAACACCGTAATAAGACATCATCAACTGTTTTAATTTTCTCAATTGTCAACAAAATAACAAAACCATATAACACTTATATTCTATCTTAGAAATTATTATCCTAATAAATTGGATAAAAAGGAATCATTATCCTCAAAAAATTTATTTTTATATTGATTTCATATTACATTTATGTGAATACACCCACTATATTATATCTTTATACTATAATAAAATTACAACTATACAACTAGAGGAGGTCTCTATTATATGAATATGAAAGCTACTGCTTTAACAGCAACTACTGTCGCAATTGCTTCTTTACTTCCTTCTATGGGAGAAACAAATGTACAAACAGCCAACGCTGAACAATTATCTAATGTGAAAACTGGATATGTCAAAGTCGATCAAGTAGCCTTACATACAAAAGATAACGCAAATAGCTCATCAATTGATACAATTCGCTTTAATACGAAAGTGAATATACTTGAAACAACTAATGGCTGGTATAAAGTATCTGTTAATAATAAAGTAGGTTACGTACAAAAAGATTCTATTCTACTAAAAAACAAACTTCAATCTAATAATCAATATATCGTCAATGCCAATGCATTAAACGTTCGTTCTGAACCTAATTTAGAATCTTCAATTTTAGATGTATTACCAAATGGGAAATTCGTTACTATTCAAGAAGAACAAGGTGAATGGTATAAAATTTTACATAATGGCAAAACAGGTTACGTACAAAAGGCATTCGTATCTAATGGTTCACAGCCTTTAGTAAAAGGCATCACAGTTCAAAATAATACGAAATACACAGTTGCAACACCTAAACTTAATGTGCGTAGCAACGCTAGTACAAGTAGCGCACTACTTGGTTCATTACAAAATGGTACACAATTACAAGTAGTGGAAACTGTAGGAACTTGGTATAAAATTCGTTTTGGCACAGGATACGGATATGTGGCAAAGCATTATGTAGTGCAAAATCAAACGCAATCACAAGCTCAAACGACTCAACCTACTTCCATTCCAGCCGTTTTCAAATTCCCTACTCAAGGAAAAATTAGCTCAACATTTGATATGCGCTGGGAACAAATGCATTATGGTATAGATATCGCAGCTCAGGGTAATGTCTCTATCCAGGCTGCTGCGGCAGGTAAAGTCGTGAAATCATATTATTCAGCTAGCTATGGCAATGTTGTGTTCATCGCCCATCAAATAAACGGGAAATTATATACAACAGTCTATGCTCACATGAAAGATCGCACTGTACAAGCTGGTGATCAAGTACAAGCTGGACAATTAGTAGGTCATATGGGAAACACAGGTCATTCATACGGGCAACATCTTCATTTTGAATTACACAATGGAGAATGGAATTTTGAAAAAACAAATGCAATAAACCCACTGCCATATTTAGTTAGGTAAATTGTATGCCACGCAATATCAATATACCTCTCTTAATTGAATACTTAGCCTTTTTAGGCTTAATCTGTTGCTTAGTAATTTATAATACAAATACTGTATTTTTATCTATTATCATTGCTTTTGTTGCTTTAGAAATTATGATGGAAGCTTTTCAAGTTCAACTAAAACAAAAAATTGCCCATATTTATAATGCCATTTTTCTATTAAGTGCTTTAATAACAAATATTATTAGTAATGGTTTTTATTTATCTACCGTGTTTCCCGTATTTTTTATGGCTGTTTTATTGTTCATAGCTAGATACATTCATGTCCCTAATAACAAAAAACACGAACAAGAAGCTTAGAAAGAGGAGACACTGTGTACCAATCTTTCAAAGATAATCCGATAAAATATATATTGAATTTATACAAAAAAACAAATACTTTTTTTGGTATACAAGGAAGCTATACGGCACAATTTCTCCTTTATGGAATGTTATTTCTCGTCTTAATTACATTCTCCTTGCTTTACTAATAAAAAAAGGATCTCACAATTGAGATCCTTTTTAATTTATATAGAAAGTGCTCTTTATCCACAAGCATATTTTTCATAAATAAAGCTAAGATTATATTTTTTCTCTAAGCTCATTCTTTGTTCATCATCACACCAATAGAACAGAATATCATGAATCGTTGCATAACGCTTATTTTTAAGAAACAGTTTAAAGAAAGATGGTAAACAGTCATGTAATTGTATAAATATATAATTGCGTAATATTTCTTCTTTATATTTAATGCCCTTACAAATATACAATAATTCTTCACAATAATATGCATGTTGTGGAACTTGGATCATTTCAAAAAATGGCACATATGATAATAACTTTCCAATAAAATGATCATATCGATCCATTATCCCTATCGTCATATGCTCCATCATATCTTTCATTACATATAAATAATCATCTACATGAGTAGTCTTGAGTGGGTCTAATCGATCTGAAATTTGAGAAAGTACAGCCCTTTGGCAAGCTAACACCGCTTGACTAGGTCCATAATATGATAGAAAGTCTGTACACTTACGATACTTTCGTAATAAATCATATGTATATAAGTCATAAACAAAAGTATTACAATACATCGCTAAACTCATCATATCACTATTTAATTGCTCTTTTGATAGTGACTTAGCTCTCTTACACATATAAAAAAATGTAAATTCTAATACTTCTTTATGGGATAATAAATGTTTACAGTCTGTTATACATTTCTCATTAAATTTAACTCTATCCCAAATTTCTACATCTCCATCAGTTAATTCACCAATACGATATTTAATTATTAAATAGTTTAAAGCAACCGCCTGCGTCAAAAGATCCCACGTTTCATATTCCAATGAAGTATGAACAAACTCAGCTAGCCCTTGAGTTACCATAAAAGTATTCGCTTCTTCATACCAACCAATTTCTTGGCATAAGCGAAGAATACGTACTAAAGTTGGAATTTCGTCTTTATGAAATTGCGGTAAATTCTTTGCTTTATTCATTCCATATACGATAAATGCCGCTAAATTTTCTTCTTTATAAAATTCTTTTTCTTTCCACACTAATATAGTTCGTTCTTTCCCTTCACCTTTTGGATGACAAGGTACAAGCAAAGAAAATAATTCAGCGAAATTATTTGGTTCTATATATGTATCTGTAACCAAATTCCAATTTGGATCGCGCTGTACAGCCTTCATATAATTCCCCTTCCCTTTTATCTACATAGGAAATATTAATCCATTATCACATCATTAACAATAAATATTGTTATATTCGAAATCAATCATAATACTTATATCTATCAGTATATCATTTTTTCTCTTATTTATAATTAGGAATGACAAATTTAAATAAACTGTCGAAATTACTAACTGTATACTTATTATATAATGGCTCAGATACATCATGCTAACATATTAGCTTAACCCTATATACTAGAATAATGTATCTGATTTTTATACGTAACGTATTACACTAATTAAAGTCTCACTTCATTCCGTATGCTCTGATATTTCACTTAAAGCAAATCCCGCTTGATCATCTGCCGATTCTTTTATAGCTAAATCTCCTAGTGCTAACATCCCAACGAGTTGACCACTCTCAACTACTGGCAATCGTCTAATTTGATACTGTGCCATTAACTCTGTAGCCTTTTCAATAGGATCATCTGGAGAAACTGAAACAATGTTTTTTGTCATTACATTTGTAATTTTATTAGATCCAGGATGTTTTTCAGCAATCCCTCGAACAACTAAATCTCGGTCCGTAACAAGACCAACAACTTGTTCATTTTCAACAACCGGGATCAATCCAATCGATTCTTCTTTCATCTTTACAGCAGCTTCATATACATTGTCTAACGGTGTACACTGTACAATATGAGTGCTCATCAAGTCTCTCACTCGTGTCATTTGTATCTCCTCCTTTTTATACATACCATAGCTTTTCCTAAATCCCTTTATTTATTTCAGGAAAATCAGTTGATAAAGGAGAATGAATGCACAATAAAAAAGAGTCAGCATATTGCTGACTCTTTTTTTATGACCCGTACGGGATTCGAACCCGTGTTACCGCCGTGAAAGGGCGGTGTCTTAACCACTTGACCAACGGGCCATGGCTCCGCAGGTAGGACTCGAACCTACGACCGATCGGTTAACAGCCGATAGCTCTACCACTGAGCTACTGCGGAATAATATATGGTGGGCCTAAATGGACTCGAACCATCGACCTCACGCTTATCAGGCGTGCGCTCTAACCAGCTGAGCTATAGGCCCATATACTTTACAGGGGCAGTAGGAATCGAACCCACACTGGAGGTTTTGGAGACCTCAGTTCTACCTTTAAACTATGCCCCTAAAGGATGCCGACTAGAGGACTTGAACCCCCAACCTACTGATTACAAGTCAGTTGCTCTACCAATTGAGCTAAGTCGGCATAAAAAAATGGTGGCTCGGGACGGAATCGAACCGCCGACACGAGGATTTTCAGTCCTCTGCTCTACCGACTGAGCTACCGAGCCAAACATAAATGGCGGTCCCGACCGGGGTCGAACCGGCGATCTCCTGCGTGACAGGCAGGCATGTTAACCACTACACCACGGGACCATTTGGTTGCGGGGACAGGATTTGAACCTGCGACCTTCGGGTTATGAGCCCGACGAGCTACCGTGCTGCTCCACCCCGCGATGATAAAATATTTACTTTATAAAAAATGGAGGAGGTAGAGGGATTCGAACCCCCGCGCGACTCTCGCCGCCTGTCGGTTTTCAAGACCGATCCCTTCAGCCGAACTTGGGTATACCTCCATGAAGGAAAAAATATTTTATTATTTATGTCTAAACCATTTTAAAAGAAAATGGAGGAGGTAGAGGGATTCGAACCCCCGCGCGATTCTCACCGCCTGTCGGTTTTCAAGACCGATCCCTTCAGCCGAACTTGGGTATACCTCCGAGACATATAATAAATAAAGTGGAGCCTAGCGGGATCGAACCGCTGACCTCCTGCGTGCAAGGCAGGCGCTCTCCCAGCTGAGCTAAGGCCCCATGTTTTTGGGAATATCGGGAAGACAGGATTTGAACCTGCGACCCCCTGGTCCCAAACCAGGTGCTCTACCAAGCTGAGCCACTTCCCGTTATTAAAAGCGCGCCCGAGAGGAGTCGAACCCCTAACCTCTTGATCCGTAGTCAAACGCTCTATCCAATTGAGCTACGGGCGCATATGGTGCCGAGGGCGGGGGTCGAACCCGCACGGTGGTCACCCACCGCAGGATTTTAAGTCCTGTGCGTCTGCCTGTTCCGCCACCCCGGCATGTCATATTGAAAATTGGAGCGGAAGACGGGATTCGAACCCGCGACCCCAACCTTGGCAAGGTTGTATTCTACCACTGAACTACTTCCGCAAGACATGTATGAGTTATTTTATTAAAAGTGCGGGTGAAGGGAGTCGAACCCCCACGCCAAAGGCGCTAGATCCTAAGTCTAGTGCGTCTGCCAATTCCGCCACACCCGCATATTTTGTTAAAATGGTGAGCCATGAAGGACTCGAACCTTCGACCCTCTGATTAAAAGTCAGATGCTCTACCAACTGAGCTAATGGCTCTTAATGGCTGGGCTAGCTGGATTCGAACCAGCGCATGACGGAGTCAAAGTCCGTTGCCTTACCGCTTGGCTATAGCCCATTAATTAAGAATGGTGGAGGGGGGCAGATTCGAACTGCCGAACCCGAAGGAGCGGATTTACAGTCCGCCGCGTTTAGCCACTTCGCTACCCCTCCGACATATATGGTGGAGGATGACGGGATCGAACCGCCGACCCCCTGCTTGTAAGGCAGGTGCTCTCCCAGCTGAGCTAATCCTCCATTTTGCCTGGCAACGTCCTACTCTCACAGGGACAAGGTCCCAACTACCATCGGCGCTAGAGAGCTTAACTTCCGTGTTCGGTATGGGAACGGGTGTGACCTCTCTGCCATCATTACCAGACTGTATTCATTTAAGACAAGAATTATTGTAACTTATTTCACTTTGAAAGTCAACAAGTTTTTTATATTCTTTCAAAACTAGATAACATTGCTTCATATTATATGGTTAAGTCCTCGATCTATTAGTATTCGTCAGCTCCACATGTCACCATGCTTCCACCTCGAACCTATCAACCTGATCATCTTTCAGGGATCTTACTAGCTTACGCTATGGGAAATCTCATCTTGAGGGGGGCTTCATGCTTAGATGCTTTCAGCACTTATCCCTTCCGCACATAGCTACCCAGCTATGCCCTTGGCAGAACAACTGGTACACCAGCGGTGCGTCCATCCCGGTCCTCTCGTACTAAGGACAGCTCCTCTCAAATTTCCTACGCCCACGACGGATAGGGACCGAACTGTCTCACGACGTTCTGAACCCAGCTCGCGTACCGCTTTAATGGGCGAACAGCCCAACCCTTGGGACCGACTACAGCCCCAGGATGCGATGAGCCGACATCGAGGTGCCAAACCTCCCCGTCGATGTGGACTCTTGGGGGAGATAAGCCTGTTATCCCCGGGGTAGCTTTTATCCGTTGAGCGATGGCCCTTCCATGCGGAACCACCGGATCACTAAGCCCGACTTTCGTCCCTGCTCGACTTGTAGGTCTCGCAGTCAAGCTCCCTTATGCCTTTGCACTCTACGAATGATTTCCAACCATTCTGAGGGAACCTTTGGGCGCCTCCGTTACACTTTAGGAGGCGACCGCCCCAGTCAAACTGCCCACCTGACACTGTCTCCCGGGTCGATAAGACCCGTAGGTTAGAATTTCAATACAGTCAGGGCGGTATCCCACCAGCGCCTCCACCGAAGCTAGCGCTCCGGTTTCAAAGGCTCCCGCCTATCCTGTACAAACTGTACCAAAATTCAATATCAGGCTACAGTAAAGCTCCACGGGGTCTTTCCGTCCTGTCGCGGGTAACCTGCATCTTCACAGGTACTATAATTTCACCGAGTCTCTGGTTGAGACAGTGCCCAAATCGTTACACCTTTCGTGCGGGTCGGAACTTACCCGACAAGGAATTTCGCTACCTTAGGACCGTTATAGTTACGGCCGCCGTTTACTGGGGCTTCAGTTCAGAGCTTCGCTTACGCTAACCCCTCTCCTTAACCTTCCAGCACCGGGCAGGTGTCACCCCCTATACTTCGCCTTACGGCTTCGCAGAGAGCTGTGTTTTTGCTAAACAGTCGCTTGGGCCTATTCACTGCGGCTTTCCGTTAAGAAAGCACCCCTTCTCCCGAAGTTACGGGGTCATTTTGCCGAGTTCCTTAACCAGAGTTCTCTCGCACACCTTAGGATTCTCTCCTCGCCTACCTGTGTCGGTTTGCGGTACAGGCACCTTTTATCTCGC